>OZ245019.1:0-940000 GCA_965223815.1 Sedimenticolaceae bacterium
GAGATGGAGATGGAATTGAAGCGGGGCATGTGTTCGGCAGTATAGCCAATTATATCGGCCACAATTCGCATCGAAGGCTCAGGGGGATATATATAGGTGTTGCGGACCATGAACTCCTTGAGAATATCATTCTGCAGGGTACCCGCCAGCTGTTTTGGTGTAACGCCCTGTTCTTCGGCGGCCACGATATAACTAGCCATGACTGGCAACACCGCACCGTTCATGGTCATGGAGACCGAGACCTTGTCCAGGGGGATGCCGTCGAAAAGGATCTTCATATCCTCCACGGAATCTATGGCCACGCCGGCCTTGCCCACATCGCCGATTACACGCGGATGATCAGAGTCGTATCCACGATGCGTGGCCAAATCGAATGCCACGGAAAGCCCCTGCTGGCCCGCGGCCAGATTACGCCTGTAAAAGGCATTCGACTCCTCAGCCGTGGAGAAACCGGCATATTGGCGAACCGTCCAGGGGCGCCCTGCGTACATGGTTGCTTTGGGGCCGCGCTTGAAGGGATGAATTCCTGGCAACGAGTCGACCCCCGGGATCTCCTCCAGATCCTTAGCCGTATAGATTGGCTTGACTTCGATCCCCTCTGGTGTGGTCCAATTCAAATCTTCCAGAGGGCGCCCTCTTAGTTCCTTTTCTGCCAGTTTCTTCCAATCGTTCAGGGTTGGTTTGGGCTCGTTCGCCATAATAGCTCTCCGCAGCAATAGATAAGGACCACAAGTTGTAATTGCACCGCCCCAGATGTACTACTGGAGCGCGGGTGACTGCATACCGTTTCGCGGTTAAGTTACCGATACTGGCAACTAACTTGGGAAAAGGTGTAAGCGGGATAGCCCCACTATCGCGGCAAACGCTTCCGCTTTCCCCCAACCGCTGTTGTAAAAATCAAAGCCTCCATGTTCGCTGCTCTTCATGTCCCGGATGCGACCAGCGCAGCCCAAAGAAGAGAGCGGGGCCAACACTGCACCCCGCCTTATTCACCCGTTATCCCTTGTTGGCGTAGCCGATTCGAATCAGCGCCTCGGTAATTTCATCCAGAATGACGGGATCGTCGATTGTGGCCGGCATCTTATAGCTTTCGCTGTCGGCAATTTTCTTCATGGTTCCCCGCAGGATCTTCCCGGAGCGGGTCTTCGGCAGACGCTCCACGATAGTTACCTTCTTAAAGGCCGCTACCGGTCCGATCTTTTGACGAACCAGCGACACCAATTCCCCTATCAGTTTTTCCTGATCCTGGTTGGCGCCTGACTTGAGAACCACAAGCCCGACCGGGAGCTCGCCCTTGAGCTTGTCGGCAACGCCGATAACCGCGCACTCTGCCACATCAGGATGCGAGGCGAGAACCTCCTCCATTCCGCCCGTGGAGAGCCGATGCCCGGCAACGTTGATGATGTCGTCGATGCGGCTCATGATCCAGAGATAACCGTCTTCGTCCTTATAGCCGGCATCGCCAGTGAGATAGTAGCCCTCCTGGGCGCTCAGATATGACTCCACGAAGCGGTCGTCATTTTGCCACAAAGTGGGCAGGCAGCCGGGGGGCATAGGTAGCTTCACCATGATGCGGCCAATCTCTCCAGGGGCTTCAACATTCCCGTTTTCATCGAGAATCTGCACATCATATCCCGGCACACAAACAGTCGGCGAACCAGGCTTAATGGGTAGTTCCTCGATTCCCAAACAGTTGGCCGCGATACCCCAACCAGTCTCCGTCTGCCACCAGTGGTCGACAACAGGCACCTTGAGGGTATTCTGAGCCCACGCCAAGGTATCGGGATCACACCGCTCCCCAGCCAGAAACAGCGCTTTAAAGTTCGACATATCGTACTTTTTCAGATACTCCGCTTCCGGATCCTCTCGCTTGATTGCCCGAAAGGCGGTGGGCGCTGTGAACATCACTTTGACATTATTCTCCGAAATAACCCGCCAGAAAGCCCCGGGATCCGGGGTACCTACCGGTTTACCCTCGAACATAATGGTGGTGGCACCGTGGAGCAACGGCGCATAGACAATGTAAGAATGCCCCACGACCCAACCCACGTCCGACGCGGCCCAGAACACGTCGCCGGGATCCACGTTATAGATGTTCTTCATGCTCCACTTCATGGCGACGGCGTGCCCGCCATTATCTCTTACAACACCCTTCGGAATACCCGTGGTGCCCGAAGTGTAGAGAATGTAAAGCGGGTCCGTGGCCGCCACGGGAACACAATCCGCCGGCGCAGCAGCGGCAACTGACTGCTCCCAATTCACATCACGCCCAGATTGCAGATCTGCCTCTACCTGGGGACGCTGATAGATCATTGTGTGATCGGGTTTGTGCTGAGACAGATCGATAGCATCGTCCAGCAGTGGCTTGTAGGGAATCACCTTGGCGCCCTCGATGCCGCAGGATGCAGAGACGATCAAGCGGGGCTTGGAGTCGTCGATACGGGTGGCCAGCTCTTTTGCCGCGAAGCCTCCAAATACCACCGAGTGAATTGCGCCGATACGGGCACAGGCCAGCATGGCGATAGCGGCCTCCGGTATCATCGGCATGTAGACGATCACGCGATCACCCTTGGTAACCCCCAGTGCGGCCATGGCGCCAGCCACCTTGGCCACATTGTCGCGGAGTTCTCTATAGGTGAAAGTCGTCTTGCTGTCGGTTACCGGGCTATCGTGAATCAACGCCAGTTGATCTCCTCTACCCCCGTCGGCGTGTCTATCCAGAGCGTTAAAGCAGGTATTCAACTCTCCACCACTGAACCAGCGATAAAAAGGGACGTTGGAATCGTCCAGCACCTTGTCCCAGGGCTTGTACCAGTCGATGTCGGCAGCCGCATCGCTCCAAAAACCATCCGGATCTTCCATTGAACGCTTATAGGTCTCTTTGTAGCTCATATCTTTTTCACTCTTGGTGGTGGTTGTTATCAAGCCCGCAAACAGGCAGGACGGGCGATTCGTAAAAACTCAGTCCAGACTTAACAGAACGGGTTTACCGAAAAGGGGCCGAAAAAGGCCTCTAAACTTACCCATACCTTCAAAAAAAATCAAAGATGGCGCTGCATACTGACAGGCCGTTCCACAATTCAAGCCTGGAGCAGCGTGCTGAACCTCTTTCCCTGGCTCCGCGACCCCGGATCGGCATATTGCACCGGATAATCCCAACAATAGTCTAGGATTCCTCTATCATGCTATCCGAGGAACGGGATACTCAAGCGGCCATCAACCGCAAAAGCAGTCGGCGGGGACCCGCGCTGCCCCGCAAGGGGCGAAAACGATATCCATCCGCTGGATTAAGTTTACACTTTTATGCTACATAGAAGAAATTAATGGAGGTAATGAAAATGACGCTTAGAGAGCTGGTCAACCAAAAGCAGCAGGGGCTGATTTCTATTGATCCCACAGCCACTGTACTCGAGGCAATAAGGAGTATGTGTGAGCACAAAGTGGGGGCGCTCCTGGTGATGCAAGGCGATGGTCCATTGACCGGCATATTGACCGAGAGGGATATTCTGCAGTTCTGTGCAAATCGAAACAGTGAGGTGGAAACCGCGAGTGTCGAGGGCATCATGACCAAGGATCCCATCACTGCTCCCCCAAATTGCTCCACGGAGGAGGCAATGACCCTAATGACGGAGCGCCGATTCCGTCACCTGCCACTCGTAGAGGAGAATATGCCCACTGGCATGGTCTCGATTGGCGACTTGGTAAAGGCGCGGCTGCAAGACGTCACTGTCGAGGTAAAATATTTGCGCGACTACATCAGCGCCTGACAGCAGGCGGCGGTTCGCCAACATGATGCTGTCCCGGCCGGTAATGCTGGCCACGCTGGTTTGGTCTCTTTGTTCACCCAGCGTATTCGCTGCGGAACAGCAGTTCTTCGAGAATTATTTCGAGGCACTACCGCTATTCTGGAAAAAAGTATACCCGCAGGGCGGCGAGACGCTCTACTGCGCGCGCTCCTTCGGCCATCGGAAACACCAGTCCATTAACATCGAACACGTCTTCCCCATGTCCTGGGCGATGAAATCGCTGGGCTGCCGCAGCCGCGAGCAATGTCGGCGTTCAAGCCGGCGTTTCAACAGGATAGAGGCGGATATGCACAACTTCTATCCCTCCCGCAAAGATATCAACAAATCCAGGGGCAGCTTTCCGTTTGCCATGGTAAAGGGTGAGAAACGCAGCTACGGCGAATGCGATTTCGAGTTCGATTACCGCCGCCGAACCGTGGAACCACGCCCCGAGGCGCGGGGCAACATCGCCCGCGCCATGTTTCACATGATGGAGAGCTACAACCTCACAATATTCAAACGTCAAGGAAAAACACTGCAGCGCTGGAACCGGGAGGATCCCCCCGATGATGAGGAACGGCGGCGCAACGATATCATCGAACAGATTCAGGGTACGCGGAACCGTTTTATCGATAACCCCAAAACGGCCGAAAACTTACGCTTCTGAGAGCTGCTCCAGTACCACCCGGTGATCCCGGTAATCATGGCTGAGCAGGCGCGCCCCTCTGTCGCTGGCAAACACCAGACTGGGAAAACCCTGAACCCCCATCGACTGTCCGAAACGCATCTCCTCATCCAAACACAACTGGGTGTCGGCAGCGTTCAATTCTGAAGAGAATCTCGATCGGTCCAGGCCGATTTCCTCTGCTATCGAGATCAGAGTTGCTTCGTCAGATGGATTCCTCGCCCGCAAATAATAGGCCTGCTGAATACCCAAAATCATCGCCTCCTCGTGAGCGGCACCCTGATTTCTGGCCGCGATAACCGCCCGGCAAGCGGGGTAGGTTGAGCGTTTGGGTTGGCAAATCCGCCAGAAATCGAAATTGAATGGCGTACCCGGTATCCGCGTCTGAATCTGGCGCCAGGTATCTTGCAGGTACCGCTGCATATCATCCGACATCGGTTCATCCGAGTCCGGAGCCAATCCACCCAGCAGGCGCCTGTAAACAACACCCCGCGGCAGGGATTCGGCAATGCGCAGCCAGGTTGGCCTGAAGGCCCAGCACCAGCTGCACATAGGATCGTGAGCGTAGTAAAGGATCGCCTCGCTCACTGCCGTTTTGGCACCCCGTATGCCGTTCTCAAAGCGGCTTGAAGCGCCGTCCAGGAACGCCGGTCGGCCTCCGCATCATAGGCCAAAGGCAATTGAAACCGCTCCCCGAATACATCTGCACCCGGATTGGTAAAGCTGTGCTTGGCACCCGGATAATTCACGAACATGTAATCTACCTGAGCCCGCTCCATCTCCGCCTTGAAGTCGGCAATCGCCTCTGGCTTGACGAAGGGGTCATCAGCACCGTTGAACGTCAGCACTCTGGCATTCACCTCGCCCGATTCGGCTTGGTATTCGGTGCCGAGGCTGCCATGAAAACTGGCCACCAGATCGAGATCCATGCCACGGCGCGCCATCTCCAGGACAATGCCACCGCCGAAACAGTAGCCGATTGCAGAGATATCCTCGGCACTTACAGTCTCATGATCCTTTAGCACCTGGTTGGCCGCATCGAATCGCGCGGCTGCAGCCTCCATGTTGCTATTGACCTCTGAGGCAAACTTACCCGCGTCTTCGGGATGTTCTGCCTGCTGGCCGTTCCCATACATGTCCACGGCCAGCGCGGTGTAACCCAGGGCGGCCAGCTGCTTTGCTCGATCACGCGCATACTCGTTGTGCCCCCACCATTCGTGAACCACAAGGATACCGGGGCGCTTGCCGGTAATCCCGTTGTCGTAAGCGAGGTAACCCTGCATCAGGGTATCTCCGGCGCGGTAAGTAACGGCCTTACCGACCACCTCCGCCTGCGCTTGCCAGGAAAAAAACAGCAATAAGCCACACACTGCGATTTTCATCTTGTTATTCATGATCTCCTATCCTTATTCAAAAACCGATGGGTAATTGCTGGTGACAACACAATCCCATTTCCGACTCTCGCTGAGTGGATTCGTTCCCTCGGTTTTCGCCGCATCCCAATCACCCGCAGCTAGGGGCGATCGTCCGGCCGCCCTGCCAAAAACGCCTTCCCATGGGCCATCAGCTCAACAAACCCTTGCTCGTCCCGATCCAGAACGCGGCCCGCCACCTGGGTTACCGCGTTCAGCAGGGATACAAGGGCGCGCGGACTGTGACTATTCAATGACTGAATTTCGAAATAGAGATAGGGGTTCTCCCTGGCGACATGGCTGGCAACGTCCAATTGTGCATCGAAGGTGCTACTGGATAGCCGGGCCAAACTGGGCGCGTCCTCACCACTCTCAACCAGGGCATTGAAAAAGGCGATATTGACCGCGTGTGAGAGACCGAGCACGTATGCCATCGCCCGATCGTGCACCTCAAGCGACATTTCCACCTGATCTGCCATGGTGGATGCGAACAGCTGTTTTACCGCCGCCGTCGCTTCGGGAACACCGACATCCACTACAACCAAGTTGCGCCCAGAGAGCAGGTCTGTGTCGGGTCCGAACATAGGATGTATGGAAGTAACCAGACAGCCGGCTGCTTTGAGTTCTTCGAGGGATTCCAACAGCGGCCCCTTAAGTGAGCTAATATCGAATATCACTCCCTTGGGGCGGTGACTCGCCAGCTTTGAGAGTATCTCAGCGGTAGCCGCAATAGGTGCCGTAACCGCGATCAGATCCTGGTCCAGCTCCGCCGTCTCCAGGGTCTGGTACTCCGTGTACCCGGAAAGCCCGCCCGCCGGATCGCAAACCGAGACTTGGTAGCCCTGGCTGTCCAGGAAGCGGGCGAACCATCTCCCCATCTGACCCGCGCCGCCGATAACCAGAGCCGTCTTGCCGCTGCCTCCCGCGAACGCAGCCACTTTGTCCTGTTCCTGAGCCGCAAGGGAGGCTCGAATCAGCAGCCTGAACATATCCACGCTCACCTGCTGATCGAGGCCAATCCTCTGTGCCGTAAGCCTCGCCAGCTCCAACACCTCCTTCTCCCGGGAGTAGTCCCGTGTGCCCTGCCCCGCCGCCGACTTTACCCGGCCTATCTCGGCAACGATCTCCTGTCGGCGGGCGACCATCTCCAGCAAGTCAACATCGAGCTGGGACAATCGCTCCCGAAGCGATTCAAGCGTCTCCATCGTTCAACACTCCGCGACAATTAGTGGCACATGCATCTCCCGGCGGCTGACACCGCCGTGCACCCCGATGTGGCTCATGGGGCGCTCCCCCGGTAACCGCCCCGTGATCACATAGTTCTCTTTCATTAACAGGGTATAGTGCCCGATTCGGTCTTTGAGTCGGGGATGGGGAATACCGCTACCGAACCACCCCCTATCCAGAAGCTGAATACTGGGTACAAGCTCCATCTCCCGGGAAAACTGAGAGCCGACGTAGTCGACGAAAGCGGCCTGCCGGTCGGGGTGCACATAGCAGAACGCCACTCTCGGCTCACCACACAAGGGCACCATCAAGGTCTCCGCCAGGGCCGGGTGATCCGCCAGCGAAATAGTCGTCTCCGGAGCACAGTCTATGAAACCGTGATCGGCGGTCACCAGAACAAGCGTATCGGTACCCGCCAGGGCCGTGGTCAAATCCGTAAACAACTGATCCAGCTCCAGGAAATGCGCCTGAACCTGGGGACTGTCTACTCCGAACTGATGAGCCAGGGCATCAAATTCTCCCCAATAGGCGTAAATATAGCGGCGTTGGATACCTTTTTGCGAAACGGATTGACGCAGACGCCTTCTAAGGCCACCCAGACCGCTGAAGGGAACCGACAGGGCGTTCCCCCGGAAGGCTCGGTTAAAGGGTGAATCAGAGATCCAGTCCGGTGCTACTACAACACACTCCGTTGGCACACGATCGGAGAAGGCTGGGGCGCCCGACAGCGACATGGGTGACACCACTCGGGGGTCTACCGGGGCATACCCGAGCCTGTTGCTGAACGGCAGTACCGCCAGTACGGAGCCGAGCTCCGAAAAGTAGGTGAACCAGCCGGTAAAGCCATGCTGCTGGGGCGGTACGGCGGTCAGAAAGGTGGGAATCGCTGTCGCCGTAGTAGAAGGAAACACCGAGGTCAGGAAAGTTTTGCAACATCCACTTAGAGCAGACTGGCCATGTTGTTGCAAATAGTGATGGCCTAAGCCGTCGATTACCAGTAAAAGGATATTTTTTGCCGCGGACAACGACTCCATATGTGGGATGCCAAGTGCTGGATATCCGGTATCCCCACCTCCCAGCCCCCTGGCGATCGAGGACATGAGATTGGTGATACCCCGACCGCGGTAATCCGGTTCCACCCGCTCCCAGTGACTCATTGCCTAGTTTCCGCTATTGCTCTTCCAGGCTTCGACGCCTGCGCTCGGCTGAAAGCAACGAATCTGGACATCAATGATCGGATTTATTCCGAAACACAACCACCGCGCCGGGATATTCCCCATCTGCAATTGGGTGCACTGTGTATTCGACTTCAAAAGAGGTCCCGTCGGCTCTCCAGAATACCTGATCCACAATACGCGATCTTTCACCCTGCCTGATGGCCAAGTAAATGGGGGATTCAGTTTCAGGATAGGCACTGCCGTCAGCGCGGGAATGCTGGATCAGATCATGAATGTTCCGGTCAATGATTTCCTCGCGGTTATAACCCAAAAGGTCTAGGGCCACCTGGTTGATAAAGATAGCTTTGCCCAGGCCATCGAGCCCGAAAATCCCCTCTCCCACTGATTCAAGCAACAACTGCAGCTGCCTGTTCAACCTTGTGTACTGGGCCTCTGCATCCTTTTGTGCCGTTATATCCCAACCGATTCCACCAACCATGGTGGCCTTGCCCTCACTATCCAATATTGGGAATTTGATCACCCTCCAATAACGGGAGTTTTCATCCCATGGACTGAGCTCATCGGATTCTACCGCCGAGAGGCTAGCAAGTATTTTGCGCTCAGCACTTTCATGCTGGTTCTCTTTGTCGGGCCAGATTTCTGCGGGGGTCTTACCCAATACTTCGGCGCGCCGCAGACGGCGTCCTTGTTCCCAGCGGGAATTGACGAACAAGTAACGACCATCCGCATCCTTCATGCAGGCCATGCCTGGCAGGTTATTCATGAAGGCACTGAATCGTTCGCTGATTTCCCGAAATCGCTGAGTTTGAATGGCTATCTGCCGCCTAAGCACAACGATACCTATGGATAAAAACAGCGAGATGCTGGCGATCAGCAACAACACCACCCAAACCCAAAGCGGTATCTGGTCGTCTTCGTGCTCACCGAACCAATGTTGCTGCGCTTGGTAGTAGTAGGAGTTGCGGTTGCCTTTGAGCCTCGATAGGTTGGCATCCAGGCGCTGAATACAGCGAGCATTCTCCAATTGGCTGTTGCGGGGTGACAAGGCAATGCGGATTTCCGCCGGATTAAAAATCACCGATGACTTTTTCAGGGGATACTGGGGAAATCTGGACATTTCGAAAGAGCGGTTTATCAACCCGGCATCGGCAGGCCCTTCCGCCACCCAGGCCAGTACGTCTTCGTACTCATCGACTTCCAGAAACCGGACGTCTATATCGAAGTGTGCTGCCAGTTCCTTCAGGTCCGCGAAATAGACATCGCCGGTAATGGCGATGACTGTCTTGCCCCGAAGATCCAATGGTGACTCTATGCGGGTGGAGCCGTTGGTAACTATCTGTCCCCAATTGACGAAAAGACTCTCCCGGTTATAGTCGATCTGCCGCTGCTGAGCGTCGCTGGCAGCTATGGGTGAGAGCATGTCGATCTCGCCGAGCACCAGAAGCTCGTTGCACTCCTCCCAGGTACAATCCACGTAGTCTAGATCCCAATGCTCCTGAACCGCGATGTGATTCAGAATCTCGATCACAAAGCCAGAAGGTGTACCGTCTTGATCGATAAAAGAGAGAGGTGGGTTGAAATAGACCCCCACCGTTATCTTTTCGCCGGTTGTGTCCGCCAAGGATCCGTGGCACACAAGGCTCAATAGCAGGGCTATTACTGCTTTCGCGTATCCGCCCTTAAACAGGTGCAAATTCATAATCATAGCTTAACAACCCAGTGCCCACTGAAAAACTCCCTTCAGCCTCGTTTCACCTGGACGATATTCGCATCTATAATAGGATGCTGCCTTACAGAAAAGTCGAAACCTCCAGATGAATCAGCCTTCCAACCGCGCCGCAGAGCTCAACTCACTGCTCCAAAAACGTATTCTCTTGCTCGACGGTGCGATGGGCACAATGATTCAGCGCCACAAGCTGAGTGAAGCTGATTATCGGGGCTCTCGTTTCTCGGACTGGCCGTCTGATTTGGGCGGAAATAATGACCTACTGTCAATCACCCAGCCGCGGATCATATCCGAAATTCACCACGCCTACCTTAAAGCCGGCGCGGACATTATCGAAACCAACTCCTTCAACGCCAACAGTATCTCTCTTGCCGATTACGACATGGAGGGGCTCAGCCGAGAGTTGAATCTGGCATCGACGAAACTGGCACGGGCAGCTGTTGATGCCTACTCAACTCCCGATCGCCCACGTTTCGTTGCCGGCGTACTCGGGCCTACAAATCGCACCTGCTCCCTCTCCCCCGATGTAAACGACCCGGGCTTCCGCAACATCACTTTCGATGATTTGGTACTAGCCTACAGTGAGTCCGTCAAGGGCTTGATCGACGGTGGGTCGGATATCCTGCTCATTGAAACCATTTTCGATACACTCAACGCCAAGGCCGCAGTATATGCTGTTGAGCAGGTTTTTTCAGAAACTCGGACCCGACTGCCTATAATGATCTCGGGTACCATCACCGACGCTTCCGGAAGAACCCTTTCCGGGCAAACCACAGAAGCCTTCTACAACGCCTTACGGCACGCAAGACCCGTTTCAATTGGTCTCAATTGCGCGCTTGGTCCAGAACAATTGCGGCAGTATGTGGCGGAACTTTCACGGGTTTCAGAAACCCATGTTTCTGCCCATCCGAATGCGGGACTTCCCAACGAATTTGGCCAGTACGACTTGGGGCCTGAGGAGATGGCGGCCCACATTCTTGACTGGTCGGAAAGCGGCTTTCTCAACATCGTCGGAGGCTGCTGCGGCACGACACCTGAACATATCGAAGCTATGGCCGAAGCCATTCAGGGCCGGGCGCCAAGAAAGCCACCGCAAATCCCCCCACAGTGTCGGCTATCTGGACTGGAGCCACTCAACATTGGCCCGGACTCTCTCTTCGTCAACGTGGGTGAACGCGCCAACGTAACCGGCTCGGTAAAATTCAAACGTTTGATCCTTGAGGAAAACTTCGAGGAGGCATTGGACATATGCCGCCAGCAAGTGGAAAACGGTGCCCAGGTGATCGACATCAACATGGACGAGGGCATGCTCGAGTCCCGTGAGGCAATGGTGCGATTTCTCTACCTGATTGCCTCCGAGCCTGACATCGCCAAAGTACCGGTAATGATCGATTCTTCGAAGTGGTCGATCCTGGAGGCGGGCCTGCAATGTATCCAGGGTAAGGGAATCGTCAACTCCATTTCGCTGAAAGAGGGGGAGGTGCAGTTCATCGCGCAGGCGGAGAAAATTCGCCGTTACGGAGCGGCCACGGTGGTCATGGCCTTCGATGAGTCTGGCCAGGCTGACAACCTCAAACGAAAGCTCGAGATCTGCACTCGTGCTTACCACATTCTGACTCAGCAGGTGGGCTTTCCGCCAGAGGATATTATCTTCGACCCGAACGTCTTTGCTGTGGCAACAGGCATCGAGGCTCACAACGGCTATGGGGTCGATTTCATAGAAGCATGCCGCGGCATCACCACAACCCTGCCCCACGCACTGGTTTCGGGCGGGATCTCGAATGTCTCCTTTTCGTTCCGCGGCAATAATCCGGTCCGCGAGGCTATCCATGCGGTGTTTCTCTACCATGCTATCCGCGCTGGCCTGACCATGGGAATCGTCAATGCCGGTCAACTCGCTATCTACGATGATCTACCGGAGGAATTGAGAACCCGAGTTGAAGACGTCGTACTCAACCGTCGCCAGGACGCCACCGAGCGGTTGCTGGAGATTGCCGAGCAACACCGGGGCACCTCCAGCAGCGGCGGAGCCAAGGAGGACCTTGGCTGGCGGCAGTGGCCGCTGGAGCGACGCCTTGAACATGCGCTGGTCAAGGGGATCACCGAGTATATCGAGCAGGACACGGAGGAGGCGAGAAAACAAGCAAAGCGCAGCATCGACGTGATTGAAGGCCAACTCATGGACGGCATGAACGTGGTCGGCGGCCTGTTTGGAGAGGGCAAAATGTTCCTGCCCCAAGTCGTCAAATCTGCAAGGGTGATGAAAAAGGCGGTCGCCTACCTGGAGCCATTTATTGAAGGCGAAAAAAGCGCGAGCGCCCAACCCCAAGGGAAGATTCTCCTGGCAACCGTAAAGGGCGACGTCCACGATATCGGCAAGAATATCGTCGCCGTGGTGCTGCAGTGCAACAGCTATCAGGTCATCGATCTCGGCGTCATGGTACCCGCAGAAACCATACTGCAGAAGGCCCGCGAGCATGAGGTCGACATCATCGGTCTCTCAGGCTTGATCACGCCCTCTCTGGACGAAATGGTTCACGTAGCCTCTGAAATGGAAAGGCTCGGCATCCGCGTCCCGTTGCTCATTGGCGGCGCGACCACATCGCTGATCCACACCGCAGTAAAGATTGCACCGCGCTACCAGGGACCTGCGATTTATGTCCCCGACGCCTCCCGTGCAGTAGGCGTTGCCAGCAATCTACTCTCTGCGGAACTAAGCCGAGGTTACATCGAGGAGATAGCCGAGGAGTACGCTCGTGCTCGGGCCCGGCGTGAGGCCCAGCAGGTAAACCGGAATTTGGCTTCCATCCACAGGGCCCGTGAAAACCCAGCGCGCCCGGATTGGTCCGAGAGTCCGCCTGCCGCACCCCGGGAACCCGGTATACATACGCTGGACGATATTCCGCTGGAAACACTCGTTCCCTTCATCGACTGGACTTTTTTCTTTCATGCCTGGGAACTCAAGGGCCGCTACCCGGCCATCCTCGATGATCCTAAAAAGGGGTTGGAGGCCCGTAAACTCTATGCCGATGCAGAAGCCATGCTGACCCGGATTGTAGAGGAGAAGTGGCTCACGGCCAACGCCGTAATCGGCCTCTTCCCCGCCTGTAGCCTGGGTGATGACGTCATTGTGTACGACGCCGCCAAACCCACCGCCGAACTGACCAGATTCCATTTCTTGCGTAAACAAGGAAAGCAGCCCAAAGGCAAGTTCAATGAGTGTCTGGCGGACTTTGTTGCCCCCCAGCAAAGTGGTATCCAGGATTATCTTGGGGCATTCGCGTGCAGCGCCGGGTTGGGATCAGAGGAGCGGGTATCCCGTTTCGAGGCGTCCCACGACGACTACAGTGCGATTCTGCTCAAGGCGCTCGCCGACCGTTTGGCGGAGGCGCTTGCTGAATGGCTGCATCAGCAGGTGCGGCAGCGGTACTGGGGGTACGCGGCGGAGGAGTCACTGAGCAACGCGCAGTTAATCCAGGAGGCCTACCAAGGCATACGCCCGGCGATGGGTTACCCAGCCTGCCCCGATCATTCGGAGAAAGACAACCTCTGGGCATTGCTCAAGCCGGAAGAGAGATGTGGCATTTGGCTAACCGAAACCAAGGCTATGGTCCCCACCGCCGCCGTTAGCGGACTCTACTTCGCACACCCCGCATCCCGTTACTTCGCAGTAGGCAAAATAGACCGTGACCAGGTGCAAGATTATGCTGCGCGAAAAGGTATTTCCAAAGCCCTGGCGGAACGCTGGCTGGCCCCCAATCTCGCCTACGAACCCTGAATCACCGGATCGGTATTCGCTTGGGGTCCTGTGAGAATAACGCCGCATACGCCCTTTGACAGACTCTGCTAAGCGCCGCGGTTTGTACCTTGGTGCCGTCTGTGTTTAGATGCCGTTAGTTGGCGATGAGCTGTTCTCAAATGACTGATCCGTTTAACGAAGATCAAGACAGTACACTCGTAAGCACGGCGGCAATGCTGGCACTCGCGCTCGCCAATTACGGCCTGGACATCGAAGAGTTTCTCAGCGATCTGGGTGTAGCACCGGAAGACTACTCCGACCCCAATGGCCGGGTGCCGTTATCGCTAATGCAGAGCGCCTGGAACCTGGCGGTGGAAAAAACCGGTGACCCCTGTTTCGGACTCTCCCTAGCTCAGGTAGTGCAACCCGCTGCTCTTCATGGTCTGGGGCTTTCCATGCTCTCCAGCGACTCGCTGAAAGAGGCTGTGGTTAGGACAGTACGCTACCGTCGGGTCGTCTCTACAGTCATACGGGTGTTGATGGAACCCAAGGACGGCGGTTACCAGGTCGAGATCTGCACCAAAAACTATAAGATTCCGCCGGTTCCCACTGCCGTTGATGCAACCATGACCGTGCTTATGCAGATGCTGCGAATCACCGCGGGCGAGAAAATTCGTCCCGAATGGGTGACATTTCAGCACAGCGCACCCCCCTGCCACGCCCGCTTCGATGAATACTTTGGCTGTCCCGTTAGCTTTTCACGGAGCCAGAACCTCTTGTTTTTCAACAGCGAGGTTTTTGAGCGGGAACTGCCAAACTCCCACCCCGAGCTAGCCCGGGCCAACGACCGAGTGGTGATCGAATATCTAGACACATTCGAGAGAAAATCGCTGGAGTTGCAGGTACGGGAACAGATCATAGAGCGCTTACCAAGCGGAACACCCAATGAGGCGGTCATTGCCAGCAAGCTCAATATGAGCCTTAGAAACCTCCAGCGACAACTCAAGGCGGAAGGCATCAGTTACAAACAGATCCTGGACGAAACCCGGAAGGCGCTGGCGATTCGCTACCTCGAGGACAGTGAGCGCCAGATTATCGAAATCAGCTACCTCCTCGGGTTCAGTGAGCAAAGCAATTTCAGCAGAGCGTTCAAGCGCTGGACCGGCTCATCCCCTCAGCGCCACCGGCTAGATAGCGAACAGGCGACCGTACCGCAGTAGAGCAGTCGCAGGGGCCAACGGTAAATGAATCGCTCAAGCAATAACAGATTTTCCACCTTTCCGGGAAAAGAAGCAGAGAGTAGTGGTTGACGAATCAATCCCCGGGCAATAAATTCGATTACCTGGAAACCAACTGCCGCCGAAGGAGAGCCCATGCTTAAGCCAGGAGATCCGGCCCCAGAGTTCGAACTTCCCAGTGCCGACCTCGATATGGTCCAATCTTCCGATTTCGCCGGGAAATCGAATTTGGTGATCTATTTCTACCCCAAGGATGACACCCCGGGTTGTACCATGGAAGCCCTCGAGTTTTCCGACCTGCTGGACGAATTCAACGCTTTGGATACCGAAGTGCTGGGGGTCAGCCGCGACAACTGCCTCTCCCACGGTGATTTTCGGGACAAGCACGGCCTAACCATCAAATTGCTGGCAGATATCGATGGCGTTATGTGCGAGGGCTATGACGTCTGGCGGGAAAAAGAGGCTCATGGTGAAAAGCGTATGGGCATTCTGCGGTCCACCTTCGTCATCGATAAATCGGGTAAGGTTCGCCACGCCTTGTACGACATCAAACCCAAAGCACACGCTGCCCACATCTTGGAGCTGGTCAAGGCATTGTAGTCACAAACCCAGGTGAAGCTTCGCACCCAGATACTGCTTTTTTTCCTCATATTCGCCCTGACACCGCTGATCACGGCGGTGGTGTTGAATCTTCCTCTGGTACTGGAGCGGATGGAGCTCTTCTACCACAAGGCACATCTGCAGAATCTCCGCGCCGATTTCCGGGATCTCGATCAACACCTGGCTTCTCGTGATGAGATGGTAAGACTGCTGGCAAAGCTTCCTGAGCCCGGTAGCGTATTGGGCAACAACTCGGATACCGAGGAGGCAAGCATCGATGCTGCCCGCGCACGTTATACCCAGTGGATCAACCAAATTCTTCGGGATCAACTGGATATAATTCAGATTGTCTTTCTCGATCCTCAGGGTTACGAACGCTTTTGGCTGGAGCGTAATCAGCTGACACAGCGATGGCAACCCACCCTCACACCCCCGGATCAACCCAAACGGGAATTCATCCAGGCCGGTATAAAGGGCACACCCGGCAATGTGCTGGTCAGTCCCATCAGCCTTGACCCGGAGGCCGGTGCAAAAGACCCTCGGCGCTTCATGACGCTGCACCTGCAGAGCACCATAGGGAATAGGGAGGAAAATACCCTGCTCGGCGCGGTTCTCATCACCATAGATGTTGGCGGCATCGCCCGCTACTACCGAAATACTCTCTGGGTTCACGATGACGGTCGTTTTCTGGAATACGCAGAGAGTGACGCCCCATCCGGAGATGCCTTCGCCCGGTTCCCCGGACTACAGGAGATATTTGAGAATGAAAAAGCAGCACTGTGGAAAGGAGATGCCAGCCAAATAATGTGGCTCCCCATGTTTCGTACAGAGAATTCGGGTCCGCTGTGGGTTGGCCGTTGGGTTGATCCATCGCCTATATCTCAATTCCGCAACGCCCTCACATTGCGGGTGTTGACCATCGTATTGGCATTGGCGCTTGCCGTCTGGTTCGCGGCAAGTTGGGTGGCGCGACGGGTAGATCGCATTAGCAACGATCTCATCGAAGGGGTTCAACGTGTACTTCAGGGTGCTGACCGAATCAATCTCAACTGGCGCGGTCCCGAGGAATTAAAGAAACTCGCCCAAGACATGTCGCTTTTGGCTAACGAACACGGTAAAAATATACGCAACCTGCGGCTACACACCCAGAAGCTCGAGGAGTCCAACCGCTACAAGTCGGAGTTCCTTGCCAATGTCAGCCACGAACTGAAGACCCCACTCAACTCCATACTTCTGCTCTCCAAACTGCTGGCAGGCAAGGACAGCGGATTAATGCCGGAACAGCGTCAGCAGGCACAGGTAATCCATAAGGCCGGTTCCGACCTCCAGGCGCTGATCGACAATATTCTCGACCTCTCGCGAATCGAAGCTCGGCGAGCCACGATCAGTGAGGAAACTGTGTCCCTTCCGGAACTGCTGCGGTCGGTAATCGAACTGGTTGAGCCGCAATTTCACGCCAAGGCGCTACCATTGAGCCTGGAAATCGCCGAAGACGCCCCTCAAAGCATTTCCACCGATCCGGACAAAGTGCGACAAGTGCTGAAGAACTTTCTCTCAAACGCACTTAAATTCACTGAAACCGGACAAGTAAAGGTGCGACTGGAGCGCGCCCAGCCGCAGTTGCATCAGGGCTGTGAAGTACGGCTCAGTGTTATAGACGACGGTATCGGTATTCCCGATAGTCAACAAGCGCACATCTTCGATGCCTTTCAGCAAGCTGACGGCTCCACCAGCAGGCGTTATGGGGGTACCGGACTAGGGCTGACAATCAGCCAGCAGCTATCCCGCCTACTCGGGGGATTTATAGAACTCGAGAGCAGTGAAGGCCAGGGTGCTCGATTCTCTCTGCTGTTGCCCCTAGAAATAGACCGTCAGCCGGCAGATGAGATTAGCGGGGAAAGCACCTCAAAGGAAAGCGTAGTCTTGGCAGGGAATGAGGATTCAGGTGTTGCTTCACCCATAGTGGCACCCCTGGAGGCATCAGGGCACAAGATCCTGCTGGTAGACGACGAGATCAGCAATCTTCTGGCTCTGACGCCGGTACTGGAGTCTTGGGGACTCGAGGTGACCGCCGCGGGCGATGGCTTGGAGGCGCTGGAGGTACTTGAGGAGGACGAGGCGTTCTCTTTTGTGCTGATGGATACACTAATGCCGAAGTTGAATGGCTATGATACGATCAGTCGAATTCGATCACAGGACAAATTCCAACATTTAGTGATCATTGCACTACCCGGCGAAGCGGAGACAAACGGCGGGAAAAACTGTCTCGACGCCGGTGCAAACGATGTACTCACCAAGCCCGTGGCTGCAAATGACCTACTCGGGATCATCAACAAACATCTGCCCCATCAGTATCAGACAACCAAGCTTACATGAACCGCTACTCAGGCTTTAAATTACTGATCGTAGACGATCACGAGCACAATCTGTTCACGTTGCGTACTCTGCTGCGTCAACACATGGATATTGCGATACTGGAGGCCACATCGGGAAAACAGGCTTTGGAGATAGCCCTGGAGGATCCCGATATCGATCTCATTATTCTCGATATTCAGATGCCGGATATGGATGGTTTCCAAACCGCATCCATGCTCAAAGTGAGAAAGCGCACACGCAACATTCCAATAATATTTCTCACAGCCGCCTTCAAAACCGAGGTTTTCCAGCACAAGGGCTACGAGGTAGGCGCTGTAGATTACTTGTTGAAGCCAATCGATGACAATCTTCTGATAAATAAAATCAGCACCTACTTCCGGCTCATTGAGAAAGAGCGGCAGCTCAATATCGAACTGGAAAACAAGGTTGCCGAGCGCACCAGAGAATTGGCGCTTGCCAAGAATCACCTGGAGAACATCATCAACTACATGGGCGAGGCGCTGCTGGTGCTCGATCCTGAGGGGCGAATTACCGGCGCCAATCCCGCAGCCTGTCAAATGTTGAGCTACCCGGAGGAGGAGCTCCGGAACTTGTCGATCGGCGACGTATTCGAAGAGGAGGGTGACGAACAGGCCGGCGCATTCATGGGTGTCTGGCTCGAGGCTTTGATCCGTGTGGGCGCACTGAGTAAAATCGAAGCAAGTTTCATCGCTCGAGACGGTCGTCGGGTCCCGATTCTCTTTTCCCGGACTGCGGTGCGGGACCAGGCAAACGAGATAACCGACATCATCTGTATCGCCAAGGATATGACAGGTTACACTAGGGCCTGTTAACACTAATTGGAACAGTGTCGTTGCTGCCCCAGAAAGGGCCAATCAAGGCGCGAGGAATGAGGTTTGGTGGTTCCAAATGAATGACGAGCAACGCCGAGTGGCCCTTTTTGGGGCGCAACCCGGAGGGACGGGGCCATTTTTCCCCAGTTCCGCGTTGCACCTCGCTTATGTAGCGGTGCTACACCACGCTCGGTGCGCCTTGACCTGCGATAAAATGGCCTCCGGCGACACCGTTCCTATTAGTGTTAACAGGCCCTAGGTCGAGCGATGCAGACGCTATCAGTTCCAACTGAGGCTAAAACGTCTCCCGCAGTTCAAGGAGTTATCGATGACTGATCCCAGCGAACCACTACCCAATGAAGATACAGCGCTCACCGCCAATGCACTAAAAGCGATGGCACACCCGTTACGCTGGAAGATCCTCTGCTCCTTGGGCGATGCAGAGCTTTCGGTGGGTGAGATCGTCGAAAAGACAGGCACCTCTCAGAGCAATATATCCCAGCACTTAGAACAGCTAAGAAACAAGAATATCGTGGTCTCCCGCAAAGAGGCGAACCGCATTTATTACAGAATACGTAACAATCAGCTGCTCACACTGATAGGCACCATGCGCACAGTACTCTGCCCGGCTAACCTGGACGATCGATATCCCCGCTAATCTGCCGAATCCGAAGATAATGGCCGTTCCCCTGCAGAATCCACTGATAGCTCAATATCAGGCATTGATCGAGAACGGAGATCTGGAGCCGGATCCAGCGCAGGCCGAGGTCGTCGCTCAACTGCAATCAGTCTACCACCGGCTGCTAGCACCCCCCCCCAGCTCAGGACTGTTGAGTAGACTCCCGGTATTCGGGCGGCCAACAGCGCCACCGGTTCGCGGCCTGTACATTTGGGGTAGCGTGGGGCGGGGCAAGACTTGGCTGGTCGATCTGTTTTTCAACCAACTACCGGTGGAAAACAAACGACGGATACACTTCCATCGTTTGATGCAGGAGATTCATGAGCAACTGGCACAACTAAAAGGGATAGAGAGCCCCCTTGAGTTGGTTGCCGACAAGCTTGCAGGGCAGACCCGGGTTCTCTGCCTGGATGAGTTCATCGTGGTGGACATCGGCGACGCAATGATCCTTCATCAGCTTCTGAAGGCTCTCTTCAGCCGGGGTGTTACGCTGATCACGACCTCCAATACCGAGCCCGACCTGCTCTATCTGCATGGTATTCAGCGGGCCAGTTTTCTGCCCGCCATCGAGCTCCTCAAGCAATACACTCAGGTGGTGGAACTATCGGGTGGACTGGATTACAGGCTCCGCTATCTGCAGCAAGCCAAGGTCTACCATACACCGCTAAACCAGAATACGCAGCTAACACTGGAGCAGGAATTTGAGCGCCTGGCCCCGGAGCAAGGGCGAATCGGCGGTGTTTTTCAAGTCTTTCACCGGGACATACCGGTAGTGAGAATTGCCGATGACCTGGTATGGTTCGATTTCGAAGTGATATGCGGTCCGCCCCGCAGCCAGGCAGACTACCTCGAACTGGCCCGCTGCTTTCATACCGTCATTATTTCAGGCATCCCGTTCCTAGGTCCGGATCAAGATGATTTCACTCGACGGTTTCTCTATCTGCTCGACGAATTTTACGACCGCAGGGTCAAGCTCATTGTCAGCGCTGCAGAGGTACCGCACAAACTTTACGGTGGCCAACGTCTGGCGTTCGAGTTTCAACGAGCAGTGAGCCGTCTCCAGGAGATGCAGTCCACCGAGTACCTGGCCAGCGCTCATAGAGCTTAACTCCCCCCTCCCCACCGAGCTGCCCGGAAATTCATTGATCCCCGCGCCCGCAACCAAAGGCAGCCGTTTAACCAGGGTTAGGATGACAAGGCGTGAGCTATTGATTTGCCATAGTACCCAGCGATCACGAATGGGTTAAAATCCCCTTTCGCTTAAACCGCTCGATCCTGATTCATGACCATTGATTTGCTGCTTCCTTTGTCTCTGGCCTTCATTATGTTCTCCATGGGCCTGTCGCTGAGCACTTCTGACTTTACCAGGGTCTTAACCTATCCCCGGGCCATGATTTTTGGGCTATTCAGCCAAATGCTGGTGCTGCCGGCTATTGCCTTCAGCCTCGCTCATTTCCTTGCATTGCCGCCGCCGCTGGCGGTGGGTCTGGTTATTCTCGCCGCCTCTCCAGGGGGTATCACCTCCAACCTGTTAACCCAGATCGCCGGTGGCGAGACCGCTTTGTCCGTCTCTCTCACAGCGGTCACCAGCCTCGCAGGTGTTATCACCCTTCCATTTGTGGTCAATCTAGGTCTTATCTGGTTTTCCGGAAGCTCAACACTAGTCTCCCTGCCGATCGGGAATATGGCATTGGGTGTATTTCTGATTTCTACTCTGCCACTGGTCTCCGGAATGCTATTGCGCCATATGCGGCCATCCTGGGCAAATTGGATCGAGCCACGCTCGAGGAAGCTTGCGCTGTTTCTGTTTATCCTTATTGTGGCAGCCACTTTTATGGGGCAGTGGGGCAATATCAGCGATCATTTTTCCATTGCCGGACCGGCTGTTATCCTGCTAAATCTGGGGGCCCTGGGTTTCGCCTTTCTGGGCGCCAAGTTACTTCAACTTGGGCGCCGTCGGGGAATAGCCATTGGTATTGAATGCGGACTGCAAAACGCAGCGATGGGAATCTTCGTGGCCGGGACTCTGCTGTCCCAAAGCAGTATGGTAATCCCAAGTATTATCTATGCACTGGTCATGAACATCAGTGCTGCCGGAATTATTTTCGCCAATCGAGAGCCGGCGCGGGACTATTTGCTTTCGCGCTGAAAACGTTGTACCCAATCCTCATGAATAAAGAGATCATCGAACTGCAGACACGCCTCGCCTTCCAAGAAGATACCATTGGCGTACTTTCAAAGGCACTCGCCCGGCAACAAAAAGAACTGGACCGCATGGGCCTGGACATCAGCAAATTACAGCAGCAGATGCGGACACTTGTGGAAAACGCCGCTCCAGAGGTTGAGGAAACACCGCCCCCCCATTACTAGACTTGAGCAAGATACCTGGACAACAGGTCAACTATGTAAGCGCCCCGCTTCAGGTGTGATACTGCTTACTCAACGTATGCACGGACTCGACCAACACGGCGGCATGCTCGGGATCGACGTCGGGATGTATGCCATGCCCCAAATTGAAGACATGGCCGCTGCCCTCTCCATAACTGGCTAAAACCTTGGACACCCCTTCGCGAATCTTGTCGGGGGAGGCGTGGAGAATGCAGGGGTCAATGTTTCCTTGAAGCGCTACCCGATCTCCGACTCTGCTGCGTGCATCGGCCAAATCAGTGGTCCAGTCCACACCAACAGCATCGCAGCCGGTGTCCGCGATCTCTTCTAGCCACTGGCCGCCGCCCTTGGTAAAGAGTATGACCGGTACTGTGGTGCCATCCTGAATCCGTGGCAGAGCTTTCACAATCTTGGTCATGTAGGAGAGAGAAAATTGGCGGTAGGCCTCTGGACTGAGAACCCCCCCCCAGGTATCGAATATCATAACCGCCTGTGCACCGGCTGCGATCTGCCCGCTAAGATAGGAAATCACCGCATCAGTGGTAACACTGAGCAATCGATGCGTTAGTTCAGGCCGGTCGAACATCATGCCCTTGATCAAAGAGAAATTCTTACTGCTGCCCCCCTCCACCATATAGGTGGCCAAGGTCCACGGACTGCCGGAGAAACCGATGAGCGGCACTCGCCCATCCAGCTCGCGCCGGATCGTCCGCACAGCGTCCATGACATAGCCCAGATCAGACTCGGGATCAGGTACCCTAAGGGCGCCCACTGCCGTCTCATCCCGCACAGGGTGTTTAAAACCAGGGCCCTCCCCCTCGGTAAAAAACAGCCCCAGCCCCATGGCATCGGGTATGGTAAGGATATCGGAAAACAAAATGGCAGCATCGAGGGGAAAGCGCTCCAGAGGTTGCAAGGTGACCTGGCAGGCCAGCTCAGGATTTCGACAAAGATCCATAAAGCTACCCGCCTTGGCGCGGGTAGCTCGGTACTCTGGTAAATATCGTCCAGCCTGGCGCATCATCCATACCGGTGTTACATCTACCGGCTGTCGCCGTAGGGCCCGCAGAAATCGATCATTTTTTAGATTTGTCACCAAACTCGGCCCTCCCGGTCCGTCCCTGCCAACAAGCTGGCTTATCGAGGGAGCTCCGAGCGCCCCATGAGATATTCGTCCACTGCCCGAGCGCACTGCCTGCCTTCCCTTATTGCCCACACCACAAGGGACTGTCCCCGGCGCATATCGCCAGCGGTAAAAATGCCACTCATCGATGTTTTGTAGGCATCCTTACCCTCGGTACTTGCTTCGACATTACCGCGGCTATCCATTGCCAACTGCAGATCCTGGAGTAACCCTTTATGAACTGGATGAACAAATCCCATTGCCAAGGTTACCAGGTCTGCTTCGAGCTCGAACTCGGAGCCCTCTAATTCGGACATCTGCCAACCACCCCGATCATCCTTGTTCCATTCTACCTTTATGCACTTTATGGCCTTTACATTACCCTGGCCATCATCCATGAACTCTTTGGTCGCCACGCTCCACATACGCGTACAGCCCTCTTCCTGAGAACTGGAGGTACGCATTTTATTCGGCCAGTCCGGCCAGGTAAGACCCTTGTCCTCCTTCTCCGGAGGCTTTGGCAATATCTCAAGCTGTGTTATTGAGGTCGCACCATGGCGGGTCGAGGTTCCGATGCAGTCGGAGCCCGTGTCTCCGCCACCAATCACCACCACATGCTTGCCCTTGGCAGATATAAACTCCTCGTCAGGCACATGCTCATCCTGTATCCGCTTGGTATTGCTACGCAAGAAATCCATGGCGAAATGAACACCCTTCAAATGTCTGCCCGGAATCGGTAAATCGCGTGGCTCCTCAGAACCGCCAGCAAGCACTATGGCGTCGAATTGGTCAAGCAAACGTTGCACCTTCACGTTGACGCCGACATGCGTATTACTGTGGAACACTACCCCTTCTGCCTTCATTTGTCCCATACGCCGGTCGATGACCCGCTTGTTCAACTTGAAATCAGGTATGCCGTAGCGTAGCAGACCCCCTATTCGCGTCTGCTTCTCATACACCGAAACCCCATGCCCGGCTCGCGCCAGCTGTTGCGCAGCGGCCAAGCCTGCGGGGCCGGAACCGACCACTGCCACCCGCTTGCCGGTTTTGTGGCTGGGGATTTGCGGCTGAATCCACCCCTCCTCCCACGCTTTCTCGACAATGCTGTACTCGATCGTCTTAATGGTCACTGGCGCATCGTCGAGATTGAGCGTACAAGAGGCCTCACAGGGTGCCGGGCAAATGCGTCCTGTAAACTCTGGGAAATTGTTAGTGGAGTGCAGCATATCGTTTGCCTGTCGCCACTCTCCACGAAACACGAGATCATTCCAGTCGGGAATCAGGTTGTTCACCGGGCAACCCTGGTGGCAGTAGGGTATGCCGCAATCCATGCAGCGTGCCCCCTGTAGAGTTAGCTCGGGCTCGCTCAGAGGAATAACAAACTCGTTATAGTGGGTAACACGGTCTGAGGCCGGAGTATAGGTCCGATCCTTTCGCGGATACTCCATGAATCCTGTTGGCTTACCCATTATCTACCCCTCTCGCTAAATTCATCACAGGAAGACTGTTGCGCCTGTAATTCGGCCAGAGCCCGACGATAATCCACCGGCATGACCTTGACGAATTTGGACAGATAGCTTTCCCAATGATCCAAGATATTGCGCGCCACCGCGCTGTCGGTGTAATGAAGATGATTCTCGATTAGCTGGCGGAGACGAATGGCGTCGTAGCGAGTCATATCGTGACTCACATCCACCCGGCCATGGGTCTCCAGGTCGCCCCCTTGATGATCGACTGCCTCGAGTAAATCGTCCTCATCCTTTATTGGCTCCAGCTCCACCATCGAGAGATTGCAGCATTGTTCAAAACTGCCCTCCTCATCCAAGACATAAGCGATGCCCCCAGACATGCCGGCTGCAAAATTGCGGCCCGTTGGCCCCAGGCAAACCACCACGCCGCCGGTCATATATTCACAACCGTGGTCACCCACGCCCTCGATAACCGCATTGGCGCCGGAATTGCGAACACAGAAGCGCTCTCCAGCCACACCGCGGAAGTAGCACTCACCTGCAATGGCGCCATAGAGCACCGTATTGCCAACAATGATGTTATCTTCCGCCTTTTCGATACCGGCCTCATGAGGTGGATAGATAACCAACCGCCCACCGGAGAGCCCTTTGCCCACGTAGTCGTTACCCTCTCCCGCCAGCTCGATGGTTACTCCCCTCGCGAGCCAGGCTCCAAAAGACTGGCCCGCGGTACCTTTCGCTTTGATATAGATAGTATCCTCGGGCAACCCGGCAAAGCCGTATTTCTCTGCGACCCGACCGGATAGCATCGTCCCGAAGGTGCGGTTGTAATTGTGTATGTCTATATCGATACGCACCGATTCCGCTCTATCCAAAGCCGGCTCCGCCAATGCGATCAACTCATGGTCCACGGCTTTATCGAGGCCGTGGTCCTGGTTTTCAGAATTGAAGATACGTACATCGGGGCCCACTTCAGGTTTCGCCAGTATCTTGGAGAAATCCAACCCACGAGCCTTCGAATGCTCTATGGCCGAGCGCATATCAAGCAGCTGGGATTGCCCGATCAACTCATCAAACCGCCGCACACCGAGCCGCGACATCAGCTCGCGTACCTCCTCGGCCACAAAAAAGAAGTAGTTGATCACGTGTTCCGGTTTCCCGGTAAAGCGCTTGCGTAGTTCAGGATCCTGAGTTGCCACGCCGACCGGGCAAGTATTGAGATGGCACTTGCGCATCATGATGCAGCCTTCGACAATCAGGGGGGCGGTCGCGAATCCAAATTCATCCGCCCCCAGAAGGGCGCCCACAACGACATCCCGGCCCGTTCGGAGACCGCCATCGACCTGCACAGAGATGCGCCCTCTTAATCTGTTCAACACCAGGGTTTGGTGAGTTTCCGCTAATCCGATCTCCCAGGGCGAACCTGCGTGTTTGATCGACGTTAGTGGACTGGCGCCCGTACCACCATCGTAACCAGAAATGGTTACGTGGTCGGCATGGGCCTTTGAGACACCAGCGGCAACTGTACCAACGCCTACTTCGGATACCAGCTTCACGGAAATCCTGGCGCTTGGATTCACATTCTTGAGGTCGTGGATCAGTTGTGCCAAATCTTCGATGGAGTAGATATCGTGGTGGGGCGGTGGAGAGATTAAACCGACTCCCGGTGTGGAATGCCTCACCCGCGCTATCTGGGCATTGACCTTGTGGCCAGGGAGTTGTCCGCCCTCTCCCGGCTTGGCACCTTGCGCCATCTTGATCTGGATATCGTCGGCATTTACCAAATACTCGTTGGTTACTCCGAAACGACCGGAAGCGACCTGCTTGATCGCAGAGCGCTCTGGATTGCGCCCACCATCCGGCAGTGGGTTAAAACGACTTGGCTCTTCCCCACCCTCCCCAGTGTTCGACTTGCCACCCAGGTAGTTCATGGCGACCGCGAGTGTGGAGTGGGCCTCGTAAGAGATGCTGCCGAATGACATGGCGCCGGTCGCAAAACGCTTAACGATCTCCTTGGCCGGCTCCACCTCCTCCAACGGAATAGCTTCATTCACCCAATTGAATTCGAACAATCCACGGAAGGTGAGCAATCGCTCGTCCTGCTCGTTTATTGCCTTGGCAAATTCCTGATAACTCTGCCAATCGTTTCCGCGAGCAGCATGCTGTACCTTGGCAATTGTGTGTGGTGTCCAGGCGTGATCCTCGCCTCGCAAGCGATAGGCATAGTCGCCGCCCACGTCGAGATGCTGAGCATAAATCGGATTGTTTCCATAAGCATCCCGATGCCAGCGCAGCGTCTCTTCTGCAACCTGCTGTAAGCCCGCGCCCTCCACCATGCTAGCTGTTCCGGTGAAATATTTGTCGACGAACGCAGAGGACAAACCAACCGCGTCAAAGATTTGTGCTCCGCAATAGGACTGATAGGTTGAGATACCCATCTTTGACATTACTTTTTTAAGACCCTTGCCGATCGCCTTGATGTAGCGCTTCTGGGCCTCGGCGGCATCCAGGGGTTCTGGCAGCTGGCCCAACATTGACTGCACTGTATCGAAGGCTACGTAGGGATTCACCGCCTCGGCGCCATAGCCGGCCAATACGGCAAAATGATGTACCTCCAGTGCCGAACCTGTTTCGACTACGAGGCCTGATTCCGTTCGAAGCCCCTTGCGTATCAGATGATGGTGAACAGCTGAGGTTGCCAGCAATGCTGGTATGGCAACGAAATCCGCATCAACTTTACGGTCGGAAAGAACGAGTATGTTGTAGCCCTCAAGCACCGCCTTTTCCGCCTGCTGAGACAGAGCTCTCAGGGCCCCCTCCATTCCCTGGGCGCCCTCCCCCACGGGATAGCATATGGTGAGAGTTTTGGTTCGGAAGGCGCCCTGCGTGCTGTCTTCAATATCCCGAACACGCTCCAGATCCGTATTGGTCAAAACCGGCTGGTCAACCTCAAGACGCATCTCAGGGCCGCCGTCATCAAGTCCAAGCAGATTTGGCCTCGGCCCGATCAGCGAAACCAGTGACATGACGATCTCCTCCCTGATTGGGTCGATGGGAGGATTTGTCACCTGGGCAAAATTCTGTTTGAAATAGGTCGAAAGGTGCTTGGGCCTGCTCGACAGAACCGATGGGGGATTATCCGCACCCATGGAGCCTGTACCCTCTTGTCCCGTCAACACCATCGGTGTTAGCAGGAATTTCAAGTCTTCCTGAGTATATCCGAAAGCTTGCTGGGCGTTTCGCAGTGTATTCGGGTCCGGAGACATGGCTCCAACGACTTCCGGAAGGTGGTCGAGGTAAATCTGGGTCTCGTCCAGCCAATCCTGGTAGGGTCTAGCGGAGGCCAGCTGCTTTTTCAACTCGGCATCGTCAATGATACGTCCCTGCTCCATGTCGATCAGGAACATCTTGCCCGGCTGCAATCGCCACTTCTTAATGATTCTCTCTTCGGGTATATCCAGCACACCCATCTCGGAGGCCATAACGACCAGGTCGTCATCTGTAATCAAATACCGCGCAGGCCGAAGCCCGTTCCGATCCAGCGTAGCGCCGATCTGACGGCCATCAGTAAAAGCGACTGCTGCAGGCCCATCCCAAGGCTCCATCAATGCCGCGTGGTACTCGTAAAACGCACGACGTTCAGCGTCCATCAGCGGGTTACCTGACCATGCCTCCGGTATCATCATCATCATAGCGTGGGCAAGCGAATACCCCCCCATGACCAGTAACTCCAGTGCATTGTCGAACGACGCCGAATCCGACTGTCCCTCATATGTCAAAGGCCAAATCTTGTCGAGATCCTCTCCCAGGATCTCTGACGCCATTGTTCCGCGCCGGGCCACCATCCAGTTGATGTTGCCCCGAAGTGTATTGATTTCACCATTGTGGGCAATCATGCGAAACGGATGCGCCAGATCCCAGGTGGGGAAGGTGTTGGTGGAAAACCGCTGGTGCACCAGCGCCAGTGCGGATACCACACGTGGATCCAGGAGATCAGGATAGTATTCACCCACTTGCCCAGCCAGTAGCATTCCCTTGTAATTAATGGTGCGGGAAGAGAGAGAGGTTGCATAGAAACTGAGTGAAGGATCATTCAGGGCCGATATGGCGCTGGCCAACTGCTTGCGGATGACGAACAGTTTCCTTTCGAATGAATCCTGATTCTTACAGCTGCTCCCTCTACCGACGAATATCTGCCTAATTGCAGGCTCAGTTGGGCGTACACTCGCCCCCAACCCCTCATTGAAAACCGGAACATCCCGCCAACCGATGACCTTCTGCTCTTCGTTGAGCACATAGCTCTCCACCACAGCCTCGACCTTCGCACGCGCCGCTCCATCTTTCGGGACAAACAGCATGCCGACCGCATATTCACCCGCAGGAGGCAATTCAAACGACAGGGTTTCCCGGAAAAATGTATCGGGTATCTGGAGCAAAATGCCGGCACCATCGCCCGCCTTTGGATCCGCTCCAACCGCACCGCGATGGGTCAACCGATTGAGGATGCTCAAACCCTGCTCGATGATCTTGTGACTCTTGCGACCCTTTATGTCTGCCACGAACCCCACACCACAGGCATCGTGCTCATTTTTTGGATCATACAGGCCATGTTTTGGTGGCAATGCACTATGGTTCATCGCATTCCTCATCTTAATGCGGTCAGAAGTGGCTTCACTGCAGCTCTTCCAAACCTGTTCACAAAACGATCCCGGTTCGGAGACCTCCCGCCGGGTGGCCTAGAGTCGTAACTTTGCCTAATGCGCCGACGCACGACCGGGCCGAACCGCGTAGGATACTTGAGATCGCTCACATGTCCAAGAGTTCCGAATCAGCGGCAGATACGCACCCATGAACCATGAGTGTACATGGCGCCCCTTCCAAGCACGCTGCGTGAAGATTGAATTTCGATGGAATTAGCGGATTTTAATCCACTTTAGATCATTATGGCGCCATTTACCCAGGAGATCGGCACCGCTCCGGGATTTGTTGCTAGCCGGTTAGTTCGTTAACGGTGAATAATTTTTAACAGTCCCCAGCAACAGGTCCATGAATGCGCCGAAACCCGGTCAGTCATTCAATCGAGATTCAGTTATTACCAATTGCCTCTTGTATGGAGCCAAAAGTTCGAGGCCACGCCCCGGTGTTCGACAATTGCTTGGGTAGCTCTTTTAGAGCGGCCACTGCCACTCCACGACTAGGGTAAACGCCGTACACCACAGAGAACCAAGGCTTACCCCCCCGCATCGAGCGAAAAGAAGCCACTTTACCTTTTAATCCGTGCCTGCGGATAAACTCATCCACCCCCCGCTCGTCCTTGACCCCTATCAGTTGCAGTGTGTAGTTGCCAGGACGCTGTTTCAATAACCACGCCTCCCTTCGAATCGCTTCGTCAACCACAGGCGCCGGTTCGTTCTCACGAGGTGGCTTCGTGGTCTTTGCACTGATTGTTGCTGCACGCTTCTCCTCTTTTAGATTGGCCGCAGACTCGTTGGAAAGCGGCCGGCTCTGCTCGATCACAGGCGCGGAGGGCAGCGTTTCACTGCTTTTCTCTTCAGTTGTCTCTCGCGCCTCTGGTGGTTTAACAGGCTTAGCCTCCGCAGCTTGAGACAAGGTCGGTGGCGCTGCAACCACGGGTTTCGACTGCGGCGCGCTCGCCGCTTCACTCTGTTTTGGGGCGGTTTGCAGTGGGGTGTCAGGTTTGGGCGCCGGTGTTAATTTGGGAGTGTCGACACTGGAGGCCGGAACCGGCGACACTGTCTGCACTTTAGATGCTTCAGCGATAGCGGGATCATCAGCTTGACTAACGGGCTCGGGAAGCTCGGCTGATTGCATGCTACCGGATGGAATCGCGTCCCTAGCAGTCGGATCCGACGTGGATTCCACACTCCCAGTACTTGGCTCCTGCGCGCTGTCAACAACTTCCTCTGGCCCCGATGCCGGCTCAGCTTCCACCTGCTCTGGCAAGGCTAATGGTATTACCTGTTCCAAGGTGGGCGCTGCATCCGCTGGTGCGTCGACTTCGGTAACATCGGGCTCGAAGAGTGCATTTATCTCGTCTTGATATACCAGAGTTAAACTCATCAAAATCAAGAGCAGCAAACTACCAACAAAAACTGGCAAAGGAATATCAGAGAGAAAAGAAGATTTGATGCCACCTGTTCCAGCGACGGATAAATCGCCACCCAGATTAAGCTCGCGTTCAAGAATTTGTCTGATTTTCCCCGGTATTCCTTGGCTCTGTGACTGGATCTTGTCTATCCACTTGGAAGTTATCTCCCTAGCCCCAAATTCGACGTTGAGCGCCAGCGTTTCGCGGACCATCTGAGCTGTCTGTTCACGGTCAAACGGCAAAAGCTCCAGTGTTTGCAGCAGGTGGGACGCGGACCTAAACTGATGGCTGTTGATGTGGTCATCTATCTGCGGTGACGCAGCCAAAACGAGTGCGATCCGACTACCCTGTCTCTGGGCAGCCGAATGAAATTCAACTAACTCGAGCAGTGTAGTAAAGGGAAGTAGGTGTGTGTCATCCACCAGCAGCACTGGCAGGCGGCCCGCTTGATGTAGGTCCTCGAATCGACGCATCAAGCCTGCAATGTCACTGAATACCTCTCCTGTTGAACCGAAACATCTTGCCAAAAGCGGATATATCTGAGCCTGTTGCAAAGTAGCTGTGGCTTCGATGCGGCAAATCTCCCAATCATCCGGTGCAATTTCTTGGAGTCTTGTGAGCAATGTGCTCTTGCCGACACCATCTACGCCCCGGATTAGCGGTGCTCTGTCGCTGCTGCCGATAAGGTGCCTAATAAGATCGAGTCGCTGGTTGAACTCCGGTGTCGTAATGAACAACTGGTGCATACCCTGAGACAGTCCGGTTTCTTTGTTAAGTATCCCTTCTGATTCAGCGCTCATATTCATCCAACATGCGATTCAGCTGTTGGGGATCAAAATCATCGGTGACAATTGAGTTACCTATGCCTTTCATTAGGACCAGCCTAATCCGTCCATCCATGATTTTCTTGTCAACCCCCATGAGTGACAGAAAACGCTCACGACTCATCTGCTTTGGTGGCTCGACAGGAAGTTTCGCCCTGCCAATCAGGGAGACAACACGATTTCGAGCAGCGTCATCCAACCAACCCATTCTCTGGGATAAGTTGGCCGCCATACACATACCCATGGCCACCGCCTCTCCGTGAAGCCACTCTCCGTAGCCCATACCCGCTTCGATGGCGTGGCCGAAGGTGTGCCCCAAGTTTAATAATGCCCGCTTACCCTGCTCTCTCTCATCCATCGCAACTACCGCAGCTTTATTGCGGCAAGAGCGATCGATAGCAGAAATCAGCGCTTCGCGATCACGCTCCAACAGAGACTCAATACTTTGCTCCAACCACGCGAAAAAATCTGCGTCGCTGATCAGTCCGTATTTAATCACTTCTGCAATACCTGCGGAAAGCTGTCGATCCTCCAACGAGTCCAAAGTACTGATATCAGCTATGACGCAACGCGGCTGATAGAAGGCACCGATCATATTTTTACCGGCGCGATGGTTGACACCGGTCTTCCCTCCGACAGAGGAATCCACCTGCGAGAGCAGCGTTGTCGGTGCCTGCACAAAATGAACACCGCGCTGATAACAGGCCGCCGCGAACCCTGCCATATCCCCCACGACCCCGCCACCTAGAGCGAGAACTGTACACTGCCGGTTGAATCTCGCCGCCAGCAAACCGTCAAAGATCTTATTCCAGACATCCAGCGACTTGTACTGCTCGCCATCCGGTAATACCACCGGAACCGTTTGATAGTCGGCCAATGCCCCGCTAACCCTCTCCAAATAGAGAGGAGCAATTGTTTCATTCGTAACCAGGAGTACCTGACTCGAGGGGATGTGCGCTCGGTAGATATCTGCTTGATCGAGTAAATCGGTGCCGATATAAATGGGATAGGAGCGATCTCCTAGATCGACTTCCACGCTATGAATGTGTTTAAGCATGATGCATGCCTACCGCAATTTTCTGCTGGAATGATCTACTCTTGATCGATTTTTCGCACAATCTCTTTGGCTACCGCCTGCGCACTGCGGTTTTCGGTCGTAACAATCAAGTCTGCGGTACTACGGTATAGCGGGTCCCTCTCCTTCATCAGGGCTTCTAATGTTGCCAAGGGATCGTCAGTCTGCAGAAGCGGCCTGTTTTTGTCCCGCATTGTCCGCTCATATTGCTGGCTGGGCGTACATTCCAAATAAATAACATACCCGCGACTCGAAAGATTACGCCGATTATCCGGATCCAGCACAACCCCTCCACCGGTAGCCAATACCTGCCCCTCGATCTGAGTGAGATCATCGATTGCAATTCGCTCGCGCTTGCGAAATCCCTCTTCACCCTCAAAATCAAAGATGGTTGGTATATCCACACCGGTACGGCGCTGTATTTCGCGATCACTATCAGCAAATTCCAACCGCAGCAGCGAAGCAATCTGCCGACCTATTGTGCTCTTACCCGCTCCCATCGGACCAATGAGAAATATATTTTTCTTTGCCCGCCCCATGTTCCCGCCGCTTGTTCCTTTTATTTACCCATTCTTGGTTGAAATTCACGCCCCGGTCAAGACACAAACCGGAAAAAGGGCCCGCTGTTTAACAGCGAGCCCTTGCTACCCTATTAAAAGTGTCCTTATCTGACTGCCCGATTATCTCACTGTCAGACTCTCCTTAACAATTCTTGGAGATACAAAGAACAGAAGTTCATTGTTTTGATCTTGCTCAAAAGTTGAGCGGAAGAAGAATCCAAGATAAGGGAGATCGCCGAAGAAAGGAACTTTCTCTCTATCCACGGCCTTGATCCGCTCAAAAACACCGCCCAACACAATGGTCTCTCCGTTGTCCACTAGCACAGAAGTCTCGATGGAGCGGGTGTCTACCGGGGGTGTACCCAGCACTTCACGCGAAAAATCCGGATTGTCTTTGGTGACCTTGAGATCCATGATTACACGATCATCAGGCGTGATATTAGGAGTCACTTCCAGACTCAGCACCGCCTCCTTGAAGCTTACCGAGGTAGCACCACTCGAAGCTGCCTCCTGATAAGGAATCTCCACACCTTGCTTGATCACTGCCTTGTGTTTGTCTGAAGTAATCAGTCTCGGACTAGATATTACCTCACCACGTCCCTCTTCCTGCATGGCTGTCAGCTCCAGCTGCAGCAGGTATGAACCAACTTTTCCGATCAACAGGTTGACTCCACTGGTTGCCGCAGTTGCGGGAAGGTTGACCAACAAGTTCTCTTTGCTGCCCTCCGAAATACCCGCTCCCACGCCCATAAAAGTACCGGTATCAAGGTCGCCCGTGCCGTTAATATGACCGGGTACAGCACCCGCAACCAACGTCTCGTTGTCATTAAAGGTATTTGAGCGATTGAATCCAAGACGGACGCCAATATCCTTTATAAACTCATTGCTTGCAATCACCACTCTAGACTCGATCATCACCTGCCGAATCGGAATATCTAGCTTCTGCACCAAGCGTCGAATATCCTCCAATTTAGCAGCCGTATCCCTAACCAACAGCGTGTTAGTCCTGGGATCGACGGTGACATTTCCGCGGCCAGGGGTCAGTAATTCGTTACCCTTGGTCTTAAGAAGATTCTGGAGATCCTGGGCTTTGGCGTAGTTTATCTGTAGGTACTCGGTGCGCAGCGGAGCCAATTCCTCGATCTGTTTCATCGACTCCAGCTCCAGCTTTTCTCGGGCGGCGATCTCCTCAGTTGGCGCAACCATGATCACATTGCCATTCTTGCGCATGGACAGGCCCCTGGCCTTCAGAATTATATCCAATGCCTGATCCCAGGGGACGTTTTGCAATCGGAGAGTAATCTGCCCGGTAACTGTGTCGCTGGTCACCAGATTCAGGCCAGTAAAATCAGCCAACAACTGAAGCACTGAGCGCACAGGAATATCCTGAAAGTTGAGCGAGAGCCGCTCACCCGTAAAAACATCTCTCTTACGTTCCAACTCCTCTTTTTCCGCCTTGCTCAGAGGCCGAAATTCCACTGTCAAGATGCCATCTGCCTGAAACGCCAGATGGTCATACTCACCAACGGTATCTATCGCCACATGAACGTTGGAGCCGCGGGTAGTAACCTCCAAGGCTTTTACCGGGGTCGCAAAATCGCCCACATCAAAACGCCTTGCAAACCGCTCCGGCAAAGCAGTGTCCATGATATCTAATACTACCTGGTTACCTTGCTGGCGCATGTCGATTACCGCTGCATCATCGGTCAATTCAAGAATGACCCTACCCTCACCGCCATCTCCACGTCTAAAATCGACACCATCAATACTGCCTCTGGTCTTGGATGCGCGGAGATTTCCGGTTCTCGGTGCAGCTATCGCGGCGCCTTTGGATGCGACCGGTGTACCGGCATTCCCAGCCCCGACATTGATTATCAACTGATTGCCATTTACTTCGACGTCGCTTGTACTCTGGGCGACCAGATTAACTACAACACGAGTCCGGCTGCCAGCTTCGATTGCCGTCACACTTTGAGCCATTCCCACGCCGATCTTTTCGGTTTTACGCTCCAAACTGCTCGACATCCCATATAGATCGATAGCTATTCTCGGTGGGTTGTCTGTGGTAAATACCTTGGGCTCAGCAATAGGCTTGTCTGCAGTGAGCGTTATTCGTACATTGCTCCCTGGCAAGGCAGAAAAATTTATATCTTTCAGCGTATTATCTGCGGCATGGGCCGGCAGAAAAACCATGAAAAGGATGAGCGCGAGAAAACCAGTTAGTGGCGTCGCGATATCCCCATATCGACTGCTGCCGCGACTCCCCTGGCAACCAGTGCCGGACTCAAATGACTTCTCCATATCTCGGATACCCCTGATGCTTGCTATTCTTTCATCGTCAGAGAGGCTTGCCGCTCACGGTAGCCCCCCTGCCCGTTAGAAACGATTTCTGTAAGTTCGATATCATTCTCATCTATGTGGGTAATGTGTCCATGGTTTCTACCTATATAGTTCCCTGCTTTCACCCGATAGATCGTTTCATCCTTGGTTCTCACTAGCGCCCACATGGTCCCCGATTGCGCCAGCGTTCCCACCATACGCATTGAGTCAAGTGAGTAGCTCTCCAATTCTTCTCGACGCCGATTCGGATCTGGCGACAAGCCATCGGTATCCGCAGCTACCATCGCCTCCCGCTCTTGCTCAACCGGCCGAAAGGGGTTGCGACGGTCGTCACCTCCCTCATATACAAAAGTCTCAATAGGTTTGATTTCAGGAAGGGGTTCTATATCCCCCGCCTTTCGCGATTTCACCTCGGCAACGAAGCTCCTGAGGTCGCTCATATTGTTGCCGCTACATCCCACCAGCATTAAGCCTACCAGTGGTAGCAGCAATCGCATCAAGGCTGACGACGGGCGTTTCACTGTTCTCCCTCCTCATCAAGGTAGCGATAGGTCTTTGCCACCGCATCCATCGCCAGCCTGCCCTCTTTCGCTGGGACTATCTGAATATTGTGGATGGTTACGATTCTTGGCAGAGCAGCGAGTCCGCTGACAAAATTCCCAAACTGATGGTAGTCACCAGTAACTCTTATCTTGATCGGCAATTCTGCGTAAAACTCTTTCCGCACTTCTCCCTGAGGATCGAATAGCTCGAACTCCAACCCCGCTGCGAGACCAGTCTGAGAAACATCGACAAGCAGTTCAGCGACCTCTGTCTTATCCGGCAGCTGCCTGAGCATAGCCCCTAGTGACTGTTTCATCTCCTCCAACTGCTTTTTGTAGGCCTCCAAATTGACCGCCTTCGCCTGCTTTTTCTCAAAGGTGACCCGAAGCTCTTTCTCTTTCGCTTCTTCCCTACGCAATTCGACTATTTGATCTTCGGTGTCGAAGTAATACCACCCGACACCAAGCGCTGCGCAGAGAATGGCGACCAACACACCTTTGACGACACCAGGCCATTCACCGATGCTGTTTAAATCGAGTTCGTTTAGTTCCTGAAGATTCACGTTGTGCCCCTTAAAGACTTCCCCTGTACCCAATCAGCCCTATTTCTTCGACGCCATAGCTGCGTTTTGCTCCTCTTCAGAGAGCACGGTTGCCTGGCTGGCCATTAGCGTAAAATGGCTCAAGCCTGTACCCGATTCGGCCTTATTTGTTATTACCTGGAGTAACGGCTTGGCAATCCACTCGGACCCGTCAATATTCCGCATATAGGATGACACTCGAGCATTCGATTGCGCTCTTCCCGTCAATGTAAGTTTGGAGCCAGTCTGGACCAATTTTTCCAGATAAGCTCCCTCTGGAACCGTTTTCACGATTTCGTCGAATAAATGCACCACCAGCGGCCGGCTTCCCTGCAATTGCTGAATAACCTCCATACGTGCAAGAAGTTTCGCTTTGGTTTTCTCGAGGTTGCGAATCTCTTTGATCTTGATATCCATTTCAGCAATTTCTCTATCGAGATAAGCATTCCTTTTTTCCTGAAACTGGATTAGCCCTTCAACGTAGAAGTGTGTTGCCGCGCATGCCGCTCCAACGAACAGGACAGCACCGAGAACCGATACGCCAAAATCGCGCTGACGTTTCTTACGCTGTGTTTCGCGCCATGGGAGTAGATTGATACGTGCCATTTTAGTCGAAGCTCCTGAGAGCCAATCCGCATGCAATCATAAGCGCGGGCGCATCATTGCTGAGACTCTGCGGTTTAACGTTGGATGAAACGGACATATTTGCGAATGGATTGGCCACTACGGTCGGCGTACTCATGCGCTCTTCTATTAGCTCATCGATACCCTGGATTGATGAGCTGCCCCCCGCGAGCACGATGATATCAACACTGTTGTAGGCACTCGAAGAGAAGAAGAACTGTAGAGCACGACTTACTTGTTGTGCCATTGCTTCCCTGAAAGGGTCTAGCACATCGGTAATGTAATTGTCGGGCAATCCCCCCTGACGCTTTGCCATACCCGCCTCGTCGTGGGACAGCCCGTAACGGCGCTGTATCTCCTCCGTAAGCTGCCGACCGCCAAAATTCTGCTCCCGGGTGTATATGATCTTGCCATTGTGCAGGACATTAAGGGTGGTAATGGTTGCGCCAATATCTGCAATAGCAACGGTCTGCGCTTCTCCTTTCTCTGGCAGTTGTTCGACAATTTGGGTGAAAGCGTTCTCCATCGCGTAGGCCTCCACATCCACCACCGCAGCGGTTAAGCCCGCCATTTCCAGCGCGGCGACGCGGTCATCTACGTTTTCGCTGCGGGAGGCTGCTAGCAGAACATCGACCATCTCCGGATTCTTCTCGGATATCCCGAGAACCTCAAAATCCAAATTCACCTCTTCTAACGGATACGGGATATATTGATCCGCCTCGAGTTGGATCTGATTTTCCATCTCCTTGTCGGAAAGCGCTGCCGGCATAGTAATGATCTTAGTGATGACCGCCGAACCGGAAACTGCGACGGCAGCTTGGCGAGCTTTGGTGCCAGAACGATTCACAACATTTTTGATTGCCTGGCCGACGGCATCTACATCAGCTATGTTTTTTTCTACTACGGCGTTAGCGGTAAGTGGCTCCACCGCGTAGGATTCAACCTGATAACGCGTGCCAGCTCGTCCAGATGACATGCTAAGCTCCAAGAGCTTAACTGCTGTCGAGCTTACATCCATACCGAGCATGGCTTGTTTCTTTGAGCTAAAAGGGAACATCTTGTTTCCTTATTCACTGGGCGTCGAATTCCGGAAGAATTTTCTTCTGGAAACTTAAGTAAACCCTTTCAATTAAAACACTTAACATCTAATGAGTAAATAAATTCCAAATGAAAGGCCGCATTCACAGTTTGAATAAAATATCCTCTCAAACACAGCTTTTGCTTGTGTATCGACACCTCCCACTGATAATTTAGCGACCTGTATATCGTGGTAACGTGAACTGGCGCATGAAGTGGTTAATGAAATTCCTCAAATTCCTTTTAGGAACCCTATTTACACTCGCATTTCTGGGCGTGGCGGCCTTAGCAGCGGCCTATCTCTACCTTTCTCCTGATTTACCGCCAACGGAAAGCCTACGCAACGTTCAGTTTCAAGTACCGTTGCGGATATATTCCCGCGATTCTTTGCTGATCGCGGAATATGGGGAAAAGAGAAGAATTCCGTTGAGTTACCACGAGCTTCCAAAAAAGCTCGTGCAGGCGTTTCTTGCCGCTGAGGATAACCGTTTCTTCCAGCATCCCGGAGTCGACTATCAGGGAATCCTCCGTGCCGCAGTACAGCTTTTGATGACTGGGGAGAAAAAACAGGGTGGTAGCACGATCACTATGCAGGTGGCGAGAAATTTTTTCCTAAGTCGGGAGAAAACCTACACCCGAAAGCTAAAAGAGATACTCCTCTCTTTCAAGATCGAAAGCGAGTTCAGTAAAGAGGAGATCCTCGAACTTTACTTAAACAAAATATACATGGGGCACCGCGCCTATGGTGTCGGCGCCGCCGCACAAATCTATTATGGAAAACAAGTTGACCAGCTGAATCTGGCTCAGATGGCTATGATAGCCGGCCTTCCCAAAGCACCCTCGAAGTACAACCCGGTAACGGACCCGGAGCGTGCTCTGGAGCGCAGGGATTATGTACTCGGTCAGATGGTGAAACACGACTACATAGAGTCAGCAGCCTATGAAACGGCGTTGGAGGCACCAGTTTCCGCGCGCATTCACCTAGCCGACATTGAAGTAGAGGCACCCTATGTAGCCGAGATGGTCAGAGCGGAGCTGTTTGAGCGTTACGGCGAGAACCTGTATACCGACGGTTTGTCAGTTTTTACCACTATCGACAGCAACTTACAAAGTGCAGCGACTCAAGCGCTACGCCAAGCCCTACAGAATTACGATCAGCGTCACGGCTACCGTGGACCAGAGCAGTCTGTAGGGGAATCAGCCCTTGACGATACCGCGTCACTCGATGACTTGCTGCGGAGACTACCCACTGTTGGCGACCTGCCACCAGCAGTGGTCACGAGCGTGAGGAAGAAAGCTCTGGAGGTCTATTTAGGTGATGGCCAGCGGGCAACCATAGATTGGAATGGGTTGAGTTGGGCATTCAAGTACAAAAACGAAAACTACCGAGGTCTGGCGCCAAAGGGAGCTGAGGAAATCGCCAAACCGGGAGACGTTGTTCGAGTCTTGACGCAAATCTCAGAAACCAAAAAGTCTCTGCGCCTGGCCCAGATACCCGCAGTAGAGGGCGCCCTCGTATCGCTGGACCCAGATAACGGGGCCGTTCGCAGCTTGGTCGGGGGGTATGATTTTTTCAGTAGCAAATTCAATCGCGCCACCCAAGCCGAACGCCAACCGGGCTCCGGGTTCAAGGCATTCATTTATTCGGCGGCGCTCGAAGCCGGATTTACCCCGGCAAGTCTGATAAACGACGCGCCGGTTGTCTTCAATGATCCCAGTCTGGAGGGAGCGTGGCGACCAAAAAACTATAGTGGAAAATTCTTTGGCCCGACTCGGCTGCGCATGGCCCTGACAAAATCAAGAAATCTGGTCTCTATTCGACTGCTGCGCTCAATGGGCATAGAACACGCGCTAAACCACATCAGTCGTTTCGGTTTCGACCCAGAGAGTATGCCTCACAACCTATCGCTAGCATTGGGGAGCGGAACCGTAACACCGATGCAGATGGCAGCTGCCTATTCAATTTTAGCCAATGGGGGCTATCGAATAACACCCTACTTTATCGAAAGGATCGAAGACCGCGAAAATAAGCTTCAATACCATGCGGCCCCACCCACAGTTTGCCCCCGCTGCGAAGTAAACGAGGAGGGCGCCCCCATCGTTACAAATCAAACAAGTGAAGAACACCCGGCTGCACCGAGAGTCATAAGCCCGCAAAACTATTATCTTATGAACTCAATGCTCCGGGATGTGGTTAGGTATGGTACAGCCACCAAGGCACGAGTCCTGGGTCGCAACGACATTGCCGGAAAGACAGGTACAACAAATGACCAGAAAGATGCCTGGTTTAACGGATTCAATAGATCCCATGTCGCTGTAGTTTGGGTGGGTTTCGATTCTGCGAAGCCCCTAGGCAGAGGTGAAGTGGGAGGTAAAGCTGCCCTGCCTGCTTGGATCTCATATATGAAAGTAGCGCTTGCAGATACAGAAGAAATTCCGCTAGAAGCACCTCAGGGAATCGTAACTGTGCGTATAGACCCTAAAACAGGAAAACGCGCTTCGGCCAATCAGGAAAATGCCCTGTTTGAAGTCTTCTTTGAAAACAATAGGCCGACCCAGGCTGCAAGCCCATCGACAATCCCACGCGCTGGGAATAGCAAAGGAACGGTCGCTCAGGGAGACGATGATCCCTTCTAAACGGCGGAACGGACGCCAGTACCTCAGGCTACAAATGACCCAAATAGCAGCACGACTGCTGGCGGATCAGGAATGTCTGGACTTCCAATCTGCTCGTCGCAAAGCGGCGGCTCGTGTTGGTTGCCGAGACCAGCGATTGTTCCCAGAAAATAGTGAAATCGACCATGCGCTCAAGGAGTATCAACAACTGTTCAAGCAGGAAAGCCAATCCAAATCACTAAAACACCTCCGTCAATTGGCGATAGAAGCTATGTCGGATATGGCTGCCTTTGCGCCGCGGCTCGTCGGCAGGGTGCTGACTGGTACAGCCGACATTAATACCCCGATACGGCTTTATGTGTACTCAGAGTCTCCCGACGAGATCGTGCATTATCTACTTGAGAGGCGAATTCCTTATGCCCAACGAGAGTTCCAGGCTCGCTTCCCTGGTGGCGGAACCAAACCCCTTCCCATGTTTGAATTCCGAGCGGGCGATGTTGTGTTTGAGCTAATTGGACTAAGGCGTGCTGATCAGGCGAACCCACCCCTGAGCCCTCTTAACGACGAGCCGGACCCGGGGGCGCCCCTAAAGAGGGTTAGGTCGCTTCTATCTTAACGGTCACTCAGAGGGACATAATCCCTTCTATCGTGACCGGTATATATCTGACGTGGTCGGCCTATGCGCTGCTGGGGATCGTCCATCATTTCCATCCAATGCGCCATCCAACCTACTGTGCGTGCAATGGCGAACATGACAGTGAACATGCTCGTGGGAATATTCAAAGCCCGGTAGATAATCCCAGAATAGAAATCCACATTCGGGTAGAGCTTACGCTCTACGAAGTACTCATCCTCAAGCGCAACTTCCTCGAGCTTCAGCGCCAATTCAAACATCGGATTGCTGGAGTCTGGCATCGAATCCAAAATCTCATGGCACACCTTGCGTATGATCGTCGCTCGTGGATCATGATTCTTGTACACACGATGGCCAAAACCCATAAGGCGAAACGGATCATCCTTATCCTTGGCCCGGGCAATATACTCGTCGACATGGGAAACATCACCAATTTGCTCCAACATATCTAGCACTGCTTCGTTGGCGCCGCCATGCGCTGGTCCCCAGAGCGAGGCGATACCAGATGCGATACAAGCGAATGGGTTCGCTTGAGAGCTACCTGCCAGGCGAACCGTGGAGGTACTGGCATTCTGCTCGTGATCGGCATGAAGTATAAACAACAAGTTTATAGCCTTTACCGCGAGCGGGGAGGGGACATACTCCTCACAGGGGGTGGCAAACATCATATGTAAAAAGTTTGCGCAGTAGTCAAGGTCATTGCGGGGATAGATGAACGGCTCGCCGACATTGTGCTTGTAACTGGCGGCCGCGATTGTCGGCATCTTGGCGATCAGACGATGGGCTGAAATCTCCCGATGGCGAGGATTGTGGATATCGAGGGAGTCATGGTAGAAAGCTGACAAGGACCCCACCACACCTACCATGACGGCCATAGGATGAGCGTTGAAATGAAAACCGTCGAAAAAACTCTTTACGGTTTCCTTAATCATGGAGTGGTAGCGGATAATATGCTCAAACTCGTTTTGTTGATCTTCCTTGGGCAAATCACCGTAGAGCAACAGGTACGCTACCTCAAGAAAACTTGCCTTCTCTGCCAGCTGCTCGATTGGATAACCGCGATACCAAAGTTTACCGGCATTACCGTCGATGTAAGTTATGGCGCTTCGGCAACTTCCAGTTGCTACAAAACCGGGATCAAAAGTGAATATACCCATTTTCCCGTAGAGTGACGTGATATCCATCACTTCCGGCCCCACAGTCCCCTGAAGCAACGGCAAGTCCACGGATTTGCCGTCAGAATTATTGGTCAACGTAATCGTTTTCTCAGCCATAAAATTTTTCTCTAGTGATATAAGCCGACGCAGATGAACTTTGTTTTATAACAGAGGCGTGGGCTCATCACAAGTTGAGAGCCACTATTAGGACGGACGTCCGGTTAGAAAGTTGGTTCCGCTATGGCCGAAGCGGGAAGGGGCAAAGGAGGAACATTGAAAAACCGGTATACCGCTCACAAACCTGTACCGGTGCTGACAGGTAAACAAGACCGATCGGCCCGATGGGCCGATCGGTCACTTGAATACTCAAGCGTTGAGGATAAATTCTTGACCTTTCTTGATGTTACCCCTTAGGCCGGGCAACATATCGTCAAAGAGCTTTTGCTCGAAATCGCTGAGTTTACCCGCGTCGAGAATCTCCTCAACGCCGTTGGGGCCCAATCTCACCGGAAGCGCCAAGAATTCTGTGGGCTGATTCTCAACTTCAACGAAAGTGCACTGGACAGATTCTTCACCTCCTAAAGCAGCGACCAGTTTCAACGTGAATCTCGCCCCCGCATCCGCCATCGACAGCGTTGCAGATCCTCCGCCGGCCTTCGCCTCGACCACTTCTGTTCCTGCATTCTGGATCCGTGGAGTGAGGCTTTCCAACTCTTCCTGGGTAAAATCGATCCCAATCTGGGATAGCAGGGGAATAATCGTGTCTCCACTGTGGCCGCCAATCACATTGATTTTCAGCGTAACCGGATCCAGCCCCTTTTTCTCCCCGACAAATGTTTGCGAGCGAATAACGTCCAACATAGTAATCCCGAAGAGCTTGCGAGGATTATAAACGCCCGCTTTGCGCAAAGTTTCCGCGGCAATAGGGACAGTGGAATTGACGGGGTTTGTGATAATCCCGTAACAGGCGTTTGGACAAACTTTCGCACCAGTAGAGACCAAATCGCGAACTATCCCAGCATTTACATTAAACAGATCATCCCTGGTCATGCCCGGTTTGCGGGGCACGCCCGCCGGGATGACCACCACATCGCTCCCCTCCAGCGCAGATTCCAACTGATCGGCACCGTAGCCGCTTACTTTGACATTAGTCGGTATGTGGCTAAGGTCGGCAGCCACACCCGGTACAACTGGACTCACGTCATAGAGTGCAAGTTCCGATCCGTCGGGCAGTGCGTTTTTCAGCAGCAGGGAAAGGGGTTGACCAATACCACCGGCGGCGCCAAGTACAGATACCTTCATCTTCATTTCCTCTAGTTGACTTTGAGCTTAATGGGGGGATAAGTATTTTAAAGGAGAAATATTACGGTTTTTTAGGCAAACAATCCACGCTGGAAATGCCAGCGATGCCCCAGGCGGGAAGCCAAACAGCTGTTACAAGTATTGGCCAAACGACTGCCTTCCAACCACCATAGAAATCCATACCGGAAATAAAAAGGCGCCTAAAAGGCGCCTTTGGTGACTCATTGAGACTACAAGAATAGAGTGGTATTCAGCCTTTGGCGTAGCGTTTGCGGAATTTGTCAACCCGACCTGCGGTATCCATTATTTTCTGCTTTCCGGTAAAAAACGGATGGCAGGCGGAGCAGACTTCCACGTGGAGGTCTTCGCCCATTGTCGAGCGAGTGGCAAACTCGTTCCCACAACTGCATACGACCTTGATATCACTATATTTTGGATGGATATCCGCTTTCATACTCGCCTCTGTATTGGGATTACTTGTGTCACCCACCGAAAGTTCTAGCAGGCTGGGTAGCTGGCCATAATAGTGCAAGCTGGAAAAAGGTACAACCCCCGCCCATGTTTCCGAGCAGGGAGGCGCATTGCCATCCTGATATATAGCTGCATTCCAGCCATTGGCACTACTTGCGGATAAGCAGGCGACGTCAACAATCATAAGAAAAAGGCCAGCGTATCATTTAGAAACCGTCTGCCTCGATTAGTACAACGGATTTCGTCAGGACCCATCGAGACCAAACCCCTGGCCTGGGCCAATTTCAAATTCGCTTCAATGCCTGTAAATTCCAAACCGGTTACGGATTGATAGAAGTCGGGAGAAAAGCCCTCGTTCAATCGAAGCAGATTCATCATAAACTCAGTTTTGATATCGTTTTCCGTCAGTGTTATAGACCCCCCTAACGCCGCCTCGGTGCCGGCGGTCTTGAGATAGTGTGAGGGTCCCCTCACTCGCCAGCGGCGTACAATACCCCCTCCCTCAACGGTCAATTTTCCGTGAGCACCCGCCCCAAGCCCAAGGTAGTCGCCAAATCGCCAATAGTTCAAATTATGCACGCATTGGCTGCCTGGGCGACTGAAAGCCGATACTTCATACTGCGCATAGCCGCTCTCTAAAAGTACTCGCTGGCCCTCGGATTGCATCTGCCAAATCTGCTCTTCGCCAGGAAGGGCAGGGGGTGGTAAGGCAGCAAACCGTGTATTAGGCTCCAGTGTCAATTGGTAATAAGAGATGTGTTCGGGCAGCAACTCCACCGCGGCGTAGAGATCCTCCGCGGCCATCCTTGGTGATTGCCCTGGTAATCCAAACATCAGATCGAGATTTATGTTATTGAACCCGGCAGCCCTGGCATCATTGAACGCCCCCAAAGCTTCCTCTGGTCCATGGATACGCTCCAGGCCCGTGAGACTCTGGGAATTGAAACTCTGTATACCCAATGAAAGACGGTTAACACCCGCTTCCCTATAACCTGAAAAGCGAAAGCTATCAGAAACACCCGGATTTGCCTCCAAGGTTATCTCCATATCGTCGCGACAATCCACCCGGGATCCAATACCCCTCAACAGCCGACCGATTTCACCACCTCCAAACAGGCTGGGGGTACCTCCACCGATAAAAATCGATTCCAATCTACGTCCTGCTACCAGCGGCAATTCAAGCTCCAGATCAAGCAATAGCGCCTTTCGGTAAAGTGCAAAATCCTCGCTACCAAGCAGTTGATGGGAATTGAAATCACAATAGGGGCATTTGTGCCTGCACCAGGGAATATGAAGGTAGAGGGAGAGGGGGGGTAGCCGATTCATTCTGGATTGCGCTTTATGCCACTTTGCCCTATATATAAACCCTGTTGCCAATAATAATTCTTAACCGAAGGAGAACCAGATGAAACGTCGCGATTTTATCAAGAAAGCCGCTGTGGGTACTGCGGCCGCGGTCGCTGCACCTGCTGTTATCGCTGCGGATAAAAAAATCCGTTGGCGCATGCCAACCAGTTGGCCCAAGGCTTTCGATACCATCTACGGAGGTGCGGTAACCGTCGCCGAGCGAGTTAAAGAGATGAGCGACGGCAATTTCCAGATCATTCCCTACGCGGGTGGCGAACTGGTCGGTGGCCTGGAGGTTTTTGATGCGGTCTCTCAGGGTACCTTCCCCTGCGGCCACACGGCATCTTATTACTACATAGGGAAAAACCCAGCATTCGCATTCGACACTGCTATGCCATTCGGCCTAAATTTCAGGCAGCAAAATGCCTGGCTGTACAACGGCGGCGGCATTGATCAAATGCGCAAGATCTACTCAGACTTCAATATCGTCAATCTGCCTGCGGGCAACACTGGTTGCCAAATGGGGGGGTGGTTTCGTAAGGAAGTAAACACGCCAGCGGATTTGAAAGGTCTGAAGATGCGCATACCCGGACTGGGCGGCAAGGTAATGAGCCGCCTGGGGGCCACAGTACAGGTCTTGGCCGGTGGAGACATTTACCCGGCACTGGAACGCGGTGTAATCGATGCTACTGAATGGGTTGGTCCTTACGATGACGAGAAAGCTGGGTTCTATAAAGTGGCCAAGTACTACTACTATCCCGGTTGGTGGGAGCCCGCTCCGACCTTGAGCGTTTATGTAAACCAGGCGGCCTGGGACGGATTGCCGAAAGTTTATCAACAGATGCTTATCACCGCTTCGGCTCAAGCGAACCAACAGATGATGGTGGACTACGATTCTAAGAATCCCGCCGCTCTCAGAAGCCTGTTGGACAAGGGTGTGCAAATGCGCCAGTACTCCACTGAAATTATGCAGGCTGCGCAAAAGGAGGCATTTTCGCTATATGGTGAACTGGCGGCGGCCGATCCCGCTTACAAGGCAATCTACGATAACTGGAGTAAATTCAAGGTAGACTCCGACAAGTGGTTCAGCAGTGCCGAAACCGCCTATGCAAGTTTTGCTTTCGGAGGCTAAACAAAAGGCAGCTTCGTAAGCTGCGAAGCTTCAATACCCAGGAAAAACCGGCCCTCCCTGGCCGGTTTTTCAGTTTCAAGAAGAGTCGGAAATGTCCTCAGCACAACCCCCGCTGTGGAACAGTGGGCACCCCCGCCAGAACCAAAGCATTCACTATTCAAAGTTAAAACCAGGCAGGAGCGCCTCAAGAACTCTCGTGACTAACCCTGTTGCCCAAAACCGATACTGATCAACCAGGTGACCAGTTGCGGGTAGTAAAACAACAACAGCAGACCGACAACTTGAATACCAATAAAGGGTATTGCCCCACGATAGATATGTCCCGTCTTCACCTCGGGAGGAGCCACACCCCTGAGGTAAAATAGCGAAAAGCCAAAAGGTGGCGTCAAGAACGATGTCTGTAAATTCATGCCAATCATGACGCCGAACCAAACCAAAGCCATGCGCGCGGGCTCATCGAATTCTGCAAACATGGGTGCCAGTACCCTCGCCGCAACAGGCGCTACCAATGGAACGATAATAAAGGCGATTTCGAAGAAGTCGATAAAAAAGCCCAGCACAAATATCGCCAGATTGACCAGAATAAGGAAGCCAATCACACCACCGGGTAAACTGGTGAGCAGTTCCTCTATCCAGAGATCCCCGAACAAACCGCGGAAAACTAGCGAAAAAGTCTGCGAACCCACCAGAATAAAGAGCACCATACTGGTGAGTTTGGCGGTAGTATCCATGCTCTCCCTGACAGACTTGAGGGTAAGCCGCCGGTTGAGAGCAGCCAAACCAATTGCGCCTATCGCACCGAAGGCGCCCGCCTCGGTAGGCGTTGCCCAACCAACAAAGATGCTTCCGAGCACCACAACGATCAGCACCAGAGGTGGCATCATCACCCAGATAATCTCCCGCCATAGCTCCCACCCCCGCATGCTGCGATCCTCTTCCGGCATCGCCGGCGCGGAATCTGGAGAAACAAAAGCGATGATCGCCACGTAAACCATATACATGCCGGATAGCATCACACCGGGGATCAGCGACCCCACGAACAGATCGCCAACGGATACCCCCAGCTGATCGGCCAGAACGATCAGAACGATACTGGGCGGGATCACTTGTCCCAAAGTACCCGAGGCCGAGATGATGCCAGTGGCAAGGCTCTTCGAATAGTGGTACTTCAACATAATGGGTAAGGCAATCATCCCCATCGCCACCACGGTAGCGCCCACCACGCCGGTAGCTGCTGCCAACAGCGTACCCACCAAAATGACTGAAAACCCGAGACCTCCGCGCAGCGGCCCGAATGCGTTGCCCATGGTCTTGAGCAGATCCTTTGCCAATCCGGTACGCTCGAGAATTGTGCCCATTAGGATGAAAAAAGGCACCGCCAGCAGCGTGTAACTCTGCATGACTCCGAATATCCGCTGGGAAATCGCCTGAAGCATCGCGAAGTTCAACAAATCCATGTGAATACCGATGGCGGCGAATATCAACGAGGTTCCACCGAGGGCGAACGCCACGGGGTAACCACTGAATATCAATAGCAGCGCCGCTCCGAACATAATGGGGCCGAGAAGATCGGGATTCATAGTGCCGCCTCCCTATCTCCGGATTCCTCACTTCCGTTATCCATGCCGCGAAGCAACGCGATATTGTGTACCAGCTCGGACAATCCCTGCATCAATAGCAGGATGAAGCCAATTGGAATGGCGCTCTTAATCAAATAGCGGGGCAAGCCCCCGGGATCCGGAGAATCCTCCAAGATTCGCCAGGACTCCCAGGCATAGGGAACACTCACCCAAATGACCAATAGACATAGTGGTATTAGAAACAGCATCGTTCCCAGTACGTCTATCCACGCCTTGCGTCTCCGTGAGAGACGCGAATAAATGATATCCACCCGAACATGTGCGCCGTGGCGCAAGGTGTATGCCGCCGCCCAGAGGAATACCAGACTGAACATGTACCATTGTGCCTCGATGTACATGTTGGAGCTGAGATCCACGCCGATGGATTGGCTCAGCTTTCGGGTCACTGCGTTATAGACTCCGACAATCACCATAACCAACACCAGCCAGGAGAGCAGCAGGCCGACTCGATTATTGAATCTGTCTACTATTCGAGCGATTCGTAGCAGCTTTTCCATAGGCACTAACCCGTTGGTATCGCGCACAAATGCTGTGAGGATATCGGAATCGAACAGCGGTTGCTACTCTGTATGAGTACCTACTCAAAGCGTACCAACTCCGCCGTCTACCGAGCGAATCCTCACAATGGCTCAAGCCCTGCATAGGCTAATACCAGCCATTTGATGCCCGCGGATTCGAAATTAACCTGCACCCTTGCACTGCCGCCCGCTCCTTCGGCGTTGAGTACCACACCCTCCCCAAATTTAGCGTGCAGTACTCGCTGCCCCAATCGAAAAGCGCCATCCTCTTCGCTGATTGTGCTGGCGGAAGGAGAGTACATCGGCCTTTGCAGTTGAGCTGGCTGCCTCACTTCCTGAAGCAGCGCCCTCGGAATCTCCCGTAAAAACCGCGATGGGAGCGAAAGATGTTCATTGCCATGCAGCCGTCGGCTTTCGGCGTAACAGAGATAGAGCTGCTGCATCGCCCTGGTCATACCGACGTAACATAGCCTTCGCTCTTCCTCCAATCGCTCCGGGTCCTGGCTGGACATGCTGTGGGGAAACAGGCCTTCTTCGAGACCGGCGATGAAAACCAGTGGGAACTCAAGCCCCTTGGCGGAGTGCAGCGTCATCAGCTGAACACAGTCCTCATACTCGTCAGCCTGGGTATCACCTGCCTCGAGGGCCGCCTGGGCTAGGAAAGCCGACAATGGATCAGCATCCGAAACCCCTTGCTCCGCTTCAGGACTTTGATCCGCCGCTGTATCGCTGCCCCCAACAACCGAATCCGGTACAAACTGACGTGTGGCATTGACCAGCTCTTCCAGGTTCTCAATCCGATCCTGCCCCTTACCGTCCCGGCTTTTTCGGTAGTGGTCTGGAAGTCCGGATGCCGATATGAGCTGGTCCGTGAGTTCATGCAGCGCTATACCCTGGGCTCTCACACGTTGGTTTTCGATCAGGTCAATAAATCCAGTCAGCGCCTTGACAGCGCGGCGGGGGAGGGCGCCCCCGCTTATTAATTCAAGCACCGCGTCCCATAGCGATGTCGAGAATTCCCGGGCATGGGCGCGAACCCCATCAAGGGTACGCGGCCCTATACCTCTCGGTGGTTGATTGACGGCTCTTTCAAAGGCAGCATCATCGCGTGGACTGGCAACAAGCCTCAGATAGGCCAGCGCATCCCTGATTTCTGCGCGCTCGAAAAACCTCAAACCTCCGTAAACGCGATAGGGCACCTGAGCTTGGATCAGCGCCTCTTCGAACTGGCGCGACTGCGCATTCGAACGATAAAGTATCGCGGCCTCGGCCCGATTGTGGCCCTGCTCAATAAAGTGGCATATACGCCCGACGACAAATCTCGCCTCATCCACCTCATTGTAAGCAGCGTAAACACTTACCGGTTCGCCTTCGCCACCATCGGTCCAGAGGTTTTTACCCAGTCGGGAGGGATTGTGGGCGATAACCGCATTCGCCGCCTCGAGAATATTCTGGGTAGAGCGATAATTCTGCTCCAGCCTTACAATGGGCGCCTCTGGGTAATCCTGTTGAAAATCTCGGATATTCTCGATTCTTGCGCCACGCCAGCCGTAGATGGACTGATCGTCGTCGCCAACGACAAAGAGATTTCCCCGATCTCCAGCCAGCAGCCTCAACCAGGCGTATTGAACGCTATTGGTGTCCTGAAATTCGTCGACCAGCAGATAGCGAAAGCGCTCCCGGTAATGCTGCAAAATATCCGGGCGGTCGCGTAACAGCTCATGGGTACGAAGCAAAAGCTCTGCAAAATCCACTAAGGCACCACGTTCGCAGGCCGCCTGATACTCTGTGTATATGCGGATCATCTGCCCCAGGAACGGATCACCTTCGCCATCCATATGCTGAGGGCGCCTTCCCTCGTCCTTCTGTGCATTGATAAACCACTGGGCCTGGCGCGCTGGCCAGCGTGCCTCATCCAGATTCAATCCCTTGATCAACCGTTTCAGAAGCCTGTACTGGTCATCCGAATCCAGAATCTGGAACTGTCTCGAAAGCCCTGCGTCCTCCCAGTGGGCGCGCAGAAAGCGGTGAGCCAGACCATGAAAAGTCCCTACCCACATACCGCCAACCGGCTGCTCCAGCAGCATCTCGATGCGCCCTCGCATCTCCCTGGCCGCTTTGTTGGTGAAAGTGACCGCTAGTATGTTCCAGGAAGAGGCTTGAGCTACGCGAATCAGCCAAGCAATGCGATTCACCAGCACCCGAGTCTTGCCACTGCCCGCTCCAGCGAGAACCAATAGACTACCGGCCGGCGCGGAGACGGCCTCCCGCTGTGCATCGTTCAGTCCATCAAGAATATGCGTGACATCCATGCCTAGATATCCTGTTGGTTGTATTTCGCCCGCAGCCTGGGCTTTTCGATTTTACCTGTCGCATTGCGGGGGACCCGATCAAAATACAGCAGGCGGGGTCTCTGGTAGCGTGGCAGCATCTCTACAAACTCGTGCACTTCCCGCACCGAGAGTTCATGCCCTGCCTTCAACTGCACGATGGCAGTAACCACCTCGCCCAGCCGCTTGTCGGGTGTGCCGATAACCGCAGCATCCTGAATCGCTGGATGCTGCATCAGACAATGCTCCACCTCTACTGGAGAGACGTTTTCGCCGCCGGTAATAATCAGGTCCTTCTTGCGATCCACCAGCCATATGAATCCCTCTTTGTCCCGGCGTGCGATATCCCCGGTATGCAACCATCCGTCCGCAATCGCCTCCAAAGTCGCTTTGGGGTCTCGATAGTACTCCTTCATTACGCCTGGTCCTTTCACTAACAGCTCACCCGGCTCTCCAGGCGCCTGATCGTTGCCGTTGGAATCGACAATCCTGCACTCCCAATCGAAACCGGGTAGACCGATAGAGCCTATCTTTTGGGTATTGTTCATCCCCAGATGGACGCAGCCCGGGCCGGAACATTCTGTCAGACCGTAGTTGGTGTCGTAATCGTGATCCGGAAATACACGCTTCCAGGCGTGGATAAGGCTCGGAGGCACGGGCTGAGCACCGATATGCATCAGACGCCATTGCCGAAGCCGGTACCGCCCCAAATCGAGTTCACCCCTCTCCCAGGCGATGAGGATATCGTGGGCCCAAGGAACCAACAGCCAAACGATGCTAACCTCTTCCTCGGATACCGCATCGAGTATCCACCGAGGATGGGCGCCCTTTAGTATGACCGCCTTTCCCGCGACGATAAAACTGCCGAACCAGTGCATCTTGGCACCGGTGTGGTAAAGCGGTGGAATGCAGAGAAACGTATCCTGCCGGGTTTGTTTGTGGTGTTGATTCTCCACATAGCAAGCATGCTCCAGATTGCGGTGGGTGAGCCTAACCGCCTTGGGGGCCCCTGTGGTACCGGAGGTGAAATAGAGTGCCGCATCATCGCAAATATCGAGTGTCACAGCGGGCAGACAGCAAGACATCCCGGCGACAAAATCGTTGTAGTGGACAGCATATCCGGGGCAGAGGGCATCAGGTCCAACGAATACATAGGTAGCGACGCTTTTATCGAGCTCCGCCTTGACTGCATCCACTCGCTCGATGAATTCCTCCCCGAATACCAGTAGTTTCGGTTCAACTAAACCGATACAGGATGCTATGGTCTCAGCGTCGAAACGGAAATTGAGGGGCACGGCCCAGGCACCGGCTCGCAGAATACCAAAATAGCTTGGGAGCCATTCGAGGCTATTCATCATCAGGTGGGCTACACGATCCCCCTTGTTGATTCCCGCGGCAAGCAAAGCGTGGGCAAGGCGGCTGGCCTCCTGGTCGAACGCTTCCCAGGTCATTTCCCTGCGGGACGACAATGCCGGATCCCGTTCCACCAGGGCGATATCGCTCCCAAATCGCCTGGCATTTCTCGCCAGTATCTCGGTTATCACCATCCTCGGGATTCCTCGACCCTGCAGGTACAGGGAGTATCAACCAACAGCCGGGTCATTCATAGAAATGTTACGTATTCCCCCAGCGCGATCCGTGTCTCCTGGGAAGTGGGAAAACGAGCGCTCGGGGAATCGTCCCAGGCGCCACGACAAGTGAGGCGCATCACATCCGGTTGCTGCTCGGAATGAAGGTCCAAGCGAAAATAGCGATGGATGGAGTTTCCCCTTCGCCAGAGAAGTCCGCCACCACCCCAGCCGCTACCGACACCCCAGCTGAACCCCGCTACCTTGACCCCGCCGCTATCGACTACCTGCTCCTGACCTGATGAAACGCGAGTAACGGTAAAGGTATCCCGCTGCACAGTCTGAATCTCGTCGCTCAGTCGCCGTACCTCGATATCACAACTTGGGTAGTAGTAATCGAGCTGGGATTTGTTGATCATTTTTCCACGCTGGAAGAAGACTCTCGCCTGGCGTGGCGCAATCTGCACCTCGCTGTTAAGTTGTACCTGGGAGCCAGCAACCATTGCCCCCCCGGGTCCAACGTCGTACCGGACATTGGATTGGGTACAGGAGGCGAGCAATACCAGCGGAAGCAGCCACAGAGGCAATCTATTCATCATTCATGAATCTCCATCGTCGGCAACTGTTCCGGCATTATAAACTTATGCTTGATACCGGCGACAAGGAGGGTCACTTCTCTATCCGGCCAATCAGGACGAGCCTCATGCCTGTTGCCTGCAGTGCGTCTCCCGGGTCAACAGAATCAGGATCAGGGAGAGGAGCAGCCATCCCAGCATGAGCGAAAAGCTACTACGGTAAGCATCCAGGTCATAGATCCGAATACCCTCGGCGGAAGCTCCTCTCCAGGATAGATCCAGCATCCAGCCCATGGCCGGCTGTAGCACCATCGGTCCCATCATGACACCCATATTGACCACCCCTGACAAGGTACCCGCCAGACGAACTGGCACCGATTCCCGCGCAAACGCGAAGCCGATGATCATGTTGCCCGCAAAGAAACCCACAGTAATCAGCAATAGAGCCAGAAGCCAGAGTGGAAGGCCGGGGACCAACAACAGGATGCACCAACCGACAAACTGGATAACACAACCCAAAACATATAGCGGCTTGCGGTGTCCCAGATGATCCGACATCCAGCCGAACATTGGGCCACCCACGGCCCAAGCTATCAACATCGCTGAACAGAGGGCCGCAGCCTGAGTCCCTTCCATCCCGTAGTGGGTAGTGAGGTAGGGTACGCCCCACAAACCGGAAAAAGCCAAAACGCTACCGACGATCCCACCGGGTACAAAATAGAGCAGCCAGGTATTTCGAAAGGCAAAAACCTCTTTTATACCCGCCATTACACCAGTCGATCCCAGTGCATGGTTCGGCTCCAGCTCCTGCATATGGCTTTTGTAGCCTCGCTCGCTCGGGTCGTCCCGCACCAACCACCAGATCGCTATTGCCACGACACAGGTGATAACGGCGGATCCCAGCATGATAGGTCGCCAACCGAACAGATCTACCAGCATTCTCAGAGGTACCCCGGCAAACACAGCGCCGATAATTCCGCAGAACAGCGCCATACCGGTCGCCAGCGCGTACTGCCGGGCCGGCAGCCAATGACCGGCGAGCTTGAGCATGCCGACAAATGCTACTGCCACGGATCCGCCGATCATCAAGCGCCCAATTCCAGCCCAAGCCGCATCCGGTGCCAATGCGAACGCCAGTGTGCCGAGTCCCGCCACCGCTGCACCCAAGGTCAACAGCCGGCGCGGTCCCCAGTGATCCGCCAACAGCCCTGTGGGTATCTGCATGGCAACATAGCTGTAGAAATAAAAGGCGGAGAGATTTCCCAGGGCAGCGGCGTTGAGTGAGAAATCGCTCATCAACTCCGCGGTTATTACACCCGGTGCCACCCGTTGATAAAACCCGATCAAGTAGAGCGCTGCCCCAAGACCCCAAACAGCCCAGGAAAGCCGCAATGGAGGGGTTTCGTAATTTTGCATGCCACCCTCCAAAGCTAGAATCGGGAAACTGCACTAGAGCGGCATTGTATTACATTCTCCTGCGCCGAGCGGCGCGTAGGAAAATGCTACACTTAATCTCATTCCCAACCAGGGCAGTGGTTGTAGACTTTTGCTGGCTAGCACCTGGTCCAGTCACCGGAGACAAAACGTGGACGACAGACCCAACCGCAATAACAAGCTAGACGAAGTCGTGGCAGAGGCCCGGCGCAACCGCGAGCTGCGCGAGCAGGGCTACCGGGAAAAAGCACTGAAGATGTACCCCTGGATCTGCGGCCGCTGTGCACGTGAGTTCACTCGGGAGAATCTCCGCGAACTCACAGTTCACCATCGGGACCACAATCACGATAATAATCCCGCAGACGGCAGCAATTGGGAATTATTATGCCTCTACTGTCATGATAACGAGCACCAGCGTCAGCTGGAGGCCAACAACTCCATCCAGAAGGAAGCCTCTGGCCCCGCAGCCACCCACTCCCCATTTGCCAATCTCAAGGATTTGTTAAAGTAAGGGCACTGCGGTCCTGGCTACCACTTGGCGAAGTACAAAACTAGAATGCACACCCGTAACACCCTCGATTCTAGTTATCTTATCCAACAATAGCGCCTGGTAAGCATCCATATCGGTCACGATTACCTTCAGCTGATAGTCCGCATCCTGGCCGGTAATAAGCAGGCATTCCAACACTTCCGGCAGCGCAGATATCTTGGTATCGAAATTGGCAAACCGCTCCGGCGTGTGGCGGTCCATGGAAATGTGTATCAAGGCGAGTAGGTTCAGGCCCAGCTTTTTGGCATCCAATAACGCGCGATAGCCTGTTATCAACCCCGCCTCTTCCAGTACTCGGACCCGACGCAAACAGGGAGACTGTGAGAGCCCTATGCGATCGGCCAGCTCCTGATTGCTGATACGTCCCTCCTCCTGAAGTATCTCCAAGATCCGTCTGTCGTAACGATCAAGACTCATTGCGCTGCCCGACCTGCAATCTCGCTCCGATGAGTTCGATTGGATAGCCATCGGGATCCTCAACGAATGCAATAATGGTAGTTCCCGCGTTCATGGGCCCAGCCTCCCGTAACACGGTGCACCCCTGTTGCGCTATAGCGGCCGTGGCCTCATAAACATCGCCCACCTCCACCGCGATATGACCGTAACCGGTCCCCAACTGGTATGAGTCCTGGTCCCAATTGTGCGTCAGCTCGATTACGCTGTGCTCCGCTTCACTACCGTAACCCACGAACGCGAGGGTAAATTTTCCTTTCGGATAGTCTTTACGCCGAAGTAATTTCATTCCGAGTACTTTGGTATAGAACGCTATCGAGCGCTCCAGGTCGGCGACTCGCAGCATGGTATGCAAAATTCTCATAACCTTTATCCCCCTTTAATCTGGTAGACCGACCCCTGAGCCCGTTAGTACCCTCGCTCGAAGTCAACCACATATCTCAATTCCTCGCCTGCGACAAAGCGTCGATAATTCGCCTGGAACAGGCGCACGATCTCCGCCGGAAAACTAACCGCCGCGTGGTGGGGTGTGACCAGGCAGTTGTCAATCCCCCAGAGCGGGCTTGCTGTGGGAAGCGGTTCCTGCTCGAAGACATCCAGCACTGCTCCCCTGATGTACCCCTGTTGCAGCGCCTGGGCCAGATCGCTCTCTACAACGGCGCTACCACGACCCACGTTGATGACCACCGCGGTTTCTTTCATCTGTATCAGCGCCGCCCTGTCAATAAGATGGCGGGTTCCCGGAGTATCGGGAAGCGCAAGTACAAGATAGTCCACCTGTGACAGGAAGACCCCCAATTCATCGCCTGTGTAGATTCGCTCCACCCCCAAGGCAGCCTCCGGATTGCGCCGGTAGCCAATTACCCGCATGCGAAAATGGCTCCCGGTCTCGGCCACATGCCGGCCAATGGAGCCGGTGCCGCAAATTCCCAACACCTGATCATGCAACCCCCGGGCGGGCATGGGAGACCAGTGGCGGTCCAGTTGTTGCTGCCGCATGGTGAAAAAATGCCTCTCCCAAGCGAGGATATAACCGAATACGTACTCGCTCATCGCTGGGCCGAATACCTCCTTCACACCAGTAAGCAGATAATCTCGACGCTGCCCCGGCTGGCACAGGTGATCAACGCCAGCGAAAGTAGACTGCACCCACTGCAGCCGATTGGCTCGGTTCAGCAGCATGGCTATTCTGCCCGGTTCGCCGAGAATGATATTGGCCCGCGCAGCCGAGCCCAGTGCTTGCATGGGATCATCGCATCCCTCTAACACCAGGCTTGGGAAGTGAGTTTCTTTGATCAAACTGACATATTCTTTTGAGTTTTCTGCCACTACTAGTAGATGATTGCTCAATTTGAGTCACCAAGGCTATTCAACAGCTATTAGCCGCAGCAAGTTATAGTGATAAGCAATATAGTATCAACAATATTAAATATCGGGCAATATTCTGCCTAATATATTTTTAAATGATACCAATTAGCAAGCAATTTGCGCTAATAATTGGATAATCTATGCTCGCCCTCAAAAAGAGGATGTTTTAGCGGCGACGCCCACAAGGCTTCAGCGCTCATGCCAAACCCAAAAGGGGTGGCCGGTAGCGCTTTCTTACCAAGAGAGCGAAGAGGAACAGTGATCTGACCTGCTTGCAGGTTGAGCAGTACATTTTAAATAGGCTGGAGTTACCCATGAAAGCATTCGACCATCGGAAGTATCGAACGGTTGTGCCGGTGCCACTGAAGAATCGCCAGTGGCCGGAGCGCCGAATCACCAAGGCCCCAATTTGGGCGAGCGTGGATTTGCGTGATGGCAACCAGGCACTTCTGGAACCGATGAGCGTAGCGCAGAAACAACGCCTGTGGAGACTGCTGGTGAATCTGGGCCTCAAGGAGATAGAGATCGGTTTCCCCTCGGCCAGCCAGCCAGACTACGACTTTGTTCGCTGGCTGATCGAGGAGAAACAGATACCCGGTGACGTGACCATTCAGGCACTGGTGCAAGCCAGAGAGGATCTGATCACTCGCACTTTCGATGCGCTGAGGGGCGCACGAAGGGCGATAGTACATGTTTATAACTCCACTTCCACAGTGCAAAGGGAACGCGTTTTTGGGAGCGATAAAGCAGGCATCACCGCCATCGCTGTCAATGGTGCGACTCTGCTGAAGGATGCGGCTGCCCGCTATCCCGGTACCGAATGGGTGTTTCAGTATTCACCCGAGAGCTTCACCAACACGGAGATGGATTACGCAGTTGAAATTTCTGAGGCGGTGCTCGATGTGTGGCATCCTACTGCGGATCGACCCTGCATTATCAATCTGCCCGCCACGGTGGAGTCCAGCACTGCGAATGTATTCGCCGATCAAATTGAGTATTTCTCGACCCAGATCAGCCGCAGGGATAGCGTCATCCTCTCCGTGCACACCCACAATGACCGAGGGGGAGCGGTTGGGTCCGCAGAGCTGGCGCTACTCGCGGGTGCCGATCGAGTGGAGGGCACGCTCCTCGGAAACGGCGAGCGAACGGGCAATATGGATATTGTCACGCTGGCAATGAATCTTTACAGCCAAGGAATAGATCCCGAACTCGATTTATCCAACCCAGACCTCATCGTACAGACGGTTACGGAATGCACCGGTATCGGCGTCCATCCTCGGCACCCATGGATCGGTGAATTAGTCTATACCGCCTTTTCCGGCAGTCATCAGGACGCCATCCGAAAATGTCTGCAGCGACAGCATCCAGACGAACCCTGGCAAGTGGCCTACCTCCCCATCGATCCGAAAGATCTCGGTCGCGACTACCAGGCGGTGATCCGGGTCAATAGCCAGTCTGGCAAAGGGGGGGTAGCTTTCGTTATGGAGCGTGACCATAAATTGACCTTACCGCGCTGGATGCAGGTCGAATTGTCCCAAATTGTGCAGCTTGAGAGCGAACGCCACCCTGGTGAGATAGACAGCAACACCATATACGACCTGTTTCAAGCCCACTTCATTGCCGATGCATCCCCTCTGGAGCTGTTGGGGTATAGACTCGAGAAGACACGGGGAGAGGGCGTTGACGACATCGAGATCAGACTTAGGGATGACGGCCAGGAGCGGCTCTTGAAGGGGAGGGGAGATGGCGCCATTTCCGCCTTCGTCAACGCTTGGTCCCGCTACACTAAGCAAACACTGAGCGTTGTCGACTTCTCTGAGCACGCCATCGGAGAGGGTACCGATGCAGATGCCATTGCCTATCTGCTCGTAAATATAGACGGTGTCCGGATATCGGGAGCAGCCTACGATCAGGATACCGTCAGCGCTTCCATCAAAGCAGTACTATCAGCACTCAACCGTGCCCGATCGCAGGCAACTAAGGCCGCATAGGGGATCCACAGGAGAAACAATGACCCCACCGGAGCGATGAAAACTGGCAAACCACATCGAGGATAACTATTCTTTAGAATTTATACATTGGCTCGACCCAACAGCGCCGTGCCATCTGGACTGCTGGAGCAAGCGGAAACAGTATGAAAATCAATATCGACATAGACATCACCCCAGAGGAATTTCGAACACTGATGGGATGGCCTGACGTCCAGACTTTTCAAACCGATATCTTTAATAAGATTCGGGAAAAAATGGACGTCGATGCCGAGGGCTACGACCCATTGAGCCTAATGTCACCCTATTTTGCCCAGTCCGTCGGTGCCATGGACGCCTTTCAAAAAATGATGGGGGGCATAATGCGATCCTATACCAACGGGGGCAGTAAGAAGGACGATGCCAGCTAAACGCAGCCGTGGGGGGCTTGCCGCCGCCCCCCGACAGCCATACCCTCAGTGTGTAAGGGGGTGCACCATCCCCAGTTAGCGAATTGGGGTCTATTTCGGAGCGAGCATGACCTACACAGAAGCGCAGTGCGAGGAGCTGAGAATACTCTCCCTGTTTGATCTCTCCGCCCCACTCGAAGGGATTAAGGTTCATACCAGCGCTGCAAACAGCGACATCGAAGCAACAAAGCGGCTCTTCGAAAAAGGATTGGTCACCCAGGTTGATGGAGGCTATCTGACGCCTACAGGGCAAAAAGCGGCGGAGCATGCACAGCTGCTACATATGATGCTTTCCTAGGCATTCGGTGTGAGCGACTGCAGCCGCGGGGAGATACTCGACTTCTGGTTTACAGGCAAAATGCCGCAATACTGGTTCTCTTCTACGGCGGAAATAGACGCTGAGATCAGAAACCGATTTCAAGGGACTTGGAAATCGGCTCGACGTGGCATGCTAAGCCAATGGAAGCAATCCGCAGAAGGCGCGCTGGCCTTGACAATTGTGCTCGACCAGTTTCCGCTCAACATGTTTCGGGGCCAACCGCAGTCCTTCGCTACAGAACAACAGGCGGTAGCAGTCACCAAGCACGCCATTGCCATGGAATACCACAAATTAGTACTCAAGGATCGCCTGCCATTCCTATATATGCCGTTGATGCATAGTGAAATATCTGCGGATCAGGAGCTCTCGGTACGCTGCTTTCGTTCGATAGGACTCAAGGAGCAAATCGCCTTCGCCGAGCACCACCGCGACATCATCCGACGATTCGGCAGATTTCCCCACCGGAATGCCATACTTGGCAGGAAGAGTACGATTGAGGAGATCGAATACCTCAGTTCCCAGGACGCATTCAAAGGATAGGGCATCTACTCGCACTTTCCCTCGAAGAGGAGAGGATAGTCGACACGGCGACCTCCCTGTGGATAGTATTGACATACAACACAATAATCCGTCATTGAGAGGAGTAAGGGGTATGAGCGACGATGTAGAGAGCATGAGACCGCATTTCGAGCGTCTGCTGGCCTTCAAGGATGCGGATGGTCAGGGCATGACTCAACAAGGTATGGCTGATCAATTGAACGAGCAGGGCGTCCTGTCATTGACCGGCCAGCCCTGGAGTAAGTACTCAGTTCGCCGGATTCTCAAGAAACTGGCACTGCGAACCGAGGCCTCCATTACCCAGGCCAAAAACCTCCCCGACACAGCCGCATCTCCAGACCGGGAACCCACGCTCAGGGACGACTCGCCTCTGATGCAGTGGAGCTATTATGAATCGATTCGGAACGTTCTGGAGGAATTGACAAAGTCACCATATACCGAAAAGGATCTTGCTAAGGCACTCAATGAAAAGAAAGTCGCCACGCTCGACGGTAAACCGTGGGATAAGGCGTCTGTAAGCCGTGCTTTACGCACCCTGAACCCAGTCACCGGCAGTTTTGAAGCCGAAGACGAAGAAATCAGAAAACGAATCAGAAAAGGTCTTTACGATACTGCCAGCGAACGATTCGTCTCAATGGCCGTCAAGGGTCGTAAGAAAAAAGGAACGCCCGCCAAAAAAGAGAAAGCAAAGGAAAAGAAGAAGAAGAAGAAAGGGAAGAAAAAGAAGGGCTGAAAAAGTCAGTCAGGTATTGATAGCCCTAGGTGCCGGATTCAAGGCCTGGAATGAATTCTTTCCCAACTCGAGCGGAGTCTTTGGGGATGCTGGTGTATTGTGCACATTGACTCGGACAATCGGATATTCAGATATGAACAGACTAGTTTGCGTTATCGCCCTCCTATTATCTTCGGCTGTTAATGCCGATGAGCAGGCGCAGCAAATAGGGCCCTATTTTCCCCAACAACAGAGTGCGGACCATCTACTCAACAACTGCCTTTCCAGCACCATGTCCAATTTGGGCCGTCAACGCAGAAACTACTGCCACGGGTTCATAAGCGGCGTGGAGGAGGGTCTTAGGCTAACCAGTGTACTTGAGGGCAAGGAGATGCCATTCTGCGCACCAAAAAATGTTCGCTCAGGAGAACTCGCAAAGGCCTTCGTCAACTATATGGTGAGTCACAGAGAAGAACTGGACAGGCCGGCAGCCAAAGAGGTCTATCTTGCGCTAAAACAGGCCTTTCCCTGTAAAAAGGAAGGCTAGCCACAGTCTCCGGGAAATCACGATCCTATTCGTCCGAGTGGGACTGACTGCCACCGCCGGTCTCTAGCTGCACTCAGGGTCCCCGCCACAATCCAAGTTTTTGTTCCATGAAGAGCGGCTCATCCAATACACAACATCCTTGGTACGCAACGCCGATCGTCATAATAGTCGCCGGTTGCCTTATCGCATTGTTGGGATTTGGTATTCGCTCTTCGTTCGGCCTATTCCTCGAGCCCATGACCACGTCGCGGGGCTGGGATCGAGAGACATTCGCCCTGGCTTTGGCAATTCAAAATCTGCTCTGGGGCGCAGGCGTTCCGTTTGCCGGGGCCATCACCGACCGTAGGGGCGCCGCACCTGTCCTGATTTTCGGAGCATTGACCTACGCGGCGGGTATTTTGGGAATGGCGCTCAGCGAGTCGAGCACCATGTTTCACCTCACCGCAGGTATCCTGACCGGGGTAGGCGTTGCCTTTACCGGCTTCGCCATCGCACTCTCCGCCATTGCCAAAGCCGTGGGCGAAGAGAAACGCTCCCTGGCACTTGGGCTGGGTACAGCGGCGGGGTCATTGGGACAGGTTATTTTTTCTCCCATGAGCCAAGCCCTTATTGATTCGGAGGGATGGTACGGGGCGCTGCTCATATTATCCGGTCTATCCCTCCTGATTATTCCCTTCGCAGTGCTGCTTCCCCATTCGAAGGGCGTGGACAAGCAGCTCGATTCCTCCCAGACACTAGCTGAAGCCTTGCACGAGGCGGCTTCCCATCGAGGCTATCTGCTGCTAACCGTCGGCTTTTTCGTCTGCGGATTTCATGTCGCCTTTATCAGCGTCCACTTTCCCGCGTACGTCCTGGATCTTGGTCTGGAGGCGAGTGTTGGCGCTTACTCTTTGTCTCTTATCGGACTCTTCAATATCGCCGGCTCTCTCGCCTCCGGCGCTTTCGGCCAGCGATGGAGTAAAAAAACAGGGCTTTGTTGGATCTATCTACTGCGTGCTATTGCTATCGCAGCGCTGCTGCTGGCACCTAAAAGTGAGACCACGATCCTGCTTTTCGCAGTGGCAATGGGGTTGTTGTGGCTCTCAACCGTACCGCTGACTTCTGGAATAGTAGGGCAGGTTTTCGGCGTACAATACATGGCGACACTGTTCGGTATCGTCTTCTTCAGTCATCAACTCGGCAGTTTCATTGGTGTTTGGTTGGGCGGCTACCTTCACGACACCACGGGTTCCTATGACACCGTTTGGTGGGCGGGTGTGGTATTGGCGTTATTGGCTGCCTGGGTACATGCACCGATAGACGAAAGACCCCTAGCCCGGTTGAAGCCAGAGATAGAGGGAATCAACTGAGTAGCGCGCGTTTATGCCTCCGGATCAGGAACCTGCTTGCTTCAACGCCGCCTCTATCGCTTCGGTAAGGACTTTCTCCATATCGTGATGTGCTTCGACTTTCTTTCCGTTAACGAAAAACGAGGGAGTACTGTTGAGGCCCAGCCGATGCGCTTCCGACTCGGACGAAGCCACTCTCTGTCGGGCCGCCTCATCTTCCAGGCATTCTGAGAAACGGTCGGTATCGAGCCTGAGCCATTTCGCAATCTCCAGTGGGGAGTTGTTGCTTAGTTGCGCTTGCCGAGCGAATGCAGCGTCATGGTAATCCCAGTACTTTCCTTGCAGCCCGGCACAATACGCACCTTCCGCTACTCGCCTGGAGATACCCGAGCGATTAATCGGGAAGTCCATGAAGATGACCTTGATTTTATCGCCGAACCGAGTCTCCAGTAGCCGCATGGTTTCTGCGGCAGTCTTACAATGGGGACATTGATAGTCAGCGAACTCAACGATCTCCACAGGTGCCAGGGGATCTCCTTTGAAGGGAAAGCCGTCTGTATTAATGACCGCCACAGGAGGCGAGGGCGCAATCAACAGGGACTGATAATCACCACCTTGTTTTAATTCGGCTACCAGCTGATCCCTCTGTGTCAACATCCGCTGCTCAAGCAAGAATTGTCTCACCCGCCCTTTAACGGTGTCGTAAGGTGCTCCGATGCGAGCCTCGTTGGCATCGTAGAAGGCCTTTAGCTCCTCCTCTTTGGGTGCACTGACATCAATAGTATCTTCTATGACCCGCTCCCTAGTTACTCCGCGGCGACGGGATTCATCGGTGAGAAAGGCCTGCCACAGGGCGGTATCTAGAAGTCGCTGGCGTTCATCGTAGTGCCGCTTGTCCAGCTCATACATGGCCTGGCGCAGGTTAAGGTCCAAATCTGAATTGCGAAACTGTTTACCCCTAAACCGGAAGAGTGAATCTGTATCAGGATCAACAGCACCAGAAACGCACTCAGAAGCTATTTCAGATTTTGGATCTGAGCTAGAACTCTCCGTTGCCAGGGCAAACGGGGCTCTGATTCCAACGACCAATATCAGCGCCATTACCCAGGTTTTATTCATGACTCTTGTTCTCCAAAGGGGATTGAGCACCCGGTGCAAGCGGGCCGGAATACCACTTGTCTTGTTGCAATCATTCTTCAAGTAAGGAGTGAAAACATACCGATTGTCATCCCGTGATACAAGGTCGTCGCAGCACAGCTATCTAAGATGGTGGCGCACCGCTTTATGCTGTAAATAATGAGATTCCTAAAATCGAAACTAACCGGACAAGAGAAGATTGGGAACCCCCTCACAATCATTTCAACACAACCTCAACTTCTCCATGACTGAGTCACGTTTCGTTTGATTTGCCGACTATCGGCGGCCAATCTCTGGCACTATTATAAGCCACTGCCAGATACACCTGTGTAGTGTTACTACCGCTTGGTAGTAGATACCGAAACAGGAATTAATCTCGTGCTCTGAGCATGCTGCGTGCAGCGCAGAGAGTCATTATTGGGCCAAAGATTTAGCACGCACTTATTATAGGGGGGTAACATGTTTCGCCGAATCCTCACACTCCTGATACCTGCCGTGATTGCATTTAGCACCACAGCGCTTGCCGTCAACAACGGAAACGGTCACGGCATCAAGAAACAGAGAATGCTCGGAAAGGGGCACCCCTTTATGGTTCGTGACCTGCCAAGGGGCCGGCTCCGCTCCAAACTCGAATCCCTGCCTGCCCCTGCATGGAACAGGGCCGTTGAATGGCTGCAAAAATTTGAATTCCCTGAGGACGACCTCACCACCATGGCTATCGATGAGGATGGCGCGATCCTCTATATTGACCCGGCCCCTACCCACCTCCCAACGGAGACCACGCCTGCCGAAGGACCTCTCCCTCAGCAAGGCCCCACCGCAGCTGATGATGCCTTCCAGCTCCACAGCCGCCCGGGCGCGCCCAATGTGTTGTTCCTAGACTTCGACGGGCATACCTTTTCCAACACTGCCTGGAGCGGAGGAACGCTAAGAGCCAAGGCGTTCGATCTTGACGGCAACCCAGGAAGTTTCAACAACGAAGAACGCAACACCATCGCCGAGGTTTGGCATCGGGTTTCGGAAGACTTCGCCCCATTTAATATCGATGTCACCACCGAAGTACCTGCTAGCTTCGGGCGCTATACCGGCCGCGTGCTTATAACCTCCAGAAACCAAGTCAACGGCAGCCCCATGCCCCATAACTCTGCCGGCGGTGTCGCCTATGTCGGCGTTTGGGGCTTACACAATTACGCGTCCTACTACTCTCCCGCATTGGTTTACTACGACAATCTTGCCGATTCCCCAACTTACATCGCCGAGGCCAGTTCCCATGAGTTCGGGCACAATCTCGGACTCTCTCACGACGGCTCCAGCAGCAGCAGCTACTACTCCGGGCACGGCAGTGGCGCAAATTCCTGGGCACCCATCATGGGCAACAGTTATACGAAAAACGTCACCCAGTGGAGTAAGGGAGAGTATCAGGGTGCCAACAATTCCCAGGATGACCTCGCCATCATCACCGATAACCTGGCACTCGCAACTGACGATCACGGCAATACACGGGCAGCGGCAACACCCTTAGTTGTCGATGCTTCCGGTCAGGTAATGGTCAGCAATCCGGAACTCGATCCCCACAATGACTATCCGAACAACAAGGGTATTATTGAAACTGACAGCGACTCGGACCTATTCTCCTTCCAGGTATCAGGAGGGCAAGTCGACCTCACCGTGACCCCCGCTTGGGATGCGTTCTACCGTGACAACAGGCGTGGAGCAAACCTTGATGTCTCCCTAAGCCTGCTAAATGCCAACGGGAATACGCTGGCTTCCTCCAATCCCAATTCGGAAACCGACGCCAACATCTTGGTGAACGTATCTGCAGGCACCTATTATCTGGCAATTACCGGCAGCGGCAGCAACAACTACTCGGGATACGCAAGCAATGGCGAGTATTTTATCTCCGGCACCCTTCCACAAAGCGGCGCTAACCAACCGCCAAGTGCCGGCTTTACATACAGCTGCGACGATCTGAGCTGCAGTTTCAGTGACAACTCCAACGATGGAGACGGCAACATCACCGCATGGCTTTGGGACTTTGGCGACGGTGCCAGCTCCAGCCAACGCAATCCAAGTCACACATTCCCTAGTATCGGCAGCTATGCGGTCAGTTTGCGAGTTACGGACAACGATGGAGATAGTGATGTCGCGATACAGAATATCTCCGTGAATATTGAAAACCCTCCGCCACCCCCCACAGGCGGCATCGACTTCAACAACAACCCGCTTAAATCCTTTAGCAGCGAGGACAAACAAGGAACTGCAACCATCCAAGACAACGGTGCCACTCTGCGCTTAACCGGCAACACCTGGAAACGCATCGACTTCCCCTACACCATCAGCCCGAACACCGTAATCGAGTTCGATTTCTACAGCGGTACCCAGGGAGAGATCCACGGCATCGGTCTCGAGAACGACAACAAACATACCCCGGCCCGGATATTTGAGCTGCACGGCACTCAGAACTGGGGCAACAACGACTTCGATAATTATCCGGGCAGCGGTTGGACTCACTATCGCATCCCCGTCGGGCAGTACTACACCGGTGGCGTAAGTTATCTGGTCTTCGTGATGGATGACGACGCCAACGTTCAGGGAGAGAGCCGCTTTCGTAACGTCAACGTTTATGAAGATCAGCCCACGGTAGTGGAATTTGTCGATTTCAACGACTACTCCTTACGCTCCTTCAGCAGTGAGGACAAACAGGGTACAGCATCTGTCGAGGACAACGGTGCCACCCTGCGCTTAATCGGCAACACCTGGAAACGCATCGACTTCCCCTACACCATCAGCCCGAACACCGTAATCGAATTCGATTTCTACAGCGGTACCCAGGGGGAGATCCACGGCATCGGATTGGAAAACGACAACAAACATACCCCGGCCCGGATATTTGAGCTGCACGGCACTCAGAACTGGGGCAACAACGACTTCGATAATTATCCGGGCAGCGGTTGGACTCACTATCGCATCCCCGTCGGGCAGTACTACACCGGTGGCGTAAGTTATCTGGTCTTTGTGATGGATGACGACGCCAATGTTCAGGGAGAGAGCCGCTTTCGTAACGTCAACGTTTATGAAGATCAACTCACGGTAGTGGAATTTATCGATTTCAACGACTACTCCTTACGCTCCTTCAGCAGTGAGGACAAACAGGGTACCGCATCTGTCGAGGACAACGGTGCAACGCTGCGGTTGGTCGGGAACAGATGGAAGCGCATTGATTTCCCTTACACCATCAGCCCGAACACCGTAATCGAATTCGATTTCTACAGCGGTACCCAGGGGGAGATCCACGGCATCGGTCTCGAGAACGATAATAAACATACGAGCTCTCGCATATTCAGGATCTATGGGAGTCAAAACTGGGGCAACGGTCAGTTCGACAACTATACGGGCAACGGCTGGACACACTATCGTATCCCGGTAGGGCAGTTTTACACGGGTAGCGCTCAGTACTTGGTATTCGTCATGGATGACGATGCCAATGCCGCGGGCGAAAGCCGCTTCCGGAACGTTTCGATACTCGAAGAATAGCGGCACCGACTCTTCGTCATCCTGCGGGTATGAGCCAATCTGGCCTCTCCCGCAGGATGGCATCACCCCTCTCAAGCGCTAGCCCGGAAGTTCCTTCCCACCCTGCTGGGAACCAGACTCTGCTCTTCCAGATCCTTTAATTCTTACCTCGTACCGAGGTCCATTTAGTTCCTACCATAACTGCGGATCCCGGCAACCTTTGTGCGGGACTGCTTCACGTTTCGACGCCATCTCCCAGATCGACACTCAATAATCCGCCACCTATGCCGTCCTTGGTAGTGGCCAGGCAGGATAGGCAAATCCGGTCGGCTAAAACACTCGCTTGACGCCGATGGTTATTAGGGTCCCCTCCGCAAACCAAGCGCTAAGAATAATTTGTAGCCCAGGACCCACTTCGTTGTTCCTTTAAGGGGGAAACATGTTCCGCCGCATCCTGACACTCCTGATCGCCACCACAGTCGCACTTAGCACGGCAGCGCTAGCCGCCAAAACCGAGGACGGTCATGTTTTCAAGAAACGTAGGATGCTCGGAAAGGGACACCCTTTCATGCTTCGTGATCTTCCACGAGGTCGCGTACGTGCCAGGCTCGAATCCCTGCCTGCCCCGGCGTGGAACCGTGCCATCGAGTGGCTGCAAAGATTCGAATTCCCAGAGGACGACCTCACCTCTATGGCGGTCGATGACGATGGTGCGGTTCTCTACATCGATGAGGTCCCTCACGAACTCCCGGCCGACACCCAGCCCGCCGAAAGCCCTCTTCCCCAGTACAGCGCAACAGCCGTAGATGAGGCATTCCTGCTTCACAGCCGCCCTGGTGCTTCCAAAGTATTGTTTCTCGATTTCGACGGACATACCTTTTCCAATACTGCTTGGAGCGGAGACACTATTCAGGCCAAGGCTCTCGACTTGGATGGCAACCCGGAAAGCTTTAACAACGCCGAACGCAATATAATCGCGGAAGTCTGGCACCGGGTTTCCGAGGACTTCGCCGCCTTCGATATCGATGTTACAACCGAAGCACCCGCCGCCTTCGGGCAATACACCGGCCACGTGCTGATCACCTCAAAAACCGAGGTCAATGGCAACACCATGCCTCACGGCTCTGCGGGCGGTGTCGCCTACGTCGGCGTTTACGGACGCTACAATTACGCAACCTATTACTCTCCCGCCTTGGTCTATTACGACAATCTCGGTAAATCCCCAACTTACATCGCCGAGGCCAGCTCCCACGAGTTCGGGCACAATCTGGGGCTCTCCCACGACGGCTCCAACAGTAGCAGCTACTACTCCGGGCACGGCAGTGGCGCCACCTCATGGGCGCCGATTATGGGTAATGGCTACTCGAGAAATGTTACCCAGTGGAGCAAGGGAGAGTATCAAGGAGCCAACAATACTCAGGACGACCTCGCCATCATTGCCGCCAAACTCTCATTGGCGGATGACGACCACGGAGATACCCCAGCAGAGGCAACTCCCCTGGCCGTGGACGCCTCCGGTCAGGTCCTGGTCAGCAATCCCGAACTCGATCCCTACAATGACTACCCCGGCAACAAGGGCATTATCGAAAAAGACAGTGACTCGGACCTCTTCTCCTTTCAGATTTCCGGCGGCCAAATCGACCTCACGGTGACCCCTGCCTGGGATGCGTTTTATCGCGACTCCAGGCGCGGAGCTAACCTCGATGTGGCCCTGAGCCTGATGGATGCCGACGGGAACACACTGGCGTCCGCAGATCCCGGCTCGGAAACCGATGCCAACATCCAGGCGAATTTGCCTGGCGGCGTCTACTATCTGGCGGTCACCGGCATCGATAGCGACAACTACTCGGATTATGCCAGCAGCGGCCAGTATTTCATCTCCGGCTCCCTGCCTCAAAACGGGGACAAGGAACCGCCAAGCGCCGGCTTTGTCTTTGATTGCAACGACCTGAGCTGCAGCTTTAGTGACAGCTCCCGCGAAGGAGATGGGAGTATCAGTGCCTGGCTTTGGGATTTTGGCGATGGCACCAGTTCCAACCAACCCAATCCAACCCACAGTTTCGCCAGTGTGGGCAGCTACGCGGTCAGCCTGCGGGTTGAAGATGAAAATGAAGAGAGCGATGTCGCATTTCAAAACATCTCAGTAAGTATTCAGGATGTCACCCCACCGGTGGTCACCGCTCCCGGAGACATCACAAAGGAAGCGACGGCCATATCCACCCCCGCGGCCCTGGGATTGGCCACCAGCGATGACGGCAGTCCGGTGACCCACAACGCCCCAGCCGGCGGTTTCCCCCTTGGTATTACCCAGGTGACCTGGACCGCCACTGATAGCAGCGGCAACATTGGCACGGATACTCAAAGAGTCACCATTGTCGACACCACGCCGCCACAGCTAATCCCACCTGCAAACGTCACTATAGATCCGGGTGAAGGTGTAGATACAGCAATTGGCACCGCCACCGCTGTCGATATCTTTCCGGTTTCCGTCGGCAACGACGCCCCAGCTAGCTTCCCTGTTGGCACAACACAGGTGACCTGGACCGCCACGGATACCAGTGGCAACACTACCAATGCTATTCAGGTGGTCACGGTACTGGATGTCACCGCACCGGTGGTCACCGCTCCTGGGGACATTACAAAAGAGGCAACTGCAATATCGACTCCTGTGACCCTGGGTTCGGCTACAACCGATGATAACAGTCCTGTAGCACACAACGCTCCAGCAGGCGGTTTTCCCCTCGGTATCACCCAAGTGACATGGACTGCTACAGACGCTAGCGGCAACACCGGGACCGATACGCAGCGAGTTACCATCGTCGACACCACGCCACCTCAGCTTACGCCTCCGGCCAATATAACTATCGCCTCTGATGGAAGCATCGGCACAGCCACCGCTGTTGACATCTTTCCGGTTTCCGTCGGCAACGACGCCCCAGCTAGCTTCCCTGTTGGCACAACACAGGTGACCTGGACCGCCACGGATACCAGTGGCAACAGCGCCAACGCCGTACAAACAGTTACAGTCGAGGACAACCAGGTTCCGGGAGCTATCAACTTTAACAATTATCTCCTGAGTTCCTTCAGCAGCGAAGATAAACAAGGTACTGCCATCATTGAGGACAACGGTGCCACACTGCGAATGACGGGTAACAGATGGAAGCGCATCGATTTCCCCTATACCATCAGCACTGATACTGTCATCGAGTTGGACTTCTACAGCGGTACTCAGGGGGAGATCCACGGCATCGGCCTGGAAAACGACAACAGACACACCCCCGCTCGAATCTTCAAGTTGCATGGCACCCAAAATTGGGGCAACAACGATTTTGATAACTACTCTGGTAATGGATGGGTTCGCTACCGTATCCCCGTTGGGCAATTCTACACGGGCAATGTACGTTATCTGGTTTTCGTGATGGATGATGACTCAAAAGTCAAAGGTGAAAGTCGATTCCGTAACGTGAAAATCGTCGAAGATCAGCCACCACCTCCACCACCAGTCAGCGATATCGATTTCAATAACTACTCCTTGAGTTCCTTCAGCAGTGAGGACAAACAGGGTACAGCCGTCATCGAAGACGACGGTGCAACCCTGCGACTTACAGGCAATACCTGGAAGCGCATCGACCTCCCCTATACCGTTAGCCCGGATACCGTCATCGAATTCGACTTTTACAGCGGTACCCAGGGTGAGATCCACGGCATCGGTCTGGAAAACGACAACAGACACACCCCCGCTCGAATCTTCGAGTTGCATGGCACCCAGAATTGGGGCAACAACAATTTCGACAACTATCCGGGCAGCGGCTGGACACACTATCGTATACCCGTTGGACAATATTATACTGGCAAGACCCACTATCTGGTGTTTGTGATGGATGACGATGCCAATGTCAGCGGTGAAAGCAAATTCCGCAACGTCCGGATTGTTGAAGATCAGTCACCGCCAGCAGACGGTGTTGATTTCAACGACTATACCCTGAGCGCTTTCAGCAGCGAAGACAAGCAGGGTACAGCTACAATCGAGGACAACGGCGCTACACTCCGGCTGGCAGGTAACACCTGGAAGCGCATCGACTTCCGCTACACGATCGGGCCCAACACCGTTATCGAATTCGATTTCTCCAGCGAAATCGAGGGCGAGATCCACGGCATCGGATTGGAAAATAACAACAGCCACTCCCCATCACGTATGTTTAGGCTCTACGGCAGCCAAAACTGGGGGAATGGTCAGTTTGACAACTATCCGGGCAGCGGCTGGACCCACTACCGTATCCCAGTCGGGGAATTCTATACCGGCGACGCACGTTATCTGGTATTCGCAACCGATGACGATGCCAAAGCCGTCGGGGAGAGCCGGTTCCGTAATCTATCGGTACATGAAGAGTAGTCGCAACTACTGGCCCGCGAACACAACTCTGCAGAGTCTTGTTCGCGGGCCGGTAAGAGAAAGCGGTTTATCGAAGCGAAGATATCCGAATCGCTACTAACTTAATGATTACGAGAGAATTTCCGGGAGTGTTACAAGATCTGCAGCATGAAAAGGGCTTAGCCCGGCATTAATACTGTGAGCCTCAACCAGGCTTCTAGTATCGGTCGGGAGTCACCTCCATGACCGAAGAGCTGCTTAGCAGATCCAACGACAAGCACAGGCAGTTGATTGAGCTGTTATTGGATACTGTTTGAGGCCCTCTTTTCGGCGCCTACGGGCAATGCCAAACCCGCCAAGCGACAGCCCTGGATCGTGGGGCCAAGGGGAAACAACACGTATAGGTAACGGAGGCCACCCTTCTTGTGAAAACGCTCATGGAGGGTTTCGTGCAAGCCCCTGGTGGTTACACCTTCACGCTCATGAGCAAAATAGTGGGCCTGCAAGGCGCGGATCACCTCTAAATGCTGTTCTGTGAGCTCCAACCCCTCCTTCCGGGCTGCCCGTATTGCCTCTTTCTCGCTCCAGTCCGAAGGTGCGAAAGGGTACTCAGAGAGTCCGCTAGTGGGATGATAGGCGTTGATATACTCTCTCATTGCAAACTCCTCTACTGAAAAAGATCGCGGCTCCGTCCAATGAGTTAAAGTGCATAATTGTAAGGAAGACACTTCACTCTTTGATGCGGGATCCGGCTACCCATCACCGCCCCTGCAACAGGACGAGTCGACGTCGACCTGTAATTAGTTTTTGTATTCTGTTTTTCAGAGTATAGACGTTTTTGTCCACCATGGACGCAGAGCAAGTGACTATAACCCCCTATTGTGATCCCGTTCACGACCTCCGTGAGACGCTCTAAGTACTTCTTCTATCTTCCTACTAGGGAACGTTTTTCCTAGGCATCGAACCCTATCCCGTGAGAGTTCTTTTGTGGGACAAGGGTTCTCCACACCGTGCATCCTTTTCCTTGGACCAAGGGCAAACGCAGACCCCTCTGTATTTTTCATATATATTATGTGGGGTAATTTACCTGGTGGACCCGCCTTGAAGCGAAAGAGACGCAATAATGTTCGAATGGATCACTAGTCCAGAGGCTTGGCTAGCCCTGGTAACTTTAACCGCCCTCGAGATCGTTTTGGGTATAGACAATATTATTTTCATCTCGATCATTGTCGGAAGACTGCCTCCGGAACAGAGAAACCGTGCCAGGATCCAGGGACTGGCATTCGCAATGATCACCCGAATATTATTGTTACTCTCGCTCGCATGGATGATGCAGCTAACCAACCCGCTGTTTACCCTACTTGACTATGAGATCTCTGGCCGAGACCTCATTATGATATTCGGTGGCCTATTTCTGCTTTGGAAGAGCACTCAGGAAATTTGGGATAGCCTCGAAGGGGCGGAAGAGGAGACTCATCAGACTAAAGCTCCAACGAGCTACATGATGGTACTGGCGCAAATTGCGGTCATCGATATTGTTTTCTCTCTTGACTCTGTGATCACTGCTGTTGGAATGGCACGAGACGTTCCGGTAATGGTCATTGCCATAGTCATCGCTGTAGGCGTTATGATGCTGTCCGCTAATTCAATAGGTCAATTTGTGGACAATCACCCAAGTATAAAAATGCTGGCCCTCAGTTTTCTGATTCTGGTGGGCATGGCGCTAATAGGTGAGGGCTTAGATTTACATATTCCCAAGGGGTACATCTACTTTGCCATGTCATTCTCCGTGGCTGTGGAGATGCTCAACATCTATTCGCGCAAGCGCCGCGGAAAACCGGTTCAACTCCACAAACTGAAGCCATCGGGTGCGGAGGAGTCCCGATAACGGGCTCCTCCGGGAGTGGCGACTACTCCACTGTTACCGACTTGGCGAGATTTCTCGGCTGATCGACATCAGTCCCCTTGAGCAACGCTACGTGGTAGGCGAGTAGCTGCAGCGGGATAGTGTAGACAATTGGCGCCGTGGTGGGGCATATGTCATCCAGCGTAAGATTTTGATAGTGATCCAGGTCAATTTTGACTTTTTGATCGCTGAACAGGAACAGCTCTCCTTCGCGCGCCCTAACTTCTTGCAGGTTGGAGAGCACTTTCTCCAGCAGCGGATCATCGGGTAAGGCGCAGATTACAGGCATTTCTGCGTCTACAAGGGCTAGTGGACCATGCTTCAATTCGCCTGCGGGGTATGCCTCCGCGTGCACGTAGGAGATCTCTTTTAACTTTAGCGCCCCCTCTAAGGCAACCGGAAAAAAGGGGCCGCGACCGAGAAACAACGCATGGTGTTTCTCGGCAAATGCCATGGCCATCTTACCCACATCCTCGCTTAGGCTGAGCACCACTTCGACCTGGCGGGGTAGGGCGTGGAGTTCATCGACTAACCGTTTTTGCTCCGCGGCCGTCTGCCCCTGCCGCCGCGCCAATGCCAGTGTTATCAGTCGCAACGCAACGAGTTGGGTGGTGAAGGCCTTGGTGGAAGCCACACCAATCTCGGGGCCAGCCCGGGTCATCAATGCCACATCGGATTCCCGTACCAACGAACTTTCCGGGACGTTGCAAATGGCAAGACTCCCGAGGTAGCCCGCCTCTGAGGACCCCCGTAATGCCGCGAGTGTATCCGCGGTTTCTCCGGACTGGGAGATAGTGACGAACAGAGTACCCTCGGGTACTACAACCTTTCGGTAGCGATACTCGCTGGCAACCTCCACCATACAGGGGATACCGATCTCCTCGAGCCAATAGCGCGCCACCATACCGGCATGGTAGCTGGTACCACAAGCGATGATATGAATACACTTGGTTTGATCGAGTAGCACCTTCGCCTGATGGCCGAAACTCTCTTCCAGGAGTCGCCCCTGGTGTATTCTCCCCTCTAATGTCTCCGCAATTACAGAAGGTTGTTCGAAAATCTCCTTGAGCATGTAGTGGCTGTAGGGGCCCTTGTCCGCCGACGAAGCGGCCAATTGGGAATTGCGAACTTGGCGCTCCACCGGGTGCCCAGCCGAATCGAAGACCGACACCTTAGTCCGATGTATCTCCGCTACATCACCCTCTTCAAGGAACATGAAGCGTTGGGTCACGGGAAGCAGTGCAAAAACATCCGATGCAATGAAGTTTTCGCCGTCGCCCAGACCGACAACCAATGGACTGCCCACCCGGGCTACGATGATACGATCTGGATCATTCGGACTGGCTACCGCCAAGGCATAAGCCCCGACCAACCGCGAGATAGTGGCATATAAAGCTGCCAACAGATCTGGATTCTGACGCAGACTGCTGTCCAGGAGATGGGCGATTACCTCAGTGTCTGTATCCGAAGAAAATTGGTAGCCAGTCGCTTCCAACTCCTCGCGCAATTGGCTGTGGTTTTCTATGATACCGTTATGCACCAGTGCGACATGTTCCCCACTCATGTGAGGATGCGCATTGCGCTCCGCGGGCATGCCATGGGTGGCCCAACGGGTATGGGCGATACCCAAGTGACCGCCAATCGCGGTTTGATCAAGCATTTCCTGTAGCGCTGAAACCTTTCCCACAGAGCGAATGCGCTGCAGATTTCCTGAACTATCTCGGACGGCGATACCGGCAGAATCGTAGCCTCGATATTCTAAACGCCTTAAACCTTCCATCAACACCGGCAACACTTCACGCCCTGCGATGGCTCCAACTATCCCGCACATATACTCTTTCCTTCTATTCTAAAGAAATCCATTTTGTCATTCGTAGGACACTACAGCTCTGCTATATCCCGCTACTTGGGTTCTTTTTGAGGGCGTTGCCAGTTTGCAACATGGGTCTGCTTTGCACGGCTCACTGCCAGAGCGTTTTGAGGCACATCCCTTGTAATCGTCGCCCCCGCCCCCACGGTCGCGCCATCCCCGATCTTGACCGGTGCTACCAGCTGTGTGTCAGAGCCGATAAATACCTTGTCTCCGAAAACCGTTTGATGCTTATTGGCTCCATCGTAATTGCAGGTAATAGTACCTGCACCGATGTTGACCTCACTACCAACGATACTGTCACCGACGTAACTCAAATGGTTGATTTTACTGCCTTCGGAAACCTTGGATTTCTTTATCTCGACAAAATTGCCAATGTGAACCCGGGGGCCTAATTCGGTATCGGGACGCAGACGCGAAAAAGGCCCAATTCGTCCGCCATGTCCGACTACGGCATTCTCGATGACGCAATTCTCGAACACCTGCACGTTATCACCTATTTCGCTATTACGAATGATTGTATTGGCACCGACACGCACGTCGTTACCTAGGGTGACGTCACCTTCGAACAAGACATTGATGTCGATCTCCACATCCTCTCCGACTGACAACTTCCCTCGGATATCGACCCGCTCAGGATCTCTGAGCGTAACTCCGTTGCGCATCATTTCTCTGGCTCGCAATCGTTGATAGTGACGCTCGAGATCCGACAGCTGTATGCGATCGTTGACACCCACAACTTCGTACGGGTCTTCAGGCTGGGCAGACTGAACCTCCACCCCTTGAGAAACTGCCATAGAGACGATATCCGTGAGGTAGTACTCACCCTGTACATTGTCGTTACCCAGGGACCCCAACCAATTTTCCAGGCGCTCCCTGTCCGCGACAAGAATACCGGTGTTTATCTCCTGACTAGCCAGCTCAGTTTCGCTGGCATCTTTGTGCTCGACAATGCGTTGAATCCCACCGCTTCCATCACGGATAATTCGACCATATCCCGTGGGATCCTCCAGATTAACCGTAAGTAGCGACAGAGTATTGTTCACAGGACCCATTAAGGCGCTCAATGTCTCCGCACGGATCAGTGGCACATCTCCATAGAGTACCAGTACCCTGTGCATTTCCGACATGGCGGGTAAGGCCTGAGCAACTGCATGGCCCGTACCCAGCTGCTCGGCCTGTTCCACCCAGACTAATGAGGAATCGTTGAAGGCATCGGGAACCTGCCGACCTCCATGGCCGTACACAACCGCGATACGATCTGCCTGACACTGTTTCGCAGTATCGATAACATGTCCCAAAAGAGGTGATCCGGCCAATGGATGAAGCACTTTTGGCCGTTTAGACTTCATGCGCGTACCCTGTCCGGCCGCAAGAATAACTACACCCAGTTTCATAATTTCCTCGATTGATTGCTTTTCAGGGTTAGCGGCGAGAAAAGGATTAACCTTTATGTCTCGGCTCCATCAGTTGAGGGTGGGAGAACCACCAGTCGGAGACATGTCCTCGATAGTTGCATCTCGTACCTCAAGTATCTTTACCCGTACTCGGAGGCTCTTACCTGCAAACGGATGGTTACCATCGATGGTTAGTTTACCGTCCGCGATTTCTGTAACGACAAAAGATTTAGTCTCGCCCGCTTCGTTTTGCATCTCCACCTCGGCGCCAACACGGTGAAATTGTGGTGGCACGTTAGCCAGGTCGTCGGTGAAGGTGAGATTGGGATCATGAGGGCCAAAACCCTGCTCCTCAGTTAGCTGCATTTCCACTAAATCACCCTCTGATTTCCCCACCATCGCTTCATCCATGCCTCCGATGAGTTCGGTTTCACCACCGTGGACGTAACTTACCGGAATATCGTTCTGCTCCAGAATCTTGCCGACCGTATCAGAGATAGTGTAGGTGAGAGAGACGAACTTGCCCGGCTTGATCACTTGACCCGACATGCCAACACTCCAGCGGTCGCAAAGGAGGGATATTGTAACAACTTGTAGATAAAGAGTACCAAACCAGTGGGAAGGAGCTTCCTGCGATCATTCATCTGCAGCAGGAAGAAAAACGGAGGCTTGGCGTTCAGTACATAGAGTGGTTATTCCGCTAACGGCACCACCATGACAGGTTTACTGCATCTGCGGATAACCCGACGGGCTGTGGTACCGATGACCGCATCCTCCAGGAATCCATGCCCGTGCTTACCCATGACTACCAGATCGTAATCACCCCCTTCGGCTTCCTTGATGATCTCCTGAACAGCATCTCCCATTTTTACAACGACTTTGTAAACAACGTAAGGATGGTCTTCGTATTTCGCCAGGGCATTGCGGTAAATCTCGTGAACGCTATCGCGGACATCCGCATCATCGCGTTTGCGCTCGGTAATAAGGCTCTTAGCCTCCTCAAGAGTCTGGGTCTTGAGTTGCTCCCACATATCTTCGCTTATCCACCCCACCAAATAATTCTCAAATTCCGGGGGTTTAACGACGTGCAATACCGTCAATTCTGCCCCATAACTACTGGCAATGCTGGCAGCATAGGGAAAGGCAGAGCGCCCGATTTCCGATAAGTCGGTGGTGTAAAGAATTTTTTTATATTCTATTTTTGGGATATTCATAGGAGTCAACCCATACCTATAGATGATTCAAATGTGCCCGCCGGCGTTTTCAGTCGGATGCGACCGCCGACTTGCGAAACCATTTTAGCCAAATACCGCTCAAGAACCATGCGTAGGCCCAGGTACCGAAGATAATCAACACAAATGCCACAACAATATCCTTGGCCGATCCGTCTAACGAGAACGCGGGCACAAATCCGAACAAGAAAGGACCCAAATAGAGAAACTTAGCGAACTTGAACGCAGTAAAAGCGGTTTTCCACATATTTGCTTTGGCAATAGTGGCCCCGGCAAAAGCAGCGATACACACCGGGGGCGTGATGTTGGAATCCTGAGAAAGCCAATAGACGATCATATGGGCGGCGATGGGATTGACTCCCAGATGTATCAGCGCAGGCACTGCCACTACCGCAGTAATTAGATAAGCAGCGGTGACCGGTACACCCATACCTAGAACTAAAGAGGCGAGGGCGATCAGGAGTATCGTTAGAACCAAGGAGCCGTCGGCCAGCTCGATAACGATATCCGCAAAGGTGAGCACCAATCCGGAAAAAGTCAGTACGCCGATGATAATACCAATTACTCCAACTGTGGCGCCGATCTTCAGACTGGAGACGGCTCCCTCACGGGTTGCCTCGAGAAATTCCATGGGACCGATTCGAGTCTCCTTGCGGAACCAGCTAACCACGACACAGGTGATAAGACCCAGGATCGCTGAATATCCGGGTGAGAATCCATACAGCATGAAGATGGTAATAACCACCAAGGGAGCAACGTAGAACCACTCCTTTTTAAAGATTTCCATGGCGCCGAACGGGGTGCGCTCTCCAACCACGTTGTCTTTCTTGGCCTCATAATGAACCATCATGAAAACGCTGAAAAAGTACATCAGGGCGGGAAATACAGCTACCAGCATAATCTGCGAATAGGGCACACCTGTCAGTTCCGCCATGATGAATCCGCCGGCACCCATGATCGGCGGCATGAACATTCCCCCAATGGAAGCCGCCGGCTCGACTCCGCCTGCGATATGGGGCTTAAAACCAGCCTTTTTCATCATGGGGATGGTGAAAGCACCGGTTGAGACAACATTGGCAATGGCGCTACCTGATATTGAGCCGAATAGACCGGATGCTATTACGGCAACCTTTCCTGGCCCACCGATCTTATGACCCACCGCTGCCAAGGGAAAATCGATAAAGAATTTCTGCGCGCCGCATTTATGCAGAAACGCACCGAAAAATACGAACAGAAGTATGTAGGTGGCTAGAACATTGGCCATGATGCCAAATACACCATCACTCTTGTAGAAGATTGAGGTACAGAGGGCAGGGAAAGTATCTCCCGCATGAGAGATGAGATCCGGCATGTAGTCTCCATACACGCCGTACAGCAGCATCACCACACCGATAATGACGAACACAGTTCCCACCACTCTACGCGCCAGTTCGACGCCGAGTAAAACCCCGACCATCGCAATGGCCTGATCCAGTTCTGTCTCCAACCCGGTTCGGTAGTTGATTGCCTCGAAATTAAGCACCCAGTATCCAATGGTGATGATCGATAAGACGATGAGGATATAGTCAACCACCCTCATGATCTTGGTCTTCGACCGGTAAATCAGGAAGACCATTACATAGGTAGCGATCACATAGATGCCTCGGTGATACTGGGTAGCCGCGGGCGAAATTACTGCGGCATAGGAATAGAAAATGAGCAGGGCTAACGCAGAAATATCGAAAAATATCTTCTCTAGCTTATTGAGCTTATCGTACATGCCGTATCCCTGCGAGTCAGATGTGATGACGAATAGGGGGTTCTAGTAAAACCAGCCCCGTGAAAAGGGGCCCCGTTGCCCGGGTTAAACGTAGATCAGTGGATGCAATCCACGCAAGTGTACTCCTAGAACACGCCGGTAATTATAATTATTTTCTAAGTACCAACACCGACCAAGGCCCCGGAAAGAGAAACGTTTGCCAAACTAGAGTATAGAAAACGACTCCATCCGGTGCCTAGATCGAATGTTGTACCAATTCGTTGCTGTTACTTGAGGATTCCTTTTTCACGCCAGAATTTTTCTGCGCCAGGATGCAGGGGAGTAACGATACCATCCACTCCGGCGTCTACACTCATGGCCTTGAAGGTCTTCTTCTGACCACGCATGTACTCAAGCCCCTCGTCCGTATAAATCGCTGAGAGTAGATCGTAGACCACGTCTGCAGATACATCCTTGTTGGCCACCCAGAGTGCGGAATCCTGGAAGGAGGGAACATCCACGTCCACGCCCTTGTAGGTGCCTGCAGGTACGCTCAGCTTAGAGAAATAGGGATACTTCTCATAAAAACCCGAAGCCTCTGCATCGCTACCCAGATTGATCATCTCTATATCGTTGGTTTGGGCTGCCATGATCACCGCACCGGAAGGGAAGGCCGTGAACAGCCAGAAGGCGTCAAGCTGATTATTACCGAAGGCGGCAGCTGCATCGTTATAGCCCATGGCGTTGCGCTCAACCTTGTCCCAAACGCCCATATGGGTAAAAAACAGCTCGCAGTTGGCGAATGCACCAGAGCCGGCATTGCCGACACCAACTTTCTTTCCGGCAAGATCTTTCGTGGATTTTATCCCAGAGCCTTTACGCACCACCAACTGCGCCGGCGCGCCATACAAGAAACTGACTGCCATCACGTTCTCGTATTTATTCGGGTCATTCTTCATTCGGCCGTTGAGACCAAGATAGACATGCCCAGAGTAGACCACCCCAAAATCGGCTTTACCCGCGTTTACCTTGCGCAAGTTTTCCACGGATCCAGCGGAAGACTGTGCCTTGACGTTGATGCCCTCCAAAGCTTTTACGGGCTTATAGGTCTGAATGGCATTGGCCACGACCTGGAAGGTGCCACCAGCCGGTCCACCGGCGAAGACGATGCGCTCCTTGGCGCTGGCCGAACCGATAACCGCGAGATTCATGGCCACCAGAAGGCAGGAAGTGCTCAAAGCTGTTAATACTTTTTTCATTCTTTAGTCGCTCCTCAAAAAGACAAGAGATAACGATTCGCTGGCTACTATAGCCATGACCGATACCGCCGAATTCCGGTTGTATAAACCGAGTTTAATTATATATCCAACAGTGGCTACCCATTAAAGATCGTCACTGAAGTATAGACTCACCTTATGCAAAGGAAGGGCCAGTATTGCACATTTCCTGCAATACCCATCGAAACGCCCTTGGTTAAAGCCTTAAAAGAGGTGAACTTCAACGTTTCACTCTCCTAAAATGGGTGGAAACCCACCAATTGGCGCCCCTCTGTAAGGGGGAAACCCACCAAAAACAATCTCATATCCATTGATTTGCATCAAGTCCGAGGGCAAGCTTTAACCCTCTTCCTTACCAGCTGTGTCCACAATTTCCCCCTACCAGCCTATTTATAGTTGCGTTTATCCAAACCGTATTTACGCATCTTGTCATATAGCGTCTTGCGGGGAACACCCAAGACGCTCATGGTTTCGTTGATTTTTCCACCATGGCTGCTCAAGACCTGCTCAATCAGGCTTTTTTCGAAACACTCTACCTGTTGGGGAAGGGTGAGCCCTGGTTCTCCTTCATTTCCATGAACCAGGCGTTCCAAGTTGTATCCGCAATTCTCTCCCAACAAGACATAGCGTTCAGCCATGTTCCTGAGTTCTCGCACATTTCCTGGCCAGTCATAAGCCAAGAGGAATTGCACACTGTCGTGTAGGGGCGGGGGGGCCTCCTGCTGGTATCTGGCGCTCGCCACCAATAAAAAATGGTGGAACAACAAGGGAATGTCCTCCCTCCGGTCGCGTAACGGTGGAATCTCTAATACCACGACATTGAGACGGTAGTAGAGATCTTCACGAAATACACCGTTTTCAGCAGCCTCCTTGAGATCCACTTTGGTTGCAGCCACCACCCTCATGTTTAATTCTATAAGGCGATTAGATCCCAGTCGCTCAACTTCCCGTTCCTGTAGTACTCTGAGCAAACGAATCTGAACCGATGTCGGCATGCTTTCGATCTCATCAAGAAACAGTGTGCCGCCATTGGCGTGCTCGAACTTGCCGATGCGCCGTTCACGTGCGCCAGTAAACGCACCCGCCTCATGGCCAAAGAGCTCACTCTCAATGAGCGCTTCGGGTACTGCGCCACAATTGACCGCGACAAAGTTCCCTGAGTGGCGGTGGGAGTGCTCGTGGAGTGAACGCGCCACCAGCTCTTTTCCGGTGCCGGTTTCACCCAAAACAAGTACATCTGCATCGGTATCCGCCACTTGGGCAATGGTAGCCCTTAATCTTTGCATGGAGTGTGTGTTACCCAGAATGCGGGGTCCCGGCTGAGACTGCGCTACCAATTCGAGGCGTAAGTTACGGTTTTCCAGGGTCAGCACTCTTTTATCCATGGCGCGGCGCACCGTGTCGATAAGGTCCTCAGCGGCAAAAGGTTTTTCGATAAAATCGTAGGCGCCGTCCCTTATCGCTCCAACTGCCATAGAGATATCCCCGTGACCGGTTATGAGTATCACTGGCAGGTCTCTATCTATACCCAACACCTTTGACAGTAGTGTGAGACCATCCATTCCCGGCATTTTGATATCGCATACCACAACACCAGGCCAATCCATCGAAATCAAGGGAAGCGCCTGCTCCGCACTGCTATAGCACTGCACGTCGAAACCTGCGAGTTCCAACGTTTGCCGATTGGCAATACGGATATGTTTCTCGTCATCTATAAAGATGACCCTCTCTTGCTCGCTCATTGGCTTTACGTTGACTGCGTATCCTCCGCACCAGAATAGCAGATTGAATAATTCCCCCGGGGAATCCACAATCCAACACCGGCAACTTTACGGCTCATGGCTCTAATGGGGGGCTCGAAGTAGGGAGTTGAATACGGAACAAGGCACCACCCTCTGGCCGGTTTTCTGCGGTAAGCTTGCCACTCAATGCCTCAATGATACGCTGGGAGATGGAAAGCCCAAGGCCTAAGCCTCTACCTTGCTCTTTGGTAGTAAAGAACGGATCAAAAACTCGCTCGAGCTGTTCCTCCGGAATGCCCGGCCCGTTGTCACTAATTGAAATCAAGACGAACTGACCATTTTGGCTATTTGCCGCATCGATTCGAATAGAGGGTGATGCCAGCTGTTCAACCGCATGCAACGCGTTGCCGATAATATTGACCAACACTTGATCGAGTTGCACGAGATCGGCAGTGACGTAATGCAAACCTTCCGCCAATGACACCTCTACATCAACATTAATCTTTCTGATTCTGGAATCAAGCAAGCGCAGTGAATCATCCACCACCGAGGCGATTGAAACTGTGGTCCGTTTGCCTGATGTTTTGCGTGCAAAAAGCTTCAATTGGGAACTGATTTGTGCCATTCGGTCCGTTAGCTCGGATATCTGTGCCAGATTCCAGTCCACCTCCTCTCCCCGACCTCGCTTGAATAGGGCACGAGCATTGTCTGCGTACGACCTGATCGCCGCTAACGGCTGATTCAATTCATGAGTGATACCGGTCGACATCTGACCAATGACTGCTAACTTGGCTGACTGAATGAGCTCATTTTGTGTCTGTTTTAATTCCGATTCCGTTTGCCGATGTTCTTCGATTTCTTGCCTTAGTCGAACATTGGCGGCAGTAATATCCTTGGTCTGCTCACTAACCCTGACCTCCAGTGTCCGTTTTGCTTGTCTCTCAAAGCGGGCCTGTTCAGCAAGGCGCTGCCGTCTCTGTATCCACAAGAGTGCCAATAAAAACAGCACTCCTAACAAAACTGCCGCAAACAGCAGTACTCTCAGCACCTGGCCATGAATTTGATCCAGGCTTATAAGGGTATGCACTTTCCAGCCAGCTTGGGGCATGGCCTGATTTAGCATCAAATAGTTCATAGATTCTGCGCCCTCGAGTTCCAGAATCTGAGCTCCTGCCGGAAAGGTTTCGACAAAGTTAATCGGAAGCGTCGCTAGTTCCACATCCCCATATCTTCGGCTTTGCCGGATCCTCTCGCGGACTTCCGGTGCCAAGGGAGTGAGAGTCTTAAATCTCCAATCTTTATGTGTGGTGATAAAAATGACTCCGTCAGGATCGGTAACAATTAGTTCAGCCCCTGCTCTCACCCAGCTCTTCTCAATTGGGGCCATATTGATCTTGACCACAACCGCTCCAAGTATCTCCTCTTCCGAACGGACCGGATAGGCGAAATAGTAACCACGCTTATTGGATGTAGTACCTAGTGCAAAGTATCGACCCAATCGCCCTTTCATCGCCTCCTGGAAATAGGGTCGGTAGCTGAAGTTGCTCCCCACGAACGGCCGCTCCGAGAGCCAGTTACTCGCGGCAATGGTCAATCCATTGGAATCCATCAAGTAGGTATCCGAGGTTCCCGTAATTCGATTGAGTGTCTCCAAGTAGCGGTTCAGGGAATCTATCAGGCCCGCATCGCCGGGATTTTTCAGGAGTTCTACAAGGCTTTGATTGGTGGCCAATACTCCTGGCAGAAAGGCAAATTTTTCCAACTGTCCCTGCAGGTGCAACACGTAACGGTTCAACTCTTGGTGACCCGATTCCATAAGCGTGGTCACACCTGCTTGGCGGGTCCAGACTGCTGTTTGCCACAATATCAGCACCAACACTAACGCACTCAGTACGGGAAGCAACCATCGTTTTAGTGATTTCCTCATCCCTGGACCAATTTTGCGTTTGGTTGAAAAAAAAACACAGCGATCTACCAGATGTGACAGTTCATCATGATTGGGTTTCTCTTGGCGGCGCTGCCCAGGAATAACGTATATTGGGTCGGCAGTAAAGTGAGGCTTGACTTCCACGCATAAAAAAACCCTTCCAAACTGGAAGGGTTTTAATGCGCCAAATATTTAAATAACGAACTAGCTGGTTTTCGACTTCCGCAATCTCTCGATCGCACGAAGCTGTGCCGCTGCCTCAGCCAATTCTGCCTGAGCTTTGGCGTATTCGAAATCTGCCTGCTGACCGGCGAGGGCGTCCTCGGCTCTTTTCTTGGCCTCCGCTGCGGACGCCTCATCGAGATCACGTGCCCGGATTGCCGTATCGGCAAGCACCGTTACTACATGGGGTTGTATTTCTAGAATACCGCCAGATACGTAAAAGTGCTGCATTTCCCCCCCCCCGGTATCGACTCGCACTTCGCCGGGTTTGAGACGGGTTACTAGCGGGGTATGCCGTGGTGCAATACCCACTTCACCCATCACGGCGGGGGCGTACACCATTTCTGCAAGCCCGGAGTAAATCGCACCCTCGGCACTTACAATATCAATATGGATTGTCATGGCCATTCTTCACTTCCTCCCTAGGGATGGATTAGCTAGCGGCCCCTTTCTCAACAGCTTCTTCCACGCCGCCAACCATGTAGAAGGCTTGTTCCGGAAGATGGTCATACTCACCCTCGACTATGGCCTTGAACCCGCTGATAGTGTCTTTCAGATTGACATACTTGCCTGGGGAACCTGTGAATACCTCAGCGACGAAGAAGGGCTGCGAGAGGAATCTCTGTATCTTGCGTGCACGAGCAACTATCAACTTGTCATCTTCCGACAGCTCGTCCATACCCAAAATAGCGATAATATCCTTCAGCTCCTTATATCGTTGCAGGGTGCCCTGCACACTTCGAGCGACCTCGTAGTGTTCCCTTCCGACAACATTTGGATCGAGGATTCTACTTGTTGAATCCAAGGGGTCCACAGCGGGATAGATACCCAGCTCGGCGATCTGCCGAGACAACACAAGCGTTGCATCCAGATGCGCAAACGTAGTGGCGGGGGAGGGATCGGTCAAATCGTCGGCAGGGACGTATACCGCCTGAAAGGAGGTGATGGAACCTGTTTTAGTCGACGTGATTCTCTCTTGTAACGCGCCCATTTCCGCTGCCAGTGTTGGCTGGTAGCCCACTGCAGACGGCATTCGACCGAGCAGTGCCGATACCTCGGTTCCTGCCAGGGTATAACGATAAATATTGTCCACGAACATCAGAACATCGCGGCCTTCGTCGCGGAAGTTTTCTGCAATCGTAAGACCGGTAAGCGCGACACGAAGACGGTTGCCTGGAGGCTCGTTCATCTGCCCATAAACCAGTGCTACTTTATCCAGAACGCCACCTTCCTCCATTTCGTGATAGAAATCGTTTCCTTCTCGGGTACGTTCCCCAACTCCTGCAAAAACTGAAAATCCGGAGTGCTCCACAGCAATGTTGCGGATCAACTCCATGAGGGTAACGGTCTTCCCAACTCCAGCACCCCCAAACAAACCGATTTTACCGCCCTTGGCGATAGGCATGATCAGGTCGATGACCTTAATACCCGTTTCCAGCACCTCGGTAGAGGTTGCTTGCTCTTCAAAGCTCGGGGGCTCACGGTGGATGGGCATAGTTTTTTCTGCTTCCACTGGACCTGCTTCGTCCACCGGCTCACCCAGCACATCCATAACACGGCCCAGCGTCACCTGTCCGACCGGTACACTGATTGGCGCTCCGGTGTTGGACGCTGAAACCCCACGCTTCAGACCATCGGTCGATCCCATTGCAATGGTCCGGGCTATCCCGTCGCCCAGCTGCTGCTGAACTTCTAGGGTCAGGCCGGCCTCTTCGATCTTCAAGGCATCGTAGACCTTAGGCATCTCTCCCATGGGAAACTGCACGTCTACAACGGCGCCGATGATTTCCACCACTTTACCTGAACTCATTTCGGGTTCCTCATAATTTCAAATTTCTACTGTATGCCGATTTCATGACCGGCCATGCCCTGGCAATGTGCCGGGCCAGATAGTAACTAGACTGCCGCGGCTCCACCCACGATCTCAGAAATCTCTTGGGTAATCGCGGCCTGGCGGGCCTTGTTATAGACCAGCTGTAATTCATCAATCAGACTTCCAGCGTTATCCGACGCTGACTTCATGGCGACCATTCTCGCCGACTGCTCACAAGCGCCGTTTTCTACGACTGACTGATACACCAGAGATTCCAGATATCTACTCAGCAAGTTGTCGAGAACGTCTTTTGCTTCAGGTTCGTAGATATAATCCCAATGGTGCTTAAGCTCTTGATCGAGTTCTGATGTGATGGGTACTAACTGTTCGACCACGGGATCCTGTGTCATGGTATTCACGAAGCGGTTGTACACCACGTAAATACGATCTACATCGCCGCTCTCGTATGCATCAAGCATCACCTTAACCGTGCCAATGAGGTCACCGATGTGTGGTGCATCGCCAAGTTGTGTGATCTCTCCCATGACTTTGCCGCCGAAACGCCGGAAGAAGGCCAGCGCCTTTTTTCCGATGGTGCAGAATGAAACTTCCACGCCATTATCTCGATGCTCTTTAATTTCCCGCGCCAATTTCCGGAACAAATTGTTGTTGAGACCGCCGCACAAACCCCGATCCGATGAGACGATGATGTAACCAATGCGCTCAACCTCGCGTTCCTGCATAAAACTATGTTTATACTCGGGATGGGATTGATGAAGGTGGCCAATTACTTTTCTCATCTTTTCCGCATAGGGCCGCGTGGCCTGCATTCGGTCCTGTGCCTTACGCATCTTTGCAGCAGCCACCATCTCCATAGCAGAGGTGATCTTCTGCGTATTTTTGATGCTGGCGATTTTAGTGCGGATTTCTTTTGCGCCTGCCATATTTAGTCCTTGATTATCAGCTCAAACGACCAGTTGGCTTACCAAGTGTGGTTAGCCTTGAAATCCTTTAGGGCATCGTCGAATACCTTGTTGATTTCGTCGTTGAAATCGCCTGATTCACTGATCTTATCTAGGAGCTCCTGGTGATTACCGCGCATGTAGTCGTGCAGCGCAGCTTCAAAATCCACAACCTTGTTGGCGTCCACATCGTCCAGGTAGCCTTCGTTGGCGGCAAACAGGGATACTGCCATCTCGGCAACGCTCAACGGTGAGTACTGAGCTTGCTTCATCAACTCGGTAACACGTTCACCGCGCTCTAGCTGCTTACGGGTGGCCTCGTCAAGGTCAGAGGCAAACTGAGAAAACGCCGCCAATTCTCTGTATTGTGCCAAGGCAAGGCGCACGCCACCCCCCAATTTCTTGATGATCTTCGTTTGCGCCGCACCACCCACACGGGACACAGAAAGACCAGCGTTAATAGCCGGGCGAATGTTGGCATTGAACAAATCAGCTTCGAGGAAAATCTGACCGTCGGTGATGGAAATCACGTTGGTCGGTACGAAGGCCGATACGTCACCTGCCTGTGTCTCAATGATGGGCAATGCAGTTAAAGACCCGGTCTTGCCCTTAACTTCACCGTTGGTCAGTTTTTCTACGTGATCCGAATTGATACGAGCCGCGCGTTCCAACAGACGGGAATGCAGATAGAACACATCACCAGGATAAGCTTCTCGTCCCGGAGGACGCCTCAACAGCAGGGATACCTGTCTGTAAGCCCAGGCTTGCTTGGTAAGATCGTCGTAAATGATTAGCGCATCTTCACCGCGGTCGCGGAAATACTCGCCCATGGTACAACCGGAGTAAGGTGCAAGAAACTGCATAGCGGCGGAATCCGCTGCAGGCGCTGCCACAATCGTGGTGTGTGCCATCGCCCCATGCTCTTCCAACTTGCGCATCACTTGGGCGATAGACGAATTCTTCTGGCCAACCGCCACATAGATACATTTAATGCCTGTACCTTTCTGGTTGATGATAGCGTCGATTGCAATAGCAGTCTTACCTGTCTGACGATCGCCAATAATAAGCTCACGCTGCCCTCGACCGATGGGAACCATAGAGTCGATGGCCTTGAGACCTGTTTGCACTGGTTGATCAACAGACTTACGGGTAATAACACCGGGAGCGACTTTCTCGATCGGAGAGGTGGTTTCATTTGAAATGGCACCCTTGCCGTCGATTGGGTTGCCCAATGCGTCTACTACTCGGCCCAGCAGAGCCTCGCCCACGGGCACTTCCAATACGCGGCCAGTGCACTTCACCGGGTCGCCTTCGGACAAATGCTTGTACTCTCCCAATACGACCGCACCTACAGAGTCACGCTCGAGGTTCAGTGCCAAGCCATATGTATTGCCCGGGAATTCCAGCATCTCGTAGGACATTGCATCCTCGAGACCATGAATGCGGGTGATACCGTCGGTCAAGCTGATAATAGTGCCTTCGTTACGGGCCTCAGTCTTGACATCGAATTTTTCGATTTTGCTTTTGATCAGTTCACTGATCTCTGATGGATTGAGTTGCATAGTGGCTTCTCGTTTAGATTCCCAATTCGTTGCCCAATTTCTGCAAGCGCCCACTTACCGATCCGTCGATAACCATATCTCCGGCACGAATGTGCACGCCACCGATGAGGCTGGAATCCTCCTCAGTGGTGATCTCGACGTCTCGGCCCAGACGGGCCTTCAGCGCATTGGCAATGTTAGTTTGTTCGGCAGGCTGCAGTGCATAAGCTGAGCGCACGTGCACTTTTACAATCCGCTGGCTCTCAGACTTCAGGTCTTCGAACATCTCCGCGATTTCCGGCATCAGCCCAAGACGGCTGTTCTGTACCAGGAGTTTCACCAGGTTCCCGCCTTCGTCGTCCAGAGTATCCCCGGAAACATCCAGCATCAGCGCGACTAGGTTTTCCCGACCGAAGAGGGGATCCGTTATCACTGATGCAATGGCGGGTTCTCGAACGATGGTGGACAGCAGCGCCAACTTGCCAGACCACTGTTCCAGCTTGCCAGTCTCTTCAGCACGGGAGAATACTGCTTCTGCATACGGTCGGGCGATAGTGCTCGTTTCTGCTGCCATAGCCTTGCCTTAAATCTCTTTCGCCAGTTCGTTGATAATATTCTGGTGCACCTCGGGGTTGACCTCCCGCTGCAGTATTTTCTCTGCGCCTGCGACGGCCAACGCGGCTACCCGCTCGCGTAAGTCTTCACGCGCTCGGTTAACCTCTTGATCGATTTCGGTGCGGGATGCCAGCAATAGACGTTCGCCCTCTTCCCGGGCTTGGCCCTTTGCATCATCAACGATCTCAGAAGCTCGTTTCTGCGCCTGGGCCAGAATGTCTGAGGCCTGAAGTTTAGCGTCCTTCAGCACCTCTTTAGCACGTTCCTTCGCCAACTCCTGCTCATGTTGGCCCCGTTCACCCGCCGCCAATCCTTCCGCGATCTCTTTACGGCGCTTTTCCAAGGCACCCATGATCGGGGTCCACACATACTTCATGGTGAACCAGACGAACACAATGAAAGAGAGAAGCTGGCCTATTAAGGTCAAATTGATATTCATGCCGGAAACTCCTCAGTTTTCTGCCGAAATGACAGTCTGTTCGGTTGTTTTCTAGCCTGGATTAGGCGACTGCGAACAGGACGTACATTGCCAAGCCGACAGCAATCATCGGAACCGCGTCGACAAGACCCATGACGATGAAGAACTGGGTACGCAGCATGGGAATGAGTTCCGGCTGGCGTGCAGCGCCCTCCAGAAAGCGACCACCCAGAACGCCGATACCAACGGCAGCGCCAAGGGCACCCAGCCCCATCATCAGCGCGCCAGCGATATACAGCAGTGCATTTGCCATTTCCATTATAGGTCTCCCGTTATTGGTGTGTTGATAAGTAAACTAGATAGAAGCTAAAGAGAATCAGTGTTCGTTATGCGCCATATCCAGATAGACAATGGTCAGCGTCATAAAAATGAACGCCTGCAAAGTGATGATCAGGATGTGGAATATTGCCCAGCCCAGTTGGAGAAAACCGCCGAAAATGCCCATTGCTATGCCCGCACTGTACATAATGGCAATAAGAATAAAAATCATTTCACCCGCGTACATGTTTCCGAATAGTCGCAGTGCGAGTGAAACGGGCTTGGCAATCAAACTGACGAATTCGAGAATAAAGTTGACAGGGATAAAGAGTATGCTGACTAGCGGATTCTTGGAAGAAAAAGGCTGCAGGGTGAGTTCACCAACAAATCCTCCTACACCTTTAATCTTGATGCTGTAGAAAAGCACCAGCATGAACACCCCGATTGCCATACCAAAAGTGGCATTGGGATCCGTCGTGGGTACCACCTTCATAAAATGAATACCCAGTAACTTGGAAAATTCGGGGATTAGATCTACCGGTACAAGATCCATAAGATTCATCAGAAATATCCAGATGAAAATCGTCAGCGAGAGCGGAGCGACCAAGTTGTTCTTCCCGGAAAAGGAACCACGTACACTCTGGTCAATAAACTCAACAATCCACTCTGCGAAATTCTGCAGCCCCCCGGGTACACCGGTGGTAGCGGAGTCGGCTGCCTTTTTAAACAAGTATAAAAACAGCACCCCGAGAACGATGGACCAGAACATGGTATCGAGATGGATGGCGTTGAATCCCATCGCCTTGGCTGCTTCCCCACAGTGCGCAATGGTCCAGGAATCCTGCGTTACCACTTGCTCATTGCCGCAGTAAGAACCACCCGGTAGCTTACCGAAGGTCAAATTGGTCAGATGGTGCTTGATATATCCACTGCTAGTTAGAGTGTCGCCTGCCATGTTCTATTAACCGAGTTAAGTTGTTAATCCAACCTATGTGCTATCAGTGCCGGTAGTATCTGCACTAGCAGATAAACGCCGAACAGGGCCCAAACGCTCAAAGGCTTGACTAGTAGAATGGCCCCTGCAAATAGAAATCCAGTTAGCAACAGCTTTTGGAATTCAGCGCCAAAAAACTGTCGGAGAAGTTTTTCGGGTTGCTCTGCTCGATAGTGGACAAATACCCGCAGCCCAAAGAACAGGCTAGCCAACGCGGAAATCATCCCGCCGATTAATCCGGACCAGGCATGCACCCAACCAGGAAAAATCAGGACCAGGGCCGCGGCCAGCGTTACCAAGAGTTGCGAAAAAAACAGCTGCCAGGCGTGTCTGGCATTTGCCAGATTCATGACCCGGAGGTGTTCCCCTTCGTGAAGTCAGTCCCAATCGACGGGCCGTAGTATAAGGGGTCGGGCATATAAGGTCAAAAGATAGGCGAATAAATTTTTTATGGTCAGAATTTTCTAATTAATCACTCGAATTTGGAGGCCTGCTCGCCCCATCCGGTCGGTTATTTGATGTGTTCCAAAATACCCTCCAATTCATCGAGGCTGTTATAACTGATGACCAGCCTCCCTTTTCCACTTGCCCCCTGCTGAATGCTGACTTGCGCACCCAGCCTGTCTATGAGGCCGTTTTCCAAGCGCCGCACATCCGGATCTTTTTCCCTGCTTTGCGGCTTTTCCTCCGGGATATCCGTGCCTTGCAAACGGCGAACCAGCTTTTCCGTTTCGCGAACGGACAAGCCTTTAGCGACCACCAATCGGGCAGCATCACTTTGCGCCTGCTCCTGAAGCCCTAATAGGGCACGGGCGTGACCCATTTCGATGCGCCGCTCTTCGATCAGCTCTTTAACGTCCGGATTCAAATCCAACAACCGCAACAGATTGGAAACTGAAGCCCGAGACCTGCCGATTCCCTTGGCGATTTGCTGGTGGGTAAGCTCAAACTCGTTCAACAGCCTGTGAAGGGCACCCGCCTCTTCGAGGGGATTCAGATCGTCGCGCTGAATATTCTCGATCAATCCCATCGCCATGGCTGTTTTATCCGCAACCTTTCGAATTACCACGGGTATATTGTCGAGGCCAGCTTGCTGGGCTGCCCTCCAGCGACGTTCACCGGCAATTATTTCATAGTGACCGCCTTTTACCGGCCGCACGACGATTGGTTGCACTACGCCTTGAGCGGCAATAGAGTCCGCAAGCTCCTGGAGGCTCTCAGGGTTGAAATCCCTGCGCGGTTGAAATCGCCCGCGCTTAATGAGATCCACCGGAAGGGTGTTCGGTATACTTTCATTGGGTGCTTCCTGGGTAGGTTCGCTCTCTTTTGCTGCCCCGCCGAGCAGAGCATCAAGGCCTCTTCCCAAACCCTGTTTTTTTGCTGCCATAGCTACGCTTCCTGGCTATCTAACAGTTGCTCGTTGCGTCGTAAAAATTCACTTGCCAAAGCCAGATAGGAGATCGCACCCCTGGAGGCCCTATCATACAACAGAATGGGGAGACCATGGCTGGGCGCCTCAGCGAGTCGCACGTTACGCGGAATCAGGGTTTTGAACACCTTATCCTTGAAGTGATGAATGAGCTGGGCGGATACCTCATTGGTCAACCGATTCCGGGGGTCATGCATAGTGCGGACAATCCCTTCTATCTCCAGCGCCGGATTTCTATTGGCCTGAATTTGGCGGATGGTATTAATAAGCGCAGATAAGCCCTCCAAGGCATAATACTCACATTGGATCGGAATCAGGACGCTGTGCGCGGCGACCAATGCATTGACAGTCAACATATTCAGGGAAGGCGGGCAATCGACCACAATATACTCGTAACGCTCCACCGCATCCATAAGCGCTAGGCTCAAGCGTTTCTCTCGCAGCGGCGCGCTCATCAGCCCTACCTCCGCCGCGGTTAGTTCTGAGTTCGCCGGCAAAACATCGAAGTCGGCGCTTGGTGATCGGGTGACTACCTCGTCGAACGGCGCCTCTCCAAGCAGGACATCGCAGCTGGACTTGTCCAAGTCATGCTTGTTCACTCCGCACCCCATGGTGGCATTGCCCTGGGGATCGATATCGATCAACAGCACATTTCTGCCAAAAGAAGCCAGGGAGGCAACGAGATTGACAGCGGTAGTCGTCTTCCCAACACCGCCCTTCTGATTGGCGACACATACGATTCGACCCATAGCTCCCTTCCGGTTGATGCTAGAGTGCTGGTGGCTTATCTCGACTGCCGCCATTGCACGGAAAAACGAGAATAGCAGAAAGTATAGGAGGCTGCGTCAAGGACGATAAAACTGCACATCGTGTTGAGTGCTACTCAGGATTTGAATAGATCTTCCGCCGCCTGCCGCAAAGTGTCATTCGAATTAGGGGCGCCCTCCCCCTCCTTGCGCTCTGCCGGTTCAAAGAATTCGCAATAGTTCGCCCTGCTTTTATCAAGTACTGGTTCGGCGGAAGGCTCTCGGCACTGGTCCGAACTAGCGGTGTCATACCACCGACAATTGAGACAAACCCGGGTTGGCTTTCCACAAGAGAGGCAGTTGGTCTCGCGCCCAAAATCGTGCTTGTGCAATTCCGCCCCGCACTGCCAACACTGCCCAATCGCTTCATTTTCCATTGAAATCAACCCTCATTGAATGCACCCACCTCAAGCTAAGAGATTCAACAGTTTGCGAGTTTACTAAACTCCAAATCACATACCGCTTCCGTCACAATCGTCTAACACTGGGCCTCTAATCTATGGGCGAACTGCAAATCAGTGCATGCCGCTCGCCCTCAGACCCCCATACTTTCAACGGTGCAACTTCCAACATGAATCCCTGGGTGCGCACTTGTCCGATCTCTGCTGGCTGCAATCTACCCTTCATCGCCACCCAATAACCGCCCCGACCAACCAAATGCGATGTCAACTGTAACAGTTTATACATAGAGGCGAAGGCCCGGGAAACAACGGCGTCATATCCGGGACTAGGGGTATGAGCTTCAACCCGGCTGTGGACTATCCGCACATTGTCGAGACCCAAAGACAGCTTGCACTGTGCCAAAAACCGGGCCTTTTTGCCATTCGCATCCAATAGAGTGAAGCTGCTGTTCTGATGAGCGATGGCTAGCGGGATTCCGGGTAGTCCCGCGCCGCTGCCAACATCTACGATAGTCCCTCTAGGTAGCAGCGGCAGTATGGAGAGAGAATCCAGAAGTTGCCTCGAAACCATTTCACCCGGATCCCGGATGGCCGTCAGATTATAGGCGCCATTCCAGCGATCCAGCAGTACCAAGTAGTCAATCAAGCGATCTCGCTGGGTAACATCAAGATCGAAACCCATCGACAACAGGCCCTGATCCAACTGAGAAACCCAGGTTTCCCGGTGTCCAACGCCATCCATCAGGTGCCGTATTTTTTTATGTGGATCAGTAACAGCGACACAGCAGCAGGTGTCACACCGGGTATACGACCAGCCTGGCCCAACGTGGTAGGGCGCCCACTGGATAATTTTTCCACAACTTCCGCGGAGAGACCCCGAACCGCCCGATAGTCCATATCGGTGGGTAGGCCTACCGACTCTTTTTCCAGCATGCGCTCTATCTCATCCTGTTGACGTTTGATGTATCCCGCATACTTAGCCTGTATTTCCAGCTGCCCGGAAACCTGGGGATCAACAGAAATCCGCGCAACATCGGGGAGCTTATTCAACTCTTGGTAGCTCAACTCGGGCCTGGATAAAAGGTCAAGAACCCTTGTTTCACGTGAAAGCGAGATATCCAGCTCTCTATTGAGAATATCGGCTGCAGGAGTACCAGGTCGAATCCAGATATCACGCAGGCGTTGCCGCTCCCGCTCTATACCGTCACGCTTGGTTTCAAACGCACGCCAACGCGCGTCGCTTACCAGGCCCAAAGCTCTGCCCTTCTCCGTGAGGCGAAGATCTGCGTTGTCTTCCCTGAGCAATAGTCGGAACTCGGCCCGACTGGTGAACATGCGATAGGGCTCCTGGGTTCCCCGGGTCACCAAGTCATCAACCATCACCCCAAGATATGCCTCATCCCGGCGGGGGCACCAGGAGTTCTGATCCCTGATCTGCAGCACCGCATTGATACCGGCAAGCAGCCCCTGGGCAGCAGCCTCCTCGTATCCCGTGGTGCCATTGATTTGACCGGCGAAAAACAGCCCACCGATATGCTGGCTCTCCAAACTTGGAAGTAGATCCCTGGGATCGAAAAAATCGTATTCAATCGCATAACCTGGCCGGGTAATATGGGCATGCTCAAAACCTCTCATGGAGCGCACCAATGCCAACTGGACGTCGAAGGGGAGGGAGGTCGAGATTCCGTTGGGATAGACCTCGTTATTCTCCAGCCCTTCGGGCTCGACGAATATCTGATGGGCGTTTCGATCCGAAAAACGAACTACCTTGTCTTCAATTGATGGGCAATAACGGGGGCCGACGCCCTCAATAACGCCGGTATACATGGGCGACCGAGCCATTCCCCCCCGAATGATTTCATGGGTTTTTTCGTTGGTATGAGTGATATGACAGCTAACCTGCTGTGGATGATCGTCGGCAGTCCCCAAAAATGAGAAGACCGGGGTGGGAGAGTCCCCAGGCTGGGATTCCAACATCGAGAAGTCAATGCTGCGGCGGTCCACCCGAGGCGGAGTTCCGGTTTTTAGCCGATCAACACGGAGGGGTAATTCTCGCAACCGCTGGGAGAGTGCGTTTGCGGGAGGATCGCCTGCACGCCCACCACCGTAGCTATTCAGTCCGACGTGAATGCGGCCCCCCAAAAAAGTCCCAGTTGCCAGTACTACCGCCCGGGCTGCGAATTTCAGTCCTATTTGTGTAACAACCCCGGACACCCGGTCACCTTCAACCAACAGATCGTCCGCCGCTTGCTGAAACAAAACTAGATTGGGTTGATTCTCAACCGCCTGCCTCACTGCCGCCTTGTAAAGCTGGCGGTCTGCCTGCGCCCGTGTGGCCCGGACCGCAGGTCCCTTCCGCGCATTCAACACGCGAAAATGAATGCCTCCCAGATCCGCCGCCCTCGCCATAAGCCCGCCCAGGGCATCGATCTCCTTGACCAGATGGCCTTTACCAATGCCTCCGATCGCCGGGTTGCAGCTCATCTGTCCAATGGTCTCGATATTCTGACTGAGCAGCAGTGTGCGTGCGCCCATCCGCGACGCTGCCAGTGCGGCTTCGGTGCCGGCATGCCCGCCACCTACTACAATGACATCAAAGCTATCGATATTTGACATCGATGATCCATACGATCCGCTGAAATGGCGTAGTGTATCCGCTAATCGGTTATATCTCAGCAGAAATAGTTTTTAGCATTGGTGGGTCTTTATAGCTGAAAAGCGACAATACAAGAGAAACTTAGGCATGCAGAAAATGGCAAACAGCTCAAAATTGGGAATCACTCTTTCAAATTTCGCTGCCGTGGGGTGCGTGATAAGTCTACTTCTAGCATCCTGGATAACAGCAGCCGCAACCAGCACCCGGCCGGCTCCTCCATTTACCCATGCCGGTGCCAATGAATGGCTTAACTCACAGCCGCTTACACTAAAAGCGTTGCGGGGTCGGGTACTGTTGATAGATTTCTGGACATTCGACTGCTGGAACTGCTACCGCTCTTTTCCCTGGCTACAAGGGTTGGAAACAGAGTTGAGAGAGCGTCCTTTTACCGTAATAGGCGTGCACACACCTGAATTTGAGCACGAACGCGACAAAGATAGATTACAGGAAAAAATCGCTAAATTCGGCCTTGAGCACCCCATTATGATAGACAACGATTTCTCATATTGGAACGCGATGGGGACGCGCTACTGGCCAAGTTACTATCTGATAGACAAGTGGGGGAGGGTACGCAACGTTTTTATCGGTGAAACCCGCATCGGTAGTCCTCAAGCTGCACGCATCGAGGCTGCGGTGAAGACACTGTTGGCGGAGGAAGTTCCTTAACCAGCAACATTCTATCAACTGGAAATTGAGCCTTCGGTCTGGAAATCGACCCGCCCCGATGCATAAGAGGTGCTTGCAAAAGCGTTGAGGCAGGATGCTGGCCCTGACTATTCAGGGTCAGGCGATACCATCCTCCCCTTTTCCGTTACCATACCGATATGGTCTTCAAACTCCAATATCCGTGACTCAAGCAATAGACGAAATCATTACTGATGCCGGGCGGGTTATTCTTGGTAAGGAACGCGTTATTCGACTGGCACTCTCTTGCATCCTGGCCCGGGGGCATCTATTGATAGAAGATTTGCCGGGGGTGGGTAAGACCACGTTGGCGCATCTCCTGGCACGCCTCCTCGGCCTCCGCTATCAACGCATACAATTTACCAGTGACTTATTGCCGGCAGATATCATAGGCGTATCGATTTATGACAGGGAGGAGGGCGCCTTTAATTTTCATCCCGGACCTGTGTTCTCCCAGCTGGTGCTGGCGGACGAAATCAATCGGGCGACCCCCAAGGCCCAGAGCGCACTACTCGAGGCGATGGAGGAACAGCAGGTAACCACAGAGGGAGAGACACGAAAGCTGCCCCAGCCTTTCTTTGTGATTGCCACACAGAATCCGGCCCATCAAATCGGCACTTTTCCCCTGCCTGAATCCCAGCTCGATCGATTTCTGATGCGAGTCGAACTGGGGTATCCGGACTCCACCTCCGAGCGCATGCTGTTATCTGGAGAGGATAGAAGAGTTCTGCTGGAAAAAATTCAGCCCCGCCTGAAAGACGGCCAATTAGCTGATCTTCAGGCACAGGCGGAGCAGGTTCATATCTCAGATGCCATACTCGACTATTGCCAGGCATTGTTGGAATTCAGTCGTAACAGTGCCCGATTCAACCATGGTTTATCCCCCAGGGCAGGATTGGCGCTATTGCGGGGCGCCAAGGCTTGGGCCTTGCTGCAGCGCCGCGATCACCTGCTGCCGGAAGATTTGCAAGCGGTGCTTCCGGCTACCGTTAGCCATCGTCTACATTCAACCGCCGATACCGGCGTCGACGAGGGCAACACCTTGGCGCAACACCTGATCGCCTCGGTTCCCATTCCCTGACAGATCACCGATTTTAGTGAGCCGTTCGCACCGGTTCTCTTCTCTGTATTGCGCTTAAGTCCTGAAATGATACCCACCCACTTGAGACGATTCTTAAGAAAATCGAGGGCCGACGAAGAGGGGCGAATGTCGATTCCGGCCAGGAGTATCTACATCCTGCCGACCGGCCCAGGCCTGGTGTTCGCACTGCTGGTGCTACTCATGCTGGTTGGCGCCATCAACTATGGGAACAATTTGGGTTTTCTACTCTGCTTTCTGCTGGCGGGCCTGGGCATCGTGGTAATGATACAGACTTGGCGTAATCTGCTGGGTCTGGAGATACGCACCGGAAAGGCTGACCCAGTCTTTGCTCAAGAGGAAGCCTGCTTCGAGATACGGCTTCGCGATCCTCAAGGTCGCTACCGCCCAGGGCTGGTTCTGGACTGCGAGCGCCGTTTGATCGGTGCGTTGGACTTGCAAGCGGGAATGGGCGCCTCCCTGACTGTGCGGATACCTAGCAAGCAGCGCGGATGGTTGAAACTCCCCCGCCTGACCCTCTACACCCGCTACCCACTGGGCCTGTTAAGAGCTTGGGTTTACCTAGAACCCAGTGCACAGTGTTTGGTTTATCCCTCCCCGGGCGAGAGACTGCCCGCCTCGGAACTTCCGGCTTATATACCCAGCCGACATGGCGATCGCGGGGTTGGAGCGGATGAGTTCATCGGTATTCGACACTACCGTCCGGGCGATGCGCCCAAACACATTGTCTGGAAAGCCCTGGCAAAAGAACAGGGCCTACAGACAAAGCTGTTCGGTGGTGATCGGGTAGAACAACGTTGGCTGGATTGGTATCAACTATCGGGCGCAACGGAACATCGCTTACGGCAGCTTTGCCGTGGTGTGCTCGATGCCTGCGAACAACAACTCGAGTACGGCTTGCGTCTGCCGGGAACAGAGATAGAGCCAAGTCGAGGTCAGCCGCACCGTTACGCCTGCCTCTCAGCACTGGCACTTTATGGTAAAACCGCATGAATCCCAACGGCAACCGACAACTGACACTGGGCCTGCAGCTGACGCTGGCGTTGTTGCTGTTCTTGGCTATTCTACCTCACGCAACGCATCTCCGAGGCAGTGTCACCCTCTTCCTGCTGGGTATGATCTGCTATCGGCTGCTGAGCTTTAAATTACATTTCTCACTTGGGGGCAGGTGGCCCCTGTTGCTGCTGACACTGCTCGGTCTAGCAAATGTCATTACGCAATACCCCTTGCTACTGGGGCGCCGGGCGGGAGTAGCCCTGTTGTGCTCCATGGCAGTCTTGAAGTTGATGGAAATCAAAACAACCAGAGATGTCTACTTCGCTGTGTTCATCGGTTATTTCATCCTCAGCACACAATTCCTGTTTTTCGACCACGCACTAATGGTGATCTATGTGGCCCTTTTGGTGGGTGGGCTCAGTGCCGTGTTGGTGGAGATTAATAGGGTTGGGCCGACTGTCGGTGTATGGGTGCCTTTAAGAACCGCGCTGTCAATGCTGCTCCAGGCCGTGCCAATCATGGTTGTCCTGTTTTTCCTGTTTCCCCGTTTCACTTCCCCATTGTGGAATCTGGGCCCGGAATCGCAGCAGGCGATGAGTGGGATAACCGATCGCATTACCCCAGGTCAGCTCAGTCAACTCAGTCGCTCACCCAAAGTTGCCTTCCGCGTCGATTTCGAAGGTGCGATACCAGCGCCGGCCCAACGGTATTGGCGCGGCCCAGTATTCTCTTTCACTGACGGCGAGACCTGGCTGGCAAACAAATCGCAATCGATCCAAAAGGCCCCAGATGTGATGGGGGACAAGCCGGTAACCTACAATGTCACCCTTGAGCCTTCTCTGGGTAGTTGGCTGTTCGCCTTGGAAATGCCTTCAAAGATTCCAGAAAATAGCAGGCTGACCGGGGACTATCAGCTGATTCGGAGTCAGCCGATAAAGCGTCGAATCAGATACCAGGCCACCTCTTTACTCAGCTACCGAACACCGGACCACGACCAGGCACAGTTACGGCAGGCACTGGCGTTACCCGCCAACATCACCCCGAGAATGGAGCAGCTGGTGGCAGGCTGGAAATCCACAAGCCGGGACCCGGTAGCCCTGGTAAACAGTGCTCTCAGTTTTTTTAGAAACCAACCTTTTTATTACACGCTTTATCCCCCCGATCAGGGACCCAATCCGGTGGACGGGTTTCTGTTCGACACCCGCCAGGGATTTTGCGAACACTACGCTACCGGATTTACTCTGCTGATGCGCATCGCAGGGATTCCTGCACGGGTGGTTGGTGGTTATCAGGGAGGCGAAATAAACCCTGTCGGCGACTATCTGATCGTGCGCCAATCCGACGCCCACGCTTGGAGTGAGGTCTGGCTACCTGGGTTGGGTTGGACACGGGTGGACCCCACCGCTGCGGTAGCGCCGGAACGTGTGGAACGCTCCTTGGACATTGCCGGCACAGCTCCGACTATCGGTTTACCGGTCCTCTTCCACGACCTAGAGGATGGCGCTTTCAAGGGCACGATGAAGCACTTGGGATTCGGCATTGATGCATTGAATAATGCCTGGCACCAGTGGGTGCTTGGATACTCCAAAGAACGCCAGGCCTTGTTGATGTCGATGCTGGGACTGGGATATTTTCAAGGGCCCAAACTTGCCTATGCCATGACTATTGCCGCCGGGTTTTTGGTAGCTATCATGATCGCTCTGGCCCTCAAACAGTCCTATCGAGCAGACGACCCCTCCCAGATGGCATACAAGGAGTTTTGTAAAAAACTCGCTCGTTACGGAGTAGTACGCCTTCCGCATGAAGGACCCTGGGATTTCTCCCGCCGCGTCATTCGCAGACGGAGCGATCTCGAAACCGATGTGAGCTCAATAACCGGACTGTACATCGCGTTGCGTTATGGCGAAGAAAATGATCCCAGGCAATCTCAGCGCTTGAAACGGTTGGTTCGCTCCTTCCGGCCTTGAAGCAGACTCCAGATAATCCCCATCAATTCGTGTTAGATGCAACCGCATCAGCAAAATCCTGTGGACGCGGAGAGAGCAGAACACTCCTCTTTACGGCATCTGGCAGACTATTGATACAAGCGTCCAGCAAACTGTCTCCTTCGTTGTGGAAAGCACCATTCTTCTTCATAAATTCGTCTATAGAAGCGGAGTGAGTACTTACCATCTCGCGTACTATGGCGTGGGTCGCTAGAACCATTCCTGGATAACGATCCAACACAAAAGAGAAAGCATAGGCGATATTGATGACCGACTGGACGGAAAATCTTGGCAGAGCGCAATCGAGTGCCAGACGCGCGGCGTAAATAGCGTCCACAACGGCATGGGGTATCAGAAAACCGGCATCCCAAACGTTCTCTGCGATCCCTTTTGACATACCCACATCCCACTGTCGCGTGCCGCCCGCCCCCCCATTGAGAAATCTCAGGAATTCAGACTGCTCCTCTCCTCCCAGCTGTCCCCGATTAAAGTGCGCCGAGTGAATTGCAGTGGCAGCGCTGATGCCTGCCAAGCCGTTGAATACCAGATGGTGACCTATCAGTTTGGTAATCGCTCCTGCACCGGGATCATCTCCAAAGTACCTGGGGTTTCCCAACTGCTCGAGCATGGGTAACAGCCGCTGATAGATAGGCCTCTGACCGCTGGCGAGGATGAGCATACCTTGTGGGCTGCTTCCCCCCAGACTCGCTCCCAAAGGACCGCCGGTTAGAGGATAGTTGACATAATCGACACCAGCATCCCCACAGAACTGGGCCGCAGAATTCACAAATGCGGGGCTGACCGTTGACAGGTGGAGTATAAAAGCCCGACTGCCGCTTTGCTTCTCGAGTAATGGGGTTAATTGAGCCACCAGAGATAGATCGTCGCCATTCTTTCCGGCACAAATCACCACACCATCAATATTCCCATCCCCCACAAGCCGGTCGAAATCGGAGACCAGCTCAGCGCCGTGTTTTTTCCAGGCGCTCCGAAACCTGTCCCGACTGCCCCCCGAAGAGCCACGGTCATGGACACGCAACACCCTTGCAGTGGTAGCCGGTGTAAGGTGAAGCGACGCCGGGCCGGCCATCATCCCAAGTCCGCCCACGTATACCAGTTTTAACATCTCAGAATTGGAAAACTCGGCAAAGAGTTAGGGCCTGTTAACACTAATTGGAACACGCAGTTTAAGCGACAACGGAAGCGCAATGACACTTCGCACAAGGAAAGTGGGTGTAAACTTCAACCACCCCCAAGGCGGGCGATGAAATAACCGGCAACTACCGCTGTACCGATAACACCGGCCACATTCGGCCCCATGGCATGCATTAACAGAAAGTTGCCAGCATCGGCCTTCTGACCTTCCACTTGTGAGACCCGGGCTGCCATGGGTACCGCCGACACTCCCGCGGATCCGATAAGAGGATTCAGCGGGTTTTTGCGGTTCACCAAATTCATCAGTTTCGCCATCAATACACCACAGGCAGTTGCTACACCGAAAGCAACAATGCCAAGCGAGAGAATCATCAGGGTTTCGGCCTGGATAAATCGCTCTCCGGTCATGGTGATACCCACGCTGGCCCCCAAGAGAATGGTCACAGTGTTGATAATTTCGTTTTGTGCCGCCTTGGAAAGACGGTCGGTGACGCCGCATTCACGCAGGAAGTTACCCAACATCAACATGCCGATCAAAGCTGATGCAGCGGGAACCAGTATTATACAAACCACCGTAACCATAAGTGCAAAGATAAGTTTTTCGCGCTTGGAAACGGTTCGCAATGACTGCATGCGTATCGTCCGTTCCTTTTTGGTGGTGAGGGCACGCATTATCGGGGGTTGGAGTAACGGCACCAAAGCCATGTAACTATAGGCGGCTACTGCGATGGGTGCGAGCAACTCGGGGGCGAGTTTATTTGACAAAAAAATCGAGGTAGGGCCGTCAGCGCCGCCGATGATACCGATCGCAGCTGCCTGCTCCGGGCTGAATCCCATGGCAGTCGCGCCGATGTAGGTCGCAAACACACCAAACTGCGCCGCAGCACCTAAAAGAAGCGTTCTCGGGTTTGCGATCAATGGCCCAAAGTCTGTAAGGGCGCCCACTCCCAGGAATATCAGCGGCGGGAAAATCTCAAGATGCACACCTTGGGATATATAGTAGAAAAGCCCACCGGGATGGTCACCAATTGGTTCGTTAATCAGACCCGCGGTAGGCAGATTTGCCAGTAGCGCACCAAATGCGATGGGCACCAGTAAAAGCGGTTCGAAGTTCTTATAGACCGCCAGATAAAGCAACACCAGCACCACAGCCCACATAAAAAGCATCTGCCAGGTCAGGTGAAAGAGCCCAGTCAGATTGATGAGTTCGGTTAAGGTATCCATAACTCGTCGCGTACTCCGTGCCCCGTGATTGTTTTTATTACGCCAGGCTCAACAGTACGTGACCTTCCTGTACCGGCTGCCCTGCTGAAACCGCAATACTCTGCACCCTGCCATTAGTGGGCGCGACCACGACGGATTCCATCTTCATGGCTTCAAGCACTAGCAGTGCCTCTCCCTGCTTCACTTCCTGCCCTGCGCTCACCTTGACTTCGATGATAGTGCCTGCAAGAGGGCTCACCACATCACCCGGGTGCGTCTTTACTGCTGGTGCGGCTGTAGGCATTCTCGGAGGTGGCGGGGGATTGCCCATACCGGCGTCGGCAGCAGCTTTCGGCATCTGCTGTTCCTTCGGCGGGGATTTCTGACCGTCTGTATCCAGCTCTTCTACCATAACTTCATAGGACACGCCATCCACGGAGATCTTGAACCGTCTCATGATTTTTTTCCGCCGTTATTAAGATTTTTCCTGTTAATAGAGGGAGATACCGGACCGGGAGTGGCCCAATCCCAGCGCACTCGATGAGAGGTGGTGAGTTCAAAACGTCCCTCTTCCGCCCACCCATATGCCTTGTGACCAGGGGCGTATACACGAACGATACGATACCTTTGGGGAACCACTGCCGAGATAGCCGCAGCAATCGCAGCTAGATGGGCACTAGGCATAGGCACCGGCTCATCAGCCGGTTCCGGGTTGTCAACGACTTTGGGTGCCGGACGCTGCCTGTCTTTGTGCAGAAACCCCACGAAGAGGCACATGAACCATAGAAAAGTGAGCACTGCAATGACAATAGCAAAACCCGTTAATATCAGCTCGAGCGAACCCATTATCAGCTCCTTCCGCTACAGTGGAATATTGCCATGCTTCTTGGGTGGACGAGTTTCGCGCTTGGAGATCAGACTGCGAAGTGTCAGCGCAATGGTACGTCGCGTACGGGCAGGGGGTATCACATCATGCACAAAGAGCTGGCCGGCAGAGAGGTAGGGCGAAGCGAAATTCTCACGATATTCGGCAGCAAGCTCGCGGGCCTTCTGTGCTCGATCCTCCGCTTCTGACAACTCTTTCCTGTATAGAATGTTTACGGCCCCCTCCGCGCCCATGACCGCAATTTCGGCAGTAGGCCAGGCAAGAACCATATCTGCGCCCATGTCTCGGCTGCACATGGCTAAATAGGCCCCGCCATAGGCCTTGCGCATTATGAGCGTAATTTTAGGAACCGTTGCCGATCCGTAAGCAAATAACATCTTGGCACCGTGGCGAATAATTCCGCCTTGCTCCTGTTGCACGCCCGGCAAGAACCCGGGTACATCCACCAAGTTGATTATCGGGATATTGAAGCAGTTACAAAAACGAATGAAGCGCGCCGCTTTGTCCGAAGCATCGATATCCAGGGCTCCCGCCTTGACCAGCGGCTGATTGGCGATGTAGCCGACCACAACACCCCCAATACGTCCAAACGCCACAACGATATTTGGGGCGAATTCCCGCTGTACTTCGAGAAAGCGATTGTCGTCGCTGATCTGCTGTATTACCCGCCTTACATCGAAAGCCTGTTTGGGATCTTCTGGGATGAGTTCATCAAGCGCCGGATCATCGGCCAAAGATAACTCCTCCTCCAGTTTATGGGGGGGGTCCATCATGTTGTTGGACGGCAGGTATGACAGCAGCTCGGTTACGATTCGAACCGCGTCCGGATCGTCTTCAGCAATAAAATGGATGTTACCCGCGATCGCCATATGTGCCTGCGGCGAACCTATCTCTTCCATAGTGCACTGTTGGCCGGTTACGGCACGAATCACTTCCGGGCCGCAGATAAACATGTTGGCGTTTTCGCGGATCATCACTATGAAATCGGTTAGCGCCGGAGAATAAGAGGCCCCGCCCGCGCAAGTCCCGGCTACAACCGATATCTGAGGAACCAGTCCTGACAGCTGCACATTATGATAGAAAACCGAACCGTACCCGGATAGTGACCCCACGCCCTCTTGGATTCGCGCGCCGCCCGAATCATTGAAGGCCACCACCGGCATGCCGCCGCGCGCGGCGTGATCCATCACATCGCAGATTTTTTTTGCATGGACGCTACCTAGAGAGCCCCCCGCAACCGTGAAATCCTGGCTTATACCTGCAACGGGCCTGCCGTCCACGAAACCCACACCCGTTACAACACCGTCACCAGGCAGGTTTTTTTTCTCCATACCGAAGAATCGGCTGGCATGCTGCGCATGGAGACCAAATTCCTGAAACGTATCGGGTGTGTATAGACACTGCAACCGCTCACGTGCCGTAAGCAACCCCTTTTCGTGCCGCTTGTTATTTTTTTCCTCACCGCCGCCTGCCTGCGCGACACTCGTTTTTAGCCGAAGCTGGTCGAGAAGTTCCTGCTTGATGGTCATTCCCCCGCTCCCCGTTATTGTTGCTATGGCAAAGCTATCTGATAATCGTTTCGCCCAGACATTAACACACAGAGATTCGGCTTGGCTAACAGAAAAACACGGCGCCTTCGCAGAGGCGGTCGAAGAGCTGATATTGAACAGCAGGGAAGGAGCGCTACTTACCGATGCAAAAACTAGAAAAAATCCGGCCCAGTAGATCGTCCGGGCAGAAGGCACCGGTAATCTCGGAGAGTGCCTGCTGTGCCAATCTCAGGTCTTCCGCCAACAACTCACCTGAGGCGGACGAGGCGAGAATTTTACGACCTGTAAGTAAATGCTCACTCGCATTATCAAGCGCTTCCAGATGTCTTCTGCGAGCTATGAATTGACCTTCTTGGCTACCCCCGTAACCAATACTCTTCTTCAAGTGGTCCTGAAGCAAATCGAGACCCTTACCAGTACGCACAGAAAGCGCCACCTCAACGCCCACCGCTGTTTTTGTAACGCCGGGGGATCGCCCGGTAAGATCGATCTTGTTCCTGATCACCGTCAACGGTACATCCTGCGGAAAATCCCAGGATTCCATTGTCTCCCCATCTGATCGCTCTCGATCGTCGACCATCCACAGGATTCGATCCGCCTCGGCAATCTGCTCTTTCGCTCGTCGCACTCCCTCCTGTTCAACTCGGTCTAGGCTCTCCCGCAATCCGGCGGTATCTACGAGATGCAACGGCAATCCATCGATTTCGATCCGCTCTCTCAGCACATCGCGGGTGGTGCCCGGTACTTCCGTCACGATCGCCGATTCCCTTCCGGCCAAGGCATTCATCAAACTTGATTTCCCGGCATTGGGACGACCTGCGATAACCAACTGCATACCCTCCCGTAGCAGGCTTCCGATCCTGGCGTTTTCGACAACACCATCGAGGGTGTCGATGATATCCTGTAAGTCAGTACTTACTTTTCCGTCGCTTAGGAAATCGATCTCCTCCTCAGGAAAATCTATGGCTGCCTCGACGTAAATTCTCAGCCGAATCAAACGCTCGACCAGGTCGTGTACTTGCCGTGAAAACGCTCCCTGCAATGAGCGAACTGCAAGTCGTGCAGCTACCCCGGTATCGGACTCGATTAAATCGGCCACTGCCTCCGCCTGAGCAAGATCCATCTTGCCGTTATGAAAGGCCCTCTCGCTAAATTCGCCTGGGCGTGCAATCCGGGCTCCTTGACTCAAAATCCGTTTGAGCAGCATGTCCAGTACTACCGGACCGCCGTGGCCTTGGAGCTCCAGTACATCTTCACCGGTAAAGGAACGGGGGCGGGGAAAGAAGAGTGCGATACCTTCATCGATCACAGCATCCGCCTCATCCAGGAATCGGCAATAGAGAGCCTCTCTGGGCAGGGGCAATCGACCGATAACGGCTTTGGCAATGCCCTGTACACCGGGCCCCGAGATACGTACAACGCCGATACCACCCTTACCTGGGGGCGTTGCAACTGCGGCGATGGTCTCTTCGGGGAGCACACTCACCCCGCAGTCCGAACTAGCCGGCCTTCTCGATCTGTCGAGTGATGTACCACTGCTGAGCAATAGAGAGCAGGTTGTTGGTTACCCAGTAGAGCACCAGTCCCGATGGGAAAAAGGCGAAAAAGATGGTAAACACAAAGGGCAGGCTCATCATGATTTTAGCCTGCAGAGGATCCGGCGGCGCTGGGTTCAGTTTCTGCTGTACAAACATCGAGACGCCCATGATTACCGGTAGAACAAAGAAGGGGTCCTTAAGAGAGAGATCCTTGATCCAGAAAATGAACGGAGCCTGGCGTAATTCGACGCTTTCTAGCAATACCCAGTAAAGGGCGATGAAAACCGGTATCTGGACCAAAATGGGCAGACATCCGCCCAGCGGGTTGATCTTCTCCTTTTTGTACATCTCCATCATTGCCTGGTTCAGACGTTGTTTATCATCACCATACCGATCCTTAAGGGCCTGTATCCGGGGCGTCATTTTGCGCATATTCGCCATGGACTTGTAACTGGTTTCCGATAGTTTGAAAAAGGCCAGTTTTATAATCAGGGTAAGTATGATAATCGACCAACCCCAGTTTCCAATCACACCATGGATTGCCTTCAATAACCAAAATATGGGCTTTGCAAGCACCGTCAGCCAGCCATAATCGGCCGTGAGCTCCAAACCCGGTGCAATCGCCTCCAGTTCGTCCTGTAATTTTGGACCGGCGACAAAACCAGTGGCGAAGGTGTGGCTCTCTCCCGGGGAGATGCTTGTAGGGGTGGTGTAGGCACCGAGAACATAACGTTTGTCTGGCAGCACGTTGGTGTAGAAATGCTCCACACCACCGGCGGGCGGTACCCAGGCACCCAGAAAATAGTGCTGGAGCATGGAAATCCAGCCACCAGTTACATCTCTGGCAAGCTTTGTCTCCTCCATATCCTCGAATGAGATTTTTTCGTACTTCTCCTCCGGGCTATAAATCGCCCCGCCGGTGTAAGTATAAAGAAACTGTGAATCGCCACTTTTCTCCGCCGGCATGCTGCGCATCAACTGACGGTATTCACGTCCGCTCCAGACCGCTTCGGATTCATTCACGACTTCGTGCTCTACCGCCACCAAGTATGTGCCACGGGCAAAGTGAAATCGCTTGACGACTTTAACGCCGGTATCGTTTTCCCAGTAGAGTTCAACTACCAGACTATCATCCTCACCCAACGAATAGCTTTGCTTCTCTGATCGATACTGAGCCTCGTGCGTAGGTGCACTTCCCTCTTCGCTTCCGATCAATCCAGATTGGGCGATAAACAGGTTTGGGGGAGTAGGACGCATCAATTCGAATTTGACATTCGGCTGCTCGAGCGATACGGGATACTCCTGAAGATACAGCGCTCTGATACTACCGCCGAGGCTGTCTATTTCGAGGTGGTACAAATCGGTCTCGACTGAAATGTTTCTGCTCTGGGTACCTGTGGCCGCTACCGCCATACCCGGAACTGCTGGAGTGGTGGGTGCAGCACTGACGGTGTTCTCCACTGGTGCGGCGGGTACCGCGCTTGTGGTATCTCCACCAGATGGTAATGCGTTGGGTGTGTTCTCTTGCGTAGCAGCAGTGGGAGCTACGGGCTTTGGGCCATAGTCTTCGTTCCACGCCTGCCAGAGCATGAGCAAGATAAAGGCGAGGCTAAAGATCAATATGAGGCGAAAATTATCCATGACTTAGTTCCACACACCGACAGCTGGAGAGTTTATACCTGGAACAAACCCCCATTAACTTCGGAAACAGAAAGAGAGAATACGTACCACTTCCCTCCGACATTCTTCCATCACTCACCAAGAGCTACCAAGACGGGCGGCAATCTTCTTCCAGTGTTTCTCCAAGGAATCGAAGACCGCCTTATTATGTGCTAATGGTAAATCCTTGCGTGCCATTACCACGACATCGATGCCTGGGATACAAGCCTGATGTAGACGGAAACTCTCCCTGATCAGTCGCTTTACGCGATTACGGTCAACCGCCCGCTTGAGTACTCTCCTGCTTATCGCCATGCCAAGGCGCCCCTGTTCGAGCTCGTTGGTTCTCCAGAGTACGGTGAAATAGATGTCAACGGACTTTTGAGGGCGTCTGAACACCCTGCTGTAGGAAAACCTGGTCAGCAGCCGTCTTGTTTTAGGCAGCCGTGCCGAGATTGCTTGTAACAACGAAGATGGCTGTTACTCAGGGGGTAAGGCGCGCGCGGCCCTTAGCACGCCTGGAGTTAATCACTTTACGTCCGTTTCGCGTAGCCATTCGGGCACGAAACCCATGGGTACGAACCCGCTTCAAATTACTTGGCTGAAAAGTTCTTTTCATGACTATATTCCAGATGACTCACTCGCGAGCGGAATCCCGCCTACATGCCCAGAGAGACCGTTGCCAAAAAGGCGCGTAGAATACCCTCCTGCAGGCGCCACTGTCAATGTTTCAACCCCAGCCGAACCAGCAATTCAAACTCCGCGACGCTATTTTTTCTCACCAGAAGAGAAGTGCGGTCGGAGACACCCAAGTCTGTGGATAACTACCTTAATCCGGGGTAGACTCAGGGCTAGCTTCACGATCGGTTCCATAGGGTACTGACTCGAGTGCTCGAACCTCATTATTTGCCCATACCTTTACTTTGAAAGAGTGAACTCGTGAGTCTTTGGAACAAATGTAAAGATCGCCTCGAACAACTGTTGACAGCCCAACAGTTCAATACCTGGATCAGGCCGCTTCAGTCCGAGGAGACAGGATCCAAGATCCGCCTTCTGGCTCCCAACCAATTCGTTCTCAACTGGGTTAAAAATCACCATCTTACTCAAATTGAGCAGATCATTTCCGACGAATCCGGAGGGAGTGTAAAGGCGGTTTCCGTAGAGATAGGCAGCCGCTCAGCATCTACAGACGAACAATCCAGAGCAAAGGGCCAGAAAAACGGTACCGGACTACCAACCGCTGATGGTTTAAGAAGCCGAGCTCCCCAACTCGACAACAACCTCAATCCCGATTTCTCTTTCGACACCTTTGTAGAGGGGAAATCCAATCAACTGGCCCGTGCCGCTTCGGTGCAGATTGGCGAAAACCCAGGCACGGTTTACAACCCACTGTTTATCTACGGGGGGGTAGGGCTGGGTAAAACCCATCTCATGCACGCGGTAGGTAACATGATTCTCCAGCATAACCCCGGATTCAAGGTTACTTATTTGCATTCTGAGGGGTTCGTGGCGGAGATGGTCAACGCGCTACAACACAACACCATCGAGGCATTCAAGAAAAAGTACCGGTCCGTAAATGCACTGCTTATCGATGACGTGCAGTTTTTCGGGGGGAAGGAGCGTTCTCAAGAAGAGTTCTTTCATACATTTAATGCATTGTTCGAGTCACGCCAACAAATCATTCTCACCAGCGATCGATTCCCGAAAGAGGTCAAGGGACTGGAAGAGCGGTTGAAATCCCGTTTCGGGTGGGGGCTCACCGTGGCAATCGAACCACCTGATCTTGAAACCAGAGTCGCTATTCTGAAGAGTAAAGCAAGCCAACTTTTTAGAGTGGAACTCCCGAATGAAGTGGCCTTTTTTATTGGTCAGCGGGTTAGGTCGAATATCAGAGAACTCGAGGGAGCACTACGCCGGATTATCGCCAATGCGCAGTTTACGGGAAAACCCATAACCCAGGAGTTCGCGAAAGACGCCCTTCGGGACATGCTTGCCGCCCAGGACAAGCAGGTCACCATCGAAAATATTCAGAAAACCGTTGCCGAGTATTACAAGATCAGATCCTCTGACCTCCTTTCCAGCAAGAGAAGCCGAACGATAGCGAGACCGAGACAAGTCGCAATGGCGTTGGCTAAGGAACTGACAAGTCATAGTCTTCCCGAAATAGGTGAAGCGTTCGGCGGCAGGGATCATACCACCGTGCTTTATGCGAATCGTAAGATCATTGAGTTGAGAGAAAGCAACAGCAAGATCGAAGAGGATTACTCAAACCTGTTGAGGACCCTTACCATATGATGTGAATTAATTGTGGAAAACTGAGAGGACAGTTTTATACGCCCGCTTGTCCACAGGAAGTATACACAGTTGAATGTATCGATTCGATAGGTTCCCAACAACCCAAAATTAATATAACATATTGATTATTAAGAGAAAAATAATTCTACTAACAGTTAGGAACCTCCTTAATAACAACAATATTCAAGATATATAAAATATATATTATTTAAAGAGAGAACTTCGAAATGAAGATCAATACAACCAAGGAAGCTTTGCTTGAACCCCTCCAATTAGTCGGAGGGGTTGTCGAGAGAAGACAGACACTACCTATATTGGCCAACATTCTTCTTAATGTAAGAAGCGGTTCTCTCACAATTACTGCTACCGATCTTGAAGTAGAGATGAGAACTTCGACAGCCGTGGAGGCAAAGGGGGAGCAGGATTTTACTTTACCTGCGAGAAAGCTAATCGATATTTGCAGGGCACTTCCAGAAGGCGCAAGTATTGAAATTGACGTCAGTAGTGAAAGGGTAAAAATACAATCGGGACGCAGCCGCTTCTCGTTGGGAACACTTCCAGCGCAAGATTATCCGATCATCGATACGGCAGTAAGTAATCATCAATTGAGTATTGAAGAGGGCCAACTCAAAACCCTGTTAGATAAGACGCAGTTTGCAATGGCGCAGCAAGATGTGCGTTATTACTTGAACGGTATGCTCTTCGAAATTAAAGAGGGCTCTATTCGTACAGTGGCCACCGACGGACATAGATTGGCGACAAGTGAGATCAGTGTAGTTGATGATAAATCATTGTCGTTCCAGATCATCGTACCGCGAAAAGCAATAATGGAGTTGGGCAGACTCCTTAGTTATTCCGACCAGCCTGTCAAATTGGATATCAGTAGTAATCACTTAAGGCTAAGTCTTGGTAGCACCCTGTTTACTTCGAAATTGATCGACGGAAAGTTTCCCGATTATCAGCGGGTGATCCCCACGCACTGTGATAAAACCGTGGTCGCCGAGAGAGCTGCATTGCGGGACGCGCTTCAGAGAACCTCAATATTATCCAACGAGAAATATCGCGGAATTAGATTTCAGTTTACACCAGGCATGTTGGAGCTGTTGGCACACAATCCAGAGCAGGAAGAGGCAAAGGAAGAAATAGAGATTGAGTACGGAGGGGAGAAACTGGTAATCGGTTTTAATGTCGGCTACCTCATTGAAGTCCTCAATGTGTTGGAGTCGGAGCAAGTTAAACTGTTCTTGAGTGATCCCAACAGCAGTTGCCTTATCGAAGATGATGAATCTTCCAACAGTCGATACGTTATCATGCCCATGAGATTGTGATCTCAAACGGGATTCGATGAGAGAAAGATATCCACAATAATCAATACAGACGACTACCCATTAGGTTCGTGTTCCATACTCAGCGTGCTGAACTTTCATGTGCAGAGATATCTATTCAGGTACTAAAACAAGGTGTGTGAGTGGGTGTCAGATTCTTCATAGAGTTTAGAAAAGCGCCCATTTTTAAAAATGGCTGCTGAAATAATGTTGATACCGGTTGTTACAGAATGACCTACACCGAGTAGGAAATGGAATACTGTTCCACGAAAATCGTTTCTATCATCGATAAATCAGCCAAGAAAGATCACTGGAAAAGCTAAAACGTTTCGCAACAGACATGCTCAATCATCCGCTTTGGATTAATTTCTAGAAAACCGGCGGTCCAAAGTGTCCTTTCAAAAAGTAAACATTGAAAACCTGAGAAATCTTTCAGAGGTAGAGTTTACTCCTGAAAAAGGGATCAACTTTATCGTAGGAAAGAACGGCTCAGGCAAAACTACTCTGTTGGAAGCCGTGTACTTATTAGCAAGAGGACGTTCTTTTAGAGATATAAAATTATCCAGATCTATCGCTCGCGGAAAGGAGTCGTTGAGGATTTTCGGAAAGGGTATACAACAACAAAGAACTTTGGGAATAGGAATATCAGTTAACCGTAGTGGTTTGGAAATTAGGCTAAACGGGATCAGAGTGAGGAGATTGTCCGATCTGGCAAGAGAATTCCCATTACAGCTGATTACACCGAGATCACATGAAATCATGGAAAAGGGGGCACATAATCGACGGCGATTTGTGGAATGGGGAGTGTTCCACGTGGAACCAAGCTACCAACAGTTTTCTAGTCGATATCAAAAAGCGTTAAGTCAAAGGAATGCAGCACTAAAACAAAATGCAAGATTGGCAGACGCCTGGACAGAAGCTCTGGTAACCAACGGAACAGTAATAAACCAGCTAAGGGAGCAGTATGTGAGGCTATTTAAGGAGAATTTGACAAGCTATCTGGAATCATTGATCGGTCAAAAGCGTGTTGAACTCCATTGGAGGCAGGGCTGGTCACAACAGCGATCTTTACAACAGAGTCTGGAGGACGGCCTGGAATCTGACCTAAAAAGGGGATTTACTCAAGCGGGCCCCCATAGGGCTGATCTTCAAGTGACGATAGAGAATGAGCCGGTTCATAGGTGGGCCTCAAGAGGTCAGCAGAAGCTGGTTATCGTTTCTATGTTTCTCGCCCAGGCGATGTTAATTCGCCAGCAGACTGATCGAGATCCCATTCTTCTACTGGATGATGTCGGTGCGGAGCTAGATGAAACCAATAGGAACCGTGTCTTTCAAAAAATCCGGTCAGAGGGCTGCCAGACTCTTGTAACCGCAACAGATATGGATCTGGCAAACAAAACAGGTTATGAGGGATTGTTCCACGTGGAACATGGGGAGATCCACCAACAGCATGTATAATCCCCCCTACATTGGCAAAAGTCAGCTTAAGCAAGCCACTATCGCAGCAAACAGCTGTCATTCCGTCTTCTACAACAGGTATTGAAATGAGTTATGACTCCTCGAATATCAAGGTGCTAAAGGGCCTTGATGCTGTAAGGAAACGCCCGGGTATGTACATCGGAGATACTGATGATGGCACGGGATTACACCATATGGTGTTTGAAGTTGTCGACAATTCTATCGATGAGGCCCTCGCTGGCCACTGCTCGGAAATCAGGGTGAGTATTCACGAAGATCAGCGTATCACGGTCTCAGACAATGGCCGGGGGATACCCGTGGACATTCATCCGGAGGAGGGTCGTTCAGCCGCTGAAGTGATAATGACGGTGCTTCACGCGGGGGGGAAATTTGACGACAACTCCTATAAAGTCTCAGGCGGATTACACGGAGTGGGAGTATCTGTGGTCAACGCTCTTTCCGAGTACCTGGAGTTGGTGATTCATAGAGACGGGAAAATGTATACACAGCGCTACGAGTTGGGAGAACCGGTAGCACCCCTGGAGCAAATCTCTGAATCGGAGAAAACAGGTACGGAGATCACTTTCAAAGCGAGTTCGAGTATTTTCAGCAATATCGAATTTCACTACGACGTATTGGCAAAACGATTGCGGGAGCTTTCGTTTCTAAACTCTGGCGTGAAAATTATTCTTAGGGAACAGGCCAAGGATAAGCAAGATGTTTTTGAGTATCGCGGCGGAATCAGCGCATTTGTAGAGCACCTCAACCGCAAGAAAACACCTATCCACAAGCATGTCGTCTCGTTTAGTGTCGAAAAAAATGGCGTTCACGTTGATCTTGCAATGCAGTGGAACGAATCCTATCAAGAGAATATTTTCTGTTTTACCAACAACATTCCACAGAAAGATGGTGGAACCCATCTCGCCGGGTTCAGGGCCGGCCTGACACGTACGCTCAATCAATACATAGAACAGGAAAACCTATCAAAAAAGCAGAAAGTAAACACCAGCGGGGACGATGCAAGAGAAGGCCTAACCGCGGTGCTTTCTGTTAAAGTACCCGACCCTAAATTTTCTTCCCAGACTAAAGATAAGCTGGTCTCTTCAGAAGTAAAGGGAATAGTGGAGACAGTGATGTCGGAGAAGCTCGGAGAATTCCTATTGGAGAATCCGGGAGATGCAAAAACTATCGCTGGAAAGATGATAGATGCCGCAAGAGCCAGAGAAGCAGCCCGTAAAGCGAGGGAGATGACCAGGCGCAAAGGCGTATTGGATATCGCCGGGCTCCCGGGAAAGCTTGCCGATTGCCAGGAGAAAGATCCCGCTAAATCTGAACTCTATTTAGTGGAGGGTGACTCTGCAGGCGGATCCGCCAAGCAGGGAAGGGACCGCCGCCATCAGGCCATACTTCCATTGAAAGGAAAGATCCTGAATGTCGAGAGAGCCCGGTTTGATAAGATGATCTCTTCAGCTGAAGTCGGAACACTGATTACGGCTTTGGGCTGTGGCATCGGTAGAGAAGAATTTAACCCAGATAAGCTGAGGTATCACCGTATCATCGTTATGACTGATGCGGATGTCGACGGTGCCCATATTCGTACTCTGCTGCTTACCTTTTTCTACCGTCAAATGCCTGAACTGATTGAGCGAGGTCATGTATATATTGCGCAGCCTCCCCTCTACAAAGTCAAAAAGGGTAAGCAGGAGCAGTATCTAAAGGATGATCTCGATTTAGATCAGTATCTCTTGCAGACGGCTTTGGACAATGCAGCGGTCTATGTAAGTGAGGGGGCGCCCCCACTTTCCGGCACGGCGCTTGAGGCACTTGCACAACAGTGGAATATGGTCATTGCGTCCAACAGAAGGTTGTCGCAACGGTACGATCCCGTTCTGCTCCACAAACTGATACACATGCCTAGGGTTACCGAGGAATTACGATCTGACGATAACCTGTTTAAGGAATGGTTAACGGAACTTCAGGGGCGGTTAAACGTGGATTTGAGCGTAGCTAGTCAATACGAGCTCAAACAAACCATCCCGACCGAAGATCGTCCTGCGGGTATTGAAATCCTGCATTGGGTTCACGGAATCAGTAGCGAATCATTTTTACCTCTCGATCTTTTTTCCAGCAATGAATATCGAAAAATCGCGGATCTCAGTGAGCAATTGGCGGGACTTCTCTCGGAGGGTGCTTATGTTCAACGAGGTGAGCGTAAGAAGACAATCAGCAGTTTTGAGCAGGGTCTGCAGTGGTTAATGGAAGAAGCGAAAAGGGGGCAGCATATTCAGCGTTACAAGGGTCTGGGAGAGATGAATCCCGATCAGTTGTGGGAAACAACCATGGATCCGGAATCTCGTCGATTGTTGAGAGTGAATATTGAGGATGCGGTGGGCGCCGATGAAGTGTTTACCACTCTGATGGGCGATCAGGTAGAGCCAAGGCGAGAGTTTATCGAAACCAACGCGCTCTCTGTAGAACATCTCGATGTATAGCGAGTATGCTTTACTAATGAGAATAAGAATCATTATACCAATAGAATAGGCTATGAACACAATAGAGCTGTTTCGTGATAATGGTTATCTGCGCCGCTGTGACGCCGTAGTAACATCTTTGGGAGAAGAGGGCATCTGCTGCGACCGTACGGTTTTCTATCCCACAGGCGGGGGGCAGCCTGGTGATCGGGGCCTTCTGATCAGGGAAGATGGTTCTCATATCGTTATCATGGACAGCTATTTGGATCGGAAAACCAAGGCACATTTACATCCGCCTGAAAGCCAGGAAAATCTACCGGCTGTGGGTGAAAAAGTGGTGTTGGAGATAGATTGGGAGAGACGCTACAAGTTAATGCGTATGCACAGCTGTATGCACTTACTTTGTGCCGTGGTTCCCGCTGGCGTGACCGGCGGTTCGGTTCGGGATGATGGAAGTGCGAGGCTGGATTTCGATTTGCCCCAACCCCCGGATAAAACGCAAATCGAAACCGCCCTTAACCGTTTGATCATGGAAGATCATCCCATGCACTTGGAGTGGATTACGGATGAGGAGCTGGCGCAGCAACCGGAGCTGGTCAGGACGATGTCGGTAAAACCCCCATCCGGTACTGGGCGGGTCAGGCTCGTCAGATTCGAGGGAGTCGATCTTCAACCTTGCGGCGGGACCCATGTTGCCTCCACGGGCGAGGTGGGCCCGGTAAGGGTACGCAAAATCGAGAAAAAGGGTAAAAACAATCGCCGAATCACCGTTGAATTCGTCTGACAACAGGTTACTGATAGTAAGCGCTTACTGCCCGTAATGGGCGGTGGGTGCACTTGTTAAGCGATAGAATCAGGCAGCCTATCAACAGTGGACTCTATCCATTGCTCAACTTTGCGGTTAATCTCCGCCGTGGACTGACTTTGGGTTTCGATGATAGGTCCGAAGACAACATCGATAGTACCGGGATACTTTCTCAGACCTCTTCGCTTCCAAAATACCCCCGCGTTATGGGCGATTGGCAGAATAGGATAACCGCTCTTCTTTGCTAGCAGGGCTCCACCAATTCCATATCTTTTCTTGCTACCTGGTGCTACCCGGGTACCCTCCGGAAAAATGACTACCCAGCGTCCTTGATCCAGGCGTTTCCTTCCCTCGCTGAGAATATGAGCCGCAGCTGCTTTTCCCGCCTGCCGGTTGATTGCAATCGGTTGATTTGTGGCCAGTGCCCAACCGAAGATGGGAATCCACATGAGTTCCCTTTTTAACACCCAGGTTTGCTCAGAGGGGAGTAACCAGCGCAGGGCAATAGTCTCCCAGGCCGACTGATGTTTTGAGAGTACAACGGCGTTTTCGGTGGGTATATTCTCTCTACCGGATATGCGGTAGTCCAACCCGCAGATCCACTTCAACATCTTTAGATTCAGATAGCCCCACCAATTGGCAATCATCGACCGGAACCTGAAAGGAAAAAGCCAACCGAGCGTCGCTAAAAACAGACCGAACAGTATGGTGAGCACAACTAGAAATAAGAAGTAGATTGAAGATCTCAACAGGATCATGGTGATTCCAGTTTACCCCTGTTTACCAGCAGATGATCGACGGCCGATGCGAGGTTGCCAAATACTGGGATATTCCGGTCGCCGGGGAGTTTTTTCAGGGTTTGTTCTCCATTCCCGGTGAGCACCAGCATCGATGCGGCACCGAATCTGCGGGCGGCTTCGAGATCTCTCAGGCTGTCTCCGACTACGATCATCTCCGGAGGATGTACTGCAAGCGCTTCACTCGCCTGGATCAGCAGACCCGGTTTGGGTTTCCGGCAATCACAGCCGTCATCCGGTCCGTGCGGACAGAAAAAGATTCCATCCAAATATCCCCCACGCTTCTCCAGATGACAGAGCATCTTTCGATGTATTGCATCAAGGGCATGCCTACTGAAAAGCCCCCTGGCAAGACCGGACTGATTGCTGGCGATGACTACCCGTTTACCAGCACGATTGAGGGCGCAGATCGCTTCCAGACTACCGGGAATTGGCACCCACTCATCGGGAGACTTAATGAAGTGCTCCGAGTCCTCATTTACTACCCCGTCTCTATCTAGAACTATCAGTTCCACAACTATGTTAGTAAGCGCCCACTATCAGTTAATTGTCTTTAAATATGGCTATATTGAAAAGGAAACGGATCACTCAAACAGAAGCCCGAACATTAATGTTGTTGACAGGTCGACTCTTAATCGAGTGTTTGATGAAACGACTCTAGATTCTGGATATATCCGCCACGCCGAGAAAGAGACTGCTCAAACCCGACAACAGTGCGAGACGATTGTCCCGCACCTTTTCCTCCTCTGCCATGACCATCACCTGGTCGAAAAACTCATCGACCGGTGCTCTTAATTCAGCGAGGGTGAGAAGCGTCTCCTCATAGGCATAATTCTCCAGAAGGGGAGCAATCTGCTCTCGTTTGGCGACCACTAGGCGGTGAAGCATCTTTTCCTCTTCGAGCTCGAAAAGTGTGGGATCGGCGCTGTCCCCTACGTATTCCGGGGCCTTCTTTAGAATGTTCCTGATACGTTTGTTGGCTGCCGCCAAGGCCTGCGCCTCGGCAAGGGATTCGAAAGCGATCACGGCTTTTATTCGCCGGTCGAAATCGGCAACGGTCGGTGGACGAATCGCAGCAACCGCTTCGAATACGCTCAGGGCTACACCCTGATCCTGGTAGATTCCTCTAAGGCGCTCTATGGAAAAATCGTAAACTTCCGGAATCAGATTGAAATTTTGTACCCGCCCCCCCAGATACTCCTGTGCACGGCCAAAGAGTTCTTGTAGGTCGATAGGCAGCGCGTGCTCCTTGAGTATACGCAGCGCCCCAAGCGCTGCGCGCCGAAGGGCAAAGGGGTCTTTGTCCCCGGTGGGTTTCTGGTTGATACCGAATATACCCACAAGGGTATCCACCCTTTCCGCCAGCGCAACCGCTATGCCGGTGGGGGTGACGGGTAGTCTATCGCCGGAGAAACGGGGCATATAGAATTCTTCCATGGCGCGGCTCAGCTCTGCTGCTTCCCCGTCCCTGGCCGCCTGATAGCGCCCCATCACACCTTGCATTTCGGGAAATTCACCTACCATATGTGTCATCAAGTCGCATCGGCTCAACAACCCGGCACGATGGGCGAGGTTTTCATCTCCCCCGCAGGCTCTGGCTATCCAGGAGGCCAATTCAGCCACCCTCTCGGACTTTTCGTAAAGGCTTCCCAGTTGTGCCTGAAAGACAACGGCCTTGAGTGATTCCAGATGTTCTTCGAGACGCTGTTTACCGTCCTGCTCCCAGAAGAACATGGCGTCGGCGAGCCGCGGCCTGATAACCCTTTCGTTACCCTCCTTGATCACTTCGGGTGTTGGGCTATCCAGATTGGAAATGGTAACGAAGTTATTTATCAACTCACCCTCGGCATTCACCAGATGAAAATATTTCTGGTGTTTCTTCATGGTAAGTATCAAGGCCTCTTGCGGCATATCCAGATACTTCTCCTCGAACCCAGCGCTGATGGGTGAGGGCCACTCCACCAATGCGGTAACTTCCGACAGCAGTTTCGAATCGATGCTGGCTTCAGCTCCAAGGGCTTTGGCACTTCGTTCCACCTGACCTCTGATGTGTTCTCTGCGTTTGTCAAAATCGGCTATGACTTTGCCCCGTGTTTCCAGGAGATCAACATAGTCGCTGGCTTGTCTGACCTCGATCGATTCCGGGGCGTGAAAACGGTGGCCGTATGTAAGATTTCCGGCGCGGGCGTCCAAAATGGTACAGGGAACTACCTGGTTACCATGCAGGAACAGCAGCCAGTGCACTGGACGCACAAACTGTGCTTCGGAGCTGCCCCAACGCATGCGTTTGGGTATGGGTAGCCTGTTGAGGGCAGTTTCGGCTATGGCGGGCAGCAGTTCAGAAGCCTGCTTCCCTTGCTCTTCCGAACGGTGTACCAGCCACTCTCCTTTCTCAGTTGCCATCCGCTCAAGGCGCTCGACAGAAGTGCCGCAGGAGCGTGCGAATCCTTCCGCGGCCTTGGTCGGATTACCTTGCGCATCGAACGCAGCCCGCACAGCTGGACCACGGCGCTCAGTCTGGCGATCTGGCTGACTCAGGACGCACTCCTCTACCAGTATGGCGAGACGGCGCGGTGTGGCATAGCGGTGGACGGAGTTGTGCCCTAGGCCCGCCTTTTTTAGCCCGGTGACGAATTCCTGCTCCAGTGCTTTGGAGAGCGATTCTAAGGCGACCGGAGGCAGTTCTTCGGTTCCAAGTTCGAACAACAGATCTGCGCACTCAACCATTGGAGGCCTCCTTGGTAGCAATCAACATCGGAAAGCCAAGTTGCTCTCTGGCCTGGTAATAGGCCTGGGCGACCGCCCTTGCGAGGGTGCGCACCCGCAGGATATAGCGCTGCCGTTCGGTGACCGAAATGGCATGACGGGCATCCAGAAGATTGAAGGCGTGAGAAGCCTTCAACACCTGTTCATACGCCGGTAGCGGCAGGGTGAGTTCGATTAACTTTGCACTCTCGCGCTCGCACTGATCGAAGAAAGAGAAGAGAAAATCCACATCGGCGTGCTCGAAATTAAAGGCGGATTGTTCCACTTCGTTTTGATGGAAGACATCCCCGTAAGTCACCGTTCCCTGGGGTCCGTGGGTCCATACCAGGTCGAACACACTTCCCACATCCTGCAGGTACATGGCGATACGTTCCAGCCCGTAGGTGATCTCGCCGGTGACCGGACGGCAGTCAAGGCCGCCCACTTGTTGAAAATAGGTGAATTGGGTGACTTCCATGCCGTTTAACCAGACCTCCCATCCCAGCCCCCATGCGCCCAGCGTGGGGGATTCCCAATTATCTTCCACGAAGCGGATATCGTGGATCTTGGGATCAATACCAAGCATTTCCAGAGATCCCAGATAGAGCTGCTGCAGTTCGATAGGGGAGGGTTTCATAACCACCTGGTACTGATAATAGTGCTGCAATCGATTGGGATTCTCCCCATAGCGCCCGTCGGTGGGCCTGCGGGAGGGTTGTACATATGCCGAATTCCAGGGTTCGGGTCCGATGGAGCGTAAGAAGGTGGCGGTATGAAACGTGCCGGCCCCGACCTCCATATCGTAGGGCTGCAGAAGCACGCAACCCTTGGCGGCCCAATATTTTTCAAGGGCCAGAATGAGGCCTTGGAAGGTGGAAACATCGAAACTGCTATCGGTGGTTGACATACTCGAACCTGAAATTTGAACCTGAACTGGTGGCGAAACAGCAATTATATCGGCTCAGGCAAGGGTATTACCAACACGAAAACGGCTACAATATGGAGCAGTGCCATGTCACGCCGTAACATCCTTCGTCAAGGATATGCATGAAGGGCGTGGCAGTTTGGGGCCTGTTAACACTAGTTGGAACAGCGTCGTTGCTGCCCCAGAAAGGGCCAATCAAGGCGCGAGGAATGAGGTTTGGTGGTTCCAAATGAATGACGAGCAACGCCGAGTGGCCCTTTTTGGGGCGCAACCCGGAAGGACGGGTCCATTTTTCCCCAGTTCCGCGTTGCACCTCGCTTATGTAGCGGCGCTACACCGCGCTCGGTGCGCCTTGACCTGCGATAAAATGGCCTCCGGCGACACCGTTCCAATTAGAGTTAACAGGCCCTAGAATAGCCACCGCCCGCTAGCGAATATCATCAGCCGATACAGATTTCCGAGTCATGAGCACAGAGAGAAAAGCCGTCGTTCTTATATCCGGTGGCCTGGATTCGCTGCTGGCCGCCAAGGTCATTCAAGAGCAGGGCGTCCATGTGGAGGGGATAAATTTCTTTACGGGTTTCTGTGTGGAGGGCCACACCCATGCCATCCGCAAGCGGGATAGCTCCAAGCCCAAACGTAATAATGCCCTTTGGGTTGCCGAGCAGCTGGGCATCAAGCTCCATATCGTGGATATCATCGAAGAGTACAAGGACGTGGTACTCAACCCCAACCACGGTTATGGCGCGAATCTAAACCCCTGCCTAGATTGCAAAATCTTCATGGTCCGGAAAGCCCTGGAATGGATTGCGCAGCATGGATTCGATTTTATAGTCACCGGTGAGGTAATAGGACAACGGCCGATGTCACAGCGCAAGGACACAATGCCCGTAGTGTCCAAGGAATCGGGCGCGGAGGACCTGCTGTTACGCCCTCTCTGTGCTCTCAACCTGCCACCGACACTCCCTGAGCGGGAAGGCTGGGTCGATCGTGAGCGGCTTCATGGGTTTTCCGGCAGGAGCCGCAAACCACAGATGGCCCTGGCTGCTCGGTTTGGTTTTCAGGACTATGCACAACCCGCAGGAGGTTGCTGTTTTCTAACCGACGCCCAATACGCCGCCAAGCTGTCCGATCTGTGGCAAGCAAGGGGCAGCAGACAATACGATCTTGACGATATAATGCTGCTCAAGGTAGGGCGGCATCTCCGGCCTCGGCCCCATTTCAAATTGATCATCTCCAGAGAGGAGGGGGAAGGGAACTTCCTCAGGGGTTACCGTAACCAGTACATGAGTATTAATAGCCTGAGCCACCCAGGGCCGATGGCTCTGATCGACGGAGAGATCGAGGAAGCCGATATCTTGTTGGCAGCGCGATTGGTGGCCCGATATGGTAAGGGTAGATCCGCGGATCAGGTTGAACTGGAACTGAGGGAGGCCCAGGGCAAGAAGCGCATTCTGAAGGTGGCGCCCCTTGCATCTGAAAACATTCCTACGCAGTGGTTTTTATGAATCCGGTTGTAGTGGATGCGCGCCGCCTGCTTTGCCCGCTGCCCGTTATCAGAGTCCAGGATCGTGTCGCGGGACTCGAACCAGGGACCCGGGTAGTGGCCATTGGCACCGACCCGGGCGTTTTGCAGGACATCCCCGCCTGGTGCCGGATAAATGGGCATAATCTTCTTGAGACTCGAATCGTAGACGGCGAGTACATCGTCACCCTGGAGGTGGGTGGGGGGTGAAGGAGTCGCGGTTGACAGATGCAGAGAGGATGATTGCCACACGTAAAGTGACTATGGCGGGCGCGATAGTCAACGTCTTGCTGTCGCTGTTCAAGATTCTGTTCGGTTGGTTGGCACACTCCCAATCACTGCTGGCGGACGGTATTCACTCTCTCTCGGACCTGCTCTCGGATGCCCTGGTGTGGTATGCAGCCGGCCATGCCGCCCAGGGTCCCGATAGTGACCACCCTTACGGGCATGGTCGTTTCGAAACACTAGCCACTCTCGGTCTCGGAATACTGCTGCTGCTTGTGTCGTTGGGTATCGCCTGGGATGCGGTAAGCCGACTGTTTGCCCCGGAGCGCCTGCTGGTGCCCGGTGCCTTGGCGCTGGTGGTTGCATTCGGATCGGTGCTGGCGAAGGAGTGGCTGTATCACTACACCATGAAGTTCGCACGGCGAATCAAGTCGGACATGTTACGGGCCAATGCCTGGCATCATCGTTCCGACGCCGTCTCCTCTATTGTGGTTCTGGTGGGTGTTGGCGGCACCATGGCAGGGCTTCCTTATCTGGATTCCATTGCTGCTGTTGCGGTGGCATTGATGATCGCGCACATTGGATGGGAGCTTGGTTGGCCTGCCGTCCAGGAGTTGGCGGACGCGGGCCTGGAAGAGGAGCGTCTGGAGAAGATCCGCCACACTATTCACTCTGTTGATGGGGTTAAAGAGATTCATATGCTACGCACTCGGAGAAGTGCCGGGCAGGCTTCTGCGGATGTCCATGTACTGGTAAATCCCCATGTGAGTGTGTCCGAGGGTCATATGATCGGGCAGATGGTAATGGACCAATTACTGGACGAAGTGGAAGAGATCTCCGATGTGACCGTACATATCGATCCCGAGGACGATGAGGTGGCGATACCCAGCCAGGGGTTACCCTTGCGAGACCAGGCGGAAGCGTTGTTGGCTAAGGCCTGGAAGCATATACCCCATCCTGGTTATGAGCGTCTGCTCCTCCACTATCTCGATGGAAAGATCGATGTGGATGTGTTCTACCCTCTGTCGCTCTACGAGGATAGTGCAACCACTGATCAGCTGAGGGTGCGACTTCAGGATAGGATTGATCCGCTGGATCAGTTTGGACAAGTGAGAATCTACTACGGTTGATCCCAAGCTGTGACGGGATGGAAAACAGCGGGTATTGGGTCGGCTGGATTCTGAGCCGCTGATTCGCCCGCACGATAACGGTGCGTTGATATCCTAGTGCGCACTATTATGGTGCACAGGGTTGCCATTGGGGTGCAACGGCAACGCTTGGGTAGCGGGCGGGGATAGCAGCCAAGGTTGCCAAAAAACCTATGGCAGGGATTATTTCTACTTGTTTTTATTGAAAAAAGACTGCTTGTAGCCTGGGTAAAGGGGAGCAGAACCGATGGCATCCGGCATCCCGTGGCACATTTTCTGCTATATACTCCCCATTCCTTAGCTCCCGGAATAGTAACTCGGGTATATCTGTATTCGTCACAGGGTCGTGCAATCGGCCTGTATTCATACTTTGCCTTGTTGGAGAACATAATGGCCTCGAAAATTTTGAAGATGATTAAAGATAACGAAGTGAAGTTCGTTGATCTTCGTTTCACGGATACCCGTGGAAAAGAACAGCACGTCTCAATGCCCGCTTCGGTTATCGATGAGGAGATGTTCAACGAAGGCAAGATGTTTGATGGCTCCTCTATTTCTGGTTGGAAGGGTATCAACGAGTCAGACATGGTATTGATGCCTGACCAGAAGTCCGCAGTGATGGACCCGTTCACCGACGAGGCCACTCTGAATATTCGCTGTGATATCCTCGAGCCAACAACCATGGAGGGATACGAGCGGGATCCACGCTCGGTTGCCAAGCGTGCCGAAGCCTACCTTCAGTCCACCGGGGTTGCCGACGGAGCCTATTTCGGACCCGAGCCGGAGTTCTTTATTCTGGATGATGTCCGCTACGGTGCAAGCATGGCGGGCGCCTTTTACAAACTCGATTCAGATGAGGCCGAATGGAATTCGGAGCGGGTTTACGAAGACGGTAATATCGGCCACAGACCCAAGCTCAAAGGGGGATATTTTCCAGTGCCGCCCGTGGACTCCCTGAATGATATTCGTGCCGCCATGTGTTTGGCACTTGAGGAGATGGGGGTAACGGTAGAGGTTCACCACCACGAGGTGGCAACTGGCGGGCAGTGTGAGATAGGTACCAAATTCAGTACTCTGGTGCGCCGTGCCGACGAAAATCAGATCATGAAGTATGTGATCCAGAACGTGGGCCACGCGTACGGCAAGACAGTCACATTCATGCCCAAACCCATAGTCGGTGACAACGGTTCCGGTATGCACGTTCATCAGTCCCTCACCAAGGGTGGCGAGAACATCTTTGCGGGTACGCAGTATGGCGGACTTTCCGAGACAGCGCTCTACTATATCGGCGGCATCATCAAGCATGCCCGAGCACTGAATGCTTTCACCAATGCCTCCACCAACTCGTACAAGCGTTTGGTTCCCGGATTCGAGGCGCCCGTCATGCTCGCTTATTCAGCGCGTAATCGCTCGGCCTCCATCCGTATTCCCTGGGTGTCCAGCCCCAAGGCACGACGTATTGAGGTGCGCTTCCCCGACCCCACCGCTAACCCATACCTCGCCTTCTCAGCAATGATGATGGCTGGTCTGGATGGAATACAGAACAAGATCCATCCGGGCGAGGCAATGGACAAAGACCTTTACGATCTTCCCGCGGAAGAGGCGATGGCGATTCCTACGGTCTGCCACAGCCTGGATCAGGCGCTCGAATGCCTCAATGGCGATAGAGAATTTCTTACCACAGGCGGGGTGTTCACCGACGACCTGATCGACGGCTACATAGACTTGAAAATGGAAGAAGTTACCCGTCTGCGGATGACTACTCATCCCGTCGAGTTCGACATGTACTACAGTCTCTGACCTACAGTAATTTTCTCAATCGTGCGGCGCCTTCCCTCCGAAGGCGCCGTTTTTATTGCGCTTGTCGGTAAAATTGACCGCTCGTCATGAGATACCATTGTGAGCCAATCACGCCTGGGCTATTCTTTGTGACATGAAAAACGCGCTTATTATGATGTTTCTATTCACTTCCACCGTGACTGCCGGTGTTTACCGCTGGGTGGACGATCAAGGTCAGGTACACTTTTCCGACCAGCCCAGCCAAGGTGCCAAGCAGGTAGAATTGAGGGAGACTTCGGTCTATACACCTCCCGCAGATCAGCAGCTTGAGTCGAACGTATCCAGGGGTGGCGAAGAAAGTGAGGGTGCCGACCCAGAGTTTTCCTACAGCAGTATAGCCATTGTCGCTCCAGAGGCTGATGAGCCCATTCGTTCGAACGCGGGACAGGTAGATATCTCGGTGGAGTTGCAACCGGGGCTCCAACCCGGTCACCTGATAAGGGTTTTTTTGGATGATACCCAAGCCGCCGAGGATCTGGACACAACCCAAATTAGTCTGCAGGATGTGGATCGTGGGACTCACAAGCTGAGTGTTGCGGTCATCGATCCCGAAGGGAGAGAGTTGAAGCGCTCTGATACCATCAACTTTCATGTGTTGAGGGTGGCGGCACCTCGGGCGCAGCCGTTTGGCGGCGGCGGTTGATTCGGCGACTCGCTAACTCGTGATACTCATGGGGCGCCAAATTCGGCGCCCTTTCTGTTAGATCCTCCTAGATTTCGTCCAAAAATCCACTTGCGCCTCCGGGGCAATGCACTATTATGGTGCATACTTGATAGCCACTGGCACTGCTCAATGGCAGACAATACGGCCTAAGACCAGTGATTTCGGGGGGCCTCTGGTAGCTACACGGTCAACAATAACTTGGTTCGTTTCTTGCTGTTCAATTCGGTGTGAATTGTACTGATATATCAATGAGCATCGACAAGACCCGAATTCTGGACAATCTGAACAGCGTCGTTTTGCTCTTCGACCAATCCCTAAGACTGGAATACATGAATCCGGCCGCAGAAGTTTTATTCGCCGCCAGCTCCCGACACATGATCGGGCTGGGGGTGGGTGATCTTGTCCAGTGTCCGGGCGGATTGGCAGAGCGAAATCTACAACGTTCTCTAAAGACGGGGCGTCTTTTCACCGAACGAGAATTGACCCTGACGCTGCCGGAAAATAAAACTGCCACGGTAGATTGTACGGTCATACCACTCAGCGACAGAGATGGTGAGCTGGGATTGTTGGTGGAGCTGCAGCAAATTGATCGCCACCTTCGCATCAGTAAGGAGGAGCATCTGCTCAGACAGCATCAGGCGACCAGAGACCTTGTCCGTGGTTTGGCCCACGAGATAAAAAACCCGCTGGGTGGTTTACGCGGGGCCGCACAGTTGCTGGAGCAAGAGCTAGGCGATCCGGCGCTCGGGGAATACACTCAGATCATCATTGATGAAGCAGATCGCCTGCAATCCTTGGTGGACCGGATGCTTGGTCCCAACCGTCTGCCGCAACTCTACTCGGCCAATATTCACACGCTATTGGAACGAGTACGTAGTCTGGTAGCTGCGGAATATGGCGAGCGTATCGAGATCGAGAGAGACTACGATCCGAGCATACCGGAGCTCCGCCTGGATATCGGAAGTATTATTCAGGCGCTGCTCAATATACTCCAAAATGCCGCCCGGGCGGTTGATCAGGTGGAGAACGGTCGAATCAGACTGCACACCAGAGTGCTGCGGCAGTTCACGATTGGGCATCAACGGCATCGACTTGTGGTGCAGATAGGCATCGAAGACAACGGTCCGGGTATACCCGAGCAGATTAGGGAGAAGATTTTCTACCCGATGGTGACTGCCACCGAAGGCGGAATGGGTTTGGGGTTGTCTATCTCCCAATCGCTGATAAATCTCCATGGCGGTCTGGTCGAGTGCGAGACCGAACCGGGCAGAACTCTCTTTTCCGTTCTTCTACCGGTGGAGAATCCAAATGCAAAGAAGTAACCGTGTATGGGTTATCGATGATGATCGTTCAATCCGCTGGGTATTGGAAAAAGCACTGCAGAAAGCCGATATGGAAGTGACCAGCTATGCCAGTGCTGAGGGAGTGATGGAAGCGCTCTCCCAAGGATTGCCGGATGCCGTGGTCTCCGATGTGCGAATGCCGGGATTGGATGGTATCTCCCTGCTGCTCGATATAAACCGCCTCTATCCCGAGTTGCCGGTGATCATCATGACCGCCCACTCGGACCTGGATAGTGCCGTAGCGGCGTACAATAGCGGCGCCTTTGAGTATCTCCCCAAGCCTTTCGATGTGGATGAGGCCATCGAGCAGGTATCTCGGGCCTGCCGAAAAAGCCAGGGGGAGCGACAGGGACGCCAAGAGAGTCAGCCTGTTCGTCAAGAAATCATTGGTGAGGCACCGGCCATGCAAGAGGTGTTTCGTGCAATTGGCAGGCTGGCGAGATCCAATATCACGGTGTTGATCAACGGAGAATCGGGAACAGGAAAGGAGCTGGTGGCTCAGGCTCTGCACAGACACAGTCCGAGGGCGGAGGCGCCCTTCATTGCGCTGAATATGGCAGCCATACCCCGGGATCTCATGGAGTCGGAGTTGTTTGGTCACGAGCGGGGCGCTTTTACTGGCGCTCAGACCAGAAGATTGGGGCGCTTCGAGCAAGCCGATGGCGGTACCCTGTTCCTGGATGAGATTGGCGACATGACGCCGGAGCTGCAAACCCGTCTGCTGCGGGTTCTGGCGGATGGGGAGTTTTATCGGGTGGGTGGACATGAGCCTATTACCGTCGATGTCCGTATCATCGCTGCCACCCATCAGAATTTGGAGCAGCGGGTAAAAGAAGGCAGGTTTCGTGAAGATCTGTTTCACCGCTTGAACGTCATTCGAATTCATGTGCCCTCTCTCAGAGAACGGCGGGAAGACATCGGATTGTTAATGAACCATTTCTTGGCCAGTGCGGCCGAAGAGCTGAAGGTGGAGAGTAAGCTTCTGCTGCCGGAGACACTCGAGGAACTCAAGAAATTGGATTGGCCCGGTAATGTACGGCAGCTGGAGAACACCGCCCGTTGGTTGACGGTCATGGCTTCAAGCCGGGAGATTCATGTCGAGGATTTGCCACCCGAAGCGAGGATCGTCGAAGGTGGATCCAATGAAACCGGTGACTGGAGAAATCAGCTAAGAATCTGGGCCAGAAACCGCCTCTCGGCCGGCCAAAGGAATCTACTGCAGGAAGCCACTCCCGCATTCGAGAGTGTTATGGTGGAAACTGCGCTGGAGCAAACCGGTGGACGGCGTCATGATGCGGCCAAACTGCTTGGCTGGGGAAGAAATACACTAACCCGAAAGATCAGGGAGCTTGGCTTGGATACCCAGATTGATTGAGCCCATGCAGCCTATTCGGCCGTGAGATCGATACGGCCTGTCCCCATAGGGGAAACGCCGATGGCTGCTGAGCGATGCCTTCCGTTATAATGCGCTCATCAGGGTCCTCGGATTAGTATCTGTTCGTTATAGCACCATGCATATGGCCGGATGGATCTGTTGTATTGCTGCCTTGATGCTAAAGTTGTTTGGAGGATAACGATGGATGCCAGCAGTATTGATCTCCCCGGTTCCGAAGTAGAGAGCCTGTCAGCCGATAGTGATCGGTTGATCGTGCGTTTTTCGCGCGCCTTTATTAATAAAACCATGACAGGTTCTGACGAGCGTACCCGCTGGTGGCAATCGGGGCGGCTTGAATTCGAAGGGGGAACCTTGCAGGGGAAGGCGCCCGAGTTGCCCGCCGTCTGTAGCGGGGGGGACGTGGGAGAGAACATCTACACCTATCGGGACATGATACCCATTCCCCTGGAAAGCAGGGGCACTGCCCATTGCGATCTTGGGTTTGTTGGGTGTGAGGAGCGGCTGGTCATTCAGGCCCGGGGCGTGCGCCTGGTTATGGACGACAGGCCCCACTACATAGAGCACCTGCGGCCTTAAGTCTCCCAACAGCTTCTTTGAATGTCATTTACGCTCGAAACCGAGAGCACGTAGCGGTACAAGCAGTGCGGGGTCCGACCAATCCCTGGCCCCTTTGGCGGTATAAGCGATATTTCCCTCGGGATCCACAATAAAGGTCAATGGCAGCCCTTCTACCCCCCACTGGGATGTGGCCACACCATCTGGGTCCAACAGAATCTGTATCTCGAGCGGCGTGGATGCGAGAAATTCAGTCACGGTTTCGAGCGGTTCTCCGGCATTGATGGCTACAAATTGCCCGTTGAACCTTGCCAGCCACCTGGCGCCCCGCTCAATTGAGGGCATCTCTTCCAGACAAGGGGGGCACCAGCTAGCCCAGAAATTTACAACCAATACCGCTCCGCGAAAATCCTTTAGGGTGACTGTATTACCCTCGATGTCCCGGAGCTCGAATCCAGGCGCTTTGGGCCTGGGGTCCTGAGGCGTCAGAGTTCCATTGCCGGCAATTGCCGGGCTACACAAAGTCATCACCAGTAGCGAGGTTAGTGGCAGGAACCGGAGGGGGCGCATAGCTGCAGCTGAGAATACCGATAGCTAAATATTGAGCAGTGCTTGGGCGTGTGAGATCTGCTCCTTGGCGGCGTCGAGAATCTTTAGGCTGAGGCGAGGAGTGAGCTCACCGAGAGCCAACCTGTCGTGGGCAGGCACTTCATTGATGGCGGGGGCGGTGAACGCCTTGCCCGTGCCGACGAAACTATGTAATTGGGCGATGATCACCAAGTCGCAATAGTCCGGCATGTTGCCTGGATTGCGGTCCCAAACCTCTCCCTCCAGGGCGGCCACGATGAATTCCGGGGGAAAGCCCCATTTTCTAAGTATTAAACTGCCGGTTTGGGCACGTAGTCTTGTGCAGGCCCGGTCTATTATTTCCGGCTGGCGAACTTCCATCGGAAAGCTGTTGGCGTAGTTGAGAACCGCAACCACGCCAATATCGTGTAAAAGTCCCACCAGCATGGCGTGTTCAGGGTTGAAGCGCTTGTCTTTTTCCGCCAATACATAGCAAATAGCGGCAACTTGGGTGCTGTGTTTCCAGAGTTCTTGCATGCGCTGCTGCAGTAGGCTGGATTCGCAGTTGAATAGTTCCCGAAGAGCGAAAGAGAGAACCAATTTATGGGTGACATCGGCGCCCAGTCTAACTACCGCGCCAGCACAGGTCTCAACAGGAGAACGTCGCCCGTACATTGCGCTGTTGGCCGCTTTAATTAGTTTGGCGGTTATCACAGGATCGGTTTGGATCATCTCCGCTATCGTACCCGCATCGCTGACATCGTCGCGCAAGGCTTTGCCGATTCGAGCGGCGACCTCTGGGAGGCTCGGCAGTTTAAGTTGATCGCTTTCAAGATCCTGCAGAAATCGGTAGGAAATCTGATCCTCAAACTCCGAGGTCTCTTCTTCAGCCTCTCCACTAACCTCGTAGCTGCTGAACTGGGTAGTCTCACCGCCACCCATTTTTTTGACCTCGTCCATAGCAGTCTTGCTGATGCGTATGAAGCTAACTGGCGTGATTGAGAGGACATCGTACTGTCGTGGTATCAACTGCGAAATCGGATTTCGGGCCACTGCCTCTTTGGCCTTGATATCTTTTATCCGGCCGTCTCCTGCTCGCAGCCGCAATTGGCCCTCCACCAGAAGAAAGGTGTATTCTTGGTCATTGCCGCGTCTAATCAAAAGCCGTCCCGCTGCAGCCTGTTCAATTTTGACAAGGCTTGCCAAGTGCTCCAGCTGGGCTTCTCCCATGTCCTTAAGCGGTATAAAATTCTTTAGAACTTGGGTAGTTGGCTTATTAGAGACAGTTCCCATGGTCATTGATTGTTGTTCTCAGTGTGCCAGCACAAGATATAGCGACTATTTCTTCTAGAACCTTATTCTTGGTGGTGCTCTTAACAGCTGTGATTATTACACGTCTGCCGCGTCCGAGGGGCAGTCACCGCGCAACTATCCCCTGGTATGGAGTTGCAGGCTGCCGATCAAATCTTGGACAGAACTCAAGTGGTGACGCCCAAGGTACTCTTCGATGCCAGCGTTTATCTTTTTACACACCAGTGGATCGTAGAACAGGGCAGTGCCTATACCTACCGCGGTCGCACCGGCGATGAAAAACTCCAGTGCGTCATTGGCATTGCAAATGCCGCCCTGACCGATAATGGGTATCTCATGATTTCGGCAGACCTGATATACCTGATGCACTTTCAAAAGAGCAATCGGTTTTATGGCAGGTCCCGAGAGCCCACCTTGATTATTGCCGATTATCGGTTGCCGTGCTTCGATGTCTATCGCCATACCCATCAAGGTATTGATTACTGCGAAGGCATCGCTGCCCGCTTCGATGCACCCTTTGGCGTTAGCCGCAATATCGGTTTGGTTGGGAGAGAGTTTAGTGATCAGGGGCTTGTTTGTTGCTCTGCGGCAGGCCTCGACCACTTGAGCCGACATTGACGGGTCGTTTCCGAAAGCGACCCCCCCCTGCTTGACGTTGGGGCAGGAGATATTTATCTCTATGGCATCAATTGGTGAGTCGTCAAAACGGCGGGTGACCTCTTCATACTCTTCCACAGTGGAACCGGAAACGTTAGCAATGAACCGGGTCTCGGAAAAATCGAGAGTGGGCAGGATTTCATTCACCACTTTATCTACCCCGGGATTTTGTAAACCGATCGCATTCAGCATGCCATCCGGTGTTTCGCAGACTCGATGAGGCGGATTTCCCAGGCGTGGCTCCAGGGTTGTACCCTTGAGGCAGACTGCACCCGTATCCTGGTTTGAAAATCCGACGACACGGGTATACTCTTCACCGAAGCCGACACACCCCGAAAGCAGTACCAAGGGTGTATTTAGGTTCAGCCCACAAAAATTGACAGCCAGGGGTGATGCGGTTGTTACATCGGTCATCGGTGGTTTCCAGTTTTATATAATCCACGCCAATTTAGACGAGTGTTCAACGTCGCATTATACGAGCCCGAGATTCCGCCAAACACCGGCAATATCATACGCCTGTGCGCCAATACTGGCAGCAAACTTCATCTGATTCATCCGCTGGGGTTTCAGCTGGAAGATAGATACCTACGGCGTGCAGGGCTCGACTATCATGATTTGGCCCGGATCCAAGAATATCGAAACTTGTCCGATTTTCTATCTGTATTCAATCAGCAGAGGATATACGCCTGTTCAACCCGTGGCGGACGGGGCTACCACGATGTGCACTATCAACCTGGAGACGTTCTGCTATTTGGCCCGGAAACCAGGGGCCTGCCCCAGAGTCTGCTGGACAAACTGGCGGAAAAGCAGATATTGCGCATTCCTATGCAGCCACATAGCCGCAGCCTGAATCTCTCCAATTCGGTGGCGTTGATACTATACGAAGCATGGCGCCAACAAGGTTTTCTGGGCGCGAACTAGTGCATTAATTGTATTCCTGCTTGCGGCGTCTGCCCAACAGTGTTCGTACCGCGGCAACCGGTGCCATCCCTTGGTGCAGGACTTGATAAGTCTGCTCAGTGATCGGCATCTCCACTCCCAGGGTGCGAGAGAGTTGGCGCACCTCTCTTGCGGTAGCTATGCCTTCAACCTCTTGCCCGATCTCCACTCGAGCCTCTGCGATCGAGGACCCTCTTGCCAGTGCCAAGCCCATTCGGCGGTTTCGGGATTGATCGTCGGTACAGGTCAACACCAGGTCGCCCAGTCCCCCCAGCCCCATGAAAGTCTCCGGGCGACCGCCGAGTGCCAGGCCTAAGCGCATCATTTCGGCGAGTCCCCGGGTGATCAGGGCAGCGCGAGTGTTGGCGCCAAAGCCGAGCCCATCCGCGATACCAGCGGCGATGGCCATGATATTCTTGGCTGCCCCACCAATTTCCAATCCCACGACATCATCGCTGGTGTAGGCGCGAAAGTTTTCGGAGTGGAGGTAGTCTGCCAATCGAGATGCGTGCTCCACGGATTTGGATGCTACGGTTAAGGCAGTGGGTAGGCCGCGGGCGACCTCCATGGCGAAACTAGGTCCGGAAACCACCGCAGTGGAGCATTCCCCAAGCAACTCATCGGTTACTTCGTGGAGTAGGCGGCCGCTCCCCGGCTGCAATCCCTTGGTGGCCCAACTCAGAGTGCTGGAGGAATTCAAAAGCGGGGCGGCTGCTAATACCACGCTCCGAAAGGCGTGACTTGGCACCGCGATCAACACTTCGTCGGCATTCGCCAGAGCCTCGGAAAGGTCGGGGGTAGGGTTCAGTCTGTTGGGAAATGCAATGGAGGGGAGATAGTCCCGGTTTTCACGCTGCTCGCGGAGAGCGGCGATCTGCTGCGGCAGGTGACTCCACAGTCTCACGTCTCCGCCATTGCGGGCCAGCAATATGGCCAAGGCGGTTCCCCAGGAACCGGCGCCCAATACCGCGATCCGAGGAGTTGCTTTAGCCGTTGCCAAGGTACCGTGCCTCAGTGAGACTTTTCGGTATTTGCCTCCTGCTGCTGTGCCTGTTGTTGCATATGCTGGGCATAGAGGGAATCGAAATTGACCGGTGAGAGCAGTAGTTGTGGAAAGCTGCCCTTGTTGACCAGATCCGAGACCACTTCCCGTGCGTACGGAAATAGGATGTTCGGACAATAGGCCCCCATCATCTGTCCCATCTCATTGGCCGGAAATCCCTTCGCTGCGAAGATACCCGCTTGTTGCACCTCCACCAAAAATGCGACTTTCTCCCCTACTTTGGTGGTTACGGTAACTGAAAGCACGACCTCATAGGTATCGTTCCCCAGATTATTTACGCTGCTGTTGAGATTCAGGCTCGATTCCGGCTTCCACTCTTCGGTAAATACGCCTGGTGAGTTTGGAGTTTCGAAAGAGACATCTTTTATGTATATCCGCTGCAGGGCAAATTCCCTAGCAGGTTGGTCGCTGGGCTTGGTTTCACTCATGATCGTGGGATCTCCAAATTCTATTTCAGGGCGTGAAGAGTACTATTTCTTGCGGCTGACCGGGAGGTTGGCATTTTGCCACGCAAGAATACCTCCTTTCAGATTGAACACTTTTTCGAATCCGGCCTTTTTCAATTGCCGGGCGGCGGCCGATGATTGTGCACCAGACCTGCAGGTAACGATAACCGGCTTGCCTTTGTGCTTTTCCAGCAGGTTGAGCTGATTGTTGAAACCATTCATTGGGATATTGATGGCATTGATGATATGGCCGGACGAGTAGTCGGACATGGGGCGAACATCCACGACCACAGCGTCTTCCCTGTTGATCAATTCGGTAGCCTGTTGGGGGGCAATCAGAGCCTTATCCATGCCCGAAATAAGATTGTGCGCCAGTAGTGCGGAGACTACCGCAAGGGCGATAAACAGGTAGATGTTATTGGTTGCAAATTCGATGAGTTGTTCCATTTAGGTGAGATCGGGTTAGTGGCCGGAGGGGCATCTTACCTCAGAGCGGCGCCGAGCTTAAATGAAAAAGCCCACAGCAGGACGGTTTGCTGCAGCTGTTGGGATGCCTGACTCCTGCTAACCGTGTTATTGCCGGTATCGGCGAATTGAAATCGTGAGAGAAACCTTCACTGGTATGCCCAGCAGTAGGGATTTTGGTTGCTGTCAGCTGCGGAATTTGTGGCAATTAGTGGGTGTGGGTGCAGAAAACCTCCCGCATCATGCCGACCAACTGCAGAGTGCGGGAATCGCTCACCCGATAATAGACTCGATTGGCGTCTTTTCTGGACGCGAGTATCCCTTTGTCACGGAGAATTGCCAGGTGCTGGGAAATATTGCTCTGGGAGGTACCCACATGTTCTACAATATCCTGCACACTAACTTCTTGTGCGCCCAATGTGCAGAGAATTTTCAGTCGCAATGGATGTGACATCGCTTTAAGTGAACGGGAAGCTCGCTCGATATCGGCGTCGTCGGCGAAAAGATTGTCCACCTCACCGCTGAAATTAGAATCAGCCTCAAGTATCAGTTTTTTGGGGCTCCCGAACTTGTTTTCCATACAGCAGGCCTCTTTTAAAGTGGACTAATAAAATAATATGCTAGATTTTTTACAGGATTTCCAGTGTTTTTCGTACCCTGCGCCATCAAATTTTAACATTCACCACTGCGTCTGATGGTAAATCGAGCTTTAGGGGCTCAGTATTACAACTTCTATTCATTGCTCGAAAATGATTTAATACAAACCTTATCAAAGAGTTAGGTGGCCTTCTCAAATAGATGATCAGAAAATCGCGAACCTCATGCTGCGTCTATCTCAAGCGAACAGGGACAAGTGTCTAATAATGTCTTCGGCCCGACAGTTTTCGCCGATAGTCCCGGTATGCCATTCCTCCCTTTAACTAAAATAGCCACTCAATCGCGTTGCGGCCTGGTTGTTCGGCCTGCATATTCCGCGCTCCGGTTTGTTATCGTTTCGGTGCTGCTCTCGGGAGTTGTTTCCTCGAGTCTGGCAGTGGAGGCAGAATCCGGCGAGGCACAGGAGGCGCAACTCGAGGAAGTTAAAGGCCAGATACAGCACTTGAAGAGCGATCTCAATGAATCTGAGTCGCGCCGTCGAAAACTCATGGCTGAGTTGCAGGTAACTGAAACGAATATTGGTCTTTCTATGCGTCGATTGAGAGAGATAAAGGCACAGCTGGAGGGTAAGGAGGAGCGATTGGCGGCGCTCGGGTTGGAGAACCGGCATAATCAGCAGGCGCTTGAGCTGCAGCGAAGCGCACTCATCCGGCAGATACGAGCCGCCTACGCGATGGGTCGTCAGGAGCGGCTGAAGATCCTGTTAAACCAACAGGATCCCGAGTTAGTCAGCCGAATGCTGGTGTATTACGATTACTTCAATAGAGCGCGGTTCCAACGAATGAGCCAAATTCACGAGATCGTGTTGGCGTTGAAGCAGAGCGCTGCCAAACTGGAGGCCGAGCGGCTTCGTCTTGTGGAGTTGAATGCCCAGGAGTTGGATGAGCAGAGGCGTCTGAGTGAAAGCAGACTACACCGGCAGCAACTGGTGACTAGCCTTGGAGAGGATATCAGCAGCAAGACTCAGCGACTGAGAATACTGGAGAAGGATGCGCTACGCCTACAGCGTCTGGTTGAGCAGTTGCAGGATGCGCAGACTCTGCAACCTCTGGATGAGGCCGAACAGCAGTCGTTTAACTCCCTCAAGGGGCAATTGAGCTGGCCTACCAAGGGAAGATTGGCGGCCGGTTTTGGCCAGTCCAAGGGGGGAAACCTAAAGTGGGATGGGGTGATGATCTCCGCCCCAGAGGGGGATGAGGTTCGAGCTGTTCACCGAGGCCGGATCGCGTTCTCTGACTGGTTGCGCGGTTTCGGGCTACTGGTTATTGTTGATCATGGCGATGGATATATGACGCTTTATGGTCATAATCAGAGTCTGTTCAAGGAGATAGGCGAGTGGGTCGAGGCCGGTGAGGCGCTGGCGTTGGTCGGTAACAGTGGAGGCAGGGAGCAGAGTGGGGTCTACTTCGGTATCCGGGTTAGGGGCAAGCCCGTCAATCCCAAGCGCTGGTGTCAACGGATCAAAGGGGGGCGAGTCGGTTGGTCTCCCGGGATTGACGAAGGTAGCAGTGGATTATCGGCAGCGCTGCTACAGTTGCCAAGGCTGGAAATTAGCGATCGGTCAGACAGATCACGGGTTTATAACGCATGAAACGATTGTCAGGATGTATATTGGCGCTAGTGATGGGTTTCTGCTTCGAAGGCTCTTTCAGCCAGAGGCAATTGGCGAGCGCAGAAGAGAGCGTATTGCCGATGCGGGACTTGAGGGCGTTCGCGGAGATATTCGGCCGCATTAAAAACGACTATGTGGAGCCAGTGGATGATGCGGTTCTGCTGGAGTATGCCATCCGCGGCATGCTAGCTGGTCTGGATCCTCACTCCTCGTACTTGAACGCAGACGAGTACAGGCAGTTGCGAGTCGGTACCAGCGGAGAGTTCGGCGGTCTGGGGATCGAGGTCGGGCTAGAGAACGGATTCATCAAGGTGATTTCTCCCATTGACGACACGCCCGCCCAGAAAGCAGGTGTGGAGGCGGGGGATCTGATTATTCGTCTGGATGAAAAACCGGTAAAGGGGTTGGGTCTGGATGAGGCGGTCAAACTGATGCGGGGCAAGATAGGCACTCCGATTACGTTAACTATCATCCGAGAAAACGTCGAGAAGCCCATCAGCCTGACCATAGTGCGGGATGTGGTAAAGGTTGCGAGCATAAAAAGCAGGATGCTCGACGAAGGTTTCGGCTACGTCCGTATATCCCATTTTCAGTCGCGGAGCACAGAGGATATGCTACAGGCCATCAGTGCGCTGCGAAAAGAGGCCGGCGGACGGCTGCGGGGATTGGTTTTGGATCTTCGCAATAACCCGGGCGGTGTTCTCAACGGCGCCGTAGCGATTAGTGACGCCTTTCTCACCGACGGAATAATCGTCTATACCATGGGTAGGGATGAAAGCTCCCGGCTCGATTTTACCGCGGCACCGGATGATGTACTGGGAGGCGCGCCCATGGTGGTGTTGATCAATGCCGGTTCCGCCTCCGCCTCGGAAATTGTTGCCGGTGCTTTGCAGGATCACAAACGGGCGGTGATTATGGGTGGCCAAAGTTTCGGCAAGGGTTCCGTACAGACAATCGTACCGGTGAACGACGAGACTGCCGTGAAGCTGACCACCGCCCGTTATTTCACCCCATCTGGGCGGTCGATTCAGGCGGAGGGTATTACCCCGGATATTCAGCTTTCGAATATTAAGGTGACATCGGTCGAGGCACCGGTTGTCGATAGAGTGAAAGAGTCCGATTTGTCCGGACATCTGAAAAACGGAAATGGCGATGCTGATGAAAAAACAAAAACTGGCAAGCAGATGGTTCAGCAGGTCCTGGCAGAAGATGACTACGAATTGAGCGAGGCGCTGAATTTGCTCAAAGGTCTTTATATCCTGGGCGCTCGTTCAGAGTGAAACGCCTCTTCCGCCAGGGTCTCTCCAATCCGCGACTGGTATGGCTGTCACTGTTATTGGTTGCTTCCCAGGCGGTGCCTGCGACGCCCCCGACGATCGCACTGGTCATGGATGATTTGGGAAACCATAAAGCACTGGGAGAGGCAGCGCTCAACTTGCCTGGGAGTCTGACCTTTGCGTTTTTGCCCCACACTCCGTTTGCCGATTCGCTGGCGAAGTCGGCGCATCGCAAGGGTAAGGAGATTATGCTGCACCTGCCCATGGATGCTTATGGGGGCGGAGGCCTAGGGCCGGGTGCTCTCAACTTGCACATGACTGAAGCCATGTTTAAGTCAACCATGAGCAACAGCCTGGAAGCGATTCCTCACGTAGTTGGCGTGAATAATCATATGGGCAGCCTGTTAACCCGCCATCCCGGCGCTATGGCGTGGGTCATGGATGTGGTGCTTGAGCGGCAAGGTCTATACTTTATCGATAGCAGGACAACCCATGAGACCGTAGCCCAGGAGCTAGCAGAGGAATACGGTATACCCAATACTCGAAGGGATGTGTTTTTGGACAACCAGCGTGATCCGGTTTCCATAAAACGGCAATTCAATTTATTGCTCTCCAAGGCGGAGACGGAGGGCTACGCCTTGGGTATATGCCACCCCTACCCGGAAACTGTGAGGGTATTGAAGTCGCTACTCCCAAGTCTGGAAGCCCAGGGCATCAGGTTGGTTAGTGCATCGGAGTACATTCGTCTGCAGCGGAGTCAGGAAACATGGCCAGAACCCTCGTCCCCCTCGCCCAAGGTTGTGAAGAACTCGAAGCGGTAACTATTATCGACCTGCTTCGCCGCGCTGGTGTGGAAGTCGTTGCAGCGGGACTCTCGCATGGGCCGGTGAAGGCCAGCAGAGGTGTCCAATTGATACCTGACTGCACGCTCGATGATGTCATGGAACAATCATTCGACATGATCGTGCTGCCCGGGGGGCAACCAGGCTCGGATAATTTGGAGGCGGATGAAAGAATTGCCCAATTGCTGCAGCGGATGGCCGGTGCCGGGCAGATTACCGCTGCTGTCTGTGCCGCACCCAAAGTCCTCGCCAGGGCTGGTGTTCTCAGGGGACGGAAAGCAACCGCTTATCCGGGGGTACTGGATAAGGTGGCTGCGGAGGTGAGCGTTATATGCCCTGATCCTGTGATACAGGATGGGAAGGTGATTACTTCACGGGGGCCGGGCACCGCTATGGATTTTTCGCTGACGCTGATAGAGGAACTGATGGGGAGGGAACGGCGAAAGGAGGTGGAGGCCGCACTGGTCAGGCCCTAAACCAGGTTCGTACCAAAATAAGACTACCGCTAACGGCGAGTATTATACCACTGCTGGTGATAAGCGAGGCCGGCAACAGAATGCTCGGACCGAGGGTCAGCAGCAGCGTCCCGGAGACGAGCAGAGAGCTGCCGGAAATGGTTTGGACAACGTTTCTGTTGGCAGATTTGATTTCCCGCTGTAGTTCCAGCAGTTGTTCCGACTTCATAGACAGTTCCAACTGCCCCTCGCTGGCGTCCTTGAGGACCTTGTGTAGAATGAGAGGGACGTCGGCGGCATGTTCAGTAATTCTGGGCAGGTTGTTACGCAGTTTCCTCGAAAAGGCACCGGGCCCCATTTGTTCAGTAGTCCAGCGCTCCAAAAAAGGTTTTGCAGTGGACCAGAGATCCAACTCCGGGTAGAGCTGGCGTCCCAGGCCTTCGATATAGAGCAGCGTTTTCTGTAGCAGCACCAGTTGCGGCTGAATCTCCATATTGAAGCGGCGTGCTGTCTGGAACAGGCTCAATAGAAAATGGCCGAAGGAGATCTCGCTGAGGGGCTTGTTGAAAATAGGTTCGCACACGGAGCGAATAGCAGCCTCGAATTCATCCACTCGGGTGCCCTTGGGTACCCATCCGGATTCCACATGCAGTTCCGCAACCCGATAGTAGTCGCGATTGAAGAACGCCAGCAGGTTCTCTGCCAAATAGCGCTGGTCGTTGACTGTCAGTGAGCCTACGATGCCAAAGTCCACCGCAATGTAGCGTCCGCTAGGCTCCACGAAGATATTGCCTGGGTGCATGTCTGCATGAAAGAAGTTGTCGCGAAATACTTGGGTGAAGAATATCTCCACTCCCTGCTCCCCAAGCTGTTTCATGCTGATACCCTGGGCCTTCAGGCCCGGGATATCGCCAACCGGCGTGCCGGATATCCGTTCCATGACCAGCACATTGCGCCGGGTCAGGTTCCAATAGACTTCCGGGACGTAGAGTAGTTTACTGCCTTCCCAATTGCGTCTAAGTTGGGAGGCGTTGGCTGCTTCCCGCCGGAGATCCAGCTCATCCAGTATCGTCTTTTTGTAGTCTTCCACGACTTCCAGGGGGCGGAGCCGGCGCGCCTCATGCCAATAGCGATTGGCGAGGCTTGCGATCAGGGTGAGTAGCCCCACATCCCGGCGAATGGTTTTTTCGATATCCGGCCGTAAGACTTTTACCACCACCCGCTTTCCATTTTTTAGACGCGCGGTATGCACCTGAGCGACCGAAGCAGAGGCGAGTGGAACCTCATCGAAATCATCAAGCAGCGACCCGACCGGTTGTCCAAAGGCCTGTTCGACGATCGCCCGTGCCTGCGCACCTGAAAATGGCTGCACCGAGTCCTGAAGCTTGGACAGTTCATCCCCTATCTCGGCGGTAACCAGATCCCTGCGGGTGGAGAGTATTTGCCCGAACTTGACAAAGATGGGGCCGAGGTCCTCGAGGGCGCGTCTGATTCGTACAGGAAAAGGGGGTAACTTGTTACGCCTTATCCAATACAGCGGCGAGAGATAGATAAGAAAGCGCACCGGCCGGAAAATGTGGGCTGCAAGAATGACCTCGTCCAGACCGTGGTGGAGGAGTACCCAGTTGATGTGCAGCAGTCGCAGGGCCTCGCTGGGGCGTATCATCCGCTGTTCTCCAGCTTGGCGCTCAATAACTTCAGACGTGCCTGGAGCCGTTCGACGTCATCCCGTAGGGCATCGACATCGGCAAGAAATTCTTCGATTTCCAAGCGTACGGGCAATAGACGCAACTCTTCCTGGAGATACTCGCCCAAGTTCGACGTGAAGGCCTCCGATCTTCCTTTTCCCCAGTCTCCAGCCTGACGGAATAGACTCCCGAGCCTGTGAGCGATGAGATCGCCGAACACCTTGGACAGCTGTTCTTCCCAATCGATATCAAGATCCGACAGCAGATTGCCAAACTGATGGGCGAGCTCGGTATCACCCGCTATTTTCACCTCTCCCGTGTTAAGTTTTTGGCCGCTTTTCCGCCGATCGTTCATCTGCGTCAGGGCGATCAGATTCCCGCTAATGCGGCAGTCCGGCTCCCCCTCGTAACTCGAGAGCACCTGAACGCGGCCGGGTCCTGGAGCCAGAAACAGCTCGAGTTCCGGCCCGGGAAGATGGAATCCGATCACTTTGCCGTGCAGTTGCTCGAAGCCCGCCTGGGTGTCGGGGTCGAGCGCGAGCATCCGGTTGATGGTCTCTTCGAGGCCAGCGCAAATCAGGGTGGGGAGTCTCATGTTATTTTCAATCCAATCTCCCTTGGTGCCGATCTCCGACGCTTAATATATTATCGTTCAGAGTTTGAAACCGCGATGAATAGCGACTACACCTCCAGTCAGATTGTGATAGTCGCAATGCTCGAAACCTGCCTGTTGCAGCATCTCCTGGAGGGTCTCCTGATCGGGGTGCATCCGAATGGATTCCGCCAGATAGCGATAGCTCGCTTCATCATTTACCACCATCTTTCCGATAAGCGGGAGTACCTTGAATGAGTAAAGGTCGTAAAGGGTCCTGAAGGGCTTGCTCTTGGGGTGGGAAAACTCGAGTATTAAAACCCGCCCACCAGGTTTCAGGCTCCCGTACATTTCGTTCAGCGCTTGTTGCTTATCGGTAACATTGCGCAGTCCGAATCCTATGGATACGCAGTCGAAACTGTGCTCCGGAAAAGGGATATGCTCGGCGTTGAGCTGTATGTAGCGCAAATTGCCCAACAGACCCCTGTCCACCATCCTCGATCGTCCCTGTTGCAACATGGCGGCATTGATGTCTGACATGATTACCAGCCCATGAGGTCCGACCAAACCGGCGAAGCGTGCCGCCAGATCACCGGTACCTGAGGCCAAATCTAAAACACGTTGGGCCGGCCGGACGCCTGCAAGTTCTATAGCTGCCCGTTTCCAAAGCCTGTGCACACCCGCAGACATCAAGTCGTTCATCAAGTCATAGCGGGAGGCAACGGAATCGAACACCTCTCTGACTCTAGATGCCTTGTCGCCGGCGTTGACCTGCTGGTAGCCGAAGTGCGTGGTATCTTCTTGTTTCATGTTTTCGAACTCCGGTCCCTTGGCGGTGGGACCTTACCCGGTGATTCTAGTACCGGTGGGAGCCAGAGGGAAACAGGCTCAAGATGGCTGGTCCTGGCGTTTGTGTCCCGAGGCTTCCAGACGGGAGAGATACTCTTGCCACTTTTGCTCATGATTGGCCCCGAGTTCATAGAGGGTATCCCAGGAGTAGATACCGGTATTATGGCCGTCATCGAAGTGGAGGCAGACAGCATAGTGTCCTACAGGATCTATCCGGTCTATATTCACTGTCTCCTTGCCCAGCTGTAATACCTCCTGGCCTGGGCCGTGACCCTGCACCTCTGCCGACGGTGAATAAACCCGAAGATACTCGCAGGGAAGGTTGAAGTGAGCGCCGTCATCGAACGTCAACTCCAGAATCCTGGATTGGCGATGTAGGTTCAGCTCGGTTGGTACATGTTTCGACATGCCATCTGTTCCTCGTTTTCTTTATAGGATGAAGCGGCTCAGATCTTCGTTGGAGGCCAGCTCGTTGAGATTATTGTCAACATAGGCTGCGTCGATGACGATGCTGCTCCCCGGTACCTCTGATGCGGTAAATGAAATGCTCTCCAGCAGACGCTCCATTACCGTGTGGAGCCGCCTAGCGCCTATGTTTTCAGTGTTCTCGTTTACCTGCCAGGCAATTTCCGCTATCCGTTGGATGCCGTCTTCGGTGAACGAGAGGCTGACACTCTCGGTCTCCATCAACGCCGTGTACTGGTCGGTCAGGGAAGCATCCGGTTCGGTTAGAATGCGTACGAAATCGTCACTGGTCAGCGCGCTCAATTCGACACGAATAGGGAGGCGTCCCTGTAGTTCGGGAATGAGGTCTGAGGGTTTGGCAAGATGGAACGCACCAGAGGCGATAAAGAGAATGTGATCGGTTTTTACCATTCCCTGTTTAGTAGATACGGTACAACCCTCGACCAGGGGCAACAGGTCACGTTGGACCCCTTCCCGAGAGACGTCCGGGCCACCGTATTCCGATCGTCGGGCCACCTTGTCCAATTCGTCGAGAAAAACGATGCCGTTTTGTTCCACCATCTCCAGCGCGCGTAGTTTAAGATCTTCGTCGTTGACGCGTTTGGCGGCTTCCTCATCCTTTAGAATCTTGAGGGCATCTTTGATGCGCAATTGCCGCTTCCGGGTACGGTTATTTCCCAGGTTCTGAAACAGTCCCTGTAATTGATTTGTCATCTCCTCCATACCCGGCGGCGCCATTATCTCCACGCCCAGGGAGGCACCAGAGACTTCGATTTTTACCTCTTTATCGTCCAACTCCCCATTACGCAGCCGGATGCGAAGCTTATTACGGGTAGCTGAGTCGTCATGGCTGCCGCGATCGCTTTCGGTCTCCCAACTGTTGGCTTTGGGGCGCGGCAACAGGGCATCGAGAATACGTTCTTCCGCTGCATCCGCAGCTTTGTCCTGGACTTTCTCGAGTTCCTGTTCGCGAACCATCTTCATTGCCGAATCGGCCAGATCACGGATGATCGATTCGACATCTCTTCCCACGTAGCCCACCTCGGTGAATTTCGTTGCTTCGATCTTAATGAACGGAGCATTGGCTAATTTAGCCAGCCGGCGAGCAATCTCGGTTTTTCCCACCCCGGTCGGGCCGATCATCAGAATATTTTTTGGGGTGATCTCGTTGCGCAGGGACTCCGCAACTTGGGTGCGGCGCCAGCGGTTTCGCAAGGCAATCGCAACCGACCTTTTGGCGGCATCCTGTCCGACGATATGTTTGTCCAGCTCTTTGACGATCTCTTGGGGTGTGATTTCAGGCATGGCAGGCGACGCTCATAGATCGGCGTCCAGCTCCTCTATGGTCAGGTTGTGATTGGTGAATACACAGATATCGGCCGCGATGACCAGCGCCTTTTCCACCATCTCCCGGGCGTCGAGGTCGGTGTTGTGGAGGAGCGCTCGGGCGGCAGCAAGGGCAAAAGATCCTCCCGATCCAATGGCCATCAGACTCTCCTCGGGCTCGATCACATCGCCGGTACCGGAAATAATCAACGATGTGGTTCGGTCAGCCACCACCAACAAGGCCTCCAGCCGTCGCAATGAGCGGTCGGTACGCCAGTCCTTGGCCAGTTCTACAGCGGCCCTTGTCAGGTGACCGTGATGTTTCTCCAGCTTGCCCTCGAACCGCTCGAAAAGCGTGAACGCATCGGCGGTGGCCCCTGCAAATCCGGCGATTACTCGCTCCTTGTAGAGCCTACGCACCTTGCGGGCGTTACCCTTCATTACGGTGTTACCCAGGGAGACCTGTCCGTCCCCACCGATCACCACCTTGCCGTTTCGTCTGATGGAGAGAATTGTTGTGCCTCTAAATGGCTCCACGCATTGGTCCTCGTCAATTAGGCTTTCAGTCTTTCTGCGCCGATTCGGCCTCCGACCGCCATTACGGATGTGTAGTAGTGATTACCGAACCGGTTCGCTATTCTAACTGAAGCAGATTGGGGGAATAACCCTTATTTCAAGAGCTGGGGTAAACCCGTCCCGGAAAGTCATTTAGTGTCTGCCGGAGAATCCACTCGATGTCTCTTTTTGCTCAAAAACTTTCGCTTGCTGGGACCCACATTGCTTGCTTGGCGGGATTCATAATTGGCGAAGTGCGGGGTGACCACCTTGAGTAGTGCCATATTGTATGTAAAAGTGTCCACAGGCACGCTTGAAATAATCGTGCCCCAAGTCATTGACGGAAGTTAAGAAACATGACTGAAAAAAGCAGTGGTGGTGTCAGGGTGGGAAACGAGGAGATCCAGCAACAGCAGTTACTGCGGGCGATCAGTTCGTTCGAAGGCATCATGCTTAGCCAGATCGATATCAAGAATAAGCTCGCCGACCGGCTGAACTATAGTATTCGAGCGGGGATTATCATTCTTGCAATCATTGCGGTTTCCATCCTTGTCCTGCTGCTTACGCTATCCTCCCAGATCAACCGTATTTCTGATGTTGTCAGTGAGATGAACCAGGATTTCGCTATTGTTGCGGAGAACATGGCGCAGATAAGCGGCCACGTCAGCTCTATGGAACTCAGAGTGGCGAAACTGCGAGAGATAAACGAGCAGACAACGGTCATGGACCGGGAGATGGAGGGAATCGCGGAAAATCTGGAATCTATGCAGACCGCCGTGGGTGAGATTGGCGGCCATCTGCTTCAGGTTCGCGGTAATGTGGGCAATATCTCGGTGTCTATGGATCGTATGGATTTCGAAGTGTTGAACATGAGTAGGGAGATGCACAGGATGGGGGGGTCGGCGCGTAGTCTAAACAAAATATTCCCTTTCCCCTGACTGCGTTTAGAAATACTCATGGCCATTATGAAACCACCCACAATCGCCCCAGCCAGCCGTGAATTCGCGGCTTGCAGCAGGTGGAGTCATGAGTATGGGGATGAGTTATTGCTTTGCGCCAGCACCGGGTCGGTAAACCCTAGGAGTGTGAGACTATGTCGGACGATCCAAGAAAGGTTTTCGTAGAGGTAGTTGCCCGTTTAGGGCGTGAGCAGCAGATACACCTGGATGAGCGTCATCGTCACTTTTGGGTTACTAATCTGGTGATACTGACCATCTCGGGAATGCTGGTTGTCATCGCGGTCTTCAATGTCTACTACATTAAGGTGCTCTACCAGGATCTAAATGGCATCGTTTTCAACATGGACTCCATGCATGACAATCTGCGGCATGTAAAAGGGAACATGCTCGATATTACCGAGCGGGTCAGCGATTTCGATCACCACATGGCGTATATGGACGAAATCACCGGAAATACGGCGTCGATGTCAGAATCGTTACCTAGGATTGGAGGGGCAATGAGCCTGATGGCTGGTCAGGTATCCGGAATTAACAATGAGATGAGCGTACTGCGTGGCGGGATGTCGAATATTGACCTCCGTCTCGCGCATATGATCGGGAGCGTGGCAAGTATGCGTGAAAATGTAAGGCAGATCGCCAAACCGATGGGAATGATGAATCCCTTTATGCCATGAGTGAGTAGTGCCAAAAGTCCGCAACAAGGAGTGATACGGCCGGGTGTCGTTAAACTCCGATTTTAACCTCATGTCCGATTGTTGTTTCTATCCGTGTCACCTATAATTTCACGCCCACCGTCCGCCGGCCGGGCCGACAGCGCTCCGCCGGGCTCGGTCACCTAATATTCACCTATAACCCGACTCCCTGGGGATTCACCATCATGGCAGACTCATTCAAAGAGAGCGCTATCATTTATCACACAGACCCGACGCCTGGCAAACTAGCCATCAACCCCACCAAGCCGTTGGCAAACAAGCGCGATCTCTCCCTTGCCTACTCCCCAGGAGTCGCTTATGCATGCGAATTGATCGAGCGAAACGCAGCAGAGGCGGCCAAACTAACGGCCAGGGGTAATCTGGTCGGGGTGATTACCAACGGCACCGCGGTACTGGGTCTGGGCAACATTGGGCCACTCGCCGGGAAACCGGTTATGGAGGGAAAGGCTGTCCTCTTCAAGAAATTTGCCAACATCGATGTCTTCGATATAGAAATTAACGAAACTGACGTTGACAAACTGGTCGATATCATCGCCGCTCTGGAGCCCACGTTCGGCGCCATAAATCTCGAAGACATCAAGGCGCCCGAGTGTTTCCTCGTAGAGCAGAAATTGAAAGAGCGGCTATCGATTCCGGTGTTCCATGACGACCAACACGGGACCGCCATTGTTGCCGCAGCTGCCGTCTATAACGGATTGCAGGTGGTGAAGAAAAAAATCGAAGATGTAAAGTTGGTGGTATCTGGTGCGGGCGCTGCCAGTATCGCCTGCGTGGACCTGCTGGTAACCATGGGGTTGCGCAAGGAAAACGTCTTTATGACGGATAGCAAGGGCGTTATTTACCAGGGCCGCACAGAGGGAATTAACCCCTGGAAGGCACAGTATGCTCAGGACACCGAGGCCCGCAGCCTCAAGCAGGTGATTGTCGGGGCAGATATCTTCATGGGGCTCTCCGGGCCCGGAGTGCTGAGTCAGGATATGGTCAAGGCAATGGCGAATCGTCCTCTGATCCTGGCATTGTCCAATCCAGTGCCGGAGATCATGCCCGAGTTGGCAAAAGAAGTCCGTCCCGATGCGATTCTGGCTACCGGCCGTTCAGATTACTCCAATCAAGTCAACAATGTGCTCTGTTTCCCTTTCATCTTTCGCGGAGCACTGGATTGCGGAGCCACGACGATAAACGATGAGATGAAGGCGGCATGCGTAAAGGCAATCGCCCGGCTGGCGCAAATGGAGGCAACCGACACAGTGACCGAAGCCTATGCTGGGGAGGAGCTCCGCTTTGGCCCTGATTATCTGATACCTAAGCCGTTCGATTCGCGCTTGATCGAGGAGGTGCCTGTGGCGGTGGTGCGTGCTGCAATGGAAAGCGGGGTTGCCACCCGACCTATACCTGATCTCGAAAGTTACCGTAAAAAGCAGCATGAATTCGTCAATCGGACCGGATTGTTCATGCAGCCCTTTATTGATGTTGCCCGCCGGAATCCGGAAAGGCTTATTTATCCAGAGGGAGAGAATCGGGACATCTTGCTCGCCGTGCAGGCGGTTGTGGACGAGGGTGTGGCTCACCCAATGGTGATTGGCCGGCCAGAGTCTATCAACCGCCGGATCAAGGATTTGGGGCTACGCATCCAACTGGGCAAGGATGTCGAAGTGGTCAATCCCGAAGAAGCCAATCGAGACAGGCGGTATTCTAAGTTTTATCACTCTCTCGTTGGGCGGAGCGGGGTCTCGGTGGAGGCTTCCGAAACCTTGATACACACCAATACCACGGTTTTGGCGGCGGTCATGGTCGCCTGCGGGGACGCGGATGGGCTGATTTGCGGAAAGGTCGGCCGTTTCGAGAGCCATTTTCGCGATATCAAAGATGTGTTGGGATCGAATCGCCCCATCTCCTCGCTCTGCCCACTGCTAATGCCGAATGGCCCACTCTTCATCGCGGACTCTTTCCTTACTGTCGATCCGAGCATCGAGCAGATTGTGGCGACCACCAAATCGAGTATCGATTTGGTGCGTCATTTTGGCATCAAACCAAAGGTGGCCCTGCTTTCCCATTCCAATTTCGGTACTTCGAAATCTGAATCCGCAGTTAAAATGAACAAAGCAGCAGAGATACTGCGAAACGAACTTAACGACGTGGAATTGGACGGAGAGATGCATGCATATTCGGCTCTTAACGAGCCACTGCGTAATACAGTTTTTCCGGATGCCAACCTAACCGGAAGTGCAAATCTCTTGATTATGCCCAACCTGGATACTGCCAATATTGCTCTGGGATTGATTCGCTCCCTTACCGATACCCTGCTAATCGGACCGTTGCTGACCGGCCTCAGAAAGCCCGCACATATCGTTATTCCCTCGGTAACTTCACGAGGGATCTTTAACATGAGTGCATTTACGGTTGCTGAAATCCATCGGAAAAAGGAAGCGAAGTCATCGTCCTGATCAAGTGTAATCTGGGGTGAATTTAAGTTTCTTCAAAGATCTAGGACTTTTTCCGCGCTCTCGGATGTGCCTTGTCGTAGACCTGCGCCAGGTGTTGAAAGTCGAGATGCGTATAAATCTGGGTGGTGCTGATATTAGCGTGTCCAAGTAGCTCCTGGACTGCTCGCAGATCTCCCGAAGACTCCAGCAAATGACTGGCGAACGAATGCCTGAGCATATGAGGGTGCAGATTTCCAGGCGCCCCGTTGGCGCTGGTCCAGCGCCTTAGGCGTGCTTGAACACTGCGGTGACTGATTCGGGTTCCCCTATTGCTGACGAACACAGCCTGTTCTTGCGGTGCTGCGAGAAGAGGCCGTGACTGCATCCACAGGCGGAGGGCGCCCCTCGCCATGGTGCCTATAGGTACCCGCCGCGCCTTGGATCCTTTTCCTGTGACCTCCAGGGCGTCATCGTCAGCGGTCAAATCGGACAGGTTCAAGGACACCAGCTCGGCGAGCCTCAGTCCCGAAGAGTAAAACAGTTCCATCATGGCGAGATCCCGTACTTCCAGTGGGTCTACGACGTCGACGTCCAGCAGTTGTACAAGCTGATCTACGTCCAAGGTTACCGGTAGTTTTCGCTTTGATTTGGGGGCACGCAAACCCTGAGCTGGATTGCGGGTAGCCCTACCCTCTTGTATCAAGTAGTTGAAGAGGCCGCGCATGGCAGAAAGTTCTCGCTGAATGCTTTTCCCAGTCAAACCCTGGCGATGGCGCCACGAGACAAAAGATCGCAATTGGTGCTGCTCCAAATCTCTCCACTGGATTAGCTCCTGTTTGGAGCACCAAGCGATAGCCACCTCAAGGTCGCGACGGTAGTTTTTCAGGGTGTTGGGTGAGAGGCGGCGGACTGCTTCGAGATGCTGAAGATAAGCGTTCAGATCGTCAACAAGGTTGGATGCAGCCATACTGGCTCAAAGGCCGGGTTCCGAGACAACTTCCAAAGACTTGCTGACGATTTCGCCAAGACGGGTCAAGTACTCTGTTCCCATCTCCGGATGAAAGCGTTGCCCGTTGTAGCTGCCGAATGCCAGCAATCCGAGCAGACCGGCCCCCTTGATCGGAATCAGCGCCGTGGAATTGATGTCGTTGGCCTGAGGACCGAACAGATACTCCAGTTTGGCTTGGGGCAGATGGCCGCATTGCGGCACGGCGCTATCGAGAAACGCACCGAAACCATCGAGGTCAGGGTTGCTCTCTCGATCCGCTTCGGCGGCGGAAAAAAGGTGCAGCTCCATAGCCTCGGCCTGAAAATCCTCGTGTAGTTGGTCTTCCAGCGCGTTGACCACTTCGTCAAAAGTTGCCGCCTCTATCAGCGTGAGCGTCAAATGATGTAGACGTCGATTGAGCTGTTCATTTTCCCGGGCGACGGCGAACAATTTGTCTAACTGCTGTTTATAGTAAGCGGCCTCATCACGCAGCGACTTCACCTGCCGCTCGATGAGAGATACTGCGTCCCCACTTTGGTGGGCAAGATCCAGCTCCAGTAATAACCCTGGGTAGTGATTGAAAAAGTCGGTGTTTTTGCCTAGGTATTCGGCTACCTGCTCCTCGGCTATTTCGATAACCGGCGCTTTTTTAGACCGTGGGCTCACAACCTAATTCTCCCATCATAGACCCTTGTCGCGGGGCCGCTCATCCATACTGTGTGACCTTGTCCTGCCCACTTTATCATAAGATCACCTCCCGGTAGGGTTACGCGCACCCGCTCCCCGAGAAGGCCCCTGATACGGCCGAAAACGACCGCCGCACAGGCACCAGTGCCACAGGCGAGCGTCTCCCCCGTGCCGCGTTCGAACACCCGCAGAAAAATGTGCTCCGGGCTGCGGACTTCCATGAATCCCACGTTGGTCCGACGGGGAAATAGCGGGTGGCTCTCAATCAAGGGTCCTAGGCGCTCCACATCGGCTTGGGCGGTATTATCCACCTGTACAATCGCATGGGGGTTTCCCATGGAGACTGCGCCGAATAGAATCTCCTCACCGGTGATAGTAAGCGAGTAGAGCTCCTCCCGGCGTTCAACAGCGAGGGGGATATCAGCGGGTTCCAGAAGTGGTTCGCCCATATCGACTCGCACATGGTTATTTTTCTCGATATACAGCGTTATCGGCCCCGCACGGGTACCCACGCGTATCTCATCGCGATCGGTTAGATTATGGTCGCGTACAAAACGGGCGAAGCAGCGAGCGCCATTGCCGCACTGCTCCACCTCGCCGCCATCGGCATTGTAGATCCGGTAATGGAACGCGTTGCCCGTATCCCGGGGGGGTTCCACCAGAAGTATTTGGTCGCATCCAATGCCAAAATGACGGTCTGCGATGAAGCGATATTGTTCGGGAGTGAGCTCCAACGGTCGCTTGGTGGCGTCGAAAACGACAAAATCATTTCCGAGTCCTTGCATCTTGGTGAATTCGAGAATCATAATTTTCAGCAATACCGGCTTCAATCGCGATGTCACCGCCTTGTTCCAAGGTTCGCCATCGCCTGGGGTGATTGAATTCTACAATCACCGGGGGATCAGGGCATCTATCGATTGAACCGACACCATCAGCGAATGCAATTTCCGGTACCCATTTTTGGCTCAGATGCCGAGAGCTTGCTCCGCTGGGTGATAGTCGTAGCCGAGATCAGCGGCGACCGCTTCGTAGGTAACCTTTCCTTCGTGAATGTTGAGGCCGTTGCGTAGATCTCTATTTTCTCTAAGAGCCTGTTTGCAACCCTTCTCCGCCAGCTGGATTGTAAACGGAAGCGTCGCGTTGTTCAGCGCAAAGGTGGAGGTCCGGGCAACCGCTCCCGGCATGTTGGCAACACAATAGTGGACGACGTCGTCGATGACGTAGGTCGGCTCCGCGTGGGTTGTGGGTCGCGAAGTCTCGAAGCATCCGCCCTGGTCTATGGAGACGTCGACCAGTACCGAACCCATCTTCATCTGCTCGACCATTTTTCGGCTGACCAGCTTTGGCGCGGCGGCCCCTGGAACCAGCACCGCTCCCACCACGAGGTCGGCACCGAGCACGTATTCTTCCAGCGTATCGCGGGTCGAATAGATTGTGTTTAGGCGCCCGCCAAATTGGAAGTCGAGTTCCATCAAGCGCTCCAGTGACCTGTCCAGGACTGTGACTCTGGCTTCCAGGCCCATTGCCATGCGCACGGCATTGGTGCCCACCACCCCGCCGCCGATAACCACCACATCGGCCGGGGCTACCCCCGGAACGCCCCCGAGTAACAAGCCCGCGCCACCATGGGATTTTTCCAGGCACTGCGCCCCTGCCTGGATAGACATACGGCCGGCAACCTCGGACATAGGCGTCAGGAGCGGGAGTCCGCCATGAGCATCGGTCACAGTTTCGTAAGCGATGGCCGTTACCCCGGAAGCCAGTAATAATTCGGTCTGTTGAGGATCAGGCGCCAGGTGCAGATAGGTAAATAGCAGCTGGCCCGCTTTCAGCATTCGGCATTCCTGCGGCTGGGGCTCCTTTACCTTAACGATCATTTCGCTGCGCTCGAAGATCTCTTCTGCGATGCCCACGATCTCGGCACCAGCCGCGCGATAGAGATCATCCGTGAGTCCGATACCGCTGCCGGCTTGAGTCTCTACCAGAACCTTGTGACCGTGAGAGACAAGTTCCCGTACGCTGGCACTCGTAAGTCCAGCCCGATACTCGTTGTTCTTGATTTCCTTGGGTACGCCGATAAGCATTATGCCTCTCCAGATGCAGCGGTTAGCGAATGCAGCTGTTGTATCTTGTATGATATATGTCTAATTTAGAAGATGTTTTGATTCTTGCAACCGGAAAAAACCGCCGCCCCCTGGGTTTGGCGGTTCTTGGAAAACCAGCTATGTTCAGCCGCTGCACAGGTAAAGTACTGCGCTCCGGGCTGTTGTTGACGATGCTGCTTTGCGGATTCCTAACCGTATTGGGTGGCTGTGCTGGAAACGGGACTACCGGTGTAGTTGATGCCAATGGCATGGTGGAGGGTTTGGAGGGTAGCCGCCTGCGGGTGTTGGAGGCCGCCCTAGCGCAAATTGGTCGGCCCTATCGCTATGGTGGAGCCTCTCCCCAGCAAGGTTTCGATTGCAGTGGATTAGTTCAATACAGCTACAATTCAGCGGGTATCCGGGTTCCCAGAACCACCGCACAGCAACGGCGGGCGTCAGCACCAGTGGCGCTCGCAAGCCTGCGCCCAGGGGACTTGGTGTTCTTCCGCATAGCATTAAAGGCCCGTCATGTGGGCATCTATGCTGGAGACGGTAACTTTGTCCACTCCCCCTCCAGCGGTGGTAAAGTCCGGGTGGAGCAGATAGATAACCCTTACTGGAGTAAAAGATTATTGGGGGGCGGTACCTTCCTGGGCGGGTAGTGGAGTCCGTTCGACCTGCTCCTCATGGGCTTCATCCGGGAGGTACAGGTCACCTTTCTGCCCGCAGGCCGTGATCATGTTGCCAGCGCCCAGTACGGCGATAATGGTCCAGAGAAAATAACGGGGCCAACAGTGCATTGGGGTTCCGAGGCTTTAAAACCAGATTGCGCTCAGTATACCTCTGCAGCCTGGATTTGGCACAGTTCATCCATGGCGGCAGCCAGCCGCTTCTCCAGGCGGATTTTAAAGTTGAATAGTTGAATAGTGGTCGCCCCCTCACCGGAAGCACTCGAGAGCTCCAAACCAGTCAGATAGATTGGGTAGGGCTGTTTACTGCGGCGCTGAGAGAGAACGTGTTCCGCCACCGCTTCGTAGAGTCGCTCACCGTATTCAAGCGTTGTGAATTCTCGTTCGCCGCAAAGCAGTACATGTGCAGTTCCATGCAGGTCCAGGCGATCACTAAGCAGCCGTAGTTCGAGGTAGTTATCCGGCAGCCTATGCCTGGGGGGGTTGCGGGGCTCAGCATCGAACTGACCATCCCGCCGCTGCTGTAGACGAAAAAATTCCGGAGAGTCCAGGAGTAGACGATGGGCCGGTTCTTCCGCCAATAGGCTGCGCATCATGCGGATGCCGTTGAGGAATCGTTGCTGTTGCAACAACAGATAGTGCTCATCGGTGGGGGGCAGCTGTTGGGAGAGCAGCGCTCCCTGTTCGTCGAGAATATAGAGTTGAGTTCTGTCTTTTTCATTGTGAAAGAAGAGTTGAATCGTGTCCTTGCGGTTGTGAGCGAAAATAGCGGGATAGTGGGTGTTGATTAGTGCCATTCGGTCGATCGCCAGCGGAGAGTAGTTATACTGGGGTTTGCCAAGCGTCTGCAGTAACTCCTCCATGGATTGCAAAGCTTCATATCCGAATTGACCATCGCTAATGTGGATCAGGTAATACTCATCGTCGAGTTGCAGCAGGTAACGGCTGTTACTGCCACCATCGGAAGCGAGAAAAGCTCTGCTCGCGTCATTGAAAAGTTCGGCAACTCTCCGCGCGATGCCTGCAGAACGGACTGAAGAGTAGCTGTGAGCGCTTACTTCGGGCACCGGGTAGCCCTGCCCCCTGATCACTGTAAGTTGAAGAAATTGGCACAGTGCCTTGAGCAGCCCTGTTGAACCCCGGTATGAGAATACCAAGGTCTCTCCCCAGCTTGTGGTGATGAGCTGTTCTACCTGTTCCACCAATGAGGCGTGGGCGGCGCCAAAACTAAGCGGATCGCAGCGGTTGCTGGTGAGCTGCTTGCCCTGCCTGGAGAGATGGTACATGGGGTCGGTCCCTGTATTGACGAACAGAGTGCATTCCAATGCATGGGGCGGTGCAGCGAGTTGTTCCATCGGTACTTCGGTATCAACTCCTCTGGGATATATCTGCTGCAGGCAGCTCAATAGGGAGCGAAGTTCATCCAGCCGAACAGGGCAATTATCAGGATAGAGAGTGACCAGGGTACTGGGTCCCACAACCCTGTTTATCTGACACCAAGTGAGCATCTCTATCAGTCCGCTTGTGCTCTTGATAGGGTCAGTTACCAGAGCCTGCTCGGTATTTATCTCACCCAGAAACAGCAGCCATATTTTCTCCTCTCCGTCCAAGGGCTTGTAATGGAGGGATACCCGCAGCTCCTCCAGACTCCTGGAAATACCAGGATTGATACTGTCGATTTTGCCCGGTCGCTTCTCCAATGCGGTATACAATTTGCGTCCCAGCAGGCTCAGTTCCTCGGGGTTTATGGCACTTTCATGGGCGTAGGTTCGAGCAAAGTCGGTCAACAGGCGAAAACTGTCTGACAACTCCTTGACCAGAGTATTGCGCTCATCCAAGACGCGATCGATTTTCCAGTGTTCTCGATCATCGAGTATGGCCAGGTCTCCCGGCCCCCACCCCCACTCACGGGTCAATTGTCCCATCAACTGCTGCTGCCAGGTGGTACTGGTCGCCACTCCGAGGCGGCTGAGCTTCTGTTCAGTCTTGAAATAGAGGCAGCGGCGGGCGAGATCCAGCCGCTTGTTTCCTGGTTCATCGCCCAGATATTTCGCCAGCCTGCGATACATCAAAACATAGGGATCGAGTTCATCCAGGTCGGTTTGCCCTTCGTAGATTGCCCGTTTGGCCTCCTGACAAAGCCAGCGCACCTGGGGATACTCACGGGAGTAGGCCTCGCTCAGCAATAGCTTGAGTATAGTTTTATATGGCGACTCTATCCCCTTGTAGAGTTGCCAGTGAGCTGCCCCGAAAAACTCGTCCGCGGAAAGACTCTCCAACCCGCCGAAGTCGATACAGTCGACTGAGTCCACAAAACGTTTGTGCAACAACATTTCAGCGTAGGCGCTATAGTTAGGTTCCTCATCGGGGGGGACCAGCCACCACAGCGGATAACGACCGGCAAGCAATACGCCTGTGCGATAAAACTCCTCGAGTAGTAACCGGCGCTGTGTACTGCCGCTGCTTTCGTGGGACAGGGTATCCCGCTTGCCTTGACGAAAGGCATCTACGTTCATCACGAAGATGTGCACTTCAAGGCCCAGCTCTCGGCCCCAGTTTTCAACACCATGAGCCTTGGCTCGCAGCGCTTCCAGGGCTCGAGGGCCGAGCTCCGGGTCGTGGCATAACCAGACGTCAAGGTCGCTGCCGGCGGTGTGGGCTACACTGCCGATGCTCCCCATCAGATAGATGCCTTGAATTTGGTAGCGCCTGCGGGCGCGCTTTTTGTACTCGAAGCTGCGGCTCAGCTTTTTGGCAGTCTGCAGTGCTATTTTCCCGGGCGTAAAGTCAGGTACACCGGCTGGTGTGGCGGTACCTGTGAACCCCGGCAACATGGGGTGATTTATGTGGAACAGCAGCGGCAGCAGCCGCAACAATACTTGCTGGGCTGGCAACAACTCGCCTTCTATCCTTTTCAGACGCTCCCGGTGAATACCCGTGAATCTGCGCCTGATGTTCTGCAGATCCTTACGGCCGATACCGTCCCTGAAGGCTAGCGGTGTTGCCATACATTAGTGTGTGGTTTGAGGCTTCCTGCCAGAATCCGCCAGGCTTTCGGCGGCGCGTTCCAGTAGTATCCTAGAATCGTTGCCCTTCATCCATTGGGCAACACCGTAGCGCATGGAGAGCGGGCTTTCTGTTACTTCATCCTTGACATCTATCTCGGAGAACCCTCTGCTAATCTCGGATATTAGGTCGGCGGCCTGCTCATGGTGGGTTTCCGGGAGGATAATTACAAAGTGGTTTTCATCCCAACGGGCGATCATATCCACCCAACGAAGTCGATCGCGAAGATAGCGGCTGGTGGCGAGGACGGATTCGTCGTTAAGTACAGCGACGCGACCGCTCTCATCAACGATCTCTACCAGCGCCAGGCTTAGAGGGTTCTGGTAACGGCGACTGCGAGTGACCTGAGTGCTCAGCGCTCGGCTCAACGCGCGCTGGTTAGCCAACCCGGTCAAATCGTCGGTGATGGTGAGTTCTTCTACCCGCTGTTCAAGTTTTTCCACCCGCTTCTTCAGATCGACCAATTCGGTTGCGTCGGTGAAGAATCTTATCGTAGAGGAACCCCCCCCGGCGCTCCATGTACTGCATTGGAGCCAGCATTGGCGGCCCACTTCCGGGCCCGCGATCTCCAGCAGGCCGGGATTGCCGAATAGACCCTTGAGAGATTGTGATTGCATGGAATCCAGATCGTGGCCCAGTAGTTTGCTCTCAGGGATCCCCAACATGTTTTCGAGGGCCGGATTGACGTAGTGAATCTTGCCTTGGGCATCCAGGGACATTACCCCAAAAGGGCTCGATTCCAAAGCGGCCTTTGCCAAATCACTGCTCATTTTCAACGTTTCGTTCCTCGTGCCGGAGGTTTCGGAGAGTGTCATGAGATTAGCGGCAATCGATAGTATGACTTGAACCTGGGATCCGTGTAACTGTAAAGAAGTGACAAACCGGGATCGGGAGTCTATTTTTAGATGAATGAGCCGAAAGCGGGGAAATCGAAAGCCGCCAATGCCTAACGCACGGGCTGTCTGCCCTCCAAATGTATCCATGGGGAAATCGTAGTGGCACACCTTGTGTTGTGCGACCAGGTCAGCCTGCATCCGGGCCAGCCTCTATGGCAGCGGGTGCCCGTTCGAGATGAGAATGGCAAGCCGCTGAACGACTTCATGATGCTAATCCCAAGCATAAGGCGCTGGCCACGGGCGCGCCGTGAATTGGCGCTAGCAGCCATTCAACAGGTGTTTTCAGAGTTTGGTGAGCAGGTCGTCTTTGCTGATTTGAACCTAAAGTTGAGTCTGCTGTGGGTGAGTATCAGGCCCGGTGGCAGCGGTTGTATCGGCCTGGCGGCAGCGATAAAGCAGCGGGTTCCCGAGGCTGTTCTGGTCGCCAGCCAGGCTGAGGCGATGGCGGGTCACCGTGTTGCAGATAGGCGTCGCTGGAGCTGGTTGACTAAACGTCTGCGCTAGTCCGGCTTGTCTTCATCAATCTGCGGGTATTCTCCAGCCCGGCGGGCGTCTCCGTAGACCCTGTCTACAGGATACCGCTGTTCGTTGATCAAAATCTTCTTATCAGCGGCAGCAATAAGGTCGATATTCAGTCGCTCGGCGCAACGCACTAGGTAGATTAGGATGTCCGCCATCTCCATTGCTACCTGAGTGCGCTTTTCAGCGGAGATTCGCAGACTCTGTTCCTCGCTCAGCCACTGAAAGTGTTCGACCAGTTCGGCGCACTCGGCAATCATTGCCATTGAGAGGTTCTTTGGAGAGTGAAATTGTTCCCAATTTCGCTCGCGGGCAAAGGTCTTAAGGCGCTTGCTGAGATTGGCGAGGCTATCATCTCCCATATTGATCTCCTGCGGGTGTTACCGGCCGGGCTAATCTACGAGGCGGTTGCGACCGCGCCCGATGGCGGCCCTGACCTGGTGCGGCGCGGTACCGCCTACATGGTCGCGGGCAGCAACCGAGCCTTCCAATGTCAGAATTTCGAAGACACTTTCATCGATCAAATCTGAAAATCCTCGCAGTTCCTCCAACTTCAGATCAACGAGGTCGCATTTCTTCTCGACACAGAGAGAAACAGCCCGGCCAACGACCTCGTGAGCATCTCGAAATGGGAGTCCTTTGCGCACCAGGTAGTCGGCCAGATCCGTTGCAGTAGCGAATCCCTTGAGTGCGGCCGCGCGCATATTGTCCTTGTGGCAACGTATCGCCGGGATCATGTCCGCAAAGATTTTAAGAGAGCCTTTGAGATTATCGACGGTATCGAATAGCGGCTCTTTATCTTCCTGGTTGTCCTTGTTGTAGGCGAGCGGTTGGCTTTTCATTAACGTCAACAGGCTGATCAGGTGGCCGAATATGCGACCGCTTTTTCCGCGAATAAGCTCAGGAACATCGGGATTCTTCTTTTGCGGCATAATTGATGACCCGGTGCAGAAACTGTCGGATAGTTCAATAAAGCCGAATTGTGCGGAAGACCAGACGATCAACTCCTCCGACATCCGCGACAAGTGCATCATGATCAATGCTGCCGCTGAGGTGAATTCAATGGCGAAATCCCGATCGCTGACGGAATCCAAAGAGTTTTCACCTGGGTGCCGAAAGTCGAGCAGTTTGGCGGTGTAAGTTCTGTCGATGGGAAAAGTTGTGCCCGCCAGTGCCGCAGCGCCAAGGGGCATGATGTTGACACGTTTGGCGCAATCGGCCAGCCGTTCCCTATCCCTTTGCAGCATCTCGAACCAAGCCATCAAATGATGGCCAAAGGTGATGGGCTGCGCGGTCTGGAGGTGAGTAAAGCCGGGAAGTATGGTCTCAGCTTCGCGTTCGGCCGCATCCAGCAGGGCCTCCTGAAGTCGGACGATGGCATCGCGTAGGGTATCGATTTCGTCTCTAAGCCAGAGGCGGATATCGGTTGCCACCTGATCGTTGCGGGAGCGGCCGGTGTGTAATTTTTTCCCCGGTTCTCCGATATCCGCCGTCAATGCGGATTCGATGTTCATGTGGACGTCTTCCTGCGCCACGGACCAGGTAAACTCTCCAGCTTCTATTCGCTCCAGTATTCGCTCCAGCCCGGCGACGATGGATTCGCACTCGGATTCGCTGATGATGTTTTGGCGCGCCAGCATGCGGGCATGAGCAATTGACCCACGAATATCATATCGATATAGCCTCTGATCGAATTCCACCGAAGCGGTAAACGCCTCGACGAACGCATCCGTTGGTTCATTGAATCGTCCGGACCAAAGTTTACTATCATTCATTTTTTGGCGTTTTCCCGTGTCTGGATCCCGCTGGTGGGTTCCGGTATATACAAATGTATACTCGAAGCGCTGCGGTGGCCGTTAAACGATTGGAGCACCGGTCCGCTATGGTGGTATGGGCTCCCGAGTTTTGCGCTTAGTGCCGCAGCCCGAGATTGTAGCAGGATTGTCCAGCGTATTCGGGACAAGGATCATACGGAGAACGAAAAACTGATGACCTCCGGTACAACTTCATTTCTGCCAAATTTTTGCAGTATAAGAATGGTGTTCGGAATAGTAATCAGTGCCGAATTATTGGCGATTGTGTTGACCTTGGGGTCAGTCGATTCGCTCTCGGATTTCTATACAGAATTAAGCATGCGTTCACTGTTTATTCAATGGATTGGATTGTCCGGATCGGCATTACTTTGTCTGACAGGCCCATGGGTAAGACGCTTGGATCACATGCTGGCAGGTATCTGTGCCTGGGTGATCATGCTGGCAATTACACTCGCTACCGCAGTTTTTGCTTCAGCTCTGGTAGGCAGGCCCGTCGGGTCAGCGGAGAGCTTTGCATTTATCGTCGAAAGCCTCGGTATCAGCGCTATCGTTTCGGCCCTTTCATTGCGGTATCTCTATCTGCAATGGCTTTGGAGAAAGCAGATCGAAGCTGAGTCGGAGGCCAGATTTCAGGCTCTCCAATCCCGCATTCGACCCCATTTCCTTTTCAACAGCATGAACACCATTGCCCATCTTACACGGACCGACCCGCCGCTTGCTGAAGAGGTTGTAGAGGATTTATCGGATCTATTCAGGGCGAGCTTGGCCAGCAGCGGCCGGCAATCTACCTTGGGGGATGAAATCGAGCTGGGTAGAGGGTATCTGCGGATTGAGCAGCAACGGTTGGGCGATCGCCTTGGGGTCGAGTGGGATATGGAACAACTTCCTGAGCAGGCCCCACTGCCATCTCTGGTGCTGCAGCCATTATTGGAGAATGCTGTTTACCACGGTGTGGAGCCCGCACTGGTACCGGGGAAAATCCACATCAGCGGACGTTATCGCCGCCAACGCGTGAATATAAGCATTCGCAACACTCTACCGCCGGTGGAGGGGGGATACCACCGGGAGGGAAATTCGATGGCCATAGAAAATATCCGCCAAAGGTTACAGGGTTTTTTTAATGGCGACGCCGGTTTGAGCATCGGCGAAGTGGATGGCAGCTACCAGGTCAGATTGACCTTTCCTTATCCCAGGATGGACGAATGAACGTATTGATTGTAGATGATGAGGCTCCCGCGAGACAGCGCCTGCGAATGCTGCTGTCCAAGATAGGGGAGCCCTACAGAGTTGTCGCCGAGGCCAACAGCGGCCAGGAGGCACTGGCGAATTGTGAAAAGCTGGATATTCATCTGGTATTGATGGATGTTCGCATGCCCGGAATGGATGGTATAGAGGCGGCGACAAGGCTGGCAAATGCGCCTGTTCCTCCGGCAGTGATATTTGTAACCGCATACGAAGAACATGCCCTTGAAGCTTTTAAGGGCAATGCCGTGGATTACCTGTTGAAGCCTATTCGGTGCCAAAGACTGGAGCGAGCCCTAGTGCGGGCGGCCGTTCCCAGCAAAGCTCAGCTTACCGCCATACGCAATCAACCCGCTTCGCCCACCTACATCTGCACCAACTATCGGGGTGGGGTCAAGCGCATTGCGGTGGATGATGTGATATACCTACGTGCGGATCAGAAATACGTAGTAGCGATGTGCAACGACGGAGAGGCGCTGCTGGAAGAGTCCCTGAAATCTCTGGAGCAGCGCTTCGGGGAGAGGTTTTTTCGTATTCACCGCAACGCGCTGGTCTCCAGGTCCCGGCTCGTGGGCTTGGAGAAAAGAGCGGATGGGCGTTGTATGGCACGAATGGAAGACACGGATGAACAGCTGGAAATCAGTCGTCGTCATCTCCCGAAGATACGTCGCTGGATGAAGAAAGGCACCGACTGACAGTTTCCGATCGACTGCCATTTGCCAGCCCCTCAAGTAGGCTATAGCATTCTAGAATCCAATTCTTCGAGAACAGTATCTATGGCAGAGCAGCTCATACGAATTGCAACCCGCAAGTCGCCTTTAGCCATGTGGCAGGCCGAACATGTAGCCGCCCTGTTGCGGCAGTTCCATCCGGAACTGAAAGTCGAACTCGTAGGTATGAAGACTCAGGGTGACAAGATCCTGGACACACCGCTGGCCAAGATTGGTGGAAAGGGCCTGTTCGTGAAAGAACTCGAGCAAGGCATGCTGGAGGGTAGCGCGGACATCGCGGTGCACTCCATGAAGGATGTGCCGGTCAAACTTCCCGATGGGCTCCATTTGGCGGTCGTATTGGAACGGGAGGATCCGAGGGATGCTTTTGTTTCGAATCGTTATCCCGGGCTGAATGAGATGCCAGCCGGCTCGGTACTTGGGACATCTAGCTTGCGCCGTCAGTGTCAGGCTGCCGAGCGCTGGCCTGAGCTCAAAATGATGTCGTTGCGTGGCAATGTCAATACACGCTTGAGAAAACTGGATGAAGGCGAATATGATGGAATTTTGCTGGCGTCAGCCGGACTCAAGCGGCTTGGGCTCAAGGACCGCATCACCTGTGTACTGTCGCCAAAAGAAAGTATGCCGGCGATAGGGCAGGGCGCGATCGGCATCGAATGCCGTGAGGAAGACGAACGGGTAAACCGGCTCCTGGAACCTCTGAACGACGAGGAAACGGCCATTTGTGTAATGGCGGAGCGTGCCATGAACAATCGGCTGATGGGGGGATGCCAGGTACCAATCGCCGGTTATGCCGTCGTCAACCATGATAGCGTATATCTTCGCGGCCTGGTGGGCGAGCCCGATGGCAGTAAGGTGATGCGCGCGCAGATTCGCGGCAGTATCACCGATGCGGAGGACTTGGGTATTGCCTTGGCTGAGGATCTGCTCGGACAGGGAGCCGACCAAGTGTTGAAGCGTCTCTATCAGGACTGAGTTCTGTTGGTGTCCAGCGGCGACTGTAGCCTGGGGGGAGCGGGGATACTCGTAACCCGTCCTAGAGGTCAAGCGGAATCTCTTTGTCGGTTGATCGAGACACATCAAGGTAGCCCGCTGCGATTTCCAGCTGTAGAAATTAGCCCTCCCAGGGATCGGGAGAAAACGAGGGCCAAGCTCTCCTCCATCGAAGATTATGATCTGCTGATTTTCGTCAGTGTTAATGCCGTGGTCAGGGGGCTGGGTTTCATGGGCTCCAGCCCTCTACCGAAAAACACCGAGCTTGCGGCTATCGGTGCCGCTACCGCCAGGGCCCTGGTGGATCATGGATATACCCGTGTGCTTCTCCCCGAGCATGGGTATCACTCCGAGGCATTGCTCAGTACTCCAAGGCTGCATGCCGTCGCGGGTGAGCGTATTTTGATTTTCCGTGGGGAGGGTGGACGCCCCCTACTGGGGGATACACTGAGGCAACGGGGTGCGTCGATCGACTATGCAGAGGTGTACCGCAGGCACTGCCCTAAACTTCCACGGCCGGTGGAAGCTCTGCCTTGGTTCTCCGCACTCGATCTGGTGATCGCAACCAGCACTCAGATTATCGACAATTTGCTAATCCTTTTCGGCCCAGAGCTAAAGCGGCAGCTGTTGGCTTATCCACTGGTGGTGGTTTCCAAGCGGATAGGCGAGCACGCAATTGCCCAGGGATTTCACCAGGTACTGGTGGCAGATGGCCCCGACAACCGGTCCATTTTAAAGGCGCTTTGCCGCTGGGCCGATAAACGTTAGCCAGGCCACAGGCGTATGCTGAAATCTTCTGCTAGGATGTGATGACCAATTTTCGTTATAAGCAATGATCTGGGTGAGTGCATGAAAAGCAGTGATACCACGAGCGGCACCGATCCGGAAGTCGAGGAGGCGGACATTCGGGACATTACCGGTGAGGCGGTGGTTGAGCATGAAGTGCAGAAAAAGAATAGGAGTGGGTCACCGGCGCTGACGTTTGTACTCGCGCTGGTCGCTGTGCTTGTCACTCTCGGTGGATTGACCCTCGGATATCTACACTGGAGTCGACTCGAAGCATCTTTTCAGCACCTCAACCAGGTTGTTCTCGAGGCGAATCAACGCACCCTGGCATTGTCCGAGGAGTTGGCTGGCGTGCGCAGCACTTTCGAAGAACAGCAAGCGCTGGTGCTGTCCCACCGCCAGACACTTGAGCAGCAGACACTCTTGCTCCAAGAGGAGCGGGACAAGCTGCTCAAGGAGGGGGAGGAGATTCAGCGCGCATTACAGGTGGTGAACAGCCGGATCGGCAGTAATGGTAGCGACTGGATGCTGTCAGAGGCGGAGTATTTGCTGACGCTGGCTAATTATCGCCTGACCCTGGAGCGTGATCCGGCTACCGCTCTGCTGGCGCTCGAGGCTGCGGATGAACGACTGCGTATGACCGGAAATCCCGAATGGGATGAGATGCGGGAGCTGTTACAGGTTGAGATAAGCCAGTTGCAGGAAGTGGAGAGCGCGGATCGGGATGCCCTTGTCCAGCGCATCGTAAAGTTGTCTTCGCAAGTAGGGCTTTTAAATATAAGAGGTCGGGACAACAAATCCATGCACATTGCCAAGTCCCCAAACTCGACCGCGAAACCGGAAAATAGAACGATGGAGACTTTAGTGCGGGATGGCTGGGAAGGGTTTAAGTCAATCATGGTAATCAAACGGCACAATCAACCGGTTGAAATGTCGCTTCCCCCGCAGCAACAGCTGTTCATCCTGGAAAATATCCGCTTACAGTTGGCCGCAGCGCAACTCTCTTTGCTCTACGATAATCAGTCGCTTTACGACAGCAGCCTGGAGAGCGTGGCCCAATGGCTCGCCGCACACTTCGATCAGGAGGATGCGCAGAATAGCGCCTTCTTGGCAGAAATAAATCAGCTGAGAGGTATTCAGATAGCGCGGACCCTTCCAGACATGACCTCAACACTGGAAGTTATGCGGGAGCGGTTGGAGCTTGTGCGCGAACAGAGTATAAGCCAATGAAAACGCTGATACTCGGGCTGTTGCTGCTGGCGCTCGCGGTATTCGTCGCGTTGATGGTCAAGCAGGACAATGGCTATGTCCTGATAAGCTACAAGCAGTGGAGTATAGAGGGAAGTCTCGCTTTTTTTCTATTGCTAAACACGCTCCTGCTCGGCGCCATCTATTTGACCGTGAGATTCTTTGTCCGAATCTGGCTGTTACCTCGCCAGCTGAATCGTTGGCAAGACGTGCGATCTCAGCAGAGGGCCCGGAGAGAGCTTTCCCAGGGGTTACTAGAGTTGTCTGAAGGGCACTGGAAGAGTGCCGAGAAAAACTTGGTGCGCCACGTAGATAATTCAGAGACGCCGCTGCTTAACTATCTTGCTGCCGCACGGTCGGCTCAGCAACAAGGGGCTCTCGAACGTCGTGATCATTATCTCCAGTTGGCTCATGAAAGCATGCCCGGTGCGGACGTGGCCGTGGGGCTCACTCAAGCGGAGCTTCAACTGGGGAATGATCAGCAGGAGCAGGCGCTCGCTACCTTGAAGCATCTGCGAAAGATTGCTCCCCGGCATCCCCATGTTTTAAAGCTGTTGATGGATCTGTATGAACGAATGGGTGAGTGGGAGGCATTGGAGCGCCTGCTTCCGGAATTAGGTAAGCGCCGGGTGGTTGATCAGGATGCGCTGGTAAAACTTGGGGTAAAGGTATATCTCCACCAGCTCAAGGGAGCCATGGAGAGCAGTGACTCCAATGCCTTGGATTCGACCTGGAAGAAAATTCCCATGGGGCTGCGGCGTGTTGAAGATCTGATAATCGGCTACTCCGTGTTTCTCAAAGAACGGGGAGAGGATGATCGGCTTGAAAAATTGCTCAGAAATACTATTCAACGACAGTGGGGCGACTCAGTAGTGGAACTCTATGGCAGGGTGGAGGCTACCGACGCAGCTCAACAGTTATCGACGGCCGAGGGCTGGTTGGAACAGCATCCGCATAACCCGGTGTTGCTATTGGCGCTGGGGCGGTTGAGTATCAGAAATCGTCTCTGGGGGAAGGCCCGAAGCTACCTGGAGGCAAGTATCGGTAGCCAACCCACGATCAATGCGCTCAGAGAGTTGGGCGCTCTGCTTGAAAAAATGGGAGAACATTCGCTGGCGGTTCAGCATTTCAAATCCGCACTCGAGCTTGTGAGCGATGCGCCCTTACCGGATCTACCGGATAACCTTATTCAAGCACAGCTGGATGAGAGCCACAAAAGGGCCGCAACCCCAACTGATATCAATCCACCCCAGCTGGAAATTCTGGCCGATAGGAAACGTGCTCGACCGAAATACTCAAGATGAGATGGCAGGTCAGTGAATGGGCTCATTGCGATCCAAGGCCTGAGGGCCTTTACTATCTATCCTATCTTGGGATTACTAAGTTGCAAGCACGCAGCGGCTAATTACTGTTTTTAGTATCAACCTTCCCGATATTGGGGTTGTCCTTCGCCCACTCGAACACGTCTGAATACATATGTTCTTCCCTGAGTCCAGCCGCGGCAAAAGCTTCCTTCCCAGCATAGACCATGGGAGGAGGGCCGCTCATATAAAGGTCGAAGGGGCTCATGTCTGGGTAGTCCTCCAATACAGCCTCATGAACCCAGCCTGTCCGACCTTTCCAATCGCTGCCGGGCTCGGATAGCACTGGCGTGTATTGAAATCCGGGTCGCTGCTCTACCCAGTCTGCGCCCGTTTCCGGCAGATAGATATCCCGCTGGGAACGCGCTCCCCAATAGAGATGAATGGGCCGCTGGTCTCCGATATGGAAGGCATGCTCAATGATGCCCTTAAGAGGCGCAAACCCGGTACCCCCGGCCATCATGATAAGCGGTCGATCCGACGCTTCTCGCAGGTAGAATCCACCCATGGGCGCTTCGATCTGGTGAATGCTGCCCTCCGCCATATGCTCGAATACATAATCGGTGAATTCCCCACCGGGCACATGGCGAATATGCAGTTCAATCAGCTCATCATCGTGCGGGGGGTTGGCGATTGAAAAGGCCCGTCTGCGGCCATCTTTTAACAGAAAATCCAGGTATTGACCGGCTAGGAACTGTAGCCTTTGTCCCTCTGGTAGCTGTAGGTAAACACGAACGACATCGTGTGCCAGCTGTTCTTTCCGAGCAACCTGACAGGGTAGCTTGCGTACTTCAATTTGCTGCTCGGTTTGAACTTCCTGGATGGAGATCACCACATCGCTGGTAGGAGAAGCCTGGCAAGTGAGACAGCGGCTATTTAATGTACTTGCGAAATCCTCTTCATCCACATCAGCGTAGGCTACCTCTCCGGAGACCAGGGTGCCAGCACAGGAACCACAGAGACCATTTCTGCATCCGTAGGGCAGAGCAATGCCGTGACGCTCAGCGGCATCGAGAATGCGTTCTCCGGGCTCGGTGGTAAACTGGTGATTACTAGGTACTACTTTGACACTGAAACTCATGAGTCTGTCTGAAAATCTGAAGGCGGTCGTGAATTTTCTACTATTTTGCTCAGGAATAAAACCTTATTAAAAGCATACTAATTATCGGCTGCGGTTATTTGGGACGCAAACTTGCCGCCTGTTATTTGGCCCAAGGCCGGCAGGTATGTGCTGTCGTCAGACGCGAAGAGTCGGCTGTGGCACTGGCACATATGGGTATACAAGGTCTGGCCGCGGATCTTGATCTCGTCTCCCCAAAGATCCCGCTAACAGACTCCTCACTTTTCTATTTTGTCCCACCCAGTCCAGAGGGAGGCAAGGACGTCAGGATGCGCAAATTTCTGCGGCTGCTCGATTCGGCGAATGTGCCCCATCGCATGGTTTACCTCAGTACCACCGGAATCTATGGAGACTGCGGAGGGGCGTGGATTGACGAAACCCGGCCGCCAGCACCCGTGGCTCCCAGGGCCAAGCGCCGGTGGGACGCCGAAAACAGTGCACGGGAGACTTGCGCAGCCTTGGGAATCGAGTTGGTGATTTTGAGGGTAGCGGGTATCTATGGACCTGGTAAACTCCCTTTGAAGCGGTTGCGCGCAGGACTGCCTCTGGTCAGCGCTTCCGAGGCGCCATTTACCAACCGTATTCACATCGACGATCTGGTTTCGGCTTGTGCAGCGGCGATGGAGAGAGGCGCCCCCGGTGCTGTCTATAACATCAGTGACGGAAATCCATCTACCATGGTGGATTATTTCGACAGGTTAGCGGATCTTGTTGGCCTGCCGCGCCCACCTCAAATTTCTTTGGCCGAAGCACAGAAGCAGCTAACCCCCGGAATGCTCTCTTACATGCAAGAATCCCGAAGGTTGGATAATCGGCGGATGCGCGAGGAACTCGGTGTCAAACTGCGTTATCCTAGTCTGAATGTTGGCCTGGCCGCGTGCGTGAATTAGAAGTTCCGCGGCAACACTGGGGTTCCCAGCAGGGACCGAATGAACATTCCGGCTTCAGCTGTCAAGCCAGCCAAATATCGGATCCCACTGAGCAACGTCCTGCCATACTTGGGATGGGGCAAGTTCGAAAATCCCCAATCCAGTCTCCGCCGAGCGGATATAATTTTGGCTTTCCCGCAGGTGAGTCAGCACCGGCACATCCAGTCCTCCGAGGTAGGCCTCCAGGCGATGGAAAATATTAGTGTTTTCCCGCACGCGATTGGCAACCGTAGCCAGTTGAGTCTGATTGCGGACGATACGGCCGCTAGCGACCAATTCCTCAAGAAATCGACTGCAGGCGCGCATGTCGATGGGCGAGGGCAAAACCGGAACGATTAGATTATCTACCCGCTTCAATAAAGTGGAAATAGCCTTTCCGTGAGTGCCGGCAGGTGCATCGATTACCAAGATGTCAGTATTGCGAGGGGCCCGTAGTGGGTTATCGACGGCATCGATTGCTGCAATCTGGGGTATGCCTTCGTAGTCTTCTCTGGCAGCTAGCCAGTCCAACGCGGACCTTTGAGGATCACAGTCTGCTAAGCAGACTTGGGCGCCTTCATCTGCATACCAGACCGCGATGTTGGTCGCCAGCGTGGTTTTACCGCAGCCACCTTTCGAATTCATCACCATCATTGTGCGCATAGCAGGTCTCCCAAGTAATCTTTACTCCAGTTATCGACTGTCGATGCCCAATTGTTCCCAGATGTCGTCAATTCGTTGTTTGACGGTATTGCTCATTTTAATTGGGCGCCCCCATTCACGCTTGGTTTCCCCCGGCCATTTGTTGGTGGCATCGAATCCGATCTTTGAACCCAGGCCTGAGATGGGTGAGGCGAAATCAAGATAGTCGATTGGTGTGTTGTCGATGGTCAAGGTATCCCTCTTGGGATCCATCCGGGTGGTCATTGCCCAAACAACGTCCTGCCAACTTCTTACGTCCACATCGTCGTCGGTGACAATGACGAATTTGGTATACATGAACTGGCGCAAAAAAGACCAAACTCCCATCATTATTCGCTTTGGGTGTCCGGGGTATTGCTTGTGTATAGAGACGATGGCCATTCGGTAAGAACATCCCTCGGGGGGTAGATAGAAATCAATAATCTCGGGAAACTGTTTTTGCAACAAGGGCACAAAAACTTCATTGAGCGCAACGCCCAGCACAGCAGGTTCGTCCGGGGGGCGGCCCGTGTACGTGCTGTGATAGATGGGGTCCCGGCGCCGGGTAATACGATTGACGGTAAATACAGGAAAAGCCTCGACTTCGTTATAGTATCCCGTGTGGTCTCCGAAGGGACCCTCCTGCGCCTCGTCTTCGGGATGGATTACGCCTTCAAGGACGAATTCGGCGGATGCGGGTACCTGAAGGCTGCTTCCCAGGCAGGTTGCCAGTTCGGTGCGCCCACCTCTGAGCAGGCCGGCGAAGGCGAACTCGGAGATGGTATCGGGAATAGGTGTGACCGCCGCCAGAATGGTCGCTGGATCCGCGCCTAGCGCGACGGTAATGGGGAAGGGTTCTCCCGGGTGGGTGTGTTTCCAGTCGCGGAAATCGAGGGCGCCCCCCCTGTGAGAAAGCCAACGCATGATCACCCTATTGGGGCCAAGCAGTTGCATTCTATAGATGCCCATGTTCTGGCGCGGTTTGCCGGGTCCCTGGGTTACCACCAGACCCCATGTGATGAGAGGACCGGCGTCTTCCGGCCAGCAAGTTTGTATCGGCATGTGTGTAAGATCTACGTCGCCATCGCTATCCACGACTTCTTGGCAAGGTGGGTTCTTGATAACTTTTGGCGCCATGTCCAGCACCTTTCGATAGAGTGGCAATTTATCCCAGGCATCCTTCACGCCCTTTGGCGGTTCGGGCTCCTTTAGCTTGGCCAGTAGCTGTCCTACCTCACGTAAAGCGGAAACCGACTCCTCGCCCATGCCCAGCGCCACCCGCTGTGGGGTGCCGAACAGGTTTCCAAGCAGAGGGTATTGCGACCCCTTGACGTTTTCGAAGAGCAGGGCAGGCCCCCCCCGCTGCAATGTGCGATCACATATCTCAGTGATCTCCAGAACGGGATCGACTTCAAGTTTGATTCGCTTCAGCTCTCCCCTGGATTCCAGCTGCTTGATAAAGTCCCGAAGATCTTTGTAATGCATGGCTCAAGCCTCTGGTGATACGATTCCACTGTGCCGCAATAAGGCATCGATCCTGGGCTCGCGGCCTCTAAATGCAACGAATAGATCTATGGCATCTTCGGAACCCCCTTTCTCCAGTATGTTGGTCATGAAGGCGTTGCCGGAAGGCTGATCAAATATCCCTTTCTCCTCGAATAGTGAGTATGCGTCTGCTGATAAAACCTCCGCCCATTTATAGCTGAAATAGCCAGCGGCATAGCCACCGGCGAATATATGGGTAAAACCGTGGGCAAAACGGTTTTCCGGGGGTGGTTGTACAACTGCGACCTGTCTCCTGACCTGCTCCAGCGTCTCGTATATTTGGCCGCCTCGTTGTGGGTCGTATTCCCGGTGGATGCGGAAATCGAACAGGCTGAATTCCAGTTGGCGAACCATCTGCATGCCGGACTGGAAATTCCTGGCGGCCTTCATTTTTTCGAACAAGGCTTCGGGCAGCGGCTCTCCGGTTTCAAAATGCCCGGAGAAGAGCGTAAGCGCCTCCTGCTCCCAGCACCAGTTCTCCATAAACTGGCTGGGCAGTTCCACTGCATCCCAAGCTACACCATTGATGCCGGCAACTCCTGGATAGTCGACCCTGGTTAGCAGGTGATGGAGGCCGTGCCCAAATTCATGGAACAATGTCTCTACTTCCACGTGGGTCAGAAGGGCGGGCTTGTCACCGATCGGTGGTGAGAAATTACAGGTGAGATAAGCAACCGGAACCTGACCATGGCTTTCGGTGAACATGCGGTCGATACAACCATCCATCCAGGCGCCGCCCCGTTTGTTGGGACGGGCGTATAGATCAAGATAAAATTGCCCGCGCAATTCACCCTCTCTATCCCTAATTTCGAAAAAACGGACATCTTGGTGCCAACTGTCGATCCCGTCCACCTCCACTATTTCAATGCCGTAGAGCCGGTTTACTACCGCAAACATGCCTGGCAAAACCCGAGTCTCGGGGAAATAGGGCTTGAGTGTCTCCTGGCTTATGTCAAACAGATATTGGCGTAGCTTTTCGGAGTAATAGCCGATATCCCAAGCCTCCAACTGGGTGATGCCATAGTGTTCCTGGGCGAACTGCTGAAGCTGCTCCAGCTCTCTGACTGCCTGGGGATAAGAACGATGCGCAAGGTCTTCCAGAAAGCCCATGACCTGATCGCAGGATTCAGCCATTTTTCGTGCCAGGGAGCACTCCGCATAATTGGCGAAACCCAGAAGCCGCGATTGTTCATGACGCAGTGCGAGAATCTGCTCCATGATCTCCCCGTTGTCCCAGTTACCAGCATCAGGGCCTTGATCTGAGGCTCTGGTGGCGTAAGCCTTATAGAGCTCCTCTCGCAACGAACGGTTGTCCGCATAGGTCATCACCGGCATATAAGAAGGAAACTCAAGGGTCAAAAGCCAGCCATCACACTGGTTTCGCTGGCTGGCTGTCTGCGCTGCCAAATCCAGGGCGGATTGAGGGAGGCCCTCGAGCAACTTGCGGTCGGTTATCAGTTTGCTCCAGCTGTTGGTAGCGTCCAGCAGATTCTCTTCGAAACGGCTAGTGAGTGTGGAAAGTTCCTGGCTTATTTGGCTGAATCGGGATTTTTTTTCCGCTGGTAGGTCTACACCCGACAGGCGAAAATCCCTGAGGGTATTCTCCAGTAACTTACGCTGTGCCTCGTCTAGTGGTTGACTGCTCTCAGCTACGGCTTTATAGGCAGCGAACAGCGTCTCATTTTGTCCCATTTCGGTAGCATAATCGCTCAGTTTCGGCAGGCAGGCATTGTACGCTTGCCGCAACGGCTCGCTGTTGACCACTGAATTCATATGGCTTACCGGGGACCAGGCGCGGCCCAAGCGGTCATCGAGCTGCTCCAGGGGGGTTACCAGGTTTTCCCAAGTGAATTTCTGTGTGCCGCCGAGGAGTTCTCCCGTCTGTTTCCGCCCGGTAGCGAGTAAATGATCAATAGCAGGCTCTATGTGCTCGGGTTTAATCAGCGAAAAGGCCGGCAGGCCTTCCAGGTTCAGCAGGGGATTTTTCATTGGTGGACTCATCGGCAGCCAGAAATTCGCACAACGGCTATTCTGACATGATTTCGATGGGTCAGACAGTCAGGAGATGGTGCCTCTAGACAGCATCCAGAGGCAGAATACTCCCGCTCCGAAGAAGATAATCACCGCGATTGAGGCGCGTATGCGGTAGTGACTTACCAGTTCGAACTCTGGGCGTGTGGATATAAGAAAGGGACGGGTGCCCGGTCCGGTCCCCGTCAGGATATGAGGTATCATAGTTTCCGTATCGCGGCGTGTTTTCAGGGTGCTCTGGCGGCTCGCTGCCTGTTGGGCGAGTTCCCACTCCCGCTGGTCGATTTTTCCATCGCGATTGCTGTCGAATCTTTTCAACAAGTTTTCCTGGTCGTCTTTCCAGCTCTTCAACAGGTGCCGTTGGGACTGGGCTTGTCGAGTCTGTAAATCGATATCGTCCAGGGTTTTAAAGTAGCCGACAGCGTAAAGTTGCTCTTTGCCATGGATACGGTCTTCACGGTACCTGTAGCTGCCGCCAAAGCTGAGTTGCGTCTCAAGGGTATTGCTTATCTGGCCCCATACACTTGTTGGGGGGCGCCCTCGGTTTGAGGAGAGCGGATGACGCTGAGAGCCACGCCAGAGACTGCTGCTTTCAGTATGAACTTGTGCCCCTACAGGGTCGACCAGACAGACGCCGGTTTGATCCGCCAGTAGAAAGTGAGCCTTGCTCTCTCCTTTTTCCAGGGTTTGCCAGTTTTTGCCTGACTTTTTCTCAATAGAATAGCGGTACCAGCAACAATCAACGCCAGTGAGTGGCCCCTTGACAGGCCCGGTCTCGGGAATTTCGGCAGTGCCAGTCAATTCGAGGTAGCCTTGTTGAGCGTGGCCTACCTTAGAGGTGGGTAGATTTTCGATCAGGCGGTAAAGGTAGAGATAGCGAAACCCAAAAAACAGCGCCGCTGCGGATATGGACGTACCCAGGGTCAGCATCAGCCAGAAATCCCACATTTTATGCTTGTCCCGTCAGAGGTGATTTGTGCCTATTAGAACTGCAATTTCGGTTCGAAGCAGATTGGAGAAGTGTATCGGAGACAAGTATCCGGGAAATCACAGCCACAAGATCTAGTGTACCCTTTAACGGATTTCTAGCTTGTAACCGGGGGCTATACTTATCGTGATTCGAACATTGATGCGGGTTTTCTGGCTTCTGCTTGGCTGGGTGGAACTTACGCTGTTTACTTTGCCCCTGTACTTCGCCAGCTTTTTTCCGGATAAGTGGCGCGGTGATTGGTACCGAAAGCTTTTTCGAGTCTGGTGTCGAAGTTTTGTGCACGCGCTCGGCGTTGATCTCAGGCTGCATCAGAAAAATAAGCAGCCAATGCCGGAGCGTTTTCTTATGGTTGCCAATCACCCCTCCGCCTTTGAGGATGTGGGTATCCCGGCGCTCTTTGATGTCGACAGTCTGGCAAAAATCGAGGTACGCGACTGGTGGGTCGTTGGCCGAATCAGTGCTGCTGCCGGTACTCTGTTCGTACAGAGAACCTCCCGTGAGTCCAGAGCCGAGGCGGCTGAAAAAATCGAGCAACGTCTCATGGGTGGGCGCAATGTCTCGCTGTATCCGGAAGGCGGTGTCAAGGGCAAGAGAATTCATGAAAGTTTTCGATACGGAGTCTTCGATATCTCGCTGCGAACGGGTATTCCGATCGTTCCGGTTTTCATCCACTATGAATCCCAAAACGACTTTTATTGGGGACCTCAGAGCCTGCCGGAAAAGCTCCTGGATCTGATGTGCACCCAGAATAACAGAGCGAATTACTATCTCTATGATGCCTTTGATCCAGCTGTCTACTCAGATAAGGCTCACTATAGTGAATCCGTTCGCCAGCAATTTCTCGAATGGCAGAACAAGTATCTGGAGTAGATCTATAACCTAATGAGCAAACAGCTTTCCCAGGTCGACGTCGGCTTTTTCTCCATCTGAGAATTCCAGCAGCTCTCCAGGGCCGAATTTAAACATCGAGGCTAGGATTACATCGGGAAATTGCTCTATACGCACATTGTTGACGTTTACGCTTTCGTTATAAAACTCCCGCCGATGGGCAATACTCTCTTCCAGCCCGGATATGCGGTCCTGAAGGTGGCGAAAGGTTTCATTCGCCTTCAGCTCTGGGTAAGCCTCTGCAAGAGCGAATAAATTACCGAGGCCAAGGCGCAGCTGTCCCTCCGCGGTACCCAAGGCAGCCATATCCCCGCGGTCACCAGCAGAGGAGACGGCCGCCCGCGCTTTCATGACTTGATCGAGTGTTTGCTGTTCGTATTGCATGTATCGGCGACAGGTTTCGACCAGCTTCGGTAGCTCGTCATGCCGCTGTTTGAGAAGCACATCGATATTCGACCAGGCTTTGGCCATCCCATGCTTAAGGCTGACCAGGCCGTTGTAGATAACAATGGCGTAGAGCAATAGCGCGACAATAGTCCCAAGTATGATGAAAGTGCTGATTTCCATTACCATTCTCCGTTAGACTGCAGAGTTGAGGTACCCGATATTCATCTAGCGGCAGTGATTACAGGAGCCTTGAATGCCATCTATTCGTCCCTTTAATGGGAAAATGCCACAAATTGGCCCCGATGTTTGGATCGATCCGAGCGCAGTGATCATTGGAGACGTGGAGATTGGCTCCCAGTCATCGATATGGCCAACGACGGTTATTCGTGGTGACGTCAATTTTATTCGCATCGGTACCCGAACCAACATCCAGGATGCCAGCGTACTCCATGTTACCCACGCCAGCAGCTACAACGAAGGAGGCTACCCGTTGACTATTGGTAACAATGTCACTGTAGGTCACAAAGTGATGCTTCACGGCTGTGAGGTTGGTGATCATTGTCTGATTGGGATGTGCGCTGTGGTTATGGATGCCGTGGTTATCGAGCCACAGGTCATTTTGGCCGCAGGAAGCCTGGTGCCACCGGGCAAGCGTCTCACCAGCGGATACCTTTGGCAGGGCACGCCTGCTCGACGAACGAGAGAGTTGACGGAACAGGAGTTGGACTATTTCGATTATCTTGCCGGCAATTACGCTCGGCTCGGTGAACAATATCGATCTGCCAACTGAGGCTCATGTGGATTAGCGGCAAGGAGCTGCTCAAATTCTTCTGCAAGCATAGGTCTACCGTAGAGATAGCCCTGTAACTCGTCGCAATCGATTTGCCGCAGAAACTCCGCCTGTTCCTCCAATTCAACCCCCTCGGCGATAATGCGGATCCCCAGGCTGTGCCCTAAGGCCACCACGGCCCGGCAGATCGCTTGGCCATTGGGATCCTGGGGAATGTCTCGCACCAGTGAACGGTCTATTTTCAGGCATTGTACGGGCAGTTGCTTTAGCCTGGCGAGGGAGGAGTAGCCGGTGCCAAAATCGTCGATGGCTAGACTAACACCCATATCCCTCAAATTACCAAGAAGCACAACGGCCTGTTCACCCCCCTCCATGATATTGTGCTCGGTAATTTCGAGTTCAAGGTTCTCGGGCCCTAGACTACATTGGGACAGCAGCCCCAGGAGGTTTTTTTCGATATATTCGGGGGATATCTGCTTGGCAGAGAGATTTACTGCCAGCCTTATGTTCGGCAGACCCTTTTTCTGCCACTCCAGCAGTTGGCGGCAGGCACTACTCAATACCCAAGCGCCGACATTTTTCATCAGCCCCGTCTCTTCCAGGACCGACACAAACGTGCCCGGAAGTTGTAGGCCTAGCTGCGGATGGTGCCATCGCAACAGTGCTTCGGTCCCCACGATCCTATGGTCAGATGCCGACACCTGGGGTTGATAGTAGAGTTCGAATTCATTGCGCTCAAGCGCATGTCTGAGCAATGACTCATATGATAGGCGATGCTCGAGAGAACTGGATAGGGTTGAGGTATAGAGGCAAAATTGTCTGCGCCCCTGTTCCTTGGCGCGATACATCGCGATATCCGCGTTCTTGATCAGCGAGTCTGAATCTGTTCCATCTTGCGGAAATACAGCGACGCCGATACTTGGCGTCGTATAGACCTCGTTTCCTGCGAGCTTGAAGGGTTCACTCAGTGACTGAATAATGGAGCTCGCCAGCGCTTTTACGCACTTTGTGTCGGTGATCTGCTCGAGGATGACCACGAATTCGTCACCGCCGAGGCGGGAGATTGTATCCTGCTCCCGTAACCGCATCTTGAGTCTGGAAGCTACATTGATAAGCAGCTGATCGCCCAGCGCATGTCCATAGGCATCGTTGATGTTCTTGAATTTGTCCAGGTCAATGAACATGATAGCGAGACGAGCCGGATTGCGCTTGGCTTGCTCGATTGCATGCTCCAGCCGAGCGGTCATCAACAGACGGTTGGGTAATCCGGTCAATGGGTCGTGGTGCGCCATATGATAGAGTCTGCGCTCGGATTCCTTGAGGCTGCTTATATCGGAAAATACCCCCACGTAGTTGCAAGTTTCGCCATCGCTATTCTCGATTCTCGAGATACTCAACCACTCGGGGTAGATATCTCCACTCTTGCGCCTATTCCAGATTTCGCCCTGCCAGTTGCCCGTATTACGTAGGCTGCTCCACATGGCCTGGAAAAAACTTTCGTCGTGCCGACCGGAATTCAGAATATGTGGGGAGCGTCCCAGAACTTCGTCCAGTGAGTACCCGGTTATCCTGGTGAAGGATTGATTTACGTTTATGATCGAGCCACCTATGTCCGTTATTAGCATGCCTTCCGAGGCGTTGTCGAATACGGTATTCCATTGTTGCAGACGTTGTTCGCGTTGACGGTTTCTAATAGCAATACCGGCCAGATATGAAGCGGTATTCAGAGTACGTATTTGGAAAGGGGTAGGTGCGCGTTTTTGCCGGGACGTGACCGCGAAGGTGCCGAGAATTCTGCGGTCTTCGCCGAAAATCGGAATTGACCAGCAGGAGCCGATCTGTAGGGTTTGCGCAACCCGACGTAAGCCATCCCAGCGGGTATCGGCTGGAACGTCGCATATAAACACAGGTTCCCCACTCAGTACCGCGTTACCGCAAGAACCCATATCTTCTGCTGTTTGAATTTCCTCGAACAAGCGACGTGCCTGCTCGGAAAAGGTAGGACCCGACTGAAATCGCAGGCTTTGACGGTCATCGTTGAATAGCATGACGGATGCCAAGGAGTCGGGAATCATCACCTCGATCATCTTGCACAGATCGTCAAGCAGCTCAGAGAACCCCTTGCCCAATGCAATAGACTCCAGGAGAGTCTGCTGCAAATCTAGTAGTTGCGACAATTGGGCGGAATTCAGAATTTCCCGTTCGGCACAACCCATCCGCTGCTCGGAGCTGAGATTGTATACCTTGATGTCGATTGCCTGGTTCCCACTCTAGGTATTGGTTCAGTGAGCTTTATCGGCAGAGATTTGTTTTATTTAATCAGCAGATTGCAGCGGTTTTCCGTGTACTAATTGGGACTTAAACCCTGAGGACGCAGCATCTCGATAACTGGTTTCGTTTGAGGTCTTACACCGCGCCAGACTAAAAATGATTCGGCAGCTTGTTCAACTAGCATACCCAAACCGTCCACTGCGCGGGTAGCCCCCTGGGAAAGTCCCCAAATTACGAAGTCGGTGGGATCATCGGCATACATCAGATCGTAGACCCATCCCCCGGGTGCCAAAATGCCGTCTGGTAGATGCGGCACCCCCCCAGCTAATCCTGCGGAGGTTCCATTGACAACAATATCAAACTGTCGGCCAGTAAGCTCTTCCAGGCCGCAACCCGAGGCTCGATCTTCGAAACTCACTTCGTCTGCGAGTTTTCGCGCTTTGTTCGCCGTTCGGTTGGCGATGACCAGGTGTCGCGGGGATTGCTCCAGAAGGGGTCTTACCACGCCCCTGGAAGCGCCGCCCGCCCCTATCAGAAGGACACGAAGACCATTCAACTCTAGACCAAGATTGTGCTTCAGATCGTGTATCAATCCCGCGCCGTCGGTGTTGTCTCCCAGTAGTTTTCCGTTGTCCACATCGAAGAGCAGCGTATTAACCGCCCGGGCATAACGCGCACGTTCGCTCAATTGATCCGCCAATTGCCAGGCCCGCTCTTTGAATGGGACCGTGACATTAAGTCCCCTACCCTCTTGGGCCAAGAAGGTTCGCACCTCAGTTTCAAAGCTGTTTTCTCCCCCAAGTAGCCGCTCGTAAGTCATATCCTGACCTGTCTGCCGAGCAAAGAAACTATGTATCAGAGGCGATTTGCTGTGGGCTATCGGGTTGCCGATAACTGCATATTTGTCAGTCATATCGGATACACCGGGAACCGTCAGCCGAGCGCTGAATTAGTCGCTTAGCCATACCGCAGCACGCTTGGCGAAATATGTCAGAATCGCATCGGCACCAGCACGCTTGATGCTGAGTAGCGACTCCAGTACCACCGAGCGCTCATCCAGCCAGCCGTTCTGTGCAGCAGCGGAGAGCATCGCGTACTCTCCGCTCACCTGGTAGACGAATGTGGGTACACCGAATTCAGATTTCACCCTGCGTACGATATCCAGATATGGCATACCGGGTTTGACCATTACCATATCAGCGCCTTCCGCAAGGTCTAGCTCCACCTCTTGCAGCGCTTCATCACTATTGGCCGGGTCCATCTGATAGGTGTATTTATCGCCACCTGCAAGATTCGCCGCCGATCCAACAGCGTCCCGAAAGGGTCCGTAGAAGTTTGAGGCGTACTTAGCGGAATAGGCGAGGATGCGTGTGTGGATATTTCCGGAAGATTCTAGAGCCGCCCTGATGGCACCGACTCGACCATCCATCATGTCCGAGGGTGCCACTACATCCGCACCAGCCTCGGCGTGGGAGACTGCCTGCTTTACCAAAACCTCCACCGTTTCATCATTAACGACGTAGCCTTGCCCGTCCACCAGTCCGTCCTGACCGTGGGTAGTGAAGGGATCCAGGGCGACGTCGGTGATCACACCCAAGTCGGGCATCGCCTCTTTGATGGCACGCACAGCACGCTGTGCCAGACCTTCGGGATTGTATGCCTCTCTCGCATCTTCTGATTTCGCCGATGGCGGGGTGACTGGGAACAGCGCCAAGGCCGGAATTCCCAAGTCGCTTACCTCTCGTGCTTCCTGAACCAGTAAATCTAGACTGACGCGGCTTATACCTGGCATTGAGGCCACCGGCTGGCGTTGGTTTTCTCCTTCCAACACGAAAACAGGATAGATGAGATCATCAACGCTCAAGGAGTGTTCCCGCATCAGGCGGCGTGAAAAAGGGTTTTTTCGCATACGTCTCATGCGCGTTGCGGGAAATTGCGGGCCTGCGGAGCGTTTCTTCGACACGTAGCTCGTTCCTTATCTTGAGAAGCAGGTCGCATAAGATACTCCAACAACGGGCTGTGCTCCAGATACTCCGTGATATATTCAAATCCCGTGGCAAAGTATGCAGTATCTGCCTAGGATAGCAGGCCGCTTAGTAATCCTGTTTCTGGGAATTGTCTTCTTTTAACCGCACCTTCGGTGAAGTATGTCGCATTTTGTGTCAAGTAACAGATCAGCCGACCGTTACGCTCAATAGCGGTTGGATGGGTTCGGCGGATTATATGCATAGGGGTTGGTTGATGATCGGGAATTTACCTTTGGTCAGGGTATTTAGGTTATTTGGAAGGGGCACCAGCGCGTTGATGCTCTATGCGCTGATCGCGATGCACTCTTGCTTGGCATCGGCGGATCAGGCAGTGCCGCCAGAGCAGGTGATCGAACAGGTCTCTTCGCAATTGTTGGAGGTACTCGAGAGGGATCGTGAACGCCTACGCGAGGATCCAAGATACGTCTATCGCTTGGCGGATGAGATTCTCGCCCCCAATATTGACTTTGCTAGGGTTTCGAGCCTCGTTTTGGGCAAACATTGGCGAAAAGCTACGCCAGCGCAGCGTAGCGAATTTGCCTACCAGTTTCAGCGGTTATTGGTGAGAACCTACGCCACAGCTTTTAGCGAGCTGGGAAACTGGACGCTGCGAATCGCACCTGCCACCATGAGTTCGAACAATCGGAGGGCGACGGTTAAAGCCAAGTTATTCAGGCCTCAGGCGGCACCTGTCGACCTCAACTACAGCATGAACTACAGCGATGGGCGATGGTGTGCATATGACGTCAAGATAGACGGCGTAAGCCTGGTTACCAACTATCGCAGCAGCTTCGCCAGAGAGGTTCGTCTCAAAGGAATTGACGGTTTGATCGGTAAAATCACCTCTCTCAACAATACTCGCGTTTCTCAGATTGATAGCAGCTGACCCGCCATCGAAAATTTTTTTTAAAAAAAGCTAAAGAACTGGAGGATAGTTGCCGATGGACTGGCTAGACGGTCTTTCTTGAGCGTCCTCCTCCAGCGCCGATGTCTGGCGCTTTGCAAGGCCCATCGACAGTGATGGGCCTTTTTTTATGCTCTGGTCAGATGTCCGCTTAGAAGATTTCGGATTTGGGTGGGGCGTTTCAGGCCGCCAACGGATCCCGCGATTACGAATACCCGCCGGCGTTTGAACAAGCGGCGCACGGTTAGGGCATCGCGGGCAGGTTTGTGGCCGCTGGGATTGGCACTAGTGGATACCATCGCCGAGGCATTGGCCCTGCAGAGAGCGCGACATACGGGGTGGGCGGTAACCCTAACCGCCAGTGTATCGCGACCCCCGGTCAGCCAATCCGGGGTATTTTCCGCGGCCGGCATGATCCAGGTATGTGGCCCAGGCCAGCTCTCCATCGGATGCCGCATGAGTTCCGAAGGCAGCCTGGCGAGGTATGGGCTGAGTTGCTTGAAGTCGGCAGCGATAAGAATCAAACCCTTTGCCATGGGTCTGCTTTTTAGCTCTAGCAGATCTGCAACTGCTTGTCCGTTTAACGGATCGCAGCCGAGGCCATAGACCGCCTCGGTGGGGTAGGCAATCAAACCACCCCTGTTGAACACCCTGCGTGCTTGACGCAATTTCCAGGGTTGAATCGGAATGCCCATGCCAGACCTACCCCTGCCGGAGTTTCTCCTGCAATGCGTAATCTTTGGCCTTGACGCCCGATGCATTGGCCTCCCGCTCGGTCTTGACCCTCTGTGCAAGATCGGGGTCGACTAGTGAAATAATCTGTGCTGCAAGATACCCTGCATTCTTGGCACCGGGTTTTCCGACGGCAACGGTCGCGACCGGAATACCCCCTGGCATTTGTACTGTAGAGAGTAGCGAATCCATTCCCTGAAGCGGCCCCGCGTCCAGGGGAATGCCAATCACAGGTTTGAGCGTCAACCCTGCTACCGCGCCGGCGAGGTGGGCTGCCAATCCTGCAGCGCAAATGAAAACAGCGCATCCACGCGCATCGGCGTCCTTGACATAGGCATGAGTCGCATCCGGAGTGCGGTGTGCAGAGGTAATTTTGGCCTCGAACGGTACTCCTAGAGATTTAAGGACATCCAATGTGGATTGGAGCACGGGGAGATCTGAGTCCGACCCCATCAGTACAGCAACAAAAGGCTTTTTCATGACGTTAGATTACCAGTAGGCTTCGAAAAGCGGTGAAAGATATCGAACTTTCGGCGATTTGGCTATAGGTGCTGGTACAGGTAACTCGTTTACGGTGCTTATTCATCTCCTTTCCCAATGGCGTCCGCTTCGGTTTCTATGGAGAGGAGGCGCTTAAAAGAGTCCGTTGCCCATTCCAGAAAACCCCCATCTCCACGACTGATGAAGAGTGCCGGGATATTATTGGCGGCGGCGAAAGCGAGACCCTGCTCAGGGCCCATAACCAGAAGCGCCGTGGCCAATCCATCTGCTGTTGCACAATCCTCCGAAATGACTGTGACGGAAGCCAGTGCATGGGATATGGGTCGTCCGCTACGGGGATCGATGGCGTGGGAGTACCGTTTGCTATCTGCTTCAAAATAGTTCTGGTAGTCTCCTGAAGTGGCGACCGCCCCCTCACTCAGCGTCATTGTACGATGCGGGGAGCCGCTCCGGGCGTCGGGTAATTGGATCGCGATTCTCCAGCCTTGGCTCTCTGTCTTACCCCCTTTTACGCGGATCTCACCCCCAATTTCCACGAGGTAATTGTTAATCCCCGCTTGCTCAACCGTTTCCGCTACTTTATCTACCGCGTATCCCTTGGCAATCGCGCTGAGATCGAGCTCTAATTCTGGGTGATGCTTGCGCAGTGCGGGGGGGGCTCTTCGCCAGTCTATTCGTTCGAATCCTGTTGTTTCCAGGAGCGATGCAAGCTGTTTTTTGGAAGGAGGGTGGGTTACAGATCCCGCGGCGCCAAATCCCCAAAGGGTGACCAGTCCATGCACCGTTGTGTCGAAAGCGCCTGCTGTCTGTTCGGAAATAACCTGAGCCAAGGATACAATCTCAACCAATTCAACGGAGACCGGGATCCAGTCAACCGATTCGCTTTCATTGAAGCGGGAGATCTCCGATGCCGGGATGTAGGTAGACATCTTGGCATTAATGGCTGCCAGTTGTTGGCGGATATCTCGCTCCAACTCCTCCAATACGGTCTCATCTGGGTTCTCGCCCAGTTTGACACTGTATCCGGTACCCATGGTGGTACCACTGAGTTCCAGTACTTGAGGCGGGGGAGAGCAGGCGGTTGTTAGCACCACCAGGGGCAACAGCAACAGAACAACCCACCGAGACGCTGATAATAGATACGGGTGAGACCGGGGGCGTCTAGGTCTGGGGGTCGTACGGTTCTGCGAAGGAGCAATCCTTTTGTGGGCAGACCTTTTCTGTCCCCTTGCGTTTAGTTGTTTTGACTGAAACGATGGGCCAGCCGCAACGGGGGCAGGGTTCGGCCAGAGGTTCATTCCAGATCGCATAGCTGCAGTCCGGGTAGGTGTTGCACGAAAAAAATACCTTGCCGCGCCTGGATTTGCGTTTTACCAGAGAGCCTTTATGACAGCTGGGGCAAGTTACGCCGGTATCTACCGGCTTTTCCAGTGGTTCGATAAAGCGACACTTGGGATAATTGGAACAACCGATAAATTTCCCGTATTTTCCCCTTTTTATCACCAATTCGGATTGGCACTCCGGACATTTTCTACCTTCAACAGTTTCCGGGGTTTCGGACTGCTTACCGTTTTCGTTGAGATCCCGTGTGTAGTCGCATTCCGGGTAGTTTGTGCAGCCCACAAATCGGCCGTGGCGACCCAGGCGTATGGATAACGGCTTTCCGCACTGGGGACACGCCTCTTCCATGGCTTCGTGGGTCACATCGCGGCGCTGAACGTTTTCCTCTGTGTGGCTTATGCGTTCCTTGAATGGGCTCCAAAACTGACGAAGCAGGGGTACCCAATCTTCTTCTCCCCGGGAGACCGCGTCGAGCTCGTCTTCCAACCGGGCTGTAAAGTCGTAGTCCACGTACTTGGTAAAGTAGTTGGTAAGGAAGCGATTGACCACCCGCCCCACATCAGTGGGATGAAACCGTTTCTTCTCCATGACCACATATTCACGGTCCTGCAGGGTGGAGATGATTGTCGCATAGGTGGACGGTCTCCCAATACCATGCTCTTCAAGGGCCTTCACCAGACTGGCCTCGGTAAAACGCGGTGGGGGTTCGGTAAAGTGCTGCTCGCTGCGCAGGCCTTTCAGGGGTATCCTTTCTCCCTCGCTCAGAGGCGGCAGCATTTTTTCGTCACCCTCTCCTTTGGCAGCGTCGTCGACCCCTTCCAGATACACCGCCATAAAGCCAGAGTTGGAAATAGTCGAGCCCGTTGCGCGAAACAGATTACCTTCACCACAGGAAAGATCAGCTGCTACCGTATTGATGGTGGCATGTATCATTTGAGAAGCAACGGTGCGCTTCCAGATCAGTTCGTACAATCGATGCTGATCTCGGGTGAGGTGCGCTTTCAGAGACTCTGGGGTACGCATAACCGAAGTGGGTCGAATTGCCTCGTGAGCCTCCTGCGCGTTTTTAGCCTTAGTCTTGTATATACGCGGTTTGTCCGGGAGGTAACTGCCGTCGTACCGGTCAGTTATGTACGACCGAAGTTCTGCGATCGCCTCGTTTGCCAGGTTGACGGAATCGGTGCGCATATAGGTGATTAACCCCACTGCACCGCTCCCGGTGTCGATTCCCTCATATAGCTGCTGGGCAGTGCGCATGGTGCGCTGGGCGTGAAATCCCAACTTTCGTGCCGCCTCCTGCTGCATCGTTGACGTAGTAAAGGGGGCCGCCGGATTGCGCCGTCGTTGTTTCTTTTCGACCTTTACAACGCTCAGGTTTCCTGCAGCAGCATCCAGCAGGATCTTTTCGGCTTCCTTTGCCGGGTCGCTGTGGGTGATGCTGAACTGACTCAGCTTTTCTCCTTTATAGTGGGTCAGTTTGGCGCTGAATTTCTGTCTGTCTTTGAGTAGATCGGCTTCGATGGTCCAGTATTCGCGAACCTTGAAGGCTTCGATCTCCTCCTCCCGCTCCACTATCATACGCAGAGCTGGACTCTGTACTCTGCCGGCAGAGAGTCCTCGACGAATCTTTTTCCATAAAAGCGGAGAGAGATTGAAACCAACCAGATAGTCCAGCGCCCGACGCGCTTGCTGGGCGTTTACCAAGTCCATTGAGAGATCACGCGGATTGTCAATGGCCTCCTGAATCGCCTTCTTGGTGATTTCGTTGAAGACGACACGGTGTACCGCTTTGTCCTTGAGGTGCTTCTTATTCCTTAGGAGCTCGTAGAGATGCCAGGAAATAGCCTCTCCCTCTCGGTCCGGATCGGTTGCGAGGAATAGTGCATCTGAGCGCTTGAGTTCCTTGGCAATGGCCTGAACGTGCCGGTCGTTGCGCTCGATCACCTGATATTTCATGCTGAAATCATTGCTGGGATCGACGGCGCCTTCCTTGGGTATCAAATCGCGAACATGCCCGTATGAGGCCAGTACCTTGAAGTCTTTGCCCAAATATTTGTTGATGGTCTTAGCCTTGGCTGGCGACTCGACGATAACCAAATTCATCGGATACTTAATGTCTCTTGTCTACTTGGTGGGGGCGTCACCCCGACTCCTGTCCTGGCAGCCTATGGGCTGCCACCCTGGGGCAGCGACAGGGAAAACTAGTAAGATGGCGTCTGTTGTGGATCAATCAATGCAGATAGACCGGGATGTCGTTGTACACCAGGTCTTCCATTTGAGCAAATGCCGTTTCCTGTCCGGGCTGGTTCATCAACACCATCAACACCACCCATTTCAGGTCATCTACACCTACCTGCCGAGTGTCCAAGGCCATGGCGCGCTCGATGACTCGCTCTCTATTCACTGGGTCGAGTATGTTGGTTTGTTCCAGAAACAACATTAGGCCTCTCGATTCAATATCCAGATGGTTCATCTCATCGTGGGTGTATATGCGCAGGGCATGGTCGGTATACGCGCCCAATGGTTGGGCACCTTGCTGATCTGCAAGCCCATCCATCCAGCGGAATGCTTTTTGTATCTCGCTCTCCGGAAATCCGGCCTGCATCAGCTCTTCTTGTATCGCCGCCTGATCGGAGCTGGATTCTTGGTCGTTATCCATATAGTTTTCAAATAGATAAATAAGGATATCGACTACGTTTTCGTTCATATGCGTACCTTAACAATTGGGGAGTCTAATGGCTTCCCCAGGTTGGCGATTCGACTTGGATCGCCCTGTGGGACGGTTTAGAGAGTAGCGTCCACCGGGCGCTGATGATACATAACCGTCAAGCTCAAGCAACAGAAGCATGGAGGAAACGGCGTCTGCGGTCAATCCGCTTCTGCTGATGATGACATCGATATGAAGCGGATCGTGCTCCAATGCGGAGAACAGCCGTTGGTAATCTGGATCCCACCGATCAATGTTTGTGGAATCTAGTTCTGCTTCTGCTGGTTGTTTGCTCGGTTGTAGTGGCAAAGAAGCTATTTCCTCAACGATGTCATTCAGTTCCTCAACGAGCTTTGCACCGTCGCGAATCAGTTGGTGGCACCCTCGCGACAGCGGGTTGTGAATGGAACCCGGTATCGCGAATACTTCACGCCCGGCGTCGGCTGCCTCCCTGGCGGTTATCAGTGCACCGCTGCTGCGGGCAGCCTCGACAACGAGCGTGCCAATGCTAAGACCGCTAATGATTCGGTTGCGGCGGGGAAAATGATGGCGGGCTGGTGGTGTGCCGGGTGAAAATTCGGAAACCATTGTGCCGTGCTCAGCTATTTGCCGGGCCAATTTCCGATGCTCTGGTGGATACACCCGGTCAAGCCCCGTGGCGGTAACGGCAATGGTACTTCCACCCGCTTCGAGTGCGCCTATGTGGGCGGCCCCGTCGATTCCTATAGCCATACCGCTGGTTATCGTGATTCCTAAACCGCTTAGATTCGCGGCGAAATCCCTAGCGATATGCCGGCCGGTTTGTGAAGGATTGCGACTGCCGACCATAGCGAGCTGCTCCTTGCATAGAAGAGTGGGGTCACCTTGGACAAACAGGAGCGTGGGAGGAGATGAAATCTGGTCCAGCAGCGGCGGATAGCGAGGGTCAGCTCGGGTAATGATGTGGCAGTTGGGTTGCTCTCTCCAACGCAGCGATTTTTCTATGGACTCCCAGCGGGGCGAGAGCAGCCAAGCTCGCGTTGCCCCCTGCAGGTTGAGTTTGGCGCATATCGATATCGCGTTCTCGAAGATTACCCGCGCGTCCCCGAACTCCTGTAGAAGGCGGTCAATGCGCGTTTCGCCGAAGCCGGGGGTTCGCTGCAGGGCTAGCCAGTATCCAAGATCGCCCTCAGTGGCGGTTTGATTGTCATCCATGACATATCCATTGGTTTGGTAGAGAGTGTTAGGGGTTCAGTACGCGATCTCCTACGTGGAGCGCCCGGGTAGCATACATGACCAATCCGAAACTAACTCTGTCGAAGACACGGTAGACTAGTAGTACTCCTGCAGGCTCGTTGGGAAGCTTAACCTTCGCGCCGCCGTATGCAGCAACGGTGTCTCTGACCACTACACCTCGGTGGTTGATGGCCAGAACATGGCCGGGTCTCAAGCCGTTTACACCGCCTCGGTCCAGAACAACGGTGTTGTACTGTCCGATTTGGTTAACGCCGTTCAGCACTCCAATGATGCTGCCCCTTACTTCGGTATCCGGAGTTTTGGGTACGAATGTGCCCAGCGGCAGTGTTTCCGTATCGGGGATCAGACGATCGCCGATGCTGAATTCGAGTTGCATACCCCCGAGTATGACTGTTGCAGGATCGCCCGTTCGGTGCAGTTCGGCACTGCCAACATAGACCGCCTGGTAGCCGAGAATCTCACCAGTATCCGCATCCTGGTAGGGAGGGCCGGGCCTAATAACATCAAAATCTATTTCGTCTTCTGATTCGATTGAGCGAACATATGCTTTCGTGTCAGTACTACCTAATAAATGTTCCTCACCGAAACTGACGATATAAGGCACGCCGTCAAGAGAGGGCTTGTTCAAAACGTAAGGACGGGAGAGAAACTGCTGAATGGCATTGATCGGTATGGTGGGGATGGCATTGGTGGCGGCATCCGTGCGAATTCTGGGAGACAGCTTTACCACCCCGCCCCGGGTAACCGACAGCCGCGGTTGCCCGTCCACATAAGACAGTTCCACGATATCGCCCGGATAGATCAAGTGGGGATTCTCTATCTGCGGATTCGCGTACCAAATATCCGGCCAACGCCAGGGCTCTCTCAGGAAGCGCCCGGAAATATCCCAAAGTGTATCCCCTTTTTTAACCACGTAGCGGTCCGGGTGGGATGGGTTGAGCAGCTCGTTTTCCGCCGCAATCGCACCACTGAATAGGTACAGGCCGAGGATAACAACAAGCAACCTTTGGATGTACGTACGCATTTCTGTCCCTTTACGATATCGATATAATTTTTCGGCTCTGGGTTATAGCGGACCTTTGTCCCGAATCTTGAGTCACAGGGAACAGGAGCAAGGTGTGGATTTCTGTATAATTAGGGTTATGTTAACGAATTAACTTATGTTTTTACCAGAGGAACATTACCCGAGGTGGGTGTCTGCGTACAGGAATCTTTGTAAGTATTTTGAAGTAATGCCCATTCCCTGTCTGTTAACATTTACGCGGACCGAGCGAACCAAGCCTTGGCTAACCTGGTCTACTATGACCATGACCGGCCCACTAGGGGGTCTCCGGTCCGTGTGAGAATTCAAATGGCCAAACTGAAAATACTTCACTTTCCCGATCCAAGGCTTCGAAACAAGGCAAAGCCGGTTGAAAAAGTAGACGATTCGGTAACAAAGCTTATAGACGATATGCTGGAAACCATGTACGCGGCGCCCGGTATTGGTCTTGCCGCGACTCAGGTCAACGATGCTCGGCGGGTGATAGTTATAGATATTTCAGAGGAGCATGACGAGCCGTTGTGCCTGGTTAATCCTGAAATACTCAGCAAATCGGGCGAAGAGGAGATGGATGAAGGCTGTCTGTCGGTACCCGATGTCTACGAGCGGGTGGTGAGGGCAGACCGGGTGAGGGTCCGTGCCCTTGATCGGAACGGTGAGGAATTTGAAATGGACGCAGAGGGATTACTCGCCGTCTGTATCCAACACGAACTCGATCACCTGGAAGGCAAGCTCTTCATCGATTACCTGTCCGGATTGAAACGACAGCGTATACGCAAGCGCCTGTTGAAAGAAGCCCGCCAGGGACGCCCTGAACCAGAGGCTGGGCGTCAGGCCATCTGAGACCGACGAACCGCGGTATGCGACCCAGGCTCGACATCGTTTTTGCCGGCACTCCAGAGTTTTCACTGCGACCTCTCGAGGCGCTGCTTGCGTCCGAGCACAAGATTATAGGAGTTTATACCCAACCGGATCGGCATGCAGGGCGCGGGCGTAAGCTTGGGATCAGCCCGGTCAAGGAGCTGGCGACCGATCGTGGCCTGCAGGTTTTTCAGCCTAGCAATTTTAGGGAAGCGCGAAATGTGGAACCATTGGAGACCCTTCGCGCTGACCTCATGGTTGTGGTCGCCTATGGCTTGATCTTGCCGCCGCGAGTGCTGGCTGCCCCCCGGCTAGGCTGCATTAATGTCCATGCATCACTGCTTCCGCGTTGGCGAGGTGCCGCTCCTATCCAGCGGGCAATCCAGGCTGGCGATAGGGAGACCGGTGTTACCATCATGCGCATGGGTGAAGGGCTGGACGACGGCCCCATGCTGCTGAAAAGATATTGCAAAATAGCCGACCACGACACTGGGGGCAGCCTGCATGACCGATTATCGCGGCTGGGTGCCGAGGCCCTGATCGCTGCCCTTCCCGGCATCGCTGACGGTTCATTGGAGGCGGAAACGCAAGATGAGCGACAATCCTGCTACGCCCGTAAGTTAACCAAGGACGAAGGGTGTATTGATTGGTCCAGGCCAGCTGTAGAATTGGACCGAATGGTGCGCGCTTTTAATCCCTGGCCCGTGGCATTTACCAGTTACAAAGATAAGCGGTTGCGCATTTGGGAAGTGAGTAATCTGGGATCAGATAGTAAGGCGCTCCCCGGGGCTGTCGTCACCGCAGCGCCCCAAGGAATCGACGTCGCAACCGCTGCGGGACTGCTGCGCATTCACCGTCTGCAATTGCCTGGAAAACGTGTAATCTCCGCAGCCGAATTTCTGAACGGGCGCGATGTTGAAGGGGTACGGTTTGGCGCATAGCCGCACCAGCAACCCGCGAGCAGTGGCGGCACAACTGCTCGATAAAATGAACTCGAAGAAGCCGCTATCGATACTGCTGGATGAGGGATTGTCGGGAATAGAGCCAAGGGACGCGGCGCTGGTCAAAGAGTTCTGCTTTGGTGTGACTCGGTGGTGGTATCAGCTGGATGCCCTCGGTAAGCAGTTGCTGCGTCGGCCGATACGACCTAAGGACAACGATATCAGATTGCTGATAATGATTGGGCTCTACCAGCTTCTGCACATGAGGGTGGCGCCGCACGCAGCGCTTGCCGAGACGGTTGAAGCCTCTAGGGCTTTGCGAAAACCCTGGGCCACAGGGCTCATCAACGCGGTTTTGCGTCGCTTTCAGCGAGAGAAAGCAGAGCTGTTGGCGGCAGTCGACAGCGAGGATAGCGCCCGCTACCTCTTTCCCCCGTGGTTGGCCGGAAAGCTGAAAAAAGCCTGGCCAAATGACTGGATATCGGTAGTCCAGGCTTCTATGGAGCATCCTCCACTGAGTCTGCGGGTGAATCTCAGGCGCACTAACAGAGCGGACTATATGCGACGCCTCACCGATGAGGAGATTTCGGCCCGAGAGATCCTATATACAAAGACTGGATTGGAGCTTGATGTCCCAAGACCGGTGAATGAGTTACCCGGATTCGATGAGGGATTGGTTTCGGTTCAGGATGGTGGGGCACAGTTGGCGGCCGAGTTGATGCGGCTAGAACCTGGGAGTCGGGTTTTGGATGCCTGTGCCGCGCCTGGGGGTAAGATGTGCCATTTGCTGGAGGCGGCTCCAGAGGGTGTACGATTAACCGCCGTCGATGTCGATTCGCGGCGCTTGCAACGGATTGATCAGAATTTGGCCCGGCTGGGATTGTCTGCGGCAGCGCACTTGGGAGATGCAAGCCACCCTGGGGGCGAATGGGCCCTGCAGCGCTACGACCGGATTCTATTGGATGTTCCATGCTCTGCAACCGGTATTATCCGCCGCCACCCAGATATAAAAATTTTGCGGCAGCCGGGACAGATACCCGAACTTGTCGAAACTCAGGCCAAGATTCTCGATGCTATCTGGCCACTACTGGATCGAGGTGGATTGCTGCTATACGCAACTTGCTCTTTGTTACCGCAAGAGAATCAGCTTCAGGTTCGACGATTCCTGGAATGCCAGCAGGATGCGCGGGAACTGGTGATCGACGCTTCCTGGGGGCACGCCTGTTCACTGGGGCGGCAAACTTTACCGGGCGATTCGAATATGGATGGTTTCTACTATGCCTTACTGCAAAAACGGTAGCGCCGAATGAGTGGTGGAAGGATTAATCACCGCTGGTGGTTGTGGGTATTGCTGTCGATGTTGCTGGTGACGGTCGCCGATGCCGCGGAATTCAGGATCAAACGACTAATGGCGCATCAAGCAGAGGGTACTTTTCTGATGAATGCGGAGATTGACTATCGATTCTCCGAGACTGCCCTTGAGGCGCTCTTCAACGGAGTGCCGCTCACAATCGAGGTCCACGTGCAGCTCCGCAGAAAGGGCTCTTGGATCTGGTCCGACGATATTCTGGACCTAAGGCTTCGCTACCGGCTACGTTACCTGGCACTCTCCTCGACCTATCAAGTCGAGGATCTCCAGACCGGAGGGCAGCAAACCTTTTTCACTCAACGCTCGGCCCTCGAAGCACTTGGTGAGATCAAGGATTTTCCGCTTATCGCCGTGAGCAGACTCGAGCCGAGAGAACGTTATAGGTTGTCGATGCGTGCCCGCCTCGACATAGAAGCGTTGCCGTTGCCACTCAGACCGCTGGCCTATCTGACCTCCGATTGGAAGCTCAGCAGCGAGAGACACGAATGGCCCATCCAGCGATAAAACGTTTGAAAAGCGGCGCCTTACCCGTTTTCGGCCTGTTGGCGTTGGTGCTGATCTCACTCCATTTGATGAGCAGTGCAGTACAGAACACGGAAGAACTCAGTCTGCTGTTCGTGCCGCTGCTGATTGTCAGTCTGGTGGGGCTGTTCGTGCTGCTGTTGTTGATTGGAGTAAACATCGCTCAGCTGGTAATCAGCTTTCGCCGCAAGGATGCAGGATCGCGGCTGACGCTCCGCATGGTTGTGCTCTTTATCATTCTCTCCTTAGTGCCTGTCACTGTGGTCTACTATTATTCCCAGCAATTTTTACTGCAGGGCATTGAGAGTTGGTTCGATGTCGAGATCGACCGTGCAATGGAGGATGCACTGGCGCTGAGCCGAGCCTCACTCGATCTGCACAAACGGGAAAGGCTCAAGTCCACTCAGTTGCTATTGTCTGATCTGAGCGGCACCTCGGTAGCGGGTCTAAGTATCAGCCTGGATGACTTGAGAGATAGATTTGGCGCCTCTGAAGTGGCACTGTTCGAACCTACAGGTGGAACAGTAGCCATCAGCAACATGGATCCGACGATCCTGGTCCCTAATCAGCCGGAGGCCTCTATATTGCAACAGGTGCGGGAGGGCGATCCTTTCGTGGCCTTGACACCCAGGTCGGAAGGCGGATTGCTCGAAGTGCGAGTGGCACTCTATGACAATGTGAGAGGTGTTGTGCTACAGGCAATTTACCCGACATCCACCAGCATCAGCGAGCTCACTGAGACCGTTCAGGGAGCTTACAACAGCTATAAGGAGCTGGCCTATCTGCGCGCCAGCCTCAAGAATACCTTTACCTTAACTCTAGCGCTGGTGTTGCTGTTCAGTCTTTTGTCGGCGATCTGGGCTGCATTTTTATCCGCCCGGCGCTTAGTTTCACCTATTACGGATATAGCAGAGGGAACCAGAGCGGTGGCCGCCGGGGACTACGATATGCAGTTGCCGTTGCCCAAGGTAAGAGATGAACTCGGTTTTCTAGTGGCCTCGTTCAATACCATGACCCGCAGAATTTCACAGGCACGCGACGATGCTGCCTCCAGTCAACGCCTGCTGGAAGCGCAACACGCCTATCTGGAGACGGTATTGGGGCGTCTCTCGTCGGGTGTGATGGCGGTGGATGCCGAAGGGGGGGTGCAGACAGCGAATCAGGCAGCCCATGACATACTCAAAGTTGATTTGGGTGCATTTTTAAATCGCCCGCTAAGTGAGCTGTCTGAGGTCTCACCGCAGTTGGCGCAGTTTGTAGAGGCGATTCGGGAGCCTATAGATAGAGAAGCGAGAGAGTGGCGGGAGCAGGTCACTCTCTTTGGCAGCGAGGGACGGCAGGTACTGTTGTGCCGGGGTGCACCCCTCGCCCAGCCGGATGACGAGTCGGTGGGGTATGCGTTGGTTTTCGATGACATTACTACCCTGATAAAGGCCCAACGGGATGCGGCCTGGGGAGAAGTGGCACGCCGCTTGGCACATGAAATCAAGAATCCTCTTACGCCTATACAACTCTCTGCTGAGCGGTTGCGGCATAAGTACCTGGATAGCATGTCACCAAAGGACGCGCGAGTGCTCGATCGTGCCACTCATACGATTGTCCAGCAGGTTGAGGCGATGAAGGAGATGGTCAATGCCTTTTCCGACTATGCGCGTCCGCCCCAGATCAAGCGCAAACCGGTATCTCTGGAGAGTATCGTCACTGAAGTGCTCGACCTATACAGAAGCGCAGGCATCCAGCCGGAACTCCGGGTCTATCTGGGCGCTGGCAAAGCATGGGTCGAAGCGGATCCAGTGCGGTTGAGACAGGTTGTACACAATCTGACGAAGAATGCAGTAGAGGCTGTGGTCGATACGCCCAAGCCTTGTATCGAGGTTAGTACCGGGATTGTGAACGAGTCCGAGTGTGCTTTCGTTGAGTTGAAAGTCTCCGACAACGGTCCCGGCTTCAGCGACGAAACACTGAGTCATCTGTTTGAACCCTATGTGACGACAAAAGCGAAAGGAACAGGTCTGGGATTAGCTATTGTGAAAAAAATAATCGAGGAACATGGCGGCTTGATCTGGGCCGATAATCGGCCTGATACTGGCGTCGAAGTGGTGCTACGGCTTCCCCTCTTCGAGCCCAATAACAGGAGTGGCGCGGAAACCGCAAGTGCCAGCCAGGGAGAGTCGGTATGAGTACCCCTGCCCACATACTGGTAGTGGACGACGAGCCTGATATCCGGGTGCTGGTCAAGGAGATTCTGGAAGACGAGGATTACAATGTCGTGGCCGCGGAGGATGGCGCATCGGCCAAACGCGCACTCAGGGACAGACGGCCGGACTTAATTCTTCTCGATATCTGGATGCCCGACATCGATGGCATTAGCCTGCTGAAGGAGTGGATTGAAGAGGATGGCATTCCCTGCCCGGTGATTATGATGTCCGGCCACGGCACGGTGGAAACTGCTGTCGAGGCCACTCGACTGGGCGCCTACGATTTTCTGGAAAAACCGCTCTCTCTCGCCAAACTGCTGCTGACGGTAGAGCGGGCGCTCGAGGCGGACAAACTGATGATGGAGAACATCGGTCTGCGGCGCCACAATCCCCCCGTAATTGAGCCTACGGGCAAGAGCATGGTTGTGCAGCGGCTCAAGGAACAAGTCAAGCGCATCGCTCGCCACGATACCTGGGTGCTGATAACAGGGGAGCCCGGTAGTGGCCGTGAAACATTCGCCCGTTATCTTCATGCCCAGAGTGCGCGGCGGGAGTTGCCTTTTGTCGACGTACGTGTGGCCACTATGGCCCCGGAGACGTCTGCTCGGGAACTGTTCGGCAGTGAGGAAAACGACCGTATCCACTACGGCGCACTGGAGCAGGCGAGAGGGGGGACACTGTTCTTCGATGAGGTGGGTGACATGGATCTCGAAGCACAGTCTCAGTTGCAGGGTGCGCTGGATAACGGATCTTTTCTGCGAGTGGGAGGCACAGAACCGGTGGCGGTGGACGTGCGTATCATAGCGGCTACTCAACGTCAGCTCGAAAAAGAAGTTCAGGAGGGCAGCTTCCGTGAGGATCTGTTTTATCATTTGAACGTGGTGCCCCTGCATGTACCACCGCTGCGGGAGCATAAAGAGGACGTACCCGAACTGTTGAATTTCTATTTGGACTATTTTGTTGATCACGAAAAACTTCCCTATCGCCACTTCACTATGTCGGCACAGAATTTTCTCAGGAACTATGACTGGCCGGGGAACATGAGGGAGTTGAAAAATCTGGTGCAGCGGTTGCTGATTCTCGGCGCTGGAGAGGACATTACCCAAAGTGACGTTGAAGCGGCGATTGGAACAATAGAGGTGAGTACTGCCAGTAGAGGGGGTTTTCCAGTTTCTTTCGATCAGCCTTTACGGCAGGCAAGGGAGCAGTTTGAGAAGATATATCTCGAATATCAGCTGACGAAGTATGGTGGCAATGTCAGCAATATGGCTGAAGAAGTTGGCATGGAGAGGACCCACCTTTACCGGAAATTACGTTCCCTGGGCGTCGAGATCAAGGACAGAAAGTAAGGTGCAGTGGAGAATCTACTCTTTTCCTATTAAGCTGCGGCCTGCTCTCTCAGACCAACTCCGATATCTCTGCACTGCGGCCTGGTTTCTATCGGCAGTCACATTATGAAGATAATCATTCTAGGTGCGGGACAGGTGGGTACTTCGGTTGCCAACAACTTGGCCTCCGAGGCAAACGATATAACAGTCGTAGACCGCGATGCAGAATTACTCGCCGCCCTTCAAGATCGGCTGGATCTACGGACCATCCAAGGCCATGCGGCTCATCCGGACGTATTGCTTCAGGCTGGTGGCGAAGATGCGGAGATGATCTTGGCGGTCACCAATAGCGACGAAACCAATATGGTCGCGTGCCAGGTCGCCTATACCCTGTTTCACACACCGACCAAAATCGCCAGAGTGCGGGCGCCGGAGTTCACCCGGCATCCTCAGCTGTTTACCGAAAGTGCCCTGCCCATCGATGTGCTGATTAGTCCGGAACAGCTGGTTACCGAGTACATCATGAGACTTATAGAGAATCCAGGTGCTCTGCAGGTTCAGGATTTCGCCGGTGGGAGAGTACGCTTGGTTGCGGTAAGGGCTTACTATGGTGGACCGCTGGTAGGGAATGAACTTCGCCAGCTATACGAGCATATGCCCCATGTAGATGCAAGGGTGGCGGCGATATACCGACGCGGACGAGCCATTCAGCCCGAGGGCGACACGATTATCGAAGCCGACGATGAGGTCTTTTTTGTAGCGGCCACCCAGAATATTCGCGCGGTAATGAGTGAGCTGAGAAAGCTGGACAAACCATACAAGCGGCTCATCTTCGCCGGCGGCGGTAATATCGGCGTCCGTTTGGCCAATGCGCTGGAGAACCGTTATCAGATCAAGCTTATCGAGTTGAACAAGCAGCGGGCAATGCAAATTTCCGAAGGCCTCAAGCATACCATCGTGCTACATGGCGATGTGGCGGACGAAAATCTGTTGTTGGAGGAGAATATAGAGAGTACCGACGTCTTTTGTTCGGTGACTGACGACGATGAGGCAAATATTCTGTCGGCGATGCTGGCCAAACGCCTAGGCGCACGCAAGGTGATGTCGCTCATCAATCGCCACGCTTATGTGGACATGGTTCAGAGCGGACCGATCGATATCGCTATCTCACCACAGCAGGCGACTATAGGCAGCCTGCTGCGCCATGTTCGCCGGGGGGACGTGGTGATGGTGCACTCGTTGCGCCATGGCGCAGCGGAAGCCATAGAGGCGGTGGCGCACGGTGATTCCACATCCTCCAAAGTTGTGGGGCGCTCTGTGGAAGAGATAGAGCTGCCCCAGGGAACCAGTATTGGCGCGATTGTGAGGGGTGAAGAGGTGATTATCGCGCATCACGACACAGTGATTCAGTCCGAAGACCATGTTGTGCTGTTTCTCATGGACAAGCGCCGTATCGTTGATGTCGAGCGTCTTTTCCAGGTCGGCATCACTTTTATCTGAGCCTCTATGAACCTGAGTTCGGTACAGAGAATTCTCGGCATCCTGCTGATGCTGTTCAGCCTCACCATGGTGCCTCCGGTAGCTGTCTCGTTCTGGTACGACGACGGCGCTGGGCCACCTTTCGCCCTCGCATTCCTGATCACTCTGTTGGCAGGCGCAATATGCTGGGCGCCGGTACGCCATATAAGACGGGAACTCAGGCTGCGCGATGGTTTTTTGGTGGTTGTGATGTTTTGGACGGTCCTTGGATTAACCGGGGCGCTACCGTTCGCACTCTCAACCGATCCACACCTCTCCATTACCGATTCGGTATTTGAGTCCATCTCCGGGTTGACCACCACTGGTGCTACGGTGATCACCCATCTCGAGGCGTTACCGAAATCGATACTCTATTATCGTCAGCAACTGCAGTGGCTGGGCGGAATGGGCATCATCGTACTGGCCGTAGCGGTATTACCCATGTTGGGCATAGGTGGCATGCAGCTCTATAGAGCCGAAACCCCCGGCCCGATGAAGGACTCCAAGCTTACTCCCCGTATCACCGAAACAGCGAAGGCGCTCTGGTATATATACCTGGGTCTGACAGTGGCCTGTACGCTGGCATACTGGTTGGCGGGAATGAGCTGGTTCGACGCGATTTGCCACGCCTTCTCTACAATAGCCATCGGCGGATTTTCCACCCACGACGCCAGTATGGGTTATTTCGACAGTACCCTGATCGAAATGATAGCGGTCGGGTTCTTGCTGGTGTCGGGTGCCAATTTCGCGCTTCATTTCACTGCCTGGCGACGTAAGAACCCATTCATCTATTTTCTCGACAGTGAGTTCAAATTCTATCTTCTGATCCAGCTAGGGGTAGCGCTGTTCGTGGTGATGGCGCTCTATTGGAGCGGAAGTTACCAGGAGTGGGGGGAGGCCTTCACCCTGGGCCTGTTTCAGGCGGTGTCAATAGGGACTACTGCTGGGTTTACCACTGCCGACTACTCTGTGTGGCCTGGGTTTATTGCCATTACACTGCTGTTCACAAGTTTTGTCGGCGGTTGCGCTGGCTCCACGGGCGGCGGAATCAAGGCCATCCGGTTTCTGCTTTTGGTCAAGCAGGGACTGAGGGAAATTGCTCGCCTGATACACCCAAGCGCGCAAATTCCTATCCGGGTTGGAGGCAAGAGCATCCAGCCTCGGGTGGTGGAGGCGGTCTGGGGATTTTTCGCTCTTTATGTTGCCAGTTTCACATTCATGTACATCGCGCTGGCGATAACAGGCCTGGATCTCATGACCTCCTTTTCGGCGGTTGCTGCATCGATCAACAATCTCGGTCCGGGGTTATCGGGAGTAGCGCTCAACTACGGGGGGATCAATGATCCTGCCAAGTGGGTTCTCTGTTTCGCGATGCTGTTGGGTCGACTCGAAATCTTCACCCTGTTGGTATTGCTCACCCCCGCCTATTGGCGCAAATAGTGGCGGCTAACATAGCCGCACTCAGATCTTTCGCAGCACGGATGTCATGGGATGGCTTTTGGGCTATCTTAGCCCTTTAGACGGCCATTTGGGCCAAGGCGAGTAAAGGGAGTGTTGATAATGTCCGAGACACCGAACAAGAATGATCGTGACTGGTCGGAGGAGATTGCAGTCGCTGGTAGTGAGCTGGTCGAAAGAACCAAGAATCTAGTGGCCCAGGGAAACGTGCGGCGGCTGATTATCCGCAAGTCCGATGGCGAGAGCCTGCTTGAGATTCCCCTGACAGCGGGAGTCGCCGTGGGGGGAGCGGTAACCATTATGGCGCCGGTGTTGGCGGCGCTGGGTGCCCTGGCGGCTTTGTTGGCCGAATTCAAGATAGAGGTAATTCGCTCGGACCGACTCATCGACGAGGCGGAGGACACCGACTCCGGAGATGAGTGACTGCCCGGCCGGATTTGACTGCCGGCACAGAAAATTGTGATTCGGTATGTGCCGGTAGGTCATCTGCGGTTTCAAGCAGCAAGCAAGTTACGGAGCTTTTCCCGCGCGCGAAACAGCCGGGTGCCCACCCCCGCTGAACTAATTCCGATTCGCTGAGATATTTCTCGCTGAGAGTAACCGTCGATTACTTGCATCATTAGGGGAATGCGGTACTCATCCGCAAGACCGTTGATGGCCTTACGTACCACGAATGCTTCGGTGGAGGTGTCGTAGCGGCGATTACCAGCGCTCAGGGATTCCACGGGAATGTTGACTTCTATGGGTTGAAAACGCTCGAATCGTCGAGCATTTTCACGGCGCAGTATCGTCAGCAGCCAGCCCTTGGCGGCACCGATACTTTTTAGGCTGTCGAGGGATTTCCAGGCCCTCAGCAAGGTCTCCTGCACCAGGTCTTCTGCGATGTGCCGATCTCCTGCCAGCCACTGCGCGTAACGTCTCAGGTCGTTCTGGTAACGCCCATAAAGGTCATCGAACAGTTGACGTTTACGGAAGTCGTCCGCGCTATTTGTTCCCGAAGGGAGCGATTGGGATTGCTTGTTCCGATTCATGGCCTGCTCCAATAATAAGTGGTATCTGTTGTTACCCAGATAAAGAGCAGGAGACGTGCCAAAATTTAACTCATTGTATTTTAAAGATAAATTGACTTATTGGCCTGTGGTGATGTAACGATGCGTTGTAACGAAACATTAAGGGATATAAATCGTGCCCCAGTCGGATCTGCCCTGAGATAGCCCCAATTTGGGGGCATGGGCTTTTCAGCGGCTACGCGACCTCTGCTATTCACACCACAGTCAAGGCTTGCTCGGGGAGGACGAGCACACTCTTGTCCCCGGGGTGGTGGTAGCACGTGGGTGCGGCGAATGTGATTTGGACCGCTCCCGCTGGGATGGGAGCAGGGAGAACAGCGGTTTGATGTACTAATCTCCGAGCTGGCCGCGGGCCAGGTCAGCTTCGGCGTCAGATGGTGAGACTCGGCGCTGAACTCCAAGAACTTTATTCATATCCAGTCAACCGGTCTGGCGGAGTGCAACCCTCTTCTCCGGGAAAGGCTACCTCCAATCGGCATCGAACTTGGGGCAAAGTCGAAGTATCAGGGCAGGGAGAGTTGATATTTCTTGATTTTGCGGTCTAGAGCCGGGCGGGAAATACCGAGGATTTCACAACTATTCCCCTTGTGTCCGTCGGTGTGGTTGAGTACTCGCTGAATGTGTCTGGCTTCCAGCTCATCCAAGGACTCCAATGGCCCTTCGCCGTTCGGGGTAGGTGTGGAACTGGAAGGCGCGGAGCCGGAACCTTCCGGGTGGGACCGATGGAGGGGGAGTAGGTCTGGAGTCAGGGCGCCGGCCTGCGCGTGAACCATCGCTTGGGTCAGCAGGTTCTCCAGTTCGCGGACATTTCCCGGCCAATGATAGGCATTGATGGCTGAGAGCGCGGCGTCTGTTATCGCCAAGGGCGGCTTATGGATCTTGATCGAGATTTTTTTCATCAACGCCTCCGCCAACAACGGGATATCCTCTCGCCGCTCCCTGAGGGGCGGCATATGGATACTGACCACCTTCAACCTGTAGGCAAGGTCCTCGCGAAATCGGCCAGCTTCCGCCTCTTTGAAAAGGTCCCGGTTGGTGGCGCTGATGATCCTCGCGTTGGTCGAAATTAGTTGGGTCCCGCCGACACGCTCGAAAACCTGCTCCTGCAACGTGCGCAGCAACTTAGCCTGCAGCGGTTGGGCCAGCTCACCGATTTCATCCAGAAACAGGGTGCCATCCTGGGCCAGCTCGAACTTCCCCGGCTTACGGTTGGAGGCGCCGGTGAACGCCCCTTTTTCGTGTCCAAACAGCTCGCTTTCCAACAGTGTGTCCACAATAGCCGCGCAGTTGACGGGAACAAAAGGGCCGGTACGCCCTGAATGGGTATGGATCAGCCGGGCAACAACCTCTTTACCGGTACCCGACTCACCGCTTATATGCACTGACGCACCGCTGTCCGCGCACAAAGCGATTTCCTTGCTAACCTGTAACATTGCCGCACTTCGACCGATCAGTTCTCGCTCGACTATCGACTCATCTACCATGGGCCGCAGTGCCTCCACTTCCCGCGCGAGGCGCCGGTTCTCCAGAACCCGGTTGGCCACCAGCTGAAGCTCTTCAGTCTTTATCGGTTTATGAACGAAGTCTGCCGCGCCTTCGCGAATGGCTTCTATCGCCAATTCCAGGTCGTGTTGTCCGGTCATCATGATCACAGCCTGATTGGGGTCTTCCGCCCGAATCGTCTTCAGCAATGCCAACCCGGTGCCGTCGGGCAGCTGCTGGTCCAACAGGATGAGATCGTGTGCGTTGGCGCTCAACAGTTGTAAACCCTCGCCGCAGTTCGTGGCACTGGATACGGTGTAGCCCCCTTCCTCGAAATGCATTTGCAGTATTTGATTTAGGCTATGGTCGTCTTCGATGATCAGCAGTCTTCTGCTCATATGAATGTGTTCGGTGGATAGATGCAGGAATGGTTGGATGCCGAATAAAATACCATATCGAGAATGGCTGGTTTGAGCAGCTTGAATATGGCAGCGGCGATTCAGGCAATGGTGAGCAGCAACACTGCGTAGCGCAATCCCTTTCCAATACCGATAAAGAGGGCGGAGCGGGCAATGCCGATGCCTGCCCAGCCGGCCGCCAGACAGAGGGGATCACCGACCAGCGGCAACCAGGAGAAGAGTAATAGTGGGCTGCCGTAACGGCGTATAGCACTCAGCGCCTTGTTGTATTTTGGCCGACTGAGATGCTTTTCGGGAAAGCGAAACCGCAGCCACCAGCCCAGGCCCCAACTAGTCAAACCACCGAGGGTATTGCCTAGAGTGACCAGGGTCCACAGCGTCAATGGCGTTGCGAGTTGCTGATACTGTGCATAGATCAGTGCCGCTTCCGAGCCCCCCGGCAGCAATGTGGAGGCAAGGAATCCGCTCAGCAACAACCCCCAGAGTCCGGTCTCAGGCTCCATGCTTCCGGGTGTCTAAACCCAAGCTGGAGAAAGCCAACGCCAGCCATCCCAAGAGAAGCGCTAGGCCCCCAAAGGGGGTAATGACACCCAACTGCCTGAAACCTGTAATGGCGAGCAGATAGAGACTGCCGCTAAATAGTGCGATTCCGAGCAAAAAAAGAACACCGCCCCAAATCAGGGGCTTGGATTGGTGCTGCAGCATAAGCAGTGCAGTAGCAAGCAACGCGGGAACATGCAATCCGTGATACTGCACTCCGGTTTGAAAAACGTCGAGAAGTTCAGGAGCAATCCTGTGTTGCAGGCCATGGGCGCCGAATGCGCCCAATGCCACTGCAAGAAATCCATTCAGGGCTCCCAGGACTAGGAAGGTGCGGGCCATATGCCGATCGAACTCCAGCTAGAATGTGACTAAAGGGAGCGCGCACTATAACGGGAAAATGATATCTTGACTTACTATTTGCAGGTCTGTCGCGCTGAAGAAGAGACGGATCACCCGCGGAGCAACTGGAGGCAGGAATGGGCTGGATTCTAGAAAAATACTGGATAAGGGTATCCCGCAGTATATTGGCGTTGTTGCTCCTGTTTTCCTGGATTCCGGTGTCGGCCGAGTCCCTGATACTAATTCAGGGATACAAGGCCAAAGGGGCAGATTGGCGGGATTCTGGGGTTGTCGGCGAACTGGTCGAGGGCGGCTGGGTTGATGGTGGCGAGATCGGCGAGGGCGATACTTCCCTGCCATCGCTTCCAGGTCCGAGAGTGTTTACTCTGGAATTGACCACAGATGCACCGCTCATGTATCAACTGCAGCAACTCGAACAGCGGATCGCCCTTGTCAGGAGCCAATATTCGGGAGAGAGCCTGATTCTGGCAGGTCATTCCGCAGGTGGCGTATTGGGGCGGCTCTATATGGTGCGGCAGCCCGAAGCGGGGGTAGCGGCGTTGATCACCATATCCAGCCCCCACCTGGGAACCGAGACCGCGGAGTTGGGCGTTGTCCTCGGCAACAGTCCACTGGGATGGGCAAGCACCTGGCTGGGTGAACATGATCTGCTGGGGCGTTCCCAGGGCCTGTTTTTCGATCTGATCAGGGAGCGACCGGGCAGCTTTCTGTATTGGCTCAACCGCCAACCGCATCCCCAAGCCCGCTATATCTCTGTAGTAAGAGACGAGAGCCGCTCCTTGATCGGTGACCTGGTGGTGCCCGTTTGGAGTCAGGATATGAATCAGGTATACCAACTCCGAGGAAGGGCCGTTACTATCCCTACTGGCGGCACCCACGGGCTTGATCAGGATGACGGCCTGCTGATGGCGGATATTTTACGTAGATTACGTACCTCCTGAAAATCAGGAGGGGATTGGTGCAGTCGCTGTTGGCGCGACTCCAGATTTTTATCCGCGGGGCGTCAATGGGAAACGCGGTTTTTCCCACCAGACTTATACCGATGGGAGGTTTGCGCTAGTGAGTAAAATTGTCTCCGCTGCGGAAGCGGTTGCCTGTATCCGGGATGGCGACACCCTGGCAACCAGTGGATTCGTGGGTACCGGTTTCCCGGAAGCGCTGGCTATCGCCTTGGAACAGCGATTCCTGGACGGCGGCGCTCCCCGTGACCTAACTCTGGTCTATGGTGCGGGCCAGGGTGACGGTGCGACCCGGGGGCTCAATCATCTCGGCCATGAAGGCATGGTCAGGCGTGTGATCGGCGGCCATTGGGGTCTGGTACCCAAGCTGGGTGCCCTGGCCCAGGATGAAAAATTAGAGGGCTATAATCTACCCCAGGGTGTCATTACCCATCTCTATCGGGATATTGCTGCCGGCAAACCCGGCACGATTACCCATGTCGGATTGAATACCTTTGTCGATCCTCGCTACGAAGGCGGAAAAGTTAACTCGCGTGCCCGGGAGGATCTGGTTTCCCTAATCGAGATCCAGGGCAGGGAGTATCTTTTCTATAAAGCGTTTCCCATCAACATCGCGCTCTTACGTGGCACCACCTCCGATCCCAACGGCAATGTGACCATGGAGCGAGAGGCACTGACACTGGAGGTGCTATCTATTGCCCAAGCAGTGAAAAACTGCGGCGGCCAAGTGTTAGTCCAGGTAGAGCGGGTGACCGAATCCCACCGGCTCAGTCCGCAGATGGTCCGCTTACCGGGTATCCTGGTGGACAGAGTCGTTATTTCAGAACCTGCTCACCACATGCAGACATTCGGCGAGGATTACAATCCAGCTTACACCGGCGAGATTATCTCTCCAGCGGACCGCATCCCGCGAATGTCGATGACTGCACGCAAAGTAATTGGTCGCCGGGCGGCTATGGAGCTCGGGACTGGGGCTATCGTCAATCTCGGAATCGGTATGCCGGAAGCCGTGGCTGCCGTGGCGCACGAAGAATCCATACTCGATCAGTTTACCCTGACTGTCGAGCCAGGGGGAATCGGTGGAATACCGGCGGGTGGGCTGAGTTTTGGCTCAGTTGCCAATCCAGATGCCATCATCGACCAACCATCGCAGTTCGATTTTTACGACGGCGGCGGATTGGATCAGGCATTCCTGGGATTGGCCGAGGCGGATGCAGAAGGCAATGTCAATGTAAGTCGCTTCGGCACGCGTATACCGGGTGCGGGTGGCTTTATCAATATCAGCCAAAACGCCAAGAAGGTCTATTTTTTGGGAACGTTCACCTCGGGTGGAGAAGAGATAAGAATCCACGACGGGGGGCTGGATGTGTTGAAGGAGGGGCAAAGCCGAAAATTCGTCCAGCAGGTGCAGCATCTGACATACAACGGCCAATACTGTTTTGGCCGGGGTCAGGAGGTATTGTTTATTACAGAACGGGCTGTTTTCCAACTTACCGCAGCGGGACTCGAACTCATCGAGGTGGCACCTGGAATAGATCTGGAGAGGGACGTATTGGCGCAGATGGCATTTGAACCCGTCATATCCGAGGCGCTGAAAATAATGGATGGCCGGATATTTAGCGAAGCACCCATGGGGTTGGGGTAGCTGTTGGGCCCCAATAAGAGGATTACCGTTTTAACAGGCCCTAGTTCAATTCAGACTGGCGCAGCGCTTCGAGAATTCCCAGAATAAGTGCCTCGGATTTTTCATCAGCACCCCGGCATAAAATTTCCGCGTTGCGTTCACCATTGATCAGCGGGCGAATAACAGATGCGAGCTTAGCCATTGGCCCCCCGACCCGGCTCATCTGCTCTGCCATGTTGGAGATCAGAGTAAGTGCCTGTACGTTACCGCGCCCGGCCGCCAAAATCATGGCCGCCAGTCCCGGGGCGGCCATGGTGGGGTCTGGTTTGATTCTGGGGTCCGGGAGGCTGTCCGGATTTTGCAGGCCGCGCAGAATGGATTCAGCGAGTACCCGATCCTCCTCATCCAGCCCCTGGAAAACGCTGTTACTCCTATCTCCCGCCAGGATGCGCCGAATACCGGCCACCAGCCGGTGCCATCCATTTTGCTCTGCGTCTCGCAACAGGGCATGGAGTTCCTGTTGCATATCCTGATTCTGGGCAGCTTCCACTACACGACAAATAAATTCAGCATGGGTTGCCACGATCTGTTCATGGTGCTCGGGTAGCTTTTTCAAATCATTACCCCTCCAAGCGTCCAGTATCCGGCCATATAGGCCTGACAATCTAGGGTTAGAGGCCCGTTTCTCGCTACTGCCGCCCGTCCCTGATAGCAGTCGACCACTTCAATCTGAGCCGCTGTCAACTTTGGAGCCTGGTCGCCGTGACGGAGACCCGGGTGTGACTCCAGTTGATGCAGGTCAGTTAAAATGCGCTCTTCCGAAAACCAACATGCGGTACGGGCGGGGTGGTTAGATCAAAACACCTGGAATGTTGTTCTGATTGATACCCCGTAAAAGCCGCGGTTTCTTTACATTATCGCGATTTTTAACTCTACTCTGTTTACTTTTCGTCTTTTTTCCATTCCAAGGCTAATAATCTTTCATTCAACTGGCATTTGTATGTAAAAAAGTACCTTCTGATTTAATTAATGGAATAAACGGTATTTATGGAAAGACCAAAAAGGTTTGTCTGGCACTTTTTCCTACAAATCTTTATTTTTTACAACCTTATATGCCTGACGCGAAAAAATCCGTGCCGCATTATTCGAGAAGAGGCAGGCGGGGAGGAGCGGTCAAAATCGCCTCGATTCGTTGAGGTCTGCCGCCCGGGTCGACCGGGCGTCGGTCCAAAACTTCGCCACCGTATTTGGTGGCAGGCAATTTACAGCAGTGATATTGGGAGAAATAGCACCATGCCTACATTTGTGCGTACTGAGAAGTGCGATGGTTGCAAGGGCCAAGATAGGACAGCTTGCGTGTACATCTGCCCGCATGACCTAATGAAGCTGGATACGGACGGCTCACTGACCGGCCATGCATTGAAATCTTTCAACCAGGAACCTGACCAGTGCTGGGAGTGCTATTCATGCATCAAGATCTGCCCTCAGCAGGCCATTGAGGCTCGTCCATATGCCGACATCGTACCCCTGGGCGCTTCGGTACAGCCTCTGCGCGGTACCGACTCGATCATGTGGACCATCAAATTCCGTAACGGCACCATGAAGCGTTTCAAATTTCCCATCCGCACCACCCCGGAGGGCTCCATCGATCCATATGGGGGAAAGCCAGAGGCAGACATCAGCAAGATCAACGAGCCCGGCTTCTTCGTTCAAGTCAACGGCTATCGCAATGGCGACCCTTCTGAACTAATTCGCAAATAGAGTCGGTATCACGGGTTCATTTGATGTAGATATCTGATTTCGAGGAGTTTGAAATGGCTGAATTTGGTAATCCCGACATCGTTGAGGAAGAAGTAGACATCCTCATCATCGGTGGTGGCATGGGGGCTTGTGGCGCGGCATACGAGATTGGTCCTTGGCTCGATGCGGCCAAGAAAGAGGGTGTGGACATCAAAGTCAAGCTGGTCGACAAGGCAGCGCTGGATCGCTCGGGTGCGGTTGCCCAAGGCCTGTCTGCCATTAACACCTATATTGGCGCAGAGCAGGATCCAGCCGACTACGCCCGCATGGTCTCCAACGACCTAATGGGGATTACCCGTGACGATCTCGCCTATGATCTTGGCCGGCACGTAGACGAGTCGGTGCACCTGTTCGAAGAGTGGGGATTGCCCATTTGGAAAACTGACGAAAACGGTGAGCGTTTCGATGGTTCGAAAGGCATGACCCCGTTAAAGGATGGCGGTAAACCCGTGCGCTCGGGTAAGTGGCAGATCATGATCAACGGTGAATCCTACAAGTGGATTGTCGCCGAGGCAGCCAAGAAAGCCCTGGGTATGGACAATATCCAAGAGCGTATCTTCATCGCCAAGCTAGTCAATGACAAAAAAGACAGTAACCGTATCGCCGGTGCTGTTGGTTTCTCGGTTCGAGAAAACCAGGTGGTGGTCTACAAATTCAAGGCTTGCCTGCTTGTAGCAGGGGGGTGTGTAAACATCTTCCGTCCCCGCTCTGTAGGTGAAGGTCTGGGCCGTGCCTGGTATCCGGTGTGGAACGCCGGTTCTACCTATTCTATGGCAGCCGAGGCCGGCGCCGAATTGACGTTGATGGAAAACCGATTCGTTCCGACACGCTTCAAGGATGGCTATGGACCGGTGGGCGCCTGGTTCTTGCTGTTCAAGTCCCAGGCCACCAACGCTTTCGGTGAAGTATACCTGCAGCGCAATAAGGAGATGCTGGACGACTATCCTCCCTATGGTCAGGCTGCGGTGCCCGCCTCCTGCCTACGTAACCACTTGATGCTGAAAGAGTTGAGAGAGGGGCGCGGCCCGATTTGGATGGATACGGTCACTGCTTTAGCCAACCTACGTGAGACCTTGAGTCCGCGTGAGGTCAAGCACCTCGAAGCCGAAGCATGGGAAGACTTCCTCGACATGTGTATCGGCCAGTGCGGCATCTGGGCCGGTGAGAACATTGAACCGGAGAAAAGGAACTCTGAACTGATGCCTACCGAGCCCTACCTTTTGGGCTCCCACTCAGGTTGCTGCGGCATATGGGTTTCCGGTCCGGAAGATTTGGGCGCACCCACGGAAGAGACAGAGTCCGGTGTTCCCGAGCACCTGCCTTCGGGCTGGAACTGGGGTTATCGCGGCATGACCACCGTGAAAGGTCTGTTCACCGCAGCCGATGGTGTTGGCGCTTCCGGACATAAGTTTTCTTCCGGATCTCATGCCGAGGGTCGAATGGCTGCCAAGGCAATGGTCAAGTTTGTTATGGACAACCAGTCACGCAAGATTGAACTGGCCGAGAGTGTTGAAGACTTGGTGGCAGAGGTCTACCAGCCTGTTCGCAACTACATGGAGCACAAAGACTACTCCACGGCGATCGATATCAACCCCAACTATATCACTCCAAGGATGTTGCAATTCCGCTTGCAGAAAATTATGGATGAATATGTTGCTGGTGTTGCTACTTATTACACCACCAACGCCCATATGCTGGAAGTGGCTGAAGAAAAGCTGACCAAACTGAAGGAAGATTCGCGGAAGATGCGCGCCAAGGATCTACATGAATTATTGCGTGCCTGGGAGAACTATCATCGGATAATAACCGCTGAAGCGCATATGAAGCACATCCAATTCCGTGAGGAGTCGCGTTATCCTGGATTCTACTACCGAATGGATAAGAACTTCGTGGACGAAGAAAATTGGCACTGTTTTGTCAACTCTGTTTATGACAAGGAAACCAAGCAGTGGACGGTATTTAAGCGAGCCCACGTGGACCTGGTGGACAAGTCCAAGCTGTTCAAATAGAGATAGGGTCCGTTAGCCTGAACGGGAGTCCGGGGGCTGAGAAGCGCCCGGGCTTTTTTTAAGAGCGAGTAACTCAACTCAGGCAGGCAGCGATCGGCTATATTAGTCGGTGTATACAGCGCTATGCTGGGGACGGCTTAAACTTTCCCCGGTCCTTCTCTCGCCGGTGCTAGGTGCAAACAAACAGGGACGTTTCTGCTGATGCACGGCTCCAGACGCTGTTCAGAGTAGCGACGCAAGGTAAAGGGCTAGGCACGAAAGTGCAGGAGATCCCAATGAGTGGAAAATTCGATCTTCCCTTCGAGAGTAACCTGGTCCCTGAGATGCTGGAACTTGGCTCCACACTCAGTTTTCACTGCCACAAGGCGGTCTCTTGCTTCAACGCCTGCTGCAAGAAAGCAGACATCACCTTGACACCTTATGATGTGATTAGGCTGAAGGACCGGGTAGGCAAGAATTCGACTGATTTTCTTAGGCAGCATACCGTGCCATTTCGTATGGATCAGGAGGGTTTGCCCGGCATCAAACTTAAGACCGATGAATCGGGCGCCTGTAAATTTCTGACTGTAAAAGGTTGCAGTGTCTATAGTGATAGACCCACCGCTTGCAGATATTACCCACTTGGGCATATGTCTTTGCTGGCATCTGGCAGCAAGACCGATGAGACGCACTACTTTCTGGTCAAGGAAGACCATTGCAAAGGACATGAAGAGCCTCTGCAACAGAGCATCGCAGAGTATCTCGCCACGCAGGAAACCGCACCCTACGTCGAGATGAACCGTGAGTGGTTGCAGTTGATGCTGAAGCGTCGATCTATGGGCCCCACGGTAGGGCGTCCCCCCGAGGTAACACTGCAGATGTTTTTCATGTGCTCGTTTGACATGGATCGTTTTCGCCGTTTTGTTCTGAGCGATAGCTTCAAGAATGCTTATGAGCTGGAGGATTCGGTATACCAGGTACTGGAGAAAGAGGATCTTTCTTTGATGCAGTTCGGCGTGCGATTTATGAAACAGGCCTTCTTTGGAGAACGTACGATACAGGAGAAAAAGGGAGTCTGGGAAAAGCGTATAGATCGCAGACAGGAGGTGTGGGACGCACGGCGGCAGGCGGAAATTGCGCGCCAACAGAAGGAAGAGGATGACAAGTACAAGGATGCGTAGAAGTTGGCGGGAGCACGGACCATCGATAGCTAAGGCAGTTTTCCTTGTTATCGGGCTTGGCAGATTGACCGATTAGGGGTCGCCCACAGATATGATCCAAGGCATACATCATGCGAGTCTATTAGTTGGCGATACTCGCAAGTCACTCGATTTCTACCAGGGGGTGCTCGGAATATCGGTTTGTAGCGATCGGCCGCAACTGGGCTACCCTGGAGCTTGGTTGTCTGTAGGACGGCAGCAGTTACACTTGCTTGAATTGCCGAACCCAGACTCACCCGAAGGTCGCCCTGATCATGGGGGGCGTGATCGACACGTCGCATTGTGGGTATCCGATTTACAGCTCATTGCCGAGCGGCTTGATGCCGCCGGAGTAGCTTACAGCCGCAGTCGCTCAGGACGCCGGGCACTGTTTTGTCGGGACCCCGATGCCAACGCGTTGGAGTTCATCGAACTCTAAGCTCCCCGCAAATAGTCTGCTCCTAAAGTCATTTCGAGCGGTTGTGATATATTGGCTTATGCAAGTGCCGGAAGATATTTCATCGCCGGACCGAGCAGTGCAGCCCGATCGTTCAGAATTACCCGGACCGGCATCCCCTCCATGAGCCGCCGCATCTTTCCCTTGTCGTTGAAGGCCTCAAGAAAAGAGGGGTGTTGCAGCCATTGAATTATCTTGGGGGCAATACCACCGCCGATATATACGCCACCGATAGCCATGAGTTTGAGCGCCTGATTACCCGCCTCGGCGCCATATAGGCGGGCGAATAGCAGCATACTCTCTTTACAGGTTTTGGATGCGCCGCTTGTAGCCGCAGTTGATATCGCAGCCGCGGGGTCTCCTCGGCTCATTGCTTCTTCAAGCACTGCAGGCACCGGGGTTTTCCAAAACTCCGAAAGAAACCTGAAAATATCCACCAAACCTGGGCCCGAGACCACCTGCTCCCAGCAGACTTTTCCGTATTTTCCCCGGAGCCAATTAAAAAGCTCTACCTCAAGATCGTTGCCTGGAGAAAAATCCGCATGCCCCCCTTCGGAAGGAAAAGGAGTGTGTCTGGATCCATCCCAAAACATACCCGCCTGTCCGAGTCCAGTGCCAGCGGCGATAATGGAGCAATTTCCCCGGGAATCGATGTTACCGGGTTGTAGTGTCAATATATCGCTATCGGTGAGTGCGCCGATTCCCCAGGCCGTGGCTTCCAAATCGTTGACCAGTTCCACCTGTGGCAGGTGGACATTCTCTTTCAGCGACGACGCGTCTACGCTCCAGGGTAAGTTGGTAACTTCGCATCGTCCCCCCGTAACTGGCCCGGGAAGTCCAAGAGCGGCGCCATCTACAGGTTGGCCCAGCGTTTGTAGATATCGCAACAGTATTTCTTCAAGCCCGGAAAAATCGGCACTAAGGTAGGTCTTCTCGTTGCTGAGTCGCAGGTTTCCGCGAACCGATTCCGCCAGTGCGAGACGCGATTTGGTTCCCCCGATATCCCCAGTTAGAAATCTCATACAGCTCTCTCTCCCAAAACATGCAGGCCGGCGCGATAGTTAATCATGATCTCTTTCATGGTGGGCTGTCGATACCCACTCTTGAAGCTTGGAAACGGAAAACAATCTGACGGTTCTCGCGGTCTCTTCTCCAACATTCGGCTGCCAACAAAGACGCCCTCTGAAGAGGGCGGGCGAACGGGTTTTTATGATGAGTGCTGTGTACCTATGTGTGTGCTAGATCCTGTAGCTTTTTAGCTTTGATGACCTGTTGATCCAATGCAGCATCTTTTGCAGAGCGTCCAAAGGCTACATCCATCAGTTGACTATAGTAGACCACCGGCATATTAAACTTGGTTCCATGCCGCTCGTTGATATTATCCTGATAGATTTCTACGTTCATCTGACAAACAGGACAGGGAGTGACGATAATATCCGCTCCACCGTCATAGGCGGATTCGATTATCCCTTTGATCATATCTTGGGATTTTTCAGGTTCGGAGAAGGCCAGGGCTCCCCCACAGCACTGCACCTTCATGTCATAACCCTTGACCGGGTCACCGCCAACGGTCTCCACGAGCCTGTCCAGGTACATGGGATTCTCAAAGGATTCTCCGTCAATACCAAATGGGCGGTTGGTCTGGCAGCCGACGTAGCCGGCGATCTTGATACCCTCGAGGGGGCGTTTCACTTTTGCGCCAATGGCCTCATATCCCAGATCCTCAATTAGAACTTCCACCATATGTCTGACTGGTGTCTCGTTGTTGAGCTTCAGACCGGCTTCGGAGAGTGCCTGATTGGCTTCAACCAGAAGGTTGTCGTTCTCCTCGAAGCGCTCTTTGGCTTCCCTGACGGCAAGCCAGCAGGCGGCACAGGTGGCAACTATATCCTGTCCGGCATTGTGTTGCTCGGACAGTGCTATGTTACGCGCGGATAGTGCTAGACGCGGTAGCTCCCCGCCCCCTGCATAACCGATTGAGGCAGCACAACAGTTCCAATCCGGAATCTGGTTGAGTTTGACGTCGAGTTCTTCGCACATGGTTTCGACAGACTTCTGCATGTTGGACGAAGATGCGCCTTTCTGCGAGGTACATCCAGGATAGAAGGAGTACTCTTTTGTGGCCATTCTGAATAATTCCACGTTTAGTTTTTGTTACTGATGCGAGCGTCTTCCAACAGCTGCGCCTTGGCGATCATCTTCTGAAATCCAGAGAGATCCTTCACCTTGTGGCCACCCCAGGCCTCACTGACACTTAAGCGTTTTGCCTTGAGCATATTCATGCCCAGTTTCTGTTTCGCCATCGTGTTCTTCATCCCCTGACTAAAACCGTCCATGAAATAGAGGGCCATACCAAGCTTGAGTTCGTTAATCCTGCCTTTCCTAATGAGATTTTCCCAGAAAAGCTGGGCAAACTTCTGTGTGGGTTGGTTTTTTGGCACCAGCCCCAGGCGTTTGGCGTAGTGGGCCAGGCCGTGCATGATATGGGTGATGGGCAATCCTCTTGGGCAGCGCGCAATGCAGTTGTAGCATGAGGTGCACATCCACATAGACTCGGAACCCAGTACCTGTTTGCGTTTTCCGGCGCGGATCATCATGAAAATCTCCTGGGGAGGGTGTTCCCAGGCGTCCCCCAAGGGGCACGAGCCGGCACAGACGCCGCACTGCATGCACATCTTGACCCAATGACCCTGTTCCACATTCGCCTCTACCTCCAGAAGGAATCTGTTGCGATATTGTTCAATCATTGGGATATTGAAATCACTCATTTCTCTTGTTCACCCTGCAGGGTAGTCAGGACGCGTCGGTGATTCCACCCTACAAATAGCAAGTTGTTCGATTACTGCCAACGGTCCTCGGGTTCCGTATCGTAGAGCCGCTAGGGACGCTTGCAATCCACTGGCCGTAATCGTTGTCCAATTCCCAAATTCTTCAATGGGAGTAAAATTTAAACGGGCTTAGACCGATTTTCTCAATCGTTTCCGCCATTTTGTTTATCAACTTGGGCGCCCGTTCGATATCCGTGATCGCCACCTCGTAGACTTCGACACGCTCCGGTTCCAAGTTCAGGGACCGGAGTGTGTCGCTAACCTTGCTCATGCGCTCGTGCGCCATCGCGGAACCCTTGACGAAATGGCACTGGTAGTCGTCTCCTTTACTACAACCCAAGAGGATGATTCCATCGTATCCGTTATTCAGCGAGTCGGTGATCCAGGAAAGGCTGACGGAACCCAGACAGCGTACCGGCACCACTCTTGTCCAGGGATTGATCTCAACACCATTCATACCCGCCTGATCGAGCGCCGGATAGGCATCGTTCTCGCATGCCAGTACCAGAATCCGGGGTTTTTGGTCGAATTCATCCGGTACATTCACGTTCTTGATCTGTTGGCCAACAGTGTCGATAGAGTAGTTCTCAAATGAGATCACTCGCACTGGGCAAGCCCCCATGCAAGTTCCGCAGCGGCGGCATCTCGCTTCGTTGAACATGGGGTAGCGCTGCTCGTCCTCGTCGATGGCACCGAACGGGCATTCGACCGTACAGCGTTTACACTGGGTGCATCCCTCTTTGCGAAATCTGGGGAACGACAGATCCCCCGCGCGGGGATGAGCCGCCACACCCCTGGCGGCATTCTCCGTGGCTTGAATCGCCTTCATCGCAGCGCCAGCGGCATCATCGGCTGCCTGGCGCATATCCATGGGGCGGCGCTGTGGTCCGGCAGCATAGATTCCTGTGCGTCTGGTTTCGTAGGGAAAGCAGATAAAATGTGAGTCGGTAAAGCCATGCTGTAAATGGGGTAGGTCTGTCCCCTGGCGATAGTCTAGATTGAGAACGGAAGGCGGCGCATGGGTCAACAAGGCGCGAGCGGCTTCCCTCTCCTCCTCGTTCTCGGCCTCGTCGACCGCCTGCTGGGCGTATGGGTCAGGGCCGGTGTTTGGCACCATGCCCACGTCAAGCACCACCAGATCGCACTCCATGTTGGCGTCGTCGTTGAGGATAAGGTCCTGAAACTTCACCTGCAGCGAGGCGCCGGGAATCACTTCTGTGACCCGCCCCTTGGCAAAGATGATCATACGTTCTTGGCCTGCGCGATAGAAATTCTCCCCGGCGGCCCCCGGCGTACGCAGATTGTCGAACAGGATTGTGGTGTCGCAATCTCCGTTCAGCTCCTTGAAATACATTGCCTGTTTGATAGCGACGAGGTCGCCAATACCGGAATGGTAGGGAAGGTGCCCCGCTGTATTTGAGTTTTGACCCACATTTTGTAGAAATGCCACCGACCGCACCTCTTTGCCGTCGGAGGGGCGTTTGATGGGATTGCCCTTGGCCATCTTGGCTAATTTTTCCAACTCCTCATTGGTGACGATGTCGGGGCTCTTGCCGTACCCGTACTCAGCCAGGCCACTGGGATCGAAGAGATTGAAGCCGGTTGCCTGGACAATGGCGCCAAAAGTCTCCGTGACAAAGGCGCCAGACTCAGTGGCGATTTCGGCGACAAACCGGCCAGGAGCGCCACTGGTGGTTGCCAGCGTGCTGTTTAAGTGCACGGTGATGCGTTCGCTAGCCTCGATATCTACGATCATCTGCTCGATTCCGCTCTCCTGGGGTGTTGCATAGGGCGAGCGGCTGGGTATCGACTTGTAGTAGCCCGCGGCATGTCCTCCCAGCGCACCACTTTTTTCAACAATGTGGACCGGGTAGCCGGCTGCTGCAGTTTCCAGTGCCGTCGTCATGCCGGTTATACCGCCACCGACAATCAGAATTTTCTTGTTCAGCGTCTGTTCGCCGGAAGCAGTTGGCTGATTCATGAACTTGACTTCCGCGCAGGCCATGCGGAGATAGTCGTCGGCCATCTCCTGGGTGGTTTCCTGGTTTTCGTCGTTGTCCGGGCGTACCCAGATAACACCCTCCCTGAGGTTGGCCCGCGACATTGCGATCTCAGTGAAGTTGAAGGCCTCCACTTTGGCGCGCCGGGAACAGGCAGCGATCATGATATGCGTGACGCCTGCAGAGATGTCATCTCGAATCATCTGCACGCCTTCTTTACTGCATAGCATTTCGTGTTGGGTGCAGGACTGCATCTTGCCTTCCCGAGTTGCGAGATTTTCCAACTGCCCTGTATCGAGTCGCTCCCCAATACCACAACCGGTGCAGATGTAGCCGGCAAATTTCTTTTCGTCAGCCACTCGATCAACCCTCAGTTCCAGCGACGCGATTCACTACCTGGATGGCCCGCAACGCAGCTCCTGTTGCCTGCTGCACTGCGCGGTTCACATCCAGCGCTTCGGATGCACAGCCTGCGGCAAAGACACCCCCATTTCCGGTTGCAGGTTCGATGAAGCCTTCCTCGTTGATTTGGATATCAACAGGAAACGCTCCCTTGTCCACGCTGGGTTCCATGCCTATGGCCAGCACAACTAAGTCGTATTCCGTGGCATAACGGACATAGCCGCCGGCAGCATCGCGGTTGTAGCTCTCCACATCCACGCCATGGAGGACAGGATTCCCGGTTTGGTTGTTTTCGGTGATGGAAGCCACCTTGGATTTGATAAAGGAGACGTTGGGATTGGCCTTGACCCTTTGATAGAACTCCTCGAATCGATCGATAGCCCTAATATCGATGTAGTAAATCGTTGATTTGCCCTCATTGCCCCACGCCTCCTGGACGAAGTGGGTTTGTTTGAGGCTTGCCATGCAGCAGATACGAGAGCAGTGAAGCAAATGGTTGTGGTCTCTCGAGCCCGCGCATTGGATAAAGGCGACGTTTTTGGCATCTTTGCCATCCGAGGGCCTGAGCAACTTGCCTCCCGTTGGGCCTTGGGGATCGGCCATTCGTTCGAACTCCACGTTGGTGATCACGTTCGCATAACGGTCGTAACCATAGGGTTGTATCTTGTTGGCATCGTAAGGTCGCCAACCTGTTGCCCAGATGATCGCGCCGGCCTTGAACGAGATTGTCTCCTCCTTCATTGCTAAATCGATGGCGCCGACTTTGCAGGCTGCCTTGGCCTTGTCGCCGTCTTCGGTACCTATGATTCGGGGATCTAGCACATATCTCTGGGGATGAGCCATGCCGTGGGGCAGATAGGCACCTCTACGTTTATTGAGGCTGCCCAATCCGTAGTTGAATTCGTCGTCAAACTCGCTAGTGACCGCGTTCTCGCAGTCACCGCAGCCAGTGCAGTTCTCGTTAACATACCTGGGACTGATCTTTACGGTGGCGGTGTAAGCGCCCGCCCTTCCTTTAATATCCGTAACCTCGGCCATGGTGATGATGGTGAGGTTGGGATTCATCTTAGCCCGGCGTTGGTTTATTTCCAGACCACATGTTGGGAAGCAGAGCTTGGGGAAATACTTGAACAATTGGGTGATGCGGCCCCCAATGAACGGTCGTTTTTCGACCATCACGACTTTTTTTCCAGTCTCGGCAGCTTCCAGAGCAGATGTAATACCGCTGATGCCGCCGCCTACCACCAGAATAGTCTGGTTGGTTGCAACTACTTCGGTCATGAACAGCCCTCCGTGCCGGAAAGGTTTTTCTCGTTGAAAACGGTGATACAGTCAAGGTGACTTTGGATAAATTCTGGGCGTGCCCATTCACCATTCATGCAAAATAAGTCCAGATACTCCTCGCCCCTAGTTCCTTCCCTAAAGTATCAAGCCGCGTTTTACAAAGCTGCGAATACGTGCATAGAGAAGCAGTATAGATGCCATACGCTTGAGATTCCCAGAATCTCCTGGCAATCTGAAATCTCGGGTTTTACCGGAGCTAATTAAAAAACAGATGAAGCGGGAGGAACTATGTATTCTATGACCAGAACCATGATATTGCTGATCGTTGCTATAAGTGGTGTAGCCCATGCGCAATCTTATCCGATCGGCCGAACAGGGCCTTATTACCCCCCTTATCAGGTTGAGCAGTCCGAGCCGGCAGCTATCCTTAAGGCCGGTCTGCGTAAGCTATTGGCCTTCGCCCGACAGAACGATAATCCCGCCAGAGAGGAGGTGAGGCTGTTTCTTGATCGGGAGATCGCACCCTATTTCGATTTTTCTTACATGGCCCGCTGGGCGGGCGGCAGATCCTGGAGATACCTGGGTGAAGCACGCCGGCTGGAGTTGGAACAGCAGATTAAGGTGGACTTTTTGACCACGCTGGCTATGCGCCTCTCCGGGTACGAGGGACAGCAGGTGAGGATTCTGCGAACCCGCCGTGATGACGTCAACCAAGCCACGGTAATGGTGGGCGTGCTTAATCCGGGAAGATATCCGGCTCAGTTGGAGTTTCGTTTCTACCGCTCACCTGAGGGATGGAGGGTATTCGACGTGTCCGCAAATGGCAGCAGTGCGATAATGCACTATCGCACCAAGTTTAATCGCGCAATGCGTCTCCGCGGCGGACAGGGAGGATACCGCCCGATTCGTTAGGCTTTGCAAAGGATCAGCGCATGCCGACATTATGAACTTCGATGTATATTCGAGGGTCAAACTCCACATGCGATGATGAAGATGGGAGCCAAAGGCGTTTCTCAAGTCTTCAGGAAAATCGGATTGCTGTGTTTGATCAACGAGGCAGTTGAGTTGGAAACGAACCGGGTGAAATGACCAAAATGGAAACAGAACCGGGAGAGCCGGCCAACGGTTCGAGGCGTTTGGGGCGGGGTATGATAGTGGGAGCTTGGGTGTTGCTCCTAGTTCTCCTCACGGTGATGTTTCAGTCTTATCTTAACCAACGTGAAAACCCAAACGCTGTCCCGCAAACCGGGGTAGCAGAGTCAGGTGCACGAGAAGTCGTGCTGAAACGCAATCCCCGCGGTCACTATCTCGCTGGTGGAGAAATCAATGGGACCGGTGTGACTTTTCTGTTGGATACGGGCGCCACGGATGTCGCCATACCTGAGTCTTTGGCTGATCGTCTCAAATTGAAACGAGGGCGGGCGACCGTTAGTCAGACTGCCAATGGAGTTGTAACCTCGTGGAGTACCCGCTTGGATGAAGTTAGGTTGGGCGCAATCAGACTGGAGAATGTTCGTGCATCCATTCTGCCAACCATGTCCATGGGACAAGTACTATTAGGCATGAGTTTCTTGAAACAGCTGGAGATGGTTCAACGCGGAGGGGAGTTGACCCTACGCCAATATTGAGCACGCCTGGGGCTGCCGCTAGAGACTGTTGGTGCAGAAACAGGTGCACCAACAGCCAGAAATACACTGGTATTGAAGTCTAGAGTGGTTTTCTCGAAACATGCGCTGAAAGTCCGAGGCAGACTTATTGTCTAAGGATGCCTCGAACGCAAGCCCCTTCAGTTCAATGTATCTTTGAGCGCCTTGAGTGCGGCCACCCTGATTACGGTTGAGGCGGGTTTTGCCGCTATCTTTATCGCTTCTCCGGTAGCCGGGTTTCGGCCCATTCGAGATTTGCGTGCTGGCCGTCTAACCCGACGGATTTTGACACCGGTATCGGGAATGGCGAACTCTCCAGAACCGCGGCGCTGCATGTGGCGCTGAATGAGTTCTCCCAATGATCCGAAAACCTCTGCTACTTGTTTACGAGAAAGACCGGTATCTTCAGCTATTGCCTGAAGGATTTGCGTCTTGGTCTGTCGAGTGGTGATAGATTTTAGTTTGATGGGCTTTGCTGACTGTTTTTTTACTGCAGCCTTTTTCTTTGCTACGGCTTTTTTGGAGTTGGTTTTCTTTGCGGATTTTGCCGCTTTCGGGACGGATCGTTTTGCGGCTTTTTTCTTTACGGCCATCGAATGCTCCTGGTTTGCTGGGAAATACCGCGATAAACATAGCATAGAAAAAACATTTTCCAATAGAAAACGCTGTAAAATAAGCAAATTTTGGCAAACTAGAGTGTCATTCGGCGAATTTACCAAGGAATAACGCTCTCAAATGCGTTTGTTGTTGTTTGATCGTCAGCTAATTAGTGCGATCGACAACGCTCACTCAAGCCATATTGCCTGCTCACTGTTGCTAAGTTCGATGCATAGTGATCGGTCGACAAAAAGGTGAATCCATGCTTTGCGCGAATGGGATCGCGAGTTATGGAGAGTATATTCGGTGCTGTGTTTTACAAAGCGGCTAGACGGAGATGCAAACGCCACCCCGGCGGCTATCTCCTTTACCAGTCAGCGCGGCTGATGGTGAACGCACCACAGTGTGGGCTCCGCCAAAGAACAGATTCTTTTCCGGCCAAAGACGGTGGTTGGGATAGACTTCTAGCAACGATTGAATCTGAGCTGCGTCCGCAGCGTACTCCAAGTTGAGCAGATCTCCCTCGAAGTGTAGCCGTGGGTGTTCCACCGCGTCATCCACACTCATTCCGAAATCTAACAAGTTGACCAGCACTTGGAGTATGGCGCTGCGTATGCGGTTGGAACCTCCCGATCCGGTGGCAATTGCCTGACCGTTATCTTGGTGCACGAGGGTGGGTGACATCATTGAAGCGATTCGCCGATCTTCCGGCCAATTGTGGAAACCGTGTGGATTGATGTCCTCCTCCCCCAGCATATTGTTTAACATGATCCCGGTCCCGGGGAGGACGTACCCGGAACCCTCCCCATTCGACAAAGTCATGCTGGCCATATTGCCTTCGCTATCCGCTACGCTGATTTGCGTGGTACCTCGAAAGCAGTGAGCGTGATTACGCATGCTTTCATGATAGTCGCGAAGATATTCCTTACTGAGTAGTTTCTCGGCGAACTGCGAATTCAAATTCTGTTCAACTTTATGATCAAGACGTAATTGTTGGGTAAGCTTTTGGGCGAATGCGACACACATCGGCGGCAACAGGCTGTCCGGCGATTGTCTGCCAACCATTTCCGATTCGAGAAGCGATAAAGCAACAGCTATTAGGGTGCCGCCCACCGATGGAGCAGGATTGGTGTAGAGGTGAGCCCGGTGGTAACTGAGTTCCAGGGGTTTTCGCTCGACGACTTGGTATGTTCTCAGATCACTACTGCGGAGGTATCCTCCCTGCCGACTGCTGTCCTCTACCAGTTGCCGTCCCATTTCTCCAAAATAAAAGAGGTCTGAACCCTCTCGTTCAAGATTCTCAAAGGCATCGGCGAGGTGGTTAAAACAAACGATTTCCCCTGGCTTCGCAATGTCGTTGGGCGCTTCTTTGGTGGCATACAGCGCCAGCGCGGCAGGGCTCGAGAGAATAATGGGCGATACGATTTCGGAGATGTAGTGCTGGAAGCTGTTGACGATTATCCCTGAACGAGCATATTCGCAGGCAGGTTCGATAATCGTCCTGAGGGGCATACGGCAGAGTGCGCGGTGAATATGAAAAGCGCCTTTGATGACTCCTGGGGTGGCGATAGAGCCCATGCCAATGTGAAACTCTTGCTGAGCGGTGCCGAAGTCCGCCACGATTGGATAAAAATCTGCGGCTTCAGGAGCTGCCTTGGATCTTGGGGTCTGGGTAAAAAAGTCGTACAGCAGGGGCGGTTTATCAGGCGTACTTGCGAGCAGAAAGCCGCCGCCCCCGAGCGAGGCGAGCACCGGTTCGGCCACGCAACTGGCGAATATAGCTCCAAGGGTGGCGTCGAAAGCATTGCCGCCTGCCTTCAATATCTCTGCCGCTGCCTGGGCAGTCATTTCGTGTCCGGCAGCCACAATGCCTCTCTCTCTTTTCATAGGTAAAGTTGATCCCATCTCTATGCGGATGCCATTCCCATTCAGGGAGGCGTTCCCAGCGGGTCGGATTGAGTAACCGTTGGCCGAGCAAATCGGGCCGACAGCATCGCTGACTGGGCATAATATCAGGCCCTAGATGGATAGGCTTAGTCTCTCAGGTGTTTTTACGTTAAGCTCGCCCCACTAGGTGCCGATAAAACCATGTGCGGTATGCTTTGAAGATAAGAATGTGAATAAGGGCGTTTGACCAATAGGTTTTAACTACTGTGATCACCAAGTTTCGGCAGCATTCACAATCCTGCGTACGGGATTCCACTTGGCGTGGTTCGGAGTATTGGGGGCGGGGCTGGGTTTTTCCTGGCCCTATCTACTGTGCATGGGCCTGTTGGGGAGATTCAGGTGAGTAACGAAGCAAATCCACCTGATAAAGACACGGATCAGAATACACCGCCAGCCACAGCGGCGGGTGAAGCGGCGGAAGGCGTCGAGGAACAGTTACGACAACGCGTTTCCGATCTGATTGCACAGGGTGAGGAACAGAATCAGAAACACGAAGGAGAGTTGGCCGAACTCAGGCAACAAGCGGAACAAGCGAACCAACAGCTGCTCGAAACCGAGCAGCTGTTGCGCACCTCGGGAGACAATGCTGCCGAAGCGGAGCGATTGCGTGAGGAATTGAAAAAGCTACGGGAAGAGGCTTCTCGCTTCTCCCGCGAAGATGATCGCGAAATCAGAAAGTTGAAACGCGAAGCAGAAGAAGCGCAAAAAGAGGTCAACCGTCTGAATTCAGAAGTGGAGGAATTGCGCAATGTCATCAAAGAGTACGTTGAGCCTCTAAATGGTGGGTCAAGCAGTAAAGGGCTGGACCAGACCTCAGCCCTGCGGCAGGAACTGCGCGTGGTCAGGGAGCAAGCGGACACAGATCTGAATAAACTGAGAAAGCAGCTCAGGGACAAGGAACTCAGCGGCTCGGCGGAAACTGCGGAAAACGAAGTACTGAGGCGAGAAATACTCGAATATCAGCGGCTCAAGGATGAACAGGACGAAGTCCTGAGCAAACTACAGGCCCAACAGCGGGAGTCCCTGGAGGAGATAGAGCTTCGCAATGGCGAGATTGACCGGCTGCAGAGAGCGATGGAGATTGCTCAGAAAGAGGCTGGTGAGGATAAACTGCGTCGCCGCGAAGAGGTGCAGGCGCGTAAGCAGTTCGAAGGGATGTTGCAGGATGCGCAGCAACAACTGGAGGATTTGCAAAATTCGGTAACTCAGAGCCAGTTCGCAGCGCTTCCCCGAAAGCACTTGGGTGAATCCAGCGGAGGTTCGGTTATCAAGGGGGCTGTAGTTGGCGCCTTGTTGGCCTTCACCGTAGCTGAGGGGCTATCCATTTTGAGTGGCCGAGGGGAAATACTTACAGGCATGATGGCTGACCATCAGCAGCAGCCCGGTTTGGCTGAAGATGCCATGTCGGAGACCAGAAAGGGATTGGTGAACGAATCTACATCGGTCTCTAACGTAGAGACTTCGATTGTCGACGATAGTGATTCACGGACTACAAAAACAACTCAGTCCCAGTCAGCGGTATCGGCAGACAGAAATAACGAACCAGCCACGGGCACTATTATTCAGGATCGCCTGAGACGCGGTGGCCATGGCCCTACCATGGTGTATCTGCGCGGGGGTGAGTTTGTGATGGGCCATCAACGCAATCAGCTGGCCAGAGATGAAATTCCACCTCATGTTGTCAAGGTTCCGCGTTTCGTCATTTCCAGGGACGAGGTGACCTACGACGACTATAGAAAGTTCTCCAAAGCAACCGGTCGAGCCTTGCCCTACGATCAGGGTTGGGGTCGCGGGAGTCGTCCGGTGGTAAACGTCAGCTGGAAGGAAGCGGTAGCCTACACGAAGTGGTTGTCTCAGCAGACGGGCAGACGCTATCGCCTTCCAAGCGAGGCCGAGTGGGAGTACGCTGCGGCTGCCGGAGGGAATAGCTATTATTGGTGGGGTTACCAGATTGAGGAGAACCACGCCAACTGCTTCGACTGCGGGAGCAAATGGGACGGTATCTCCTCGGCGCAAACCGGCAGTTTCGACGCCAATGCGTTTGGCATCAATGATACCGCGGGTAACGTCATGGAATGGACTCTTGACTGCTATCATGACAGCTACGAAGGTGCGCCTGGAGATGGCAGTCCATGGTTGGAAGAGGATTGCGACCAGCGAGTGGCTCGAGGAGGTGCGTATAATACTCCGGGAGACAGTTTGCGCACCACCAAGCGTTTCCACTACCATCCCGATGCTAAATTGCCCTCACTGGGATTTCGAGTCGTGAGGGAAATGGAGTAATCACGGTCTAAGGTTGTTTCGCCATGGCGTACTTGGGTTGACTTGCCACTGGAAAGTCAGCGAGGGTCTGGATTAAACTCCGCATTTGGGCAGTATAATTTTAGTCCCCACTTTTCTCACTGCTGTGCCCATTAATTCCACCTGCTACGCAGGACCCGCAACCTGATGGATGTCTCAAAATCGACCTTGCTCAAGCTCGAAGACCTTCCGGAAGGAGCCTCTCGCTCCATAACGTTGAAAGCGGGATCTCATGAACCACAGGGCTTTGTAGTGCGGAAGGATGGGGAGGTGTTTGCTTATCTAAACCGCTGCCCGCATACCGGTGCACCGCTGGATTGGAGTCCACACCAGTTTCTGGATGCCGACGGCGCTTACATAATGTGTGCGGTACACGGTGCGTTATTTGAGATCAAGACCGGATTATGCGTGCACGGCCCCTGTGTGAATCAGCGGTTGGAACCGCTCCCGATCGAAATTGAGGCAGAGCGGCTGCGGCTCAAGGAGCGCTAATCTCCGACAACCGAGCGAATCGCATAATCCGCGATTTTGTCGGACATCCGTATCTCAGCAGGTATATTCTTCAGCGGTTTTTGACTCGGGTTTTAGGTAAGCGTCTAGAGAGTTGGATGAACCTGAGTTCGAGTCTCGATAAAGCGGATAGGTGGCATGGAATTGCAGGCGACGATTTTTTCTACGCCCTTTCATTGGGCGGCTTGGGCCGTTTACCTGCTGCTTATCGGTGCTGCGGTGCGCATGGCACCATGGCGTCGGCTACTCGCGAGTGAGCAACTCAATGTATTTCTCGGCGTTTGTGTCATATTAATGGTGCTTTGGCATGTACGGGCCAACGTCGACCAGTATTGGAGTTACCATCTCCTGGGAGTGACCGCGGTAACGCTAATGTTCGGGTGGTCGTTTGCACTCATCTCCACTGCCATCGCCCTATTCGGACTCAGCTTGAATCTGGGCCTAGATTGGCAGGGATTCGCGCTCAACGGCATACTTCTTGGTGTGTTGCCCGTGACGATCACTCAGTTTGCGCTGGTGTTCGCACACTCGCGGTTACCGCGCAATTTCTTCGTTTATGTTCTGCTCAATGCCTTTTTTATCGGTGGCTTTGCGGCTACTGTTTGTGGCTATGCTTCGGCCCAGTTGTTGGTCAGCAGCGGCGTCTACACCTGGTTTCAACTCGAGCAAGATTTATTGCCTTTCTTTCCCTTGATGTTTTTTCCAGAGGCATTGATCAACGGTTGGATCATCACTATGTTGGTGCTATATAAGCCAGCCTGGGTTGGCAGTTTTAGTGATGAGCGCTATCTGAAGGGGAAATAGGTTCTGATGGAGAGACCATTGTGAGTTGGTGGGGAAAGCTGGCCGGCGGTGCATTCGGGTTCATACTAGGGGGGCCACTGGGAGCGCTGCTAGGGGCGGTTCTGGGACATAACCTGGATCGCGGTATCAAAGGATTGGAGACTGAAGAGCTGGAACCGGGGGATCAGGAGCGGGTTCAGACTGCGTTTTTTACCGCCACCTTCACCATTATGGGCCATCTGGCCAAGGTCGATGGCCGTGTCTCCCAGGAAGAAATCGCAACCGCTGAGGCGGTGATGGCGAAAATGGACTTGGATCCAGAGACCCGCGAGGCTGCGATCAAGCTATTCAATCAAGGAAAGCAATCTGATTTTCCGCTCGATGAAGTTTTGGATCAGTTTCGCCACGAATGCCACCGACGAAGTACGTTGATTCAGATGTTCATGGAGATACAGCTCCAGGCCGCGATGGCCTCCGGGAGAATAGAGCCCGCCGAAGAGCGTGTACTGCTCCACATCTGTCGGCACTTGGGTATACCGGAGTTCCTGTTTCGCCGGTTGATACGCATGGTCGAAGCGGAACGCGTTTTCGCCGGAGCAGGAAGTCAGGGTGGCAGGGCGGGACAGTCACCTGGCCCGACGCTGAATGACGCCTATGCGATATTGAATATTTCTCCGAATGCCAGCGATGCGGATGTCAAACGCGCTTATCGGAGATTGATGAATCAGCATCATCCGGACAAGCTGGTGGCCAAAGGCTTGCCGGAAGAGATGATGAAGAGTGCAGCGGAAAAGACACATGAGATTCGTCAGGCATACGAACAGGTAAAAGCAGCCAGAAGTATGTAGTAGCCTCTCGGGCAACTCCGGCAGCTATGTATGGGCTTCCCTGTCCCGAACTCCCAGGAGATAGAGGATGCCGTCTAGACCCAGTGTGGATATGGCGTGCCTGGCATTCTCCCTTACAATCGGTTTGGCATGAAAGGCGACCCCCAGCCCCGCCAGGCCCAACATGGGTAGGTCATTGGCTCCATCTCCAACGGCTATAACCTGTTGTAAACCAATACCCATTTCAGCCGCCATGGAGGTGAGTAGTTCGGCCTTCTTCTGGCCGTCAACGATTTCTCCAGTCACCTCGCCAGTCAGTTTACCGTTCTCTATTTTCAGTTCGTTGGCGGAGACGCAGTCAACTCCTAACTTGTTTTTGAGGTGATTGGCGAAATAGGTGAAGCCGCCGGAGAGAATGCCCACCCTGTAACCCAAACGCTTCAGGTTTGCGATCAAACGCTCGGCACCCTCGGTAATCGGGAGGGAGGATGCGATCTGTTCCAACGCGCTGACTTCCAGCCCTTCCAGCAATGCCATGCGCCGACGAAAACTTTCTTTAAAATCAAGCTCTCCGCGCATGGCGGCTTCCGTGATAGCAGATACCCTTTCTCCAACACCCGCTACCCGGGCTAACTCGTCTATGACCTCTACCCCTATCAGCGTAGAGTCCATGTCGAATACGATCAGGCGACGATTGCGCCGATAGAGGTCGTCGGCCTGAAATGCAACATCGACCTCATCGGTGCGGCTAATTTCCAGCAGCTCCCGGCGCAGCAGACTGGCATCCTCCGCCGGGCCGCGAATGGCGAACTCCACGCAGGCACGGCGATGCCGGTTCTCACCTCGCAGAGAGAAGCGACCCGAGAGGCGGGTAATACCATCGATGTTCAGCTGGTGCCGGGACACGACCCCCGCTACTCTGGAGATATTGTGGGCGGTCAGCTTGCGCCCCAGCAGAGTAACGATATAACGGGGCCGGCCTTGCAATCCTACCCAGTTTTCATACTCATCTTCGCCGATCCTTGAATAATTGATGGTCAATCCCAGTTGATGAGCCTGGAACAGCAGCTCTTTGAGCACCTCACCGGTAGGCACAGCGGAAGGCATCTCCAGCAACATACCGAGGCTCAGGTAGCGGTGAATGACCGCCTGACCTATGTCCAGAATATTGACTCTGTTTTCAGCCAATATTGCGGTCAGCGTAGCAGTGAGCCCGGGATGATCCCTCCCGGTAACATTTAGCAGGATGATTTCTCGCATCGGAATGGTGCTTTGCTTAGCTGGCTGAGGTCTCGCCGAATGCGACTCCATTGGGGTTCTAGGCACCTGCCAACGAAAGGAGTGATGCCTTGAGACCGTCAGTCGCCTCGGTAGAGATCAACCTCGAATTGGGGTGGTAGCTGTAGATAATAGCCCTTTGATCGAAGATTGGCGATGACCTGGTTGACATCCTCCCTGGCCAAAGAGCGGTCAGGGTGTAGGTCAAGCTCCATTACCAGTGTCGGGGTGCCGAAGCCATCGAGCAGGGCGGGTGGAAGGTTCTTGAATCCGTCCTGCTCTGGCAAGTACAGATACATCTCAGCCTTGCGTGCGCTTCTATAGATCCAGCAATGAAGAGACTCTTTCTCGATCATGTGTCGACGGGAAATGCCGCCACCGGTTCCAGTCCCCAAATGCCGCTGTTGTATTCACGCATGGTGCGGTCGGTAGAAAACTTACCGCTACAGGCAGTATTGAGAATGGCGCTTCGGATCCAGTTCTTCTGATCCTTGTAGAGCGCTGCAGCACGTTCCTGCGCTTCAACGTAACTCGCGAAATCCGCGGCCAACATCCAGGGATCCTGGGGGCTTCTAATGGAATCGGAAATTGGTTTGAAGATGCCCGGCTCGAATTGATTGAAATGCCCGTTTTCAATGAGCCTCATCACCTGGGATAGATTGGGGTCCTGGGAGATGATCTCATCGGGCTGGTAATCCATTCGCCTCGCGCTGATCTCCTCTTCGGTCAGGCCAAAGAGGAAGAAGTGCTCCGCACCCACCTCTTCCCTGATTTCGATATTCGCCCCGTCAAGGGTGCCGATCGTGAGCGCACCATTCATCATGAATTTCATATTGCCAGTACCGGAGGCCTCTTTTCCTGCCGTTGATATCTGCTCGGAGAGGTCGGTACCGGGACAGATGACTTCCATCGCAGAGACATTGTAGTTGGGGAGGAATGCCACTCTCAGCAGCGCGCTTACCTGGGGATCGCGGTTGATGACCTGGGCGACATTGTTAATAAACTTAATGATCAGCTTCGCATGGGCGTAGCCCGGCGCGGCCTTGCCGCCAATGAGAACGGACCGCGGGGTCATTTGCTGCAGCTTACCTGACTTGATTCCGTTGTAGAGGTGGATGACATGCAGAATATTCAAGAGTTGCCGTTTGTATTCATGGATGCGCTTCACCTGCACATCGAACATCGACCTAGGATCGAAATAGACGCCACACTGGCGTTTCACCAGATTAGCCAATCGCACCTTGTTTTTCTGTTTGACAATGCTCCACTGTTTCTGAAAAGCGGGATCCGTTGCATAGGCCTGAAGGCTCTCTATCTGCTCGAGTTCATTGATCCAGCCATCCCCTATCGTCTCGATCAGGAGTTCTCGTAATCCGGGATTGCAGGCAGCCAGCCAGCGCCGCTGGGTAACGCCATTGGTCTTGTTGTTGAACTTTTCCGGCCAGAGTATATAGAAGTCCTTGAACAGGCCGTCGGTCAGCAACTTTGAGTGAAGCTCGGCCACACCGTTAACCGAGAAACTCGCCACAATCGCCAGATAGGCCATCCTGACTTGGGGCTCGGGTCCCTCTTCGATAATCGACATCCGCCGTTGGCGTTCGCTGTCTCCGGGCCATCGGGTTGCCACTTCCGCAAGATGCCGGGCGTTTATCTCGTAAATAATGTCCAGCAGTCTCGGAAGCAACTGCTCGAACAGCCGCACCGGCCAGCGTTCCAGCGCCTCGGGCAGCAGAGTGTGGTTGGTATAGGCCATGGTGCTGGTGGTGATGTCCCATGCTTGATCCCAGGTGAGTCGCTCCTGGTCCATAAGCAGCCGCATCAGTTCAGCCACCGCGATAGTGGGATGGGTATCGTTGAGTTGAAAGCAGTTGCGATCTGCAAAGCTTCGCAGGTCGCTATTGTTCAATCGCTTCCAGTCTCGCAGTACGTCTTTTATGCTAGCGCTGGCGAGAAAATACTGCTGCTTCAGCCGCAAGGCCTTGCCATTTTCGCTGCTGTCGTTGGGGTAGAGAACCATCGTAATGTTCTCAGCGATATTTTTCGCTTCAACGGCTTCGGGATAACTGCCGGCGTTGAATTCCTCCAGGTTGAATTCGTCGGTTGCTTCAGCTTGCCACAACCTAAGTGTGTTGACGGTACCGTTGCGGTAACCCGGGATGGGGGTATCGTAAGGAATCGCCAACACGTCCCGGGTATCAACCCAGCGTGCGTGCATGACGCCCGCGTCGTCGCGATAAAATTCTGTACGGCCGCCGAAGGACACCCGCTGACTGTATTCCGGCCTTTCCATCTCCCACGGGTTTCCATCACGCAGCCAGTGGTCTGGCTCCTCCTGCTGGTATCCGTTGTGGATACGCTGCCGGAACATGCCGTAGGCGTAGCGGATGCCATATCCCTTTACCGGAAGCTGCAAGGTCGCACAACTGTCGAGAAAACAGGCGGCCAGCCTTCCCAATCCGCCGTTGCCTAGCCCGGCGTCCGGCTCGGACTCAGCGATCTCCTCGAGTACCAGACCCATGCGGTAGAGCCCACGCGCCACTTCGTCGGTCACACCCAGATTGAGCATGGCATTCCCCAGGGAACGCCCCATGAGGAACTCTAACGACAGATAGTAGGTTCGCTTGCAATCTTTCTCATCGTAGGCTTGCTGGGTCTTTTTCCAGCGCTCCATGAGCCGGTCCCGGATGGTGTAGGCAAGCGCTACGTAGGGATAGTGGGCTGTGGAAAAATCACCGTTTCGGCCCAAAGTGTGGGCGTAATAGTGCTTGAAATTGGCGGAAATGGATTTTTTATCCATGCCAAGCGGCGGAAGTTTGCGCAGTTTGTTATTCGGCTTACTGTGAACCAGGGGGGTGAAATACTCTTTTTTCTTTTGAGCCATGAGAGTTCAAAGGGTCTCCGAAATTGCACGCTGGCCATAATATATCAGCTATTGCGTGGATGGCACGATAGAACTTGGCTCAAGGGAAGCGGGGCGGAGATGCTATCCCCGCCCGACTGAAATGTTGCAGTTTTATGTAACCGGTTGCTCAGAAAAATTCTTCGTTGTGGATCTCCAACCCCTGGGGAGCCCCCACGTTCCCACTCTCGTCCAAACGCATGCGTAGCGACAGGTTGTTGCGGGAGTCGGCATTCGCCAGCGCCTCCTCCTGAGTGATGCTGCCCTCCTTGTACAATTTGTAAAGCGCTTGATCGAAAGTCTGCATACCGCGCTCGCCGCCCTGCTCCATCGCCTCTTTCACCGAGTGGACATCGCCCTTTTGGATCAGTTCTGCAACGAAGGTCGAAAGCAGCATGATTTCCACTGCGGGTACCCGCTTGCCGTCTTTGCTTTTAATCAATCGTTGGGATATCACCGACTTCAGGTTGAGCGAAAGGTCCATGAAGAGCTGATGATGCGCACTGTCTGGAAAAAAGTTGACGATACGATCCAGCGCCTGGTTGGCATTGTTGGCATGCAGAGTGGAGAGGCAGAGATGTCCGGTTTCCGCGTAGGCGATGGCATGTTGCATGGTTTGCCGGTCTCTAATCTCTCCGATCAGAATGACATCGGGCGCTTCCCGCATGGCATTCTTAAGGGCCACCTCGTAGGAGAGGGTATCCAGCCCCACTTCGCGCTGGTCTACAACCGATTTTTTGTGGGTGTGGAGAAACTCAACGGGATCCTCAATCGTGAGGATATGTCCCGTAGCATTGATATTTCGATAATCCAGCATCGAAGCCAGCGTGGTCGATTTACCGGAGCCGGTCGAGCCTACTACCAGGATGAGTCCACGGGGCTCCATGATCAGCGACTTGAGGGTCTGGGGTAGATTGAGATCCTCGATCGAGGGAATCTGCCCTTTGATGTAGCGGATTACCATGGCCACATCGCCCCGTTGACGAAAAACGTTAACCCGAAATCGCCCCAGTCCGGCGATTGAAATCGCCAGATTTCCTTCCATCGTCCCTTCAAACTCGGAGATTTGATCGTCGTTCATGATCGAGTAGGCGAGCGTTCTGACCATACCCGGTTGCATCAGCGTGTCGCCAATAGGCATGGTCCTTCCTTCTGCCTTCAGATTCGGTGGCGCCCCGGTGCTGAAAAACAGATCGGAACCGTTCTTTTGAACCATCAACTTCAAGTAGGGGACGAGTTCCATATTTCCTCTCTGGATATTGTTTGGCTTTTCCAGTCTTTAACAGCGGCGGCTTTTTGGGAAAATTAAGGGGTGGAAGGTCCGTTGTTCGCCAGTACTTAAACGCGAGTGCCGGCGCTGTCAGCGCTGTCGCCACTCGCGGTGTTTATTATTGGAGTATGGGGTCCGCAGCGGTGCGAAAACTTAGTTTTTCACGGACCGGGGAGACGGGTATGCCGGTGGTATTTCTAAATCTCGACCATTTCGAAGTCGCTTTTTCCCACACCGCAGTCAGGGCAGCACCAATCTTCCGGAATGTCCTCCCACCGGGTACCTGCCGGGATGCCATCTTCAGGAATTCCCTCGGACTCGTCATAGATAAATCCACAAATAATGCATTCCCACTGTCTCATCGTACGCAGCTCCACAGTTAATGAATTTTTCCCATACTCAACTTTGCCGGCAGGTGCCTGTTTAGTTGGTCGGTCACTTTTTCGGCCTCGTATGTTAGCGGATACCGGGGCCATCTTGACCATAAGTTTGTTCGGGTTTAGTCGGCTTGCCCGCCGTTATTTCGCCGCCGTCGCTGAGATACAATGGGCCTCCGTTACATTTAGCCAGATCAGGAGCCCGGGATGGGTTTGCATAAACCCAGGACAAGCATCGTCGAGGCCTACCAAAGCATTCTCGGAAAATTGGCAGGTAACATTGACCTGCCAGCAGTTCAAGAGGTGCTGTTGCCGCCACCTGTTGACGACCCATTGCAAAAAGATGAGTTTGGCTTTCTGCTTTTGGAGGACGGGAGCGCCGGTCCTTTCTATACCTGTCTTGGGGATACCCGCAGACGCTTAGAGCAGCTGCTGCTTCGACAGCCATTGACGGGCACAGATCCCCTGTTGACAGCCATGGGGTTGGGCGCCGCAGATTTACACAGGAACGCGCTGGCTCTCGGGGCGCTCAATGCGATAAGCCAGCATCTCTTGAGGCGCGCCGGATTGGATCCAGCACAGTCGCGGGGGGATTCTATCGGCCCCGGGCCCGCCGATAGGGTCGGTATGGTAGGATTCTTTGGCCCCCTCGTTCGGCGCTACCTGGAACAGGGTCTGGATTTAGTGGTGATCGAACAGCGACCAGAGAGAGTCCCGGTCGAGTTAGGGCTGGAGGTCCACCGATCGCCATCCGGCCTTGCCGGGTGCAACTATGTGATTTGCACTGCCTCGACCCTGATTAACAATACCTTGGAGCAGATTCTCTCTTGTGTCGGAGCATCTGCCGTGGTGAACCTCATGGGGCCAAGCGCCAGTCTGTTGCCGGACCCCCTGTTTCTCCGTGGCGTGGACATTGTGGGCGGTATTGTCATCGATGATCTGGCTTGTCTGCGGGGTGCTTTGGCGGAGGCAGATCCTGGGGGCAGGCGGGGCGCAAATACCAGCTGACCGAAAAGAGATACCCCGGACTCGGGGCGATTTTGGGGCGCCTGTAGCTGGACTACCCGGGATGGTCCGATGTTGGACGGGAGCGATGCGGTTCGCTATTTCTCCCTCTCCGCAACAATCTCGGCCCATGCTTTATCCGCTTGTTGCTCCAATGCCTCGACCAGGGCAAGGTATCTAGGGTTTTCCCGGAGCGGTTCAAGGATAGGATCGTTTTTCAGCAGTCCCACGGCGAGCTGATTCGTTTCGAATTGGTTTTCCAAAATCTTCAGCCCTTGCTCGTAATGTCCTTGCAAGACCTCGATCTGGATCTTAGTGTGGCGTTTCCAGAAACTGTCCCAACCCTGCTGGTGCGCCGCATCAAGGGAGCGTTCACAATTTTGGAGGACATATTTACTCCCCTCGGCATCTCCTGAACGCTCCAGGCTGAGAGCGTGGGTGGTGCACAGCAGAAGATCGAAATCTTTAAAAAATATAGTAATTTGCCCTTGCCCCTCTCCAATCGCACTGCGTAAAAGCTCGCTGGCGCGCTCATAGTCCCCGGCAAAGGCCCGTGACATACCCTCAAAGGCGTTGATTTGTCGCCACAAGTACACCGAAGTTTTGTGGTCGAGTTCAAATATTGGCGCGATTTGCCTTTCCGCGATTTCCCGTTCGGCGCTGTTCATCTGCAGGTAGATCAATACCAGGGTCAGCCTCCTCCTGATACCCGGCATATGTAATTTGGCCTGGGTGAATAGCTCCATCGCCGGCTCTCTCTGTCCCATTTCCTGCAGTGCCAGGGCCAACTGGGCTTTGGAGTTATCATCACTTGGGTCCGAGTCCAGCGCGCGCCGGGCATAGCGGTAGGCATCGGCCAACCGTCCCTGCGTCAAAAGAATTTCAGAAAGGGTTCTGTCCCGGTATACCGACGAGCTACTTCCCTGGTCGATAGCCTCCAGCCGTTTCACCGCCTCCTCGCCCCTGCCGGAGGCATTCAAGAGGATGGCGTGCACCGAGATCACTCTGCCGCTCAGGGGCTCCAACAGGGCGGCCCGTTCGGTGTACTCGAGCGCTTGATTCAAACGCCCCTGCTCGGCCACCGCCAAACCGCGCCACAACCAGGCAAAAGCGTAATTTCTGTTGATCGACAGGGACTTTTCGCACAGTTCCTCGACGATGGCGAAGTCTCCAAGCAGATAACGGGCCAGCGCCAGGGTGCCGTAAGTCTCTTCATCGTTTCGATTTAGCTCCAGTGCCCGTTCGAGATCGGGCATGGCCGACTGTACCGCTTCAGAAACCGAGATGTCGCCAAAATAGCTCAATAAAAGCCTGACTGAGGCTCTACCCCGGTATCCGGCAGATAGCCCGGCATCGATTTCAACGGCCCTGTTGTACATTTCGAACGCCTTTTCCAGGGATTTTTGCGTCCACTCCATCTTGTGGAAACGGCCGAGCAGGTAGAAGCCGTAAGCTTCAAGGGTTGCGGGAGTGGGGTGCTCCGGTTCCTCGGCGCCATGAGCGGGATAGGGTAGTCCCAGAGCAGCAGTAACGCGCTCCAAGATCTGCTTTTGTAATTCGAAGAGATTGGCCGTGGATTCCTCCACATTGTCGCTCCAGATCTGGCGCCCGTTCAATGCATCCAACAATGCGAGGTCGATCTTTACTCTGCCGGGTTGCCGCTCCACGCCACCAACCAGCAGCAGCTCAGCGCCGAGGCGCCGACCAATCTCCCCCAGATCACTATCACCCGGTTTGAATCGGGCACTGGATCTGGGCCCTATTACCTCCAGGCCTTCGACACTCCCGAGTTTATTCAATAACTCTGATGACAGACCGAAGGCGAGATAGTTGTCCTGGGAACCCGAGGAGTGGGATTCGAAAGGTAAAACCGCTAGCCTACGGCCGGAGTCAGTCTCTCCGCTTGGCCAGGGAATCGGCAGCCAGGAGAGGAGTAGGACGATCGCCGCAATAAACGCCAGTCCCCCAAGGATTTGTTGTTTGCGACCGAGGATACCGAAGTTTTTCTCGCTGACCGGTTGTGGACTCAGCTGCTGGGGTTCCGCTGCGAGGTTGACCTCTTCGTCTTCAGAGAGCGGCGCCACGGCAGCGAGCAGCCGATAGCCGCGCTTGGGAACTGTTTCTATGTAGCGCGGTTTATTCGCGCTATCCCCCAGGGATTTGCGCAGGCGCGCGATCGCCTGATAAACCGAATGATCCCCGACCACCATGCCTGTCCAGACTTGCTCGTGAATCTCGTCCGGGCTTACCACCTTGTTCTGGTGTTTCGCCAGATACACTAGTAGATCCATGTAGCGGGGTTCGATTCTGACGGTTCGCTCACCTTGCACGAGGGTGTTCAGTGTAGGTTGAACCAGCCACTTCCCGAGTTTAAAGGGAGTTGATTCGGCCATTGGAAAGTTTATCAAGTCTCTATAATAACCAATTAAAACAATATGTTAAGGGGTTTTAGTGCTCGCTTAACAATCCCTTAGATAACGATTAGAAAACCCTCAGGCACTGGCTGTCCCCCCGTTGTAATTTCCAGCCTCGATCAACGGCAGCACCCGAACAACGGCCTCTGACTATAGAGCCCCTGCGAAAGAGAATATCGCGTATGGAAAACTGGTTGCAAACAAGAAATACCCTGGAAACTATACACCGATTAAGCCACCTGCCTCCATTGAATCATCAGTCACACCTGCTTTTGGCGACACTGAACGATCCCAAGTTGGAAAGCGGAGCATTGGTGGATCTGCTCGAGCAGTCCCCGGCATTGGCGGCACGGATCCTAGGAATAGCCAGGTCCGCATTTTTTGCCGGAACTTCGCCACCCCGTGATCTCAACGATGCAGTGGTGCGCTTCCTTGGACTCAATCTGGTTAGAGATCTCGCTATTGCCTTTACCCTTTGTGCGCCGTTTTACAGTGATCTTTGTTTAGCCTTTGACTCCGCGCGTTATTGGCGCCATGCCTTGTTGACGGCCTCACTGGCCGATCAGTTGGCAAAGGTAAAAGAGATCCCTGGTGGAAACTGGGCTTACCTGGCGGGGCTGTTACACAACTTGGGGTTGTTAGTACTGGTCAATGTTGCACCTAGACCGATGCATGAAATCCTTACCGCTGTGGAAAAAACGGAGCAGGTGGATTTGAGCGAAGCCGAATTGCTGGGCTTGGGTATAGACCACTGCCAGGCGGGGAGGCGACTCGCTGATTCTTGGAAGCTGCCGCGGGAAATCGCGGACGTGATGGCATCCCATCGCGACCGGCGTTATCGGGGTAGTCACTGGGAGCTGGTGACTTTGACGGCTCTGGCGGAGCGATTCTGCTCGGGAATCGAGACTGATTTCTCATCACCACCGCCGGTCGATGATGGGTTACTGGGCAAACTGAATATTGCCCATGAGACCTGGGAGCAGGTGGTCGCGAACTGGCTCCCCAAAGCAGAGAGTATCGCCGAACAATCCAGTCAGTTCAGGCAAAGATGATCATGGACACCTTGAGTCGAAGCAACTATCCACAACCCGCCACGCCGGAACTGTTGTCGATGATAGAAGCGCTGGGCATTCTCCGTATGCTCGTTATCAATGAAACAGAGGCAATGAGCGATTCTTGCTTTGGTCAGCAGGTGACCGACCAATTGGTGCGTCTGCGTGGTATCCAGTATTGCTGCATCTTCCTGCCCATCGATGGTGAGTTGAGCTTTCTCGCGGGCTCCCGGAGCTCGTTGGGCGAGGTCAGGCCATTGAATGATTGTCTCACTGACAAGCATGAGCAACTTGCCCGTAAGGTTCTGGAGAACGATTCACTATCCGGGTTGGGTGTCTGCCGTGAAGACCATGGCGGGCGTCGATTTTTTGCGGTCGCGCTTTATCACAATCGGGAGAAACTGGGCAGTATCGTGCTTGCCGGCCCGGGTGATAACTACTCTACTCCCTGGAACGATCAACTGCTCAAGCTTTGTGCGGATATTGTTTCCCAGGCCCTGGTGAGCAGGCGCCTGATCGATGCGCACAACGCCCAACAGGCGGCTACCCTCAGAAAATCAGTTATGGGTGAGCCCATGAGTGGGAAATTCCAATACCGGCCCTCCGCCGAGGCAATGTCCCATCGGCGGACGATCGCACCTGGGGATCTGGAGTATCTTGACTACAGCACAGGTTTGCCAAACGGCAGCGCTTTCAACGAACGGCTTCGCATTGCGGTACAGCGGGCGCGCAGCATGGGAGAGCTCTCCTCGATGTTGCTGCTGGATATTGATCACTTCCGGATGGTCAATGAGGTCGCCGGCCATTCGAGTGGTGACCGTCTGATCGAAGCGATCGCCTTTGCGTTGATTGAACAGCTTCCTCCACACAGCTTTTGTGCCCGTTTGGGGTCCGATGAGTTTGGTATTCTGTTGCAGGGTCTCAGTCACGAGGAAGCCATGGCGTGGGCCCATCGAATGCAAGCTGAGGTGAATGCCCTTACGTTCGATTCTGAGGGCGAGCGCTTCTCGATCACTACAAGTATCGGAGTGGTTCACCTTCACAGAAACGGCCCTGATGCAGAAGAGTTGATGCGCCAGGCACACTCCGCCTGTCAGTGTGCGCAGGAAAGGAAATTTGGTATCCGCCAGTTCAATGCAAATGACGCGCTGGTTCAGCGGCGCCACCAGCAATCCCACATTCTTAAGCGCGTTATTCGCGCGATCGAAGATGATTCCATTGAACTGTTCTGTCAACCGATAATGCAGCTTGGGGGGGAAGGCGGGGAAACACCCCAGTCCTACAGTGGGGAAATTCTGGTTCGCATGCGCGATGAGGGAGGGGAACTGATCTCCGCCGGAGAGATGCTGACTCAGGCCGAACGTTACGGCTTTTCCACCAAGCTTGATCAGCGGGTTTTGGCGCGGACTCTCGATTATTTGGGCAGCCAAAAACCGGGGGTAGAGTGCTTGGATCAGTTGGCGATCAATCTATCGGCGCACTCCATCGGCAATCGCGATTTTCTGGAATTCTTGGTGGATGAAGTCGGTAAATCGGGCGTGGATCCGAAAAAACTCTGTTTCGAGATTACCGAGACCGCCGCCATCCTGGATGTAAAAACCGCTTCCAAATTGATCGCCGTTGTCAAAAAGTTAGGGTGCACCTTTGCCCTGGACGATTTTGGCAGCGGCTACGCCTCTTATCTCTACTTGCGAGATCTGGATGTCGACTACCTGAAGATCGACGGTGAATTTGTTCGCAGCATGGCAACCGACCCGGTGAATCGGGCAATGGTTCAAACTATGTTGGATATGGGCAAGCTGCTCAACAAAAAAGTTGTAGCGGAATTTGTGGAGAACAGAGCGACGCTCAATCTGCTGAAAGAGATGGGTGTGGATTTCGTTCAGGGATACTTCATTGGGCGTCCCGGTCCCCTGGATGAATTCGTGGGCTCTATGGATGAGGTTCAGCGAAGATGCCGCTAGATATTGACCGCCAAGTCGATGCCCGGCCCTGCTTCGCAGTTCCGCGGCAGGCTGTTGAACCTAGGCTAGGTGGAGACGGTTAAGAGTCATCTGGATATTGAGACCTGGACGCCCTGGAGGCGCAGGGCCACCAATACGGATTGCGCCTGCGCTTTGGTCAGAACAATGCGCTTACCGCCGTTAAATATTCCCCGGTTATCGAGGTGAAGTTGGGTGGTCGTCAAAGTTGCACCAATACTCTTCAGCGCGGCGTCCATGATTTTCTGTACACCGGTGTGCTTGGAATCCACAAAATATATTGCGTTTTTTTCCGGAACATAGTGGACACGGTCCATCGTCAGGTTGTAGAAGATCCTCCGCTCGTCGGCCGTGGGCGGCAACCTGATCTCTCTATGGGTCTGACAGAGTGCTTCGGCGCACTCGGGGTCTACCGGGCCAATACCTCCAGGCATTTCTCCATATCCTTAATTAATCGTGGTTAATTGCGACCGACGGCCATATCGGCGGTAGCCGATTTCTCCAGCAGCTCACCGGTCTCGATCCATGACTTCTCCACCTCTCCCAGCAAGCGATCATTTTCCGCCTTCTCTTCGAGCAGGGATTTGAGCCGGGGTTTATTGGCCTCCTCATACAGCTCCGGCGCGGCCAACTCTTCCTCCAGCGTTGTCTGCTGGGCGTGCAGTCGTTCCAATTCTCGCTCTAGGTTAGACAGTCGATTGCGGAGGGGTTGCAGTTTTCGGCGTTGTTCCGCCTCTTGCCGTTTCCGTTCCTTGCGGGCACTGGCACTGTGCGCCTGTTGTGGCGCAGGGGTGTAATGACCTGGTATGACGTTTTCCCGCCGTTGTTCCGCCAGCCAGTCGGGGTAGGCATCCAATTCATCGTTGAATTCATCCACCCTGCCACCATGCACCAGCAGCAGTCGATCGGTGGTGCTGCGCAACAGATGTCGGTCATGGGAGACCACCACCATCGCACCCTCATATCCCTGTAGCGCCAAGCTTAGGCTGTGGCGCATCTCCAGGTCGAGATGATTAGTCGGCTCGTCCAGCAGTAACAAGTTTGGCCGCTGACAAACCAGCAGTGCAAGTACCAGCCGCGCTTTTTCACCTCCCGAGAAGGGTGCGACCCGGCGATCCGCTCGTTCTCCCGAAAACCCGAAACCGCCGAGAAAATTGCGTAGATCCTGCTCTCTTCGTCCAGGGTCCAGGCGGCTGATGTGTTGCAGCGGGCTCTGGTCGGGACGAAGTTGATCCAGTTGGTGTTGGGCGAAATAACCCACCTTCAGATCCTGAGCAGTCTCATAATGCCCCTGCATTGACCGCAGATCGCCGGCGATCAACTTGATTAGCGTTGACTTGCCGGCGCCATTGGGCCCCAGCAGGCCAATGCGGTCCCCGGGCGATAGGTCGAGATTGATAGCCTCGATCACCGGCTGGCCGGCGTAGCTTGCGGCCGCTTGCTCCAGTCTGAGTAGCGGGTGCGGGCTCTTCTCGGGAGGACTGAACTGGAAATAAAAAGGTGAGTCGATATGTGCCGGCGCGATCATTGTCATCCGCTCCAACGCCTTGAGGCGGCTTTGGGCCTGGCGCGCCTTGGTCGCCTTGGCCCTGAATCTGTCAATGTAACCGCGAATGTGGGCAATTTCCCGCTGCTGCCGAACATAGTCGGCTTGCTGATTGGCCAATCGTTCGGCGCGGATTTTTTCGAAGGCTGAGTAGTTTCCTGTATAAAGCGTTACGCTGCCATTTTCCATGTGGGCGATATGGCTGCTGACTGCATCCAGGAAATCGCGATCGTGGGAAATCAGCAGTAGGGTGCCCGGGTAGTTTTTTAACCAGGCTTCCAGCCAGATCACTGCATCCAGGTCGAGGTGGTTGGTGGGTTCGTCCAGGAGCAGCAATTCGGACCGGCACATTAGCGCCCGTGCCAAATTGAGGCGCATGCGCCAACCGCCGGAGAATCTCTCCACCGGCTGTTGTTCCTCGCCAGGTGAAAAACCCAGTCCATGAATCAGGCGTGCTGCGCGTGCACGGGCGCGGTACCCACCAATGGCCTCCAGCCTGCCGTGGAGTTCAGCCACACGCTCACCCTGCTGGTTGGTCTCCGCGGTACGCAGCCGACGCTCTGTTTCACGCAACTCCTGATCGCCGTCAAGCACAAACTCGATGGCGGGGCGGGGATCAGAAGGGGTCTCCTGGGACAAATGGGCGACAACCCAGCCTCTGGGAAAGCTGTGGTCTCCGCTGTCGGCCGAGATCTGCCCCAGAAGCAGTGCAAACAGACTGGATTTACCACAGCCATTGGCGCCGGTTACACCAACCCTCTGCCCGGGGTGAATGGTGAAGCTGGCCTCGGAAAACAGCAGCTTTGTTCCTCGACGGAGTCCGAGTTGTTGAAATCTGAGCATAATGCGGCAGTTTAACAGCTGATTCCCGGGTGCGGTTATTCTCATGCATTGCAAGGAGAGGGGGCTCTAGTGGATGCCGGCATTGGAGCGGCGCTAAGAATAGGGCTGGGGAACCCTCCTGGTTTTGAGCCGGTATTGTAGATATCATGGCCTGTTTTTTGTTGTACACCGACGAGCCTCTCCCATGCCCCAGCAACCTAAAAATCCTCCGCTGCGCGCCAGAACCCAATGGGTGCTGGCGGTGCTATTTGCGGTCGTTTGGTTTGCACTCCTGGGGTACCGAGGACTGGCGGAGCCGGACGAAGGGCGGTACGCGGAGATCCCGCGGGAGATGCTCAGTTCCGGGGACTGGACCACTCCCCGCCTCAACGGCTTCAAGTATTTCGAAAAGCCCGTGTTCCAATACTGGATGACGGCGGCCACTTTTAAGTTGCTCGGGGAAAGCAATTTCAGCGCGCGGTTGTGGGTTGCGCTCATCGCTTTTCTCGGAGGGCTCTGGGTGATGTACGTCGGTACCCGCCTGTGGGGCCGAGAAGCGGGATTCTCCGGTTTTCTGGTGCTGCTGAGCAGTGCACTCTATGTGGTCTTGGGCCATTTCGTTACCCTGGATATGACCCTGAGCGTTTTTTTGACGATCGGCGTGGGCGCCTTGTTGCTGGCGCAGGCGGATCGTGAACAGCCGCTCAAAGTGCGCAACTGGATGCTTGTGGGTTGGGCTGCGTTGGCACTGGCTGTGCTCACCAAAGGTTTGGTGGGGTTGGTACTTCCCGGCGGAGCGATTGTGATTTACTCGCTTTGGCAGCGGGATTGGGTATTGTGGCGGAATTTGCATATTGGCAAGGGTCTTTTATTGCTGTTACTAATCTCATCACCCTGGTTCATCGCTGTCAGTATGGCCAATCCTGAGTTTCCGGAATTCTTTTTCATTCATGAGCACTTCGATCGTTACACTTCGGACGTACACAAACGCGATCAACCCATGTGGTTTTTTTTGCCGGTATTATTGGCTGGAATGTTGCCATGGCTAGGTTCCGGTATTCGGCTACTGACAAGTTCCCGGTTTCGCTGGCTGCCAGAGTCTTCCAGCGGGTTCGACGCACAGCGGTTTCTCTGGTCGTTGGTGCTTTTCACTCTGCTGTTTTTCTCCCTTGGACGCTCAATGCTACCGGCTTATATACTCCCAGTTTATCCGGCCTTGGCGTTGCTGATAGGGCGCCAGTTAGCTCTGGGAACCAAATTGAGCGGGGATATATCGGTACTGTTCATAATGGGGGGGCTGGCGCTCGCGGCTGCAGGGGGGATACATCTGTTTGCGAGTGAGAAACTGCCACTGGTCTATCTGCAACACTACCGCTATTGGTTGATTGCGGCGGCAGCAGTGATGATGGCCGGGGCCGTGCTGATAAGGCGTTCGGGGGTGGAGGGCTGGCGTGGGGCTGCTACGGTTTCCATGACCGCATTGTTTGGCCTGCAGCTGTTGATCTGGGGATACCAGGGGCTGGGTGCGCCACGAAGCAGCGAGGCCTTGGCGGTGGCGGTGAAACCCTATGTGAACGCTGGTGCCGCGGTGTATGGTGTTAACTTTTATCCCCAATCCCTGCCGTTCTATTTGGGGCAGACAATCAAGCTGGCGATAACAAGCGGTGAACTGAGAATGGGCATAACTCGGGAGCCCGAGAAGTGGATTCCTAGTTGGGCGCAGTTTCATGAGCAGTGGCAACAGGAGAAACAGGCGGTGGCTGTGATCGGGCGAAAAGATTTTAAGCGGGTGCAGGCCGGCGAGATCCCAGGACGGATCGTGTACCGCGATCCCCAAAAAATGGCGGTGGTGAAACCATGAATCTGACCAGTTTTCTGTTGATTTTGACCGGTGTGCTGCTCAATGCCGGAGCGCAGCTGGCGTTGAAGGCGAGCGTCCAGGAAACCGGCGCCATCGCCTTTAACTTTGCCGCCTCCGGCGATGCGGCATTGAAGCTGATGTCCGGACCTTGGCTCTGGGCCGGCTTATTTTGTTACGGTATCAGCGTGGTGGTATGGATACTTGCGCTCTCGCGTGTGGATGTCACTATCGCCTATCCAATGCTCTCTATTGGCTATGTGGTCAATGCCCTTGCTGCGTGGGCGCTGTTTGGGGAGGCCCTTACCGTTGCCCGGCTTGGCGGAATAGGCATTATTATTCTCGGCGTCTACGTGCTGGCCCGGAGTTAAGCATGCTGCCATTTACCCGTCCCAGCATCGACGACGAGGAGCAGCGGGCAGCCCGTGAAGTCCTGGGTTCCGGCTGGCTTGCAAGCGGTCCCAAAGTGGGGGAGCTGGAACAGCAACTGGAGGCGTATCTGCAAGGTGGTGTGGGAGTGCGCCTCTTCAGTTCCGGCACTGGGGCTTTGGAGGCGGCGCTGCTGGCCACCGGCATCGGGCCCGGAGATGAGGTGATCGTCCCGGCGATGAGCTTCGTGGCGACCGCCAATGTGGTGGTGAGATGCGGTGCGCGGCCGGTGTTCGTGGATGTTGACCCCGTAACCCGAAATCTCTCCAGGACAGCCGTGGCAGCCAGCCTGACCTCAAAAACCAAAGCGGTGATACCGGTGCATTTCGCCGGCCGGGGGGTCGACCTGGGAGCGATCCATGAACTGGTCGATGGCCGGGATGTTACCGTTATCGAGGATGCGGCCCAAGCTATCGGTACTCAGGTAGATGGCCGTCGGGTGGGGTCCTCGGGCAATCCTGTCTGTTTCAGCTTTCATCCCAATAAGAACATGACCACAATCGAGGGTGGAGCCGTCGCCTGTAGCGATCATGCACTGTTGAAACGTATTGAGGCGATTCGTTTCCACGGCATTGAGCGCGATGAAGCCGGCGAGATGGATGTCTCCCACTGGGGAGGTAAGATGAATCTATCCGATGTGGGCGCCGCCATAGGTCTGGTCCAACTGCGTCGGCTCGACAGTTTCAATGTCCGCCGCCGGATCCTGGCGAGGCGCTATCTCGAGCATTTGCCGCGGCATGCCGCGCTGCTGCTGCCTGCCGACGCCCCGGGGCACAGTTGGCATATGTTCTGTATCTGTATTGACTATGAAATGCTCAACACCAGCCGTACCGCATTTCAGCAGCGGCTCATGGAACAGGGTATTGGCAGCGGTATTCACTATCCGGCGATACACCTTTTCTCTCTCTACCGAGGCTTCGGCTATGGATCCGGAGACTTTCCCGTTGCCGAGATGATTGGCGAGCAAACTCTAACCCTGCCCCTGTTTCCCTCCATGTCGGAACAGGATGTCGACCGGGTCTGCGAGGCGATTGGAACGTTGTTGGGTAGGGAGCACCAGGCATGACTGGGACGGAATCGGTCGACCGGGATGGGACGGATCTCTCCGTTGTGATTCCGATCTACAATGAAGAGGCGGTGCTGCCGGCGCTATTCGAACGGCTGTATCCGGCCCTGGATGCGCTGCAACGTAACTACCAGGTTGTTTTTGTGGACGACGGCAGCAGAGACCGTTCCCTGGCGTTGCTTCGCGCTCAGTACCAGCAGCGCCCCCAGCATAGCTGTGTGATCAGTCTGCGCGCCAACGCCGGGCAGCACGCGGCCATTCTTGCGGGGTTTGAACACGCGTCGGGACGGTATGTGATTACCCTGGATGCGGACCTACAGAACCCGCCTGAAGAGATTCACAAACTGCTGGAGCAGCTTGAAGCCGGCCATGACTATGTCGGTACCATACGCAGGGTGCGGCGGGACAGCCTCTGGCGGCATTGGGCCTCCAAGGCTATGAACCGGCTGCGCGAGCGAATTACCAATATCCAGATGACGGATCAGGGTTGTATGTTAAGGGGTTACGACCGCGACATCATTCGCGCCATTCTCGACTCCGAGGAGTCCAATACCTTCATACCGGCCCTGGCATATCTCTACTCAGGAAAACCGGTGGAGGTGGTAGTCGAGCACGAGGAACGCGCTGCGGGCGACTCGAAATATCCGCTCTACAAGTTGATACATCTGAATTTCGATTTGATGACGGGATTCTCGCTGATGCCGCTCCAGGTGTTCTCGCTGATAGGAGTGGGCATCTCCATCGTCTCCTTCGTTTTCGTGATCTTCCTGGCATTGCGGCGGCTGATCGTGGGCCCTGAGGTCGAGGGTGTGTTCACGTTGTTCGCCATCGCTTTCTTTCTTATCGGTATCCTGCTTTTCGGAATCGGGCTGCTGGGCGAGTACGTGGGCCGAATCTATGTTCAAGCCAGAGGGCGACCCCGCTATCTGGTGCGCGCCATTCTGAGAAAGGGCGAACACTCAGCGACGGACGATAATGAATAGCGTGCAGCCGAAGGCTGTCGTATTCGCCTATCATCAGGTGGGCGTGCGCTGTCTGTCGGTACTGTTGGCTGGCGGCATCGATGTGAGTCTGGTGGTGACTCACCGGGACAACGAATCCGAGGAGATCTGGTGGCAGAGTGTCGCCGAGCTGGCGCAACGGGCCGGCATTCCCGTCCTCACACCCGATGATCCCAGCGCTGCCGATTTACTGGCAAGGGTTAAGCATTGCGCGCCCGATTTCATCTTTTCCTTTTACTACCGGCATATGCTTCCAGCTCAGCTGCTGGAGATTCCCCACCGCGGCGCGTTCAATCTCCACGGCTCTCTGCTGCCCCGTTATCGGGGTCGGGTTCCGGTCAATTGGGCGGTTATCCACGGCGAGTCAGAGAGCGGCGTCAGCCTGCACCGTATGGAAATTAAGCCCGATGCAGGGAATATCGTGGAACAGGAGGCGGTGACTCTCCTGCCCAACGACACTGCTCATGATCTATTCCTCAAAATGGTCTGTGCCGCAGAGCGGGTGCTGCAGAACACGCTGCCCAGATTTCGCGCCGGCGCTTGGGAAGAGCGTCCGATGAATCTTGCAGACGGCAGCTATTTCGGCGGAAGACGTCCAGAGGACGGAAGCGTAGATTGGTCCCTGCCAGCCTGGGATGTTCATAATCTGATCCGGGGCGTGGCGCCTCCCTATCCCGGGGCGTTCTGCGACATAGGGCCGCGGCGACTGATGCTGTTGGGAAGCTACTGGCGAGGAGAGGCAGGAACAGGCGATAATGCGCGGATTTATTGGCAGTCGGGCCGCTGCTACGCGGACTGCATTGACGGCATGCGGATAGAGTTGACCCGATTGGAGTTAGCAGGCGAGCCGCTGGGCGAGCAGGTTTTTTTTGATCTATTTGGGAGCGAATTGAACGTCGGGGTCTGAGGCTTGCGGCGAAGCAGATTAACCACATGAAAATATTGATTCTTGGCGTCAACGGTTTTATCGGCCATCACTTGTCTCGGCGGATCCTCGATACCACAGACTGGGCGGTATACGGCATGGATACGCAGTCCGACCGAGTTCAGGAGTTTTGTGAGCATAAGCGCTTCCATTTCTTCGAGGGCGATATCACTATAAATCACGAGTGGGTGGAGTATCACGTCAAGAAGTGCGATGTAATCCTACCGCTGGTCGCCATTGCCACGCCGGCTACCTACGTCACCGATCCCCTCTCCGTGTTCGAACTCGACTTCGAGGCGAATTTACCCATCGTCAGGGCCTGCGCCCGCTACCGAAAACGGGTGGTGTTCCCCTCCACCTCAGAGGTCTACGGCATGTCTGGCGACGCCGAATTTCACCCTTACCGATCGAATTTGGTGCTTGGCCCGCTATCCAAGCCACGCTGGATATACTCCTGCTCCAAACAATTGCTGGACAGGGTCATCAGCGCCTACGGTCAGCAGCGGGGACTGGCATACACACTGTTCAGGCCATTTAATTGGATTGGACCCGGATTGGACAGTATTCACGCCCCTAAAGAGGGGAGTTCCCGGGTGGTTACCCAATTTCTGGGGCATATCGCCAGGGGCGAGCCGATCCAATTAGTCGACGGGGGACATCAGCGTCGCAGCTTCACGGATTTCAGCGACGGCATAAGCGCCCTTATGAAGATTATCCAAAACAAGAACGATTCCGCCTTGGGCCATATCTATAACATTGGCAATCCTCAGAACGACCTCTCCATCCGGGAGCTGGCCCAGCTCATGCTCGAGATCGCCAAGGAAATCCCAGAGTACCGCGCAGGAGCGGCTAAAGTGGAGTTACAGGAGGTCTCTTCGGGCAAGTACTACGGAGAGGGTTACCAGGATATCCAGACCAGGGTGCCCTTTATTGGAAACACCCGGGATGAACTGGACTGGGCACCCCAGGTAGGAGTGCGGGATTCCCTGGAAAAGATCTTCGAGGCCTACCGGCACGAGGTATCCGAGGCCAGCGCTTTGCTGGATGATTAGCGGATATTGGTTTTGCAGGTTGCGCTGAAGGTTGATGTCGATACTTATCGGGGAACGCTTGAGGGGGTTCCGGCACTGCTGCGGCTGTTTGACCGGCACCAGGTAAAAGCGACGTTTCTTTTCAGTCTGGGCCCGGACCATACCGGCCGTGCCCTGCGTAGGATTTTTCGCCCAGGTTTTCTACGCAAGGTTAGCCGAACCTCGGTGGCCAGCAACTACGGGCTGAAAACGCTGATGTACGGCGTGCTGCTGCCCGGCCCGCACATCGGCAGGAAGGCTGGAGATGTCCTGCGCAGTGTAGTCACCGCAGGTCACGAAGTAGGCATTCACTGCTACGACCATGTACGTTGGCAGGACTTTGTCGCCCACAAAGACGCCGCCTGGACGCGGCGAGAAATGACTTTGGCCGCCACCACCTTCCAGGAGGTGTTCGGATTTCCGGCAGAGGTACATGGAGCTGCGGGTTGGCAGCTCAATCCCGCTACCCTGGCCCTAGAGGAAGAGATGGGCTTGGCTTATGCAAGTGACGTGCGCGGCAAATCTCCCTTCCTGCCCGTGTTTCAAGACGTGGCGTCCCACTGTGTGCAATTACCAACTACCCTGCCGACGCTGGACGAATTGATCGGACATCAGGGTGTCACGGCGGAGAATGTCCACGAATATGTCTACGCGGAGAGTCTTCGGGTACTGCCTCATGGACACATATACACACTCCACGCAGAACTCGAGGGAATGCAGTTGTTACCGGTCATGGAGCGCCTGCTCACCATGTGGAGGAGTCAGGGCGGAAGAGTGATGCCGATGCGGGAGCTATTAACGACTCTCGAAGTGTCGGCATTGCCCCGGCATCAGATAGGCTGGGGAGCCGTTCCCGGGCGCTCGGGTTATCTCGCCATACAGGGCCAACGGCTTGACACTGAGAGCTAGCAGTAGGAACCCCTGGTTCAGGGAGGGGTTCCCCTGGTACACCTTGAAGGATTACTAGTCCCCGCTCAGGCGTCTATAGGTAATCGCCTCGGTCAGGTGTCTACCCGATATCCCTTCAGCATGATCTAAATCGGCAATGGTTCTCGCCAGCCGTAGTACCCGATGGTAGCCCCGGGCAGAGAGCCCCAATCGTTCCATGACACGAAGCATTAGGTTCCGGTCTTCCGCATCCAAAGTGCAATGGCAGTCCAGAGCATGACCGCTCAAGCGGCAGTTGGGGGTGCCGTTGCGCTCCATCTGCAGCTGCCTGCAGGCCGACACACGTTCGCGGATGGTATTGCTGTCGTCCACCTCTTCGGCCTGTTCGCCCGCCATTAGATGTGGTTTGAGGCGAGGCACTTCGACATGCATATCGATTCGGTCCAGCAGCGGGCCCGAGATGCGATTGCGGTAGCGTTTGATTTGTTCTGGGGAGCAGCGGCAGTCGCTGCCTGTGTCGTCTCCGAGGTGTCCGCAGGGGCAGGGATTCATCGCCGCCAGCAACTGAAATCGAGCGGGAAACTCCGCCTGCCGGCTAGCCCGCGAGATGGTGATTTCCCCGGTCTCCAGAGGTTCTCTCAGCACTTCCAGCACCCGCCGGTCGAATTCGGGGAGTTCATCGAGAAAGAGCACACCATGATGGGCGAGGGAGATTTCTCCGGGACTGGGGTTACCACCGCCTCCTACCAGTGCCACCCCCGACGCGGTGTGGTGTGGAGCCCTGAAAGGCCTTTGTTTCCACTCTCGCAACCGGAATCCTCGGTGACTTATGGAAAGCACTGCTGCGCTTTCCAGTGCCTCATCGTCGGTCATCGGCGGCATGATGCCGGGCAGTCGGCTGGCCAACATCGATTTTCCCGATCCAGGGGGGCCGGCCATTAGCATACTGTGGCCGCCTGCGGCGGCGATTTCCAGCGCCCGTTTGGCATGGCTTTGGCCGCGGACCTCACGGATATCACCACGGCTGTCACAGAGAGCATCCGCGGGGCGTGGCTGGGAATAGCGCTGAATAAGCGCACTCCCGCACAAATGGTGACATACCTCCAGCAAGTGTTCCGCCGGATATATAGCCAAACCCTCGACCAGGTTAGCTTCGCCGGAATTCTCTCGCGGTAACAAGAGCTGTCGCCCCGCCTGTCGCGTTGCCAGGCCCAGCGGCAGGACTCCAGCAATTGGCCGCAGTTCTCCCGAGAGTGCAAGTTCGCCCACAAATTCGTAACTTGCCAGGTCTGTGGTTGGGACCTGCCCCGATGCTGCGAGAATTCCCAGGGCGATCGGCAAGTCGAATCTGCCGCCGTCCTTGGGCAGATCCGCAGGCGCCAGATTGATAGTGATCCGACGGGCTGGAAACTCGAAATGGGAGTTGAGCAGGGCACCGCGCACCCGGTCTTTGCTCTCCCGGACGGCTAATTCGGGCAGGCCGACGATCGAGAGTCCAGGGAGTCCGTTGGCGAGGTGTACTTCGACGGTAACCGATGGTGCGCTGACCCCGCTGCGGGCGCGGCTGTTGAGTACTGCGAGAGACATGTTCACCTTCCTTGGTGGCGGTCCGTTGTTGCCTGTAACCGCGTTTCCCGTGATGGGGTGCGGTCCCGGCGATGTTGTTACTTGCTATCGCTTGTTATTTTGGCTTCCAGCTCCTTCAGTTGCCGCTCCAGTGCTTCTACCTTTTCCCGGGTGCGGGCCAGCACCCCCGACTGAATATCGAATTCCTGTCGCGTCACCAAGTCCAGGCGCGCCAGTCCGCTCTCCAGTGCAGATCGAAGAGCCTTTTGCACATCGGTTTGCATGGCCTGTAAACCCGCCGGCAGCCCCTCGGCTAGGCGCTTGGAGAAGTCATCCAAAATCTTTGGGTCGATCATGGGAGGCACATTAACCGTCCCTCCACCTGGTGTCCAGTCAGGTAGGGAATTGGATTGCACTATTTTGGTGCATTTAGTTGGAAGTACCGTGATTTATGTGGTCGAAGATAGTGCGTAGGTATTTCAGAGTTCCCTCCGAAATGATTTAACTTTCTGATTATAAAGAAATAATAAGATTGGCACGGGAGATGCTTATCAGGGTCAAGCGGGCGCGATTTCTCCGCGGCCCTGAGTTTTGTATTCGTCTTATTAGTGGATCGGGGGTTGGCCCCGGCGGGAGTAGAGAGATGAAATTGGTAACAGCGATCATCAAGCCTTTCAAGCTGGATGACGTCAGGGAGGCGCTTTCTGATGTTGGTGCGTCCGGGATCACCGTAATTGAGGTGAAGGGTTTCGGCCGACAAAAAGGGCATACCGAACTCTACCGAGGTGCAGAGTACGTAGTTGATTTTCTTCCCAAGATAAAAATTGAGGTCGCCGTTGATTCTGAAAGGGTGGAGCAGGTTATCGAAGCCATCAGCAATTCGGCGAAGACCGGGAAGATCGGCGACGGCAAGATTTTCGTGTCCAGTCTGGAGCAGGTCATCCGGATACGCACCGGTGAACACGGCTCGGAAGCGTTGTAACGAGGATAGTTAGATGGAAAACCACATTTTTGAACTGCAGTATGCGATTGATACTTTCTATTTTTTAGTGATGGGTGCCTTGGTCATGTGGATGGCAGCGGGCTTCTCCATGCTTGAGGCGGGCTTGGTGCGGGCCAAGAATACAACCGAAATACTGACCAAGAACGTGATGCTTTTCGCTATCGCCTGCACCGCCTATCTGGTCATCGGCTACGACATCATGTACGACGGAGGTTTGTTTCTTAAAGGATTGGCGTTGGACGGTGCCGAAAGCGCGGACGCGCTGACAGCATCAGTGCTCAAGGAGTCTGCGGAAGCCGGTTTTGATGGTGGTTCGGTCTATTCCAATGCCTCGGACTTCTTCTTTCAGGTAGTGTTTGTTGCGACCGCCATGTCTATCGTCTCGGGTGCAGTGGCGGAGCGTATGAAGCTCTGGTCATTCGCTCTTTTCGCGGTGGTATTGACCGCTTTCATCTATCCGATGGAAGGCGCCTGGACCTGGGGCGGCAAAAGTGTTTTCGGTATGTTCAACCTCGGCGATGATTTCGGGTTTTCTGATTTCGCCGGCTCCGGCATCGTTCATTTGGCCGGTGCATCAGCCGCCCTGGCTGGGGTGCTGCTGTTGGGGCCAAGGAAGGGAAAATACGGGCCCAACGGTGAGATCCGGCCAATTCCGGGTGCCAATATGCCCCTGGCCGCTCTGGGCACCTTTATCCTCTGGCTGGGCTGGTTCGGGTTCAACGGCGGCTCCGTACTGAAGTTGGGTGATGTGGTCAATGCCAACGCGGTCGCCATGGTGTTCGTAAATACCAACGCCGCGGCGGCTGGGGGTGTAATCGCTGCTTTGTTGGTTGCGCGCATGCTGTTCGGCAAAGCGGATTTGACGATGGCATGCAATGGGGCACTGGCGGGGTTAGTGGCCATTACTGCAGAACCCTCGACTCCGACTCCTCTGGTGGCGACTTTAATTGGTGCCGCGGGCGGTGTGCTAGTGGTCTTTTCCATCGTTACCTTGGACAAGCTCAAAATCGACGATCCGGTGGGTGCGATTTCAGTGCATGGCGTGGTGGGGATCTGGGGCCTGATGGCCGTGCCCCTAACCAACTCCGGGACTTCGTTCGTGGGGCAGTTGGCTGGCTTACTCACCATTGTGGTCTGGGTTTTTACCGCCAGCTTCGTAACCTGGCTTGTTATCAAGACCATCATGGGTATCCGTGTCAGTGAAGAAGAGGAATACGAAGGTGTGGATATAGGTGAGTGCGGAATGGAGGCCTACCCCGAATTCGTCGGATCGCGCGGTTCCGGCGTTTAGTTAGGCTTCAGGGGTGACTGATGACGGGCGCTTCGGCGCCCGTTTTTCTTTTTACCGATTTGTACGTAAAATCACTGGGTGCAATTGTGCACGCCTTAGACACGCAAACATGGACTCAAAGGAAAGAGAAAGCGCTGTGTGTCCGGCCGGAGAGCCCGAATGCCCAAGACTGGATGAACTTGCGGAACTAACCTCGAGGGCGGCGGAGCTTGCTAAGCTGGTGCACAAGGACAGCCTCACTGGTTTGTTCAATTACCGCCATTTCCAACTGGCGATCAGTCAGGAGATGGAGCGCACCCGGCGCACCGGGTCACCTGTCTCCATCATCATGGCTGATCTTGATCACTTCAAGAAATTCAACGATCAATGGGGACATGAAGCAGGAAACCAGGTGCTCAAGCATGTCGGCGAGCTGATCACGTTGGTGATGCGCAAGATAGATATTCTCTGCCGTTACGGTGGCGAAGAGTTTGCGCTATTGCTGCCCGCCACCGAACTCCCCAGGGCAGTAGAAGCAGCCAACAGGTTGCGTAGCGCGTTCGAGAAGAGTCCAGTTGAGATGGGGGCTCAGTCGGTTACCGTTACCGCTAGTTTTGGTGTCGAGGTCTTCATGAAGGGCGATAGTATTGATGAGATGGAGTTGGTTAGACGGGCAGACGCCCTGCTCTACCAAGCCAAATCACTCGGGCGCAACCGGGTTTGCCACCGTGGTTTCGATCTTTTAAATGCAGAGGGTCAGGTCAGCAGGAAAGAAAAAGACGAGCTTTTGGGATCGTGACTGGGAGTGGTGCCAATGTTCCCATGGCGCTTGCCGATCGGGTCTGGTGGGTGGGCACAGAAGCCAGCGAAGGCCGGGAACAACACCACGCGTATATCGTCGAGCAGGGTACAGAGTCGGTACTTATCGATCCCGGGTGCAGCCAACACTTCGATGAAACACGAGCCAGAATTTCCCAGGTTCTACCCTTCTCCCATATTCGCTGGTTTATCTGCCATCATCAGGATCCGCAAATCACCAGTGCGTTGCCCCTAATCGATAGCCAGGTAGTTCGCGACGACGCTGCAATAGTCACTCATGGTGGGGCCGCTGCCTCCATCGCCGGGTATGGACTTCGTTTGCCCTTTTGGCTTGTGGAAGATAACGAATGGCAACTGAGATTGTCGGAGCGATTGCTGAGGTTCGTGTTCACACCCTACACGCATGCACCAGGGGCTTTTTGTACCGTCGATACAGAAGCCGAGATTCTCTTTTCGGGCGATCTGTTCGGCGGCTCAGTGGGGGATCGGGATTTACTCGCGCCTGACAGCGGACATTTCGAGGCAATTCGCCCTTTTCATGAACACATTCTTCCCAGCCGGGAGGTTCTTAACCACAGTCTGACACAGGTCGAAAAATATCCCATATCCATGATCGCGCCGCGCCATGGGTGCGTGATCCCCGGCCAGCTGGTCGAGGGGATAGTCCACAAGCTGAAAGGCTTGGAATGCGGACTCTATTTGATGGCTACGGGCAATACCGATATCCATCATCTCTCGCGGTTGAATGCGGCACTGAAAGACATCACATCGACGATGATCGTATCGCGAGATTTCAGAGAGATCGCGGATCGGTTGCTGGAGATCTTGCGTCGGGAGTTGCCGGCGAAATCCTTGGAGTTCTATGTCCAGCTAAACGACGATACTGTCTTGTATCTGGCCCCCGAAAGCCGATATCGGGGGGTTGCCGGATCTCCGCCGCGAATCATTTCTAGAATGTTCGGTGTGAGCAAGGAGGGCTGGCATGCATCCGGAAAACAGGCTTATGATCCGGTGTTGGCAGAATGCGATAATCCCCAGGAGCATGGGCGCATGTTATTGCTACCTCTCTTCAAGGGGGACGACCCATGGATATATGGAGTTGCAGTGATTAGCCTTGAACGGCCAGTCGATATGGACGAGGACATTGGCCAAATGGTGGGCCAGATGTCCCAGGCCCTGCAGGTGGCCGTGGAGCGGGAGACCATATTCCGCGGCATAGAACTGGAGCGCCAGAAGTTTTATGAGCGCTCTATCCGGGATCCCCTTACCGGCCTGTTCACCCGGTTCTATATGGAGGATACGCTGCGACGACTGTTTGAGATTCACGACCGTTCGGGCGGGACACCTGTGGCTTTGGCGATGTTGGATATCGATCATTTCAAGAGCATAAATGATCAATATGGCCATGTTCGCGGGGATGAAGTCCTTCGTAAAGTAGCCCGTGTTATCCAGGACGATGCCCGGGCGGGAGACCTGCCGGTGAGGCTGGGCGGTGAGGAATTCGGCCTCATCGTGGTGGGTGGGCCAGCGGTGGAGATCCACTCTATAAGTGAACGACTACGCCAGAACATCGCCGCCATCAGATTCCATGGATCCTTCGTGGGTCTGCGAGTAACCATCAGCATCGGTACCGCGCTGCGCCAAGTTGGAGAATCCATTCCAGGTTTTATCGAACGTGCCGATTTGGCATTGTATCGGGCCAAGAGTCTCGGAAGGAATCGGGTCTGCTGCGCGGACAACACGGCGGCACATTCAGGGCAGTGGACACTTCACTTCGATTAGAGATTCCCGGCCACTCAGCTCCGAATCGGGGGGTAGTGCCATGAGTTCATCAAAGGCAATATTTGCCGCGACCTGTCTTTTGATTGCCTGTGAGGCCCTTGCAGAAGTGTACCGCTGGGTCGATGAGGACGGCCGGGTCCATTTCGGCGATCGCCCGGGGGCTGTCGAAGCCGACAAGCTGGATATTCCCGATCCTCCACCGCAAAAGCTGGATGTTGATCAGCAGCAATTGGATGCGGAGCGGAACGCCGAACGTCAGCGTCTGCTTGATGCTTTTGAAGAAGAGCGGGAAATGAAGCAGCGGGCGAAGCAAGAGCGGGAAGCCAAAGAGAGGGAGCGCCAGCATAACTGTATCTATGCGAGGGATATCTTGCGGGAGTACGAGAACACAGGCAGCATTTACGAACCCCTGGCCGGGGGGAAGCGGCGCTACTTGTCAGCCTCGGAGCGCAGGCAGGAGATTGAGCGAGCGCGCCAGGAAGTGCGGCGTTGGTGTGATGATTAGCCTTATTGTTCCTTTATTCGTTCAGCTTTCGTTGTGCCAATAGCCCTGGTGAATCATCTCTGATACCTCATTCGGGCCAATGGGCCGGCTATAGATATAACCCTGAATCTCATCGCAATGCTCCTTGCGCAGATATTCCATCTGTTCGTCAGTCTCCACGCCTTCGGCGATGACGTTCAGCTCCAGGCTGTGGGCCATTGAGATGATGGCGTTGCAGATTGCCGCATCGTTAGGGTCGTTGGGCAGGTCGCCAATGAAAGAGCTGTCGATCTTGATGCGGTTGATGGAGAGGCGCTTTAAATAGCTGAGTGAAGAGTACCCTGTGCCGAAGTCGTCGATAGCGATTTGAAACCCCTGCACCGACAGCATGTTGATCACGTTCTCCATGAAGCCGGCGTTCTCCATGAGGGTGCTCTCGGTAATCTCTAATTCGATCTGCTCCGCCTGGGCCCCTGTCTCGGTCACGATCTCGTGAAGCCTCTCCGCGAAATTATCCTGCTTCAGTTGCAGTAATGAGATATTGACTGCAACTTTCAGGTTCTCGAATCCTGCCGCCTGCCAGTGAGCCGCCTGCTTACAGGCGAGGCGCATAATGCGTTCTCCAAGGCGGTGGATCAATCCTGTCTCCTCGGCCACCTTTATGAACACTTCCGGAGGCGTCTCCTCCAATCCCTGGTGATGCCAGCGAGCCAGTGCCTCAAGCCCAACGATGTTGCCGCTGCGTATATCGAATTGCGGTTGATATTCCAGGGTGATGCCGTCCTGCTCGATCGCCCGGCGGAGCGCATTCTCCATGGTCAGGTTCCAACGAATTGGATCGCTCATGTCTGATGCAAAGAACTGGAAGCCGTTGCCACCGAGCTCCTTGGCACGATACATCGCGGTATCGGCGAACTTGAGCAACTCCTCTGCGGTACCGGCGTCGTCGGGAAAGAGCGCGACGCCAATACTGGGCGTGAGGAAGAGTTCGTGGTCCTCGACCAGTAGTGGATTCTGGAAAGCCTTAACCGTCTTCTCGGCCACGAGGATGGAATCGTAGTCGTCGTTGAGGTCCTGAATAATGATCGTGAACTCATCTCCACCAAGGCGCGCCAGGGTATCCGTCTGGCGAATACAGTGGGTGAGACGATCAGCGGTCAGTTGCAGGACTTTGTCGCCTACACTATGGCCAAGGGTGTCATTGATATTCTTGAACCGGTCCAGATCGATGAACATCAATGCCAATCGCGCGGAGTTGCGCTGGGCGTACTTTAAAGCCTGGTTAAGACGGTCGCTGAAAAGCTGTCGGTTGGGCAGGTGGGTGAGTACGTCGTAATAGGCCAGCCGGCGCATTCGCTCCTGTACTTGCTTGTGCCGCGAAACGTTGGAGTAAACGCCCAGATAGTGGGAAGGTTGCTGATTGTTGTCGGAGATCTCTGTCAGACTGAGCCACTGAGGGAGAATTTCTCCCTCCCGGTTTCGATTCCAAATCTCGCCCTCCCAATGGCCACTGAGTCGCAGTTGTCGCCAGATACTGGTGAAGAATTCGTTGTTATGGTGCACCGAAGTGAGTCTACGGATGGAGCTTCCCGAAATTTCGTTGGGATGAAACCCGGTTGATTCGAAGAAAGCCGGATTGGCTGAGAGTATTATCCCCCCGGGGTCAGTGACGATGACTCCCTCGGGCATGTGGGAAATGATCTTGGTTGCCAAGGACATTTTTTGCAGGGCCAGCCGTCTGGCCCTGGAAATGGCGCCCGCCACTAGCCCGGTTGCGGTGAGGATGATGACGAATACTTGCATGGCAACCTGGTCGCCCATGGGTATCGGCTGCTGAAAGCTACCTGTTCCCATATAGCCACCCAGGCCTGCGCAGATAGCCAGGGCGGCGGTTACCAGAGTCAAGGCTCGGAATTGCAGTCTGAGTGCTGCCCATACAACAACGAGAAATGCGACGTAGGGTCCCAGGTTAAGGGAACGCAACTGCTCTGACAGTCCAGTACCGAGCAACAGAAATCCCGCTGCCAATGTGGCCAACGTCAGCAGCACTCCGTCTAGCCAACGTGCCTCTTCACTACTGCCGGTATGTCCAAACCAGGCCAGGACCAGAGGAGTAACTAGGAGTACCCCAAGCGTATCTCCGAGCCACCAGCCGATACCTTCGTTGAGAAGTGCATCGACCGCAGGAACGCCGTTGACGAGATTCAGGCCCAGCCAGGAGAGGGTGGTAAAAAGCGGTGTCAGCAGCAAGGCGACCAGCAACAGCAGCGTCATACGGCGGCCGCTCTGTAGAATGCCGTAGTATTGGCCGGAAAGCTTCAAAAGGTAGGCGGTGGTAACCAAGCCGGTTACCGAGAGCAGCGCCGCTACCCCTCCGACGGTCGCAGACTGGCTCAGTAGATACCACCCTAGGAAACTACCGACGAACACTCCTGGAAGCACCCGATTGCCATACAGCAATGCACCAGCCACCCCGATGCCTGTGGCCGGCCAAAAGGGTATCTTCAGGCCAAACTGCTGGGAAAGCCACAGGGCTCCGTAGACACAAGCAAAGTAAAGCACCCCATAGCTCAACCAGGCGGGGATGCCGGGTAGACGGAGGGACTTCATGATCTCTCTGGATCAGTCCTGTTTTCCGGAGGCCACCCCAGGGAGCAGTCCCCCCGATGGCGGACGGTGCCGGGATGTTGCATACGGCGCTAAGAGGCTTAGCATGCCGGTAGAACCCATACCTGTTCGTCGTTGCAGCTCAAACCGATCCTCCTTTAGATATACACCACACTGCGGGGTCTGCCATTGTCTTTGCCCACTTCGTTGAAACCGGGCAATCATTTTTCATTTAACCTAGGAAACCCGAAGAAACGACTTGGTGTACACTTTTGGCTCATAGATCCTAGCAGGCCACTAGTATGGCAAGAATCTACCCTGGTGCAACCCTGAGAGGTCCCGGTAGAGCATGGTTCCGGCAAATTCAGGCGGTTTTTTAGGGTTTGCACATAACTTTAGGGATTTATTGTACTAGGGCGGCCGCGAATTGCTGCAACGATTGGACCTCGAGTTGCGGCTTCTGCTCCCATGGATCGAAGATGACATCGGTGTTGCGTCGTATCCATGCGGTATGAAGATTACAGGAAGCAGCGCCGAGGATATCGAAGGGGTTACTGGATATGAGCCAGCAGGATTCGGGAGCGGCTGCGGTTCGCGCAAGTAGGTGGCGATACACTTGGGGATCGGGCTTGAAGCTCTGAATTTCATCGACGCTGACGATATCGGCGAAGAATCGCTTCAACCCGGCGTGCTCTAGTAGAGCGCGTACATCCTCTGCCGGTCCGTTGGAAAAAGGCACTAACCGGAATTGACCGGACTGCAGTGATTCTAGGGCAGGTTCAACGTCGTCAAAAGCAGGTAATTTGCGATAGGCCTTCATCAGCCTCTCAATTTGTCCGCTTTCCAAAGGCTGCCCCAGTTCACTACAGGTGAATTCCAGTGCATCGCGAGTGCACACCGGAAAGGGTTTGTAGCGTTTCATCAGACCGCGACGAAAAGAGTATTCCAGCTGTTTCTCTCGCCAGCGGCTGGAGAATGCCGGTGCCAGCTCTGCTCCCATCATGTCCGCCAGGGTAGCCGTGATGCCCCGGGTATCTATGAGCGTGCCGTATACGTCGAAAGCGAGGATAGTGGACATGTGTATTCCTGTGATATTGGAACAAGTATGGCGAGGCCCCCTATGTTGTGCTGTTTTCTGAGAGGAATCAATTGGGGTATCCTGCGGCATTCTCCCGGCATTTAGCGAACATTTGATGAGTTCACTTCCCCCTTTGATCCTCGTAGATGGATCCTCCTATCTATTTCGTGCTTACCACGCCTTGCCTAGTCTCACCAACTCAAAAAATGAGTCCACCGGTGCCATCGTCGGTGTGGTGAATATGTTGCGACGGCTAGTCAATGACTACCAACCTGAGCGTATGGCAGTGGTATTCGATGCACCTGGTGGTAGCTTCCGCAACCAGCTGTATACCCAATACAAGGCCAATCGCGCGGAAATGCCGGACGACCTGCGTACTCAAATAGAACCGCTTCACGAGATTGTCCGCGCCATGGGGTTACCGATGCTGATTGTTTCCGGCGTGGAGGCGGACGACGTGATAGGGACCCTGGCGACGCAGGCATCCTCCCTGGGAATGAAGACCCTTATTTCGACGGGAGACAAGGATCTGGCACAGCTGGTGGATGACTATGTCACTCTTATCAATACGATGAACGGCACACTGACTGATGTCGAAGGGGTGGTGGAGCGATTCGGTGTCAAGCCCGATCAGATTATCGACTTTTTGGCTCTCGTAGGGGACACCTCAGACAATATCCCCGGTGTACCCAAGTGCGGGCCCAAAACTGCAGCCCGCTGGCTGGCTCAATATAAGACGCTGGATGAGCTGATGGCCCATGCGGATGAGATCAAAGGCAAGATTGGGGAGAATCTCAGGCAGAGCCTGGAACAGCTACCCCTCGCCAAGGAGTTGACCACCATTCGCCGGGATCTGACATTGGAGGTTGGACCAACGGATCTCTCCTTGAAGACCCCTGATACCGATGCCTTGGAGAAACTCTATTCCAGAATAGAGTCCAGAAGGTTACTGGCTACCCTGGAGCAGCAGACCCCCGAGGACCATTCACAACCGGGTCCAAGGGGAGACTACGAGACAATCCTCGAGTGGAAAGTGTTCGAGAGCTGGCTGCAGCAGCTTCGAGACGCTGAGCTGATATCCCTGGATACGGAAACCACCAGCCTTGATTACATGGAGGCGGAGATTGTCGGAGTCTCCTTCGCAGTTGAACCGGGCAAGGCAGCCTATGTGCCCCTCGCCCACGATTACGCTGGCGCACCCACCCAATTGGATCGGGCTCAGGTCCTGGAACAACTGCAACCGCTTCTCGAAAGCCGTGAGCATCATATCGTGGGACAAAATCTCAAATACGATATGAGTGTTCTCGCCCGTTATGCCATATCACTGAGGGGCATCGCCTTCGATACCATGCTGGAATCCTACGTACTGGACTCCACCGCCACCCGCCACGATATGGATTCCCTCGCCTTGAAGTATCTGCAGCACAAAACAATAGGCTATGAAGAGGTCGCCGGAAAGGGTGCTAAACAGCTGCGATTCGACCAGGTGCCCCTGGAGCGGGCCGGTCCTTATGCTGCGGAGGATGCGGATATAGCGTTGCAGCTTCATCAGACGCTCTGGCCCGCACTGGAGCGGGAGGAGCCTCTATCGCGGCTCCTCAGGGAAATTGAAGTACCGCTGATTCCAGTACTCTCCCGCATGGAACGGACCGGGGTGAAAATAGACAATCGGATGCTGGATGATCATACCCGGGAGTTGGCCGAACGGTTGGAGGCTCTGGAGCAGCAAGCCGCAGACTTGGCTGGTCGCTCATTCAACATGGGATCCCCCAAGCAGATAGGAGAGATTTTTTTTGACGAGCTGGGACTGCCGGTCATCTCTCGCACTCCAAAGGGTGCCCCTTCCACGGCGGAATCGGTGCTTCAGGAATTGGCCGACCAGGGGTACGAGTTGCCCGCAGTGATTTTGCAGCACCGAGGGCTGTCGAAGTTGAAATCCACCTACACGGAAAAACTGCCGCGAATGATCAATAGCGAAAGCGGTCGGGTTCACACCTCGTACCACCAGGCGGTTGCCGCCACCGGAAGGCTCAGCTCCACAGATCCGAATCTGCAGAACATACCCATCAGAACCGCCGAGGGGCGGCGCATCAGGCAGGCATTCGTGGCGGAATCTGGCTACCTCATGATGGCGGCGGACTACTCACAGATCGAACTGAGAATCATGGCGCATCTCTCGGGCGATGCAGGACTGTTGCAGGCTTTTTCCCAAGGGCTCGATATTCATCGCGCCACGGCTGCGGAGGTCTTTGGCGTGGCAAGTGCGGAGGAGGTGGATGAGGATCAGCGCCGCGCTGCGAAGGCGATTAATTTTGGGTTGATTTACGGGATGTCCGCTTTTGGGCTCGGCAGGCAGTTGGGTATCGGCCGCAACGAAGCCCAAGCTTACGTGGATCTCTATTTCGAGCGCTATCCTGGCGTCAGGGAGTTCATGGACCGGATCAAGTCCGACGCCAAGGAGAGGGGGTATGTTGAGACGATCTTCGGCCGCCGGCTCTATTTGCCTGAAATCAAGGCCAGAAACGCTCAGCGGCGGGCAGCCGCGGAGCGGACCGCGATCAATGCACCCATGCAGGGGAGTGCTTCAGATATCATCAAACTGGCGATGCTGGCGGTCGATCGGTGGATTGAGGATAAGCAGCCACCCCTGCGCATGATCATGCAGGTTCACGACGAGTTGGTATTCGAAGTCCGCGAAGATTTCGTTGATCAGGCGCAGAAGCAGATAGTGACGTATATGCAATCCGCAGCGGATCTGCGGGTGCCGTTGCTGGTGGATGTCGGCGTGGGAGAGAACTGGGATCAGGCCCACTGAAGGGGCAGGGGAACTCGTGACAGAGAGTAGTGTCGTAGTAATAGGCGCCACATGGCGCGAGACCGCTAATCCCCGAGTGGTCTCTGCCTAGGCTGCAACAGCCAGGCAACCAGATCCCGGGTGTCTTTCTCCCCTTAGGCACCGGGATCTTTTTTTTTGGCAGTACGAGCAAGCTTGGAAATCGCCGGGTTTTCGGTGCTTGCGGTTTTGATATCTTCTCGGCAAGGGCCGATCGATAGCCATCGAATCCTTCCGGGCTAGTAACCCAACACACTGATATTTCTGGATATACTTCTTTATGATGCGGCTGGGTCGAGGGTGGGGAGAGGGCCGGATGATGGGGCGATCTGGAGCCAAAGATCCAGTATTCGATGTGCCTCCTCGACGCCTTGAGACTTGAGCGCCGAAAAAAGTTGAACACTGACCTCGGGATAATATTCGGAAAGCCTTGCCCTCACTTGCATCAGGGTATTGGCGGCATTGCCCCGGCTCAACTTGTCTGCTTTGGTCAGGACGATGTGCATCCTCAGGCCAACAGCTTGCCCCCATTCGAGCATCTGCTCGTCCTGACTGGTGAGAGGCTGTCGGCAATCCATCACCAGCATGATACCGCTCAAGGAGCGTCGCTTCTCCAGATACAAGGTCATCTCCCGCTGCCATCGTCCCCTGATTTTTTCCGGGACTTTCGCGTACCCATAACCGGGTAGGTCCACTAGGCGTCTATGCTCATCGAGGCGAAAGAAATTCAGCAACTGGGTTCGCCCTGGGGTCTTGCCGATTTTTGCGAGTCCCTTTTTTCTGCATAATATATTGATAACACTGGACTTCCCCGCATTAGATCGGCCCGAGAAGGCGACTTCTAGCCCCCTATCTGGTGGGGCCTGAGAGAGCTTTGCTGCACTGCTGAGGAATTCAGCGCGGTAATAGAGCGGGTCCAATGGTCTCCATTCGCCTAGTCTGAGTTCTGCCTGGTCCAAAGGCCCGATTTGCCTCCCTCTTTACGCAGCAGGCGGACGCTTTCGATTTCCATCCCCCGATCCACGGCCTTGCACATGTCGTAGATGGTAAGCAGAGATACCTGGGTGGCACACAAGGCCTCCATTTCCACCCCTGTTTGGCCTTTGGTCTCCACCCGGGTCACACAATGCACTCCCGGGAATTCGGCTTCTGGCATCAATTCGATACCGATATGGGTAAGCGCCAGGGGATGGCAGAGCGGCACCAGATCGGCGGTACGCTTGGCGGCCATTATGCCCGCCACACGGGCGATTCCGAGCACGTCTCCTTTCTTGTGCCCACCCTCCTGAATCAGTGTGAGGGTCTCGGGTGCCATACGGATCCAGCCCTCAGAGACCGCGATTCGGTGAGTCGACTGCTTGTCACCCACATCAACCATGTGGGCCTCGCCCTCGGTATTGAAGTGGGTCAGCTTAGCCATCAGGAATAAGATGCCTCGCGTTCGATACTCTTGGGAACTTCGAAAGTTTCGAATTCCATCTGCTCGAGATCGCCCAGAATATAGGTCGCGGGGTCGTTTCCAACACCGCCTATGGTTCCCGGATTGACCAAATGGGTGATACCGCCCCTGATATTTGGGAGTTGTTCGATCTTGGCCTTGTGGCTGTGGCCGCAGCAGACGAGATCCCAGTTGCCGGTAGCCGCCATGGCTCGGGCGTAGTGGGGGTAGTGGACGAGAAAAATACGTCTTTCGGCGAGAGTCAGGCCGGCATCCATTCCATGATACTTGATCAGATTCTCCGATCTCGTCGCCAACTGACCCAGGGAGTAGAGGTCACCTGTGTTGTTCCCGTGAATCACATGGACCGGTAATTCGTATTTGGCCAAGCATTTTAGGGTGCTGGGAGCCACTACGTCTCCGCAGTGCAACACCGCCTGGGCCCCATTCCCTTTCGCTTCCTCGACCGCGGCGTCAAGCAGCGGAATATGGTCGTGACTATCGGAAAGAATGCAAATCTTCATGGCGACTGCCTACTGGGCTTATCCGCTAGAAAGGTCCCTAAGCTTAGAGCCCAGAGACCTGAGCGGTATCGGATATTGGGTGATTGCGGCGTTTGGTGGATTGGGTGTGGTGGTCAGAAGTTCGGTTTTTCCGGCGCGTCTTGATACATTTTGATACTGTTCAATATTTCCTGTTTGGCTTCGTCGATGCCCTTCCAGCCCCCAACCCTCACCCATTTGCCTTCATCCAGGTCTTTGTAGTGTTCGAAGAAGTGGGCGATCTGACTTAGAACATGGCTGGGTAGATCCCTGAAACTACTTACATGCTGGTATCCCTTGAAAAGATGATCTAAAGGCACTGCCAGCACTTTGGCATCGTCTCCCGACTCATCCGTCATCGTCAATACGCCGATGGGACGACAGGAGATTACAGAGCCGGGAATCAGTGGGTAGGGCGTCAGTACCAGTACGTCCACCGGGTCCCCGTCTTTAGAGAGGGTATTGGGGACATAGCCGTAGTTGCAGGGGTAATTCATGGCCGTGGACATGAACCGGTCCACGAACATGGCCCCGGTCTTTTTGTCCAATTCGTACTTGACAGGATCGGAATGAGCCGGGATTTCGACGATCACGTTGATCTCGTTCGGCAGGTTTTCCCCAGAGCTGACTCTGTCCAGATTCATGAATTTCTACTCTGAAATTAAAAATGGAGGTCGGCATGATAAACCGACCTCCATGGAATAAGCAAAAACTTAACGTCCCACCGCCGGGACGCTGATGGCTCCGGGCAGGGTACAGCACCCCGCCCGGAGGCTATTAGAGTAGCGGTACCATCAGCAGTGCAACGATGTTGATGATCTTGATCAGCGGATTGATAGCCGGACCGGCGGTGTCCTTGTAGGGGTCGCCTACGGTATCGCCGGTTACGGAGGCTTTGTGGGCCTCGGAGCCCTTGCCGCCGAAGTTACCATCTTCGATATGCTTCTTGGCATTGTCCCAGGCACCGCCACCCGCGGTCATTGAGATCGCAACAAACAGGCCGGTAACGATGGTACCGATCAGCAGCCCGCCGAGCGCCTGTGGGCCGAGAACTAGGCCAACCACCAGGGGCACCGCGATTGGCAGCAGCGAGGGGACAATCATCTCCTTGATAGCTCCCTTGGTGAGCATGTCCACCGCCTTGGAGTAGTCCGGTTTCTGGCTCCGGTCCATAATGCCAGGCATCTCCTTGAACTGGCGGCGCACCTCGTTGACGATCCCAGCGGCGGCGCGTCCAACTGCTTCCATGGCCAGTGCACCGAACAGGAAGGGCACCATACCACCGATAAGCAGGCCGATCAGCACCATGTGGTTGGAGAGGTCAAAACTCAACTTGGAACCGAAATGGGCGTCCAGGGCGTGGGTATAGTCGGCAAACAGCACCAATGCAGCCAGTCCCGCCGATCCAATGGCGTAACCTTTGGTGACTGCCTTGGTGGTATTACCTACGGCATCCAGGGGATCGGTGATGTTACGCACCTTCTCATCCAGTTCCGCCATTTCGGCAATACCGCCGGCGTTGTCGGTGATGGGTCCGTAGGCGTCAAGGGCGACGATGATGCCGCTCATTGAGAGCATGGAGGTGGCGGCGATGGCGATACCATAGAGCCCCGCCAGGTCAAAAGCGCCCCACATCGCAGCGCAGATCACGAGTACCGGAAGCGCGGTGGACTTCATGGAGATTCCGAGGCCGGCGATGATATTGGTCGCGTGACCGGTGGTGGAGGCGTCAGCAATGGCGCGGACCGGCTTGAACTGAGTCCCGGTGTAGTATTCGGTGATGACCACCATGGCGGCGGTGAGGAACAGTCCGATCAGCGCCGAGCCGAACAACGCCATGGTTGGGTTGTTGACCCCTTCCATGTTGAGGTCGCCCATCATGATAGCCGTCACGATATAGTAGGCAACCGCGGAGAGCGCGCCTGCAACGGCCAGCCCCTTGTAGAGGGCGGGCATGACATTGGTGGCGTTGTCGTGGGTCTTGACGAAATAGGTGCCGACGATGGAGGCGATAATCGACACGCCGCCAAGTACCAGAGGATAAACGATGGCGGCGCCGCCTGAATCGGGGAGCAGCAGGCCTCCCAGCAGCATGGTGGCGACCACGGTGACCGCATAGGTTTCAAAAAGGTCGGCTGCCATGCCCGCGCAGTCACCCACGTTGTCTCCTACATTGTCGGCGATTACTGCCGGGTTGCGCGGATCGTCCTCGGGAATGCCGGCTTCCACCTTGCCAACCAAGTCGGCACCGACGTCAGCACCCTTGGTGAAAATACCGCCACCCAGTCGGGCGAAAATCGAGATGAGCGAGCCGCCGAATGCGAGTCCCACCAGGGCATGGAGTGCGTCAGCGTCGCTCGCACCGCCCAGCAGCAGGGCACCAAAGTAACCGGCTACACCCAGCAGCCCCAGCCCAACCACCAGCATGCCGGTGATAGCGCCGCCTCGAAAAGCGATTTGCAGGGCTGCGTTAATGCCGTTGTTGGCAGCTTCGGCAGTTCGTAGATTGGAGCGCACGGAGATATTCATCCCGATATATCCGGCTGCCCCGGAAAGTACAGCACCGATGGCGAATCCAATGGCAGTAGTGGCACCCAGTGCAAACCAGATGATCACCATCAGTGCTGCGCCGACTATGCCGATCGTCATGTATTGGCGATTGAGATAGGCCTTGGCGCCCTCTTGCACGGCGCCCGCGATCTCCTTCATCCGTTCGTTTCCTTCCGGCTGCGCGAGTATCCATTTCACGGATACGACGCCATAGGCCACTGCTCCGATAGCGCAGAGCAAGGCAAATATAAGCTCAACTGTCATCGAGACTTCTCCTCATGTTTTTGTTTAAAAATCCATACCGGCTCTTGTTTTCAACTGCCCTGATCCCCGGGCAGCGGTAGTGGGTTTTTTCCGGACCCCTTCGTTGGCAAAAAAACGATCCGGACCGCGAACTATCAACGGATTTCGCCCATCGTGCTTTGATGTCTGTCAATGAATGAGAGACCCTTAAGGGGGCTTATGCCCCTCATAAGGACGGCTAATAATACTCCAACATGCTCAAATATTACAGCGCGAACTCCTCAAGTTTTCGGGCCAGGGGCATGTTCCGGAGTGTGACATAGTCGGGCATGCCATTGCTGAAGGGGGGGTAGTCTTCACCCTGAATGAGCGGATAGAGGTACTCTTTGCAGGCATCGGTGATGCCGAAACCATCAGCGGTGATGAACTCCTTCGGCATCATCTTTTCCACGTTGGCGACCTCAGATAGGGGTGCTTTCCCGATCTCCCACACATAGGGGGAGCTCGACTTACGGACGATCGTCGGCATTATGGAGTTTTCTCCAGCCAACGCATATTCCACCGCAGCCTTCCCCATGGCATAAGCCTGTTCGACATCGCTCTTGGAAGCGAGGTGACGCGCGGCGCGTTGTAAGTAGTCCGCCACCGCCCAGTGGTATTTACAGTCCAGGGACTCCTTGATCATATTGGCCACCACAGGTGCCGCACCGCCCAGCTGTGCATGGCCGAAGGCATCCCTGGTTCCCTGCTCTGCAAGGAACTTTCCGTCTGCCCAGTGGGCACCCTCGGAAACCACCACGGTTACATAACCGTGTGTGTCAATTTTTTCTCGGCACTGGGCGATAAACGCTTTTTGGTCGAATGGCACCTCCGGAAACAAGATGACCACTGGGATGCCTCGATCCTCGACCAGCCCTCCCGCGGCTGCGATCCAACCGGCGTGCCTGCCCATCACTTCGATTACAAATACCTTGGTGGATGTCTTGGCCATCGAGCGGACATCGAATGAGGCCTCCAGGGTGGAAACGGCAATGTACTTGGCAACGGAACCGAATCCCGGGCAGTTATCGGTGATGGGCAAGTCGTTATCCACAGTCTTGGGGACATGTATCGCCTGTACCGGGTAGCCCAGTTTCTCTGAGAGCTGGGAGACTTTGTAGCAGGTATCCGCTGAATCCCCGCCGCCGTTGTAGAAGAAGTATCCGATATCATGTGCCTTGAAGACTTCAATCAAACGCTCGTATTCGCGTTTGCTTTCCTCCAAGCCCTTGAGTTTGAAACGACAGGACCCAAAACCACCAGACGGAGTGTGCCTGAGAGCAGCGATCGCTGACGCACTTTCCTGGTTGGTATCGATTAAGTCCTCGGTCAGGGCACCGATGATGCCATTTCGGCCGGCGAAGACGTTGCCGATCTGGTCGGCATGCTGACGCGCGGTTTCGATAACGCCACAGGCGGACGCATTGATAACTGCGGTGACGCCACCGGACTGCGCGTAGAAGGCGTTTTTCTTGGTCATGGTTAATCCTTATGCTCTTGAGTAACTGGGTGATAGTGATGACTGGGGTGAAAGCTATAGCCGCTATTCTTACAGATCGCCCCGCTCTTTGGCGCTGTGGTCGGCCTGTGCCTGAAGCAGCGAAACCACGCATTCGGTGATGTCGACATATTCTTTGACACCGGTTCCATACTGCTGATACGGGCGGAAGAAGAACTGACAACGATATTTGCGAGTCCCAGTTTTGAAAATTACAAAATGGCAGCCTTCTTTCTCCCAATACCAGACCGGACAAGAGGTGAGCTGGCGATCTGAGGGGTAGAGGCGAATTTCTGAATCCGCGATTTGAATCTCGATTTCCTCCCGGTAGCGTTCCTTGAGGGTGGTTTGAATTACCCAGGTCTCGCTTTGGCTGATGTCAGGCACTTCTTGCATTTTGTATTTTTCAGGTCGACAACCAAGCCCGCAATATAACCCGGACGCGCTCAGCAGCTGAATAGCCAGATTGACTTTAAGGGATCTCTGTGCGTACTTTAACCAAGGGGAGACTGAGGCACTAATGCAATTGTTGGATGCTGCTATGGAATTTGCTAATTATTATAATTATCAATAGCTTGATCTGTTATGGCGCGCATTTAATTCTAAATAATAATCATTTCACGGATTAAGAGATCGGCTATGAGAATCGTTTTGTTGGGTGCGCCGGGATCAGGCAAGGCGACTCAGGCAACTAGGCTGAGTCAAAGATTTGATGCCACCCCCATTTTTTTGCCGCAACTGCTGAAAAACATCGCTACACAGGACAGTGAACTCGGACTGCGTTTGGGGGAGTTACTGAGACTTGGTCACACCGTACCAGACGAACTGATGATTCTCTCGGTAAAGGAGCAGCTTCTGAGTGTGGACAGCGGGACGCATCTCCTATTCGTCGACTTTCCTCGCACCGTCGATCAGGCGCTGGCATTGGACCGGTTGATGCTTGAGTTGAATTCGTCCATCGACCTGGTTTTGGAACTGGTGGGAGATGAGGACCGTTTCATGGAGCGCCTGGAGGGTCGGGAGGCCTGCAGCACCTGTGATGCCACCTACAACGAATTCTTCAATCCTCCCATCGTCGAGGGGGTTTGCGACCGTTGCGGTGGTCGTGTCCGCGCTTTTGCGGGGCGCAACAGGGAGGCCGTTGCCAACAAGATGAGGGCCTACACTCAGCAATCGGCAGCGCTTCTCTCATTCTACCAATCCAGTGACCGGCTCCAGAGGGTAGAGGGTGATGGGGATATTGACAGGGTGTTTGAGAACATATGTCAATTGATCACTGGGAGGATCGAATCCAGCGGCGGGGGAGGCAAGTCGCGGCCGGCGAAGAATAAGACAAAGAAAACGAAGTCGGCTTTGATGGAAAAAACCAAGGCTGAGAAATCGACACGTTCGCCGGGCAAGAAGAAATCGGCAGTCAAACAACCCAAAGCAGTCTCTAAGCCGGTTTCCGGGAAAAAGGCTGCGAAATCACACAGGCCGTCAGCGCCCCCCGGTAGCAAGCCTGTATCGAAGAGAACCGTCAAGCAAGGGAAACCTGCAGCTCGGAAAAAGGCGGCGAAAACGAAAACAACGGTGCAGGCCCCCAAACGGAAGAAACAGAGCAAAAAAAGCCCCGTTTCGGCAGCCAAACAGAGGGCAGGGTCGGTGGCCCGCAAGCCGACAAGGTCAGCGGTCACTCCAAGAAAAAAAGCAGCCGTGAAGGACAAAGCAGAGGCTTCGGTCGCCGCAACAGCGGCCGGTGCCCGGGCTGTTAAGTCGCAAAAATCTCCCAAGGCTGGCGCAAAAAAGGGACGCGCGGTGTCGTCGACTCCCGCAGGAGGCAAGTCGACGCCAAGGGCAAAGCCTGCGCCTTCCAAAAAATCGTCGGCGGTGGCAGGGAACAAGGTCAGGGCAAAGGGTGCGCGGCAGCTCTCAACAAAGAAAAAGGTTGAAAAAAAGAAAAAGATCGCCTCGTCCGGTCCCAAGCCCACGGCGGGGGAGGGGATGAGAGAAAAAAGCACATCGAGGAGGAAGAGGCGGCGTTCCTGAAACAGGCGCCTATTTCCCCATAGCAGCTGAGTTTTCAGGGAAACGTCTATAGTTCGTAAAGGCGCTGTGCTGAGGATAGCTCAAGTCGCCAAAATCGTATTGGTGATCAGCGGAGCGTTAATTCATGTCCCTGAGCATTTTCGAATTATTCAGAATAGGCATTGGACCTTCCAGTTCCCATACGGTAGGTCCGATGCGAGCAGCAAGGCGGTTCGTCGCCGGACTTGCCGAACGAGGGAGCTTGGCATCCTGCCAATCGGTCAGAATTGAGCTTTTTGGCTCCCTCGGTTTGACCGGCAAGGGGCACGGCAGTGACAAGGCGGTTTTGTTGGGTTTGCAGGGCGAACGACCGGAATCGGTGGATGTGGATCAGATCGATGGGCGTCTGCAATCGATCCGCGAATCAAGGTGCCTTAGTCTTCAGGGCGGGCATGACATTCGCTTTGATGAGCGGCGGGATTTGCTTTTTCATCGCCGCCAAACTTTGCCGGGGCACGCCAACGGTATGCGGTTTCGGGCATTTGATGCCCAGGGTGACGAACTAGACTCAAAAATATACTACTCCGTGGGGGGTGGGTTTCTGGCGGATGAGGCAGGGGTTAAATCCAACCAGCTGGCGCCCCAGCCGGCGCAACTCGCCTTTCCCTTCACCAGCGGCGGCGAACTGCTGGAACAATGCCGGTCCAGTGGGTTGAGTATAAGTACTCTGATTCTGCAGAACGAGCGTTTTTGGCGAAGCGAGCAGGAGATACATCTCCGGCTGGGAGAAATATGGGAGGTGATGTCGGCTTGCATCGACCGGGGGTGTTCAAGGGAGGGTATTCTTCCCGGGGGTATGAAGATCAAAAGGCGTGCTGCCCATCTTTTGCGTATGCTGCGAAGTGACAGCCAGTCAGGCCAGTCCCCCATGGGGGCCATGGACTGGGTCGACCTTTATGCACTGGCAGTCAATGAGGAGAATGCCGCCGGCGGACGTGTGGTCACCGCGCCGACGAACGGCGCGGCGGGCATCATTCCTGCGGTGATAAAGTACTATTTGCAATTTTGTAACGGTGCCGATAGCGATGGCGTGGCGCGATTTTTACTTACCGCCGGTGCCATTGGAATCCTGTTCAAAGTAAACGCATCCATATCAGGGGCAGAGGTGGGATGCCAGGGGGAGGTCGGCTCTGCCTGCTCCATGGCGGCGGCGGGACTGACAGAAGTTCTTGGGGGCACTCCGGAGCAGGTCGAAAATGCAGCAGAGATCGGCATGGAGCACAACCTTGGACTCACATGTGATCCTGTTGGGGGTCTGGTTCAGGTGCCCTGTATCGAACGTAACGCAATGGCCGCAGTCAAGGCCATTAACGCCTCCAGAATGGCGCTTCGCGGGGATGGCAGCCATTTCGTATCCCTGGACAAGGTGATCAAGACCATGCGGGACACCGGCCGTGACATGAAGAGCAAGTATAAAGAGACCGCAAGGGGTGGGCTCGCCGTCAACGTCGTGGAGTGTTGAAACCGCGGCAAAATGGCATTGATAGACGCCGCTACCCGGGAGGCAACCGATATTCCCATCTTCGACAGCCATTTTCATATCATCGACCATCGCTTCCCTCTGGTGCCGAACAGCGGATATCTACCGGAACCATTTGAATGCAGGGACTACTTGGCGCGTGTCGCCGGAATGGACATTGTCGGCGGTGCTGTGGTGTCCGGATCTTTCCAGGCGTTCGACCAGGCATACTTGCTGGATGCCCTGGCAACTCTCGGGGCTGGTTTCGTGGGTGTTACCCAGCTCCCGGTAACGGTCAGCGATGAAGAGATTTTGCGTCTGAACACAGCAGGAATCAGGGCGCTTAGGTTCAATTTGCGGCGAGGGGGATCGGAATCAACATCCCATCTGGAGCCGATGGCCAGAAGGGTTTATGAACTGGCGGGCTGGCATGTGGAGCTCTACGTGGATTCATCGATGCTCGGCGATCTATATCCGCTGCTGAGCAGTTTGCCGGCGGTAGTGGTCGACCACCTCGGTCTCTCCTCTCAGGGCTGGTCCGATCTGCTGCGGTTGGTGGAATCGGGAATATGGGTTAAAGCAACGGGTTTCGGCAGGGTCGATCTCGATATTCCAGAGGCGCTGGCCCAGATTCACCGCATCAATCCGGGGGCGCTGTTGTTCGGTACAGATCTACCTTCGACCCGGGCACCCCGGCCATACCGAGAAGATGATCTGGATTTATTATCGGAGACTCTGGGTGGAGAGGACGCTGAACAGGCACTATGGGGAAATGCTCTGGCCCTTTACCGTCCTGATGAAACTCGCTGACCAGAACCGGGTACTGTGAGCCCGCATCAGCCCTCAGCTGAACAGTGCTTTGAGCTGCAGTCCGGGATCCTCTGCCCGCATAAAGGCTTCTCCAACCAGGAATCCGTTGACCCCACGGCTACGCATGAGTTGAACATCAGTCTGGGTCAGGATACCGCTTTCGGTAATCAGGGTAGTGGATTTCGGTATGCGGTCGAGAAGCTGCAGCGTAGTCTCCAGAGTCACCTCGAAGGTGCGCAGGTCGCGGTTGTTGATACCAATCAGCGGGGCACCTAGCTGCAGCGCACGCTGCAGTTCGTCTGCATCATGCACCTCCAGCAGCACATCCATTCCCAATTCTCCTGCCAGCTCGTTCAGCTGTTGTAATAGTGTGTCCTCCAGGCAGGCGGCGATCAGCAGGATACAGTCGGCGCCTATTACCCGTGCCTCGTACACTTGGTAGGGTTCGACAGTAAAGTCTTTGCGCAGTACCGGCAAAGAGGTGGCGCTACGGGCCTGTTGCAGATATTCGTCACTGCCTTGGAAAAAATCGATATCCGTCAGCACAGACAGGCAGCTGGCGCCACCGGCTTCGTAGCTGACAGCGATCTCGGCAGGTCTAAAATCTTCCCGTATAACCCCCTTGCTGGGAGATGCCTTCTTGATCTCCGCAATCACTGCGGCGCTTCCTGAGTCGATACGCGATTTCAAGGTGTTGAGGAAGCCGCGGACCGGGGGGGCATCGCCCATCACTTCCAGTAGTTGCCGTTGGGGAACCTTCCTGGATCGCTCTGCCGTCTCCTGGCTCTTCCGCTGGATGATTTTTTTCAGAATGTCCGGGGGGGCGCTCATACTGCTGTTCCTCGATGTTCAAAGCGACGCTGATCTTGGCGGATTATTCTAACCCAGTGGGCGGTTTCTCTTCAGGCTTGATACTCCTTCAAGGAGTACTAAGTTGGCTGCAGCTTGTGAATCCTGCCGCGGACAGGCATATTTCCCAATTTCACCGACCATTGGCTAGCGCAGGAAAGTGTTATGAACGAAACCATCGAGCTACTGCGATCTCACCGATCGATCCGTAAATTCACTTCCCAGCCCGTGCCCCAAGAGGTCGTAGAATCGTTGGTGACCGCCGGGCAGGCGGCCTCAACTTCCAGTTTCATCCAGGGGTGTACCCTGGTGCAGGTGAACGCGGCCGAGGATCGGCAAAAACTGGCATCCTGGGCGGGGAATCAGCGGTATGTCGAGCAGGCGCCGGTTTTCCTAGTCTTCTGTGCCGACATGAAAAGGCACCAGTTAACCTGTGATATGCAGGGTACCGAGATGCTCTCGGGTTACACCGAGCAGTTCATTACCGCCACCGTGGACTGTGGTCTGCTGGCGCAGAATCTGATGATTGCCGCCGAATCCTTGGGACTGGGGGGCTGTTATATCGGTGGTATCCGCAATCAAATTGCCAAGGTCGCGACGCTTCTGGATCTGCCTGATCTGGTATATCCGGTATTCGGCATGTGCCTCGGTTATCCCGACCAGGATCCTATCTTGCGACCCCGGCTGCCTTTCGGCGTGGTGCTCAAGCAGGATCGATACGACGACAGCGAAGACACGGCGGCCATAGCGGAGTACGACGAAGAGGTGCGGGAGTATTACGTGAAGCGCAGCGGGGGCAAACGCAGCATGACCTGGAGCGAGCAGATGTCAGGCATGCTGATGAAGGAGATCCGGCCTCATATGCTGGAGTTCTTGCGAAAAAGGGGTTTCCTTCTTAAATAGCTTTGCGGCCGCGGATCGCGCATTGATATACAAGGGTCGCTGAGAGGATAATTCAAACTGGAGCTGGCATTGATTATCGGGGTCAGCAAACCTGTCGTATTGTTATGGAGATAACTATGAAAATTGCAGCTGTACTACTATTGGCTCCCGTCATCGCGCTGGCCCAGCAGCCGCCTCAGCAGGGAATGCCCAGAGGGCCCCAGGGACAGATGGATCAGGCAGAGATCCTTAAGCAAATGCAACAGCATATGTTGCCGGTTCTGGAGGAATCACTACCGAATATGCGCGAGATGCGCGCTTGCGTTGCTGCCAGTAACAACAAAGAGGACTTAACCAAATGTGCTGAGATGATGCGCGCCTTTCAGCGGCAGATGATGCCTCCGGGCAGCCAAATGCCACCACCCAATCCGGAAGCGGAGCAGCCGGATATCGAGTGGAGTCCGGAAATCAAACAACAGATCCTGGCGGGTATCGACCAGTCTATTACCCAGACGGCGGCGATGAAAGGCTGCTTGGAAAGCAGCAGTTCCCCCGAACAGATGAATCAATGTATGCGAAAGAGCGGTCTCAGCGGAGGCGGGGCCGGCCCGCGATAGCGATTGGGTATGCCGCCCGCTAGGGCGGCAGTTAATTTCGATTTATCCCCACACTTCGGTACTCAGGTAGCGCTCCCCGGTGTCTGGTAATAGCGCTAAAAGTATTTTTCCTCTGAATTTCTCCTGGCGAGCTGTCTTGAACATGCCGGCGACTGCGGCACCGGAAGAGATGCCAGCGAAAATGCCCTCGGCTTGCGCCAGATATCTGGCGGTGTCGTAGGCTTCTTCGGTGGTTATCTGTTCGACTTGGTCATATATGGCGGTATCGAGGATCTCCGGGATAAAACCGGGAGCAGTCCCCATGATTTTGTGCTTTCTCGCAATGCCCTGGGTGAGAATCGGTGAATCCGCGGGCTCGGTGGCGATAACAGTCAGCGTGGGATGCCTGCGGCGCAGATGCCTGCCGATACCGGAGATGGTCCCACCTGTACCGGTGGTGCACACGATCCCATCCAATCCCGAGCCGAAATCATCCCAAATCTCTTCCGCCGTGGTCTCGTGGGCCTCTCTATTCGCGGGATTGAAGTGCTGACCCACAAAAAACCAACCTTTCTCGGCAGACAGCTTCTTTGCCTCTTCTATGGCACCCTTGGTTCCCAGCTCGGCGGGGGTCAGAATGAGTTCGGCACCAAACGCCTTCATGATTGCCTTGCGTTCTGCACTCATGTCGGCAGCCATGACCAGAACGGTGCGGTAGCCCTTACGTGCCGCGACCATCGCCAACCCGATGCCGGTATTGCCGGATGTCGGTTCCAGAATGGTATCTCCGGGTTGCAGAAGCCCTCTCTGCTCAGCATCTTCGATCATGTTGAGGGCTGGCCGGTCTTTGACAGAACCTCCGGGATTGAAACTCTCCAGCTTTACCCAGAGTTCACTCGCCAGCATGTCTCTGGATTTTCGCAGGCGCACGACCGGCGTGTTACCGATGGTGTCCAGGATGCTCTCGAACTTCATGGTGTTCCGGTTGGATATTGCCGCAGCATGGCGCCATCCATCAGTCGAAGCTCTGGGTAACTATGACCAGTTTATCCAACCGGTTTCTCGCCTCGCCGCTGGCGATGACTTGGTCGGCCTTGGCTACGCCCTCGGCCAGGGTATCGGCCAGGCCAGCCGTATAGATAGCCGCGCCGGCGTTAAGCTGAACAATGTCCCGGGCGGGTCCCGGTTGATTATCCAGTACCGAGCGTATGATCTCCAGGCTATCGCCGGCACTATCCGCGCGCAGGGTTTCCACGGGTACTCTTTCGATGCCGAAGCTCTCGGGGTGGATGGCGTAGCGGTGAATCTGACCATCTTTCAGCTCGGCCACTTCAGTGGAATCACCGATACTGATTTCATCGAGACCGTCTCTGGAATGCACCACCATCACGTGGCGGCTGCCCAGTCGCTGCAGTACCTGGGCCAAGGGCTCGATTAGTTCGCCGCTGAACACGCCAAGCAGTTGATTGGGGACTCCCGCGGGGTTGGTCAGGGGACCGAGGACATTGAAGATGGTTCTGACCCCCATCTCTTTTCGCGGCCCGATGGCATGCTTCATGGCGCTGTGATGACCGGGCGCGAACATGAATCCCACACCCACCTCACGCACGCATTCACTCACTTGGCCCGGAGTGATATCCAGACGGATGCCTGCCGCCTCCAGGACATCCGCGCTTCCGGATTTGGAAGAGACGGAGCGGTTACCATGCTTGGCGACATGACAGCCGGCGGCAGCGGCAACGAACATGGATGCGGTAGAGACATTGAAGGTACTGGATTGATCCCCCCCGGTGCCGACGATGTCCACAGCGTGTTCCAAGCCGCTGATGTCGACTCCGGTGGCCAGCTGCCGCATCACCGAGGCTGCGGCGGCGATTTCGCCGATACTCTCCCCTTTCATGCGCAAGCCCACCAGGAATCCCCCGATCTGTGAAGGAGTCGCACCTCCACTCATGATGCTCTGCATAACCGAAGTCATTTCCTCGCCATTGAGATCCTGACGTTCAATTACCCTGCTAATCGCTTGCTGCATCTCCATCACTGTTCTCCTATTCGCCTTCGATGAAGTTTTTTAGTAGGTCATGGCCATGCTCGGTGAGTATGGACTCCGGGTGATACTGGACTCCCTCGACATTTAGTTCCCGGTGGCGTACACCCATGATCTCGTCCATCTCGCCAGCTTCGTTCTCTGTCCAGGCTGTCACTTCAAGGCAGTCCGGAAGCGTTTCGTGCTCAATGACCAAAGAGTGATAGCGGGTGGCCCGATAGGGATTGCTCAGTCCGCGGAACACACCTTGGTGGCGGTGGTGAATGGGGGACGTCTTGCCGTGCATCACCTGGTTGGCGTGTACGATACGGCCACCAAAGGCCTGGCCGATGGACTGGTGCCCCAAGCATACACCGAGAATGGGGATTCGCCCGGCAAAGCGGCTTATCGCGGCTACCGAGATGCCTGCCTCGTTCGGAGTGCAGGGGCCGGGGGAGATCACTATGTGGGAAGGTTTGAGCAGGTCTATCTCTTCGATCGAGATCTCATCGTTACGGTATACCCGCACCTCTGCCCCCAACTCGCCGAAATACTGCACCAAGTTGTAGGTGAATGAGTCGTAGTTGTCGATCATAAGCAGCATCGCATCTATCCTCCGCAGTCGCTGTTTTCCAGCCCCGCCTCGGCGAGGGCGACCGCGCGGAAAATGGCCCGCGCCTTGTTCATGGTTTCGTCCCACTCTTTCTGTGGCTGGGAATCTGCCACTATGCCGGCGCCTGCCTGGATATGGAGGTTGCCACCCTTGATAACTGCGGTACGGATAGCGATCGCGGTATCCATGTTGCCATTCCAGGAGAGGTAGCCGACAGCGCCCGAGTAGACACCCCGTTTAACCGGCTCAAGCTCATCGATAATCTCCATTGCGCGGATCTTCGGTGCCCCGCTGACCGTTCCTGCCGGGAAGGTTGCGCGCAATACGTCGATGGCGTTCATGTCGGGCTGCAGTTTGCCCACCACATTGGAGACAATATGCATGACATGTGAGTAGCGCTCCACAATCATCTTATCCGTCAGTTGAACACTGCCGGTTACTGCGACGCGGCCGGCATCATTGCGGCCCAGGTCGATCAACATCAAGTGCTCTGCCAGCTCTTTCGGATCAGACATGAGTTCAGTCTCCAGAAGCTGGTCTTCTGCCTCATCTTTGCCGCGATGGCGGGTGCCGGCAATCGGCCGGACGGTGACCACGCCGTCTTCGAGGCGTGTAAGAATCTCAGGAGAAGAACCGACGATGTGGAAGTCACCGAGATTTAGAAAATACATGTAAGGCGAAGGATTCAGCCCCCGCAGTGCACGGTAGAGGTTTATCGGCGGGGCGGAGAATGTAACCGATAGCCTCTGGGAGAGCACAGTCTGCATGCAATCCCCGTCAAGAATGTACTCCTTGGTGCGCTCCACCGCCTGCTTGAAACCCTCCTCGGTAAAACCGGAGACAAAATGGGATTCCTCAATTTGGTTGCGCGTTTCGTGGGGCTGTTCTGGCAGACATTCGCGCATGCGCTCCACCACCGCTCGCAGTCTGTCGCGGCCGCTTTCGTAGGTCCCGCCATTGGTTGGATCGACGTGGATGATGACGTACAACCGACCGCGGAGATTGTCGAATACCACCACTTCGTCGGAGACCATCAAAAGGATATCGGGGTTGCCGATTGTATCGGGGTTGGGGCAGCGGCTGAGCCGTGGCTCAATGTAACGGATACTGTCGTAGCCGAAATAGCCCACCAGGCCCCCGGTGAAACGGGGCAAGTGTGCCTGCTCCGCGACCTGGTACCGGTCTTGGAATTCCTCGATGTAAGCCAAAGGATCCGGGACCTCCGCAGATTCAAGTTCCACGCCATCCTTAATGATTCTGATGCGTTGACCCTGCACTTCCAGGAAGGTGCGACAAGGGAGGCCAATGATCGAGTAGCGGCCCCATTTTTCGCCGCCCTGTACCGATTCGAATAGATAGGAATGAGGTGCGTCTGCCAGTTTGAGGTAGATGCTAAGTGGGGTGTCGAGATCCGCTAGGACCTCGCACATCATGGGTATTCGGTTATAGCCTTCGGCAGCAAGCGCCGCAAATTTTTCGGGGGTCATGGTCCTCTCCGCACAGGTTTTTCAGACGTGTCACATCGGTGCAGGCAGTATCACCAACGCCATCGCGTGCCTGTCTTGGGGAGTTGTTTGTGGAGCCTGTGGACCATACACCGAAAGATAATCGAATTCGGCGCAGGTTGCGAGTGCCTGTTGATTGGGTTTTCTGTTACAGCAATGTGTTCAATTCGCTGAAAGAGTCAACGACACCATCGGGATTGGCCTCGCGAATATCCAGTCCGTGATTGTAGCCGTAACTTACACAGACGACTTTGAAGCCGGCGGCACGGGCAGCGGTCACGTCGTTTACAGAGTCACCGATCATCAAGGCGGACCCGGGTGCAACTTCGAAGACCTCGGCTGCGTGTAACAGTGGCAGAGGGTCTGGCTTTTTACGTGCCAGGGTATCGCCGCTGATCACTAGAGCGAATCTTTCCCGAATGCCCATTGCACGAAGCAGGGGTTCGGTGAATTGCTTGGCCTTGTTCGTGATACAAGCCAAGGTGTGACCGCGGGACTGCAGGTAGTTCAATCCATCTACAACGCTGGGGTAAAGCTGGGAGCGCTCTCCGTTATGACGGTCGTAAAGTGACATGAAGATGGGGTGTGCCCGGGCGAGTAGCTTTTGGTCGGGTTCACCCTCCAGTTGACCTACAAGGGCGCGCTTGACCAGTTTATCCACGCCGTTTCCAACCCAGTTTCTCACCTTGGCCTCACCATGGGGCGGCAGGCCCACTTGTTCCATCATCCCATCGATGCAGAAGGCAAGGTCGGGAACACTGTCAACCAGCGTGCCGTCCAGATCGATCAGTACCAGGCTCGGTTTGTTGATGAGCATATCGTTAGCCATCTCTTGCATACGGTCGGCTTCAGGCTTTCGCCAGTGACGCCCGCATCTCCCCGATGATGGTGTCATAGCGGTTGGGGTCTTGTTCCCGGGCTTTGCCGAAAATTCCTGAACCGGCAACGAAGGTATCCGCCCCGGCTGCGGCTATATCGCCAATATTGTCGGCTTTTACGCCACCATCGATCTCCAGGCGGATATCGAGTCCGGCGTCATCGATGATTTCGCGGCATGCCCGCAGCTTGTCCAGAGCAGAGGGAATAAAGCTCTGGCCGCCAAATCCCGGGTTGACGGACATAATGAGGATCATATCGATTTTGTCGAGTACGTAATCGAGGTAGCTTAGTGGTGTTCCGGGGTTGAACACCAATCCCGACTTACATCCCTGCTCCCGGATCAGTTGCAGTGAACGATCGATATGCTCGCTGGCCTCGGGGTGAAAAGTGATGTAGGTGGCCCCGGCTTTAGCGAAATCGGGGATAATCCGATCAACGGGCTTGACCATCATATGCACATCGATGGGTGCAGTTACTCCGTGTTTGCGTAAAGCCTCGCATACCAATGGACCGATGGTCAGGTTGGGGACATAGTGATTGTCCATGACATCGAAATGCACGATGTCCGCCCCGGCTGCCAGTACCTTGTCGACTTCATCGCCCAGCTTGGCAAAATCAGCGGAAAGAATGGAGGGTGCTATCTGATAATCTGCCATGATGTGTCTCCGGGTTGAGCGAGTTATTTGTACTGATAATATTTAAGAATATTCTACTATAGCTTAAAGGTTTCGGGTTTTCACCCCGCGCCGAGTTGAGATGGCAAACTGAAAAACAGAGATTGTCTAATCGTGACAGCTGGTTACTTTAGGCCGCTGGTGGTATGGAGGGTTATCAAATGAAGTTACTGTTCACTGCGTTTCTGTCATGGGTGGTTTCTTGTGGCGTCAGTGCCGCCGACCTGGAAAGGGAGCGGCGCATCGCACAAGAGATCGAGGATGCCATCGTGGTGGGCGATCCGGTCTGGCTGCAGACCGGTGATACCAGCTTTCTCGGTATCCATACCGAGGCCTCTACGGATGTTCCGGTTGGTGGTGTGATCGTGCTCCATGGGCGGGGCGCCCACCCAGACTGGGTGGATGTCGTGCAGCCCCTGCGGTCTGAGCTTCCCGACGCCGGATGGGAGTCGTTATCGCTGCAGATGCCGGTGGCAGCTGCGGATGCCGGCGACCAGGCGTATGTCTCATTGGTTCCTGAGGCGTTCCCAAGGATTGTCGCGGGCATAGCTTATTTTAAGGCGCGGAAAATCACCAATATCGTGCTGATCGGGCACAGTCTGGGATCCGCCATGGCCGTGGCATTCATGGCTGCCGAACCGGCTGAAGAAATCATTGGTCTGGTTGCAGTAGGATTGTCCGTGCACCAGAGGAATCCTGAGGCGGGCATCCTGAAAGCGTTGTCGAAGGTGGAGATCCCCATGCTTGATATCTACGGCAGCAGAGACCTGGAGGCAGTAACTACCACGGTGAGGGATCGGGCTGTTGCGGCTAAAAAGGCCGGCAATCAAGGCTACCAGCAGTTGGAGATAGAGGGTGCTGACCACTTTTTCAGAGGAGTTGAGGATGCTCTGGTCGCCCGTGTGAGGGCTTGGCTGAAGAAGCTGCAATCTGGGCTGGCCGAAGCAAAGGGAGCTAGCCGTCCAGAGTGAGTTTGGCCCGTAACAGTGACTTGCCGGAGGCAGGTAGCTAAGGCGCCAGCCGGCTTGATGTAAGGCCTCCGATACCGATTGGGAGTCGTTTATTTCCCAGGAACTTTGTGGGAAAGGGCTTGCAGTGGGCGTCTTTGGGTAATAGAGTCTTAGGGGTGTGATTATCGGATCCCGGCTCTTTCGGGGTTCAATAAAAATATATGATTAGAAATAAAAGACGGTACAAACCGTCGAATAATACCACCATGGAGGAAAGCGGATTGACCTTGTTATCGGGGTTTAGTCTGCACCGCTGTCTCTCAAAAGGCGTTCCTCCATCAAATTCGCATGCCGAATTCATATAGAGGAAAATTCCACAAATGAAAAATACTCTTGCTTTTGTGTCTGCCGCTGCAGTTATCTCCACCTTTTCTATTAGCGCCTTCGCTGGCGCCACCCTGGATGCAGTTAAACAGAAAGGCTTCGTGCAGTGTGGGGTGAATACAGGTGTTCCTGGGTTTGCAGGGACAGATGATAAGGGAAACTGGACAGGTATCGATGTAGACGTCTGCCGGGCAGTAGCCGCCGCGGTATTCGGCAACGCGGATAAAGTGAAATACACTCCGTTGACCGCAAAAGAGAGATTCACCGCCCTGCAATCCGGTGAAATCGATATTCTCTCCCGCAACACCACCTGGACCCTGACTCGCGACAGCTCCCTCGGGCTTAATTTTGCTGGGGTAAACTACTACGACGGACAGGGCTTCCTGGTGAAGAAAAACCTTGGTGTGACCAGTGCCACCGAGCTCGACGGTGCTTCATTCTGTATTCAGGCGGGTACGACCACCGAGCTCAATCTCACGGATTACTTCCGTGCCAACAATATGTCGTACACTCCGATCACTTTTGACAAGTCAGCAGAAACCGCGTCCGCTTTCGATGCCGGCCGCTGCGATGCATTGACTTCCGATCAGTCGCAGCTCTATGCGTTGCGTATTCAGTTGAAGGACCCCGACGGCGCTGTAGTGCTGCCCGAGATCATCTCTAAGGAGCCTCTGGGTCCGGTAGTTCGTCAAGGCGATGATGATTGGTTCAATATCGTACGCTGGTCACTATTCGCGATGATCAACGCCGAGGAACTTGGGGTCAGCTCAAGCAATGTCGACAAGATGGCGGCTGAAAGCAAGGATCCGAACGTTCGACGCCTATTGGGCCAGGAAGGCATAAGGGGTAAGGGCCTCGGACTGAGCGATACCTGGGCGGCCAATATCATCAAACAGGTCGGAAACTACGGGGAGGTATTCGAACGCAACGTAGGAACGGGCAGCCCCCTCAAGATATCCCGCGGCCTCAACGCGCTGTGGAACAAAGGCGGTATTCAGTACGCACCCCCAATTCGTTAAGAGTCGATCCGAGGCAACTCCTCATCCTCGGCGGCAGGTCGGGTAAAACCCTTCCTGCCGCCTACGCAACCCCTGCCAGGATGTAGCCCGATATGGCCGCCGAACAAATTCCCGACACCCCATCGAAATCAGCCTGGTGGCGGAGACCGGTATTCCGCTCCGTTGTCTTCCAGGTCTTGCTTGTGCTGACGCTGGTATATATCGGCAACACACTCTTCAATAACACGCTTTATAATCTTGAACAGCGGGGTATCAGCACCGGTTTCGGTTTCCTATCGGGTGAAGCGGGTTTTGGAATTGTTCAAACACTGATCGATTACCAGGAGACGGATACTTTTGGCCGCACCTTTCTGGTGGGGCTGCTCAATACCCTTCTGGTCTCCTTCCTTGGCATCATTTTGGCCACCATCGTTGGCTTTATCATGGGGGTGGCGCGGCTCTCCAAGAACTGGCTCATCGCCCAGTTGGCAATGGTCTATATAGAGACTTTTCGGAATATTCCCCTGCTGCTGCAGATCATGTTTTGGTATTTCATTGTACTGAACAAGCTGCCCTCTCCACGCCAAAGTTTGGCGTTTTCGGAATCCGTGTTTCTCAATAAACGTGGACTCTATCTTCCGTCACCTCAATTCGAGCCGGGTTTCTGGGTGGTTACCTTAGCGATAGTCGTGGCAGTCATTACAGTGGTGGTTCTGGCTCGCTGGGCTCACGCCCGGCAGGAACGCACCGGGGAGCAGTTCCATACTGTTTATGTCTCACTCGGTATTCTCTTCGGTTTGCCGCTACTGGTGTATTTTCTCGCCGGTTCCCCGATGACATGGGAGATACCCGCACTCAAGGGATTCAACTTCACGGGTGGAGCGGTGGTCATTCCCGAGTTGGCCGCTCTATTGTTGGCGCTCAGTATCTACACTGCGGCGTTTATAGCTGAGGCCGTTCGCTCGGGGATACTTGCTGTCAGTCATGGGCAAACCGAGGCGGCATATGCCCTGGGACTTAGGCCTGGGGCTACCTTGCGGTTGGTGATAATTCCTCAGGCACTGCGAGTCATCATTCCCCAGTTGACCAGCCAATATTTGAATCTGACTAAGAATTCGTCCCTAGCAACTGCTGTGGGTTACCCTGATCTGGTGGCGGTATTCGCGGGTACTACCCTCAATCAAACAGGGCAAGCGGTCGAAGTCATCGCCATGACGATGGCGGTTTATCTGGTGATCAGTCTGTCGATCTCCATGTTCATGAACTGGTACAACAAGAAGAAACAACTGGTGGAACGATAGCCATGGTCAATCAGAAACAACCACTGCCGGACCTGCCTCCACCCAGCACCAGCGTGGGGGTGATCGGATGGATGCGCAGCAATCTGTTCTCATCAGTCACCAATACCATTCTCACCCTACTAGCGCTGTACATTATCTACCTGGTTTTCGTGCCTGCCCTCAATTGGGTGTTTCTAAAGTCCGACTGGACTGGTGATTCCCGGGAGGCCTGCACCAGCGGGGGCGCCTGCTGGGTCTTCATCCGCATGCGCTTCGACCAGTTTATGTACGGCTTTTATCCGGAGCACGCCTACTGGAGGATCAATCTGGCCTTCGGCATCCTGGTGGTCTTGTTGATCCTGCTACATGTAAAACAGATGCCCAAGAAAGGCTGGCTGGGGGCATTCACCCTGATCGGATACCCAATAATTGCGTATTTCCTTTTCTATGGTGGTGCATTTGGCCTGGAAGTAATCGAGACCAGCAAATGGGGGGGGCTGTCGCTCACCCTGATTCTCTCAGGTGTTGGAATTGTTGCTTCACTGCCCATTGGTATTGTTTTGGCACTGGGCCGGCGTTCGGATATGCCCATCGTTCGCTCTGTTTGTGTGGTGTTCATCGAATTTTGGCGGGGCGTTCCATTGATCACGGTGCTCTTTATGTCATCTGTGATGCTCCCGCTGTTTCTGCCCGAGGGCACCACATTTGATAAGCTGTTGCGTGCCATGATCGGCATCGTCCTCTTCGAGTCAGCCTACATGGCCGAAGTGGTGCGCGGTGGTCTGGCAGCTATCCCCAAGGGGCAGTATGAAGCGGCAAAAGCACTCGGCCTCACTTACTGGAAAAGTATGGGTTTGATCATTCTGCCCCAGGCCTTGAAGTTGGTGATACCGGGAATCGTGAATACCTTCATCGGCCTTTTCAAAGACACCACGCTGGTTCTGATCATCGGTCTCTTTGACCTGTTGACCACAGTGGAGGCGGGTTTTCAGGATTCCAACTGGCTCGGTTACGCAATGGAGGGGTACATATTTGCCGCTCTGGTTTACTGGATCTTCTGCTTCAGCATGTCCAGATACAGCCAGAACTTGGAACGCAAACTACACACCGGCCATGCCCGGTAAACGAGAACTGATATGAACTCAAGCGACAATACCAGCCCCAATATGGGTGTTTCCGAAGAGGTAATGATAGAAATCAAAGGTATGCACAAATGGTATGGCGAGTTTCATGTCTTGAAGGACATCAACCTCAACATATTCAAGGGAGAGCGTATTGTGGTTTGCGGTCCCTCGGGATCGGGAAAATCCACCATGATACGGTGCATCAACAGACTTGAGGAGCATCAGAAGGGGAGCATCATCGTCGATGGAACTGAGCTGACTGATGACGTGAAACATATCGACCAGATTCGTCGCGAGGTTGGAATGGTTTTCCAACATTTCAATCTCTTTCCCCACTTGACCGTACTGGAGAACTGCTGTTTGGCTCTTATTTGGGTCCGTAAGATGCCGCGCAGGGAGGCGGAGGAGATCAGCATGGGATTCCTGGAGAAAGTCAAAATCCCGGAGCAGGCCAAAAAGTATCCCGGCCAACTCTCCGGGGGGCAGCAGCAGCGTGTGGCAATCGCCCGCAGCCTCTGCATGAATCCCAATATAATGCTCTTCGACGAGCCCACTTCCGCCCTCGATCCCGAAATGATCAAGGAAGTGCTGGATACCATGATCGAATTGGCAGAAAGCGGCATGACCATGATTTGCGTTACCCATGAAATGGGATTTGCCAAGACTGTCGCCAATCGGGTGATATTCATGGATGGCGGGGAGATCATCGAGGAAAACGATCCCAACAATTTCTTCGATAATCCCCAACACGACCGAACCAAGCTGTTTCTGAGCCAGATCATGTAGCAACGAGATGTTTGCTCATCGATTGCCTTCCCAGGGCATTGTCTCTGGAAGCCGGTTCAGTGTCCTATCTCACCCAAAAGTTGGTCGATCATACTCAGGGCTTGTCCCCCGTAGCCGCCGCCAAAGAGGTTTAAGTGGTTGAGGATGTGATAAAGATTGTAAAAAACCCGCCGGGTCGGATAGCCTGGTGCAAGCGGCCACTGCTGATGATAGGCATGGTAGAACGCCTGTCCAAATCCACCGAAGAGTTCTGTCATGGCCAGATCCGCTTCGCGATCGCCATAGTAGACTGCAGGATCGAATATGACAGCTACGCCGTCTCTACTGAACCCCAGGTTACCGCCCCAGAGATCGCCGTGAATGAGGGATGCTTGGGGATTGTGGTCAAGCAATTGTTCAGTATAAACCAGCAGCTTTTCCCCCCGCTGTTGCAACTTGCCGCGATGACCGTTGGTTGCCGCCAAGTGCAATTGGTATCCGAGACGTCGATCTCTCCAAAAGTCAGGCCAGCTGTCGTTGGGGGAGTTGGGTTGGTGGGTGGCGCCGATGGTGTTGTCCCGCTTCCAGCCGAAGCTGCGCTGGGTGGTGCGGTGCAGATACGCAAGCTGTTCACCGGCGGACGCCATGTCGCCGCCTGATCCCAAGTCAATAAATTCCATTACCAGATAAGCGCCCTCCCGATGGATACCGCTAGCTATGGGTTCCGGAACCTTGATGGCGCCGGCAGCTGCAATTTCTTTGAGGCCTTCGGCCTCTGCTTCGAACATCTCCAGGCGCGAGCGGTCATTCAATTTGACGAAGAAACTTCGAATTCCATCACTTATGCGAATGCAGGTGTTTATGCAGCCTCCGCCGACATGGGTTACATCCGCGGGAACAAAAGGCTCTCCGGTTCGTTGATTGATATCCGCAGCAATGGGATCGAGATCGATCATTTAGCTTTACCAAAAGGGTTGGGCTCGTCTTAATTGCTCTACTGACCAGGAGGGCAGTGAGATGCCGAAAATTGTTTCACTCTGATAATACGCCAGTGCTTTCCCGGAACCAAAAAAGTTCTTGACAAGTAGTTACCGAGGTCTGGCGCCTAGGCTGTTATACACAGAAGACTCAAGAGCGCCCCCCAGTTTCAATCGATTTTTCGGAGGCGCCCAAACCCACGCGGCAGATGCTTCATAACACGTTGAATTTAAAGTAAATATCATGAGTGGCTTCACCTTGACGCAGATGTGAAAGAAAATCGTTGATGGTGATATTTATCATGTGCTGAATAATTGCTCCACAGAGTTATCCACAGGTCGATATGAAAAACATCATAAAATCATGTGTAAATAGTAAGTTAGGTCAATGTGATCAGTATTCGTATTAATTTAGTTCCATAACTTAGGATTTTTCCAAAATGGCGGAGTCATTCATATTGAGATTGGCGATTCCCTCCCCGCTGTTCTCATTTTTCGACTATCTGCCGCCAGAAAACTGCGCTCACCGCGCCCTGGTTCCGGGGGTGCGCCTTAGGGTGCCGTTCGGCCGGGGTGAGCGCTGTGGTGTGCTACTAGAGACTGACACTAGATCGAGCGTTCCCGAAAACCGTCTGAAAAGGGCGCTGGAACTACTGGATGAGCGCGCGCTGATGTCGGAGGGGGAACTGGCCCTACTGAAGTGGGCGGCAGATTACTACCAACACCCTCCAGGGGAGGTCATTCTTGGCGCGCTTCCAGCGAGGTTGAGAAACGGGGGGCGTAGCGAGCGGCCCGGACGTTTATGCTGGCGCCTGACTTCCAGTGGAGAGCGAATAGATCCTACCGACTTGGCTCGGGCACCAAGGCAGGCAGAGGTTATGAGGGCACTCGTGGGCGCACCCAGTGGGATGCCGCAGGATGAGTTAATAGGGAAACTCGGCAATTGTCGTGCCGTACTTACAAACCTAGAGCGGAAAGGGTGGTTGCAGCGAGAGAGGCGCCCTGAATACAAGCAACCGGCTGAGACAAAAAACCTAGCCATCGGCACTGCTCATAAGCTGAATGCAGCCCAACAGGTCGCCGTAGACGCAGTCGCCAGATCGCTAAGCAGCTTTACTGTATTTCTCCTTGACGGCGTTACCGGAAGCGGTAAGACCGAGGTTTATCTCAGGCTTATAGAGCTGGTGGCAGCTGCAGGTAGGCAGGCGTTACTCCTGGTTCCGGAGATCGGATTGACCCCGCAGTTGGTCGGTCGCCTCACGAGGCGCCTCTCACTGCCGACCGCAGTGCTACACTCCGGCTTGACCGACCGAGAGCGGGAACGGGCATGGCACAGCTCCCGCCTGGGAGAGGCGCGTGTGTTGTTGGGTACAAGGTCGGCTATTTTCGCCCCCCTACCGGAGTTGGGGCTGATAGTGGTGGATGAAGAGCACGATTTATCGTTCAAGCAACAGGAGGGTTTTCGTTACTCCGCCAGGGATATGGCCATCGTCCGGGGGCAGCGGCTGGGCCTACCAGTCGTTCTCGGATCAGCGACGCCCTCCTTGGAGAGCTTGCGAAATGTACAGATGTCGCGCTATCGACGTCTGACGCTTCCTGAGCGTGCAGGCACCGCCGCGCCCCCGCGGCTGGATTTACTGGATATCCGCTCAGTCAAGTTGCAGACGGGTGTATCTCACACCCTGTTGCGGATGATTCGGGAAGTGGTGGAGGAGGGGAACCAGGTCTTGTTGCTGTTGAATCGTCGCGGATACGCCCCCTTATTGACTTGTCACGATTGCGGCTGGATCGCCGAATGCCGGCGTTGCGACGCGAAAATGACTTATCATCTGGAGGGCAGAGAGCTCTGGTGTCACCATTGCGGTTCCAGGCATAGGATCAGCCACCGCTGTCCCACTTGCGGCGGGGTAGATTTGCGTGCGCTGGGGCAGGGTACCGAGCGCCTGCAGCAAACGCTTGAAAAGTGGTTTCCAGAGGCAGCCATTGCCCGTATAGACCGGGATTCCACCCGTCGCAAGGGAGCCCTGGAGAGTATGATCACGGAGATTAGAAAGGGCGCCTACTCTCTGTTGCTCGGAACACAGATGCTGGCCAAGGGGCATCATTTTCCGGATGTGACCCTGGTGGGTGTCCTGGATGTTGACCAGGGTCTTTTTGGCGCTGACTATCGTGCCGCCGAGCGCATGGGGCAGTTGATTGTGCAGGTGGCTGGGCGTGCGGGTAGGGCGGAAAAACCGGGCCGGGTGGTTATCCAAACCCGTCATCCCGATCACCCACTGCTGCAAACCCTCCTGCGTGGGGGATATGCTGCATTCAGCGCCGGATTGATTGCCGAGCGTGCTGCTGCGGAACTGCCTCCATTCACCTATCAGGCCTTACTCCGTGCCGAGGCTGCGCAGGAGGAGCCCCCATTGCGCTTTCTCGAAGAGGCGCAGGCGCTGGCGGGGCAGCTTGCCACCGCTGGTGTGCAACTCTGGGGTCCGGTGCCTGCACCGATGGAGCGCCGCGCCGGTCGTCACCGTGCCCATCTCTTGCTGCAGGCTAGCGAGCGTGGCAGGTTGCATCGGCTGTTACCCACTTGGGTGGCAGCGTTGCAGGCGCTGAAGTCTGCAAGGAGAGTGCGCTGGTCAATAGATGTGGATCCACAGGAACTTCTCTGAGACCTTAGAGGATTGTGACCAAAGGCGCTCAACAGGTTACAAGGGGCGTGCAGTCTGACTAGTTGGGTAGATACGCAGTAGAGGGGTTTCCTGTTATCCTAGGCGGTTTAGTTTTTACGGACTGTCCCTTGGCGTAGACCCAATGAAGAACGAACTCAGGCACCTGATTCAGCAAGCTGCGGAAACACTTGCAGCGGCAGATGAGATCCAACTCCCGGGCGATTTGGAGCCGGCCATTGAGCGCACTAGGGATGCGCGCCATGGAGATTTCGCCTGCAACCTTGCCCTGGTGCTGGCAAAGCGGGCTGGCATGCGCCCAAGGACATTGGCGGAAAAGCTGGTTGGGGCGCTCCCCTCGAGCCCGTTGGTGAAAGCAGTGGAGATCGCGGGTCCGGGCTTTATCAACTTCCATCTTGCTACTGGTGCCTATCACGCCTTTGTCCCAAGGGCCATCGAGGAAGGGCATGAATTCGGTCGCAATCGGAGCGGGGCGGGGCGTCGGGTTCAGGTAGAGTTCGTCTCGGCGAATCCCACGGGGCCGCTGCATGTCGGTCACGGTCGGGGTGCCGCCTATGGCGCTGTGGTGGCGGACCTTCTCACAGCCGTGGGTTTTGACGTGCATCGGGAATACTATGTAAACGACGCTGGCCGCCAGATGGATATTCTTGCCGCCAGTGTTTGGTTGCGTTACCTGGAACTTTGCGACCAAACCATACCTTTTCCCGCGAACGGTTATCGGGGTGACTATGTCTGGGATATTGCTGCGACCTTGCATCGGGAGCACCAGGAGAACTATGTTCATTCCACAGACGAGATATTCAGCGATTTGCCCGCAGACGAGCCAGATGGCGGGGACAAGGAGCGCTACATCGACGCGCTCATCGAGCGCACCCGAGAATTACTTGGCGGTAATCGTTACCGATTCGTCTTCGAGCTGGCTCTCAATGTCATACTTGATGATATCCGAAATGACCTCGAACTTTTCGGCGTAACCTACGACGAGTGGTATTCAGAGCGTAGCCTCACCGAAACGGGGCGGGTCAATAAAACTCTCGAGTCTTTGCGGGATCGGGATTACCTCTACGATAAAGAGGGCGCCCTCTGGTTCCGCTCCACCGATTTTGGAGATGAGAAAGACCGAGTCGTGATGCGGGACAACGGGCAGCATACCTATTTCGCCTCTGATATCGCCTATCATCTCGATAAACTGGAGCGGGGTTTCGACCAGGTCATCGATGTTTGGGGGGCTGACCATCACGGCTATATACCCCGGGTCAAGGCTGCATTGAGCGCTCTTGGAGAGGATCTAGGGAGACTGGATGTTCTATTGGTGCAGTTCGCCAATCTTTATCGTGGTGGGCAGAAAGTGCAGATGTCCACTCGTTCCGGTTCTTTTATCACCCTGCGGGAACTACGCAAAGAGGTGGGCCGGGACGCCGCTCGTTTCTTCTATGTGATGCGAAAGTGCGAGCAGCATTTGGATTTCGATCTCGATTTAGCCAAATCAAAAACCAATGAGAATCCCGTTTACTATATTCAATATGCCCACGCCCGCGTATGTAGCGTACTGGCTCAGGCAGCGGAGAGGAATATGACGGTGGAGCCGTCGGAGGGAGTGGTCAATCTGGATCTGTTGGCGGAGTCTCAGGAGTACGCATTGATGAAACGCCTCTCCAGCTACCCGGAAGCGGTGGAGACTGCGGCGATGCAACGCGAACCGCACCAGTTGTGCCACTATCTGCGGGAATTGGCCAACGACTTCCACACCTACTACAACGCCTACCAGTTTCTGGTGGAGGATGAGCGGCTGCGGGATGCGCGGATCAAACTGATACTCGCTGTACGCCAAGTGCTCCGTAATGGGCTCAATCTGCTGGGAGTCTCTGCTCCGGAGCGCATGTAAATGGCAAGAGACTACAAGAGCCGCGCCAATCCCAGAGGAAAGAGCAGGCGCAGAGTCCCCGGACCAATCTGGTTTGTGGCCGGGCTACTGGTGGGATTGTTCTTCAGTGGGCTGGCCTGGTTGAAACTGCTCCCTCCCAGGGAAATCTCGACTTATGAGATTACGAACCAAAAGGAAGCCAGAGCGCCACAAAAAAAGTCCGAATCGGAAACTGAAAAGCGGGCGCCTCCTAAGCCACGGTTTGATTTTTATACGATCCTGCCGGAGATGGAGGTGGTGGTTCCCGAGCCGGAGCCGGAACCGCTGCCGGTCACCGATAAAAGCGAGAAACGGGAGAGCAAACCAAAAACTGCCGCCGAGCCGGGTAGGTATATGCTGCAGATGGGTTCTTTCAGGAAGTATGCTGATGCCGACCGTCTCAAGGCGAGTCTGGCACTGGTGGGTATTCAAGCAGAGATCCAGAGGGTCAAAATCGGCAATGGGGATGTATATCACCGCGTCCGCTCCGGACCCTACAGCTCGCAGAAGGTCAAGCAGCTTAGTACCAAATTGAGGGCCAACAATATCAGCAGCTTGATGATAAAACTGAAATAACTTCTCAGGCTTGCTGTCGCCGAGACAAATCTACCGGTCGCAGGAGAGGGTCGCCGGGTCGCGTGAGGCAGTTGTGGAATTGGACCAACTGTATATCTCGGTTATTGTTGAGTCGCACTGGTTGCAGCTACTGCCGCAAGAGGCTGTCATTCGCTGACGCACCACCTTTCCCTTTTTTATCCAGATATCGAGCATACCGCGTACCGCATCGGGCTGAGCGTCAAAGTGTTGGGCTATATCATTCAGACTGGCATGGCCTCTGTTCCGCAGATAGATTCCGATATCCGAGAGAATCACGCGCCCGCTCCATCGACACCCAGTTGGGGTTTGAGGTTGCCACGGCGGCTCCAGACACGCAGGGATATCACAACCCCTGCTGCAAACAGGCAAAGCCCACCGATCCAGCTCGCGGAACTCAAGGGATGCTGACTGAAGGTGGCGGCCTGGTAAAATACGGTTGAGGATGTATAGGCGACACCCGTGGTCCAGGCGCCGACGAACAGGGCCCAGTTGCCCCCCGTTTCCCGGGTGATGGCGCCAATAGTGGCAACACAGGGGAAGTAGAGCAGTATGAACAGCAGATAGGCGAAGGCTCCCACCTGCCCGTCAAATCGGGTACCCATGGCACCGAAGACCTCTTGATCCACTTCCTGGCTATTGGCGGCGGCATCTGTGGAACTTACATCGCCGATGTCCATGCTCAGCGGATCGAGGATGGTGTCCCTCACGGCACTCAGATTTTCCGGTATGGTGGCTGCCGCGGCCGACAATTGCGCCAGCAGGTCGAAGGGTGCGGCTTCTCCCCCGCCGCCGTTATCCTCGGCAGCGAGTTGGGTGTAGAGTGAGTCCAAGGTGCCTACCACAGCTTCCTTGGCGAGCACCCCGGTAAATATGCCAACCGTGGCTGGCCAGTTGTTCTCGTGTATTCCCAAGGGAGCAAACAGGGGGGTGATACCTTTGCCTATTCCGGCAAGTATCGACTGGTCGCTGCTCTGTTGGCCGAAGGAGCCGTCGTTGCCCACAGAGTTGAGGAGGTTTAGCGCCAGCACCATGACCACGATAACCTTCCCTGCATCTCTGATAAACAATTTCACCCGGTCCCAGGTTCTTAAGAATACTCCCTTTGCCGTCGGTAAGTGATACGGTGGCAACTCCATCATGAAGCCTGCGCTTTCACCGGACAGCAGTGTACGCCGCATGATCATGCCTGTGAGCACCGCGACGGTGATACCGATCAAATAGAGCAGAAATACCAGGTTCTGACCATTGGCTGGGAAGAACGCTGCGGCGAATAGCGCATAGACCGGAAGTCTGGCGCCACATGACATGAACGGATTCATGAGAATCGTGAGCTTGCGCTCGCGCTGGTTTTCCAGTGTACGCGTGGCCATCACTGCGGGCACGTTGCATCCAAAGCCGACGATCATCGGTACAAAGGCCTTGCCCGGCAACCCAATTGCGCGCATCGCCCGGTCCATCACGAAGGCGGCCCTGGCCATATAGCCTGTGTCTTCGAGTACCGAGAGGAAAAGGTAGAGGCAGGCGATGATGGGTATGAATGTGGATACAATCTGAATACCGCCGCCGATGCCATCGGCAAGCACCACGCGGCTCCAGACAGGCAGGCCGAGGCTCTCCATCCAGCTCCCGAGTCCATCCACTATAAGGGCGCCCACCGCCATGTCGAAAAAGTCGATGAATGCGCCACCGATGTTGATGGTGAACATGAACATCAGGTACATGATCGCCAGGAAGATGGGTATACCTGCCAGGCGGCTCAAGATCAGCCGGTCGATTCGGTCGGATAGGGTTTTATCCACTCTCCCCGCTTGCTTGATGGTCTGTTGCGCCAGGGCGTGGGCATGACCATATCGGGCATCGGCGATATGAATATCCAGCTCCTCGCTGGTGTGTCCCTCAATGGTATTCCTCCACTGTGTTACCAGCGGATTGATTTCATCACCGGCTAGGCGCATGGCGTGTTCATCGCCTTCCAGTAGTTTGAGCGCGAGCCAGCGGCGATTGGCCTGATGGGGAACCTGCTTCAGCCGCGTGGTAAGGTCGCTGATGGCCTGTTCCACTGAATCGCCGTGGTTAACTTGAAAATCACCGTTGTCGGGCGCCGCGGTCATGGCGGCGATCTCGGTTCTAAGCTGCTCAATTCCCTCGCCAGTCACGGCTACCACCGGTACCACTGGACAGCGCAGCGCCTTGGCCAGCCGGACGGTATCAACCTCAATGCCACGTTTTCTGGCTACGTCCATCATGTTTAGGGCCACGACCATCGGCAATCCCATCTCCCGAAGCTGCACCGTGAGGTAGAGATTGCGCTCCAGGTTGGAGGCATCGATCACGTTGATAATCAGTTGGGATTCCCGGGAGAGGAGATAGTCGCGGGTTATTTTTTCATCGATCGAGGAGGCGTCGAGAGAGTAGATGCCCGGTAGATCGATTAGCTTTGCTTCATCGGAGCCGAGCCGAAACAGGCCCTCTTTTCGATCTACAGTGACACCGGGCCAGTTCCCGGTTTTCTGACGGATGCCGGTAAATGCGTTAAACAGCGCCGATTTACCGCAATTTGGATTGCCACCCAGGGCTATCGTCCGCAGTGGACGCACCCCAGCCTGTTTCAACGGACCTGGACGACTTCCTCCGCCGTCCCCTGATCGACCAAAGGCAGTGCGAACAATTTGTTTGCTACGGAACCGCCGAGTGCCACGCGGTTTCCGGAGCAGGCGACGACAATGCCTTTGTTGCGCCGCTGCATAATCTTCACTTCCGAACCGACGCGAAGCCCCAGACTCATAAGCCGTCGGGCCAATGAGTGATCCCCCCGAATTTCAGCGATTCGGGCATTGCCACCAATCGGCATGCCATCTAGGGCGGTGAGCGTAGTTGCCGAATTGGAGGCCATCTTTTGGATACCAAATAAGAATGATTTGTATTTAGATGCTAGCATACCAATCGTATTAGGATCAACTAATAAATTAGCGGTCCGCCCTGTGCCAGAATTTAGAGGCCTGCTATTACTAACGAACTGGATCAGGAACAGCTGTCTGCGACCTGACCCTGAGGCTTGCGTAAAAGGTCCACTCTCGAAGGCTTCATAAAGTGAGCGCCGTTTGGGGTCATATGTTGCTCAAACGTCGCGCGAATGCGTTCGCGCAGCTTCGAATCGATCTGGTGTTGGGTATGGGTTACGTTGATCATGCGTGACTCGAATGCCGCGAAATCGTCGAAATGGCCGGGAAAATTGAAGAATATTTGCGACTCAAGTGCAAAGAGTCCTTTACGCACCGACTCTTGTAGCGCCTGAAATGCTGCCAGACGCACGGTTTTCTCATCGTGAAAAAGGCGCATTATATCGTTGAAGGCCCCGCGATATACGGGCTCGGATATGTAGGCCAGACCCCCGGTTTTCAGCACCCGGTGAATCTCCCCCATCGCATCGGCCATGGAGGCGATCGGAACATGGTGCAGGGATTTCAACATGATCACAACGTCGACGCTCTCCTCGGGCAGGTCGATTTTCTCGGCACCTCCAAAAACGAACTTTACCCCAGGCAGGTTTTTCAACAGAAGGTTGCGTTCATGTTGCACCTTGTCGACTTCAGTGGCGATGATCTCGATGGGTGCAAACGACTCTACCAACTGGCGCGTCATAATGGCTTTACCGCAACCCAACTCCAGCACCCGCTTGCCTTCCAGTGGAAGGTGGTTGCGGATGATTTCCAATTCAGTGGCCGTGGTGTACGCCTTTTGATTATCGATCTGCATCTCTAGTTTTACCCCATAGGTTCTCGTCTGCAGTATTATCCCAGATCAACCCTAGGATTGGCTCGTCTAACGGGTCCGCAAACGGAGCTTCGATGCGATTCAAGTTTGGAGAATTGCTGGACCGGCACCGATTTCGCCTGGCACAGCCCGATGCGCTGGTACACCTGGCGTTGGTAGGTTTGCTGTCCGGATTGCTGGCAGGCGCGGTGATTGTGCTTTTCAGAGTAATTGTCGAAGGATCCCAGGACGCCATCCTGCCGGGAAGCGGAGCGGAGAACTATGAAACGCTACCGGTTTGGCAGCGGATCCTGTTACCCGTTATAGGTGGAGCCCTTATCGGCTGGCTGTTCTTTTTTCATGGCAAGGGTATTCAACTGCTTGGTGTTGCCCGGGTCATGGAGCGTATGGCCTATCATCAGGGATATCTCACACTTCGAGGTTTCTTCCTGCAGCTGATTGGCGCTGCGGTTGCGATTATCAGCGGTCATTCGGTGGGGCGCGAAGGGCCTCATGTATTTCTCGGCGCAGCGACCGGTAGTCTGTTGGGACAATATCTTGCACTCCCCAACAACAGCATCAGGACCCTGGTCGGCTGCGGTACCGCCGCGGCTATCGCCGCCTCTTTTCACACTCCTTTGGCCGGTGTCATCTTCGCGCTCGAGGTAGTCATGATGGAGTACACCTTCGCCAGTTTCATACCGGTGATGCTGGCAGCCGCAGCCGCAGATGCGGTTTCTGTGGCAGTGCTCGGTAGTGAGCCCGCTTTCGTTGTACCGGAACTCTCCATGGGATCTTTGAGAGAGATGCCGTTGATTATAGTTTTGGGATTATTGGCGGGGGCGTTTTCAGCATTGTTTGCACATATGCTGCACGGTCTTGCGGGAAGCGTACGGGATTGGCCCTTCTGGCGCCGGGCCATCCTGGCGGGGGTGGGTGTAGGGCTCCTGGGCGCATTGGTTCCGGAGGTAATGGGTATCGGATACGACACCGTCAATGACGCGCTGCTAGGCCAGATCGGTTTGGGTCTGTTGGGGGCATTACTGGTATTCAAGCTACTTGCAACGGTGGTTTGTGTCGGGATGGGGATTCCCGGCGGAATGATTGGTCCGGCGCTCTTTCTGGGGGCGATCCTGGGTAGTCTGACGGCACTGCTGGCAAACAACTGGGTAACGGGCCTGTCGGTAGACCCAGGATTCTACGCCCTGCTGGGTATGGGCGCGGTGGTCAGCGCCAGTCTGCAGGCGCCGTTGGCGGCGCTCGCAGCGATCGTCGAATTGACGCACTCACCGCAAATCGTCATGCCGGGAATACTGACGGTCGTAACCGCCAGTCTGGTAGCCAGTGAGTTGTTCGGCAAGGAGTCGATCTTCATCGAAGTGCTTAAGGCTGCGGGGATGAAATACGATACCAGTCCCATGTTGCAGACCCTGCGCGGTATCGGTGTGGCAGGCATCATGGACAGAAACTTCTTAAGAGTAAGCAGCAGTGTGCCGGCTGATGGGGTACGCGACCTATTGACCAGAGAGCCGAGGTGGTTAGTGATTTATGAGGATGAGCAGCCCTTGGTATTGATGCCCGCAGTGGAACTGGCACGATTTATGGAATCCACAAAAGAGGCCCATATAGCCGAGCCCATCGATCTCATGGAAATCCCAGGCCAGCGCTATCAACTGGCACCGATAAATCTTCAGGCCAATCTCCAGGAGGCACTGGACAGCCTGGAGAAATCTAGCTGTGATGCGCTTTACGTCGAACGTGTCACTGCATTTGGGATGCGGCGCATTTTCGGTGTATTGACGCGTCAGGCTATTGAGTCCACCTATCGCTATCAGTAGTCTTTATGTTTGCTTGGCTCACAACCCACTACGCAGGTGGATCTTTGATTTGGCTCAACTTTGCGCGTTTCTTGTCTCTCTTTTCTGATGCGACCGGGGTGGGGCTGTCGTAGTATAGAAGCAACAACCTATTGTTACGCTGGTGCTTCCGTAAGCACGGGTGTTTTTTCACTTCTACCAGGACCAATCGACATGACAGACGGAAAATATCCCAAATCCGCCGATTCCTCACCTGGGGCGGATGCCGGCGTGAAGCTGGCTGATGCTCCGAGCAAAGATCTTGAGGAGTTGCTTGATGAAAACCAGCAATACAGGAGAGAGGTCGAACGGCTCAAAAAACGCAACAAGAAGGCTATCCGTCGCTATCGCCGGGAAGAAGAGCTCAAGCCCTATCAGGCAGAACTGATCAGGTTGCAACAGTATCTGGAGGGCAACAACCGGCGCATGATCATACTCTTCGAAGGTCGGGATGCGGCTGGCAAGGGTGGAACCATTCGCCGTGTCACCCGTTACATGAACGAAAAGCACTATCGAGTTGTTGCCTTGGGCAAGCCGACCGAGCACGAGCGCACACAGTGGTTCTTCCAGAAGTATGTCCGCCAGTTCCCCCGCGGAGGCGAGATCGTGCTTTTCGACCGCAGCTGGTACAACCGCGCAATGGTCGAGCCGGTATTCGGTTTCTGCACCGATGAGGAATACAAAAATTTTCAAATGGGCGTGGCCGGTTTCGAGAAAGATTTGGTGCGGCAGGGAACGGTTCTTATCAAGCTCTATTTCAGCGTTACCAAAGAAGAACAGGCACGCCGGTTCAATCGGCGTAAGACAGATCCTTTGCGGCAGTGGAAGCTGAGCGAGGTCGATGTACAGGCCCAGGAGCGTTGGGACGATTTTACCCACGTGAAGTTGGAGATGCTGCGGATGACTCACACCACTCACGCTCCCTGGACCATCATTCGTTCCAATGACAAGCATCAGGCCAGGCTGAACGCAATGAAGGTGATCCTCAATTCCGTGCCCTATGAACGGTTCGACCCGGACCTCGATTTCGTGCCCGATCATAGGATCGTTGTCTCGGGTTCCAGGGAGTTGGAGCTGATGGAGGCACAGCTTCTGGGCGGCGGAAAGATCCACGCCTGACCTGCGCATTGTTTGAGGGCCTCTTTACCAGCCAGGCCTTGCTGTTGTTCCTGGCCTGGCTGGCATACTTCGCAATACATTCTTTATTGGCTTCCCTGGCGGTAAAGCAGAGAGTGGTGAACCGCTTGCCGTGGGTTTTGCCAGTTTACCGTCTCCTTTACAACCTCTTGGCAGTGCTGCTGCTTCTACCTCCGCTGTATCTCCTATACGCTAGTGACTGGGTACGGCTGTGGCATTGGGGTGGTATAGCATGGTGGCTGATGAACAGCCTGGCAGCCGTTGCCGTGGTGATGTTCATCTCGACCCTGAGATACTACGACGGTTCGGAGTTTTTTGGTATTCAGCAGTGGCGTCTCCAGGCTAGAAGAATTGAGGACCAGGAGGCGTTCCATCTGTCTCCAATGCATCGATTCGTACGCCATCCTTGGTATTTTTTGGGTCTGATACTGATCTGGAGCCGGGATATGAACGCAGGGGTATTTATCAGCGCCACTGTTATTACGATCTACTTTTTCATCGGCTCCAGATTGGAAGAGCGAAAACTTTTGGTTTATCACGGCGACCTCTACCGGAGATATCGTTCCCTGGTTCCTGGCCTGCTTCCGCTTCCCTGGCGCTATTTGACCCAAAAGCAGGCGGAAGAATTGATATCGGGGGCAAGACATGAATGAATCCACGAGCATCGCGGATTTGATGGCAGAGAGCGGTGTCGGGTTTGGCACCAGTGGTGCCCGCGGCCTTGTGGATGCCATGAGCGATCGGGTGTGTTACCTCTATACCAGGGGATTTCTGCAGTATCTGAGATCGCAGATGGATATCGCTCCCGGTGACCGGGTAGTGATAGCCGGGGACCTTCGCGTCAGCACACCGAGAATCATGGCAGCCTGCGCCAAAGCGATCCAGGACGGCGGGTACCAGCCCATCAATTGCGGTTTCGTTCCCACACCCGCGATCGCCCTTTATGCAATGGGCCGGGGATTGGCATCCCTTATGGTCACCGGCAGCCACATCCCTGATGACCGCAACGGTATCAAGTTCTACAGACCGACCGGTGAGATTCTGAAGCGGGACGAGTCCGGTATCAAACAGCAGGCGGTATCCTTCGACAGCGAGGCGTTCGATGTACGTGGCGCTTTAATTTCACCCTTTGAGCCTCCGGCTGTCGAATCACAAGCGGTAACCGAGTTTCGGGATCGATACTTGGGAGTATTTCCTGATGGGTGCCTGGCGGGTACTCGTATCGGCGTATACGAGCACTCATCTGTGGTTCGTGATTTGCTGGGGGACATTTTCGAGCGACTGGGGGCTACGGTCATTCGGCTGGGTCGTGCCAATGGTTTTGTTCCCGTCGATACAGAAGCAGTGCGCGAAGAGGACATTCGATTGGCGCGCGACTGGGCGGCCGAGCATCGGCTGGATGCGCTGGTCTCAACGGACGGTGATGGCGATCGTCCCCTGGTGGCCGATGAGCGCGGGGTATGGATGCGGGGAGACGTGGCGGGGGTGCTTTGTGCCCGTCTTCTTGGTGTCAGGAATCTGGTTACACCCATTAGCAGCAATACCCTGGTGGAGAAATGCGCATGGTTCGAAAACGTGGTCCGCACCCGTATCGGTTCTCCCTATGTGATCGATGCCATGGACAAGCTGTTGGCCGCAGGGAGGCGCAAGGTGGCTGGGTACGAGGCCAATGGTGGGTTTCTTACTGGGGACACGCTGGAGTTGAACGGCAAGACGATAGCACCGCTCCCGACCCGGGACGCTGTCATCGTGGCACTGGGTGTGGTGATCCTGGCGCGAAAACAACGGTTACCGCTCTCCGGGCTGTTGCAGCTGTTGCCGGGCCGATACACTCATAGCGGGCGTTTGAAAGACTTCCCCTCCGAGCTGAGCAGACAGCGGATCGCGGAACTAACCGGTAAAGATATGAACCAGGCCAGTGATCGCATAGAGCGGTTGTTCGGCTCCGATTTTGGTCGGCTCTGTTCCGTCGACCGGACAGACGGGCTGCGTATGGTCTTCGAGAATGATGAAATTGTCCATCTCCGCCCCTCCGGCAATGCGCCGGAGCTGCGCTGCTACAATGAGGCCGGCTCGCCAGAGCGAGCCGCCGAGACGAATCGTATTTGCCTAAGCATCCTCGAAGGGTGGCGTCGTTAGGTTTCACCGGATTCCGGCTGTGTGTGTCTTGGGGAACGTTGAAACCGAGGGGGCTGGACTGACTGGGTTTTCCTGTTTGCTATAGAATGGCGGTTTGATTTCAGTCCACCGCCGGTACCGCGTTCCAACCAATCTATCATGAGTGTCGAAACCCCTCACCGAATTCGCGAGATCCCATACAACTACACCTCTTTTTCCGACCGGGAGATCGTGATCCGATTTCTTGGGGAGGAGATGTGGCAGTTGATCACCGAATTGAGGGGAAGCCGCCGCACGGGGCGTTCGGCTCGGATGCTGTTCGAGGTGCTTGGGGATATGTGGGTCGTGGTGCGCAACCCCTATCTTCAGGACGATCTGCAGGCGGATGTTACCCGCCGCAACGCCTTGGTCGGGGCTTTGGCGCACCGTTTGGACCAGTTCGAAACCCGGGCCAACGGTAATCTGAAGGCGCTGGAATTACTACAGGCCGCGCGGGAGGCGGTGGAGCGCTTCTCCGCTTGCTTTACCTCCAACAATGAATTGCGGCAAAGGGTGCGACGGGCGCTTGCACCGTTTACCTCAAGCGACAATGTGGACTTCGGTGGGCTTGCCCGGGTATCCCATTCAACCGATGCCACCGATTGGCGCGTGGAGATGCCCTTTGTAGTTATCAATCCCGATACCGAGGCCGAAGTGGCCAGTATAGTAAAGGCCTGTATAGATTGCGGGCTGACCCTCATCCCCCGGGGCGGTGGCACGGGATACACGGGTTCCGCGGTGCCGCTGGATGCCCGCTGCGCGGTGATCAACACCGAGAAGCTGGAGCGACTGGGACCAGTGGAATATTTGGCGTTGCCGGGTCACAGTGATGTGATACCCACGGTTCGGGCGGGAGCGGGTGTAGTCACCCGCAGAGTATCGGAACTCGCAGATAGCAGTGGACTGGTATTCGCCGTGGATCCGACATCTCAGGATGCCTCTACCATCGGTGGCAATATCGCTATGAATGCTGGCGGTAAGAAGGCGGTGTTGTGGGGTACCACGCTGGATAATCTGGTTTCCTGGCGCATGATTATGCCGGATGCCGGCTGGTTGGAGGTCGAGCGTCTCAATCACAATCTGGGAAAAATCCACGACCAGGATGTTGTGAGTTTTCGCATTACGAGATTTAAAGCCGATGGCGAAACGCCCTCGGCGGAGCCGCAAATACTGGAGATACCCGGAGCCAATTTTCGCAGGGTCGGTCTGGGTAAGGATGTGACCGACAAGTTTCTATCGGGGCTGCCCGGTGTGCAGAAGGAGGGTTGCGATGGCCTAATCACTTCTGCCCGCTTCATTCTGCATCGTATGCCTGGGCACACCCGTACTGTCTGCCTTGAGTTCTTCGGTACTGATCTAAACTTGGCGGTACCCGCAATTGTTGAACTCAAAGAGTATATCCAGGACTGTGAAGGCGTGCAGGTGGCGGGACTGGAGCATCTGGACGAACGCTATGTGAAAGCAGTCCGTTATGCCACCAAGGCGCCGCGTCGCGAGCGCCCGAAAATGGTGCTGTTGGCGGATCTGGTTTCCGATGACGAAGCAGCTGTCGGGAGTGCCGCCTCGAAAGTGGTACAGCTAGCCAACGCTCGCGAGGGGGAGGGCTTTATCGCTGCCAGTCCCGAGGCGCGTCGAAGCTTCTGGCTCGACCGGGCGCGGACCGCTGCGATTTCCGCGCACACCAACGCCTTCAAGATCAACGAGGATGTGGTTATCCCACTGGAGCGGCTGGCGGAATACAACAGCGGCATAGAGCGCATCAATATCGAGCAGTCGATCGCCAACAAGCTGCACATCATGGAGGCGGTGCTCGATTACCTCAAGGGAGACCTATCCGAGGCACGGCGTTCGGATGAATATGAGGCCTCCAGCGAACAGGATGCAATACTGGAATCCAAGCAGGCTATGGCGACAGGGGTTGTAGCGGCAGCGATCGAGCGCTGGCGGGCGATAAAGGATCATCTGGATTCCCCGGTGTCATCCCATCGCCCCCTGCTCCGGGACCCGGAGTTGGCGTTGATGCGTCCAGGGGATCGACTGCTGGATATGATGCTGCGCAGGGATCTCGTACAGCGCTACCGCAAAGAGGTGGCATCTAGGCTGGTAGAAATCTTCAGTGGTAAGGAGATGCAGCCGGTGCGAGCCCGCCTGGATCAGATTCATGCCGAGATCAAGGACGCCCGTCTGTTCGTGGCGCTGCACATGCACGCCGGGGATGGAAACGTGCATACCAATATCCCGGTGCACTCTCACAACTACGAGATGCTGCTTGAGGCGGACAAAGTGGTTGACCGTATCATGGCGCTGGCTATTTCCCTCGATGGTGTAATTTCCGGGGAACACGGGATAGGACTTACAAAGGTACGATACCTGGATGAAGAGCGTCTGCGAGCCTTTGTTGAATACAAGCAGCAAGTGGATCCGGACTCCCGCTTCAACGCCGGGAAGCTGATGCCCGGCTCGGGTTTGAGCGGCGCATATACGCCTTCGCTGAGACTGGTCCAGCAGGAAGCCATTATTCTCGAAGAGAGCGATCTTGGCAGGCTAAACGATGATATCAAGCACTGTCTGCGTTGCGGCAAATGCAAGCCGGTTTGTCAGACACATGTGCCGCGGGCCAATCTGCTCTATTCCCCAAGGAACAAGATTTTGGGCACCGGCTTAGTGGTTGAGGCTTTCCTTTATGAGGAGCAGACCAGGCGCGGGCTGTCGCTGCGCCACTTCGACGAAATGAACGATGTGGCGGACCACTGCACGATCTGCCACAAATGTGAGAGTCCCTGCCCGGTGGATATCGATTTCGGCGATGTCACCGTTGCCATGCGAAAGATTCTCAGGGATCGCGGTAAAAAGCGGAAGAGTCCTGGGACCTGGGCCGCCCTGGCATTCCTCAACGCCAATGACCCCCGTACTATTCGTGTGCTGCGCAAGACCATGCTGGAGTGGGGCTTCAGGGGTATCTCCTGGGGGCATGGAATCTTCAAGCGTCTGGGATTGCTGAGCCGTAACGGCATAGCGCCGGCGGCCACTACCGGAAAGAGTCGCGCCGCCACCCAGATCGTGGAGATGATGCGCCGGCCAATCAGGGTGGAGTTGCCGGGACAATCGACCCGCGCAATGCTGGGGCTGGAGGATAAAAATATCATTCCCATCATCCGCGACCCAGAAAGACTCGATGAGGAGTCGGAGGCGGTTTTCTACTTTCCGGGCTGCGGCTCTGAACGGCTGTTCAGCGACGTCGGCCTGGCGACAATCGCCATGCTCTACGAACTGGGAAATCAGGTCGTGCTGCCACCCGGCTATCTCTGCTGCGGCTATCCTCAGAGTGCAGCCGGTCAGGATGAGAAGGGTCGGCAGATCACTACTGAAAACCGGGTGCTGTTCCATCGAGTTGCGAACACCCTCAACTACATGGATATCCGGACGGTGGTCGTCTCCTGCGGTACCTGTATAGACCAGTTGATGAGTTACCATTTCGAGCAGATTTTTCCCGGCTGTCGATTGCTAGACATCCATGAGTATCTATTGGAGAAGGAGGTCAGCCTGCAGCCGTGCGAGGACGTGGGCTATCTCTATCACGATCCCTGCCACTCGCCGATGAAGCTATACGATCCTCTGGAAGTAACGTCTAAGCTGATGGGAGGGCGTGTACTGCTTTCCGACCGCTGCTGCGGGGAGGCAGGCACCCTGGGGGTTTCACGGCCCGATATCGCCAATCAGCTGAGATTTCGAAAGCAGCAGGAGCTTCACGAGGGTGTGGGCGCCTTGCAGCGGGCAACAGGCGCCGACGGCGGGACGATGAAGCTGCTGACGAGCTGCCCAGCATGCCAACAGGGTTTGAGTCGTTACCGTGACGAGACCGGGTTGGAAGTCAAGTACATGGTTGAAGAACTGGCGGTGGACCGGCTAGGCTCCGACTGGCGGCAGGCGTTTATTTCCCGGGTGCTCAATGGCGGTATCGAGCGGGTGCTGCTTTAGAGAGTATGTCGACCACACTCCATCACTTCAGGAGGTACCAGTTGAGTATGGTAATCACCGCCCCCTTGCGTGCCTGTGCCTGGGAACAACCGTTGGCATCGACGGAGTCCCCAGAGCCGGTGCCGGGACAGCCGTCGACACAATCGAGTACCCCATCTCCGTCCTGGTCAGGCAGAGTGTAAGTCGCCTCCAAAGTTAGGCCGGAGTAGGCCTCGAATCCCTCGACGCCGACATACCACAGACCGGTTAGGGCGCTGGGAGTGACCGTCTCGTTGTTGTTATCGTTTTGCGAAGAGAAGATGGGGAAATCCGGTTTTCCGTAAGCTACATGGAGATCTGCATCTCCACTTCCGCCCCGGGTCGTTACCCGGTAGTCTGTGGCGCATACCGGTAGTTGTAACTGGTAACAGCGCAGGCTGCCCTCGGCCCCAGATAGATTTGAGATGGGAGACGAGCGGCCCAAGGCGCTGCAGGACTGCTTGTCATGATTTAAGTTGCCGTTACCGGCATATTGAGTACCTTGATGGGTGTATTGAAAAGTATAACTCCCCTGGAGGCGGGTGGTGCTCGAGAATTCTAAATAGAAGCTGGTAATCTCGATTTCAATTCCGAACACCTCTTCGGTGATGGGGGCGGGCAGTTCCCAACGATTGCCCTGCTTGATCAACTGCATCGGTGCGACAGCGTCCAGATTGACGAAATCCTGTCTTGCTACCTGTAGAGTAGTGGGGCTGTCCTGGTAGATTAGGCTAAAAGTCAGTCCGGTTTCGCTGATGCCTTGGGAGGGAACGTTGGCGGTTTCATTACCCATCCATAGGCCGTCATAAGCTCCAGCGGATAGGGTTGCCGCTGGCCACAGCAGCGCCGCCAGAAAACAACCGCAGTAAACCAGAACGAAACGCCTAAGTGCCAGTATGATATCGTTTTTTTCTGTAAATAGGATGTGCATGACGAACCCCTCGCACCAATAATGAGCCCAACTTGTACTGAATGCAATACGGTTTCGAGGGTATACCGCGACTGATCGCGGAGAGTGGCGGCGACAGGGATAGTGAAATCCTTAGTTCTTTACTGACGTTTGTTGGGTCGATCTATCTTCTGGAATGGATGAATTACCGTCAACCGTCACTGGCGCCAGAAACAGCGGTGACAGCCCGGGTAACCGTCCCATTCGTGGGCGTTGGCCGGCGTTGGACCGCATTGTATGGGGTGTCGAAATAGGATCCCCCATTCAGCGCTTTGAGTACTACGTTATCGCGGTTATACAGATCGGGTTTGAAGTAGAGGCCCTCATTGTCCTTGTCCACGGTCCAATAGAGCAAGAAAACAGGAACCGTTCGCTTGAGACGAACATTGCGAGTGTCTCCTGCGGCAACTGCACTACGAATGTTTTCCAGTGACCATCGCTTTTGGTCCCGGAGCAGCAGTTGTGCCAGCTCAAGAGGTCTCTCGATCCGAATACACCCGGAGCTGAAGGCACGCTTGGCGGACTTGAAGCCGGCCTTGTGGGGTGTGTCGTGAAGGTAGACCAAGTGTTTATTGGGGAACATGAATTTCATTCGTCCCAATGCATTCTTGGGTCCGGGTGCCTGGCGGATCTGGTGGGGGAAGTTACGACCCGTTACCTCCTGCCAGTCGATGCTGGAGGGATCCACGATCATCCCGTGGTCGTCGATGACCCGCATGCGATGCTCGGCGAGGTACCCGGGCGTCTGCTTTAGCCTTGGAAGGATATCTTTGCGGAAAATCGTGGGCGGAACCGTCCAGCTGGGATTCAACACGATATACTCTAAGGTATCCTGGAATACCGGAGTCTTGCGATAGGGTCTGCCCACCTGGGCGGAGGAGGCCCACAGCAGCCGGTCATTGAGAAAATACATGGCCTGGAATCCTGCGATGTCCACGATCAGATACTCTGAAGGAGCCTCCCTGAATAACCATCGCGCGCGCTCCATGTTGACTCTGATCTGGTTGATCCTAGAAGCAACAGGGGTATTCAACGCAGCCAGCGTTCGCTTTCCTATGATGGCGTCAGGTTCGAGCCCCTGGCGCCGCTGGTAGCGCTCCACGGCAGACTGCAAATTATGGTCATAGACAGCAGGATCTGAAACGCCGCTTTCTGCAACATCTCCAGTTATTCTCAATCGCCTTCGAAGCGGCAGCAATCTCTCGCTTCGCATCCCCGGTTTGATCATGCGCCCTGGCGGTATCACCGGCCAGCCGCCTTCAGCTTCTATTTGTCGATATGCTGCCAGGGTTTCTCTCATTTGAATGTAGAAGGGCGTGCTTGGTAATAATCCGCCAAGGGTGTCACCGATGGCGCCTCTCTTGATGATCTCCAGGATGGCCTCGGCTGGATCCTGGCTCACCGCACCCCGGCGCAGGTTCCAGTTGGTGTCTAACTGCCTGGGATTCACTTTTCCGTAGGCGAAGTGATAGCCGAGATGAATCAACGCATCGGTGAGCAGCAAATCGAAGCTAGCCCGCTCGCAGGCGGTCAATTCGCCCGCGCGGTATTCGATATACATCTCTCTCAGGGTTCGCTGATGGTAATCCTCCGGTTTCAAACCCTCCTGATAGCTGGCATCGACCATTGCGATCAATTCCCGAATCGCGTTTCCCCGTTGCCACAGTAGATTCGAATCACCTCGTGTGTAGAGTTCAGTGATCAGCGGGGCGGCGGCTACAGTCCGGCCGCGGACAGTTACGGTTTCATCGGCGAAGAGTTGTGCTATCGGACTGCACGGTCCCCCAGCCGGATAGGTGGCGGGGGTCTGATCGCTGGCGTCGTTAGCGTCGGTATTGAATTCCGGGTTGGCGTGGGCACCGGAGATGGCAATGAAAGTAATCAGCGATATCCGTAGAACTGCGAATTTCGTGAACTGAAAGCATATTTGGGATAGGAATTTTGTTATCATTTCCATCGTTTTTTTCTGGCCAGAGTTGATTTGATGGACGAAAGGCGACGAGCGCTATTGCAAGCGACATTTCTTGCACCGCTGGGATTTGCACTCCCACGCATCGGTTTTGCCGCAGTGGAGCGGCAGCTTTCGTTTCATCACACCCACACCGGTGAGAAACTCTCCATTGTTTATCACGACGGCAGGGACTATCTCTCCGGGCCGCTCAAAGATATCGACAGTTTTCTGCGGGACTTCAGGACGGAAGAAATCAAACCCATAGACCGGCGGCTGCTCGACCAGTTGTTCGCGCTGAGTGCGCTCACGGAGAGCCGAGGGACTTTTGAGGTTATCTCGGGTTATCGTTCTCCCCAAACCAATGCGAAACTGCGCGGTAAGAATGGTGGCGTTGCGAAAAAGAGCCTGCATATGCAGGGGCGTGCTATAGATGTCCGCCTCACGGATATCCCCAGTGTGAATCTGAGGAAGGCGGCGTTGTCACTTAAATCGGGCGGGATTGGCTATTATCGCCGCTCCGATTTCGTGCATCTGGATACGGGACGATTCCGCACCTGGTAAGGTTGACGCCGAACTTGGGGGATGGCTACAGAAGCCTGGGCTTTTGTCAGGTGGGTCCGTTAGTCCCCGGCCGGTTCTGGGCGCGACCCGGTGGCGGGCTCGGTAATCTCCGGGCCGAGTAGAACCGCTATCCATCTGGTTTCCTCGCGGCTGTCCAGGGCGATTTTCAGGGTCATGGTGAGCGGCACCGAAAGAAACATGCCGATGGTGCCCAGTATCCAGCCCCAGAATACCAGTGACAGAAAAACCACCAGGCTCGACAGCCCCAGTCCGCGGCCCATGAACTTGGGTTCCACGAAATTACCCACCAGGTTGTTGATGACCAAATATCCCACGGTAACCCAGGCCGCGGAGGCCGTGCCCAGTTGCACCAACGCCAGCAGGATGGGGGGAATAGCTGCAATCAAGGAACCGATATTGGGTACGTAGTTGAGAAAGAAAGCGACGACCCCCCAGAGCAGGGGATAGTCGACGCCAATAATCATCAGCAAAATGCCCACCAATGCACCGGTTAAAAAACTGGTTGCGGTCTTGATGGCCATATAGCGCTTGATGTCTTCGAGAACCCGATTGAGATGGCCATAAGATTTTTCCGGATCCTTTAAAATCAACTGCAGTTTGGCTGGTAGATCGGCGCTCTCAAAAAGCAGAAACACCACAGTGAGCAGTATCAGAAAGGTGTTCGTGAGCAACCCGCTAAGGCTACTGAGACCCTGGGCTGCCATTTTCATGGCGCGGGAAGGGTCTAGCATTGTTGCAACGGAGGCGCCGGAAACTTGCACGCCCATCTGCGACAGCCACTGCAGCAAATTGGCCGTCAGGACTTGCAGTTTCTCCTGATAAACGGGCAATTGGGCGGAGAAATCATCCACGGAACCACCGATGAGCCCACCCATGAGCATCCCAATCGCAATGATAACCAAGATGATCAGAAGAATGGCTATACCTGTTGGGACTTTGTGCGATCTCAGGTAGGAGAGAGCCGGCGCCACTATAATCGCGATAAATGCCGAGAGCAGAAAGGGTACCAGCAGTGTATTGGCCTCACGCATACCCGCGACTACGATGACGAATGCCGCAGTGGTGATCAGCATTCGTCCTGCGGCTGAGCCTCTCCCCTGTTCATCGCTAATACTCACGGCAGAGTCCGCGCTAGTCGAATTCAGGGATGGGGTTGGTGCGGAACCAGCTCTTCAGGTCGGTGTCGTATTCCCAGCGTTGGTTGTCGGTGAGGGAGTACTCTGCAGGGCGGTCGACATACGTGTAGGAAATCTTTGCCGACTGCACCACGGTAGTTTCGTTGACATAGGCGGGAATCACGATCACTTCGTAGCCGGTGATTTTTATTTCATCGAGCCCCTCTGGGATTCTGACCTCTTGTCTCTCTTCGGGCTTCATAAATTTGTAGGCGTGTTCGAGCAGACCCCAGCGAATCGTCGAGTGATAGCTGTACAAGGTCTCCCTCAGCCTCATATCGTTCTTTTTTTCTCTAACCGACTGGCAGCCAGTCACAATCAGCGACAGTAGCAGCAGGACGATGAATCCGCGGATGTTCGTTTTCATAGCAGGGTCCTGACGACAGGTGGCGAGTTGATATAGTGCGCAAACACTACACCAGCAGGGGCTGCTCACACAACCGGACGGTTCCCTGTTATCATCCCGCCGGAGTTCATCCAGTCACCTGAGTATCCCAGTTCCTGGTTTGGGCGAATCACGACCGAGACATAGGCGGAAATTTAAATGAATTCAGAGCCTGGCCAGGAGCCGATGGCAGAAATCCAAGTCGGGGAGAGCAGGATCAAGCTATTGGGTACCGCGCACGTCTCCAGGGCAAGCGCTGATCAGGTTCGAGAGCTCCTGCAGAGTGATCAGTACGATGCAGTAGCCGTCGAACTCTGCCCCAGCCGATACAACGCGCTGATCGAGCCCGATGCCTTGGCGCGCATGGATCTCTTCAAAGTGATCCGCGAGGGTAAGGCAAGCATGGTTGCTGCTAGCCTCGCCCTGAGCGCATATCAACAGCGTATTGCAGATCAGTTTGGCATTGAACCGGGCGCGGAGCAGCGTGCTGCCGTCGAGTATGCGCTGGATAAAGAAAGGCCGGTTTTACTGATAGATCGGGAGATCGGTATCACCTTGAAACGGGTGCTACACAATGTCCCCTGGTGGCGCCGCTTTGGCATATTTGGTGGATTGCTGGTCAGCGTGATCTCCAAAGATGAGGTCAGTGAGGAGGAGGTTGAGGCGCTCAAGGAGGGAGATATGCTGGAGACCACCTTTGCCGAGTTCGCCGAGGACAGAAAAGATCTTTTTATCCCCCTCATAGAGGAACGCGACCGCTACATGGCGGCCCGTCTCATTCAAGAAGTGGCGGGTAGCGGGCATGAAAATATTCTTGCGGTAGTAGGTGCCGGCCATCTGAAGGGGATCCGCACCCAGTTGCAGCAGGGAGTGTCGGAGCCCGAGGCTCTTGTCGCCGAACTGGATACTCTGCCTCCACCCAGCCGCTGGCCTAAGATAATTCCTTGGATTATTGTCTGCTTGGTGCTGATGGGATTCGCCATTGGCTTTGCACGAAATCCCGATCTAGGCTGGCAGCTTGTGATTGACTGGGTGTTGATCAACGGTGTCCTGTCGGCGGTAGGCGCCATTCTGGCAGCCGCACATCCTCTAACGGTGATAACAGCTTTTGTCGCAGCGCCTATCACCTCTCTTAATCCGACGATTGGGGCGGGCATGGTAACGGCTGCCGTGGAGATATTTTTGCGTAAACCTCGGGTTGGCGATTTTTCCACCCTGCGTCACGATACCACTCAGCTCAAGGGGTGGTGGCGCAATCGGGTTTCCAGGACGCTATTGGTTTTTCTTTTCAGCACTTTGGGATCGGCCATCGGTACTTACGTAGCTGGTTTCAGAATCTTCGACCGCTTAACCGGTTAATTCGATTGTCAGCTTAGTCCGTTCAACCCCTGACCGGAAACGCCCGGAAGATGCGGCATTTCTATCGCTTTCGGCAGAGGCAGGGGCTGGGATGATTATTCCTGGTCTTGGGGGGATTCATCCATCAGGGGTTTCATTGCATGTAGCAGATTTGCAAACAGGTTTCTATTTACCTTCTCTTCTTTGGCCAGTAACTGCTTCATATACTGTCGCTGTGTAGGTGCGCTGAAACAGGCGGGGCAGCTGTCTGGGACCACCGGCAGGCCGGATTCCATTGCGAAGGCGCCGGTTTGGGATTCCCGGCAGTAAACCAACGGCCGAATAATGCGAATGTCACCCGCATCATTCATGTAATGGGCTTTCATGGTCCGTAATTGGCCGCCGTGAAACATCGACATGAACAGGCTTTCCGCCAGATCATCCAGGTGTTGCGCCAGTGCGAGAACGTTATAATTATTCTCTCTGCAGGTGGTGTACATGATGCCCCTTTTCATCCGCGAGCAGTAGGAGCAGAAGGAGTCACCATCCATACTTTCCTTGGCTTGCGCCATGATCGGCTGCTGCTGAAGGTGATAGTGGATACCCATCTCTTGGTAGAACGGGATCAGGGATGCGGGGTCGAAACCCTCGACCTCCGGGTCCACGGTGATAACCGCAAGCTGGAAGCGGACAGGGGCGTAGGTCTGCAAGTGCGCCAAGATCTGCAGCAGACTCAGGGAGTCCTTCCCCCCGGAAACCCCCAATAATATGCGGTCGCCATCGCGGATCATATCGAAGTCCGCAATCGCTCTGCCGACTTTTCGGAGCAGTGTTTTTGGTGGTTTAGATCCCATGATTTCGCTAAAAAAAACCCGTCAGTGGTCGCTCTCTATGTGTGTATTCCGGTAGTCTAAACCGCGGGGCGCGGTAGTAGGTCAGCCATATCTGCACTGCGCGTGTTTAGCAGGGGTTCGCCGTTAGCGTCGCTTCGATGCTGCCGGCGGCTATTTTACAGGAGTGATCTTAGAATGGGTGAACTTTCCCTCGTCATTGCCGCGCTGGCTGTCATACTCGTTGTACTGGGTGCCAAGCGAGTACCTCAGGGTGCGGAATACACCGTAGAGCGCTTTGGGCGCTACACCAAGACGCTGCGTCCGGGGCTTAATGTCATCATCCCCATCGTCGATTCTATCGGCGCCAAGCTCAATATGATGGAGCAAGTGCTTGACGTCCCTTCACAAGAGGTGATCACTCGGGACAATGCCATGGTAACGGTGGATGGGGTGGTCTTTTTCCAGATTCTCGATGCCGCCAAAGCGGCCTACGAAGTGAGCAATCTGAATCATGCCATTCTCAACCTTACTATGACCAATATACGAACCGTGATGGGATCCATGGACCTGGATGAACTACTCTCCAAGCGTGATCAGATCAATGCCCAGCTGTTATCCGTGGTGGACGATGCGACTACCCCCTGGGGTGTCAAGGTGACTCGTATCGAAATCAAAGATATATCACCACCAACGGATCTTGTGGAGGCGATGGCGCGGCAGATGAAGGCGGAGCGTGAAAAGCGTGCTGCAATTCTTGAGTCCGAAGGTCAGCGGCAGTCGGAGATACTGGAGGCGGAAGGTCAGAAGCAGGCTGCAATTCTGGAGGCGGAAGGTGAGAAGGAGGCGGCGTTTCGGGAGGCTGAGGCCCGGGAGCGATTGGCGGAGGCGGAGGCCAAGGCCACGATGATGGTCTCTCAGGCAATTGCCAAGGGAGATGTCAATGCGATCAACTATTTTGTCGCCCAGCGCTACACCGAGGCTCTGCAACAAATCGCCTCCGCGGAAAATCAGAAGGTGGTGATGATGCCGCTAGAGGCCTCCAGCCTTATCGGTTCTTTGGCAGGTATCGCCGAGATAGCGAAATCAGCCAAGGGGCAGGGCGACAGAGGGTCGGTGTGATGGAGTGGGCTGATGACGTGGTCTTCTGGCACTGGCTGGTGCTAGGGGTACTGTTGGTGATTCTCGAGGTATTTTCCCCGGCCGCTTTCTTTTTGTGGATGGGTATTGCTGCGGGTGTAGTGGGGCTGCTTCTGTGGCTGGTACCCGGGCTCGGTTGGGAATTTCAACTACTCGTTTTCGCCGTGCTGAGCGTCGCCACCATCGCCCTTTGGAGGCTCCACTTGAGTCGCCACCCAACCCCTACGGATCAACCGCGGTTGAATAGGCGCGGAGAACAGTATGTGGGCCGCGTGTTCACGCTGGACGAGCCCATTGTCAATGGGCAGGGAAAGATTCGGGTGGACGATAGCACTTGGAAAATTGAAGGAGTGGATTGCGAACCCGGTACCCGGGTTGAGGTGACGGGTGTGGACGGTGTTGTGCTTCAGGTTGAGATATTGGACCAATGAACAAGGATAGCTTTTATCTGGTACTAACGGGAAAACTGCTGGATGGGTACCGGGAGGATGAGGTCTTGGAGCGTCTTTGCCGCTTGCTGCAGCTTCCGGAAACCCATGTGCATCAGATGCTGCAGGGTCGGCCTGCCCGAATCCGCAAGGCGGTGGCGAAAGAGAAGGCGCTGCGACTAATGTCCAAGGTCATCGCCTGCGGTGCGGGGTGCGAAATCGAAGCGGTGGAGGTGCCAGCGGCTGCCGAGACTCAGCCCTTTCAACCGCCCCAGTCCAAGGGACAACCCCAAGATGAGCCGATATCCGTGAGCGCGACGCTCCCTAAGGCGCAAGAGCTGGATGCATTGCCCTCTGATCAATTTCTGGCGCTCGATCTGCCAGAGGCTGGGGAACCACCAGAGCCACTGCTTTCCAACCCCACAGAGATCGTAGAAGAGCAGCCATCGGCTCCGCAATCGCCTGAGCACGAGTTGCTGCTGGAACCTGTAGACGAGCCTGGGGCTGATGACAAAGTGTCTGAAGCGGGGCAGCCCGAATCCCAGGAGGAGCTGGCCGCGAATCGGGTTAAAACCAAGGATCAGCCCTCAGATTGGATCCAGGATATACAGATGGGGGAGTTGCCGGCTTGGCAGCTCCCTTCACAGTCCGCTATTGGCCAGGCTCGTCTCTATGAGCAACCATCCACGCCCAGTGCGGAAGTGCCAATCCCGCGCAAGTCATCCCTGCTGGACGGGCTCGATGGTCGGAAACGGCTGCTTTTGGGCTCTGGGGTACTGCTTGTGGCGGCGGCTTGGGGGGGAGTACAGCTGCTGGAGGAGGCGCCGTGGCGTTCATCGGCGGCTTCCGCCGTTGAAACAGCCCGCCCGTCGGCACCCGAGGACCCGTTGCGGGCGAAGACCCAAGAGCGGCTAGGTGCGTTGGCCCAATCGGTGCGGATATGGATGATCCAGTATGGTTCCGGATTCGATCCCTCCCAGGTGACCTTGGAACGGGTTCAATTGGATCTGCAGATTCCCCAGCAGAATATGCAGGATGGCTGGGACAACGCGTTTCGATACCAAGTTGACGAGCAGCGGTTTGCATTGGTGTCCGCCGGTGCTGACCGTGTTTTCGATACTGCAGACGACATGCGTCTGAGGCGTTCCGCGCGCTGACGCAAAAACATAGGGTCAGCGGGTGCCGTAGACCACAATGGTTTTGCCTTTGACGTGAATGAGTCCCTGCTCCTCCAGGTTCTTCAGAACTCGGCCCGCCATCTCTCTGGAGCAACCTACGATTCGGCCTATCTCCTGACGGGTCACCCTGATCTGCATGCCGTCGGGATGAGTCATGGCATCGGGTTGTTTACAAAGATCCAACAAGGTGCCGGCGATACGTCCGGTGACGTCCAAAAAAGCTAGATGCCCCACTTTTTGGCTGGTATTGAGCAACCGCTCGGTAAGCTGTGCCCCCATGGCATATAGCATCTCTTTGACATGAGGCCGCAAATCCGTTTCGAAAAGTTGCTCCAACCGGGAATAACTGATCTCAGCCAGCATGCATTCGGATCGGGTTCTCACTAAAACGCTGCGGCTGGGTTGAGAAGTGAACAGCCCCATCTCGCCGATGAACTCGCCCTTGTTCAGGTAGGTGAGAATGATCTCTTTCCCTTCCTCATCCTCAATGATTACCGAAACCGATCCCTCGACCAAATAGAAAAGAATATCCGCGTCGTCGCCAGGGTGGACCACATCGATCTTAGCTGGATAGCGCCTGCGGTGGCAGAAAGAGAGAAAGGGCTGTAGGAAATCAGGTTCCTTCGCTGGCGGTTTGACAATACTCATAATTAGATGTGGTCCTGAATTCGCGAAATTTAACAAGATTTTAGGCAAGGACCTGACGGATGTCGAACTGTGATAGTCTGCACGCAAAATTAAAATGGTGAGGTTGTGATGAAGGCACGGATAAAATGGGTTGAGAACAGCCTGATGGTGGGTATGTCAGGGAGCGGTCATTCTGTGGTTATGGATGGTCCGGAAACCCATGGAGGACAAAACCTAGGGGTTAGGCCAATGGAGATGCTGCTGCTGGGGCTTGGGGGCTGCACTCAGTTCGATGTGGTCCATATCTTGAAGAAGGGGCGTCACCAGGTGACCCGATGCGAGGTGGACCTTGAAGCTGAAAGGGCGACGTCAGATCCCAAGGTCTTTACGCGTATCCATATCGAGTTCACTTTGGCTGGGCCGGGGTTGACAGAAAAAGCGGTGGCAAGGGCGGTGAAGTTGAGCGCGGAGAAATACTGCTCAGCGTCCTTGATGCTGGGGCAGGTGGTGGAGATCACCCATGCTCACCGTCTGGCGGAGGACTGATGAGCGCCGCGGCGGCGGACTTCGATGCCCTGGTAGCCGAATTCTACGAGGCCTGGTTCCGATTCCATCCGCAAGCAGCGATGAGTGCGGGTGTGTCCGGTTTTCAGGGAGGATTTCCGGCGGTAGACGATGATGATGCAGGCGCGCTCGGCGCTTGGTTGGAATCTACAATCGTAGGTCTTGAGGAGCTGGATTATCACGGCCTCGACGATGACCGGCGCACGGATATGGAATTGCTGTTCGGCGCTTGTCGTGACGAGCATCAATCAATGCTTGAAAGGGACTGGCGCCACCGGGACCCAGTGGGGTTTCTCCCTTTTCAAGTTATTCATCAACTAATGGCGGCGCCCGATATCGATCTTCAAACGGCCTTGGAAACCTGCATCCCAGGTGTCCCCGAGTATCTTCGCCACGCACGCAATCAGCTCTCCATTTTTCCCCAATTGATACCGCCCGAATGGTGCAGGGCGGCGATAGTGGAAGCAGAGAGCGGCAATAGGTATCTCCGCCAGTTGGCGCGGAATCCGGCGGTATCCAGAGCCATCCGAAGGCCCCACAGCGTTGAAGCGTGCTGTGATCAAGCAATTGACGCCGTGGATGCCTTTGTTGATTTTTTGAAGCATGAAATAGGTACCCAGGCAAGCGGTTCGCTGGCCTTGGGGCCGGAACGCTTTTTTCAAAAGCTCTATCTCAGGCATGGATTAAGTTGCTCTGGTGAATCGCTAAGACACCTGATAACGGGTGTGTATGACGATACCCTGGAGGCAGTGCGACAGTTGTCAATGGAAATATATGACACAGAGGATACCGGGGCAGTGCTGAAGCAACTGGCCCAGAACGAGGTCCTGGGGCCGGAGGCGGCCTTGCAGCTGGCGCGTGAACAGGGTGTCTCGCTGCGCTCATTCGTTTCGGACCGGGGGATAGCTGAATTTCCGGTTGCAGCACGGCTCAAAGTATTAACGCTGCCGAGCTGTCCTCGGCCCCGCCCCTGTCCACCGACCTATCTTCCGCCGACCGTTGGGGAATCTGGCATGACTGGCGTGCAGTATATCTCGGACCCCCCGGAGGGAGGGCAGGGCTGGCTGCCGGAAGTACTGATTGCCGAGTGTATTCGTCACGGTTGGCCTGGCAGGCACATGCAGTCGGTTATTTGGGGAAACAGTGGGGAGACTAGTGGTCTGGTGCGGCGGCTAAATACATCGAGCTCGATGTTGCAGGGTTGGCCGTTGTACGCTGAGCAACTGCTCTACGAGCAGGGCTACAGCAGCGCGCCGGGACAATCTCTGATGCGGCTGGTTTGGCGCTTGAGAATGGCGCTGAGAGCGCTCATCGATCTAGAGTTGCACACCAATCTAATGACTTCGGCAACAGCTAAGGCGCGCTTGGCTGCCTTGCCGGATGGTTCCAGCATTCAAGCCGAGAACGATTTGCTTGAGATCAGCCGCCACCCAACAGATAGCCTTTCAGGCGTTGTAGGCTGGAGCCTGATCTCAGAGCTGCGGCGGCAGATGGAGCAGGATGACTCTTTTCGGCAGCGGGATTTTCATCATGCCCTACTGAGTCCTGGTCCGATTGCTGCAACCCAGGTAATCCGCCGGGTGTTTGGCGAAGCAGTCTTGTCTCAATTGATGGAGAGGCTGACACTTGAGGGGTAATTGACCAGGATTCGGCAGGTGACCGAGTGCCATCTGGTTGGTGTTGGATTTGCAAAAACTGGATTGGCGACAAAGCGATCTATGGACGGGGCTCCTAGCCTCAGATCCAATAAACGGTTTTTGTCATCACCTTAGAGGTAAGCTTCATCGCCAGTTTGACAACACCGGGCAACGCGGCGCCCCCCCCATCCAACGCAACTCGGGCGTGGTGCATCTCGTCTTCCCGCATTTGGGTAAGAATCGCTCGGCTACGTTGATCTTTTTGGGAGATTTCCTGCAGGTGCCCATCGAGATGGGAGCATACTTGGTCTTCGGTTTCGGCGATAAACCCGAGGCTCCATTTGTCTCCGGCCAAACCTGCGGCGGCACCGATGAGAAACGAACCGGTATACCAGAGGGGATTGAGCATACTTCTGCGGTTCCCCAACTCCCAAAGCCTCTTGTGACACCACTCCAGGTGATCTCCCTCTTCCTCTGCGGAACGCTGCATCGCCTCCCTGACTTGCGGTAGTCTCGCCGTAAGTGCCTGCCCTTGGTACAGCGCTTGGGCACAAACTTCCCCCGTATGATCAATGCGCATCAGCCGCGCGCTGTGGAGTTGCTCATCGGCATCCAGTTCAGCTTCGGGTATATCGTCGGAGGGGTTACTCCGATCGGTGGCATGGGGGCTGCCGAATACGGTTCTGAGTGCCTGGTCAAACCCCATCAACAGTCGGTCGGGGGCGCTGTAGTTACGTCTCTCCATGATGGTTAGGATAGGCGATCATGAGATCCGACGCCAGATGGCGGAACTCCGGTACCTTCCAGCCATAGCTGTTCGGCAACTACTTCTATCGGATGTCTGACCCGCAACGGATTGCCTTTGTCTCTCAAGCCGGCGCTCAGGTGCAGCGTACAGCCAGTGTTGGAGGTCAATAACAGATCCGCACCGGTGTGGAGTACCGGTTGCAGTACATCTTGCCTCAATGCCGATGCCACTTTGGTTTGGTACAACAAATAGCTGCCGGCTGCACCGCAGCAGCCGCTACTGGAGAGTGTTTCCACCACAAGTTCGGGGATCAGTTCTAGAAGAGAGAGCGCGCCGCTCGCTTTTCCCGCTGAACGCAGCTGTGTGCAAGGCGTGTGTATTACCGCCCGCTGCGAGAGTGGACGTAAATGGTCCCGCGCCAGCAGGCCGCTTCGTGCCACAAAGTTACATATTTCCAGCACTTCCGCATCGAGCGCTTCGTTATAGTGGGGGTAGGATTCGAGTTGAATTCCACAGCCGCTGGCAACATAGACAATCGCCTGAAGTCCCAAGTTGTTGAAGCTGCGCTGATTGACATCGGCCATTCTCGCTGCCTCCCGCGGTTGTCCGTTATGCTGGTGCACAGCGCCGCAGCAGCCCTGACCCTGGGGGACTACGACTTCGAATCCCAATGCGGTAAGCACCCTGATCGATGCCAGAAGTGCGGAGTGGTCGGTAATGCGTCCCACGCAGCCGGTGAACAGCCCCACTTGGCCAAGAGATTCCCCTTTCGCGGCATAGTAGGGGTGCAGCGTTCCAGAAGGGATAGCGGTCTCGGGCAGAAGTCCATCCAGGTGCCGGAATTTTTCGCTTACTCCACGCAAGAGCCGTCTAAGATTCGATCGCTGATAGAAACCGACCAACGACTTAGCGCCAGCTATATAAGGCAGATGTGAGATCGCCCAATATGTCAGGCGTTTTGGTATGGTGGAGTACTGCTGCTGCAGAGCGCGGGTGCCATCTATCAATTGCCCATACCTTACACCCGACGGACAGGCCGCTTCGCATTTAAGACAACCGAGACAGCGGTCAAGGTGGGCATGAAGCGCAGGGGTGTCAATACCCCCCTCCAGGAGTGCCTGAACCAATGAAATCCGGCCACGTGGCGAATCCCCCTCATCTTTGGTTAGGCGGTAGGTCGGGCAGTGGGGAAGGCACAAACCGCATTTGACACAACGGTCCGCTTCGTTGAGCAGCTTTCTGGGTTTCACTTAAGTCAGCAAAAACGTTGGAATCGAATCAGGCTCGGTATATTAGCCTATCTGCGAGCAATACCGGTTATACTGCGTCTCGTAGAATCTTCGGTTAGGGGTGTCGGGCTTGCCAATCGGGCTGATCTCCGGTAACATTCGCGCTCTTTTTTCGAGCGATTCTTGAATTTTATTTACTTAGAGAATCGATTTTCTCCGCTGGAGTGGTTCTAATGACGACTGTGAGCGCAAAACCCGCCGAAGTTCGCCGCGACTGGCATCTGGTGGATGCCGAGAATAAGACGCTGGGTCGACTGGCCAGCGAGATTGCCCACCGACTACGTGGCAAACACAAGCCGGAGTATACCCCACACGTGGATACCGGGGACTATATTGTGGTGATCAACGCCGAAAAGATTAAAGTGACCGGCAACAAGCTAAAAGACAAGATGTATCATCACCACACCGGTTATATTGGCAATCTCAAATCCATTAATTTGGAAAAACTGCTGACAAAAGCGCCTGAACGGGTCATAGAGACTGCGGTGAAGGGCATGCTTCCAAAAAATCCCCTGGGCAAGTCGATGTTCAGGAAGCTGAGGGTTTACGCGGGCCCAGAGCACAAACATCAAGGCCAGCAGCCTCAGCCGCTGGACATCTGATTCACCAGGACTAGTACCGGATTTTAACCATGGCAGATACCAAAAACTATGCAACCGGGCGCCGTAAAAGCTCGACCGCCCGTGTCTATCTCAGCGCCGGTAATGGCGCCATACTGGTAAACAACAGACCCTTGGATGATTATTTTGGTCGGGAGACCGCCAGAATGGTGGTGCGTCAACCGCTAAACGTAGCCGAAGTGCTGGACAAGGTGGATGTTCGCGCTACCGTCAAAGGTGGCGGCAATACTGGCCAAGCGGGTGCCATTCGCCATGCTATCGCACGTGCCCTGTCACAGTACGATGAGGGGCTGCAGAGCCCGATGCGGCGCGCTGGTTTCCTCACCCGGGATGCGCGGGCGGTGGAGCGTAAAAAAGTGGGCCTGCACAAGGCACGCAAGCGCCCGCAATATTCCAAGCGTTAATACTGATATGCCGGGGCATCCTCGGCATTCGATTGGGATGTAGCTCAACTGGCAGAGCGACGGACTCTGACTCCGTAGGTTCGAGGTTCGACCCCTCGCATCCCAGCCATCCGCACTCTTCTAGCTTTTCTTCTTCCTAACTTGGCAATTTGTCGGCACGGTCGTTCAGCCGCCGGCTTATGGGACAATCAGACTGGTCCGCAAGTTGCCGATTTCGTCTTTGATCGGATGAGAGACCATTGGTGTTGATTTTCTTGCATCTGCACATTGGCGATCTATGGCGGGCCGACTTGCAAGTAGTCGGCACCGCCGGTTTGGGCTCAATTCTTTGATGTCGAGGGCTTGCTGGGCATCGGTGGCGGGGTGTATCCCTTCCACTTACCGCCCAGGATGTGCTTGGAGGGACTTTTATCATCCGAACGCGGTGCCTTCTTGTAGGCTTCGCTAACATCCGGTGGCAGTACATATTCGTCCGTAACGGCCATCCGTACCTTGATGATATCCTTGGTGACATTGATCACCATCAGATCGCGTGCCAGGGCCAGGGGGCCGTCATAGGTTTTGCGCACGCCTTCCATGATTGCCGCGTTGTTCTCCGGAGATTGCACCGAATGATACCCGACCGCGAGCCGAGGCTTTACCGCCGACATCACCTTGCCAAAGGCTTGGGGTTCTGTGTGAATTCTGGTGGAGACGTAGGTGGCTTGACTCAGGTCCCAGCCAAAATAGGCGGCCAGTGCCTTGGGGGGGAGAAAGGCCTCGTGGGAGGCGACGTCCGCGCCTTTGGCGAATTCCGTGTACCATTTGTTCGGATAGGTATCCCCGCCGAATACATACTTTAAACCGTTCCATTCAAGGCTGTAGCTAACCGAACCGTCCAGGCTGTGGATGGCCGGCCAGGAGCGGATGGTGACCCCGTTTTCCTGATAGACGACTTCATTTTCCTGCTTGTAGTCGAACTCGTGAACAACGATTTGTGCACCCTTGTCGGGCAGGGCCCCCGAGCGGGTGGCCAGATCCCAGGCGTAAGCCTTCTGCATACCCTCAACGAATGCCTTGGTTCCCAACTCCGGCTTAGATCCTGTGGGTCCGTAGATGTGTATCGGCGTATAGCGTCCCGATAGCCAACCACCGATGTGCAATCCCATGAAATCGCCGACATGGTCTATATGCAGATGGCTGGCAAAGACCTTATCTAGCTTGGAGAAATCGGGTCGCAGTGAAAACAGGTTGACCATTGAGCCCATGCCCATATCGAATATAAATTTGTCCCCATTGCCTAGTTCTACAAGATAGGCGATGGATACGGCTGCCTTGGTCTGGTTCGGCATACCAGTACCGAGGGCAGTAATGCGCATTTCACCTGCCCCGAGCAGCTCGGTATTTGGGAAGTAGCTGGCAGGATACTGGCCATCTACGATCTTGCTGGGAGTTCGTCCGAGGGGTACGTTGTCCGCCGTGCCGACGGCGTGGCTTGCACCCACAATGAGCAGGCCTCCGAGAAGTCCTGCAACCCAGGTTGTGCCTTTAAGCTTGAGCCTGATTAACATTTTTCCTCCTTTTGAGTTTCACTCAGCCTCTGAACAGAAGGCAAGCAGTGAAGATTTTCTTAACTTCGAAGTACTTACTTCAATAGATTGGTCTATGGTTGTACTAATCTTAGGCTAGTTTCTATAGACTTGTCTATGGTTATGCTAAATTCTAGGTAATGTCTATGGAAAAAGACAGATCCTCCCGGTTAAGCAGGGAAGACTGGATCCGGGGTGCATTCGAACTATTGAGCCACTCTGGTCTGCAGAAAGTGAAAATCGTTCCTCTGGCGGAGCACCTTGGTGTGACCAGCGGCAGTTTTTACTGGCATTTTAAAAACCGCCGGGCGCTATACGACGCCATGCTTGAATACTGGGAGCGGGAGATGACCGATGCGGCTATTGAGGCGGCAAAAAAAATATCTGCTCCTCCCGAAGAGCGGATTTGGCGTTTGATGGACGAGGTCATGACCCAAGGCATGGCTCGCTACGATCTCGCGATCTGGCATCAGGCGCAGTCTGATGCCCTTGCCGATCGGGTATTCAAGCGGGTCCTTGAGAAGCGCTTCTCCTTCGCTGCTTGGATGTTCTCCCAGGCCGGATTCGCCGAGGAGCAGGCGGAGATTCGGGGGCGGATGATGGTGATTTATATGATGGGCGAGTCGACGCTGATTCCGGATTCCCTGTCAAAGCGCAAGGAGTGGCTACGGCTCAAGCACGCCATACTGACGGCGCCGGAAGAGGGGTGAGAAAGCGCCTTCATTAGACTTCCACCAAGGCCTCCAGCAAGGGTGAAAGGTGCTTCTCGTAAGGTCTCCAAACCCCTATGGCTTGCTCCGGTGCTGGCAGCCCCCGAAAATCGAAAGCAGCCGTTGATTCGGGTCGAGCGCTCTCTGTTATCTCATCCGTCGAGTTCATACCTATAAATCTGATCAACTCCCCCATCTGCTGCTCGGGGTCCGAGAGCAGTTTCTCGAACTCCACTCTGTGGACGAAACCCGGGAGCAGCCGGTTCCAGTATGCCATCAGACGATTGAATTGAGCCGCGTACTTACCCAGTATTGTTAGGTCGTTGGTGAACTCGTGACCGACCTCGAAGTCTTTCCGGTACATCTCGAAACAGGTATCACGCAAATCCCGGTCGGTCCAAATGACTTTAGCGTTGGGAAGGCACAGTTTGATCATGCCGATCCGAAATGCGTTCCCAGGCAGGGTATTGATCACCCGTTGGGCCCCCTTGAAGTGGCACCGTAGATGCTCTACGTAGCTACGCCCCACCTGTTTAAAATGGGCTTCGGCCATTCCGGGGACACCCATTGGAAAAGTACCCAGCTGTTGTTGCGTGAGCCTGTCATTCACAATGTCGATGAACTTGGGTAGCTCACCTGCGGGCATTATCCGCGGTTGGCGGCAGAGCAGGGTCTCGATGAGGGTTTTTCCGGAGCGGGGGAGACCCACCACGAAAACTGGCATCTGGTCTTGGTCTCCCCATGTCAGGCGCTTGCTGATAAATTCCGGTGTAAAAATGGATTCTAAACGTTGCAGTTTTATCTCTCTTTTCGCCTGTCGTTCGTAGTCACTGGCCCGCGCTCGGCGCCGGTTGCCTTCCGTTAAGTACTCAAAGGCGGCGTTTGGATTTCCAATCTTATCCATGGCCCAGGCGAGAGAGAAAACCAGGTGGGTACGGTGCTCCTCGGAAAGCGCATCCCCGGAGTACAGCTCTAGCATTTTTGTTATATCGCTGTCGCGTGGGCCGAGATGCGCTGATTGCACCAGCACCCGGTAGGTCTTGACGCTTTGTGGATCAAGTGCGAGACAGCGGCGAGCTTCAGAGGCGGCGCTATCCATGCGGCCTAGGGCGAAATGGATTCTCGCCAGCTGACCGTGTAGTGGCGCGTCCTCTCCGATTGCATTTCGGTAGTGATCCAGCAGCCGCATCGCCTCTTTGTCATTACCTGCTTTCAATGCGGCATCGGCCCAGCTCAAGAGGACTTCAGCTGACTCTTTATTGATTTCCCAGGCCCGCTTGAGTGCGATGCAGGCCTCCCGGGTATCGCCGCTTTTATTAAGCGACAATCCCAGCCCAAACCAGGCATCGAAGTTTCGGGGTTCGAGTTTGATGGCTTGATTGAAGTGTTTGATGGCTTGCGCGAATGCCTGCTCACCATAGAGTAGGTTACCGAAGTTTAGGTGTGCCTGGAAATGGGAGGGTGTCATCTTGAGAGCGCGTAGATAACCGGAGCGTGCGGCGTCGATTTGCCCCGCCTCCTGGCGCAGGCAGGAAAGATTCACCAGGGCATCCGCATTGTATGGATCGGAATCCAATAGCTGTTCGTAGGCCCGCTGTGCCTGGTCAGAATGGCCAGTTTCCGTATTGACCACGCCTAGATTGTAGAGGGCGTTCCCCATTTCCGGATTAATCTCAAGGGCTCGCTTCAACTTCTCCTTTGCTTCTGCATGGTGGCCGGTCATAATCAAAGCCGACCCCCAATTGCTAAAAGCTTCTGCATAAGCGGGACGCAGATTAATTGCTTTGCGGTAGCACTCTATGGCATCGGAAGTCTTCCCTATCTCCCGGTAGGTCTCCCCCAAATTGTTCCAATACATCTCGGTTGCTGGTGCCAGTCGCAGTGCTTTGTTAAAAGTCTTGATAGCCAGTTTGTGCTTGCCTCGGCGTTTTTCCGTCAATGCCAGTAAATGGAGTGCGGGATGGGCTTTTGGCTGTGTCTTGAGAATCGCCTTGCAAAGTCTGTCTGCCTCTTTGATGCGCCCGTCGACAAAAGCTTGCATGGCCATCTGGAATAAATCGTTCATATTCAGGGTGTCAGTTATTCGATAACGGGAGAGCGGTAGACTGGCCTCACCGCTGAGTATAGCCATCCAAGATATCATATCCGCCGGGGGAATTAGATCCGCCGCCGGGGTCTGGGGAGTAGGGATTGCTGGGTCGTGTAGTGTTTCTGCGAGCAGGCCGTTTGTGGTCGGCAGTTCTGGAGCTCGAAGTTGCTTCTAGAGGACAGGAAAGGGGCGGGAACTGCCCCCCTTTTTCTGCAGCTGAAAATGGGGGGGCGGGTTGATCAGTGCATCATGTGCTTCTTCATTTTCATCTGCAGCTTTTTCACCGGTGCTTCGACTTGCTTGCGGCTGCCGTCGGCAAAGATCAATGTGACGTTGACCGACTCACCGGGGTTGAGATCACGTTGAAGATCTATCAGCATCACGTGCAGACCCCCTGGTTTAAGCACGGTTTCGCTCTGTGAAGGAATATCTATCTTTTCGATCTGGCGCATCTTCATCATGCCCCCTTCGTCGATATGGGTATGGAGTTCAACGACGTTCGCGGCATCGCTCTCAGCACCTACGATGGACTGGTCAGCGGTGCCGGCGTTGTTTAATGTCATAAAAACCGCGGAATTGGGCTGCCCCTGAGGGACCGCACGTGCATAGGGATTGTTCACAGATATATCGCTTGCGCCCTCTGAAGCCATTGGCGATGCTGATGCTATGCCCAGCAGCAGGGGGACAGCGATGAGCAGGGAACGTATTGGGTTTGGGTATTTCATGGTTGACTCCTGATTGATGCGTTTGGTTGTTTAGCCTGTGGCTAGCAGTCGGCGGACGAGTTCGAGAATCTCCTGAGGAGGGGCGGCGTGGGGCAGAATGGTGTGCAGAGAACCATCGGGTGACAAAACATAGGTGTTCGAAGAGTGGTCCACTAGATACCCACCTTTGGATTCCCCCTCCACTTTGCGGTAGGCGGCGCCGTATTGTCGGGCGACTTGGGCCAGGGTTTCCTTGGTTCCGGTGACGCCAACGATGGCACCGTGGAAGTAGTCAGCGTAGTTGTCGAGTTTCTCCAGGGTATCGCGATCCGGATCAACGCTGATGAAGACTCCCTGCACCCGATTCACTTCCTCTGCGGTCAGCGCATTCAGTGCCTGGCTCATAAGCGCGAGGTTGGTAGGGCAGATATCAGGGCAGAAGGTGTAGCCGAAGTAGATCAATACGACCTTGCCTCTGTGCTCCTCGAGGTTGAATGGACCTGACGGAGATTGGAGTATAAAGTCGCCACCGGAGGGTGGACGAGCGACGATTTCCCCATCACCTGAGTCGTGCAGTAGGCGGGATCCGAGCATACCGAGCAATAGCCCGGCTACCAGAATGGCGGCGATCAACGGCAATCGTTTCATGGGCGTAGGGTCTCGAAACGGAAGGGAGCGGCTACCAACCCCTGGTCGGTTTCCGCGAGCACGGTGGCCTCCCAATGCATTCGCTCGAGCACGCAAACCGATATCATCCCTTCGCCGGTAAAGCGGCCTTCAGACTGCTTTTCCAGGCGCGGCCGGTTGTATCCCATATTCATCCCGATACCCTGAAAGTCCACCTCCATGGATTGGGCAGAAATCCCTTCGGTCTGCACTTGAATACGCAACGGCTTCAATCCCTGAATCGGCAATGGCTGGATGGATAGGGTGACGCCGCTGCCATCCGGAAAACGCGCAATGCAGGGCCCCTGCTGGAGGTCACATGCCGCCTCGGGGACGGCAATAGCTTCGATTTCCGATCGGGCGTCGCTCTGCTGGCGAATATAGAGAGCTGCAATCGTGATTGCTGCGATGAGCAGCACCGCTGAGCTAATGATCCAAATTTTGTGAGTCAGCTGCATGAATTATGAAATCGCCGATAAGTAAAAAATACCATGGCCGTCACTGATAACGGGGTAACCGGGTACGCCTCACCTCGAACTCCACACGGATTCCTGGCCCCTGGGAAAACTGTAGTGTCACCGGCAGCTGCTGCCCCGCCTTCATGGCCAGCTGGGGATGAATCATCATTAGGTGGAGACCGCCCGGTTGGAAAAGCAGGGTCTGCCCCGGGGCAATATCGACATGATCCGCTTTTGCCATCTTTGCCAGTCCGGACGCTTGGTCGTAAAGGGTGCGATGTATCTCAATGCGCTCAAAGGGCGCCTCACCGGCACCCACCAGTGTTCGCTTGTCTCGAGAGTTGTTCTCGATCGTCATGTAACCTGCGAGCACTGGGGCGTTGGGCGGCGCTTCCGGGATCCAGGCGTCACCGATCACCAACTCATCCCCGGAGCAGCCGCTGAGTAGCGGTATAATCAATAACGGTATTAGGTATCGCTTGGCCAATGGGTGGTTCTGCTCGTCAGGCGTGTGTAAGCGAAATTATAAGTTTTGCACCTGGTTGCGAAAATGCGGCAAATTGTCGCACCCCTGTTTGTTTAAGTTTGGGGTATCTTGTTAAAGTCCCGATCGTTTTGGCGCTCGTATTTTTGACGATGAGACACTTCAATAAACTCTCAAGGATCTCCCTGGGCAATGGTCTGAGAGTCCTTTGTTGGCTCCGATCGGTAGCTATCCTTGGCTATGGCACAGCACTGGCTTTGGCGGCCTGGTGGTTGTCCTTACCCTTGCCTTTTCTCCCCATGACGTTGGCCATCGCCGCGTTGGGAGGGTGGAATCTGATGGTGCTCTGGCGCATGAGGCAACCCTGGCCAGTGGGCGATTTCGAGGTGTTTCTGAATCTGCTGGTGGATATCGCGGTTCTGACCCTTCTTTTCTACTGGTCGGGGGGGGCGACCAACCCCTTTGTCTCACTCTATCTCATCCCGATCGCCATTGCCGCTGCGGCCCTGGCTTACTCCTATGTTGCTGCGGTCTCCGTGGTCTGTGTGGCCTGCTACTCGCTATTGATGCGTTATTATGTCGCCTTGCCCACAGTTGGTTCCGCATACGGTGGCGACTTTAATGCCCATGTGATTGGCATGTGGATTAATTTTCTGATCAGCGCTGTGCTCATGGCGCTGGTGGTGGCGGGGATCGCCGGTGCGGTCCGGCAGAGAGATCGGCAGCTTGCCAAAGCTCGGGAGGAGGCCCTCACAAGCGAGCGCATAGTGGCCATGGGAACCCTTTCCGCAGGTGTTTCCCATGAAATCAGTACGCCCCTATCGACCATGATGCTGTTGGTCGATGAACTCAAGGCGCGCCCTGGACAGGAGGCATCGGTATATGAGGATCTGGAAATGCTCGAGAGCCAGATCGACGCCTGTAGGGAGCGGATAAAGAAACTGCTGGATGCCGCCGGAAGTTCGCGCAGTGAAAGTGCCAGCGCCATGAGGCTGAGCAGCTTTGTCGACGATCTGTTGGACCGCTGGCGAGTAATCCGGCCGGAGGTCGATCTTCGGGTCAGCAGGCAGAAGCCGTTTGACGATCCCGAGATTCTCGCCGAACAGACGGTAGCCCAATCCATCACCAATCTGCTCAACAATGCCGCTGATGCCTCGGTGGAATGCGGTAACGTTGGAGTTTGGGTGGAGTTGTATTCCCGTGAGGGGGTACTGGAGATCAGAATCGATGACCAGGGCAGGGGGGTGAGCGAAGAGGCTCGGGGTCTTGCAGGCAAGGCTATCTTTTCAACCAAGTCCTCAGGCTTGGGCATAGGCTTGATGCTCTCCAACGCCAGTCTGGGAAGGCTGGGAGGGGAAGTCGTGCTGCGGAGCGGCGCCCAAGGCGGTACCCGAACCCAGGTCGTGTTGCCATTGAAGCAGTTGATTATCGAGGACGTCAGCGATGGCTAAGCCGGTCGATAGGGATGAACAGCACTTGTTATTGATCGATGATGATGAAAGTTTTGCCTTGGTGTTGCGCCGTTCACTGGAACGCCGGGGATTTAATGTTGCTCTGGCACACACGGGGGAGCAGGCGCTGGATGCCGCCAAAGCTTCGTTGTTCAGCCATGCTCTGCTGGACCTGAAACTGGGCGATGAGTCCGGACTGCAGCTGATCGAGCCACTGTTGCACACGAACCCGGAGATGAAGATCGTCGTGTTGACAGGCTACGGTAGCATCTCCACGGCGGTGAGGGCTGTCAAAGCAGGAGCCCACAACTATCTTGCGAAGCCCGTGGGGCTGGCGGCAGTGATGGCAGCTTTTGAGGAGGCAGTGCCCAAGTCCGATGAACAGGAGGAGTCCGCGAGGATGTCTTTAGGACGGCTGGAGTGGGAGCACATTCAGCGGGTGCTGGAAGAGCACGATGGCAATATCTCCGCCACTGCCAGAAGCCTCAAGATGCATCGCCGCACCTTGCAGCGAAAATTGCAGAAACGACCAGACAAGCTGTGACCGGGTGAGTCGTCCTACAAGTTGGTGCTGAGCCGTAGGAAACCGAATCCGAATCCATTGTTGACCCCGCTTATCGGGTCCAGGCGTTACCGACCTGTATGTAGAAGGCGGTGTCCTCTGGTCCCCAGGCAACGTCAATACCTACACGCATGCCAAACCTCCTTGCCATCAGATACCTAAACCCTACTCCTTTGGAAAAGACGGTATCACCGTCACTGCCTTGCCCAGCTCATAACCTACCGCGGGCTCGGTGATGATGATTGGTACCGGCATGAATCCCTTTTTCTCACCCAGCCACTTGCTGAGATCAAGCTTGCCAGCGCTGGGGTCGCGAAAATTCTCCGAGAACCAGTTGGCTTGCACAGCGCCCAGAGGTGTAATGGTCGATGCTGCGAGGGTGAGTCCGAGGCACCACGATTTGAAAGGCGGATGGCGCATTGGCTTTGATTGATTGAACCACGTCTCCGGGACTGAATAGGCCACAATTGGCGTTTTACCAATAGAAGGTGATCCCCGCCAGGGGTCCCTGTTGAGTGGCGTCGTAGGTGTAGCTGTTGGCTCCACTCTTACCGTTATCATAGTCGTAGTCCATCCACTTGTAGCCCACGAAGAGGGAGCCCCACTCCTTGAAGCGGTAATCGAAGAATCCTATTAGATTCCAAACCCGATCCGAGCCGCCGGTACCCACGTCGACGCGTCCCACAAAACCCCATTTATTAGATAGTTGTGTGAAAATCCGCCCCCCGAAAAAGCCGTCCCACCACGCCTCGTCTACATCCACCAGCGTGGGGCCGTTCTTGATCTTGGTTTTGTTTTCCTGCCTGGTGTAGCGGGCACCCCCCAGGAGTTCGATATCGGTGTTTCCGTATCGCGCCACTCTGTATGCGGCACCCAGCTCCCACAAGGTATTCTGAAAATCGATATCAATCTTAAGAGCACCGCCTTTGATCTCGGCAGTGGGGGAGATGTCGGCATACTGATACTCGGTAAACAGGCTCCACTTATCTTTTTTCGCCTCGAAGTGAATGGTGAAAACCGCATCCAGATTTTCCAGTACATCGTCCTTGAACTCGATATCGAGGGGGATGTCGACTGCTCCGATTTGGGAATTTCCATTAATATTCATTCCCCAGAGAAAGAGGGGTGCCAGCTCGAATGACCAGCCGTTGTCGCCGGTCGAATTGTCAGCTGCCGCGGGTGTCGCAAGGAGCAATAAGCACGCGAACGAAATGACTGACTTTCTGGTGACTGGCGAATACATAGTTTGGACTCCTCTCTGTTCGTTGGTGTCAAGGGTCAAGCAGGTGCGGCCCGGCATTTAACCGAGCTTAAAGTGCCAATTGCCACAGTTGACCAGCCGCTATTTGAGAAACACAAATTACACCGCGAGCCAAACCCGGCGGAGAAACGGGCTCAAACCAACACCACCCTGTTTTCTGAAGCAGCATGAGTTACGCAATGTAGTCCATCCAGGTCGCGATCCACTGGAGGATTTTCGCCAGCACATTGATCGGATTGCCTTCACTGGTGAACACAGTCACCTGTGCGAGGCAACCCACCTTCGCCAGCTCTTTTGGCAATCCCTTGGGATAGGCTATACGAATCGGATATCCGCTTTGCGCTGAGTTGACGGCCTCAGCAGGATCATAAGCATCTTCCGCCGTTACCTGACCCTGGACAATGGCATCAGGGATCAACAGGACACTGCTCTGGTAAACGGTTCCCGGTATTGCGCTGAACGTAACCGATACCGATTGCCCGGCCTGCACCAGACGCATACCGTTCTGCTTGAGCATCGCGGCAATCCAAACCTCATCGGTACTGATAAAGTTCATTGCCACCGACTGTGGGCTGACACGCTGCCCCGGGCGCAGCGCCACCAGCGAGACAACCCCGTCAGCGGGTGCTCGTATCACGGTATTTTCGAGATTGTACTTGGCAGTCTCCAACTGCGCTCTTGCCTTGTCGCGATCGGCCAGGTACCGCTCGTCGGTGATTTTGGCAATCGCACCCTTGCTGACCAGCGTTTGTGCATCTTCATACGCGATCTCGGCCAGCTTCAGCGAAGCCGTAAGGTCGTCTACGGCGTACTGAAATGGCCGGGGGTCTATGCTGAACAGTTTGTCACCAGCCGATACGCTCTGCGTATTCTCCACAAAGACCTGATCAACCTGCCCGCTTACCAGCGGATAGATCCGCTGGGTATGTGCGGAGACCACCGCCACTTGTGACGCAGGTGTGTAGTATTGCAGCGCGCCGACCACGACCAGAGCGATCACCAGCGAGATAGTTGCTACGATAATCTTCCAGGCCCTGTTCCACGGCAGCCACTGGAACTTGATGAACACAAGCCAAACCAGCAGGAACAACAGCGAAAGTACTATTAACATGGCTTTTCTCTCAGCGATACCGACGAGCGGTTAGGGCCGTCCTCACCAGGATTGGCATAGGTGAGGGCGAGCACCTCGGATCGGGAATAACCAATCACTCCATGTTGTTATCTTTCTTGAATTCGTTCACCAAATCGCTTTGTGCCTCCATAGCCGGTTGCCATTTGCCTGCCTTGATAAAGTCGGTCAACGGGTCAGGCACCGTGCCCGCCTTTGGCGGTGCAGGGGGGTTGGTGTTACCGGCTACCGACCAGGCCTCGTCGGTCAACACCGCCATGCGCTCGGTGATCTTGTCCTTGGTGATGTTCCACACCATGTTGTCGGTGGCCAGGGACAGCGGTCCGTCGTAGGTCGAGCGCACACCGTCGTATATCCCGTACCGCGTCCCTTCCTCGTTGAAAAAGTGATAACCGACGGCATGACGCGGTTTGATCTCACTCATGACCTTGCCGAAGGCGGGCGGCGAGGTGTGTATCTGGGTACCGACTCCCAGGGCCTGACCCGGTGACTGCCCATACCAGGTAACCAGTTCGGTGGGTGTCAAGAAAACCTCGTGAATAGCCAGGTCCGCATCTCTCGCATACTTGACATACCATTTATTAGGAAAGGTGTCGCCGCCGAATACCACCTTCAGCCCGGCATACTCGAGAGAAAAGGAAACCGGTCCATCTCCCGCATGAATGGCTGGCCAGGAACGGATGGTCACGCCGTTCTCCTGGTAGACGACCTGATTCTCACCCTTGTAGTCGAACTCCTTGACCTCGATCTGCCCGGGCTTGGGGCTTAGCTTGGCATTGCGAGTTGTCGCGTCCCAGTTGTAGGCCTTCAGAAAGTGTTCGACCGCGTACTTGGTACCCATTTCCGGTGTGGCACCACTCGGTCCCCAGACCTTCAGCGGTCCGGTACGGCCGGCGGTCCAGCCGCCCGCCCACAGCGTAGCAAGGTCGCCCCAGTGGTCGGTATGCAGATGGCTCAGGAATACCTTGTCGAGCATGTCGTAGGGGATCATGTAAGCGGCCACGTTGGCCATTGAGCCGGTGCCCACGTCGAATAGAAATTTATCGCCGTTGCCTAGTTCGAACAGATAACAGGTGGCCGCCTGCCCCCGGCGTGCCGCGGGCAGTCCTGTACCGCAAGCCGTGAGGCGTATCTCGTTCTTGCCGATGGCCTCGGTACCAGGGTAGTAGACGTAGCGTTCTGGGGCAGTGCCTACCGGGTCGGTCACTTTACCACCCGCTGCCCTCGCATCCTCGAGAGGACCGAGGCCGATTATAGCCGCGCAGAGCGAAGCAGCGATCATGGGTGTTGAATTCCCAGCTTTGGGTAGATCGATTGAAATAGGGTTCATTTTTCCACTCCCAGCGTTTCAAGTGTCAAGGTTTCAGCCATCAAATTTGAGAACCTGAGATTTTGGCAAATCAAGAATCAATCTGAGCCTGTTGGCGGTCAACTGCCGTTCTGTTTTCGCATCGCTCTTAGCAAAGAAGGCGGCATCCGACATCTCGTAGAAAAGAAGCAGTCGAGCGCGATTGAGGGCGTCTAGGCCGGAAAAACCGGCAGCCTCAAAGAGATTCTGGATATAGCCTAAGCGGGTATCATCGACGCGTTTCAGATAATCCTTGGCGAGTGGGTCATGGAGTGCCCAGGCCCTGAACGGCGCATCAAAAGCGGCCGCCTTTCTGTCACGGATCAACCTTACCAGCGCGATCAATTTATCCTTGGGCGCTATTTCGAGCATGCGAACCTCGTCACGTAGGCTGAGCGTCCAGGTTTGTTCCCAATAATCCAGCATCGAGCGCAGCAGTTCCTCACGGTCGCTGAAGTGATGGTAGAAACTGCCACGAGTCACCCCAAGCGTCGCGGCAAGCGAAACGATCGAAACCGAGCCGATCCCCGCCGAGCTGAGTGTCTTGATTGCAGCGTCCAGCCAGTCCTTGCGGATCAACCTTCTATTTGGCTTGCTTGCGGTTTCCATGTATAAAATACACCCCTGTATGGAATACAGTACACCTCTGTATGTTTTTTATCAAGGCAGCAGAGCGATCATGCCGTTTCTTGAATGCCTGCTTGTTAATCGGATGGTCAACTCTAGTGCTATTATCAGCCGCTCATGCCCTAATGATCAGTGATGTTTTTACTCGCCAAAGATGCCTGTGTTAACCCAGCGCCTTCTGCTTACCCTCTTTTTAACGTTTATGGCCAACTCTGCCCTGGGGGACTGGATTAATCTGACAGGGGCGGAAACAGCTCCCAATATCGCCGAGATCTATGTGTTGGACGACCGGGTAAGGTTGGCGCTGGAGGTCTATATCGAAGATCTCGAGAGTTTTAAGGAGTTGATTCCTAATGACTGGGTTAGGGACAACAGCGTGCTCCGGCCATCTCTCGAAGCGCGCATGGAGCATTTTGCGCAACAGGTTTTCGCTGTAATCGCAGAAGACGGCGAGCGTCTGCCGGCACGGCTAGTGCTGGTGGAGCCGCGACTGCGGGTGGACAGGAAGTCTCCCTATGCGGGAATGATTAACCCCATAACCAGGATGCGAGTTCCCGAGCCGCCTGCTGATAAGCGTGTGCTCTATGCGGAACTGGAGTACCCATTCCCTGGTCAGCCTGAACAGATCACCCTGGTACCGCCCCTGGATGCAGACGGGGGCGCAACCACGACAATCGGGTTTATCGCCTATCACAAGGCGGTACCGGTAATCGATTTTCGCTATTTGGGACAGCCTGAGAGGTTAAGACTGGATTGGGCCGATCCCTGGTACACTCGGTTTGAGAATCCCAATCTGAAGCGCCATCACAAATCGGCGCTAATGTCCTTCCTCTATGTGGAGCCGTATGAGGTGCGCCATGAAATTCTGGCCCGCGTCAAGGATATGGGGGAGTGGATGGACCTCCAGCTGCGAGGGAGAGAGTTTATTGAGAAGGATGAACTGGAGCCGCTCAAACAGCGCATTGGGGCGTTTTTACTAGGGCGCAATCCTCTCACCATCGATGGTCGTGCGGCCAAGCCCATTCTGGAACGCAGCAATTACGTTAAGGTGTCACTAACCGGAATCAAATTAGTGGAGCAACCTGAAAGGCTGGAAGTCTCCACGGCAATCGTCGGTGTGATTATCACCTATCTCACCGATGGTCTGCCTGGGAAGGTCGAGGTCGACTGGGATTTGTTTACCGACCAGCTTCAGCGCATTCCAACCTTGGCTACCGATCCCGCTGGCCCTCTTCCCGGCTTCGTTGCTCCGGATGATAACTTATTGATATGGAATAATTTTCTTAAAAAGTACAAGGTTCCGGTGGTAAATAGGGTGAATGTAGAGCAACGACAAGGGGCGTGGCAAGTACCTCTTTTGAGCTTGCTATTGCTGCTTATGGTGCTGCCCCTGACATGGTACCTGGTTAGACAGCAGAGGCGAGGGAGGCGGCAGGTTCGTTATCCACTTGCCGGCCTGGTTTTACTCTTGGCTGGCGGGGTTGTGGCCTATCCCTATTTTCGGATGCAGATCTCCGGCCCTTCCAGTGCAGTGACAGAACTGAATGAGAAAGAGGCGACAAAGGTGCTCCAGGCGCTGCTGAAGAACATCTACCGCGCTTTCGACTTTCGGGCCGAGGAGGATGTCTACGATAAGCTGGCGCTCACTGTAAGCGGTGATTTGTTGGCGGATATCTATCTCCAAAACCGACGCTCTTTCGCGGTGCAGCAAGCCGGAGGCGCCCAGGCTAAGGTCAGGTCGGTGGAAATACTAGAGGTGGATCCTGAAGTGCAAGTGGAAGGTAGCGAGCAATCGTTCAATGTGCTGTGGAATGCCAGCGGCAGTGTAGGTCATTGGGGACATGTTCATGTACGGAACAACCAGTACCGGGCGTTGATTACGCTGGCCCCGATTGAGGGGAGTTGGCGAATAACAGGTCTGCAGCTGCTGCAAGAGCGTCGTCTGGATGCCTCAGGCGCCAGTCCGGCGACAGTTGACCGGGGCTAGCGGGAGTCTCAGGGCATGCTTTCTGTTCAGGGGTTGGAGTTCAAGTACGCGAATGGCGGGTTTCGCTTGCGGGTCCCGGAGTTTTTCGTCGAAACCGGCGAACGGGTGGCCGTCATCGGGCCCAGCGGATCCGGCAAGACCACGCTGCTGGATCTGATATCGGGGATAAAAGTACCTTCCGCGGGAGAGATCTGTATTGGTAATGAGAGCCTGAGCCGGCTTGATGATTCCGCGCGCCGTGATTTCCGGCTTCGGCACATCGGTTTCGTGTTTCAGGATTTTGAACTGCTGGAGTATCTGAATGTACTCGACAATATACTCCATCCCTATCGCATAGGACCTGGCCTGCAATTGGTGGCGGCGGTAAGGTTGCGGGCGGAAAGACTCGCCGAACAATTGGGTGTCGCGGACAAGTTACGACGTCATCCCAGGCAGCTGTCTCAGGGAGAGCGCCAGCGAGTGGCTATCTGCAGGGCGCTGCTGCCCGATCGCAGATTGGTTCTTGCGGATGAGGCCACTGGCAACCTGGATCCGGAAAATAAGTTGAGGATCATGGATCTGTTATTCGAGAATGTGGCGGTTCGAGGGGCGCCCCTACTGGCCGTGACACACGACCACGAGCTGCTCAACAGATTCGACAGGATTGTGGATTTTCGACAGTTCGGTGATATTTGATGCAAATCCTTTATATCGCCGTGCAGTATATCCTGTTCCATCGGATCAGGAGCCTCATCCTGATCGCCTGTATCACCCTCGTTGCCTGCCTTCCGCTGTCGCTGCACTTATTGTTGCAGGAGGCGGAAAGGTCGTTACGGGCGCGCTCTGTGGATACGCCGCTATTACTGGGGGCCAGGGGGAGTAATCTCGACTTAGTGATGCGCAGTCTCTATTTCGAGGGAAGGTTGCAGCAAACTGTTTCCATGGCCTTGGTGGAGCGTCTGGAGGAGCAGGGGTTGGCCACACCGGTGCCGCTATACCTGCGCTTTCAGGCTCGTGGATTCCCTATCGTTGGGACCACCCTTGACTATTTTCAATTACGTGGATTGGCGGTCGATATGGGGCGCCCACCGGCTCTATTGGGCGAGGCCGTGCTCGGCTCCGAAGTGGCGGCGATATTAGACCTGAAGCCGGGAGACAGGCTGCTCTCGACGCCGGAGAATCTGTTCGATCTGGCGGGCGCGTACCCGCTGAGCATGGAGGTGGTGGGGATCCTCAGACCCAGCCATTCTGCAGATGACCGTGCCATATTCACGGACATCAAGACCGCCTGGGTGATCGCTGGGCTGGGTCATGGCCACCAGGATCTGGCCAGCACAAATGATAACAGCGTTATTTTGGATCGCGACGCGTCCAATGTGACGGCCAATGCCAAGCTGGTTCAATACACGGAGATCGATGAAAGTAACCTTTATTCCTTCCACTTTCATGGCAACCCGGTCGATTACCCAGTAAGTGCTGTGATTGCCTATCCGGAAAGTGAAAAGGCCGGCACTATTCTTCGTGGTCGTTTCCTGGAGAGTGAGCGCTACCAAGTTATTTTGCCAGCGGATGTTATTGGCGGGTTAATGGAGAGTATCTTCCGCATCAAGCAGGTGCTGAATGGGGTGGTGGTGATAGTAGGGCTCTCTACGCTGTTGGCACTGGCGCTAGTTTTTTCTCTATCGATGCGGCTCCGGCAGGGAGAGATGGAGACCATCTTCAAGCTCGGCTGTAGTCGTTAGACCATGGCGAAGTTGCTAGCGGCGGAAATAGGTATCCTGGTGGTGGCCAGCCTCACATTGGGTAGTTTGCTGGCCCTGGTGACACTTCGCTTCAGTGATACCGTTATACGCTCACTACTTTTCTGAGCCCAGGGGGATTCAAGGTGTTGGTGATGGCTCGGAAAATTCGGGGAACCCTGATGCGAGTACTGGTGTATTCATTCTTTTTATATACAGCTGCTGTTAGCGACTACTGGAAACGCATCCGCGCTCGTCTGCTGAGGATGGGGATTGAAGTAGCCTTATTCAGACCTCTCGGCAGGCGTCCTGCGGATGGAGATTTACTCAGTATTATGGCGAAAAATCTGGAGCGGGCGCTTAACCGGTTCGGGAATTCGCTCGATTCCCCATAGCCCTAACTAATTGTGGTCGAAAACCACATGCCGCTCCAACTTGTGATTGTTCTGCAACTGATTTGTAGGAAAACTTCCCTCGTCCGGCCTTTAAATTGAGGTCATGTCGCGTTATTACGATCTTTACTGACACTAATCTAACCGATAATTAATCTAGAAAGATGCTTTAACTTACTGAGTATCACTATATATTGGGGTTTATAGACCTGTAATTCACAATGCGGCGTTACTTTTTTGCAACAAATCAAGTTTTGTTGTTTTTTTCAAAAAAACTGTTGCAAAAGCGTTTCCCTGGGTCTAACATTCAACCTGCACAACATCTGGTTACTTTTGTTTTTACTGCGGGAGTTCTACTCAATGAAAAAGAATCTGATCACACTGGCAGTCGCCGGCGCCCTGGTTGCTCCGTCCGCCTTTGCCGAGACTACCCTCTACGGCCGTCTCGACACCTCTTTGAACTATCTGGATACTGACGACGTCGTTCTTTTTGACGAAGATGGCAACTCTACTAGTGTAGCCGTCAGCGATGAAAACTTCTGGGATGTCAGCACCAACACCACCCGTATCGGCGTCAAGGGCTCCGAAGATCTGGGTAACGGCCTCAAGGCTATCTTCCAGGCCGAGTGGGCGTTCTCCAGCTCCGAGGGCGGTTCCACCGCCGGTGGCCTCCGCAATCGTCTGGCCTACGCCGGCTTGAGCGGCGGTTGGGGTACTGCGGCTATCGGTCGTCAGTGGACGCCTTACTACGGCGCGGTCGACAAGACTGATATCTTCAACAACGCTACCTATAACGCAACCTACCTGGGTACCTTCCGTACCGGTAACGCCATCAGCTACGTCACCCCTAACTGGAACGGTTTCGTGGCCAAGGCCGCCCTCGTCATCGACGGCGGCAATACTGCCAAAAAGTCTATTGACGCTTACAACCTGAGTGCTCAGTATGACAACGGCCCCATCAGCCTGGGTCTTGGCTACCACAGGGGCTATGGTGTCGAAGATACTGAGGACACCAAGGTCTGGGGTGTTGCCGGTAGCTACAACTTCGGTATGGCCAAGATCATCGCCCAGTACGAAGACATGGAACGCCCTTCACTGTTCGACCCCACCGACAAGATGGACTGGAAGGAGTGGAACATCGCGGCTGAAGGCTACTTCGGCAACAACACCATCCGTGGTCAGTTCGGTAACCTGGACTACGATCTGGACGACGACAACATCTGGGCAGTGGGCTGGCAGTACAACTTCTCCAAGCGCACCCGCACCTATGTTGAGTATGGCGACATAACCGGTATTTCCCGTGAGAACGTTGAACAGGTGGCTGTTGGATCTTCCAAGATCTTCACCGCTGGCTTCCGTCACGACTTCTAAGTCTGGTTCAGAAGTTTGAAGTACTTAAACGGGACCTTCGGGTCCCGTTTTTTATGCTCGGAATTCTGGCGTCTGCCGATCGAGTCGGTCGCGTCTCTTTGGCTTGCGGACGCAGGCTGAAGGAGAACGCCAATCCTTTGGTTTGGGGCATGTGCCTCAATTTTCCCCAGGTTGTAAAAATAGGTTATATTGCCGATTGGACGGGCCATTAAGGGCCCGCCTTGAAAACTACAAACCCAATGGGTAACGGAAGAACGAATCGAGGATGACGAGCATGAAATTGAGAGTGGGACACAAGATGCTGATTGCGGCGCTGGGCTTGGGCTTGGCATTCCCCCTGGCAGCGGCGGATACCATTAAATTGGGCGTGGCCGGCGCCCATAGTGGTGACCTGGCTTCCTATGGTTTGCCCAGTGTCAACGCGGCGAAGATCGTAGTCGAACAAGTCAATGCGGCGGGCGGCATCGACGGCAAGCAGGTGGAATTGCTGGTCGAGGATGATGTCTGCAAACCGGAGGTGGCGACCAATACCGCTACCAAACTGGTTTCCGACGGGGTGCACGTGGTCATGGGGCATATCTGCTCCGGCGCTACCAAAGCGGCACTGCCGATTTACCTGGACGCAGGGGTGGTCGTTATGTCCCCTTCTGCCACCAATCCTGGGTTGACCCAAAGCGGGGATTATCCCAACTTCTTTAGGACCATCGCCTCCGATGACGCCCAGGCGCGAACTGAAGTGGATTTTGCCATCAACACCTTGGGGCTAAAGAAAATTGCCGTTATCCACGACAAGGGTGACTACGGAAAGGGACTTGCGGAGTTTGCCAAGACGTTCCTGGAAGAGTCAGGCAAAGCCGAAGTGGTGTTATACGAGGGCATCACCCCCGGTGCGGTGGATTACTCTGCGGTAGTCCAAAAGATCAAACGCTCCAATGCCGAGGCGGTCATTTACGGTGGTTACCACCCGGAGGCCTCCAAGATTGTCACCCAGATGCGCAAAAAGCGTATGAAGACGATCTTTATCTCCGACGATGGGGTGAAGGACGATACGTTTATCAAGGTCGCAGGTAAACATGCAGAAGGCGTTTACGCAACTGGCCCTAAAGACACCTCTTCCAACCCCCTCTCCAAGCAAGCCGCCGAGGCCCATAAAAAAGCTTACGGCAGTGATCATGGCGCTTTCTACGAGAATGCCTACTCGGCAGTGCTTGCATTGTTGAATGCAATCGATAAGGCTGACTCCACCGATATGGCTGCCGTGAAAAAGGCATTGCAAAACAACGATGTGGACACTCCGGTCGGTAGCATTCGTTTCGATGAGAGGGGCGATGCGGTCGGCGTGGGATTTGCCATGTTTCAGGTGAGAGACGGGAAGTACGTCGAGGTCAAATAGTCTCCTTTCTGCGGCAGGGTTCGGTTGCGGAAGAAACTGCTGTCCCCGTTCATCTGCTGAGCGGGGGCGGTTGTAAGCTGATCCAACGGACCTGCCAATCATTACCCAGTTGAGCATTTACCGTGGGCGCATACCGGCACCTGCCTGTATGCGGCCCCGATTGCCGGCCTGAAACCAGGTCACAGCGGATAGCCGAATGGAATATTTTATCGAACTGTTCTTCAGCGGCCTGACCCGAGGTTCAATCTATGCGCTAATTGCCCTCGGCTATACTATGGTCTACGGAATCATCGGCCTGATCAACTTCGCCCACGGCGAGATTTATATGATCGGTGCGTTCACCTCTTTCGTGGTGGCAACCGTGCTTTCCATATACGGCTTTCCCATCTTGAGTATTGTAGTACTTGCGGGGCTGGCCGCTGCAGTCTGGTCTGCAGCCTATGGTTTTACCGTGGAGAAGATTGCCTATACACCTCTGCGTAAGGCGCCGCGGTTGTCTGCTTTGATCAGTGCCATCGGCATGTCCATTTTCTTGCAGAACTATGTTTTGTTGGCACAAACCTCCGATTTTCAACCCTTCCCTGAACTGATCCCGGATTTTGAATTCATGGAGCCCTACGTCCACGTGGTTGGCTCCTCCGATATGGTGATACTGGTGACAACGGCGGTATCTATGATCTGCCTGACCCTGCTTATAAAATTCACTCGTATCGGTAAGGCGATGCGGGCCACTGCACAGGATCGCACCATGGCCATGCTTGTGGGAATAGATGTCAACCGGGTTATTTCGGTTACCTTTATCATTGGCTCTGCACTGGCCGCCATCGGTGGCATGTTGATCGCATCCCATATTGGTTCTATCCACTACTTCATCGGTTTCATCGCCGGTATCAAGGCATTTACCGCTGCAGTTCTAGGGGGAATCGGCTCGGTTCCCGGCGCGGTGCTCGGCGGCTTCGTACTTGGCCTCACCGAGAGCTTTGCCACCGGTTATGTTTCCAGCGATTACGAAGACGTGTTCGCCTTCTCTCTGCTGGTGCTGATTTTGATCTTCAAACCCTCGGGCCTGTTGGGCCGGGTCGAGACGGAGAAGGTCTGACGCCATGTTTTCTATTGAAGAGCTGAAGCGGTCTCTGTACGTCGCAATTTGGTTTGCCTTCCTCACCTTCCCATTGATGGTGATCAAAGCGGATCCCATTGAGCGCACCGTGGTCTGGCGCTGGGACAATATGTTCTACGTGGCAATCGGTGCCTTTGTAATCTCTTTGTTGATGCGGGCGTTCAATCTGCAGAAGGAGCGACGAAGAGAACGCATCGCCTCCGGCACGGTTGTTGAACGGGAGCCCCTGATACAGGTGATCCTCAGGGAGCCCAAGTACCTCTACCCTTTGTCGGGTGCGGTGTTGCTATTTGCGTTGGTGTTTCCATCGCTTTTTTCCACTTATCAAACCAACATCATGATAACCGCGTTGATGTACGTGATGCTCGGTTTGGGGCTCAATATCGTTGTCGGACTGGCGGGATTGCTGGATCTGGGGTATGTCGCATTCTATGCGGTGGGTGCCTATGCCTATGCACTGCTTAATTTCCATTTTGGTGTCGGATTCTGGATTGCGCTCCCCATCGGTGCCCTGCTGGCGGCACTGTTCGGGGTAATACTTGGGTTTCCGGTACTGCGCCTACGGGGAGACTATTTGGCCATCGTCACCTTGGGGTTCGGCGAGATTATCCGGCTTATTCTGGAAAACTGGAATGATTTTTCCCAGGGCCCCAGTGGTATCTCCAACATAGATCGCCCCGGGCTGTTCGGTATCGAACTCTCTCTGGAGGGCTCCATTCTCTATCTTTATTATCTAATGATAGCGATGGTCATTTTTACCATTTTCGTGGTCAACCGGCTCCAGGATTCCCGGATTGGCCGCGCCTGGATCGCTCTGCGTGAAGATGAGATTGCCTGCCAGGCGATGGGGATAGACAAGACCAAGACCAAGCTCACCGCCTTTGCGCTGGGCGCCACTTGGGCGGGCATGGTAGGGGTAATTTTCGCGGCCAAGACAACCTTCATCAATCCCGCGAGTTTCACCTTTCTCGAGTCCGCCATCATTCTCTGTATCGTGGTATTGGGTGGTATGGGCTCTATATTTGGTGTCATCGTGGGCGCCCTTATCTTGATTTTATTGCCAGAGCATCTGCGGGCGCTCTCGGAATATAGGATGCTGGCTTTCGGGGCAGTGTTGGTAACCATGATGATATTCCGTCCCCAGGGGATTGTCGCCAATATACGCCGAAGCTACCGCTTTGAGGGTGACAAGGGAGGCGACGGGAAATGAGTAGGCCGGTATTGCAAGTCGCCGCACTATCCATGGACTTTGGCGGCATCAAGGCCATGAGCGAGCTCGATCTAGAGGTTAACAAGGGCGAGATCGTGGCTCTTATTGGCCCCAACGGAGCGGGAAAGACCACGTTCTTCAACTGTGTGACAGGAATATACAATCCTACTGGCGGTGATGTTTTTCTCAATCCCGAGATGGGAAATCGGGTTCGGTTGAATGGGCTCAAACCGAACAAGGTCACGGAAAAGGGTATGGCCCGGACGTTTCAGAATATTCGACTCTTCCAGAATATGACGGTCCTGGAAAACGTGATGATCGGTCGTCATTGCCGCACCCACTCATTTATTGGTGGCGCTGTATTCAAGACGCGGGCTACCCGGGATGAGGAGAGGGAGACGGTGGAAAAAAGCTACCGAATTCTGCAGAAGGTGGGATTGGCAGATGCAGTCAATGAGTTCGCCTCAAATCTGCCCTACGGTGCTCAGCGCAGGCTGGAGATAGCCAGAGCGTTGGCTACGGAACCGTTTTTGTTGCTGCTGGATGAACCCGCCGCCGGGATGAATCCCCAAGAGACCCAGGAATTGGATGACCTAATTAACCGGATCAGGGATGAGGGACACTCAATTTTGTTGATCGAGCACGACATGAAGCTGGTTATGAGTCTCTCGGACCGGATATATGTCATGGATTATGGGAAGAAAATCTCCGAAGGGACGCCCCAGCAGGTCAGCTCAGACCCGGCAGTAATCAAGGCCTACCTGGGTGAGGATATCGATGCTTGAATTACGAAACGTTCAGTCGTATTACGGGAACATCCAGGCGCTCAAGGGCATAGATCTGGAGATTCGCAGCGGCGAGATCATCACCTTGATTGGGGCCAATGGCGCAGGCAAGAGCACCACGCTGATGTCGATCTGCGGTGTAGTGCCGCCGCGCGCGGGAGAGATCCTCTTCCGCGGTGAGGCGATTCAGGGACTGAATCCGGACCGCATCGTCTCACTGGGGGTTTGCCAGGTACCGGAGGGGCGCCACATTTTTCCGCAACTCACGGTACAGGAAAATCTCGATATGGGCGCTTTCCTACGTGACGATAGGGAGGAGATCAATAGAGATAGAGACTATGTTTTTTCCCTGTTTCCCATCCTGGCGGAGCGGCGCAACCAGGCGGGGGGTACATTGAGCGGGGGCGAGCAGCAGATGCTCGCTATGTCCAGGGCATTGATGGCCAGGCCCCAACTGCTGCTGCTCGATGAGCCTTCGATGGGGTTGGCGCCGCTGATCATTCGTCAGATTTTCGAGATTATCAAGAAAATCAACGAGGAACAGGATACAACCATTTTCCTTGTGGAGCAGAATGCCAACCAGGCGCTGCATATCGCAGACCGGGGCTATGTCATCGAGAATGGCGCTATTACACTGACTGATAGTGCCGAGAAACTCTTGGCCGATCCTGCGGTACAAAAAGCCTATCTCGGTATTTGATTCATTCCGGACCCCTCTGTGAAAATGGCAATGGAAGGTTGGCAACAGCTGGTTTGCAGAACAATCCACTGTCCCTACTGCGGTGAACTGGTCGAAGTGGTGATCGACTGCTCGGTTTCCCGCCAGACCTATATCGAGGACTGCGAGGTCTGCTGCCGTCCCATGGTACTCTCGGCAAGCGTGGATGAATCTGGCCGTGTTAGTGTGCGGGCAACCGATGAGAACGATTGCTAGCACAAAGTGCCGATTTATCCCCTGAGGTACTGAATTGATCGACTGGTCTGTACTGGTGGTGTTCATTCCCACCTTTTTCTTTGTCTCGGTCACCCCGGGCATGTGTATGACACTGGCCTTGACTATGGGGATGAGCATAGGCCTGCGGCGCACACTCTGGATGATGTGGGGTGAGTTGATCGGTGTCGGCCTGGTATCCCTCGCTGCGGTAGTCGGTGTCGCTGCGGTGATGTTGAATTATCCAGCATTGTTTCTCTGGTTGAAGTACCTGGGTGGCGCCTATCTTATTTATCTTGGGATGCAGATGTGGCGCTCAAAGGGGCGGATGGCGATACCCGATCAAACCGGGGATACGCAGCAGATTCCCGGCTTCGATCTGGCCCTGCAAGGGTTCGTTACTGCCATCGCCAATCCCAAGGGTTGGGCATTCATGATCTCGTTGCTTCCTCCCTTTATCGACTTGGGGCTCCCCCTTGTACCCCAGCTGCTGATTTTACTGCTCATCATCCTCACCATAGAGTTTCTGAGTCTTGTGCTCTACGCCAGTGGCGGAAAATCCTTGCGCCATCTCTTGCGGCAGCGAGGCAAGGTGCGGCTATTGAACAGGATTGCGGGAAGCCTGATGGGCGGTGTCGGTTTGTGGTTGGCATTAGGATGAGATCGGGTGATGGCAGGTATGGAGCAAAGCGCGTAACCTAGATCGTCGAGTCTGTGCTTGGGCTGAATGCGAGGGGTGTGTGATGGCATGGGTGTATCTCATAGCAGCGGGGATATTCGAGTGGGGCTGGCCCGTGGGCCTTAAATACGGTTGGACCGATCAGGGACTGCAATACGGCTGGGTTGCCTTCGCTATCGTCATGATGACGGCAAGCGGATCGTTGCTTCTGCTCGCCCAACGCACCATACCTATGGGTACCGCTTACGCCATTTGGACCGGTATAGGTGCAGTGGGGACTTTTGTTCTTGGGATTCTGCTCTTTGGTGAGGCCGCCAGCACAGCCCGCTTCTTTTTTGTCGGCATGATCGTTGCCGGTATACTGGGGCTAAAGCTGGTATCGCCCCATTGAGTATTCGACAATGCCGCAAAAACTTTAGCTATTCCGGAGAGAGGAGGATCGAGGCATGTATCTGACGTTTTTTAGTGGCATCAGGCTGCGCCTGGTTGCGATAATCTTCGCCATGTTGATTGCCGGTCTTGCCGTTGGGGAGGATATCCCCTTGGTGGATGGGTCGATTTGGCGGAAGTCTTCACAAACCGAAAAACAGAGCTATATCATTGGCGTGAGCAACCTGCTGTCTGTGGAATACGCATACCAACAGGGATCCAAGCCGCCGCCGAGCGACGAACAAACTATTATCCGCAGGCTCTATGAGGACGTGGATGAGGTTACTCTGGACGGCGTGATTGCAAGGATTGATCAGTGGTACAAGGACAACCCGGGCATGATCAATCGCGCGGTGCTGGATGTAATCTGGGTCGATATGGTTGTCAACAAGAAGGGGGAGTAGATCGATGAGAAAAAGCATAAAGATGAGCTTCGCCGCCTTTCTTTTGGTATGGGTTACAGGCTGCGCAACCGTTGGGGGCGCAATTGTTGGCGCCGGAATTGGGGCCATCGCCGGGGATGCCAGAATGGGCGCAGCAGTAGGCGCCACCACGGGCGCGGTTATCGATATATTCGGCAGTCGCTGAGAACCAGGCGCTGTTGCCGGTATTTGCTATTGACGCCACGGGAATGGCATCGGCGTAACAGAGGGCGAAGCGGTTTGGCCGGGTTCCCGTCGCTGTTCCGCTATACCCAGAGGTTTGCCGGGTTGGGTCATGCCCTCGGTTGGCGAACCATACTCTCCCCTCAGTCACCTTCCCACCGGGCCTGGTCGCCGTTCGAGCGGAGAAGAACGGCGGCTCCTCTCTGACTCCAGGGCATTCACCACGCTGACCCCCCAGCCGTTCCTGGTAACTTTCTTTCCACTTTTTTGTTGTTCGATCTTTCTGCTTTCCACTAGGCGCTAATGATCCCCTATTGGTAATCAGTAACTTATTGAGTTATCGGGTTATTTTTGTTGGGCATAGGAATTGCAACCCTTGGGGAAAAAGGCGATGCACCGCCCATGGCGAATAGTTGCATCCTGGAACTAGACCACCCAAGAGGAGCCCGGTATGACGGAAACTTTCTATCAAGTGATGCGGCGGCAGGGGATCACCCGCCGCAGCTTCCTGAAATTCTGCAGTCTCACAGCATCGGCACTGGGATTGGGCCCTGCAATGGTACCCAGGATTGCCGAAGCTATGGAGACAAAGCCACGAATACCGGTTCTCTGGCTGCATGGCCTGGAGTGTACTTGCTGTTCCGAGTCTTTCATCCGTTCGGCACACCCGTTGGCTAAGGACGTCGTGTTGTCGATGATCTCTCTGGACTACGACGACACCATCATGGCCGCCGCCGGACACGCCGCGGAAGCCATCATCGAAGAGACGATTGAAAAGTATGACGGCAACTTCATCCTGGCAGTGGAGGGTAATCCGCCACTGGCTCAGGATGGGATGTCATGCATAATCGCGGGGCGGCCCTTTCATGAGCAGTTGACCCACGTAGCCGATCACTGCAAAGCCATCATCTCCTGGGGGTCCTGCGCTTCCTGGGGGTGTGTCCAGGCAGCCCGCCCCAATCCCACTCAGGCAACGCCGGTACATAAGATGCCGGGTATCGCCAATAAACCAATCATCAAGGTACCCGGTTGTCCGCCCATCGCCGAGGTGATGACAGCGGTCATCACCTACATGCTGACTTTTGAGCGGCTTCCCGAGTTGGACCGGCAGGGTCGCCCGAAAATGTTTTACAGCCAGCGTATTCATGACAAGTGCTACCGTCGGCCCCATTTCGATGCCGGCCAATTCGTAGAGGCTTTCGACGATGAGGGGGCCCGCAAGGGGTACTGTCTGTACAAGGTGGGCTGCAAGGGACCGACCACCTACAACGCCTGCTCCACCATTCGTTGGAATGGCGGGCTCTCTTTCCCCATCCAGGCGGGACATCCCTGTATCGGCTGCTCTGAAGATGGGTTCTGGGACAAAGGCTCTTTCTACCAGCATGTAACCGATACCCATCAGTTTGGGGTGGAGGCCAATGCGGACAAGGTTGGATTGGCAGCCGCGGGTATTGTCGGCGCGGCAGCGGCAGCACACGCTGCGGTCACTGTTATCAAGCGGGCGCAGAAGAAAGGAGAGCAGGAATAATGAGCACTATAGAGACACCCAATGGCTTTACCCTGGACAACTCCGGGCAGCGAGTGGTGGTCGATCCGGTTACCCGCATTGAGGGGCACATGCGCTGCGAAGTCAATGTAGATGAGGAGAATATCATTCGCAACGCTGTTTCAACCGGTACCATGTGGCGTGGCCTCGAGGTCATACTCAAAGGCCGCGACCCGAGGGACGCCTGGGCATTTACCCAGCGAATCTGCGGAGTTTGCACCGGCACCCATGCGCTGACCTCGGTTCGCGCCGTTGAGGATGCATTGGCTATCGCGATTCCGGAGAATGCCAATTCCATTCGCAATATCATGCAGCTGACCCTCCAAGCGCATGATCACCTGGTCCACTTCTATCACCTGCATGCATTGGATTGGGTAAATCCAATAAATGCCCTGAAGGCGGATCCCAAAGCGACTTCTGAATTGCAGCAGAAGGTCTCCCCCCACCATGCGAAATCCTCTCCTGGATACTTCCGGGATATCCAGAATCGCCTAAAGAAATTTGTGGAGAGCGGTCAACTGGGACCGTTTAAAAACGGTTACTGGAGCAATCCCGCCTACCTGCTTCCCCCGGAAGCCGATCTCATGGCAGTGACCCATTACCTGGAGGCACTCGATTTCCAGAAAGAGATCATGAAGATCCGCACCATCATGGGGGGCAAGGATCCGCACCCGAATTGGATGGTTGGCGGTGTGCCCTGCGGAATTAACATGGACAGCGATCTTGCAGCCGGGGCGCCCCTGAACATGGTGACCTTGAATCAGATCTCGTCAATCATCGATCAGACCCGGGAGTTCATCAAGAACGTCTACATCCCCGACCTCTTGGCAGTGGCCCAATTCTACAAAGGCTGGCTCTACGGTGGGGGGCTTGCCAGCCAGAATGTGCTCTCCTACGGGGATATCCCGGATCGCGCCAATGACTATTCCGATGCCAATCTGATGATGCCCAGGGGGGCTATCATCAACGGTAATCTGAAAGAAGTTCATCCGGTTGATTTACGTGATCCTGCCGAGATCCAGGAGTTCGTTCCGCACTCCTGGTACCAGTATCCGGAGGGCGCCAAGGGGCTGCATCCCTGGGACGGTGTCACTGAGCCCAGTTTCGAATTGGGCGCCAAAACCAAGGGCAGTCGGACCAATATCGAACAAATAGACGAGACCGCCGGCTACTCCTGGATCAAGGCGCCCCGCTGGCGGGGGCATGCGATGGAAGTCGGTCCCCTGGCCCGGTACATCATCGGCTACGCCAAGGGGCATGAGGAGATTACCGAGCAGATCAATTTCGTCCTAAGGACCCTTGATGTCCCGGTCACCGCGCTCTTCTCGACGCTCGGGCGTACTGCTGCCCGGGGGCTGGAAGCGGATTGGGCAGCGGATAAGATGCGCTATTTCATGGATAAGTTGATGGCTAATATCAAGGCTGGGGACTCCAGCACCGCCAATGTGGACAACTGGGATCCCGCCACCTGGCCCAAGGCGGCAAAAGGCGTGGGTTTTTCCGAGGCGCCCCGCGGCGCCCTTGGCCATTGGATCAGAATCAGGGATACCAAAATCGCCAATTACCAGTGCGTGGTTCCCACCACTTGGAATGGCTCGCCACGGGATGCGGAGGGTAATATCGGCGCCTTCGAAGCATCGCTGATGAATACCAAGGTAGCCCGTGCCGAGGAGCCGGTGGAGATACTGCGGACACTCCACAGCTTCGATCCATGCCTCGCCTGTTCCACCCATGTAATGAGCGAGGATGGGGAGGAGATGGCTAATGTCAAGGTGCGATGAGGAGGGGCAACCAACATGATGAAGAGACTGCTTGAGTTGGTATTACTGGGTTTACTGTTTATGGCGGGCGACGGTATGGCGCATATCGATGGGCACCCGGAATCGAATGCTCAGATGGACTGGCTCCATCTGCTAGTGGATCACGGTGGAATTTTGCTGCCGCTGGCAGCAACGATACTGGGATTCTACGCTGTCAGACATGCCTTGCGGCGCTGAGACCATGGAGCCTATCGGAGGTAATCAAGATGCAGACTGAGGTCAAACAGACGGCGGTATATGTCTACGAGGCGCCGGTTCGACTCTGGCACTGGGTTAACGCGTTGGCAATCACTGTGCTTGCGGTGACCGGTTGGTTTATCGCCAACCCGATGGCGAGTCCCATGGGGGAAGCCAGCGACCATTTTATTATGGGGTATATACGCTTTGCCCATTTCGCCGCCGCCTATATCTTCGCAATCGGTTTTATTGGACGGCTCTATTGGGCATTTGTCGGCAACGAACACTCCCGTCAGCTCTTCAAGTTGCCATTCTACAAACTGCAGTTCTGGCGTGAGCTGGTACATGAGGTACGCTGGTATTCCTTCTTGGAGAAAGAGCCGAAAAAGTATGTTGGCCACAACCCGCTGGCGCATCTTTTCATGGTGGCCATTATTACCGTAGGTGGTTTGGCCATGGTATTGACCGGCTTCTCCCTCTATGCGGAGCAGACCGGTTTGGGCAGTTGGCAGGACACCCTTTTCGGCTGGCTGATACCACTGGTTGGCCAGAGCCAGGATGTCAGGCTTTGGCATCATTGGGGTATGTGGATCATCGTGATATTCGTGATACTCCATGTTTATGTCGCCATTAGAGAAGACATCGTCTCCCGCCAAAGCCTGATAAGTACCATGGTCAGCGGTTGGCGCATGTTCAAGGACGATCGGCCGTGAATGCCGCCGGCGATCCCAATATTCTGATTCTCGGAATAGGCAATATCCTCTGGGCTGACGAGGGCTTCGGTGTGCGGGCCGTTGAAACACTGCAACGCCACTACCGCTTTCCGGGGAATGTCCGGCTCATGGATGGCGGTACCCAGGGCATTTACTTGGTGCAGGAGATTCGAGAGGCGGATGTCTTGGTTGTTTTCGACGCCGTTGACTATGGCTTGCCTGCCGGCACGTTGAAACGCGTTCAGGGAGCTGAGGTACCCAAATTTCTCGGTTGCAAGAAGGTCAGTCTGCACCAGACCGGATTCCAGGAGGTGTTGGCGCTGGCCGAGATGTTGGGAGACTATCCGGAGCATCTGCTTCTGGTGGGCGTGCAACCGGCAATGCTGGAAGATTATGGTGGCAGCCTGCGTCCCGAGATAAAAGCCATGATTCAACCGGCCATAGATCAGGCGCTGGATTTCCTCTGTGGTTTTGGTATTGAAGCGCAACGCCGCATTCACCCACTTCCCGTAGACACCGCGCGCATGGGGGCCATAGCCGATATGGAAGCATATGAAGCGGGTCGCCCAACCGCTGTCGAGGCCTGCCGCATTGGTGACGCCCGGGTCCTTGAAAGCGGAGCCTTCGATGTTGCCTACCAGTCAGTGAGTATTAGGGGCGAAACCATGGCCGTGGGCGTGGATCACCACCTCCAAGCCTACCGGCAAAGTGACAAACGCTGATGTGTATTGGATTGCCTATGCAGGTCATCGAAAACAGGAGTGGCTATGCGATTTGCGAAGGTATGGGAGTCCGGCGCAGGATCGATACTATGCTGGTAGGGGCACAGCCCGAAGGCACTTGGTTGCTCACTTTCTTGAATACGGCCCGGGAAGTCCTTACTCCAGAGCAGGCGCAACGGACAACCGATGCGCTCCAGGCGCTCAATTTGGCGATGGAGGGGGAAACCAGTCTGGGGCATCTGTTCGCGGATTTGGTGGACAGGGAGCCTGAACTGCCCGAGTTTCTGCGCCAATCGGAAATAAATACAGCCACAGGAGACTGATCATGTCTTCCCAATTAGCAAGGCGACTGACCGAGCAGCTGGGGTATCCCCTGCTCGACGAGGAAACGATCGAAGATTTTATAATCGCGCACGAGTTTTCGGTCCTTTTTTTCAGCGAGAGACCGGCACAGTTTCCGGAAAGCGATGATGTTGCCGTGGTGCTGCCGGAATTGGTGAAATCGTTTGCAGGCCGACTGTCACCGGCGGTCATTGCGCTGGAGTCCCAGCGGCGCCTGCAGTCTCGATATGGTTTTACAACCTGGCCAGCCCTTGTGTTCCTTCGCCGTGGAAAATATCTCGGTGCCATCACCGGGATCCAGAATTGGGACACCTATCAGCAGGAGATTACCCGGCTGCTGGCATCCACACCTTCGCAAACGCCGATATTTCCGCTTCCCCTGGTCAGTGAGCCGACTAGCCACTGCCACTGATCGGCGACCTAGATCAAGGAATTCAGATGAATGACATCACCTTTCCCGTGAACATCGTCGGACCCGGAAGCCAGCCAGCCGAGGAAGATGGGCGCAACCTCGATATCCTGCAGCTGCCATCGGGCATGTCGACCTACAGCACGCCGGATCTACCCGAGCCTGAGGCGGTCCGCTCTCGCGCCGCTGCCCAGCGCTTGCTGCAGCAGCTGCTGGATCAGCTGCAAAGCTATCGAGGCGAACCCTCATGCAAGGTGCTGGATCTGATGCCGCTGGAGTCGGACGACCGAATGCTGGTAGATCAGGTATTGGGGGAGGGCGAAGTGAGTGTGGTGGTCTCTGCCGAAACTATGCTCCACATACAGGAATCGGTATTGGCGGGCGTTTGGAGAATCAGGGAGACGAGCGCGGACGGGACTCTCATCGGTGATCGGATTGAGGTGGCGCCCATACCATCCGTGGTGGAAGCGGCAGTCCTGTTAGGCGAGGGGCAGCGGTTGACACCGGTAGCCGGCGATATTCCGGAGGGCGTGGTCAATGCCCCGCCCCTGTTGAGCGAAATCAACGAACGTATCTCAGCTTACCGGAACGGTCAAAAGCCCCATGTCATCAATCTGACCCTGCTGCCCCAGACGCCAGAGGATCTGGCTTTCCTGTCGGATCGTCTTGGAGACGGGCAAGTGGTCATTCTCTCTCGTGGTTACGGCAACTGCCGAATCAGCAGCACTGCCACTCACCATGTTTGGTGGGTACAGTACTTCAACTCCCAGGACGCAAATATCCTGAATACCATCGAAATCGGAGGTGTGCCTGAGGTGGCCCGCGCGGCCCCGGAGGATATCGAGGATAGCGGCCAGCGGTTGTCTGAAATCCTGGAGATCTATATATGACACGCCCGTTCTTTGCAGGATCTTACGGCGGCGACGATAGCGTATTGAGCCGGGATTCCAAACTGGAATGCAAGATCTGCTGGCATACTTATAATCCCAGTGAGGGAGACGACTACTGGCAGATCCCGCCTAACACACCGTTTTCCCTGTTGCCGGATCACTGGAGCTGCCCTACGTGCGGCGGTCGAAAAGCCGACTTCTTGGTAGTCGAGGCGACAGATTCATGATGCGAGGCCAGGATACCTGACAAGCAATACCCGATATGAATACTCGGAGCGGCGATTGTGGGAGTGTTGGAATGGGTCCGGAGAAACTCGCTCTGGAAGCAGAGCGATCGCAGCAGATCGAAGAGGTTTTTCGGCGCATTCAGCTGGAGCGTATGTGCGGTGTTCCCGTCATCAATCCAGCCCTGGAGGTTGAGATCATCGGCCTCGTGCCCTGGGCTTCGAGTTGGCTTGGAGTGTTGCTTACACCCTGGTTCATGAATCTGTTATTGGTTCCTCAGGAAGTTGGTGCCTGGGAGTCGTTATCCCCCGGAACCAAGATATTGCACCGTTTTCCCTCAGGTCCCTATGAATTCATCGTCGCCGAAACGGAGGGAATGGGGCGCTATCAAACCTGTTCTCTGTTTTCGCCAGTGTTCGAATTTAGGGATCAGAAATCCGCAATAGCGACCGCTAAAGCGGTAATGGAGGCGCTGCTGGAGGAAGAGCACAGGGAGGTGTTGTCCAGCATGAATCAGAAGTTGGCACCCAAGTGGCAGCAAAACGCTTCACCCAATGAGGAAGAGGTCGACCGGGAACTACCTAATAAGCCGCCCAAGTCATTGAGCCGTCGGGCGTTGCTGCGAGGTGATTTTCTTGATCCCGTCGACACTTGAAAGGACCTTTATGGCGTACCATCTACCGCCAACAGTTGTCTAATTGATGAATGCCGCCCCTAACCCTTCAGGCTTGAAGGGATATAACGAATATTTAGGCAGGCTGGTGTAAAATGTAGCTATATCACAGTGTTGCGCTATTTCGGGTTTGCTTGCCGGAGAGTATCGCGGCCTGGACTAGGCGACGGCGTTAGATTCCGCAATTGGGGTGCCGGTCTCCAAATCGGGATTGGCCGTGGCTGGGAGTTGAACCACCGAATGCATGAGATGTCACTCTGTGAAGGTATTTTGCAGATACTGGAAGAGAACGCCCGCAGTCAGGGTTTTACCCGGGTCACTCGAGTGTGGTTGGAGATCGGCGAGCTCTCGGGGGTGGAGATCGAGGCGATGCGTTTCGGTTTTGACGCGGTGATGCGCGGGTCGTTGGCTGAAGGCGCGAGCCTGGAGGTCATAGAGCTGCCAGGCCAGGCGTGGTGCATGGCCTGTGCAGGTAACGTTGTCGTCAAACGCAGGTTCGATGCCTGCCCTAGCTGTGGAAGTTACCAGTTGCAGGTTAACGGCGGCGACCAGATGCGGATTAGAGAACTGGAGGTGGAATAATGTGTACCGTTTGTGGATGCGGCGAAGGTGAGACCACCATTGCAGATGACAACCAGGAACAGCAAGGGGTGCACTCTCATCACCACCCTCACGCTCAGCAACAGGGACACTCCCACACTCATCAAGATGGCGGCGATCACCGCCATACCCACGACTACGGCAAGGGGCCGGCGCACGCCCATGCTCCAGGACTCAGTCAGTCGCGCATGGTGCAGATCGAACAGGACATACTCAGTAAAAACGATCAATATGCAGCGGCCAACAGGCTGTTCTTGGCCGACCACGGAATTCTTGCCCTCAATCTGGTATCCAGCCCCGGTTCGGGAAAGACGAGTCTGTTAACCCGGACCATCGAGGATTTGAAGCAGGACCTGCCCTGCACCGTTATCGAGGGGGACCAGCAAACCAGCAATGATGCCGAGCGCATCCGCGCCACGGGCGTCAAGGCGGTACAGATAAACACCGGCAAGGGCTGCCATCTGGACGGTCACATGGTCGGTCATGCCCTGGAGACGCTGGCACCTGAGGACGGCAGCGTACTCTTCATTGAGAATGTCGGCAATCTTGTGTGTCCCGCGGCGTTCGATCTGGGCGAGGCACACAAGGTGGCAATACTCTCAGTGACTGAGGGGGAGGACAAACCCATCAAGTATCCAGATATGTTCCACGCCGCCGATCTGATGATCCTGAACAAGATCGACCTGCTACCTCATCTCAGCTTCGATGTGGAGAAATGCGCGTCATACGCCCGCAGGGTGAATCCCGGCATCAAGATTCTGCGCCTTTCGGCAACCAGCGGCGAGGGGCTCGATGCCTGGTATCAGTGGATACGCATTAACAGGCAGTTGTCCCTCATCGGTCATCCCCTGCTGGGTGAGAAATTCGCCTGAAACCATGATCCTGACAATCGAGACTCAAATTGAGAGGCAACCATGTGCCTAGCGATCCCGGCCAAAGTCGTGGCCATCGACGATGCGAGCGACACCGCCACGGTCGCCTTGGGTGAGATTCGAAAGGATATTTCTTTGGCGCTGGTGGATGGAGTTACGGTGGATGACTATGTGCTGGTGCATGTGGGTTATGCCCTTAACAAGGTGAGTCAGGAGGAGGCGGAGAAGACGCTGGCGCTGTTCGCACAGGCGGGCGTGGTGCCGTGAAATACATCGAGGAGTTCCGGCAACAGGAATTGGCGAAACAACTCTCTGCCGCTATCCATCGGGAGTCTGATCAGACCCGTCAATATAACCTGATGGAGTTTTGTGGCGGACACACCCACGCCATTTTCCGCTATGGTGTTCAGGACCTGATGCCGGAGAATGTCAAGTTTGTACACGGTCCCGGCTGCCCGGTTTGTGTGCTGCCCATGGGCCGCCTGGATAATGCCATCCAGATGGTCGAGTCCCAGGACGTTATTCTCTGCAGCTATGGTGACATGCTGCGGGTGCCCGCCAGCGGTCGAAAAAGTTTACTCAAAGTCAAGGCTGCGGGAGGTGACGTGCGAATGGTCTACTCCACCCAGGATGCTTTGCAGATCGCCCGGGACAATCCACAGCGTCAGGTTGTTTTCTTCGCTATCGGTTTCGAAACCACCACTCCGCCTACGGCGGTCGCCGTTCGCCAGGCGCAGTCTGAGGGGCTGCAGAATTTTACGGTTTTCTGTAACCACGTGCTGACGCCGGCGGCGATACAGAATATTCTCGAGTCACCGGAAGTGCGGGAGATGGATGCCGTCTCCATCGACGGTTTTTTCGGCCCGTCCCACGTCAGCTCGATTATTGGCAGCCAACCTTACGAGTTCTTTGCCGAGGAGTTCCAGAAGCCAGTGGTGATCGCCGGCTTCGAGCCGCTGGACGTGATGCAGTCTGCGCTGATGTTGATCCGCCAGTTGAACGAAGGCCGTTTCCAGGTCGAAAATGAATATACCCGGGTCGTCACCAGAGAGGGTAATTTAAAGGCCAAGTCGCTGGTGGCCGAGGTGCTGGAAATGCGGAGAAGCTTCGAATGGCGTGGTTTGGGAATGGTTCCCTACAGCGCGCTCCGTATCAAGCAGGCTTATTCAGAATTCGATGCGGAGCGGCGCTTCGAGCTTCCTGAGAGTAAGGCGAAAGACGTCAAGGGTTGCGAGTGCCCTGCTATTCTGCGGGGTGTAAAGCGACCTGTTGACTGTAAGCTCTTCGGCACGGTTTGTACGCCAGACAACCCCATGGGTTCCTGTATGGTGTCGTCGGAGGGCGCCTGTGCCGCGTACTGGAGCTATGGGCGTTTTCAAAAAGAGGGTGCACAACGAGTCGCCGTCGGAGGCAAGGGGTGAGCAGCCGTTTTCCTTCCCGGCTGGATCTTCGAGGCGGCGCCGTAGACATGACCCATGGCAGCGGTGGCAGGGCCATGGCCCAATTGATCGAAGAGTTGTTCCTCAAGCATCTCGATAATGAACTGCTGCGCCAGGCCAACGACCAAGCCGCCTTCGAATTGGAGGGCGGGCGTGTGGTGATGAGCACTGACTGCCACGTAATATCTCCGATCTTCTTTCCTGGGGGGGATATCGGCTCACTGGCTGTTCATGGCACGATTAACGATGTTGCGATGTCCGGTGGGCGCCCACTGTACCTCTCCGCCGGCTTCATTCTGGAAGAGGGTTTCCCCCTGGCAGACCTGGAGCGTGTAGTGAAGAGTATGGCTACCGCATCCCAGGATGCTGGGGTTCCTGTGGTAACCGGTGATACCAAGGTCGTGGAGCGGGGCAGTGGCGATGGTGTGTTCATCACTACCACGGGCATTGGTGTGGTTGCCGATGGGGTGAACGTCTCCGGCGACCGGGCCCGTCCTGGAGATGTAATCCTGGTAAGCGGCACCCTGGGTGACCATGGCGTGGCCATCATGTCGAGTCGCGAAAATCTGGAATTCGAGACCAGTATTCTCTCCGACTCTGCGAGTCTGCATACACTGGTCGATAAGATGATCGAGGCGGTCCCCGAAATACATTGCCTTCGAGACCCAACCCGGGGCGGTCTGGCGACAACCCTCAATGAGTTGGCGCAGCAGTCCGGGGTGGGCATGGTGTTGAGTGAGGCGGACCTCCCCATTCGCCCTGCAGTAACAGCGGCATGCGAGTTGCTCGGGCTGGATCCCCTGTATGTAGCCAATGAGGGTAAGCTGGTCTGTATCTGTCCTGAAAATCAGGGCGATAGGTTACTGGATGTCATGCGCCGGCATGCCTTGGGAGCCGAAGCCGCGGTCATCGGTAAAGTGGTGGCTGAGGATCCAGGGTTCGTCCAGATGGAGACCAGTTTCGGCGGTAGCCGAGTCGTGGATTGGTTGGCGGGCGAGCAGTTACCCCGTATCTGCTAGCGCCTTACATGCGCGTTCTATTTTTGACTCACGCCTTTAACAGCCTTGCTCAGAGGTTGTTTGTTGAACTGCGGGAAAAGGGTCACAAAGTGAGCGTCGAGTTCGACATCAACGATGTTGTCACCACACAGGCTGTTGACCGGTACAGGCCCGATGTGATCTTGGCACCGTTTCTCAAGCGTGCGATCCCGGAATCCATATGGCGCCATCATGTTTGCCTCGTGGTGCACCCCGGTATAAAAGGCGACCGCGGTCCCTCGGCGCTGGACTGGGCGATCCTCAACGACGAGCAAGCCTGGGGAGTGACCGTGCTGCAAGCCAATGAGGAGATGGACGCAGGCGATATTTGGGCTGCCGTGGAATTCACCATGCGCAGGGCCACCAAGGCTAGCGTGTACAGGAACCAGGTCGCCGAAGCTGCAGTAGAAGCGGTGTTGAAGGCTCTGGAGCGGCTGCAGCAGAAAGGGTTCAGTCCCCAGCCGCTCGATCCCGCTTCGCCGGACATCAGGGGCCGGCTTCGGCCCTTTGTGCGGCAGCAGGACCGACGCATCGATTGGGCACGTGACAACAGCAACACAGTGTTACGGAAAATCGCCTCCGCGGACGGCTTTCCAGGGGTTAGAGACCGTTTGTTCGGTCGCGAGGTATTTCTCTATGATGCGCACTACGCTCCTGAGCATACCGGCGTTCCAGGCGAAGTGATCGCTTACTCAGGATCGGCTATTTGCCGAGCTACCCAGGATGGGGCGGTGTGGCTGGGTCACCTGCGGGAACCGGGGGGTGAGCATCCGTTTAAACTGCCGGCAACCCGTGTGCTGTCCGGGGAGTTGTCTGGATTGCGGGAGATACCGCCGGGTACCCGCAATGGGTACCGGGAAATCTGGTATCAGGAACGGCAGGGCGTGGGCTACCTGCACTTCCCCTTCTACAACGGCGCTATGGGGAGTGAACAGTGTGAAGCGCTGCGCCAGGCATTATCCGCAGCCAAGGGGCGTGGCGTCCGGGTGCTGGTGTTGATGGGCGGGGCGGATTTCTGGTCAAACGGGATGCACCTCAATCTGATAGAGGCAGCACCTAGTCCCGCGGATGAATCCTGGCGCAATATTAATGCCATTGACGACCTGGCTCTAGATATCATCAACAGCGAAGAGCTGCTGATCATCTCTGCGTTGCAGGGGAATTGCGGTGCCGGCGGAGTGTTCCTGGCGCGTGCTGCAGACCAGGTCTGGGCCCGCAGGGGGGTGGTGCTAAATCCCCACTACAAAGACATGGGTAACCTCTACGGTTCCGAATATTGGACTTATCTGCTGCCGCGCTTCGCCGGAGAGACCGGGGCTCGGCGGATTTCCCAGGCCAGGCTACCCATGGGAATGAGGGAGGCTGGGGAGCTTGGCCTGGTGGACCGGGTATTGCCAGGGTTGGGCGCCGGATTCATTGAAGCGGTGGAGGCGGAGGCGGCGGCATTGGCAAAGTCATCGTCGATCGAACGTTTGTTGGCAGAAAAGTCCGCGCGGCGACAGGCGGATGAAGCTCTGCGCCCGCTGGCGAGTTACCGCGAGCAGGAATTGGAGCGCATGCGACTCAATTTCTACGGATTTGATCCCAGCTATCACGTGGCGCGCTATAACTTCGTATACAAGGTGCCCAAATCCCGGACACCCGTCACTATCGCCCTCCATCGGAGGATAGATTGAGCCAACCGCCAACAGTGCTGGTCGTAGATGACGAGGTGCGTAGCCTGGAAACCCTGGAGCGTATTCTGGAGGAGAACTTCGAGGTTCGCACAGCGCCGGACGCAGCTACCGCGGAGGCGGTTCTGGAGCGAGAGTGGGTGCAGATCATACTTTGCGATCAGCGTATGCCGGATGTAACCGGGGTGGAGTTTCTACAGCAGGTGCGCGACAAGTGGCCGGATGTCATTCGCATGATTATCTCAGGTTACTCCGACTCCCAGGACATCATCAACGCGGTTAATGATGCCGGTATTTATCAGTACGTCAGCAAGCCATGGCACCCAGAAAGCCTGATACTCATGCTCAAGAACGCCGCGCGCTTGTTTGAGCTGCAGCGCCAGAACGAGATCCTCTCGGTGGAATTGAAGATGTCGCCCAAGCCCCTGGAGCGTGTGGTAAAGGCCAGGCATGAGTCGCTACGCAGCAGCTACCAAAGAGACGATGGTCTTATTCGCAGCGAAAGCAGCTGCCTCAATGCGGTGTGCGCCAAAATCCAGCAGGTCTCGCCCTTCGATGTCTCAGTGCTGCTCACCGGCGAGTCGGGAACCGGTAAGGAGCTGGCTGCCCGGGCCCTGCACTATAACAGCCATCGTTGGGATAAACCCTTCGTCGTGGAAAACTGCGGGGCGCTCCCCGATGACCTGTTAGAGAGTGAGTTGTTCGGGTATAAGCGCGGTGCCTTTACCGGCGCGGTGGACGACCGCGTGGGGTTGTTCGAACGTGCAACTGGCGGGACGGTGTTTCTGGACGAGATCGGAGAAGTCTCCCCCGCTTTTCAGGTCAAGCTGCTGCGAGTGCTTCAGGAGGGGGAGATTCGGCCTCTTGGCAGTGGCCGCACCCGGAAGGTTGATATCCGAATAATCGCCGCTACCAACAGGGATCTGGAGGAGGCTGTTCGCAACGGCCGTTTTCGGGAAGACCTCTACTACCGGTTGGCAACTGTTACCATCCACATGCCTCCCCTGCGGGAGCGGCTCGAGGATATACCTTTGTTGGCCGGGCGTCTCCTGGAGAAAGCGGTGGAGAGCCTGGGGAAGACGACGGATGGGTTCACCACCGAAGCCCTGGCCTGTATGCAAGCCTACCATTGGCCCGGGAACGTACGTGAGTTGCAAAACGAAATTCAGCACATGCTGGTAATGGGTACGCGGCAGCAATTGGGTGCCGAGCTCCTGACGCCCAGAGTGCTGCGTGCACTGCCATCCGGGGCGCCTCCGGAATTAAAAGAGATGTCCGGTCTCAGGGGAGCGCTCAAAGAGCGAGTGGAGCTGCTCGAAGAGGCGATTCTCAGGGAAACCCTGATCCGTCATCGCTGGAACAAAAGCAAGGCGGCCAAGGAGCTGGGGCTTTCCCGCGTCGGCTTGCGGGGGAAACTGGCCAGGTATGGACTGGAGAAGGTGGAGCGGATAGATGGCGGCGACGAATTCGAAGGCTGAGGATGACGGGGCGGTTAACGGGTCTGCAGATACTAGCCTGATCGACCGCGCGGGTGTGTCGAACTCCTTGGGGCTTGGTGAGTCCTCGGAGGCGGCATGGATCGAGGTGATCCACAAGATGGATGCCGTCTACGCTGATTTGGTGCACTACCAGGTGGAGTTGGAGCAGAAGAACTCAGCCCTGGAGGAGGCGCAGCAGTTCATTAGCAGTGTCCTGGGGGCAATGACCGACGTTCTCATAGTCTGCGATACCCAGGGGCGAATCCAACAGGTGAACAAGGCGCTGGAGGTGCTGACCGGGCGTTCCGGCTCTGAATTGTCGCAACACCCAATCAGCGATCTGTTTGGCAGTGATTCGTTGGAGATCGTGGACCAGTTTCCGGAAAAAATGGGGACTGAGTCTATAGTGGATTGCGAGGTGAGCCTGATCGACCGTGAGGGGCAGCCAACGCCGCTGGCGATGAACTGCTCCTCTCGCTTCGATCACGATGGACGTTTGCTCGGCATGGTGATCATCGGCCGCCCGGTAGGGGAGTTAAGGCGCGCGTACAGCGATCTGCACCAGACCCACAATGAACTGAAAAGGACCCAGCAGCAGCTGGTGCATTCGGAAAAGATGGCCTCACTGGGACGGCTCGTGGCCGGTGTAGCTCATGAACTCAACAATCCCATCAGTTTCGTCTTTGGCAATATTCATGCCCTCAAGCGTTACGGCAACCGCATCGAATGCTATCTTTCGGCCCTGGATTCAGAGCCTCAGAGTGAAGCTATCCGCAGGCTACACAAGGAACTCAAGATCGACAGGGTATTGGCGGACATGGCGCCACTCATCGAGGGCACCATGGAGGGTGCAGAGCGAGTCAGCGATATCGTTCAGGATCTGCGGCGATATTCGAGTATTCAGGAACAGCACCAGGCAAGCTTCGATCTTACCGAGTTGATAAATACTGCAGTACAGTGGGTGGTCAACGCCAGCCGTATTAAGCCGTCGATCGATTTCCATCCTTCGGGGGAGATAAACTGGTGGGGCCATCGTGGGAAAATTCATCAGATTTTGGTAAATCTGCTGCAGAATGCGGTGGATGTGATGGAGCAGCAACCGCAGGGGCGCATAGATATCCGCTGCGAACTGACCGAGGAGTGTATCAGGATTCTGGTGCGTGACCGGGGGGGCGGAATTGCGGAGGAGAATCTCGACAAGGTGTTCGATCCCTTTTTTACTACCAAGCCGGTCGGCCGTGGTACCGGATTGGGGTTATACATAAGCTACGGGTTGGCGAACGATATGGGTGGCGAACTGCAGGTGAGAAACCATCCCAAAGGGGGCGCAGAGTTTACCCTAATGCTGCCTGTAAGGCGCCCCCATGAGTGATGGTATTCGAAAACGGGAGAGCGGGAGCCCCAATTTAAACCTGCTGTGGTTACAGTCGGGTGGGTGTGGCGGCTGTTCGCTCTCGTTGCTGGGTGCCGAATCCCCCGATCTGCTGACAACCCTGGAGAGCGCTGGGATTAATTTGCTCTGGCATCCTGCGCTGAGCGAGGCGTGCGGTAGCGAATTCCAGAAGCTGTTGCAGCAACTTCTCGACGGCCAATTGCGTCTCGATTTGTTGTGCATCGAGGGGTCGGTTATACGCGGCCCCGGGGGGACTGGTACCTTCCACAAATTGTCCGGCAGTGGGCGCCCCATGATGCACTGGATTGAGGAACTTGCGGGGGTTGCGGGCCAAGTGATTGCTGTCGGCAGTTGCGCCGCCTTTGGGGGTGTGACCGCTGGTGGGGACAATCCCAGTGAAGCCTGTGGTTTGCAGTACAGCGATCACATTAAGGGCGGGCTTCTGGGGGAGCATTTTGCAGCCAAGGGCGGTATGCCTGTAATCAACATCGCCGGTTGTCCGACCCACCCCAACTGGGTTACCGAAACGCTGTTGCAGCTTTCGTTGGGATCGCTGGACGTGGATGAACTGGATACTTACGGACGGCCACGAAGTTACGCGGACCATCTGGTGCACCACGGCTGTCCCCGCAATGAATACTACGAGTTTAAGGCCAGCGCCGAAAAGTCCTCGGACCTCGGTTGTCTTATGGAGAATATGGGCTGTCTGGGGACCCAGGCACACGCTGACTGCGACACCCGGCTTTGGAACGGGGAGGGTTCATGTGTCAGAGGCGGGTATGCCTGTATCAATTGTACCGCCCCCCGGTTCCAGGAGCCGGGGCATAGTTTTTTCGAGACACCGAAAATAGCCGGTATTCCCATCGGCCTGCCCACGGATATGCCCAAGGCCTGGTTTGTGGCGCTGGCCTCTCTCTCCAAGGCGGCAACGCCCCCCAGGCTCAAGGAGAACGCAACGCTTGATCACATAGAGGTGCCACCGGCAAACCGGCAGCAGGAGAAGAAATGAAGCGGCGGGTGGTCGGGCCGTTCAATCGCGTGGAGGGAGACCTGGAGGTCCATCTTTCGGTCGATGAGGGAGAAGTTCGGGAGGCCCGTGTTGTTTCGCCTCTCTACCGGGGATTTGAGCAGATACTGCAGGGGAAAGATCCCCGGGATGCCCTGGTCTACGTCCCCAGGATTTGTGGTATCTGTTCGGTTTCCCAGTCGGTAGCTGCGGCCTCGGCGTTAGCGGATGCCCAAGGCCTGACCATGCCTCCAAATGGTGAACTCGCAGTGAACCTGATCCTGGCCTGCGAGAACATGGCGGATCATCTAACCCACTTTTATCTCTTCTTCATGCCAGACTTTGCCCGCGAAGCCTATCGGCGTGAATCCTGGTATCCCGCTGTGGCGGATCGATTCCGGGCGCTCAAGGGGAGCGCAGCGCGGGCGGTATTGCCGGCCAGGGCCGACTTTATGCATTTGATGGGATTGCTGGCGGGGAAGTGGCCCCACACCCAGGGCATTTTACCGGGGGGAAGCAGTAGGGGAGTGGAAATTCAGGAGCAGGCGCGACTATTGGCGATTCTGTACGCTTTCCGCAGCTTTCTTGAGAAGACGTTGTTTGTGGATTCGCTGGAAGGGGTGTCCGAACTGGCCTCCACTGATGAGCTCTGGAATTGGCTGGAGAAGCCGGGTCGTAGGCAGGGCGATATGGGGCGCTTCCTGGAGATTGCCGCCGGCTTGAAACTTGAGGGGCTGGGTCGCGGTAGTGATCGTTTCATGAGTTACGGCGCCTATACCCATACAGGAGAGCACCTCTTTGATCGAGGTGTGAACCGCAAGGGAGAGTTGATACCACTGGATCCCTACGGGATACGTGAGGATATCTCCCACAGCTGGATGGGGCATCAAAACAGCCCTCGCCATCCCTTCCATGGAGTAACACTGCCTGAGGCCGATGCGGAAAATGGTTACAGCTGGTGCAAGGCGCCCCGCCTAGACGGCCGTGTTACCGAGGTGGGTGCTCTGTCGAGACAGGTGGTAGACGGTCATCCGTTGATTCTAGACCTGGTAAGAGAGAGTGGGGGTAACGTGCAGAACAGGGTTATCGCGCGCCTGCTGGAACTCGCCAGAGTGGTGCCGGCAATGGAGCGTTGGGCGCGTGAGCTGAAGCCGAAAGCCCCCTTTTGCAACCATGCACCCGTCCCCGACGAGGCTATGGGGTGCGGCATGGTGGAGGCAGCACGAGGGAGTTTGGGTCATTGGCTCAAGGTACGGCGGGGGCGGATTCTCAACTACCAGGTCGTTGCGCCTACGACCTGGAATTTCTCACCCCGGGACGAAGCTGGGGTGCCGGGACCGCTCGAGCAGGCTTTGGTGGGTACGCCTGTTATCGGCGATCAGGAAAACCCGGTCGCGGTGCAGCACGTGGTGCGTTCTTTTGATCCCTGCATGGTCTGCACGGTGCATTAAACCCTGAGTTGCCCAGGATAATGTGATTACCAACGGTGGTTGGCAGCCGTCAGAAGGAGATCGATGTTGTAGCAGGGGAGGCAACTTATGGCATCAATCCTTTTTTTAGCATTGACCCCAGGTCGCAACCTCCCAACAAATGAAGATGGAAATGCTGCACCTCCTGGTGCGCGTCGAAGCCGGTATTGGCAATGGCTCGATATCCGTTCTTATCCAGGCCCGCTAAAATGGCGACCTGGTTCGCGGCTTTGTAAAAACCTGCGATTTCCTCGGCCGATGCGTGGGTCGAAAAATCAGCAAGCGAGACGTAAGGCCCTTTGGGAATCACCAGCACGTGGATGGGTGCTTGAGGCGCGATGTCGTGGAACGCGAAGGCATATTCATCCTCGTAGATTTTTTTACTCGGTATCTCGTTACGCAATATCTTCGCGAAAATATTGTTGTGGTCGTAAGCCATGGCGGTGTCAGCCCTCGTTAGGTTTTGTTATCGAGATTCTCGTATGTAAGTGGGATAGTGCTGCCGTTTAGAGGTAGTTGACTATCCTGTTTCCTCGTCCAACTGGTTAGCGTATCCCTTGGGCGGTGGCGTCCATCCCCTTTCTGATGTGCTGTGTCCGTCGATTCGATCCCTGGACATCGCTTCGCGCATCGCCCTCTCCTGTTGCTTGAACAGCTCTCGATAGTCGGGGCTGATACGCCCATCGCTCATGGTTTTTTCCCAGACTTCGTAGAGCGTGGCGGTCAACTTGCGTTCGGCACTGTAGAACGTGGTCCTTGCCTGTTCCGCCCGGAAGGGGTGAAAGCCGAGATCGGATAGCGCCTGGGTTCCCAACTCAAGTGCAGAATAATAGGTTTCTTTAACAATGTAATCCGCCCCTGCCTGATGGAGCTGGTACAAATGGCCCTCATCGAACGCCCTAGCCAGAATGCGTAAGCGAGGGTATTGACGCTTGATGTGCGAGACCAGCTCGGTAGCCCGTTCTCGATCATCAATCGCCACAATGAACAGACCAGTCTCCCCGATCCCGGCCATCTGCAGTAAGTCCGGTCTGGTGGCATCGCCATAGTAACCTCTGATGCCGAAAGTCCGCTGCAACTCAATTTGCGTGGCTTCATGGTCCAATACCGTAGTTTTTATATCATTGGCGACCAACAGTCGGTTGACGATCTGACCGAATCGGCCCATACCGGCGATAATAACTTTGCCCTGCTCTTCAATTTCGTCCGGATCCCGTTGTTTCACCAGGTTTCCGAAACGGGGCACCAGGACTTTGTCGAAAAGAATAAAAAGTGCCGGGGAAAGCAGCATTGACAGGGCGACAACCAATGCCATGAGCTGGGAGACTTCCGGGGTAAATACCCGGTGCTGGGTACCAAAGCTCAGCAGTACAAAGCCGAACTCTCCCGCTTGCGCAAGACTCAGAGCCACGAGCCAGCGGTGGCTGCTGCGGATGCGAAATAACCATGCCAGGCCGAATAGTACGGCGAATTTTATCAGCATAATGCCCAGGGTGATGCCAACTACTAGGGCAAGGCTGTCGGCGAGTACTTTAAAGTCGATTCCGGCGCCAACGGTGATGAAGAACAGCCCGAGCAGCAACCCCTTAAAGGGCTCCAGGTTAGTCTCCAACTCGTGGCGAAACTCACTATTGGCCAGCACCACCCCGGCGATGAAAGTGCCAAGGGCGGGGGAGAGTTCAACCAGGCTCATGAGGGCGGCGATTCCTATGACCAGCATCAATGTCGCAGCGGTAAAGACCTCCCGCAGTCTCGAATTGGCGACATAGCGAAAGAGTGGGCGGCTAAGGTAATGCCCACCCAGAATCACGCTGGCAATGGCACCCAGCACTACCGCAGCATAGATCCAGTTCGGAAGAGTAGATACAAGGTCCCAACCATGGTGGCCATCTTCGACGCCTGTATTAAGGGGGTTAGCGGCAGCGAGCTCCGGCAACTCCAGCAGAGGTATCAGCGCCAGCATGGGAATAACGGCGATATCCTGGAACAGAAGAATTGAAAACGCACTGCGCCCCCCCTCGCTCTTGGTCAGGCCTTTTTCGTTAAGTGTCTGCAGCACAATGGCCGTAGAGGAGAGCGACAGGGTCAGGCCGACGGCGACAGCGACGCGCCAATCCACCTCGAAGTAGAGGGCGACAGCGGTGATCAGGGCCGCGGTGACAGCCACTTGCAGCCCGCCGAGGCCTAACAGGCGGTTGCGCATGTCCCAAAGCATGCGCGGTTCGAGTTCCAATCCCACCAGGAACAGCATCATCACTACACCGAATTCGGCGAAGTGCTGAAGAGTGGCTGTCTCCTCGCCGACGAAACCGATGACAGGGCCAATGACGATGCCGGCGACCAGATAACCCAGCACCGAGCCAAGGCCAAATCGCTTCGCCAGGGGGACGGCGATAACGGCGGCCGTCAAATAGATAAACGCCTGTATCAGATAATCGGTCATGACGGTGCCTGTATCAGCGTGTCCAGCGCGCTATTGAGTTCCAGTAAACCTTTGGAGTTCTGGGTGCTCAACCTGCCGTCCCTGAGGGCCAGGAGAACCCGCCTCCATTCAGAGATATGGCGCTCCAGCCGATTTTCTTCGGCCGCATTTCTGGCACCGTACAGGGCAAAAGGCGGGAGGAACTCCATGCCGGTCAGGGTTGCCGTCTGCTCTAAGGGTTGCAATAGTTCACGAATGGTAAAATGGTTATATCCCTCGGCGCGGTAGGCTTCTGCCGGGCCGCCAGCGGATAGTGCGCAGAGAAATTTCTTGCCATGCAAGGCGGTACCCCCTTGGCCGTAGGCGAATCCATATTCCAGAACCAGATCCTGCCACTCCTTCAACATGGCGGGGGTTGAGTACCAGTAGAGTGGAAACATAAAGACAATACAGTCGTGGGTCAGTAGTCTCTGCTGCTCGCGCTCGATATCGATCTGATATTGGGGGTATTCCTGGTATAGATCTATAGCAGTGACCCCCGCGATGCCTTGGGATGATTTGAACAGGGGAAGGTTTACCTCCGAACGGTGTTGGGAGGGGTGGGCGAAAAGTATGAGTACTTTATTGAGCATGTTGGAGATTTATCATCAGTAATCGAACGCAACGCGGCGCATGTCGATATGTGTGGTTGAGGCAACAACCCGGGCACAGGGTAGTACCCTTTGCACCCTCTCTACCAGAACCAGGTGCGTCAATCCACCAAACTCCAGATTCGTGAGCGCGCGGCAGCCCCCTGGATTTTTACCGAATTATACTGTTCAACTTTAACTCGCCCGGAGACTGCAGCAATAGTGACTCTTTATGAATCGGACTAGCACCGCGCTGCATAACAGGCCCTGAATGTATATACGCTGGATGTTGGGCGAAAAAAACCGGGGCTAGGCCCCGGTAATTGGCTGACCCAAGCAGGGGACGGTCAGGGAATAAGCAGAGTCATTTCCGGTACCACCCTGTCAGGATCTTCCAGTATGTGGGTATTGGCCTCGAAGATCTCCGGCCAGCGGTTGGCATCGCCATACACACGCAAGGCAACTATACCCAGAGTGTCCTCAGGCTGCAGCTGGTATACACCATCCGCGCCACTGGCGTTGGCAATCAGCAATTGTTGTTGAGCAAGATCCTCCGCCAGTCGATCTCGTTGCGAGATCAGATCGGCATCCCCGGGGTTGCGGCGCAGTTTTCTGCTTACATCCATGAGCTGGGTGGCGAGCCCGCCTGCAGGTTCCTGCAGGCTGCTCAATGTGGCACTACCGCCCAGGGAGGCAGGGAGGTCGGCCTGCAGCTGGGTAAAATCCCTGCGTAGACTACCTGCGGCGGATTCGGTTTTGGCCAGGGTGCCTTCCAGCTCTTTCAGTGCGCTTCGCGATTGTGCCAGATCGGCGTTTGCCTGGTCGCGCTCCGCAGTTATTTTTGCCAACTGCTCCTTTGTTTGTCCCAGGTTTGAGCGATACTGATCTAAGGTGGCGCTCAGCTTGTCGCGTTCAGCCGATACGGTGTTTAGCTGGCCTTCGGTTTTCATCAGGCCTTCCTTGGTTTGCGCCAGTGTGTTGGCGATCTGTTCTCGCTTTTCGGTATTGCTCGCAAGTGCCTTTTCCACTTTTTCCCTGGCCGCTTTCTCTGCAGACAGTTTTGCATTCAGTTCGTTGCGCTCGGCGGTAAGCGCGGCCAGCTTTTTCCTCTCTTCGGCCAGTGTCTTTTCTGACTGGGTGATCGCCATACGTTGTTTCTCTTGGACAGCATTGGCAGCAACCAGGTCTTGCTCAACCTTTTGCTTGATGTTTCGCTCCGCCGCCAGCTGTTTGTTCAGCTCATCGCGCTGGGCAACCATTGCAGCCAGTTTATCCTTTTCATCGGCGAGCATCTTCTCTGTTTGGGCGATCGTCTTTAAGTGCTTGTCATTTTGGGCCTGAGCGGCAGCCAGCGCCTGCTCCGCTTCGCCTTTGGCCTGTTGTTCGGCCTTGAGCCGCATGTTCAAATTGTCTCGCTGGGCAGATATCGAAGCGTTTTTTTGTTGCGATTCCGCGGCCGCTTTTTCCAGGCTGGCGATGGTTTTGGCCTGCGAATCCTGCTCACTGCTCGCGGCCGCAAGATTCTGCTCGGCTTGTTTTCTGGCGGACTGTTCCGCGGTGAGTTTATTTCCCAGGTCATCCCTCTGGGCGCTCAGGCTAGCAGCACGCTGCTCGCTCTCCTCCAGTGCCTTTTGAGCCTGATTTAAGGAGGCGATGGCCTCATCGCGCTCTTTATTGGCCCTGGTCAGCGCCTGCTCTGCCTCGGAAAGCGCCTTCTGCACCTCCGATAGTGGGACTTGAACAGGTGGCGCCCCAGCTGTGTTTGTATCGTCCGCAGCCTGGGATGGAAGCGCAGCACAGAGAAAGGACGCCAGGGCAGCCATCGAAAAGGTAAGGCCTATGCGGCCTCTTGGGCGAACAGCCGTTTCGCTAGTCGACAACAGTATTTTCATTTACTCCTCCGATTATTTCATTCACTTGTGAGGTACGTCCGTTTTGTAATTCTTGACCCGACTATACTCCGTCTGTTGCAGGGAATGCACAGGGGTGGGCTAACCATACCCGATCATTCCAGGATCGATCAGTGACTGTGGTCAATCGAACCGCGATTGTGCAGACAATGTGTTGCCCGACGGAGGTGGTGCGTGCCAAAAGCCAGCACGCCTGCAGGTGCTCCCAATTCGCGCAGGTTCAGCAGGTCGAAATCCCGAAGCAGCAACCATGCCAGTGGGGTAGAGTTCATATAGATCAATATGTTAGTGGCGTGAGGTCGTCTGTTGGCCGCTGATCATGTAAATTAATCTGACATAACCTAAAATTCTCAGCGGATGGAAATTCAGGTATGGGCGCGACGGAACATCTTGAAACTGGCATTTTCAAGCAGATCGCTAGAACTTTCGTTGCCGGGTTGCTAGCGGCATTGCCGCTGGCCTTGACTCTGGCGGTCATTGTCTGGTCGGCGGAATTCATCCAACGCTTTCTTGGCCCCAAGAGTACCATCGGAAAGCTGCTCGAATCTTTCGGGCTGAGGTTCGTTTCATCGGAGATTGTCGCCTATCTGTTGGGTGTCGTACTGACGCTGCTGCTGGTTTATCTGATCGGGGTATTGGTGGAGGCGGGTCTCAAGAATCGGTGGCAGTTTTTAATCGATTATCTGTTTCAGCGGATACCCTTGGTGAGAACCGTCTACCAAACGGTTTCGCGCTTGCTGGAGATGTTTGAGCCCCGTGACCAGTCCAGTCTCAAGGCGATGAGTGCGGTGATGTGCCATCTGGGGGGGAAGGGAGGGACCGCCGTGCTGGCGCTCATGCCAAGCCCGGAGAGTGTCACGTTGAGCGGCCGTGAATACAAGGCGGTACTCATTCCCACCGCTCCTGTGCCTTTCGGGGGCGCCATTCTCTATGTCCCTGAAGATTGGGTTGAACCGGCGGACTTTGCCTTTGACGGATTGTTGAATATTTACATGTCAATGGGAGCCAATTCTTCGGACTATCTGCACCCCCAGAGTCCCCTGGCCAATCGCGCAGCCGGACCATCCGGAAATTCGCCCAAGCCGAGCGACTAGCCGGAGCCGACGGTTTCGGGTCGCTTGCGATTTTTAGCAATCGCCACCCGCCCATGCATGGACTGCGCTGGGCGTCATTTTCTGGGGCAGCAATTCTCGAGAATGTACTCCAGGTATTCAAGCCTTTGCAGGGAGATTTTGATTTTCTCTTCGAGTTCCGCACCTGGATCGTCAATGACGTGCAGCAGGTCCTCGTGGAAGAATACCTCGAAGCTATCCAGATAGCGGACTTCATGCTCCTTGTCCAGGATCAAATTATCGATGCCGTAGAGATCTATGACCTTCGATTCTTTGCGATACAAGTCCCGAGCGACATCAACGAACATTTGAAGCTGTCTGCGTGCCTTGGGCAATCGCGCCAGCAGAGGCATCGCCTCCTCTTCGTTGGCTGGATTGGCGATGTTGAACCAAGGGATGTGGGCGCGGGCCAGTACCAGTAGATTCTCCTCCCCATTTATTAGGGTTTGAACGAATAGTGCCGTTGGAATGATCTCGTTGAGCTGGTTTTTCAGCCGCAGATAATCTCTGTTGTAAATCCGCATCTCTCCAAGGGTGCAATCCAAGAAATGCCGTTTGATCACCAGATCAATGGCTACCCCGGATGGTGGTTGCCTGTAGCCACCGCTCAGCCACACCGTGCAGTGGGCGCCCTGGGTGGCGATGAGTGTGGCCGGTAGGTTCATGGTGTCCAGGCAGGCAATATTGGAGGAGATGCGGTCGAATTCTTTTGACATGTTTCGGTGTGAGAACAGAGGAAAGCCCGGGAGGGGTGGCCGGTTCCAGATTATTGTTTGCGCGAACTAGTATTGTAACCTGTTGAAAAGGCCTGTTTCGAGGCTCTTTCAGAGTTGTGGCCATCAATTCTGGTGTGGTTCTCTTTTACCGGGTACCAGCAAGGGGGGCGAGCGGCGTGGCTTAGGGCTCCGAAGCGTGAGCATAGCCAAGGGCGCCCGTGTTCCGTGGCATTTTCGACGCCGGGATTACAGAGTGCCGCCGCACTGAATGTATCTAGGCGACACTGGACCGTGGGAGTGGCAAACCCAAGCACATTCACCGTGCTCGGGTCGGGAGTCTCGAAGCGTGGTGGTTCGATATTTTTCCGGTCCGCGAAGAAACGACTGAGCGCGTACCCGGACATGGTGGTCTGTACGCATGTCTGCCACTCATCCAGCTCGCGGAATGCCCAAGCGCAACGCTGCACTACCCTATGGGGTGCTCCCTGATCTCCGGGGCGCCTGCCATAGGGCAGGTGCATCAAAAAACGGCGCATGCAGGAAGCGGCGGCGAAGTAGTCTGCCTGTCCTTCGGTAGAGAAGCGTTTGAATGCCGGCTTGCCGGCGAGAAAATGACCTATTTCGTGGCAAATGACAAGAGCCAGAGCACCTTCTGTCATTCTGGGGTGGCGTGCCAATCCGCCACCCACTGTGATTACCGCAAGTTGACCATGGCGGTCTTCTTCCCTGCGGGCGGATGCCTCCAGCCGTTCGGTTTCCCACTGCCCCAAAATTCTCAAGCGATGCCGTTGTTGTTGAAACTCCTTCGCATAAAGATGCTGAAACAGATCGACGATCTGTTCAAAGGTCTGCTTCTCCATCGCCGCGTGCAGACTTTCTTGAGGCAGCAGCAGAAACAGCAATAAAGGAAAGATCTTGGGCAAGTTTGGCATCTGCGGGCCGGGAGAAAAATAGGATATTTTCTCTAATCATAGACGCAGATTGGCTGAATTTGATTCCTAGATGCTTGTTCCCGGGATGGGTTGAAGCGGTGTGAGGTCATTAACCGGCCGTCCTTGGCCTTTGGGATCAGCCCATAATATTGACGCCGCCGTCCACATAGACCGTGCTGCCTGTCATTCTTCGGGCATAAGGCGTGGCCAGATAGGCGCAGGCGAAACCGACATCCATAATATCCACCAGTTCCCCGACCGGTGCTCGCTCCACCGACTGATTGAGTAGTAAATCGAAGTCTTTCAGACCGGAGGCTGCGCGGGTTCTCAGAGGTCCGGGTGAGATGGCGTGCACTCGAATCTTCTTCGGTCCCAGTTCGTGTGCCAGATATCTGCAGCTGGCTTCAAGCGCCGCCTTTACCGGCCCCATCAGATCGTAATTGGGTACGACTTTCTGAGCACCGTGATAACTCATTGCGAATAGTGTGCCCCCCTCTTTCATAAGCGGAACAGCCATTCGAGCCATACGGATGAAGGAGTGGCAGGAGATATCCATGGCTTTTGAGAAGCCTGTTGACGAGGAGTTGAGCAGTCCCCCCTGGAGGTCAGCTTTGGGCGCCCAGGCAATGGAGTGAACTATAATATCCAGTTGCCCCCACTCTTTTTCGATTCGATCGAAGACCGCTTCCAGTTGTCCCGGTTGATCGACGTCCAGCGGCATGAATATGGGGGCTTCCAGGGATTCGGCGATGGGGGCGACGTAGGTCTTTGCCTTTTCGTTGAGATGGGTCATGGCGATGTCGCAACCCAGTTCGTGGAAGGCCTTGGCGCAGCCATAGGCGATGGAGTTGTCGTTGGCAATTCCAACTACCAACGCTTTTGACCCCTTCAGGGCGGGGTTGGGGACTCGGGTGGACATACCTCTGTTTCTCCTCTGTATGGAACGCTTTAATCGGCATTCAGCAGATGTTGGGTGTGGCGAGCAATCATCAATTCCTCATTGGTGGGGACCACCCAGACGGACACAAGGCTGTCGGCAGCGCTTATGCAGGTGTCGCCGCGTTCGTTGGCAGAACTCTCTACTTTCACACCCAGCCAGCTGGCTGTTTCAAGAATCCGTGCCCGGATAACCGGCGAGTTCTCGCCGATACCGGCGGTAAACACGATGGCGTCTAACCCACCCAGGGCGGCCACCAGGGAACCTAGCTCCCGGCCGATACGATAGACATAGAGATTTATTGCCAATTTGGCACGCGGCTCGGGAGATTCCAGCAATGCCCGCATATCGCTGGATAGTCCCGATACCCCCAGCAGTCCGGAACGGTTGTAGATCAGATCCTCGATGGTTCTTGCATCCATTCCTTTCTGATCCATCAGGTAGAGCACTACTCCGGGGTCGATGGTGCCGCAGCGTGTGCCCATGGGCAGGCCGTCAACTGCGGTGAAGCCCATACTGCTGGTCAGACTACTGCCTCCTTGAAGGGCGCACATGCTGGCGCCATTGCCCAGGTGCAGGACAATCGTTCGGCCGGACGCGGCTTTGTCGTCCAACTGGGGTAATCGGGAGGCGACATACTCATAGGAAAGTCCGTGAAAGCCATATCGCCGGACACCGGCATCGTGGAGTTCCGAGGGCAGGGCAAAGCGTTGTGCCAGATCGGGATTGCTGCGGTGGAAGGCTGTGTCGAAGCAGGCGATCTGGGGTATGTCAGGAGTCCTTTCCAGTAACAGACGAATTGGGGCCAGGTTATGGGGTTGGTGCAGTGGCGCCAGAGGTTCGAATTTTTCGAGGGTGGCTAGCACTTGCTCGTTTACCCGCACCGGATGGCTGTATTCCAGACCGCCATGTACCACCCGGTGTCCCACACCTGCGACCTGGCAATCTGCGACTGCGCCAGAGAGGTAACTTACCAGATAGTCGAGGGCGCCCTCATGGCCGAGTGTAACATCCTCACCCCAGCTCTTTTTGTCGATCACCTGGCCTGATGAATCCTTGGAAAGAAAGCGTGCTTTAGTGTACAGACCCTCGATTTGGCCCCCGATCTTGAGTTCCAGCTCTCGTTGCCGTTCCACGAAAAACGAAAACTTGACGCTGGAGGATCCTGCATTAACGACAATGATGGCTCTGCTCATAATGACTTCCGGCCCCTTCCTATGTCGGTATCTTGGCTATTTGCTTTCGGCGGGCCTCTGCCACCATGGCCGCAACGGCGCAGGAAGCCAGCCGGGTCAGCACCGAGTCGGCGCGGCTGGTGAGTATTATGGGTACTCGCGCACCCAAAACGATGCCCGCTGCGTCTGCGTTGGCCAGGAAGGAGAGGCTCTTGGCCAGCATATTGCCTGCCTCCAGATCGGGAACTATTAGGACATTGGCGCGGCCAGCCACTGGGGAATCGATTTGCTTGATGTCCGCGGCCTCCAGGTTGATCGCGTTGTCCAGGGCCAGGGGACCATCCAGGATCGCCCCTGTGATCTGCCTGCGATCGGCCATTTTGCACAGTGCCGCAGCCTCGATGGTGGAATTAACATTGGGATTTACGGTTTCCATCGCCGACAGAATCGCTACTCGCACCTCTTGGAACTTCATGGCGTGGGCCAAGTCGATGGCGTTTTGGGTGATGTCCATCTTTTCCGCCAGGGTAGGGGCGATATTTACCGCTGCGTCGGAGACGATGAGTGTTTCGCTATAGGAAGGGACATCCATTACGAAGCAGTGGCTCAAACGGCGTTCGGTGCGCAGGCCCTTGCTGCTGGACACTACCGCGCCCATCAGTTCATCGGTATGTAAACTGCCCTTCATCAGGCACTCCGATCTGCCCTCATGGACGAGCTCCACCGCGCGTGCTGCGGATGCATGGCTGTGGGGGGTATCCAATAGTTCGTAGTCGGAGATGTCTATGTTTGCCTCTTCTGCCGCCGCCCGAATTCGCGCCTCCGGGCCGGTGAGAATAGGATCAATGATCCCCAACTTGGCTGCCTCCGCCATGCCAGATAGCGAGAAAGCATCGCAAGGGTGGGCCACAGCGGTGGTGACCGTGGTCAGGGTCTTCGTATGTTCCACCAACCTCTGGTATTTTTCATGGGTGGACATCATCATTTTTCCTTTTTTTCAGGATGCTGGTTTCTGTTAGCGGTGGATGGGAACCCCAGGAGTTCGCTGATACGTTCGTACATCGCTGTCTGCTGCGGTGTTTTCTTCAGTTGCTCGACGCGGGGGTCGTTTATCATGCTCTCGATAAGGGTGATGAGCCTTTCGCGGTCGCTTGGAAGCTGCAGCAGGTCCGGTAGAGTCTCCAGGGCCAACTGTGGCTCGTATGCCACTATGATTTCCTGCTCTCCCCTAATTCGGCGCCACTCATGATTTGTCATTTGCGGCAGCAGATCCCTGTATTGCTCCACGAGTTCTTTTTTCAATGCGACCCGTGCCAGGGGGATTGGTTCTCCGCGGTAGGCGAGCAATACAGCCACCCGGGCGAGGGCTTCCGGGTAGCCTCCTGCATCAACTGATGCCAAGGCCTCTTTGACATAAGGGAGTTCTCTGGGGTCGGAGGGGAGCTCCCTGCCTGGCTGCTCCGGCTTCTCCGCCATGTAGAGAGAGTAAATGTTGCCGTAAGTTTGAAAAAATGCAGCTTCGCTACCGGCGTCGCGGACATCCCGGTAGTATTCCAGAGAGGCGCTGATCAGTTCCGACATGAATCGCTCAACTCTGGGCATGGGGCCGTCGGGGTCCGTAACCCGGCGGTTCGCCCGGGCTTGGTCGGCTGCAGCGGAGAGCCAGCCCAACCAGGGGTTGAGATCCGAAATTGCCCAGCGCTCGGCCCTCGAAGGGTGGAATTCGCGCAGCAGTTTGGCGATAAAATCGTTGGAGAGGCGCTGGACCAGAGGTTGAGCGAACAATTCATAGGCTCGCTGGTTAAATTCGGACAGCTCGTTTACCGCCTCGAACGGTCGCTCATCGTTGCGCTCGAAACGGTTCAGTGCAGCCGTGACATCTTCCAGGCTGCGTTCGATGAACTGCACATCGTAGTCGGTGGTTCCATCTCTCTCGGTTTCGATGATCTCCATTCCGTACAGACCGGGAGGTAACCGCTCAATGGACTTAAGAACCGAAACGATCTGTGTGTGCTCTTTCCTTGCGACATTTCCGGAAACGAAAATCCCCAAATGCCCTATGTCTTCATGGAGTAGGCCGACTATTACCTGACCGCGGGCTTTGATCTCCTCGGTGGACCCGTATACGTCCGCCACCCAGTTGAAGGCCTGCTGGGGCGGAGTGATATTGTCTCCCATCGAGGCGAATAGGATAATCGGCGACTGGATTTCCCTGAGGTCAAAAAATTTACCAGCGCCGCTCCGGACCCCACCCGTCCAGAGTTTGTTGCCTACGAACAGGTTCTGGACTATCCACTCTATCTCCTCCTTGTTGAGCAGATAAAACCCCCCCCACCAGCGCTCAAATTCAAGAAATCTGGGGCCTTCGCTATCTACCTTGCTGTAGAGGTTGTAGTACTTGTCCCAAAAAGTGTTGGCTGGATTGAGGTTTTCGAAGTTCTGTACCAGATAGGCGCCATCGAACAGGCCGTTGCCGATGTCGGCGGTGAAAGAGGCAAGCCAAGTACCGCCAAGGTTTCCCCCCGCATAGCGCATCGGATTGTCGCCCTCGCCTTCACTCCAGGCGCCTCCCCAGTAGGACATGGGCGCACCATTGATTACTATCGGGCCTGTGTCCTCGGGGTTCGCCGCAGCCAGCATCATGGCTGCCCATCCGCCCTGGCAGTTGCCGACCACCACAGGTTTGGCGCTGTCGGGATGCAGTGCCCGAACTCGAGCGACGAACTGTCGCTCCGCATCGCAGACATCCAGCAGTGTCTGATCTGGCTCGGGTTCTGGAAAAAAGATTACAAAATATACCGGATGGCCGTCGCGGAGCGCCACGCCGACCTGTGAGTCGTCCTTAAACCCACCGACACCTGGACCGTGGCCCGCTCTCGGGTCAATGATGATATAGGGGCGCCGCTTGGGATCGATCTCCAGATCATCTGCGGGGAGAATCCGCACCAATGCATAATTGACCGGGCGCCCCAATTCACGTCCGTCCATCACCATTTCATATTCGAAGTGCAGGAGCGGTGGCATTCCGGAGCGTTCGTGCTCCAGGAAATTGTTACCCCGCTGGCGAAGGGTATCCCAAAAAAGCACCCAGCGCTGGCCTAGGTCAACACCGTATCGGTACCAGTTGTTCCACAGTTCCCAGGGCTGCATTGGCTTTCGCATGAGGGGAGCCAAATGGGTGTTGAGCGCCTTGCCGACCCGAGTGTTGAAGCGCTCCTGTGCCAGTTCGTTGCGTTTAGACAACAAGTTCGTCACCTTTCTACCGAGATCCATACTGCGGTTGAGGTGATGGTTGGAATCTTTATTGGTCATGGAAAGTGGACTCTCGCTTGCTTGCCGTGATCTGGGAAAGTGCCTTCAGTGCCCTACTGCGGTGCAGCATCTTCATTATAGTTGATGGAAAAAAACGGGATGGTGACGCAAGTCAAGGCGGCTTCTACTATCGGATTTCCCGGGGGTGAGTCGGCGGCAATAGCACCTCAGCCACCGTTTTACATGAGGGAGTGGGAGTGTCTGTCGCCCGCGTTCCGTGGTCACCCAATAGCGGTATCGGCCTGCGGTTTGTTGCGGATGATGTCGATGATCTGGGCATCGGTGCACTGCATTCCCTGGCGGGACAATCGTCCCAAGTTACGGATACAGAGGTCGGCCGTCTTCTCGACAATTCCCTGCTGATCGGTCACCGCAGTTTGATCGATGGCCATAAGGGCACATTTAACGGCGCTGGCCGCCCCTGTGGACACCTTGACGGAGCAGCCGGCTTTGGCACCGTCGCAGATAATACCCGCTACGTCTCCTGTCATCGCTTTTATACAATTGCTCACCTCCTCAAGTTTTCCTCCTAGCAGCCAGGTAATCGCAGCGCCCGCGCCCATGGCGGCGGTATTCGCCGCGCATAGTGCCGAGAGACGTTGCTGACTGCTCTTGACATAAATGGCAATTAGATGGCTTAAGGTGAGTGCGCGGATTCTGGTTTCGTCGCTGGAGCCAAGAATTTGGGTGCAGGCTACTACCGGCATGGTAGCAGCGATACCCTGGTTGCCGCTGCCGGAATTACTCATGGCGGGCAGCATTACGCCATCCATTCTGGCATCCGATGCGGCTGAGGAGAGGAGCATGGCACGCGTTAGGAGATCGTCTCCGAGCAGCTTGCGTTCAATCTGTTTTTTAAGCGTGTGCCCCACCCGCAATCCGTGCGCACCGGAAACGCCGCTTTCCGAGAGCTCGCCATTGAGACGTGCAGCTTCGTCGATGAACTCCAGAGAGGCGATGGGTGCCTGAGTGGCAAACTCATAGATGGCCGCCATACTTATCTCCGGTTTTTTTTCGTTGGCTGTCGACAGAGAAGGCTTTCTACCATCGTTGTGTTCCAGGGGGTGTCCATCAAGCTCGATGAGGGAAAAGTAGGTGTGGGTCTTCTCGATTACCACGCGGGCAGAGCGATCCCCCAAGGTAGCCTGGGCCAGGGTATATAGCGTGTCCTGATGGTCATGAAGTCGGATGGCAATCACTCCTTTTCTCAGCAGCGTTTCGGCCCGCCATACCTGGATCTGGGTCAACTCGCTCAGTACTTCCAGACCTTTTTCAGACCGACCGCCGGTGATACCTACCGCTGCCGCAATGGGGAGTCCGACCCCACCAGTACCGGGTACACCCACGCCCATGCCGTTTTTGTAGAGGTTGGGAGTGACCCAGATCTGTAATTGATCCGGTATGCCCCCCAGCAGCTCGCGGCATTTGGCCGCAGCCAGGGCTACAGTCATCGGTTCCGTGCAACCTAGCGCCGGGACAATCTCCTGTTTCATCAAGTCCAGATACTCTTGCCATTGTTGTTTCATCGCAGGCCTCCATCGATTGGCTTGTGATGAAAATCATATCGCATTAGTGCCGGAAATTTATTGCAATTATCTCATTCATACCGGGATAATATAGAATGTATTTCTCCTATATCCTATAAAATAGAAAAATGAATCTTTCTCAAAAAGACAGGCTCATACTCGAGCTGCTGCAACAGGACGCCACTCTCCCGGTTGCCGAGATTGCAGACCGCGTGGGACTGTCCACCACGCCATGCTGGCGCAGGATCCAGAAACTGGAAAAACTTGGCGTAATCCGGGGCAAGGTGGCGCTACTGGACCGGGAGAGCCTCAACTTGGGGGTAGCCGTCTTCGCGTCGATCAAGGCATCCCGACACGACAGCAGCTGGTTGCGGCGCTTCAAGGGAGTGATACAGCAAATTCCCGAGATCATCGAGGCCCATCGAATGAGCGGGGAGACAGACTACCTGCTGCATATCGTAGTGCCGAGCATAAAAGAATACGATTTGGTGTATCAGGCCCTGATAGAGAATCTCGAGTTTGCCGATATCAGCTCGGCGTTCTCCATGGAGACGCTCAAAACAACCACCTCTCTGCCCACCAAATACCTAGGGCCTGTTAACACTAATTAGAACAGCGTCGTTGCTGCCCCAGAAAGGGCCAATCAAGGCGCGAGGAGTGAGGTTTGGTGGTTCCAAATGAATGACGAGCAACACCGAGTGGCCCTTTTTGGGGCGCAACCCGGAGGGACGGGGCCATTTTTCCCCAGTTCCGCGTTGCACCTTGCTTATGTAGCGGTGCTACACCGCGCTCGGTGCGCCTTGACCTGCGATAAAATGGCCTCCGGCGACACTTTCCCAATTAGTGTTAACAGGCCCTAGCACAAGAACGCCAGAGCCCAAGCGGAAACTAGTTTGTCTTGCGACCGTCTTGGTCCTGCTCGTATTTGCTGATGTAGAGTTCGTGCAGCTCTTCGAAGGCACGTTCTAGATTGCGTGCTGCCTTCTCGATCGTACGGCCGATTTTCTTGGCGTCCCCGGCATCGATGGCATTGGTACGGTTGGAGAGTAATCCCGCCATGCCTTGCAATACCGCTGCGGCATCATGGAAATCGGTTGTGGGGTCGGCCGCGCCCGTTACGGCTCTGTCATCCTCCGAGCTTCTACCGTGCACAAGCCAATCCCGGTCGACACGCAACAGACTCAGTAGATTGATCAAGTTTTTTCCGTTTGGCTGGGAATTCCCGCTGTACCATTGGTTAACTGTCTGCACCTGTACATCCAAGACTCTGGCCAGTTCTCTGGGTGAATAAATTCCCGCCTCTCCCGCTGCCTCTTTCAGTCGTACGGAGAAGTCTCTCGGATCTTTGGTCATTGAGTTAGTCCTGCCAACTGTCTGGGTGCTTTCTCGGTACCGCACCCACTATTATAACGCCGTGGCGGGTCGATATTGTGCTGTAGTCGAGAAATTTCGTGATCCATTTCCGTTTCCTGCTTTTGTTTCAGGTTTTCAGCGGGCTGTAGGTTTGGATGTCACAGCAGTAAGACACTGCCGATATTGCGCTAGATCTAACACCCTTAACAGGTTACTGATAGACTTCGCAGGTGCAGTCGTATGCACGCCACTTGTTGAGGTGGCGGAAATTTGATCGGGAGCCGCCACCAGCTGTCTTATCAGGATTTACAATGCCGGAAAACCGCCAATACTTCGCCCCCTGGGAACGCGCCTATGAGCGTATAGCCACCCCTTTCGAAGAGTTTCTTCACCGCCAGACTACGACTGGTGTGCTGCTCATAACCTGTGCCGTGATCGCCTTGATCATCGCTAATTCCCCGCTGTTTGATCCTTACAACCACCTGTTGCATGTGAAGGTCGGGATAGCCGCCGGTAGCTGGCGTATCGAGCATACCGTACACCACTGGATAAATGACGGGCTGATGACGATCTTCTTCTTCGTCGTAGGCCTGGAAATAAAACGCGAGATATTGGTTGGTGAGCTTTCCAGCATCAGAAACGCACTTTTGCCGGTGATCGCCGCCATCGGGGGGATGGTCGTTCCGGCGTTGTTTTATGTGTGGATAAACGCTGGTGGGGAAGGTATCAGGGGGTGGGGCATACCGATGGCGACGGATATAGCCTTCGCGGTCGGAGTCATGGCGTTACTAGGGGATAGAGTGCCCAAGTCGCTGATGACGTTTTTGGTGGCCTTGGCCATTGTTGACGACCTTGGCGCGGTGAGTGTAATAGCGATTTTCTACACTGAGCAGATCGATGTCGTTTATCTTACCCTCGCGCTGACAGTCGCCGGTGTAATGCAGCTGTTGAATTTACTGGGCATTCGCCGGGCGCTGCCCTATTTTCTGCTGGCCTCGCTGTTATGGATCTGCATGGAGGGATCTGGGGTGCATGCCACGATCGCGGGTATCTTGGCGGCATTGACCATTCCCTCCTACTCCCGTTTCAAACCCGAGGATTTTAGCCGCAGAATGCGGGGCCTGCTCGATGACTTCGACAATGTCCGTAACGAGGGCCAGCCGCTGATTAACAATACCCGACAAACGGGAAAAATCTGGCGTATGAGTCAGACTATGGATTACACCGTATCCCCCTTGCAGCGGCTGGAGAGCGGTCTGCACATTCCGTCAACCTACCTTGTGATTCCGCTGTTTGCCCTCGCCAACGCTGCAATACCTCTGGATGCGGATTCGGTTATCAATGCAGTTGGGGATCCCATCGCTATCGGTATCGCGGTGGGGTTGGTGCTCGGTAAATTGGTAGGGGTAGCGGGTACGGTGATTGTTGCACTAAAAATGGGAATAGGGGAGCTACCCAAAGGTGTGACTCCTTCTCATGTGGTTGGGGCTGGTTTACTCGCGGGCATCGGTTTCACGATGTCAATTTTTATTTCCGAACTGGCGTTTGCATGGGACGGCGAAACAGTGGTGGTGGCGAAAATGGGCATTCTCCTAGCCTCTTTGATTGCCGGTGCCGCGGGCTACCTATGGCTGAGATATGCGACGCCGGTGGCCCCGGATTAGGTGATGACCGGGGTTTTGCTGTCAATAACCTAACCAAGCCATTGGATCTGTAACGCCCCCCATCGCCCGCAGGAAACTGTTATGACCAGCGACGAAACTCATTGGTTTTTTCACCTGCTCTATATACTGGGTTTTCTGTTGAGTGCTGGAATTTCGGCCCGAATCATCATGCTCAAGCGGCCCTCGGCAGTCACCTTTGCATGGGTCTTGGTGGTCTGGGTATTGCCATTGATCGGGATATTGATCTATCTCCTCATCGGTGAAAACCGTCTCGGGGAAAAGCGTTCCCGGCGTGCCAGGGAAATCCACGGGCAATTTCAAGAGTGGCAGATTGGTTTGCGGGAGAGCGCCAAGAAATCCAATCCCCGAGTGCCAACCACCCTCGAACCGGTGGCCCGGCAAGCCCTGACAGTGGTAGGTATGCCGGTATTCGGTGGTAACCAGATGCGGCTATTGGACAGTTACCAGTCCATTTTCGATGCCATAATCAGAGACATTGATGGCGCTCAGTTCAGTTGCAATCTCCAGTTCTATATCTGGTATCCGGGTGGCCTGGCGGATAAAGTGGTGGAGAGCTTGCTCGGTGCCAAGGCGCGGGGTGTTTCCTGTCGGATACTATTGGACGCGGTGGGCAGTAAGCAGTTCCTAAGGAGTGGACAGGCTGCCGAGCTACGAAGTGCGGGTGTTGAGGTGGTGGCTATTCTACCGGTCAGCCCGCTTCGCATGTTGTTCCGTCGCGCCGATTTACGGAATCACCGCAAGGTGGTCATCATCGATAGCCGCATCGCCTACACCGGTAGCCAGAACTTGGTGGATCCCCGTTTCTTCAAGCAGGATGAGGGGGTGGGTGAATGGATAGATGTAATGGTCCGGGTGGTCGGACCAGTAGTGGAGGAATTCGAGGGTGTCTTTGCCGAGGACTGGGTATTGGAGACCGGCCGAGCTGACGAGGGCGTCAGAGCACCCTGTTCACCGGTGCCGGAAGGAGTTAGCTTGCAGGCGATCCCCTCGGGGCCGGTGCTGAGATATATGGCCATTCATCAGCTGTTGACGACTACCCTCTTCACGGCAAGACGTGAATTGGTGATCACGACCCCCTACTTCGTGCCGGATGACAGCTTGAAGATGGCACTGATATCAGCCGTTCAGCGAGGCGTCCGGGTGACAATAATAGTACCGGCCAAGGTGGATTCGCTATTGGTGAGGTACGCCAGCCGTTCTCTCTACGACGAGCTGTTGATGGCCGGCGTGCGAATCGCTAAGTTTACCGGCGGATTACTGCATACCAAGACGATCGTTGTCGACGGTACCTTCTCCATCGTCGGTTCGGTAAATCTCGACATGCGAAGCCTTTGGCTCAACATGGAGATCAGCCTCTTCATCTACGATCAGGCGTTTACCTCCGAATTGCAGTCTCTCAATGGGCGCTATTTGTCTGATTGCGATCTGCTGGAGTATCAACGCTGGCAGCGGCGGGGAATGGGCAGCCGGTTAGTGGAGAATCTGACGAGGCTGGTCGGGCCCTTGTTGTAGCCGGTCTCCCGGCTCGGGTAGAAGATGCCCTGTTGAGATTTGATTCGCGCCTGCTTTTCCCCCGGGGAGATACAGTTTTTCGAGTTTCATACAGGCTGCCGTGGCGGTTATAATTCTCGCGTAGATGCGGCGGTTAAGATTTGAGTCAGGAGTGGAAAGCATGACATTCAGTGCATCGCGTTTCTTTGCGGCGGCTTTACTGGCGGCAAGTTTTGTCGTCGGCTGCGGGGGTGGGGGGGCAAAGGTGCAGCAGAGCACCACCACCACGACTATGGGGCAGGAGCTGATTGACCTCAAAGAGAGCCATGATCGAGGGATCATCACGGATGAGGAGTACAAGAAGGCGAAAAAGGAAATTATGAATCGCTATGAATGACCGCATCGGCGGCATCGTGCGATTTCCCCTATTGGGTATGACGGGAATCAGCCGCTGCTTAGACTAGCATTTGTGTCGCCGGTTTATTTGACGATTTTCCACTCGCCATTCGCCTGTTTACACAGCAAGTTGGTCCCCGTGGAACTCAGTCCCTGGGCGTTATTGGTTATCGTTAGAACGCGGCAGGGCATGCCCTCCCGGTTCTCTGCGTCTTTGGGTGTCAAGCTGCCGGAGCTCCCGCTATCCGGGTTGTTCCAGGTAAACAGTTCGCCATCCTTACCCTGGTTGAGTGCCTGATCCGCAGTACTGGTTACCATCTCCCAGTCTTGCTCCGTGAAATGCCGTTCAGGCGAGAAGTTCATCCAGCGAAAATTGGCCGCCTGCGCCTGCCCTACCCCCACGGCAATCGGTATCAGCCAGAAAAGGGTCCTGATTGTCATCGACCGGATATTCATTTCCTGCCCTCGCGATTGCACGATATTCCAACAATCTACACCATTGTCGACAGGAGTGAAACCGACTTGATCAGGGTGCCGATGCCCACTTTTAATGCCCTAGGAGGCTATTTTCCAACAGGATTAAGTGGATTGATGAACTGATCCTCCGCCGCCTTCTTGGTCGGTGGTCCCGGTTCGCTTTCAGGGGGAGTTTTAGGCAGCATATTTCCCAGCACATCCAGCGAATCGGTGATGACACTTCTAGTTGTTGGTCTTCTGGATTGGACGTCGCCGTCCAGCACCTCTTTACAGGGGTTATTCTTGCTTGTACCCAAGGAGCCGGAGAGTACCACCAAGTAGGCTGGGTTGACCAAGCCAGTGGCTATTTTTCCCAGCGCGATCAGTGTTTCGCCGGACAATGCCTGGACCTGCGGTTGGGCCAGGGTTCCCCCTAGAGTGATCGGTGCGTCGAGAGTGGCCAACCGAATGCCTTTGGGTTTGGGTTGGAATACCCCCTTGAGTTCCTCGGATGGCAACTTGATCTGGACAGCGCCGCCAATGGTAGTTTGGTCTGTATCGAGTACGATTCCCTCACTGGCGAATACACCGGCCGACAAACGGTAGCGGCCTGCCATGCAGATAAGTTTCACACCCTTTTCGTCTCCAGTGAATGCTCTGGGTAAAAATAACTTGAAGAACTCTCCGCCCCACAACCGCATACCATCGATATCGATCATTCCGCCACTGCCATCCATTAGCAGGCTGCCTGAACCCGAGGCGAGCAGTTCCCGGAATCGTTGACCGCTGCCCTCCATGTCCAATTGTAGATCCAGTTTGCCGGCTACTTTTTCCGAGACATTGAACGCGGCCAGCAATCCGCCGTAATCCAGTTCATCGGTTGTTAGGGCCATTTTGAGGAACGGTTTGCCCGCCCGCTCAAACAATTCGCTTTGGTAGTGGATTTTGGCGGCATAAGCGGAGTGGATCTCTCCCTCGGAGATCAATTTTCCCTCTCGTAATCGGCTGCTGAGAGTGTACTCGCCCAGATGGTGTTCCTCCTGGAGCAGATTATGGATGTGGGTTTTCAGCTGCAAGTCTATCGTCTGCAGGGGGGCGGTGTTCAGGCTAAAATCGGGGATGACGTAGGGACTAGTCGAATCATCAGCGGTTAGGTCGTCTCTTGCGCCGATAAATAGATCCGCCAGTTGAAGGCGTTGGGCATCGATATCGATACTCAAACTCGGTCGAGGGCCATCGAATTTAACATCAACAGTACCGCTTGCGATCGATGTTCCCAAGCGCAACTCGGTGATGTGCGATTGCAGAGCCCGTTGATTACCCGACAGTTCGAACTTGGCTCTCAACGGGCCCACTTCCGGTAATTCAGGCAGTAGCAAGGCGCTCAATAAGTGAGCCCGGTCGGACTCTACCACAGAGGATAGCTTGTACTCGGGGGCGCCTTCTGACCAGGTAACCTTTCCGCTTGTTTGAGCCTTGGCTCTGTCCAGCGTGATCTCTTGTGCATTCCAGGCCAGCGAATCTTTTCCGCCTCGAATCGAGATCGTTGCCTCAAAAGGGCCAATATCAGGTAGATTCAGACGGCTGAGGCCATTCAGGTCCGAGAGCTTGCTGCTCCGTAGTCTTGTCTCCAACGCGTACGCCATTTCTGTCGCAAGAGATGAGAGTTTCCCTCTGGCGTTGAGTCGGGCCGAACCTGAACTTAACCCTAGATCTATGGAGAGCTCATCAGCGATGGTCTTTTCAGTAACCGGACCTGTATTGAGCCTGAAGTCGAGCGGTTGTTGATCGACTTTTCCCATAGCCTCAACTTGCAACCCCTGGATGTCGTGCTTCATCTTGACCGACCCTTCACGGAGCGCCAGGGTACGGGTGGATTCCTTGTTGCCTACGGCAAGGTGGAGTCCGGTCGCCGTTAGATTCAGATCGTCGATACCCCTGAGCTGATTTCCCTTTAAGCTACCGCTCATGGTTACATTCAGCTGCGCCAGCGCCATCTGTTCGAGGGGCGGTTTTACGAACATGTTGATTAATGCTGCCAAATCGAGTGCTTCGGCGTCGGCGCTGATCTCATAGAAGGGTGTATCTCCCGAAGCGTCCAGTGATAGCTTGGCTTCCAGCTTTTTTGCGAACAAGTTTGTGGGGTGCAGACGCATGAAGAGCCTTCCCAGCGCCAGGCTGGTTTCAAGGCGAATATCACTGAATGTATGTCCGCCGAGGTGCAGTTCCCTCAGGTTTATTTGCGAATTTTCGACCTCGATTCGGCGCAGCGCGCTCCAGTCGACTGAGGTTATCTTGGCCGATGACGACTCACTTGGACCCAGTAATTCTCTCAGTGCCCCTATCACGGTCTCGGTAAGCTTATCGAGCAAAATATTGACGGAGAGCCGGGGAGGCTCATGCCGGGTATCCAGCGTCAATAAGCCGCTGAGTTGGCTGTCTCCCAGCTTCGCATGGCTAATCTCCAGTCGAGATGTTTCGAATGTTCCCTGATATGTCGTTTGCAGCTCAAATTCGCCAAGCAGAGGGAGTTGTGAATCGTTCACCAGATAGCGGGTCAGTTTATTGAGATCTGCTATCCACAGACGGCTCTCCAGCCGGGTTTCCGCCGATTGCCGCAACGGCCAGCCCAGTGTGCCGGAGGTTTCTAGCTGTCCGTTAGCCGCCTGTACGCTGGCGCTGAACGGGAGGGGTTGGTCGGCTTTCTGTTCCGAGTTAGGTATATCACTGGAAATGGTGACCGCCAGAGGGTGGTCATTGAGCATCACATTCGCATCTAGCTGGACCCCTTGAGACGCCCCTAAGGTGAGACTGGCATAGTCAATAAGCGCAGTAACGGGGGGCGAGTTGGGCTGTGCGTAGTCAAGCTTTATGTTATTGAGTGAGAGCTTCTCGATTTCCCTGATTCGCCAGCTACTGCTTGCAGTGCTGGTGGAGTCAGCTACTTCCGGCGGCGCCCAATTACTACGGCCTTCATGATTGCGCTGGAGAACGATTTCAGCGTTGTCGACCGACAGCAGGGGAAAGCGCAGTTCTCGCTTCAATAACAGCGCGCCCAATAGTATCTTGCCCTCGAATCTGGTTACCCTGGCGATCGGTTTTGGGTTTCCTGAGTCGGGGTTAGCCAACGTGATGTTTTCCGCAACCAGATGCGGACTTAGGCCGATGCCAAGATCGAAATCGCCATCGATTCTCCACTCGAGTCCCGTAGCGTGGGAGAGTAGTGCCGTCAGCGGCCTGCGTAGAAGGGACGGTTGATAGATAAGCAGTGCCGGTGCGCCAAGGATCAACAGTGTAAAGCCGATCCATCTTTTCTTTGGTTTTTGCACTTCTGTGATTCAGTGCCTCACTGTAGATTGAACTAGGGCCTGTTAACACTAATTGGAACAGTGTCGCCGGAGGCCATTTTATCGCAGGTCAAGGCGCACCGAGCGCGGTGTAGCACCGCTACATAAGCGAGGTGCAACGCGGAACTGGGGAAAAATGGCCCCGTCCCTCCGGGTTGCGCCCCAAAAAGGGCCACTCGGCGTTGCTCGTCATTCATTTGGAACCACCAAACCTTACTCCTCGCGCCTTGATTGGCTCTTTCTGGGGCAGCAACGACGCTGTTTCAATTAGTGTTAACAGGCCCTAACATATCCTAACGACAGCGAATAAGACGGTGCTTGATTACTCTCTCAGGCGGATCATAAGGTTGCCTTCCTCTACGCTGACTGCCTCCACACCGTCGGCAAAAGCCTTCCAGAAACCGTCGTCATGGCCAAATTCACTGACCAGATCAATATTTTTCAGTCCACCCAGCCAAGCGTTCGGTAGGGGTACGCCCATGATCGTGACGCCACGCAGTTTGACAACAGGACGATCGTTATCATAGGCAAAGGTGACGCCGGTTTTGGCGCGCAATGTTTTTCCGCCCATTACCGGGAAGTCCTCATCCATGGGAATGAGAATCTTAGCGCTGATCAGATTCTCCGAAAGGTCAATGGCCACACGTCGGGCTAGATCAGTATTGTTGGCAAGCAGTCCGTTGAGTTCTCGCTCACTGAGCCTGACCTCTCTTGAGAGGCCGGATTCGCTATATTTTTCCGGTACCAGGTCCGGACTGGATTTACCTGGGGCGGGTGCGGGTGTTTCTAGCCGCTCCAGCTTGTGGGATAAAACCCGCTCTTCCTCCTGGCTGAGAGTAACCGGAGTGAACTCAGGCGTAAAAAAATAGGTCTTTACCAACCAGAGTGTGGCCGCCGCAGTTATTACCATAGCGACCAGCACAATCGCTACGATCTGTATCCAGCCAATGCCCTTGCCCCTTTCATTGGCAATTCCTTGGTCCACTTCTCTCATGTCTGTGTCCTGTTTTTCTCCACCCGCCACGCGGTTATCCAACAGTATAGAGAAGAGGGGGGGCGGTTGGTACCGCTGCTTCGGCTGGTCTGAATCGCTAAGTAGAGTTTGCCGGGAATAGCGGTGGCGGTTATTCTCTATGTCTGCGGTTGATTGTGCCAGGTGGAGTTGTGAACATGGATTGATCGCAGACCGAGTTAGGATAAATAAACCACAAAGAGGAAAGAGCATGAAAGTTGTGTTGAAGAAGAGCGACGCCCAGGAGCCGTTCAGTTTTTCTTTCGTGGGCGGCAACGGGAAGGTGTTACTCAAGAGCGAAAATTATGGTGCCAAGAAGAATGCCGTGAATGGAATCGAATCAGTAAAAAAGAACTGCTCGAGTGACGAACGGTACGAATTGAAAGAGGCCAAAAACGGCCAACAGTACTTCAACCTGAAGGCTGGCAATGGGCAGGTGGTCGGCACCAGTACCATGTTCGCCAATGAAGCTGATCGCAGTGCTGCGATTGATGAACTCAAAGCTGATGGGGCGGCGTCAGCACTGGAAGAACAGGACGCCTGATTGCTCGATATCGGGAGCGCGCGTCGGAGTCGGGTGCTGGCGAGTCGGTCTCAGCGCAGATTGCGGGTCCTAGCTGGCGGCCCCTGTACAGGGTCTTTTGTCCGCCGGCTGAGAACCGCCCCCTAGCCCCCGGTATCCAGATTTTTGGTGGACGGCCAGGGTGCTGCCGTCCCCATTCACACAACGCGAGGCAAACTGCCGTGGCCGATAAATCTGAATCTAATGAGCAAAGTCAGAAGAAACCGTCGACGGAGACGCTCAAGTCGCGTTTGACACCGCTTCAGTACCGTGTGACTCAGGAGGATGGAACAGAGCGGCCTTTTGACAATGAGTATTGGGACGAAAAGGGAGAGGGCCTCTATGTGGATATCGTTAGCGGCGAGCCTTTGTTCTCGTCGCGCGATAAGTTCGATTCTGGAACAGGATGGCCAAGTTTTACGCAACCGCTGGAAAAAACCAAGGTTGTGGAGAGAGTGGATTCCAAGCTGTTCATGCAACGCACGGAGGTGCGCAGCCGCGAGGCCGATTCACACCTCGGCCACGTTTTTCCCGATGGGCCGGGTCCGACCGGGATGCGTTACTGTATTAATTCTGCGTCGCTGCGTTTTATCCCAAAAGACCAAATGGCGGAAGCAGGCTATGGGGATTTGCTCGAGCTTTTCGAATAGTCTTTCCACTTCCTGACCCGAGAAAGGACCATTTTGAAACCGACATACGGAGATATCGGCCCCGCCCTGGCCGACCTCGGAGAGCTGTTTGGAGAGCGGCTGCTGTTGAGCGAGCCGGTTCGTGCCCACCATTCTCACGACGAGTCGAGTTGGCCACCCGCATTGCCCGATGCTGTGATTTACCCGCGGAGCACGGACGAAGTGAGCAGGATTGTGTCCGGCTGTGCTGGCCATCGGGTACCGGTAATCGCCTTCGGTGCCGGCACAGCTGTGGAGGGGCAGGTGCAGGCATTGCGAGGTGGGATCTGCCTGGATTTCTCGGAAATGAACGACATCCTGCGCGTTAATCGTGAGGACATGGATTGCTGCGTGCAGGCGGGGGTCCGGCGTTTGCAGCTTGATAGCTATCTGCGTGACACTGGATTGTTCTTTTCGGTGGACCCGGGTGCGGATGCAACCCTTGGTGGCATGGCGGCAACCCGGGCCTCGGGTACCAATGCCGTGCGATATGGGACCATGAAGGATAATGTGTTGTCGCTGACCGTGGTGTTGGCGGACGGCCGCGTGGTTAAGACAGGCAGCCGGGCGAGAAAGTCATCTGCGGGTTATGACCTGACGCGACTGTTCATCGGATCGGAAGGCACGTTAGGTATAATCACTGAGCTTGTGGTTCGACTCCACGGCCGGCAAGAGGCGATTTCCTCCGCGGTTTGCGGTTTCGCTTCTGTGGAAGCTGCGGTGGACACCGTGATTGCCACCATACAAATGGGGGTACCCGTTGCCCGCATCGAGTTGTTGGATGGGCTGCAGATGCGTGCAATTAATCGTTTCTCCGATCTTCGGTATCCGGAAATTCCCCATCTTTTCCTGGAATTTCATGGCACAAACCTGGGGGTGCGGGAGCAGGCGGAAGCGGTTCAGGAACTCGCCCGGGAGCACGGCGGTACAGATTTCCAGTGGGCAACCAAGAGCGAAGACCGCAATAGGTTGTGGAAGGCCAGGCACAACGCCTATCCCGCTGATTTACAGCTGCGCCCCGGGGCCCACCCCATTACCACCGACGTTTGCGTGCCGGTTTCGCGGTTGGCGGAGTGTATCAGAGAGACCCGGAAAGACATTGATCGTGCCTCCATGCCGATTCCCATGTTGGGGCATGTCGGGGATGGCAATTTTCATCTGTTGATATTGCCCGACCCCGGGAGTGCGGATGAAATGCAGGAGGCTGAAGAGATCAATCGAAGGCTCGTTCGCCGGGCGCTCTCAATGGAGGGGACGTGCAGCGGCGAGCACGGAATTGGTATGGGTAAAATCGATTTTCTAAAAGAGGAGAATCCCGAGGCCGTGGTAGTCATGAGACAAATCAAGCAGGCCATGGATCCATTGCATATCCTCAATCCGGGTAAAGTTGTCGGAATTTTTTAAACCTCCGGAGTAACATCAAGGTATATCAGCGTATTTCACCTTGCGAAGCCACTGAATATGGGGATGCCGGGTGGAAAAAAGGCGGATTTCGCGCTTAAATTTTGGGGATATTCTTACAGTTAAGCCGGCTCTGTGGAATTGCCAGGTGTGGAAATCAGGTCTATTATCTTAAAGCTCGGTAATGTACTTGGTCGAGTAGTGTGTCGAGGTTGAAACAGACTCAGAGGTGTACAGCTCATGGATGTCCAATTTAAGGAAACGCTGAAATCCCAACTCCTCGATGAGATAAATCGTATTAATAGACACGTGATCGCTCTGAGGGCGCCTGTGAATGCGGAGGAGCGTTCCGTTATTGCCCGCTATGGAAAATTAATTTTTATCAGTCAGCAATTATTGCAGGCTATTGATGGAACGACAGGTCGGCGGGAATTAATTTTCGAAGAGGTACAGGGAGAGCGTCCGGTATCGGGGCTGACGAGGGGATCATCTTTCAGTCGCCAGCTGGGTGCGAGCTGACCCCGTTTCTGCCGTTGCTCTTGGCACGGTATAGAGCTTCGTCTGCGGCTTTGAGCAGTTCACAACCATCGGCCATTTGGTTAGCAAGCAGTTCACTTACACCTATTGACACGGTCACCTTGGTTGCGGTTCCGTTTCCCAGGTTTATCTCCTCCGCTGCGATGAGTGCACGTATGCGCTCCGCCAGTCTGATTGCCTCTGAAAGGTTCGTCTGAGGTAACAGCAGGGCGAACTCCTCTCCTCCGAAGCGTGCCGCTACGTCGGAGGCTCGCAGGCATTCTTGGACTCTTCGCGAAAGCTCTCTCAAGACTTCATCGCCCGCATCGTGGCCGTGGTGGTCATTTATGCTCTTGAAGTAATCTGCGTCGACAAAGAGGCAGCTGAGAGGTTGCCGATGGCGTTGTGCGCGGGCTACTTCTTCGGCGAGCCGTTTGTCCAAGTATCGGCGATTGTGTAATCCGGTAAGCGCGTCCTTCAGACCGCTGACTACCAAGTGTTCGCGGTTTATGGTGTTCTCCAGGCAAACCGAACTGATTGAGGCTAGGCGTTCGAGAAAATCGCTGGCTTTGGCGCTGTGATAACGTGTCGGATCGTTGCTTCCGAGGTTGAGAGAGCCAAACAAGAAGCCATGCCTCAACAGCGGCAGTACAGCAACGCTGCGTAATTTTGTCTGCCCAGGAAACAGAGGTGCATGGTCGCTTCGCTGATAAGGGCCCAGCAGGGGTTGGCTAAGATCGGCATATACAGGGGAGACATCCAAAAGGTTATCCACAAACCCAATGCTGGGATAGCTTTCCGGGGGGTGACCTGTGTTGGTCAGCAAATACCGGAATACATGCTCGGGGTCGTACAGTACCAGACTAACCGAGGGTAGTCCGAAGGATTGACGCATCCATTCGGTCAGGGTATTCATCAATTCTGGCAAATTACTTGCCGCCAGCAGCGCGATCTCACGTTCGTGACAGCGCCGTGAGGTCTCCTCACTGAGCCTCGCCTTTTCCTTCATATCGCGCAGCTGACGCCTAAGCCTGGTGGTTTCGGCATCGGCAGGGGTGGTTTGAGGAAAACTGGACAGGTGCGGCATGCTCAGTTTATCGGTATTCTGGGAATTGACTTTAATTCGGTGTTGGTATCGCGATACTGGTTGCAGTCCATTGTTCAGCCGCGCTGCTGATGGAAGTATGTGGTAGTCGGCCAATTCGCTCGTTATGCTCCGAGCAGTAAACAAGCTGGTGATTCACGCCAGGTTTTTCGCGTATGATGATGTTTGGGAGTGCTGTTTTCCACGGAAGGAATCAGAGCGCTCTAATCGAGGAAAAGTGGGTCACTTTCTTAACGATGACAAGGAGGTTATCGATGACCAGTCGTGTTTTTCTTTTGTTTCCCGCTAGTCTGCCTTCGTACCATTACTTGGTTTTGTTGGCAGCATTGATCAGTCATGATACCCGTGCCGGTGAACGTGTGTTTAAGTGTGTAGATCCATCAGGGCAGATTGAGTTTACCCAAACCGGTTGTCGCTCTGGCAGGACGGAGTCGCTAGTGGTTAAATCCCCCTATATCGGTTGGAAGAAACCAGTGGTACGTAAACCTAAGGCAGGGGCAACCGACAGAGAGGTGTTTGAGTCAAGAAACCGAGAAAAGACCCGGACCGGGAATTCGCAGAGGACCGAAAAAGAGGGAGAGCGGTGCTGGCGCGCCCGCAAGCGTCTGCAGCGTTTGCAGCGCAAACTGAGAAAAGGCTACAAGCGGGGTGTGGGGGAAAAGCTGCGATCCAACCGTGATCAGCTACAAGAATACCTGCGGGAATTCTGCTAAAAAGTTAGAGGCGGCTATTCACCCGCCAGCGTTGATAGTTGGGATCCGTCTTATAACCTCGGTTGTCAACGTAAGTTAAAACATTGCGCAGGCGGTAAAACTGCACTACCGAATCTAGGCGGATTACTTCACGTCCCCGCTCGTCGAAAAAGAGTATGGATGGGGTGTAGAAGAGACCGAGTTCCTGGGCCCAAGCCTTTGCGGTGGTTTTTTCCCCGCCCGGAGTGATTATGGGGGTGTCGCTGTGAATATCGAGCTGGGCCGTATCGAATTTCTGTAGTAAATCGGCTATGGCAGGCTCGCTCAATGGTTGGGCGTGTAACACATCGCAGGCGTGGCAATCTCCCTGCTCGAAGAAAACCGCCAAAGGTCTGTCAGCAGGGAAGACGCTGCGGTCCAGTGCATGAGGGGGAGGTGAAAAGAAGGGTTCCTCATTCAACTCGCCGGGTTCGAATGCCAGTGCACCGGAAGCTCTCTCCAGGTAAGCGTTGAAAGGTTCCTGTCGATAGTGACCGTCCGCTACAAATTCGAGAGCAGCAAGAAATTTATAGGGTGGGTAGTATCCTCTTAGTCGCAACGCTTCTCTCCCGCTATCATCATAGAAGATCAGCGAGGGGGTGAAGTTGGTGTTCTCGGCCACAGCGTAATCGCGCTCTATCATCGTTTCGCCATCGATGAGCGTGACTTCGTCGACACCCCAGATGTTGATGGGAATGATGTCGAAGTGGGTTTGGGTATAGTGAGCAATGTCTGGCTGTCCGAAGTTGGCGGTCATCAAGAGTTTGCAGTAGGCACACCGCTGTTGACCGAAATAGACGATGATGCCGCGCTTGCCGTTTTCCATCGCTTCCTGCAGGTCCTGTGGCAGGTCCAGAAAGCTTTGCTTGAACCAGTCGGGGTGTTCGAGCGGTTCTTGAAGCGGAAAGTCCTCGAACTCGAATACCTCTCGTGGTTCAGATTGGCTCGGCTCTGCAGTTACTTGTACGGTCCAGACTAGGCAGCTCGCAAGCATGGCCAGCAGTTGGGTCGTAGATAAATGAAGACTCATCTGTTGCGTGTATCCAGGAAACGGCGCATGTCGAGATTTATTTATTGCAGCGTACGGAAGTGAGTGAGCAAGGGTAAAATAAGCATAGCACTGAGCGGCCCAACTTACAGAGCCCCATCGTGCAATGCTCCTTCTCCAGGTAACATACTGGCAAACTTTTCCCAGGTGCGAAGCAAAGTGGCTGATGATTGACTGGTACCAGGTTGATTTACTTTTTCTTGATATGGACGGCACACTGCTTGATCTCCATTTCGACAACCACTTCTGGCTCGAGCACGTACCCATGAGATACGCTCTGGCACATGACATGGATATCGAGGCGGCCAAGAGTGAGCTGTATGCTCGGTACCAAAGCCGGGAGGGCACGTTGGAGTGGTACTGCGTGGATTACTGGAGCCGGGAGCTGGGGCTTGATATCGCCTTGCTGAAACAGGAGGTTGATGGGCTGATTGCGATGCATCCTCACGTGATCCCGTTTCTGGATGCTGTTCGTCGCTCTGGCCGAAGGACGGTACTAGTAACCAACGCACACCAGAAATCCCTGGGCCTGAAACTGCGCCGTACTCAGCTGGGAGGGCACCTGGATGGTGTAGTCTGCTCTCATGATCTGGGTGTTCCCAAAGAGGACCTGCGCTTTTGGGGTAAATTACAGCAGATTGAGCCCTTTGATCCGGAACGAACGCTTTTCGTGGACGACAGTCCCGCCGTATTGGCATCAGCCAGGCGCTATGGCATCGGCTGGCTGTTGCAAGTGTTAAAGCCCGACACCCGGGGGGCGGTGCGGCCCGCAGAGGACTTTCCCGCAATAAACGGTTTCGCTGACCTGCTGACAGCTAGCACTATCGTCCCCAAGTCTTGAACCGTTTTCTGCAGTAAGTGAGGAGTTCATCATAGCTGCGGAAATAGAGATCGAAACCCTCTTCCGCCGGCTGATCGTATTCACACCATTCGTTATCGTAATCACGGCAAATTTGCGGTCTGGTCTCGTAAATCGCGCATCCCCCATCTTTCTTCAGGTGGTTACACTCGGCCTCCACCAGCAGAAACCAACCGTCCGTGTCCTTATAGATACTTACGCCCTTATGAGAAATCTGCCACAACAGATGGTCGAAGTCTGCTTTGGAACGTGGCGCCGCACCCAGTGCTTCGGTCACATAGGTACAGCAGCGCGAGCTTCGGCAACGCCCGCACTTGTTGTCGCTGTTGAAACTGGGGGGGGTGGGGGTGTTCAAGACCTGTTTGCCGGACGTTTGCGTTTCCTCTGTGGTCGGCCGCTGTGTGCCTTGCCTTCGTGCTTGCCGCCGCGTCGGCGGTTACCTTGTCGCGGCCGCTTCACCTTGACACGGCTCCCCGGCTCTATCTCTGCGAGTAAGGCGCTGGACACGGGGGCCATTGGTAACTTGTGGCCGATGAAGGCTTCTATATCCGGAAACGAAAAAGCGAATGTCTCGCAGGCGAAGCTGATGGCCTCTCCGCTCTCGCCGGCGCGGGCTGTGCGGCCGATCCGGTGCACATAGTCCTCCGCGTCTTCCGGTAAATCGTAATTGAACACGTGGGTGACATTCGGAATATGCAGCCCACGGGCTGCGACATCGGTGGCCACCAGCACCGGTAGTTCGCCCTTCTGGAACCGGGAGAGCAGGGAGAGGCGCTTTTTCTGGGGTACGTCGCCCGAGAGCACGGCTGCATTGATTCCATTCCCCTCGAGGTATCCCCATACCTGGTCCGCGCCCCGCTTGGTGTTCACGAATACCATCGCCCGGTAGGACTCAAGGTTCCGCAGTAGGCCGATTAGAAGGGGTATCTTCTCTTCGTTGGCCGTCATATAGCAGGTCTGAGTGACATTGTCGGCCGTGACATTTTCGGTTTCGATGGTGACCGATTCGGGGTTATTCATATGCTCGTATGCAAGTTCTTTGACCCTGTGTGAGAGAGTCGCGGAAAAGAGCATGCCCAATCGTTGATTGGGGGGCGGGCAGCGGCGCAACAAATACCTGATGTCCTTGATGAACCCGAGGTCGAACATGCGGTCAGCTTCGTCGAGCACGACAGCTTGGATAGCCTTCAAGTTGTAAACGTGCTGTTTGAAGTAGTCGATCAGGCGGCCGGGGGTACCGATAAGAATGTCCACCCCTGCTTCCAACTGTTGCCGTTGTTTTTCGTATCCCGTGCCGCCGAATACCAGCCCTAACTTGATGCCGGTGTGGCGGCCGAGTGATTGAGCATCCTTGTGGATCTGCACTGCTAGTTCTCTGGTGGGCGCGACAATCAGCGCCCGAGGCTGATTGACCTTGCGGTTTTCGGCTGCGGGTTCGCTTAGTAGCTTGTGGAGTATTGCCAGCAGAAAGGCGGCAGTCTTTCCAGTACCCGTCTGCGCCTGTCCGGCCACGTCTCTTCCTTGAAGCGCGATGGGGAGGGTTTCCGCCTGTATGGGCGTGCAGAGGTCGAAGCCAGCGTCTTTGACTCCTTCCATAATCTCAGGTAGTAGTCCAAGGCTGTCAAAACGTGTGTTGGTGAGGTGTTTTTTTGTCATGGCGGAGTAGCATACAGCAATTCGTTTACTTGGACTTGCAAAAATCAGTGGATTGCGCTGAAATACAAGACTAAGTCTCGAGCGGGCGGGGCCTTAATGCGTAGTTAATACGACTATTCCCGTGTTTTGAGCGGTAGATAAACCAGAAAGATTTTCAGAAGCGCCGGTGCGAGTCCGCACATTCCGGCGGTCTTCCCAAATGGTGATTGGAGAGTATCAAGTGAGTGAACAGATCGTTCATCTTAGCGATGATTCCTTTGAAACAGAAGTTATGCAGTCCAGCGTACCGGTGCTTGTGGATTACTGGGCAGAGTGGTGCGGGCCTTGCAAGATGATTGCCCCCGTGCTGGAAGAGATAGCGGGAGAGTACTCAGGCAAGGTAAAGTTTGCGAAGCTGAATATAGATGAGAACCCCAACGTTCCGCCCCGCTACGGCATACGCGGCATTCCGACCCTGATGTTGTTCAAGGATGGCGAGGTGGAGGCCACCAAGGTCGGCGCAGTATCAAAATCACAGCTCACAGCTTTCATCGACAGCAATCTCTAAGTCTGCATTTCGGTGCTGACTAAATCCTGCCCGTTTGCCGCTATGCCGGTAGTCAATGCTCCAAGCTGTCAGGAAACGGTAACAGCGTTCAGCAATGTAGTTGCTATTACAAAAGCTGAGTACATATAGCGCCTAAAGCGGACGCCTCTGGCCCGTTTCGGTTCCATTTAGTAATCATACCCAGAATCATGAACCTCACCCAACTTAAGAAAATGCCGGTTACTGAGCTTGTGCAACTGGCGCACTCCATGAAACTCGAGGGCATGGCTCGCTCTCGCAAACAGGATCTGATTTTCGCGATCCTCAAGGCGCATGCCAAGAATGGCGAAGATATTTACGGCGATGGAGTGCTGGAGATTCTTCAGGACGGGTTCGGTTTTCTCCGCGCCGCCGATAGCTCCTATCTTGCCGGCCCGGACGATATTTACGTCTCGCCCAGTCAGATAAGGCGATTCAGCCTGCGTACAGGTGACACCATCTCCGGAAAGATCCGGCCACCCAAGGAGAGCGAGCGCTATTTCGCGCTGCTCAAAGTGGCTGAGATCAACTTCGACAAACCGGAAAATGCTAAGAATAAAATTCTCTTCGAAAATTTTACTCCGCTGTTCGCCAACAAGAAGTTTACACTGGAAGTGGGCAATGGGAGCACCGAGGATATTACTGCCCGGACCATCGAGCTTTGCGCTCCCATTGGTAAGGGACAGCGTGGGCTAATCGTTTCCCCGCCAAAGGCGGGTAAGACCATGCTGATGCAGAATATCGCCCAGTCGATCGGCCAGAATCACCCTGACTGCTACCTGATCGTGCTGCTCATAGATGAGCGCCCAGAGGAAGTTACCGAGATGAAGCGTTCGGTTCGGGGTGAGGTGATCTCCTCAACCTTCGACGAGCCGGCCGCACGCCATGTGCAGGTGGCTGAGATGGTAATTGAGAAAGCCAAGCGCCTGGTGGAGCATAAACGCGATGTCATCATCCTCCTAGATTCCATTACTCGCCTGGCCCGGGCCTACAACACCGTTATTCCCTCTTCCGGAAAGGTGCTCACTGGCGGAGTCGATGCCAATGCGTTACACCGTCCCAAGCGGTTTTTCGGTGCTGCTAGAAATGTGGAGGAAGGCGGAAGCCTTACCATTATCGCCACCGCGCTGGTGGAAACCGGTTCTCGCATGGATGACGTGATCTACGAAGAGTTCAAGGGTACCGGCAATATGGAGATACATCTCGATCGCCGGATTGCCGAAAAGCGAATTTTTCCCGCGATCAATATCAACCGATCTGGAACCCGCAGAGAGGATCTGCTGATGAAGCCGGTCGATCTGCAGAAGATGTGGATTCTGCGCAAGATACTGCATCCCATGGACGAGCTTGCGGCCATGGAATTCCTCTATGACAAGCTCAAAACCACTAAGACCAATCAGGAATTTTTCGATTCCATGAAGCGATAGTTAACACGCTTCCTTACCCCATACCTGTTATTTAAATAGACGGGCGCTATACCCGCCACCGGCCCGGCTGCAATCCATCCGCGACTTAGGCGTGGACGCGTGTTGTTGTTTTTTCACTGGGTTCTTGCCAAAGTTAGCCCAGATCGCTACTGGCAATGTTTAGGTGTTGACCCATGGAGAATCGGGAAAGGGCGGATAAGGCGATGATCCTCGCCGCAGGGCGGGGGGAGCGCATGCGCCCGTTGACGGACAGCAGGCCCAAGCCGCTTCTAGAGGTGGGAGGCATGCCCCTTATCGGCTACCATATTGCTGCTCTGGCGCGTGCCGGATTTCGGGAATTGGTGGTCAATCACGCTTATTTGGGGCAGATGATCGAGAGCTACCTTGGAGATGGTTCCGCTTGGGGAGTCAGTATCAGCTACTCTCCGGAACCACCGGGAGCACTTGAAACCGGTGGTGGAATCTTTCAGGCGCTGGGATATTTCGGAGATGCCCCTTTTCTTGTAATCAATGGGGATGTCTGGACTGATTGCGATTACCGCAACTTGAGGATTCCCGAGGGTCGCTTGGCGCATCTGCTTCTGGTCGACAATCCCGGCCACCACCCGCATGGGGATTTCTCTCTGGATGGCGAGAGTGTAGTGGATTCAGGTGGCCGGCGGCTCACCTTCAGCGGTATCGGTGTCTATCGCAGGGAGCTGTTTTCCGGTTGCCGCAGCGGTGCCTTTCCCCTGGCTCCATTGTTACGCGAGGCAATACACAGGGGGAGGGTGAGCGGGGAGCACTATTCGGGCCTGTGGTTCGATATTGGCACTCCCAAGAGGTTGGAATTGCTCGACCGGCAGCTGTTGGCGCATGGCACGGCGCGGGGAGTCTGAATGGGTCAAGAGATCGCCGACAGCCATTTCACGGCGGCTGATTTTCAGGAGTTCTCCCAACGCCTGAGAGATGAAACGGCGCTATTGGCTGACTGGTTAGAGGAAGAAGAATTTCCATCCGGCGAGGAGATCGTAGGGTACGAGTTGGAAGCCTGGCTGATTGATGAAAGCGCCGGACCCATGCCGGTCAATCAGCCACTGTTGGATCGTTTGGATGACCCGCTGGTGGTTCCGGAGTTGGCGCGTTTCAATTTGGAATTTAATGGCACTCCATTGCGGCTCTCAGGAGATGTTTTCAGCCAGCTGGCCGACGAGCTTACCGCGACCTGGAATAGGTGCAATGCGGTAGCTAACAACTGGGGAGCGCGCTTGGCGATGATCGGTATTCTGCCGACCGTCGAGGAGCGACACCTGAATACCGACAACATGTCTTTCATGCAGCGCTATCAGGCGCTGGATGAGCAACTCAGGCGTATTCGGGGTGGAGACCCGCTCAGACTCGATATCCGCGGGAGGGACAGGCTCGCTTTCACCCACCAGGATGTGATGTTGGAGTCGGCCACTACTTCGTTCCAGATTCACCTGCAGAGTGATCGTAAACGGGCGGGAAGGCTCTACAATGCGGCCAAGCTAGTTTCGGCCCCGATGGTCGCCCTTGCTGCCAACTCTCCCTACCTTTTCGGCGCCGAGCTTTGGGATGAAACCCGGATTCCACTCTTTGAACAGGCGGTGCAAATGGGTGGTACAGAATTGAACAAGCGTGTCACCCTGGGACGTGAATTTGTCGGTTCCATTATTGACTGCTTCTGGGCGAATATCCGCTACCATCGGGTACTATTGCCCCAGCTCATGGATGAACCTCCTGAGCAGTTGGCTCATCTTCGTCTGCACAATGGCACCATCTGGCGTTGGAATCGGCCACTAATTGGCTTCAACGCTGAGGGTGAACCACGTATCCGAATCGAGCACCGGGTGGTCCCCGCCGGCCCAACGATTGCGGACTCGATTGCCAATATGGCCTTCTATACCGGCATCGTGTTTGCATTGGCACGGCAGCAGAGTCCACCGGAGAGGCTGCTTTCATTCGAGGACACCAGGCACAATTTCTATCGGGCAGCTCGCCATGGACTAGAGGCGGATATAACCTGGCTGGACGGTGCCAACGGTTCTGTATCGGCGCTATGCGAACGGGAGCTTTTGCCGTTGGCGGAGAGTGGACTGGATACACTTGGAATAGTGTCGCAAGAGCGGGACTATTGGCTGGGAATTATCAGGTCTCGATTGAAATCTGGACTGAACGGTTCAAACTGGCAGCGGGCGTGGGTAAAGCGCCACGGGCCGAATATGCAGCGCCTGACCGAGGCTTACATAAAACAGCAGGAAAGTGGACGCCCTGTCCACCAATGGTCTGTATAATTGTCGGTTGGAATATCGTGATTTCTCACCGCCATTGGTTGCCGCTTTGCCCGAACTGACTGAACTCGATCATTTGCCCGCCGGACTGCTGGATCTGGATGCTGATCAATTGGCGCAGGCGCTTGGAGGTCCCACCCTGATCCACTTGCCGGGCCGTCGACCGCAGCCGCTGCTGGTGTCCGTGTTAATGCATGGCAACGAGACCACGGGTTGGGAGGCGGCGCGGGAACTGCTGACGCCATACTTCTCCGAAGGGCGGGAACTTCCGCGCGCCTTGAGCCTTTTTATTAGCAATGTATATGCTGCGGCTGTGGGCTTGCGCAGGCTGGATGGGCAGCCGGACTACAATCGTGTTTGGCCCGGGTGTGAGGATTCAGGTACCCCGGAGCACAGCCTGATGAGTCAGGTCGTGGACATTATGCAGCGGCGGGAGGTGTTTGCCAGCGTTGATGTCCACAACAACACGGGCCTGAATCCACACTACGCCTGCGTGAATGTGATCGACAATAGGTTCCTTCATTTGGCGACTATGTTTGGACGTACCGTGGTCTATTTCATTCGTCCATGTGGGGTACAGTCGATGGCGATGGCCAGGATTTGTCCAGCGGTTACCCTGGAGTGTGGGAAACCCGGGCAGGCCAATGGTGTAGAGCATGCACGGGCCTATCTCGATGCCTGCCTGCATCTGGCAGAGCATCCGCAGCAGCCGGTGGCGAGTCAGGATATCGACCTATTCCACACGGTTGCCATCGTCAAGGTGCCCAGTGACATCAGTTTTGGTTTTGCTGCCGGGGAGCCGGATATACTCTTCGCCAATGGCCTGGACCACTTCAATTTTCGGGAGCTCCCCCGGGGTACTGCCTTTGGACGCATCCGGCCGGATGTGGGCGTGGGGCTCGCGGTGTGTGATGAGCACGGGAGAGATGTATCCGAGCGCTATTTTTACGTAGAGGATGGCGAGCTGAGACTGAAAGTGTCCGTCATGCCCTCTATGCTGACACGGGACCAGCGAGTCATTCGTCAGGATTGTCTTTGCTATCTCATGGAGCGCTACGACCACCACCTCTAGCAGTCTTTACACCCCCGGCAAAGACTGCCCGGATAGTAGACGGGCCTTTTTCAACCCTCTGTATCTCGTTTTTTTCCCATTAGCTCTTGACTCTGGAAAATCCGACCCTATTATTAGCACTCAATCGGGATGAGTGCTAACAGTTGTGCCGCCCAGATGCATAAATAATTCAGTAATAAACAATCCAGATCAGGAGAAATCGGTAGATGAATATTCGTCCGCTACAAGACCGAGTGGTCATTCGTCGTATGGAAGAGGAACGCACCAGTGCCGGGGGCATCGTGTTGCCCGACAGCGCAACTGAAAAGCCCATTCAGGGAGAAGTGGTTGCTGTGGGCAATGGCAAAGTCCTCGATAGCGGTGATTCTCGCCCCTTGGATGTGAAGGTGGGTGACCGGGTGCTGTTTGGAAAGTATTCGGGTACCGAGGTAAAGCTCGGCGAAGAGACCCTGTTGGTTATGCGGGAAGATGACATCATGGGTGTCATCGAGTCCTGAAGCCAGCCGCTTTCAAACATAATCCATCTGAATACTTGAGGAATAAATAGACATGTCTGCGAAAGAAGTGAGATTTAGTGATGACGCCCGCCAGAAGATGCTGGCCGGAGTCAATGTGTTGGCCAATGCGGTTAAGGTTACTCTGGGACCAAAGGGGCGTAATGTCGTGTTGGAGAAAAGCTTCGGTGCTCCCACCATCACCAAAGATGGGGTTTCCGTTGCCAAAGAGATCGAGCTTGCGGACAAGTTCGAGAATATGGGCGCGCAGATGGTCAAGGAGGTATCTTCCCATACATCCGACATCGCCGGAGATGGAACCACAACCGCCACGGTATTGGCCCAGGCCATGGTTAGGGAAGGCCTCAAGGCGGTTGCTGCTGGTATGAACCCGATGGATCTGAAGCGTGGTATCGACAAAGCCGTCGAGTCCGCGGTTGGCGTTATGCAGGCCATGTCCAAGCCCTGCAGCGGCGACAAAGAGATTGCCCAGGTCGGAGCTATCTCAGCAAACGCCGACGCCAACATCGGTGACATTATCGCCAATGCCATGCAGAAGGTCGGTAAGGAAGGCGTTATCACCGTGGAAGAGGGTACTGCTCTGGACAACGAGCTGGACGTCGTCGAGGGAATGCAGTTCGATCGCGGTTATCTTTCGCCCTACTTCGTCAACAACCAGCAGAGTATGGCTGCTGATCTGGAAGAGCCTTACATCCTGCTGCACGACAAGAAAATCTCCAATATCCGCGATCTGCTTCCAGTGTTGGAGGGTGTCGCCAAGGCCGGTAAGCCCTTGTTGATTATCGCCGAAGATGTTGAAGGCGAAGCCCTGGCGACCCTGGTGGTGAACACCATCCGCGGTATCGTCAAGGTCTGTGCCGTGAAGGCGCCTGGATTCGGTGATCGTCGCAAGGCGATGCTCCAGGATATCGCTATACTGACCGGCGCAACGGTTATCTCCGAAGAGGTGGGTCTGACCCTTGAAAAGGCCTCTCTGGACGATCTCGGTACCGCCAAGAAAGTACAGATCACCAAGGAAGAGACTACCCTGATCGATGGTGCCGGTGCAGAGCACGACATCAAGGCCAGAGTAGATCAGATCCGCGCCCAGATCGAAGAGACCTCGTCCGACTACGATCGCGAAAAATTGCAGGAGCGTGTTGCTAAACTGGCTGGTGGTGTTGCGGTGATCAAAGTGGGAGCCGCTACCGAGGTCGAGATGAAAGAGAAAAAGGCCAGGGTCGAAGACGCCCTGCACGCCACCCGTGCTGCTGTCGAGGAAGGTATCGTACCCGGTGGTGGTGTTGCCCTGGTGCGGACCTTGCCCACCCTCAAGGATTTAAGGGGTGACAATCACGACCAGGATGTCGGTATCGGTATTGCCGCTAGGGCACTGGAAGAGCCCGTTCGGCAGATCGTATCCAACGCCGGCGGTGAGGCTTCGGTAGTGGTGTCAAAGATTGCAGCGGGAGAGGGTAATTTCGGCTTCAATGCTGCCAATGGCGAGTATGGCGACTTGGTTGAGATGGGTATTCTCGACCCTACCAAGGTCACCCGAACTGCGCTGCAGAACGCTGCATCCGTGGCTGGTTTGATGATTACCACCGAGGCGATGGTAGCCGACGAACCCAAGGATGAGTCTGCGGGCGCAGGCGGTGGTATGCCGGACATGGGCGGTATGGGCGGTATGGGCGGTATGGGCGGTATGATGTAACTCGTCCTTTTAAACCTGGTATCTGGCAATCCGCCCCAGGCTATTTGCCATCCACTTAAGCCCCGCCTCTGGCGGGGCTTTTGGTTTGGTACCCACTGCCAATCCACGGTTGTGAAGTAACTCAGGTAAAATTCCCCTGGCACCCGTATATACCCCGGCGGATTTAATGTAGGAATAGACAACATGGATGCACTCGAAACCATCGTTGGAGAGACAGAGGAACGTTGGCTCAGCTGGCAGCAACAGGCCCAGGAAGTGGGTCTCGAGCTGCATCTGGAGCCGGCGTTTGTGGTGGATTTGAAAAAGGTATGGGAGGCCAGCGATTTCGTTGCACAGAGCTGCCAGCGGGAGCCTTCCCTATTGGTGGATCTGGTGGCAGGCGGGGATTTGCAACGCCGTTACGCTGAAGGAGAGCTGGACGGTAAAATGGCCAAAGCGCTCGCGGATGTTGATTCGGAGGCGGGGCTGCACCGGGAGTTACGCCGATTTCGCCGCCGTGAGATGGTTAGAATCATTTGGCGCGACCTGGCGTCCTGGTCCCCACTTAAAGAGACTTTGGAGGACCTGTCGGCCCTGGCCGACGCCGCGGTGCGGCAGACTCTGGAGTTTCTCTACCGTTGGGCTACTCGTAAACAGGGGGTGCCAAGGAACGCGGACGGCGTTCAGCAACATCTGCTGGTAATTGCCATGGGTAAGCTGGGTGCCAGGGAACTCAACCTCTCTTCGGATATCGACCTCATCTTCACCTACCCCGCGCAAGGTGGGGTCGACGGTCCCCGGTATCTATCGAACGAGCAGTTTTTTACTCGACTGAGCCAACAGTTAATCAAGGCACTCAACACCCAGACCGCAGATGGATTCGTTTTTAGGGTCGACACAAGATTGAGACCCTTCGGGGAATCGGGGCCTCTGGCCATGTGCTTTGATGCCATGGAGAGCTACTACGAGTCTCAGGCTCGTCAGTGGGAGCGTTATGCCATGATCAAGTCTCGGGTACTGACGGGTGAGCCCGAGGCTGTTGCCCGGTTGGTGGCGATGTTGCAACCTTTCGTCTACCGCCGTTATCTCGACTTCAACGCCATCGAGTCCATTCGCGACATGAAGCGTTTGATCGGCAGGGAACTGTTGAAGAAAGGTATTTCCGACAATATCAAATTGGGCCCCGGCGGTATCAGAGAAATTGAGTTCATAGGTCAGGCTTTTCAGCTAATTCGGGGGGGGCGCCAGCCGGAACTGCAGATTCGCCCGATACTCGAGGTGTTGTCGAACTTGAGTGAGCTCAAGCTACTGCCGGAGGATGCGGTGCAGGAGCTGGTGGACGCCTACCGGTTTCTGCGCCTGGTCGAAAACCGTCTCCAGGCCTGGCAAGATCGTCAGACGCATCTGTTACCGGAGAGTGCAACGGCTCAGTTACGACTAGCACGCGCCATGGGATTCGCTGATTGGCCTGGTTTTCTGGACCAGCTAGATCAGCACAGGGGCCGGGTGCAGGGGCATTTCGATATGGTATTTGCTTCCGGCCAGGCCGAGGAAGAGCGGGTGGACCAACGCTTGCTGGCAATCTGGGAGCAGAAGATCGACGGGGAGCAGGCAGTCGAGATGCTCGAGCAGGCGGGATTCGATGATGGCGAGGCGGTGTTGTCGCTACTCAACGGATTTCGTGGATCCCACAGCTTTCGTCTGCTGAGTATTCGCGGTCGGGACAGGATGGACCAACTGGTACCATTGCTACTCGCCGCCACCGGTAATGCGCCAAACTCCCGTAATACCCTGGAGCGACTGCTGCGGCTGTTGGAGGCGATTGCCCGCAGGACCGCCTATCTTGCGCTCTTGCTGGAGAGTCCTGTGGTTCTCTCCCAGTTGGTGCGCCTCGCGAGTGTCAGCCCCTGGATCGCCAGACAGATCACCCTGTTTCCGTTGCTGCTCGACGAGCTCTTGGATCCCAGAAGGTTGTACAGCCCGCTGCAGCGGTCGAGTCTGGTGCAGGAGTGTCAGACTGTTCTTTCGGCGGCCGATGCCGAAGACCAGGAGCAGGTACTGGACAGAATGCGGCAGTTCGCAAACAGCAATAAGCTGCGCGTGGCGGCGGCGGACATCACCGGCATGATCCCCATAATGGTGGTAAGTGACTATTTGACGGATATCGCAGAGGTGGTTATCGGTCGTGCCCTGGAACATTCCTGGGCCGATCTGGTGGCCCGCTACGGATCGCCCCAGGGAGTGCTGGGAGAGGACAAGGGTTTCGCCGTTGTTGGCTACGGCAAGTTGGGCGGTATCGAACTGGGGTACGGATCAGATCTGGATTTGGTGTTTCTACACGGCAGTAACGATACCAGCGGTATGACGGCTAACGGCGAGCGGCAGGTATCGAACGATGTCTTCTACGTCAGGGTTGGCCAGCGGCTGATCCACTACATGACGACTCGCACCGCTTCCGGATTGTTATACGAAATCGACATGCGGCTAAGGCCCAACGGCAATTCTGGCATGCTCGTAAGTTCCTTGGAGGCCTTTGAGCGTTATCAGAAAGATGACGCCTGGACATGGGAGCATCAGGCGCTACTGCGTGCCAGAGTAGTCGCTGGAGATGCCAAGGTGGGCGATTGCTTCATACGGATCAGGCGGGAGGTTCTGGGGCGGGAGCGGGACCCCTCGGCATTGCGTCGGGAAGTTAGGGAAATGCGCGAGAAGATGCGCCGATCGCTGGACAAGAGCGGTAGTGGAGTCTTCGATATCAAACAAGGCAGTGGAGGTATCGCAGATATAGAATTTATGGTTCAATATTTAGTTCTTCGCTGGGCCTACCGTTACCCGGATCTATTGGATTGGACAGACAATGTCCGTTTTCTGGCTACCCTGGGTAAGAACCGTTTGTTGAGTGAGGAAGTGACCGCAGGGCTCTCGGACGCCTATCGGGCGTTGCGGGCGGTTCATCATCGAAATGTGCTGAGAGAATCGCCCGGTGTAGTCCCTGATGACGAGCTCATTGAGGAGCGCAAGTTCGTCACGACGCAGTGGGAAACTATTATCGAGCGTGGTGAGGATGCGCATCCGGACGCTTAGTATCACTCTGGCGCTATGGAACAGCGGCAGCGGAAATTACTAAGTCCCACACAATTCGATACAGCATATTGTAGCTATTGGAGACGATTGAAATGTCCAATTTTGCGGACCGCGACGGCTGGATTTGGCTGGATGGAGAGATGGTGCCCTGGCGGGAAGCGAAGGTGCATGTACTTACTCACACGCTGCACTACGGTATGGGTGTATTCGAGGGGGTGCGTGCCTACGCGACCCCGGATGGTCCGGCAATTTTCAGGCTGCACGATCACACCAGGCGGCTGCTGCGCTCGGCGCACATCTTGGGCATGAAGATTCCCTATGACGCCAAGACATTGAATGATGCCCAGATCGCGGCGGTGCGCGAAAACAACCTGGCATCCGCCTATATCCGTCCCATGTGCTTCTTCGGCTCCGAAGGCATGGGATTGCGTGCCGACAATCTCAAGGTGCACACCACCGTGGCCGCATGGGAGTGGGGCGCCTACCTGGGTGAGGAGAATCTCAAGAACGGCATTCGGGTCCGGGTCTCATCCTTCACCCGGCACCATGTCAATATCACCATGTGTCGGGCTAAGGCCAATGGCAACTACATGAACTCGATGCTGGCGCTTCAGGAGGCGCTGGCCAACGGTTACGACGAGGCGCTGTTGTTGGATACTCAGGGCTATGTCATGGAGGGCTCGGGGGAGAATCTTTTTATCGTTCGCGACGGCGTGCTCTATACCCCCGATCTCGCCTCGGCACTAGATGGTATCACCCGCCAGACCGTGATTACCTTGGCGGGTGAGTTGGGAGTCCCAGTCCAGGAGAAGCGCATTACTAGGGATGAAATCTACATATCAGACGAAGCCTTCTTTACCGGTTCAGCGGCGGAAGTGACACCTATTCGCGAGTTGGACAACAGGACGATAGGCACGGGGTCCCGTGGGCCCATTACCGAACGGCTACAGTCACTCTATTTCGATCAGGTGGAAGGGCGACGCGAAGAGCATCCAGAGTGGTTGACCTACGTCTGATAGCCAGTACAAGCGATATCCGGAGAACAAAATGTCCGAAACCAGCGAAGTTGAGACCCAGTCCCAGATCAAAGTCAATCGCAGCCAGCTGCCGTTGAGTTGCCCTACAGCAGAAACCGATCCCGCAGCGCTTCACCCCCGGGTATATATACCGCTGAAAAAAAGCGGCGACCAGGCTATATGCCCCTACTGCGGTGCAGTGTATCTGCTGATCAACTGACACTACACCGGCCTTTGAACCGCTTAGGGGGGATCGAACTGGTAGCCCAGTCCCTCGACGTCGGCCTTGAAAAAATCACCCACTAGCTCCGCCAGTGAATCGGAGTAATAACTTCTGTAGTCCTGCTGGCGATCCTGCGCTTGGCGTTTGTGGGGAAGCTTCACGGCGATTATACCGATCTGTTTGCAGATATGATCGAAATCGGCGGACAGAGACTCGTAGCGGCCGATGAAATCCACCAGAAGTTTTCCCCGCAAATCCACCAGATAGTCCAGCTGGGACTGAATGGAGGTGTCCACGTGGTATTGGTAAAGACGGTCCGGATCCAGTTTCCAGCGGATAAACTGATCGAAATCTGAAATCCCTTCCAGCAAATGCGGACGCTCGCGGCGGATGTGGTGGTAGGAACTCACCTGCAGATCCCAAGGATTGCGAACCACGGCAAACTTGAAAAGCTCTTGAAACAGGATCTCCGGCAGCATCTCCTTGGCGGCGATGATGCGAGCATGACGGGGAAACTTGCTGCCGATGCGGTGGCCGCTAATGTGGCTGAGACGGGAGCAGATAAATTGGGGATAGTACCAGGGGTCTCTCCAGCGCAAGGGCTGCAGGGCCGATCTCACTGAAGTGCCGCCGGTCTTGGCAATGTGAACGAACAGAAAATTGTATTTTATCGAAAGCAGCATGGGTTACCAATGATCACTGTTTCACACGGATTTTAGCAACCCCAATGCCTGAAGGTAGCGCCTGGCGCTGACATCGGCCCGGTACTCCTGAACGGCTTGTGCCAGCCTCAGGTCCTGACTGGGAGTTTGCAACTGGCTGTTCATCGCCTTGGACAATTGTTGGTAGTCACCCATGGGTACCAGGGGGGCTATGCGTCCCCCTTGCAGCATTTCCGCCGGACCGCTGGGGCAGTCTGTGGATACCACGGGCGTATTCAGCGCCATGGCTTCGGTGAGCACGTTGCCCGACCCCTCCCAGCGGGATGATAGAACGAAGAGAGAGGCTCGGGCGATCCAGGCCCAGGGGTTATGTTGAAAACCGGGCATGGATACATCCGCATCAAGGCGAAGTTCGCTTACCAGGGACTCGAGTGAGTCTCTCGCTTTACCCTCGCCCAGGATGACTAACCTGGCTTCTCTGAGTTTACGCAATTCGGAGAATGCCCTGATCAGAGTTGGAAAATCTTTCTGTCGGGTTAACCGGCCGGCACCAATGATCACCGGTGTGGCTTGTTCAGCATCGAGCCAGGGGTGAGGTGAAGCCTGCTTGGCCAAGCCCAGCATTCTTTCGGTTATAACCGGGTTGCGAATTACACGGATACGGTGTTTCGGGATCCGGCATATTTTGTGGGTGTCCAGTGCCACCCCCTCCGAGATGGCTATGACCTGATCTATCTTGCGATAAATCCCCGGCATCGGCAGCGTCCTTGCCCAGCGCTGAACGATTCCTCGATCCGCGAGAGCGGCTGACAGGTTAGTCCCCAGTCGAACCGAGAGATGGGAATTGGTCCCGCTAACCGACCGTGCCATAGCCGCCGCACGTCCTGCCCGATCTTTTGCCGCCAGCAAGGCATGCGGCTGACGGCGTCGCAGATAACGAACTATCTCGGGAATGGCTGTCAGAGAATGGTTGGCCCGCAATGGCAGCCAGTTGATCCCCTCGGGGATGGTGTTCAAATGTTCGCTATCGGCGCGGATGGTCAGGAGGTCAATTTCCAGGGGGTAGTTGACGAATTCCGACATCAGATTCATCAACATATGCTCTACTCCGCCGGCCCCGGAAAAGGATGCCAGGATAGCCAGCCGTTTATTCATCGCGGCTGTCCCAACCCCATGGCGTCCAGGTAGGCATCGGTTGCTACGCTTACGGTATAGGGTCTTGCGGCTTCCCTGAGCCGTTCAGCGTCCGGTGGATCGTCCAGCAGTAGCTCAATCTTCCGACTCAAGGTATCGCTGTCACCGACCTTGATCAGCGGGCCGTAGCGGCCATTGTCCAATATCTCCGCTGGACCGCTGGGACAATCGGCGGCGATTGAGGGTGTGCCCATAGCGAGCGCCTCAATAAGTACGAATCCCAGTCCCTCCCAGCGGGAGGTCATGGCGAATAGGTCGGCGTGGAACATGAACGCATAGGGATCGGTGACGAATCCCGGCAGTTTTACATCCTTTTCGACTCCCAGTTCTGCGGCCAGTCTGAGAAGGTTGTTGCGTTCTTTGCCTTTTCCGAGAATCATCAGCCGGCAGTTTCGCCGCTGCCGGACCGTCGCGAATCCGCGCACCAGGGTTGCAAAGTCTTTCCGTTCGCTCAGTTCCCCTACGCCAAGAATGAGTGGTATGCCCTGTTCCCTAAACCAGGGGTGGTCCGGCCGTTCTGGCCGCTGCGTCAGCAACCCATCCGGCAGCACGGGGCGGGGCACGACCTGGATCAGCTTTCTGCTGAGACCGGTATAACGGCTCATATCGTCTGCGGCACCCTCCGAAGGAACGATTACACTATCCGCCATGGGGTAGAGCCGGCCGATGGAATTGCGCTGTAACCAGCGTTCGAAGGCCCCCCGTTTAGAGAGATTGATCGAGGGGGTGGAACCGTAACTGAGTATCAGCCGCGTTGGCACCCGGGCGAGATATCTGGCTGCCAGCGCAGTGCGGTTTACCCGGTCTTTGTCGGTGAACAGGACAGCCGGCCGCTCCCTGCGCAAGTAGGATATCAGCGGAGGCAGGCTACTGTAGACATGGCTGGAGCCGAGGTCGATGATACTCAGCCCCTCCACTTTCTCTTCGAGGTGGGGTCCGTGTTTCCGGACCTTCAGGAGATCGACAGAATATCCCCGAGCGGCGAGTTCGGGCAGCAGATGCCGCGCCGCCTTGTCGACCCCACTGTGGCCGGAAGTGGCGAGAAAAAAGGCGATGCGGTTGTCAGGTTTCATTCTCATCGTTCCCGTATACAGCTAGCAGTGTCTCCTTCTCGGGCCGCTGCAACACAGTGGGCTGCAGTGCCAGAAAGATACAAAGCGGGTACCAGAGCAACTGCGCATAAAAATAGCCATAAAAAGGCATGGCTGCGCTGAGAGGAAAGATTGCCACCAGCGCCGAGAGTCCCCAGGGTATGGCGTCTAATTCGCCGTTGGCGGAGAGTTGACGGATCCGATTAAGCAATAGAACTGTGAAAAGCAGATACCCCAGTAAACCCAACAAGCCTGTCTCCGCGCCTACCTCCAGTGCCAGCATATGAGGTTGACCGCTGTTTTTCCCCCGCCACCAATCCTTTTCCGGGGCATAGCGGTCATAGCTGGCCGCATACCCCCTAGGGCCAACACCCGTAAGCGGGTTTTCCTCCAGCATTCTGAGAGCGTTTTGCCAAAGCGGCAGGCGTTTCGCGGTCGCCTGATTGGCGAGGTGATAGTCGCCCGAGAACAGCTTTCCGGTTTCGGTGACGCGTTTCTCGAGCCAATCGATCTGTAGCAGGAGGGCGCCGGCAACCAGGGCGATCGTCGCGGTCTTGATCATCAGGCTGGCGCGGTTCTTTTTCACCAGAGTAGTAAACAGGAACAAGCCGTAGGAAAACGCACCAATCAGCGCCAGCATCCAGGCAGTTCTGCTCGCACCCAATATGATGACAACCAGGAGTGGCAGCAGCGCTACCCATGCCCATTTGTTGTGGCGGGATAGACGGCGGATGCTCTCGTAGTACACCGGTGAGAAAACGGCAAGAAAAAGGCTCAGATAGGGGTGCGGATGGAAAACGCCGACAATGCGGGGACCGGGAAAAGGGGGGTAGCCCAGAAGATTGCTCCCCATCAACCATTGCACAATGCCGTCCAGGGACATCAGCAGCATGATGAGGGAGCAGCCGTAGACAAGCATGTGGGAGATTTTCTGTGTTCTGCCGTAGTAGACAATGGCAACGCCGGCAAACAGATAAGCGGTATAGCGCAGGGTGGTACGCAAGGCGCGCTCGAGGTGTTCAGCGTCGAACGTGGCGATGGCCATCGGGACCCAGAGGCAGCAAAAAAGCAGTGTCAGCAGCCGGTATTCGGGTGCCCGCCACATTGCTATCCGGTATTTCAAGAGCAGGAAAATGCCGCTGAACGCGACTACGGCAAAGAGGTGTCTGTACCACTCCCCTGCCGCGAAGCAGGCGAATGTCGGCAGCAAGATGGCCGCGAGACCGTTATGGCGTAGCCAATACTGGCCTCGATGCAGCAGCGGGACGCCTGCGACGGATGCAGCGCCAGTTGGGTGATCACCTTTTTTCTGCATGAAGCCGATTACATACCGCAGGGGGACCTGATAGCCAGTTCATGGCATGATAAGAGTCTGAAGCACTCACGGCAATGCAACCCCGAAACCTCGTTATAGAATCACGCTCAAGACCGTATCCAGAGATGAACAGGGTCGAAAATATTCTCGTTGTACGGTTGAGCGCTATTGGCGATATCGTCTTCTCTTCCCCCCTGATTTCAGCGCTGCGCCGGCGCTATCCCGATGCCAGGATCAGCTGGCTGGTGCAGCCAGAGTCCAAAGCCCTGTTACGCAATCACCCCCAGTTGGACCGAGTGATCGTTTGGCCACGAGGAGAGTGGTTGGAGCTCTGGCGGCGACGGCAATGGGGAACCCTTTGGGGGCGGGTCCGTCAATTTCGGCGTGAACTACGTGGTTACCATTTCGATCTGGTCATCGATCTTCAGGGATTGCTCAAGAGCGGTCTGTTGGCGTGGTTTAGCGGCGCCCCGGATCGTATCGGCCTGGGTTCCAGAGAGGTTAGCCAGCTGTTGATGACGCGGGTTGTCGAGCGCGGAGATGGCGGCGGGCGTATCGGCTCAGAGTATTACCAGATGGCGCAGCGACTGGGGCTGCCGGTTGACGATTTCCGAATGTATGTGGCGCTCTCGGAGGCAGATCGGGATTTCGCAAAGAGCGTCGCCACGAAAGAGACCCTGTCACCTGGCTATGGGGCTGTCGCGCCCTTTACCACCCGGCCGCAAAAGCACTGGCCGGAGTCTCATTGGGTCAATCTCATTGAGAACTTAGCCGCCGAGCTGACTCTGCCTGTTGTTATTCTTGGAGGCCCTGAGGAGCGGGCAGCGGCGGAAAGGATTGCCGCCACCGCCGGTGGTGATACCCTTAGCCTGGTCGGGAAGACGTCGCTGACCGAGGCCGCGGCGGTGATTCAGCAGGCGCGGATACTGATTGGGGTGGATACCGGGTTGACCCATATGGGCATAGCCTTTGATCGGCCCACCCTGGCCCTCTTTGGCTCCACCTGCCCCTATCTGGACACCACCAAAGAGAATGCACGGGTGATCTATCATTCGTTGCCCTGCTCACCCTGTCGGCGCAGACCCACCTGTAGCGGCGCCTATACCTGTATGGCGGAGATTTTTCCACAAGAGGTCGTGCGGGCGGCAAGGCAGTTGTTGGGTTCGGCCGCCTAGGTCAAAGCGCGTATAGCCAGTAGTGATTGTTGGCGTAGACTTCAGTACTTCCAGGTATCGACAGCGGTCGCGGGCTAACGAGGTAGTCCACCCGGTACTTTTCCCTCAATGCCGGAAGATGGTCCATCCCTTCCTGGACACGCTGCTTTTCCAGAACCCTCAGATACCAGTGGTATATGAGCCGATTGTGGGTGGGGACGAATTTGTACACAGAGAATCTGTCCCTGCCGGTTAGCCGGACGAAGTCCAGGTCTTCACGCCGTTTTCGATTCAGATTTAGAAATTTAGCCTCCTGTGGGGTGTTTACAGCAATCCAGCGGTAGAGGAGCAGTCGGTCTGATTCCCGGGGTGACGGGTTGAGGTGTTGGTAACTGTCGCGGAGGTTTTTGAAGAGATTGACTCCAAGCCCAAGGAGCGATAGGGCAATCAGTATCGCCAACCCACGGGAGAGATGACGGCGTAGAAGCGGAGCCCTTTCCGCAGCGATGTGATTACCATATACGAAGGCCAGCAACAGGGCGGTGATAAAAGAGAGGGCACTGGTCCGAAACGGATAGTATTTGAGAACAGCTCCCTGGTCATCACCGTAGGCCAGCGTGAGAAACAGCGTCTGCTGCCCTAATGTAACCAGAAAAAAGAGAGCCAGTTTTCTCGCATCGCCCGCCGTGCGGGAGCGCACCACCCAGAGACAGAACAATCCAATGGCCAGGGAGTTGACAGCACCCCTGAGAAACGAGCTGGAGATCTCGCCATCGACTCCGAACGGCGCCAGGTGATGGGCGTTTCGGAAGTAGACGTATATCCAGCTGATGCTGATACCGTCTATGATTTTCGGATTGTCCAGCAAGTAGTTGTAGCCCAGATAGGCCAAGACGGGGACGGTGATGATGAATGCTCTCGCAGCGAGACCGAGCGATGCTTTAAAGGATACGCCTGAAAGCAGCAAATAGATAAAGAGGATCACCGTATACCAGCCACCCACCAAAACGTGAAACCATACCGACAGCCCGGCAAAAACGGCGCTTTGCCGATAACGGGATTCGAGTAACAGGTAGAAGCTGTACAGCACCAGAGCGTAGGCGATGGTCTTGGTCTCGAATGGCCCAAAGATCCACTCCTTGCCGAACAGGCTTTGGTGCGGGAAGAGGCAACATATCTGGATGAAGAGCGCCGCCTGCAGGTGGGAGAGGCGAAGCCGCTGAAATAGCAGGGCCAGTGGCAGGCTCAACAGCGCGGCGCCGATGCAGCGACCCAATAGCGCCATCTGTTCGAAGGAGAGATAGCGCAATCCAAAGCCCACAACCATCTCGAATAGAATGCGTGTACCCGGCAGGTCGGTAACGCTCAGAGCATCGGGAATCCATCCGGGATCCATGAAGTATTTGGCGAAAGCGAAATACTCTTCTTCGTTCTCATCCACCGCCAAGGATAGGTAGTTGAGACAAAGCAGGGAGAAGATCAGCAGCCTGAGATCAAACTTGCGCAGATAGCTGTCGATAGTCTGGAGCATGAAACCCCTTGTGGCCGGTCCAATGGGTTGTCGATCGCCGTAGGGATTTGAGGCTGAATCAAACAGAAACGGTGGCGAAAAGTGTAACAGATCCCCGGCGCCGAATAGCGACTCTGTCGGATCAGAACAGCAGGCTGGGGCGGCCGCCCTTGTTTAAATGGATACTGAGCTTCTAGAATGTCACCCTTTCGCATACAGAATCTCCGCGTTATGAGAACTCAACTGCCGGATTTTGGCGGCTTGCGGCTGCTGGTGGTCGGTGACGTTATGCTCGACCGTTATTGGCAGGGTGGTACCGCCAGGATATCCCCCGAGGCACCGGTGCCGGTGGTCCACATCGATGAGATGGAAGACCGACCGGGCGGTGCCGCAAATGTGGCGCTAAATCTGGCGGCGTTGGGTGCGGGGGTACAACTCGCTGGTTTGATCGGTGACGATGAGGCCGGTGCAACAGTGGAAAACCAGCTTCAGCAGCAGGATGTGGGTTGTCTGTTTCAGCGGGAGCCGTCGATCCAGACAATTACCAAACTGCGGGTCATCAGCCGTCACCAACAATTGATCCGCTTGGACTTCGAGAAGGACCTGGAAGGTGTGGATCCGAGTGCCATGGAGGCGCAGTGTCTCGCTGCGCTGCCGGATTGCGATGCGCTGGTGCTGTCGGACTATGCCAAGGGAACCTTGCAGAATCCGGCCCGTCTGATCAATGCCGCCACCGCCGCTGGTATTCCGGTGCTTGTGGATCCCAAAGGAGAGGATTTCGTTCGTTACCGGGGGGCCACGATGCTAACGCCCAACCTGGGAGAGTTCGAGGCGGTTGCCGGTGCTAGTACGTCGGACAGCGAGTTGGCCCACAACGGCGATTTGATGCGCCGCGATCTGCAATTGGAAGCACTATTGATCACCCTCGGAGAACGGGGGATGTTGTTGTTGCGCGATGGAGAGGCGGCATTGCACCTCCCCACCCGGGCGCAGGAGGTTTTCGATGTCACCGGTGCCGGCGATACCGTCATCGCGGTGCTGGCAGTAGCGATGGCCGCCGGTATGTCCAGTGTCGATGCTGCCGGTCTCTCCAACCTGGCTGCAGGACTGGTGGTTGCCAAGCTGGGTACGGGTAGCGTTTCCCCTCCCGAGTTGAGGCGCGCCCTGTCACGCCAGGAGGGATGGAGTCCTATCCTGCAGGAGCAGCAGCTACCCGGCTTGATTGCTGATGCGCGTGCTGGGGGAGAACGGGTGGTGATGACCAACGGCTGCTTCGACATCCTCCACGAAGGCCATGTCGCTTATCTGGAAGAGGCACGACGCTTGGGAGACCGGCTACTGGTGGCGGTGAACGATGATGCATCCGTTGCCCGGCTGAAGGGGTCAGGGCGCCCGATCAATCCACTGGGCCAGCGCATGGCGGTGTTGGCTGGCCTGGCATCCGTGGATTGGGTGGTTCCCTTTACTGAAGATACCCCGGAACGGCTTATATGCAGCGTCAAGCCCGACATGTTGGTGAAGGGGGGGGACTATCGCGTGGAAGAGATTGCCGGATACGACTGCGTGCGCGCCAGCGGTGGCGAGGTGAGGGTGCTGCGGTATAGAAAGGATCGATCCACCAGTCGCATTGTCGAGAATATTCAACGCGGCGAGGACGTGCAATGACCGGGCGCGATCTCTATTTCAGGTTATTGGGTTTCGTGCGCCCCTACTGGCGCCAGTTCACCCTGGCGGTCATTGCGATGATGCTGCTCGCAGCCACCGAGCCGGCGATTCCCGCGTTGCTGAAACCCATGCTGGACGGCACGTTCGTCGAGCGCGATCCGGAGATAATTCGCTGGACGCCTATTGTCCTGGTTGTCGTGTTCCTGATCAGGGGCAGCATGAATTTCATCAGCAGCATCGCTTTTGAGTGGGTCGCAGGCAGAGTAGTCGATGATCTACGGCGACAGATGTTCGAGCGTATTCTGACCCTGCCCACCACCTACTTCGACGCCCAATCCACAGGCAACCTCATTGCCAAGGTGACGTTCAACGTACATCAGGTGACCCAGGCGACAACTAAGGTACTTACGGTATTGGTCAAGGATAGCGTCATCGTGGTGGGGCTGCTTGCGTATATGCTCTACCTCAACTGGCTGCTGACCATGATTATGTTTGTGCTGTTGCCCATAATCGCCGCGGTGGTGGCATTGCTGGCCAAGCAGCTACGGCGCATCAGCCGTGGGCTGCAGGACTCCATGGGGGATATGACTCATGTATTGGAGGAGGCGGTGCGGGGGCAGAAGGTGATCAAGGTGTTCGCTGGTCAATCCTACGAGCAAGGTCGTTTCGATAATATCTCCGACCGCGTAAGGCGATTCAATCTCAAGAACAAGATAGCCGGTATGGCGGATGTTCCGGTGGTGGAGCTTGCGGCCTCGCTGATGCTGGCGATCCTGATATACGTCGGTACCAATCAGACCATGGCCGGTGAATTGACCGTCGGCGGGTTTGTCTCTCTGATAGCGGCGATCGGCTTGATCTTTCACCCCATAAAACGTCTGACCAGCATCAATCAAGCGCTGCAGAAGGGACTGGCTGCCGCCGAGAGTGTGTTCGAATTGGTAGACCGAAAACCCGAAGAGGATCTGGGGCGGAAGCTCTTGGGGAGGGCTGAGGGCCGATTATCCCTCCGCAATGTGGCGTTTCGTTACGACAATGCTAAACGAAATGCGTTGACTGATATTAACTTCGATGTAGCCGCTGGCGAGACCGTTGCGCTGGTGGGCAGATCGGGAGGCGGAAAAACCACTGTTGCAGCCTTGATTCCCAGATTCTATGTACCGACCAAGGGAACCGTCTGTTTGGATGACCAGGATATCCAGGAGCTTACTCTCACCTCCCTGCGGGAAAACATCTCTTATGTGGGGCAGGAGTCTGTGCTGTTTGACGATACCGTGAGGGCCAATATCGCCTATGGCGCCGGCCGTGAAGTCACTCAGAAAGAAGTAGAGGCTGCCGCCGAAGATGCTCATGCCCTTGAATTTATTAGGAAATTGCCCGAGGGGTTCGATACTGTCATCGGAGAGGATGGGGTGCGGCTTTCCGGAGGGCAGCGTCAGCGTATCGCCATAGCGCGGGCGTTGATCAAGGATGCGCCGGTGCTGCTGCTGGATGAGGCGACTTCCGCTCTGGATACTGAGTCTGAGCGCCAGGTACAGGCAGCTCTGGAGCGCCTGACGGCGGATCGTACGACGCTGGTAATTGCCCATCGCCTCTCGACTATCAAACACGCTGACAGAATCCTGGTACTAAAGGACGGCTGCATAGTCGAGCAGGGTAGGCATGATGATCTGCTCGCAAACGAAGGAGAATACAGCGAACTCTGCCAGCATCAACTGGGCATAGAGATCAACGCTTAAACCGCTTGGTGGCTCATGAACGTTGTTTGTCGGGGTGGTTGTCGATTGTGGTAAAATCGGGGGTTTGCTACGGGCGGGGCCCGTATTGTGGTCAGTCGAGTTGAGGCAAGATGAAGGTAACGATTTTTGGTTCTGGGTATGTTGGGCTGGTTTCCGGTGCCTGTCTTGCCGACGTGGGCAATGAGGTCATCTGCGTCGATATCGATGAAGATAAGATTGGCCTCCTGAACGATGGGGAGGTGCCGATTTTCGAGCCCGGGCTGGATCAGCTGATTCAGCGCAATAAGGAGGCGGGCCGCCTCGCCTTCACGACCGATATGGCGGCTGCGATCGATCACGGGCTGTTCCAGTTTATTGCCGTCGGCACGCCTCCAGACGAGGACGGCTCTGCGGATCTCCAGTATGTGTTGTCGGTAGCCTCAAGTATCGGCGAGCATATGAATGAATATAAAGTGGTAATAGACAAGTCGACGGTGCCCGTTGGAACGGCTGACAGAATAAGGGTGCTACTGCAGGAGAAACTGGCGGCACGGCGCCTGTCAGGTTTGGAGTTTGATGTGGTGTCGAATCCCGAATTCTTGAAGGAAGGCGACGCAATCGATGACTTCATGAAGCCGGACCGAATCGTGGTGGGCACTGATAATCCTCGTACTACTGAGCTGCTGCGGGCGTTGTACGCGCCCTTCAATCGCAACCATGATCGTCTCATAGCGATGGATATCCGCTCCGCTGAGTTGACGAAATACGCCGCCAATGCCCTTCTGGCGACAAAAATCAGCTTCATGAATGAACTGGCCAATATCGCCGAGAGGGTGGATGCGGATATAGAGCAGGTGCGCATTGGGATTGGTTCCGATCCCCGCATCGGATATCACTTCATATATCCCGGAATCGGTTACGGTGGATCCTGCTTCCCAAAGGACGTGCAGGCATTGGAGCGGTCGGCGAGGGAGCATGGCTATCCGGCACGTATATTGGAGGCGGTAGAGTCGGTCAATTACCGTCAGAAAGAGGTGTTGTACGAAAAAATCAGCACCCATTTCGGTGGCGACCTCGAGGGCAAGACGATTGCGCTTTGGGGGCTCTCCTTCAAGCCCAACACAGACGACATGAGAGAGGCCCCCAGCAGAGTTTTGATGGAGGCTCTATGGAAAGCGGGGGCGCGCGTTCGTGCCCATGATCCAGCGGCTATGCGGGAGACGGCGAGGATCTACGGTGAGCGGGACGACCTGGTTCTCTGCGATTCCCCCGAGGAGGCGCTAGTCGGTGCTGATGTCCTGGCAGTCGCCACAGAATGGAAGGTGTTCCGCAGCCCGGATTTCGATCGTATTAGGGAGTTACTCAAGATACCTGCCATTTTCGACGGCAGGAATCTCTACGATCCGAAACTGCTAAAACGCAGCGGCCTGATGCATTACGCCATCGGACGCTAGGGGAGCGCCCGTCGGTACTGGGTTCTGGCTCTCCGCTTCTTGGTCGGTTACTCGGGCAAGGGCTTTATACATTAAAGGAAAATGGCTGGATTATTCACTATGAGCGCCTATCAGGAATTGCAGACTCGTCTTTTGTCTCAGCGTCACACATGGTTGGTGACTGGCGCTGCCGGATTCATCGGCTCCAACTTGGTGGAGGCGTTGCTCAAGCTCGATCAGAGAGTCATAGGCATGGACAATTTTGCCACGGGTCACCGGCACAACATTGACCAGGCGCTTAGCGACGCCGGCTGCTCCAGCGACGGAACCGATTTCACTTTCATAGAGGGTGATATTTGTGATCTGGATGTCTGCAGGCGAGCATGCGAGGACGTGGATTTCGTACTACACCAGGCAGCATTGGGTTCGGTGCCTCGTTCGATCGAGGATCCGGTACGCACCAACAGTGCGAATATCGATGGCTTCCTCAATATGCTGGTGGCTGCGAAAGATGGGGACGTCCGCCGCTTTATCTACGCCGCATCCAGTTCGACTTACGGTGATCATACCGAGTTACCCAAGATAGAAGAGCGGATAGGCAATCCCTTGAGTCCCTATGCTGTTACCAAGTTGGTCAATGAACTCTACGCTGGCGTCTTTTCTGCAACCTACAACCTGGAAACCATCGGGCTGCGCTACTTCAATATTTTTGGCAAGCGCCAAGATCCCGAGGGCGCCTATGCGGCGGTGATTCCCAAATGGGTGTCCGCGGTGCTGGCAGGGGAGGAGGTATTCATCAATGGTGACGGCGAGACCAGCAGGGACTTCTGCTATATCGACAATACCATACAGGTTAACCTGCTGGCGGCGTTGAGCGAGAATCCTGAGGCGGTTAACCAAGTCTATAATGTTGCTTTGAACGACAGGACCAGTCTCAACAAGCTTTTCGAAATGATCCAGGAACGTCTCATTTCCCGGCGTCCCAGTCTGCAGCCGGTCAAGCCCACTTACCGTGACTTTCGTGCCGGGGATGTTCGTCATTCCCAAGCCGATATCGGAAAAGCGTGCCGTCTCCTCGGCTACCAGCCCAGCCACCGCATCGGTGAAGGTCTGGATGAGGCGATGGACTGGTATGTGGCGGCCTTGGGCTGAATACAGTACTGCGAACAGCCTAAGCCACTAGCGCAGAACTTTTTTTATCTTTTCCAATCAATGGATCGAAATGCGCGATGCTGTGTCGTTGTTGAATTCCCGCGGGTTATAATTCGTCTTTCCCGATATGCGATTAATGGGGTGGCCCCGTAGCTTGCGAGATTAGTTGTAGAGCCAGCGTGCAAACTTTGGAGTCTCTTCAGGGATATTGTTTCTTGCCATATAGCGTAGTTGGTTTACCTTCGGCTTGATAGGATTGAATGGGATGAAACCGGGTACCAATTTGCTGCCCCAACGATTCAGGTCCCAGGGGGTGGCGATCGCTCATGACCTGATTGTGGTACCGATTGCTTGGTATCTTGCTTTTTGGTTGCGGTACAATCTGGGCGCCTTTCCCCCGGGCATAGACAAGGTTATTTTCAACACCCTATTGGTGGTCCTGCCAGTGCAGGCGACCATTTTTATGATCTTTGGTTTGTACCGCGGGATCTGGCGATTTGCCTCTTTGCCGGATATTGTGCGTATTATCAAGGCCGTGGCAGTCGGGGGAGTAGCAAGTCTGGCGGTGCTCTTTTTGCTGGTTCGTGCTGAGGGATTACCACGCTCAGTGCCCATTATATACAGCCTGTTGCTCATTCTGATGCTCAGTGGGTCGCGGCTGCTCTATCGCTGGATCAAGGACCGCAATATCTATCTTCCAAGTGGCGAACGGGTGCTTATCGTCGGTGCCGGACTTGCCGGCGAAATGCTTGCGAGAGATCTCCTCAGAAATCAGCGGGAGGCCTACCGGCCGGTGGCATTCGTCGATGATAATCTGCGCCGCAAGGGGAGGGATATACACGGGATTCCAATCGTCGGAAACATTGAGGAGATTCCCGCGGTCATCGATCGCCTGGATATCGATGTCATCATGATAGCCATCCCGTCCGCAAAGTCCCAACAGATTCGTAGAGTGGTGGAACGCTGTGAAACGGCCGGCGTGCCTTTCCGCTCGGTACCCCACCTTCAGGATCTGATGTCCGGTAATGTCAAGATCAATGAACTACGTGAAGTCTCTATCGAGGACCTGCTCGGCCGCGAGGCCGTATCCCTAGACTGGGAGGGCATACGCCAAGCAATTGCCGGAAAGACCATCCTGGTTACCGGGGGCGGCGGCTCAATCGGATCGGAACTGTGCAGGCAGCTCGCCAAGATGGAGCCTGATTGCATCGTCGTTTTGGATCACAGTGAATTCAATCTCTACTCCATCCAGATGGAATTGTTGGAGAGCTACCCGGATTTGTGTTTGGTCTGCAGTCTTGGCGATGTTACCGACCGGGTCTTTATCGATACGGTTTTCGGGCGGCATCAGCCCGATGTCGTGTTTCATGCCGCGGCCTATAAGCATGTTCCCCTGCTCGAGTCGCAGATTAGGCAGGCGATACGAAACAATGTAATCGGCACACGCATTTTAGCGGAAGCCGCAGACGCCGCAGGGTGCGGTGTATTCGTGCTCGTTTCGACGGACAAGGCGGTGAACCCGGCAAATATTATGGGGATGACCAAGCGCGTTGCAGAGCTTACTTGCCAGAACCTGAATGAGCACTCCACCACACTCTATATCACCGTTCGTTTCGGGAACGTACTGGATTCGGCGGGTAGTGTTATTCCTCTCTTCAGGAAGCAGATAGCGGCGGGTGGGCCGGTGACCGTGACCGATCCCCGGATGGAGCGGTACTTCATGACCATACCCGAGGCCTGCCAGCTGATTATGCAGACGTTGGTCATGGGGGAGGGCGGTGAGATATTTGTCCTGGACATGGGGGCGGCCGTCAGGATCCGCTATCTGGCAGAACAGATGATTCTGTTATCGGGGAAAGTCCCTGATGAAGATATCAAGATCGAATACATCGGGCTGAGACCGGGGGAAAAGCTCTTTGAGGAGCTATTTCACGAAAAGGAAGCATTGCAGCCAACCACACACAAAAAGTTGTTTCTAGCCAAGTTCCGCCGCGTGGAGTGGGATTGGCTCAACCAGGTCCTGGATGAGATGGTCACGGGGTGCGGGCGCATGGATGACTCGTTTCTTCTCGAGCGTCTTCGCAAACTGGTCCCTGAGTATCTGGAGCAGTGTACGGATGAAGTCGCGACGCCGGGGCCGTCTCGACCGGGGGCCAAAGGCATAGTGGCCGACGAGTTGGAACCGGGATGATCGATGCGGCCGGATGTGTAGTGTTTTACCGGTCAGGCATCAAGTAAGGGTAAGTTTTGCCTTAAACAGAGATGCCGAACTTAGGGGAGTGCGGCATAGCCTCTCCGCCCATAACTTAATACTGTATAAGAGAGTGCTCATGTTTAGAAACATTTCTCCGATCATTGATCGAAAAATCAAGATCGGCTTGGTTGGCTGTGGCAGGATTTCGGGTAAGCACTTCGATGCGATTGAGGCCCATGCCGAACACCTGGATCTGGTTGGTGTCTGCGATAATGATGCGGAGCGATTGCGTAAAGCCGTATCAAGTACCGGTGCTCAGGGCTATGGTGCACTTGAGGATCTACTTGAAGGAGCATCACCGGATTTGGTCGTATTGACGACGCCAAGCGGCCTGCACCCGGATCAGGCCTGTACTATAGCTGCTGCCGGTCGGCATGTGATGACGGAAAAACCCATGGCCACCCGCTGGCAGGATGGCATCCGCATGGTCGATGCCTGCGATGAGGCGGGCGTCAGGCTCTTCGTCGTCAAACAGAATCGTCGCAATGCTACGCTGCAACTGCTTAAGAAAGCCGTGGAGCAGAAGCGGTTTGGGCGGATTTATATGGTTGTGATCAATGTCTTCTGGACTCGACCTCAGTCTTATTACGATATGGACAAATGGCGTGGTACCTGGGAGTTTGACGGTGGGGCATTGATGAACCAAGCCAGCCACTACGTGGATTTATTGGATTGGCTGATCGGTCCTATAGAGAGCATTCAGGCCTATACCGGTACCCTTGAGCGTAATATCGAAGTCGAAGATACGGCGACCATGGGAGTTCGCTGGCGATCCGGTGCCATGGGTTCAATGAACGTAACCATGCTCACTTATCCCAAGAATCTGGAGGGTTCCATCACTATTATCGGCGAGAAGGGAACGGTGCGTGTCGGCGGGGTGGCGGTGAACGAGATTCAACACTGGGAGTTCGAGGAACCCCAGGAAGACGATGAGCGAATCCGCGAGGCAAATTACGAGACCACATCCGTGTATGGATTTGGCCATCCGCTCTATTATGACAATGTGATCCGAACGCTTCGGGGTGAGTGTGAGCCTGAGACCGATGGCCGTGAAGGGCTGCGTTCCCTGGAAACCCTGATTGCTGCCTACCTCTCTTCCCGCAACGGCACTCGGGTGCCCTTACCGCTGGAGTATTGAGGAAGACCGTATGAAATACCAAGCCCATGAAACCGCCATCGTAGATCCGGGGGCTCAGATCGGGGACGATACTCGCATCTGGCATTGGGTCCATGTCTGCGCTGGTGCGGTTATAGGTAGCGGCTGCAGCCTGGGACAGAATGTATTTGTGGGCAACCGGGTTCGAATCGGTGACAACGCCAAAATCCAAAACAATGTGTCTATCTATGACAATGTCTATCTTGAGGAGGATGTATTCTGCGGTCCAAGCATGGTCTTTACCAATGTTTATAATCCAAGATCTGCCGTCTCCCGCAAAGAAGAGTATCGTGATACGCGGGTTGGGCGCGGCGCCACTCTCGGAGCCAACTGCACAATTGTTTGTGGCATAGAAATTGGTGAATTTGCGTTTGTGGCAGCGGGTGCCGTAGTGAATCGGGATGTGGTGCCTTTTGCTTTGATGGCAGGGGTGCCGGCGCGTCAGATTGGTTGGATGAGTCGCTACGGGGAACGGCTCGACATGCCTCTGGAGGGCGACGCCAGTGCGATTTGCCCCCACACCGGTGATACCTACTATTTGCATAAGGGTATTTGCCGATTGCAAAAAGTGTAGGCGAGGATTTTTCATCTTGAAAAACACCTGCGCACAAGATTTTGAGTCGGTATGGATCCTGCTGGATCAGCGAAGGAATTGAAATAATGAATTTTGTGGATTTGAAGGCGCAGTATGCGCGAATACAGCCAAGGATACAGAGTCGCATAGATAGCGTACTGAATCACGGGCAGTATATCATGGGACCCGAGGTCGCCGAATTGGAGTCGGCCCTAGCGGATTTTGTCGGTGTCAGCGACTGCATTGGTGTTTCCTCAGGAACCGATGCGTTGTTGGTGGCGATGATGGCACTGGGTGTGGGGCCAGGTGACGAGGTGATCACCACTCCTTTCACCTTCATTGCGACTGGAGAGATGATCGCCCTGTTGGGGGCCACCCCGGTGTTCGTGGACATTGATTCCCGCACCTACAATCTGGATCCGGAGAGAATCGCCAACGCCGTCACGCCAAAGACCAAGGCGATTATGCCTGTGAGTCTGTACGGTCAGTGCGCAGATTTTGATGCTATTAACGAGATCGCCGATAGATACGGCTTGCCAGTGATCGAGGATGCAGCTCAAAGCCTCGGGGCCACCTACAAAGGTCGGCAGTCATGTAGTCTTTCCACCATTGGGTGCACCAGCTTTTTTCCCTCCAAGCCCTTGGGGGGGTACGGTGACGGTGGTGCCTGTTTCACCAACGATCAAGATTTGGCCAAGGTCATGCGCGAGATTCGAAACCATGGGCAGGATCGTCGCTATCATCATCCCCGGATCGGCCTGAACGGCAGAATAGATACATTGCAGGCTGCGATCTTGCTCGCAAAGCTGGAGATTTTTCCCGAGGAGGTGGCGTTGAGGGGCACAATAGGTGCCCGCTACTCGCAGTTGATATCCCAGCAATGGCCCGACGTGGTGGTACCGTATATCGCGGAGGGAAATACCAGTGTGTATGCACAGTACACCCTTCAAGTCGATGACCGGTCCGCCACTATTGAGCAGATGAATGGCCGGGGTATACCCTCCGCCGTGCATTATCCGGTACCCCTGAATAAGCAGCCTGCATTGCAAACCGAACGTTTTGATTTGGCAGTCTCCGAGAGGCTCGCGCAGCGGGTTGTTTCACTGCCCATGCATCCCTACTTGACGGAAGAAGATCTAGTGAGAATTGTCGAAAGCCTGGGTTAATCATATTGCGTTGGAAATAATTTTGGTTGCTCAACTTGAACAGGTTTCGAGTAGAAATCCTGAAAAGACTTCGGAAACTACATGAAAAAAGATGGTATCGATTATTTGACTGCAGTTTCACTGAATGCAAAAGTATTTTTGCCAGCGTTATTGCTTTTTTGGCTACTAGGTATAGCGTGGACAGTGTTTGCTCCAGAGCGGTATCGGTTATATGCAGTGGTGTCCGTGGGATCAGAAAGTCAAGCTACAGGTAAAGTTGGAAAGGGTGGATATATGGAGCAGGCCCCCGCCTATTTGGAGCCGCCGGCATCGGTTGTATTACGCCTGAAACAAGTAATATATCCACAAGTGCTGTTGGAGTATAAAAAGAATTTTGCGCAGTTGAGTAAGATTCCAGTGACGATCAAGGAAGAGCGCGATACTGGAATAGTCGTTCTGGAAGCGAGAGTGACCAAGGAACAGGCGTCTCATGTAAAGCGTATGATGGACGCCATTGTTGCGGAGTTGTTACGTCAACACGATCGGATCTCTCGCGCCAAGACGGGGGTGTTACAACGGGATTTGCAGTCAGTGAACGACCTGATGTTGGCGCTTGACGAAAAAGGGCAAAAGGCAGCGGATCTCATCAATGAATTGCAGCGCAGTCAGGCAAATTTAGCAGCGGATCCGGTCGTGAATGAGGCTCGGGAGTTTATGTCGCTATCCAGGGTGGTTTCTGTTGTGCAGACGACAAGCAATATTGAGAACTTGCAGAGCAAGTTAGCGGTGAGAAAGCGGGAATTAGAACAAGCTTTGGCAGCCGCCAAAGCGACCGAGATCGAATTGGAGCCAAATGCCGACTTCTCCCGACCCCACGGGGCCAGCTTGCTGTTAAAGCTCATCATTATTTTTATTCTTGGTCTCCTGCTGGCAGTGGCGGTTGTCTGGGTCCTTGAACTTGTGCGATCTGTCAGGAAGAGACGATCCCAAATTGTCGAGCCCTAGTTTTCTGTGTCAGGTGATGCAGAAAACGGATCGGGAATCAGTCTTGTAGAGAGGCTGACGCAAAGTCCGTTTATTAAAAACGTACTGACGGTCTTTACCGGTACAGTATTGGCGCAATTGCTGCCTCTGTTAGTGGCTCCTTTCTTAACAAGACTATACACACCAGATGACTTTGGCATATTTGCGCTCTATTTAAGTGTCATCACGGTGGCGGGCGTTTTGGCTACTGCCCGCTATGAAATGGCAATTACTCTGCTCAGTAAAGTTCAGGAAGCATTTAGTGTTCTAGTTCTAGTTTCGGTCCTCGGCATTGTGACATCCCTCGTGCTGCTCATATTGATACTAGTCTGGCAAGCTCCATTAAATAGTTTACTTGGTGTCGAATCGGATAGTGTTTTGATATTTCTAATACCCATTGGAGTGCTTGCAGCTGCCTTGTTTCGTGCATTTAGTTATTGGGTGATTTATCGAACTCGTTTTAGAGAACTTGCTACTGGAAAAATCGCCTATTCAGGTGGAATCGCCGGACTACAGTTGTCGGCCGGAGCTGTATCTTTACCTGGTGGCTTATTGGCTGGCCAGATCGGTGGCCAGATTGGGGGTGCACTATACCTGTTTTATCGCGGTATTCTCGAAGATATGCATCTTGTTAAGAGAGTGACTCTAAAGTCGATGCTTCAAATGGCGCACGAGTTCCGCAAGTTTCCGATCTACTCCCTACCGGCGAGTCTTGCCAATAGTCTAGCTATCCAGTTACCCGTTATATTGCTCAGTGTTTTTTTCGGTGCGACAGTTGTAGGGTTATTTGCCTTGACGCAGAGAGTATTGGCGGCTCCAATAGCCGTTTTAGGTGTATCAGTCCAAGATGTTTTTAAAGAGCGTGCAAGTAGAGATTATAGAGAGACTGGTAGTTGCAGAGACATATATATCAAAACCCTCAAGGCGCTAGTAGCCCTGGCAATAGTACCGTTTACGGTGCTGTTTGCCATTGCTCCGATTTTTTTTGAAGTTTTGTTCGGTAGTGAGTGGCGCACAGCGGGCGATTATACGCGTATCCTCGTGGTCCTCTTTTTTCTTCGCTTCGTTGCCAGTCCTCTCAGTTTCGTTTTTTATATCGCAGAAAAGCAGCGGCACGAACTTGTATGGCAGTTATGTTTACTTCTTGTTACCGGTGTGTCGCTGATAGTTGGTGGGAGTATGGCGGATCCCAAACTGAGTCTTGGTCTTTACACTGCGAGTTACTCCGTTATGTATCTTGTTTATTTGATGATGTCCTATCGCTTTTCGAGTAAAAGCAACTAGCTTTTGTTTTCTAGTATTAGAGTGAAAATAGAGGATTCTGCGAGCCAATAACCACGGGAGGCATATACCACAGGTGCGCACGCAAGGCTGTTCGGTTTAGTTTATGAGAGAAGATCTACTAGCAATCCAAGCTCCATCTACTCTGTTTGGTTTCCTAAACTGGGCTTTGTTGTTCGTGGCGGCGGCGATTATTTTCTACGTGTTTCTACGTCATCGCTATATTTTTGTTAAACCGAGTATGTCACTTCTGGTTTTTACTCACGTCTTACTGCAGTGGCCTTGTACTCTATTGTCTGGTTTTTATGAGACCTATTTGCCCGATCCTTTTATTCTGATATTGATTGTGCACCTTTATGTAATAGTTGGGCTCGCGATTTCTTTTCTACTGTTTCATCAAACGGCTCGGCAGATTTGGGAAGATCTTCCGAAGCCACTATCGGTACTGGATTTGAAAGTACTGGATCGGTCGATTTTTCTTTTGGTATTGCTTCTGGCAGGGCTTCTCGCCATCTATTTTAGCTACGTTCCTATTCGGGAGACTGGGCTTTACGCAGTGCTCTTTGATCCAATTCAGTCGACAATGGCAAGAGAGGAATCGCTGAAATTGCTAGATTCAGCACTACCAAAGTATGCCTACAGCATTATGCTGAATGGGGTTTCGCCCCTAATAATCTCCCTGGTTACATGCAGGCTGCTATTGAACAGATTTAGCGTGCTGCCCTGGGTGATTTCGCTGCTAGTTGCTGGAGTTGTATTCGTATCTGTCGCTGTGACCGGAGCGAGGGCAGGTCAGGTAATGATGTTGTTAACTGCCATATTGACCTATCTGTTTTTTCGGGGCTTTAAGGTCAATTTCTTACTTATCGCTTCGTTACTAGTGTTGGCTTTGTTTCCTGCGGTACTTATGACATATATTCGAGAAGGAAAAGATGTGGTGGCTTTTCTTGAGTATATGTTGGAGTATTTTGTTGCAGTTGGCAATCGCGCGCTGATTGTACCTCTGGAAGTAGGTGTCTGGCACGTGCACTATGCGCAGACTGAGGGCATATTCATTGATCAGATCTATCCATGGTTAGTTGAAAACAATCGGCCAACAGCAGTCAATTTGCCTAGATTGGTCGGTTCAATCTATGTGCAGGAGTTTTATGGGAAAGTGCTGGAGACAACCACGGCTCCGGCCGGTTATATCTTCTCCGCTTATATGAAAGCCGGATTGCTGAGCTTTCCGTTGTCCTTGCTTGGCCTATTGTTGCTCGACCTAGTGGTAGTGGTTCTCGCCCGTTTAAGTCGAGGGCTATTGCTCACCGGGGTTGCCACGCTCTCGATTGGAACCCTGACATTTACGCATAGCGAGTACACAACGGTATTGCTGACCCATGGATTCGGCGTCAAGTTGGCCCTTCTTGTGGGAATTTCCGTACTGATCTCTAGTTTTTACCGTAAAATTGGTAAGTCTCAGGAGAGAAGGGGGATTTTCTCTTTATCAGGTGAATCGTTCAGAAACACGGTGTGAGAGGCCAAGGATGCTCTGTATGTGCCGGCTGATAAGTACCATGACCAGATGAAGATACTGACAATAGTGGGTGCTCGGCCCCAGTTCATTAAAGCTGCCGCGGTTTCTCGAGTACTAAGAGAGAAAACTGGTGTGCGGGAGATATTGATTCATACCGGGCAGCACTTTGATTCCGGAATGTCGCATATCTTTTTTGAGCAAATGGATATTCCGCTACCAGACCACAACCTGGAGATATCCGGAATTAGTCACGGTGCCATGACGGGCCGCATGTTAGAGGGGATAGAGTCTCTTATCATTCAGTATCAGCCTGATTGGGTGATGGTTTATGGTGATACCAATTCTACACTTGCAGGGGCACTTGCTGCGGCGAAACTACATATACCCGTAGCGCATGTGGAAGCCGGGCTTCGCAGTTTTAATATGAAAATGCCGGAGGAGATCAATAGAATTCTTACCGACAGAATCAGTACTGCGCTTTTTTGTCCTACAACGCAGGCGGTGATCAATCTAGAGGCTGAGGGATACTGTCAACTACCAATAGACATAGAAAAGGCCGGAGACGTCATGCAGGATGCAGCAATTTTCTATAGTTCCAAAGCGAGAAAGCCAGAGACAGAAATAGAAATCCCGGTGAATAGGTTTATTTTAGCGACTGTCCATCGTGCCGAAAATACCGACAATCCGAGACGGCTATCTCAAATCGTAGATGCCTTGAACCAGATACATTGTGATCAGCCGATCATTTTGCCGTTGCACCCAAGAACCAGGAACGCCATTGAATTGAATGGTCTGAATCTCAACGTACACTTGCTTGACCCAGTTGGGTATCTGGAAATGGTTTGGCTATTGAAACATGCGGCAATGGTGATCACTGATAGTGGTGGATTACAAAAAGAAGCTTACTTTTTTGGACGTCCCTGCGTAACTCTGCGAGACGAGACAGAGTGGGTCGAACTGATTGAGCGGGACGTAAATTGCCTAGCGGGAGCAGATACCGAAACTATCATAAAGAGTGTTCGCCGAATGCGATCAGTTTCTATTACCGACGATGAGCAACTATATGGGGGGGGGCACGCCTCACATCGGATTTCCCAATTCTTCATGTGAGATGTGGCTGCGAATCGTTTGACTGATCATTATCCACACTTCAACACTGTGACTTCAGGCATCAAAGCATGACAAAGAGAGCCTTTGACGCGGCGGCGGCGCTATTGTCCATGGTCCTGCTTTCTCCCCTGTTCTTGCTGCTTGTATTGAGGATCAGGTCCAATCTGGGTTCGCCGGTCTTTTTCAGGCAGCAGCGCCCCGGGCTCAATGGAAAGCCATTCATGCTGGTGAAATTCCGTACCATGCGCGATGCTCATGATACGGATGGTAACCCGCTGCCCGATAATGCCCGGCTGACTTCCTTTGGTTCCCGACTTCGCAGAACCAGCCTGGATGAGTTGCCGGAACTCTGGAACGTACTCAAAGGTGAGATGAGCCTGGTGGGCCCCCGCCCCCTGCTGATGGAGTATCTGCCGCTCTATAACGAGGAGCAAAGACGCCGTCATCTTGTCCGCCCGGGTATCACTGGCTGGGCCCAGGTCAATGGGCGCAACGCTATCAGCTGGGATGAAAAGTTCGCACTGGATATCTGGTATGTTGAGAATCAATCGCTGCTTCTTGATCTCAAGATACTTCTGATGACGATTAGTCGGGTGCTCCGCCGCAGCGGTATCTCCCAGGAAGGGCAGGCTACAATGTCGAAGTTTAGGGGGAACCAATGAAGCAGCTGCTCATTTTCGGCGCGGGAGGCCACGGAAAGGTCGTTGCCGATACTGCGGAACGGATGGGCTGGAAGCAGATTCTGTTTTTCGATGATCGTTGGCCCACACTCGATACCTTGGGGCATTGGCCTGTAGCCGGAGGGCGTGCTGAACTGATAAGCGCTCGGCAAGCCGCCGACGGTTTACTGGTGGCGGTCGGAGACAACCGCCGGCGCCTCTCCATTCTAGCGTCAATGGAAGAGGCCGGCGCGTCTCTGGTTTCGGTAGTTCATCCTGCCGCAGTAGTCAGTCCCTATGCCAGGATTGGCCTCGGGAGCGTACTCTTCGCCACAGCCGTGGTCAATGCGGATGCGGTGCTTGGCAGGGGCGTGATCATCAACACCGGAGCATCGGTTGATCACGAGTGCATCCTCGGTGACGGCGTGCATATCAGCCCGGGTGCACGGCTTGCAGGGCAAACGGAGATTGGCGAAGGAACCTGGGTTGGGATCGGCGCCGTGGTGCGCGAGGGGGTGCGCATCGGCGCCCAATGCGTGATCGGAGCAGGGGCGGTGGTTATTAGCGATATTCCAGATGGGCAAAGGGTACTGGGCGTGCCGGGAAAGGTTGTGCAATGACGGCAAGTTCCCGCTATCAAACTACAGATTGTCTCCTTGGAGTCTTTAGATGTTGAATAGTCCATTCGCCCCCTGGCCCAGTTACTCCACGGAGGAAGCAGAGATCGTCAGTTCGGTTCTGCTGTCCAACCGGGTCAATTACTGGACAGGTAACCTGGGAAAACAATTCGAGCAGGATTTCGCAGTTTTTAGCGGCTGCAAATTTGCCGTTGCCTTGGCCAATGGCACGCTGGCATTGGAGTTGGCCCTACGTTCTTTGGGGGTGGGTCCAGGAGACGAGGTGATCGTCACTCCGCGCTCGTTCATAGCTTCGGTCAGCGCTGTTGTCATGGTGGGCGGGACGCCGGTGTTCGCCGACGTGGATCGAGAGACACAGAATATATCGCCTGAAACAGTCAGCCGGCTGCTGACTCCGCGGACCAGGGCGATAATCGCGGTACACCTGGCTGGGTGGCCTTGTGACATGGATGGATTTATGTCGCTTGCGAAACAGCACGGACTGTTCGTTATCGAGGACTGCGCGCAAGCTCATGGCGCGCGCTACAAAGGCCGGCCGGTGGGCGGATTGGGGCATGTGGCCGCCTGGTCGTTTTGTCAGGACAAGATACTCACTACCGGCGGCGAAGGCGGGATGCTGACAACCAACGATCACAGCATTTGGCAGCGCGCCTGGGAATTCAAGGATCACGGGAAATCCTGGATCGCGGTGAAAGGTGCGAAGCATTCCAGGGGCTTCAACTGGCTGCACGAGTCTATCGGAAGCAACTGGCGCATGACCGAGATGCAGGCAGCGCTCGGTGTATATCAGTTGGGTAGGATCGAGAATTGGCACCATGCCCGCAATCAGCATGCCGAGGAGTTGGGGCGGTTGTTCGACGGCTATCCGTCGCTGGTCCGGTGCCCGCGGCCGCCATCCCATGTTACCCATGCCTGGTACAAATTCTACGCCTTTATCATTCCTGATGGATTGAAGAATGGATGGTCCAGAGATCGCATCCTAAATGAGATTCAACAATCAGGGGTTCCCTGCGGCCCGGGTTCCTGTTCGGAGATCTATTTGGAAAAGGCGTTCACAGGCTCAGCCTTTGTACCGGAAGAGAGACTACCTGTAGCACGAGAATTGGGTGAAACCAGCATGATGTTTTTGGTGCACCCTACACTGACGAGTTCGAACATGCGCAAAACGGTTGAGGTTGTGGGGCGGATCTTGGATGAGGCTCTGAGGTAGTGCATTGGTATGCCAGGTCTAATCGACGAACCCGGAGACCTTCGTGGCTCCATTCTTCCCTGAAAAACGGGTTGTGCCCTGGATTACTCGTTTCATAAACCACCGGCAATTCCAATGCGACAGCTCTATACCGTACTGTTCTATCTGCTTGTGCCGGCGATTCTGCTTCGTCTGTTATGGCGCAGTCTCAAATCCCCCGGATATAGGCGGCGTTGGAATGAACGGTTCGGGCTTTTTTGTGCGGATGCCCTTCAGGATACATTGTGGATCCATGCTGTTTCGGTGGGCGAGGTCCAGGCCTGCGAGCCGTTGGTTAGAAGAATTCTCGAGGATCTGCCAGAGCAGCAGGTGGTCATTACAACAACAACGCCCACCGGATCCGAGCGGGTAAAAAAGCTGTTTCTTGACCGGGTTCATCACTGCTATTTCCCTTTCGATATTCCCCTCGCCATTGATGGCTTCATTCGCCGCGTAAAGCCCCGGACCCTGGTAATGATAGAGACGGAGATATGGCCCAATCTTCTTGCTGTCTGCGAACGTCGGGGTGTATCCACCATACTCGCCAATGCCCGCTTGTCTGCTAAATCCGCACGGGGCTACGCCCGTTTCCCATCGTTTACCCGCGAGACGTTCAGAAGAATATCGGTAGTTGCCGCTCAGGCGGAAGCGGATGCCGAAAGATTCAGGGAGCTGGGCGTGGAACCGAGCCAAATAGAGATTACCGGCAGTATCAAGTTCGATACTCGCTTACCCGCCAGCCTGTATGAGCGGGCAGAGGTGTTGCGGCGCGAGTGGGGAAATAGGCTGGTTTGGGTAGCTGCCAGTACCCACGAGGGAGAAGACGAGCAGGTATTGTCAGCCCACCGAAGGGTGTTGGGTAAATACCCAAACGCCATGCTGGTGCTGGTTCCGCGCCATCCCGAGCGATTCGACAAAGTTGCCGATCTTTGCGTAAAAGAGGGCTTTGCCACGATCCGGCGCTCCAGCGGGGACGCCTGCGGCGACTCTGTCCAGGTTTTCGTTGGAGATACCATGGGTGAGCTTACACTGTTTATAGCGGCGGCGGACGTGGCGTTTGTCGGCGGCAGCCTGGTGCCTGTGGGAGGCCATAACATTCTTGAGCCTGCCGCGATGGGCGTTCCCATTGTATTCGGTCCAAATATGTTCAACTTCTCAACCATCGGCAGCATGATGCTGGAAAAAGACGCTGCAGTGCAGGTAGCTGACGAACAGCAGCTTTCATCGATTCTACAGGGTTGGTTCGGGGATGCAGCAGAGCGGGCCAGAGTGGGGGAGAACGGCAGGAGTGTGGTCGCGGAGAACCGTGGAGCGATGGAGCGTCTCTACCGCCTGATATTAAAAGCAATCACTAAAGGGGACGCATTTATCTAATTGAGCAAGGAGGCAGATTGGCGGAATCGATCTAGGGTGAAGAAAGGCTGGCTTTCCACGGACAGCATAAGTATTGAGGTGGGGCTGTCTGAGCCATATCTTTCGATCAAGAGTCAGTTCTTGCTGCCAATAGTACGCGCTCAAGTTTTCTTGCAAGCCCATCTCGCGAGTACTTTATTCGAGCAAGTTTGCCCGCGTTTAAGCCGAGCCTGTGCAGTTGATCGTTGTCCTTCAGCAGTTCTTCAAGTGTATCCGCTGCGAGGACTGGATCCCGAGTTAAGTAGATGCCGGCGTCATTCTCTTCCAAAATCCTTTTTTGCCACCCACGATAATTTATCGCGACAGGTTTTGACGCCGCAAGAGCGTCGAAGAACTTGTTGGCGGAGTTGGCCTCCAATTCTGGAACGTCGATAACTAGAGAGACGATTATAGAAGCATCATGAAAAGCACTAACCAATTCTCTTTTCGGTAAGGGATCAATCAAGAAAAAGTTATGATTTAGCACGCCACTCAGTTTTGCTGCCGACAACACTGCATCTCGCTCAACGCCGTCGCCTACAACAACAAAACGAATATCAGTATTTCTGTTCAACATGGTAGTAGCGATATCGACCAGAAATCCGACGTTGTTTATTCTGCCCAGTGTGCCTGGATAGAGTACCAACGGGCCAGGAGAGATTTGCGGAAATTTCTTTCTGAAACTACCGTGCACCGCCTTCCGTGGATCAAATAGCTGGATATCGGAGCTGTTTTGAATCACGGAGATACGGCTCTTGGGATAACCGGTAGCGGCGACACCAATTGCCATATCATCAGATAAGGCAACAATTCTTGATGAATTCTTATAAGCGGTGATTTCCAACATTTTCGCCATGAATTTTATTGCCGGGTTGCGCAAGATGCCAAGGGCAATGGGGATCTTCGGCCACAGGTCTCTGACTTCGAACACCATGGGAATCTTCTGTTTTCGGGCCGAATAAATTGCCGGTAAGGAGATGGTCAGCGGCGTGCTCGTGGCGAATACCAGGTCCCCAGGAAGAGCCGCGGCTCTAGCGGCAGCAGAAAAAGCGAAAGAGAAAAACGCCCTGAAGCGTTGGTGGAAACTCATCGAGTTGCTATAGGGCACTGACAGCCAGTGCACCTGAATTCCATCGATTACTTCCTTTGACCAGCCTTTGTGCCTCTCTGATAGATCGGTTGAAGTAGTAATCATGTGAACCTCATGGCCCCACTCAACTAGGCGTCGCGCCATCTCGTAGGAGCGCGTTCCACCTGCCATATCAGGTGTCTTGAAGTATTGATGAAGATATAGAATTCTCATAACAAAACTGTAGCTACAGTATAACGGTGTCTATCGGAGCAAACTCAGTGTCACTATAACAATATTAAGCAACGCGTGGATTTTTATGGTGGGTGAAAATGCCGGGCGATATAGCGTTTTAATATTCTCTCGACACGCATTGAAAACGCCCTGTACTACCATGCCCTTTTTGAATTTATCGTGGCAATCCGCACAAAGAAGGTTGTACAGAATGGCGTGACTGGCTGATTTCTCTCGAGGCCCACTATTGATAGGGGAGCGACAGCTTTGTATAGAGACTGACGAGCTTCTCTTTCTCAATAGGCCAGTTATACTTGGTATGTATCGCACGCATGCCATTGTTCCCCATTTCTTGTGCAATATCCCTGTTCTCAACGAGATACTCGATTGCCTCTGCGATCTGACCTGGATCCATCGGATTTACATACAGACCACACTGGTGTTCGTCGATTATTTTGCGTAGCAGGGGAAAGTCAGATGCTATTACAGGTATACCGGCGCTCATGTATTCGAACATTTTTACCGGTAGCGCATCAATATAGTTAGTTATGGGGTGAAGTGTTACTAACCCTGCAACTGACTCACCAAGCACCTTTCCTACTTTCTGTCTATCAATCAGCCCCAGCGCTTCAACGTTTTTCCACCCGGAATAAGTTTTTACTTCCCGTTCTGCATCCAAATCGGAAAATCTTCCACCCAATACCAATTTTGTATCGTCATTGAGAAACTCCATTGCAGAGACTATTTCCTTGATGCCTCTAATGGTACTAATAGCGCCAACGTAGCAAACTTGTCTTTTCTTTTGGGACCAGTCTGAATCTGCACTACTTAATTCACCGAGAATAGGAAAATTATTTACATTAATGGTATCTGGATTGATAACAACGAATTTCTCGTGGATATAGGGTGTAGCGGCTACAATTGCATCTAGTTGCTTGCAGGCCCAAATCTCATATTTTTCGAAGATATGGGACAAAAGCCATTTGGTCAGTTTACTTAAATATGGCTTCCCCAGTATCTGCTTTGGTACATCTTCGTGTGAATCGAATATGACAGTCTTGCCGTGGCGTTTTAACTTTACTGCTGCCGGCAGAAGCTCAGGGTCATGAACATGGTAAATATCCGCGTCTAGTTCCAGCGCTTTCGCATAGACTTTTCTCGTAGAGATTAGGCTTCTCTTAATGCGGCCATCCAGCTTTCCTACGTCAACTATAGATACACCATCGGTTATCTCATCACCTGAACCATCTGCTACCAATAGAAAAACGTCAAAGCCGGCATCAGCTAAAGATTTACACTCTTTAAACAATATGCGGGTGTCGAATCGAGGGTGTACCGATGTTAGATGGGCAATCTTATTCAATGACACTGGTAGATCCTGGGCTTTGAAAATCGGGTATCAAATTTGCGGCAAATTGTGGCCGATGTGAGGCAAGTGGGTCTAGCCACAATATTGTTGAATAAGTTGGCGACCTGAACCAAAACAGCCCCCACGTCTCCAATACCAGAAACAACATGATACCCAGGTAAGCCGGCAAGTTCGAGTGAACAGCGGTAGTAGTTACAATGTTACCTCTGCCGAAGTAATTATACTTTGCAGCAGATCTCACGCGAATAGCCGAGGTTTTTTGTGGGCTAGTTTACTGTCAGCAGACGAGTGTGCTCCGTGAGCATATCCACGATAGCGTTGGCATCTTCAGCAGTGCAGCCAACATGCACAGGTAGATTGACTACCAAGCCGGGGAGACTGCGGGCATATTCCACACCAAACTTTTTGTAGCTGGAGTATGGAGGCATACTGGGAATATGGTAGTCGACCAATCCGCCCAACTGTACGCTGTTTGCGAGGCAAGCAGTTTGCATAGATGTTGCTGCCTGAGTGCGGATAACGAAATGCGAAAAAGTGGACCCGGGTTCTCGCGGTGGTAATTCAAGCATGGGAATATTCTGCAATGCTTCGAAGTATATATTCGCTAGCCTGCGACGGTGTGCAATAACTTCAGGATATCTGTCGCATTGGATCAGGCCCACTCTCGCCTCCAGACTGGTCATTGTCTGCAGATAGTCCCCCGGCATATCGATTTCATTGGGATCGTAGTACTTTACAAACCGATCCAGAAGTCCGCTTCGTTCCAGCCGATTCACCAGTCCGTATACTAGCGGTGTAAACGCGGGATAGACAGCAACGAGGTACATCATCCTCTTGAGCGCATGCAGAAATCCCGATTTGGAGAGCATGCTCTCTCGTTTCACCCGCAGTGCTTCGGCAAAGTCGTCGTCATCTGTTGTGACCATACCCCCAAAGATGGAAGTAATAATCTTACTGATATTCAGGCCGTAGATGGCGCAGAGTCCCTCTTTATGGACCGGGCGGCCTTTCCACTCACAGAAGAAGCTATGGGCGCAATCCTGAATAACAGGAACGTCTGGGTACTCGGTACGTATATTATCCAAGCTATCCAGATCTACAGGATGTCCAAAGAGGGAGGTGCTTACAATGGCCCCAGTGTTCGCTGAAATTGCCTGCTCCACTAAACCTAGATCCATGTTCATATCCCTTGGATGCGCATCCAGGAACACCGGTTGGTTACCGCTGGTAACGATTGCGTGGGGAACCACGACGCAAGTATAAGCTGGACAGATGACTTCTCTTTTCGATAAGCCGAGGGTCTTCAGTACCGCGACCAGTCCGGTACGCCCGTATGGGAAAGCGATGGCACGGCGTTGTTTGGCCAGCGCGGCGAACGACGACTCGAAGCGTTCTACATCCCTGGGGTCAGGCCAGGTTAAGGCCGCCAAGAGTTCCCGAAACCCCAGTGCCGGTTTCAAACGGGGAATCAAGAATCGTCCCTCTCTAGCGTCTCTTCATCTCCTCTCTGCCAGTAGCCCTGGCTTGCCATGTGTATTGCGGAGAAGTGGCGGGGATTGGCAACCGGCTTGGGCGAATTCAATCCTTCGATATGATCATTGATAGAGAATCCCGAACCCAGGCGGTAGCATCGCGTTACCCTGCCTGCCGGCGAGGAGCGCTTGTTGATAAGAAAATTCGCCAGCATTCGCTTGATGAGATTGCCCAATCTCAGAGAACGGAAAAGAGTCAAGCTGGCGATTCGGAGGAGAATAAAACCGAAAGGGCCCGATTGCGGCCGATCTACAGCTTGTAGCGAAAAACTGAGGCACAATTCATTTTCAGTAGGCGGGGAGTTGGGAATGGCATCTGCCGCGGAAAGCTGGCTTGAATAGAGGTGTCCATCTTCGTCTTTTACCACTACGCCGGGATCGTCGGCTATTCTAGCCCCGTGGTGAAACGCAGCGCTGGCTCCCCCGCGCTTCATGTTGATAATGCTGTAATGGCTGTGGCCCGAGTCAATCAACCACCCCGCCTCCGGGTAACAAGTACGGCCTCGTACAGATTGATATGGAAGGGAGCGGGTAGTGCCAGTTGGCGCTATCTTTGTTATACCCCAGGCAGCCAGTGCATAGTCATTGAAAAAGGGGACAAGATTGCCGGCATCCATGCAGTCGAGGGTCACGCACGCCGATCTCGATATGCTGTCGACGGCGAAGGCGGAGAGCGCCGCGGCATTCGCGTCCATATCCGCCAATAGAGTCACCCCGCCGGGGAGCAGAAAGCGGGTGTTGCGCCAGCCATAGCTACCACCAAATGAACCATCTGGATGAGCGGCGAGGGCCAGAAAGGCAAGTGATCTGGATAGCGGTTCTCCCAACTCAAGGTCTGGTCTCAAGAGGTGCAGTTGGGCCAGTTGGGTTGTACACCAGGACTGGTACCCAGGATCAGCGCCCCCATATTCGCTGAACCAGCCTTCGGTCGACTGGGAGCGAAGTATGCGGTCTACCCACATCGACCCTCTTGCCGCCATCCTCTCATCGCCGGTGACTGCATGCCAACGATACACGGCTAGGGCGGCACTCGCCAGATGGTTGGAAATCATGCCGTGATGCTCGTCTTGAGATAGAAGGAAATCGACCAGAGGGTTGACGGCCCTCAGCCAGAGTTGCCGCTCATCCGGAGGTAGCCGTGTTTCTAGAATATCGAGGGCGGCAAGGATGTCCGCAGCAACCAGGGCAGTTACGCAAAACGAGGCCTCATTGGGCAGCGCTTCATCCAGGCTCCCGTTTGCAGCTGTTATGAGTTCTAGTCCGCGAATCATCCTGTTGATATGGGTAAGCAGGCCCTTCTCGGTGAGGGTATCGGGTAGAGCGTCCATGTCGATTAACAGCGCAAGGCCATGAGCGGCGCCTTGAAAGGTCCCATTTGGAAAGTCGATCAGTTTCCAGCCCCAATGGAACCGGTCACCGACACCGTGGAGTTTACTGGTGGGGTCGAAATTAAAGCTGGAAAGCAGTCGAGGTAACGCACGATGGAGGGAAGCTAGATATACGCTGTTAGAGGCAAGTGCCATGTAGAAAATTTACTCGGTCCCAGTGTATTCGAATGGATAGGATCAAGAGGTATCCTAAGTTTGTCCGAATCTTCTCATAATTCCCTCTAATAGATAACGATAGTCTTCCCCCCAATTGTAATCCGGGTGAAAGACGCGTTGATGCCAGACAACGGTTGCCTCTCCGCCAACAAAGGCAATCTCGTCCAAGCACCTATCCATAGTTTCATACCTTGTGCGCTGATCCAGCATTCCGTAGTCGAACAGGTGCGAGTCCATCAAAACCAGAGGTAATGTTTTTAAGGACCGGCTGAATTCCTGACGGGATGGAATCCAGGCTGGCAGGCAGAGAGCGGCGGCATTGCGAAACGCCGGACGGTCATTGAATCCGAGAGTCGCGTCCAGGAGAATTCCCGCATTCTCCTGGGCAAGCCAAGTATCCGCGAAACTGAAGCGGAGCCAGTGTTGACGGGAATGAACAACGCTGCTTCCGGAAACCGATTGGAGGCGCCTACGCTCCTGCAGCATACGGTTAGGGTCTCGCCAGCTATGAAAACCCTGGTGCATGCCAATGTGATGCCCTCTCTCTAGAAGATGCTGAATCTGTTGCTTCAGCCTAGATTGCTCAACGCAATACGAAGGATCCAGAAGTAATTGGGATGGCGATCGGAACAAGCCGCCAGGCCCTCCATAAAAGTGCCATACACTGGTAGCGCCGAATTCCGCCTCCATCTCCTCTATGGCTGGAAATTGCCAATAGTCACCTGCTCCAAACCCAAATTGGAACAATCGTTTAATATTCCTTCCCGCTTCGGACAACTGCCCCCGCACAGTGGATCTAGCGGTGTTGTATCCGGAAAATGCGGACTGCTTCAATCGCAGAGCGAGTGTCTTGCCTACATAGTCGACGTCGTGAGTAAGGTGGACGCGCCCCCGGGGTTTCGGTCCGAACAACGCAATCTCGGGGGAACCTTGGTTTCTGGCAGCCCAACACCGAAGAAAGAGCAGTATTCTGTTGACCCAGGCGTGTGACCAGAATGGCTCGAGTGATTTGGTTAGTCTGGAAGCGTAGCTGTGAATGGTGCCGCTTTCACGCTCATGAGTGATTTCGTGCTGGCAGGTGGCCATATCGAAAGCCGCACGGAACCAGTCCACACGCCTCCAGGGACTACCTTCACCAGGGCATAGACAATGTTTCGGGATCACCAGAAAAGCCGGTTTTCCCACGCCCAAATCAGTGCACCAATTAGGTAGCTCGACCTGGAGGCTTTCAGGTCCGTGGTCCAATGTGCTGGCAGGGATCGGTAGTACACTCAATAGCTCGATGTGGCGTTGATGGAAGTAGCCGGGGAAGAGATAGTCGAGTTGTTTGAGAATCGACTTCATAGGCTATAGTGAAATCGCTCTGAAAAGTTGACTACTATCTCATGAATTAGGTCTTTGTAGTATTCAGCAGTAGAGAGGAGAGACATAGGGACGCGCTTTATGTCTATTTGACATCCGATGACGATATCATGATACCCGGCATGGCTAAATCGGCTATCCTGGATACACCGGAGCGTAGACAGAAAAATACTTGTTGTCATACACCCGCTTCATTCCATCGGGTGCATCTTTTAGGAATCTTTTTTCGAATACAAAATAATTCACTCCCTCGTTTTTTGAGATGTTATGAAACCAAGTGGGATTTGCCGTGTAATAGCGAACTTTAGCAGTATTTAGTAGCGCTCGAATTCTTCCCAACCTGCTGCCGTAGGGGTATATCTCATCTAGAGATATTCCCAGAAGTCCAAGTCGTCTCAATCCTTCTTTGTACAATCTGTAATCGGAGTTATATAACCAAGCATTGTGGAGCCACTCTCTCACTGTACCAAAAGAAGCGCGTCTAGAGATGTCTCTCCAGCCCCCATAACTTCCAGGATCGAGCATGAACAGAGCATCCTTAGGGGTATTATTTCTTGCCCAAATTTGCATGTCATGGACGGCAAAAGTCTTAGCTGTCCTGAATTGCAGCGAATTCTTCATATGCAGATTAACTATAAATGCGGATACACAAATCAATAGAACAAAGGATCTACTCCATGGATATCTTTTGGGAAATAGTAAAAGGGTAAGTGCAGGAGCCAACCATAATCCGGCATGACTGTACATCGATTTAACTTGATCTAGACCGGTGACGTTACTCGTTCCGACGAATACCAAATGCTTTAAAAGGAAGCCAAGTGTGATCACCCATAGGCCAATAGGTATCACCCTGTAGATTACTTGCTCTCTTGCATAAATCTTGCGAAGGAAAGGAATACAGTATAGAAGGGCGATAATCGCCGGAAAGCCTGGAAGTTTTAAGCTAACTAGTGGTGAAGTCAGCAGCAATAACGATAGTACTCGATGAATTATCGCCCCATTTCTGAAGTCCTCCAGAAGCTGAATTAAAACGGGGACGAACGCAACAATGACCATTAAGTCACTTGCCCGGTGTAAAGAGAGCTTTATGAGAAACGGAGATACTTCGAAATAGCTGATCGTCAAGCCTGCCGCGGTAATAACAGCAAACGTTATTACCAATATATGAACTTCTGGGATATATTTTTCGGTTCTCTTGTGGCTCATTGAGATGCATGTGTAAACAAGCATCAGACTCAGTGTCGGTAGCCAGTGATAACCGGCGAATCTGTCGAAAACGCCTAGGAAAGCGGGGTACCAGTGGGCATTAAATGTCTTGGTTAGAAAAAACCAGTCCTTAGCGGGGATGCCTCCGCCAGATATTTGATCATTGGCAAAAGATAGTAGTATCCATCCTAGAATCGGCACGCTCACCACCGCAGCAGGAAATAGATAGCTACGCAAAGTAAGTGGTTGCCTGTAAAGCAGGATGACAAAGCCTGCAATAACGGCAAAGATCCCCATCACCGGGTGTATAAGGAGTCCAAGCCCTAGAAAGACTGTTGCGGCCCAGGGACGGTTGTTAATGATAAACGTCAGTCCTAGCAGCCTTGCTGAGGCTGCAAGGGTATAGTACAGGCCCCAAATGAAAGGGTAACCAAAACGAGCCAAATTCATAAATGCAAAAGCTGTCAAAGAGATAATCAGTGCGTATAAGGCAGCATTCAGAAACTCGGTATTGGGAGAGAATGTGCGGAAAAAAACGAATGTCGCGGTGAATATGGCTATGACTTCCATAGCCATATAAAATTTCATCACGGTGAATAGGTCGAAATCGGTGTGCAAAGATGCTAATCGATAGATGTGAAGGGGAAGGGATTTTCCTTGATTTCTGGCACCGGTAGGCCAGTCTATCGCATTTATAACTGGGTCCAGCGAGGCGTATATCCAGTGTAGGGGCGAAGATCCTGTCCTAGCGACAAACATTTCAATTGTTTGACTTTGAACTAGCCAAAATACTGTAGCGACGATACTGATAGTGAAAATCATCCAAATGGGACGATCGAGCATTTTGCGAGACCGTTCGTTTAGGGTGTCTCCCAATTTAAGCAGGTGATCATTCATTGGTGTCCTTCTTCACAATGGCTTGAAGCAGAGTTTTCAGACCAGTACCGCTAGTTCCAACAATTGCCAGTGAGGCGATTGTAACCACTACGAGTTGGCTGGCGTGGAGAGCGAGTGCACTGGCGACTGATTCAGATACGCCGAATCCGATGTGAGTCATCGATAAAACGACTGCAGCCTCGAATGTGCCTAGACCACCAGGTAATCCAGGTATGGCTCGCCCTAAAGCCATGGCTGAGAATACCAGTAGGGCGTCGGTAATGCTCATATTGGCGCCGTGAATGATTTTAAGCACCGTAAGAGTCATGAGAAATGACAATAGCCAACTTGCGACACCCAAGCCCATGGCAACAAAAAAGCTTTTCCCTCTGATTCTAGCGGCTGCCTCCGAGAGCGAATCTTTAAACAATGTGATAAATCTGTTTGCTGAAGAGTGATCTAGCCAATGCACCAAGGTGAGTTCGATTTTCGGCAGTAAGACCAGGAAAAGAATCAATGCGATGAGCATTAAAAATACAACATTGCGGTTGATATCGATCCAAATAGTTCCTAATCCTAAGATGACTACTATTCCGAGGATTAAAACATCAGTGATCCTTTCTAGGAAGACAGCGGATATAGTGCGGCTTGCGGGGATTTCAGCGTACTCTCTGAGATAAGATACCTTTAGGACTTCTGATAACTTACCCGGTATAAATACATTCATACCAATGCTCAATAAATAGCCGCGATAAAAATGGCTGAAGCTTTTAGTATGCTCTTGGGTTAGTAAAGAAAACCTGACTGCAAGAAAACCAATAATTAGAAACTGAAGTGGTTGCACTGCCACAATAGCAACCAAATGGCTATAGTTGAATGAAGCGAAAACAAGTGACCAGTCGATATAGAATACAGCCAGAACTGTAAGAACAAGTACAGCAAACCATCGTATAATTAGGTGATGGCGAGGCACTTTGATCAGATCTCCGCCGACTAGTTGGAACAATCTATTTTGAGAAGTTTTTCGATACGATCGCGTTCTTCGTCAGATACTTTTTGCGAGCTTGACGGGTACAAATCGATATTCAGCTTACTCCAATTGGAATCCGTCTGGGTCCGTTGTGAGATTTGCTCCAGGCATTCTCGAGGCTGTTTACAGAATTGCTCATAATTCCAATAAACGACTTGTCTGCCCGGAATCTTACGCAGCTGTGATTGCATAGTTGTTTTCATGGATACGATTTGTTTGACGACATAATTTACGGCATCTTCACTCGATACATTCTTTATCTCATCTGGTATTGGGTTAACGTATCCTAATTCATAAAATGCTTTCAATTCAGATTGCACAACTTGCGAAGTGTTGCGGTCAATAGAAATAAAGATGAGCTCAGGTACCGCTTGATGGAGAAGAAAGATCCTATCGTACACTTTCACGTTTTTTAGAACAATTACAGGTTTTTTTTCGCTGTCGATTTTTCTGATCGACTTGATAAAACGCTGACGTATTGAACGAGTATCCATAGACTTAAACCAGTAGTCTACAAGGTGGTTCCCTTCGTTGACATTCATCAGTTCTTTGGTATGGCCATAGTAACTGCTTAGCTCTCTGGGAGTATCCAAATACTTTCCCAGATAGGATAACAACGCCCGTGCAGAATGAGGAAAAAGTTGATGCAAGTTTGTTACATAGGAACAATCGAGAGCCCGAGTGATGACTTGGAATAGTACGGTACTACCTGATCTAGGAGGGCTGCAAAGTAGAATAACGGTGGGTAAACTAAATGGATCTTTATCTTCTCGTGAAAATAGCGATAGAACGGTGTCAAGTAATCTGCAGAAAGGTAATATGGCGCTCCTAATTAGCGCATAGTGTGCGGCAGGATTGTTCGAAAGTAGTGCGCTTTTAAAGCGTTTTGTATGGGTTTTCAGTTTGAGTAACAAGCTCATTTCCGTGCCCAAACTGACATTGATGGGTCATGGTCTTCCAAAATAATCGATAATCCTGCGTCGGCAAACCATTCCCTAACTGTATCGGTTCCCGGGAATGAGAGCTCTTTGGGTGCAATATTTACTAAAACAACTTCTCGGCACTGATTCCAGCTGGCATTACGTAAATTCAATCCGGATGCGACAGGCAGGTAAGAAAGAAAAGGTACAATAATGTCAGCAATGCGGTTGGTAACAAAAGGACCACCCGCTCGTGTGACTGCTCTCACAAACCTTAGTGCCATATATTTGGTGCGAGATGGACGGGTATAGACCCAGATGCCAAGCAGCCCGCCAGGTTTGAGCACCCGTGCTAATTCCTTGAGGGTATTTGATGGATTTTTGGTGTAAGCGATCACCCCATATGAAAATACCGAGTCCACGCTATTTTCTTTTAGCGGTATGGTGGATGCGTCCGCATGTAAGAATAAGGCATTCTCTATGTGTGTCCGAGCCTGCTGAACAGCAGACTCCGATATATCCAATCCGATATAATCTATATTAAGGTTCCCGTTCTTGTTGTCACCAAGCGCTTTAGCATGCACTCCGTTTCCACATCCAACATCCAGTACGCAGCAATTGTCTTGAATGTGCGTTAATAGCGGTTTTAAAAACTCACGGGCTACCTTTAGTTTTTGCTCGGGAATCAGAGTGGCGACTTGTGGGGACCAGTGATCATCAAAATCATGCATTCCTACGAAAGAGATAATATTTGAGTTGACTGAAAAGGAGTGGCCTGGATTTGTCTTGCACACTAACCGGTTGTTGACCTGAGATATTTCAGCATTACATCTTGGGCAAGAGAGGAACTCTATGGGGATATCTTTCACTACAGTATATTCTCTATATTAAGTAAAGCTGGTGAGTGATGAAGTGTTTTGGAAAATTGCCGACTTTAAAAGGATCAGCTATTGACAGACTCCGCTATTCGGCTTTGATGAGGTTAGAGATGCCCAACACTTGTGTAGTATCACTATAGGTTCTCAAAAAGAACTTAAACCATTTGCCTTAACCAACTTTCTAGACTGAGAAGCTGCCACATACGATGACTCTGTATCTCATCAAGTGGGCGTATTCTTTGCTTTGAAGAATAAAGATAACGAGTACAAGTCTGTTTCAGCCATCGGTCATCGAAAATCACTCTTAGTCCACTCTCAGGTCCCGTAATTCTTTCCTCAAACCAGCTTCTTAGAGGGCCCCTGAGCCAGAGGCGTAGGGGCGTGGGAAAGCCCCTTTTAGGTTGTTCATAGAGCGTACCTGGCAACCAGGCTTTACCGCCCTCCTTAATGATGGCCTTGAGGTCGAAACGATGTAGTTTGATCTTATTGGACAATGAAAGGCTGAGATTCAGCATGTCATTGTCAAGTAGGGGAGTCCTCGATTCAAGAGAGTGCGCCATCGAGAGTTTGTCCTCTACTACCAGTAGTCCGTTTAGATAGGCCTGGAGATAGTGGTTGTAGAGTATCTGGTATCTGTCATGAAGGTTGTTGTCAAGAGCCAATAGTTCATCTTCCCCATGTAAATCATGAATCGCTTCGGCCCACTCTTTTCTCAATCCCTGCTGTAGAGAGTGCGGGCTGTTTAGAATGGGCAAGTATTGTCGATAGGGTTTTGGTCTGGTTTCAGAAATCAAAAAATAGGCAAGGTGAGGCCATTCAGAGGGACGCAGACTCAAGAGGCAGCGCAGGGCTTGCAGGGGCTCGTTGGAAAGAAGAGAAATGATTTCAACCAATTTAAAAACGGGATAACCACTAAATAGTTCGTCACCTCCATGGCCAGTAAGAACAACCTTATGTGTATTTGCAACTTTCTCAGCGACGCAATACTGGGGGAAGGCACCCATACCCATCCGCGGCTCATCCAGTGCTCTTATGAGTTGGTCCATTATCCGTGGTAAGTCACTAGGCACAATGGCTACTCTAACGTGGCTAGATCCATTGTGTGCTGCCATGGATGCTGCGGTAGTGGTTTCGTCATACCAGCCACCCTCTGAAAAGTGCCCGGTAAAGCAGACTGGCGGGTCACTGTGTGTGGCTGCTCTCGCCGCTACTGTGGCGCTATCGAAACCCGCACTGAGGTAACAAGCGACGGGTACATCGCTCATAAGATGGCGACCAACGGCATTGTTGACTGTATTTTGATACTGCTCAACCGCTGTTTCGAAAGAAATCCCATCAGCTTCTGGCTGGAATGAAATATTCCAGAAAGATTCCAACTGATATTCCTTACCGGCTCGGTACGTGAGTATATTTCCGGGGCGTAACATCTTTATCCCCTCCCGCATGCAGCGATCTCCAAAGCAGTTTTGGAAGATGAGATACTGATTGAGCCCCACCGGATCTATACCGGGGGAGATAGTTAATCCTGCCAAAAGTGCCCTGATTTCACTGGCAAATACCAGTTCCCCTTCGTCGTGATAGAAATAGAGCGGTTTGATGCCAAGGCGATCACGCGCCAATATCAACTGGTTTTGAATAACATCAAAGAGCCCAATTGCAAACATGCCGTTAAATTTGTGGAAGCAGTTTTTGCCCCAATGCTTCCAGGCGTGCAGGACGATTTCACTATCGCTGCCTGATGTAAAGCGGCAGCCTCGCTTTTCAAGTTGGTGGCGAAGTTCTGGGTAGTTATAAATTTCCCCATTGACCACAATGACTACGTGCCCATCTGAAGAAACCATGGGTTGCCTGCCGGAATCGCTGAGGTCATTGATTGCAAGTCTTCTGTGGCCCAACGCGATATTGGAATTCGCAGTCCATAGACCCTCCCCATCGGGTCCCCTGTGGATCATATTTTGGGTAATCGATCTTACTCGACTGGCGGCGTTACTCCCGAAGACGCCCGCAATACCACACATCAGTCTGCAATTCCTCTTTGTGTATCTTCGAGTCGTTTAACCCTGGTATTAACACGCATCAGCAATGTGTATGTTTCTTCGAAGTAACGTTTGCTTTGAAACGAGAGAAAGTAAAAACCGATGAAGATCATGAGAAAAATGAAAGAAAATGAGACCACCAGTAGTGTTAATTGGCCATTCAGTAATGTCTGTCTGACTGCCTGTAGCAGGGAGAGACCCTCTATTCCCAAATTACCAACCAGAGCGGTTAACAGCATCCCGCTGCCTGTGATGATTATCAAAAGCAGTGTGATGATGGGTATCAGTAGTAAGATGCCCGGATTGGTGATGTAGTTAAATATCAGATGAGAAAGAACTGTCTTACGCATTTTAAATAAGGCGAATTCGGATATCGCCATACGATTGGGTACACTTCCCCGTTTCTTATCCCTCCATTCGAGAGTTGCCGGTACTTCCAGAATTCGGTAACCCATGAGCAGGGCCTTCTGAATTATTTCCAAATGCAGCTCCTTTCCATCCCCCACGAGTTCCAGGCTCTCAATAACTTCCCGCCTGAATCCGCGTACAATGCAGGTTACTGTAGAAAACTGCCCACCAAACCCCAAACCCAAGACGCGGTTGCCCCATTTAGAAAGTACGGCACGTTGGGTCGGCACATTGATCACTTTGCCTTCTGGATGATGGGCAGAGGCGAGGGTAATGTCGGCAACCCCTTTTTTTAGTGGGTCGAGGAGAGCCGGAATATGGTCTGGTGTGTACGAGAGATCAGCATCAAGGCAAATTATATAACTGCCTAATGCTGCCTCAAAACCTGTTCTGACACCTCGTCCCCGCCCCCTGTTAACTTCATGATGGGCAACTCTCAGCCAAGGATTCTCTCGGGATGCTTTTACTAGTAACTCACCCATACCGTCTGTAGAGCCGTCATCAACGACTAGAATTTCAAATTCTATTTCAGGTTGGTACTTTTTCATCCAGCCCGCCAATTCGTCTACGTTTTCGAGAATAATGGGAGATTCGTTGAATGCTGGGATCAGCAGCGTCAGCTCAGGTGTTGCCATCCGGGTCCTCCAATTACTGCGGTGAATCCGGCACTTTCGTTCATGGACCGGAAGGGAGCGTTACTCTTGATACGATGACTGGTTTGTATGAGATTCTCTCGTCTTGGGATAATCAATCTCAATCGCTGTATTCAGTATCTGGCATACTGAACCGCTCAATTTTACCACTGTATCTACAGATTACGATGTTACTTGTAGCGATTATTTTTCAAATGCTCAAGTACTTAGAGAATGCTATGCTCAGCGATTATGGAAAGAGTAACTCCGGTTCTAAAGAAAGCGGTATTCATGACGATCGGTGTCAAAGCGTCTTTTTTACCCCCCCCCCCCCCCCCACACACACAGATTCTATAAAGCCTGATAATGAGCAAGAAGACCATCGAAGATGTTAAGGATTTTTGGGAATCGAACCCGCTATTTTCTGGGGAGTCAGACTTCACTCCAGGTAGCAAGGAGTATTTTTTGCAACATCGACAGGTTTATTTGGAAGATTGCTTCGCTGGACAGATGGATAACAGAGTTTTTCCAGATGGTAGCAATCAACTCCGAGTGCTCGACCTTGGGTGTGGTCCGGGATTTTGGACAATAGAATTAATCACTAGTGTCCGGAAAATTAATCGAATAGATTCAGTTGGTTATTTGATTCGTGGTTTTTCATGTTCTGTTCACATCCGGTAAGCAACTGATTCATAGGAGTTGTTTCGAAAACAGTCAGGCTCAAAATCTGTAGAACTGAATAGAGGCTGGCTTTGATATTGAGTCGCTTTTTGATGATAGCGACGAGTACATATACGGATACGGCGATCCAGACCTGGGTCTTGACGGCGTTTTCCGAGGTACCGAAAAACGATTTGATGCGTAGGTGCTGTTTTATCCATTTGAAAAACAGTTCCACCTGCCAGCGGTACCGATAGAGTTCTGTGATTGTCAATGCCGGCAGGCTGAAGTTGTTGGTCAGGAAGACAAACTGCTTTTCGGTTTGGGCATCGTAATACTTGATCCGGCGAAGTTTGTCGGGATAGTGCTGAGCGGTATAGAAACCGGTGAGCACTACTGTCTGGTCGCAACGTAGGCCGGAAGTCTTGTCTACTACGTGCGAATAGATTCGGCGGCACTGAAGATTGGACTTTGCGCGAATGACGAAGAAGGCGGAGTCTTGCTCCAAATGATACAGCCGTTCGAAGTCTAGATAGCCTCGGTCCATGACATAGAATGCACCAGGCTCTGGCAAAAGCAGGTCGAGTACGTTGACGTCGTGGAGCTTGCCATCGGAGATATGGATAAACGATGGGATATTGCCACGCAGGTCGAGCAGTGTATGCAGTTTGATTGCTGCTTTGGTCTGCCGGAAATGTGCCCATGGAAAAACAGAGAGGCAGAGATTGATTGTAGTGGCGTCGAGCGCGTAGATCGTGTTGTCGAGTTCGAGCCCAAGGTTTTCGTCTGTGTAAAGTCGCCGAGCTGTTTGAATCAGTGACTGAGCGAAATCGGCATAGATGCGCCAATCGCGTTTTTCGTTGGCGTCGGCCAGAGTGCTGCGGGACACTTTGGAGCGAATGCCCATATGGTAGAGCTTGTTGCTCTGGGCTTTTAGGCAGGCTTCGATATCGCGTAGGCTGTCTCGATAGGTAAGCTGTGCAAATGCCATGCAACGATACTGGTCCTGGCAACTGAATCTTTTTACGTGTCGGTTGCCGTCGTAGCGTTGAATGCAACGTCGGAAGGTATGCATAGGCAGATGATCCATCGCCTGCGCAAAAACAAGTTTGCCTGTGTACATCGACTGATCGCTCCAACCCGGGATATCGGGCTAAAGCCTGACTCAGGGCTGGGAACCGGTTCAAGTCGGTGACAGGTAAAAAAGGCATATTATCGTTTTACTGACAGTGAGTTATGGATAAGTGAGTCTGGTTTTTCCGGACACTAGTGAGAATTAATGAAAAATGGGGCGAAAAGTGTCACTTCGGCTGATCTAACAGAGAATGCTATTCTGTTGACGAAAAAGCGGGCGGAAATTTACCGTTATGAGATAGAGACCAGTCTAGAAAATGCCGAAAAACTGACTTTTGAGGACTCGAAATTTACCCATGTCAATTGCCAGGGGGTAATTCATCATACTCCGGACACAAATGTCTGTGTGCGCGAAATCGCTCGTGTTCTGGAGCCGGATGGCACTGCCTTGATCTCTGTTTATTATAAAAACTTCTTTTTAAGATCGTGGCCCATACTTAGGTACTTTGGGAAACTTTTTTCCATGCTGGGAGCAGGTTTGAAGGGTAGAGGCCGCGAGCGTATCTACGAGTCCAGCCAGATAGACGAGATCGTCAGGCTCTATGATGGCGCCGAAAATCCAATTGGTAAGGCCTACTCAAAAAAAGAGTTTCAGGAGATGCTTTCCGAGGAATTTGAAGTGCAAGAATTCTTTCTACACTTCTTTCCAGCCCGTTCACTTCCTTTCCGTATACCCCGCAGGCTGCATGCTTTTCTTGATAGTCGATTCGGATTCCTTATATTTGCTAGATGCAAAAAAAAACCTCAGTTTAAGCCGAGCAGTTCGCTAGGCTCCAACTGAGGTCTTTTCGTTTCCTGTGGAAATCGCGGTGTAGCCACTCCGCCGACCGAAGCTGGGCCGGCTATGAATGTGCCAAACTCGAACTAATTCGATTCCGGTCCACGCAAGTTTAGCAATATCCTGCTTGATAAACGGGACATAGCTATACCGAGTCTAGCATCTCAGCCCCCTTAGGGGCTGAGATTTGTGGGTGGCCTCAAGAGAGAGTCACGGTGCGTTCACAAAGATAATCAGCACCAGTGAGGCAGGTGCCGCGTCGTCTGCAATCCGTACCCAAACATTCTGTCCCAAGGCAAATGCAGTGAGTAATGTCGCATAGCCTGCGTCTCCAAGATCCGCGCTCAGATAAAACTGTCTGGGGCCACTCCACACAGGATTTGGGCTTTCGTCGATTAACTGCACCATTGGGCCAGGAAAGGCAGGTGAGATACCGGTCTTATAAATTCTGGCATTCTTGATATCTGTAGCAGCAAACGCTTGGCTGGATAATGCGAGCACGCCCAACAATGCCAAACCTGAGAGCACTACTTTGAGTACGTGAGTGATTTTCATTAGGTTTACCTCCGATAATTGCTCGGTATGAGTATGAAATGCTATTAGCTTACCAAGATTCATCTAGTTGTTGTTCGTGCATTTCTCGCACTTCTCGAATGGTAAGCAATGGGCCACCATCCTCAGCGACAGGCGTCACAAAATGCTGGTCCGCATCGGTTGTGATGGAGGCGGTAAAGGCTTTGTGTTGCTTATCATGCAGTCTCGACAATTCAGATTCTAGTATATCTATATGTTTACCAGCGGTTGGAAAAGAGAGCAAGACATCTCTACGACGATTTTCTTCCGCTTGGAGCTGTTGTTTCTCATGTAATGCCTGAATGTCCGATAGAGTCATTTGTATTTCGGGTGTATCGGGCATGGGAACTTGGGCGTCTGCAGTTATTTCGGAAAGTGCGCTAACAGCTTGTTTTTGGTGCAACGCCTGGGCTTCAGCCAAGGTAACTCCTGGCTCGGACTCCGTTGGTTCAATCACCCACTCATCAGGATCATAGTTCCTGGAGGCCTTTAGCTGCCGGGCATGAAGATCTCTGATTTCTTCTATAGTCATGCCGTCAAGCATATCGTTTGTATTGGGGTCACTGTTGCCTATAAACCCCCGTGTCTCTCCACCGGTGCCGAAGTCCTGAGTATTACTTATCCAAGCAGAACCTCGTTGAATTTTTTGATGAGACTGATGCAGAGCCGGATCAATACTCTGGTTAAATTGTTTAGGATCCCCGTAAGCCGTATGTTTTTCGCTAGCTGTAGTCTGTGAGGCTGTAGTTGCGTCTAGATTGCCTACGTCCGAGCTTATGCTGTGCTCCCGTTCGACCCCATCTTCTTTGGTGAGGGAATACGTGTGGTAGACAGCGATCACCAAGAGGCTCAGTATCACCGCCATGGAGGACTTGTAAAGAGCGTTGAATTTACCCATTCCTACCTTCCCCTCTTGGGGAGTTCCATTGGTTGCGCTTGCCCCCTTAGACTCTAATTTCGCGGGACCAGCGTTCCATCTGCTTTTAACTTAACTATGCTTTTAGAATCAAAGACTACGCGGAAAATGTAAACATTACAACATTTGCAGATAGGTGGTCAGGGTTGCGAATTGGCTATCCCAGGCTTCAGCAATTTGTATACCCAACTCCCCACTGCAGGTGAGTAGTGTGAGGAGTCGATCCAATGGCTGCTGGAGCCCTGGGAAATGTCTTCTTGAAACCAGGGATTGCTCTCTGAAAAATCGTGCAGTTTCAGCCCTGCTGTTGCGGCGATTTTCTCCACCTGTTGTCGCCAGTGGCCGAAGCGAGCGTATTCCCCCTGTTCTTTAAGTCTCCTTATGGCGCTATGGTGCATGGGGGATACAAAGAGCGAGATATTCACCTCAGCCTCCGCTACATCCTCAAGCAACTCTCTGAAGACTCTATATTCCTTCTTGGTGATCTTCATGGGTAGAGCATACAGGGATGAGAGAATTTCCCGTATATCTTCTTCAGTTCTTTGATTAGTGCGCTTGAAGCCGGACCAGGTCCAATAACCATCTCCCCGGCGTTTGCCCCGCAGAGCCTTGTAACTATCGCTGATGGCCGTATAGCTAAGGTAGGATGTTGGTACCGCTCTGAGCAGGTAGCTCGCAGAAGCCAGGCCCGGGTCGAACCCCGCTTCCTGCGGCCGGTCGTGATCGAACATAAAATAGTCGAGGCCAAATATTATTCGCTTGACGGAAGTCCATCGCAGAGAATGGATAATGAACGCTCTTGCCTCTCTGATGCGCAGGCCTGAGATTCCCAAGTTATAGGTGCGTTCAAACGGAGGGAGCTCGGTATTCATCCCCCGGTAAACCCTTGAACTGCCGATAATAATGGTATCGGGCTGTCGACTGAGTAGCTGCAGCGCCTTGGCGTGACGCAGGCGAATATCCAGCGCCCGGTTATGGCCTTGCCAGCGATCCGTCCAATAGTTGTGTTGCCGCAATACCCAATAGGGGTCTGTCCAGGCGACTATACCGATTAGGATCGTGGCCGCTCCCAGAATTGAGGACAGGGTCAAGCGGACAAATTGCGGATGATTCATCTCCCTGGTAGGCCTAAAAATTAAAATAGAGAAATTCACTGACTCCATGCAGATGCATGAGCGACGCCAGCGCCAGAATGGAGACAAGCAGACTCCAGGATCCGTTGGGTGACCAGTGGCGCCATGAAAAGGTATCTTCACCGTATTTCTGGTGAGCGCCTGAGTGAAGCACGATCTGCTGGGTGTTTGGCAGACCCCAGACCAGCAATGCGGATAGGGATATCAAGAGGAATCCCTGTATCGAGCCGAAACTACCCAGATAGCCCCACTCTAACCCTGCCACCCCCTCACCGGCGGTAGTTAGGCCGGCATCCACAAGGATGCCGTTGAGTCCCGCCATTCCTCGCAGTAGAGCGATGGCTGAGGAAAAGCTATCCGCGCGAAAAAAGACCCAGGCCACAACAACGGCAAGAAAAGTGATCAGCACCGAGAGCGCCTTTTGCCACCCGGGCGAGAGAAGGTGCTTTTCCCCATGCCTGTTCTTTAATCTACGCCAACCGTGGTTGATAATTAAGTAGAATCCGTGCAGCCCTCCCCAGGCGACGAAAGTCCATCCGGCCCCGTGCCAGAGGCCACCGAGAAGCATTGTGATCAGTAAATTGACATATCGCCTGCAGCGGCCCCTCTGGTTGCCCCCGAGAGGGACATAGAGGTAATCCTTGAGGAATCGGGAGAGTGTCATATGCCACCGGCGCCAGAATTCTATGATGCTGGTTGCCTGGTAGGGAGATGCGAAATTAAAAGGCAGCGCGATACCGAATAGGCGCGCCAGCCCTATTGCCATGTCCGAGTAACCCGAGAAATCGAAATAGAGTTGGAAGGTGTAAGCTAGGGCTCCGCCCCAGGCCTCCAACAACAGGGGTTGAGTGCCGTTCGACGCGGCCTCGAACACGGGTGTCGCATAGAGCGCCAAGTTGTCGGCGATGATGACCTTTTTGAACAGACCGATAACAAAGATGGTCAGCCCCGTGGCAAACCAAAAATCGAATGAACGTTTATGAGTGATTGTAAACTGAGGCAGCATCTCTCGGTGGTGGACGATCGGTCCAGCGATCAGCTGAGGGAAGAAGAGAACGAAAAGAGCGTATTTGAGTGGATGGCGCTCACCAGGCAGGCCACGATAAATATCCACTAGATAAGCGATTTGTTGGAAGGTAAAAAAGGAGATAGCGAGAGGCAGCGCGATGGTCTCGATTGTGAAGTCGGAACCGGTAATTTTTCCCAAATTGAAAACCAGGAAGCCGGCATACTTGAAGTATCCAATGGCAAACAGGTTTCCACCGACACCCAGTGTGAGCAGGAGCCGTGAAGGATGTCTGGCGAGTAGCAATCCCAGGAGATAGTTGAATCCTACGCTCAGGGTGATCAGGGCCAGGTAGGCGGGGTTCCACCAGCCGTAGAAGAACAGCGAGGCGGAAACCAGCCATGCCATTGAACCTAGTTTGTTGCTTCGCGACAGCAGGTAGCGGTAGACCAACAGCGTCAGGGGCAGGAATAAAAGAATGAACTCAAAGGAGTTGAACAGCACCTTCAGTCTCCGAGGTGGAATGCGGAGTAAGGAGCGGGGTTTGAGTGCCTGGTTCCCCTGGCAAGGCGGGCTGAACTCAATACAGGTGCATTTATGTGTGTGTCGGGAAGCCCCGCGGTAATGGGTGAGATTTCAAGGTTAGGCGCTAAATCGACCTGTTCAGAATTCGAAAGCTTCCTGGGCGCCGCTGTTTTCCAGTTCCTGTAAATCGGTTTCGAATAGCCCTTCCTGATGCCAGGCGTCGTCGCCGGTACGGGTTAGCAGCTTAGCCTCCATTATCGGCGCCTCGCCGCAAACCACGAACATGCGTCCGCCATGGGTCAACAGCGGTTTCCACTGTTCTGGTACTTCCTTGAGTGAGCCGCTTACTGCGATCACATCGAAAGGGCCGCCGTCGATGGATCCCTCGAACGCGTCGGCAACTCTCAAATCCACATTCTCCATGCCCAGGGCTTTCAGTGCCTGGGCTGCGGATTCGCTGAGATCGGGATGAATTTCCAGACTGACGACTTCCTTACCAAGTGTTGCCAGGCATGCGGTTAGATACCCACTACCGGTACCAATCTCTAAAATGCGGTCGTCCGGCCTTATGTTGAGTGCCTGCAGCAGTCTTGCCTCTATCTTGGGCCACATCATCCGCTGACCGTGACCGATGGGGATTTCTATATCGGCGTAGGCCAGCGACTTCTGGTCTTCGGGAATAAAAGCCTCTCGCGGTAACGTGTTCAAAGTATCGAGTACGCGCGAATCGAACACCTCCCAGGGCCTGATCTGTTGCTGGACCATGTTAAAGCGGGCGTGTGCAAGGCTGTCTGTGTTCATTTGGCTGGTATCCGTAGTGTCCGGAAAGCGCCTGACCGCTGAATTAGGGGTTAGGCAGGGCCCATAGGTTAAGGTTTTTGCTCATTTCAAGCAATCCCCTGAGGCCGCGCGGTTGCAAGCAGTTATCGCATCTATTAGTGTTGGGCGGAGCGCTGCAGGTCAGCGCCACTGAGCTGGGGGTGCCCCTGAGCGGGCTGAGATATACCCTTTGCACCTGAACCGGTTAATACCGGCGGAGGGAAGCCGTGCCCGATGTGCGAGATCCGGGATGCGGATACGCCTCCCCGCCATCGTGAGGATCAAGGCATGAGTGCCATTCCCGAAGAATTCGTTGAACAGACCAGCCGGCTTTCCGACGCGGTCACCAAACCCTTTACAAACTCCCGAAAGATCTTTGTATCTGGCTCCCGGAGCGATGTTCGCGTACCCATGCGGGAAATCGATCAGTCACCGACACAGGCCAGTTTCGGGAGTGAGGAAAATCCTCCCATTCCGGTCTACGATACTTCGGGTCCATTTACCGATCCCGAGACGACGGTGGATCTATTGCGCGGCATGCCAGACTTAAGGAGCCGCTGGATAGCTGAACGGGGTGATGCAGAGACTCTGGCGGGGCCCACATCCGCCTACGGCCAGCAGCGACGGGCCGATCGCAACCTCGACTCGCTTCGGTTTGCGCACATCCGCCAACCAAAGAGGGCGCTGCCGGGGCGTAACGTTAGCCAGATGCACTATGCCAGGCAGGGCGTTATTACTCCGGAGATGGAATTCGTCGCCATTCGAGAAAACTGCAGGCTGCAGGCATTGCGCCAGGATCCTCGCTACGCGCGCTTGCTGCGCCAGCATCCGGGGCAAAATTTCGGTGCTAACATCCCAGAGGAGATAACGCCGGAGTTCGTACGCGACGAGGTGGCGAGGGGCCGCGCCATCATCCCCGCGAATATCAATCACCCAGAGCTGGAGCCGATGATTATTGGTCGTAACTTCAGGGTCAAGATCAATACCAATATCGGTAATTCGGCCATCACATCCTCCATTGCCGAGGAGGTGGAGAAGATGGCTTGGTCTGCGCGCTGGGGGGGGGATACGCTAATGGATCTCTCCACCGGCAAGAACATTCACGAGACCCGCGAGTGGATTCTGCGCAATGCGCCCATGCCCATCGGTACTGTCCCCATCTATCAGGCATTGGAAAAGGTCGATGGCAAAGCCGAGGAGCTGACTTGGGAAATCATGCGCGATACCCTCATCGAACAGGCGGAGCAGGGTGTCGATTATTTCACTATCCACGCCGGGGTGCTGCTGCGGTATGTGCCACTGACCGCGGACCGTGTTACCGGTATCGTCTCACGGGGCGGTTCGATTCTAGCCAAGTGGTGTCTGGCGCATCATCGGGAGAATTTCCTCTACACCCATTTTGAGGAGATCTGCGAGATCATGAAGGCATACGATGTCTCTTTCTCCCTGGGCGACGGGCTGCGGCCGGGAAGCCTGGCGGATGCCAATGATGCAGCTCAGTTCGGTGAGCTGGAGACCCTGGGAGAATTGACGAAAATCGCCTGGCAGCACGACGTGCAAGTAATGATCGAGGGTCCCGGACACGTGCCCATGCAGATGATACGGGAAAATATGGATAAAGAGCTGGCGGACTGCTTTGAGGCGCCCTTCTACACCTTGGGTCCGCTGGTAACCGACGTGGCACCAGGATACGATCATATTACCTCCGGAATCGGCGCCGCGCAGATAGGCTGGTATGGCACTGCGATGCTTTGCTATGTGACGCCCAAGGAGCACTTGGGGCTGCCCAACAAAGAAGATGTCCGAGAGGGCATCATTACCTACAAGATCGCCGCCCAAGCGGCGGATCTGGCGAAGGGTTTTCCCGGTGCTCAGCTCCGGGACAACGCCATGTCTAAGGCCCGTTTCGAGTTTCGCTGGGAGGATCAGTTCAATCTCGGCTTCGATCCGGATCGTGCCAGGGAATTCCATGACCAGACCATGCCCCATGAGGCACACAAGGTGGCCCATTTCTGCTCCATGTGCGGCCCCCACTTCTGTTCCATGAAGATTACCCAGGATGTGCGGGATTACGCTAGATCCAAAGGATTGTCAGAGGAAGCCGTGTTGACGGAGGGTATGCAGGAAAAATCCGCCGAATTCATCGACAAGGGCGCCGAGATATATCGCGAGGTCTAGACCGGAACCGGGTCTTCAGGTCGCTCTCCCATGACCATGCACTGGCCAAGTCTGCTGTCCCGTAAACGCCTCGGCAGCGGCCAGCCTCCAACCGACTCTTCGCTGCGAACAGATTTCCAACGGGACTTCGACCGTATTGTTTTTAGTTCGGCTTTTCGCCGTATGCAGGATAAGACCCAGGTCTTTCCGCTATCTCGTGTCGATTATGTTCGCACCCGCCTGACCCATAGCCTGGAGGCCTCCAGTATCGGCCGCTCCCTGGGAACCCTGGTGGGGGAGCAGGTGATTGCCCGCCACAATCTAGAGGGCTTCGAGGCGTCGGATTTCGGTGATATTGTGGCAGCTGCCTGTCTGGCACATGATATCGGAAATCCGCCTTTCGGCCATTCAGGGGAGGATGCGTTTAGGCATTGGGCGAAAGAGGCCGATTATGGGCGTCGGCGAGTACAGGTGCTCAGCGGCAGCGAGCGGGAAGACTTTCTCTCTTTCGAGGGAAATGCGCAGGGTTTTCGCATACTCACCAGGCTTCAGAATCCCGATAGTCCCGGAGGGCTGCAGCTCACCTGCGCCACACTGGCAGCGTTTACCAAGTATCCCAGGGAGTCCTGGCTGGGGGGGAGTCTATATCCCGAGGTTGGGGCAAAGAAATTTGGATTCGTAGCAGAGGATATACCTCTATTTGAGGAGGTGGCGGCGGCAGTCGGACTGATACGGCGGAGCCCTGGCTACGCTTTCTGGTGCCGCCATCCCCTGGCTTTTCTGGTGGAGGCTGCCGATGACATCAGCTATCGCGTGATCGACATCGAGGACGGCTTTCGGCTTGGTTATCTGAACTTGTCCCAGGCAGAGGCTCTGTATCGCGCAATCATTCCCTCTCGGGAAGCGAATGATCGACGGCTTCGAGCCATCGGGGATGACAAGGGCCGGGTGGAATTTCTCCGCGCCAAGGCGATTAATGAGGCGATTAATCAATCCATGAGCTGCTTTCTGGACAATGAGGCCGAGATACTCACCGGGCGGCAAACGCAACCGTTGATGGAGCAGCTGCCCCAGCGCCAGGCCATGGATCAGCTGATTGAGGTAGCCCAGGAACGCATCTATTGCGCTCCCGAAGTAGTCGAGGTGCAAGCCGCGGGTTTCCAGGTGATCTGGGATCTGCTGGAGAGGTTTATCCAGGCGCTGGACGATCTCTCGGAACAGGGAGAGGCGGATGCCACTGCCCGCAGCCGTATGCTTTCCCATCTGGTCCCCCAGCAGTTCAAGGGCGGAGCAAGGGGGCTTTCCAAAGGGCTCTATCCCCGACTACTGGCACTAACGGACTTTGTTTCGGGTATGACTGACTCCTACGCCGTCTCCCTCTACAAAAAGGTTACCGGTATATCCCTTCCGGGTAAGTAGAACGGGCGGATGAGGGTGACTGCGGGTATCTAGAGGCCCACGATTAGATGCAGGGCATCCAGCCGCAGTCTGGCGGAACGCAGGTGGTGCGTGAGTTCCGCAGCCCGAGACTTTAGCGCCACGATCTCATCAACGCGGACATTGGGATTGATTTTGCGAAGTGCTTCCAGGCGGGCAGTCTCCCCTTGGTAATGGCTGTGCACAGCCTGTTGAGCGGTTTTTATATGGCTGGGGATGCCAGCCTCCGCCAGCTCCATTCCCCGCTTGAGCAAAACTTCGCACGGGCTTCGAAGACTCAGGGCCAGCTGTTTCGCCACACTCTGTTCAATGGGTATCCTTGTGGAACGCAGGGATTCCCTGCTAATTATCTCGCTGCAGTCACACTGCTGTTGATCTATGAGCAATCGGAGCTGGGTAACGGGAAGGAACCGGCCAATCTCCAGATACTTGGGTGCCGGAGATTCGATTCGCAGCAGCATCTCCAGCAGAATCTGTCCCGCCGCCAGTCGCGGATGCCTTGCTGCCGAGACGCAGCTGCTGCCCTCCCTGCCCTCGGTGATCATCTCCATGACGCCGGTTACCAAGGGATGCTCCCAGGTTAAAAACTGCCGGTCTTCGTGGGTCAGGGCAGTTTCGCGATCGAAAGTACAGGTCATACCTTCTTCCGAGAGCCCGGGGAAATTGTCCCTAAGCATATGTTGCCCCTTCTTCAAGATCAGACTGGCGGCGGAGTGCACTTCGCTTTCTACCCCGTAGGCAGAAAAGACCTGCTCCATGTACTCGGCAAGGGGGTTGTCCGCCATCTCCGTTTCGATCTGCTTTTTCAGCGCCGAGGCATCGGGTTCCCTGCAGGAGTTTAGCTCCAGCAGCCGGTCACGGCCCTGACTGAGGGCCTCGGTGAGTTCCAGGTTGAGACGGTGGGTCTCCTCAATCAGAGCCTCCAGTGCTTCATCGTTGGTGGCAGGCTCCTCGATCATCTCCTGAAGCGCCGGATTGAGTTGGCTGAACAGGCGGTGGCCGCCAGGGCAGGGGGCGTCGAAAATACCTAGCCCCCGGTGGTACCAGCGAAGCAGGACCGATTGCGCGCTCTCTTCAAAGTAGGGCACATGGATCTCGATCTTCTCTGTCTGTCCGATTCTGTCGAGGCGGCCGATACGTTGCTCCAGTAAGTCTGGGTCCATGGGCAGGTCGAATAGCACCAGATGATGGGCAAACTGGAAGTTGCGGCCTTCGCTGCCTATCTCCGAGCAGATGAGTAGTTGACAGCCATCCTCCACCTGCGCAAACCAGGCTGCGGCGCGGTCGCGCTCGATGATACTGGTGTTCTGGTGGAATACTCCGGCATGAATACCCTCTCGAGTCCTCAAGGCCGTGGCTAACTCCAATGCAGTATCGCTATTGGCGCAGATCAGTAAAACTTTCTCTCCGGGTAGAGATTTCAAACGCCATACCAGCCAGGAGACACGTGGATCAAATGTTGGCCAGGCTGGGGAGGCTAAGCCGCGCTCCAAGGATTCAGGCATCAGACGGGCATCCACTGGCAGCTCCATGGATTCGAGGCAGAGCCGGTATTCATCAGGGAGGGGTAGCGGGAATGCATGCAGCTGCCGCTGCGGGAAACCTTTTACCTGGGCGCGCGTATTGCGGAACATGACACGTCCGGTTCCGTGCCTGTCGAGCAGCTGGGCTATCAGTTTTTCGCGCGCAGCTCCCGTGTCTGAATCAGGATGGGAGAGCTCGGTGATGATGCGCTTCAATGCGCCGGTTGGGTCTTTGATCCGTTTAAGGCTCCGGAATCCTTCCTCGGGCAGTGCCTGTTCCCTGAGCAGGTAGTTTACGACATCGGCCAGCGGTCGGTAGTTATCGCTTTCCGAGCGGAATGCGTTAAAACTGTGGAACCGGTCGGGGTCAAGCAGCCGCAATCTCGCAAAATGGCCGTCGCGGCCCAACTGCTCCGGAGTGGCGGTCAACAGCAGTACGCCAGGGATCGACGCCGCCAGGTTTTCAACCAGAAGATACGACGGGCTGGCGTAATCTCGATGCCATTCGAGGTGGTGAGCCTCATCCACTATAAGCAAATCCCAGCCCGCCTCCAGGGCCTGTTCGAGACGCTCCGGTTGATTGAGAAATAGTTCTGCGCTGGCGAGTACTTTCTGTTCTGCGAGAAACGGATTTTCATGTTGATCCGATTGCTGGATAGCTTGGCAGCGTGCCTCGTCATAGAGGCTGAAGCGCAGATTGAATCGACGCAGCAGCTCTACCAGCCACTGATTGATCAAAGCAGCGGGCACCAGTAACAATGCTCTGGATGCACGCCCAGTAAGAAATCTGTGATGCAGGATCAGGCAAGCCTCGATGGTTTTGCCGAGCCCTACTTCGTCTGCCAACAGAATCCTGGGTGCCTCTCGACGACTGATTTCCCGGGCGATGTATAGCTGGTGCGGCAGCAGTGCCGTGCGGACACCCCCGAGACCTCGGATGGGGGATCTCTCCAGTCGCTGCAGGTGATTCAGGGTGTCATACCGGAGTTCGAACCAGTGAGGATCGTTTATCTGGCCAGAGAATAGGCGTTGCTGGGGGCGGTTGAATTGCAGAAAAAAGCTCAATTGCTGTTCCGCAAGGGCGACCCCCTCTCCACTCTCGTCGGTCGTTAAGTAGTGGACCAGGCCGCCACGGTCGGATCGGGAGTTCACCGTCAGGTTTGTTCCCTGTTGGTCCTCTATCGTATCTCCGGGGGCGAAGATCACTCGGGTCAGAGGCGCGTTGTCACCGGCGTAGGTCCGTTTTTCGGAACTGGCGGGGAAAAGTATGTCAACCATCCTCCCGCTGCTTTCCAGGACAATACCCAGACCAAGCCCCGGTTCGTTGTCGCTGATCCAGCGTTGACCCGGAATGAATTGGTGCTGGGCCATAAGTCTTCTTACCCCTGGGAGGATGTCGATGGTTTGCTGCTTAAGGATAGGTGAATACCGTGAAAAAGGTGAAGCCTTCCCGTGTTTCGGCGAGTTTGGCCGAGCTATGGCTGTCAGTCCAGCGGCGATATTTGGGCTCTGTCGGTTGCGAACACAGCTTTCTCAACTGCTTCTAAAGGGATTGGGCAGCCAAATTCAAGTGGCTCGCCCGTAATGGCTGATGCTATTATCAGCGTTCCAATTATAGTGACCCGGGCAGGTAGGACTTGTCGGGCAATAAATGAAATAGAGGAAATCAGATGAAGATCAAAGCTGTTGCGATGATTGCGGGTGCCGCCCTGTTATCCTTGGGCGCGGCTGGTAGTGCCGTGGCCGCTGATGGAGCAGCCCTTTACCAGGCCAAGGCCTGCTTTTCCTGTCATGGAGCCGATGGCAATACCCCCATCATGCCTTCGTACCCTAAGCTGGGTGGACAGAATGCCGACTATGCATACAATCAGATGATTGATATCAAGTCTGGCGCCCGGGCCAATGGTCAGTCTGCAGCCATGAAGGGCATAGTCGCAGGGGTTTCCGATGATGAGCTGAAGGCCATCGCCGATTGGCTCTCGACGTTGTAGTACGCTGTCCTGATCGCCCGCCGGTCTCTCCAGTTCTTGGTAGGCTGAGCGGGCGCGCTGTAACCCCCCCCTTTTTACTTCCACCCGATAGTTTGCATGGCGACCCGATAGGTGTTCTGGTTATGCCATCTTCATGCTCTGGTGAATATCAGGGCATTTGCACCGCTTTCTGTGGGATATGCCTCATAGTTTGACGTGAATCAAGGTCACGGCCAGACTCTCAGCGCATCATTGCTCCGTGTAATTTCGGTTTTTATCACACGAATAAACTGTAAGCAGTCTTTAACGGAGAAGAATTAATGAAATTCAGCAAAAAGCGTACGCTGTCGCTGCTGGTTGGCTTGACCCTGGGTCTTGGGGCGGCGTCGAGCGCCTATTCTCAAGCATCTCTAGAGGATGTGATGAAGGCTCGTGGTCTGACGCAGAAAGATCTTCTGGCTGCCGCCAAGACCTATACTCCAACCGGTGGTCGGGATGAGTATCTCGCCTTCAGCTCCGGGGGGCAGAGTGGACAGGTGATCGTCTACGGTATCCCCTCCATGCGTATTCTCAAATACATTGGCGTATTCACCCCAGAGCCTTGGCAGGGTTACGGCTTCGATGACGAGTCGAAAGCGGTATTGGCTCAGGGGCGCATTAACGGCAAGGACATCACTTACGGCGATACCCATCACCCCGCCTTCTCCGAAACGGAAGGTGAGTATAATGGTAAGTATCTGTTTATTAATGATAAAGCCAATCCTCGCCTGGCAGTTATCGACTTACATGATTTCGAAACCAAGCAAATTGTGGTCAACCCGTTCTTCAAGAGCGAGCATGGTGGCGCCTTTGTTACTCCCAATACGGAGTACGTGATGGAGGCCACACAGTACGCAGCTCCTTACGAGGATGAATTTGTCCCCCTGGAGGCTTTTAACGACAGGTACCGTGGGGGCATCACCTACTGGAAATTTGATGACAAGATCGGTCGTTTGGATCCCAGTCAGTCTTTCACCTTTGAGCTACCCCCATACAGTCAGGATCTCTCAGATGCGGGCAAGGGGCCTTCCATGGGATGGGGGTTTACTAACTCTTTCTGCTCCGAGCGCTACGTGGGCGGTATCGAACGCGGCCGCCCGCCGTTTGAAGCAGGATGCTCTCAGAAGGATACGGACTTTCTCCATGTTACCAATTGGAAAAAAGCCGCTGAGCTGGTCGCTGCGGGTAAGGTAAAAAAGGTCAAAGATGCCTATATGATTCCGATGTCGCAGGCAGTCGAGGAAGGACTCCTTTATCTAATTCCAGAACCCAAGAGTCCACACGGCGTGGATGTAAGCCCCGATGGAGCGCACATCATCGTCTCCGGAAAGTTGGACAGTCATGCCTGGGTGTACAGCTGGGAGAAGATCGAAGACGCTATCAAGAACAAGAAGTTCGAGGGAGAAGACCCCTACGGTATACCGATCATCGGTATGAAGGATGCCCTGCACACCCAGGTTCAGGTGGGTTTGGGGCCGCTACACACCCAGTACGATGCCAAGAAGTGCGTGGTATATACATCGATCTACGTAGATTCCATGGTAACCAAGTGGGACTACTGTGAAGGTAAGGTACTGGATCAGCTGAATATCCACTATAATATCGGCCACCTGGTGGCGATGGAGGGTGACTCCGTTTCCCCAGACGGGAAGTATCTGGTCTCCTTGAACAAGCTCGCCATCGACCGTTTCAACCCGGTTGGTCCGCTGCATCCGCAGAACCATCAGCTTATCGATATCAGCGGTGAGAAGATGCAGCTGCTGTACGATATGCCGCTACCGCTGGGCGAGCCCCACTACGTGGTGGCCATCAAAGCCGATAAACTGAAACCAGGTGTACGTTACAAATCCGGTTGGAATAGCCGCACCGACAGTCGCTCCAAATACCGGACCCGTGCAGGTCGGGAAAAGGTTGTACGTGAAGGAGATGTGGTACACGTTTACGGAACCCTCATCCGCTCTCACATTACCCCGGAAATAATCGAGGTCGAGGAGGGGGATACAGTCTCCCTGCATTTCACCAACCTTGAAAGAGCGGAAGATGAAACCCACGGCTTTGCCATGTATGGTCAGAACGTGAATCTCTCCGTAGAGCCGGGTAAAACCGTCTCAGCCACATTCAAGGCTGATAAGGCCGGCGTCTATCCCTACTATTGCACCGAGTTCTGTTCCGCGTTGCATTTGGAGATGCAGGGATACCTGCTGGTAAGACCTAAAGGCTATAAAGCGGAAGCCACGGCCATGCAAGAAGGCGAAACTTATGACCAGGCTGACTACGAAAAGCAGGTTAAGACCAATATCGATACCCAGGCGGTCATAGACTCTGTTGTAGGCTTCATTACCAGCCACAATTATAAGGACTTTCCGCAGGTGGTGGCTCTCGTGGAGGATGCCACAGACCAGCTGGGTTTCGCGGAAGAGGCAAAGAAGAAATCGGAAGAGTTTGCTGCAAAGGGTGACTTCCAGAATGCCACACTCTGGGCAGGACAGTGGTGGCAGTATCAGGTTAAGACAGCAGATCTCGGTCTGCGTGCCAAGACCTTTCTGGAAGAGAATGGTGCGACTAAAGTCAAGTAATTACTGACAATAGTCTTCCTGCAGGTAAAGGGGTCCGTCTGGGCCCCTTTGCCGTTGACGTTTTAGCTAACCAGTTGAAAAAATGTGGTTTTATGCGTTGTTCTCGTTGACAGTTCTCAATGCTAAACAGGCCTGTTGATGCGATACTTGCTTTTACTTGCTCTGGACAGGTGCTTGTCTACAGCGCTTTCTGTCCCCATAGGAGACTGAATGATGTCGATAGTTAATAGGATTATCTGTGTCGCCGCGGTCGCGGCTCTATCTATGGCCGTTGCCGGCCAGGCGTCCGCCGCGGATGGTGCGGAACTCTACATGTCTAAGACCTGTTGGTCTTGTCATGGTAAAGATGCCAAGACGCCGATCATGCCGGCATACCCAAAATTGGCCGGACAATCGGCGGAGTATGCCTTCAATCAGATGAAGGATATCAAGTCAGGTGCCCGCAGCAATGGCCAAGCTGCTGCCATGAAGGGGGTTATGGGATTGGTCAATGAAGATGAGATGCGTGCTATTGCCGAATGGCTCAGCACCCAGCCGAAATGACACCGGGCGTCTCTCACCCTATCGTGCAGCAGTGCCGACCCATGGCCGAGAGACACCCACCCGTTGCTTTAGGGTACCAAGCTACTTTGATGTATATCAAAGTGTACTAATATAGCCTATGGCAGACTCCGCCTGCGGTTTGTTTGGGATCCTGTATTTCGTCGGTGGAGCCCCAACTCAACACTGAAACAGCTATTAGTTTTGCACTGGTTTCCAGTGCCCGGAGAATATTTTCATGAAACATAAACATCTGTACCTGACGCTCACAGCGGCAATCACTTTGGGCGCCAGCGGCCTCAGTATGGGTGCCAAAGACGGACCGGCAACCGATATAGAAGACTGGAACAAGGAAGGAGGCGAAAAAACGGAAGCCATGTTGCTGGAGCCTGATCGCGAGCGCGGAATAGCAGTATACGAGGTCTGCTCTGCGTGCCACCTGCTTGAGGGATGGGGGCTGACCGACGGTACTTTTCCGCAATTGGCCGGGCAGCACCGCAATGTTCTGATAAAGCAGCTTGCGGATATCCGTGCTCAGAATCGGGATAATCCCACGATGTATCCGTTCGCGCTGGACGACCAGATAATGGCGGCTGCGGGTTATCACAAGGGTGATATCGCGCCGGCGCAGCTGGTTGCAGATGTAACCGCCTATATCGCCGAGTTGCCAATGAATCCAGAGCCCGGCAAGGGGCCTTGGGAAGAGGGAACCCCGGAATTCGAGCAGGGTAAAAAGCTTTACATGGACAACTGTACCCAATGCCACGGTGAAACCGGAGAGGGGGATAACGAAAAATTCTACCCTCGCATCCACGGACAGCACTACAACTATATGATGCGGCAGTTCGAGTGGATCAGGGATGGTAAGCGTCGCAACGCCAACCCTGATATGGTGCAGCAGATCAAGAACTTCAGTGACAAGGATATGCAGATGGTAATTAACTACACATCGCGTATTCCGGTGCCGAAGGAGGATTTGGCGCCTTCAGTGGACTACCAAAATCCGGACTACGATTGATCTGGAAATCACCGGGTATCACTCCATCTGAGATTGGATACCCGGTGGTCTTTTCACTGTCAGCCGGGCAACGCCCATTCTCCTGAATCTATCGACCCCGTGGTCGGCAGGCTAGTACGACATCATGAACGCAGCATCCCAGTCCAAACAGACGCTCCAGGTCGCGCTCCTCGTTATCGTAGCGCTCGGTCTCCTAACGGCGATTTTCTATGTGCCTACCTGGTGGGTTTCATTGACCGCGCCCAACTATCCAGAGGAGTCCTTTCCGGATGGTGTGAAAATCCACTTTCATATGAACGGCGTGTTTAATGGTTGTGAGAAGCTCCAGAAGGCTGAAATTACAGAAGAGGTGGCCCTCGACTGCGTCCATGAGATGGATACGATTAACCACTACGTTGGGATGTATCCGATTGCTGCCGGAGGTCCGATAGAGAGGGGCTTGTCTCAATTCCTGATGGTCTTTCTGGGCGTCATGTTGGTGGGATTTGTCTGCACCAAGCCGAAGATCCGCATGGCGCTGCTAGCCATCGGATTTACGTCCATCGCGGTTTGGATGTACTTGACCCTTTATGGCTCAGAAGGTTTCGGCTTACAGAACCAAGGCTATGTGGAGTCGCTGGTGACATCCCTGGACCAGGAGGCTTCCGGCGATACCGGGGAAGATCGGGAGATTGTCATCGGCGGTATCGTAGGTGCTGTGAAGAAATCCCTGGAAGATTCAGGTGTTGAGGTTGAATTGCCATCGCAAAAGGCTGCCCGCGAGAAACGGGAAAAGGCGATGGCAGAGTCGGACAAGGCTCAATTGATCGAACAAATCAGGCTGACCTACGAAAAGGATTTTGAGGCCCAGCGCGTGACTGAACCCTGGAACGGCAGCAACTTTCAGGTCATGTCCTGGCATTACGGGAAAAGTTTGGGGCGCTATTTCAACAATCAGGAAGAGATTGTGCCCATGGTGAAGAACTTGAAACTAGCCATTCACGTGGTCTTCGTGGGTCTCTTGGGAGCAATGCTGCTGCTTATCTTCGGCGCCCGCAAGAATACTGGCATACTCTATTGGCTTCTGGTGCTGGTTCCCCTGGGACTGCCTCTATTCTTTGTAATCGACTATTCGGCATGGCTCTGGTGGTATGGTCATACACTCAACGATATGGGGGCTTTCACTGTTAAACCGTTTATGCCAACGGTATTCGGTCAGGGCAAGGTGGCCCAGTTTGCTACCCACTCCTACCCAGCCTTGGGTTTTGGCCTGATGATTCTCAGTTCCTTGGTACTAGCTGTCGCGCTGTTAATTCGCAGAAAGCAGTTTCGCGAAAACAACTGACACTCAGAACAAAGGGAGATTTTTCTGCCCCTGGAATTCAAGTGTGTTACCAAATAGCATCATGATCCGAAATCTAGCATGGCTCCCAATCCGCCATTTGACTCTGATGCTGGTACTTTTTTCGTCAGTTGTTCACTCCGACCTATATCCACCCCTGCAAGATTTGGTGGATGCCACGGAGGACAATGCGGTTCTGGTTCCCCCGCCCGGTGTTTACTCGGGCCCTGTGGTGCTGGAGCGCCCCATTACGATTGACGGCGCGGGCGCGGTCACTATCGATGCCGGGGGAAAGGGCTCCGTGATCTACATCGAAACAGACGGCGCGATTATCAAGAATCTGCACTTGACTAATTCGGGTGAGTCCCACAATGACATTGATGCAGGTGTGCAGGTTAGGGGTAATTTCAATGTCATCAAGGACAATGTAATCGATAATAGCCTGTTCGGTGTTGACCTCGCACAATCCGAGCATAACATCGTACGGCGCAATCATATCTCATCCAAGGAGGTCGATCTCGGCCTTCGCGGCGATGCAATTAGGTTGTGGTACAGCTTCGGCAATAAAATCACCGACAACGTAATCCGCAACTCCCGGGATACTGTGGTTTGGTATTCAAAGGACAATGTGATTGCCCGTAACGACGCGAGGGGAGGCCGCTATTCCCTGCACTTCATGTATTCACAATACAACGAAGTACTGGAAAATCACTACGAGGACAACTCAGTCGGCATATTCTTGATGTATAGTGACGGCGTCTTGGTGAAGGACAACTATATTGCCCATGCGATTGGGCCCACGGGTATGGGTATAGGATTCAAAGAGACTTCGGACATAGAGGTTTCCGGAAATCGCGTACTTTACTGCGCTACTGGGCTCTATCTGGATGTCTCACCCTACCAGCCGGATACGACCAATCGTATACACGACAATCTCATCGCTTTCAGCGGTATCGGCATCCTCTTCCTGAACGATTGGACCGGCAACGAGTTTCGCCGAAATCACCTGAACGGAAACATCACCCAGGTCGCAGTAGGCGGTGCGCGTACCGCTAGACGTAATGATTGGAACGGTAACTACTGGGACGACTACCAGGGATTCGACCAAAATAATGATGGTGTGGGAGATAATCCCTATGAGCTTTACGACTACGCCGACAGAATATGGATGGATGTCCCTTCCGCCCGATTCTTCAAAGGTTCACCGGTACTCGAAGTATTGGATTTCCTTGAGCGTCTGGCACCCTTTACCGACCCAGAGATGGTGCTTCGGGATAACAAGCCGCTATTAACGGCGGAGGGTATTGAAAGATGAAAGATGCCCCGAAAAAAGCTAAAAATGCAAAGCCAAAGCTCTCCCCCAAGAAACGGGAGCAAAACCGTCGGGAGTTTATCCGTTCCTCGGTACTGGCCGCAGGGGCCGTCGGATTTTCTCTATTGGGGTTTCTCCCGGTTTCCCAGGGAAAGTCACTGCGCTTGCGCCCGCCAGGAGCTATTAAGACACCGGAAGACGAGCAGCAGTTTCTCGCTTCCTGCATCAAGTGCGGCCAGTGCGTCCAGGTATGCCCGGTGAAAGCCATCGAACTTGCCGATATCGACGACGGGTTTGGTATCGGTACGCCGTTTATCGATGCTCGCCAACAGGCTTGCGATTTTTCCTGCGATGGCTTGCAGTGTGTGCTGGCGTGTCCTACGGGTGCGCTGACCCACGATCTTGATTTCCCGGCAGATACCCGCATGGGTTTTGCCCGGCTAGCGCGCCCGAACGCCTGTCTGGCGATTCAGGGCAAGGGTTTCAGAGGCCAGGCTAGGGGTGCTGACTATCAGGGGTTATTGAGATATGAGGAAATCGACCGCTGGAACCCGATAAGGGTAGCGGATCATCCCTACGATCTCGAATTGTGCGATCTCTGCGTCAGGCAGTGTCCCATTGAAATTCGCATAAGCGATTGCGCAGACAAGGCGGCGGCTAGGGGAGCGGAAAAGCAGGCCCGGGTAGCGGAACAGCACGGCAACGAGTGCCCGCCCAAGCATGCGATAGCGCTGCAGTCAGTGACTTCGGCGGATGGTATCAGCCGCATGACACCTGTGATTCAGGAGGGGTGCGTGGGTTGCGGCGTCTGCGAAATGATTTGTCCGCCCGAGCCGCCGGCGATTGTGATCGACATCGACAAGACAACTGATACCGTACAATCATGAAAGGCTACATTCTGGAATCGCTGAGTCAGGTGCTTGGTGCTAAGCCGGGGAGGCCCGATCGTAGTGGCCAATCCGAGAGGCTAAAGGCCATCTATGAAGGAAAGCGCGGAAAACTCACCAAGGCAGACGTAGAGGCCGCTCGCCACGAGCACAAAGATACTTTCTGGAATAAGTGGCAACGCCGCCGCTGGATAACCCTGATCTCGGTGAATCTGTTGTTCGTGGTCTCCTACTATTTCGATATACAGATCCTCGAGGGTGCGCTCACTGCCTCGCGTTTCGTCGGTTTTCATATGGCCGATCTCAATGCCGCGCTGCAGGTGGCGCTTGCTTACAAGCACGTGGTGCTAAATCTGGCAATAGGGATCGTTACAGTTCTTGTTCTCTGGCTTCTGCTGGGCGGACGCACGTTCTGCTCCTGGGTCTGTCCCTACCACCTTGTGGCGGAACTGGCTGAATACCTCCACCTCTGGCTAGTGAAGAAAAAGATCGTTAAAAACCATACTTTTCATCGCGGCGTACGCACTGTCTTCTACGTTGTGTTCGCACTTTTAGCGCTGGTTACCGGGTATACGGTTTTCGAGACCATCTCTCCTACCGGTATTTTGAGTCGGGCATTAATCTACGGTCCAGGGATAGCTCTGGTCTGGGTAGGTGCACTGTTACTATTTGAAGTGTTTTATTCCAGGAGGGCATGGTGCCGTTATGTATGCCCCATAGGGGTCACCTACGGTATTGTGGGTTTATTCTCGCCCTTTCGGGTAAAATACAACGCGGTGAACTGTCACCATGAGGGTGACTGTCGTAAAGTCTGTATGGTTCCGCATGTATTGGACATCACTATTCGAGGACGTGCCAGCAAAGTGAACCTGGATGTAACTGCCGATTGCACCAGGTGCGGTATGTGCGTAGATGTCTGTCCCACCGATTCGCTCAACTTCGTCGTAAAGGGATTGGGTAAGCAATAGCGTCCGGCCAGACTCCGTTCGCGGACTGGACGGTTGCACCGGGATGCCAGCCAGGGCGAGGTCCCCTTGCATGGGTCTTTTTAGCCAGCACCAGTTTTCTAAAAACCAGCTCGGGATAATGACGAGGAATCCTGTTAGATGATCCGGTTCGAACAACTCACCAAGCAATTTCGCCGCACCAAGGTGCTGAAGGGCGTCGATCTGGCGATCGAGCGGGGGCATCGCGTGGCGCTTGTCGGTTCCAATGGCGCCGGTAAGACGACGCTAATTCGCTGCCTGCTGGGTGAATACACTTATGAAGGTAAGGTCAGTGTAGATGGTCTCGACCCGCGTGAGCACCGCCGCGAGGTACTCTCCAAAGTAGGATTTGTGCCCCAATTGCCACCGCCAATCAAGATGCCGGTAGGTCAACTGGTCGAATTCGCAGCAAGTCTGTGTGCGGCGGATCCAAAAGTGATGGAAGGGGTCGCCGACCGGCTGGGACTCGACGTCAACCGTTTTCGGCGCCAGCCATTCGTCAAGTTGTCCGGCGGACAAAAGCAAAAGCTGTTGATCGCGATTGCCCTGGGTCGGGAAAGTGAGTTGCTGGTTCTTGATGAGCCATCGGCAAATCTGGATCCAGAAGCAAGGCACATCTTTTTTAAGCTTTTGGCAGAGAAGCAGGAACGTTCGGCAATGATCATCTCCAGCCATCGCTTGGACGAAGTGGCGGCCTTGGTAAACAGAGTTGTGGAGATGGATCAAGGAAGCGTAGTCTTGGACGACCGGGTAGCCGATCTTGTGGATCTGAGCAGCCGGTTGTATTGCTCCATTACTTTGAGTCATCCCGAACCAGCATTTGCGGCAGCGATCGACGACTGGCGTTTCCAGGGTACCGGTGGCGGCCTGCGTTGGGAGGGTTATGTTGCGGGTCCGGACAGGTTGAGGTTTCTCGGTGTTTTGTCTCGCTATGCCGCTATCTTGTCCGGTATTTCCATGAAGGAGGTTGCCGAGACCGGCAGCTCGGCAGCGAATCATGTTTGATAACCGGGGAATACGATGGCTTGGATTGCTGGTCTTGATTGTTTCAGGGTGTACTGGTGATCCGGGTACGGGAACCGTGGAGGTGCACTGGGATCGCGACAGTTGCGAGCGCTGCCGCATGGTACTGAGTGATCGCTATTTTGCAGCTCAGGTACGCTTGTTCCCCGAGGGAAAACGTTCGCGGGTATACAAATTCGACGATCTCGGTTGTGCGGTACTCTGGCTGGATCGCCAATCCCTGGCTGAGGACGCAATGTTTGAGATTTGGGTAAAGGATCACCAAAGTGGTAATTGGATTGATGCGCAAACGGCGGCCTACGTGGACAATAAGGTCACACCGATGGAGTATGGCCTCGGCGCCCAAACCCAGGCAACTCCGGGAACGTTGAGCTTCGACGAAGCCCGGGGGCGGATCTATGAGGTTGAAAAGCGTTTTGGCATCCACGGCTTACATTTGCAGCATGAACCTGGAGCCCACAACGTCCAAGAATCGCCGACCGGACTCGAGCGGAAGCGGCCTACACACAGTCACGACGAGTGAGATCCGCTGGGGAATTCGCCAAATATGAAACACTTGCTGCTCAATGCCCATGCCGACATAGCCGAATCTCTTCGTGCCCGCTGGTTTCTGATATACACCGCTGTTTTTGGCGGACTGGTAGTTTTGCTGTTCGCCTACGGCTTGGCCGAGTCACGTATCATGGGTTTCACCGGTCTCTCCAGATTATTACTCACCTATATCCAGTTGACCATGGCCATATTGCCCATCTTTGTTTTGATCACCACCGTGCGCTCAGTGGCAGGTGACCGGGAAGCGGGTGTCTTCGAGTACCTGCTCTCCTTGCCCATCAGTCTGAGTGCCTGGTTCTGGGGTAAGATGCTGGGTCGGTTCGTCATGGTTTTTCTGCCAGTATTCCTGGCCCTGATTGGTGCCCTGGCGTGGGGAGGGGCCAAAGGCGCCAGTGTGCCCTGGGCCATGCTGATCTACTACACGGCCTTGCTGATGTCGTTGGCGTGGTGTTTTCTCGGTATCGGAATGCTCATCTCAACCCTCGCCAGAACCTCGGATGTGGCCCAGGGTGCAGCCTTCGTCATCTGGCTGACACTGCTGCTGTTCCTGGATCTCATTCTGCTCGGTATCCTGATCCAAGAACATCTACCGGCGGATTCGGCGGTTGCCATTGCCTTGGCCAATCCAATGCAAGTGTTTCGCACCGCAAGTATGATGTTATTCGATCCCCAGTTGGTGCTGTTGGGCCCTTCGGCCTATGTGATCCTGGATACTTTCGGGCAGACCGGCTATATCGCTTATGCCATCGTCTATCCCGTATTTTTGGGCTCCCTCAGTGCCTGGGTTGGTTATTACCTGTTCAAGCGTAGCGACTTGCCTTGATGAGCTGCGCTTTGCCAGAATCCCTGATACCCGGTGGGTACTCGAACCCTTGTGCTGAGCCAGTCGCCTTTGAGCAGATACCATCGCGTTTCGATGCGGTTCGCCGTTCCCGAACAACGTCGACGGGCCGGGCCTGTCAAGGGTCGTGTAAAATCTCAGGAGACTTTCTATGAAAAGCAGTCTGCTTTCACTGCTGGCCTCTTTCGTGTTGGTGCTTCCATTTTCCGCAAGCGTGCTGGCGCGAACCGCCGCCGACAGCGTCAGCGTCTCCGATGCTTACGTCCGCGCCTCACCCCCCGGTGCGCCTACCGCTGCGGCGTTCATGATTCTACGCAACAGTGATTCCGTTGATCACCAACTGGTGGTCGTGAGCAGCTCCATCTCCAAAGCGGCGGAGCTGCACACCAGCCTGGTGGAGGATGGCATGATGCGCATGAGACGTATGGGGCGGGTCACTATTCCCGCCAAAGCCGCTGTGGTTTTTGAAACCGGCGGCTTACACATGATGCTGATTGGTCTGCGCGGTGATCCTAAACCTGGAGATGAAGTAGAGATTGAACTGGGCTTCGAGGATGGATCGAAAACAATTCTCTCCGTGCCGGTCCGGAGTTTACAGCTGCCCGGTCATGAGGGTGTGGAAGCGCACGATCACATGATGAAATAGAGTGAATTCGGCCGACACTCACGATTCCTGGGAGAACTTGCCTCCAGCCTTTGTGAACCGTCTGAAGGAGATATTGCCACCATCAAGATTAGGCGCCGTATGTGCCAGTTTTTCGGTTATCCGCCCCACCAGTTTTAGAGTCAATTTACTCAAGTGTACTGCTGCCGCGCTCCATGAAGAGTTAAAACTGGAGGGCTTGGCGGTAGAGGAGGTGCCCTGGTTACCTGGTGCGTTTATTGTCGAGCAGCAGCAACGGCGCTCGCTCACTGAGTCATCGGCCTTTTACGAGGGCAGGCTGTATATTCAGGGCCTGTCGTCTATGCTTGCGCCTCTGCTGCTGGAGCCTCGGCCGGGAGAGAGGGTGCTGGACCTGGCGGCGGCGCCCGGAGGCAAGACATTACAAATTGCGGCGATGATGAATAATCGAGGTGTTATCTCCGCGGTGGAATCGGTCAGGGGGCGCTTTTTTCGCCTACAGTCCAATCTTTCCCGTCATGGGGTGAAAGTGGCGAAGACCTATCTTATGGATGGCCGGGCGGTCGGTTCCAAAGTGCCTGAACGGTTCGATAGGGTGTTGTTGGACGCTCCCTGCTCTTCCGAGGCACGTTTTCACACCGGTAAGCCGCAAAGCTGGTCCCACTGGAGCTTGAGAAAGGTAAAGGAGTCGGCCCGCAAGCAGCGGCGGCTGCTGGTGTCAGCAGCTAGGAGCCTAAAAGTAGGTGGCGTATTGCTCTATTCAACATGCTCTTTTGCACCGGAGGAGAACGAACAGGTGATCGACGATCTGCTCAGACGATATCCCCGTGCTTTGAAAGTCGACACCATTCAGCTGCCGCTTGAAAACCTGCAACCTGGCCTGGAGGAGTGGAACGGTCGGAACTACGACGTTCGTCTCAAGCGCGCTATAAGGGTGTTGCCGACAGCACTCATGGGCGGATTTTTTCTCTGTAAGCTGACAAAGGTCGATGCTGTGGATTAGCGATTCGGTGTTACTCCACCTCGCGTATAATCCCTTCTCGATAGACGATCCGATAGCCGCGGGAAAGCTGTGAGTCCCTTCGTTGGGCCAGCTTCTTTTCCGCATCCTCCCGGCGCTGAAAGAATTCTCGTGTGACTTTGCCCTTTCCGCCCTGAAGTCCTGATTCCCGCACCAGTGTCCAACCGCCAAGGAGATCGGCCTGCAGGTGTAGATGATAAAAACGCAGGGGTTGCTCCGGTGAGTATTGTGTCTGCATGTAGATGCGCATGGCCGCTGCTGTATTCCCCTAGTCGTCGGCATATCCTACCAGAGATCGGTGCGCCACCTAACAGTGCTCACATGCTGATCGCGGAATAAGACTGTCAACCTACTCAGTCATCCAATATGGACAGATGGGCAAATATGTCCGTGATCTCTTGGTCCGTGAAATCATCCAGAAGCGTCTCGTCTGGAGCTTCTGGGTCGTGGATGCGTATCTTTTTTCGGTATTTTTCCACTTGGCGCCAAAGGTAGTTGGTGTATTGTCCGGCAATCATAGGTACAGCTTTGTCCTGATCTCCTTCCCCTAGTTTTCCATGGCAGGAGGCGCACTCCTTGCGATAAAGCTTCTCACCCTTGGCGATATCACCCTTCGCCCGGGGAATCTGCATCAGTCTTTCCGATTCCAATAACCTAGCGTAGGCATCGAATCCGGGAGCGTTTTCGTCCACTGGCGGCAGTTTGGTTTTGAGAGTTATACCAGAGAGGTAGATAGATACGTCCTGGATATCCGGATCTGGCATCTGACGTTCGTCAACATATTCCACCATCGCCAGATTCGGACGTAGTCGGTCTCGAAAGAGATGCAGCTGTCTAGCGAGAAAAGCGGCTGGCATGCCTGCCAATCGTGGGTACTCGCCCTCTTTTCCGCCCTGACCGAACTCCCCATGACAGCCAGCACACACTTCATTGATTTCTTCGCCGTTTTCAGCGTCGTATTGGTGTTCCGGGGATGCTCTTGCTGTGGTACTTATCGTCAGGGTGGAAGCCAGTACCCAGGTTATTGTGAATAGACATCTTGTTACCATCTTTTTACCTTGTATCCTGTCTCCCAAAGAAATATTCGCATTCGATCACCGATATCTCCTGTTTGCCTTAATGCGAATCAAACTCGTAGTAACAATCCAGCAGAGAGTAGGACAGCATAAATTAGTTGCAGTTGCGCGGCACCAACCAAAACTGGATTGAATAAGGGCCCAGGCGTCAGGCGAAAAAAACGGTATACCAGTACGCATGCCGGCGGTAAGACAAGGACAACAAGCCAGACCCCCCAGCCGAATTGAGTAAGAACCAACGGTAAGAGAAACGGGAGAAGTGTCAGGATCGTGAATAGCAGGCAGCTGAGCTGGCGGCCAAGATAGTTCACCAGCGTTAACTTGTTAGCTCTGCGGTCCGTATCCAAATCTCGGTAGTTGTTGACCAGCATAACCGCAGATGCCAGCGAGCCCAAGGCGGCTCCCGTGTACAAGCTCTCGGGTGTAAGTTCACCGCACTGGAGATAGTAACTACCCATTACCGCAACGATACCGAAAAAAAGGAATACGAAGAGTTCCCCGAACTTGCTGTAAGCAATAGGTTTGGGTCCTCCCGTGTAGCCGTAGCCGGCGGTGAGGGAGAGGATGCCGATCAGTAGTATCGGCCAGCCGCCGACTGATACCAGGTATAGGCCGCCCAGCAGAGCGAGGCCAAAACTGAAGAATGCTGCTTTTTTAACTGCTGTGGCACTCAGCCAGCCTTGGGCTGTGACCCGTTCTGGGCCCACGCGATCTGGAGTGTCGGTGCCGCGTTCGAAATCCACAGCGTCGTTGTAAAGGTTGGTACCGATCTGGATCAGCAAAGCGGTGCATAGAGTGCACGACAACGTTCCTAGATCGACGACAGAGTATTGAGCCCACGCAAGGGTGGCGCCGACGATGACGGGTGAAACTGAAATGCCCAAAGTTTTTGGGCGAATTGCCACTGCCCACACTAGAAAACTATTCATTCACAGGTCTGATGCCTTAAGCGCTTTTCAGGGTCGGACATTCTAGCGGTTATTTATCGCCCTGGGTTGGTTGTACGTCCTATATGGCAGTTATTGGTTGTAAGGAAGCCTCGCATTAGCTGGTCCCATGGTATTTCACCCAGTTAATATGGTGTTTATCGGCTAGAGAGTTCGGCTGCAAACCGGGGAGTGATTTGACCACCACACCGGGGTTCTGCTATATATGTGCGGTTTGCGGCCCTGCCTAGTACTGACTCTGCTGGGTTCGTCAAAAGTCCTTTAGTAACGATTTCGACAAGTGGATGGGAGTAACGATGAACAAGTGGTTGGTATCTGTTTCTATCCTGGTGGCCGTGGCCTCGTATGGCGTTCAAGCTGCAGGAGATTCGGCGCAGGGAAAGACCAAATCGGCTACCTGCCTCGCCTGTCATGGTCCTGACGGCAACAGCCCCAACCCCATATGGCCCAAGCTTGCAGATCAGCACTCCAGCTACATCATACAACAGCTTAAGGATTTCAAGGCGGGGCATCGCAAGAACGACCTCATGGCCCCGATGGTAGCGCCGTTGAGCGAACAGGATATGGAAGACTTGGCCGCCTATTTCAGCAGCCAGAAACAGACTTCTGGCACGGCAGCGGAGGACCAGGTAGAGCTGGGTGAGCAGATCTTCAGAGCAGGAAATGTGGAGACTGGCGTAACTGCCTGTATGGCTTGTCACGGACCCACTGGAAGCGGTAACGCACCAGCAAATTTCCCCCGCATCAGCGGGCAGCATGCGGCCTATCTGGAGCAATCCCTCAAAGATTTTCGTTCGGGGAAGCGCAATAATGATGCCAACAGCATGATGCGGGGTGTAGCGGCCAGAATGACGGATGCGGAGATTACTGCGGTGGCTCAGTACGCTCAAGGGTTACGTTAGCTTTCGGCCATTTACGGCCGCCTAATCGATTGGACTGGAGAGGGTGGCCATCGGCCACCCTCTTTTGCTTTAGGCGGAAAGAATCCATCTACCGAATTGGCTGGATTGGAACCCTAAGAGCATATTCGGGTCGGATATACCTGGGGCCATCCGTTCCACACTGATAGCGCCGTGGGGGGCAAGGGTGTGTTCCGGACCATTCAAGATGCTGCTCGCTCGGCCGAAATTCATGCTTACGGAGAAAAAATGAAAAATAGATTCTTCATCCACATCGCCTGTTTGTTCACGCTGTTGTTAGCGGCACAGGTAAATGCGGAAACCCGGTTCGAGGAGGAATTACACTACTTTTCGGTGATACCGGAACAGCCCGGGGCGGAGGGCGGTCGAGTCCAGGTTAAAGAATTCTTTCTCTACACTTGTCCTCACTGCTTCAATCTTGAGCCTCACCTGGATAACTGGCTGTTAAACAGGCCGAAGAATGTGGATTTCGATAGGGTGCCGGCGATGTTCAAGAACCCCTCGGTGCAGATGCAAGCGAAAACCTACTATGCGTTAAAACTGCTAGGAGTTGCTGAGGAGTTGCATGCCAAGATCTTCCATGCCATACATGAAGAGGGCAAGAAATTGGCTACCCAAGTGGAAATGGAAGATTTTCTAGAGAATGAGGGTGTGGATCTTGCTGCCTATCGCAAGGCCATGAAATCTTTTGCGGTGCAAACTCAGGCCCGCCGCGCCGAGGTGCTGGCAGACCGTTACGATGTGCGCGGGGTGCCTGCGATGGTTATTGATGGCAAGTATCGAACCACTGGTCTCAACGGCCAGGCTATGATGGAAGTTACGGACTACCTCATAGATAAAGTGGAACAGGAGAAGGGCATTAAGACCGCACAATAATATCAAAGGGTTGCGCCCACGGAAGGCCGCGGCCCGTTAAGCAGAGCGGGAGTAAATTGCTCGGCTGCCGAACCGGGGACTCTGATTGGTGAAAAACGAAAATTACAACAGACTGAAGTTGCTGAGCTATAACATCCAGGCGGGTGTAGATACCCGGCACTTCAGACAATACCTTACCCAGGGCTGGAAGCATGTGCTGCCGCATCGCGAACGGCTGACCAACCTGGACCGTATCGCTAAGAATATCGCCTCCTTCGATATAGTCGGCCTGCAGGAGGTAGACTCTGGAAGTCTTCGCAGCGGTTTTCTGGATCAGACCGAATATCTCGCCCACCGCGGGCACTTTCCCTTCTGGTTCAAGCAAATTAATCGCAGTCTGGGGAAATTTGCCCAGCATAGCAATGGAGTCCTGAGCCGGATGCGTCCTACTGCCGTGGATGAATACAGGTTGCCGGGTTTGCCCGGTCGCGGAGTAATCGTCTGCCAGTTTGGTGGTGAGAGGGGGTTGGTGGTGTGCATCATGCACCTGTCCCTGGGACGCCGTGCCAGACTGCGCCAAATGCAGTTCGTCAGCGAGTTGGTCGGTCAACATCAGCACGTTATTGTCATGGGTGATTTGAACTGCAGCGGTGATTCCCGAGAAATGCAATTATTGCTCGACAGCTCCAATTTGCGAGAACCTGGCTGTCAACGAGGTACTTTCCCCAGCTGGCGTCCGATGCGTCGGTTGGATCACATCTTGGTTTCCGATTCCCTATTGGTTGAAAACGCCAGGGTTCTGGACTACCCCTATTCGGACCACCTCCCCATTAGCATCGATGTTTTAGTCCCTAAAGAGTTGAAACTCGCCGCCTGACAGGCTCAAGGTGGTCAAAGTGGGACGCCGCCGCTCCGATGGTTGATTTCTGGTTGCAGGCGGGCGTCATAGCCGGCCCTGGAGATAGAAATACCCCCAGTCGTGCCCATCCTCGCCGAGACCAGTTAGCAGCGCGGGCAATGGTACAGCCTCTTCGGGAAAGACTTGGGAAATAGCAACAAAGACATCGGAAATGCCCGCCTTCCGCCGCCAATTGAGGTGCTCCGGCAGGCTGTTTAGGCCGCATTCCGGGCACAGTAGTTCCTCACCTAGCTCTCCCCTCTGCCACGCACGTTCCCTGGCCCGCCAAGTATGCAGTCCTTTGCCGCAGTGTGGGCATCTTGGTGGGCGGGTGTTTGGTGCAGAAAGCAGACGCGGCCCGGAGAAGGGTCCGATTAGGGAGAGATGACAGAAATTGTTACTACCGGTCGCGGGAGGCGAGATTTCCAGTGCTGGAGAGCAGCCAAGAAAGGTGATCAACTGGAAGAATCGTTGTCCCACCAGGAGCCTAGAGCTGCAGCCGGGCATGTCGGCCCCGGCTAGACCAATAACAGTCAACCGTTCACGAAGCCGCCCTTGATCTAGGGAATGCCCTCCGGGCGGCGGATGGAGGATAAGTTCTCCGCTGCTCATTCGCGGTTGAACACCGTTTTGGTGATCATGCTTCTGGGCGTAAGCCGCCGAGAGCTTCGGCTTGGTACCGCCCCGGAATGGCGAACTGTAATGCAGGGTTCAGGCCACAGCGTGCCGGTCAGAAATGCACTGTCCACTCCGGTAGGATCGAGGTGGTTTGTTATACTCGCCCCTGTAGGCCGCGGTCTGCGGGGGTTGACCATAACCAGAGTGAGACGGCAGCTGTGTGGTAATCTGTGGCAGTTTAGGGGAGGGCAGCCACTTGAGATTAATTGAAGCCAGGTCGGCACCAGCCATGCGGGAGCCGAGAGTACAAACCCGGCCGCTGTCGGGCGCCGGGCCGTCAGCTGGCGGCAGTGAGCGGTGTCTAGGCCCATGAGACGGATTCTCGTCATGTTGGTCAGGGGGTACAGCTACTTAATCAGTCCAATTCTGGGCAACAATTGCCGCTACATTCCCAGTTGCTCAGCCTACACCCAGGAGGCAATAGAATACCATGGGGCGTTGCGAGGGACTTGGTTGGGGATTAAGCGTATTGCGCGTTGTCATCCGTTTCATGAAGGGGGGTACGATCCGGTGCCTGGTACAGATGATTCTAATAAAAGCACATCCTGAGGCGTCGACAATCCGATTTTTCGGCTATCGAGGATGGGGCTATGTACCTCTTCGGGAGCTTCATCCATGATGGCCGCTCTGGTCTCCGCTTACAATGTTTTGTCAATCGGTTGACGCCATCATTCAGGTACTGGGGAGCCGTTGCGGTATAGATGTCATGATTGACCGCAGACCCTGGCCAGTATGCCACCGATGAAATCCATCCTCTCCTCAAAAGAGGCCTTCGATGCAGGTTTTAGGGCAGGCTTGAGGAATCTTCTCGATGGGTACCATGAGCTGGGTGTATACATATTGGTGCTGGCCAACGCCCGCTTCGACGAAAATACCTGGCGGACGTTTAGCGGGCCATTGCAGAGTCGTTTCGAGCTTCTTTCCAGTGAAATGAGGCGGCATCGCCGTTGGTTTGGGCTGGACGATGCAGAGGACGATCTGGAAGTTTTTCGGCGTATCATGGAGGTCGGCTTTGCTGGCATAGAAGCGACCGAATTCCGCTCAGTGGGTCCCTGGGAGCTGCAATTCAATCAATTGAGAGGATTCCGGCCGCCGCGAATGACGAGGGCTGAAATCAACGGTATCAGGGCGCCCTTCGATTATCGACGATTCAATTTCAACAAGCCGTTCCTGCGCAAGGAGATATTTTGGCAGGGTAAGCTGTTGGGCCGCAACACTGCGCTTTTCTACAACAAGTTTCCATTCGTTCAGTTGCATACTCTGTTAGTACCCGAACCCAAACGCGAGCTACCTCAGTTTCTTACGATAGCTGATCATGAGTATATCTGGCAGCTGGTTACCAACCTCTGCCGCACACTTCCCCGTGTCGGTTTTGGCTACAATAGCTATGGTGCCTATGCCTCTGTCAACCATTTGCACTTTCAGATGTTTCAGTGTGAACAACCACTGCCAATAACCCTTCCCGATTGGAAGCACAACGGCGGGGCATTGTCTTATCCGGTGAAGAGTTACCGTTTCGAATCGCTACCCGAGTCCTGGGAGTTCATTGATACCCTGCATCGGGAGCACCGTAGTTACAATCTGATCTATTTGCCAGGGGTTCTGTATTGCATCCCCCGCAGAAGGCAAGGCAGTTATATCCAATCCAACTGGACGGAGGGGTTTGCTTGGCATGAGATGGCGGGAGCATTTATCACCTCCAGAAAAAATGATTTTCTGATTTTGTCACCGGAAGACCTAGGCGCGGAGTTGGCTCGAGTCAGGGTGATATAGGTGCTTAGAAGTCAATTCAAACTGCTTGCACAGCGCCGCTTCCTGCCGCTGTTCATCACACAATCTTTGGGGGCATTTAATGACAATGTGTTCAAGAATGCTCTAGTGATCCTCATTACCTTTCAGCTCGCTACTCAAGCGGGTTTGGATGCCAGTCTCATGGTCACCGCTGCGGCGGGTATTTTTATACTGCCGTTCTTTCTCTTTTCTGCGTCTGCGGGTCAGTTGGCCGACAAGTTCGACAAGGCGCGTTTGATTCGGGTGGTGAAACAAGTAGAGATACTATTGATGATGGGAGCGGGGGTTGGATTCTATTTGGGAAGCGTTCCAGTGCTGATGACCATACTGTTTCTGATGGGGGCCCAATCGGCATTCTTTGGGCCCCTCAAATACGGCATTTTGCCCGATCACCTTCGACCCGACGAACTGATCAGCGGTAATGGACTCATTCAAGCAGCCACTTTTTTGGCGATTCTTCTCGGCACCGTCGTTGGGGGGGTGTTTATCCTCTCCGACCGAGGCACAACAGTAATCTCCTACTGCGTAGTATTTTTTGCCTTGGTTGGCTGGATGGCCAGCCGCTACATTCCACCGACGCTGCCAGCTGATCCGGATATTCGGGTCAATCCCAACTTTTTAGGGGAGACATGGCGTATTGTCGGATATACTTCCCAGCGACGAGAGATCTTCGCCCCCATTATCGGGGTCTCATGGTTTTGGCTCGTTGGAGCAACCTTTCTGGCCCAGGTGCCTACCTTTGGAAAAGCGGTGCTCGGTGGCAGCGAAGGTGTCGTCACCTTGCTGCTATTGGTGTTCTCTGTAGGTATTGGTATCGGCTCGCTACTGTGCAACAGATTGCTTCGTGGTCAAGTGCACGCAAGGTTCGCTCCTTTTGGTGCACTTGGCATAAGTCTGTTCTCGATTGATTTGTACTTTGCAGGTAGTGGGTGGGTAATTGCAGCCGGCAGCCAGTTGATGGAGGTACGGACCTTTTTGCAATCTTGGCAGGGCGTGCGAGTCCTCCTTGATATGTTGTTGATAGCGGTCTCAGGTGGCGTTTTCATCGTCCCCTTGAATGCCATGGTGCAAGCGCGTAGCGAAACCAGTCATCGTGCGCGTAACATTGCGGCGGTCAATATTCTTAATTCTCTGTTCATGGTCAGCTCCGCTATTATCAGCGGCCTGTTGTTGGCGTTGGGAATGAGCGTGCCCGAGTTATTTTTAATCGTAGGGATAACCAACCTGGGGGCGATTTGGTTCACGAGCAAAATGAAATGAATGCCGGAATCGATAGAATGCAGATCGGCTATTTCATAGGTCTCGCCATAGGGTCGATCAGGTCAATCTGTTCCGCTGCCGCATTCTTGTTGCTGCTGCAGGGTTGCGCCGCTTTACCCGACAATAACCAGCGTACAACGAGCTCGGCGATCGACCCTGCTGCCAACACCATGTTTAGGCGTTCGCTGCAACCTGAAATCGACAAACATCCGGGCAAGTCAGGCTTTAGAATACTAGATGACGGGTTGGACGCCTTTGTGGCCCGTGCGGTACTGGCAGCTCACGCAGAGCGTAGTATCGATCTGCAGTATTACCTGTTTCACGATGATCTTATTGGTAAGCTGCTGGCGCTGCAGCTGCTGCGGGCAGCGGACCGCGGGGTGCGGGTACGGCTGCTGTTGGACGACATCGATCAAGGCGCCAAGGATGAAGTCACGTTGCTCCTCGATTCTCATCCCAATATCGAAATCAGGCAATTCAATCCATTCGTCCGCAGCGCAGTGACCAGTCTGCAGTTCATTACCCGGTTCGGTACGGTGACCCGTCGTATGCACAACAAGTCGTTTACCGTGGACAATCAGTTGTCAGTAGTCGGAGGGCGCAATATCGGCGAGGAGTATTTCGCGGCTCACCCAGATCTCGATTTCCATGATCTTGACGTGTTGGCAGTGGGGCCTGTAGTTCCCGAGGTATCCGTGTCCTTCGACAAATACTGGTCCAGCGAACTGGCTTACCCCATTGCAGCGCTGGTGGATAAGTCACCTTCCCCAGGCAGGTTTCGGGCAATGCGGGTTTTTCTTGAGGACTATGCTATTCAGCAGCGGGAGTCGGAATATGCGCGGGCATTGCGTGACTCCCCCCTTGCCCGGCAACTATCGCGCGAAGAACCTCTGCAATTTCATTGGGGGGAGGCCGAGGCGACTTACGATGAGCCGGAAAAAATCCTAGCAGGGCTTGATCAGACGGACCTGCACCTCAGTTCGAGTATCGAGCCCTATATCAATCGGCTGCAAAAAGAGCTGATTATCGTGTCAGCCTATTTTATTCCCGGAGCAGACGGCGTTGCCTTGTTCAGAAAACTTATAGAGCGTGGAGTACGGGTGCGTATTCTCACCAATGCCCTGTCGTCGACCGATGTCTCTATTGTACATGCAGGATACAGCAAGTATCGGCGGCAGCTGTTGGCGGCCGGGGTTGAACTCTATGAGATGAATGAGCCCATTGTTCGTGAGAGCTCCCAGTCCCGCAGCTGGCTGGGCGACTCATCTAAATCCAGTCTCCATGCCAAGGCTTTCATTTTCGATCGCGAGTACATGTTTATCGGGTCACTTAATCTCGATCCACGAGCGCTGGAGCAGAACACCGAGATGGGTATCATTTTTCGTTCTCCAGAAATCGGTGGAGAGATGGGGCGTGGATTCGACCGGAAGATCGATGAGCTTGGGTTCAGACTGGAATTATATGAGAGTCCGGGCGGTGGCTTCTCCATTCGCTGGCGTGCACAACGGGGTGGAGAGACCGAATACTATTATGTCGACCCCTATACCTCGTTTATTCGTCGTTTTTTGGTGGGACTCGCTGGATGGCTACCTATCGAGTCCCAGCTATAACAGAGAGCATCGAGTCGATTTTAAAGAAAGCTATTGGTTACTTTGACCAAGCTGAGTTAGTATTACCCCCCTTTTTTAGCCCAACCCTGGAGCAATCTATACATGAATACAATAACGCGCGGCCTGTTGGCCAGCACTATTCTAGCCACGGTTATCGCAACACCTGCCGCTTTCTCGGAGGAGATGGTCAACAATTATTTCGTCGACGGCAGCGGCGCGGAGGTCAAGTCAGGGAATGGCGATTGTGTGCGCACGAGTTTCAAAGAGACCGACGACAGGCGTGTTGCCTGCGGATATCCCGAGCCTGAAGTTCCGGTAATGGTGACTCAGGAGATAGTCGCAGCTCCGGGTGCTGCATCGGTTACCACTACCGTTGACGAGCTTATCGCCATAGATGCAGCAGTGCTTTTTCCTTTTGGAAGCGCCGAGTTATCCGATGACGGCAAGGCCGTAATCGACGAGCGTATAGCACGCTTCAAGGGTCGTGCCGAGCGCTCTGTACCAACTCAGGTAATCGGACACACTGATAGCACCGGTCCGGCGGAGTACAATCAAACTTTGTCTGAACAGCGCGCTCAGTCAGTCGTCGACCATATTCAGAGTCAGACTGGTGTACCCAATGATCAGATCGAAGTCATAGGTATGGGAGAGAATGACCCCGTCGCTTCCAATGATACAGCCGAAGGTCGGGCTCTGAATCGCAGGGTGGTTATCCGATTCGAGGGCGTGGCTACCGAATAGCCGATGCGGGGGGCCTGGTCTCCTCCTGTGAGCTGATCAGGACCCCAGTCTCGGACTCTACGGGAAGATGACATTTCGGGCTATCTATCCAGGATTCAAGCCCCAATTTTCCCAATTGCTCTCTCAGGTCACTGGAGGATTGAGCTGAGGCGCATACCTGCCGTACGGAGTACGTAGCTGACTCCCGGTCTCCGTTGCGAATTTGCGCCAGGGCAAGCATAGCCCAAGCCCTCGCTCTGTTTTTCAGTCCACCTTTACCGATCGCGGTTCGCAAGGCAGTCTTCGCCTCGCTCCAGGCAAATTGATCGAGGTAGATTTCCCCCAATCTCATGTGAAGGCGGCCACTATCCACACCGGATTCTTTGGAAGCGAGTGCCCGAATAGCTGCCAAGGGTTCTTTGGCGGCCCGCCAGCTATCGGCCAACAATAACCGGTTCTCCAAATTATCGGTCAAGTACCCGGAGGTGATCTCCTGTTGCAGCAGCATCGCTGACCGATAGGGCATTCCCCGGAGTCGGTAATAGGCTGCCAGTTGCTTGATGCCATCGGCATCCAGCATTTGCCGCAGCTGCATTAGCTCGAGTACTGCCAGCGCTTCTGCATCTCGATTGGCCCGTTGATAGCTCCAAAGCAAGTGATCCCAGTACTGGCGGTGATCGGGGTAGAGTTCCACCAGCTTACTTAGCAACACGATTGCCTTCTGCTCTTGGCCGAGGGCGCGGTAGCACTCCAGGAGATGCAAATACCAACTCTCGGAAGCATCTGGCTGGGTGGCGATTGCTTGCTCCAACAGGGGTATCGCCTGTGGGTATTTTTGCAGCCGGTACCAGGCATAGCCGATGATTGCCAGCTCTTCTCCCGCGGCTTCGGGGTGGGTGCTTCGCCAGCGTTCCAGGTAGTCGACCGCCTGCAGGTAGTTTCCCAGCGCAAAAAAAAGCCTACCCAGTTGGAGCTCGATCTCTGCGACCTGTTGATCAGGAAGGGATCCGGCTCCCAATGCTGCGAGATAGGCTTCCACGGCGTCGGTGTTGTTACCCGAGCGTTGCTCCAAATAGCCTAGGGTTTGCAGCGTCATGGCTCGATCATATTCGGGCAGTTTCGGTGTGGTAAGCAGCTTCTTAAGCGCAGTCCCGGCCTTGGAGTAATGGCCCTCTTCTATAGCCTGGTGTATGCGCCGCAGTGTCGTGTGATGCGCTTCCTGTAGGCGATGGGGATTGGCGGCCCCAGCGTCCGCTACCAGCAGTATGAGTATTGTGATCAGAATACAGCGCATCGCCGTCAGTCACCGGTCAGCCTGAAGGTGATGTCCTGAACCACCCGTTGTTCTGCCGGCAGTGGATCGAAGCGCCAGGACGGCAAGCTGCGTAACACAGCTCGCTCGAATACACCGGGCGGCGTGGCACGAATAACCTTGGGGTTGCTTACCCTACCTTCCCGGGTCACCGTGAATTCCACAGTCACTTGCCCCTCCACACCCGAGCGCTTGGCCCGTCTGGGATAGACGGGAGGGTTTCGATAATTCGGTTTTAGGGACTCCCTGGATTCCGCTGCCGGGCTACCCCCTTGGGGCGCGGCCGATGCTGAGAGCTGCGTAGTGGTCTGGGAGGGCTGTGCCGGGGGCTGCCTGGGCTCGGCGGGCGCCATTGGAGGTGGTCGTGACGGCTGGTACTCGCCCAGGTCGGGTAGGCTGTTATGTGCCCGGGAAATCTCGATAGGCATTTGCGGCAGCGGTGGCGGTTCGATTCTAGGTGTCTCCGGTAGTTCTGGTGTCGGGGGCGACCATTCGGCGGTGGTTGCTTGTGTGCGGTTAGAGTACGGCTGGGGCAGGGGGTCGGTCACACTCTGGGATATACTCGCTGCGGCGGGTATCTCAACGGAAAGCAGATTTATACGATGTACACTGGATGGAGCCTGGGGTAGGGTTGGCTGTCCGCTAACGATCCGATGAATGAAGACGACCAACAAAAGATTAACCAGCAACGCTGGTAGCAGGTAGCCGATGAGTCTAGCGCTCGCCATTGTATTGAGACGTGGCTACCGCAACATCGGTGATCCCTGCAAGACGAACCGTATCGAGAGTTTTCACTAGTATGCCGGTTCGGGAGTCCCTGTCGGCGGTTACGATGACGCCGATATCAGGGTTTGCGGCATGCAGCCGTTCGATTTCCGCTGCTAGTGCCGCCTGGGCTATTCGGTGGCGATCAATCCATACCATCCCGTTCGCATCGATCGCTATGACTATATTGGCGGCCGGCTGGGGTTCAGCGGTCTTCGCTGTCGGCCGGTTTATCTCCACACCTGATTCTTTGAGGAAAGAGGAAGTGACGAGAAAGAAGATTAGCAGAATGAATACCATGTCCAGCAAGGGTGTGAGGTTGACTACCGCCGCGGGGCTTTCAGTATCCGTATGACGCTTACGCATGGCGGGATGATACCTTATTCATACCAGCCTATCCCTGACGCGGTTGATTTCAGTCTCCGCGCGCTGTCGCAGGTTGATGCTAAAAAAAAGAGCGGCGATGGCGGTCACCAAGCCTGCGGTTGTTGGCAGGAGAGCTTTGGAGATGCCACTGGACAGGCCTTGAAAATCGCTGTTGCCGAAACGCTGCAGAATATCGAAGGTGGTGATCATTCCGGTCACTGTTCCCAGCAGCCCCAACAGAGGCAGGATGGCGGTCAACGTCTGTATCGGAATCAGCCTGCGCCTTAAAGCTACCGCCAGTTCAGAGATCATCCCCTCCCTGATACGTTTTGCGTGCCAACTTTGGTGGTCTTCGCGCTCTTGCCATTCCGCCGCGGTGCGCTCCAGGGCCTGGGGATAACGTACTGCGTAAAACCAATAGCGCTCTATGATCATGGTCCACAGCAGCAGCGATGCCGCCATGATAATCGCTATCACGGGCCCTCCCCGCGCGACCAGATCGAGGATTATGCCTCCGATTTCCGTGACACCCGTATGTATCTCCATTTGTGCCGATTCCGCAGACCAGGTCTCCCTGATTTAGGTGAGCTGAACGGGGTCTCCTACTTTGTTCAAATTGGATTGCTATTCTCCCGATATCCTCGGCGGCTTTCAAATTGTTGTTCCGCTAGGCGGGCCACCATCGCCGCGCTTTGCTCATCCAGTATTTGAATCAGGCTGTTGCTGCGTGAAGAGAGGAAGCTGTGAAGTAACATCAATGGGATGGCAATCACTAACCCCTCGACTGTAGTGACTAGCGCCTGCGAGATACCTCCTGACATCATCTTGGGGTCGCTGCCACCCTGCAGGGTAATAGAGTGGAAGGTCTCTATTATTCCCGTAACGGTACCCAAGAGTCCCAGCAATGGTGCGATCGCAGCCATTACAGAGAGGCTGCCCAGACCCCATTTGATACGTGGCAATTCTTTCAAAATCGCCTCGTCGAGTTTGAGTTCCAGCGTCTCGGTATCGACATCAGGATTGCGTTGATAGACTTCAAGAATACGACCCAGTGGGTTTCCTGGATCGGGCATGCTGGATGTCAACTGGCGCCGGATTCGGCGATCGGTACGCATCAAGGCGTAGAGTCTCGCCGCGCCCAGCAGGAGACCCAGGGTTCCCACCCCAATGATGATCCAACCGATGAGCCCACCATCGATCAAGCCTTGGTGAATGCGCTCGCCCAGGGAAGGCTCTCTTGTGAATACCTTCAGTATGCTTCCGCGTGAAGGGTCCAATGCCAGCAGCTGGGGGCCTTCAGTGGCGTTTTCCAGCTGCCTGGCCATCTCCAGATAATTCTTGGGGGGTTGCTGATCGGGCTCTACCAGGGTTCCGGTCGATGGCAGGTAACGCAGGTAACGGCCATCCGCGATCAGATTGAAGGCGCCGACACGGGTGACTAAGGTGTCCTCCCGGTCACCTTGTGCATTGATCAAACTGGCTTGGAAGCGTGTGACCCGGCCGGTTTCGACCAGCTCTTCCAGCTGCAGTCGCCAGAGAGCCTCAATCTGCGCCAGGGTCGGAGGAGCGTCCTGGTTTTGGATCGGTATCAGTAGCGCCTCGCGGTTCTGGTGTTCTGCGGAGATCACCGATGAGTGGATTTGTTCTCTCAGAAGGCGTGCAGCAGTACGCACCGCCTGATGCAATGGAATTGATGCTGCTTCTTGGTTGTTGCGGGTACCCTGTTCCAGGGTCTGTAACTTTGTCGTAAGCTCAAGCTGCTGTTGCTGGAGTTCACGGCCTCGGTCTTGCAGTATCTGCAGTTGGTGTTCGGCCGCCGCCAGCATCGATTGCTGTTCCTCTTGCGCCGCAATGAAACGTTGCAGCCTGTCTGCGTTATGCTGCCTCTCGAGTTGCATTTCATCCTGTACTTGCTGCAATAGTTCGAAGAGCGAGTCTGGGGATTCAGGCCATGCCGGGGTGGTGACAAGCAGTAGCAATAAGGCGAATCGTCTCATTGTGAAGAGTCCGGCGCCGGCATAGGCAGCGGGATGAGTTCCGGGGGAGCCTCCTTGCTGGCAATCTGAATACCTCGGATTAACGCTGGAATCACGTCATCCGGCAACTGTTGCCAAGTGCCTTGCTTCATATCCCAGACTCCCGCTTCGTTACCATCTCGGCTCAAATAAAAAACGTTTAGCCGCCCGACACGAAGAAATTCTACTGCCACCGGAGGTTCTCTATTCTCCAAAACTCCGTTGTAGGCCTCCAGTGTGTAGCCGTAAGCCGTTTCCCCCCGATAGGCCTCCATAATGCGATGGTAGATTTCGCCGGTTTTGGGATCAGGGGCATCAAGCGCTTTGCGCAGCTCAGCTACCTGAGCGTGGCGCTGAGAAAGATGGAAAGGCTGATCGAGAGAGATCGTGGTTTCAAGCACTGCTACCATCTTGAGCAGCAAAGGGGTCGTCTTGTGAGAGGTGAGTTGTATCTGATGGTAGGTATCAAGCTGCTGGCGTTGAGCGGCGATCTGCTGTTCGAGAAGCGCGTTGTCCGCGCTTTGCAAGTCTATCTGCCGCAGTATCTCGAGATATCGGCGGTGGGTCTCGGATCGGGCGGTGGCCAACTCATCGATTTGCTCCTGGGCGGCAACGGATTCCCGTTGACTCTGTTTGCGCGATTCGATGGCCTGCACTAGGGAACTCTCTTCACGAGTATGTCCGGGAAGACAAACTAGGAGGATGGTTATGATTAAAATCAACTTATACGGGAGCATGGTCCGAAAACAGGTGGGTAATCGTGTGAATGCCGTCCACTGGAATATTCCTCGGCGGAAGCGGCTGTCTACTGTTACTCTGTTAGCTGTCGCCAACGGTATGGGGCTGTTCCCAGCCGTCGAAACACAGGCTTTGGTGCGCTACTCCTATCACTAAAATCGTGAGGATCTACCGGGCATTATTATGCATGGTTTTTGAGTTGATTATTAGATATCACGGCACCGGAATCGACGCCTGTTCTCATTCTCGAGCTTTACAAACTGCAGCGATTTAAATAAAGAGAAGCCCCGTTATGCCCTGGTACGTTTACATCGCCTACTGCGCAGATGGTTCGCTATATACCGGTGTGGCAAAAGATGTTGGGGAGCGGATTGTCCAACACAATAGCGGTCGCGGAGCCAAGTACACTCGCTCCAGACGGCCGCTGGAGCTGGCGTATGTCGAACCGCGGGAGGATCGGAGCAGTGCATTGCGGAGAGAGGCGGAGATCAAGCGCCTGTCACGGAGTAACAAACTGGCGCTAATCTTCAGCGGTTAGCGCAATCAAATCAGATGCAGATGCTTGAGTGGGGCTTCATGCGGGCCGATGGTAGCCAGTCACGAATGAACAGGGCTATGCGGTCCGGCCTGTTTAGGTCGAGGCGGGTGACCTGGTCGGGATGAGCATGAACAAGTGGGGTATCACTGGCGACGGCAATGATATTGGGATCTCGGGGAAAGATCAGCGGCATGCCCAGGCTGGGGCGGTGGAGCTCGATCTTGGGTATGGCCTCGCGCTTGAATCCCTCCACCAGTACCAGGTCTAAGTGACTAGGGTTCAGCACTTCAAGGGCATCATCGAGACAAGGCTCTTCGGCCCCGTCCGGAAACTCCTCCACCCAGGCAAGCCGCCCACGTGAGGCCACCAGCATTTGGTCGGCACCCGCTTGTCTCAGCCGGTAACTGTCTTTACCGGGATAGTCTATGTCAAATGCGTGGTGCGCGTGTTTGACCATGCCTATTCTCAATCCATCGGCTTTCAGCAGTGGGATAAGGCGCGTGAGCAGGGTGGTTTTCCCGGTACCGCTGAAAGCGCAAAATCCCAATACCGGCAGCGCATATCGATTCATGGTCCTGAGTCCCCCGCTTCGAGCTTACGCTGATCCACCGGCGTATTGATATTGAGGAAAGCGGATGCGCACTGGGAGAAATCCGCAATGGCCATGCGGTGATGCCCGTACCAGAGGTCGATCTTGCGGTCTCCGCCAGCCAAAAAGGACATCAGGCTGGGAAGCAGGGATACCGGCAGCAGGGCGTGTACTGGCTGCAGGCGCCGGCCGTCATGGGCGACGCAGAGCTCTCCCTGCTGTGATTCAAATGCTTGGCACATCCTGGTGACGTAGTCGTCGGGGAGTTGAGGACTGTCGCAGGGTAGGGTGATGATGTTGGGGGTGTTTGCGGCTGCCATGGCCGCTGCAAACCCCGCCAGAGGACCTTGGTAGTCTGCCAACTGATCGCAAATCACAGTATCCGCATAGCTGCGGTAGCGGTCTAGATTGCGATTGGCATTGATGATGACCTTGCCCACCCATGGCCGCACGGCTTCGATTACCCGTTCGACGAGCGGTTGTCCGTTGAATTCCACCAATCCCTTGTCTTCTCCTCCCATGCGGCGGCCGCGGCCTCCGGCGAGAATGACGGCGGTGATATCCTCTGTCGCAATTGGCATTGGCCGAAATCTATTGCTGTACAGCTAGCTGGCTGGCGTCGGCCGAGGGGGTGAACAGGTGCTGTCCGGAGATGGTAAAATCTCCGATTAACTCTTGCCCTCGGCTGGAGGTAAGCCAGGAAATGAGATGGGTTGCCCCGGCGTAGTTGATGTCCGGATAGCGGGCGGGGTTTACGGCTATAACCCCGTATGGGTTGAATAGTCTGGGATCGCCCTGGAAACGGATTGTGAGCGGTGATTTGTCACGATAGGCGAGCCATGTCCCTCGGTCGGTCAGTGTGTAGGCACCCAGTTCGCCTGCGATCTGTAAAACCTTTCCCATTCCCTGTCCAGCCTCCCGGTACCAGTTTCCGGACGGGGAGATTCCAGCACTTTTCCAGAGATTGAGTTCCTTCTTGTGGGTGCCCGAATCGTCGCCACGGGATATGAACAGCGCCTCGCTATTGGCAACTTTGCGGAGGGCCTCAGAGGCATCAGTGCTGCTACTGATGTCCCCCGGGTCTCTCTCGGGCCCCACAATGATGAAATCGTTGTACATCAGGTCACGCCGGTCGATACCGAAACCAGCCTCGACAAAACGCTTTTCAGCACCCGGTGCATGCACCAGCACCAGGTCGACGTCACCATCCCGGCCCATGCGCAGCGCCTTACCGGTGCCGACGGCGATGACGTGGACCTTGATCCCGGTCTCTTTCTGGAATTCGGGTAGCAGCACTGCCAGCAGCCCTGAATTGTCGGTGCTAGTGGTCGTTGCCATTCGCAGAGTGACGGCGTTATCTCCAACTGTTGCGGGCGCCCACAGGAGAAAAATTGCAACCAGCAGGGACCGAACCATCGTCATTACCGAAACCTCCTAACTCGAAATGCGTGCCAGATTCGGCAGCAATAGTAGTGCCAATGATGGTGCATTCCCAGCTAAAAGGTCCAGTAGAAGGGGTGATTTTCGGAAAAAGGCGACAAATAGCGACCCTTTGGGGGTTGGCGACATTGGCTCAGGTTTACAAGAAACGCCTGCTGGGCTACTTTGATTGGGTATTAATGACCTACTACTGATCAATAATAACGACAAAATGTACCAATATTGGGCTTAAATGCCTTTGGGAATGGCTAGTCCCCGGGCCGCACAGGGAGCGAACGTTGGAATCGGAAGATCTACCGCAAGCAAAGAAAGATGGCCAATACTGCCCTGAAGGCGGGGTGGGCCTGCGCATGAAATCGATACTGATTGTCGATGACGAGCCGGGAATACGCAGCTTTCTCAAACGCGGCCTGGAGAAGCGTTTTGGGTTGGTCGAGCTGGTTGACAACGCCGAGTCCGCGGAGGAACTTCACCGGCGCTGCCACTTTGATCTGATTATTTGTGATATTCGGTTACCGGGTGTTTCCGGTGTCGACTGGGTGACCTCGCTTCGGGAACAGAGCAACAACGCGGCCGTCATTTTTATTACCGCCCACGCCAATTTGGAGAGTGCTGTGGCCGCTCTGCGTGCCGGTGCCGACGACTTCATACTCAAACCCTTTCGCATGGGGCAGTTATTGACATCGGTCGAACGCTGTCTGGAGAGGCAGCAGATGGAGCGTGAGAACTATGTTCTTAAAAGACAGATCGAGCAGATTTATGACGGTAGTGGCCTAGTGGGGGAGTGCGAGCAGTTTCAAATGATCTCGCAGCTGATAAAGCGCGTGGCCCCCATGCCTTCGACGGTACTGATCGAGGGGGAGTCGGGCACGGGCAAGGAGCTGGCAGCCCGGGCGATACATGATCTGAGCGGCCGCGAAGGCAGTTTCGTACCCATCAACTGCGGCGCGCTGTCACCGGAACTGCTGGAGAGCGAATTATTCGGCCACCTGAAAGGGGCTTTTACCGGGGCACACCAGGCTCGTGACGGTCTGTTTCGCTACGCGGATGGTGGGACGCTGTTCCTCGACGAAATCGGTGAAATGCCACTGCCGATGCAGGCTCATTTGCTGCGGGTGCTCGAGGAGCGCACGATACGGGCACTGGGCTCCAATAACGAAACCCCCGTGGACGTGCGTGTTATTGCGGCAACCAATCGGGACCTCTCCAGTGAAGTAAGGCGCGGTAACTTTCGCGAAGACCTGTTTTTTCGCCTCAACGTACTCACCATCCGCATGCCTCCGCTGCGCGATCACAAGGAAGACCTTCCGGTGTTGGTGCGTCATTTCGTCAACACCCTGGCGCCGGAGCTCGGCATTCCCGTGCCTGAAATCTGTGCTCATGAGATGGCCAATCTGCAGGCCTACGACTGGCCTGGAAATGTCAGGGAGCTGAAAAACGTGATCGAGCGTTGCCTGCTGTTGAATGCGCCCCCGGATCAGTGTGTAGCAGGCCCGCTGGTAACCGCCAATAAAGGGGCGGATAGCGGTGACGAGTCGTTGCGCCTGGCGACCGTGGAGAAACGGCATATCCTCAGGGTGCTGGATATGTCACAGGGTAACAAATCCCTGGCAGCCAGGCGGCTGGGCATTTCCCGCAAGACCCTTGAGCGAAAGGTCCTGGCCTGGTCGTCCCAGTGACCCGCATCCTGAATCCAAGCTGAGAGATGCTCCTGCTTCGGCGTCTGCTCCGATCGATTCAGACGAAAGTTCGCTACAAGCTTTTGGCGATGGTGTTGCTGCCGATTCTGTTAGTGATGCCCGTTTCTTTGGCGCTGGCGGTTTATTGGGGGGCGAAACTCACCTACGACCAGCTGTTTATCAAAGTGAATACCGATCTGTCGGTGGCCCAGGATGCGTTCAGTAGAATTCAGGAAGACTACCTGCGGCTTTTGGAGCAACTGGCGGAGTCTCATGATTTTCACCTGGCCCTGGAAGTGCATAACGATGATGCAATCCAACAACAGGTGGAGAAATTACAAAAAAGTGCGGGCTTCTCCTATCTGCGGGTTTTGAGGCCCGCCTCGGATGCCAGGGATGCGGCGCTACGCGAGCCACTCTCTCCCCTCTATCTCCGGGCACTGCAAGGTCAGGCAGTGAGCGGCATAGAGGTTTTTTCCGAGGCTGATCTGAAGGCGCTGGATGAAGGGCTCGCTGAGCAGGTACGACTGCCACTGCGGAAAACGCCGAGAGCGCGGCCCACCAGGGAGCAACTGTCGAATCGGGGGATGATGGTGCGTGTGATCTACCCGCTGACAAATTCCTGGGACAGCACCGAGAGCGTGCTCGATGGTGGAGTGTTGCTCAATGGCAATTTTGCTTTCGTCGATGAGATCAGAGATCTGGTCTACGGCCCCGGAAGCCTGCCTGCAGAGAGCATCGGTACGGTTACCGTGTTCCTCGATGACGTGAGAATCAGCACCAATGTGCCGCTCGAGCCAGGGCAGCGCGCGCTGGGCACTCGGGTATCCAAGGAGGTTCGCAACCGGGTTTTGGAGCAGGGGGAGGTCTGGATCAATCGTGCCTTTGTTGTCAATGACTGGTACATCTCGGCCTACCAGCCCATCTACGATGTCAACGGCGAGCGTGTGGGAATGCTCTATTCGGGATTTCTCGAGGCGCCATATCGGAGAGAAATCTGGCAGACGGTTGCGGTGCTGGCAGCTGCGGTACTGCTGCTGACCGCAGTCTATTCGTTGATCGCGGTCAAAGGGGCAGAGACCATATTCAAACCGATAGAGGCCATCAGCAGTGTGGTGCAGGCGACCAGGAGGGAGCAGTCACAGCGCATCGGCAGGGTCTCTTCACAAGATGAACTTGGCGAACTGGCGCGGGAATTCGATGCCATGTTGGATCTCCTGGATCAGCGTAAGCAGGAGATCGAAGGGTGGGTTGACCGCCTGGAGGCTAAGGTGAAAGAGCGCACTGCGGAATTGGAGCGTAGAAATAGCGATTTGCAGCGCACTGTGCGTTTGTTGCGGCAGACCCGCCGCCAGCTGGTGCTCGCCGAGAAACTCGCCGCACTGGGAGAACTGACCGCGGGCATCGCCCATGAAATCAATAACCCTGCCGCGGTCATCCTGGGCAATCTGGATGTTTTGGTATCGGAGCTGGGAGCACAGGCGACCCCGGTTCGCCATGAGATCGATTTGATGATAGAGCAGATTTACCGCATTAAGGATATTGTAGATAACCTGCTGCAGTATGCCCGGCCAGAAAGTTTTGCCGGGTATCTCACCGAGGTCGATATCAATACGCTGGTGACCGAGACCCTTAAATTGGTGCGACACGTCCGCGCCAAGGGAGAGTTCAGCATCGACCTGAATCTTCGGGCCAAGCGGAGCGTAACCATAAATCGTCAGGAATTGCAGCAGGTATTGGTGAATCTACTGGTGAATGCCATCCACGCCCTGGGTGCCAAGCCGGGGAAGATAGGGGTTTACAGTTGGGATTGGGACAGCAGGGGGGTTGTAATTGAAGTCGCGGATGACGGCGAAGGTATGGATGAGGCGCGTATGGAGCGTATCTTCGATCCTTTTTTCAGCACCCGTGGGCAGGGAGAAGGGACGGGTTTGGGACTGTCCGTTAGCTACGGATTGATTCGCCGCTATGGCGGCAACATCACTGTTAAGTCAACTCCAGGTCAGGGCAGTCGTTTTCGGATTTGGTTACTGACAACACCGGTAATGGATGTGGACGAAGAGGCCATGATATCCCGCTTCGAGCTCGAGGAACTGCATTAATCTTCCCCCCAGAGCAGTTGACCCGCACCAGTAAGGTCATACCCGGACAACGCCTTTGCTGTCTCCAGGGCAAAATTGGACTGCAGTCCGGAAATCAACTCCTGGAACAGGCGTCTGAACCAGATGCCCCTGGGTAAAACGAAATCGAATGATTCCCAACCGAAGCTCACGAACCCCAATTGAAACTCGCTGGCGGTGGCGCGTACACCGGGAGCGACATCAGCGCTGCCCAGGGTCAAGGCCGTCGCCGATTCCCGTTCTGAAAGTGCCGTAATCGGGCTGTTCAGCATACCCACGTTGAGGCCTTGGCGGCTGAGTATTTCCATCAGGAATCTTTGGGCGCCAGCGCCGTTTTGGCGCAGTACCCAGCGGAACCGGGTGTCGAACAACTGGGTTGGGTCGCCTTGATACCGCAGCAGGGGGGGAGCCACCAATAGCCCCAGCTCGCGTCTGAGAGCGCGGATGAGTACCCAGTTTCGATGCTGCCCATACTGCCTCAGCAGGGCGGGGTGGCGGGTGCCACTCTCGCTATGGGGTCCCCACCGTATGGCGCTTACGTCTACCCGGCTGGCTTGCAACAGATCAAGACCCAGGCGGATTCCCGTGGGGGTATAGCTGATCAACGCATGGACGCCCGTGTCCCGGGCAATTTGCAGTACCAGCCGGTGCAGCAGTGGATCGTCGCCACCCGCGATGACCAGGCGGTCTGTAAGCAGGCCTCCGTGGGCAGAGTCGAGCATCCAGCGGTCGACCAGTTCCCTTGGGAACATCCACTTGCCGGTAACCTTGGTGGCGGGGATGCCTCCGTCGCCCACCAGCGCGTATATCTTCTTTTCGTTCAGATGTAGATATTCCGCCACCTGTTTAACACTCATGAAGACATCCGGTTGCGGGCGCGGCAAGGCGTTCATCTGTTACTCCTTTAAGTATCCATGGCGCGTTGGCGACGGGGTATCCTGGGACCTGAATCCGGAGAGGCATCGAAATCCATGTTCTCGGCGCCGTTGTAGACTAGAAAATGGCGACCCTTGGCTCTGGCGATCAGGGTCACGCCGACACGCTGAGCTATATCCAGCCCCATATGGGTGATTCCGGAGCGGGAGAGCAGTACCGGAATTCCCATCTGCGCCACTTTGATGACCATCTCCGAAGTTAACCGTCCCGTGGTATAAAACAGTTTGTCCTGTCCCGAGATGCCGTTGAACCACATGTGGCCGGCAATAGCATCCACCGCGTTGTGTCGTCCAACGTCCTCGACAAAGCGGAGGATGTGGTTATCCTGGCAGAGTGCACAGCCGTGAACGGCGCCCGCCTTACGGTACACCTGGTTGTGATCATTGAGGGTGGATAACAGCCGGTAAATCCGTGATTGTCGGAGGCTGATGGTGGGCAGTCGAATACTATCCAGATCATCCATCAGGCCGCCGAATACTGTGCCTTGGCCACAACCGGTGGTAACGGTCTTGCGGCCAAGGCGCTGATCGAGATCGGGTACCCCATTAAATGTCGTTACCGCGACAGAGGCGGTCTCCCAGTCAACCTGAATGGCTGCGATCTGCTTTACTTCGGCGATCAACCGTTGATTGCGCATCCAGCCCAGCACCAGCAGCTCGGGATCGGTTCCCAGTGTCATTAAGGTGACGATTTCCTTTTTATCAAGGTAGAGGGTTAGCGGGCGTTCCGCAGCGATATGCCCCTCTCTTACCCGGCCATACTCGTCCACGGCGCTCACTGCTGTGGCAGCAGGTAATCCGGCATCGGTCATTTCTGGGAGCTGCGGACAATCTGCATTGGCGACTTTCATGGCATTTCCTTTGGTTAACCTCCAGTGGAGTTCATGTGCCGGAATATGACCGGTTTGGCGTCCAGTTCGAATTCGTGGCCTTTGGGCTTGATCTTCATGGCATCGACAATAGCTTGCCTTAGCGCTGTGTCATCACTGGGGTGGGCACGCACAACGCGTTTGAGGTCTACCGAGTGCTCTTGCCCAAGACACAGCAGCAACCGCCCCTCGGCGGTCAGTCGGACCCGGTTGCACTGGTCGCAAAAATGGTGACTGTGGGGGGAGATGAACCCCACTCGGGTCGGACTATCTGGAATTCGGTAGTAGCGAGAGGGTCCGCCGGTGGTCTCGGTGGTTGGGATCAGTGTGAAAATCGATTGGAGGTCGGATAGGATCTGATCACTAGAGTAGAACGCCTCCGCCCGGTCATGCTCATCGATAATACCCAGCGGCATCTCTTCGATGAAGCTGATATCCATATCCCGCTCCAAGGCAAAGGAGACCAGGTCGCACACTTCATCATGATTGCGGTTTTTCAATACCACCGCATTGAGTTTGACCTTGAGACCGGCTCCCAGCGCTGCATCGATACCGTCCTGGGTTCGCTGCAGTGTGCCAAGACGGGTAATTTCACGGAAACGGCGGGGTCTCAGACTGTCGATACTTATATTGACGCGCCTAACCCCTGAATCGTGCAGCTTCGTGGCGAATCGGGGAAGCTGGGTGCCATTGGTGGTGAGCGTCAACTCGCCCAAGGCATCCAATTCGCCCAGGGCTGTGAACAGGGTCATGACCCCCCTGCGGGTCAGGGGTTCTCCCCCGGTGATGCGGATCTTGTCGACCCCTAGGGATACAAATGCCCGGCCGATGCGGCTGATCTCCTCCAGGGTAAGAAGGCTGGACCGGGGAACGAACTGAATATCCTCAGCCATACAGTAGACGCAGCGCAAATCACAGCGATCGGTAACGGATATTCTTACATAGTCCACATGTCTGCCGAATCGGTCGATCAGCCTGGGTGGTTGGGTCATGCAGCGGCTCCAAAGCATTCTGTGGTCAATGCATGTGCAAAATTGATTCCATCCTTTCGCGCCCGAGTGGGCCCAGCAGCAGTCTATAGAACTGTGTCATTTTGCTCCAATCCTGGAGCGTCACTGGGTCAAATTGATACAGTGCTCCAGCCCAAACCCGGAAAATCCAGGGCAATTTTGGAGCGGATACTGGGGGATGGGGCGGTGGGCTCGACGGCAAGTGCCTTGTGGTATGCAACTTGCTCTCTCACTCTGTTGCCAGCGGCCGAACCAGAGGTGGGGTGACAATGCAAAACGGGGATCCCGCGAGAGAGGCAGTATCGAGTCCGGATGAATTTCCAATCTCCGTGATAATGGAGAGGCGTCCCGTTTTGGATAATCCTTGGATTGATCACCAATGGGCAGCGGTCGCGGTAGCAGTGGGATCACGGGATGATTCCGCTTCCAGCGGTCAGATTTACACTCACCTCGGTGTACTGCGGGAACTGCATCCGACTATGCCAATCAGGCTTTACGTAGACGAGTGTGAGAGTTACTACCACAATCTGCTCAGTCCACGGCCTTGCTGCTATGTTGTGACTCGCAGGGAGGCGGAGGAGGCGCCCATTCCCCTGCTGGTAAGTATTAGCTTTGATGAGGCCCACGCCTACCTTGAGGGGGGCGATGAAGTCCACCCGGTGGATATGCCCCCAGAGCTGTACCGCTGGACCGAGACTTTCGTGCTCCACCACTACGTACCCATCAAGAAGCGCAAACGCCGGCGCCAGAAGTGGTCCCCGGAGAGAGAGCGGTCATGAGTGAGAACGAAGAGGCGGACGTGCAATCCGAGGCGTTTCTGGCGCGCTGGTCGCGGAGAAAGAGCGAGGAGCAGGTGCTGCAGGAGTCCGAGGTGAGGGACTCAGAGTCACCGCCTCAGGAGCATCCACCAGTATTAGCCGATGCAGATATGCCGTCCCTGGAAAGTTTGGGTCCGGACTCTGACTACAGTGGGTTCCTTTCGCCGGAAGTCAGTCAGGGGCTGCGTCGCCTGGCACTGCGCAAGCTTTTCCATAGCGCTGGTTTCAATGTACGCGATGGTTTGGACGACTATGACCAGGATTTCACCGAATTCACTGGTCTGGGAGAGTTGGTTACCCGGGAGATGCGGCGCCGGTTGGAGTTGGAGGCGCTGCGGCTTGAGCAACGACAGGCGGAAGATTCGGCAATCGAGTGTAACGATGAGGTGACTGCTTCTGAGGCTGGACCGGCGTCCCCTTCAGAGAGCGCCATCAGTGAGGATGGTGCAATTGAGGCCCTGGGCGGTGAGAAGGAGTCTTCCGTATGAATCGTGCTGAAAGATTACCCAGAGATATTGCTTTGGAGGCCGTAGAGGGAGTTGCGGTCTCGGCAACCGGGCTGGTGGCCTATCAGGCCGGACGCAGGCTGCTGATTGTCGTCGATGAACATCCGCTGCCGGAGATTGGTAAGTTCGAAGCGAATCTGGACATCTGTATTCTAGCCCGACGGGGAGGGGATGACACCGGGCTGCGGGTGATGCCGGTTCAGGGACGATCCTTTGAACTTCGGGGTTATCTTGGGGCGTTCGAGTTGCTTTTCGATCCCTCTGCAAAGCCCACGGACAAGCTAACCGCGGACCTGGTTCTCGACTTGAGCGCGGAGCCGTTGATCCGGGCAGTCGTTAAACCCCCAGGTTATATGCACACCCTAGCGGAGAAATCGGCGGTGGACGACGCCTTGGGGAAGCTCACCGATTTGGTGGGTACGTTCGACAAGCCCCAGTATTTCAGTTATGACCCTGATGTTTGTGCCCACCAAAGAAATGGGGTCACAGCATGCACCCGCTGTATCGAGAGCTGCCCGGCGGAGGCGATCAGCAGCCTCCCGGAGCGGGTTCATATCGACTCGATGCTGTGTCAGGGCGGCGGGGTCTGTGCAAGCGTCTGCCCGAGTGGCGCCATACGCTACGCATATCCTTCTCCTGGCACCCTTGGGGGGCAAATACGGGTTCTACTTCAACGTTTCAGGGAGGCTGGTGGTACAGCACCTCTTTTGTTGCTGCACGAGAAACGGGATTCCCATCCGGCAGTCTGCTCCAATCTGCCAAATGCTTTGCCCTTAGCTCTCGAGGAGTTGGGGAGCGCCGGACCCGAAGTATGGCTGGCTGCCCTCGCCTATGGTGCCCGCAGAGTGCTGCTGCACGATCACGGAGAAATGCCGAGCCAGTCACGCATGGCCCTGGACAGGGAGTTGCGGATGGTCAGAGAGGTGCTCGCGGGATTGAACTACCCCGCACAGGCTATCGGCTGGCTGGACGAAGGCGAGGCTGCCGATGGGGTCACCGCCTACATGCCGGAGATTACCCCAACCCGTCAGGCAGCAATGGAAAGCAAGCGCACTATGTTTTACATGGCTTTGGATCATCTCGCTGAGCAGGCGGAAAATATCCGCTCCCTGGTCGAGCTGCCGGCGGGCTCTCCCTTTGGCGCGGCCGCGGTTGATCCCAAGAGGTGTACGCTCTGCATGGCTTGCGCCAGTGTCTGTCCGGCGCATGCGCTACAGGATGGGGGTAATACCCCGGTGCTACGGTTCCTGGAAGCCAACTGTATTCAGTGCGGCCTCTGCACTAGAACCTGCCCGGAAGATGCGATATGGATCACCCCGCGGATTATTTTCGATGCATCCCGGCGTGCTAGCCAGACCACTTTGCATGAGGACACCCCATTCTGCTGCATCTGCTGCGGTAAGCCCTTTGCCACCCGGGCGGTTATCGACCGTATGTTGGGCCGCTTGGCGGGGCACTGGATGTTCCAGGACGAGCGCTCCAGGGAGCGGCTCAAGATGTGTGAGGATTGCCGGGTGGCGGATGTAGTCCTGGATCCCGAGGCCATGGGCGAGGATGGGATGACCCGCCAGTAACCCAAAGATTCCCAGGCATAATCTGACAATTCGCCGTTGTTGGTTATTTTTTTCGTCCGTGATTGGTCCGGCAATTGCCTTTTTACAACTATTAAGGCGGGAGAGAGGATTTGATGCGTCAGTCAACCACCGCGGAAAAAAGTGGCGATCCGTTTGAGGTCAGGGTTGTTGAAAAAGGGCCGGTACAGTCGGGCTCGGGGCAGTTGCAGCGAGCGGCTGCCTACGGCTTGATCGCTGCACTGCTGCGCTCGCCGCCCGACGAGACCGTGCTGCGCCAGGTTTCAACCTTGACCGGCGACGGACGAAGCGAGTTATCCACCGCCATGTCGATGTTGGGTCTGGCGGCCCGTACCAGTGATCCAGCGGCAGTTGAAATCGAATATCACGATCTTTTCATCGGATTGGGTCGGGGCGAGTTGGTGCCTTATGGCTCCTGGTATCTCACCGGCTTCCTCATGGAAAAGCCCCTGGGGGTGTTGCGGGATGATTTGGCGGCCCTAGGTATAAGCAGGGATCCGCATGTGTGCGAACCCGAGGATCACATAGCCGCTCTTTGCGAAGTGATGAACTTGCTGATTACGGGTGAGGCGGATAGCGATGTGCAGCGTCGATTTCATGAGCGCCATATCTCCCCCTGGGAGGCGGAGTTTTTCGCCGATCTCAGCGCTGCGAATAGTGCCGTTTTCTATCGTGCGGTAGGGCGATTCGGCAGTGCGTTTTGCAGTTTCGAGCAAACTTATTTTTCCATGCAGGTGTGATTTCAGCACCTGCGGGCACGAGGAGAGGATATGAACCGAGACCATGATCGGATAGACCGCGAGCGTAGAGGCTTCGTGAAAAATGCGGCGGCTGCGGGTGTGGCTGGTGTACTGGCATCTGCTGTGCCACCAGCGGCGGTCGCGGACAACCGCAAGGAAGCGGAGCCAGGGCAGGAACAAAAAGGATACCGATTGACCCAGCATGTTCTCGATTATTACAAGAGCGCCACCAGGTAAAGGAATCAGCCCATGAAACTGAGAAAACGATCTGATCAGACTCCGCTGTCAGGCGGCTCCCCCCATGGCGCTGTTACTCGCCGTGAATTCCTTCGCAATTCTGGGCTCATGACTGGGGGGGCAGCCCTGGTGGGCGCTTTCGCACCGGGGATGATGCAGCGGGCCAGAGCCGAGTCCACCCAGACCGGTCAAACCGAGAGTGTCAAGACCATTTGCACTCACTGTTCCGTAGGCTGCGGCATTATCGCGGAAGTACGAAATGGTGTGTGGACGGGCCAGGAGCCTGCGTTCGATCACCCTTTCAATCTTGGCGCCCACTGCGCCAAGGGGGCCTCAGTGCGGGAGCATGGCCACGGCGAGCGGCGCTTGAAGTACCCCACCAAGCTAGTCAATGGAAAGTGGAAGCGCATCTCCTGGGATCAGGCCATCAATGAAATCGGCGACGAGCTTCTGAGAGTGCGCGACACCTCGGGTCCGGATGCAGTCTATTGGCTTGGATCGGCCAAGCACAATAATGAACAGGCCTATCTGTTCCGCAAAATGGCCGCACTTTGGGGAACCAACAATGTGGACCACCAGGCGCGCATTTGTCATTCGACAACAGTAGCCGGGGTAGCCAATACCTGGGGTTACGGCGCGATGACCAACTCCTACAACGATATCCACAACTCCAAAGCGATCCTTATTATCGGCGGTAACCCAGCCGAGGCTCATCCAGTGTCCCTGCAGCACGTATTCAAGGCGAAGGAGGAAAACAATGCGCCTTTAATCGTTATCGACCCCCGTTTTACTCGTACCGCCGCCCACGCCAATCAATACCTGCGTATCAGGCCGGGAACGGATGTGCCCATCGTTTGGGGCATGCTTTGGCATATCTTTGGCAATGGCTGGGAGGACAAGGAGTTCATACGCCGGCGGGTTTACGGCATGGAGGGTGTAATGCAGGAGGTGGCGAAGTGGACGCCTGACGAGGTGGAGCGAGTTACCGGCGTTCCCGAGAATCAGGTTTTCGCCGCAGCCAAAGCGATGGCGGACAATCGCCCCGGCACTTTTATCTGGTGCATGGGCGGTACTCAACACACCATAGGCAACAATAATACCCGCGCCTACTGCGCCTTCCAGCTGGCGCTGGGAAATATGGGGGTTGCCGGCGGTGGCACTAATATATTTCGTGGTCACGACAATGTTCAGGGCGCTACGGATCTGGGGGTGTTGTCCCATACATTACCTGGGTACTACGGGCTTTCAGGTGGGGCATGGAAGCATTGGGCCAAGGTTTGGGACCTAGACTTTGAATGGATCAAGAGCCGCTTCGATAACGCCAGTTACGAGCAAAAGGGGGGCAAGGATGTCTCTCCGATGCACACTGCGGGAATCCCGGTCTCAAGATGGATAGACGGTGTCTTGGAAGACAAAGCCAACATTGCCCAAAAAGAGAACGTAAAGGCAATGATTTTCTGGGGTCATGCGCCCAACAGTCAAACCCGTGGCGCAGAGATGAAAGAGGCCATGGAAAAGCTCAATACCCTAGTCGTCGTCGATCCCTATCCCACGGTCTCGGCAGTGATGCATGACCGCACCGACGGTGTCTATCTGCTGCCCGCGACGACCCAATTTGAGACCTATGGATCAGTTACTGCCTCCAACAGATCTCTGCAGTGGCGCGATCGGGTAATTGCTCCACTGTTTGAGTCATTGCCCGACCACACCATCATGTACCGGTTATCGAAAAAGCTGGGGATTGACGAGCAGCTTTTCAAACACATCAATGTGGATAACGACGAGCCGCTGGTTGAGGATATAACCAGGGAATTGAATCGAGGTCTGTGGACCATCGGATACACCGGGCAGAGTCCTGAAAGGCTGAAGAAGCATCAGCAGAACTGGGGCACGTTTGACTACACCTCCCTGAAAGCGGAAGGTGGCCCCTGTGATGGGGATTTTTACGGTTTGCCATGGCCCTGCTGGGGTACCCCTGAGATGGGACACCCTGGTACACCGAATCTCTACGACAATAGCCTGCCGGTGGCGGAGGGTGGATTAACCTTCAGGGCCAGATTCGGAGTGGAGCGTGATGGTGTAAGCCTGCTGGCTAACGGCGCTTATTCGAAAGGTTCGGAAATTGAGGATGGTTATCCCGAATTCAATGACAAACTCCTCCAGAAGCTTGGCTGGTGGGATGATCTCAACGATCATGAGAAGGCCGCAGCTGAGGGCAAGAACTGGAAAACCGACCTCTCGGGTGGCATCCAGCGGGTAGCGATAAAACATGGTTGCGCCCCCTTCGGCAATGCCAAGGCAAGGACTGTTGTGTGGACCTTTCCCGATCCGGTTCCCATCCACCGTGAACCCCTCTACACCAGCCGGCGGGATCTTGTAGAAAAATACCCAACCTACGAGGATCGCAAGTCATTTTATCGATTGCCTACCCGCTACGGCTCGATTCAGGCAAAGGATTATTCCAAAGACTACCCGATTATTCTCACTTCGGGGCGCCTGGTGGAGTATGAAGGTGGTGGTGACGAGACTCGCTCCAATCCCTGGCTGGCGGAACTGCAGCAGGAGATGTTCGTTGAGATGAATCCCCGGGATGCGAACAATGCCGGTGTGCGCGATGGCGATACGGTTTGGGTTGAGGGTCCCGAGGGCGGCCGGGTAAGGGTCAAGGCACTGGTGACGCGCAGAGTGTCTGCCGGCGTGGCCTTCATGCCATTTCATTTTGGCGGTCATTTCCAAGGGCAGGATCTGCGTGACAAGTATCCGCAGGGAGCCGACCCCTATGTGCTCGGCGAGGCCTGTAATACCGCGATGACATACGGTTACGACTCCGTGACCCAGATGCAGGAGACCAAAGCGTCCCTCTGCAAGATCACCAAGGCCTGAGCGAGGGAGAATCACGATGGCTAGAATGAAATTCTACTGTGACGCCGAACGTTGTATCGAATGCAATGGATGCGTTACCGCCTGTAAAAACGAGAATGAAGTGCCCTGGGGTGTGAATCGTCGCAGGGTCGTGACCATCAAGGACGGCGAAGCTGGAGAGCGCTCTCTATCTGTTGCCTGCATGCATTGCTCCGATGCCCCTTGCGCAGCCGTCTGTCCGGTCGACTGTTTTTACACGACCAACGATGGGGTGGTGCTGCACGACAAGGATATCTGTATAGGATGTGGCTACTGCTTCTACGCATGCCCGTTTGGGGCGCCTCAGTTCCCCGAGAGCGGAGCCTTTGCTACCCGCGGTAAAATGGACAAATGTACTTTCTGTGCAGGTGGGCCGCAGGAAGATAACAGCGCGGAGGAGTATCGTAAGTATGGCGCAAACCGGCTGGCCGAGGGAAAGCTGCCACTTTGTGCCGAGATGTGTTCCACCAAGGCGTTGCTTGCTGGTGACGCGGACGTGGTATCAGACATCTACCGCAAGCGAATCGTCAATCGTGGTGCCGCCGTGCTGAGCAGGGGGATCTCATACCAGAACGCAACCTTGCGGGCACCCAGCGGCCTCAAGGGAAAGGCCAGCAGCGACGAGTGACGGTGCATCACTCCATGCAGCCGGGTATTTTCCCGAGGTGGATTTATGTTTGATATGGGAAGCGACACTCCTTCGTCAGCCACTATGTTGCGTTGTTGCTGGGTATTGACACTGCTGCTGCTCGGAATTCCACACCTCTGCGGGGCGGATACGGGAGCAGAGAGCGGTTCCAGCTCACAGGTCAGCAGCCGCGGTACGGAACTATGGCGAGATGTACGCCAACGGGCCGGGAGTCCCTCGGCTTTAGATTCGGACAATCCCGGGATCGACCTATGGGGAGAGATCCAGCAACGCAATCCATTTTCCGCACCAGCTGCGGGAACAAGCCAGGTGACTGGGGTAGATGCAGGCCAGCTCATCAGCCCATACGGAGATCAGTGGAGATACTATCGGTCGAAGCTGCTGCTTCCCTACAGCGGTTATATCATTGGGGGAATGCTGGTATTCGTCTTGGTATTTTACCTGGTTCGGGGGAAGGTGCCGATACATGCAGGTCCCAGTAAGAGCAAGCTACTCAGGTACAGTCTATATGAGCGTTCCATACACTGGTTTACCGCCCTATCGTTCCTGGGGCTGGCGCTTACCGGATTGACTTTGCTGTATGGACGTTCTCTGCTTCTCCCCTGGATGGGCCCCGAGGTCTTCTCCACAGTAGCATCCAGTGGTACGTTTTTACACAATGTTTTTGGGCCGCTTTTCGCCCTGGGCGTAATGCTGATGTTTGTGAAGTTTGTCCGCCGCAACATATACCAGAAAGGAGATTTGAGCTGGCTACTGAAGGGGGGCGGAATCCTGGGAGATAAACACGTGCCATCCAATTTTTTCAATATGGGTGAGAAAACAATGTTCTGGATGCTGGTTATTGTCGGCGGCGGTATTATCGCGACGGGCTTTATCCTCTTTTTTCCTTCATACGGCCAGGGGAGAGTGGTAATGGAGCTCTCTCACGTTGCTCACACCTTAGGTGCAGTCGTGATGATCACAGTGGTAGTTGGGCATATCTATATCGGTTCGATTGGCATGGAGGGGGCTCTCGAGGGAATGAAGACGGGATACTGCGATCTCAACTGGGCACGGGAGCACCATGACTGGTGGGCAGAGCAGTGTGAACATCAGGGCAAAGTAATCAATGAACAGGAATTTGCCGCTCTTCAAGCACGTGATGATGGATCCCGGGATCCAGTCTCGAATTCCCCTGCGGGAGGCGCGAGTAGTTGAACACGCAGCCATCAACTGAAAGAGCGCGCCGCTATACAAGTTTTCGACCTTTCCGGGGCTCAACTATCCATTGCCCGTACTCAAGACCAAAGCGGCACTCGTCCGCATAGATCAAGGAGAGATCCTGCAAGTGATCGCGACGCACCCCGACTCTGTGCGAGAGATTCCATTACTGTGTGAGCGGGAGGGTTTGTTGTTGGAGCGATTCGAACAACGGCAGCACCGCTATCTCTATTGGAGACCTAGGCTGAGTTGACCCTTTTGGGGTGGCAATCCCATCTGATTAGCATATCCCTCATCACCTGGTCATGTGTGCCCAGACTATTCGGCGCAAAATTTAAACCCACTTAGAAATAGCTCTTTGAGTGGGCATCGTTTTGTTTGCCTAACCGTGCAATGGGTACCTGTTCATTGTTGAAGGATTATAGGAACCTGCTGATTATTAAAGTAATTATTTGTCTTTACCCTCAAGTTCTTTGTTGATTAGTCGAGTTTTGTATAAATGACGAAATATTGACTGTTCTGAGGGATGGAGTATGGCAATCAATCATGAGGACGGCTTCGAAGCCCGGCGGCAGGCGACCGATGATCTCTTTAGGCGCGACAACGGCGAGTATCGGGAGAGGCGTCAGGACGAAGAAGAGGCTGCGAAAACCAACTCCGCCCTGTATCACGAAGAGCTATTTAATCAACAAATTCATGAGGGTAGCCACCAGGGGCGCCGACAACCAGATGTAGAGAGACCGAACACTGATGATGAGGTGATCGAAAAGCAAACTCAGTCCTCGATCGAAGAATCTGAACCCGGATTCGATATCGAAAGCGGGGCGCGGGACTCAGATGCTTTCGCTGGTGTCTATCCAGGTCAAGCACCAGCTGGTGTAGAGTCGGATACACAGCAAGGGGGCAGGGAAGATTCTCCGGCTGCGGTAACCCGGCATCGGGCGGGGACGGCGAGCAGTATCGAGGTGGGTGCGGATACGGAAGGAAACCCACCGTCAGCCGGAAATAGCACACCTGGATTAGAGCAGTCTTTCGTGCCCCAAGATAGGGCTCTTGGCGGCAGCGGTATCGAGGAGCAGGTGCAGACAGCGGTTGGCCCTGAAGAGGCGGTGGACGCCGTTAGCTCGGAAGATCCGGATGTGGGCGGATCTACGGTCGAGAGTTTTCACAACTACAGGACAGAGGAGCCTGAGGCGAACAATCCGGCGCCGGAACCCGAGCCGGAACCAGAGCCGGAACCAGAGCCGGAACCAGAGCCGGAACCAGAGCCACTAAACCTAACGGGTACCGACGCCGCCGACCATCTGGTTGGTGGTGGCGGCGATGATGTAATCGACGGCAGACGTGGCGATGACAGGCTTGAGGGCGGAGGCGGAGACGATACGTTCAAGGTATACGGAGATGCGGGCAGCGACCAATACGACGGTGGCGAAGGCTACGACCGGATAGTGGGAAGCCGCTACAACGACACCATCCGTGTTGGGGACAACCTCTCGAACCTGAACGACCTGGAAGAGATAGATGGTGGCGGAGGGTACGACACGCTGCAGGCGGGCTCGGGAGACGACACTCTGGATTTCTCCGACGGCCCGGTATTGACGGGAATAGAGGAGATAGACGGCGGTTACGGAGACGACCGGATCATCGGCAGCGGCGGTGACGATACCATCGACGGCAATCGTGGCAGCGATACTCTTCAGGGTGGCAGCGGCAACGACACGCTCAGGGGAGGTGCCGGTACAGAAGCAGATACCGCCGTCTACTCCGGCAATTGGGCGGACTACAGTATCGAGGACCAGGGGGATGGTAGATTCACCATCACCGATTTACGAGATGGTTCTCCTGATGGGACCGATACGGTTGAGGGCATTGAGTTTTTTCAGTTTGCAGACGGAACGCTTGCGAGCAGCAAATTGCTTAACACCGGCCCGAGTGACCTGGATATCTCCCATCAGACAGTCGATGAGGGTGCTGCGGGGGGGGTGCTGATCGGGCATGTGGGCGTTGAGGACGACAACGCTTTGGATAGCCACCAATTCTCCCTCCTCGATGATGCCGGCGGTCGCTTTGAACTGGTGGGTAATGAGTTGCGGGTGAAACCCGGTGCAGACATTGACTATGAGTCGAACGACTCACACCAGATTGAGATAAGCGTTATAGATTCCGGGGGGAATCAATACACTGAGAATTTCTCCATTCAGGTCAACGACCTGGAGGAGAGCCAGCCCGGCGAGATCATTTTGGGCACTGAAAGAAATGACGTGCTAACTGGGACTGATGGGGATGATAGCATCAGCGCCCTGGGTGGCAACGACCGTCTAAACGGCGGCGCCGGAGCCGACACACTGGATGGAGGTGCGGGAAACGATTACCTCTATGTGGACGGCGAAGACCGCATCGAGGGTGGCGAAGGCATAGATACGGCGGACGCCCGTAACTCGGCCAGCGGCATCAGCGACGATCAGATAGACAACGTGGAGCGTTTCTACGGATCGGCCCACGATGACAGCGTAAGCGGTACCGAGAGCAACGACGACTTGCGGGGCTACGACGGAGACGACCGGCTGTCGGGCATGGCGGGCAACGACTCGCTCACCGGGGGTGCCGGGGATGACGTGCTCACTGGTGGTGAGGGCAATGACCGTCTGAACGGCGGCACCGGAGCCGACACACTGGATGGAGGCGTGGGAAACGATTACCTCTATGTGGACGGCGAAGACCGCATCGAGGGTGGCGAGGGCATAGATACGGCGGACGCCCGTAATTCGGCCAGCGGCATCAGCGACGATCAGATAGACAACGTGGAGCGTTTCTACGGATCGGCCCACGATGACAGCGTAAGCGGTACCGAGAGCAACGACGACTTGCGGGGCTACGACGGAGACGACCGGCTGTCGGGCATGGCGGGCAACGACTCGCTCACCGGGGGTGCCGGGGATGACGTGCTCACTGGTGGTGAGGGCAATGACCGTCTGAACGGCGGTGCCGGAGCCGACACACTGGATGGAGGTGCGGGAAACGATTACCTCTATGTGGACGGCGAAGACCGCATCGAGGGGGGCGAAGGCATAGATACGGCGGACGCCCGTAATTCGGCCAGCGGTATCAGCGACGATCAGATAGACAACGTGGAGCGTTTCTACGGTTCGGCCCACGATGACAGCGTAAGCGGTACCGAGAGCAACGACGACTTGCGGGGCTACGACGGAGACGACCGACTGTCGGGCATGGCGGGCAACGACTCGCTTACCGGGGGTGCCGGGGATGACGTGCTCACCGGCGGTGAGGGCAACGACCGTCTGAACGGCGGCGCCGGAGCCGACACACTGGATGGAGGCGTGGGCAACGATTACCTCTATGTGGACGGCGAAGACCGCATCGAGGGGGGCGAGGGCATAGATACGGCGGACGCCCGTAATTCGGCCAGCGGCATCAGCGACGATCAGATAGACAACGTGGAGCGTTTCTACGGTTCGGCCCACGATGACAGCGTAAGCGGCACCGAGAGCAACGACGACTTGCGGGGCTACGACGGAGACGACCGACTGTCGGGCATGGCGGGCAACGACTCGCTTACCGGGGGTGCCGGGGATGACGTGCTCACCGGCGGTGAGGGCAACGACCGTCTGAACGGCGGCGCCGGAGCCGACACACTGGATGGAGGCGTGGGCAACGATTACCTCTATGTGGACGGCGAAGACCGCATCGAGGGGGGCGAGGGCATAGATACGGCGGACGCCCGTAATTCGGCCAGCGGCATCAGCGACGATCAGATAGACAACGTGGAGCGTTTCTACGGTTCGGCCCACGATGACAGCGTAAGCGGCACCGAGAGCAACGACGACTTGCGGGGCTACGACGGAGACGACCGACTGTCGGGCATGGCGGGCAACGACTCGCTCACCGGGGGTGCCGGGGATGACGTGCTCACCGGCGGTGAGGGCAATGACCGTCTGAACGGCGGCGCCGGAGCCGACACACTGGATGGAGGTGCGGGAAACGATTACCTCTATGTGGACGGCGAAGACCGCATCGAGGGGGGCGAAGGCATAGATACGGCGGACGCCCGTAATTCGGCCAGCGGCATCAGCGACGATCAGATAGACAACGTGGAGCGTTTCTACGGATCGGCCCACGATGACAGCGTAAGCGGTACCGAGAGCAACGACGACTTGCGGGGCTACGACGGAGACGACCGACTGTCGGGCATGGCGGGCAACGACTCGCTCACTGGGGGTGCCGGGGATGACGTGCTCAGCGGCGGTGAGGGCAATGACCGTCTGAACGGCGGCGCCGGAGCCGACACACTGGATGGAGGCGTGGGCAACGATTACCTCTATGTGGACGGCGAAGACCGCATCGAGGGGGGCGAGGGCATAGATACGGCGGACGCCCGTAATTCGGCCAGCGGCATCAGCGACGATCAGATAGACAACGTGGAGCGTTTCTACGGTTCGGCCCACGATGACAGCGTAAGCGGCACCGAGAGCAACGACGACTTGCGGGGCTACGACGGAGACGACCGACTGTCGGGCATGGCGGGCAACGACTCGCTCACTGGGGGTGCCGGGGATGACGTGCTCACCGGCGGTGAGGGCAACGACCGTCTGAACGGCGGCGCCGGAGCCGACACACTGGATGGAGGCGTGGGCAACGATTACCTCTATGTGGACGGCGAAGACCGCATCGAGGGGGGCGAAGGCATAGATACGGCGGACGCCCGTAACTCCGCCAGCGGCATCAGCGACGATCAGATAGACAACGTGGAGCGTTTCTACGGTTCGGCCCACGATGACAGCGTAAGCGGCACCGAGAGCAACGACGACTTGCGGGGCTACGACGGAGACGACCGACTGTCGGGCATGGCGGGCAACGACTCGCTTACCGGGGGTGCCGGGGATGACGTGCTCACTGGTGGTGAGGGCAACGACCGTCTGTATGGCGGCGAGGGTAATGATATTCTCTCCGGTGGTGAAGGCTCCGACCGCGCTTATGGCGGGGCTGGTGACGACACCTACCTGCTCAATCCCTTTGACGGTAGCGACTATTTCAGCGGCGGTGAAGTGGGTGGTTGGACGGATATTATTTCCATTAACGCGGATGGAGAAGAGAGCCCCTGGAGTATCGAGGCCAATGGTGAGCAAATGGCATTCGACCTGGCGGACGGCGCCCTTGAGTTGGCACCTGACACATCGGGCGTCATCACACTGGCGGATGGCAGCGAACTCAGTTTCGACGGTGTGGAGCGTATCGAGTGGTAACGAGGCCCCGGTCGGGTTTGAGCTATATCGGTGCGATACCCAGACGGCGCAGAATCTTGCCCTTGGGTATCCCCGACTTATCCCAACCGCGCTCCCGGTAGTATTCCGGGAGCATTTCATCGATTTTTGCTACCCAACCCGCTCCCGCACCTTCAGGAGCGGGGGTGGATAGAAACCGAATAGGTAGCCGATCGTCTTCCCGGCCGAAGCCGGCGCGGATATTGAACAACCGCTCGAGGTTGTAGATGCGTTCTCCCGTCTCCATCAGCCGTTGGCTACTCCAATTGCCACAGGCTGCGTCTATCTGAGTGGCAAAATCTTCGAGACTCCAGGCGCCCCGGGGAAACAGGCACAATCCCGAGGAGTCGATGGCCGCGACCACATCCTGGCTGTCTTTGACGACTTTCGCCCGCCCTTGGGTACTCACCTTCTTGAAGTCGGCAGCATAAGGCGAAGCCCGCATATGACAGGCGCCTCTATTGCTGGTGGCATAAGCCAGGCCCATGCCCTGCATGGCCCGTGGGTCGTACCCCGGTATCTCCTGCCCTTTCACAGTGATGGCGAATTCTGGATGGCCATACTTGTTGCAGAGTCTCTCTGCACCTAGTGCGAGATCGCGGCCGAAGCCCTTCCCGGCTATAGTAATTTCGGCTGCTGTGACCAGCGCCTCGACAGATCCAAAATGATACGCTACACCTCCTGTAATCTGACGGTCTATAGCGCCGTTTTCATAGAGTTCCATCGCTGCCGCTACCGTCCCACCGAAGGAGATGGGGTCCATGCCGTGCTCGTTACAGAGAAAATTGACGTAGGTTGCGGCCTCAAGATCACTGCAGCCGACCATGGGGCCGAATGCAAAGCTGTTCTCATACTCTAGCCCGCCGCCTGCCTCACGATATCGCTGACCCTTGTCCTGAATCGCTGGGTGGTCCGGGTCTATCACCGATACTCTTCCACAGCCAATGGTACAGCCGAAACAAGCCTTGTTAGTCAGCAGATTTGCACGGCCGTCGCTGAGACGGCGCTTCGCCATGCGGTCTGCGTTGACTGCCTGAGTACCTTCGAATCTGACCCCCTGGCCGTTGCGGGTCGGTAGTGCGCCATAGGCATTGGTAGTATCTATCATCGGCAAGGTACCCCGCTTCATCAGCATTTTTCTGACGGGGTGATTCTCCAGTTTTTCACGCGCGCTGGTGATCACCTTGATGAAACGGATCGGGTCGTAGACTGAGACGCTTCCGGTGCCCCGGATTGCTACCGCTTTCAGATTTTTCGATCCCATCACGGCACCGACGCCGGACCGCCCGGCGGCGCGGTCGCGATCGCAGATGATACAGGCATAGCGCACCAGGTTTTCTCCAGCGACGCCTATGGAAGCAATTCGGATACGGGGGTCGCCATATCGGGCTCTGATGCGAGTCTCGGTGGTCCAGGTGGATTCTCCCCAAATGAAGCCACCAGCTTCCTCGATTCGGGATTCTTCGTCATTAATCCAGAGATAGACAGGACGTGGAGCACGGCCTTCGACTATTAGCAGGTCGATACCGGCAAATTTCATCTCCGCTCCAAAGAAACCGCCTGCATTGGACGCGGCGATGGTGTCGGTCAGCGCACCCTTGCAAACCGCCGACCAGCGTCCGCCGGTAGAAGCCATGGTGCCGGTGAGTGGGCCGGTTGCCAGAATCAGCTTGTTTTCCGGGGAGAGGGAGTCGGCGGCGGGATTCATCTCCTCAGCCAGGTATTTGCTGGCCAGCCCGCGTTGTCCGAGATAGGCTTCCGCCCATTCACGATTCAGCGACTCCCGTTTGGTCTGCATGTGAGTGAGGTCAACCCGCAACAACTGGCCCTGCCAACCCATGATCAATACCCCTTGGACTACAGCGATAGCTCAACCCAGGTTGGGTCGTGATCACTGCCATCCCCACTATGTTTGGTTCTGCGGTCAATGTGACTTCCTTCCAGTTTATCTCCCAGTTTCTGGCTGAGCCAGATTTGATCATAAAGGGCATATTGGGGAGGAGAGTCGGCGCCGGGAGGGTTATACCGGTAGCTCCAGGCACGTGTCTGGGGGCCGCTGCCTTGGCGCTCGGCCTTGGCTGGGCGTGTTTCCAGCGGGTCGGCAAGACCGTTCATCAGGGGGAGTCCATCGATTGTTAGCATCGGCTTCAGAAATGGTGAGTCCACGGGATCGTTCATGTCGCCAACCAGCATAAATCCTGCGCCTTTGCGCTCCCGTTTGGTAATGATCTCGGCGATCACCTCCGCTTGTTGCTTGCGGCGTCTGTCGTTAGTACGCTTTCCCGTATCCGGGTCTTCACGATAGTCGACATAGTGGCTTTTAAGGTGAGTGTTGTAGATAGTAAATAGCTTCTTTTTTCGCCCCCTGTTCAATATCTCAACTGCAAGAAGATCGCGCCCGAATACCGGTTTGGTCGGCGCTTCCGGGTGTACAGCAGTCTGGAAAGAGGTTATCGCACCTATGGGGAACTTGGACATCAGCCCGACATCGATCAAGCGATCGTCGTTGCCCTCCACAAGAATGACTTCATTGTAAAGACCACCGAGATAGTTTCTGTTGAACTGCCTGAGTATCGAGATATGCTCGACTTCCTGCACCGCCAGCACATCGAGATCCATACGCAGAATGCGTTCCGCCAGCTTTCCAGTCTGTTGCGCATTTTTACCCTTTACCAGGCGGCCCTTGTACTTCCTCAAGGTGAAATTATCGGAGTCCCCAAATGTATAAGTGACCGATAAATCGCGATCGCCGGAATTGCTATCTTCCCGGTGACCGACAGTCGCGCTGAAATTAAAGCGGGAAAAGAGATTGTTGAGGTTGAATGTGCCGACGGAGAGCCGCATGGGGCGCCTTTTTGCTTGTTACCGGGTCGAGTTTGAGTGTAGACGATAGAGCGTGGCTGCGTGGCGGGTAACAGGTGCCGAGGGCCGCATCGAGGTTCAGGCCGGCCCCGAGGGAAATACGATTTATTAGATGGCAAACGCCTGCCGGTTTGTGTGCCTCAATAGACCCACGCCAGCTGGCCACCATGAGACAGCCGGCGGTTGCAGGGTAGTTGCCTACCCTGGGTTCTGATCAGTTGAGTTTTACCGCCTTTGAAATGTTTTTCTCGATCAGGTCTTGTACCTCTTCCGTGTATTCCTGACCCATTTCCGACAATATTGTGGCGTCGGCGACAAGGCCGTCCATGGTTTCGCGAACAATAGCCGCCTGTCTTTCCATGAATGCCTGGGCGCCTTCAAGATCTGTCACCGCAAGTGCGGTCATCCAGTTCTCCAAAAACAGGCTGGCATATCTGCGTACGGCCTGTACCTGTAAATCTACCAGCAGATCGACCTTGTTAAGTGCCAGTTCGTTCATTTTTTTGGCCGGAAGTGCAAGCTCCTCGGCACGGGCTGAAAAATCGTAGGTGGACATATGCGGAGTCTCCTATGAGAGAATATCTCTGTTATGTTGCACTGCAGCATAGCAGTGAATGTCTTCCAGTGCAATATCCCCTCCAGTCGCAGGTGGATTGGTTTGGGTGGCTGGAGACTCGGTTGCCAGGAAAACTGACCTAGCGACTCAGATTAGGAGTTCCTGGTGTCTGGCAGTGGGTGTTTCGCTGCCTGCTCCTCGTCGGCTTCGGGGATTTCGACGATCAATACGACACGCCGGTTGCGGGCGCGTCCCTTTTCGGTGGCGTTGCTCTCCAATGGTCTGGTATCCGCGTATCCTACTGCCCGAAGACGTTCAGGGTCCAAGCCGTTGGTGACCAAGTGGCGGGTGACTACCGTGGCGCGGCCGGACGAGAGCTCCCAGTTCGACGGGTAGCGCGGAGTCGATATCGGCCGGTCATCTGTGTGCCCCTCCACTGAAATTATGCCAGGGTGCTCCAGAAATAATCGGGCCAGTTCCGACAGCAGGCTGATGCCTTCTGCCTTCAGTTCCGTACTTCCCGGTGCAAACAGTATAGTGTCACGCACCTCGAAGTGGACGCCTTCGGCACGCTGCGACACGGTAACCCTTTCATCAAGTTGCTGATTAAGCTTGTCGACCAATAGATCGAGACGATGTACAGGATCCTCCCCATTACTTCCGGGGGGGATGACTACCGGCTCGGCCGCCGTAGATGAATTGGTTGTATCCTCGGCCTCTGTAGATTCCGGCGGCGTTTCGGCGATGGGCGGAATCGGAAATTCAACTACGACCTCCGGCGGGCTGGGGAGGTCAAATAGGGGTAGATCGAGTTCGATACTGCGTGTCAGCGGGGCGGCGGAATCATCGACGATTACCTTCGCCGTGAACGCGGGCGCTGCAACTACATCAATCGGCTGGAAAGGCTCATCGGCACTCGCCTCTTCGGGTTGGGGCGGCAGATCCGAGAGAGTTTCAACCAAGGCAGGCGCCAATGCATCCGCAGCGGGGGTGGCTGCTATGGGTTTGTGCTGAGGCTGCAGCGCAAGCAACACCGCGAACAGGGTAAGAAAAAGCGTAAGTATGTCTATGTAGCTGAGCAGCCAGTTGGTGGTCGGGCCCTGAATAACATCGGCCGTTTCCCAGAATTCAGTGGGTGTTTCCGGGTCGTCCACTCGGAGCTGTGGGTTTCTTGGAATGCCTCTCAAAAGCGGATGGGCGCTGGACATTGGTTCTGCTCAGGTCAGGCGCGAGCCAATTCCACCGGTGAAGGTCTGACATTGGTGGTGGATGCGGACCGGCCGGAAGAAAATGCCTCCAATGTCTCTTGGACGATCGCTGGATGCTCCTTCTCGAAGAGCAACATGAGAATCTGATATTTTACCTTTTGCCAGGCCAGTTTCTCCCGCAGTCTCTGCTCCATCTTGATGGCCAAGGGCTTAATAATCAGATTAGCCGTCACCAATCCATATACCGTGGTAATCATGGCAAAACCCATGGCCGCGCCTACGATATCCAGTCCGCTGTCTCCCAGACTGAAGAGCAGCTTTACTAGTCCGAGAAGCGTACCCAGCATGCCGAATGCCGGGGCAAAGCCCGCCATTCCGTAGAGAATGCGCAATCGGCGCTGCTCTTGCTCTTTGAAATTCGCGACCTGCCACTGCAGCGCACGTTCGAGATCTCTCTGATCACACCGGTCGACGATGAGCTGGGCGCCTAGATGCAGCAACGGATCCTGTAACCCCTTTATACCGAGTTCCGTCTGGCGCACGCTGCCCCGGCGATAGCAGGAGGTTATCTGCAGGAAAATATCTTCATCGGCTCCAAGAGTGGGCAGACGTTCTGACACCATGAATGGCAGGTTGCGCAGCAGATGTTGCACACGTTCGAATCCTTCGCTGACAATAGCCGCCAATATCGTCCCGCCAACTACGAAAAAGAAGCCGGAGATGCCTACCAGCCAGGCCGAAGAGGCGCCGAAAACAAGCGCCAGGCTTGCAAGGAGAACGGCGAGTCCTAGTAGTATTACGATTTGTTTTTGCTGCATGGCGTTTTGTTCCTATGGTGCCACTCGGACTTGCCAATAGATTCATCGGCCCCTGAGCTCATGTGGATATAACGCAAAAAATATGCCAGCGACAGTATTCCCGGAAACCGCGGACAGCGGCCAGAGCAGTCTCGAAGAGACGGAAATTTGTTGCCGTTCCCGGGCAGAGATTCACCGCTTCCAGACCAAAATCGGATGTAGTGGGAAGATCCAGTAGCAGGCTGCGGGTTCAGCGTTGGCCAGAAGCGCATGACTAGGGCAGGGGTGCTGCAGCAGAGGGAGCTGTGCTTGGGCTGCCTCGGGTTTCGACCAGTGCTACCCAGCCAAGCCGATAAAGGCGCTTAGAGTGCGTTGCCTTTGGCGTCAAAAAAATGGAGCTGTTCCGGGGCGAATCCGAGTTTGACCTTGCCGTCGGGGGCCTGCCACTGACTGGGGAGTCGCGCAACCCATCTGCCGCCCGTGTCGCCCTCCGGGTGCCCGCCGAAGGAGAAGTACAGCAGGGTTTCGTGGCCCAGTGTTTCGGCGCTCTCCACCCTGACTTCTAGCGTAGCGGGGGACGGCTGCAGGGATAGCGCTTCAGGGCGCAGGCCGATAAATGCCGGTTGTCTTGGCAGCGCTTCCATGTGGTTGAGGACTACCTCGCCACCGGGAGAAAGCCGTATCCGGTTACTATCCGGTCCCGGTGCCAGGTTGCCGCTCGAAGGGCACACGGGAAAAATATTCATGCCTGGATTGCCGAGAAAGCTGGCGACAAAGGTATTTGCCGGTCGGTTGTGGAGTTCCCTTGGGGAACCCACCTGCTGCAGACGGCCTTGGTCAATCACCGCGATGCGGCTGCCAAGGGTCATGGCTTCAACCTGATCGTGGGTTACATAGAGTGCGGTAGTTCCCAGCCTCTTCTGGAGCCGGGTTATTTCTGCGCGGATCTTTATCCGTAGCTGCGCATCCAGGTTTGATAGTGGTTCATCCATCAAGAATACCTGGGGACGACGGATAATGGCGCGACCCATGGCTACCCGCTGGCGTTGCCCTCCGGAGAGTTGATTGGGGCGTTTCTCCAGGAGTGCTCCCAGGTTGAGAAGATCAGCGGTTTGCCGCACTCGCTGGGCCACTTGGGACTTGGGTACTTTCGCCATCCTTAGGGGAAACTCCAGGTTCCGACGGACCGTCATATGAGGGTAGAGGGCGTAATTCTGGAATACCATCGAGACGTCGCGTCGGGATGGCGGATAATCGTTGACCCGCTGGCCGGCAATACGGATTTCACCGCTGCTGACGGGATCCAGTCCCGCCAGTAGCCGTAGGGCCGTCGACTTTCCACAGCCCGAGGGGCCGACAATCACCATCAACTCCCCATCTTCTACATTCAGGTTGAAACGGGTCAGGACCTCGGTTCCGTCGGGATAGGTCTTGTCTACGTCAAGGAACTCGACTGTGGCCATGATTCAACCCTTGATGCCGGTAGTGGTGACGCCCAGCACAAACCACCGTTGAAACAGCAGAAACACCAGCAGCAGTGGCAAGACCATCATAGCGCCAAAGGCGAATATATCTCCCCACTGCAGCGGTGGCAGGGAGTGGAATGTGGCAATTGCCAGGGGCAGTGGCCTGACTTCCTCACCGCTGGTAACCATCAGCGGCCATAAAAAAGCGCCCCACTGGGTGAGAAACGTAAGGATCGCCACAGATGCGAAAACCGGCTTCGAATTAGGAACGATAATGGTGAAAAAAGTACGCATTACACCGGCGCCATCAAGCAACGCAGCCTCTTCCAGCGCTTTCGGTATACCAATGAAAAAGCTATAGAAGAGGTAGATCGAAAAGGCGTTGGCGATGAACGGTACTATCTGAACAGCATAGGTGTCCCGCCAACCAGCGAGCGAAACCATGTAGAAGAGCGGCACCGCAATGGCTTCCAGTGGAATGATCATCACCGCCAACACAAGGCTGAACAACAGGTCGCGGCCGCGCCAAGACATACGGGCGAAGGCGTACCCCGCCAGGGAATTTACCAGCAGGCCGGGAGCGACCACCAAGGAGGTGATCATCAGCGAGTTGGTCATGTAATGTAGAAAATCGACCCGCTGGAATACGTTGCGATAATTCTCCAGTGACCCCTCCTGGGGCCAAAAGGCATTCCAACTGCCGGCCTCCGCCAAAACCCTGGCTTCGGGTTTGAAACTGCCGATGAGCATGAAGGCAATGGGTGCTACGAATAGCGGAGTGAAGATCAGCAGCCCGATATACCGGGGCCAGGCGTGCATCCGGCTCATGCTATTTCCCGCTCCTGGTTGGCGATACGGCGTTGCACCATGGAGATCAGGAGTACCACTACAAACAACACCACGGTCATGGCGGCCCCGCGGGCGATCTGCTGGCGGGAGAACGCCGATTGCACCGCTTGATACATGATGGTTGTGGTGGCGTTATTGGGTCCACCCTGGGTCATGATTTGCACTTGGTCGAACAGCCGGAAGCATAGGATCGTAGTGATCAGCACGACGAATATCAGCGTGTTTCGGAGTTGGGGCATGGTGATATGACGAAAGCGGTGCCAGCGGCCGGCGCCGTCGATCGCCGCTGCCTCATAGAGTTCGGCAGGGATACCCTGAAGACCGGCGAGTATCACCACCATCTGGAATCCCGCGCCCTGCCATAGCGAGGTCAGTACAATCGCGGGTAGCGCCCAGTCGGGGTCCCGGAGGAAATCGCGAGGGCTCCAATAGCCGAGGCTGACCCACTCGAGAAAGGCGTTGAGCATGCCATTCGGACCTGGGGCATAAATCAGAATCCAAACCACGGCCACTAGTGACAGCGGAAACACCACGGGCATGAATAGCAGTGTTCGAAATATCACCATTCCCCGCAGGGTGTGATTGAGCAGCAGTGCCATGGCCAGCGCCAGGATCGTTTGCAGTGGTACGGTAAAAAGCGTAAACAGGGCGTTATTCAAGAGGGCCTTCAGGAATGCTGGATCGTTGAGAATCCGGCGATACTGTTCAAGGCCCACCCATTCCAGGGGTAGCGGTGAGCCCAGCCGCAAATTGCTGAAGGCCAGCAGCACCGCGAGCAGAAAAGGTAGCGCAACGAACAGCAACAACCCGAATAGGGCGGGGGCGCTCATCAAGAACGCGGTTACACCTCGGCTTTCCGCTGTCCGGTTGCGGATTAATGCTCTCATCGAAGGGGCGGATAGCCTTTGTTATCCCGGATATCGCGGTCGATCTCCTTGACCGCGGTATCCAGCGCCGACTGCACGGGGACGTTGGCGCGAATATCTGCCACTACCCGTTGGAAGGCGGAGGTGATGATCGGATACGCTGGTGTCTTGGGGCGCGGGATCGAGTATCCGTCCAGCAACTGGCGGCTAAAAAGGTGCAAAGGTCCGTTATCGCCATAGTGTGCAGACTTCCGGATTGCCGATCTTGTCGCCGGCACGGCACCATTGGCGGATGTCATCTCCAGAACTTCCCCAGTCCGCAGCAAGAACGCTATAAACGTCGCAGCTTGCTGCTGGTTTTCGCTATGGCTGGAGATACTCCAGAGCCAGGAGCCCTGGCCGGTCCGCGAACCCCGACCCATGTCGGGTAGCGGTAGTACAACCAGATCCTCTCCAATGGTTTCGGCGTAGCGTGGATATTCCCAGTGTCCCGCCCAAGAGAGTGCCACCCGGCCGCTAACAAATGCGGCATCGTCAAGGTTTGGGTCAACCCTCTCGCTAACGAGCCAGTCCTGTAGTGATTCCATTGCTGCCACCGCGGACGGTCCATTGAGTATGCCGGCAGCGGATTGGTAGTCCTGACGATCTATCAGGTCAGCTCCCGCCGACTGCAAAAGCGGAGAGAGAGCGTAGGTGAACCACTCACCGGTATAGTTGAGCTTGAGATCAAGCACTCTGCCGTCCTCGTCCCTGGCAGCCAAGTTGGAGAGTATTTCTTCAAACTCGGTTTTGCTCCAGGCTTCCTCTGGTCCTCGGGGTATACGGATACCGGCGACCGACAGTGTGCTCCTGCGGGCATAGATTCCCAATCCGGAGTCGAATACACCCACGCCATAGAGGCGATCTTTATATCGTCCCTGATCGCTGACCGAAGGGATAAGGTTAGATTGGATCTCAGGGGCCAAGAGAGAGTCAAGCGGCGCCAAGTGCCCCTGCCATATGTAGTTGTATAAATATGGACCGTCGACCTCCAGAAGGTCCGGCAGTTCGCCGGCGACCGCTGCCGCTTGAACCTGGGCATTGTAGGATTGTTCGGGGAGAAAACTGAGTTCGATTTGCAGATCGGTATGTTCGCTGTTGAAGCGCTTAACCTGCCGCTCCAGTACCCCGCGCTCCGTGGCCTGACCCCCGTGGGCCCAAACCGACAACACAAGTGTATCGCTCTCCTTTGGCGTCTGCTGTTCGCTGCAACCGCCGATCAGCAACAGCATGGTTATCGCGTAGGCGCGCCACATACTACCTCCTCATCTTCGTCGATTAACCATTTCTATATTTGGGCCAGAGTGTAACAGACCCAGCCCGGTTTGGATTTCGTGCGGGATTCCGTTCATCTTGGGTTCAGCTTGCTCCTCCTAGGATGCATTCAAGGATCGGATATCCCGATCTTGTTGGCAGACACAGGAGTCATCAGAATGAAGAAAACTTCTCTTATTGTTGCAGTAGTGGCGATGCTGGCGGTAGTGGAAACTGGGGTGGCCGCAGCCCGGGGTGGGGATCAGGGCGACCGGGGAAACCGTAGAGGGGATGCTGTGGAAAGGCCTGATCGAGACAGAGGACGCAACCGCGGGGGCGATAGTCGACGGGATACAGTGCGTTCGGAGCGGCGTGATAGACAAAATGCCTTCGCCGACCGTGTCGACAGGCGTCAGCAGCGGCAGCGATCGAGAATTCGCGAAGGGCGCAGGAGCGGTGAGCTGACGAAACGCGAAACCAGGCGCCTCAGAAGAGACCAGAAACGTATCTCCAGGATGGAGCGCCGCTTCCAGCGGGATGGTTATCTGAGCAAGCGAGAGCGCCGCAAATTGAATAGAGCACAGGATCGTGCCAGCCGACGCATATATCGCTCCAAGCACAATGACCGCACTCGCTGGAACCGGTCCAGTAGAGGATGGGATGGGCGTAGAGGTTATGACTATCGGCACTATCGCCATTGGACCCACGGTCACCACCATCATCTGCCCGTGGTTGAAGAGCAAGTGGCCTATGAGCCCTCTAGTTCATCCAGTTTGGCATTCGATCTGCAGTTCGAGGGCGTTACCATAGGGTGGAGCAAAACCAAGCAATTCTAAATACCGAGCGGCTGCGAAGGGCCGGTAGCGGAGGTCCGGCCCTTCGGCGTTCGATATGCATTCGCAGGTTAAAGCCGCGGCGGTCTGCTGGGGGCCACGGACAGGTCAGCGATTGGTCTGGATATCAAGGCCCCCTCAGGGCTCAATGGTCTCTATCCCCCCCTCTGTGCCGAGTATCAGTATATCGGCGGGGCGCAATGCAAAAAGGCCGGTGGTTACAACGCCGGCAATGTTGTTGATCTGCTGCTCCATTCGTGCCGGCTCCATGATGCGCAGATTGTGAACGTCAAGAATGATGTTGCCATTATCGGTGATAAAGTTTTCTCTCCAGACCGGCGTCCCTCCTATCTTGACCAACTGCCGTGCGACATGGCTGCGCGCCATGGGAATGACTTCCACCGGTAGTGGGAAGGTGCCGAGGATGTCCACCCGTTTGCTGGCATCCGCTATGCACACGAACTTGCGGCTGGCGGCGGCGATGATCTTTTCCCTTGTCAGGGCACCGCCGCCCCCCTTGATTAGCTGTAATTGACTATTGGATTCATCTGCACCGTCGATATAGACATCCAACTCCCCAGTGGCGTTTAAATCGACAACCTCGATGCCATGGCCTTTGAGTCTCTCCGTCGATGCCTCGGAACTGGACACCGCACCATCGATTTTGTTCTTGACGCCGGCCAGGGCGTCGATGAAGTAATTTACCGTTGAACCGGTACCAACGCCGATGACGCCTCCGGCGACATAGCTTATGGCGGCTTCAGCCGCTCTGAGTTTGAGATCGTCCTGGGCCATTACTGCCTCCTCTCATTTCATTGTGTCTCGTGGATTTATGATAACTTTGACACTGCCCGTTTGCCACGACCTCAATTTGTTGAGGAGCATTGATGCCCCAGTCTTACATCGAGAGAATACTCCGTGCCCGCGTATACGACGTAGCGCAGGAGACACCACTTCACTTCGCCACCGGATTGTCTGAGCGGCTTGAGAACAGCGTCCACCTCAAACGAGAGGATTTGCAGCCGGTATTCTCATTCAAGTTGCGTGGTGCTTACAATCGAATGACTTCGCTGTCGGCGGCGGAGCGTGAACGGGGTGTGATCGCCGCATCCGCAGGAAACCATGCCCAGGGGGTTGCGCTGTCAGCACAGCGCCTGGGTATACGTGCCCTGATTGTCATGCCTAAAACTACTCCCAGGATAAAGGTTGATGCGGTGCGTAATCTGGGTGCCCGAATTCTTCTGTTCGGCGACTCCTATGATGAGGCTTACCAGCACTCACAGACGTTGGTCAAAGAGCGGGGTATGAAGTTTATCCACCCATTCGATGATCCCGATGTAATAGCAGGCCAGGGAACTATCGGCATGGAGATAGTTCGCCAGCACACCGGCATACCCGATGCTATTTTTGTACCGGTCGGAGGAGGCGGATTGGTCGCAGGTATAGGGGCCTACGTGAAATTTGTTTTTCCCCAAGTGAAAGTCATCGGCGTGGAGCCGGAGGATGCACCTACGCTTTACACGGCATTAAAAACGGGTCGCCGGGTTACGCTCGGACATGTGGGGATATTCGCCGACGGTGTTGCGGTCAAGCAAATCGGCAAGGAGACGTTTCGAGTTGCTCGGGAAGTTGTAGATGAAGTCGTGCTCGTGGGAACCGACGAGATCTGTGCAGCGATAAAAGATGTATTCGATGATACCCGTACCATGGCAGAACCCGCTGGTGCGCTTTCAATTGCCGGATTGAAAAAATATGTGGCCAGAGAAAGCATCACAGGACACAGCCTGGTCGCCATCGAAAGTGGCGCCAACATCAACTTTGATCGACTGCGCCATGTCGCGGAGCGTGCGGACCTCGGTGAGCATCGAGAGGCTTTATTGGCAGTAGAAATTCCCGAGCAGCCAGGCAGCTTTTTGCGGTTTTGCCGGGCTCTGGGTCGTCGCAGTATTACCGAATTCAATTATCGGTACGCAGATTCGGCACATGCTCACGTTTTTGTGGGTGTGGAGCTAAATGACGGCGAGCCCGAGAGGGAAGCCTTGGTTGCCCAGATGCAGCAGAAAGGCTATCCGGTGGTGGACTTGACTGACAATGAGACGGCTAAACTTCATATCCGCTATATGGTGGGTGGGCATGCGCCCTCGATAGTGGAGGAGACACTCTACAGGTTTCAGTTCCCAGAGCGGCCCGGTGCGCTGCTGGCATTCCTGACAGAGATGGGTGGGCGCTGGAATATCAGTCTATTTCACTACCGAAACCATGGGGCCGCCTATGGGCGTGTGTTGATGGGGGTGCAACTGGGAGCGGATGACAAGGTGGCATTTCATCAGTCACTCGAGACTCTGGGTTATCCGTGGGAAGAGGAGACCGACAATATTGCCTACAGGCTTTTTGCCTGTGGCGGTAATTGTCTCGATTCCAGAGGCTGAGCCCCCCATCATCCATGCCGACAGGGCGAGGGACCTCTGTCGGCATGGAAACGGGTAGGTGCTTATCCCAGCAACACTGCCGAGGGATGAACGCTATGCCGAATTGATCAGCGTCTAGCGCTGGTCTTTTTCTTTCTCGGTGTGACCTTCCTCGGTCTTAGAATGCGCTTTTTTGCCGATTTCTTCTTGGCAGCCGCTTTTTTACCGGTGGCCTTCTTAACGGTTGGTGCTTTTTTCGCAACTCTTTTCTTTGCGGCCCGCTTTTTGGCGGAGACCTTTTTCTTTACGACCCGTTTCTTTGAAGCTGCTTTTTTCTTGGCCACGCGCTTTTTAGCAGCAACCTTTTTCTTGGCCACGCGCTTTTTGGTAGTGACCTTTTTCTTGGCTACGCGCTTTTTAGTAGCAACCTTTTTCTTCGAGACCCGTTTTTTGGCGGTAGCCTTTTTCTTTACGACCCGTTTCTTTGAGGCTGCTTTTTTCTTGGCTAAACGCTTTTTCGGGGCGGCTTTGGCGATGCGTTTTTTCTTTGGGGTAGAGGTTTTCTTAACGGAAGATTTCCTGGTGGCGGTCCTTTTTGCTGCTGCTTTCTTTTTCACATTCGTCTTTTTGGTAACCGACTTTTTCTTAGCTGTCGTCTTTCTGCCCGTCTTTTTCTTAACCGCCATCTCTTTCTCCTGTTGCTTACAAAGATCGCTCAACTCTCCGAGAGTATAATAAAGGTATTGAAAATTACCAGAAAAACAGTTAAAGACGATGCTTTTGAGCAAGCGAAAGTGCGTATAAACACCTTTCATCTTTTCTTACTTCAATGCTGCAATGGATGCTTGCGTCACTCAGAACAGAATCTATTAAACAATCACCAAACAACCATTGATGAATTCCGCCCTGCAAATAATAGGGCAACAGCGGCAAGCAGTGGTTTGAAGGAGTAGGGTCTCGTCAACTTGAATCCAAGGGCATCATGGTAAGTTCAGTTCCAGCGTGTCATAACTCGCCCTGTAAATTAAGTCCATCCGCTCGCTTCGAAAAATCCATCGCCAAGATTGGAAAGAGTTGCGACTGGATTACAATGGGCTAGGGGCATTGTAATGGCATCTTCTCGGTTTTTTGGCCCGGACGAAGGTAGGTGGAAAAACAATAGAAGCCTATGAATCCACAGTATCACCAGGCCCACATAACCAGCAATCTGCTGGCCGGCAGCGACAAGAGAGGCCACTTCATTTTTCCGTTACTCACAACCTAGGGCAGATCCGGCTGGATCTCTAATAGGGCTGTACGCAGTAAAACCAGGAAAATCGGCCATGCGTGTCTCGAATGCCGCGGTATCCGTAACGCCTCCAAGTCGCCCTAAAGTATGCTGATGCACAAAAGCGTTTGATGCAGTTGGGTTCTCTTCGAAGTTAACAGGAGGGGGAGATGGAAAATGAGAAAGCGACAGTAAGGAAAAGACACCCCCCGCCTGTGCCGTTGTCGACTTTCGTTCTTGAACCAAGGGGTTCAAGTGGGGATAACCGCGCCGCCTATAGGCTTTCCGCTCGTGGCGGACATGCACACCGGCGACAGCTTTTTATCCCCGGGGTAGAAATTAGGCTCAAGAAAATACCCGGCCTTCTGACGAACACTGCAGGGGATGCCTTAGTGATTAAGGCTAAACCGAAACGCGTCAAACTTCCAGTTGTTTGCTTTCCACCAGTGCGATTTCTATCTTTTGTTGCATCAGACGCAGACGGTTGCTTACACCGTCCGATACAAAGTCCTTTTGGTGCTGTTGCTCCAGAAGTTCGTGGGCAATGTTCAGCGCCGCCATCACTGCTACCCGATCGGTCCCTATAACCTTGCCTGTCGCGCGGATGCCACGCATCTTCCCATCCAGATATCGGGCGGCATTCAGGAGGCTATCCTCTTCTCCGGGCAGACAGGCAATACGGTATTCTTTGTCCAGAATACGGACGACAACTGGAATGGTTTCTTGGTTCAAAGGTTGGTTTCCATCGATTTGAGCCGAGTGATCATCGATTCTACCCGAGTCTTTGCCATTTCGGTTTTCTCGATCAGATCAGCCCGCTCCTGTGTCAGGCGCTCCTGTATGGAACGCAGCGAGGTATTTTCCTCACTCAGCCGTCTGACCGTCGTAATCAATTCTTCTACGCGATCTTCCAGCTGATTAAGATCCAGTCCAGCGATCGGGTTGTTGTCATCTCTTTCCATGGCGCCAATATAAATTGAGCATTGCACAGGGTCAATGTTGTCTGACACATGATATGCTTCGAAAATCGATATCTACAGGGAATTTAGCGACTATGCTGGGCCAGCAGATCCCGTTAGAGGAGTTGGAGCGCCGCTTAGCATCTGCAGATCTGGAGATCAGCGGATCCGAAGTGCATGGTCTGCTCGCAGGTTTGCTTTGCAGCGGAACCGAAGATGCGGAGATACGTGGAATCGGTGAGTTGCTACCCGATCTCGATGGCGGTGACTTATTGGCACAGGAATGCATGCAGCTGCTAAGGCGACTGTTCGCCAAGACGCGAGCGGAGCTTGATGACCCCGACATGGGGTTCACGCTGATGCTTCCCGATGACGAGCTTCCCATTGGGCAGAGGGCCGCTGCCGTGGTTGACTGGTGTCAGGGTTTTCTTTATGGAATCGGCATTGGCGGCGTCTCATCTGCGGGAAAACTCTCCGACCAGGCAAGGGAGGCCTTGGGCGATATAAGCGAGATGACCCGCATGGATCTGGCCGGTGTCAATGCAGATAACGATGATGAAGCTGCCTTGATGCAGGTAGTCGAGTTCCTCAAGGTGGCCACGATGCTTATTTACGAAGAAACGATGCAGGAGCAGAAGGCTTATCCATGACCGCCCATGAGTTCAAGCGCCGTCGTCGCCAATTGATGCAGATGATGGGACAAAGCAGTATTGCAATTCTTCCTTCCGCGCCGATTGCACGGCGTAACCGCGATGTAGAATTTCCTTATCGGCCAGACAGTGATTTCTACTACCTCACGGGGTTTGCCGAGCCCGAATCGGTGGCAGTCCTGATACCCGGTCGGAAGCAGGCCGAGTACGTACTGTTCTGCCGGGAGCGAGATGAAGAGAGGGAGCTATGGGATGGCGCTAGGTCGGGACAGCAGGGAGCACGTGAGATATATGGCGCTGATGACTCCTTTCCGATAAGCGATCTCGACGATATTTTGCCGCGAATGCTCGAACAGTGTCAGCGCGTCTACTATGCCATGGGATGCAACCTGGAATTGGACAAGCGAATGTCTGAGTGGATAAGCGGTATACGCGAAAAGGGGCGTGCAGGAATCCAGGGGCCGTTGGAATTCATCGCGTTGGACCACTATCTTCACGAAATGCGGCTTTTTAAGAGTCGTTCGGAGATAAAGGTAATGCGTCAGGCTGCCAAGATTTCTGCGCAAGCCCACAAGCGAGCGATGAAGTTTTGTGAGTCGGGAAAGATGGAGTGGCAGGTGGAGGCTGAACTGGTTTATGCATGCAGGTCATCAGGAGCTCGCCATCAGGCATATTCGCCCATAGTTGGGGGTGGCGCCAACGCTTGTGTTCTGCACTATATTGACAACGCGGATGCGCTTCAGGATGGTGACCTGTTGTTGATAGACGCCGGTTGCGAATTGCACAATTATGCTTCTGACATAACTCGCACCTTCCCCGTAAGTGGGCGTTTTTCAAAATCTCAGCGCGCACTTTACGATTTGGTCCTGAAGGCCCAGAAAGCTGCGATCAAAAAGGTGCGACCCGGAAATCACTGGAACGACCCTCATCAAGCCGCGGTAAGGGTGATTACTCGGGGGTTGGTGGAATTGGGTATATTGAAGGGCAGAGTACCGACCCTGATCAAGAATGAAGCATACAAGCGCTTCTATATGCACCGAACCGGCCACTGGTTGGGCATGGATGTCCATGACGTGGGTGACTACAAGGTAGATGGCACCTGGCGGTTGCTGGAGCCGGGCATGGTGCTGACAATAGAACCCGGGATTTATATTCCCAAGGGTACCAAGGGTGTGGCCAGAAAGTGGTGGAACATCGGTATTCGTATCGAAGACGATGTTGTTGTGACCAAGGAGGGCTGCGATATTCTCAGTAAGGACGCACCTAAAGAGGCAGAGGAGATCGAGGCGCTGATGGCCGGGTAGGGATTCCGCAAACGGTGTGCGCATAGGCATACCGCCGGCCTGTCAGTTAGTGCAACGGTACTGATTGAGCTTATTTTTCATGGGGCAGCGTAAGCGATAATACCGATATGTCCATTGACTACGATGTCATCGTTGTGGGAGGAGGCATGGTCGGCGCGAGTCTAGCGAGGTCGCTGTCGGCATGCAACCTGCGTGTCGCAGTAATCGAAGCTTGGCCGCTGAAATCCGAACGTCAACCGAGTTATGACGACCGGGCGATTGCCCTGGCGTATGGTACACGCCTAATCATGGAAGGCATGGGTGTGTGGCGTACATTGGCTCCCAATGCAGCAGCTATCCACGATATCCATGTCTCGGATCGGGGGCATTTCGGCTTCACCCGTATTGACCGGGAATCGCAGCAGGTCGATGCGTTGGGCTATGTGGTTACCGCAAACGACCTCGGCTCGGCATTGCTGGAAAACATGAATGTCGTTGGGAGGACCCGTCTGTACTGCCCTGCCAGGCTGGTTGCTTTTCAGGTTGAAGATTCGGGTGTCCGTATCCAGATCTCTATGGGTGGTGAGATTAAAACGCTCAACTCTAAGCTACTTGTTGCCGCGGATGGCGTAAGGTCCACGGTACGAAAGCGTCTTGGAATATCCGTCAGAGAGTGGGGCTATGGTCAGTCCGCCGTGATCAGCAACCTGACACCGAGTATCCAGGCAACGGGCACTGCCTATGAGCGTTTCACCGATACTGGGCCAATGGCGATGTTGCCGCTGACGCTGGGCAGGTATGGTCTGGTCTGGACCGTTGATGAGCGTAATCTGTCTGAGATCATGTCACTAGACGACCAGGCCTTTATTCAGCGTATACAACAGCGTTTCGGTTTCAGACTGGGACGTTTCCTTAAAGCGGGGAAAAGATCCAGCTATCCGCTTTCATTGGTCCAGGCTAAGGAGCACATCAGGCCGAGGGTAGCTCTCATCGGAAATGCGGCCCACTCGGTGCACCCGATTACCGGCCAGGGATTCAACTTGGGGATTCGGGATGTAGCCGTGCTTGCAGACGTGCTGGGGGATGCCGCACTGAACGGAGCAGATCTAGGCTCCATCGAGGTGTTGCACCGCTATGCCAAATGGCGTCGCAGGGACCAGCAGGCAGTCGCTTTGGTAACCGACGGCTTGGTGCGTCTGTTCACGAATCCCCTCTTGCCGGTGCGAATGTTGCGCAATCTCGGCATGCTGGCCCTGGATGCCGCCCCTTTGGGCAAAAGCCTGTTGGCAAGGCAGTTCATGGGTCTGAATGGGCGTCTGCCCAAGTTGTCACGGGGAATCTCACTTGGTTAGCCGAAACGCTCAGGCAGCGGACTTCGATGTAATAGTATCCGGGGGCGGTATGGTGGGAGGCGCCCTTGCCTGCGGTTTGGCTGCGATGAACTTTAAGGTTGCCGTGGTCGAGTTAAAGGAGCCTCTATCCAGTTGGCCTGCCGATACCATCGATCTAAGAGTATCGGCGCTTTCCCGAGCCTCCAAGCGTATTCTCGAGCACTTGGGGGTATGGGAGCGGATTACCGATCTGCATGCCACGCCGTACCATGGGATGGAAGTATGGGACGCGGTGGGAAACGGTCGCATAGGTTTTGATGCTGCCGACCTGGGGGAGCCGGAGCTGGGGCATATCGTGGAAAACCGGGTTACCCAATTGGCACTCTGGGAACGACTGCAGGCTTACGATAATGTTGTGCGTTACTGTCCCGACAGCGTTGAACGTTTTCTTTCGGGAAATGGGCGCCCTTATGTCGAGTTGGCATCAGGGGTTACTCTCAGCGCCCATTTGGTCGTTGCTGCAGAGGGGGCCAATTCACCTCTGAGGGAGATGGCGGGTATCGGTTCCAGCGGATGGCCTTATGATCAGCATGCATTAGTGGCGAACGTTGTACCCGAACGGCCACATGGTGGTGTTGCCCGGCAGCGGTTCATGCCAACCGGCCCCCTGGCTTTTCTTCCTGTGGGTGAGCACAACTGCTCAATAGTATGGTCTACGTCACCGAGCCAGGCGGAGCGCCTCAAGACCATCGACGTCAAGGATTTTTGCAAAGAGCTGGCAATTTCCAGCGAATTTATGCTGGGAGATATCAAACATTGCGGTCCTAGGGCAGCTTTTCCGCTCGTCCTACGTCACGCCGACCGATACGTGCTTCCCGGTCTAGCCCTGGTTGGCGATGCTGCACACGGCATTCATCCTCTGGCTGGCCAGGGGGTAAATCTAGGTTTTCTGGATGCCGCGATGTTGTGCGATGCACTGGGTGAGGCGGTTAATTCTGGACGGTCCATAGGGGGGCTGCCCACGCTGAGACGCTATGAACGCGCCCGCCGGGGAGCGAACATGGAGATGATGGCCCTGATGGATCTGTTCAAGCGGCTTTTCAGCAATGAAAATCCGGCGCTGACCCTGGTGCGCAATCTGGGTTTGGACTTGGTCGATGCATCCGGCCCGTTAAAAAAGCAGATGGCGCGACGGGCCATGGGCCTGACAGGTGAATTACCCAAGCTCGCCAAGTTCGGAACTTGGGCGCCGGGCTCTATGTCCTGACTGCGGGATTGGTTGAGCTTAATTTGCTGCCGGCACGGCTATTGGCTGAGCGGGACTGGTTGGCGGTGCCGTATTGGCATTGTCCCGGATGATCGGCCTAGGGGGCGGGGCATCTTCGATTTCGGGGTTTTTCGACTTACGGTTCGCGGAGGTATCACCGGTTGCTCGGGTATCCCTACTGGATGATGTGGCGGTCGTATCTTGCCCCTCCGCCAGACTAGAGTGACCGCCAGCAGCCAACAGTGTTATCAAAAAGATTCCGACGAGCCTGATCATAAGTATACTCCCGGCAGATCCTTGCCGAGGGGTATCACCTCTGGACCTGCAGTCAATGTTTGTTGAGCTAGTCACCCGCAGTTTAATTCAGCCGAAAAGGTAAATATATACGGTTAAATTCCCCACTTCCCCCACGGCGCCACCGCTGCGCTGGGATACCAGGTCCTGTGGCGAGCCTCCAATAGTGAGTGCTAACTACCGGACTTAGCATCGGCGATAACAGAGGATTCTGGTTTCGGTGCGCCTTTGACTTTCTCTCTTATGGCCTGTACCACCGCGTAGAAAACCGGTACAAATAGCGGCACCATTACGGTGGCGGCCAGCATGCCGCCGAATACTGCCGTACCCAAAGAGCGTCTACTAGCCGCACCGGCTCCCATCGCAATCACCAGGGGTATCACGCCGAGGATAAATGAGAATGCGGTCATCAGGACTGCCCGGAAACGAAGGCGGGCGGCCTTGACAGCCGCATCCAGTATGCCCACGCCCTCTTCACGCAGTGATTTCGCGAATTCGACAATCAGGATAGCGTTTTTGGTAGCCAGCCCCATGAGTAACACGATACCAACCTGCATGTAGACATCATTCTGGAGCCCCATGGAGGTCTGGGCGACCACTGCGCCGAAAATTGCCAATGGCACAGAGAACAGCACGGAGATGGGAATAGACCAACTTTCGTACTGGGCGACCAGGAACAAGAAAACGAATACAAGGGCCATACCGAAGACGATGGGCGCTTGGTTGCCGGCAAGAATCTCCTGGTACGCCTGCCCGGTCCAGTCATAAACGTATCCTGGCGGAAGCGTGTTGTCGGCCACCCTTTCCATGGCCGCTATCGCCTGGCCGGAACTGTAGCCCGGGGCAGGGGAGCCGTTGAGGGTAATAGAGCGGTAAATATTGTAACGGCTTACCATGTCCGGCCCCAGAAATGACTCAGTGGTCATTAAGGTTCGCAGCGGCACCATGTCGCCATCGATATTGCGGACGAAGAAGTTATAAATATCCTCCTCGCTTTCGCGAAACTCCCGATCTGCCTGGGCAAGCACTTGGTAGGTTTTGCCGAATTTATTGAAGTCATTGATATAGTTCTTACCGGTTTCGCTGGCCAAGGTGTTGAAAATAGTACTGAGGGGAACACCCATTATCTTCGCTTTCTGCCGATCTATGTCGAGGTAGATCTGGGGCACCGACGCCTTGAACGTGCTGAAGACTGCGTTGAGTTCCGGCGCCTCATTGGCGGCGATGGCCAGGCCGCCCAATACCCCAGCCATGTTGGCCGGTGTGTCGCCGCTGGTAGATTGGAGAATGAATTCAAAGCCGCCGGTATTTCCCAGCCCGGGAATCGGCGGTAGTTGGAACGGGAAAACGGTGGCAGAAGCAATCGCATTGAGTTTACCGCGAAGCGTTTGCACGACTACCGCCTCGTGTAGTTCCGGCGCTGTGCGATTCTCCCACCCCTCCAGTACCACAATGGCCAAGGCACCATTAGAGGCGATACCCTGCTTGAGAATGCTGTAACCCACCACCGAAATGATGTCCTGAACACCCTGCTGTTCCGAGAGTGTCTTCTCTACCTCCCTGACCACCTCTTCGGTTCGGTCAAGCGTGGCACCGTCCGGTAGCTGAATGTCTACCATAAAGGCGGCCTGGTCTTCTGAGGGGACGAAACCGCTGGGCATCCGATTGAATATCCACAGCGTGAAAACCACGAATGCGAAAAACAGCACCATGATCAGCAATCTTTTTCCGAGAAGGGCGCCCACCCACTTAGCATAGCCGTTGGTTGCGCGGTCGAATACGCGGTTGAACAATCCGAAAAAGCCGCTGGTTGGGAGTTCTCCACTCCCTGGTTTCAACAAGGTGGCGCAAAGGGCCGGGCTCAGAGTAAGTGCGTTTAACGAGGAGATAGAGACCGCGATGGAAATCGTCACCGCAAACTGCCGGTACAGTTCACCGGTGAGCCCTGGAATAAAGGCCATCGGAACGAATACCGCCAGCAGTACCAGTGTAGTGGCGATGATAGCGCCGGAGATCTCCTCCATTGCCTTGGCTACCGCTGCCTTGGGCGGAAGTCCATCCGCCATATGGCGCTGGGTGTTCTCGACGACGATAATCGCATCGTCCACCACAATGCCTATGGCCAGAATAATCCCGAACAGGGTGATCATGTTGAGGGAGTATCCCAACGCCAGCATGCCGGCGAAGGTACCGATCAGAGATACCGGAATGGCTATCGAGGGTATCAAAGTGGAACGCCAGTCCTGGATAAATATGAAAACGACCAGCACCACCAGGGCAATAGCTATGAAAAGGGTCTCTACAACCTCATCGATAGATGCCTTGACGAAGCGCGTTGTGTCGTAGGCGACAGCATACTCGAGGTCTTCCGGAAACCGTTGGGACAGCTTCTCCATTTCCGCTTTGACCGCATCAGCCACCTCCATGGCATTTGCTCCCGGAAGTTGGTAAATGGCCAACACCACCGCCGGTTGGCCGTTGAACAGCCCAAACGCGTCGTATGATTTAGAGCCGAGCTCGATACGCGCGACATCCCTCAATCTAACGGTCGAGCCATCGTCACCGACCCGCACGATGATGTCCCCGAACTGCTCGGGATTGGTGAGGCGCCCCTGAGTGCGCAAGTTGTACTGGAATTGGGTTCGATTGGTCGAGGGCTGTTGTCCGAGCTGCCCCGCTGCGACCTGCACATTCTGCTCACGAATGGCATCGGTGACATCGTCGGTGGTCAGCTCCAGGCTCGCCAGACGATCTGGATTTAGCCAGATACGCATGCTGTAGTCCTGCACTCCGAGAATGCTCGCCTTGCCCACGCCGTTGATTCTCGCTAGGGAATCGGTGACATTTATATTGGCGTAGTTGTTCAGGAACAGGGTGTCATAGGTTTCCTTAGGGGAGAACAGGTTGACCACCATCAACATGTTCGTGGACTGCTTGATGGTCGTCAGCCCCTGCCGCCGCACCTCCTCCGGCAGCTGCGCAGTAGCCTGGGCGACCCTATTCTGGACATTGACGGTGTTGATATCGGCGTCGCTGCCAACCTCGAAACTGACAGTCAGCGTGTAGCTGCCGTCGTTGGCACTATTCGAGGACATGTAGATCATGTTCTCCACGCCATTGACTTTGGACTCGATGGGGCCAGCGACGGTGTCTGAGATGGTTTCAGCATCGGCGCCGGGGTAAGTGGCGGACACTTGCACTTGCGGGGGCGTTAACTCAGGATACTGTGCAACGGGGAGGGCGCCCAGGGAAATGAGTCCTGCGATTGTAATTACGATGGAGATAACAAAGGCGAATTTAGGCCGATGTATGAAGAACGCGCTGAACATGGGCTATTCTCCTTTTTGTGCTTCAGTTTCGGCGACATCCTGTGCGGCTTCCGGCTCGGTTTGCGCTACCGGATTCTTTTCGTCGGTTGCCGGATCCCCCTCTATTTCCGTGGCATTTCGGACAGCCTCCACAGTCTTTTCTGCGGTCGTTGAATCTGCTCCAGGATGTTGCTCGGTTGCAGGCGCCGAGGCTGTCTCTTTCTCTTTGGACTCTGACTGCGTCTGCTGCTTTTCTACCGCGTCGCGATCGTCCTCAGGACGGGGAGCCATCTTCGCCTCGACCTTCATCCCCGGCCGAACCTTCTGAATACCTTCCACCACCACTCTTTCGTCCGGGTTCAGGCCGGTGGAGACGATAAGATTGGCCCCGATTTGCCGCCCGGTGGTGATCTTGCGCCTTTCGATGGTCTCATCCGGTGCGACTACGAGTACAAACCGCCCCGTCTGGTCCTCCTGGACTGCTGCCTGGGGTATCATCAATTCCGTAGTGCGCTGTTCCCTGCTCAGTATCGTGCTGACAAAAAGTCCCGGCACAAGCAGACCATCTGGATTGTCGAATCGCGCTCGCAGGGTCACTGTGCCGGTTTTCGGGTCTACTGTATTATCCAGGAAGTCGATTTCACCTCGATGCTCGTAGATGCGCTTGTTGGCTAGCCTGAGCTCGACCTGAACCCGGGCTTGCCTCTCCTCTTTCCCCACTCGTTTACTTTCGGCCTGCCGCTGCTTTACGTCGAGTAGGTCCCGCTCACTGATGCTAAAGTTGACATATATTGGATCCAGCTCCACCAGTCTCGCCAGGACTCCGCTCTGCGGGCCGACCAGGTTGCCAACGCTGATGAGCGCACGTCCGATACGCCCCTTGATCGGTGCCCGAATCTCGGTAAACGAAAGATCGGTCTCGGCCTTTTTCAGGCTGGCTTGTGCCGCTTCCAGCTCGGCCTTGGCCTGGAGCTCGTCACTCTCAGCCTGGTCTACTTGTTGCTGGCTCACGGATTGTTTCTTCAGCAGTTCCCGGTAACGCTTAAGATCTTTTTCCGCTCTGGAGAGTGCGGCGGCTGCCTTGGCAACACTTCCCTTGGCAGCCGCGACTTCTGCCTCGTAAATCGATGGATCGATCTTGAATAGAAGATCATCGGCCTCGACTTCCGCACCCTCCTCGAAAAGTCGCTCTATCAGATAACCACTAACCTGAGCGGTGAGGGATATGTCGTTTACGGCGACGGTTCTGCCGATAAACTCTGTTGAGTTTATGACTTGTTCCGCGCGAGCCGTGGCTACTAGTACACCGGGGGGCGGGGCGCTGGCCGCCGCCTGCTTCTGGGAGTCCGATGTGTCACAGGCGCTAAGGAGAAGACTCAGTAAGGGAAACAGCAGTATTCCAAGTGCTCGTATTTGATACATGGGTAGGGTCCTGTCTGGGCTTCCAAGCCGTGTATGCTGCAACGAAGCTTTTCGGTTCAGGTCGGTGGGAGAGTGCCTAGGGAGAACATAGCAGCGCCCCAACCCCGGGTGCTTGCATTTCTCGTTCCGGGTGCGGATTGTTAGTGTCTCTGCCGACCACGCGCCCGGCACAGTCGATCATCCATCTTTGTTGTAAGGGATGCGGAAGAATATGGAGTAAAGCACAGGAATGACCACCAGGGTTAACAGCGTGGCGAAACCGAGGCCCGCCATAATAGTGATCGACATGTTGACGAAGAACGCGTCCTGCAACAGCGGGATCAATCCCAGAATAGTGGTAGCCGCCGCCATCACCACTGGTCGTAAACGACTGGTTGCTGCATCCAGTACTGCGGTAAAGGGGACCTTTCCCTCATCAATTTGCTGATCGATTTCCTCGATCAGCACTATCGCGTTTTTGATTAATAGGCCAATGAGGCTCAGCGCACCCAGGAGCGACATAAAGTCGAAGGAGCCGTCGAAGGCGAGCAGACCGGCGGCAATACCGATGGTGGCCAATGGCACGGTGAGCCAGATTATCAGGGGCTGACGAACCTTGCCGAACAAGAGTATCGTCACCAGGATCATGACCAGAAACCCACCCGGAAGAGCCCCAAACAGAGCGCCCTGAGCTTCGAATGAGTCCTCATATTCGCCGCCCCAATCCAGCTCGTAACCTGGTGGCAGCTCGATCGCCTCGATTTGGGGGCGTAAGCGGTCGAACAACGGTGTGGTGAGTTCTCCCGTCGGATTGGTGGAGGCGATGATGGTCTGCATACGGTTGCGGCCGCGGATAACGGTGTTTTCGAATTGAGTTTCGAAACCGCTCACCACCTGAGCTACGGGCACAGCAGTTTGCAATACCGGGCTCCAGACGCGTATATCCTGGATGTTGGCGATGTCCTGGCGTTCAACTGAAGGCGGTCTGAATTTAATTGGCAGCAGGCGGATTCCGTCTCTATAGAGCCCTACTGTGGTGCCCTCAAAAGCGCCCTTTAATGCAGTGGCCAGATCGTCGCGGGTGATGCCCAGTTGGCGGCCCACCTGCTCGTTGAAGATTGGTACCACCTTTTGTACCGGACTACGCCAGTCGTTGCGCACTTCCTTGGCTTCGGGGTCTGCGCGCATGATCGCTTCTGCCTGACTTGAGAGTTGCCTCAATACCGCAGGATCCGGCCCACGGAAACGTGCCTCGATCTTACTGTCGCGACCGGGCCCAATTCGCAGGGACTTAATGATGGGATCCAGCTGCGGCATTTCCTGGCGCATGTAGTTTTCCACCGCCTCCCAGACTCCCTCTATTTGCTCACGCTTCTCTGTTTGCACAATGATTTGTGCGTAAGCGGGGCTGGATTCCTTGGGCTCGTAAACGAGAGAAAACCGGGCGTCTCCCCCGCCGACCAGCGAGGTGGTGGTGGTGACCCCCTCCAGCCCTCTGAGAAATTCGGACACGTGGAGGGTATCATCACGGGTTTTGCGGATATCCGTTCCCTCCGGTTCCCAGATGTCGACGAAGAACATGGGGGTGTTGGAATTGGGGAAAAAGGCGTTTTTCACGAAACCAAAACCATAGATCGAGAGCAGAAACAGCCCCACCACAGCCGCCACGGCCAGCCAGCGCACGCGGATAACGCCTTTGATTAGGGTACGGTAAATCTTGAATAATCCTTTGCCGTAGGGATCTTCGTTTTCCCCAGACTGTTTTTTATCCGGACGCATCAACAGTGCGCAGAGCAGCGGTGTAGTACTGATTGCAGTGACCCAGGAGAGCAGCAGGGAGATGAGGATGACATAGAATAGCGAGCGGCTGAACTCACCGGTGTTGTTTTCGGACAGGCCAATTGCGGAGAAGGCGAGAATGCCGATAATCGTGCCTCCAAGCAGTGCCCAGATATTCTTGGGTATCACTTCCCGTGCTGCTTTGGTGCCTGGCATGCCGGCGCGGATGCGGACTAACATACCCTCGGCCACGACGATGGCGTTGTCCACCAGCATGCCCAGAGCGATTACCAGGGCGCCAAGGGAAATCCGCTGCAGCTCGATTCCATAGAGGTTCATGAACAGCAGGGTTCCGGCAACCGTGATCATGAGTACTGCGCCGATAATGAGCCCGGTGCTGATACCCATAAAAAGCAACAGCACGACAATTACTATCACCACTGCCTGACCAACGCTGACCAGGAAGCTGTTGACCGAGTTGTTCACCTCCACCGGTTGGTTGTAGATGGGCTGCATATCCATGCCGACGGGGAACGACGATTCAAGCTCGTGCAAGCGGCGTGACAGCGCTTCGCCCACCGCTACCACATTTTGACCGGACCGCATCGAAATCCCCAGGGTCAGCGCCGGTCGACCGTTGAAATAAATCAGCTTGGTTGGGATTTCTTCGTAAAGCCGGTGGATTGTGGCGATGTCTTTGAGGTACACCAAGCGCTTCTCGTCGGAACTGATGAGCAGATCCCCAATCTCTTTGACCGACGTAAACTCTCCGGTGGGTTCGATGCGAATATAGTCGTCTCCCACCCGCACACGACCTGCATCGGCAACCAAGTTCTGTGATTTCAATACCTCACCGATGCGCTCCAGCGACAAGCCCAGTTCACCCAGCCGAGTGCGGGATATCTCCAGGTAGACTACCTCCTGCTGATCGCCGCCGATTACGATTTTCCGCACTCCCGGCACCAGCACCAGCTGTTTCTTCAACTCGTCCGCGGCGTCTTTCAGATCCCGGTAACTATATCCCTGACCGAAGAGTGCGAGGTAAACGCCGTAAACGTCGGCGAAGTCGTCCACGATCACTGGGTCATTGACCCCCGGCGGGAGCTTATGCTTCATATCGGCGATCTTGCGCCGCAACTCGTCGTATATGTTCGGAAAGTCCTCTGATTTGTACTCATCCTTGAATTCGATATCTATGTCCGAGTATCCAGGCCGGGAGATGGACATCTTGATTCGCTTCACCTGCCCCATCAGCTGAAGCGCCTCTTCGATATGGTAGGTCACCTCGTCTTGCACTTGCTGTGCCGTGGCACCGGGATACTGGGTAATGATTTTGGCCTGTTTAATGGTAAAGGCAGGGTCTTCCAGCTTACCCATTTGTTCGAAGCCCCAAATGCCCCCGCCCACCATGATGATGACCAGCAGCCAGGAGATGACCGGCTTGTTTATAGAGTATTCACCGACGTTCATGGCGTATCCTTTGAACTGATTTGAGCAGAATTACCAACGGGCTTCTTGGGATTACTGTTTCATCATCAAGGGCACGTCATCCGGCCTGGGTTTGGCTTGCTCTGCAGGCTTCATCAACCGAACTTTCATATCTTCTGCCAAATAGGCGGCACCGGCGGTGACCACCCGCTCGCCGGTCTTCAGCCCATCGGTGACCTCTATTTCGTAGCCGGTCATTTTTCCGATTTTCACCGGCCGCTGTTTCACCGTCATACTCTCCTCGTCCACGATCCAGAGTGCGGCATCGAGCTTGGCGTCTCCCACAATGGCGGAGACCGGTACGATATGAACTTCCCCATCGCTGAGGAACTGCTTAAGGTCGGCGATCACGTTGGCGGTCATCCCCGGGAGGATGGTCAGCTCATCCGGGTTTGGCATGGTGAAGGTGACCTGGAAGGTCTGGGTTTGGGGATCAGCCTGGTTGGCTGCTTCCAAAAGTGTAAGTTGGAAACGCTTCTCCGGTAGGGCGTCAAAGGTGGCCCAGACTGGGGCGGACTGGGATGAACTTTGTGCGGACTTCTCGTTGGATATCAGTTTTAGGATATTTTCCGGGACATCGATCATGACCCGCAGTTCTGACGTGTCGCGCAGCGACAATACCACCTCTTTCGCTTGGACCTCCTCGAATTGGTCTATGTAGCGCTTGGTAATAGTACCGCCGAAGGGTGCCTGCAATGCGGTGTAAGCCATGTCCTGCTTGGCTTGGTTGAGTGCCGCAGTGGCGTTCTTGAATTCCGCCTCCAGCTTGTCGTAGTCGGTGCGGGAGATAAAGCCCTTGCCAACCAGATCCTTGCCGCGATCGAAGTCCTTTTTTGCCCGGCTGAAGGTCGCCTCTCTATCCTCGAGTACAATTTTGTAATCGGTCGGATCCAATGCGGCGAGTAGCTGGTCTTTCTCCACCAGGTCGCCCTCTTTGATTAAAAGCTCAGCCACCTTGCCGGGAATACGGAAAGAGAGTTCAGCTTTGTTCACCGCGTCGATACTGGCTGGGAAATTCCTTATGCCGCCCTGTTCCGAACCGACAATCTGTATGGACTTCACGGGACGCACCATCTCCGGTATTTCTTCAGGCTGCTCCTGGCTGCAGCCTGACAGCAGTAGAGCAAGCCCGAGTGCGTATATCATCGGGTAAGGTCTTGGGGTCGACATGGGAATCACCTGAAAGCGCTGGGGATGGAGGCTCTCTTGCGGAGCCAGGGTATTTCTCATAGTAGTTCGGTTGGTTTTTTAGACTAAAGCGTTTTTCACTTGTTGGCAATAGCGTCCTCCCTAGGTATAGTAAATCGCTACAACCCCATCAGAGTCCCCGGGAGAGACCGGCATAAGCCGGCGCCGAAGGCGCAAAACCGTCAGGAATCGCTCAGGCACAAGGACCGGGAATTCGAGGCGACAGTCAGGGTTGACTCTGGAGAGCGATCGTTCGATCCACCGATGGGGCAGGGACCGTACTAAACGGTTTCAAACTCTCAGGTTTTAGACAGAGGGACGGGAGAGGCGCACTGTGCCCGATTCCACCCTGTTGTCTGAGGAGAGACCCATGGGAAACAAAACTGTCTTGTATGATGTACACCGTGAGTTCGGTGCTCGCATCGTTCCTTTCGGCGGCTGGGATATGCCGCTTCACTATGGATCCCAGATAGAGGAACATCACCGGGTAAGGCGTGACGCGGGAATGTTTGACGTTTCGCATATGACGGTGGTTGATCTGCATGGCGCCGAAGTCAGGGATTTTCTGCGCTACTTGCTGGCCAATGACGTAGCGCGCTTGAAGCATCAGGGCAAAGCGCTTTACAGCTGCATGCTGAATCCGACAGGTGGCGTCATAGACGATCTAATCGTCTACTATCTTCACGACGATTGGTTCCGCATGGTTGTCAACGCAGCCACCACTGACAAAGACCTCGCCTGGATCGATGCCCAGGCAGGGCCTTTTGCCATCGATATCAAGCCACGCCGCGACTTGGCTTTGGTTGCAGTGCAGGGACCTCGCGCCCGGGAGCTCGCCTTACCGCTGTTACCCGAGGAACTCCAGGCGTCGTCGGGAGCGCTAAAGCCGTTTACAGCGGCATCGGGAAATAGCTGGTTCGTGGGGCGGACGGGCTATACAGGTGAGGATGGTTTTGAAGTTATGATGCCTGCGGAGTCCGCTGCCGATTTCTGGCGGGCACTGGCCGAGCGGGGGGTATCCCCTTGTGGACTGGGTGCTAGGGATACTCTGCGCCTGGAGGCAGGGATGAATCTCTACGGCGCCGACATGGACGAGGATACCTCGCCCCTAGAAGCAGGTCTGGGGTGGACCGTTGCCTGGGATCCCGGGACCCGTGATTTCGTGGGCCGGCAATCTCTGGAGGCGATGCGTAGTGCTCCCGATAACCGGCGATTCGTTGGGTTGGTGTTGGTCGGTCGCGGTGTGCTTCGCGACCACCTGCCGGTCTATTCCGCCGGAAAACAGGTGGGACAAATTACCTCGGGCGGCTATTCTCCCACGCTGGAGCGATCCATTGCCCTGGCCCGGGTGGACCTGGGTCTAGGTGACTCGTGTGAGGTGGAGATTCGGCGCAACAAGGTGTTGGCGAAAGTTGTCAGGCCGCCCTTCGTACGCAACGGAAAGCCGCAGATCGAGCTGCCCTGATTAGCATCTTGGATTTCGGATAGTTATTCAGTACCCAAACCGACTTATAAACTTTGAGGAGTGATTTGATGAGCGAATTACCGACTGATCTCAGATTTGCCAAGAGTCATGAGTGGATTCGAGATGAGGGCGATGGTACCGCCACTATTGGCATTACCGATCATGCTCAGGAGCAACTCGGTGATCTGGTATTCGTGGAGCTGCCGGAAGTGGGTGCCTCTGTCACCCAGGGTAGCGAATGCGCTGTGGTGGAGTCCGTTAAGGCGGCGTCCGATATCTATAGCCCGGCTTCTGGTGAGGTGGTGGCGGTGAACGAGGATCTGGGCGATGCCCCGGAAACAGTAAATAACGATCCGTTTGGAGACGGATGGATCTTCAAGGTCAAGCTGGAGGATGCCTCGCAACTGGGTGCACTTCTCGATGCGGATGGTTACACCAGCCATGTCTCCGCGGAAGAACACTGACAGGGTTTGCCATGCCTTTTATCCCACACACAGAGAACGAAACTCGGGAGATGCTGGACGCCATAGGTGTGGGCGGGATCGAGGATCTATTCGACGAAATACCTGATCGCCTCCGCTGCGGCGAACTGGAAACCGTCCCGGCAGCGCTCTCGGAACTCGAGGTATCGACTCTCATGGCTTCCCGCGCCCGCGCGGACGGTCAGCCTTGTTGCTTCATTGGTGCAGGGGCCTATGATCACCACATCCCTGCCGCAGTCTGGCAAATTGCTACGCGGGGTGAATTCTACAGCGCGTACACTCCTTATCAGGCGGAGGCGAGCCAGGGAACACTGCAACTGCTGTATGAGTTCCAGTCCATGATGACAGCACTGACCGCCATGGAGGTTTCCAATGCGTCGCTTTACGATGGCGCGTCGGCACTGGCAGAGGCGGTGCTAATGGCTATTCGCGCCAATCGGAAGTCCAAGTCGAGGCGAGTTCTGGTTCCGCGCAGTCTCCACCCCACCTATCGGAAGGTTGTGCACAACATCACCCATAATCAGGCCATAGAGATGGTGGAAATCGGCTTTGATCCGAAGACTGGTTGCACCGATATGGCACAATTGGCGGACCATGCGGGCGGCGATATTGCCGCGCTGGTTGTTCCTCAGCCAAACTTTTTTGGCGTACTAGAGGAGGTGAGCGAACTAACCGACTGGGCAAGGACCAACGGTGCTCTCTCTATCGCTGTGGTCAATCCCCTCTCCCTGGCCGTACTGACGCCACCAGGGGAGTGGGGGGCGCAAGGGGCTGACATTTGTTGTGGTGAAGGACAGCCGTTGGGGGCGCCCCTATCCTCCGGCGGGCCCTATTTTGGATTCCTTTGCAGCAGAAAATCCTTGGTTAGACAAATGCCAGGTAGAATTATTGGCCGCACACTGGATGTGGATGGCAATACCGGCTTCTCTCTCACTCTGCAGGCCCGGGAGCAACACATTCGCCGTTCCAAGGCAACCTCCAATATCTGCACCAATCAGGGGCTAATGGTCACCGCGGCCACTATTCACATGGCGCTGCTAGGGGCGGAGGGTCTGGCGCGGGTAGCCGGGGCCTGTCACCGGAACACGGAGACGCTCACACGCGCTTTGTGCAACCTGCCGGGGGTCGAAATCAGGTTTAGGCAGGAGTTTTTTCACGAACGGGTTATCTCTTTGCCGTTAGATCCCAAGGATGCATTGCGGGCTCTCGCTGCCCACAATGTGCTTGGCGGACTTGATCTTTCACGGGAATACCCTGAATTGGGTAACGCGATCCTCGTCTGCGCCACGGAAAAGCGCACAGCGGATGAGATTCAGGGGTACGCGAAAAAATTGGCGCGGATTATCAATCTTCAGGGTGGGGCGCCCTGCGAATCGAAGCGATCCGACTGATGACTCCGGCAAGTGTTCACAGGAACTATTTCTGCTCGGCGGCGAACGCAGCAATTCAACTAAGTCAAATGAGGACGTACACTCCATGTCTTTGATATTCGAGCAGTCGATGCCGGGGCGCAGGTCCACTGCTCAGGCTCCGTTAGCTAAGGCGGAACGCTCACCGTTTTCGGAACGGTTTCGGCGGCAACAGCCACCGCAGCTGCCAGAAGTCTCGGAGATGCAGGCGGTGCGTCACTACACCCGATTATCGAGAAAGAATTTCTCTATCGATACCGAGTTCTATCCCTTGGGATCGTGCACCATGAAATATAACCCCAGAGCGTGCAATGCTCTGGCCATGCTGCCCGAATTTTTGGTCCGCCATCCGGAGGCGCCCGAGAGCCACAGCCAGGGGTTCCTGGCGTGCATGCACGAATTGCAGGAGATGCTCAAAGAGGTCACCGGAATGCAGGCGGTATCGTTGAGCCCTGCGGCAGGCGCTCAGGGCGAATTCGCTGGGGTCGCCATGATTCGCGCCTATCACGATTCCCGCAACGATGACCAGCGCGACGAAATCCTGGTGCCCGACGCGGCTCACGGTACCAATCCTGCTTCCGCCGTAATGTGCGGCTACAAGATTCGAGAGATTCCCACTGGATCTAACGGGGATGTTGATGTTGAGGCGCTGCGAACTGTGCTGGGACCGCATACAGCTGGCATCATGCTCACCAACCCCTCCACCGTAGGAGTCTTCGATCGGGGGATCGAGCAGATTGCCGAAATGGTCCACGATGCCGGAGGGCTGCTTTACTATGACGGCGCCAATTTGAACGCCATCCTTGGCAAAGTGCGGCCGGGGGATATGGGGTTCGACGTCATTCATATGAATCTACACAAGACTTTTTCCACGCCTCACGGTGGCGGCGGACCTGGTGCCGGCCCAGTCGGTGTCAGTGAACGACTGGTTCCTTTTCTGCCGGTGCCAATGGTGGGTCGAAATGGAGACGAATTTCACTGGATGTATGAGTCCGACTGCCCTCAGAGTATAGGCCGTTTGTCTGCATTTGCCGGCAACGCCGGCGTGCTGCTGCGGGCATATGTTTATGCCCGCATGCTTGGGCGCGAGGGAATGGGCAGGGTGGCCGAGTATTCAACCCTGAATGCCAACTACATGCTGAAGCGCATGCAGGCTGGTGGGTTCGATGCGGCCTATCCTGAGCGGCGGGCTACTCATGAATTCATCATCACCTTGAAGCGCCAGGCCAAAGCCTACGGAGTAACCACAATGGACTTCGCCAAGCGTTTACTGGATTACGGGTTTCACGCGCCAACCACTTATTTTCCGCTACTGGTGCCTGAGTGCCTGTTGATAGAACCTACGGAAACCGAAGACAAGGCAACTCTGGACGCCTTTATAGAGGCCATGATTCAGATCGGTGTTGAGGCGGAAAGCAATCCAGAAAAGCTCAGGAGTGCGCCCCACACTTTACCGGTCAAGCGATTGGATGATGTGCGCGCTGCTCGCGAGCTTGATCTGGCATGGTCTCCAGGCAGCAGTTGATTTCGCTGCTGCTCGCCTCGATTGGGTCTTAGGGGGCTGAACTAGGGCCTGTTAACAGGCCCTAACTGCGCTGGCCTAGCAGTGCCGCGTAACGGGACGCTGTGCGGAGACCGTTCATACCCTCATCCTCGCTGAGAGATGAGCACTTGGCCGTCAATTTGTTGTGGTTCCACTGGTGTATCGCCTTCTTTGGTGACCCGTCGAGGTCTTCCGCTTCCCCGAGCAGAGCGGAGAAGTAGTCGCTAAAGCGTTCATTCACCGGGTGGGGGGGCATTAGCTGCAGAATCCTCCGGGATATTGCCGCCAAGCACTGCTGGGATGCCTGATTCGAGGAGGGCAAGCTCTTACTGGAAGATCCCTGTGGTATTTGCTTATCGGCCAGCATGTAACCGAGGTAACGGATCTCTACCTGCAGATACTTCATCGTTGCTCGCCGCAGTTGCCGAAAACTATCGTGGGCGGTGGGGAGATTGGGAACTTTATTGAGAATGACGTAGATTGGTCGGTCAAAATAGTGACGTCTCAAGGATTTAAGCAGAGTGAACGCAGCGTTGTGAGAACTGGATGTCGGAGTTACCACCAGCACTAGCTGGGGTGCGGCCAACAGCAGCGGCAAAAGATGCTCGCCTCCGGCCGCTGAAGCATCGATGAAGAGGTAGTCGGAAGCTTTTTCCAACCGCTGTAATCTGGTCAGCAGTTCAACCTGGTGAGCCCGCTTTTCGAATAAAAACGACGCCAGTTGAGAGCCGATATGGGAAACCTTCGGCACCTCTATGCAGCTTGGAGTTCGTTCGGCCTGCTCTCCATCTCCGTTTGACTCTATGAGGCAAACCCTGTTTCCCTGTAGCCGCACGGCATCACTGATACTAACGGCAAGGGTGCTGACACCACTCCCTTCACTACCGGAGCAGACTACCAGCGTTCTTGCTATCGGGTTAATGTCGGGTCCGATTCGTGGAATGGTTGGCTTGTGGGCGGTGGTCATGATATTACCTGGTACCTCGGAGAATTGGGACGAGCTCAGCATAACCCATTAGGATTATTGCACAAGCGCCCCAATATCGGCATTCGGGTCAGTAGAAACCTATTCCCAACTATCCGATGGACCTTAAGGCTGGCATGTGGAAGTCGGTGTACTCAGCGGTTTGCCCGATGTTTTGTCCCTTTAATGACCTACCCTTAAAGAGGTTTAGGGCGCCTAAATCTGTTAAAGTCGTCACCCTATGACTGAGATGCCTGTCACAATGTGCAGCTTGTATGAACTCGGACAGATCCCGTCTGTGCCCGGGGTTGTACTGATGCTGATTGAGGCCTGTCAGAGACCCAATGCCGAAATGGATGAGATTGTTGGGGTGCTCCACAAAGATATGGGGCTAAGCGCCCGAGTACTGGGGTTTTCCGCCGGCCGGGCACTAGAGGGGGAGAGGGCGCCCCGGCTGCTCAGTGAGGCTGTACTGGCCCTGGGACTGGAGACGATTCGCTCCATCGCCATGTCTACGGCGGTACATCAGTTTTTTTCCCGGCATGATGCAGGCGTGGGCAGGTGGTTGGCCCTTTTCTGGGAGAGATCTCTCGCCGGTGCCCACGGTGCACGCCTGTTGGCAACGCTAACGGGTTATGAGCGAACCGAGGAGGCCTACCTGTGTGGCCTGTTCCTCAATTTGGGGCGGCTGCTGTTCATGCACCGGCAGCCCATCACTTATCCCGTCGCACTCAACCGCGGGGGAGAAGGTGAGGCGTTGTCTCGTGCGGAACAGTCGATTTTCGGTTTGACCGGCCAGGAGGCGGGGGCGGCACTCATTCGTCATTGGGATCCCCACTCGATGCTTTCAGATGCGGTGCTGTATCAAGACGAGGCAGTGGAAGCCGTCGCGGATGCGCCACATCTGGTTAGGTTGAGTCATTTCGCCCGAACTCTGGGAGATACGGGTGCGGAAAGCGATGCCCAATACCGCAATGGAAAAATACTGCTGGGGCTGACCGCTGCGGATGTCGATGAACTCCGAGCAAAGACCCAGTCGGCCGTCACAGAGGCCCTGACTGGCGTTACCGTCAGTAGGCATTTGGATGGCGACAATGATTTCTCGGTGGATGGCAATGGGGTAAGGCTGGCTCTGGCGCGCAAAATTCGGGAATCCGCACAAATGAACGGCGTACGCCAGCACCTTTCAGTCGCCCATGATCTAAAGGCGACGCTGGGGGCCGCGTTGCAGGACTGTAGAATTCTCTTCGGGGTTAATTACAGTATCTGCTTTCTTGAGGATACCGCTGGAGCCTACCTGTTGCCGCAAGCCTCCAATTGCCCGGGAGAGCGCTACATCAGAGAGTTCAAAATACGCCTTGCACCCGATAGCAGCCTGGTTTCCCGGGCTTTTTTAGAGCGGGCACGGCTCTCGACTTGGGATACTGGCGAAGGCGCCTTGTCGGTGGTGGATCGTCAGCTCCAGAGAATGCTCGAAAGCGATGGTTTTATTTGCTTACCTCTGTTCTCCTCCTCAGAGGCCGGCGGTGTTCTGGTGGCGGGCATCGACGGGGAGGACCTGAATAGCTTTCGGCAAAAAGACAGTCTTCTGCACTGTTTTTCCGAGGCGGTGTTTCAAGCCATGAGCGTCAGGCAAAAGCTGGTTCGGGAACGCCAATTCGCAGTGGCCCAAGAGCGTGAAAGGCGGCAGGGCGAGCTCGGAAAGCTGGCTCATGAGGCAAATAATCCGCTGTCCATCATAAAAAACTACCTCCAGGTCCTCTCTGTTCGGCTGGGGGAGAAAGATGAGCTGCAAGAGCAGATTACCATCCTTAACGAGGAGATTGAGCGAGTAGCTGATATCGTGGCTCAGGTGCGCGAACAGCCGAAAGAGAGCGAGGCAAGGCAAACCAAGGTCGACGTTAATGCCTTGATACGCGATCTTGTGGGGATTTTCCGTGTATCCCGTTTTAGCAGCCGGAATATTGTGGTATCCGAGGCCTTGGATCCAAAATTACCGAGCATTTTCACCGATGGGGATAATTTAAAGCAGATTCTCACCAATCTATTCAAGAATGCCAGCGAGGTTTTACCGGATCACGGGCATTTGATGATCGCCACCCGAGATCAAATCAACTTCAATGGGACAACTTATGTGGAGATTATGGTTGAGGATAATGGCCCGGGGATACCTTTAGACGTGCTGGGCGATGTATTCACCCCGGTTAGAAGTAAGAAAGGGGGCACCCATGCGGGGCTTGGTCTGACTATTGTAAAGGATCTGGTTTCCGAACTTGGGGGTTCTGTCAGTTGCAGTAACAGGAGCAAGGGGGGAGCGCGTTTCGTTATCATGCTACCCAGAAAAACGGAATAACATGCAGGCTGGATTGGGAAGCAGCGGAATTGACCGGCTTTGTGGTATTTGACGCTTCCTCCGCCGAAACAATTACAGGAGAGTAGATGAAAACCTCTGTGTCATGGCTGGGAGCCAGGTTCGGTTCGCCGTTTCACCACGACCAGGGAGAGGTACCCGAAACGGGGAAGAGTTCTGAGGCCAAGGTGTTGGTGGTAGACGATGAGCCACGGATGCGATCGAGTGTGGCCGAGTTGTTGAAAGCCTATGGACACCATTGCGCACTCGCAGCCGATGGGGAGGAGGCGTTGCAGGTGCTAACCAGTAACGGCTTCGACTTGGTGCTACTGGATCTGAACATGCCGAAGAAGGATGGCTACCAGGTCATGCAAGAGATGCGTGCCCAGTTTCAGGATACCGATGTAGTTGTTGTCAGCGGAGAGACCACCTTTGAGAGCGCAACCCAAGCGCTTCGCGGGGGGGCGCAGGATTTTTTGCGTAAACCCTATTCTCCCGATGAATTGATTCACATTGTGGGTAATGTGATGCGCAAGCGGGGGCTGGAAAAGCATCTGCGGAAAATGAATCGATGCCTGGAAGCTTCTGAAAATCGCTACCGCTTCATTGTTAATAACTCACCAGACATTATCTACATGCTGGATCAGCAGGGACGCTTTGCCTTTGTAAACGATCGTGCCAGCAGCCTACTGGGCTACGACAAGGGCGCCCTTCTGGGGATGCATTACTCGCAACTGGTTCACAAGGATGATGTCGACAAGGCGAGGTATGTTTTCGATGAGCGCAGGACAGGCAAGCGCGCTAGTCAAAATGTTGAATTCAGACTGCTGTGCAAAGGGAGCGAACTCCCTTATCGTGATTTTGAATCACGCTCCATTACCATCGAAGTCAGCGCCATGGGGGTATATACACCGGAGAAATCCGAGCAGGAGCCGGAATTCGTCGGCACCTACGGTGTGGCCAGAGATGTGAGCGAACGCAAGCGCGCCGAGGAGTTGATCAAATTCCAGCTCTATCATGATCTGTTGACCAAACTGCCCAACAGAGAGTTGTTCCGGGATCGTCTGAATCTGGCGATATCCCAGGCACGGCGGAACAAGGCGAAGCTGGCTGTAATGTTTCTGGACATGGACAGATTCAAGGTCATCAATGATTCACTGGGGCATCTGGCGGGAGATCAGTTGCTTCAATCCGTGGCTTCCCGAATGCAATCCTGTCTCCGCGATGGTGATACTTTGGCACGGATAGGGGGCGACGAGTTTAATCTGCTGGTCCCGGGGATCGAGGGCAGGGAAGCCGCGTCGATGGTCGTGCACAAGATCATGGAGAGATTGCAGGAACCCTTTGTCATTGAGGGCCACGAGGTATTCGTTACCTTCAGTATAGGAATCGCCCTTTATCCAGAGGATGGTCAGACCATCGACGCGTTGATCAAGAATGCCGACATGGCGATGTACTACATCAAGACACATGGCAAGAACGGCCATGAGTTCTTTGCCGACAATATGAAAGCAACTTTCCAGCGTCAGCTGTCTCTAGAGAATGGTATTCGCAGGGCGTTGGAAGGAAAGCAGTTTGAATTGTTTTTCCAGCCCCAGGTTGATGTAGAGAGCGGACGTGTGTGTGGCATGGAGGCGCTGATTCGCTGGAACCACCCTGAGCGTGGTCTCCTGCTTCCCGATCAGTTCATTCCGCTCTCGGAGGAGACTGGGTTAATCATCGAAATCGGCAACTGGGTATTGGACCGCTGTTGCCGGGAGCTGAAGGCGTGGCGTACGGCTGGATTTGACGGCGTCACTCTGGCGATAAATATCTCGGCGGCGCAATTGGTGCAAGCGGAATTCGAGCGCGGTTTCCTGGAGACCTTGCGCAAGCATGATATACCCGGCGAGCAACTGGAGATCGAGATTACGGAGAATATCCTTATGCAGGATATGGATCAGGCGGTAAGTAAATTCCAGCGCCTCGCGGCCAGTGGTGTACGGGTTGCGGTGGACGATTTTGGCATTGGCTATTCCTCACTGAGTTACCTGCATTCACTGCCGTTGAATACCCTGAAGATTGACCGGACATTTATAACAGGTATCCAGTCGCCAGATGACCGGAGCTCTATCGTCACAGCGGTTTTTGCGATGGCGCGGGAGCTCAACCTGGAGATTGTCGCCGAAGGCGTTGAGCAACAGGCTCAAGTTGACTACCTGAAAAACCTCGAGGGTTGCCGGGCGCAGGGATTTTTCCTTGGTAAGCCTGTTCCCTCCACGGAAGCGATAGCCGTGTTGCAGCAAAACGGCAGTATGGGATCAGCCTGATTCCGGCAACCCGTCGGCAATTGGTGTAGAATCGCGCTGTCTTTCGGGCTTGCCTAGGAGTAGGTATGTCAGCTTTGATCTGCGGCTCTTTCGCCTTCGACACGATTATGGTGTTCCGGGACCGCTTTAAAAATCATATTCTTCCGGAGCAGGTGCATATCCTTAATGTTGCGTTTCTGGTGCCGGAGTTGCGCCGCGAGTATGGTGGTTGCGCGGGTAATATCGCCTACAATCTCAATCTTCTGGGTGGCGATGGAAAGCCCATGGGAACGGTCGGCAAAGACTTCGATACCTACGCCGCGTGGATGGATCAATGCGGTGTGGATCGTAGTTTCGTTCGGGTGATTGAGGACGAGTACACGGCGCAAGCTTATATCACCACTGACCAAGACGACAATCAGATCACCGCTTTTCACCCCGGTGCCATGAATCATGCTCATGTCCAGCGGGTCAATGAGGCTGTTACCGGCTGCTCCCTGGGCTTGGTTTCACCCGATGGGCGGCAGGGCATGGTCGATCATGCGGCACAGTTCGTTGAGAGTGGGATCCCCTTTATCTTCGATCCAGGACAGGGGATGCCGATGTTCGACGGTACAGATCTCCTGACCTTTGCGGAGCAGGCCAATTGGCTGGCTTTCAATGACTATGAAGCGAAGCTGATGCAGGAGCGTACCGGCAAGTCTCCCCGGCAGTTGGCGGAGATGGTCGATGCTGTCATCGTCACCATGGGTGGCAAAGGGTCGAGTATTTACACCCGTGAAAAGCTGTACGAGATTCCTGCCGCACCCGCGGCTGCGCTAGTGGACCCCACGGGGTGCGGTGATGCTTTCCGCGCCGGATTGCTTTTCGGCTTGATGAGGGAGATGGACTGGGATGCTACCGGCCGCATCGCCGCCTTGATGGGTGCAATCAAAATCGAGCACGCGGGGACCCAGAACCACCACTTCACGCCGGAGAGTTTCCTGGCGCGGTTTGAGGAGGTGTTCGGGTTTTCATTCGCCTGAGCTGAAGCGGCTGAGGCACCGGGTAGCCGGTAGCGCTCTAACCTGTTTTCGGGCCAGCGCCCGGCTGAATATGAAGAGGACTATATGACAGGACATTATGACGACTCTGGTTTCGTACCACTGAATATAGCGGTACTTACCATCTCGGATACACGCACTGAAGAGACGGATAAATCAGGCGCGGTGATTAAACAGGGTGCGGAAGCGGCGGGGCATAAGGTGGTAGACAAAGCCATTGTCAAGGATGACGTCTATCAGATGCGGGCCGTTTTCTCTCACTGGATAGCCGATCCCGAAGTTCATGTCATAGTCAGTACAGGTGGTACGGGCATCGCCGGTCGGGATAGCACACCGGAGGCCATATTGCCGCTGCTCGACAAGCCCATCGAGGGATTCGGAGAGCTGTTCAGGTGGGTATCCATGGACGATATTGGCGCTTCAGCCATTCAGTCGCGTGCTTTTGGCGGGCTCACCAATCAGACGTTGATCTTCTGCCTGCCCGGCTCAACGGGCGCCTGCCGAACCGGGTGGGATAAGATTCTAGCGCCACAGCTGGATCACCGCACCCGACCCTGTAATTTCGCCCAGATGTTCAGGGCCTGAATCGCAGTCAGAGGGGATAACGAATGAGTACCTGTGACTGCTCCTCCCACGAGAAGCCGACCGCATTGATGTCCTTGGAAGACGCGCTCCAGCTGCTGCTTTCCCACGCCCACCCGCTGGTGGAGACGGAACGGGTTTCCATTGCTGCCGCACTGGGGCGGGTATTGGCGGAGCCTGTTGTGAGTCGCATCACCATGCCGCCATGGGATAACAGCGCCATGGACGGTTACGCGGTAAACACTGCCGATGTACCAGCGATTGGAGTTAGATTGCCTGTCTCCCAACGGATCCCCGCAGGCGTTGCTGGCGAACCCCTGGCGGCAGGTACCGCCGCCCGCATCTTTACCGGCGCTCCAATCCCCGAAAATGCAGATGCCGTGGTAATACAGGAAGTATGCGAGACCCAGGGCAATGACGTCATTATCGGTAAATGCCCCGAACCTGGGGCCAATATCCGGCGCGCTGGGGAGGACACCACGCAAGGACAGGTGGTGATTCCGCAAGGAACCCGACTGGGGCCCCAGCATATGGGGTTGCTCGCCTCTGTCGGGGTCGCCGAATTCTCGGTATACCGCCGCCTCAAGGTGGCGCTGTTCTCCTCTGGTGACGAGCTGATCATGCCGGGCCAGCCTTTAGGGCCGGGTCAAATCTACAACTCCAACGAATTCACCCTTGAAGGCCTGCTGACGGGAGTAGGCTGTGAAGTGGTTAAGCTGGGCATCGTCGAGGATACCTTCAGCGCCACATGCGACGCCCTGACCAAAGCAGCTGCTGGAGCAGATTTGGTTATGACCTCCGGCGGAGTATCTGTTGGTGAGGAGGACCACATCAAACCCGCGATTGAAAAGCTGGGGCGGTTGGATTTGTGGAAAATTGCCATTCGACCGGGCAAGCCGCTGGCTTTTGGACATATTGGTGAAGTGCCTTTCATCGGTACGCCGGGTAATCCGGTCTCCCTGTTCGTGACCTACTGTCTATTCGCACGCCCGTTTATACTGAAAAAACAGGGCGTCGCCGGAAACCTGTCACCGAGTGCAGTGCTTGCAAAGGTCGGATTCGACTGGCCCCGCCCGGACAAACGCAGGGAGTTCGCACGAGCTAGGCTGGATTTGGACGACCAGGGGGAGCCTTGGATATCGGTCTATCCCAGCCGCTCCTCCGGCGTACTGAGTTCACTCGCTTGGGCCAACGGCTTGGCAGTTTTGCCCGAGAATACACCGCTGTCCAAAGGCGATACAGTCAGATTTCTACCTTTTAGTGAGCTGTTGACATGATCAAAGTACTCTACTTCGCACACCTCAGAGAGCAGCTGGGTGTCGGTTCCGAGGAGATGGAGGCGGCGGCGGATATTGCCGAGTTGAAATCGCGACTGCGTTCCCGAGGCGGCGACTGGGCAGATGCATTCGGTGAGGGGAGTAGGGTCATGGCAGCGGTGAACCAGGAGATGGCCAATCCCGATACCACAATCGCGGACGGGAATGAGGTGGCCTTCTTTCCACCGGTCACGGGGGGGTGAGCAGGGAGCGCTGCCGCATCACCGTTACCGCAGGTCGCTAACATTTCGCGAGTCATTTACGATCCGATATGAATCGAGTCATAGTTCAAAAAGAGGCGCTGGATGTAGCCGATCAGCTGACGGATTTACATACTGGCAACCCTTCCGTTGGCGCGGTGGTAACCTTTGTTGGCCTCATGCGCGACATGAACGATGGCGACCGGGTAACAGCCATGGAACTTGAACACTATCCCGGCATGACCGATAAGGCGCTGTGGCGGATAGTTGAGGAGGCGGAGCGCCGCTGGGAACTGTTGGATATCCGAGTGATCCACCGGGTGGGTGAGCTCAGACCCACCGATCCCATCGTTCTGGTGGCAGTGGCCAGTGCCCACCGAGGCGAAGCTTTTCGTGCTTGTGAATTTATCATCGACTACCTCAAGACCCGGGCACCGTTTTGGAAAAAAGAGAAGTTGCCGGTCGGGGCACGCTGGGTAGCGTCTCGCGACAGTGATAGCGATGCCGAGGCGCGTTGGCACGACGGCAGCGATGACGAAGCCTGAGTCTGAAACAGGGTTTCTTAAACATTCCCCGTTTCAGTTGCGGCGAATCTCGGACTTTTGCAATCGTTCGCAGAAATCTACGAAATCCCCTGTCGGCATCTCGCACTGGGTACCGCTGCAGATATAGCTCACTATCTCCTGATTAGCAATGACACGGGTGCCTAGTAAGCCCGGTAGATTCTCTTCTCCCTCGGGAATGGCGATAACAAATCTGTGCGGCGCATAGTATTGGCTGGCCCGCTCATGCCACCTTCCCAGCCCCTGACTACTGCCACGGATGACAATCGTCTCCGTGGGTTCCAGATGCTCTTCCAGTGTGTCTAGTAGCGTACAGTGGGCTTGGGGAAACTGGTCGATATGTTGCCAGCCATAATGCAGGGCTCTCGTGGCTGCATCGGTATATTTCCGAATGCCGAGCAGGTGGCCGAGACGGTTGAGGGCAAATGCGGCAATGCCATTGCCTGCGGGGGTTGCGTCGTCACTGAGCGGTTTGGGCCGGTGAATCAGTCTTTCATGGTCATCCGATGTGAAAAAGAATCCGCCGTTGTCGGTATCCCGGAAATGGGTTATCAAAACATCGGCGAGATTGATGGCAAATGCCAGATCTTGGTGTCGCCAGCGGGCCTGGAGTAACTCCAGCAGGGCATCCAACAGATAGGCATGGTCATCCAGGTAAGCGGGTAACCGGGATTGCCCGTCTTTATGGGTGGCCAACAGGCGGCCGTCCTTCCAGAGCTCACGGCTTAAAAAATCGAGTGCCCGTTGAGCTGACAAGATAAACTCAGGGCGCTGTAAAAGCTTTCCGGCGCGAACCATTCCCTTGATCATCAACGCATTCCAAGAGGTCAGTACCTTTTCGTCTCTGCCTGGCCTGATTCTGGACTCGCGAGCTTCAAAGAGTTTCCGCTTGGCACTCTTGAGCAGCCTGCGAGCATGTTGGGAGCTGCTGTCAAGGGCTTCGTTGATTTCGGCGATCGAGGTCGTATTGTGGAGGTGCCAACGACCCTCGAAGTTTGGCGACCGGTCCAAGCCGTAGTATCGCTCCAGGTGTTGATACTCATCCGCCGTCAGCAGCGAACGAATCTGATCTTTGGACCAGACATAGAACAGCCCCTCGTGACCTTCGCTATCTGCATCGAGGCTGGAATAGTAGCCTCCTTGGGGAGACTGCATCTCGCGGACGACCCAGTTGGCAGTATGCTCAGCGGTGTCCTTGTAGAGGGTATCGCCGCTGATTTGCCAGAGGTCGGCATAGAGGCTCAGCAACTGACCATTGTCGTACAGCATCTTTTCGAAGTGAGGAATCATCCATTGATCGTCCACCGAGTAGCGATAAAAACCGCCCCCCAATTGGTCATTGACCCCGCCCAACGCCATTCGCGTCAGTGTGTGCTCCACCATATAAAGCCTGCGCGTATCCACTTTTCCGCTCAGTCGATCGCCAGCCCATCTCCGCAGTAACCTGGTTAAATTGCTGGGATGAGGAAACTTGGGGGCCTGCCCGAATCCGCCCCACTGTTCGTCGAAACTTTCCGCGAGCTGAGCATCGGCTGATTTCAGCGGTGATGCATCCAATATCGGAGCTACCTCAGGTACCCGGGGGTTGAGACGGGCCATAGCCTCGATCAAGGCTTGGTTTTGTTGCCCAATCTCAACGTGCTGCTCGCGGTAGGCGTTGGCTATGCTGTGTAACAGGTTCTTGAAAGATGGCAGACCATGGCGCGCCTGATCGGGAAAATAGGTGCCTGCGAAAAAGGGCATCTGATCTTCGGGGGAGAGGAATACCGTCAATGGCCATCCACCGGGACGCCTGGCTAGTAGTTGATGGGCTGTCTGGTATATTTGATCCAGATCCGGCCTCTCTTCACGATCGACTTTGATGTTAACGTAGAGCCGATTCATTACTTCCGCGGTCTCTGGGTCTTCGAAGGATTCGTGAGCCATGACATGGCACCAGTGGCAGGCGGAATAGCCGATGGACAGCAGGATCGGTCTTTGCAGGTCCCTGGCTAAGTTCAATGCTTCATCACCCCACTGGTGCCAATCGACGGGATTGTCTGCGTGCTGCTGGAGATAAGGGCTGGTGGCATCAGCCAACCGATTCTTGCTCATGTTCTCGTTTCCTTTGCAATTGAGTAGGCACTTCTCTCGTTCAGCGCAGTTCTGTTTCCGGTTACCCGGTCGAACTGAATTACTCCCAGGGTGATTTTCAGTTTCGGCACTAAACTAGCAGGTGTGGTGCGCCGATTAAACGCGCAGCAGGTGGGGCTATCTCACTTGTCTCAACGGTTCCCTGATTTGTCTCTCATAAAGATTCTGTACAGCAGCGGAATAACAAACAGTGTCAAAAGGGTGGAGACTATCAGGCCCCAAACAATGGCGGTTGCCACCGGCCCCCACATCAGGGAGTGGCCACCGAGACCGGTGGCCAGTGAGAACAGCCCGGCAATAGTGGTCATGGAGGTGATGAGGATAGGAATCACTCGGCGTCGGGCGGCGTAGAGGGTTGCGTGCAGCACGCTCATGCCGTTGGCAAGACGTTCATTGGCGGCGCTGATCAGGACGATGGCGGCATTGACCGCAATGCCAGCCAGCGCTACCACGCCGTACATGGTGAACAGGCTCAGAGGGTTGTCGGTGATCAGTAGCCCGACAACCACGCCGGTAAAGGCCATGGGAACCGTGGCCAGGATCATAAGCGGTTGAAAATAGCTACGAAATTGGGTGCCGAGAATCATGTACATCAGTCCCAGACCAAATAAGAATAGAATCTTTATGGAGTCGATGCTCTCCTGAATGTCATCGAGTTCCCCCGAAAAATCCAGATTGATTCCGGGAAACTTATGCTTTATCTCCTCCCACCCAGCGAGTATCTCGTTGTTGGCGCTTATAGTATCCGCCAATGTCTTGTCCAAATCCGCCTCGACGGTAATGGTGCGTCTGAAGTCGAAATGACGCACGTTTCCAAGGCTGGGGCCCATCTCGGTGTGAATGAGCTCGCTCAAGGCAATGCGCCCACCGTCTGCTAGAGGCAAGGTAAAGTCCCCTGGGCGGGTGATGCTGTCCAGGTTTCCGGGGAGTGCGCGTACCCGAACTTCCAACTCCTCCCCCTGGTCCTGCATTCGGGCCACGATTTCCCCGTCGACCAGCAGCTGCACGGTTCGGCTGACCTCAGCGGGATCGACTCCTGCCCGATGGGCGGCTTCCTGATTCACCCGCACCCTCAGCTCCATCTGGCCGCGGCTGTCGTCGTCGGTGATGTCACGGATTGCAGGATGCGCTTCCAGCAAATCCTTCAGTTCCGATACGGCGCTACGGATCTCCGCGGTTTCCTCCCCTCGGACCTTGATCTGGATGGGCTTGGAGGTTGGGGGACCACCGGCGAGACGTAAAAAGGCAATCTTCTCGGGTCCAGGTATTCCGGTAACTGCGTTTCGCATCGACTCAATCATCTCATCGACCCCGCGGAGACCCTCGGAGAGTGGATGGAGCGCGACCATGATCTGGCCGTAGTGGTCGCCGAAAAAAGGATTTATCTCCGTAAACATCTCTCCGGAATAACTGATCAAGTTGCGGAGCTCCCGCGGTTTGATTTCCTTGGTAACCACGCGCTCGACCTCCAGCACCTTGTTCAGCGTGACATCAAGAGGAGTCCCTGCGGGCATAGTGATGTTTACGTAAAACAGTCGGATCGGATCTGAGGCGAAGAAATCCAGTTTGAGCTTGCCCCCTAGGGCCGCTGCGAGGGCAGCGGAAAAGCCGATCAAAATCAATAACATGATCAGCTTGGGCCAGCGAAGAGCGCGAATCAGCAGGCGGGTATATTTCACCCGGATCCAGTGCAGTGCCTTTACCCTGAGTAGTTGAATTCGAGAGGGTTTCCGAAAACTCACCTTGGCACCCAGCAAATGAGCTGGGAGCATCCAGTACGCCTCCACCAGACTGATGGCCAGAGCGATGGTCACCACCAGAGGAATAACCAGCATGTATTTACCCAGGATGCCGGGAAGCAACATTAGCGGTAGAAAGGCCGCCATGGTGGTCAGAACCGCAGTGGTGACCGGCGCGAAAACCTCATTCAGGGATTCGAGGGTTGCGGTCATGGCGCCGACACCACGCTGTAATCGGTAGTAGATGGATTCCACAACCACTACCGCATCGTCGACCAGCATGCCGAGACTGATAACCACGCCGAGTAGCACGCTCACATTCAGCGTTTGCCCGATAATATCGAGAACCCAAAATGTGCCTGCGAGAATAAACGGAATGCCGATGGTGGTGAGCAGAGCAATCTTGTCTCCGAGGAAAAGCCAGGTGACCACGAGTACGAGAAACAACCCCAAAAGCGCATTGGTTTGCATGATATCCAGGGCGTTTCGAGTGATCTCTGTCTGATCGTCGATGAGAACCAGCTTTACTCCGGTGCGGTCTGAAAAGCGATTGCGCTGCTTGATGTATTCATTGATTCGTCCCACCAGTTCCAGGGTATTGGCATTGTCTTTTTTGGTTATAGACAGCATGACCGCGGGCCGGCCCTGATACAGCACCATTTCGCCGGCCTTCTCTCTGCCGCGCACGACCTCCCCAAGGTCGCCCAGAGGGATTTCCCCCTCACTGCCGACGATGGGCAATCCAGCCAGATAGCCCGGATCGCTGTCGCGGCCAATGAGCCTCACGAGCCAGGATTGGTCGTTGACTCGGGTGCTGCCGGCAGCTATGTCCCGGAAGCTACGGCTAACGGTGTCTGAGAGTTGCACGGGGCGGATCCCCGCAGCCTCTAGACGGGAGGGTATGAAGTTGATTTGAAGTTCTGGGTCTCTCAGGCCCGCAGCGAGTACCCGGTCCACCCCTTTAATGCGCTCAACATCCTTTTTGATCGCTTCCGAGCGGCGGCGTAGATTCTCGTCGTCCGCCAAACCCACTACGGCCAATACTGCGCTGGGAAAGGCGTTGCCGGTGGTAATTTCCGTGACAACAGGTGACTCAGCCTCTGTGGGCAGCTCCGCCTCTGCGTTCTGCACCTCCCTACGCAGATCGGCAACCCGCTTGTCGAAGATTCGATTAGGAACATCCTCGAATCGTACCAGGATGTTGGAGAGGCTCTCGCGACTGGTGCTGGAGACGAATTTCACGTCTGATAGCCTGCGTATTTTCTTTTCCAGGATGTCGGTCACCCGCCGCTCGACGTCTTCCGCGGTCGCCCCTGGTAAAACCGTAGTGATGTCTATCCAGTTGAAATTTATGGTTGGGTCTTGTTGTCGGGGCATTTGCAAGTAGGAAAAGATGCCCATGACCAACACAAGAATGAAAGTCAGGTTCGCCAGTACATGGTTCCGAAGCAGCCGGGCAAGCATATTAGTTTTGAGGAATCACCTTGTCCCCGTCATTGAGAGCATGGCGCCCTTCGATGATCAGTAGGCTGTTCGGCGCTAAATCGGCTGCTACTACCGCATGACCTTCGAGTGCATCGCTCAACCCTAGAAACCGGGCAGTGCCTCCCTCTTCTAAGAAAATACCAAGCACCCCGTTTCGCCGCACAGGTATATCTGCGGGCAGGTGAGCCTGCACCGCCTGCCACACCAGCCGGCCGCTGCTGCCGGGAAGGGCTTGTTCGTCGACGAAATCGAAGCGGGCCTCGCGGTTCCTGGCGATACTGTTCACGATAGGAAGCAGGCGTCGGAGTTCAAGACCGTAGTGTTTGTTCGCCACCACCAAGTCGAAGGCCTCGGCCTGTTGGAGTGACTCCACCTGGCTCAATGGAATCTGGGCGGATACCGTAAGGCGCTTGCTGTCCAGCAGCCGAAGCAGTGGCTGCCCTGGGGAAATCCACTCGCCCTCGCTGGCCTCGCGCTTTATTACTATGCCCTCAAAGGGCGCCAGTATTCGGCAGTGGCGTACTTCTAAATCGGCTTTATCAAGCGCAGCTCGGCGGGCAGCGATGTCAGCCTCTGCGGTTAATAGATCCGCTTCCCGTTGATTCAGGATCTCCTCGGAAATATTCTGCTCTCTCAGAAGTTTTTGCGTTCGGGTTATCTGACGCTTGGCTAACGTCAGGCGAGCCTCCGCGGATTGAACATCCGCCAACGCCTGTCGTTGCAGGCTGAGATTGGAGCGGCAGTCAATCTCGGCCATTAGTTGGTCTTTCTTTAGGCTATCTCCCACTCTGACGGGGATATTCAGCAGGCGCCCAGAGGTCTCTACACTGATACTGCTATCATTCAGACTGAGGGTTGAGGCGGGAGCGGAGTAGTGGGGCTTGAACCATAGCTGCTCCAGCGGCACCACGGTAACTTGAACGCCCTGTTGCTGTTGTGCGAACGCGGAGGCTGCTGCCAAAAGAAGCCACTGTGGCAGCGCGAAGTGCGCGATACTCCGTTTCTTCAATCTTTTAAACACTTCTCTTACCAAGCCCCCTAACCCGTTCGCTAGAGGATGATAACAGAGAGCGGAGATTGCTAGGATTACGATGTCCAAAATACCGTGCCATCGAGACAAAAAAGGAACATAGTCTCAACAATAAGGCGGGCTGCATCCGGAAGTGGTAGTAGGGTAGGAATCCCTTCAGCTAACTGGTTGCCAGTAATCTAAAATCCTCAATGCAACCGCGCCGAATCTGATACCCTAACGCAGTATGCAATTCGAACCCGTATTCCTGAAAAAAGACAATGATCGAAGGTTGCGTAGCGGTCATTGCTGGATTTACAGCAACGAAATCGATACCGGGCGTACACCGCTCAAGTCCCTAGAGGCGGGGCAGGCAGTGGATGTTTTCGACCATCGGGAAAAGTGGTTGGGATCCGGTTACGTCAATCCCCATTCGCTGATATGTGCGCGTATAGTCAGCCGTGACCGGAGCAATCCCCTGGGCAGGTCGTTGATGGTGCACCGTTTTAAAGTGGCGCTGTCACTGCGTGAACGGCTATTCGCTACACCCTACTACAGACTTGTGTATGGTGAGAGTGATGGCCTCCCTGGTCTGGTGGTGGACCGTTACGGCGAAGTGCTCGTCGTGCAGATCAACACGGCGGGAATGGAACGGCTTAGAGAAGAAGTGCTGAACGCACTTGTAAAGGTTATAAAGCCGGAATGTATCATTTTGCGTAACGACTCAGTGGTGCGCAAAAGCGAGGGACTCGAGCTTGGTGTGGAAGTGCCCATTGGAATACAACCTGAGTTTCTGGAGATCGAGGAGCGGGGCTGCCGTTTTCAGGCCAATGTGCTGACAAGTCAGAAAACAGGTTGGTATTTCGATCAGGCGGCTAATCGCAGGCAGATGTGCTCGTATGTAGCGGGGGCCCGTGTTCTCGATATCTGCAGCTATATCGGGGCTTGGGGAATCCAAGCTGCTACGGCAGGGGCATCAGAGGTTTTTTGCGTGGATAGTTCAGCTAGCGCCCTTGATCGAGTTCAGGCTAACGCTGCACTCAACGATGTTACGGAGAAGATAGCAGTTATAGAGGGTGATGCATTTGATGCGTTGCGGGAACTCCGCAGTGAGCGACAGCGATTCGATGCGATTATTCTAGATCCACCGGCTTTTATTAAACGGCGCAAGGATATCAACGAGGGTTCTCTGGCTTACCGTCGTCTCAATCAAGCGGCGATGCAGCTGTTGTCTAGGGACGGGCTGCTTTTCAGCTCGACCTGCTCTCATCACATGTCTGGGGAATATTTTCTGCGGACTCTGCAAAGGGCGGGGCGACATCTCGATCGCAGTCTTCAGCTGCTGTTCCAGGGAGCTCAATCCCCTGATCACCCGGTTCATCCCGCCATTCCGGAGACAGCGTACCTGAAATCGCTGTTCTTGCGGGTGTTGCCATCGTTTTGAACCACCCCTGGGGCTAAGGGCCCCAGGGCGGTGCAGTATGTTAGGCAACGAGGTTGAGGATCTCTTGCTGAATCCTCGATTTGTGAGGTTCCGGCAGTTTGCTCCAGGCCTCAGCGATATTCTTCGCATCCTCGGGCAATACCGATTCAGGCTCTTCACCGAACATCAACCAAGCAGGATTGACGCCAAGAACCTCTGCGATCTCATCGATCTTGCGAGGTCTCAGGCTCTTTCCATTCTCAATTTTTTGTATTACCGCTTGGTTAGTACTGGCGCGGGCCGCCAATTGTTCCTGGGTCCAGCCAAGATCAAGGCGCTTATAACGCATCCGCTGGCCGAGGGTCCCGAGGTTTTGGGGATTCGTTACAGTCATGCAAATCAACCTGCTTATCAAGTGGTGTAAGAAATTTACGGTTTTTCTAACGGCACAAGGGCAGGTTTCTTGAGTTGTTTTTACGCATATTGCTCAAAGCCTGAATCTACTCACAATTTTTGGGTGAGGTGCCACCCTGGTCCACGGTCCCAAACGGTGCTCCCGGATCCAGGGTGCTACTGCGCTATTATAAATGTTTGTGAGGGGATATGTAGTCGAAATAAGAAAAAAATTCTTATTGCCGTGTGAACTGTGTCGTATCTTTATGATTTCACGGTAGTTTAACTTGGAAGCCGTCGGTTGAGAATCCATGGATCTTGTCATGGGCGCGGACCCAAACATGCCCTGTTCCGGGGGCGATCTCCACGTTGCTCAGCGACCTGGTGAAGGGTTGTTCGTTCACATGTGGATGGTAGAGTACCCGTCGGCCCAACAGCGTTCCGTCGGGAGCCAATAATTCCCAGGCATCAGCATAGTGATCCCAGCCGGTATCGCTGTGCTTTAGTGTAACGTCGAACTGATACAGGTTGGCACCAGATTTTCGGATTTCGACATGGATAATCTCGACTTCTCCGGCACTGAGACCACGGGTTAGGAGCAACAGGCATATCGCCACCAGGTGAGTTTTCATTCAGATTGCCTCTGTTTGCGGTTGTAACTAACAAGTCCTAAGATAGCGCGCCATGTTGACCTACCCAAATATCGACCCTGTGGCGATTGCCGTCGGCCCACTGCAGATTCATTGGTACGGGTTGATGTATCTCATCGGGTTTGTGGGTGGCTGGTGGTTGGGGCGACTACGCGCCTCCCGGCCAGAGTATAACTGGAACGCCCGACAAGTTGATGATCTGCTGTTTTATATAGTATTGGGCGTCGTTCTGGGAGGGCGTTTGGGGTATACCTTGTTCTATGGGTTTCCATCACTGCTCCAGGATCCGTTGTCGATACTGCGGGTATGGGAAGGCGGCATGTCGTTTCATGGCGGATTGCTTGGTGTGTTGTTTGCCATGTGGCTGTATTCCCAGCGTTTTAAACGTCGCTTTTTTGAGATAACAGATTTTATCGCACCTCTGGTAACCATTGGCCTCGGCAGTGGACGCTTGGGAAACTTTATCAATGGCGAACTCTGGGGGGCTCCGGGTGACGTCCCCTGGGCGATGCAGGTCTCCTGTGGGCGTTTCATGGCGCTCTGCCAGGACAAGCTCCAGCTGCCAGCTGGTATGCTCTACACGCCACCACTCCACCCAACGCAGTTATACGAAGCCTTGCTGGAGGGAGTGCTGCTATTCATTATTCTCTGGGGCTATTCATCCCGTCCCAGGCCGGTGATGGCGGTCTCTGGTATGTTTCTGCTTGTTTATGGGATATTTCGGTTTTCGGTCGAACTGCTCCGCATGCCCGATGCTCACATCGGCTACCTGGCGTTCGGCTGGGTGACCTTGGGCCAGTTGCTGACATTGCCCATGCTGGTCGCTGGCCCGCTGCTGTTGTGGCTGGCCTATCACAGCAACGCACATAGTGAGGAGTCTTGAGTATGGAGCAGTATCTAGACCTCATGCGCCACGTACGCGATAGGGGTCAATATAAGGAAGATCGAACGGGCACCGGTACTCTGAGCGTTTTCGGCTATCAGATGCGCTTCGATCTTACAGATGGGTTTCCCATGGTGACGACCAAGAAATTGCATCTTCGTTCCATTATTCATGAATTGCTTTGGTTTCTAAAAGGGGAAACCAACATCTCCTATCTCAAGGAGAACGGCGTGAGTATTTGGGATGAGTGGGCGGATGAGGATGGTGAGCTAGGACCGGTATACGGTTACCAGTGGCGTTCGTGGCCGGCTGCCAACGGCCAAGGAATCGACCAGATTAGCCGATTGCTTGAACAAATTCGCACCAACCCGGATTCGCGCCGGTTAATGGTGACCGCTTGGAATCCTGCACAAGTGGAGCAAATGGCGCTCCCACCCTGCCACTGTCTGTTTCAATTCTACGTGGCAGATGGCAGGCTTTCTTGCCAGCTATACCAGCGCAGCGCAGATATTTTTCTGGGAGTGCCATTCAATATCGCATCGTACGCGTTACTGACCTTGATGATGGCCCAGGTCTCAGATCTCCAGCCGGGTGAGTTCGTGCATACTTTTGGCGACGCCCATCTTTACTCCAACCATCTACAGCAGGTGGAAATGCAACTCGGCCGCCGCCCCTACCCGCTGCCAAAAATGCAGCTTAATCCCGGGGTGCGCTCGCTCTTCGAATTTCGGTTTGGAGATTTCGAATTACTAGATTACCAGTGCCATCCTCATATCAAAGCTCCGGTAGCGGTATAACTATTTGGTGCTGATGGAGGCCCTGTCTCCAGCCGAGTTAGGCGGCTGCTGTGTTACCATGTCGCGCCATGTTGCCACGTATCTCCATCATCGTCGCTATGGCGGAAAACCGGGTCATAGGCAGACAGGGTGGGCTACCTTGGCATCTTCCTGCAGATCTAGCCCACTTTAAATCCCTGACCATGGGGCGGCCCATGATTATGGGACGCCGCACATGGGAGTCCCTTCCCGGCCTGCTACCGGGGCGTATGCATATCATCGTAACCAGGTGCAAGGACTACAAGGCCGATGGCTGTATTGTGGTTCACTCTCCCGAACAGGCGCTGGCCGTGGTGGGAGAGGCTTCTGAAGCCATGGTCATCGGCGGGGCGGCGCTATATGAGGAGATGCTGCCGCAGGCGCATCGAATCTACCTGACTCTGGTTCATACAAAAGCGTCGGGCGACGTTCGCTTTCCTAGCTTTGATCTCAGTGATTGGATAGAACTGGAGCGCTGTGACCACCCGCCGGATGATAGACATTCGCATGCGTTCTCTTTCATTGTGCTCAAGCGTAGAACGGCGTCGATATCCGAACTGCCGGCTAGTGAGATGAGCGTCCCCTAAGGGCAAAATACTTCCAGCTGATTTGGAACCAAAGCCAAGTCAGCCCGGTAGCGGGATAAGCGAGGATTCGGGACCGGGCAGCACCTGCCAGGTAGCGATCATAGAAAGATAGGAAGGGACGGCGCTTTGTCCGCAGGTAGTGCCCTACGAAAACATCGAGGAAGAAAAACAGTTGCCAGGCGTTTCCCAGGACATAACCTCCTGTGGCTAGCCAGCGGCGTTTCGAGATGGCGCCACCAGCAGCATGGTTGAGATCCTGGATCAATTGGAACAAGGGAGTCATGTCCAGGGGTCCTGTGTGGTCTTGGTTACGATAGATTGTGCTTGCCTTGTCGAAGAACTCGATAAAGCCGATATGGTGGAAATTCATAATCAATGCCGAAAGAATCATGCGCCTGCCGAGCCCTTCCTCTTCAAAGCGCCGGGCTGAAGTCGACAATACACCGGGTAGGGTGATCCATTGGCCCTCTTTACGTATGGTTTCCGCGAGTCGCTGATCCTCTAAAAACCAGAGCGACTCATCGAAGCCGCCCAGTTCCTCGTAGAATTGTCGTGAGAGCAGAAAGCCCTGGTCTCCATTGGTGCTCTCTGGCCGGTTTAGCTTACTTTTTTCTTGATAGTAGTAGTAGGCAAGATTGTTGTCGCCCTGCTCTCTCCTGAACTCCAGAGGAAAATGACCGGCAATCCGCTGGTGCCCAAGGCGGTGGCTTGCGGTAGTCAAGCTGTCTAGGGCATTTGCCAGTTGCATGGGTGAATTCAACTGAGAGTCAGCGTGTATAAATAGTAAATAGGGTGCACTTGCCCGAGTTGCGGCAGCATTCATTTGCCGTCCCCTACCCGCTGAGGATTCAACAATCCGAATTCCCTGCTGCTTGGCGACGTTCAGAGTTTCATCAGTAGATCCGCCATCCGCGACGATGATCTCAGTCGCAACGCCTTGCTGTTGAGCCAGTGATCGCAGCAACTGGGGTAACTCCCGTGCCTCGTTTATCGTGGGAATGATAATGCTAAGCTGAGGGTCCATGGTCTCTGTTACCCGGACTAAGGCCCTTACAACCCGCTAATATCCGCGGCAGCAGGGCGAACCCTGGGCAAAACTGAGTTATCGTAAGCCGGTGCTCAGTCCGGCTCGACGTCATCCACATCGAGTTGACCGGACATGCGGCGCCGGATGTGTGACCAGGACATGCCCGTCGCAATTATGGCGGCTATCATGACCAATATGATGTAGCTGAGAATCGTTGTGTCATCCATCGATAAGAGATCGTAGCCGATCAGTAACCAGATCAGTGCGCTAAAGAAGGCAATGGCGAGAAGCGTCCCAATAGCGCCGAGTGAACGCAGGGTCGAACGCAGGAAGATAACCCAACCTATGAGCAGTACGACTCCGCAGAAAACCAGTAAGGGATCCAGCTGATTGTCAGCTCCCATGAACCAGTGTAGCCATGAGTTTCCAGTGGGGTTGTAGGTTGCGAACACCAGAATAAGCGCTATCAACAGGCGAATCAGGTAGTTTCCAAATGAGAATTGCTTGTCGAGCATGGTTTTGAAACCTGAATGTTATATAGGAGGGTTGCAGAGGTTGCCTTGACGCTGGGAATGATACCACGTCGTTATCTATTTACTGTGGAGCGCGGCCCCCGGGCACTGAATACGGTATGTCTTGGGTGCCTTGGCGCGCCGGAGTTTCAAAGCCGTTAGGCTTCCACCCCACACGCAGCCGCTGTCCAGTGCCCATATGTTGTCACTTCGATGATATCCGAGCGTAGACCAATGGCCAAAAACAATCCGTTCCCGGCGGCTGGCTCGCTTAGGAATTTGAAACCAGGGAAGGTAGGGGGCGGGCTGAGTGCCCGGGATGCCTTTCTCCTTGAGTGCCAGATTTCCCCAGGGATCGCAGTAACGCAGCCTAGTAAAACAGTTGGTTATAAAGCGCAATCGCTGCATGTCAGTTAGTCGATCCGACCAGCAGCGGGGTTGATCGCCGTACATTTCGGTAAGAAACTCGCGAAAGCTGGCGCCCTGAAGCACCTGTTCTACCTCTTTCGCTAATTTGAGAGCAGTTGATATTTTCCACTGTGGGGGCAGACCTGCGTGAATCATTGAGAACTTCAATTTTCGACTGCGATGCATCAATGGGCGCCGTCGCAGCCAATCCAGTAATTCATCACGGTCCTTGGCCGCAAGGACTGGGTTTAGGGTAGGGCTCTTTTTCCTGTTTGTACGACAGTAGCCGAGCGAGAGTAGATGAAGGTCATGATTGCCCAATACACATATAGCCCGGTTACCCAGGCCCTTGACGTATCTCAAAGTCTCCAGCGAGCCAGGCCCGCGATTGACGAGGTCCCCCGCTAACCAGAGTTTGTCTTTTTCCGGCTCGAATTTTATTCTGTCGAGTAATCGACGCAAGTCGTCATAGCAGCCCTGGACATCACCGATAGCGTAAACCGACATTGTGTCTCTCCAGGTTCTCAAGATGCTGATCGTGTGTCCTGCCCAGCAGCAGCTGAGCGGAAAGTGCGCCTACCAAGGCGAGAAACATATCCCATTGAGTATCCCAAGGATCTCCCTGTGTACCCAGAAATGCGGTAGCGCCGGCATCACTGGCCAATGCCACCCACCATTCGATCATTTCGTAAAAGGCTGAAAATGCTAGGGCGATGCAGCTGACGATAAAAAAAAGCCAGCCACTGGGGCGAAGAGAAGTTTTTCTGAGAAGCAGCTCGCGAGCCAAGATGGCGGGTACGAACCCTTGGAAGAAGTGCCCCACTCGGTCGTAGTGGTTGCGCGATAGCTCCAATGTGTCCCGAAGCCAGTTGAACATGGGTACTTCGGCATAGGAGTAGTGTCCACCGATCATAAGAATAATAGCGTGTAGTGCAAGCAACCTATAAAGGAGGGTGGTCAGGGTGAAAGTTTTCTGTGTCGCTACCAGCAGAATGATACCAATCATTACCGGGAGAGTCTCTAGAAACCATGTGTAGCGGTCAGTCTTCGGATCCACTCCGCTTACGATTAGAATCAACGTTATGCCGGCTAGCAAGAGCCGGAGCTCCAGCTGATTTTTGGCTAGTTTAGCGATCTTGGGATAGCCAGGGTAAAGGGGGCAATAGGTGCGTCGAACTGGTCTCCCGACTCGGTGCGCATTTGGTAGCTGCCGTGCATGCTGCCCACCGGGGTTTCCAGTGAGGTGCCACTGGTATAGTGAAAATCTTCTCCCGGCCGTAGTAACGGTTGTTGGCCAACCACACCCTCTCCTACAACCTCCTGAACCTTGCCATTGGCGTCGGTAATGATCCAGTGGCGGTTTATTAGCTGGGCTGCCTCTGCGCCGTCATTGCGAATCCGAATCGTGTAGCTAAATACGTAGTGGCCGTCCTCAGGAGAGGACTGTGATTCGATATAGGCGGTTTTTACATCGACGCTGATTGGATTCATGAACTATCCACTTGAGATATGCCAACATCCCGCAACTTAGCGACACACAAACATAAAAGCAAGGGGAGAGTGGTCGCCACTTCCGGTAAGCGAGCGAGTTCATAAAGAATTAGGTTCGGTGGCCGATAGTTTTGATCGTATACATCAACGGAAACGATTTGGTCGAAACGGTGCTGCAAATGCGTCTGATTCTGATGTTGCAGGTACTGCTGATAACGCACTTGGCAGTGGCCGAGCCCACGCAGCAACTGGCAGTTGCGGCCGGTTCCGGCAGATTACTTACTGTCGAATCACTGCTCGCACAGGGCATTGATGTGAATGCCAAGAATTCAGCGGGACGCCCGGCCCTGGTACTGGCCGCCTACAATGGCAATCTTCGTACTCTGAAAATGCTGCTTGGTGCTGGAGCTGACGTGAATTTGGTTGATGCCCAGGGCAATTCGGCACTGATGGCATCTTCAGGTCAGGGCCACGTTGACGTAGTGGCATTGCTGCTGGCATCGGGTGCCGACGTCAATTTGAAGAACAGTATCGGACACAACGCCTTGAAAAGAGCAAGACTGGCCGCAAACGAGGCGATAGCTGCTTTGTTGGAGGAAGCGGGGGCAACCGATGACGAATAGTATTTTTTTTTCATGGGGCGCGCCAATCGCGCCAAGTCTGCGTATAATCGGCACTGGTTTGGTTTGTTTGTGCCGGGGGGCCAATCTCTAGGGTTGGCGAAGAGAGAGACCTGGGGAGCTCAGATGTTCAGGCAGAGCAATCAAAAATACAGAAAGCCTGACTTTCTAATGGTTCTGGTCACACTGGTAGGTGTGGCGTTGGCCGCTACTGTGACGCTTCATGTACACGCTCTCTCATCCGTTCGTTCCAATGAGCTGGCACCTATGCTGACCGAGTTTAAGAGCTGTTCTAGACCTACACCCGGATATACCCCCCCGCCAGAATGTTGAACCCCCAGTGGCGTCCTATTGGTCGCGGCGACCTCCTCCAAGTAAATTTACCATTCAGGTGAAACATGACGGATGACCTTCGCGTCGGTGTTATCGGCGTCGGCTATCTCGGGCGATTTCATGCATTGATCTATTCGCGAATGACGGGTGTGAAATTGGTTGGGGTAGTGGATACGGATTTTGAAAAGGCATCTGCTGTGGCGGCGGAAGCAGGTACCGATGCCTTTGCCAGCGCCGAGCAGCTGCTCGGATCAATCGATGCAGTGAGTATTGTAGTCCCCACCAGCAACCATCTCGAAGTTGCACGTCCGCTGCTCGAGGCTGGGGTGCACATGCTTATGGAGAAGCCTATAGCCGCCACTCTGGAAGAAGGTAAAAAGATCATTGATCTTGCGGACCATGCCAAGGTTACCCTACAGATCGGGCACCTGGAGCGGTTTAATGCGGGCGTTATGGCGCTGGCCGGGCGAATATCCATGCCCCGGTTTATAGAAGCCCATCGCATGAACGGTTTTGTGGCCAGGGCCACCGATGTAGATGTTGTCTCCGACCTTATGATTCACGACATTGATATCATCCTGTCCTTGGTAAAGTCCGAGATTACAGCGATTTCCGCTGTGGGAACCCCCGTATTGACTCCCCATGTGGATATTGCCAACGCCAGACTTGAATTCACAAGCGGCACCGTGGCCAACGTCATTGCCAGCCGAGTCTCCCAAAAATCAACCCGCCGAATTCGCGTCTTTGAGCAGGAACGCTACGAATCTCTGGATTTCACTGCCCAACGGGTAGAGACCGCATACACACGACAGGTCCCGGGGAAAGACTGGCCCGAAGTGGTTATGGAGCGGCTGGACATCGAACCGGTGAAACCGTTGGACGCCGAGCTGGCTGCCTTCGTAGACTGTGTTCGCAGCGGCAGCCCACCGTTGGTCGATGGCCGGGTTGGTCTTAAAGCGTTGGATGTGGCGCTACGAGTCAAGCACGAGATTCATCAGCGGTTGGCCCATTTTCCCCATTGATTGCAACTGAGTGGAGGCCGAATCACATCTCTCTCAAACGCAAATCCTTGAACAGTGCCCCGCGTTCTTGCTCTGAAGCCGCGGCTACAGCGGAATCAACGGTTTCCCTGTTCAGGTGGCTTGCAAAAAGTTTTATAAAATCATAGTGATATCCCCTGAGAAACAGGCTGGGCCTGAATCCGAGGCGGGTGATACTCGGGGGGAAAAGTTCGCTCGCATCCAGTGCGCACAGGGTGGTGTCCAATTCGGGGTCATATGCCATCCTGGCGATAATACCCACACCCAGGCCCAATCTGACATAAGTCTTTATAACGTCTGCGTCGGTAGCGGTCAGTACTACTTGCGGCTCCAGCCCTCTTTCCCGAAAGGCCTTGTCCAATTGAGATCGCCCAGTAAATCCAAAAACGTAAGTCACAATTGGAAATCTTGATAATTCTCTGAGAGTTAACTTTTTTTTGTCTTGCAGGGGGTGGCCGCAGGGGATGACGATGGTTCGATTCCAGAGATAGCAGGGCATCATGACCAAATTGCCGAAATCGGCGGTGGCTTCGGTAGCGATGGCGAAGTCGACGGTTCCACTGGCTGCCATCTCTGAGATCTGCTCCGGATTTCCTTGGTGCATCTGCAGGCGCACCTGGGGGTAACGGCTTCTGAATGAGGTGATAACCGGTGGCAGGACATAGCGTGCCTGGGTGTGGGTGGTGGCAATTGAGAGGCTCCCAGATTCCGGCGAACTGAATTCGCTGGCGGCATCTCTGATCGAATCTACCCCCTCAAGCACCAGCTGCACCCGGTCGATGATCGCCTCTCCCGCTGGTGTGATGGCCGATAGCTGACGGCCGTTGCGTTCAAATATCGTGACCCCAAGCTCTTCCTCAAGCAGGCGAATCTGCTTGCTGATACCCGGCTGGGAGGTAAATAGCCGCTCCGCTGCAGCGGTGATGTTCAAGTCACTCTGGGCAACAGCGAGCAGGAATCTCAGCTGCTGAAGTTTCATAGTTTGTCAACAATCGGAAGTAGCATGATAGAATAATCAAATCTATCTATATATCGAAAAAATATTTTATAGGAAGCTAGCCTTGTACTAAAGTCCTCCTATCAAATAGTGGTTTGGTCCCAAACTCACGAATTGGTCAAGGTAAGAGTAATGACAAGTATAGATATCCCAGGAAAAGGAGCGCACCAAGAGGGGGCACTTCCATTCGCTCTGGATAGCGATGGTTTCCTGTTGGATTCGTCATCCTGGACAGAAGAGACTGCCAGAGTGCTGGCCGAGTTACGGGGTTTGAGTCCGTTGAACAGACGACACTGGGCAGTGATCTACTTTGTTAGAGACCGCTATCTGCGGCTGGGTGCCATTCCACCCATTCGAACAATCTGCCGCAGCAGTGAAATCAGCAGAAGCGACGTCAAGGCGCTTTTTGGTAGCTGCCTTGACGTTTGGCGGGTTGCGGGCCTTCCCGATCCCGGCGAGGAAGCCAAGACATATATGAGCTAACCCGCGCCACAGATTCGAGGTTTTCCTCGACCGGAGTTTCACCTCCCTTAGCCCGGATTTATCCGGGTTTTTTTTGTCTCCCGGGTTTACAAAGCATTCAGGTCGCAAGTGGATTATTTAGCTGGTTTTTCTTGGAGTTGAGGCCAACACCATCTCCCAGGCGGTATTGAGCGCCGTTTGGAGACTGCCATAGTCGGCCTTGCCCATGCCGGCAATATCCAAGGCTGTTCCGTGGTCGACCGAGGTGCGAATGATAGGCAGGCCCAGGGTGATGTTAACCGCTTTACCGAACCCGAGGTGTTTCAGCACGGGAAGGCCCTGATCATGGTACATGGCGAGAATACAGTCAGATTGTTCCATATGCTGCGCTGTAAAGAGGGTATCGGCGGGTAGTGGACCTACTAGATCAAGCCCCTCATTACGTAGTTTCTCGACTACTGGAGATATGGTGTCCTGCTCTTCGTGCCCGAGATGACCACCCTCTCCAGCGTGGGGATTCAGACCGCAAACCAAAATTCGCGGCGAGGGAATGCCGAAGCGAGTGACGAGGTCTTTATGAAGTGTGCGAGCAACCGATTCCAGTGAGTCTCGGGTAATGGCGCTGCTTACCTGGTTGAGGGGCAGATGGGTGGTGGCAAGCGCCACGCGCAGTCCCGGACAGGTTAGCATCATGACGGGGGTTCCGCCGGTTAAATCGGCGAGCAGTTCGGTATGACCGGTAAAGTTGAATCCGGCATCGTTGATAATACCCTTGTGAACCGGTCCGGTGACCAACGCTGAAAATTCGCCTCTCTGACATCCAAGAACCCCCCGCCTCAGGGTACTAAGGACGTATGCCGCGTTTCGTGGTTCCAGGCTGCCTGCAATGGCGCCAACGGCGAGTGGTTCGGGCAACACTGTCAGGGTACCTGCTTCCCGGCTTATGTTAGAGGGATTGGTGTAGATCTCCGTCTTGAATCCGCGTTCCAGCTTGGCCGCTCTGCTCTCGAGTAGTCCCGGATCACAAATCGCCACCAAAGGATAGGTGCGCGAATTTTGAGCAAAAGCGATGCAGAGATCGGGGCCAATTCCCGCGGGTTCACCCGGTGTCAACGCGAGCGGGGGGATTGCACTATCCATGTCGGGGGGCGATACGGAAGGATTAGACGGGGTCGAGTTTGATATCAATATAGGCTTCGTCTTTCAGTCGGCGTAGATAGAGTTCGCTTGCCTCTTCAAATTTGCGTTCCCGAATCGCTGCGCGAATCTCGGCCTTGTTGTACTCCTCTGTGCTGTCCTGCTCCCGTCGATCGAGTACCTGCACGATGTGCCAGCCGAACTCGGTCTGAAAAGGCCCGCTGATCTGCCCGATCTCGAGCTGGTCCATCTCTTTCTCGAATTTGGGAAGCAAATCCCCCGGTGTTACCCATCCGAGTTCTCCACCCTTGACGGCCGAGGCCTGATCATCCGAGTTGGAGCGTGCCAGAGAACCAAAGTCATCACCGCCGATTATTCTCTGCCGCAGCTGCGAAAGGCGTGTCTTGGCCTCCTGATTGGAGGTGATTTCATTGGTGGCGATCAGGATGTGGCGGACTTCGGTCTGGTTAATGAGGTGGCGTTCGCCGCCCTGGAAATCAACAACCTTTATAATGTGATAGCCACTCGGAGAACGTATTGGGTCGCTGATTTCCCCTCGTTCCATGGTGGCGACACTATCGGTGAATATGGTTGGCAATTGATTGGCGGGCCGCCAACCCAGGTCGCCGCCGTTGAGCGCCTGTTGGCCGTCGGATTCACTTAGAGCGACACTGCTGAAATCGGCGCCGGATCTCAGTTGGCTTACCAGTCGCTGGGCTTCTTTTTCAGCGTTTTCCAGCTCCTCAGAAGAAGCCCCTTCCGGCACCGAAACCAGAATGTGTTGCAGGCGGTATTCGGTGCGTCCACCCAATGAGGCACCTTCTCGCATTTGATATGCCTTGATCTCCTGGTCGGTTACCCGAACCTGCTGCAACACCTCTCGCTCCAAAAGCTGGCGGATAATAAGTTGGTCGCGGATTTCATTGCGTACCGTGCGGAAGCTGATGCCTTCCTCCTCCATCGTCTGCCTGAACTCCGATATTGTGAGTTCGTTGCTCCGGGCGATATCACCGATAGTCTGGGCGAGTATATCCTCACTTACGGCGATCCCCATGCGTTGAGCAGCCGCCAGCTGCAGTTTGCGCATGATCAGGCTTTCGAGGATTTGACGCTCGAGTACTTCTTTAGGGGGAAGATTGATGTCCTGATCTTTGATTCTCGCCAATATTTTAGCGGTTTCCTGATCTAGCTCACTGCGAACCACCACATCTTCATCGACGATAGCGACGATCTGATCGAGAGGTTCCACCACCGCCAGGCTTGGCTTGGCCACCAGGGAAAGTGCAGCCAACAATAATAATCCAAAACTGACCCGGCCAAATAACTGCTTCATCTCGTTTTTCCAAGTTTCCAGCTAGTCGGCATCATAACCCGAGATGTTGGTTTCCAGATAGTCATCCACGTCGTGCCCGAGTCTGCCAAGACCCTTGAGTTCGAATTGCAGTAGTATGGAGTTGACGGGTTCATCGGATACATCGGTCAACAACTGCTGCCCAAGCAATCGTACCCGCCAACAGCAGCTATCGTATTCGAACCCGGCGAAGGCCAGAACCGTCTTGTGATAAAGCAGCGAGTGGGTCCAACGGCCAACCGCTGAAATCCTGTTGGTGATGGGCCAGCGGGCGGAGAGATCGGTTTGGTCCACCGCACCCAGGGTGTAACGATATCCGGCATTGAATATCCTCTCGTTACCATCCCGATAACGCACCGATAAGGTGCCTTTCTCTATGTTGTCGGAGGCGCTGTGGGGATTCCACTGAATACTTGCCGCCGATGACCAATGGCGACTGAATCGGGCAGCGGCATCTGCAACCAGTGGAGAGCTGCTTTCGTCCTGGGTCGATGTGGTGGGAGTCAATTGTACTCTTTGGTCTCTGAAATAATATATCTGACCGATGCTGGCCCGGAATAATTCCTCGCCAGTGGCTTCGCTCAAAGTTCTAGATGTGAGCGCGAGCGTGGCCTGATTTGCGTCTCCCACGCGGTCTGTTCCGCTGAATCTATTTTCCCTGAACAGACTGCTGAAGTTTAAGTTGACGTTTGAGGTATCGAAATCGGGCAGATCATCCTGATCCTCATAAGGCGTCAACAGGTAAAAGAGGCGCGGTTCGAGGGTCTGGGTAACTGCATTGTCGAAGAGCCGAGTATAGCGGTCGAAGTAGAGGCCCGAATCGACACTCAAAGTAGGCAACAGGCGGTCGGGATTAGGGTCCCGGCTTGGGACTTGGTTTTCCAGGTTGTAACTGGTGTAGCGGAGGCTGATTTTGGGTGTTAGAAATCCCCAGCTCCGAGTCAGCGGTAGACTTACGCCGGGTTGCAAATCAAATCTTTGGCCCCGGACACGGTCCCCGTCCTCATGGGTAAAATGAACGAATTCGCTTCTCAGGTGGTAGGTTAGGCCGAATGCCTGGCGTCTCTTGTTCAGATCAAAAAGCAGCTGGGGCAGGCGCCGATAAGGCGCTTCGCTGGCGATATCCACCGTTTGGAAATGCTGCAATCGAGCCAGAAAGTGCCAGTCGTTGCCCGTGTATCGCATATCGCCCCGTCGTTCGAGGTGTTTGGCGGAGGTGACTGAGAGACTGTTACCCAAATCGTCAAGATACTGATTATCGGAGACGTAGTTGACGTCTATATCGTATGTCCAGCGATCTTTTGGTCTGCCGAAAGCCTGGAAGGAGAATGCGCCTCGGGTGCTATTGGCGGAGTCCGGTACTTCGCTGTCATCCGGCAGGATTTCAGCCCGTACCCGCCCCCCGTGCTTCTCCGTTAGATACCGAAACTCGCCGTTGAGCAGCAGCCCACGTTTACTAAGGTATCTGGGGGTGAAGGTGGCGTCCAAATTGGGAGCGATATTAAAATAGTAGGGGATTGAGATATCCGTTCCGCTGCGGTCACTGCTGCCAAAAGAGGGAAATAGAAATCCCGATTTACGGCGGCCATCGATAGGAAAAGAGATATAGGGGACATAGGCCACGGGCACTCCCGATACCCTAAGCTTGGCGTGCCGGGCAATTCCTTCCCCGCTGGCTTTGTCTACATCCAGCTTATCCGCCTCAAGTGACCAGGCATTGCTGCCTGGTTTACACGTCGAATAGCTTATATCGTTGAAATGGGTCAGATCGGAGCTTTCGAACCAGGCTGATGAAGCGCTACCGCGAGCGCCCTGGTCCACTAGCCGATAGTCTACTTCCCGCAGTGTGCCTTGCTCTTCGCCCAAATCGAAATGCGCGGTTCCCGAGGTAACCCGTAACCCCGGTTGTTCGAAATAGACGTTTCCCTCGGCGTCCAGGGTTTCATCGTCCCGATCATAGAGTGCACTATCAGCCTCCATCATTCGCTGTTGCTGGCGAACTCTTACCGAACCGAGTAATTGCAGTGCCTCCTCCTGTTCGATTGCAGTGGCGCCATCTGCCTCGATGATCACCCGATCACTGTTTTCGGGAACAAAAGATAGAGGCGCTGGTGTTGACCATGGATAGCATTGATCCCAGTCTAGATTCCGGTCGATATCTACGGCCTCTCTGGGTGTGCCAAAAAGCATGGGGGCCGTTTCGATATGCTCTCTCTGTTGTTGCGCGGAAATGAGCTGCGGCGTATCAGTTGGTACCGCAATGGGTTCGGGGGAGTCAGAAGCGAATTCGCGCTCTGATGGGGAACTCGATTTTTCTGTTGTGTGTTCCAGGTTCTCGCTCGATCCGCTGTCATGGACTGGTGGTATCTGCTCGCGTGGAATCACAGCCTGCGCTTCCGCAACTGTCTGGCTGGAACTGCGCTGCTCGGGGTATGGTGGATCGTGTGACTCCGACCGAGTGCGTTCATCCAGGGTATCTTCGGTTGTTTGCGCCGCGGCAGGCAAGGCCTCGGCTGGAGGCTCCGCCTGGTGCGTCTGGGATTCACCGATAGCTGTTAGTCCGACGTCTTCGTGGTCTTCATTTTCAGTGGTCTTGAGGTTGATGGTCTCCGGTGGGCGCCCCTTCAAGGTGTTCTCCTCAGTCGATGAAGAGTCTTGCGATATCGCGGCTGAGGGCGGAGGCTCTGTCTGTTGCGCCTGTGGGTCAGCGGGTGCTGTTAATTCGATGCCTTCGCGTTCTTCAGTCTCGGTAGTTCTTGGGTTATTGGGTTCCGGTGGGCGCCCCTCAGAGGTGTTCTCCTCAGGCGATGAGGAGTCTGGTGACACTGCGGCCGAGGGCTCAGGCTCTGCTGTTCTGTCGGAGGATACCGTTGAATGAGTGGGGTTGCTCATAGGTCTCGGCGAGTTGATGTCGCCGATACACTGCCATTCCCCCGTACCGGTTGGTACGCAATTCCACTCGGGCGCTGCCTTCGCAGTTGACTGGAGCATCAGATTGCAGACAAACAGGGCTATCAACCAGGTGCGTGGGGTCACAGATATCACCTATTCTCCTTATTGATGGCAGTCGCGCACTAAAATCGCATAGAATTGCTAATTCTTCAATGGCTTCCATACGGAAATTAAATGGTGTCTGAACGTTTGGTCGAACTCACCGAGTGGCTCTCAAACGACCTTAAACTCTCCGGTGTGCGACTGGAGCCGGCATCTGGGGATGCCAGCTTTCGGCGTTATTTTCGAGTTTATCAGGCAGGAGCGGAACACAGCCAAATTGCCATGGATGCGCCGCCGGACAAGGAGGACTGTCGTCCTTTCGTGGTCATGGCGAAACAGCTGAAAGAGGTGGGCTTGCATGTACCGCAGGTACTGGCCGAGGACTTGGAACGGGGATTTCTTCTGCTTGAGGACCTGGGTTCGACCCACTATTTGGATGTCTTGGGCGAACACTCTGCGGATTCGCTTTATACCGATGCGTTGGGTGCTCTACTAATCGTGCAGGCTTGTGTGCCACCAGCCGGAATGCCCGTCTACGATCAGAAAATGTTGATGGATGAGATGGGCCTCTTTCGTGATTGGTTGCTGCGTGAACACCTCAATGCGAAGCTGACGGCTGGTGACCACGCGATGCTGGAACAGACCTTCGAGTACCTGGCGCAAAGCGCCCTCGCACAGCCTCAGGTTTGCGTACTGCGCGACTACCACTCACGAAATCTCATGGTCACCTCACCTCCCAATCCGGGAATACTCGATTTCCAGGATGCAGTGGCGGGTCCCGTGACCTATGATTTGGTCTCATTACTCAAGGATTGTTATATCGAGTGGCCACGTTCGAGGGTGGAGCAGTGGGCCAGCGGATACTTTCGGCTAGCGGTTCAGTCGGGAGTGCTCAGAGAGACACATGAGCTGCGTTTTCTAGACTGGTTTCATTTAATGGGTGTGCAGCGCCATCTGAAGGCTGCTGGCATTTTTGCGAGGCTGTACCGAAGAGATGGAAAGCCTGGCTATCTGCAGGATATTCCACGGACATTGGGTTATATCATCGACTTGGAAGAGGATTATCCGGAACTCCGGGGGCTTGCAGAGCTTATCAGGCGTCTTCGGCTTGGCTGATCAGATTATCCATTAAAGAAACGGCGTGGTTAAGATCACTGAATTCCAGATAGCGAGTGGGGCAACGATCCACCAACTCGGCGACAGCGTCGAATCCCCTAGCCCCTTGGAGCCGGTAATTGAAGGCATTACCTGAGAGTTTGAGAAAAGCACGGCCCTTGGCGAAGGGGTGAAGGAGTTCCGGGGCCCCCGCCAGATATCTGGGAAATACTATGAAACCCGGTCGTGCTGGCTCCTGACTCTGGCGGACACTCTCCTCAGTGGGCTGCAGATGGGCAACGTCTCCCTTGCGGGTAGCGAAATAAGTTGGGCCGACTACTGCCGACTCAGAGTAACTTTTGATGATTTCTATCGACTCATTTTTCAGCGGAATAGGGCGGGGCATAGCATCTATGAGGCCGGTTTCGGGTCGATATAGGCCAAATTCATCAGATAGCAGGCGCCAGCCATTCAACATCAGGGCTGCGCAGAGGGTACTTTTTCCGGAGCCGGGTTCCGCGGGTAGTATTACGGCCTTGCCGTTGCGTTCTAAAACAGCGGAGTGGAACATGAGGTACTGATGCGCTTGCATCGCCACGCACCAATTGAGACCCCATTCAAAAAAAGCAAAGGCGTGATCTCTAGGGAAGGGAGTAAACGGCGGAGTGGCATCGGTATCAAATACGCCTTGTGGGCGCCACCAGCGGCGTATTCCACCACCCTCGCGCATATCGATGTGAAAGTCGATCAGTTGCTGGTGGGTGTCGTCTGCGACTGAACTCTCACCGTACATCCTGCAGAGAGTCTCGGGCAACCCCCTTATAGCACCCCTAACGCGGACCAGAAAAGGTCCAATATTTACATGCAGACCATCGCCGGCCATCTCCTGGGCTACTTTCTGGGGCTGGAGTTGGTTTAGTCTCATTGCGGGGAAAGATTGAGCAGTCCGAGTTCTCGGAGCTGCTCTAGATGATCCCGAAGGTGGCGCGACATCAGTTCAGGATTGTCGACTTGGTCCAGCAAGATCTCGGCCAGGGTGTCCAAGGTATGGCCTGTGGTTCCCAGGAGTTCGAGAATTTCCATTGAGACGATATTGAGCAGATGGGTATCGCCCGAGTTAGGGTTGAATACAAAATACTCTTCTTCCCATACCCTGATCCGCAGCTGGTTATAGTTGGGGCAATGCCATAGCCAGTCTAGGGAAGGCGAACTGTCGTTCACAGCGGAATAGGTAAATTGATGTCAGTTTCTACCTATACAAGGGGGCGAATGCTTCCTGGTAGTTTAATTTCCGACAAAGGACCCAGCGCAAGAAGCGCGCAACGGATTGCCGAAGATATTTCCGCCGTTCACTCTGTTGCCGTTCTGATCGATAAAAATAGCCCGATTAGGTTGAGGCTGCGATGGGTCAACGTACTGGTAATTAAAACCGGTCACCGAGTAACCATTGGGGTCGCCGGACTCCTCAGCATAGGTTACGCAATATTTTCGTGGAAAACTGGCGGCGATTTCGTTGGGTTTGACACTGATCACTTGGGTTGGGTCAGCGGGGTCTGCAGAGTAGACCCATTCCGGGCTGGCGTCTCCAGCGTCCGTTACGCAGTTTGGCGGAGGACCTTCCTCATTGAGGAGGCACTGGTGACTGCTGGCATTCGCTGCGCGGGCGCCGTTGCTAAGCGTCAGCGCCACAGGAATGCTAGCCAGACCCCTGATTACTTTGCGACGTTGTGCAAACGCCGCTCCGGCGTCTGTCGCGCTAGCGCGACTAATAGCTTCCTGATCCTGGTCTTTTGACATGCCAACTCTCCTACAACTTATCCCTGTACTGGTCGATAATATAGACGGCCGTACCCGATAAAAAACTGGCAGCAAATTTTATGCCGAATAACTTAACTTGCTGTATTCTCTAAGAGTATCGTATAAAACCAAATCTTATCACACTGGATTTGTAAAAAAAGCTGACAGAGGTCTGAAAAAAGATGACCTCTGGCGTGATTGAAGTACCATACTCCGATGCCGTTCTCCCCAGATTAGCCGCCGATTGTATGAATGTCGAATATTCTCTGCTCGATGTACTGCAAAACCCCCAACTGATCATCAATCTTAATAAAAGGGATCAGTCTCGTATTGTCAGACAGGCTCGCCAGACGGGTTTGTTGGGGTTCATCGAGGCGCGTGTTGAACCAGGGACACCCAGTGGAAAGCTCGCGGACCATCTGTCGAGCGCCCGTGTCCATGCGGCTTATCACGAGCAGATGATATCCTGGGAAATCGATCGCTTGGCCAAGGTGTTAGGGTCGTCGACCGGGCCGGTGATTCTACTGAAAGGTGCGGCGTACAAGGCGTTGGATCTGGGTATATCTCAGGGCAGATTGGCGTCAGACGTAGATCTCCTGGTGCCCAAGGAGAAGTTGGTTGAGGCCGAAGGCCTGCTGTTAACGAATGGCTGGTCGCACATGAAAGAGGATGAATACGATCAGCACTACTATCGAGAGTGGATGCACGAACTCCCGCCCCTACGCCATGAGGAACGCGGTACCGTGGTGGATTTGCATCACGCTATCTTGCCTCCAACCGCGAGACTGAAGCCGGATTCGCGAAAACTTATAGAATCGGCGCTGCCACTGGATGATTTACCCTTTTTTTCCCTATGTCCCGAAGACACGCTGCTGCACCGGGCAGCCCATCTTTTTTATGATGGAGATCTTGAAAGTGGATTGAGGGAACTTGTCGATATTCACGAATTGATTAACACTTTCAATAAGACGCAGGATTTCAGTTCGCGACTGGTTTCCCGCTCCCGTGAACTCGGCCTCTCTCGACCACTCTACTTTGCGCTCTATTTTTGCCGCAGACTGTTGAATACCCAGTTTGACAATGTTGCAGAGCTTGAACTCAGGAGGGAGATGGCAGGGTTTCCCATCCGCCAATTGTTGACCTATTTGCTGGAGCTGCGGCTGGTTCCCGTGGACCCCGATCTCCCCGCGGGATTGAAAGACTTCGCCGCTGGCTTACTTTTCGTACGCTCCCACTGGCTGAGAATGCCACCGCTGATGCTTGCCCGGCACCTATTAACACAGGTGCGGCGTAGGGGCGGGATCAAGACCGGTTGACCGCATTAAGTGCTCATGTCGTCCAAGGTGATTGTCTCGTGGTCTAAAGCAATCGAGGAATTCGGCGTATGAGGATAGGACTGGCCTCAGCCCTTTTCTCTCGCTATAGCCCGGTAGCCAATGTCGTTGCGGTAGTATGCCCCCGGCCATTCAACCTGTCGTACCAATTCGTAGGCCCCGGCTTGGGCTTCCTTCACCGAATCTCCCAGCGCTGTGGCACAGAGCACTCGGCCTCCTGCTGTGACAACTTGGCCGAGATGCTGTGCTGTCCCTGCGTGAAACACTTTGCGACCTGCGGTTTCCTTTTCGGGTAATCGGGTAATCGGGTCTCCTTTAGAGTAACTTCCCGGATAACCGTCAGCTGCGAGTACCACTCCGAGCGAGGCGCGCTGATCCCACTCGGTATTTTCGTTGTCCAATCGTTTTTCAAGTGCCGCCAGGCAGTGGGCTACTAGATCCGATTTCATACGCAGCATAATGGGTTGAGTCTCAGGATCCCCAAAACGGCAGTTGTATTCGAGCACGCGTGGCACTCCTGCAGCATCGATCATAACTCCGGCATATAAAAATCCGGTGTAGGGCAGTCCCTCTCTGGCCATCCCTTCAACAGTAGGTTTGATTACTTCATCCATTATGCGTTGGTGCATTTCCGGCGTCACTACAGGTGCTGGCGAGTAGGCCCCCATACCCCCGGTATTCGGTCCTCGATCGCCATCGTCCCTGGCCTTGTGGTCTTGGGAACTGGCCATCGGCAGTATGTGGATTCCGTCGGCCATGACGATAAAGCTGGCCTCCTCTCCCTGGAGAAATTCCTCAATGACCACTCGGTGTCCAGCATCCCCGAAACGATTGCCGTCGAGCATGTCTCGTATCGCTGCCTCAGCAGTCTGCCTATCGTGGGCGATTATTACCCCCTTACCCGCAGCCAGGCCGTCCGCCTTGATAACGATGGGAATACCCACTTGGTGCAAGTAATTCAGCGCAGGTTCGATTTCCGTAAAGTCACCGTAGGCTGCCGTTGGTATCCGGTGACGCGCTAGAAAAGCTTTGGTAAAGGCTTTGGATCCTTCTAGCTGAGCGGCTCCCTTGCTTGGGCCAAAACAGGCAAGTCCTGCATCCTGAAACGCATCGACGATTCCCAGCACCAATGGGAGCTCGGGCCCCACAATGGTAAGCCCGATACGCTTCTCTCGGGCGAATTCCACCAGATGATCGATCTCGTCAACTTCAATCGATATGTTAGTCAGTCCTGGTTCGAGCGCGGTCCCCGCGTTGCCAGGGGCCAGGTACACTGCGTCCACAAGGGGTGATTGCGCTGCCTTCCAGGCCAGGGCGTGTTCCCGGCCACCACTTCCAATTACCAATATATCCATAGAAATCGTCTGCACCAATGATAGTGTGGATCGACCACCGCGGTGGCCAATGTCTCAAGGCACCGAATTTACCGGTGTGCCGTGACGCCTCTCTGACTGCGCCGAAAAAACTCGATTATCTCTGTTACCTCAGGAATTTGTGGTTCCGCCTCTAAGCGATCCAGGGAAGCGCCGATATTTACCTCTTTCTGGTAAATTTGTTTATAGGCCTCTTTAATCGCCGCCCTGACTTCCGGGGTAATGCCCGCACGCCTTAGGCCGATGCTGTTGAGGCCGGAAACTCGGGCAGGATTACCATCGCCAATGGTGAACGGTGGGATGTCTTTAACAATCTTCGCGCAGCCGGCAATCATCACCCGGTCTCCCATGTACGTAAACTGATGAATGGCCGCCAAACCTGAAATGAAGACATGATCGCCAATGGTTACGTGTCCTGCGAGTACCGAGCCATGCCCGAGGATATTGTGATTCCCAATAACGCAGTCGTGACCGGCGTGAAAGTTACCCATGAAATAGTTGTTATCGCCAATTCTGGTTCCACCCTCGGTCTTGACGCCACGGCTTATGTTCACCCCCTCTTTGAAGTGATTGTGATCGCCAATGGTCAGCGGCCTGCTGCGGGCGGGATCGAAGGTTAAATCCTGAGGTTCGCACCCTAGCAAGGCGCCGTGGCATATTCTATTGTTGCGGCCTATGCGGGTGCCTTGAAATATGTGCGCTCCGCTCTCTACGATGCTGCCCTCACCGATGGTGACTTCAGACTCGATTATCGAAAAGGGACCTACGGTAACCGAAGGGTGGAGCCGGGCTTGGGAATCGACGATCGCCGTGGGGTGTATCCTGCGCATGCCCGTTGTTGCCGCTGAATCGATCTCGCTTGCTAACTCAGTGTCGGAAGTGCCGCATTCCGGTAAAGACCATGGCAATGTCGTGTTCATCGGCAGCGGCAATTACCTCGTCGTCTCGCATCGATCCGCCGGGCTGAATAACTGCGCGAATACCCGCTTCGGCAGCGTTGTCCAGACCGTCCCTGAAAGGGAAGAAGGCATCCGATCCCATGACGGCGCCCTCTACCTCGAGTCCCGCATGCGCAGCTTTGATGGCAGCTATACGGGCTGAGTTTACGCGACTCATTTGTCCCGCGCCGACTCCGATGGTCATCAGATCTCGTCCATAGACAATGGCGTTCGATTTGACGAACTTTGCCACCCGCCAGGTAAATAACAAATCCTGCATCTCCTCGTCGCTTGGGGCTCGCTTGGTTACCACCTCTAGCTTGTTGTAAAGCTGGAGATCGGCCGTCTGTGCCAATAGTCCCCCGTTTACTCGCTTGAAGTCGAGTCGGTAGATGGATTCCGAATCCCATTCACCACACTCTAGCAGCCGCAAATTTTTCTTGGCCTTGATAATCTTTTTAGCCTCGCCGGAGATACTGGGAGCGATTATGACTTCAACGAACTGGCGTTCGACAATGGCCGAGGCGGTCTTAGCATCCAGTTTGCCATTAAAGGCGATGATGCCGCCGAACGCGGATTCAGGGTCGGTGCTGAAGGCGCGGTCGTAGGCATCCAACAAAGTCTTGCCAACAGCGACACCGCATGGATTGGCATGCTTTACGATTACGCAGGTTGGGCCTTCGCTATACTGTTTGACACACTCCAGCGCGGCATCGGTATCTCCGATATTGTTGTAGGAGAGTTCCTTGCCTTGAAGTTGACGGGCGGTCGAGATACAGACTTCGGGCTGCTGGGCTTCCACATAATAGGCAGCTTTTTGGTGTGGGTTCTCGCCATACCTCATGATCTGTGCCTGCCGATACTGCAGATTCAGGGTTCGAGGAAAGTTGGTTGGCTCCCCTTCTAACCGAGCCCCAAGGTAGTTGGCGATAGTACTGTCGTAGCAGGCGGTATGTTCGAATGTCTTTACCGCCAAGTCAAAGCGTGTTGCCGCCGTCACGGCTCCACCGTTCTGATCCATCTCATCGAGCAGACGCTGATAGTCACTGGAATCCACAACAACGGTAACGTCGGCATGGTTCTTGGCGGCTGCGCGCAGCATGGTAGGTCCGCCGATGTCGATATTCTCGATGGCGGTACCCAGATCGCAACCGGGTTTGGATACCGTCGCCTCGAAGGGGTATAGATTGACGACAATCATATCGATTGGCATGATGCCATGCTCTTCCATGACCTGGTCGTCAGTACCGCGGCGTCCTAGAATGCCGCCGTGGATCATCGGGTGCAAGGTCTTCACCCGGCCGTCCATCATTTCCGGAAAACCTGTGTAATCGGACACTTCGGTCACTCTGACTTCGTTGTCGCGAAGTAGGCGGGCGGTACCTCCGGTGGAGAGTATCTCGATCCCCCTTTTTTCCAGCGAACGGGCGAACTCAAGGATGCCGTTTTTGTCTGATACGCTGATCAGCGCTCTACGAATGGCGGACATAGTAATTTTCTCAATCCTTAAAACTTCATGCGACCTCTGGGCCGCAATCATGATGTCGCTCGCTAGTCAGTCGAGCTGATAAAGTGTCAATTTCTTCCGCAAGGTACTGCGACTAATACCCAGCAGACCGGCCGCTTTGGTCTGATTCCCCTCGGTATGCTGCATTACGGTCTGCAGTAGCGGCTGTTCAACTTCAGCAAGCACCAGTTGGTATAGGTCTGATACTTTATGGCCGTCGAGTTGTTTGAAATAGCTTTCCAGTGCGTCTCGAACACACTCGCGTAGTGGCTCTTTAGACCGGTTTTTCGCGACTGTGAATGAAACCGTTCGCTCATCCTTACCCCTGATCACTTCCATAATCATGCTGCCAGCTCCTTTTCTGAGTCAGTCCGTACGAATTGCGCTTTGGTCACCGAAAGCTGCTCGTCGGCACAATCAATCTTATTGATCTTTCTAATAATACTGGGTTCAAGTTTCTGTTGTTTCAGATACTGGGCTATGTGTTTGCGGGCAATCCGCACCCCCCTGTATTCACCATAGAAACTGTATAGTTTTTGTAGGTGTTCTTCCAGCAAATCTGCAATCCATTCGTTACTCGGAGCGGGGAGCAGTTGATTGTGTTCCAGGTAATATGAGATATCTCGAAAAATCCAGGGGCTTCCCTGGGCTCCACGTCCTATCATCAGCCCGTCAGCCCCGGTGAAAGAGAAAACCTCGCGGGCTTTCTGGGGGGTATCGATATCTCCATTGGCGATCACTGGTATTGAAACCAAGGACTTGATGTCCCTGATGGTTTCGTATTCAGCATGTCCCCGGAAACCGCAGGCGCGGGTTCGGCCGTGTACAGTCAATGCCGCGACACCCGATTCTTCGGCTATTTTTGCAATCTGCAGGCCGTTGCGATGCCCACGGTCCCAGCCGGTGCGGATTTTCAACGTGACCGGTACTTCTACAGCGGCGATGACCGATTCGAGTATCTCCGCTACCAGTTTAGGGTCACGGAGCAGGGCGGAGCCGGCTGCCTTCTGGCACACTTTTTTGGCTGGACAGCCCATATTTATGTCGATCAATTGCGCACCTCTAGCGACGCTGTGGCGCGCGGTTTCAGCCATAGATCGGGGGGCGGCGCCGACAATCTGGACTGAGATAGGTCCCGCTTCCCCTGCGAAGTTCAACCGCTGCCTAGTCTTAGAGCTGCTTCTCAAGGTCTGGCTCGAGGAGATCATCTCACTGATCGTCAGGCTGGCACCGAGCCGTCTGCAAATCTGTCTGAACGGTCGATCTGCCACGCCCGCCATAGGGGCAAGCAGCAGGTTTCCGTCAAGCTTGATTGGGCCAATTTGCATACGGAATCGATGGTCGAGTCAGCCGCGGCGTGGGGAATCGGTTTGTCAGTTTACGATGAAATCAATAGCAGTCAAAGCCCGTTTTTGTGGTTGCGCTAAGGTCTTGATTGACTGGAAATTGGCTCTCTCAGTCAGAGAAAATCGAATTTGAACCCTACGATGTTTTCTCCCGGATCTTCCACAAACATCGTCGTGGAGACAGATTGACCGGGTTCAACTAGGGAATCAGTCTCTTCAACGTCTGCCACCAGATATTGATCGGGACTAAACACACCTCGGGCCGCAAGACGCTGTTGTTTATCAAAGAGTTCTAGTTGCAATTTCGGTAAGGGTTGGGCGAATTTTGCCTGGTTTCTAAATAATAGTTGGACACGAAGGGCGCCGATGTGATCAGGCTCGGGTTCCACGGTTCGGTCAAGGATTTGGAAGCGGCTGGGTTCTCGCCAGGGTGCAATGTCACACCCCAATCGTTCGCACCATGCTTCTACCATGGGCCGCAATTCAGGCTGACGCGCCAACTGCTGCTTCGAAAACCAGGCTAATTGGGCCAGGGCTATGATCACTAGCACAGCAATTACCAGTGTCCAGGTAAAGGTATGACGTGGTGTAACCTTGCCTTTGGATTTGGATTCCTCCACCCAGTAGGGTAGGGCATCGGTAGGCGATCTATCGGTTTGGCCAGAATCAACGGGGGGAGCGATAACGTCAGCCCTCGCCAAATCGTCGCCTAGGGGGGCGGCCAAGAAAAATGCAGTCTTGTCGGCGGGCGCCGCTAGATCGCTTTCACTGTCCCCGTCCTCTGCGCGGTGGTCACCCGTTTTGAACTGATCATGATGATGGTCGCCGGACTCAAGCGTCCCATCTGGGGTGCGATGCTTTTTGGCATTGAATATACTGTCGCAACAGCAGCAGCGTACTTGTCCGCTGGCGGCCCTAAGTTGGGATTCCGTTATCTGGTAAAGCGTTCTGCAGTGAGGGCAACGGGTTTGCACGAAGTGCATTCAGGCTCGAAGTATCTATGGGGCAATGTCACCACATGCTTCAACAGAGCACAAGGCCACCTCGGTTTGGATGCTTTATACTTTAACGACGATACCTTCAAGCAAGCGACTTCAATGCGTCTGGCTGCAGTGGTGTGCTAATTCCCTTTACCTGGCGCATGAAGAACTCTCGTCGAACTTCTTTCAAACTAAGTTCGAACTCGCAAATATTCGAATCGATCAATTCGGCTACTTGTGCTTTGTCCTGCTGTTCTGCCGCCAAGTCGTCACGCCGCTGCAAGAGCAGGTTGAGTGCCCGCTTTCTGCGGGCATTATCCAGGCAGGAAACATTGGATTCTGCGGTAAAAGGCCATGACTCAAGCTGTCTGTTCAGCGAAGCCGTCTGCTGTTCAATCAATACCGTACTGCGGCATACCTCCTGCTCCAGATCCCTAATCCGCTGTTGCAGGTCACGGCGTATGTCAAACAGATTTTGTACGCCCTCTTCCACCCAGCGATGAACGTACTGGAGGTGAGTTTCCTTGAGCATCTTGACTGTTGCGACTGAATCAGACATCGATAGCAGGTGATCGTAGACGGTCTTCCAACTACCCTTTCTGTCTTTGTAAAGGATGTTCAGGTAATAGAGCAGCTGGCCGATGGCTTCGCTATAGTCAAACTCTGGGTGGTTCTTGCTGATGGCCTCTACCACTTCTGCGTAGTCTGGTGCTGTGCAAGAGAATGTCAGGCTGTCTCGTGCACCTACGCCCTTAGAGTACATCTTGTTCAATCTCTCCAAAATACCGCTCTGTACCTCAGTGGGAATGCCCTTGTTACATGAGCGGATGATCCAGGAGATTTCTAGCAGTATCTCCTGTATTTCGCCAGCGTTATGCACAGGAGAACTCGAGAGGGTGATGTGTTCCAGATAACTCAAATAGTCTTGCAGAATCTGCACCGCTCTCGCCGGTAAAAAGTAGAGCTTGCTTTCGTCAATTGTCCTGGACAGTTCCAGGCGATGCGCCCGAATCACCGCCAACGATATACCAAGGTCTGCCACCGCCTGTCTCCTGTTGGTTCCCGTTAGTGATCCAAAACTAGCGGGAGAAGTAGTACTCATCCTTTAACGACTAACCAGTCACTTCTTAGTGGTATATTAGCATTTATTAATCAAACTAACTAGCTTTTAACCATATGGTTACTAATAATATCTTTTATAACCACTGTAGTTGGCTCAATAGCTTGTTCAATAAACCATTTTTGTAACTTGAGATACGTACAGCGTATCGGCCGTGGAGGGGGTATCTTTAAGCGTGGCAAGCGGTTACCAGGGGCTTGTTTAGCGCCTCTTAGCCTCGATAAGTATCCACTCATTCATTGAGATGGGAGGGCGCACATGAAAGTGGGTGGAGAAGGCGGATGCTACCTCTCCCGCCTGTTCAGAAAGTATTCCTGAAAGTACCAGGATCCCCCCTGGGCGGACCAACGCCGCGAGTTGATTCTCCAGGCGAATTAGCGTTCCAGCAAGGATATTGGCCAATACCAAATCCGCTGAATCGCTGGGCGTCTCCCACTTCGCTTGGATCGCTAAGCGCTCCAATACACCATTCTTAGTGGCATTCTCCCTGGTTGCAAGCAAAGCCTGGGGGTCGTGATCCACGGCGATTGCCCGCTTGGCTTTAAGTTTTAGTGCAGCAATGGCCAGAATGCCCGACCCACAACCGAAGTCCATCACGCACAATCCCTCAGGCGGGTTACTGTCAAGCCATTCAAGGCAAAGCTTGGTGGTGGGGTGCGTTCCCGTGCCGAAGGCCAGGCCGGGGTCGAGGTCGATGACAACACCACCAGAGATTGGAGGGCTTTGACCGTCGGGGCAGACCCACAGTCGGCGGCCAAACCGCATTGGTTGGAAGTCCTCCAACCAAACACGCTCCCACACCTGGTCGCCTAGCAGCTCAAAGCGAATTTCGCCGTTAACGCCTTCAGGGAGCAGGAGGTTGAATCTCTGGCGGAGGGTTTCAGGGTGGGTGCCTAAGGTAAAAAGCGCCGTGACCTTGGTTGCCTGCCAGAGTGGAGACTCCCCAGGGTTGGGTTCTAGCAATGCCTCATCGGCGGCATCTTCAAAAGTGATGGAGATAGCACCGAGTTCCCGGTATATCTCCTCTATGGTTGTGGCCGTGTTCCGCTGGGCTAGTGTATGGGCCTGTAGCCACGGCATGGTGCATCCCCCGGCAGCGCGTTAATGGGATTGGGGCGCCTCTATAACTTCTGGACTTCTCAAAGGCCCAGCTTCTCCTCCAGATAGTGGATATTGGTGCCACCATTGATGAAGGCCAGGTCCTTCATGATCTCACGGTGCAGAGGTATATTAGTTTTGATGCCGTCCACCACCATTTCCGACAGAGCGGTATGCATGCGGGCGATGGCGGTGACGCGATCTTCCCCGTGAGAGACGAGTTTGCCAATCATTGAATCATAGTACTGGGGAACCCGGTATCCGTCGTATATATGGGTATCTACTCGGATTCCTGGGCCACCCGGCAGGTGTAGATGATTGATCACCCCGGGACTTGGCATAAAACTTTCGGGATCTTCGGCGTTGATTCTACATTCTATGGCGTGACCACGGATCGAGATTTGCTCTTGGGAATAGGCAAGCTTTTCTCCATCAGCGATTTTCAGCTGCGCTTTAACAATGTCTACGCCGGTAATCATTTCAGTAACCGGGTGCTCCACCTGTACCCTTGTGTTCATTTCAATAAAATAGAACTCCCCATCCTCGTAGAGGAATTCAAAGGTCCCGGCGCCTCGATAACCTATTTGCCGACAGGCTTCGGTGCAAACCACGCCTAGACGACTCCGCTGCTCTTCGGTGATTCCAGGAGCGGGCGCCTCTTCTACTACTTTTTGGTGACGCCGTTGCATCGAGCAATCGCGCTCCCCCAGATAGATGGCATTACCGTGGGTGTCAGCGAGTACTTGAAATTCGATGTGACGTGGATTTTGTAAATACTTCTCCATATAAACAGTGTCGTTACCAAATGTCGATGCCGCTTCCGCTTTGGTCAATGATATGGCGTTCAGGAGCGCTGCTTCGGAATTAACGACACGCATTCCTCTGCCGCCACCGCCGCCGGATGCTTTTATTATTACAGGGTAGCCAATTTGTTGCGCCAGCTTCAAAATCTGCTTGTTATCGTTTCCCAGGGGACCGTCTGATCCAGGTACGCATGGCACACCCGCGGTGCGCATCGCATCGATTGCAGTGATTTTGTCCCCCATAAGACGAATTGTCTCGGCCTTCGGGCCAACAAAGATGAAGCCGCTTTGCTCGACTCTTTCGGCAAAATCGGCATTCTCCGACAAAAAACCGTATCCGGGGTGAATAGCCACGGCGTCGGTTACTTCAGCGGCGCTGATAATGGAGGGGATCTGAAGGTAGCTGTCGCTTGAAGCAGGGGGACCTATACAGACCGACTCATCGGCGAGGCGGACGTGTTTCAAGTCTCTGTCCGCTTCGGAATGCACTGCCACGGTACGGATGCCAAGTTCCCTGCAGGCACGTTGAATCCTCAGTGCGATCTCTCCTCGGTTGGCGATTACCAGTTTTTCTATCATGTCTGTAATCGCACCTAGTCAATGACAAACAGGGGTTGGTTGTACTCCACTGCTTGTCCGTTCTCGACCAATATCTTTTTTACTGTCCCCGACTTGTCGCTCTCGATTTGATTCAGGATCTTCATGGCTTCGATGATGCAGAGGGTATCGCCCATGCTGACTTGTTGCCCCTCGGAAACAAAGGGTTTGCTTCCCGGAGTGGGCGCCTCGTAAAAGGTGCCGACCATGGGAGATTTAATCTTGTGACCACTGATTTCGGTCTCCGTGGAAGTTGTCTTGGGCTCGACGCTGCTGGTTTCTACCACCTGGGCTGCGGCGGGCATGGCCGCAGGCGGTGCATAAGCGGGGATGGAACTGTGTCTGCTGATACGCACGGACTCCTCTCCTTCGTGGATTTCTATCTCCGCGATATCAGATTCCTCCAGCAGCTCAATCAGTTTTTTGACTTTCCGGATATCCATGTTAATTCTCAATCTCTTGTTTAGGTTGCCCTAGGCTTGTGCGTTGCAGCGCCGCAAGCAGGGCGAGTTCGTAACCATATGCGCCCAAGCCACTGATCACTCCCTCTGCAATGTCGGAAAAATAGGAGTGTTTTCTGAAAGCTTCGCGCCGGTGTACATTGGAGAGATGCACTTCGATGAATGGGATCGAGACTCCCAGCAATGCGTCTCTCAATGCCACACTGGTGTGGGTAAACGCGGCGGGGTTGAAGATGATGAAGTCTACCCGCCCGTGGGAAAGATGAATTTGGTCGATTAGTTCGTGTTCTGCGTTGTTCTGGTAAAACTCCAAGCGGTGGCTCGCATTTTCAGCGATTTCCTTCAATCGAAGCCGTATTCCGTCGAGGGTATCGCGGCCGTACAATTCAGGTTCACGGTTTCCCAGTAAATTGAGATTCGGGCCGTTTAAGACCAGGATTGTCGCCATTCTTTATGTTCCAGTCCGAACTGAAGGAGGGCCTCTGGGAAGGCTTGGGTTTGCAAGTTTTCAAGTAACTTGCGGCCAGGAGTGCCAGGATCGGTGAATTTTGCATGATGCCGGCTTTGTTGTCCAGTTTCACTGTAGTTGGCAACAAGTTCGCGGAAGTTTTCCAACAGTATGAGTGATGGTTCAGAGCAATTTCCTGATTTCCTCGGTCAGTATGTGCTCACTCAACTCTCCCGCCTGGAGATACCGGGTATTGCCGGAGCGGTCGAAAATCGCAGTGAAGGGCAGGGTACCAAACTTGTTTCCCAAGGAAGTTGAGAGCTGGATAGCAGATGGGCCTCCAATCAGTATCGGAAAATTAATTCCGTACACATCACTGAAGTCCCTGACCAGCTCTAATTCATCTATGGCGATGCCGACGATTTGCAGGCCTTGCTTATGGAATTCGGTTTGAGTGGCGATTAGTAAAGGTATCTCTTCGCGGCAGGGAGGGCACCAGGTTGCCCAAAAGTTGATTACCAGAACCTTTTCCCGCCACTCGCTGCCGTGACGCTCGACTCCCTCCAGGTCAGGAAGGCTGAATGCCGGCAATCTTTTCACTCCCTCTGTGGTGAAGCTGAATGATGGAGAGTTCAATTGGCGATATTTTTGGTAGCCGTACCAACCGCCTGCTGCTGCAAAGATGGCGAGGGAGAAAACCAAGATTCGATAGGGGACTCCTTTCATTGGTCTGCTCGCTGTACGTGGGCGGCAAATGCCTCAGCCGGCATGAATCCCACTATCCTCAGGTTATACAGCTCATTTCCTGCACGGTCGTAGAACATGATGCTTGGAGGGCCTGGCATCCCGAAGTGTCCCTGCAACAGGGCGCGATCTTCGTCGTCGTCTGCTGTTACATCGGCTTGCAGTAATGTGAAAGCTTCCAACGCTTTGATGACCTTGGGGTCCGAAAACGTATACCTCTCCATCTCTTTGCAGGTTACGCACCAGTCGGCGTAGAAATCCAACATGATCGGCTTGCCAGCGCGGCTGGAAGCTTCGATCTCCTTATTGAGGTCTGCGACATTCTTAATGCGTTTAAAATGGAGTTCTGTGATATTTCCGCCGCTGCCAGTGGCGGAAAAACCCAAACCTCTAAGCGGTTGCACAGTATCCTTGCCCCCGGCTGCGGCACCCACAAGCATCAGGGCGCCGTATATCAGGAGTACACAGCCAAGCCCGCGCCACAGGCGATCCCAGCCCGAGGCTTCTACCGGAAGTTGCTGCAATGCCCCCATGTAGATGGAGCTTACGACCATCAAAATCCCCCACAGCACCATGGCAATTGCGGGGGGCACGATACGTTCCAGCATGATGATCGCCACAGCGAGCATACCAACGCCGAAAACCGCCTTGATGGTGTCCATCCAGGCGCCCGCTCTGGGCAGAATCTTGCCGGCGGATGTGCCGATGGCCAGTAGCGGGGCGCCCATACCCATCGAAAGTGCGAACAGCCCCAGCCCTCCCAGCACCGCATCCCCGCTTTGGCCGATGTAGATCAGTGCTCCGGCAAGCGGTGGAGCCACACAGGGGCCCACTATCAGCGCCGAGAGCAAGCCCATTATTGCGACGCCGGTATAGGATCCACCCTTCTGTCGGTTGCTTGTTTCGGCGAGGCGGCTTTGCCAGCGGCTGGGTAGCTGAAGCTCGTAGAACCCGAACATAGACAGCGCCAGAAGCACGAACACCAGTGCAAATAGACTCAGGACCCATGGATTCTGAAAGGCAGCCTGTAAATTCTGACCGAACAATCCAGCCAGTACGCCGGCCAAGGTATAGGTGATCGACATGGCGAGTACGTAGATCAGGGAGAGGCTGAAGGCGCGTTGGGTGGTGATGTTGGTGCCCTGACCGGCGATGATACCTGAGAGTATCGGAATCATCGGAAAGACGCAGGGTGTCAGAGAGAGCAATAAACCAAAGCCAAAGAAGGTGAGTAAGATCAACCAAGTATTGCCACCGGCCAGTGTCGCTGCAATTCGGTCCTGCTCCGACAATTGACTCGCTGCAGTAACCTGTGGTGCGGTGGCCCCCAGCGGGGTCTTTTCCGCTGCCGTGGGTTCCGGGGCGCCCGCCTTGGTATCGGAGTCGGCGGGTTTCGATACGATAGTCTCTTCCGAGGTCTTAGGAAGAGCAAGGGCGATCTCTTTTTTCACCGGGGGATAACAGATGCCGGCCTCGGCGCAACCCTGATAGGTAACCAGCATCTCGATCTCGGTGGGTTCTGCGGTGCTTCTCTGTAATGGTATCTGCAGATCGATTTCATGCTCGTAGACGGGCAAATCCCCGAAAGTCCCATCAGCACGAATAGTGTTTTCCTTGATTTTCGCTTCGGGAAGCGTTACCTCCCCCAGCTTAACGCCCTGACCCTTGGTGATCTGAACACGAATCTGGTCCTGATAGAGATAGGTGCCATCGGCAATTGTCCAATGCAGCCGGATTTCTTGCCCCGACTCCACATTGGCAACCAACTGATAGGCTTCCTCCACGGGTAGAATCTCGTCTATTTCACCCAAGCCCAGGGTTTGGCCAAGTTCTCCCAGGGCGGCGAGGGGATCGCCGCTGCTTTCGTAGTCATTGGCAGACAGTTCAATGCTTAGCTTGCGTGTTTGTGGCGGATAGCAGAGTCCGGCATCCGCGCAACCCTGGTAGGTGGCGGCGATCTCGATGGGGATCGTCCCAGCGGCTTCGTGTTCTACGGGGATTTCGATTTCTACCAGGTTGCGGTGAACCTCCATTTCACCGAAAAAGTCGTCGTGTTTGGTCTCGGAGGGTGGGAATATTGGTGACCCAAGCTCAATTCCAGGGGTATTGCTTGAGAATTTAAACTTGCTTTGATAGAGGTAATAACCGTCGGCGACATCCCATTGTATGGCGATTTTGTTACCTTCATTCCCCTTGCCAGAAATCTTAAATGCCTGATCAGGAAGAAGGAAGTCGTCCGCAGATTGCGCGTGGGCCGGTGCTGGGACGGCCAAGGGCAATAAATTGCAGATGAGCAGCAGAAAGCTCAGGAGGGTTGTTCTGTACATTGTTCCACCCAGTGGAGGTATTCTGGAAGACCCTGCTCAACAGAGACTGCTAGGACCTCAGGAAGTTCATAAGGGTGCAATGATACAATAATATGCTCCAATTCCTTATACCGGATGTCGGTGGTCTTTATCAGCAGCAGCAGTTCACTGGATGATTCCACCTTGCCTTGCCAAAGATAGGTGGAGGTGATCGCCGGCAGTTGGTTGACGCAGGCCGCCAGTCCCTGGGATATGACCTCCTTAGTAATCCGCTGGGCACTATCTGGATCGGGGCAGGTGCAAAAGACGAGCAGAGTTCGAGGGGACATGGGCAAAAGATACCTTATCGGATAGGCGCCCGCAAAACAGTCGCCTTGTCTCTCCGGATATCGAGGCGTAAGCTCTCAAGATATGAACCCATTGCTAATATTCTTGCTGTTGTTTGTCGGTATTCCGCTGATAGAACTCTACTTTTTGATCGAAGTAGGCTCTGAAATCGGTGCCATCCCCACCATCTTCCTGACAGTGTTCACTGCAGTGCTCGGTGGCCTATTGGTGCGGGTGCAGGGTTTCAGCACGGCGCTACGGGTACGGGAGGCCATGGCAAGGGATGAGGTGCCGGCATTCGAGATGATGGAGGGCGCCGTTCTCCTCGTTGCTGGCTTGGTGCTTCTGTTACCAGGATTTATAACTGATGCTATTGGTTTTTTATTGCTAGTCCCTCCAGTAAGGCAGTATGCCTTGCTACGAATTCTTAATCGTTCCGGGGTTATCCAGCAACAACACCCCGGGACCGCTGCACAGGACCAAAATAGCAATCCCAAGGTCATCGAAGGGGAGTACCGGCGGGAGGATGAGTAATCGCGGAGTCGTTGATGTCCGGCGTCTTTTGTTTATGCCTGCGGGCAGGGCTAGGTATTCATCCGGAGAGTTTCCTCCCTTACTATACTTTTCTTAGCGAATACCAAAGGTATCCCAGCAGTTCGTGCAGGGCGTAGTAACTCGCGTTTAACCCTTTCATACTCGGCAACCAATCCAGCAGTCTGTCTTCTCCGTCCGCTTGATGAACAGCCGCCGTGGGTGCTGGAATGGCGTCTATCCCGGCTCGTTGAAAAATAGAGAGTGCCCGCGGCATGTGCATGGCGTGGGTTACCAGTAAAACCGGGTTCAAAGAGAGCTTGTCAAGTAGTTCTGCGGTATTTACAGCATTTTCCCAGGTGGTTCGGCTGTCTGTCTCCACTGCTGCCACCTGCACACTGAACTCCTGCTCTAAAATGGCTCTGGCCATTTCCGCCTCCGGTGTCCTGCCGGTTTCGGTGCTGCCGCCAACAGGTATGACCGCCAATCCGGTTTTGCGTGCCAGTCGTGCGGCGTACCGCAAGCGTTGCAGCGACATGCTATTCACCGTATCTCCAGCGTATTCCGCGGTATCGTAGAGTCGCCCACCACCTAGCACTACGATGGCCTCCGCGCCTGTGACTGCCAGCGCCTTTTCACTTAGTGGAGGGTGAGTCTCGACAAGAGAGATCAGACGACTGCCAATATAAGGTGTGCTCAGCAAGTATAATCCTGACAACGCCAGGATAATCAGAAAACTGCCCGCGATTCTGCGGACTCCTATTAAGAAACCCAGCAGCCCTAGAACGACCAGCCCTCCGGGCGGGAGAACTAGCGCCTTCAGTATCCAAACCGTTTCAACTCCCGGCAAGACAGCTACTCCTCGAAGAGCGGATTGGATTGGATATCTGCATGGTAGGAGGAGCGGACCATGGGTCCACTGGCAACGCTGGTGAAGCCCATGGCTTCGCCTTTGTCCCTAAGCTGATCAAACTCCTCAGGTGTCACAAATCGTTTCACCGGGAGATGGTCGCGGCTGGGCTGAAGGTACTGACCCAGGGTCAACATATCACAGCCCCGCTGCCGCAAGTCATCCATCACCGACACCACTTCCGCGATCTCTTCTCCCAGTCCTAGCATCAATCCCGATTTGGTCGGTATTTCGGGATGCCTGAGCTTGAATTGATCCAGTAAATCGAGCGACGCCCGGTAGTCGGCCCCAGGGCGCACCTGCCGGTAGAGCCTGGGCACCGTTTCCAGGTTATGGTTGAAGACATCCGGCTGTATCGCCTGGAATTTATTCAAGGCTAGTGGCATGCGTCCACGAAAATCGGGCACCAGAACCTCAATACGGGTGTGAGGGTTTACTATTCTTACTGTGGAGATGCAGGCGCAGAAGTGGCCGGCGCCGCCATCACGTAGGTCGTCCCGGTCAACCGAGGTGACCACGACGTAGTTGAGTTCCATGGCTTTGATAGCTTGCGCCAAATGGTCAGGCTCGTTGTCGTCCAATGGCTTTGGCTTGCCGTGGGCGACGTCACAGAATGGACAGCGTCGGGTACAGATATCCCCCATGATCATGAAAGTCGCGGTACCGTGATTGAAGCACTCTCCTAAGTTGGGGCAGGCGGCCTCTTCGCATACGGAGCTGAGTTTAGACGTTCTCAGCACCTGCTTGATCTTTGTAATCCGTTCTCCAGAGGGCAGTTTAGCCCGAATCCAATGGGGCTTGCGCAGTGGCTCCGCGCTCGGTTCTACCTTCACAGGAATGCGGGATAGCTTTTGTATGCCGCGCTGATGAGTATCAGGGGTGAAGCGGGAAGGCGCCTCAACGCCCTTGGGGTCGCTCATGATGAAGTTCCTCGATCGATATCTGTAGATTGTAGTCGATCCAGTAGTATGGTTATCAGATCCTCAGCAACTTGCTCTATCTCTTCCGGCCCACCCAGCTCGCTCAGTTGGGTTACCTCCAGGCCCGGATGACCGCAGGGATTGATGCGCTCAAACGGTTCTAGGTCCATGGCGACATTGAGGCTAAGGCCGTGAAAACTGCAGCCACGACGTACCCGCAGGCCGAGCGCGGCAATCTTTTTGCCAAAAACGTAAACACCCGGGGCATCCGCTCTGGGTGCCGAAGGAATGCCATATTGTTGTAGCAAGTCAACGATGCTCTGTTCCATTAGAGTCACCAACGGTCGGATGCCGAGCCGGCGCCTTCGTAGATCGAGTAGCAAGTAGGCAATCAGCTGTCCAGGGCCGTGGTAAGTTACCTGGCCGCCCCGGTCTACATGGACAACCGGAATCTCAGCTGGTCTCAGCAGATGCTCTTCGCGACCGGCCTGCCCAAGGGTGAACACCGGATTGTGCTGAAGCAGCCAAATCTCGTCAGCAGTGGCTGTATCGCGTGTATTTGTGAACAACTGCATTTCGCGCCACACCAGTGTGTAGTCTACTTGACCCAGATGTCGGATCTTTACGTTGTTGTGGGCGCCTCTGGAGTCCGGATCCGGTCTCTCAGTTCCATCAGCGGGCTGGCCCTGTTCGTAGTGTGTCAAGAGGGTCAGAGACTCATCAGTATGCGATCGTGATCGGTGAGATCCTGATAAATCGCATTCAATTGGCGCTTACTTTGAGCCTCGAAAGTGACGCTGACAGACAAATACTTGCCGCCGCTACTGGGCCTTGAGCGTACCGAGCCCTCGCCGAGGTTTTCTACGTGCCGACCGACTATCTCCACCACCAGGGTATCGAAATCGCTACTGGCCAGTCCCATGGCCTTAACGGTAAAGCTGCAGGGAAATTCGAAAAGTGTATCCTGGTCATCTACCTGCATGTGCTTACTCCAGCCACAGGAGAACAGTGTCCTTTAAGTTTTGTAGTATGCCGCCTTCATTAATCTGCTCCAGAGAGACCAGCGGTGCTGAAGCGATAACCGCGCCATCCAGGGAGACCTTGACGCTACCGAGGGTTTGCCCCTTGCGCAATGGTGCCATCGGTATCTTGTCAACGCTCATCTTGGCATTTAAATCATCGTACTTCCTTCTGGGTATGGTGACGGCCAGTCCATCCTTGAGACCGAGTGCAACTTTCTCCTTCTCTCCTTTCCAGACCCGGACTCGGCTCAAAGGTTCATTGGCGCCGTACAGTTTATGGGTTTCGTAGAAACGAAAACCGTAGTTGAGCAGTGCTTGCGTTTCCTGCGCTCTGGATTCTTCGCTGGCCGTTCCCATAACCACAGATGTTAGGCGCATCTCGCCCTTTTTTGCGGAGGCTACCAGACAGTATCCGGCGGCTTCGGTATGGCCTGTCTTGACACCGTCGACGCTGTTGTCACGCCATAGCAGTCTATTGCGATTGTGTTGTTTTATGCCGTTGAAGGAATACTCTTTAACTGCATACCAAGCGTAGTACTCGGGAAACTCCCGAATCGTGGCCTCTGTCACTTTGATGATATCCCTAGGGGTAGTGTAGTGGTTGGGGTCCGGGAGACCGGTACTATTGACGAAATGGGAATCATGCATGCCCAGTCGCTGAGCGTGGTCGTTCATCAGATTGGCAAAGGTTTCTTCGCTGCCTGCAATATACTCGGCAAGTGCAACACTGGCGTCGTTCCCCGATTGAATGATCATTCCCTTAAGCAAGGATTCCACCGAGACTCGTTTGCCAACTTCGATAAACATGCGTGAACCCGGAGTACGCCAGGCTTTCTCGCTGATCAGCACCTCGTCCGCCAATTTGACGTTACCCTCCTGCAGCTCCCGGAGGACCACATAGGCAGTCATGATTTTGGTAAGGCTGGCCGGTTCCAATCTTTGATCCGCATTGGTTTCCGCAAGAATGCGTCCGCTGTCGAAATCAATCAGCAGGTGCCCGCTTCCCGAAACTGCCGGAGGGGCGGGGATAGGTGCCGCGAACACTGTGGGCAACGCCAGCATCAACAGAAGGAGTACAGTTTGTCTTATCAGTGTGGCAGTCGGATGGTGCACGTTGATTCCTGAAGTCTGGATTAATGTGGGTGGAATAGTGGGATTATTCGATAATGATATGTAGCTGATCGTGCCCCCGTTGAGCCAGCTCGCGGCTAATGCGATCAGACAAATCAACACTGGTCAATGGTCCAACCTGAACCCGAAACAGGGGTGAACCCTGATTGCTTCCTTGGCTGATGCGTATCGGTTGATTCAGGCTCAGTTGCAGTTTCCGGCGTAAGCGGTCTGCATTGCTGCGACTGCTGAAGGCACCTACCTGAATGAACATCGCAGGGGTCGCGGCGCCTTCCCGAGGCTGGATTTCGGTCACAGAGGTAACCTGAGTCGCGGGTCGGCGGGGATCGATGGCAATGACTTCTACCAATCCAGTGCCTTCGCCTAGGATACCCAGCTTGGTGGCCGCGGCGTAGGAGAGATCTATGATGCGGTTACCGTGAAAAGGGCCGCGATCATTCACCTTGACAACGGCGGTGCGGCCGTTGGTTAGATTCTTAACTTGGACGTAGGTTGGCAGCGGCAGCGTCTTGTGGGCGGCTGTCATCGCGTACATGTCGTAAGGTTCGCCGCTGCTGGTGCGTCGGCCGTGGAACTTGGTGCCGTACCAGGAGGCGATACCCTGCTCGCGATATCCTCGACTGCTCTGCTTAACCCGGTAACTTTTGCCAAACACGGTATAGCGCTTGGGGTTGCCGTATTTGGCAGCAGGTTCTACTCTGGGCACCGCGTCAGCTATGTTGTTTGGATCCAGTTTTCGGTCTGGCGCGCTGTCGGTTGAGCTACGGGTGAGTGTCGGAGAGCCGCCGCAACCGGTTAGCAGGATCGCTGCCAATAGCGCCGTAAAGCCGAAACTGGTCCTGTTCCAGGTCATACTCATCAATCTCCGCTACGCCGCAGCCGAAGAATTTCCCGGCTCAGCTGGTATACCGCCATCGCATAGAGATTGCTGTGATTATAGCGGGTGATGACGTAGAAATTGGGCAGCCCCAGCCAATACTCCGCTCCTTGGGTGGTATCCAGCTTTATCAGACTCGCCAGCTCGGATCCGGGAACCTTATCTTCGGTCTCGATTCCCTGACGGCGCAGTGTGGCCACTTTAGTTACAGGTTTCATTCCCTTCTTCAGATAGTCTGCGTGCCGGCGTTCTACCCCGTGAGCGCGGGTTGTTATGGGTTGTCCAGGACTCCAGCCGTGTCTCTTGAAATAGGCTGCCACGCTGCCGATGACGTCCGCGTGGCTATGCCAGAGGTCGCGCCTCCCATCGCCGTCGAAGTCCACAGCGTATGCCCGGTAGCTGCTGGGTATGAACTGTGGCATTCCCAGGGCGCCGGCATAGGAGCCGACTGCGGTCAGAGGCTCCACCTTTTCCTCTCGTGAAAGCAGCATGAATTCGACCAACTCACGACGAAAAAACTTTGCTCGCTTGGGATAAGCAAAGCCCAGGGTGCTGAGTGAATCGAGGACCGGGTAAGTGCCGATGTGCTTGCCATAGCGGGTCTCTACGCCGATGATGGCGACGATGATCTCGGGAGGAACACCGTATTCTTTTTCCGCCCGAGCCAACAGCTCGGCGTTTTCTTCCCAGAATACGACGCCTTGGCGGCTGCGGCTCTCAGTAACGAAAATGGGCCGATATTGGTGCCAGGGTTTTCCTTCAGCAGGACGGCTGATGGCATCAATGATGCTTTGGCGGTAGGTTGCCTTATCCATCAGTGCCCGCAGATGGGCCTCGTTGAATCGATGCTTGGCTTTCATTTCTGCGATAAAGGCATCTTTACCGCTCTCGAAACCCGCGGGGACCGCCGCCAGCAGGGACGCGGTATGAGCAGATGCCGCTAGTAGCGCACTACAGAGTACTCGTTTGATTTTGTTGATAGCTTCTCTCCCCCCGGTAGTCATCACTCAAGTGGGCAATAATTTACGGTGTGTGTGAATGGACATCAATATGCCGAAACCGGCCATGATGGTCACCAGCGAAGTACCTCCATAGCTTACCAGCGGTAACGGCACGCCCACCACCGGCAGCATGCCGGTTACCATCCCAGTGTTTACGAAAAGGTAGAAAAAAAACACCAGCGTCAGAGCACCGGCCAGCAGGCGGCTAAAGGTATCCTGAGCCTGGGCAGCGATGTACATCCCCCGCAAGATGATCAACAGGTAGAGAGCCAAGAGTATTAGGATGCCGATAAAACCGAACTCCTCGGAAAGTACGGCAAAAATAAAATCCGTGGTTCTTTCGGGCAGGAATTCGAGATGCGATTGGGTGCCGTTCAACCAGCCTTTGCCGTAGAGGCCACCGGAACCGATAGCGATTTTTGATTGGATGATATGGTAACCCGTGCCCAGGGGATCGCTTTCCGGATTGATGAAGGTGAGAACCCGGTCACGTTGATAGTCGTGCATACCCCACTCCCAGACTGCCCAAGCAACAGGTACCGCAGTAATGGCCATGCCAAGAATGAAGCCCCAGCTGAGTCCTGCGAGAAAGAGCACGAAAATACCCGCACTGGCGACCAATAGCGAGGTGCCGAGATCGGGTTGTCGGGCAATCAGCAGCACCGGAACCAAAATCATCAGGCCAGCTGCGGCCAGCCGCTTCCATTCGGGGGGTAAGGGTTTTTCCGCCAGGAACCAGGCGATCATCATCGGTACAGCCAGCTTGGTCAGCTCCGAGGGCTGGAAGCGAAATAACCCCAGGTCCAGCCAGCGTTGTGCCCCTTTTCCGATTTCTCCTGCAATCAACACCAGGGTCAGCAGCAGCAAACTGAGACCGTAAAGCCAGGGAGACCAGCGTCGTAATTGGGCTGGCGGTATCTGGGCTGCTACAAAGGCCATCACGAAGGCAAGGCCCAAGCGAATGAGCTGCCGTTCGATCTGGGCGGCATCCTGGTCGCTGGCGCTGTAGAGCACTACCAGCCCATATCCGCAGAGAAGGATGAGCCCGGTGAGCAAGGGCAGATCCAGGTGCAGGTCCGCGAGCAGTCCCTCTGCCCGAGTAGGATTGGATTCTCGAAGCCCGCTGGGCTGATGGACCCGCGGTCTGGTCACTGTTGTTTCTCCAGTAGATAGTAGTCCATGATGCGTTTGGCAATCGGCGCGGCCACGGATCCGCCATGACCGCCATTCTCCACGATCACCGCCACTGCGATCCGCGGCTCCTCGACTGGAGCGAAAGCCACGAAAAGCGCGTGATCCCGCATCTTTTTTTCAATTTTCTCCTCATCGTACTCTTCATCCTGTTTGACTGTGAAAACCTGTGCAGTGCCCGTCTTGCCGGCAATTCGGAACTGATCGCTGCGTATCGATCGGGCGGTTCCGCGCTGTCCCTCGATTACCTGTGTCATCGCCTCGATGACGGTTTCCCAATGTGTGGGATTTACCTTTTTGAGTGTCTCCTGAGCGACCGAATTCGGGGGAAGGGCCATTGTGCCGTTACTGTCCGCCATCATCCGTACCACTCGGGGAGGGCGTTTTACGCCGTCGCCCGCGAGAATTGCAGTGGCGTGGGCAAGCTGAAGGGGCGTGGCGAGCATATACCCCTGTCCGATACCGGTGATGAGGGTTTCTCCCGGGTACCAAGGGGCGTTGCGCTTGCGTCTCTTCCACTCCCGGGATGGTAGAAGACCCGGGCGCTCACCGGTAATGTCGGCGCCGGATTTACTGCCAAACCCAAAGCGCTCGAGAAAATCATGGAGTTTGTCGATTCCCAGCTGATGGGCTAGGGCGTAAAAGTAGACGTCACAGGACTGGATGATCGCGTCTTCGATGGCTACAGATCCGTGCCCGCCCCGCCGCCAGTCGCGGTATTTGTGGGAGTGGCCAGGGAGTTGGTAGAAACCGGGGCAGTAGTTCTTCTGGGAACTGCCGATGGTTGAGGATTCCAGGCCCGCCAAGCCGATGAAGGGCTTTACAGTGGAGCCGGGGGGGTATTGACCTCGGATTGCACGATTGAACAGAGGTTTTGCCTCCGAACTTTGCAGTGCGTTGTAATCCTTGGAGGATATGCCCTCCACGAACAGGTTGGGATCGAAACCCGGATTACTGACCAGAGCGAGAATTGCTCCGGTAATCGGCTCAATAGCGACCGCAGCTCCGGTCTCATCGCCGAAAGCCGCCATGGCGGCATGCTGCAGGCCGGCATCCAGCGAGAGATGCAGGTTCTGCCCCGGCGTCGGGGCGGAGCTCTGCAGTACTCGTATCACTCTGCCCAGAGCGTTGACTTCCACCTGTTGCAATCCAACTTTGCCGTGCAGTATCGACTCGTAGCTCTTCTCCACTCCGGTCTTGCCAATGTGGCTGGTTCCTGAATAGGCTGAGTTGTCGATCTGTTTCAATTCCCTTTCGTTGATGCGCCCCACGTAACCGACGGCATGGGCGGTTTTGTCTTCCATTGGGTAGTGGCGCAGTAATTTGGCTTGGATCTCTACTCCCGGAAATAGATGGCGGTTCGCGGCCAGGCGAGCGACCTCCTCCTCTTCTAAACGGACCCTGATCGGAATGCTGTCGAAGCGCCGCCCTTGGCGGCGCAGTCGGTCGAAACGCTTGCGATCGCTTTCATCGATAACAACGATTTTTCCCAATTCATCCAGGGTCTTATCCATGTCCTGAACACGTTCTGGGGTCACCTCGAGGCTGAAGGTCGGAAGGTTCTGCGCCAGGATAACTCCGTTTCTGTCAAAAACCAGTCCCCGAGTCGGGGGCAGTGGCAGCACCTTTACGCGGTTGTCCTGAGAAAGCGTGGTGAAGTGGCGGTGGTTAAACACTTGCAGATCGATGAGGCGCATTGCCAGGGCGAGTAGTAGGAAGATTACGATGGCAACAGAAACCAGGGCGCGATTCTGAAATAATCGACTCTCTCGCAGATAGTCCTTGAGCGTGCTCTGTGGCATTTTTCAGCTTACCTGGAATTTGCGACGCAGATCCCTAAGAACAATGTAGATCCAAGGCCATAGAAGCATTCCTACGAAGGGCGGTGCCCAAAAAAGCAGTGGTGGTACAGGTTGGGAAATGGCCCCCATGATCCACATGTTAAAAAGCTTTTCGATATGCAACAGGATCAGTACGGTGAGTGACTGCTGCCAAATCGGAAATAACCGCAGCCGCTGATGCATTTTCTGAGTGATATAGGCAATCAGGGAAAGTGCCAACGCGTGCTGTCCCAACAGGGTGCCGGTAATCACATCGACGGTGATTCCGACTGCCCAACCTACGCCGACTCCCACCCGCTGCGGAGCGGCCATGGCCCAATAGATCAATACCAGTGTGTACCACTGCGGCCGGTAAAACCTTACCCACTCCGGTAACGGCAGAATAGTCAACATCAAGGCCAGAACAAAACTGACGAAAATGACCAATCCGCCCCGCTGATTACTCAGAATCAAGGCAGTAGGTCTCCATGGGCTGGTGCTTGTTCTTCGGGCTCAGGGGTCAACTTGTAACCCTGGATGCTGTCCAGGGTCCAAACCAGCAGGGCCTCTCTTGCCTGGTCCAGGCGGGATGTGGGCCGGGCCTCAACCAAGGCGAACGGCTGTCCCGGATTGCGAGTAACTCGGGTGACTTCGGCAACGGGGTATCCCGAGGGAAATCTGCCACCTAGTCCGGAAGAGACCAGCAAGTCGCCCATTTTAATATCCGCATTGTTCGGGAGGTGTGGAAGTTCCAGTACATCGATGCGACCTGTTCCCATGGCGACGGTCCGCAGGCCGTTTCTATTGATCTGCACCGGTAGTGCATGGCGAGCATCGGTGATCAGCAGCACGGTAGACGTGAACGGGTTTACGTGTGTCACCTGTCCCATGACGGCGTTGGCATCAATAACGGGTTGACCTTTGTAGATACCGGAATTGCTTCCCTTGTTCAACATGACCTGTTGCCTATAGGGGTCCAGGTCGACGGCGACAAGTTCCGCGATCAGCACCCGGTCACCGATTTTAAAGGATGAATCCAGCAGATTTCGCAGTCGCATGTTCTCCGCATTTAGGGCATCCAGTTTCTGCTGCTGGGCCTGAAGTAACAGGTTCTCTTTTTTCAATGCAGCATTTCTGGCAATTAGCGAATTGCGGCTGGCAAGGTTTTCAACGAGCCAGGCGCCCGCGGTTCTAGGGATATTGATGGCAACCTGCAGTGGATAGAGCAGAATCGAGAGTGCTGATCTGATTCCCTCCAAATGATTTTGGCGGTGGTCCACCACCATCAATACGACCGACAACACCAGTGCGACAACCACACGGGTATTGATCGAAGGTCCTTGTGTGAAGATCAGTTTAATGGCTGATCAGTCTCAGGTCTTTGCGTGCCGCCTGCCAGTTCACCTGTCAGGAATGATGCGCGCAGTTTTTCATCCAGTCACTCGAGAGAAAACAGCAGTTCGCCGCCGCGTTCGTCGAGCATCTCCAGAGCCCTGCCGCCACCCCTGGCAACACAAGTCAGTGGATCCTCGGCGATCACTACAGGCAATCCAGTTTCCTCTTCCAGTAACCTATCAATATCGAGGAGCAGGGCGCCACCCCCCGTCAAGACGATACCGCGCTCGGCAACGTCTGCTCCCAGTTCCGGTGGAGTTTGTTCCAGCGCTGCCTTGACGGCACCAACGATTCCCGAGAGGGGTTCCTGAAGCGACTCTAGGATCTCGTTGCTGTTGAGAGTGAAGCTCCTGGGAATGCCTTCCGCGAGATTTCTACCCTTCACTTCAATTTCTCTTACGGCATTGCCGGGAAACGCAGACCCGATCTCTTTCTTGATCCGCTCAGCAGTGGCTTCTCCAATCAGAGTACCGTAATTGCGTCTCACGTAATTGATGATGGCATCGTCAAACCGGTCACCGCCAACCCGCACCGAATTGGCATAAACAATCCCGTTTAGAGAGATGATGGCTACTTCGGAGGTTCCTCCTCCTATGTCCAGCACCATGGATCCCCGCGCTTCGTCTACAGGAAGTCCAGCGCCGATTGCCGCTGACATGGGCTCCTCGATCAGATAAACCTCCCTGGCACCGGCGCCGGCCGCGGATTCTCTGATGGCTCGCCGCTCCACTTGGGTGGAGCCGCAGGGCACGCATACCAATACCCGCGGGCTGGGTCGAATGAGTTTGCTCTCGTGAACTTTGTGGATGAAGTGCTGGAGCATTTTCTCGGTAACCGTGAAATCCGCGATCACGCCATCCTTCATCGGACGTATGGCCGTAATGTTATTCGGAGTGCGGCCCAACATCTGTTTTGCTTCGTCTCCCACGGCAGCGACCGACTTACCTCCGCCGGGCCCCCGATCCATACGAATGGCTACTACTGAAGGCTCGTCGAGTACGACACCTTGGCCACGGGCGTAGATCAGGGTATTGGCCGTTCCCAGATCAATGGCGAGATCGTTGGAGAATAGTCCGCGTAAGCGTCTGAACAACATGGTGAAATGGTTTTCCGTAAGATGCTGGTGGCTGAGCGGTGGCCGACGTACGAGTACACCCATCGCCGGAGCCGCCGGGAAAAGGTGTAATTTATCAACCGCAGGGGGTAATGGGCAAGAAGTGGTTCAAGAAATCTGTTGCTCGCTGCATACAGACGATCGGCTGTACTGCACTCGATGCCACAAATATGTTAGTTTTCACCTTTTTTCCATGTTCAGAGTTTGGGGTTCTTGAGTATGTCCCTGGAGAAATCCGAAGTAGACAAGATTGCTCATCTGGCGCGACTTTCCGTGAGTGGCCAAGCGTTGGAACCAATCGCAGCTGATCTCTCGAATATCCTCAATTTGGTGGAACAGATGAATGCGGTGGACACTGAAGGTGTCCAGCCGATGGCGCATCCGTTGGACATGGTTCAACGTCTTCGCGGAGATCGAGTTACGGAAACCGATCAGCGGGATCTGTTCCAATCGATTGCGCCAGCCACCGAGCAAGGTCTCTATCTCGTTCCGAAGGTCATTGAATGAGGGGTACGGTTAAGGTTGGTAAGACGATTAATTGTCATCACAGGTGCTTGACGGAGCGGTCCGAGAACAATGTTTGATAAGTCGATATCGGAACTGGCGGCTGGGCTGAGGTCTGGCGACTATTCCAGCGTGGAGCTGACTCGGGCATTTCTCGATCGAATTGAGCGCTTCGACGGTGATCTCAACAGCTACATTACGGTTTCCCGCGAACAGGCGTTGGAACGAGCGGCTGGCGCCGATCGGCGCATAAGGGACGGTCGCGGCGGGGATCTCACCGGAATTCCAATCGCGCACAAAGATATATTTTGTACCCAGGGTATCAAGACCAGTTGCGGTTCGAGAATGTTGGACAACTTTATTGCGCCTTATGATGCAGCAGTCGTGAGTAAATTGGATGAGGCGGGAGTAGTGCTACTGGGTAAGACCAACATGGATGAGTTTGCCATGGGATCTTCCAACGAAAACAGCTGGTATGGCCCGGTCCACAATCCATGGAATCCAGAGCTGGTCCCCGGTGGGTCGTCCGGAGGGTCTGCCGCGGCCGTAGCTGCGGGATTGTGCGTTGCCGCCACGGGCACCGATACTGGAGGGTCCATACGACAACCGGCAGCGCTTTGCGGCATTACGGGACTGAAGCCGACTTATGGGCGGGTCTCTCGCTACGGTATGGTCGCATTTGCCTCATCTCTGGATCAGGCTGGGGTTCTGACACAGAGTGCGGAGGATGCGGCTAAATTAATTCAGGTTATGGCGGGCTTCGATGCGCGGGACTCGACCTGCGCCGATGAACCCGTGCCCGATTACAGCAGCGGGTTGGGTGAGAAAATTGGAGGGCTGAAAATTGGTCTTCCGAAGGAGTACTTCGGCAGCGGATTGAGCCCGGAAGTCGAGCGGTCGGTGCAGCTTGCCATCGATGAGTACCGGCGTATGGGTGCAACCGTACAAGAGATTTCATTGCCGAATACACCGCTTGCGGTACCCACATATTACGTAGTGGCACCCGCCGAATGTTCCTCGAATCTCGCTCGCTACGATGGGGTGCGCTTTGGTTACCGCTGCGATTCTCCCAAGGATCTGGAGGATTTGTACAAGCGCTCCCGCGCGGAAGGCCTGGGTCCCGAAGTTAAGCGTCGCATCATGATCGGAACATATGCCCTCTCCGCAGGTTACTACGACGCTTACTACCTCAAGGCGCAACAGATTCGGCGATTGATCTCCGAAGATTTTCGTAAGGCCTTCGAGCAGGTGGACGTCATCTTGGGGCCTACAACTCCGGGCCCGGCTTTTGCCATCGGTGAAAAGTCGCAGGATCCCGTCACCATGTACCTATCCGATATCTATACCATCGCAGTTAATCTCGCGGGCTTGCCGGGCATGTCGATACCTGTGGCTCCAGTTTCCGGGCGCCCTGTCGGCTTGCAGATCATCGGTAACTATTTTCAAGAAAGGCGCCTGCTCAATGTGGCGCACAGCTTTCAGCGGGAGACGGATTGGCATTTGATGCGTCCAGAAGGTTATCAGGCATGAGGTCGCGATACCGGCGGCCCGCGGCCATCACTTAAGCTTTATCACAACGATTCACCAAGCAGGGTTTTCATCAATGCAATGGGAAACTGTCATCGGGCTGGAAATTCATGCTCAACTGGCCACCCAGTCGAAGATATTCTCCGGTGCGTCAACTGCCTTTGGAGCCGACCCCAATCGCCAGGCCTGCGCCGTTGATCTCGGACTTCCAGGGGTCCTGCCGGTGCTCAACCGGGAGGTGGTTGTCATGGCTGTCAGGTTTGGTGCGGCCATTGACGCATTGCCCGAGGGGCGGTCGATATTTGCCCGGAAAAACTACTTCTATCCAGATCTACCCAAAGGTTATCAAATTTCCCAGTTTGAATTGCCGATAGTCGGCAAGGGATGCGTAGAGATTTCGCTTGATGATGGTACTGTCAAAAAAGTTGGTATTACCCGTGCACACCTTGAAGAGGATGCGGGTAAGTCGCTTCACGAAGATTTTCATGGACTGACCGGAATAGATCTCAATCGAGCGGGCACCCCGTTGTTGGAGATTGTATCGGAACCCGACATGGGATCTGCCCGGGAGGCGGTTGCCTATGCCCGCAAGATTCATCAAATCGTTCGCTACATCGGAATCTGCGACGGAAATATGCAGGAGGGCTCGTTTCGTGTGGATGCCAATGTCTCAGTGCGTGCCCGCGGAGCTGAGCTGGGTACCCGGGCAGAACTGAAAAATATCAATTCGTTCCGATTTTTGGAACGGGCCATCAATTTTGAGGTGGAGCGTCAAATCGATCTTATCGAATCCGGGGGTAAGGTGGTGCAGGAGACACGCCTGTACGATCCGGAGAGAGACGAGACCCGCTCTATGCGCTCCAAGGAAGAGGCCAACGATTACCGCTATTTTCCCGATCCTGATCTACTGCCCGTCGAGTTGGATGCGCAGTTCGTTACCGATGCTATCGATAACATGCCTGAACTGCCGGATGACAGACGCCGACGGTTTACCGAGGAATACGGCTTGAATGCTCAGGACGCGGCGTCTTTGACGGCAAGTCGGGAGATAGCGGACTATTTTGAGACCGTGGCATTACTCTCGAAAGATCCCAAATTGACAGCCAATTGGGTAATGGGTGATTTGGCGGGGGGGCTTAATCGGGATGGCGTAGATATCTCCAATTCTCCGGTCACGGCTGACCAACTGGCCGGCATGTTGCAAAGGCTACTTGATGGAACGCTCTCGGGTAAGCTCGCCAAGCAGGTTTTCGACGCTATGTGGGCAGGGGAAGGATCCGCAGACCAAATCATTGCGGCGCGTGGATTGACTCAAATCACGGATATTGGGGCCATAGAACAGATCGTGGAAGAGGTGATATCCGCAAATGCAGCCCAGGTAGCGGCCTATCGTCAGGCAGATGACAAAAAACGGAAGAAAATGTTGGGCTTTTTTGTCGGTCAGGTGATGAAGATGTCCAGTGGTAAAGCGAATCCCCAGCAGGTGAATAAGCTTCTTAGGGAGAGGCTCTAGACTGAATTAGGGTTACTGATTAGTCGGTTGACGCCGTCACGCGATTGCGTCCTCCCTCCTTAGAGGCATAGAGGGCGCGGTCTGCACGTGCCAACAGATCCATTCTGTCTTCTCCACTGCGGTTCTGGGCAACACCGGCAGAGACAGTTATTTTCCCCAAGGACTCGCGGGTTCCCGTTCTTACGAGATTGGTGTTGGCGATATGTTCTCTAATCTTGTTGCATAGGATTACCGCATTGTCCAACTTTGTATTCGGCAGAAGTACGGCGAACTCCTCGCCACCATAGCGTGCTGCGGTATCTTGACCCTTGACGGATTTACTCAGGGATTCGGCGACGAAGCGGATTACCTTGTCGCCCACCAGATGTCCGAAGGTGTCGTTGACCCGTTTGAAATGATCGATATCCATCATGATAACGGAGTAGGGTTCGGTCATGGAATCCGACTCCTCAGACACGGTGGTTAGGGTATTAAAGAACGTTACTCTGTTTGCCAGTCCGGTCAGGGCATCGGTAGAGGCCTGACGGCGAACCTGCTCGAGCTCTTTGCGTAGTTCAAGCATGTTGTCTGTCTTGGCCGCGAACTCCTGTTTCATCCGCTCCATGGATTCCTTCATTACCCTGGTCTCCTTGAGCACGTTGCTCAAGAGTCCGTAAACATCTTGAATAGTCTCGGCCGAGCCGCAGGAGGCATCGAAGTCGCCCAAGACCTGCCCATATCGATCCGCATCCTCTCCCGTGTCATTGAGGCTCTTGGCGGTCTCTCTGAGAGCAATAATAATTTCCTGACGGATTTGTTCGGCATGCTCGATATTGCATTCCGACAGGAACTGTTGATACAGCTGTTCATTAGTCTCCTGGGTAAAACGGTGATTCTCTTTTTCCAGGAGAGAGTCAATATAGTCATTCAGTAAAGGTCGGTCACCCACCACATAGTGGAACCATACAGAGTAGTTTTCCGGAGTTGGTGGAATGCCATGGCGCGTCATTAGTGGCAGCGCCATACGGAGCTTTTCGGCAGTATTGTTGATAGCCGATTCGGTGGAGCTGTTTTGTTGCGTCAAGGACCAAACCTCATTACTAAACGTAGGTGAAACTTTTCGGATACCTTATCTAACGGTAGATAGCATGGGAAATTTAGCACTTTTTTCGCTGGCGATAACCGGTTCACTAGCGCTGGAGACCGGATCCAGGATCAGCCCCTTGCTTGCGCCCCTTGAGTTGGTAGTTCCTATCCTGGCTGAAATCCCATATGCGTTGGAAAAGCCTTTCGGTTTGCGGATTTTCCCTAGTCAGCGTGCGTGCAATATCGACCAGTTTGCACCGTTTTGATCTGGCGAAATCACGAAGTGTGTCAACAGCTTGCTTTGCTGGGACCTTGTAACGCTCCATATAAACTCCTATCGCCAGGCTGATATCCCTGTTGCTGCGGATGGCAACGGCCATACTGGCTTCGGTCTCTTGCAGTCGACGCAGTTCAGCATGTCGCTCAAGAGCTGCTTGAATGGCTGGAATCAACTGCATCGCAGTAACTGGTTTTACCAGGTATCCCAGAGCACCTTCCTTGATGGCCAGCGCTACCAATTCTTTGTCGGTAAAGGCGCTAAGAAAGATCGATGGCACTCCTGCGCGGTCACGCAGCTGACGAGCCACCTCAATACCGAATATTTGGGGCATTCGGATGTCCAGCACAGCCAGATCGATCTTCTCCGCGCAGCCCAACTCAACTGCCTGGGCTCCGTCGCTGGCGACGACAACTCCATAGCCCGCATCCAGCAGGCCTTTCCCCAGGGAAGAGACAATGACTCGGTCGTCGTCAGCGATGAGTACGCGATGGTTTGTCATAGGTAGATCTCCAGAAACTCAGACGGGTTGCTATGTTAGGGCGGGGAAGGGCGGATTCCATTCGCATCAGATGTCCAGGCTTTCCTCACCTGTGATTTCAGTCGTCGGGGTTTGGGAGAACCGAAAACCGGATCGGTTTCTCCGGGTAGTAAGTTCCCGGAGCGCGCTCAATCCAGTGGTATTATGGTAACGCCATTCGTATTCGGGTGCTACTTGAATTCAATCTTCCAGGCGGGCCATGGCAACTGTATATACACTGCCTTGTTTCACCTTTCGGTAATTGCCGAAAACTTCCCTGAAGGCTTTCTGGATAAAACGGCGCAAGCCGTTGATGGTGACTACATAGAGGCGCCCATTCGGATTCATCTTCGCCAGGGCGTCGAAAAAGTAGAGATAGTAGAGTTCCTTGCCGGTTTTCGCGGGAAGGTTGGAGACGATCAAGTCAAATTTGCAGTTCTCAATCTGATCGAACCCATTGCTGAGCAATACCTTGACATTATCAATACCGTTGAATTTGGCGTTTCTTCGTGTGTACTCGACTGCAACGAAGTCTTTGTCCACCAAAATGTGGTGACCATCCGGGGCCAGTCTGGCCATAGTCAGTCCCAGAGGGCCGTAACCGCAGCCTAGATCGAGAGTGTTGTCCCCTGTGTCGATCTGCAGGTGGTCGAGCAGCAACCGACTACCTTCGTCAATGTTTTTCGGCGAAAAGAGTCCCCAAGTTGTGCGAAAATGCAGGCTTTCGCCCCTTAACATCGCAGATATTACTAGATCCTGACGGATTTTATCCAGGTAGGCCCGGACCTCCGGCGATATGCGGTTGCTGGTCATCGAAGCTTAGATCCTTCACCGCAAACAGGGCACTCCGGGTCGGCATTCAGCGCCACCGTATGCCATTCCATTTCCAGGGCATCTAGTAGTAAAAGGCGGCCAATCAGAGGGTTACCGGCAGCGACCAGCACTTTTATGGCTTCCATGGCTTGCACGCTGCCGACTATTCCTACCAAAGGGGCCGCAACACCATTCTCTGAGCAGCTTTCATCCAACTCTACGGTATCACCGTAAAGACAACGGTAACAGGGGTCTCCTGGTTTGCCGCTGAAAACGGATATCTGTCCTTCGGTACGGATAGCAGCCCCGGAGACCAGTGGTTTGCCAGCCGCTACGCAGGCGGCATTAACCGCAAATCGGGTGGCGAAATTATCGCTGCCATCGACTACCAGATCCGCGAGCTGAACCTGCTGGGAGAGGTCATCGCCCTCGAGCCTGGTTGCCAGAGCAATGACATTACAATCGGGATTTAGCGCTGCAATCGACTGTTTCGCCGATTCTACTTTCAGTAGCCCGACTCGGTCACTGGTGTGGATAATCTGCCGCTGCATATTGGTAAGGTCGACCTTGTCGAAGTCGACCAGGGCAAGTTTACCTACGCCCGCAGCCGCCAGATACATCGCCACCGGAGAGCCAAGTCCTCCAAGGCCAATTACCAGTACCCGGGATTCCAGTAGTTTCTCCTGGCCCTCCAGGTCGATGGCGGGCAGCATGATGTGGCGGCTGTAGCGGAGCAGTTGTTGGTCATTCATGCGATTGCAGGTTATCGAATTAGTTTGGTTGGCTAGGCGTCGCTATCGGGACCGATGTTGCGACAAATACTGCGATAATGTGAAGTCGATTTGGCGTCGTCGGGGCTTTCTAGGATCCTGAAATGGAGGGTGTTTTCTCTAGGGTTACAGATAGTGTCGCCAATGTTCCGGGCGGTGATCCTTGAGGCCGTGATCCCTGTGGGCGTAGCGTTCGACGAAAATCTTACGGGTGCAGTTGCTGTTGCCGCGTGCGCAGCCATTATTCGCTCGCTGGACCTCTTCTGTATAGTAATAGAGTGCTCTCTTGAGGGCCGCCATCAACCCACTGCCGAGGTGGAAGCCTGTCTCCACCAGTCCGTTCTCTATCTGTTCCAGGGAAATCTTGAGCACATGATAGCGCACGCTGAGCACCACGGGCGATTCCGCCGATACGGACAAGACCCCATCGATATCCGTCAGTAACTCTGCAGCTGTGTTTGCCTGCTCGGGATCCGGGTGGAATTCACAGAACGAAATTTGCCGCTCTTTGATGAGATCACTGTCATCGTTATCCATATACCTCAATCCTAATAGGTGATCAGGATTAGTCAATATGGGGATGAATTTCTAGGCGGCGATTGCGGTACTGGAATCACATCGGGTGCCTTCCTTCACTGATGCGTTCCAGGCCGTTTAGGTCACAATGAGTTCGGCACTCGATGAAACCTCGTTGGGACAGTAGCGCCCTGACCTGCTCGCCCTGATCGAAGCCGTGCTCAAGCACGAGGTAGCCCCCCGGGAGTAGCTTGGAGAATGCTTGGTCGACAATGTGGCGTATATCCTGCAGGCCATTTTCCGGGGAGATTAGCGCCTCTCGGGGTTCCCATGAAAGTGCTTTGAGATGAGGGTCGTTAGCGCGGATATATGGCGGATTACTCACGATAATGTCAAATAGCGACAACTCGGAGAGAGGGTGGCACCAGTCGCCCTTGTAGGAGGTGACGTTGTTCAAACCTAGGGCAGTGAAGTTATCTTGGGCCACGCTTAGGGCGCCCGCAGAGGCCTCTACCGCATGGACCCGGCAGAGAGATCGCTCGCTCGCGAGTGCGGCAGCAATAGCGCCGCAACCGGTTCCCAGGTCGGCTGCCTCGCATGCCTTATTTACTGGTATGAGCTGCAGCGCCCGTTCCACCAGCAATTCTGTTTCCGGTCGCGGTACCAGAGTGGCTGGAGTTATCTTGAAGCTGAGTGACCAGAATTCCTTAAGACCGGTTAAATAGGCGTGGGGTTCACCCCGGCGGCGACGGCGAACCAGTGTGCGAAAACGATCTAAAAGCTCCGGGGACAATGAGCGTTCGGGCCAGGCCAACAAATAGCTCCTGGGTTTGTCGAGCACAAAGGCGAGTAGTGTCTCTGCTTCCAGTCGCGGTAACAGCGATTGATCCTCGTCTAGCAAGGTGCAAGCTTCTGCTATCGCCTGAATAATGGTGCGGCTGGGATCAACCACCTTCGTTGGAGAGTAGGGTCAACTGTTCCGCCTGGTGCTCCTGAATTAGCGGCTCAATCACCTGATCCAGTGCCCCCTCTAAAATCTCATCCAGCTTGTAAAGGGTAAGATTGATGCGGTGGTCGGTGAGCCGATTCTGAGGAAAATTATAGGTGCGAATGCGTTCCGAACGATCACCGCTACCAACCTGAAATTTTCTGGACTCAGCACGTTTATCGGCCGCTTCCTGCTGTAGACCGGAAAGCAATCGGGCTTGCAGTAATGACATTGCCTGGGCCTTGTTCTTGTGTTGGGATCGCTGATCCTGACATTCGACGACAATGCCGGTGGGTAGGTGAGTGATACGTACCGCGGAATCGGTCTTGTTGACATGCTGTCCACCGGCGCCCGACGCGCGGAAAGTATCTATGCGCAAGTCTCCCGAATTTATTTCGACCTGATCAACGGATTGTGCCTCTGGCAGCACAGCCAGGGTGCACGCGGAGGTGTGGATTCTTCCCTGTGATTCGGTTTCCGGCACCCTTTGCACCCGATGGGTGCCCGATTCGAACTTGAGTTTGGAGTAGACGCCGCGACCACTGATGCGACAAACGATCTCTTTGTAACCTCCCTGCTCTCCCAGGCTTTCACTGATCAGCTCTACATTCCAACCTTGGAGCTCGGAATAACGTAAATACATGCGGTAGAGGTCTCCGGAAAACAATGCCGCTTCCGCCCCTCCGGTACCGGCACGAATCTCTAAAAAAATGTTGCGTTGATCGTTGGGGTCGGTTGGTAGCAGCAGCAACTGAAGCTGTGGCTCGAGTTGCTCCAGGGATGTCTTCTCCTGATCCATTTCATCACGAGCCAGCTCAGACATTTCGGGGTCGTCGAGCATACTGCGAGCGTTTTCGATGGCGATTTGGTGCCCGCGATAGCGCTCATAACAGCTGACTACCGGTTCGAGTTGGGCGTATTCCTGACTGAGCGACCTGAAAAGAGACTGGTCGCCCTGCACCTCCGGCTCCGCCAACAAGGCTGTGATTTCCTGGAATCGTTCGCTTATTTGATCCAGTTTACTGCGGATTGAAGGTTTCATTTACGGCCGGCGGTATCACTGATTTGAAACAGGGTGTTTGCTGCCTCCAATAGTTCCACCTGTCCTTCGAAACCGGCTTGCCTGATCTGCGTGCTCGGTGTGTGCAACAGCTTGTTGGTTAGGGTGTGGGCCAAAAACGACATAACCTCTTCCGGGGGCTTTCCGTTTCTAAGCTGCTTCAATGCCCGATTCAGCACTTCTTTGCGCAGCTTGTCAGCGTGACGACGATAGTCCTGGATCATGCCCGCCGCATCTAGTGAGCGCAGCCACCCCATGAATTCTTCGGTGTGCAACGCTATGATTTCCTGGGCTTGTTGAGCAGCCTCCTGGCGGGAGCGCATGTTCTCTTCAATGACCTCCTGCAGGTCATCCACAGTGTAGAGATAGATATCATTGAGATCCCCGACCTCCGCCTCGATATCTCTGGGGACGGCGATATCTACCATGAATATTGGCTGATGTTTGCGCTTTTTCAGTGCGCTTTCCACGGTTCCCTTGCCCAGCACCGGTAGCGGGCTGGCGGTCGAGGAAATGACTATATCTGCTTCTGCTAGGTGTGAGGGGATCTCTGGAAGTGCGATGGCATAGCCCTCGAACTGATTGGCGAGAGAATGCGCCCGCTCCAGGGTTCGGTTGGCGACTATGAGTTGGCCAATGCGGTGTTGATGCAGATGGCGGGCAGCGAGCTCAACAGTCTCCCCGGCACCGATCAACAGGGCTGTTTGCTCCGAGAGATCGCTGAAAATCTGGTGGGCAAGGCTTACTGCGGCAAATGCGATGGAGACCGGACTATGCCCGATGGCTGTGTCGGTGCGCACCTGCTTGGCAACCGAGAAGGTGTGTTGGAAGAGGCGACCGAGCAGCTTTCCGGTAACCGCTGCATCATTGGCGGTCTGGTAGGATTGCTTTACTTGGCCGAGAATCTGCGGCTCTCCAAGCACCATTGAGTCCAGACCACAGGCAACGCTCAAGAGGTGGGATACGGCGTTTCTTCCTTCGTAGTTATAAAGGAATGGAGAGATGGTCTCCAGCTCCAATCCGTGAAAACTCGCGAGCCAGGGAGCTATATCCTCGACCGCGTCACCTTCGAGAGAAAAATACAACTCGGTGCGATTGCAGGTCGAAACGATGACCGCCTCCTCTACCCCCGGCAGCTCGCAGACACTACGAAGTGCGGCCACGATGATGTCAGGGCCGAAAGTGACCCTCTCGCGAACATCCACGGGGGCTGTTTTGTGATTGAGACCTAAAGCTAGCAGCGCCATTTGAAGCTATTTGGGCATTGGAGAATCTGAAATTTTGTAGTATCAAGGGGTTAAATTCAAGCGCCGCCGGCTTTTTGCGCCGTTTTCTGCAAATTTGTTTATCATGGCAGTTGTTGGAGTAGTGATCCTGGTTCCGTTCCGCGGTGTGTCGTGAGGCGGACGAAAAACCGGTTTGATTTAGTATCTGGGAGCATAGATGAGACTGCGTTTCTGTTATTTCTTCCCGCTGTTGATTTCCGCGTCACTAATCGGGTGCGCCACCAGGTTTCATCAGCCTCCTGTTACAACCACCCCAGAGGTATCCAAACCGGAAATGCCGTTTCAGGAGCCGGCGGCCAGGGTAACCGAACTCGATTCCGATATTGTCTATCACGCCCTGGCAGGGGAGATAGCGCTGCAACGCGGGCAGCTGGATGCGGCTTACAAACACCAGAATCGTACGGCTGAGCTCGCTGAAGACGCCGTTGCTTCGGAGCGAGCCGCAAGGGTCGCCCTGCTTCTCAAACGAGATGACCTTGCACTCGAGGCAGTAAGGCGCTGGGTCAGACTGGCACCGAATGACTTAGACGCAAGGCAGTTGGCTGTATTGCTCCACTTTCGAGTCGGGCAAGAAGATCTGGCCTTGCAGCAGATGGAGGCTATTGTTGCAATCAGCGAACGTCTGGAGGTGGACGGCTACATCTCATCGATGGTGATCTTGAGCAAAGAGGCGGATCGCGGCCGTGTCCGGCGGCTTATGAATCGGTTTGTAGAGCGGCATTCCGAAGATCCCCGGGCAGGATACGCTCTCGCTTTGCTTTCTTTGGCCTGGAGAGATTTTTCCCAGGCTGAGGCGGATATCGGCGATGTCCTGTCCAGAAATCCAGACTGGAACAAGGGTTATGTTTTGCTAAGTCGGATACGCAAAATGCAGGGTGACAATGAGGGGGCGCTGAAGATCTTAAAGGAGGCCGTGCAAAGAGATGCAAACGATTTAGAGGCCAACACCGCGCTTGCCAAGTTGTTGGTGGAGACGGATGATTTCGAAGGCGGGTATCGTCAGTTCCGTAAAGTCCAGCGTCTTTCACCCGACGATGACAACACCACTTACGCGCTTGGTGTTTTGGCATTGCAATTGGAAAAACCACGGGCGGCCAAAAAGTATTTTCGAGCCCTTTATGACTCCGGCAAGCGCAAAGATGATGCTGCCTACTATCTGGGCCGTATCGAAGAGCAGTCGAAGAACTGGGAGCAGGCAATCCAGTGGTATGAGAAAGTAACCAGGGGTGACTATCATTTTGATGCTCAGGTGCGGATTGCCCAAGTGATGGCGGGTGAGGGTCGGGTGCAGGAAGCCCGCCATTGGGTGCAAAACCTGCGGGTGCAGATGAAGGAGTATTCTGTACAGCTTTATCTGCTCGAAGTCGATATTCTCAAGAATCATGCTTCCGCGCGCGAAGTGCTGGCACTCTATGGCAAAGCCCTCGAGGCCCATCCGGAGAGCGACGATTTACTTTACGCCAGAGGGCTTTATGCTGCCGAAATTGATCGCATGGACATTCTTGAGCGAGATCTCAGGCGGGTAATAGCACGCGATCCCGAAAACGCTGATGCCCTCAACGCCCTGGGCTACACTTACGCGGACCGATCGATCAGGTTTGACGAGGCCTTGCGCCTGATCTCACAGGCTCTCAAACTCAACCCCGACTCGCCTGCAATTCTCGACAGTATGGGTTGGCTGCAGTACCGGTTGGGTAACTACGAGCAGGCACTGGATTACCTACGACGCGCTTTTGATTTGCTGCCCGACTCCGAGATCGCGGCTCACTTGGGGGAGGTATTGTGGGTCACTGGTGATCAGAAGGAGGCACTACGGATATGGCAGCACATATTGTCGCAGGATCCTGAAAACCGACATGTGCGAAAGACGATGGAACGGCTCGGCGTATGAGCAGCCCCCGGGGTCCATTCTGGGTTGCTCGCTACCTTCATTGAGATGGACACTCAAGCCTGGCCAGCTCCAGCTAAGTTAAATCTAATGCTGAGAATCGTCGGTCGTCGCAGCGATGGGTATCATCTGCTTCAGACCGTTTTCCAGTTCTTGGATATCGGGGATCAATTGAATTTTTCGTTGCGCGAAGATGGCCGAATTCTCAGAACCACATTAGTACCGGGCATACCGGAAGATCAGGACTTAGTACTGCGGGCAGCCCACCTGTTGCAACAGCATACAGGGTCTGTTCTCGGCGCGGAAATTAGCCTGCAAAAGCACCTGCCCATGGGCGCAGGTCTTGGGGGTGGCAGTTCCGATGCCGCTACCACTCTGGTGGCATTGAACAAGTTGTGGCAGACCGGGCTAAGCCGCTACGAACTGGAAGATTTGGGCCTCTCCCTTGGTGCGGATGTCCCCGTATTCGTGCGGGGTAGAGCGGCTTGGGGGGAGGGGGTCGGGGAGAGGCTCCAGCCACTGGATCTCCCGGAACCCCACTATCTGATTCTTGTTCCTCCCTGCCATGTTTCTACTAAGGCAGTATTCCTTGATCCCGATTTGACACGGGACTCTCCCAGGATCAGAATACGCGACTTTCTCGACGGCAGCGTAGAAAACGACTGTCGGCAGGTGGTATGCGCCCGTTACCCGGCGGTGGCGGAGGCGATGGACTGGCTTCGCAGGTATGCTGAGCCGAGGTTGACAGGTACCGGAGCCTGTGTTTTTGCAGTATTTGACTGTTTAAACGAGGCCCAAGAGGTCGCTAGACAGGTCCCTGATATTTATAGGATATTGATTGCCCGGGGAGTGAACCGGTCGCCATTGTACAGCGGCCATATGTGCACCTGAAATCGAGTACGCTTTTTAGGGAACGGAAATGACTATTTGGGGCGTCGCCAAGCGGTAAGGCACAGGGTTTTGATCCCTGCATGCGCAGGTTCGAATCCTGCCGCCCCAGCCAATCAGAACAGGTGAGGCCGTTGGTCGAGTACGAATCGGCACGATGGTATTGAATGAGGTAGACAAAGGGTCGACGGACCCTAGTGGTGGTTTGGACGCTCGAGTCAGGCGATAACCTTCCGGGGTAGCCTGAGATCAATTCATTTCGCACCGAAATTAACCTGATGTAATCAAGCTGAGAGGACCTGGCCGTGTCAGAGAGCGGCATGATGTTGTTTTCGGGAAACTCCAATCCAGACCTGGTGAACGAGGTCTGTGGATGGCTGAATCTGCGCCAGGGCAGGGCCATGGTAGGTCAGTTCAGCGATGGTGAAGTGATGGCCGAGATTATGGAGAGCGTGCGCGGCAGGGATGTCTACGTCGTTCAGTCCACCTGCAGGCCTACCAATGACAATCTAATGGAGCTGTTGGTCCTGATCGACGCTCTACGCTGGGCATCCGCCAGCCGCATAACAGCGGTGCTTCCCTATTTCGGATATGCGCGTCAGGATCGTCGCCCCCGGTCGGCACGGGTTCCCATTACCGCTAGGCTGGTCGCCAAGCAACTTGCGGCTGCTGGTGCAAATCGGGTAATGACGGTTGACCTTCACGCAGATCAGATACAGGGATTTTTTGATATCCCCATCGACAATATCTACGCCCTGCCGATTCTTTTGGGAGATGTGTGGCGGCAGAAATACCATAGGTTAATGGTAATTTCTCCAGATGTGGGTGGTGTAGTCAGGGCCAGGGCGCTTGCTAAACAGCTGGACGATGCCGATCTGGCTATCATTGACAAGCGCCGCCCACAGGCCAATGAGGCTCAGGTGATGAATATCATCGGCGATGTTGAGGGGCGCAGTTGTGTCTTGATCGACGATCTCGTTGACACCGCCGGGACATTGTGCAAGGCGGCGGGCGCTTTGAAAAGCCATGGGGCACTCAGGGTTGTGGCCTACTGTACACATCCCGTGCTCTCCGGTCCCGCTGTGCAGAACATCAATAATTCCGAGTTGGATGAGTTGGTGGTCTCCAATACCATCCCTCTGCATGAGGATGCATTGGCCTGCGATAAAATCCGTCAAATCAGCATCGCAGAGTTGGTGGCCGAGACGATTCGTCGCTTGGCAATCGATGAATCAGTAACCTCCCTGTTTGTAGGTTAGGCGGGGAGAAATGTAGCAACGAAGTCATCGTCGATCTGGTCGCGGGGAGATGATGATTCTTTCAACCAAAATGAGTTGGAGTTAAACATGAGCGAAACTGAAGAAATCAAAGCGCAGCCGCGAGCGGATGTGGGTAAGGGTGCGAGCCGCCGCCTACGTCGTGCCGGGTTGGTTCCGGGAATCATATACGGGGCACATCGGGATCCCCAAATGATCTCGGTAATACAGCACAAGTTGAACCAGCACCTGGAGCGGGGATCCATCTTTTCCACCATTCTCACGCTTAACGTGGAAGGCAAGAGACAGCGGGTGCTTTTGAAGGATATTCAGCGCCATCCTTCGAGACCTTTTATCCAGCATATTGATTTTCAGCGGGTTTCCGCTACCGAAAAAATCAGAACCAATGTCCCGATACATCTGGTTAACGAAGAGACCGCCGTGGGTGTAAAAATGGGCGGCACAGTTTTCCACCATATCGCGGATGTGGAGGTCAGCTGCCTCCCAGCAGACCTTCCAGAGTATTTGGAGGTTGATATAGCCGATATGGATATCGGAGGCGCGGTCAGGCTTTCCGAATTATCAGTGCCGGAGGGGGTCGAGCTTCCCATACTTTCTCAGGGCGAGGAATACGATAATCCAGTGGTCTCGATTACGGTACAGCTCATGGAGGAAGAGGTCGAAGAGGAGCTGGAGGGAGCCGAGGAAGAAGGCGAAGGGGTAGAACCAGCTGCAGCTACAGGAGAGGAGGATACGGAAGAGTAGGACCAAGTTGTTCTCCCATTATCTTACCGGGCAGGTCATTGACGTATCTATCATTGACCTGCCCGTTGGCGTTATATGATTAGGCTTTTTACCGCTTTTTTGCCAAATCAACCACCCGGCCGAAGATCGGATGGCGGCGAGCATCCATGAGTCAAACCAGTAATCAACCGTTACGCCTGATCGTGGGCCTGGGTAATCCCGGCCCGAGATACGAAAGTACTCGACACAACGCGGGCTTCTGGTTTGTTGATCTGGTGGCTCGGCGCCACGGCTTGGCTTTGCGACCGGATTCTAGATTTCTGGGTGAAATCGGTCGTTTACAATCGGTTGGGAGGGAATGCTGGCTGCTGAAGCCCACTACCTTCATGAACCGCAGCGGTCAGTCTCTCTCCAGTCTAGCAAGCTACTTTAAAATACCTCTCTCCCAGATCCTGGTAGCACATGATGAGCTGGACCTACCGCCGGGAACGGTCCGCCTGAAAAGGGGTGGAGGGCATGCGGGCCACAATGGATTGCGGGATATAGTGAAAGCGATGGATGGACGCGAATTCTGGCGACTCAGAATAGGTATCGGCCGACCGGATGACAGTGCAAACGTGGTTGACTACGTATTGGGCGGGCCGACGAGGATGCAAGCGGATGCCATTAACCAGGCGCTTTTGGAGGCGGAGCGGGTTTTTCCGCAGCTCCAGGGCGGGCAGTTCCAGCTCGCTATGCAGGAGTTGCATTCAACGCAGTAGAAAAACGGTTACCCCATGGGGCAACCGCCTCAACTGTAGGGCCGATGGGCTATACCGCAGTCAAAATCTATGCGTCCAGCCAAGCTCTATGTCCATCTGTTCCATGAAAATGCTCCCGGTTTGTGAGCCTGTGACATTCTCATTTGTCCCTTCAAGTTCCTCGTTGGGCATATAGGCGAAAGAGAGATTGAACTCATTGGTCTGGCTATGGCGGTAGATCACACCCAGTGTCCCATGCCATTTGATGGTTGCTGGCGCCAGCACATTGAAAAGACCCTCACCGCCGGGGGCAAAGTCACTGGCGTAACTGACTCCGCCCAGGAAGCTCCATTTCGGGTTGTAATCCCAGCGCACTCCCAGTTTGTAGACATCCATATCGTCCCATCCAAAACCCAAACCGTCTTCGCCGCCCAGGCAGTAGCTGGGTTTGTTTCCCGGTCCAAAGCAACCCTGGATGTTGGAGTTGTTGGAATTCGACAGCGCGTCGATCTGACCATAAAAAATCCGTTGATAGTCGAAGGCTAAAACCAGATTGGGTGTGGGCTTGTAAGACAGGCCGAGAGATAACATTGCAGGGATGTCGAACTCTCCCTCGTTCGCAAACAGACCATCGTAGTCATCGAATGAGGTCATCCACATCTTGGTTCGGTAGGCGGCGCCAAGAGTTACTTTCTCATGCACCTCGCCAACCCAGCCAATATGCAGGCCGTACCCATAGGACCAGTCCGTGCCGTTGTTGGTTACCCCGTCTGGGTTTACCGACATCTGGCGAAAAGGCTCGAGCCCCTCTGCCTTGAAGCTTTGGACCGCGAATACCGGTGCAATACCCAAGGTGTGCACCTCGTTGGCTTTGTAGGTAAAGGGAATTTCGATGAATAACTGCTCTAATGTGACACCGGTAGGCGTGGTCGCGGTAAAAACGCCGCAGGGATTGGCGTTGTTGGGCGCCTGGCATGTGGGGTCGTTTCCAATCGGCCTGCCATTCATGTCCACGGTGGTGTTGGGTGGCATGGCAAAGTTTTCCCACACCGCCCGTTCGGTGTACTTGGTATTCATCCCGCCATTCCCGAAAACACTCAGGCCAATGGTCATATTTTCGTCGATGACACGGTTGTAACCGAAGCTTGGAATAATGAACCAGTCGAGATTACTCGTGTAAGTGCCCGGCGTCACAAATGGGGCCCCGGGTGAGTAGTCCTCATTGGCCGTATAGCCCCGGTCCGATGGGCTGAAAAAGGCGATGCCCAAGTCGAAACTGCTTCCCACCAGGCCCATGCCCGCGGGATTGGTTGCGGCAACCAGAGTGTCCTGAGGTAATCCGGCCGCTACTCCCGCCATGGCCTTGGATTTAGTGCCCCAGCCGTGGGAAAAATAGCCGTTCGTGGCCCAGGCGCCAGGGACGAAGAGAGATGCGGCAGCGAGCACCGCCAAGGATCTGCGAAACTGCATGGAATAACCTCCCAAAAAACTGCTAGCCAAAGACAATGTGTGGTGTAGGCCCCCGTTTGTGATTATTTGTTTTAGCCGGCCACCAAATAACAGCCAGCGCATAGTCGAGCGTGATGCTAGATTAGTCAAGGTTTATATGGAATTATTTGATTTATATGGATATATGCCTGGCTAATGTATGCGCTCCCATTTTCCCCAAGATTGTCTCTGAAGAAGTGGAAATCCCTTGCCAAGCCAACGCCAATGCCGCCCCGGATACATCTCGGGTAACGGTTCGAAAAAAGTTGACAGCCAGTTGATTGTTGAAGGAGAATAGCGGGCTTCGTGGAGGGGTTCCCGAGTGGCCAAAGGGATCAGACTGTAAATCTGACGGCTCAGCCTTCGGAGGTTCGAATCCTCCCCCCTCCACCATGTGTAGGCGCGGCGCGGCGGGCGTCCCGGTAGACTGCGGGTGTAGTTCAACGGTAGAACCTCAGCCTTCCAAGCTGATGACGTGGGTTCGATTCCCATCACCCGCTCCAAGTATTAATAGTATGCCCGGGTAGCTCAGTTGGTAGAGCGCACCCTTGGTAAGGGTGAGGTCGGCAGTTCAAATCTGCTCCTGGGCTCCAAAGATTTAGCGGGTGTGTGGCCCGCCCGGAAGTTGATAGCTGGTAAGGCAGTTAACCTAATATATATAACCACTCGGAGATTGATTCGATGTCCAAGGAAAAATTTGAACGCAATAAGCCGCACGTAAATGTAGGCACGATTGGCCACGTAGACCATGGTAAGACGACGCTGACGGCTGCGATCACGAAGGTGATGGCGGAGGTACGGGGCGGCGAGTTCAAAGATTACGCCGATATCGATAATGCGCCGGAAGAGCGTGAGCGGGGTATAACGATAGCGACGGCGCACGTGGAGTACGAGTCGGATTCACGCCACTATGCTCACGTGGACTGTCCGGGTCACGCGGACTATATCAAGAACATGATCACCGGCGCGGCGCAGATGGATGGTGCGGTGCTGGTGGTGTCTGCTGCGGACGGACCGATGCCGCAGACGCGAGAGCATATTTTGCTTTCGCGGCAGGTAGGTGTGCCCTACATCCTTGTGTATATGAACAAGGCGGACATGGTTGACGACGAGGAGCTTTTAGAGCTGGTGGAGATGGAGGTTCGTGAGCTTCTTGACCAGTACGAGTTTCCTGGGGACGACACGCCGATCGTGGTGGGTTCGGCGCTGAAGGCGTTGGAGGGAGACAAGTCGGATATAGGTGAGCCATCGATCATCAAGCTGGTGGAAGAGATGGATGCCTACATACCGGAGCCAGAGCGTGATACGGACAAGCCGTTTCTGATGCCGATAGAGGATGTTTTCTCGATATCAGGACGAGGCACGGTGGTAACGGGTCGAGTAGAGCGTGGTGTGATCAAGGTAGGAGAAGAGGTGGAGATCGTGGGCATCAAGCCGACGCAGAAGACCACCTGCACGGGGGTAGAGATGTTCCGCAAGCTGCTGGATCAGGGCGAAGCGGGAGACAATGTTGGAGTGCTGCTGCGAGGCACCAAGCGGGAGGAGGTGGAGCGCGGCCAGGTGCTGGCGAAGCCGAAGACGATCACGCCGCACACGCACTTTGAGGCGGAGGTCTATGTGTTGAGCAAGGAAGAGGGGGGTCGTCACACGCCGTTCTTCAACAACTACCGGCCGCAGTTTTACTTCCGCACGACGGATGTGACGGGGGCGGTGGATTTGCCGGAGGGCGTGGAGATGGTGATGCCTGGTGACAACGTGAAGATGACGGTGACCCTGATAGCGCCGATCGCGATGGAAGAGGGATTGCGCTTTGCAATCCGCGAAGGGGGTCGAACCGTCGGCGCCGGTGTGGTTTCCAAGATTATCGAGTAACTGTGATTACAGCTAGGTTAAGCCCCGGGGCAGCCAAACCAATACGCTGCATTAACCGGGGCTTTCCCTTCTTTATCTTTTAGGCCAGTAGCTCAACTGGTAGAGCAGCGGTCTCCAAAACCGCAGGTTGGGGGTTCGAGTCCCTCCTGGCCTGCCATATTACGAGCACTCGAACAGGGTGTATTGGCAGGAATGAACGTAAAAGCAGAAGTCGAAAGCTCCGGAATGGATACAGTCAAATTGCTGGGGGCTGCAGTATTGCTGCTCGGCGGTATCGGCGTATTCTACCTCTTTGAGGAATACTCCACGCTGCTGCGTGTACTTGGGTTACTGGTAGTGACCGGTATAGCCATCGCCATCGCCTTGCAGACCGTGCCGGGACGCCGCATATGGGATTTCGCCATGGCCTCCCGCAATGAGGTCCGGAAGGTGGTCTGGCCGACCCGACAGGAGACTGTACAGACAACCCTTATCGTATTTGTGATGGTCCTAATCATGGGCATTGTGTTGTGGCTTTTCGATATGTTGCTGCTGACGATAGTTAAGTCGGTAACCGGATAGGAATACAAAATGGCGAAGCGCTGGTACGTGGTACATGCCTATTCAGGGTTTGAAGCCCAGGTGAAGCGATCGCTGGAGGAGCGAATCAAACGCTTCGGGATGGAGGATTTATTCGGTGAAGTGCTGGTGCCCACCGAAGAAGTAGTGGAGATGCGTGGCGGTCAGCAACGTCGAAGCGAACGCAAATTTTTCCCTGGGTATGTGCTGGTGCAGATGGATATGACCGACGACAGCTGGCATTTGGTCAAGGATGTGCCAAAGGTGATGGGATTTATCGGCGGCACCGGCGACCGCCCTGCTCCCATAACCGATCGAGAGGCTGATCAGATATTACAGCGCGTCCAGGAGGGAGTGGAAAAACCGCGGCCGAAGGTATTGTTCGAACCTGGAGAGGTCGTGCGGGTCATAGATGGTCCGTTCAATGATTTTAATGGGGTAGTCGAAGATGTCGACTACGAGAAAAGCAGGTTGAAAGTATCGGTGCTCATTTTTGGCCGTTCCACGCCGGTGGACCTGGAGTTTGGCCAGGTAGAGAAGGGATAAGCGCATCTTTTATGTCTTGCTGAGTTGTACCAGGGTTTTTCGTACTGGGTGTTTCAAGGCTGCGGGACGACCGATACGGTGACAAATTGAGTTTTGGATTTCGCTTCAAGAGGCGCGAAGTCTATTCATAACACGGGGAGCTGCGGTAACCATTCCTCAGCGTTTGCACCCGTAATCGAGGTGTTTCATGGCAAAAAAAATTACAGCGTACATCAAGCTTCAGGTAAAAGCGGGGGAGGCTAATCCCAGCCCTCCCGTGGGCCCTGCACTGGGTCAGCATGGAGTGAACATAATGGAGTTCTGTAAGGCATTCAATGCTAAGACCCAGAATGTCGAAAAGGGACTCCCTACGCCAGTGGTTATCACGGTCTATTCCGATCGCAGTTTCACCTTTATCACCAAGACACCGCCGGCAGCGGTGCTACTGAAAAAAGCCGCTGGCCTTACCAAGGCGTCCGGTCGGCCGAACACCGAGAAAGTGGGAAAGGTCAGTCGGGCGCAGCTTGAGGAGATTGCCACAATCAAACAACCGGATATTACTGCGGCGGATATGGATGCAGCGATCCGAACCATTGCTGGCAGTGCCCGCTCCATGGGCCTGGATGTGGAAGGGGTGGAATAGAAAATGGCGAATAAGACAAAGCGCGCGCGCGCAATCGCAGAGAAGGTGGCCGCCGACAAGCAGTACACCATCGAAGATGCTGTGGCACTGCTGAAATCGGTATCAACCGTAAAATTCAGCGAGGGAGTCGACGTGGCCATCAATTTGGGCGTGGATCCACGTAAATCGGATCAGGTGGTACGTGGTTCCACAGTGTTGCCCAACGGCACCGGTAAAACAGTGCGGGTCGCGGTATTTGCTCAAGGTGCCAACGCAGAGGCTGCAACCGCCGCTGGTGCCGATATAGTGGGATTCGACGATTTGGCTGCCGAGATCAAGGACGGCCGTTTGGATTTTGACGTGGTTATTGCAACACCCGATGCCATGAGAGTTGTGGGTAAGCTGGGTCAGATACTTGGTCCCAGAGGATTGATGCCGAATCCTAAAGTAGGCACAGTTACTCCGAATGTTACCGAGGCGGTAAACAATGCCAAGGCCGGCCAGGTTAGATACCGCACTGATAAGGGTGGAATTATCCACTGCCCGATAGGCAAGCTCGATTTTGACGCAGCCAAACTTAAGCAGAATCTTGAAGCGCTGATTGTTGACCTCAACAAAATGAAACCCAGCGCGGCAAAAGGCGTCTACCTAAAGAAGGTAACGGTTTCCTCAACCATGGGGCCGGGACTGACAGTAGAGCAGGCCTCTCTGGCTGTTTAGAACTTGGCGCACATCCCTCTTGATCTGCGTCTGCAGCGGCGGGGATGTGGCAACAAAGACTTTGGGGCTCCGGAATTTCCGGGTGCTGTCAAAGACCGTAGGTGCCTGGATTATCGGGCTTAATGCAATGCCTACGCAGACGGGGCTCCTGAATCAGGTTTTAACTGATGATGGTGCACGTTGTAAACCTGGTATCCCATTGGGATGCCGATCCTAGTGAACCGGAACGGCGTTGGTCGTTCCACTGTAGTTAAGAGGTGACGAGTGCCACTCAATATTGAGCAAAAGAAAGCTGTCGTTACCGAAGTTGCTGAAGTAGCAAGCGGGGCTTCGTCCGCGATTGCAGCGGAGTATCAGGGATTAACCGTGGAGGAGATGACCGAATTGCGTGTCAAGGCGCGTGAGGCGGGCGTATATCTGCGGGTGGTCAAGAATTCGCTGGCGAGGCGTGCTCTGGAGGATACAGATTTTGCCTGTATGCAGGAAGGGTTGACCGGTCCGCTGGTCCTCGCTTTCTCCGGGGAGGATCCCGGCTCCGCCGCTCGTGTCATCAAGGATTTTTCAAAGCAGCACGACCGTCTCGTGGTCAAGCTGGTAGCTATTGGTGGTGATCTTCTTGAGCCCGCCAAGATAACTGCCCTTGCCGAGATGCCAACCTACGACCAGGCCGTCAGCATGCTGATGGCGGTTATGTTGGCACCTGTCGAAAAGTTAGCCCGCACCCTCAACGAGGTACCGGGAAAACTGGTTCGTACTGTGGCTGCGATCCGCGATGCCAAAGAAGCAGCATAATCGGTTTACTGCAATTTACACCTAATCATCATAATTTTTCAGGAGTTATCAATGGCTGTTTCAAAAGAGGAAATTCTTGACGCCATCGCCGCTATGAGCGTCATGGATGTCGTCGAGCTAGTACAGGCGATGGAAGAGAAGTTTGGAGTCAGTGCTGCAGCAGCAGTGGCAGCGGCCCCTGTCGCTGCTGGCGGTGGTGATGCCGGCGCTGCGGAAGAGCAGACTGAGTTCGACGTGGTATTAACTGGTTTTGGTGACAAGAAAGTGGGTGTCATCAAGGTAGTAAGAGGCATCACCGGTCTCGGCCTGAAGGAAGCCAAGGACGCGGTCGAGGGTGCCCCGACTACGATCAAAGAGGGTGTCACCAAGGACGAGGCTGAAGATATGAAAAAGCAGGTAGAAGAAGCAGGTGGTAGCGTCGAGATTAAGTAATTCTTGGCCAAATCACTGCGTACTGCAAACGGTGTAGGGCTGGTGGCGTTATCGCCACCGGCCTTTTACCGCTTGTGGCTGATTTTCAACTCCCCGCTCTGAGTAGTGAAGTTGGCGGTAGTACAGATGCCCACCCCAACTGGGCAGGCATTTCAAAAGGGATTGACTCCTGACCGGTATGGTCTGAGGAGTGGGGAATTAGCAGGGAGCAATGCCAGTAGCAATGCTGCTGGATACGCGTTTTGATTTCTGAGAGATACGGCGGTATCTCTCAAGAGCCTTAAGATACCGAGGGACGGCAACATGGCCTATTCTTTTACTGAGAAAAAGCGTATTCGCAAGGATTTCGGAAAACGTCCGATCATCCTTGAGGTGCCTTATCTGCTGGCAACTCAGATTGATTCATATCGTAGTTTTTTGCAAGCGGATAAGACCGAGGAGGAGCTCGAAGAACGAGGACTCCACGCCGCTTTCAAGTCTGTGTTCCCCATCGTCAGCTACTCGGGCAACGCGATGCTGGAATATGTCAGTTATCGTCTAGGTACACCGGTATTCGACGTCCGCGAATGTCAGCTTCGGGGCACTACTTTTGCGGCACCTTTGAGGGTATTGGTGCGCCTCGTTATTTACGACAAAGAGGCGCCGGCTGGCTCCAAGGTGGTCAAGGACATTCGCGAGCAAGAGGTCTATATGGGAGAGATGCCCCTGATGACCGAAAACGGCACCTTTGTTATCAATGGCACAGAGCGCGTTATCGTTTCACAGTTGCACCGCTCTCCCGGTGTCTTCTTTGACCATGACAAGGGTAAGACGCACTCCTCCGGGAAGCTGCTGTTTTCCGCACGTGTGATTCCGTACCGTGGCTCTTGGCTGGACCTCGAATTCGACCCGAAAGACAACGTGTTTGTTCGAATAGACCGACGTCGCAAGTTGCCGGCGACTATTTTGCTGCGTGCACTTGGATTCGAGGCCGAGGAGATTCTCGGCATGTTCTTTGAAACTGATAACTTCGCCCTGACCAAGACCAAGGCCAAGCTCAGCCTGGTTCCCGAACGTCTGCGTGGCGAAACTGCAACGTTCGATATCAAGGCGGGAAAAAACATCGTTGTCGAGACCGGCCGCCGAGTGACTCAGCGACACATCAGGGAGTTGGAGAAAGCGGGCATCAAGCAGCTTGATGTGCCGCTCGAATTTCTCCACACCAAGGTGTTGGCCCATGCGGTGATCGATAAGGAAACCGGTGAGGTGGTGGCCAATGCCAATGACGAGATCACCGAAGAACTGCTGCAGGGCTTGATCGATGCTGGCGTCAAGAAGATCGAGACTATTTTTACAAATGATCTGGACCACGGTCCGTACATGTCCAATACATTGCGTATCGACCCGTCATCGTCTCAACTCGAGGCGCAGGTTGAGATTTACCGCATGATGCGCCCAGGCGAACCGCCAACCAAGGAGGCCGCACAAAATCTTTTCAAGAGTCTCTTTTTTAGCCCGGAGCGCTATGATCTTTCCGCGGTAGGGCGCATGAAATTTAACAAGCGTCTCGGAAGAGATGATGTCACTGGAGAGGGTGTTCTCTCGAATGAGGATATCATCGACGTGCTGAAAGAACTGGTCGCGATCCGCAACGGCCATGGTGTTGTCGACGATATTGATCATCTCGGGAACCGGCGAATACGATCTGTGGGGGAGATGGCGGAAAACCAGTTCCGCGTCGGTCTCGTGCGCGTGGAGCGCGCGGTCAAGGAGCGACTGACCTTGGCGGAGTCCGAAGGGTTGATGCCGCAACAGATGATCAATGCCAAACCGGTCTCTGCAGCCATTAAGGAGTTTTTCGGTTCCAGCCAGTTGTCACAATTCATGGATCAAAACAATCCGCTTTCGGAAGTCACTCACAAACGTCGGGTCTCCGCATTGGGTCCAGGCGGCTTGGCCCGGGAGCGAGCGGGTTTCGAGGTCCGCGACGTGCATCCGACACACTATGGTCGCGTCTGCCCCATCGAGACGCCTGAAGGGCCAAATATTGGTCTGATCAATTCACTGGCGGTGTACTCCAGAACCAATGATTACGGATTTCTGGAGACGCCATACCGCAAAGTGGAGGATGGCAGGGCATCGAACGATATCCACTATTTGTCGGCGATTGAGGAGGGCAGATACGTTATTGCCCAGGCGAGCGCGACGCTGGATGCAGACAATCGTCTGGTGGATGAGCTTGTCTCTTGCAGGCACCAAAACGAGTTCACCCTCTCTTCCCCCGAACGCATTGAGTACATGGATGTGTCGCCCAAGCAGATTGTATCGGTGGCTGCATCGTTGATTCCCTTTTTGGAGCACGATGATGCCAACCGGGCATTGATGGGCTCCAATATGCAGCGCCAAGCGGTGCCGACATTGCGCGCGGAGAAGCCGCTTGTGGGTACAGGGATGGAGCGATCGGTGGCGGTGGATTCTGGTGTCACCGAAGTGGCACGACGCGGTGGCGTGGTGGACTCGGTCGACGCAGGCCGAATCGTGGTAAGGGTGAACGATGAGGAGACGGAGGCCGGCGAACCCGGTGTCGATATTTACAACCTTACCAAATACACCCGTTCCAACCAGAATACCTGCATAAACCAGAGGCCCCTGGTCAAGCCCGGCGACCACATTGAACGCAGTGATGTACTGGCAGACGGCCCTTCGACCGATATGGGAGAGTTGGCGTTGGGCCAGAATATGCGCGTCGCCTTCATGCCCTGGAATGGCTACAACTTCGAGGATTCGATACTGGTATCCGAGCGTGTCGTGCAGGAAGACAGGTTTACGACCATCCATATCGAAGAACTGACCTGCATGGCCAGAGACACCAAGTTAGGCGCCGAGGAGATTACGGGTGATATACCCAACGTTGGTGAGTCGGCTCTCGCCAAGTTGGATGAGTCCGGAATCGTCTACGTTGGGGCAGAGGTGAAGGAAGGCGATATCCTGGTCGGAAAGGTAACCCCCAAGGGTGAGACACAGCTGACCCCGGAGGAGAAATTGCTCCGCGCGATCTTCGGTGAGAAGGCGGCGGACGTCAAGGATACATCGTTGCGTATTTCGTCCGGCACCGCGGGTACGGTCATCGATGTACAGGTCTTCACCCGCGATGGTGTTGAGAAGGACGCTCGCGCGTTGCAGATTGAACAGGCGGAGATGGAGCGGGTTAAAAAGGATCTGGACGATCAGTTGCGGATTATGGAGAACGACACCTTCCAGCGGGTGGAGAAAATGTTGCTGGGAAAGGTGGCGGACGGGGGGCCCAATGGCCTCAAGGCGGGAGCCAAGATCACCAAGTCATATCTTACTGAGCTTGATCATGATCTGTGGCTCGAAATCAGATTGCGAAATGAAGAAGCAGCGGCGCAATTGGAAACGATTGCGGAGCAGATCAAACAACAGAGAGAAACCTTCCGGGAGAAATTCGAAGAGAAAAAGCGCAAGTTGACCACCGGTGATGACCTGGCTCCGGGCGTGCTGAAAATGGTCAAAGTATACGTTGCAACCAAACGCCGCATTCAACCCGGCGACAAAATGGCGGGACGGCACGGAAACAAGGGTGTTATCTCGATCATCGTACCGGTTGAGGACATGCCGTTCGATGGTGAGGGTGAGCCCGTGGATATCGTACTAAATCCTCTCGGTGTGCCCTCACGAATGAATGTAGGGCAGGTGCTGGAGACCCATCTTGGATGGGCTGCCAAGGGTGCGGGGCGGCGCATTGGGCAGATGCTTGAGGCGCAGACTAAAGTCGCTGAATTGAAGGCTTTCCTGAAGAAGGTATACAACACCAGCGGCAAGGAAGAGGATATCGATTCTTTCTCCGATGAGGAGGTGATCGAACTCTGCGGCAATCTGAAGAGGGGCGTTCCCACGGCTACCCCCGTGTTCGATGGCGCAACGGAGAACGAAATCAGGTCCATGCTCAAGTTGGCTGAATTGCCGGAGAGCGGTCAGACGACCCTATATGACGGGCGCACCGGGGAACCGTTCGACAGACCGGTTACTGTCGGTTACATGTATATGCTTAAACTCAATCATCTGGTCGACGACAAGATGCATGCCCGATCCACTGGCCCCTACAGTCTGGTTACTCAGCAACCCCTCGGAGGCAAGGCTCAGTTCGGCGGTCAGCGTTTCGGAGAGATGGAGGTCTGGGCGCTTGAAGCTTATGGCGCGTCGTACACCCTCCAGGAGATGCTGACGGTCAAGTCCGACGATGTGACTGGTCGTACACGCATGTACAAGAATATCGTCGATGGCGATCATAGGATGGAGGCGGGAATGCCGGAGTCCTTCAACGTACTGGTCAAGGAGATCCGATCCCTCGGAATTAATATTGAGCTGGAGAGGGAATAGGCTTCCAGGTTCCCTTGAGATAGGGATCACCGAGATAAAATCGGGAAACCGACAGCAGGAGAAACGATCTTGAAAGATCTACTTAAGATTTTGAAGCAGCAGGGACAGGCAGAGGATTTTGATTCGATTCGAATTGGCTTGGCCTCGCCCGACATGATTCGGTCCTGGTCCTTCGGCGAAGTCAAAAAGCCGGAGACCATAAACTACCGCACCTTCAAACCGGAGCGGGATGGACTTTTTTGCGCCAAGATCTTTGGTCCAACCAGTGACTATGAGTGTCTCTGCGGAAAATACAAACGTCTCAAGCATCGTGGGGTGGTTTGCGAAAAATGCGGCGTGGAGGTCACCCTAGCCAAGGTGCGCCGGGAACGTATGGGCCATATCGAGCTTGCTAGTCCGGTGGCGCATATATGGTTTCTGAAATCGCTGCCGTCGCGTATAGGTCTGCTGCTGGATATGACCCTTAGGGATATCGAACGAGTGCTCTACTTCGAGTCCTTTGTGGTGGTGGATCCGGGCATGACCACGCTGGAGCGTGGTCAGTTAATGAACGATGAGCAGTATTTGGAGGCAATCGAGGAGAACGGCGACGAGTTTGATGCCAGGATGGGCGCCGAGGCAGTGTACGAGTTGCTGCGGACCATCAATCTCCAGAAAGAGATCCAGGTGTTGCGCGAAGACATTGGCAGCACCAATTCCGAGACCAAGCTCAAGAAACTCACCAAGCGCCTCAAGTTGTTGGAATCGCTGGATGAGTCTGGAAATCGCCCAGAGTGGATGGTGATGAAAGTTCTGCCAGTACTCCCACCTGAGCTGAGGCCATTGGTACCGCTGGATGGTGGCCGTTTCGCCACCTCCGATCTCAACGATCTCTACCGCAGGGTGATTAACCGCAATAACCGGCTGAAGCGGCTTCTCGATCTCAATGCGCCCGATATCATCGTACGCAACGAGAAGCGGATGCTGCAGGAATCGGTCGATGCGCTGCTGGACAACGGTCGGCGGGGCCGCGCTATCACCGGTACGAATCGACGCCCACTCAAGTCCCTTGCAGATATGATTAAGGGAAAGCAGGGGCGGTTTAGGCAGAATTTGCTGGGTAAACGAGTGGATTATTCGGGTCGATCGGTTATCGTGGTGGGTCCGACGTTGAAGCTTCACCAGTGCGGATTGCCAAAGAAGATGGCATTGGAGTTGTTTAAGCCATTCATCTTCTCCAAGCTGCAGCTGCGCGCGCTGGCTACCACCATCAAGGCAGCAAAGAAACTGGTCGAGCGCGGTACCGGAGATGTCTGGGATATCCTTGAGGAGGTGATCCGCGAGCATCCGGTGATGCTGAATCGTGCACCCACGCTTCACCGTCTCGGTATTCAGGCCTTCGAACCAGTCCTGATCGAAGGTAAAGCCATCCAACTGCATCCGCTGGTCTGTACGGCATTCAATGCCGATTTCGATGGCGATCAGATGGCCGTCCATCTACCGCTCTCCATCGAGGCTCAGCTCGAAGCCCGCAGTTTGATGATGTCCACCAACAACATTCTCTCTCCGGCTAACGGAGAGCCCATCATCGTACCTTCCCAGGATGTTGTTCTCGGGCTCTATTACATGACCCGTGAGCGTATCAACGCCAAGGGCGAGGGTATGGTTTTTTCCAACATAGAAGAGGTTCACCGGGCATATGAGTCGAGGCAGGTGCACCTTCAGGCGTGCGTCAAGGTGCGAATTACCGAAACCGGATTAGACGAAGACATGGAGTCGGCCAAGCGCACTAAGATAGTTGATACGACTATCGGAAGGGCGCTGTTGTCCGAGATCCTGCCCCAGGAACTGCCGTTTGACCTGATTAATCGAACCATGGACAAGCGTTCGATCTCCAGGTTGATCAATGACTGCTACCGTAAGGTTGGCTTGAAGGAGACCGTGATATTCGCCGACCAGGTGATGTATCTAGGGTTTAGGCTTGCAACCCGTGCGGGCGTCTCAATTGGCATGAACGACATGACCATACCGGAAGAGAAGGTAGGGATTCTCTCCCGTGCGGAAACCGAGGTCAAAGAGATCGAAAACCAATATGCCTCGGGCCTGGTTACCAATGGTGAGCGATACAACAAGGTGGTGGATATCTGGTCGCACACCAATGAGCAGGTTGCCAAGGCGATGATGTCAAAGCTGGCCACGGAATCGGTTGTAAACCGGGAAGGAAAAACCGTGGAGCAGGATTCCTTCAACTCCATTTACATGATGGCGGACTCCGGAGCACGAGGCTCAGCGGCTCAGATCAGGCAGCTGGCTGGCATGCGCGGTCTGATGGCGAAACCCGACGGTTCGATTATCGAGACCCCGATAACCGCCAACTTCCGGGAGGGGTTGGATGTATTGCAATACTTCATCTCCACACACGGGGCGCGTAAGGGCCTGGCGGATACCGCTTTAAAGACCGCAAACTCTGGATATCTTACCCGGCGTCTGGTGGACGTAGCTCAGGATATGGTGGTACTGGAGGATGATTGTGGCACTACAGACGGCCTGGTAATGAACCCGATCATCGAGGGCGGCGATGTGGTCGAGCCACTCCGAGAGCGTATCCTGGGCCGTGTGTTGGCGATTGATCACTACAAGCCAGGAAGCGATGATGTGGCGTTTAAAGCCGGCACACTGCTTGATGAGACGCTAGTGGATAGCTTGGAGTCGGTAGGAATAGATCATGTCACCATTCGCTCGGCGATAACCTGTAAATCCAGTGTCGGTGTTTGCGCCATGTGTTACGGGCGGGATCTTGCCCGAGGTCACAAGGTAAATATAGGCGAGGCGGTTGGTGTCATTGCCGCTCAATCGATTGGGGAGCCGGGTACTCAGCTCACCATGCGCACCTTCCATATCGGTGGTGCAGCTTCACGGTCGGCAGCGGTGAACAGCATCGATGTGAAATCCAGTGGTACAGTACAGTTGCACAATCTGAAAACGGTCGATCACCATAGTGGGAATTTGGTCGCTGTATCTCGTTCGGGGGAGCTAACCGTGGTGGACGAGGTTGGCCGTGAGAGAGAACGCTATAAGGTTCCCTATGGTGCCGAAATCCGGGTTAAGGACGGTGAGTCTGTGGAGGGTGGCCAGATGGTCGCCAGCTGGGATCCTCATACACATCCGGTTATTACCGAGGTGGCCGGTACCCTGCAGTATGTCGACATCCACGAGCAGGTCACAGTTGAGAAAGAGGTCGATAGCGTTACCGGTATCTCTTCCATCGTAGTCATGGATCCCAAGCAGCGTCCATCAGCAGGTAAGGACGTCCGCCCCATGGTCAAGCTGGTGGATAGTAATGGAAAGGATCTGAACATTGCCGGAACCGATATTCCAGCGCACTACTTTTTACCGCCCGGGGCTGTAGTGAGCTTCGAGGATGGGGCTGAGGTAAAGGTAGGCGACGTATTGGCCCGAATTCGCCAAGAGTCGTCTAAAACTCGCGATATTACCGGTGGTCTGCCCCGGGTTGCAGATCTTTTCGAGGCCCGAAAGCCCAAAGATCCGGCGATTTTGGCTGAAGCGACCGGAACAGTCGGTTTTGGTAAAGACACCAAGGGTAAGCAACGACTGGTTATCACCGATTCCGAGGGGGAGCAGCACGAAGAGCTGATACCAAAGTGGCGCCACGTGAATGTGTTCGAAGGTGAGCAGGTGGAGCGTGGTGAGGTGATCTCCGATGGCGAGCTGAACCCTCACGACATCTTGCGGTTGAAGGGTGTAACCGAACTCTCGTCATATCTCGTGAAGGAGATCCAGGACGTTTATAGACTTCAGGGTGTGAAGATCAACGATAAGCACATCGAGGTGATTATCCGCCAGATGCTAAGAAAAGCGGAAATCGTCTCTCCAGGGGATACCAGGCTCCTGCGCGGCGAGCAAGTGGAGCGTTCCCGGGTGCTGGAGGTGAATGAGCAGTCACAGGCGGAAGGCAAACAGCCTGCGTTCTGGAATCCGGTACTGCTTGGGATCACCAAGGCATCACTGGCCACAGAATCGTTTATCTCGGCGGCATCATTCCAGGAGACTACCCGGGTACTCACCGAGGCCGCGGTTAGAGGATCGAATGATGGATTAATCGGTCTCAAAGAGAATGTCATCGTTGGCCGTCTTATTCCGGCAGGTACCGGGCTCTCCTACCACAATGAGCGCCGGCGTCGAAGAGACGATGAACTGGTGGCAGAATCCGGCGAAAAGGTCGACATGGACGCGGATGAAGTCGCAGAGGCCATCAAGCAAGCGCTGAAGACTGCGGAGAGTTGATAGGCGGACACCGCCATTCCCTGGATGGCGGTGTCCGTTAACCGTTCCCAGGCCAAGGTTATAGCCTGATAGCTTGGGCACCTATTGACACCCGCGAACAGGGTGCGTAGAATTCGCGCTCTCAATCGGATTGGGGCTGTTTCTTTTCCGGTTGATCCCTACATGCCTCTAGAGGCAAAGTCGGCCTCAGGGTAAGGTTTTTCTGCAGGCAATCATTTGTTCCCGGCGGGCGGTTGGCGATCCGGGGGAGCGTTGATTGCTCGCTTTTTCTGGCGCGGGAGTGGTGCTTAACGGGCTCCCCGGAGACGGATGTAGATGGCAACTATCAATCAGTTGGTGCGCAAGCCGCGCAAGCGGAAAATCGAAAAGACCAATGTGCCTGCGCTTGAGGCGTGTCCGCAGAAGCGGGGGGTGTGCACGCGTGTCTACACCACTACACCCAAAAAGCCCAACTCTGCGTTGCGAAAGGTGGCTAGGGTGCGCCTGACGAACAGTTATGAGGTTACCACCTACATCGGCGGTGAAGGCCATAACCTCCAAGAGCACTCGGTCGTGCTCATTCGTGGTGGACGTGTGAAGGATTTACCTGGTGTGCGCTATCACGTGGTGCGTGGCAGCCTGGATACTTCCGGCGTGGACAAGCGTCGTCAGGGACGTTCGAAGTATGGCGCGAAGCGGCCTAAGAGCTGATTGAGCAAACTGGAAAGAAGATCGAATCAAGGGTCGAGTCATGTCTAGAAGACGAGTAATAGCAAAGCGCGAAGTTCTGCCGGATCCCAAGTTTGGTAGTCAATTACTAGCCAAATTCATCAATATGGTGATGGTGGACGGCAAGAAAGCCGTGGCTGAGCAAATCCTCTACGATGCGCTGGAGCGAGTAAGCGAGCGCACCAAGGGGGAGCCCATGGAAGTGCTCGAAAAGGCTCTGGAAAATGTGCGGCCGATGGTTGAGGTTAAATCTAGACGGGTTGGTGGGGCGACTTATCAGGTGCCAGTGGAGGTGCGTCCGTTACGCCGTAACACGCTGGCCATGCGCTGGTTGATTGAATCCGCTCGCAAACGCAGCGAGAAGTCTATGTCGCAGAGACTGGCGGGTGAGCTTGCAGATGCAGCTGAGTCCCGAGGGTCGGCGGTTAAGAAGCGCGAAGACACGCATCGAATGGCGGAGGCGAACAAGGCATTCTCCCATTTTCGCTGGTAGCGGCAAGGCCGTAAGCGATTAACTGAAGTTTAGTACTTAGCTCTTTAACATTGTTGGACGGGAATTAGACGTGGCACGTAGCACACCTATTGGGCGTTATCGCAACCTCGGGATCATGGCGCATATCGATGCGGGCAAAACCACTACAACCGAGCGTATCCTCTATTACACCGGTGTGTCTCACAAGATCGGTGAAGTGCACGATGGTGCGGCAACCATGGACTGGATGGAGCAGGAGCAGGAGCGGGGTATAACCATTACCTCTGCGGCAACTACCTGCTTCTGGAACGGTATGGATCAACAGTTTCCCGAACACAGAATCAATATCATCGATACCCCTGGCCACGTGGACTTCACCATTGAGGTGGAGCGTTCCCTGCGTGTGCTAGATGGTGCCTGCGCGGTTTTTTGCGCTGTCGGCGGTGTTGAGCCGCAGTCGGAAACCGTTTGGCGTCAGGCGAACAAGTATGGAGTTCCTAGGATCGCCTTTGTAAATAAGATGGACCGCATGGGCGCCAATTTTCTGCGTGTGGTGCAACAGGTTCAGGAGCGTCTGGGCGCCAATCCCGTGCCCTTGCAGCTGGCCATTGGTGCGGAAGAGGACTTCAAAGGGATCATCGATCTCATCAAGATGAAAGCGATCATCTGGGATGAGGAGTCCAAGGGCATGACTTACGAGGAGCAGGAGATCCCTGCTAACCTCCAGGATTTGGCGGGCGAGTGGCGTGAAAAATTAATAGAGGCTGCCGCTGAAGCCAACGATGATCTCATGGAAAAGTATCTCGAAGGAGAAGAACTCTCCATCGACGAAATTAAGGATGCTCTTCGCATCCGTACGCTGAAGAATGAAATCACGCCCATGCTCTGCGGTTCTGCATTCAAGAACAAGGGCGTACAGGCCATGCTGGATGCGGTTATCGAGTACATGCCCTCTCCGGTTGATGTGCCTGCCATTAGGGGGGTGCTCGACGATGGCGCCGAGACTGAAGCGGAGCGTCCCTCCAAGGATGACGCGCCGTTCGCTGCATTGGCTTTCAAGATTGCCACTGACCCGTTTGTGGGTAACTTGACTTTCTTCAGGGTTTACTCGGGTGTACTGCATTCCGGTGACACCATCTATAACCCAGTCAAGGGGAAAAAAGAGCGGGTCGGTCGAATCCTGCAAATGCATGCGAATTCCAGGGAGGAGATCAAAGAGGTGCGTGCTGGGGACATAGCCGCCGCTGTGGGTATGAAGGACGTTACCACGGGCGATACGCTGTGCTCCAAAGACGATGTGATTACCCTGGAGCGTATGGAGTTCCCAGAGCCGGTTATTGCCGTCGCCGTCGAGCCCAAGACCAAAACAGACCAGGAAAAAATGGGTGTTGCGCTCTCCAAACTGGCTCACGAAGACCCCTCTTTCCGGGTGGCTACAGACGAGGAGTCTGGGCAGACCATTATTTCGGGGATGGGCGAACTGCATCTGGAAATCATCGTCGACCGCATGCGGCGGGAATTCAAGGTAGACGCCAATGTCGGTGCTCCCCAGGTGGCTTACAGAGAGACGATTCGGCAGTCCATTGAAAAAGAAGGAAAGTTTGTCCGTCAATCGGGTGGGCGTGGTCAGTACGGCCATGTCTATCTACGGCTCGAACCCCAGGAGCCCGGTAGCGGTTACGAGTTTGTGAACTCCATTGTTGGTGGCGCGGTGCCGAAAGAGTACATCCCCGCTGTAGACAAAGGAGTTCAGGAGCAGATGGAGAATGGCGTGATCGCCGGGTTTCCTGTAGTCGATATCAAGGTGACCTTGTATGACGGCTCCTATCATGACGTCGATTCCAGTGAAATGGCATTCAAGATAGCCGGATCCATGTGTTTCAAGGACGCTGCCAAGCTTGCTAGGCCCGTGCTTTTGGAGCCCATGATGAAGGTCGAGGTGGTGACGCCTGAAGAGTACATGGGCGACATCATGGGAGATTTGAATAGCCGTCGGGGAATTGTCCAGGGAATGGAGGACTCTCCCGCAGGTAAGCTTATAAAGGCGGAAGTTCCGTTGTCTGAAATGTTCGGTTACGCCACTGATATGCGTTCTGCAACTCAGGGCCGTGCTACTTACAGCATGGAATTCGTCAAGTACAACGAGGTCCCGGCCAATATCGCCGAGGCCATCATCAAGAAACAGTAGGCTCGAAGAGGTAAAACTGTGTCCAAGGAAAAATTTGAACGCAATAAGCCGCACGTAAATGTAGGCACGATTGGCCACGTAGACCATGGTAAGACGACGCTGACGGCTGCGATCACGAAGGTGATGGCGGAGGTACGGGGCGGCGAGTTCAAAGATTACGCCGATATCGATAATGCGCCGGAAGAGCGTGAGCGGGGTATAACGATAGCGACGGCGCACGTGGAGTACGAGTCGGATTCACGCCACTATGCTCACGTGGACTGTCCGGGTCACGCGGACTATATCAAGAACATGATCACCGGCGCGGCGCAGATGGATGGTGCGGTGCTGGTGGTGTCTGCTGCGGACGGACCGATGCCGCAGACGCGAGAGCATATTTTGCTTTCGCGGCAGGTAGGTGTGCCCTACATCCTTGTGTATATGAACAAGGCGGACATGGTTGACGACGAGGAGCTTTTAGAGCTGGTGGAGATGGAGGTTCGTGAGCTTCTTGATCAGTACGAGTTTCCTGGGGACGACACGCCGATCGTGGTGGGCTCGGCGCTGAAGGCGTTGGAGGGAGACAAGTCGGATATAGGTGAGCCATCGATCATCAAGCTGGTGGAAGAGATGGATGCCTACATACCGGAGCCTGAGCGTGATACGGACAAGCCGTTTCTGATGCCGATAGAGGATGTTTTCTCGATATCAGGACGAGGCACGGTGGTGACGGGTCGGGTAGAGCGTGGTGTGATCAAGGTAGGAGAAGAGGTGGAGATCGTGGGCATCAAGCCGACGCAGAAGACCACCTGCACGGGGGTAGAGATGTTCCGCAAGCTGCTGGACCAGGGCGAAGCGGGAGACAATGTTGGAGTACTGCTGCGAGGCACCAAGCGGGAGGAGGTGGAGCGCGGCCAGGTGCTGGCGAAGCCGAAGACGATCACGCCGCACACGCACTTTGAGGCGGAGGTTTATGTGTTGAGCAAGGAAGAGGGGGGTCGTCACACGCCGTTCTTCAACAACTACCGGCCGCAGTTTTACTTCCGCACGACGGATGTGACGGGGGCGGTGGATTTGCCGGAGGGCGTGGAGATGGTGATGCCTGGTGACAACGTGAAGATGACGGTGACCCTGATAGCGCCGATCGCGATGGAAGAGGGATTGCGCTTTGCAATCCGCGAAGGTGGTCGAACCGTCGGCGCCGGTGTGGTTTCCAAGATTATCGAGTAATGAATATGGCCAACCAGAGAATACGCATTCGACTGAAGGCTTTCGATCACCGGCTGATCGATCAGTCCGCACGAGAGATCGTTGACACTGCCAAGCGCACCGGCGCTCAGGTTCGGGGTCCGATCCCGCTGCCGACGAAAAAGGAGCGCTTCACGGTGTTGATTTCACCGCATGTGAATAAGGACGCACGTGACCAGTATGAGATTCGTACGCACAAACGGCTGATGGATATTGTCGATCCTACTGACAAGACCGTCGATGCCTTGATGAAACTGGATCTCGCAGCGGGCGTAGATGTTCAGATTAAACTGAACTGAGGTTAACAGACGATGGCGATTGGAATAGTAGGACGAAAGGTCGGCATGACGCGGATTTTTACCGAGGATGGGACATCCATCCCGGTAACGGTGATCGAAGTCGAGCCGAATCGCGTAACTCAACTTCGGACCCAAGAGTTGGATGGTTATCAGGCTATTCAAGTGACCACCGGCAGCCGTAAAGCCTCTCGGATGAGCAAGGCTATTGCTGGCCATCTTGCCAAAGCAAGTGTGGAGACTGGCCGGGGTTTTTGGGAGTTTCGCGCGGAGGCTGACGAGGCGGACGGCATTGAGGTGGGATCCGAGATCAAGGTTGACCGCTTCCAGGTGGGACAGATCGTGGATGTTCGCGGGAATACTCAGGGCAAAGGTTTTCAAGGAGGAGTAAAGCGTCACGGGTTCAGAATGCAGGACGCAACTCACGGCAACTCGATTTCTCACCGCGCCCCAGGATCCATTGGCCAGTGTCAAACGCCCGGCCGAGTATTCAAAGGAAAAAAGATGTCAGGGCAGATGGGTAATGCGCAGAGATCTGCCCAGAACCTTGAGGTCGTGAGGGTTGACGCTGAACGCAATTTGATCCTCATTAAGGGTTCAGTTCCCGGCGCACGCGGCGGGGATGTGGTCGTTACTCCTGCCATCAAGAAGCAGAACAGGGGATAGGAATCATGGACCTCAATATACAGGGCGGAGAGACACTCCAGGTCGCGGATTCGGTATTTGCCGCAGAGACCAACGAGGCATTGGTGCACCAGGTGGTTAATGCCTATTTGGCAGGCGCGAGGGTCGGTACCAAGGCACAGAAAAACAGGGCGCGGGTGAGAGGGGGCGGAGCCAAGCCGTTTCGACAGAAAGGCATGGGGCGTGCTCGAGCAGGCACCAGTCGCAGCCCAATTTGGCGTTCCGGTGGGGTTACGTTCGCCGCCTCCCCTTCGGACTATGGACAGAAAGTTAATAAGAAGATGTACCGTGGTGCATTGAGATCGATACTCTCCGAGCTACTCCGACAAGAGCGGTTGTTGGTGGTTCCGGATTTCAGTGTTGATGCCCCAAAAACCAAACAACTGACCGATCAACTTAATGGGCTGGGATTGAGTCAAGTTTTAATTGTCGTGGATCAGCCGGATGAGAATCTCTATCTTGCAGCCCGAAATATTCCCAAAGTAGAGGTATGCGCTGAACGAGAACTGGATCCTGTAACTCTGATCACCTATGAAAAAATAGTGATCAGTTCGGCCGCGGTCAAGCTACTGGAGGCACGGCTCTCATGAATAAAGATCGACTAATGCAGGTGCTGGTGAGCCCAGTAATATCGGAAAAAAGCACTCTCGCTGCTGACGCGAGCAGGCAGTATGTATTTAGTGTTCTGCCGGATGCCACAAAGTTGGAGATTCGCAACGCCGTGGAACTCATGTTCGATGTAAAGGTTGACGCGGTGCGGGTATTGAATGCCAAAGGTAAGAACAAACGCTTCGGCACGATAATGGGGCGGCGTGACAAGACTCGTAAAGCCTACGTGAGACTCGCAGAAGGCGGCGACATCGATTTTGGCGGGCTCTCCTAGGCGGGTTCTTGCTGGACTAAACGAAAGATAGCGGAAGCACTGACATGGCTATTGTAAAAACAAAACCCACTTCGGCCGGACGTCGATTCGTGGTAAAGATCGTGAACGCTGATTTGCATAAGGGTGAGCCCTATGCACCGCTGGTCAGCAAAAAGGGCAAGAGTGGTGGTAGGAACAACCATGGTCGGATCACCAATAGACACAGAGGTGGCGGCCACAAACAGCGTTACAGAGTAATCGATTTTAAGCGCGACAAAGACGGAATACCTGGTGTAGTCGAGCGCATTGAGTACGATCCGAACCGCACGGCGAGTATTGCCTTGGTCAAGTATGCGGATGGTGAGCGGCGCTACATCGTCGCGCCCAAGGGTGTGAAGGCCGGAGAGCAAATTGTTTCCAGTGAGGAGGCGGAGATTCGTCGCGGAAACTGTCTTCCGCTACGCAATATCCCGGTGGGTACGGTAATTCACTGTATTGAGATGAAGCCCGGTAAGGGGGCGCAGATTGCTCGTTCCGCCGGCGCTTCGGCACAACTCGTTGCAAGGGAGGGAGAGCACGCAACATTGCGCCTTCGTTCCGGAGAGATGCGAAAGGTGCGTTACGAGTGCAGGGCGGTCATTGGTGAAGTCAGCAATTCGGAGCACAGCCTGCGTAAGCTCGGGAAGGCAGGCGCATCTCGCTGGCGAGGTGTGCGGCCAACGGTTCGCGGCGTTGTGATGAATCCGGTTGATCATCCGCACGGAGGTGGTGAAGGCAGGACTTCCGGGGGGCGTCATCCTGTAAGTCCCTGGGGTGTTCCCACTAAAGGACACAAGACACGCAGCAACAAGCGTACCGATAAGATGATCGTACGCCGTCGCAACCACAAGTAACAGAAATTGAGGTAGAACTAAGGTGCCACGTTCAATCAAGAAAGGTCCGTTTGTTGACCACCATTTGTTGAAGAAGGTCGACGAAGCGGTGGCCAACAACAGTAAACGCCCGATCAAGACTTGGTCCAGGCGGTCCATGGTATTGCCGGAGATGGTTGGCCTGACGATAGCAATTTACAATGGTAAGCAGCATGTGCCTGTATTGATGACCGAGAATATGGTGGGTCACAAATTAGGTGAGTTTGCGCTTACCAGAACCTATCGGGGTCACGCGGCAGATCGGAAAGTAACACGATAAATGGGGTTAGAACGATGCAGGCTGTGGCAAAGTTACGCTATGCGCACCTAGCTGCCCAGAAGGGCCGATTGGTTGCCGATCAGATCAGGGGGTTGCCCGTAGAGCGGGCGCTGGATGTCCTGACCTTTAGCAACAAGAAGGGCGCCGCCCTTGTGAAGAAGGTGCTGGATTCCGCGATCGCCAATGCGGAAAACAATGAAGGTGCGGATATAGACGAGCTGAAGGTTTCCAGCGTCATGGTAGACGAGGGGCCGACAATGAAGAGAATTCGCGCAAGGGCAAAGGGCCGGGCGGCTCGAATTTTGAAGCGGACCAGCCACATCACCGTGGCTGTGTCGGATAAGTAACGCAAAGAGAGGCCATTATGGGTCAAAAAGTACATCCAATCGGGTTTCGGCTCGGGGTCGTTAAAGAGTGGAACTCTAAATGGTATGCGGACTCGAAAAGCTTTCCGGATCTTCTCAACAATGACATCGAGACGCGGGCTTACCTGAAGAAGCGTCTATCGCAGGCTTCCGTCAGTAGGATTCAAATAGAACGGCCAGCCAAGAATGCCCATATCACCATCCATACCGCTCGGCCAGGATTGGTTATCGGGAAAAAGGGCGAAGACATCGATTCCCTGCGGGCCGAAGTTTCCCGCCGCATGGGGATTCCAGTCCATGTCAGTGTCGAAGAAATTCGCAAACCGGAGTTGGATGCTCAGTTGGTAGCAGAGGGAATCACCCAGCAGCTCGAGCGACGGGTCATGTTCAGACGTGCAATGAAGCGGGCTGTTCAAACCTCGATGAGGCTTGGTGCGCAAGGGGTGAAGGTACACATCGCCGGCAGACTGAATGGCGCGGAAATCGCGCGCAGCGAGTGGTATCGGGAAGGGCGTGTCCCATTGCACACGCTGCGAGCCGATATCGACTATGGCTTTGCGGAAGCGAATACTACATACGGCGTCATTGGCGTGAAGGTGTGGATTTTCAAGGGTGAAGTGTTCGAGGGTGTGGAGCCGGAACCGGAAACGGCAGCTCCAACCCGTAAGTCCGGAAAGAGGGACTGATCGATGTTGATACCTAAACGGACAAAGTTCCGGAAACAGATGAAAGGCCGTAATCGCGGTCTTGCTCAGAAGGGAGGTAAGGTGAGTTTCGGGGAGTTTGGCCTCCGTGCTGCCGATCGTGGGCGCCTTACTTCCAGGCAGATCGAGTCGGCCAGACGAACTATTACCCGTCAGGTAAAACGGACCGGTAAGCTCTGGATCAGGGTCTTCCCCGATAAGCCCATCACCCAGAAACCTCTGGAAGTTCGCCAGGGTAAAGGTAAGGGGAACGTGGAGTATTGGGTTGCTCTTATTCAGCCAGGTCGAATGTTGTATGAGATCGAGGGTGTCAGCGAGGAAGTGGCACGTGAAGCGTTCAAGCTTGCCGCCGCCAAGCTGCCTTTTAAGACGACCTTCGTTAAAAGGACGGTGATGTAATGAAAGCATCAGAGCTTCGCGAAAAAAGCGCGGAAGAGTTGGAGACCACGCTCCTGGAACTGAGAAAGGAGCAGTTCAACCTGCGCATGCAGAAAGGAACAGGGCAGCTGGCCAGACCCTCTGAGATGAACAGAGTGCGAAAAGAAATCGCTCGAATTAAGACTGTAATGAATCAGATCAAAACAGGTGACGCAAAATGAGCGAAGTGAACCAGGGTAACCGTACACTTCAAGGCCGGGTTGTCAGCGACAAGTCAGACAAGACGATTTCCGTCAAGGTCGAGCGCCGGGTCAAGCACCCGCTCTACGGAAAATATGTCAGCAAGTCCACCAAAGTGCATGCTCATGACGAGGACAATGAATCTGCCACAGGTGATCTGGTTATCATCGAGCAGTGCCGGCCGTTGTCGAAGCATAAGAGCTGGCGTTTGGTAAAGGTGGTTGAGAAGGCTTCTTGAGGCGGCAGTCGACTAGTCGTAGGGCCGATTTTTTGGTTAGTGATAAATTGATTGGAATATACCAATGATCCAGATGCAGACAATGCTGAATGTCGCGGACAATAGCGGTGCCAAGCGCATACAGTGCATTAAGGTACTGGGTGGCTCACATCGTCGTTATGCCGGAATAGGGGATATCATCAAGGTGAGCGTCAAGGACGCCATTCCTCGAGGCAAAGTGAAGAAAGGGGATGTGTTCAACGCAGTGGTTGTGCGAACCAAGAAGGGTGTGAGGCGTCGCGACGGCTCCTTGATTCGCTTCGATGGCAACGCGGCGGTTCTCTTAAACAACCAGTTGCAGCCGATCGGCACCCGTATATTCGGACCGGTCACCCGTGAACTCCGCGGCGAGCGATTCATGAAGATTATCTCGCTTGCTCCAGAAGTACTCTGAGGGTTGTATTATGGCCATGCGTAAAATCAAAAAGGGCGATCAGGTCGTCGTCATTTCGGGTAAAGACAAGGGCAAACAGGGTACGGTGTTGCGCGTCCCCGAAAGTGAAAAGGTGATCGTCGAGAATATCAACATCGTCAAGAAGCACGCCAAGGGCAATCCAGCCAAGGGTGAGCCCGGCGGTATTGTCGATAAAGAGATGCCTCTGCACGTCTCCAATGTGGCGATCCTTAATCCCAACACGGGAAAGGCTGACCGGGTTGGAATCAAAACACTGGAGGACGGGCGCAAAGTCCGGTACTTCAAGTCCAACGGCGAAGTCGTGGACATATAGGTGGGTGATGGAGATGGCGAGATTACAGCAAACCTATCAAGAGCAAATCGTGGACCAGTTGAAGGAGCGTTTCAAATACCAGAGCGCCATGGAAGTGCCTCGAATAGTCAAAATAACCCTAAATATGGGTGTTGGCGAGGCGATCGGCGATAAGAAAATCATGGACTCGGCAGTTGCCGATATGGTCGCAATATCGGGCCAGAAGCCGGTTGTTACCAAAGCCAGGAAGTCGATTGCCGGATTTAAGATCCGCGACGGTTGGCCAATTGGCTGCAAGGTGACGCTTCGTCGGGAGAGGATGTATGAGTTCCTGGATCGCCTGGTAAACATCGCGATTCCCCGTATTCGAGATTTTCGCGGCCTCAGCGCCAAGTCTTTCGATGGTCAAGGGAACTACAGTCTGGGTGTCAAAGAGCAGATCGTGTTCCCTGAGATCGATTATGACAAAATCGATGCCATTCGTGGCATGGATATCACGATTACCACTACGGCCAAAACAGATGAGGAGGGACGTGCCCTGTTGGAGGCGTTCCGGTTTCCTTTTAAAAACTGAGTACTTATTAAATGGCAAAGAAAAGCATGATGGCCCGGGAAGTAAAACGGGCTCGAACTGTTAAGAAATACGCTGCAAAACGTGCCGAATTAAAGGCCATTATCGCGAGTCCCAAGAGCACCAGCGACGAGGTCGAGGTTGCGTTGCTCAAGCTGCAGAAGCAACCGCGGAACGCCAGTGCCATTCGAAAGCAGCGGCGTTGTCAGGCGAGCGGCCGACCTCACGGGGTCTATCGGAAATTTGGCCTCAGTCGCAACAAGCTGCGCGAAGCGGCAATGCGCGGCGACGTGCCTGGCCTTGTAAAGGCTAGTTGGTAGGGTATAATACGCGCCCCTGTTCCGGGGTTATGCCGCCAGTGTAAGGCGGCTTGTTTCTAATTCGTCTGGGTATCGCGCTTCATTAAGCGGACTGACCCGAGGGATAGCAAAAATGAGTATGTCCGATCCGATTGCGGATATGTTGACGCGTCTCCGCAATGGCCAGCAGATTGGCAAGGCGGTAGTCTCCATTCCAGCCTCCAAATTGAAGGTGGCCATCGCCAAGCTCCTCGAAGAGGAGGGCTATATCAAAGGCTTTTCTGTATCGGAAGCCGGGTCTAAATCCAGTCTCGACGTCGATTTGAAGTATTTCCAGGGTAAACCCGTCATAGACATGATTCAGCGTGTCAGCCGACCTGGGTTGCGCATCTACAAGGGCAGTGATGAGCTGCCGAAAGTGCGTGGCGGCCTCGGAGTCGCGATCATCTCCACATCGCAGGGATTGATGACTGATCGCGCCGCTCGTTCAGCGGGCCATGGTGGCGAAGTTCTGGCTTACGTTGCCTAGGCGGAGGAGTCTCAAGCATGTCACGAATAGCAAAAAATCCTATCGAGTTGCCATCGGGCGTAAGTGTTGATATTGCGGGCAATCAGGTTACGGTGAAGGGCGCAAAAGGGACGATGAACCTGGCGCTGCACGGTTATGTCAACCTCGAAAAAGAGGACTCCAGCCTGAAAGTCTCTCCTGTCAAAGAGGGAAGAGACGAATGGGCTATGTCGGGGACTACCCGCGCCTTGCTAAATAACATGGTGATCGGAGTCAGTTCGGGATTCAACAAGAGTTTGCAACTCGTGGGCGTTGGATATCGGGCGCAGGTCAAGGGCAGTACGCTTAGCATGAATCTGGGGTTCTCGCACCCCATTGAGTATCGGGTGCCCGAGGGCGTCACCATTTCCACGCCCTCGCAAACCGAGGTTGTGGTGAGTGGTTGCGACAAGCAGCGGGTTGGGCAGGTCGCCGCAGAGATTCGCGCGTTTCGTCCGCCGGAGCCTTATAAGGGCAAGGGTGTTCGCTACACCGATGAGTACGTGGCGCGCAAAGAAGCCAAAAAGAAATAAGGGCAGTGACGATGGACAAGAAAAACTCACGTTTACGTCGGGCCCGTCGCGCCCGCGCAAAAATTCGCGAGCTGGATATCCACCGGCTTGCCATATTCAGGACCCCAAGGCACATGTACGCCCAAGTGATTGCAGCTGGCGGTTCCCAGGTTGTAGTTTGCGCCTCTACCCTGGACGAGGGCGTCAAGTCGGAATTGCAGGGGGCTACCGGAAACATTGCCGCGGCAGCTGCAGTAGGCAAGGCAATCGCGGAACGGGCTAAGGCGGCCGGGGTGGAGCGTGTCGCGTTCGACCGGGCAGGGTTCAAGTATCACGGAAGGGTTAAGGCGCTAGCCGATGCTGCCCGTGAAAACGGCCTTCAGTTCTAATTGAGGTAGACCATGTCAAATTACAATGTAACTCCGACCGGCGACGACCTGATTGAAAAGCTGATCAATGTCAACCGGGTGGCGAAAGTAGTCAAGGGTGGACGGGTATTTGGTTTTACCGCGCTTACCGTGGTGGGAGACGGCAACGGCCGGGTGGGATTCGGCACGGGCAAGGCTCGTGAGGTACCGATCGCCATTCAGAAAGCGATGGAGAGCGCGCGAAGAAACATGCGCGAGGCAAAACTCAAAGAGGGAACACTGCAGTATCCGATGGTTGGTCGTCACGGTGCGGCGAAAGTCTATATGCAGCCCGCATCTGAAGGTACCGGAATCATAGCTGGCGGTGCCATGCGCGCTGTCTGCGAAGCCATTGGAATACACAACGTCCTGGCGAAGTGCATTGGCACCAATAACCCGATAAATGTCGTGCGCGCTTCAATTAATGCTCTGACGGAGATGGATGATCCGGAGTGGGTGGCGGCGAAGCGCGGCAAGACGGTCGAAGAGATTCTGGGGTAAGTCATGGCGGACAAAAAAATGATGAAGGTAACCCTGGTGCGCAGTCTGAATGGACGCCTGGAGAAGCACCAGGCGTGCGTCAGGGGTCTAGGATTGCGCCGGGTGCATCAAAGTGTGCTTGTCGAGGATACCCCTCTGACACGGGGTATGGCCGCCAAGGTTTCATACATGGTCAGGGTAGAGGAGTCATAGCATGCGTCTCAATAGCATTAAACCCAGCCAGGGCGCGCATAAGGATGCAAAGCGCCTGGGGCGCGGTATCGGCAGCGGAAGCGGAAAGACCGCGGGCCGCGGCCACAAGGGGCAAAAATCCCGTTCCGGCGGATTCAATAAAGTCGGGTTCGAAGGCGGGCAGATGCCCCTCCAGAGAAGGTTGCCCAAAGTGGGGTTCACCGCGCGCAAATCCCGGGGTAGCGCCGAGGTTCGTCTCGGAGAATTGGGATCCGTCGAAGCGACACCCATCGACTTGAAGGCATTGCAGGAAGCGGGCGTCTTGGCTCATAACGTAAAGCGCGCCAAAGTGATCCTTTCCGGCAAGATCGAGAAGGCCGTGGTGGTCAAGGGATTGGGTGTTACCAAAGGTGCCCGCGCTGCCATTGAGGCCGCCGGCGGAAAGATAGAGGACTAAATGGTCAACCAGAATAAACTGGCGGCAAGCCTTGCGGGTGGCGGAAAGCTGACAGAATTGCGTCAGCGGCTGCTATTCGTGGTGATGGCGCTACTGGTTTTCCGGATCGGAACCTTCATACCGGTGCCCGGCGTCAATCCCGATGCGCTGGCTGTGCTATTTGATCAGCAGCAGGGGTCGATCCTCGATATGTTCAACATGTTTTCCGGGGGGGCGCTTGAACGCGCCAGTCTGTTCGCCCTCGGGATCATGCCTTATATTTCCGCATCGATCATCATGCAGCTGATGACCGCGGTCATCCCCAAACTTGAGCAGCTCAAGAAAGAGGGAGAGCAGGGAAGACGGCAGATTACCCAATACACCCGTTACGGTACGGTCGCATTGGCAACTTTTCAGGCAATCGGTATAGCTACCGCGTTACAGACTCAGCAGGCTGGGGGGATGAACGTCGTTGTACAGAGTGGCCCGGGATTTGTGTTTACAGCCGCCGTTTCTCTGGTGACAGGCACCATGTTTCTGATGTGGCTGGGAGAGCAGATTACCGAGCGAGGGTTAGGCAACGGAATATCACTGATCATCTTCGCGGGCATCGTCGCAGGGTTGCCCCAAGCAGTCGGAGGCACTCTGGAGTTGGTACGCACCGGAGAAATGAATGCCCTAACTGTTTTGACATTATTTGTACTGGCAATCGCGGTTACCGCCTTCGTGGTGTTTGTGGAGCGGGGGCAGAGGCGTATCACTGTGAACTATGCCAAGCGCCAACAGGGCCGGAAGATGTACGCTGCTCAAAGCAGCCATCTGCCGTTGAAGTTAAACATGGCGGGGGTGATTCCACCGATTTTTGCGTCGAGCATCATCCTGTTTCCCTCCACCCTCGGTCAGTGGATAGGAACCCAGGAAAACATGCGCTGGCTCCAGGATATCGTAGCCAAGATATCCCCCGGTGAGCCGTTGTACGTTCTACTCTACGCAATGGCGATCATATTCTTTTGTTTTTTCTACACCGCTTTGGTATTCAACTCGAAAGAGACTGCCGACAATTTAAAGCGCTCTGGTGCTTTCATCCCCGGATACAGGCCGGGAGAACAGACAGCACGGTATATCGATAGTGTCATGTCTCGCCTCACGTTTGCTGGCGCCGCCTATATCACTGCCGTGTGCCTGTTGCCAGAATTCTTGATCGTGGGTTGGAATGTTCCCTTCTACTTTGGGGGGACTTCACTGCTGATTATTGTAGTAGTGGTAATGGATTTCATGGCTCAGGTGCAGGCGCACATGATGTCCCATCAGTATGAAGGACTGATGAAGAAAGCCAATCTTAAGGGTACCGGCGGCGCGGGAATGCTGCGCTGATTTGCGGTCGTTGAATCCACCTATATCCGTTGGAGACTGGAGCCATGAAAGTAAAGGCATCCGTAAAAAAGATTTGTCGGAACTGCAAAATAGTGCGGCGTAACGGCGTTGTACGCGTAATTTGCAAAGAGGCCAGGCACAAGCAGCGCCAGGGATGAGGGTGTGCACGCTGTTGCTTGATTTGTTTTTTATTTCCGGATAAGGTTACGCGTTCACTGCGCGTAACGTGTACTTGAATTTGAACTCTTTAGGAGCAATCTGATGGCCCGAATTGCAGGCGTCAATATACCCGATCGCAAGCATACGGTGATCGCGCTCACCTCTATATATGGCATCGGTCCCGCCCGTGCGGCACTGATATGCGACACTGCAGGATTGGCGCATGACAAAAAAATCGGCGAACTCGATGAGGAAGAGGTCGACAAACTTCGAGCCGAAGTAGCCCGATTTTCAATAGAGGGCGATCTGCGCAGAGAGATATCGATGAATATCAAGCGCCTCATGGACGTCGGTTCCAACCGTGGCATACGCCATCGCAGGGGGCTTCCGGTGCGGGGACAACGTACCAGGACTAATGCCCGTACACGCAAGGGACCCAGGCGTCCCATAAAGAGATAGCGGTCACCGGTCAATCCGGTAAGCACCCATAAACGACAAGATTGTAGGAACAGGTAGATGGCAAAACCAACTCCCGTACGGAAAAAAGTTAAGCGGTCCGTCACTGACGGCGTGGTACATATTCACGCATCGTTCAACAATACGATTATCACCATCTCGGACCGCCAGGGTAACGTGTTGTCTTGGGCCACCGCCGGTGGTTCGGGATTTCGCGGTTCAAGGAAGAGCACGCCGTTTGCGGCGCAGATTGCCGCTGATCGAGCGGGGGAAGTTGCCAAGGAATACGGGGTCAAGAACCTAGACGTAAACGTCAAGGGGCCTGGTCCCGGTCGTGAGTCCGCTGTGAGAGCGCTCAACAATGCCGGATTCAAGATCACCAGCATTGTCGACGTGACCCCTATCCCGCATAACGGCTGCCGGCCGCCCAAGAAACGCCGCGTTTGAATTTGGAGTTCATAGATCATGGCAAGATACTTAGGACCAAAATGTAAGCTCAGTCGGCGCGAGGGGACCGATCTTTATTTGAAGAGTCGAGTGCGCTCCCTTGAATCCAAGTGCAACATGGAAAAGATGCCGGGGCAGACTGTCGATCGCAGACGGAGACTCTCCGACTACGGATTGCAGCTTCGCGAGAAGCAGAAGATGCGACGTATCTACGGCATCATGGAAAAGCAGTTCCGCAACTACTACAAGTCCGCCGCCCAGGCCAAGGGCGCGACCGGTGAGAACCTCTTTCGGATGCTGGAACAGCGTCTTGACAATGTCGTCTACCGCATGGGTTTTGGCAGCACGCGCGCCGAATCCCGGCAATTGGTGAGCCACAAAGCAATCGAAGTCAACGGTCGGGTTCTTAACGTGCCCTCATACGAAGTGCAGGCAGACGACGTAATCTCGGTACGTGAAAAAGGAAAGAAACAGGTGCGTGTGCAAAATGCCCTCGCCCTGGCCGAGCAATACGGATTTGTCGACTGGATTGAGGTTGACTCCAAGGCAATGCAGGGTACTTTCAAGCGGGCGCCTGATCGCTCCGAATTGCCTGCAGAAGTAAACGAGCAGCTCGTCGTCGAGCTGTACTCCAAGTAAGGAATTTTTTTTAGAGGTCGAGATGCCAGAATTCGTCAGCGATTTTCTGAAGCCGCGCCTGGTGAACGTACAGGCTATTAACGAGCGGCATGCCAAGGTCTCACTCGAGCCCATGGAACGGGGGTTCGGACACACCCTTGGCAATGCGTTGAGGCGCATTCTCCTCTCGTCTATGCCCGGCGCGGCAGTGATAGAGGTGGAGATCGAGGGAGTGTTACACGAATACACAACCATCGAGGGTGTGCAGGAGGATGTACTTGAGATTCTTCTGAATCTAAAAGACCTGGCCGTGATAATGCACAGCAAAGACGAAGCGACCATGAGCCTCAAGAAAAAGGGTCCAGGGCCGGTTTTAGCCAGCGACATTACCCTCGGCCACGATATCGAGATCGCCAACCCGGATCATGTAATTGCCAACCTGACCAAGGAAGGCGAGATCAACATGAACATCCGGATTGCACGGGGCATCGGCTATCAGCCTGCGACGCAGAGAGAAAACAATGAGGATCGCCCCATCGGTCGCCTGAACATGGATGCGACTTTCACCCCTGTGCGCAGAGTGGCTTATGTGGTGGAGGCAGCGCGAGTCGAACAGCGAACCGATCTGGATCGTTTGGTTATCGACCTCGAGACCAACGGCACCATTGATCCCGAAGAGGCGATACGCCGGGCGGCAACCATCCTCCAGGACCAGCTTTCCGCATTCGTGGAATTGGACGAGACCCGCAGCAGCGAGCCGGCTCCGGAGAATCGCGCGGCGACAATTGATCCGATTCTACTGCGACCGGTTGACGATTTAGAGTTGACCGTACGCTCAGCCAACTGCCTGAAGGCGGAGAACATCTTTTTAATTGGCGATTTGATTCAGCGTACTGAAGTTGAGTTGCTTAAGACACCCAATCTGGGAAAGAAATCGCTTACTGAAATCAAAGACGTACTGGCTACCCGCGGGCTCTCCCTGGGAATGCGCCTGGAAGTGTGGCCCCCGGAGGGGCTGGATGATACGGGCACCATTTAGCCGGATCTACAACCGTTTATTGAACTTTTGAATCTAGTTTTAGAGGAAGTCCTCCCATGCGTCATCGCAAATCCGGACGACAGCTAAATCGCAACAGCAGTCATCGCAAGGCAATGTTCCGGAACATGACCTGCTCGCTGCTGCGCCATGAGCTGATCAAGACCACTTTGCCCAAAGCAAAAGAGCTGCGCCGAGTTGCGGAGCCGATCATAACAATGGGAAAGGTGGATAGCGTTGCCAGGCGCCGCCTCGCTTTTTCCAGGCTGCGGGATGAGGAAGTCGTCGGCAAGTTGTTCAATGAATTAGGCTCCCGCTACCAGCAGCGCGCGGGCGGTTATCTGCGCATCCTCAAATGCGGGCACCGTCCGGGAGACAAAGCGCCTATGGCGTATGTGGAATTGCTGGATCGTCCGGAGCCGGATGAAGAGGCGGTTGAAGTCGAGTAACCGGGGCCTCACTGATGAAGCAAACGGAAACCGGGCGTAAGTCCGGTTTTCTATTTGGGGGTAGGGAAGCGGTAAATGCACGCAGAGGGTAGCGCCGAGCAGCCATGAAACTAGCCGCATCATTACCAGAGGCAATTGGGTTGTTTACCGACTTTGGCGAGGCGGGCCCCTATCTCGGACAAATGGAAGCGGTGCTGCATCTGGCCGGCACTACCCAACCGGTTATCCGCCTGGTTTCCGATGCGCCCGCCTGTAACCCGAGATCAGCCGCCTACTTGTTGGCGGGGCTTGTCCGCGTGTTGCCCCAACCGACCCTGTTTCTGGCCGTTGTCGATCCGGGCGTCGGCGGGAGTCGGTCGCCGCTGATGCTGCGCGCGGACCGGCATTGCTTCGTCGGACCGGACAACGGTTTGTTTTCACAGGTGATGCAGCAAGCCGAGGACGTAGAGTTGCAGATTATTGAGCCGCAAGACAGACCGCTGTCGGCGAGTTTTCACGGCAGAGACCTGTTCGCGCCAGTGGCGGCGGCATTGGCTCGGGGGGGCGAGGTATCCGGCAGGCACCTGCCTGCGGAAGAGGCCACCGGTATGGAGTGGCCATGCGATCTGCATGAGGTTGTCTATATCGATCACTATGGCAATGCCTTCACGGGTATAAGGGCAGCAGCGGTTGCAGCCGGGACCACTATGCTTTCCGTCGGTAACATAACAGTTCCTGCCGCCGGAACGTTCAGCGAAGTCCCTGCCGGGCAGCCGTTTTGGTACTGCAACTCGATGGGCCTGGTGGAAATCGCCGTCAACCAGGGACGCGCCGATGAAGTGCTGGGTCTGCACCTGGGGGATACCCTGGTCTTTTCCCCCAACAGATAAGGCCGGATTATCTCTTCAGCACCGGCTTCAAGTATTTCCCGGTATGTGAGTTAGTGTTTCCGGCGATCTCTTCCGGAGTGCCGATGGCTACGATTTCCCCCCCCCGATTGCCTCCCTCCGGCCCCAGGTCCACTATCCAGTCCGCGGTTTTGATCACATCCAGGTTGTGCTCGATTACCACTACCGTGTTGCCGTGATCCCTCAGTCGGTGCAGTACCGAGAGCAGGTGTTTGACGTCATGGAAATGGAGCCCGGTGGTAGGCTCGTCGAGGATATAAAGCGTCTTGCCGGTATCCCGTTTTGAGAGTTCCCGGGAGAGCTTGACGCGCTGGGCCTCGCCCCCGGAAAGCGTAGTGGCATTTTGTCCGAGCTTTATGTAAGAGAGTCCAACGTCTATCAGAGTCTGAAGTTTACGCTTTATTGCAGGGATGGCGTCGAAGAAGTCGACGGCATCCTCGACTGTTAGATCCAGAACCCGGTCTATGCTCAGGCCTTTGTAGCGGATCTCGAGGGTTTCACGGTTGTAGCGCTTTCCCTTGCAGATGTCGCACTGGACATAGATATCCGGAAGAAAGTGCATCTCCACCTTGATTACGCCGTCGCCACGGCATGCCTCGCAGCGGCCGCCCTTCACATTGAAGCTGAATCGACCCGGCGTGTAACCTCGAGAGCGGGCTTCGTGAGTACCGGCAAAAAGCTCTCTAATAGGCGTAAAGAGGCCGGTGTAGGTGGCGGGATTTGAGCGGGGAGTTCTACCGATTGGGCTCTGATCAATATCCACCACTTTGTCCAGATACTCCAGGCCGTTGATCTGGCTGTGGGGTGCCGCGTTACGATTGGCAGCATTGAGTTCTGTTGCGGCCACCGGGTAGAGGGTGTCATTGATCAGGGTCGACTTGCCAGAACCGGACACGCCGGTGACACAGGTAAAAAGACCGATGGGAAGGTGCAAGTCGATGGATTTGAGATTGTTGCCCGAGGCGCCGAGTATTTCCAGAGATCTGCCAGCCGGATCCTCATGACGCTGAGTCGGCGTCGCTATGCATTGCTTGCCCGAGAGGTACTGCCCGGTCAACGAGCCCGGATTCCCTTCGATATCGGCAGCTCCGCCCTGGGCCACGATCTCACCACCGTGGACGCCGGCGCCCGGACCGATATCCACGACATGGTCGGCTGCCCGGATCGCCTCCTCATCGTGTTCCACCACAATCACCGTATTGCCCAGGTCCCGCAGATAAGTGAGGGTGTTGAGCAGCCGGGAATTGTCCCGCTGGTGCAGCCCAATGGAAGGTTCATCCAGGACGTACATGACGCCCACTAGGCCGGCACCGATCTGGCTTGCCAATCTGATACGCTGGGACTCGCCGCCGGAGAGGGTTTCGGCGCTGCGATCGAGGGTGAGGTAGTCCAGACCCACGTTGACCAGAAACTGTAATCGCTGGGAGATCTCCTTGATCACCTTGGAAGCTATCTTGCCCCGCTTTCCCGGGAGCTCCAGCTGGCTGAAAAAATCGAGGGCGCTGCCGATAGGCAGGGCGGCGATGCCGGGCAGGTTCTGCTTATCGACGAATACATGCCGTGCCGCTTCGTTGAGGCGGGTGCCCCGGCATTCGGGACAGGGGTGGGTGGATATATACCTCGACAGCTCTTCCCGTACTGCCGTCGACTCCGTCTCACGGTAACGCCGCTCCATATTGCGGATAATGCCCTCGAAGGGGTGGGTCTTGGTATGCCGTCCCCCCCGTTCGTTCAAGTAGCTGAACTTGATCGGCGTCTTTCCACTACCGTAGAGGATGGCCTCGCGAGCGGACTTCGACAGTTCCTCCCAGGGTGATTCCGCATCGAACTCAAAGTGTTTGGCGAGGGAACGTATGAGCTGGAAATAGTATGCATTGCGGCGATCCCAGCCTCGTACCGCACCCGCGGCCAGGCTGAGATGGGGATGTGCCACCACCCGCAGCGGATCGAAGAATTGCTCCACCCCCAAGCCGTCACAGGTAGGGCAGGCGCCCACCGGATTGTTGAAGGAGAACAGCCGGGGCTCCAGCTCGGGCAGGCTGTAACCGCACAGCGGGCAGGCGAAGTTGGCGGAGAAAATCAACTCCTCCCGCGCGGGCTCCTCCATCCAGGCGATGCGGGCCAGGCCACCGGAAAGCCCAAGGGCGGTTTCCAGGGATTCGGCCAACCTGATACCCAAGTCCTCCCTTACTTTGAAGCGGTCTACCACCACCTCGATGGTGTGCTTCTTGTGTAATTCCAATTCCGGCGGCTGATCCAGCTCGTGGATGCTGCCGTCGATGCGTGCTCGGATAAAGCCCTGGGCATTGAGCTCGGTAAGCAGCCTGTGGTGCTCTCCCTTGCGTTCCGATATCACCGGCGCCAGCAGCATCAGCCGCGAGCCCTGGGGCAGCTCCAGTACCTGATCCACCATCTGGCTGATGGTGCGTGCCTCCAGCGGCTCGTCATGCAGAGGGCAATGGGGACTGCCGGCGCGGGAGAAAAGCAGGCGCAGGTAGTCGTAGATTTCGGTAATGGTCCCCACCGTCGAGCGCGGATTGTGGGATGTGGTCTTCTGCTCGATCGAGATCGCCGGCGACAGGCCTTCGATGTGGTCCACATCGGGCTTCTCCATCATCGACAAAAACTGCCGTGCGTAGGCCGACAGCGACTCTACATAGCGCCTCTGCCCCTCCGCGTAGATGGTATCGAAGGCGAGTGAGGACTTGCCCGAGCCCGATAGCCCGGTGAACACAATCAGCTTGTCCCTGGGTAACTGCAGGTCTACGTCTTTTAGATTGTGGGTGCGGGCACCCCGAATTTGGATGCTGTCCATCTGCGTACCAGTTATAAGGCTAACCTGATACTATACGCGGTCTTCAGCAGACGAACCAAATGACCGTGCACGAAAAAACGAGCCATACGCAGGGCATGACTCCCCTGGAAACCAGGGCAGCGCTGTCGCTGGGGGGAATCTATGCATTGCGCATGCTGGGGCTATTTCTCATTCTTCCCGTATTCGCGCTTTACGCGGAGCAACTCTCCGGTGTGACGCCGCTGCTGGTGGGCCTGGCCATCGGCGCCTACGGCCTGACACAAGCGGTACTGCAAATCCCCTTCGGCATGCTCTCGGATCGTATCGGACGCAAGCCCGTCATCATTGGAGGGCTATTGATATTCGCCCTCGGTAGTGTCGTTGCCGCCCAGGCCGACAGTATTTGGGGCGTGATCATCGGTCGCGCCATCCAGGGCGGCGGTGCCATCGCTGCCGCCGTGATGGCCCTTGCCGCCGACCTTACCCAAGAAAATAATCGTATGAAAGCGATGGCGGTTCTCGGGTTGAGTATCGGCCTCTCCTTTGCTTTGTCGCTAATACTCGGGCCGGTATTTAACGCCTGGATTGGGGTCGATGGAATTTTTTGGCTCACGGCAGTCCTGGCGTTGGTGGGGGTTGTCATTACTCTGTTGGTGGTGCCGAACCCGGAGCAGAGCCTGTTTCACCGGGACGCCCAATCGATGCCTGGCCAGTTCGGACGGGTGCTTGCAAACCCCGATCTACTGCGACTGGATTTCGGTATCCTGGTGCTGCATATGGCGATGACCGCGCTGTTCCTGGTGTTGCCCTTGTCGCTGAGGGATTTGGCCGGGCTGGATTCCGGTCGTCACTGGATGCTCTATTTTCCGGTGCTCGTGGCTTCGGTGATACTGATGATCCCCTTCGTGGTGGTGGCGGAGAAACGGCGCCGTATTCGCGGGGTATTTTTGTTGGCGGTCGCTGTGTTGGCGCTGACCCTGCTGGGTTTGTTCCTTTTTCATGATTCGCTCTGGGGCCTGGTGGCCTCATTGGTGCTTTATTTCACCGCCTTCAATGTCCTGGAGGCGACATTGCCCTCCCTGGTTTCCAAAATCGCCCCCGCAGAGAGCAAGGGTACGGCGATGGGGGTATACTCGACTTCGCAATTTTGCGGCGCTTTTCTAGGTGGCTTGATCGGTGGCTGGGTACATACCCAGTTCGGCTTCGGCGGCGTGTTTTTGTTCGCCTCATTTGCCGTTTTTGTCTGGTTTCTGGCGGCGTTTTCCATGTCCGAGCCGCGCTACCTGAAAAACCATCTGCTCAACGTGGGGGTGTTGAATCCGGGCCAGGCACAAGAGATACAGAATCGCTTGCTGAAGCTGGAGGGTGTGGTCGAAGCGGTGGTCGTCGGCGCCGAGGAAGTCGCCTATTTGAAGATAGATCCACAGCGCCTGAACATGACGGATCTGGATGCATTTTCAGCGGTACGTAGATAGACTTAATGTGTTTTAGTGGACCTTATTCATGGAAGAGTAGGTATAAACAGGAGGAACTATGGCCAGAGGTGTTAACAAGGTTATTTTGATCGGCAACGTGGGGAGGGACCCGGAGGTCCGCTATATGCCCAATGGCAATGCGGTGGCTAATGTCACTCTTGCCACTTCCGAGAGCTGGAAGGATAAGAACAGCGGCGAGATGCAGGAGCGCACCGAGTGGCATCGCGTTGTTTTTTTCCGCCGCTTGGGAGAGATCGTCGGCGAGTACGTTAAGAAGGGCTCGAAGATCTATGTCGAAGGTCGGTTGCAGACACGAAAGTGGCAGGGGCAGGACGGGCAGGATCGCTATACCACCGAGATTGTCGCCGACCAGATGCAGATGCTCGACAGCCGTGGCGGTGGCGGCGGTGGTGCGTTCGATTCCGGCGCTTCGTCGTCCGGAGGGGGCGGCTCCTCAGCACCACCGAAGACGGGTCCCGACGACTTTGATGACGACATTCCCTTCTGACCGCAGCTAATCCCCGGCCGGCCGCTGACACTCCTCGCGCGCTTCGCGGGGAATCCCATTATGGTGTGCCGGTAGGGGGGCTTTGTACCCGATAGCGCCTTTGCCCTATTATATGCGCGCCCAGCACGACCCACACCGGAGCCCAATGGACAATATTCCCCTCTCCCGCGTCTTTCTCAACGACGAGATCACCGAGGCCTGCGCCGCCGTGGTCGCTTCGGGGCAGTATATTCTTGGCCGGGAGTGCAGGGCCTTCGAAGAGGAACTTGCCGCCTATACAGGGAGCAAGTATGCGGTACTCTCATCCTCCTGGACTGCGGCGGTGATGCTTCTGCTGCAGACCATGAAGCTGACCCCAGGGGACGAGGTGATCCTACCTTCGCACACTGCTTTTCCCAGTGTGGAGCCGATCATTCATGCCGGAGCCACCCCGGTTTTTGTCGATGTTGACGACAGCTATTGCATGGATCCGGAACAGCTCTCTGCGGCTATCAATCTCAGAACCGTGGGTATAATGCCGGTCCATCTCTATGGCCATCCTGCGGACATGGATGCCATACAGCAGCTGGCTGACCGCCATGGGCTCTGGGTTGTGGAGGATTGCGCCCAGGCGCAGGGTGCCAGGCACCAGGGGCGGCGTGTGGGCTCCATCGGCAATGCCGGGGGTTACTCCTTTTATCCTTCCAAGAACCTGACGGTGCTGGGCGACGGCGGCTGTATCTGTACCGATGACGAGCGCCTTGCCGAAGGGGTGCGGATGCTGCGTAACCACGGGCGCAAGAGCAAGTTCACCCACGAGAAAGTGGGATACAATTTGCGCTTCAACGAGATCCAGGCGGCAGCAGGAAGAGTGGCATTGCGTTATCTGGACGAGCTCAACCACCATCGCCGGCAGGTGGCCGCCCGCTATCGGGAACGCTTGAGCGATAAGGTGGCAGTTCCGCCGGAGCGTCCCTGGGCGGAGCCGGTATACCATATGTTCGTTATTCGCACTCGCCGCCGAGACGCGCTGGCGGACTTTCTGAAAGCGCGGGGAATTTCCACGGGTATCCACTATCCGGTGGCCAACCATCAACAGCCGGCGATGACCGCCCGTTACGAGGATATACCCACCCTGCCCAATACCGAACAGTGGGTAGACGAGATCCTCTCACTGCCCATCCACGGACAGATGCCGATTGATGAAGTGGATCGTGTCTGTGACGCCATCGAGGCCTTTGTGGATTGACCGTGGCTATGAGTGGGCCAAAGCTGAGCATCGTCATACCTTGCCACAACGAGTCGGAGAATCTGCGGCCCCTGGTTGAGGCGATCGCGAAGGCGCTGGCGCCCGGGGGTGTGAAATACGAGGTGATCATTACCGATGATCGAAGCGATGACGACTCCTGGACGGTGCTGAAGCAGATAGTTGCCGATTATCCAGAAGTCCGCGGTCAGCGGATGCGGGAGAATCGGGGCGAGTCCGCCGCCAGCTGGGCCGGCATGCAGGCCGCCCGGGGCAGCTATATCGTCACCATGGACGCGGATCTGCAGAACGATCCGGCGGATCTGCCCAAGTTTGTCGAAGCGCTGGATCGCGCGGACTGCGTCTGCGGAACCCGGGTAGCCTCTCGGGGAGAGGGCGACCACATTATTCGTATCGTCTCATCGCGGGTGGCCAACTGGGTTCGCAACGGCCTCTCCGGAGAGCAGATTAGCGATGCCGGCTGCACTTATCGAGCCTTTCGCCGGGAATGTATCGGCAATCTGAAGTTCTTTAAGGGCATGCATCGGTTTCTGCCGACTCTCTTCAAGATCGAGGGATACAGCGTTGTCGAGATCCCGGTGGCCAACAATCCCCGCCTCTACGGTAGCGCTCACTATGGGGTTTGGAATCGCCTGTTCGCCTCTTTTTACGATCTGCTTGCGGTTCGCTGGATGAAATCCCGGATGATCGATTATCAGATCGAAGAGCGGCTGAACCTGCCGGAAGTGGCTGCCGAGGCGGCGCACCGGGAAGATTGATCGCGAGGCCCGAGGCCTCCCAGAAATATTGGGTTTTTTATTATGTTGAATGTTGCACTGGTCGGATGCGGGCGTATCGCCAAACGCCACTCGGAACTGCTGGGGGAGAATCAGATAGCCGGGATGAGGCTGGCGGCGGTTTGCGATATCGAGGAAGCCAAGGCGCGCTCCATCGGCGAGCGCTACGAGATACCTGCCTACACCGACATGGACCGGATGATGGAGTCCGAGCCCATCGATCTGGCGGTGGTGCTGACACCCACCGGATCCCACGCCGAGCACGTGATCCGACTGGCTAAGCATCAGCGGGACATCCTGGTGGAGAAGCCCATGGCGCTCACCCTCGACGATGCCGATGCCATGATCAAGAATTGCGATGAAAACGGCTGCCGGTTGTTCGTGGTCAAGCAAAACCGTTTCAATGTTCCGGTGCTCAAGCTGCGCGAGGCGGTGGAGGCGCAACGGTTCGGCAAGTTCGTGCTGGGCACAGTGCGGGTGCGCTGGTGCCGTCACCAGCACTACTACGACCAGGACCCCTGGCGCGGTACCTGGGCCATGGACGGGGGGGTGCTGACCAACCAGGCAAGTCATCACGTGGACATGCTGCAGTGGATGATCGGCGATGTGGAGAGTGTGTTCGCCAAGGCCAACACCGCCCTGGCGGACATCGAGGCGGAAGATACCATCATTGTCACCCTGAAGTTCCGCAATGGCGCGCTGGGTATCATCGAGGCGACGACCGCGGCGCGGCCCATCAACCTGGAGGGCTCCATCTCGATTCTGGGTGAGCGGGGGAGTGTCGTGATCGGCGGATTCGCGGTGAATAAAATGGAAACCTGGGCCTTCGAAGCGGCTGCGGAGGGCGATGACAAGGTACTGGATGAGTTCTCTGTAAACCCCCCCAATGTCTACGGCTTCGGTCACCAGGCTTACTACGAGCATGTAGTCGACTGTATCGAGAATCAAAAGCAGCACCTGGTGGATGGGCTTGAAGCCCGTAAGAGCCTGCGGCTGATCAACGCCATCTACGAATCCGTAGAGACCGGCCGCGAGGTATTTCTGCACTTTATTCCCCGCAAGTGCCCCCTGGGGCGCAAACCGGATCTGGGTGCCAAACCCCCCCAGCGTTTTTGAGTTCGAATGACGCGCCCACCGCCGCAGACGGCCCAGGTCGAACCCTACCCGTCGTGAAGCGGACAGCTTTCCGCAAGGGATTGGCGACGGCAACACTGGTGTTGCTGGCGGCACTGGGTGCCCTGCTACTCTATTTGCTTCCCTATCAGGACATGCCGCGCTGGGTGGCGAAGCTCGGGGAGGCCACGGCGGCTCTGGGCTGGTACGGTCCGATCCTGTTCGCCCTGGCCACTGCCCTGTTGACCGGTGTCGGTGTCCCCAGGTTACTTATGACCGGTGTCGCCGCTGCGTTGTTCGGAGTGGCGGTCGGGCTGGTTTCCAGCTTGGCAGGTGCCCTGGCGGGCGCCTACGCTACTTTTGCGCTGGCGCGCTGGGGAGGGCGCGAAGCCGGGCTGGAGCGGTGGCCCAAGCTGCGGCGCTTCAGCAGTCTGCTGTCGCGGCAGGGCATGATCCCGGTGCTGTTGGCGCGGCAGCTGCCCCTGAGCAGTTTCTTTATCAATCTGCTGCTCGGCCTGAGCGCGGTGCGCAACCGGGATTTTCTCCTTGGCAGCATTATCGGTTTTTTGCCCGAGGCCATCCCCGCCGCGCTCATCGGTGCCGGCCTGGTGCAGGGGGATCTGGCCAATACTCTGAAATATCTGTTAATCGCGGGCCTGCTCTTCGTCACTCTGGCCTATCTGCTGCGCGTCTATCTGAAACGTGCCGGGGAGGGTGCCGGGGGCGGTTCGGCCACCACCTCCAGCAGCGCGGGTTCGCATCCTGAGGCGCGGGGAGAATGAACGACCGCCTGTTGAACAGTCTTTCTTTTCCCCGGGGCGCGCTGACTCTGCTGGCCGCGTACTTCATAGGGCAGTGGGTGGTGCGCATGGTGATCGGCGGCGGTCTGGAACTGGACGAAGCCGAGCAGGTTGTATTCGGCCAGCGCCTGCAAGCGGGATACAGTCCCGATCCTCCCCTCTACACCTGGCTGCAGATTCCCCTGTTCCAGCTGCTGGGAGACGGTGTTCCGGCGCTCAGCCTGCTCAAGAATCTGCTCCTGTTCTCCACCTATGCGGCCAGCTACTTCATCGCCAGGCAGTGTCAGTTGCCGCCGTTGCGGGCAGCGTTTGCGGCCCTTTCCCTGATTCTGCTGCCCCAAGTCGGCTGGGAATCCCAGCGCGATCTCACCCACTCCGTGCTGGTCACAACTGTTGCCGCGGTTACGCTCTGGGCTGCGCTGGCATTGGTCAACGGCAGGCAGGGCATCAGTCAATACTTGCTGCTGGGGCTGTTAGCGGGATTGGGGATGCTGTCCAAGTTCAATTACGCGCTTTTCCTGATCGTTTTACTGTTGGCATTGGCTAGCTTGCGTCCCCGCCTGCTGTTTCGGCCGTCGGCGCTGGCTTCCGTGCTGTTGGGTCTGGCCGTGGTGGCACCATTCCTCTGGTGGGCGGCGGACAATCCTGCCATGGCCACCGCCACCAGTTACAAATTGAAAACCGGCGGCAGCGACTACTGGGGCGGGCTGGCCGAGGGGCTGGGCTCTCTGGGGTTGGCATATGCCGCCTTCTCGGGACTCTTCCTGATTGTGTTTGTTGCCGTATTCCAGCCCTGGCGCCAGCTTCGGGGCGCCTCGCAACCGGAGCAGCGCCCTCTCGGTGTGCGTTTTCTGCAACGCATGTTCTGGATCACACCGCTCGTCATGATCGCCTATCTGCTCCTCAGCGGCGGTACCGTCTACCGGGACCGTTGGCTGTTACCGCTGCTGTTCTATCTGCCGCTGCTCTGCTTCGCGCTTCTGCCGGAGGTGCTGATGACGGAAAAGCGTCTGCTGGCACTCAAACGCATACTGTTCACCATGATGCTGTTGGTCGCTTCCGGCCTGCTGGCCAGGGCCTACCTCTATCCCTTAGTGGGGGAGGTGACCAAGCCTCACTTCCCGGGCGCTCAATTGGCCGGGGCGCTGGACTCCCAGGCCGGCGCATTCAACACGGTTATCGCCGAGAGCAGCTTTATCGGCGGCAATCTGAAGTCCCACCTGGGGCAGCGTTTGGTGGTGTCACCCACCGTCGATTTCCCCGTTGCCAAGGCTGTCGCCGAAAACGGTGGGCCGGTATTGCTGATTTGGAACGGCGCAGACTTTCCCCAGGGAATCCCTGCGGAGCTGAGCCGCTATCTGCAGCAGCAGGGGCTGGATCTCGTCCCTGTCGGTAAACCCGCCTTTATCGAGCAGCCTTACCGTTTCTCAGAAGACCAGGCGTTCACTCTAGCATGGCAATTCTGGGAATAGCGGGCCGGCTGTAGCTTCATCCCGGCTTTCCGTCCGCCCTTGGCTTGGAGAGGATCGGCAGGTAGACGATAGCGAAGATCGTGAAACTGATAATCCAAAGCCCCCCTGAGAGATGAACCCAGAAGGTGTAGATCGAGTCATTTAACATGGGTCCAAAGACCCGCACCGCGACGCCCAGATTCAGTGCCACGAAGGCAAGTTCCACACTACGAACGGGTTGCAGCGGACGCCCGGTGTGTCCCAGGGAGACCCTGGCCATCATGCCCAGGGTGAGTACGCCGATGCCGCCAATGGTCAGAGCATGGGTCGCCAGGGTGGGCGCTAACAGGCCTAGGGAGGCAAGCCCCGTCAACAACAGGCCGGTAATGAGCCAGAACATGCCCGTGTAGAGCACCCAAAGAATAGGAATGCGCCACACCTGGGGGTGATACCAGCCGGAGACCCGCACGATCTGCACCAGGGCCAGGATCGTGGCCACCAGACCGGTGGCGGTCGCCGGCAGCGGCGTCAACTGCAGAATCACCAGCAGGCCGAAGCCCACCACGGTGCCGATCTCCGCCCAGCGCCGCCTGACAGCTGTGTACTGGGGGATTACCGCCTGGGTGAAGAAGGGCATAACCCGGCCGCCGATGAGGGCCACCAGGAACAGAACCAGATAGAGCATCATATCGATGCCCTGGACCGCGGTCTGGGAGACTCCGAGACTTTGCAGGTGCACCAGCAGATTGGCCACCCCCATCAACAATAGCAGCGGCACGAAGATGCGATTTACTTTCTGTTCTCCCTGCCAGAGCGCCGGGCGTATGGCCAGTGCCACGGCCGGCAGAAATGCGAGATCGGTCAGCGCTATGAGTAACCCGGGTACCCAGCCATCCAACAGCGGCAGCAGACGGCCCGCCAGCCAGAGCGCTGCCAGCATGGCCAGCTTGGCCCCCGAGGGGGTGTTGACTCCGGTCCAGTTGCGTACTGCTGTGAGTAAAAAACCCGCTATGATTGCGCTGGCGTAGCCAAACAGCATCTCGTGGCTGTGCCAACCGATGACGCCGTAGTAGCTGGAGGCCCATATTCCCGCGGACCAGATCGCCAGCCAGGAGAGGATCAGCACCACCGCCGAAATGGCCGCAGCAGCGAAGAAGGGGCGGAATCCAAGGGCGAACAGCACCGAGCCGGAGGGCTCGAGGCTGGGCTTGGGAGGTTCGGAGTGTACTTTCAGCATATCGATATGGAGGTTATTCTATGTGCGGGCACGAGCCATCTCAATTGGGTGTGGGCGTGAACCAGTCCTATCAGCCCCGGTCAGTGAAGCCTATCCCAGCATCCGCCGGGAAGCCATCGCCAATGGCTGTGATGGGGACGGCGCCAAGCTTATAGGGATACCCGAGCATTGCTTTGATGCCGGTCAATCCCGGGTGGCTGCAATAAAAAATGCGGGCCGAAGCCCGCATTTCTATGGTGCAGTTGATTGCACCGCCTTGATGAAAACAAACTTCAGAGCTTACTTGGCCTCAGCAGCGGGGGCCTCGGGCGCTACAGGGGCAACCGGAGCCGCTGCGTACGGGGGAACACCGTAGCCGTAAGGTGCGCCGTAACCGTAAGGACCGTAGCCGTAGGCGGTAGCCGGGTGGCCGTATCCGTACCCGCGGCCGTAGCCGTTGCCACGTCCGTATCCGGATCCGCGGCCGCTGAAGCTCATGTTGAAGTCACCGAACATATCGGCGAACCCGTCGCCAATCCCGTTACCGTAACCGTTGTTGCCGAAAGGACCACCCCACCAGGCAGAGGCCGAAGCGGAACCACCGATGAGGGCGGCGATAGCTGCAACTTTAACAATGTTCTTCATTTGATATTCTCCTAATATATGGTTTGAATGCTGTTTTGTAACCGAAAACATCTGTTACAAACTCTTCATGCCTTCGATGGTTAAAAAGAATATAAGAATATTCTTAAATAGTCAAGTATATTTTTAAGAGAATGTATCGTCCCTGGCGGGGCGGGCTTTGAAGCCAGGGCGGAAACCGCGTTTCTATGTCTTCGCTGCCGCCTCTAATGCGGCTGGTGCTCTGCTTTGCCAGCCGTACGCTCAGCTACTGGTGGCCGAACCTTGGTGAGATAGAAAAGGGACTATACTTCCCACAACATCCCAACCAGGAGGCAGCCATGAGGTATTCGTTCAACAGCTGGGTATTGGTTTGCGTGTTGACGGCAAGTCAGAGCGTATTCGCTCAAAGCGATACCATACGCAAGATCACCCAGATATCCGGCGACCTATACCGGTTCCAGAACAATTTTCACTACTCGGTATTCTTGGTTACCGACGAAGGAGTCTTGGTTACCGATCCGATCAACAAAGAGGCGGCAACATGGCTGCGGGATCAAATAGCCTCGCGCTTCGATAAGCCGATCCGTTACCTGGTGTACAGCCACCACCATGCCGATCACGTCTCCGGCGGTGAGGTATTCAAAGCCGCGGGGGCTACAGTAATAGCCCATGAGAATGCGCCCGCGGGGCTGCAGGCAGACAATGTGCCTACCGCGGCCCCCGATATTGTTTTCAGCGATGCCATGACCCTCTCCCTCGGCGGCCAGCGAGTGGAGTTGAAGTATCTGGGCAAAAACCACTCCGACAACAGCATCGTGGCGCTATTCCCGGAGCATGGAGTGTTGTTCGCCGTCGACTTCGTGAACGTGATGCGAATGCCCTACCGCAATATCAGCCGGAGCTACTTTCCCGATTATTTCGCCAGCTATGAAGCCCTGGCCAAGCTCGATTTTAAAACCGTCGCGCCGGGCCATGGTTCCATGGGCAGCAAACAGGATGCGCTCGATCACGGCATTTACCTCAAGGAGCTCTACGATCAGGTAAAGGCGGGTAAAGCGGCGGGCAAGTCCGTCGAGGAGTTGAAGCAGCAGATCGACATGGCCGACTATATGAGTTGGGGTCGGTACCAGGCCTGGCTGTCACTCAATATAGAAGGCATGTACCGGTACGTCGATTAGCGTGGCCTCAGCCTCGCGGGAGGAAGACCAGATTACCCGCCCCTTAAACGGGCGGGCGATTCCTTGCTGGACTCGGGGTCTGCCGGCGGCTAACGCCGGGCGAACAGCAGCGGCACCACGTCTTCGAAATTATCCGCGAAATGGACGCGTATGCCCTTGCGGATATTGTCCGGTACCTCTTCGTACTCTCCCCGGTTTTCTTCGGGCAGTATCAACTCTTTTATGCCCGCCCTGCGGGCGGCGATCATCTTCTCCTTGATACCGCCCACCGGGAACACCTGTCCCGTCAACGTGAGCTCACCGGTCATGGCGATGGGCCTTACGGGTTTGTTCAACGCCAGCGAGAGCAGCGCGGAAGCCATGGTAATACCGGCACTGGGGCCGTCCTTGGGAGTGGCGCCGGCGGGTACATGGAGATGGATAAAGCTCTCTTCGAAAAACTTGGGGTCGGCGCCAAATGCCTGGGCGTTGCCGACCACATAGCCGTAGGCAATCTCCGCGGACTCCCGCATCACATCCCCCAGCTGCCCGGTCAGCTTGAACCCGCGGCTGAAGCCGTGGGTCTTGGCAGCCTCTATGCTCAGGGTTGCGCCGCCCATGGAGGTCCAGGCGAGTCCGGTAACCACCCCCGGGCCTCCCAGATTGCGCTCGTCCCTGAACAGCGGGCTGCCCAGCTGTTCCTTGAGATCCGCCTCCTCTATCACAATGGGTTTCTGCTCCCCATCCAGGATTCGCACCACCGCTTTACGGATAAGCTTGCTGATCTGCTTCTCCAGGCGCCGCACGCCCGCGTCCCGGGCATAGCCTTCGATGATGGCTTTCAGGGTCTTGGCATGGATTTTTACGTCGTTGCGCTTCAGGCCCGCACGTTTCAATTGCCTGGGCAGCAGGTAGCGGCGGGCGATCTGCAGTTTCTCCTGGGCGATATAGCCGGGGAGAGAGATGACCTCCATGCGGTCCAGCAGCGGGGCGGGGATGCTGTCCAGCTGATTGGCGGTGCAGACAAACAGCGTTTTCGAGAGATCGAAGCGCAGATCCAGATAGTGGTCGAGAAAGTCGCTGTTCTGCTCCGGATCCAGCGCCTCCAGCAGCGCCGAAGCGGGATCGCCGTGGAACGAGGCGCCGATCTTGTCGATTTCGTCGAGCATGATCACCGGGTTCTCTGTACCCGCCTCCTTCATGGACTGGATGAACTTGCCGGGCATGGCGCCGATGTATGTGCGCCGGTGGCCCTTGATCTCCGCCTCGTCGCGCATACCGCCCACCGAGAAGCGGTAGAAACGCCGTCCCAGGGCGTCGGCGATGGACTTGCCGATGGAGGTCTTGCCCACGCCCGGAGGGCCCACCAGTAGTATGATGGAGCCGCTCACCTCGCCGCGCATGATACCCACGGCGAGGAATTCGAGGATGCGCTTCTTCACGTCATCCAAACCGTAGTGGTCCTTGTCCAGCGACTTGCGCGCCACCTCCAAATCCAGGAGGTCGTCCGAGTGCCGGCCCCAGGGCAGCAGCGTGATCCAATCTATATAGTTGCGGGTCAGGGCATATTCCGGCGAGCCGGTCTCGAGAATGGCGAGTTTGTCCATCTCCTCGTCCACTCGCTTCTGCGCCTGCTCGGGCAGCGTCAGTGTTTCCAGGCGCTCGCGAAACTTTTCCAGCTCCGCGGTGCGGTCGTCCTTCTCGATGCCTAGCTCCTTCTGGATGACCTTGAGCTGCTCGCGGAGAAAGAACTCCCGCTGCTGTGTTTCCATGCGGTCCTCAACCGATTTTCGGATCTCAGTCTGGGCGCGGGCAAGCTCGAGCTCACTGTTGAGCAGCGCCAACACCTTCTCCATCCGCAGCAGCAGGTCCACCGCCTCCAGAATATCCTGGAGCTGGGTCTTGTTGGCGGTGGTGAGGCTGGCGGCGAAGTCCGCCAGGTGGGAGGGGTCCTCCGGGCCCATGCGGTCGAGGAACATCTTCAGCTCCTCGCCGTACAACGGATTGAGGGGCAGCAGCTCCTTGATGGTGTTGATCACCGCCATGGAGTAGGCCTTGATCTCCTCCTTTCTGGCGCCCGAGGGATCCTGAAAATAGTGCACCTGAGCGGTGAAGGGGCTCTTGCGGTCCACCACTTTTTCGATGCGAATGCGCTGCAGGCACTCCACCATGACGTGTAGGTTCTGATCCACCTGCTGTACCCTGTGCACCCGGCAGACGCAGCCAATGCGGTAGAACTCTTCGGGCTTGGCCTCTTCCGCGCTGCCGGATTTAGCCAGGACGATACCCAGCAATCCGTGCCCTGCCTCTTCTACCGCCCGCAGCGTGGGGGTCCAGTGTTTGGCGTCCATCAGCAGGGGAACCGCCTGGCCCGGAAAAAACGGCCGGCTGGTAACCGGGAGCAGATGAATGATTTGGGGCATGACCTCGCCGGGACGGGCAAGTTCGTGGCTGGCGTCCTGGTCTGCTGCGTGCGCAGTATCGTTCATAGTGACTTCACACTTCCTAGGGTGTCGGCAGCCGGTATCGACCCGGAATACCGGTATGGAGTTCGTATGGTTTCAGTTACCCATATCAGGACGATGCGGGTGAATTGCAAGCGCTGTTTGCCAGTTGAACAAAATCGGCAATGGCAAGGCGTTCCGCCCGCAGCCCCGGGTCAATTCCTGCCTGGGACAGTTGGTCGGCGGAGACCAGGTCTCTGAGACTGTTGCGCAGAGTTTTACGACGCAGGGAGAAAGCCTGGGTGACGATCTTTTTCAGCAGGGCCTGGTCATGGATATCGAATGGCGGGGAGTCGTGGGGCTTGAGCCGCACCCAGGCGGAATCCACCTTCGGCGCGGGGTCGAACGAGGCAGGATCTACCTCGAACAGGGGCTCCACCTCACACAGGAGTTGCAGCATGACACTGAGCCGGCCATAAGCCTTGCCGCCTGGGTCGGCCGCCATACGCTTGACCACCTCCTTCTGCAGCATGAAGTGCATATCTTCTATGCAGTGGGCCTGCTCCATGAGGTGGAAGAGCAGCGGCGTGGATATGTTGTAAGGCAGGTTGCCCACAATGCGCAGCCGCTCGCCTGGAGCGGCCAGGCTGCAGAAGTCGAATCTGAGAGCATCCTGATTGTGTAATTTCAGTTCTCCCTGATCGCCGAATTTTTTCTGCAGCGGATCGATGAGATCGCGATCCAACTCTACGACATCCAAACGTCCGCAGGCTCGCAATAGCTGCCCGGTGATGGCGCCACGCCCAGGTCCGATCTCCACCAGCCGCTGTTGTGGCTTGGGCCCAATACTGGAAACAATCCTGCCGACGATGCCTGGATCTTGCAGAAAGTTTTGGCCGAATCTTTTCCTTGGACGGTGGGTCAAGGGGCCATCCTGTTGTTGCGTTGAGTTTTCAAAGAGATAGAATTGTGCATGGGGGAATTATCCACGGATACCAACGGGATAGGAATAGTAGTGAGGAGATACGGAGTCGCGACCAATTTCGCGGCGGTTAGAAAATGAAATGAGATTGGATGTATCAGCTGGATGCGGTGACCTGATTTTTTAGTGGGCGGGAGATTGCGTCTATCACCGTTTGTTCAGTGGTGCCCCTGTGTAAGACTGCACTAGTTTGGGAGCGGACATTCCAATTAGCCTGACGAGTGCGTGCTCGACCCAAAGCGGGCCTACACGGATTTCTTATGTATGGGTGGCGACAATCTTACCCTTTGGAAAGGTATTAGCCGTCGTGGACATCCTTCGACAGTAAACGGAAGTACGGCATCTTAATATTTAATACCCGAGATAGTGAGGCGAAAGCTGACATCTCGGTTAACCCACTTGGATGCGCAGCGTCAAATATAGCCGCAGCACTGCAGTCGGCAAACCCCGGAAGACAAACGATGAGCTACTCCAGCGCTTTTCATTATATTTCTCAGCCAGACAATCAGGGCCTGTTAACACTAATTGGAACAGTGTCGCCGGAGGCCATTTTATCGCAGGTCAAGGCGCACCGAGCGCGGTGTAGCACCGCTACATAAGCGAGGTGCAACGCGGAACTGGGGGGAAATGGCCCCGTCCCTCCGGGTTGCGCCCCAAAAAGGGCCACTCGGCGTTGCTCGTCATTCATTTGGAACCACCAAACCTCACTCCTCGCGCCTTGATTGGCCCTTTCTGGGACAGCAACGACGCTGTTTCAATTAGTGTTAACAGGCCCTAGTCGCGTGATTGCAAGACGGGAACAAGGCGGATAAATTGTGCATGATTCATCCATGGGGGGGAAACGCAATGAGCGTGCTCGCAACCGGTTTATTGCTTTGGGTGGTGGTGCACCTGTTCCCTTCGCTGCTGCCGGAGCAGCGGCAAAAACTGATAAGTCGCATCGGCGAAAGGGCCTATCAGGGTATCTTCGCGCTGTGCATCCTGGCCGGGCTGCTGCTGATCGTATTCGGCTGGCGCAGCGTGATACCGACGCCGGTTTACACACCGCTGGCCGAGCTTCGTGAACCTGCGATGCTGCTTGTGGTCATTGCTTTCGCGTTGCTGGTCGCCGCCAACTTCCCGTCGACACGCATCAAGCGCGTGATTCGGCACCCCCAGCTTAGCGGGGTTTTGTTGTGGGCGATCGCGCACCTGTTGATGAACGGCGATAGCCGATCACTGTTGCTGTTCTCGGTGCTGGGCGTCTGGAGCCTGGTTTCGATGTTGACCATCAACCGTCGCGATGGCATCTGGATCAAGCCCGGCAAACCTAACGGCTGGGGCCAGGATATCATTATCGTGATCGTGACGCTGGCAGTATCAGCCCTGGCAGTCTATTTCCACGAGTACTTGGCCGGTATCGCCCTGATCACCTGAGTGAGAGTAATTCGACAGCCTCGCCGAATGGTAGCGATAGCTGGGCCGGAGTATTCAGCCTACGAATGTCTCTTGGGTCGGCGAAGAGCAGAACGAGCAATTCCGGGGACAGTTTACTTAATGAAGACGCCTGTGCCAAAGGCTGCGATTAGGTAAACTTTCCCTTGAACTTGAATCGTAACGATATAATTAAAATGTACCCTGCGAGGACTCAACGTTGAGTACTGCTTTCTTTTACCTTTTAGTAGTTGTCGTAATTTTAGCCGTTGTGTGGCTAGCTTTTCATAATAACCAGAACTAAAGCGGTTGATGACAGAAAGCAATATTAATGGTTTTATTGTGCTACTAACTCAGATAGTTATCCCAAAAAATCCAATCTTCATCAGGTATTTCACCTCACTGTAACGTTTGGCCATTGCTCTGGTTCTGCACCAGCGATGCATGATGCTCGATCATCAACCAGCCACTGTCTAATTTCCGACACACATTCGTCGCCAGAACGACAGCTGTAACAGTATCTGAACTGAGCATTTCTTCAACCACGACAGACATCGCCAAGTCCTTAGAGACTACACGGCTTATCACTGTGTATTTCATTTCGGTGCGGTTTGCATTACTGAAGATATTCACCCAGCTGCGGATAACCGAATCATAATCGATTATGGCTCGTGAACCGGGATGCACGCACACCACACCTTCATCGGCCCATAAACCAGCCATCACATCAGGATCACAACGCATAAACGCTTCGTAGAAGACGGCCTCTAAGTCGTTTGGGGTGTTAAATTGAAGTTTTGATTTTTTCATTTCTCAGAGTTCAAGTTCGAGAGAGGTCAATCGTTCAATTTCTTGCGGCGATCGGTAAATATGCTGTCTCTGCACCTTGTGTATGATGAGTTATTGCTCTAATTTCTCGTTATTATCTCTAGGGGAACAGAGCACGGTTTCTATGATTAGCAATCATTTCACAACCTTCAACTTCGGAACCACTGGCTCATCCAGCAAGTCATTCGTATGCTTAAAGCGCTCTTTTCTTACGAACGCCCCATAGGCTCTCTCGGTAGTCTTCACCGACGAATGCCCCAATAAGTGCTGAATATCGGTAACAGCAGCGCCTCGATTTAATAACCGATTAGCGAATGTCTTTCTCAGATTGTGGGATGTGACATCATCCAATTCAGCTCGCTTGAATACACTTTCCTGCGTGTAATAATTTCCGACCGTCTTGTGACCAGCCTACCGGCCAAAAAAGACATACTCACCATCAACTACTTCCCGACGATTCAGCAACGTCGTTCTCAACCGGTTCGTCATCGCAATAAAATCATCATTGGATACCTTCGATCTGTACAGATAAATCACACCATTGTCGAAATCGATATCCGACCATTTCAATACACTCGCTTCATTGATCCGGAAGCCACCGTCTATCATCACAATGAAGATATCTCTGGCAGCCTGTAGACCTTTCTGGTGCTTGGGATCTGTGACAGTCGAGGGATCAAGTTCTTTGAGAATCTTTTGCTCTTCCTCGTCGGTGGAGTAACGGATTGGCTTTTCCTTGATATTCCACTCGCCCCACTCGTATTCTGGTGTAACCTCCCTGGAAAAACCATGCCATTTCATGGTGCACTCCCATAGGAGCCATTTCTGCTACCCTATCTGTTCAGGTAACTCTGTATGAGTTTTATTAAAGTTAATAGAATGGATAAAGAAAAAGCAGTAGTTGGTCATCTTCAGGAATTACTATCAGAGATTGGTGGGGGTCTCGATAAGTTTCTGGAATTCGAGCATGAGGATGCAATACATCCAGACAAAAACTGGCGTCAAAAACTCAATATTGCCCTGCCACAAGAGGGAGTGGGTATTGAGCAAGTTACTAGTCAGATCATCAACGACTTAATTCCTAATGGCTCGCCTGTCGTAAAACCGGGTTTCACTTCTTTCATTACTACTGGAGCAACCACTGCATCAGTACTTGCTTCCACTGCAGCCGGTATTGCCTCCCCCCAACGCTACCTGGGAACGGCTTTCAATTTTATTGAAGAGCTTTCTCTGCATTGGCTGGCTGAATTGTGTGGGATCGAACAGCTGGAGGGTGTCTACTCAAGCGGTGGATCTGTAGCAAATCTGATTGCCTTGGGTGGGGCCCGCCAATCGGCATTTGAAGCTATTGGTTTCGATCCGGCGAAGGATGGTGTGAACAGACCCGTTAGCATTTATGCAAGCGCAGAATGTCATCATACCATCCAGCGATCCGCGGGAGTTCTTGGTATAGGCAGACAGGCAGTGAGATCTATAGCCTGTGATAATAACGGAAGAATGATTAGTGAAGAACTGGAGAAGGCTATTGAACAGGACAGGAAGCAGTCCATATTGCCAATGGCAATAGTAGCCAATGCCGGCACCACCAATACTGGAGCCATTGATCCCTTACTTCTCATTGGAAAAATAGCTGAAGCGCATGACATCTGGTTTCATGTGGATGGGGCTTACGGCCTTCCAGGGATATTGGATGAGCGTATTCAACACCTGTATCAGGGATTGGAACTGGCTGATTCAGTGATCGTAGACCCGCATAAATGGCTTGGCGCATCCGTTGGCATTGCTGCCACCTTCGTTCGAGACCGGCAGATTCTATATCGAGCATTTACCCAGGAACCGGCGGACTATCTTGAGGGTTCTGTCGAGCAGCAAGCGCAAAGCGAAGCCAGGATAGAACACTCGCTCGATAGCTTCGGTATTCCCTATTTTGATTATGGAGTGGAGTTAAGTGCACCCTGTCGAGGTATCGTGGTCTGGGCCATGCTCAAGGAGGTTGGAGTCGAGGGCATACGTCAGCGCATAGTACGGCACAATGATATGGCCAAATACATCGCCCGTTTTGCAGAGAAACATCCTGATCTTGAATTAATGCTTGAGCCTGATCTGTCTATTTGTTGTTTTCGTTATATCTCTACCGAAGTGAACGATCTCGATATGCTAAATCAGCGCCTACATAGACGACTGGTAAGAGGCAACGAGTATATGCCCAGTACAACCAGAGTCGGTGGTAAGCTTGCTATAAGGCCCTGCTATATTGGAGCACTGCACCATTTGGAGCAGGCAGACGGGTTAATGAATTCAGTCTTATCCATCGGCAAAGAGCTGGTAGAAGAGGAGAAAAGATCAGCCAAAGATGTATAGAGTGTTCGGGGTTAGCGCAAAAACTATTTCAATTACATTAGCGGTATTTGGTGTATTGAACTTTGTTCCTGGCGAATTAGTGCTATCGTCGCTATAGGTAGCTACAGGGTCTTTTACCGCTAAATTGCCAATGGAGATGAAAGAAAAGGAGGTAGAGGAAATAAACGTTATTCCCTCCGTCCCCTTTTTAGTTATTATTCACGTCCTGCAGGCAAAGACTGATGTCTACATGCTCTGCCAATATTCTTTCCTGGGGTGTGGAGACTGTCGCCAAATCTGGCATCGCACCATCTCCACAGTCGTTTAACTCTGTGACATACATGGGGAATCCTGTCAGGGCAGCACTTTTGGCCGAACCTTTTCCTTGGGCGGTGAGTTAAATGATTAACCTGCTGTTGCGCTGAGCTTTCAACGAGATAGAAATATACCTTTGGGGATTATCCAAGGAAACCAATGGGATAGGAATAGCGGTGGTGGGATATGGAGTCGCGACGAATTTCGCAACAGTATTCTTTTCAAAGGAAATTTCAGCCGGTTAAATGATGTCGAGTGGCCGAGGTGGGCTTAATTGTTACTGGGCGTGTTTAGTTGGGTTCGCAACTGACTGATTCAGTGATCGCGATGCTGATTGCGGTACTCGCGGGGTGTCAGACCAGTCAGCCGTTTAAAGGCGCGGGAGAAATGTGGGGGATACTCATAGCCCAGATCGTATCCGATATCGATAATCCTCTTGTCAGTATTCCGAAGAAGCTTTGAAGCTACTTCGCAGCGTGCTTCCTGAACCAGAGTGGAATAACTGACATGGGATTTCATCAGACGGCGTTGTAATGAGCGCACGCTCACCCCCATTATCTCAGCGGCCAACTCGATTGGTGGATAGCCATCGTAGAGATAGGATGGAAGTATCTTTCTCAATGAGTCGGAGATATCCCAGTTTCGAGTATCTGTTGATGACCAGGAGTTATCAGAAGTCGTGGGCTCTTCTGAAAAAGCCAGATTGTATCTAAGAGGTAAGCTCAACAACCTGCAGGGTAAGCTGATCGCGACAGTATTTTGACCGGTAAGCAAATGGGTATTCGGAAACTGTTCCTCAACATAGGGGCTAAGTGGTAATCGGGAACGAAAAGATATCTCATCAGGCTTCCAGCTGGGTCCGGAGAATGCCCTAACGATGGCAATCAGTACCAGTATCTGATTCCAGTCCTCGTAGCGTAGGCTTTCCTGGTCCATGGGCAATACGCTCAACATACAGAGTCGAACAGTATCTGCCTCGCAGGTAGACCAGAAACGGACGTGCGGGTCTTCAAGAGGTGCATAGGTACGAAAGCTCTCCAATGCACCTTGAAGGGATGGGGAACGGCTCACCTCGGAAAGAAAAGGAGGGTTGAGTTCGGTGATCCGCAGGTCGTGCAATGCACGAAGCGGCAATTCGTCGATACACTCACTGGAACTCAGGTCTTTTAAAAAAGCCAAAGTGGGGTAGTTGGGCAGATAGATATCCGGCTCGTAGTTGACCAGCGATGGAAGCTTGGCCTGGCGCAGTCCACGTTCTATCGGTGCGCCGATACTACGGAAAAACTCGATATACGGGAGCAGATGAACTGATCGGTAACAAGGTACGATGTTCATTTAGCGATTCACTTTAAAGTTCTGGCTCTATATGGTCCAGGCCAAATTTACTGGCCGGATCGAGCAGAAATCTCTTTTTCTCTGATATTTATCCGTCGTAAATATGATAGTCGGATTCACTCGAATACTACCGCTTCACGTATTTGCATCTTCTCGCCTCTAGAGCTTCGGACAACCCATGACACCTAATGGTAAGAAACTTTATAGATTCGATGCTCAGATTATATATGTCCTTAATATAGGCTGAGGATGATGGCAACAGCATGAAACCTATTCAACCCATACCGGTGGATTACCAGATTAGAGCCTGTAAGCGCATAATTGTAAGTCGGTTGTCTGTTGACTATCCGAAAATTGATTTTACTTCCCGCATGCTGGGGATTTCGGTGCGAACCCTCCAGCGAAGATTACATGAAAATGGGCTGAATTACAGTCAGTTGGTTGATCAGGCCCGACTAGAAGTGGCATGCCGTCTTCTTAAGGCACCGAACCTGCGGTTAGGTGATATTGCTGAAAAGGTCGGATATGCCAATCCAAGTGCTCTCAGTCGTGCGTTCAAGCGCTGGTTGAGCATTTCGCCGAGAGAGTATCGACAACGAGGAAAAACGGGAAAACCTGGGTGAACAGACAGGTACAGGAAACCTTTACCAGCCTATTTACGGGCATTTAGATTCGATCATTACTTGCCTGATCTGAGGTTTTGTATAGCTCCAAATTGAACAGGCTAATTTTCCTGTTCCTTGCGAGCAATCCAGTCAGCCAGCGGATTGGCGGTAACACCATGTGCCAATAGGCTTAGTCCGACAGTGCAGGTCACTACCATGGCCAAGTATTGGCCTTCCGGGACCTGTTCGTTCAGGACAATAATTGCAAACACCAGACTGGCTAGACCCCTGGGGCCGAACCATCCGAGAAACAGTCGACTGGCTGGCTGCTCTCCAGAGCCGGAGAGGGCCACATACATGGGTAGCATCCGTACTACGGTCAGGCTCAGAATGGCATAAATAACTATCTCCCAGGAGAAGTACTGGATGCTTTGTCCGATTACCGCAGTTCCAAAGATCAGCCAGGTCAGCATCGCGAGGCTTTCGCTAATCCCCTCTCCCGGCATGATGAGCTTGTGTGTCGCACTGCTTGAAACACCGCCAAACAACATGCCACCTACGAATGCTGCGATATAGCCGCTACCATGCAGACTCTGCGCAATCGTAAAGGAAGCGACCGCCAGTGCCGGTACCGAAAGTTGCAGCCAAACTTCGCTGACCCAGTTTTTCCTGGTACATGTTTTTAGTGCCAAAGCCCCCGCTCCAGCTATGCCAAGACCGACGGCTGCGCCAATACCAAGTTCTTGCACCAATAGATTAATCGCCAGGTGGGTTCCGCCGGCAGTCGCATCATGGGCCAGTGCAATGAATAAGAGCAGAATTGGAACACAAAGCCCGTCGTTCAGCCCGCTTTCACAGTTCAGCCCTTCTCGCAGGCGGGATGGAACCGATGGGTTCGTAACAACCGCTTTTCCCAGTGCCGCATCAGTGGCTGCCAGCATGGTTGCGAGAATCGCCGCTTCGTACAGAGTCAGGTTGTCAAACAGTAGCATTGCCGCAAGAAATCCCAGTGCAATAGCCCCCGGGAGACCGATCAACAGCATGCGTGTGGGAATTCGCCATTGACGTCGCAAAACAGATAGATTGGTATTGGCAGCGTCGATAAACAGGATCAGCGCGAGTGTCAGGTCGACCAGTACCTTGAATGCACCCTGGCCCACATCGTCCTTGAACCAGCCAAGGCCCAGCGGACCCAGCAGTAAGCCGACAAGTACGAAGATCACAGGGCCTGATATGGGTAATCGCTCAACCTTGGCGGATATCAGGCTGAAGAGGAAAGTAAACAGTGCCAGTATGGCAAGCTCAATGTACATCGCACATACCCCTATATATCTTTTCTTAAAGAAAGTCGGCAGACAATGTCAGCCGAAATCTTTATCCAGTCGATCAGTTTTCTGTGCTTTTTGTTAGAGTGTGAAAACATGACTAGCGCTATCCGGTTGCTGGCATAACAGATTCATCATCCGTGAACCACTGATCCAGTAACGAAAGTGACACTGTTACGTATATGACGGCTATTGAGATCAGTGCGATACGCGTCAAGAGCGTGGATGCAAAATCCGAGCCCTGGCCAAGACTGCCCCCGATCACTATCAGAAATGCAACAGCAGCAGATGGTACTTGCTGTGCAATCGGCTTCCCGGAATAAAGCAGACCACCACCTATTAAGGCGGTCACAAACATAAGTGCAATAAAAATGTGAAGTTCCGGTGCTACGGACAACAGATAATAGAAAGCCATTGCCGCAGCGCCGCCAGTCAGGGTGGCCATAAGCGACCTGATACCTGCCGCTCTGCCCTTTGTGGCTTGTGGAGAGAGGCTGAAGATCGCTACGAACACCATGACAAGTAACTCATCTGCCCAGGCCATTGTGATGAACAAAAGACCAACGGGCCATACAACCAGTGCGCTCTTCAGGGCGCTAATGGCTGCCTCAGGCTGATAGGTGGTCGGCATAGGCCGCTTAGATTTTCTCTGGGGTGGAGTAACAGGATCGGGGAACAGCGCATGAGCCAATAGATAGATCAATACCGCCAGGCCGACAGACACTACAAAGTATCCTGCCATCAGATTCGCGATTGAATTGGACCCTGAGGCTATTGTCATCGGTAGAACCAGTACGGCGATAAGTGACATCAAGCCGAGAAAAACCGACCCTCCCCGATTGACACGATAATAGGTATGGAAAAGCGCTATGCCCAGTGCGATGATGAAGGCTAGCGGAAAAGGAAACAGAAATTTGGTATATAGAAGCGCCAATACAAAGGCAATCAAGAGATAGATAACCAGATTAAACGCCTGTTTCAAATCGGGGGTGGGTAGCGGAAGGGTGAGGAACAAAGCGGTCAGCGCCGGTGTCAGTGTATAAAGCGGCCACTGGAAGATATATGCAAGTACTGCGGCCGATGTAACAGCGACTGAAAAGCGTAGTGTGCGTCGCCAGATCAGGTTAGTTGCAACATCTTGAGACAAAATAGTTTCCTTATGTGATGCACTGGATTCAAAATCTTCACCATACCTTCTTCAGTCTCAATAGACATATGAAAGCCAGCTGAGCAACCGAATCCAGAGCCGTCCAAGTCCATTCAGCAGGGCATTGCTGGACTGCGTGTAAATGATAATGTCAGCCTGCCCACCAGCAAACAGATAGTCCCAGGCTTCCGGATCGTCTATATGAATGACCACCGGAAAGCGCTGTGCATCCCTGAGCCATGCACTGTTACCCTGTACACTTGCCGCTTCGCCGGTCGATCCGCTTGATGGCTGCTTTACAGCAAATCCACGGCTGAAGACAGTGCCAGAGAAGACACGAGCGGGAAGCATATCCAGTACAACTTCAGCAGGATCTCCGGGTCGCACATTTGCGACGCTGTTCTCGCGTAGATTGGCCTGGATCCAGATATCCTTGAAGGCAACAAAAGTCATCAACGGCTTACCTGCCGAAGCGTAGTAACCCTCGTCAATCTTGAGATTGGTTATACCACCGTCGGACGGCGCCTTAATCTCTGTATCGGCCAGATCAATTCTAGCCTGACGCAGTGCTGCCAGCGCGTCTCTGATCTTCGGATTCTCTTCGCCTTCTACACCAAGTTGTTGTTTCGCTCTCTCCAACTCGGCTGTTGCACGATCCAATTCAGCTTGTGCTTTATCGCGTTGAGCACGTGAGTGGTCTGCCTGTGCTTTCGATATGGCCCCCTTTTTCTCCACTGCTTCGATACGGGCGAGTTGTACCTTGTGCTCGTTTAGTTTCGATTGTGCTTCCACCACCTTTGCCTGCGCGACATTTACCGATGCGGTGCCGGCACCGATCTCCTGTCCCGTCAGTTCAAGCGCCGCCTCAGCGCGGGTTACGGCGATCTGGTAACTCTCCGGATCTATTCTGGCAAGGAGATCTCCTGCCTTGACCTGCTGATCCTGTTCAACGAGCACCTCCAGTACCCGGCCTGATACCTGTGGGACTATCGGGATAACCCAGGCCTGCACCCGCGCTTGGTCGGTCCATGGTGCCAGTCGGTCTGCTGTGATATACCAAGCGAGAAGAAACAAGACTATTGAAACGCCGACCCAGGTTGCGCGGCTAACCGGGTTGGGCTGAACCGGTGTTTTCGGCTGCTTGGGGACTGATTTTGTTTTCGTTTCCCGAGGCTCTTGTGTTTGGCCAGTTTTACTCATTGGCTGCCACCCTGTTGCGCCAATGAACCCTTTGGCGTCGCATCTCGCGCTATCATCCGTCTTTCCATTGCTTCCTGGAATGCTGACATCAACAACGCTGTTGAAACGCCTATCATCAATATGCCGTTGATCGCCTGAATCGGGCCGAGCAACCTGTACTGCTCAGACATGACGATATCTCCATAGCCGAGGGTGGAGAAATTGACTGCGGAGTGGTAGAAGGCATCGGAGAAACTTGCGAACTCGTCCAGCAGAAGAAACAGGGCACTCCAGATTGCCACTTGTGCAAGATTACCTATGATCAACAGCAGCATGACTCCATTGATCACAACCAGAGTTGGCAACGGTGAATCGTTATCCAGGTGCCGGTCATGTCTGGCGTAATACAGTAGCGCCAACCACACCAGAAGGGATTGCAATACCAGGCAGGCCACGACAACAGGTAGGCCTAGCAACAGGTTTTCGAGCATTGTTGTGTCTCCAGTTCCTGGTAGAGATTCGATTTGCACAACCCAAGGTACCTTGTTGATATTGACGATTTCCCAGCAAGATTCGGGTCGTTACAGAGTGCTTGTTTGAAGCTGGAGTCTGATGGCAAACCTGAAAAGATTCTTACCATTTCACGCCACTGAAAACTTAGCAGTGTTGGAGTGGCAGCATTCAAGATACTGATGCACAGATGAAATACGATCAGATCGAGTGTGAGATTGTCAGAGTCGCTTGCTGTAATATAGGTGGATAAAAAGATTCAGTGCTAAACAACTGCCACCAAATCTGGCAGCACACCATCTATACAATCAATCAAACTACTGACAAACGTAAAGAAACCTATCAGGGCAGCGGTTTTGGCCGAACCTTTTCCTTAGGCGGTGGCTCAAGGGACTACCTTGTTGTCGCGCTGAGCTTTCAACGAGAACGAGATAGAGAGGTGCATCTGGGGATTATCCACGGAAACCAATGGGGTAGTAACAGTGGGGGTGCGATTGCGGGTCACGAAGATTTTAGCGACGGTATTTTCCTATGCGGAACTGAATGCTCGCTGAATCTTATCTTTCGAGGATCAACGCCTCGATTATTACTATGATTGGGATACGGACCTGACATTCGTCAAATCAAGCAGCCGAGGCAATGAGACGATGACGACTTCTGTGATCAGCGAATATGGAGAGTTAGACGCAACAGCACTTGCAGATCTTTTCCTACGCGGCGAAGTCAGCTCGTTAGAACTTGTCGACGAGGCGATTCGCCGGCTCGAACAAGTCAACGGCGAATTAAATGCAGTAATTTATAAGATGTATGACCATGCCCGCATGTCCGCTACCACGGTTAACAGGAGAGGGCGTTTCGCCGGCGTTCCGTTCTTGATGAAAGATTTTGCCGCGGAAATGGCGGGTTTCCCATTTTGCGAAGGCAGCCGTTTTCTGGATGGCTATGTGCCCAAGCGGGATAGCGCAATCATTAGGCGCTTTGCCGACGCCGGACTGATCACGCTCGGCAAGACCAATTTGCCGGAGTTTGCCATCGGCGTCACCACCGAACCGCAATGGAGGGGTGCGACGCATAATCCGTGGAATCCGGCATGCACGCCAGGAGGGTCATGCGGTGGATCGGCGGCTGCGGTCGCCGCTCGAGTTGTACCCGCTGCCCACGGTAACGATGTCGGCGGTTCGATCCGCATTCCGGCATCGGCTTGCGGACTGGTTGGACTAAAGCCGTCGCGCGGACGCACCAGTCAGGCCCCCCACTACGGCGACATATTGGCTGGATTTTTCGTCGAACATGTCCTTACCCGCAGTGTCCGGGATTGCGCGGGTTTACTCGATGTGGTTGCCGGCCCGGTCTCCGGAGATCCTTACCAGGCACCTGCGCCAGCGCGTCCCTATGTTGCTGAGGTCGAACGTGAACCAGGGCAATTGCGCATAGGTTATTCAACTCTGACCCCACTTGGTGACGAATTGGACGGCGAGTGCAAACGTGCGATCGAGGACACGGCGGTACTGCTGGATTCGTTAGGCCACCTGGTCAGCGAGGCGGCACCGAAATTCGATGCCATGGAATTGTGGACCAAGTACACCACGCTGCTCTCCTCGCTGGCCGCCTGGATGCTTGCCGACTGGAGCCGCCGCCTGAATCGTGAAGCAAGGGAAGAAGATTTCGAGCCTTTTGTGTGGGCCTTCGCCGAACGCGGACGGGCCTTGAGTGCACAGGACTATCTACTGGCCATGGAAGATGTACAGGTACAGGTGCGTGCTCTGTCAGCGTTTTACGAAACCCACGATCTCTGGTTGACCACCACTCTCGGGCAGCCACCGGTCGCCTTGGGTACGCTGGTGTATACGGGCGATCCAATCGAACTGCGCCGCCGAATGGCGCGCTTTTCACCCTATACATACCTAGCCAACGCGAGTGGTCAGCCTGCAATCTCGCTGCCACTGCACTGGAGTTCTGACGGTCTACCGATTGGTCTGCATTTTACTACGAGGGTTGGTGAAGAAGATTTATTGTTGCGATTGGCCGCGCAGCTTGAACGTGCACGTCCGTGGGCTGGTTACCGGCCAGAAGTGTGCGCCGGTTAGGTTGGATGCAGACTGGGGCGTATACCTGGTCAGCAAACAAATTGGTCCCTAATAACCCCATGTGGCGGCAACCCTTGTGAGAGCATTAGGATACTTGTTGGCCGTCAACAGAGTGGCTAGTTGATGCGCAGAGAAATCGGCGCAATAGGTGCTGGATAGGTATACCCGGAAAAGGGACGCTTTGCCAATAAACCGGGTATTTCCAAACAAGTCTGTTTTTCTCGTATTGTGTAGCATATGGAAATGGGTAGCACTCCAAAGCCTAACTGTACTGTGGCTGTGAGAGGTATATTGAATAAGTTACTCTAGAAGCGTTGACTGCAACGATAGAGCATGATCCAAAAGCAATTGAGTTCGATATGAAAACTATTGCGTCGGTTTTCTGGCTGTTGGGGATAAAGGCAGGGTATCTGTGAGCAGAAAGCAATGTCAGTCACAGGCCTTCAGAAGAGTATTTCACCTGGCTATAGTCTATTGCTGAACAGGAGGTGGTATGTCCGGAATTGCATTAATCGTGGGTGCCGGTAGCGGCATTAGCGCTTCGTTCGCACGTGCATTAGCGAATCAGGGAAGTAAGGTCGTCTTAGCGGCACGCAGCATCACCAAGCTGGACGCCTTGTGTAAGGAGATTGGTGCTAGTGCTTTCAACTGTGATGCCTCCTCGCCAGCGTCTGTTAAAGCGCTTTTTGAATCCGTGGATCGGTCGGCAGGCGCTGTAGATTTTGTGCTTTATAATGCCAGTGCCTTTACGCCAGGTTCTGTGACGGAGCTCGATCCCGAAGCGGTACATGATTCGTTTATGCAAACAGCCTTCGGCGCATTTCTGGTGGCACAACAGGCTGCGATTAGAATGAAGAAGAAAGGGGGTGGCGCAATATTCTTTACCGGGGCTACTGCCAGTATAAAAGGGTTCCCCGATTTTTCGTCATTCGCCATGGGAAAATTTGCGTTGAGAGGTCTAGCGCAAAGTCTGGCGCGAGAACTTGGGCCTGAGAACATCCATATTGCGCATTTTATAATCGACGGTCGAATTGCATCCCCCGGTCGTGACCTTGATGAAGAGGGTGTAACTGTCAATTCTGATGATTCAGAACTTGAACCCGATGCGATTGCGCAAACCTATATGGCGGTTTTAAATCAGCATCGTAGCGCTTGGACCCACGAAATTGATCTGCGCCCCTGGGCTGAGAGCTTCTGACTGGAGTCTCAGGCAGCTCTTTCGGATCTCTCATTACTATGAGTGCTCCTGCCCGTAACTGGTAGAACCCCAATCGAAAGAGAGCGACAAAAGTTCTGGTGGAGCTGTAATGAGCGGGTGTTGGGGAAACCACCGCCGGGTGTGGCGTTGCCGCTACTTTTGGTATGAATTAGCAAGCGCCGGTGCCATAGCTTGAATCATATCGGCCGCTTTCACCAATTTCTGGGCTTTGGTTATGTCTCTGGCTACCGGCCCGTCAACGAACAGATTCGCGAGCCCGTGTACCGATGACCAGGCTAACAACTCCTGCGGGCTGAGGCTCGTTGGATCTTGGTCTCTCATGGTGTCCGAGAAACCCCCTTTCAGGTGGGCGCTGAGTTTGTTGGCCGCGGCGACATAGCTCTTGTCATTGGAGTAGATGGCCTCTTCGCGCCACATAGCGCGAAAGAAAGCTGGTTTTTCCAGGGCAAACTCTACATAGGCCAAACCCACCGCACGGAAAGGATTAGATCCCTCTTTGTGTGCCTTGTGCTTCGCGGCATCCATGGCTTCCGAGAGCTGATAGAGGGCTCGCGTAGCAAAAGCGGTAAGTAAAGCCCGTTTGTCGGCGTAGTGCCTGAAGGCGGACGAAGGTGAGACACCAACCAGCTTGGCGCAGCCGCGCAGCGTTACCGCCTCGAGCCCGAATTGCGTGGCAATCTCGTCGACCGCGTTTAACAGGGATTCAGCCAGGTTTCCATGGTGATAGGCTTTTTTCTCGTTGGGGCTCATGTTGACGGTCCTAAAAACTGATGTGTACGCTGTTCACTTTTTTAACCCAAGGCCTTGAAAATTTGCCAACTAGACGTATATTATATGCGAACAGTGTTCACATTAGTCAACAACCAGGAGTGAATGAGACCCTATCCCGAACATTGGGGATACGGGGCAGCGCTTCTAAATTATCTTGTCAGGAGAGTGAGTTATGTCATCGTCAATCGGTTCAGCTGCTGATAAATCTGAGCGTCGATCACAGGATTATTGTTGTGGCAGATGGGGTAGCCGGGGGAACTGGTCGGGGCTTAATATCGCTGCCATGGTTGTAGGTTTTGTGGTCTTCTGGCCTATCGGTCTGTTCATTTTGTACTGGATATTCAAGGGCCGGAGCGTCAAGGAACTGCCAAACAGTATTCGCGAGCAGTGGTCCAGGCGGGGCGGAAGCCGGCGCGGAAATATTAGCGGCTTAACCGATAACGCCGTGTTCAATGAGTTTCAACAGACCCAGTATGATCGCATTCGTGAAATCAAGGATGAGATCAAAGAGCGGTCGCGCCGATTTACCGAGTTCCGGGCGAATGCAAAGCGCCGGGCCGATGAAGAGGAGTTCAACCGCTTCATGGACGAGGCGCCGGTGCAAAACGACGGCTAAGGTCGTTGTTTCCCTTTATTGGACGGGAGTCAGCCGGCATGCTGGCTCCCTGGGTAAAAGAGAGACGATTGCGACAGGGGCAATTTTAGCCGGCGTGCCGCCGCCAAATAAGTAGCCACTCCTTCTTGGGGAGTTCACTGAGTGTTCATCAGCTATCGCCAAGTGTGGCATTCCACCTTTTATACCGTTACTTAACTCACTGGGCAACGCGAAGAGTTGTATCAGGGGAAAGGTTTCGGCCGAACTTTTTCCTCGGACGGTGAGTCGAGGGGCTATCCTATTGCCGCGCAGAATTGTGCACAGGCTGGAACTCGTGCGTGTGGAAACTATCCGCGGGAGCCGAGAGGATAGAAACAGTGGTCCTGCCATTTGAAGTCGCGGCGGTTTTTGCGACTGTGGATTTTTTTAGGGATCTATGGCTTGCTGAACGATAACAATCGACAGGGTTGGATTGATTTGGTTTTAAAGCCAATGTCTGTTTATTGTCACGCCTACTAGCCATTTTCCTAATCCGGGAATCGAAACATGGCGATTTATGAAGTGACGAAAAATGGATTGCGATTCACGAAAATGATAGGGCACACTTATATGGAGTTCCGGCTCTGTTTCGACTTGGATGAGCAGATTTAGGGCCAGTACTAAAGGCTGATTGAGGTCGCGCGAAGGATAATGGTTTTATTGAAGAACAATGAACAATTCTTTTGCTTTGCTTATCAAGGATCAGCGCCAGATTACCCTTTCAGTACTTGGAGATTCCTTAAGTTATGGGTACCTGGTGCAAGCTGGCTACATTCATATGCTGATGGAGCTATTGGCGCAGAATTATTCATCGAACCAATTTCGATTGCATAATCACGGGGTGTGCGGTGATACCGCTCGGGGGGGCCTACGTCGCCTTAGGGGAGCTTTGTTGCACCCGCCGGCTGATATCGTTTTAGTTCAATTCGGAATCAATGATTGCTTCGCTGGTATATCTGCATCTGATTTTCAGGCAGCAGTACGGCAAATAGTTTGTGATTATCAAACGGAATGCCCGAAGGGCATCGTTCTACTGATACCTCCACCTCCGGTTTATCCGCCGCAGGAAAATCTCATGCTTGAGTCCTTCCGGCAGGCAATGCATGAGTTGGCCAAGACGCTCGGCGTCGTTTGTGTGCCCATTCATGAACATTGGTCTGTCGGTGAATCAAGTCCGACCCATTGGCTCGATGATGGTGTGCATCCAAGTGAAGAGGGATACCGCTTGATGGCCAGGGCCGTTTATGCTGCCCTGACGTCAAGCATCCCAAACCGATAAAACACAACGACATACTGAAACCGACCCATCGCGCGGTAACCTCGGCCACCGTCGTTTTGCCTTTCAGAATATCAGCACGACCTGCGTTTTGTGCTTCCCAGTCCGGCGCTTGATCTCGCTTTCTGACTCGCACATCACTCCCTCCTCGCCCCACTATAAACTGTGTAACTTCGGAGGGGGTTATTACAGGAACGGCTTGGATATGCGTAGAGAATCCGGGACGATTCAATTGACATCTAAGTCTCGACGATTTTCGATCTATCTTTTGCCATTAGGATGTAGATCGATGGCACTACAAACAGCGTGAACACTGTTCCAATGGCCATCCCGCCGACCAGCACCAAACCGATCGAGTTCCTCGCCTCTGCACCCGCACCCGTCACCAGTACCAGCGGAAAGTGACCGGCAATGGTCGCCACGCTGGTCATCAGCACCGGGCGCAGACGAATCATCGCAGCATCACGGATCGCCTCCAGTTTGGCAACGCCGTCTTCCTGTAGCTTATTGGCGAATTCGACGATGAGGATGCCGTTCTTGGCGATCAGGCCTACCAGGGTGACCAGTCCCACTTGGGCGTATATGTTCATGGTGGTGGTCCAACCGCTGGTCCAGTGCGGCATGTTGGGGTCGGGCATCTTTAGCACGGTGAAAATCAGCGCGCCGAACATCGCCAGCGGTACGGAACCTGCGAGAATGACCAGTGGGTCGCGGAACGAGTTGAACTGTACCGCCAGAACCAAAAAGATCATCAGAATCGCCAGGGAGAAGGCGGGCAGAAACTTGTTGCCCTCAGTGCGCAGCTGGCGCGACTCGCCAGTGTAGTCGATGCTGTAACCCGATGGCAGGATTTCCGCGGCGGCGTTTTCCAGGAAAGTGAGTGCCTCGTCGAGCGTGCGGGTGCTCACACCGGAGAGCTTCACCGCATTGAGTTGTTGGAAGCGGTTGAGCGATCGCGGCACCACCGAGTGCTCGATATGTGCCACTGAAGACAGCGGCACCATTACGCCGGCTGGGTTGGTGACGTGGATGTCACGCAGCTGCTCACTGTTGAGGCGGTCGGCCCGTGAGATCAGCGGGATCACCTTATAGCTGCGCCCATCCATGTTGAAGCGGTTGACGAAGTTTCCGCCGGTGGCGACTGCCAGGTCTGCACCTACCTGTGACAGGCTCAGTCCAAGGTCGGCGAGCTTGTCGCGATCGAAAACCACAGTGGCCTGCGGCTGATCGATCTTCAGGTCGATGTCCGGGGGGAAGGCGAACAGACCGCTCACCGTGGCCTTCTGCCGAAGAATCTTGGCGAACTCCAGCAGGCGGTCGGCATCCGCTGTGGAGGTAATCACCAGCTCGACCGGGAAATTGCTGCCGCCGGGCAGGGCGGGCGGCATGGTGATGAACACCTGGATGCCGGGGATCTGCGAGACCTCGGCCTGCACATCCGGCACCATCGCGGCGACGGTGCGGTTGCGTTCCGCCCAGGGTTTGACCACCACGCCGCTGAAGCCGTCGGCACCGATGGTTGCACCTATCGATGGTGGAAACAGCAACTGAAAGGTGAGCGCCGCTTCCGGCACGTCCAGCATGACCTGCTCGGAGGCTGCACCATATACCGTGTTCTGGTCGGTGGTGGCGTTAGAAGCGACGTTGATGATGCCGAACAGCACGCTCTGGTCTTCCACCGGCGCCAGCTCGTTGGGCGAGAAGGTGTACATTGGCACGGTGCACAGACTCACCACGAACCACACCAAGTAAACGGCGGGGCGTGCGTTGAGCGTACCGCTCAGGGCACGACCGTATGCTGCCTGGAGCCGGTCGAAACGATGGTTGAGCCAGCCGGTGAGGCCGCGTTCTTCATCCTCGGCACTGCGCAGTAAATGGGCGGACATGGTTGGTGAGAGGGTTAGCGCGACAACGCCGGAGATCGCCACGGCACCGGCAAGGGTGAAGGCGAACTCGCGGAACAGTGCGCCGGTGAGTCCGCCCTGCAGGCCGATCGGGATATATACCGAAACCAGGGTGAGGGTCATCGCAATGATCGGTGTGACCAGCTCGCGTGCACCGAGTATCGCGGCCTCGCGCGGTGTGCGGCCTTCGCGTAGATGACGCTCGACGTTCTCCACCACGACGATGGCGTCATCCACCACCAGGCCGACCGACAGGACGATTGCCAGTAGGGTCAGCAGGTTGAGGGTAAAGCCGAATGCCTGCATCAGGAAGATGCCACCGATCAGGGACACCGGGATCGCCATCACCGGCACAAGTACCGAGCGCACGGAACCCAAGAAGAGAAAGATCACAATCACCACGATCAACAGGGTTTCGCTGAGGGTGACGGTCACCTCGTAGATCGCGTCGCTGACGTATTGCGAGGCATCGTAGCCAATGCTGGCATCCAGGCCGCTGGGCATTTCCTGCTTGAGCTTGTCCAGCTCGGCGCGTACGCCGTCGATCACCTCGATGACGTTGGCGTTGGGTTGGGTGAACACACCGGCAAATACAGCGGTGTCGCCGGAGTAGCGCACAACGGTGTCGTAATCCTCGGCGCCAAGTTCCACTTCGGCGATGTCCTGCAGGCGCACGATGGTGCCATCACGCTGGTAGATCACGAGACGGCGGAAGTCTTCCGGGTCGTGCATGTCGGTGTTGGCGGCTAGATAGGTCTGCACCAGCGAGCCCTTGGTGTTGCCGATCGCTGCCAGGTAATTGTTTGCAGTGAGCGCTTCGCGCACCTGCGACGGGCTGATGTGCAAAGCCGCCATGCGTTCGGGGTTGAGCCATATGCGCATGGCGAAGGTGCGCGCACCGAAGATCTCAATGCGTTGTACCCCGGTCACCGCCGACAGGCGCGGCTGAACCACGCGGATCAGGTAGTCGGTGATCTGTTCCGGTGAGAGGATCTCCGACCAGAAGCTGAGATATGCGGCAGCCACTTCGGAATCGGCGGACTGCACGCTGATCGCGGGCACCTGAGCCTCGGTGGGCAGGTCGTTGCGCACCTGGTCGACTTTGGCAGAGATGTCTGTCAGCGCCTTGGTCGAGTCGTAGTTGAGCTTGAGACGCGCGTTGATGATCGAGATGCCCTGCAGGCTTTTCGACTCGACATAATCGATGCCTTCGGCTGCGGCGATGGCACGTTCCAGCGGGGTGGTGATGAAGCCGCGCACCAGCTCTGCGCTGGCGCCCACGTAGACGGTGCTGATTTGTACCGAGGCGTTTTCGCTGAGCGGGTATTGACGCACACTCAATGAGTTCCAGGCGCTCAGTCCTGCGATCAGGATCAACAGGTTGACCACGATTGCGAGAACAGGTCGCTTGATGAACAGGTCAGTGAAGCTGCGCTGGAGCATGGTTTAGCGTCAACAGAGCCTAAGACTCGCCCGGCTGCGGGTCCAGGCTGGCTTTGGGCGCCAGGGTGTTATCGATCACCACCTGGGTGCCGGCGCTCAGCTTGAACACGCCGCTGGTCACCACCGTTTCACCGGGCTTGAGTCCTTTGGTAATCTCGATGAAATCGCCGCGCGCCTCTCCCAATTGCACCAGCTGTTGGCGCAGAACCTTGGGTCCCTCGCCGGATTGCTCATCCTGCTGCTCGTCGATCACGAACACTGAGTTGCCGAATGGTGCGTACAGCACACAAGTGGCCGGGATGGATAAGACATGCCGTGTCTGCGGTAGCACCACTTCGACGTTGGCGAACATGCCGGTGCGTAACCGTTCGCCGGGATTGGGAATCAACGCACGCGCGCGCACGTTGCGGGTGACTGGGTCGACCTCCGGATTTATGGCGATGACTTTACCTTCGAAAATCTCCCCGGGGGCCACGTCCGAGGTCACGCGTACCTTCATATTGGTTGTCAGGCGCGCAAGTTCACTCTGAGGCAAGGAGAAGTCAACGTAGACCGGGTCGAGGTTTTGCAGAGAGACGATGGCAGTGCCTTCCTTGAGGATTTCTCCGAGGTTGACTTGGCGCAGTCCGAGATGTCCGGCAAAGGGGGCGCGTACCGTTTTCTTTGCGATGGCCGCGCGGATCACGCCGACTTGGGCGGCCGTTTCCTTGACCTGTGCCTCGGCCTGGTCAAGCTCGTCCGCTGAGCTGACGTTGCGCTTGATCAGCTTGCGGATGCGTGCCCGTTCGGTTTTCGCCAAAGCGGCGGTGGCTAGAGCAGACGCCAACTGGGCGTCCTCTGTGGCGGTGTCCATCTGCAACAGCACATCACCCGCGTTGATCTGGGCGCCGGACTCGAAGCTGATCTCGGCAACCCGGCCGCCGATCTCCGCGCTTACAGTCACCCCCTGGACGGCCTGAACGCTCCCGGTGGCGCGCACGACCTGTTCCCACTCGTCCTCACTGACAACGGCGGCAGTGACGGTTTCCGGTGGCATCACCATGTTTTCTGTGGCTTCGCCCATCGCGGCGAATTGGCCGAGCTTGGTGTAGACGATGCCGCCGATCACCAGCGATACGACCACAACGGCGAGAAACAACTTTTTCAGCATTACATACCCTCGGACAAGGAGATATCCCTACACTAAGTGTTCGATCTCCAGGCTACTGATATTAGTGTACCCGACCGGGAGTTTCGGAGACATAATGCCAGCAGAGTGTTGCTAATGATAAGCAGATGATTTTTACTGGCTTATGATACCATTAAGTGTATCTACCCTAACATGCGTTGGGTGCTGTGAAGTGGCATCGAGTTGGCTTTTTATATGTATCGATGTGTACCGTTCTTCGCTGGCAACCGTACTCAATGTGGCGGTGTTTCAGATATCCAGTATCATTATTCGCTCAGTAATGCAGGGGATATACGTCAGGGGACAAACTTGTTCCTTTTGACGTCGACCCGAGGGGATACCCAGTTGTCGCATCAAGCTTTCAACGAGATAGAGATGCGCATGAGGAATTATCCGCGTAAACCATCGGGGTAGAAACCGTGGTCGTGGGACAAGGGACAGTATCGATGTTTCGCTCGGATCCTTTTTCGAGGAATCCATTGCTGGCAAAATGGTGTCAAGTGGACTAGGTGGGGTAATCTGTCAGTTGGCAGGAGGTTTCAACCTGTATTGTATTTTCAGTAGCGCTTTTCTATGACCGCCAAATACGGATAGCAATTTTTAGCTCAAGCTCGAAGATACCATAATCACCTGTCACAAATAGGCGTCGATCCGTAGACCGAAGATGAACCCCTTAGGATCTTTACCAGAAAACCTATCGTCGAGCATATACTGTAAATCTGCGGTGAATGCGAATTGCTTAGTCACTGCGAAGCGGTAGTAAGCCTCTGCCACCTGCGTGCTTTTGATCTGTTTGTTGCCTCCGCTCAAGTAGGCTAGGCCGATCCCAATGTTGTCATTCACTCGACCCCACGCACCACCTCGAATATCCACTCCACCAGCATAGTAATTTTTATAATCGGTTGCCGCCTTACCCAATTGGGAGTGTATACGAAAGAAGGCTCCCAATGTGTTCCCCAATTCTTGATCGAAGGAAACCGCAACACCAGTGCGGCGTTCGGCTTGATTTCCAGTAGCATCGGCAAAGTCCTTGGAAGTACCAGAGTAGCTGATACGATAATTGCCAAGACCAAATTCTGTCTGAATCGCAAAGCCAACCTCGGCGCCAACATAGTTGTAGTCGTCGCCAAAATCCCGATCGGTAAGAGCGGCCTGCCACTCAGCATCAGACTCCTCTGAGTCTTTACCGACATTCATGTAAACGGCCCGTATAGACCAAGGCAGAAGATCCCACCGAAGTGCGATCCCAAGATCGTAGGATGGATTGAATACCTGAGGGCTACCAGTTAGAGCCTCGTTCATGAACTGCGTGTATTCGTCCTGAGCGAAGGTGTTGTTGTCTAGATAGTCCGTGGAATCGATAATCCCGAGTGTGGCATTAAGGTTGCCTCTTGGACCAAGTTTGAATGTGCGCCGGTACCAGGCCGTTAGTAGATAGTTACGGCCACGCCCGTTGATATCTTTGACGTCGTCCTCCAGATCTGCTGCCCAGGGGGCAAGTTGATAAGGCGAATTCCTATTAAGCCCGTTACCAGCAGCAAACCCGAGCTTGATAAAATACTCATCCTTTTCAGACGGTCGAAAGGCTATATGCGGGCTTATTGGGAGCGCTCCCCGGCATGAATCGGGCTGGCCAGCGCTCTCATCAAACGCCTGGCACTGTATGGCGCCGGCAGCAAGTCCTCCAAATGACAGGTTCCCGTTGGCGCCAATTGCCTGTTCGCCGGGCAAGAGGATGAAAACCGTTGTGCCCGCGACGATAAGTTGAACTGAAGGCAGAATTCTGATGAAAAACACCCTTCACATATAGAATTGAAAATCCATACCACTCATTTTTCTGATACGAAAAACATAAAACACCAAATAAATTTTCTCACGGTGGCTAGCAACCGAAATAGTATCGGGCTAGTACAAAGATTTAGTCTTCTTTAAAATTAAGTTTGAGTAATCCCGCCGCAAATTTCTCGCAGTGAATCGCGATCTGAACTAAAGCGCATGATTTTTGGGCATCCGACGATTACCTCAGGAATCCACCCGCCCGCAGATCATCGGCTACGGCACTGGCAAAGTCTGCACTATAGGCTTTCGCGTACTCGGTGTCGTAGCCCATCGGTGCATTGATATCGTATGTACCATGCCAACCAAAACGCTTTGTATTGGGGCTCCAGACACTGACTTCCATGATGAACTTCGCAGCATCAACTTCGGCGGCCATCTGTCCAATGAGTGCTCCTGCGGCAGCACCATCCATACCCAACGCCCTGTACGTTGAACGCCTTGCCGCATACTCCTCCGGATTGTAAGCTTTGGCGCGAATAGGATCGATAAAAACAACCATGTCAATACTATCCTTCACTAGCTTTGAGGCTGACTCGTCAATGCGTTCAACCAATCCGTCATACTGATCGAAATGACGATATCCAGGGATCGCATTAACTCCTTCTTGCTTCCAACGCCCAACGAAAGAGTTTTCGACCATGGCTCGAATTTCGAATTCGTTGTCCCCATACATCGCGAGCACAATGATTTTCTCACCAGGTTTATCTCTATAGTCTGGATTTGATTGGCTATCGGAAAGCTTGAGACGGGCCTCGCCGCCACACCCAGTAATCATTCCGAATAACAAAAGGCAAAGTGGTAAGACTACCTTGTGTAGTTGCAGCATCGCGTTTTTCGTGGGCATATTCTGTATTCCAGAAAATTTTCTAAGAAGATGAAGTGCATGTGTAAATAGACACGGCGAGAGGATATGTGCTTATAGTGCATCATGGTGTTGTAGACAACCGCGAATTTTAGAAGGGATATGATGAATCCGTTTCCACGCTATCGGAATTTCTGAGTCCAGCTTCCGAATACTTTCTCGTTCTGCACGGTGTACTAGTTTATTTTGACTAACTAATCCGATCTCAGCCCATGGCACAGCAACTAGTCGTGAGTGAGTTCAAAATCTATTCTACGAACCAGCTTGCTGGTTACTTCCATTCACTCGCTTTGTATAGCGGTGGCAAACACCGCGAATCGAATAAGTGGTACTGCAGACTATACTTTCATCAACGGCAGGTTCTACACAATGAACGATAAAGCACCGTGGGCCGAGGCAGTTGCTGTTGATGAAAAATGATCACCTATGTTGGTAGCCCCGAAGAACTGAAGTATCCCATTGTCCTTGATGGCGAAATGTTCATGCCGGGATTTTTTGCCTTACATCTTCATGGCATCCCGGCGATTATTTTGAATTGCTCGGATTAGAGCCGGATTGTACTGTCTTTGCTACCACGGCTGTGCTCGAATTCTAGCCAGTAAGAGAGTTTAAGGTTGCTTATCTCACAAAGTAGAAGATTGTCGAAGGGCACTTATGTGGATTGATTTATCCTTGATTGATAACATCGGGATTTGGTAGCAGGTGTAGCTACAGCTCAACAGTTCTCATAACAATACTGTTGGCACTTGCACCAGATATCTGAACTATTGCGCTTCCCTGGTTAGCGCCTTTCCTCTATCGAGAGATCGAATATGGACCAAGCACTGTTGGATAAGCATGAAGCCCTTGTCGTAGATATGGGAAACACCTATCTGGAGAACATGGAGGTAGAGTTGGGAAAGAAATATATGGACAATAGCCATGAAGTGAATGCATCCCTCTCTGATGCGCAGTATGCAGAATTGATGACAAAGTACAAGATTCCCAGCGGTGACTTTTACGAGCTCTATTCTGAGTTCCAGGGTATGAAACCGAGTACGCATCTTAAACAGGTCCTCGATGCGTTTACTGCATCAGGTGGGAGTGTCGATGTTGAGCCTATATTTGACCAGAATACGCAGCGGCTAAATGTATCCGTTAGCTATGCGATCAAAGACAAAACGCTGGACCGTATAGAAGGGCTTTCGCCAATGGAGGAGATTGTTCTCAGAATGAATGCGATGCTTCAGGTGGATACTGTACTCTCGGGGTCTGACCCTAACGTTTCACCTTCGTTCTAGGGCCAGTTCTAAATGAACGTCCGGAAATCTGTAGCGTTGTCAGAATTCAGCGCATAGATTAGGTGCATATCTCCGCTGAACCGGCACCGCTTCCTACCCAAGGTGGGTTCCGACAAACTGGCGTGTCGCCCGAGAATCATGCAGTGTCGCTCCAGCTGGGGGATTGGAAAGATTAAACCGGTGCCGGGGAAATTAATCGATATGCGGCAATCGCTCGATGCCGATGGGACGGCGACATGCACCTTCAGGTATCGGATGAAACGGCTTATTCGTTGTAACTAGGTGCTATCCGGGGATAATAACTTCCAAATCATCAAGCGGTTTTTCCTTGCGAGCCTACTAGCGAAATTTCTCGAAGCCATCGCTATGGATTGCTGTTTTAGGATAAACAGTTGAAGTTGGCTGTAGAAGATGTTTTGTTGCCGCTCAGCCAGTGAATTGATCAGAAATTTTAGGTCAACCAGGGCCGATGGCTGGGTGCCGAAGCGCCCTTGAGTCTCATCCTTGAGGCTTAATCCTATGCTGTTTTGCGCGGGCGGCTGAGCTACGAGTGTCTGGAAACGCTCGCCTGGCCACAAACCTGCCGCTCACTGCCCGACTGCCAAGCTCAGGGGCGTTTCGGTGTGGTGTACTCAGCCTCTTTCTGAAACGATTCCCAAATAGTTTCATAGCCAACGAAACCTTTCTCGTTGGGCTCTTTTTGACGGGTCGTCAAAAAACGTGATTTGCCTTCGGGAACTTTGGGTCTGGTCTTAGGTTGTTCGCTCATAAGTCACCTATCAGTTGGATGCCGGGAGAGACCCAATGGGAAACCGCAGTTGAGACTCTCTCATCACCATGAGTTATCCACTTAGGACTCTGGATTATATAGCAGCACTCTATAGCTGGCCAGCAACCTGGGGGGGAGTTTGGATTCTGTTTTTTTCTGCCGTCATTTACACAACTTATCCCTGCTTTTATAAGCATTTTTCATTAGAATTTGAGCTTCTCCCGGTTTAACTTAAACGAAGACGCCAACGATATGCCCCAATACATATTTGTTTACCTGGGCGGTGATTATCCCGCCAACTCTGAAGAGGCACAAACACATTTTGAAAAATACCAGCAGTGGCTTGTATCCCTGGGAAATGCCGTGGTCAGCCCCGCCATACCTTTCAAAGATACGCATACGGTGCGGCCTGATGGCGCCACTTCACCAGGAACCATGACGGCGATGTCGGGGTTGAGTATCATCAGACTGGGGTCCATGGAGGAAGCACTCGCCGCCGCCCAGGCCTGCCCTTTCCTGGAAATAGGCGGGACTTTGGAGATTTCGGAGATGATCGAGATGAACAGCCCACCCGGCCCGGCCGAAAACGACAGGGTCAGCTGATTTTCCCGTGGAGTTCGTATGCTATAGCGACTGGAAACAGCTGCCAGATAGCGTCAACAAACTTTTCGTAACCGCGGAAAAAGAGAGCCCCTTTTTCTCTCGGCCATGGTTTGAGAGTCTGGTCGAATACGGACTCGATGAGGGCCAGAGTTATTTGCTGGCCGGTGTACTCGACCAGGATACCTTGGTTGCTATGCTCCCACTGATGCAGTGTGGTATCGGGCACTACCGATCACTGAGACATCTCTACACTTCGCTCTATACACTGCTGTTGGCAGAAACGGCGCGACAGGAAATACTGGCCTGCCTGGTTCAGGGATTGGAACGATTACCCATTTACCACCTGCAACTGGATCCCATCGCGGCAGATGAGCGCAATTTACAGCGGTTGCAGTCGGCTATGGAGTCCTCGGAGTTTACCAGTCATCGCTATTTCAGTTTTCACAACTGGATTCACCGATTGCAGGGAGAGTCCTTTACAGACTATATGGGAACCCGGCCGGCCCGAGTGCGCAATACCATTGCCCGTAAGAAGCGCAAGCTGGAACGCGAGCATAGTTATCACATTCGGCTATATACGGATCAGAATCTGCAACAGGCAATAGCGGATTACAACGCCGTGTATGCGGCAAGCTGGAAGGCGAATGAACTCCATGAGGGCTTTATCGATGGTCTGGCTAACAACTTGTCACAAGCGGGTTGGCTAAGACTCGCAATTCTCTATGTTGAATATCAGCCTGTTGCTGCACAGTTCTGGATCGTGGCGAATGGGAAGGCGAGTATCTTCAAGTTGAACTATAACAAAGCGTGGAAGCAGTACTCACCGGGCTCCATACTGATGTCGTTTCTAATGCAGCACGTAATCGATAACGACAAGGTTGATGAAATCGATTTTCTAACCGGAAATGACGCCTATAAACAGGACTGGATGTCTGAACGCAGGGAGCGGTGGAGATTAAACTGCATCAACAAGACCAACCCGAAGCGCAAGCGATACCGGCTTACCGATAGACTTGATGGATTGCTGAAATCGTTTCGAAAAGAATCGGTATAATCTACTTTTGTGAAACCCAAGTGATACTCAACATGCAACAGATAATCGATATCGATAAATTCGAAGCACTCCAAGAACTGCTGGTTCGTGAAATCATTGAGCAGATCAGGCTCAAGCTGACGCTGGCCGGGCTCGAGGGTGAGCAACTGAGAGAGGCTACGGGAGAGATCGCATTTAGTGTTGCGAGCACTATCGACGATAACGCGAATATTGAACAAAACGGCGTAGAGGTGCACCCCTACCTGGCGTTTTCAGACAAAGACGGACTCATCATCCATTGTGGCGAGAACTCTTTCACTCATGAGTTTGTCGCAAGCGTAATGAATCAGGTTTTTAACAACTGAATGGTCAACCTGCCAAATGACGACAAAGCTGATCCAGAAACATCTAGTTAGGGGCACGCAGGCGTTCGAGCTGGTCGATGACTATGTCAGCATCCGCACCAAGGCGCGCTTCAGGAAAACCGAGGAAATTCGGGTAATGCTGACGGTTCTCGATCCCGAGCCTGTCATCAGCGCCTCCTTCCTGAGTTTCAATAGCCGGGTTAATGGCGAACCATTGATATCACTCTTCCTGGGCAAACCGGACACGGAAGCGTTCAACGCATTCGTTAATGAGCTGAAGCTGCGGGCCCAGGAAGCGTTTCATGCGTTTGCCGGCCTGAGATCCGCCGCTCCGCCCGCTGGTCTCAACGGTAATATCCATGACGCGCCGACAGAAACGGGAGCTATAGCGCCGGATCAGACGACAAAGATCAGACGATCTCTCGATTCAACGAGACTCGACGAAGCGGTTCAGATGCTCAGGCAATACCTGGATGAGGAGGCGACGCAGCCGCTGATTAAAGCCTTGGAGGCACTCAAAGAGGATCCGATGAGCGAAGAATTGCTTACCCAAGCGGTAAACGCGTTTGACGGGCTGGGCTCCAGACAAGGTGCTGTTTTAACTTATGCGCCCTACGTCAGTATTGTACTCTCCGACGACCCCTTCAACTGGTGAAGTAAAAAAATCCGTTGAGACTATGGGTATGGAGATCCGCGCAAACCGATCCGGTGCTATATCGGAATAATCTTTTCGTTGCTGATATCGGGTCCGTCAATCACTTTGGCCCCGGCCTCAATCTCTTCGGGGGTGGCGTTGCGGACAGTGAGAATTTCCAAGATGAAGACAAGATCTCTGCCGCAGAGCGGGTTGTTTCCGTCCACGGTCAGCGTTTTATCATCCATCCGGGTGACAATGAACTCCCGTGGCTCTCCCTTCTCGTTTTCCATCAGTATCTTCATACCGACTTCGCGGTAGGCTTCCGGCACATTCTCGAGGCGATCGGTAAAAACGAGGCCTTCGTCGCGAGGCCCGTAGATCAGGTTGCCGTCGATTGGCACTTCGATGACATCACCTTCGGCCCGGCCTTCGAGCTGGTCGGTAACCTGGGTGGCGAGCACCTGGTCGGCGCCGTGCACATAGCTGATGGGAAACTCCACCGTTGACAGAACTTGCCCGCTCTTTTTGTCAACAACCTTGTAGTTCAGTTCAACGAGTTTGTGGTGCTGTATCGTCTCTTTCATAGCTGCTCAGAATATGGAGGCCGCAAATATCTTAACTTCGCCTCTTTCATAGCCGAGCACCATTCTGCCCAGCCATTCACCCTCTCTCTTGGTGCTGCGCACCCTGAACAGAAAAGAGACATGCTCTCCGCGCCGAATGAAGCCGAGGAAATCGTAGTTGGTATCCAGATTTCGGGTTAGCTCACTCTTGGCGAACTGTTTACCCAGTTCGACCTCATTCAGACCGAGCAGCAGATCGTAAGAAAAGTTACGGATGAACTTTCCGTACTGCCCTTTGTTGGAAAACTTGATCAGATCCTCCCACCAAGGAATACCGATTTTCAGGAGCTCGTCATCTGTTTTATCAATAATATTCATCTGCTGCTTTGTTCTCTGAAAGGTCAGAAACGCTAGGGTATCAAAAAAGGACAAACGCCCTCAATTTCGCGAAACTCTCTCACCGCTATACTTTACTGCCCATCTACGTTTCTCCAAATACTCAAGAAACGAAATATCCCTCAAACAAAAAAGAGGCCAACAAGAGTATTGGCCTCTAGAAAGCCAAACAGAAGTCCTGAAGGTACCTCTGTTTGGTATTTGTTATTGTTTAGGCGGTTTCCTTGGCTTTCAAATCTGCCAAGGCTTTGTCCTCGATATCACCTACCAGGTGATACAGGGGGGCCTTCTCCATGGTGTACTCGCCGGTGTCCGGATCGCGACGAGAGACGGTCAACACGTGCCAGTTCTCATCATCCAGTTTCATGGCATCGCCGCGATAGTAGTAGCCGGGCCAACGAGTCTCCTTACGGAACAGGGTGTGCTGCAGAACAGACTCTGAAGCCAGTACGCGGTGCTTCAGCTCCCATGCACGCAGCAATTCGTGAACGTTCTCGGCTGCGATCTTGTCCAGATCTTCTTCCAGGGTCTTCATCTTCTTCAGACCGATGTGCAGCAGCTTCTCGTTGGTCATGTAGTTAACCGTTACACCGCCGCCGTACTCGTCCATCAGCTTCTGCAGACGGTCGAGGCCCTGACGCGGATTGATGTAATTGGGGTTGACCGAACCGGCGACGATCTCGTTACGGTAGATCTTGTAGTGCTCCATCGGCTTGTAGATCTCTTCCCTGCGGCGGTCGATCTGCTCCTGGGAAATACGAATACCTTCGCCCTTGCCATCGTCGATGTACTTGCAGGCAGCCTTGGCCGCCAGGCGACCCTCGGTGAAGGAGCCGGAGGAGAAGGCGTGCGGGGTACCGCCGACCGCGTCACCCGCACCGAACAGACCCTCAACGGTGGTCATACGGTTGTAGCCCCAGAAGTACTCTTCCGGAGAGATGTCCTCTGGGCCGGAGCACCAGGCGCCGCAGCCGGTGGCGTGGGAACCCATAACATAAGGCTCGGAGGTGGTCAGCTCTGGATTTTCATGCTTCGGATTTACGTCTGTGGCGGCCCAGAGTACAGCCTGGCCAACGGTCATGCCCAGGAAATTGTGCCAGCCGATCTCTTCGAGATGGGGATCCTGGAATGCTTCCATAGTGACCATGTGAATCGGACCCTTACCGGAAGCCACCTCGTTAATGAAGGCATGGTTACGCAGGCAGGTCGGAATCGGACGGTGGGAGACGTGCGATGCTTCGATGTCCAGGTACTCCTTGCCTACCATCTCCTGCAGCGCGGGGAACCACTTGGACTCGTACTCTTCACCATCGCAGTTCTGGGTGTAGGTCTTCAGATGCAGGAAGTATGCACCGACCGGGCCGTAACCGTCTTTGAAGCGGGCCAGAACGATGCGATTCTCCATCTGAGTCATCTTGGCGCCGGCACCGATCATCAGACCGTATGCGGAGCCTGAAGACCAGGGTGCGTACCAGACACGACCGGCGCCCTCACCTACAGAGCGTGGCTTGAAAATATTGGAAGCACCACCGGCGCCGACGATTACCGCCTTGGACTTGAAGACGTGATAGTCACCGGTACGCACGTTGAATCCGACAGCGCCGGCCACGCGATTCTTTCTGCCGTCATCCATCAGCAGGTGGGTAACACAGATACGGTTGTATACCTTGTCGGCGGACTTCTTGGCGGCCTCTGCGACGAGCGGTTTGTAGGACTCACCGTGGATCATGATCTGCCAGCGGCCTTCACGCAGGTAGGAACCGGTCTTGGGGTTGCGCATAATCGGCATGCCCCACTCTTCGAACTGATGTACAGCGGAGTCGACATGGCGGGCCATATCGAACAGCAGGTCCTCGCGAACCATCCCCATCAGGTCGATACGCGCGTAGCGAACGTGATCTTCCGGGTTGTTCTCGCCGAAGCGGGTGCCCATGTAGCAGTTGATCGCGTAGAGACCCTGCGCCACGGCTCCGGAACGGTCGATGTTAGCCTTTTCCGCGATGACGATCTTCTTGTCCTGGCCCCAGTATCTGGCCTCGAAAGCCGCGCCTGTACCGCCGAGACCGGCTCCGCAAACCAAAACATCGATGCCGTCTTCAACAATCGTATTGTAAGCCATTAGTAGTAGACTCCTGCTTTCATTTCCAGGCCATTGGATTCCAGCGTATGAATGTCGCCATCATCCATGCGAATGTATTTGGGCTCATTGAACAGTAGCTGGCTGTCGCGCATTTCCTGGGTGGGTCCAGTTGCATCCGCAAGCTTGGGAATGTGTTTTCCCCACGGCTTGGTCGTGATCGGCGCCAGCAGGTTCAGATCGGTTTCACCGTTGCGCGACTTGATGCGCCAGGCAATGACGCCTTTCTCCTCGTCGCGAATAACGCGGACCGAGTGGCCCAAAGGGGCAAAGTCAGCGTAACCGCGAACATCGATAGCGTGGTGAGGGCAGGCCTTGACGCAGGAGTAGCACTCCCAGCACATGTTGGGTTCGATGTTGTAAGCGCGACGCAGAGTCGGATCGATGTGCATGATGTCTGAAGGGCAGATATCGACACAGTGTCCGCAGCCGTCACAACGGGTCATATATACGAAAGTTGGCATGTTAGTTCTCTCTCAATTCGATTGATACGGCTCAGAAGTGGTGAGGTGCTTCACGTTTGATACCAAGCCCCATATTGGGGGGATTGGTGCCCATGTATTCCGGGATATCCGGATACCGTGCCTGCAATTCCGGATCAGACAGCTCACCCAGATCCGGCAGATTCTCCTGGGAACCATCTGCCTTGGTGATCTTCTTTTGGAAGGCTGCGGCGGGCTTGAAGAACATGTGGGCAAACTTGGACCAGAGCACGGTGCCGAACAGCGTGGTGCTGGCGGCGATGAACAGGACGAAGAACAGCCAGCCAAGACCGCTGCCCTGAGTAAAGGACCAAAGCAGTCCAAAGGTAGCGGTGGCAAGCAGCGACAGAATGAAAATGTCGGCTCGCGAAACATGGTACCAGGGGTTACCCTCGGCGGAGACATCGACACGGATGACAAACCAGAACCAGTAACCGCCAATGCAGAGCATTAAAGCACCCAGGTGCCACAATACGGGCCAGATACCGGCCGAGGCCTCAGTCGGATAACCGAAAATCAGCGCAGCCGTGGAGACTACGAAGACAATGAATCCGTACATGGTGAAGAGGTGGGAGATTCGGCGCTGCGGATTGCAGAACTCGGAAGAAGTCAGAACCTCGCTGACGAGGGTCTCCACGGCTAGGGAGGCCTTTTTACCGCTGCTTACGGTGCGTTTCGCGTTCTTCTGGGCTTTCTTCGAGTTCTCGAAGAAGTACTTCGCGCTTTTTTTATGGATCATATCGAGGATCGTGCCCCCGATGACCAGCAGAATCATCAAAACGACATACGTCTTCATGGTCGCTGGCGAGATGAATGCGGAAAGCTCGCTGAATGGATTGGTGTCGATCATCGTCTCCTAGTCTCCTGGGGATGGTTAGTCTACCGAATGGTAAATAAATGCATTAGCGACATCTAATCAAGATTCGTTGTTGGCAGATTAGTAGGACTAATGGACGCCACTGAAACCCCATGTCCGGAGCCTTGGCCCCTGCGCCTGCAAAACCGATCGATCTGCCTGATTCCAGGGCGTTTCCCGCTGCCGGGTGGGACCGCCACTTGTGACTAGCGAACCAGACGGTCCAACGGGGAATCACACAGGAATGATAATGTTTCGAATTCTAATGCGGACGAGGTGCCACCATGGGTCGTTTCCGTGTTTCCGCCTGTACTCTGCAACATGGCGAAGTTACGTATGATAGTCTGTTTCGGTTAGCACCCGCATTGCGCGGAATCAGGTAATCTCGCCGAGAAACCGGTTTCGGAACCATCCGCCGGTCGTGAAAACGGCGAAATTCCATCGCGGTCCCGGTTACACCAGTGCAGCGGGCGGAGAGGAGTGCTCCATGCAGGGGTGGCTTTACTGCGGATTGGGGACACGAAGAATTTCCAAACGGCTGAATCAGCACAGTTGCAGGCCTAATCCGGCGCAGGGTCGGATGCGGGAACAGTAGGGATTCGAAGGGTTGCCTCTGGACGCGCAGGCCAAACCTGTCTATGGAGAGCAATTCCGTTTATTTGGGATTACACCTTTACTTATTGCAACAAGGATTCGCACTGCCCTGGCACCTTGGCCAGCTTCTTCGCCAGCCGTTGCAGTGATGTCGTCTTGGAGCTTGCCTTGCTGATTTTACGCAGCTTTTCTGCCGCCTCTTCACTGAACCACCACGCCAACTCCTTGCCGCAGCCGTGAGATGCCGGGGGAGGCGCCTGGGGTTTGCAGGCCCCCTGGCCTGGGGGGCAGTGGAGGCGCACGTGGAAGTGGTAGTGGTGTCCCCACCAGGGACGCAGCTTGTTCAGCCAGGTGGCCTGGTCAGTTGCCTCACAGGCCGCCTTCTTGATCAACGGATGGACGAAGACTCGTGCCACTTCGGGTTGTTGGCTGACATATTCCAGCACGCTCACGTGCTTGGACTGGAACCGTTTGGCATCGACACCCTGCCGGCCCGGGTCGAGCATGGAGAGGGCGCTCAGCTGCTCCACCTCCTCTTTAGTCAGAGCCCGGTGATTGGCGGGCGAGTCCAGCCAGAACCAGAAATCCCCGTCCAAACCGATCTGATGGCTCGCATGGCCGGTGGTGGTGGGGCCGCCACGGGCCTGGCCGAGGTCGCCCACCAGCAGGGTACCGAACTCACGGTGCCGGATCTCGGCGGCCAACTTCTTGATGAAATCGCGCATCTCCGGTTGGGCAAAGTAGCGACGCCGGGATTTGCGCATCACCTGAAAAGTGGGGCCCTCATCGGTCAGTATCGATTCCGCCCCCTGTACGCAGCCGGCGCTGTAACTCCCGATGGCTTGTGGCGTGCCGGAGAGAGGCTCTTGCGCATCCGCCCAGGGATTGGCCAAATTGGTGGTGGCAGCCGGGGCCGGCGATGAAACTGCCAGCAGGAGTGCCGTCAGGAGTGCGGGGGTCAAGTTAACGCATGTGCCAGTCATGATCGCTTATCCAGGAGCGGCTTGTGGTATCGGGCCGGTAGATAGGGATTCTAGCTGGCTGCGAGGGGAGAATAAAAGCGTCGGTCTCTTAAGCCTTGGATTGGGGCTCGGTGTGGGTTCCGTTGTCGCCGGCGCTGGTCGAGTCCGGCATCGCTCCATATACCCAACCCCCTCACTCGCTGACAAACGCAAGGAATACCATCAAGGAAGCGATTTTGACCGAACATTTTCCTTGATCGATGATTCAAGCATTACCCATCTGCGGCACTGCGCTATCAATGCGATAGCAATATGCTTGTAGGAATAAGGCAATTAAATCAGATGATTAGGCACATCGGCGAAACGATTTGGCGCCGCATCGATTTTAGCGAGTGTGATTTTTCCAAACCGTCTAGGGTAGCCGACCAGGTAGCTCCTTGGGTTGTGAAAAAACTGAAGGGCCAGCTCCACCAGTGCCTAGGGCGTCCATGTTGCAATGGCATCTGCCCCCGGAGCCGAAGCGTTCCCGGTTGAGTTGTTGGCATTCCGATTCATCGCCTACTGCGGGTATTATCAAAGGTTGCCTGCTGAAAGAGGTGTAGTTGGCTGGCGCATGCAAGTGGCATGGTGTTGCGCTGGTTTGGGCCGTGACCTGAAATACTATACCCAGAATGATAATGCCGGTGAGTGGACGTAAAGCGGTGATCATTCGTAAGGTGTTACCTCTTCTGCCTCAATCTGGTAACCGGCGGTCGCAAGATCACTGGTAAAAGATTTCGCGCTCATGGTACCGGTAACCCAGACAGTATCGAAGGCCTGACGTATCTCTGCGTCGCCTTTGGGTACCTTTACATACACGGTCTGGTTGGCGGGCGGGGGTGGCACATGGATGCAGGCGCCGTAGTAGGGTACCAGGAGAAACTCGCTCACTGTTTTTCCATCTCCCTCGATCGGTACCACAAAACCGGGAAGTTTCACCCGTTTCCCGTCCAGGCTCTCTACCACGGGAGCCGCATTCCAGGCCGCTTCGAGTTCCTTCAGTATTTTCTGGGAACGAGGATCATCGTCATCCAGTTCGTTGATATCGCCAAATTGCTCCATGATTCTATCCGGGCGGAAGTCCGGGGGAATCATGGCGTCCCACTCCAATAGCAATAGCTGTTTAGCGCTGGTAGCGTTGAACGGAAGGAGAGATAGCAGTAACAGGAAAGCGGCAGGTGTGGATTTCATGGGATTTCTCTAAATTCGTATGCTCATGCCGTCGGCGAAGGAGTGGCTATAGGCCCAATATCCAGGTATTAGTCCAAATGATAAGGCAGGAAGTTCCTACCAGCCCCAATATCAACCATTACCACTCTGCAGAGCGGTTTCAGGCTGCAGAATAGTGAAGATGGGTAAGTCAACACCGGCTCTGACTTGTCAAGCGCTGGCTGCCGGTGCATTTACGATTCCCATCGGCCACTGCCCACGCTTCGTAGCTAGATATTCATCCCGAAATCGAGCAAAAGCAGGGTCCAGTGTCGACAACGGAGTCAATGAAGTTCCATCGGTGACCGGTGGGTCAATGCTCCTGACTTTAGAGGACAAACGAAACAATGGTTGATCTTCATTCCAGGTGAAGCATGTTCCGGGGGTGATCAGATCTACCCAACGCCTGACTTCCGGATGGTTGGCGGATCTCAGTATTTTCCAAAGGGCTTCGTCAGTCCCCCATATATCAGTCTCTCCGATAAGCTGGTACTGGTTCGCGGCTTTAATGGCTTCCGCAGTGACTTGATAAAGGCCTACCTCGCGAAAATTGGACCAACTTGCGCGGTCTGTCTCTATGAATGTATATGCCAGCCACCGCGCGATATCAGTGTCTATGATAGCAATCAGCTGCTTCCCAATCATGTCTGCTGTGCGTTTGAGGCGGGTGTTCCCATGGCTCCGGTCGAATGCTGTTCCTGACCCAGAGCTTGAGTTCACTGATCAGGCACCAAACGTTGGCTATGGTAAATCAGTTGGCTCTTACTACGAACATGCAGGTTGGAAATGGGGAGAAGGTATTTGGTCCGCAAGGAGTGGCGGACTTCGACTTCACCTCCATCGATGCCTGGAGCTTCACTCTGACTGTAGCTGCTGATGCCCAATCCGGCTGTATGATCCTTTTCAGCGGGTAACGCATTAATATCCGTTGCCTAGTGCGGGCCATCGTCGTAAATACTTAGGCGGAGATCCAAAAAAAATTTCAGGAGATAAGTACAGCTAAACGACTAGTTATAAAATATGTATGGAGGAATTACCCACGCAATCCAATGGGATAGAAACAGCGGTGGTGGGATTCGGAGTCACGTGGTTTTAGCGGCGGTCAGAACTAATAAGACAAGGGTTCGTTGCATGGTGCCCGGGTGTCCACCTGAGGTTGAGACTGGTTCCTACCCCAGGCACCATCCGCTCGAGAGACACGAGTGGAATTATTGTTGGGCGACGCTGATTAATTGAGCGGTGATGCGTAAGTTTGGTGGTCAATGTGCATGCACTTGCCCGCGAGACGCTCTCTCGGTTTAGGGCTTTGAGCTTCTTTTTCACTCTCCCAAGGCGAATTAAAATCTGTCATACTGCCCTTCGCTTGTGCGGTCGCTCATTAATATTTCCGTCTTTATTTGATAAACGGCTTGACAAAGGAAACGGGAAACTGTGGGTGCTAACTGTCGCCAATTGACGGCGGCTCCAGCATATCCTCGAAAAACCAAGCGGCCAACTCATTACGACTGGCCACCCCTGCTTTTCGGTATGCGCTGGAAGCTTGTTGACGTACTGTTTTCTCGCGCGTTTCCCGGAGTTCAGCTATCTCTCGGAACGACAAACCCTTCAACAGACCGAGGACGACATCCTGCTCACTCGTCGTTAGATGCCAGGCATCAAACTGCTTTTGCATAACTGCACGGTATTGGTTAGCGAGCTTTTGCGAATTGGTGTCGAGCTGGGCAAGCTGCCCGCGAGTCTTACTTAGCTGCTCACGTAGTTCCCCCAGCGCTCGTCGCTGAGCGAAGTACTCGTAAATGAACAGAAATAACACGAATGCGCTGAGGGCGAACCTGGACAAATCATCACCCATTGAACCTAGTGTCTCGCCTGCTGCGAACTCGGAGACAATTTCGCTGGTGCTGGTGCCAAAGATAAACAGCACGAAAACAACAAACACCGTTCGCCTGTAAGGTATCTGCGCCATCGCATCAAACATGGTGTTTGCCCCTGATTCTAGATATTAATCAATATGTTAGTACGTCTACGACAAGTGCCGGATAGCCGAAATTGACCATATGCCGGATATCTAAAAACACCCAATCCGGCATTTGTCCAATAGACTGTTGGCCTCAAGTTGGTCAAACATAGCATTAACTATGGTCATTACTTCGATGCTCTAACCCTACAACGTGACTACTCGTTTAGGGTTCAACTATAGACAAGAGGGTTGATATGGCGTTCTCCCTTTCTCGGCGGCGGTTTCTTGTGAGTAGCACTGCTCTGCTGAGCACCGCCTATTTTCTACCTGCCTGGTCAAAATCCAGACCTGTAAGTTTACCGATACCATCGCTTATTGACGGGACCAACGGAGATCCGATTGATCTGCGAATTCGCGGCGGCGAGTGGTCTTTCATGCCTGGTGTCAAGACGCCAACTTTGGGGTTTAACCAAGATTACCTGGGACCGACGATTCGAACTCGGCAGAACAGCGAACTCAACTTGCACTACCAGAATTCTCTTACTGAAAGCGTGGCTATTCACGGTCATGGTTTGCACGTCCCAGGTAAGGTTGACGGTGGACCGCAGCTAGAAATCGCGCCGGAAGATCGGTGGCACCCCACTTTGTCTATCGTGCAGCCAGCAGCCACCTGTTGGTATCACTCCCATACGCACGGTAAAACAGGTCATCAGGTTTATCACGGACTAGCCGGTATGATCATCATCGATGATGAGGTTACCGATTCAATAGAACTCCCGCGTCGATATGGTATCGATGATTTGCCTATCATCATTCAGGACAGAACCTTCGATGCACGTGGTCGTTTAGTGTACTCGCTACATGACGCAGGCGAAGACGGCTGGCTAGGTGAAACTGTGGTTATCAACGGTGCAATTGCACCGATTGCTAAAGTTCCTGCTGGAAAAGTACGACTGCGAATCCTAAATGGTGCCAATGCAAGGTTCTATATTGTTGCATTTGCCGACAACCGTACCTTTTACAAAATTGCCAGTGACGGTGGGCTACTGACAGCCCCGGTGCCATTAACGGCGATGGAAATGTCGCCCGGCGAGCGCTGCGAAATCATTGTTGATTTGTCGGATGGCAGTTCCGCCGAACTGCTCACTCTGTTCGAAGATGAATTTGATGATGACGAGGAGGGCATTGTCAGTAGTTTACTAGATCTACTGGGCCGATCATCGAAACCCCTGCCACAGCCATCGTTGACTCTGCAAGTCGATAGAACACTGTCAGCGCATACTGCACCGTTACCCGATCAGCTTGCTACCATTATCCGCCCCAGAGAAAGCGAGATAACGCGCACCCGTGACTTTATGCTCGCTATGAAAAATAGTGGTGGTCACGGTAAGCATGAAGGACAAGCCGCGATGGATATGACCATTAACGGTGCAGCGATGGACATGAATCTCATTAACGAGCAGGTTAAACGCGGTGTCTGGGAACGTTGGCGTATCCGCTCCGATCGGGGCGCACACCCGTTTCATGTGCACGGTTGTTCATTTCTAATAGAAAAAATGGAAGGCACAGCCGCACCATCTGATCAGCAAGGTTGGAAAGACATTGTGGTGTTGGATGACGACGATTGGTCGGAAATAGTCGTTCGCTTTAATCATCCGGCGACCGAACAATATCCCTACATGTATCACTGCCACATCCTGGAGCATGAAGATAGTGGCATGATGGGACAGTTCACAGTGAGCTGATTCGCCGAAATATTGGCTATCACTGCCGCTTGAGCGGGGTGGTTAGGGTAGGGCTCCGTCCCCTCTTCAGGCGATTCTAGATGGTTGGAGGTGGGTGATCAGCTTGCCAAGCAATGACTTACCTTTGAGAAAGTAGTCCCCCTATACGCCCCGTGAAGCGCTCATTCTCTACAAACCCAGCATTCGTCCGCTCTGTGGTTTTCATAGACGAATGACTCATTGAACGCTGGACATCGGTAATCGCGTCACCTCTGTCTATTAAAAAGCAAAAAGCTTTGCCAAGGTTGTGTAACTAAACAACATAACACCCCTCGTGCTTGTTGTGGATCGATTTGAAATCGAATGGATCGGCGTAAATAAATCCACGGAATCATTCGTAGGCTTCACAGAGGTTAAACAATTGCTCCACTCTATTGCGGTCGTTGCTGAAACTGCAAGGAACAACCTGACGATTCTCGAAATAGCGCCCCGAAATCTCGGTGCCGGCGTTACCAATGGCCAGCCAGATGGGAGTGTCCGCCCCTTCCTCCGGGCTTTGGTGACCGCTAAAGCCGAGATTGTTGCTGAGGGTTGAGTTCACATCGCCGGGATGGCAGGCGTTGACGCATACTCCTTGGTCAGCCAGACGATCAGCAAAGGCTTTGCTCAGAATACGGTCAGCTTGTTTGGACTGACGGTAAGCGGCGTCGTTGTTGTAACCCCGGCGGCGGAACTCCAGGTCGTCCAAGTCCAACCCTCCTGCCCAGTAGCTTGCCACATTCACCACCTGCGCCCCCTCCGCTGCGATCAGGTATGGAGTGAAGGCGCGGATCATACGGAAATAGGCTAATACGTTGGTGGCAAACTGTAGTTCCACTCCCTCCGCGGATTCCTGTCGCCTTGTAGGCGTGATGGCGGCGTTATTGATCAGAATGTGCAAAGGGCCGTCCCAACGCGCCGCGAGCTCACGGATTGCATCACCCCTGGAGAGGTCGGCCAATTCAAAGCGTACCTGGGAATTGCCGGTTTCGCGCTGGATACGTTTTACCGTGCGTTCAGCCTTATCCCGGTTGCGGGCAATCAGCACCACCTCCCGCTCGTTGTCTGCCGCTAATCCTCGTGCGATGGCCTCGCCAATGGCGCCGGTGGCGCCCGTTACAAGGGCGCAAGAATGAGATGACATCGGCTCCTCCCGTGTTTGGCATCAAGGAGACTCTGAATACTTCTGCCTCCCGTAAAAACGGAATGTTTATCTCGTTTGACCAGCATAGTAGGCGATCGACCCGGAATAAGGAATTATTTAGCGCCCTTGGGTTCGGAAATATTCACTTCTTAGAGAAAACTGATTATCTGTTTGAAACCCTCGTTCATAACGAAAGACGTATCCGCTCGTTGCCTGGTCTTGACGCAAGTATGCCCCAGTAAATATATGGCTTCAGAAAGCAATATGGGACAGACCAAGGTGCGGTTACTTCGGCTCATCCGGCAAATCGATCTTCTGCTTGAATTGCTCGTTGTTTACAAACGCTGTACACGCCAGCTCTGCCGACTCCACCTCGGAATGTCCCCATAAATGCCGGATGTCAGTGAGCGTCGCGCCGCCGTCGCGCCGATATAGCCATCGATCAAAGAATTCGAGCGGACCCACTGAGCGCAGGTCGTATCGGGTGCAGTCTACCGGTCATTCCAAATCAAGATACGGGTTGGGTAGCTCGAAGCGATCGTGCGCCGGGCTCGAGCGCGCTCTAGGTAGGTAACCCTAAAGAGAGAAAACTAGCCGCCAACGTGTTGCTGCAAGGCCAGCAGTGTGCGTTTTGCTTCTCTCGAGGGATTGGCGCTCTCTCGATAGCCGAAACTGAACCACAGATCTTTATCGAGATGGCGCTCCAGAAACGGCTTTGCTCGAGGGTCCTTTATGTCTCGTAACGCGATCGCTGCCGCCACCAAATCGAAGCCCCAGAGCACGGCGCTCGATTTCGCGTCGACTGGCCTGGCAAGGACCTCCATGCATTGCCGATAAGCGAAGTGATTACGCAGCAAGAGGTGAATGAACTGGTACCGGTCTCCATCGACGAGCATCAAATTGAGTTGACACGCCAGTTCAACGGCTTGCATTTCGGCAAAGTGAATCATTGTGCGTACACGACTATCGCCGCTTTTATCGAAAGTCTCCGACTGGTACCCCCACTCGTTGTGGATTTTGTCGTCTGGCCTGTTTGCGCTCCGGTGCTGCGGGATCAGCGGCTGCAAGTAGGCAGCGTGCGAAGTTGTGTCGTACCGATCGAAAGAGACCATGTTTCGAAGTGCCACCCGGCCCAGGACCGTCAGCATGTCCTCCATGCTCAGGGGCATTTGGTCTCCGCGGAGTTTGTACTTATTGTTTTCGTGTTTATAGCGTTCCCGGATGTATCCGTCGAATACCGTCGAACGGAATTCACCGGCGTTATCAAGCATACCAGTCAATTGCATCCGTTCATTCCCGGTCATGCCTTCGTAGGCCAGGGCGAAAAAACTCAATAGCAGCGGTGTGTCCAACCACTCTTGAAGTGAGTTCTCGGATTCCACGAATTTGAGCAGTTCGGGTTGAGCCTTCAGGTAGTGGGCGATCTGATCGGTGTTCAGCGATCGCAGCGTAATCGCACCGTTGAGTGCTATCTTCTGGCCGATCTCTTCGAATTCTCTGGTCCGGCTGGTCAGCAGTAACTGGTTGCCGGCTGGAAGCTGCTGAACGAACCGCGCTCGGGGATCGAATGTCTCTATTATTTTTTCGCCCTCCCGGTTTTCCTTTTTGGTGCCCAGTTCATCCAGCCCGTCCAGAAGCAGCAGTGCGCCTCCTTCGTGAATGATATCAAGGGCTTTTTCTGGGGCGCCGTAGGAGGAGGCAATCCACTTTTCGATAGCTGTGGTGGAGTCCCAGGTGGGGATCAGAGCCAGTATCGGGAGCGGCGCGTTCGGATTATTGCGCCGTCTCACAATTGCATCCCGTGCAAAGTGCAGGAGCGTTACGGTTTTACCCGAGCCCGGATCGCCCAGCAGCAGTATCCGCCCGTCGAAGTAATCGAAAGCCCGGCTGAAATCGTCGAATTTTCCCGTCGGCTCTTCGCTCAGGCCTCCTGCCAAAAACAGTGGATCCACCTGCTCCCTCCGGTGAAACAGTAAATCAACCGTGTCGTTCGCCTTTTCCATCGCCAGTTGAATGGGGTCCGGGCGGCCTTGTTCGTCGCGAAGCGATTTAATCAGCTTCGCGGATAGATAGGTGTTGATGCGATCGTAGAGCTTCTGCAGATAATCGGCATGCGGATCTGTAACCGGAGGCGTTTCTGCCTCAGTCAGTCCTTCGAGCAGGGATTGCAGCTGGGTATAGGCAGAGTCGCGCGGTGCGGATGAGAAATCGATGTACTGTATGTCGATGTACTTATAGTGAGGCTCGGTCGGCTCAAACATCAGCGGAAGGAATGTCTTGCCTTTCATTATGGCCACATCCCACTCATTGGTTACATATCGGGAACCGAGGGATAACGGCGTCATGATTCCAACACAAGCGCGGCAAGTTTTCAGTGCGCGATCGATGTGGTTGGCCCAATAAGTGCCCGCTTGCAAGCGGTCGACATCGAGCCAGGTGGTGTGGCCCCACGCCTGAATCCGGTCGCGAACCTTGAATGCAAGCGCTCGTTCCTCGGTTTTGTAGCTGATAAAGATGTGTCCCAAATCGACCATGGGCTATCCCAGAGGGAGTAAGGTTGAATTAAACTGGGCCAGGCGTCTAAATAGTAACTTTGCACTGGGGGATTGACTAGGGCCTGTTAACACTAATTGAAACAGCGTCGTTACTGCCCCAGAAAGGGCCAATCAAGGCGCGAGGAGTGAGGTTTGGTGGTTCCAAATGAATGACGAGCAACGCCGAGTGGCCCTTTTTGGGGCGCAACCCGGAGGGACGGGGCCATTTTTCCCCAGTTCCGCGTTGCACCTCGCTTATGTAGCGGTGCTACACCGCGCTCGGTGCGCCTTGACCTGCGATAAAATGGCCTCCGGCGACACTGTTCCAATTAGTGTTAACAGGCCCTAGACATGACGCCGCCTCGGGTATAGGCGAGCCGCGAGTTTGGTTTCCGCCTGCTAGTTATATGGATACCCCGACAGGCCTCTAACCGATCCGGGAATCCAAGCAGTCTCGCTGATAATTCACCAGGTAATGCGCACTTCCTCGATTACAGTATCCGTCCGCTTCGAAATCAGGTAACTGATGTCATGGGATTCCATGACGGTGCCCTGTGGGGGAACTTCGTGAGATTTTTCCAACAGATAACCGGCGAGTGTCTGGTAAGCGCCTTTGCGGATAGAGATGCCAAGCTTTTCTCTTAGATGCTCCAGCTCGATACGTCCGCTGACCAAAAAGTCCCGCTCGCCGAGCTTCTCGACTTTGGGCGCGAAGCCCTTGTCGCGGTCAAACTCATCCTGCATTTCCAGCACAATCTCCTCCATGATATCTTCCGCGGTAACAATTCCCCGGGCAGCGCCATACTCATCTATTACCACGGCAAGTCCTTCGTCGGTCTTCCGGAGCTCCTGCAACAACTGCTGTACGTTCTTGGAGCCGCCCACGTACCGCACTGGCCGGATGAATTCCTTCAAGGGACGGTCGGGTTCCACACCCAGCAGCTCCAGCGAGTGCACCATCCCGACAATGTAGACCAGGCGCTTGTCGTACACCACCAGGTTTCTATGGGCGTACTCCGCCGCCATTCGCACTGCTTCTCCACAAGTGGAGTCGCTATCGATCCCGACAATATCGATGAGTGGTACCATCACTCGCGTTGCCGGGGTCTCGGAAAAGTGGAACATACGCCTGATCATCTTGCCGTGTCCCGGGCCAACCTCCCCCCCAGGCTCCGACATGTGGGACATGGAGAGGATTTGTTCCCGCAGCGTGAAGATGTTGGACTTTTTTTCACCCACCAGCTTGGTGAACATGCGCGTCAGAAAACTGAAGACGATCAGAATCGGATAGAACAGCAGTGAGAAGAACTTGAGAGCAAATATGGCGTACGGTGTGATCTCATCTGCCCTTTGCTGGAAGACACTCTTGGGAACGATCTCGCCGAATACCCAGATCAGAGGTGCCACCAACACCACGGCCAGCCAGCTGTAGTCTGGTCCGAACAGCGTAATCATCAGAGCGGTGGCGACGGTGGTATTGGTCACAACTGAAATATTGGTGCCCACCAGCGTGGTGGAAAGGAGCCATTCCGGCTTTTCCAGCATGCTCAGCGCAAGCTTGGCGCCGCGGGAACCCTTGGCCGCTTGCTGGCGCAGCTTCATGCGGTCAGAGCTGACCACGCCGATCTCAGCCCCGGAAAAGAAGCCTTCGGTGATCAGGGCGATTACCATGATAAAGAGAGCGACTGCGATGTCCATGGCTTACTTTTCCTCCCTGCCGGCGGTGACATTCATACTGGCTGTAGCGAGTTCCGGCCGGTGCTCATCCGCCGGATGGTCTTCGGGGAGCATCGCCTGCGGCCCCGTTTCCTGCTCGTGGCTTTCGGGTATGTTCGCTTCCGCGTCGTCGAGACTTTCCTTGTTCCGGAGCTCCAGAATCAGGCGTTTGATCCGATTGTGGCCTACCGCATCGACCGTGAAGCTCATTCCCTCCAGCTCGATCACGTGACCGACCGGTGGCAGCTCCCCATGGGCGTTTAGTATCAATCCGGCAACGGTATGGGCGTGCCACCCCGACAGCTGGGTGTTCATCGTGCGGTTGAAGGTCTCTACCGTCAGTTCCCCATCGAGGGCGTATTGTCCATTGCCCAGGTCCTCAATGCCCTGTACCTTCGCCGCATCCGATAACGAACGAATCTCCCCGAAGATATGCTCGAGCAGGTCTTTCATCGTCACCAAACCGGTAACGCCGCCGTACTCATCGACTGTCAGAGCCATGGTCAGGTTGCGCTTGCGGAAGGTCTCGAAAAGTTCCGCTGTGGGCTTTACTTCCGGCACCAGCAAGGGCTCGCGTAGCAGACGCTTGATCGCATCAGGTTCGTGCAGTGCGCTGTCCACTGCGGGCTTGAGCAAGTCTCGGGTGTACAGCACGCCAACGATAGTGTCCCTGTGGCCGCGATACAGGGGTACGCGGGAATGCCGGCTCTTAACCAGCTCGCGTACGATCTCCTCCGGCGGCGTTTCGATAGGCAGGCAAAACATGGCGGATCTGGGGGTCATGACATCCGCTACCGTCTTGCGGGAGAACTCGAAGATCTGATCAATGAAGCGGGCTTCGTGGTGGTCCACGACACCCTCCTGTTCCGCCTCGTGGGCCAAAGTACGCAGCAGGTCCTCCGTAACGATACTGCCCCGGGCGCGCTCCTTACCCACGATCAGGGTCGTTATCTTGTCGGCGACGATACGCACGATCCAGCGAATCGGGGTGATTAACTTGGCGAACAGGGTAATCGGCTTGCTTTGTACGGTAGCGAAGGCCACGTTGTGGCGGAGCGCAAGGGTTTTGGGGGTGATTTCGCCGACCAGCAGCAATATGGGCACCATGATCAACAAGTTGAAGTATTTGCTTTCCGCACCGAGGAGCGTGATGACAATGGATGCCGAAATGACGGACGCCGCCACATTGACGAACTCATTGCCGATCAAAATGGTGACGATAAGCCGTCGAGGCTCGCTCAGCATGTGTTTTATGAGACCGAGTCTTGAATTGTCATCCCGGCGCATCTGTTCCAGCTGCACTGGATTGAGGGAAAAGAACGCTGTTTCAGAACTGGAAAAGAATGCGGAGAACCCCATTAGCACCGCGAAAAGAATCAGCTCTATCATGAGTCCGAAATCCATGCTTCACTCCGATTTGTATCGAACACGCCCCCCCAGGCAGACATGTCCGCAAGTTGCTTTGCAGCACACCGGGGGAGATCAGGACTGCGATCACGGAGAGGTGGCGCAGTCTCAAAACTCCTAAGATTATTACTACTTCGTTACCTACCTATTACCAAGTGCATATTTATGTGCCTCACAGTCCGCGGCACCCGCTGTTTCGGGGTTCAGCCCCATAGTGTGCATGCTGGTGGGGCCAGGGATTAGTTTTTTCGCGTCCGTGACATATTGATGACAAATGGATTTCCGGTGTTCGTGGCGGCTATGCAAGGTCGGTAGCTGCCTTGAATTCGACAAAGGGCAAGACTTGGGTTACCAAGGGAGCAGAGAAATCGGATTGTAAATTGCATAGAATATCGCGGGTATCGTTTTCCTGCTGGGGGTGAAAAAGTAGATGGCGCTCCGGTATTTACTTCGCAAACCGTGCAGAGAGGTGCTGGAGTGGGTGCGCAGATGGATATTGATCAGATCCTCAAGACAGATTTCCCTAGGGCCATAGGTCACAATGACAGCCGCCACCCAGCGCGATACGCTCTTGGTTCAAACCGCAAACCTCCGGTATCAATCCTTGATTGCAGGAAAAGGGCATGCGAATTTTCTGGTTTTCAACAATACTTCTGTATCCCAAGTTATCTTACCCGGACCAGGCAGGCGATGCCTTACAGTGAAACAGCGACAATTCTATACATCCATGGTTTATGATGCATTCACTCAAACATTCCATTAACGCCCAGCGCGCATTGCTTAAAGATCTGCTCAGCCAAGCGCTCGGAGAAACCGCTAAAGTACTCGCTGCTCTCCTTGGTGATAGGGGGCGGCTGAATATGCATCTGCGAGAGGTTTTCCACTCTCTGGATTATTGTAAATATGTGTATGTTGTGGATGAGAAAGGCATTCAGGTCAGCGCGACCGTTAACCGCTACGGCCTTGATGATGAATCAGTTGGACGCGACCGTTCAAGCCGCCCATACATGCACCATATTGGCAATGAGGGTGCCGATTTCCATCTATCGGAGGCCTATATCAGCCGCAATAAAAAGCGCCCTTCGGTGACTGCAGTTCAAACAATACGCAACGAGAATAATGAGCGTGTGGGCTTTCTCGGTGTTGATTACGACTTGCGTGAGTTACCCCACTCCGAGGTAATTTACGAAGAGCCAAGTCAGTGGCGTCAGATCAAGGGCGACCCGGTGATACGCAATGGATTGTTTCTGCAATCACGGGTGGAGAGCGTGATGGACAGGCATATCGACCATGTTTTGTCCGTGCATGAGTCGTTGATTGTTTATCAGGGCGTGCACCATTTCCAGATCCATTTTTCCAGCAGCCGCTCCACGATTTGGCATATCGATGATCCCTATGTTTATCGCATCTTGACCATGGATGAGCTGTCCAATACCGATGTTTGCCTGGCCTATCCTCGCCGCTCCTACTATGAGCGTGCAATTGTGCCGTCCAACAAAATCAGCAAAATACTTAAGCTGATTAAGTCGCTACGCTTTGCAGATGAAACCATCTATCTGCGCTCTGGCTCTCTTAATATTGTCAACGGTAAAATTGGGTTGAATTTCTCCTGCGATGGCACGCATTATCTGAACTGGGACGAATTCCTGGCAAAAGGGCTGGACTTCTGGTTTGGTGGCGAATCCTTTCCGCAGGCTGTTGAGTTTGCCGAGGATGACCTGGACCAGCAAAAACTCGATCATGAAATTGAGGAAATCGCCGGTGAGGGTTGCATAAATGTTAACAAGTTACTCTATGCCGTAGATCGGGATGAAGTTCCCGAGCGCTTGAAAATCTTCAGCAAAACTGAGCGAGACTATATTTGCGACGAGTTAAAATCCATTATGGATGTATATGATGGCGGTGTTTGTCGTTTGTAGAAAGCATTACAGTAGAACCGCCTGGCTGGTCATAGGGGCAGGGTCGAATCAAGTTTGCCAGCAAGTCTGGGTGATTCGCCAGTGTTGAGCCCATCGGCAGATGCTTGTTCTAACGGTTGCCCAGGTGGGTTATCGATAGTAACCGAATGCGGTGCGGCTTCTGGACAGAGCCAAGACCCATGGGCTGGAAAATGCAGCGCGCATGAGCGATACCACTGAGAGGTAAGTATATGCCGACCCGAATCTACCTGGTGCGCCACGGGGCGACGGAGCTCACCACCGAAGACCGCTTTGCCGGCTCCACTGATGTGCCCCTGTCCAACGAAGGCCGCGCGCAGGTTGGAGCGCTGGCCGAGCGGTTGCGTTGCGATACGCTGAGCGCCGTCTATGCGAGCCCAATGATCCGCACGCTGGAGACAGCTGAGATTATTGCCGCTCCCCACGGGCTCCAACCGCTACCGGAACCAGCGCTTCGCGAGATCGATTATGGCCGATGGGAGGGCCGTACGCGGGATGAATTGGAGTCCGAACACGCCGATGAGTATGACGCATGGCAAGAGGACCCCCTGACGATCGCACCCCAGGGCGGCGAGTCTGGTATCCAGGTGTTGTCCAGGGTCTTGCCGGTGCTGCGACGCATCGTGCAGGATCACCGTCGCCGCTCGGTGCTGCTGGTTTCTCACAAGGGTACCAACCGCCTGCTTATCAGCAGTCTGCTGGGCTTCGATGCCCGCGGTTACCGCGACCGCCTGGACCAGAGTCCAGCAGCGTTGAACATCCTGGATTTCACCTCCGATGTGCGCGCGCGACTGAAGCTGTTCAACGACAGCTCTCATTACGAGGGGGTGCCGGAGCGCGTCTACAAGCAAGGTTTGTCACGTTGGTGGCGAGCACCCGGTTGAGGTGCGGCGAGGACTGCCAGCACCTGCATTCTCTACCAAAGTCCATTTTACGATATCGACTCTACTCTCCAGTCTGTCGGGATCTGATTACTTGAAACAATTTTTGTCGGCTTTCTGGCACATCCAGACTTGAGTGTAGAGAGCCCCCTCGAACCAGCCGCTGATTTTGACGCTGGCACCTGTAATTACCACGTTGAGGCCAGCGGTTTTGCTGGGGCTCACTTTCCGTACCTTGAGGGTCTCGGGGAAGCTCACCTCAAGGGTAATCTGCATTGGATAATAACCGTCTAAAAAACGACGCATGTAGGGACCGTTCTTCAACAGATATCCGTTACCCTTCCGCCGCAGAGCCCTGGATTGGGCCTGGATACAGATCTGCCCTCCCTTTTCTATGTCCGTAAGTTGTACTGTCGCTCCCTCTACGCGGGCAGACCCGATGTTGTTACTGGAGATAATACGCAACTGTCGAATTCCTTCGCGTCGATAAAGAATCTCCAGCGCGTGCACCGGATCGAGATTGAAGTGGCACTGTCTAAGCATTACCCAGCCGTTTTGCAGACTGCGCCTGTTTATACTGATAGAGTTGAAATGGTGATGCACCGGTTTTTCCGGCGGGATTTCGAGGAATCTGAGTTCGCCGTCGCTCACTGAGTCAACCGAGTCTTCGCTGTCCAGCCAAAAGTCGTCCGACGCCGAAAGCGATTGCGTCAACAGTAGCAGGCAGCCGAATAGAACCAGTCTGGACAAGTTGTCTGATCTTGATTTTGCCATTGGATTCTACGAAATCTAACTTACGATCCCTCTTTTCTGCAAACACCATTGGGTAACAGAAGAGCTGTGTAACTGTCAGTGGATGGATTAACGGAGGGGCATTTTGAACTGATCAAACCAAATGCATTATCGACAAACGGCAGCCGTTAACAGCGCCTGTTCATCGCTCTCATCGACCAGCGCATCGATAGGCAACAGACTCTCTCCTTGCGCGAACAATGGCAGATTGTCTATGATGATCAGCCGACCCTGAGAACCCGGTTTGCGTAACTTCCAGCTCGGCGGCTGCAGGCAAACTGATGCACGGGATAACGCGGATGGCACAACTGAGCGCCTGGCTACAGATCGCACTGGATTTCGCTGGCAGCATGCTTAGCCTGGCCTTCTACAGTGCTCTTGTCGCTATCATGCTTATCTACCAGTACTACGAGTACACGCGACTCTGGCCTCATGGCAGGTTGTCTTGGTGGTTGATCAAGGTGGCGACGCCGCTGTCAGTGCTGGCTATCGTTTGGCTGGCGCTCAGCTTGTTCGGCACCAGTGGTATGGAGGGTCTGGCGGTATTCTATCTCGGATTGTTCGGTGGGCTGCTGGCGACTCCGGTGATGATTGTCGTCAGCTCCCGACTGGCCTCGATACCCCCGCGGCATGCGTTTCTCGCCTCTGGGACACTTCTGATGTGCGTTTACACTGGGTGGTTTGCCGTCGCTGGTGCCGGTAACAGCCTGGGTGATTTGGAAAGCGATAACCTGGAGTCCAGGGCAGATTACCTGGCATACAAGTACGCTGCTGACCACGCGGCAAGTGCCGATGGAGTCATCAGCCTTGCCGCACAGGATAGCGTGCGCTTACCCGACGGTTCGCGCCTGGCGCACCTTGCGTTCCGTGTCCGCGATGGGTACCAGATCCATACGATCCGTGTACGCACAGGTAACCAACAAGGAAGTGGCAGATGGAGCAGTACGCTAGGCACCTGCGTTTCGCCGGGAATACTGCATATAACCAGTGTGCTCGACACCAGCGAGCAGTTTGGTGTGCAACTGAGATTTCATGCAGGGAGCCCCGAAACTATGGTCGAGTTCCGCGGCGACTATAGCTTTCCCTCCTCCGAAGAATCACAGCTAGAATTTCTCACCCTTCGCTTGCATCAGGGTAAGTTATCGTCACCGGTTCCCCTGCCCGCGTACTGGATGACCGTGTACTTCAGTGGCACAAGGCAGGCCAAGATGGAGCAACTCATGCCTGTTGAAACTGGGCGTTGGTTGGGCATGGCGCCAGGTCGCCGCTGTTTTGTCAACGAAGTAGAGGTCGGCACCGGGGTGGAGCGGGTAGAGGCAATTCTCTATAGTGAAGAACACTACCGCAGAAGTTCTTACCTGCTACCCCTGTCGCGCCGATAAGTTTTCATAAGCCGTTCCTCGGTCATCGGGATTGTCGACCAAGACCTAACCAATTGTTGCTACACTTGAATTGTGCTTCTCTCTGGGTAGCTGGAGTGACACCGCGATTGTTTTCCCCATGCTTACACAGCGATTGGCTGGATCAAACCGGCACGAGATGACCTCTCAGCAGCGAGATGAAGGCGTATTTGGCGCGGCGTGAATCGGTCGCGGCAAAGACGGTCTCCCGATGCTTAGAGCGGGGTTTAATGATCGGCAGAACAAACCGCAGTTTTGCGACTTTGAATAATACCCTATGCCTGCGCCCCGTCTTTGTTGTCCAACAGATGGAGGTGGACGGAATCATCGATTTATTGGACAAAGCTTTGGCCCTGGTTGCATAGCGAGCGGTAAGTTACGCCCCGGCAACCTTGCAGTATGAGCGATCAGATGAAAACGGGGCGCTCCGGTTCTTCATCCGGGCTCAGGGATTCTTTTTCGTTCCATTAGCCATGAGTAATAGTTCGGTCACGGGAGGAGCCTGATGTCAGAAAGTGGCGAGTAAAATGGAAGAGTCGGTGGTTCGCAGAGTGGAGTAACGCAGTATTTGGAACATACTCGGTTGGAAGTTTGGACTCCCTGGGTTTAAATTGGCGGTACTCGGTATTTTTGGGTTTTATATTCGGCCTTGTATCATCTGATTAGTCTTGGTCGTTGTTTTGTGTCGGCCGAATGTAATCTCATATCAAGTACTCTGGGCTTTGGGTCTAGGACGAATACGCTAATATTTTTATAAAGCAACACGTATGAAGTATGCGACAGCGTGCCAATTGGCCTGTCAACAACCCCTATCTTTATTAGTAGAGGACCAAAGATGGAGACCACGCCGTATACAGGTAGCACACGATGGCCAGATCTTGTTGTCAACAAAATTAGGATTACTGAGCCTCTTAGATGGCTGGAGAAAGGCTGGAAGGATTTGCGAGATGCAGCTAGATATAGCCTCGCCTATGGTACAGGTATTGCCCTGATCAGCGGCCTGCTCACCTTTAGTTTGTTTGCGACGGATAGTATGTTTCTCCTGCCTTTCCTGGTTTCAGGGTTTTTTCTGATTGCTCCGTTCTTAGGTATCGGCCTTTATCAAATGAGTGCGCATCTAGAGAGGGGAGAGCCGCTCAAGACTTGCAACGCACTGGAAGCATGGAGGAGTAACCATTCCCAGATAAGCATGATAACCGCTGGTTTTTTTATCATCATGCAACTCTGGATAGCTGTAAACTTCGTGCTGTTTTCACTGCTCTACGAAGGCATTTCTCCGCCGTTAGACAATTTTTTCAGCAACGTGTTTTTATCAGAAGAAGGCCGGACATTTGCGTTCGCAAGCATTACAATCGGTGCATTTTTCGCTTGGTGTGCCTATATGATCAGCGCGATTACCGTGCCTATGCTGATCGACCGAAAGGTCGATGGGTTTACTGCGATCCGTTTCAGCATAAAGTCCGTGTTGAAAAACATGCCTGCTATGATGCTATGGGTATTTCTGATCGTACTGATTGTTGGCTTCGGGTTGATCACCTACTATGTCGGACTTATCGTTGCCCTGCCCCTAATAGGGCACGGAAGTTGGCATGCGTACCGGTCACTTGTGCCATCAGCCTAGTTTGAGGTCTGAGGTTCGTAAAACAGTACTGAGAAAAGTATCGGATTCCCGCTGAAACGGTGCTCTGAGCTTCAATATAGTCCCCCTCTGCCAATTTGGCATACTTTCTTTTTCATACAAAACAAATAGTTAGGGTTCTGGTGTCGAGATGCCATGACATATTGTCATTTCGGGTACCGGAATCGCGCTGAAAAAATCCATTTGAAAAAAAATTTTTATCAGTTAATCAGTAAGATACTGATTGAGAAGTGTATTGGCATATTGATTGCCTACTCTCCTCAATTTGGATACCCGTTGCTACTCGTCGGGATGATAACAAGGTAACACGAATGTGATGCTCCGCTTTCGGCGAGGCATGAGGACTATGAGGTGTTGCAAGATCTCTTTGGGAACATGTCCCCCGCATTCAAGACAACGAAACCGATCAGGGGAGGTTTCAAATAATGAGTATGGGATTGATAATCCGATTCCGGCGGTGGTTAGGGCCTGAAAAGGCCACACAAGACCGGCAGTTGGCTCTGGATAGCGGGGGTTGCGCATCAAGACGGTCCTTTTTCAAACGCGCTGCTGTAGGCGCGGCCTCGGTTGCGGGGGCCGGGGGTATAGCGAAAAAACTCGTCGATACATCCATTCAACCATCCGATCTAAAAAAATTTTACAGGCAGGATGCCCTCACCGGTGGACCGGAACTACTAGAGAGAGAGTATGTGTTGATGTCCGACCAGGAAAAGGCGGAGATGGTGCAGACCCTCATCGGTGACTACCCGGATCAATCCTGACTCGAATAGCTCACAGTTTGATGTCACCGGATAAAAAATCGATTCAGAGGATAGCTATGTCCAAAAAACAAGTGGACGAAAATAATAAAGTGGAAACTAACACCCGACGCGATTTCCTGCGCAAGGCGGGGGTCTACACCGCAGCGTCGCTCTCCGGTGCCGCCATGCTCCTTTCCGATCAAAAAAACGCTAAAGCCACCACCAATGTCACCTGGGCTGAACACTTCCAGAAAAACTACCGCCTCATGACGGACGAAGAGAAGCAGGAGGCGATCGAGCGGCTTGAGAAGCGCTATTCGGAAGAGTTTGGCAAGAAGGTTACGGTTGACGGAACCGAGGCTATAGACGGTGTGCTGTTCGGTTATGCCCTCAATATCCAAAAATGTATCGGCTGTCGGCGCTGTGTAAAAGCTTGTGTCGCGGAGAACAACCAGTCTCGTGGCGATGAGCAGCAGATCGAGTGGATTAGAGTGCTGCGCATGGAAAAAGGCAATTTTACCAAGGAGGACCGAGACGGTAACGGCTACCCGGATGGCGACTTTGGTGTCCAGGTAGGCGGCAATGCTTATAAGCCCGCTGGAGTAGTATTGGAGGGCCAGCACTACTATCAGCCGGATCAGGTTCCCGAGAAGGATGCATTCTATTTTCCCATGCAGTGCATGCAGTGCGAGAAACCACCCTGTGTCAAGGTCTGCCCGGTGCGCACGACCTACCGCGATCCGGACGGCATCGTGGTCATCGATTACAACTGGTGTATTGGTTGCCGAATGTGCATCGGTGCCTGCCCCTACTGGGCGCGCCGTTTTAACTGGGGCGAGCCTAATCTGCCGAAGAAAGAGATGAATCCCGTGACTCATTATCTGGGTAATCGCCCGCGCATGAAGGGTGTGGTGGAAAAGTGCACCTTCTGTATACAGCGCACTCGAAAGGGGCGATGGACGGCCTGTGTCGAGGTCTGCCCTGTGGGCGCCCGCAAGCTAGGCAACCTATTGGATCCCGACAGCGATATCCGCAAAGTGTTGGCGACCAAAAAGGTGTTCCGCCTGCGTGCCGACCTCAATACATACCCCAAGTTTTTCTACTTCATGGATTAAGGAGACATCGTGATGCGCTTTGTCCAGTTCGTGATCGATTTCCTGAAGGCGGGCTTCACCGGTGGCGCCCTGTTCTGGGGTTGGATGCTGTTCCTCTCCTTTTTTATTTTGCTTTGGGGCTATGGCGAATACACACAGATTGCCAACGGCATGATTGTCACCAATCTGAACGACCAGGTCAGTTGGGGTTTTTATCTGGCCAATTTCGTTTTCATGGTGGGTGTGGCGGCTGCCGCAGTGACAGTTGTGTTTCCTGCCTATGTCTACAAGCACAAGGAGCTGCACAAGATAGTGGTGCTGGGAGAGATGCTGGCTATCGCAGCAGTGATAATGTGCATTCTGTTCGTTATTGCCCATATGGGCCGGCCGGATCGACTCTGGCACATTATCCCCGTCATCGGAATCTACAATTGGCCACATTCCATGCTGACTTGGGATACGCTGGTGTTAATCGTTTATCTGCTGCTCAATATCATCGGCGGTTTCTACTACATGTACAAGAAGTACACCGGTACGGAGATTAACAAGACCTTCTATATGTCGGTGGTCTATATCGCTATCGTATGGGCTCTGAGTATTCATACCGTCACGGCCTTCCTGATCAACACCATGCCGGCGCGGCCCATGTGGTTTCACTCGATCATGCCGATCAAATTTATCACCACTGCGTTCGCGGCTGGCCCCTCGCTGATCATTGTCGTTTTCCTATTGGTGCGCCGGTTCACACCCATGAAAATCGCAGATGAAGCTTTTCATATGCTGTCTCAGATCGTGGTCTGGTGTCTCGGTATCGCCCTGTTCCTGACGTTGTCTGAAATCGTTACTGAGCTCTATCCCGCTACTGAGCATTCCCTGGGACTCCAATACCTGATGTTTGGACACAACGGGCTAATCAAGCTGGTACCCTTTTTTTGGACCGCCATGTTTCTGATGCTGAGTTCTTTTATCCTTCTGTTGATACCGAGGGTTCGGAAGAACCTTGCGATGCTGCCCTTCATCTGTATTGCAGCCTTTGTCGGCATATGGATTGAAAAAGGCATGGGCTTGATGCTTCCAGGCGTCATACCCACTCCTATCGGTGAATTTGCTGAGTACATGCCCAGTCCCATCGAGCTGATGGTTGTGAGTGGAGTGTGGGCGATCGGGTTTTTTATTCTCACTATCCTACTGAAAGGCGCGGTGGGTGTGCTGCTGGGCAATGTCAGCTACCAAGAAAGAGAGCCTACCCAGCAAGTCCGGGGCGAGCAAGCAGGGGCTGCCACGACCTGATTCCATTGGCCGACGACCGAGTCAGTCAAAGCGAGGGCTGCTCTGGTTTACCGATTTCAGGAGGTAAAAGACGATGACCAGCTGTCGAATAATTGTACCGACCATCAGTCTATGGGTGATGGCAATGACATCGGCTAACCTTGTTCTCGCAGAAGCAGACCAACAGCTCAAAGAGTGCTTCGAAAGCAGGGATGGCTTTTCCCAAGTCATACAGAACGAGATCGCACCGGGACTGAGAAATGTTGAGTGCTCGCCAACTACAAACGGAGTTCTCTGGTGGGGAGACCCCTTCGACGGAACTATTCCAATGGGGGATATGCAGATTGAGGGAGACTATTCCCACGAAGAGGCCGTAGTCAAACCGCGCGAGCCCCAGATCGATAGGAATAAATTGCTGACGATCTGCTCTATGGCTTGCCACAACGGTGAGTATGTCCCTATTCCGGAGAATAAAAATCCTCGCCCGCTCAAAATGCACCAGGACATCATTCCCGATTCGATGGCGCTGAAGCATGGCAAGGGAGCTATCTGGTGCTTGGACTGCCATCATCCGATCAATCGCACCAAGTTAATGGACAACTTTGGCGCAGAAATTAGTTTCAATCAGCCGCAGAAGATTTGTGGAAAGTGCCATGGGCAAGTCTACCGGTCCTGGCGCGATGGCATCCACGGCAAGAGAATTGGCATGTGGGAAAAAGGAGGTAAGAAGCGTTGGTGGGTTTGTACTGAGTGTCATAATCCCCACGATGTGGAACAGGATGATCGTAAATCCGGATTCGCTCTACTCAATCCCGAGCCACCACCGAATCTGCCGAAAGGAATGGAAAACGCCGATCATGAACGAGTGCACCACGGCTCGCCGCGCGGAGGGGACTAGCACGGACCAGATCATGAGCAGAGCTATGTTGTTTGCGACTGCGAACGCTTTATGCAATCGATTAATTCAGGATGTGCCGCTTAGCTGGTCGTAAATACTTCCGAATCGAGAGGAACAGCATGACAACTGACCTTCGGGAAAGAGAACACGCGGGGTAGGAGGCCTTCGAAAGCATCCGGGAAAAGCTTGTGCCCTCCGCCTTTTGTGCGCCACAGAGAAACTGTCGCGTATGCTCTCGGAGCGGGTCTTTACCAGAGTTTTAGACGAACTGCTGCTCGGCGGTACTGATGCTATCTACGGGGCATGTAAGGCGTAACGGATTCATGAATGGGGATTAAAGACAATGTTCAATCACGAAATACTGTTTTCCATAGCCGCGGGCGTCGCTATCTCGTTGGCGCCCCATGCTGCACTGTCTATGGATGCGGCAGAGTTGTACATAGAGAGGACCTGCATCGCCTGCCATGGTGCCGAAGGTAGAGTACCGGTTATGGACGAATACCCGAAAATCGCAGGTCAGCCGCAACCGTATCTTCTGGCCCAGATGAAGGCCATCAAGGATGGTACCCGATCGAACGCTCACTCTGTGGCAATGAAGAATGTGATGCATTTGACCAGTGATGAAGAGCTGGAAGCACTTGCCAGTTGGCTTTCTGCACTGCCGGAATAACCGAATGGTTATGAATGTGGCTCCGCCCAGAGCGTATCTGTTATTGAAACGATTTGCTCGTAGTAGGCATCCCGCTTTATACCCAGGACGGTAGAGGCGAATATCTCTGCGTCGTTCGCGGTGGCTAGATCGTTATAGTTGACCAGTACCAGCTGGTAGAGGATGAGGGAGGGTAGAATATCCTCCCGACCTTCGAATGTGCTGTGTAGAGAGATGACATAACCCTCTTCTGGATCATCCGAGATGAGATCCGTTCTGGCGAACATACCGGGCTGGATGCCTTCGGATACAAACCGGATCTCTACCGGGTAACGGACGGACCTGCGGTCCTTGAGTATGGCGAGTAGGATAGGGTAAGTGATATTCGGCCCGTAGCGTGAGCGGATATCTCTGGCTTTTTCGCTGGCATGGTTGGAAATCATGCTGTGAACAACCTTGCCGGCTCGCTTTTTTGGTTTTTCAGTTGTCTGTGACATAGCGTTGATCTGAGGCCGAAGTATAGCGGTATGAGGGCAGCTCTATTCGCAGTTGTATGGATGATAGCAAATATCGACGAGAAGCCCGCTCCCGTCGATTTGGAGAATAGCAATGGCCGAGTACAGATTGACTATTTCTGAAGAGCATATTGAGGACTCGAGGCGTTATGCACTTGAGGAGATTCACGGCTTTATTGCCACCATGGATGGACGCCCTCTGGCGGTGGTGACATTAGACGAACAACAGAGTGTGCTTTGGGATGAGGAAGGTGAAATTGATTATCAAGATGAATTCGGGCGGCAAATCGTTTCTCAGGTGAATTCGGATGGCGTCACTGAAAGCCTGGTAATCAGGAACTGCGAAGGCCTCCCGGTAGCCCTCGCCTCTATGAGTAAAGATGCCGGGTGGCAGGGTATCGGCATCGAAAAGCGGTTGCGGTTTCAGATAGCCACTATGTTACAGAACGATGAAACAGTATTTGAATGACCAACTTCAACAGACATCACCACAGTTTCCGGAGGCTTGCGAGATGAAAAAGTCGAAATTTGTCACCTTGCCGATTTGTGCTGCCCTAATTTCGAGTAGCTGGACCCCGATCATCGCAGATGAGGCAGCTCTGGACGGCGCGCAACTCTTTACGGCCAAAGCTTGCATGAGTTGCCATGGTGCAGATGGACGTTCACCAATAATGCCGCTGTACCCGAAAATCGCCGGACAGAACATAGGCTATCTTTACAACCAAATGCGCGACATCAAAAGTGGCAGCCGTAACAGTGGTCAGAGTGTAGTAATGAAAGGAATTATGGCTACAGTGAACGACCAAGAGATGCGTGCCATCGCCGCCTGGCTCTCGACACAATAATCAATATCCTCGGGACATTTCGTAGCGGTACCCGCGATTGAGGCAGTTGTATGTTTATTAGAAACTGGATGGGAATAGGGAGTTTTTTTGGTTGCTTGCCGGTAACTATACCTTGAATTGGGTTCAATTTTAGCAACGCTTGGATTTGTAAAAGCGGATAAGACCCATTTTTCAGGTAGCCAGATCCGGGCGGGGTACCATTAAGGTCCGCTGTACTACTAAGCGTCTGCGAACGAGATCCATCACTTGTTATGTATTGAGTGCGGTACAGCTCCCATCGTTCCTATCAGGCGCGGGCTGAATACACCCCAGAAAACATGCCAGTAAGCGGCCTAGGTGCGTGGATTCCGCGAATACAACCGTTGGTCAAGCCACTGAGTGTGCAGGTTGGCCGGACTCTACCTGACGCAGGATGCTGCATTTTTTCCGCTTGGCAGGAAAGTAACTGTAACCTTCCTTTCTCTCCAGATAATTCAACAAGTTGACCAGATGGTTCTGGGCTTCCGCCAAGCGCTCCCAACCATCTATTTCCTCGGCGCGCTTTGCTGCGCGTAGCGTCTCCAGCGTCTGCGCGACCGCTGAACTCTCCGGCATGCGATAAGGCGACTGGATGATGTCCCTGAATTCGTAGAAGGATATTGTATCCAGTTCGTGGCCGTACTCACCTTCCAAGCTATGCATGACCAACTTACCAAGTGCCTTCTGTTCAGCTGGAAAAAAGTTGAAAGGCCCGACTACACGGTTTTCACTCGAGGTTGCGAATGCCCTGCGTATCGCAGCTGAGTACTTTATCATTACAGCATCCTGGGTATATGGGCCGTAGCGGCCGACGGCGGCTAGCCAGCCGAAAAACCGGACGATTAAATAGAGTGTCTCTTCAGCATACGCCCCGTCGGGATAACGCTCTCGAAGCTTGCTCAGTCCATCGAGCTCAACAATCTTGTATATTCTGCTTTGCAGATCTTCGCATGCTGAGAGAAAGGGATTGACGTAGAGGGCTGTAATCCTGGCACGTTCCTTCTCTCGCTCAAGAGATTGTTCGTGCGCCCATGTCCATACTGCCCAGATGGCTGTTGCTGCTGGGACTAACCAAGCGGTAGGAAACTTCCAAGTAGTAGGAAACAAGACCATAACTATACTCCCCAGCATGCAACACGTGATCAGAATAATGAATCAGAATGACGACAATTTTAACATCGCTAAGGTTTATCTGCGACACATCCATCCACCCCATGTGTCATCTAAACCTCGATGACATGCGCGTTTACAGCACTGCTTGCGCCTTTTCCTTACTTTGCCGCAACTATTTACGAACAATGCCTCTCTTTTCGTCACTGACCCCTTGCTACCAAAGCCCGATGTCTATTAGGCCAATCTTTTCAATCCGAGTCGTTGAATCTAATTGTATGAATCCCTCCTTCCATTCCTATTTCCAACGCCATTGGGATATTCATTTTCAAGAGAGTTTTAAACACTTCTACCGGACGCTTCTGCATTAAATGTTCCAACTCCTCTATATGCTCCAAAGCATTTTTTAACCTAACCTGCTCGTCTTGTGTCAGCTCTTCTTTCTTAGTCATACCAGGTCCGAATGTTCATGAACGCAAATAAATTGGATCAACATTGAGCGCAAATTTACGGGTCAACCGTTAGGTGTTGGCACATTAAACTCAAGCTTTCCGAATTGCCTTTCCTCTTCAGGCGTCTACCCAGCATCATGCTCCCAGTTCAGGATTTACCTGGAGAGTCTCCTGCAATTCTCCGGATGACTCCTCCTTAAACTAATCCGGAAGCAGACGGATAAATTGGAGAATCGCCAGGAATACCCGCCTCTCTTCCATATTATACAAAACTTGCGTATATTATTCAGTACTGTTGACCCTGCGCACCCATGCCGTGGGAGAGATATATAATACATTCAATGGGAAAGGGTGCCTCAAAGTTTCACTACAGTGTGCCAAGCGGCAGCGGTTAAATCATCAAATCTTATGTCACTCTGAGTTACTCAGAAAACTCAACAAAACAGCGGTCTTGGACAGGTCTTTTCCTTGAACAGCGGCTCGGCGGTGCGTGAGTTATCAATATCTTAGAAACTTGCAAACGGGAATTATCCGAAAGAACCAATTGGATAAATACACAGCGGCGGTACTGATTACATCAGCGTTGATTTTCGTGACAGTCGGTAAATGGGGTTTACGTGTATTCAATGCTTATTCGGTTGGGGCTGAAACCTAATGACTGTTTTCTCCGGGTATGACCAAAATAGCCTCATGGCAATGAGGCTATATTTGGCTTGAAACTGTGCTGCTACTCAACTAGAAATGCTTTGGCTTCAGCCTGTCTTTTTATTGACTTTACCAGGGCGTCACTTATGCTGGGTATGGTGGTTTTAAGTTTGCTTTTTTGCGCCGCCACGTACCTACTGCGCTCGGCGCTTAAATCTGAGATTTCCTGTTTGATTTTTTCGCGGGCCTTGGCTTTGGCACTTACGTAGTCTTTCTTCTCCTTGACCGTCATTCCCACCATAGGCTCAGGCAGCGCGGTTTCTTCCATAGTGGCCAATGATCTATCATCAATTCTGCCCTCATTGATTGCATCCACCAAGTCCCAATCGGCGTTGTTATAGAATGAGGAAGCCTTAGTTTCGGCGCGTTTTGCCAACAGGCCAGCGGAGATGCTGTGACTGCGCTCGTCCTGCTCCATCTGGCGTTCAGCGCTTGCTGCTCCTCTTTTACCATAGGGTATATAGGTGTCATTAAGCTGCGCATTCAGCTCGGCGATTCTCTTATCCTGGGGAGCCGATACATGCACAACCCTTCGATTGGCATCGATACTCATGTAATCTCCTCCAGCCAGTGATGCAGCCATCTCCCAGCTGCCTTCGATTCCCTGTTGATACCCGCCGGCGTGAATTGTGTTCACAGTGATGCCATGTTGTGCGGCCAGCCGTAATGCATGCCGATAATTAACCGGGCCTTGGGTAAACGGTTCGTTGCCGGCGATAAAAATGGTCTTGATACCCTCATCCGAGCGGCTCCATTGCAATCCGTTGATTGCTGTCTCGATTGCCAGGCCGCAATACTCACTACCACCGTTGGTGGTTAATGAAAACAGCCCTTCTGATACCTTGTCCAGTTCGCGGGTAAAGCCATTGAGTTTTCTCGTATAACCAGAGAGCTTGGAGTTTCCGTCGTTACCGTACTCGTATAACGCCACTTCCAAAATCGGGATAACCCCGTTCTTTTTGCTATTCGAGAACTCATTCACTACCTCCCAGAGTTGATTGCGTGTCTGATCGATCAGGCCGTCCATACTGCCGCTGGTGTCGAGCAAGATAGCCACCTGAATTTTGGGATGCTTGGATGCGGGAAGCGTAGTTACGTTTTGCAGCTGTTGCCCTTGTGCCGTCAACCGCTGTTCAGCATATACAGTTGGCGCGGACAGGGCCATGCAAGATGCGGCAATGGCTATGGCGACTGTCTGACGTCCCTTGGTAAATAGCGTGATATCCCATGGTGAGAAGCGATTTAGGTCCAGCATGTTAATCTCCCGGTTAGTTGGTTTCGTTGATACCCTGGAGTAGAGATTACGCTGCATGCTTCGGATTTATCAGGCCGTATTGGGTAAAGAATTCGCCTAGGAATTTACGAAAAATTTACATGGTCTCTCGGTTAACCGGACTTGGGCTTACCATCACACGGGCTTCTGAGTGCGGCTGGCTTCAAGGGGCCTGAGTTGGACGGCGCCTCGCTAGCCAGCTAGAGTGCGAGTGCAGAGCGTGGAATCTGCAGGAGAACCAGAAAAGCGGTGATGGCTTGGGTCAGGGGATGGTAGCCCGATTACCATTAAATCGTGCTCGCGATTCCCGCGTTTGGCTTTTCCCTAGTTGTCCTGGCCTCCCCTGATTGACACCCGGACTGGTAAATTTTACGCTAGAAAAAAATTGTCTGAGGCCGCCTTGCCGATAAAGGACTTGAGTTAGATGTCAGTCGTATGGAGTTGCAACGAGTGGGATCCCTTGGAAGAAGTGATCGTTGGAAACCCATTGCGGGCGAGATATCCCACAGCAGATCGAAGCACCCAATTGGCAGAATTTCCCGATCGTCCACTGGAAGCGATTCCTCAGGGACCCTTTCCAGAAAAAATTGTTGAAGAGACGGAAGAGGATCTCAATGCCTTTGTTTCCGTTTTGGAAGAGCTGGGCATTACCGTTAAACGACCTGAAACCTGGCCCCACGAAGCCAGATTTTCCACTATCCACTGGGAATGCGAGGGGTACTATAATTATTGTCCTCGCGATATCATGCTGGTAATTGGCGATCACATTATCGAAACACCCAATGTGGTTCGCAGCCGCACTCAGGAGTCATTCAGCTACCGCGCCATGATGGTGGACTATTTGAAGTCCGGCGCCAAATGGTACAGCGCTCCCAAACCCATGTTGCTGGACTCGCTGTTTGCAGTCGACCCGGAAAAACCGACGCCGCGAAACGATGAGCCGGCCTTCGATGCAGCGAATATCCTGCGTCTTGGCCGCGATTTGATTTATCTCGTCAGCGGTACAGGGAATGAGCTAGGGGGGCAATGGCTGCAGACGATTCTGGACGATGATTTTCGGGTTCACTTTCTCAAAGATGTCTATTACGGCAGCCATATCGACTCAACCTTTGTGGCTTTACGTCCCGGCTTGATCCTGTGCAATCCTGCCCGAATCAACAACAATACTCTGCCTGAGATCTTGAAGCAGTGGGAAATTATCTACAGTCCCCCCATGGAGGCAGTTGACAGATATGATGCCGACTATCTCTCCAAGAGTATTGGTAGCGACTGGATCGATATGAATCTGTTGAGCATCAGCCCAAATCTGGTCGTAGTCGATCAGGATCAGAGCGCTTTGATCAAGCTTCTGGAGAAACAGGGTATCGATGTAATCCCCTTGAAGCTAAGGCACTCGAAAATGCTGGGCGGTGGATTTCATTGCATCACCCTGGATATCCGCCGAACAGGGACGCTTCAGCGATACTTTGATTAATTCTCCCGCACTCGCCGTTATTCTAGCAGCTACATTCGCAGCCTTTCTGGTGCTGGCGTATATAGCGTGGAGACGCTATCTCTGGGCAGCGGAAAGAGCACCGCATGAGCAGGTGGATAGCTGCCAGTACAGCTTGACGGATTTCTTTGGTGATCAACATCTGATAAATATTCCGCATCAGAAAGGGGTTCGCTGGCTTTCGGAAGTTTTCAGCCGCTCCGCGAGGAGGTATCCGGATCTTACGGCATTACAGATTCCCCATACCGGAGAGTCCTTAACCTTCTCCGAACTCGATGCGCGGGCGGAGAACATCGCCGCAGCGCTTTCGCCATTCCTTACTGGCCCGGACCAGATAGTCGCCGTGGCCATGCCGCAGGATAACTGGGAAATTGTGGCTTCGCACCTCGGCATTCTCAAAGCTGGTGGTGCTTCGATGTTTCTCGACACCACTCTGCCTGAAGCCCTGGTGACTCACATGCTCAACGATGCACAACCGGTGGTCATAGTCACGCGGGGCAGGGACAGCTTTCGCAATCTGCCGACAGTTGATGTCCTGGCATTGCCCGACAACATACCTCGAAGCCAGCCTCCCTCATGGCTGGACGACCCCAAACAGCGCCTTGCGACGCTCTTTTATACCAGTGGCACCACAGGTATGCCCAAGGGTGTGGAGTGCCCACACGCAGGTTACGTAAACCTGGCGCTGAGCTACGCCGATTATTTCGATCTCATTCCCGGTATGGACGCAACTTCACTCACTTCGTCGCTGGGTTACGACGGCAGCATCTCCGAAATGTATAGCGCCTGGGTGTCTGGTTGTACTGTCGTTATGCTGACCAAGGAGCAGGTCAGATCCGGCCCGGACCTGGTTCCCGTCCTCCGAGAGGCCGAGGTCACTGTACTGTTTTGCCCCCCGGTACTGCTTACCACCCTCACGCCAAACCCGGAGCTGGATCTTCCCTATCCACTATGCCGCTATATCGTTCCGGCGGGTGAAGCCTTTCCAAGCGCGCTGGTAGAGCCTTGGACGCGTGGCAGAAGACAGATCATCAACACATACGGCCCTACGGAGGCGAGTACCGACACAAGCCGCCAGAGCTTGCGGCCGGGGGAGCCTGTCACCATTGGCTCACCTTTCGCCAATGTCACCTATGTCGTTCTCGAAGTCGGCCAACTCAGACCACTGCCCCATGGTGAGGTCGGTGAGCTCTGCATTGGCGGGGTGCACGTTGCACGCGGGTACCGTAACCTACCGGAGCAGACAGGCCGAAATTTCATTATTCACCCTCAGTTCGGCCGTCTGTACCGAACCGGTGACAAGTGCAGAATAGACACAGACACAAAGCGTGTGCACTTCCTCGGACGGGTAGACACCCAGCTCAAGGTGCGCGGTCACCGCGTCGAGGCCCAGGCCGTTGAGGATATACTCCACACGCAGTTCGAAGAGATTGAAGCCGCTGTACTGGATTACCAGAACGGGGAACTGGTCGCCTTTGTCACGGCGCCTTCGATTGATAAAGCGGATACGCGAGGAGTCGCGCCTGCGCCGTCAGATTGGGCTGCCCGGGCTACAGAGATCCTGGCCAGGCAACTTCCACAGCCGTCGGTTCCGACGAGAATATTCCTGGTGGAGAGCTTTGCCACGAAGCCGGTGTCAGGAAAAATCGATCGGGGCTGCTTACCCGACTTGTCCCTTCTGCCAAATGACACCATGCCGAACGAAGAAGGGGCAATTAGCAGCGGCCCTACCGATAGCCATAGCAGAGGGATGGGAAAAGCCGGTTCTCTCGGCAATGGCGTGGGGGAAGAACCGGGTTGTCAAGAGGTGCTGGAGATTTGTAGAGCGGTAATTGAGGCGCCCTTGGGGTGGGACGATGCTTTCGCGGACAACGGTGGGCACTCGATCGTAATCGCGCGATTAGCACAGCGTCTGCAAGCCGCGGGTTGGGTGGTATCAGTGCGGGATTTGCTAAGTAACTGCGATACTGCCCGGAAAATTGCTCATCGCCCCAGAAAACTCTGCAACGATTCAAATAAGAGTGAGGCCGCACAGAACATCGCCCCTAAACATACCGAGTATGATTCTGCTGCGGCGAGGATGCTATCCCCTAACTCTTTTACCGGGTTACAAATCCTGATCCTAACGGTATTGTACTCTCCTCCTTTGGCAGGCTTTCTGGTGCTCGTCGGCTTTGCCGAAATAGGGGAGTTTTTCATGACCGCCGGCCTTGGAGAGTTTGTCGGCGTGGGTTTCCTGGCATACTTGTCTGCTCTCGTATTGCCTTTTGCCAGCCTGCTATGGGTGATGGTGATCAAGCTCTTCATGGGGGGGCACCCCTATGAAAACCGTGTGACGCCGGGTGTATACCCCAAGTGGAGCAGGATGCATCTGCGCGTCTGGTGTATCGGCCGGTTGGAAAAATCTGTGATTGTTCCCCTCGGGGCAATGTTTCGCAGTGCGCCCCTGATGGCGTACACCCTGAGACAACTGGGTGCAACCGTGGGTAACAACTTGCAGTGTGCACACGATGTGGAGTTTTCCGGCCCCCTTGACTTATTCTCCACCGGGGACGATGTCAGCATCCAGACTGGCGCCTACATTCAAACGTCGAGATGGCTCGGTCAGGAGCTGCATATTGGCCCTGTCCACCTGGGGAGTGGCTGCAAGATAGGGATGCGGGCGGCCATTGCCGATCATGTCGAAGTAGGCCGGAACTCATCTATAAATCCATTTACCCCGATATTCAGCGACGTAGGTGCTGAGGAGATGTGGGAGGGATCCCCGTCACGATTTAGCGGCCGTTGCACGGAACTAAAGCGGACTGCAAGATCATGTGAGTCCAGGTACCCCTTTTGGTTTTTAGAGGTACTCAACATCCTCATGCAGCTCTTTCTCGACTTCTGGCTTATCGTTGTACCCACTGCTGCGGTTACCTGGTTTACCGTCACCTTCATTCCTGTTGAAGAAACGGCTGCCGCCGTTGAATACTTCAAGGTGACTCCGTTGCCTGAGATAATTTGGAATATTGGGCTATACACGTTTGTCACTACATGGTGCACCATTGTCTTGATATCCGTTTTGGTTTGCCTCTTTCTTCGCTTTACAGCTGCCAGGCCCGGGCTGTATTCCTCTCGCGGCCTCATGGGCTGTCTGTTGTTGTACAGAATGAAAAAAATGAACCAGGTCCAGAGACAATGGACCTGGTCCATTACTGGACAGTACCTGCGGGCACTCGCAGGTATGCGCTTCCCGCGCCTCGGTGCATCGGAATGTGACTTGATGTTCAATCTAGTCCCGGAGCTTGCCAGTGCCGATTCCCAGGTATTCTGGTCCAATGGTTGTTTCACCAACATGCTCGATTATGGCGCCGAGCATATAAAACTTCGCCAACTCGACATGCCACGTAATTTTTTCAGCGGTAATAACTCTGTCGCGGAGTATGGGCAGTATCCGTCTAACTTTCTGCTGGGCGTTTCAACACCTGGGAATGACATACGGTTCAGGCGTCAGATGCGCTCAAGGCTTGGAGATCCAATTACGGTGGCGGGTAATCCGCCTGTGAAGTTTGCAAGTGCGAAGTTTGAGGAAGAGAGCGGAGCTCAGAAATTGCCTGGATTCCCTCTTTTTCTGGCCCGTGTGCTCCTGAACGATGTTTTCAGCATCGGCGTTTTGCGCATCCAGAGTTTACTCGTCTATGTGGTTCTGTATACCGCGCTGTTGCACATGGGCGGGCACTTGGTCGTCAGCGCGTTCATGGCATTGGTTCTGTCAGAGGCCTTCCTGGTAGTGTTTTGCGTTGCAATCAAAAGGCTCCTTGTCGGCGGCAAATGGGGTTCATCGAACTCGACACCATTTTGGTCCTGGCGACATTTTACTTACTTTTTTGCCCAAGACTGCTTTTTCGCCTGGTGTCAGAGACCCTTGACGATTACTGCCGGGACGGTCGTTGCAAATATCGTGCTGCGATTAATGGGCTGTCAGATCGGTAAGCGAACCATTATAGCCTCACCCATGCAGGCCTCTGATTGGAACGCAGTACGCTTTGGGGACGATTGTATGATCAATGGATTTTTACAGTTTCACACCTTCGAGCATATGGTGCTAAAGGTGAAGCTAACACATATCCAGAGGGGTAGCACCGTCAACTCCGGTGCCACAGTTATGGGTGGTGTGGTGGCGGAGCCTGAAACGACCCTGTTGCCCTTAAGCCTGGCTCTGAAGGAGATGCACCTAACGACAGCGATCTATGAAGGCAGCCCCGCGGAACCCTGGAGTAGCCACCATTGATGCTGCAATTCCGCATCATATGCCATGGCTAACAAGTTGAAGATAAATAGGGGCAGCCAGCTATTCGGCTGAAATCTCTTCAATTTCAATTATCGGAATATGAAGCCAATTAAACGAGCTGTAGGAGTACTCGTGTAGACCAATGTCGATAAAAGCTCCTACCAAATACACGGCGTTTGCATCTCTGCCACACTCGATCAACGGAGTGATTGGTACCCTTTCAAGCCGGAATGGCCTGAGCAATGCCTTTGGTTTTTCGAGCGAGGTTCTTTCGATAGTTCTTAAACTCGTTGATACGACGGATTCTTTGGGGGTGTGTAACTCGTTCTGATCCGCTCGCTCTTCACCTGATTGGTTTTTTCGCGGTACACACTTTAGTTGTCAAAGCATTCATCAGCATTGTTTTGCAGATAGAAAATTGGCAAAAACCAAGCCATCTTTGTTATTACACCCTCCTTGCGGGTACTAGGTTGGAATTTTTATGGTATACACCTATTTCCTAGTACTATTAGAAACTGTCAAATTCAAAAACATCAGAATCTGAGGATAAGTAATGAAAACACTGGCCCGTTCAATAATTGTTTCCTTGTTGTTGCTTACCGCCGCTCCGGCTTATTCCTCGTCAGGTTTGCAGGCCATTCAGATCTTTGTCTGTGAGTTCAACGACGGCGCGACCGCAGAGCAGGTTCTGGAAATGGCCTCCACTTGGCTTAAGGCTGCGAAAGGTATGAAAGGTGGCGAGAACCTGGACGCTTACATTCGTTTCCCCGTTGCCGAAGGAGGCGATGCCAAAGGCGATTTCAGATTCGTCATAACGACTCCCACCTTCGAGGAGTGGGGGGCATTTACCGATGCCTATGAGGATTCACCCGCCTCGAAAGTAGACGATGAATTCGACAACCTTGTAGATTGTGTTGACAGCACGATATGGGAAGGAATACAGATAAAGTAGATTTTTTGTGCCCGTACCTAAAGGCCGCCAATTTGGCGGCTTTTTTTTGCTCTCCCATTCGTTGTCTACCTTGCCGCAAGGGTCTGCCTCTCGGTGATAGGCACCAAGCGCCGAGACAAAGCCTTTTTTAAGGCATACCCTATCGCACCCGTGGTCTCTTTCCAATTGCGTTTACTGACTATGCAGGTCAGAGTAAACGCAGTTAGAGCTGCATTGCAGATTGACCTTAAGCTCCGCAAGGAATGGTCGTTGCGGACCGAGGTTGAGCAATGGTTTAATCAGCTTCCTCATCTCACGGGGGTAAAGAAGCCGCGGGCGATGATCGGCAGGTGCAGTTCATAGCAAGACAATATAATGAAAACCTCCGCGAAACTTCGCCAGACTCCACGCTTAAGGAATTTCCTGGAATCGGTAGTCACAACGGAATCAAGGATGACTGGCCGGGTGACTTTTACCAATTTCTCACTGAAAGCGACATCTTCGAGGTAGGGTTGCTCGGGGAAACCGCTTAAACCCTCGAATAGTCGGCGGCGAACAAACATGGCCTGGTCACCATAAATGATTCGTGTGCGTCTACATCGCCAGTTGTGTAGCCAGGATATGGCTTTCAAGGACCAGTGATGCCCGGAAAACTGTTGAAGAAAACAACCGGCGTGCTCCCGGTCTTGCAGGGCATTAATCAACGTCGTCGCCTTTTTCGGCAGCAGGGTATCTGCATGCAGGAAAAGCAGCCATTCTCCCTGGGCCGCGCTTCCGCCGGCATTCATTTGCACTCCGCGCCCCGGCGGTGACGTAATCACCTTCGTTACTGGGTAAGAGCGGGCTATTTCACACGTACGGTCTTCGCTTCCTCCGTCGACCACAATTACTTCGTAGCAGCCGTCATTTCTGAAAACGGAATCAAGCGTCTCCGGCAGGGCCTTCTCTTCGTTCAAGGCTGGGATGATGATTGAAATCACACCGGGCCCCCGGTTAGCCAGGCGGGCAGTTTTTCCTGTAGATCCAGAGTGTAGTGCTCCGGGTCTTCATCGAAAAATTCGAACAGTGGACTCACTTCGTTCATCATCCGACCCACCAGATAAAGAAACTCCTCTGCGCGGGACAGAAGGTACTCCTTGCTTTCCCCGTTTTCACGGAGCACTCGCTCCACTTGCCTGACACCAAACCCATGATGCGCGTCTTCCTGGCCCAGTATGATACGGCGCACTTTACGAAACCCGGCGCCCCTGGCGGGAAACCCGGCGTCCAGACGTTGTAGCGTCACCTCACCGAGCCCCTCGAGAATAACCTGCATCCCAAGCAGGGTTTCGGCGGTATTACCACGAGCCAGGGCATCCCCCAGAAGCCGCCGGTAACGGCTGAGAGCAGCGCTGTTGGACGACTCCTGCACTCCCTTCGGCATTAAAATTCCTATGCCTGCTTTGAAAACCTGTGCATGGAACTTTTCCTGGCGGGCCTGGTTGGCAAGAAAACGACGCACTCTAACATCGGGAAACAGGCTTGCCTGTGCTGAGGCGCAGTCGAATGCAAGCCGTTCTCCCTGCATTAAAAAGGAAAACAGCCTGGCTGTTTGTTTTCTCTCTTCCGGTGCGATCAACATATCAGTGCCTTTGCCAATGTAGGATTAACTGCCGGTATAGGTGCCGTTTAGGCTGTAGTCGTATTTCAAGTGCTTTATGGGGTGGGAAGACGGGGCATCGGCTCAAGCTTGGCATCTGTACTTTCTGATTCCGCTGCAGCAGCTGGAAGCAGGCAGGCTGCCGCAAATATCATTGCCACGATTTTTCCCTTCGATTCATACATGCTTTTTGTTCCTGTTTTTCTCAATGATGGACTCTCCACCCTCGTTTAAGTTCAAGCCTATCCCCGCCATTCGATATCACGGGATCCCATACGGTTACCAGTTTTCAGTTTTCCCTCTATCCAATATCGTCGGACAAAAAGACCCTCCATCGGGCCTGCATTTTTCACATTTAGTTGATATTTTTTCCGATGACTCCCCTTAGGTATCCCAGGTTGATTCCCACGAGAAGGGTGGCTTAAACTCCTCGTGGTTGCGTTTATCTGCACTGGCGGAAAAGCTGGTGGCATCCATCTCTTATTTTGAGTAACGCCAGGCCTTGGTTACACTGGGAGCACCGGATCGGTACATGGGTTCTTCAGGAGGTCAATGCATCGGCTCCGTTCGTTTGCCATTGCTTGACCTGGCCTCCGATGGAAACACCCGCATATCTTTGTTCGGAGATCCAGAATGTCCGTATTTTGGAGGAGTTGGATCATAGTCGTCGTGCTCGTCATCACGGTGTTAGCGGTTCTGGCGATGCTTACCGCGCTCCAGTTCAATACTATATTGTCTCACTTTATTCACGAGCGGCTGTCTGTTGTGTCGCAGACGTCCCAAGCATCGTTTCGAGCGGCCGTGGGACTGGGTTTGCCTTTGTCCAGCGTACGCAACTCCCTTGCGATTCTCGAGCGCGCACGGCAGACAGACCCTAACATCAGCGCTATTCATGTATTTGACGTCACCGGGAGGATACTGCATTCGACTGATCCCAAACACACGACGAGTGTTCGCGCGGAGGCCCTGTTTGCACAGTCTGTATCCGAAGGTGACGCATGGCATACCGAGATAGATGAAGCGTTTTTGAATGGAAGCCAAATCCGTAACCACTCCAATGAAATCGTGGGCGGATTGGTAATCGTCTATCCAAGAACGGATCTGGTAACCTCTGTTGGAGCGATGACCGCACGCCTACTCATCTATTCGACTGGCGTCCTTATCGTTGTCTCGATAATCGGCATTGGCGTCCTGAAGTTCGGATTACGTGACTTGATACGTGTCTTCACCGATATCGAGGCTGCATTCGCATTTATAGAGCGTCGACAGTGGCGGCAAGCGGCGGGAGGTTCCGGTTCGATGCCGGAGCCGGTTCGAGGTTTCGGTGTCGATACCGAAGAACTTACGCATTTGCTCCAATCGGCAGAGAAGCAATACATTGCGGCCGGTCAGATGCTGGCTGCGATGGAGAATCCCCACGGATCATCCGGCACCCCGGGACAACGCCCCGACTCATGACGGCTTCGGGTACATCATCTCTGGGTCGGCTGCTGGCAGGCCGTCTCGCGTTTTGGGCGGCGGTGCTAATCATAGTTGCCGCAGTGGTGCTCGGTTACTTTACAGTGCGGGCGTTTAACCAGGCCGTCGAGCCGGAACTCAACAATCGATCGCGGTTGATCGGCACAATCGTTCGCGCCAATATTCAGCGAGCACTGGATCTTGGAATACCTCTGGCTCAAATCAGGGGCACCGGGAAATACCTGGCGGAGACTCTCGAGACCTTTCCGGAAGTGTTGCGACTCAGTATTCGTAGTTCCGAAGGAGTGATTGTATCCCTAGCCGAGCGCAGCGTGGGTAAGGTTTCCACCTACGACCTTGCTGGAGACCAAAGTCCGGTAGCGCCACAGCCCAGCTTGAGCGGAGAGGCTTTCATATTTCCGATTCTTACCGGCAACAGGGTGGTGGGCGAAATCGTGGTTGAGGGCGATCGCAGCTTTGTTGAACAACAGTTTCAAAATGTCTTTCTCGACGTTATGGTCGTCGTGCTTGTTGCGGTGCTCGTTGCTTTTGAGATTACGCTGGCGGTTGTTGCAGCCTCAATGAGCAAGCCTCTGGATCGACTGCATATGCTTCTTGAGCGTCAATCCCGTGGTGATTTTTCCAGCCGACTGATTCACGATTTCTCAACCAGCCTCGACCGCGTGACTACTCGATTTTCCTTTCACAGCGAGGATCTGAACAATCGATATCGACGGTTACTGAACCGGCTATCTGACAAACGGATAGCTTCGTTGCCTTTAGATCGTTTACGAAATGTAGGCCGCCGCTTCGGGTTATCAGGGCACATGTCAGAGACCCTACGATTGGCGGATATCGTGGACATTAGGCTCCCACTCTTTTTCTTCGTGATCGCAGAGGAACTCAGCAAACCGTTTCTTCCACTCTATATCCAAAGCATGGCGGGGGCAGACTTCTGGATCAACGAGGCTATTATTATCAGCCTCCCGTTGATTGCATATCTCATTTCCTTGGTCTTGCTTTCTTCCGTAGCTGGCATGGTCACGGCGCGCTTCCCCGCCCGCTGGGTCTTCTTAACGGCTCTGGTACCGGTGGCCATCAGCCATGTGGGTCTGAGCCTGAGCCAAAGTGTCGTAGAGATCGTTTTTTGGCGTGGGATTGCCGGTGCTGGATATGCACTGGCCACCATCGCCTGCCAGGACTACGCGTTGCGTGCTGTCCAAATTGGTCATCGCGCGCGCGCCACCAGCGGTTTCGTCGCGGTGATCGTCGGCGGAACCCTCTGCGGCACTGCAATCGGTGGAGTCCTGGCGGACCGCATTGGACAAAGCAATGTCTTCCTCGTCGGTGCCGCGCTGATCTGCATTGCGGGCGTCATTGCGATTCCAATGCTTGCCGGTGAACGTCGCGCCCCCTTCCAGGCAGGTGGATCCCCGATAGCGGGCTCTGGGTTGTGGTCAGCACTGGGAAATATTCGCCTAGTAACTCTACTGGTCGGTATCGCTATCCCTGCAAATGTCCTGATCGCTGCGTTTCTATGGTACCTAGTGCCACTGATGTTGTCTGAAGCCGGGTCAGCCCCGGCCGACATCGGGCGCGCACTCATGCTCTACTATCTTGCTATCGTATTGCTAGGCCCTCGCGTAGCCGGGATCGTCAATCGACTCATTGGGGCGAGTACCCTGGCGGTGATCGGCGGGCTGGTATCAGGTCTCGCGTTGGTTGTTATGAATTACTGGCAAGGCTACTGGCCCGTTACCTTTGCTATTGTGCTGGCGGGTATTGGGCACGCTATGGTTCGTGTGCCACAAGTTGAGGTTGCACTGCATATCGCGGATACAGGCCATCACGACATGGGCCCGTCGGCGATGCTGGACGCGTTGAGAACTTTCGAACGGGTTGGTTGTATTCTTGGCCTGTTGCTCACAGCCCTGATAGTGAGCGAATTCGGGTATGCGAATACTGCGGCCTTCATCGGATATTGTGTTGTTTTCGGCGCGGTTATTTTCGCTGTCGCCAGCCGATTGGACCGATGGAAACGACGAACACAAGAATAGAAAAAAAGAGGGAAACGCAACCATGACGAAATTTTGGGCGAGTGCGGTTTTGCTGACCGGTTTCGTTATCGGTCTTACTGCTTCTATGCAGTCTGTCACCGCAGGTTCGGAAGACAGAAAGCTCATCTATCTCGCCTTGTGGCGCGGCTGCGAGGAGGCGTGTGAGGCATTTAAGCAGTTTATCGCGGAGAGTGAGTTAGGGGCTGAGATTATTACTAGAGATGCCGATCGCGATAAAACGCTTTTACCCCAGTACGTTCTGGAGGCGAGAACGCTGGAGGCTGACCTCGTCGTCACCTGGGGTACGAGCGTGACGCGCGGCTTGGTGGGCACGATTGAGCAAATCAAGGACAATCGATTTCTCAATGAGATACCCGTGGTGTTTATGGTTGTCGCAGACCCGATCGGTGCTGGAATCATTAAGAGTTATACACGAACCGGAAGACCCAATGTCACTGGAACCCGAAACCGCGTGCCGGAAGAGGTGAACATCAACACTATCCGCTCCTACTATCCCAAGTTCAAGAGACTTGGAGTGCTCTACAATGCGGATGAGAAAAACTCTCTGCTGAAGATCGAAGAGCTGGGTTCTTTGAGTGAAACCATGGGATTTGAGCTAGTTGCAATCCAATTGAATCTCGATGTGAATGGCCATCCCACGGTTGCATCTATTCCTACCAAAATGCAGGAGCTCAAGGAGAAGCGGGTAGATTTTGTTTACGTTGGCTCGAGCTCATTCTTGAGGAATAACCAGCTTGTTTTCACGGAGTCCGCGTTAGCGTTGGGAATTCCAGTATTGAGTCCTTATGAAAGCATGGTAAGGGACTCTCACGCACTGCTCTCAATCGCTGCCAGGTATGAAGATGTGGGAAGACTTGCAGGGCGGCAGGTGGTCCGGATTCTCGCGGAGGGGGTATCGCCGGGTGATCTAGCGGTGCTTCCCGTAGATCAGTTTGCTTACGTGATCAACATGGATGCTGCGCGCAGGCTGAATCTCATGCCGCCTATAGATATCTTACAGATTGCGGAGACAGTGAAGTAGCTATGAGACAAAGCGGTGGTGAGCGGAATGCTCTTGCCCCGCTTTCAGGTCAGTATAGCGCTATCTTGGCGATACACAGATCGGCCTTGAATTCACGTCCTATGGCAACGATGCCGATGCGCCGCAGATGTCCTGTATCCAGCTTTTTACTAACGCGATACCCGGTGAAAGCTTCGAAGGGCAGTTTTAAACATTGCCAGCGTGGCGGCGCCAAGAACGATGCGCGGTAGGATTGCCAGGGTAGCCGGATATCTTCAGTGCGTAGGTGCAGGTTGTACACCTGATCGTTGCCGTAAACCTCGAGCACTGCTCCCCGGAAACCCGAAGCGTCCGACGCTTGGGTCTGGCTCACATCCAGGGCGGCCTGGATGAACCCACCACCGTTCTCCAACCTGAGGGTGCCCTGCAAGCGCAGACAAGCCTTTCCGTCGACGTAATCCAGCGTCAGGCTGCCATTCGATATCCCCCCCATAACACTGTCGGAGATCAAGCGCCAGGAGCTGCCGAGATCAGACTGGAAGCTGTTGCTTCGACGTTCATCTATAACCAGAATTTCTTCAAACATTGGGGTCGCGCAAGCTGATGTTACAAGAATAGCCAGAAACGCACGGCTGCAGTTCCTCGACCGATTCCTATTTTACCACCAGTGGGCATTGGTGATTGGCCAATGGGGCTATCTGAGAGTTACCAAATAACTGTTATCCTTTCGGTCCAAGACCCCACGCCGTATACAGCAGTTCGGATTAGGAGACCATATCGCCGTGGGGGTCGTCGCCAGGGAGTGGCCAGCCTCAGGGGAGACACATTGAGTTTTGTCACACAGGCTGGAAACTGGGTAGTGAGATGGATAAGCCGATACGTCTTTACCGGTGTGTTGTTGACGGAGGGTACATGATCGGTGGATTATCCGATCACACTGTCAGTCAGAGTCTCTATCACAATGTCCCGGACGGTAATGAGGTAGAACTCTATGTCGACAATCCGGCTGTGGAGTGGTTCAACAACAGCAGAGGGATAATTGAGCCCGTTAAATCCATTGATATATCGATATGACTATGTCTAACCAAACTGTGCTGCGATACATACTGATTTTGCTTATTCAAGCCGCCTTTGCGGGCACGATTCTGGCCGGGGAGAAGCAGTCTCTCGAGACGGTTTCAAGGGTCGATCTGGGTCGTTACGCCGGAACTTGGTACGAGATCGCAAGGCTACCCAACTGGTTTCAAGATCAATGTGCAGGGAATGTGACCGCGAACTACAAGAAACTGGATGACGGGGGAATAGAAGTGATCAACCGCTGTCTGGATAAAAAGGGCAGGATAGATGAGGCACGCGGGTTGGCGCGTATCGTCGAGCCGTCCAGCAATGCAAAGCTGGAAGTCAGTTTTGTCTCACTTTTTGGTTGGCGCCTTTTTTGGGGAGACTATTGGATACTCGATCTTGGTAACGACTACGAATACGTCGTGGTGGGTACACCAAGCCGGAAGTATGCTTGGATTCTTGCACGCCATGCTGACTTGTCTCCGGAGGTGTGGGCCCATGCCAGTCAGGTATTGATCCGAGCCGGCTACGATCCGGCAGAGCTCGTCAAAACCCGGCATGGCATGCAGTAGTCTGGTTGTTGTCCCCATCGAGAATCGATACTGCGTTGCATCAACCGACTCGGCACTGGGTGATTTTCAGCATGCTGAAACTGAATACGGTTAGTCTTCTTGGAGGCCACCGAGCCGTTTTTTCGCCGCCAGAGTACTGAGCCCAAAATCGTCCAAGATGGCATAAATCACCGGTACTACGAACAGCACCATGACTACTGAGGCCAAGAGACCGAAGGCAAGGCTCGCTACCATAGGAATGAGAATCTGAGCTTGCAAGCTGGTCTCGGACAGGATTGGCCACAGACCGGCGATCGTCGTTAGCGTGGTGATAAGGATTGCGCGAAAACGGGCTCGGGCTGCCTGCGGTGCGGCATCGGCTACGGATGCATGGTGTTTATGATGTTCCTTGACGAAGTTCACCAGCAGGATCGAGTTGTTGACTACCACACCTGCCATCGCCACAAATCCCAGAAGGCTCGGCATGGTGAAATCGAGTCCCATGGCGATATGACCATAGACGACCCCGACAAACGATAGCGGGATGACGATCATAACCACAATCGGTTCGATGTAGGAGCGGAATTGGAAACTGAGTAGCAGAAATACACCCACCATACCGATTCCGAAACCCGCTATCATTGATTGTTGGGTCTTCGCTCCCTCTTCGTTCTGACCACCGAACTCGAATTCGATATCGGGGTATCGTTGCTGGAGATCCCCGATAAACCGCACCTGAGTATCGCCCAGGATTGCATTGGCATTGGCGACCGCACGATCGACATCGCCCTGGACGGTGACGGTGCGGACACGCTGATAACGGTTGATGCGGGCGTAACCCCGTTCCTCCTCGAACCGTGCGATGGCCTTGAGCGGCACGAAGTCACCGTCGCCAACCGTAATCGTGAACCGTTCCAGAGCCGCTACGCTGTTGCGGTCGTCCGCTGCCAGGCGGGCATCGATTTCATAGGATTCCGGGCCGACCTGTATCTCGTTCACCGTGGCGCCGTAAAAGGCGGTTCGCAATTGATTGGCGATCGTGCGGGCGGTAATACCGAGACTGGCGGCCTGTTCCCGCAGGCCGAGACGAATCTCATGTTTTCCCGGACGCAGGTCATCGGAAAGGTTGGTGACCCCTTTGTAGCTGTTAAGCCACTGCTGCAGGTCGCGTGAAGCGGCCTTCAGCCGGTCGATATCGGTACCCTTGAGGCGCACCTCAATGGCGACACCCCCCGGGCCGACAATCGTTTCGGTGAATTTGAGCGCAACCACATCGGGAATGACGCCGACCGCTTCTCGCCATAGGGCGATGAGCTCGTCGGAAGAGGTGGCCCGCACCTCCGCACTGAGCAGGTCCGCGCTCACCGTGGCGACGTGGCTGCCGGTCTCATAGGCATCGACGTTCTTGTTGTATTGAATGGTGACATTTTCGACAAGGTCGCGGCCGTCGGGCTGAAATGGCGTCAGCTCCTGGTTCAACCGAGCGAGCGCATCCTCCACAACGCCGACGACCGCTTCGGTTCTGGCGAGTGGCGTACCCTGCGGCAGCAGGATCCGGGCTTCGACCACGTCTCCGTCCATGTCCGGAAAGACTGAAAACTTCAAGACCCCGCCGGCCAACATGGCGACCGCCGACATCAGCCCGGCAACGGCAATGCCGAGGGTGATGTAGCGCCAGCGCATGCAAAGATCGACCAACGCACCGACAATGTGCTCGCGTACCCAGGAGAGACCGGTATCGACCGCGCCTTGGATGCGCTGTTGCTTAGCCTTAGCGTGAGCCAACGAATGCTCCAGATGGCTCGGTAGAATAAGAAATGCCTCGACCAGGGAAATGCTCAACACGAACAGCATAACCATCGGTACGACCTTCAGAACCTGGCCTGTATCGCCTTTGAGGAATAGCAGCGACCCAAGCACCATCGCCGTGGTCAGAAAAGATGCAAAGATACTGGGAAACACCTCAGCGGCCCCTTCGACCGCAGCGTCGAGCGGCGTTTTTCCCCGATCGCGATGGGCGGCGATGTTCTCCGATATCACGATTGCATCATCCATTAAAAGACCGACTGCGATCAGCAAGCCCAGCATGGTCATCATGTTGAGCGACAGACCCATGAACAGCATGATGGCCAGTGCGCCAAGCATCGACACCGGTAGCCCCATGGTTACCCAGAATGAGTAACGGAAACCGAAGAACAGAAACATCACGGCGAAAACCAGTGCCAGCCCCTGTAGGCCGTTGTCGATCAGGATCCGTAGGCGATCGCGGACGATCGACGAGTTGTCGTTTGTGACTGTCAGCACAATGCCGGGCGGTGCCTTTTGCTGCTCGTGCTCCACAAACTCCCGTACTCTGTCGACCATGGCCAGCATATCCTCGTTGCTGGTCTTGGAGACGTTCAGTAACGCGGCGGGTTGTCCGTTGAACTCTATCTTGTCTTCATCGAGGTTGAAGCGGTCGGTGATCGTGGCCACGTTCCCAAGCCGGACGAGGCCGCCGTCTGCATTCGAGGCGATAATGAGATCGAGAAACTCCTTTGCCCGTTTGCGCTGTTCCGCGAACCGTACGGAGACTTGCCGCTCGGATGCCTCAATCGTTCCGCCGGGAAGGTCGAAACTCTGGTCGCTGATGGTGTCGGCGACATCCGCCACACTCAAGCCGTACTGACGTAACGCCGCTTCCGACATCTCAATGCGGATCTGGTGCTCCGAGAAGCCCTCAACGTCGATTTGGGAAATCCCTCCCCACTGGAGCATGCGGTCCTTGACTGCAAGCGCGTAGGCCTTCAGGTCGGTGCGGCGGTCGAATCCGGTAATCGCAACCGAAACGACGAACTCCGTGGTCCCCAGCTGCTCGATGACCGGGCTCTCCGCCTTCTCCGGAAAGTCGTCGATGGCATCGATTTCCGTTTTCACCTTTGCCAGATAACGATCGAGATCCTCCCCCTCCTTCATTTCGACATTTGCCCGTGCAATACCCTCGCGCGCTTCGCAGGAGATCGTATCGGTATTCTCCACGCTTTCCAGCGCATCTTCGATCCGGCGGCAGATGGCTTCTTCCACCTCTTCCGGCCGTGCGCCAGGATAGGCGACGGAAACAAGTATTTCGCGCGGCTCGATCTGCGGCAGAGTCTCCCTGCGTAGTGAACCGGCCGTCAGTACCCCCGCCAGGATGAACACCAGCATCATCAGGTTGGCGGCGGTCGGGTGTGCGGCAAAGAACCGGATCATTGCAGTACACCCGGACCCACCGCCTCGGCCCTCATCTGTTCTGCCAGATCCGTATCCTCCAGCGTTTTCAGCAGCATCCCGTCATTGGCGTAGATCAGGTCGCTGACGACGATCCGTTCACCCGGTTTCGCACCCTTGGCGATAACCGCCAGATTGCCCTGTACAAAAGCGATGTCGACGTCACGGATCCGCAGGCGGTTTTCGCCGTCAGCCACGAGCAGTTTTCCCGCCGACAGCGCCGACCGCGGCACAACAACCCTGTTCTCCACCGGATCGCTGACCAACAAGACTTTGACGAAAGTTCCCTTGGTTAGCGGAGGTTGACCGCCAAGCCCGACGTTCTTGTAGGGTTCGTCCACCCGAACCACGACGTTGACCGATCGGGTTTTGGCGTCGATGGCATCGCCGATCCGCACTACCTCACCGTCCCAGGCCAGTTGTCGCACGCCGAGCATTAGCTGTACAACTGCCCGCAAGCCGACTTGTTCTACAAAATCGGCGAACGAACCGTCGCCGATCTTTCTTGTTTCCTTGCCCCCAACGATTGCCAGGATGAACTGCTGCAGTAACGATTGCGGAATCTGGACCTCGATCTCGGCGGCCGCAGTGCTGTCGGCCGACCCGATTTCGGTACCGACCTGCACAAATTGCGTGACTTCGACGTTGGACTCGGCAATTCTTGCAGCGAAAGGAAGGCGCAGATGCGTCCGCTCCAGATCTAGTTCGGCCAATGCCTGTTGCGACTCATAAACCGCCTTTTGTCGCACCTGGGCCTCGATCTGGGCCGGAAGAAGCCGCAACGCGTTCTTGATCTCTAGCACCTTCTGGCGCTGTGTCAGAACCTCGCGCTCCTCGTTGTCAAGCTCGTCCCGCGCGACGGTTCCACGGGAGACGAGGGTTTTCTTACGCTCGAGCTGCTGCCTCTTCAATGCCAGCGCCTTCTCTTCTATGACGAGCGCCTGCTTACTGTTGTCAACCTTGGTCTGGAGCTCGGAGATCTTTGCTTCGCTGGCACGAATATTCGCTTCGGCCTGCTGGATTTCCAGCTCAAGGTCCCGTGGTGAAAGTCGGGCAATCTCGGTTCCGGCCTCGAGAATGGCACCGGTTTTGAATTCGGGATGAACATACTCTACTTGCCCGCTTACAGGGGCGATTGCGTTCCAGACCCGCGCCGCCTTGACTGTGCCGTAGCCGAGCGTCATCGGCGTCACCGCGATATTGGCGGCCTCAATGACACGGACATGATGCACGCGTTCGGCAACCGGATGTTGTTCCGGCGCCTCCTGTTTCGATATGAAGTAACTAAAAACACCGATTCCGATAGCGATCGGTATTATGATTAAAAATCTGCGCCACAATGGGTAGATCATTATTTCGGCTCCCCTATTTGACTTCCTGTTTGCCGTTGATCAGAAACTCCTTGGTCGACACATGCAGCTGCTTTTATGTATTTCACCAACAACAGTATGTAACTGAGTGCAGGAACGAATTCGCTATTTGTGGATGTTTGACAACCACCTTAGAGGTCGCATTATCTTCACACTCGATCGGCAGAGCAGCGTTTCGTAGTGTATCCGTCGATTAACAAAGTGAGTGCATCCTATATTACAACTGCAAACGTTGCAATTGCAATTATTGTATTATTAGATATCTATCGCTCACTCAGGAGGCTAGAGTATGCGTAGTCGCTAAATGGCCCGGGACTGATATTGGATCCACGCCGAGATGGACCGGAAACTGAGACAGCTCGGTTTGGAATTGTATTAATCTGCCCCAGTCATCATTCTGTGAAAAGTGGAGGGTGCTAATTGTGAGCAAATGGAGAGGTAAAACGGTGCACAGGGCGGCGCGACTACTCGAACCGTTGATGCACTGGAACGGGGGGATTCATGGAATGCAGAAAGAGGTGGGTTTACTCTGGAATAGATCCGTTGAGTTCGCCGATCACGTTTCTGTAGTCTATCGATTCCCGCATAAGGCGGCTGGCGATGCCGCGTATGCGGTCGATATCCTCTGGCGGAAGCACAAAGCTAGTGGGTAAATTCATGAAGTAGGAGCGTTCATCAGGGTCCGTAAGTTTTCTGAAACTGATGTTGACTACCTGCAGTGTGGTGTCGAGTATGCTGGCTTCCGCCTGTGCCTTGGTCATACCTTCAAGTCGTGCAAGCGCGATTTGCAACTGACGCTGCCACTCCACGCTTTCCGCTCGATCCCTCATAGTCTCGACGGTTTCAAAAGAATATCTATCGATTGGCACGCTTGAAGACTGAAAAAGCTGGCTTACAATTCCGGGAGGCGATTCTTTGCGATCCCAGTCGGTACTGGGTGATGAGTGGGAGTCTACAACGAAAAGTATAACCCTTCGAATCGAACCGAACCCCACAACACCTTGATATGCTGAACTCATAGCCACCTCTTCGAGGGTTTCGAGTAAACCACGAACCCCCAGATTGTCGGAGACACCACCGTCGATGACGTGGATAAAAGGTCGATCCTTGCTGTTCTGGAAGCTCTTCATCTCCAAGTAGCGCTGGTAGACACGACCAGAGGGTTCAGTTTGTGTTCTTGGATTTTCTATTTCCGCCACCCAGGCCGGGTATTGAAAACCGCAGTTGCCGCCGTAATTGTTGTAAGTTACTGGCGACAGCACTACTGGCACAGCGGAGGAGGTGGCTGCCGCACGGGATAGGCGAATCGTATTTAGATCTGAGCAAATCAAATCGAAATCGTTTTGCAGGAAGCCGAAGCGCGATCCGGTTGAGAGATCGGTTCCGGTTGCAAGGGCGATCGGTCCCTCTTTTTCCAGTAGATCCTGAAATGTTGCGCCCTCGAAAAGAATTTCGTCGTAATACTCCGCCGCGAGTTCTGAACGCCCGGCGCTGCCACCCATAATCTTGTACCAATTGAAAGGGTTGAGAGCGCGGCCTATCAATGTTCCTTGCACATCCCGTTTAAGGAAGCGATGCTCATAATCAGGAAATAACTGATCGCCGTATAGTGCGTAGGCTAGTGCGGTGAAGCTCCCACCCGACACACCGGTGACCACATCGACTTCATCTACCAGCCGCCGGCGCTGACCGTTGATTGCAACCTCTGTATTGCGAAGCTCCTCCAGCACTCCGTAAGAAAATGCCGCGGCTCGCATACCACCACCGGAGAATGAGAGCACCAAAAGTGTATGTGGATCATTATTCTGACGTTTTGAGATCAGTAGACTTGGGCGATATCCAGATTTTGGATCGACCTGGGTGATGGGATCGTTGATAGGCCGGCTGGCACAACCGAGTAGCATCGAGATCGTGATGATGCAGGCAATCTGTCGAAATGGTTTCAGCTCGTCAGCAGGAGGCGTTGGGTTGTTAACGGTTTTCATTCAATCATTATAGGAATATAGCGTCGAGAATAAATGTTCCCCTGAGTGGATGAAAAAGGATCGTCATCGTAGGCCCATCAGTGCGGGAGAAGCACGAATTGGCTGGATGCAGGTATCATGATCTCACTGTTGCTCAGTGAGATGAAGTTATCATATACTTCAAATGCAAACATTGCAAAAGCAACATTTGCTTTTTCGTGTGGTCGTGACATCATGAAAACATGAAGGCGCGCAATAAGACCAAGCAGTCGACCAAGCAGGTACGGGAGCAGAGTGTGGGATGGATGCTGAAAATGCTTGGTACTTCGCTTGATGCCGAGATGCACAGGGAGCTGAAACATCTTGGTTTAGACCTGCGTCAGTTCGCCGTGCTGATGACCTTGTCGGAGATCGAGGGGCTTACTCAAGCCGAGATTGGCAAGAAAATCTACGTTCCGGGTTATGCAACAACCCGGACTCTCGATGCACTGGAAAACAAGCAGTTCGTTGAGAGGCGTAAAGATGAGCGGTCGAGGCGGAGTTACCGGATATACCTCACCGACTCAGGTCGCGCAGTCGTTCCAGGGCTGATTGCAATCGTTAAAAAAGTCAACGAAGGTTTGTTGTCGGCGCTTTCTTCATCCGAGAAAAAGCAGATATCCGGAATTTTGAAAAAGCTGATGCAATCGAGATTCGGGACTGACTGAGCTTACTCGGTAGAGTCCCCTTTTTTTCACCGGTATTAAACCCGAAGAGCATTTTCAATATCCGACCATTGCGCCGGTGTAGCATTGGCCGAAATCGATAGGTTCTCCAGATTTTTGGAACGACCGCCAGTCATAATCGTACGTCCCACATCGGGATGTAAAACCTGTTTGCTCGGGTTGGGATCACAGTCTCTGGTTAAGAGTGGAGAACAGGCACTGACAGATTAGTTGGTGGCGCTATTCCCTGGCAGCTAGTAGGATACCCTACCATCCACAGAAAATTAATTTTTCTTTATTAGATGAATGCTCTCACAACCTGATCCAGTACTGCGACGTCTGCGCTGGCTGACCTGGACCATTGTGTTAATTCTGGTTCTTTGGCAGTTTCTACCCTGGATAGAGCGCTACCTCATCGGCATAACGACAGAACCACGGGCTATAACGGCGCGCGGGGAACTGGCATCCGATGAACGTGCGACCATTGATATATTCCAGCAGGCAAGTCCATCGGTGGTGTTTATTACAACCCGGCAGCGGGTGCGTGACTATTGGACCCGAAATGTGTTTAGTGTGCCTAGGGGAACCGGTTCCGGTTTTGTTTGGGACGATCTGGGCCATGTGGTGACCAACAACCATGTGATCGAAGGGGCTTCCGAGGCGACTGTGCGGCTGAACGACGGGCGAAGTTATGGTGCCGTACTCGTGGGAACCAGTCCCGCTCATGATCTGGCGGTGCTGCGAATCAGCGTGGCATTCGATCGCCCTCCGCCAGTACCGATTGGGACTAGTCGCGATCTGAAAGTTGGACAGAAAGTCTTTGCCATCGGGAACCCCTTCGGTCTCGACTATACGCTGACCAGTGGTTTGGTTTCGGCACTGGACCGGTCGTTGGCCGGGGAGAGAGGCGTGACCATCGAGCATCTGATCCAGACTGATGCGGCAATCAATCCGGGGAACTCCGGTGGTCCGTTGTTGGATAGCGCCGGGCGTCTGATCGGGATCAACACAGCGATCTACAGTCCCTCGGGCGCTTACGCGGGGATTGGATTCGCCGTCCCAGTAGATACAGTGAATCGGGTCATCCCGGAACTGATTGCACGGGGCAAGTACATCCGCCCCAGCCTCGGTGTGGGCGTCGATGCAGATATCAATCGGGCGCTCACCGAACAACTTGGTGTGGAGGGTGTGCTTCTGCTAAATGTCGAATCTGGATCGGCTGCTGATGCCGCTGGTTTACGGGGCACAAGGACCGATCGGGACGGCGATATCATCGCCGGAGATGTGATCCTCGCCGTTGATGGCAAGCCCGTCGACTCTGTTCCGGCGCTATTGGATCGACTCGATGACTACCGGATCGGGGACCGGGTGATACTGCGTATCTGGCGTGCGGGACGCGAGCTGGAGGTGGACGTCTTGCTCAAGGGGGAGGCTGACTAGACGCGCCAAAATGACGCTTGGGTTAGATACCCAGCGCCTTTTAAAGTGCGCGGATGATTCCGCCTTCTACACGCAGCCCCTGGCCGTTCATGGCACGATTACTGGTTAGATAAACAGTGGCTTCCGCGACTTCGGCGACGTCTACAAAGCGTTGTAGTAGCGAGCTGGGCTCGTGATCGGCAAAGTAGTTCCTGGTCAACTCATCGACCGGCTTAGCTTCCTCCTCAGCCAGGGAGTCGAAATAGTGTTCAACTCCCTCTGTCCAGGTGGGTCCCGGCAACACTGAATTGACAGTGACGTTTTTACCTTTGGTCAACTCCGCAAGCGCCCGTGATAACGACAGCACTGCCGTTTTCGTCACCGAGTAGTGCACCATCTGGCCAAGGGGCTTGATGGCGCACTCGGAGGAAATGTTGACGATGCGGCCAAAGTTGTGTTCCAGCATAACGGGCAGCAAGGCCCTAGAGAGTCTGACGGCCGAGAGTATGTTGACATTAAAGTAACGAAGCCACTCTTTGTCCGTAATCTCCGCAAAGGGCTTTACTTCAAAATTTCCGGCGTTATTGATCAAGATGTCGATGTGACCCTGTGTTTTCAGGTCAGCCAGCAAGGCATCGCTCTGTTCTGCATCGGCCAAATCCGCGGCGGCCGCAAGAGCGCGGCTTGCTGAATCGGTTAGGGCAGCGAGCTCGGCGGCGACTTCGATACAGCGCGCTTCGTTACGGCCGTTGATATAGACAATGGCACCTTCCGCCAGATATTTCTCGGCAATCTTCTTTCCGATACCACTGCTAGAGCCAGTAACCAATACGCGTTTGTCTTGTAGCTGCAAGTCCATCAGAAACACTGAGAGTTGTTGAATACTTGCCGTGCAGTATAGGCAATCGAGCTAATCGTGGGAAACGACCTTTCGAGCAGAGTATTCAATACATGCTGGTAGAGCGGTTGCTTTTCCTACCTGACTCACCGCTCTCCGGGTAAGCAAGCGCTGTAGATAATTGGCGACTAGGTCCTTGCTAGGCAGTGCAGCGCTTACTTGACAGGTATAGAAGATCTGATATATAAGATATAAGTATGACAAGATAGTTGATTTGGAGCGGGAGCGCATTCTGATGAGCGATAGACCCAAAGTCGTCATTACAGATTTTGATTACGGTGACGTGGACATCGAAACCAGAATTCTGGAGAAGGCGGGCGCCGAGGTTGTTGCACTTCAAGCAAAGTCCGAAACGGAGCTGTTCGAGGCAGCAAAAGATTGTGCCGCCATGATCAACCAGTATGCACGGGTAGGAGCAGAGACCATTTCTCGCATGGAGAAATGCCGGGTGATCGCGCGCTATGGTATCGGTGTCGATATCGTTGATGTGGAGGCAGCCACGCTCCGTGGCATTCTCGTCACCAATGTACGCGATTACTGCACCGAAGAAGTGGCTGATCATGCGATCAGCCTCTGGCTGACGCTGGCCCGCAAAATTCTCATTTTCGATCGTGAAACCCATAAAGGGATATGGCGTTGGCAATCGGGCCAACCCGTCTATCGGCTTCGTGGTCAAACTATGGGAGTCGTTTCATTCGGTAATATCGGTCAGGCGATCGGCGCCCGGGCAAAGGCATTCGGGCTTGAGCTGATTGTATACGATCCCTATCTTGCAGAGGGCGTGGCGGAAGCCCATGGAGCGCGTCAGGTAGACAAGGAGGAGCTAGTTGGGTCTGCGAATGTGATTATGATGCAGGTACCGATGGGACCGGAAACGCGGCATTTCCTATCCGAGAGCGAGTTTCGCCGCATGCGGCCCTCCACACTCGTTATAAATACTGGCCGTGGGCCGACGATCGACAACAAGGCTCTATACAAGGCGCTGAGGGAAGGGTGGATAGCTGGTGCCGGTCTCGACGACCCGGAAGAGGAACCAGCAAAACGAGCCCACTGGTCGCCAGATGATAATCCGATATTCTCACTACCTAATGTGATCGTGACACCCCATGCCGCCTACTACTCAGAAGAGTCCATCATGACGGCACGAGAGACTGCCGCTTCCGAGGTTGCTAGGGTGCTCACCGGTGAACAACCCCGTTACCCGGTTAACGCCGACTCCCTGGACTCTCAGAGATAACTTCCACATCCTCCGGAGAAACCAATGCTTCAAGAGTATAACGATTTCGAACGCCGCCCCGAGCTGCTTGCCAAGTTCGATGAGGTAATCAAGTGCTATTCGGCGTCGGCCGTGTTTGCCGATGTGCAGTACCGCACCGGCGTTATGGATAGCGGTATAAAGCCGCCTTTTCGCGCCAAGGTAACTGGCCAGGCGCTTACAGTGCAGCTCTCCAGGGGAGATCTTGTTGACCCGCTCAAGGCACTTGAGATGGGGCAGCCTGGTGACGTGATCGTCGTCGATGCAGGTGGTGATACGAATACCTCTGTATGCGGTGGCTTGATGGGTGGTTTGGCGAAGAATCGGGGTATCCGTGCCATGATAGTTGACGGTGCGGGCCGTGACAGCGACGAACTGGAAGACATCGGTTGGCCAATCTGGACACGCGCGATTACACCGCGCGGTACCCATACAATGTTCTCCGGCCGCAAGGAGGAGCTGTCTATTAATGTACCCATCCAGTGTGGCGGGGTTGTGGTCAATCCGGGTGACTTTATTGTCGCCGACCTAATGGGCGTGACTGTCGTCCCGCTGGGCAAGGCTGAGGAGGTGGTGAAGGAGGCGATCGAGCAGGCCGAGCGCGAAGATGAGACCCGCAAATGGGTGTTGCAGGGCAAGACTGTAGAAGACCTCTTGACCGAGTTCGGAAGAATCTAGTCGATGACTTCGCGTCCGGTTCTGATTGGCGTGGACTGGGGGACCAGTTCTTTTCGTGCCTATCTCATTGGTCAAGATGGGTGCGTGATTGACTCCATCAAAGCCGACGAAGGTATTTTAAGTGTACGGGATGGCAATTTTGAATCTGTTTTCGAGCGACTGCTGGTGGAATGGCTGACAACACATTCGACGGTACCAATTGTCTTGTCGGGAATGATAACCAGTAGAAACGGCTGGGTAGAGCTCGACTATTTACCTTTGCCTACGGCACTCACGGCATTTGCATCTGCGTTGACTCCCTTTACAACTCAAGCAGGTCGAAGGCTCTACTTCGTCACCGGACTGGCTGCGTTGTGCCCCGAAATGGCCCCGGATGTAATGCGCGGAGAAGAGACGGAATTGATTGGACAGTTATGCTATCACGGCGGTGATGGACTCTTTTTGCTGCCGGGTACACACAGTAAATGGGTCTGGATAGAGGGTAGCAGAATAATGGAATTCCAGACTTTTATGACCGGAGAGGTCTACGCGGTTCTCAAGGAGTACTCAATTCTGGGCCGGCTATTGTCTCTCGGCGTCGAGCGTGAAGAAGCATTCGAGCGGGGTGTAATATGGCATAAAGAACACCCCGGTTCGATTCTTCATACACTGTTTTCCGTCCGCACTCTTCCCCTGTTCGAGAGAATACCGAGGGAGGACGTAGCGGACTTTCTGTCGGGCCTGCTAATTGCGGAAGAGATTTCCGGTGCACTTCGTACACGGCGGGATTTGTTGCAAGTGATAGTGATTGGCCGGGGAGATCTCGCTAAACGCTACTGTCATGCCCTCGGGCTAATGGGGGTACAGGCTACGGACGTTGAGCAGGGGATGGTTGCTCGCGGGCATTTTGAGCTGGCGCGGCAGAAAGGATTGATTCAATGATAAGTTTCGAGGAGTGTTTCCGACAGTTACCCTTGATCGCAATTCTGAGGGGAGTACGGCCTCAGGAGGTGTTGGGAGCGGTAGAAAGCCTGGTGCGTGCAGGATTTCACCTCATAGAGATCCCGCTCAATTCACCGGACCCCTTTACCAGTATCGAACTGGCGGCGGATAGATACGGTGATGTCGCCTTGATCGGTGCAGGAACAGTGCTGGAAGCGAAAGACGTGGAGCGGACTCTGGATGCGAAGGGCCGGCTAATTATAGCCCCCAATATGGACATATCTGTGGGTGAGGCGGCGATATCCGGTGGCGCCACCTGGGCACCGGGTATTGCAACCCCAACAGAGGCATTTGGCGCACTCCAGGCGGGTGCGCATCTGCTCAAGATATTCCCTTCGGAAGTCATTTCACCCAAGGGCATCAAGGCGATGAGTGCGGTGCTACCGGCCCCTGCACGGATGGTGCCGGTCGGGGGGATTACCCCGCAATCGATGCAAGCCTATGTCGCTGCGGGTGCCAGTGGATTCGGCCTCGGCTCTGCGCTCTATCAGACCCATGATTCTCCGACACAAACAGCTGAAAAGGCCGCCGAATTCGTAGTGGCCGCAAGACATCTATTTGAGTCTTGAGCGGTAATGATCTCAGAGGATCTGCTGTTTATATGATTATGAATTATTGGTGGAAAAAGACCTTGAAGTAGTATAAAAATAACTTGTATACTAGATACAAGATATCTGATTGCAGGTAAAACTATGAAAAAGTTGATTTGCCTTGTAGCCGATACTGCGGACAGAATTACCAAAATGCTAGTGGTTATGCTATTGGCTGCCATGGTGGCTATCATCACTTGGGAGGTGCTTAGCCGTTATGTGCTGAAGATACCCATGGTTTGGGCTGAACAACTGGCTAGCTATACCATGATCTGGCTTGCATTTTTGTCCGCAGCCATTGCCTTTCGACAGGGTGCGCATATCGGTATGGAGCTTGTGTCCTCCCGCTTTACCGGCGTGTTTAAAAAACTCATAACGACACTGTCCCATTTACTTATTCTCCTGTTTCTAGTTTTTCTGGCTTGGTGGGGTGTAGTACATACCGTGGACGTTAGTAGCCAGACTTCTCCAGTAGTTTTCAATATATCCATGATGTGGCCCTACATAGCCCTGCCTTTGGGTGCCGTTTTGATGATCATTCAGGAAATGAGGGTCATTTTGGTGGGGTACGAAATTGTAGAGGATGAAATCGATACGCCGTAAATTTTAAGGAAACAATCAAGATAAGGTGAATCAAAATGAAACGAAACCTACTAATCACGATATTACTAGCGATCTCAGTTTTTGCTTTATCGGCCGCCGACACATTTGCCGGCAGTGATAAGACCTACAAGATAGTTTTCAACGAACCGTTCACTAGGCCCCATACGCTGGCGGAGGCAGCCAATCGTTTTAAGGAATTGGTTGAGGAGCGTTCAGAGGGTCGAATTAAGGTAGATGTACACTATGGGGGTGTCCTAGGTACCAGCAGGGAAGCATTGGAAGCAGTAAAAATCGGTACACAGACAATGGTAGATGCAGCGACTGCTCCGATCGTTGCTTTTGAACCCGCCATGGGGGTTTTGAATCTTCCCTATCTCTTCTCTAGCAGGGAACAGTGGTACGGCATACTCGATGGACCCTTGGGTGATGATCTTTTAATGCGCTTAGAACCCCATGGACTCAAAGGACTGGCGTTCTTGGAAAACGGTATTCGGCACGTGACCAACAACGTGCGCCCGATCAATAAACCAGAAGACCTTAAGGGTATAAAAATAAGGTTGATGCAGAACCCGGTTTTCATAGCAACTTTCGAATCCTTGGGAAGTCTCACGACCGCCACGCCTTGGTCAGAGCTCTATTCCGCTCTTCAGCAAAATGTCGTGGATGCCCAGGAGAACCCAGTTGCCAATATCTACAACGGCAAACTCTACGAAGTGCAAGAGTATCTCTCCTTCACCGCCCATACTTACGATCCGAATGTCTACTTCATCAATAAGCGCTTTTTTAACAGGCTACCAGATGAGTACCAATCTCTAGTGAAAGAAGCGGCTCTAGAGGTCGCGGCCTGGCAGCGCTCCGAAGCCGTGAAGGCTGAGACAGCCCTCTTAGAAAAGCTGCAACAAGACATGCAGATTAACAATGTATCACCCGAAGAAATTGCGCGCTTCAGGGAAAAAGTGTCGAACGTATACCAGGACCAGGCTTCAGCAATCGGAAAAGACGTCGTCGAAAAGTGGCTGGACGCCGTTAAATAGTGCTCCCAAAAGGATAATGAGACCGGGAGCTTGCTTCCCGGTTTCCCTAGGAGGAACAAAAGATGACACTGGCGATCTTACTCATATTTTTAGCGATTCTGCTTTTGGGAGTTCCCATTGCCTTCGTTATCGGGCTCACATCTCTCGCAGCGCTGATAATCCAGGGGACTATCCCCTACAATGCGCTGCCTCAGTATATGTTCAACGGGCTGGATTCGTTTCCACTGCTGGCTATTCCGTTTTTTATTTTAGCCGGGCTATTGATGAGCCGAACGGGAATATCAGCACGCCTCATGGATTTTACGATGGTTCTATTTGGCCGTATGCCCGGTGCGCTGGCCCAGGTAAACATAGGGACAAGCATCTTTTTTGCCGGTATAACCGGTGCAGCAGTTGCAGATACCGCGGCCGTAGGATCGGCTCTTATACCGGCCATGAAAAAAGAGGGATACCCAGCGGCGTATAGTGCTGCCGTTACGGCCGCTTCCTCCTGCATAGGCCCGATCGTGCCCCCCAGCATAATATTAGTGGTGTATGGTATTGTCGCAAATACCTCGATCGCCTCACTCTTGATTGCGGGGATCATTCCAGGTGTATTAATGGGTCTTGCCATGGGCACTGTGGTTTGGTTTCAGGCTGTCAAGCACAAATTTCCACGCCGGGAGGGATCCTACTCTTTTATAGCGGTAATAGGTGCATTCATTAACGCTCTGCCTGCCCTGCTGATGCCTCTGATCATCGTCGGAGGCATCATGGGGGGTATTTTTACAGCTACCGAATCCGCATGCGTTGCGGTCGTTTACAGCTTATTGCTGGGACTTTTTACGAGAACCTTACGAATTTCGGATCTGGGTAATATTTTTGTCCAAGCCGGTGTAGTGTCAGGTGTTGTGTTGTTGATTATTTCAACAGCAAAGTTCTTCTCCATTATTCTGGTGCTGAATCACATTCCAGAAACCTTGACCGATCTATTTCTCTCGGTATCTGAAAACAAGTTGATTATCCTTCTGATGATTAACGCTCTATTATTAATTGTCGGTACCGTCATGGAGATCTCCGCTGCCTGTATCATTCTGGTGCCGATTCTATTGCCTGTGGTTACAAATCTTGGAATCGATCCAGTACACTTCGGTATCATTATGTGTGTCAATCTGGCGATAGGGCTGGCTACACCACCTGTTGGACCAACGTTATTCGTCGCCTGTAAGATCAGCAAGACCTCGATTGAGGAGATAACCGTAGCTATCTGGCCTTTTCTTCTCGCAGCCGTGGCTGCCTTGCTTGTGATCACATTCATTCCCTGGCTGTCTCTTGTATTGCCTTCGATATTCATTGGGTAGGGAGTCTTCTAGAATTTTTATATATAGGTCTCCACTCTCCAGTAAATACCCGAGGGTGGAGACCGTCCATCTATTCGCTTCTGTATCGACCTCGCGGAATCTGTGTGCCCGGAGTTCCCTCCCTATCCACAACCTAGGGTTGACGCAATGTTCGATATAAGGCCGTGGGTATAACAGTTCTTGGAGATTCAAGAAATACTCTTTAAGCGAGCAAAGCGACGGTTTTTGTCCCGGTAATTGATGATTCCCCCATGCCGAGCCAACCGAACCTCTTTTATGGAAAGACTCTTCTCCCATACAGAGAGGCAGGGCAATCAGAGAACCTATCGAGCCTATCCTTGGAGAGAGTATCCCACGACTTAGCAATCGCGGAAAACCACCAGAAGACTGCTTTGCTTGGACGTAAATTACAGCTGGATACTAGCTTTGCCTGCGCCCCTTTCTCAAGCTGCCATGGTGATCCGCTTCGGCTATATCTTTTACGGTATCGGCATAGCTGCGTTCACCACGGGTGGCATGGCGTTTCAGAATGATTTTCGCCTCGCTCAGATTCCCCTTTTTCAGCATTCTGGCCATTTTTATATGTTCGTGAAATGATTTCTCAGTATGTGTCGGATGGCTGGATAGATGAGTTCTAAGGGCAGCGATTTTACCGCTGACAAATTTGTAGCCATCTTGGAGGTAGCTGTTTCCGCAATTCTCGAAAATAACCTCGTGATAATTGGCATCGAGTGTAAGGTATTTGCGCATTTCTCCTCTACCGTGGGCCTGGTCCATCTGAGCGCAGATGCTGTACAGGCTCGAGACTAAAGCTTCGGAATCACGTTCCATTGCCATATCCACAGCGGTCGATTCGAGTGCGTATCGGTAACGCCCGAGTTGGGCAACCTCATTGGCGCTGAGGGTGAAAACAAAAGTTCCTTTCTGTGGTACGACGGAGATGAGGCCCTCTAGTTTAAGAATCGAAAGTGCCTCCCGGATAGGTGTTTTACTGATGCCCAACGACTGAACCAACGTCGCTTCGGATAAAGGCTCACCAAGTTCATAGGTGCCTTGAATAATGGCATTGCGGATATTATCCACAGCGATGTCGCTAAGAGACCTGGGTCTTTCTATGGGTTTGACTTGTTTATTACGCACAAATAGTCCTGATTGAGCAGGTTGATTTAGGGTTTGACTATCTGTCCAAATATACTCGACTTTTCTCTACAGTGCTATCACATATCAGATATGTAAGATACCCTATGCGGCGCCCATATTGAGTCACGGCCAGTGTAATTCACCAGTCACTGGGCGTGTTGCTAAGTCAATTGCTCTATCATGTCACGTATCGGTTAACTGGAGTGATAACAAGGCAGCAATGCTGACGAGTCTACTCACTGGGCCTGAGTTGGGACCAGGCAACTGTCGTAGTCTTTCGGAATTGCCTTTCTTACTTCAGGAGTGGGCAATTCAGCAGGCAGGATGCTAACCGGAAAAGTCGCTGCAAGCTGACTCCCATTGCCATGTATCGCATGGTCAAATTTGTCTCGCGTACTGGCCATTATGTGCACTGACTTTGGTTGGACCCAAAGCACTGGTCATTGTTTCTTTATGTGCAGTTGTACATCGCGGGCGACCATCAATACTTCATTAGCAGAGTACAAGTTTGAAATGGTCGCTTCGACCTCTACACCCAGCGTTTCCTGATATAGTTTTTGGGCAGAATTGTCTGAACGTGTCGTTACCATGATAGTTTTTATCGTCGCGCCTCTCTCGACTAACTGAGACTGTACAATTGGTAGTGATTTTACGATTAGGTTCGCTCCGATTCCGATACTCCGGTAAATCGGTGAGACCGCGATTTGTTCTAGTTCGATAACTACGCTTTCCCGGAAACCACTTTTTTGCGTCCATTGAATGAAGCCCAGGATACTGCCTCGCTCAACAGCCACGAAGCATTGTATTCTTGGGTAGGCGGCTAGATTGCAAGTCATCCATTCCAATGAATGTAATTGTCGGGGAAAAGCCGCTGAGTGGATTACAGCGACGGCGGGAAGATCTCCCTCGGCCATTCTTCGAACAACCCTTTCAGTATTCATAGCATGGTGAAAAAGTATTTACTTCACAAATCAACGACTTCATCTCGATATGAGATAGTGTGTGATTCCAGTCACCGTTATCCTCGAATTTGCGATAATAACTCAACCACCATTTCATGAGATCCTAACTCAGTGCCATCTCTGCCGGCGGTTGCTGCGCCACAAGCGATACCGTTTTGCAGCGATCGTATGGGCGACTGCCCCTGGCTCAACCCCCAAACAATACCCCCGACCATGGAATCTCCGGCGCCGATGGGATTGCGCTCCTTCACCTCAGGTGTTTTCACCATTTGCAGACTACCTTTCGTAGCTAGCAGCGCCCCATCTTTACCCATAGAAATAATCACGCTTTTTGGACCCATTGCCAGCACTGCTTCGGCGATTTCGGCATCGCTGGCATCTTCGCCACATATTGATGCGGTAAGTTCACGCGCCTCTTCCATGTTTGGTTTAGCTATAGTAGGCCCTGCCCTGCACCCGGCGTGCAGAGGCTCGCCACTGGTATCCAACATCACACTGGCTCCGGCACTCTCGATGATAGCGATCAAACTGGCATAGATGGTTGCGGGTGCACCCGGTGGGAGACTGCCTGACAGCACCCACCAGTCACCCTGTTTCGCTTGAAGGCGCACTTTGTCAGCGAGTGCGCCAACATCCTCCTGAGTGATGGCGGGTCCAGCTTCGTTGACTTTCAGATAATGAGAGTTGTCCGATTTAACAATGCTGACATTGGTGCGAGTTTCTCCATCAATCCAGTTGAAGTCTGTTTCGATACCAAGAACATGGAGTTCCCTCTCCAGTCTCTCGCCGTTTTTCCCGCCGACGAATCCCATTGCAATACTTGGCGTGTTGAGATTAGAGAGCATGCGAGAGACATTGAATCCTTTTCCTCCGCAATCCATGCGGGAGTCAACCGCACGATTTACCGTATCGTATTCGAATTCCGAAACGGCCAGCTCAAGGTCCACGGCTGGGTTCAATGTCAATGTGTAAATCATAATGGTGTCTTCTGATAATTTTCGTACAAAGCTACTTCGGCTTCGTGGGTCCAGCTGTAACCGGGGCCCAGTTTTGCAGCCACAGCGGGAAGCGCCTGTTCAAGTTCGTCCAGTGCCAACAAGGGTAGATCGAGCAGCTGGGGAAAGATCAGTACCTTGCCAGGGTAGCGACTTTCCATCATGGCCTTAATTCCCTCTTTGGCAACCTTCATACCGCCGATTGCAGCCACGCTGAGCGCCGGTGCAATGGAGCCCTTCAGTGCGTTTTCCATGACCTGGGACTGGTCTTCAATGGTCAAGCCCGATGTGCCCGTGTATTGCGCGTTGTCTTGATAGACGCTGCTGAAGTCCAGGGGTGCCAGCGTGCCGTTGGGAACGCCCGCAAACAAAACGAGCATACCGTTCGCATTCATAAAGGATGCCGCTTCCTCCATTAGTTTGGCGTTGGGAACGCAGACGACCACATCGTCGGCACCCTGACCACCATTGGCCTTCATCACAAAATCATGGAAGGTTTCGTTGTCCTCGAGTGGATTAAACATCAGGATCTTGCAATTATTCGCCTCCGCAAGCGGAGTAAAGCGCGCCTTTATCTCAGACAGGCGTTTATCGTTAATATCACTGATAATAACTAAATCCGGGCCGTCAGGTAGTTCGATTGCACGCTGCACATGCATTTGTCCCATTGGTCCGCCGGCACCTACAAATACCGCGGCGCCATGGGCTTTCAGATCGCAACGATTGCGTTGTTCACCATATGAATCGGCGATATCGGGACCGGGGTTTCCAATGAAGGCGATATAATCATAATGGAGACGCCCAACATCGGCGTCGACGAGGCCATCCAGGGGCTCTTTGCCTACCATATTCATGGTACCGCGCCGGGCGATGCACTTGGCGATGCTGCTCATCAGCTCAGCGGACTTGGGAGACAGCACGACTATGTCGTCGAACCCTTTTCCATTGGTGAATTCGTTGACTAATGCTTGGTAGTCACCTGGATTCAGACCGCTTCGGTCGATCACCTCACTTCCTGTCTCTTTCGCGAGCCTTTCCAAGTGCTCCGGGATATCGGTCACAATTATTACGCTGGGGGCATCAAGGCCTTTGGAAAACTGGTAGCTGTTTTTATCACCGGGCTGACCGACGATCCACATGACACCGCCTACTTTTGGCTCCAGGCGACGTCTTTGGGTATATGAGGCCCAAACGCACCCCCAGGGTTCGAGCAGGGCGGCTTCGGCCAGGCCCAATTGATCGGAGACTTTCAACAGGCAGGATCCCGCGTCGGTATCCAGAATCTCGGGCCCGATCAAATGAAACTGTGTTAAACCCCCCGGTACCGTATAGCCATAGGCAGTGCTTTTGCCGTTTTGGTATATGTCGGGTTGCATGGCATAGCGTTCACCGGGTTTGAACTGGCCCTTGAGTTTGTCGCCCACCTCAACAATCGTTAGCGAAGCCTCGTGTCCGAGGCGCGTGGGTTCGGTCTTCAGGTCCCGGTTGTATAGCTTGGGATGCGCGCCACCCTGTGTAATGAGTTTGACATCTGAAAAACAGAGGCCAACCGCATCGATTCGGACCAGTAACTGGTTATCCCCAGGTTCCGGTACCTCGAAGGATTCGGGTTCGTCGTTTTTTCCAATGCTTTCCACACCGGCACCATACATGTTCCAGGTCCAGTTACTCTTGGATACCTGCTCGTTTGTTTTGCGAGGGGATGTCATGTCAATCTCCTGTACGGAATTCGTTTTAAATGTTTCAGACGTCGTCAAGGGAATGACGACCGCCGTTGTCTGCAAATTTCCGGTTAAACCGAAAAGGGTTAGGTGAGATCCGTCCGATCCTTGTACAGCGCTCTGATTTCGGCAGAAGACTCGAGTGTCAACGCTCTATGGGCTTTTTCCCGCAGCTGTTTGAAGGAAACAGAGCGAATCAAGAGCTTTAATGCCGGGATATTCGCCGGGCTGACAGAGATTTCCTTAACTCCAAGTCCAAGCAGAATACTTGCCAAATCAGGGTCTGCAGCCATATTTCCACAAACGCCAACCCACTTCCCGTTGGCGTCGGCCGCCTGCACGGTCATTGAGATAAGTTTCAGCAATGCGGGACTAAAACTATCAGCCTCGCTGGCCAGGTCGGGATGCAATCGGTCCATAGCCAAGGTGTACTGGGTCAAATCATTCGATCCAATCGAGAAGAAATCGACTTCCTTGGCGAAATGCTCGGCCAGTAGGGCCGCGGAGGGCACTTCCACCATGATGCCCAGAGGCAGTGTTGGCGCTCCCACTCTGTTTCTGACTTCTTCTGCGATATCTCTGGCTTTACGCCATTCCGAGAATTTGGAAATCATGGGAAACATGATGTGAATGCCGGATTCAATGCCATTCTCGGCCTGCCAATGGGCAACCCGGTAGATTGCTTCGAGTTGATGGCGAAACATGCTTTCATGGCGAAACGAGTGACGTATGCCTCTCACCCCGAGAAAGGGGTTGTCCTCATGGGGCATGTCAAGCCAGGATACGGGCTTGTCGCCGCCAATATCCGCGGTGCGGACCACCAGCTGCCGGGCTCCGAGAGTGGTAGCGATCTCTTGGAGGGCAACAACCTGCTCCTCAACCGTAGGTTCAACTTTACTGGCTTCAAACATGAACTCGGTCCGCAGCAAGCCCACCCCTTCGCCGCCATTATCCAGAACCGATTGTGCTTCTGTTGGTTTCGCGATGTTGCAGACGACTTCTATTTGGCGATTATCCGTGGTCACGGCCTGTTCGAATTTCTGCGCGTTCTCGATTTCCTGCATTTTGTTCCAGGCATCGATTCGACTCCTCGCCTGCTGGATGGTTTTTTCATCAGGAGAAATGATGAAAGAGGACGACTGAGGATCGACGATCGCCAGTTCACCGGTTTCGACTTGTTGGATTAATCCGCTACCGATCCCGACAATGGCGGGTATACCGAGTGCTCTGGCAAGAATCGCCATGTGGCTATTGGGCCCGCCCAGTTCCGTGCATATTGCTTTGACAGGCAGGGTATCGAGGCTGGCTGTTTGCGAGGGTGTCAGCTCACTGGCCACCAGAATGAAATCTTCGTCTTGCGGAAAGCCAAAATCTCCAGTCTTGTTTTCCAGGATGCGGATGATACGTGAGGACACGTCGTTCATATCGGCTACCCGGGCCTTGATACGTTCATCGTCAACAGCTTCCAAGGACGCTACCTGATCTTTCATGGCTCGATCCCACGACCAAGCGGCTCTATTACCCTCGCCGATCAGCTGTCTTGAGTTCTTCAGTATTGCCTCATCACGAAGCAGTTGTGCCTGGGCACGAAAAATCGCCGCCTCCTGCGGGGCATTCTGTTTCATCTCCTGATAGAGGGAGTCCAGCTGCTCCGATGCTTTCTCTAATGCATCATCCAGTAACGCTAGCTCGCCGGGGATATCGCTGGTTTCCCTTTCCAGATGCCGTTCTTCCTCCTGGAAAACATGGACAGATGCCATGGCGATACCGGGTGAGGCTGCGGCACCCTGGAAAACCAGTCTCCCTTCCGGAGCGTCAAGGGGCGGCAACGCTTCAAGCGGATTGTAGTTACTGAATCCGCTACTTGTTTCGTCAATGGCATCAAGCCCGGCATTGATCAAGGAAACAAGCTCATCGACTGCGACCTCAGCCTCTTCACCCGAGGCAGAGACAGTAATGCGGTCTCCCTCAATGGCGCCCATTGCCAAAATCTCAGCCATGGACTTTGCGTTCGCTGACCGATCATGATTGCGAAGAAGAATATCAGTGCCGGTGAACTTCGAGGCTGCTTCAGAAATCAGGCTGGCAGGCCGGGCGTGCATTCCCTCTTTGTCGACAATGACCGCTTCTGACTTTGTCGGATAGTCTTCCGCAGCAACAGCAGCTGAATCGATTTTTTGGCCCAGGGCTGCGGCAATCTCTTTGGCGTCAGCCTTTTCTCCAAGGTGGGTCGCCAAGGGTTCATCCATCACGACATTGGTGAGCTGAGCAAGAATGTCCAAGTGTTCCTTGCCTTTTGCGGCGATTCCCACAGCCAGTTTCACCACTTCGCCTTTCTCGCTCCAGGTTATGCCTTTCGGAAATTGGGCTACGACGATACCCGTGCGCACAACCAGGTGTTTCGCTTCGATGGCCCCGTGGGGAATAGCCACACCGTTGATAAGATAAGTACTGACTTTCGATTCCCGCTCCAGGAGAGCCGGCGTATAGTCTGCGGAGACATAACCCGACTTGAGCATTTGCTCAGAGATGAGTTGGAGCGCGGCTTTTTTGTCTACGGTGTTCTGAGCCAGCAGGATGTCGTCCAGTGTTAGCTGAACCGAAGAGTGGTGAGATTCGTCTGCCTCAGCTTCTGGCTGTTTGGTTTGCCTCTCCGTTTCCGAGGGGAGGGATTCAGCGTTATGTTCTTCGGTGGCGTTTTTACTGCCTGGAAAAATACTTTTGAAAAAGGCCATTATTCCTCTCCTATCTTGCGATCTTGCCTTCAACTAAGAAGTGCATTGAGCCTTTGGGGCTTTCTCTCGGCTTGATGAGTCCAGTAACTTTGGCGGATGAGAATAACCCGGGACACTGGCAGGATCTCCCGGCACATCTACCGATACATGCTATTAGTGCGATGATGATCGGTGATGGACTCCCACGGGGAAGGCTTTGGGTTCATCTCATCCACCAGTGCGACTTACTATGTCAATTTGGCGACCAAGTCGTCATAGAAGGCGGCATCCATGAAGTTACCGATACTCAAATGTTGGGCACCGGGTAACTTGGCTTTCGCCCGGTCCGAGAGTTCCGCCTGAGTGATGACAATGTCAGCCTCCTCCAGATCATTGATGGCAGAGTTCGTTACTTCAATGTCAAGCCCTGCATCGGCAATCTTATTGCGCAACACGGTGGCCCCCATAGCAGATGATCCCATGCCGGCATCGCAGGCAACGATGATTCGTCTGACCGTACCAGCCACTGCCGGGCTCATACCTTTGGATTCAGACTTCATGCTTTCAACGGCCTCCTGTGCAGCGGAGAGGTCGTCGTTCTCAGTCGCATCGCTGCGAACTATTACTGCAGCAACAAGGAATGATACGGTTGCTGCTACCGCAATGGATGCCAGGGTCAATGCGATCCCCACGCCTGAGGTAGACATCAGCGTTAGTGCAAAAATGGAACCCGGAGAAGGCGGTCCTGCCAGCGCGTTTCCAGTAATCATGTTGAACGCTACACCTGACATACCACCCGCGATGACAGCCAGGATCAGCTTGGGTTTCATCAGAATGTATGGGAAGTATATTTCGTGAATGCCGCCGAACAAGTGAATGATCGACGCGCCATAGGCGGATTTTTGTGCAACACCGCGACCGACGAGCATATAGGCAAGCAGAACGCCCAGACCGGGACCCGGGTTGGTCTCGATAAGGTAAAAGATCGATTTTCCGGTTTCAGCAGCCTGTTCGGCACCAAGGGGAGTAAATACGCCATGATTGATGGCGTTATTCAGGAACAGAATCTTGGCGGGCTCGACGATAATGGAGACTAGTGGCAGAAGTTTCTGTTGAACAATCCAGCCGACGCCATCGCCCAAGCCTTGAGTAACGACAGCGACCACCGGGCCTATCACCTCATAGGCGATCAACGCCAGGATCATTGCGATAATGCCGATGGAGAAGTTGTTCACCAGCATTTCAAACCCTGGTTTGATCTTTCCATGAATTTTTTCATCGAATTTCTTGATTGCCAGTCCACCAAGCGGTCCGGCAACCATGGCTCCCATGAACATCGGAATGTCGGCGCCAACGATAACGCCCATAGTGGTTATCGCGCCCGCAACCGCACCACGGTCGCCACCGACAATTTTGCCGCCGGTATAACCGATCAGCAGAGGTAACAGATAGGTGATCATGGGGCCTACCAGTTTGGCGAGGTCCTCGTTGGGTAACCATCCCGTGGGTATAAACAGGGCGGTGATAAGTCCCCATGCGATGAAGGCACCGATATTCGGCATCACCATACTGCTGAGAAATCGCCCAAACGACTGGACGCCTACTTTAAGACTGACACTGGTCATATCAAATCCTCCGTTAGATGTTATCCGTTTTGATAGGCTTCGAAAGCTGTGTGTAAACTATCGAGGATTACTTGCTCATCCATTGCCGACTCCCATATTTCCATGGTGTCGGTCTGGGTGATTAGCTGGGCGACGGATGAAAAAACGTAAGACTGACTTTGTCTCAGTTTTTTAAGATCATCCTGAGCCGGTGCTGACAACAAAAAAATGAAACGCACCTTTTCGTCGACGCCGTCCCAAGTGAAATCGTCGCTACTCACGCGCGCAAAGCACAATGTCGGTTCCGAAATATGCTTGGTAATGACATGGGGTATGGCAGTTTGCATTCCCGCAAAGGTGCTGACTGTCTCTTCTCTTTTGATGATGTCCTGATAGAGAAGCGCCGGGTTATCGGTTCTATTCGCACTGAATAAAAGACCGCAAAGACTTCGGATTGCATCGAATTTGGTCTCTGAGTTCAGATTCAGCTGAATGGTCTTTTTTGTAATTAGGCCAGTATGAGTATCACTCACCATGGTATGTCTCCCGTTAACCTGGCGTAATTGTTGGACAGTGATGTGAGGTAGTCAAATATGATGATTACTTATGACGTCATATAGCTGGTATTCGGTGAATACCTAGCCAAATCTAGTGTTTAGTAATCAAGTTAGATCAGAAAACGTCAAAATTTCCGACCTGAGAGTTGCCTTGGGTCTTTTCAATCAACTAGAATCAAAAACTAATCATAAGTAATCATGCAGGTATGCGGTGAACTCCCGAGCCCGTCAGAAGCAAATGTTGGACTATTTGCAAGAGCATTCGATCGCCACGGTGAGGCAATTGGTGGACGTTTTGAATGCCTCTCCAGCCACTGTCCGCAGAGATATCACAGAATTGGATCGCCTAGGTCAGTTGAAAAAGATTCGAAACGGCGCAGAGAAGATTCTTTCTCCCAGTGTCAGCGAGTCTCCGGGTCTGAGGGGGTTCTATCCCAATATTTCAGATTACGGTAACTTTGAAGAGAACGAGCTCATCGCGCAGAAGGCGGTTGAGTTATGCCAGGAGAGGGACAATATTTTTGTCGGTGAGGGGCAAACCACCTTTCTCATGGGGAAATATCTGTTGGAAAGAAACGTTCACGTCTATTCCAACTATCTGCCATTGCTGGTCTTTCTGATCTCCGAAGACTTTCCGCACCTGGTTGTTCTGGGTGGGCAATATATCAAGAGTCAAAATTTATTGGTCTCGCCGGAAAAACATGCCTCCTACCAGGGGCGCTATCTGTTTTGCAGTGGGGATGGATTAACTGAAGCTGGCTTAACGAAATCCGCACTGCTCGCCTTTATGGAAGAGAAAAAGATGGTCGAGTATGTCGACAAGGTCATTGCTTTGGTGGATACGGAAAAAATAGGCGTTACGGGTGGAATACCGCTATTTACACTTGACCAGCTGGATGCGGTTATTACGGGCAAAAATGCGGACCCGGAGATAATAACCCTGTTGGAAAGCAAGAATGTTGCTGTTTACCTTGTTTAGAGCAGACTGCTTTAGATAGGGACCCAAGAGCGGCCGCCTCGCGGTGATTGTGCGCTGCCGCTTATCGAGCCCCAGCACTCTGCTTGGAGTCTGACAGCGGTCACCAGAACTGGAAACAGTTTACTTGCCTGATCCGACATCTGCTCTGATATCGTAAAGAAATCCACCTGGGTAAATATTTTTAAATTACTGTCCTTGATATGGGATTCAGTAGGTCTCCATCCTATCGCTGGTTTTTGTCGAAATCAAAGCCGTCTATTCGGATCTTGTCCTCATTTTCTTGCACTATCGACAGATGCTTAATACCCCGACATGTTTGATGTAGATTAGTTTTGGAGGACCAGGGAATAATTCGCAGCGTTGGTCCGTCTTAAAGAAAACTAAGCATAAAAGCGGATTGTTATGTGAGCGTTTCCAGAATCTTGATCCAGCACCAGCTTCGGCGCCAGATAAAGGCCTTGCGACCTGGCCTGTACCGGCTCGCTTGGTCTTGGTGTCACGATGCACAAATTGCGGATGATCTGGTGCAGGACACTTTGGTGCGGGGGCTGGAGCGAATTGAACAGCTTCGGGATGCCAAGCAGTTAAAGGTGTGGCTATATCGCATTCTCTGCAACATGCACCGGGACCATCTGCGCGCACGCCGGGAGAGTGTTCCCAGTGAATCGGTAGCGCTGCGCTCTACGGAAGATCCTGAACATGATTTTGACAAGCAAATGCTGGTGGTATCGGTACGCAGAGCGATGAGTTTACTCAGCGAAGACCACCGCAAAGTGGTTACGCTGGTCGATTTGATGGAGTGCTCATATGCCGAGGTGGCGGATATCCTGCAACTCCCCGTGGGTACTGTCATGAGCCGGCTCTACCGGGCACGCGCTAGTTTGAAGATTGCGCTGCAGAATCAGTCAGATTCGCCGGAAAAACCCATCCTGCGGAGAGTGAAATGACAGAACCGCATAGACCGATCTCTGAAGAGGCGCTGCACGCCTGGGTGGATGGTGAGTACACCCCAGAGGATAGTGCTGAGTTGCTGGCTGCCCTGCAGCGCGACCGGGAACTACTGCACCATGCTGCCGATATCCGGATGCTAAAGGAGTCCGTCCGGCTCGCCTATCGACAACCGCCTCAACCGCCCGTTAATGTCTATCGCGCAGCCAGGCAGTCGTCTGTCTGGAGGTCTCTTGCAGCCGGCATACTGGTTCTGGCGATAGGGGTCTTATTGGGGTGGAGCATGCACCCCATCGACTCTGCCGGGCGTTTTGTATTACTCGACCCTATCGGGACTGGTCAGCAATCTGCCGCTGCGGGATCGGAAGCAACGCGAATTGTGTTTCATTTGACCAATCCAGATATGGCAGTTGCGGAGGAATTGCTGGACGAAATAGATGCCATGCTGACGGACTACCGCGATCAGGGCAGTGAATTGCGTGTCGAGGTTGTTGCCCATGGCGACGGGCTTGGCTTGCTAAGGGAGCGATTATCTCGACATCGCGATCGAATTCGAAGCATGTCGGAGCAGAATCCCAACCTGACTTTTGTGGCCTGTAAGAACACCATAGATCGTCTACGGGTTGAGCGAGGCGTCGAAGTGGTACTGCTTCCGGATGCCCATCTCACGGGATCGGGAGTTAACCATGTAGTGCGTCGGCAACACCAGGGCTGGGTATATATCAAGGTGTAGATGAATACCAAGAGTTAGGCCTATAGGAGGAGACTGGTAGCAATTCAGTCGTGATTACAGAAAGAACGCAAAATCTACAGATTGATCAACCAAGAGTAAGGAGGAGAAAAATGAGAAGACTAATTGCTGTGCTATTGGGCTGCGCGGTTCTGGCCGTGGCATTGGCAGGGCCGGTTATGGCCGGCGAAAAACAGAAGGTCGTTTATCACGTCAATTACTACGACGCGAAAAAGCAGGCTGGCGCATTGCGTAATATTCAGAATCATATCAATGCTGTTGGCGCCGAGAATCTGGACTTGAAAGTGGTACTGCACGGCAATGGGGTTTCTATGTTGCTCGAGCCTGATGCAATTGACGGTACCAAGATGAAGGAGGCGAACGCCAATGATCAGATGCAGGCAAAGATTGCCGGATTGAAGGATCAAGGCGTGGAGTTTAATGTCTGCAACAATACGCTCAATGGACGCAAAGTCTCCTACGATGATTTATACGATACGAGTAAGGCGGATATCGTAGCATCCGGAGTCGCGGAACTTGCGATACTCCAGAGTAAGGGCTACGCATATATTAAACCCTGATACTGAAGTTTCGGTATCTTCTGGCGGGCGAGCGGCGTGGCAACTGAGCCCGCCGTATCGTCAACCAGGTTGCATGGTTTATATTGCCAGGCGGGTAGAAGCTCAGGTAGTCCGCTACACTCGTATGGCCAGCCTCGATCGCCGTTTTCGGTTCCGGGTTTTATCGCAAGCTCGCGGCACTCTCGATTGTTTACCAACCGCAACGGGGATGGGTCTGCACAGAACCTCTTCCGCCTAACAATTCATAAACAATTATTCAGGAGATTCCGATGACTCTCCCGCCATTTCATCTGGCTATTCCCGTCCATGATCTAGATAAAGCCCGGCACTTCTATGGCGAAGTGTTTGCACTGGAAGAGGGCCGCTCAAGTGCCCGGTGGGTGGACTTTGACTTCTACGGCCATCAATTGGTGATTCACCAGAGTCCTGTAACCCCTGCGCATGAGCGGGCTAACACCAATCCAGTCGACGGCCATGATGTACCTGTTCCCCACTTCGGGTTAGTGCTCGAGTGGGAGCAGTGGGAGGCGTTGGCGGCTAGGCTAAAATCGCTTGATACTCAATTCGTCATCGAACCTTATGTCCGCTTCGAGGGTGAGGTTGGTGAGCAGGCTACAATGTTCTTGCTTGATCCCTGTGGCAATGCCCTGGAATTCAAGGCGTTCAAGGATATTGGTCAGCTCTTTGCCAAGTAATGCCACTGTCGGCTACAACTCGACTCCATAGAAATGGATTGCCGAGACCAGGCTTCGGAGCCTGTTTCCCTATGCAGGGCTTGAGGAAGTGTTTTGAGTTACTAGCTGGCAGGTTGCCCTGGGACCAGCCTTAACTCCTATTACGGCTGATAGATTTCGACCTGCTGACTGTCAACCTCCAGCAGCAGCTCGTCTCCGTAGTTTATTCCCTCGATATAGACGGTGATAAGCTCCATCACCTCCAGATTCTGGAAGTGCTCGGGTTTAGTCTCGGGGTGGGGATAATAGATCAGTCCGTTGATTACTCTGCGGCCTTCTATCAGGATTCTGCAATCTGCCAGGGAAAAATCTTCCGGTGGTGTTTTTGAACTCCACTGGAGATTGGTAAAGCGAAATCTAGCCCGATTCACCTTGAACAGAAAGGGTGCGATATTGAGGTTGATGGTGCCTGGATAATAGGCATCCAGATCGCAGCCCAGTTTCTTGAAATGGGGTTTCTGCATCTGAATGGTTCCTTGGGGAAATCTGGGATCCATACATTTTCCAGAAGCTACCTGGTATCCCCTTTGTATGATCCCCTTTAGCTGTCTCCAGTGATCCAACTCGTCTCCTGACTAGAACAAGATCTGGCTAATTTGCATGGGTTATGGGAAGGGAAAAAGTAGAGTGGGATGACATCGTGCGGCCTGTAGGAAAAGTGGGTTTTTAAATTGTCATACAGGGTCCCGTGGAACTGTTTTCTGCATGGAATCACGGGCTGAAAACTGATGATACCAGCGTTCCAGGCGGGGGGCTTGGCGGCGCCACTCATTGTCCGCTATGCGAAAATCGAGATAGCCGAGGGCACAACCAATCGAGATCTGCGCTAGGTCGATATTCGTGGAGAAATCTCCAGTTCGGCCCTCGAACTCCTCAATTGTTCGGCGGATAGTCTCCATTTGCACATCGAGCCACCATTGGGAACGTAGAGCCGTCTCGCGACGGTTATTCTCCAGGAAAACCAAGACCGCAGCATCCATGACCCCGTCCGCAAGGGCTTCCAGGCACAATATGTCCCAGCGTTCATCTCCATGCCTGGGTATTAGTGGTGCGCCTTGATGCAGGCTGTCCAGATATTCGCATATGACCGGGCTGTCAAATAGAGACCTGCCGTCTTCCAGAATCAAGGCAGGGACTTTGCCCAACGGATTGTCTTGGCTGATATCGCTCTCCGGATCCCATGGGTTGGTTTGTATCCGCTCAATCTCTGCCTCTAAACCCGCTTCAATAGCCGTCACTACTACTTTGCGGGTATATGGTGATGTGGGCGAATAACGAAGTTTCATCATGGTTCACTCCTCGATTACCTGAATGCCGCATCGATTTCTCGACGTGATTGCGGTGTGCTGTTGGGAATTATCCATCTACGCAGAGAGGATAGGAACAGGGAAACGGGTTTCAGTTTAATTGTATGGCGCAGGCCATATTGGTTTGCATCCCGAATCCTGTGAATGATTCAACCGGGGTAAAGCGCTCTTTGGGACAGAGGTAGTGCAGTGCATCAGCGGTAGGCAATTCTGTTAGGGTTTTATTGGAAATGGCTATACTTTGCCGCCAGCTGCTGATCGAGATTCGATAAGTCCCTCCGGGTATCGATATCGATCTCCGCGTTTGGCATCGATACGGAATGCACTACCGATGCATTCTTGCTAAGCAGGTGTCGTGCCCCTTGATCTCCGCTCAATTGTCCAAGCGCATAGAAAAACGAATGTGGAAAAATGGCAGGGACACCGATCCTTCCCGCGTAATTCGAAGCCACAATCCTTTCATTACCGAAGTGGTCGATGAGGTGTTGGTAATCGCTTTGTCGGATAGCAACCTGATCGGCCAGCGCAATCATCAGACCGTCGTAGCGGCGACGATCGCAGATTTCGGATACCCCCCTGGCGATGGATGCGCCAAGTCCCGACTGCCAGCTTGCGTGTTCGATCACTTGTGACAAGTTTTCCACCAGGGGAACGACCTGGTCTCGAAAGGCTCCGACAACAGTGTAGAGATGATCGCCGAATAGAGGAGTGAGTTTGGATAAAGTGTGCACCACCATGGGCTTGCCCTCGATGAGTGAGAGCTGTTTAGTTCCATCGAAGCGGGAGGCGCCGCCGGCAGCCGCTACCAGGCAGGCAATTCGCGTCATGGCACAGCTGCTTTCAGCGCAGGTTGTTCCGCCTGCCGGTGCAATACCGAGTGGCACTCCGCCAGGATGGAGAGGGCAATGCTTTCCGGTAGCTGCCCGCCAATATCTATCCCGGCGGGGCCGGATACAGGGCAGGTGAGTTCTTTTTCCGTCAACCCGGCTTGCTCGAGAACTTGTCGATACCTATGCCGGGGTCCCAGCAGGGCGATGTGTCTGAGCCCCGTGGATTGCAGTACTATCAACGCTTCGGCATCTATTTCGATGCTGTGAGACATCAAAACGGCGGCATCTACACCCTCTGTTTCCAGGGAACGCGACAGGCCACCTTGAGTATCCCTCAGTATCTTATCGGCGCCTGGAAAGTACTCACGCCTCGCATTGGCCGGTCGCGGATCGGCCAGCGTAATACGCCAGCCGAGTTCTTTTGCTATGCGGACCACGGGGCGCGCATCAATGCCGCCGCCCACTATCAGCAGATGAGGTTCTGGTTTGATAGGCGTAATCAGCCATCCGTTTTCGATGATGCTTCTCCTCAGCTGCCGCGGTTCGCCTGGGTGGAAGTGTGCCTCTGTGGCGCCAATTCGCTGAAAATAGGTGCCGGGCCTGCGGTTTCGAAGCGCATCCGCCATGGCATTGAGTCCCAGATCGTTGTCGGTGCTCAGGGGCTGCAGCATGATGTGCACGGTGCCGCCGCAGCCAATGCCCAGCTGGAACGACAGGTCATCCTCGTCGCTGCCGTCGTATACCAGGGTGAGCGCGCGACCGCTGGTCATGGCCCTTCTGGCGTTGCGGACGATATCCGACTCCAGGCAGCCACCGCTAAGCAGGCCAAACTGCTGCCCCAATCCGTTGATTAGCATCATCGCACCCGCCTTGCGGTAGGTGGAGCCCTTGGTCTTGAAGACGGTTCCGAGTACCCACTGTGTGTCTTGTTCCGCCCCCTGCCAAGCGCTCAGCAGCTGGGAGAGTTGATTGCTCATTTCAATATGCCTCTATCACTTGCCCTGTGGATATGCATTCGACCCCTGTGGTTGCTGAAATCAAATGAAGCTCAGGCCGGACTTGGAGAGGGGCAGCCGGGTGATGCGTTTGCCGGTGGTGGCGAAAATTGCGTTGGCGACCGCCGGCCCGGTGGGCGGTACGGCGGGCTCGCCGACACCGCTGGGTGCTTCGTTGGATTCGATTATGACTACATCGACCTGGGGCATATCCCCCATGCGAAGCGGCAGATAGTCGGGGAAATTCTGCTGTTGCACTCTCCCTCCCTCTAGGGTGATTTCGTTGCGCAGAATAGCGCCTAGACCGAAGCCTACACCGCCCTCCATCTGGGCTTTTACTACATCGGGATTGACGGCGACACCACAGTCAACGGCGATATAGACCTTGTCCACATGAACCTTATCACCCTCAACAGAAACATCGGCGACGGCGGCTACGTAAGTATTGAAAGAGAAATGGGCGGCGAAGCCCCGCTTCTGACCTGGCTGCCAGCCGGAGAGATCCCGCACCGCTTCGATAACTCCCGCCATGCGATTCTGCTTGCCGTCGGCTCTGTCCAGCATGTCGAGCCGCATGGCGACCGGATCCTGTCCTGTTTCATGGGCCACCATGTCCAGCAGGCTCTCCATCGTGAACGCGGTATGGGTATGACCAACGGATCGCCACCACAATACCGGTACGGCTGTGGAAAAATCGCTCACCCCCAAAGCCATGTTGGGTATCCTGTAGAGGGTATCGGCGATGCCCTCAACCGAGGTGTGATCGACGCCGTCATGGACGCTTGTCGCCTCAAAAGAGGTACCTTTCACAATGGGCTTGGACACGGTGCGGTGGTCCCACCCCAAGATATTACCGCTCCGGTCGAGCGCGATTCTGGCCTTGTGCACCGCCATCGGGCGGTAGAAGCCGCCCTGTATATCGTCTTCGCGGCTCCAGACCAGCTTCACCGGGATTTTTTGCTCCAGCAGGGCGAAGGCAAGCGCGGCCTCCACCTGATAGTCGGCAACCGGGGTGGCGCGGCGGCCGAAAGAGCCGCCCGCATATAGAGTGTTGATTTCAATCTGCTTGGGTTCTAATCCGAGAATTTTCGCCAGGGCGCCGTGAGGGCCGACGGGAAACTGGCAGCCGTCGTGGAGCCTGACCCCCTTCTCCGTTGGCTCGAGCACGCAAATCAGAGGCTCCATCGGCGCATGTGCCAGGAAGGGGTAGACGAACTCCGCTTCGATAAGTTGGTCCGCCTCGGATATAAGGGGCTGCACGCTTTCCGTAGTCGACGGTTTCAGAGCTTGAAACTGCGGCTTTTCCACCAGCTCACGGTGAGCCTGTATGAGTTCGTCGGTGCTGCGGACCTCGGCCGCGGCAAAATCCCACTCGGCACTGACGGCTTTGCGTGCCGAGAATGCGGCCCAGGTGTTTTCTGCATACACCACCACGCCCGCCTTGTTGGGCAGCGCCTTGGCGGCTACGAAGCCGGGTATTTTTTCCGCGGCGCCGGCGTCGAATCCTGTCAATGTGCCGCCGAATTTTGGACTGCGAAGGATGGCGGCGTACACCATGCCGGGAATTTTGAGGTCCATGGCGAAGAGGGCGCTACCATCTGTTTTCGCCGCACTGTCCTTGCGCGGCAGTTTGAGTCTGCCGATTAACTTGAAATCTTTGGGATCTTTCAGCTTGGGTTCCGGCCAGGATTCCAAGGTCGAGGCAAGACGGACGAACTCTCCGAAGCCGCCCCTCTTTTCTCCCGCGCGAACCACACCCTGATCGATTGATACTTGCTGCTCGTCCACGCCCCACTGCTGAGCGGCGGCGCGCACCAACAGTTCTCGTGCCGTGGCGCCCGCTTGCCTGTACTGCGTAAACGAATTTGCAATGGCCGTGGAGCCGCCGGTTCCCTGTATGCCGAAAAACAGATTTTTATATTTTTCGTTATCCGATGGCGCGAATTCGATTTGTATAGAATACCAGTCTGCATCCAGCTCCTCGGCAACCAATGTGGTCAGCCCGGTGGAGGTACCTTGTCCCATTTCGAAATGCTTCAGGATCACGGTCACTACGCCGTCATTGTCTATTTTCACAAAGGGGTTGAATACCGTGCCTCGTTGACCGGCGGCCAGAGCCCCTCTGGCGTTAATACCCACAACCAGCGCTGCCGCGCCAGTGGCGGTTGTCTTCAGGAAGTCGCGTCGGGAGAGTTGGGTCGCCATGGATTACGCCTCCAACAAGCTTGATGCCAGTTTGATGGCATCCTTGACGCGTACGTAAGTGGCGCAGCGGCAAACATTGCCGAACATGAATGCGTCTATGTCGCCATCCTTCGGTTTCTGATTCTGCTGTAACAGGCCAATCGCGGACATCACCTGGCCCGATTGACAATAACCGCACTGAACCACATCTTTTTCAAGCCAAGCGCGCTGCACCGCATTGGCAACCCGGCCATTAACCCCTTCAATGGTAGTGATCTCATTGTCGGCGACTGCCTCAATCATCAGTGAACAGGCGCGTACGGGGGTACCGTTGAGGTGCACGGTGCAGGCACCGCAGGCGGCCACGCCGCAACCGTATTTGGTGCCAGTCAAATTGAGTCCATCCCGAATCACCCAGAGTAGCGGCGTGCCGGGCTCGGCCTCCACCGACTGGGATTTTCCGTTGATTTTCAGTTGGTAGTGCATGAGTGTCCCTTCGCTCCTTGATAGTGGGTAGTGCTGTGCCACCTAAATGGTGTGCGGTAGGATGCCAGCGACTGCGATCCGCGTGTCTCTGCCGATTGGGCAATGTATTCAGGAGTATAGTTCCCTCCCGGCTGGGAGTTAGGTTTTTCGTGCCCCAGCCTTGGCCAAAATAGGCCTTCTCCACTTCCCATCGCTAGCCGCCACCCGCTTCCTTGCGCAAAGAGAGCAGCCGTTCCGGCCTATCTTTTTTTATCTGTATCGTCCAATCACTTGACCAGATCTCTGGTGATGTTGGCGACTCGCTGACCAAACGCCTCTGCAGTCGCGATGTCTCCGGCCGTTGGCGCCTCGTCGGCGCTGGCGTCGGAGGGTGATTGAGCCATCAGTCCACCGAACGATCCGAGGTAGTTGATGTCATCGCGTTGTGCCGCCTTGGTATTGGAAGGCATGAGGCCAGTGCCGACCCAGAGCATGGAGTGCTGCATCGCCAGCGTGATGAAATAGTGAATGGTGGAGTGCTTGTCCCCATTCATCGAGGCAGAATTAGTGAAACCGGCCGCGATTTTATTCTTCCACTCCTGGCTCAACCAGCGCTTGCTGGAGGCGTCTGCGAATTTCTTGAACTGCCAGGAGGCCATTCCCATGTAGGTGGGTGAACCGAAGATAATCGCGTCCGACGCATCGAGCGTCCCCCAATCGGCTTCCGATAGTTCGCCATCCGGGCTTATCGATATCAGCATCGAGGAGACGCCGTCGATGGAATCGATACCCGCTATGACGGCCTTAGCCTGATTCGTGGTGTGACCGTAGCCGCTGTGATAGACCACTGATACCTTTTTCATGCCAGTAAAACCTCCAATATTATCGGGATTTGGTAGTGGGAAGAGGATGAAGCCTTAGGGCAGGTCAAAGAGCAGGACCTCAGCGCTATCTCGCCCCTCAATCCGCAGCAGTGGCTGATTCTCGATTGCCAGACCGTCACCCCCGCTCAATGTTAAATCCTCTGCCTCGATATGGCCGCGAGCAACATGCAGATAACCCCGTCGTCCGGGATCAAACTGGTATACTAGACTTTCCCCTGTTTCCAGCAAAGTGCCGTAAAGCAAGCCGTTCTGATGAGTGGCGATGGAGCCGTCTCTCCCATCCGGCGAAACCAATAGCGCCCATCTCCCTCGGCGTTGCTCCGGTGAAAAATGAAGCTGGTCATAGCTCGGCGACACCCCCTGCTTGTTGGGTTCCAGCCAGATCTGCAGAAAATGCACCGGTTCGCTTACTGAGTGGTTGTACTCGCTGTGGGTGACGCCCGTGCCGGCGCTCATGCGCTGTACGTCACCTGGCCGGATTACTGAACCGTTACCCATGCTGTCCTTATGTTCCAGTGCACCATCGAGCACATAGCTGATGATTTCCATGTTGTTGTGACCGTGGGTGGCGAAACCACCGTCGGGGACAACCCGATCTTCGTTGATGACCCGCAGGTTGGAAAAACCCATGCGCTTAGGGTCGTAGTAACTCCCGAACGAAAAAGTATGAAAGCTGTCTAGCCAGCCGTGGTTGGCGTGGCCCCGGTCCAATGCTCTTCGGGTCTCCAGCATGTCGTTTCTCCTGTAGTGTATCGATGGCAATAACATAGTAAAATACTGGGGTAAGATAAATGCCAATTTGGTTAATGGATCATTGCACCAGGCGCAAAGATAGAGCTAAGTGCCATGCCTCTCTAACAAACAGGATCCGCCGCTGCCTGGTGCTCAAACCGACTCGGACAACACGATGGAAGAACTCGAGGTATTCTTGGCAGTGGTCGAAGAAGAGGGCTTCAGTGCCGCTGCCAAACGGTTGGGTGCAACGCCCGCTGCGGTGAGCCGCCGCATTAAGGCGCTTGAGCGACGCCTGGGTGTAAGGCTGCTGCAAAGAACCACGCGCAAAGTCCGGCTGACGGAGACGGGCGATCTCTATTTTCGTGAAGTCAGCAGGATCCTGGGAGACTTGAGAGGTATCGAGCTGCAGCTGGAAGAGATTTCCGGTCAAGCTACCGGGGAACTGCGGATCGTTGCACCCATGTCATACGGCCAGCGCCGATTGGCGCCTGTGGTTGCGCGATTCGCCAAAGCTTATCCAAAGCTGCGCATCTCCCTACGCCTGGATGATGGCGAAACCGATGTGGCAAGCGAATGCGTTGACGCCGTTCTACGTATCGCCTATCCCACAGACTCATCTTTCGTCGCTCGGCCGCTGGCTCCGATCCCGAGATACCTCTGCGCCTCACCCGAATACCTGTTGCGGCGCGGAACACCCCAATCCCCTAAAGAGCTGCTGCAACACGATTGCCTGCACTACAATGTGATCTCTGAGCGTGAAGAGTGGACATTCAGCGGTGAAGAAGGCGATGAGACTTTCGTGATAAAGGGTGCGTTCTGTAGCAACAACGGCGATGTTCTCGCAACGGCAGCCATGGAGGGGCTGGGAATTTCGCTACTGCCCGAATTCATTGTCGAAGATGCCATTGCCGATGGGCGCCTGGTGCGCATACTCGCAGAGCGCGAACGTTCCCCGCTGACACTTTCCGTGCTCTATCCGTCGCGGCAGCACCTGCCAGCGAAAACGAGACTCTTCATCGAGTACATGATCAATGAGTTCGCCGAGTAATGACCCGAGTGGATGACTCTAAGTAAAATCCCTGAAGCCAAGTGTGTCGTCGTAAACCGAGTTTCGCCGTCGGCATAAACCGCAGTCACCGGTACCGCATAAGTCAGAGCTTTGATACTCCCAGTCTGTTCGATGCACTGCACACCAAAATTTTCCAACCACTTCAGCTCCATGAAGCCTCCTCTATCAATCCTTAAGCTTGATATAGAGAAAGGTAACCAGACCCTGTTTAGGATGAAATGGGCAGCAAGTCATATCATCTGTAGTATGGGAGTTGGACAGCCGCCGTTTTCACTCTCTGGGCTACGTTTTCGCCTGGTGGCAGAGGCATACAGGCTTTAACCGGTGTCAATTTTATTAGGTGTGTAAAGCTGCTGTAGCCACTTCTCACGATGGATTTTGATCAATAGCCATGCCGTTGGAATTACTTTCTGGATTTGCTCCGGTTGCCACCGGTTTGAATGGACCCCAGTTTTTGGTGTTGTCACTGATCATACTGGTTGCTGCGATTATTCGTGGTTACGCAGGATTTGGTTTTTCCGCGATTGTGGTTGCGGCCGGCTCCTTGTATATGCCCACCCGAGAAGTCGTACCGCTGGTGCTGATGCTCGAGGTGGTAGCAAGTGTACAGATGGCAAGGCAGGTCTGGCACGATGTAAATTGGAAACTGGTATTTTGGATTTTAAGTGGATCACTGCTGTTTATACCCATCGGCCAGTCCATCTTACTTTGGATAGCGGTTGAATCGATGCGGGTGGTGGCTGCGGTATTACTGTTATCGGCTGTGGTGTTGAATGCGAGCGGAAAAACGATCCCGGTGCGCAGTTCTCCAGGTGGATGGTTTTTTATTGGAACTGTATCCGGACTAATGAATGGCCTAATGGCGATGGGGGGGATGTGGGGGATGGTTTTACTGCTCGGCTCGGGCATCCAGGTAGTTACTCTGCGGGCATCGTTGGTCGCTCTGTTTTTCATTACTGATACCTACGCGATTCTGACAGGTACCGGGCAGGGGCTGGTCAATAGTACGATATTTCTGCGTTTCTTGTGGACATTGCCCGCCCTGTTCCTCGGGGTGTGGCTGGGTTCCCGCAGATTCGACGGAAGCAACGCGAAAACCTACCGGAAGGTAGTGTTGATGGTATTGGCGGCGTTGGCTATATCACTGCTGATCAAGGCGTTGTTAACGAGTTGATGCGAATATCGGATGGCAACCTAAGAGCCATAGAAAATGATCCTGTTGACCGACTCCACTTTTCAACGGCAGAAACCCAGGAGGCTCGGTCTTTCTTGGTTAGTGGTTATCAATGAACGAGGGTAACTCAGGAAGCTTGGGACGCATGGATCTCGGCTGTAGTGCCCCATTGATCTATCGGACAACCTGGGTTTGATGAGTTGGTGGAAGTTAGCTATTGGGGTTTGCTGACAATTACTAGCAGGTAGCCTAGGGCGATGTAGTCGTTTATTTGTGCCGGTCCCGATGCGGAGACCTCAACATAGTCTGGAAACGCTTCAGGTGGTACATCGTACCAGGCGGCATGGGTGGCACAAACATGTACCGGCACCTCGAGATTGCCGCTGAGGTCCTTTACCATCTCATGCACTTCGGGTCTCTTTTCAGCCTCTGCGCGGGTCAGGCCAAACTCTTCTCTACCGTGGCTGACTACTGCGATCGGCAGATCGGGGAATCTTGCTCTGAGACGCATAGTCTCCTCCCGTATTCTGGGAATCGCCCAGTTGAGGTCTTGCTTACTGCCTTCTACGAGCTCGAATACGACGCCCTCCGGAGGTTGCTGCCGTGCAAGAATTTCGTCTACAGTGGCCGCCGGCGCGTTCAATGTCAGTAACACCAACAGCCAGGCGGCCGCGCGCTTACCACTGAATATCGTACTTAATAGGTTTCGCAAGGGATTACTCATTATGGCGCTGACTCCTCAAGGGGTCAGAAGTGCCCATAATTATTAATCCTGAGAAAAAAGTAGATGTAACAATATTGAGAAAACAGCATCGCTTTGATGCCCCTGGTAGTAGTGATTGCTCTGCTGGCGTGCGGAATTCGCGACGGCCGATAACTCATTGAAAATAATCTCAGTTTACGAGGCTTCGGCGGATTATTCGAAGCGTTGCCTGTGCGGGGCAGCCTGACTTCCCTCTACAGTGTAAGCGGTGGTGTACAATCGGCCTAAATAGCTGCACAGCGGCAACTACCGGTAATTATCGATGTTCACTAACAGCAAGCAAGCCGGAAGCATAAGAAAAGACCCGAAACCCAGGTCGAAGTCCGGTCGCCGATCTAATTTTATGATCCTGTTGCCGGTTCTGGCATTACTCGTGCTGGGCCGTGCCACGGCGGTGGACTCATCAGAGATAACCGGCCGGACTTTGATAGATCAATTGCTCGCGGGGGGCTTCAACATCTATTTTCGACATGTATCGACTGACTGGTCCCAGGCCGACAGGGTAAGCCGGGCGGGCGATTGGCTTAGTTGCGATCCCGAGCGGATGCGCCAGCTTTCGGATAGCGGCCGCGCCGACGCACGGGCTATCGGCAGGGCGATGCGCGAGTTGGGTATTCCAGTCGGCGAGGTGCTGGCGAGCCCCTACTGCCGTACAGTCGAAACCGCACGTCTGATGAACCTCGGTCAGGTGACGCCCTCGAACGAAGTGATGAATCTTCGTTCGGGCGACTATTTCGGTGGGCGCGCCGCTATCGTTGGCAAGGCTCAAACGTTGTTGGCGACACCGCCGGCACCAGGCACTAATCGGGTCATAGTAGCGCACGGAAATGTTGCCCGCGAGGCAACACCGGTATATCCGGGGGAGGGTGAGGGCATTGTGTTTCAGCCAGATGGCAACGGCGGCTTCCGTGTGATCACTCGGATACCGCCGGATCGCTGGGCGCAACTGTTGACCAGCTATACGAACTAGTGTGGAAATATTTTTTAATCCAGGCTGTAACGCACAATGCGATCGTTGTAGGTATCCGAAAACCAGATATTCCCGCCGCTGATCTCCACCCCTTCAGGGCGATCAAAGCGGTTTGCGCCCTTCCCGGGCTTGTCGCCGCCGACAACCTTTAGCAGTTCACCGTCCGGCGCGAGCACCTTGATGCTGTTGCTGTATTTGTCAGCGACATACATACGGTTGGATGCGTCGAAGTCCTGGTATCTCGGCCCGCGAAAATTGTAGGAAGGGCCGGAGAGGATGCGGGTAATCTCCAGTCTGTGGTCCAATTCCACCATGCGGTCGTTGTTTGCATCTGCCACCCATACCATTCCTTTACGGTCGAATTCGACATCGTGGGGTGATGAAAAGCCGCCTCTTTCCGCGACCAGCTTACCCTCCTTGTAAACGACCAGGTTGTTCGATGAGGAGCCGGTGGCAAATACGCGCCCATCAGCATGCACGGCAACACCCTCGGGGCGCCTGATCCGTTCACTCAGCTGTCCGGTGAGTTGCCATCTGTCTCCAGCCTTTTCATAGATGGCGATTCTGCTGTTGCCGGTATCTGCGACTAGCAGTCTACCCAATGTGTCGAATGCGACGTCATGAGGCTGGGAAACCTCGCCTTCTGCAAATACGTTGACCTGCCGCAGGGTCTCGGCGTCGAGTATGACAATGCGGTCGTTACCGTTGTCTGCGACATAGAGCAGCTTATTGTCGGGTCCAAGGACGATGTCGTGGGGTTCGGAGAAGTGCTCCTCGCTGGCGGTGACATAGCGCATCGTAATTTCTTCAGACGCGGCCGCAGCGGCGAAAAGCAGTAATAAGAGGGTGGCCGTAGAACAGCATGGTTTTTTCGGATTGGTGCGCATGCGCGGCTCCCGGATACGGTCTCGATACTTTATTGGAAAAGCGAGGTTACAAGGTACTGTGCAACCTGTATTGGACCGGCGATCTGTAACATAAGCGGAAAGCAGGGATATGGAATGTGACCGCCAATTATACGCTCGCTATTCATACTAGTTGATCTTTGAAAAATTCCTACAGTGTTTTTCCTCGAAAAGCCTACGATCAACCCCCTCCCGTATCTCGGACCCATCAATACACAGAATGAGAAAAGAAGTGGGATGGTAGCCAATAGCCCCAAGCCATGGACCCCATGGGGGTGTTAACAGGCCCTAGCTCAAATATAAGCGGTCCTCGCCTTTACCGAGGCTAAGGTGGTCGCTCTGCGGAATGCCCGTGAGTCCCATTTGGCGTCCTGGGCTGGTGCTCTGCACGCAGAGAATGGCTTGCAGAAAAATCAACAAGCCATCGATGCGGCCACCGGTGATGCCGCTTCCACCGGTGACCCAAAGTGCTTGAAAAGATCGCAGCTACTTTTCGAGATTGGCTCTAATGACGTTCAGAGCAGATCCCGCTTTTAGCCACTCGATTTGCTGGGGGGAGAATGTGTGGTTTGCTTGCAGACTCCAGGTCTTGCCGTCGGGTTGCTTGACCTCGATGGTAACCGGCTGACCCGGGGTCAGATTGGCCATCCCCCGCACCGAAATGCGATCGTCTTCCCCAATTCGGTCGTAATCTGCGGGGTCGGCGAAAGTCAGTGGTAGCATGCCCTGTTTTTTTAGATTGGTTTCATGTATCCGGGCAAAGGAGCGGGCGATTGCCACCAGTCCCAGGCGGAAACGAGGCTCCATGGCCGCGTGCTCCCTCGAGGAGCCCTCGCCCATGTTTTCGTCTCCAATAACAACCCAGTGTTGGCCCGCTTCATGGTAGGCCTTGGCTATATCGGGGAAGGACTGCACTTCTCCGCTAAGCTGGTTCTTGCCGAAACCCACTTCGTATCCTGGGAAGGCATTGACGGCTCCGAGGTAGAGGTTGCCCGAGATGTTCTCCAGGTGGCCGCGGTATTTTAACCAGGGCCCGGCCATGGAGATATGATCTGTGGTGAACTTGCCCTGGGCCTTTACTAGCAGGGGCAGGTCCTCATAGTCATTGCCATCCCATGCGGGGAAAGGCCGCAGTAGTTGAAGCCGGTCAGACGTGGGCGAGACGGCAATCTCAATACCCGATCCATCGGCCGGAGGTGCTATGAAAGTCTCCTCTCCGGCATCGAAGCCGGCGGCCGGAAGTTCAACCCCGACCGGCACCGACAGGGATACCTGCTCTCCGGCATCATTGGTCAGGGTACCGTTTACTGGATCGAAGTCGACGCTACCGGCCAGCGCCAGAGCCATCACGGTTTCGGGAGATGTCACAAAGGCCAGTGTTGCCGGATCCCCGTCGTTGCGCTTCGGGAAGTTCCGGTTGTAGGAGGTGACAATCACGTTTGGTGTGCCGGGTGTACGCTCCGCGGACCTGTCCCACTGACCGATGCATGGACCGCAGGCGTTGGCCAGCACGGTTGCTCCGAGGGCTTCGAAATCTGCCAGCAGACCATCACGTTCGATTGTTGCCCTTACCTGCTCCGACCCCGGCGTGATCATCAGCTTGGTCTTGAGCGCCAGTCCCTTGGCCTTGGCTTCGCGTGCAATCGAGGCCGCCCGGGTAATGTCTTCATAGGATGAGTTGGTGCAACTGCCAATCAGCGCGGTGCTAATATCGAGGGGCCAGCCTTCGCGTTTTGCTTCGGCGCCAAGCGCCCCCACCTCGCGTGCGAGATCCGGAGTATGTGGGCCGTTGATGTGGGGTGTAAGCTTGGAGAGGTCGATTTCGATGACCTGGTCGTAGTAGTCCGCCGGATTGGCCAATACTTCGTCGTCGGGGCGTAGGTGGTGAGCAACGGCGTCGGCAGCGTCAGCAGTGGTACTGCGGCCGGTACTCTTCAGGTAGCGGGCGATGGCTCGGTCGTATGCGAAAATCGACGTGGTAGCGCCGATTTCCGCTCCCATGTTGCAGATTGTGGCTTTACCGGTGGCACTGATGCTCTCGGCCCCCGGCCCGATATACTCGACTATGGCTCCCGTCCCCCCCTTGACGGTCAGAATCTCGGCAACTTTCAATATCACGTCTTTGGGTGCCGACCAGCCGTTCAGTTCCCCCGTCAGATGGACGCCGATCAGTTTTGGGAAGCGCACGTTCCAGGGGAACCCGGTCATCACGTCGACCGCATCTGCGCCGCCAACCCCTATGGCGACCATCCCCAGGCCGCCGGCGTTCGGGGTATGGGAGTCGGTGCCGATCATCATGCCGCCGGGAAAGGCGTAGTTCTCCAACACGACCTGGTGGATAATACCGCTGCCGGGTTTCCAGAAACCGCCACCATATTTGGCCGAAATGGATTCTAGAAACTGATAAACCTCATCGTTGTTGTCGATGGCCCTCATCAGATCCTGCCTGGCTTCAACCTTGGCCTGGATCAGGTGATCGCAGTGGGTGGTTGTGGGCACCTGAACTTCATTGAGCCCGGCGGTGTCGAACTGCAGCCATGCCATTTGCGCAGTGGCATCCTGCATGGCCACCCGGTCGGGCCGGAAATCCACATAACTGACTCCGCGCTCCACCTCGGCGTCGGGCGAGTCGAGATGATTGGCCAGTATTTTCTCGGCCAGGGTTAGCGGATGCCCCAGCCGGGTTCGCATGGCGCCAACCCGTTGGTCCAGGGTTGAATAAACACTGTTTACGAGTTCGATGGGGGTTGCGGGGCCGACAGCCATGATTAATGCTCCTCGGTTGTGCCTTCGGTCAGTGGATGGTTACAACTCTAGCGTGTGAAAGGACGATACGCTATACAACGAATGGCACCGATCCGAGATCTTGGTATGAAATTGGCGTAGACGCTATGGGAAACCCGGAAATCGTTGCCAGTCGATATCCGCGCATTTCCACTCAGGGCATGCCAACGTGAACGATAATTTTCCCTCTGGCCCGGCCGCTCTCACTCAGCTCATGTGCCTTGGGTATATCCTGGAGAGAGAACTCAGCGCAGACAATGGGGCGAATAACGCCATTATCGATCAAAGCGGACAGTTCTCCCAGTATTTTGGCGTTGGGCTGTATAAAAACGAATTTGCCTAGGGCCCCAGCCATTTTTGCTCGATCTTCATCCGGCGGTTGCACGATTGAAACGAGGGTGCCTCCAGGCTTCAAAACGGACCATGAGTCTTCCTGTACTTCCCCACCCACCGTGTCGAAGACAACGTCCAAATCTTTGAGCCTTTCCTGGAACCGGGTGCTGCGGTAGTCGATCACTTCGTCTGCCCCCAGGGATTTCACCAGGGCTCGGTTTGGTTCTGATGTGGTGGCGTAGACACGTGCACCTTTCCACTTTGCCAGCTGTACTGCAAGGCTGCCTACACCGCCCGATGCCGCATGAATCAATATCGATTGACCTTTCTCGATTTGGCCGGCGTCTATTACTGCTTCCCATGCAGTGATCCCTGCGAGGGGTATTGAAGCTGCCTCGGCAAAGGAGATGGTATTAGGCATCGCGGCGATCTCGTTTTCCTTAACGGCGATATATTCGGCATAAGCGCCATTGCGGGTGATTTCCGGCCGGGAATAAACAGCATCACCAACGGAATAGCGGGAAACGTTTTTTCCTGTTTCCATAACGATCCCCGAAAGATCCCATCCCAGCGTCAAGGGGAATTCATAGGTGATTATCTCCCGTAACAAGCCCTCACGGATTTTCCAGTCCACAGGATTAACCGCAGCTGCAATCACCCTTATCAACACTTCATCATCTTCCATGACAGGCTTTGGAGAATCCTCATATCGCAGAACCTCTCTGCCGCCATACTCGTGGATGCGAACGGCCTTCATTGGATGTGCCTCCGGTTAATTGGGAAGTTGCGGATGGCTGAAACATAGAGTGTCAGCGACATACTCTTATTACTGCCTGGAGACTTCATTGCTACATCGATTAAGCATGAAATACATCGACTAGGATCCAACAATAAACCCCGCTGAAGCCTATCCCAACGGGATAGGAGAAGAATGGTCGGAGCATTTGGAATTTAGCCTACTCAATTGCGGTCTGCATTGGGTGATTGCTGGAGCAAAACCCTCCATGATGGGGCCGACGAATTTTTCCGCTATTTGGCGGTATAGCTAAACTTCTGGCCTGAGATGCTGGCCTCTGCCATAAGACCGCCCTTGGTCACGATATAGGTGGCCATGCCCTTGTTGTAACCACCGCTCACAACATTGGCGTTATTCTTCCCACCACTGGCAGATGCGCGATTGCCGGCGGTGTTGGCGGTAGCGGTGGCGGCCGCTGTAAGTGCGGTTACCTGGGCGTCAGCTCCGAACTCGAAGTCGCCACTGCTAAACTCATCGAGTGCGCGTTTGTCTTCGAAGAAGATTACCTGGCTATATCCCTTGGCTCCGATTTGGAAACCAATACTGGCCTGGGTCATGGTTGTATCGCCCACATGCTGGCCGCCTTGATATACCCGGCCCTCGCCATAGGCGCCTCCGATAACGAAGCCAGCCTTGCCGATTGTGGGAAACAGCGCGTATCCATAGGCAGAATCGAACATGTTGGAGATACCGGCGTTTTCAAACGTCTTCATGGCGTCGGCATATTCATCGGCCAGCGCAGCTGTGAAAGGTATGGAAATCAGCAGCGTGAGTAATGTGGCGCGTAGCATCTGTTTCATGATTAGTGTCCTTTTGTGTGGGGTCAATCTTTGGAATTGTATACTTCATGCATCCCGAGTCTAATACAACGCGTATTGTGTGTGGTTGTACGCGGCTAGATGAAAGTCGACTGTTAACAGGCCCTAAATGGTACACCAAGCGCATCCCGAAGAGTGGGCCCGGGGGCAGCAGCGGTCTGAAAGCGGGCTACCCGATCCGGCGGGGGGGGAGGTGGCGCGTCACTTGACCGGGAACTCTCCAAGCGCTGTCTACACCGCGGTCAGTAGAAAAACAAAAACGCGGGATAATCTCGATTAGGTCGCTGTAGCTAAGGAACAGGCTCTGGCGCGGGCCGGCTCCCCAGTTCGTTGTCGATCATCAACAGGCCGTAACCATCATCTTTAACCAGTTTGAGCTTGGAAATGATGGCGCCGACGGTGGCTTCTTCCTCGACCTGCTCGTTGACGAACCACTGCAGCAAGTTATATGTCGCGTGATCTTTCTCCTTGAGAGCCTGGTCGCTTATGTTGTTCAGGCGCTCGGTCATGGATTGCTCGTGTTCCAGCGACTCGCTGAATACGTCCAACAATGAACCAAACTCGCTGGGCGGTTTGGGCAGGGCGTCCAGCATCACATGAACACCCTGTTCCACAAGGTAGTTGTAGATCTTGGTCGCGTGCATGTGCTCCTCTTCATACTGCCGCTTGAGCCAGTCGGCCGCCCCGTTGAACTCCAGGTGATTGCAGTACGCTGACATAGCCAGGTAGAGGTAGGCTGAGTAAAATTCGTGGTTGAGTTGGGTGAACAGCGCTTTTTCCATTGCCGGTGAAATCATGCTCGCTCCGTTTCTATTTATCTGGTCCGATATTGTAAATCCTCAAGCCGAGGAAATCAGCCTCAGCGTTTGGATTCCCGCTTGGGAAAAATGGGGAGCAGGGCGCGGCAATGTAATAGTCCCTGAAGTGATACCCACGGAAGGCCCATTGTAACCTGTGCTGCAGTGCGTGACAGGCAGGCCTGGGTGTTGCTTTTATATACCTAGCCCCCGCTCAATGCCTGGAATATGTAGACGGTTCCGTTCTCCGGCACAATATCCGTTAATCTCTTTTTGTCGATCACGATCTTATCATCGACACTGAGATTCACATGCCGACGCAATGCGCCATGTTCGTCCAGTATGTAGTCGGTGAACCCAGGAGAAATGTTGTCAACCGCCCGCAAAATCTCCGCAACAGAACCCACCGGAACCCAAATCATCTGGTGCTCGAGCTCAGGAAAGAAGCGATAGAGGTTTGGGGTGATTCGAACGGTCGGCATGATGTCAGCCGAATCGGACAGAATACACCGGCGGAAAGTTGTTACCTATGCAACGCCAGGATTCGCCTCCGTCCTCTGACAGGTAGACGTTGCCGGTAGTTGTGCCGAAACAGAGACAGTCGCCGGCGACATCGAGGGCGTGCCTCAGGACAATGTCATAAGCGTCACTTTGGGGTAAACCGCTGTTATAGGATTGCCAGGAAGCTCCTCCATCGGTGGTTCGTGCGACGCTTAGACCACCGCCGATTGCCATGCGTTCAGAGTCTGAGCGCGCGGGCACGACCCACGCCGTACGCCCGTCATTGTCATCTACCGCGATCGGAAAACCGAAATGCACGCCAACCTCCGGCATGCTGACTTTTTTCCAGGTTTGCGCTCCATCTTCGCTGTGGAACACGCCGCAGTGGTTCTGCTGCCAGAGATGACCCGGCTGATTAGGGCAGGCTGTAACAAAATGGGGGTCGTGACCCCACTCGGCCTCCGGGTTCGGCAAGTAGTCCATTAACATACCTTTGTTGCGGCTGTTCCAGGTTTGGCCGCAATCGGTGGTTGCGATAACACCCGCTGACGAAGCCGCCACGAGAATATGATCGGGATTACGCGGGTCGACAATAATGGAGTGAATGCCGGGTTCGAATACACCGTAATCGATACTAGCAGGCGTGCCTTGCCAGCGGTTCTCGCTTGTCGCATCGCCGTTGAACAGATCCCCGCCGCGGCTTTCATGGTTCCATAGCGGTCGATTCAGCGCCCAGCTCTCACCATTATCATCGCTGATGAATAATCCACCAGGGATTGTGCCTGCATACAGCCGGTCAGGCTGGTCAGCGGTGCCGAAAGCGATGTTCCATATTTTGAAAACCGTTGCATCCCGGTAGTCAGGCCGTCCCTCTGGGGTTTCCGGATCAAAATCGGGTGTAGGCAGATACTTGACTATATAGCGGGCCCCCTCCGGGTATTTTATTGAAGGCATGTCTTGCCAAGTGAAGCCGCCGTCTCGGGAGCGTGACAGTTTGGGACCCCAATGGCCATGGTCCAGCGATGCCCAAAGAGAGCCATCACGAGGATCGGAGGCGGCGTAACACACCGGGACACCCTCATGTACAATCGGCCGGGAGTGCCACCCAGAATGGTTGCGATCAATCAGAACTGTGCCTTTGCGCGTGCCGAGTAGAATCATATTCACCATGAAGAAGACCTCGTAGGAGTACACGGGATCCGCGTGCTAACGCAACTAATAGCAGTTTAGTAAGGAATTCACCAGATGTTTTCTTGGGCGAGCAGATTTACGACAAGTTGCCGCAGTGGATTTGTAATAATCACCGATTCCAAACGCCAAGCTCAGTCATTATAGGAGTATAAATTTCAGGGTATTGCTTGATGCGGCCGTGTATCTCGATTTCTGGGCAGAGACCGATTATTCTATTAGCTAACCTGAGGCCAGCCTCCAATAAAGTTCACCAGATGCTGTGGCCCGGGAAAGAGGAGTCTCCCGCACTCTTTGATACTGTAGTGCATAGGCTCTGGATCGAGAGGTATTTCTAAATGGCTACCATAGTGCAAAGACCTACGCGCTTGCGAAAGTTGACCCTGCTTTTCGTATTGGCAGCGGTCTGGTTGCTGTGGTCGGGACTGTTCAAGCCCTTGCAGCTTGGACTAGGTTTTTTCTCGTGTGTGATTACTTTTTTGCTTGTTCGGCGAATGGGCTACCTCCAAAACCGATTTTTCGCACTACGCTACAGTTCACGTCTCTTCACTTACTGGGCCTGGTTGGTACGTGAAGTGATAAGGTCAAGCCTAGACGTTGCCCGGATCATCATCGATCCGCGGCTCCCGATCAGTCCCAGGGTCCTGGAAATCAAAACGACCAGCGACCATCCGATCGACCAGGTCATACTGGCCAATTCCATCACGCTGACACCCGGTACCCTCGCTCTTGACCTGCATGACGGCGTTATCAAAGTCCACACGCTAACCGAGGCCGGCGCCCGAGATCTGATCTCCGGTGAGATGGATCGCCGTGTCGCTCAGCTGAACGCGGATTGAACCCTGTTTTACGCCGTCACCATTGCCCTTATCATTACCATGGCGCTGGCTTTGCTGCGTGCCGTGATCGGACCCAGCGTCTACGATCGCGTGCTGGCGGTGAACATGCTCGGCACCAAGACTGTCCTACTGCTCGCTGTGATCGCGTTTTTATTCGGTCGCCCTGATTTTCTGGATCTGGCTCTCGCCTATGCGTTGATCAATTTCATCGGTGTGCTCGCCGTTCTCGAGTTTTTTCGCAGTCGAGCGGCCCGCGACTCGGTGTACCCCGGAGAGGATGGTTGAGCATGACGTTTTTTCTGGATATCGTCAGTTGGATACTGTTGTCGCTGGGTGGATTGTTTGTTTTTATTGGCGGTCTTGGCGCGCTGCGTATGCCCGACCTCTATACCCGTATGCATGCTGCCAGTATCACCGACAGTATAGGTCCGGTGCTGATCATTGCAGGAATCATGCTACAGGCCGGGTGGTCTCTCGCAAGTATCAAGCTACTGGCGATTCTGCTGTTCCTGCTGATCACTGGCCCTACAGCATCCAATGCCCTCGCGAGCGCGGCATTGCTGGCAGGCAAGCCTACCTCTCAAGCTCGACCCTTTAAGCAGGAGCATGCCGAGTGACGGTTATCTTTGGAATATTCCTGTTGACGCTGCTGGTGATAACAGCAATCGCCATAGTTCAGGCACGTAATCTCTTCGTGTCCGTGATGCTCACCGGTATGTTCAGCCTGTTTCTGGCAGCAAGTTTTTTCCTGCTCGATGCCGCTGATGTGGCGTTGACCGAGGCCGCAGTCGGAGCAGGTATTTCTACCGTGCTGTTTCTAGGTGCACTTGTTCTGACAGTGGACAGCGAGCGACTGCAATCCGCGAATCGGATTGTCGCATTAATCGTTGTTGTCGCTACGATGCTGGTCGTCATCTACGCCACATTCGACAAACCGCGATTTGGTGATCCATCCGCACCTGTGCACCAACATGTTGCTCCCTGGTATTTTGAGAAGACCCGTGAAGCGATAGATATCCCCAACGTTGTGACAGCGGTTCTGGCAAGCTTTAGAGGGTACGATACCCTTGGTGAAGTTTTTGTTGTATTCACTGCGGGTATAGGCGTGCTGTTTCTACTCGGAGCGCGATCCGGCAAATATTCCAGGAGAGGTCCCATAGACGCTGTCCAGTCGGAAGCGTTACGGCACTATCTTATCCCCCGGGTCGTCGGTCGACTATTGATTCCTTTCATACTCCTCTTTGGGTTTTACGTTCAGTTTCACGGCGACTACGGGCCGGGCGGAGGCTTTCAGGCCGGCGCCATCATTGCTGCCGCAATTATCCTCTACACTCTGCTAGAAGGTGAGGTTCGTGCTCTCAGGGTGATGCCGCGCGGACTGCTGAACGGGCTCATTGCCGGGGGCGCTCTGCTCTATGGCGCGGTTGGTCTTGCAGGAATACTTATGGGAGGTAATTTTCTCGATTACTCGGTGTTGTCATCCGACCCGATCGCAGGCCAGCACATCGGTATCCTGTTGATCGAGGCCAGCGTCGGCATCACCGTCACCGGTGTACTGCTCAGTATTTTCCATGCCTTTGCTGCACGCGACAACTATTGATGGAATTGCTCGGCCTATATCACTACTGGGTATTCGCGGCGCTGCTGATGATCGGTTTCTACGCGGTCATTGCGAAACTCAACCTGATCAAGAAACTGATCGGTTTGTCCCTATTCCAGGCTGCCGTATTCTTGCTCTACATCACCATGGGTAAGGTGGAGGGTGGCACTGCGCCGATCTTCGTCAGCGAAAGCGGAGCTGGATTGTTTTCCAATCCCTTGCCTCAGGTATTGATTCTTACCGCCATTGTTGTCGGTATCTCCACCACTGCCCTCGGCCTCGGAATCGTGGTTCGCATCAAAGAGGAGTACGGCACGATCGAAGAAAACGAGATCCAGGAGTTCGATCGGCAGTGATAGACTTCTCTCCGCACCTGCCGGCGTTGCAGGTGATTGTGCCGATGCTGAGCGCACCTTTGGTCATGTTGCTACGACAACATCGGTTATCCTGGGCTTTGGCTGTTGCGGCGAGCATCTGCGCCTTCGCCATCGCGGTGAGGCTGACCCTCGATGTTATCGCCGGTAGTGAGCTTACGTACTTCATGGGTTCTTGGCCGGCGCCCTGGGGTATCGAGCTTGGTGTCGATGAATTCAGTGCACTGATACTGCTGGTGGTCACCGGTGCGTCGAGCCTCGCCCTGCTCGCCGGCGCGCAGAGCCTGGACAGGGACATCGAGGCTGAGCGGCAACCCCTGTTCTTTGCCGCCTGGTTGCTCGCACTCGCGGGGCTGTCCGGAATCCTGGTCACGGCCGATGCCTTCAATATATTCGTATTCATGGAGATCTCATCCCTGGCGAGTTACGTGCTGGTTGCAGGCGGGCCCGATCGGCGCGTGCTGCCTGCAGTTTTCAAGTACCTCATCATGGGTACGATAGGCGCCACCTTCTACTTGATTGGGGTCGGCCTGATTTACTTGATGACCGGAACGCTCAATCTGGCCGACATGGAACACAGGATTCATGATGTTGCCGATCAGAAGCCGATCCTGGTCGCTGCCGGTTTCATTACCGTCGGTTTGGCGTTGAAGGCCGCGATTTTTCCTCTCCATATCTGGCTGCCAAACGCCTATACCTACGCCCCTAATGTGGTTAGCGTATTCCTTGCGGCCTGCGCGACCAAGGTTTCGATTTATATTTTGCTGCGTTTCGACTTCTTGGTATTTCAGCCCAATCTGGTAGGCCACGACTATCAGTTTGCCTATTTTCTGATGCCCCTGTCTTTGCTGGCCATTCTGGTTGCTTCCGGGGTGGCAATGTATGAGTCCAATCTGAAACGACTGCTGGCCTGGTCTTCGGTGGCGCAGATTGGCTATATTACGCTCGGTGCTAGCCTGGTCAGCGCTGCCGGCATTACCGCGAGTCTACTGCATATTTTTAACCACGCGCTGGCTAAAGGCGCACTTTTTCTGGCGTTGGCCTGCCTTGGTATGAGTGTTGCCAAATTGCGCATCGACAATATTGGTGGTATTGCGAAAAGAATGCCTTGGACCATGGCGGCATTTTTACTCGCGGGGCTTAGCTTGATCGGGGTTCCGGGCACTGCAGGTTTTATCAGTAAGTGGTACCTGATCACAGCGACTCTGGACCTGGATGGATTGGGGGTGTTCCTGATTGCTGTGATAGTAGTGAGCTCGCTGATGTCGGTGGTCTACATATGGCGCGTTGTCGAGGCGGCCTATTTTCGTACCCCCGATCCCGATTCGGCCGCGGTTGAAGCGCCACTACCGTTGCTGTTGGCAACCTGGGGCGCGGTATTGCTGAATCTCTATTTCGGCCTAATGCCGGGTATACCTGTCTATCTCGCCACCGCAGCCGCGCCCGTGCTGAGCGGGCAAACACCGTGAGTTTCGGCATGACCATCGCTGCTTCGCTCGCCACCCCAATGGTGGGTGCGCTCGCCATCGCGGTCAGCGGGCGCATTAACGACAATCTGCGCGAGACCATGACGCTGATCACAGCGAGCACCTTGGCGATTCTGGTGTGGAGCCTGGTGCCGGACTTGATGGCCGGAGAGCGCCCCGAGCTGCAGCTATTCGAGGTGATACCAGGTATCGAGCTGGGATTCCGTGTCGAGCCGCTGGGGATGCTGTTCGCAGCTCTAGCCTCGGGACTGTGGATTGTCAATTCGGTATATTCGATAGGCTACATGCGCGGCAATAAGGAGCCGAAGCAGACACGCTTTTATGTATTTTTCGCGCTGTCGCTCGCGGCGACCATAGGCATCGCTTTTGCCGCCAATCTCTTTACGCTGTTCCTGTTTTACGAGGCGTTGACTCTCTGCACTTATCCTTTGGTAGCACACAAAGGAGACGAAAAAACGGTGCGCTCGGCTCGGGTCTACTTGGGTATACTGCTGTTGACCTCGATTGGGTTGCTGTTGCCTGCCATCATCTGGACATACGCTGTAGCCGGAACCGGTAGCTTTACTCAGGGAGGCATCCTACAGGGTGAACTCGAAGGCCCCGCCCTGGGACTGCTGCTCGGTCTGTTCGTTTTCGGTCTTGGTAAAGCCGCCGTTATGCCGGTGCACCGATGGCTACCGGCCGCGATGGTGGCTCCGACCCCGGTGAGTGCATTGCTGCATGCCGTGGCAGTGGTCAAGGCAGGGGTTTTCTCAGTTACCAAGGTCATCGTTTACATCTTCGGTATCGATTATCTATTCGCCGAACCCAGCAGCGGCTGGCTGCTCTATGCAGCGGCATTTACTGTTGTGGCAGCGAGTTTGGTTGCGTTACGGCAGCAGAACTTAAAGCGCCTATTGGCCTACTCAACAGTGGCCCAATTGTCTTATGTAGTAATGGCAGCTGCCGTGCTTAAACCATTGGCTGAGATCGGCGCGTCGCTGCACATGGTGGCCCACGCTTTCGGTAAGATCACCCTGTTTTTCGCCGCCGGCGCCATTTACACCGCAGCGAAGAAAACTGAAATCGGACAACTTGATGGCATTGGCCGGCGCATGCCCTGGACCATGACCGCTTTTACCATTGGCGCCCTCAGCATGATAGGCGTGCCACCAACCGGTGGATTTGTCTCCAAGTGGTATATTCTTGCCGGCGCCTTCCAGGTCGACAATTACCTGGTGGTCGCAACAGTAATCACCAGCACGGTTTTGAATGCCGCTTATTTTCTTCCGATTGTGTTCGCTGTCTGGTTTCAACGGGAGGCCAGAGACCAGGCTCCGGATCACGGAGAAGCCCCGCTGCCAGTTGTGGTGGCACTGACCATCACCGCCTGTTTGACTATCGGCTTCTTCATCTTCAATGGACCTGTCATAACACTGGAAGCGCAGATGCTCGGAGTCGGCAATTGAAACACTCCAGAGAACAGGATGCATGGCTGGCGCGACCGTCGTCGATTCGCCTGCTTTGGCGTATTTTCTGGGTGGTGTTGGGATCGACAATCGCCTTGCAGGCGGTCATCAAGGTGAAGGGCTATTTTGGAATCGATGGCTGGTTGGGATTCGGCGCCGTCTTCGGATTTCTCTCCTGCCTGTTGATGGTGCTGTTTGCCAAGGGGCTGGGTTACTTGCTGAAACGCGATCAGGACTACTATCGACGGGAGTCCGGCGATGATTGAAGTGCTGCCACCGGCTTTCATCATGATCGCCGCCGCGATTCTGATCGGACCGGCCCGCGGCCTGCTGCGCACAACGATCCTGCTGGGTGCACCGCTGATAACACTCTGGGCCGTTTGGCAAGTCCCCGACGGGGTTGCGGCGACCTTGCCGTTCCTTGACTACCGGATTGAACCCGTCGAGGGCAGTGCGGTAAGGCGTCTGTTCGCGACGATTTTCGCGCTGATGGCTTTCGTCGGCGGGCTATACGCTTTTCGGCAGGCCCGCTGGTATGAGCTCGCGGCCGGTTACGCATATGCCGCCGGTGCCATTGGCGTCAGCTTCGCGGGGGACCTGGTTACTTTGTTCCTGTTCTGGGAACTGATGGCATTGTTCTCCACAGTGGTGGTCTGGTGCGGCGGTACCCCCGCAGCACGTGCGGCCGGTATTCGCTACGCCGTTATGCACTTGCTGGGTGGCATTATTCTGCAAGTGGGTATCGAGGGCGTAGCCATTCATACCGGTTCGATCGATATCCAGCCCATGCAGGTTTCCAGCTTCGACACCTGGATGATACTGACGGGAATCCTGATCAACGCCGCGGCACCACCGCTGTCCGCTTGGCTGGCAGATGCCTATCCTGAATCCAGCTCGACGGGGTCGGTGTTTCTGTCTGCTTTCACCACCAAGACTGCGGTGCTGGCGCTGATTCTGCTTTTTCCAGGGGAGTCGCTGCTGATCTGGGTAGGTATCTACATGATCATGTACGGCATTATTTATGCGCTGCTGGAAAACGACGCGCGCCGCATCCTCGCCTATTCGATCGTTAATCAGGTCGGTTTCATGGTTTGCGCCATCGGAATCGGCACTGAGATGGCGCTCAATGGCGCCGCCGCCCATGCTTTTGCCCATATCATCTACAAGGCGCTCCTGTTCATGAGTGCGGGAGTGGTGGTCTACCGCACGGGGCTGAGCAAATGCACCGACCTCGGTGGCCTGTTCCGCACCATGCCGTTGACCACGATCTGCGGCATCATCGGCGCACTGTCGATATCGAGCTTTCCGCTGACATCGGGATTCACCACCAAGACCATGATCTCCCAGGCCGCCGCCGATGAAGGCATGCTTGCGGTGTATCTGCTGCTCGCGGCAGCGTCGGCAGGCGTCTTTCTCCACGCCGGTATAAAATTTCCATGGTTCGTATTTTTCCAGAAAGACTCCGGTCTCCGGCCCAAAGACGCTCCGTGGAACATGGCAGCGGCCATGGTCTTGTTTTCTGCAATCTGTATTCTGATGGGTATCTTCCCGGAGGCCTTTTATCAATTCCTGCCTTACGAAACAGATTACGTGGCCTATAGTGCTGGTAAGGTGCTTTTCTACCTTCAACTGTTACTGTTCTCCGGTCTGGCGTTCTTTCTGCTGTTACCATTGATGAAGCGTACGCTGACGATCAGCCTTGACACCGACTGGCTATGGAGAGTGCTTTTTTTTAGGGCCGCCCAAGCTGTCTACAATGCTCTGTCCAGAGCGGGAAAAGCGACAGGAGAAGTTGTACTGCGGCTGGTCGGCGGCCTTCATGCTCTCGGGCAGCGTCATTTGGGTATGAGCGATAAAGGGACAGCGCGCGGCGTATTCGCACGCAACTGGTCTATCGGTACTACTTCGCTGTGGATAGCTGTATTACTTACAGCTTATGTGCTTGCCTATTTTTTATAAAGGCCTGCTTTGGGGATATGGGTGCACGCCGAGGACCAAAAGCGCATCATCGAACACAAGATCCCGGTTAATTCGACAGCAAACTTCGGCAATACCTTCTGCGGTGGCAACAAGCACAACCTTCGCCTGATCGTTGAGGAACGGCTTCGCTCCTCCCTGGGAAGCTAGAGTCTTTAGAATATTCTTGCGGACTTTGATATTGTCGCCACTAAAGTGCCAGCGGCAGTAGCTGGCTTTATGGTGCTGCCGTACCAATGGGTTACGGGGCTATACCAGACTTGACAGTGGAGATGATAATGCGTCTATTCCCAATATTCCTCCTACCATTTCTATTAGCCAGCGGAGGCCTGGTATACGCAGACAAGGAAAACATCATCCATGACGCCGAGTACTACATCCTCGAGGCCCAGCATGCCGACCAGTGGGCGGCCGAGGATAAGGCCCTCGATGGCAAGCTGGCGGCTTTTCGCGAAAAAAACGGCGGCAAGCCGCCCAATGTGTTTTATATTCTGATCGACGACATCGGCTTCGGTGACCTCGGCAGCAAAACTTTAAATTCGGTTCGCGGTTACCAAACGCCCGCGATCAACCAGATTGCCCGTGAGGGTATGCGCCTTTCTCGAATGTATACGGAACCCTCCTGCACGCCTACTCGTGTTGCCTTTATGACGGGAAGGCACCCCATCCGGAACGGAATGGGCAATACCTCAGTAGATATCTCCGGTTTCGGCCTGGCTGGAAAGGAGGTCACGCTTGCTGAACTGTTGTCGAAAGCGGGCTACAATACCGTCCACATTGGTAAATGGCATATGGGAGATATTCGAGAATCCTGGCCCAATTTTCAGGGTTTTGACTACGCCGCCTTTCCAATCCATCAGCAGGGTCAGTTGACGATTTTCCACGATGATGCCGCTGATGAGGAGGTCGCCATCGGTATTGGCGACAATAACTACGATGATCGCTTTACCCGTGACCGCTGGTTTCGTACCGATGCGTCGAGCATGGTCACCGGTGTAGAAGGGATTCGCGGTGAGAATGTGCGGGAGGTGCATTTCGAACCTGGGGAGCGCTGGACCGAAACCAAATACCATGAAATGAACTTGCGCTACCAGCAACAGGTAAAAGCGCAATTACGCAAGCTGGCGAAGGAGGACAAGCCCTTTTTTCTTCAATACTGGCCGCTTTACCCCCTAACCGGACCGCGAACAACTACTGCGCAGTACACCACGCCCAACGGCGGAACCTACGTAGAAAAAATGAAACTGGTCGATCAATGGATCGGCGAGCTGATGACGGAGATGGACGAGCTTGGAATCTCCGACAACACATTGGTTATCGTTATGGGGGACAATGGACATTTCACCAAGTATTCCCCCGAATCGGGTTATACTCCTATGATTTTTCGGGGAGGAAAGGGCGATTCTACCGAGGGTGGAGTGCGCGTTGATGCCTTCGTTCGCTGGCCCGGAATGATTGAGCCGGATTCGGTCTCCGGAGATATTGTTCATGTCAGTGATCTTTACACCACCATCGCACGCCTTGGAAGGGCGCTGGATGGAATACCGGACGACAGGATCATCGATGGTATAGATCAAACTTCACTACTGCTCAACGGTGAGACACACGGTCGTCGAGATTATGTATTCATTTATAACATTAGCAAGCTTGAGGCGGTGGTGAAGGAGCAGTACAAGTTGGCGATTCCCGGGGGCAACATCGACAATGCCATCCTGGCGGATTTTTATGACCTGTTTCGGGATCCTCAGGAAAAATACCCGGTGTCGACCGAGGTCGGCGCCTGGGGCGGCGCCAAGTTCGTTCGCATGATTCAACGTCACATGGCCCGCAAGGGCAAGTATCCGGATGAAGGTCCGGCAACCGGTATTCCCTACGAAGGTATTGACAACCTGAGGCCGGAATCGAAAGCGGCCGTACAGGAATTCCTGTTCATGATGAAAACACCGGAGCTGTAGTACGACGTATCTGGCTCGAGCTTGGTTGTCTCACCTTCGGGATTGCTAGGCTGCCTCCCGGCCCAAGCCACTTCCTATGCGGTTGATGTCCGTATGCGGGAAAAACTCCGCCCAAACATGCCAGAAAAGTCCTGGCTTGAGGGTCTCGACTCGTTTCAAGCGCCCCGCAGGTGTATTGCCGAAGAAATCGATTTCAGTGACTGGCTCATTGGTGTCGTTGTGCCAGACCCCCAGGCTTTCATAGCGCGGGTCCCATGCCACGACGACAGGCCGGCCGCCAACCTCGGCATTCACGATATTGCCCTGATCGACAACGAAGTCATCGGTCCAGCAGACCGCGTCTCTACCGAAGTCGACTCCCCAGACATAAGTTTTGTTCGGTAACCGGTCATCGTAGCGGGTCATGTTGTCCATGACCGGCTTGGCCTCCCGGTGCTGGCGATCGATCGAGGATGAGAACACCATCTCGAGCACCATGTCGAACAGATAGAGGAGTGGATTCGAGGGCGGCTTGTTCACAAATACAGTGCCTTCGGGATAAGCTTTTTGGAAGCCGCGAAACGTCATCCGGAAAGTCGGCCATGGACGCATGGCTAACGAGGGCCGCAGCGCGCAGGCCGGACCTTTTTCGTCCGGTGCGGCATCACCCTCGCGAAATCCGTATATCTGCTGAATGGGTTCCCCGGTTCGGTTATCCCTCAGTATGAGGTTGTTGCCGTGTTGCGCCAATACCTCGAGGTCGAGCTTCTCGCCTTCTACCTCGGGTGTATAAGCGATGCCGAGGTTGGCCATGGCACAGTAAGTCATTACCACGTTCTCGCCGTCGAGACCCTCGTCATTACCGGTCAGATGGGGGCGCATTACCTGAGCTTGGGGGTGTGCACGGGCGATGCCGTTGTTTTCGATCACTATCACCTGGCTCGATGGGCTGACATACTGCTTCGCCTCCTCGATGCTGTAGTAGCGTGCCGAATCCTTCTGGTTCCTGAGACCGATGTGCACCCAGACGTAGGGAAAGCCGTAGAGAATAATGCTGAGCAGGATCGCCGCCCACCAGAATCCCCTGGGCCCGCCATCGAGGGCGAAATGGGCGATGGTCATAGTGGCCAGCCCCGCGAGACCGATGCCAAGCAGCCGATATTCGTTGCGAATGAAACGCACCATGTTCTCGCGCTTCACCTTGAGCAGCATTTGGCTAACGTCGCCGAGATCGCGGAAATAGAGAAAGCCGATTACCAGCGCGACGGCGAGGGACGACCAGAACAAGATACTTCCTATCATTGTTAACTCACCTCTGTGGCAAGATTATCACTACACCACGACGCCCAATTTCATCACCTTTGAGGAGCCTTTGCGGCGTTCAGCAAAGGATCGCCAATACGGCACTGACGATCGCTTCTCTAGTGTCCAACAACTATCGCCGATGTTTGCGCCATATTTTTTGAAACTGACTTAAGCTGTTGAAAGTATGTAGCAATTATTAGACCCAGCGATCCACTTCTCTCTTCTCGGACGGCAATTTAAAAGGTTGTCCAATGGCAGCACCGAGGTATCAGTAAGTTTCAACAATGCCTTTGGGAATTATCCACCAAAACCCGCTGGGAACAAACTTAAGGGATGAAGGGGATGAGCCGTTGGATTCTGCGAAGGCGTTTTTTCAAGAGCCTGGGGTGTGAATAAAATGCCAGTAGCGGTTGCAGCGAACCCCGTTCTTGACGGCGATAACTTTCGAACGGAGTATAGTGAGCGGTTTTGTCGAAGTATGAAGAGCAATAGCTCGGGTATTCAGGTAAGGGTTTTAACATGGCTGCGACTACTAATGCGATTCACTTATGAGCCTCCAGGATTAAAACAGACCGGGCTGCCAGAGGTTCGGATAGAGGGGAGGGTTAGGGCGGTTATTCGTTCTCCAATACGCGGAATAGATTTCACACGGTGGATAGCCGGGCTGATTCTGCTCACTTTGTTGCAGGGCTGCGCGCGCCTGCCCGAGGGGCTTGATTTACCGGCCTCGCACGCCTTTAACCAGCCTGAGCAGACCCGTCTCGGGCGCTTGGCGGGGCATGCCGCTGCCCACCACGACGGTGAGTCGGGGTTTTATATTCAGGATACCGGACGCGACGCCTTTCTGCAGCGTGTGGCCTTGATCGAGGCAGCCGAAAAGAGCATCGATGCGCAGTACTACATCTGGAACAGCGATACCTCCGGGCGTTACCTGGCACAGCGGCTGTTGCTTGCCGCCGATCGTGGAGTGCGCGTCCGCCTGTTGCTCGACGACTTCAATATCGGAGGCAGGGATGCCCTGCTTGCCGCGCTGGACAGTCACCCGAATATCGAGATCCGTATCTACAACCCCTTCGCAACACGGGAGGGTCCGGGGAAGTTGATGGAGGCCGCGGGTGATTTTCAGCGTATCAACCGGCGTATGCATAACAAGACTTTTGTAGTCGATGGCGCCTTCGGAATTGTAGGCGGACGTAACATCGGCGATGAGTATTTTGGCCTGCATCCGGAGGTTAATTTTCTCGATCGCGATATGATGGCGGCAGGTTCCATCGTGGTGGACATTTCCGGCAACTTCGACCGCTACTGGAATAGCCATGCTGCTTACCCGGTCTCAAGACTGGCTGGTAAAAGATTTGAACCGGAGCAAGTTAAACAGCTCTTAACCAATGCCCGTGACAATGCCGGGGATACTCGGGAGTTGACCTGCAAACCCCCGCAGCAAGCAGATCGCGCTTTGACGCTAATGCGAGAATGGGTGGCTCAGTTGGTATGGGCGCCCGCTGAACTGGTATACAGTGAACCGGTACCCCAGGCCCTGCCAGATGTGGATTATCCTGCCGCCACTGCCGACCGTTTACGGGAACTGATGGAGTCAAGCCGAAATGAAGTGCTCATCGAGTCCGCCTACCTGATCCTTGGCGAACGGCAGTTGAAGGGGGTGGCAACCCTGAGTTCTCAGGGGGTTCAGGTCAGGGCGATCACCAACTCACTCGCCTCCAACGACCTGATCGGCAACCATGCAGGATATGCTCGCACACGCCAGCAGATGCTGGAGAGTGGTATCGAGCTCCTGGAGCTCCGTCCTGACGGGCGCATCTGTGCAACTTGCACCGCTGCTTCTGTCGCTTGTAGCGGTGATATCAGCCTCCATGCCAAAACTATGGTCTTTGACCGCACAATCCTCTATGTAGGCTCGTTCAATATCAACCTGCGTTCGATCTATCTCAATGGCGAAACCACGCTCATTGTCCATAGTCCGCAGTTGGCCGTCAGAGTAGCCGAATCTATCGAGAATGCCATGGGACCCGATAATAGTTGGAAGGTGGAAATCGAAGAAGGGGGAGCTCTAAAATGGGAGGCGAATGACGGTGTATATCGGCATGAGCCGGCAACTGGGTGGTGGCGCCGTTTCAAATCGGCGCTGGTCGGTTTACTTCCGATCGAAAAGTATTATTGAGCCCTCCTATGGCGAACTCCATTGGTATCCCCTTGTATCGCCATTCAATGGTGTTCATTAATCGTACTGCCAAGCCGATGGGTCTGAATGTTGAGGGCCGATTGCCTTGGGTTGGCCAATCGGGCTATACAAGTGATGTATTGTTTAATCGAAGTATGGGTGATCAATGAAATCTGGCGAGTCTTTCTAAGTGGGTGCACTAATTTTCAAGTGGTTAAGAATCGGGTTTGTTGCAATCTGTGTGCTTGCAGTCGGCCCAGGCAGAGTCTCCGCCAATCCCCTGATAAGCGAGGAAACTGGAAGGCTGCTTGCGGAACTCGTGAGAACGTCCCAAGAATACGATCTTTATAATGCGCGCTGCCGAGGGAATGTCGCGTCAACAAAGACCGAGGGAGCGAACAAGCTGTTTTTGTCTAAATACCGGCTCACCGTAAATCAGGTAATCAACCTATATATTGGTGAAGATGATCGTGCTGAGAGAGCCGCAATAGAACAGAACTTCCTTCAGAACCTGAGCTTAATGGGCGGTTGCAGGCGGGCCAAAGAGCAGGGGTTAAGGCAAGAGTTGGATGGCAATTATCGACATTTGTTCGAGCAAATATCGGACATGCCCTGAACATTTTCGTTTATTGCGGATATAGAAGGGAATCTACTGTTGTGGTCGTTTTTGGGCGTACCCTAGGGTGTGTGGCATCACGCCAGCCAAACCGATGTTCGAGTGTAAGCGGCGAAGTTGCTGGGAGAAACACCGCGATATCCAATTTTTCGGTGACACTTATTTCCGCTGCCGCGTTATTTCGCTCGAATGGATCAGATCCATGACTGTCTCGTTGAGCCTTTGCCTGTAGTCGGGTGCCTCGTTGAGCCATGTTTTCGCAATACTCAATTCGTCTTCACGCAACAGCCAATAGGAGCTTCGGCCGTCTTTATTCCACAACACCGCGCGCTCCATCAATACGGTATATTGTTTGATCCATGTGTGACTCGTCCGCAATGTCTCGATAAAATCGTCGATTAGGTTGGAGTCCCCGAAATCGAAAATGCCGGCTCGAGGAATAACCTGGATCCTGTTGATTGCCTCGGGAAGGTGGTTTCGATCTAAATCCTCCACCATGACGGGTATCAGGCGTTTGGCGTATTCGGTGACTTTACCGATCTCCCAATCACACCATTTTGATTTCAGAGAGTCCGAGCTGACCATCCAGACTACGATATCGGACTTGCGTATACTTTGATCTAACTCTCTCTGCCACTCCTCGCCATAAGGCAGATCCCTGAAATCCACGAAAACCTCAAACCCCTCTCGCTCCAGTACTTCCAACAAGTGCTTGGTCTGCGATATATCTTTTCTTGAATAGCTGATGAAAACTCGTAGATTTTTCGAACTGTCCCCGCCAAGCCGATCGCTACCCATCAATCGCTCGCTGAGCATCATGAGCAGTGGTGCCAACAGCATCGTCAAGGCGATTACCAACAAGAGGATGCGTGAAATATCATCGGGTACCACCCCGTTTTGGACGCTGAAGGCAAGCAATACGAAACTAAACTCACCGGCCTGCGCCAGGGCAAGGGCGAGCAGCCAGCGATCGCCCGATTTGAGACCAAAAAGATGCCCCAGGCCGAACAGCACGGCCGCTTTCAACACCATAACGCCCAATGTCAAGCCCAACACGGTTGCAGGCTCGCTAAAGAGTACCCTGAAGTCGATCCCTGCTCCCACCGTGATGAAGAACAGACCCAGGAGCAGACCTTTGAAGGGTTCGATTACGGACTCGAGTTCGTACCGGTATTCGCTGTTGGCCAGTAATACGCCGGCCAGAAATACCCCGAGGGCGGGGGACATACCCACGAGCGTCATGAGCAGGGCGGTGCCGATCACCAGCAGCAGCGCGGCAGCAGTGAGGATTTCCCGCAGTTTGGACTTGGCAATCATGCGAAACAGCGGGCGTGCAACGTAGCGTTCGCCGAGCAACACTGCAGCGACGGCCAACAGTATTCCCAGGGTTTGGGCCCAGCCGGACAGGCCTTGAATCAGGCTGAGATACTCTTGATGCTGGACCTTGCCATGCGCATCGGTGCCGACTCCCAAGTTACCCGGCCCGTCTCCCCCTGGAATCAGCAGAACCAGTAAGGGGATCAGGGCCAGTATCGGGATGACGGCAATGTCCTGGAACAGCAATATGGAAAAACTGGCGCGGCCGCCCTTGGTATCGGCCAGTCCCTTCTCACCCAGTGTCTGTAAGACGATAGCCGTCGAGGAGAGCGCCAAGATCATCCCGATGGCGATGGAGGTGCCCCAGGTTACTTCGATCAAGTGGGCGGCAGCGGCAATCAGTAGGGCTGTAATGCCAACTTGCATACTACCCAGTCCCAGCAGCTGAGATCGCATCTCCCAAAGCCGGCGCGGCTTTAAACCCAATCCCACCACGAAAAGCATCATCACAATGCCGAACTCGGCAAACTGCTGGATATCCTGGGTCTCGGAGCCCACAAGACCGAGGGCAGGTCCAATAACGATTCCAGCGACCAAATAACCCAGCACCGAACTGAAACCAAGCCGCTTGGCGATTGGCACAGTGATCACCGCTGCGCAGAGATAGATAAAGGCTTGGAGTAGCAAGCTGTTCATGGATAAGGGGTTGGGGAAACGGAGATCCTGTCAGACTTCAAACTAAGTTGTGTTCTTCGAAGTTCGGTGGATGGCATCCATCAAGCGGCTCTGGGCTTACTGATGCCATCGTCCTACTAGTCTACAGAGCCACAGGCGATCACTTCAGTTCGGAAAAGGGATGAATTCCTCTTCGTCTCCAGGGACCTTTGGAAAGCGCCCGGCCTGCCAGTCTTCCGTTGCCTGCTGAATTCTAGCTCTGCTGCTGGATACGAAATTCCAAACAATAAACCTCTCTCCGGGATTTTCGCCTCCAATCATCACGATGCGCGTATCTGATGTCGCAGTAATGGCAGCCGGACTATTGTTGAGAATCGCCATATCGTGTTGCAGGAGGGAGTTCCCTTCAATTTCCACAGTACCTCCGACGATATACAATGCCCGCTCTTCCGCAGGCGGGAGCTCCACGCTTTGCCCGGCCTGCATCTGGGCTTCGATGTATAAAGTGTCGCTATAACTGATTACTGGCGAGGTTTCCCCGTAAGCGGTGCCCATCATGACCCTCAGCGGAACGCCATCCACGGTCAGCGCGGGGATGCTTTCACTCGGGTAGTGATAGAAAGCGGGCTCGATCTCCTCCTGCTCCTTCGGTAGTGCCAGCCAGAGTTGGAGGCCATGTAGACTGTGAGTGGAATTTCTCACCGCCTCGGTTTCCCGCTCAGAGTGGGTAATCCCCTTTCCGGCGACCATGAGATTGATATCTCCCGGCCGAATGATTTGCTCACTTCCAAGTGAGTCGCGGTGAAAAACCTCGCCTTCAAAGAGGTAGGTTACCGTTGCCAGGTTTATGTGGGGATGGGGTCGAACGTCGATTCCTTCACCTGCGGGAAATCTCGCCGGCCCCATATGGTCAAAGAATACCCAGGGACCGACCATGGGTTGACTGGAATGTGGCAGTAAACGGTGGACAAAAAAGCCACCGAGGTCCTTTTTGCGCGACTTGATGATTTGTTCAATGGGCATGTTGTTTCCAACGGAGTGAAAGGATGTATTGCATCGTCGAGTGACAGCTAGGGCTGTATGGCTTCAGTGTATGCAGAGAAGTCCATCTGGTTCAAGGTTGTTTTAAACATGAGTAAGTTTGAGGTTTATAGTTGATCCGTTTCAAGCCATGGCTGGGTAGTACCCCCCTTATAAAGGATAAGATGGCAGCGGTCATTCCACTTTATCTCCTCATGGCTTGAGCTGATGGTAGCTCATGCGCTGGCACATGCCCGAAGTGTCTGCGGGGAGTCAGCAGCGGGTGTACTATTAGATTACGATGATTACTGAAGATAAACGGTCTGCTTATCTGAATAGGATGCGAACTCGCGTTCAGGGCTGGAACCCGGAACATTGTCGTGATATTGATATCAGGATCGCACGGGACGGTACTTGGTACCACGAAGGTTCGGCTATCCAACGTCAACGAATGACTGAGCTCTTTTCGTCCATTTTGCGCCGAGAGACGAACGGTGAGTATTATCTGGTAACGCCGGCCGAAAAGCTTCGTATACAAGTGGAGGACGTCCCCTTTATTGCCGTTGACATACAGCGGGAAAGCAGGGCGCAACAGCAGATCCTGCGCTTCACAACGAATGTGGGAGAGACCGTTGTAGTCGACAGCACGCATGGATTGCGCATTTCACTAAATCAAGAGACCCAGGAATCCTTGCCCTACGTGATGGTTCGAAACGGGCTGGAGGCGCGACTAGATCGCTCCACCTTCTATCAGTTGGTTCAATTTGGCCGAGAGAGAAATGGGCAGCTCTTCGTGTGGAGCCAGGGCGCCTGTTATCTTCTCGGGGATTTGAAGGACTGACGGAGTGCCAATCCCCCACCCAAAGGATTGACCCGCTTTAACGTCCGGGTGGTTAATCGGACTTCGCCCAGCATACAGACGCTCAGTCTGTTTTTGTCTCGCTTTAGCAGAATATCCCAAGATAGAGAGGACTCAAGGTCGTTGTTGGTCGGGCATTGCCGTCTTTATAAACCGAGCAAGCTGGAGCTGAAAAAAAATTTACTTTTTCTGTGATCCAGCTGGGCCGAGCTGGCGTAATTCTTAGCAACTGACCCGGATTCAAACGAGTCAGCAGAGTTTAAAGCACGGGGCTTAAGAACAAAGCACCCAATAGTTGACAACCTTGACCAACAGAGAGAGAACTAATCATGAAAAAAAGCATAGCAATTATCTCCATCGCCGCATCTGCCCTGTTTTCCGGTAGCCTCATGGCGGGCGCATACACTGACAGACAAGCTGAAGATATCGTAAACGGAGCGGGCAATGTCGGATCGAGCCCATCCCAGCCTTTCGTAGCCAGCAACCATGACCAGCGTGGACTGGACGAGTACATCAAGTACAACGCCAATGAGGTGAGTCCTGCCAAGGGTTATGTTCCATTCGAACGCCACGGCGACGATCGCGACAACAGCGCTGACCTTATAGACAACGTTTAACTGCCAAGAGTACAACCCCCGAAGCAGTGTTACACCAGCCTCCTCCAGGCTGGTGTTTTTTTTCTGTGGATATCGTAAAAACACTTTCAGTCAAAGCTTGGTACCCGCCGGTATCAGCTGTATGGTGACCTCCAGCGCTGTACGAAAGCGCTGATAGCAAAGTCCATTGTTGACTCCATGCACGCATGAAGATATAGGGCATATTTGGAAAGCCGATTACTCACGAGGATTTGTTACGAAGCTCGCAGAGCGCTTTGTATGATCTGTTAATCACCGTCAGCGCGGTGAGGACCATTACAATGACCAGCACGCTATTGCTCCACCAGCCGGGACCCAGGTCAAATGCAAGTAGAGTTGCAAGCAATCCGAATATAAAAGCTCGATCACTTTTACCCATCGGACCGTCGTACCTTCGACTGGCACCGACCTGGACAGCGACTACACCCGCCATCTCGGAGATTATGGCTAGTACGACTATGAGAACAACCGGCCAAGGGGGAATACCTGGAATCAGAGCGAATGGGAGGTAGAGCGCGGCATCGGAGACTACATCGCTCAGCTCATTAAGAAGGCCACCGAGAGTACTCTGCATGCCATGCTCTCGGGCCAACATGCCATCGATAGCGTTTAGCGCCATGCGAAAAAACAGCCATACGGGTATCAACATGAGAATCCAGCGGCTGGTTGGATTGAGAGCCAACAGGATTCCGATAACTAAAGATAAAAGCAGTGCCAGCAGAGTGACCTGATTCGCGGTTATACCCAAGCCTGCCATGCGCCGACTTACAGGGCGAAGTAGATCCTGAAATGCAGTTTTGAGTTGGTAGATTGTCATAGAGAAATATTTCCCAGTTCGGCCACGGCTTCCTGTAGCTCAGTGCAGATACGCTTTACCGATTTTGCACTTCGCTTAAGACCTGCGTAGCTGCGGGCCTCACCAATCTTCAGTCGAAGTTTTCGCGGCCTGGGAAACAGCGTTTCCTTGGGCCAGGCTGCCAACCCTCCCTGCAGGTTACAGGGTACTACCGGTAATTCTGTATTCAACAGCAGGTGGGCAATGCCCGGCTTGAACCTCCCCATCCGGTCGGTTGTCGCGCGCGTACCCTCAGGAAAAATAATGAGCACATTACCGGGGGTCTGCAACAACTCCGAGCATACCGCCAAGCTTTGGTTTCCTTTCAGTTTCCTATCGAACGGCAGTGCATTAACCAGTATCGCGCTGAACACGCTGCGGGGAACACTGGAAAAAAAATAGTCTGAGGCGGCCGCCGGAAAGGTGCTGTGCACTTGCCTTAAAGGTACTATGGATAGCAGGCACAGCGTATCCAGATGGCTGGTATGGTTGCATACGATGACGTAAGATCCATCGTCCGGCAGGTTGTTGCGTCCTTCGATCTCCAGGCGATGATAGATTCGCAGCCAGGCGCGCAGCAGCAGGGCAATTATCGATCGGAGCGCGAAAACCAGCATGTGAGGTTGTCTAGGAAAGTCCTTTAGTTTTTCGAAAAAGGATCGGTCCAGATCAGAAGGCGGATGATAGTCCCAGTCGTCCATATTCGATAACTTATATGTGGCCGTGGAACCATCGCACCATGTGGAAAAATATCGGAGCCACGAAAATCATGCTGTCGATACGATCGAGTATCCCACCATGGCCGCTGATGACCATGCCCATATCCTTGATGCCTACATCGCGCTTGATATAGCTGATAACTAAATCGCCCAGCTGCCCGCCAATTCCAACAATCAAGCCGGTTAACAAAAGTTGCAGCGAACTGAAGTGGGGGAACGAGAAGGAAAAAAGCCAAGGTAGAGCCATCGAAACAGCCAGCGCGCCCACTGAGCCTTCGATCGTCTTATTGGGACTGATATTTTTTCGTAACTTATGTTTGCCGAAAAGCCTGCCGAAGGTGAATGCCGCGATATCGTTGATTTCCACTGCAAAAATCAAATACAAAATGTAGCCATAGGCGTAGGTGGAATTGGCTAGGAATCCAAGATGACTAAACATCCAGCCGAAATAAATGAACCCCAGAACGGTGAGCGCGACCTGACGGAGCTGGCCTTTGCTGCGGTCCCGCAAGATGGGTAGCAGCAGTACTGCGGCAACTACGTAAACGGGCAGCACCATATAGAGCCCGTACCAACCGGGAGATTGCAGGCGTGGATCCGGTATCAGTGATATGACACATAGCAGGATGATTGAAATGTAGACCAATCCTGTCAACCACCAATCTTCGTAAACACCCGTTGCCCGCGCAAACTCCTTGAATCCAAATATAGCCAGAAGCGCAACACCGGCAACGGTTGCTTCACGTCCCAGGAGAATCACGCCAAAGACGATGGGTACCATTATCAGCCATCCCCGATAGGTCTTCCAGATTGATGATGTATCTTTGCCCACTGCGGTGAGCACGCCGAGCGATACCCCCGCGATCATTAGAATCATTGACGCTATGACCAGGTAGTTGTGGAAAATTGTGCTGCTCAGTGCGAGGGTAGTATTAATGGTTTTGTCTCCCTATCTAAGTTCTGTCCAGTGACCAGTCGTCCAGTACTGAAAATGTCGACGCCTATTCTCAGTACACCAAGTAGACTAGCGCCATCAGTGCGGCTTATACCGAAGTGTGCGAATCGACTGATGTTTGACCGTTTGCCCGTATTCAGAAATGTCGCTGCAACCAATATTGCGACGCCTAAGATCAGCTTGGCAACTGAGTGGGGAGTGCCGAGCAGGTAGAGTGTACTACACGGGATCTGACAGCGGCCAAGACACAGTAGGAAATTAGACGGCCCATATCAAACAGCGCACACCAACCTCGGATTCTTGGCTGTCGTTACTTATTCACTAATGAAGTACTTTGCTTAAAAATTTTTGAGTGGCCTCGTTCTTCGGATTTACGATAACTTGCTCAGGGGGGCCTATCTCCTCAATTACTCCCTGGTGAAAAAAAGCCACTTTGTCCGAGACTTCCCTTGCGAAAGCGATTTCATGAGTAACACAGATCATGGTCATCCCGTCATCACGCAGCATACGCAGCGTGTCGAGTACCTCTCCCACGAGCTCCGGGTCAAGAGCTGAAGTCACTTCATCAAAGAGCATATAGTCGGGTTTCATCGCCAAGGCTCTGGCGATCGCCAGTCTTTGCTGCTGTCCCCCAGACATGCGTGTTGGATACTCATCGAACTTGTCACCCAGGCCTACATGGTTCAACTCCTTTTTCGCAATTTCTATCGCCTCTTTTCTACTCAGTTTCGAAACTATCCGAGGGGCGAGGGAGGCATTTTCCAGGACCGTAAGGTGAGGAAAGGAATTCCATTGCTGAAAAACCATGCCCAGCTTCTGTCTCAGCTTATCCCTATTGGTGCCTTTTGCGTGAACATCAATTTCATCCACTATAATTCTACCCTTCTGAATGTCCTCAATGGCATTGATGCAGTACAGCAGGGTCGACTTACCACTGCCGCTGCCTCCGATGACACTGACGACCTCGCCTTTTTCAACCTCCAGGTTGACTCCCTTGAGGACTTCCAAGTCGGCGAAAGTTTTATGTACGTTCTGGATCTGGATCATATAGCCATCTTCCTTTCAACATACTTACCGTACAGGGAGAGTGGATAAGAAACAACAAAGTAGAAAAGGCCCACCCCAATGAGGATTTCAAGTGGTTGCTGGGTCCTCGAAATAAGCTGCTCCGATGTGCGGAGCAGTTCCATATAGCCGATAACCGAAACCAATGCCGAGTCTTTGATTACACTGAGAGCTACTCCCAGCCAGGAAGGGAATACAGCCCGCAGGCCTATGGGAAGTCGGATATGGGAAACGGTTTGCCAGTAGCTCATTCCCAGAGATCTGCCGGCAACTATCATGGATTTGTTGACACTTTCGAAGCCGCCTCGAAATACTTCACTCATGAATGCCATGGTGTACAGGGACAGCACAATTGATCCAGTGACAAATGGATCCAGCGGGTGGCCGATGGCGCCTATATAGGTACTGAAGAGTATGAGTTGGATGATGAGAGGGACACTCCTCAAGATGTCGAGAACACCACCCATCAAGAGGTTGATAAATTTGTTCGCTTCCGCCCTTACGAAACCCACGGCAAGACCCAGCAGGGTACCGACCGTAATCGCTACCAGTGAAATATAGACGGTGTTCATTACGCCGGTAAGAATGAAGCCCGTATCATTCCACGATAAAGGAGTAAAAAAGGAATTGCCCATCATACGTCTCCCTTAAAAATCCTTTGTGATATCAGCGAGGCGCTGAACAGAACAATCTTGGTGATCACGAAGTACATTACTGCAGCCACTATGAAAAACTCCAAGGTTCTGAAAGAAAGCGATTGCAGTCTCTGTGTTTCACCGGAGAGTTCGTTCATACCTACCAGAATACCGAGCGAACTCATAAGAATCGACCACACGAACTGATTGGTCATCGGGTGATAGATACGACGGAACATTTGCGGAAGAATAATATAGCGATAGATCTGTATGCTGTTCATTCCGAGAGATTTCGAAGCGCTGTATTGGGTCTTTGGGATTGATTGGAAGCCCCCCCTGAAAGTCTCCGTCAGGTAACCGGCGTTGACGAACACCAGGGCACTGAGTACTGCGACGTAGGGAGAGAGATGGATGCCAAATGCCCCCAGCCCGAAGTAGGCCATGTAGATCTGAAATAACGCCGGTGTATTTCTCGCGATCTCAACCCAAAGCGTTGCCGGAAGAGATAGGATTTTCGAATCGGACATTTTTGCTATCGCCAGCAGTACGGCGATGGCGATACCTATAAGCATGGATAAAACGGAGACATGCAGTGTTACGAATGCGCCATTCAGCAGCTCAGGCATCTTTTGGAAAACAATATTCCAATGGAACTCGTACTCCATAAAAATCCCTCTTTGTCGGGAGCTTTAAAAAGACATTGTGGTGATCAGAAAAGGATAGTGCGCTATCCAGATAAAAACGAGAGCGAAGCAGTCGCTAGCAATTGAGTACTGTGCAGAGGCCATGTCGCGATGTGCGCAAGGGCCGCCCCGCATGAGAGCCGGACGGCCCATGGGATCAACTTCGGTTACTTGTTGTCCCTGAGCGTTTTGATTAGATCGGCCGGAACTTCGGTGCCAAAGTGCTTTTTATACCTTTCGTTCATTTTTCCGTCTCTAATCTGGTGGATCAGAAAGAGATTGAGGTAATCGATCCAAGCCACCTCGCTTCGCTTGGCGATCAAGCCAACGACATCGTCGTAGTCGGGTACAAATGGTCCGGCCACGTAGTCTTTAAATTCCTTGGTCTGCAACTTGGTGGCTATATTGGTGTTTGTGGAGATGATCGCATCTACTTTTCCCTGGAAGAGACCCAGATAAGCATCATTCTCAGACTTGAAAGAGGTGTAGTTATCTTTCCCCCAGCCCATTTTTTTCGCATAAGCGAGGTACTCGGTCTCGTACGTGGTGCCTAGGGCGGCGCCTACCTTTACGTTTTTGAGATCGTCAAAGGTTTTTATTTCGGTCCCTTTCTTGGAGAACACTTGGAACTTGAATACGAAATAGGGGTAAGAAAAACCAACGGATTTGGCTCTCTCTAGCGTATCCGATGTGGAACCTATAACGACGTCGGTCTTTCCAGATACCAGCGAAGGAATTCTGTCACCCCAGGTGAGATTGAGTATCTCGACCTTCACTCCAAGCGCTGTTCCCAAGTCGTTACAGTAATCAACATCGAATCCTGCTGGTTTGTTATCTTTGTCGAAGTAACCCATGGGTGGAAAGTCAAGTACTACACCACAGTTCAAGACCCCCCTTTTGATGACAGTATCAAGCTGGTCCGCATGCGCCGCAGAAAAAGCAGATAGCGTCGCAACCGATGCAACAAGCAGTAAAAGCGCTTTCACAGATTTCATCAATTTCTCCTTACCCTGTCCAAAGCTATTTTGATGTGAATAGTATCAGCCCAGAAAATTGCTCAGAAAATTCAAAGCCGTTCAAACTGTCACGAATCAATTGATCGACTGATTCGTGATGTCCAACTGAGCAAACACAAGCGTCCCATCCCGATTAGATAAGCGTGATTGGCGCGGGGAGATTTAGTCATACCTTTGAGCGGTTGAACTAATCCACATAGAACGCAACAAATTGAGCGTGGAGAAAGCATAAATGCCCAACCCCGCAAAGTCGAGTGGTATCAAAGACGCTGAATTAGTACCCGCAAGCGCCAGGGTGATCCGGTTTAAGAGTCCAAATTCGGATATCAGTTATCTTATTATATAAACCAAATGAGTTGCTAACCAATTGATATAAAGAATAAATGGCGATGCTAGTGTTTTGCCGGTTCTTCTTTTATCTCTCTTCAATTCAGTAGGCTCGTTGCTGATCGGTACTCCGCCACACCAAATACAAGCCGAGCAGTGCCCATCCCGTCCAGCCAAGGACCCAGAATATCTCGGGCAGCCCCGTTATCTCACTCAGCATTGCCCCATCCCCCCGGTGATGGCCGTCGATCAGGTACAGAGGCGCCTTGATGGCATCGATCAGTACATAGACTCCTAGGAACTGGAAGACTCGCTTGGCCAGTGTTGTCGATTCCATACGCCACTGTAAGAAAATCAGCCCGATTAGTACCGCGATAATCGCTGCGGTTACGAGGTCCTCTGACCAGAGTGTCAGCGTCATGACTAATAGCAGGCATGTAAACAACAATAGACTCCGGAATGCCCGCCGCGACCTAATCCTGGTGGAGAAAAAAATCACCCCCCCCCAAAAAACGGATCCCAGATACCCCATCACCAATGTCAGGGTGTGAATTCCCCCTCGGGTATAGCAGACGCCGGAGCCGTCTAGACGGATAACGATTCGGGAGATTTCACCGCCACCGGCAATTGCAGCCAGACCATGACTTATTTCGTGGTAATAGGTTTGCAGCCATGCGAACGGCCAGTGCAGAACGGGTATATATGACAGCAACAGCGCCCCCAAAATCATGGAAATCAACTCAAGGCGATGGGAGTGCCGCATGAAGATAGCCTCGGGAAACAAGACAACAGACGCCTCCGGCGTCCGAACTCTCACTTTAGATCGGCGTTTATTGATAGTGTACATCGTTTTTATGTACTTTAACGGATGGCATAAACGATGGAGTCGACGTGTGAACCTGCGTGACCTGAAGTACATTATCGCCGTTGCTGAAACGCGTCACTTTGGCCGCGCGGCCGAGCGCTGCAATGTGAGTCAGCCAACGCTTAGCGGCCAGATAAAGAAACTCGAGGAGGAGCTCGAGGTCACCATTTTCGAGCGAACCAAGCGGTCAGTGGTAGTGACGCCGGTCGGAAAAGAGATCGTTGATCACGCCCGTAGAATGATGGAGCAGGCTGATGCCATAGAGCAGTTGGCCAGGGCTCAACACGATCCACTTTCCGGACCACTGCGCGTGGGTGCCATTCCAACCCTCAGCCCCTATTTGATCCCGTTGATCTTGGTGCCGCTGAAGAAACAATATCCCCAACTGAAACTGGTGCTTAGCGAGGAGATTACCGAGACACTGCTGCAGCGTCTGCGTAATCACGAGATCGATGTTGCACTCATTGCCACGGCAGTAGAAGAACCCGACATAGGGAGCATCCCACTATTTGACGAACCCTTCTGGCTGGCGCACCCGCGTAATCATCCGCTTTATACAAAAGAGGATATTACCCACAAAGATCTCAAACGGCTTAACCTGCTGTTATTGTCGGACGGTCACTGTTTGGCGCAACAGGTAATGGATGTCTGTAGATTTGCTGGCCGCCCGAAAGGGGGGGAGTTGGGCGATCTTCAGGCAGCTAGTCTTGAAACCCTGTTGCAATTGGTGGGTGCGGGATTTGGTTGCACCCTAGTGCCGGCATTGGCGACGCGGGGGGCGTGGATGACCGATATTGGTGTGGTAGCCCGTAAACTGGATCTCCGGGATACGTATCGCAGTATTTCATTGGTATATCGACACAGTTTCCCCCGCCGTCAGGCCCTCTCTGTCTTTGCGGATGTTATCCAGAGCCAACTGCCAAATACGGTAGAGATGAGAAAGAGATCTAGAAAATTAATAGATAATACCGATAAAAATTAGAGAAATAAACGATTTCAGCAATTACATGTATCTTTGTATCTTTAGCATAAGCCAGCTAAGAAAAGGGTGATTTAGGCTGATCATCTGCTAACCAGGAGATATCGTAATGACTGAAATGAGTAAGTGCCCATTCAATCACACCGCGGGCGGCGGAACCTCGAATAGGGATTGGTGGCCAAATCAGCTGCGGCTGGAAATCCTGCGCCAGCATTCATCCAGGTCCGATCCAATGGATGAAGGTTATGACTACGCTGAGGAGTTCAAGCGTTTGGACCTCGGCGCCGTAAAGCAAGACCTCCATAAATTAATGACGGACTCCCAGGATTGGTGGCCTGCGGACTATGGGCACTACGGGCCTCTGTTCATTCGCATGGCATGGCACAGTGCCGGTACTTACCGCACGGCAGATGGCCGCGGCGGTGCCGGAACCGGCAACCAGCGTTTCGCTCCCGTCAACAGCTGGCCTGACAACACTAATCTCGATAAGGCGCGCAGACTAATTTGGCCGGTCAAGCAGAAGTATGGCCGAAAGATCTCCTGGGCCGATCTGATCATTCTCGCGGGCAATGTCGCCCTCGAATCGATGGGTTTCAAGACATTCGGTTTTGCTGGCGGTCGCGAAGATATCTGGGAGCCAGAAAAGGATATCTACTGGGGCAGGGAGGATGCCTGGCTGGAGGATAAGCGCTATTCCGGCGAGCATGAAGCGCTTGAGAACCCGCTCGCAGCTGTGCAGATGGGTCTGATCTATGTCAATCCGGAAGGCCCCAACGGAAACCCGGATCCGCTGGCTGCCGCCAAGGATATTCGTGAGACCTTTGCGCGGATGGCGATGGACGATGAGGAGACGGTCGCCCTCATTGCTGGTGGCCACACCTTCGGTAAAACCCACGGTGCTGGCGACGCAGCGATGGTAGGAGCTGAGCCCGAAGCAGCTGCCATGGAGGAGCAGGGGTTCGGTTGGAAAAACAGTCATGGTACGGGTAAGGCTGGTGACACAATCACCAGCGGCCTGGAGGTCATCTGGACGTCCACGCCCACCAAATGGAGCAATAATTTCTTCTGGAATCTGTTTGGCTATGAATGGGAGTTGACCAAGAGCCCAGCCGGCGCTCATCAATGGGTTCCGACACACGGCGCTGGTGCCAATTCCGTTCCCGATGCTCATGACCCATCCAAGCGCCACGCACCCTCCATGTTGACTACGGATTTGGCGTTGCGCTTCGATCCGGCTTACGAAAAAATTTCGCGGCGTTTTTATGAGAATCCGGATGAGTTTGCAGATGTTTTTGCCCGCGCCTGGTTCAAGCTGACTCACCGCGACATGGGGCCGCGTGCCCGTTATCTCGGCAACGAGGTTCCTGATGAAGAGATGATTTGGCAAGATCCAATTCCGGCAGTCAATCACGACCTGGTTGATGATCAGGATATTGCCAGCCTAAAAAGTACGATCTTGGATTCCGGCCTGTCGATATCCGAACTGGTGACTACAGCCTGGGCATCCGCATCAACCTTCCGCGGTTCTGATATGCGGGGCGGAGCGAACGGTGCCCGAATTCGTGTGGCACCTCAAAAGGATTGGGAGGTGAACCAGCCGGATCAACTGGCAAGGGTGCTGAAGACGCTGGAGGCCATTCAGAATGAATTCAACGACAATCAGCCGGGCGGTAAGCGGTTATCTTTCGCTGACCTCTGCGTTCTCGCAGGGTGCGCGGCCGTTGAACAGGCTGCAAAGAGCGCCGGTCACGATATAGCGGTTCCGTTTACACCTGGCCGTATGGACGCTTCGCAAGAGCAGACCGATGTCGAGTCATTTTCCGTAATGGAGCCAATTGCAGACGGATTCCGCAATTATCAGAAGGCCAGGTATTCCGTCTCCGCTGAGGAAATGCTGGTGGATCGGGCGCAATTGTTGACGTTGACTCCGCCGGAGATGACGGTTCTGATCGGTGGAATGCGGGTCCTAAATACCAATTTCGGGAAGTCCCAACATGGTGTCTTTACCGATCGCCCCGAGGTGCTCACCAATGACTTCTTTGTTAACTTGCTCGATATGAGCACGGTCTGGAAGGCGGCTTCAGTAGATGAGGATGTGTTTGAGGGTAGTGATCGAGTCACGGGAGAGAGCAAATGGACAGGTACCCGCGTTGATTTAGTATTCGGTTCCAATTCCGAATTGCGCGCCCTGGCGGAAGTTTATGCATCAGCAGACGCTCAGGAGAAGTTTATCGAAGACTTCGTCGCGGCCTGGAGCAAGGTGATGAATCTCGATCGGTTCGACCTCGCCTAGATAGACCTCATGGCTACGGCCGTCGGGATACGGCCTGGCCAAAAAAAACCGCCCAAGCCTTGAGGCTGGGCGGTTATACGTCGCTTGGTCGAAAACAGCGTTAGGCTTGCTGGACCTGTTGTCTGAAGCCTAACAGCAGGCTAGCCGGGTCAGTGGGCAGTTGCAGTAGCTGCGCCTACCCCCGTTTGTGCTCGCACGAATTGATCGGGGAACGCATTGCGTTCGTTTTCTGCCTCTACGCTTCTATCCAGCTTTGATACCACGATAATGGCGAGAAAGGCCAGAGGCATCGAGAATAGCGCCGGTTGTGTATATGGGAAGATCGGCTCGTCATACCCGAGCACGCTCACCCAGACGGACTTGGAGAGCACCACCAGTGCCACGGCTGAGAAGAGCCCCAGATAACCGCCGGCGATGGCACCGCGGGTGGTCAGCCCTTTCCAGTACATGGACATGATCAACACTGGGAAATTGGCAGAGGCAGCAACGCCGAAGGCGAGAGCGACCATAAAGGCTACGTTCATCTTCTCGAAAAGCAAACCAAGCACGATGGCCACCACACCCAACGAAACGGTGGCGAGCCTGGAAACGCGAAGTTCCGAAGTTTCAGAGGCCCTACCTTTCTTGATTACCCGGGAGTAGATGTCGTGGGAGATAGCCGATGCCCCCGCCAATGCCAAACCAGAGACTACGGCGAGGATAGTCGCAAAAGCTACCGCTGACAAAAAGCCGAGCAATAGATCACCACCTACGGCCTTGGCTAGGTGCATGGCAACCATATTGCCACCGCCGATGATTTTGCCGCCAAGTTGGCCCTCCTCGAAGAAGGAGGGGTTTTGACCTACGATAATGACGGCGCACAAACCCATGAGGGCCACCACGTTGAAGAAGTATGCCACGATCCCCGAGGCGAAGAGCACCGACTTGCGTGCCTCCTTGGCATCGCTGACTGTGAAGAAGCGCATCAGGATATGGGGCAGGCCGGCGGTCCCGAACATCAGGCCGAGCCCGAGGGAGATGGCAGTGATCGGATCGGCTAACAGGTTGCCGGGGTTCAACAATTTGACCCCGAGACTATGCACCTCCATGGCACGGGTGCTGAGTTCCTCGAAGCTGAAGCCAAATTGGGACATGGCCAGTAACATAACCAAAGTTCCGCCGGTCAAGAGCAGGCAGGCCTTGATGATCTGCACCCAGGTCGTCGCCACCATGCCGCCGAAGGTCACATAGATCATCATCAGTGCGCCCACGATCACCAATGCCACGCCGTAATCGAGGCCAAATAGAAGCTTGATCAGCTGACCGGCACCCACCATCTGCGCAACCAGATAAAAACAGACCACGACGAGGGAGCTTATTGCCGCCAGAGTGCGGACTTTCCCCTGGTTGAGACGGTAAGAGGTGATATCCGCGAAGGTAAAACGACCGAGATTCCGCAGACGCTCGGCCATCAGGAAAAGTATAATCGGCCAGCCGACAAAAAAGGCGATCATATAAATGTATGCATCCACCCCTTTCGCATACATCATAGCCGTCAAGCCAAGCAGTGTAGCAGCGGACATATAGTCACCCGCGATGGCAAGGCCGTTCTGCCATCCTGTTATACCTCCACCGGCGGTATAGAAATCAGAGGTGGTTTTGGTTCGGTTGGCTGCCCAGTAGGTGATGCCGAGAGTGAACACGACAAATACGATGAACATACCGATAGCATTGAAATTTATGGCCTGCTTGGAGGTTTGCGCGATCGCATCACCCGCCGCCAGCACAACGTTAGGCAGCAGCGCCAAACACAATGCGGTAACACCTGGCGATCTGTTCATTACCGGTCTCCCCTGGCGTCGAATACTATTTCCTTATTTCTATCATCGAATTCGCCGTTGGCGCGGCGAACATAAACCAGGGCCAGCAACCAGAAGACGATGAATTGGAATAGCCCTGCAATAATGCCGACGGTCAGGTTACTGCCTTCAATTGGTCTCATTGAAACAAAGTCAGGGGCAAAGGCCACTGCCATGACGAAGCTGTAGAAGATAATGAATACAATTGCCGATAAGAACCATGCGAACCGGCTCCGGCGTTTGACGAACTCGGTGAATTTTGGATTGTTGCGAATACGTTCGTAGATGGCACTGGACATTGACTTCCCCTCAATGTAATTACAATAGATGTGATATCTGCATAGCTTCAGTTCTAAGTTATTTTGTTCCTAGCTTCTACAGACGCGGCAATCATATATCAATCCTGTTGACCAATACCACCAGATAATTTTGCCTGTTGACATATCGTTTTTTGTGTCGACGAAAAGAGAATTCGACTGCCGGTAAAAGTAATTTCTCTTTGTCAGCGGGCACTTGTCGGAATCAAGATTTGGAGTGGCGGTAAATTTGTTTCCTGCTCCACTTTAGATGCATATTGGAGAGAAGTTGATCTATGTCAGCAAGAGAGCGATACGTCCAAATCTGTTGTGATAATTCAGTAGTCTTGATGCTTTGCAGGGCAATTGGGGGTGTGGTGGATTAAGAGCAATACACAAACCGTTTGGCTTCCGTCGGCAATATACCAGGTGTCGAAAGAGGGGTGGGGAGCGTTACCAGAAATATCCTCGTGCACAGCCGTAGAAAAACGCTTCGCGTTCGATCTAGTTGAACACGACAGTGTGTAATCGTTGTCGCAGACTGTATTCACGAGAGCGCTTGCCAGAATGGTGAGAGGCAAGGCAAGTAGATGGAATACTCTGGTATTCCACAAGGGTAGTTGGTAGCTATTGCAGCGAATCCTACCGTCCCAGATCCACTGCATCCTCTAGCGAATTCCAGCAATTTGCTGAGGTATTATCCAATTTCATTATAAAATATATCGCTATTGGGGGTACCGACTAAGAGATAGGCGGAACGGCTGTTGCGCCGTCTGTTGGTGGCACAAGAGAGGCCTTAAGGTCATTCCGGTTTTGGTTCACATGCTTCCTGTGGCCCTAAAGTTTCCACCGGTGTCGGCTCAGGGAGAGGAAGACCGCGTTTCTCGAGAACCTTGCGCAGTCGGTCTGGGTAGTCGGTGATAATGCCGTCCACTCCCATGATTATCAGAGACTCCATTTGCGCAGCATCGTTGACTGTCCAGACCTTGACTGACAGGCCTAGGTTATGGGCCAATACAACATCGCCGACCGACAAATCCCGAAAATTTGGTGACCATATATGTCCCCCGGCTGCTGCTATCGCCCTAGGTATGCTGTAGCCAAAATCCCTAATATCGAAACCGGCGGTCCAGGGCGAGGGGCCCGGTTCGTCTATTTGGATATTGTCTTTCCATGGTTGTTGCACCGTCAGGTAGGAGGTCGGAACACCGGGCGCTTGTTCTTGTGTTTCCAAGAGTGTGCGCCAATCAAAAGATTGAATCGTGATTCGGTGCAGAAAGTTTTTATCTCTAGCAACTTTCAGAATTGCCGAGACAAAATCTTCGGGGAGAGGAGTCAGCCCGGGCTCTCCTGGGTTTAGTTTTGTCTCGATGCTGAGGCGCACCTTGGTGTTGCCCGAACGGCGCACTAGATCCATTACTTCTGCAAGGGTGGGAATACGCGCGCCGTCCACTGGCCGCTGCTGTGGATGCCGGGTGCTATAATCGGTTACAGGATTCAGGCGGCCTACGTCGTAGCACCTTAACTCTCGTAGGGAGAGCGACCAGATGGCGGGGCCGGTGCCTTCCAACCAGTTTCCGTCTTTGTCGCGCGTTGTTTCTGGCTCAAGTCGTGGATTGTGAGTGGCAACCACGACTCGATCCGAGGTAACGCCCACATCCAGCTCCAGTGTAGTGACACCTATCGACAATGCTTTCGCAAATCCTGCGAGTGTATTCTCCGGCATTAACCCCCTTGCACCACGATGACCTTGTATCTCGAGACCAAAGGATGAATCGTTCATACAAAGCGACCCCATAGTGCACGCGACTACCAACAAGAATTTGAATCTAGGTTTCATTTGTTGACGGAAAAAATACCACCGAAACCAGCAGACTGATTAGATCTACTAATCTTAGCCGTTATTCTGGGAGTTATAGTGCCGATGCTATCCAAAGGAGAGAGAATACGAGATTTCATATGTGAGTGCTGTCTGGTTCAATCCTAGATATGGTTGTGTGTAACAATTACCATGCCCGCTCTGGGGCTCCGATTGTCCTCTAGCAAAGATCGATGACAGTTAGATTGTTACGACGATGAAAAGTATTTGCCGATAGGTGAAACCAGTATCAATAGAAACATGCATCAGAAGTTTACAAAGATTTTGGCACATGGATTGTTTTGCTATCGATGGTGTCGTATCTCTAAGTTTCAGTGCCAGTAACAAATACATTTTTCTGATTATTCTAACTGGCCATGACAAGTTCTACACCACGAATGGTGTGCTCCTCAAATCAGAAGGTAAAAGCAGCCTGGTTGCCAGACTGGAGAAGCTGACCGGCTACTGCCTATTATTTTGTGCAAGTCTAGAATCCAATTCGCGGATTATAACTGTTGGGTATTCCTGAGTAAGACATCTTTCCCATTCGTTTCGCCAAATTGGCTACCACAGCAATGGTGAGTATTTGCGAAAACTCTTTCATTTTATTGCTGCTGCTCTTTAGCCGTTAAACCCTGGTGTAGAAAGGGTATTTTGCTGTGGTTTCCACTTTTGTGACACTAAAGCTTTTCCCGAGAAAGTCGTAATAGCTTTAAGTCAATTGGGGTCCTCCCATGGAATATGCAGTCGTCATTTATGGAGAAAATTCATGAGAAACAGGTCGGTCAAATGGCAGATGGGGCTAGTCGCTGCCCTTTCCGTTCTCGGTATGTTGATGCTTTCGGTGTTGCAATACTATTCGATGAGCAGTATCGATTCGCTCGGCAATGCCCGCGCCCTTTTCAATGGAATAGAGTCTGGAATGTTAATGCTGCGTCGCAACGAAAAAGACTTTCTTGCCCGCAAAGATGCCAAATACATTGAGAAATTTAATGACAACCATAGTGCAGTGCAAACCCAGACAAATCTCCTAGTTGACACTCTGCAGGAGAATAATCTGGATAGCAGCATAGCAGAGCGCCTGACTCCCATTCTCGACGACTACCAGATGAAGTTTTTATCCATGGCCGATCTTCAGCAACAGATCGGGTTGGACTCCAAAGCGGGTCTCTACGGCGCGTTGCGCAAAGCCGTGCACCAGGCGGAAGATCTGCTGAAGGCGCATAAACAAGACAAGCTAATCAAAGACATGCTTATGCTGCGTCGGCGTGAAAAAGATTTCATGTTACGCCTTGATTTAAAATACTTGGAGAAGTTTGAAAAAGATATGGTCGTGCTACATCAGGATCTCTCGGAGTCACTGATCAGTAATGCGATCAGGGAGGAGGTTCTTGCTGCACTGAAAGTCTATGAAGCAGACTTCAAGGCGTTGGTCGATGCAAACGTGAAGTTGGGACTCACGAGAACGCAAGGGTTGCTTGGGGAAATGCGAAATACCATTCACCAGAGTGAAGTACTTCTGGACGAATTGAAGACCGACACGGGTCAGCATATCAACGAGGCGGTTATCAGATTGGAACTGATTTCAATAGCAGCAAACACAATACTGATTCTCTCCATTGTCGGGTTGATTATCTATATCGTTCCCGGAGTAACACGTCCCGTGGGACAACTCGCTAAACTCATGTCGGACACAAGTAAGAATCAAGATATTACGATTCGTGCAGACGAGACTGGCCCTCAGGAAATCGTCTCTATGGCCCGAGCATTCAATCGCATGATGGAGACTTTCCAGAAGCTCGTAAGCGAGATCGGCAGCTCTTCTCAACAGCTCTCGGTTGCCGCCGAAGAATTCGAAGTGGTAGCGCGTACCACCAACAGTGCCGCCAACATGCAACAGGCAGAGACCGATCAGGTTGCAACAGCAATGAACGAGATGTCAGTCACCATACAAGAGGTTGCCCGTCATGCGACTTCCGCAGCCAATGCTTCGGAAACCGCGGATGAAGAAGCTAAAAGTGGCCATTCCGTCGTAGAGAAAAATAGAGAGGGTATAACTGCGCTGGCGAATGAGGTAAAGAGCACTGCTGACGTAATAAGCGACCTTAGTGAAGAGAGTGAAAATATTGGTACTGTACTCAGTGTGATACGGGGTATTGCTGAACAGACTAACTTGTTGGCCCTCAACGCTGCAATCGAGGCAGCTCGCGCTGGTGAACAGGGGCGCGGTTTCGCGGTGGTCGCAGACGAAGTAAGAACGCTTGCACAGCGCTCACAAGAGTCAACCCACGAAATCCAAACGATAGTAGAGCGATTACAGCAGGCGGCTGAGCGAGCGGTATCTGCAATGGATAAAGGGAAAAATAGGGCTCACGAGAGTGTGCAACGCTCCGAATTAGCAGCTGAGTCTCTTTCCGCCATTCTTAAATCGGTTTCTGTCATCAAGGACATGAACTTGCAAATTGCGACGGCAGCTGAAGAGCAGGCGGCGGTATCAGATGAGATCAATCGCAATATTGTCAATATTAGTGATGTAACGAGAGAAGCTACTTCCAATACGGGAAAAACCGTGAAAACAGGGCAGTCGCTTACTCGTATGGCCAATCAGCTGGGTGAGCTCGTCGGTCAATTCAAGACGGCCAATTCGTAGATCAGTTCCCGATACAGCTCTTCGAACTACCGGTACCGGCCCCCCGGCACTGGTGGCAGGAGCGTAAGAACCAAAATGATTTGGGTAAAGCGCTTCTTAGTGTGAATAGTCTGGCTCTAGCGCATCAGTATAATTGTTCCATCGATTATGATGATGAGTGATCCCGATAATCGGGATGGGGGGTACTAACCAACGCAGATCCGCATGTCTAAACACTACAGTTGTCGTATTCACAGTTTTAAATGAGGAAGGCCAGGAGCTCAGAGCATAGGGCTCACGGAAAAACTTAACTGACGGACCGGCCAAGACGATTCCACTAGTGCAGGTGCAAAAGCTGATTTGCACATTGGCTCAGTTGTGGGCTTACGGCTAGATTGGGAGAAGTCCCCTCAAATAGTAATTGCCCGATAGAAACTGCAGTTCACAGGATACTCACGCCGGCCTTAATGACCTTTTTTGCCAGTGCTTGTGTCTCTCCCGACTTGCAGGCTACGAAAAAGACACCTTCCACATCGAGCTCGTCTGCTACTTTGGTTTGGATAGTTTCGTAAGAGAAATGGAATCGTTTGGTGCTGAAGGCGATGATATAGACCGGGTCTTCAGGGAAATGCTTTACCACTTTCTGTGCCAACCATACTTTGCCAACTTCACTCTGTTTACGAAGGCTGGAGATAAGCTGTTGTAGAAGTTCATCCCGAATCTCGGGACGGATGAGTTTGTCGGAGGTATCAACCCCGTCACGCTCTTTCTGGGCGGCGATGAAGATTTCATACTGGCTAATGGAGTCTTGCCACCAAGTCTCCGCTTCCTCATCCTGGTTTTGGCTCTTTAAGAAATCGTAGCCGATATGCGCCGTCTGTTCCACGAGATTGGCACTTTTTCTCGCGTGTCGCAGTTGCTCCAAGCCCTCTGGATTACCTTGACCCAACAGCGTACGGCCAATGAAAAAGGCAGGATCAGGATCTTCCGGGTAGCGCTCCTGATAGGCCTGGAACAACGGAATGGCGGCTTCGTCGGACACGAACTCTTCAGTCCAATAAGCAAATTTCCAAAGATCTTCATCGCTCAGATCTTCCATCCGACACTGCGAGAACTCTCTCAACTGGCTTTTTGCATTGCTCACGTATTCGTATCGCTGGCGCCAATCGTCTTGATTTTTCTGTGTCCATTCACGGTCGAAGTGTTCCATGATCTGTTTGTTTCGTGCACCAAACCAAGACTGGGCGGCGTTGATCTCGGGGGGGCTGGGAACGAAGGGCTCTATACCCAATGCGCCAACTCGGTCCTTGAGGCTTGGGTGGGTGTCGGCATAGTGAGTAACCACCGCCATTTCTGCATCGATCCGTTCCAACATATCGTTTCTTGTCAGTGGGCTTTCTAAAAGGAAATCAGACAAACCTTTGAATGGTGCGTGCGGCGGCCTAGGTCTTTCGTCAGCGTAGCGAAAAAAGTTATTCCAATAATACTCGTTCAAGTAGGGGGCGGTAGCATGTACATGTACTAAGGCATGAGCAGCCGTTTCAGGTGAGGTAAGCTCAGCTGCAATGAGATCTGCTTCATATTCGTTACTGCGCGCCAGAGCAAATGAGTAGGCATCAAATCGGGGAGAGTACCAGTTGAAGAACTTGTGCATCAGCCGGGCACCCCAGGATTGAGCGCCCTCGAAAGCAGCCATTACCTTCATCCAAGAGATACGTACTCTGTATATCCATCCAGAGAAGCGGCTGTGGTTTCCTGATAGATGCCCAAATTCGTGTGCCAGAACGGAACGTGCTTCTTCGACAGAGAGGGCCAGTAAAAGCTGGTAGCCGATAATCAGATAGTTTCGATGCCATCCCAGCACTCCGAGGCGGGGGTGCTGCACGACCGCCGCATTGAGGCTGCTGTCGAGTATTACCTCGTGGATTTTCAGCGCCTCTAGTTGTCTGCTCAACTCATCCAGTTCGGCGAATAATTCCGGGTTCTCCGAACGCTTCAGGGTATAACCTTGGGGTGGGTCGAATTTTACCCAAAGCGCCCGAAGCAGAATCCAGATACCGAAGACAACGGCGATAATCAGCTTTTTCTTCAGCAGGAGCAGAAACAAGCCTGTACTAAAAAACGCAGTCGCCACTAGCCCGCCGGCAAGACCCAGTAATGCGATCAGTACCGAAAATATAACCACGTAACCAAGCAGGGCAAAGAGAGCGAGTTTGGTGGCGTAGGAGTTAGGGCTAGCGGCTGCATCTTGCTCTGCCTGTTTTACGAACTCCACGAATTTCTCTTCCGTATCCATACTCATTTCTACTCCTTGTGCAATCCATTATCTGGTATGGCCGGTTGTGCGTTGGCCGTACAAAGCAGTTAGCGGCCACTCCGGGAAAAACCTCACCGGAGCGGGAAAATGCAGAGAGGGGGGGAGAGAGGAATAGGCTCGTGAAATTACAACCCGCTGGGACAGGCATCTTGATCCAGAAGCACCTCACCCTCTCCTCTGACTTCTATGTCCGCCGCCGGCAGTGAAAATCCGTTTCTCCATTGGGTAACAGCCGCAGTCTTTTGCTTGCCCGTGACCAGAAACATCAGGTTGCGGCAATTAGCCAATGCCAAGGGGGTCAGGCTTACCCTCTCTGGCGGTGGCTTGGGTGCGTCTTTTACGGCTATTACCCTGGCGTCTTGTGGATACAATCCGCCGGGGAACAGGCTCGCGGTGTGGCCGTCTTCGCCCAGCCCCAAGAGTACCAGATCAAAAGGTGGTGCATTCTCAATGATAGCGCGATACATACTGGCGCCATCCACAGGCCCAAGCTCTGCAGGGATTGGGTAAATCTGCTTTCGCGGAATGGCTATCCTGGAGAGCCAGGCCGCATTCGCCTGTTGGCTGTTGCGTTGTGCGTGATCTGCTGGCAGGCAACGCTCGTCGCCCCAGAATACCTCCCAATGGGCCCAGTCCTGTCGGCTCTCAGACAGAAGGACATAAATAGCTAACGGGGTTGTCCCACCCGCCAGCACGATCCTGAAAGTCCCACGCAGGCGGATCGCATGTTGTGCCAGTTTGGTAATGCGCTCATGAGCACTTTGAGCGAGGCTGTCCGCATCGCCGAATATCACCCAGTTGAGATCCTTGGCGTTATTCATCGTCCAGCGCGCTGTTCCTCCATGCCTGATTGGGGCTGTCGAATATCCGCTCGGCGGCTTCTGGGCCCCAGCCGCCGGTCTCATAAGGGTGAACAGCGCTATTCCGATGTTGCCAGGCCTTAATAATAGGATCCACGATATTCCAGGCCAGCTTCACTTCGTCGTAGCGGAGAAAAAGAGAGCGGTCTCCGTCAGTAACGTCGAGTAACAGACTTTCGTACGCGTCTATGGACTGGGCGCTGGTTTCCAGTAGGTTCGCATCCAGTCCGATTTGCTGAGTCTTCATCTCCAAGCCGGGTTGCTTGACTGTCATTTCCATACGCAGGCATTCACAGGGCTGGACATCCATCAGGATCCAGTTCTGAAACATTTCTCCGGGGATTGCGCTGTGCGGAAAAAATTGGCGGGGTGGGTGACGAAAGCGGATGGCGATCTGCGATTGGCGTGCCGCCATTCTTTTGCCTGTACGAAGGTAGAAAGGCACACCCTGCCAGCGCCAGTTGTCCACATATAACTTGATCGCTGCGTAGGTTTCCGTCTTCGAGCCCCTGTTTACCCCCTCGGCATCCTGGTAGCCGGTATACTGACCCCGGACTGCGGTAACAGGCAGCATTTCGGTGTTCAGGGAACGAATGGACTTGAGAACTTTTACCTTTTCATCTCTCAAGTCCTCGGCACTCATGGAAACCGGGGGTTCCATCGCCACCAGGGTGAGCATCTGCAGTAGGTGGCTTTGGATCATATCCCGGGTGGCGCCGCTGCCATCGTAGTAGGCCGCGCGAGTGCCTACTCCCGCCGTTTCCGAATGAGTGATCTGCACATGATCGATATAGTTCCGATTCCAGAGGGGTTCGAGCAGGGTGTTGGCGAAACGAAATACCAATACATTCTGTACTGTGTTTTTTCCCAGGTAGTGGTCAATGCGGTATATTTGCTCCTCGCTCAGATAGGGCGAGATACGTGACTGCAGAATGCGGGCACTCTCCAAATCGTAGCCGAACGGTTTCTCGAACACGACGCGCCGCCAAGCATGCGGATATTCTTCCAGTAGCCCAGCTTCACCCAAGTGCTCCGCAGTAGGCCCGAAATCTGCCGGGCGCACCGCCATGTAAAAAGCGGTATTGCGGGGATACCCCCCTTGTTCGAGAAAACGCTGCAACCGATCCGCGTAGTCACAGAGGCTCAGATCCGCACGAAAATAGGATAATCGACTGAAAAAGCGCTCCAGCGAAGTTTCGTCAACTACGAGCTCATGATTTTCTTCGAGCCAAGTACGAACTTCGGCGATACACTGGCTGCGGTTCCAGTTTCGCCGTCCGCTTGCGAGAATGCGAGTCTCCGGATGCAGCCGGCCAGCCTGTTCCAGCTTGTAGAGCGCCGGCATAAGTTTGATACGCGATAAGTTACCGGTGGCACCGAAAACCACGAATGTGCAGGCTTCATTCATTGATCAAGGCCAGCCAGTCGGTGTGAAAGAATTTTCCGCGGGGTGCGTCAACACGCTCGTATGTGTGCGCTCCGAAATAGTCTCTTTGAGCCTGTATCAGATTGGCCGGGGATCGGCCGCTACGGTAGCCGTCGAAGAATGCCAGCCCCGAAGAGAGTGCGGGGACAGGGATTCCGCTGGCAATGGCGGCAGCGATCAGCTTACGCCAGCCGCTTTCTGAGGCTTTGAGGGCGGTAGCGAAAAAATCATCCAGCATGAGATTCTTCAGTTGGGGATCATTCTCGTAGGCTTGCTTGATATTATCGAGAAATCGACTGCGGATAATACAGCCACCGCGCCACATGAGCGCGAGGTTGCCAAACTGCAGGTTCCAGCCATATTTCCGCGCGGCGCTTTCCATGAGCATGAAACCTTGGGCGTAAGAGACGATTTTCGCGGCGTATAGCGCCTGGCCCAAAGCTTCTATAAGCATGTCTGTATCCGGATTGTCCCCGGCTTGAGGCGTGCCCAATATCTTCTCAGCCAGGGTGCGCTCCTCCTTCAATGCAGAGAGATTGCGTGCAAATACTGCTTCGCCAATCAATGTCAGAGGTGCCCCCAATTCCAGTGCGCTAATACCAGTCCACCTGCCGGTTCCTTTCTGCCCGGCACTGTCCAGGATTTTCTCCACCAGAGGAGAGCCGTCGCTATCCCGGGCCTTGAGAATGTCTGCAGTGATCTCTATTAAGTAAGAATCCAGTACGCCGCTATTCCAATCTGCAAATACTTGCTGAATTTGATCCACTTGCAATTTCATGCCATAGCGCATGAACTGCCAGGCTTCGGCTATAAGCTGCATGTCGCCGTATTCAATGCCGTTATGCACCATCTTGACATAGTGCCCTGCACCTCCCTCACCCACCCATTGGCAGCAGGGGACACCGTCCACTTGGGCTGCAATGTTCTGCAGCATGGACTTTACCAGCGGCCAGGCCTCCAGGTTGCCTCCGGGCATGATAGACGGACCATGTCGAGCACCTTCCTCACCGCCGGAAATACCGCAGCCCAGAAATAAAATACCCGAGGATATCAGGGATTCCATGCGTCGCTGGCTGTCGGAGTAGCGGGAATTACCTCCATCAATAATCAGGTCGCCGGGTGAGAGCAATGGTAAAAGTTGATCAATCACCGCATCCACCGCTTCGCCGGCTTTGACCATCAATAGAATTCGTCTGGGTACTGCCAGACCCAGGACCAGGGAGTTCAGTTCCGTGTGTCCCTGTATACGGGTGCCATTGGCGTGTGTTGCCAGAAAAGCCTCGGTACGCTCCCGACTGCGGTTGTAAACAGCAACACGGTAGCCCTTCTCGTCCAAGTTTAGCGCCAGGTTCTGTCCCATAACCGCCAGTCCAACCAGGCCGATATCCGCTTTATCCATCCCCGCCATGCTCCCATGATTAACGACACCTTGATGAAGGGATAATACCAGCTTGTTGAGAAAAAGGAGTCTGGCAGAAAAACTTGATTAGCTATCGCGACATGATCCAGGAAGACCAAGTATTCGTACACTGTTTTATGTTCATAAATAGCCGAGCGCCGGGTGGATTCAAGACCTTGGGGCGCCCTGTACTGGAAAGCAGATAGAACTTCAGACCGGCAACATATAGGATTTTTCAAATGATAAAGTTTGTACTGGCTCCCGCCATTGCCTTACTTGCGACGACACCCCTGATCACCTCCGCGTTGGAAGAGCCGCCTTACAGAACGATAGAACAACAAGGCGATTTTGAAATTAGAAGTTACCCTGAGCTGATTGTGGCGGAAACCATAGTGGATGGTGATTTTAAAGAGGTTGGGAATGAAGGTTTTCGGCGCTTGTTCGGCTACATCTCCGGCGGCAACACGGCCAGGGAAACAGCCGCGGGCCTGGAAGCTGAGTCGCTGAAAATCAAAATGACCGCTCCTGTGACGCAGACGCCAATGGGGGAGCAGTGGCGTGTTACCTTCTTAATGCCTTCGAACTATGCACTTGGCGATCTACCACGCCCTGTCGATGGTCGAATCAAATTGACCGAAGAGAGTCCTTTACTTGCAGCAGTGATCAAGTACTCTGGTACTTGGTCAGAGCGGAGATATCGTGATAAACGCACTGCGCTGGAAAACTATATCGACAGCCGAGGGCTTAAAATCACTGGTAGCCCTGTTTGGGCGCGTTACGATCCCCCATTTATGCCTTGGTTTCTCAGACGAAACGAGATAATCATACCGGTTCAGTATTGACCATCAAATACCCGACTATCATCCAATTGGTGGTTTTCTCGCTATCTATATGCCCATGCTAAGTATCTTTGAAGGGGATAGCCTGTCATGCTGAAAGGCGGCTGCATGAGGATGGTAGGATTGTTTTCTATTTTCTCATCAAAATTCTGATGCGAGCTCACGCAATTTTTTATCCATCTCCTGAACGCCGCTTTGGTTATTATGCTGGAGGTATGTAACACGTTGTAGTTCCAGTGTCGCCCAAGCTAGATAGTTGCCTTGCATTGCATCTTCCAACTGGCCTTTACTGGGTGTCCAAGTAGAGAGAAATTTTTCCCACCGCTGCTTAGCTACGCTTTGGGATCCGGCGGAAGCCGCGAAGTGAAACGAACCTCGCAGTGTATCCTGGGAAGGTTTCCGATTCAGAGAGTCCGGGTATAACTCGGACCAGACCGAGCGATATACTGGCGCATCACTCGGCTCAACGCCGGGCGAACATGCCGCTAAGGCTGTCAGAATTACCACGACCAGGACAGCGCTGTTGACGAAATATAAAACTATATTGTTACAGGTTAGCTCAGGAGTAGAGTCGAGTTGCCAGAGCCGAAGCCCGGAATCCTTGGCGCCCGAATATTTCATAGTCATGTATTCATCCTTAAATCATCGATAATCGATTCTGCTATTGCTCCGGCGATTGCATCCCGCACCATGATGGCATTTGGGCCAGTGTTCAGGAGTTCATCTACGGCCGGGTGGTCGATGAATTCCACCTCCGTGAGACATGCCCGTGTCTTCTGTTCTCTTCGGTTGTTCCCGAGAGAGATGTCATTGAGTACTCCCAGTTTTAGTTTGTCCTTGACGCCGCGGTCCCGGGCATTGGGGTCGAACTGTCGAAGCGTAGTTATCAACGCTGTCTGTAACCGTTGTGCGAAATCGCGATCCTCACGCTCGTTAATGTTTCCGTTGGCGGAAGATATAATCCAGGTCTCAGTGCCCCGTGCCGCGCCATTGAATCCATTGAAATGAAAGCTTAGGAAGATATCCGCCTCGGTGCTTTCGGCGAATTGCGCGCGATCGCTAAGACTGAGATTTGCATCATCCGTTCGAGTTAGATGCACCTTGATAGCCGATCCAGGAATCTTGTCACCCAACTTTTTCAGTTGTTTTTTTACGCGTTTGGCTAAATCCAACGTCATCGTTTTTTCCAGGACTCCGCTAGCACTGATCGCATTATTTGGGGACGAACCACCGACTCTGCGATTACCCCCATGCCCTGGGTCGAGGACCACTACACCGGAGATGGTTTCAGATATTGCATCTTCGGCAAACTCTTTTTCACCGCCTATTTCAAGCCCAAGTGACTGCAGGTGATCCATGTAACGGCCAAATGCCCGTTTTGACAACTTGCCCCAGATGCCATCTATATCGCCGCTATAAAAACCCTGAGCGCGTAGAAATGCCTGGGCTAGTTTCTTGATATCTTTGGTGCTTGTGGTCATCTGTAAAGGCTCCTTGTGCTGTGAGTGTCATGGACAAGGTGTCCGGAGAGTATTCCGCTTGCAGATGAAACAACATCCTATCTATTAAAGCCTACATATTGTAGAGCGCCAGTGCCTCCCGAGGTACTTTGTCAGCCTCTAATGTAAGTTAGCTATGAGACGAGCATTCGCCCATTTTTCGGGTAGCATATAAAGGTGTAGTTAATGCCAGGATCCAGCACAATTCATGCTCACATAACGCCATGTTGCTAAGTATGCAGCGCCTTCTTTAGCAGTGATTTCGATGGTAAAAGATGCCCGAATACTTGGGAATCCTATACCATTGGATCATCGATCACCAGTTGGCGGGGCCTACTGACGGCTATCTGATTTAACCAGCTGGATATCCTGTGATACGGGGAAAGGCATGGCGAAACCGAACTATTGGCATGAGCCGGAGCACGGAGCCTCGATTGGCTAACTCACTACGCGACAACTATGGTTAGTATCTCTATGGTGTTAAACAGCGGTATAGATTATAAACCGGTGGAATTTTCAATGCGGGCAATTTCGCTTGTCGAAAGTAAAAAAAAGCCCTGCGGTGGGCAGGGCTTTTGACTCTGGTTAGCCGGTTATTTAGCTGCGGCGGCGTCTTCCAACCGTTACCAGCATCATCCCGAGCCCTGTAGCGAACAGAGCTACTATTGCCGGTTCCGGTACCTGTGAGATTGTAATGCGGGCGATTGCGGTATCCGCGGAAGGGATAGCCGTGATTGTTGTTCCCGCGGCGGTGTCTGTATTGAGGAAGTTGTCCAAGCCTGCATGCAGCGCGATGGCCTCCTTCTCATCAGTACTGGTACCGCCGAGCGCCGAAAATGCAGCGCCTTGTCCGTCATTCAACTCAGTGCCAGCGTCCCAAATCTCTCCAGCGAAAACAAGAATATCTACACCGGTAAAGTTACCGATATCGTCGAAAATCTCGTATGCGGTGGCATCGTCATTTCCGATGAATGCATCGTTGGAGGGGATGATCATCGAGGCGTAGCTGAAATAGCGATTGTCACTTGGGTCGACATCGAAAGTCGACATTCCCATATCGTTACCCGGGTCGAATATGGGTGCACCGCCAAACCCATCCGGAGCGACGATGACTCCATTGACACTATTGGCGATCAGCCCAATTTCACCCGCCAGACCTGAGGGGTCTCCACCTTCGGCGAGTGCTTCAGTTGCCGCGCTGGCTGTATCGCCGGCATCGAAATAATCAAAACTTCCATCATGAAATCCGGCAAACAGCGGAGTGAAGTAAAACCCGCCTTCCGGGCTAAGATTCTGAACCTTTACTTTGATCTCCACTGCTTGCGCCGTCTGTATCATACCCATGCCGAGCAGCAAGCCGGCAACCGTCATTGTGCATCGTTTGGTCATTTTGCTCTCCATCTTTCTTGTGGCTCCTCTGTTTTTTCGGAGGATTAAACGGGCGCCGAAACGCCATTTACCCCGATTGTTATTTGTGGCTGCTCGCGGTCTAGGGCAATCGACTAAACAGCGTTCTCAGCCGCCTCCACGCCAAAAACGTGAAAGTTGCTGACATCCTAGTTGACAAATATCACAAAACTATCACGCTGCCATTGCCCGTTTAATTTGGCTAGAAAAGTACTTGTTAAATAGGGGCTTAACGAAATTTTTGATGACAGTTAACTGCCATAACCAGGGCAACATTACAGGCATACCAACATCTTTAGGCAGCTTTTTTTCCTGCAGCGTCACCCGAGGGCAGCGGCTGCTGCACAGCAGCATCTGTTGCAGCGCTTTGGCGGTTTCCTTTGGTTATTGGCATTTCCCCAAGAAGTCTCCATGCAATCTCCAAGTTGTTTTCAAGCGAGCGCGGGGAATCACGCGCATAGTGAGTCCATCGTTCATGTGTCGATGTAAACAGCCACTGATCGATTACAGCAAATAGCAAATTGTGCTGAACGAGCCAACCAACTAACAACTGGAGAACAACATGAATTCCGTAAACTCTTTGTATTTAGCGAGCGAATTTACAGACGCCAAACCGACTGAGCATGAAACACAGCACACTTCTCCGGACTACGAGGCGATTAAAGCGAAGCAAAAAGCAACCTGGAGTGCAGGTGACTATTCACGGATCGGCACTACATTACAGATTGTAGGAGAGGCGCTTGCAGAGACATTGGACCTTAGGCCGGGTTCGCGTGTATTGGATGCAGCGGCGGGAAACGGTAACGCAACACTCGCATTTGCTCGTCGGTGGCATGACGTAACATCGACCGACTATGTCGATTCACTGCTGATAAACGGGAGAAAGCGAGCGGAAGCGGAAGGCTGCCATATTCGCTTCCAGATCGCGGATGTCGAAGCGCTCCCTTTCACGGATGGTGAGTACGACGCCGTTGTTTCGACATTTGGAGCAATGTTCGCTCCTAACCAGGAACAGGTTGCCAGGGAGTTGGTACGGGTCTGCCGGCCAGGGGGGAAAATCGGGTTGGCAAACTGGACTCCGGACAGTTTCATTGGCGAGATGTTCAAGACAATTGGCCGACATGTACCACCGCCGGCCGGTGTGAAGTCCCCCGCGCTCTGGGGTGACCGTGACTGGTTAGCGGAGACTTTCGCCGCTCAGGAGTCGATAAGCATCCGCTTTCGCGAGTTTGTTTTCCGCTATAAGTCACCAAGGCATTTTGAAGAGGTTTTTCGCAGCTTCTACGGTCCGGTGCACAAGGCTTTTGAGGCTTTGAATGTGGAAGGACAAAACGCACTCTCTCGGGATCTGATGAACACAATCGCCAGATTCGACAAAGCAACCGACGGCTCTATGAACGTACCCGCCAAGTACGCCGAGGTGGTTGTTACCAAGTAGATGCAATCAAATCCTGCCGACTGGGCATTGGCGGTACGCCGCCACTGTTAACACTCGGCGCAATCGGGAGACAAACTGATGAATAATGATACAAAAAACAAAATACTCAAGATCGCACTGACCATAATTGGAACCATATTTTTTCTGATCTATCCACTTGGCATGATATGGCCGTCTGGCTGGGTCTGGCACGGCGGTCACGGGCAGTACTATTTACAGATGATTTGTGGCGTGTATGCGGTACTGGGCGCATATCTAATTGCCGCCGCACGGGCGCCTGAAGAAAATCGCAGTCTAATTTCGTTTACGGTTTGGTCCAGTGTGGTGCATGCCGCAATAATGGCCCAGCAGGCACTCTACGACAAACATGAAACAGGTCACCTGGTGGGCGATGTTCCGGCGCTATTGGTGGTGGCAGCTGTGCTTTGGTTCCTATCGCCTGGAAAACGCCAATTAGCCACTCCGCTTGAATTACGGTCGGAGAGCGAACGCGTCTGACGGGGCTTGTTTCTCAAACACTGGAATAGGCAAGCAGGAGCGGGCGCATGTAGTATTCGCCCGCTCCAGGGTGACCGGAAAAACAAGGTTGTAGTGGCTGGTACTCAGCCTTTCAGCTTGGCGATGTGGGCGCCTAGCCGGGCACCAACAAGGCATTTCACTTCGCTTTGAGATAAATCGGGTTTTACCCGCAGGGCTTCAAGGTAGGCAGTCTTCGCCTCCTCAAACTCTCGACGAACCAATCTGATGGCGGCGAGTGCAACCTTGGGTAAATAAGACCTGTCATCGTTCTGACAACCCAATTCAGCAGTTGAAAGCGCGCGGTCGACGTTACCGGCTTGCAAATAGATGAGTGCCAGAACGGCACGCCATATTGCCAGACGATTGTCCATAGGGCTCAGCGCAATACCCTTCTCCAGTGGCTCGGCGGCTATCTCGAACTCACCCGTGATACCGTAAGCTGAACCAAGCGCCGCCCAGGCATGGCCGTTGTTAGGATCCAGATCCAGTGCCCGTTTCAACAGCGGTATGGCACGTGCAGGTTGGCCAATATCCGCCAGAGCGCAGCCCGCGATACTGACAACGCTGGAATCCATGTCATCGAGATCCAAGGCCCGTTCCGCCTCGGACACCGTTTCATCAACAACAGCAGTTGAACGTTCGAGAAGACCAACACGATGACCCAGACCCAAAACCAAGGCGAGATAGCTGTGAGCGAGCGCCAGGTTTGGTTCGAGGTGCACGGCCTTTCTAAGCAAACCGCTCGCTTCCAAAAATGTCGATTGGTGCCAGCCTTTGAGGGCCAGCAAACTCACAGCCTTGATCAAAAGCTGACCGCCGCTTAGTTCACCCGTTTCGTTGCGGAGATCATTGTACATTGCGCGGCTCAACTGAGCTTCCAGTCGCGGTAACACATCGTTCAGAAAGTTAGTGGAGCTTCGGTCGTCAAATGGTCGATCGAAATAACGGGCCCACAGGTGGAAGCCGTTTCGGGTTTCGATGAGCTGAACGTTGAGACGCAGCTGACCGGAAACCTTTTGTAAGCTGCTCTCGAGTATATAACTGACACCCAAGCGCTCTCCCACACTTTGGGCATCGATTACCTCTCCTTTGATTGCAGAAGTCGACTTGCGTGATGCCAGCGACAGCAGAGGAACTCGAGTCAGCACAGTAGTCAGGTTTTCCACTAAGGTATCGGCGATCCGCTGTAAGTTTACATCAGCGTCCAACAACTCCGTGGATAATACAGCGAGAGAGGGGGAAGCCGATTTCGACTCGGGCCGGGCTGAAGAAGAGTCAACCTGTTTTGTCTGCCGAATCTGGACCTCCGGTACGAACTGCAGACCACGCCCGCGAACGGTTTTTATGAAGCATTGTACTTCTCCGGAATCACCCAACGCTTTGCGCGCGGACTTTATACAACTGGCAACCGTTGCATCCGATACAACTCTTCCGTGCCATACGTGATCAATGATCTCATCCCTGGTAACTATCCGTCCATCGCTGGCGGCAAGGTATCGAATTAAGTCGAAAACCAGAGGTTCGACATGACAGTCCTCGCCATTATGATGAAGAGAATACTCATTTCCATCCAGAATGAATTCGCCAAACTGGTAAACCATGTCGACCTCACGGGGGTCTGAGTTACCACTGATGGAGAGATCAAATTATGAGAAAAGTTGTACCACAGTTTACGCTAGACAAAAACTGCACTGACGAGCTGTAAAAAACGATCCCCATGGAAATGCGGCTAATTGGCACCTCGGTCATTCTGAGTAATCGGTCACGGCTCCGAATACCTTGGGTCAGGATTGGGATAACGCCGATTACTACGGGAATACCTCTTCAATTATGCTGGAAATACTCCGGATTGCCACAGTACTGCTTTGGGAAACATGGGGTTATCCTTGTTGGAAAGAAACCTTGGAATTGGCTAACTGTATACCCCTGCTTTCTATAAGCCGTCCCATGCAGCCCTGGGATGTCGCTAATACCGCTCGGGGGCCGTTACCGATCGAGCTGAATCCTTGAGAAGCTATTTTACCAGTACAGGTACTGATCCGGAGAGGGATGTTGGCAGACGAAGCGACAGCGTTTGAAAATTAGTTGGAGCAAGCCGGAAGGTGCTAGTGAAATGCCGCCAACACATCTTGTTCAGCAAAGGCCTGAAATCGTTATCTAGTAGACTTGACTCGAAACCACCTCAACTCGGTGCCGTGCCCTGGAGCGGAAATCAGAATCTTCCGTAACGCTCAGTATAGTTGGCCGGAATAGGTTCGACAGGCAAGGTCCATGTTGTGTAGGATTTGGCGCGCAACCGCAAATCGAGCATGGAATAAGTACGCTGTACTCGCTCCCTGTCGCCGTTGGCGAAGCGCTACAGTTGCTTGGGGCTTTGTGGCTCATAGGTTGGAACTACGGTGGTGAAATCCACATTCGCAAAAAATCGGAAGATAAGGAAACAGGATGAATAGACCCGTCGCGGTGCTACTGGATTGTGCCACCCTGGACCTGAATGACCTTGATCTTGGCAACCTGCTGAGTACCGACTATGACTGGAGAGTATATGACTTTACAACTCCTGAAGAGACCGCCGGACGCATTCAGGATGCTGCGGTGGTGGTCACTAATAAAGTGGTTATTGACCAACAGCATATACAGAACGCCGATTATCTGAAGCTGATATGTGTCGCCGCTACGGGATACAACAACATCGACTTGGAGTCGGCCAAATCGCGGGGTATAGCCATCACAAATACCACTGGCTATGGCACACCGTCGGTTGTACAGCATGTCTTCGCGTTGATATTGGCGCTTACCACCCGCCTCATTCAATACCATTCTGCGGTGAAGCAGGGCGACTGGAGTGATAGCAGAATGTTTTGCTTGCTGGATTATCCGATTAGTGAGATCGCGGGAAAAGTGCTGGGTATAGTCGGCTATGGAGAGTTGGGTAGGGGGGTTGCCAGGATCGCTGAGTGCTTTGGCATGGAGGTTTTATTGGCGGCTCGTCCCGGAACCACTAAGCAAGCAGAACGAAGGCCACTGCGGGAAATACTTCCAGAGGTGGACATACTCACACTGCATTGCCCGTTGAATGATCACACCAGAAACCTAATAGGGGAGCGGGAACTGGCGATGATGAAACCCGGTGCGCTGCTGATCAATGCGGCCCGCGGTGGCATTGTCGATGAGCTGGCCGTGGTCGAGGCATTGCATCAGGGTAGGTTGGGCGGCGCAGGTTTTGATGTCCTGAGCAGTGAACCGCCGGTCGATGGCAATCCACTGCTTGCTTGTGATCATCCCAACCTCATTGTCACACCCCACTGCGCTTGGGGTAGCCGGGAATCCCGGCAACGCCTGATCGATATCGTGGCAGCCAATATTCGGGATTATCAGGCTGGAAAACCCACCAATCGTCTGGATCTATAGGTTAATAACCCACGCCAGAGACGAAGTGGCCAGGCGGCGCAGCTCTCAGCTTGGCGTTGATTATAGTGATGCCGCAGCCCTGGCTGCCTGATCATAGAGTCCCGAAAGTGAGCGCAGTACCATCGCCAGATCACCGATCTCTTTATTGCCCGCACCGAGGGTACCGATAGCGCTCAACAGGCAATCCTCGCGAATCTCTTTGTAGCGTAGACAGAGCTTCTCGCCCTTTTTGGTAGTCGAGAAAAAGTTTTCCTTTCCCTGTTTACGATTTTGAACCAGATTGATTTTGCTTAGTTTTCGCAGGGCGTAGGTGGCCGTGTGTGTGTCTTCGATATTTAGATTGAAACAGATATCGGCGATTTTTTTCGGTCTTCCCCGATGATTGACGTTGTGCAAAATCAATATATCCGTTGGATTAAGGTCGGGCATACCGCTGGCGCTCATGCAGCGCAGGGTCCAACGCTGGAAGGCATTGTTGGCAATAATCAAACCGTATTCCAGTTCGCTCAGTTCTGCACTCTTTTCCGAAACCAAGTGCGCGGAAGATACGATGGGTTGCTTTTGTTGTTCCTTCATGTCTGACCCTGCCTTTGAGTTAATTGGGTATATCGACTAGCCCCTGCCACCGTAGCCTCCTCCCCCCGGGGTTTTGATTACGAACAGGTCCCCTGTTGATACCTCGACCTGGCCTTTGGCCGGCAATCTGGTGATCTGCCCATCTGTGTGCTCCACAAAGTTGACCCCAACTTTGCCCGCCTCTCCACCGGCCATTCCGTAAGGCGGAACCTTCCGGTGGCCAGCAAGCATATTGGCGGTCATAGGCTCCAGGAAACGCAGTCGACGCAGGGTGCCGTTTCCACCCCGATGCTTACCTGAACCACCTGAGTTACGGCGAATGCTGAATTCCTCTAAACGCACAGGGAAACGCCACTCGAGCACCTCGGGATCGGTTAGCCGAGAGTTGGTCATGTGCGTATGCACCGCATCGGTGCCCGGATGGCTGGCAGTGGCGCCCGCTCCGCCGCAAATGGTCTCGTAATACTGGTACCTGTCATTGCCCCAGGTGAAGTTGTTCATCGTTCCCTGGGATCCAGCAGCGACACCAAGGGCCCCAAGCAATGTATCCACAATGACTTGAGAGGTCTCCACATTTCCAGCCACTACAGCCGCCGGATATTCTGGACTGATCATGGAGCCCTCGGGGATGATCACTTCCAAGGGTTTCAGGCATCCCTCGTTCAGAGGAATCATATCATCTACCAGGGAACGAAATACGTACAGCACCGCTGCCCTGCAGATTGAAGCCGGTGCATTGTAGTTGCCGGGATGCTGGGGACTGGTACCGGTAAAATCGATCCGCGCACTGCGCGCCTCCCGGTCCAGGGTGATGCTTACACAAACCTGGTTACCATCATCCATGGGATAGCAGAATTTGCCGTCTCTGAGTACGTCCAGTACCCGTCGGACCGACTCCTCGGCATTGGCCTGGACGTGTTTCATGTAAGCGTGGACTACCTCCAGTCCGAAGTGGTCCACCATTCGCAACAGCTCCTGCATTCCCTTTTCACAGGCTGCCAACTGCGCCTTGAAGTCGGCGATATTGGTATCGATATTGCGTGCCGGATAAGTCCCGGAGGCCAGCAAGCTACGTATCTCTGGCTCCAGAAGCCGTCCCCGGTCCACTAGTTTAACGTTGTTGATCAGTACACCCTCTTCCTCCACTCGCTTGGAGTCTGGAGGCATGGAGCCGGGAGTCTTGCCGCCGATATCCGCATGGTGACCCCGCGACGCCACATAGAAAATCACTTTATCTGTGCCGTTTTGCGTTAGGAAAACCGGTTTGATGATGGTGACGTCCGGCAGGTGGGTGCCGCCGTTGTAGGGGTCGTTGAGGATGTAGGCGTCACCCCGCTTCATAGTGCCCGCACGCTCGCGAACCACAGTTTTTATACTTTCGCTCATGGAGCCGAGATGCACAGGCATGTGCGGTGCATTGGCGATCAGATCACCTTCTAGGTCGAATACAGCACAGGAGAAATCCAGCCGCTCCTTGATATTGACCGAGGCCGCTGTGTTCTCCAGCACCATTCCCATCTGCTCGGCGATGGACATAAAGAGATTATTGAAAATCTCCAGCATTACAGGGTCGACCTGGGTACCTATCGCCACCCGCTCGGGTACCGGTAGATAGCGCTCTAGCAAAATGTCGTCGCTGGCTGTCAGCCTGGCCTGCCACCCCGGTTCGACAATGATGGTGCCGGTGCGTTCGACGATTACCGCCGGTCCCGGCAGAGGGGTATCTGTGGGGAGCTTGTCGCGCTCGTAGAATGGAGTTGCATAGCGCTCGCCACCCATCACCGTGTCATGCCTGGCAATGGGATTCAACCCTGATATCCTGTTGCCGCGGACAGCCTTCAGATCTGGAGCATCTCCCGGACCGATTACTTCTACCTGAACCGCTTCGACGATCAGTGGTATTTCCGGTGTGATGAAACCAAAGCGCTGCTTGTGGGCCTTCTCGAACTCCCCGAGCACGCTTTCCCGCTCGGAACAGTTCACTTCCAGGGCTGTATCCGAACCCTGATAACGTAGGTGCAGTTTGCGCTGGCATTGGATACGCTCGCCAACTACTCCCTGCTCGCGCATTGCTTGTTCGCCATCTGCTTGCAGTTCGTCCAGTTCACTGTATAGCCGAGGCATCAACGCCTCTTCCAGCACCGCTTCCACCGCTCGCTGCCGCATTAGTCGCAAATCCGCCAATCCCATTCCGAAGGCGGACAGGACGCCCGCATAAGGGTGAAGATAGACCCGCTTGATAGCCAGCGAATCGGCCACAAGGCAGGCGTGCTGTCCTCCCGCGCCGCCGAAACAGCAGAGAGTATATTCGGAGACATCGTAACCCCGTTGCACTGAAATACGTTTGATGGCATTAGCCATATTCTCGACCGCAATGGAGAGAAAACCTGCCGCGACCTGTTCCGGGGTTCTAACAATGCCGGTCGAATTCTCTATCTCCTCAGCCAACTGGGTAAACTTCTCAGTCACCACCACAGCGTCGAGAGGCTGATCGGCGTTCGGTCCAAAAACTGACGGGAAGTGGTCGGGCTGTAATTTGCCCAGCATGAGGTTGCAGTCGGTTACCGTCAGCGGCCCTCCATTGCGGTAACTGGCAGGTCCCGGATTGGCTCCGGCGGAGTCCGGCCCTACGCGGAAACGGGATCCGTCGAATTCGAGGATAGAGCCGCCTCCGGCCGCCACCGTGTGAATCTGCATCATTGGGGCGCGCAGGCGGACACCGGCTACCTCGGTTTCGAAGGCGCGTTCGTACTCGCCTGCATAATGGCTCACATCCGTCGAAGTACCCCCCATGTCGAAGCCGATCAGCTTGCCGAATCCCGCGTGCTCTGCTGTACGCACCATGCCTACCACCCCTCCCGCAGGGCCGGAGAGGATGGCATCCTTGCCCTGGAAAAGGTGGGCGTCGGTCAGTCCGCCATTTGACTGCATGAACATTAAGCGTCCGCCGGACGTCTCCATGCCTTTCAGCTCATCGGATACTTGCTCGACATAGCGTCGCAGGATGGGAGATAGATAGGCATCGACAACTGTAGTGTCGCCCCGGCTCACCAGCTTCATCAGCGGGCTCACCTCGGAACTCACCGAAATCTGGCTAAATCCGATCTCCCTGGCTAGTTCGGCCACCGCCATTTCATGGACCGGATAACGGTAGCCGTGCATCAACAGGATCGCCAGGGAACGCACACCCCGGTCGAAGGCCCGTTGCAGCCCGGCTCTCGCACTCTCCCGCTCAAGCGGCATTACAATCTCACCATGGGCGCCGATACGCTCATCGATCTCCACTACCTCGCTGTAGAGCATCTCCGGCAGCTCGATATTGAGGGTGAAAAGGTCAGGGCGCACCTGGTATCCGATTCTAAGGGCATCGGCGAAGCCGCGCGTGATTGCCAGCAAGGTAGGCTCACCCCGTCGCTCAAGCAGTGCATTGGTAGCTACTGTTGTGCCCATCTTCACCGCTTCGACCAGCTGTGCTGGCAACTCCTCCCCCCGAGAGATGCCCAGCATCTCCCGAATGCCCTGAATCGCCGCATCCTGATACTGTCCTGGGTTTTCCGACAGTAGTTTGTGGGTCAGCAGGCTGCCATCGGGACGCCGAGCCACCAGGTCGGTGAAGGTGCCTCCTCGGTCGATCCAGAACTGCCACCTTGAATTGTCAGTCACCTTTTGCTCATGCGGGTATGCGTTGAGATTCATTGTTTTTGCGTTCCAATAATTAGCCGTGGGTCATCTGTGCCGGCAACCAGGTGACGATGCCGGGAAAGGCCGTAACCAAAACCACGGCCACCATCAACAGCAGGAAGAACGGGAGTGCGTAGCGCGCGATGAGCAGGATGTTCTTACCTGTCAGTGCCTGAATCACGAACAGGTTGAAGCCGACCGGCGGGGTGATCTGGGACATCTCCACTACCAGCACCAGGTAGATACCGAACCAGAGCAGATCGATTCCTGCCAGCTCCACCATTGGCAACACCACTGAGGTGGTCAGCACCACCACCGATATGCCGTCAAGAAAGCAGCCGAGCAGCGCGAAGAAAATAGTCAATACAACAATCAGTCCCAGGGGTGACAATCCCAAAGTGGCGATGTACTCCGCAAGGGCGCGGGGTATGCCGGTGAAGCCCATGGCGACAGTGAGAAAGGCAGCCCCGGCGAGGATAAACGCGATCATGCAGGAGGTCCGGGTAGCTCCCATCAAGCTGGCCATGAAGGTTTCGCGAGTCAGGCTGCCGGAGAGCAGGGAGAGCACCAGCGCACCGAAGACGCCGAACACCGCCGCTTCGATAGCCGTGGCCAGTCCACCGTATATGGAGCCCAAGACGAACAGGATCAAACCGATAACCGGAAACAGCCCCATGGAGGCACGTACCTTCTCCCGAAAAGAGAAATGGGGATCCGCGGCTGGCATATCCTTTTTATGGAGCATAGCCCAGAGCACCGTATACCCCATGAATAGCAGTACCAGCATGAGCCCCGGCAAGGCCCCGGCGATAAACAGCCGGGCGATGGAGACTTCGGCAGAGACCCCGTAAACAATAAGAATGATAGAGGGAGGGATCAGCAGACCCAGGGTACCTGAACCGGCCAGGGTGCCCAGCGCCATTCGGTCGTCGTAACCTCGCTGTTTGAGTTCAGGTGCCGTCATGCGGCCGATGGTGGCGGCGGTTGCCGCCGAGGAGCCAGATACCGCCGCGAAGATTCCGCAGCCGAGAATATTGACATGCAACAGGCGGCCCGGCAGGTGATTCAGCCAGGGTGCCAGGCCTTTGAACAAATCTTCCGACAAGCGTGTGCGAAAAAGGATTTCTCCCATCCATATGAACAGCGGCAAGGCCGCCAAGGTCCACGAAGAGGACGCCCCCCAGGTGGTGGTGGCCATGATGATGCCGATGTTATCCGTGCCATTGACCAGCAGTCCGGCGAATGCCACGACGAAAAGCGTTGCGGCAACCCAGAGCCCCGCAGCCAGCAAGCCGAAGAGGCATAGAGTCAATATCAGAGTGATAATCAATGGGTCCATCAGAGCCTCTCCTCGGTGGAGATAACCTCGGACTCATCGTTCTCAAGATAGTGAGGTTGCTCGCCCCGCAGGAGCAACACCAGTTCGTCCGACAGTGCGATGGTGAGCACGACTAGCCCAACGGCCATCGGTACCTGCGGTATCCACAGGGGTACTGCGATATAGCCCTGACTCACCTCTTCAAACAGATAAGATTCGTAAGTCAGATACGAGGTTGCCCAAGCGGTATAGCTAACGAGAATCAGAGCAATAATCAGAACGACCGCCTCGATGACGACCCGCAGCCGGCCATGAAAATGGGTGATCAGCATGTTTACCCGGATATGGCCGCCGCTGCGAAGGGTGTAGGCCAGGGCAAGGAAGCTGGCGGCCGCCAATAGAAATCCGGAAAAATCTTCAGTCGACGGGATAATCACATCAAACCAGCGAGTGACTACTTGGGCCAGGATAAGAATCGCCATCAGCACAATACAGACGCCCGCCACCACACCACCCGTCAGATAAAGCGTATCAAGTAGTCTGCGCATGGTAGTTAGCCTTTTATTACCCCCTCATCGGAACTTGAGGGGGTTGTTTGGAGGTAAAGCCACTTATTGCATCTGTTTCATGATTTCAGCACCTTCGGCACCTGCCTCCTTGGCCCACTCATCGCTCATGGTCTTGCCGACCGCCTGGAGCTCTTGCTGCAGCTGGTCGCTAGGGGAGGCCACCATCATTCCCTTCTCCTTTAGGGTGGCGGTTTTTGCGGCAGTCTCGTCGCGCGCCATCTGCCAGCCCCGACTTTCGGCCTCAGCAGCGGCATCGAGCACCGCCTGCTGCACAGCTTTGGGAAGACGTTTGAACGCACGGGCGTTGACGATCACCATGTTCTTGGGGATCCAGGCTTGGGTGTCGGTGTAGTGATCGACGAAATCCCACGCCTGACTGCTGACACCCGTGGCGGGAGAGGTCACCATCGCATCGATGATGCCGGTACTAAAGGCCTGGGGAATCTCCGGGGTTTGGACGGTGGTGGGGGATGCATTGAGCAGTATTGCCAGACGGGAGGTTGTGGGACTGTAGGCACGCATCTTCAAACCTTCCAGATCTGCTACTGAGTTTATGGCCTTTTTGGTATAAAAACCCTGAGGGGGCCATGGGATGGCATAGAGCAGTTGCAACCCCTCCTTTTTCAGCTTGGCCTCCACATAGGGCCGGGTCGCTCGCCAGAGTTTTTCCGCGCTGTCGAAATTGCTCGCCAGAAAGGGAATGTTATCCGCTTTGAAGACCGGTTCCTTGTTGCCGAGCAACCCCATGAACATCTCACCGATGCTAACCTGCCCGGTACGCACCGCCCGGTGGATCTCCGGATGCTTGAATAGCGATGCTCCCGAATGCACGACAATGGTAAGTTCCCCACCGGTCTTGGTCTTCACATCCTCGGCAAACAGACGCACGTTCTTGGTGTGATGAACGCCGTCACCGTAGGGTGTAGGCATGTCCCACTTGGTCGCGGCGGATGCGTTACCAGCCAGCGCCAAGGAGCAGAGCGATCCCAACAGCAGTGATTTTAACGGGTGCAATTTCATTAACGGATCTCCTCAAAATATTTTTATAAACAAAATACAGATAAAATATCTACATATTGCAAATAATAAGCTAGACCAAGATCCAATGGCTGTCAAGAATTCAAATAGGAAAATTATGGAGATAGATGCCTGAAAACTCGGGGCAGTGGGTAACCAGCCGCGCTGTCAACCATCCTCTGGACTCGTAATAGTGGCTAATCTCTGCCGGGCGAAAGCCGATTGCTCAAGAGCGAGCGTGAGCTCACTATGCGCCGCGGTCACTCGGCGACTGACGGGTTGCTATAACGTTCCCGACGCCTTGATGGTCAGGTAATTATTGACCAAGGCGCCCGGTAAGTTTGAGGCAAGCAGATCGAGTACTACAGCGCCCTGATGCCGCAGGGACTCCAGGCTCCGACGGCGGCTTTCCAGGTATTCTTCCGTCGCGTGAAATCTCAGGGCGTCGTCGAAGTCCTTGACAGGGCGGGAAACGGTATCGTCCAACAGCGATTCCCGCAGATTTGCCACTACAACCAGGTGACGCCGTTGCAAGAGTTGAACCGCAGCACGCAGGTCAGCCTGGTCTTCATCGCGGGTGTTGGTGACCAGCACCACGAGCGCTCGCCGGCTTTGAACCGGCATTAGCTCCCGGGCCGCAACCAGATAGTCGGCAGCCTCGGTGGACGATTCGAGATTATAGGTGTGATACAACAGGCGCCTCACCGGATTACCGCCTTTACTGGGTGGAAGCCAGCGGCTCGAACCGCCAAATGAGAGAAAGCCCACGGCGTCGCCTTGTTGAGCGGCGACATGGGTCAACAGAAGGATGGCGTTGAGTGCCTGGTCGAGGTGCAGCTTTCCCTGCTCCATATGGCGCATGCGGCGACCGCAATCGAGCATGAAAACGACTTGCTGATCGCGTTCGTCCTGATACTCCTTGGATATGAGCCGGCGGTAGCGGGAGCTGGCCTTCCAGGCAATCTGCCTTAGGCTGTCGCCCGGGCGGTACTCGCGCAGTTGATGGAAATCACTTCCTTCGCCTCGGCGCTGGCGGCGGCGCACACCCATCTGGCTCAAACGATGATCGGTTGCCAACAGGGCGTATCTGCCGATTTGACGGAAGTTGGGAAAAACCCGGACACGTTCCGGACATTCGGCGAATATTTTCCGTTGCCAGAATCCCAGTGGCGACCGGCATACTAAATCGGCCCCTCTGAACAGCCCATCACCTCGACGAGTTGGTCGCACCCGATAACCTATGCGGGCGATCCGATTCGCGGGTAAATTCAGTTGCAGAGGCAGATTATCGGCGTCAAACCAGGCTGGGTGGTGGTCATGGATTTGTAACTGCACACTACCCGTGCCGCGATTCTCCAGAATCATGGTGACAGGAGACCAGACAGCCACCGGAATGCTGTGCCGTATCTCCCGGGTGAATGCCACCGCCGGGCGCCGACGTGACAATAGGAAATCAAACAGCGTTACACCCACGATTGCGGCTGAGAGCATTTTCCACGCCGGCTGGAGTGCGGGTAAGAAGGCGGCCACCAGCGCCAGGATGCAGAGTGCAGCGGTAACGAACAATAGCCGCCGGTGTGGGGTCATATTCGCGGTGCGTCCACGTTCGATAGAATATCGTTCAAAATATCGTCAGGGCTGTAGCCCTCGATTTCCAGGTCTGTTGTCAGTTTAAGTCGATGCCGGAGCACGGCGGGGGCGACGGCTTTCACGTCATCCGGTGTGACGAAATCCTTGCCTTGCAACAGAGCGTGGCCTCGGGCTGCCCGCAATAGCGCGATGCTGCCTCTGGGTCCCGCACCCATTTCGACACCGTTCCAATCCCGGGCGGCCCGGACGATGCGTACCGCATAGGCAACGATTTGATCATCAACTTTCAGCCGCGCGGTATAAGTTTGCAGCTGAATGATCTCTTCGGGTCGGAGGATGGTGCGCACTGCCGATGTATCCAATAGGTCACCCACGGTATTTTCGGTGACCTGGCGAACGATGGCGTTTTCTTCATCCTCTTGGGGATAGTCGATGAAGACCTTGAGCAGAAAGCGGTCGAGTTGTGCCTGTGGCAGGGGATAGGTACCTTCGTGTTCGATTGGGTTCTGAGTAGCCAGCACCAGAAAAGGTTTCTCTACAGGGAGAGTGTGACCTTCGATCGAAACCTGTTGCTCTTGCATTACTTCCAGCAACGCTGATTGCGTCTTGGCTGGTGCCCGGTTAATCTCGTCGGCAAGAAGAAAGTTGCAGAATACCGGTCCTCTTCGAACCCGGAATGTCTCGGACTTCATGTCGAACATGATATGTCCGCTGATATCGCTCGGCATCAAATCCGGAGTGAACTGGATTCGATTGAATCTGCCACCGACGGCGGCAGCTATGCTTCGGACCAAAAGGGTCTTGCCCAGCCCCGGTAAGCCTTCCACCATCACATGGCCGGCCGCCAGCAGGCCAATCACCACCTCGCGCACGACCTGTCTTTGGCCAACGATCGCGCGCTGAATTTCTCCCTCGAGTTCCCGCACCCGGTTCAGTGCCCGATCCAGTGGTTCCTTGGCTCGATCCGTTTCAGTCATGACCCTTTGCTCCCGTGCTTCCATAGTTCCCCGCAAGCTGCTGTTGCACAGCGCTCACCCTCGTAAATTCCTGCTCTCCCGAGTAATCCCCGTAGAGCGCCATCTCGACGTTTTCCGGCGTCAGTCCGGTTTTTTCCCCAATCCATTCGCAGCGTGCCCGGCGATCGAGCCTTCCCAAGGCGGGATGACGTCTACGCCACGCCTGCTCGAGTATCCGTTGGGTCGTGTTGAACAGGCCTCGGGCTTGATCGGTGCGCCATGCATAGCCCCCAGCCGCGTAGAGGTGCTCCATCAGATTGCGCCGGTTTTGCCACTCTCTGCCCAGTAGTGGGCCGGTCCGCAACGTCATGCGCCAGAGAATCAGGGGAAGTAGAAACAGGCAGCTGATCAATAGCTGGGGTGAATTCTGCCATAGCAGATTGAACAGGGAGGGCATATTGCTGCTGTAGAGCAGCCACGCCCGCTCCTGGCCGTCTGCCAGTGTGGCGAGAAACAACGCATGATCCCCGTCACCGATTTCATCATTGGTGAAAATCCGATGATCGCTCAGCACAGTCAATCTCCCCTGTCCCATGGAATAGTGCAGTAGATAGCCCTCTTCCTCTGCTTGGGAGCCGCCATCGGCCAAGCCGCTTCCGTCCACCAAAATCAGATTCGGATTGAAGGCGATCTGCAATGGCTGGTGGTAACCCGGCAGCTTGATTGGGACCAGTGTCTTTTCCTCGGTCTGATTGTATTCCTCGTCACCGGCTGTTTCCTCACACTCATCTTCGGGTTCGAGTAAGCGCAGACGAACGCCAAATGAATCGAGCAGATGATTGCCCCCGCTTTCGGTCTCTTCATCCCAAGTCTGGTCAGGTGTCACCACCAGGTGACCGCCCCGACGAATCCAATTCAACAGCTCCAGTTCGCGCTCAGGCGGGAGGCTGGGACCCAGATTGTTGACCAGCAGCAGGCCGGGTTCCGAAGGTGGGTTCAGTAACCGGTCTCTCCCGCTTATGCTTTGAGAATCGAGTCCGAGGCGCGACAAGAAGCGCTCCGCCGCCAGAAACGGATTGCGTCTTGCCTGAGGCGAAACACCGGTCCGAGTCTCGATGCTGACTCGTTCGTGGTTGGTGAGGAACCAATAGACGCCCAAGCCAGCCAATCCGGTCAGTAGAGCGATGAGAATAAATACATGTGTTCTGGTCAGCATGCTATATCAGAGGCGCCGGTCATATCGAAGTTGCGTAAATCAGTCTGCGGCATTTTCGTTTCCCGCGCAGACCATCTGCCACTCCCGACACAGGCTCTCCACTAAGTCGCGCCCTGGCAATTGATGATCGTAGGCGAGCTGTACCCAGTAGCGGGTTAAACGCTCGAAGAAACGGGATTGCTCAGGGGGTTGTCCGGCTGTCACCAACAGGAGGCATTCACCCTCGGTGGCGCTGTCTGGAATTTCCAGTAAATCCTTGTATACGAACTTCGCCAGTGTACCTCGGTACAAGAGGCTCATGGCCGCCCTGGTATCCCCATTGTTCAGCAGTCGATAGGCTTCGCCTCCGATATCCTGAGGTAGCTTTTCGGGATCGATCTCCAACCCCATCACGCTGACTGGAGCCGATTGGCGTGGCTTGCTGTTTAAGGATTGAGGTCGTAACCACTCCCTGCCTGACCGTGCCTTGTAAACAAAGTAGGCCAGAAGCAACCCGCCGCCGATCCACAGCAGTGTCTCCCCCACTGCAGCAGAACTCTTGGTTAGGCTTTCTATGAATTCCAGTAAAAGATCCCAGAACCAATGCCCGCCTTCCTCCGCCCCTGATTCCTGCTCAATGTATTTCCAGTAGTGGCTTTGCACCTTCTCCCCAAATGCATCCTGGGCAAGCACCTCCTCGATCACATCCCGTGCCCGCTCGTGATCGATATCCAGGGGTTTGGCCGCCGGGTTGTCCATGCCCGGAAGACCCCAGAGCAGCGCGACGATGATAACTGCCGGACCCAGGCGGGGCGCGGCCCCATGATGCTTCCTGCGTGCATTCAGGCGATGAAAGCTAATCTCGATGTCCCAGGCTTCTAGCTCGCTGCGCCGGTTTAAATACAAGGCGAAACCGGCGGCAACATAGAAAGGCGCGATCAACGACATGGCCAGCAGGTTGCCTATGTGGTGCAGCCACTCTTCAAGCGTTCCCGGTGTCAGAATAAGCTGCTCGAGATCGACCCAGCGCAGCTCCTCGGGCAGCAGCACGAACAACAAGAGTAGGATGGAGATCTCCAATGCAAGTTCGAAAAGGACACCAGCTACTGTCAGCCAACCCCCGGCGTGCTGCTTTCTCCCGAGCACTAAAAGGCGCTTTTTTCGTTCCGCTCCCCGCAACCCTTCCAGCAGGGCGATTGGCATGTAGAAGGAACGGTTCGGGCTTAGGCGTCGCCAGGTTAAGTTGGCCAGCAGCTGCGGTCTGACGATAGTCAACCATTGGGACAGCACCTTGGTAATATTCTGTGTTTCGCCAAACAGGGCGCGGCTCATCCAGAATAGCAGCGGCGGCTCATAGATGGGTTTAAACCACCAGACGATCAGTATTACCAGCCACGGGCTTTCCGGGAACAGCAGGGAAGCGAGCAGGTAGAACGGCAGGGCAATAGCCAGCCATAAATACCAAAGCGGTAAAAACCACTCTCTCGCCATCGCGAAGCCCTGGTCTACCGCTTCCCATGCGTTTCGGGGCCGAATGGCAACTGTCATCCTATCGAGATCCACGGCGCCCCGCTCCTGCAAATCCAAGATAGGCTACCACCAGCAGCCAGAGCAGTCCGGCCACGCTGTACTTGGTGCCGGAGCTTACGCCACTCGATGACCAGAACGCTTCGATAAACGCCGCCACCAGAAGCATCATCGCCGCTCCCAGCACCAACCCCAGCGCATCCCGGGCTCTTTTTTTCAATGCTTCCATTCGCGAGAGTTGCCCGGGAGCGATGATGGCATGGGCGAGTATGAGTCCAGCTGCGCCGCAGATGACGATGGCCGTCAACTCCAAGGCCCCATGGCCGCTCACAAAGGGCCAGAAGGTTTCATGATACCCGAGCCTAGAAAGGTGACCTGCGATGCCGCCCAGCACTATACCGTTGAACAGCAGCAAGAAAGCAGTGCCTACGCCAAGCAGCATGCCACCGGCGAAGGTGCGAAAACCGATACCGATGTTGTTGGCGATGTAGTAGCCAAACATCATGAAGTCTGTTTCCGAGCTTCGCTCAGGTGACCGACCCGGAGTTCTGTTAACCGGATCGTACATTGCTTCGACATCCGATACCTGCACTTCATCTAGAATGCTGTAAATCAGTTCCGGTTGGGTGTAGCAGTAGCCGCCGATCAGCAGCGCCGGGAGTAGAAACATCGCACAGGCAACCCAGAAGTAGCGGGCGTTTCGCCTGAGTGTACGGGGAAAACCGGTGGCGATGAAAGTGATCAGACGCCAGATTTTAGCCCCGCCTCGCCGATACAGGCTACGATGCCCGCGCAGCACCAAGTCGTGCAACTCAGCCTCGAGAGCTGGGCTGTATCGTCTGCTGCGGGCCAACGCATAGTGGTTACAGACTTGACGGTAGAGCCAGGGAAGACGCGCCCGACGTTCGCCATTCAGCGAGCGCTTTCGCGCGGGACGCTCCAGGTCAGTCAGAAGCGTTTTCAGCTCTTCCCATAGTGGTCTATTCTGCCGTTCAAACCGAAGTTGTCTCATGATGCCCTTGCCACTGGGGGTGCGCTTTGTCGAGTCGCGGTTTTCGAAATCCCGCCGGCAGACTGGACTGATCAAGGGGGGCGATGAAAATCTCCGTTTGCACTCTACCTCCCCTGTGCCAGGTAATTGGCATATGCGTGAAGCTTGTTAACTCCTTCAGCCCCCTGTGCTCCGGTCAACTCCGATAGAATGCCCGCCAACTCTGTACTTCTGTCCACTGTGAGTATCGCGGCCCGTTCGGAGAACGCCAGCAAGGTGCGTTGTTCGTCCACATACAGGTCACCGGGAGGCGGTATAGGGTCGACGATCGGCAGTGCCTGACGTTCCGGAAGTTTTTCGAGGTAGACCACCAGCGTACCCGCGGCCATATCGCCCAAACGCTTGAAGTCGCGGTTCAGCAGCATGGAGAGCAGTCCGAAACCGTATAGGAAGGGCAGAAAATCCGCAGCTCGAACAAGGTTTCGAATCAACGAGGATGGCCAGGATACCGGGGTCCCGTTGTCATGAATCACTTGGATTCCCATCGCCTTCTTACCCGGCGTCGCCCCGCTTCGGATTTCGAAAATTACGGGGTAAAACCATTCGATGAGAAAAAAGCCAATCAACAACACGGCCATCCCCAGGCCGCCGAAATAACCCAAGGGGATGGAAATCGTCAGGTAAATACCCGCTCGTATCGCGAAATCAATGGCCCAAGCCCAGGCGCGGACCACAGGCCCCGCGATATGTATCTCCAGCCCTATTCCTTCGGGCGTCTCGTAGCTACGTAATGTATCAAGCACCCAAATCCGATCCCCGATGGCTATGGCAAACTAGTCGTAATAAATATCCCTGAATGACGTATAAATCGACCCCACCAATACCGGTATCACGATCAGCAGACCCAGGCCGATAGGAATTGCACCCAGCATCAGCAATATCATGCTGATGATGCCGTACAATAGAAAGGGCAGGATGTTTTTCAGGCAGCCCATAAAACTCAGCTTCATGGCGTAAAACGCAGACATACCCTCCAAGGCGATGAGCGCCGGGGCAAACCAGTATGCCATCATGAGAGGGATAATAAGCCCCAGCCCCACGAGCATTGACAACCACATGGAGGGGCTGCTCATGATGGCGGCAACCACTTCGGGATCGGCCTGCTCCATCCCGCCCATGCCTCCCAGCATGGCGAACATTCCCCCGGCCATGGCAGCCACTGTGGCGATACAGAGGAAAATCCCCACCAGGTAAAGCACACCAACCAACACCAGCTGTCCCAGGTTGTTGGAAAAACCAGCGAATAGGTGGCCGATTCTGAAGTCGTCGCCCTGCTCCTGAGTAGCCGCGCCTATCATGAAGCCGGCTTGCACAGCGGGAGAGAAAATGCTGACCGCCAGAGACCCGATGAAGGGGATAAGACCGGCAACTATCGAGATCACTATCCAAATGGCAATGGCGATCAGCCAGGCAAATGGATTTTTCCGGAAGTGTTGAAATCCCCCGGTTATCCATCCCCAGCCATGCCCGATTGGGACAGGCTTTGGGCCGGTCAAAGCGTCCTCTTCGGATCTTGTCTCCAAATCCGACTGAGGGGCCGCATAGGGGTTGCTCTCGCCCTTTTCTATAGGTGGTGACGAGGGGGACGTATCCTCAGTGTTGGTGTTCTCCATCGGTGCCAGCGTCAATCCTGACTGGGGAGGCTCTGGCGCAGTGGATACCAGCCTGACAACCAGCCCCATGTCCTCCAGTACCCGCAGATACTTTTCCGCCTTTTGCTTGTTCAGTCCTTTCTTGAGGAGGACCTCTTTTCCGGCGTCCACCAGTTTTTTTGCTTTCTCCAGGCCGATACCGAATCGCTCGCTCACTGAGGCTGCAATCTGATCCTGGTTTACTCCCGGATTGAGTTGTCCCGTAAATACTACATTGTACAACTGTTCCATAATCAATATTCCTCCATCTCACCTGCCGGATAAATAGATTGCTTTATTAGCCAGGCCTTCTATAAGTGTGCCATTGGTTCGCGGAGCTATGCAAAAACGATTGCCCTAATCGGGGATCTGCAATGCGTTCTCTTATCCCTGAACGAAATAGTCGCTGATGTTTGCTAACCAAATTCTATCCCGGGCACCGGATGGCTATTTTCAATACCTGGCATCTGGAACACAAATAGCGGCAGTGCGAAGAGAAAATAAAGCGGAATCAGTGGTGGTGCCGAATGCGGATATGGCTGACATGTAAAATTCGGGGGGACGCGGATAGAGGTCGGAGAGGGGTATCGAAAAAATCGATATTGCCCGCACTTGTGCTTTTACAATCGCAATCGTTGTTGATGGACTGATTGGCTTCAAGACCCACTGATAACCGGCAATAGAGTCTTTCTGAATGCGATTTGCCTGCTGACATAGAATTTTTGAGTTAAGTATCTTCCGCTACCTATATCTTTTGTCCCACTATTCAAAATGTTCATTCATCCGGTAGGCGCTGGCGCCGCTAAGCGTGTCCCGACCCGCGGACATTTTATTAGTGAGGGTAATTGAAATCAGATAATTGGACAGTGGATGAGGAATCCTGCGAATATTCCCTTTATAGACAATCAAAACTCGAAGCCCGGTTGTTGTATTTCCGGCTGGCAACTCCTCGGTGCCTTGGATTCAACAGCTCACGAAAGCCGCTGAGTTGTGAGGAGATGAAGGCCGTACCCGAAGAGATAAGTGTGCATGCACTGACAACGGGAGACAAGATGGAACAGTTCCTTTCCGCAAACGCTAGAGACGCCGACGCTGGGCAGCTTGTTACCAGCTGCCTGGAGCAGATCGGGCCGATTCCTCCAAATGTCAATCTCGGCTTCGTTTATTTAACCGATCAGCTGGCCGATAGCGTGGAGCAGGTAATCGGCAGGCTTCGGCAGCTCGCTCCCAATATAACCTGGATAGGCACGGTTGGGATGGGGATATGCGCGGGAGCTGAGGAGGTCTACGATTCTCCGGCCATCTCCATGCTGCTCTGTGATTTTCCAACTGACAGCTTTTATCTCTTACCGGACTTCAAGGGTGACTCGGCAGCGCTAGAGTCCGGGCTATCGGCCTGGTGTCAAGCCCAGGACTCCTGCTTTTCCCTGTTCCATGGAGACCCCTCCAACCCCATGACGCCAGCATGGATCGGTTCCCTTGCGAGCATCCCCGGGCACTGTTTTGTCAATGGCGGCCTGACTTCGTCGCAGGGTCAGAACCCACAGATTGCCAATGAAATGGTAACCGGAGGCCTCTCCGGCATCGTCTTCAATCAACAGGTGGAGGTGGCGACGGATCATACCCAGGGTTGTTCTCCCATCGGGCCCGTACATCAGATCACCCGAGCCGAGCAGAATATCGCAGTCACCCTGGATGATCGCCCGGCACTAGAGGTAATGAAGGAAGATATCGGCGAAGTGCTCTCGAAGAGACTCAGTCAGATCGGTGGGTATGTATTCGCGGCACTTCCAATTCGAGGTGTGGACACCAACGATTATCTTGTACGCAACCTGGTGGGTATAGATCCCAATCAGGGGCTGGTGGCCGTGGGCGACTCACTCGAAGAGCAGCAGCAGCTGATGTTTTGTCGCCGGGATGGCAATACTGCACGGGACGATATGGAGAGAATGCTGGAGCGGCTGAAAAGCAGGCTGCAGGGTACCACTATTCGCGGGGGCATATACATCTCCTGCCTTGGCCGTGGCCGCAACCAGTTCGGGGCGGATTCCGAAGAGCTGAAGCTGATCCGGGGTAGTTTGGGAACTTTTCCCTTGGTGGGTTTCTTCGCCAACGGGGAGATATACAACGGTCGGCTATACGGATATACCGGGGTGCTCACACTGTTCCTGTAAATTCGGTCTCAAGAAGATATTTAATTACCTGCTTCATTCCTGGTTGCAGTTAAATCGAGCAATACCTATCCACCGGACGACACCCTTTTCATTGTGCAGCCGTTGCCCAGTCTAGCTGTGGAGTTTGGCCTTTCTCGTTTTTGCTTTTTGAGTAGCGTGGTGTTTCTTCGGGGACTGTTTCAGTCGTGAGATATTAAGGCGGCGCCCACAGACCCAGCTCTTCCCGAGATCACGAAAAATCTCTCGCGGCATACCCAATGGCAGATCGACCAGGCTGTAGTCGGAGTGGATATCGATACGCCCAATGTGCTCGGCATCCAGACCGGCTTCATTCGCGATGGCACCGACGATGTTGCCGGGTTTGACTTTGTGCTGGCTCCCCACTTCGATACGGAACCTCTCCATGCCTTTGGGCGGGCGGCTCGGCTTCTTGCGCAGACCCGCGGTATCTCCTGTTGCGGATTGAGTTTTGAAACTTTTACCCTTCTCTTTCTCGACCTTCAGCAGTAGCGGTTTATCACCGATGGAAATCATTGCCAACGCTGCAGCAATTTCCATCGCCGGTACATCGTGCTCCTGCTGGTATTGTTCGAGCAGACTCTGCATGAATTCCAGTTCTCCCGCAGCCAATGTATCACTGATGCTCTGCTTGAAATCCGAGATCCGCTTGTTGTTGACCACTTCGGTCGACGGAAGCGTCATCGGTTCGATTTGTTGCCGCGTCGCTTTTTCGATAGTTCTGAGCATGCGCCGCTCTCTGGGTGCGACAAACAGGATGGCGTCACCCTCGCGTCCCGCTCGGCCGGTACGACCGATACGGTGTATATAGGCCTCGGTATCGTAGGGGATGTCATAGTTGATCACGTGACTGATCCGATCAACATCCAGGCCCCGCGCAGCGACATCGGTAGCGACCAGTATATCCAGCGAACCGTTCTTGAGCCGTTCGACCATCTGCTCGCGAAGGCTTTGCGCCATATCGCCATTCAATGCCGCCGCCGCGTAACCTCGTGCTTCCAGCCTTTCGGCCAATTCCGTCGTGGTAGTCTTGGTGCGTACGAACATCAGCACCCCTTCGAAATGCTCGACCTCCAGAATTCTGGTGAGTGCATCCAACTTATGCACGCCGCTAACAAGCCAATAGCGTTGGCGAATGGTGTTAGCTGTAGCGGTACGTGCCTCGATACTGATAGTGCTCGGCTCATGTAGATAACGTTGGGCAATTTTCTGAATCTCTTTCGGCATGGTTGCCGAGAACAGCGCCAACTGTCTTCGCTCAGGCGTCTGGTCTAGGATCCACTTGACATCGTCGATGAACCCCATGCGCAACATCTCATCTGCCTCGTCCAATACCAAGGCTTTCAGAGTATTCAGCCTTAATGTGGATTTCCGCATATGATCCATTATCCGACCCGGGGTGCCCACAACCACGTGCGTACCCCGTTTTAACTGCTTTATCTGCCCTGTATACGCTTGGCCGCCGTAAATCGGCAGTACGTGAAATCCTTTGATATGCATGGCATAGCGTTGAAAGGCTTCCGCTACCTGAATAGCCAGTTCGCGGGTTGGAGTGAGCACCATGACCTGAACATCCCGGCGGCCGATTTCGGTTTTGGATAACAGGGGTAGCGCAAATGCTGCGGTCTTACCGGTTCCGGTGGGAGCGTGCCCCAACAGATCCACTCCCTCCAGAAGAGGCGGGATAGTCTGCGTCTGGATAGGGGTCGGGATTTCGTAGCCCACCCTATCGAGAGCGGTTAGTAAAGTATCGGGAAGACCTAGCTCACGAAAACTGCGGGCGTTGGGAACAGTGCTGGACATTGAATTGATCCGGTGAGGGGAAGAGGCAGGCTCTGCTGCGTGGCGGGGCAAAGAGTATAAAGCTTTTCCGCCGCCTATAGTAGTTCTGCACGCACTAGAATGGAGCTGGATAACGTTTCATTATCTCTAAAACATCCAACCACATCTCTTTAGTGAGGGTGACCTCAAAGGCGGCGATATCCTCTTGCAATTGCGCCATGCTGGTGGCCCCGATAATCGTTGAGGTAACGCCGTCGACCTGATTGCACCAGGCAAGTGAAAGGGTGGCGAGCGTAATGCCGTATTTGTCCGCAACTTCTTTATAAGCGGCTATTGCTTCGTGTGAGAGAGTTTTGTCGCGAAAAATGCCATTGCGCTGGGCCATGGTCCAGCGCGCCCCCGCGGGGAGCGCGCCGTTCATGTACTTCCCGGTCAATGCGCCTCCCGCCAAGGGAGACCAGGGGAGGTAGGCAACCCCACTCATTACGCAGTTCTCAATCAAATATGGCCAGTCTTTGGTATGCAGCAGGTTGAACTCGTTTTGAATGGAAATCATGCGCGGAAGATCGTGCTTTTCACTCAAACGCAGGTACTCGTTGATCCCCCAAGGCGTTTCATCCGACAAGCCGCAGTGACGGATTTTACCCGCCTTGATACAGGTAGCCAGCCCCTCCAGGATATCCACCATTTGCTCACTGTTCTGGCCGGGGTTTACAGCGGTAAATTTCAGTCGTCCGGGCCAGTGCTTTCCAAAGTGCGGGGAATTTCGGTTGGGCCAGTGTATTTGGTATAAATCGATGTAGTCGGTATTCAGGCGTTGCAGTGAAGCATCGACGGAACTTACGACTGCTGAGCCGGTAACATTGGCGCCGTCGCGAATCCAGGAGATCCCATTACCCGCGATTTTGGTGGCCAATATTATGTCGTCCCGCTTACCGGGATTACGTGCAATCCAGTTGCCGATAATGCGCTCGGTAGTGCCATAGGTCTCTGCCGTTGGGGGAATCGCATACATCTCCGCGGTATCAACGAAATTGATGCCTTTTGCCAGAGCGTAGTCCAATTGCCCATCAGCATCTGCCTGGGTATTCTGTTTGCCCCAGGTCATGGTGCCTAAACATATTCTTGACACGTTTAAGTTACTGTTTCCGAGTGGTAGGTATTCCATGGCCGGATGCTCTTCGGTTGCTGAAGTGAAGTACGCGTTAATCGCAAAGTTAGCGAAAGCATACTCTAATCAGTAAAGATTACGACACTGCATTCAGTGTGTGATTCGGGAAGGAATAATACGGCTTAAGAAAGCAAGACGCATATTCAGGTGGGTGCTCCTTGGTAGTAGTGCCATAAAAAGAGCGCGCCCACGCTCCGCCATGGCGACCAGTGTTCCACCAGATTCCGGGCCTGTTTGGATGTCAGCCTGGCGTCTAATCCTTTGAGTATCTGCAAGGATGATCTCAGGGCCAGATCGTCAGCGGGAAACACATCGCGACGTCTGAGTGAAAACATCAAGTAGATCTCCGCACTCCAAACCCCGAAGCCCCGAAGTGCGGTAATAGCGGAGATAATCTCAGAATTTTCCAACTTTCTCAATCCATCAAGGTCCAGCCGTCCGTCGACGATCGATTCAGCCAAGCCTCTCGCATACTCAATCTTGCGATAAGACATGCCCGCACTTCGTAGAGCTTCTGGGCTCACTGCCAACAAAGATTCCGGGGTTGTATCCTCCAACAGCGTGGTGACACGTTTGTGAATTGCGCGGGCGGCACCGGTTGATATCTGCTGACTGAGGATGATGGCGAACAGGGTTCCGAAACCGGCGGGCCTTAGTCTTGGCGCCGGAAGGCCGATTTCCTCCACAGCACGGGCCAGATCTCCATCTACCTGGATCAGTGCCTCCATTCCTCTCTTGATGATACGCCTATCCAAACAGCGCTCTCCTTATGCTCGGAAAGCAATCGGTGCAGACGATCGAAGCGCCCAGTTGGGGCGCCGGAATTTCAAGAATATAGGTATTCATCGGGGAATTATCCATCTTATCCCGCCGAATAGAAACGGTGCCTAAGCCAGCGGACTAGGTGCACCAGTCAGCCTAGTAGAGAGCTTGTTCCGAGAAAACGATGGTCGAGTGCTCCGGACATTCTCTCTGCAACAAACCAAAGGAGGGCTTGTCGGTTATCCAGGGTTTTCCCGTCGGCCGGTCGGTCAATGCCTGGACATACTCTTCCAAACTGTCCGCATCGTGTATCCTATTGCCGGGAAAAGCGATAACCGGGGAGTGGGGGGCATGGAGACACTGGTTCGAGGTAGGTTCGTGGTTCCCGTTGATAAGCGTGAGGTGGCCAAAGAGTGGCGAGAGCTGGGGTATTCCTGCGATCTATTCGTCGATCCACCTGGACAACAGTGGAACAACTTCAAGCACGGCTGCGACGAGTTGGTGGTAGTCGTCACTGGTCGGCTCACCATGATCATTGAAAACGACCAGTGGGACATGTCGCCCGGGGATCAGATATTCATTCCCAGGGGCGCGCTGCACTCGGTACACAATACGCACACCGGGTCTTCGCACTGGTTGTACGGGTACAATTAGTATTAGCGTATTTCAGACAAGCGGGAGAATTAGTTCACTGTGACCGGTACCAGCAAGCGTCGTAGCCAACCGTTTTTAACCTATGACCAGATTTAGTCTGACCACGTTGACCCTGGCCGGTCTGGGGCTCGGTATATCCGTGGGCCTGTTTTTCGGAGAGTACGCTGAGAATCTTCAGCCCCTCGGTGACGGTTTTATCATGCTGCTGCAGATGGCGGTGCTCCCCTATTTTCTCATCACCCTGATTCTTGGGCTAGGTACTATTGATCTCGATACCGCCAAGGCGCTGGGAATTCGCGGTGCTGCGGTGCTCGGGCTGTTGTGGCTGATGTGCTTTATCGTCATTTTTGCCTTGCCATTGAGTTTTCCCGATCTCGAGACAGCATCCTTCTTCAGTACCAGTAGTGTGCAATCCCAGCAGGAGCTCAATTTCCTCAAATTGTACATCCCCGCAAACCCGTTCAACACCCTGTCGGAAGGCATTCTTCCTGGCGTCGTCATTTTCGGTTTATCGATGGGCATTGCCTTGATCGGTGTGCCCAACAAGTCTGCATTGGTTGACGCTCTCACGAGTATGCAGAGCGCACTGATTCGCATAACCCAGTTCGTCGTCCAACTTACCCCTATTGGCGTGTTTGCGCTCGCGGCGGCAGCGGCGGGCACCATGACCGTGGAGGAGTTTGGCCGTCTGCAGGTCTATCTCATTGCCTACACTGTCGGGGCGATGTTGCTAACTTTCTGGTTTATTCCAATGCTTATTGCGGTCCTCACACCGTTTACCTACCGCGAGGTGTTCAAGGCGGCCAAGGATCCACTGGTAACCGGTTTCACCACCGGAAACTTGCTCGTGGTTCTTCCACTGCTTACGGAGCGTATCAAGCAACTATTTCATGATAGAGCGGTCGGTGACGAGCACACCGACTCCTTGGTTGGTATTACGGTCCCCATAGGATATCCGTTTCCGGATATCGGAACACTGCTCATCATGCTGTTCGTTCCTTTTGCCGCCTGGTTTTCGGGTAATCCCATGTCGCTGGAAGATTATCCCCAGTTTGCGGTCGTCGGCTTTTTCAGCTTCTTTGGCAGCGTTGAAATCGGCATGCCTTTTCTGCTCGACCAGTTGCGCGTGCCGAAAGACATGTTTGAGCTCTATCTCATGACACTGGTATACATCAGCCGTTTCGCAACATTGGTAGCGGTGGCTCATGTAACCGGGTTGGCTATCCTGGCCACCTGCGCCGTAAGCCGACTGATTAGCACGAATGTCCGTAAGCTTGTTGTTTTCGCCGCGGTCAGCTTGGTTCTGGTCGTTGTCAGCGTAGGCACAACCAGGGTGCTGCTGGGTATTGTTGTGGATGCCAACTACACCAAGGATACCTTGGTCACCAGCATGCGGTGGTATGGAGATGCGCCTCCAGCAAAAGTACTGGAGGATATTCCAGAGAGACCTGGGCCCGAATTGGCGCGAGACCAATTACTTATAGATGCAATTCGGGAGCGAGGCGTCCTGCGGGTAGGATACGTAAAGGATGCATTGCCCTATTCGTTTTTCAACAATCGGGAAGAGCTAGTGGGGCTGGATGTGGAGATGGCTCATCGTTTGGCGACAGATCTTGGGGTGCAACTGGAATTTGTACCCTTTACCTATGCCACTCTCAAAGATCAGATTCAAAACAGACATTTTGATATTGCCATGTCCGGCATTCTCGCGACGCCAGGATCAGCGGCCTACTTGAGTTTGACCAAGCCGTATATGGAGGTCAATCTAGCGATAGTAGTGGAGGATCACAGGCGCGCTGAATTCGACAGAATTGAGAAGATTGAAGAGAAGGCGTTTATCAAGGTGCACGTGCTAGGAGAGGACTACCTGAGCCGCTCCATTGAAAAGCTACATCCCAATGTGCAGACGATTCCAGTTGAATCACCAGAACTCTTCTTCGAGGGAGGATTTCTCGAATCGGATGGGTTGGTTATGAATGCAGAGGCAGGCTCGACATGGACGCTGTTAAATCCGGGTTTTACGGTTGTGGTCCCCCAACCCGCGAGCGGAGCCATCCCACTGGCTTACGCTATCGCGTCGCGTGATGATTCAATGCAGGATTTTGTGAACCGCTGGATAGACTACCACAAGAGCCAGGGGACCATTGATCGGTTATATAATCACTATATTCTCGGAGAGCAAGCGGATGAAGCCGAGCCGAGATGGTCCGTGATACGCAATGTCCTGGGATGGGTGGACTGACCTGCATGGGAATGAGCAAACTGCGTGCCGGGCATTGCGCAGGGTCTTCCCTTTTGTCGCTATAGTTGAATGAGCCGGTCCTCAACCCTGGGCCAGCTTTCCCTCCAGCTGAAGCATTACGTCTTCGGCGAAACCGGTACCGGCCTCGGTCTCGATATTCCATACTCCATCGACACCTGCCTGCTTCAATATCCGCATCTGATCCGAGTAGTCCGCCACCGCAAACTGATAGACTGACTTGCCGACGAGTTGCTGAATACGCTGAGCGACTCCCAGATTTTCTTCGAACCCATGCAGCGCCAATAGCGCGACTTGTACATTTCCCGCCTGGGCACGGGACCAGAAATCGTCGTCGGTGACATCGGCAAGGATAACATTTCGACCTGCTGCTTTATGTCGTTCAACCACATTGGGTTCGGCATCGATTCCCAGTATCGATCCTCCGTACTTTGCCGCCAGAGTGTCGTAGGCACCGGTTCCCAGTCGTTCCATACCGATGATTACGATCCGGGCGTTCCCCGGGTTGATGGGCGCGTCCTCGGCGAGCGGAGTCGGCGATTCGAAACGGGAGCAGAACCTTTCCAACTCGCTGTATATTCGGCGGGAGTGTTTGTTTAGGGGAGCCGCGATAATGAAAGTCATGGTCAGCGCCAAAGCGATGATGACTAACCAGTCACCACTCAACCAACCATTAGATAACGCGATAGCTCCCACGATCAGACCGAACTCACTATAGTTCGCAAGATTGAGAGAGGAGAAAACTGCGGTACGCGCTCGCAGCCGGAAACGGACGAATACCAGAAAATAGAGGCCTACCTTTACGACAACCGCCACCGCCAGGAAAAAGGCGACGATCAATGCCGGCACCGTAATGCTGCCCGACATGCCGATACTCAGGAAAAAACCCACCAGCAGCAAATCCTTGAAACCCAGCAGCTTTTTGGACATCTCCGCTGCCGAGGGGTGGGACGCCAGAAGCGCGCCGATGACCAGGGCGCCCAAATCCCCTTTCACGCCGACGAATTCAAACAGCGCCCAGACACCGAAAGAGAGGGACAATCCGTAGAGGATTAGTAATTCTCCATGACCTACGCGGCTCATGACATGCATCAATAGTGGTCGCAGCGGGATAAGCGCCGCCAGCCCGAGGGCCCAGACGGAAGGTATCTTTCCGGTAGAGAGTGCGAGGAACAAAACCGCGAAGATATCCTGCATAATCAGAATACCGATGGCGATCTGACCGTGCTTTGAATTGAACTCACCATGCTCTTCCAGCACCTTGACAGCAAATACCGTGCTGGAAAAACTGAGGGCAAAAGCAATCAGCAGGGCAATCTCGAACTCAAGAGCGGAAAAAAGTGCAAGCCCCGTGAAACTTAGCCAGAAGAGTGCAATGCCGAATAGCACCACTATTATCAGCATGTGCAGGGTCGCCCCGACCCAGACGACCGGTTTCAGTAGCGAGCGTACATCCAGTTTCAGGCCGATTGTAAACAGCAGCAGGGTGACGCCGATCTCGCCTACTTGCGATAGCAGTTCACGGTCGATGTCACCGAAAATATTAAGCGCAAATCCACCGATCAGATAGCCTACCATCGGGGGCAGACCGAAGCGCACGGACACCAGGCCGAAGACCAACGCAGGGCCAATCCAAATCAGGTCATTCATAGGCTTTCATCTATTTGTGGAATCAATCGTAGGGATTTTAAGGCAGCGGTTTAGCATACGGCAGACCATAGCCATTTCGGTAATTCAGTTACCCACCTGCCATAAGGCTATTTGGTGCAACGATAACCGATTTTCTGATGCGAGTAACTAGGATTTGCAATCCAGCTCCGACGATGAGTTTGGCGCCGGTCTTGCGCTAGGCAATATTGAAACTTCGAACAAGGTAGTCGGAGCTATATGAAAACCGAAGATCGCCAATCTTTATAGAGTCGCGGTACATCCGGGAAGAACACCAGTCAGTAGCGCATGATGCGATCGGGCGGTTTGTTAGGGGCTTGATGTTGGATCAACGGCTAAAAGCGGCACCGAAGTGCCGCCTTCACAATTTTGCAAGCAGACTACTTACGACTGCGGAATCAAGACTTCGTCAATAACGTGGATTACGCCGTTACTCGCAACAATATCGGCCTGGGATACCAGTATCGAATCGACTGGTACCTTCGAGCCCTCGACGGTATCCAGAGAGCTGGCCCGCGCGAGGTCTCCAGACATCATCTTGCCGGGCACGACATGATAAGTCAGCACCTTGGTTAACTGCTCCTTGTCAGCCAGCAGCGCTTCCAGTGTGCCGGGCGGAAGCTTGGCAAAAGCCTCGTCGGTGGGGGCCAGCACGGTAAACGGGCCATTGCCCTTCAGCGTGTCGACCAAATCGGCCGCCTGCACTGCCTTGACCAGCGTTTGAAACGAACCGGCCGCCACCGCGGTGTCCACTATATCGGAGCTTGGGGCAGCTTTTTGAGATTCGCCGTAACCGGATTGCTTATAGGCGGACTTGTTGCCGTAGGAGTATCCCCCCGTCTTGAAAAACATCCCTTGGTGAGGACCGGGCATGCTGTCATACATCACAGCGGGAACTAGCATGCCCTGATGCGATCGGGCTGTTTTGTCTCCCATGCAGCCATCGCCGGCGAAAGCGCTAAATGAGATAATGGTTGCTGATAAACCTGCAATTGAAAGTGTTTTGATCACGTCATACTCCTAGCAAAGTAATTGGGTTTGAATTTTATGCCTGCACCCGTTACTACGTCCCGTTACAAAAACTGGATCATCCGGCATATGAGCGATCAATTGCTTTCTGGCGTTTGGCTTGTGCTTGGAGTTGCGTTGTGAAATGTTGCTCCCGGGGGTAGGTAAGGAGCCGATATCGACATCGGCCTGGTTTTCCTGGGAATACGGAAGCGGTCGGGCAGTCGACTGGCGATTTGGTAATCTGGGCTAAGGATTAATTCCAATTGCTGCCCACGGCAAGGTATATCACAGTGTCTTCCGGGCCGCGTGCGATATCCAGTCCAACCCGCATTCCGTAACGGCGGGCCATCAGGTAGCGAAATCCGCCACCCCCGGCAACAATACCGTTTTCCTCACCAAGTTCACTGACGCTGTCGGCCGTCCAGCCACTGCCGATGAAGCCGACGATGCTCCACCGGGGCGTTATGTCCCAGCGGGCTTCGGTCTCAACCAGTACCACCTCTTCACCCTGATACCTGAGCGCAGGTATGCCCCGCATATCGATATAGGGAGCGTCATAGAAGGGGACATCGCCGCTGGTAAAGTCTCCTTCGAGACGTAGACCCAGTACCAAATCAGATACCGGCCAGTAGGAGATACTCGACAATTTGGTTTTGGTGTAGTCGAAGTCTCCGCCAAAGGCCTCGTTGTAGAACATGGGTTCGAATTTAGCGTAGTGTCCGCTATTGGGTGATATGATGTTATCCCGGGTATCGTACTTCACAATTAGCCCGAGCCCGGCGGTATTGGAATCGAATTGATCCTCCGGAGCCCCGGGTATCTCACCGGATGATCGGAAATCGATATTACTCCCCAGAAAAGAGTAGCGCCCGCCGACGAAGAAGTTGCTCTCCTTGTAGCGAAAAATCAGTTCCTGGAGGAAAAACAGCCCCTGGATATTGAAATTGAGGCCGATATCATTCGGGTTGGCCTCTGATTCCACTCCATAGAACTTTAAATTGAAGTCGGCGTAGCCGGCCAAGCCGGTGTAACGTATGGTATCTTTTTTCCAACTCGCAATATGGCCTCCGCCAACCAGCCAGCTGTCGTTTTCGGTGTAGGCACCCACCACCACCGAGACGCTCGGGGGTAGGGTGAGCATCGCATTGGGATCGTCAAGCCGCGGTGCCTCATCTTCGGCATCGTGGAGAAAGGCAACCGCTAGGCCTGCACCGTAGCCCACCGCCGGATCGGAAATGATGAGGGGCACAGGTAAAAATCCGCTTTGGCCTGCCAGCCATTGACTTGCATCGAGTTTACCGTCCTTTGGATCCAGAAATTGGCTGAAAAACCCATTCGCCGCAAAGCATAGTGGGGAACTGAGCAATAAGACCAGAGATACCAAGCCCAATCTGGATTTCATAGACTCCCTCAATCTGAATACACCGGTGAACGGAGGCCTGGAGTAAATCGCCGATATTTTCCTTGTGGTTTCAGCGATAGTTCAGGCAAGCAGCTGGTTTCTACAATCGAGTGGCTGATTCTTGGTCAGTCTAGTGCTCTCCAGGGTGTAAGTCTATAAAGGGCCGGACGGGGGTGTATTCAAGTGTCGCTCCAAAAACTTGCCGGGCCAGGCTCACTGAACGCGTTGTCCTCTGATTTTTCTTCCGACTGTCTACGGCTACTAGGATTTCGTCTTTCGATCTTTCTCTGAATCGAGTAGTGCGCGCTTGCGCTCGAGTCCCCAACGATAGCCACCGAGGCCGCCATCGCCCCGCAACACTCTGTGACAGGGTACCAATACGCCGATACGATTTGCCGCGCAGGCGGATGCAGCGGCCCGTACCGCTTTGGGATTACCGATTTCTCTTGCTAGTTCCTTGTAGGTGATCACTTCCCCTTCGTCTAGGGTGAGAAGGAATCGCCAAACTTTCATCTGAAAAGCGGTTCCCCGTAAGTCGAGAGGAAGATCGGGCCGTGGCGCGCCCTGGCTTATGTAGGCGCTGAGTGCTTCAATCCAGGCTTCTAACGCCTCTGTATCCTGAGCGGGGGATGCGGCCAATTCCGCCCGGGGGAATTCCTCCCGCAGACGGCGAGTAAGCGTTTCAGTATCATCCGCGAATTGCACAAAACAGATCCCCCGCTCAGTGGCCGCCATGAGTATCTCTCCGAGCGCTGTTGTTCCGCAGGCGTAGGCGATTTTCTCACCCGCGCCACCAGCGCGATATGCACCCGGAGTCATACCGATATTCCGCATTTTTTCACCGTAAATCCTGCTCGGGGAACCGAAGCCGGCGGAGTATAAGGCGTCGGTGACATCGTCAGCCTTTCTGAGAGCCTCTTTGAAGTTATCCATGCGTATAGCGTCCTGGTAGGCTTTGGGTGAGACTCCGAAAGTCGCCTTGAATAGGCGCTGCAAATGCGAAGGCGAAAGACTTGCCTGTCCGGCGAGATGACTCAACGTCAAGCGGTTTTCTGGGTTGCGAGAGATGTATCGTGCAATTTCGAGCATTTTGTTTAGTTGGGGATCAACCTCCTGCGGCTGGCAACGTTTACAGGGCCTGAATCCCGCCTCTTGTGCGGATTGAGCAGTTGGGAAGAAGCGCAAGTTCTCCGGCAGGGCTGGCCGAGAGGCGCAGGAAGGTCGGCAGAAAACGCCAGTGGTGACCACCCCGTAAAAAAACTGCTGGTCGAAGGTGTTGTCGCGGGCGGCAATAGCAGCCCGCATTGTCTGCTTGGATGGCATCTTCATCTCTGATTCCGTTGAGACCGACGATGGGTGTATCTGAGCATGGAAACTAAAATAGGGCTATCTGCTTATTGCGCTGCAATATTTTGAGACAACATAGAGGCGTGGTGTTGAGCCCTGTGTCACCTGACCATACCCGGCTGACTTCCCAGATCAACAAATTGCGCCGCAGGAAACGGATAGCGCTTTAACACCAAGCCCGGTTAGCCTTTGCAGTGACAGCCTAGCATAGGTACCGGAACGGAAAATGAAAACCTTTGTTGAAACATCCATGGGACTCCGTGAGTGGGGGATGCTCGTTACCCTGTCGCTGCTTTGGGGCGGTTCGTTTTTTTTCGTCGAAGTTGCGATTACCCAGCTTGCCCCCTTAACCATTGTATTTTTCAGGGTTTCATTGGCGGCGCTGGCGCTCTGGATATTCGCTTTCTACCTCGGCCTGGAGCCCCCAACCGGTGTCCGGATATGGTCCGGTTTCTTGTTCATGGCGTTGTTCAACAATATCATCCCTTTTTCTTTAATCGTTTGGGGGCAGACTCATATAGCCTCTGGTTTGGCGTCGATTCTAAACGCTACCACGCCGCTGTTCACCGTTATCCTGGCCGCAAAGCTGCTGGAGGACGAAAAACCGACAGCGTCCAAAGCAATCGGTGTATTGGCGGGTTTTGCGGGTGTGATGCTGGTGATAGGGCCCCAGGCACTCGAGGGAGTGGGCAGTGATCTCTGGGGTCAACTCGCGATTCTCGCAGCGGCACTCTCCTACGCCTTCGCAGGCGTACTTGGCCGCCGGCTGAGGGGTGTGCACCTGAATCCGGTTTTGGCAGCAGCCGGGCAGGTTACCGTCTCATCTTTTGTGATGGCGCCGATAGTCCTCTACCTCGCCCCGCCCTGGGAGTACGGTTTGCCCTCCTTGGAAGTCGCCACCGCAATGCTCGCTTTGGCTTTACTGTCCACTGCGGTCGCCTATGTTCTTTATTTCCGGATTCTCACTACGGCGGGCGCCACAAATCTTCTGCTGGTTACGTTTCTGATTCCGATTTCCGCGATCTTACTTGGCTCATTCGTACTTGGGGAGTCATTGGTGCCCCGCCATTTTTGGGGTTTGGGATTGCTTGGTATTGGCCTGACTGCCGTCGACGGCAGGTTGTGGGGTAGAAGCAATACGCTGGGGGCATCGGCGGAGGACGATGATGGTTGAAGCGGTGTATCTACTGCAAGGAAATGGCGGCGCGACGAGATTCAAAGCGCTGCGGCCTCCGGCTTGTTGCTCGAAATTTCAGGCAGCTTAAAGGAGAGCAGCGCCGCAGCGGTTACCAGTCCCGCAGACAGCCATAAACAGCCCTCGAGTCCATGCAGTTGATAAACCCAGCCTGACAACACGGTGCCCGTCAGTCGGCCACCGGCGTTGGCCATGTAATAGAACCCGACGTTCATCGATACCTTGTCGAAATCCGAGTAGGCAAGAATGAGGTAGGAATGCAGCGCAGAGTTGATCGCGAACGCAATGCCAAACAGGATAAGACCGATGATCAGTACCAGTGCCGGGTCCCAGCCTCTTCCGAGGGCAAGTGCGATTCCTACCGGGAATAGTGCGAGCAGCAATGCCCATATTCTTGCGCTGCTGCCACCGGGCCCCTGGCCGTGATGACTACGCCGTAGCAGACGGGGTGCCGAAGCTTGAACGAAACCGTAACCAATCACCCAGACTGCCAAAAACCCACCGACCTGAGTATGACTCCAACCAAGGACACTGGAGAGAAACACCGGCAGTCCAACGACGAACCAGACGTCCCGGGAGCCGAATAGAAAAAAGCGGGCGGCGGACAACCAGTTAATTTCCGGTTTATTGGAGAATACCTGGGTGAACTTCGGCTTGGATTTCATTTTACCAACACCGGAGGGGAGCAGAATCGCTGTTATGATCAATACCACGAGTAGCATGATTGCCAGCACCGTGAGCGCACCGCGAAAGCCAATCCATTGAAGGAGGGCGGCACCGATGAAAAAGCCTCCCCCCTTGAGTGCGTTTTTCGAACCTGTCAACGCGGCGACGTACTTGAAGAGCTTGGACTCGTCTCCCTTTCCGGTAAGCATCTTGACGCTGGCCTTGGCCGACATCTTATTGAGATCCTTGGCGATGCCGGATAGCGCCTGCGCCAGCATTACGTATGGAACCGAAAGCCAAAGGTCGGGAACTGTCAACATCAGCAGCGCCACCACCTGCATGCCCATACCGATGTGCATGGTGAGATTCAACCCGATACGCGCCCCCAACCAGCCGCCTACCAGATTGGTGACGATACCGAAGAACTCGTAGAACAGGAACAGCATTGCCACTTGGAAGGGCGAATAGCCCAGCAAGTGGAAGTAGAGCACCACCAGCATACGAATGGCACCATCGGTGACGGTGAAGGCCCAGTAGCCGCCGGTCACCACCAGATAGTTTCGAATACCCTTCTCCATATTCAGAGGCTCTGGGCGATCTTGTCGGCAATATCCATCATGCGGCAGACATAGCCCCATTCATTGTCGTACCAAGCGTAAATCTTTACTTGAGTGTCATCGATCACCATGGTTGAGGGAGCATCGACGATAGAGGATCTCGAATCGTTGAGATAGTCGACCGATACCAGGGGCCTCTCTTCATAGCCGAGGATGCCCTCCAGCTCGCCCTCGGCTGCCGCTTTGAAATAACCGTTAACCTCTTCAGCCGTGACAGGTCGCGCCGCCTCGAACACGAAGTCGGTCAATGATGCGTTCAGCAGCGGGACGCGCACGGCATGACCGTTCAGCTTGCCGGTCAGCTCAGGAAAGATCTTGGTGATCGCCTTTGCGGATCCTGTGGTAGTGGGGATCAGTGACTGTCCGCAGGCGCGCGCCCGCCGCAGGTCTTTGTGCCCCTTGTCGACGATGATCTGGGTGTTGGTTATGTCGTGGATAGTTGTCATGCAGCCATGAACGATACCGATTTTTTCGTGCATCACCTTGACTACCGGGGCCAGGCAGTTGGTGGTGCATGAGGCCGCTGTAACCAGGTGATGTTTGGATGGGTCGTAGAGGTGGTCGTTGATGCCGTAGACCAAATTAAGCGCACCTTCGGTAGGTGCGGCGACGATCACCTTCTTTACTCCCTGATCGAAATAGGCCTGCAGTGATTCAGGCATTTTGTGGTGTGCGCCCGTTGCCTCGATCACTATATCGCAGTCCGACCAGTCGGTGCCGGCGATCTGCGGTTGGGAGGAGTAGGCCAGTGAATTGCCGTCGATAAGGATGGTGCTCTCGGTAGCCGAGCATTCCTGCTCCCAGACTCCATGTATCGAGTCGAACTTGAGTAGGTGTGACGAGCATTCCGCGGTTGCGGCGATCTCGTTCACGCGGACAAACGACAAGGCGCTATTGCCCCAGCCCACCCGCAAACCCAATCGGCCCATGCGGCCGAAACCATTAATTCCCACTTTGATAGACATGACGCTCTATTCTCCCCCTCGTTCTTGTGTCCGTTGTTCATTCAGATAATCTATATGTCGCTGCAGCACAAGCGCCTTGGGGCGCAGACGCTTTACCATTGAGAACACTTGCTCCCGGGGAATGCCTCGCTCTAGCAGTATGATGGCGGCCATCAGTCCGGTGCGCCCTGAGCCCCCCTTGCAGTGGATGGCGATCGTGCCCTTGCTGTCGAGCACGCCATGCACTAAAGCCTTGCTCGCTTCCCAAGATTGATGAAATTCGAGGCCAGGGGCGGAATCGTCTTCAATGGGTAGATGCAACCAGCCAAGGTTGTTTTCATTACTGACCGACGCCAGGTCATCGACACCGAACCGGGAGATTTCATCGTCGGTCATGAGTGTGAGGATGGATTCGGCACCCGCCTCTTTGAGTTGAGCGATCGAAGTCCGCAGGTCGACTCCCTTGGTGCCGGGGCAAGGTGTGAAAAGCAGGCTGCCACCCTGATCCAATGGTAGCGCATCAATGGGGTGTGAGTTCACGGTATATCTCCTGGGGTCGGTATGCTTGTGGATTTCGATTATTCGCCGGCGGCGACATCTCACCAGGCAGGCCCGCCGGTTCAGCGGGCAGTCTCATTGGCCTCGGGAAACCGGCCGTTAACCGGGATCGTGACATGCGCTGCATCGGGTTCATAGCTTGCGGTTAGCGCTCATCTCGCAGCCACCTCTGCAGCACTCATCGGTCAGGTAAACCATGGTCTCTGCGAGTGCATCGAGATTGGGGATGCAGTAGAGGACTCGACCTTCACGCCGCTGCTCCACCAGACCGGCGGAGACCAGCCGCGCAATATGGTGGGAAAGAGTCGATCCCGGAATATCCAGGATTTCCTGGATGTCTCCAACCCGGCAGCCCTGCGGGCCGCATCCGACCAGATGGCGGAAAATGCTCAGGCGTGTGCTGTGTCCCAATTCGGAGAGTCTCTTTGCGGCGAGTTCCAGTTCCATGACGCAATCCTAATTTTTCCCCCAATAAATAGCAAATTACTAGAAATATCGAAATATTATGCGGGCCGAAACCCGCCTCTGTGGCTATTAACTTGTATGCCGAACCAGTGCGGCCGCGGTGCTAAGGCATAGGGCAGGGTGCTCGTGATTAGCGGGAAACATAGGGTTAGTACTGCCCGAAAAGATTTAACCGGAGTGGAGTTACAAACTACCGCTCAGCGACAGGCATCAGTGCGTGATATCGTTTGCAACCATAGCGCGGAAGGGCTCTCAAGAGCCCGGTGCGCCGATCATCAACAAAGAGTCAAGCCAGCAGGGGACTATGAGAAATGGCCGATGTAAAGAGTAACGCAGAAGAGGTTGCAAGCAGTGAACCGGTGGAATCGGTTTTAACCACTGGGGTCGAGGAGCTGGTTGACAAGATCGAGCTGCCAAAAGAGCTTGAACCGCTGGCGGCACAACTCAGAGACCACCCCTGGCTCCAAGCCTTGGTGGTAGTGCTGCTGTTTTTTGTATTGGCGAAAATTTTCGAATGGATCGTCGTACTTCTGGTAAAACGGGTTTTACGGCGGGCAGTAGGGCAGTTCGACGATATCATACTACGCAATATCCGTGCCCCTCTGTTTTGGACTATCGCCCTGACGGGGCCGTTGGTAGCAGCATCAGTCGTCGGCGTTGCTGAGGACCACCGCGCAACCCTGGTCTCCGTTGTCGTGTCAATTTTGATATTCATGTGGATGATGTTCGCGATTCGGACATCAAAGTTGCTGCTCTCCGTGGCCAGTGCGCGGGCGACGGACAATGCAATGGTACGGCCACAGACGCTGCCGCTATTCATCAACCTGGCGGCAATAGCCATTTTTGTGTTTGCGATCTATTTTATTTTTCAGGCGTGGCATGTGGATATGACCGCCTGGTTGGCGTCTGCCGGAATTGCGGGTATCGCCATCGGTTTCGCCGCCAAGGACACTCTCGCCAACCTGTTCTCCGGGGTGTTCATTATGGCGGATTCCCCTTACAAGATCGGCGACTATATCGTCCTCGATGACGGGGCTGGGCTGCGGGGGAAGGTGACTCATATCGGCATCAGAAGCACCCGCTTGTTAACCCGTGATGATGTCGAAGTAACTATTCCCAATTCGATTATGGGAAATTCCAAGGTGGTCAATGAATCGGGTGGGCCGCACACCAAGTTCCGTATCCGAGTAGCCGTGGGGGTTGCTTATGGCTCTGACATCGATGATGTGCGTGAAACTCTGATGTCAGTGGCGCGGGACTCGGAGGATATCTGCCGTGATCCGGAGCCACGAGTTCGGTTTCGTACGTTCGGTGCCTCGTCACTCGATATCGAGCTGATGTGTTGGGTGGAAAATCCAGAGATAAGAGGCCGGGTCTTGGATGCACTAAACACCGCCGTCTATAAACGGTTTGTCGAGGAAGGCATTGAAATACCTTACAGCAAGCAAGACCTCTACATCAAAGAGACGCCTGACGAGTGGAGTCAGCAGCCCAGGAGCGCCTAGGAGAGAGTATTGCGGGAAGTTTGAGGCCCAAGGGCCGGCGCTGTTCTGGTTCACACCGGCCCTGCCATTGGTCCGCTTCCAAATGCTACTGTACCTTGAATTGGGCAACCAGTCCGCTCAGCTCCGATGCCAGCCGGGAGAGATCGCTGCTGGCTACTGAGGTCTGCTTTGCCCCCGCAGAGGTCTGCTCCGCAACGTTATTGATCTGCACCACATTTTTATTGATTTCATCTACCACCACACTCTGCTCTTCAGCCGCACTGGCAATCTGTGTGCTCATGTCGTTTATTTCACCGATGGAGTTGGAGATGGTCGTCAGTGCATCCCCGGTCTTGGCCGCCTGGTCTACTGCAGACGATGCCATCTCCTGGCTCTTGTTCATTGCTGTCACCGCATCACGGGAGCCGCTCTGCAGTTCTACAATCATTTGATTGATCTCTTCGGTGGAGGCCTGGGTCTTGTTCGCCAGGTTGCGCACTTCGTCCGCCACTACGGCAAAACCGCGTCCCTGCTCTCCCGCCCTGGCAGCTTCGATGGCGGCATTCAATGCCAGCAAATTGGTTTGCTCAGCGATACCCTTGATGACATCCAGTACCGAACCAATCTCCTCGCTATGCTGTTCCAACTGCTGAATGGTGCTCGCTGTTGACTGCACTTCGCTCGCAAGACGCTCAATTTGACTGATCGTCTCCTGCATCGCCCGCATTCCGCTGGTTGTCTGCTCGTTGACCTCGTTGGTGGCGTGGGATGTCTGGGTGACGTTGGCGGCCACTTCCTGCACTGTGGCGCTCATCTCGGTCATCGCAGTTGTCAGCTGTGTGGTTTCATCCAATTGCTGATGGACCGCCTGGGTTGCCTGTTCCGTGATGACAGAAGTCTCCTCCGCGGTGGTCGCCAGTTGCGCTGTTGCATCCGAGACTTTGTGCATACTGTTTCGAAATGTCAGCATCATGGAATTGAAGGCGTTGGCCGCGTCGCCTATTTCGTCTTTCGAGTCGATATCCACGGTCTGGGTCAAATCGGCGTTTTGCTCCACGCTGTGTATGGTACCGCTCAGTTTGACTACAGGTTTGGAGAACATGCCCGCAATCCAAAATCCCACTCCGGTCGCCAGCAGTGCGAGTAACAACGCAGCTACCACCGCTTTTGTCAGAAGTTCACTGGCTAGCGCTGTAGCAGAGCGAAAAGCCTCCTCTTCATCCATCTCGGCCAGAATGGCCCAATTCACCCCCTTGATATTCACCGGCGCGTAGGCGGAGAGGACCGGTACGTTTCTATAGTCCGGAAAGATATCGAAACCGGTCTTCCCGCCCAGTGCCGCGTTGCTGCCTTGGCTGTCAATGGGGTGCAGACCGATACTGGTTTCCTTGGCATCGATCTTATGGGCAATGGAGGCGGAGACACCGGCCTCTTTGATCGCTTCTAGGTATCCAGGCTTGTCTTCCACCAGGAAGCGGCTGGTGCTGCGCATCAGCGTATCGGCTCCTACCAGGTAGGTCTCTCCCGATTCGCCGAGTCCAACCTGTGACCAGTTGTTATCGTGGGTCATGATTGCGTTGATGCGCCCGATGGGCATTTGAAATATCAGGACTCCGATCTTTTGATTTCCAGAATAGATGGGAGAGGCAATGAAACTAGCTGCGGCCTGATAAGAGGGCGGGTAGGGTGAAAAATCAACGAGCGTCGCGAATTCAGGAGATTGGGCCTCATTGGCTCGGCGAAAGGCCTCGCCGATTCCAGTGTTGGCAAAAGGGCCGTCCTTCAACGAGGTGGCGAAATCGAGCTCTTTGTACACTGAGTAGACGATGTTGCCGGAGTGGGTATCGACAAGGAAGATATCGTAGTACTGGAATTTTTCCAGAAAGTCTCTCAGCACCGGGTGGTAGTTTGCGTGATCTACAGAATAGCGCGAGCTGTCACCGAGATCGGTCAGTTTGTGTTTCTCCCCGAGCGGATGGGGGTTGGCGCTGATGAAGCGATGCTGGAGCGCAATCGAATCCGCGTTGAGCTTTGCAAGCCAGGCCGAGTTTTCAGGCTGCTCACCTTGATTCAGGCGTTTATATTCCCTGGAGAAATCGCCCTTGTAGTATCCCTCGAGCGCTGCGCGGTTGTCAGTGGAGGCCGCACCGGGGATATCCTTGTTGTAACTGCCGAAGCTCTCGGTGAAGGCGCCCATGGCTTCGATTACCATCTTGTTGTTGGAGAGCGCAATCACCTGATTGCGGATGCCATGGAAATAGTCCTCGATGCGCCCCTTGGTCAGATCGCGAATAGCCACAAGACGGTTGGAAGCAGCCAATTCCAGGGCTTCCTGACTTCTATCGGTGGCGGTTTTGGTGTTGACCAGCGAAGCGATCAATAGGGGGATTACGGCAAGTAGTATCGACCCTAGAGTGACTTTCATTTTTAGGCGCATGTCTTCTTCCTTGGAGAGAATCTGTTGTGGATATTTAGCGTTAACTTGATCGCTGATGTCCCGCATAGCGAAAGTACGCTCAGTGAATGCTCCTAGTTTCGGCCTTGGTTGGTCGTTTCTTTAGGCGAATGTATTGCCTGAAATGTATCAGGGGCGGTAAGTTAAATCATTGTCATTTTTATGGTTTTCTGGGCGGGCTGTTTGCGGGAGAAAAGGTCGGAGGCTCAGTCAACCGAGTGGGCGGTAATCCATTTTTCAATTTCATAGGCACAACGGCGGTCGTTGCCCTCGGCCCGTTCTCTGAACCGCTCGATGAGTCGGTGCCGTCGTTCTAGGGAGTGGTTCTGGCCTAATTTCCATTTTCCGGTGTACTCGGTTATTTCACACTCCAGTATGGCGATCGTCTTTAGGCTTCCCTTGTAGACCATGGATTCTCCTGAAATAGGTTGGTATCCGCCTTCCGGTTGGTAGCGCGCCATAAATGCTTGCAGGAACCGCGACTGCTCCCCCGGGTCTTCGATAATCTTGCATTGGCAGTTCAGTTGCGCATAACGGTAGAAGGTGGTGGCTGCTCCGGCGTAGCGATCATCGACCCAGTGTGAGGGCAGCAGTGCCAACACATCTTGAAACAGAAGCTGGCAAACTGGATTGTGGCGGATGGTGGATAGCTGCTCGTCTCCCCGGTGTAAATGGAAGTAGATACGCCCGTTCAACTGGAGGGGGTTGAATAGTCCCACTTGGATCTCTTGGGTTACCGAGAGGGTCTGCAGCAGACAGGTGCTTTGGCTTTCGATCAAGTCGAGGATTTCCGCAAAGTTTTCCTGCTTGAACAGATTGTAGTGTTTCATCCGGTTGTCCTTTTACTGCTTTGCCTTGCGGGTAGCCGCAAGCGCTGCATAGAGCCCCGGCTGCAGCTTTCGGGGGGGTCGTTAAGTTGGATCTTGTAGGCTAACTGGTATTTAATAAATACCCAATTATCACGAAATCGTGGATACCAGTTATGGAATTCGAGGAGGAGCTGGCGACCCTGAGCATCAGTCTCGACGATAATCGTGAGAATCCCCTCTATCGTCAGCTCGCAGATCAAATCCGGAGATTGATACTGGGGCGCCGACTCACTCCGGGAGTGCGGCTGCCATCGAGTCGCAAGCTGGCACGCATGTTGGGGCTATCTAGGACAACGACGCTCAACGCCTACGGGCAACTCGTTGCGGAAGGGTTACTGCTGACCAAGGCCGCATCCGGGGTGTTCGTCACCGATCTAAGTGATATCTCTCAAGTGGTGACGGAACAGCGGGAGAGCCGTCCGCAGGCCAGGGTTGCCATCCCTTCCGCTGAGCACAATAGGGGGATCTTCGATGCCGGCCCCGATATCGCGCTGTTCCCGGCCGCCGATTGGTCGCGAAGTCTAAGCAGGGTCTGGCGTCATCCCGATCCGTCGCTGATGCGCGATCGCCACCCGGGTGGTTATTGGCCCCTGCGTCGAACCATTGCTCGGTACGTAAAGGCGTTGAGGGGCATAGAGTGTCGTCCCGAGCAGATTATTATCACCGCGGGAAACCGAGATGCGCTGTCGCTGATTATCCACGCGTTGTTGCAGTCGGGTGACACCGTGGGCGTGGAGAATCCCTGTTATCCTCCAGTCCGCCGAGGTCTGATCAGTCAGGGTGTTCAGCTGGTGAATTGTGAAGTGGACTCAGAGGGTATGGGAATTCCGGCCACCCCGATCAGGCTGGCATGGATGACGCCCGCCCGTCAGTACCCACTGGGGATGCCCCAATCTATTGAGCGGCGAGTGGCATGGCTGGATTACAGCAGACGCCATCGTTGTTGGCTGGTGGAAGACGACTACGATTCTGAATTTAGCTATCGCAAGATGCCAATGGTGCCGTTGTTCAGCATGGCGGCAAAGCTCCCTTCGAGCGAACAGCGGACTATTTTGGTCGGCAGTCTCTCCAAGGTCATGTTCAGGACATTGCGCATCGGCTACCTGGTTGTACCCGAGGTGCTGGCGGAACCGCTAATCGACGCCCAGGAATCTCTGGGTACCATGGCATCGGTCCCGGTACAGCCCGCATTGGCGGATTTTCTCGGTCATCGTCGATTCGTCGCTCATCTCAGGAGTATGCGCAGCCTGTATCTGAGGCGCCGCGATTTTCTGTTTGAGTTAATTAGGCAACGGCTTGGGAAGCAACTCGACCCCGAACTCCCTAGTGGCGGTATGCATCTTCTGGCTTGTATGCGTCCCGGGTATACCGTTGAAGATACCTGGATCGAAAGACAATTGAGGCGGGAGGCTATTCAAGCTCCCGCGCTCTCGAGTTTCTATGATGGACCTGCAACCCGGCAAGGCTTGTTGCTTGGGTTCTCGGGGGCTGCGGAGGAGGTGCTGCGGGCAGGCGTAACGAAGCTAAGTGCATTATTGACACGGGACCCCAGAGGTGCCGACCGCGGCCCCCTTAGTTGAAGTGGTGCACGAAGCGAAAATTAAGTCTTTTGCCCTCGGGGCGATTTTCCGCCTTGCTTTCAATATAGGCATTGAAGAAGAGATGGGTGTGCGGAGAGAGATGATAAACAAGCCCGGGGCCAATCCCCAGCACCTGTTCTCTGCTACCTGAGACACTCGAACCGTCGACCTTCGAGTCTGTTGTCTGCTTTAGATAATAACCGTTGATGCCCAGTCTGAGTCGTTTTGGAATGATTTCGTAGGCACTGGCGAAATTGACGTGTACTGCCTGACCCGCCTGTACGTCGTCCGCACCCAGAGGTTTGTACGGGTCATCGTTCTTGGCGTTCCATAGATAGTGCAGACGCCAGCTTGCGGTCCATTTGGGTGTAATGAAGAGCGTGCCGGCCCAGTAGGGGTCGAAAGAGAAAAAGTTGCTGCCCGGGTTGATCGCGTCGTCGGCATCGTACTTGCCCGTGGGCAGGATCATCTGAAATTCAACTCTGTGCATAAACACAGGGCCTTTTTCGCCCATTATCGGATCCCACTGCAGAAAGGGGCCGATAAGCAGGTCGCCGAGGCCGGTGCTGTTGGTGGAGAGTGCCAAGTTGTCGTCGGGTTCGAGGTCAAATCCGGCGATGGGGAGCATAACATTCAATCCCCATTTTGCTCCCAGCATCAGTGTCTGATCAGATTGATAAACCAACTGGGTCAAGCTTGAAGTGACGTCGATGTCGGCGGTCTCCATTCCTCGGGCCGTGGGCAGTAGCAAGTTGTCACCCGCCTTATCCTTTAGTCTGCCGTCACGATAGAACTGAATATACTGCTGAAAGTACCACCCTGGGCCTGCTGGAGGGGCTCCATCTAGAAAGCTCGTGTATCCCAGATTTAGCGGAGGAAGATCGTAGGCGAATGCTGAAGACGAAAGCAGTGAGGCGAAGGCCAGTGTGCTGATTTTTTGGGCCAGCTTGTTCATGGTGCTCCCCCGGGGATGTTATTTCCTGATTTATTGTCCGGTTAACCATATACAAGTGACAGGTGTCAATCAAGCGGGATTAGTCACACGAATATGTGTAACGCGAGGCGCCCCGTGCCGGGAACTGCTGTTGGCGAACATGGACCCGCAGCGGGGCTTTCCCCATACTATCGAAGCGCAACGATCAATAAACGGAGATGCAGACTATGGGTTTTTGCCATGAGTGTTAGTGGGAAGTTGGCCGCGTTCGACTGGCAAGATCCTCTGCTGCTGGAGGGGCAGTTGAGTGAGGATGAAAGAATGGCCCGTGACGCCGCCGCCCGCTACTCCCGGGAGATGTTGATGCCTCGGGTATTGATGGCCAATCGCAATGAAGTTTTCCACCGTGAGATCTTCAATGAGATGGGAGCACTGGGATTGTTGGGCTGCACCCTTGAAGGCTACGGTTGCGCAGGCCTCAACTATCTCAGCTACGGGCTGATTTCCCGCGAGGTGGAACGCATCGATTCGGGTTATCGCTCCGCCCTTAGTGTGCAATCCAGCCTGGTCATGTTCCCGATCCACGCCTACGGCAGTGAGGCGCAGCGGCAAGCTTTCTTACCACGCCTGGCCAGTGGCGAAATAGTGGGCTGTTTCGGATTGACCGAGCCAGACCATGGCTCGGACCCGGCCGGTATGAGAGCCAGGGCTAGACGGGTAACGGGAGGTTATACGCTTACCGGTAACAAGACCTGGATCACCAACGCCCCCATTGCCGATCTGATGCTGGTCTGGGCCAGGGACGACGAGGGGGTGATCAGGGGGTTTCTTCTGGAACGCAGCATGGGCGGGCTATCCACCCCCCGGATTGAGGGCAAGTTCGCTCTGCGCACATCGATTACCGGTGAGATCGTGATGAGGGAGGTTTTCGTACCCGAGGAGAATATGCTGCCGGGTGCAGCAGGCCTGGGGGGGCCTTTCGGCTGTCTTAATCGAGCCCGCTATGGCATAGCATGGGGGGTATTGGGGGCCGCTGAATTTTGTTGGCATGCGGCGCGAAGCTATACCCTGGATCGGAAGCAATTCGGCCGACCACTGGCGGCCAATCAACTGGTGCAGGTGAAACTGGCCGATATGCAGACGGATATCACCCTGGGCCTGCAAGGGTGCCTGCGATTGGGCCGACTCTTCGATACCGGAGAGGCAGCGTCTGAAGGCATCTCCCTGCTCAAGCGGAACAATTGCGGCAAGGCGCTGGAAATTGCCCGTCTGGCCCGCGACATGCATGGCGGAAACGGCATATCCGATGCTTATCATGTCATTCGCCATGCGATGAATCTGGAGGCGGTCAATACATATGAAGGCACTCATGATATTCACGGACTCATCCTTGGCCGTGCGCAGACCGGTATCCAGGCGTTTAGCGGGTGATACCGAGTTCGGTCGATTTCCGCGAATGCTCAAGGGAGTGGAGTCGGTTCCCGGATTGACCTGACCGACACTGGTATTCAAAGGCGAAATGCGGCTCTGGCTTGGGGAGGTGGGATACCCATCCTGCAGCCGGAACGCGGCCACACCAAGGGCGACACCATTGTCTGGGTTCCCGGGGAGCGCGTCTGTTACTCCGGTGACCTGGTTGAACACGAAGCCGCCTGTTATACCAGAGATGTCTATCTGGCTGATTGGCCCCAGACCCTTGACCGTCTGGCAGCGTTGAAGCCCGAAAAACTGGTCCCGGGCCGGTATAGCATTCGGTTGCCGGAATGCCGAAGTGATTTTTGCGTTTCTAAACCTTGGGGGGTGTGCCTCTCTCGGCACACCCCCTCTATTTTCCCAGCCTCGGTATTGCAGCTCCGCAGGATTGCAGCCTCCGGGATATAATTAGGCTGGGCTTGGCTTTCCGGCGTCCGTGGCTTCAGGTACCTCTATCAGCCTGCCGCTCTTACAATCGTAGATATATCCGTGAACTGGAACGCTGTCCGGTACCAGCGGGTGTGCTTTGATACGCTGTACGTCCTCTACCACGCTGGTGGCATTGTCATCGATGGTGAGCCAGTTGATATAGCGCCCCTCTGGTGAACCCGGTCCCTTGCCCGTATCGTGCCATCCGCTGGCATCAACGGTGGCGGTTTCCAGACTGCTTTGCAACAAGCCCGCCATGATGTCGTTGGTGAAGGTTTCCATGCCGCAATCCGTATGGTGGATGACAAACCATTCGCGGGTGCCGAGCAGCTTGTGGGAAATTACCAGCGAACGGATGGCATCGTCACTGGCACGCCCCCCCGCATTACGGATAACATGGGCGTCCCCCTCCGCCAATCCTGCATATTTGGCGGGGTCCAAACGCGCATCCATGCAGGTGAGAATGGCAAACTGCCGCCCCGGCGGCATGGGCAGTGCGCTCTTGTCACCGAAATCCGCAACATACTCCGAGTTCGCGGCCATCACCTCTGCGACTATCTTGCTCATGATCTCTCTCCGAAATGCCGTCAGCGTCCGGCAACCGTACCGTCACGACGCTTGTCGGCGCCTCCGATGAGGCGCGTTTTGTAGTGCTTATGTTTGTTTTTGTACTTGTTCCCCTTACCCCGCTTGTAGCCGTGGGCCTTTCTCTCAATCTGGATAATCGACAAGCCGCTGGTCTGGGTGATGATGCCCACATCCCGTTCTTCTATCGGCGCCTCGGGGTCACTGTGGCCACGCGCGATAAGGGCATCCCGCAGCGCCTCTGCATCATACTCCAGAGTGATACCGGGGATAGGTTCCTCCAGGTCGGTACGGCCGTTGCGATTCATGTAGTGGGGCACATTGATCGCTTCCTGGGGGTCCAGGCCGAAGTCGATTATGTTGACGATGGATTGCGCGGTGTAGCCGATGATGCGCGAGCCGCCCGGCGATCCGGTGACCAGTTCGACCTTGTCTTCAGCGTTTAAAACGATGGTCGGCGACATAGAACTACGCGGTCTCTTTCCGGGTTGCACCCGGTTGGCAATCGGCGTGCCATCGCCGTCCGTTGCCGCGAAAGAGAAATCCGTCAGTTCGTTATTGAGCAGGAAGCCGCGCACCATCACCCCATTGCCGAAGGAGCTTTCGATAGTGGTCGTCATTGAAAGGGCATTGCCGTAACGATCGACGATCGAGATGTGGCTGGTACCGCTGTTTTTGGCCCGGTTGTCGGGTGCCGTGGGGTCGAAATCTCCTGGCGGGATTCCGGGATCTGCCCTGCCCAGATCCATGTCAGTGATTAGGTCCGCTCGCTCGGCGAGATACTCTTTATCGAGCATACCCTCTACCGGGACGGTGACAAAGTCGGTATCACCTACATAGAGGCCGCGGTCGGCGAACGCCAGCCGCCCCGCTTGGGTGAATAGGTGCACGTTGTCGACATCCAGTGGGTCGCCGTTGAGGTCGAAATTTTCCAAAATGCCGAGTATCTGTCCCACCGCCAATGCGCCGGAGGAGGGCGGCCCCATACCGCAGACGTTATTGCCCCGGTACTCAATGCACACGGGTGGCCTTTCGACCACCTCGTAGTTGGCCAGATCAGCCACTGTCATATCGCCTGGGATGGCTGGATCTCCCTGCACCGCAGCGGAGATATCTCTCGCTATCGGGCCGTAGTAGAAGGCGTCGGCGCCGTGTCGCCGCATCGCCTTTAGGGTGTTAGCGTAGGCGCGGTTCTTAATCACTGTCCCTGCTGGTTTTGCGGTGCAATCCGGATTGGCGAAATACTCGAAAGCGACGGGATCGCGGAAGAATAGGCGCTCGCCTTCTTTGCAAGATGAGTTGCGCGCGAGCAGCCCGGCCACCTGACTGGAGGTGCGCTCTGTGAGTGCGAAACCCCGCTGCGCCAGCCTAATGGCGGGCTGCAGCAGGCGCGGCAAAGGTTTGCGGCCGTACTTGTTGTGTATCACTTCCATTAAGCGTGGGGTGCCGGGTACCCCGACAGAGAGCCCGCTTTGCCAGGCGGCAAAAAAACCAAGACCCGCGAATCGGTCTTCTTTGGCCGCAGCAGGGGCTTTTTCCCGTCCGTCGAAAGTGGTGAGTTTCTTCCGCTTGGCATCGTAGTAGACGACGAAGGCGCCGCCGCCCAGACCGCTGGATTGGGGCTCTACCAGACCTAAAACTGTCTGTGCGGCCACCATGGCATCGGCGGCGGTGCCGCCGTTTTTCAGTATCTTGGCACCCGCTGCGCTGGCCAGTGGATTGGCGGTGACAATCATCTCGCGGTGCTTGACGACCGCTTGTGCCAGCTCTGAGGAAGCCGGCATCGGATTCAGCAACATTGCTGCGGCAGCGAGCCCAAGGGTGGCCTGGGTTAGGCGGCAGCCCCTTTCTCCTGTATTTGAGAAGAGTGCAGTGAGCATTAAATATCCTCCGTTTATCGTTATCGGGCGCAGACGAGATCGACTGTCCTCAAAAAGATAGTAGAGGCGTTGGGGATTGTCCAAGGGCGCCCATTAAAAGCCGTCATTGAATTGAAAAGCGACCCGCCTGCAGTTGATTACATGGGGAACGGGAGTAGGCCTCGGCGCCGATCTAACCCTGCCCGGGTTGGTGTTTGCCTTGAGCGCTGCCGCTGGCATTCCCAGCGTGCTGTATAGGGTATGATGCCCGAAATCGGGGATGGCTCGAGAGATGATGTCCAGTAGCGAACAAAACGATATATCCAAACAGGTCGGTGGCTGGCTTGCGGTACTTGGGTCTGCTTTCTGTTTTTACCTGGCAACAGCCATAATCCGTTGGGCGGAATCCTATGTGGCTGTGGAGACCCCCTATTTCGTTTTCGCCCGTTTTTTTCTGGGGTTTTGTGTTGTCTCCCTAACAATGATGATAACCAGCCAACCCTTGCGTCCAAGGAGGTATGGTTTGCTTATCGGTCGTACCCTAACCAACACTATCGCGGTGTTCTGCTTCTACAAGGCGGTTGCGGTGGGATCGCTTGCGGAAGCCAACATTCTGAACATGACCTACCCGCTGTTTGTTGCCCTCTTCGCCTGGTTCGTTATCCGGGAGCAGAGGGATCTTTTCGCGCTCCCAGTCGTCACCCTGGCGTTCTTCGGTATCTGGTTGATCGTATCCCCGGGGGAGGTCGGGGTGAAATGGGAGAGCGCCTGGGGCTTATGTTCCGGCATCGCTGCTTCCATGGCGATGATCTACCTTAATATCAGCAGAAGATACCACGACTCGCAAACCATACTGTTTTTCATGTTTGGATTGGGAGCACTGTTGATTTTCCTGTTATTCGGCGATGCTATTTTCTGGCCCGACAGAGACGAGTTTTTGTTTCTCTTCGCCTGTTCCGCCGTGGGTGTTCTGGGGCAGTATCTGTTGACCTATGGGTTTCTATTTGTGACCGCGGTTGAAGGCTCCATCATCTCTTCCAGCCGGATATTCATAGCGGCGATATTCGGTCCTTTGCTGGTGGGGGATCCCGCATTAACCCTTAGCGGATGGTGTGGCGCTTTGTTGATATTCGCCGCAAATTCCCTTCTTGCATATCGAAAGTCGTTGGCGCATCAGCAATGAAGATGGGTCTGATTGACGCTGTCACTGCTATTGCCGGCTATTTACGCTTGCGCCATCTATGATTTGGAACGCGATATCAGGGAGTCAATGGTCACTGGTTTTCGGCACAGGGGTATCGGATTCGAACTGTATACCTCTGGCGAAGGATATGCACGGTATGAGATTTCATTGATGCGCTTGGCGCTTTCCGGAGTGGTGATCGTCAGGGAACCTATACCTCCCGTCTATTGCCTAAATAACTCACGGATCCGGCTAAGATAAGTACTGGATTCCGTAAACGGCTGACCCATGAAGGTATATGATCTACACACCCACTCCACATACTCCGATGGGACGCTAGAACCGGCGGCATTGCTCTCCAGAGCCGGGCGACGAGGCATCGATGTACTGGCGTTGACGGACCACGATTCGGTTGGCGGGCTCGCTGAAGCCAGGGAGGCGGCGGATGCTGAGGGCATTCGGTTGGTGCCTGGCGTCGAGATCTCGGTCAGCTGGCGAAGCCGGCTCATCCACATACTCGGGCTGGGAATAGACGAGACCAACAGGGTATTGCTGGAGGGGCTGGAGATATTGCGGCGGAGGCGGGATGAACGGGCGGAACTGATGGCCGGCCAGTTACGGCGGGTTGGCATACCAGACCCATTGGCGGGCGCAAGATCTTTTCAGACGACCAACATACTTAGCAGGACCCACTTCGCGCGATATTTGATCGACATCGGTGCGGCCAACTCCTTCGATGCGGCCTTTGCCCGCTATCTGAACCCGGGGGCTCCCGGGTATGTGCCCATGCAATGGGCCAGTCTATCCGATGCATTGGCCTGGATCAGGGGGGCCGGGGGAGAGGCGGTGATCGCTCACCCTGCCAGATACCGAATCAATGAAGTGCTCTGGAAATCATTCCTAGGTGACTTCATCGCTTACGGCGGATGCGGAATAGAGGTTGTCTGCTCGAATCTTGATGCCGCCAGCATTGAGCGCTTTGCCCAGATTGCAAGAGATCGCGAATTGCTGGCTTCGTTGGGCTCGGATTTTCATACTCCCAGTGCCAGCAGGGAATTAGGCGCACTGGCTCCCATGCCGGAGAAAGTCACTCCGATTTGGCAGGCTCGGGAGTGGTAGCTAGCGCCGGGCGGGTGCCGCTTACTCTGATTGACATCCAGTGATGAAGTAACAAATATTGCACCCGGCATTTCCAATAACGTGGATAACAGGAGAAAAGCATGACAGCACAAATTTTGGTCGGCAACCTTCCGGAGAATACCAGCAGCGAGGATGTTGTGGAGATATTTCGTCAGTGGGGGGCGGAGGTGGAAGCTAAGATAGAGGGCGACCCAGATCGAGTCACGGCGGTTGTGACTTTGGATGTGGACCAGAAGACTGCCAGGCTGATGGTGGATAGAGCCAAAGACTATTTTTACAAAGGTAAGACCTTAAGTTTCTACGCGCCGCTGATGATGGATGGAGAAAAACAGCGATTTTCGGTTGCGCTGATGTGTTGTGGTCGATGTGGAAAATGATCTGGTGATCGGCATCGATGCCACAAAACCCCTGCGGCTTGATATGCCCCTACCTTTTTTCGCAGCACTCTCTGAAGAGGCTTGATTTGCACTGACCTGGGGAGCGGCACTCTCAGGCCGTAGATGCACGGATAGATTGAAACACCTAATGCAGTGCGCGGATAAACCAGCAGCCTTCGGAGACAATGAACACCAAGCAGCGCCTTGACGGTCTCGCCGTCGCCTCATTGATTATCCTCTGTTTTAGCTGGGGCGGGCAGCAGGTGGCCATTAAACTCGCGGCTGCAGATTTTTCCCCGGTGATGCAGTCAGCTGTCCGGTCTATAGGTGCGACTTTCCTGGTCTGGCTGTGGATAATTCTGCGGGGGAAACCTATTTTGGTGCGCGACGGAACGCTTTGGTGGGGGCTGGCGGCCGGATTGCTGTTCGGCATTGAGTTCCTATTGATCTACTGGGGACTGGAGTATACCCACGCCTCCCGGGCGGTAGTCTTCATTTACCTCTCGCCTTTTGTTGTCGCCATTGGGAGTCAGATTTTTGTCCCGGGCGAACGGATGGGGAGCGTACAGTTTGTCGGCCTTGGCCTGGCTTTTACGGGAATCCTGGTGGCCTTTGGCGAGTCGTTGGTCGTCCCCTCGGGGAATATGTTGATCGGAGATTCCATGCTTGTCTGTGCAGGGGTGCTCTGGGGGGCCACTACGGTTCTTATCAAGGCCAGCCCATTGGCGGATATCGCCCCCAGTAGGACGCTGTTCTATCAGCTATCGGTGTCTGCTGTGGTACTGCCCATCGGGGCGCTGCTTTTGGAGGATCCGGCGTCGGTGTCTCTATCAACCGTCGTGGTGGTCAGTCTTCTCTACCAGACAGTTTGGATTTCCTCAGTGACCTATCTTGCGTGGTTTTGGCTGGTGCGCCACTATCCGGCGCCGAGGCTGGCCTCTTTCACATTTCTCACCCCTCTGTTTGGTGTTCTGGCCGGCTGGTGGATTCTTGATGAGCCTCTGACCATCGCCTTGCTGGTGGCGTTGATCCTAGTGGCGGTGGGAGTATATTTAGTCAATCGACCAGAACCGCTGAATAATCCCGGCTGAATATGGAGAACTATTGGTCTATCGTTTATGAATGAAAGGCGTGGGTGTGGGAAATATTTTTGAGTCCGACTCGATCTTAATACCAATAAATGACCGGGAGATAATCTATGGATGATCAATTCAAACAGCAGGGCGCCTTCAGCTGGTCCGAACTAATGACCACGGATGTCGATGCAGCCAAGAATTTCTATTCCAAGCTCTTTGGGTGGGAATTCGAGGATATGCCCATGGAGGGAGTGACCTATACCGTTATTCGGGCGGGAGGGAAGGAGGTGGGCGGGATGATGGCGACACCGCCGGAAACCGGAGCAAATGCACCCGCGTGGGGCACGTACGTAACAGTCAGCAACGTGGATCAGGTCGCCGCCCAGGCAGTGGAACTGGGGGCGACGCTTCTAGTGGAGCCACAGGATATTCCCGAGGTGGGCCGGTTTTGTATGATCCGCGATCCCCAGGGGGCGATGATCTCTGCGATAACCTATCTCTAAGAACCAGGGCAGCGCTGGGGCTGTTGAGATTGGCCAGCAAAGCGCCGATTTAGCTGATACCGAGAGTTTTTCATGAAATAAACCCAGAGATTTGCTACAATATTATTGCGGTTATATGAAAGTTGCATTAAGGATTTTTCGACCTGTGTCGACAATTCAGATTGAGCGGGGGGTGCAGGATGCGCACCCCAAGCAGAACCGGCAATAGAGTTGGAAGCCGAAACAGGAATTAAGTAATAGGAGTTTGGTATGATTTCTTCACTCGTTCTACTGGCACCGATCGCGGCACTTGGCGTAATCAGTGTGGTAATGCTGCGTCGTTGAAACCTCGGGTTTGCGGTTCCCCCAAAACCGCACGCCGCCAGAATCCACCTAGAATTCCCCTATACCCGCGCCCCGGGTGTTCTATTGATCACAATCAGCGCCATCGGCCACGCGCGTATTCGCGGTAGCGGGCGTGCAGACCGCCTAAATCGATTCTTTGCACAGCCCGAAACAGCAACCGGAGGGTTTGCTTTGACGGCAACCCGAAGCGTCTCAAAATCTATCTAGGGGGCATCGTCGCTGAGGATGCCGTAATGATACGCACCCTCGATCACTCCGCTTGTGTAGTAACCGTTTAACCCCTTGAACCCACCTTTGGCGAAATAGACCTTGAGATTTGAATTTTCCTGCAATGCCTTGTTTACATTCGCCACCAGCTGATCGTCGGCATTCCTGACAAGCACACCCCGGAAACCCGCGGTCAGGGGGAATATGTCATTCCCGCTATCGCCGCAGAAGACGACATCTTCTTTGGCCGTTTCGAACTCTTGCGCAACGTACTCCAGAGCGGTTTGTTTGGTCGCGCTTGCGGGTAGAAAATCGAGCAAACCCTTACCGTCCTGAGAGTCAAAACTGTAGACGATGACTTCGTCGAATTTCCCCTTTATCCGCTCATCGACTTTTTCGAGAATCTCTTCGTTTCTGCTGTGGTCGACATAGTAGCTCTGCTTGAATTGGTTTAAGTGCTCACTCTCCTGTTCCCGCATTCCTTCGATATCGGCCACAGCGTCTCTTATGGCGGCGGCGTCCCATCTGGGGCTGGCGCGCTTGACGTGCTCCACCCAGCCGTCATCGAATTTCCATGCGCCGTTTTCGTATTTTCTTATCGAGGTTCCTACGTCTCCGCAGAGTACATCGGGTAGTCTTACGCCAAATTCTTTGATGGCATTCTCGGTCAAGCTGAGATTGCGTCCGGTTACATAGACAACGAGGACATTTTGCTCCGCCGTCAGTCTATTGAAGAGTTCTATGGCTTGGCTGTCGCCTTCCCATTGACCGTTGGGAAGCAGTGTTCTATCCAGATCGGTTGCCAGAATTTTCAATTGTTATCTCCATAAAATGAGATCGAAGGGTAGTGCCAGCCAACACCGCGCCGATCAAGCATACCGTCGCGACGGGTCCGGCTGGAGTAGGTGGATTGCTATACATCTCTATTGCAAGTCTTATTCGAAAGACAACCGGGCGGATTCATCGCCGACTCGGGATTCTATCGTGAATTTCAATTCCTTCAGATCTGCGAATAGTGTCGCTTCGGCTTTATCGCTCTTCCATTGCAAGTGCAGTTGGTGCGGTTGAGCCTCCAGAATTTCCAGCTCTCCCCCAAATGCGGGTGAAGTATTGCGCAGACGCATTAACTGAATTTGTTCCTTGACGATCGGGCGTTTCAGACCCTGCTCAATATCTTCATTAGTCAGTGTCGTTCTGTTGATCTCCTTATGCCCCGCGGTACCGGCATTATCCGCTGCTTCATAGTCATTTTTTCCGGCGAACAGATCAAGGTACCAGACTTGCGGAATACCCGGCATAAACATCTGGATCGCTCTCGCAAGGCGTAATTTTTTCTCGCTTTCACCCAAGGCGCTGAAGAATGTTGCGTTGACTTGATAGTAGGAAATCTTTTTGCCGTCCGGGCCATACAAATTCTTAACTCGGCCTCCGTGGCTGAGTATGTTCTCGACTACCCGGTCTATCTCTTCGTCTGACAGCAGTCCGGCCTTGGAGATTCCCTGCACCTCCTTGCCTTTCAGGTCCAGGACAGGTATGCCGTCATGGCAACCCAACATATTAATGGTTTTGATCTCTTTTTCCTGGAGTTCCCTGATCCATCGCAACAGGGCAGCGGATAAACCGCGATCGAGGGCATCGATCAGCAGTCCGGGCAGAAAGAAATCGTAGATTGGAAACCCTTTGTTCGCCACCTCTTCATGCAGTCCATAACCATATTCAGAATGAATCTCCGGCAAGAGAATCAGTTGGTATTTCTCCGCAATCGATTTCAGTCGCTCCAAAAAATCCCAGGTGCCGGGTTTGTTGAAGAAGTTGGTCATGCCTGGTTGCTTGTGTAAATAGGCAAAGGCATCCAGCCTGACGAGTTTTGCACCATAATCGTGAAGCTTTTTCAAGGTTTCGTCATAAAAGTCCCAAACACCCTCCGAGCGCGCATTGAGATCCATCTGGCCGAGGTAGTTTCGTTTTCCCTCGATAATGGCTTGGATCTCTTCCTTGAATGCGGAAAAGGGGCCTAAATCAATCTGCTTGATATCTTGTTTCGCCCTTATCGCATCATTGACGATTTCCAGGACCGAGCGCTCCTGGTCGTCGGAGAGGCCCTTGATGGGGGACAAGTCATCGGCAGTCAGCTCTTTGTAAACCACTTCCTGGTAAAAAGTGTTCCAATAAGGTCTGTCTGTTCCGTCGGGAAAACGGACTTTGAGAATGGGTAGACCGGGTTTACGCATGAATAGCTGCTGCAGATATTCGTTCTTCGGTATCACATAGCCGTCGTCACCCATCTCTCCATGAGGCCCCCAGAATTCGTTCCAGTTGACGAAGAAATCCTTGTAGGGGGAGTCGTCCCCATTAATCAGCATATCCTGAAATTGTGGTGAGCCTACCGAGAGATGATTCAATACCAAGTCGAACTTCAACATGATATTCAGGGCATCCAAACTAGCGAGATCCTGCTCCGACACCAGTTCCTGATTAATGTTGTAGTCGATTATTGAAAAGCCGCGATCCAGGTCGCTGTTGAAGAAAGTGGGGAGTATGTAGAAAAGGGAGAAGGCCCCTTCCAATTCTGGCCGCTGCAGCATTTTGATGGTGTCAGCCATCACTTTTCCAATGCTGTCTGGGTAGGCGTTTAGCATTACCCCGGTCGGTAGTTTGTTCACCGCTTTAGCTTCCGTAGTCATAGCAACCCCTTGATATTATTGATTTTCTGATTCCGCTTAAAATACCTGAACAAGTCTTCGGTACCACCCATCGGGTTGGGGGGGCTATTCCGATTCTCAGGATTAATGGGGGATAAGAGATAATTCGCCCTGATCCCTTACTGCGTCAACTGTCCATGTTGGCCTATTCTCACTTGCCGTCTGAGCGATTTACTGCTGAATCTTTTGTCGTCTGGTGCGTAAATGCCACAAACAGAGCCCCAGGGAGAAGTTGCACCCACAAATTCCGTCTGGGGTTGTAAAACTTGGCCTAATTGCCTGACCTTGAGTATTGTCTGGAGCAATGCCGTTTATCGGCCTATAATATACGTTACTGTATCGGAGGCAAGATGTTGATCCAGCGAGTTTCCACCAAATGGTTGCGGAGTCGGGCCGAGTACACATCTCCACACCGATACATGGCAGCGAGGGCATGAGTCGCCCGGGTCTTAAACTGCTAATTAATCAAGCGGTTGTCTTGGGCGGAACTAATTGAGCGCATACTATGCAGCTCCAATCAATTGACGAATGTCGTTCCCTTTTGCGGTTGGCGCGCGGGCTGGCAGTGGTGTGATGCTGGATTGCCGCGTCGGTACATTTGTCGATTACAAAGCATGCGGAGGCTGTAGTAATGAATAGAAGTGAGGAGCAGTATGTTGAGAGGAGGGCAGTGCAAGAGGCGCCCCCTTTAGTCCGTGAACCCAAAGTGAAGATTACGCCGGGAGAACGTTGGTTTCTGATAAGTGAAAGGGCTTATTCCCGCGCTCAAAGACGGGGATTTGTCGGTGGGGATCCGTTCAAAGATTGGGCGGCAGCTGAACGCGAGGTTGATTCTCAGTATCAGACGGAATCCTCAAGCGAATTTGGTAACCTTGATGTGGCGGAGTTAACGGAAACGGTCAGGCGGTTCTACGGTGGCTTTGGAATGGGTCATTTGAGTCTCGACACCATTCTGGAGAAATACCGCTTGGGTCTGGAGAGTATTGCAACACGCAATCGTGCGCTGATAGACAACACGTCGAAATTGGCGAATGATCAAACGGAGCTGTTTCAGGACGCGGTAAATGATGCAATGGAGGCCCTCTACTCTTTTTCCCAAGGCAAGGTAGATATAAACGGTGACCATTTGTCCCGGCAGGCTCAGCGTTCGACTCAGGCCATTGAGAACGTTTTGTCTTACCTCAAGTCAATGACCGATACGACTTTGGATAACGCGGGCTCCCAAAAAGGACGCAGCCAGGGCAGATAACCGGGCCCAAGGAAGCGAACCGGGCTCCCGACTCTGGGTCGTTGGGTAACGCCGTGCTGGCCCAGTCACTCCTACTGTCTCTGATTCCGAGGCAAGGGGCCGGTGGCGCTTATACAAACGGTAATGGCATTCCGCCGGCCGAAACTCCCCGCTCTAATCTGGCCACCTGTTGATCCGTTAACTACTACCGGATATCGCTTGGTGGAGCGCCTGGTATTCCGTGGAGAGTTTGTGTCGCGGGTCGAAGTGAATCATGGGTTTAGCGTTCTGGTGTGATTCCCGGATTCGAATCGACGGTGAGAGAAAGGTATCGAGGATCGGCAATCCCTCTTGTTTCAATTCATCGACCAGCTTCCGAGGCAGTCTTGCCCGGGATTGGAATTGATTGACGATTATGCCTTCGATTCGAAGATCGTTATTGTGGTCCTGTTGAATTTCCTTGACGCTCTCCATCAATGCGTAGAGTGCTTGTCGTGAGAAGTCATCGCAGTCAAAGGGTATGAGGCAGCTGTCTGCGGCGATAAGGGCCGATCGGGTGAAAAAATTCAACGCGGGTGGGGTATCGATATAGATCTCGTCGTAACCTTCGAGAGACAACAGGGATTCTTTCAACTTGAACATCTTATAGCGGGACTCGAGCTTGCTCTGTTGCTCTGCGATCTCCGGATGTGCGGGCATCAGGTCCAGTCCCTGAAAAGGGGTTTGGTGTATATATCCTGGTGCCCCTTTGTTGTTGAAGCTGAAAGTCAGTATCTCCTTGAAGAAGCCAGCAAGTGTGTTTTCCAGATCAACAGGATTGCCGCCCATGAGGTATCTGGTCGAATTACCCTGTGGGTCCAGATCGATGACGAGCGTTTTAATGCCTTGGGCAGCGCTGATTGCGGCGAGATTGCAGGTGATGGTGGATTTTCCCACGCCTCCTTTCTGATTGAATATCACACGCCGCATGTCACTCCTCCCCGCCTTGGCGGATGGTCTTAGAAGAGGACAGTTTATCCAGCCTGTATGAGCGCCGCAATTTTATATGGGTAGGGATATTGTTCGTTTGGATCTGTGGGCTGTTTGCGGACAAAAATCATGGAAGTTCCATCGTTTCGCCTTGCAGAGGTAGCGTTGCTGGCTTTCTGATTAGCGCTTTGTCTCTGCAAGGCCAGCCTTGGAAAACTAGATATTATTTAATAAAACCAATAGATTAACGCAGTGATTATATTTGCTTGGCTGGAAAAAAGAGTGGCTTGGGAGTAATCTACCTCGCCCCGTGGTAACTTTATTAACCTACCCATGTCCGGAAAACTGTATATAAAAACCTTTGGATGCCAGATGAACGAGTACGATACCGCCAAAATGGCGGATCTGCTCAGGGAGAGTCATGGACTGGAGCTGGCGGATTCCGCCGATCAGGCGGACGTACTCCTGCTCAACACCTGCTCGATCAGGGAGAAGGCTCAAGAGAAGGTCTTCTCTCAACTGGGACGTTGGCGGCCCTGGAAACAGCGGCGCCCCGAGCTGGTAATCGGTGTTGGTGGGTGTGTTGCCAGTCAGGAGGGTGAGGCCATCCGCCAGCGTGCCCCCTATGTGGATCTGGTCTTCGGTCCCCAAACCCTTCATAGACTGCCCTCAATGTTGGATCAAAGCCTTGTTGAGCGGGTGCCGGTAGTGGATGTGTCGTTTCCGGAAATCGAGAAATTCGACCGGCTGCCCGAGCCCCGGGCCGAAGGTCCGACAGCATATGTCTCCATCATGGAGGGCTGCTCTAAATACTGTACCTATTGTGTGGTGCCCTTCACCCGGGGTGAGGAGATAAGCCGGCCCTTTGACGATGTGATCGCCGAGGTTGCTGCTTTGGCGGCCCAGGGTGTGCGAGAGGTCAATCTTCTGGGGCAGAACGTTAACGCCTATCGGGGGCTGTTGGACGATGGCGGCAGTGCCGATCTTGCTTTGTTGATCGAATATGTCGCTGCAGTCGAGGGTATCGACCGAATTCGCTACACCACTTCGCACCCTGTGGAGTTTAGCGACAGATTGATTCAAGCTTACGCCGAGGTGCCGGAGCTGGTTAGCCATCTGCATCTGCCGGTTCAGAGTGGCTCCGACCGAATTCTCAATTTGATGAAACGGGGACACACTGCTTTTGAATACAAGGCGAAGATTCGTCGTCTACGACAGGCTCGCCCTGAAATCAGCATCTCATCAGACTTTATAGTCGGATTTCCCGGTGAGACCGACGAGGACTTTCAGCGCACCATGGATTTGATAGAGGAGGTCGGGTTCGATCAGTCGTTCAGCTTTGTATACAGTCCTCGCCCTGGAACCCCGGCGGTGGATATGGCGGACGACCTTGATCCGGCAATCAAGCAAGCCCGCTTGGAACGGTTGCAGCAGAGAATTACCGAGATGGCCGCGGAAATCAGCGCTACTATGGTAGGGACCCGGCAGCGAGTGCTGGTAGAGCGAGCTGCCAGGAAAGGGGTAGGTCAGTTGGCGGGGCGAACGGAAAACAATAGGGTAGTGAATTTCGACTGCCCGGCGTCGCTTGTCGGACAATTCGTGGATCTCGAGATAACCGAGGCGCTTCCAAATTCTCTGAGAGGACGGCTGGTTGCAGAGGTTGAGGATGATGCGGTGGGCTACCGTGCCTAGCAGACCCGCATCGCTCGAAGTCAGTCTTACTCCCGACGACAATGCTCGTCTGGCGAATCTTTGCGGCCAACTGGACGGCCATCTTAGACAGATTGAACGTCGACTGGGGATAGAGATCAATAATCGCGGTAGTCACTTTCGTTTGATCGGCGAAAACGAGGCCATTCGGGCGGGCCAGGAGGTGCTGACAGGGTTGTACCAGGAGACGTCGAGTCAAGTTTTGACTCCGGCTCAGGTGCACCTATTTCTTCAAGAGTCAGGCATTGAGTCCATGCTTCGAGAGGAGGCGGGAGATGAGGTGCCAGAAGTCGTCATAAAGACCCGCCGCGGATTGGTGCGTCCCCGGGGAGGGAATCAGCGCGAATACCTGCACAAGATCACGACCCATGATATCAACTTCGGAATCGGCCCCGCAGGCACGGGCAAGACCTATCTCGCTGTCGCCTGTGCGGTGGATGCCCTGGAGCGGGACGAGGTGAGGCGGATTTTACTGGTGCGCCCCGCCGTTGAAGCGGGAGAACGACTGGGCTTTCTTCCCGGCGATTTGGCGCAGAAAATAGATCCCTACCTGCGCCCTCTATACGATGCGCTATACGAAATGCTGGGATTCGAACGGGTTGCCAGGTTGATCGAACGCAATGTGATCGAGGTAGCGCCCCTTGCTTATATGCGGGGGCGGACTCTCAACGAGTCGTTCATAATCCTCGACGAGGCGCAAAACACCACCCCTGAGCAGATGAAAATGTTTCTGACCCGAATCGGTTTTGGTTCGACCTCTGTGATCAATGGTGATGTAACCCAGGTTGACCTGCCCAAAGGTCAGAGTTCCGGTCTGCGGCAGGCAGCGGAGGTACTATCTAGCATCGATGGTATCAGTTTCACATTTTTCAATGCCAGGGACGTAGTGCGCCATCGTCTGGTGCAGAGAATCGTCAGCGCGTACGACCGGTATTCTCTTAAACAGGAGTCTCGGTGAACCTGAGCCTTGCGGTGCAGGTTGCCTGTGAAGCGGAAAATTTGCCCAAGGAGCGCGATTTCAGGCGTTGGACTTTGGCTGCGCTGAGGGCATATAGAGAGCGGGTGGAGCTGACGATTCGAGTCGTAACGGAGGCAGAGAGTCAAAGATTGAATAGGGACTTTCGAGGGTATGACAGGCCCACGAACGTACTGTCGTTTCCTTCTGATCTTCCACGGGAGCTAGCGTTGCCCCTAATCGGCGATCTGGTTATCTGTGCCCCAGTCGTGGAGCGGGAAGCCGCTGAGCAGAACAAGCAGCGGGATGCCCACTGGGCGCATATGGTCGTCCACGGTATTCTTCACCTGGTGGGCTTCGACCATGCAAGGGACGAGGATGCAAGGCGTATGGAGCAGGCTGAGGCCGCTATCCTCGGTGGTTTAGGATTTGCCGACCCCTACGTTTGAGCCAGAGATCGAATGAGTAAAAGTAAGAGCAAGAGTAAGAGGAGCCCGGGTGCTGTCCTGAGGCTCGGGATCGAAAAGGCGCTCTCCAGACTCTATAAGTTGCCGGAGAACAAGGACAAGCTGATTCAGTTGTTGCGGGAATGCAGGACGCGGGCACTGATGGACAGTGACGCGCTTTCCATGATTGAAGGGGTTCTGCAGGTTTCCGAACTCCAGGTCAGGGACATCATGATCCCCCGGCCGCATATGGTCGTTATTAACCGCGACGATCCAATTAACGTCTTTCTTCCCGAGGTGATCGAATCGGCGCACTCCAGATTCCCGGTGATTGGCGAAGATCGGGGGGAGGTCGTCGGGCTAATTCTGGCAAAAGACCTGCTGGCCTACGCCAACAAGGCGGGGCGTAAGCGGTTCAGTATGGGGGATGTGCTGCGTCCGGCGGTTTTCGTACCGGAGAGTAAGCGTCTCAATGTATTACTCAAGGATTTCCGGACCAGCCGCAATCACATGGCGATTGTAGTCGATGAGTATGGTGCCGCCGCGGGTTTGGTTACGATCGAGGACGTGCTTGAGCAAATCGTGGGGGAAATCGAGGATGAGTACGACTTTGATGAAGATGCCCCCATTCTGAAACTGGATGAAGGCGACTTTACTGCCAAGGCACACACAACTATAGAGGAGTTCAACGAGTTTTTTGATACGGATTTCTCGGACGCGGAGTACGATACCCTCTCTGGGCTGGTGACTCACGCCATCGGCCACCTCCCCAAGCGCGGCGAGAGCGCTGATATTCGCCAATTCAGGTTTACGGTGCAGCGCGCCGACAGCCGCCGCATTCACCTGTTGAACATCAAACTTTTGCCGGAGAAGCCGGATGGAGAGGGCTGAGCTCCCGGGAAAGTTAGCGGTCATCACCCGGCTGAACGCCCTCGCCAGAGCGATGATTGCCCTTGTTGCAGGGGCGTTAACGGTGCTGGCATTCTCTCCCTTCTCCCTCTACCCGCTTGCGGTCCTGGGGCCGGCGTTGCTGCTTTTATTGTGGTTGAACGCAACCCCGGGCGGGGCTTTCCTGGATGGCTGGATGTTCGGTCTCGGATTGTTGGGGGTCGGCGTTTTCTGGATGCACATCAGCATTAATCAGTTTGGTAATCTGGGTGTTTTCACCGCAGTGCTGATTACCCTTGGGTTCGTGGCCATCATGGCGCTGTATTACGGGTGCGCCGGATGGGTTCTCGCCCGCATCCGGCAGCGGGATATGCCAGTGATGGGACTGTTGTCGGCTTTTTGTGCCCTGTGGTTTTTTGCAGAGTGGTTTCGAGGATGGCTGTTGGGTGGCTTTCCCTGGCTGCTGCTTGGCTACTCGCAAGTAGACTCCGCCCTGGGGGGGTGGGCGCCGCTGCTCGGGGTTTACGGTGTCAGCTTGATGGTCGCGGTGAGCGCTGCAGCTCTGATATTGGTGATAATCGCCCAGCACTGGCGCCAGCGAAGTGCGGCGCTTGCCATCTTGATTCTGATATTCGGGGGCGGCAACGCCATAGGAAGCCGATCCTGGGTTACTTCAGCTGGACCCGCTATGGACGTGGCCATAGTACAAGGCAATATTCCACAGCACCAAAAATGGCGCTCGGAGATGTTGGTGCCCACTTTGACACTCTATTCTTCTTTGACTAGGAAGCATTGGGGAGCCGATCTCGTGGTCTGGCCGGAAACAGCAGTACCCGCTTTTATCGATCAGGTCGACGATGAATTTCTGCTTCCTTTACAGCGCGAGGCGCAGCGCCAGGGCGCAGTACTGTTCACCGGTATCGCAGATCGCTCGCCGGATGGTCGCTACTACAATGCAATGCTTGCTCTGGGTGAGGGGCGAGAAATCTACCACAAACGCCATCTGGTCCCCTTCGGTGAGTTCATGCCGCTCAAGCCACTCATCGGGCCGTTGCTTGCCTGGATGCAGGTCCCGATGTCCGATTTTTCTGCGGGAACCTCGGAGCGCCCCCTGGTTACCCTCGCGGGATACCCTGCGGCGGTCTCTATTTGCTATGAAGACGCCTTTGGCGAGGAAGTGATACAGGGGTTGCCTGAAGCGGCCTTTTTGGTTAATGCAAGCAACGATGCCTGGTTCGGTGATTCCCTGGCGCCGCCTCAACATTTACAGATAGCCCGCATGCGGGCACTAGAGACCGGGCGCTATATGTTGCGGGCCACCAACACCGGAGTCTCCGCTATCATAGGACCCCGGGGGCAGTTGGAATCGCTGGCTCCTGCCTTTAAGCGCCAGGTGCTCTCAGGCAGCATCAAGCCGTTACAAGGTGTTACGCCGTATGTGGGTTGGGGAAACTGGGCAGTCGTAATACTGGCGTTGATGCTGCTTGCGATACCTTGGTCCCTGGTGTTGTGGCGGAAGCGGTGAGAGCCGTTGGGTCTCTCGAAGAAAGCGCGCCGGTTGGCGCTACTCGGGCCGGTTAGCTGCTCTTGTGGTGGGTGTGGCTTCGTACCAGTGTAAGCGCTCCATTCTCCACTCTTGGCACCAGTTCACCTGCCATTACCTGCAGCAACTGATTGCCGACAAGCATCTTGCGCCAGCCTCGCAATAGTTCCAGGTCTCTGTGCCCGGACACCAACAGTTCCAGATTTTTACGGCTGGCAAACGCCGCTGGCGTCATCTGCTGTTCTGCGGCCAGTAGACGCAAACTGCACTGTAAGAGATCCACCAGCGCCTCCTCATTGGGATTCAGCTTTGGTGCGGGGCTTTGTATGCTGGGCCAGGTGTCCTGTGGCAGCGCGCGAGCTTTTTTAATCAGCTGCAACAGCTGTTTCGATTCCCGCTTCAGAAAATCGCTCTCGATTCCGCGTATGCCTTCCATCTGACCTAATTCAGCGGGTTGTCTGCGTGCCAGCTCGACCAATACTTCATCTTTCACCAGCCAGCGCCTAGGGCGGTTCATTTTGATCGCCTGGTTTTCTCGCCAGGCCGCCAACGCCTGCAGCACCACGAGTTGAGAACGTTTCATGCGTTGGATTCCGCGGATTTTACGCCAAGCGTCATTCGGGGCTTGGGTGTACGTGTCGCTGTCCGCCAATAACCGAAACTCTTCCTCCATCCAGTGATTGCGCCCAAGAGAGGTCAGGCGGCGTTCAATTTCCAGATACATCTCCCCGAGGTATACGACGTCGTCCAGTGCATAGCGCAGTTGTCCCTCCTGAAGCGGTCGTTTCGACCAATCGGCGCGGGTGTGTGCTTTGCTCAATTCCACCCCCAGTATTTGCTGCACCAGATTGGCATAACCGACCTGCTCCCCTAGCCCAAGCAGGCTCGCCGACAGCTGGGTATCGAATACCGGGGCCGGAAGATGCCCCCAGAGGTGGTGGAATATTTCCAGGTCTTGACGACCGGCATGGAAGATTTTCCGGATGGCCGGGTCCATGATGATTTCCAACAGTGGTGTTAGCGTCTTCAACCTCAGTGGATCGACGCAGGCCGCGACATTGCCGTCGCATACCTGTAACAGGCAAAGCTTGGGGTAGTAAGTTTTCTCCCGCATGAACTCCGTATCCAATGCCAGCCAGCTGCTTGTTCGAATCGTCTTGCAGAGTGCTTCAAGCTGTTCCGGAGTTTCTACATAGTGTTCCTGCATGTCTTATCTCATGATGATGATGGCTGGGAAGAGGATAACATCGTCGGTGGCTGTTTTTCCGAGCCCAGTCAGCATGTATCATGCCCCGAGTTGGTTTACAGATAAGAGGTGTTCGAATATTTTCGGCATAAACCTTCACGCGACCCCCGGCCGTCGAGGCCCGAAGTGCCAGCTTGGCACTGATGCGGGTTGCATTCACCATGGGCTTTCCGGGTGCGACAACTACTTAATGTTTTCGTAGATATCTGCCTGCTACGCGCAGGGCCTCAGGATTTGCCCGGCTCGATGTTTCTGCTTGTAGCCAGTGCGCTTATCGGACTGGCTACCGGCACGGTAGTGATTGCTGAGACTTTTGGCGGTTTGGCCAATGCCTTGTCAGCGCAATTGCTCGATCTGCTATTGCTCTTGGGGTTACTCCGCGGCGGTCTCGGGATCCTGGGTAAAGAAGCCAGGTTCCTGCAGACAGGCACGGCGATGTTCGGCACCGGTGCTCTGATCAATCTTGTCACTATGCCGATACAGCTCTTGGTTGACAGCAACCCTTCTGGATCATTTATGCACGATCTGGGCGCCTTGCTGTATATAGTCCTGATCATCTGGGCAGTGGTAATACTGGGCCATATACTGAGGAATGCTTTCGAAATACGACTTTGGGGCGGAATTCTGATTGCATTGAACTATTTTCTTTTGATTAACTGGCTTATCCAGACACTCTTGTTCCCCACCTGAGATGCATATTCATATTTTGGGAATCTGCGGTACATTCATGGGTGGCATAGCCCTGTTGGCGCGCGCCATGGGATTCCAGGTAAGCGGCTCCGATGCCAATGTCTACCCGCCGATGAGCACGCAACTGGAGCAGGCTGGAATCAGACTGATGGAGGGCTATCTTCCTGAGCATCTCAAGCCGGAACCGGACTGGGTATTGGTGGGTAATGCGATGTCCAGGGGCAATCCCGCGGTGGAGTACGTGTTGGACGCCGGGCTGCGCTATACCTCTGGCCCCCAGTGGCTTGCGGAACATGTCCTGCGTGATAGATGGGTGCTGGCGGTAGCGGGTACGCATGGTAAGACCAGCACGGCAGCGCTATTGGCCTGGATTCTGGAGGATGCTGGACTGAGCCCGGGATTTCTGATCGGCGGGGTGCCGCGAAATTTCGGGATTTCCGCCCGTCTGGGCGCAAGCGATTTCTTTGTGGTGGAAGCAGATGAGTACGACACCGCATTCTTCGACAAACGTTCGAAGTTCGTCCACTATCGCCCTCGCACTCTTATCATTAACAACCTCGAATTTGATCACGCCGATATTTTCGAGGACCTGGGGATGATACAGCAGCAGTTTCACCATCTTGTACGCACTGTTCCCGGCATAGGGCTTATCTTGGCCCCTTCGGGAGAGCCCGCCGTAGACGCGGTGTTGGAGATGGGATGTTGGACTCCGTTGGAGCGATTTACAACAAATGAAACTCCCGGAGAGTGGCTGGCTGTCGATGGTACCGCAGATGGCCGTAGTTTCCTTGTTACTCGTCAGCAGCAGCGAATTGGTCGGGTTGAATGGTCGTTGACCGGGCGCCACAGTGTTACCAACGGACTGGCCGCTATTGCCGCTGCCCGGCATGCCGGGGTTCCGCCGGTGGTGGCGATTGACGCAATGTCGCGGTTCCGGAGCGTTAAACGGCGCATGGAACTGCGGGGAGAGGTGAAAGGGGTGGCTGTTTACGATGATTTTGCTCACCATCCCAGTGCCATTGAGACCACGCTGAGAGGATTGCGTGCCAAAGTTGGGAACGCGAGAATCCTGGCAATATTGGAGCCCCGTTCCAACAGCATGCGGATGGGCATTTACGGTGAGCGTCTGCCCGCTTCCTTGTCTGTCGCGGATCGGGTGCTGGTTTACGCCCCCAAGGATCTGGATTGGGACGCTGCGGCGGCTTTCGCAGCGCTGGGTGAGAAGGCGTGCGTGTACCACCAGATCACCGACATCGTTGCATCGGCTGTGGCCGAAGCCCGGGCGGGCGATCAACTTCTGGTTATGAGCAACGGGGGATTTGAGGGCATCCATCAACGTCTGTTGGATGGGCTTGAAGGAGTGGGTGCCAATGGTGGGTGAGCGGCGGGGGCCCATTACCTTGGCGATGACCGGGGCTTCAGGAAGCGCCTATGGTCTGCGGTTGTTGGAGTCTCTGCTGGGTAGCGGTCGCGAGGTCTTTCTGATGATCTCAAAGGCGGCTCAAGTGGTTCTTACCTTGGAGTCGGAAATTACGATACCTTCTCAACCCGCGGCGATAGAGCAGCTGTTTAGCAAAAAATATGGGGCGAACCCGGGGCAACTGAGGGTATTCGGCCGTGAACAGTGGACAGCGCCGGTGGCCAGCGGATCCAGCGCCCCTGAGGCCATGGTGGTCGCCCCCTGCTCTACCGGAACACTCTCGGCGATTGCCTGTGGCTCCAGCAACAACCTTATTGAACGTGCGGCGGACGTGGTGCTGAAAGAGCAGCGCAAATTAATTCTCATGGTTCGCGAGACGCCGTTGTCTAGCATACAGCTGGAGAATATGTTGACCCTCTCCAGGATGGGAGTCGTGGTGATGCCGGCAAGTCCCGGCTTCTATCACCATCCTCGGGGAGTGGATGACATGGTGGATTTCATGGTTGCACGGGTACTGGACCAACTCTCGGTGGAGCACGATCTTATGGATCGCTGGGGATATGATGGAAGTAAAGCTGGGAGTTAGGGCGTTCCTCGGCCATCGGCTCCTTGGTTGCCGTCGCTGACGATCAGTAGGATCTCGGGCGACTCTGTGAGCCGCGCACGCAGTTTTCCATCGATATCCCGGACGAGGGTGGTGAGGGCAGGGCCACTGGTTGTCGCGGTGCTGGCGAAGGTGATCAATCCCAGTATTTCTATCTTCTGCTGCTCGGCGACCAAGCCCAGCCACAGGGGCAGACCATCTGGTGTCAAGGTGATATTGGCATCCCAGAGTCGCAGTACCAAGCGGTGTTCACCTGGCAGCTTTTTCTCCAATACAAAGGCCTCGTGTTCGCCATCGTGAACCTGGGGCAGCACAGGCAATTGCTGCAGAGAGAGGCTCGGGGAGAGTAGCTTCAGCAGATTCTTCCACCCCAATTCGGGGGGCGAGCGCCACCCGGATTTCGCCAGCTCCGACCTCAATTCCTGTAGCGATCCCGCATACTGAACGGTCAGTCGATGATCCAGGCGATTTCGGGTGTCTAGGCGAACCGCAGGAAGTTGCGACCAGCCGGTATGCCACCAATTATCCACCGGCCGAGTTTCTGTTCGGTAGCTGGGGCGGTGGGCGTCGAAGCGCTGGGTGTGGAGTAGCTGGCTGTGTATTATCAAGGCGACGACGAGGGAGAGCGAGGTGGTAAGCAGCAGCGGCCAGCTTTTCCCTGCCGGTTCGGTATGGCGGCTATAGGCGATAGCTAACGCCGAGATCCAAGACAGACCGAGGGCTAAGCTACCCACTACATCTGAAAGCCAGTTGACACCCAGGTATATCCTTGAAAAAGCGACACTCGCGATCAACAATCCAGCGATGCTGTAGGCGATCCAGCGCAGCCGCGGTGTCATTTCGCGGGCAATCATGACCGCAATGAATCCGTAGATGACGGTAGCCCAAAGGGTGTGGGTTGACGCCAGTGCGTCCTGTGTGGCGGTCATATCCGGTCTTGGGGATTGCAGCGCAAGAGTCAGCAGGGGACCGGTGACCAATGCAAATCCTGCAGCTGCAAGCCAGTAGGCCAGAGTGTGTCTGCGGCCGAGCCAGAGCAAGACGCCCACAGATAAGACGAGTGCGACCATGGTGACCGGATCGGCGAGGCTGGAAATGAACACCATGAAGTGATCGGCCAGGGGCGTTCTGATGCTCTGCATGGCCTCGAACACGGTATGGTTGATGCCGGAGTCATCATTCTCCTGCAGCGTCCATCCTGTTGCGAGTGTGAATAAAGTGAAAGCGATTACCAGCAGGGTCGCCAATATGGAGAGCCCTCGCGCCTCGGGGTGATGGGGGTCTGCGAGAGCAGCCGAAATATGACTCAGGAAGGGGTGCCGGTTACCCCAGTTCAGGATGCCCTGCACCATTCGGGTGGTATAGGGCTGCAGCAGCAGGAATATACGGTGGATTGACCACAACGTCAGCCATATGGCCATCGCCAGTAGCAGGATCAGGATAACCAGGCGGAATGCGACTTCGGAGGCGAGTTCCAGGGATGCACCGAATACCATTCCCGGTAACAGGTAGGCGGGGGCCCATACCAGTGCCGATAAGACGTTGGCGGCCAAAAATCTCCAGGGCGGCATTCCCATCATTCCAGCTACCAACGGTATCACTGCGCGTACCGGACCGAAAAACCTACCCACCGCAACGCTTTTTCCACCGTATCTCTCGAAAAAATCAATCCCATGAGCCAGGCTTTTTGGGTGGCGTGAGAAGGGCCACAAACCCCTAAGGCGTTCTCGATAGTGACGTCCAAACCAGAAGCTGACGCCATCTCCCACGACCGCGCCAGCGACAGCCCATGAGAGCGCTGCCAAAAAATCGATAGCGCCTGCGGCGATCAACGCGCCAATGCCGAACATGATTACCACTCCGGGAACCACTATGCCGACCACCGCCAGGGACTCGGTCATCGCGACCGTGAATATGAGGGCACCCGCCCAGTACGGGTTTTGGGCAACCCAGGAGAGGAGTTGTTCGAATAGTTCGGTCATCTTCAGGAAAGCCTGACAGGGAGGAGGCGCGCGCTGTCTTTCCGGCTCTCCCTGCTTAGACGATCTCTCCGAACGCCAAGCTTGCGGCCTCGATCGTGACGTTAATTTCCTTATCCGAATGGGCGGAAGAGACGAATCCAGCCTCGAAAGCAGAGGGGGCGAGATAGATACCCCGCTTCAGCATCTGGTGGAAGAACTGGCGGAACTGCTGTTGATTGCAAGCCATGGATTGAGAAAAGTTGGTTACCTGCTCGGCATCGGTAAAGAACAGGCCAAACATGCCGCCGACGCGATTGCTGGTCACCGCGATGCCTGCAGCTTTTCCGGCGCTCTCCAATCCATCAACGAGTCTTCCCGTGCTCAGGCTTAGCTTTTGGTAGAAATCGGGTTGGGAGATCAAATTCAGGGTCGTAAGCCCGGCAGCCATGGCTACCGGATTGCCGGAGAGTGTGCCTGCTTGATAGACGGGGCCCAACGGTGAGATGTACTCCATTATCTCTTTCTTGCCACCAAAGGCGCCGACCGGCATGCCGCCCCCGATTACCTTACCCAGGGTAGTGAGATCGGGGGTGACTCCATATAGTCCCTGGGCGCCCCCCAGGGCCACCCGAAAACCGGTCATGACCTCATCGAAAATCAAGACGGTGCCGTATTGGTCGCATAGTGTACGCAGCCCCTCCAGAAAGCCTGGCAGCGGAGGAATACAGTTCATGTTGCCGGCGACCGGTTCGACGATGACACAGGCGATTTGTTCGCCGAACCGACGGAAACTCTCTTTCGCTTGATCCAGGTCGTTAAAACTTAGAGTCAGAGTTTGTTCTGCGAGTGCTGCGGGCACACCTGGCGAACTTGGCTCGCCCAATGTGAGCATCCCTGAACCCGCTTTTACCAGTAGAGAATCGGAGTGACCGTGGTAACAGCCCTCGAATTTAACTATTTTATCGCGGCCGGTGAACCCCCGGGCTAGGCGGATCGCACTCATGGTCGCCTCGGTACCGGAACTAACCATGCGTACCAGTTCAATAGAGGGCAGAAGTTGGCAAACCCTATCTGCGATCCTGGTCTCTATTTCGGTAGGGGCGCCAAATGACAGCCCGTTCTGGACTGCCTCAGAGACCGATTCAAGCACTTGTGGGTGAGCGTGGCCGAGAATCATGGGTCCCCAGGAGCCCACGTAGTCTATGTACTTGTTACCATCGGGGTCGAACACGAATGGCCCCGCTGCCTTGGCGATGAATACAGGATCTCCGCCGACGCCATTAAAGGCCCTTACTGGGGAGTTTACACCGCCCGGAATGTGTTTTTTTGCGAGGGCGAAATATCGCTCGGATTGGGTCATCGCGTGAAATCCTCTGTGCTTGCGAAGAGTTGGGTGAAACGCGAGCAGGCGTCCTTGATATCGGGTTGGGCAAAGAGGCCATCGATTACAGCCAGCATATCGGCACCGGCCTGCAGCAGCGCGCCGCCATTTTCCGGTGTTATCCCACCGATGGCAACTATGGGGGTTGAGAGATCCTGCGCGGCCCGCTCAAGCAGGTCTACTTTGGCTCGCACTGCCTTGGGTTTGGTGTTGGAGGGATAGAAACTCCCGAAGGCGACGTAGTCGGCACCCATCTGTTGGGCGGTGACCGCACGCTCGAAGCTGTTGTAGCAAGAAATACCGATGATGGCCTCCGGGCCCAGTCTCAAACGCGCCAGCGCCGGATCAACATCGTCCTTTCCAAGATGGATGCCGTCAGCGCCGATACGGGACGCCAAATCAAGGTTGTCATTTACAATGAGGGGGATTCCCGCGGATCGGCAGAGCCGCAGCAACTCTGATGCCTGCGCGAGCCCCGCGACGGCAGTAATGCCTTTGGCGCGATACTGTACTGCCTTGACGCCTCCACGTATGGCTTCCTCCACCTGAGCGACAAGGTTCTGTTGATTGGCGGGTTCAACGCTGGCAATGCCGTACAAGCCACGCAATTTTGGTGTGCGATGCACCACTCCTACCTCTGCCGATGGGTGCGTCGGGTTGAGAATCTATCAGGCAGAAACTGCCCTTTACCGGGTTTGTATCCGGCGGCCAGGGATTGCCAGGTGTAGCTCTGCGCGTGGAGCACGGACTCCTCCAGGGATCTGCCCAGGGCCATGAATGCCGCCGCTGCCGAGGCAATCGTGCAGCCGGAGCCGTGGAAGCTGCCATCGAGCCTTGGCCAGCGATTGCTGATGGGCGCCTCGCCACTCTGAAATAGATGGTTTGTCACTTCGGGTCCCTCGTCGTGGGTGCCCGTGATCAATACCGCCCGGCATCCCAGGGAGATGATGGCATCGGCACACTCCGGAAGCGTCTGCTCTCCTGCCAGCCTACGAGCTTCGAGGGAGTTAGGGGTAGCCAGGGTGGCGCGTGGTAGCAGCCGCTTTGTCAGTTGGGATATGAGTGCTTCATCAGAAACTTCCGTGCCCCCTCCCGCAGCCAGTACCGGATCGAATATGACGGGCGTATGGGGATATTCCCGCAATAAGTCCGCGACTGCGTCCACAATCTCGACACTACCCAGCAACCCGATTTTAATAACCTTTATCGGGATGTCAGCCAACAGTGTTCGTGCTTGCTGGCTCACAATTTCAGCGTCTGACGGTATCAAACGCTGCACATCCATGGTGTCTTGAACCGTAAGGCAGGTAACTATCGTGGCTGCCCGGCACCCCACTGCAGCCATCGTCTCGATATCTGCCTGGATACCCGCACCTCCAGTGGGGTCGTGACCAGAAAGCGAGAGTACGACTGGGTATGCTGCTTTCATCATTTTTATTATTTTATCGTTGGTACCGAATTCGTACCATCCCAACCCATTGACCTAGTGCAATATTATTCCTTAATTACCTCAATGGAAATCTCGACTACAATCTTAGTTGATATCTTTATGCACCGAGAAACCTCTTTAGAAGAGGGGAGATGATGAGTCCTAGTGTTATTCGAATGAGAGAGGTGGCGACCGACTATTGCAACCTCATTGAGAGGGCTGATATAACCAACAGTAAGTGGTTGGAGGATATGGCAAATATACTCCCACAGCTGCATGCTGCTGTCGCCGCTCTGGGAAGAGCGGATGTGTTAGACCACTCAATGAATCCGGATCTTGATGCGCGGTTTGAGCTGTTTGCCGAATTGCGTGAGGTATTGGGGAACAAGGATGGTTATTGGCTGCAGTATGACGCCCAACACGATGGACATTCGATGACCGGTAGTCTGGCCGATGACCTGACCGACATCTACTGTGAGCTTAAGCACGGTCTGAGACTGATGGAGGACGAACCTGACAGGGCGCTGGATGACTGGCGGAACGGGTTTCATGTCCACTGGGGACAACACTTGGTGGACGCAGAACGCCACTTATATGAGCTGCGAAGCCGGAATCAACTATGAGCATCAGTCCGAAATTTCCCCCCAGAAACTTTATGGTAGAGGGTTGGCGGAATTGCTATAGTATTCAGCTTTGGTCAAAAAATAGCTGGAGTTAGCGGATATGAGTGCATCTACGGCCAGTGTCCTGGCAGAGAGTGATCTAAGCCTGACCATGCCGGCTCAGGGCAAGATAGTGGAGTTGGTACAGCAGGTGGAAGAGGAGATAAAGGGAGTACGTGTCTATGCAACGCCGGGTGGCTGTAGCGGCATGAGTTTCGGCATGACCTTTACCGACCAACTGAACGGCAATGACTCTGTTTTGGAGTGTGATGGTTTCAACGTAATCATTGATGACTTTACCCTCGAACAACTTCGCGGCGTCGAGATAGATTTTGTTGATCGGGAAGATGGTGCTGCGAGTTTCGTCTTCAACAATCTTCCACAGCCGGCTGGCGGGGGCTGTGGCACCTGTGGTTCCTCACAGGGCGGCGGTTGCTCCTGAGTCCTCCGCGGAACAGATAGTCGGACTCACTCATCAAGGCTGTTCATTACGATGAACCGGCCTGGAGGGCGCTGGCCTTCCAGGCTTTTTTGATTGGGAGTTACCCCTTTCCGCCAGAGAAATCAGAAGGGTTTCACGATCGTAAGAATAACAACCGGAAGCAGGATAAACACCGGAAGTTCGTTGAACCATCGATACCAAACATGGCTGCGGCGGTTTTTGTCATCGGCGAAGGCCTTGATCAATCTACCGCAATAAAAGTGATAGCCCACTAGTACGGCGACCAGCAATAGTTTTGTATGTAGCCAACCCATGGTCGAGAATGCCGCCCAAGCGTACTCATAAAGCATCCAAAAGCCCAGTCCCAGGGTGATCCACATGATGGGTGTGATAAAGCGATAGAGCTTACGTTCCATTATTTTCAACTGTTCGCTGGTAGCGGCATCAGTTGTTGACGCATGATAGACAAATAATCTTGGGAGGTAGAAAATTCCGGCGAACCAACTGGTCATGAAGAAGACGTGTAAGGCCTTGACCCACAGCATGGATATTTCCCTCTTTGTAGCAAACTGCAAACTGAAGCGCTTGGTATCGATAGGAAGATCACGTTCAGTTCATCATCCTCAGGCATAGATGTCTATCCTGGGCCACCGTTCATTATACCATTGGCAGCTGGGGCAGGATCGAATTACACCAAGCGATGGCTACCATTTCGGTTGTACCTGTTTGTGTAATCAAGGGCAGATGCGCAACGTTAAATGCTCTCGGTGTGAGCTTTTGATTTCAATGTGCTGAACGTATCATTGCCCGTTAGTCTCCCACCGCTGGCAAGTGCCAGAGTTCTGGGTATGAGGATCAGAGAGTGTCCATGAAGAAAATTGGTATTGTAGGAGGCACCGGTTATACCGGGGTCGAATTGCTGAGGTTAATTGCCGGGCATCCCGGGGTGGAACTTTCCATTATTACCTCACGGGCAGAGGCAGGGCGCCCTGTTGCAGAACTGTATCCGAACCTCAGGGGAAGAGTGGATACTTGCTTTTCCGCCCCAGAGGAGACGCTGCTACGGGACTGCGACGTGGTGTTCTTCGCAACGCCCAACGGAACCGCTATGAAAATGGTCCCGAGTCTTCTTGAATCGGGTGTCAGAGTGATCGATCTTGCTGCAGATTTTCGCATCAAGGAGCTTTCAGTTTGGGAGCATTGGTATGGCATGAGCCATTTTTGCCCGGATCTGGTAGAGATGGCCGCGTATGGCCTACCAGAGATCAACCGGGAAGTAATCAAAGAAGCGAGATTGGTCGCTAACCCTGGTTGTTATCCAACAGCCGTGACATTGGGATTGCTGCCATTTCTGGAAAAGGGTGTCGTTTCCGCCAGTCACCTCGTAGCCGACTGCAAGTCGGGTGTCAGCGGCGCAGGCCGCGGCGCCAATATCGGTATGCTCATGGGGGAGGTGGGTGAGAGCTTCAAGGCATATGGTGTTCCCGGACATCGTCATTTACCGGAGATTACGCAGAACCTGAATGCAGTGGCCGCTGAGCCGGTGTCATTGACCTTTGTTCCCCATCTGCTACCGATGATTAGGGGAATCCACGCGACTCTCTACGCACAGATCAGAAAAGAAACGGATTTTCAATCGCTTTTAGAGGAACGCTACGCAGCAGAGCCCTTTGTTGATGTGCTACCATCCGGCAGCCACCCCGAAACGCGAAGCGTCCGCGGGAGCAACGAGTGCAGGATTGCTGTCCACCTGCCCCAACAGGGGGACACGATTGTGATCCTGTCAGTAATCGACAATTTGGTCAAAGGAGCCGCTGGGCAGGCATTACAAAACATGAATTTGATGCTGGGTTTCGACGAAAAAACCGGATTGAGCGCAATCGGACTACTGCCATGAAGTATCGAGAGCTACCGAGATGATCTACCAGACACCGAGAATAGTTCCCGCGGGCGGGCACCGGGGACTTTATGGAACGCTAGCCGTCATACTTGCCTTGGCGATTGCAGCAACAGCTGGTTATTTGTTCAGTGAAAGCAAAAAACTAACGTCAAAGCATGCGCTGATCGATCAGATCGATGCTCAGTCCCGGCGAATAAAAGAGTTAGAGCAACAGCTTTCTGCCGCTGGAGAACAGGTGGCTTTGTTGGAACGCGCCAGCCAAGTAGACCGGCAAGCAGTTGCCAAAATCAAGAAGCAGCTGACCGAGTTCCAGGAACAGCGCTCAAAACAGGAAGAAGAACTTACATTTCTACGCAGTTTGGTGGCCAGCAAAGACAACCGGGAAGGTATTCAGGTCAGGAGATTTTCACTGGCTCAGGGCAAAGGCACAAGGGAGTTCAAGTTCCGTTTCACGGTTTCACAAACCCTGAACAACGGCACGGAAGCCAGCGGCTGGGTGTTTGTTGCAGTGGATGGACTAAGGAATGGCGAGCCCGCGTGGTTGCCACTACGAGAGCTAACGCAACAGAAGACTGAACGACTTAAGATGCGTTTTAAGAATTTTCAGGATATCCAGGGTGCTATTGAGCTCCCTGAAAATTTTACGCCGCTCAAGTTTATCGTTGAGATTAAGCCAAGCAACAAAAAGATTCCGGAAATAAAGCAGCGCTTTGAGTGGAAAGTAAACAGTTAGGTAAAAGGGTCAAATGCTGTGAAGAAGAAGAGAATGAGACTTGCAAAAATCACGACAGTGATCGGTGCTGATACACAGATCGAGGGTGATTTGGTGTTTTCCGGAAGTGTTCATGTGGATGGCAAAATTCATGGCAATGTCATTGCTGAAAAAGATGAGAAATCGACCTTGATACTCAGTGAGCGAGGATTGGTCGAAGGTGATGTGCGGGTGCCCCACGCCTTTTTGAACGGCCGCGTAGTGGGCGATGTGCGAGCCTCTCAACGGGTGGAACTCGATGCCAGTGCGAGGGTAACCGGAACCCTTTACTACCGATTACTCGAGATGGCTATGGGTGCAGAAGTGAATGGTCAACTGGTGTGCACTGAGGAGGTGCGCGGTGATCCAGGACCGACTACCGGAGCGGATGCAACTCAGCATATAAAAGCAGGCAGTATCCCTGGGATTGCTGCTGGCTCCCGGGCTCCGTTGGGCTCTGAAAAAGATAATAGTTGACTATTATAGTCAGAAAAGCATAATAAAATGGAAAGGGCAATGACGCCCCGGGCTAAGTCAGGCTTATTTCGGATTACATACTATGAGCGTTGTAGAAGCAGATCTTGAAACTCCTCCACTGGTATTCACGTCAGCGGCCGCTTCCAAGGTTTCCGCGCTAATCGAGGAGGAAGGAAATCCATCCTTGATGCTACGGATTTATATTCAAGGCGGGGGATGCTCTGGATTCCAATACGGGTTTACTTTCGACGAAGAACTCAAGGAAGGCGACTCGACTATTGTCACCGACGGTGTAACCCTGCTGATAGATCCCATGAGTTTACAATATCTTACGGGGGCAGAAGTCGATTACACAGAGGGACTCCAGGGCTCACAATTCGTCATTCGAAATCCCAATGCCAGCACCACATGCGGCTGCGGCTCGTCCTTCTCTGTATAGTTCTTAGCATTTTAAAGCTCACTCACCCGGCTCAATCAGGGATCGTTGTAGTGCGACGCCTGGTATATTCCGCCAAGGACTACCGGGTGGTCAGCACCGGTAACTGAAGGGATATTGCCGCTCAGTCCGTCTAGGGCTCTTTTCGCCAACCAGGCAAAGGCAATCGCCTCCACTTCCTCGGGGTCGACTCCGAAAACGGTGCTCGATGAAACGTTAACCTCAGGTAACTCTTCCTGTAGCATTCGCATTAGGCTCAGGTTGTGCACGCCACCACCGCAGATGATGAGCGTTGCGCATTCTGGGGCGTAACGCCTAATGTCCGTCGAGAGACTGCGCGCAGTGAGTGCAGTGAGGGTGGCCTGTATGTCTTCTGACAGCAGCTTTCGTTTTGGTAGGTAGCCTTCCAGCCAGGCCAGGTTAAAGTACTCCGGGCCCGTACTCTTTGGGATGTTGGCGCAAAAATAGGGGTCGGAAAACAGCTCGTTCAGGAGCTTGTTATCGACGACACCTTCTGCTGCCCATCGCCCCGCATCATCGTACTGCTCACCAAGCTGATCTTGGGCCCAGGCGTTCATGAGCGTATTTCCCGGTCCGGTGTCGAAACCAACGAACTCTGCTTCGCTGTTTGCTGGAAGCACGGTGATGTTCGCTATACCGCCGATGTTGGCGACCACTCGATGTTCTTTTGGGTTCGAAAAGGCAAATACGTGGAAGGCTGGGGCAAGCGGGGCGCCTTGCCCGCCGGCCGCGATATCTCGTCGCCGGAAGTCCGCGACCACGCTGATACCTGTTTTTTCAGCGATTCGATTTGGATCCCCGATCTGGAGGCTGAATGGGTGCGCCTGGTCAGGGCGATGGCGAATGGTTTGGCCATGCGAGCCGATCGCCCTGATTCGGTGGTTGGGCAGGCTATTCTGCTTCAGCAAATGTAAAACACTCTCCGCGAAGGCGTCGGCAACAAGCGTGTCAAGCGTTCCCAAGTCTTCCAGTGTTGTCTTTTCTGAAGTCGATATCGCCCGCAGTTGCGTTCCCAGAGAGGGTGGCCAAGGCGAACACTGGTAGTCCAGTACCCGATGCTCGGTCCCGGTGAACTGTACCAAGGCTGCATCAATGCCATCGATACTGGTGCCGGACATCAGCCCGATGTAGAGATCGTCGGAGGGCAAGGTTCCCTGGATACCTAATTCGCTGCCGCTAGCTGCGTCTTAGAGATTAAGTCGAGCTGCGCGATAAGCGGTGCACTTTTTGCTTGAAAATCCCGTTTGTAGCGTTTATCAATTGGGAGGGCAGCGGGTAGTTTGACCGTCAGTGGGTTGCGATGCACTCCCGATACCCTGAACTCGTAATGAAGATGGGGTCCAGTGGCAAGACCGGTTTTCCCCACATAACCTATGATCTGCCCCTGTCGTACCCGAGTGCCTTTCTTAACCGATTTTCGATACTTAGACATATGAGCATATAACGTTGTGTATTTATTTGCGTGGTTTATGATGACGGTTTTACCGTAACCCCCCTTTCTCCCGCGAAAGATCACTTTGCCATCTCCGGCTGCCTTGATCGGTGTGCCCGTTGCGGCGGCATAGTCAACGCCCTTGTGTGGCCGTTTTCTGCCCAATACCGGATGCCAGCGTGCGCGAGTGAATCTGGACGAGATCCGTCTGAAGTCCACCGGAGCCCTTAGAAAGGCCTTTCTCATGCTGTGGCCATCGGGTGAAAAGTAGTCGCTGTGCCCCTCCTTGTCCTCATAGCGAATTGCCCTGAATACCTTGCCTCGGTTAACGAATTCTGCTGCCAGGATAGGCCCTGCATCGTAAAGATCGCCATCTAGAAAGCGCTCTTCATAAATTAAGCTAAAGTGGTCGCCAGCACGAATCTCCAACGCAAAGTCGATGTCCCACCCGAATATCTCCGCGAGCTCCATAATCAGGTCATCTGAAAGCCCGGCCCTCTGGGCCCCCTCGTAGAGGGAGCTGGTTATCGTGCCGGACGTTTGTGCCTTTCGAGTTTCAAGATGACGCTCGATGGTTTTAGTTATGAAACTTTCTTTTTCAGCCAGCACTTGCAGACTGCGAATTTTATTCCGTTCGAGTAGCAGTTCCCGCAATTGATCGTCGGCATCGAGTCGGACGCGCACTGTTTCTCCCGGCTTGATGCGAACAATCTTCTTGGCATCCTTACCGCTACTTAGAATTCGATGCAGCAAATTTGCAGACAGGCCCATCCTGGCGAAAATCCGGGACATAGAATCCCCGGATTGTACCCGCTCAATTAACCAGCGGTCCGCTGTCTCCGAGGTCTGCTCATCAGCCAATACGTCCTCTGGAATTAGAGCTATGAGCTCATCGGTGGAGAATTCCGCCGGGGTACCGGTAGTTTCTCCGGCCTCAATAACCTCATTCGTGTTGACTACCTCTACCCTTTGGACGGATGCGGACTCGGCCGCAGGGCTGGTGGAGGCACTGCCCTGCGACTCTGATACCTCTGGGCTTTGCGTAGAACTGGCAGGAATAGCTTCAATCTGCTTGGCGGGTGAATCAGAAGCATCGCTCAGAACTTGCCCTGCATTTGCATCAGCGGAGAACTCGGTCTTTCCGATTGTGGACGCAGCAGGTGTAGTTGCGACGGATGCAGAAGGCAGTTTAAGGGGGATTTCCACCGTGCCGGCTACTCCACCTTGATCGATGGGAGTAAATACGGTGATTTCGGTGGGCGTTGAAGAGAAGATGAGATACATACCCACTGAGGAGAAGCCAGCAATCAATGCGGCAAGAGCCAATCTAGCGCTAATGCGCTGGGACTTCGAGTTCTCTTGGCCAATCCGAAATCTGTAGTCGTTTATCATCTACTAGGGCTAATGTCCTATAAATCTGGGTAATTATGGACTAAAAGGTATCGAATTCCTACACTCGCGACCCCTCGGCATTCATAGACTCAGAGCATGCTAATTCAGAAATGGGGCTTTGATTCTTGTTGGCGGCAGTAGTGGTTACTTTTTGAGCCTCTGTAATGTAAATTGTGCGCCCTGCCCAACTTTTATATTCAGAGGTAGTCATGATATCAACATCAGAGGCGCTCAGTGTTATACGCCGCGGCGCTGATGAAATCCTTGTTGAGGAGGCCTTGCTCAAGAAACTCGAGCGGGGGCGGCCGTTGCGCATTAAAGCGGGCTTTGATCCCACGGCGCCTGATCTACATCTGGGGCACACAGTGCTCATCAACAAGCTCCGACAGTTCCAGGAGCTGGGGCACGAAGTGCAATTTCTGATAGGTGATTTTACCGCCATGATCGGTGATCCTACGGGAAAGAGCGCCACGCGACCGCCGCTTACGCGGGAGGAAATTCACGAAAACGCGAAGACTTATGAGCATCAGGTTTTCAAGATCCTGGATGCCGAGCGCACTACTGTTCTGTTTAATTCCTCTTGGATGGGAAAGATGGATGCTGCAGGCATGATTCAGTTGGCTGCCAAGCATACTGTGGCACGTATGCTGGAGCGTGACGATTTCAGCAAACGCTACCGTTCAGGCCAGTCAATCTCTGTTCATGAGTTCCTCTATCCCCTGGTTCAGGGATATGACTCGGTGGCAATGGAGTCGGATGTGGAGCTCGGGGGCACAGATCAAAAATTCAACCTGTTGGTTGGCCGCCAATTACAGGAAACCTTTGGTCAAGAACCCCAGGTTGCGTTAATGATGCCGATTCTCGAGGGATTGGATGGGGTGCAGAAAATGTCCAAATCACTTGGAAACTATGTTGGAATTACGGATGCCCCCGGAGAGATGTTCGGAAAGATCATGTCGATTTCCGATGAATTGATGTGGCGATATTTTGAATTGCTCAGTTTTAGAACCATCCCCGATATCGAGAATTTGCGCACCCAGGTTCAAGATGGACTCAACCCAAGGGATGTCAAGGTCATGTTGGCCGAAGAGCTGGTAGAGCGATTTCATAGCCGTAGGGAGGCTGTTCGTGCCAATGAAGAATTTACCGCGCGGTTTCGCCGGGGGGCGATGCCAGAGGATATTCAGGAGCATGAGCAAAAGGTCCCTGAAAGTGGCATAGCTATTGCCAATCT
>OZ245019.1:942500-5007418 GCA_965223815.1 Sedimenticolaceae bacterium
ATTTGGTGTGTGGTGAGAGGCGGCGAAAGTGTTCGTGAAGAGTGCCAAGTGATTAGCGATAGCGTTAATCACTTTGCATTTGCGAAGTAGCTCTTTAACAATTCGGATTAGATTGTAGATAGGCAAATATTCCAATTGTCATGAAAGTTGTGGCGATTGGGAGTATCTATGAAGTATCTAAGTCGTAAGATTTAGATGCGGGTATGTTGCATTCAAACGAAGAGAAGACCAATACCAGCACCCCAGAGTTTTTGGGGTTATATGGTCAAGTGAATAAGCGCATATGGTGGATGCCTAGGCGGTAAGAGGCGATGAAGGACGTAGTAGCCTGCGATAAGCCTCGGGGAGCTGGCAAACTAGCTTTGATCCGAGGATTTCCGAATGGGGAAACCCACCCAGCATAAGCTGGGTATCGTTAACTGAATACATAGGTTAGCGAGGCAAACCCGGGGAACTGAAACATCTAAGTACCCGGAGGAAAAGAAATCAACCGAGATTCCCTTAGTAGCGGCGAGCGAACGGGGATTAGCCCTTAAGCTGTTGATGAGTTAGTGGAACGATCTGGAAAGTTCGGCGATACAGGGTGATAGCCCCGTACACGAAAATGACTCAATGGTGAAAACGAGTAGGGCGGGACACGTGATATCCTGTCTGAACATGGGGGGACCATCCTCCAAGGCTAAATACTCCTTACCGACCGATAGTGAACCAGTACCGTGAGGGAAAGGCGAAAAGAACCCCTTTTAGGGGAGTGAAATAGAACCTGAAACCGTATGCGTACAAGCAGTGGGAGCCCCTTCGGGGGTGACTGCGTACCTTTTGTATAATGGGTCAGCGACTTACTTCTCAGTAGCAAGCTTAACCGAGTAGGGGAGGCGTAGGGAAACCGAGTCTTAATAGGGCGTTTAGTTGCTGGGAGTAGACCCGAAACCGGGCGATCTATCCATGGCCAGGGTGAAGGTGGAGTAACATCTACTGGAGGCCCGAACCCACTTATGTTGAAAAATGAGGGGATGAGCTGTGGATCGGAGTGAAAGGCTAATCAAGCCCGGAGATAGCTGGTTCTCCTCGAAAGCTATTTAGGTAGCGCCTCATGTATCACTTGCGGGGGTAGAGCACTGTTACGGCTAGGGGGTCATCCCGACTTACCAACCCGTTGCAAACTCCGAATACCGTAAAGTGCAATCATGGGAGACAGACGGCGGGTGCTAACGTCCGTCGTCAAAAGGGAAACAACCCAGACCGCCAGCTAAGGTCCCAAAATCATATCTCAGTGGGAAACGATGTGGGAAGGCACAGACAGCTAGGAGGTTGGCTTAGAAGCAGCCATCCTTTAAAGAAAGCGTAATAGCTCACTAGTCGAGTCGGCCTGCGCGGAAGATTTAACGGGGCTTAAGATATGTACCGAAGCTGCGGATGCGTGTTTACACGCATGGTAGAGGAGCGTTCTGTAAGCCGTTGAAGGTGAACTGTAAGGTTTGCTGGAGGTATCAGAAGTGCGAATGCTGACATGAGTAACGATAAAGGGGGTGAGAGGCCCCCTCGCCGAAAGCCCAAGGTTTCCTGCGCAACGTTAATCGGCGCAGGGTTAGTCGGCCCCTAAGATGAGGCAGAGATGCGTAATCGATGGGAAGCAGGTCAATATTCCTGCACCTTTTGTTACTGCGATGGAGAGACGGAGAAGGCTAGATCATCCAGGCGTTGGTTGTCCTGGTTTAAGCGAGTAGGGAGTGTTTTTAGGTAAATCCGGAGACGCAATCCTGAGACGTGATGACGAAGCACCATTTTGGTGTGAAGTGATTGATGCCATGCTTCCAGGAAAATCTTCTAAGCTTCAGGTAACAAGAGACCGTACCCCAAACCGACACAGGTGGGCAGGGTGAGAATCCCAAGGCGCTTGAGAGAACTCTGGTGAAGGAACTAGGCAAAATAGTACCGTAACTTCGGGAGAAGGTACGCCTCCTTGGTGAAGCACTTTTCGAGTGGAGCTATAGGAGGTCGCAGTGACCAGGTGGCTGCAACTGTTTACTAAAAACATAGCACTCTGCAAACACGAAAGTGGAAGTATAGGGTGTGACGCCTGCCCGGTGCCGGAAGGTTAATTGATGGGGTTAGTCTTCGGACGAAGCTCTTGATCGAAGCCCCGGTAAACGGCGGCCGTAACTATAACGGTCCTAAGGTAGCGAAATTCCTTGTCGGGTAAGTTCCGACCTGCACGAATGGCGTAATGATGGCCACGCTGTCTCCACCAGAGACTCAGTGAAATTGAAATTGCGGTTAAGATGCCGTATACCCGCGGCTAGACGGAAAGACCCCGTGAACCTTTACTACAGCTTCACACTGGACTTTGAACCTACTTGTGTAGGATAGGTGGGAGGCTTTGAAGCCGGAACGTCAGTTTCGGTGGAGCCAACCTTGAAATACCACCCTGGTATGTTTGGAGTTCTAACCCAGACCCGTTATCCGGGTCGGGGACAGTGTGTGGTGGGTAGTTTGACTGGGGCGGTCTCCTCCCAAAGAGTAACGGAGGAGCACGAAGGTACCCTCAGCGCGGTCGGAAATCGCGCAACGAGTGCAAAGGCATAAGGGTGCTTGACTGCGAGACAGACAAGTCGAGCAGGTACGAAAGTAGGTCTTAGTGATCCGGTGGCTCTGTATGGAAGGGCCATCGCTCAACGGATAAAAGGTACTCCGGGGATAACAGGCTGATACCGCCCAAGAGTTCATATCGACGGCGGTGTTTGGCACCTCGATGTCGGCTCATCACATCCTGGGGCTGAAGTCGGTCCCAAGGGTATGGCTGTTCGCCATTTAAAGTGGTACGCGAGCTGGGTTTAGAACGTCGTGAGACAGTTCGGTCCCTATCTGCCGTGGGCGTTTGAGATTTGAGGGAAGCTGCTCCTAGTACGAGAGGACCGGAGTGGACGAACCTCTGGTGTTCCGGTTGTCACGCCAGTGGCACTGCCGGGTAGCTAAGTTCGGACAGGATAACCGCTGAAAGCATCTAAGCGGGAAGCCCCTCCCAAGATTAGATCTCACTGGACCTTTAAGGTCCCTGAAGGGCCGTTGGAGACTACAACGTTGATAGGCTGGGTGTGGAAGTTCAGTAATGAATGAAGCTAACCAGTACTAATTGCCCGTGAGGCTTGACCATATAACACCCAAACACTTTGTTGGGTGCGTCGGGTTGAAGCAACACCCCAAGCATGGATACAGCAGATCTACGATCTAACCGAATTTGCGAGAGCAAGCCAGTTTGCCTGGCGGCCATAGAGCACTGGTACCACCTGATCCCATCTCGAACTCAGAAGTGAAACGGTGTATCGCCGATGATAGTGTGGGGCCTCCCCATGTGAAAGTAGGTCACTGCCAGGCTTAATATAACAACCCCGTGTCTCTGTAACAGGCACGGGGTTTTTTTATGGGCCTTCGTGGGAATACCGGAATAGAATCGTTGGCAATCGGGTACAACGAAGTTCCGCCGTTAATAGAGGTATCGAAGGCTGGGTTGCTCTGCTAATGTTGCCCTGAACACCCAAGGCAATTTAAACAATGATTCACTACACAATCTTTCCAGAGTCGCCAGAGGCGCACATATATCGGATCAACTTGCGCGTACCGGAACCTGATGCCAATGGTCAGCAGTTTATACTTCCCGCATGGATTCCCGGCAGTTATATGATCAGGGACTTTGCTCGCAATATTGTCGAGATCGAAGCTGAGCAGGGGGGGGGGCGTACAACACTGGAAAAACTCGACAAGCAGAATTGGCGTTGCGGGCCTGGTAACGGTGAGCTGATACTCTGTTACCGGGTATATGCATGGGACCTGTCCGTTAGAGGGGCTTACCTGGATACCACGAGGGGATTCTTTAATGGTACCAGCGTATTTCTTCGTGCCGTAGGACAGGAGACGGAGCCATGCCGCGTAAGCATACTTCCGCCCAAGGGAGAGCGTTACAGGCAATGGAGAGTTGCAACAACCTTGAAAGCGTGCGGCGCAGGTTATCGATCTTTCGGCCAGTATTCAGCAAGTAATTATGAAGAACTGATAGATCATCCGGTGGAGATGGGTAATTTCGGCGAGATTTCTTGGGAGGCAGGAGGTGTGCCACATGACATGATGATTAGTGGACGCCATTCTGCGGACTACGATCGACTCTCCAGGGACCTGGGTTTAATTTGCCGACAACACATCGCTCTATTCAAAGAGCTGCCGGAAATGGAGCGCTACTTGTTCATGGTTTTCGCAGTCGGTGAGGGCTATGGTGGCTTGGAGCATCGATCTTCTACGGCACTAATTTGCAAGCGGGACGATCTACCCTCGCCTTCGGGCCAGCCCGTGGATGAGGGTTACAGGCAGTTTCTCGGACTCTGCAGCCATGAATACTTTCATCTCTGGAATGTTAAGCGCATTCGACCAAAGGTTCTCAAACAGGCTGATCTAAGCAAAGAGGCTCATACCCGGTTGCTGTGGGCCTTTGAAGGTATAACCTCTTATTATGATGATTTGGCATTGGTGCGGAGCGGCTGTATCACGTTGGAAAATTACTTGGAGCTGCTCGCAAAACAGATTACTAGAGAAATGCGTGGCACAGGTCGCAGGAAACAGACTCTGTCGGACTCCAGCTTCGATGCGTGGACGAAGTTCTACAAACAGGATGAAAACGCGCCTAATGCAATCGTGAGTTACTACAATAAAGGTGCATTGGTAGCTTTGGCGCTGGATCTGACCATTCGCGAACAAACCAGCAACAAATACTCGCTCGATGATGTTATGCGCTGTTTGTGGGAGCGGTATGGAAGAACTGATATCGGCATTGATGAGGATGAAGTGGAGTTGATCGCTGCAGAAGTAACCGGGCTGCCCCTTGGTCCTTTTTTTGACCGCTATCTGAGACAGACCGACGAGTTACCGTTGGCTAGCTTGTTGGAGAGTGTTGGTATAGGGATGAACCTGTATGCTGCTTCCGAGAGCAGCGACCAGGGTGGGTTACGTGGTGAGTCCGCTCATAACGACCCGCCCGTGTGCGTATTGGGTGCCAACTTTACACAACAGGGACACGAGCTCAAGTTGACACAGGTGTTTGACGGGGGTGCGGCACAGAGCGCTGGATTGGCACCCGGAGACACACTAATCGCCGTTTCCGGTATTAAAGCCTCTGACAAAAACCTAGGAAAACTCATCGCCCAAGTTCCGGCAGGCAATAGCGTTGTCGTACATGCGTTCCGCAGGGATGAGCTTATGGAATTTATGATGACCGCAAAGCCCGCTCAACCAAATACCTGTGAGCTATGGGTCATTGCCGATGCGGACGTAGATACGAAGAAACACCGTGAAGCCTGGCTGGCTTCGGTTGTGACCTGAAAATCATGAGCACAAGATTCGATATTCTGCGACGGCTTGCCGATGGACGATTCCATTCCGGAGAGCGTTTGGCACAAGACCAGGGTATCAGTAGAGCAGCGATATGGAAGCAGATTTCGCGGATCAAAACGGATTATGGGCTTAGTGTATTTTCAGTCAGGGGCAAGGGGTATCGTCTTGCCGTTCCACTCGAGCTGTTGGCGAAAGAGCAAATTGAAGCTGGGCTGACAAAGAGTGCGCTAGGGTGTATAAGCCGACTCGAAATCAAGGATCGAATCGATTCCACTAATAGTTACCTCATGGAGAGCATCTCTGACGGAATAGCCTCAGGTACAGTCTGTTTGGCGGAACAACAAACTGCCGGCCGAGGCCGCCAAGGCCGTGGCTGGGTATCTCCCTTTGGCGCGAACATCTATCTCTCCATATTTTGGAAATACAAATTAGATTTGGCAGATGTGACCGGATTGAGTCTTGCCGCCGGGTTGGCCGTGGCAAAATCCCTCAGGAGACTTGGAATAGAGGATGTGGTTCTCAAGTGGCCCAATGACGTTCTTTGGGAGAATCGCAAGCTAGCGGGGCTGTTGTTGGAAGCTACGGGGGAGCAGGGAGGACCAAGCAACGTGGTGCTGGGGCTTGGGCTGAACAGTAGAATCGAGGAAGAGCAGGCGCGGAATATTGATCAACCTTGGGTAGACCTCTCTCGGCTACCTTACACGACAGATATTTCAAGAAACCGTCTCGCTGCTGTTTTACTGAATGCATTGTTGGAAACGCTGGACAAGTTTGAGACGCAGGGTTTTTCTCCACTCGTCGAAGAGTGGAAGAGTTACGATGCCTATTACGGAGACACCGTCAGACTAAAATTGGGCGATGGCTTTGTCGTGGGGACTCATTGCGGCGTGAATGAAAGTGGCGCGTTGTTACTCAAGGAGGCAGGAGTGACCAAGGCTTATCACGGGGGAGAGCTCAGCCTTAGGGTACTGCGGCAAGTATGACAACCAAACTGGACAACACGGATGCACGGGGAAGATCGTTTCCCACACTGTTGGTTGATATCGGCAACACAAATCTTAAATGGTGTTTGCTGGAAGGCAACGGAATGACGTCTATTTCTGCAGTACCTCATCTGCAGCGGCAATTCGCCGATTTGGCCGCGGAACACTGGGCGAGTATTCCAAAACCGTCTGCCGTTGTTGTATCGAACGTAGCCGCTGAGGAACTGGGTGTGGCACTCAGCAACTGGGTTCGAGACCATTGGGGCATTGAGTCTCGATTCGCGCAAGCCGTGACTAAGGCTTTCGGAGTGATTAATGGTTACAGGTATCCTGAGCAGTTGGGTGACGACCGCTGGTTGACGCTAATCGCGGTGCATCGTGAAATTGAGGGGCCCGTTTGCATTGTTGATTGCGGTACGGCTATTACCGTAGATATTATTCAGGGAGATGGAATCCATCTGGGAGGCCTGATATTGCCTGGCATCGATCTCATGCGACATGTTCTGCTTGAGCGAACGCATATTCCCCGTGTTACCGATAGTGATGAGTATCTGGGGCTTGGTGTCGACACAGAGACGGCTGTAGTTTCGGCAAGCGTGAACGCAGCTGTTGCCTTGATTGAAAAGGTGGTCAGAGATTCGGCCGGGCGGTTGCAAACACCGCTAACCCTGGTCATGACCGGCAGTGATGCCTTGCGAATAGAACCTCTGTTGGGTATCGAAGCCAAACTCATGCCCGATCTGATTATGTCCGGACTTGCCATTGTGGCCAGAGGCGATGCCAAATGAAATGGCTTGCGATCTTTCTCCTGTTGATCAACGCGGGGATACTTTTCTGGGGGTTAACAAAGGAAGAGACTGTTATAACAAGTGATAAACACAATGCCGCCGAACTGGGTGAGCTGAAGATTCTCACAGCATCGGACATTGCACGTTTACGGGAGATCGCTGCCTCAAAGGTAAGCGCAACGACCCAGCTGTCCACTAGCCAGATTTCGGATATTTCAGAAGCCGGAGATATCCCTCCATCCCGGAAGACGGAAACCGTCGAGATTACTGAGGCGCGCGATGCGCCCGGGGAGCCGGATAATTTGGATGAGCCCGAGACGCTGGTTGAGACCGAGGTACTCGCAAAAACCGAAGGAATTGTTGAGGAGGGTGAAGGGGCCGGCGATGAAATGGCACTCAGTGAAGTCGATGAGTCCCAGGATGCCATGGAGCAGCCTGCGGTAGTCATCGAGCCGGCAGATAAGTTAGTGAATGTTCCTGTGCCGAAATCATTGGTAGCAGATGACAGCAACTCCGAGGAAGTGGTTTCGGCTGCGGAGACCTTTCCAGCAGTGTCTGAAGAGAATCGCCAGAGTTCGGATGCACCTTCAGGAGAGGAGAAGGGCTTGAGTGAGCCGGATCAGTCGGAGGAGATCCTGACCACTGTAGCAGATGACGAGTCGGTGGTAGAGGCCGACGCTGAGATCGCAGTGGAAGATCAGCAAAAGGAATCTGATCTCGTTATCGAAACAGCCTGTAAGGTTCTGGGTCCCATCGAAGATGAGCTCATTGCCAAATCGATTCTGAAGGAGCTCGAGGAGCTGGAAGTCAATACGCAGCTTCGTAGTGAGCCCATACGACGGGTTGGCGGATACTGGGTGGTATTGCCCACATATAATGATTATCCGGCGGCAATAGCGTCCATTAAGAAACTCAAAGAGCAGGGTATTGTCGATATCCAGCGGTTTTACCGCGGTGAGCTTAAAGACGGAGTCTCCCTGGGTATTTACAATAGGCGGTTCAATGCTGAAAAAAGAAAGTCCCAGATCGAAACGAAAGGATTTACACCGGAAATCCTGCCGAGGTACACCAGTATTCCCGCATTTTGGATTCATTACGGTGCGGTACCAGCAAGCGATGTATTTGAGAGAATAAGTGATCGCTATCCCGCGTTGGAGTCCGAAGACGTCGACTGTATCGCCGAATTGTCACCGCAATCGCATAGAGTGGAAATACCAGCAAATCGCGAATAAAGGCATTTTCGCGCCATTACCCATGGGTTCAGTCGAAGGCAGAATCTTGCGCGACATTTACAACACCCCTGGACCACAGGCATTATATTCCTGGAAAACAGAGGAGTTAGATCCAAATGGCTGCTCACTGCATGATAACGCGTGCTCTCGGGGAGTTAGATTCAGTTCAAACGACAGCTTGGAAAGGAGTCTGTGGTGAATAATAGAGTTATCCACTATTTAGTTCCGATACTGCTGGCCTTGGTGATCCTACCCGGTCCCTCAACCGCTATGCCCTATTCCAATTTATATGTGGTTGGAGATAGTCTGTCCGATGCCCGTAATCTCTTTCTCGCCACTAGTAATAATCAGATCCCTCCCTTTCCCCAGCTTCCTCAGGACCCACCCTATTTTCAGGGGAGGTTCTCCGACGGCCCTGGTTTCAGTGAACATCTATGGCGCAGGCTGGATCTGCCAGGCAACATCCAGCCCTCGCTATTGGGGGGTACAAACTATGCCGTTGGTGGGGCTCGCTCCCGGTATCATACCTTCGATCAAGTGATCAATCCGCAGTTCGATCCGCTGTCGGACGCTTCGTTGTTCGCCCAATTTTCACTTTTGGGCCAGCGAGATGCGTTACTTGGAAGTTTGGGCAATACACTCGATTCGAGCGCGCTCTATAGCGTCTGGATCGGATCGAACGATGTTGCTGATGCCTTCAGATTGGCGTTGAATGGTGCCAGTCCTGCTTATATTGATGCGCTGTTACAGCAGACGGCGAATGATCTCCTGTCTGTAATCGACGATATGACCGGCGCAGGTGCACGGGATTTCTTGGTGCCCAATGTACCGAATTTCGGTTTGGTCCCAGAGGTAAAGAATGCCCCGAATGAGGTGAAGCGCATCGCAACCAATCTCGCCAGCTCCTTTAATACCTTGGTGGATGCCAAATTAGGATCCGTCGATGCCAATATCATTCGCCTGGATGTGTTTGGGTTCTTAACCGATCTGGTAAATGATCCAACAGTATTTGGTTTACCCGCGGACACCAATGTGCAAGATGCATGCTTCAGCGGTTTCGTCGGTGTGCCGGGTGTGGTGTGTGATAAGCCGGAAGCGTACGTTTTCTGGGACAGCATTCATCCTACAGCTACGACTCATCAGTTGCTGGGGCAGGTTGCAGCGGCAGCCGTCATCCCTGAACCGCCAGTCATTCTTTTAGCTTTTGTGGGTCTGGCGAGCATTGGGTTCAGCCTAAGAAAGACAGCACTTAAACAAACAGGTGGATTACAGCAGGTCCATACTGAAATCTCGGATGCCAAGTAGTTACAGGGAAACCCTAGTGTGTCTGGGGTACCAGCAATGGACTGTGAGAGTTGCCTGTTTCCCACACGGAAGTATAATACTCGCCTTAATAAGCTGGCGTAGCTCAGTTGGTAGAGCAGCTGATTTGTAATCAGCAGGTCGCGGGTTCGACTCCTGTCGCCAGCTCCAATAAAAACAAAAAGATAGCAATTCATCCTTTTTAATCAGCTGGTCACGCGGTACACTTTCGGTACACATGCGTATCGGAGGGTATAATGGCATCCATAACAAAGACCCCCTCGGGCACTTGGAAAGCCATCATTCGCAAGCGTGGCTGGCCGACCGCCATCAAGACATTTCGTACCAAACGCGACGCTCAGGATTGGGCTCGGCATACTGAGGATGAAATGGTACGCGGTGCTTATATCGACCGGGCACCGTCAGAAAGCACGAGCCTCAAGTCAGCACTGACGCGTTACCTCGCAGAAGTATCCCCAACCAAGAGCCTTGGTGCGGTCCGACGGGAAACAGTTAGAGCAAAACCTCTGTTCAAGATGCTGGGGGATTATGCCATCGTCGCAATAACCCCTGATCTGGTGGCCGGGTATCGTGATGAGCAATTGGCTTCGGGGAAGAGCAACAACACGGTACGGCTGGAGCTGGCCTTGTTGTCCCATCTGTTTACGGTTGCGATTCAGGAGTGGCGGATGGGCCTGGTTTACAATCCAGTGGCAGTGGTACGCAAGCCGACGGCAGGGCCTGGACGCAACCGTCGCCTTCTGCCGGATGAAGAGCGAGCACTGCTTACAGCCTGCGATGAGGCCAGCAATCCGATGCTGGGGTGGATGGTGAGACTGGCAATCTATACGGGTATGCGCGCCGGTGAGATTCGGTCATTGCGTCGTGACCAGGTGGACCTGGCCAGGCGGGTAGTGCGTCTCACCAAGACGAAAAACGGAAGCGCACGCAACGTCCCCCTGCAAATGCCAGCCGTCGAAGTGCTCGACGAGGCGCTGGCCCACCCGGTTCGCCCGTTGAATACCGATCTGGTTTTTTGGGGTGAACCGGGTAGGGATGGTCACCGTAGGTCCTACGAATACAATCCAGCCTGGCGACGGGCACGGAAAAGAGCGGGTATCGCTGATCTGCGTTTCCACGACCTGCGTCATGAGGCGGTGTCACGTCTTGTAGAGGGCGGTTTGGGCGACCAGGAAGTCTCTGCCATCTCCGGTCACAAGTCCATGCAGATGCTCAAGCGATATACCCATCTACGCGCCGAAGATCTGGTGGAGCGACTGGATCAGATATTCAGCAAATAGACTGTCTCCACGTTAGTGTCAGTTTTTATACTCAAAAACCACGACACCCCTTGAACTGATTTTGCATGTCCGGCTCAGCCCAGTCGGGGCAGTCTTGTGTCTCCCTATGATGAACAAGGAGAACATAGATCATGCAAGCCAACATACGTTCCAGTATTGCTGCACTGGAAGAACAGATTACAGAACGCTTCGGACTGTTGCTGTCTCAGACCCAGCTGGCCCAACTTCTGGGTCGCAGCACCGGTGGCCTGCGTTACAGCCTGAGCTACCCCTCTGATCACCAGACCCGATCTTTGAAGGCATGCGGTCGCAAGATCGGCCGACGCGTCTACTACCCGGCCAATGAGGTGGCCCAGATCATTATCGGTATAGAACCACGATGAGCCAGACCATCATCCGTGCTCCACGCCGAAATCGGTTTGTGATCCTCGATCAACAGGCCGTGGAAGATACCCGGCTTTCCTGGGCAGCCAGGGGGCTTCTAGCCTACTTGCTGTCCAGGCCTGACGACTGGCGGGTATTGATCAATGATCTTCGCAAGCGTGGTGATTTGCAGCGCGATGGTGTTTACAAACTGCTTCGCGAACTGCGTGACACCGGCTATGTCCGGTTCCAAAGAGCCCGGGATGCGCAGGGTCGTATCCGTGGCGGCACCTACCTGGTCCAGGAGATTCCGACACCACCACATCCGGATTTGCCGGATACAGCTGAGCCAGATACGGTTCTACAGGCTCCGGTCAAGCCGGAAGCATTACCTAAGACCGATAAATACCTAAAAACTACTACTACCATAACACCGACGACCACAAAAGGGTCTGGCAACCGCAGTGAAAAGGAGATCGAATTTGCGCACTGGGTACCGGAAGAGTTGGTTGCACCAGCCAAAGACCAGGTCAACAGACTTGAACCCTCCATGGCACAGCTTGTTATTGATGAGTGGGCGGGTATCATGGCGGATGGTCGCATAAAGAGCTCACCTCTGGGATATCTGCATACCCTGGTCGGTCGAGTACAGTCTGGTGAGTTCCGATTATTCTATGCCGATGGGATGGCACAGATAAGAGCCCATGGGCATGGAAAAAACAGTACATAAGCTGGGTACTTGATACCAGATTCACCGAAAAGAGGGCCGAAAGCGTAGCGCTTTCTGACGGGTAAAAGTTATCTACACTCCCAGTTCGAGTATTGTACAACTAAATATCGAACTCGGTTTTGGGGCTGATTTACAGACAATCAATGGGTTAGGTGAAAAAGGGTGTTCGATATTCGAACTGCCAAATCACGGTTTTCTTGCTGACACTGTCAGCAAACAATATTTCTACTAAGGATATTATGGATGTGATGTTCGACCCCTGATACCAAGGGAACAATCAGGATGCGGATTTAGAGTTCTTGGGAGATAAACTGATGAACCCTTACCTGAAATTTGGTTCCTGCCAAGTTCGATATTCGACACCCGATCCCAGTGGAATCACCTAAGCACCTCCGGTCCTGCCCGTGAGTTGGTTGATCTTCTCCAGTAGCAAAACGAGGTTATTTCACGCTACCAGCTTGCTAAGAGAGATTCAGTGGCCGGGGTGGTTCCACTGGAACCACTGCGTTTCGTGAAAGGGTAGGATCGCCAATAGTGGGGCTTCAACCCGGGAAATCGTTCTTTTCCAGGAGAGCTGCTGTTAGCACAGCCAATGATAGGCTGTGGGTTATCAGCGAGGGCGCTTTGCCGGGCGACCGATTTTTAAACCTCCCTGTTGCCCGGTGGGCCTGAGCCAGGGGCCTTGAAGCTGCACCAGCCAATGTTCCTCCCGTCCCAAAGCATAGATCAGTGCACGCGTGGTCAGCCAGTAGCGGTAACGGGTGCTTGGCATAAAACCCTCGGTATGAGTGACCAGATACCAGCGCAGGTGTTTCACTTGCCATTGGAAGGGACCGACCTGCCAACGCCGCCATATTCTACCTGCGATACGTTCGGCCCGTTGGATATGGGCGCGCACCGATCCTCGACGGGATCCGGGTAGTCTGCGTGCCAACAATGCACGTGCGTTTCTTACGGCGGCCTGTTGATTGGGTGAGTTCGCCATCAGCAGGCACTGCCAATGTAGACTTTATGGAAAGCTTTACATAACGCCCATTTAGGATAGTTCGCGATTATGCGAAGTTGGCGAGCATAGTCCCAGAGTATCAGTCAGTTACCTACAAACCACTTTACATAATATTTCCGTTAATTTGAGAAATGGCCATTTGGCCTGTAATCAACAACGGAGGATTATGTATGAACCCCAACACATCGAAAGCAAGAAAACTCTCACTGGATAAGCTGGTCTATGGCGCGCTGAGCCAACTTCAGGTTCTCCAATACAACCCGCGTTCAATACGTCGCTATCAAACTGTCTGGCGGAAATTTCTCGTTTACGCCCAACAACGTAACCACAAAGGAAAACTTCAAAAACACTTGATAATCGACTTTCTGGCACATCACGAGATTGACCCGCAATTACCAGTTGAGGTGAATAAAGGCTGGAAACTGCATGCAGAGTTTGCGCTCACGTTATTGTGGCGTTACGCCCGAGACGGTTATTTCGAACGAGACAAGCAGTATGTTAAAAGACTCAATGCGCCTGCCGCCATGCAAAAAAGCCTGCAAGATTTCAAAACGCACTGTGAGGAGGAATGCTATCTCAGACCTATCACCATAGTGCAATACATGCGGGAAGTTGGCGCGTTTCTCGATTTTCTTTCTAAACGAAATGTTACACGCTTTAGCCAAATAAGTCCGGAGGATCTCTCTGACTTTGTCTATTCCTTATCCCACTATCGGCGCAAAACCGTGGCCTCAAGAGTGTCAATCACGCGCATCTATCTTCAGTTTCTATTTTACATGGGCAAGTTATCGCGCGATCTCAGTGATTGTCTGCCCGGCGTGTACTTCCCTGAGCATGCGTCGATTCCGTCAGTTTGGGATAAAGAATTGCTCGCACAGCTACTTGAGAAAGTTGATCGACGTTCACCAAGGGGCAAGCGCGATTATGCCCTCTTACTCTTGGCAGCTCGACTTGGTCTACGTACAACTGATATTAGAAAACTGACGCTCGATCAAATCGATTGGGCCGCTGAGACGATCACCATCAATCAATCCAAATCAGGAATGCCCCTGCAACTGCCATTGACTGATGAAGTGGGTAGCGCACTGATTGATTACTTGAAACATGTACGGCCGGCTACGCACTACCGCGAGGTTTTCCTGAAGCTCCAACCACCCATCAAACCATTTGCCGATACCAATAAGCTATATACCATCATCAGTCATTGGCGCGACCTTGCAGGCATCCGTTTTAGAAGTCCACAGAAAAATGGATTCCATTCTCTGCGACACACCCTGGCGACGGAACTGCTTGAGGATAATGTTCCGTTCTCACTCATCGCTGACATTCTGGGACACGCGTCGATGAATTCCACCATGATCTATGCAAAGGCCAGTGTCGAGTCACTACGTGAGGTCGCATTGCGGATCCCGGAGGTGGAAAATGTCGAACAGGTATAAGCACATCAAATATGAAAGCCCATTAGCCCCGTTTATGGAGCGCCTTGTTCGTGAGAAACGTGCCAATGGCTACAAATACGAGACCCCGGCTGACGTTCTCAAGGATCTTGACTGCTTCTTGTGCGGTACGAATGTAACGTCAGATGCGCTACCGAAGTCATTAGTCGACCAGTGGCTATCACTGAAACCCCACGAGCGCCCGTCCACGGTTCAGCGCAGAATCATTCTTGTACGGCAACTGGGTCGGCTGATGGCGCGCCTGGGCCATGCTGCCTACATTCCGCCCAAGGGTATCGGACCCCGTCGATCCTTCGCATTCTCGCCAAGGATACTGACGCGTGAAGAGGTAAAGAAGTTGATTCAGGCTATTGATGGCCTGCCCCGCAGCCGGAAAACACCGCATCGCCATCTGGTCCTGCCAGAGATCTTCCGATTGCTCTACGGCTGTGGTTTCCGGCTAGGAGAGGTGCTGGCCCTAAAGGTCCGTGACGTCGACCTTCAACAAGGTGTCATTACCGTAAAGCAAGGCAAGTTCGGTAAAGACCGTCTCGTGCCACCTGCTACAGAGATGGTCCAACGTCTACGGCGCTATGCTGAAGCACTGGACAAGCTAACCTTGCCCAAGCGAACCGCCGAGTCCTACTTCTTCCCTTCAGCAAGCGATTCCAGCTGGCATAGCTCGGGAATCTACACAATATACCGGAAAGCCTTGTATCAGTGCGACATTCCTCACCGCGGTCGAGGTAAAGGCCCCAGGGTTCATGATCTGCGCCACACCTTTGCCGTCCATCGATTGCTGCAGTGGTATGAGGATGGCGCTGACCTGAATGCAAAATTACCGTTTCTGGTGGCCTATCTGGGACACAAGGATTTTACAGGCACTCAGAAGTACCTTCATCTAACCGCAGAGTTATTCCCCCATATAACAGCACGAATTAGCCACCAGTGTGGCGGCGTGATTCCGAAAGGGAGGTAACTATGAAGCCTACAATACTCTCTGTACATGTTAGCCGCTTTCTGAGTCACTATCTCAGCGGACAGCGAGATCTAAGCCCGAATACGATTAAGGCTTACCGCGATGTGTTCGTCTTACTGCTACGATTTTGTCGAGATGAGAAAGGGCACGTTATTGAACGCTTGGAACTTCAACACATTGATGCGAAGTTAATTGGCGACTTTCTGGACTATCTAAAAAATGAACGCCATTGCTCAACTCGTACGATCAATCAGCGGTTGGCGGTAGTGCATGCGTTCTTCCGTTACGTACAAGTCGAGGATCCTGAGTGGTTACTGCAATGCCAACGTATACTTGGCATTCGGCTGCGTCGTTATGTCCGCAAAGAAGTGGGCTACTTGTCTAAAGATTATCTTGCCGCGCTACTGAAACAGCCAGATACCAAGCGAGATAATGGACGACGAGACGCCGTACTCCTCAGCCTTCTTTATGATACCGGCGCGCGTGTTCAGGAAATCATTAATCTGACGGCAGGAGACATACGACTGGAAACCCCAGCCCAGGTCAGAATCCTGGGTAAAGGGCGTAAAGTACGAGTGGTGCCGTTAATGGAGAATACCGTCTGCTTATTGCGGCAGTATATTGATGAAAACGGCTTGGCATTGCCTCAGCAGTACGACCTCCCACTGTTCAGCAACAGGCAGGGAAATCCGTTGACCCGTGCGGGCGTTAATTACATTCTGCAAAAGTATGTGAAGAAAGCGCAAGAGAGTCTCCCGGCCTTCAAACAGAAAGTCACTCCGCATACGTTGCGGCATACCAAGGCTATGCACCTGGTCGAGTGCGGTGTCTCGTTAGATATTGTTCGTGACTTCTTGGGCCATGCGGATATTAAGACAACGGAGCTGTATGCCAGAGCAAACCTTGAGATGAAGCGCGCTGCGATCGAGAAAATTAGTCCAACGCCTGTCCCCGACATTCCTTCATGGAAGGAAAACAAAACACTACTGGAGTGGTTGCAGCGTCTATAGAGGACACCGAAATGAACAAACCAAACCGCGGACCACCAGCCGGGCACAGAATATTATGTGAAGTATTTGATCCACAACAATCTGATTATGGTGCAGTTTGTATCGCAGCTTTACATAAACACTTACTTGCCTAAATAGGATGCTACTATATCGATGCGTCCATGACCCAGCTCCTGGGAAAGAGCACTCCTTGCAGATCGGTCGGCGGTCTTGCTGGCCTGGCGATGATTGGTGACTACAGGCGCTGGATATCCTGTCAATTGTTGGTATCGATCACAAGCATAAGCAGCCCGGAGATCATGAAAGCCTGATAGACCGAATTGGTTGGCGACAGGTCTCCAGATGGCATACGCATGATCTCGCCATTGACGATAGTTCATCGTAGTTGGCACTAGGTTGCGGGATGCTGCCTGAACAGCAGCTGCCCGATCCAATGCCTGCAATGCTTGTTGAGAGACAGGTACCCAACGGTCGACTTCTCTGCCACGCCCGCCCTTGGTGCCCTCTGTAATATTAATACGACCTAGCGCCCTGGCCTGTAACAGTGCAGCCTGTAAATCCAGCAGCGAGGCCTCACGAAATCGCAGACCGAGATCTCGGGCCAGTTCTACCACCGAAGCGACTGGAGCCTGATCACGTTTTCGCAGTGCTACAGCTGCGGCGTTCACCCGCTTTCTATCGATACCTGCTGGAGAAGCATCACGAACATGGCGACGTTCCCCCACCAGTTTGGCGGGCAAAACTCGCAACAGCCGATCATTCCGCATCGATTCCAGCACCACATTGACGCTCGATAGCAGGTTCTGGGCATAGGCGACTGACATAGTCCCCGACGTCACCTGCTGAGCGAGATGCGCACCATAGTTGTTTATCAGCTCGCGGGTTACCGCACGAGCATCCTTTACTCCCTTGGCCTTTGCATAGGAGACAAACTGTCTCCAGCGTTCGACATGTGCCGCGCGGGTGGCATAGTGTCCGCACCCATAGCGATCAACTAAAGCATTTTTACCTGCCCAGTCCAGCTTCTTTCCATAGCCGAAGTTTCTTGCTCCTCCGACTTTGCCCATAGCGCATCCCTCATCGTGCTAAGTGTTAAACCGGATAAAGCGCCGGTCGCGCTACATGGCCTCTTACGCTTGGCCGCACGGCTGTCTCACCAGACAACAGGGCATAGATCCCACCGATACCTGGCACCCCTGTACGATCTGCATTGCGCAGACCGCGGGATGGGTGCTGGCTGCACTGACCGCTCCGCTGGTCAGTCGCCGTATCGATGGTTTTGTAGGCTTTTGCATGGGCATGAATCCCCTGCAAAGCCGCTGTGGAGTTGGCATTGCGCCATCCGGATGGCGCCCGTCTCTGTGGACTCGCTTGGCTCCTCCAACAGAGACGGGCGTCGTATTGAGCCGTGTCGACCAAGGCGAACAGTCCGCAAGCTACACAATCCGAGTCCCTCGGATTGCTGTCTGTGTCGGCTTCCCGCCACACAGACGTTCGCACACTGCACACGCTGATATGCCGATCTGGCTATCGTTTTTGGAAGGTGCCCTGGGACGAAGTCACCAGGGTTGGTTTAGAAGAAGGCCCACAGCCTATAGGCTGTGCACACCTGAACCGGGCCGGAGGTGCGCAAGATGTCGCTGATATACCGCAGCGACTCGGTCTTGAATACTGGGTAAATCCTAGCACAGATGCCGGTAATGGGTGGGAGTAAAACACCGCACCTGAAATACGGGTTTGCGGATCATCGATCTTATGCTTCCTAGATACAGCCAACTTTTATCCTTGCTGTCAATTAAGTGCTGCATGATTTTCGAATTGTTTTCAGCTGGCGCCCGATATGTATAGATAATTGATTTCATCGATGGCATTTTCCGCACTTATCAGGATTCTTTGCTCATGATAAGTGATCCTCTCCGGCGGCATCTGCCCACGTTATTTGGTTCTATCATTGGGTGCTGGATAACAAGGGGTTGGATTATCATCCGCCATTTGGAGCTTTTCATCTTCCGGGATCGCCTGAGTCTGTGTGAAAACTCCACAACAGCTCATGCACAAGGACCAACCTAATGCTGTAACTCGGAAGGCCATACTAGGCAGCGGGAATTGCGAACAAAACGCGACCAGCCACTTGTCCTAATCGAAGTATCCTCAAGCTGAGAAACGATTTCAGGCGCCCGATTTTGAGTTTTTACACGTAGGACCGGACGGTCGGGATTGGTCAGGATTGCTTTCACGACAGTCGGCAACTCGACTAAAGCAGCCGCTGGCACATATAGCTGGCTACCTCCTCTGTGCAAAGCTCATAGGACGAAAATCGTGTATAGCATTGTTGACAGCAAATCAACAGCGCCCTTTTTTTCGCTGGCCCGGCGGACAGTGGTAGGAGAATGGGTGCCCATTTTGGGCTGGGTGGTTTTGGTATGCGGGTGCAGAATTATATGGTTTTTGCTTTGAATCATCTTTAGTGCTGATAGCTGCTCCAGCCGCACCACCGAGTGCTCCTCCGATAATGGCACCGTCACGACCGCCAATTTCGTTACCAATAGCGGCACCCGCCGCACCGCCAATGCCGCCACCAATTGCGGCGTCCAAGGTGGAACTATCCGCACATGCGATTGCAGTGACGAAGTTCAAAGAAAAAAAGAAGTAACGTATTTTCATGGGAATTTTGTTCTTTAAGACCAAAGAGAAGCCATACTAGATTTAGCGTCGTCCCGGGATAAGGCTTAAGAGATGTGGTTCACAATCTGAGAACTCAGGTTTGTTTTTCGGTAAGCGATCACGCCCCTAGAAAACATACCGAACCAAGCGGTGGGATGCCGGCACCTCACCTTAGGGGATGCGTATTCTGATTTGCGAGGCGTCGTAACCTCTTACAGCGGACACTGCCTCCGTGGAAGACGTGGGTAGTTTACTGGAAAAGATTTTTCAGTTACCTCTCCTATAGGCACGCTACGGTTGGTCACTGCTCAGCCAGGGAATGAGCGTTGATCAGCGTAATCGAAAGTTCTCAGCCGAGCCGACAATGGGCCAAAAACTGACGGTTACTCAACATGAATACTCCGCTATAACGGGGGGCGGATATCGATAGAAAAATGAGTCGATCTGTTCTTCGGCATGCTGCCCGAAGGCCCGGGATGGCACCATCGCCACCCGGGAAATTCGAGTTAATCAGTCTTTTCACTCGAACGGGCCATCACCCACTACGGCGACGTTGTGGATGGATCACAATAGAGCACATCGGTCGTATCGTCACCGACCTCGACCCGAGTTAGGCAACTGAATGTGAAGATGTACAGACCATTGTTGCGGTCGGTTGCAAGAATAACCTGCGTATCTTCGTTATCGACTACCATCTGGTCGACGTGCACGCCCCAGAAGTTGGAGCCTCCGTCTTCTTCGATCCAACGACCCACTTCGTGGACGTTTTGTGAATAGCTGCCTTCGTCGTTGGAGTTATCGTGGAAGTGTCCCGGGCGATATTCCAGCGCGCGCATGCCAAGCGAATACCAGGAGATGAACATCCGTGGGCCCTGATCAAACGTCGGGAGGAGATCCTGCGTTAACGGGTCAGCCTCGATGTTGTGCATTGTCAGGTCACCGAAATTGGTGCCATACGGATTGCCATCTTTGTCGAACTCCTCAACGGTCTGTGCCGGCGCGTAATAACCGAGCTCGCCCATTTGCGGGATATCTTCGGTAATACCGCTGGCCGCACCGCCAATAGGAACCGTAACCTCTTCGCCGGTGTTATTGATGATGTGCAGGTAACCCCAGCCGTCGAAGATCGAGCTGGCCGAGACCGGCAGGCCCTGGCTGGCTTTGATCGCCTCTGCGTCGGATTGGCCGATGAACACACCGGGGATAGTAGGCAGTGGCGGGTCGCCAGGCGACATGTTGATCAGCTCATTGCCGGCATTATTGGCAATGATGTAACCCTCATAGCCAGCGGTCTGGGCATTGAATCCCTTATCGGAAAAGAAACAGGCGCCTCGATCAATCAGTGCGACCTGTGGCTCAGCCAGAGTCGGTGCCGGAACGCTGCTACACCCGTCTCCGCCAACATACTCGACGTTGCCCGCCAGTACGGCCGGATCGTCACCGAAAAGCGCTACACCCGCCGGGTAGTCGACGCCGTCGTAGCTGATCGCAAAGCTGGACGGTGAGAAATCCTCATCGCCGCCAAAGATGTAGTCACCATTACCTCCGAAAACCGCGGCATGGGCGTTGCCTTCATACGGTTCACCGACAATAGGTTCGGGATCCGGGTAGGTCGAATCGGCGAGATATATTGGGTTGGCCGGATCGCTCACGTCCAGTGTGACAAAGCCAAGATCCCAGTAGGACACAACCGCAGTTGGGACGCCGTCAATTTCGTTAACCCAGACATCATGATTGAAAATACCTGCGGACGAGCCGGTCTCGAGCTGATCAAGGTTCAGCCCTTGTGAGATCCAGTCGAGCGCGCCGGTGACTCTTAACAGCTTTGGTGACTGAGGCGCAGTAATGTCGACGAAAAACGTATCAAAAAAGTCAAACGTGTTCGCAGTGGCGATCAGGTAGCTTTTGCCATTGTAAGTCCAGGGGTAAGTGTTGTGCACGCCACCGAACTCGAGGAAATTTTTCTTCAACGCCTTCGGTTTGGTAGGATCGGTCACGTCATACAGGCTGATACCGCCCTGTCCTACTTGGCCCGGCGGGTTGCCGCCCGCCTGAGCAGCGCTGGGAATATCTTTCCCGCAGGGTTCCTGGGTCGTGATTAGCACGTCCCTACCGCCGACCGCGTGCACTTTAACGTCATTGATGCGTGAATTCGGCGCGGAACGGATGCTAGCGACTGTCGCACCCTCGGTATTGGGATAGTTGGCGACGGCTGCATCCATGTCAACAATATAAACGCCGGCGTCGGTGCATGGATCCTGAAAAGTACCGATGTAGGCAAAACCATTGTGCGACCAAACATCAGTATACAGGCCATCGCTCACACCGGCTAGCGTGTCGCGGCCGATCACCTCAAAACCGTAATTCGCATCCTTCGGGATGTGCCCGTCGTTGGGACTATCGTGTGCTAAACACGCAAAAGGTACAATAGCTGTTAGTATCAACGTTGCGAGCCCAACTGCGCCTGAAGAATATGGCATATTCATAGATAATCTGAGCCCCCTATTTAATATTCCAGATTTCGAAACCGAATAAATAAATCATTAACGACCAGGTGCCTGCCCAATGAACTCAACATTCATAGCCGGGTTGTATAACCGATACTAGCTTCAACACACTGATTTATACTCCCAATGACATCCCAGATAGCTCCACTAGGCTAGTAGTACTAGCTCATGTTCAGGTGAAATTATATTGGAGTTAGCGCCCCTAGGATTTAATTTTCTAGTTGTTAATTAGATCTGATCAACTGCATGGCGCAATACCCTTAATGTTAGATGAGTTTCCGTAAAGATCTACCACAGATAAGATAGGGTGGAAATGTAAAGACTCATGCAAAACGCTCTTCTAATTGTCTGGTTTGGGCATGCAGGGACTAACGCGCCACACACTACACGGCAGTATCCCAGAACAGTGGTGGGTTAGGTGCCACTTATTGGTCTGGACCGGCATGAATATGGAACCCATTCATCAATCAATACAAAACCCCGCTAGGAGGAATCTAAACGGGGTTTTTTATTGAGCGTTTACTTAATGAATTTATCCATTCATGAGATCTTCGATTAGATCACAGGTCGCTTGCAAATTTCCTCTCTCAAGAACGTTGGCTAAACCGGCGCGTGGCTCATCGGCGGTGCCAGGGCCGTGTCCGTCGCCAGAAGGATCGGATGAATGCCGCCCTTGTGGAAAACCATTACTGATCGATTCCATAGTAAGTTTTCCCCAATTGCAGTCTACTGATATGGTGGTCACCGGCGGATTAGCTTGAACCCCTGAAGCTAATAGGAAAACCCAGAAAAGTGTAGTTAGTTTAACGCGCATATTGTTTCTCCAGTACAATATTTCAGAAAACGCATAGGGATACCACACTATTACATATAGGCAATAACACTTGACTCACCAACCACTATTACGCTGTGTATTTGCCAGGCAGGGACTCTACCGCTAACGTTTCTTGTTGGTTGATACCGGGCGCAGCAACTTCTCCTGTCTAAGTCTGCAATACCCATTACCGACGGTCGAGTATAAGTCTGTTCCTTAGTCGATGCTGTTACATCAATACAGTGGCAATCTTTGACATACATGCCTAAGGTATCTCTTGAGGGTTGCATAGTCTCGTTGATCTGATAGGGCGCCCGTGGCGAATCACGTTGAAGCCAGAATCCTCTCTAACCGCTTGGGTCCAGTATTCTTTTCCTCATCAATCGCAAGCTGCCATTTTTGATTGGAAACCATGAAATAGTGGTTATCTTGATTACTCTGTACGCTAGTTAATTAAAACATTATTTGTCGGGAGATTTTAAGGAGGAATTCAGCCTATTTTCAGGTTTGTTTAATTGCGATTGATAATATCGTCAACTACGTTTTTATTAAGCAGCAAAAAATTGAAGCATATCGGCGGGAGTCGATAATGGCTTTTAGTTTCCTTCCGCCGGTTTCGATAGACCAGAGAAATTCATCGAGTAGCAAATCTGTGCAGAGAAACAGATTTGATCTTAGCGTCTCTATGAGGTCTGCTTGGGGTTCCGGCATCTTGATAATCAAATGGGCTAATAAAATCGGTCTAGCGGTTGGAGGTGTAAATACTCGACCAGTGCGCCGTATTGGGTCTTGTCCTGTAAGAGATCACTCAGGATCTTTCAAGCCTCTGCCACTTGCTGCGGCGCTAATTCTCATTGCAACCACTGTCATACTTCATTCATTGCTGGGGTTTCGGGATGAGAATACAGGAGGTAATCCACCAGGCTATGGGAACGAAAGTTTGCCAAAATATTCCGATACAACAAAGTTATTGAATTCGGAAACGGACAAGGCAGAGCTGAACAATACCGACAGAAATTCGAAAGATTACTCTGACTTTCTACATGCCTCGGAGAGTGGGGCGGGTGACAACAATAAACAAGGTAAGTCTCGGGGTGGTTATAAGTATGCAAAGAGTGTTACTCACAAGGGGATGACAGCCTTGACCAACTACCCCAGTGAGCCTGTCCTTACGAACTCGATTTCTCTTCCTCCACCGCGCCTAGAATCACCGGAGTCAATCACTGTAGGGGGACAGGAGGCAAACTCATCCAACGATCAGTCTGATACACCGCAGGATAGATCTTCAGATGAACACTGGAACGGGACGCACTTCATTGCGGGAATAGTATTAGACCAGGCGGGCGAACCGGTGTCCGGAATTTGGTTGACTGCCAGGTGCGTTCACCTTTTTGATCGGAGAGTGGCTGCAAGCCTCCCGGAGAGTGAACGGGAACGGAGCGTACGTACAGGCTACGACGGGTTTTACGAGTTCAGTAGGCTATACGACGGTGAATACCGGGTCTACACCCGAGCCACCGACCGCTATGCCTCGGCCGGTATCACTACCCGGGCCGGCGTTGAATCCGCGGATCTGGTTATAGTGGAGAGAGAACGTTTGTTGTCTGTGTACGGTACGGTCTCCGACAGCGAGGGGGTTCCATTAGAAGGCGTACGGGTAATGCCGGTTGGGCAAATGGCGGCAATGACCTACAGCGACTCCTTGGGTGGTTATCGAATGGATCTGGAGATCAATCGAGATACTGAGCGTTACTCCATCCAGTTCCAACACGAAGATCATCGGATAACCTATCTGCAGCTCGACTCATCCGATTACAGGAAACTGAATGAGGTGAGTTTGGATGCCACTCTCCACCCGCTGGCGGACGTGGCTCTTATCAGCGGCCAGGTGACGAACAATACTGGCATACCGGTGGCGGGGGAGAGGATAAAGCTATTCTCACGTGATCAGGGGCGTACATACACCGCCGTCACCGATTCGAACGGAGGCTTTTCAATGGCCGGCGTGGCTAGCTCCGATGATTACTGGATAGAGGTTAGGCCAGCCTCGCTCTATAAAGATTACAAGCGAACCAATCTCCGGGTGGGAACCGGTGGCTTGTATCTGCAAGTGGTGCTGCACCCGCTCGGGACGGGCACCTTGGTCGGTCGGATGATCGATGCTAACGGGATGCCGATTCCCAATTTCAGCCTGCTGGTATCGAGCAGAGATGCCGTTCGACAGCCCCTGCAGCTCACCAGCGATGAGCAGGGCTATTTTGAGTTGGAGAGCGTTCCTGCGGGGCGACTCATCTTCGAGACCCGCTCGCTTCCGTATTTTGCTATCAAGGGAGTCTACCTGCCGGCCGGGGAGGAGAGAGTGGTTGAGCTGATACTCGATTGGGGAGACCACGAACTTTATGGGCGGGTCTTGAATAGCCGAGGTTGGCCGCTGGCAGGTTCCGATATCTATCTCACATGGAATCTCCGAGAGGGAGATATAAACAGTATTTCCAGCCGCCGGGTCAATGCTGACAGTGAGGGCTATTTTCTGTTTACGCGCCTGGGGCCAGGTCTCCATCGGGTCACCGTCGACAATGTACCGGGATTAGAGAAGTTTAGGACGGAACACGAAGTGGGTGCGGGGGATAGTGAGGTCTGGGTTCAATTGCGAGAGTAGCCCCTGTAACTATCAGCGACGACATTTCACCAGTTCGGCGAGACTGGTTGATCTTATGGTAGGAAAGTTAACGGATCGCATTTTCGCTATGCCTATCCGCTTTTTTCAGGTGTGAGTCATAACAGCGGAAAATGCAATTTATCACGGAGTAGTTCAATGAGGGATTAAATCTGCGCTACAAAGGAGAACTACATGAAAAAAAAATTACTTGCTAACAAATGGGTGATGCCGTGTATATTGGCGGCCCTACCCTGGCTGGGCGTGATGGCCGTGGTGTCTGCCGCAAGCGCTCAGGATGCCGGGCAAGTCACGGTGGTAGATGGATGTATGGATGATCTCTTTCCCGGAAAACTCAACTGTAACGCAAACGATATTCGCCTGGCCAGTGCTTCGTCTATCGTGATTACAGATCCCTGTGAGTTCCCGGGTGACAGTGTGACATTCACCGCCACCTTTGAGGTAGAGCTCAGTGCACAAGCCCGTCATGACGTGGGCATTTATTTCGATATTAATGCAGATCCCGAAGGCGATGGCGCATTGACCGGGACCTGTTCGGTCTCATCTGTGCACTACACGGAGGAGCCGGATTGGGTTGATCTCGACGGTTCCACTGACGACTTTGTGGGGACTAATGTCGAGTCCGGGATACAGGATACCTGCGGCGATATCGATGATGCCCACAATCCTCTTTACCCGGCAATTACGATTACGGCTGTCTGCTCAGATCAGGATGGCGATGGTTTTCTTGATCTACCTTACTGTACCAGTTGGAGGCAACCTGGTGCCAATGAGTTGTGTACCGGGCCACTGCCCGAAGCGGATGTTGGTGGAGCAGGGCTAGATTCCTCCGGCGTGGTTCCGGGTGCACCCTCAAAGTGTAAGTGTGATCCCGGCTTCAACGTCGCGGTACCTGTGCCGGAAGCATCACTGGAGGTTACTAAGAGCGCGAATCCTACCACTCTGGATGAACCGGGGGCTATCGTGCGGTTTGATGTTACCGTAACCAACAACGGTATTGATCCCAACAATGCAGTGACTCTTACCAGCCTCATAGACAGTATTTACGGCGATCTTACCACCGTGCAGGGCGATATTGTTGAAACTACTTGTACACTGGTGACTATCGATCCAGGTGCTGTAAACAGCTATAGTTGCTATTTCAGGGCCAATGTGATTGGCAACGCTGGGGATACCGAGGTTGATACTGTGGTAGCTTCCGGCGTCGATGACAACGGCAACGAAGTGGAAGGCTCGGATGACGCGACAGTGAACATCATCGGAATCGACCCTAGCATCGTTCTAATCAAGGGCAATGTTGATGGCAACGACAATCTCGGTTCTGTAAACGAGCCGGGTGGATCGGTTGTATTCGATGTGTCGGTTGAGAATACTTCGGCATCGAGCGACCCGGTCACATTGACTAGTCTTAATGATGTCCCCTACGGCGATATCACGCAGGTTCAGGGAGATGTCACGGCGACCACCTGTGCGCTGGTAACCATCCAGCCGGGTGATACCTATACTTGCGCGTTCACGGCCAACGTGAATGGAGGTGGGGGTGCCAATCAAACAGATACCCTGACGGCTAACGGTGTCGACGACGAGGGTGTGTCGGTTACGGATTCTGACCAGGCCAATGTCGATATCATCGATTTGGCACCGACCATCGCTCTGATCAAGGGTGCCGTCGATGGCGATGACAATGTCGGTTCGGTGGACGAGCCGGGTGGGTCGATCGTATTCAACGTGTCAGTGGAGAATACTTCAGTAGCGAGCGATGCAGTCACCCTGACCAGTCTCGTTGATGACGTCTACGGCGATATCACGCAGGTTCAGGGAGATGTCACGGCGACCACCTGTGCGCTGGTAACTATCCAGCCGGGTGATACTTACACCTGTGCGTTCACTGCCAATGTGAGCGGAAACGGGGGTGATGTTCAAGTGGATATCGTCACAGTGTCTGGGGCCGACGACGAAGGTGGTGTTGCCTCGGATTCGGATCCGGCCAATGTAACCATTAACGACATAGCGCCCACGGCAGAATTGATCAAGCAGGTAACTCAGATGATGGTGACCTATGAAGTTAAGGTAACCAATACATCGACGGTTGAGACGCTTGACCTGACTGTACTGTCGGACGATCAGTTCGGTGATGTCACCCAGGTGCAGGGGGATATTCAGAGTACGAACTGCACAGTACCTCAGGAACTAGCTGTCAGTGGAGAAGCAAACGACAATTACACTTGCTCTTTCGTTGCTTTGGTCGACAGTTCACCACACACTGACGAAGTAACAGGTACTGTTTCTGACGATGATGGCAATACTATTTCGCCGTCTGATACCGCAACCGTTACCTTTGATTAGCAGCGGTAGTGGGGTGCTTTAGGCAACGACCATACGCTTAACACGGACGTTTGAGTCAGAGTGTAGGTAGACCCAGCGGGGGACCGGACTTGCAATCCGGTCCCCTTTGTATTCTGTTCTAGTGACTGCCGGTCGTTTGCAGCCGTTATTTCTTGCGTCCTTTGCCTTGGCCATCGCCACTGCTGCTGCCACTGCCACCATCATTCGAGGTACGAACCATGCTGGCCGCCGAATTTCCCGCCGCGTCGATGGCCCTTGCCTCGATCAACAGCGTCCGCGACTTGCCCTTGGGTACCCTGTAATCGCAGGCGTAGTTACTGCCGCTCTGTACTTGGGCAGCAATCGTACACTGGAGTATACCGTTCACATAGAAATCAACCTGGCCCATGGCAGATTCGTCTTCCGCATAAGCCAATATGGTCACCGCACTTCCTTTTTCCAGTGCCTCGCCGTCACTCGGTGTATTGATACTAACGCTTGGTGGGGTTGTATCTCTACCGACGAAGATATCCAATACGGCCTCCGCACTGCTCACGCTCACCACTTCGATGGTCAGGTCTGACTGCGGGTCATGGAACGGCTGACCCGGTCGCAGTACATGCTCCCATCTATCATCTGGCGTCATGTTCAGCAATCGGCTGGAGTCGGCAGTGGTGTCGTTGCCCAGATGGACCAGTACTCCCTCGTAGGCGTGCTGTCCGAGGCTGCTGTCCCAACCAAAGGGTTGGCGGAATTCCAGGTAGAAGAAGTCCACCCCGCCATCGCTGTTTGGGCCCCGGCGAATCTTCAAGGCCTTGGTTCCCCCTGATTCTGCATAGGGTGAAATTGAGTACATGCCGCTGTTCGTCACCGTGAAGATCTGATTCCAGTCCGCGTCGTCGGGGTTAATCCAGCCAAGGCGTTCTTTGTGGAAGGCATTGAAGTGGGGGCCAGTGGGGCCGGAACCCATTGAATCATAGAAATCGGCGTAACCCACTGTATTGCAGTTATCGGCGAGTATTTCGGTCCCACAATCCAATCGGTCGGCATGCCACAAGCCGAGGTTGTGGCCAAGCTCATGAATTGTGGTTTCGATGCCCTTGACACCGTCAAAGGCGGTCTCCGCCATGCTGTCGGAGCCACTCCAGGTTCGCCATACTCTGCCCTGGTAGCCGGGGCTCACTGTACCGGCGCCGTTTGAGCACCATAGACCACCTGTGATGTGCTCATTGAATACATAAACCAGGTGATCGTAGGATGAGAGGTCGATTCCGCGCCGGTCCGCCTCTTCCAGGATCTCCGAGGAAACTGGGTGCATTTCTGGGTCCGAGCAACGCGTGCTTTCATAGGGCAGTGTCCACCAACCAAATACGTCGGTAACCAGGTCAGTCTGGCCATAGGATGCCTCTAGAAAGAAATCGTTTATATACTCATCAAAGACATGCTGAGCCTGCTCAGGGCTGCCGGGCTCGCTGGTGTTATCAAGAAAATTTACCAATAGCACAGCCACCTTCCGTTCCCCGAAAGTGGGTGCATAGTGGGCGGTCTCAGGGTCTCCGGCGCTGATAGTACCCCCTTCGTTCCCGAGGACGAAGAAGTCCGATACAGAGAAACCTTTGCGGGTATGTCTTCCTCTTAGTTCAATCGGTGTGCTACCGGGCAACCTGAAAAGCCGTCTGCTTTGGGCTCTCGTTGTATGTAGCCTTATCAGTTCTCCTGCGGGGGTCTCTAGAAGCAAGGCAGACTCTTCACCTGAAGGGAGTGAAATGAACATAACCTGCAGGTTGCCGGCTAGAAATGATTCCTCCGCTAATAGCGTCGATGCCGTTAGCAGGCTATGTGATAGAGCTAGCGCGACAGAAAAGATCAGGAGACGGATGTATCCTGGGATAGAGCCCGGGCGCATATTTGCATACCTCAGTAGACCACTGTTCACGCTCGATTAACGGCCGCCACTGGCGGGATTGAAGGGGTGAGCATCCCCGTCGAATCAAACTGAGATCAGGGTCACAACTACTTGTAGGTTTTTGTGAGTTGGATAACGCGATTGGGGCTTGTGCTAATGTTGCAAACACGTCAGTGAGTTTGTTAGTAAACCTGAATTTTTTTGGAAGCTTGGGTATGTTGGTCAGATCGTGTTGGGAAACATCCATCACGATAACTACGATTTTTTCGGCATTAATCTCGCGTTGAGACAGGTAGCGCAGTCGATACGTTACAGCCGGGCATGAGTCGAGTGCTGTAGGCAGTGGGTTGCTAGGTGGAGAGTGATCTCGGGTCGGATAGTGCTTTCTGCCGCTAAGTTAAGGTAGCAGATGGGGTATTAATGAGCTGGAATACCCGCCCGATAGATGAGATCACGGCCGGGTATTGCGATGCCAATCGGAATCGAGGCGTTCGGTTATCCGATGCGCCTTGTCTCTCTTCCAATTGGAACTCAGGCAATACTCGAAATGCGCTTCCTAATCTTCTTCTGTTTCCCCCACCTGGAGGCTACGGAAGTTATATTTTCTGTAAGAAACCAGGGATGCTGCGGGTTTGAGACTAGGTAGGAGATAGTGCCCTTGGAACAAGGGGAGCATCCTTGCGCCCCAGCATTGCTAAACACGAATCGCTTCCTAGCAGTTGTCCCTTACTTTTTCGATTTACCTTTGCCGCCTTTGCTCCCACCGTCAGTTACGTTAACCGTTACGGTATCTATACCTTTGTTTCCGGCCGTATCTACCGCTTCCGCGCGGATTATGTGGCTGCCAGTGGAGACTTTGCGCAAGTTCCAGGTGCAGGAGGTGCTAGTAATGCCTGAGCAACGAAGTACATTGTCAGTGAATATCTGGATCTGCACTACACCTCCAGCATCGTAGGCGTTGGCGGAGAGGGTAATTCTACCGCTAACATCGCCTCCACCTGGGCTGGTTATAGTGACTGTGGGTGCAATGTTGTCTATAGGCGCGCTGACGGTTACGCTGCGGGTGCTGTTCGCGTTTGCTCCATCGTTATCGATAACAGTCAGGGTAACGTTGTAGGTACCAGAAGCTCCATAGGTATGCACCGGGTCTTGAGAAGATGCACTAACCCCATCACCGAATTTCCACGATCTTGATGCAATGCTGCCATCTTTATCATCCGAGCGATCGGTGAAATCGCAGGAAAGGTTACTGCAGGAGTAACTGAAGTCTGCGGTCGGGGGCGCATTGGGTTCGTTGACCAAAACAGTTTTATTTACTGAGTCGGAGAGTCCCTGACTGTCGATTACCGACAGACTGACTTGGTAATTGCCAGATCCACTATAGGTGTGGGACGGGTTGCTGATAGAAGCACTGCTGTTGTCACCGAAACTCCAAGACCAGGCGGTGATTGTGCTATCGCTGTCACTGGAGGCGTCAGTAAAGCTGCAGCTAAGATCCACACAGCTGTACCCGAAGTCTGCTACCGGCATGAGATCTGGCTGCTCACCGGGAGTCACCGAGCCGGAGATGAAGTATTGCCCGGTACTGGCATAGCCCGAATAGTTGCTATTCCCCACACCGGTGACAGCGAGATAGTATCGTCCAGGAGACACATTGGCGGAAATCTCAGCGTAAGTGTCAGATGTGGGGTCGGACTCAGTGATGATTCTGCCATCAGCATCCATGAGTATTGCCTTGGTATCCAGGTTCGCCCCCCGCCTTGAATCTCTATAGAAGGCATCCCAAGCGGGGTTGATAGTCAAATCAACCTGACCGGCGTCGGCGTCAAAGTAGAAGTAGTCCTGATCGCTGTCGCTCTCGATGATACCCTTGTTGCCGGTAAATGTGTTGCTGGAATCAGTCTCTGGATTGGAGACTAGAATCTGGCCGTCACTCTCTACCAATAGCGGCGTGGCATTGTTGAAACCGTTGCTGTGGTCGTCCTGGGCCAGGGAGAGCTTAGAGGTAATGATGGCGATATCGTCCTGGGTGTTGTTGGCACCCGCGTACTCCCCCTTACTCCATTGGGTGACGTTTCTGGAGTAACTGTTTCCCATGATGGGGGCCCAGGAAGTGCTGCCGCTACCGTGACCCGAGTAGTAGCTAACACCGCTGGCTCCGTCGTGGGAGAGGCCCAGATTGTGACCGAATTCGTGGGCGCTGGCCTCGGCCATGTAGGTTGTACTTTTAGCCAGATTGTCGTAGTAAACCAGAGCGGGAGAGTAGTAGCTGGCGTAGTTGTAGCGCCCCCAGACGCCGACATAGGCAACACCTCCGGCGTTTCCGTGAGGCATGCTGTTGCCGTCTTGCGCGGTCTTGGAGGTGATGAGCACACGACCAGTGGTTGGTCCGAAGTCGTCAGGCTCTTCGGTGGTCACGTCTATGTCAAAGCCGGAGAAGTCCTCTGCCATCCGGTGCCAGATCTCGGCAATAGCGCTGTGCTCCGCAGGGCTGAATGTCCAGGGATCGCCGTCCAGGTCGAAAGCTTTGGCTTCGATTGCATCGGCACTCCAGGCTGTATTGGCGAAAGTATGGCCATCGAAATCAAGGAACACTGTGTTGGCGGCGCCAGGGCGACTATGCAGTAAAAAGGCGTCTTCCGTCGCTGCTCCGGATTCGGTGCCAAAGTGCCCATCATCAACACCGGCACCTTGTTCCACCATGGGCAACTCGGTGGGGGAGGGGTCCACATAGAGTACCGCGCCCTCTTCGTCGATTACCATGTTTTCGACATCGTTCTCCGGAAAATCAAACTGGTGCAACCACTGCATCGCTCTTTGTCGAGCGTGTCTAGGCAGGGATTCGATCTTAGTGCGCATACGGCCGGGGGGCAGCTCATCGACAGAGAAAGGATGCGCCTTGCCCAGCATATTGGGCTTCCCGCTTTCATCAGCTCTCCCAAAGTCTGCGGCAGCCACGGATGTTCCAAGCATAACGGCGGTGGCGATAACTGAAGTGGTGAATCGATGCAGCATGATGATTCCTTGAGGTTGTAAGATTAGCTTTAACCGTCCGTCAACAACCACTCATTGAAAGGTTGTCGTGGAAGACGAAACGATTGTCTTATACGACAAGAAGTCACTAGTTGTGTTGGTGAGGCCTGATATAATCGCTCCGTATTTTTTAAAGGCGACGATTAAGTAAGATTGTTGAGGGAAGTCAGGGGGGGGGGCAGCTGATCTGTGATATGAGTCCGCGTAAAACCAAATCTGTTTCACACTGTTGTTCCTCATCAGCCTTATCGGGATAAAATGGTCTGATCCTTTGAGAGATGATGTTGGCTAGTTGTCCACCGCAAGAGCAAGGGGATTGTTAACAAACACGGACTTTACTTTAAGCTTCGGGAGGTTGGTTGGTGCGGGGTGTTAAACAGCCGTCGTTTTCACAAGGGTTTGTATTGTGTTTTATTCTCGTGCTGAAACAACTGATACGCTCTCTAGGTCAGTGTCGAAAACCTGTAAGGTGCGGCGGGTTGGCGGTTTGAGAGTTACTATAGGTGGGATAATGTTTTCTGCCGCGAAGCTTATGTTATCAACATGGGGGCAACGACTCGGAAAACCCACGCGGCATGGAAGATCCTTGATGAGCAGGTGGCGATGCCAATCAGCATCACCACCTCAAGGGATTCCGTTGTTCGATTAGTCTTGTCACTCGTTCCAATTGGAACTCAGGCATTGCTCGAGATGTGCTTCATAAGCATCTCCTGTTTCCCCTGCTTGGAGACCGCGAAAGCAATACTTGCTGGAGGAATCTAGACAAGCGGCCGGTGTAATATTACGAGGAAGATAGTCCTCATGGCAGAAATAGTTGTCGCTTTGGCGGGTGTGTTCTTGGACGACTGCAAGCCCATCATAATTAAATCGCTCTATACTATATTGCTCGATGATATCCTGGGATTGATCCAAAGCGATATTTTCGTGACAACTCAATCGATTCGTGTACTGCGGTCGTAACAGCATCTGGCAAGGGCTGGAGCACCCATTCTCGCTATTGAGATCGACAGGTTTTGCGCTAAGTTCGTAGAGCGTGCGTACGGTCGGCGCATCCTTTTCGTTCATACAGACATCGATGTGTTCCTGCTGAGCCGTGTAGAAGTCAAAATAGTAGTTCGTTCCGTTTGCCTTTTTTGTTTCACTCATAACAAAAACTTCCTTGCGACCCTCGCAGGGATTGAGCTGCTCCCAGGGGCAAAGAAGACCCGGAGTTATTTCATCCTCGAAGCCGTTAACGAACGGAGTCGGATTTTTATTGCCGCCCCTTCCTTTGGCGAGTGGATTACCGATGGAAATGAAAAAGATTGTCAAGAAGAGCAGCGTTGATCTCATATCCCCCCCAGAAATGTTGATCAGAATTGCGCAATCTACGGCATCGAAAAAGCGCATACAAGTTTAGGTTGCTGCCTCCTAGGAGGCCGATAAGAATTATGCAATCCTCGTCACAGTAAAAGGTTGTCGGAGCACTCACATTCGTAAATCAGTATGGCCACTTAGATGCACCGCTAATCGGATGATGGGCTGCATTCGCGCCACAAGCGCCCGTATGTATGATACCCGCAAGATTCCTCCAGCCAACGAGATGAAACGAATAGAAACTAAAATCACAACAGGAATTAGGCGTTACTCGACGAACTTTTTCATGCCGCCCGTGGCGTTTAGTGCAAACAGAGGAGAATGAATCACCAGGCAGTGCGTTGGTGGTGCGCATTCCTAAGCCTAGCGAAGGATTAGGTATCCAGGGAGTACGGACTAGCTGTTACAGGTAACTTGATTTTCTATTACCAGTAAGTGAGGAACAACCGGTCGTGATAGACCGATAATTGGCCTCCACGGTATTAGGCATCGTTTTCCAAAACAAGGAGTTAACGTGAAATATTAGAAGAAAATAATATATAGCTAGTTCTGGTTCAGATGGCGGCGTTGTATGGTTGTATGTTTCCGTTTGTATTAACCAGCGCTGTTAACCGGCGATTGTTGGTGTAATGGTAGTCGCTTAGCTGTTCTTAATCTCCGGCTGGAATACTGTCGCCCTTCAGATTGAAAACAATTGTAAAAGATACTTAAATTGCGTTGTAGATCAAATTAATTTGTTGGAATATAGTGTAAGGGCTCCAAAAGTTAAAGCTAAATTGGCGATATTGAATGTATCAATAAGCGGAAATTAATACCGCTGGGGTGCGGGTTTCCAGCATAAGTGTTAGAAAAAACGATAACCAAGAAAGTCAATGGTTTATGGGTTTATCCAATTCACAAAAAAAAGAACAGATCCCGTTCAAAAACAGCGAATCTAGTTCCGACAGTATAATAAAAACCGAAAATTCGTGGATTCTGATCACTGGGTTGGAAACAATCGCAGACGGGTTGGTGGCTACTTTCCTCATGGATCAAGGTATCAATGTAGAGAGAAGAACCGGATTGGGCGTACCCAGTGTTGAACAGGTGAAGCCCAAACCTGACTTGGTGGTTCTCAATCTTGATACATTGGAGGAATCGGTTGATCTCACTGTTCAATACGCTAAATCACTTGGTGCACCGGTAATCTGCACCATTCCAGTTGAAAGCGCGGGCGATACCCACCTCATATCCGAACTGCCGGTGGATGATTTTATCTTCCGTCCCTATAAAATGGAGAAACTCTGGTTGCGCATTCAGGTTCTCTTAAAGCGCATCGAACGCTCCAAGGCACTTCCCGTTATTGAAAAACGGCGCTATTCGAGGCGAAAATCGGACCGCAATCCAGAAATTGCTAACCCGGAAGATCGGGGAGTGAGGTTAACCATTGACGATCGCCAAAAATTGGTGCGTCTTGGAGATCGCGAGATACATCTCACGCCCAAAGAGTACGATTTATTGAAGATGCTGGCTCAGGAGCCGGGGCAGGTATACAGCACTGGGGTTCTTATTGAGACTCTCTGGCCAAAAGTAGAGCGCGCATCAACCGTCGATCTTCAGCAATACGTACATCTTTTACGAAGAAAAATCGAGATTAACCCCAGGCGGCCCAGGATTATCGTGACAGTGAAAGGATTCGGTTACAAACTCGAAATCCCACGCGACAGTTTTAGCGTCGCCTAGATAAATATACCAGGGCCTCGGGCTTCATGTTCCGTGGCCCTTTTGACTACAGTCCTTTCAGCCTTTTACAAAGACCACAATCCGGGGGCGTGCCCTCGGATATGATCGCCTCGTGCTCGCCTGCTGAGCAACCCGGCAGGGGGGATCTATGCAGAATACGGCGCGCTCCTCTAGTAAACGACCCCAGCATGTTCAGCTTTTCGCCGGGTCAACAGACGTCGGCTGTCTACACGGATTGATACTCATCAAATATATCCCGGAAAAACTGAAGTAAAACAGTTATCAGTTATATACTGATAAAAAAGAAAATAAAGCGTTTGAGAGGGTGAAAGATGCCAGGAGTGGCTTCGGTTCTGTTGTTTTCCCTTTCGTTTCTGCTGTCGAATGCTGCGTGCGGCGTTCTGGATGTGCCTAGGAACATCCAGCAGTCGGTACTCAGCCCGGCGAAGCAGGCACTCTGGAGTTGCCAGACAAGTGCGACAACTACCATGGGCGCTGCGGTCTCTCGGTGGCCGATCCATAATCGGCACGGTAGCATGATGACCCACGCTGGGAACGGCTCCATCTTCTGGGCCACGGTTGTCATCGCCGGACAGGGCTTCGACAACTCCAGCAATCTACGCATACGCCACCACATCACTTGGGGCTGGCTGGGCGAGCGCTCCACTACTACAGATGACTCGGGCCCGGCGGCTGGTGACTCCGACGGGGTTGGGTGCCATTTGTGCCACAAGAAGACCAACCCGAATGGTTCCCAGTACCCGGAGATCAAGAACAACCGGTTCGCACCCAACAATAACGATCTATTCGACTTTGCTGGTGGTTTGTTGTGTGAGTTGGATAAGTCTAAGTTTCGTAGAAGTGTTGGTTTGGCTGTAAATGGAGAGTCGGATTAGTTCGACCAAGAAGCAGTGTATGATGTTCCAGGCAGGCAAGGGCAATGCATATAGCCATACTTGAAGTTGATTATGCTTTGGCCAGAAAAGTTCGCGATTGGCTTCTGGAGGGGGCGCACAGCTGCCGTCTCTACACGAGCGCAGGTGCCTTTATCACCGAGGCCAAGGGGGAGAACTTTGATCTGCTATTACTGGATTGGGAGCTCCCGGATTCCCCTGGCATTGAAATTCTGGAGTGGTTGCGGGACCGAATGGACTGGCATGTTCCGGTGATGTTAATCACCAATCAAGTTACTGAGGAAGACCTGGTGTTAGCCCTCAATAAGGGAGCCGACGACTATTTGATCAAGCCCATATCCAGGTCTTTGCTGTTGGCTCACATCAGTGTACTGGAACGTCGCAGTCAGATGCTGGCCAAAGACCTCAATACCCTTAAATTCGGCTGCTTCACCCTCGTTCAATCGGAAAAGAAGGTACTGCTCAATGGCCGGTCCGTAACTCTGACCGATAAGGAGTATCAACTGACCTTGATGCTGTTTACCAATAAGGGACGATTGCTCTCCCGAAGTCACCTGCTGGCGAGCATCTGGGGCGTCAACACCGATGTCGCTACCCGTACCTTGGACACTCATGTCAGCCGTCTCCGCAAGAAGCTGCGGCTGGTCCCGGAAAACGGCTGGCGACTGAAATCGGTCTACCAGCAAGGTTACCGGCTGGAGGCCGTCTCGTGATGCCTAAAGTTCATGCATCGCTTTTCTAGGATCTGTTTCGCCACAAAGGCGTTGCGGCGGGTTCGGGCTGAATTGATTTCACACCGAGCCGGTATGGCATCGATAGATCGCTAACGCTTCTCGGGTTTTTCCAAAGCTGCCCGTTTGGTTGTGGTTGGGTACGGGTTAAAGCCAAGCCCAACGGGGAATAACGCGGCTGTTTCCGATTACATAACCCTCGGTAGTGGTATCCAGATCTCGCCACAGCCTTGTTAGCAGTGTCGCTACATAGTAAATCCAAGCATAAAATTTAAGGTTTGTTTAAGGTGATTTTCATTAAATTTTCAGCCTTTTTTAACCTCCCTTTAATGTAACTCCCACAGATCTGGAAATAGACTAAAACTTCGCAGCTATTGTGGTTTAGTTTTACACGCTTGGTTTAGACGAGCAGACGCATGCGAAATGGGACATCGGTAAATTCCTGGAGTTCCACCGGCGCCGTGGCTTTACCCATTTTATGGGGGTTGTCACTGGTAGGTATTTTGTTTGCTTGGAACTTCGCCCTTAGCTTTTTTCAGCCTGGCGGCCCCCCACAGGCCACGGGTACCCCAGCCGCCGGAACGGAAATCGGTTCGGCGGCAAATTCCTCTGAGCGGAGTGCTAACCGGGTTCCTGAGGACTACTGGTCGACGGGATCGGCAGGCGGAACAGTCGGGTCACAAAGGCTCGTGAATACCAGGCAGGGCACTTCATCCGGGGAAAGGGGTTCTTCTATCACCACGTTCGACACCCACAGTGGTAGCTCGTATGCGAGCGTCACTCTAGCAGACGACTCGTCACCAAAGCGGGCCAATAATATAGTAGCTAGCAAGTCTGCCGGCAGACGTAACCACCCCCCCTCATTAAGCTCTCCATACCGGGAAAGGACTGCAGCAAGCCAGAATAAAAACAGCAGCCAATGGGGATCGCCCGATAGCGATTTTGAAGATCGAAGTGACGGCTTCTTTAATGAAAATTTTCCAATCGGCGACTACCAAATCGTTGGTCAGGTGGTAAATGAAGACGGCCAGCCCGCTTCAGGCATAGGGGTTGTTGCCACTGTCCGCAGGTTGTTTGATGAGACCCCGGCGATCGATCTTGCCGGCGGGGTGCTGGAGCGGCGTACCCAGGCCAATGCGGATGGATATTTTCAGTTTGCGGGCCTGGCCGACGGTGAGTATCAGATCAAGACGGTTATCAGCAGAAACTATCCGGCAGTCTCCAGCACTATCGCCCGGACCGGGGCGGGAGAGGTAAAACTGGTCGCCGTGCAGCAAAGCAGGATATGGATCACGGGTTTTGTAGAGAATACCTCGGGTGAATCCCTGGCAGGTGTTGAGATAACGCCGATCACACAATCAGATCACTTTGCCACGACAGGCCAAGATGGTAGCTATCGTCTGCGCCTTACCGTCAAGAAGGGGTCTATTTATCCGATCCGGGTCTGGGCACCGGGCTACCGCCAGCAGACGGTGAGCGTCGGCGCTCAAGAGGCAGAGAGCGGGCAAGGAATTACCCGTGATGTGGTTCTAGAGCCGGAAAGGCCGCCCACTTTTGTCCTCGGTACCGTGACCAGTAGAGGGTCGCCGGTGGCCGGCGAGCGGGTGTATCTAAAGTCGTCCCAGACCAAGCGTAAATACGATGCCGTTACCGATGAGAACGGCGCTTTCAGTATGAATGCCGTTGAGATTGGTAACGACTACATTCTTTGGGTTTCGCCCCAGGGGCCCTATCGGCTGTATCGAAAAAACAATGTGGCAGTCACCGCCCAGGGATTGAGCCTGGATATCTCACTAGAAGCTGAGGGTGTCGGAAATATATCCGGCCAGATGGTGGATCAGAGTGGCAATCCAATCCCGAATTACAGCCTCTCTCTAAGGAGCGAGGGATCCACTAAATCGCCGTTGACGGTGACAAGCGATCACAATGGGCAATTTGTTTTGGCAAACGTTCCCATGGGGCAACTCTCCATTGCCACCTCGTCACTGCCGATTTTCAAAGTGAGCGGAATACAACTCGCTGAGGGAGAGACAAAAGAGGTCCAGCTGATACTGGATATCGGAGACTACGATATTCGCGGGCTAGTCCAGGACGACCAAGGCAACCCGGTTCCAGCGGCCAATGTACTCATTACATGGGTTCACCGGGACAGTGGAGTTACCCATGAATCCCTGCACAAGACGGTATCCAATGTGGATGGGCATTTCGAATTCAACCAACTTGGGCCTGGTGAACGTACCCTTACGGTTGCGGCACCGGGCTTCGAGGCTATCAAGCTGCCATACGATGTGGGCGCGGAGAATGATCTGGGCCAGATCCTGCAGGTTCAATTAGAGGAGGACTCGTCGTCTTAAGACGCGTCAGCGTACCTGAAGAAAAAACTATGAAAAAACCAAATAGTAAAGACAGATCAAAGAAGCATTTCTTTTCGGACCGAACGAAGGTGCGATGTTCTACCAGAAACACCATCGGGGTTGCCGGGCGGGTTTTCCTGCGCCCGGGATATGGCAAACAACCAGCATCAAATCAAAAACGAGAAGGGCTATGCAATGCCTGCCACCCAATCCTGGCCGGTACGGAATTTTGCAAGGGGAGTTTTTACATGTTAACGGAAAATAATAACTCGAAAGTTTTTTCGACCTTGACAAGTTTGGGCACTGATCCGGATCCAGCCCTGCCAGAAAAACAAAAGTGGAGGGGACTAGCTGCAGCTGCACTGTTTGCTGTGTCCGGCCTACTGGTTGCCTCCCCGACCACAGCTCTAGCGGAAACGTTCGTTACAGTCGTCGACGATCAAGGGCCCGACCAGCTGGATCAAGCGAATGACCCAGGCAATAGCCAGCAGGATATTACCGGCGCTCGGATCGGCGACGAGGGTTCATTTGGTTGGGCCTGGGACGAAACCGACCTCTCGGGCAACAACTCGATCGACACCTGCACCTATTTCCAGGATGGCACAGTGATCTCAGTGTGCTATTCAGTCCAATTCGAGCCTGATGGCACGGTAACACAAGGATTTCCAACCTACGACGTATATGACTGTGGCACCACCTATGACGGAGCCCAGAAGAAATGCAGCGGCAACAATCCGCTCGCGACAGATTACACCGTCGAGTGTCTCGATCCGATCCAGGTACCATCTTACTTCACGCCAGACGATCAGCCCGACCTGCAGGCAGATTGCTCCCTCGAGCGCGTGGACGGCGATCCGGTTGATCTGCTTCTCCTGAATACCTGCACCAAGACTAGCGCTTCACCGTCGTCGAATTCAAACGACTGCCTGTTCTCCGACGCCGTCGGCTTTCTCCAGCTCGAGAAGGTCGTGGTTGACGGCGACGCGACTGGCGCTGACTTCACCCTGACGGCCGGTACACTCACCGGAACCGGTCCGGTCGTTCCGCTGTCGCCGGTCACAGCCAATGTACCGCAGGCGCTGAGTGAGTCGTCGCAATTTATCGACGATGGCACCTACCAACTTGACAGCATCGTCTGTACCGACCAAGACACCTTAGAAGTTCTAGATACGAGTTCCGGTTCTGTGACGGTGGATATCGGCCAAAGCGCGACCTGTGTCTTCACAAACTCCAGGACTGGGCCAGGACCTGGCTTTTTTGAAATCGTTAAATCTAACGATGCAAACGAAGACGGTACGTTTAATGATTCCGAGACCGCTAACACCATCCCACAAGATGTTACCTATCAGGTAGTCATCTCTAATATTAGTGGTTTTTCGGCAACTATCGATGATATTTCTGACAATATCCACGACGCTTATCTCTCAGGCGCTGATTCAACCTGTGACGAACTAATTGGGACCACCATCGTGGCGCAAGGTAGCGCTACCTGTACGTTCGTTGTTCCTTTTGCCTTGACTGATGCTGGCAACACGATCACCAACACCATAACTGCCCAGTTGACCGCAGGTGCGACGACGGATACCGCAACAGACACCTCGACAGTAGTGTTACCGATTCCGAGCCTCTCAATCGATAAGGTCTACGGTGGTATATCTATCGACGCTGATGGATCGGGCGACGTGAGTGCCGGCGACACGCTGACCTACCGCATCACGGTGACCAACAACGGCACGGCGAATCTGACCAACGTGACGGTCGATGACGACCTGACCAATACGGTGGATGCGGCCTGTTCGGCGCTGCTGGCCCCGACCGAGAGCTGCTTCGTGGACGTGCAGTATGTAGTGACGCCTGCGGACGTGGCGGCCGGTGAGATCAACAATATCGGCACGGGCGACAGTGATCAGACCGATCCGGTGAACGATCCGGAGAACGTACCGGTGCCGAGCCCGAGCCTGACCACGGACAAGGCGCTGTTGAGCAATGCCGATGAGGATGGTTCCGGTGATGTGAGTGCCGGCGACACGCTGACCTACCGCATCACGGTGACCAACAACGGCACGGCGAATCTGACCAACGTGACGGTCGATGACGACCTGACCAATACGGTGGATGCGGCCTGTTCGGCGCTGCTGGCCCCGACCGAGAGCTGCTTCGTGGACGTGCAGTATGTAGTGACGCCTGCGGACGTGGCGGCCGGTGAGATCAACAATATCGGCACGGGCGACAGTGATCAGACCGATCCGGTGAACGATCCGGAGAACGTACCGGTGCCGAGCCCGAGCCTGACCACGGACAAGGCGCTGTTGAGCAATGCCGATGAGGATGGTTCCGGTGATGTGAGTGCCGGCGACACGCTGACCTACCGCATCACGGTGACCAACAACGGCACGGCGAATCTGACCAACGTGACGGTCGATGACGACCTGACCAATACGGTGGATGCGGCCTGTTCGGCGCTGCTGGCCCCGACCGAGAGCTGCTTCGTGGACGTGCAGTATGTAGTGACGCCTGCGGACGTGGCGGCCGGTGAGATCAACAATATCGGCACGGGCGACAGTGATCAGACCGATCCGGTGAACGATCCGGAGAACGTACCGGTGCCGAGCCCGAGCCTGACCACGGACAAGGCGCTGTTGAGCAATGCCGATGAGGATGGTTCCGGTGATGTGAGTGCCGGCGACACGCTGACCTACCGCATCACGGTGACCAACAACGGCACGGCGAATCTGACCAACGTGACGGTCGATGACGACCTGACCAATACGGTGGATGCGGCCTGTTCGGCGCTGCTGGCCCCGACCGAGAGCTGCTTCGTGGACGTGCAGTATGTAGTGACGCCTGCGGACGTGGCGGCCGGTGAGATCAACAATATCGGCACGGGCGACAGTGATCAGACCGATCCGGTGAACGATCCGGAGAACGTACCGGTGCCGAGCCCGAGCCTGACCACGGACAAGGCGCTGTTGAGCAATGCCGATGAGGATGGTTCCGGTGATGTGAGTGCCGGCGACACGCTGACCTACCGCATCACGGTGACCAACAACGGCACGGCGAATCTGACCAACGTGACGGTCGATGACGACCTGACCAATACGGTGGATGCGGCCTGTTCGGCGCTGCTGGCCCCGACCGAGAGCTGCTTCGTGGACGTGCAGTATGTAGTGACGCCTGCGGACGTGGCGGCCGGTGAGATCAACAATATCGGCACGGGCGACAGTGATCAGACCGATCCGGTGAACGATCCGGAGAACGTACCGGTGCCGAGCCCGAGCCTGACCACGGACAAGGCGCTGTTGAGCAATGCCGATGAGGATGGTTCCGGTGATGTGAGTGCCGGCGACACGCTGACCTACCGCATCACGGTGACCAACAACGGCACGGCGAATCTGACCAACGTGACGGTCGATGACGACCTGACCAATACGGTGGATGCGGCCTGTTCGGCGCTGCTGGCCCCGACCGAGAGCTGCTTCGTGGACGTGCAGTATGTAGTGACGCCTGCGGACGTGGCGGCCGGTGAGATCAACAATATCGGCACGGGCGACAGTGATCAGACCGATCCGGTGAACGATCCGGAGAACGTACCGGTGCCGAGCCCGAGCCTGACCACGGACAAGGCGCTGTTGAGCAATGCCGATGAGGATGGTTCCGGTGATGTGAGTGCCGGCGACACGCTGACCTACCGCATCACGGTGACCAACAACGGCACGGCGAATCTGACCAACGTGACGGTCGATGACGACCTGACCAATACGGTGGATGCGGCCTGTTCGGCGCTGCTGGCCCCGACCGAGAGCTGCTTCGTGGACGTGCAGTATGTAGTGACGCCTGCGGACGTGGCGGCCGGTGAGATCAACAATATCGGCACGGGCGACAGTGATCAGACCGATCCGGTGAACGATCCGGAGAACGTACCGGTGCCGAGCCCGAGCCTGACCACGGACAAGGCGCTGTTGAGCAATGCCGATGAGGATGGTTCCGGTGATGTGAGTGCCGGCGACACGCTGACCTACCGCATCACGGTGACCAACAACGGCACGGCGAATCTGACCAACGTGACGGTCGATGACGACCTGACCAATACGGTGGATGCGGCCTGTTCGGCGCTGCTGGCCCCGACCGAGAGCTGCTTCGTGGACGTGCAGTATGTAGTGACGCCTGCGGACGTGGCGGCCGGTGAGATCAACAATATCGGCACGGGCGACAGTGATCAGACCGATCCGGTGAACGATCCGGAGAACGTACCGGTGCCGAGCCCGAGCCTGACCACGGACAAGGCGCTGTTGAGCAATGCCGATGAGGATGGTTCCGGTGATGTGAGTGCCGGCGACACGCTGACCTACCGCATCACGGTGACCAACAACGGCACGGCGAATCTGACCAACGTGACGGTCGATGACGACCTGACCAATACGGTGGATGCGGCCTGTTCGGCGCTGCTGGCCCCGACCGAGAGCTGCTTCGTGGACGTGCAGTATGTAGTGACGCCTGCGGACGTGGCGGCCGGTGAGATCAACAATATCGGCACGGGCGACAGTGATCAGACCGATCCGGTGAACGATCCGGAGAACGTACCGGTGCCGAGCCCGAGCCTGACCACGGACAAGGCGCTGTTGAGCAATGCCGATGAGGATGGTTCCGGTGATGTGAGTGCCGGCGACACGCTGACCTACCGCATCACGGTGACCAACAACGGCACGGCGAATCTGACCAACGTGACGGTCGATGACGACCTGACCAATACGGTGGATGCGGCCTGTTCGGCGCTGCTGGCCCCGACCGAGAGCTGCTTCGTGGACGTGCAGTATGTAGTGACGCCTGCGGACGTGGCGGCCGGTGAGATCAACAATATCGGCACGGGCGACAGTGATCAGACCGATCCGGTGAACGATCCGGAGAACGTACCGGTGCCGAGCCCGAGCCTGGCAATCGTGAAGACAGGCGTCTTCAACGACGAGAACGGGGACACCTTTGCGGATGTGGGCGAGACAATCACCTACACTTTCGAGGTGACCAATACGGGAACTGCGAACCTGACCCAGGTAAGCGTGACCGACCCGCTGGTGGATCCGGTGGATTGCAGTCCTTCCGCCAATCCGATTCCGTTCCTCGGGGCCGGTAGCCCGACGGTAACCTGCACGGCGACCTACAGCATCAACCAGGATGACATCGATGCAGGTAAGCGGGATAACCTGGCTACGGCGGATAGCGTGCAAACCGATCCGGTCACTGATCCGGAGAGGGTGCCGCTGCCGCAGAATCCTGACATCTCGATCGTCAAGACCTTCACTGCTGATGAGGTGATCGCCGGTGGTGCGGGCAGCTCGTTTACGCTGGTGGTGACCAACACCGGCAACGTAACGCTCAGTGACGCCCTCATCGCAGATAACGTCGATGCTCGTCTGACGGTGACGGTGGTCTCCAGCACGGCGGGTGCCGATGCCGACAGCGACAGTAACGCGCAGACGGTCGAGTGGCTGATCTCTGATTTGGCTGTAGGGCAGTCCGAAGCCATCACCGTAACCTTTGTGGTCGACTCGTCGGTTGCAGAAGCAAATGGAGTCGGTGGAGTCAACGATGCGGGTAACGTGCCGAACCTGGTCACGGTTGGTGCCGAGGCTCCTCTGGGTGATCCGGTCACCGACACCTCGATAGATGACATCGACATCCTGGTCGATATCGACTTGTCGATCGTCAAGGCCTTCGATCCGACGGAAGTGCCCCAAGGCAATCTGGGGAGCTTCACCCTCGTGGTGAGCAATGACGGTCCGTCTGACGCGGTTGATGTGTCGGTAACCGATACGGTGAACGACTTGCTCGATGTGAACGCGGTGAGCGTGACCTCGGGCAGCGGAGACTGCTCGGCTAGCGCGGGCCAGGAGGTGGACTGCACGGTTCAGATCCCGGCAGGCGGGTCGGTAACTGTCGCCGTCGACTACATCGCGGGGCCGTTCCTGAGCGGTGACCCGGCGGAGTATGGCACCCAGGCCGGTGACGACTTCTTCTTCCGCTTCGTCAACGGGAGCGAGCTCTATGGCTCCACTGACCTCGCTAATGGTGATGGGGTGTTCCTAGACGGTGTGGACATCACGAACCAAGTGACGATCCTCACCAGCCTGACAAGGAACGACCTCATCATCGACCCGGACGGGGACGGTCCCGACCCGGCGTTTGAGATGCATCTCTCCTGTTCCGATCCGTTTACGGGCGGTTGGGGTCAGTCGGCCGGACCGGTTGAAGGCGTCGACGTAAACTGGCAGATCGCCTACTTCTCGATCGCGCGCTACAACAGCGGCAGTGGCTTCATCAAGAACTGCGGCAACGTGCTGATACCATTCGAAGTGCCGAATACGGGGACCGCATCTGGTGAGGACTCGTACGGGACCGAGACGGTGTCCGATGATGCCACGGTGACGATAGCGCCCGGGGTAACACTCGATCGGCTGCAGACCAACGGCAAGCGCGTTACAGCGAGGCTGATCAACTTCACCGGCGTCGATAAGGAAATCGTTGATGTCCAGATCCTGTGGCCCGGCGATCCCGGTCCCGGGAACCTGACGAAGGTGAGGCTGGACAATCCGGTGATATGGGAAAAGAGAAAGGGTGTGCCATCGGAGGATCCGTATTTCCTCATCCTTGATGCCAATTTTGAGGAGGGGGCCTGGTATGGCGGTACGCTGCTGGCGACCCAGGAGGAGCAGATCCTGCGATTCGACTTCCAGCAGAAGACTGCCGGGTTTGCCTACCGGGTCCGCGTTAATTTCACAGACGGAACCTTCCTGGACCTCTTCCTGGAGTTATAGGGAGCCTAAGACACAAGGTACGGAAACCTGATGAGGACCCTGGCTCCGGCCGGGGTTCTCTTTCTCGTTAGCGAATTGGGACGGGGGCAGTAGATGCCGTTACAGTACGAATCGCGAAAGCCCATCTCCCTGTGTGATCAGGCCGGGCTGCACAAGCGTGGATCTATTGCTCCTTCGCGGCAGTTGTGCTTGTCGTCACCAATCTCAGGGCATCTGGGAGACAGGCCGTGAATCAGAGTGAGCTGAATCGCGGTGTTGTAGTCGGCCTAGTCTTGATGGGTTTGGTGAGCGCGGGCTTCATGTTATTGCGCAAACCGGCCTCGCCGCCTCAAGCAAGGTCAGAGCCAGTAGAACCGGTATACCAAGTCGCTCCATTTTCCCCGCGAGCATATGCCCAAGAGCCTGTTACTGTCCATTTTGCTCCCAACGGTGGGATAGGGGCCAGAATAACGGTGGCTGAAAGTAGCGAGCCGCCAGCGACATTTAGCGCGATACAGGAGTTTGATAACTACGGCGAGCCCATCCTCTATTCGGAGTGGGGGCGCATAGGAACCTTGCTCCAGACCGCTGGCACCACCGAAGATCCGCAAGCGCGACGGGAGGTCTGGCGGCAGCTGGCCGCGGAATTGGTGTTGCAGGATCCGGACCTGGTGAGCGAAGTGCTGGGGCGTATCTTGTACCGCGCCTACCAAGAGGAGCTGGCCGCAGAGTACGCCCGGCTGTTGTCACGGGACGACCCGCAAGAGGCCATGGGCTTTGCGCAAGGTATCGATAGTGAATTTGTTCGTCACACCGCCTCTGCGGTGGGCTCGGAACTGGCGAGATCGGATATCGGCCTGGCGACTCAATGGTTGGTAAACGATGTGAACCCTAGCCAGCGTGCAGCCGTAGTGGAAGCCATTGCCTATGAGTTGGCGCAGCAGGATGAGGCAGCCGCGTTCGACTGGGCGGATGCGCAACTGGAAAACGACGTCATCTTCGACAGGGCAATGACGAAAATCGTCCAGGCCATGAGCGAGCGGGATCCACGGGAGGCGGCGATCTGGGCGGCCGGGATGGCGGAAGGAGCAGCACGAACCCAGGCGTTACGCCATGCAGCGACCCACTGGGTGGCCGAAGACCCGCGGGAGGTGGCCAGATGGGCAGAGAGTCTTCCGGAGTCTCCAAGCCGGGACAAGACCCTTCTGCACATCGCTCACCGCTGGGGACGCCTGGAGGCGGAGGCGGCGCTTACCTGGGCCCTGAGTCTTCCGGAGGAAACCTTGCAGTACGAGATGGTGACGATCGTTGGACAAGTCGCGGCGGAGGTCAGCCCCGAGAAAGGTCTGCAGCTGGCAGAGCAGCTTTCGGATAGCAACATGCGTGATGCGGTCTTGAACAATACCCAGCAAAAATGGGCAAGGAAAGACCCGATTGCCGGGGCGAACGCAATTCTGGAGTTAACCGACAGAGAAGAACGGTCTCGGCTGTTGCGGCATACCACATCTTCCTGGGCCAAGCGGGATCCGGTGGCCGCCGCCGAATTCGCTGAAGGCCTGGCCGACCCGGCGCTACGTAAGGAGAATCTGCTGCGAGTCGCGGTCCAATGGCTGAATCAGGACCGCACTGCTGCCGAGGAATGGATCAATTCCTCATCATCTCACGTGCTGCGAACCCTGAAGTACTGACCTTTTACATCCATTGAATATCGCTACTGGGTGATAGGGTTTCGGTTGCCGTTTTCCCCAGTCCAGCGAAAATCACTGAGGCGGGCAAGCCTCTCGGGATTCAGGGTGCGCTCGTAACGTTGATTGTTGATGATCCATGTTGGGTAGCGTTGGATACTCTCGGTAACACAGGAAAAGGCGCGATGCCCCCCACGCCCGTCGGGGGTACACTCCACGTAGGGCAAGCGGTGTGCCGACGCCTCGAAAAGGGCCTTCTGATTCTCGCAACTCGGACACCAGTAGGCGCCATAGAATTTTGCTCCGGACTCCTGCAGATGCAGTGCCAGCGCCTTGAGATAAGGTTTTTCCGGGCCCGCCGCCGGGTCGAATAGACCGCTGTAGTGCATCTGCAGTGATGCCACCACCAGGAGGGTCGCGCCCGCAGTGCCTGGGAGCCAGGTACGCCATTGAAAGCCGACCAGGGGATCAGGGCGGGTTAGACTCAAGAGGAGCAGGATTGCCAGGATCAGACCGAAAGAGGTTAGGCAGTAGATGCAGGTTGCCTTAAGGACGAAGAGGGATATTGCGGTCAGATAGGCACTGATCCCCGCGCCGATGAAGGCGACCACCCAAGCCGTCTTCCAGGAGCGGCGTTGCCTGCCCATGCGCCAGATAGTCTGGAACAGCACCACGTAGGTGAGAAATCCCCAGAACGCGACAGGCATGCCGAGAAGTGTGGACCAGCGGCTGCCTTGCACAAGATCACAATCTGAACCCGCGCCGCAGGCCAATGGGGCCGAGCCGAACCACTTGGTTGCGGTGAGATAGGCCGTCAGGGCCATGCCAGCGAACGCCAAGGCCAGAAGGGGTGGACGGCTCCTGTGAACCGAGTGGGCGTCGGTTGGGTGTGGGTTGGCCGAGGGGGACTGCCTGTGTTCGGAGACTTTCTTTCCAAGGGGACGCTTGGTGAGCTTTTTTTTCATGAGCCGTTGGCCTCGTTTCGAACGCGAAAAAAGCACTGTGTGGTCGGATATAGAAGATAACAGCTCGCCTCTGTATCGGCTTGATTGTGTAATCGACAGAGCGGCGTTCCCATCTATAATATTCTGTAGTAACTCAATATATCTTGGGGTAATTGTTATCACTACTGTTGCATTAAATCACAGTGTATATACCATCCAGTGCTGCCCGATTAAGTTACACTGTATTTAGGCGAAGCGCATTGAAAATCAATGCCCTTTATCATTGATCAGTCGCGGTATCGAGATGAACTAGAACAGTGATGCTCGTCCATGACAGCTAGAGATTAGTGAGACCATTTACGCTGAAACTCTTTACCTGTGCATTTTTCTCTTTTAATTGGTGTCTATTACCGAATAGCAACTCGCATGAAAAACCCTAAAGGGGAAGTTATGGCGAAACTCACGAATTCCATAGGCGCTACCCTGACACTACCGGTTCTGATTTTGCTGGCAGTCTGTTTTCCAGCACAGGCAGCGCTGGATGAAGAAGAATCGAAAACGGTTGAATCCTACCAGGGTATCCCCGTCGGCTTCACCGAGCAGGGGCACCCTTTTCTGGGCGATCCCGATGCCAAGGTGATCCTGGAAGAATACAGTGACTATCTCTGCCCCTTCTGTGGGCGCTTTTTCCAGCAGACCTTTCCTCAACTTCGAAAAAAATATATTGAAAAGGGCAAGCTGAAGTATGTGTTCAGGGACTTTCCCCTGGCCGGTCTGCACCCGACGGCTCCCAAGGGATCGGAAGCCGCCTTGTGCGTGGCGGAGCAGGGGGCCGCTCTATTCTGGGCCATGCATGATGAGTTGTTCGCCAACCAGCGACAGTGGAGCCGGTTGCCCGACCCCAATGATTTTCTGGCCGCCACGGCCGAAAAATTGGGAGCTGACATGGATGCGTACCGAGAATGCCTGGAGTCGGGGCGTAAAGCCCCTGTGGTGGAGGCGGGGGTTGCCGCCGGCCGAGCCCTCGGTTTCAACGGCACACCCAGCTTCCAATTCATGAACGCAGCGGGCGACACCTACAAACTGGTGGGGGCCTTGCCTATTGCCTCATTTTCTCGTTTGGCCGATCCGCTGATCGCCGGGGAGAAACCGCCCGAGGAGCCCAAGCCGCCCAAACCGGAATTACCCTTCTGGGCCAAGCCAGAGGGGCTGGCACCGGATCCGAAGCGGTCGGGATTCAATATGGCGGGGGACGCCTACGAGGGAGACCCCAAGGCGCAATTGGTGGTGGTGGAGTTTACCGACTTTCAGTGCCCCTCCTGCAGGCGCCACGCGCTGGAGGCCCAACCTGTCATCGACCGCGATTTCGTCGCCACCGGCAAGGTCCTCTGGGTGGTCAAGCACCTGCCGTTGAAGGAACATCCACGCGCGCCCGTTGCCGCTGTGGCAGCCGAGTGCGCCGGTGATCAAGGGCGGTTCTGGGAAATGCGTCATCTGTTGTTTGATAAATCGGAAAATTGGATTAAAGAGGGTACGGACGCGGATGCCGAACTGACCCAATTGGCGGAGCATTTGGAGCTGGACATGCAGAAGTTTCTACAATGTTTCCACGGGCGTGAAGCGATGGAGCGTGTGCTGCGGGATCTCTACGACGCCCAGGGCGTGGTTCGTCAGACCCCCACCTTTGTCATGTTGTCGGACGGAAAAGGGGCGGTCTCCCGGGGTGCCAAGTCGGCAGAGGAATTTGCCGCGCTGCTCAATGCAAGGCTTGCGAGCGCAACACCTCAAGATAAAAAAGAAGCAGCCACTTCGGCTGATAAGCCAGATAAAACGCAATAAATAGCATTCTGTCGGTTAGATTACTTTTGTGGCATTTTTTAATTGATCTAACAGTGGGTAAACAGAAAAGTCTTCCATCGGGACGCTGCATGAGTGTAATGTCTGCCCGCTCGTTGATACGCTGATGACTGAACTTTTTGAGGCCGATCCCAAGCGTATCCGAGAATGTATTCGCCGCTCGAAAGCCTGACTGGCCGCAGGACGAATCTCACGAAGATAATCCGTCACCAGGCTATAACCGCCGGAGTAACCCAGCTGTTTGATCTCCCTCAGCAGCCGGAAACCTGAAAGTTCCGGATACGCATTGATGCGTTGGCCCAGGTAGGCTTTATAAGCATCAAGTTTGCTCGGCCTGGGTTCCCTTGGACCATAAGTCGGCACCAACAGCCCCTGCCGCAGGTATTTGCGAACGGTTTTTCGGTCCATCCCTGTTCGTTCGGCGATCGCTTTTATGGAAAGACCTTGATGCTTCAGATCGTGGATCATGAACAGCTCTCCCAATGACAGCACGGTGCAGTCCTCCGCTACACAAAGTGGTAGTGAAAGACTCGTGCTCGATTGACAAATCGACAAGCTCAATTAGCTTGCCTCCTGTGTCAGGGTGGGGAATTTTACTTTGGCGATAACTGGGGAGTTTTACATTGGTAGCTACACACAGCATTGCTTGATAGAGCTGGATAGAGAAGAAGTAGATATTGGAGAGGGAGTGAAGCATCAGTGATGGCCAAAACTTCCGAGTTTTCATAATCAGCCATGCTGAGTTCAATCCAAGTACAAATAGGGGTAGCAAGGCGAGGCCGTCGCGATCATGAGACATTGCAAACAGCGAGAGCAGTCCCAATTCTACTAGCCACCAGAGGATTGAATGGGAGTACTTTCTGAGGAGGTAAAGTGGGCCTCTATAGAGGGTTTCTTCTATACGCGGAATGGCAATGATACCGGTGAATATCAGATATCTATCGTTAATGACAAGTTTACTGAAATAGTATTGGGCGGCCTCTACGATGAAATACTGAAAGCGGTACAGCTGGTTGACGATTTCGGGCCATGAAAATACTTCTCGACCAAAGATAGAGGGCAGAGATTGTCACAGAAGGAAGATTGGGAGAGGAAGAAAATCAAGTAGTTCTTCAACGCAAAAGACAGAAATACGACGGATAGGCAGAGACTGTAAGTCTCTTGATGATCGTATCATCTCTTTGTACGCCCGAGGCATGACCACCAGGGACATTCAGGCCCACTTCGAAGATGCCTATGGTGTGGAAGTTTCTGCTCCCTTCATCTCTCAGATCACAAACGCCGTCATGGAGGAAGTCACTGCCTGGCAGAACTATCCACAAACCCAGGTTCAGCTCTGTATTGTTCATCAAGTGCGCCACTCCCTACGTTTCGTCAGTTGGAAGCAGCGCAAAGCGGTGGCGGCTGACCTGCGGCAAATATACGCAGCGGCCACGCTCGCTGAAGCTGAGCAGGCCCTTGATGCTTTTGCTGAGAAATGGGATGACCAGCATCCGACAATAAGCCAATCCTGGCGAAACAACAGGGAGCGCCTGAGCGTATTCTTCGATTACCCGCCTCAGATTAGAAAGGTGATCTACACGACGAATGCGATCGAGTCACTGAATGCGTCTTTGCGTAAAGTAACAAAAACGCGCCGATCATTTCCAACCGACGAGTCCGTGATGAAAATTCTGTACCTGGCGTTGCACCAGATATCGAGAAAATGGACGATGCCGATCCGGGATTGGAAACAGGCGATGAGTCAGTTTATGATTTTGTTCGGCGATCGAGTACCAAATTGATGCCCGCGCCACTTACACAGAGAAATTTACAGTCTCATCTCTTGTTTTAATTCTTGTCCAAGCTTCCTTTTTTATGCCCTATCCCTAACTTGATTATAGTAAATTCCGCCCGGGATGGAGGTAGTCTATATGAAATATGTAAGGGTGGTGCGCTCGACTGAGAGAATCTAAATATGCTTTCAGGGAGTTCATAAACCATTCTTCTTGCAAATCCTTCGTAAGCGCTCCACGAACCGCACCTATGGATGCATCAGATCCTGAGTAAGCGGAGCCTCATCGAAGTTCCATGGCAAAATTGCTTCGAGTTGCGCTGCACTTTGAGCGGCAGGCAGTGCCTTGAAAAGGTAGCGTAGGTATGTGTAAGGCTCGATACCGTTGGCCTTTGCGGTTTCGATTAGGCTGTAGAGATTAGCGGATGCAGCCGCACCCTTTTGGGTATCGGCAAACAACCAATTGCGGCGACCAATGACAAAAGGACGTATGGCTCGTTCGGTGGCATTGTTGTCAATGGAGAGACGTCCGTGGAGCGCTTACAATCCTTCACGAATTCTTCGGTACACTTCCGGTACACCACCCAGTTTTCGCTCCCTTTACCTACCCAGAATAACCTGTTGAATCAAAACGATTTAGGCTAATTGCACCGGATATTGCCTATTCTAGAATAATCAGTAACTTATTGATTATTAAGCAATTTGTAATCAGCAGGTCGCGGGTTCGACTCCTGTCGCCAGCTCCAATAAAAACAATAAGTTAACTATATCTCCTTTACTCTCCTCTGCAAAAAGGCGCGCTAACGGCGCGTTAAATCATTTGTTGAATAGATTGCATTAGAGGTACAAGCAGGTAGCATCTGGCATCCGTTGGAACGCAGACAGCGAAGTCAGGCGTGCGCCAAAATGACCGACTGTAGTGGCGCTGTTTATGCGTGAGAGCACAAGACGATCGCCGAGAAGATCTGCCGATGCAGAGTTGTCCCAGCTGAAGCAAGCGCCTCTCGCCGAGATTAGATCCGGTGATGACTGCACTCCTTCAACGAGCCGAGCCGTCAGCAGAGTCTAGAGTACTGCAAGTAGAAGTTCGACAGTTGGTTCAGGGGGGGCGACCAACAGCTATTCAATCTGGTCAATCACTGCTGAAAACACTGCGTGCGTCAGGTTCGCGAGGCGTTGGTTGCCAAAATACCAGATGCTTGCTGAGAAACGCCGCGGCCATGCCCGCTATTTGATTTCTATTACTGTCCGAATTGCAATAAGGCCAATCCGCGGGTGATCGCCCATGTGTCGATCAATTGGTCTGAGGGAGGATAGTGTTTATTGTGCATTGACTCAGAGTAAATCTGATCATGCTAGAGTCGTTCAATAGAGGCGCTATGGGCATCTGGGCAAATTCAGAAATCAAACGTTGGGTTGATAGATCAGGGCAGCACCTGTTAACGGAAACTGCAACGGCCCTGCAAAGTTTTCAAAGCTGTCAGAAAATAGAATCTATCATCCTCGGAGATTGAGAGATGGATGGATGAGGCTGGATCAAATAGATAAGAAACGATGAACAAGAACCACTAGAATTTACCCAGTAAGAAAGACGTTTCCTGTAAATGGGTAGTTCGACAGATTCGTTGGGTATTAGTGCTCGTGGTTACTGAATCTATGTACTCAATTGCTGCAGATGGGATTCTAGTTGCGCATGCAATTTTTGTCGCTTTTGTGGTTCTTGGGTTAGCGGCGATTTACTTGGGTCGTATATTTTCCTGGAAATGGGTGACAAACTTTTGGTTTCGGGTGCTGCATTTAGCATCTATCGCATTTGTTGTGCTCCAATCGTGGGTTGGGGGGACCTGTCCGCTGACCGTTTGGGAGATACGGCTGCGCGAGTTGGGTGGTGAGAAGGGCTACGATAGCTCTTTTGTTCAGCATTGGCTCCAAACCATACTCTACTACGAGGCGCCAGAGTGGGTGTTTGTTACCGTTTACACAGCATTTTTTGGGTTAGTGGCAGCAAGCTGGTTTATCGTGCCACCGAAGCGTGATGGATAAGCCGTCACCGAACAACTAGCATTACTTCTCTTGGAGCTACCTCGAATTACTTGACATATAGTTATAGTGATCTAGCTAACGAGATGAAGAAAGAGTAAGACTAGGTACATGTTTTAAAGCTGTCAGTAGAGATATTCCACAGTCGGTGTGCTGGATCATCTTGCTAGGCAAAAGCAGAATGTGGCAGAAGCTTTAAATATTTTTGTTCATGGATTCGAGGTGGGGGCAACAACTGGGAGATAGAAGCAGCTGCCTAATTAGTGTATGGCATGCACTGTTGCAATCGAGAGCGGATGAATTCCAAGGTTAGCAATAATGCGTTTGAGAAATTCGCAAAGTTGATTGCGTGATAGGCACAAATTTAGTCGGGGGAAGGCCATTCTCGACTGGATTGCGGCGTTGGCTGGATAAATCGATGTTCGCAGAGTTTCAATTAGCAATAGGCTTGATAACTTGGGAGGACCTTTCATGGAGAATTCAAGAAATATAGTGCAGCAGTGGTTTGAGTATGTATGGAACAGAAATGACTCGAGCTATATTGACAAAATGCTTGCGGAGGACTGTGAAATAACTGGTCTAAGAAGCGAGCCAATCAGAAGTGCCGAGGAGTTTCATCTTTTCCATAAGCAGATGAATACTGTGCTTGGTGATATGCAAGTAGATGTTACCCATTTACTCGAGAAGGAAGATTTGTATTCAGGATTTATTTCGGTAAGTGCAATACACAAGATGTCAAACAAGCCAGTGAAGTTTTCATCTAGTTTCTACGGTTCATTGAAAGACGGCCGGATCTATAAATCTGTCAATTTGGTCGACTATACGACTTTGCTTGTACAAATTGGCGTATTAGATTCTGAAACATTACAGCAGGCCTTGTCTGGTGAATAGCTGAGTTCATATGCGACGGTAATTAACTGGGATGAAAGGTCCAAAGAAGGCAGGCGGATTCCTGCCAGCGTGCTATTGTGCTCTGTGCGCTACGTTGGAGGACACAGCACAAGAAGTATTTTTTCAAGTGCTCGTATGTCGGGGTGGGTTGCGCGCAGGTATTTTGAAGAGTGGAGTAATGACTTTGGGTGATACTGCGAATAGTGAAAGCTGAAAATGGATCGGTGTAATGCGGATGATCGCCGGGTTTACTATTACATAGCGCACCGAATTTCATAACAAAACAATTGAAGCATGCCAATTTGATGGATGGATAGTTGTGCAACGAGTTTGGTTAGTGTGGGAATATGACAACATACGCCACTACGGCTATAGTTATTTTTAGCGGCAATGGAAAGATTGAATAGTATAATTACGATAAGGATATTTAGCAGGCTAGTTTGAACCGTGCTGAATTGCTTGCGTGGTTAACCTTAGCTTTTTTCGGGCCTGCCGTTTCAATACCGAATTTCTATAATATTCGCCGCACTTACTACGACATAGATTCAACGTAGCAATACCTAATGACTGATCCTCTAACAGAATTTAGCGCGTACGAAAACTTTGACGAAGCGAGCAAAGCCGTACTCTCGTTCTTGAAGCATCGCTTGGGGTTCCAGCTGTGGATGACTACAAGAACGCTGGAGCCGGACTGGATTGTCCTTAATAGCGAGGACGATGGTTATGGAGTTGCACCGGGAACAGTATTTCAATGGGCCGACTCTTTCTGCTCGCGAATGGTAAAAGGGGAGGGTCCGAATATTGCTCCAGTTTCTGGTGAAGTGGAAGCGTATTCACTCGCGCCTATTGGAAAACAAGTGGATATAGGCGCCTATATTGGAGTACCCATTCCCCTTGAGGAAGGGAGACTGTTTGGTACTCTGTGCGCTATTGATCCAGACATGAAGTCAACTGCTTTACAGGACGAACTCCCCCTGATTCGAATTTTTGCTAACTTGCTTGGAACGCTCGTTTCTCATGAATTGAAAGCCCTGGCTCAAGCGCGGGCAATGGAAGTATTGCAGGCTGATGCCGAAGCCGACCATTTGACCGGGCTTCTCAATCGCAAAGGCTGGGAACAAAGAACTGCTCAGGAAGCGTCACGCGCCCAAAGATATGGCAGTCCAATTAGTGTAATGATCCTCGATCTGGATGACCTGAAGATGGTAAACGATCGTTATGGTCATGATGCGGGAGATCAGCTATTGAAGTCTGCTGTAGATTGCCTTAAATCCAGTGTGCGTTCCACGGATATCGTTGCCAGAATAGGAGGAGATGAGTTTGCGATTCTTGCAATAGAGGCCAATAGTCAAGCTGCCGAAATACTGTTTGATACCATGTTGTCCGAGTTCCGCCAGAGGGCGATTTCCGTATCTATCGGGTGGGCCACACACAATTTGGCGGTACCTCTCGCAGACACTGTAAGAATGGCAGACAAGGCGATGTACCGAATGAAGAACGGACACCGCACAAAGCGCTGAATAAAGAGGCTATGCCAGCTCCCTGCGACGGTTGAATTTCCACAAGCCTAAGGTACCTGTAGAAAATATATGCGATTGAAACAGGTGCCGCTCATCTTTTCTTTTCTGGCCATATGTACTATCGCATTACTGTATGGCATTCCTCCTCAGATGCGTTCAGCGGCTCGTCGCAATGAGGTTGCAGATTTCCGCCTGGAAATAGTTATTGACGATTCTACCAGTAGTCTTCCTGATCGCCATACCAAGGTGCCTGGAACCTAGTATCACGCCAACCGGGGTATTCCCTACCCATGAGATTAAGTGACGACCAACTGCTTAAAGTGCCGCGGTGTACAACGGGAAAGCAACTGCTCGGCGACGGTCACCGGAGCCGATTTTGGCCGGCGAGGGGTATGCTTTCAGCACGGAAATGCTGTTGGCTACGATATGGGCTCGGCTGACGTTACCGGGTTCAGGATTAGAAAAAAGTGGGTCGCCAGCATCTGTGCCGGTTCATTCTGGTCCGCGACCCACCGATACTCAAACTAGCTGGATAACCACTCTTCCGCTGCTGACGCTTTTTCCATATCGAACGCCTTGATCTCCAGTCCGGGTATCAGTATTCCCTCGATTTCACTGGCCGTTCTTATCCATCCCTGACCGGCAAGCACCGCCACCTTGTCGAATTTTCTGGTCAGTTTGAACAGCTCTGGAATGCGGGATAGCTCGACACCGATCGCACCCAGAGTTGGTATGTCGAACTCCCCGATGCGATAGAGCATTCTTCCATGTTCGATGCCCTGGGATTTCGCTGCCAATTCATCCAATGCAGTTCTCATGTCCGCGCTGTCAAGCTTTCCGCTGAAGTCTATGTCCAGTCTGTTTGTACCGTTAAGTGTGATTTTGAACATATTTCTGCCTGTCTGATAAGTTGTGCAAACTGCAAAATGAAATCGCTTAGACTATTTTCGGCGGTGTACGTCCATTGTGCCCCAGGGGGCGGTATTGAGAAAACTTAGCATCTCCGGCGGAACTACGATTTAGTCGGTATTTCAATCTTCGTCGGCCGTACGCCGGGCAAACTCCGCCGAACAACCGGGGTTCAATTCTATTGCCTTTTTAAAGCAGGCGGAGTACTCCCTTGATTCTGCATCGAACAGATTTTCGCAAATATCCAGCCCCCCTTGATAGCGGTAATAGCATGCCTGCATTGCGGTGAACTGCTGTTGTGAGGCCTGCTGCTGTCTCAGTAGGCGAGTCTGCTCCTCCTGTTGGCGATTTTGCTCGCGCAATTTTCTCTGTTGCTGCTGGAGCTGTTTATTCAAACGGTTGACGTCTTGGCGCAGCCCAAAGTTGTTGCTGTACCCGAAGCTGTCGTAAGGATAGTATCCATAAGGATAGATGGGAACGTAGCGCTCTGCTGTCGAAGTTGGCACGAAAGCGAAGCAGAATAGGGTTAGTGCAATACCCCAAGCGAGTCTAGCGACATTCGTAGCCATGGATTCCTCCGCTAAAAAACGGTTAGTGGGAGTATTTTGCGTTAAAACTAGAGTATACATTGTATTAAAACCGCTTAATCCATGACGATATAGCTGGTGTCCAGCTTTGGGATATGGCTGCGGTGGGCTATTAGCCGTCTATTTTCACAGTACCGGAGAGTGAGACTTAGCTTTTCAATAGGGAATAGGTTTATCCCATTGGTTTTTCAGACGGTATGCTTTGCGTAAATGAAACGAAGGAATTAGCGAGGTCCCGGAATAGCAATGAATCAGGCAATTACCTTTGACGATGTTCTGCTGGTCCCGGCATATAACCATTGGGAGTCGCGGCGGGTGGTGGATATCTCTATGCGAGACCGGACGGGTAAACTTTCCCTCGATCTTCCGGTGATGAGTTCCAACATGGATACCATCACTGGGGTGGAAATGGCGGACTTTATGGGTGCCAATGGCGGTATCGGCGTCATGCACCGTTTCATGTCCATCGAGAACAATGTATCCATGTTCAAGGCCTGCAAGTACCCGACCTTTGTTTCCATTGGCTGCTCCGAAGGAGACCTGGAACGCACTGAGGCGTTGCGGGATGCGGGAGCCCAGCTTTTTTGCATAGACGTCGCCCATGCACATGCGAAATATGTCGGGCGCACGTTGAAGAATGTCCGTAAGTTGCTGGGCAAGGATGTGTGTATTATGGCGGGAAACGTGGCAACCTACGCCGGCGCGGATTACTTGGCCTCCTGTGCCGCGGATATCATCAAGGTGGGTATTGGCGGAGGTTCGGTCTGCACCACCCGCATCAAGACCGGATTTGGTATCCCCAATCTCACTGCCATTCGGGAGTGCGCCAAGGTTGACCGCTCCATAGTCGCCGACGGTGGAATGCGCAGCCCTGGTGATCTGGTCAAGGCCTTGGCTTTCGGCGCGGACTTCATCATGCTGGGAAGTATGCTCGCAGGTACCCGTCCCACGCCGGGAGAGGTACTGAGCCGGACTGACGGCAAGGGCGAAACCCGGCGTATCAAGATATACCGGGGTATGGCGAGCAGTGAGGTACAAGATGATTATCATGGAGGCATGGCCGAATGGAAGACCGCGGAGGGGGTGGCAACCGAAGTCCCCTATAGGGATGACGAGGCAGAAATCGTTGCCGATATCATCGGTGGCTTGCGAAGTGGGCTTACATACGGTGGCGCCAGCGATATCAAAGAGCTACAGAGAAAACTCGATTATGTTCGCATTACACCTGCCGGGCGTACCGAGAGCCTTCCCCATCGTACACTCTGACGGGGGAATAGGGGCTCGTAAGGGCTGTCGATAGCGTACCGGCTTGGCAATCAAGGGAGATGTACTGCGTTATCCGGTACGCGGCGTATCCAGGGATTATAACGCCGCAGGGAATCGGGTAGTGTGCGCAATGTCTTAGATGCAGCGCTGACTGTATCAAATGCACCGTAGAGCAAAATGTACCAATCACGGCCGTTGAATGTCGTTTGGAAAAAAGCCAAACCATCTGCGCCGTTATGACTGTCGTGAAACCTCTGCAGTAATGCCTTGTTATGGGCGCCCACCAGCTGAATTGAGTAGGCGTTTCGTTGCTGAGCTTTTTCCCAATCGATGGGAGATCCCCAAGTTGGTATGGACTCGCTTGCTGCGGCTGAATTTGCGCTCGATTCGGTCAGCGAAGCCAGGCTTTGCAACAACTGATCGTGCCTTGACTTGTCGCTCTGTTGTTCAAGCTCAAGCTGGGCGAGGCGACTATCGAGATCCCCAAGGGTCGCGTTTAAGGCGGAGATTTGTTGTGTCGCGGAGGCCCCTGCTGCTTCGAAGTCAGTCGACTCGATGGAGGTGATCCGGGTTTCCAGGCTTTCCACCTGGGCCATACGTTCATCGAGCCCTGCGACCGATGATTGCAGAGTGGCGAGGCGGTCATCCAGGGCTTGGTCTTCCGGTGCTGCGGTCGCCGATTCGATGGAGGCAATTCTGGTTTCCAAGTCGTCTAGTTTCGCTGTCTGTTGGGTTATCGCCGCTACCGAGGCGCGCAGTGAGTCTAGTTCACTCTCCACCGCTGCAGCTTCGGGTGCTGCTGCCCGGGTTTCGAGGGCCGCGAACCTGGTCTTTAGGTCTTCCACCTGGGCCATACGCTCATCGAGCCCAGCGACTGATGATTGCAAAGTGGCGAGGCGGTGATCCAGGGCTTTGTCTTCCGGCGCCGCGGTCGCCGATTCGATGGAGGTGATTCTGGTTTCCAAGTCGTTTAGTTTCGCTGTCTGCTGGGCGATCGTTGCTACCGAGGCGCGTAGTGCATCTAGTTGATTTTCTGCTATCGCGGCTTCAGGTGTTGTCGCACTGGTTTCCAGGGCCGTAAATCTGGTCTCCAAGGTTTCCAGGCGAAGTTGTTGTTCGTCGAGTGTAGCGATGGTTGTCCGTAGCGAATCGAGTGATTCGGAACCTGCATTGTTCTCGATTGCAGTGGTGGTGGACTCGAGTTCGCGCAGACGGCTCTCCAATCCTGCCAGCTTGCCATCCATCACCGAGAGTGTTGAGGATTGGTCGGATCCGGGCCTGTTTGCGAGTTCGGAGAGCCGTGCTTCGATCACTTCGATCCGCGTCTCATCAACTCCTGGGGAAGATAAAGGGGGTATTTCGCCGATCAGCTGATTGCCGCTATCGGACGAAAACTGGCGCTCCACATCCCCGAACCGCTGGACGAGTTGCTGCATACCTTGTTCCGACTCCCGCTGGGATTGGGCCAGTTCAGCCAATCTAGCGGTATTCGTTGCCGTTTTCTGATTACCAAAGTGGTAAAGCGCTGCCCCTGCCAGAATGCCCAACAGCACTAGGCCCAGGAGCGCTAATCGATTTGTCTTGCCTGTGGATACCGCCTCCTCGACCCGCTGCTCGAGGTTGCTTCGGGTGCCCACGACCTGATTCAAACCGGTCTGCAGCTCTGAGAGCCGAGCCTCCGTATTGGGTTGAAATTCCCCCAACTGCGAGAGGACGCCGTGGAAGTTGTTATCGATCGACTTCAGCCGCTGGTTGTTCTGCTCCCGGATCTCTTCCAGGGCATCGACCCGGGCGGAAAGGGATTCATGCTCTAACCCCGAATCGTCTGCCCTATTCGGTAGGTCCCGAAGGCTGTCCGACATGCTCGCCAGTTGCCCGAGCTGGTTTTCGAGTTCATCCGCCAGACGGCCAACCTGGGCTTCGAGTTCCTTGAGCTGCCGATTGCCTTCTTCGTTGAATTGCCTTTGGGATTCACCCTGCTCCTGGACTCGGGAAAGATCAGCATTCAGCTGGTCGATCCGCTCCCTGTCGGCAATGGCGGCTTCTTCGACGCGATCTAGGTGGCCGGTAATTTCTCGACTGAGGCTCTCGAGTTTGTCATCCTCTTTGATCGGCAGCTCCCGGGATTGGTCTAGACCATCCATGCGGGCTGTGATCGAGCCGGTGATTTCAGCAACCGACTCCAGCCGTTTTTCCAGATCGTCGAGCCGATTGCTGAATTCAGCATCCGCCTGACCAATTTCCCCGGACAGACTGTGAACTCCGTTTTTCAGGCTGCTATTATCTCTGGTGTATTCCTCAAGAGTGGTTTTGAGACTCTCCAGCCTGGCGTTGGTATCGAGTTCATGGCTGCCAAGTTCACGAATTCCTTCCTGCAGCGTTTCCGCGCCTTCCGTGAGCCTGACGACTTGTGATTCCACCCAACCCAGGCGTTTCTCGACTTCATCATCGACAGCCCCGTCGGTGAGACCGTTGATGAGACCGTCGAGACGGGAGCTTTCGGCCTCCAGGACTTCCAGTCTCGTGGCGTAGCTCTCTCCTTCCTCCCTGGTGATTGGTTCTGACTGCTCACTTTCTTCAGCGACCGGGGCCTTCTCCAGTCCCTCGATACGTTGCTCCATCGCCTGCAGTTGCTGGTCGGCCCGCTGCCGCTCCGAGAGCCCCTCTTCGATGGATGCTTTCAGTGCTTCCAAACCCTGCTGCAGCCCATCAGCCTCCGCCTCCAGGGATTTACGCCAGGTTTTCTCCCTCTCCCCGGAGGAGAGCTCGGCTAACTGGGTCTCTGTATCGAGAATCCTCGATTCCTGTTTGGCACTGGCCTCTGCCAAATGCTGATTTCGATCTTCCAGAGATACCAATTGCTGCTTCAATTGGACGGTTTCCCGCTCCAGTGCAGTGCCGGCCTCCTCTGCCCGCGATAGCTGTGCCAGGATATCCTCTACCCTTGATTGCATGCCCTGCTGCCGGTTGCTCAAAAGTGTCAGCTTCTTTTTCACCCGCTTGAGTTTTACGGGGGGCTTGCTACGGGGCAGTTTGGGCGGTGATTTGCGCAGTAGCTTGTATTGTTTGTGCAGTTTCTTCCAGCGCTTCGCCATCCCCTTGCCACCAAGAGACAGCAGGGAGGGGAGCTGATGCTCCATCGCTTCCAGTCGTTGTTCGAGTTGTTCCGCATTCTTCGCCAGCATTTTCAGGCGATTGCGGTGTTTGTGTTTGTGGAAGGAGAGGCTGTCCAGGCGACCTTTGATTTTCGCTATTTGTTCATCTAGCGCCTCGGTGCGACTAATGATATCCGATACTTTGAGTCTGTTTTTTTTCATCGGCGTTAATATATTACGTCAGCTAACTGAATTGATAGGAATTAGGTCAATTGTTTTCTGGTTTAGCCCCTAAATTAAGCGGGCAATCGGTCGCTCGCGCAATCTGCACAGCCACCATTCACCGGAGCCCCGACCGAATGCGTTGTTGGGTTCGCGCATTGTCGAGCTGGTATTGCTGCTGTTTTTTAAACCGCTGTTGTTGAGCCTGAGTGCCGGTCCTTCCCGGCCTGCGTTTTTCTGGTATCACCCTGGATTGCTGACGAGCCGTTGCCCGCTCCTGTTGTTGCCGTTTCTGTAGCGACTCAAGTTGTTGTAACTGTTGCGTATATAACCGCGTCCGCTCGCGAGTCTCTGTGGGTTTCTCGGACTCTCTCGGCGATTTTGGTCCCGGAATCTTTTTCAGTTCCTGTTTGCTCTCCTGATTCAGGCGCTCCAGCTTCAACCAACTGCCGCCGGAGTCGGACTCGGCCAGGGCAGGGAGGGCCCAGAGTATGGTAGCGAGGATCGCAACAGATCTGGGCCAAATCATGGGCTTGTGACGGGCCGCTCCGGATAGAGACCAAGCCCCAGGGGATCCCGCGGGTCTATGCCGTCCATGAAGGGGCGATTGCGTTCGTGATGAGTCAGTTGGTAGACGGTTCCGATCCAGTTGGCGACAATTCCCTCGGCGGTGTCATGCCAGGTGTTGTTTAGTCGGGCAATGATCAAGTTGTCAGGCAGGGGCGGTATTTGCTCATTTCGCTGCAATGCCTCTTCCAGCCTATCGCGATACTCGTTGAGGATCGCCTGCTCCCGGGGTTGGAACAGATTGTTGGGAAATACTGGAAACTCCGCCCTGTCGCCAGTTGCATAAGCCAAGACCTCGCGCTTGAATTCTTTCCAGAGGCTGATGGTGTCGTATTCCGGGTGGCCCTGAAAGTAGACACGGCGAATACGGTCGCTGCTGACGGCCAGGTGTACCCCGGCTTCTTCACTCTCTACCAGGATATGCAGCCCGGCGTCCTCGAACTGTGCTCTCGTGATGGCGTTGAAACGGGAGTGGGGTACATCGAATCGGGTATTCACGTCATGAACCAACGGATGCTGGCGGTCGACGACTCGGTGGGGATAGACGCCCCAGCACTTGTACCCAAGGGGTGTCCGCCGCTGGCCATGGATGGATTGGAGCACGGCGTGAGTGGTTAGGCAGGAGCAGAGCGTGGAAGTGACATTGGCTTCGGCCCATTCCACCACTTCTATTAAGGGCTCCATGAAGGGCTCTGCGGCGAGGTCCGGATGAGTTGGGGTGGCACCGGTGATGATAAGGGCGTCCAGCCCCTCCTGTTGAAGCTGTTCGAATGTATCGTAATAGTTAGAAATATGCTCCCTGGCTTGTTCGCTCCGTGGTAATTGGGAGAGTGTGAATGGATGCATATAGAACTGAGCGATGGGGTTGCTTTCACCCACCAGCCGGAAGAACTGTCGTTCTGTGGCCTCAAGCGCGGCGTCCGGCATCATATTGAGGAGGCCGATGTGTAGTTCCCTGATATGTTGGTGCAGCGCTCTTCCACTCTCCAGTACGGTCTGTCCACTCTGGCGCAGGCGCGCGAAAGTCGGGAGGGCGTTGTGGGATACGAGGGGCATGGCGGTCTGTTCCTGTTCAGCTGCCGTCTTGGTACGCGATGGACTGCTCTACCATCTCGAGAAAATCCGCTTCATCCCTTACTTGATTGGCCTGGCGGGAAGTAACGGTGTACCCGTGCGGCTTGGCGATTGCCTCGTAACGGGGAATTCGGGCGCGAAAAAGTCGCGGAAATACCCAGCGGGTAAACTGGTCGGGATCCATCTCCGCGGCATACTGCATGTTGTGCTCCTCGAGAAACATCTCGATGTGCTGCTTTAGAAAACTGGGTCGATAGTATAGCGGCTTAGGCGATTGCTGCGCCCTGGTAATCAGCTCGTGCTCCTCGTCGGGGTCACTGGTCTGGATATACAGGATGAGCGTATGGCGGGCCAGCAATTCTACCGAGTCGTCTTCCTCAAGGTCACAGAGACTGCCGGCCATATCGCAGATAAAATGAGGATAACCGTATATTTCTTGCGCTTTTTCTATAAACGAAGGGATATCCTTGATGGCTTCGATCTCTGCCGCCCGATACAGTGCCTGCCGGTGCTTGAATGCATCCAACGGCACGCCGCTGAGCTCTGGGTTACCCAGTTTACCTACAAAACTGAGCACCGGGCCTAGGTCGTCGACTTTGATGTTATTCTTAACGGAGATCCAGTCCCGTCGCAATAAGTCCCTGAGAAAGGGAACCTGCATCGCCTGTTGCTTGATCAGATCCATAATCGGTTCGTCCAGGTATCGGGTGCCGATGCGATAATCGACCGAGTAATGGAACCAATTGTGTATTTGCAACATCGACGAGAGGTGTGTTTTCCCCACGCCGGACATGCCTAGAAGCGTTATCTTCTTGTTTTTCCAGTATTTAAAATCTTCCAGACTCAGCTTCACAGGTACATTCCCAAAGTAATCGGTAGCCGCCGATACGACTAGCGGCCTATCATAACCAATTATCTGGAAATAGGGTGCAACCGTCTGTCTTCGAACGGCTTAGTGTGTGAACCCGTATTTTTCCACCATACGGTAAACACTGCGTTCGCTTACCCCGAGAATCTGGGCAATTTTCGAACGGTGACCTGAATGGCGCTCGAGTAGCATGGCGAGGTAGGTTTTTTCTATGTCGTTCAGCGAGGGTTCTTTGTCGAAATTCATGGATAGTGAGGGTTGTTCTTCCAGCTGGGATGCGCAAAAGGCGAGGTGATCCTTGCGTATTACACTGCTATCCCCGGAAAGAATGATGGCCCGCTCCACGATGTTTTTCAGTTCCCGGATATTACCCGGCCAGTCGTAGACTTTGAGCATGCGCAGCGCCGATGAGGCGAATCTCTTCTCTATCCTGCGAGAAAAGTTGTGATTGCGAATGAAGTGTTCAACCAGCTGCTCTATATCCTCCCGTCTGTCCCTCAATGGGGGCACATTGACCACGAATCCCGCCAGTCGGTAGTAGAGATCGGAGCGAAAACCCCCTTCACGGCTCAACAGCTCCAGATCGCGGTTGGTTGCGGCCACCACCCGCACATTGGCGTGTAGGTCCTTGGTTCCACCAAGCCGGCGAAATTTTCCAGTCTCGAGAATTCTCAGCAGTTTCGCTTGGATACTGGGTTCTATCTCGCCGATCTCATCGAGAAAGAGCGTTCCACCTTCGGCGCCTTCGATCAGCCCCCGTTTTTGTCGCTTGGCGTCGGTGAACGCTCCCTTTTCATGACCGAACACCTCCGATTCGAAAAGCTTCTCCTGTAGCGTGCAGCAGTCCACGGCGACAAAATTACGCTCGTTGCGGGGGCTGCACTCGTGTATTGCCCGCGCTACCAGCTCCTTACCGACTCCGCTTTCGCCCTGGACCAGAACACTGATGTCATTGGGTGCGACAGCGTCAATAAGTTTCTCTGTCTGTTGCAGGGTGGCGCTTGTTCCTACCATGAATCGATCTGCTTTTGACTGCAGTGCCGCCTTGCAGAATTGGTGGTCTTGCTGCAGGTAGGCCTTGTCCAGGGTTCTCTGTACAACCAGCTCGAGTTCGTCCAGCGTGATGGGCTTGACCAAATACTCGCAGGCACCGGCCTTCATCGCCTGCACCGCATCACGGACGGAACCATAGGCGGTGAGCAGGACGACTGGGCTTTCCTGGGCTAACTCTTGGAGCAGTTCAACGCCGTTGGCATCAGGTAGCTTGACGTCCATTATGATTAACTTGGGTTCGTGATCGCGGAGATAGTGCTCCGCCGTAGCCCAGTTTTTTGCGGGAAACGGATCAAAACCGATTTCCTCGAGATGATCTACCACCAAGGAGTTCAGTACGCGATCATCTTCGATCACCAGAACTTGGTGTTTCAAGATACGTCCTCCCGTGAGTCATCTGGGTCTGGAAAGGTGATGGTAAACCGGCTTCCCTGTCCCAGTTGACTGTCTACCTTCATGCGCCCTTGATAGCGTTCCATCAGTGTGCGGGTGATGGATAGGCCCAACCCTGTTCCCTGTGCGTTGTCGGCCCGGCGACTGAAAAACGGATCGAATATTTTAGATAGATCCTCGAGGGGAATTCCAACTCCGTTGTCTTCGACGCTCATACTAACCTGGCCTCCGTTTCGTCTGCTGGTAACGCGCAGCCTGCCGCCCCTGGGCATGGCATGGAAGGCATTCTGAACAAGATTCAAGATTGCAATGCGGATATCGCTCTCGTTGGCGATAACACGAGGGTTGGACGAGTCCAGGTCCTGGTTTATCTCGATTCCGTCCTCAACCGCTTCCCACTTGAGCAGGGTAAGAGTTTCATCTATCGCCTGATTCAGGTGGACTATTTGTTTTTCTGCGGCTGTGAACATACTCATTTTCAGTAGCCGTTCCGTCACTTCGATACAGCGATTGATCTCCCTGTCCACCAATTCCATGCAGCCTTGCACCTTGGGCGGGACGTCAACCTGAGTATTCCTGCCATAGCGGATTGTTGAATCCAATGCGAGGCGCACCGAAGCCAACGGGTTGTGAATTTCATGGGCCACACCCGCTGCCAAGCGCCCCAATTCCGACATCTTCTGTTCGTGGGAGATTTGTAACGTCTGTCCCAGATCTCGTATAGACTCGATTATCATCAGCTCTCCGGGGTTGCTCTCCTCATGTCCCGAAATCAATGGGGCGGCGTAGACTTCAGCGGCCATTTTATCACCCCGGTTGGTGATGTGGTGATGCAGCACCTTTATTGGCGCTCTCTTTTGGGTGATCGTTTTGAGGGGGCAGTTGATGAGGGTCGGGACACAGGGTGTATCACTATCGTGAGTGGCCTTGTAACAGGGCAGCGCCAGTGCCTCCTCTGGATTCAATCCCAATTGTTCACAATAAGCCTTGTTTGCTAGTACCACCTGGTAGTGTCCGTTAATGACCCGGATACCATCTGGATTGGCGTCTACCAGAGCTTGCAGAAACGCACGCCTTCTCCGGTTGGAGAGCAGGCTATTTTGTAGATTCTCCGCCATTTGGTTGAACCGCATTCCCAGCTGTGACACCTCATCGGCCCCCGAAACCGGTACCCTGGCGTTGAGATCCCCCGAGGCCAATGCCTGGCTGGTGCGCTCAAGCGTTCTGACCGGGGTGATCACGAACCGGCGGATAAACCACCAACCGCCGGCCAGATTTATCAGGACCACGATGGCTCCGGAACCCATCAGCATCAGTGTCGTTGTACCCGCTTGCTGTTGGATTGCCGAGGCATTGTAGTCAATTACAAGCGTGCCGTTGACCGGATTTACTTGGGCTGCCCCATGGCACTCTTTGCACTGTGGGCGGTTGGCAACAGGATGTACTGTTCGCAACACCATCTCTCTTTGTTCGTTTTCGGTGAAGAAGCTAAACGGCCGCGGTGTGGTCGAAGGATCGAACACGCATTCCGGACAGTTCAGATCCAGCTTGCCGTTGAGGCTTTCGGGTTGATCGGAAAACCTGATCTCTCCATTGCGATTGATGATAACTACGCGCTCTACCCCTTGTTGTTGACCAAACTGGTCGACGATCGCGCGCAGCATATCCAGGTCCCGCCTTAACATTGCAGCTTCCAGTGAAGTCTGCAGCAAGCGATTGGTCTGGGCGGTCGCATCGGCTTGTTGCTTTCCAAGTTGGCCCTGGTACATTCCCAGGAACAAGATCAGGAAAAGAATGGAGAAGGCGATCAGCCCTAACGCGGTTCCTGCGAGGAACTTTCGGTTTAGGCTGCTGGAGTACCAACTTACCAATGAGACCATCTAGCTGCTCCCTGATTCTGTCAAATTGACAGATAAAGTAGGATCCATTAGTGCTTATCGAATACTTCTAAATTGCTACTGTCGCGTCCAGAAAGCAAATATCTCGTCTGTAGCTTGTACTCCGCAGCTTCGTGGCTGTTGTTTTCAGGGCGCTGAGATCCGTCTTTTCAAGAACGATATTTTTCATCGATGAGTATTTTCCCGCCGATGTTGGTTTAAGACCATGAACCGATGAGTTTTTTTATTTAGCGGTTTATTATCAGTACTATTTTGTCTCCCAAGATCACATGAAGGACCTCCGCTTTCCCATGGCGCGCGACATCAGGTTCGCGTTGCTGGCATATTGTTTGCTGTCCTAAATATTCCAGGCACAACTGCAGACAATTATTTGGAAATCCGGGGGAGGGAGTATGTCGATGTTTGGTAATGCTGTAGGGAAATTGGTAGCGGTTTTTGCACTGGCCTTACCCGTGGTGGGGCTTTGCGTGGATGTCCCGATGCAGGATACCGATCTGCTCCGAGAAAAGTTGGGTGAGGCGGGGTGGCAGGTTGAGAAAAACGCCGAGGGTGATTTGATCGTCAGGTCTCCAGTGTTTGAGGATGAACCAACGAAGACCGAGGCGCTGCCGGAGACCCGAACGGGTTCGGAACCGCTCATTCCGGCAACCGATGTTGATGCCCTTGGTCGGCGCCTCGCGGCACTGGGCTGGCGAGTCGAGCGGGATGAGACTGGCGCGCTGCTGATTATTCCTGAAAACGGAAACGACACAACGAACTCTGCTGCAACTGGTGCTGTGACCGCCGCATCTGCAAGCGAGATGGATCTATCACCGAATGAGGATTTGGCCGCGTTACTGAGCGCCAGCGGCTGGAGGGTAACAAGGGACGCCAACGGCGACCTCAACGTGAGCAGAGGCATTGAAGCGCCCAAATCTCAACAGCCCACCTCGGTGATAGTAAAGCCGTCGGATTTGGCCGCCGCTAAAGAGACGCTTGTTTCGGCAGGATGGAAGCTGCAGGAGGGTTCGGATAACAGCATGCTGTTGTTCCCCACGAGGGAGGCCAGACCAGCAACCAATGCTCCTCAGACCGGAAGTAGCGAAGCTATGACTTCGGTTGCGGACAGCGGGGTAGAGCTACCCATCGACAGTTGGGGGAAGGCAAAGACCATTGCTGAGCATTGGTTGGATGCCCAGACCAATTCCGATGAGCTGCTGGTTGGCAAGATAAGGAAGATTAATTGGATTTACCTTGTAAGCATCGTTGAGCGTGGTGCTCCCCACAGGCTAAAGAACCAAATAGCGATCCGGAATCGTGATGGTGGTGTTGTCCCCGTTTTCCGATAAAACACGGGAATCGCAGGATTCTTGGCATAGGGTTCTTCGTCCCCAGGTTAAGGCGCATTCATGTCAAATTGGCAGAAGTAGAATCCTAGCAAAAACAAAGAGATATCAATCGCGGATCTTTTTGTCTGCCAATTTGACAGTCCCGGGATTTTATTCGCATCAAAGCCTCCGCCAGCTAGGGAGGTAAATTATCTTTTAAAACAATCAAATACCCTTTATTCCCTGCTATTGGTACGCGAATTGCAAAACTGAACAAAGTTGGAGCTGTATCAACTATCACGGACGTCGGCTTGGCGAAGGAGGGCGCGATCTATGCGCGATCATTTAGGGATTTCTGTTGTTGGTCTGTGCACCATTACCTGTCTACTCTCTTCTAGTGCGAATGCAGATTATCCAATTGCAGGGTTAACGCCCGATCAAAGGCCTGCAGGCGCTCCGGTGATTGAGTGGGTTCAACATCCCAAAGCCTGGTATGAACAGGCACTCACCGGAATCCAACCCCCCTATCCCAAGAGCCTCTATTTTCTGGACAACCAAGGCAACTGGTATACCCCGTTTAATAGGTCAGGAATGCTCGGTTACTACGACCTGCGGGGCTGGCATCCATAACAACAGTTCAAAACAAGAACGAACCGGATTCAATATGTTTCACCACGGGGTGGTGGACATCGTGGGATTCCAGACCGCTTGCTCGGGATGGAGTATTGCAACTTTAACAATCTTAACTATCTGATGGAGGAAGTGAAAAGTGGCTATTTTTCGAATGCGTAGCTTGGTCCGTGGTTTGAAAGCTGTCGGTATGGCAGCTGCCGTTACCCTCGCTGCCGCTCCTGTTGCATCTGCAGGCATGTATGGCATGTCTGGTATGGATGGCATGTCCGGTATGGGCGGCATGTCCGGTATGGGCGGCATGTCCGGTATGGGCGGAATGTCCGGTATGGGTGGAATGTCCGGTATGGGCGGCATGTCCGGTATGAGTGGCATGGGTGGCATGAGCGGTATGTCCGGCATGGGCGGAATGTCCGGTATGAGTGGCATGGGTGGCATGAGTGGATATTTCCGTATTACGCCTCAAGGGCAGATTTTCTTTTATCCCGCTACCGGCATGAGCGGAATGTCCGGCATGGGCGGCATGTCCGGTATGGGCGGCATGAGTGGAATGTCCGGCATGGGCGGCATGTCCGGCATGGGCGGAATGTCCGGTATGGGTGGCATGTCCGGTATGGGTGGCATGTCCGGTATGGGCGGCATGAGTGGAATGTCCGGTATGGGCGGAATGTCCGGCATGGGCGGAATGTCCGGTATGGGCGGAATGTCCGGTATGGGCGGAATGTCCGGTATGGGCGGAATGAGTGGTATGTCCGGCATGGGCGGTCATTGGGTTTGGGTTCCCGCCGGTATGGGCGGAATGTCCGGCATGGGCGGAATGTCCGGCATGGGCGGCATGAGTGGAATGTCCGGCATGGGCGGAATGTCCGGTATGGGCGGCATGTCCGGCATGGGCGGCATGTCCGGCATGGGCGGAATGTCCGGTATGGGCGGCATGTCCGGTATGGGCGGCATGTCCGGTATGGGCGGCATGTCCGGTATGGGCGGCATGTCCGGTATGGGCGGCATGTCCGGTATGAGCGGTTATTTCCGCATTACCCCTCAGGGTCAGATCTTCTTCTATCCCGCCACCGGAATGAGCGGAATGTCTGGCATGGGTGGAATGTCCGGCATGGGTGGCATGAGCGGCATGTCCGGCATGGGCGGAATGTCCGGCATGGGCGGAATGTCCGGCATGGGCGGTATGAGTGGCATGGGTGGCATGAGTGGTATGTCCGGCTGGAAATAGGCGTGATCGCCTAAGTAGGTTAAGTCCAAGGATGGACTAGATGTAGTGTTTGGGGCAGGGCGCCGGGAGGCGTCCCGCCCCGCGCTCAAGGTCTGAGTAGTTGGTAACGGGGCAAGGAGTGGATCAATGTTAGTGGAAAAGGCAATTCTGTATACAAGTTTGGTCTTCGGGTTATTGATCTTGAGTGGAGGAGTAGTAGTTGCCGACAATAATCCGGAACTAGAGTATGAACGTGCCCGTTGGCATCCATCCCACTTCAAACCCGAAATTAATACGACGACCGATGAGCAGTGTCTTAGCTGCCATCAGGAAATAATTGAGCGCAAGGTATTGGAAGCCTCACCTGCGGGTGTCAAGGTTTCACAAACATTGGCTTGGTATCAGACTCTCCACACTTATAAGGGAGAGCAGGAGACTTTTCATCGGCGCCATCTGGTCACACCTATGGCGCAGAATTTGATGGACATGAAATGCAATACCTGCCACCAAGGAAACGACCCCAGGGAGGAGGCACCACCTTCTCCAAGTGCTGAGCCGGAAGATATTGTTCTGCGCAAGATGGTAGACCCGGATATATGCCTTATGTGTCATGGGGCGCACCCAGCAAAGATAATGGGCTTACCGGGTCCTTGGCCGGAGAGTCGGGACGCATTTCAAAACAATTGCCTGTTGTGTCACGCGGGTATCAGAACCAACCGTCATCAGGTCGATTTTCTAAAAGCGCAAGCCATTGAAGAGGCTGCGGCAAAAGATGGTGACGTTTGCTATGGCTGCCACGGAGGGCGTCAATGGTACCGCATAGCATACCCGTATGCGCGCAACCCCTGGCCCGGCATGGCCAAGGAGGTTCCCGAGTGGGCCAAAGAGAGACCAACTCAATCGCAGGCTCGATTCAGAGTGGAGCCAGAGAATGCAGCGGAATAGCGAACTGGGAGATTGGAGTAAAAGACGATGAGTAACAATATACAAACCGGTAATTTGTTCGAACGCTTAAACATCTCCCGGCGTTCCTTTCTAAAAGGTACGGCAGCGGGTGGGGCGGTATTGGCTACAGGTGGGCTCTTGGAACTGAAGACAGCCAAAAAGGCGAACGCCTTTGCCTATGAGCCATATCCCAGAGACGATCAACTCGAAACTGTGGTGACCAGTTGCGCCCACAATTGCGGTTCGCGTCATATGTTGGTGGCTCACAAATGGAAAGATGTCATCGTGCGCTTGTCCACGGATGACGGCAGATATCAGAAAGGGGGCTATTTCGGGAAAGATGGGCTAATCGAACCTCAGTTACGCGCCTGTCTGCGCGGGCGGTCTTATCGTCAGCGCCTCTATTCGGCAGAACGCCTGCTCTATCCAATGGTGAGGGTCGGTGAACGAGGCGAAGGAAAGTTCAAGCGAGTGACCTGGGACGAGGCCCTCGATCTTGTAGCAAAAAAAATGGTGTACTTGAAAGACACCTATGGCCCTACATCATTGTTGGATCAAAGCTACGCGGGCGCATCCTATGGCGTACTCCACAAGTCTGATCAGATCGAAGGGCTATTAGGACGCTTCCTGGGGATGTTCGGTAGTCGCACCAATTCTTGGTCGGTGCCCTCTTACCAGGGAACCACTTTCAGTTCCAGGATGACATTCGGAACCATTGAGGACGGGAACGAAGACGATGCGTTCGCACACTCCAAGCTGATGATAATGTGGGGTTGGAATCCTGCTTATACATTTCATGGCGGTAACACCTTCATGTATATGCGGATGGCGAAGCAGCGGGGCTGCAAATTCGTCTTAGTCGATCCTCAATACACCGATTCCGCGGCGGCATACGATGCCTGGTGGATTCCCATACGCCCGAACACCGATGCCGCCATGATGGCGGGTATGGCCCACTACATTTTTGCCAACAATCTTCAGGACCAGGCCTTCATAGATAACTTCTGTCAAGGTATGGATAAGGGGACTATGCCCGATTGGGCCCAGGACAAGGAGAATTTCAAGGATTACATACTGGGAACCTATGACGGTGTCGCCAAGACCCCCGAGTGGGCGGCAGAAATCTGCGGGGTACCGGCTGCGGATATCGAGAAGCTGGCCAAAATGTACGCTGATACCAAACCGGCTGCATTGAAAGCATCCTGGGCGCCGGGACGCAACGCCTACGGGGAGCAATACAATCGCATGGCAGCGGCATTGCAGGCGATGACAGGTAACATCGGTGTCTTGGGCGGCAGTGCCGAAGGGGTCGGCAAGGCCTGGCATGCCGAAGCCGTCGCCTACCCTTACGATCAGTGGTCCAATATCTGGTTCCAATCGATCAAATCGGATCGGTGGGCTCACTGTGTATTGAACTATCCGAATGTCAAACGGGAAGAGATTGGCCTCTGGCCAAGACAGGATGCGACGGATGGTCAGATTCCCAATATCAAGGGAATATTCTGGCAGGGATCGGACTGGTTCAATCAATTGACAAACATCAATAAGGAAATCGAGGCAGTCAAGAAGCTGGAGCTGGTGGTATGCATGGATTCAACCATTACGCCTTCCGGTTTGTGGGCCGATGTGTTGCTGCCGGTTGCAACACACTTTGAAAGGCATGATGTCGCATTGCCTTGGTACAAAGGCCATTACTATATTCATCGCCCGAAAGTCATTGAACCAATGGGAGAGTCCAAGAGTGACTTTCAAATATTTACCGAACTGGCCTACCGAATAGGGGGTGAAACCTTCGGCAAGGCATACAACCCCAAGGCCAATCGTGACTATTTTCACGTAGACGACAACGTGGATGAAGCCTATCTAAGAAGCTGGTGGGAGACCAAGGTAATGGCTCATCAGCACGTTGAGATGTCGTGGGACGAGTTTAAGAAAAGAGGTGTCTACAAATTCCATTTGCACAGGCCCCATGTCGCTTTCCAAGATCAGATCGAGAAAGGAAAACCGTTTCAGACCGCATCCGGTAAGATCGAAATCCTCTCTGGTCAGCTGGCGCAGATCACGGATTGGAAGAAGACAATGTACGGATACCCTATTCCCTATATCCCCAAGTGGATCGAGCCCTGGGAGTCGCTTAACAGCCCCAAGACAAAAAAATACCCTTTCCATCTCATTTCTCCCCATCCCCGTTGGCGGACACACTCGATTTTTCACAACTGTGGCTGGTTGCGTGAAACCTATGAGCAGGAAGTGACAATGAATGCTGCTGACGCCAGAAAGTTTGGGATAAAAACCGGCGATACCGTCGAGTTGTGGAATGATCGTGGAAAGGTGGTGGTACCTACCTACGTCACCGAGCGCTGTATGCCGGGTGTGCTTGTACTCCATGAGGGGGCATGGATGGATCTCGATGAAAATGGAGTCGACAGAGCGGGAAATCCGGATTTCCTGACGCTTGACGAACCCAGTCCGGCCGGTGCCTTTGCCTACAATACGGTGTTGTGCGATATCAAGAAATCGGACTTGGAGCACAAACCTGGCTGGGACAGGTTGGCTACTTCTCGGGCACACGTCTTCAGGCGTGATCTATAGGAACAGGTCTGGAGGACATAGAAATGGCAGAACAGAAAAATACAGCTAAAATCAAAGAGGCTGTCAAACAACGAAAAAGAGAGCAGTACGTGCCTGTCGAGCCCGACATGCAACTCGGATTCGTCCACAACAATGTCGACTGCATAGGCTGTCGCGCCTGCGAGATAGCGTGCAAGGATAAAAATGGGCTCGCACCTGGACCTAGGTTCAGGCGGGTGCAGTACATCGAGGGCGGTACCTACCCCGATGTTTACGCCTACAAAGTCAACATGTCGTGCAATCACTGCGCAGATCCCGCCTGTTTGCCGACTTGCCCTACAGGCGCACTTTTCAAACGCAAGGCGGACGGAATCGTGGATATCGATTCTACGCTCTGTATAGGTTGCCGCCGTTGTGAGGCAGCCTGCCCGTTCGGCGCGCCTCAGTTCGACCCAACTGACGGCATTGTCAAGAAATGCAATTTGTGTGTAGACGAAATCGATGCCGGACGTAAGCCCTACTGTGTGATGGCCTGCATGATGCGGGTATTGGATATTGGCGACATCGATAAGATCTGGAGCAAGGAGTTGGAGACGGTCGCAATCGGACCACAAGATAGTGTCGTAAGACAGGTAAAGAACATGGCTGATGTGGAGTTGACCAAGCCGTCTATTGGATTTGTGCCGCACAGCAAAGGAAAGATTGAGTGACAGAAAATACATCTGCCGTTCAGAATAAGAGCCCCGGCGATCCCCGGCTGGTGGTGTTTTGCGAAGTGGTGGCCGATGACTTTGCAATGTTGGCAAGGTTTCATGATAAAGAGCCCGAAAAGGTGCTGCTGGCTACTCTTAAACAGCAGAACTTTCCACAAGGTCTGGGATTGTCCCTGGAAAGTGATTTGGGTGTACACGCTTTTGAACTCATGGAGAAGGCGGTCGCATCGCTACCTTCCAGCCCGGATCCTGATCTTATGGATGATTTGGCTGCCGACTACGCCAGCATCTATTTAACATATGGGATACAGGCTTCTCCAGAGGAGTCGGTTTGGATTGATGAAGAGCACCTGGCTTGCCAACAGTCGATGTTTCAAGTTCGACAGTGGTATAACGATTACGGGCTAGAGGTTCCCGATTGGCGCCAGCGGCCGGACGATCATCTAGTTTATCAGCTTCAGTTCATTGAGCATTTGTGCAGAAGGTACGCCAACGCAGAGGGATTGAAGGCACTTGCGAGATTTATGGACGATCATCTCCTGCGTTGGATAATCTCCTTTTCCGAACGTGTCAGTAGTCGCTGCGGAACAGCCTACTTTGCCGGTGTCGCCATGTTAACTAGTGCCTACAGCAACGAGGTTAGGGACCTGCTGGCCGAGATTATCGGAGAGGCACGACCCACTGCAGAGGAGGTGGAGCAGAGGATGAAGCCTGCGGCCCAGCGGGAGGAAGCTCCCCTCCAATATATGCCAGGTGTGGGCCCGGCTGTTTGAGAACGGCACCCTGAGTGTAAAGAAATGAGATTAGCGCTGGTTCGCTGCAGAAAGCGTCCATTCTTTTAGAATATTTGTCTTCAGATCGTACTGCAGTATTCGGTTGTTGTTGGTATCCGCTACTAGGATCAGGTCTTTGTAGGCGGCGAGTCCTCCCGGCTCACTCATTGTGATCATACTGTCGCCACCGTCTATTTCGGGAGCTTTTCCGTGTCTCAAAGTTGATACCGTCCGCTTTTGCAGATCCAGCAACTTCAGTTTGTGGTTGTAGGTGTCGGCTATCACCACCTTCTTGTCGTCGATGGCTGAGATGCCCAGTACATGTTGCAGCTCGGCGTCGGCGAAGTCTCCATCTTTGTCACCAAAATCGAATAGTCCTTTGCCGGTGAGCGTCTCGACAAACTCATCTTGCAGGTGAATGCGTCGTACGGCGGAGTCTTCGGCGTCGGCTACGTATAGCCAATGGCCCCCAATGCTTAGGCCACTGGGTTGGCTGAACTGAGAAACAGGCAGCGCGCCGTCTTTCAATCCCTCGCGACCGCTGCCAGCGTAATCGCTCAATTCCCCAATACTCAAATTCAGGCGCCATATCTGGTGACTGCCGGCCATGGCAATGTAGAGCTGACGCTCTTGGAGTGCCAAGGCCCAAGGAGATCTCAGGCCAACTTCAAGCGCGCTAAATCTGCCATGCCGCGGTTGATTTAGAGAACCGTCCCCGGCGATGGTTTTGACCAAACCCGATTCTATGTTCAGTTCTCTAATAAGGTGGTTGCCGGTATCAGCGACGAATATTTTCTGCTCTTCACCTATAACGATGCCTTGTGGAGATGAAAACCGCGCATCCTTTGCTGCGCCATCATTCGCTCCAGGTTCGAGTCCCCCGAATATCCGCAGGATTTTGCCGTAGCGGTCAGCCAGTATAATTCGATGGTGGAGGGTATCGCTGATGGCAACATAATTTTTGGATACCGCTAACTTACCCGGAGCTGCCAATAGACTTCTTTGAAACTTTTCTTTTTCCAACGCCAACGGTAAGGGAGCGTCACTAAGCTCCTCCTGGTATTTTTCCAGTAATCCGGCGATGGCTTTGTCAAGAATATCCAGATTGCCCTCGCCCGTAACTTTACCTAGAGGTTCTCCCCGAGGATCAATTACCACCTGTGTAGGCCAGGCCCGCATACCGTAATGTCTTGCCACCAAGTATTCGACGTCGTTGAGCACTGGATGTTCGACATCGTAACGAACGACGATTTGCCGTAGCGCCTTGAGCTCCTTCTCTCTATCAAATTTGGGTGTGTGGACTCCGATGACTGCGAGATAGGGGCGATACTTCTGCTCGAGTTTTTTCAGGTCCTCAAGAACGTGAATGCAGTTGATACAGCCATATGTCCAAAAATCGAGTATGACCACTTTGCCTCTGAGTTCATCCATACTCAATGGCCTGGAAACATTGAGCCAAGGCATATTCTGGTGAAATTCGAACAAGGGGAAGGGCACCCGCTTGTCTTTCTCCGCAACGACGACTTGGCTGCACAAGCATCCAAGCAGGATGAGTAACCGGATCAGGTAGGCGATTGCTAGGCCTCTCACTTTATTAGGGCCTGTTAACACTAATTGGAACAGTGTCGCCGGAGGCCATTTTATCGCAGGTCAAGGCGCACCGAGCGCGGTGTAGCACCGCTACATAAGCGAGGTGCAACGCGGAACTGGGGAAAAATGGCCCCGTCCCTCCGGGTTGCGCCCCAAAAAGGGCAACTCGGTGTTGCTCGTCATTCATTTGGAACCACCAAACCTCACTCCTCGCGCCTTGATTGGCCCTTTCTGGGGCAGCAACGACGCTGTTTCAATTAGTGTTAACAGGCCCTAGTTGGGATAGCCATGATTCCCGGCGGTGAAGTTGATTCAATAGTAGCCATTATACATGTCGGCTGAGTATCATGGCCGCCGCCTCCAGGGTATTCCAGGCGTTAAAGTCTGATCTGAAAAAGCCGCTACTTCTCCCAAGATAGTGAGCATGCAGCGTGCGTCATCCCAACTATAACGGCGGTTCGTTCAGGAAGTGCGCGAATACCGGGGGCAGAATCGATCTGAACTAAATATGAGCATCACGAGCAAGGTATCCGATGACGGTTTGCAGGTGTCGATAAAGGTGGATGGGCGGTTTGATTTTACCGCGCACACCGCTTTCCGGGAGGCCTACAGCAACACCAATACTGAGCGGGCCAGCTTTTTAATTGATATGAGCGATACCGAATACATCGATAGTGCTGCCCTGGGCATGTTGCTGCTGCTCAGAGAACAGGCGGGCGGCGACAATGCTCGGATAAAAATCTCAGGGTGCACCCAGGATGTGCAACGCATTCTCCAGGTGTCCAGTTTCCATAAACTTTTTGAAATTGAAGAGGCTACCGCCTGAGAGTAGATGGGCCGCTCCTTTATCAGTATTTCCTATGTGACGTGTTTCCCTATTCCCCCATGGTCCAAGTGGTTTGATTGACGGCTGGATGGGCAGTTGCTCTAATCGCGCCAACAGAATAATTTCGAGGAAAAAGAAGAAATGCAGTTACTACCAGTGATACTCTCCGGCGGTTCCGGAAGTCGTCTTTGGCCGCTTTCCAGGGAGGCCTATCCCAAGCAGTTTTTACCGTTGACAGGCGCTGACAGCCTGTTACAGGCCACCGTAAGGAGGCTTGAAGGCGTGGACTCGGATTTCTCAGGCGATCTGGAATTGCTAGCTCCGTTAGTGGTATGCAATGAAGCGCACCGATTCCTTGTAGCAGAACAGTTCCGCCTCATGGAGCGCTCCCCTGCGTCTATCGTTTTGGAGCCCAAGGGTCGCAATACCGCACCGGCGCTCGCCCTGGCGGCACTGGCGGCCAGTACCGGGGGTGACGACCCCATCTTGATCGTCATGCCGGCTGATCACCTGATTCCTGATGAAGCTGTGTTCAGAAAAGGTGTTGCTCTGGGCGTAGAGCTGGCTGCGCAAAACAAGGTAGTGACTTTTGGAATAGTACCCACTGGGCCTGAGACTGGGTATGGGTATATTCGCAAGGGTGAAAGTCTAGATGACAGCAAGGGCGCTTTTCGGCTTAATGCGTTCGTTGAGAAGCCGAACCGGTCAACGGCGACGGAGTACGTAGACTCCGGCCGCTACCTCTGGAATAGCGGGATCTTCATGATGAAGACTTCGGTCTGGCTGGATTTGCTGGGCCGGTTTAGGAGTGATATCACTACAGCATGCGAGGCGGCTTACCGGGGTGGCGAGGCGGATAACGACTTTTACCGCCCCGATTCAGAGCTTTTTCAGGCATGCCCATCGGACTCTATTGACTATGCGGTCATGGAGCGGCTTTCCGGCGACAAGGTTGAAGGCGTGCAGGCTGTAGTGTTGCCGCTTGATGCCGGATGGTCGGATGTGGGGGCCTGGTCTGCCCTTTGGAAAGTCACTCAGCGAGATGAATCCGGTAACGCCATGGATGGTGATGTTTTTACATACAAAGCACACGATAACCTGTTGATCGCCAAACATCGAATGCTGGCAGCGGTGGGAGTCGACGGGCTCGTAGTGGTGGAGACGAAGGATGCGGTACTGGTGCTGGACAAGTCCAGGGCCCAGGATGTGAAGGAGGTCACCCGTTACCTAAAGGAGGCGAAACGGGATGAACACGTTTTTCATCGTAAAGTGCATAGGCCCTGGGGTAGCTTTGAGCCGATCGACGAAGGTGGGAGATACCAGGTAAAACGCCTTTCGGTTGCCCCAGGCGGCTGCCTGTCGATGCAGATGCACCACCATCGGGCGGAGCATTGGATCGTGGTTCGTGGGACGGCGAAAGTTACCCGCAACGACGAGACGCTGTTGTTGACGGAAAACGAGTCTGTCTATATCCCCCTGGGTACACGCCACCGACTCGAGAACCCGGGGCAGATTCCGTTGGAAATTATCGAGGTTCAGTCAGGGAGCTACCTCGGAGAGGATGACATCATACGCTTTGACGACGTCTACAATCGATGCTCTGAAGACTAGATTCCCCCATTGTGCTGGCAACATCTAGGGATATCGCCTATCCTTGACGGCTTTTCGTCGGATCTAAAGTCATGGGCTTCAAATGCGGTATCGTCGGGCTTCCTAATGTAGGGAAGTCCACACTATTCAATGCACTTACGCAGGCTACCATTGCCGCAGAAAACTACCCCTTCTGTACTATAGACCCCAATGTTGGTGTGGTTCCCCTGCCGGATCCCAGGCTGGATGTTATCGCTGCCATAGTCAATCCCCGCAGTAAGATCCCAACGAGTATGCAGTTTGTTGATATTGCCGGTCTGGTGGCTGGCGCCTCCAGAGGGGAGGGGCTGGGCAACAAGTTTCTCGGAAATATCAGGGAGACCGATGCCGTCTGTCATGTGGTCAGGTGCTTCGAGGATGATGATGTAGTGCATGTGGATGGACGGGTCGACCCGGTTTCGGACGTCGAGGTAATCAATACCGAGTTGGCGCTGGCAGATTTGGAAACGGTGGAGAAATCTCTCGACAAGCTGACCCGGCAGGCCAGAACGGGTGACAAGAGCGTGCTCTCCAAGAAAGCGCTGCTGGAGGCTGTTAAAGAACATTTGGATGGCGGCAACCCGGTACGGTCTATGTCGCTGGACGAGGAGTCCCGAGAGGCTCTCCACGATCTCCATCTGTTGACGATCAAACCGACTTTCTATGTGGCCAACATCAACGAGGAGGGTTTCGAGAATAATCCTGCTCTGGAGCGCCTTAGCCGAGTGGCAGCGGACGAGGGGGCCTCAGTGGTTCCGATATGCGCCGCGATAGAGGCAGAAATCGCAGAACTCGATCAGGGCGAGAGGCAGGAATTTCTTTCGGAGATGGGTCAGACAGAGCCGGGGCTCAACAGAGTCGTTCGAGCCGGGTACCGGTTATTGGGATTGGAAACCTATTTCACCGCCGGGGAGAAAGAGGCGCGAGCCTGGACTATCCCCCGGGGCGCAACGGCTCCGGAGGCAGCGGGTATCATCCATACGGATTTCCAGCGGGGCTTCATTAGAGCTGAGGTTATTGCGTACCAAGATTTTGTTGACTGCAATGGCGAACAGGGTGCTAAAGAAGCTGGCAAGCTTAGAGTAGAGGGCAAGGAGTACATAATAAAAGACGGCGATGTCGTGCATTTTCGATTCAATGTCTAGCCCAATGGCCAGGAGTTCGGCGGATCAGTGGTATAGCATTGACACTACCAAATATGGTCGTTATATTTGGCCGGTTCGAGGCTACGTAGCTCAGATGGTGAGAGCGGCGGACTCATAACCCGCAGGTCGGTGGTTCAATTCCACCCGTAGCCACCAAGTCGTAATTCAAGGATGTCCAGTAGAGACCATAAGCCAGCAAGAACGCTGGCTTTTTTGTTGCTCCATAGTTTGAAGGTGTTTATTGGCGCTTACTGATGCATACCGTCATGCGGTGGTAGATGTACGGGCAAATCGCCCCTCTTGCGCTTGACTGTATTGACCCGAAGAAAAGCTGCAAACAATAGGCGCTCTGGGTGAATTCTCCTTTGAATTGTTTACCCGCTCCTAGTCTTCAAATGTTGGGTAAACTGTGATCTCCATTACTCAGTCTGATAGCAAAATCGTAATACCGGGCATTATGGCTTTTATGGGCTCATTGACAAGTGGGTCTCGGCCCTCTGCGACTTCGGTGCCGTCATCCGTTCCATCATTGTCGGTATCCCAGTCTTTGGGATCGGTACCAAGCATAGATTCTGTTTCATCCGACAATCCATCGTTGTCGTCATCCGAGTCGCATGCATCACCCTGGCTGTCATTGTCGGAATTTATTTGCTCCGCATTGCTGATCATCGGGCAGTTGTCGCTTCTGTTGGAGACGCCGTCACTATCGCTATCCAAAGCGATATAGGCGTCAGTTATCTGAGGTACTCCAACGTTGATCCCTTGATAGCTCGACTCACCCAGGCCCACACCAAGAGCCGGCACGGTACTGAATAAGTCAATATCAATTGAGGTCAAATTGTTGGGAAGCCTCGTTATTCGGTATTCTATACGACCATCAATCGATCCGTCCCGAATCGATGTGAAGTCAATGATTGTGGGATTTTGAAATCGCCATTGGCTGGTCACGCCCCTGAAATTCGCGCCGAAGCTGTTTACTATTAGATAAGTTCCTAGCAGCCTGTTCCCGTCATATAGCTTTACCGTGGCATCTACCGCTCCCACTTCATACAACGCCCCATTGATGGGAAATATCTCCATTAAGTCAACAATTCCATTGTTGGTGGATGGTGGCCCGGTTAGCTTGAATTCCACGGCCACGGTATCGTTTGTGGTGATCTCGACTGCGCTGATTGCGGCGGGGGTCAGAGTTAACAAAATCGATAAGCCCGCATTTTGAAGCCCTCGCAGAGAGCATACGGCGTTCCCTTTCATAACGCGCTCATTATCCATATAAAAAAGAAGGTATATATATATGTTTCGTATACTTGGTGCTATGGCGGGGAGGTGCACTATTGCCCGGTGTGGAGGGGTACCATGGTTCTCTGGATGCAGGTGAGTAGTGCTCAGAATTGGGCTTGTCGGATCGCTTGGGTTAGGCGGTCCAGGTGAATCGAACCAAGTCGATCATAGATCGATCTTTTGTGTGAAGCGGCGCCTCTTTATGGTGCGCCCCAGCTATCTGGCGCACAAAATTGGTGCGTTAATTCCTATGATCGCCCTGAGAACCCGCCTCATTCAGCGGCTCACCCCTTCATCGTCGACCTAAAAGAGAGTCTTGCTTACTAGCACTGCAGCATATCTATGCTCTGCCCCAAAGGTGTGCATAGCGGGCTCCGCAAGGAATCCTGGCCCGCATTCGGTAAGTTTCCGACACTCGAATCACCGCTATCGGATTCTTTCGAAACCCTAGAACCGGGTGAGCTTTCCATGTGAGGTACGTTTCCTGCATATCGAAGTGCCGATCAAGAGATGCTCCTGGTGTTGGGGGCGAGCTGAGATATAACCTGGGAGATGACGCATATGAAGAAACCCCTACTAATAGCCACTCCATTTGGCTTGTTGCCCGGTCTGGCGATAGCTGAGGAGGCGGCGCTTAGCGGTGCCAACACGGCCTGGATTCTTACCTCCACCGCCCTTGTGTTATTTATGACGTTGCCTGGGCTTGCATTGTTCTACGGCGGTTTGGTGCGTACAAAAAATGTGCTGTCGGTATTGATGCAGTGTTTTGCAATTGCCGGAGTGGCTTCAATACTCTGGCTAGCGGTTGGGTACAGCCTGGCCTTTGGAGAGGGTAATGGCTGGATCGGCGATTTCAGTAAAGTGATGCTGGCTGGAATCGGCCGCGAAACCCTCGCTGGAGATATTCCGGAATCTCTGTTCATGCTGTTTCAGATGACCTTCGCCATTATTACCCCGGCACTGATCATCGGCGGGTTCGCGGAGCGCATGAAGTTTTCCGCGGTATTGCTCTTCAGTGCTCTCTGGCTTCTCCTGGTGTATGTGCCGATCACCCACTGGGTGTGGGGGGGCGGTTGGCTTGGCCAGATGGGGTTGTACGATTTCGCCGGAGGCACTGTTGTGCACATCACCGCCGGTGTCTCTGCTTTGGTGGCTGCGGTGGTGTTGGGTCCCAGGAGAGGATTTCCCAAGACGGCAATGCCTCCGCACAATATGACCATGACCGTGACGGGTGCGGGTATGCTATGGGTAGGCTGGTTTGGGTTCAACGGGGGCAGTGCACTGGCCGCAGATGGTAATGCAGCTATGGCAATGCTGGTTACCCATATTTCAGCTGCCACCGGCGCCATGACCTGGTTAGCGATAGAGTGGAAAAGATTTGGCAAACCAAGCGCATTGGGTGCGGTAACGGGTATGGTGGCGGGTCTGGGTACCATCACACCCGCGTCCGGTTTCGTGGGTCCGGGAGGAGCGTTGATTATTGGTCTGTTGGCAGGAAGTATCTGCTACTACGCCACGCAATATATCAAACGAGTATTGATGATCGATGATTCTCTGGATGTTTTTCCGGTGCACGGGGTGGGTGGCATGTTGGGCACACTCATGGCCGGTGTGTTTTCATCCACCGCTCTGGGTGTTTTTAGTGGCTATGGGTTTGCCGAGGGTATCGAATCCATGGGTGGGCAATTGTGGGTGCAATTCATAGGGGTAGTGGCTACGGTGGTGTTTACTGCGGTGCTTACCTTCGTCATTCTCAAACTGGTTGCCGTGATAACGTCAGGTCTTCGTGTCAATGAGGAGCAGGAGGTCGAAGGGCTGGATCATGTTAGCCATGAAGAGACTGGGTACAACATGTCGTAGTGGGCGTTACGCGGCGCCATTGGGCTTTAGTTCGCCCGTGAGGGTAGTAGCCTTAGCCTAAGGCGTCGCGAAATCTGAGTTGGTCGGGGTGAGAGGATTCGAACCTCCGACTTCTACGTCCCGAACGTAGCGCGCTACCAGACTGCGCCACACCCCGAAGTATTCAGCTTTTGCGTTGTACTGCGAAGTCGGCAAGTGCCGACATGGCATCGCGGTATGCAGATGCAGGAAGCGCCTGCAGGGTATTCCTAGCCTTGTCCGCCTCGCCTGAGGCAAGCCGCGAAGTGTACTCGATCGCATCAGTCGATTCAATGGCGGCGAGAACCTCATCGATCTGTTGGCGGCCACCGGCTTTTATCGCCTCTCTGATCAGTAATTGTTGCTCAGCGGTGCCCTGCTCCATGGCCCGAAGAAGCGGCAGTGTGGGTTTACCCTCTGCCAAGTCGTCACCGACGTTTTTTCCGAGTTCCTCACCGCTGGTACTGTAGTCCAGAACATCATCGATGATTTGGAAGGCAATGCCTAGGTAACGGCCGTAGTCGGCCATTGCCTGCTCCTGTTCAGGAGGGGCATCAGATAACACCGCGCCTAATTGGGTACCTGCCTCGAATAGAGTGGCGGTTTTACGTAGTATGACCTCGCGATAGCGTTGCTCATCGGTATCCGGGTCGTTGCAGTTCAGCAGTTGCAGCACTTCGCCTTCGGCAATGCGGTTGGTGGCGTGGGAGAGGATCTCCATGACCCGCATCATATTAACATCGACCATCATTTCGAAAGCGCGGGAGTAGAGAAAGTCGCCGACCAAAACGCTGGCCGCATTACCCCAGACGGCATTGGCCGTGTTGCGGCTTCGACGCAGCTCAGAACCGTCGACTACGTCGTCATGTAGTAGCGTGGCTGTGTGGATAAACTCGACCACCGCCGCCAGGTCGATATGCCTGTTACCTTGGTATCCCAGTGCCCTTGCTGCCAGTATCACGAGCATTGGGCGCAGCCTTTTGCCGCCGCTGTTTACGATATATTGACCCACTTGATTGATGAGGACGACATCGGAGTGAAGGCGCTTCAGGATCAATTCATCTACAGCTTTCAGGTCGTCCGCGATCAATTCGCGGATGGCGGTGATATCCATTGTAACCTTTACTAAAATAGCCACGGCTTGATAGGGGATAGGATCACGCATGCTAGGGTTGCCCATTCCCCCTGTCAAGCGAGATCCTGCTAATATCCACTCTGGCCGGGTGGTTGGTGGATACTCGTATTTGACCTGGGATGGCGGGATGGGTAAAATTCCGCCTCTTTGGTCGACCCATCACTTAGTACTGCTCGCTTCGAGTCGGATGGGCGGCTGCTTCATGTGAACTAGAGTATTTTACGGAGAATTGGCATGTATGCCGTAATTCAGACCGGTGGCAAACAGTACCGCGTTAGCGAGGGCGATATTCTCAGGGTAGAGAAGATCGCGGCCGATGAGGGGGCCGGTGTAGATCTCGATAAGGTGCTGCTGATCGCCGATGGCGAGGACGTCAAAATAGGCTCACCGTACTTGGAGGGGAGCAAGGTTTCGGCAACCGTAAAGGCTCACGGCCGGGGCAAGAAAGTCAAGATCATCAAGTTCAAGCGTCGCAAACAACATTTGAAGCGCCAGGGACACCGTCAGTCCTATACAGAACTTGAAATCACCGGCATCAATGCTGGTTGAGAGGTAACGAACCATGGCACATAAAAAAGCAGGTGGCAGCACTCGAAATGGCCGCGACTCGGAATCTAAAAGACTTGGCGTCAAGATCTTCGGAGGACAGAAGGTAAGCGCTGGGGGCATCATCATTAGACAGCGCGGCACCAAGGTGCATGGTGGGGTCAATGTGGGGGTGGGTAAAGATCACACCCTCTATGCCAAGGCTGATGGCGTGGTCAAGTTTGAAATCAAGGGGCCGAAAAAACGCAAGTATGTCAGTGTGATAACGGCCTGAGACAGAAATTCGAAAGGTGCTCTAAGACCTCGTCACTGACGAGGCTTTTTACTTTATGGGTGCAGCGCCGGTTAATAATGCAAACGGTTCGGGGGCGTAAAAACCCGGTTTTTCCGAGTAGAGGGTGCTGGGCTTCACGGTAGCAAAGCAAACCGGTTGTGAATTCTGGTATGAAATTCGTCGACGAAGCAACTATCAGTGTGGAGGCCGGAAACGGAGGCAGGGGTGCGGTCAGCTTTCGCCGGGAGAAATATATTCCCAAGGGTGGGCCGGACGGGGGTGATGGCGGTGATGGCGGGAGCGTATACCTGTGCGCGGATACAGGGCTTAATACCCTGGTCGATTTTCGTCACAAGCGTCGGTTCACCGCGGAGCATGGGCAGGGTGGCGCCGGCAGGAACAAGACTGGGCGCAAGGGTGACGATCTATATATTCAGGTGCCTGTGGGGACGCGGGTAACGGACCATGAGACCGGTGAGTTGATCGGCGAGCTACTGATCCATCGTCAACAGTTGCTGGTCGCCCGTGGCGGGTTTCACGGGATCGGTAACACACGCTATAAAAGCAGCACCAACCGCGCTCCAAGGCAATATACTCCGGGATCTCCGGGGGAGCGTCGTGTACTCGGATTGGAACTGATTCTTTTAGCGGATGTAGGACTGCTGGGAATGCCGAATGCCGGGAAATCCAGTCTGGTCCGCAAGATATCCAGCGCCCGCCCAAAGGTAGCCGACTATCCTTTTACCACGCTCTATCCCAACTTGGGGGTGATCAGGGCAGGGACTGGTCGCAGTCTGGTGATCGCGGACGTTCCTGGACTCGTTGCCGGCGCAGCGGAAGGTGTAGGTCTGGGGATACAATTCCTAAAGCATTTGAGCCGCACTCATCTTTTACTGCACCTTGTGGATATCGCTCCGGTGGAGAATGCGTTGCCCGCAGAGGAGGCGGCACTAATGATCACTGCGGAGCTTGCGCAGTCCGGCAATAATTTGCTGTCCAGGGAGCGCTGGCTGGTGATAAACAAGATAGACTTACTGGATCCTGGTGAGGTGGATTCCCGAGTCAAGGCGTTAGTGGATGCCCTGGATTGGAGGGGAGAGGTCTGGGCTATCTCGGCGGTGACGGGGGAGGGTGTCCAGGAGTTGGTCAATGCCCTCTTCAAGCGGTTTGACTCGGCTGTGGAGCGGTCAGAGTCCAGTGCTGCTGACGCGAAGGTGCCGTCGGACACAATCGCCGATAAACCATGTACGCCTCATGATTAAGTCCCGTGACGATCTGGTGTCGACGCGCCGCTGGGTGGTGAAAATCGGCAGCGCCCTGCTGACTGCAGACGGCCGAGGGTTAGCGCGGGAGGCACTCTCATCCTGGGTCGAGCAGATGTCTTCTCGAGTGGTCTCGGGGAGAGAATTGGTACTCGTCTCCTCGGGCGCGGTTGCCGAAGGTATGAGTAGGATGGGGTGGAAGCAGCGCCCCTCCACGCTACATGGATTGCAGGCGGCCGCTGCGATCGGACAGATGGGGCTGGTAAGGGCTTATGAGGCTTGTTTCCTTAAACACGGATTGCATACGGCTCAGGTATTGCTGACCCATGATGACTTGACCAATCGTAGACGTTATCTAAACGCGCGCAGCACGTTGCGCACGCTGCTGCAGCTGAAGGTGGTGCCGGTGGTCAACGAAAACGACACTGTCGCCAACGACGAGCTTCGTTTCGGTGACAATGATACCTTGGCGGCGCTGGTCGCCAATCTGGTGGATGCGGAGTTGCTGGTGCTGTTGACTGATCAACAAGGCCTTTTCGACGCCGACCCCAAACTTACCCCCCATGCACGCCGTATTCGCGAAAGCAGGGTCGACGACCCCCGGCTCGATGAGGTCGCTGGAGGGGGCAGCGCAAGCGGATTGGGGCGTGGGGGTATGGTGACCAAAATCAACGCTGCCAGGGTGGCTGCCCGCTCGGGTACCGCGACGATTATCGCATCGGGCAGCATGGACGATGTGTTGGCCCGGATAGCTGGCGGCGATGAGGTCGGTACCCTGCTGTTGCCCACGCAGGGCCCGAGAGCAGCCCGCAAGCGCTGGCTTGCAGGTCATCTTCAGGTTCGTGGTCGTCTGGTGTTGGATTCGGGCGCCGTGAATGTACTTCGGAAATCCGGACGCAGTCTACTGGCAGTGGGAGTGAAAGAGGTGGAGGGTCATTTTTCCAGAGGGGAGGTGGTCTCTTGTATGGATGAGCAAGGCAGAGAGATTGCACGCGGCCTAGTCAACTATAGTAGTGACGAGACCCGCGGAATTCGGGGCCAACCCTCGACCCGGATAACCGAGATCCTAGGTTATATGGATGAGGAAGAGTTGATACACAGGGACAATTTGGTGCTGATCTAGATTTTGCCACCGGATTATTCAGAGTATCGAAGATAAAAAAACCGGCGTGATGCCGGTTTTTTTTGCGTTTGAGAGTGCTCTTACATTGCCTTGAGCCGGGTATTCATCTGACGTTTCAGGCGTGCGGCCTTGTTTTTGTGTATCAGGCCTTTGTTGGCACTACGATCGATGACGGGAACAGCCAGTTTACAGGCTTCAGCAGCGCTCTCTTTATCTCCCGCAGAGATCGCCTTCAGGGCGTTCTTCACATGAGTGCGCGTGTTGCTGTTGCGGGCTGCATTGTGCTGCCGATGCCGCTCTGCCTGACGTGCACGCTTGCGGGCCTGTGCTGAGTTTGCCAAAGTAGCTCTCCCGATTAGATAAGATCTGTCCACTGTAAAGAGCCGCGTATTCTGGAGTAGAAGGGTAATGATGTCAATAGCAGGAGCCCGGTTAGCGCTGCAACTGACGTCGGTCGGACAGCGATAGGCGGCGTATATCGCCCCTCTGCACCAAACCGATTGAGTTAAGGGGCGCTTGCAACAGGGATAGGTCCTGTCTGACTGAGGCGATAAGGCCCTATAATCCCCTTTTTCCTATAGAGATTGACTAGCAGGACGGCTACTCATGTTCAAATCCCTGGCCAAAGTGGGATCCAATACCCTGCTATCCAGAATACTGGGTTTTTGCCGTGATTTGGTATTTGCACATGTTTTCGGCGCCAGTGCAGGAACAGACGCCTTTTTTGTCGCGTTCAAGATTCCCAATTTTTTTCGCAGGCTCTTTGCGGAGGGTGCATTCTCTGTCGCCTTCGTGCCTTTGCTGACGGAGTATAAAGAGAGACGCTCTTTCGAGGAGTTGAAATTATTTGTGGATCATGTTGCGGGAACCTTGGGGACGGTACTGCTGGCCGTCACGATACTGGGTGTCCTCGGGGCACCACTGGTAATCGTGGTTTTTGCCCCCGGATTTCATGGTGATCCCGACAAACTAGTGCTCGCCAGCGATATGCTAAGGCTGACATTTCCCTATCTCTTTTTTATATCCCTTACCGCGTTTGCGGGGAGCATCCTCAACGTACACAAGAAATTCGGCATTCCTGCGTTCACGCCGGTGCTGCTCAATGTCTCTCTAATCGCCTGCGCCTTGTGGCTATCTCCGCATATGGGGCGTCCCATCGTGGCTCTGGCCTGGGGAGTCTTCTTTGCGGGCATTGTGCAGTTGCTGTTTCAAATTCCGTTTCTGCAGCAATTGAGACTACTGCCGAGGTTCATCTTTGCCCCCAAGGACGAGGGTGTTCGGCGTATCGGCAAGCTGATGCTGCCGGCCCTGTTCGGCGTCTCGGTAACGCAGCTCAATCTCTTGTTGGACATACTGATAGCCTCTTTCTTGGTCAGTGGAAGTATCTCCTGGCTCTACTATTCGGACCGGCTGATGGAATTTCCGCTAGGGATTCTGGGCGTAGCTCTGGGCACCGTGATTTTGCCAAGCCTTTCTGCTCGGCACGCAACCGCATCCCCTGAAGATTTCTCTCAAACCATCGACTGGGCTTTGCGCTGGGTGCTCTTTCTTGGGTTGCCTTCGGCGGTAGGATTGTTCTTTTTATCCGGGCCGATGATCTCGACACTGTTTCAGTCCGGTAAATTTCTGGAGCAAGATGTCATCATGTCCATGCGCAGTCTGATGGCCTACTCCCTGGGACTGGTGCCTTTCATCCTTATCAAGGTACTGGCGCCAGGTTACTATGCGCGCCAGGACACCCGCACACCCGTACGTATTGCGGTGTTCGCCATGCTCTCCAATATGGTTATGAACATCATCCTGGTATTTCCGCTGGCACACGCCGGGCTGGCATTGGCCACTACCCTTTCTGCTTCTTTGAACGCCCTATTGCTGTTTCGGGGGCTGCGGAGAGAGGGCGTTTATAAACCGCATTCGGGTTGGGCTTCTCTTGTCTGGCGTGGAACAGCTGCCAGCGTGGTGCTCGGATTAATTCTCTACCTGACGAGCGGCGATGTCTCGGATTGGTTTTCCGCTACTAATTGGCAACGGATAGAATGGCTGGGCATGTTGATTTTCGGCGGAGCTGGGGCCTATTTTCTTACTTTGTATCTTCTGGGTATCAGGTTGCGGCATTTTCAGGCGCCGCGCGGCAGCTGATTACTGCTGTTCCTTTACCAGGAGCATGAAATTTAATTGATTTAACAGGGATTTGAGTAAAAACTTCGCTTATAATCCCCGGTTTCGACTGAACAATCTCTGGGTTGATTCTCATGCAGGTGATCCGCGGTTTACACAATCTGCGTTCCGAACACCGCGGCTGCGTAGCCACTATCGGAAACTTCGATGGAGTGCACCTGGGGCATCAAGCGGTATTTAGACATCTGCTGGCACAGGCTTCAGCGCTTAGCCTGCCGGCGACTGTTATCACTTTTGAACCCCAGCCTCAGGAATTTTTTGCTCCCCACAAAGCACCTGCAAGGCTAACCAGGATGAGAGAAAAACTGGGTGCTCTGTTGGATGCTGGGATAGACCGGGTCGTGCTTCTTGAGTTTGGTCACAAGCTATCGGAGATGCCGGCAGCACAGTTCGTGCAGCGCTTGCTGTTGGATGGCCTGGACATCCGCTACTTGTATGTAGGTGATGATTTCCGTTTTGGGAAAGGGCGTACCGGGGATATAGAGTTGCTGCGCAAAGTGGGATTGCGGGAAGGTTTTGGCGTCGAAAACATCAACACCTTCGTCGTTGGAGATGAGCGTGTCAGCAGCACCCGTATCCGCGAACTGCTGGCGGCCGGAGATCTCGATCGGGCGGCGCACTATCTGGGTCGCCCTTATCGGATCTGTGGTCGGGTTGCCCATGGCAATGCCAGAGGCCGATCTATTGGCTTTCCAACGGCCAATATCAATCTGCATCGTCGGGTAAGCCCGCTAAATGGTGTTTATGCCGTGTCTACCCACGGGCTGGAAACCGAGCCGCTATCCGGTGTAGCCAATATCGGGACGCGTCCCACGGTGGCGGGAGATGACCGCTACCTGTTGGAAGTACACCTCTTCGATTTTGATAGAGAGATATACGGTCAGCATGTGCAGGTGGAGTTCAGACAGAAACTGCGCGAAGAAAAACGATTTGATTCTTTTGATGCATTACGGGCACAGATCACTCAGGATACCCAAGCAGCGAAAACCTTTTTTTTAACCCATTGACGATGTTGGAAGGCATTGAGCCGTGACAGACTACAAAAAGACACTGAATCTTCCTAAAACAGGGTTTCCAATGAAGGGCAATCTGGCCCATCGTGAGCCGGAGACGCTGAAGCGTTGGCATCAGATGGAGTTGTACCGGAAGATTCGCCAGCATTGTGCAGGACGGCCGAGCTTCCTGCTGCACGACGGCCCGCCCTATGCCAACGGTGAGATACATATCGGGCATGCGGTGAACAAAGTTCTCAAGGATATTATCGTCAAGAGCCGAACCCTCGATGGTTTTGACGCTCCTTATGTCCCGGGTTGGGATTGCCATGGTTTGCCTATTGAACTTCAGGTGGAAAAAAAAGTTGGTAAACCGGGGGGGAAGGTGAGCGCTGCTCAATTCAGGATTGCCTGCCGTGAATATGCCGCCCGACAGGTCGACAATCAGCGGGTCGATTTTCAACGCCTTGGAGTGTTGGGTGAATGGGAACACCCCTATCTCACCATGGACTACAAGACCGAGGCGGATATTATCCGCTCCTTGGGAAAAATCGTTGAAAACGGTCATGTTCACAAGGGATACAAGCCCGTACATTGGTGCACCGACTGTGGTTCAGCGCTAGCCGAGGCGGAGGTCGAATACAAGGATAAGGAGTCCTTTACCATAGATGTGCGCTTCCCCGCCGTCGATCCAGAGGCGCTAATGGCGCGCTGCCACTCTGTTCCCGAAGGTCATGGTGAGGGGCAACTCTCGGTAGTAATCTGGACCACCACCCCCTGGACTCTGCCTGCCAATCAAGCGGTCGCGCTAAATCCATCCCTCGAGTACGCGGTAGTGCAGGCCAATGGGCCTGAAGCGAAGGAGCGACTGGTGGTGGCCGAAGGACTGCTCAAGGAGACTATGGACCGCTGGGGAGTGGAGGATTATCACGTCATCGCCTATGGTCGAGGTGATGCGTTCGAGGGCCTCCAACTGAAGCACTGTTTCTACCAGCGGGAGGTCCCCATCATTCTTGGTGAGCATGTCACCCTGGAAGCGGGGACAGGGGCGGTACATACCGCACCCGGGCATGGGCTGGAGGACTACATCGTCGGTCAACGTTACGATCTTCCGGTGGACAACCCCGTCGGTGGTGATGGGCGTTTCGTAGTGGGTACGGAGTTGTTCGAGGGACAGCATGTCTTCACTGCCAACGAAACAGTGATCGAGGTGCTGAATAGACGCGGTGCACTACTCCAAGAGGCTCGGATGTCTCACAGTTATCCCCACTGCTGGCGCCACAAGACACCGATCATATTCCGCGCTACCCCCCAGTGGTTTATCGGTATGGAACAGAAAGGACTGCGGGATATTGCCCTGGAACAGATCGAGCAAACAGAGTTTACACCTGACTGGGGCAGAGCGAGAATCCAGGGCATGGTGCAAGGCCGGCCCGACTGGTGTATATCGCGACAACGGACATGGGGTGTACCGATCACGCTGTTTATCCGCAAGGATAACGGGGATCTGCACCCGCGCACGTCGGAACTCATAGAGGAGGTCGCCAGGCGGGTCGAGTCCCAGGGCATCGAGGCCTGGTTCGCGCTCGACCTGGATGAGTTGCTTGGAGAAGAGGCAGATGAGTATGAAAAGGTGGCTGATACTTTGGATGTTTGGTTCGATTCCGGTGTCACCCATTTTGCGGTACTCGGCCACCGGGAGGGTCTGGATTTCCCCGCTGACCTTTATCTAGAGGGCTCGGATCAGCACAGGGGCTGGTTTCAATCGTCGTTGTTGACATCGGTGGCGATCCACGGGAAGGCGCCCTACCGCGGCGTTTTAACCCACGGGTTTACCGTCGATGCCAAGGGGCTCAAGATGTCGAAATCTCTCGGCAATGTTGTCAGCCCGCAGAAGGTGATGAAAAACCTGGGGGCGGATATCATCCGCCTCTGGGTTTCTGCAACAGACTATCGGGGAGAGATGAGCGTCTCCGATGAGATTCTCAAGCGTACCGCGGATGCCTATCGGCGCATTCGCAACACCTCGCGTTTTCTGCTCTCCAATCTCAATGGCTTCGATCCAGAACGAAACCTGGTGGCACCGGCGGATATGGTCGCACTGGACCGCTGGGCTGTGGATCGCACTCTGCAACTCCAGGAGACCATTGTCGAGTCCTATCGAACTTACCAGTTCCACCAGGTATTCCAAGCGGTGCACAATTTCTGTGTCAACGAGATGGGCGGGTTTTACCTGGATATCATCAAGGATCGCCAGTACACCACCCAGGCTGAAAGTCTGGCGCGGCGCTCCTGTCAGACGGCGATGTACCATATCGCCGAGGCAATGGTGCGCTGGCTGGCGCCGGTACTCAGTTTTACCGCTGACGAGATCTGGCGATACATGCCCGGTAAGCGGGGAGAGTCAGTGTTTATGGAAACCTGGTATGACAGCCTGTTTTCCCTGGATGAAGAAGGCGGGCTTGACCGATCCAACTGGTCTCAGGTTGTGGCGATAAGAGCGGCGGTCGGTAAACAGCTGGAGCAGCTTCGTGCCGATGGTGCCATCGGCGCCTCTCTTGATGCGGATATCGACCTCTATTGCGGGGAGGAGACTTACGCTCTGCTGCAGCAGTTTGGTGAGGAGTTACGTTTTGTGTTTATCACCTCCGAGGCAAGGGTCCACCCACTGGCATCACGGCCCCGGGATGCCTTGGCGACCTCTCAGGAGGATGTCTGGGTCTTGGCCGTGAAGTCGAATCACACCAAGTGCGCTCGTTGTTGGCACCACAGGGAAGATGTGGGCTCCAGCGTAGACCACCCTGAAATATGCGGCCGTTGCGTGGATAACATCGAAACTGAAGGGGAGGTCAGGCGTTTCGCCTGAGCTGACTGCAGGACGCTCGAGATGCTTCGCTGGCTGTGGTTATCCATCGTGGTAGTGATACTCGATCAATTCAGCAAACAGCTGGTCGAGTCCAAGCTGCTGGTTTTCGAGACACTACCGCTGCTCTCCTGGTTGAATTTTACACTGGTATACAACGAGGGGGCCGCATTTAGCTTTCTGAGCGACCAGGATGGTTGGCAGCGATGGTTTTTTATAGTGCTTGCCTTGGTTATATCAACCGTGCTGGTAATCTGGATTAGTCGCTTGAAGGAGACCGATCGCCTGGTAGCTGTTGCGCTCAGCCTGCTGTTGGGGGGAGCGCTTGGTAATGTAATAGATCGAATCCTTTTCGGTCACGTCGTTGATTTTATCGATATCTACTACAAGCAGTGGCATTGGCCCGCTTTCAATATTGCCGACAGTGCAATAACGCTGGGAGTGATTTTGATCTTGGTAGACGCCGTACGCAGTGGAAACAGACGGAACACGCTGTAGTCACCGCAAAGGGGGCTGCTGAATTCCCACTAATTTTCGGTGCTTATTAGCCTAGCTGAATAGGCTAGATTGTCGTTTACGTTGTAGTTGGAAGAGAGCACAGATATGAGTGATGCATTGAGCTATTTGTTGAAGACCAGACCGGAGGCAATGACTGCCTATTTCAGCTTCCTTAAGAAATCAGAAACCCATCTCGATACCCGAACCAGAGACTTGATATCCGTCATTACCAAGGTAGCGGTACAAACGGAGGGAGGGTTTCGCCAATACTTGACGCGCGCGCTCCGCAATGGCGCCTCACCCAATGAAATCATCGATGCCCTGTTGATGGCATTCCCGGTGTTGGGGCTTGCGAAGATAGTTTGGGCGGCGGATATCTTACTGGATATGGATATTCCGGAGTTCCGCCCTGAAAACCTTGATGCCGAGCCTGCATGGCACGAATTGGTATCAGTGGACGAGGTACCCGAAGCCCAGCCCCTCTACTTCGAGGCAGACGGTCGCCATCTGTTTGTCTATCGTAAGGGGGAGGAAATCAAGGTATACGATAGCCGCTGCCCTCATCAGGTTACTGATATTCCACACCTTGCGCTGGAGGGGGAAACCCTAACCTGCCCCAAACATGAGTGGGTGTTCGACATTGAGAGCGGTGAGTGTGTCGACAAAGGCAATCGACCCCTCAGGCGCTTTGAGCACAAGGTCCAAGAAGGTCGCCTGCTTGCGTACTGGTAAAGGAGTTAGTCTGGTCCCTCTTCCATGGGCTTAAGACCGGAAATGTAACGTCTCCAATCGAATGCGGGACCGGGGTCGGTTTTTCGCCCTGGTGCTATATCACTATGTCCGGTGATTCGATCAAGCGTGATGGCTGGATATCGATTTACAATGGCTTGGGTGACTTCGATCAGCCTGGCATATTGTGCGTCCGCGTAGGGCGTGGTGTCGGTTCCCTCCAATTCGATACCTATGGAATAGTCATTGCAAGCTGGGCGATTGCGGAATTCAGACTGGCCCGCATGCCAGGCCCGCATTTCCAGGGGGACGTATTGGACCAGCTCTCCGGTGCGCCTGATAAACAAGTGGCAGGATACCTGCTGCTGGTGAATCTCGGCAAAGAAAGGATGGGCGGCAGGGTCCAGACGATTAAGGAAAAAATCCTCGACCCAAGGCCCGCCAAACTGGTCGGGAGGTAGGCTGATGTTGTGAATCACCAATAGATCCACATCGCAATCCAAAGGCCGCTGATCGCAATTAGGGGAAGGGCATTGCCGGGCCTCGGGCAGGGTGTTATCAGTCGACGTCTTCGTCACTTCCTCTGAGAGCCTTCAGTGCCATATCGGTATAGCTGATAATGCCCACGACATGGCCATTGTCGACTACAGGTGCCCGGGACAAATTGAGCCGTGCGAAGAGTCTGGCGCAGTACCGAATATCCATGTCTGGCTCGACGGTTATGACGGGCTTGGTCATGATCTCATAGATGTTCATTCGGCTTGGGGCTCGGTCCTTGGCGAGCACCTGCCGGGCGATATCGGATAGCATTACCATTCCGTATTCATCGTGCTCGGTGCGCTTTTTCACGATCAGGGATTTGGTTTCCACGTGAATCATCTGGTTGAGGGCGTCCTCAACGGTGGCGATGCCGTCAACCATGTCGAATTTGGTCTTCATTACATCACGTACACGGACGATGTTTGCCTTGTTCACAACTCGTTCTCCACTACGCTGGTTAACTGTCGAATTTGGTGGGATACACCTAAGGCATCCTCTACATCCAACTGGAAAGCAATACCGACACCCGGTTTTTCGTCAAATTCACCCACTTCTGCGATGGTCTCTAGGATAGATCGGCTGAGGTGTTCTTCGACAAGAAGTAAAATCATGTCTCGCTGGGTCTCGAGATTCAACCCAAAAAAAGTTTTCGATTTCTCGATGCCTTCACCCCGAGCCTGGTTTATGACTGTCGATCCCGTAGCGCCGGCACTCCTTGCCGCTTCGACGATGGCATCGGTCTTGGAGTCTTCTATCAGGGTAATTAAGAGCTTGAAATGCATGATTAATCCTCTTCGCTGCCCTTCAGGGATTTTTTGCGCCGATGGGCCAGCCATTCACTTAACTGTGCATAACCCATCACACTCATGATGGGGAACAAACTGGCGAATGCGATGAGACCGAACCCATCCAAGAGAGGGTTGCGGCCCGGAATATTACTTGCCAGGCCCAACCCCAGCGCAGCCACCAGCGGAACTGTAACGGTAGACGTGGTAACTCCACCTGAGTCGTAAGCCAAAGCGATGATGCTCTTGGGACAGAATATTGTCTGGATAATCACTAAAACATACCCCACTATGATATACCAGTGAAGCGGTGTGCCTGTAATGATCCGGTATACTCCGAGAGTTATGCCTACTGCTACCCCGATAGCTACGGCTATTCTCAGTCCCCAGGTCCCAATCGCTCCAGCCGAAACCTGGTTGGCCTTGATAGCGACCGCGATCAGAGAGGGTTCAGCCACGGTGGTGGAAAACCCGATCGCAAACGCGAAAAGGTATACCCAGAGGTAGTTTTTCCAATCCCCTGCTGCTTCGTTGCTCACACCCAGAAAATCGGGCGCCGTTAACTGCGCCGCCATCAGCTTGCCCAGTGGGAAAAGTGCTTGCTCCAGTCCCTCGAGGAAGAATGCCAGACCCAGGAGTACGAATCCGAAGCCCGCGAGAATCCGGCGTAAATTTGGGATCCGCTTCCGCAGTATGAAGATCTGGAATCCAAACAGGATAATGGCTATAGGAAGGACATCCCTGACCGTACTCAGCAGTGAAGTAATGAAATGGCTTAGTAGCTCCATTTTAGAGAATCATTCCGTAGGCCATTACGAAGATCATCGGAGTCAGCGATGCAAAGGCGATAAGGCCAAAGCCATCGGTGAGCGGGCTTCGCCCGCGGATGCTGCTCGCCAGTCCCACACCCAGCGCCGTAACCAGTGGCACTGTGATCGTGGAAGTGGTCACGCCTCCCGAATCGTAGGCGATTCCAATAATTTCGGGCGGTGCGAAGAAGGTCATTATTACGACCCCCGCGTAGCCGGCCATTATCAGATATTGCACCGGCCAGCCCTTGATGATGCGCAGTACCCCGATAACTATGGCCGCTCCAACGGATAGTGCGACAGTGAGGCGTAGTCCATCTGCGTAGCTCTGCATCGCCTGCTCATTGTTGTCGATCATACCGCCGACTGCGGCAACTTCAGCTGCCTCCTCGGCTACTGCTATTAGCGCGGGTTCGGCGACGGTAGTGCCGAATCCCAGGGCAAACGCGAATAACAACAGCCAGAAAAGACTGCCCTTGGAGGCAAAATCGTGCGCCATGGACTCCCCAATAGGGAACAGGCCCATTTTTAGCCCCTGGACAAAGAGGGTGAGGCCGATAACCACTAAAAAGGTGCCTGTTAGCAGGCCTGTAAGATCCGGAATCGGCCGCTGCAGTACGAGTAGCTGGAAAAAGGCGATCACCAGGATGATGGGCGCCAGGTCGCGTACGCTGTCAAACAGTGAGAGTCCGAAATGGCTTATTAATTTTTTCACGGTATGAACCTTACACTAGAGTTGCCCGATATTCTATTTCGCCCTCGCGCCCCCAGTAGGGCGCGGAATTGATAACTGTTTGGGGAATCCAAGTCTCTGTTAACCAAGTCACAGAGTGCGCTGCCTCTCGTTGAAGCACTTAAAGATATTCTGATGGCCGGTCGCCAAAGAGTCAGGGACGGAGTCCCATTTGTTCTCTGCACATAGCCCAGCATGGTCGGTTAGTCCTATGAGTTATCAAAACAACATTCTCTCCTTCAGTAATACCCAGACGACGGAGCGTACTATGGGGATACAGGAAGATCACCGCCGACTCTTAGATTCCTGCCGCCAGATCTCAGCGAAGGTGCTTCCGAAACTATTGGATGGCATGTTCGAGAAGCTGGACGATGCGCTCTACGCGATGGCCGATAAAGCGGAAAGCAATCAACATCAGTGCTCTTTCTTTGATGCGATGCGCGATGTCCGCAAGGATAGGGAACGTATTTCGGTCGATTTCGGCCGTCAAGTGCTGGATGGCTACGATCGGTTCTGGAATTCGGGGCGCCCCGGCTCACCGGGTAAGGGTGGAAATTCCAGTGACGAAGCGGACGGATTCTCTTTGATGGAGAACGATGCCCTGGAGGAGGGGCTGGCGATCACCAACATAATTACCCGGGGTGAAAATCGTTACTATCGGGCATTGTACGAACTCAATCAGCGCTTTGCTCATCTGGCAGGATTCTCGGATTTGGATGTAAGGGATAATCCATTGGCTCCCGCTGCCTTGGCCAATGCCTTCCAAGACCAAACCAAGCCCATGGCGTTGGGAGTGCAAGTCAAACTGGTTATCTATAAACAGTTTCAGCGAGAAGTTATTGACTCCCTTGAAACATTTTACAAGGAAATCAATTCAGCGCTGGTCCAGGGTGGCGTGCTGGTAAAAATGGATAAGCGGGTTAATCGCTCCGAAACCCGGCCTGCGCCCGAGTCTAGGACCTCGGGAGGGGATCCAACTCAGCAAGCCTATACGGATAGCGAAAGCTTCGATGAGGATGATTCTCAGCTGCAAGCGGAAATTTTCGGTACTTTGAAGCAGCTGCTTGGCCGACGTCGAGGGAGCGTCGCCATGGCCAATACTCAGACCTATCCCACGTTGGATACGGCTGAGGTAGTCAAGGCGCTTTCGGTATTGCAGCAAACCGGTGGTTCCTATAGCTCGGATCCTACGCCCTCCGGGAACGAGAGTCTGGATGTTCGTGCGAACCTGATTCGCGTGATGGACATAGGCCAAGGCCAAGTGTCGGAGGCGAATATCAATCGCAATGATGAAGATACGATTGATGTTATTGCGATGCTGTTTGAGTTCATTCTGGAAGATAGAAATCTTCCGGATGCGATGAAGGCGCTGCTTTCAAGGCTACAGATTCCGATGCTGAAGGCCGCTATTCTGGACAAGACCTTTTTTAACCGCAAAAACCACCCTGCGAGGCGACTTCTCAACGCTATGGCGCAGGCGGCGGTTGGGTGGTCTGGGGATTCCGGCCGCGACGGTAGCGGTCTCTACAACAAAATGAGTGCGATCGTGGACAGGGTACTAACAGGATTCGACAATAACGTAGAGATCTTTTCAGAATTGAATGATGATTTTGCCGCATATATAGAGAGCGAGAACAAGGGCTCACAGCGTACCGAGCATCGGGTGACTCAAATTATTCAGGGTAAAGAGCAGCTGAAGGCGGCTAGGCACCGGGTGTTTGAAGAGATCAATAACCGTATGTTCGGTAGGGAAGGTATACCCAAGCCGGTGAACAAGCTGATTAAAGAAGGTTGGCGCGATGTATTGCAGCTGATCTATTTGCGGAAAGGAGAGGAGAGTGACGAGTGGCAGCGGGCGCTTGGTCTGCTCGATAAACTCCTATGGAGCGTAACACCCAAACCTGAGCGGGCGGAGAAACAAGCACTACTCGCGGAAACGCCTCTTTTGCTCAAGGGGCTGCGGGCTGGATTAAATGAAATCTCATTCGATCAACATAAAATGGCTAAGCTATTTAAGGATCTCCAGGCGTGCCATTTATGTTGCCTCAAGGGGGTTGACCCCGTAGCTGCCATGGGGGGCGGTGCAGAGGACCAGATAGACAATGCTCAGCAGAACGAGGATTCTAACTTTAATGGACAAAAATCCCGTGCAGCCAGTGGATCGGTGGTACGTGATGAGTACTTCGATCTTGCGGAAAGCATCTCCATAGGAACTTGGCTGGAAGTAAAGGAATCGAACGGCATGACTTTCAGGGCTAAGCTGTCCTGGAGGAGTATCGTCTCCGACACCTGTCTCTTCGTCAACAGAAAGGGCCAAAAGGTCGTCGAGATTCCGATCGCTGATTTCGCATCTTGGCTGCGAACAGGAAAGGCATGGCAGTTGGAGGAGCCCGATGTACCGCTGATGGATCGCGCCCTCACGGCAATGATGGACGTACTGAAGAAGACCGAGAAGGAGGATTCATCGGTTACCGGAGAACTCAGCGAAGCCGAAAGTACTCCGACACAACCTTGATTGTCGTTTCCACATCGGCAGATTGGATGCCGAGATGTACGACCAGTCTCAGCGGGTTGTGAGCTGCCATTCGAATACCTCGCGTCATGGCATATCGTACTAGCGGCTCTTCATGACCCGCCGGTAACTCAATGAAGACCATATTGGTTGACGTACTACCGTATAGTACCTTGACTTCTTCAATCGATTTCAGGCCGTCGGCCAGCTTCGCAGCATTCTCATGATCTTCGGCGAGACGGGGGATATTGTGTTCAAGGGCGAATATCGCCGCTGCTGCAAGCATGCCCGCCTGGCGCATACCGCCACCAAGCACCTTTCTCCATCGTCGCGCCTCCTCAACCAAGGCTTTTTCACCGCAGAGCAGTGAGCCCACAGGGGCGCCCAAACCCTTCGACATACAGATAGAGACAGAGTCGAAATATCCGGTTATATCGGCTACCGGCACGTCCAAAGCGACGGCAGCGTTGCATATCCGGGCGCCATCGAGATGAAGGGACAATCCCTTTCTTCGGGCGAATTCCGAGGCATTCTTAATGTAGGGGATGGGGATGACTTTGCCGCTTTGGGTGTTCTCCAATGCCAGAAGCCGGCTCTTGGCGAAATGAACATCATCCGCTTTTATTGCCATCTCAACCTTATCTAGATCCAATGAACCATCTGCCTCGAAGTCCAGTGGCTGAGGCTGAATACTGCCCAATACAGCGGCGCCCCCACCCTCATACTTATAAGTGTGTGCCTGTTGGCCTACGATATATTCGTCGCCCCGTTGGCAGTGACTCAATAGTGCTACGAGGTTGCTTTGTGTTCCGCTGGCGCAAAAAACCGCAGCTTCCATGCCGGTGAACTCGGCCACCATTTGTTCTAGCCTATTTACTGTTGGGTCTTCGCCGTAGACATCGTCGCCGACCACCGCCGAAGCTATGGCGCGCCGCATCTCTACTGTTGGTTTGGTCAGAGTATCGCTGCGCAGGTCTATCCATCGGGTCATCGGTAGCACCTCCCAGATCGGACACGATATTTATTTTGTAGCCTGTTACAGGGTTCGCTTACAATGATCTCAGGTTCTGGGGAAACTGAGGAAGCTCTCGAGTGAATGAAAAAATAACCGACTCTGGGTTGAAATTTGAAGAACTGCAAAGGGGGGATGGAGAGCCTGCCGCGGCCGGAAATACGGTTAGCGTTCACTACACCGGATGGTTGACCGATGGCACCAAATTCGACTCTAGCCTGGATCGTAATGCCCCTTTCAGTTTTCTTCTGGGTGGCGGACGGGTAATCAAAGGTTGGGATGAAGGGATTCAGGGTATGCAGGTGGGAGGCAGACGCAAGCTGACGATACCGCATCATCTCGGCTATGGCGCCGCTGGAGCTGGGGGTGTTATTCCACCGCGGGCCACCTTGATCTTCGAGGTAGAGCTCCTTGAGGTACGATGAACCACGCCCAAATCCTCCTGCCCCGGATCTGATCACCAACCAGGTCCGAACGGCTTTAGCGGAGGATCTGGGAACTGGCGATATCACCGCTGCGTTAATCTCAGACACATCTACTTCCCGGGTAGAGGTGGTTTGCCGCGATGACGCAGTGCTTTGTGGTGTGCCTTGGTTCAACGAGGTATTCGCTCAGCTTGGTGGATTGACGCACTTGGAGTGGTCAGTGGAGGACGGGTCCCGCGTCATCGCTGGGCAGACCATATGCAGGTTGAGCGGTAAAACCCGAACTCTGTTAAGCGGGGAAAGAACCGCTCTCAACTATATCCAGCTCCTTTCAGGTACCGCCTCCAGGGCCAGGCTCTACGCCGATGCTGTGGCGGGGACGGGTGTAAAAATCTTAGATACCCGAAAAACCTTGCCGGGTTTGAGACTGCAGCAGAAGTACGCAGTGGTTTGTGGTGGTTGTCACAATCACCGCATCGGACTATACGACGCAATTTTGATCAAGGAAAACCATGTGGCGGCAGCGGGTTCCATCGCGGCTGCACTCGCGGCGGCACTTCAGCAAGCGGGGCCCGGTGTGGAAATCGAGATCGAGGTTGAGAGCCTGGATGAGTTGAAGCAGGCTCTTGACGCCGGTGCGCGAAGGGTGCTGTTGGACAATTTCGACTTACAGCAGCTAAGGGAGGCGGTTGGCCTGACTCGAGGCAGGGCGCGTTTGGAAGCATCCGGTGGAGTTTCGTTGCAGGCTATTCGGGATATTGCGGAGACAGGGGTAGACGATATCTCAGTCGGGGCGCTTACCAAAGATGTGAGCGCCACTGATCTATCGATGCGATTCGTATGAACAAGCCACTAAGCCTTGACATCCAGCAGGGAACCGATCACGTTGTCGGCGGTCTTGAATGCAGTGACGGAAGCAGAGACTTGAAGGGCGTTTTCGTGTAGTTCGACCATGGCACGAACCGCGTCCCTGGTAGGAAAGGTTTGTTGCTCCCGTGGACTGTTCGCTATTAGCGATGCGTTCTTCCTGATGTTCTGGATGCCACGTGTAATTCCGGCACTAGAGATATCTTTGAGTGGAGATATGGACATCTTTGACTTGACGGTTGCTCGCTGCTCTATGGTTAGAGATTAGCAGCCGGATTTTCGAATTCAAGGGGTGTTTCGTCAAATTTGTGACGGAATGCAATTAATTGTCACGATAGTCCTGTGTGCTGAGCACCGGTTTACTAAATTTGACAGGAGTTTTCATGTATCCGATCTATAAACAGTCCCTGCTGGCGTTGTTAATACTGATTCTTGGCGCCAACGCGAGCGCGCTGGAACTCGCTAATCAGGATCAGCGCCTCAGCTATGTATTGGGTGTCCAATTCGGTCAGCAACTCAAATCGGAGGGCATTAAGGTGGATGTGGATGCCTTCACCGCGGCGATTAATGATGTAATTTGGGGCAAACCGCTGCAGATGACCCTTGAAGAGATGCAGGCGGCGTTGTTGGAGGGACAGCAGGCCCTTGCTAAGAAAAAGATGGAGAAGGCGGAGGCTGCATTGGTGGAGGGTAGTCGCTTCCTGGAGGAGAACAAGACAAAGGAGGGGGTGGTAACTCTGCCATCCGGCGTACAGTACATCGAGTTGACACCCGGGGAGGGTGCCAACCCCGCGCCGAACGCCAAAGTTACGGTCCACTATCGGGGAACGCTAATTAGTGGCAAGGAATTCGACAGTTCATACAAAAGGGGAGAACCAACGAGTTTTGCACTGGATGGAGTTATCCCGGGATTTCGGGAAACCATTACCCGAATGAAGCCTGGTGCGAAATGGAAGGTATTTATTCCCAGCGAGTTGGGCTATGGCGCTAATGGTGCCGGTGCCAGTATCGGGCCAAACGAGACCCTCATATTCGACATTGAACTCATCTCCATCGAATAGTGGCAGGTGGGGTGACCATTGCCGAGGCGCCGCCCCTATCCATGGCGGATGTCGTTCCTGTTGATAGCCCTGCTATAGCCCGCGTAGGAATTCTGGCCTGATACCCTCTCGGTTGGCGAGTACCTGCTGGATACTCGCCAACAGCCGTTCCCGATCTCTGGGGAGATTGCCGGCCAACGCAAGTGCGTTGGAAGCGTGATTGGAGCGAAAAATAATCGGTTTGGGTGGATTCAACCTGGAGATGAGGCGCTCCTGCTCCTCAAGGATTCCCCAGTCGTCCTGCATCTCGAAAGCCTCACCGAATTTTTCATGAAATTCAGCGAGTACACTGGGTTCCAGGTAAAGCTGGAGTGTAGACACATAAGTGGCTGGTGCACGATTCAGCAGTTCCACGGTGCCATAGATGTGCTCCAGCCGATATTTCTTCCCGCCGAGTCCCAGAATGACCGTGGCTGATACCTTGAGACCGGCAGCGTCGGCCTCTAGCAGCGACTCCGCGATACTCCGGCTGTTGGCGCCTTTGGTGATTTTCTTCAGTATGAGATCTGCACCTGACTCTATTCCCAGGTAGAGCAGCTTGAGCCTATTTTCCCGCAACATAACCAAGTCTGAGTGTGGCTTCCTGCGAATGTTTCCAGGGGTGGCGTAACAGGAGACCCGGCTCAGCCTGGGAAATACGGTTTGCAGTCTCTTTAGAATCTGCAGCAAGTGCTCGGTGGGTAATGCCAGGGCATCTCCATCCGCCAGAAATATCCGGTTCGCGCCTGGCCATCTCGCTGCAGCCAGATCTATTTCGCGGAAGAGTTTCTCCAGTGGGCGCACCTGATAGTCTTTAGACTTGTACATACTGCAGAAGGAGCACTGATTGAAACTGCAACCCAGGGTCGCCTGAAATATCAGGTTTCTGCCTTCGCTAGGAGGACGGTAGAGGGGCATGTGGTAGTCGAACATGGTGGTGACTCCGGGAGGCAATACCAAGGGGCGCGGGAACACGGATGCCGGTCCCGGGGCAACCCGCGTTTACGCAAGCTGATCCGTCTTTACCGAGAGCAAATACTGCCCGAGCATTCGGTGTGCTGGCTCAGTAGCCCCAGTAAACTAGCTCTGCTCAGGTAGGAAGTATATCTCAGTTCAATCGGCTGAAACGGCACGGTTTGAGGCCCAGGATCTGAGCGCTTCTATCTTTTCCGACATGACCACGGAAAGCGGCCGCGTGCGTTGCAGTTCGCTCAGCAGGTGTTCTGTGCTCAGCCCGGTCTCCTGGGACTGGGCAGCGTAGAGTGCAGATACAATAGCCTGCTCTATCTCGGCCCCAGTGAAGCCCTGACTGGAATCCGTCAGAGCATCCAAGTCGAAACCACTCGGGGCCTGGTTGCGGCGCCGTAAATGAATTTCGAAGATTTCTCGTCGGCTTTGGGGTTGAGGGAGGTCAACGAAAAAAATCTCATCAAGCCGACCCTTGCGGACCAGTTCGGGAGGTAGTCGTTGAATATCATTGGCCGTGGCCACAACGAATACGCCGTGCTGCCGCTCCGCCATCCAGGTGAGCAAGGTGCCGAGAATGCGGCGAGAGACTCCGTCGTCATTGTTATCCTGGGATAATCCCTTTTCGATCTCGTCCATCCAGAGCACACAGGGAGACATGGTTTCTGCTATTGATAGAGCGTGTCGCAGATTCTTTTCTGTTTCACCTATGTATTTATTGTAAAGGCGACCGAAGTCGAGTCTAAGCAGGGGAAGTCCCAGGCTTCCTGCAGCCGCTTTGGCCGCCAGACTCTTTCCAGCTCCCTGCACGCCAAGCAACATAATCCCGCGGGGGTGATCGAGGGCGCCTCCCTTACCGTGGAATCTGTGTCTACGTTGCTCCAGCCACGCCTTCATGCTGCTCAACCCTGCTATATCGCTGAATTTCGCTGTGTCGTACTCGAAGGTGATGATGCCTTCATTGCCGATGAGTTCGTATTTGGCTTGCATTATCCTCGCCAAATCGTCGTGACGAATGGCGCCGTCGTCTTCTATGGCATTGCGAATCAGGCGTCTGGCATCGCTGATGGTCACGCCGAGTAGGTTTGTGGCCAGGGTTTCCACCGCGCGTCGGTCTGCTTTGACCGGTTTACTGGCACGTGATTGCCACTGCTGTGCTTCGTCATTGATCAGCCTGAGGATTTCTCCCCGATCTGGGAGGCGGAGATGAAATCTTGCAGTGAGATGCTTCAACTCTGGTGGAGTGGCGAGTTCGAAACTGAGGAAAACCAGCGTCTTCGCTATCTCTTCGTACTCCTGGGCGATCTCCTTGATCAGGCGGACATGTAGCGGATCCCCCATGTAGGGATGAAAATCCAGCAACAAATAGAGGCCCGGCTTTGATACGGCGCGAATGTGCCTCAAGGCATCGGTTGGATCGGCATGCAGTCTCTGGGTACCCAAATCTATCTCCAGCCGTTGCAACCCCTCGGTAACGGTCCATTGATGAACTGGCAGGCCGAGGCGCAGGCCTAATTGCGGGAAAAGGCGGCTGATACGCCTCTCTTCCAGAGATTCGATTAAAACGATTGGGGTACGGGATTTAAGGAGTAGTTCTAAGTCACGCAGGGTTTGCATATAAGAGCCCGGGCAGCATCAATTTTACCCGGACTCTATCAGTCTTGGCGGCGAACTGCACCGCTCCACCCTAGGGCCTGTTAACAGGCCCTACACGCAGCCGGTGGGTTTGGGCAAGCCGCCGTACTTGGTGATTGGCTTCATTGGACCTGTCAGCCACAACTTGAACATATCCTTCTTATCTGCACCCAGATATTTGGAGAATTTGCGTATGGGGGGGACCACCGAATGTTCGTTGTAGTATTCTCTGGCCTTTAGAATATGCTCCCATTTCGTTGGATCGAGCTCGAATTCGTCCGCCTCAGCCATGGCCTGTGCCACCTCCGGCGTCCAGGCGTTCATATCAACTAGATAGCCATCTCCATCTCTCTCTGGTACTTCGATGCTCATCATTCATCTCCCTAGAATTAAAACCAAGTGTTTTAGTAGGTATATCCGGCAATTCTAACCCGAAAGGGTAGGCTAATTATCCATGGTGATATTACGGTTTTGCTTCTGCTGGTAACCAGGACTCGAGCCATTCCAGTAGTTGAGTAATCGACGCCATTGTCTTGGAAAATTCAAACCTCACTGGTGCGTCGGAGCGTCGGGCATCTAGCCCCCAGGGGTCCAGACCCACGGCCAGTGTCTCAATTTCGGAGGCTCCCCCCAAGCGCGCCAGGCGCTTCGGATATCGAAGATTGATTCGATTCAGGGCTTCCTGCTCTTCCGCGTTGTTGTAGGGGTTTGGCCTCTCCATTCTATCGACACCTGCCCAGCGTGCGGCGCCGAATCCCGAAATGGCGTAAAACCGCTTCGGTATTAGTCGATAGAAACGGAAGTTCAATGCCAAATAGTACTCTCGGCTTTCTGGAAAATAGCGGAAATGGCGTTCCGCAGATTGATCATTCATGGGAGAGATAGGCTTTGCGTCAGAGAGGCAGACCAGACGGGAGAGCTGTTGAATGTCGCCACTTCCCTGCTCCACTAGGGTTAGGCTGCAACGGCTATCAGCGATCAGGTTCCTGGTGTGTTTGGCTAGGTCGCTGACCAGGACCATCGGCCACCCATCTCTGTCGATACTATAGGGCACCAGCGAACCGAAGGGATAACCTTCAATCTCGGTGGAGTGTGTTGACAGGATGCCCTGGAAACGGCCGGAGAGCAGTTGCCGGGCGATACGGATGTTTTCACTCTGCTGATCCTGGTTCATCGTTCCATGCTAGTCCTCCGATCCCCTTCGGGCAATGGGATCGGGTCTAACACCCCGACCCCTTCGGGCTCTCTCTGCCGACACGAAGTCTCCCGTATAAAGGCTGCATTCTAAGCTGAGCACAATAGGTTTGAGAATGATCAATGTGGAATAGCACCAACTGCACTAGCCTTAGTACCAGCAACCGCCGCTTGAGGAAATCCATTGGATCTTTCACTACCCCTGGCATTTTCTGTGGGTTTATTCAGCAGCCTCCACTGTATTGGCATGTGCGGCGGCATTATGGGTGCGCTGAGCTATGGATTACCACCAAAACTAATAAGCAACACCCCCAGGATGCTCTCGCTGCTGCTTACCTACAGCGGGGGACGCGTTCTCAGTTATACCCTTGCAGGGGCATTGATGGGCGCCCTCGGAGCGGAGTTGGTGAGCCTGCTGGGTGCTGGGCAAGGCCACCAATGGTTGCAGTGGAGTGCGTCGATCTTCATGGTCCTGATCGGCATTCATATTGCCGGCTGGCTACCCAGGCTGTCGGTTGTTGAACGGTTGGGCGTGCCTTTGTGGCAGAAACTCGAACCGCTTGCTGGGCGGCTCTTACCAGTGGATAGGCTGCACCGGGCCCTGGGCTATGGGCTGATATGGGGATGGCTTCCCTGTGGTTTGGTTTACACCATGCTGCTGTCTACAGCAGTTCGGGAAGGGTCTTTGTCCGGGGCGTTGTACATGTTTTCTTTCGGGCTTGGCACTTTACCGGCGTTGACTGCTACCGGGTTTCTGGCGGGTAGACTCTACAGGCTGGCTCATATCGGTTCTGTAAGGGTAGCAGTGGGTATAACTATTGTGGCATTAGGTATATTAACGCTTTGGTTTCCAGGTTACCTGCTGCAAGAGCCTGGACCGGGAAACCTGGATGGCATGTTGCATTGAGAGAATGTCAGCAATGAGTAAGAAGAATTTGAAGCTGATTGGCAGTTCACCGGAATACTTAAGAATGCTCCATGGAATTCGTATGGTTGCCGCTACCGATGCGCGGGTCATGATCAGCGGTGAGCCTGGTACGGGAAAAGTCTCTGTCGCCGAGGAGATACATGCCGGCAGCCGTTCCAAAAGAGATTCGCTGCTCTCGGTCAAGTGTTCCGGCATTACGGATGAGGCGTTTGCGTCCCGGCTCGCAGCGGTGACGGAAGCGATGGCGAAGGGGGGGGCAAGGGGTTCGCGGGCCGCCACTCTGCTTCTTGATGAAGTAGCAGACCTGTCAGCCGCAGCTCAGGCTAAGTTATTGAACCGAATAGAATCTTGGGAGCGGTCTGCAGAGAGTGGAATGGCAGGGATCAGGTTGTTGACGACTTCCAGCAAAGACCTGCATACCCTGGTATCCAATGGAGCCTTTCGGGAGGATTTGTTCTACCGTCTTTACATCGTGCCGATTGAGGTACCGCCGCTAAGAGCAAGGGGCGGAGACTTGGCGCTGTTGTTGAAGCATTATACGGCCGAGCTCGCAAGGGCCTATGGTCACACAAAGCCTCGCTATTCAGTCACTGCCCGAAATCTGTTGTATCGTTACTGTTGGCCAGGCAACCTGCGGGAATTGCACAACTTTTGCGAACGAATGGTCGTGCTTATGTCCGGCAAGATTATTCAGCCTGAGCATTTGCCATTGGAGATAAGGCGTGGTGGGGAGCAGACCAATACCCATTTCCTCTTGCCATCGGAGGGAGTGGATCTGCTGGTATTGGAGGGGAGCATGATACGCCAAGCCCTGGTGATGGCGGGTGGTAATCGGAGTAAGGCTGCGCGCTTACTTGGGCTGAGTCGCGATACCCTTTTGTACCGGATAAGGAAGCACGCCATAGAGGTGTGAAAGCTGCTTTTATTTCTCCAAGGGCGGGAACGCCGATAGCAGAAATGCATTGAGCAGCAGGGCCTGGCTGCCTATGGCTGCGTTCTCGGCCTCGACGCCCACCTCGAGGCGTTCGTGGGAGTTGGACGAAATCGTTGCGGTTTGTGCCGATCTGCCAGGGATCCAGAATTGAGTTGGTGGTTCTTTGAATCTATAGTGTCACTCCTTGTGTCTCTGGTTGGAGAACCCCCTGTGCCCATCGCCTATATTTCGCACCCCGAATGTCTGCTTCACGATGTCGGTAGTGGGCATCCCGAGCGACCGAAAAGATTGAGCGCAATTCAGGATCAGTTGATCAGTTCAGGCATGGAATTCGCGTTACAGCAGCATGACGCTCCCCTGGTTGAGCGCATCCACTTAGATCGCGTCCACGATCCCGATTATGTAACCGGCATATTTTCAGAGGCGCCCTACGAGGGCATGCTGCGACTGGACGGCGATACTTTCATGATGCCCAAGACCCTGGAGGCTGCACTTCGGGCGGCAGGTGCCGTGGTGCATGGTGTGGATTTGGTGATGAGCGGCAGCAATAGTGCGGCCTTTTGCGCCATCAGGCCGCCTGGCCATCATGCTGAGCGGCACCGTGCAATGGGCTTCTGCTACTTTAACAACATAGCGGTTGGCGCAGCTTATGCACTGGATGAGCACGGGCTGGACAGGGTTGCGGTGGTGGACTTCGATGTGCATCACGGTAACGGTACCGAAGATATCTTCCAACAGGATCCAAGAGTTCTCTTCTGTTCTACTTTCCAACACCCTTTTTACCCGTTTACCGGCCATGAATCCGAGATCGATCACGTGGTCAACATTCCCCTTTCCGCGGGGGCAGGCGAGCGGGAATTTCGGGAACAGGTCAGCAGGCAATGGCTGCCCGCTCTGGAGGCATTTCAACCACAGCTGGTGATGATTTCCGCTGGGTTCGACGCCCACGTTGAAGACGAGATGGGTCAGTTGCGCCTGACCGAACGGGACTATGCCTGGGTGACTCGGGAATTAAAATCACTGGCCAATCGATCTGCGGACGGACGCGTAGTCTCGGCCCTGGAGGGGGGCTATGCTCTCAGTGCCTTGGGGCGAAGTGTGGTGGCCCATCTAAAGGCCCTGTTGGAGAATGGCTGAGTCCGCCGCCCCAGTGGTTTCGGTCGACAGACCCTACTATCCCATCAGCCACTACTATAGGGCACGATTCGGCGGGAAGGTTTACAAGGTTTCAGTCAGCGTGGCGGAGCGCTGCCCCAGCAGTCAGCAGGGTGGTCGGTTGCCACCCTGTGTATTTTGTGACGAATGGGGTTCCGCGGCTTACCATCTGGAGCGCAACCTTTCGCTTCAGGAGCAGATCGCAGTAAACCGGGAGCGTATCCGCCGTCGTTATCGTGCGCATCGCTTTCTCATCTATTTCCAGTCCTATACCAATACCTTTGATCGGGCTTCGCGACTGAGCGAGCGTTTCGATACTGCTTTAACCCAGGAGGGTATTTGTGGATTGGTACTCGGTACCCGTCCCGACTGTCTCCCGGAGAGATTGATGCCGCTGCTGCGTGATACCCACATACGCAGTTACCTGATGGTCGAACTGGGGGTGCAGAGTTTTTCAGATCATCAATTGCGTTTTCTACAGCGTGGTCACAATAGTGCCTGCACTCTCGATACGATAGACCGATTACACCGACGCACGGGTGTGGATATCGGATTACATTTGATGTTTGGTCTTCCCAACGAGCAAGAGCAGGAAATCGTGAATACAGCCCGGTTGGTCAATCAGCTGCCGGTATCCAATGTTAAACTGCACAATTTACACGTCCTCGCCAACACACCACTGGAGAGGCTATACCAGCGGGGTGAATTTCGGCCTCTGGATCTTGAGCAATACGCCCGCCATGTGATGCTGTTTCTGCGGCATTTATCACCTAACATTGCAGTGCAACGTCTTGCCGCGGTTGCTAATCGGTGGGATGAGCTGGTCGCGCCCTCCTGGACGCGTGAAAAAATGAGGCCCAGCCAGTATATTGAGCAACAGATGCTGTTATCGGGTTTTCGCCAAGGGGATCTGTGTAGCTAGTTTCCAAGAAGCCCGAGCGTTAACCAGGGCCAGTAGGTGATAATCAGCACCGCAAATACCAAGAGAGTGAACCAGGGTAGGGTGGCGCGATAGAGCTGGGTTACCGGGCGTTTGAAGCGGTAACTGGCAATAAACAGGTTGATGCCCACCGGAGGTGTGAAATATCCGATCTGCATATTAGCCAGAAAGATGATACCTAAATGTACAGGATCGATGCCGTAACCGATGGCTACGGGCAGGAGCAGTGGGACCATCAACACCAACGCGGAAAAAATATCGAGCATGGTGCCAAGGGCCAGCAGGACAAGGTTCAGCAAAATGAGGAAAGTGAGCCGGTCGTCCATCCGCTCACGAATCCACTCAAAAAGCTTGTTGGGCACATCTGCATCGATAATGTAATTGGTGGAAGCCAATGACATGCCGAGAATTACAAGGATTCCCCCTACCAGAATCATCGATTCGCGCATGACTTGAGGCAGGTGCTGGATGCTAATCTCTCGTTTTATACCGACCTCTACGATCAATACATAAATTGCGGTGACTGCAGCAGCTTCAGAAACTGCAAAATATCCGCTGTAGATACCACCCAGCACCACCAGGGGGAGGGGTATTTCCCAAATCGATTCCCGGAATGCATGACCCAATTCGCTCCAGGAAAATGGGATTAACTCTTGCTTCCTGTTGGTCCAGATACTCCAGCCTGCAAGAAGTGCAAGCATCAACAGGCCTGGAAGAATGCCTGCCAGAAACATTGTATCCACTGTGACTTGGGAGCCGATGCCCAACTGTTGAGCGATCACAGCATAGAGAATCAGCGGTAGTGCTGGTGCAAACAGCAATCCCAAACTACCGGATGTAGTGACCAGGCCTAGGCTGAAGTTGTCCCGGTAGCCTGCTTGGGTGAGTGCCGGATACAGCAGCGCACCCAGGGCAACAATGGTAACCCCCGAGGCGCCGGTAAACGCTGTGAACATGGCACAGGCGATGAGCGAAACCAACGCAAGACCTCCGGGAAGCCAGCCGAGGAGTGCTCGCGTTAGCCTCACCAGCCGATTAGGCGCCTGACTCTCGCTGAGAAGATAACCTGCAAAAGTAAACAGTGGTATAGCCAGCAGTATCGGCATCTCCGCTATACGGAAAAACTCGATGGCCACTACAGATAGGTCGATGTCTGCACGATAAAACCCCAGCATGGCGCTGGCGGCAATGACGGTAAACAGGGGGGCGCCCAATAGTGCCAGGAGAACCAGGAGCAGGCCGGCAAAAATCACTTTGGTTCGATTTCCGGGCGGCCCGCGATTGCCGAAATCAGTAGTCGCAACGCCATAACAGAGAAAGCAATCGGTAGAATCAACTCACAAAGCCATGCGGGTACTGCACTGAACAGCAGGTTGCCATCCTGCCACTCGAAATAGACAAAGCGAGCGCTATGCCAGGCGAGAAGTCCGCAAACCGAGCTCGCAAATAGGTCCGTGACGCGATCCATGGGTTGTTTGACTTTGGCTGGCAGATACCTTGATAGCAGGTCAATTCGAATGTGATTCTGCTCACGGGTTGCAACCATTGCACCCAATAGTGCAACCCATAGAACCAGTATCCGAAGCGTTGGGTCGCCCCACGAAAAACCACTGAGGAAAAGATTTCGCATTAATATCTGGGCTGCGGCCAGCAATATCATGGCCGATAGCAACAGTGCCAGTAACACATTCTCTACAGCCAGAATGGCGCGGTGAAAATGTACCACCCTCAGCCTCACGGGTTGCTATTGTAAGTCTTAATGCGGTTGCGGATTTGTCTGAGCAGTGCTGGAGAGTAGAACTCCTCGGTTTTTTCCATCTCCTTCACGGCATCTCCCACAACCTCCAACCATTCGTGGAGTTCCTGAGGCGAGGGCTTGATTGTTTGGACGCCTTGTTTCTCCAGGGCCTGGTGTGCGCGTTTGTTGTCCTGCCTGGTGGCGGTATTGATTTTGATAATGGTTTCTTCCATTACTTCTCTCAACACCATTCGGTCATTGGCAGAAATACGTCTCAAGGCCGACTCCTTAATCACCAGGCTGCCGTAGAGGTAGAGCGAAGGCATGTCGGTCAAATACTTAATTCTGGTATGCCATTGTAGCGCAATGGCGGCAGCCGGAGAGGCGCCGATAGTGTCAATTAGTCCAGTCTGGAGCCCAGTGAGCACGTCGGTTAAAGGCAGCGGGATAGGGGTGACACCCAGAGCTTCAAACGCGCGAGCACTTATACGGTCTCCTTCTGGGGACCAGACTTTGTGTAGCCGCAACTGCTTTAGTTGGGTGATCGGGTGACGACTCATGAGATAAACGAATCCACCTTCACTCAGGCCGAAGCTGATAAAACCGCGCTTCCTCAGGTTATCGATGAGCAGTTGATCCATCTCTTTACGAACGTAATCCACTTCTTCGTACGATTGAAACAGAAACGGCAGGCTGTAACTCTGGATGTCCCTGTCAATGGCCGCGAGACCACCAGCGGTAAGGGCGCCTCCCTGGAGTTGCCCAACACGTATTTTTCGCAGCACGCTCTTGTCGTTGCCCATGACACCACCAGGATAGAAGCGAAGCTTCAGGCGACCTTGCGTGCGTCTCTCGATGCTTTCGGCGCCTTGCCGCATCAATTTCATCCAGCTCGTGCCATCGGGCAGCAAAGTGGCAATTTTTAGAGTGGTGGCTTGAAGCGGGCAGCTGATCGCAAAACTAGCCAGGATCAACAAGATACGAAGCATAGTCCAGCTCCTAGAAATAGTCGTCGGCTAATAATGATTCTGCGCGTTGGCGTGCCAAGGTGTTACTCAGTGTAAGATCGGGCTCAACGGGATCTGCTACCAGTACTTCTGTTAGCAGCCGATCATGGAGATCCTGATCGAAAACTAGGCGGGCATAGTGTTTGGCGAACTCTACTTTTACCATGAGATCGCGGCCCTCCGAAATCTGAATCGCTTGCTCGAAGTGGTATCGACCCAACTCAGGCTTCCCGCCCAATGCGGGAGGCAGTTGACTGCGGATGACACCCAGGTAGAGGTGGGCTCGCCCACGGTCATGTTGGGGGTCCAGTTCGATTATCCGCTGTAACAAGTAGTCGATCTTTCCCAAATCGGCGAGGGCGTTCCAGTCCCCCTGGCTGGCCTGGACCCAACCTGCCCAACTGGTGCCATAGGCATACAAAGCATCGATTTCGGTGGCTGTCACCTGATCCACCGCGGCGGCGAATTTCTCGAAAGATGAAGTGCTGGATGCGCATACCGCGGCTTCCGGGCCGCAGAGCGCTCGGGCGGCGTAGTTCCGGGATTTTTCGGCCAACCTTTTGCTGCGGGGTGAGTCGTCCTCGAGGGCCCCGGCATAGGCACTGTATAGCTTTGAACTGGCGATCAGCAGTGCCCGGTTGTCGGGGTCGTCTGTAAGCAGTCCATCAAGCAACAGTAAATAGGCCGGTGCTCCCGCCATGACGGTTTCCGGATCGTTCTGGTTGAGCATGGCAACTGTCAGGTTGTGGGACAGCTTCTGAGTTGCCATCGAGGCACATCCCCCCAGCAGAAAGAGCACGCAGGTAACCCACAAAAGTCGCCTTGCAAACCACATATGCGTCAACCGTCGGCTTAACGATGCTTCTTGTTGACCTGTTCCATGTGGCTGATCCAGTTGTGAAACATGGTTCCGATTGATGCGCCGCCGTGACGGCGTCCGCGGAAGGTTCCGAAACAGTTTTCCTCACTGCGATCGGCTGAGAAGCGGCTTGATCCAATGTTCAAAAAAACGACGATCAGGAAAACGTCCAGCACTGCTAACAGCGCTATAACGGGGACATGTAAAATAACGTTAGCGGAAATCCAGTCCAGTAACGGGCGTTGAAATTCAATAGCTACCCAGATTGTGCCGAAAAGTAACGCCACAGCGAGCAGCGAAAACAAGTCAGCGATCCATTCGTGATTTCTTGTAACCCCTTTGATTCTTCCGCAAACTGTCATTTTTGTCTCCCTTGCCAAACTCAGCGGAATCGATCAGGTCTGCTTACCACCGCCCATGCATTCCGGGGAATCCGGGGCGCTGCCGCCTTTTAGATACCACTCTTCGGGTGTAAGCGTGTGCAATGCCAAGGCATGCAAACCCGATTCGAATTCGTTTTTTAGCAGGCCGTTGACCCTTCGGTGGCGCTGCACCAGGGGAACATCACGAAACGCTTCGCTGACCACAATCAGTTTGAAATGGGATTCAGAGCCGTCGGGTACATTGTGTTGATGGCTCTCGTTTGCCAGCTCAATATAGTCTGGGTTGAGGGCGCTGCGGATGGTGGTTTCGATACGGTCGCGTGTGTTCATCCACCCTAGTTTAACCAGGATTCCGTGCGGACAGCAAAACCTGCCCATGAAATGCGGGTTGAAATGCCGGCCGTGGCCACAGCAGGGGTTCCCTGGGACCTGGTTATCGGCGGCTGCGAGCGGTCGCCGGTATCACCTGAACAAGGTTTTTTTATCCTGCAATGAACTCCAGGGCGATGAGATACTGCCGCTGTGCTTCGTTGTCGGTCACCTCGGTGTCGGTCTCCATTGACAAGCAATTCTGGGCCATCCGTGCTTGAAGTGCGGCCTTCCAAGCCGGGCTGATGCCCTTTGAGAGCGTGTCCTCGGGGGTTAGAGCTGCTGCACAGGAAGCGGCAACGAAGTGCTCGGCCTGGGTTAGCCAGTCGGCATCCGTTCCACAGGCGGCGTAGGTATTCGTTGCTATAGATTTCGCCGATTTGTAGGCGAATTCCCGTTCTTGGGAATCGCCTGCCGATTTCATGGCGGAATCAAGGGTCTTGGCGAGAGTGGAGTCACCGGAACGAGGTATGTGGACGCTGTTGGCAAAACGTACACCGAGCCTTCGTTGATGCTCCAGCGGCAGAGCATTGAGCACCTGCCGGAATTGCCTGTCATTGACGATTTCTTGCATTTGTCCTCCCGGGCAACGGTCGTTGGGAACCATCAATCCCGAGCGGATGGCTATTTGCAATACCATTTTACCGTATGACAAGGCGCATCTTTCCCGGGATTGCTGACGTCCTTGTATAATCAGGACGCGTGGGGAGGGCAATGATTAATCGCAATTGGCCCGGCGTCTGGGCGGTTCGGAAGGCTAATTGTCCAGCTTTTCCGCGCAGTCGATACAACGCTCTGCATTGGGAAGAACCTTGAGTCTGGCCTCGGGTATTTCGTCGCCGCAGTCAGAGCATTGTCCATAATCTCCGCTTTCGATGCGCTCCAGCGTGCGGTTTATTCTGCTGAGCTCCAGGCTACCAGCCTCGCCGAGTGCTCCGAGAACCTCCTCATTTTCACGCTCCGTGGCCTGTTCCGCGAAGTCCTGGGATAGAGGCCCATCGCTACGCTGCATCTTCTTGGTGATACGGTGCATTCGCTGGACCAGCTGTTCTCTGCGTTCGAGCAATTGCTGCCTTAGCTCTTCATGTTTGGACATCAGCTATCTGCACCTTTACCCGGGTTGTAGAATGTGGGGAGGGGCGTTACGTTATCGCCCGGTTCCAAATCCAGAATCTTACTCTGGCCCCGTTTTTCGACCTCATCGATACGAACGATCGCATGCATGGGCACCAGCGTTTTCAAAACCCCTGAAAACTCGCTTTTTAATTTCTCCTCTCCAGGGTCTATGACCAGCGAAGTGGATTCGCCGAAGACCAAGCCTTCTATCTCCACGAAGCCGTAAACATCTGCCTGGCGAACTGCCTTGGCATAGAGCAGATAAACTTTTCCCTGGTTGACGAAGCGGATTCGGTATATATGCTTCGATGAAGCCATGTGTAAGCAGCCCAGATCAATGCAGTAGTAAGGAAGGGCAAATATTGCCCCCATCTTTTTAAGGAGTATATCACCAGTATCCCTCTTAGGGGTGGTATCATCCGGACGTTAGACAACTATTAGACGGTAACAGGATGAAGGCAACAGAAAAACTGGATGTCGGCCAGGGGCTGCCGTTGGCACAGGTACTGGACAGTCTTCCCTTCAACAGCGATGGGCTGATTCCGGCCATATCCCAGCAGCACGATACCGGAGAGGTGTTGATGATGGCGTGGATGAACCGGGTAGCTCTGGAGGAGACTTTGGAACAGGGAAGGGTGTGCTACTGGTCCCGTTCCAGGCAGAAACTCTGGCGCAAGGGGGAATCTTCGGGGCAGGTGCAGCGCCTGAAGGAGATGAGCTTTGACTGCGATGGCGACACTATTTTACTGAAAGTGGATCAGACCGGCCCGGCCTGCCATACAGGGCGGCGCAGTTGCTTCTATAACGTGGTCAGGGATGAGCGGGTGGAGGTTGCCGCGGCACCCTTGATTGATCCTGCGGAGCTGTATGGCGGCAAGTGAGGTCTCCACGATGAACATATCTCCCATACCCGCCTTCAATGACAACTACATCTGGATGATCCGGGGCTCTACGGAAGAGAAGGCCGTGGTGGTGGATCCGGGGGATGAGACACCAGTACTTCAGGTATTGCAGCAGGAGCAGCTGAACCTGGAGGCCATATTGATCACCCATAAACACGGGGATCATGTCGGCGGTGTGGCGGCGCTGAAGCGAGCCTACCCAGAATCCTTGGTTTATGGACCCTCAGGTGAACCGATTCCTGCTATCGACCGGCGTTTGGGAGAGGGCGACCACATCGATTTACCAGGCGTGTCGGCGGAATTCTGGGTAATGGATGTGCCGGGCCATACCGAGGGGCATATTGCCTACTATGGCGATGGAGTTCTGTTTTGTGGAGATACGCTGTTCGCAGCGGGCTGCGGCAGGGTTTTTAGTGGAACCCACCAGCAATTGCACGACTCCCTCTCCAAGATCGCCGCTCTACCTGCCGATACCCTGGTCTACTGCGCCCATGAATATACTTTGGACAACCTGGGGTTTGCTAAGTGGGTGGAACCTGAGAGCCCAAACATAACCAAACGTATTCAGGATACTCAATCCATACGCAGTGCCGGACGTCCCTCAGTACCCTCGAGACTGTCGTTGGAATTGCAGACCAACCCGTTTCTACGTTTTGGGGAGCCGGAAGTGATAAAAGCGGCGGAACGCTATGCGGAGCGAACTCTGAACGCACCAGTAGATGTCTTTACTGCAATTAGAACTTGGAAAGACAGGGAGTACGATTAAAGTGGCACCGGAAATACTCATCAAGGATTGTCGGATGGTAAACGATGGCAGAATCCTGGAGGGAGACCTGCTGATTCGCAACGGCCGTATTGATCGGATTGATCCCGAAATCAGGGCGACCGGGAATATGCGCACGCTTAAAGCGGACGGTCGAACTCTGCTACCCGGTATGATCGACGATCAGGTCCATTTCCGGGAACCCGGTGCGGTCCATAAGGGCGATATTAATAGCGAATCTCTCGCTGCTGTAGCGGGGGGTATCACTAGTTTCATGGACATGCCCAACACCAATCCGCAGACAGTTACTCTGCAGGCGCTGGAGGAGAAGTATCAGATAGCCGCCGCTCGGTCAGCGGCAAATTATGCCTTTTACTTGGGTGCAACCAATGACAATATTGGTGAGATTCGTCGCCTCGGGCCGGGGCAAGCTTGTGGCATTAAGGTTTTCATGGGTGCCTCCACGGGAAGCATGCTAGTGGATCGCGTCGAGACGCTCGAGGCGATTTTCAAGGATGCTGAAGCACTGATCGCTACCCACTGCGAGGATACTCCCACCATTCTCTCAAACGAGGAGCGTGCCAGGGCTGAATACGGAGATCAGGTGCCGATGTCCCTGCACCCGCAGATTCGGAGCGCCGAGGCCTGTTATCTCTCCTCCTCCATGGCGGTTGAACTGGCGCGCCGAAACGACGCTCGGCTCCATGTACTCCACTTGACGACCGCCAGGGAGATGGAACTGTTTGATGCTGGTCCCCTGGACGGCAAACGGATTACTGCTGAGGCTTGCGTGCATCACCTTTTCTTTGATGACAGGGACTACGAATTCAAGGGCAGTTTCATTAAGTGCAATCCGGCAATTAAGTCTGCGGACGACCGCGAGGCGCTCAGGCGGGCACTGGCGGAGGATCGAATCGACGTAATCGCGACAGATCATGCGCCTCATACCCTGGATGAGAAATTAAACAGCTATTTCAAAGCACCGGCCGGACTGCCCTTGGTGCAGTGGGCAATGCCCATGGCACTTGAAATCTACCACGACCAGCTGCTGAGTTTGGAGCAGCTGGTAGAAAAGACCAGCCATGGTCCGGCACGCCTGTTCAAGGTCGCAGAGCGGGGTTATCTGAGGGAGGGATATTGGGCCGACCTGGTGTTGGTGGATTTGAATAGCCCTTTCCGTGTGGAGCGAGAAGCGGTCCGCTACAAGTGTGGCTGGTCTCCCCTGGAAGGCCGGAGGCTGCGTTCAAGAGTGGTTGCAACCTTCGTCAACGGCCAGGTGGCTTATTATGAGGGGAGAGTAAATACCGCAGTCAACGGTCAGCGCCTGAGTTTTGAATCATAAGAGGCGATTTTCGGGAGTACCTCCGCTGCAGGTGAGAGTTTCAGGCTCTTGTTTTCTCCCCCGATATACCGATGGCACCTTTGTCGATGCCCTCGAAAGCGAACACCCGAAAATCTGATCCTGGGTGTTCCAGCTGCAGCCGACCAGCGATATGCTCAGCTAGATTCTCTACGGTGGAGTCGAAATCAACCAGATAACAGGATTCTCTGGGCAGGGTGAGTTCATACAGACCTTGGTCGGCTTTGTAGCCGAACTGGGCATAGTCTATCCCTTGCTGCTTAAACTCACGCTGTAAATCTGCCCGGTTGCCGATATAAATGTCGCGCCAGCGCCTAGCCCACTCAAGTTCGAGCGCCTCGCAGCGTTCACCGTCGCGATAAATCTTGATACGCGAACGATGACCATGGGCGATGCGTTGGCAGTTTCCCCGGTGTTGGCGGAGGCCGTGGCTGTAGCGGTAGCTGGCACCGCTGATCGATTCATCCTCCAGCTCGATATCGAGGCGGTGGACATTACCGGGTAGCTTGGACCGCAGAGAACATCGAATGGCGGTCGCTAGAATCTCGGGATCGATAAGCGCTGAATCGATAAGAGATATTCCCTCTTTGGGACCACCGTAAGAGATACGACCTCCGGATTGCAGCCGGAACTCAAGCTCAATGCGCCCATTGTCCCGTTTGTAGCGGCAACCGGGGTAGTCCTTCGGTACGATAAGGCGGTGGTCGTAGGTGTCATCTACCCATTGTTTGATTCGACGCTTTACTTCACCAAAGTCGAGAATCATACCCTGGTGATCGAGCGCCCCTTGAAGGGCGACATTCAGTTGCCAACTCTGCCCTAAGATCCCTCTCTCAGGATCCAAAAGGGAGAAGTCCAAAATTGTGAGTCGATTTATGAAGAGGCGGCTCAACGGTGAGGTGCCTGATGTGTTTCTGTTTTGAATTGGACACGGCCTCAATGCCTGCTGGCGAGCACCGTGGTTATTCTGAGGGATGTTAAAGGTTTAGCGCACCATATCCAAGCGCTTTGCATCTCTGGCGAGATCGAGATTTCTAGTAACCGCCCGGGAAACTTGGGGATAGGATTTATGGGTATCTTGCTGGATGATTTCCGCGCACTGGACGCATACTTGATACACGATCTCGTGGGGGAAGGTTTCCCCGGACAGTGCTTTTCCACAACCTAAACAGTGTAACTTCATGATACTGACTACCCAAAAAAGCGTTTGCAATCAATCGCCAACGCCATACGGCACCAACGACTCCTTTATATCATCCCCTCCTCCTGCTTTATTTATCTATCGGTAACTTAGCGCCTAAAATGAAGGGCGTTATTTCGCAGGTGCAGCATTTGAGCAAAAGTATATCCCGATGCCCGTTTTAAAGTAAACATAAATTTTCTACTGTTTTACCTGGTTTCAGCAGATGAATAAGCGATGTTCCAGAAACAGCACCTATTGGTTGATCCTCTTCCTGGTGTAGGGCGGCAGCGAACTGCGGGGATCCCGCTTCAGTCCCTTCTCAACTTAGATGAAACAGCAATGGGTGTAGGGTAGCGCATCACTATCCAGTAGGAGGAGACGACAAAACCGATCACGGTAGCCGTTTGTATGAGATAAGCGGCGCGGTCTCCGATAAAGTTGGTGTTTAGCGCTACGACGGCGACCAGCAGTGAAAACTCGCTGATTTGACCCAATCGCACCCCAGTTTCGAACGATAGATCCCGCCGCTCGCCGCTGAGTTTCAGAAGCAGATGGAAAACAACTGGCTTTACCAGTAGGGCGGTGCCCGCGAGTATCAATGCCCAAAGCCAGACATCCATGATTATCTGTAAGTTGAAGGAGGCGCCAAGGGCGAAGAAAAAGAGCACCAGAAAAAAGTCTCGGAGTGGTTTCAGGGTCTCCGCGATGTACTCGGCAATCGGTGTTGTGGCCAGGGTAATGCCAGCGAGAAAAGCGCCAATCTCATGAGAGAATCCAAACATATGAGAGAGTTCGGCGAGCCCAAGGCACCAGCCGACGGTTACCAAAAAAATGTACTCTTTGATGGTATCGAAACGCAGAAACAACCGAATTAGCAAAGTACGGCCGAAATACCAAGCCACTAGACCGAGCACAGGTAATCCGAGAAGCATCTGGAGCATGTCCTGGAGCAGCGTGTCAGTCTGCTGAAAGCTTTCAAGTAACAGCAGAATGGCAATCGCAATCAAATCCTGAAGCAGCAGAATTCCGATCATGAGTTGCCCCATATGCTTATGATGTAGCACAGTAGTAGGCAGCAGTTTTATCCCTAGAATTGTACTGGAGAATACAAAAGTAGCACCGATAAGAAATGCCTCTCTGGGAGAAAAGCCTGCGACTACAGCGATGCCCGTGCCGATCAGCCCGAAGCAGAGAGTGCTGGCCAGTGTGATGCGGGTAATTTTCCCCAGGGTTTGGAACAATTCAGATGGGCGTAGATCGAGCCCAAGTAAAAAAAGCAGAAACACAATGCCGATCGTCGAGATTTCCTCGATCAATTGTACATCCTTGATTAAAGCTACTCCCCCAGGACCGACGACGACTCCCAGCAGGATATAAGCGACGATCATTGCTTGTCTGGCAAACAATGCTACGGTAGCAAGTACTGCGGCGCCCGTGAAAATAATGAAAAAAACAGTCAATAGGGGAGGGGTGTCCATCGTCCGAAAGATCGCGCCTCAAAAAAGTTTGCTTGTCAGTTAAGAATTACATACTTCCGAATTCGGCGACAATCGATGTGGATTATATCTGGGTTTTGTCCTGATGCCGAAATCTAGTTCGCATTACTTTGGGTTGATCGATTGATAGAAAATGTCTGGTGCCGGCTCCTGACACTATGTAAATCCCTAAAGTCTTTGCAGTGAGCGCCGTAAGTCCTCATATGGCCGAGGCGGGCATTGGTACCAAGATCTCTTTTAACAATGCGCTCTCAGGATGAAGCCCTACTCACCTAAGGTACCCAATTTCCAGTTCAGGTTATCCGAGGTGATTCCACCGCAGATTGAGGCAGGCCGCAAGATGAGTGACGAAAAACGCAAGGACGATAATTCGATCCCTAAGAATCTGGAAGAGGTGCTAAATCAAAAGCAGCGACTTACGCTGCGTCGAATGGAGGGTTTCGGCTGGCAGCTTCAATTTATCCGGAGACCTCTATTTCAGGAGCCGACAGTTGTTGTTTGCGATGCGGCAGGTATCAAGATCGGTGTGTTGGAGTCAGATGGCAATATCAACATGACACCTGAGATCGATCTGCGGGAATAGGGGTTGGTTTTTCAACGTGGGCTTGTTGCCACTTGGGGTGAACGAAAGATATTTCTCCGCAAGTATTACTCCTCAGCATCAAACTATTGATACCAGGGCCAAGGGGAGTAACACAGGATTTGAACAGGGTTCTACGAGGCCTGTAAGTTGGCGCCCCGATTGGGCTGATCGGGCGCCAAATACAATACCGGCAGTTAAGCCCCTATTCCCAGCGAGGCACCTGTTTCTGAGCAGAACTATTTGGGCTTTCTATGTCTTAACCAGCCGAAGGCGGCAATACCAAGACCATAGAGTGCGAGAACAGGCGGCTCCGGGACGGTACAAGGTTGTTGCCCTTCGAGCCCACAGGTTTCAAATGTGCGACTACCCATGGTTGAGGCAACAGCGGCATTTTCCCAGGCGCCGGAAGTCGAGCCGTGAAATGCTACAGGTGTCAACGTTTGACCGTTTCCCTGTAAACCAGTGGGAACAATACTGGTGGACGAGCTGTCGTTGATACATTTACCTCCTTCAGAGCTTGAGCAATCCGTTAAGCTCTCAAGGTGCAGAGGAGAGTTTTCATCTACAAGTGCCTCATAGGGGTACTCGTAAATAAAACCCGTAAACGGCTCTATATCTATTTGAGCGTTTATCTCATTGATACCGTCCGTAAATGCTGGGGCGTGATCGGTTCCCAAAACCAAACCACCCCCAAGCAGGTCCATTTGCTTAGCGTAATTCTGAATCCAACTGGACTCTGGTGTTGAGGCCCATCCCGTTGTAGATGATATTATTCGGCCGTCAAGAATCAGGTTCTGGTAACTTAGGTTATTGTACCAATTGGCGATGTTTGTGTAATTCGCAAGCTGGTTGGCCTCTCTGTCTGCACCTCTGTATAGATCGTAGACCCAGACCTGGTCAAAGCTGTCATAGTCCGTATATATCTCAGCATCTAGATACCGAGTTGTCACATTAAAACCGGATAGCGCATCGATCATTTCAGCGAGTTGAATTCCGTTCGGCTTATAACTCCCATCATCATCGACATGGGCAAAGAGTATCTCTACTGCATTGCTGGAAAAAGTGGTAACCGCGAAGGTTAAAAACATACTGAGTCTAGAGTATTTGAGAGTTTTCATTCCTGTTCCTTTACGTCATTCCATTGTCAGCGAGCTGTATCTGAGTGGGTGAAAAAAATACTGCATATATGGGATTATAAAGCGACGGCTACTAAATATCGTTGAGTAGAGATAGCGGCCGCTGTAATTCGGCCTTTAGAGAACCAAGTCAAGACCCATTGGTCCTGGGTTTAGGGTATTCCAAGATTTTCAGGCAAATTGGTGGAAGAGAGTGACGAGAAGCGTGCTATACCAATTGGGTGAGAGTGTTAGCTAACCACGAACGATCAAGAACGTTCATTCGCGCCGATTTGCTATTAGTTTCCTAGTTGTTATATGGGGGCACTAAAGCAGCTGTAATGAACCTGATCATGTGGATGACGGCTCCCTTTGTGCGGTCCCGCCATACTCGGCGACGCTCGCGCTATGTTGGCGAATCATGAATCGATGAATTGGTAGAGACTCCGCTGTCACCTGCTGCTTCGAATGGTGCAACAACTATCCTCTTACCTAGGTCTCATTCGGAGAGTACAAGCGGCGGTGCCGTCGAAAAACTCTTCCGGAACAAATCCAGTCGAATGTTGTTTGGCTTAGCTAGGGTCTCGCAATCCATGGCGAGTTTTGACTAATTTCCGAAAAAAAGTTTAAAAATTCCAGGTGGCGAATACCTGCGGGCCTTGGATGTTACCGTTCAAGTTGGTTTTGTTGTTCTTTTTTTCGTAGTCCACATCGACATCGATGAAGTCGTATCCCACTCCAAAACCAAAATTCTCGAACGGTTGATAAAGTACTGCAGCACCAAATCTAACCAATCTACCGCTGATATCGCCGATAGTCGCAGAGATCCAGTCGGCCCGCCCTGCGATAAGCCATTGTTTATTGATGGCGTAATTACCGTAAACCGCGAGGTTGGGTGCAATGCCCTCGACTGTAGCTTTATCGCTCTCCGAAAGGACGGGAACACCATTTAGCTGGGCTTCACCGGATAGTTTCGTTTCCCAGTCTAGATAATGCAGACCGAGACCAGCCCCTACCTCGGCCCTCTCTGTTTTGACAAAAGAGTAACCCAGGGCCACACGCAGGAGATCCAGGTCGTTACTCGCCTTGACGTTCGCCCCCGCAGTGAAATCAAGGTCTCCCCAGCTGAGATCTTTTTCCAGCTGATGCGATCCGTCGGCACTGGTGGCGAAATAGTTGGCCTCAAGGCGCCAGCGATCGGTAAAGCGCCAGCGCAAAAATCCGAAAGGTACTGTTTCGTCGCCATCCAAACCAATGTCGTCAAGGTCGATTTCGGTTCCCCTGTCACCATCGTCATCCAGCCGTACTTTATAATCCGTTTGGCTGAAGAAGGCACCAATACCGAGCTGGAATTTAGAATGCTGAGCTGGATGAATTCCGGTGTAGCCGCTATCGGCGTTCGCCTGAAGCGATTGGAATCCGAGCAGGATAGACGAGGTTGCCAAAACTATTGTGTGCAATCGCTTCATTTGAATATCTCCACCTGTGGTCCAGCCCTGACTGAATCAAAGGGAGCGGCACTCCTGCTACTCCTGTGCACCCGTAACGACTTCTAACTGCTATTGACAACAATGCGTCTGTAACTCGTTGATCTTATTGGAGCCGATGGGCGGATTCGAACCGCCGACCTACGCATTACGAATGCGTTGCTCTACCGGCTGAGCTACATCGGCATAAGCGGCGAAGTATAATGAAAGCATCAAATGCACACAATACTGGGCCACTGCCCCATTCGAGGGATGTGTAGGGGTACCACAGGTTGCCCAAGTTCATCTTTTGTGAAAGTTGGATTCATCCCTGAAATGACCGTTTATCGGGAAACTTCTGCCGGGTGTGCCGATAGCGGCTGAAGTTTCTTTCATACTCGCCTATATAGATTGCATGCAAAGATCTTACAAAGAAACCCGGGGATTCACCCTGGTCGAGTTGATGGTGACAATCGCGGTTATTGCCATCGTTCTTGCCGTCGGCGTACCCAGCATCTCTCAGTTGAGGGCCAATAGCGAGCTGACAACAGCCACCAATGAACTGGTAGCGGCCCTCAATCTCGCCAGGTCGGAGGCGGTTCGGCGTGGCGAGACTGTAAGTTTCGGCCCATGGGGTACCTGGGCTGATGGCTGGGTTGTTGGAGTCAATCAGAGCGATCCTCTAGACCCCGCTCAAGCAAATTGGACGACAGAATACCGTAGATTCGATTCACCACCTGGAGGAATTGGGATTGTCACCAAGACTGGAGATGCCGTCGTCCAATTCGAGGCATTGGGCAATGTGGCAACTGCCGGTTGTTTGGAGATAAACGGCGGTGATCGGAGTATCATTCTCGCCGCCTCGGGCCGGATATCGAACCACAAGGCGGCCTGCCCATGAGAAATCAAATGAAGAGTTTAGAACATTCAACCGTAAGGGCAAGGGCCTTGAGATATTCAATTGGGCACAAATCCAATCGATCCGCTCAACGAGGTTTTACCTTGATCGAAGTGCTGATCGCGGTAGTGATTTTCTCCGTGGGACTGCTTGGACTCGCGGGACTCCAGGCTACCGGGATTCAGATGAACCACAGTTCCCTCATGCGTTCCCAGGCCACTATATTGGCCTACGATATTGTCGATTGTCTGCGTGCCAACAAAACGGCAGCCATCGCAGAGGACTACAACGTAGCCAAAGGTTCGACAAGTAGTGCGGGTGGGTTGGCGGAGGATGACGTTAATAACTGGCTTACGCGGATTGCGGACGTGCTTCCTCAGGGTGTTGGTTCAATCGATGTCGATAATAATGCACGGGCGACCGTAGTGGTCCAGTGGGAAGACAGTCGTGGTCAAGGTCAAACCGTCAATTTTACCATCGTTTCGGATATTTGATGATGAGTGACACGAATACTAACAGCATGCATTCACGCTCAATCGTTGGAAGTGACGGCCGGAGAGCGGCACAATCCGGCTTTGGCCTGGTCGAGATATTGATCGCCCTGGTATTGGGCCTGATTCTCTCCATCGGCATGGCCAATGTTTTCCTCTCCAGCAAACAAGCCTACCGCACCCAGGATGCCCTCTCAGGGATCCAGCAGAATGGGCGCTACGCTATGGAGGTTCTGACCCGCAGTATTCGTATGGCGGGCAATCAGGGTTGCTCCAACCTGAGCGTGGTATCTCCCAATGTCATCGCCAACGATGTCCCAGGTAGCAAAACCTTCGACAACAGCGAGGCGGTGCGCGGCTATAAGGTAGACGGCAACTTTGCGGATAACTATCCGGGCGCCAAGGAACCGGGGCAAGCGGCACCGGGCAAAATTGTCGCCAACACCAACATGATTACCGTCAGCGGCGCAATGTCCTGCGGTGCATTCCTGAAAGAGGCCATGGCGGATGCGGGTTCGGATATCGAAATCGATCTCGGTACTGGCTGTGATCTCAATGACAACAATGACAGCGGCAAAGGATATTTGCTGTTGATTACCGACTGTAAGACATCGGACCTGTTCCGTTCCAGTGGGGTGGCGACCGACACGGGTGACGACAAAGTCGTTATCAAACATGGGGCGGCAAAAAACAGCACTTCGCAATTGAGTAAGGCCTACGGGGTGGGGGCGCAGGTGTTCAAGTTTATACAGTCCGATTTCTACGTCGGTACCAACGCTTCCGGTGGGCAGTCGCTCTACCTGCGGGAAAACAGCGATGACGCTGGGCGCCAGGAACTGGTCGAGGGGGTCGAAAACCTGGAGCTTTGGTACGGGGAGGATAACAATAGCGACTTGGCGGTGGATGACTATTTTGATCAGGACGGAGTAACGGACTGGGCGGATGTCTACAGTGTGCGCGTGCGGCTGACTCTGAGGTCACTGGGCACCAATATCGCCCTGGAGGACAACGACCCTGTTAATCCTAATCCCGACCTGCGGCTGTTTCAGGCCATGACCGCCACCGTTGGGCTAAGAAACAAGCTGCCATGATTATGAGATCTTCACTAAATAGAAAAGCGGAACGGGGCGCGGTTCTGATCACCGCCCTGATGATATTGTTGCTGCTCACCATCTTCGGTATCTCCACCATGGACACCAATATCCTGGATGAAAGGATGGCCGGGAATATGCGTGACCGGAATACAGCCTTTCAGGCTGCGGAGACAGGCCTGCGCGCCGCCGAAAACTGGCTTGCGGCTCAGCCTGATCTGCCCAAGCTGCGGGACAATGACAAAAACAAGAATAGTCTTATCTGGGATCTGGGCTCGCCTGATGCAGGCAATGGAAACCTCAATTGGTGGAAGGATCACATCACAAATCAGAAATGGTGGACGGATAACGCGGAGGTCGTTGCGGCGGATAAGAATGATCCAATGTGGATACCCGACGTGAACACACAGCCGCGATATATCATCGAGAAGATTCCCCCCATACTGGATAGCCTCGAGGCAGCCCAGGCATTGGAGGGAGCAGACGTTTTTCTACAAGTCACCTCCCGTGGTGTAGGTGCGCAAGATAGCACCGTGGTGGTACTCCAGAGTGTGTACAAGTGGTAATCGGTAAGAGGATCAAGACAATGACCGGCATGAAACGAAAAGGGACATTATTGGTCAGTGCGCTGGCGGTGATGTTACAAGCCCAGACAGCTATTTCCGCCCCTGCTCAGGTACCGCTCTTTCTCGGTGGTTCGGTGGAACCCAATATCCTCTTTACTCTGGACGATTCGGGGTCCATGCACTGGGAGTTGATGCCCAGCGACTTGATCTCTGCCTTTTATGTCTATCCGCGCGCCAGTGGAATATATGGCAGCGGGGACTATTGGTACTATGTTCCGAGCTTCGATACTGCCAACAATATCTACGGTATCTGGGCACGTAGCAGTGCGGTTAACCGCATCTACTACAACCCTGCACTACAGTATCTTCCCTGGGCCAAGTCTGATGGCAGCTTGATGGATTCAGCTGATCCTACTTGTGCTCCGCACAACCCCCATGCCCCAGCGAAGGGGTGCCGCAATTTGACAGTAGATAACACCGAGAAGGCCGCGTGGAGAACCTACGACGGCACCATGGCGAATTTTCCTAAACCCAGCAATACGGATACATCAATCAAGACCTATTATCCCGCGGTTTACTACCGGTATGACGGCGCACCGGGCTCCATAGCCGACAGGGACGATGCCACGAAATATACCAAGGTCGAGATAAAGGGGGGTTCTGACTACCCCAAGGGAGCAGATAGGGCGGATTGCGTATCGGTTGCCAACAAATGCACCTACGCCGAGGAAATTCAAAATTTCGCCAACTGGTACAGCTATTATCGGTCGCGCATCCTGCTCTCCAGGGCGGGTGTTGGCCGCGCATTCAGCGAGCAGGGCAACGGCCTTCGAGTGGGATTCGCTTCCATCAACAAGGGGGCGGCGGCTGTAGACGGCGTCAACAGCCCGGGGGCGCTCATCAAGGGCGTGCGCAAGTTCGAAGGTGCGGACCGAACCGGTTTCTTCGACTCTCTCTATGGTCACGTCATGCCCACCTCCGGTACACCACTGCGCAGAGCGGTAGATGACGTGGGTAAGTATTTTTCACGCACGGACAACAAGGGGCCTTGGGGGGACACTCCAGGGGTCGACGATGCGGGCGCTCATGTATCCTGTCGGCAGAGCTATCATATTTTAATGACGGATGGTTACTGGAATGGCGCCGATGCACCCACCGCCGGTGTGAAAGGAGCGGACGATAACGATGGGCCGGTCATTTCCGGGCCTGATAATCAGAGTTATCAATATAAACCTGTCAATCCCTTTAAGGGGGCCACAGTAGATCAGAATGGGAACGCCACCACCTCCTTAGCGGATGCGGCGATGTACTACTGGAACAGGGACTTACGGCCTAACCTGCCTAATAAAGTGTCCACCAATCCCGCTAATCCCGCGTTCTGGCAGCATCTCGTTACTTTTACCGTCGGCTTGGGTGTCAATGGATTTCTCGATCCGGAAACCGATCTCCCGGCGATTACCGACGGCACCAAGAGTTGGCCCAATCCCACCAAGGATGGTGTCGGTACCGATGATCTCGGAAAAATCGACGATCTCTGGCATGCGGCCGTCAACAGCCGGGGAGAGTTCTTCTCCGCCGCGGACCCCCAGGAGTTTTCCGATAAGTTGTCCACCGGCCTTGCCGCGATTGTTGCGCGCACCGGTTCTTCTGCCGCGATCGCCACCAACTCCACAAGGCTTAATGCCAACACCTATGTTTACCAGGCGCGATTCGACAGCAAGGATTGGCGCGGAGAACTGTTGGCCTTCAAGATCGACGAGCAAACCGGTCAAATCATAGATGCCGACGCTGCCACGGCAGGGATCGACCCCACGTGGGAGGGCGGCAGCTTGCTGGATGCCCGAGCCAAGGCGCGAAAGATTTTTACCCACGAGGCCGCAGATTCCGATGGCGACGGTGATCCTGGCCTGGCTTTTACCTGGGCCACGCTGCCGGCTGCCCACAAGGCGTTGCTGAATATGGGGCCCGCCGGTGTGGACGCCCTGGGTGAAGAGAGGCTTGACTACATTAGCGGTGACCGCACACTCGAGATGCGGGAAGCCGGTGGGGTGTTTCGTAACAGATCTTCCATTATGGGCGATATCGTCAACTCCGACCCCTGGTTCGTGGGTCAGCAGGACTTCGGCTATAACCTGTTGCCGGGCGCCGAAGGCACCAACTACATTGTCTACCGAAACAGCGTGGATTACGAAGGGCGCCCCGGGATGGTCTATGTAGGGGGTAACGACGGTGTGATGCACGGTTTCCACGCCGAGACCGGTGAAGAGTTGTTCGCCTTTGTTCCCGAGGAAGTCTTATCTGAACTGTGGAAACTCACAGACCCGAAATATACCCATCAGTTTTTCGTGGATGGGCCCGTGAAGGCGAATGACGCTTACATCAATGGCTGGAAGTCGGTGCTCGTGGGAGCTACCGGGGCCGGAGGTAAGAGTATTTATGCCCTGGATGTCAGCGACCCGGTGAATTTCAGCGAGTCTGACGTGCTCTGGGAATTCTCCAGTGCCGACGATGCGGATCTGGGTTACACCATCGGTCAGGCCTCGGTGGTGCGCATGGCCGACGGCAGTTGGGCGGCGGTTTTCGGTAACGGTTACCAATCCGCCAACTCCAAGGCGATGCTGTTCATCGTCGACTTGGCCACGGGGGCTGTCAAGGAAAAAATCAGTACCGGGATAGGCGATGCGGCCAACCCCAATGGCCTGGCGACTCCCATTGCTGTGGATATCAACGGCGACCGCGTCACCGATCGCATCTATGCAGGCGATTTGCATGGGAAGATGTGGGCCTTCGATGTCAGCAGCGACAACTCAGGGGAGTGGGGAATACCTTATGATGATGCCAACGGTAATCCAGCACCTCTATTCAGTGCTTCGGAGGCTGCCGACGGCAGCGGCGATCCCCAGCCGATCACCTCAAAGCCCCAGGTCGGCAGGCACCCCCGTGGTGATGTGCTGGTCTATTTTGGCACCGGCAAGTATTTCGAAAACGGCGACAGTGCGCTCATGACCGAGAACGCCTTCTACGGCATCTGGGACAACTTTAGTGGCGGCAATGCTGCGGGCACACGGGAGAAGGTAGACCTCCTGGAGCAGGTGATCACCCACGAGACCATCACGGATGCCAATGGGAACAGCAAGCTCTCGGACGCAAATGGAGTACTGACCGACAACCCCTTTCCTTGGGATCTGCGGGTGTCGACCCAAAATTCTATCGACTGGGACGTGCACGACGGCTGGTTCATGACCCTGGAATCGCCGGTTATCGGGCCAGAGGGTGAACGGGTGGTCAGTGCACCGCTGCTGCTGGAGGATCGCGTGGTGTTTACCACCCTCATCTCCTCCCAGGATCCCTGTGACTATGGCGGCACCAGTTGGCTGATGGAAGTTTCATCAGTGGATGGTGCTAGGCTGCCGGTGACCCCCTTTGACCTGAATGGTGATGCGGTCTTCAATGCCGACGACTACATCGAAATTGAAGTTACGGATGACCAGGGAAACATAGTCAAAAAGAAAATCCCCACGTCGGGCAGGCGCTCGAAAGTGGGTATCATCAAGACCCCGGCGGTGATCAAGACCAATACCAAGGAGTTCAAGTTCGCCAGTGGCTCCTCCGGCGACATCGAGCAGATCACCGAGTCCCGCAGCCACCGGATCGGCCGTCAGTCCTGGCGTCAACTGCAGTGACCATATCGGGCAAGGAGATGAAAATGAAGTTGTTGAATGAAAACAGACGTGGTGCGCTAATTGGTCTCCTGGTTATTTTAGGATTGATGCTGGCTCACGGACTGGCGGCGGAGCCGCGCATTGCCACCGGCCCGATTCCGATGTCCGCTATGGAGGCACAAGGCGTGATGGAATATGTGGATCCTGCAGGTAAGACTATAAAGATCGACGGCCGTGTCTACCCCATGTCACCGGATACACTATGGTACGGACTCAGGCCCGAGGACAGCCTCATCTCCCAACTGTCGCGTCTCTCCTATAGGGAGGTGGGTTACATCGTCAACTATCAGGGGCAGGTGCCGGTGGTCGATGCCGTCTGGGTGTTGCCCAAGGACAACGGGGAGGCCCGTTATGGCCAGTAGAAAAGGGATAAGGGGTTTCACTCTCATCGAATTACTGGTGGTGGTGGCTATTATGGCGATTCTTGCATCCATCGCCTATCCCATGTATCAGGATCAGGTGCGGAAGAGCCGGCGGGGGGCCGTCAAGGGGGCTTTGATGCAAATGTCCCAATACATGGAGCGTAATTTTACTGAAGCTATGAGATACGACCAGGATGCCGCCGGCAATGCCATCGACATAGATTCCATTCTCGATTCTCCCCAGTTTGCGGAGCACCGAGACGAGATGGAAGAGTACTACAATCTTTCGTTTTCGGTAGTTAGTGGGGTTTATACCATTACGGCCGTGCCCCAGGGAGGACAAGCGGCGGATCCGTGTAAAACAATGACGGTCGATGGCACTGGCAAGCGCACACCGGATGACGATAAATGCTGGTAACGGGGTTCGAGTCGTACTGGAAAGCAATGCGGCTTTGAGATAGACCGGCCCGCTGCAGATTATTCTTTTGTTCGCAGTTCTCTCGGCAACGAGAAGATCACCGACTCCTCCCTCCCGGGGAGAGTGGTGGTCGTCGATGCACCTTGGGCTTTCAATGCGGCGATGACCTCCTCGACCAGTATTTCCGGGGCAGATGCGCCCGCGGTCACTCCGATTCTTCTCGCATCCTGCAGCCATTCCTGACGGATATCTTGGGCGCCATCGATTAAATAGGCGGGTCGACCGAGCTTGAGGGCGATCTCTTTGAGGCGATTGGAATTGGAACTGTTGGGTGAGCCTACCACCAGTACCAGATCGCTCTCCGCGGCCAGGGTCTTAACCGCGTCCTGACGGTTCTGGGTGGCATAGCAGATATCGTTTTTCTTCGGTCCTTTGATGTGGGGATATCTCTTCTTCAATGCAGCGACAATGGATTCGGTGTCGTCCACCGAGAGTGTCGTTTGAGATACGTAGGCCAACTCCCTGGCCGGATCCAACTCTAGCCGTGCCACATCCTCGACAGTGACAACCAGATGAATGCTCCCACCCCCGTCTTCGGATATGTACTGTCCCATGGTACCTTCGACTTCCGGATGACCACGATGTCCGATTAACACCACCTCATCGCCGTTGCGGCAGTGGCGGGCGACTTCCAGATGAACCTTGGTAACAAGGGGACAGGTGGCATCGAAGACTCTCAGATCCCGACCCGCCGCCTCTTGGCGAACTTGCTGAGAGACCCCATGGGCGCTGAAGATTACGGTGTTGCCGTCCGGTACTTCCTCTAGTTCATCGACAAAGATAGCGCCTCGCTTTCGTAAGCGCTCCACTACGAAGCGGTTGTGAACCACTTCATGCCGCACATAGACAGGGGCGCCGAAAATCTCAAGGGTGCGTTCCACAATTTCAATGGCTCGGTCGACGCCAGCGCAGAAGCCTCTGGGATTTGCCAGTTGAATATCCATGTGGCTGGATAATACTCAATCGGGTCAGGCGATATCCAGTATCTTCACCCGGAAGATCACCTCTTGTCCCGCCAGGGGATGATTGAAATCCACACTGACCTGTTGCTCCTCCACTTCGAGCACCAACCCCGCCAACTCCTCTCCAGAGTTGGTTTCAAAGGCGATCAGCAGCCCAGGCTCGGGATCAATTCCCTCGGGGAATTCACTTCGCAACAAGGTTTGCACCCGCGACTCCTCCCGGTGGCCAAAAGCCTGCTCCGGGGAGAGCTGCAGTGTTTGTGCGGCGCCCTCGGTAAGACCGTATAACGCCAACTCTAATCCTTCGGAAAGGCTTCCATCGCCCAAGGTGATTGTCGCTGGTTCCTCGCCGAAGGTGGATACCGTCTCGTTACCTTCGGCATCGGAAAGGGAGAAGTGAAGCGTCACCCGGGAGCCCGGTAGGATGCTGCGCCGAGGATTTCCGATGCCGCTGCTCACTGCTGCTTACTCCAGAACACTTCGCTTCCTCCGTCGGCACGGGCCAGCGTCCTGGCCATGACGAAGAGCAGGTCGGAGAGTCGATTGAGGTACTTGAGCGCATTTTCGCTGACCTCTTCATCGGCTTGGCGTGCAAGGTGTAATACTCTGCGCTCAGCGCGACGGCAGAGTGTACGGGCATGGTGACAGCTAGCAGCGGGCAGACTTCCGCCGGGAAGTATGAATTCCTTCAGGGGTGGCAGCGCTTCGTTCAAGTGATCCAGTTGGGTCTCGAGGTCTTTCACTGTCTGATCGCTGATAACTTCCAGCGAGGGGATGGATAGCTCTCCACCTAGATCGAAGAGTCGATGTTGTATTGCGGTGAGAATCTGCGCGATATCATCCGGAACTCCCTGAGCAATGAGCACGCCTAGCAGACTGTTAAGCTCGTCTACGGTGCCAATGGCCTCTATTCGGTCGCTGTCTTTGTCCACCCGTCGGCCGTTTCCCAATCCTGTGGTGCCGTTGTCCCCGGTGCGGGTATATATTTTGGATAGCCGATATCCCATCGATATTGCCCCTGGATGCAAAGAACTTCAGTATACCAGCATGTTGAACTCTCCAAATCCCTGTAGATGGACCTTTTCAACCACTGTTTTCAGGTAAGCACTTCCTGGGTTACAAACAGGTAGACGAGCATCGCAATTAACAGTCCGACAGCCACGAACTGCATCAGGATGCAGATGCCAGGCAGGGAGTTACAAACCTTACTAAGGCGGCAGAGAGTACAATTTTTCAAAGTGACTATCCCCCAAACTTCCCGCAGTTATAATCAAATATTATTAATTTATTATATCATGAATACTGTAATCCGTATCCGCTACTTCCAAATGCTTCGCTGGATTGGAGACTCGCTTCATTGTGCAACCCCGATCGGAGAGGAGAATACGTTCCTTTCGATCTGGGGGCGGCAGTGAAACTCTGTACCTGTAGCACTGGCCGGTTTTGACCCACATCCCGTACCATGGCGCTCCGGGTTCCCGTGTATTATCAACCGCAGCTAACAGGAGCCAGATCCTTATGGTTATCAAAGATCCGATAAAGATCTCCATCGCAGAGCCTGCAGGCGGAGCGGGAAAGAGTGTCGTTATCGAGTTCTCCCCCGAATTTCAGTCGCTCGAAGCTGGGCACCAAGGGACCGAATTCCAGAACTTTCTGGAGCAGCTTGGCCCTGACATCCGCTCCATCGATCAGCAGCACGACCGCAATCGGGCTGGAATGCTCATTTTTCAGCAGTTTGCCGAGCAACTGTTCGCGCCTATCATGGCAGGTGAGCTGGCTCTGGAGGAAACGCTAACGGTACAGATCGGCCGGGAAGCTCAAGCGGGGGCGCTGGTTGGTTTACTACAGCGGGAGATTCGACCGGAGGGCGGAACGAATGGTTGAGAGCGCTGCTCCAAGGGTCGGGTTTGTAAGCCTGGGATGCCCTAAGAATCTAGTTGATTCCGAACGAATATTGACACAGTTGCGGGCGGAAGGTTACCTGATATCCCCGAGCTACAGTGAATCCGATTTAGTCATTGTCAATACCTGTGGATTTATCGATGAGGCTGTTGAGGAGTCCCTCGGTGCAATTGGCGAAGCGCTGAATGAAAACGGCCGCGTCCTGGTCACAGGGTGTTTGGGAAAACGAGAAGAGGAAATCAAGGCGACATATCCGGCCGTGCTCGGAGTCACCGGACCCCATGAATATGAGGCTGTTATGTCCGCGGTTCACGAATTACTTCCGCCGCTGCACGATCCCTTTACCAGTCTTGTACCACCCCAGGGAGTAAAACTGACGCCGAGGCACTATGCCTATTTGAAAATATCCGAGGGCTGCAATCATCGTTGCAGCTTCTGCATCATCCCCTCTCTTCGGGGAGATTTGGTCAGCCGTCCGGCCGGGGAGATTATGACGGAGGCAGAAAAGCTGGTTGCCGCCGGGGTTCGTGAGTTACTGGTTGTTTCTCAAGATACCTCCGCTTATGGTGTCGACCTCAAATACCGCAGCGACCTCTGGGGTGGAAGGATACTGAAAAGCCGCTTGCCGGAATTGGCGGCGGTTCTGGGGGAACTGGGTGTCTGGGTTAGATTGCATTACGTTTATCCCTACCCCAGTGTGGATGAACTCATCCCGCTGATGGCGGAGGGGCGTATTCTCCCCTATCTGGATATGCCACTGCAGCATGGCAGCCAACGCATATTGCGGGCAATGCGCCGACCCGCCGCCACGGAGAAAGTATTGGAGAGAATTAGCCGTTGGCGCCGTCAGTGTCCACAATTGACTCTTCGCAGCAGCTTTATCGTCGGATTTCCTGGAGAGACGAGAGCAGAGTTCGAGACTCTGCTGGATTTCATAGAGGAGGCCCAACTTGATCGGGTCGGGTGCTTCACTTACTCCCCGGTTTCCGGCGCCGCCGCCAACGCGTTGCCGGGAGAACTGCCTGACGCGCTCAAACAGGAGCGGCTGGCAGAGTTCATGGAAAAACAGTCCCATATCAGTCGGCGTCGCCTGAAGGAAAAAATTGGGCGGGAGATGATTGTATTGGTCGACGAGGTGGAAACCGAAAGGGTGATTGCCAGAGGTCCGGCGGACGCGCCGGAGATCGACGGTAATCTGATTATCGAGGGTGCCTGGGAACTGGATCCGGGAGACTTTATCAAGATCAGGGTCACCGGAGCGTCAGATCATGATCTACTGGCGGTTCCCCTGGACCCAGAGACAGAATAAGAACTGCCCGGGCCCTAGAAGGCGGCTCCACTTTTGGTGCCCATTTTTTTCAATATAGTCGCCAAAGGACAGAAGCCGGTGAATGCGGCTTGCAGCAGGTTGGCGCCTACGAAGGCGGTAAACCAAAGCCAATTGATATTGTGTTTGACCGCCAACAACAAGGACAGCAGGATGACGGCGCCGGCGAAGGCCATAACGATACGATCGATGCTCATGCGATTCTCTCGGGGTAGTTTGAAATTTTCTCTGACCGGAGAGTTTCCGGTAATAATCCGACAAATATAAGAGTATTCTTATATATTGTCAATAACAGGATTTATGGCTCTCTGGCGTTTATTCTGGGTGTTGGGAGGCTAATATGGAGCTTGACCTAAAATCTCAGGCTCGTCTGGTCAACAATCTCATGCGCGTGCTGAACGATGATGCCGTTGGTGCCGCAAACACTGAACTTGTTGAGACTCACATCTCCTGGGTATTACTGGTTGGTGGTTATGCCTATAAGATTAAAAAACCTCTGAATTTAGGGTTTCTTGATTATTCTCATCTTGACTATAGGCGCCGTTTTTGTGGGGAGGAAGTCCGCCTGAACAGGCGTCTGGCTCCCGATGTCTATCTTGGCGTAGAACAGATAACCGGCGACATTCAAACACCGTTGCTGGGCGGTACCGGCAGACCGTTGGAATATTGCGTGAAGATGCGGCGTTTTACCGGAGGAATTCTGCTTTCCACTCATCCCCAAGCGCTCAACGCCGGCGTAGCAACCAACCTGGCTCGCTGTTTGGCTCAATTCCACGGCAGTGTGAATAGGGCCGGGCCGACGCAACACTTCGGTTACCCTGATCGCGTCATTCATCCTATTGCCCAAAATTTCCGCCAGGTACGTGCCCTACTGCAGAATCCCAAGATAGCATCGCGACTGAACCAGCTGGAGCACTGGACCTTCGATCGTTTTGAGTCGTTACGGGGGATGCTGTATTGGCGCAAGGCGGATGGGTATATCCGGGAATGCCATGGTGACCTTCATCTGGGTAATATCGCGCTCGAGGACGGGCGGTTGATAATCTTCGATGGGATTGAGTTCAATCCAGACCTGCGATGGGTCGACATCCAGAGTGAGCTGGCATTCCTACTAATGGACATGGATGAGAAGCGTCTCTCTCACCTGGGTTGGCAACTACTCGATTGCTATATGGAAATCAGCGGTGACTATCGCGGCCTGGGTCTACTGCAGTTCTACAAGGTTTACCGGGCCATGGTCAGGGCAAAGGTTTCCGCCTTGAGACTGGCGCAGGACACCTTGACCCAGCGGGCGCGTGAAGGATTGGAGCGGGAGCTGGATCGCTATCTGCAGACAGCGGAACAATATACTCACCCTCTACCGAAGTTGCTGCTGATAACCCACGGCCTTTCGGCTTCGGGAAAAAGCACGTTGTGCCGGGCGCTGTTGGCTCGACTACCAGCGGTCCGTTTGCGTTCCGATATCGAGAGAAAACGTCTTGCCGGACTGGAGATGGAGGCGGACAGCGACTCTCCACCTGATGGCGGTATCTATACGCGAGAATTTACTCGGCAAACCTATGACCGCTTACTGATGCTGGCCAGTTCTGTTTTAGCTTCCGGCTATGCCGTGATTGTGGACGCCACCTTTCTCCATGCTGATCAGCGCGACCCATTTCGCTTATTAGCGCAGCAGTTGGGTATTCCTTTTCGAATTCTTGATTTCCGGATCCCCGAGCAGGAGCTCAGACGGCGGATACACCGGCGGGGCGACGCGGACGGGAACCCCTCCGAAGCCGATATGGGCGTACTGGAAAGACAACTCGACAATCGGGTTCCGCTCTCGGCGGCGGAACGGCAATTCGCGATCCCTGTTTTTGAGACCCAATCCCCCACGGCAGGTGATATTCTCGAATCACTCGGGTGATTGAGGCTGGCTGTTGTCGGTTCGGATAGCTGGGCGATTCTCAGCCAAAAAAGCGGACGATGCGCGACAGTTGAATTGTTGTGGGATATTGTCTAAATAACAGATTTACGACGGAAACAGCGGAGATAACGTTAAATAGGCGATATTTGCAGCAAAAAGACCCAGAATAATTACCACTTGGTTTAGCTTTCTTTTTGTCTCTCTGGACATGTTGCTTAACTCCCTACTGGAATTCACCTCAACTACAGGGCTGGAATGATGCGCCTTTGAGCGACCGATTGATATCGGTAAAGACCACAAACACTTGTAAGAAAATGCTTACAAGTTACTGCCGCTTTAAATCACCCCGGAAACAGCGGAGAAAACGCCAGGTAAACCGCTGTAGCAATAACCAGAACAATAATAATGAGTACGTCGGCCATCTTCTTTCTGGTTCGTAATGACACTTGATCTCTCCTTTGATCCTGGTCAGGTATCAAGCTCCCAAGAATGTGAACCAGTTCACATCTTTAATTATGAGTCATAGTTTGGAGTTTTTTTAATAGAATTTTTCTATCGGCTTGCTCTGCGGTGAAGATCTGCATCCCTCTGCAGTGCCGACACGGCCTCAGCGGCCCTGAGGATTAGGCCGGCGTCAGTGTGGGAACTCGCAGCGGAATCGCTAAGGATTCGGCGCCATTTCCGGGCACCCGGCATCCCGTGAAACAGACCCAGAATGTGTCGAGTGATGCGCTTCAGAGGGATTCCCATCTTGAGTTGCGCGTTGGCGAATGGAACCAGTCGTTCGACCACCTCAAAACGACTGGTTGTGGGGCTGCTGGTCGCGAACACCAGTGGATCGGCCTCGGCAAGCATCCAGGGATTGTGATAGGCCTCGCGACCGATCATCACACCATCCACATGGTGTAATTGCGCCACTGCCTGGTCTAGAGAAGTGATACCGCCGTTGATAACGATCTCCAGTGCCGGAAAGTCTTTTTTCAGGGCTCTAACTGTGTCGTAGCGTAGAGGAGGAATTTCGCGATTTTGTTTTGGACTCAACCCTTGGAGCCAGGCTTTTCGCGCATGGATTATAAAGGTGCTGCAGCCGGCCCGGGCCAGGGTTCCGACAAAATCGCAGAGTTCACCATAACTATCCCGCTCATCGATTCCAATGCGTTGTTTGATGGTGATGGGAAGCGAGGTGGCGGAAGCCATGGCGCCGTAGCACGCCGCCACTAATTCGGGTTCGGCCATGAGACAGGCGCCAAAACGACCCGATTGCACTCGCTCCGATGGGCAGCCCAGGTTGAGGTTAATTTCATCGTACCCCTCTGCCGCCCCCAAGCTCGCGCAATAGGCCAGCGCGCGGGGATCGCTGCCACCCAGTTGCAGGGCCACCGGATGTTCGATGGGATCAAAACTCAAAACCCGGGCACTGTCGCCGTGTATGATCGCCTGAGTGGTTACCATTTCGGTATACAAAAGCGTACGTTGGCTGATGAGCCGCATGAAGTACCGGTAAAACCGATCCGTCCAATCCAGCATAGGGGCGATAGAGAGAGTATGATCAACCATTCGAATGCTGGCTTGACTGGTAAATTGGTCCATTGTCGGATATTGCCCACCTTAGCCTGAGTTTGCAGAGAAATGAAACTGTCAGGGGGCGTTACTTCTACCACGAAACTTGTGGCGAGGGCAGGCTCTTGTGGCCAATGCAAGCTCCAACAATTACCCAGATTCGGTGCAAACGAGTGAAGACATCAACTCACCATAAATCTCAGTATTTACTCTACCTGGCATTGGTCCTGTGTCTCTGTTGGGCCCAATATGGGTTCGCCGTGGGTGCCCCAGCGCAGTCGGTAGAGGCGCCGGTGTTCAGCGATTTTGTAGGCGCCGAGGCTTGCAAGGATTGCCATCCGGCGAAGTATGCGGCTTGGAACGGCTCTACCCATGGTCGGGCGGGCGGAAGGCCCTCCATGGACATCGCCGTGGATGAATTCGATGGCGGAGTCCTCCGATTTAAAGATGCTGTGGTGCGCCTTGAGGTCGATCACCGGGGCCGGTTCCTTTTTCATGTGGACAAAGAGGGAGAGGCCCTTCAGACCCTGGAAATTGACGCCTTTGTCGGCGGTGCTCACATGGTGGGCGGTGGTACTCAAACAGCCTTTTCGGCTTTTGCGGATGGATCCCTGCGGCTGTTGCCTTTTGACTTCGCTGGTCAGCAGAAAATCTGGTTTTGCGAGACTCGTTTCAGCCAGGGTTGGAAACCAATCGATGAAGAGCTTTCCATTGATGACTGCAAGTACTGGCCGCCTATCAGTAATTTCGGAGTCAATTGCGGTAATTGTCACAGCAGTCAGATGGAGGCGGGTTACGATACAGACGCCCAACGTGAGCTGGTTCGGTTCAAGAGCCTCGCGATCAATTGCGAGTCCTGCCATGGACCCGGTAGAAAGCACATTGAGCTGATGGCATCTCCCGACCCAACGCAGTTACAGGATATCGGTATGGAGCCGCTGGCATTGAGGGACAAAGATGGATCCCTAGAAGTCTGTTTTAGGTGTCACGCATTGACCCAGCAGCTCAAGCCGGGATTTCTTCCCGGGAAACGGTTTGAAGATTACTACGCCACCCAGTTTATCCATCGCAGTCCCCGCTACATCGATGGCCGGGTTAAGGGGTTCGGTTATCAGGAGGGGCATCTATCCAGCGATTGCTATATCAACGGCTCCATGACCTGTGTCGATTGTCACGATCCTCACGGTCAGCATTATCGGGACATCGATGGTTTCGAGATTCCCGGGCGATTCGACGACCGCCAATGCCTAGGCTGCCATGCTTCCAAGGCGGAGGATATCAGCCGGCATACCCATCATCCGGCTGCATCGGAGGGGAGCCGCTGTACCGCCTGCCATATGCCCTTTCTGCAGCATGGCGATGTTGGTGAGCGTATTCGCTTTTCGAGATCGGACCATACCATCCCCATCCCCCGTCCCATCTTCGACGCTCGCCTGGGCCTCGACAACGCCTGCAACAAGTGTCATCGCGATAAGGGTTTGCCCTGGCAACAGCAACACTTCAATCAGTGGTACGGCCAAACTAAGCCCCATAAACCGATCATTATGGATTTGATCCGGGCGCAGTACGGCAAGACCCGAACTCAGGTGGCAGCTGCCTTTACCAAAGAACACGAGCGTCATCCGGTGGCGGAGTTCGACCTGCTTCGTGTGGTGGGCAGGAGATTGTCGCCTTTGGACGCTGATCTGCTGAAGAAAATTGAGGAGTACGCCTTTGATGATGATGTCGATATCAACGCACTGGCGCTCTCCTACCTTGTCGAATATCAGGAGCTGGCTCCTGATTACCGGACTCTGATCGAACGAAGGCTCAGGGAAATGGGTGTGCGCGCAACGGCGGTTCGCAACCGCATTCGTTTGTGGCTGCAGATCAGAGGCAGGCGTTATCTGGATCGAGGCGAAGTTCTAAAAGCGATTAAGATACTTGAGAAGGCGCAGGCGATAGCGCCCCAATCGCAATCGTTGTATGTACTGCTCGGGGATGCCTACCAGTTGGATGGTCGCGAAAGTGCGGCACTGGATCACTATCGAGAAGCCATTGATCTGGGACCGAGAACGCATACCGAGCATCAGCGCTTGCTCGACCGGGTCTGCGCAAGTCATGGTCTGTTGCAGGTACAGCAGGACTACAGCGCCAGTGACTTGGATAGTCTTTGTCGTGATAGGGCGGAACGGGGCGGTCGATGATCAATAGAAAAACTCTGTTGTTTCTCGGCTTGCTGATGACGGTTGGAATCCAATTGTCAATCGCCGGGGCCGATACCGTTACAAAGCGATCAGCCACAAAACTGATCAGTGAGCTCGGCTGCCCGGCGTGCCACTCGGGCCTGGATGATGTGGTTCCCTCCCCGTTCCCGGCACCGGATTTGAGCCATGCAGGCCTCCGCTACCGCAGTGCCTACCTGTTTGATTATCTGCTTAGGCCCCGAGATGTGCGGCGAAACGATGGCCTGGCGCGGATGCCCGATTTCCATTTCACCGAGGAGGAGAGTCTGGCGCTTACTCTCTTCCTTTCGGCGCAACGGGCAACACCGGAAGGCTGGCCTTGGCTGGAGGGTTTGGTCGCGAGCGGTGTCCGGGCGGAAAATCCGGATACCGGGGCTGATGAAAAAATCACATCACTGGGATGTACCCAGTGCCATAGCTGGAAGGGCGAGGGAGGTGAACTGGCCCTCGACCTGGGGGAAGCCGGAGTAAGGTTGCAGCGGCGGTGGATTGCGAACTACCTGGCTGATCCAGCGAGGGCAGTGCCTGCCGTGGCAATGCCCGCACTTTTTTATAGTCGGCATACCGAGTCCGGGAACTATCTGCCCCAACGGCCTGAGGCCACCGCTGATATGGAAACCCTGATGCAGGCACTCCAGGTTGAGGCTCAGGCACCGAGGTTGTTGTTGGAAAAACGTTTCCAAGAGGTGAGGGGGCGTTTTCCTCAAGCTACGGCAGAACTCGGTGAAAGGATTTTTGTTGCCAACAATTGTACCGCCTGCCATCCCCTTGGCCAACGACGTCTGCAGCAGGGGCGTCTTCTGGATTTAGGATTTGAAGGGACCAGGGTGCAGCGGCAGTGGTTGGTCTCCTATTTGCGGCGGCCGGGAGTCGTCAGGCCATCCGGATTTCCGCCGGGAAGCGGAAGCCGAATGCCGGATTTTCGCCTCTCCGAGGATGAGGTTGAAGTGCTGAGCGATTTCCTCATGGAACGCACGGCGGAGATACCGGCAACTGCAGATACCCACCTGCCGCTTTCGCGGTTTGCCATCAACAAAGGTCGCAGATTTGTCACCGAAAAGGCGGCTTGTCTTGGGTGTCATCAGCTGGGTCCAGAGGGGGGGCGCATCGCGCCGGATCTGGCGGCCGTGCCGGGGCGGCTGCAGCCTGATTATGTGTTCAGCATCATCGAAGATCCACAGCGGTGGATGCCGGATACCTTGATGCCGGGTAGCAGACTGACTCCGCAAAAACTGAAACTGGTTGGCGGATTTCTGTTGCACCAGAACCTGTTTCCGGTGCCGGGGAGCGATGCGGTTTCCAAACAAGGCTCGCCCATTTCTTCCTCTGAGGAAGGGGAGTGGGAGTCTCCGGGCGAGGCAGTCTATCATCGCTATTGCAGTCATTGTCATGGGCCAACTGGTGCCGGTAACGGTTGGAATGCCAGTTATCTCCCTACACCACCCACGGACTTCACCGACAGTGAGTCTATGTCACAGCGCCCGGATGACACACTGTTTGATGGCGTATTTGCCGGAGGGGCGATATTGAACAAGAGCCACCGCATGCCCGCCTGGGGGCAAACGCTTTCGCGTCGGCAGATCTGGGATGTGATAACTTACCTGCGGCGGCTGTGCGCCTGCGAGGGTCCGACCTGGTCGAGGGACGACCTCTGATTCGTATTCGTCCTCTGTGCTTAGCGTTTGGCGGTAAAAGTAATACTATGGCGATCCACTTTTATTCCTCTCTGGGATCGGTTCTATGCTAAAAGGGCAACGCAGCTTTCCAGTCTGGCTGTTATTCGCGGTTACGTGTTTTCTTGGGCCACCATTGAGCGGGGCCTCCGCCCCTCGTGTGGTGGTCAGTATTGGTCCGATCCACTCTCTGGTTGCCGCGGTCATGGAGGGTATCGCGGTACCCGAGCTGCTGGTATCCGGGGGGCAGTCTCCACACGCCTTTAGCCTCAGGCCCTCGGACATGAGAAAGCTCAACAAAGCGACTTTAGTGTTCTGGGTCGGCAGGGATCTTGAGCGGCCTTTGGAGAAGGTATTGGCGTCGAGAACAGGGAGCAGCCGGGCCATCGCTTTTACCGAGAGCCCTGGCATGGAGCTGTTGCCAATCCGTGAAGGCGGTGCTTGGGCGCACCATGACGGGGAGCGGGAAGAGGATGATGCGGGGCCGGATGCAGGACATTCCCACCCAAGCTACGACCCCCATATCTGGTTATCCCCAACCAATGCGGCACGCATCGTTGCCCTGGTAACCGAGGAATTGGTGAGGATCGATCCCGGTAATGAAAAAGCCTATCGGCAAAACGCTCACCACACCCTCGAACGCCTGGAACGAATGGATCGTGAAATCGACGCCCGCCTGGCGGGTGTTCGTGACCGGCCCTATATCGTATTTCATGACGCCTATCAGCTATTCGAACATCACTACCGATTAACTGCCGTTGGCGCCGTCACTGTCTCACCTGAGGGGATGCCGGGCGCCCGCAGGATTCGTGAGCTTCGTGATCAAATACAGCGATCGGGAGCAGTGTGCGTTTTCAGCGAGCCGCAGTTCAATCCCCGGTTGACTCACATGCTCATCGAGGGGACATCCGCCAGTGCCGGGGTATTAGATCCACTTGGAGTGCAGCAACTCGGGCATGGAGCGAATGGGTATTTTCTGCTGATGAATGCCCTGGCGGACGCTCTGGTGGATTGTTTGGAGGGGTGATTCATTGATGCGCTTTAGCAGCGAATTGGTCGTTATGGCCATGACCTCCAGGGCTTGTACTGAAGCTGGAGGTAAACCTTGTGATAGCTAAGGACGCCTTGGTTAGTGCCACGGATGTCCATCTCAGTTTGGGCGAGCGCCGGGTACTCGACGGGGTCGATCTCGAAGTTTTGCCCGGCGAAGTCGTTACCCTGATCGGGCCCAACGGTGCCGGCAAGACGACCTTGGTGCGGGTGATCCTGGGTTTGCAACAACCTGACAGCGGCAGGGTGAGGCGCAAGGCCGATATCAGTATCGGCTATATGCCTCAGCGTCTCCACCTCTCGGAAAACATGCCGCTTACTGTGGATCGGTTTCTGCGCCTATCCCGCACTCGGGGCAGGGGGGGAGTAGAGCGGGTCGTCGGAGAGATGGGCATACAGGAACTTCTGGATCAACCGATGCAGAAGCTGTCGGGAGGAGAGCATCAGCGGGTGCTGTTGGCTCGTGCACTGTTACGGTCGCCGGATCTGCTGGTACTGGATGAACCGGTCCAGGGGGTTGATGTCACCGGACAAGCGGAGCTCTACCGCAAGATCGGACGCATTCGGGATATCTACCGCTGTGGTGTGCTGATGATCTCCCACGACCTGCATCTGGTGATGGCGGCAACCGACCGGGTGCTATGCCTCAATCATCATGTCTGCTGTGCGGGGCACCCCGAGAGTGTGAGCCGGCATCCCGCCTATCTGGAGCTCTTCGGCCAGCCTGTCGACGAAGGGCTCGCCTTCTATACTCATCGCCACGACCACATCTGCCATGAGCCAGGGGCAAGCGTTCATCCACGGAGCGGCAACCCCGATGGATGATTTCATACTGCGCGCCGTTGCGGCCGGCGCCGGAGTGGCGCTGGTTGCCGCCCCACTGGGTGCGTTTATCGTTTGGCGCAGAATGGCCTATTTTGGCGAGACCCTGGCGCACTCCGCACTCTTGGGTATCGCACTTGGATTCCTCCTCGACGTGGATCCGAACGTTGCCATCATACTGGTGGCCTTGGTCACTGCCGTCTGCCTGCTGTTGCTACAACGCAGATACCAGCTGGCAACCGATACCCTGCTGGGGATACTTGCCCACAGCACCCTCTCTTTGGGGTTGGTTGTGGTAGCGTTTCAGGAGTCGGTGAGAATCGACCTAATCGGCTATCTTTTCGGCGATATCCTTGCGGTCACCGCTGGGGACCTGCTGTGGATATGGGGTGGCGGTGCACTGGTCGTCATGGGATTGATCCTGTTATGGAGGCCGCTGCTGGCGATTACCGTGCATGAGGAGTTGGCGCAGGTGGAGGGAATCTGGGTCAACTGGGTGCGTCTTGCATTTATGCTCATGATTGCCATGGTCATTGCGATCTCGATGAAGATAGTGGGCGTACTACTCATCACCTCAATGATGATTATCCCTGCCGCCGCTGCCCGCCAGTTCAGCCGCACCCCCGAGCAAATGGTTATGGTCGCTGCGCTATTGGGGCTGGTCGCCGTAACCCTGGGCCTTTCTATGTCCTGGTTCTGGGACTCACCTGCCGGGCCCTCCATCGTTGTCGCCTCAGCCATGCTCTTCTCCCTCTCCCAACTCTATCCTAGCCGCCGTTAGCTGGGCATTGGGGGCCGCCAGGTACTCCCAATGAAAAAGATATTCCATCCAAAAGCCTTTTGGGGTAAATAGGCAAATTGAAGATCTAAACTCAAGTCAGTCGGCGACTGGGAACGTGGGAGGGCTTGCGGCGATGGCAAATAAAAATATTTGGTTCGGTTTTTTGAACGCGGGGAGGAAGAGCAGTCCGGTGGTTCGTGACCGCTCTCTGGAAACCTCGGGCACAAAAACCATTTTTCTTTACAATCATGCGAAAGGAGGCTTTCTGGAATATGCTCGTGAGCTGGTTGAGCCTAAATTGCGCGAATTGACGGATGATGATACCGACGTTGATGAACTTGAACGGGCTTTCCGAGAGGCCCGCAAGGCCTTTGTCGCGGATAGGCCTGCCCACAAGTGGAAGGTAGCGCGAGAATCCAGCAGTACCCCAAAAACCCCTGCCATCGAGGAACCGGACATCGAGGAGCCGACGGATCCACCCATTGAACTCGATGGCGATTTTGAGGCAGAGGAACTCGAAGCCTGATCCTTGCGTTGCCACGATCAGAGATTGCAGAACTCTCCGAGTGGCCGCATCGAAGCACCACCAGAGGGGGTGGCAGGTGGCAGTCGCCGGGCTGTTTTACTGGTGGTCCCGCCACAGCGGCGGCAGTACCCTTTTGCCCCTGTCTGGTTTTGGTGGTCCACCTGATAGCAGCAAGCGTAGCAGAGGGGCAAGTGCCTCGCTGCCTCTCCACCGGGCTCCGCGGCCAGAGTACAACGTCTCATCCAGGTCACACAGCGCTCTGACGATAGATTCAGGTTGCTGAGTTTTTGCCGTTGCCAGAAGGTCCAGGGGTGGGGAGGATTTGGAAAAATGCCTGTCCCAGGCCAAGAGTGTGTCGCGAGCAGCTCGAGGTGCGTTGCGAAGACACGCCGACATCAGCCCGTAGAGCAAAGGCAGCAGGCCAAGGTAGCGGGATAGCTGTTTTCTCAATCTTGGTAAAAACAAGAACAACATTGCAAAAAGCGACAACAACCAGAGGCGGGAAAATTGGAAACTCGGCGCTAGATTTTCAGTTGCCGCTGCTTCGTCAACCTTGCGGACAGGGTCCGGGCGGATATGGGAACTAGCAGCCTTGGGCGGCGCTTTTGCCGAAGTTACCACAAGTTTTCTCCCGGACAGCATCGTCCTGGTTGGCTGGTCGCTGGTGCTGTTCCACCACCCAATTGTTATCGGTTTTACGGTAGTGGTTCCGGGAATTCTCGGTATATAGAGCAGCTCGATACGCCGACGGCCAGTGAGGTCTGCCCCGTGGAATGACTCTGAAGGCTGATCACTCAATACCTGGATATCAACGGTTGGCTCTGGCAAAGGCGATAGGCTCGGTATCTGGGCGCCGGTAACATGCAGCGCCTCAATGGTGAGAGTTCTGCGAATATGCGCTCCAGGCTCCAGAGGGGGCGCCGGAAATGACCAGGTATCAACGACACTGAGGCGGGGAGTGACCAACCAATGGGGGATTTCCGGGGCCTTCGCTCTCGGCCTCACCTCCAGCGTCAGCGATGCGCCCTGGACAAAGAGATCGCGGCTGCTGAAGATTGGGGGCGGCAGCCGTAGCGTGCCACTGAACTGGGGGAAGAGCAGGTAGCGCTGCTCAATCAGTTCGAACTCCTCGCCCCGGCGGGTAACCTGGACGGGTGGTGCTTCATAACTCAGTACCGCTAGTGCGCCGGGGATCGCTGGTTTCATAAAGCTCCCGCGCTGTAGATGTGAGTTCCGATAGAGCCTCAGCGTATAGGTGACCTGTTGCTGGATATAGGGCCTCGAGGGGGCAACCTCGGCCTCGATCCAGGGGCGCCGCTGCATATTGTCCCCAAGCAGAAGGGAGGGAACAGAGAGGGACAGCGATAGAAGCAGGACTTTTTTCACCAGGGATCCAGGTCTATTTCGGTGCGATCACTGCGTTCTTTTTCTCTCCGAAACTTCTCTTTCAGCAGGTCGCCGGGATTGTCTTCGATTGCATCCAGCCAAATGCCGGTCGCCTGACTCAGCTCCCCATTTAACGCATTGGTATTCGGGTCGATCCCCGGCAGCTCGCCCGGTGTTTCCGAGAGGGGGCGGTCGTTGGCCGGCCTAGCGTGCTGGGCATCCCCTTGTTCGCGTCCAGTGCTGGGATTCGTCGCGCTGACCGGCTCTTCGAGTTGGGGTTGCAGGGGGTCTGGGCCAGGAGCCTCAAGGGCAGTTCCGGAATCAATGGGTCTCTTATCGGACAGCGTATGACCGGGCGCGGTTTCCCGGCTTCCAGAACGGCTGGCGCCGTCCTCGGCTGTGCCCTGACGTGCAATTCGGTCTTCGGGGCGACTGGCATGGGGGTCGCCACCCAGTCCTTCTCCTACCGTGCTACTCTCGTCACTTCGCTGTTGCGCATTGCCGGGCAGGTGTATTGCACCCGCTCCCATTTTACCCGCCTTGAGCGGATTGGGGGGCGTCGAAGCAAGACTGTGTCGGTGAGTCTCTTTCCGGGGAGGGTCAAGCAACTCATCAGCGGTCAATGCGGGCGCTTCGGGGCTACTCTCTTGTGCCGACTCGGGTCGAGTCTGGGCGCCGGTTTCTGCATCTGCGACCTTGTCTGCCTGGCGCTCAACAAAATGTCTGAGCAGCCTGAGATTGTGACGGGCGTCTCGGTGGTTGGGCTCCAGCCTGAGAGCCTTGCTGTAGGAATCCATTGCTTGGGGGTAGGCACCCAGCCTGACGAGCGCATTGCCCCTGTTGTAGTGGGCCGCAGCAGAGTCTATCTCAGCGAAAATCTTGACCGCCGCCGAGTATTCGCCACTGCGATAGAGCGCGATTGCACGCCACAGAGGGTCCTGGAATGTTTTGGATGCTGTCTGATAGTCCTGTCTTTCCAGGGATCCCAAAGCCCGCTGATCTCCGTTGAGCCAGAGCCACTCCCACTGGGATGCTTCCAGCGCAGGGCTAAATAGGTTGGCGCAAACAAACACCACCAGCAGCTGGCCGGGACGAAACATGAGCAGGGCCAGGGGGAGCAGAGCCAGCACCAGCCAGGGTCCGCCATCTCGCCAGCCTACACCGTCACCCTCGATAAGCACTGCGCTCGAGGGTTTAGGAGAGGGGAGCGATCCGATCAGGGAATCCACATCCCGGTCGTCGGAGGAGACGATCAGGTATTGACCACCGCCTTGGGCGGCCAGTTGTGCCAAGGCTTTTGTTTGCAGCCGGGAGGTCACCGCCCCCGACTCGGTAATGAGATAACCGCGTTGTGCATCCGGAACCAATCCGCCGCGTTCGCTTCCCATACCCCATACCGAGAGCCTCAATCCTGCTTCTGTCAGCCGGGGAGCCAGATACATCGCTTGCGGATCCATGGAGTCGGTCACCAGCAGTAGATCGGCTTGCTTCGCCCGGTAGCTTTCTACCAGTTCTGCTGCCAGAGAGAGCGCTTCTGATGCGCGGCTACCCTGACCGGGCATGATCTCGGGAGTAACCACGGCCAACACCTCCATTATCAGTTTTCGGTCTTCGGTGAAGGGCATCACACTGTGTGCAGTGCTAGCGTAGACTACAAGCGACAAGGGTCGCTGCGGCAGCCTTCGGAGCAGGGTACGCAGCTTGGCTTTGGCCACCGCGATGCGGGAGGGTTGCAGATCCCGGGTTTCCATGGAACGCGAAAGGTCCAGCAGAATCACCAGCGGTGGAACCTGAGGCCTGAATTGCAGTGGGGGAAGCCGCTGCCAGGTGGGGCCTGCCAGGGCGATTACCGCCAGCAGCCAGGCCGTCCCGAGTAGCAGAGGCCAGCGCCAGCGTCCCTGTTCGGCGTCCTTGACAAGCAAGTGCGGCAAGAGGTGATCATCAACCACCGAACTCCAGCTGGAGTGGTTGCGGCCACCGGAGAGAATCATCGCGAAGATGATGGTCAGGGGCAGGAGCGCCAGAAGCCACATTGGGCGCAGTAGATGAAATTCAGCCACTATTTTTTTCGCTCCGGAAGTCGAGGGAAGCGATGTATCTGCCGTTCCAAAGCAGATGAATCAGCAAGGCAAGTGCCAGTGGCCAGGGGTAGAGCGCCTGCGCATAGTACTTGTAGGCTTCAGCGCCAAGGGCGGGTTCGAGCCGATCAAGTTGAGCATACGCCTGCTGTAGGCCATCGCTGTCGAGGACATGGAAATAACGACCTTGAGTGGTTTGCGCCAAAGACTCGAGTACTTCGCGTTCAAAGCGTTCGGCATCCCGGCTGGACCAGATGCCGTAGGGATTGGGGGACGGTGTGTCTGTTGCGCCGACGCCGATGGTGTAGATCTTGATATGCTCTGCTGCGGCCAGGCTTGCCGACTGCTTGGGGTGAATGCGACCTTCGTTGTTCGCGCCGTCGGTGAGCAATACGATGACACGACTGCTGCCCCGTAGCGGCCGCATGCGCTTGATCGCCAGCCCGATGGCATCACCGATGGCTGTAGATTCACCCGCCAGGGCAATCTCTGCCTCTTTGATCAATTCGATAATCGCCAGGTAGTCGTAGCTGGGGGAAGCGCGGAGGTAGGGTTTGTCACCGAACAGGATCAAACCAACCCGGTCTCCCCGTCGACCCTCTACAAAGCGTGCCGCCAGCGTTTTGACGACTGTAAGCCGGTCGACGGCTTCACCCTGGTGTTGGAAATCCGGTTTGCGCATGCTGCCGGATACGTCGATTAACATCATCAGGTCGCGGCCGGAAATCGGTTCCGGATGATCTTCACCGATCCAAAGCGGCTGTGCCAGGGCGCAAACCAGCAGTCCCCAGATAGCCGTGGGGACCAGAGGGGGACGTCGCCTGCGGCTAGTGTTTGTGCGGTGTCGGAGGGCAGTGATCCGGGCATATCCTGGATATCGGAGGGCGCCCTGTTCTAGCGCTCCAGGTGGTAACAAATGTCCGGTTAACAACGGCAGGGGGAGCAGTAAAAACGCCCAAGGCCAGAGAAAGCTGATCATGTGTTGTTTCTAATCCAGCGTCCTGCGAGATCGAGTAGCCACTCCGAATCGTATTCGGGGTTCTTTGCGTAGGGAGCCTGAGCCAGATTGCATTTAGCCTCAGACCCCAGAAAGCCGGCGCCCCTCTCCTCCAGGAATCCCAGCCATTCCATTCCTGACAGTGCCGCTACAGATTCAGTGGGATAACGGACCAGGGCTATGCGCCGTAGCAGAATACTGATTTCCATGGCGAGGCGGCCGCGGTCTTGATGCTGCTCGAACCGTTCCGTGATAGCAGATAGCTCGGCAGTGGCGACTCGACGCAGTCGGGACCGCCGCTGCTGATAGATAGCGAGCGCTGCTGCTAGCGCAGTTAGCGTGGCCGCCAGCAACCACCAACCCAAGGCCGGTGGCCACCAGGCGACACCATCAGGTACCTGTATATCTCTGATACTCTGCAGCAGGGCAGCGTCATCTGTGTTGTTCATAGTCAGACCCTCCGTGCATAATCCTCACCGATTGTTGCTACTGCCTTGCAATGCCGCCGCCAAGCTCTCTAGCAGTGGCCGATCCGTAGCCAGACTTATTACCCGCGCGCCGCAACGGTGGAAAACGGAACGCTGCATGACCCGTTGTTCCTCGAAACGTTCCGCGAACGCCGCGCGTATTCCCTCAGGGCGGCTATCCAGCAGCTGGCGTTGTTTGCCGTCGGTGATGGCGTAGATACCTGGAGGGGGCAGGTTTTTCTCCAGTGGATCGTGGAGTTGCACCCCGGCGACATCATGATGGTTTCCAATATGCGCCAGGAGCTTTTCCGACCGATCTTCTAAGTCGTTGAAATCACCTAGCAGGAGCACCAGTGCACCCGGCTTGATCAGGGTGCGAAGAACCTGTAGACCCTCGGCCAGCGTGCTGGTTTGCCCAGTTACGGGGCGGCGTACATCGGATAGCTGTTTGAACAACCGCAAAGCACCGGTTTCCCCGCCGAAAGGTGGACAAACACTTGGAGCTGATTGGTGTCCGTACACCACTCCTGCAATACGGTCGCCGCTGGCAACGGCAAGCCAGGTGTAGACCGCCGCCACTCGAGCGGCCAAGACCCATTTGAACTGCACCCGGGTACCGAAATGCATGGAGTCGCCGGCATTCAACAGCAGGAACAGGGTGCGTTCCCGTTCTTGCTGGAACAGTTTCGTGTGCAGTTGCCCAGTGCGCGCCGTGACCCGCCAATCCAATACCCGGTAGTCATCGCCCTGCTGATATGCGCGTACTTCGTCGAATTCCATTCCGCGACCGTGGAACAATGCTTGGTAGGCACCGGGAAAGAGGCCGTTTACTGCGTTACCCCTGCTCCCCGCAAGGCGTAAAGCTTCAACGCGGAGGCGCCGCAACTGCTCAACGGTTACCGTTATTCCCTGTTGCGACGCTGCCTCCAATTCGGTTTCCTCAAGGTATAGGCACGACGGAGAGCAGTCGCGATATCACTTCGTCGGTGGTTATACCCTCGGCCTCCGCTTCGAACCGCAAGAGAATACGATGGCGTAGGGCGTCCGCTACAATTGCATGTATATCCCCAGGAGAGACGTAGTCCCGCCCCTCAAGCCAGGCGTGGGCGCGGGCGGCTAGATCTACAGATACAGTGCCGCGGGGACTGGCGCCGTAAGCGATCAGACCGCTCAGGGCAGGGTCGTATCCTGATGGGTCGCGGCTCGCGGCAATCAGCTGTACCACGTAGGATTCGAGCTCTTCCGCCAGATGAAGGCCCAGCACCTCCCTGCGGGCGCTCAAAACCGTTTTCCGGGATACACTTTCACCGGAAATGGGCTCGAAAGCTATTCCCTGCAGTAGGCGATTACGCACCAGTTGTAACACTTGCTGTTCGTCCTGGGGAGAAGGATAGTCAATGTTGACGTGCAGCAGAAAACGATCCCGCTGTGCTTCAGGCAGGGAGTATGTGCCCTCCTGCTCGATCGGGTTCTGCGTTGCCATTACCAGAAATAGATCGTCCAGGGGATAGGTTTGACGGCCAATGGTAATTTGCCGTTCGGCCATCGCCTCCAGTAGTGCAGACTGTACTTTCGCTGGCGAGCGGTTGATCTCATCGGCGAGAATAAAGTTGTGGAAAAGGGGTCCTTTCTGAAACCTAAAAGAACCATCCGCCGGTCGAAATACCTCGGTGCCGGTGAGATCGGCCGGCAGCAGATCGGGAGTGAACTGGATGCGGTGGAAACTGCCCTCGATTCCGGAAGCCAGTACTTTGACGGCGCTCGTCTTGGCCAGGCCCGGGGCGCCCTCGACTAGAAGGTGGCCGTCCGCCAACAAGGCGATTAACAGCCGTTTGACCAATCGCTGTTGGCCGAGGATACGCTGATTGATAGCCTGTTCCAGGGTTTTAAAGGCTACTAAGGCGGACATTGATATCCCCATCGCCGGTTGGTGCGCTTCCGTTCACTCTATCCCGTGGCGCGGAAATCGCCCTTGACCTGCATCACGCCAAAGGGCGTCAGAGGCGGTTCAGGCCGTCGTTTTGAAAGCACCCCTGGTATGCCGAATGGGTAAGGTTCGCGGCGATAGGGGAAGACCCCGCTGCTGTCGTTCCCTTGTCGGAAGAATGTCCATGCTGGGCCAGCAGCCCGTCTGCAACGCCTCCCGATAACCGCCGAGAAGACCTCGGGACGTCATAACGGCTACAGTGCGTTTCCAGTCGTAGGAGAGGCGCCGCCAGCATGCCTCCAGACCTTCTGTTGTTGGGTACAGCAGCAGGTACCAGCCATCGGCTGTGCCGTCGTTTGCCGGCATGCCTATCACTCCGCTGTTGAGCCAGTATTGGCCGTCAATTTGTTCACCAAAGGGGATGCCGCAGTGTCCAGCTACCAGAATTTCGCAGTCATCCTCTGCGTCTGCGAGGGCGGCGCATTTCTCCGCTCTCGAGGTCGAGGCGAAGACGAACTGATTGATGCTAGATGGGCTGCCGTGCACCACCTGGACCCGCCATTCTCCAATGGTCAGGTGAATCGACCGCGGCAGTTGCGACATCCATTGTCTCTGCGCCTGGTTGATCAGGCGGCTGGCATAGGGAAACCAGGCGTCCGATAGCAGGGCGCATGCCGATCCCTCCTCGAAGCCGCAACCGCAGTCGCTACTGCCCGCGGCAAGCGATTCTTCGCAGTTGCCCATCACTACCTGTATACCCCAGTCCCTTATGAGATCGACGGTTTCCCGGGGCTCAGCGCAATAGGCGACCAGATCCCCGGTACAGACCGTCCGGTGCCGCGAAATTCCCAAGCGGGTTGCCTCCTCCCGCATGGCTTCGGTGGCGGCCAGGTTGCTGTATGGGCCTCCAAAAAACAGGAGCGCATCGTCGAGAGGGATAGTTGGCGTCGCCATTATTGTCTCCCTAGGCGGTGGATACCGCGGTAGCCCGCTGCTTGCTGGAGAAGTGACTGCCGACCCAGAAAAGAAGGCAGCCCAGTGCTATAACGGTGGCTGAAATATAGAGTAGCTTCGTGTACTTGTGGATATCTCCCAGCCATTGGGTGTGTCCCGAGGACTCGGTGAAATAGAGCAGCGCCCCGGTGATCGCCAGTAGGAAAGAGGAGACATAACTCCACACCGGAATATCTCGACGCTGACCCCAGAGTGAGAAGAAGACCACCGGCGCCAGGTACATCGAGGCGGTGCCGCTTACCGCCACTGCGCTGAAAAGGTCCTTATTGCCCACGAACACCAGCAACAGACCCGCCAACATGAAAAGCGCCATCGTAGAACGCCCATTGCCCACGCTGGGCTCCACGATTTTCATGTCCACGACCACCAGCTTGCTGGAACTGGAGAGTGTGCTGTCGAGGGTCGACATGGCGGAAATAACCAGCGCCGCGTTGAATAGCAGCATCGGTAGATCCCCGAACAGCCTGTCTAGGGCCTGGTTCATGGACTCGCCACTCTGGGCATCGGCACCGGCCAAGATGCCCAGGCTGCCGAAGAGTGTGATGCAGAGGACGCTGATCCAAGCCGCGTTGAGAAAGCTCTTGCGTGTGGTGTCACGGTCTGCCAGGAATCCGCGGTCCATCATGACCGGATCGTGCATCGGATAGCTCCATACTTGCAGCAAAGCAACAATCAAGAGAATGGGCCCGGGTTCGGAGAAATCGAAGGGTTTAAACAGCAAGGATTCGCTATTGAAATGCCCACCGCTCACGGCCAGCACCACGAGCAGTCCCAGCACCAGCGCAAAAATCAGCATTTGAAAGAGGTCTGTGCGCAGCGAAGCGTGCAGCCCGCCCAGCATGGAATAGAGTAGGGTAACCGCAGCCACAGCGATGACCGCCAGTGTGTAGGCATTGCTGCCAGCGGCTCCGAACAGAATACCGATGACCAGCAAGTTGGCAAATACCTCGCTGACCAGGCGGATGCCTATGACGAAATTGTAGCATCGAGTACCCCAATGACCGAATCGGCTATCGAGGAAGTCTTGGATGCTAGCGAAGCCATGGTCGAAGCGGAGGCTGTCAATGATACGCCCGCCGGTGACGAAAGAGAGGTAATAGGCGGCATAGGCAAGGGTGCCCCAGAGACCGTAGTAGAAGCCCAGTATGGCGGCATTCAATAACGAGCGGGCGAATATCCAGGTCGTTACTTGGGACAAGGTAAGGATCAACAGGCCAGGTCGTTCGCCTGTTGGCGACAGGCCTTTAAAGAAGGCGCCGCCATCCTGGGCGCGGGGCGAGAGCATAACCGAGATGGCTGCGATGGCCGCGATCACGAGTACCAGTGTTAAATCCATAAAAAGGCCTTTGGGTGTTTGAGTTTTGCTAAAGAGAGGGATTGCTGTCCCGAACTACAGCTGCGTTTAGGAGCAGACGTTTTTCAGCACGAGTGTGCGAGCATTGATTGTGACCGGCCATCGATAAAAGTTATTTCACCCTGCGGCAGGTCGCTAGGCCGGGTTGGCCCGCAGTCCCATATCCAGGAACCATTGGTGTATGTTTTGGGCAATCCGCTCCCAATGAGCATCCAGCATCATGGCATGACCCACATCCTCGTAGATTTTGCTCTGCACACCATAGTAAATGCCGGTCCAATCGATGTGTAACGGGGCGATCAATTTGTCCAGGCCGCCCCCAACCACTTTCATTGGCATGTCTGAAGGTATCGAAGGGAGCGGTAGTCCAACTGTGTACATGTCTATAGTCGCCCGGATGGATTCCTGTTTCGCCGCGGGAAAGTACTTCGCTGTTTCGTGCCTCGGTTTGGTAGAAGAGAACAGGGCGTCGTGCAGCAACCCAGAGGAGGTCTCGTGCATTCCAAAAATCTGGAACAAGGCGATTTGCCACATTAGCAGCGGATGGCTGGTTGCGATTGAAAAGGCGGGGCCAGCCAGGCCCGTAGGAGGCACCGAGGCCATTAACACCGCTGCAGCGGCAGAGTGCTCTATCAGATAACGCTGAACCACGAATCCGCCCATGGAGTGGCCTATTAGTATGGGAGGACGGGATAACTCAGTGGCAACCTCCGCCACATCCTCAACATAATCGGCGATGCCGCTGAGGTGCATTGCCTTGCCGGTTAAATCACTGCTTTGATGTCCCCGCAGGGAGAGGGCGTGGGATTCGTAACCCTGCTGCGCGAACCATGGCAGAAAATGTTCGTCCCAGCACCAGGCGCCCGCAAACGCACCGTGCACAAACAGTAGCGGGGGAGCGTCACTTTGACTCTTGGGGTAACGGCTTATCACCTCCAGGCGTGTTCCCGAACTATGTTTCAATTTGGGCCTCCACAGCCAGTATTGGGCGGCTTGACAAAAGTCCCTCAAGCATTAACGCGTCGAAATAACGCATTGTAGCTCACTCAGCACTTGGGCAGCAGTGGCAAAGTCGTAACTGCCGATGGCACCGAGCAGGCGTTTTACGATCTGTGCATGGGCGCCCATGCCCGGTAACGCTGCGATCTCTTCAGCAACCTCGGAGGATTCGGCATCATGCATTTCCAAAAGCTCCTGAAGCACAACACAAAGCTTGTCGAGCCGTTCTTGATCCAGCTGTGCATCCCCACTACCGGCGATTTCCGGAGGTGCTGCGAGCCCCCCCAGGGCCGTGATGACGGGTTCCAAGGCGGCCGCCACAGCTGTGAGTCGTTGTGCCACCGTTTCAGGCGGGTCGTCCTTTTCGCAGCTCAGTTCCAGTTCCGCCGCAGCCTGCTGCACTTCGGTGGCGCCGATACTGGCGGCGACACCCTTCAAGGTATGCGCCAAGCGTGTGCGTATCTGCGGGTCTCCATGGGTATCCTGGGCCCGGAAAATTTCGCAAAAATTGCGCTGTCCATCGCGAAACTGTAACAGCAGTTTGCGATAGAGACGGGCGTTGCCCTGGCAGATATTCAATCCCATTTGGGTGTCGATACCTTCGATCTTGGGAATCTCCAGTGGCTCTGTGATTTCGGCAGGGGCGACCACTGCTTCGGGGGCCTCGGGATTGGACGCGGTGATCCAGGTTGACATCCTGACCAGCATGTCGTGGACATTCACGGGCTTGGCGATGTGGTCGTTCATGCCCGCCGCCAACGCTTTCTCCCGGTCTCCGGTCATGGCGTTGGCGGTCATGGCCAGTACCGGAAGTTCGGCCAACCTGGGATTCTGCCGGATTTTACGGGTGGCGGTATAACCATCCATGACCGGCATTTGACAATCCATGAGCACCCCGTCAAATGCCTCCACCTCAAGGATCTCCAGTGCCTCCTGCCCATCTCGGGCCAGGGTGGGGATCATCCCGTTGCTGGATAAGAGCTCGAGTGCCAGCTCCTGATTAACCTCGTTGTCCTCCACCAGAAGAATATGGGCGCCCTTTAACTTGGAGAGTGCCCGCTCGGTCTCCTCCCGGGCTTCCTGGGTTCTGGATTCTCTGATGATCGGCCTCCCCATGGCCTGCATTACCGATTCCAGCAGGCTGGAGGGTGTTACCGGTTTGGTAAGGAAGACTCCAAGGTCGACGCCCTCAGCCGCTTGGCGCGCTTCCTCGCGCCCATATGCAGTAACCATTATTACTCTAGGAAGATTGTGGAGTCTGCCGTCCGACTGTATGGCGCGAGTAGCTTCCACTCCATCCATACCGGGCATTTTCCAATCCATGATGGCTAGATCGTAGGGGTTTTCGCTGTCCGCATGAATCATCAATTCTATGGCTTCGGGTCCGCTGGCGGCCTGGTCGACGTAAAATCCCATGCCTTTCAGCATTGCGGAGATGATCTCACGAGCGCTTGCATTGTCGTCCGCCACCAGAATGCGCAAGGCGCCCAATGACTTTGCTCCTCGGATACGGGAGACCGAGTCCCCCCCTGTTTGTAAACCCAGTTGGAGAGTGAAATGAAAAACGCTTCCCTGACCCGGTTCGCTTTCCACCCAAATCCTGCCATGCATCATTTCCACCAGCGTTTTAGTGATTGCAAGCCCCAAACCGGTGCCGCCGTAGCGGCGGGTAGTGGAGCTGTCGGCCTGGACGAAAGAGTTGAACAGGCGCTCCTGTTGTTGGGGGGACATCCCGATGCCGGTGTCCTGCACGGAAAACTGCAGTTCAATGCGCCCCTCCGCGCAATTCTGCTGGCGTACTCTGAGTACCACTTCGCCGGTTTCGGTGAATTTCACGGCGTTGTTGCCAAGGTTGATGAGGATCTGTCCCAGCCGCAGGGGGTCTCCAATTAGCGCCAAGGGTATGGACTGGTCGATATCAAACAGTAGTTCCAGCCCTTTCTCCTCCGCCTTCAATCCCACCACGTTCGCTAGGTCGTCGAGCAGATCTTCAAGCCTGAAGGGAACTTCCTCGAGATCCAGTTTTCCCGCCTCTATTTTGGAAAAATCGAGGATATCGTTGATGATATTGAGCAGCGACTCGGCGGATCTCTCCACTTTCTCGATATAATTGCGCTGCTTGGGGTTGAGCTCGGTCTGAAGCGCCAGGTGTGACATGCCGATGATGGCGTTCATCGGTGTGCGTATTTCGTGGCTCATGTTGGCCAGGAAGTCCGACTTGGCCCGGGTCGCCTCTTCCGCGGTCTCTTTGGCCTGGAGCAGTGCCAGCTCATTCTGCTTCCGTTCGGTGATATCTATGACCCAGCCCAATACCGACGGCACGCCGCGGTAGTGGGTGTTCATGTAGGTACCGAGAATGTCGAGGATCTCCCCCTCGCAACCTCGCATTTGTGCTTCGAAATCCTGCACCACATCCTGCTTATCCAGCGCTCTACCCAGTGCGGCCCGTTGCTCCGGGTCCACGAACAGAGCTGGCATAGTCTCACCTGCGCGAAGGTCGAACATCTCCTCTATCCGGGGATTGGTGAACTGCACCACCCCCTGGGCGGTGATCAGCACTCCGATGGGGCTGTTATCCAGAAGTTGTTGCAGCCGGCCCCGCTCTCTCTCCAGCTGTTCTGCCTGCGCTTTCTGTACCGAGATGTCGCTTATCGATCCGCTGGTGCGATACGCTTTTCCTCCGGGCTCTCTTAGGGAGCGTGCTCTGGCCCTGAACCAGAGGTATTCCCCTGAATTATTCCGCATCCGATACTCGATATCGTAGGGCTTGTCGGAGTTGATGTGTTCGTTGAAGGCGGCGGCTTCGGCAGTTACATCTTCGGCATGGACCAGGGATTTCCAGGTCTCTAGAGAGTTTTCCAGTTCGCCTGGACTATATCCCAGGAGCTCGGAAAAGCGGGGTGAAAACCAGCTTTTTCCGCTGCGGGCGTCGTGTTCCCATAGGGCATCGCCGCTGCCGTCGATAGCCAACTGGAAACGCTCTTGGGTTTCCTCCAATTCCGCGGTGCGCATTGCCACCCGCTGTTCCAACTCCTGGTTGAGCTGTTTCAACGATTGCTCGTCCAACCGTTGCTCCATCGCCAAACCGATCTGCTTGGCGATCTCATTGATTAGGTCTCGCTCCTCCTTGAGGAAAGGCCCTTCGTCCAAATTTGGCATCTGCTCCAGATAGACGACTCGAACCTGTCCGGCGGCCTCCCCTCGAACCGAAATGTCAGCACTCTGGCGCCATTCGGTTACCGCGAACGTTGGGCTGGCAACCTTTTGCCCCTGACAGTCAATCTGCGCTGCGGTGAGATCTGGGTATTGCCAACCCTCGGGAATGGCATCTACGATCTGTTGCAGCAGCATGTCCGTTTCCATATCTCGCTGATCCAATATCGAGGAGACACGGTAGAGGCAGCTTTGCTCTTTTACCCTCTCTTCCAGGGCCAGGGTTTTCTTCTCCAGCTCCTTGCGGTGTTTTTCGATGGCTCGATTGAGTCGCCGATTCCATGTCCAGATCAAGCCGATAACCAGCAGCAGGCTGCCGGCAACGCTGCCCCCCCAAAGCAGAATATCCCAGATCTCGATGCCGAACTGGATGCGGATATTGATCCAACGGTTGGTGATTTCCTCGCGCTTCTGTTCTTCCACCGAGGCCAGTGCCTTGTCCAGAATGGCGAGCAATTCAGTATTGTCTTTGCGGACCGCCATCGACAGCTCGAATATATACTCTGTGGGTGCGGCGATCTTGAGATTATCCAGGCGCAGGTTCTGGATTTGGTAGGTCGCGGTGGCCAGATTGACGAGGGCGGCATCCACACCTCCGGACGCCAGCAAGCGCAGCGTATCGGCCACGCTCGGTGTCGGCACGGCCTCTATTTCCGGATAGTCTCGCAGTAACCCTTCGTGGGTGATATAGCCTTCTACCACGCCGACACGACGGCCCCGCAGTTTACCGATGTCGATCAGGTAGTCTGAATCCCTGCGTGTCACCAGCACCGCAGGATAGGAGATATAGGGCTGGGTGAACGCCATCTCTCTGGCGCGCTCTTCAGTAGCAACAATCATCGGCAGGAGATCTACCTCTCCCCGTATTAGCGCCCCTATGACAGCGTTCCAATTCTCTCGGGTTTCAGGTTTGATCCCTATTCCGAGACGGCTGCTAACCTCATCTATGAAGCCGGAGGAGATGCCGGCGTATTGGCCCTCTTCATTTATGAACTCGAAGGGGGGCCAACTCTTGTCTATGCCCGCCTTGAGAATCGGGTGGGCGTCTAGCCAGTCTCTCTCCTGTATCGTCAACTCCGGCAGGGATTGGTGGGCAATAGCCGGTGTCACCCATTGTCCTAGCACTTCCCGCATTTCCTCCTGGGAAATGTCGTCTACAGCACGCTGCAGAATATTTCTCAGTATCGGTAAATCCTTGCGTACACCGAGGGAGAGTACCGAGCCCTCCGTCTCCAGGTTTCCCTGCACTTCGAGATTCAGCAGCAATTGCTGCTTCATCACATAGACGGCAACCGCCCGATTTCCGGCGTAGGCATCGGCCTCTCCCCGGGAGACCGCATCCAGCGCATGGGCCGTACTGGGGTACTCTCGGATTGAGACTTCGGGGTAATGGGTTCTGAAGATATCGGTATTACCAAAGCCTCGCTCCAGCGCCAGCGTCTTTCCTTCCAGGTCTGCCCCCGAGTCGATAAAGGGGCTGCCGCTGCGGGCGATGAATACATGGGGTATGACCAGGTAGGGCGATGTGAAGTGGAACCATTCACTTCGTTCCTCGGAGGGCGTGATGTCCATGATGGCATCCAGCCGCTGGGCCTTTACCTCCTCGTAGAGCCGCCCCCAGGGACCCTGAACGATGGTCAACAATCCCTTCAGGCGTAAGTTGATGAGTCGAACTACCTGTGGGCTGATACCCAGTGGCTGACCCTCTTCTCCCGAATAGGCGATGGGGGGCCAGGCATCCATCACACCGATGTTGATCTGGGATTGGCGCTGCAGCCAGGCGCGCTCTTCGGGGGAGAGATCGAGCGCCGCCACGGCAGTTCCAGGGATCAGAAGAAACAAAATGAGTGCCAACAACACCCCGGTTGTGAGCAGTGGGTGTGATCTTGTCCTGAGGTGATTCATCGGCCTTCCCTTCTCAGGTTGATGGCGGCACTCGATTTAGAATTGTGCTGGGTTCGTTGTGATCCCGGATATTGATCGCGCATACCGCCGATCGTGTGAGACTCGCATCCGGCTTCCGCTATCGAAGCAGGGTCACCGCATGGGCGCAGGGGTAATCTTACCCGCTGGACCGGAACTTGGACAGGCGCAGGAGCCGGGCAGGTTGGGGAAATGACACTGGTCGGGTCGCCCGACTCAAGTGTCCCTTTCAGCGACCGGGCTTGGGTTTGAGGGGGAGTATCTGCCTCTCGGAATTTCCCGGGTCGGGATCGAAGTGTTCCCCGAGCAGCAACTCCATCGCCTCTATCGAACGCGCCATAATGATCTCGCCGTGGGCATGGAACAGTTTGACCGTACAGGGAATGGGGAGATGGATGTTGTTGCGCCCCTCCACCTGAAATTCACACCAGGCAACTACCGGGATATCGTTGTAGGCATGGTCCACGACAATCCAGGCGTCGGGCTGCAAAATCAGATCCAGCGTGCGCAAACGCGGAAGCTCCAGGCGGATATTGCCTCCGGCGCGTTTCAGTGAGCTCGTGACATGGTTGAAATGCAGGGCATCCAACGAGGCCTTCCAGTGGCTGTAGGTGGGAACCTCCAGGTGACGGGTGTACATGGAACGTTGCTCAGTCGTCCTCGATCTCCAGCTCCGCATCCCATCCACTCCGCTTTGCGTGGGCGATGGCCTGCTCCTGGATGCGGAGGTAACGCTGGCGGGTTTCCTCGGGCAGATTGGCAACCTTGAAACCGTATTTCTCCCATTCCGCATTGACTTTGCGCCAAAGATCTTCAATACCCGCGGCTAGCCAGCCTTCGCAGTTTTGCTCTTCCGGAATAATCTGAAAGGCCCAGGCGTCACGAATGATCTTACCGATATCGGTCATGCCGCCGTTGACGTCTTTGTGGATGCCCACATAGCGCTTGGTTTCCTTCATTGGATAGTTCTCCGCTGGCAGAGACTGGGGCCGGATCAGCCGGTCAGATTGGCGAATACCGCAGGTAACCGCTCTGGTAGCCGCTCCACGTGGTCGACGATCGAATAGTTGTTCTCGCCAAAAATGCGCGCAACATAGCGGTCGGCATCGGGGTCCAGGGTGAGGCAGTAGGTATAGATGCCGATCCTGGCCAGGTCTTCGACCGCCTTCTTGGTGTCATGCCGCAGATATTGGGGATCCCGCTCATCGATATCTGCAGGTTCGCCATCGGTTATCAGCAGGACCAGCCGCTTCTGCGCCTCCTGTCGGCGGAGGTGGGAGCCGGCATGACGCAGAGCTGCGCCCATGCGGGTAGAAAGTCCTCCCTGCATGCCCGCCATGTGCGCCTTGGCCTTGTCGTTGTAGCCCTCATCGAATTCCTTGAAGCGGAAGTACTGGACATCGTGGCGGCCGTCGGAGGCGAATCCGTGCACCGCAAAGCTATCACCGATGGAGTCAATGGCCCAGGCCAGGAGGCCGGTAGCCTCTCGGGTGAGGTCAAGAATACTGGGCTGTTCCTCGTATCCTTCAGCGCCTTCGGGAATATGACCAATCTTCTCATTGGTGGAGTGGGAGAGGTCCATCAATACCAGAATCGACAAATCCCTGATATGGCGGGTGATGCGGATATTGATCCGCGGATCGGGCATGATTCCGCGCCGGATGTCGGTCATTGCCCGTACTGCGGCGTTGAGATCCAGCTCCTCTCCCTCTTCATAGCCGCGGCGGCGAACTATACCCTGGGGTTGCATGGCATCGATCAAGTGTCTGATCCGAGAGGCGATGGGTTTGTGCTTTACCAGGATCTCATCCATCTCCCCTGGGTCGCCCTTGGGCTGGCGGCGTTCTATCACCGTCACCCAGTCGGGTCTCGATAGCTGCACATGGTAATCCCACTCTTCGTAATGGTAGGGCTGGGAAACAGGCTCCTTGCCCCACATCTGGTTGTAACTGATGCCAAGGTCCTCATAGGGGAAGAATTCGGTTGGGCACACCCATATCTCCTGGGCATCGTCCCCGGCTAATTCGCAGTCCACCTCGTTGGCCATCTCAATGGCGGAGGCGTAGCGGCGCACCTGCTGCTGGCTGTTGGGCAGATAGTCGATGCCTTGGGAGAGGAACATGTTCTCGGAGAATTCCCATATGAATCGGTTGTCGTCGCGGTAGGGCAGGGGCCACTCCGAGAGAATACGCACACTAGGAATGGTGGCGATCCGGGTCATCATGTTGTAGAAATCGATTCCCGCGTTCCAGCTGATCCCCGGCGCCTGAGGGTCCTCCTCAAGTTGGCGGCGGAAGTTTCTGGTGCACTGTTCCACCAGCGGCTCCGAGTCTCGGTAGTCCGGATCCATAATGGCGCGGGTGGTGCGCAACATATAGTCCATGGTCTCGTGTGGCGCACCAAATTCGTCGTCCTTTTCAACCGGCGCGGTCAGGATCGAGAGCCAGAGTTTCCTGAGTCCCGGAAACTCCCGGTAGGCCAGGTATTCCACCCGCGCGTCTTCGAACAGCTCGATAAACCGCATTTGTGCCTGGGAGAGTTGCTCGGCGGAAATCGCCTCCCGGGTGTAGACCATATGGGCCGCGGCATGGGCCACGGTGGCACGGTAGAGTTCGATGCCGTGAATGCCCCGGAAAGGGTCGAAAGCATCCGGTACGTGGATTTGGAAATCTTCGATAAAGGGGCGCAGGCCACGGCGGCTTTCATAGTCGCCTGATGTGGGTCTAACGTAGAAGGCGCGCGCCCACAACGCCCGAAGGTAAAAGTTCAACTTGCGCTGATTGTCCACGAAAAGAGTTCCGCGGCGCTCATTCTGTAACACCGAACGGGAGGCGCCGCTGCGCAGACTGAAGTAGGCCATCTGGCCGTCGAGGTCTCGTTGATGGGCCTGGGCTCCCCACATTGCCCAGCGCCTCAAACCACCGAGAGTCAGTTTGCTCAGCAGTTCATCGAGATTTTCCACCATGGGTCGCATGCCACGGGGTGCCTTGCCCGCCAGCTGGTGGAGCAGTTTCAGATAGCTTCGAACCACATCGGCATCGCCGAGTCGCTGTGCCGCCAGGGGCATGTTGGCAAGGATCAAGGTGATCACGCTTCCGGAGGTGTGGGAAGTGAGCTTCATCATTGACTCCACCAGGTCCGGAATAATGTCTTCCCCTACCTCCTTGGCGACGCCCGGAATCTCCTGAATGTATGTCAGGACCAGATCTTGTCCGCGCCCCATGGTACACATGGCGCGCATCCCCTCCAGGTAGTTTTGCAGCCCCCTGGGTGACATTACCCGTGCCGCCTCGTGATAGGAGGATTCCAGGGCTTCGATGTGTTGGTGATCCCCGGCGTTCAGGCAGGAGACGTAATCGCTGAAGTCGATAGACATGACAGGTCGCCTTGCTGCAATACACGTTGCCCGCTTCGGGGCTGCCGTCCACTCTGCTCCGCTGGGCGCACGCGATGACAGCTAGAAGTAGGTCTTGACCGCTGCGCCCAAGGTGTCCTGCATATCCGGGTCATCGGTCAGTGGCACTACCAGGGCCATTTCGCAGGCCGCCTGGGGCTCGATCCCACCGGCCACAAGTTGTGCTGCATAGACCAGTAGCCTGGTGGACATGCCTTCGTCCAGCCCGTGTCCCTTGAGATTGCGAGATCGTTGGGCGATATGCACCAGTTTGAGAGCAGTATCTTTGTCGACGCCACTCTCGTGGGCGACAATCTCGGTTTCGATGTCGGTTTGAGGATAGTCGAAGGAGAGGCCGCCGAAGCGCTGCTTGGTGGATTGCTTCAGATCCTTCATCAGGCTCTGGTATCCCGGGTTGTAGGAGATAACGAGTTGAAAATCCGGGTGGGCTTTTAGCAGCTCCCCCTTTTTCTCCAACGGTAACTCCCTGCGGTGGTCGGTGAGGGGGTGGATAACCACAGTGGTGTCCTGACGCGCCTCGACCACTTCGTCCAGATAGCAAATAGCACCCAGTCGCGCGGCCACGGTGAGTGGACCATCGTGCCACTTGGTTCCATCGATATCCAGCAGGTAGCGGCCTACCAGGTCCGATGCGGTCATGTCCTCATTACAGGCGATGGTGATAAGGGGTTTTCCCAGCTTCCACGCCATGTATTCCACGAAACGAGATTTACCGCAGCCGGTTGGGCCTTTGAGCATTACCGGCATGCGGGCCTTATAGGCTGCCTGATATTTTGCCACTTCATCCCCTACAGGGTGGTAGAAGGGCTCGTTGTCGATCAGGTACTGACTCACTTCACTCATGGGTTCTTCCGTTTTTCGGAAAATTGACTCGGATTTTTTAAGCGGGCTCAGTTATTACCCGCCCCGAAGGGCAGGGAAGTTTTAGACCGTTTCTCCGCGAAAAATCACCATGCTTGCACCTTGGGACTGGGCATAGTTGTCGTAGCCGATCAGCCGGACATGGTTTTCGGGATGCGCTTTGTGGCAGGCCTCAGCCTCGGCGAGGATGGTGTCCACGTCGGTTTCGCCGAACATTGGGAGCTTCCACATATACCAGTAGTGGCTAAAAGCATTTTTTGGTTCGGTGTGTTCTATCGCCGGATTCCATCCCTTGGAGACGATGAATTCCACCTGCTTGCGGATGCCCTCGGCTTCCATTGCGGGCAGGTAGGAGAAGGTTTCGAATTTCCGGCTGCTGGCATCGGCCAGGCTCGATTTATAGTCTTGTACGTCGCTCATTTCTGATTACCTCATATGTTGGATCGTCGCATACGCTGCCTTCGGCGCCCGGTATCGGCTTGCGCAACTGCCAGGCCGAAATCCGGGACGCCAGTTTGGGTACGGTGCTATTTGTGGGCAACGTCGAGCTTGTCCACTGTGTCGAATTCGAATTTGATTTCTTTCCAGGTCTCCATCGCGGCTTTCAATTCCGGGCTGGATTTGGCGGCGTTGGTGAGAATGTCCTTACCCTCCTTCTCCAAATGCCGGCCCTGGTTGCGGGCCTCGACGCAGGCTTCCACAGCTACTCGGTTGGCCGCTGCGCCGGCTGCGTTGCCCCAGGGGTGTCCCAGGGTGCCGCCGCCGAACTGCAGTACCGCATCGTCGCCGAAGATGGTGACCAGCGCTGGCATGTGCCAGACATGGATACCGCCGGATGCCACAGCGAAGACCCCGGGCATGGCACCCCAATCCTGATCGAAGAAAATACCGCGGCTGCGATCTTCCTTTATATAAGAATCCCGCAGCAGATCTATCCAACCCAGCGTGGCCTCACGGTCGCCCTCCAGTTTGCCCACAACAGTACCCGTATGCAGGTGATCTCCCCCGGAAAGGCGCAGCGCCTTGGTCAATACTCTGAAGTGGATGCCGTGGTGGGGGTTGCGGTCCAGCACCGCGTGCATGGCGCGATGGATGTGTAACAACAGACCATTGTCTCGGCACCACTGTGCCAACCCGGTGTTGGCGCAGAAACCGCCAGTCAAATAGTCATGCATGATAATCGGTGCGCCGATCTCCTTGGCGTACTCGGCACGCTTGTACATCTCTTCCGGGGTGGGGGCGGTTACGTTCAGATAGTGGCCTTTGCGCTCGCCGGTTTCCGCTTCCGCCTTGTTGATTGCCTCCATAACGAAGTCGAAACGCTGGCGCCAGCGCATGAACGGCTGGGAATTAACGTTTTCATCGTCCTTGGTGAAATCCAGACCGCCTCGCAGGCCCTCATAGACTGCGCGTCCGTAGTTTTTAGCGGAGAGGCCGAGCTTGGGTTTGATGGTGCAGCCAAGCATTGGACGGCCGTACTTGTTCATGATGTCCCGCTCCACCTGGATACCGTGGGGCGGACCGTTGCAGGTCATGACATAAGCGATCGGGAAGCGCACGTCCTCCAATCGTAGCGCTCTTACCGCCTTGAAGCCAAACACGTTTCCCACTAACGAAGTGAACACGTTAACTACCGATCCCTCCTCGAATAGGTCGATGGGATAGGCGATAAAGGCGTAATAGCAGCTGTCGTCCCCGGGGACATCCTCGATGGCGTAGGCACGCCCCTTGTAGTAATCGAGGTCGGTTAGAAGATCGGTCCACACCGTGGTCCAGGTGCCGGTGGAGGATTCGGCTGCGACGGCCGCCGCCGCCTCTTCCCTAGGTACGCCGGGTTGTGGCGTGATTTTAAAGCAGGCCAGGAGATCGGTTTCCTTAGGGGTGTAATCGGGCATCCAGTATGTTTCGCGGTATTCTTTTACGCCCGCATCATATTTCTTCGCCATTCTCAATTGCTCCTTATCGCTAACGCTCGGATAGTGGTCGGGAGGTGCCCGGTCACATCAGTTTAATTACTCTGGTGGCAACAACATAACGAAGTTCGAATATTTACAAAAGTTAATTGTTTTTATTGTTTGGATTAACTATTTTATATGACTAAATGATCCGAGCGACCTTTCAGCAACTCAGGCTTTTCGAGGCTGTCGCGAGAAACGCCAGTTTCACCCTGGCGGCGAAAGAGGTGCACCTCTCACAGCCCGCGGTGTCAATTCAGGTAAAGCGTCTTGAGGAGCTGATAGAGCAGCCCCTGTTCGAGCAGCTGGGTAAACGCCTTTATCTGACGGAGGCGGGACGGGAGGTATACGCGGCATGCACCGATATCTTCGGGCGCATGGGAAATCTGGAGGAAAACCTCAATGAACTCTGCGGTCAGGTTTCCGGAACTCTGAAAATCGCGGTGGCAACCACAGCTAAGTATTTTCTGCCGAGATATCTGGGAGTCTTCGTTCGACGCTTCGAGCGTGTGCGGCCTCAGCTCAAGGTCACGAACAGAGCCGACATTATTGAGCGTATGGAGGGTAATGTTGACGACCTCTACATATTGGGGCGCCCACCCGAAGAGTTGGATGTAGAGAAAGCCCCCTTTCTCGATGACGAACTGGTTTTTTGCGCCAGCGCAGAACATCCCCTGGCCGATCGTTCGGGCATCACCCTGGAACAGATCGCGGGGGAACGTTTGCTGTTCAGGGAGCAAGGTTCCGGAACCAGGCGCGCCTTCGAGCAGAATTTTGCCGCCCGTGGTATTGAGGTGGAGCCCTATATGGAGCTGGGTAGTGGGGAGGCGATCAAGCAAGCTGCGATTGCGGGGCTGGGAGTCGGCATGCTTTCCGTTTTCAGTCTGCGACTGGAGTTGGAGACAGGTAGGCTGGTCACCCTCGATGTCGAAGAGATGCCAATGTATAGGGAGTGGTTTGTCGTCTATCCGAGAGGAAAAAGGCTGTCTCTTGCGGCTCAGAAGTTCCACCAATTCCTGACTGAGCATGCCGGTATTCCCGAGTGACGGGTTGGAAAAGGCCACTGGATCGGCGTATGGTAAACTAGAGGTTAGTTGAGGCGTTCCAGTTTTAGGTGGAATGCTTTTTTTTTGCCCGCTAGGCGAGACCAGGCTGGCACGATGCCTCATTTCAACCAATAAAACGACAGAAACCGGAGGATATAATGAATAAATCCATTGCCTCGATACTGATGCTTTCTGCCCTGGTGCCGGCTGCGCAGGCCGAAGAGGCGTGTGGCAGGGTGACCATCGCCGATATGAACTGGAGTTCGGCTACGCTGATCGCCAATGTCGATCGGTTCGTGCTGGAACACGGATATGGTTGCAAAGCAGAGCTCATTCCCGGTGATACCATGCCCACCGGTACCTCTATGATCGAAAAGGGTGAACCGGACATCGCCCCGGAGTTATGGAGTAACTCATTCAAGGACGCACTCGATAAGGGGGTCGCCGAAAAACGCTTGCGGGTTGCGGGCAGGTCCCTCTCGGATGGGGGGGAGGAGGGATTCTGGGTACCTCGATACATGGTGGAGAAGGATCCGACTCTAGCGACCATAGCGGGTGTCAAGTCTGCGGCCAAACTTTTCAAGCATCCGGAAGATCCCGATCGTTCCGCCTTCTTGGGTTGCCCAGCTGGTTGGAATTGCCAGATCACCAGCGGCAATCTGTTTAATGCCCTCGAATTGGAAAATGCCGGGTTTGAACTGATCGATCCGGGCTCCGGGGCGGGCCTGGCCGGTTCTATCGCCAAAGCCTATGAGCGGGGTGAACCCTGGTTCGGTTACTACTGGGCACCGACTGCAGTGCTTGGCAAGTACAAGATGGTTAAGGTCGATTTTGGGTCGGGCACGGATGAAAAGCATTATACCGACTGTATTAGCCAGGCGGAGTGCGAGGATCCGCAGCCCACGATGTACCCTCCGTCGCCCGTGCATACAGTGACCACGGAGCAATTCGCCGCCAAGGCGCCCGAGGCGTATGAGTACCTTTCCAGACGCGCCTTCAGCAATGCGCAGATGAATGAATTGCTGGCCTGGATGGAGGAAAATCAGGCGGATGGCGATATTGCCATGGAGCACTTCCTCAAGAACTACGAATCCACCTGGACACCCTGGGTATCACCCGAGGTGGCCGCCAAGGTCAGGAAGGCCTTGAGCGAGATCTAGCCCGGCGTATCTCCAGACCCCGGAGAGAGTTGTTCTCCGGGGTAATACTCTCCTATAACATACTTCGAGGTCTTCATGTCCGATGCCTCCTGGCTGACCGAATTTCCGGAGATGAGCCGTGCCGATCTGCTGACGATTCGCAAGACATTGGATGCCGGCTATCGGGAATTCTCGCGCACCTACGGGGAGATGATCGAGTCCTTCTTCGATCCTCTACTCGGATTTCTCATCTGGTTTGAAAAACTGTTGCTCAACTCACCTTGGTGGGTTCTCATTCTGGCAGTGGCGGCGCTTGTATTGGCTGCAGGAAGGTCGGTCAAATTGGTGATAGCCGTCGTGTCGGCGTTGCTGCTAATCGGCTATTTCGGCATGTGGGAAGACACCATGCGCACCCTGAGCATCATCACTGTATGTACCATCTTGTCGATTTTCCTGGGAATTCCCATCGGAATCCTTATGTCCAGATCCGATCGTATACAGAATATCGTGACGCCGCTGCTCGACGTGATGCAAACCATGCCCGCGTTCGTCTACCTGATACCTGTGGTAATGCTGTTGGGTATAGGCAAGGTGCCGGGGGTGATCGCGGTGGTGATCTATGCCATCCCACCGGTAATAAGATTGACCAATCTCGGCATCCGGCTGGTGGACCGGGAGGTGCTGGAGGCGGCAACTGCCTATGGCGCCAATACCATGCAGCGGCTCTTGGGTGTGCAGTTACCCTTGGCGTTGCCCACCATTATGGCGGGTATCAACCAAACGATCATGATGGCCCTGGCAATGGTGGTGATCGCCTCGATGATTGGTGTGAAGGGTCTGGGACAGCCGGTATTGAAATCCATTACCAACCAGTATTTCACCCTAGGGCTATTCAACGGCCTTGCTATTGTCGCACTGGCCATTATTTTTGACCGCGTCTCCCAGGCGTACGCCAGGCGAACGCAAAAACACTTCTTGGGGCGAAAGTCATGAGCGAGCTTCTCGTCCGTATCTCAGGGCTATACAAAATATTCGGAGACGATCCGGATAACATCATGCCCTTGGTTGAGGCAGGCCGAAGCAAGGAAGAGATACTGGCGGAAACGGGGCATACACTGGGGCTGAAGGACATAAATCTCGATATCGAAAAAGGCCATATATTTGTGATTATGGGATTATCCGGGTGTGGCAAGTCGACTCTGATTCGGCATTTCAACCGACTCATCGACCCGACCAGGGGGCGGATAGAAGTGGACGGTGTCGATGTCATGAAGCTGTCGCCTGAATCGCTTTTGGAGTTTCGCCGGCATCGGATGTCCATGGTGTTCCAGCGATTCGGGTTAATGCCCCATCGCACAGTGCTGGAGAATGTCGCCTATGGCCTGGCGGTGCAGGGAGTGGATGCCAAGGTGCGTCGGGCAACAGCGCGCAAGTGGCTCGAGACAGTGGGGTTGTCGGGGTACGAGGAGCAGTACCCCAATCAGCTTTCGGGGGGGCAACAGCAGCGGGTCGGCTTGGCGAGGGCGCTCTGCACCGATGCCGATATACTGTTGATGGACGAGGCTTTTTCGGCTTTGGACCCCTTGATTCGCAGTGAGATGCAGGAGCAGTTGATCGAACTCCAAAAGAGGCTGCAAAAGACCATTATTTTTATTACCCATGACCTGGACGAAGCACTCCGGTTGGGAGATCGTATCGCTATCCTGAAAGATGGGGCGTTGGTCCAGGTGGGTGCCCCCCAGGAGATCCTGCTAAATCCCGCTGATGACTATGTGAAAGCCTTTGTCCGGGATGTCAATAGAGCGCGGGCATTGACTGTTAAGACGGTAATGCAGCCGCCGTCCTGTGAAATAACATCGCCTACCCTGGGCGGTGCCCTGGGGCAAATGCGCGAACGCGCACAAGACTACGGCTTCTATTTGCGCGACCGGCGTTATCAGGGGGTACTGGTGCGCCAGGCATTGGAAGTCGCGGTGGAGGGAGAAGCCGATACTGAGGTTTCCGACCGCCTGCTGGATCCCGTGGTCGGTATTGCGCCGGAGTCTCTCCTCGAAGAGGTATTGCCTGAGACCTTGGATACCCCATACCCATTGCCGGTAGTGGACAAATCCGGGAGATTGCGGGGCCAGCTCTCCCGGACATCCCTCGCCCGTGCTCTGGGACAGCCAGATGAGGCCTCCGGTGGTTGAGGCGGCCGCATCTCGGCCGCGGTCAGCTCAACCGCTTCAATAAAACTTTTGAATTTCTGTGATAGTTGTAGAGTCTGCGTTTCGAAATGGGTAGGTCATCAACCCGCATGCTCACATATCCCCGTTCTCGAAACCAGTGAGTAGTCTGGGTAGTCAGTACGAACAGACTTTCGATACCCTCGGCTCGAGCGCGTTGCTCAATGTGCTGCAGTAGTAAATCTCCCCGCTCCCCGGATCGGTAGTCGGCATGTACGGCTATACACGCCAGTTCCCCCATGGTTTGCTCAGGATATCGATGGAGGGCAGCGCAGCCGATAACGGTTTCGTCCAATTCCACCACTGAAAACTGTTCGATCTCGGTCTCCAGCCGCTCCCTCGAACGCCTGACCAGGATACCTTGCTGCTCCAACGGGTCGATGAGGCTCAAGATACCGCCCACATCGCTCAGGCGTGCCGACCGGATGATTTCATAGTGCTCCGCGGTCAACATGGTGCCCACACCATCCCGGGTGAATAGTTCGAGCAATACGCCCCCATCCAGACGCCGATTCAACAGATGGATGCGATCGACTCCGCGCCTACAGCAGTCGATCGCACTCAGCAGGCTTTGACGGAATTCATCGGGTAACCTTTTCCGCTTTCGAAGAATCTCCTCCAATTCTCCGGGAATCACGTTGGTGGGGAATTGACCACGTTTATTGTTACTCGGGAAGTGTTCCAGCAGCATCACCAATTTGTCGGCGCTGATAGCGGATGCCACTGAAGATGCCACATCTGCGGCGCTGAGGTTGAACACCTCGCCGGTGGGAGAGTATCCCAGTGGGGGAATCAGGGCGATAGCACCCGATGCCAGCACCCGTTCGATGGCTCCAACGTTTATGCGTCGGACTAGCCCGGTATGTCCGTAGTCGATTCCTTCGCGCACACCGAGTGGGCGAGCGGTGACGAAGTTTCCCGATGAAATATGGATATTGGCGTCAGCCATTGGAGAATTCGAGAGCCCCATAGAAAACAGCGCCTCGATCTCCACACGGGCTATGCCGGCAGCCTCCTTGACGCAGGCGAGTGCCGCCTCATCCGTTATCCGCAGGCCGTTAATGATCTGCATCTCGGCATTGCGCAGTCGAAGGCGCTCCTCGATTTGCGGGCGGGCGCCATGAACAAGCACCACTCTGATCCCCAGGCCGTGGAGCAAGGCAATGTCGTGCACCAGATCGGGAAAGCCGGGGTCAGTAATCGCCTCACCGCCAAAAGTGATTACCACTACCTTCTCCCTGTGGGCGTGAATGTAAGGCGAGGAGGCGCGAAACCATTCCACGAAGGGATCGCTTTTCGGGGTTTTCTTTTTTGTCACTCGAATTATTCCAGTTTGCGCCAAGACGCTAATTTAAACATCATTGACAGCGAAGGTCATGAGGGAGGTGTGGTGTCTGGCGTGCCATACGCAATCGCAGAATGAGAGAACGGATCGGTACTATCTTTGTAACTTGGGTGCTTCTGCTATCCGTTTACGCTTGTACGGGTGACAACCTGATTGAGATTCGAGTGGAGAATGCGGTCGCCATGGTAGAGGTGGCGGCTGACGACGATGCCCGCCGACGTGGATTGATGAACCGTAAATGGCTGGCGGAGGATCGCGGCCTGCTCATGGTATTTCCAGTGGAGCGGCCGGTGCAGATCTGGATGCTGAATGTTCATATCCCCCTGGATGTGGGCTTCTTCGACGAATCCGGGATATTGATCAATCGGCTTTCGATGCTGCCCGACGGCGGCAGGGAGATCCATCGTTCCGGGGCACCGGCCCGCTATGCCTTGGAGATGAACATGGGCTGGTTCGAGCGCATGGGATTGGAACCAGGAGATCACCTACGATTGCCTTATCCGATAAAAGCCGAATAGCGAGATTTCAGAGACAGAAGCGTCGAATCAGGGACTGGATCAATCGAATCATCGGTTGTATACGCTCCACGCCAAGATATTCATCCGGTTGGTGGGCCTGGTCGATGTCACCGGGGCCCAGAATAATTGTCTCGACACCGAGCTGTTGTAGGTAAGGCGCCTCGGTGCCGAAGGCCACAGCAGAAGCGGATTGGCCGGTGAGTTCCTCGGTGGCTTTGACAATCTCGCGGTCAGCGGGGGTTTCCATAGGCTCGACACCCGGAAAGCTGGACACCATCTCCAGGTCCAGCCCACTGTGATTCATCAATCGCTGCAGCCGCTCGGCCAGTTCGGCTCGCAGCCGTTCCAGGGACATGCCGGGTAGAGGACGCATGTCGAAGTGCAGTTCACAATGGCCGCAGATTCTGTTGGGGTTGTCTCCGCCGTGGATGTGACCGAGGTTCAGGGTTGGGATATCCACTTCGAATAAGGGATTGCGGTGCCGTCGCTGCAATTGTGTACGCCATGCCATGATGTCGCCAATAACCCGATACATACCTTCCAGGGCATTGACCCCGAGGTTGGGATTACTGGAATGACCGGATTGTCCCTTCAGGCGGACAATCTCCATGGAGACCCCCTTGTGCATGCGTACCGGACGCAGGCCTGTCGGTTCGCCGATGACGCCATAACGCCCCAATCGCCGATGGGTTTCCACCAGCGCGCGCGCGCCGCACATATTGCTCTCTTCGTCGGCGGTTGCCAGGACCACAAGGGGCTGCTTTGGATTTTTCAGGTCCATACACCGCACAGCCTCGATAATCAACGCGAAAAAAGACTTCATGTCCGAAGTGCCGAGGCCGTAGAGTCGATGCCCCCGTTGCACCAGGGTAAATGGATCGCTGTGCCAGAGCTGCTCGTCGCAGGGTACAGTATCGGTATGACCGGAGAGTAACAGACCCCGATCTCCCGCCCCCATGGTAGCCACCAGATTGTATTTGCCCTGAACACTGGGTACCGGCAGGATCTCGGGCCGAAAACCAGTCTGCTCGAGCCATTCCGCCAGCAGATCGATAACTCCCTTGTTGGATTGATCCCAGCGGGGACTAACACTGCTGACTGAGGGAGAGGCAACCAGTTTTTCGATCATGGACATCAATGGGGGGGCGATCTCAGGCATAGCGTGCCAGCTCTTCTATCCAGCGATTGATCTCTTTGGTCTCCCTCTCCAGGAATCCGGGGTCCTGATAGGTCTGGGATATAACAATAAGCCCCTGTCCCCTGGCGAGTAGTCGAAGTGAGAGTTCGTGGGCTTCGTCACTGTAGCCGATTTGTCTGAACTGCACTTTTATCCATCTTTGGAAGATATCGAATAGTGCCCGCACCTCTTTCTTCAGCTCCGGCTGATCTTTCGCTAACTCTGTTATCAGAGACCCCATTGGACAACCTGAGCGCAGCAACGCCGGGGTACTGTCATACATGATCCGCACAAAGCGCTCCAGCCGGTCCACCGGATTGGAGATGGATTTGTCCCAGTCTGCGAGCATACCTGCCGTCACCTCCAATCGGTGTTGAACCACCGCCTGGAGGATCTCGTCCTTGGATTTGAAGTAGTAATAGATGTTGCCTCGCGGAACCCCCGCCTCTTTCACCACATCGCTGAAAGATGTGCGATTGAAGCCTTTCTTATAAATCAGTTGATTTGCCGCGTTTACGATGCGTTGCCGGGTCAGTTCGCTTTTTCTGGCCATGCTCGAACCTGTAATGGGGATCAGTTGTTGGATTATAGTCCTAATCCAGGGGCTTGATTGCCACAATCATCTTGCAGTTACACACTGTTCTGAGAATATGGATAATTGCCCCAATAGACTCATTACTACGGAGAGGACGATGCCCCAGTACCGATCGCGAACCACTACTCACGGCCGTAATATGGCGGGTGCCAGGGCGCTTTGGCGCGCTACCGGCATGCAGGACGAAGACTTCGAGAAGCCGATTGTGGCGGTGGTCAACTCATTTACCCAGTTCGTGCCCGGGCATGTTCACTTGAAAGATCTGGGGCAGTTGGTCGCCAGGGAGATCGAGGTTGCAGGAGGGGTTGCAAAGGAATTCAACACCATCGCCGTCGACGACGGTATCGCCATGGGTCACGGTGGCATGCTTTATTCGTTGCCCTCCCGGGACATCATTGCCGACTCTGTGGAGTATATGGTCAATGCGCATTGCGCGGACGCCATGGTTTGCATCTCCAACTGCGACAAGATTACCCCGGGAATGTTGATGGCAGCAATGCGTCTCAATATCCCAACTGTTTTCGTCTCCGGGGGGCCGATGGAGTCGGGAAAAACCTCACTTCACGGAAAGAATGTCAAGCTGGACTTGGTAGACGCCATGATAAGTGCCGCAGATCCCAGTGAGAGCGATGAGGATGTGGCGGCCATAGAGCGATCGGCTTGCCCAACCTGCGGTTCCTGCTCAGGCATGTTTACCGCCAATTCCATGAACTGTCTGACAGAGGCGCTGGGCCTGAGTTTGCCGGGGAACGGTTCTCTGCTTGCTACCCATGCAGACCGCAAGGCGCTGTTTCTGGAAGCGGGAAGACTGGTGGTGGCCTTGGCGCGTCGTTATTACGAGGAAGAGGATGGGGGCGCCCTGCCTCGCGGTATCGCTACCTTCGAAGCTTTCGAAAACGCCATTGCACTGGATATTGCGATGGGAGGATCCACCAATACCGTACTGCATCTGCTGGCGGCCGCACACGAAGCCAAGGTGAATTTTACCATGGAGGATATCGATCGCATGTCGCGCAAGGTCCCCAACCTCTGCAAGGTTGCTCCCTCCACCCAGCAATACCATATGGAGGATGTACATCGGGCAGGTGGAGTTATAGCTATCCTGGGGGAACTGGACCGCGCAGGATTACTGCATCGGAATGCCAAGTGCGTCCATAGCCCAACCATTGGTGAGGCTATCGAGCGTTGGGATATTGCCATCAGCGATAACTCGGTGGCTGGGGAGCGCTATCTCGCCGGGCCTGGCGGAGTGCCGACCCAGGTGGCTTTCAGTCAGTCGAGTCGTTGGCCCGAGCCAGACCTCGACCGCGCGGCGGGATGCATTCGTGATTTAGAGCACGCTTACAGCAGAGATGGCGGTTTGGCGGTATTGTACGGCAATCTTGCCAAGGAGGGGTGTATCGTGAAGACCGCCGGAGTGGACGAGTCCATTCTCTGTTTTTCGGGGCCCGCGCGGATCTTTGAGAGCCAGGAGGCAGCGGTTGATGCGATCCTAGGAGACCGGATTCAACCCGGGGATGTAGTGCTGATTCGCTATGAGGGGCCTAAGGGGGGGCCCGGTATGCAGGAGATGCTTTACCCAACCAGCTACCTCAAGTCCAAGGGGTTGGGCAAGGTCTGCGCTCTTGTGACCGATGGTCGTTTTTCAGGGGGGACTTCAGGATTGTCCATCGGTCATTGTTCACCGGAAGCCGCCGAGGGTGGGGATATCGGTCTTGCCGAGGAGGGTGATCGAATAGAAATTGATATCCCTCGACGCCGCATTGAACTAGCGGTTTCGTCGGCAGAGCTGGAACGTCGTAGAGCGGTGATGGAATCCAGAGGAGCCCATGCATGGACACCGATGGAGCGCGATCGATCCGTAAGCACTGCGCTACGCGCCTATGCTGCGTTGACTACCAGTGCCGCTCACGGGGCGGTGAGGGATGTTTCCCAGATTAAGAGATAACCCCTGTAAGGGGTGCTAATCTTCGAAACCAACGGGCTGGAGAGGGCCGTACTGGCCGGTGATATCGACAATGTCACCCACTGCAGTCAACCCCGAGAACTCCGAAACTAGCTCGTTCACTTTGGGGCGAGGTGCCGACGCCAGGCGTCGGATCGCTTGTTCGATTTCAACCTTAGGTGGCAACTGGGGCCGGGAAATCATTAGCTTGATGTATCGAAAGTCTGGATTGCCAAGGCTATTGATGAATCGCTTGTCCGGTCGCTTCACTCTACCGGCTTGCGTATCGGGTACCACGATTCGAAATCGTTGAGTCCCTGGAATACGGACTTTGAAAACAAACAGGGTGATTTCTGCCACACCTTTGTGCTGCATTTCACTGACCAGGTTGTCCAACTTTGCGGCTTCAATCAAGGCTGTGAAATCCAGTTCTCCAGCGGCTAGTTCGAAGAATTTAGCCAGGTAGCTGGGAGACTGAACGATGCCAATTTTCAGCGCAACGTTTTTTCCTGAACCTTTTTGCGCCAAGAAAAACGGGATAGTCCCTGAGCTCTCGATAAAGTGTGATGAGTAAAGCCTGAACGCCGCGGAGCGGTAGAGATGTGAAAGTTCCAGGGGCAGTTTGGAACGACGTTGTTCGATAAAATCAGATAAAACCCGGGTAAACCGGTTGTTCTGCTCACCGCTGGACTGTTTTAGACGGAGCAGTGTCGGGGTGCCGCGCTTGATATCAACAACGTCGTAAGGGATGTCTTTGTAGTCTGAGCGAAGTTTTTCCATGGTGGTAACGCTCTTTTTTAAATCGGGAAAAGAAACCCTTACTCGCGAGCCTTTTTCCACCGGTAGGTCAGGATCGTCGCTGAAGACCGCCAGGCCGCCGATGGAGATGTCCCTGGTCCGGGCACCGAACTTTCTCCCTTCGATCTGAATCACCACCCTCATTTGCCCAGTAAAGCGGTTGTCCGCTCTCTTTTCCTCGATAAATTTTACTGGCCATATCTCCGGTGCCGGGAGGTGTTCATCTCCCTGTGGAGGAGGGGGGTCCTTCTTGGAGAGGCCAGGTTGCATTGCCACCAATCGGGACAGATCCCACTGCCGTATTTGTGCTGTGACATCGATGAGTGAGCCTGCGATACGCAGGTTTTCAGCTTCAGCAAAAAGCTTCTCAGCCAGGTCGGTGGACTTGGTCGCCAGTGGATCCAGGTCGCTTAGAATACGGTGTGCTGCTGTTTTTCGCACGAATCGAGCCACAATCTTGAAGACAAAAAAGTTGGGGTTTTCACTGTGCTTGGCGAGAAACCGGTACCAGGCGGCGCTCTCTTTAAACTCGGTTTGGATCAGGGTCAAGGGAGATTCGCCGTCTTCGGCCCGTCTCACGGCTAATAGGGCATCGGCCTGACCGTCCCTGCGGGCCACCTTGGCGAGTGTCTTGATAAACTCTTCGCGCGCCAAGGGGCTGAGGTCGTGGTGGCCGGTGGAGGTCTCAAAAGCTCTCAGAGCGAGGCTGTTGTTCTCGTTCTTGAATACAATTTTGAGAGGCGCCTCTTCAGCGGGAGCCCTGAACAGGAAAAGTGGAATGATGGTGCTGGAGCGCAAGTAGTAGCGTTCTGCCAGGATGGAGTGGGAAGTTAGCAGTGAATCTTCCTGGTCTAGATTGGGAGATTCGAAAGAGGTACCCGCCTCTTTCGAAACAATATCTCGAAAAAACTGCAGCGCCTCGTGGGAGCGGGGTTCCTCCGTAACCAACGAGAGTATGATTTCGGACAGCAGTGGTTGTGCTTTGACCACACTAAATCGCGCTTCCGGCAGTCTTTCTCCGCCGATGGTGGCGGGAGGGATTTTTACGTGTATTGAGTCGCCTGTTTGAAATCGGATGGCGGTTTTCGCCCTGAGCCGAAGACCCCTATAAGATATATCTCTCGTCTTGGCGGGAATTACCTTGCCCGCAACCAGGAGCAGTACTGGCATCGCGTACTTGATTCGTTTGTCGATGCGCTTTTCGAAGTAGCCAAATTCGAATACTGAAACCTGCCTATTCTGCAGCCCCATTTGCTGACGGATTTTACCGGTTGTGTCGAATATACTGCTGTCCTTCGATTCCCGGGACAGTGGGCCTTTGGACTCAGGTTGGGGATAGGCTTCCAAAATAGATTCGTAACCGCCAATGGTGAAGGTTCCGCTGTTTTTCTCAAGGGTTTCCAAAAACATTCGGTGGGCATTGGCATCCAGCCATAAGCTGCGTCCCCGGTAGCTGTAACGCCGACAGAAGTCGCTTGATAGTTTCCTCAAATCCAGTAAGCAGTAGCATTCCCTGGAAAGACGCTGCAACTCAACTTGCTTCAGGAAAAGACTGGATGAAGGCAGTTGACTGGCTGGTTGTTCCTGTTGTGGCACCAAAGCGACTCCCGCTGGTGAGGCAAAATGACCAGTATTCGCTCAAGGTGCTGAAAATACTTCTATTTTGCCGTTAATGGATACCAGTTTAACGGTCGTTGAAACGAGAACTTGAAGTGGTCTTTCCGACCGTGGAGAAAGTAGCCACTTGAATAGGACGGAGCTTCCGTTATAGCGATCCCCAACTGTTTTTTCTGCGTTGAAATCGCAAATGAGGCAAAATTAGCCCGATAATGATGCCCAGGATCACGACACCGCCGCCGATAATGAACCACTGTTGATTACTGTTGTTGCTGAGCTCGCGATTTTCCTGTTTCAGTTCCTCGACCTGGTGCGTCAATTGGGCCACCATTTTTCGCAATTCATTGCGTTCGTTGGAAATTTGGATAGCGTTTGAAGCCGTGCGGCGAATTGATTCGAGCTCTTTGTCCAGTTTCTCTTTCGCGTTCTTTAGGCCCTGATGTGAGTTCTGCAGTTGTTGATGTTCTGCCTGCAGCTTTGCAAGTTGGGCGGAGAGTTTCCCTGGTTCTTGCTGCAATTCCTGGAGTCGCTTCTCAGCGTTTACCAGACGCACTCTAGCGCTGGGAATATCCATCAACTGGCGAGTAAGGACGTATCCTTGACGACCATCGGGGAGCCGAATTTGGGAATAACCCGAACCTGGGTTGGTTTTCAGTAATTTGACCTTGTACCCGCTTGGTAGCATGCGCAATATTTTATGGCTGGTGCTTTCTCCCGAGCGCATCGTGATTTCGAATTGGTCGGTTATATATCGATCCTCCGCCCATAGTGGGCCCGAGCTCAACATCAGTAAAAGAATCAACGTGCAGTATTTCACTTCAACCCCTGTGGATTGGCGATCGTAACGGATTCCGTGATTTTTTCAGATGGCGCCCCATAAGTCCAAGCGGAAAGCAGGAAATGGATCAAACCGAGCAGGATGCGGAAAAAATCAGCGTGGTTATACACATAGTATCCGATTGACGGGATAAGAAGTTCAATAATCACTGGGTGATTAGTCCAGTAATATTAGTAAATTCTTAAGTATATGTTTCGTAACTGAAAGTTGTGATTGATAGATTCGTAGACGATAGTGGAAAAGTGTTGTGGCAGGCTATCTTGGGTATTGTTTACTCGGTTTTTCCACAGAGTTATCCACAGTTTTTGTATATAACCCGAAAATGATTTTTATGACAACACGATACTGAGGCAGACTAATTCTTTTAGTAACCTACTTCCGCTAAAGCATTGATTCCGGAGCGCTGCGCTATTACCGGTATGTTTTTTCCCGGTTCGGCTATAATGGGCGGCTTTTGCCGACTTCTGAGGCCAGGAATGATAACCAGGCTCCGTAACATCGCTATCATTGCCCATGTCGACCATGGTAAGACCACCTTGGTAGATAAACTACTACAGCAGTCGGGTACTTTAGGAGATCGGTTTGGCCCAGTGGAGCGGGTCATGGATTCCAACGATCTGGAAAAAGAGAGAGGCATCACGATCCTGTCGAAAAACACCGCGATTCGCTGGAATGACTACCGTATTAATATTGTGGATACTCCTGGACACGCAGATTTTGGAGGCGAAGTTGAGCGGGTGCTCTCCATGGTGGATTCGGTGCTTCTGTTGGTCGATGCGGTTGAGGGGCCAATGCCGCAAACCCGATTCGTCACTCAGAAGGCCTTTCAGCACGGACTGAAGCCGATCGTGGTAGTGAACAAGATCGACCGCGCGGGGGCGCGTCCCGATTGGGTGGTAGATCAGACGTTCGACCTTTTCGATCGCCTTGGGGCGAATGACGATCAGCTCGATTTCCCCATCATCTTCGCATCTGCGGTAAACGGATACGCGGGTGATCAGAGTGGCGTGCGAGAGGGAGATATGACGCCTCTGTTCGAGGCAATAGTAAACAATTGCCCCGAGCCTCCGGTTGATCCCCAGGGCCCCTTTCAGATGCAGATTTCGACACTGGCCTACAACACCTATGTGGGGGCTATTGCGGTGGGGCGAATTACCAGAGGGACATTGAAACGCAATATGCCCGTTGTTGTAGCCAAACCCGATGGAGATCAGCACAGAGCCCGAGTGGGCTTGGTATACGGCTTTCTGGGCCTTGAGCGAGTTGAGGTGGAGCAGGCGACCGCCGGGGATATCGTGGCATTATCGGGAATACAGGCGCCTAACGTCTCGGACACCCTGTGTGATCCGGATTCGGTCGAGGCGTTACCTAGGCTGACGGTGGATGAACCCACGGTGAGCATGACCTTTCAAGTGAACAGTTCGCCATTCGCAGGCCGGGAGGGCAAGTATGTTACCTCCCGCCAGTTGAAGGATCGTCTCGAGAGGGAACTATTGCACAATGTGGCACTGCGTGTGGAGGAGGGAAACGACCCGGAGAAATTCAGGGTGTCGGGGCGCGGTGAACTGCACCTTTCCATACTTCTTGAAAACATGCGCCGAGAGGGGTACGAACTGGCGGTTTCCCGCCCGGAAGTCATATTTCGCGAACTGGAAGGAGTAATCTGTGAGCCCTATGAGCAGCTAGCGGTTGATGTGGAGGAACAGCATCAGGGAAGTCTGATGGAAGCCTTGGGAACCAGACGCGGAGAGCTCAGGGATATGGTGCCAGACGGTAAAGGGCGGGTGCGTCTGGACTATTACATTCCTTCTCGCGGCCTCATAGGTTTTCAAACCGAGTTCATGACCCTCACTTCGGGTACGGGGCTGCTTTATCATGTGTTCGAGCGTTACGACAAGGCACAGCAGGGCGGTATCGCACCCCGTAATAACGGTGTTCTGATCGCCAACAGTGCAGGCAAGGCGCTCGGTTATGCACTCTTCAATCTCCAGGAGCGGGGGCGGCTTTTTATCAAGCCCGGTGACGCCCTCTATGAGGGGCAGGTGATAGGCATTCATGCCCGAAATAACGATTTGACTGTCAACCCACTCAAAGCAAAACAACTCACCAATATACGAGCGGCGGGAAGTGATGAGAATATACTACTTACACCTCCTGTCGTGTTCTCATTAGAACAGGCATTGGAGTTTATCGAGGGGGATGAGCTTGTAGAGATCACACCGAAAGAGATTCGTATTCGAAAGCGGCATCTGACAGAATCTGAGCGGAAGCGGGCATCCCGTATCAAGAGCGAATGAAGCCGCCGATCCAGGCTAATGTCGCATGACCAGATGCTTCAATACGAGCGCTGTAAAAAGGTAACCCCGACGGCAATCCTTGCTATCGGGGTTGTGTCGCCGGGCTTGGTTGGCAAAGGGTATCCAAATCCGTGGAAGCATCCATGAATACTATCTTATCGTCCTTGGACTTCCTTGGGTTTGGCGACAACTATAGTCTACTACTTTCACGGGATTCGGGTGTGAGGCGGGTCTCCTAATCTTGTAGGGATTTTCTGAAAGAGGTATAGGAGAAACCCTAATGATTGCATTGTTGCAGCGCGTGTCCGAAGCTAGAGTCGTCATCGGTGGAAAAACCGTTGCCACCATTGGTACAGGTTTATTGGTGCTTGTTGGCGTGGAGGCCGGGGACAGCGAAACCCGGGCCGATCGTCTTGCGGAGCGTCTTCTTGGATATCGGGTGTTCGCCGATGCCAATGGGCGTATGAATCTCAGCCTGCGGCAAATCGATGGCGGCTTGCTTCTGGTACCGCAGTTTACTCTGGTGGCCGATACGACCAAGGGCACCCGCCCAGGGTTTTCCCGGGGGGCTTCACCGGAACAGGGTGAGCGGTTGTTTAACTATATTTGCGACCGGGCCGCGCGTCATCATTCCAAAGTCGAACGGGGGCAGTTCGGTGCCAACATGCAGATACATCTGATAAATGATGGACCGGTGACGTTTTGGATGCAGGTGTGAGTTCGATTTTAGATGACGGTTCCCCTCCCTTTGCCATGTCAATTGGCATAATATACCCGTTTTGCCGAAGCGTTTGATTCGGCTGATGTTGTTGAGCGGAGCCAACTGACTGCAATGGGGCGAAAAGCGGAGATAGTGCGGAATACTCTGGAGACCCAGATTCGGGTGTCCGTTAATCTGGATGGGGATGGGGCGAGCGCGCTGGAGACTGGAGTTCCATTCCTAGAGCATATGCTGGATCAAGTTGCCCGTCACGGAATGATCGATCTCAGCATAAGCGCTAGCGGGGATCTTCATATCGATGCCCATCACACCACTGAGGATATCGGTATCGCCTTGGGACAGGCGGTAACCCAGGCGGTCGGTGAGAAGCGGGGTATACGTCGCTATGGCCACGCCTATGTTCCATTGGATGAAGCACTTTCAAGAGTTGTGATCGATTTTTCTGGCCGGCCTGGGCTGGAGTTCAATGTAGAGTTTCCCCGAGCTCAAATCGGCGGGTTCGACAGCGAGTTGTTCTATGAATTCTTCCAGGGATTTGTAAATCATGCAGGTGTTACTCTGCACGCTGATGCTCTTCGTGGTCGTAACTCTCACCATATTGCGGAAACGCTGTTCAAGGCGTTCGGACGGGCATTGCGCATGGCGCTGGAACCGGATCCGCGCATGGCTGGTATCCTGCCTTCTACCAAGGGCAGTCTGTGAATCCCGGTTTTTTGGAGGCTAGCCTGACGTGCAGTCAACGATAGCGGTTATCGACTATGGCATGGGTAATTTGCGCTCTGTCAGCAAGGCGATAGAACATGTTGCCGGTAAGCGTGATCGGGTTCGGGTTACTGACGATCCTACAGTTATTTTCGGTGCTACGAGGGTTGTTTTTCCAGGTCAGGGCGCCGCTAGGGATTGTATGGCCGCGATATCCAACCACCAGCTTAACCAAGCAGTGCTGGAGGCGGCACGCAGCAAACCGTTTCTCGGTATTTGTATGGGATTGCAAGTGTTGATGGAGTTCAGCGAGGAGAATGAGGGTACTGACTTACTGGGTCTGATTCCGGGCCAAGTGCGACGCTTTCCAAACAAAATGAAACATCAGGGCTTGAGGTTGAAGATACCACAGATGGGGTGGAATCAGGTTCGGCAGCGCCAGGACCACCCCCTTTGGGAAGGTATACCCCAACTAAGCCGCTTCTATTTTGTGCACAGCTATTTTGTGGACCCAAGTAATCACCAGCTGGTGGCGGGCACTACAGATTACGGAATCGAATTTACTTCAGTGGTGGCGACAGACAACCTGTTCGCCACCCAATTTCACCCGGAAAAAAGCGCCGACCACGGCCTGCGATTATTGAGTAACTTTGTTAACTGGAATCCCTAGTCTACGTCTCAGCCGGTTGCAACGGACGGAGCGGTAGAATCAGACTGGTAACGAACACAAGCTGGAGAAGCGTCGGCTCTCCACCTACCTACCAACCAACATAGAAGGCCTAGAATTTTGTTACTGATACCCGCTATTGATCTGAAAGATGGTCGTTGTGTGCGCCTACGCCAGGGGCGCATGGAAGATGAAACTGTCTTCTCCGATGACCCTGTACAGATGGCTGGACAATGGGTCGATGCCGGTGCGCGCCGGTTACACTTGGTGGATCTCAATGGCGCCTTTGCCGGTATGCCGGTCAATGGCGAAGTGATTCGCCGCATTGCCTCGGCTTATCCGCAAATCCCGATACAGGTGGGTGGGGGAATCCGGGATGAGACAGTTATCGGTGCCTACCTTGAGGCCGGAGTAAGGTACGTGATTATCGGCACCCAAGCCGTAAAACAACCACAGTTCGTTGGACAAGCCTGTAGCGCTTTTCCAGGGCAGGTCGTCGTCGGATTAGACGCTAAGGACGGAATGGTTGCTATCGATGGCTGGGCAACCGTGACATCATACGAGGTAATCGACCTGGCCAGGCGCTTCGAGGATTTCGGGGTCTCCGCCATCGTTTACACGGATATAGGCCGTGATGGCATGCTGACCGGTCCTAACGTAGAGGCGACATTAACCCTTGCCGATGCCATTGATATACCTGTAATCGCATCGGGAGGAATTACCGGAATAGACGATATCGAGGCACTCTGCCGCGTGGCGGCTAGAGGCATTATGGGGGCGATAACCGGGCGAGCAATCTACGAGGGCACTCTCGATTTTGCTGCTGGACAAGCGTTGGCGGATAGTTACAACGGGGTGAGCTGAATCATATGTTGGCAAGAAGGATAATACCCTGCCTGGATGTCGATGCGGGCCGTGTGGTGAAAGGGGTCAAGTTTGTAGATATCCGTGATGCCGGAGACCCGGTGGAAGTCGCCCGTCGTTATAACGAGGAGGGAGCGGATGAGATTACTTTTTTGGATATCACCGCCAGTTCGGACGAGCGTGACACCATAGTCCATGTGGTCGAACAGGTCGCGGGGGAGGTTTTCATCCCCTTGACCGTGGGCGGGGGGATTCGCACGGCCGATGATGTACGCCGTATGCTCAATGCCGGAGCGGACAAGGTGGCGATCAACACTGCAGCCGTATTCGATCCTGAATTTGTCTTGCAGGCCACGGAGCGGTTCGGCTCCCAATGCATCGTCGTCGCCATAGATGCCAAGCAAGTCAGTCGAGCGGGAGAACCGCCGCGATGGGAGATTTTTACTCATGGTGGGCGTAAACCCACTGGTCTCGATGCCATTGATTGGGCAGAAAAAATGGTGAATTATGGAGCTGGTGAAATTTTGTTGACCAGCATGGATAGAGATGGAACCAAGATTGGCTTTGACCTGACCTTGACAAAGGCGATAGCCCGGGCTGTCAGTGTTCCGGTAATCGCTTCCGGGGGTGTGGGCAACTTACAACATCTGGTTGATGGTGTAGTCGAAGGAGAGGCGGACGCCGTGTTGGCCGCCAGTATTTTTCATTTCGCCGAGTACACCATTGGCGAGGCCAAGCAGTATATGGCTGAACGGGGAGTTGAGGTGAGGTTGTGAAGGTGGAGCGGATATGGTTTTGGTAAATCAGGCAGTGGCTGGTCATGAGTGACGTGCTGGGGCAACTTGCAGCCACACTGGAGCGTCGCAAAGACGCCAACCCAACGAGCTCCTATGTTGCCCGGCTCTATGACAAGGGTTTAGACGCTATCCTGAAAAAAATCGCGGAAGAGGCAACCGAGACCGTGATGGCCGCCAAAGACGGCAACAAGGAGCAGGTTGTCTACGAAATTGCCGATCTCTGGTTTCATTGTATGGTGTTATTGTCGCAACAGGGGCTGGGGCCTGATCATGTGCTGAAGGAGCTGGAACGTCGATTCGGGCTTTCCGGGCTTGAAGAGAAAGCCCGACGTAGACAATGAGCAGCCGCTCGTGAATTGAGGTATTATCGGCGCCAAAGCAGATAAAGAGGAATTCTGGCGACGAACCGCTAGTATTGCCGGCTCGGAAACATATTCCGACCAAGATAGCTCACAGCATTGGAGAACCAGTATGGGTATCGGTGGAATCAGTATCTGGCAGTTGTTGATCATTCTAGTGATCGTATTGCTCCTGTTTGGCACCAAGCGATTAAAGAACATTGGGTCGGATCTAGGTAATGCTGTAAAAGGTTTCAGGGGTGCCATGAAAGATGGTGAGAACGACGCCAGCAAAGAGCAGCGCCTGGAGAAGTCTGATGACGAAAGTGTTATCGAAGGTGAAGTGACAACGAAGGACAAAGAAAGATCCTGATTTGTCAGGGCCTGTACGCTAGTTTGGAGACACTGGCGGTATGTTTGACATCGGTTTCTGGGAGTTAATGATCATAGGCTTGGTCGCCTTGGTGGTTGTAGGGCCAGAGCGATTGCCTAAACTTGCATACACCGCCGGAAAATGGCTGGGTAAGGGACGCAGCATGTTGTCTGCGGTTAAATCTGAAATCGATAAGGAAATCAAGGCAGAAGAGCTTAAAGAGATACTGGAAAAACAGAAAAAGCAGCTCAATCCTCTGGAGGAGGCTGTGGAGGAGACGTCCGCCACCATTCAAGGTTTTAAGGACGAAGTGGGTAAAACCGTGCGGGAGGGAGAGAAGACCATGGGATCAGAGCAGCAATCCTATACCCGCTTCGGGGATTCTGCAAAGGTCTCCGACAATCAAGTAGATGACGACAGACAAAGACCCAGTTGAAAGCTCACTGAAGGAACAGCCCTTCGTATCACACCTGCTTGAACTTCGTGACCGCCTGTTGCGGGCGCTGGTGGCGATTGCCGTCTTTTTCGTGGTCTTGTTCCCCTTTGCAAACGAAATCTATATCTGGGTTGCCACGCCATTAATGGCCCATTTGCCCCAAGATACCAGCATGATTGCCACCGAGGTGGCCTCTCCCTTTCTCACGCCATTCAAACTGAGTCTCGTAGCCTCCGTGTTCCTGGCGATGCCGTTTATTCTCTATCAATTGTGGGCATTCATCGCTCCTGGGCTCTACAAGCACGAGAAGCAGTTGGCCGTTCCACTGGTGGCGTCCAGCGCCGTGCTCTTCTACGTGGGAATGCTTTTTGCCTACTACGTGGTATTCCCTCTGGTGTTTGCGTTCCTGACAGGTACCGTGCCTGACGGTGTGACTGTTGCAACGGATATTGCCAAGTATCTGGATTTCATCTTGACTCTGTTTTTTGCTTTCGGTCTGGCTTTCGAAGTCCCGATTGCCACCTTTATTTTGGTTCGCATGGGCGTCACGAGCCCTGAAAAACTGGCGGAGAAGCGCCCTTACATAATTGTGGGAGCATTTTTACTCGGAATGCTACTTACGCCGCCCGACGTAATTTCCCAAACCTTGCTGGCGCTTCCTATGTGGTTGTTGTTTGAGATCGGGCTGATTTTCTCACGTCTGTTTGCCTCTCAACCGGATCAACTGTCTTCAGCAACCGAATCGGGTGAGCAGCCAGCGGCTACCGCTTCTGTGGTGGTACAGCAGAGCAGCGCCGGATCGGTGCCGGTAAGTTCGGGGCCTGGTTGGTCGGCTCCCCAAGGCCAGAACTCCAGCTCGGAAACCCATCCTGAATCTGATGGATTGAGTTCGGGTGTGTCCCCCGACCCTGACCGATTCGTACCCCTCACGCCTGAAGAGCTGGATGCCGAACTGGATATAATCGAAGCCGAGGAAGATGACGGAAGCGATGATGACGAAGAGGGGTACGACCACACCGACATCGATGAAGTTGCCACCGATTCTTGGAAGGACCCGATTGAGGAACAGCTGAAAAAAGTACAGCAATTTCGAGATCAGGGGGATGAGTCTAAGGCGAGGGAAATACTGTACGAAATTCTGGTAAGCGGCAATAGGGACCAGGTCAAGGTGGCGAGGAACATTCTGCAACAGCTCGACGAAGATTAGCGCTGTAATAGGCGGTGTATCGGGTTGGTGGCCGCGAGTATTGGCGAGGGAGGTGAAACCATTTTCCCTCGACTGCTGTCTTATCTCTTGTGCCGGGAACCGCCGGGGCCAACGCAGGAGTACGATATTGTACCGAATAGGGGTTATTGTGCTGTTCATCCTGGTTGTATCACCGGTAGCAGCCAACGTAGGCAATCAACTCACGAATCACCCCTCTCCTTACCTGGCACTGCATGCTGATGATCCTGTCCATTGGCGGGTATGGGGGCGGGATGCCCTAAAAGAAGCTCGCTCCCAAAACCGACCACTGTTTATATCAAGCGGCTACTTCGCCTGTCACTGGTGCCATGTCATGCAGCAAGAGAGCTACCAAGACCCGGAGTTAGCCGCATTTCTGAACGAGCACTTTGTTCCTGTGAAGGTAGACAGAGAATTGCATCCTGCTCTGGATGCGCATCTGATTGAATTTGTTCAGCGCACCCGAGGCAGTGCGGGGTGGCCACTGAATGTTTTCCTGACCCCAGAAGGATATCCGCTAGTCGGCTTAACCTATGCACCCCGCGACAACTTCTTCAAGTTACTACGGCGACTAGCCGGTGTGTGGAACAAGCAGTCCAGTGAATTGAAAGTCACAGCGCGAGAAGCCATGGAGAAGAGTGCCAGCCGCACCAAGCCGGTGCTGATCGATCGACCCGACCCAAAGCTACTTTCCGGAGGATTGGTGAGAATGGCCCTTGCTTTGGGCGATGAGATGGAAGGTGGGTTTGGAGAGCAAAATCGGTTTCCCATGTCTCCTCAGTGGCAAGTGTTACTCGGTCGACTTGAAAGCAGCCCTAACGAAGCACTACGAGAATTGACTGTTCTTACTTTGGATCAGATGGCCAGCCAGGGATTGCGTGATCATTTGGAGGGTGGTTTCTTCCGTTACACTGTGGATCCCGGGTGGCAGGTGCCGCACTACGAGAAGATGCTCTATACCCAGGCGTTGCTTTCCCTGGTTTACCTCAAGGGAGCTGCTGTACTGAAACGGCCGGACTACCTTGAGGTGGCGCAGGATACTCTCGATTTCTCCTTGAAAACGTTTCAGCGTAGCAATGGAGGTTTCATAGCAAGTCTTTCAGCGGTCGACAACGGCAGCGTGGAAGGTGGCGGATATCTCTGGAGTGATGATCAATTATCCTCCATATTGAACTCCCAAGAGTTGGATTTTGCACGCAAGCGTTGGCGATTAAGCGGCACCCCGGTTAGCGAAGGCGGGTACTTACCGGTGCAGGGGGCTTCCTTGGAGTCACTGGCCCGCCGAGAAGGTAAGACAATCCGGCAGTTGAGTGAGTTGGAGGAGAGGGTCAGGAACAAACTGCAGGGGGCCAGGGTGACCAGAAGACACCCTAGCGATGAGAAGCAGTTGGCGGCATGGAATGCGCTAATGCTGTCCGCTCTGGTAGAGGGTCATCGAGTACTGGGGCATGAGCGTTATAGGGTCGCAGCCGCAAAGTTGAGGGATTTCCTGATGGGTAATTTGTGGAACGGCAGTGAGTTGTACCGCGCTAGGGATGGAGACCGATCACAGGGCAGTGCGGCGCTCGAAGACTATGTTTATTTAGCGCGAGCCATGGCTGATTGGGGCCGGCTGGCAGATTCAGAAGAAGACCTGCAGCTTTCTGGGCGGCTCCAGACGGAAGCCTGGAAGCGTTTTTTTCACTCCGAGGGCTGGCAGGCATCGGATGAGTTACTGATTCCCGGTATCGCCAGCAAATCCGCGATTGCCGACGGTCCATTGCCTTCACCCGCGGCGATGCTCATAGAGTTGGGCCTGTTGAGCAAGGATATGGCGATCAGAAAGCAAGCGCATAATGCGCTGACTCTCGGGTATAGGCAGGCAATAAGCCAACCTCTCTGGTATGCAACTCAGGTCGATGTCAGTCTGCGGGTCAATGCAGATCCGAAATCACCCTAAAGCCGTGATTAAAGGTCGGGATCTGAAGCAGTCGGGCCAGGCTAATCACCAAACCACATCATGGGGCCGGCTTCAAACCAGGGCTCGTAGATGACTTCGGCGGCCAAGGAAGCTGGACCGGTGGTGGTGCAACGGGGCGGGGGGGGCGATGATGGATTGGCGGGTAGAAGTAAGCCCCCGGCCTAGAAAGTCTGTCGAGTCTTTCCAGAATCTCCCTATCGCGTTCCGCTTCGGCCAGCTCTTTCCGCTGCTGCGCGGCGATTTCCGCAAGTTGTGATTCACGCTTAGTGCGATCCTGCTGCATCTTATCCCCGATACTCCTTAGTCTGTCTTCTCTTTCTAGGGCCTCCTCTATCTGTTGTTCACCGGGCAATGGGGGCAAAGGAACTACCTCACCCTGGCCAGCCATCGCTGGGTCATTGGTAAACAACGTATTACCCTGCTCGTCCACCGTTCTATAGACTTCTTGGGCTTGTCCGCATGTTGGCCAGACAAGTATCAGAGGCAGGAGTGAATTAGCGAAAGATCGGTACAACATCAGTTGCCACTCAAGATCGGTAGCGCATGCGTGTACCATGCAACAGCGATAGAGTGATTTCTTCTGCACTCAATTCAACGGGAAAAAGCGTGCCGGCTATTTTGGCACCACTGATACTGGCGCCTTGTAGTTGGCAGCGCGAAAAATCCACGTTCCTTAGGTCCGCTTGATGCAGATAACAGTCGCGGAAGTCCAAGCCGGTGGCATCCAGTAGACGAAGGTCCGCATTTCGTAAGTCGCTTCCACGGAGATCGCAAGATTCCCCAGTGGCCCTTTTCCTATTGAATTCCTCTGTTTTGCCTTCCTGCAGCAGCCTGAATAGTGGGCTATCTATAATCTTTGGTTCCCCAATCATGGTCTCTCCTAATACTCTTGTTCGAAGGTGCCCAACCCACTAGAAACGCTAAAAATATTATGCCTCATTATGAGAAGATCCGTATTATCGGCAATACGTCTGACTTGGTATCGATTCATGCTGCACGAAACCCAGAATAGTGTGATAGGGATAGGGAATGCGGTCAGATAAGCTCCAATTTCGTTGTTTAGTTGGAGCGGAATCAGCCAATAATCGGAAGCAGGTGTCAGAAAAATTTACACTTGTTCCTGGGTGTCTCACAACATCAAAAGGCATCTTACAGCGGAAATTCCTGTAAACATAAGGAATTAAAGGGCTCATTGGATACATTTCATCACCTTTGGGAATAGAATGTGAGGCATCCATGGTTTTTGGCAGGCGACAAGCAACCGTAATCTCTGGTTGGAATAACAATACTCGGTCTATACTCTTGTTTAGGTATCTTGGATTGAAGGGTGTAGAGGTTGGTGTCAGTTATTTTTACACATTCACAGTGAGGAACAAACCGATAGCAGATCCAGGGGGAGGAATTGAATTATAAATTCATTTAAAACAAGAAGTTAGCCTGTATTTTTTTATGATTGGCACAAAGTCTGCTTTAGTTTCCATTGACAGGACAACGAAGTGAAAACGAGGCTTACATAATCTGGTCCTGAATTAAGACATTAAAAGTCGGAAATACAACAATTTGCTGTCCAAGGAGTTACTAAAATGAAAATTGGTTTTAACAAGACACTTATCGCCGGCGCAATGGCTTTGGCGTTTTTACCGGGGGTTGCTAGTTCTGCTGACCTTAAGACATGGTTCGTAAACTATGCCGATCCTGAAACTGAATTGGGATATGGGAACGCAACCAGTGCTACCTCCCGTTTGACCGACGAGTACAAGTACACAGCCGAGTCATTGGTGCTTTTCGATGATATGGATGGTGATGGCAACATCTCCGCAGGCGATCGTTTTGACGACTATATTGGTTTCGTAATCGATGGGTTGAACCTGGGTGGTGTTAACACTTTCGATCCCGATTATCAGAATGGCCGTTCTCAGATCACCGGGCAAATCATCGCCTCTGGCGTGCAGCTCGATGCTCAAAACTATCTAGTGACTGATGCCAGAATCGAGTTCTACTACGACTCCCCGACCGGTGGAGGTACCGCAGGAAATTTCGTGGACTTCAACACCCTGGTTGACGGACTGCTGGTTCAGACCGGCGAGGGACAAGGTGTAGGCACCAATAGCCCACTGGTACCAGACGGCAACATCGATATCTTCTTCGCGCTCGAGGATATTCTGTCGTCCCTGGATGACGAATATGGCCCATTCGAAATTTTCCAGCCTTTTGCTGACCTGGATAAGATCACCTTCTCAACCGACAGCAACAACCAGCTGTGCGCGGATCAGGGTGGTGGAGCCAACTGCGGAAGCGACATCGCAGGTATCGCAGGATTTTTTGGTATTAATCCAGACGACTACGATTTCTTCTTCCACACTCGTAGCGACGGTTCCGCGGTCAAAGTGCCTGAGCCTGCCACTCTTGCCCTGATGGGTATTGGTCTCATCGGTGCCGGGTTTGCCCGCAAGAAGTCAAAGAAGAGCTGATAGCCTAAGTATTAACTTCTTGGCCATGAAACACCCAGACTTAGGTCTGGGTGTTTTTTTTTGAGTTCGTTATTTTTTACCTTTATCGTCATTCGAACATTGGTAAGATTGCGCTAGGATGAAACCACTTGCTGCTATAAATGTTAATCCACTTAATTGGCGATGAAGTTTTATCATCTAGTTGGTGTTTAACAATCCCGAGGCCGACCGATAAAGCTGAGAAGAGTGTTTCTTGATTGGCGGCCTTAGCTGGTCTTGCTATCCATTTCTTTATCTAGGCGAAAATCACCCATGATATTCAATCCAATAAGAGTGCTGATCGTTCTCCTTTCTTTGCTGGCGTTCGGATGTGAAGTTACGGTAAGCGATGCTGAATTTGTTGCAAAGGCTGAGCAGTATTTGGATAGCGGTGATATTGAGGCTGCCTCTATTGAACTGAAGAATGCGCTACAACAGAATCCAAACAACGAGCGTGCTCGCTGGTTGCTGGGTAAACTGAGTTTAGAAATCGGGGATGGTGCGACAGCGGAAAAGGAACTGCGTCGCGCTGCAGAGCTCGGGGTTGTTGCCGATTCGGTTCTTCCCTTGCTGGCGCAATCTCTGCTTATACAGGGAAAATATACCGAGCTGCCAAATTTATCCCTCGAAGGCCTTGGTCAAGGTCAGCCGCGTTCGGATGTCTGGACTTCCCAAGGGCTTGCGCAAATGGCCAGGGGGCAGCTGTCTGAGGCTGAGAGAACCTTGGATTTAGCGCTGCAATCCGCCCCGGATTCATCATACGCGTTGACTGCAAAGGCGCGCTTGCTTGAGGTTAACAAGCGACACTCTGAGGCGCGCAGGCTACTGGAGCGGATACTATCCCAAGATCCAAACTATTCTCCCGCCTGGAATATGTTGGGTGATCTAGAGGTCCAACAAAAAGCGCTGGAGAAAGCAGAACTGGCGTACATCAATGCAGCGGCCAATCGCGTCAATAACTTTTCCGATCTACTGCAGCTCGCGCTAGTTAGGGTAGAGCTGGAAAAATATTCGGAGGCACAGAAAGATATTGACCTGCTTATGAAGAGAGCGCGCAGGCATCCCGACGTACATTTCGCACAGGCTCTGCTGCACTATAGAAATGACAGGTTGTCGGATGCCCAGGATTCCCTTCAAATAGCGGTTGGCGGTGGTGCGAATCAGGTTCGGGCCTACTACTTTATGGCCTTGACTCAGTACAAGCTCGGTAATCATGCGCAAGCCGAACGCTATGGTCGTCAGTATGTTGATGTATCACCAGATTCGGTCGCCGGCCGTAAGCTAATGGCAATGATTGAATTAAATCTTGGACATTATCAGACTGCAGAAAAGCTGATCAGGCCGGTGGTTAAGATGGCCAACAAAGATGCCGAGGCCATCAATCTTCTGGCGGTTGCTCTTGGTGGTCAAGGCAATGATCTCGAAATGACTGAGTTGCTCGGGCAGGTGGTTGAACTAAAACCCGATTCTGCTGCGGCGCAGATAAGGTACGGTGCCGGGCTGCTTAAAACAGAGAAGGAAGATAAGGGTAGGGAGTACATATATAAAGGAATAGAGCTAGATCCCGGGCTTCAGATCGGTGATGTTCTGCTAATCACTTACTATCTAGAACAACAAAAGCTGGACCAGGCCCTTGTCGCGGCAGAAGCCTTCCGTGACAGGCACGCTCAGAATATTACTCCATATAACCTGCTGGGCAGAGTATATATCGCTATGGAGCAGACTGAGGATGCGGTGCGGGCGTTTGAAAAGGCAAAGGAGTTTGATTCCGGAAATCCAGCAGCAAACCAAGGGCTGGCGTCTATAGCGGTAGCTCAGAATGACCGTGAAAACGCGAGGAAACACCTCGAAACGATCCTCGATGAGCATCCAGGGCACCTTTCAACACTCCTCAATCTAGCTACTCTTGATGCTTTGGAAAACAAACAGCAGGGGATGATAGACCATCTGCAGCAGGCAATAGAGGCGAATCCCGAGGCGATTCAACCGCGGACGATGTTGGCCCGACATTATTTGCAAATAGGTGAACCCGAGCAAGTGCTTTCACTGTTGGTAGATTTGGATAAGTCTCAAAGAGATGATCCCGCAGTACTGTTGGTGCTTGCAATGTCAGAGCTGGAGCAACAGCAATATCCGGAAGCACGACTTAGCCTGCAGCGTTTACTGGAGACACAACCCGATTTCTCACAAGCACACCTACTGTTGGCTCGAGCTCATGCGGGGCTTGGTGAAAGAGATAAAATGCGGAGTGCTCTGGAGCGATCATTGGCGCTTGATCCATCTAATTTTCGTGCACGACTGGCATTAGCGCGGCTTCTGTTGCTGGAGGGTGATAAAAAAGGCGTTTCGGAACAAATAGATAAGCTGAGTGAAGTGGCGCCTGATCACCCCAGTTTATTACGATTGAAAGCATCCCTAGCTCTGCAATCAGGCGATCAAGATGTAGCTTCTAGTCTATTGACGGACGTCTTCGATAGCTCTCCGAATACTGCCAACATGTTGTCGGTGGCGCTTCTGAAATGGAATGCGGGTGACAGGGAGGCGGCACTAAGAATTCAGGAGCAGTGGGTTAGAGAGCACCCTGAAGATATGGTCGCGATGCAAGCACTTGCGGAGTCCTACCTGGACGCGAATAACCCTAATTTGGCGAATGATGCCTATATTCAGATCTTAGAGAAAGACGAGGATAGTGTAATCGCACTCAACAACCTGGCATGGAATCTGCAGGATATCGACCCAGAACAAGCCCTGGAATACGCTGTGCGTGCAAATACACTCAAGCCGGAATCACCTGGAGTAATGGATACGTTGGCGGTAGTTTATCTGAAAAATGGTGAAATCGAGCTGGCGAGGCGGTTGATTACTAGAGCACTGGAGGTACAGCCAAACAATCCGGCCTATCGCTATCACGCTGCTCAAATCGAAGCTGCCTTTGGAAACACCGCGGAGGCGATTGTGATTCTGAGGACATTGCTCGCAGAAAACCAGGTATTTTCTGAAAAACTGGAAGCTGAAAAATTGCTCTGGGAATTGAAAAGGAGCTAATTTTCTGGCCTGTCGCACTCAAGTAGTGGTACTATTCGTGCAGGAATTCGGGCTCGGCTGGCACTTCAAGCTTGCTATTTCGGGGACGATGGGCGAAAAGCTTGGCGAAAAACCCAGGAAATACTATTCGACCCATTGGGGATGGTAAAGCAGACTTTTTCGGACGTAACGAATATTAATAAATAGGGACGTGGAAGCCCAAGCACTCCGAATTTGCCCATAGTCCATTGAATTGACATAACGCTGAAAGTATTTCCTCCGGTGTGGGGAAATGGTGCTGGAAAACGTGAACTTCATTGGTTTTTCGAATAAAGAATTACTTTAAAGTCTCCGTTACTAGATTGCAGAAGGAACTTGCTTCTCAGAATCCAGCTTTTTGAACCGGAGGCCTCATGGGTGACAGGAGATTCGAGGTTTACTTGTGCGATACAGATGAATCGCGTAGCGTGCACTTTCAAATACGCTACCAAGTGTATTGCATGGAAACGGGGTTCGAGGATCCTGAAGAGTTCTTTGATAAAAAAGAAATCGACAAGCATGATATGAATTCGGTGCATTTCGCAGCTCGTGATCCTGCGAATGGTCACTGGATTGCTGCTATGCGGTTGGTGCTCGCCGGCCAGGGCACAATGCCTTCCGAAAAGTTATGTAATCTCGATCCGATTCCGGCAGAGCTTTCCGAGCGGCTTGGAAGGGTTGAGTTTTCTCGTCTATGCGTTTTAGAAAGTCACCGGCGACACAACCGGGATCGAAGTCAGGTGAAGATAATTGACGGCAGCTCGGGGAGGGTTAGTAAAACTGTCCCAAATCCAAGATACCCGGAAATTTTGTTGGGATTTATCCGAGCCGTATTTGCCTGGTCAAGAGAGAATAACGTGAGTCACTGTTATTTTCTTATTAACCGTGCACTGGCTCGCACTCTCAAACGGCTCAATCTGGAGCTGGTCCCAGTCGGGGAGAGTTGCGAACATCGAGGTTTGAGAACACCCTATTTAGTGGATCTGCGGCTCTCGGAGCAGCGTATGCTGGAGAAGTATTCAGTATTCAAAGAACTACACCAGCAAGGTGCACCATATGCCTGCTACTCAGATATATCCGACACACTTCCGAAAGAGGCTGTTTCCGTTCGATAGGAAATAGATTGCAACACTGTGTTTGCAGAAGTGATGCATTTCGTAAACCCTGGTGATGTATGCAAGCTGCTTAGCAACCGGTTTCTATTCTACGTAAGTTGCCCCAATTTTTTCTCTAATCCACTGATAGAGCGTCCTCAGATCGGGACGCATATTATCGATAGCATCCTGTGTTCTAATAAAATATGGGGCTCTGATGCCGTGGTAGTTGATGTCTTTCCCGGCACGTTGAAAAACGATGCCCGAACGTTTCATTAGTCTTGGCAGGAAAGGCTCCATCATAGCAAATACGTTGGTTTTGCCTGTTAAGTCAGTGAGCGCTGTGGAAGCCAGAAATCCCGCCACCGCAATAAGAGAGAATGTCCGCTGTTCTTGCTGAGAGCAATCCATAGCGTCCACCTCGCCAAATCGTGTGAGCGATTCCCCGGAACGCCGGCGAAACGCGCTGTCAACAGCAAGGCGAGATATCTCACAAACTGAACCGCGATCGAGATTCAGGCTACGGATATAGGTCATGTCGAGACTTTCAATACAGAACTTTTCGAATGGGAGAGGCATTTCTTCTCTCTTCCCAAGTGCGGGAACAAGGCGGACACATCCGGCTGGCAGGCCACTTCTTCTGTGCATGATCAGGCAGTGCTGAGCATGCTCATCAAAACCGTCAAACTCCATTTTGTTGGGAAAGCGGTCCGCAGGTTCATACCCGAATTCTTCACAGTAAACCCGGTATCTTATGCTGTAGACGCTCTCTTTCTGTTCCTGCGTTTTAGCATACACTACTGAAAAATATCGCTGAAAGTTTTCGCACAACGACAACTTTTCTGTTGCAGAGGTACGACGTTTTATACCAGCGGAATTTGCTCCACCAGCGCTGTTATCTGAGATGTTCTTGGATTCCATGGGCCCTGAGTCCCCACGCAAAAAGATTTTCCACTCGTTGATTTGCGCGGCCGAGCCGATCGATCAAAGTAGAGAAAACTTCTTTCAGAAAAAGGTATCCTTGAATGGGGTGCTCATCTAAGAATACACTGAGCCTTGTACCATCAATTTTCAGTAAACTACAGTCGGTAATTGTCGTTATCGTCGCGCTTCGTTCTTGTTCCTGGTAGAGGCAGATTTCGCCAAATATATCCCCCTCTCCAAGATCACAGATTCCTGGCTGGACTCGTCTATGCTCGTCGATGCTTATAGTTCCTGACACTCTAAGTTTTCCGGATTGGATGTAGTACATAGCTCGCCCCAGGTCTCCCTCTCGTACCACGACTTCATTGGCTGGTACGTGGAGACGCTCCCAGGCGACACCTTCGGCGAATCTCGGATTGCCAATTATGTCTTCAAGGGTGTGGATCACGCTTTCCCCCGGGTTTACCGAAAGTTACAGACGTACGGAAATACTTCTGGTTAGTTCGGCATATATTTGAAAAACATGAGTGGTCGGTTGAGGCCTGCAGCGTGAAATCGCGACAATCTTGGGAAAAGTTGGTGCGAATCCTGGCACCTTTGAACTCCCATTATAGAGAGACGGGCTTCTTATACTCCCTACATAATGGGTGGTAGATGGATCCCCCGGCAGCTTCCCTGTTACCGGGGGATCCTATTGCCGCTGATTCATGGGCGGCGGTAGCCTTCCATCCTTGGTGTGCATCCTTGCCACGATTCCCCATCCCTGGAGTCCCTTTGCAGCGACGGAATAATACTATAATTCCTAGGAATTAAAATCAATATTTATATTGGTGAAACATCTATCGAACCCTAGCTAGTTGGCATTTTTAATACGTATGCGCCATTCTGCGGGTCCTGTTTTATGAACTGACTCGCCCTGACTGTCTACAGCAACCGTCACAGGCATATCTTCTATCTCAAATTCTCGAATCGCTTCCATGCCCAGATCCTCAAAGGCGAGAACCCGAGATGACCGAATCGCTTTTGAAACCAGATACGCTGCACCGCCCACCGCCATCAGGTAGACGGCGCCATGTTTCTTGATTGCTTCCAGAGCAACCGGTCCGCGCTCGGCTTTACCCACCATCCCAATCAATCCAGTTTCCGCAAGCATCATTTCTGTAAACTTATCCATGCGAGTGGCAGTGGTTGGACCAGCGGGCCCGACTACTTCATCACCGACAGGATCCACGGGTCCGACGTAGTAGATGAATCGATTGGTGAAATCGACACCATCCGGTAGCGGTTGACCGCTGGTCAGTAATTCCTCGATGCGTTTGTGCGCAGCGTCCCGTCCCGTTAGTAGCTTGCCTGAAAGTAGAATTCGCTCTCCAGGTTTCCAGCTGGTGATATCATCCCGTGTGATTGAGTCCAGATTGACCCGGCGAGCATCTTCGTCCGAGGATAGTGGAATGTCAGGCCAATCATCTAGCTTCGGCGTATCGAATTCGGCAGGACCACTACCGTTAAGAGTGAACTCAATGTGCCTGGTTGCAGCGCAATTGGGGATGACCGCAACCGGTAGAGATGCAGCATGGGTTGGAAAATCATTGATCTTTACGTCAAGCACGGTGGTGAGACCGCCCAGACCCTGAGCCCCGATTCCAAGCGCGTTGATCTTTTCATAGAGTTCTAGCCGTAAATGTTCCGCCGTTGTTTGAGGTCCACGGGCTTTGAGTTCGTGTATATCGATGTGTTCCATCAATGCCTCTTTGGCAAGCAACATCGCCTTCTCGCCGGATCCCCCTATACCTATACCCAGCATGCCAGGCGGGCACCATCCCGCACCAAGTGTCGGCACGATATCCAGTATCCAGTCGACCAGGCTGGAGGAGGGATTGAGTACGGTAAACCGCGCTTTGTTTTCCGAGCCTCCCCCCTTGGCGGCTAGTCGAACTTCCAGGTCTTCCCCGGCAACGACTTGGGTGTGGACCACCGCGGGTGTATTGTCTCCTGTATTCTTCCTCGCCCCCGCAGGATCGCTTACCATCGATGCACGCAGCAGATTGTCGGGGTGGTTGTAGGCTCGTCGAACTCCCTCATTTACCATCTCTTCGATACTCATTTCGGCATCCCAGCGCAGATTCATCCCGATTTTAAGAAAGGCCACAACCATCCCGGTATCTTGGCAGATTGGCCGATGCCCTTGGGCGCACATATGTGAATTGACAAGAATTTGTGCAATGGCATCTTTGGCTGCGGGTGATTCCTCTCGTTGCCAAGCATCTCCCATTGCCCTAACGAAATCGGCTGGGTGATAGTAGGAGATAAATTGGAGTCCGTCGGCAATGCTTTGTATAAGATCTTCCTGTCGAATTGTGGTCATGATGGTTTCCGTCTTTGAAATACGCTATCTAGGATGGGAATTCGAACTGCAGAGGTGGTTGATCTGGATGAGCCGGACCATGTCCCTGGAGCGGATCATGGTCTACAGCTAAATCCAGTAGGTGTTGTGCTGTACATTTTCTACTCTTCGCTACAGGAAAAAGAGACGACTCTACGGAACAACAGTGTAGCTTCAATAACACATTTTGAGTGTTCGCAAATGTTGGGTCCGCTTACTTCCTTGGACGGATTTTACTTAATGCAAGGTAGTTTAGCGGTAACGCGCTAAATCTGTAGTAGTAGCCTCGATGGATCTTCCAACATATTCTTGATGGTCACCAGAAATTGAACGGCCTCTCTGCCATCGATGATGCGGTGATCATAGGATAGTGCCAGGTACATCATGGGTCTGATAACGATCTCCCCATTTTCAACTATAGGGCGCTGTTGGATATTGTGCATTCCCAGTATAGCGCTCTGAGGCGGATTTAAAATGGGAGTGGAAAGCATGGAGCCATATACACCCCCGTTTGAAATGGTGAAAGTTCCACCTGTGAGCTCCTCGTAGCTTAGGCTGCCCTCGCTCGCTTTTTTTCCAAATTCCCGCACTGCCTTTTCCAATTCACCAAAACCGAGTTGGTCGGCATCCCTGAGAATAGGAACCACGAGGCCACGAGGGGAGCCAACGGCTATGCCTATATCATAGTAACCGTGGTAGACGATGTCTTTACCATCGACGGAGGCGTTGACCACAGGGAAAGTTTTCAGTGCTTCCACAGCTGCCTTGATGAAGAAGGACATAAAGCCTAAACGGACTTCGTGCTCCTTCTCGAATTGGTCCCTATACCTAGATCTCAAGTCATTAACCGCCTTGAGATTGACCTCGTTAAAGGTAGTCAGTATCGCTGCATTTTGTTGGGCTTCCAACAGGCGCTCAGCGATACGGGCGCGAAGACGTGTCATGGGTACTCGTTGCTCAGGCCTTTCTCCAGTCATGGCGCTCTGAGTGATGTCATGCTCCGGAGGTACTATTGCCTTTGCCTCTTTTTCATCATCCACACGGGTTTCCAGGGAGTCGACATAAGTCAACACGTCAGACTTAAGTATTCGACCATCCTTGCCAGTGCCGGGGATCTTTTTGGGATCCAGGCCCATCTCTTTAACCAACCGTCGTACTGCTGGAGTGAGTACCGGTCCGGAGTCGGCTACCTCCACTACCTCGGTTTTGGCAGCGGTATCTTGCGCTGCGACTTCCTTCGCTGGGGCGGTAGTCGTACCCTCAGATTTTTTAGATGAAGCTGCTGCTCCGCTCTTGATCTCACATAGTAAATCGCCTGCTTGAACCGTATCACCCACAGCCACCAATTGGGGGCCCACTACACCATCTACGATCGAGGGAACCTCCAGGACAACTTTGTCTGTCTCCAGATCAACCAGGTTTTCATCGCGGCGAATAGAATCACCAGGATTTTTATGCCATGCGAGCACCGTGGCATCAGCAACTGATTCTGGAAGAGCTGGAACACTAATTTTTGTACTCATTATTCGGAGATCCTTCGATTCATCAGGGGGTTAATTCGGCCGGTTAGTGCCTCGTCGATCAGGGTGTCTTGCTGCTGTACATGCACCGGGTAGTAGCCTACAGCCGGGGCGGCTGAAGCAGGGCGTCCAACATAGAACAGCTGTCTGCCTTTATCGAATTGGGTGTGGAAACGGTGTTTGATCTGGTCCCATGCCCCCTGATTCTGGGGTTCTTCCTGACACCAAATCAATCGTTTTGCATTTACATAACGATCTATGGCTGCATCAAATTGTTCCCGGGGAAATGGGTAGAGTTGTTCGAGACGAACAATGGCAACATTACGCAGCCCTCTCGCTCGGCGCGCCTCAAGCAGTTCGTAGTAGATCTTTCCGGAGCAGACGATAATGTGCTCGACATCCAGTGGATCGAGTTCATCTGTTTCGCCGATCACCGACTGGAATTCACCTTGGGTGAACTCCTCTAGCGAAGAGGTAGCCAGGCGATGACGAAGCAGGCTCTTCGGTGTCATCACTATCAGTGGTTTGCGCATTGGCCGAATCATCTGGCGCCTGAGCATGTGGAATACCTGAGCAGGAGTAGTCGGGATACATATCTGGATATTGTGCTCAGCGCATAGCTGCAGATAGCGCTCGAGTCGCGCCGATGAATGCTCCGCTCCCTGACCTTCATATCCATGGGGTAGAAACATCACCAGACCGCAATACAGACCCCACTTGCTTCCGCCGGAGGTGATGAATTGATCGATTACTACCTGAGCGCCGTTAGCGAAGTCCCCGAATTGCGCCTCCCAGATAGTCAACGTATTGGGATCGGCGCTGGAAAAGCCGTATTCGAATCCTAATACAGCCTCTTCTGAGAGCAGTGAATCTATGACGACGAAGCTTGCTTGATTCTTCGATAAATTCTGTAGCGGGATAAAACTGCTGCCGTCTATCTGGTTGTGAATCACCGAGTGACGGTGAAAGAAAGTCCCGCGGCCGCAGTCCTGGCCGGAGAGACGCACGGGATATCCATCCTCCAACAGAGTGGCGTAGGCCAGGTTTTCTCCAAATCCCCAGTCTATCAACTGATCTCCGCTGGCCATTTTACGTCGTTCTGAGAGTATCTTGGCGATACGCGGGTGGGGCTCAAAATCATCCAGCGGAACTAACATCGAGTCCGCGATTTGCGTAAGACGATCCGCGCTTACTTTGGTGACTGCCGGCTCTTGCCAGTCGATGTTTTCATAGGGCGCCCAGTTGATATGGTAGGGATAGCCGAGATCAGCCAACGTAGGTCTTGCCACTACGACACCCTGTTCCAGCGAGGTGCGATAGTTCTCGACCATATCTTGACAATCCTCTGGCGTCATTGTGCCCTTAGCGATCAGTCTATCTGAGTAGATACTCCGGGTAGTCGGTAGACTACGAATCTTTTTATACATCTGTGGCTGGGTGACAGCGGGCTCGTCGGCCTCATTGTGACCGTGGCGTCTGTAGCAGACCAGATCGATGATGACATCCTTGTGGAAGCGCTTACGGTAGTCGAAGGCAAGGCGGGTAACGAAAATTACCGCCTCGGGATCGTCACCGTTGACATGGAAAATGGGCGCTTGAACCATTTTTCCCACATCGGTGCAGTAAAGCGTGGAACGGGTATCCATGGGGTTTGAGGTGGTAAACCCTATCTGGTTATTCACTACGATATGTACCGTACCACCGGTGGTGTATCCCCTTGCCTGAGACATCTGCAGGGTTTCCATAACGACCCCCTGCCCGGCGAATGCAGAATCGCCGTGAATCAGTATAGGCAGTACACCGTCGCCAGTGTGATCATGCCAGCGTTGTTGGCGCGCCCGGACAGAGCCCTCGATGACGGGGTTGATAATCTCTAGATGGGAGGGATTGAACCCAAGCACTACATGCAGAAATCCTCCGGGCGTTTCGATATCAGTGGAGAACCCCATGTGGTATTTAACGTCTCCTGAGCTTTTGTAGAGTCCCGGGGTCTTTTTCCCCTCGAATTCGGAGAATAGCTCTGCCGGCGGCTTACCAAGAATATTGGTCAATACGTTCAGTCTGCCTCGATGCGCCATACCGATCACCGCTTCACGAGTGCCATTTGCACCAGCGCGTTGAATGAGTTCGTCAAGCATTGGAATGAGGGAATCCCCTCCTTCCAATGAAAAGCGTTTCTGGCCCACATAGCGGGTATGCAGATACTTCTCCAGCCCTTCCGCGGCCGTGACCAATGAAAGCAACCAGCGGCGATCGTCATCCGACATGTCTGGCTTTGCCCGGTACCCCTCGACGCGCTTCTGGATCCAGCGTTTTTCCCTGGTATCCGTGATATGCATGTATTCGGATCCTACAGTACCCCCGTATACTTCCTGAATCAGGGCAATGATTTCCCGCAGGGGCATACGGTCCGGCGCGAACAGGGAGCCCGTGTTGAACACGGTGTCCATATCCGATTCGCTCAAGCGGTGAAAACTTGGATCCAGATCTGGCACCTTCTCTCTTTCAAGGAGTTTTAGCGGATCCAGATTTGCGTGCTGGTGTCCTCTTACGCGCCAGGCGTTGATCAGCCGCAGCACCGACGCCTGCTTCGCTGCAGCTGCTGGTGCCATCCGTTCCGCGGTGTACCTTGGACTGGTCGGCTTCTCTCTGGCCAGCCGGGAGAAATTGGAGATAACTGGGCCATGGGCAATATCCGGCGCTTCGTTGGCGGCGATTTTCAGCAGTGATTCGAAGCGCTTGCGCCAGGCTGGGTCCACACTGGACGGGTCGAGAAGATAGCTTTCGTAGATGTCTTCTATAAAGGCAGCATTTCCGCCAGACAACGCGGAGGTGCTTCTTAGCATGTCGAGGAAGGCGCTCATTTTAGGACGTTTGACCGATTTTAATGTTTTATAGGGTGGGGTGTTATTAGTAAAACTGATGTTAGCATAGGGTTCGGTTTTTTGAATGTTTTTTTTAAATTAGTACGCTTGTCCTTAAATGTTTTTCTGTTTCAGCCGAAAATTATTGCGTAATCATATGGTGAGTTTTCACGCAGCGAGTCATTCTCGCGATCCACAGGTGTCAGTTGGCCGACTCAGACAAATATCGAAGCAGATTCAGGGTGAGTGCGTTGGAGGCAGATATAGCCTATTTTGACGCCAAACTGTCGATGCTCGAGCAACAACCCTCTAGCATCCATTTACAGGCGCAGGTTAGGGTTTATGCTTGCCTGGAATCGATGCTTTCGTCGAATTTATCGCTTCTCGATAAGCGCCGCTCTATCCCCGGCATGGGTACTATTGAAGTTGTGGAGGTTGCCGCGGAATCCGACTCTGACTCGATCGACCTAGAGCAGGGCGAAAGCTTTCAGTTGAGTTTCCTGGATACTGGCGAAGGCTAGGAGCTGTCTTTCCGTGAACTGGGCACAGTGCGCGGTAGGCCTAGTCGTCGATACGGAATAGTGGACCACCTGGTATAGTTCGGTAGCCCGGTATGCCTGCACCGGGTGTTGCTCTCCAGATACCCGCGCCTGACTGCCTCGCCATATGCTCTGCTTCAGCATAAGCCCCGGCGGTCTCCTCGGGTAGGTCAGATGGGTCGAACCGTGCCAAACCCGCCTGCAACAGACGAATGTTGACGTCAGACCCTCCATGAAACAGGTGACCGCGAATCTCTTCACCGGGGCGGGCAGGGCGGTAATAGACGGTTATTGACCGCCCCATGACCAATGCGCTGAGATGCCGTCTGGCTGCGGCCCCCCAGCCTTGGTTGGGGGGCGGAGTGATGATGCCTGATAGCCTGACCCGGTAACTTTTTCCGTCATCGCCCAGCAATATTAGGCGTTCACCGCTCAGTACCTGGGTGGGACGCCCGCTCATTGCCTCCTGCTCGAAAGCGGTGCCGGTAGTAGCGGATAGCAGGAAATATAGGTAGCAACCCAGCATAAGTGTTGTTTTATAAAGTGTAGCCACCGGCTTGTCTCTCTGATTCTGCGTGGACCCGCTGTGGAGGTTAAGCGATCACCCCATCCGCAGCCCAGCGGAGCGCCGCACCCATTAGTAGTGCTCCTGAGCTGAATATCCACTTTGCACACTCACCATGGTAAGCAATCGTCCGGGTGCTGGCCATCGTGGCTATTTGGTGTTAGTGTAAAATACTGTATATATATACAGCTATCATTTCTCTACTGATACTAGATATGCATCTGACACCCAGGCAATTACAAATTCTAGAGCTGATTCGAAGCCACTTGGATGAGACAGGCTTCCCTCCTACCCGGGCGGAGATCGCCGCCGCCTTTGGATTTAGATCAGCAAATGCGGCTGAAGCACATCTGCGGGCGCTGCAGCGAAAGGGGGTCATCGCCCTGTCAAAAGGGACTTCCCGCGGGATTCGGTTATTGGATCGGCAATCAAGAGAGGGTATTCCGGTAATAGGGCGGGTTGCCGCTGGTAATCCTATTCTGGCTGAGGCCCATATAGAAGATCATTATGCAGTGGATCCCGGGCTGTTTCGTCCCCGTGCGGACTACTTGCTGCGGGTTCAAGGAATGAGCATGCAGGGAGCGGGCATCATTGATGGGGATTTGCTGGCGATTCACAGTACCAAAGAAGCCGAGAATGGCCAGATAGTGGTGGCCCGCCTAGAGGATGAAGTGACGGTCAAGCGTTTCCAACGCGGCGGTGATCAAGGCCATAAGGTGTGGCTGCTGCCGGAAAACACCGACTTTGCTCCTATCGAAGTGGATTTGCGCACCCAGGAGCTGGTTATCGAGGGGCTGGGAGTGGGCGTGTTGCGTGGTGATAAGGGGCGCCCATTAGGCGGTGGGGGGTAGAGATCGTGAGTCTCGATAGATTGCTGCGAGAGCGCTCTGATCTTTGGCGGGGCGAGGCGTCTATCCCGCAGGCGCCATGCACGGGAATGGCAACCGGCTTTGATACACTCGATCGCCATTTGTCAGGTGACGGTTGGCCATGCGGGGGGATTACCGAGATTCTGTCGCAGGATCGAGGCATGAGCGCACTGGCACTGCTGTTGCCGGCGTTGGTCGCATCGGTGAGTGAAGATAACAACATTTTTCTGGTGGCACCGCCCCTGATTCCCTATGCTCCGGGGTTCTCAGCCAGGGATGTGATGCCGTCCCGCTTGCTATGGGTGCAGCCTCGAAGTGCTACGGATCTGCTGTGGGCGCTGGAGCAGATACTAATGGCTGGTTGTGGTGTGGCCTTGGCATGGCCGGGAAAGCTGAAACCTGTTCAGTTGCGGCGTCTACAGTTGGCAGCGGAGCGGGGCGGTAAGCCGGGTTTTTTATTCCGGGGCCTGGAGGCGGCAGATGAATCGTCCCCGGCGGCGTTGCGTCTGCGAGTCTCCGGTGGTGGTAGAGAGATAGATATTCTTAAACGCCGAGGCGGCTGGCCGTTAAGCGGGTTGAAACTGCAGATTCCCTGAGATCCCGGGCCTTCTCCCATGGTTTGTCAAAGTGATCAGTGATGCGCTGGCTGGCGATATATCTCCCCTATTTGCCAATGGAGTCACTGGCCCCCGAAGCGGGACAATGGCCGCTGGCGATCATGTCGCGGCAGGGTGCGAGGCAGTGCGTGCTGCAGGCCAATAGTGCAGCGGTTGCTGCAGGGGTCTCCTCGGGTATGACTGGTGCTGCAGCCCGGGCATTGTGCACTGACCTTCGCCTGCGGGCGCGGAATAAGCTGGGTGAGCAAGCCGCTCTGGAAGGTGCGGCTGCCTGGGCCGGTCATTTTACCTCACAGGTTTCCCTGGATCCGCCATGGGGTCTGCTACTGGAGTTGGGTGGCAGCCTGCGGCTGTTCGGCGGTGTTGACGCCCTGTTGTCGGAGGTCCGGAGGAGCTTGTGTGACCTGGGTTACACTGCCCGAGTCTGTCTGGCGCCAACCCCTGCTGCGGCCATGTTGCTGGCCAAGAGTAGCCGCCAGCAACTGGTGCGCGAGCGGCTTTTGCTATCAGAGGCGCTTGCCCCGGTGCCACTATCATGGTTGCCCTTTGTTCAGCCTTCTGAAATGGAGGGGCTCAGGGCTGCTGGTCTGAGAACCCTGGGGGATCTGATGAAGCTGTCCTCGGCGGCGCTGGGGCGCCGGTTAGGTGCCACCTTCACCGATTATCTGGAGCGGCTGTTCGGCCACTCTCCCGATCCTCGCCCCCTGTTCCGCCAGCCCAAGCAGTTCTGTCGACGCTTGGAGTTGCCGGCTGAAGTTTGCAGCAGGTCGGCGCTGCGGTTTGCTTTTCGCCGTTTGATTCTGGAATTGACGGGTTTTCTATCTGTGCAGCAAGCGGCTACCCAATGTCTGGAATGGTTGCTGGTTGATGCGCAGGGCAGCGAAACACGTTTTCGTCTAGGATTATTGGAGCCTAGCCGTGATGCGGATCATCTTCAGGAGATGATGCTAGAAAGACTGGAACGGGTGACGTTGAAGGCGCCCGTGCGAGAGGTTGGTTTGCTGGTGGCGCAGACTCAGGTTGTCCCCAATAGCACAAGGTCGCTGCTGCAAGATCAGAATGCTTCCGGGCGGGTGAGCCATTTGCTACTGGAGCGTTTACGGACACGCCTGGGAGATGATGTGGTCTGCTCGGTAAGCTTGGTCCCGGATCACCGGCCGGAGTATGCCTGGTGCCGATGTGCTCCGGAGCACGCCTTGAGGCAGGGGGCAGCGCCCCAGGTTCATGGCGCTAATAGGGCACCAAGGCCATTGTGGTTGTTGCCTGAGCCCAAACCTCTGGCGGTGCATTGTGGTTGGCCCTGGCGCGGTGCACGCCTGCAACTTGGGTCTGAGCGGGAACGTTTGGAGACTGGTTGGTGGGATGGGCGGTCAGTGTCGCGTGACTATTTTCTAGCCTTGGGGGCCGATGGCGAGCGGCTCTGGGTTTACCGGGAACTGGGAGAGGGGGATCACTGGTTTCTCCATGGCTTTTTCTGAGACGCAAAAGGTTGCCCATATTTAGACTAGGGTGCCCAGCGAAAGTGTAAATCAATCGCTATACTTCAGGCGGAATCCCGCTGCTTTTAGGCGTTTGGCCTCCTGCTTGAGTTCCATCTTTGCCAGGGTATGGGACTTCAACCACCCCGAAGGAAACTTGAGCACCAGGCTATTCTCGTTGGCATCCAGCAATGCATCGACCCGCGTGTTCGGGGATCTCGATCTGTGGAGTAACACAGCAAGACGCAGCAGGACGCACAGTCGGATCGCCGGTTGCTGAAGGTATGTAGGGAGAGTTTGGAAAAACCGTACCGGAAACTTTTGCCGGTGGCCGCGTACCAAAGCGGCGAGGATCGACTGCTCTTCACGGGTAAATCCCGCCATATCAGAATTGGCAATCAGATAGCCTCCGTGCTTGTGGTACTGGGTGTGGGATACGGTAAGACCGATTTCATGCAGGCGTGCCGCCCAGCCCAAGGTCTCCGCGTAATCCCCTCCCTGCATACCCCAATTTCCCAGAATTTGGGCAAAAAACGCTCTGGCTGTGGTTTCTACCCGACCGGCTTGATTGAAGTCGACTTCATAACGGCGGCAGATGGCACGCACGGTACTTTCCCTGACATCTTCTTCGTGAACCCGGCCAAGCATCCCATAGAGTAGTCCTTCGCGTAACGCCATGTCCGAAATCTGCATCTGATCGATCTCCAGAGCATGAAAAACCGAACTCAAGACCGCTACGCCGCCAGCAAATACCGGTTGTCGCTCCATACTTACACCGGCAAGCGCGATGTCGTTCACATGACCGATATCCACTAGCGTATCTCTTAGGCGCTCAAGGGCGTGCAGGGTGATTTCTTCTCGCCCCGGCGCCCAGCCTGCACCCAGGATCGCATCTCTGATGGCGCGTACTGTTCCCGAGCATCCAATAGCCAGCTGCCAGTCTGATTCGCGAAACAGGCTTTTGATGGGTCTCATCTCCAGTGCCCCCGCCAATTCCGCCTTGCGCATTGCTTTTCTGGTTATGCGACCGTCTGGAAAATGGTTGCGGCTCATGCTTACGCAACCCATGTGCAGGCTTTCCATCAATTTGGGCACGAATCCGTCTCCAACGATCAGCTCGGTACTACCGCCGCCAATATCAACCACCAAACGCCGCGCTTCGCCCGTAGCCAAGCCGTGAGCCACCCCAATGTAGATAAGGCGCGCCTCCTCGCGGCCGCCAATGATCTCAATGGGGTGTCCAAGAGCCGATTCTGCGGCTTTCAGGAACGGCTGGGCTTCGCGTACTTGCCTGAGAGTATTGGTGCCTACCGCGCGGACACTGCCTGGAGGTAAGGCTTTTAGGCGTTGTCCAAAGCGCTTGAGGCATTCCAGGGCACGCGACTGGGATTCAGGTGTTAACCCCTTATCCTTGTTGAGGCCCGCGCCCAGACGCACCATTTCCCGCAATTTGTCCACTACCTGAAAATGGCCGTCATCTACTTTGGCGACGATCATATGAAAACTATTCGAACCGAGGTCAACAGCGGCAACCGTACTGGAGGAGGCTGGCGGGTGAGAAAACATCTGCGGATACTTCGTCCAATGAAAGAGGCGCCGTATTCTAACAGCATAGGAGGTGGGGTGTGTTACGGTAAGATTGCCGAGATGCTGAGAAAACGGCGAGGCTCAGATGAACTTTTGCGGTCAATGCGGTGGGGCGGTAGTGTTGATGGTGCCGGTTGGAGACAATAGACCGCGCCATGTCTGCACCCGTTGTCACTTTGTCCACTACGAGAATCCACGGATAGTAGCCGGGGTAATACCCGAGTGGGAAGGGGAGGTGCTGCTATGCCGGCGGGCCATTGAGCCTAGGCGAGGGCTCTGGACTCTGCCGGCCGGGTTTATGGAAAATGGCGAGTCCGCCGATCAAGGCGCTGCCAGAGAGGCGTTGGAAGAGGCGGATGCTAGAGTGCGGGTCGGTATGCTCTACACCCTCTTCAATCTCCCATACATTAATCAGGTGTACATGCTGTTTCGGGGACGGTTGCTCGATTTAGACTACCGACCCGGTGACGAAAGTCTCGAGGTGGGACTATTCAGACGGAATACAGTCCCGTGGGACAGGTTGGCATTCAAGGTCGTACAGAAGACGCTTAGTCTCTACTTTGATGATCAGGAGCGGGGTGAGTTCTCGATGAAGGTGGGAACTATCGAACGAGTGGGTGGGAATTCCCGCCAATACCGCACCATAATGCTTGACGAAGAATAGTACCGCGAGGGGCTGGCCCCAATCGATCAAGGTTAACTTGGCAGCCAAAAATAAGGCCGGATATCCATTGGAATGGATATCCGGCCCCGGTAAGCAATTGAGGCTAGCGATTGGCTCGATTTTCTACCAGGTCGTCTACTACGCTGGGATCGGCGAGGGTGGAGGTATCGCCTAGGCTATCCGTTTCGTTACAGGCAACTTTGCGTAGAATACGTCGCATGATCTTGCCGGAGCGGGTCTTGGGGAGACCAGGTGCCCACTGGATGACATTGATCTTGGCGATAGGACCGATTTCCGAACGCACCAGATCGATGAGATCCTTCTTGAGTTCATCAGTGGGTTCCACGCCCGCCATCACCGTTACATAGGCGTAGATGCCTTGGCCGGTGATTTCATGAGGAAAGCCAACCACAGCGGCCTCTGCCACACTGTCGTGGAGTACCAGGGCGGATTCGATCTCCGCGGTACCCAAACGATGCCCTGACACGTTGAGAACATCATCGATACGGCCAGTGATCCAGTAGTAGCCGTCTTCATCTCGACGCGCACCGTCTCCGGTGAAATAAGTACCCGGATACTGAGTGAAGTAAGTGGTGAAAAAGCGTTCGTGGTCGCCGTAAATCGTGCGCATCATGCCAGGCCAGGGGCGCGTGAGGACAAGGGCGCCCTCACAGGCGCCTTCCAGCGGGGTACCGTCGGATGCATCGACGATCATCGGCGCAACGCCGAAGAAGGGTTTGGAGGCTGAACCAGGCTTCAATGCCGTAGCCCCTGGCAGCGGTGTGATCAGGTGACCGCCGGTTTCAGTTTGCCACCAGGTGTCGACAATCGGGCAGCGTTCGCCTCCGACTACACGGTAGTACCACTCCCAGGCCTCAGGGTTGATGGGCTCACCTACAGTTCCCAGTAGCCGTAGCGAGGAGAGATCGTGCTGTTTGACAGGATCTTCTCCAACCCGCATAAGGGCGCGAATGGCCGTAGGCGCGGTGTAAAAAGTATTAACCTTGTGCTTCTCACAAACCGCCCAGAATCGTCCGGCGTCGGGGTAGGTCGGAATCCCTTCGAACATCATGCTGATTGCACCATTTGCCAGGGGACCGTACACAATGTAGGTGTGGCCGGTAACCCACCCGACGTCCGCGGTGCACCAGTAAATATCACCCTCTTTGTAGTCAAAGGTGTATTTGTGGGTCATGGCGGCAAACAGGAGATAGCCGCCTGTGGTGTGCAGCACACCTTTGGGCTGGCCAGTGGAACCTGAGGTGTAAAGAATGAAAAGAGGATCTTCCGCGTCCATTTCTTCTACCGGACAGTCAGCGGAGGCGCCGCTCATGGCTTCGTCGTAGTAGATGTCGCGACCGTCTGTCCAGGCAACATCGCCACCGGTACGACGAACGACAACACAGGTGTGTACATTAGGGCAGCTGTTTAGTGCGATATCCGCATTCGACTTGAGGGGTACATTCTTGCCGCCGCGCACCGATTCGTCTGCAGTGATCAGGGTCTGGCAATCGGAATCGAGAATACGGTCACGCAACGCGTCCGGAGAAAAACCACCAAATACGATCGAGTGGACGGCCCCAATACGGGTGCAGGCCAACATCGCCACGGCCGCCTCCAAAACCATCGGCAGATAGATGCAGACTCGATCACCCTTTTTGACACCCCGGGACTTCAATACATTGGCGAATTTGCATACTTCCGCATGTAGCTCGCGATAAGTGATTTTCTTGTCGACGTTGGGATCGTCGCTCTCCCAAATCAGGGCGGTCTGGTCCCCGCGGGTGTCTAGATGCCGATCCAGGCAGTTGTAGGAGACATTCAATTTACCGCCCTGGAACCATTTGACGTAGAGATCGGTACCAAAACTGTAGTTCATTACCGAGTCCCAAGACTTGGACCACGTCAGGAACTCACTGGCGGCATCACCCCAGAAACCATCCGGGTCATCGATCGAACGTTTGTACATTTCCTCATATTTCTGCGCATCGATGTGTGCGCTTGCAGCGATCTCTGCCGGGACTGGATGCACCTTGATTTCTGACATATTGAGTCTCCTCTGGTGTTATTGATATTGCGATGGATACAGCCCCACCCTATGACTACCAGACGGGGCCTTTCTAGCTGCCTGCGATCTTCAAATTACGGGTATTCTGGCGGAATACCTTATTGTTTTCTTTGTCTTTTTTCAGTAGCCAGGTTGTTGTGAGCCTCAATCATACCAGCAAGTGGGCATTTTCTCCCTGAATCTGTCTGCTGGTAAGAGGCCAAGTTGTTTCATACTGTTGCCGGATCCCTCCTGTTGTCATGCCTATTTCCTGACTCGGCGAACTGATTGTAAACGTCTGTTCTGCAGAGTAAAAGAGGTATCAATATTCGAACACTCCACAAGGGACCGGTGGTTGCGCAGCCGCATCCAGGTGATCAGAAGCGACGTGAATCGTGTTGTCGCACGATAAGTTCGGATACCGGATTACCGTTGTTAACGAGTTTCTGCGCCAGTTTGAGAAACACCTCTGCTGTTGCCCGGGCATCACCGTAAGCCGTGTGACGATCCTCAATCACTACACCGGTGGAGGTGGCCACCCTCTCCAGACTGTACTGGCCTGTTCGGCCATTTATGGCCTGGTACAGCAGCATGGTGTCCAGCCAGGGGTGTTTGAGATGACACAGCAATTCCCGCTGCAAGATCTTATTGAGAAACCGGATATCGAAGCCGATGTGATGACCGACGATCACGCTTTCACCAATAAACCCGGCAATTTCCAGCAGTACTTCCTCAATGACAGGAGCATCCTTGACGCATTCATCGGTTAGTTTGTGGAACTTGGTAGATGCAGCCGGAATGTCCCTGCCGGGATTAATCAGGGTGGAGAAACTGTTTCCTGTGAGCTGCATTTGCTCAATTTCCAACAGGGCGATTGAGCAGATTTCATCTCCCCCGTAAGCTCTTAGGCCAGTGGTCTCGGTATCCAGCACCACAAAGCGGGTTTCCATCAGGCTTTTTTGGCTGAGTCTTTTTGACTCCAATGACAGCAGCCGCTGCTGAAGCTGCCGCATGGAGGGATCTGCCAACAACGCGCCATTTCTCAGGGTGCGCCTGAATCCGGCGTGGATGCGGCCGATTATTTGACCTAGCTCTTCGTTGGCCACGTTCGTCCTTTAAAAGATGTCTTCGGAATAGTCGTCCTGCAACTGCTCTTGAAAACGTTTGACTGCGCGCATCGCCATGCGAAGGGTGCTCCGGCTTTGGGGTGTAAGCTGTTTCGGTTTGATCAGTTTGTCCAGATTCTTTCCTGCCTGGGCTTGCCTGATCTGGTGACACAGTAGCAGGTCGAGTAGCTCTTCGTAAGCCTCTTGTACTGAATCTTTGAAGTCTTCCGACAATTTCCCCTTGCGAACCAGTGCACTCAACCTATCGCTGGTGTTTTGTAGGGCTATACTGTTTTGTAACGCGAATATCCTTGCGACATCTGTAATGATCCGCAGCCCGTTTCGCTTGATGTCGATGTGTTCTCCATCTTGGTTCTTGACGGTGAGGAGTTGATTGAAAATCCCTATAGCCGGCCTTCCTTCCAGATCGTGATCCGACATCATCTTTAGCAGTCTTGGGCGCTTCTGCACCTCCGCGACGGCGTGACGTCTGAGTTCTGATGTGAGAGCGTCATTCCCGTAGAGGGTGTCGAAATCAAACAGCACATTGGCCCAACGTGCTGCCTTCTCTGTCGGTTTCTTGGTGACATTACTAATCTGTTTTTTCCATTTGGATATCGTCTTCCTAAACATTGGGTTTCGGGCCATTATTTCCCCTGGACAAAGGATGTAGCCAACCCTGTCCAGGTTTTTATTCACTCGCTTGCTGAATTTTTCAAACCACGCGTCGACAGCTTCGGCATCAGCATCATCGCTATCGGCGATTATGATGCCGTTATCCTGGTCGGGGTTTAAGAGCATTTCCCGACGTCCTCCAGAACCCATGACTATCAGCGCATAGTCCGCCGGTGGTTTGCCGTGGCCTTTATGCTCCATCCATTCGAGCGTCATTTCCACGGTTCGACGCTGGAGCATCAGGTGAGTCTCGCTAAGCAGCCGCACCGCGTCGCTGGGGCGGTGGTGAGTCTCCTGAGCATCGACCGCCACATCGGTCATCAGTTGGCTCAGCGCTATTAACTCCTTGGTATCTCTCGCCTCTTTGATACGATTGCTGAGAGTGCTTGGGCGCGAAACCAGCATGCGCAGGATATCCGATTGGGACACTATACCTACCGGTGTTGCGCCATCCACCACGATGAGATACTTCGCGGAAAAGCGTTTCATCAATTCTTCCGCCTCCCACAGGGGGGTGTCGAGATCGATGACACGCGGTACATCGAACACGGCCCTCATGACGCTGTCGCCTGGTGCCGCTCTGATCACCAGTGAGGCCCCCGCCAAACCGGCAAAGGTAAGCACGCCAATCAATTCATCCTGGTCACCTTGAATTAGTAAACTGCCGATTCGGCGATCATTCATTATTAGAAAGGCTTCTTCCAAGGTGGTAGCAGCACTGCAGGTAGCGACCGGGCTCTTCATGACCCGTGTGACTGGCTGTGCGAGGGCGCCTGAGGAGATGGTTCTGTCGGGACTGCGCTCTCGCAATTTGGCGGCGATGACTCTATTTAGGGCATTGAACAGATCCGGCTGCTCCTGCTCTAATTCATGCATTTTTTCTGCTTTGGTACGGAGTACGCTGGCCTCGGTAACCGCTTTGGTCTGGGAAGAGTAGTCCTGATTGTCCAAATAGTTGGCCAAACCGATGAAATCACCGGGCAATACATGGTCAACTCTGCCGTTTGCCCGGCGCATGACGACATCACCCTCGACCAAGGTGTAGACCAACTCCTGGTAGGGGTCGCCCGAGGCGATGAGTGTGGCACCTGCAGGAAAGATCAGTAGCTCAGATGATTGCACTAGCTTTTTGATAGTTTCGGGAGATACGCCTTTGAAGCTGCGGGTATCGCAGAGGGAGCGTGTCACTGGGTCTTGGGAGGGCGTCGTGGTTTCGTTCATAGCTGCTTTCGAAATCGTTTACTGGCGCTTTGGGATAAGAATTGCTAACTTCAGAACAGTGGCAATAGTCGTAATGTGTAATGAATGCATGAAGCTTTGATCGACTGGCTTTTCGTGCTGGTGACTGGTTTCGTCAGCTACCATGCGCTTACCCATCGCAATGCAGATGGCGAGAACGATATTGGTCATCTGTTGTTTGGGGCAATTGCTCTGTTATTCTTCATGCGCGTTCTGTTCGTTGATATATTCGGCTTTTTCACAGGATGATTAAGTAACAAGGGTGTCACGGTTACACTGTTACCTTCAAGTGCGATCAGGCATCCTGTTGGGAAACAATTCTTTTATAAAAGTTAGTCCATTCGATAGGCGCGCTGTTTCCTGTCTTCTTCGGGTATCCTCAGTACCTGTTTGCTCTCGGGCAGCGTGAGCTGATGGCGAAGGTATTCTGCACGATCAGCAATCGTGGGAGGCCGATCAGACTGGTTTCTGAAAAAGCGGGTAAGCAGACTTGGTCCCGTTTTCACTTCAGGCTCCAAGTCTATAGCCCGGTCGTAGTCTGCCAAGGCGCCTATGTAGTCACCCATCCGATCCTTGAGAATACCCCGGTTAGCGTAAGAGATGCCCAGAATTTTTTGCTGTAGATTATCGCCTGTTCGTTGCTGTTGCCGATCTATGGCCTCGTTATAGGTCAACAACGCCTCCCGGTCGTGAAGTTGTGCGCTAAGCTCCAAAGCCGTTGCTCGATGCTCTGATCCGCTCCGGCGGTGCATCTTGGCCTGCGTATGTTCTGCAGCAGCGATATGGGCCAGTGCCTGAGCTTTACCCCGCAATGCGCCAAGGTTTTCAGGATCTTGCTCGGCGGCGGTCGCGAAAGTCGCTAGTGCGTCCTGATAACGGTGGTCTTGCAGATATCTGATACCGGCCTCAAGCGCCAGGTCTCCGGAGGTGACCGGGCCCCTTCGCGTATCGAAGATAGTCCAGCCTACCCAACAGATACTTAGTAGTATCGCGGTTTTCATCAACAGTTTGTAGCGGCGCTCATCCATGACTGCCGCTAAAGATCTGGAGGTTGAAGAGAAAGGCGAACAGGGTTACCAGGAGGATACCGATGAATCTGGCACGCGCCTTCTCTCCCTCCAGTTCACTCTGGGTCAACTCGCGATCTGCCCGCTTCATTTTGTGTCGCACGCTGAGGATCCAGATCATCCGGCTCACCGGAAAAAATAGTAAAATCGCCAGCGCTGCAGTCGAGATATAAAAGTAGAGCTCCACGCTTTAGGCACTTATCTTGGGGAGTCGTCCGCAGGCTCAGTTGGGGGTATCCAGGTCGAAACCGATGTCACCTATATCTTCGTGGAGCGCCTCAACCTCTTTATGTGGAATCCTGGAGAGTTCCATTTTGTAGGCGAGGAACCACATCATGAGCACACCCAGTCCCCACCAAAGGATTTGCCAGGCCCATATGGATGGTATCCCGAAAGTCCAGTCCTGGGGGTTGGTAGGGTCTCCGAAGATCCAATTTCCCACCACTGCGCCGGGTCCGATGCCGAAGAAAAACCAGACCAGAGTTATAATCCAGGCGATAGGCACCAATGGTTTTTTCTTGGCCGGCAGTCCTGCGTGGTCTTTCAGAAAAGCGTGGAAGGTCATGCGATGATTGAGTTCGTTCTGATCCTGGGTGAATTTGGAGACGCCAACCGCCAGTAGCAAGTTGAAAAAAATGCCCCAACCGGCGGAGTGAATGGTTAATGGCCAGCGACCCCATGGCATGAATTGAGCGCCGATAGACTCGGTCAGGGTAACGGCAATGAGACCGGCAATCAGGCCAACGACAATACCTTGACGAGTCAGAAAAGGCCACCAACAGACCGCGATCAGAGCGGGCCACATCTGGCAGCCGTAGGCAACTGCCAGCCCGCCCAGGAGCACCAGCGCGTCGGTTGCGGTGGTTGCGACCACCAGTGCGCATAAAACGATTAGCAAAGTAGCAAGCCTGCCGAATAACTTTTGCTGTGTATGACTCGCTCTAGGTAATAGAAACCGCTTGATCAAATCCCGCGTCAGCATACCACCGGCAGTGGACATGTAGGCTGCACCGGTGGATTGCATGGCGGCTAAGGCGCAGACCGAGAGTAGGCCGACCAACCAAGGTGCAGCGTCGGAGAGAAGGTAGATGAGTTGCGGCACCAACATGCCCTGCTTACCAGTCGTATCCATCAAGTCTCTGCCATTCAGGCCGGCTTGCATGACTGGGTTCACCAGTTCGGGAAATCTCGCCATGAATGCGGTATCGGCACCCAGGAAATGGGCACCGATACCCTGGATGGCGGTGAACGAAATGAGGATAAAGCCGATGAGAAAAGAGGACGCCCATACTTGTTGGGGCGCGAAGGGCTCAGGACTCTTAGTACCGAAAGCCCACATGGAAAATGCGGGGGCGGATTGAATCCCCATGAGCGCGAACAGGTAAGTCAGGATCATTGTGCCTGTCCAAGCACCCCCCACCGGTGCCGATGCGGTTCCCAGACCGGCGCTAAACTGGATCATCCCCGGAATGGCGATATAAGCGCTGTAACCGTCCGCAGTGGTATTGCCAAAAATCGCTTTACCTGTTGCTGGATCGATGCTGGTCAACGCCGCGATGCCCGCTTTGAGGTTGTCGAAACCACCGATAGCGCTTAGGGTGATAAATCCAATTGCTACGATGCCACTACCCAGGAGTACGGCCTGGACCGAGTCCACGTAAGCGACTGCCCGCAATCCTCCGGAAGCGACATAGATGATGACGACTACCGAGAGCAACCACATGCCAACCTCAACGCCCAACATGCCGTCTGATAAAACATTAAACAAAAAGCCCGAGGCGCGAAGCTGAATCCCCAGATAGGGGATGGAGAACATGAGCGCCACTAAGACAACCAGCAGCCTAATGGTGTCCGACTTGAAGTAGTAGGCCATCATCTCTCCCGGAGTGATGAAGCCAAAACGTTTGCCTAGCATCCACTGCCGCTTCAGGAACAGCACCCCAGTGAAGGGTATGGTAATTGCGTAGAATGAAGCGTAGGCATACTGGAAGCCGTCTGCGTATACCAGCCCGGGGTGGCCGATGAATGTCCAGCCGGAAAAAGAGGTAGCCGTTGCAGCGAGAATGAAGACCCAGAGTGAAATCTGTCGCCCGGCTACGAAGTAATCGCTTGCGGTCCTGGACGAGAGTGCGCCCTTGATACCCCAGAATATGCAATAGGCCCAGTAGAGCAGAACGAACACAAATAGCCAGACTACTTTTGCATCCATCGGTTGTTTTCTCCAGCGAGAAGCGATCTAACGGTTTGAACAATGCCCCCTGACCGCTGCTGGTTGGAATGCCCTTTGATTCGCCTGCGGTGCACGGATGCAGGAAAATGACGTTCGCGGTGCAACGGTGCGCCAGCCCATCGCGGCTTGTGTTCTCCGACTGCTACCTCGGACTGACGCAATTCAAGTGACGTGATTATACATTGAGGGAAAGTAATTTAGAATCATAACCTTATATTCCAGTGATTTCCTCTTGCCGAGGATAGGGCTGGCTCCTACCCGAGGAGACTTTATTGGCTGACTGGATAAATCCCCAGGATTTACCACGCACCCTATTTCGGACGTGGTATGCCCAGTCGCTGCCGCTTCTCCCAAAGCGCCTTACGGCTGATACCAAGACGCTTTGCCAGCTCGGTCTCCGTCGTATCGTCCTGGTGCTCAAGCACAAATCTCCGGAAATACTCCTCCAGCGAAAGGTCTCCTTCAGTAATTCGCTCCTTTTCTGCCGGCTCGACTATCGTTTCCGAGTCTTCTATGGCAAGCAGATCGGGAGTGATTTGATCACCGTCGCTCATAATGACCGCCCGCTCCATCGCGTTCTCCAACTCCCGGACATTTCCCGGCCAGTCATATGCCATGATGGAATGCATGGCTTCCTCGGTCAGTTCCATCGCCGGACGATCGATTTGCTTACAAGCCTTTTCCAACATGAAACGGGCCAGCGCGGAGATATCATCACCCCGTTCTCTCAAAGGCGGCAGCGACAACTCGACCACCCGTAGACGAAAATAGAGATCGCTTCGAAAACGGCCATCTTGGACCAGTTGCTTGAGATCTCTTTGAGTAGCCGCCAGCAGACGAACATCCACTTGTATAGAGTGTTCCGAACCTACCCGGCGAATCTCGCCATTCTGCAATACCCGTAGCAGTCGGGCTTGGGCAGTCAAGGGCAATTCACCTATCTCATCTAGGAAGAGGGTGGCATTGGCAGCGGACTCTATGACGCCGGTATGACTGCTGGTCGCTTCGCTGAATGCTCCCTCCGTATGCCCAAATAGCTCCGATTCGATGAGACGTTCGGGAATCGACGCACAGTTGACGGTTATGATGGCGGCATCACTGCGGTTGCTCTGCTGATGCAGTGCCCGGGCTACCAGCTCCTTACCTGTTCCGGATTCTCCCAGAATAAGCACTGTGGAGTCGGTGGGCGCCACTTTGCTGATACGGTGCCTCAACTCGATCATTGCCGGGCAATTGCCGATCATGTCCGAGCCCCAGGTCAGGCTTTGCCCCGGATAGGAGTCACTGCTCATCTCCTCTCTGGGTGGAACATTCTTGAGGGTGCGCTTGATTAGTGCCAGCAGTTCTTGATGGTCAAACGGTTTGGAGATGTAGTCAACCGCGCCTTGCTTCATAGAGTCCACAGCAGAGCGGACGCTGGCATAGCTGGTCATAATCAGAACGGGTTTCCCATTCGCCAAGGGAATGATTCCGGTGCCCGGTTCACCCGGTAGCCGCAAATCGCTGAGGATGAGGTCATACTCTGGGAGTTTCGGGTCGTTTCTAGCCGCTTCCACCGACTCTGCTTCATCAACCTGATATCCATGGCGTTGCAGCAGCCGACTTAGTGCCTGACGTATGATGACCTCATCTTCAATTATCAGAATGTGGCTCATTGTGCTGCTGATCCTGGTGTCGTGGCAGGCTGACGATTACCCGGGTGCCGACACCGGGTTCCGAGTCTACCTCAATCCGGCCATTGTGTTCCTGGATTATCTTATACACCATGGAGAGCCCCAGGCCAGTCCCCTCTCCTGCCTCTTTGGTGGTGAAGAAGGGCTCGAAGATCTCAGTATGGTCCGCCTCGGGTATCCCACGGCCATGGTCCATTACCTCGAACTGAATCCATTGTCCCCGGAGAAAAGCGAAAATCGCCACTTCACTCCCCGCCGCCGAGGCATCGACCGCATTGGTCAGCAGATTGACCAGAACCTGGGCGATACGTTGTTGGTCTCCGACCAGCATCATCTCATTTGGGCAGCTGTTGTTGAATGTTACCTGCCTGGCTCCCCGGGTAAGCTGCACCAGGCGGATAGCCTCCTCTATTGTCTCGTGCAAGTCGAAGGTCCGAAAATCCAGGCCTACGCTGCCGCTGCGACTGAAGTTCATTAGAGAGCCGATGATGCTCGTAATTCGATTGGTCTGCTCCAGAATTGCCTCCGTGCTCTCCTCCAGTGCCGCGGGATTGCTCTCCTCCCGGAGGTTTTGTGCCAGCGATGCAATGCCGGTGACCGGATTTCCGATTTCATGGGCTACGCTGGCCGCCAATCGACCGATGGACGCCAGCCTGTCGCTGTGCACAAGCTCTGCCTCCAGGGTTTCGAGATCGGTAATATCTTCCACTAACATTACCATTCCGCTATGGGGGGCGAGGGCATGACGCGTCAGATCCGGCTCCGGAATGGCCGCCTTGTGGAGATTGAGCCAGCGTACCCGGTTTTGCAGGGTGATCTCCATCCGGTGTATGTGTCGGTCCCTGGCCAGGGCGAATCCCATCAGTAGATTTCCCCATGGTTCTGGCAGGGTGTTGAGCTTGTGCCCGGCAACTCGATTGCTCGGAATGCCGCTGATGATCTCCATGGCGAGATTCCAGATTACCACCCGCTGGTCGGGGGTAACCGCACATACACCCAGTGGGAGATCCATTAAAATTTGGCGGTGAAATCTGCGCAGTGTGTCCAGATCGGCGCTCAGTCCTTGCAAACGGTTTCTGGATTCCTCGATGCGCTGCTCAGCATGCCTGATAGAGTCGGCGAGGGCTGTTTTGGCCTGCCGGTCCATCTCCAGCTGGCTGTTGATGATGATATGGGCCATCTGTGGGCCGATCAATCCAGATAAATTGCGTTCTATGCGTTCCCGCAACCGGGCGAGTTCACCGGGGCGGATTTCGCTGGCCGACATACCCAGATCATTTAGCGCCTGTTGGACTTCCTGGTGTGCCGTCTCCCGGCCGACGATCTCAGCGAGGCCCTCGGTGAATTGCTCAGTGTTGGTCGCCGTTACAACACCTCGCGAATCTGTGGAGATACTGATATCGCTGTAACAGGCGCGGGCGGCTTCCTGCTCTCCCGGGGATTGCCGGGTGAATAGGGAGATACCCACAAAAAGCAGGCCGTTACAGGTTAAAGACCAGAAGGTGGCGAATTGCCATTTTTCCATGCCCATGGCCCGCTGCATGGAAGGGAAATCGATGTTGGTTTGAAGAAAACCGGAGTCTTCCAGCAACGGCAGCAATAGGGTGATGCTCCAGATACACATGCCCGATATGAGCCCTGCGAGGAAACCCAGTCGAGTGGCTCGGGGCCAGTACAGCAGCCCCACGATGCCCGGCAGAAACTGTGCCACTGCGGCAAAGGAGATGAGCCCTAGTTCTACTAGCCCTGAGTTCTGCTCGATCAAATGATAGAAGGTAAAGCCCGCCATGATGATAATGGCAATCAGGAGTCGGCGCCCTCCCTGCAGCCAGCGATAGATGTTCAATCTTGGATCGGGATAGCTGGCCGGCAGCAGAAGATGGGTCATGCTCATGGATGAGAGGGCCAGGGTTGTGACGATGACCATGGCGCTGGCAGCGGATACTCCGCCGATAAATGCCAATACCGGCAGCCAGTCCGGACCCACCGCGAGGGTGATGCCCAATACGTAATAGTCTGAGTCCATCTCCAGTTGCAAGTGGTTTCCGGCCCACAGAATGGGCGGTATCGCCAGATTCAATAGGAGTAGGAACAGAGGGAATGCCCAGGACGCCGTGTTGATCGAGCGGAAGGAGAGGTTCTCCGCGAAGGTCATGTGGAATTGCCTGGGAAGTAGAAACGCGGCACAGAAGGAGAGAAACATCAGCGTCAGCCAAGGCCCTTCCCGCATAGGGGCATAAAGCGCCTCGATCGCTTCCGGATGGGTCGACAGCCAGTGGGATAAATCCGCCGGACCGGTAAATACCCCGAAGATCGCAAACCCACCTACCAGCAGCAGGGCGGTCAGTTTCACTAGAGACTCGAAGGCGATCGCGGCGACCAGCCCGCGGTGTTTTTCCCTCGGTGAAACATGCCGGGTGCCGAACATGATCGCAAACAGTACCAGCATGGCGCAGAACCCCAGCGCAAGCTGTTGAGGGGGAACCTCTTGAGTCAGCACGCTCAGGGAGGTGGTTACCGCGCGGATCTGCAGAGCGATATAGGGCAGGGTGCCGATAAGCATAAACAGCGTGACCAGGGCGCCTCCCAATTGGCTGCGGTAACGAAAGGCAAGAAGGTCCGCTAGGGATGTAAGCTGAAAATCCCGTGTCAGCCTTAAAATAGGCCGCAACAGTAGGGGTGTGGCGAGAAACGCCAGTGTTACCCCTAGGTATACTGTCAGGAACATGAAGCCTTCACGCTCCGCGAATCCTACGCTGCCGTAGTAACTCCAGGACGTGGCATATACTCCCAACGACAATACATAAACGAAGGAATTGCTGGTCCAACGTTCAGGAACCAGCCCCCGGTCGGTGATGTAGGCAATGAAAAAGAGTAGTAGAAGATAGAGCAGGCTGGCCCCGAAGAGCACTTCCAACTCATAGGTCATGATGTCTGTATCGGGTGTGCAGCCAAGCACCAATCAATACGACCAGCAGCCACAGTAAGTAGGGTAGAAACCAAGGGTAGTTGCTGGATGCCCACCAGGTGGTAAAAGGGGAAGCAAACAGAAAAAGCGTCAACAATATCAGCAACAGGGTGCTTTCATGCTGTTTTCCTGGCGGCGTTTGCGCGGGCATCCAGATAGATTAGCAGCAGTAGCGGCTGGCAACAATAAACCCCAATGCGGACCGCGGCTAGGGTGGTATTATCTGCCCTCGAATTCCAGATTCGGAGTCCGGGGCGACACTTGGGTCTAAGCCCAATCAGGGAGGGATCCCCGCCTCGTACAGAGGCGGGGATATCGGCTACCGATCGATATTAGGCGCGCTCGAAAGCGGCGGCGATTCCCTGTCCGCCACCAATACACATTGTGACCAGTGCATAGCGACCGCCGACCCGCTCCAGCTCATGCAGAGCCTTGGTGGTAACGATGCAGCCAGTAGCGCCGATGGGATGACCCAGGGATATGCCGCTGCCGTTGGGGTTGGTCTTGTCCATAGGCAGATCGAGATCGCGGCAGACGGCCAACGCCTGTGCTGCGAACGCTTCGTTGACCTCCAGCACGTCGAAGTCGGAAATGCTCAGGCCAGTATCGGCAAGCAGTTTCTTCACTGCCGGGACCGGACCGATCCCCATGTACGCCGGCTCACAACCAGCATGGGAATAACCGACCATACGGGCTAACGGCTTCAGCCCCTTGCTCTCAGCGTATTCGGCGGTGGCAATGACAACCGCAGAGGCAGCATCGTTGATTCCGGATGCGTTGCCGGGGGTCACGCTGCCGTCCTTCTTGAATACCGGCCGCAATTTCGCGAGACCTTCCGCGGTGATATCACCCCGGAAATGCTCATCTTTGTCGAAAATTTTGGTGCCCCTCCGCGATTTCAACTCGTAAGGCACTATCTGGCTGGCGAAACGCCCCTCTTCCCACGCCTTAGCGGCACGCTGATGGGATTCCACCGCCAGAGCATCCTGGTCTTCACGGCTGATATTCCATTTTTCCGCAATATTCTCTGCGGTGACACCCATGTGAACTTTGTCGAAGGGGTCGGTAAGTGCGCCTACCATCATGTCGAGAATTTTAGCGTCGCCCATTCTAGCGCCCCAGCGCATGCCGGGAGACGAGTAGAGTGAGCGACTCATATTCTCGACACCGCCGGCCACTGCAACGTCACAATGCCCGGTCTCGATTTGCTGGGTTGCTGAGACGATGGCCTGCAAGCCACTTCCACAGAGCCGGTTGAGGGTGAATGCGGGGGTCTCCACCGGCAGCCCGCCATGCACCGAGGCCAACCTCGAGACGTACATGTCTTGTGCTTCCGTATGAATAACCTGACCGAATACGGTATGCCCGACATCCTCGGGAGAGACGCTTGAACGGCTCACAGCTTCTTTGACAACAGTAGCTGCGAGATCCACCGGGGTTACATCTTTCAGGCTTCCACCGTAGCCGCCGATGGCAGTTCGTACAGCGCTCAGTACAACGATTTCGCGGTTCAGGGACATGAGGCTCCTCCTTATTGAAGCGGATGGGTTGGTTTAAAATCGCCAGTTTTCTAAGACAACTGAATCCGGTCGACCTTAGGATTCGAGTAATTATCGGAAATCACGAGGGGTGAATGTAACAAGGACAGATCCAGACAACAACAGAAAAAAGTTAAAGAGCGAAGTAAAACTTCTTCTTGACCGTTTACTTCCATCCGGAAATCCCCCGATTGTTTGAATCGGCCTAGTCAGCTGTAGTCCGGGAAGGGTGGTTTAGGGTCTCGAGGTTGTCAAGCAGACGAGAATAGCGTGAAATAAAAGGTTTGCGGCGATACCGAAATCCTCCGCCGGCAGCCTTCAAAGACTAATCGATGAATCTTCATATCCTGCTACTGACAGTTTTTGCCCTGATCAACGCAATCGTACTTTATCTGTTTATGTTGCAGTTGCCATTCGGGCAGGAGTCATTCTTGCTGAGCCTGGCTTACTGGGGCGAGCTCTCCTCATCCAGCATGTTGGCGTTGGTTGTGGGTGCCGGTACCGGAGTGGCCGGTTTGGTTGGCGCGTTGTTCATGGATGAAGCCTGGAAGCATAAGCTGGTCTACATGCGCAGGCACCACGCACATCCAGCGCGCAACGCATTTCTCGTTAATAGAAAGCAGCCGTTCGAGCAAAAGGCTTTACTCGACGAATATCCCCATGTTCGTGATTCCGGCTTTGATCCCCAGGTTCAGATCGACACTTGGCAAGAGGCTCATAAACGGTTCGCAACTAAGCAGGTGATTGTAGACACCGTTAAGCAGTGGGCAATGATCCGGGATTTGTACCTGATATCATTGATTTTTTTGTTGGTCTTTTTAGTTGCTTGGCTGTTGAAGGCACCAGTACCCTTTGGGGTGGTCGCCTCCCACATTTTCGTGTTTGGTGCTCAGATCATGTTTTTGTCGTTGACTTCACGTCGGGTCGGATATCGTCTGGTAGACAACGTTCTCGGTGTGTCTCTGGGCATCGAAGACGAGCAGCCGTCCGGCGGTAAAAAGGGGCGGCGTAATAAAAATCGCACCAAGATGTAATATGCCTGTCAGGTGATTACCGTAAGATCCTTCAACATGGGCACCCGCTTGCGGCGTCGATAGGCTGCTTGAGCGAGAAACAGTTCACCGGCGGCGATAGCATCCGTGAGGGCATTGTGTGCAGGATAGCGAGGCAGCCCGTACCGTACTCTGGCGGCTGCAAGTCTCAAGTCCCCCGATTTGATTGGTTTATCCTGCCTGCGAAAAGCCCGCACCTCCAGCGCCAGAGTATCCACCACGGGTCCGATAAAAGGGTAGCCGTAGATTCTGTTGCAGGCATTGCTCAGAAAGTTGTACTCGATGGCCGCATGGTGGGCAAGCATCACCTTTCCAGAAAGCGCCTTGAGCAGTCTCGGTAAAACCGCCTCGAGGGGTTGGGCGCTGAACGCTCGATCATCGAGAATGCCGTGCACTACTGCTGACTCCTCAGGGATATCCCTCGATGGCCTGGACAGGTAGTGGTCAGCTTCTACCAGTCGAATACTTTCTCCTTTGATCGGGGCGTAGCCGATACTAAGAATCTCCTCGGTGTTGTGGTCGAGACCAGTGGTTTCGAAATCCAATGCCAGATAATCCACCTGGCGCCAGTCGGTGTCCGGAGTCGGAAGCCGGGACTCGTAGTAGTCACGGAGGGGACCTTCGGGCATCTTCATGAGATACCAATTGCGGCGTTCGTTAAGATTGAACAGGTATTTCCAAATAGACATAGCTGTCTCTACATCTTGTAACGCTGGCTTAGAACGTTTTGCATGGTGCGCACTACGGTGAACGCATCCTTCAGATGGTTGCGCTCGAAGTGGGACAAATTGTCCGGAGACATATAATTGTTCGCTGGCTGCCCTTCGCGAATTAGGCGAGCCTGGTGTTGTACACGTAAATCGCAAATAAATTCGAGTGCGTCTTTGAGATCACGAGCGCCCTCCTGAGTGACTTCCCCCCCTTCGGCTACGACATCCAGGCGATCTAGTGTATTTACCGCCTCGCTGCCAGAGGCAAGGCTATAGACTCGGGCCAGGTCAACAATGGGCACGATACCGTTATGCTTGAGATCGAAAGTGTGGTTGTGTTCCCCCCCGCGAATGAGCACGAAATTGCGAAAGAATCCAATAGGCGGGGTATGGGATAGAGCGTTTCCAGACATGTGGGCTAGGAAAATGCGATTACCCCGGGTTCTTTCCAACATGTGCTGGCGTAAGTCCAGGAACAGAGTCCGATTGCCATATACCCAGCGCATATCGAAGAAAACTGAAGTAAGCATCAACGCCATGGGTTCTGGCTGGTCGATCCACTGGGTAAAATAGCGCTTCCAGGTTTCGAGTGGTTGACGCCATTTATCGGTAATGGCCATCATCTCCCCGGGGCAATAGATGTAGCCGCACGCGTCTAACCCATCGCAAACAAATCTGGCCAATGACTTAAAATACTCACCGTGTGTTTGCTCATCATAGCTGTCGTCCATCAGCAGGCAGTTGTCTTGGTCGGATTTGGCGGTCTGTTCATTGCGGGCCTGAGATCCAGCTGCAATCCAGGCGAAGGGCACGGGAGCTTCTCCCAGTTTCTGCTGGGCAAGCTGCAGCAGTCTGATGGTGATGGAATCCGTGATCGAAGTTATTACGTGACCGATGCTGTCGGAACTGGCATCCGCGGAGGCGAGATTGACCAATAGCTCTGGTATTTTCGCGCTGACCCGCTTCATCTCCTCGACATCGTTCTGTTTGTAGATGTCGCTGACTAGGTAGACCAGGGAGGTGGTATGAATTTTGGTCAGATCGGTGGCGGTCAGCATGCCGGCGATCATACCTGCGCGGGTGATGGGAAGATGGTGTATGTTGTGTCGGGCCATCTGCAACTGGGCCTCAAAAGCGTAAGAACTCTCATCCAGCGCAAAGGGGTTGAAGGTCATGATTTCAGTGACCGGCAGATTGACATCCAATCCTTGGGCGACAACCCGACTTCTCAGGTCACGGTCGGTGACAATGCCCGCCAGCTGATCTTCGGCGCACACCAGAATAGACGACACCCGCTCCATGGACATCTTTTGGGCCATTTCGATTATGCTCGTACTTGGCAGCACGGTTACTGGAGCTCGGTCGATGATATCGCTGATTGGCGTCGTCATCAGATTGACCTGCATGTCCGTGCCCTGAGCAACCGTACTTATCGCATCTCGCAGTCGGTCCCCACCAACCGTACCGAAAAAGTAGGCAAACTGGGTGTGTGCTTCGCATAGTCTGTCGACCATTTTGGCGGGCATTTGGTAAACCAAAGCATCCTCTATAGCTATACAGTGATCCTCGAGATGATTCGGTCTGTGTGATGCCCGATAACCAAAGACATCACCCTCACCCAATCTTGCCAGTAGCTCCTCGTCGGTACTGTAGAGTTCTACAGCGCCAGAACGGATTACACAGAGAAAGGTTCCGAGGTTATCGGCATTGCTCACTTTGGTGTCACGGCGGAAGTAACGCACTTGGAGCATGCTTGGAAGCTCGGAAAGAGTCTCCTCGGGAAGCTGGTCGAAGGGGTGGTGAGAGGAGAGAAAGTCTTTGATCTCTAGAAGTTCAATATCCATTGAGAGATTCCAGTGCGTTACACCAAGCCAACGTACAATTATATCTGTTTCTGGCTACAACGATATAGAGCCGCTTTTTTGAACCAGTGGGGCGTCTTAGCCACAAAAAAAGACCCCGCAGCTGGGCGGGGTCTGAAAAAGGATGCAGCTTTATAACGGTTTTTTATTAGTGTCCCGTGGCGTCTCCAGCACCCTTGGGTACGCGAATATCCTCAACCAAGTGCTGGATGTGTTCTGGCGGGGCCGTGGTAACCTTGGAGACCAGAATGGCCGTGCCGAAGTTGATGGCCGCGCCGATGGTGCCGAAGGCCTCGGGTTGGATTCCCAGGAACCAATTATCGGGAGAATTGGCTGCCATGGCGGTGCCGGGGATAAAGAACCAGCCCTTGAACCAGAAGATGTAGATCAGGGTGGAGCTCAGACCGGCCAGCATACCCATTATGGCGCCTACGTTGTTTACCCGCTTGTTGAAAATTCCCATCATCAATGCCGGGAAAATCGACGAAGCTGCAAGACCAAACGCCAACGCTACTACCTGTGCGGCGAAGCCGGGCGGATGCAGGCCGAACCATCCAGCGATTGCGATCACAATTGCCATGGAGATACGGGCCGCCACCAACTCACCTTTTTCCGATATTCCTTTGACAAACATGCCCTTCAGCAAGTCATGGGAAATAGCGGAGGACATGGCGAGCAGCAGTCCGGCAGCGGTTGAGAGCGCCGCTGCTAAGCCGCCGGCAGCCACTAGGGCGATAACCCAGTTGGGCAGTCTGGCGATCTCAGGATTGGCTAGTACCATAATATCGCGGTCAACTTTCAGCTCGTTGTCATCTCCCTTACGGTACTGAACCCGGCCGTCACCATTCTTATCGGTGAATTTGAGTAGACCGGTGGTCTCCCAGTTCTTGAACCACTGAGGTCGGGCCGCGTATTCGAGAGCACCGTCAGCGGCAGATACCGGACCAGGCTGCACAGTGTTGGCGAGGTTGTAGAAAGCCATGGAGCCAACTGCAGGAGCGGTGGTGTAGAGGATGCCGATGAAGACCAGTGCCCATCCAGCGGACAACCGTGCATCGCGTACTCTAGGCACGGTGAAGAAGCGGATGATAACGTGTGGCAGACCAGCAGTACCGATCATCAGCGAGAAGGTGTAGAACACCATATTCAGTGTCGATGTCTTCTGTGCTGTATATTCCGGGAAACCCAGATCTACCAGGGTGGCATCTAGTTTAGCAAGCAGCGGAGTGCCGTCAGAGAGGTTGCCCCACAGTCCAAATTGGGGGATTGGAGCGCCCGTGAGTTGCAGGGAGATGAAAATGGCCGGGATGGTATAGGCCATGATCAAAACGCAGTATTGGGCGATCTGAGTGTAGGTGATGCCCTTCATGCCGCCCAGAACAGCGTAGAAGAAAACGATGATCATGCCAGTGTACAGGCCGGTCTCGTAGTCCAGTTCCAGGAAGCGCGAGAAGGCAACGCCAATACCCTTCATCTGCCCGATTACATAGGTGAGTGAGGCGACGATAAGGCAGAGTACAGCCACCATCCTGGCGGTCTGGGAGTAATAGCGGTCACCGATAAACTCGGGCACCGTGAATTTACCGAACTTACGCAGGTAAGGCGCCAGCAGCATGGCCAGCAGCACATAGCCACCGGTCCAGCCCATCAGAAAGATGGATGCGTCATAGCCCATGAAGGCGATCAGGCCGGCCATGGAGATAAACGAGGCAGCAGACATCCAGTCAGCGGCAGTTGCCATACCGTTGGCGACTGGGTGTACGCCACGACCAGCGGCGTAGAATTCACCGGTGCTACCGGCACGCGCCCAGATGGCGATGCCGATATAGAGGGCGAATGTCATGCCCACAACAATATAAGTCAGTGTTTGCAGTTCCATTTAATCAACCCCTGTTATTTTTAGTCTTCGTGGACGTCGTGTTTACGATCCAGTGCATTCATCTGTGCCGTATAGACAAAGATCTGGATGATAAAGACGAACATTGCACCCTGTTGGGCGAACCAGAAGCCAAGGTCCGTACCACCTACCGCGATACCGGATAGAAGGGGCCGTAGAATGATTCCGCAGAAGTAGGACACGAATGCCCAAATGATCAGATGCATTACGATGATTCGGAGATTGGCCTTCCAATAGGCCTCCCCCGAATTTTCTTGAGGTGTGCTCATAAAAAGCCCTCCGGTTTATATTGAGTTATGGCACGAAAAAAGCATAAAAAAGATTAAAACGCTTCCATGCGCGCTTGTCCCTCGGCCGGTTATTTTTAGTACTTTCCAACCCCTGGAAGCTCCCATCCATGAGAGATGGCGCTACCCGGCCTTGGCGATATATATCATGAAGCACCGCAATAAATACAGCTTATTGACCAACTTTTACCAGGCTTTTTTTTTGAAGGGACTTTTGTTCCTTGGATTGTTACTAAAAGTAGCAGTCGATTTGTAAGGTAACGCAAGGATGTTACCGGAAGAAACGCTCGACCAATATCCGAAAATTAGAATAAGCCAATAGAAAAATCGCAATTTGAGGTAATCGATTGGGTTGCTATCTTTTCCGTTCCCGTACTGTGGGGAGTTAACGTATTATCCCATTTCCTACTATCGATATTGCGGATGGTAATTTAGGAAACATTCCTGGGGAGCTCTGCATGAATCCGGAAAAGGTGGTCTTTGGTTTTTTTATCGTTCTGGCGCTGACACTGAATTTTGGCTTTTTTCTGGGTGAGATCGATGAGCCGGCCCACCACCACATATACGAATTGTTTGCGGTTGTTGTGGTGAATCTCATCGCGACGATTTTAAAGTTTGGGGACCGCACTCAAATGGGAGCCGTACTGCTAGCAACCAGTCTGGTAGCCGATCTTCAATTAATGTCCGCTGCATTGGTATGGGCCATAGCCGTACACATCACGGAGACCGGGTTGACGCCGGTAGTCATGGCCAGCATCGTCTCTCTTGCAGGCGGTGCCCTGCTCGCGAACGTGGTATCGGTTGTGCTACTGGTGATTGAAACCGTAATGCTCCGCCGCTGATCCCATGGAGAATATCTTCTTCCTAGCCTTTCGCCGGATGCGTCGGCCTCTGCTGACGCTGATCGTTGCTCATGCGGTGGCGGTTCTGGGTATGACCCTAATCCCTGGTCAGGATAGCGATGGAAATATCTGGCACATGGATTTCTTTCATGCCATCTACTTTGTTAGTTTTATGTCCACCACTATCGGTTTCGGTGAAATCCCTTATGAGTTCACCAACGCCCAACGTTTGTGGGTTGTATTTTCCCTTTATGGGACAGTTGTAGTTTGGTTCTATGCCATTGGCAATCTGCTATCCCTGGTCCAGGATAAATCATTCCAGCAGGCAGTTACGGAGCGGGCTTTTTCTCGTCGAGTCGGGCGTCAACACGAACCTTTCTATGTTATCTGCGGTTACGGGGAGACGGGCAGCGGATTGGTGCGCAGTCTCACGGATAGGCATCATAATGTGGTTGCTATCGACATCGAACAATCTCGGATTGATGCCTTGCAGTTGGAAAATATGCGGGAATACGTACCGTCGCTCTGCGCTGATGCCCGGAGGCCGCGACATTTGATCGAAGCGGGGTTGAAACATCCGCTTTGCGCCGGCGTTGTAGCCATTACAAATGTCAACGAGGCCAACCTGAAAATCGCGATTACGAGTAAACTACTGCATCCCAAAATTAATGTGATTTGCCGCGCCGACTCCCATGATGTCGAAGCCAATATGCGGTCTTTCGGCACTGATCACATAGTTGACCCGTACGACACTTTTGCCCTGCATCTGGCTACGGCGCTGCAGACTCCGGGACTCTATGTGCTCAACGAGTGGTTGACCGGTATACGCCACCAGCTACTGAAGGAACCCGTCTATCCCCCAAGCAAGGGGCTCTGGATCGTTTGTGGCTTTGGGCGCTTTGGTAAGGCCATCTACGAGCGTCTGAAAGACGAAAGTATTCAAACAATAGTCGTCGAATCAAAACCCGAAGTTACCGGAAAACCGGAAGAGGGCATCATCGAAGGTTGGGGAACGGAGGCAGACACCCTGGAGCAGGCCGATATCCAGCAAGCGGTGGGTCTGGTAGCGGGTACCGACAATGACGCCAACAATCTGTCCATCATTATGACGGCCAAGGAACTTGCACCTGATCTATTTGTTGTCGCAAGACAAAACAATCAGGACAACGAAGGCATTTTTAAAGCCGTGGGCGCGGATATAGTCATGCACCCAAGTTCCATCGTCGCCAACAAGATCAGGGTGCTGCTCGGTACACCATTGCTATACCGTTTTCTCGGGTTGGCCATGTACCAGGACGATGATTGGGCCTGCCAGCTGGTAAATCGGGTCACCGCAATCGTAGATAAAGAGCTTCCGGATGTTTGGGAAATAGATTTGACGCTAGATGGCGCCCAAGCGGTTGCCAACAGCATTACTTCGGGAAAACTGATCACTCCCGAGCACCTCATGAAAGATCCGCGCAACAGGGAGAAACAGCTCCCCTGTATCCCGTTGCTTCTGAGTCGCCGGGGCAGCACGACCACTCTCCCCGAAAACGATACGCCGCTGAAGGTTGGGGATAGGCTGCTGTTTTGCGGTAGTTACTCAGCCCATGGGCGTATGTCTTGGACGCTTCAAAACGCGCATGCCTTAAATTATATACGCACTGGTGAAAGCCGGCCCCAAGGGTTCGCCTGGCGCTATATACAACGCAAGCTGCAGGCGGGTGGATGAGAGCTGTCTGTTTGCCCGGCTCATTCCTGCTACAATCGCCTTACGATCAGACACACTAAAAGGTTTTATCGGCGTTTTAGTAGAGCGATTCCTGGCGCACTGTTAAAGGCAAGGTGCCCCCCAGTCTGCCTGTCGAAAAAGTACCGCTACCCCAGCGGAGGCAAGGGATGATCGATCGGCTCTCTAGAGGCCACTCGACCAGTCACTTGTGCTAGCGTAAAAAATTCAAACAATCGAAACCGGTTAGGAGAGCAACATGCACGAGATACTAGAAAAACTGCATCGGGATCATGTCAATCTAGAAAGGATTCTAGGGATGTTGACCACCCAGCTCGACCACTTTTATGCCGGCAGAGAATCGAATTTTGATCTCAAGATCGAATTGATGGAGTATCTGGAGACGTTCGCGGATATGGGGCATCATCCACTGGAGAATGTGTTGTACGAAGCCGGTATGGCGCGGCAGCCGGAACGGCGGGAACTGTTCGAACGGCTCATTCATCAGCATCATGATCTTAGCGGTTTAACTAAACGCTTTCGCCACTCGCTCGAGGGCGTGCTTCATGAGGCAGTGATGACGCGCGCGGAGTTGGAGACTCAGGGCAGGGAATTTGTGGCTTTGCAGAATCTCCATCTCAACCTGGAGGAACGGGAGGTGTTCCCACTGTTGGAATCGATCCTGACCGACGAAGATTGGAAGCATATCGAACAAAATCTACCAGAGCACGACGATCCGGTGTTCGATTTTCCCGACAAGGTACGTTTTTACAATCTTGTCGCCTATCTGGAGAAGGCGGAGGCGGAGGAGGAGAAGAACTTAGGGTAAGTCCACCATATTTTTCGTTGAGAGCCGGAGGTACAAATCCGGCTCTTTTATTCGATAAAATATAAGAGTATAATTAGATTCCAATAAATTTATATTAAGCGGTTCAGCAGCATCGGACCATACTGCAGCCCTCAGGATAACAATATCAGCAGTAATAGAGTTCGGAAGAGCCATCCAAGTCGAGAAACAGCCATTCCATAGGCTCCATGGCGAGCAAAAGGGAGGGTGTCTCAGGCTTTTAATTTACTGTGGGAGGCGTTAGTGAAAAAGATGTACTGGTTACCCCTGCTTGCACTGTTGATTGTACCAGCGGTCAGCTTTGGTGCAGATTTGGCCAATGGCCAACAACTCAATAGAAATTGCGCACTCTGTCATGGAGCCTATGGTCAGGGCGCCAACGGACGACTGTCACCCCGGCTTGCAGGACTTCCCGAGTTCTATCTGCAGAAGTCTATCCAGGACTACATCTCAGGGAAGCGCAACAATCCCACCATGATGGAAACCTCTGGTTTAGCGCACATGAAGCAGAGCGATATTGACGATCTGGTAGCATACCTTTCCAGCCTAGAGCTCTCCCGTGATCAGCGTTTCAATGTCGCCCAACGAATGCCCGGCAGCGCCGACAATGGAAAAACTTTATACATGGGCGACTGCAAGACATGCCATGGGAAAGATGGGCAGGGCAAGGAAAAGAAAGATTCCCCCCCTCTTGCCGCCCAACATCCCGAGTATCTCTTCCAGTCTATAAAGATGTTTCAGGGCAAGGCCAGAGAGCATGCCGATGACCCGGAAGATGAGACATTCGAGGATTACAGTGATGCTGAGTTGCTCGACATGATCGCTTTTGCAAGCACGCTCGATGACGGCATGGTGGTTGCCGGAGAACGCTTCATGCCGCCCCGATTGCCCAGGCGTTCTGCAATGACGCTTCGCGATCGTTCTTCCCCATCCGCTTCTCCACCGTCATCGTCCCGAGGGGCGCCCAAGAAGCGTCCCGCCGCCGGATTACAGATCACCGATATCACTCAGACAGTGGCCCAGATGGCCCTTAGACCCGGCGTAACCCAAGAGGATGCAGTTGAATCAATGCTCTCCAAAGCAGTGGAGTTGAATCTACGGTTGGTTGGCAGTCAGGAGGTGTCCAAAGAGTTGAGATCAAGGGGGGTAGAGACGCCGTTCCTGGCCATTTATCAATTTTGCAATCCCATGGACGCCAGAACCATGATCATCAACAACCCTATTTTTGCCAGCTATATGCCTTGTCGCATATCGCTCGTGGAGGATCGCGGTGGTAAGCTTTGGCTGATGATGCTCAATCTGGATATGCTGATCAACAGCGAGTTGCTGCCCCAGGAAGTGGTCGACACAGCCATCAAGGTCAATCAGCAGATGCTGGAGATCATGGTGGCAGGTGCTACGGGCGAGTTCTGAATTCGTGGAATGTATCGCCGCTATTGCGGGCCCGCTCCTCGAGGCGGGTCTCTAGGATCTGGAAAGTCATAAATGGATCAGCTGCTGGAAATCATGGCACGTTTGAGGGATCCTGAATCGGGTTGTCCCTGGGATCTTGAGCAGACTTTTCAGAGTATCGCGCCCCATACTATCGAAGAAGCCTATGAGGTTGCCGAGGCAATCCGCCGTGGTGACATGTCGGAACTCAAGGATGAATTGGGCGACTTGCTTTTTCAAGTGGTCTTCTATTCACAGTTGGCCGGGGAACAGGGAGATTTCCAGTTCGAAGATGTAGTGCAGGCTATCAGCGACAAAATGTTGCGGCGCCACCCCCATGTATTCGGCGATATCAACGTGTCGACGGTCGCCGAGCAGACGCTGGCCTGGGAACAGCACAAGGCGGAAGAACGGGGAAACAGCCGGGGTGTCGGTTCAGCGAGTGCCCTGGAGGGTGTAGCCCTGGCGCTGCCGGCATTGTCCAGGGCGGAAAAACTGCAGAAACGGGCCGCTCGAGTGGGATTCGATTGGCCGGCGCTTTCCGGCGTCATGGCTAAAATCGATGAGGAGATGACGGAAATACAGGGGGCGCTTGAAAACAATGAGATGCAAGAACGGCTTGTGGAGGAGGTGGGGGATCTGCTTTTCAGCTGCGTAAATCTTGCCAGACATCTCGGGGTAGATGCGGAGGGTGCACTGCGTCAGGCGGGGCACAAGTTCGAACGTCGATTCCGCGCCATGGAATCGTGCCTGTTGGAGCAGGGCAAGGGCTTGGCTGAGGCGCAATCGGAGGAGCTCGAGGAGTTATGGGAGAGAGTCAAGTCCAAGCCGGACTAATGCGCGGCTATTGACCACCGGCAGCGAAGCCGATGCGCCTCTTTGGATTGCATCCATGAACTTGGCCGCAGGTCTAGGGAGATAGTTGCTGTCCGGATCATCGTGGCAACTCTTTCCATGGTTGGTAAAATGTGGCCATGGATATGTTACCGACACAAGGTCCACGAGGGAGCATGAATCTCATACGGATTATTCTGATTTCGATCCTCCTATTGATACTTACAGGTTGCGCCACCAATCCGGTCACCGGTGAGCGTGAGATAGGAATGGTCTCCGAGCAGGCTGAGTTGGATATTGGCCGTCGACAGTATCAGCCCACACGGCAGATGCAGGGAGGGGATTACACCCTGGATCCGAAATTGACCCGCTATGTCGAGAGCGTCGGCAATAAGTTGGCGGCGGTCAGTGACCGGAAACTCCCCTATGAATTTAGCGTGGTCAATGACTCCAGCCCCAACGCCTGGGCCTTGCCGGGGGGGAAGATCGCCATCAATCGCGGTTTACTGGTGGAACTCGACAATGAGGCGGAGTTGGCCGCAGTGCTAGGCCATGAGATTGTCCATGCGGCCGCCCGCCACAGCGCCCAAGGCATGGAGCGGCAAACGTTGATGCAGGGGGCATTGATTGCCGCAGGTGCTTTGATAGGTAGTTCTGGATATGCAGACTACTCCGATCTGGCCCTGGGGGCGGCGGCAGTGGGTGCCAACATGGTGAATCAGCGTTACTCAAGGGAGGCGGAGTTGGAGTCTGATTACTACGGCATGCGCTATATGCACAAAGCCGGTTACGATCCCCATGCCGCGATCGCGTTGCAGGAGACCTTCGTACGCCTCTCAAAAGGCGGGCAGCAATCCTGGTTAAGTGGTCTCTTCGCCAGTCACCCCCCCTCACCGGAACGTGTTGCCGCCAATCGAAAAACTGCTGCGACTTTGGGCAAAGGCGGACGTTTGGGAAAGAAAAAATATCGACAGATGACTGCTGGTTTGCGAAGAAGCCGGCCCGCATACAAAGCCTACGACGAAGGACTTGCACTCCTGGAAAAACAGCCCAAGCAGGCGCTAAAGCTGGCAAACAAGGCAATTTCGATCGAGCCCAAGGAAGGTCTGTTCTACGCGCTTCGCGGAGATGCATTGGTGAGGACAGAAAACCCCAGGGCGGCGCTCAAGGCCTACGATAGAGCAGTGGCGAGAAACCGTAATTTTTTTCGTCCTTATCTCAAGCGTGGGGCAGTCAAGGCCGATTTGAACGATATTCCGGGTGCGCGTTCCGATTTGCAGCGTAGCCTGAAGCTGCTTCCCACAGCTGAAGGACACTATATGCTAGGGCTGATAGAACGTAGCGACGGCGACACTCAGGCTGCCATGCGGCATTTCAGGACGGCCGCAAGTTCGAACTCCCCTGCAGGAAGGGCTGCCGGAAAAGAGTTACAACGTCTCAGTAGCGGAAGTAGGGCCGTGAATCAGCTGCCCACCGCACTAGGCATGGATCGCGGAGGCAATCTGCTGGTGCAGGTCACCAATAATACGGGAGCTACCATTAAGGATATTGTGGTGCTGGTCGGCAGGAGTGATGCGGCAGGCCGCATATATCGAGGTAAAGAACATAATCTTGACGCCGTTTTGAGGCCCGGGCAACGCATTCGCTTCCGCACCGAGATAAGGGGCCTCAGCAATCCTGAACAGTTGAAAAGTTATGCGGCCAAGGTACGGTCCGCAAGGCAAGTCAGATGAGATTCCAGGACTATATCCGGCGCTGCAACCGTCACGACCTCTCCGGGTTCGTTCCTTTCCTGGCGCGTGGTACGCCCGTAGGCTGGGTGCGCAAGCAGATGGTGGAGACGCTTTCGTCCTGGGATAGTGTTTTTCGAGTCGATAACAGGGGAGTTGAGTTGATCGATTTGGAGGGAGATCTTCAGCAGCGCAGCGACCCCCTCAATGGGGTGCTTCAGGATCTTGCTTCCAAAGGGGTTGTCGACCCGATGACCGGAGAGTTGTATCCAGTTACTGCGGGCACCCGGGAGCAGGCGCTGCTGCTAGTCGACAGGGCCGCCGCGCCATTGTTCGGTATTCGTACCTTCGGTCAACATCTAAACGGTTTTGTACGCTCCGATCAGGGGCTGAAGATGTGGGTGGGGAAGCGGGCCGCAGAGCGGCGTCGTTTTCCTGGAAAGTTCGACCATCTGGTTGCCGGTGGGTTGCCGCATGGCGTTGGATTGAGGGAAAATCTGGCCAAGGAGTGCTGGGAAGAGGCGGGTATTTCGCGCTCCTTAGCGGCACAGGCGAGACCGGTTGGGGCAGTGACCTATATCGCGGAATTCGATCGGGGCCTGAAGCCGGATGTGCTCTATTGCTATGATTTGGAACTGCCAGAAGATTTCCAGCCCCGCTGTACAGACGGCGAGGTGGAAGCGTTTTACCTTTGGTCCGTGGAACGGGTGATAGAGACCATGAAGGAACGGGAAGCCTTCAAGCTAAACTGCAACCTGGTCATTATCGATTTTCTCATACGTCACGGATACATAGGACCGGAACACGAGGGCTATATCGAATTGAACGCCGGGCTTCATCCCCCATTGCCCTAATCGCAGTAGGTTTTAGGAGGAACAGTCTTCCCTTGTCAGAGAGTCTTCATTAACCTAGTGTATGAGTCAGATAAAATTAATGACAGAGTTTAACCACTGGTCTTCCGACCAAAATGGTGCGGGATGTATAAGCGGTGCCAGTGCGTCCGAAACAACCTCGGTTTCTCTTGCAAGTCGCTGAAACTAAATAGGAGTTTCGCAGTCTAGAGATATGTCTATCAGGATACAGCAGGTCATGACTAACAGAATCTTTGCGTCCGTTCTGGCGTTCATTTTTGTGTTTACCGCCTCTTCGCCATGGGCTAAGACGACGGAAATACCCTTAGACGAGTTGAAACCCACCCGTGAACAGCGGCAGGCAACTCTCATCATTCTGCGGGTTATAGACCGTTACCATTACCGCCATTTGCGCTTGAATGACGATATGTCAAGCGCCATGTTTGACCGTTATCTGGAGGGCCTTGATCCCAACCACAGCTATTTTACTGCCAAAGACATCGAGCGATTTTCTGTTTACCGCAACAAACTCGACAACTCCCTGCTGCAAGCACGTCTGGATCCCGCTTTTGAGATTTTCAAGGTATACCGACATCGGGTAGATGATCGCGTCGCTTATGCCCTGGATTTACTGGAACGGGGATTTGATTTCACCATCGATGAAGACTACCTGTATGACAGATCGGAGGCTGGCTGGGTCGCGGATCGGGTTGAGTTGGACGAGATATGGCGAAAACGGGTAAAGAACGATTTCCTCGGGTTGCGACTTAGTGGAAAGTCTGATGAGGAAATCAAAAAGACTTTGACCAAGCGCTATGAGGGCGTCAAGCGTCGCACCCGCCAACTGGGATCGAACGATATATTTCAAACCTTCGTCAATGCTTATACCGTGAGCCTCGAACCCCACACCTCTTATATGTCGCCCCGGGTTTCCGAGAACTTTGACATAAGCATGCGGCTCTCGTTAGAGGGGATCGGTGCAGTATTGCGCAGTGAAAGTGAGTACACAGAGATCATCCGCACAGTAGCCGGCGGACCAGCTAAGTTAAGCGGAAAGGTAAATGCAGGTGACCGTATTGTCGGTGTTGGCCAAGGTGATTCCGGAGAGATGCTGGATGTAATAGGCTGGCGGTTGCAGGACGTGGTAGATAAGATCCGCGGGCCAAAAGGCTCGGTGGTACGCTTACGGCTGCTCTCCGAGGATGCGGGTCCTGGAGACCCTACCCGTGACGTGGTTTTAGTCCGGAACAAGATAAAGCTGGAGGACCAGGCGGCGAAGACGTCGATTGTAGAAGGTCTCGACAGCATGGGCCCTGTACGCATCGGGGTGATCGATATTCCCGCGTTCTACCGTGATTTCAGAGGCCATTCAGAGGGAAAAGACGATTTTCGCAGCACTACCCGCGACGTTCGGGAGTTGCTCAAGGAACTGCAAGCAGAAGGGGTGGACGGCGTCGTTATCGACCTGCGTGGAAATGGAGGGGGGTCGCTGATCGAGGCCACGGAATTGACCGGGTTATTCATACCTGAAGGGCCGGTAGTACAGGTAAAAGATGCTCGTGGAGAGGTGGAGGTAGAACAGGATCCTGATCCTGAGCTGGTCTATGCCGGTCCGATGGCGGTGCTGGTTGATCGAAATAGCGCTTCAGCGTCCGAGATTTTCGCCGGAGCAATCCAAGACTATCAGCGGGGCATCATTATTGGGGAACCCACATTCGGCAAGGGCACGGTGCAAACCCTGGTAGATCTCGGCCGGTTTGTGCGCGAAGGCGGCGACCAGCTTGGGCGCTTGAGATTGACCATGGCCCAGTTTTTCAGGGTCAATGGAGGCAGTACTCAGTTTAAGGGTGTGGTGCCGGACATCACATACCCTTCCGCGTCTACCGCGGTGGACCATGGTGAGCGGGGGTTGGACAATGCGCTTCCCTGGGCGCGAATTGACGCCGCCGACTACCGTCCAGGGGGCAGCGTCTCTTATGCTCGGTACCGCGAAAACCATGAGCGTCGAATCCAGAAAGATGCCGGGTTCAAGTATCTCCAGGGTGAAAGCGCCCTTCTCCGTGAGATGCGTGAGAATAAGGTAGTGTCTTTGCTGGAGAGCAAACGCAAGAAGGAGTGGGATGCGCGTGAAGCCAAGCGTAAAAGCGACAAAAAGGAGTTTCGCCTGGCAGTAGGGCTACCGGCGGAGGAGCCCGATGAAGAGGACAAAAATTCCAGCGCTGAAGATGGTGAAGATGCCATCAATCAGATTCAGGTAAATGAAGCGGCGCGGATTCTGGCCGACTATATTGGTGGCCACCATCGCCACGTTATGGTGAATGGTGGTTAGGTTCTATCCCTATTCCTGACTGAACTAGATTGGTTTGTGACTAGCTGCGCATTCCTTCTTCGATCCATTTGCGGATGCGGTTGGAATCGCCAAAGGGTGTGAGCTTCCCATAGGAGTTGAGCAAAACGATAATCACCTCCTGAGCTTCGATTTCAGCCTGCATGACGAGACAGCGGCCTGATTCCTTGATGTAACCGGTTTTGCTGACAGTAATGTCCCAGTTTTGGCTAGCAAGCAGGCGGTTGGTGTTGCCAAACCTTAGCTGTCCCCGCTTTTGATAGGGAGATACATGGGACGAGCGGGTGGTCGTTGCCTCTCTGATCAATGGGTAATTCATGGCGGTGCGGATGAGCCTCACAAGATCCCTTGGTGTGGAGCGGTTTCCGGCGTCCAGGCCGGTGGGATCGGTGAATTTCGTGTCTTTCATTCCCAGTGATCGCGCCTTCTGGTTCATAAAATAGACAAACGCCTCCCTACCCAGCGGAAAAGTGCGCGCAAGCGCACTGGCAGCTCGGTTTTCCGAGGACATCAGTGCCAGCCGCAGTAACTCTTCGCGGGTTAATGTGGCGCCGTATTTGAGGCGTGAACCGGTATGACGGATATGATCCCTGTCTTCCTCTGTGATGGTGATATTTCTTACCATGGAGAGTCCGGCATCGAGTATCACAATGGCCGTCATTAGTTTGGTTATGGATGCAATGGGGCGTGGTTGGTCTACGTTCTTTCCGTAGATCTCGTTGCCAAAACGGTCTACTACGAGCGCTGAAGTTGAGGATACCTTCAGCTTCTTGGGATCCAACTTGCGCCAAGGGGCAATAATGAGCAGACGCTTGTCTACCTGGCTGTTGGTATCCAGACGCGCTACCTGAACCTTCTCTTCCCCGGTAACTGGGCTGCTGGCGATCAGGGATGAAAGTAACAGGATGATAATACTGCGATACGTCAAGATAGTGCCTTGTAATTGAAAGTATTCACATAATTCTGGCTCAGGTTCCCTGTCAATGCAAATACCCGGAGGGTTATAATCTCGACTCTGAATTTCTGTCATCCTCCTGCGTCTTGGTCCCATAACACAGCGTAATTTGTGGTAACACACCCGCGAATAGGAAGAATTCTTTGTATCAAACGATGGACAAACAGTTATCAAGGCTGTTGGACGAGGGCCTGGGAGATTTGCTTCGTGGCGGTTTGAAGGGTCTCGAGAAAGAGAGTCTGCGGGTCTCTCCCGATGGGAGTATCTCCCAGCGTCGCCATCCTGAGACGTTGGGGGCGCCGTTGACGAATCCCTACATCACCACAGACTACTCCGAAGCCCTTGCGGAATTGATTACCCCCCCATTCGAGCAGTCTAAGTCGGCCCTAGATTTCCTGAGCGAGACACAGAAGTTTGTTCACGACAACCTGGGAGAAGAGATACTCTGGGCTACCAGCATGCCCTGTGTCCTAGCAGGTGGAGACAAAATTCCGATTGCCGAATACGGACCCTCCAATGCTGGCCTCATGAAGACTGTCTATAGAAGAGGATTGGGCCACAGGTATGGGCGCACCATGCAGGTCATCGCTGGCGTGCACTACAACTACTCGGTCAATGACGCGTTCTGGCCGCAGTTTCAGGCGCTGCGGGCGGACAAGCATGAGCTGCAGGTATTCAAGAATCGAATATATCTAGCCTTGACCCGTAATCTACAGAGATTTGGATGGCTAATTCCCTATCTGTTTGGAGCATCTCCCGCCGTCTGTAAATCGTTTCTCCATGGAAAGTCGACAAAGCTCAGCGATTTCGACGCCAATACCTATTTCGAGCCTTTCGCCACTTCACTACGCATGGGCGATATCGGTTACACGAACACCAAGGAAAAGGGCGTGGGCATCAAAGCAAACTACGACGATCTGGATGCCTATATCGCCAGCTTAACCCATGCAATCGAAACTCCTTCACCCATGTGGGAGAGGTTGGGCGTTGTGGTGAATGGCCGTTACGAACAACTCAACGCCAACATCCTGCAGATTGAAAATGAGTATTACAGTACTGTCCGGCCCAAACCCCTACTCGAGGGGATAGAGAAACCTGTTCTTGCCCTTAAGAAGCGAGGAGTACGTTACGTTGAGCTGCGATCCCTCGATGTCAATGCCTACCATCCGCTCGGTGTAAGTGAGGAGCAACTGCATTTCCTCGAGGCGTTCATCATCTTTTGTCTGTTGCTCGAGAGCCCACCGATCAGCATGCAGGAGCAGCGGGAAATCGACCAGAACCTAGGAGCGGTCGCTCACCGCGGCAGGGATCCCGCGCTTTATCTGCTACGCCAAGGCCGAGAGCTTAAATTGCGCCAGTGGGCCTCTGAGATCTGTGGGGGGATGGTCGGCATTTGTGAGGTACTTGATGGACAGGATGCACAGCGACCGTACACGGCATCGCTGCGTAAGCAGCTGGCCTGTGTCGAAGATCCTGAAAGCACGCCTTCTGCCATCATGCTTCAAGAGATGCGCGATCGGGGAGAGGGCTTCTATCATTTCGCTAGAAGATTATCCCAGCAGCATCACGACTACTTTCGCGATCTTGACCTTAGTCCGGAGCGCGAGGCTTTCTATCGAGCAGCGGCGAGCGATTCTCATGCCCAGCAGCGGCAGATAGAAACGGCTCCCCAGTCTTCGTTCGACCAATTTCTTGCAGATTACTATGCTCAGCGCTGACATCTGCCCTTCGCAGTTCACTGAAATCCGCCGGTGGCCCGGGTAATGACTCCGGTTCCAGGCTACTGGCATTGAGCTAACCCAAGCAGCATAGGGCTTTATCAGCCGCAATGGTCCTATATTGAACTAGGGCCTGTTAACACTAATTGGAATAGTGCCGCCGGAGGCCATTTTATCGCAGGTCAAGGCGCACCGACCGCGGTGTAGCACCGCTACATAAGCGAGGTGCAACGCGGAACTGGGGAAAAATGGCCCCGTCCCTCCGGGTTGCGCCCCAAAAAGGGCCACTCGGTGTTGCTCGTCATTCATTTGGAACCACCAAACCTCACTCCTCGCGCCTTGATTGGCCCTTTCTGGGGCAGCAACGAAGCTGTTTCAATTAGTGTTAACAGGCCCTAATATTCCTCTCTAAGAAGACGATCCGCATAACGGAGGATGGAATGAGCTCGATATTCGGCGAGATCTTGACACTACCCCAACGAAACGGCCCAAGTGTTGAGCTGCTGACTTACGGTGATGAATTCTACGCACGTTACGAGGCGCTATCTGGGCATACCGTCATCTATGATCAGGAACTGGGACTCTACTGCTATGCGCTGGTGCTGAGCGGACGCTTCGCCTCCAGCGGCGTGCCTGTAAGAAAGCCAGTGCCGGTAGGTATTCCACGTCATCTGAGGGAGTCAGAAGCAGAGCGAAATCGGAAGTTTGAGGAGCGTTTCCAGCTAATGCGTGGCGCTCGTCGCGGGGGCCCCTTGGTACAGACCTTCGGTCGCGAGAACGGCCTCCTTGAAGGTCGCCGCGTCAGTAGCGGGAGGGTGAGAGGATTGACAGTTCTGGTCCAATTCAAAGATCAGGAGGCTGAGATTTCCGGAGACGATGTGAGTGCAATGCTGAATGCGGATAACTACAGTCGCAATGGCAACCATTGCTCCGTGTACAAGTATTTTGAGCTGATGTCCGCCGGAAAACTGGAATACGTCAACCAAGTGGTAGGGCCCATTACCTTGAGCAGGGAGCGTGACTACTACATAAGCAATCTGTTGGTGGAAGAGGTGATGGACATCGTGGTGAACGATCTGCGGATCGATCTCGAAGCCTTCGATTCCCGTAATGAGGGATATATAGATGCGCTCAGCTTCATGTACGCCGGCCGCACAGTCTACTCCGACTGGCTGTGGCCACATAATTTCACCATCGATCTGAACTACGACGGTATCCGCACAAACTACTACACCATTCAAAGCATGGGTCGTCGTGCTGTAGATCTTAGTATTGGCACTTTTTGCCATGAAAGTGGCCATATGCTTTGCCGTTTCCCAGATATATACGACTATGGCACGCGGGATGGGGACTTTGAAAAAAGCGCGGGTATCGGGCGCTATTGTCTGATGGGATCGGGCAATCACCTTAATCGGGGGCGCACGCCTTCCCCAGTCTGCGCCTATCTTCGGGATCTCGTGGGTTGGGCTGGTGATCAGGTCCTGGTCAACAGTGCTGGAGAGTACCATGCGAAGCATGGCGATTACGGCTCTGTACTGCGCTACGATACCGAAAACCCAAACGAATACTTTCTCCTGGAGAACCGATCGAGGATAGGGCTGGATGAGCACCTTCCCTCTTCCGGCCTGGCCGTCTACCACTGTGACACACTCGGCTCCAACGAGTGGCAAAAAGGGGGCAGCAGCCGACACTATCAGGTCAGCCTGCTTCAGGCGGACGGTAAACTGGATCTAGAGCAGAATCTCAACACCGGGGATGAAGGAGATATGTTTGCGGGGGTAGAGTCCGTCGCGCTTTCCGATATCACCCAGCCCTCCAGCCTGAAATGGGACGGTTCGGATTCAGGTATGCTGATCTCGGATATTTCAGCTCCCGGAGATGAAATAAAGTTCACAAGCGGTGATTTCTCAGCGCCTAGCGAACCGTCGGGTAGAACATTCCAAACACAAATTGCAGCGGATCTACTGATTCCGGACGATGCGCGGGGAGGTGTGGCGTCCGAGATTCAAGTGGCGGCTACGGGCGTTTTGGAGGCTATCGAGGTAGAAGTCGATATTACCCACACCTATATCGGCGACCTAAAACTCACCATCGAGTCTCCCACCGGTACCCAAGTGCTGCTGCGGGACCAGGAGGGCGGTTCCCAGGATGACTTGATCGTGAATTATCATTCCGACGACGTAAGCGGTCTGACCCTATTGTTGGAAGAGCCGATAACCGGTAACTGGGTGCTGCGGTTGTCGGACCTTGCGAAAAGGGATGTGGGGCGACTTAATCAGTGGGGGTTGAAACTCCATTATCGGGAAGTCGAGCAAAGGGGCCGGTATACATCCTCACCGCACTTGGACATCCCCGACCACCCCTCCCCAGGAGTTGTCGACGGGATACCGGTGGATGTCGATGGCGGGTGTACCGATATCGCTGTCTCGGTGGATATAAAGCACACATTCATCGGCGATCTCACCATAGAATTAACGACTCCAGGGGGCAAGACAGTGAGCCTCTATCGAGGCGAGGGCGGCAGTCGTGACAATCTGCAAACCCGTTTTGACACGCTTTCAACCCCGACACTGGGTAGTGTGCTGGGCGAGCCGACCAAGGGTGTCTGGTCGCTTGCTGTTACCGATTCGGCAGAGCAGGATCTGGGAACGTTGTTAGCCTGGGAATTGGATTTGACCTACAGGTGAGGCCCTGGTCGTCGTCTGGCGGTCACTTGTGGAACAGCTCGAGCAGTCTCTCAGCTTCGTCGATAAACTGAGTGAGTGCACCGGGGTTTGGAAGCTGTTCGAATCGATAGAAAAGCGTGTCGCGTCCTCTGGATTCCATAACCATACGGGGGTGGGCATTCAGGTATTCTAGAACCCTGTCATTGAATAGTTCGCGCACCTTTACGGCATCCCGCGCCAAGAGTGTAAAGCGCTCGTTAAATGTTGGGCGGCCATCCAGCGTTACCTGGGCCAGACCGAATCGGGCTGCTACGGTCCGTCTGTGGAGTCTGTTTGGGCTGAGGTCGAAATCGGGAAGCGTCGTGCCGGACCTGAACCATATAACGCTCTGACTGCGGCGCTCAATGCTGTTGTGATCATCCGCTACCGGCGTTTGCCGCTGACCCTCACCGCTGGTCGTAGCATCGTAGTGGAAGTCGAATAGCGTAATTTCACGCCCATTTCGGTTTCCCCACATCCGATTCTTTATGTTGGGAGGTCCTTGGGTGAAGAGGTCAAAGCCCGCATTGTCCAATGTCGAAGGGAGGGGGTGTTGGCCTGCCTCGAATGAGAAGCCCATTCGTCCTGCCACTGCAGCCATATCACTGCCCCGCCGTTTTTCGTAATAGACAGCAGCAGCGATCACTATGATGACGACTACCAAAACAAGGATCTTTTCCATTTATCAGGATTCCATATAAACGAGTGGGTTACCAACCCGCTACTGGCAGAGTGGTAACCCTTGTTGCACCCCTATAGTCCCACGGCATACTCTAGCTAGCTGACACTCTAGCATGACAACTTACAATACGCATGGTTGTTGGATATATGCTGGTTGGAGGTCAGTACCCGCCCGTGGGAGCGGTAGTCGGCGGACTGTACTCCAGTATTATGGATCTACCGGTGGCCACAGCGGAATCATGTTGCTGGCGGGCCAGTTTATGTTGCAGCTATTGGCCGCAACCCGAAAATCGGAGAGAGTGAATGGTGAAGTTAATTGTATCTATTTGCCTGGCTATTGTATCCCAGGCCTCTCTTGCCGCGGAGAATCCTCAGGTGTGGGGCTATGGGGTAAAGGAGTGTCGCGAATACAACGGAGTATTCGAGGGCTGGTCCGCGGGACAGGAATCCGCCATCGTGGAGTATTTGCGTTTCCGAAGCTGGTTTGCCGGAATCGCTACGGGAATCTCTCTGGCAACAGGAGAAGATATACTCAAGGGGGTTGAGATGAGTGGTGCCATGCGCCGGATACAGGTCTATTGCGACGAGCATCCGGATGAGTCCTTTTTCGGCAGTAGTATGCAGTTTATCCGCGGCCTCAGTGGATTAAATGGATAGTGAGGTAGCTTGTCTAGTCGAAATCAGCCCCCTTGCGCTGCAAGTAGGCCGCCACCAATCGATCGACAACCTCCCGCTGCAACGGTCGCAGCCCCCGGGTCTGCATGTGTTTTATACCCTGCCCGACAGGTCGACCGTCAACTTGCAGTTCAAAGCGCAGGCGCACTTCCCCCCGATTTCCGGACACCTCCAGCAACTTCTCTGTGAGTAGCAACTCTGGTGGAGAGATCTCCAGGGTGTCCAGCTCTATTTCCATTCCCGAATAGATCACAAGAGGGCGTGAGGGGTTGAGCATTACACCCTGTGATGACATCAAGGGCACCAGGATGTCGGGAAAGTTGTGTCCGGAGAATGAAACATATGCCCTGGTCAAACCCTCGATCATCCGCCGATCGGTACTGCTGTTTCCCGACCTCTCCACCAACAGATACTGTTTGCCGGTGGTGTCTTCCAGAGAGATTTCTCCCGGCCCCCGCTCAACAAAACTCATGACTTGGCCGTCGCCGACCATACCCGCGAACCGGAATCGCATGCGGGAACTGAGGCCGTACCTTGAAAGCACTACCGCAAACAGCAGATCACCCGGCACACAAAAGAGCTTTGAATCAGGGTCGTGAATGGGATTGAAATCGTCGGCGACGCGCTTGGCGAAATCGCTGGCCTGCTGGCGGGAAAAGGAAATTCCCTCAGCTTCTTCGCTGAAGAATTTTTCGGGGAACATCTATAGTCTCTCGGCTGTGGAGTGTTTCTGGCAATAGTGGCCTATGATAACAGAGCCCCACTAGGGGATGCGGAACAGGCGCTGGGCATTGGCGGTGGTCGCGGTGGCGATTTCTCCGGCGGTTTCGGATCGTAGATCTGCAAATGTTGAAAGTACTCGTCCAAGCAGCGCAGGTTCGTTTCGGCCGCCCCGGTTGTCCACATCGGGTTGGTCTGGCGCATCGCTTTCCAGCATTACAGCGTCGAGCGGAAGGACGGCTACCAGACTTCTCAACCGCCGGGCGTTGGGGTAGGTGACAGGCCCCCCGAAACTCAGCAGAAACCCCATATCTATCAGCAGTCGAGCCTGCTGTTCACTACCGGAAAAACTGTGTAGCACGCCGCTGAGGGAAGGGAACCTGCGAAGTGTGAGAATTACCTCTTCCACTGCCCGCCTGGCGTGGACTATCACGGGTAAACCGTGGTTTTGAGCCAACGCCAGCTGTGATTCAAACCACATCTGTTGCTGTGTTCTCTGGGGATCTTCGATGTAGAAATCCAACCCGCACTCACCCACGGCTACACACTCGCTGCCATCCAACCAGGCATCGAGCAGTTCTATGTCGCCCTGCGTGTGATCATGCAGAAACATGGGATGCATACCGTAGGCGGGATAGAGTCCCTGATAATGACCGCACATTGTCTTAATTCTCGACCAGTTTTTAGCACTCACCCCTGGTATGATCTGTGCGGAAACACCGGCATTGCGAGCCCGCTGATAGGCTTGGTCCCGATCCATGTCGAATCGGGGAGCATCGAGGTGGCAGTGGGAATCTATCATCTGCATCGAGTAGGCAGCGCGCTCTGTTTAATCAGCGATTGTAGCCTTCTGGTGCCGGCAGAGCCATAGCACCCAAGGGTAAGTGGGCGCCGGTGCGGTATCCCCGTAAAAGAGATTTCGGAATTGAAGCTTATGAGAGTCGTCTCCTTCAACACCAATGGCATTCGCGCTCGCCCCCACCAGCTGGCGGCACTGAAGCAGAAATATGACCCGGATATCATCGGTATTCAGGAGAGCAAGGTTCAAGACCAGGATTTCCCTGAGGAGATGGTGCAAGAGCTGGGCTACCAGGCGCATTACTTTGGGCAGAAAACCCACTATGGAGTGGCCCTTTTTTCCAAGCAGGCGCCCAATCGAGTGCAGCGGGGATATGCTTCCGACCCGGAAGACGCCCAACGGCGTCTGATCATCGGTACGTATCAGACTGATTCTGGCGAACCTTTCACTGTAATCAACGGCTATTTTCCCCAAGGGGAGAACCGCGATCACTTAACTAAATTCCCTGCAAAAAAGGCGTTTTACGAGGGTCTTCAGCGTCTATTGGAGGAGGAGTTTTCCCCCGATGAGAATCTGCTGGTCATCGGCGACATGAATATTGCTCCTCTGGATAGTGACATAGGAATAGGTGCCGACAATGCTCGACGTTGGTTGCGCAGTGGAAAATGCAGTTTCCTGCCGGAAGAACGCGAGTGGTTAGCTAGGCTCAAAGGGTGGGGCTTGCTAGATACATTTCGTACCATGCACCCGAACGTGGATGACCGCTTCAGCTGGTTCGACTATCGCAGTCGGGGATTCGAGCGTGATCCTCGTCGCGGGCTGCGTATTGACTTGATTCTGGCGACACCAGGTCTTAATGCACGCTGTCAGGATGCCGGTATCGCATACGACATCAGGTCGATGGAGCGGCCCTCGGACCATTGTCCGATATGGGCTGATTTCGACATCTGAATGAGCCCGACCATTTTGGCCAGGCACAATTGGCTTAAATGGTTTAGTGTTAACAGGCTCATGGTAGATGGATAGTTCTTACTATAGTTTCAAAGTGAAGAGGCCGAGAGGGGTGGAATGTCGCAATCACTGAATCTATCACGGGCAGCGAGGCTGGCAGGCGTTTCTCGGGGCGAATTGCAAAAAAAGATTCGCAAGGGTGAGTTATCTACATTCGAAGGCGAGGTGCTGGTCAGCGATCTACTCCGCATCTATCCCACCGTCGAGTTAGAGAACAACGAGATGTTGGAGCGAGTATCGTTAATACGCGAGTTGGCGCAGCCGAAAACTGATCTAAGCGACGGTGCCTTGCCGATTCCACCGGTAATTCGAACACGCCTGGAAAAACTAAACGCCGCCCTTGGGCAGACCAAGAGCGCGCTTTTTGGTCTGGAGAACTTGATAAGCGAGACCGTCGAGCGATTACAGGTGCTGGCTGGACGGGAGGGCTTGGTGGACGCCAAGGAGATTGCGGCACTGGCGAAATGGCTGGAGGCTGCCTCGGTGGCGGGATCTCAGCGTATGGATCAGCGGGCAAGATTCTTTGCCAAGGACGCCTTTCTGCGAGTCATGGCTGCAAGCGTGAAAGTTATTCCCAGTGGGCACGAGTTTTTCGTGGAGGGAACCGAATCGATTCTGGATGCTTCCCTGCGAGCCGGATTGCATTTCAACTACGGTTGCACCAGTGGTAATTGTGGATCCTGCAAGGCCAGGGTAGTTAGCGGGGAAGTATGGAAAACCCGTCAGTCAGACTATGTGATCAGCGAAGCCGAGCAGAGTATGGGCTACATCCTTACCTGCTGTAATACCGCAGTAACGGATATTGTGCTCGAGGCATCCGAGGCTGCCTCCGCTGCCGATTTACCCCGGCAAGACATAATAGCGGGACTGAATCGAGTCGAGCCCTTGTCCACGGATTACCTGCGCCTGCTACTCAAAACGCCCCGGACCAGCCGTTTGCGGTTCCTGGCAGGTCAACGAGTTAGTTTGCGTCTCGCCGGGGGGGAGACCATCGAGCTCCCTATTGCCAGTTGCCCGTGCAATGGTAGAAATTTGGAATTTTTCGTTAGGCAGAATCCTGCGGATGCCTTTTTCAATGCCTTGCCGTCGAAGGCGGGGCCTGAGGATAAGGTTTCGGTTTCCGGTCCGTTCGGCGATTTTGTACTTGATGACGACTCCACCTCACCGCTGCTGCTGGTGGCAATCGGTGCTGGCATCGCGCCTATCAAGAGCCTTGCTGAGCACGCTATATCCATCGATCATGTGGAGAGTCTGCATCTCTATTGGATCACGGCGATGGAAGAGGGTAGCTACATTGATCGCCTCTGCCGTTCCTGGAGCGATTCCCTTGACAATTTCCGCTATACCCGTGTGGAGGACCACAAAGGAATACTGGAGGCGGTGGAACAGATTGCAGAGGCGCATCCAGGACTCGATCGTTTCGACTTGCGCATTGCGGGTGCTGGAAGCGAGGTCGAGACGGGACGGGAAGCACTGAGCCGGCAGGGTATAGTCAACGACAGAATACGCGCGGAAGTCGTCTCCTGAGCCGTATCGGCTGCCTCTGTCCAGCGGATTGCTATCGTGATGAGGGGTTTTCGCTAGGCCGGCACTGATTAACTCTTAGGCGGCGAGAATATCGGTGGTTTTCTGGCGACAAGACGACCCTCGGTAGTGCACGAGATTTTATCGTGCGCGAAACCAAGTGGGATGAACCGATCTTAGCTTGTTGTGCCACCAGCGTGCAGGGTACAGCTGCAATTCCAAGCGCTGGTTTGAACTCTAGGTCCTCGGGAAAGAGGTCCTTGTTTACAAACTCGGGAGTCTGCGTATGAGCAGGAGCAGTGCAAAACCCACCATTTTAGTGGTCGACGATACACCCAACAACATCGACGTGCTGAGCGGCATTCTCAGGCCTCAGTACCGGGTAATCGCTGCATTGAACGGTCCGGCGGCGCTAAAGATCACAGAAAAGCTCCGGCCGGATATGATCCTGCTTGACATCATGATGCCGGAGATGGACGGGTATCACGTCTGCAGTGCGCTTAAGGAGAATCCCGCGACCTCTGGTATTCCGGTCATATTCGTAACCGCGAAGACCGCTACAGAGGATGAGCGCAGAGGGTTCGAGGTGGGTGCGGTAGATTTCTTGACCAAACCCGTGAGCCCTCCGATCGTGTTGGCCCGGGTGCAAACCCAGCTGGCACTCTATGATCAGAATCGTGTGCTGGACGAAAAAGTGAATGAGCAGACCGCCGAGTTGGTGGACACGCGTCTGGAGATTATTCGCTGTCTGGGAAGGGCGGCGGAATTCAAGGATAACGAGACGGGTCTGCATGTCATCCGGATGAGCTACTACTCCCGTCTGATTGCCGAGAGTCTAGATTACAGCGAACAATGGACCGAGTTGGTCTTCAATGCCTCACCGATGCACGATATCGGTAAGATCGGTATACCTGACCACATACTGTTGAAACGCGGTAGGCTCAACGAGGAGGAGTGGCGAAAGATGAAAAAACACGCAGAATACGGCGCCGCGGTCATTGGTGAGCATGACTCGGATATTCTGCAGATGGCCAAAGAAATAGCACTAAGCCATCACGAAAAGTGGGACGGGTCAGGTTATCCCAGCGGGCTCAAGGGGGAGCAGATCCCAATCACGGGCCGAATAGTGGCGTTAGCGGATGTTTTTGATGCCCTGACTTCGTCGCGACCCTATAAAAAGGCCTGGACGGTTGAAGATGCAGTCAGCTTGATCGACGCAAACAGCGGTACACATTTCGACCCTGAGTTGGTACCCATCTTTCACGCCCGGTTGCCCGAAATGCTGGATATAAAGGATCGATATGCAGAGGACCTGGATACAGTATCCAGCATAACTTGATGCGTGTATGGAAATCCTATGCCCACAACTTGCGGGCGGGCACAGTGATTCCGAATTCCTTTCCGGAAGTACACCTGCCGGCAGCCGCCGCTGTTAGAGATAGAAGGATAGGGCTGTGAGTTCACGCGCTGGTCTGGTGCGTTGGGTTCCGCTGCTGTTTGTACCTCTCTGGTCCACCGGATTTATAGGGGCCAAGTTCGCACTACCCTACATCGAGCCCTTCACGCTGCTCATGATCCGCATGTATCTGACGCTGCTGGTGTTCCTGATACTTATCCTTGTGTATCGATCTCGTTGGCCCGATTTCCGGCTTGGCGCTCATTCCATGGTTGCCGGTGCACTGATTCACGGCGCCTATCTTGGAGGGGTTTTCGCCGCCATCAAATCGGGAATGACTGCCGGCCTAGCGGCACTTCTTGTGGGTTTGCAGCCCCTGTTGACAGCGTTTGTGTTATGGCTCTGGGGGGGGCAGCGTATTACTCCCATCCAGCTTAGCGGATTGTTGGCGGGCTTGTTTGGCGTGGCCATGGTCGTCTACCCGGGAGCAGCCGCCAATCTATTCTTGGAATTTCCACCAGAAGCGCTGGCTTATATAATGACTGCGCTTGTCGGAATTACATTCGGCACCCTCTATCAGAAACGCTTTTGTGTCGGCGTCGAACTGTTGACGGGGACTTTTTATCAATACATGTCTACGGCGTTGATCATGACGTTGCTCTCTTTTCTATTTGAGAGCCAAGAAGTGGAATGGTCGCTGACTCTCCTGGCAGCGCTCTCCTGGCTGGTTTTCGGTTTATCCTTGCTGGCGGTGGTGCTCCTGATGCTGATGATACGCCATGGGGAATCAACGAAGATTGCCAGCTACTTCTACCTTACACCCCCGGTAACTGCGCTGTTTGCCTGGGTGCTTTTTGGAGAGACTTTGGGGGTGTTGGACGTGGCGGGTTTAGGGGTGACCGCGCTGGGAGTTTATATGGTTGTCAGAAATCCCCGCTGGAGCTGGCGCTGAATAACCTCTCCCTGGCGCCATGAGGTAGAGTTTACGAAAGGAAGTATCGGTATTGAACAAATACAGTGAATTTGTGCTTGGGTCGTGCTTGTTATTGTTCGCGTTGCCTACCTTGGGCTCTTCCCTCTGCCTTGAAAAGGTCTTCGGTCGCTACTGCCTAGGTGGAGATATCGTTGAATTACAGCGGGCGCGGCCGGAATATCTACATGAGCAGCGCGAGGGTCCCCGATTCGCTCTGGTCTATGGCAATCAAAGCGAAAAGGACTACGTGATGGCCTATCGAGGCAAGATCTATAAGGTTGTTCGCCAGTATCGTCCGCCGACAAGTGCCAAGTATCGCCATCTGAGAAACGAACTGCGAAATCTCTACGGTATGCCCCGGGAGTTTAGCCGGTTCCCACTATATGCCCGGAGGCTCTCCACCAAAATCAAATCCATCGAACTGGGGGAAGGTCAGGCCTTGCTGATGTGGAGCGCAGATGATTGGCGGGTGGAGTTGAGCTGGACTATGCGTATGGGGATAAGTCTGGCATATATCGCCGATGTCACGGGCGGGGAGGGGAGGCATCGCTGAGCCTGCGGCTATCCATTGTCGTCGACAAGGTGTCCCGTCAATTCACCACCAGTGGTGGAGATAGCGTCCATCTCCACCAAGCGGATGGTGTTCTCCAGCGGTTGATCCCCGCTACAATCGAGGGACACCCGAAGAAAATTCGGGGTGTAACCGCCCCATCTGCAGCGGTCGGTTGAGGATTTACCCTCGATCAAGACAGGTAGTCTGCGGCCCAGGTAGCGCTGCAGCGTTTCACGCTTCATGATTTCCGCCAACTCATGTAATTCCCGACTACGGGCGCGGATCAGGGAGTGGGGAAGCTGTTCGGGAAGGGTGGCGGCCCGGGTGCCCGGCCTGCTTGAATAGGCGAAGATGTGTAGATGGCCAAAACCTATTTCGCGAGAAAGCTCCATGGTTTTTTGCCATTCTCCGTGGGTTTCTCCTGGAAAGCCGACGATGATGTCGCTGGTCACATTAAAATCTGGAATCTGTCGTCTGGCCTGCTCCACCAAGGTGCGAAATTGATCAGCCTTACAGCGGCGGGCCATTCTGCGTAACACGCTGTCGGCACCGCTCTGAAGGGGTAGATGGAGGTGCGGCATGCAGCGGGCATCGTCGAACAGTAGCCAAAACTGGTCCGATAAATCCCAGGGCTCGACCGCGCCCAGGCGTAGTCGGGGGATATCTGTCTCCGCCAGTATCTTTGACACAAGCTGCGCAAGGTCCAGTCCGAGGCCGCTTCCGTAACCCCCAAGGTGCACGCCGGTTAAAACCACCTCCCGTGCTCCCTGTTGGTAAAGTCTGTTTATCTCCTCAATGATTTCTCCGGGGGAGCGGCTCCGCTCTGTGCCTCGGGCCAGTGTCACCACACAAAAGGTGCATTGATAACGGCATCCATCCTGGATCTTTACGAAGGCCCGCTGCCGCCCACTGGCCAGGGAATCGAGGGCGGCTGGGAGCGTGGCCCGCTCCGGCATCGCATTCAAGTCCAACGCTTGTTCTGCGATTTCCACCAAACGGTCCTTGTCTTTGTTGGCGACTACCAGATCCACTCCCATTGATTGCGCTGTCTCATCAGGATCGAGGTCGGCAAAGCATCCGCTGACCACCAGCCGTGCTTTTGGATTGTCTCGGTGGGCCCTGTGCATCAGCTTTCGGGATTTGCGTACTGCCTCCCCGGTTACCGCACAGGTATTGATTACCACCAAGTCCGCCTCCGACATCCGAGGCGTGATGCGGTGACCCAGGGAACGAAACCCTCTGCTCCAGGCTTCCAGCTCGGCTTCGTTCAAACGGCATCCTAAAGTTTTCAGGTGTACTTGCATACCAGCACGGGATAGATCGAAAAACAGAGCCGCAAGTTTAAGCCAGTTTCACCCAGATGCAAGGTGACAGGCTCATAGATTGAGCCTGTGATCTGTTATCAAGGAGGCTCCGCTGTTGCGTCCGGTGCACTATTCGCGTCACACGAGGGCTCTCGCAAACGGGGTAACAGTTGGATACAAGCAGAGTTAATGGAACAGACTATGATCGATATCCTCAATGAACCGCTTACCGTGATTCTCGGAATACAGTTGGCATTGTTATGCATCGCATCGATACTGTGGTCGAGGCAATCCCGGATACTCCGCCACTTGGAGGAGGAGCGACAGTGGAATGCCAGCGGTTTCGACCGCCTGCAGGAGTTGCAGCGATCTCAGGAACGGGTGCTATTGAGTTCGTTATCGCAGACAGACGATCAGCGCCGACAACAAATGGAGGTGCTGCAACGGCGCTTGCTGGTTCAGGTATCTCGGGTCTATCAAGCACTGGAAAGGCGTTTTGGCGAAATGCAAACCAGTACCACGGCGGATGCCGGTAGGTTGCGCCTGGACTTGATCAAACATCTGGAACGCTCACAACAGGCAGTTTCGCAGGCGCTCGCCGAGAACCGTCTTTCCCAACAGGAGGGCTTGACCCGTGGGCTGGATGTAATCGGTCAACAGCTCATGGCGGGTCTGGGCAATCATGGTGAAGAGTTGGGGCGGCGCATGGATGGACTCGCGGCGTCAACGGAGCAGCGGCTACGCGACATTGGCGGTCTGGTTGAGAAGCGTCTCAGTGAGGGCTTCGACCGGACTACCGAAACCTTCAATCAGGTGCTGCAGCACCTCACCCGTATCGATGAAGCGCAGCGGCGAATTACCGAGCTTTCGAGTAATGTGGTTAGCCTGCAGGAGGTGCTGGCAGACAAAAGGTCCCGGGGTGCGTTTGGAGAGGTGCAACTCAATTCGCTGGTGCGTAACTTGATGCCTGAAAATAGTTTCGCCTTACAACATACCCTGAACAACGGAACTCGTGCCGATTGCATGCTTTTTCTTCCCGAACCTACCGGCAATATCGCAGTCGACTCCAAGTTTCCTTTGGAGAGCTATCGCAGGATGACTGATCATGAACGCCCGGAGAGTGATCGAGCTCAGGCCGCAATGCAGTTTCGAAGGGATATTCGTCGGCATATCTCGGATATTGCCAACAAGTACATAGTGCCTGATGAGACCTCACAGGGGGCGGTGATGTTCATACCGGCTGAATCGGTTTTCGCGGAGATTCACGGCCACTTTCCGGAGCTGGTAGAAGAGGCTTGGCGTCTTCATGTCTGGCTGGTTTCACCGACAACGATGATGGCCGTACTAACCACTGCCAGGGCGGTCCTTAAGGATGCTGCCACCCGTGAGCAGATAGATCTGATACAGCAACATCTGCACCTGTTGTCGAGAGACTTCAATCTGTTCCAGGAGCGAATGGCGCGATTGTCGCGGCATATCGGACAGGCTAACAGAGACGTCAATGAAGTACAGGTATCCGCACGCAAGATCAGCGATCGGTTCGAACGTATTGAGCAGGTGGAGTTAGACCAACTGGAATCCCCCGAGCCCTAGCTACCCGAGAGCCATTGCCACTAAGCGTCCCCCAGGGGAGGCAATGCTCCGGGGGGCGGTGCCGGGGAATTGAGATGCATGAGCATGCGCCAGCCGTTATCGGTAAGGCGATAGATATTGCTCGCGTATATTGGTGGCTGGCTTTCACCCTCCGCAACCAATGTCACCACCTCTTCCAGCAAGTGAATAGCGATACCATGATGCTCCGACCACTGCAGGTGATGGATACTTATTTCAATTTTGTGCTCTGGGTCGAATATGGGTGTCAAAAGCGCCCTGACGGCTTCGGTGCCTTGGTGCAACGGTCGCATCGGCAGTAGGCATGCGATCTCCGGGGAGTCGTCCCAGACGGACATCATCTTGTCCAGATCGGATTCATCAATGGCATCGTAATAGGCATCTTCCGCGTCGGCAGCGGATTTATAGATAGTAACCATCAGTTTTTGAGCCCGTTCGGAAGTGCCCAAGGCGATACTGGAAGCGGATTTCGTTAACACTGCTCCCAAGGAAGCCCTCTGTATCGCCAACCATTGAAGGAACTGCGATGATGGTGATCATCCAGATCACCCTCGAATCCCTCCTCGACGTGGAATACACGGTTAAAATCGTTCTCCAATAAAAGCTTTCCCGCCTCCAGGGAGCGTTTTCCACTGCGGCAGATCAATATCACCGGCGCACAGCCGTCGTCGATGGTGCAAACTGCGCCACCCAGCAACAATTTACGTATATCGGTAACGAAATCCGGATTGATAGTCCAATCTGGCTCGTCGATCCACGGGACGTGTACTGCCCCTTTTGGGTGTCCGACGAACAGGAATTCCATACTGGATCTGATATCCACCAATACAGACCGTGGATCATCTTCCATCATCTGCAGCGCCTGTTGTGGCGTTAGGGCCATGGGGCCGTTCTCACTCATGTATTGATTCCTCCAACTATATTGACACTACCCAAGCGACAAATTCCAACTAGCAGGGTATGGAGCTTAGCCAAAATTTCTGAGTTCGGCACTTCTAACAAGTGCAGATCTACTGGCTGCAAGGGGCAGACTTCACATGCAGCAGCGCCTGAATAACTGAGAATAATGGCATATAGTAGCCTGTGGCGGGGAAGAGTATAAGAATAATTTATGAGATCCACAATAATTCTATATGCAGTTAAGGTGATAGCCCTGCTGCCGTTGGGTGCGGCGCATTTGCTTGGGTACTTTATCGGAACCCTATTTTACCTCTGGCCCAATCGAGAACGCCGCCAAGCGGAGATTAACATTTCACTCTGTTTACCGGCGCTTACTTCCGCCGAGCGTCGCCGCTTGACCCGGCGCAGTCTGATAGAAAGCGCCAAAACACTCATGGAGATGCCGGGTATCTGGATGGGGCGGCCGGAACCTTACCTGCGGCGTCTCAAACTCGTGGAGGGCGCGAGCCTGCCGGCACAGAGACTTGCGGAGGGCAGAGGATTGATTCTCGCGGCACCCCACCTCGGGGCCTGGGAAGTCGGCGTTCACCACTTGGCCAGACTGGCTCCTGTGACCGTCTTGTACCGTCCCCCAAGGGAACGTGCACTGGAATCGCTTATCACTGCCGGCCGAGGCAAGGGCGGCGCCACACTGGTGCCAATCACCCCGGCTGGGATTAAGGCACTGTATCAGGCGCTTGAACGCAATGAAATGGTCGCCATTCTGCCCGATCAGCAACCGCGTGGTTTCCGAGGGGCCGGCGTATTTGCCCCATTTTTCGATTATCCCGCGCTCACCATGGTGCTGATCAACCGCCTCGCGCGAAAAACAGGCGCTCCGGTTGTTTTCGGCTACAGCGAACGACGCTCTTGGTCCCAAGGCTATCTGGGCTACTTTTTGCCCGCTCCGGAGGGTATAGACAGTGAGGATCCGGTGGCTGCAGCGACGGCATTGAATAAGGGAGTTGAGGCCTGTGTCCGCCGTTGCTCGGAACAATACCAGTGGAGCTACAGACGTTTCTCTATCCAACCTGACGGCGGCCGCTCCCCCTATAAGAAATCCATTTCCTAAAGTCTTTTTATTCTCCGGTCGTTAACAAGTTACCAGTCCCAGTTTTCGCGGAGACGCTCGTCTGTGTGTCGTAACGGTTTAATGTCGATTTTAGTCCTCTGTTGGCTGTCAGCAGCTATTGTTGTCACGCCCGCCATTTCCCAGGAGACAGGGACTTTGGATACCCGGGTGCTGATCGATATTTCCGGTAGCATGAAGAAAAACGATCCTGCCTACCTCCGCCGCTCGGCGTTACGGCTGCTGGTCGAGTTGTTGCCCAACGAGTCACGTGCGGGTATTTGGACATTTGGTCAATATGTCAATATGCAGGTGCCCTTGGGTAAAGTCGATGATGCCTGGAAGAGACGGGGCAGAAAAGGCGCTGCGAAAATTCATTCGCGGGGACTGTTTACTCATATCGAAGAGGCTTTGAGGATATCGACGGCCGACTGGAGTGAAGTTACCTCAGGGGGCATGCGTCACCTGATTCTCTTGACGGATGGAATGGTGGATGTATCCAAAGAGCCTGGGGCCAGCGATGCGTCGAGAGAACGGATAGTGAACGAGCTGTTGCCGTTGCTGCAGAGCCTCGGTGTCAGGGTTCACACCATAGCGCTCTCTGCGAGAGCCGATCATGAATTGATGAAGCGGCTATCCAAAGAAACCGATGGCTGGTATGAGCAGGTCGATACCGCGGACCGACTGCAGCGGGTTTTTATGCGACTCTTCGAGAAAGTAGGACGCCCGGACGCCGTTCCTCTGGTGGAGAATACCTTCAAATTAGACAAGAGTATTGCCGAGGCGACGTTGCTGGTATTTCGTGGGGAGGGAGAGCAACCGGTACGGGTGACGGACCCCTCGGGGGCGACATTTGGTGCACGGGAAGCCCCCCCCAATATCAAGTGGCATCGTGACGATGGTTATGACCTATTGACGATCACCGATCCCCAGCCTGGAGAGTGGCAGGTGCTTGCGGAGATTGATCCGGACAACCGAGTGCTGGTGGTGACGGACCTGCAGATGCGGGCGACCGAATTTCCAGGGAGAGTGGCGATCGGTGAATCCCTGCCACTCTCCGTCTCTTTCAGCGAAGCGGGTAAGCAGATTACTGAACGCTCGTTTCTGGAATTGATCAACATGCAGGTTGTGCAGCGGGATGCGGTAGGTGCAGGGGAACCTCAACCGCTGTTCGACGATGGGAAAGGAGGGGATCGAACAGCGGGTGACGGCGTGTTCTCACTGGGGATAGAGACGCATAATCTTGAGCCCGGGGTTGTTGAGTTGACCTTGAGCGCAGAGGGTAGGACTTTTGAACGACAACAGAAACAGACATTTAAGCTGGTTCCCTGGTATCGGCTGACGGTTGATCGAGGGAAAACGACTTCAGCTATCGTCCACCTCGCGGCGGACAGTGAAATTCTACAGAAGGATTCGGCGCGGCTGATAGCGCAGTTGGTGTCCCGCACAGGAGAGATCAAAGAATTGTCAGCGGATCCTCTCAGCGGGGGTGAAGGTTGGGTGGTTGAAGCAGATCCCGCCCTGCTGCAGGGGAACTGGCAAATGGCACTTAATTTGTCCGCGGTCACGGCTGCAGGAAACAAATTGGAAATCGCGCTGGAACCATTGATTGTAGAGGGCACCGCGTTACCCCCGCCGCCCCCCACACCACCGCCTGTTGTGGAGGAGGTGATGGTAGAAGACGATGAAAACTGGATTGATTCCGCGATGATCTTTGCAGCGGCGAATCTGGCTATTTTGGCTTTGTCGGGGTTAGCCTTCTGGTTGCTGCGGCGTAGAGGCCGGAATGAAATCCGATTGATTGACGAGAGCATAGGCGCTTAAGGAACCCGGGCATGACAGAGATCGACACCCTGCTACTGATGTTTTTCCTAGAGGCGTTGCTAGTCTGTGGCGTATTACTGTTTACGCTGATAACCCTTTCTGTCATCAAGAAGCGGAGAGATCGCGCGGCCGCCCGTGATCTCGCGACGCGAGTGAAAGATGGAAGCGAGGTCAGAATAGCAGAGACCAATGCACTTCTGCAGCGCGAATTCTCGCTTTCAGACGAGAGTGCAAGTGGGGTAGCCGAGGAGATAGCTGCCCAGGAGCGGCGGTTCTATCAAACGTTGATCAGTCTCTATTTAAACCGGGAAGCAGAGACGGTGCGTACGCTTGACACTTCATTGCATGCCCTGGTTGCACCCTATCGCGATCTTCAGTTACCGAAGGAGGAAGGAGCGTCCGGAGATTCAATCGTACAAGATTCGGCCGCGGAAGAGCTGGCGGAGCTGCGGCAGGAAAACGAAAAACTAAAGACAGAGTTGGGGGTCACCATGGATACCATGGGGAGGATGCTCAATGAGTACTCCTCCATGTATAACGAAGGTGCAGCTACACCCCCAGACAACGAGGATGCGGGGAAAGCCTCTATTGGTGATGATGCCTCGACGACTGCTATTGCGGAGGCAGACGGAAAGGATCTGGCGGACCAGCTGCCAGGGTTTGACGAGTTGGATGACGACTACCCCGACTCGGAGGGGGGAGCTGGAGAAGCCGGCATGACACCACCTGAGGTCGCTTCCGGGCAATCCGCCGACGAACAGTTGGCGGATATTTTGGATGAAGTCGATGATACTCTGGATACTGCCGCTTCCGACCCTGACAGGGGCGAAACAGCTTCGGTCGAGGCTGGGAGCCCGATATTGGATGATCTGGGCGATGGATTGGACATCATCTCCGACGAGGCTCCGTCACAAGTGGCTGAAAGCATTGAAGATTCGGTGGCAGCAGAACTCAAAGACGAGCTGGTGCCACTGGACGACGACCTCGATGTGGTATTTGATTTGCCGTCGGGGGACTCGAGTGAGCCCGAAAAGGAGAACGGGAAGCAGGCGGTCGGGAAGGATTGAGTGTGGCGAGGGCGAGCCTGCTCACGAGGCACAGGCTCGCACGAAAAACGTCTTACTTGATCTCGACTTCCTGAGAATCGGAATTACCCTTGTTGTCGACCCAGGTGAGTTTGAGTTTGTCGCCCTTGGCTGCTCCTTTGAACTTGAAGGAGAGATAGGGGTTCTTGGAAACACCGCCGCTCCAGAATGCCTGCAGCCGCGTCTTACCCCCCGACTCGCAGGTGACCTCCTGGATAAAGTGTGCCGGTATCACTTCCCCGCTTTTCTTGTCCTTGCGGGCACCGGTCTCCATGGGATGGGTCATCAAAGCCTTCACCGTTGTTACATCATCCTTCAACTTGGCCCTGATCTTGATCGATTTCTTTGCCATTGTCTCTATCCTCTGAATTCGCGAATATCAAATCTGTAGCTGGTCTGAATACTTCCCTGTGGGAGCAGTACGCCCCGGCATCTCACGCCGGGCGCTCGCCTTGAATAAGGCTTAACCCCCACACCCGCCAATGGTGACTTTCACCTCTTTCTTGGCGCTGTACAGTTTTCCATCCGCCTTCACAACAGCAATCACGTCGCCGCTCTTGCCCATCTTGATGCGGGTCGACACAAATCCTTCGGCTCCCTCCCCGATATCGTAGCTGGCAACCAGCGGGGCCGGATTGTTGATAGCCACCACCGCTATTGAGCTGACGCCCCCCAGGCCGGTAGAAATGGTGATCGGCACCACGGCGCCGTTCTCCGCAATATCCGGCGCCTTGATCTTGATCTCGCCGCTCTCCTCGGCACTGTCGCTGCCCATCAGCGCCTGCATCATCTCCGGTAGCTTCTTGGCGGCGAAGGCCGCTTCGGGCCAGGCCGCCAGCACCAGCTTGGGGGTCAGCAGGCCGGCACCGGCCGCCATACCCAGGGCGCTCGCGGCAAACGAGCCCTTTAGTAATAGTCTTCGTTTTGCATCAGTTTCCATCGTAGTTACTCCTGAATATTAAATTGAGCAGGGTGATTATTATTGTGTCTGGTATGCGCGGGATTGCGATTTTGATCCCATCTCCGTCCTAACCTGCCTCTACTGGTGATTGTTCTGTAACTTTATAGTCCTCCCACACGGGATCGCAGTTTCGCCTGCGACGCCACGTTCGATACGCCACGGCTTTGGGGACGAACTCATTTGGATTTATCGACCCCACGGCGGTGGTCGCATAAGCATACCGGATGGTGCCAATATGGCAAGTACACCTCTTTTTGCGAGTTCTACAGGGCATATGTAACGCCATTGGTCAAAAGTTATCCATGCAGATCAACTACTTGGCAGCAGTCTATTTCTCACGGCTCTTAAGATCCATCAATTCGTCTTCCATGGCTCTCAGTCTGGCTGTCAGGCGGGCATCTCGATAGTAGTTATCTGTTTTATCCTTTAAGGCGATTCTCATTTGCTGTATAGCAGCTTCGAGGGATCCCGTCTGGTAGTGATACTCAGCCAGGTACTCGTGGCCGAGAGAGGCTTGTCCGGCATCTCCGGCAGCCTTGGCCAGCAGCCGTAAGATTGTTTGGTCGTCCGGGCGTGCCCGCAATTGCTTCTCGAGCAAATCCATCGCCTTGTCGGGTTCGCCCAAATCCAATAGCGATTCCGCATAGTAGATTGTTAGTGGATAGTTGCCGGGGTAGAGTTCGAGCCCGTCTCTCAGTACCAGTGCACCTTGCTTGCGCTTTCCGGATTTCTTTAGTAACTCGCCTTGGGCAATGATGTAGGCGATTTGCTCCGGTCTTTTCAATAGCAGTTTCTTGAGCTGTGCACTGGCTTTCTGATACTGCCGATTGTCCATCAATGCCATTACGTAGCCGAATCTTTGAGCCTCTTCGTTCCGGTAGCGGTGGCTGGCCAGTGTCTTGCTGAAGTGACTGACAGCCTCTTTGCTGTTTCGGAACTGGCGATTTTTCAGTACCGCGCGAAGCAGGTGGTAGTCAAGGCTGTCTGGACGTTGGCGATAGGGATAATTTCCCGCTCGGCCGCGAGCATCGGCAACACGATTGGTGGTTACAGGATGGGTACGCAGGAATTCCGGTAATCTGCCGTTGTCGTAAAGCCGGGTTGCTTGACCCATTCGTTCGAAAAATACCGACATCGATTGCGGATCGAATCCACTTTTTGCCAGGGTCTCAATTCCGATGGCATCGGCCTCCTGCTCGTTGGCGCGGGTGAAGTTGATCTGACGCTGCGCCAGACCGGCCTGCAGCCCGGTTGCTGCAGCAAATCCTATGTCAGGATTGTTGGTGGCCGATCCAAGCACCAGAGCAGCAACCGCTAATGCAGCGACTGGCAGGCTCATTCGTTGCACCGCGTCAAAGCTTCGTACCAGATGATTCTGGGATACATGGGCAATTTCATGGGCCAACACCGAAGCCAGTTCGCTTTCTGACTCGGTAGTGGTGATGAGGCCTGTGTATACGCCAATGTAGCCGCCAGGGCCTGCAAACGCGTTAATTTGGGGCTCGTCTATCAGGAAGAATTCATAACTGCGGCCGCTGCTGCGGCTTTTGGCCACCAGTTTTTGCCCCAGCTTTTGAATATAACTGGTCATCCACGGGTCGTTGATGACAGGTTGGCTGGATCTTACGCTGCGCATGAAGGCCTGCCCCAGGCGTCTCTCCTGTGCCGGACTTAGCACATTTCCTGAGGGGGCACCAAACTCCGGCAACGCCAGATTGTCTCCATGGCTGGGAGTCGCGAATACAGCGGCGCAGAACAGTAAGACCGTGAGTTTCGCAGACACTGTTTGTATCATCCAGCTGTTGCGCCTTTTCTGGTACATGGGTCTGCAGGCCGAAATCGCTGCATTTAGTTCAGTTGTATTCTCTGTCCCCAAGGAACTTTTGCCTTACCTTTCACCAACCATAGTACCGGGTAATGGGGTGCTGCATCGGGAAATTCTCCCTCCGCATCAGTAAAATATACTAGCGCCTCAGGTTGCATGGCTTGTTGATCCACCCACTCGAAAACTGGTCCAAACAAGGTCCCTCCGCCCCCCTGTAAATCCACCGAGAAATCGATAGATTCCCAGGGCTCGTAGACCCACGGGCAACCTTCGAGTAGTACCGCATCGCAAGCCAGGAGTGAGACCCGGGCCCTCAACTGACCCTTGATCGCGTTGATTTCACCGAGAAACTGTTGCAAGTCATTTTCCCCAATGGAGCCGCTGGTGTCGAGAGCCACAACCAGATCAATCTGCTGGCTTCTGAGGCTGGGCAGAATGAACTCGCCCTCCCTCCTCGAGGGGCGCATGTAGGTGTAGTCGTCCCGGGCGTTGCAGCTGAGGTAGTGGGACAGCAGCATACGCCAAGGTAGTTGGGGCTGCAGCAGATGATCGATCATCCTAGCCAATGCCCCCCCAAGCTTGCCAGCCTGCATTGCTTGTTGTGCCGCACCAGCCATTCTCTGCTGCCATTTAACCGACAAGGTTTCACGTTCGTCGGGGGTCAGTGCTGGTGGGGCAGCGGATGCCCTGATGGTATCTGTGGACGAGGAATAATCACGCTCACTCTGTTGTTCGCTATTTTGCGCCGACGAACTGCCGTCATATGCGTGATTATCGAGCGTTTGTTGATCCTCCAGTTCATCCAGCAGCGGGTATATCTCTTCCGCGGTCATTCCACGAAAATGGTCTAATAGCAGACTGCCCGGTGGCGCTCTCAACCCGTCATCCACCAAGAGGGGATTGATGGCGAAATCACAGGCGAGATCCCATCGATGCCGGGATCTGTGCTGGCGGCGTGCAAAATGGGATAACCCGCAGTGGAGTGCTTCGTGGGCGAGAACGAATTGGGTCTCTTCCAGGGAGAGGGCGGCGATATAGTCGCGATTGTAGTAGAAACGCCGTGCGTCGGTGGCGGTTGTCGGACACCAGTCGGCTTCTACTACTTCCATCGGCAAACGCAATACCAATGCACCCAGAAAAGGCTTATCCAGGATTAATCGTGTGCGAGCCGCCGCCAGCTTGGTATCAATATCGGTGGTTGGCATTTACTGGTTAACGTCGATCAAGTTATTTTTTCAGGCTGTCCGCGAGGGGTAGGGTTGCGTCGGCGACGATCATTCGAAGAGCATGACATCGGAAACGGATTGTGCCCATTCGGTAAACTGGGGTACTTCAAATACTGCACTGCCGATAGCCCGATGCAGGTCGGATACCAACATGACACCCATCTCCCGCTGCGGGAACTTGCCCGCGTAATTCAGTATGTGCCCAATTACCCGGGTGCTATCGACGGTATCCCTGGAGCGAATCGCGCGTCCCACGAGGGCGGCCGCTACGGCATACTGAAGATCGATTTCTCCGGGTACGTTGACCTCCTGTCCGGCGACGATCGCGTCCAGATCTGGCATCTGCTCCAGACTGTTGACGAAGGCGTGTAGTTCTATCCCTGCGGCGGGTCCGACAGAGGCTTGCAGAGTGCCTTGCAACAGGGAGGGATGATCGCAGAATTTCTGCAACCCTCGATGAGCGAACTCCCAGGAGCGGGGTGAGGGAAAGGCCACCGGGTTATGGGCCGGATCGAAATCGAATAACAGCTCGGGGCGAAATCGCAAAAAAGCGATGACCCTCTCGTCTATATGATTGCGGTACGCCCAGCTAACCCAGTCGTCCAGGTGGGTTTCGACCTCGAAATGCGAAAAGCGATTGGCAAGGGGGGCGGGCATCGCATAAGTGACCCCCCGGTCTCCCTGGCGGTTTCCGGCGGCAAAGATCGCCCAGTGTTTCGGCACCTGGTATTCGCCCAGCCTGCGGTCCAGGATGAGTTGATAGGCGGCGGCGGATACGGAGGGCGGGGCGGAAGTGATCTCGTCGAGGAATAGGATCCCCTGGGCTCCATGCCGCTGCGCGTTCGGGAGCAGGGCTGGAACCGCCCACTCGACTTGGTCGCCTGTCCGAAAAGGAATCCCGCGCAAATCGCTCGGTTCCATTTGAGATAGTCTGATGTCGATCACAGGGACTTGGTGTTTATGAGCCACCTGCGCCACCATTTGAGATTTTCCTACTCCTGGAGGCCCCCACAGCATCACCGGGACGTGATGGCCTGTGCCGACGCTGGATAATTCGTTTTCAAGAACAGATAGAAGGTGTGCCGGGCGCAAAACTGTACCTCAGTTTTTAGTGTTTTCGGATGATCTTTTAGACAGCACCTGCCCGAAGGATTGCGTGCGTCGCACTCGCAAATGTACCCTTTGGTATGTTCGAGTACAAATGCTCTTGCGACCGGCTGCAGGCAGCACTGCCAGTTGTAAAAATCAGGATCAGATTCGATTAAAATCTGAACGATGCAGATCGGCCATAATTTGCCGGTCGGAGAAGGCTACGGGAACGACCACTTAGAACAGCGGGACTACATATACTGCAGCGCAGCAATCCCAAAGCGATCCCAAGCAGAAGTTCGCTGAGAAAAGCTTTACTGCTTGATGGATACTTATCTGTGGTACTTTGGATCCCGGTTTGGCCCCGAACTTTAAGTGGCAATTTGCTGTCAGAGATTTTTATGGACGATAGAGAGGATAATCTGCACGCTATGATCAGTCGTAGTTTCTCGTTTTATATGGTTGCAGCCATTGTGCTGTATACGAGCATGTTGAACTTCGTGGTAGCTGAAGGCATAGAGAAAGATACTGCAAAAAAAATTATGGTCTACAAAAGCCCGACCTGTGGCTGCTGCCAAGGGTGGGTGGATTACCTTCGGGACAACGGCTTCGTAGTTGAGACTTATGATACGAATGACCTGAATAGTATCAAACAGGAGAATGGCTTAACTGACCCAAGGCTAGCTTCCTGTCATACAGCGTTGGTGGATGGTTATGTAGTAGAAGGGCATGTGCCCGTTAAGGATATCAAGAGGCTGATTTCTGAACGCCCTTCAGTCGTAGGAATCACAGCACCTGGGATGCCACAAATGTCACCTGGTATGCATAGTATCGAGCCAAAAGATTACAACGTGTATACCTTCGATACTGATGGCCAGATTACCATTTACAGCCGCTACTAAATGCCAGTTTCTAATTGAGAGTCCGTAATTGCATTAGCTAACTACTATATCATTCCGGTCACAGATAGAAGCTCGGTTGATAGCAATAATCCTGAAGAAGATGAAAATAAGTCATTTTTTTAAGTTCGCTACAGTGATGCTGTTGCTTGTAACAGCCGCCCTACACGCGCACACACCACCTGCGAGCGCAAAGGTGTATTTCATTGGATTAGAAGATGGTGCGATAGTAAAGAGTCCATTTGAGATAAGATTCGGTATCAAAGACTTCGGGGTTACACCAGCTGGTACTACCGGAAAGCAAAGGCATACTGCTGGCCATCACCATCTTCTTATAGATTTGGACCAATTGCCGGATATGGATGAAGTCATTCCCAGAGATGAAAACCATATCCACTTTGATCAAGGTGAAACAGAAACCCTTTTGAAACTTCCGCCAGGTAGACATACTTTGCAGTTGTTACTGGGTGATGAACAACATGAACCTCATGATCCACCGCTTATTTCGGAAAAAATCACTGTAATTGTTGAGTAGTCTCTGTATAGCCCCAATTATTTTGTGTCGTTGTCGCTTGGAGTGCGTATACCGATGCAAGCCGTAGAATTATGACCGCTCTTCACTAGCGTCGGCTTCCGGTTTGCTGACCCTAGATTTTAGCAGATCAGTCGCCCTTTAAAACCGACAAGCGATATACGTCGGCTTATCCTTCATGATTTTGAGGGAGAATGATAGCTCATACTGTGGTTGTATACTCCAGAGATTGAAATTATATAGATTGGTACATCATTTGCGTTTCACAGAAAACAAATATCGTGTACTGCATTAGAAAGAAAACTATCGGATGATCAATTTGGAGGAATTAACGTGTGGAGATTAGTGTTAGCGGCATTAATCGTTTTGGCATTTCATCCCATAAACGTAGTAGCTATGGGAGGAGAGATGATCACCTACAAGATTGATGACCAGTCTTACGAAGGCTATTACATTTCTCCAGGAAAAGATGCGCCTTTAGTGTTACTGATACACGATTGGGACGGCCTTACAGGCTACGAAGTAAAGCGTGCAGATATGCTCGCGGAGATGGGGTACGCAGTGTTCGCAGCAGACTTATTCGGTGCAGGAATTCGTCCAACGGAAGTAAAGGACAAGCGTCAGCACACCGGGGAATTATACAAGGATCGCACCAAGATGCGTGCGCTCATGAACGGTGCGCTCTCCGTTGCATCCAGTAAAGGTGCAAATACCGGGAACGCTGTAGCGATGGGATATTGCTTTGGTGGGGCAGCAGTTCTCGAACTGGCGCGATCAGGAGCTGACTTAAAAGGATTCGCCACATTTCATGGTGGGTTAAAGACCCCCGATGGGCAGGACTATTCCAGAACCAAAGGTAAAATTCTGGTGATGCACGGGAGTGCTGATACGGCGATCACCATGGATCAATTCGCTGCTTTGACAAATGAATTAGAGGCAGCGGGAGTGAGCCACCAGATGGTGACCTATGGTGGCGCGCCACACGCTTTCACGGTATTTGGTAGCAAGCGATATCGAGAGGACGCCGATTTAAAATCCTGGGGATTGTTTAGCGGTTTTTTAAAAAGTACACTTCAGTAAAATCGTTGTAACACAGAGATCAATGCCCCACAGAATGAACGTCGTTATGGTTAGCTGTGGTGGGATCTATCGATGTTTGCTGTAGATCTGTATTGACCCAGAGAAAAGCTGCACATGCTAGAGTCGTTCACTAGAGGAGCGATGAACATAAGCACGGAACTTGAGGCCAAACGTTGGACGGCGAAGCGTAAGGCTTCCCTGGCAATAATATCAAGGGTGAGATGAGCTTTTATTTATTTTGATCATTCTCTGCGACTCCTGAGCCACTAGCAAAGGCTCAGAAAATCACTGATCAAATAGATCCGTCAATTTCCCTCGGTAATTAATTGCGACAAAGTCGCTTGGTAGTTACAGTACGACAAAATCGCTCGGTGTTAACATCGTTAGTTGTGAAAATCAGGATCAGATCCCAAAGGCAGTGTCAGGTTCGATTAATACCTGAATAACGTAGTTTGGCCAATAACCGTTTTTCGGTGATCTGGGGAATAAAATGAAAAACAGGTTACGAATTGGCTAATCCGAATTGATAACGACCGTCTGTGAAACAGTGCATGCCTTCGCATATCTGCGCAACGATGAGTTGAATTACCGCTTTTGTTTTATCTTTAGGTCACGAATGCGCCTTTTTATCTCTGCTTGATCGCCATTGCTCACACTGCCTCCCAAGTCTAGATACTTCTGAAGATCAGTAATGGCGGCTCCATAGTGACCCTCAGTCTCGTACAGCAGCCCTCGGTTGTAGTAGGCATGGACATTGTCAGGATCGAGGCGGAGGGCCTGGTTGTAATCCTTTATGGCATCCGCAAGATCGCCGTTCTTATAGCGTGCGACACCTCGGTTGATGTAGGCATTGACGTGGCCAGGATCGAGGCGGAGGGCCTGGTCGTAATCCTTTACGGCACCCGCAAGATCGCCTTTATCATAGCGTGCCAGACCTCGATTGTAGTAGGCATTGACGTAGCCAGGATCGAGGCGGAGGGCCTGGTCGTAATCCTTTACGGCACCCGCAAGATCGCCTTTATCATAGCGTGCCAGACCTCGATTGTAGTAGGCATTGACGTAACCAGGATCGAGGCGGAGGGCCTGATCGTAATCCTTTACAGCATCCGCAAGATCGCCGTTCTTATAGCGTGCCAGACCTCGGTTGAAGTAGGCATTGACGTGGTTAGAATCGAGGAGGAGGGCCTGGTCGTAATCCTTTATGGCATCCGCAAGCTCACCTTTATCATAGTGTGCGATTCCTCGGTTGTAGCACGCCTTGGCATCGTCAGGATCGAGGCGTAGGGCCTGGTCGTAATCCTTTACAGCACCCGCAAGATCGCCGTTCTTATAGCGTGCCAGTCCCCGGTTGTAGTAGGCTTCGGGATCGTCAGGATCGAGGCGGAGGGTTTGATCGTAATCCTTTACGGCACCCGCGAGATCGCCGTTCTTATAGCGTGCCAGCCCTCGGTTGTAGTAAGCATTAACGTAGTCAGAATCGAGGCGTAGGGCCTGGTCGTAATCCTTTATGGCATCCGCTAGTTCGCCTTTATCATAGCGTGCGATACCTCGGTTGTAGTACGCCTTGGCATCGTCAGGATCGAGGCGAATGGCCTGACTATAACAGCGTATCTTTTCATCAGGTTCGGCCGCATTGAACTCTTTCTCAAACCATTCCTGTGCCGTGAGCATTTGTTGCGGCACAGGCGACGCGGTGCTCGCTGCGGCTTGCTCGACTTTGGCGGTTTGCTGCGCGAACGCCGATGCCGGATGCAACACAGCATCCAGCGGTATATTTAAGTACTTCTCGCGCAGGCGTCCCACGGCTTCATCAAAATAGTCGACCGGGACGCGTAATGCGTTATAACTCTTCAGCGGGGCTAGTTTACCGGTGAGCTGGCTAGCGATAGTGGGTGTGTTGAAGTCGAAACCCTCCAACATGAGCGGCACTATATTGCGCTCGGTATCCATTGCTGTCTCAATCTCCCGTCGCAGCCAATCGCTCGGATTTCCGCAGCGCTCAAGGGCAGATGGGGTGAGCAGCACAACAAAGTGTGCCCGTGCCTTGATGTTTTCGAGAATAACGCGCTCGAAGTCGCCGCTGGAAATACCGTGAAAGTCAATGAACACGTCATAACCGTGTTGTGTCAAATTCTGAAAAATCGCTTGCGCCCAGGGGAAATTGGTGCGTCGATAACTAATGAAAACTGTTTTCTCGATTTTCATCTTTTTATACACAGACCGCTCTGGGCCTTGGTATCAGACACGGAAGTATGCTGGACGCTTAGACAGTCCTAACGTCTGAAAGATTCGATTGAGATTGATATTTCAAAACATAGCGTATCTCAAATGCAACCGAAAGGAAAAATCTGAACGGTTAGCATGAGTCGATAGCGGAAGTACGAGTTCAGCTAAAGTCGTACACTGTCTGTTGCATCAAGTGTCGGCTTTTGTAGATAGCAGTGGTGCCAAAACAGTAATATGCAAAGGCAACAATGGATTTATCCTTTTTTCCAACACTCATCCGACCCCACGCTTTCAAGATAATAAAATCGTCCTGTCCGAAATAAACCGCATCACACCCTAGATCATCGCAGAAGTAGAAACTCTGTTGTTTCTTCCCCCCCAAGGATTTTTAAAGTGATGCAAAATCGCCTTTACAGATACCTCTGTGTATTCTCTGCCATTTATGGGACATCTGTGCTGATTATGCTTACCACCTGAGTAACATGCCTTTGAGCAATAGTCAGTCATGTTATTCGCCAAATCACTCAAGGGGGTTGATTCTAGACGCCATGACCGGAGTGTGGTGCCCCTCTCGGGTACTGGGATATTAAAGAACGAGGGCAGGCAACAACTCGGCGGGGCGCATTACGACTCCTGACTACATGAATAAGTCGCGTAACACGCGCTTCAACTGCTTATAGATCTCAGGCCCATCGATATCCATTACCTGGTCGATGACCCAGCGGTTTTCCTGACTGTTGCCCATTAACTGCTGAATCTCGTAACCCAAGTGGCGCATGAAGGGATAGCTGGGTCCCTGATCGTTGAATCCCAGTTCGGAATAGTCTGATGATCGCTGATTGAACCGTTCTATGAACGCCGATCCGTGGTTATCTGCACCGATCAGCTCGTTGCTGTTTTCCTCTATATGATCCGCCAGGCGCAGAACCATTGCAGTAACCAGGGCGCGGCGCAGCTCGTCATCAACTATAGCGTGGGCCATACGGTCTACCAGCTGAACTTGGTAGTAGGTGTATTCCGCGATTACCGCTAATCGCTGGCGGTCACTCTGGTAGATGAATTTCTCGCCGTGCAACCGAATCGCTCGGTCAACGGCAATCTTCCAGCTGTTGAATGCGAGCGCCCCTGCTATCTCCTCAATCGAGCGCTCGCTATCTTCGTTGTACCATTGGCTCTTGATGCGTAGTCCCACCCGCATTCTCCCTATTTGATGCCCTTGGGCGCTGGGATTGGCAGCGCTTGCTTGGCGTACTAAAATTACTCATAACTTTACTCGGAAATAGTCTTATTGTCAGTCCCGGCTTTTTGGTGGATGCCATGGAAAACAGGGTGCTAGAAGAGATTACCGCGAGTGTGCAGGTAAATTGCCATATTTCCGACGCCCGACATGGGACTGAATATGGCATGTGCACTTATCTTATGAAGATGAGGGAGTATTTTCGCTGGGAAAAGGGATTGGGGTTCACGGCCAGATTGGGCAATGAGGAGATAGGCGCCTGGCTGTCCGAGCGGGAGGGACTCTGGCAAGGGCTCGAGGGGCGAGAATTCGAACCTGTCAAACTATTTGGGCGCGAATACGATCCACTGGAAGATGGCCTCATCAACGATGCGTTGGCGGAATTCGGGTTGGTGTACAGCGGTGGACTGGGCAATTCCGGGAGACCTCATTTCTTTTTGGGTGAGCTGGAGCGCTCCGAGCGTCGCGAAGATTGTGCCTTTTATGTATCCGGGCGGGAATTCGCCCGTGACTTGACTTCACCTCCGGCGATGACCAGGGGGAACGCGATTTATGTGCGCCGGGAATCCCTTAGACGCATGTTATGGGAGAAGCTGGAAAACTGGCGTTGGAGTCGATTGGACAACCCTTTGGGCCGTGCTTTTTCATGTTACGACTTCGACAACGATCTTGCCGGCTCCCTGGAGAGAATGACCGACCGGGAGATCGATACCCTGCTGCTGCACGAACAGGGCGAGCGTCGGGCCGGGCAACTGCTTGGTGAAGCCTGGAACGCGATGATAGGTGATTTGGGCAGAACCCCGGGGGAAATGGCGGCCCGTGCTGTTCGCGATCATCTGGCCGACAGTCTTGTAACGCTCCCCATGCTGGCGGCTGCAGCTCATCCGTCGTCCATACACTTCTACGTGGGAAATCTGGATGGAATGCGCAAGCAGCTGTTTCCGGGACTGCGCAACGCATACGATATTTGGCTTGACTCTGGTGACACCACGGGCCTGACGGAAACGGCGCAACAGGGAGCGGTCCATTGGCAATCGGTAGCGGAAGCCATTCTCGAATTACATCGCGCCCAAGGGGCAGAGGCAGCGGAGTCGGTGATGGAATTGGCGGCAGGCAACCCGCTCTGATTGATTTGGGGACACCGACAGACGAAGCTTTTCTCGCCGTCCGTGCTGGATTCGAGCTCAGTGTTCAGCATGCTACTCGAATAGGGTCCCCTGCATCTCTCCGCTGTTATCGATTCGAACACGCCTGGTATCCGGCAGTTTATTCAGAATGTAACTGGCGCTCAGTATCGCCATCTGCTTGTTGTCGGTCTCCAAAGCGGTCAGCAGTTTATCTGCCGCCAGCTGGCATCGTTGCCGTAAATCCGGCCTTTCCAGCCATTCGCGCCCCAGCTGGAAACCCCGGTCCATGCTTCTGTCAAGTCGATCGATGCTGTCGGCAAGCGAATCCTGTATTTCATCGGGGACTTCGAGGTTCATTGAATAGTCATCGATTATGATGTTGAGCAGCATATGCGTTCTACTAGGGCCTGTTAACACTAATTGGAACAGTGTCGCCGGAGGCCATTTTATCGCAGGTCAAGGCGCACCGAGCGCGGTGTAGCACCGCTACATAAGCGAGGTGCAACGCGGAACTGGGGAAAAATGGCCCCGTCCCTCCGGGTTGCGCCCCAAAAAGGGCCACTCGGCGTTGCTCGTCATTCATTTGGAACCACCAAACCTTACTCCTCGCGCCTTGATTGGCCCTTCCTGGGGCAGCAACGACGCTGTTTCAATTAGTGTTAACAGGCCCTAACCTCTCAATAAGACAGTAAGGATTTGACCACGCTGTTTGAAACTGAGCGTATCATTGTAAGTTGCCAAATGTTCGAATTGATAGCCTAATATCACTGGCCGTTGCGGCACGGGAGTCCACAGGGTGTCACCTAGAAAGTTACTGTCTATTGTGGAAATGGGGGGCTATCCCGATTTCTCTTCTCTCTACCTGCGTGCGGGATTCGTGCCCGAGAAAGTTCACTCAGTACGCAAAGCTCAGGCCTGGTTGAAAAACAACCGGCCTGCTGTTTTAGTGGCGGAATTTCATTTTGATCCTGAGCTCCGGGATCGTATGAGCAATCTCGAATCGCTGTTTGCGGCCTTAGAGCGACATGCCATGGATACCAGGGTTATCGTTTTTATCAATCCAGAGCATCGCCCGCGTCTGCTGCTGGTGGAACAACGGCATCGGGTTTTCGGCGCATTGGATTACCCGGTGGATGAGGCCGCACTGAGACGGCTGCTGGCACAAGCGCAGGCTGGGGAGGAGTAGTTGTGTTGCTACAGATTCCAGGGATATTGAACCAGGCGCAACTTGAAAAGATCAACGGGATACTCGGCCGAGCAGAGTTCGTGGACGGTAAGCTGACGGCTGGAAAAGCAGCCCGCCGGGTCAAGCATAATCAGGAGCTCAAGAGAGAGCCGCAGCAGCTGGAATTGTTGACGCGCATACTGGTCAGCAGTCTCTCCCATAATCAGCGATTTAACCGAGCGACGCTCCCTTATCGAATGGCGGATCCTATATTCGCCCGTTACCAGCCGGGCATGGCTTACGGGGAACATGTGGATGATCCTCTCATGGGGGGTGCGCAGCCCAGGTTCCGCAGCGATATTTCGATGACGGTATTTCTGCGGGATCCCGGCAGCTACAAGGGTGGAGAGTTGGTGATACGGACCGCTTTCGGAGAACAGCAGGTAAAGCTTTCAGCGGGGGATGCGGTTATCTACCCATCTTCCAGTCTTCACCGAGTTGCCGAGGTCTTATCGGGAGAGCGGTATGTGGTGCTTCTGTGGATTCAGAGTTTGGTTCGAGACCCTGCCCAACGCGAACTGTTGTTCGAATTGAACGAGGCGCGGGAGCAGATGCTGCAGCAGGACCCGGAGTCCGAATCCACTCGCCTGGTGGATAAAACCTTCGCCAACCTCTTCCGTATGTGGAGTGAGATCTGATACCGCCGGTCCGCTGGTGTTTAAAGCAGACGGCGGTGATAAACCGATATCAATACCCGCCCTTGCGTTTGGTTTCGGGCAGTCCGGCTATTTTGCCCGCCTGTTTGGCAGGACCCATGGGAAAGTGGGCATAGAGCGCTTTGGCGTCCACTTTGTCCAAATCGGTCCAAATTGATTTAAAGTGCTTTACCATTTGGCGTTCGTTGGGTTGGTTGCCATTGTTGTTGAAGTACTCGTCGCGCAAATAGTTGATTACTTCCCACGCCTTTTCAGAAAGGGTAATCCCTTCTGCGGAGGCGAGTTCTTGCGCGATCTCCTCATTCCAGTCTTCCAGGTTGACCAGGTAGCCGTTCTCATTGACTTCGTATGACATACTGACTTCTCCTTACCGTTGCATGCACCCACGCTGCAGCTAAATAAAATCCCATGGTATAAGCGGCAGGGCAAAAAGAGAACATGTCCGCAATAGGAGATTTTTTGGCTTGCCCTAAAAAGATTTCTGGGGGATGAAAATGCCGAAACCCATCTGGCGATGGGGTCCGATACCCCGCTCTTGCAGCTCAACAGCATCGTCGTAGGGAAGGTCCGCCACCATCAGACTTCTGGCATGAAGTTCTCCCTTGGGTGAGGCGAACTGAAAATCCTTTCCGGTGAGCACTTTTCTGAATTTAAGGCCCATACTCTGCAGCTGCTCGACTGCCCAGGCCATGAATTGGTCCTCATCCCGATGTTCATCTGTAGCGATGTATCTGGAGTAGAGAAAATGAGTCATGCTCAACCTGCGGGTTTTCGGTTCACCGACTGCCAATCGATGTCCCCCAATGCTTAGGATTTCACCACAGAGCAGCTTACTCGCTTCTATGCGATGTTTGGGGATGCGCAGAATGAGCTTCACCCGGCGCGAGAGGTGGAGTATGTCGTCAACTCCCTGGGGACGTTCCCAGCCATTACCCGATTCCGCACCGTGAATTAGGTGCAGGCCCGCTTCCGGTTCATGGGCGAACCAGGGTAACCGTTTCTGAATTTCCTCCGACAAATCCCAAGCATGGTCTACGGGCAACGTGGGGCAGTCAATCTGGAATAGCAGGTCCACGACATTGTCAGGAACCAAAAACTGCTCTTCGCCTGAGTCTTCTTCCCAGTACATTTTCACTCCGGAATTTTTGCTCTTAGCTCGTCCCGCTCGAACCACCATTCACCATCCACCAGGATATCCAGGACTTTTCCCAACCGCGGCAGAAATTTGCCGGGATCGTCCAGCTGGAGTTGCTGAATCCAGAACTCGAATACCTCCTGTTCTTCGACTTGGCTATGCCGCCTCGCAACCTCCCCAATCATTTGTTGCGTGAAAAACAGCAGCTCATCCCGCTGTTTGCCCTGGCCTCGTAAATCGACCAGATAGCAGGCGGTGGCTGCCGCTACGGCCGCTCCGTCTGACCTATCGGGGGATTCGTCGATAAGATGCTGCAACATGGCCACGCTCAATTCAGGATCTACAGGAAAGGTCACACCCAACCAAATGCCCTGTGCCAAGGCCTTTACGGCTTTGTCTTGCTCAGACTGAAACATGACATCACAGGCCTCAACCGCCTGTGTCCACTGTTCTGCACGCAGAGCTTCATCAAGGGTCTCTCTGGCGATGTTCCAGGCCTCGTTTTTCAGGTTATTCTGTAGCAGAGCGTAGCAGTGTTCCAGGTCGATCTTGAGACGCTGCTCGACGGCGGCGTTCTCGCCTAGCTCATCGATCTTTTGGTGCCGTTCCCGGGCGAGCAAAGCCCCCAATTCTCTGGGTGGCGATAGGTCTGCTGTGCCATTGTTGTTGGCAAGTTCCAAGTTACTTTTGGGAGTCTTCATGACTAGGTAAAGGCGGCCTCCAATCTATCCTCCCAATCTTCCGGCGTATCCTGGAAGGGAGGTTTGACATCGATGCGAAAAAACCGCTCGCTCTTTGACCGCTCCTTGACGGTGTCGAGCAATTGTTCAAAAGATTCTACTTGAGGGTTTTGCATCATCACCTCGCTCAAATTTAGCATCCCTTTGATACTCCCTAGGTTGTTAAATACTCGGAATCATAATCGTAAGCTCAATCCGCCGGTCGGCAGTTCGCTGTGAACGAGCTCATTCTAGGTGCTACGCTCAGGCTAGCGAATAACCAAGCAAAACGCTAAGGCATTTATATTGAAACCTAAAGCGGCTTAACCTGGCAAGCTTAATTGGAATAGTCTGCATGCTGCATCGCATCAATATCTTGAAGGTTCTTATTCATCCAAATTCTATCAAGTATTTTTAGCGGACTGTTTTTACAACCATATAACTCGATAAAAATATTTAATTTCATATATTATGATTTTTTTATATATCTCTTATGGGGTAGGGGAGGGAAGGAAAATACCCCCCCATTAGCGGGATATTGTGCTGCATAAGGAAATCCTAAAATGCTGGTCATGCAAATAATCAAGGCGGCAAAGAACCGCCCCAGTCGAGGTATGCGGATACGGGCATTACCTGCGTACCAGATGTATGGACCGCAAGATCTCAACTCTATGAGATGTCCGATGCGGTACGCGGGACGACATAGGTGCCCACGATCATAACCCTAAATTGGGAGGGAAACGATGACGAAACCGATGCATGAGACACCCATGCTTGACCAGTTGGAGAGTGGTCCCTGGCCGAGTTTTGTGACCGGATTGAAGCGTCTTGCGAAAGACAACGACATGATGGTGGACCTGCTGGGACAGCTGGAGACCTCTTACGAGACCCGTAAGGGCTACTGGAAGGGTGGCACAGTAGGTGTCATTGGTTACGGTGGCGGGATCATTCCCCGGTTTACGGAATTGAAGAAGGATGGCAAGCCGCTGTTTCCGGCGGCGGCGGAGTTTCACACGCTGCGGGTGATGCCGCCCCCGGGTATGCACTACGACACTGGCACGCTCAGGAAGCTGTGTGACATTTGGGAGAAATATGGATCGGGGCTGATCGCATTCCACGGCCAGTCTGGGGACATCATGTTTCAAGGCTGCACCACGGAGAATGTGCAGAAGGCCTTCGATGAAATCAACGAGGCGGGCTTCGACCTGGGCGGAGCGGGCCCGGCGGTGCGCACCGGGATGTCCTGCGTGGGTGCGGCGCGCTGCGAGCAGTCGTGCTTCGATGAGGGGCGCACCATGCGTACGCTGGTGAACAATGCGCTGGATGACATGCACCGGCCGGCGCTGCCCTACAAGTTCAAGTACAAGGTATCGGGTTGCCCGAACGATTGCATGAACTCGGTGCAGCGTGCTGACTTGGCGGTGATCGGCACCTGGCGTGACGACATGAAGGTAAACCAGGAGGAGGTGCAGGCGTTTGTACAGCGCAAGGGCCGCAAGTATGTGATCGACAACGTGATCACCCGCTGCCCGACCCAGGCGTTGTCGCTGAACGACGACGACACGCTGACGGTGGATAACAGCAACTGCGTGCGCTGCATGCACTGCATCAACGTGATGACCAAGGCTTTGTCTCCGGGTGACGACAAGGGCGTGACCATGCTTTGTGGTGGCAAGCGGACCCTGAAGATCGGTGATCTGATGGGGACGGTGATCGTCCCGTTCCACAAGATGGAGAGCGACGAAGATTTCGAGTGGCTGGAGGAGCTGGCGACGGAGATTCTGGACTTTTTCGCCGAGAATGCCCTGGAGCACGAGCGCACCGGAGAGATGATCGAGCGTATCGGCTTGACCAACTTTCTTGAAGGCGTGGGCCTGGAGATCGATCCGCATATGATCAGCCAGCCGCGGATGAATCCTTATGTTCGTACCGACGACTGGGACCAGGAGGCGGCCAAGTGGGCAGAGCGTAAAGCCCAGTAGTTCCTCGATGTGTGGCCCGCAGGATGGGCCACATCACAGCAAACTTGTAAAAAAGCATTGAATTGGAGGTAACCAATGGCTGACGCACCTCGCATGCCAATCGAAAGCGGCGTTCCCGAGATGGAGCCTTTTCTGCACCCGGTATTGAAGAAAAACTATGGAGCTTGGGACTGGCATGATCGTCCGCGCCCGGGTGTACTGCGACATGTTGCCAAGAGTGGCGACCAGATTTGGACAGTACGAGCAGGCACCCAACGGCAAATGGATGTCTACACCATTCGCAAACTGGCGGATATTGCAGATGAATTTGCCGAGGGCCATGTTCGATTCACCATTCGGTCCAACATCGAATACATGGTTTCGGAAGAGTCCAAGGTCCAACCATTGATCGACAAGCTCAATGCTGAAGGCTTTCCCGTGGGAGGTACAGGCCCTTCGGTCTCCATGATTTCCCATACCCAGGGTTGGCTGCACTGTGATATTCCAGGTACCGATGCCTCTGGCGCCGTGAAGGCACTGATGGATGATTTACACAACGAGTTCACCAGCGAAGAGATGCCGAACCGTGTCCACATGACCACCTCCTGTTGTCAAATAAACTGTGGCGGACAAGGTGACATCGCGATCAATATTCAGCATACCAAACCCCCGAAGATCGATCATACTCAGGTAGCCAATGTTTGCGAGCGGCCCTCAGTTGTGGCGAGATGCCCGGTCGCGGCAATTCGTCCCGCGATGGTAAATGGCAAGCCTTCACTTGAAGTTGATGAAAAGAAATGCATCTGCTGCGGGGCCTGCTTTCCTCCCTGTCCGCCGATGCAGATCAACGACCCGGAGCACTCCAAGTTTGCCATCTGGGTCGGCGGCAAGAACTCCAATGCTCGTTCCAAACCCAGTTTTCACAAACTGGTCGCTGCGGGTATCCCCAACAACCCTCCGCGTTGGCCCGAGGTATCGGAGGTGGTCAAAAAAATCCTCCGCACTTACAAAGAAGACGCCAAGGACTATGAGCGGATCGGAGAGTGGGCGGAGCGGATTGGCTGGCCGCGTTTTTTCGAGAAAACAGGGTTGCCGTTTACCAAGTACCATATCGATAACTGGCGCGGCGGAAGGGCTAATTTGAACGCGTCCACACACATTCGTTTCTAAACACGCGGAATCGACTGGGAATAAGGCATAGCAAATGAAGTTTGCAATACAAATAAACGAAGGGCCTTATCAGCATCAGGCAAGCGATTCGGCTTATCACTTCACCAAGGCCGCGCTGGATAAGGGGCATGAAGTCTTCCGTGTCTTTTTTTACCATGACGGTGTCGGTAACGGCACCCGGCTGACAACTCCCCCCCAGGATGATCGAAATATCGTCAACCGCTGGGCGGAGTTGGCGGATGAACACGGCCTGGACCTGGTGATTTGCGTGGCTGCAGCTCAACGGCGTGGATTGGTCGATGAAGGCGAGGCGGAGAGAAATCAGAAAGACGCCACGAATCTGCACCCCAGTTTTCGGATTTCGGGTCTGGGGCAATTGATAGAGGCAGCGGTTCAATCGGACCGGCTTGTCGTATTCGGCGATTAAGAGAAGGGGATCGAAAGATGTCAGAAGAGATCAAAAAATTTCTCTACCTTAACCGTCGGGCACCCTACGGCACCATTTACGCATGGGAATCGCTGGAAGTTGTTTTGATCGGTGCAGCATTTGACCAGAAGGTCAGTTTGGCCTTCGTTGATGATGGTGTATTTCAGATCGTTAAAGGTCAGGATACTTCGGGAGTGGGTATGAAGAACTTTTCACCCACCTACGCGGCGCTCGGTGACTACGATGTCCACCAGCTTTACGTGGAAAAGGAATCCTTGGAAGAGCGCGGGCTGACGATCGATGATTTGATGCACCTAACCTGGGAGGATGAGGACGAGGATTGGGCGGAGAAGGATTCCATTCAAGTAGTCAGCCGATCGAAGCTGGCGGAAATCATAGCAGCACAAGACGTCGTCTTTAGCTTCTGAGGGTATGGTGATGAATGCATTGCACACGGTGAATAAATCGCCTTTCGAGAAAAGCTCATTCGACGCCTGTCTGGGGCATGTTCTGGAAGGTAGCGCAGTACTGTTATATGAAGACGGTGTATATGCCGCATTGAAAGGTACCGCGACAGAGGGGAAGGTGAAATCAACTCTGGGTGTTCGGATTTATGTCCTAGGTCCAGATCTGAACGCCCGCGGGTTGTCTGAAGAGCGAGTGATCGATGGGGTTGAGGTAGTCGACTATGCAGGATTTGTCGATCTCGCTGCCGAACTCGACAAGGTGGTGGCGTGGGTCTGACACCGCGGCACTTAACTGTCAGTAATTGAACTTTTGGAGAACTATTATGGCTATCGAAGTTGATGGAAAAGTACTTGAGACCGATGAAGAGGGTTATCTGGTCAATCTAAGCGATTGGATGCCCGGCGTCGCTGAAATCATGGCAAAAGATGATGATCTGGAACTGACGGATGAGCATTGGGAGATCATCAATTTTCTGCGTGAGTACTACGAAGAGTATCAAATCGCCCCTGCAGTGCGCGTGCTGACCAAAGCTGTTGGCAAGAAATTGGGCAAGGAAAAGGGTAATAGCAAGTATCTGTATGCACTGTTCCCCTACGGTCCTGGTAAGCAGGCCTGTCGTTTTGCTGGGCTGCCCAAGCCCACCGGTTGCATCTAAGCCGATTCAACGAACCGGACAGGGGGAGGATTCCCCCTTCCGTTCGGCAAAAATCCGACAGAGGATTGCAGGATCATGTCGTCTTTTTTCGCAGTGCTTTTTATTGTCGCAACTCTGGTACTGGTTCTTGGTTTGGCTAGAAAAATCGTCCAGTACGCAAAAACCCCGGCCCCTCTCAAGATTGCCACCACCCCCGCTCCGGTAACCAAATCGGGGGTGGCGATGCGTATTTTTCGAGAGGTGGTGTTTTTCGAAAGCCTGTTTAAAAGTACCAAGTGGACTTGGATATTCGGATGGATATTTCATCTTGGTCTACTACTCGTGCTATTGCGGCATGTCCGCTATTTCATCGACCCTGTGTGGCTACCGATAGAATTGATTCAGCCCTTTGGCGTCTATGGCGGTTTCGCAATGGTTGTCGGGCTTGTCGGCCTTTTTGCGAGACGTATATTTGTGGATCGTGTGCGCTATATTTCGGCTCCATCGGACTATCTTTGGCTCGTGCTGCTGGTTCTTATCGGGATCAGCGGACTGATCATGAAGTTTGTTTCCCGGACTGATGTGGTCATGGTGAAACAGTTTTTTACCGGGCTCTATTCCATGAGCATTGGTCAGTTACCTTTGGATTTCCCGCTCATTTTGCACCTGTTGCTGGTGGCGATCCTGATGCTTCTCTTTCCTTTCAGCAAGTTACTGCATGTGCCTGGAATCTTTTTCAGCCCAAGCCGAAACCAGGTGGACAATCCCCGCGAAAAGCGTCACGTCGCACCTTGGGCTAAGGCGATGGAAGAACAACAGAATTGATCGGTACCGAGCCGAAGAGGGCTATTCATGGCTAAGGCTAAGTTTGTGACACCGGAACTCCAGGAGTTTGTTGAGGTACCGGAAGTAACCGAAGGCACCATGTCGCATTTGCGACCCTTTGTCGCCCATGCTGATCACAACACGGATCTAAATTTTCCTGGTGAGCTGGTCGAGGACTGGCATGAGCAGGCGCTGAGCAAACTGGACGATTTACGGAAGCGTTACCGTTCGTTGCAGGTATACCTCGATTCCTGTGTAAAGTGCGGTGCCTGCACAGACAAATGCCACTACTACCTCAGTACCAGTGACCCAAAGAACATGCCTGTGGGGCGGCAAGACCTTTTAAGGAGTGTATACCGGCGCTATTTTACATTTTCGGGTAAACTCTTTCCTAAGTTGGTCGGCGCCAAGGATTTGACCAGGGAGACGCTGGATGAGTGGTACAGCTACTACCACCAGTGTTCACAATGCCGCCGATGCTCAGTTTTTTGTCCTTACGGTATCGACACTGCCGAAATCTCCATGGCGGCACGCGAAATTCTCGACAGCGTGGGCTACGGCCAGAAGTACTGCAACGAAATTATCGCCAAGGTAAACAAGATCGGAAACAATCTCGGGTTACCCGGGCCCGCATTGGCCGACACCCTGGAAGGACTCGAAGAAGACGTCGAAGAAGAAACCGGGGTGGAAGTGAAATATCCACTCGATGTCAAAGGGGCCGATATTCTTTTGGTTACCCCGTCCGCTGATTTTTTTGCCGAGCCCCACGTCGATGGGCTAATTGGCTACGGCAAAGTACTCCATGAAGCCGGTGTTAACTGGACTCTGAGCTCCTATGCGTCGGAAGCCGGCAATTTCGGCATGTTTATCGGTAGCTACGAAAACATGCGTCGGGTTGCGCTAAGAATACGCAAAGCTGCAATCGATTTGGGAGTTAAGCGGATAGTCTTCGGTGAGTGCGGCCATGCTTGGCGCGTAGCTTACGCTTTTCTGAATACCCTCGCCGGGCCCTTCGATTTCCTGGATCCTAGATATCCGGTACCACAGCACATACTCGAGTTTACCTGGGATCAAATCCAGCGCGGCAATTTGAACCTCGACAAATCTGCCAACGATCACATGACCCTGACGTACCATGACTCCTGCAATGTGGCGCGCGCGACCCGCATGGGTGACAAACCGGGTGGGCAACTGGAGATTCCACGTAATGTGATCAAGGCGGTCTGCAACAACTTTGTAGACATGCACCACGAGACGATAGGTGAACGAACATTTTGCTGTGGCGGCGGTGGCGGGCTGCTGACAGACGATTTGATGGAACTCAGAGTCAAGGGAGCCATGCCGAGGATGACTGCCCTCAAGAATGTAATGGAGGAAGAGGGTGTGACCCACATGGCAGCTGTCTGCGCAATCTGCAAGAGCCAGTTCAGCAAAGTGCTCCCTTATTACGGCATGGAGATGGATCAGGTAGTCAGTGTTCATCAACTGGTGAGCAATGCCATCATTTTGACCGGACAAGAGAGTGACGAAGAAGAAACCGGGGACGCGGACGCGGAAGCAAGCGCGCAATAACAGGGACTTGGATCAATACGCGCTGGGGCGGTCCGCCGGCCTAACCGGGTTGCAGTTTAGCCCGTTAACAAATTAGAAGATTTATAGAATAAGGAGAGTGAATAGAATGGCGACTCCTACAGACGAGATCGAGACTAAGTTGAATTTTCGCCGGTTCAAGGAAGGCGATACCGATTGGGATGCCTGGGATGAGCAGATATTCGCTCAAGATACCTCCCACAAATGTCCTACCTATATCCATAAAACACCTCCCTGTCAGGGTAGCTGTCCCTCTGGAGAGGATATCCGTGGATGGCTGGCAATTGGTCGCGGACAGGAGAAACCCCCGGAAGGAACGGACAGGGATGAGTATATGTTTCGCCGTTCTACTGATGCCAATCCTTTCCCTTCTATGATGGGACGGGTTTGTCCTGCACCTTGCCAGGATGGCTGCAATCGCAATGATGTCGATGATTTCGTAGGTATCAATTCTGTTGAGCAATACATTGGTGACTCGGCCATCGCCAAGGGCTACAAATTTACCGCTGGAGCAGATACCGGGAAGCAGGTGGCCGTGATCGGTGGTGGGCCGGCGGGCATGGCAGCCGCCTACCAGCTGCGCCGGAAGGGGCACGGCGTGACGCTCTTCGATGAGAACGAAGAGTTGGGTGGAATGATGCGGTACGGTATCCCCGGATATCGAATCCCCCGAGACAAACTGAATAGCGAGCTTGATCGAATCGTCGACATGGGGGTTACCCTGCGCATGAAGACGAGGGTAGGACGCGATATTTCGATGGAGGAGGTAGAGTCGCAGTTCGATGCAGTCGTCTGGGCACTGGGTTGTCAGCAAGGTCGGGGCCTGCCTGTTCCGGGTTGGGAGGGAACGCCTAACTGCGTCAGCGGAGTCGCCTTTCTCAAGGCATTCAATGAGGGTCGGATGAAGGTAACCGCCGATAAGGTAATTTGTGTTGGTGGTGGGGATACTTCTATCGACGTCGTATCTGTGGCCCGGCGTTTGGGTCACGTCAAGACGGCGAACCCCACTGACCGCCCCGAGCTGGTCGTTCGGGATGGTTACGTTGCCCATGATACCGCTATGGCAGCCGCGGCACAGGGATCGGAAGTGACTCTAACCTCGCTATTCGTCAAGGATAAGATGATGGCGGCGGAGCACGAAGTGATGGATGCCACCACTGAAGGTGTAACCATTCTCGACGGAGTCATGCCGCTGGAGATAATCAAGGATGACGACGGGCGCGCTGTGGCCATGAAAATCTGCGACTGCACCATGGATGGGATGACGCCAATCCCGGTCGAAGGAACAGAACGTACACTGGAGGCGGATCTGATAGTGGCCGCAATCGGTCAGGGCGGAGACATGACGGGTCTCGAGTCCATGGCCAATGAGCGAAATTTCATTGATGCAGACAAGTTCTACCAGGTGCCGGGTAAACCGGGGCACTTCGTGGCAGGTGACATTATCCGGCCTCATTTGTTAACGACCGCCATTGGGCAGGCTTCCATTGCTGCCGACAGCGTTGATCATTACCTCAATAATCAGGAGTTGTCCAAGCGGCCCAAGGTGGACGTCCACCACTTTGACCTAATGAATAAACTGCATGAGGCGGGACTTGATCCGGAGCAGTTCGACGCAGCGGTCGGTGATCAGCGGGGGACAGCGGAAGCTAACTACGCGGTGCACAATTTCGAAGATCGCTCGGAACAGGAGGTCATTCCCTCCACTGATCTTTTTCTGGGCTATTTCGAGTACACACCGCGGATCAAAAGGGTGGAAGATGTGCCTTCGGCGGAGGAGGTACTGGGGCATTTTCATGAACGCCTCCATCCTCTGGAAGAGGAGCAGATGGTTGATGAGTCGAAGCGCTGCATGAGTTGCGGCATGTGTTTCGAGTGCGATAATTGCGTTATTTTTTGCCCTCAGGATGCCGTCTTCCGGGTCAAAAAGAATCTGTCGACGACCGGACGTTACGTCGATACCGATTACAACAAGTGCATCGGTTGCCATGTTTGCAGTGACGTGTGCCCCACCGGCTACATACAGATGGGTTTGGGTGAGTAGGAGCTGTAATGGATATTTCTGTTGGCTTCAGGTGGACGGTTCGGCTGATCGTCGCGGGCGCGCTGGCTATTCTCGCAACGGCTACCCAGGGCGAATCGGCGGTTATCGAGGGCTCAAAGGCCGCCTCCATGGAATCCTGCGTGGCCCCGACCGCCGAAATGAGGCGTTACCACATGGATTACCTCAAGCACGATCGGGACAGGACCGTTCATATGGGTGTGCGGGGTATTAAGAATAGCCTGTCCGGCTGCGTCGATTGCCATGCCGCGCGAGACCAGGATGGTGACTACAAGCCAGTAAATGGGGAGTCTCAATTTTGTGCAGGCTGTCATAGTTTTATGGCAGTCAGGCTGGCCTGTTTTCAATGCCACCGAGGTACCCCGGAGAGCGATGGACCCATGGTCTCGGGGAGCGCTTCGATGAGGATGTACTCGCCTGAACAGACGCACACACCGGGGACAGATGGGGTGATTCAAGAACCTCAATTGACCCAGCATCATGAAGTTATTCGGGGAGACTGAGCATGACCAGGTCTGGTGAACAGCCCGATAAGGAACGACGTAATTTTCTGGCAAAGAGTCTTGCCGCCGCGGGTACAGCTACCCTGGCGCCCGGAATTCTTCTCACAGTAGCCAATGCGCGCACCGAAACCGACGCTGTAACTAGCGACGTTCGCTGGGGGATGCTGATCGATACCAACAAATGTGTCGATGGTTGTACCAGCTGTGTGGATGCCTGCGATCGAGAGAACGGTCTCGATTTGTTACGAAGGCCCGAGGGTCAGGATGACGCGATGTGGGAAGCCCAGCGTCCACAGTGGATTCGCAAGGTAAAGCTCAAAGACCGGCAGACCGGGAGGATCACCAACTTACCGGTGATGTGTCAGCATTGCGAGTTCCCACCCTGTGTGGATGTGTGCCCAACCGGAGCATCATTCAGACGTGCCGACGGTATCGTCATGGTGGACCGGCATACCTGTATCGGTTGTCGTTACTGCATGATGGCTTGCCCATACAAAGCGCGCTCCTTTATCCATCAGAATGTGGAGAGTCAAACTGTAAGGGCGCCGAGGGGCAAAGGATGCGTGGAGTCCTGCAATCTGTGCACCCATCGGGTTGATGCGGGAAACCCGACAACAGCCTGCCAGGAGGCTTGTCAGGGCGAGGGACACCAGGCGATCGTCTTCGGTGACCTAAAAAATCCAGAGAGTGCGATAGCCAAGGCAATGCGGGAACAGAGCAGTTACCAGGTCAGGGCTGACTTGGAACTCAATACCGGCGTTCGATATACAAATTTGTGATCAGGGTGGAACTGGGCAAATGAAGAAGATACATTTTTCTGAACTCTGGTGCAGCTCTCCCAGATATTGGGGTGGGTTGGCATTCCTGACTTTCGTCATTCTGATGGGTTTGGGTGCGGCCTATGTGATGGAACACAACGGGCATTGGGTTACGGGGATGAGCAACCAGGTGGTTTGGGGCTTACCGCATGTGTTTGCGATCTTTCTGATAGTCGCGGCATCCGGCGCACTCAATGTCGCCTCGATCGGCTCTGTGTTCGGAGGGCCGATGTACAAACCCTTGGGCCGGTTCTCGGGGCTGCTGGCAATCGGTTTATTAGCCGGCGGTTTGGTCGTCCTGTTGTTGGATCTGGGGCGCCCTGAGCGGCTGATCGTGGCCATGACCACTTATAATTTCAAGTCGATATTTGCCTGGAATATCATTCTTTATACTGGTTTTTTCGTGATAGTCGGTATCTACCTCTGGAGCATGATTGATCGCAAGGCCAACAAGTATTATCAGATTACCGGGTTTGCTGCGTTCTTTTGGCGTTTGGCTCTGACTACCGGCACCGGCTCGATCTTCGGGTTCTTGGTTGCAAGGGATGCCTATGACGCGGCAATCATGGCACCAATGTTCATCATTATGTCATTCAGCTATGGACTGGCCTTTTTTATCATCACCCTGATGTCGGCTTACTGGTGGGCAAGCAGGGATTTAGGAGATCATCGGCTGGCTAAACTGAAAAACCTATTGGGAGTGTTTGTCGGTTCGGTACTCTTCTTTACCCTTGTCTACCATCTGACAAATCTCTACGTTGCCCAGCACCACGGCGTTGAACGCTTCGTTCTGGTGGAGGGTGGGCTGTACACAGTCATGTTCTGGCTAGGCCAGATTACGGTGGGCAGCGTTATCCCGCTGGTCATGCTTTATTCCCCTGCGTTCGCAGACAACCGGTTTGCAACGGCGATCGCGTCGATTTTGGTGCTGATCGGCGGCTTTTTTCAACTCTATGTGATAGTGATTGGTGGGCAGGCATATCCCATGTCGCTGTTTCCGGGAAAAGAGGTGGTTTCCAGCACTTTCTTCGATGGTGTCGTGGCGTCTTACACACCCTCGGTCGCGGAGGCGATGTTGGGTATAGCCGGGGTTGCGGTTTCCATGACTTTGGTCGCAATCGGGGCCAGAATGCTAAAGGTACTGCCTGCCGATCTCCAGGATCCGGAGGAAAGCGTCGCCTAGCTTATCTGATCCTTGCCGTGGCCGGTAGATATTAATTCGTCTGTCTCCCCTGCGAGGTCGAGTTAGGGCCTGTCCAAATCAATGGGTATGGAGTGTTAGGACGGTGGGCAGATATCCGCCGAAATCGGTCTGGATCCAAGATCCAGATGTAACCCGTTATAGTGGATCCAGGTATGCCTCATTTCTTCATCTCGGCAGCCCACAAATCTTCGGGTAAGACTACCCTCTCCCTTGGCCTGACGGCCGCGTTCATGTCAAGGGGAATGCGGGTTCAGACTTTCAAGAAAGGTCCAGACTACATCGACCCACTTTGGCTGACTGCCGCCAGCGGTCGTAGCTGCAGGAATCTTGATTTTTTCACCATGTCTCAAAAGGAGATCGAGACGGAGTTCTCCTCTTTCATGTCGCAGGTGGACATGGGGATTATTGAGGGAAACAAGGGGCTGTTTGACGGCCTTGATCTTGAGGGCAAAAACAGTAATGCAGCGCTTGCCTCGCTTCTTGGGTCTCCGGTACTGCTTGTAATCGATGCCAGGGGCATGACCAGGGGAATAGCGCCTCTTATTCTGGGCTATCAAGCATTCGATAAAAGTATTCAGATTTCAGGGGTCATCCTCAACAAGGTTGGCGGAAGCCGGCATGAAGGCAAGTTAAGGGCGGTCATCGAACACTATACCGACGTTCCGGTAGTAGGCGCCGTGCACTATGGACCCTCACTTAAAATCAACGAGCGGCACCTAGGATTGATGCCTAGCAACGAAGCGGACAAAGCCCAGCAAAAAATTCGTGCCCTAGGCGATGCAATATCTTCCCAAGTTGACCTGGACAGAATTTTAAGTTTCGCATGCCCCGTCACATCTTTCCCTGAAAAATCATCTTCGGGCACTGGCGACGCTTTGGCTGAAGAAGTTCGAATTGGTTATCCCAAGGACAGGGCCTTTGGGTTCTATTACCCGGGGGACCTTGAGAAGTTGGAGGGCGCGGGAGCGAAGCTGGTGCCTTTCGACACCGAAAAGGCGACCAACTTACCCGTGGTCGATGGGCTGTTCTTAGGCGGTGGGTTTCCGGAAACAGCGATGACAAGGCTGCAAAACAACCGAACACTCCGTGTCGATATACTTGAATTTATCGAAAAAGGCGGGCCGGTCTATGCCGAATGCGGTGGCTTGATGTATTTAGCTCGTAGCCTGACCTGGCGGGGGACTACCTGTGAGATGGTGGGCGCAATTCCTGCCGATGTCGTTATGCATGACCGCCCTCAAGGACGAGGCTACGTACTATTGAAAGAGACTGGAGAAAGCCCCTGGCCATCGCAGCCAGGGGAGGGCGTATCTGATATTTCTGCCCATGAATTCCACTACTCTGCTTTGGAGAACTTGCCACGGGATACTCGTTTCGCCTATCGAGTATTGCGAGGGGAAGGAATTGATGGGCTACATGATGGAATCGTCTACAAGAACTTGCTTGCCAGCTATACTCATCTGCGAGATGTTGGAGGTAATCGATGGACCTCACGTTTCCTTTCGCACGTGGATAAGTGTAAAAAGTTAGGAGAGGTGCAATGTTTAAAGTAACCGAAGCGGCTGCAGCCCAAATTCGACTTGCTGCCAAGCAGGGCGGAACCGAAGGTATGTGTCTGCGACTGGCGGCGCAGCAGAACCAGGATGGTACAATCGATTATCTGATGGGATTCGATGAGCCTGCCGATGAAGACCTCCGTGTCATATCTGAGGGTATCGAGATATTGATGGTTCCGGAGACAGTTCCTCTACTGGATGAAGCGGTTATGGACTATGTGGAATTGAACGATGAGGAATTCAGGTTTATATTTAGCAATCCGAAGGATGCCAACTGGTCTCCCCCAACTGAGCAATGAAAGCGAGCCGTTATGAGCTCCTCCAGTAATCAAGAATTCAACAAAAGAAAGCACGAGAGGACCCCGCTGCAGGCCAAGATCAAGATTATTCACCAATCTTTTGGTGAAATGATCGTCAGAACACGGGATATCTCCATGGGGGGGGTCTATATTCTGACTGATCAGCTTGAAATTCCTCCGCCGGGGACACGGATAGCAGGCCAGATTCAGGATGACTATACTGATCGACCAGTAGTGGAAATGGAGGTAGTGCGTGTCGAACCCGAGGGTGTCGGTCTGAAATTTGTCGACTGATCGTCACCAGGAAGCTACGGGAAATGTATGGAGCTTTGTGCTGAAGATGCGCTGCGGCTGAATGTACTGCTGGCCAATGAGCCTTTAGCGATTCGGATTAACGAATCCACAATGACTCTCCATGCACTGCTGGCCGAAGGAGAGACTCAGGTCCGGTTGAATCCCAATACGAACAGCGAGAGATATCTCAAGTCCATTCGTTCCCTCTTGTCGGAGCGCGCTCTAGGTAGTCCAGGGGAGTACCCACTCTATCTGCAACGCTGGGCCCGTATGGGTCGGATGCGAAACGAAAGCCTCAACGCATTGCTCAAGCTGGGTGATCCGACGGCGGTTTTTGCTGTAGTCTGCGCCGAGGGACTCACCGATGAGCTTGCGAGGCGCGCGTGGTGGTGCGTGGAGGACGCTGAGAATGCCCGCCGAATGCTGCAGACCTCGGCGGTTGTCAGCGGGAAGACAGGTAAACTATTGGCCCGCTATCTGGTGGAGTATCTTCCGTTTGAGACCGAAACCGAAGCGATGATGGAATCGGTAACCATGGCTCTACAGCCAGGACTGTTGTCAACAGATGAACGCCTTGGTCTGTGGAAAAAAGCGCTTCGAAAATTGCCCTACTTGGTCGGCTTTGTAGCAGCCATTCCCGACGAATTGCCAGATCGCCGTCCATCCCGTCCGGATCACGATGCAGTTAGTAAGCTCCTAAAAAAAGCAGCCGCTTCAGACAACCCGATCGCAGGATTGTTGATTCGTGCGTTGTCTGCGGAGGGCCAAACTTTTTTCGCGGCTTGCGGCAAGATTTTGAGTAAGCCTCCCACCCAGGATGTAGTCACACGTACTTTTGATGTACTCCATCGTTACCTCGCTCCTCTTAGGAGTGAGCGACCGGATGTTTCACTACCAACACTAGAATGCCAGGCGGTAGATTTTTGCCGGAATTCCCCCGAGGTACGGGAACTGCTGGCGATGGCTCCTGAACTCAGGTTGGAGTTGGAAGCTCTGCATCTACTCTCTGGTCTGGGTTACGGTGTAATCCGTCCCGTGTTGAGCGGGAGCAACGCGATGGGAAGTCTCATGCGTCGTAAAGTTGAGCCCATAACGGAGCGCATACTTGCGCGCATTGATCTTTTGCTAGTCGGCCATCGATAATCGATCAATGCGAGGCCGATTAATTACCAGCCCCGCATTGAAAACGACTAGCTCCCGGTCTGCTGTTGTGATTTAAATGCTGCTTCCAGCTTCTGTTGCACGTCGTAGGGTGCGGGGTCGTAGTGGCTGAACTCAATCTCGTAGGTACCTTCTCCACCGGTTAGTGACTTAAGTCTGGAACTGTAGTCATCCAGCTCAGCCAGAGGCACCAATCCAGAGATAACCAGTCGGCCTCCTGCCGCGGCATCGGTACTGCTGACCCGACCACGGCGGGTGGACAAATCCGCTGTGATATCGCCCATCGCCTCTCCTTGAACTGAAACCCTGATATTTACCATTGGCTCAAGCACTACGGGCCGGGCTCGTCCCAGAGCATCTTCGAACGCCTTGCGGCCTGCTGTGACGAAAGCGATTTCCTTGGAGTCGACCGCATGGTATTTGCCGTCATACACAGTTACCTTCACATCATGTATCGGATATCCTGCGATTACACCCTCTGCCATCGCCTGATGTATCCCCTTTTCCACTGCGGGTACAAGTGAACCAGGGATTACACCACCCTTGATTTCGTCGACGAATTGAAACCCGTCGCCCCGGGTCAGTGGTTCGACCCGTAAGTAGACTTCCCCGAATTGACCGGCTCCGCCGGTCTGTTTCTTGTGTCGATGGTGACCTTCCGCAGGCGCACTGATGGTCTCCCTGTAGGGTATGCTAGGCGGTTTGGTATCCACGTGTACGTTATAGCGTTCTTCCAGCTGTTCGAGTATCACCCTGAGATGGAGCTCACCCAAACCCCGAATCACGGTTTCATTGGCTTGATTGTCATGGTCGAGGACAAGGCAGGGGTCCTCTGATTCCAGTTTGCGCAATGCATCTGAAAGTTTCTGATCGTCGCTCCTGTTCTTGGGTATCAGAGCCAGCCCGAACAGCGGCATCGGAAAATCCTCTGGTTGCAGATGGAAATTGTCTTCGTCGTGGGAATCGTGCAATACCGCATCTCGAAATATCTCGTCCACTCTTGCCACTGCACAGAGGTCGCCCGGTACTGCCTTACTCATTTCGGTCTGCTGGTTGCCCTGCAATCTTAGTAGATGCCCTGCTTTGAATGGTTTTCTGGCGTCGCCAATATAGAGCTGGCTATTCGGACTGATGCTGCCCTGATGGACTCGCATTAGACTCAAACGGCCGCGAAAAGGATCGTTGGTGATCTTAAAGACGTGGGCGATCGCGTGAGCATCGGGGTCTTGGGAGACAACGACGGGCGTAGCCGCTTCGCCCTCTCCTTTGACAAAATGCGGTGGGTTACCTTCGGTGGGATCAGGCATGAGTCGAACGAAAACCTCGATTAACTGATCAAGCCCTGCTCCAGTCTCCGCGGAGGTGAAACATACAGGCACCAGGTGGCCTTCCCTCAAAGCCGCCTCGAACGGGTCGTGGAGTTGCTTCGGATCGAGTTCCTCGCCCTGCTCAAGATAAAGCTCCATTAACTCTTCGTCCATTTCCACTACTTGGTCAACGATGTTTGTGTGAGCTTCCGAGACCGTAGAAAATAGGGTTTCATCACCCTCCGGGCTGAAAAAACAGTCGATTACCTTGCCGCCGTCAACAGCCGGGAGGTTGAGTGGCAGGCATTCGCTGCCAAATTGCTCCTGTAGCTCCGCCAACAGGGCCTGTAAATCGGCCTCCGGAGAGTCGATCTTGTTGACGATGATCAGGCGGCAGAGCTCATCGTCTTTGGCGTGGGTCATCATGGTGTAGGCGGTTGGATCAATGCCGTTTTCCGCATTGATTATTACCGCCGCGGTCTCCACCGCCTGCAGCACCCCAAAGGCTCGTCCAAAAAAGTCGTGCAATCCGGGGGTATCTATCAAATTGACATGGCGTCCATTCTTTTCGAACCAAGCCAGTGAGGAGTTCAATGAGTGCTTGTATTGCTGTTCCTGGGAATCGAAATCGCAAACGGTATCTCCCCGATCTACGGTTCCTCGTTCTTTTATCGCTCCCGCGCGATGCAGGATGGCCTCAGTAAGCGTCGTTTTACCGGCGCCTGATTGGCCTACCAGGGCGATATTCCGAATATCCTGGGTGGTGTAATCAGGCATATAGCTCTCCTTGGGGTTTCAATTGTAGTTGCGGCAGAACCGCAGTTATAAGGTGGTAATTACACAGACTTCCCTTATCCCAAAGGAAGATGGGTCTTGACGCTATGACCCTGGTCAACATTCCATGATGAAATCTGTAGTAGGGGATAATAACCTCTTTCGCGTCAGGCGAAATCCGCTCCCAGTGGGGTGTGCCACAGCCTCGGAGCGACAACATCAGTCACGGGGTTAGGCACCCGAGCGCGGCCCCTGACGGATAAAGATATACCGCATTCGGTCGAAAAAACATTACAGAATGGGATTCGCCATTGTTGTTACTCGTGGCACCAGATGCGTGCCGATATTCATTACATATAACCGACACCGATTAGAGGGTCGATTGAATTGCCTTGGAACAATAGCATGACAAGTAGGTCGTTGGGGTTAGTTTTCTGGGTTGGAGTCCTAATAAGCGGCACGTCTAATTCCGTGCAGCTGCACCGAAACCCCTGGCTGGATTGCTCGCTCGAGCCCCTGCGGCAGGTCCAGTTGAGCTTTCCGGTTTCCGGGGTCGTGGCGGCCATTTCGGTAGCCCGTGGAGAGCCTGTCAGTGTCGGGCAGGAGTTGGCCAGGCTGGAATCCTCCGTGGAACAGGCCACCGTTGAGCAGGCGAGCATTGAGGCTTCTACCGAAGGCAAGATACTGGCACGCCAGGCCAGCTTGAGATTCGCTACCCGATACCTGGAGAGGGTTAGGGATCTGTACAGCGATAACAGTATCTCTATTACCGACAAGGAGCAGGCAGAAACCGATCTGATTCTGGCTCACATGGAGCTAAAACAGGCGGAGGAGTCGAAGCGGGTCGCACAACGGAAATTATTGCGGGCGAAGGCGATATTGTCCAAGCGCAGTATCAGGAGTCCGATAGCTGGAGTGGTGACTAGGCGATATGCTTCCGTGGGTGAGTTTGTAAAAGATAAACCGATAATCAGCGTAGCGCAGCTCGATCCGTTGAAGATAGAAGTCGAGGCGCCAGCGGTCATGTTTGGCAAGATATCGAAAGGAATGCTGGCAGATGTCGAGCCAGCTGAGCCGCTGGAAGGCAGTTATTCCGCGGAAGTTTCCGCAGTAGACCCCCTTCTGGACAGGGACGCCGGCACCTTCGGTGTTCAGCTGCGGCTGCCAAACGGCGATCATCGCTTGCCGGGCGGATTGGCCTGTAGAGTTCGTTTTCAGCTGGCTGAGTTTATGCCGCGATCTGCCGACAAGCCTGCGGAACCGGCGACACCGGCTGTTTCCCGTGAGCCCGAATCGGTGGGGAAGTCGGCGTTTCATGCTGCCTCCGTCAAACCAGTGATCCAGCCGGCGGTTTCTGAGCAGAAATCGGCCGGAGTTAAATCCCTAAATGCAATAGTGGACACCCAACCACTTGATTGCGTGGTGCTCGGACCATTTGCTTTGGATCGGCATGTAAACCAGGTGCGTAGCGGGTTGCAAGGCAAAAAATATCAGCTGCAAGTCCGTCGATACAAAGAGATAGAATCGGACGGATTTAGTGTTTTCGCCCCCAAGCAGTCGTCGGCGGCAATGCAAAAGGCGCTGCTAGCCAGGTTGGAGGAAATCCAGATTACCGATTTTTTGGTGCTCAAGAGCGGTCGCTACACTGGGCGGGTAGCCCTTGGGCATTTCGAGCAGCGTTCGCGGGCGGAAATACACAAAAATATGTTAGATAGCCATGGAATAGATTCCCAGATCGAGGCCCGCTTCAGGAGTCGTTACGGCCGTTGGCTGGAGGTAAGGCCGGTTCCGAGCGCGGAGGAGATTTCCTCTATCTCCCAGGAGCTTGCAGCTCAATGGCCGGGGCTGAAGCTCGATCTCAATGCCTGCGCCCAGAATCGAGAATTCAGAGGGAAGCCGAATCTTGTCGGCAAATAAGGTCATTCGATCATGAGCCGCCGCTCTATCGGGCGGGTCGATGACCACGCAACCGATAGCCAGCAATCTGTTTGATGATCTCCTGAAAGGGTAATTGCTCCAGACTGCCGAAACGGTCGATTGCCTGGACGACCAGCCCGTGCACATCCTCAACTATCTCTGATTGAGGTCGATCGGGATAGACAGCCCCATATAGTCCCCTAAGACCGCCAATCTGGATTCGCATCACCTGACCATGAGGCAATTGGGCGGTTTGGCGACTGATCTTGAGGGCAAAGCGGGAGTGCTGGCGTAGAAGTTCGAATAGGGACTGACAACTATTTCTGGCTGAGTTCGCCTTGCAGTCGACTCCCTCGCGTTCCGCGAGCAGTCTTTTCGAAGCCAGAGAGCATTGGCACTGACCCGAGAGTATACCTTTTCCGAAAGAGCAGGTTTGGGGAGTTATGCCGTTGTAGGTCTCCAAGAAGGCATCCTGGTCCATATCTCATCGAATTCGATCGGTTTTGCCCGTAAAGCGGGTTATCATGCGGCGATCACGCTTGCTGGGTTTTGCCGCAGGCGCTCGAGGTGCGCTTGCGCGCAGCAAGCGCTCTTGCCTTAGAATCTCCTCCCGCTTTGCGATACTGCGGGCGTCCTCTTGGTAAAAATGCATTGCCTCAGATGCTGGGCGCCGCTGTTTGGAGAGCACTTTGACCTGGACATCCCACTCGAGATGGCCTTTGTGTATCCTGACCCTGGAACCTGGCTTGACCGCTTTCCCCGGTTTGGTCCGCTGCCCATTAAGGTGCACTTTACCACCATTGATAGCTGCAACCGCCAGCTGCCGTGTTTTGTAGAATCGTGCTGCCCACAGCCACTTGTCCAGTCTTTGACTCTCCATGTCGTTTAAGTGGGATCAGCTTCCTCCTGGGTGGGATTCTGCTCCATGCGTGGGGCGCGTCCCAACAAAGGGTCGAGCTTGCCGAAGGCATCCAGTTCGGCAAGATCCTCATAGCCGCCGACATGATAATCTCCGATGAATATCTGCGGTACGGTGCGGCGTTTGCTGCGTTCGAGCATTTGCCTCATAGCCGCCCGGTCTTCGTCGATGCGCAGCTCGTCGTATTGGATTCCTTTTTTCTTCAGCAGTGCCTTTGCGCGCACACAATAGGGGCAGATTGCGGTGGTATACACTACGACTCTTGGCATGATTTAATCTCGAACGAAATTTGTAAATGTCATCCTAGCAGGCGCGGTATATCTGGTCTATTTCCTTTGTGACGGCAGAGGGGTGAAGACGACCGGCGCTTGAGATCATACTCCTGACAACCAACCCGCAGAGGAAAAGGCTATGCTCCGAGATAACCCCAAGGAGATAAGGCTGCAGGATTATACACCACCCGATTTTCTGATCGATGAGGTGGAACTTCAGTTTGAGCTCGGTGAAGAAGAGGCGCTGGTTGAATCTCGCCTGACGGTGCGGCGCAATCCGCACGTCAAGGAGAGCGGATCGCCGTTGAGGCTAGATGGAGAGTCCCTTGAGTCTCTAGCTGTGAAAATCGACGGCAGGGTATTGGAACGGGATGAGTACCGCTTTGAGGAAGGTGGCCTGGTCGTTGACAATGTGCCGGCGCAGTTTGTATTCGAAAGCAGGGTGCGAATCAGGCCACAGGAGAATACCGCGCTGGAAGGCCTCTACAGATCCAACGGCATGTTCTGTACTCAGTGCGAAGCAGAGGGGTTTCGCAGGATCACCTGGTTTTTGGATCGTCCGGATGTGATGGCTCGCTATCGCACCACGATTCGCGCGAACCGGGAGCACTATCCGGTGTTGTTGTCCAACGGAAATCTCGTAAAAGAAGTGTCTCTTGAAGATGACAAGCTCGAGGCCACATGGGAAGACCCCTATCCCAAGCCCAGCTATCTCTTCGCCTTGGTCGCAGGAGATTTGCGCTGTAGGGAACAGAAGTTTACAACTCTATCGGGCAGGGAAGTCGCCCTGAGAATATATGTCGAGCCAAGGGATATCGACCTCTGCGATCATGCTATGCAGTCCCTGAGAAAAGCGATGGCGTGGGATGAGCAGCAGTACGGCCGCGAGTATGACCTGGATATCTATATGATCGTGGCGGTTTCTCATTTCAATATGGGCGCCATGGAGAACAAGGGGCTAAACATCTTCAACGCCAAGTATGTTCTGGCCAAGCCGACCACCGCCACCGATCAGGACTTCCAGAATATCGAGGGTGTTATCGCCCATGAATACTTCCACAATTGGACCGGGAATCGAATCACTTGTCGTGACTGGTTCCAGCTCAGTTTAAAGGAGGGGCTGACTGTTTACAGGGATCAAGAGTTTTCTGCGGATATGGGATCCCGGGGGGTGAAACGGATAGAGGATGTACGCATGCTGCGGGCACACCAGTTCGCGGAGGATGCCAGTCCCATGGCCCACCCAGTGCGTCCCGACAGCTATATAGAGATCAATAACTTCTACACCACGACCATTTATGAGAAGGGGGCCGAGGTGATCCGCATGCAGCATCGTCTGCTCGGTAATGAGGCGTTCCGCAAGGGAATGAATCTCTACTTCGATCGGCACGACGGACAAGCGGTAACGACCGATGATTTCGTTAGATGCATGGCGGATGCCAGCGGCAGAGACATGGCCCAGTTTCAACGCTGGTACACCCAGGCCGGTACGCCCCAGCTACGTGTCGAGGGGGCGTATGATGCGGAAGATGACTGCTATACACTGACGATTGAGCAGCACACTCCACCGACCCCCGGACAACCTAACAAGCAGGCACTGCACCTGCCATTTGCAGTTGCGTTGCTGGATGAGCAGGGGCATGAAATGCCTCTCCAGCTCGAGAATGAGGCGTCGGCATTTCGTGGGACCCGGGTGCTTGAGCTGCGCCAGGTTCAGGAAACTTTTCGCTTCGTAGGGCTGCCGACGAAGCCGATACCTTCGATGCTGCGTGGGTTTTCAGCACCCGCAAAGTTAATTTACGACTATAGCGATCGGGATCTCATGTTCCTGATGCGCCATGACGGTGATGGCTTCAATCGCTGGGATGCCGCTCAATCCCTCTATGCACATATTATTCTGCAGCGTGTGGCGAAATCCCATGCAGTACCCCCGAGGGGATTTTTTGCCACCATGGAGGAGGTGCTGACAGCGACAAATGGGGATCCGGCACTTGCAGCGGAGGTTCTCACTCTGCCCTCCGAGTCCTATCTGGGAGACCTTATGGATGTGGTCGATGTGGACGGGATACATCTGGCGAGAGAAAGCCTGAGGCTGGGCGTAGCCACTACATTGGAAGAGGCTTTACGGAGTGTACATCAAGCGGAGAATCGGCCACGGGACGATGATATATCCCCTGGAGCCATAGCCAGTCGCCGGCTGCGAAATCTTAGCCTCGGCTACCTAATGCGCCTGAACGATCCCGGCGCTATTTCGCTTTGCGTTGAGCAATACCGTCGAGGGGGCAATATGACCGATACTATCAATGCCCTGACACTGATTGCCGACAGTGAGGCCACGGTACGGCTGGAACTGCTGGAAGATTTTTACCAACGCTGGAGTCGGGATCCTCTGGTAATAGACAAGTGGTTCATGACCCAGGCGCTTAGCAGCAGAACGGATACACTTGAGCAGGTTCTGCGGTTACTGGATCACCCCGACTACTCCATCACCAACCCCAACCGGGTGCGCAGTCTGGTAGGGGCCTTTTGTAGCGCCAATCCTGTGGTTTTCCATCGCATCGATGGTTCGGGCTATCGTTTTCTGGCCGATCAGGTATTGACGCTGGATGCCCTGAATCCGCAAATTGCCTCCCGGTTGCTGCGGACGATTACCCGCTGGCGTCGCTACGATCCAATTAGACAGGCATTGATGAAGAGTGAACTAGAGCGCATTTTATCCACCTCGCCACTCTCCAAGGACGTCTTCGAGATTGCCGCCAAGAGCCTGGAGTAGAGGTATTCTCTTCGATAGGTGTTTAGTTACTGCGAACTAGACTAATATCAGACACCGAGCATGAATGATTAACCTGAGACACCCATACAACGAGGCCTTATGTCCAGCGATGCTCTGAAGTTCAGAATTCCTGATTCCATGCAGCTGGATGGGCTGCTGTCAGCCTTGCGCGAGCGCTTCGTGACAGTGGAAGCCCCCAGCATTTCACTCACCCGCAGCTACCACGATACCTTCGATTGGCGCCTGTATCAGGCCGGGATTGTCCTCTGGCGGGAGATCGAGGGTCGAAAGCAACGGCTTGTATTGAAAGACCGCCGGGAAGAGACATTGGGTGAGGCGCAACAGCTGACGGGGAAAATGCCGGCTTTTTACCAAGAGTTTCCCGAAGGTAGGTTGCGTGAGCAGGTGAAGCCGTTGCTTCAGATGCGGGCGCTGATGCCCAGGGCGGATGTTAGCCTCACACAGCAGGTTTTTCGGATCCTTGACGAGGAGGAGAAGACACTACTGCGTCTGGTTGCGGAGACGTACCATTGCAGTACACCAGGCACCAAACGACCGATTCCGCTGGGCGGTTGGGTCGGCCTACTGCCTGTGCGGGGCTACCACAGGGCGTTGTCCCAGGTTCAGGCTTTCCTTACACAAGAGTTGGAACTCGACCCTGCACCGAGCGGGGTACTGGATGCCGCGCTTTCTGCCATCGGCCAGACGCCGGTGGACTACACTTCGAAACTCAACTTTGATTTCTCGCCCCAGGAGCAGGCGGCCGCGGTGGCTAAAAAAGTCCACCTGCACCTACTTTCCACCATTGAACGCAATATTCCCGGTACTCTCGCGGATTTGGACTCAGAGTATCTTCATGATTTGCGTGTGGCGGTGCGTAGGACGCGTTCGGCCCTGACCCAGGTGAAGGGCGTGTTTCCCGGCGTCGATCTTGAACGTTTCAAAGAGAGGTGGGGATGGGTAGGTCAGATCACCGGGCCCACCCGTGACATGGATGTCTATTTGCTTGACTACGAAAATTATCGCGACAGCCTTCCTGCCCAGTTCCGCGGTGACGTGGCGCCACTCCATGAATTCCTGCTGGTACACCAGCGACAGGCTCACCGGGCTATGGCGCGCAAATTAAGATCCCAGGAGTTTCAAAGTCTCTTGAGTGACTGGCGGCTGTTCCTTGAAACTCCGACTAAAGCAGCTCCAGATGCCCCTTCCGCCACTCTCCCCATCATTGAGGTTGCGGGCAGGCGAATATATAAAATATATAAAAGGGTACTTAACGAGGGGCTCGCCATCGATCAGTATTCCCCGCCCGAGGCGCTTCACGAATTGAGAAAAAACTGTAAAAAACTGCGCTATCTGATGGAGTTTTTTCAAAGCCTCTATCCACGTGCAGAGATCGGGCCGCTGATCAAGGCCCTCAAGGTGCTGCTCGACAATCTAGGTGATTTCCAGGATATGGAAGTGCAGGCATTCAAACTGAGGGCGTTCGCCCATGAGATGCTCGAAGAGGGTGAGGTGCCGGCGGATACATTGTTGGCGATGGGTATGCTGGTCGACGGGTTGCTGAAACGGCAGCAAAAGGCACGAGAGGCGTTCTCCGGGAGATTCAGCCGATTTGCCGGCAAATCCAATCGAACGGCCTTCAAGGCGCTGTTCTCACAGAAAACTGTTACAGGGCCCGCGGTATGAGGATATTTGGGGTGTACAACATCAAGGGTGGAGTGGGCAAGACCGCAACCGCCGTCAACTTGGCCCACATTTCCGCCAAGGCTGGATATAGAACCTTGGTTTGGGATTTAGACCCACAGGGTGCCGCAACCTACTATTTTCGAATCAGGCCCAGGGTGAAGGGCGGAGGACAGCGCCTATTACAGGGGCAAAGAGAGATCGATCGGGTAATCAAGGGGACGGATTTCGAGAATCTCGATTTGCTCCCAGCGGATTTCTCTTACCGAAACATGGATCTGGTGCTGGGCGAAACCAAAAAACCTTCGAAACGGCTACTCAAATTACTACGCCCGCTTTCTGAGGAGTTCGACCATATTTATCTGGATTGTCCGCCGAGCATCTCTCTGGTTTCCGAAAATATCTTCCGCGCTGCGGACGCACTGCTGATTCCAACGATACCCACCACACTTTCGGTTCGTACCTACGAACAGCTTTTGCAGTTTCTCGAAGGCCATAAACTTTCGAATGTCATGCTCATGCCGTTTTTCTCTATGGTGGACAGGCGTAAAAAAATGCACATGGAGATTCTGCAGCAGATGCCCAGCCAGCATCCGGAACTGCTTTCCAGCTATATGCCTTACGCCAGTGATGTCGAAAAGATGGGTGCCTTCAGAGAACCTGTAAGCGAGTTCTCCCCCGCATGCCCCGCAGCCAAGGCCTATCAGGCTCTATGGGAAGAGGTGCTGGAACGACTGAACGCCTAGCCGCACTCCTTCTCATGGTGTGTGGGCTGAATCAGAAGCGGATATCAGATATTTCTTACGGCTGCCTGGGCCATCTCCCTTGTCCTCACATCGTAATATAAGCAGCAGGGGTCAGGTAACGGAGAAAAAAGTGTCTTCGAGTGAATTAGTTGAGCAGAGGAAGAATCGATACCGTGCTGAGATTTATCGCCTCACTCCTCCGAAAAGCACACATGACGAGTTTCTACTTCAGGTTTATAAAGATTTGCTGGCCAGCGTACTGAAGCTACAGCGGTATAATAATGGAACCAAGCCGCCAGTGACGGGCGGATAGTGAGTGCGGGAGTATCGGGGTAAAGCGATCTTGAAGTTGGGAAGGCTTCGGCTTGGAAACGATGACGAATCTGGTAGCTAGGGCGGGAGTCGAACCCGCATGCCCGAGAGCGCAGCATTTTGAGTGCTGTGTGTATACCAGTTCCACCACCTAGCCATTAGAATCTAGTCGTACCGGCGACGGGTGCGCCGGAGGCGGTAGTATAGTCGTTTCCTCGAGTAGCGCCAACGTTGTGATACCATTTCGCACCCATGCACCGTTCGGACTTCGACTACCCGCTGCCTGAGGCACTGATTGCCCAATATCCTCTCGATCGGCGTCGTGACAGCCGTTTGCTGCACCTGGATGGCAACAGTGGCGCTTTGTCCGACAGGTGCTTCTCAGAGCTCCCGCAACTGCTCAGACCCTCCGATTTAATGGTGTTCAACGATACCCGTGTGATACCCGCCAGACTATTTGGCGCCAAGGAGACAGGGGGTAAGGTGGAGTTACTGGTCGAGCGGCTGCTGGATAGTTTTCGTGCCCTTGTTCATATCAAGGCGAGCAAGCCGCCAAGGGCTGAGTCGACAATTTTTCTCGAAGGGGGCGCCTCCCTCGAGATTGTTGGGCGCCAGGGAGCGCTGTATGAGGTCGAATCCCGGGATCTCGAACTGACTTCGATCATGGAGTCCGCGGGACACATGCCTCTGCCGCCTTACATTTCTCGCTCGGATAAGCAGCTGGACAGGGAGCGCTATCAGACAGTTTACAGCAGGCAGCCGGGTGCAGTGGCGGCACCCACGGCCGGTCTCCACTTCGACTTGGAGATGCTGGAGGAGTTGTCGGCAATGGGGGTAGAGCGGGCAACGGTCACTCTGCATGTGGGAGCCGGAACTTTTCAACCCCTGCGAACCGAGTGCTTGGAAGACCATGTCATGCACAGCGAATACCTGGAAGTAAGCCAGTCAGTCTGCGATAGCGTCAATCGCACCCGCGAACGCGGTGGACGGGTGATCGCAGTCGGCACCACTAGTGTCCGTAGTCTGGAAACGGCGTCTGCTGCAGGGCGTATCGCGCCTTACCGCGGGGATACCCGTCTGTTCATCAAGCCCGGCTATAAGTTTCGCTGCGTGGATGCCATGGTCACCAATTTCCATCTGCCAGGGTCCACGTTGTTGATGTTGGTCTCCGCCTTCTCAGGCCATAGAAAAGTCATGGCTGCCTATCGACATGCGGTGGACTCGCGCTACCGTTTCTTCAGCTACGGAGATGCGATGTTTCTCACCAAAGGAGATGATGTGTAGCAAAAAAAAGCGCGACAAAAGGAGTTGTCGCGCAAAGTATCCACCAAAGGAGGATGGAGGAGTAGTACTGAAGATTCAGTACATCGTTAGTTTCTAATATAATAAGTCTATTGTCAAGCGTGGTAGAAGGGGAGCGCGTAAGTTCATGAAATTCCATTGCCTAAGGCGAGACGGCCCGGCCAGGCGAGGCCGTTTGACCTTTGATCGGGGCAGTGTCGAGACGCCTGCGTTCATGCCGGTTGGCACCTACGGCACGGTAAAGGCCATGACCCCCGAAGAACTCCACCACATCGGGTCGGAGATCATTCTCGGGAACACTTTCCACTTGATGTTGCGTCCCGGGGTAGAGGTGATTCAACGCCACGGGGGGTTGCACGGTTTCAGCCACTGGCAGCAACCGATCCTGACCGATTCGGGGGGATTTCAAGTCTTTAGTCTCGGTGCCATGCGCAAAATTAGCGAACAGGGGGTCCATTTTCGGTCGCCAGTGGATGGTTCGAAGATCTTTATGGGCCCCGAGGAATCGATGATGGTCCAGCGCCAGTTGGGTTCCGATATCGTCATGATCTTCGATGAGTGCACACCCTATCCGGCAACGGAGGCGGAGGCAGCGGATTCGATGGAGCTTTCTCTGCGTTGGGCACTGCGAAGCCGGGCCGCCCACGGGGACAACCCGGCGGCCCTCTTCGGGATAGTCCAGGGGGGGGTATATCCCCGGCTGCGTGAAGCGTCGTTGCGGGGATTAATGGAAATCGGATTTGAAGGATACGCAGTAGGCGGACTGTCCGTGGGGGAGCCCGCTGAAGAAAGATGGCGCATTCTCGATTTCCTCGCAACCCGTCTTCCTGAAGATGTGCCCCGCTATCTAATGGGGGTCGGAACACCCCAAGATATAGTTGCCGCGGTGGGACGCGGTATTGATATGTTCGATTGCGTACTGCCTACCCGCAATGCCCGCAATGGGCATCTCTTCACCCACCAAGGCATAGTGCGTATCCGCAATGCGGTCCATGCCATGGATACCGCGCCGCTAGATTCTCTTTGCGATTGTTACACCTGTACCCACTACAGCCGCGCCTATCTACGCCATCTTTCGCGCTGCAATGAAATACTCGGAGCCAGACTCAATACCATTCACAATCTCCACTACTACCAGAAGCTGATGAAAGATATTCGCTTGGCTATAAGGGAAGGGCGTTTTCAAGCGTTTGCCGAGGCCTTTTTCGCCGGCCACCATGGGTAATTCTTAAAACCGGATAACTGTGGCATAATGCGCCGTTCGATATAGGTTTCGGGACTCGAGATGATCGGGTCCGACGCCCAATGATTTCCATTTATCTCAGGTGAGACGATCATGAGTTTCTTTATATCAGATGCTTTCGCACAGGCGGCCGATGCGCCTTCCGGGCCGGGTCTGGAAGGGCTGATCTTGCCCGTAGGCTTGATCATCATGCTCTACTTCTTGATGATCCGGCCCCAGATGAAGCGCCAGAAGGAGCACAGAAAACTGGTGGAATCCCTGGCCAAAGGAGACGAGGTACAAACCGAAGGCGGGATGATGGGCAAGATTACCGAGCTCGGCGAGAATTTCGTCACTATTCAGATCGCAGAGGGCACCGAAGTCAAGTTTCGCCGCGGAGCTGTAAGCGCAGTAATGCCCAAAGGAACGCTCAAAGAAATCTAGCGTTCTCTCAGGTCGAGACGATCGGCCATCCGGTTTCGATCTTGGTTAACCTTCGTAACGGCTCCGGTGGGCAGTTCGAAATTCGTAGGAATAGTGATTTCCCTTCTATAGACCCATGAACCGATATCCCCTCTGGAAAAATCTGCTGGTCGCCGTGCTGGTACTGATCGGCCTGATATACGCTTTGCCGAATGTTTTTAGTCAGGATCCCGCCATTGAGATTACCGGCAGTCGCCGGGCTCAGGTGGACAGCGCCACGGGACAGACCGTTAAGGAGTATCTCGCCGATGCAGGCATAGCATTGAGCTCCATGGACGTTGGTGCAGACCGCTTGCTGTTGCGCTTCACAGAATCGGAGCAGCAACTGCTCGCCAAGGATCTACTGGAACTCAAAATGGGCGGCAACTACACCCTGGCGTTGACGCTTTCGACGGATGTGCCCGGGTGGCTGCGCTCCATCGGCGCCTTGCCCATGTTTCTGGGGTTGGATTTACGCGGCGGTATCCATGTGCTGATCGATGTCGATATGGATGCCGCGGTAACCCAGGCCCTGGAGCGCTACTCCGGGGATATCCGCACGCTGTTGCGCCAGAAAAAACTGCGCTACACCAGAGTGAACCAGGAAGGAGACGCAGTGCTGGTTCGATTCAAGGATGCACAGCTCCGTGATCGATCCTACGAGGCAATCGAAGACGAGTTTCGAGATTTGTTGCTGGAGTCGGTCGATGGCGAAAGCTTCGATGTTTTGGTTCGCCTCTCCCGCAATGAGCAGCAAACTATCCGCAAGTTTGCGTTGGAGCAGAATATCACTACCCTGCGCAATCGCGTGAACGCCCTTGGGGTGTCCGAGCCCATCATTCAGCAGCAGGGAGAGCGCAGGATCGTAGTCCAGCTTCCCGGCGCCCAGGACCCGGCGAAACTGAAAGAGCTGCTGGGAGCAACCGCGACCCTCGAATATCGCCTGGAAGATACCGAGCACAGCATCGAGGATGCTTTAAATGGTCGGGTGCCGGTAGGATCCAAGCTCTACTACACCCGGGATGGACGACCCATCTTGTTGAAAAAGCAGGTCATCGTCACGGGTAACCAAATCACGGATGCCGCCTCCGGTTTTGACCAGAGGAGCAATCAGCCGGCGGTCTTTGTGAACCTGGATGGACCGGGGGCACGCCGCATGCGCAACGTGACCAACGATAACGTGGGGCGGCCGATGGCAGTGGTCTTTATCGAGAGCCGGACCGAAACCAAGATCGTGGATGGGAAGCGGGTGACTCGCAAGATTCCAGTCCAAGAGGTGATCAGCGTGGCCAATATCCTGGAGCCGTTCGGCCGCCGTTTCCAGACCACTGGCCTCGATAGTCCCGCAGAGGCCCATGATCTCGCACTGCTGCTGCGTGCTGGTGCCCTGGCCGCCCCCATCGAGATTGTCGAGGAGCGCACCATCGGCCCAACCCTGGGACAGGACAATATCGACCAGGGATTCCGTTCCGTGGTCATCGGCCTAATCCTGGTAATGATTTTCATGGCGGTCTACTACAGGGTGTTCGGCCTGGTGGCCAACATGGCGTTGATGCTGAACCTGGTACTGATCGTCGCGGTACTGTCGATGCTGCAAGCAACCCTTACCCTGCCGGGTATTGCCGGCATCGTTCTCACGGTGGGCATGGCGGTGGACGCCAATGTACTGATTTTCGAACGTATCCGGGAGGAGATCCGACTGGGCAACACACCCCAGGCGAGTATCTACTCGGGGTATGCCAAGGCGCTGTCGACTATCGTCGATGCCAATATCACAACCTTGATCGCCGCTGTCGTGCTGTTCTCGTTCGGCACCGGGCCGATCAAGGGATTTGCAGTAACCCTTTTCATCGGGATATTGACTTCTATGTTTACCGCAATTCTCGGTACCCGGTCGGTCATCAATCTGATCTATGGCGGACGCCGGGTGAAGCAGCTGGCCATATGATGAATTCGGCTCTCCACTGAGGAAGAATCGCAGTTATGCAGATCTTTAAGACAACACTGAATATCGACTTTATGAGCAAACGCAGGCTGGCGTTGATATTCTCCGCCGTCGCGCTGGCCACTGCCATACTGTCGGTAATTGTCCAAGGACTTAATCTTGGCATCGACTTTACCGGTGGTACTCTTGTCGAAGTGGGTTACAAGGAGCCGGTTGAATTGGCAAAGGTTCGTGAAACCCTGTCTTCTGGCGGTTTCAATGAGGCAACAGTACAGCATTTCGGTACGCCCAAGGATGTCTTGATCCGGCTGGCCCCCAGCGCGGATGAGGACAATGCGGAGCAGAGCAACCGAGCTTTTGATGCCCTGGAACAGGCGGCGGCAGGTGAGGCCGAGCTTCGACGGGTGGAATTTGTCGGGCCTCAGGTCGGCGATGAATTAAGTGAAGATGGTGGCTTGGCGATGCTCTATGCCCTTATCGGCATCCTGATTTATGTCGCGCTCCGGTTCGAGTACCGATTCGCGCTAGGCGCAGTCATTGCCTTGGTACATGATGTCCTTTTTACCATAGGCCTTTTTTCTCTCTTCCAGGTAGAGTTCGACTTGCCGGTATTGGCGGCAGTATTGGCCGTAATTGGCTACTCGTTGAATGACACCATCGTTGTATACGACCGCATCCGAGAAAATTTCCGCAAGATGCGCAAGGGCACGCCTCAGCAGATCATCAATACTTCGTTGAATCAAACCCTTGCCCGCACCCTGGTCACCTCTTTGACAACCTTGCTGGTGCTATTCGCCCTGCTGATATTCGGAGGGGAGATTATCCATGGTTTTGCCCTGGCATTGATAATCGGTGTAGTGATTGGAACCTACTCCTCTATCTATATCGCCAGTACCGCGGTACTGATGCTGGGCATCAGCAAGGTGGATTTGATGCCGGTGAAGAAAGAGGGTGCGGAAACCGGGGACGGCAGTCAGGTCTGAGTAGGCTCGCCGGGAAGTCTGGGGCCAGCCGGTTCCGCGTGTTTCTCTACGCTGGTTGCTAACCCGCAGTTTTCCTGAGCGTGGGGAAAGGTAACACGTCCCCGCGGCAGTCAGATGATATTTGACGGTTTACGTGAGCCTCGCTTTCCACGTCGATAGAATTTTTCTCGGGGAGGATCTCGATAATCTCGAAACTGGTGCAGTCGGTGCAGAAGGCGAAATCGAGAGAGAGTTCTAGCATACCGTCCAGTACATCCCGCATGACCATTTCCAGTGCCTGATCGCTGACTCTTTTGGCATTAGTTTTCGTCGGAATCATGGCCTCTGTCTCGGTTCTGACGTACCAGGAAACATACCTGGAAATCACAACGAAATAGCGGTCGTGGGGGATGATTCTTGAGTTCAGCGGGGTTAGAAGCGCAGCTGCTCGGTTAGGTGGGGCCGTATCCGGCGGCACATCTGATCATGCAGCTTAATATTGGATGCGATTAGATTACCACTTTCCAGATACCGGTCGCCCCCTGCGATATCGCTGATGGTGCCGCCTGACTCCTTGATCAAAAGTGCGCCCGCGGCTATATCCCACTGGGATAACCCAATCTCCCAGAAACCGTCGATTCGCCCCGAAGCAACATAGGCAAGGTCCAGTGCGGCCGAGCCTGGTCGTCGTATGCCCGCGACTTCGCTGATCAATTCGCGGAACATCCCCAGGTAGGCGTCCAGATTGGATAACTCCCGGTAGGGAAAGCCGGTTCCCAACAGGGACCCTTGCAACACTTTTCGATTTGAGGCGCGGATTCGGCGGTCATTTAGCAGGGCGCCTGCACCCCTGCTGGCGGTAAACATCTCATCCCGAAGGGGGTCGTAGACCAGGGCGTGCTCGAGCACGTCTTTGTGTTTGAGGGCGATGGAAATCGAGAACTGGGGAAAACCGTGAAGGTAGTTGGTGGTTCCGTCCAGGGGATCGATTATCCATTGAAAATCACCCTGACCTTGTTGACCACTCTCCTCCGCCAGGATGCCGTGGTCGGGGTAGGCCTTGCGTAAAACCTCTATTATGGCTTGTTCGGAGGCCTTATCCACCTCGGATACGAAATCGTTCATCCCCTTTGAATCGATTTTCAGGGTATCCACACGATCGAAGTATCTAAGCAACAGATTGCCTGCACTTCGTGCTGCGCGTATTGCGATATTAATAGTTGGGTGCATGACTGGAGATCGGAGTGGAGTGGAACGAAATCTGGGTTCGCCAGGGTTTGTCTATTTCCGTTGCGGCGTTTCGGGTTAACAAATCCGATGGCGGCTTGGGAGAGCGCTTATTATATACGCTTGCCGTGCCAGCGTCTTTGTGTTGTTGTGGCTCACTTTGAGAATGACCAGTGGAAATGTAGCTTTGGTGGCCAGTCTGAATGAGAAATTGTTAAGGGTTCGGTTCGTATTAATCGGTACGACACATCCCGGGAATATCGGTGCTGTTGCCAGGGCCATGAAAAACATGCGATTGACCCAGTTGTACCTGGTTCGGCCCAAGCACTATCCGAATGCTGAGGCCACGGCAAGGGCTTCCGGTGCCGATGATCTTTTAGAGCGAGCCCAACTGTTTGACGACTTGGATTCTGCACTGAGGGGTTGCCGTCTGGTTGTAGGCTCGAGCGCCAGGCTTCGCAGTGTGGGCTGGCCTCAGCTTGCGCCTGACGAGTTCGCCACCCGAGCGGTGAGCGAGACCGCGGCGGGGGGAGAGGTGGCGCTGTTGTTCGGCCGTGAAAGTTCCGGTCTTTCCAACCAGGAGTTGGACCGCTGTCACTATCTGGTACATATTCCAGCGAATCCCGAATACTCCTCCCTGAATATCGCTCAGGCAGCCCAGGTGTTGGCCTATGAGCTCCACTGCGCCGCCCTGCGCCTTGATGGGGGGACGCCACCGGATACGAGGGATGTAGTGCCTGTGGAGTTGATGGAGGGTTTTTTCCGGCACCTGGAACAGACCATGGAAGTGATCGGCTTCTCCGACCCCAAGCAGTCGCAAAGGCTGCAGAGGCGATTACGGCGACTGTTTTTTCGAGCCCGACCGGATCAGGAGGAAATGAATATCCTCAGAGGCATTTTGAATGCCGCTCAGGGTAAGAAATCGACACGGAGTCGCTAATTTCAGGGCGAATGAGTATTGCTTGTCAGGGGGAGAACCCAATCGATCTGCTTTCGGGGGTTTATGCCAATTCCCATACTTGTATCCTTGAGTTCCCAGGTGGTAACTATGGTTAATAATCGAGTAGAATAGTAAGTCTTTGTATCCTTCGATAAGAAGGCCGGTAGATCCACCATGTTCTCTCGCCTCAAAGAAGATATCGGTTGCGTATTCGATAGAGACCCCGCTGCGCGCAATGCCTTTGAGGTAGCAACCACCTACCCCGGGCTGCACGCGCTCCTGTTTTACCGTATGACACATTGGCTGTGGAACCTGGGACTCTCCTGGCTTGCGCGCATGCTTTCGACCATCGGACGCTGGTTGACCGGGATAGAAATACACCCTGGCGCGGTGATAGGCCGCAGATTCTTTATCGATCACGGTATGGGGGTGGTGATAGGGGAGACCGCCATAATAGGCGACGATTGCACCCTCTATCACGGTGTGACGCTCGGGGGCACGAGCTGGCAGACTGGCAAGCGGCACCCGACGTTGGGAGACGATGTAGTCGTCGGTGCGGGCGCCAAAGTACTCGGTCCAATCGAGATCGGGACGGGCGCTCGAATAGGATCCAATGCGGTGGTTGTGAAATCGGTCCCTGCTGGGACCACGGTCATTGGGGTCCCTGGTCGTTTGGTTGAGGGTCGGGACGAGGGCAGTGGAGCCCACCGCGCCCAGATCGCAGAGAAAATGGGATTTGACGCCTATGGTGCAACCACTGATGCACCGGATCCAGTTGCCCACGCCATCAATTGCATGCTTGATCACATCCACGTGATGGATAAGCGCATGCAGGAGATGTGCGAAAGCCTTAGAAAACTCAGCGAAGAGCAGCCGGACTTGGATCTGCCGCCGCTGGATTCCTGCGAAATCATCTCTACTGCTGAGGAGCTGATGCGAATCCATTCTGAAGGTACCCCCAATCCCGATGCGGACAAGAATCGAGAGTAATACTTGATCAAAAAAGTTGGTTATTATATATTCTGGGTGACTTGTACCGGCGAAGGGGTTGCTGATGAGATTGACGACCAAGGGCCGCTATGCGGTTACTGCAATGCTTGATTTGGCCTTCCATGATGGCAGCGGGCCGATAACCCTGGCGGATATAGCGGAGAGGCAGGGCATTTCCCTCTCCTATTTGGAGCAACTCTTTGCCCGCCTTCGGCGGAGCACTTTAGTGAACAGTGTGCGAGGGCCAGGTGGTGGCTATGTGCTGGCCCGCGGCGGCGACGAAATACGCGTAGCAGAAGTCATCGCGGCGGTGGACGAGCGGGTCGATACCACCCGTTGTGGGGGGGATCACAACTGTCAGAATAACGAGCGCTGCCTGACCCACGATTTGTGGAACGATCTCAGCGATCGAATCCACGAGTATCTGAACGAGATCAGCCTCAAAGATCTGATGGCCCAACGTGGCACCCGCCAGGTCGCGCAGCGGCAGAAAATGCAGATACGGCCTTTGCCACAGAGCGGGGCTGGCAGATCATCAGGAACTTCTCCGGCATGATGGGGCTCAGCGAGTGGTGCCATCACAGGGAGAGTCGAACAACTGTGTCGGAGCGAGAATGAAACTACCCATTTATATGGATTACTCCGCCACCACACCGGTTGATCCCAGGGTGGCGGAGCTGATGTGCAGCTACTTAACTCCCAATGGGCAGTTTGGTAACCCCGCCTCCAGATCCCACCGTTTTGGTTGGGATGCCGATGATGCTGTCGAGCAGGCCCGCAGGAATGTTGGACTGCTGATCAACGCGGACCCGAAAGAAATTGTCTGGACTTCCGGGGCCACCGAATCCGACAACTTAGCAATCAAGGGTGTGGCCCACTTTTATAAGAAGCAGGGAAGACACATTGTAACCTGCAAGACCGAGCACAAGGCGGTTTTAGACACTTGCAGGCAACTGGAGCGGGAGGGTTTCGACGTTACTTATCTCGATCCCGAGCCAAGCGGCCTTATTGACCTGAACAAACTGGAAACAGCCCTGAGGGACGATACGGTACTGGTCTCAATTATGCACGTAAACAACGAGATCGGGGTCATACAGGATGTGGCGGCTATTGGGGAAATTACCCGCAGCCGGAAGATCCTTTTCCACGTGGATGCAGCGCAAAGCGCTGGTAAGGTACATCTGGACATGGGCGCCATGAAAATCGATTTGCTGTCGCTATCGGCGCACAAGATTTATGGCCCCAAGGGGGTCGGTGCTCTCTATGTACGCCGTAAGCCCAGGGTGCGGCTGGAAGCCCAGATACACGGCGGCGGACACGAACGCGGCATGCGCTCGGGTACCCTGGCCACTCACCAGTTGGTGGGTATGGGTGAGGCGTTCCGTATCGCCCGCGAGGAGATGGCCGCGGAAAACGAGCGGGTGCTGAGTCTTCGCGATCGCTTGTGGAATGGATTGGCGGACATGGAGGAGGTCTATCTGAACGGCGACCTGGAACATCGGGTGGCTGGCAACCTTAATGTCAGCTTCGCCTTCGTTGAGGGAGAGTCCCTGATCATGGCGTTGAAGGATATAGCTGTTTCATCCGGTTCTGCCTGCACCTCTGCCAGTTTGGAACCCAGCTACGTATTGCGGGCCCTGGGACGCGAGGACGAATTGGCGCATAGTTCTATCCGGTTCACGATTGGGCGTTTTAGCACTGAGGAAGAAGTGGATTTCGTAATAGATCTGGTGCGGGGACAAGTGGAGCGCTTGCGTGAGCTGTCTCCACTATGGGACATGTTTAAAGAGGGAATAGACCTTAAAACGGTGCAGTGGGCAGCGCACTGAGATGAGGATAGAATCTGCCGGCTGGTGAACCTATGGGCGGCAAGCTTGGAGAACAGAGAGATGGCATATAGCGAAAAAGTTCTAGACCACTACGAGAATCCCCGCAATGTCGGCGCGCTTGATAAGGAAGCGACGAATGTGGGCACCGGGATGGTTGGCGCACCCGCCTGCGGTGATGTCATGCGGCTACAGATCCAGGTCAGTGAATCCGGTGTGATTGAAGACGCGAAATTCAAGACCTACGGTTGCGGTTCGGCGATTGCTTCCAGCAGCTTGTTAACGGAATGGGTTAAAGGCAAGACGCTGGACGAGGCTCAGCAGATAAAGAACACCGAGATCGCCGAGGAGTTGGCGTTACCGCCTGTAAAGGTGCATTGCTCGGTTTTAGCTGAAGATGCGATCAAGGCCGCGGTGCAGGATTATGCCGCCAAACAGGGCGAGAATTGAGTGCTTGAATTTCATTCCCGGGGGCGGCATTGGGTAGCGAAACTCGGGAGACGGAGCAGAGTAGAATGTCGATAACGTTAACTGAGGCCGCCGCCCGCCATATTGCAGGCTTCATCGAAAGCAGAGGAGCGGGTGTGGGGATCCGGTTGGGTGTGCGCACTTCTGGCTGTTCCGGAATGGCTTATGTGCTTGAGTTCGCCGACAAAGTAGAGAGTGATGACCATGTATTCGAAGGGCATGGCGTAAAGGTGCTGGTGGATCCCAAAAGCCTTCTCTATCTCGAGGGTACCGAACTCGACTATACCCGGGAAGGCCTCAACGAAGGTTTTAAGTTTAATAATCCCAATGTAAAAGACGCATGTGGCTGCGGTGAGAGTTTCCAGGTCTAGTCGAAACACTGTCGGGCTCCCCACGAAGTAAAACTGTTATGCTGGATTTCTCGAAGAATTACTTTGAGCTGTTCGGATTGCCCGTTGCCTACGTTCTGGATACCGAGCAACTATCGGAGAGATATCGTCAACTGCAACGGGTGGTTCATCCAGATCGCTATGCCAGCGCCAGTGATCAGCAGAGGCGTCTCTCCCTCCAGGGGGCGACGCGGGTCAATGAAGCCTACGAGGTGCTAAAGGACCCCATAGAACGGGCCAGGTACCTGTTGTCGCTAAATGGGATCGTGATGGATGTGCAGCGGGAGAGCACCAAGGACACGGCCTTTTTGATGGAACAATTGGAGCTGCGTGAAGCGCTGGAAGATACCCGGAGTCAGGCTGATCCCTATGCTGCCATCGCTGCGTTGGTCGACAAGATCAATCGGCGCATCAATGGGTTGGTGGGGCAGATGGCGGTTCAGTTCGAATCGCCGACACCCGATCAACTGGAAGCAGCCCGTGAGATACTGCGTAAAATGCAGTTTCTGCAAAAGTTCCGCTATGACGCCGAGGTGTTGGAGTCAGAGTTGGATGAATCGCTATAGCGTGGGGAATCTTTTCGATTCATGGCACTGTTACAACTTTCAGAACCAGGGCAATCTGCGGCGCCGCATCAACGAAAACTGGCAGCAGGAATAGATCTCGGTACCACCAACTCTCTGGTCGCCACGGTGCGCAGTGGAAAAGCGGAAACCTTACCCGACGATCAGGGTAGACACTTGTTACCATCAGTTGTCCGCTACACGCCGGTCTCCATTATCGTCGGGCATGAAGCCAAGGCAGCTTCGGTAGAAGACCCCCTCAATACTATTGTCTCAGTCAAGCGTCTGCTGGGTCGTAAAATAGACGAGCTGCACTCCCTGGGAAACATTCCCCCCTATCGGTTTGGCCGGGAAGAGAGCGCGGTTCCGCGAATAAGAACCGTCAGGGGAGAGTTCACCCCGGTGGAAATCTCCGCTGAAATCCTCAGAAACTTGGGACGACGGGCTGAGCGGACCTTGGATGGCGATCTCCAAGGTGTGGTGATTACCGTTCCTGCCTATTTCGATGATGCCCAACGCCAGGCAACCAAAGATGCCGCCAGGCTCGCCGGGCTTAAGGTTCTGCGTCTGCTCAATGAGCCGACTGCCGCGGCGGTTGCCTACGGGTTGGACAGTGGGTCCGACGGTGTGCATGCCATATATGACCTTGGAGGGGGTACCTTCGATATCTCCGTGTTGCGACTCAGGCGGGGGGTGTTCGAGGTGTTGGCCACGGGAGGAGATTCCGCTCTGGGTGGAGACGACATTGATCGTATCCTGGCTAAGTGGATCATGGAGCAGGCGGGTATATCCGACGATGTAGCCCACAGCATGCAACGCCGGCTGATGCGGGATGCATGTGCAGCCAAAGAGGCGCTCACCGAGAATACCACCGCGGTAATAGAGCTGGATCTCGAGGACGGGGGAGCGTGGCGGGGTGAGTTGGATCGAAAGACATTCAATCGCCTGGCAGACCCTGTTATTCGCAAGACGCTGGCGCCCTGCCGCCGCGCGCTCAGGGATGCGGGGATCAAGGCACAACAGATAGAGCAGGTGGTTCTGGTGGGCGGTGCCACCCGTGTCCCCAGGGTACGCGAATTGGTCGGTGAGTTTTTCGCGTCTCCCCCCCTGGCGGACATAGACCCCGATCGGGTGGTCGCCGTCGGAGCCGCCATACAGGCCGATATTCTGGTGGGTAACAAACCCGGTGACGAAATGCTGCTGCTGGATGTGAATCCACTCTCTCTGGGCATAGAGACCATGGGTGGGCTGGTCGAAAAAGTGATCCCGAGGAACACTACTATTCCCGTGGCACGAGCTCAGGAATTTACCACCTTCAAGGATGGCCAGACAGCAATGGCGGTGCATGTGCTTCAAGGAGAGCGCGAACTGGTCAAGGATTGTCGATCGTTGGCTCGCTTTGAGTTGCGACAAATACCGCCCATGGTTGCCGGCGCAGCCCGTATTCGTGTTACCTTCGCCGTCGATGCGGATGGTCTACTGAGTGTTGAGGCCCGGGAGGAGAGTACTGGCGTCAGGTCGAGCATAGAAATTAAGCCCTCTTATGGCCTGAGCGACGGCGAGATCGAAACCATGTTGCGCGAGTCGATAGATCACGCTGAGGAGGATATCGAGAGCCGGCGCCTACGGGAGCAACAAGTCGAAGCCCAAAGAGTACTCGAGGCGTTGAACTCGGCACTCGAGGACGACGGCGATGAATTGCTGAGCCCCCAGGAGCGGGAAGCCATAGAGAAGGCGATGGTGGCACTGAGGGAAATCAGTGAGACTGGCGAGTACAAAAAAATACAGGCGGGTATCGAGGCGCTTGAAGATCATTGTGCCTTCTACGTGGAACGACGCATGAACTCGAGCGTGAGCAAGGCGATGTCCGGCCATAAGGTAGACGAATTCGACTGAAGAAACACTGAGGTAGTAGCGGTATGACCCAGGTTATTTTTCTGCCCCATGAAGAGATTTGTCCCGAAGGTGCCGTGATCGAGGTCGAACCTGGGGTCACGCTTTGCGACGCAGCGCTTCAGAACGGGATCGAGATAGAGCATGCCTGTGAAAAATCATGCGCCTGTACGACTTGCCATGTCATCGTCCGGGAGGGCTTCGACTCATTGCAGGAGGCGGAGGAGACAGAAGAGGATATGCTGGATAAGGCCTGGGGCCTGGAACCGGATTCGCGTCTCAGCTGTCAGGCGGTCATTGGTGATACCGATCTGGTAATCGAGATCCCAAAATACACGATTAATATGGTTTCAGAGCACCATTAAGGTAGGAGGCAGGCGAGATGAATCTTAGTTGGACAGATTCCCTGGAAGTCGCCATAGCGCTGGACGAAGCTCACCCGGAAGTGGATCCGATGACCGTGAATTTTGTCGATCTGCGAGACTGGGTATTGGCGCTTCCTGAATTCGACGGTGATCCCAAACACTCGGGGGAACGCATTCTCGAGGCCATACAGCAGGCGTGGATCGAAGAGCGGGAATAGCGCTTCCGTAAAAAGTAATTGCCATTTTCAGTAAATACTAATATACTATTTTCCATCGTTAGGCGATATCTGAAGTGTTGAGCCGCTTTCCGATATTTATAGTATTCAGAATATTTAGTTTAGGAGAACTACCTATGAAGACGATCGTTAAGGTTGCCGCTGTTGCTGCGCTGGTTGGCGCATCCACCACCGCTTCCGCTTGGTGGGGCGGCCCTTGGGGTAACAACGGATATGGTGACGGCTGGGGTGACGGCTGGGGTGACATGTTCGGTGACTTCAACATGAACTTCAGTGGTCGTGGTTCCGGATATGGGCGTGGATATGGCTATGGCCGCGGTCATGGGTATGGATATCCTTACTACGGGTATGGCCCCTATGGGTATGGCGCTCCCTATGGATACGGCGCTCCCTATGGCTATGGTGCTCCCTACGGCTATGGCGCCCCCTATGCTTATCCTGCGCCTCCGGCTCCTCAGGCCCCGGCTGCAGAAGCCAAATAAGGTCAGACACACTAGCTGTGAAAAAAGCGGGCTTCGGCCCGCTTTTTTTATGATGATCGGTCAGTCTGCCGCAAGTTGGAGGCCGCCTTCGAGGATCGCTTGTTACTACTGACAATAATTTGCCGCGAACGCTTATTCCTCCGTTTAGAACTAGGAGATAAGCGTCAGCCATGGTGTAACCGAGCGGGTCAGGGCGACACTGACGATATAGAAAACAGAGAACAGCGCAAGTAGACCAAAAACGGTCCGTGACTTTCTGCTGGCTCCTCTCTTGAGAGCCATGGTCCCCAATAGAATGTAGCACAACAGGGCCACCACTTTAGCGGTCAACCAGGGAGCGACAAAGGGATACTGGTGGCTCAATACCGCCATGGATATTCCGGCCAATAGCAGCAGTGTATCGTTGGCCATGGAGAGATATCTGGCCCAGCGTTTATTTACCATCTGCGGATAGAACAGCATCCAGTAGTAACGCAATGCGAAGAAACTGATGCTAAATACCACAGTGGTGATATGGAGATGCCGGAGCCAGGAGTATGCCATCTAAAAAAAGGGCTTCAGGTATTTTGGGTGGGGAGAGTGTAATCCGGCCGTCGGCCGAAGCATAGACCGCGGCTGCTACCAATGCGAGGCAGGCCAGGGGCTGGGCTCTTGGCAACCACTATCCCAACTTGCTGCTCAAGGCTTCAGGCGTTATCCGTGGGCGCCTTCTGAGTCTCCTGGTGAGAGAGGATTTCGAGAAAGCTCTGAATGGATTTGGCGGAGTGGCGAATGCTGTTCAAGCCGATTTCTTGCTCCCCGGAAGGTCGTTCACCCAGTAGGCGTTCAGTTTCGCCGACGATGGTCCGGCTAAGCTCCCGCACCTCGTTGCACTGCTGTCGTGTCAGCTCTTGTTTTTCCTTCATCGCCCGTCGCAAATCCCACTCTGCGTCCATAAGCCCCTCGGGCTCACTTTCCCGCTCTTTTAGCAGCTGTTCCAGGCTCTGGCAGGCTTCCGCCTCCTGCATCGAGACTTTCCACCAGTCGATGAAGCGCTCTCTGTGGTCCGCCATGGTGTTCACCGAAACAGCCATGGCATTGACTTCGTCTCTACCCCCCGGAACAAATGACATGCGTTCTGTAGGTTCTTCATAGGCCAGGCGGTCGAGCATGCCCGCCATTCTTCTCAAGGGCCGAGATATGTGAAGGGTAATGACGACCGCCAAGACGATACCCAATATCGTGGCGATGGCGGCGATCCAGAGCATGAGGCGCTCGTTCTCAGCGGAGCGTACATTGATCTCTGCGACGACCTCATTGACTGCCTGATTGGCGACTTCGACATTGTTCTGGGTCAGTGCAGAGATCTTGGAGACAGTCTCTTCCATCTCTTTGGTGAGCTGCGCAATATGGTCGTTTTGTTCCACCAGTGCCAGAAAATCCCCTCGATAGTTATTCAGCAAATTCCCGAACCGGGTCTTGTCGGCATCAGGTATGGTTGAGCGGTCGACCTGGGTTTGCAGCTGATTCAGTTCGGCTATAGCCATGTCTACATAACGTTTGTCGTCCCTGAGAAGGTAGTCTTTCTCTCGTCGCCGCAACTGCAGAATGGTTGCCTCCAAATCCGGAACGTAGTGCTGGTTGATCAACGCTTCGATGCGATGAGCTACGTCGCGGAAGCGCCCTTTGCCACCACCGATATCCCCTCCCCTTAGGGCGACAGCAGAATAGTCTTCAAAGGCTTCCCTGTAGGCATTTGATTCGGCCAGCAACAGTCGTTTTACTTTCTCCTCCAATTCAGTGGCGAAAACTTTTTCCTGAAATTCTTGGATCAGATCGAGCACCTTGCTGTAGTACTGCTCTTCACGCCTGAGCCCCAGGTCTTTTTCGCCCCTGCGAATCTGCAGGAGCTGCAGATAGAGCGCGCCCACCTTATGCTGAGCAGCCATCGACTCCAGTTCGTGTACCGCATCCCGGAAGGCGCCCTGCAGCCCCAGGTTATGATTCAATCCCATGGTTCTCCAAGCCTTCTCAACAGCCTCGAAATCAACCTGGTAGATTTCCAGCAGTTCGGAAATCTGTCGGGCGGTGAGCGCCGATTCGGAGTCGATTTTCTCCAGCTTGGATGCTGCACTGAAGGCGCTATCGATCTCCTCCCTGAGTTTGGTCGCACTCTCTTCCAGGCGATGGCTAAGGAAGGATTTCTCAGCCACTCTGGCAGCCAGGATACTGTTCATGATTGCGTGAGCGTGGCTTTTTTTGGCTTCAAAGACGTCCTGTAGGTGTTGATAGTCTTCGAGAGAATTCTTTAGCGTGGAGTGATATTGCCAAATCACCAGCAGAAACAGCAGACCCACAAAACCGAAGCCGAACCCAATCTTCTCTCCGATGAGTAGTCTCGCGGCTAATTTATCCATGGTTCTCCTCAATGGCGGGAGCAGCGATGAATGGTTCTCATCGCCAGCGAATAATTATGTTCTCTACCGGCTACAACAAGCCTAAAACACAACGCTACCGCACCAATGTTACATTTATGAGTCAAAGTAGGTAAGAATCTTACGGTTTTATGGCAGCGAGGGTAAGCAGGGATTTAGAGGGGATGCTGTGATTATTCTTAGGCGTATTACATCCGGATGATCCACGCTTACGCCTGGGTTTATAATCGCTACACTAGATTTCAGCCGCTGTCGCGGTGGGGAACAAACCATGAGTGGAATTATCTGCTTGGCTTTACTGGGGTTATTGGGGATGACATCGGTCGCTGCTGCCGCTGAATCCGAGATTGTTGCTACCCCTGGCACCTACGAGTTGGTGGAGGGGGCATCCATGCAGTTTGATGGCCGCCCTAAGAAAGGGAGCCGGAAAATCTCTCGCTACCGATGGGAAATCATCTCGGGGGGTGGGGCGAAATTGCTGAATAAGGATCAGTCCAGAGTAACCTTCGTAGCCCCCGTTATTAAAGAGAAATCGCGGCAATTTACCTTGCAGCTGACAAGTCACTATCAGAACGCGAAGCCCTCCAAGGCGCAGATCAATATCCGTGTGCACAAAAAGAGCAAGAACAGCGCCAAACGCTCGAGCAGCCCATGGGTCAGTGGTTCGATCGGCTTTGGGTTCGGCTATTTGTGGGGTGGGTGGTGGCCCTATCCCCCCCTGATCGTTATTGTGCCGCCTCCCCCGGGGGAGATTCTGCCACCGGAGGAGATACCGCCAATAGCAGTACCGCTCCCTGAGGATCCGTCATACGAGGATTGGATCAAAGACAATCCTGACTTTGGTGGTGCGGACTACGGAGATGCGGAGCTCCTGCCGGAATCAGACCTCGAAGGCCTTTCCCCGGAACCCGGGCTGGAAGCGGAGCCGATGCCGGTCACCCGGGATATAGAGCCTGGACCCGATATCGTCCCAGCTCCTTTGCCGGAGGCGCAGCCCCTCCCGGTGGATGAACCCGAAGTCTTTCCAGCGGAGATCCCGGAGCCGATGCTCATGGATGATGTGCCGATGGACATGGACATGGACATGGATATGGGGTTTGACTGAGCAACTGGGCTTGAGCCAGACACGAGTCTGACCACCGCAAATCATGGCTGGATATTCGGACTAAGGGTCTGTCAGGATGCCGTATCCGTACAGGCTGATGATTTAAAGGGGTCGCTGATGGAGATCACCTGTAAAACCATAGGCTGGGTGAATTCGCCGTTCAAGGAGAAATTCGGCATTCCGAGGCAACCCGGTTTGGTACCCCAGGCGCGTGGCAGTATCGAACTGATAGCCCCCTATAACCAGGCAGAATCGGTGATTGGCTTGGCGGAGTATTCCCATATATGGGTGCAGTTCCTGTTCCATCGGACGGTGCGGGATAGCTGGCGCCCAACCGTCAGGCCGCCTAGGCTCGGGGGTAACAGAAGGGTTGGTGTATTTGCCAGCCGCTCACCTTTTCGTCCCAACGCGTTGGGGCTCTCCGTGGTAAAACTGGAGCAGGTAGCCGCTGAATCCGGACGGCTGGCGCTGGAAATCTCCGGCCTTGACTTACTGGATGGCACACCGGTCATCGATATCAAGCCCTACCTCCCCTATGTCGACAGTGTCCCGGGCGCCCACGGGGGGTATGCCCCGACCGCGCCGGAAAAACGGCTTAGGGTGAGAATATCGAACAAAGCCGATTCCCAGATCCGCTTGCGGTCAGAAATACCGGAGCTGCGGAACTTCATTCTGGCACTGCTGGAAACCGATCCCCGGCCGGCTTATGTGGAGGCTGGGAGGACTGAACGTGTCTACGGAATCCAGATATACGATTTCGATCTCCGGTGGCGGGTATCTGACGGAGAGGTAGAGGTGGTGGAGCTGGTTGCGCGCTGATCTCTTCCTGCTATTAGTGGCAGTAGGCAAGCGATTCTGTCGACTACTTTTCCGCTGAGATATAACAGATCCATCCGGCATCGGCATCGCCTTCGGTTACCGGCTGGAAATCACCGTCGGGTTCGTCGTTTTTGTCCCAACCCTGCCAGTAGACAGTGACATTGCGAAAGCCGGCTTCCTTTAACAATTCCCTTATCTCCGGAAGTGTCCACAATCGCCAGTCATAACTGAATGCACGCTTGATTTTCGAGCCGTCTGGAAACCCGAAGTGAATGTGGCAGAGTAGTGATCCGCTGATCGGCTCGAATTTCTCCTGCTCCCATATATAGGTGAAGCCACCGCCATCATCAATTTCGCGTTCTTCCAGTATCTCTTTGAATGAGTCGTAGCCGCCGTATGCATCCAGGAACAGAATACCGCCGGGGGCGAGGGCTTTGCGCGCCCGGCGAAAATACCGGCGTAGCTGTTTGCGTTTCTTGAAAAGCCAGTAGCTGAAGTTCATGGCGGAGATGATGTCGGGGGCCCGGTTCTTGGTGTCCAGAACGTTGCCCCGAATCAACCGTACCCGTCTTCGCTGGGAGTGGGAGAGTCTGGAAAGATTGTGAATCCGGGCCCAGTCAAGGACCTCCCTGTCGATGTCTACGCCGATGGCCCGGTTGCGCTTTCGGCGCCGGACCCACTCGCAACATACATTGGCAGTGCCGCAGAAATCCTCTCTGAGGACCTTGGCGCGCCGCCCTCTTATCAACTTGTACCTCTGGTCGACAAAGTCGATTTCGGAAGAGGCGTACTGTACCGACAATTCGTATAGTTTGTGACGGTCCGCACTCTTGGCACGGCTCGACTTGGAGGACTTTTTCCGGGTAGCCACGATGGTCGCCATCTCAAAATGCCTATGGGATCGATGCTGAACGGGTAATATACCTCAAAGCAGGGCGTTAGTAGAATTGCGACCAGGGCATTGCAATTGCGCTGCAGTGGCTTCTGGTATACTCTTTCGCCCCTTGAATACGGGAGAGGTGTCCGAGCGGTTGAAGGAGCACGCCTGGAAAGTGTGTGTACGTTAATAGCGTACCGAGGGTTCGAATCCCTCCCTCTCCGCCAATCATTCAAAGGGTATTCCTGGAATGCGGTTTACACCTTATTCCGAATGCATAGTTAGCACTTTCTCCGAACCAAAGGGATTGAGACCAGGTGCGACACGGTTCTGGTCCTGATCGAAGAATCCTAGGTCAAAATCCAGAAAGCTAACTGGCCAGATCCGGTTATCTCATCCCTCTTCCGACTACTAAATTAGACCCATCGAGTAACGGAACTGAACCTGCGGCCCGCGAAAGCGCTTTGTTTTTCAACACTAAAGTGAAAGCGAGCTCATCGATTAGCATTGTTCAGGCCCTTCTCTCCATCGAGGGATGGTCTACTGTCCAGCCCTCAGCTTCCAGACCGCGGTGTAAAAAGTCCGCAATACGGGTTTCGCCTTCTAGTAGAAGTATCTTCATCGTCTCCTCACTCTGGTTACGGACTTCGGTGTGCGCCCGTGGATTAGACTGAAAATCCGCCATAGATACTGACTTCAAGCGGTTGGGCGATTTCGAGCCTGGTGGCTCAGTGGACGTTCAGAACAGCAGTAACTCCGTCGGCCATCCTCTTCTCAAGCGTTCTGCCATTCTGTGTAGCGCCGATTTCCCCTAAAAAACTGGGTGGTCGCGGCGGCGCGTTTGACGGAACAAGATGGGCCTAGTTAGTAGGTTCAATGCTTCTTACCGGCTACCCGCCAGACGCAGTAGTAATGGTCTTAGGCCTCTCCGAGATCCTGCAGTCGTAGCGCGAGGAACGGCAGACCCCTGCAAGCGTTTTCCGGCGCGAATGCCGCGAGGGGCCTGTTACCACTCCTAGAGTGGCTCGGCCGCCGCGCATTATTACAGTCGGGAAAAACCCTCGACTTTATAGGAAAGGAGATTTATTCTTTCTTTACCTAGTTAGGCCGGTTTCTTATTTTCGCTAGCCTGTATAGTCGTGGCATCTGGCTTGTTCGCAGTCTTTGAAGTTTCTATGGCGCATTACTAGAGCGCAATGGATTTCCAGGATAGGTGCCGTCGTTTATTACAGTTTTCCGCTCAATGTATTTAACCCAATCCTTTGTAGACGGCTGTTAAGATTTGTATTTGTTAGATGTTTTCCATTATCGGACAAGTCATCTCGATTCACAAAGGCCGAATTCTGTATGCGTTAGTATTTAGTGGCGTAGCGGTTTGTTCACAGATGATGTGCCTCTATCTCATCGTCGACTACCTTTCCTATCTGCTGGGTGAAGATACTTCTGCTCTCTCTAATTGGGTGGCCACTACAGAGAGAAGTAGATTTGTGTGGACCTTCTCATTGAGTGTCGGAGGCATTCTGGCAATCAGCTCAGTGTTTGCGTATCTGGCTATGTCGCAAAGTGTCAAGGCAATGATATCTCATGAAAAAATATGCCTTAATCGATTGCTCTCACGTATCCACAGTGCCGGATATATTCCTGCCTCCAGCAGATCACTAGCCGATCTGACCAGGATTGCAACCAAAGACATCCGTTTGTACGGTAGGCTCGTATCGGCAGTATTTGAAATGAGCCTCCCTATCGTATTTTTACTTTTGTCACTATGCGTACTTTCCTATATCTATCCACTCACTACACTGTATGTGTTGGTATTGTTATCTTCCTTCTCTTTCCTGTTTTATCTTAGATCTCGCAAGGTCACCGAGCTTGGACTGGCGATAGAGTCCACAGCGAAAGGTGATGTTATGGAAAGAAAAACAGCTATCAGTCATGGCCTTAAGTCTCAACGGCAGCGGCCGCACAAAAATGCCTTTCTAGAATCTTTTAAAGAAAATAAAAGGATAAAGGCATTTCTCGAAGCTTATGGTGAACGCCTCACAGTTAGTTACAAGGCTCTCCTTATTTCCGGCGCTTTTCTAGCACTATCGACATTCCTTGTGCTGCTTCAGTTTGGCATGCGATCCGGAGGCAATGCCCTCATTCTTTCTGAAGCACTTATCTACTTCTTTCTTCTAAATTTCTGCCTAATTCAGGTTAAATCGATATCATCATCTTTTGTTAAGACACAGATATTTTTACCGTTCTCGCTAAGATTTACACAGTTCATGGACTCATTGTCCAAGAATCAGTCAGAGAATACCCAGGCAGGGATCACCATAGGTAATGTAGCCAGAATCATGGGAGAAGAGGTTCATAAGAAGCGCTATGAAGCGGGAGACACTTTTTCTGTTTATCTGGAACAGGATCTCAATAAGTTTACCGTAGGTTGTATATGCTACAGACTGGGGCTTTCTGTATCCCAGGACTGGGTTTTCGTTATATACCGGGAACGCAGTTTCAGTACAGAAGAGCTGGGAGATATTCGTAACTGGCTCTATTCTGATTATGGATTAAAGGCTCGTGATAGCGAATATTCTCGCTTGCTGCTAAAGAAGTTACATTCAGCTGATGAAAGAGAGTTGGGCTCAAAATTGGAGTTGTCTAATTTAGTATTGCAAGCATGTTATTCCCGGCTAGATGGAGATGGCGGTATAGTATTTATCGATGCCAAAGCATTTAAAAAATCTTCACAAACTGACCAAAAAATCGTCGACGAATTAACCGATAACCGGATACGGGTCATCGTGTATAAAGACTTGCCACAGAAACTTCTATTCGGCTCTCAGGATTTATTCCGAATATCTTGCTCAGATAGCTCGAGCTCGGCCCAAGAGGGACTGGAAGAGGATTTAGGGAGTTAGGAATGAGAGTACTACATGGAATTACAGGGGCAGCAGGGCAGCCGGCGATAGTATCCAAGGCTCAGCGTAAACATGGAATCGAAGCAGCATCGGTGATGGCTTACTATTCCAAGTTTGGTTACAAGAGTGATTACTTTTACGAGATTATTGGTGATGGATTTGAGCAGTATTCCCATATGCTAAAGGAGATGTCACCAAAATACGATATCTTCCACTTCTACTTTCGTCCTTACTTCTACTTCAACCCAAAATACCTCAGTTTCCCTACCGCCTATGATCTATTGTTGCTGAGGCTATTGGGTAAAACCATCATATTCAACTATCGGGGTTCTGAAGTAAGAAGCGGAAAGAGCTTCAAGCGGCTCTCCCCTTTTAATTATGTCGAAGAGAATCCAGGGAAACTATTTACAAAGTTCCCCGATGAGCAAATCGACAGATTGAGATCTGTTGTGGATACACTATCTCACCGGGTCCTGGTGCCGGATCCGGAACTACAATCATATGTTCCGAATTCAGTTATCGTTCCCAGGGCAATTGACCTTACCGAGTGGCCCTTTGTCGGTGCTGTGAATAGTCAGGATCCTATTGTAATTCATGCGCCTTCCAGGCGGGTGGTGAAAGGCTCAGACTACGTAATCCAAGCTGTGAATGAGCTCAAGGCAGAGGGACTCAGGTTTAGATTCGAACTAATTGAGAACCTCAGTAACGACGAAGCCAGAGAAAAATACAAGAAATCAGATATCGTTGTAGATCAGCTGAGAATCGGATGGTACGGTGTGTTCGCTGTTGAGGCTATGGCACTCGGAAAGGCGGTAGTTTCGTATATCCGGGATGATCTTTACCATCACCTCGGAGATATACCTCCGCTTTGTAACGCTAATCCTACCAATATTAAAGAAAAGCTCAGACATCTGATAAAGGACCATGGAAAACGAAAGCGAATGGGGGAAAGAGCAAGAGCGTATTGCGAAGATCTTCACGATTCTGAAAAAGTTGCAAGGCAACTGATCGCAATATATGAAGAAGCCGAAACTGTAGAAAGATTCGTAGAAAATATCGAGCCGCTGATTGATTATATCGGTTATCACAAGCGATTTCATGACAAGAGTATTCACAATGTGCACCGGCTCGCTCAGAGAATAAAGGCAAGGACACCCAGCCGGAGCAAATGGGAGACGTTTAAGGTGGTTGCAAGGCAACAGGGACTGAGCTTTGCTTTTCAGAAAGCCTTCCAGAAAGTATTCCTGCTGAGACCTCGTTAATTACTACAAAGGTGGTTTCCCCCTCAGTTTTGATTGGCGCTATTCATCGATACCGCATAACGAACAACTCGATGATAGATCGATATATGCATCAGGACACGCCACTCCCTGCAGAATCGGAAACAGAAGATGATTAATACCCTCATGCTGGTAACCAATGATGTTTCACACGACACACGTGTAAAAAAGGTTGCCAACAGCATAGCCCAAAAAAGTGACTATTCCGTTAGTATTATTGGTATTTCTAACATTACGGATGTAGAGAGGAGAGATCTCGATGGACTGGATCTCATCGTGGTGCCTTACAAGAAGTATACATACGAATTTTTCTTTAGAAAAAAACTAAAGCGATTGCATCAGATCGCTGATGACATATCATCCCTTACCGAACAAGAGAAAGAGCTAGCTCCAAAGAGAAAGAAACTGAAGAAGCTGTTACTCACAGGGCATGATGCGCTGGTTTCAGAATTGCCTTACAAAAAGAGCATAGTGGAGAAGCTCATACTGCTGGTTAAGCAGTTCTTGATTATCAAGCGTGCTGAAGTAAGAGTCGGCAAAGCCAGCAAAAGAATAAAAGGTAGAATCAATAAGCTAAAAAGGGAAAGAGCCAAAACCAAGAGAAAACTAAAAAAGCAAGTGCCATTTTTCGATGAGTATGTACGACCGATTGGGCGTCACCTGGATTATTATAAATCACTTTATCCTTTCATCGACCAATTCGATCCCAAGATTATTCATGCACATGATCTCTATACTCTGCTCTCGGCAGTGAGGTTTAAGTTGAAAAGCAAGAAGCCTGTTAAAGTGATTTATGATGCCCACGAATTGGAAATGCACCGGAACAAAGCTTACAACTTCGTAAGAAACATTTCTGATCAGATATTTGAATGGTATGGAATACGGCGCGCGGATGCGGTTATTACCGTTAGCGATGGCATATCAGAGGTGATATCTATGGCTTATGGATTACCACGGCCACAGGTGATACTTAACAGTCCAAACAAAATGATAGTTTCTGAGCGTAGTACCAAGAATATTCGTACTCTAATAGGTGCAAAAGATGACGATGTTATAGTTGTATATGTGGGCGTTGTGACTTTTGGCCGGGGGTTGGAACTACTTGTAAAATCACTGATGCACATGCCTGTCAACTTCCATGTCGCCATTTTGGGTCCGCGCAGAGAGAGCCGGGACAAAGCGCTGCAGGATCTTGCCGAGCTCAAAGGAATATCGGGTAGACTGCACTTGCTGGATCCGGTTTCTCCAGCCGAGGTTCCGCTGGTCATAGGTGGCGCTGACCTGTTTATCAATCCGGCACAAAATGTATCCAAGTCCTACGATTTGGCTTTGCCAAACAAGTTGTTTGACGCGGTTTTTGCGCGCTTACCCATAGTTGTCGGAAATCTTAGTGAAATGAAGAATTTTGTCGAAGATCATCAGATTGGTATCGCCAGAGAGAACACTGATCACAAAAAAATTGCCACTGCGATAAAAGAAGCCTATCAAGCGAGAAATACATTCAGACTGGATCCGGAAAGCACAAACAAGATACTTGATTCTTACTGTTGGGAAGCCCAGGCCGAGAAACTGAGTGAGGTCTATAGCAGCGTTCTAAAAAGTGCACAAAGATGATTATAGGGAACAAAGAGCGGATACTGATTCTTGCCCCGCATACTGATGATGGAGAACTTGGCGCCGGTGGATCCATCAGCAAGTGGGTGCGACAGGGACATGATGTGTATTATGTCGCATTTTCAATATGCCAGAGCTCAATACCAGATGGATGGCCCTCAGATATATTGGCAAGTGAGGTCATTGATGCGACATCTGAGTTAGGAATAGCGAGAGCCAATCTTGTTATATTGGAGTACGAAGTTCGCAGATTTTCGTCCAGACGGCAGGACATACTGGATGACCTGGTTAATATCAAGAAAGATATCGATCCGTCCGTTGTTTTGATGCCGGCGGAACAAGACCTCCATCAGGATCACTATACTGTATATTGCGAAGGACTAAGGGCGTTCAAAGATCGAACTATTCTGTGTTACGAGATCCCGTGGAACAATATTAGTTTTGGAAACAAGTGTTTTTCAATTTTGTCGAAAAGAGATGTAGAAAAAAAAGTCGATGCGTTGAAAAAATATAAATCACAGGGTCATAGAAGTTATCTTAGTGCTGATTACTTAAGATCCCAAATGGTATTTCGTGGAACGCAGATCGGCGTAGAGTATGCCGAAGTTTTCGATTGCATACGATCCATAATTAGATAAGCAGGCCATGGCAAATATAGACGTATTCACTCTTACAAAGTCGCTATGCGCTGCCCATGCAGAAATGTTTCTTTCTTTTTCTGCCGATCAGGAGTGGGAGAGATGGAACAGTGACAATTTACTATTAGAATTGCCCGGTAAATGGGAATGGAGTTTGATGGCGGTTGAAGGGGACAGGCCTTTGGCCTATCTGATAGCGTCGAGAAAAGAGCACTCAATACACATCCACCATTTTATTGTCTCTCCTGAGTGCAGGAGGAGAGGTGTAGGATTCAAGTTAGCAGGTAAGCTGGAGCAAATGGTAGCAGCAGTGATTGGCAAATCTTTCCTGGTTACTCTGAAAGTTCACCGAGACAATCGTGAAGCTATAAATTTCTATCGGCAGTTGGGATATGGAACAACTCAGCAAGAGCTAGTTGGTGATTATCTATCAATGGAAAAACAGATTCTGGGAAACACTGACATAAGCGTGGCGGTACATCAACCAAACTACATCCCGTGGATCGGATACTTCGCAAAGATGTCGAGTAGCAATATATTCGTATTTTTGGATGATGTTCAGATGCCGCAGGGTCGAAGCTTTGTATCTCGCACAAAGATTAGGCGTGGAAACACCGATCAATGGCTGACATTACCCGTATGCAAGAAAAAAGGGGCGTCGATAAATGAAATTATCGTTGCTTCATCAGACTGGGGCAGAAGTCATCTGAATGTCATCGCAGACAGATACAAAAAAGCACCATACTACACCGAAACCATTGAGTTGTTGGAGCCATTTTTTTTATCGGGTGAGGAATACTTATACAAAATTAATGCTTCACTGATAAAGAGCATCGCGAATTTCTTGAAGCTTGAAGTGAAGTTTTCATACTCTAGCGTTTACCATTTAAGCAGCACTGCGGACGATAGAATTATCGATTTAGTTCACAGAAAAAAAGGGACAACTTATATCTCGGGAAGAGGCGGGATGAACTACCAATCGCCCGATAAATTCTCGTCGGAGGGCATAAAGCTGGCCGTACAGCAATATGGCAATCCGTGCTATGAAGCAAAGGCTTTTCCGTTTATCCCGTCCCTCAGCATTCTTGATGCGCTCTTTGTAGTAGGCAGAGATGGAACTCTAGAGCTCATAGAGGAGGGAAAATCGTTGATTAATCCTGATAATCTTACTTCTTGAATAACCCCTAGCGTGCTGTGTCAGCAAAATATACACTACAGCCGAACTTTTACCCTCGCTTCTAACTATATGATAGTAAACGGTAACTGGCTGGATTTTCTGATTTCAAAGGTGCTTCAGGAGATCAGGTCCAGAATTCGGGCACGATAAGGTGTCAGTTTGTTTTACAGTTGATCAAGAGCCCCTCGTTCCAATTATCAAAGGCATCCCACCATCTGTTGGGGAATTCATATCGTTGTGACCTGTAAGTGCTTGGTTTCGAGATGCCGGGAAGATTTCAAGACGTTGTGGCTAACAGATTGAAGTAGCTATAGTAAATAGAGTGATGGATGGTCGGTGCCTGCAGTTCAGCAGGCAAAAAGCGTCGTCTGGCCAAGCAGGCTTTAGTGTTCCCCGACGAGACTCCAACAACGCCTACGGAATGCATATGGTACGGATGTTGCTTGAATTCCGATGACTTGGCTTGTGTATAATTCAGCGAAGGGGTAACAGAGCGTCAATTAGTACTCGGTCGTCCGCAGCTATTCCATGGGCAGGGACAACACACTTAAATAAGAACTAGGAGAGACATTAAAGTGAGCATGAAGAAAACACTGTTAGCCACTTGCACTGCAATTGGTATGGTTGCGGCACTGAACGTGGGCGCCACGCCCATCACCAGCAGCGGCACTTGGGAAGACGCGCAGATTTCAGATGATTCTACCCTCGAAGGGGAAGGTACCAATCATCTGATGTGGGGAACGCCCAACAACCAAGACGACCTCAACCCAGAGCTGAAGAAAAGCGGGTATGTCTTCACCGGTGTGGATGGCGACGCCCCTCTAGACGGTTCGCAGTTCGAGCTGGGCGATTTCACCCACGAGAATTTTCAGATAGATCTACCTTCGATAACCGGTGTTGATCTGGATCTGACCCTGAATTTTACCGACGAAGGTGAGGTCCAGACCTTCAACTATTTCTTTCAGCACCAAGAGACCCCTAACAACGACGATCCGTGTGATGCGGGCGGAAATATTCCCTGCCCCGATTTGGTTTCCATCCCCGACGCTTCCTCGGATGAGACGGTGACTATCGACGGTATGACTTACATCCTGGAGATCATCGGTTTTAGCACCGATGGAGGAAACACCGTAGTCAATGAATTCCTGACTGAAGAGAACCAGGAGAACACTGCGACTTTGTATGCACGCCTGGTTAAGGTGGAGGAAGTACCTGAGCCGCCAGTGATCGCGTTGATGGGTTTGGCACTTGTCGGCATGGGCATTGCCCGCAGGCGCCGCAGCAGCCGTAAATAGTTTTCCCCTCCAAGGGTATCCTGTGGATACCCTCAGGGTTAGGCTAGAGAGGGCCCCGTCGAGGGGCCCTTTTTTTGTCGTTTTAGTTTGTTATCCCCTAGCTAGGATTCGAGCTAGAGTGTTGGTAGGTTCCTCCCTCGAACAAAGCACCACTCCACAGGTATATCAGCTTGTGAGAAAGGTGCTCTGCGAAGTGGGGGTATTGCACCAGTGGGGTCACCACTCATATGCTGGGATCGTGTTCGGTTTTTTTTTGGAAGGTTAGGCCCCTGAAAGGGTATCACGGAGAAGTGAGTCCCCTAAGCACCCGCTGCTTAGGTATTTTCGTTGTTTTATTTCTTTCACTAACAACGGAGTTCGGGGTGGCAATGGCGTTGGGAGGACTATCAGGGAGGGGAAGTCCTGACTGCGTTATTCTCTTGCACGGTCTTGGCAGATCCCGGTTTTCGATGCACAAGCTGGAGAAAGCCTTGGACGCAGCAGGTTACCTTAGTGTGAACCTCAACTACCCCTCTCGACAACAGACCATTGAAGTTTCGGCTTTGGATGTCTTACCCCGGGGATTACAGATCTGCGAACAATTGCAGGCCAATAGCATTCATTTTGTTACCCATTCCATGGGGGGTATTCTGGTGCGCTACTATCTCCGAGAGAATCGGCCTGCTAACCTCGGGCGGGTGGTGATGTTAAGCCCGCCAAACCGGGGGAGCGAAGCCGCCGACCATTTACAATCTTCACCGCTTTATCAGTGGATCAATGGTCCGGCCGGCCAACAGTTGATCACAGGGCCAAGCGGGCTTCCCGAGCAGTTGGGGCGGGTGGACTTTCCTCTTGGGGTCATTACTGGCAATCGACATAGCTTTTTTGACGCTTGGCTTGCCGACATCATACCCGGAGAAAACGATGGGAAAGTGTCGGTGGAACGCGCAAAGGTCGATGGTATGGCCGACTTCCTGGTCTTGCCCTACCCCCATCCGTTCATAATGGATGCCGAAGAGGTCATTGAACAGGTTTTGAATTTTCTTCGTCTGGGGCGCTTTCAAGAGCCTGCTGCATCAACCGATTGATAGCCGGAGTAATGCGTTCCGGGTAGTCGGGGGGGTAATACCACAGTCTTGCTTCGTCCTCGTTGTCGAGGGCTTCTAAACCTCGATCTTGGGGACGAGCCTGAAACAGAAGCTGCACCAACACATCGGTACTCACCCAGGGGTGGCTGTACCAAAAATCGTGCGCACCCTTGCTCATACCGGGTAGTGTTTGGGGATCTATCCAGATGACGTCAAAAGGCAGATCGCGGGTTGCATTCAGCACCCATCGGGTCTCATCGGCCCCCAGCTCCGTGCCATCCGGCCGACCGGCGCGGGAGACACCGTGATGCCGGCTGGCAAAGGCCAATACACTGTCATCGGGATTGATCGCCAGAGTAACGTGCGAGGGCAGATCAATATAGGTGGCCATGTCTTCGAGGAATCTTACAAAATCGACGTCTGGTGCGGCAAAGTACACCTCTCCCAGCCGTAGTCGGCCTTTTAAGTCTGATATATCTCGCTCACCATGCTTTTCTCTGAGGGAGGCGAGGGCGGGGCTTACAACTTGGGCGCCGGCGCTATAGGTGAGTATATCGATGTATCTCGCGTTACTGTATTTTGCCAAAAGTTCCAGTAAACGAGCGAAAACCGGGACGGTTTTTCGTGCGTTGTTTACGTCAACTGCGTACCGTAAGAGGCTCTCCGCAGAAGGCCAAGCATAGAGCATGACGACCGAGTTTCTACCGCTGAAGTGCCGCAGTTGGCTCGCCTGGGCGCTGGCTCGGTAAAAGTTGTTGTTAGCGCCGTGGACATAGAGGATCAGGTCAGGATCCATATTTCGCGCAAGCGCGGCGTTCAAACGATCAAAAAAGGCTCGACCCGCCGCAGTCAGTTCGAGGGGCTCCTCGATACTGGAAATGGTAAGTTTCTCGCTCGCCTTTTCCAGGGTTAGGGGTACGTTATCCAGACGCTGCTCGGTGGTCGAGATAGCCCGTAGCTGAGCCCAGGATTTACCTTCAGCACCGATACGGATGCGCGCCACACCGACCCGAATCTGATCGTCAAAAAGGGTTAAGTGCTGACGATTTTCTTTAGGCCCTACAGCGATTCGATTGGTCGCATAGACGATGTGGTTTCGTGTGTCCAGTTCCGCATCCTTGGAAAACGGGTCGTGCAGCCCAGACTTGAACGCCTCCGGCGTTGGCATCAGATAAACTGTCGGTTGGCAGCCGCTCAGTATTGAGAGCAGTAGTGCCGTGCCGAGCAATCCCGGTGTTGAAAGCAGTTTCATTGTTCAATCTCCAACGGTTGCTGCTCATCGCTGAGAAGCCCTGTCACTGACGAATCTCGTCGCCCCCGTAATGGTATCTCAACCGGCGTTGATGAAGTCGGCGTAGTCCTTTCTTACTGCTTCCGTGCACAGTTCAACAAGGCGGGCACCGTGTTCCGGTCGGGCAAGAGATGAGTCCGCCTGGATGCGCCCGTCTGGAAAGAGGCGTCTGAAATCGTCGGCATCAGTTGCTGGCCGAAGGGAAGCTGGGGCCGCTTGGAGCACTGCGGTTCTGATGCTTTCCGGAAAGACATGCTGGGTTACCGCGATCTCCGATGGGGTAGCGTGATTGCCCTCTTTGTCGCCGTAAAGTGCGCGGCTGAATTTAGCGACTTCGGGCATCATGTACCAGTTGGCCAGTTTGCAGCGAGGAGCGGGCTTGTCGGCGTTGGGGTGGAAGCTACGGGCCCCGTAGATCTCAGCGAACGCCGCCTGTACAGTTGCGATATTTCCACCGTGACCGTTGAGAAAGTAGAAGTATTGAAAGCCGTGACGATAGAGGGAGGCAACGTAATCCTTAACCACCGCAATAAGGGTGCTCGGGCGCAGGCTAATGGTTCCGGGAAACGCCAAATGATGTTGCGCCATTCCCACATTGATGGTGGGGCCAACCAATATACCATCATCCTCGCCAACTTGTTCGGCGATTGCTGTTGGGCATATACAGTCAGTGCCGATAGGTCCCAGGGGACCATGCTGCTCGGTAGAGCCGATGGGGATAATGATACCCCGTGAGGATTTAAGGTAGTCTTCGACGTCCATCCAGGTCATCAGGTGTAACTTCATTCGAGTCCTCAATACCTTGTTGCCACATTGGCAGTATACTGTCTTCTGCCGAACCGGATCGAGAAATAGGTGGAACCGGCGTGACCTTGACCAGAAAGCCGCAAGTATCAATATCTGAAGCCCAGGAGAGGGATCCCTGGCCCATCGAAAACATGTTAGAGGGCAGGCATTTTTACATGGAAGGGGGATTGATCGTATTTACGGCGCTATATCACCGTAGCCGTGGAAGCTGTTGCGGTTCGGCCTGCCGCCACTGCCCGTTCGGGCACGAGAACGTCCGCCGATAGTAATGGCTGTGCCTCTCACTGGAAGTCGTATCACTACAACTCGATCGGCCGACGCCAAGCAAAGCCAGACCCCGGCGGCTTCCCTGCGCCGGGGTGGTTTGTGTTGACTCCGCGATGAAGCTGGAATTCTCCCTCGTCAGTTTTTGCGGATTACATAAAAGTAGTTCTGGAAATCGTGGTCCAACTCCTCTACAACCACGCGCCCAAAGCCGGCTTCTGCCAACATTTTCAACGCCAGTTCTCTGCCCCAGACGGTGCCCAGCCCGGCACCTCCCTGGGAGAGCGAGACGGTCATACAGTGCATGGTAGAGAGGGTGTAGAGTAAAGGGCCGATGGGGTGATCCAGGTTGTTGTGCAAATGGCTCGAGCCCTTGATGTCCTGCATCAGATAGACTCCATCGGGGCGCAAGGCACGGTAGATGCCGGACAGCACCGAAGCCGGATCCCTCTGATCATGTATGGCATCGAAGGTGGTGATCCAGTCGTAGCCCGCTTCCTCATCCAGAGTGGCGGCATCCTTCACTCGAAACACTACATTGTCGAGCCTCTGGCGTTTCGCCTCAGCGCTCGCCCAAGCGATTGCCTCCGGCGAAAAGTCATAACCTGTGAATCGGCTGTTAGGAAATGCCGAGGCCAGCTGCAGCATGGCATGACCACGTCCGCATCCTACATCCATCACATCAATACCGGCTTTCAAGCGTGATTCCAGGCCTTCGATCAGGGGCAGTATATGGTCGAAAAGCGCGCTGACGACGGTTTGTCCGCTATCTTCCGCCATCACTTCATGAAACCGACCGAAACGCTCGTAGGGAACTCCGCCACCATTTCGGAAGCAGTGGATGATGTCGTCCTCGACCTGTCCCAAGAGCGGTATGTACTGGGCGAATACGGCAACATTGTCGGGGCTGGCGGCTCGTGTGAGCCAGGCGGCGTGAATCGCTGGCAGGACATAGGTTTCCGTGTCCGACTCAAACTGGATAAAACCCGCGGTCACCATGGCGCCCAGCCATTCGCGGACGTAACGTTCATCGAGACCGGATGCATCGGCGATCTCGCCGCTACCGGCCGGAGGTAATTCGGCGAGGGTATCGAACAGGCCCGTGCGATGACCGATGGAGGTCATAAGAGCAATAGCTCCGTGATTGAGGATTTCCACCAGGTGCTCGGCGAAAGCCTCGCCAGGGTCGCCAGATTCGGAGGCAGGGACGTTGGGGATATTGACGGGATTGCACATGATCTTTCTCCTTTTGATTAAGATTGTCCCGCTAAGGCGGGTAGAGTGAATAACGATCAACCGACTACTGAGCTAAGTTCAGCAGCGTGGTTGGGTGAAACGATGGGGGCGAAATTCTCCCGAGTGTAAGTGGCACGAAAGCCTGCCCTCACCAGGTTGTGAAACGAATGTTGGGGATCTCCGGGAACCGCTTCTCCTGTTTCCGAGAATATCTGCTTGCAGCCCAGTTCCCGTGCGGTCTGAATTCGTCTACTCAACAGCGCGCTTTGACTTCCCATGCCGCGGTATCTGGGATCCGTAGCCGCCCAGTCCAGCCAGGCCGTGCCCTGGGATACGCGCATGGCACCGACACCGGCCGGCTGGTCGTCCTGGAAGCTCATGAAATGATGCCAGCCGGGACGCCCCACCAATGCAGCAAGAGCGTCGACTGCTAGCTCTCCCAGGCCGAAGCCATCGGCGGCGATGCGGCCGAACTCCTGGGCAAGGTCGGCGCCGATGGGTGCAACACGTAGGGCTGTCTTGTGCTCGGGTGGGAAGCCGGTGTCCCTTACAAACTGGGTCCACCCGCGATCCTGTTTCAATCCCGCTTCGAACAGCCAGCCCCAGGCCCCGGCGGACATCGCCCAGGGTTGGATGTGGAGGAAGTAGTCTCTGATGCCCGCGGCGGCATAGTAATCACGGATCCGGAGAATCTGTTTGGCGGAGGCGGGCTCATCGACCCCCAGGCCCACGACCCGATTAAGCAGTATGCTCTGTGTGTTCCGGGCGGCGAAAAGCCTAGCCTCTCCCACCTTTTTCTGCTCCAGGCCGAGGGAGTGGCGTGTGGTTCCGGGCGCGGCGTCGAAGAGATCTCTGAGGGCCAGGAGTTCCATACTTTCGGCTGCTTTTCCCCAATTCCTGTATTGCATGTGTTGGGTCTCCTCTTTTTGGCGGAAAGGCCGGTGGCTGGGTTCGGTAGCTTCTGGGGGTAAATCTACCCATTGGCTGTCACGGCACCCATGGGTCAAACGTCAATAAGGCGTCAAAAAGGAAAATAGGGGGAAATCAAAGCGGCTCTTTCAACTTTGCTCAGCGATCAAGTAGTATTTGTGCCGAACTGCTCGCTGTTTTTACCAACTAGAAGGCCAGAAGTATGGAAATAGTCGACGGCACCCTGAAGGTCGATCCCTTTTTGACGGTAACTCTGGGTATCGTCGTCCTATTCATCGGAAAAAGACTGAATGAGAAGATTGCCTTCCTGAAGGAATTCAGTATTCCCGAACCGGTGAGTGGGGGCCTGCTTATCTCTCTCCTGATGGGATTGGTCTATGCGTTTTCTGGTGTGGCTGTAACCTTCGAACTCGAGGCGCGGGATATCCTGCTGGTCTATTTCTTTACCACTATAGGCATCAATGCCAGTATTCGAGACTTGGCTGCCGGTGGCAAACCCTTGGTGATCCTGCTTGGGATTACCATCGCCTATATGATTTTGCAGAATATCACCGGTATCTCCGTGGCCCGTATGTTCGGCCTGGAGACTCCTGTGGGACTCTTAGGGGGAACTATCTCACTGATTGGTGGCCACGGTACGGCTATCGCCTGGTCCCCGAGGATAGCCGAGGATTACGGTATTGCCAATGCAATGGAGATTGGTATTGCCTGTGCCACTTTCGGCCTGATCCTGGCCAGTTTGATGGGGGGGCCGATAGCCAAGTTTTTAATCAAGCGTCATGACCTCAAGCCGGCGGAAGAGGGGCCTCAGGATGTGGGATTGTCCGAGGAGGAAAAGAGGGAGGGCATCGGCCATTTGGATTTTCTCGATGCGCTACTTGCGATTCATCTCAGCGCCATTGTTGGATTACTTTTGAACGAAGGGCTGGAGGAACTGGGCCTCAAACTTCCGCTTTTTGTCACCTGCCTGTTTGCGGGCATCATACTAACCAATCTGGTTCCCAGAAATTTCCCCCGAATAACCGGCACCGAATGGCCAACTCGAACTCCAGCGATGGCCCTTATCGCCGATATTTCATTGGGCACCTTTCTGGCGATGTCGTTGATGAGTATGCAGTTGTGGACATTGATTGATCTTGCTGGCCCTATTCTCTCCATCCTCGCCATGCAATTTCTGGTGGCGGTATTGGTGAATCTGTTCGTTGTTTTCCCAGCGATGGGGCGCAACTACGATGCTGCGGTGGTCTCTGCGGGATTCGGTGGCATATCGCTGGGTGCAACTCCGACGGCGATGGCGAATATGTCCGCGGTTACCCAGCGTTATGGCGCTTCGCACCTCGCATTTATTATTGTGCCCCTGGTGGCGGCCTTTTTCATCGACTTGGCCAATGCGCTGATGATTCCCTTCTTTCTTGCCAATTTCTGATGGCCATGACCCAGTCGCCGGTCCCTGTCCCGGGGACTGTTGGCGTTAAGGCAGCCCTACTTGAGAGGTGATAATGGCGTCCACTATTCCGGTTTCGGACCGCCCCCCTGTTGCGGCAGTGACTTGATGTAGACATCCTGCTGAGGAAAGGGGATTTCGATTTCCGCTTCCTTGAGCGCATTCCAAATTGCGAACAGCACCTTTGACTGCACCTCGAGGCGGCTAAAGCGCAGCACATCGGTGAAGAACTGAATCCGAAAATTGACCGATGAAGCGGCGAAGTCGACCAGCCACACCTGAGGTCCCCTGGGGGCTAACGAAACCTCGGGCTGCATGGTTACCGCATCGAGAATCACCTGTTGGGCCAGATTTGGGTCTGCGTTATAACTGACCCCAATAAGTAAAACGGTGCGGACTTCTGTATCCGAGCGGGTCCAATTGATAAAGGAATTGCTGATCAAGTCGGAATTGGGAATGATGACATCCTGATTATCCCAGGTTGTAACGGTCACCGAGCGCATACCGATCTCTGCGACTGTCCCCTCCTTGTCGCCGATGGTTACCCAATCCCGGGTACGCACCGGGCGCTCCGCCAGCAAGATCAGGCCGCTGATGAAATTATTGGCTATGTTCTGCATCCCAAAGCCGATACCAACACCCAGCGCCCCGGCGAATACCGCCAGGCTGGTGAGATTGATGCCCATGATGTTGAGCGCCACAAGCAGACCGATGACCACCACCGCATACTGGGTAAATACCGAGAGACTATTGCGGATGCCTATGTCCTTGATCTTCGCGTAAACCCAGCCATAGGTAACCTCTCTTGCCCATCTCCCAACGTAAAAAACCAGGAACAGCAGCACAGCCGAACTCAGCAAATCTATGCTGTTGATGGGCTTTTCACCGAGAGTGAAGAGGGTGTGACTCAACCAGGATCGTAAGTCGAGGCCAGTTGCCGGGTCTTCTACCAGCAATCGATAGAGCAGCCAGACCGCGGTGAGAAACAGGCCGAGGCGGATAAGATACTGAATGGGCTCGATGAGACTCTTGACCCAAAAATTGGCCTGCTTGGTGCGGCTGGCGATAACCTTTTCCACACTCTGGGCGAGATCGAGTATCAATCCTCGTGCAATCATCCATCCGGTAATGACCGCGAATGAGAGCGCCAGATAGGCGCCCAGGGTCCAAGCGAAGTTGATATAACCGAAGATCCCCATCAGGGCCGCCACCGCGATTGCGAGAGGGATCGCCAGACCGGCCAGACCCATCAAACGGACCCAGTGGGTATTCCCCTTCCGCTCCTTCAGCATTCCGTACCAGAGGTTTCTGATACGCAGGGCCAGAAAGGCGGGTGGGAGCAGGAAGAACATAAAAAAGCGTTCGAACAGCTCCCTGAGTTCCTGGGAAATGAGCTCCAGATAGCCTAGGGTAAGCCCCAGCGCCAGCAGGGCATGCAGCAGAGTGAACAACACCACCAGACGAAACAGCCTGGTATGCTGCCCCTCCAAACCCAGGGGGGAAACCAATACCCACCACGCGAGGCCAATAATCAGGCGTGCGCTCAGCCAGATAGCGACAACCGAGGCAACCAGCAAAAAACCAGGGGGCACGATATCCAGCACCCAACTTGCGATCAGCAGTAAGCCGCTCAGCAGCAGATCGAAACGGCTCCTGCGGACCAGGGCGGTACTGATAATTACCGCTCTCTGGGTGAAGGATCTATCCTGGATATCCGGTGGGGATGGTTTCAGCTTGCCCAGCAGGAGGCAGAATAGCGCCCAAAGTATCCCCGGGAGCAGCAGCAAAAGCCAGCGATTGAGGTCGGCCTGCTCCAGTGAGACGGACATACTGAGAATAATGTTTCGTCCTAATTGCAACAGCTTTTCCGGGAGCCGATGGATCTCTGCGAGCAGTGCTTCCCATTGCTGGAGGGTGCGTGGCAGCTGGTGGCGCTCGCTCAGCCCCCGCTTCTTGCGTTCCAGATAGATGGAGCGGATGCGCTCCCGCTCCTCTTCCACCGCCGACGCCAACGTCTTCAATGCGGTTTTCTGCTGTTCGAAGCGTCCGATCAACCCGTTGAAGATGGAGTAGACCTCCCGGTACTCCTTCCGGTTATCTCTCTCCAGGTCCAGCCCCTTGAGAATCACCTGACGACGCTGCAGGGCCAAATCGGCTTTGCTGTCGAGCAACAGTTTTATTGAACCGAGCTGGGCGCCCATGGTTTCCAGGGTATTGGTGGTGGAACGTAAACCGCGCAGGCTTTTCGAATCGTTGTCAGATTCCCTTAGCTTGTCGAGTTGGGTGCGTATGGTCGCCATTTTTCGCTGAACGTTGATCAGGAACACCGACTCCTCGGCTTCAACCAGCCGTGTTTCGACAAGATCTTTGGCCGATTGTGAAGCCTCCGGGGTGTCACGGAGTTGATTGGCATAGTTTCGCGCATCGTTTGCTTTCAGCTGCCAGCCCTGCTGTTGGATGACCAACTCTTTCTCGAGCTCTTCGAGGGTTAACTTGCGCGCTTCAGCCTGCTGATCGCGATAGGTGTTTTTCACCGCCTGAAACCAGCGCTCAGCGAGCTTGTAGCGCTCATTCTCCAATGCCCCGCGTTGATCCAGCTGTTCGATACGCTGCTTCTGCAGCGTCAACAAGATCCGCTTTTCGTCGAGGCTCGCCCTGGTATCCGCGATCAACTCCCGATCGTAAGAATCTCGTTGTACAGAAGTGAGAATCTGCAGTTTTTCTTCGAGTTCAGCGACTGCCGAGGTAAGCTCTTCGAGAGTCTGTCTAGCGGATTTGAGCGTCAGCTCAACGGATTCCAGGGCGACCTTTTGGGTGTCCAATTGAAGTTCCGCCTGCTCCATGCGTACTTGGTCGACGGTATCTGTGCTGAGCTTTGCTATTTGTTCGTCAACCTGACGCTGCAAGGATTCCAACTCAGCAGTCTCGTTTTTCAGAGCAGAGGCCTCATTGGCGATGAACTGCATTTGGTTGGCAACCGCCTCACTGGGCTCAATAGCCGCGGGAATGGCCTGTGCCCGGGCGCCAGCAGCGATGCAGACGAACAACCCAATCAAGAGAAAATTGCAGTATTTCCGCATGGATAAGATCATTTTTTCTGGACAACCTGGATCATTTGAAGTGAACACCCGGCCGACCGCCGGGGTTTGGAAATGATTGAGGGAATGTTCGACTATCGAATTGGAAAAATCCAGGAGAATCGCGGAAATCTCTCAATCACGGGGTTACACTGAGATCTGTTTGGGCAAATTCACGGCGGGAGAGAGACGGAATGTCAAAAGCTGATTACCCGAGTGCAGGCGATCCCAGTCAGTCGGTTTTGACCATTGGCCACTTGGTTTACGGACTGCACGGTGCAGCATTGGTAATCGGCATTCTGGGGGCAGCCACGGTCATCGGCAGTTTTCTCGGTAGTCTGCCCTCGGTTGCCGCACTCATTCTAAGTTACATCAACCGCAGCAGCGCTCAAGGCACTTGGATCGAGTCCCACTGCCGTTGGCAAATACGCACCTTCTGGTACGCGCTGCTGTTCTTTCTGCTCGCCTGGTTGCTGTTGATCACTGTGATTGGAGTGCCGGTGGGTGTCGTGGTGTTGGCCATTGTTACCCTTTGGTTGTTGTACCGCATTACGCGCGGCTGGGTCCGGCTTGCTAAGGGCAAACCCATGTATGCCGGGAAGCGCGCGCGGGGGGCATAGCCTTGTCTTTTGCCGCCCTGATTAGCCACTAACGAAAAGAAACCCCCGTCGGATCGATCTAGACTAAAGGAAAAGCGAGCTATTATCCCTCGTTAAAATCCAGGATGGGAAACAGTGGCTGATGCGGGAGGAGCCAAACTCTGTCATGAAAACGAATATAGCCTCCGGATCAAATGGCGGGAGACTGGTACCTGGCCGTTTTCTGCTCCTGTCGATGACCCTGTTTGCCCTTATAGCCATCTACCCATTCTGGAATCGCAGCGCCCTTGGCATTGCCACCTTCGATCTGGTGTTCTGGGGCTTGATTCTGGTGAGCATTTACAGTCTCAGCAAGGCGCGTTGGAGTTTCTACATCGCCATGGGGCTGGCATTGCCTGCGCTGGTCTCGGATATTGCCGTCTATTTCAATCAGTCTGAAGAACTTGTTTTGACCAGCTGTCTGCTCGATTTGCTGTTCCTGGTGTTTGTGACCGCTGCGGTGATCTACCATGTGGTGCGTCAGGAACGGGTCAACCTGGACAAGATTTTGGGCGCGCTCTCCGCCTATCTGCTACTGGGTATGGTATGGGCGCTAATCTACGGTGCCCTGGAGTTGGCTCACCCAGGCTCGTTCTTACTTCCCCAGTTTCAGGGGATCCCGGGTACAGTGCCTCATTGGGGGGAGCTGGACCATTTCGTCTATTACAGCCTGGTGACCCTGAGCACACTGGGATTTGGGGATATAGTACCAGTGACTCGGGAGGCGCGCGCCTGGTCGGCATTGGAGGCGATTATGGGACAGCTCTATCTGGCGGTGCTGCTGGCCCGGTTGATCGGGCTACAGATCATTCAATCCCGACGTCAGGAATCCCCTTGATATCTATTCTGGTCAAGGTTTACTTGCGCAGTATCCTACTAACTTATTGATTTATAGAATATAATATCTGAGATGGGCTAAGGTGCATGTAGACCTGAATGTAGTCCAATTTAGTATCCTTAAGGATTAGTGAGCGAGTACATCACCGGGCATTCCAGCGGGGGTGTAGGGAGTTCTGAGGCGACACGGACCTATATCCACGGACCACGGATAAGACAGACGCAGGAGGCGGTGGAGAGGCTACAGGAGGTGGTTTGAGGAGTATCAGGAAGTAAATATCTGATCTTAGACTTTTCCCTCAATCCCCTGATAATAATCAAGCTCAGACTGGATCCGCCGCTTTACATTACGATTATTAAGGCTGAATAATCGTCTGTAAGATGTTCCGAGAAGTGAAGTGCAGTGCTGTTATGAAAAGCTGTTGGAGAATACTCCTCTTTTTCCTGATTGGTTTTAGCTCGTCTTTAGCCTTTCCGTATGACCGAGTCGAAAAAGAAACGGTAACAGTCTATCCCGTAAACGGAGATGTTAAGTATTGGAAAGAGACTCCAGCCGAAGGTCGTATCGTTGTTGCTCAGGGTATTGTTTACGGATCATTTGAATTGGAATTCAACACGTACTATTGGTATTCAGATCCCTGGGAAGGGTTCTACTCAGAGGACAATCCGTATGAGGAAACATGGGTTAGTTTTACCAACTTCCAATTGAATGCGATAGTTAACTCAGTCGAGTTTTCGAGCTTAGATGAACATACAAACAAGATAGGCCAGCTAGAGGCAAGATTTACGGGAGACGCACCACCAAGCCGTCCCTATAAAAGTAGGTTTCATGGCACTAGCAGCCCCTGCTATGACCGTAAAGGACCGCCGATACCTGGGAGGCATTACTGCTGGACAAATGGTCCTCCATCTGAAGAGATGTACGCAGAATTAGGTGATACCACTATTGAGATAAAATGGACGATTCGAGAAGAATCTCTTCAATACTATCCCGCCTATGAGTACACACTTATCGGAAGATTCAAATCCGAAAAACAACCACCAATGCCCCCCAGCAATACCCTACCCACGATCATCAAGCCGTTATTGTTGGATTGAGTGGTAGTGGAGGGAAAATCCATAGGCTGAATTTGACCTGACAGTCACACCCTCGAAACCTGTGACTGTCAGATTAAATTCCGACTACTGCTTATAAACTTCGCAACCCCAAATCGCACTAGCACTCGATATCCAAATTCTGAACATGACATTCCGCCGTGCTGGGCTCGGTGAGCACAGGAAAACCCCATATACGGGGATAAGTGCCGTTGGTAGCCTCTTATAGCTCCAGCAAGGACGTAGCGAAAACTCATCGAGTGCTCGGTAGCTCTGAAAGGTACTGCCGATTGCCTCATCGACGTATTATGACCACAAGACCCGGGAACAAGATCCTGACCGGGAATCCAACCGGTCGATGCGAAACCGCCACCTTGAGCCGGAAATCAAGCGCGTCTGGAAAGAGAACTTCGAGATCCCTGTCATCGTGCACCGTTTTGATTGCGCCCCTGCCCATTCTTTACCCGTTCAATCAGTTCCAGGACATAAGGTTTGATGCCGTCGACGATGACAGCAACTCCCTGGGCGTTGGGATGCAGGCCATCGGCTTGGTTCAACTCGGGTCTGGTTACCACCCCTTGGAGAAAGAATGGGTAGAGGACGGCATCGTAGGCCTCGGCAAGCTCAGGGTAGATGCGATCGAATGCCGCAGTATAGGACTCACCCAAGTTACGCGGGGCGTAGATACCTGCCAACAACACCGGTAGCCCTTCCGATTGCAGGCGATCCAGTATTGCGGTCAGGTTATTTCTGGTCACTTCCGGATCTATGGCGCGTAATCCGTCATTGGCGCCCAGTGCCAGGATGACGGCGTCAGGGCGATCCCCCAGGGCCCAATCCAGTCGCGCGAGCCCGCCGGAGGTAGTGTCTCCGGAGACGCCGGCGTTCAGAACCAGGACCGGAGGGTTATTGGTGCTTAGGGCATTTTCCAGCTGCGCGGTGAAGCCTTCCGACTGCCGGAGTCCGTATCCCGCAGTGAGGCTATCTCCCAAGGCTAGAATCCGAATGGGCTGGGCGCTATGCACCAGTCCCGGTGCCAGGCAGAGGAGGGCGCATAGGGCCAGCATTTTCCAGAATGAAGAAACCATATTGAAAACAGCAGGTCCGATACCATTGTACATTTTGAAAATCCGTACTTGCGATTGCCGGGGATGATATTTTGACAGCCGTTGAAGAACAACAGCAACAGGACAACATTGTAGAGCTGGTGGATGTGCACGTAACCCTGAACAGTGGTGCCGGGCCGGTGGACATCCTCAAAGGCATAGACTTGACTATCGAGGCCGGTGACACCGTCAGCGTAGTCGGCCCTTCGGGCGCGGGCAAGTCCACCATGATGATGATCATGGCTGGGTTGGAGAATCCAACCCGCGGCAGCGTACTAATCGCTTCCAAGGAGCTGACCCAACTCAACGAGGATGAACTGGCGCTTTTCAGGCGGGACCACATAGGCATAGTGTTTCAGGCTTTTCATCTGGTGCCCACCATGACTGCGTTGGAGAATGTGGCGATTCCTCTGGAGTTTGCCGGCCGCGACGACGCGTTCGACCGGGCTCGTGATGAGTTGGTGACCGTGGGGTTGGGCCACCGGCTGGGGCATTACCCGGGCCAACTCTCCGGCGGGGAGCAGCAGCGAGTGGCTTTGGCTCGCGCCCTGGTTCCATCGCCCGCCCTGTTGCTGGCGGACGAACCGACGGGAAATCTCGATGGGCAGACCGGAGAGCAGATCATCGAGCTGATGTTTGAGTTGAGCCGGCAGCGGGGGACGACCCTGATCCTGATTACCCACGACATGCGCCTGGCCGGGCGTTGCCGCCGCAATATCAGGATCGCGGACGGGTTGGTGCTCGATAGCGAAGAAGGGCAAGTGAGTCCGGCTCCGAGGCCAGCAGAGGTCAAGGCGCTTCGATCGTGACCACTATGCCCTGGCGTTTTACCACCGCGCTTGCCATAGCCCGACGGGAACTGCGGGGAGGGTTGGGAGGATTCCGAATATTTCTTGCCTGCCTGGCGCTGGGCGTGGCGGCCATCGCCAGCGTGCAGTCTGTGTCCAACGCAATTTTGCAAGGCCTCCGGGATGACGGCCAGGGCATCCTCGGCGGTGATGTCTCAATACAGTCGCTCTACCGTGGGCTGGATGCCGAAGCGCAAGCCTTTGTCACCCGCGAAACCGAGGAGATCACGCACTACATCGAAATGCGGACTATGGCCCGCTCCGCCCAGGGGGAAGAGAGCACGCTGGTGGAACTCAAGAGCGTGGACGTCAAGTATCCCCTCTATGGGCGTGTGCGATTGAGCGAAGGTATCGACTTCAAGGGGGTGCTGGACCGGCGGCAAGGCTTGTGGGGTGCGATAGTGGAGCCCTCGGTTGTACAGCGGCTGGGAGTGGCAGAGGGTGGGCGCATTCGTATCGGAGGCCTGGAACTCGAGGTGCGGGGGGTTATCGAACGAGAGCCCGATCGAGTGGGGGGCGGGGTGCAGTTCGGGCTGGGCCCCAGGGTCATGATCAGCATGGGTGCGATCGAGGAGACCGGTCTACTGCAGCAGGGCAGTTTGATCTATCACCACTATCGCCTGAAGCTTCCCCAGGGTGCCGATCCGGATCGTTTTCTTTCGTCCTTGGACGAGGCATTCCCCGATGCGGATTGGCGGGTGCGCGACTACCGAAACGCCTCCCCCCGAATAGAGCGAATGGTCAATCGACTCACACTCTTTCTCACCCTGGTGGGATTGACCGCCTTGCTGGTGGGTGGTGTTGGGGTCAGCAATGCCGTGAAGGCTTACCTGGATACCAAGATAAAGACCATCGCCACCCTCAAATGCGTTGGCGCCTCCAACCTTGCTGTGTTCCAGATCTACATGGCACAGGTGTTGACACTGGCGGCGGCGGGGATATTGATCGGCTTGGTGCTGGGCGCCATGGTGCCTCCATTGGCTTCCATGGTTCTGCAGGAGGCACTGCCCTTCGAACTCTCGTTGCAAGTTCATGCCAAACCATTGTTGATTTCGGCGCTCTTTGGCCTCCTGGTGACGCTCTCGTTCTCGATATGGCCATTGGCCAGAGTCCACCAGGTGCCGGCAGCCGTGCTGTTCAGAAGCGGTATCTCCTCAACGGCGCCCTGGCCAGGGTGGGGCTACCTGGTAGCCGTGGCGTTAAGCGGTTTGTCTCTGGCCGCTCTGGTTATTGTTTCCACCAGCGATCTGCGCTTTGCCGCCTGGTTCGTGATCGGTGCTGCGGTCACTATGTTGATATTCAGGTTGGCTGCGTGGGTGCTGCTGAGATTGACCGCCGCCATGGGGCGTTCCCGTCATCCCGGACTGAGGCTGGCTTTGGCCAATTTGCAGCGGCCTGGAGCGCCAACCGCAAATGTGGTTTTGTCCCTGGGGCTGGGTCTCACTGTGCTGGTCGCGATCATGTTAATCGAGGCCAATATGTCGCGGCAGGTGAAAGAGAGCATCCCGGAGAAGGCACCGGCATTTTTCTTCATCGATATTCAATCTCAGCAGATGGCGCCCTTCGAGCGGCTGCTGGCCGGAATCGGGGGGGTAGAGGATTTGCAGAAGGTGCCTTATTTTCGCGGCCGCATCGTGTCGATAAAGGGTGAGCCGCCGGAGGCGTTGCTCACTGCGCCGGAATACGAGTGGATGATCCGGGGGGATCGTGGGCTCAGTTACGCAGAGAGCAAGCCCGACAACACCACTGTCATAGATGGTGACTGGTGGCCCGCGGACTACCGGGGGCCACCGCTACTCTCGATTCACAAGGACGTCAGTGAGGGTTTCGGCGTGGCTGTCGGCGACCCCATAACATTGAACGTGCTGGGTCGTGAAATAACCGCCGAGGTGGCCAATATCCGGGAGCTAGAGTGGAGCAGCATGCAGATCAACTTCGCCATCATGTTTTCTCCGGAACCCCTGCGAAGCGCCCCCCACACTTTTATCGCCACGGTCGGTGCTACTCCTGCCGCTGAACCCGAAGTGCGACGCCAGGTAACGACGGATTTCCCCAATATCACCCAGGTCAGCATCCGCGAGGCGTTGCAGCGGGTAAATGAAATTCTGCTCAACATAGGAACCGCAGTGCGTTCGGTAGCCGGGGTCACCCTGATTGCCGGTACCCTGGTGCTGGCGGGAGCGGTCGCCGCAGGTCACCGGCGGCGGGTCTATGACAGTGTCGTCCTCAAGGTGTTGGGGGCCACTCGCAGACGGGTACTCTCCGCCTTCCTCATCGAATATGGATTGTTGGGACTGATAACGGCATTGATTGCGGCGGTGATCGGAAGCGTTGCTGCCTGGGCCGTGCTCACGTGGGTCATGAAAGCCGGTTGGCAGTTCATGCCTTCCGTGGTGATCGTCACGACCCTGTTGTGTACTCTGACCACGCTGGCCCTCGGTTTTATCGGAACCTGGCGCGCATTGGGTCAGAAAGCCGCGCCCCTGTTGAGGAACGAATGAGACGTCGCCCAGGGCATTCCGGTATGCCGACACCTTGGCCCTGGTTGGCAGCGACCTCACTGCTGATACTGGTGGCCTGCAGTAAGACAGAGATGTTCTACCGCAATGTCGACTGGATGCTGGAGCGCTATGCTGCCAAGTCCGTGGATGTGAACGAGACGCAGCTGGCCCGTTGGCGCCCAGAGATGGAAGCCATTCTGCAACGGCACGAGACCCAGGAGTTGCCTCTGATCTCGGACTATTTCGGCCTCTTGCTATTGGCCCTGGATGGATCGCAGGGTGCAGCCGTGGATGGCCGTTGTCTGCTGTCGGCTGCGACCCTGGTCTACACCCGGCAGGCGATACTGGCAGCCGACTTGGCGGCCCCGCTACTGGCTATGCTGGAAGCTTCACAGATCCAACACTTATCCGGTTACTTGGCGCAGCGGCGTGACCGATATCGCGAACGTTATCTGCAGGGGGAGCTAGAGCAGCAAGTCGAGGCTCGTACGGATCGCCTTGTGGAAAGGATCGAGGGCTGGACGGGAACATTGAATCGAGCGCAGCAGCAACGGGTTGAACGTCTCTCGGGTGATCTGCCAGATATCGCCGGCCACTGGCTAAACTACAGGGAGCAACAAGAAACAGTGTTGCTTTCTCTGCTGGCAGAGGGCGCGGACGAACAGCGGCTGCGGGCACACCTGCTCGGTTGGTGGATGCCTTGGACTCGTGGGGGAAGCGAATTTACCCAGACCTGGCAATTGGCGGAGTCTGAATTTATAGCTTTCTTGGATGATTTCGCAATCTCCCTAGAGCAACAGCAGCGGGCCCATTTCAGAGACCGCCTGCTGCAACTGCGTGCTGATCTGGAGGCCATCAACGGGGGACAGCCCAGAGCCGTAAGGGAGACCCCCGGGGTATTCAGCTGCGAACCGTTATCGATTTGAAAAACATTTCCTGGATGTTTCTCTTTGTCGACAGTTCACCACTCTCGACAACAATGAAGCGACGGGCTCAATATGGAACCGGGGCTGGCCCGGACAGCGGCATCAGCTAAATCCACCAATTAGTGCATTGTAATAACCCCTTGCAAAAAATAATATCCGACTATATAACTAGGTTATAATGTCGGTCAGGCCCGAAGAGGGCAGGGAGAGCGTAAATCATGTGGTTCAGTAGAGAGTGCTGCGGCGGGCCAGTGTTGGCCATGTTCGCAATGTGTGTCGGTATCGGTTTGATGCTGGTACTATTCTCCGCCTACGTTCCGGCACTGGTTTTCTTCGCCGCCGGTGTGTCGACCCAGGCGCTTTGCCTTCTCATGGGTCGCAGCCGCTGTCACAGAAGGTTGGGATCCCGGCAGTCAATGGGCTGAAAATTTTTTGCTATTAAAACCCAGTAAATTAGTAGGATAATCTTTGGAGCGACAGCATGGCACAACCCGACGCGGGTGTTGAACAAATCATTGAGTCCGAATATCAGCAGGGCTTCGTAACCGATATCGATTCGGACACACTGCCCCCTGGGCTCAGTGAAGAGGTCATTCGCACCATATCCGAACGCAAACAGGAGCCCGAGTGGATGCTGGAGTACCGGCTCCGGGCCTACCGCCATTGGCTCACGCTTAAGCAGCCGAAGTGGGCGGCGCTGCAGTTACAGCCCATCGATTTTCAGGGGATATCTTATTACTCATCCCCCAAGAAGGTGGAGGGCCCCAAAAGTCTGGACGAAGTCGATCCTGAGTTGTTGGCTACCTATGAAAAGCTGGGCATACCCTTGGAAGAGCAGAAGGCGTTGGCAGGGGTCGCGGTCGATGCGGTGTTTGACAGTGTCTCCGTGGCAACAACTTTTCGTGAGACTTTGGCGGAGGCCGGTGTCATATTCTGTTCTATGTCCGAGGCCGTGCGCGAATATCCGGATCTCGTGCAGCAGTACCTGGGCACCGTGGTTCCCCACCAGGACAACTTTTTTGCCGCCCTCAATAGCGCGGTTTTCAGCGACGGTACCTTTGTGTTCGTGCCCAGGGGCGTGCGATGCCCCATGGAGCTCTCCACCTACTTCCGTATAAACGAAGCCAAGACCGGGCAATTTGAGCGCACCTTGATCGTTGCCGAAGAGGGTAGTCACGTCAGCTACCTGGAGGGCTGCACGGCCCCCATGCGGGACGAAAATCAGCTTCACGCTGCGGTAGTCGAGTTGGTGGCTCTGGAGGACGCAAAAATCAAATACTCCACGGTCCAGAACTGGTACCCGGGAGACAATCAGGGACGTGGAGGTATTTACAACTTCGTGACCAAACGCGGCGACTGCCGCGGCGATCGATCTCACATCTCCTGGACCCAGGTGGAGACCGGTTCGGCAATCACCTGGAAGTACCCGAGCTGTATCCTCCGGGGCCGGGATTCGGTGGGAGAGTTTTACTCTGTGGCAGTGACCAAGGGGCGTCAGCAGGCTGATACCGGCACCAAGATGATCCACATCGGTGAAAACAGCCGTAGCACCATTGTCTCCAAGGGAATTTCGGCGATGGAGGCGAGCAACGCCTATCGCGGGCTGGTGCGAATTGCCGGCAAAGCGGAAAACGCCCGTAACCACACGCAGTGCGATTCACTGTTGATCGGAGACCGTTGTGGTGCGCACACCTACCCTTATATCGAGGTTAAGAACCCCACTGCCCGGGTGGAACACGAGGCGACGACTTCGAAGGTGGGAGAGGACCAGCTCTACTACTGCCGCCAGCGGGGACTCTCCGAGGAGGATGCGGTTTCCATGATCATCAACGGATTTTGTAAGGAGGTTTTCAGGGAGCTTCCGATGGAGTTCGCTGTGGAGGCGCAAAAACTCCTTTCAATTAGCCTTGAGGGCGCTGTGGGCTAGCTGAGCGCAAGCCTTCGTACAACCAAAACCAATCACAAGGGATCACCAATAGAGATGTTATCGATTAGCGGACTAAGAGTTGAAGTAGGTGGCAAGGAAATCCTTAAAGGGCTGGATCTCGATGTCAAGCAAGGCGAGGTGCACGCAATCATGGGACCCAACGGCTCCGGCAAGAGCACTTTGGCCCATGTCCTTGCTGGGCGGGAGGGCTACCAAGTCACCGCAGGAAAGGTGAGTTATCTCGGTAACGATCTGCTGGAACTCGAGATTGAAGAGCGGGCGCAAGCAGGTTTGTTTCTGGCGATGCAGTATCCGGTGGAACTCCCCGGTGTCAATAACATGAGCTTTCTTCGGGAATCCATGAATGCGATCCGCCGTGCCAACGGCGAGGCAGAGATAGACGCGGTTGGTTTCATGAAGCGGGTGAGAGAGAAGGCGCGGGCGGTCAAACTCGATGAGAAACTCCTCAAGCGTTCGGTAAACGCTGGCTTCTCCGGGGGCGAAAAGAAGCGTAACGAGATCCTGCAGATGGCGATGTTGGAGCCCCGGCTGGCAATTCTGGATGAAACAGACTCCGGGCTCGATATAGACGCCCTGCGAACCGTTGCCGACGGCGTGAATATGCTGCGTTCCCCGGAGCGGGCAATGGTCCTGGTTACCCATTATCAACGACTGCTGGACTACATCGAGCCCGACCGGGTGCATGTCCTGGCAGAAGGACGCATTATACGATCCGGCGGCAGCGAGCTTGCCGCAGAACTGGAAGAGCGGGGCTATGGCTGGCTGCTCCAGGAGTCGGCGGCATGATGCAGTCGGCATTGGATGGCAGAGTCGCAGCCGACCGGTATATCGATGGTCTGGCCTCGAGACCCGGAGACTGGCTCACTGAGCGTCGTCGCGCGGCCGCCTACCGCATCGAAGCGCTGGGTTTTCCCAGCTCCCGGTTGGAGGGCTGGCGATACACCCGCCTGGACGAGCTTCTGAAAAACGGGTTTACGCCCACGGATGCGGAACTCCCGGCCACGCTGCCTGAGCAAATCGAACGACTGCCCCTCCTGGGAGCCAAGGTCGGTGTGCTGGTATTCGTTGACGGTGTGCTCCACCCCGGATTGTCCTGTCACGACTCAAAAGCGTTGTCGGTGACTGCCCTGCGGAACGCCATGTCCGAAGGGGATCAGCTAATGCTGGCCTCTGTCGGTGCGCTTGCAGGTGAAGGCCGGCATGCATTCTCGGCCTTCAACATGGCTACGATGCAGGATGGCGCGCTGATACGGGTTGCCCCCGGAACGACGCTGGAGGCACCCCTGGAGTTGCTGCACATCACCACCGACAATGCACATCAGCGCATGCTGCGACCGAGGCACTCCATGCAGATCGGAGAGTCTTCGCGGGTTGAGGTGATAGAGCGTTATCTCTCCCTGACCGAAAAACCTTACTTCACCAATATGGTGTGTGAGATCGAACTGGGAGAGGGCGCCATACTCGACCATCAACGGGTGCAGCAGGAGGGTGAGCAAGCCTACCATTTGAGCGAGCTACATCTCCGCCTAGGTGGAGAGGCCTGTTATCGAGGCGCAAACGCCGCGATCGGCGCCCGCTGGTCCAGGACCGAGATCAACGGCAACTTCAGCGAGCGTGGTGCCAGTCTCGAATTGGCGGGGCTCTACCTTGCTGGAGATGGGCAATTGGCAGACTTTCATCTGGATATCGATCATGGCGTACCCGAATGTGAAAGCAACGTCAATTTCAAGGGACTGGTCTACGGCCGTGGTCGCGCAGTATTCGATGGCAGCATCCGGGTACAGCGGCAGTCGCAAAAGACCCAGGCGCATCTGTCGAATGCCAACCTAATGTTGTCTCGCCGTTCCGAGATCGATACCAAACCGCAGCTGGAAATATTGGCGGATGATGTTCAGTGCAGCCACGGCACCACAGTCGGGCAGCTGGATCCCGAGGCGCTTTACTACCTTAGATCCCGGGGACTGGACCTTGAAAGTGCACGACGTCTGCTGTGTCTGGGATTTGCCCATGAGATAGTCGATAGCTTCGGACATGAACAACTGCGAAGCCTGCTGATCGATGAGATAAAACAGCGGGTGGAATTCAACGACGCGGAGGGTAATTGAGGTGACAAGTGGAGGCAAACACTAATGATCGGTTGGAGCAGTGGCTGGAGAAGACGGGCTAAGGAGTCCACGATGGAAAACATGCCGCCCCCAACGGCCAATGGCCCCGAACGCCCCACCAGGGAGCAACTGATTGGGGCTGTGAAGAGTGTTTACGATCCGGAGATACCGGTCAATGTCTACGATCTTGGGCTTATTTATCGCCTCGACATCGACGAGACAGGCGTGGTCTCAGCCGATATGACCCTGACCGCACCGGCGTGCCCGGTTGCAGGGACATTGCCGGGGGAGGTTCGCAACGCGCTCGCAGCTGTACCCGGGGTCACCGATGCCGAGGTGAATTTGGTTTGGGACCCACCATGGAGCCAGGACTCGATGTCCGAGGAAGCGCAGTTGCAGTTGGGTCTGCTATAGGCTCGAAATGGAGTTATAACGAGGATTATAGAGGTTGTTATGGCGATTAATTTAACAGAACAGGCTGCCGATCATGTACGAAAAATGCTCGATCAACGCAGCGAAGGCATCGGTCTTAGACTGGGTACCCGCAAGAGTGGGTGTACAGGATTCGCCTATGTAGTCGACTATGCCGACGAAATTGGGGAGGCGGACAAGGTGTTCGATTGTCGGGGCATAACAGTGGTAGTCGATGAGGCAAGCTTGCCCATACTGGACGGTATCACGGTCGATTTTGTGCGAGAAAATGTGCTCAACGAGGGGTTCGATTTCATTAATCCCAACGTCAAGGATATGTGTGGGTGCGGTGAATCTTTTAACGTCTGATCCAGAGGCAGAGAAATGAATTCAGTAGACGATATCGTCGATACTTTTGAATTCCTTGGCGACTGGGACCAACGCTACCAGTATCTCATGGAACTGGGTGAGCAACTGCCGCCGCTCCCCAATGACCTGAAGACCGAAGAAAACTGGGTGAAGCCCTGTATGAGTACGGTACATGTCTGCGCCGAAAAAATACCCGAGCGCCCCGAATTACTGCGCTTTCGAGGTGATTGCGACACGGCGGTAATCAAAGGCGTATTGGCACTATTAATCGGCTTGTTGTCCAACCGCTCACTGGATGAGATCAACGCTTTGGATATCGACAGTCTCTTTAAACGTCTCAATCTCGAAGAGCATCTGAGTCCAAACCGTCACGTGGGAATTTACGCCATTGTCGAAAAGATGCTAGAGCGCGCCGAGGTGGCCGCCCGCGGAGAGGTTGTGAAGGTTGCCTGAATTGAAACCACCGCCAATTCAGTGGTATTTCTCCGTAGTGTAGTGACCTTGTTGTCTAGCGGTATGCCTTTTCATTCCCCGAGCCTCCAGCAGGTTGCGCATATCGCCGATCATCGCCTCATTGCCGCAAAGCATGACATGGCTGTCTTCTGGGGCGATCACCCGGCCGATCTGTTTTTCCAATGTCCCGTTTTCCAAAAGTTTGGTTATCCGTCCCTGCAGCGCACGGGAGGAGGGCTCGCGGCTGAGGGTGGAAGCAAATTGGAATCGACCTTCGTGCCGTTGCAATAACTCGTTGATCAATTCGCTATAGTTGAGTTCGCTGGCGACCCGGCACCCATGTATCAGCATGATGTTTTCGAACCGCCGCCACGGTGCGTCCGTTTTGAGGATAGAGAGGTAGACTCCGAGCGCAGTACCCGTGGCAAACATCCATAGATTCTGGCAATCGGGCACGCGATCCGCGATAAACACGCCGCTCGCCTTTTCCGACACCCAAACTTGTTCTCCCGGATTCAGTTTCGAGAGTCGCGGAGTGAGCGGCCCTTCTGGAACCTCGTTGAAATAGACTTCCAGTGGCCGCTCTTCGGGAGCGTTGACCAGGGAGTAGGAGCGGGCGACACGTTCTCCATCGATGTCCATGGCAATCTGCAGAAACTGACCTGCGGAAAAATCCGCAATGGGCGCATCGAGATAGAGGGAGTAAAGGTTATCGGCCCACTGCCGCTTTGCGGTGATTTTTCCGCGGATCCACTTTTTCATTGGTGTTAAGGCTGACCTCGGGATATCGGTGAGGGGTGATTGCTCGGTAGCAATAGCGTTTTCGGTTGTTTGTAGTTTGCTCTGGATAATATATGGGGTCATAGTGGGCAGGGACAACCATCCGAGATTCGGGGTTTGAGGCCGCTATCCTTTTCGCAGGCACGGCGGGGTCATCTTGGTGCTTGCTACTATTTGCCCGTTTTCCTGGTAGCTGTACAATGCGATGCCGTTGAGGGCAGGTAAATCCCAGCGTCAGGCCCAGGGCCTGCTAGGAAGAGAGTTGAGCAGCGAAAATCACTACGTTTTCAAGCACGATCAAGGGGAGGTGCTTGGCATTCTATTGACCAATCTCGGTACGCCTGATTCCTGCTCTCCTAGGGATGTGAGGCGTTATCTGAAAACGTTTCTCTGGGACCCCAGGGTGGTAGAGATGCAGCGGCCGCTGTGGTGGTTGATTTTGAATCTAGTGGTACTCAACACTCGGCCTCGACGGTCCGCGGCTGCCTACAGCAAGATCTGGGGAGTCGACGGTTCTCCGCTGTTGACCAACTCCCGCCAACAACAGCAGGCCTTGCAACTATTACTCGATCAACACCTGGAGCAGCCGACGAAGGTAGCGCTCGCGATGCGCTACGGTAATCCCTCCATCTCCGCAGGACTCAACGAATTGAACCGGGCCGGAGCCCGTCGCGTATTGGTGTTACCCCTCTATCCGCAGTATTCGGCAACCACCACCGCCTCTACCTTCGATGCGGTGTCCCGGGAATTGAGAAGCTGGCGCTGGCTGCCGGAACTACGTTTTGTCAACCACTATCACGACCACCCCGCCTACATCTCCGCGTTGGCGGAGAGCGTCCGCTCGTTCTGGGACGAATATGGGGAACCGGAGAAGCTGGTGCTCTCCTTTCACGGCATTCCCGAAGACTACTTTCACGCCGGCGACCCCTATTTCTGCGAATGCCAGAAGACCGGCCGCCTGCTCGCGGCTGCTTTGGGGCTGGCCGAACAGCGTTGGGCGCTGACATTTCAGTCGCGGCTGGGCCCTAAAAAATGGCTGCAACCTTATACCGACAAGACATTGGAAGTGCTCGCCGGGGCCGGCATCAAGCGTGTACACGTGATCTGCCCGGGATTCAGTACTGATTGTCTGGAGACGCTGGAAGAGATTGCCATGGAGAACCGAGATACTTTTTTCGCTGCGGGGGGAACGGAATATCACTACATTCCCTGCCTCAACGCTCAGCGGCCCCACATCGAGATGATGCTTGAAATAGTAAAGAGGCACACCAGGGATTGGATGCCAGCTGGTGAAGAGACATCTGAAGAAGCCCGCTCCGAACGCCGCCAGAGGGCGTTGCAGTTCGGGGCGGAAGGCTGATTACCAGCCAAGCTTTCCGCGCGACGACAACCAATAGTTGGCGCCCCGGCATGGTTCGCGTATGCCGCGCTCCGTCATTCAACCTACTTCTCTTCGTATGGAAATCCTCGGCTTTCAAGTTGCTGTTTCAACTCCGTCAAGGCGTCATCGCAGTCGCCGCTGCCGCGAAATCCGAGTTCGATATGGCGCTGCTTGCCCATGCGTGGCAGGCTGAACATTTTTACCTCTTGGTGCCGTCCCGAGAGCGCTTGCATGACGGGGATGAGTGCGCTCTCCGGCGTATCCAGCACCCGTAGAGAGCGTTCCGCGAGGGGATTGTGGGTTTGCGGATACTCTTTGTTCAGCACCCAAGTTGCCATTGGCCAGGCCATTTCGGGGAAGCCGGGTAGAAAGTGGTGCCGTGCCACCGAAAAACCGGGTACGTTGTTTACCGGGTTGGGAATCAAACGGCATCCGGCGGGGAGGTCCGCCATCAGTATACGCGATGGGTAAGCTTGGTCTCCGAACCGTTCTTCTAACAGTGCTGCAGCTGCAGAATGGCGTTCCAACCTCAGCCCTGCCGCCCTGGCGGCGCAGGCGCGTGTGTGATCATCGGGTGTGGCGCCGATACCGCCACATACGAAAACCGGCAGCGACTCTTCCATAGAGAAGCGAAGCTGACGTGTCAGGGACTCGGGTTCGTCTGCTAGTAGCCAACAGCGGGAAAGCTGCAGCCCGCGGTCCGCGAGCAGCTCCCGGAAATGGGCCATATGACGGTCGGTACGCTTGCCGAACAATATCTCATCGCCTATCACTATCAGCCCAATTTCATTGTTTACTATTGCCTTGACAGGCATCTCTATTCCTCGAAATTCGCGTTTTCGTCTTGTGGACTGTGGCCGATAGATACGAGCGGCGGGTGAGTGCAGCGGTATTGTACAGACTTATTCATGGCTGGATGAGTGTGTAGTTATCGCCACAATGTGTCCAGCTTATGCAGCCGTCGGCGATTGTTTCGATCCGAGGGAGTCGCAGCGAGCCGTGCATGGATGCTCTCCATTATACGCAGCAAGTGGCTGCAATACTCGATCAGATCACCATTTTCGAAGAGGCTGTGAGCCTATTGGGTGAGGTGAGATATCTCCTGGAATTCACTGATCCAGAGCTCCAAGAGAGTGTCCATGATATGACGGAGCGACTGGCTGCCAAGCTGATAGAATTGTCCCGCTGGGTTTTTACCGGTATGTTTGAAGTCGAAATGTGACAAAGTCAGTCTGTTCCATGGGCGCCCGCTGGGGATCCGGCGCCGGGGTCTCGAGGCGGTAACAATGGAGTGCAAGAGAAAGTCGATCGCGATTTTGTTTCTGCTGGTGTCGTTGCTGGCGGGATGCTCTGGTGGACCGGTAGGAGTGGAGCCGGTTTCAGGATTCGAAGTCGATCGGTATCTTGGGAAATGGTACGAAGTGGCGAGGTTCGACCACATATTCGAACGTGGGCTGAGCAATGTCACGGCTGAATACCGCATGCTGGAAGATGGGCGCATTTCCGTCACCAATGAAGGCTACGATGAAAGAGAGCAGACTTGGAAACAGGTCGAGGCGGTAGCGGAGTTCACCAAGAATCCCGACATCGCCCAGTTCCGAGTTACGTTTTTTGGACCGATCTACGGTGGCTACAACATCATCGAGTTGGATCACAAGCACTACGGCTATGCATTGGTGGCGGGCCACAACCGCTCATTTCTGTGGGTTTTATCCCGTACTAAAACACTGCCGATGCCAGTGCTCGAGCGGCTGCTAGAGAAGGGGCGGGCTTTGGGCTTTCCGGTGGAGAAATTGATTTTCGTGGCCCACAATCTTGAAAGATAGTCTCCCCACTCCATGGTGTGCATCTATGAGTATCCCAAGAATGATTGACCGATGAGAAGACGAGTTCTCCTGATTGCTAAAAAATCGGTTAAGGCCGAGGCCATGGTCCGTTACTGGCCCCGAGATCAATGGGATGTTTACCTCTACACTTATCGCCGCAAGCCCTGGTATAGCGGGATGTCGGAACAGCTCGGTGAGAATTGGATAGCCTGTAGGGAAGCGCCAGGAGATCAGGGCGCTGGCGTACCAAACGCCAGTGGCAAGCCGCCCGACGGCGCCCCGAAGGGTCGGCCCAAGCCACTCTGGAAGCGGCTGCAAAAGCGAATTCACATGAGATACATTAGACTCATGGACCAGCAGATGCTCAGCTGGGGAAGGCGCTCAACGAAGGATACATCTGCGCTGACAGAGTGGGCGAAGCCTGATGTCGTGGTCAGCGTATTCGAACCCCTGGCCGCCAATCTGATCGCCCGCCGGATCGCTACCAGGCTTAATATCCCCTGGATTTGCTACTTTCGGGATCACTGCACAACCTACAATGAGATTCGCCGGGTGCCGGGTCTTTGGCACCTGCAGGCCGCTTACGACCGATATCTCCACGGCTCCCTGCATTCTCTTATCGGTGTATCGCCTCCGTTCGTGCGCATACTAAGTACTTTTTACCGACTACCCCTCCAGCACGCCCACATGGTTACCGGCTGTTTCGATGTGGGCAATATACCGGAGAGTATCAGAGAATCCTGCATACAGCGGAGGCGGCTGGGAGGTGATGCGGAAACCGCCACAGCAGGTAAGCCGCGTTACCTCCGGGTAAGTTATGCGGGCAATCTCTACCGACATCGAGAGGAGTCCCTGGCCATTTTGCTGCGGGCACTGGGTCGCCTCTCCGATGAGGGCGTACCCCTGGAGCTCACTCTCTGGCTGAGTAATGCCGGAGGCTATCCTTCAGCGGAAATCAGGAATCTGGTGGAGGGATTGGAAACCAGTGGTGCCAGGATTATCTTTGGAACCACCAGAATTCCCTATCCGCAAGCCCTGGAAATGCTCAACTCCGCGGATGTGAACATTGTCGTCGAGGGGATACGCCCCCCCCACAGCGAAGCAGGAACACTCACCCTCAAAGTGTTCGACCTGATGATGATCGCGAAACCGACTATCGCGCTGTGCGCGGCAACACTGCCTATCGGAGAATATCTCCGAAAAACCGGGATAGGAACCGACTGCGCGGACGTCGATGTCGCCGCAAGGCTGCTCTCGGACGTCTGGCAATGGCGAAACCAGGGTCGACAGCCGGATTGGTACGCTCCTGATGATGAGTCGATCGAGGCTTACTCGGGTCCCTCCATGGCGCGCAGAATCAGCGAGATTGCCACTCGAATCTTACCCGCAGCAGACGGCTAGCCGGGTACCCAATCAGTTAACAGCCCGCTAATCAATCTCAGCGGCGAGTTGGTGGACTCGCTGTCCGCACAACTGTTGTCGCTGCCCAGGGAGAACTTTTTCCATGGTGGAATATCTTAATTAGCAGGGATGGCTTTCAGCCCAAAGTTTTTGTTTGGCAAAGATGCGAGTGATTGGCGGCGGGAGTCATGCAACCAGAATCTCTCCCATTCGGCGGGCGAAGTTTTCTGCAATACCAAACGACACCAAGCGTTGATATAGAACTCGGACTAGAATAATGACCTACTCACCCTTTTTTCCGAAAGCAGAAGAGCTCCCGTCAACGATCCCGATTTTTCCGCTGGAGAATGCGGTGGTGCTTCCGCGGTCTGAATTGCCTCTCAATATATTTGAGCCCAGATACCTGAACATGGTCAAGGACGTGCTGGCTTCCCACCGGCTGATCGGCATGGTGCAGCCCGATGGAGGCAGTGAGTCCCAGGAAGGCGTTTCCGTTTACCGAACCGGATGTGCAGGGCGCCTTACATCGTTCAGCGAAATACAGGATGGGCGCATTCTCATCTCGCTTACGGGCGTCTGCCGTTTCGACATCCAATCCGAGCTCCCCGTGCTCAACGGCTACAGGCGAGCGGTGCCAAATTGGAATCGCTACCTGGAGGATCTTGCGACTCCCGTAGACGAGAAGACGGCCGCCAGAGCGGAGGTGTTGGCATTGCTTAAAAAATTCTTCGATCACAAGAAGCTCGACACCGATTGGGAAGTGCTGGAACGTTTGTCGTTACTGGAATTGGTTCATACCATGACGACACTGATGCCTTTCGCGCCAGCCGAAAAGCAAATCATACTGGAGTCGGTGGCGTTCGCAGATCGGGTAAGCGCTCTCTGCACCGTACTGCAATTCGGTTTGGAGGGTGAGGGCGCCCCGGTTCGGCATTGAGGTTCTTAAACTCACTTGGCTGGCAGAGTATCTTGGGCTTCGGTCAATCATGGATATTCCGACTCTTATAATCTCGATTTGTTTGCTGGCTACGGTAGTCGGTTTTTTCAGTGGCTTGTTGCCCTATCCGTTCGGTTGGATACTACTGTCAATCGCGTTGGTAGGTCGTTTGCTGTACCTCTCCGAGCCACGCCACTGATCATTCATATCCGGCCATTTCCAGGTATCCCAGGCCCAATCGAATCCCAGTGTGTTCGTCTATCACCTCTACCGCGCCCTCCCAATAACGTACACTCAGATCCATTTTCTGTGCTTCTAGTAGCGCTTTGATGCGCCAGGGAGTGGGTTCGCTCAGAAGCTGAAACCTCCATTCGATGGGATAATCAATGCCTTCAGAGTGCCAGAAACGGACGGGCTCGAGCGCTATTGAATCTGCTCCCAAGGCTCGGATAAAGCCATTGTTATCGCTCACTGAGCCGCTGCTGTGAGGGTCCACACCCCCCCCTTTTTTACGCAGTTGGTAGTACATTAGATTGCGGCCGTCATGAAGCTGCAGGGAGAACCAGTCCCAGCCCTCCTGCTCCGGGCCAAGGGCGCTGGTACTCCACTCCCTATCGAACCAAGCTAGCCCGGAAACAGCCGTCCTGATGCCGTTGACGGTGATTTCTCCAGAGGCCGGTAGCCGTGGTATTGAGTAATAATATGAGGCGTTTCCCGGTTCTGCGCTCTTTTGACTCAATCCCCGGTTGCCCTGAAGAATAATAGGACCCGAGGAATCCAGTCGAATGTCGAGCGCGAAATTCTGCGCCTCCAGCTGCAGATGCCAGGTATCTTCATCAGGGCCCTCATCGAGGCGCCAATCCTCCAGCCAAACCCTAAGCGGTTTCGCCTGGGCGCCCGCCAGACCGATTCCTGCCCGGGCGAATCGCTCCTCCGCCAGATGGGCGGTACGCCCTATGTCGCTGAGCGCGGCATGGGCCATCCAGACTTGATTGCTTCGCCAGGCGGAAGGGCTGGCTGCTACAGATGGGCGCAGTGCAATCCGAAAAAACGTAACCTGAAAACCGTATCGGTTTCCGTTCTCATCTTCCAGATTACCGGTCAGATACCACCATTCATTGCGGAAGCTGTCGTGGGGCCCGTGATCTTCAGGGAAGCGAAATTCACGTACTCTGGTGGCGCGTTCGAATCCCTCCAGGTCATCGCCGCCGAGCGCGTCGGCAACCCCGATCTGTGCGGGCGGCGGCATCTCCATACAGCCGCCGAGTGTGCAAAGCAGTAAGATTGGGACAAGTACTCGCCTCATCACTCTACTCCTCCCTGAGCGCCAAAGCGGGTTGAACCCGCGTCATGCGCCAGGCCGGGTAGAGTCCAGCTAGCAATGCCGATCCCAGGGCCAGCAGTAGTGCCTCAGCCAATGCCGAGGGAGGGATCTGGGTGAGAATGCTCCAGCCGAAAGAGCGGCGGTTGATCACATCGATGAGCACCTCAGACATCATCCATCCCAGGGGCAGCGAGAGCACCCCCGCATACAATCCCATAATGCCTGTCTGCATGAGAATATAGCGCGAGAGCTGCCCGGTGGTGGCACCGGTGGCCCGCAGGATAGCCTGCTCTCTGCCGCGTTCCAGCTGCAGCGCCATGAGGGCACTCAGTACCCCCACAAATGCCACTCCCACAGCGAGCAGGCGCAGCACCCGGGTGATCGCAAAGGTGCGGTCGAATACCTCCAGCGACTGAGCCCGGATCTCCCTGTTGGAGCGTATGCGCAGCGGTATATCTGTATCCTGAAGTTGGGCCGACAAAGCAGAGATGGCCCGACTGCTGTCGATACCGGTGCGCAGGAATACTCCAACGGTGGAAAATGCCGGCTCGCCCCAGTAGCGTTCATAGGCCGTTCGGGAAAGCACGAGCAGTCCGCGGTCGGAACCATAGTCGAAAAAGACACCGCCGATCGGCAGTATCAGATCCCCTTCCGGTGTATGGATGAGTAGATCGTCACCTTGCTCCAGGCGGTGGCGATAGGCAAAGGGCTCGGATACAAGCACTTTCCTGCCCTCGGAGAAATCGCTCCAAAGATGGGTGTCGGGAGGCTTGAGAAATTTGAATCCATCCCGGCTACCCTTGGCCATGTCCATGGCTAACATATGGGTTTGGCCGTATTCAGTTACCACCTCCAGCCGTCGACCGCTGCTGGTTTCGGCAACGATGTCCAGCGACTGGATGCGGCTGCGTACCGAGGCCGGCAGTATTCCCTCGGCACCTCCTGCTCCGCTGGCGGCGGAAACATAGATATCGCTGCGCAGCGTATACCCCAACCAGTCGGCAACCGTGGAACGAAAGCTGGTGATCATAATGCTGACCCCAAGGGTGGCAGCAACCGCAATCGTGAGCGCCGCTACCGAGAGCCCGGTGCGGCTCAGATTGGCATCGATACTGCGCAATGCCATGCGGCCAAACATTCCAACCCGGTGGCCTATCAGGGATCTTCCGATCCGGCTGCACAAATTAACCGCCAAGGGAATCAATAGGCTGTATCCCAGGATAACGAGGAACAGGCCGGTGAAACCGAGCATAAGACTCCCCTCCTGCAAACGGGTGAGCAGCCATCCGGATAGCGTAAGGATGAATCCCAGCACGGTCAGCCAGGGAAGCCAGCGATGCACCCGCCGTTCCAGACGGGTTCGCCCGAGAGCGCCCAAGGGTTGCGCACCCGCGGCCTCCAGTGCAGGCGGAAGAGCGGCTAGTAGTGTGACGCAGAGACCGATGACGACCCCTTTAATCAAGGTCAGTGGCTCAATGATGAGTTGTGTCACCGTAAGCAGAAAATAGAGATCGTTGATGGTTCGGGTAACAAGTTGTATCAAGTGATGTGCGGTTAGAGTACCCAACAAGAGTCCGCTTGCGGTACCCAAAATCCCAAGCAGTCCGGCCTCCAGCAGGATAACCCAGAACAGGGCACGTCGACTGACTCCCAAAAGCCGCAAGGTGCCCAACATTTTGAGCCGTCTGAGTACCGAAAAGGTCATGGTGTTATATATGAGAAAGGCGCCAACCAGTATCGCCAGGAGACTCATCGCCGAGAGGTTGGTCTGAAACGCAGCGATCATCTCCGACATGATCCGGGTTCGGGATGCAGGAACTTCCAGACGCAATCCCGGGGGGAGTTCTCTGGTCAGTGACTCCGCCTGCTCAGGTGTGAGTATTAGGTCTATCCGGTCCAAGACCCCGGCACGGCCCAACAGCTCCTGGGCGCTGCTGATATCAACGAGCAGCAGTCCCTCCAATGCCGCCGGGTTGTCCCCCGTAAATGTGTCTAGAACCAGGAGGTTCACCGGCTTTCCTGCGACGGTGACAGCAAAAGCGGATCCAGCGCTCAATCCCAGGCGTTTTGCGGTTACGCTGGACAACAACGCGGTATTGGGTTCAGCGATGAATCGCGTCAACACACCGGAGCCCGGGCCTACCCCGAAGGCGCGGAAACTGCCCTCTGCCAGCGGATCTATTCCAACTAGCTGCAGCGTCTCAATTTCCGAGCGTGCCTGGCCTTCGACAATGGGTGCCGAAGCACGCAGGTGGCGCTCCATTCGCAGCCGGCGATAGTAGCTCTCGGCTATGCCTTGGGTTCCGTTGGCGACGATCTGGTGGGTAGCCTTGCCGGTGAGGCTTTCCGCGGAGAGCAGAAAAGCGCTGCGGGCGCTCTGATTGGCTAGGTCCACCGCGACGATTACGGCAACCCCCAGCGCGATACCTAGAATCGACAGCCAAGTCTGCCAGGGTTGACGCACTAAATGCCTTATGGCAGTGATCCAAAGCAGGCGATTCACCATGCCAGCGCCGATCCCCCCTGGGTCAGCACCCCCTGGTCCAGGGTCAGAGTTCTGTCGGCACTACCCGCCACAGAGAGGCTATGGGTCACCAGGAGAATACTGCTGCCTTCCTCCCTTGCCAGGCCGAGCATCTGTCTCAGCACCCGCTCCCCAGTCTCCTGATCCAGATTACCTGTCGGCTCATCGGCAAGAATCAGGGGTGGACGGTGTACCAGGGCACGTGCAATGGCAATGCGTTGTTGCTCTCCTCCCGACAGCTGGTCCGGAAAGGCGTCGTGCCTGGCGTCCAAACCCACGGTCTTCAACATCTGATGGGACCTTTCGGCCACCTCACTGCGGGAGTGCCCATTCAGTTCCAGTGGTAGCGCCACGTTTTCGGCGGCTGTGAGCGTGGGGATTAGATTGAAGAACTGGTAGATAAACCCAATTTGGCGTCGCCGAAACCGTGTCAGTTCCGGCTCTCTCAAATGGCTGACATCGGTGCCATCGATGCTGATTTTCCCGCTGTCCGGCTTGTCTATACCGGCAATCAGATTGAGGAGGGTCGATTTACCCGAGCCGCTGCGTCCCAGCAGGGCCGCGCATTCTCCCCGCTCCAATCGCAGTTCCGCACCGCAGATCACCCGGTGGGTCAGATGGCCCTCGCAATAGTGCCGGTGTAGATTGGAGATCCTGAGCGCATCTTGGTCCATTGGTTATCTGTTTCCCCGTGGGTAGCCTGTGAAGGTGAAGTAACGCTGCAAATTCATTGGCCGCGAGTTGTAAATGCTGACCGCCAGCATTACAGACCTCGGCGGGCAGGAGAAGTGCGATCTGTCGTTAACTCCCCTACCCGTAATATTAATCGAGTTGTATTGGATATCCCCTACTGCGGTCCAGGTGAGCCCAAAAAACCGGTAAAACTGCCGTTGCATCGTCTATTCGGTTGGCAGATACTTCCGCTTGCACCGGCTCAGCTTGGGGCAGGTGTTGATGACGAATATTGTTGCTGGCTGGGCAATGCTACCCGGAAACCGGAGGAGAGCAGGTTGTCTGAGTTGAAGACCAGACCCAGTGGCCGCAGTGTGAGGGCCTTTCTGGATTCAGTATCCAGTGTACAGCGGCGGGCTGACGCGCTCCGATTGCTGGACCTGTTCGAGGCGGTTACGGGAGAGCGGGGTGTGCTTTGGGGTAGCAGCATTATCGGCTTTGGTCGTTATCGATATCGCCAAAAAAGCGGGCGCCCTGGTGAGTGGCCGCTGACGGGTTTCTCGCCAAGAAAACAGGCGCTAGTGATTTACGTTATGCCCGGTTTCGAGTCCTATGAAGGCTTGCTGCGGAAACTCGGTAAACACCGTACCGGCAAGTCGTGTCTCTACATCAGCAGACTTGACCAGGTTGACATATCCGTTCTGCATGAACTGGTCAAGGATTCGATTGCGCGAATGCAATCACTTTATGACTGCAGTTGATTGGTCCTTTTAGCCAGCGACACCAAAACATAGAGGTAACCAGCGGGTTAGGATGAAGCACGATATTGCACAACTCATCAGCGGAAAGGTTCCTATCGGCGAGCTGGTCGAGGTCAGAGGTTGGGTGCGCAGCCGGCGGGATTCAAAGGCTGGTATCTCTTTTCTCCATGTCTATGACGGTAGTTGTTTCCATCCCATTCAGGCTGTGATACCAGACGGCCTTGAGAATTACCGGGAGGAGGTTTTGCGCCTCACGACCGGTTGTTCGGTAATCGTTTCCGGAGAATTGGTCCAATCCCAGGGGAAGGGGCAGACCTATGAGATCAGTGCCACCTCAGTCCGGGTGGTCGGTTGGGTGGACGATGCCGACCACTATCCTGTAGCCAAGAAGCGCCACACGCTCGAATACCTGCGCCAGGTCGCTCATCTGCGGCCCCGGACCAACGTCTTTGGTGCCGTGTCTCGGGTTCGTACAACCTTGTGCCAAGCCATACATCGATACTTTCACGATCGCGGCTTCCATTGGGTCAATACGCCGATCATCACCGCCAGCGATTGCGAAGGGGCGGGAGAGTTGTTCCGGGTAAGTACCTTGGACCTTAGCAATCTGCCGAGGGCTTCCAGCGGCAGTATCGATTTCCAAGAGGATTTTTTCGGGCGCGAGGCGTTCTTGACAGTATCGGGGCAACTCAATGCAGAGGCGTTTGCGCTGGCGTTATCAAAGGTCTACACATTTGGTCCCACCTTCCGGGCGGAGAATTCGAATACCAGCCGCCATTTGGCGGAATTCTGGATGGTGGAGCCGGAGGTCGCTTTCGCCGATTTGACGGAAAATGCGTGGCTCGCTGAAGATTTCCTCAAGTATCTGTTCACTTCGCTTCTGGATGAGCGCACAGATGACATGGCATTTTTCAGTCAACACATCGATAAAGGAGCGATGGCGCGGCTCGAGGCCTTGGTATCCAGTGAATTCGAGCACATGGATTACGGGGATGCCATCGCGATCCTCGAAAAACACAATGGCGAGTTCGAATTCCCCGTAACTTGGGGAATGGATCTTCAGTCTGAGCATGAGCATTTTCTTTCCGAGACCCATGTTGGCCGACCGGTGGTTTTAATGAACTATCCCCAGGAGATAAAGGCTTTTTATATGCGTCTCAACGAAGACGAACGCACGGTGGCCGCGATGGACGTATTGGTTCCGGGCATCGGCGAGATCATCGGCGGCAGTCAGCGGGAGGAGCGCCTGGAGGTTCTGGACGCGAAAATCGAACGGGCCGGACTGCAGGGGGATATGGAGTGGTACCGGGATTTGAGGCGCTACGGCAGCGTGCCACACGCGGGTTTTGGTATGGGTTTCGAGCGTTTCATCAATTACGTGACGGGTATGGAGAATATCAGGGACGCCATCCCGTTTCCGAGAACCCCTAAACACGCCCCTTATTGAGGGCCGGGTATGAAACAACACCGCCTGCATATAGATAGCGGACCACGGAATCGAAAATGGTAAAACGAAATTTTGGAATTGTGATGGCAGGACTGATAGCTGTTTCAGCCCTCGTCCTGGGTATCTATGCCAGTATCTTCCATTTCGGCGGAGGGCCTCAACAGGGCGGGTGGGGAGCGATGGTCAGTGCGACGGTTCTCCCAGGACCCAAGTCTCTGGTACCTTTTCGGCTGACTGACCAAAACGGTGAAGCGTTCTCCGAGCGCTCACTCGAGGGCCGGTGGAGTTTTCTTTTCTTCGGCTATACCTACTGCCCCGATATTTGTCCGACAACTCTCGCTACGCTGTCGCTCATGGAGAAGAAATTACAATCCAGCGGTGTAGCTGCCCCTCATCAGGTTGTCTTTGTCTCCATAGACCCCGACCGTGACACCCCTGCTAGGCTTGCGGAGTATGTTCCCTATTTCAACCCCAGTTTCGTCGGAGTGACCGGGCCAGAGGAGGAACTCGCCGGCCTGACCCGACAGCTTGGTATTCTCTATGCGAGGGCAGAGTCGCAAGATATATCCACGGACAACTATTTGATGGACCACTCCGCAGCGATTCTGTTAATTGACCCCGAAGGTCGTTTTCATGCCGTATTCAGTGCGCCTCATGACCCGCTCAAGATGGCGGAGGATTTTGCCAGGATCTCCAGCAGCTAGCGTTCAGCCGAGATAGTGATCCAGCAGCAGTGCGGTGAATAGCAGGCTGAGGTAGAGGATGGAGTAGCCGAAAGTCTTCATTGCATACTCGGCCTGCTTGGACTGCCAAAGACGCACGGCGTGATAGATAAATCCGGCTCCCAATACCAGCGCGCAAAGCAGATAGAAGGGGCCGCTCATACGCACTATAAAGGGCATGAGGGAAACTGCAAGCAACATCACCGAGTAGAGTAAAACCTGGAGTTTGGTAAATTCCAGCCCATGGGTAACCGGCAGCATGGGAATCCCGGCTTTTGCGTACTCCTCCCGGCGTTTTATCGCCAGCGGCCAGAAGTGGGGGGGGGTCCAGATAAAAATAATCAGCAGCAGAATGAAGGACTCGATGGTAACCTCTCCGGTGACCGCAGACCAACCGAGCAATGGCGGTGCGGCCCCGGCTAGGCCGCCCCATACAATGTTCTGAGGAGTGGAGCGCTTCAGGAACAGGGTGTAGATCACCGCATAGCCGATGAAGGCGAAAAAAGTCAGCATGGCGGTGAGGGGATTGACGAGAAGCCAGAGCCCCAGGATCGAGGCCAGGGTGAGCAGCATGGCGAATGCCAGCGCATGCTGAGTATCCATGGCGCCGCTGGGAATCGGGCGCTTTTGGGTTCTATCCATTACCGCATCGATACGTTGATCGATAATGTGGTTTACCACTGCACCGGCAGCTGCGGCGAGCGAGATGCCCAGCAGTCCGAAAACCAGTGTCGGCCAGGGAATAGTACCGGGTGATGACAGCAGCATACCTGCAAGGGCGGTAAAAGCGATCAGCAACACCACCTTCGGTTTGGTGAGGCCGTAATAGTGGCGCCAGGATATTCCCTGAGGGGCATTGGCGGTTAACTCGTTTGTGGACATGATCACTCTCCTGTTACCCAATTGGCAGAAGCCTTGAGCAGCATCTCAAGATCTTTGAGTACGGCCTTTGGCTCCAGCGCCTCAATATTATGCCGCATCATCAAGGTTGCTCTGGGGTCGATAAGAAAGATATGTTTACCGGGATCAACCTGATCTAGTTGAAAAACTGTGCGCAGCTGAGCTGCTGCTTCAGCGCTGGCGCTAACCGAGAGCGTCCCCTGAAGTCCGGTGAGATCCGGAGGGGCAGGCGTATCGCCGGAGCTGTCGGGTAGCTGGATCAGAAGCCGGGAAACACGTTTTCTATCCGCCGCCAGCGCCCGCCGCAGTTGGCGCACTTCGATGAGACGCTCGATGCAAGCTGCATCGCATACTCCCTGCTGAATCACGGTGAGAATCCACTTGTCCCGAAATTGACCCCAATCCAGCGGTTGATCTGCGGCTGTGGTCAGCAGCAGCTTGTCTACGGCCCTTGCTGGTTCGATAAGGGTGCCGTTGTTTACCGTGGATCCTGGGAGCCACTGGGGATTGAGAAAGAAAACCCAGCCGACAAGGGGCGGCATGGCAAATATCAATACCAGAAAAAAAAGTGGTACGAGTGAGCGCTTTTGGGAGGAGTGGTCAGACTTCGGCATCGGTTACCTTCTCTTCCCCATGACGAATCAGCGATAACCGGAGCCATATGAGCAGGCTGATGAGGGCAAATGCGAACCACTGCAATGCGTAACCGATGTGCAGGGTGTCGTTGGCGGGTTTAATCGGCCACACTCGTCGAAATCCCTCGTCCAAGGGCGCTGTCTGGAGCAATAGAAAGGGGTAGAGTTCCAGCCCCGACCATTTGCTGTAGTCCTCTAGGGTAATGTAAGGCCATCTTCTGTTTCCGCTCTGGTCCAGGGGCGCTCCCAAACGTAGCGCGGGGGGTGAGGGGAGTGAGGCGCGCCCGGTAACCGTGATCGGGCCTTCCGAATAGTCGACGACGGGCAGGGAGAGACCTGGGCCGGCGGCAACCCAGCCGCGATTGATCAGTAGGTGACGGCCGACACCATCCAATAGAAGCGGGGTGAAAACGTGGAATCCTTGGCGTCCCTGAAATTTCCTGTTTTCGAGAAAGATTGTCATTTCCGGGTCTAGGATGCCGGTTGCCGTTAGGCTGCGATATTCCGCCTCTTCTGAATCTAGTTCCAACCCGTTGTCTTGATTGAGGTTTAAGGGAGGCAGCGAGAGTCTGGAGTGCTGTAAACTTCCTATCGCCCTTTTTTGTTCGGCACGATCCAACTGCCAGAAGCCGAGGCCGATGAAAAGAGGGACCAAAATGGCAAGCAGTATCGTTGGCAGTGGTTGAGGTTGCAAATGCAAACTATTTCCGATCATATTTGTCTATGCTACTAATGCATTTGTTTCCATTGTTATAGACTTCAGGAAGCAGCAAACCGGGATTCAAAGCGGCATCCCGGCCCAACTAGGGTCCGTGTTCTCACTGACTTGGATGAATTAGAATAGCCTGCTCAGATACAGAGGGAGCTGATGGCTCCCAATTGATTGGACAACATGATAAAAATCCCGATCCTCCTGGTCTTCCTCGTTATCGTAGGTTCCCTCATCCAGGGCATGTACTATTTGTCCAAAGACAATGGCAACCGTGACAAGAGTCGCGTAGTGCGTGCGCTGACCGTCCGAATATCGCTCTCCTTCGTGCTCTTCTTCATGCTGATGGTCGGTTACCTGGCCGGGTGGATCCAACCTCATACCATTTAGGCCCATTAGGCAATGCTCTCATCACGGAATAGCAAGTGCCGTATCAGAGCCAATAAACGAAGATAAACAATCCGAGCCAAACCACGTCGACGAAATGCCAGTACCAGGCAACTGCCTCGAACGCGAAATGATTGTGAGGGGTGAAATGCCCTTTCATCGCCCTGCCGAGGATTGCCAACAGCATGATAGCGCCCATGGTGACATGGAATCCGTGGAACCCGGTCAGCATGTAGAAAGTGGATCCATAGATGCCGGACTCAAGGGTCAGATTGAGATCGCTATAAGCATGACCGTATTCGTAGGCCTGCATGATCACGAACAGCAGACCTAGGACGATAGTTGCGATCAGCCCATTGACCAGCTGTTTTTGATTGTTCTCTTTCAGTCCCCAGTGTGCCCAAGTGATGGTCGCGCCACTGGAGAGCAGCAGGAAAGTGTTGATCGCCGGTATACCCCAAGCGCCCATTGGGGTGAACTCTCCGCCGAGCTCACCAGGGCCATTGCTTGGCCAGGCCATCTGAAACTGGTGGTAAAGGATTTCCTGTGTCGCCCCCAGATAACCCTCGCCGCCAAGCCAGGGGAGGGCGATATTGCGTACATAGTAGAGGGAGCCGAAAAAGGCGGCGAAGAAAAACACCTCGGAGGCGATGAACCACAACATTCCCATCCGGAAAGAGATACCCACCTGATCGTTGTACTTGTTACTGAGGTTCTCAGCGACGACGTCGCGAAACCACCCATAGAGTAAATAGGCGAATAACAGCAATCCTGCGATTACTAACCAGGTCCCTATGCTTACCCCGTTAATGGCAAGAGCGGTACCCAGCAGGGTGCTCAGAAGCGATACCATTCCAATAATTGGCCACGGGCTCGGATCCGGTATGTAGTAGGCTTGGCCGTTAGTATTGGCTGACATAGAGATACCCCTGAGTGATAGAAGTTTTATGGGATGTCTGGACTTTCTCGGTCTCGGCTTCTTGCTGCCGCCCTGCGTCCAGTTTCATGAATGAGTAGGAGAGTGTAAGCGAGTTGATATCTGCTGGTAATTCGGGTGAAACCATGAAGCGCAGCGGCATATTGGTGGTTTCTCCGCCACTCAATACCTGACGATTGAAACAAAAACACTCCAGTTTGCTGAAATATGCGGTGGCCTGCCAGGGAACAACGCTGGGAATGGCTTGGCCTGCGATTTGGGCACTGCTGCGGTTGTGTGCCAGGAAATCGACTTCGTAGATCTCACCGGTTCGCACTTCCAGGCTTACGTCTTTGGCACTGAAGTCCCAGGGTAGGGAAGGGTGGACCGATGTGTCGAATTTAACCTTGACTATGCGCCCCGGCCCGCTTCCATCCGCGACAGGGTTATCAGGGCCACGCTCGCTTCGCAGCGACACCGATTGCACACCTGTAACCTGACAAAACAGATCATACAGTGGCACCAGGGCGAACCCGAAGCCGAACATACCCAGCGCCAGGATCGATAGTAATACTGTCGTTTTCCGCTTGCGCGATGCAGTTGGGGCGTCGGTAGTCATTGCGCCTGATCACCGATCATTTTGAATAGATTCATCCAGAATGGAAAAGAGGTCAGGAACACCACCAGGGCGAACGCGGCCAGTATCCATGCCAGCCGGATGTTCTTTCTTCTGGGATTTACCTCTCTATCCACAGCCATTCAGGGCCACCTCTATTTGATTTGCGGTGCAGTGGTCCAAGTATGGAATTCCGGCGGTGAGCCGAGTTCCCATTCCAGACCTTTGGCCCCTTCCCAGGAGCGGTCCTCAGCTTTTTTGCCGCCTCGAATGGTCTTGATAACGATGTAGAGCAGCAGCAGATGGCTGAAACCGAAAACCATCGCGCCGATACTGGAGAGTACGTTGAATTCGGTGAAGATCGCGTTGTAATCGACAATGCGGCGCGGCATACCCGCCAGGCCGAGAAAATGCTGCGGAAAGAATGTGATATTGAAACCAATCACATTGGTCCAGAAGAAAATCTTACCAAGCTTCTCATCATACATGTGGCCCGTCCATTTGGGCAGCCAGTAGAAGACCCCCGCAAACAGCCCGAATACCGCGCCAGGCATAAGCACGTAATGGAAATGGGCTACCACAAACATGCTGTCGTGGTACTGCATGTCAGCTGGAACAACCGCCAGCATGACCCCGCTGAGTCCCCCGAAGGTAAACATCAATACAATGCCGACTGCGAATAACATGGGTGTCTCGAAGGTCATCGCGCCCCGCCACATGGTGGCGATGAAGTTGAAGACCATCAGTCCTACGGGAATCGATATTAGGATGGTCCCAACCATAAAGTATGTAACCGCCCCGAGTGACATACCGATGGTGTACTGGTGATGCGCCCATACCACCATGCCTATGGTGGCGACCGCCAGCATTGCTCCCACCATGGATTTGTACCCGAACAGCGGTTTGCGGGCAAAAGTAGGAATAACATGGGAGAGGACGCCGATAGAGGGCAACAGCAGAATATAGACCTCGGGGTGGCCAAAGAACCAGAACAGGTGCTGGAACAGCACCGGGTCGCCACCGCCGGCAGCATCAAAGAAACTGGTGCCGAAGTGGCGATCGAACAGCAGCATGGTAACACCGCCGGCGAGAACCGGTACCACCAGGATCAGCAGGAAGGCGGTGACCAGCCAAGTCCAGCAGAACATCGGCATCTTCATCAAGGTCATTCCAGGTGCGCGCATGTTCAGCAAGGTTACGATGATGTTGATCGATGCCAAAATAGAGGAGACACCCAGCAGATGGATTGCAAAGATCAGAAAATCCATGGACATCCCGACTTTTACCGAGAGCGGCGGATACAGGGTCCAACCGGTATTGATCTGGGTGCCGCCACCAGGGAAGAAGGGCACTACAAAAGAGAGAATCAGCATAGTGGCCGCCGCAGGGAGGATCCAGAAGCTGAGGTTATTCATTCTTGGCAGCGCCATGTCCGGTGCGCCGATCATCAGTGGTATCATCCAGTTGGCCAACCCGGCCGCTGCCGGCATTACAGCGCCGAAGATCATCAGCAGAGCGTGATTGGTGACCAGATTGTTATAGAGATCCGGATCCACAAGCTGGATACCGGGCATGAAAAGCTCAGCACGGATCACCATCGCACTGGCTCCGCCCAAAAACAGCATGGCTAACGCGAAAAGCAGGTAGAGAGTGCCAATATCTTTATGATTGGTGCTGAACAGCCATCGTCGCCAGCCGTAAGGTGCGTGGTCATGATGGGCTTCGTCATGGGTCATGGTTGTAGTCGTCATCGTTCTGTCCTCTCCCTATCGCGCACTCTTTACTTCAGCTGGTTGAACCACATCGCCTGTTTCGTTGCCCCAGGCATTCCGCTCGTAAGTTACAATTGCAGCAATCTCGAGATCGTTCAGTGTGCCCCACGCTTGCATGGCGGTATTGGGCTTTCCGTTGATCACTATGTCCAGGTGGGCGTCGATTGGCCCAGTGACCATCGCCGAACCTACCAATGACGGGAAGGCCGGTGGCAGTCCCACGCCCGAGACCTGATGACAGGCTGCGCACTTGGTGTCGTAAAGCGATTTGCCTTTTTCGATCAACTCCTCTTTGGTCCAGGTCTTGTCAACACTGGCTTCGGCTGCTGCCGCCAGCTGGGCCGCTTTCTGGTCCTCGGTCCACTGGGCGAACTTTTCCGGAGAAACAGATTCAACCACGATCGGCATTCGTGAGTGCCAAGTACCGCAGAGTTCTGCGCATTGGCCTCTGAAGACGCCTTCCCGATTGAGCTCGATCCAGGTTTCGGTGACGTAACCGGGAATGGCATCCTTTTTGAATGCGAGTTCTGGAACCCAAAAGGCGTGCAGCACGTCGGCCGAGGTGTGTAAGAAACGTATCTTCTTCCCGGTAGGAAGAACCAAGCGGTTGTCCACCTCCCTGAGGTAATGCTCGCCGGATTTCTCTTCCGGGGTGTAACGGCTTTCCACCTTGATGCCGTGATCAAGGTAGTCAAACTCCCACCACCATTGATGGCCGGTCACCTTGACATCCAATAAGTCTTTCTCTTTGGGGACTTCCCAAACGGTTTTCAGCACGGCATCAGCGTTCTTGGCGATGGTGAAGTCGACACCCAGCACAAGTGCGGGTACCAGCACCCAAGACCAGTTTCCAAACCAGGTGTTATGAAAGTCCTGATCCGCTTCGAAGCCGCGGCTCTTGCGGTGAAAGTAGATAGAATAAAAAACAATGGCGAAAACGATGATCAGCAGCACCGTAGTGACTTGCATCGTCAGCATGTGGATATCATAAATATCTTGTGCCACATCACCCGCCGGTTGCGGAAAATTGATGCCCAACTCTCCCCGGGCGGAGCCGGCGGCGAGCATACCGAGGCTCAACAGCAGTGTGTTCTTGGTGGTAAGGAAGTTAAAGCACATACTTTCTCATCTCCTGACAATATCTCGCCTGGCTTGGATGTAGCTAACAGTGATGGCGTGTTTATTGTTGTTATTTTGTGGAAGTTAAGTCTACCGTAGTTGGCAGCTACTTATAAAGATGCCTTTAGTTTTAAGGCCAGTTCCTCTCGCTCGCTCTCCACTAAAAATTCCCCCACTTCAATAAACCTGCCGTGCGAACCCAGTATGAGCCGCTTGGGATGCCATCGGCTCTGACCATTGACCAGTTTTATCCTCAACCAGGCCTTGGGAATTGTGATGCGGTTGGTACCCTTTGCATCGCTGCTCGCGGTTATGTTCTCACTGTCAATCTCGATCAACTGTTGTTTCTTCGACCATTGGTATTGGCAGTACACGGCAATGCCCAATACCAGTAGCTCAAGACCTGCAAAGGGTAACACCAGCCACGCCCCCAGAAAGAGGAAGTAGAGTGTTACAGCCAACAATGCAGCCGCGATAAGGGCAAATGCCAAACACACCTGCCTTCCAGAAAGGCTGCAGTTGGGTTTGAGGATATAGGCCTTATTCTGGTTGATCGAGCGTATTTCTAGAACAGCCATACTGGCACTCTGCATTGTTACTGTTGCATGGCGTTTTCTGCCACGATTGTTCCCCAAAGTATGACATATATCAATTTTCCGGCAAAAAAAATCTACTTAAAAGTATCCTTATATTCGGGTCTATTGTTGGTGCCTGCCCCATCAAGCTACATTTGAACTCTGACTATGGCGCGATTATCCTGGTTGTTTACACTAAGATGACAGTCCGGGGTTATTCATGACCGAGCCCACCACGATAGATGGGGTAGTATCATCTGCTCCCGCTGTGGTCAGGAAGATCACGCTGGATCACCCTTGGAGATGGATTACTGCTGGCTGGAGCGACTTCAAGCGCGCGCCGGCGGTCAGTCTGTTTTTCGGTGTCATGTTTGTGACCGTTAGTTATCTTTTGCTGGTCTGGCTCTACACCAGTGGCCGGTTTTTCCTGGTACCGCCCCTTGTCGCCGGTTTTTTTCTGGTTGCGCCACTGCTGGCGATGGGGCTCTACGATGTCAGTCGATGCTTGGAGAGCGATCAATCCCCGACGATTCTGAAAACCTGCGGTGCCTGGAGGTCGAACCCCTTCAATATGCTGGTCATGGGTTTGGTACTACTTCTTTTATTATTGTGTTGGATGATGGTGGCCAATCTGGTTTTTGCTATTTTCTACAGCGGAATAACCCCCAGGCTGGATCAGATACTCAATGTGCTTTTCCTATCGGGCGAGAGCCCGGTGTTTCTCTTTATGGGTATGTTGTCCGGTAGCTTCTTCGCTGTTGCGGTGTTCTGTATCAGCGTGGTGTCCGTGCCCATGCTTCTGGATCGACATGTAGATGCCCTAACGGCTATCCTGACCAGTATTGAGGCGGTAAGGAAAAACCCGCGACCCCTGTTGTTGTGGGCCTCGCTAATCGTTATGTTCACCGGTATTGGGCTGGTGACCTTTTTTCTCGGGCTTGCGGTGATAATGCCACTCATTGGATACGCTACATGGCATGCTTATCGCGACTTGGTGGCGATGCCCTGATCGGCTGCTTCCGGGGTAATTAGACCGCACCTGCTGAGGGCCCTCTCCACATCTTCAGTGGACTGTACGTGCACAGCGGTCATGCCGATCCGCTTTGCCGCCCCTGTATTCTCCAGGGCATCATCAAAAAACATGATTCGCTCGGGGGCTATCCCGATGGCCGCAGCAACTGTTGTAAAGGCCTCCGGCTCGGGCTTGCGGTGGCCTATCTCGGAGGAGACGAACACGCTATCGAACGACGCCAGGATATGTGCGTACTCCCGCGTCCACCTGGCCTGGTGCAGCTTATTGGAATTACTCAAGACATAGCGAGGGACCTCTCCTGTCAACCGCCCCAGCAGTTTCCTCATGCCCGGCATTTCGCCGGTGAATATGCGATCCCAGCCAGTTTTGAATTGGATGTCCGAGAGCTGGATGCCTAGGGAGTTGCGCAGTGCTGCAAAGTACTCGGGCGCATCGATTTCTCCGCGTTCATGGGCGCGGTAGGCGCTGTCGGGGGTGAAGGCGCATTTGATCTCTGCCAGAGATATGCCGGCGTCACGGCTCCAGCTTCGGAATACACGATCAAAATCGACACCGACGATCACGTTGCCTAGATCGAAAAGCAGTGCCTCTATTTCTGTCTCTGGATGCATCCAGTGTCATCCTCCGACTGCCAGGGGTTGTGGTTTGTTGCAGATATTACCCTTAGGGGTATATACACTATACTGTATAAATAAACAGTATTGGGTGCCCTGTGTCAGAATGCGAATATGCGGAGCTTCACTGTCGCTCCAATTTCAGTTTTTTACGCGCTGCCTCCCACCCGGAGGAGCTGGTTCGCCGTGCCCATGAACTGGGTTACCATGCACTGGCGATCACCGACGAGTGTTCTCTCGCCGGTATAGTTCGTGCCCACGCCGAGGCTAAGTCCTTGGGACTAAAGCTGATTATCGGTTCCCGCTTTGAACTGGAGGATGGTTTGCAGCTGGTGCTGCTGGCCACCAACCGTACAGGGTATGGCGATCTTTCCCAGCTCATCACGCTCGGCCGACGGCGGGCCTCCAAAGGGCGTTATTTGCTGCGAAGAAAGGACCTGGAAACTGGCTTTGAGCAGTGTCTGGGACTGTTGTTACCAGGCATGAAACCGGACCCTGAGCAGGCGCGCTGGCTGGATTCCCACTTTCCCTCCCGGGCATGGATCGCCGTGGAATTGCATCGCACGGGTTCCGACAGGGAGCGGCTGGGCGCCCTGGAGTCGCTCTCTCAGGTCAGCGGTTTACCGCTGGTGGCGACCGGCGGGGTGCTGATGCATGATCAGGCGCGCCGGCCGTTGCTCGATTGTGTGACCGCCATACGCCTCGGCCGGCCTTTGGCAGAGTTGGGTTTTGAGATTCAATCCAATAGCGAGCGCCATTTGCGTAGCCGTCATCGACTGGGGCGTTTCTACCCCTGCTCGCTGTTGGCGGAATCTCTGCAAGTGGCGGCACTTTGCCGTTTCTCCCTGGACGAGCTGCGCTACGAATACCCGCTCGAGCTGACACCGCCGGAGATGACGCCCACCGCCTATCTGCGTCAACTGGCGGAGGAGGGAATGAAACGGCGCTGGGGTGAGAGGATTCCGGGCAGGGTGCGGCAGCTGGTGGAGTACGAGCTCTCTCTGATCGCCGAGCTGGGCTATGAGCCCTATTTCTTGACAGTGCAGGACATCGTCCGTTTTGCCCGCACCCAGGGGATTCTCTGCCAGGGTCGGGGATCCGCTGCCAATTCCGCCGTCTGTTACTGTCTGGGAATCACCGAGGTGGACCCAGCCCGCATGGAAATGCTGTTCGAGCGTTTCATATCGCGGGAGCGGGGAGAGCCTCCGGATATCGATGTGGATTTTGAGCATCAACGGCGGGAGGAGGTGATCCAGTACATATACAGGAAATACGGCCGGGATCGCGCTGCGTTGGCGGCTACGGTAATCAGCTACCGGCCCAAAAGCGCTGTTCGTGATTTGGGCAAGGCGCTGGGTTTGGATCGGGACCAGCTGGACCGGCTGGCCGGTAGTCTCAGCTGGTGGGATGGGGAGAAGGTACTGGGAGCACGGCTGCGAGAAGCAGGTTTCGACCCCGGCAATCCCCGTATCCTGCTGCTGGTGGCAAGAATGCAAGAGTTGTTGCACACACCCCGTCACCTCTCCCAACATGTGGGGGGATTTGTCATCTCCCGGGGGCCGTTGTCACGGCTGGTGCCCATAGAGAATGCCGCCATGGAGGGCCGCAGTGTCATTCAGTGGGACAAAGAGGATTTGCAGACCCTCGGCTTGCTCAAGATAGACTGCCTGGCCCTGGGAATGCTCTCCGCCATTCATCGTGCCTTTGACATGATAAATGGCTGGTGTGGCCGGAGGGGGGGCGGGGAGGTGCTGGGCCTGGATAAGGTCCCGCCGGAAGACCCGAGGGTGTACGCCATGATACAGCGGGCCGAAACCATCGGCGTGTTCCAGATCGAGTCACGCGCCCAAATGGCGATGTTGCCCCGCCTCAGGCCGGCGTGTTTCTACGATTTGGTGATAGAGGTGGCCATTGTACGTCCCGGCCCAATCCAGGGCGATATGGTGCACCCCTACCTGCTACGGCGTCAGGGTCTGGAGCCGGTGTCTTATCCCTCCCAAGATCTGGAGGCGGTGTTGGGGAGAACGCTGGGGGTGCCGATTTTTCAGGAGCAGGTGATCAAGCTGGCCATGGTCGCAGCTGGGTTCAGCCCGGGCGAGGCGGATCAACTGCGGCGCTCTATCGCTGCCTGGCGTCGCAGGGGCACTTTGGAGCGTTTCGAGCAGAGGCTGGTCGACGGCATGGTCGAGCGAGGCTATGAGATCAGCTTCGCGCGGCGTATTTATCAGCAGATCCTTGGATTCGGTGAGTATGGGTTCCCCGAATCCCATGCTGCCAGCTTTGCGTTGCTGGTCTATGTTTCGGCCTGGCTCAAGTGCCATCATCCGGCCGCCTTCTGCGGCGCCATCCTGAACAGCCAGCCGATGGGCTTTTACGCCCCGGCCCAGCTGGTACAGGAGGCGCGCCGACAGGGGGTGATCGTGTACCCCGTGGATGTCTGCCGCAGCGACTGGGACTCTAAGCTAGAGACTCCGCCGGCCGGGGATGCGTCCGGGCCCGCTCTGCGCTTGGGGCTGCGCCTGGTAAAGGGGTTGTCGCGGTCGGGGGGAGGGAGGCTGGTGACTGCCCGTGCCGAAACCCCGTTCTATGCTGTGGATGATCTGGCGCGGCGTGCCGCACTCGATCGTGGGGATCTGCGGGCGCTGGCTGCTGCCGGAGCCCTGACGGCGTTGGCGGGAAACCGCCACCAAGCCAGCTGGAGGGTGATGGGGGTGGCGCAGCCACTGCCGCTCATTGCTGAGAGCGAGGGGGAAGAGGCGCCAGTGCTGCCAAAGCCCACCGAAGGCAGCGATATCAGGGCAGATTACGCCAGCCTGGGATTAACCCTGGGGCGCCATCCCTTAGCGCTGCTGAGACCTCAGCTCAGACAGCGTAAGTTGGTTTCGGCAGCGGAGGTCGGTATGCGGATGCATGGCCAGCGGGTACGGGCAGCGGGGCTTGTCATAGGTCGCCAGCGCCCAGCTTCCGCCAACAGCGTTACCTTCGTGACGTTGGAGGATGAAACTGGTCAGATTAATCTGGTGGTGTGGAAGGCGCTGGCGGAGCGCCAGAGGGCCGCCCTCTTGAGGTCTCGGCTGCTTGGGGTGGCTGGTGAGGTACAAAGGGAAGGGCGGGTGCTGCACCTCATCGCCGCGCGACTGTGGGATTACTCCCATCTGTTGGGCGAGTTGGAGGTTCGCTCCAGAGATTTTCATTGAGCGCGACAACCCATACGAATCGGGAGTTAAGGTCGTCCCGGGGAGCGGCAGATTTCTAAGATGGGCGGGGGGGCAGTGAATTACTCTGATTGTAACAAACACAAGCTATAAATAGTGGTTATCGAGGATATCGTCGGTGCTGTGGTTGAATGATTTACCAACTGATTAATCCGCTTTATTTTTTTTCTGGCCGCAGGTATTGTTTATCGCAATTCAACGGCCCCAACCACGGATCGAAAGCCGGGAGATTTCCCCGAGTTCTGAAGGTCTCCGAACAGTGTTGAGAGATCCGGGGCATGTCCTCGAGGGGTTGCAAGGAGAAGAAAGAATATGGCGCATGTGGTGATTCTGGGAGCGGGTACCGGCGGTTTACCCTGCGCCTACGAGATGCGGGAAATGCTGGGCAGTGAGCATCGGATAACCGTTGTTAATGAGCACGAGCATTTTCAGTTTACACCCTCAAATCCCTGGGTTGCTGTCGGATGGCGGGACCGGGACAGTGTCACGTTCGAGATTCGCCCCCACCTTGAACGCAAGGGTATCGATTTTTACGCCAACCCTTGTGTCAGAATCGATGCCGAGAGTAACTGGCTGGAACTGGATGGCGGGCAGCGAATCGACTACGACTACCTGGTGATTGCCACGGGCCCCCGGCTCGCCTTCGAGGAGGTGGAGGGGATAGGCCCGGAGGCTGGACATACCCAATCCATATGCACTCTGGATCACGCACTGCTCGCATATGAAGCCTACAAACAGCTTTTAGCCGATCCAGGAAAGGTGGTTATCGGCGCCACGCCTATGGCGAGCTGTTTCGGTCCCGCTTACGAATTCGCTTTCATCATGGATGCTGACCTTCGCAAGCGCAAATTGCGGGATCAAGTGCCGATGACCTATGTAACCTCGGAACCCTACATAGGCCACCTCGGCCTGGGTGGCGTTGGTGATTCCAAGGGATTCCTGGAGTCGGATCTGCGGGCGCACCATATCGACTGGATTACCAATGCCAAGGTGACCCGGGTGGAAGCGGGAAAAATGTTCGTGGAACAGTACGATGAGCAAGGACAGCTTATCAAGACTCACGAGCTGGAATTCAAGTATTCAATGATGTTACCGGCATTCAAGGGAGTGGATGCCGTAGCAGCCGTTGAAGGTCTGTGTAACCCCCGTGGATTTGTGCTGGTGGACAAATACCAGCGAAGTCCGAAATTTGAAAATATCTACTCCGCCGGTGTCGCTATCGCTATTCCCCCCGTGGATGAAACCACGATACCGACTGGTGCTCCTAAAACCGGGTACATGATAGAGACCATGGTGACTGCAATCGTATGTAATATCGCCGACGATCTCGCCGGACGCGCTCCGTCCACCACCGCCACCTGGAACGCGATCTGCCTGGCGGACATGGGAGATACCGGTGCCGCCTTCGTGGCACTACCCCAGATGCCGCCGCGGAATATGGCCTGGTACAAGAAGGGTAAATGGGTGCATATGGCTAAAATAGCGTTCGAGAAGTATTTCATTCGCAAAATGAAGAAGGGTACTTCCGAGCCCATATACGAACGATACATCCTCAAGATGCTCGGTATCGGTAAACTCAAACAGCGGTAGCTGAGCCGGCCCAGAAGCAATGTCCCGAATTCCGTTACGACGTCATCCCACGACCCGGGTGCGCATAGGGAGCGTCTCCCTGGGTGGTGGATTACCAGTGGTTGTCCAGTCGATGACCAACACCGATACGGCGGATGTCTCCGCTACGGTCAGTCAGGTTGCCGAGCTGGCCAGGGCGGGCTCCGAACTGGTGCGCATCACCGTCAATAGTGAGTCCGCAGCCGCTGCTGTGCCAGCTATTAGAGAGGGGCTCGAACGCATGGGTTGCAGCGTGCCCCTGGTTGGTGATTTTCATTTTAACGGGCACAAGCTGCTGCAAAAGCATCCCGCTTGCGGAGAGGCGCTGGCCAAGTATCGGATAAACCCCGGTAATGTGGGGCGGGGGGCCAAAAGGGATGAACGATTCGCCACCCTGATAGAGACAGCTTGTCGCTTCGACAAGGCTGTGCGCATAGGTGTCAATTGGGGATCGATGGATCAGGAACTGGTGGCAAGGCTGATGGATGAAAATGCCCGCCTGAAGAACCCCAAAGAGAGCGAGGAGGTGATTCGCGAGATCCTGGTGACCTCTGCCCTCGAGAACGCCCAGCGGGCAGAGGAGTTAGGGTTGGCTCATAATCGTATCGTGCTCTCATGCAAGATGAGTGGGGTACAGGATTTGATCGGCGTCTACCGCGAACTGGCACGGCGCTGCGACTATGCGTTGCACTTGGGATTGACCGAGGCCGGCATGGGATCCAAGGGGATCGTCGCCTCTACTGCCGCCCTGGCGGTGCTGCTGCAGGAGGGTATTGGCGATACGATTCGGATTTCACTGACACCAGAGCCTGGTGGCAGCCGTACTGAAGAGGTGAGGGTAGCGCAGGAAATCCTGCAGTCCATGGGTATACGCTCCTTTACTCCCATGGTGGTAGCCTGTCCCGGCTGTGGCCGAACCAGCAGCACTCTGTTTCAGCAGCTGGCTATGGATATCCAGGGGTATTTGCGACAGCAGATGCCGCGTTGGTCGGCGCACTACCCGGGGGTGGAGACCATGACTGTAGCCGTGATGGGTTGTGTGGTGAACGGACCGGGTGAGAGCAAGCATGCCGATATCGGAATCAGTCTTCCGGGAACCGGCGAGACCCCCGTTGCCCCGGTGTATGAAGACGGCGTCAAGACCGTCACCCTGAAGGGAGAGCATATCGCCCAGGAATTTCAGGAGATAGTGGCCGATTACGTGGCCCGCCGCTTTGGAACATAGGCGCGGTGCTAGTTCATTGCCAGGCTCGGTATCCAGGAAGTATGTCGGAAGTAGTTGCTACCGATTGATCAAACCCAACCGACCTTTCGGCCGATGTGTCATATCGACCCCCTCCCAATGATGTGCATGCAGTTGATGAATATCCGCAATTTCCAAGCTTTCATCGACCTTCCGATGTGCCAGTTTTTCAAGCGATTTGACCTGGGTGTGCGGTGAATCCGGCGATATGCAGTATTTATTCCCACTGATTACGCACCCCTCGGTCTCGGATTGACATTTCGCAAGCAGAGGTGAATTCCACGGTATTAAAGTGTTTTCCGCCGGTTGCGGATTGTTCAGATTCAAGTGCAAGCAATCTCGCGACTTTACACAGTTCCAATCTACCGAAAGGGTTAACAAAGGGTTCTGCTTGAGGTTCATGTTATGAAGACTAGGCGTTGCTACTCATTATTCTTTTCCTTGCTTTTTCTTGCCGTCATTCCGGGAGCTGTCGTTGCCGATAACGTCAAAGCCGGCCTGTTTGTAAATCTCACAACCGACGACACCTGGGCGGCCACCAAGGCCATCATGTTCGCCCATCAGAAGGTACTGAAAGCGGGGTACAAGCCAGTGGCTATCTGGCTTAACGTTCGCGCGATCTACCTTGCCGACAAGAAGCGGGCGTCTCATGTCCACGGCTTGATGCGTGAGCAGGGTGGCTCGGTACAGGAGATGTTGCGGGCGTTCATCGACGACGGCGGAACAGTCATCGCCTGTGCCGCCTGTTCCAAAGCGGCGGGTTTAGGGCAGCAAGACTTCATCGATGGGGTTGTGATGGGTAGCCCGGAACTCGTAAAGGGACTGCTTTTCGATCCAGAGGTCAAGACATTATCGTGGTAGTTATGCTCTGTTTCTCCCCAATACCGATTGATAATCGCCTCGAACGGCATTGGGGGGATTGCCCATCAAAGGTGGCGACAGAACCGTAATAGAGAAGCATTCAGTGAGTTTTTCTCGGGGTCTGGTTTGCCAGCGACATCACCCAGTTCTCGATCGCTAGGTTAGCCACCGGCATGGGGGCTTCCACGAATGTTACTACGAAGCTTTTTAGGGTTTCGGCAACGCCAATGGAGCGGGGGCGGAATGCCATCACCCTGGGATCCGGGAGGGTGATACCGAAACAGAATACAATGCATTTCGCATCGAGAATATCGTTTGCAATCTGGCCGTTTGGCAGCGCCCGCGTATGCTCAAAGTGATCGTATGTAGCAATGTAGCGGGCTACTTCATTGCCATCAATACACTGTTTCAGATAGTCGAGGATTTCGCTCGCCGTGCGAAAACTGGTCTCCCCCTTATCTATCTCAAGCAGATAATGTGGGAAGCTTTCGTGGAGCAGGCTTTGCTTCATGGACGTTTTCCTTTCATCTCTATAAGCAAGGAATCCCGAGTCGAGCGCTGGACCAGTTCTGCAAATTGCACTTCCGCAGAATCGCCTGGGAGCTGTTACGACTTGCCGGAGAATAGAAGAAGTCAGGCAGGGTGGCATTGAAAATTCTCAATGCCGGAAGCGCAGCACGGCCGCTGCTAATTGTCGGCTATTTGCCCTAGATTGCGGATATCCAGCAGGAAGTTGTTGGGGCGGGTTTCTACCAACAGGCTCCTGCGTTTGAAATCGGCAATGGTGCGGCTTGCGGTTTCCGTAGTGATGCCGAGCATGGCACCCATGTCCTCTCGTGAAAAGAGCGTGCATTCACTGCTTTGCTCATTGTCGACGAGACGCAGAAGCAGGCGCGCCACTCTCTGTTTGGCTGAACCGGTGGACAGCTCCGTCAACCAGGCATCGGCCTCCTCAAGCGCCTTCTGCCAGCGGTTAAGCAACTCTTTGTGCAAAATGGGATTGGTCTGGGCGAGCGCCTGCACTACGGATACGGGTAGGCTGCAGGCTTGTACCGGTTGCAGCACCACCGCATCGTGCTGGTAACCCTGACCCAGGAGGGTCTCCAGACCGGTGACGTCGGTTGGCCGCAGCAGCCTCACGATGCGCTGGGTACCGTCAGGCAGGTACTGCACCAATTTCAGAATACCGGACCGGATGGTGAACATACGATCGCCCTTGTCGCCGGTCCGGTAGAGCACCGAGCCCGGAGGCAGACTATAAAGGTCAATGGGCTGGTGTATTTTATCGAAATCCTGCTCCTCCAATCCGGCAAACAATACTGAATTACGCAGGGTACAGCTGAGGCAATCTGCATGGCCCTCCCACGCCTCTCGGTCTGTTATCGGCTTCTTCACCCTTAGCCCATATCGAATTTCACTTGGGGCAGGTGCTTGAGCGACTCCTGGATAGCCTCTTCCGGGTAGTCGTAATCTCTCAGTTCACCCGAGAAAAACCGATCGTAGGAGGCCATGTCGAAATGGCCGTGCCCGGAGAGGTTGAAAAGCAGTGTCTTGGGTTCACCACTCTGGGTGCAACGTCTCGCCTCCTGTACCACGGCAGCAATGGCATGGGTGGACTCGGGAGCAGGGACTATTCCCTCGGTTCGGGCAAACAGGACCCCTGCCTCGAAAGTCTCCAACTGGGGTACGGCTACCGCATCCACCAGCCCTTCGTGGTGGAGTTGGCTAACGAGTGCGGAATCCCCATGATAGCGAAGCCCACCGGCATGTATCCCGGGGGGCATGAAATCGTGACCCAGGGTGTACATTTTCAGTAAGGGCGTAAGGCCGATGGCGTCGCCGAAGTCGTAGGCGTAAACGCCCTTGGTCAGTGTTGGGCAGGATGTCGGTTCCACAGCCACCAGCGATACTTGCTTGCCGGCAGCCTTGTCAGCGAAAAAGGGAAACGCAATACCGCCGAAGTTGGATCCCCCGCCACAGGGGGCGAATATCATATCCGGGTATTCTCCCACCATCTCCAGCTGCTTTCTCGCCTCTTCTCCGATAACAGTCTGATGCAGCAGAACATGATTCAATACCGATCCCAGGGCGTAGTTGGTATCCTCGCGGCCCGCTGCCTCCTCAACTGCCTCAGAGATGGCAATGCCAAGCGAGCCGTTGGATTCCGCATCGCGTTCCAATATGGTCCTTCCCGATTGGGTGATTTCAGAGGGACTGGCGAAGACGTTGGCGCCCCAGGTTTGCATCATCGAACGCCGGTAGGGCTTTTGGTGATAGCTCACTTTGACCATGAAGACCCGGATCTCCAATCCGAAAAGTTGGCCCGCCAGGGCGAGTGAGCACCCCCACTGGCCAGCGCCCGTCTCGGTAGTCAGACGCTTGATGCCCGCTTCCCGGTTATAGTAAGCCTGTGCCACAGCAGTATTGGGTTTGTGCGATCCGGCGGGGCTCACTGCCTCATTCTTGTAAAAAATCTTTGCGGGGGTATTGAGAGCCTGTTCCAATCGGTGGGCGCGATAGAGTGGGGAAGGCCGCCACAGCCGAAGCACCTCGTTGATCTCATCCGGGATGGGAATCCAGCGCTCTGCCGACATCTCCTGCTCAATCAGCGCCGGCGGGAATATAGCCGCCAGGGCCTCTGGCCCTACAGGCTTGCCGTCGGGGCCCAGCGGGGGCGCCGGGGGATTCGGCATGTCAGCCATGACGTTGTACCAGTGGGTGGGCATGTCGCTTTCTTTGAGCAGGATTTTGGTCTTCACAGTTTCACTCCAGGGTCATTGGTTCGCCATCTCTTCCAGATCAGCGCCCATCAGCATAGCCGACTAATATTCACACATCAGAGGTAGTGTTAGCCAGTACTGAATGTAAGTGGTTGGCAGATAACAGTTGGTTGCCATCTGTAGATCCCGTGTCTGCTAGGGGCTGTTATGATGGGGCTCGATGGATACTATCTGCTGAAGTTCTAAACATGGCACTGGTTACCTTACGCGACGTACAACTGGGATTCGGTGGCCCCCACAATTTGCTGGAGGGGGTATCTCTAACCATCGAAAAGGGTGAAAGGGTCTGCTTGCTGGGGCGAAATGGGACTGGAAAGTCCACTCTGATGCGGCTCATTTCCCGGGAAATACAAGCCGATGACGGTGACCTAGTGGTTCACCAGGGCGTAAAAATCGCCCGCCTCACCCAGGAGGTCCCTGAGGAAATCGCCGGATCTGTGTTCGACGTCGTCTCTTCAGGCCTGGAACATCTGGGGGATCTGGTCAGGCGTTATCATCAATTGACCGTGGAACTCGAAGTGTCGGGGAACGAGGCCCTGTTGCCGCACCTGGCCAAGGTGCAACAGCAATTGGAGAACGCGGATGGCTGGCAGACGGAGCAGCGAGTGGAGGCGGTGATCTCCCGTCTGTCGCTCACGGCGGATAATGATTTCGCCACCCTTTCCGGCGGTCTCAAGCGGCGGGTACTACTGGCCCGTGCGCTGGTCATGTCGCCAGACCTGCTGTTATTGGATGAACCCACCAATCACCTCGACATAGAGGCGATCGATTGGCTGGAGGGTTTTTTGCTTGGTTATCCGGGAGCATTGCTGTTCGTGACTCACGACCGCATGTTTTTACAGCGGCTGGCCACCCGCATCATGGAACTTGACCGGGGGCGTCTTTACGATTGGCCCGGGGACTATGCCAACTATCTGCGTCGCAAGGACGAGCAACTCAATGCCGAAATAAAGGCCGACAGGCTATTTGACAAACGGCTGGCACAGGAAGAGATCTGGATTCGTCAGGGCATCAAAGCTCGGCGTACCCGGAATGAGGGGCGGGTGAGGGCGTTGCAAGCGATGCGCGAGGCACGTGATCGCAGACGGCATCGATCTGGCCAGGTACGAATGTCGCTGCAGGAGACCGAGCGTTCCGGGAAATTGGTCGCGGAGGTGGCGGATATCGGGTACTCCTGGAATGGGGTGCCGATAGTCAGCGGTTTTTCGACCACCATCCTGAGGGGAGACCGGATCGGTGTGATCGGCCCCAATGGTGCCGGAAAGAGCACGCTTCTCAATCTTCTGCTGGGAAAGCTTGAGCCGGACAGCGGAAATGTGACTTTGGGCGCCCGCCTGGAGGTTGCCTATTTCGACCAGATGCGTGCTGCGCTTGATGAGGGCAAAACAGTGATCGACAATCTCGCCGACGGCAGTGACCAGGTGGTGATCAACGGTACGCCAAAACACGTCATCAGCTATCTGCAGGATTTTCTGTTCCTCCCGGACCGGGCGCAGCAACCTGTCAAAGTACTCTCAGGTGGTGAACGGAATCGACTTCTGCTTGCCAAGTTGTTCACCAAGCCGGCAAATGTGTTGGTTATGGACGAACCAACCAACGACCTGGACATGGAGACTCTGGAACTGTTGGAAGAGCTATTGTTGGAATATCGGGGAACACTGTTGCTAGTGAGTCATGACCGCGTTTTTCTCAACAGCGTAGTAACCAGTACGCTGGTTTTGGAGGGGGACGGCCGGGTGGGCGAGTATGTGGGAGGCTATGACGACTGGCTGCGACAGCGGACTCTGCCAGTGAAGCCGGCACCTGCGGGCAAGACCAAAGTTTCGACTCTGCGGCAGCAAACAGGACCGAAAAAACTGACCTATATGGCGCAACGGGAACTGGCTGAGTTGCCAGCGCGTATTGAGTCTTTGGAAGCTGAGCTCGAGGAGATTCACAGCACTATGGCCGAACCGGGATTTTATCGCTCCCCAGGAGAGAGCATCGCGCGAATGAAGAGCAGGCTAGCAACCCTCGAGGCATCGCTTTCCGCTGCCTATTCACGATGGGAAGAGTTGGAAGCTGCGTCCGGGGGATAGGGTGAAGCCTCACAATCCGGTTTGCAGGATGGACCGCTATTCTGCACTATCTGGACCAGAGCCGGGGTTCGCGGCTGACAATTTAAGCAGAAGAGGAAGCGAGTATGAAATGGAGGGGCAGGAGGTCAAGTAGTAACGTGGAGGACCGCCGTGGGTCGGGTATGGCCCGTAAGGTCGGAGGAGGAGGCATCGGTGTCGTTTTGCTCGCCTTGGTGGCGATGTATTTTGGTGTCGATCCCAGCGTAGTGTTAAACCAAGGCGGGGGGATGCTGAGTGGGGGTTCCAAGACCGAGACCGCACCCTATAAACCGACAGCAGAGGAGGCGGAGCTGGCGGCCTTCGTCTCGGTGGTGTTGGCAGAAACCGAGGACACCTGGCATGAAATTTTTCGTGGCCTTGATGGACGTTACCAGGAACCTACGCTGGTCCTCTTCAGCGGTAGTGTGCAATCTGCTTGCGGCCTGGGCCAGGCGGCTATGGGGCCGTTTTACTGCCCGGGAGACAAGAAGGTATATATCGATCTCAGTTTTTACCGGGATCTGAAAAACCGCCACCGAGCCCCTGGAGATTTCGCGCAGGCCTATGTCATCGCCCACGAAGTGGGGCACCATGTACAGAATTTGCTGGGTATCTCCGGAAAAGTTGAACAGGCGAAACGACGTATGACCAAAGAGGAGGGAAACGTACTCTCGGTGATGTTGGAATTACAGGCCGACTGTTTTTCCGGTGTCTGGGCACATGACGCCAAACGTGCGCAGATCCTTGAGGCGGGGGATGTGGAGGAGGCATTAACCGCGGCCAGCGCCATAGGTGACGATCGCTTGCAACGTCAGGCCCGAGGATATGTGACCCCGGAATCTTTTACCCACGGTACCTCGGAACAACGCGTCCGCTGGTTCAAAACCGGTTTACAACAAGGTGATATCAACAGCTGCAACACATTCGGAGCCGAGCGGTTGTGACGGTGGTGGGTGTTTCGGGGTGATTGCCTGGTGTACCGGCGTCCACTACCGGTACATGGCCTCGAAGAAGCGGTGGCCCTCGAAATTAAAGACCACTCCATTTTTTAAAATTTGCTCGACAACAAGTCCCTCGGCGGTTCTTTCCCCCTGCACCACTTTGTGAGTATTGAGAATGATAAATCGTCGCGCGACCTGGTCTGAGTAAGCCAACACACTGACTTTGCGTTTTGGCAGCCGCGCTTGAATGGCCTGGGGCAATCCAGCAGCCGGTCCGGGTAGTGCAATCGGTGGCGGAATTTCCGTTTCAGCCGGCGCACTAGGGGCGGACGGGGCCGATTTGGCGGAAGCTGAATCGGCTTGAGTGTCCCTCCGCTTGGTGGAAACTGGGCGCTGCTTTTCGGCCAGTTGTCTTTTGAGCTCCAACATCTCCTGCTGCATCTGCTGTACCCTGTCCGGTGATTGTTGCGAGGATGCTTCCTGAGTGCGCTCTGCGCCGCGGGCCTGGATTTTATTGGTATCTGGTAAGGTGGGAACGGCGATCTCTTCGGTGGTTAAAGGTTCTCCGGTTAAGGCGGTTTGACTGGAGGTTTGCGGTTCCAGTTGTGCTGGCTTGACCTCTGGCACCGCCGTTACCGGCGGCGGTGAGAGAGGTTGGGCCAGTGGTCTATCATCATCCCCGGGGAGCGTTTTCGCACCCTCGCCGGTATTGCCGACCCTATCCGCCACCGTGGGCGGGCTCGTTTTCCCAACGAATTCGTCGATCAGCAGGAGTGACAACGCAAGCAGTGCAATTACGAGCAGGATGCTCAAAACTGATACCAGTATCCAGGAAACACTTTTGGGGGTGGCGGTCTCTTCGGTCGGCATTTGGGCCGCCGTCGCCAGTGTCGGTGTTTCACCCAGGGCGCGTTCCTGCTGGGACCTTTTCAAAGCTTCTAAAATATACGACATCCCGGAGTGCCTATGGTAGACGCGACAGTCGCGGTGTATCAGGCAGGTCCGCGGCTGTGTTGAGGTAAATCATAGTTTCAGGGCCCACCAGGCCGTCGGGGTCAAGCCCATGCTGCTGTTGAAAACGACGAACCTCCTCACCAAGGCTGCTATCGAATTGGCCTGATTCGGGCGCCGCCAATTTCCATCCGGGAATCTGCACCAGGGCCTGCCGTAGCCAGCGCACATAGGGTTCGGGCGAACCGGGGCCGATTAAAAGATCGCCTCCGGGTGGCGGGCGCCAAAGCAGTAAGAAATCCCCTTGCCAGAAGTTGTCAAGCAGATTGAGCGGCACCAGGGTCCCACTGCCTTCGTCATTGAGCACCGCGTTGGTTCTTCTGATTTCGCGGATCAATGCATAACCTGATCTTGTCCCCCCGGCCCAGGTGAGTCGTATCAGTGCGGGCCGGTCGTATCTGATCAGCTTTTCCCAGTCACTCCTTCCCTGACGGCAAAGCAGTGCGAACGACTCTACGGCGTCACAGGAGGATTCGGCTTGGGGATCCAGAGGCTCTTTGATCCAGAGCTGGAGTAACCGGGCTACTGCTTTTTGCTCACTGACAGTCAACCTTTCGAGATCTGCGTCGCCGAGCTGTTGCAGAATTTGGAGTTCAGCCGTGGCAGCCTCTGGCGGCCGCCCAGAAGCCACCGGGTCAAGCTTTTCTTCGGCCGGGAGTGCTACGGTATCCTCTTCCGAAGCGGGACGCGGTATTGGGGAAGATGCCTTCGCTGCAGCGAATTGGGCTGCGCTCTCCACTCTGTCTTGACGCTCAGAAAGAGGCGCTTCGAGGACCTCGGGGGCTGGTCCAGGGGAGCTGGGCGGGCGCTCTATAACAGAAGGCTGGCGAGCCGCCGACGCCGGACTCAGCGCCACAGGAGCATTGTCCACGAGGCGCAGTGGACGAAAGTACGATAGCGCAACCGCTCCAAAAACGGCAAGTAACAAAAACAAGGAGACCGGGGTGGCGATATTGCGCTTGCTGCTGGGTAAATTGGTGCTGCCCTTTAATTCCGAGGCCGCCTTCTGGACGATAGGTTTGTCGACCTGTTGCTTGTGGGTGGCAAATGCTCCCAGCAAGGCGCGATCGCAAAGAATATTTATCAGCCGGGGTACTCCTCCGGTTAGCCCGTGTATCTCAGACAGGGCCGCTGGGGTGAATAGCGGATGATTGACTCCGGCGACCGCCAGACGATGACGGATATAGCCCTTGGTCTCGTCACGGGATAGCGGCATCAGGTGATAGCGGGCGGTGATCCTTTGTGCCAGCTGACGCAGATTCTTTCTTTCCAGCAGATCCCGCAGTTCCGGCTGGCCTATAAGAAAAACTTGCAGCAGCTTGTGGGTATGGGTCTCAAGATTGGTTAACAATCGGATCTGCTCGAGAACTTCAGGGCTAAGATTCTGGGCTTCGTCGATCATCAGCACCGGTCTCTGGTGGCAGGCGTGGGCCTCCAGCAGATAGTGATTGAGTTTGTCCAGCAGAACGCGAGTGGAGTCGGTCTCCTCCGGAACCGGGATTCCAAACTCGTTACAGATGGTGTGCAGCAATTCAGGAGCGGTGAGCGCTGGGTTCAGGATTAAAGCGACGTGCACCTGTGGGGGAACCTGCTCCAGGAAGGCTCTGCAGACTGTGGTTTTACCAGTCCCAACTTCGCCGGTAAGCAGCACGAACCCGCCTCCTTCTCCAGCGCCGTACAGGAGGTGAGCCAATGCCTCCCTGTGCTCCTGGGTGAGGAACAGATAGCGCGGATCCGGGGTTATGGAAAAGCCCGGCTCCTTCAGGCCGAAATGTTTTGTGAACATAGACCGCGCAGCACCGATTAGCGTATCTGCCGTCTTAAAAAACGCATATCCGGTTAAGGTTAACCGATTAGTGCATGTTTCGACAGTTGCATTTGAGGGAATCCGTAAAAAAGCCTTAGGGTGAAATGCCCCCTCCTCGGGCATTCTGCAGTATCCGATTCAGTTGCCGGTTGTCCATTCGAATGCCCAATTGACAAATTTCGCTGACGGCTTCCAGTAAGGTGTTGAAGGGTTTGCAGTCGGAGGCCATAGGATCTATCTCGAAGCATTCCCAGTACGCTTCGGCTACTACCGTGATAAATTGAATCTGCGGTTCATTGTCCCCGGGGGTGTTGGTGCGACTTGCGGCCGCTTCGCGGTCACAGGCGTCGGCAAGGCGCTCAATGTGACCTTCCAGCGCCTCCAGATAGGTGTGGTCGTGTCCGCGTACAAAGGGATCAGATGCAGCCAATCTCTCCAGAATCACCTCCCTGGATGGCGGCGCCAGTCCCCGTAGTTTCTCACCAAGTGTCTCCGCGCTCCGGGCGATTACCAGAAGATCACTGCCATTTCCTAAGGGTGGTGGGGCGGCGTCCTGATGCAGCGCATCTCTTTCGTACTCGGCGAGCTCGTATTCCAGTGCGATGATGAATATCCGGCGCCCTTCTTGGTCGCCAATATCCAGGTCTTCGAGTAGCGCCTCGACCGCTTGGTGTTGCTCCTGCTCGAAATATCGGGGTGCCATGAAACGGGTCACGATCTCGCCCTCGAACTGGTTCAGTACTCGAATCCTCGACGCACCGCTAGTTGCATCCAAACTAACACTATCCAGGCAACAAGTCTTTATGCTTCGCCTTTCTACTGGGAGGGGGTGTCGGGGCGCTGGCGCCGGGGACCTGTGACAGGGTGTCAGGTAAAAAAAATCCCTTAACTGTTAAGGGATTAGTTTGCACAACATCTGGTTTCAGCTTGTTATTATGACGAGAAGAAATACCTCCACGTTGGGAGTTGGTCAGTTAAAGTAGCGCTCTATTTGGGCTTATGCCCAGCTGTAGACCACCATGCGGTATGATTCCGGATCCATCTCCTGCAACTCAGCCAAGTCAGGCGCGAACTCAAGGTTCGCTGCATGCAGTGCGATTCGATCATCTTCGTTTGGCAGCCTTCTCGCATCGCTGCGTACATAGAGATGGGAGGGAGTGCACAGTTCGGGGTGCGGCAGCATATCGTCACTGATGGTCATCTTCTGGATCTCCGATCTGATGTTGCATCTAAATCAGCAAGAGCTATGCCATTCATAAAAAAATATATCAATATTAATGAGTTGGAGTGCATCCTCTAATATAGGTTGGGATTTACTATCTGAAGTGTAAGATTTGCTGACAGCGGATCGCAAGATTCGCAAGGGTTTGCGCACATTGATCGGCGGGTGTTGTTATTTTGCGCGCCTATTCCCCCACTGCGCTACTACCCGCTCAACAGTATCCACTATGGCCTGGGTTTGCGGATCAACCTCGATATTTACTCGATCACCGATTTGGCGGCCGCCGATGTTGGTTCGCGACAGGGTCTCGGGAATCAGGTTGACGGTGAATCTATTACCTTGTACCTCCCCGATAGTGAGGCTGATACCATCAATACCAATGTACCCCTTGGGGAACAGATAGCGGGAATAAGTGGCGGGAAGCTGGAATTCGAGCTGGCGGTTGTTCTCGCTTTCTCTCACCTGTATCGTTTCGGCCATGCAGATAATATGACCGGACATCTGATGGCCGCCGATTTCATCCCCAAACCTGGCGGCCCGTTCGACGTTGACCCGGTCTCCCGTTGAAAGATATCCAAGGTTTGTGACTTTCAGCGTCTCCTGCATCAAATCGAACCAGACCAGATCTCCCGTTATCTGGGTCACGGTCAGGCAGCAGCCGTTGTGCGCCACAGAAGCACCTTGCTGCAATCCTTCTAAGCAATGAGGTGGAAGGCGCACTTGGTGGCTGCGAAACGCCTCTGCGACTACAATATCCACGACCTCTGCGGTTCCTTGAACGATACCGGTGAACATCACTCCTCCCGCTCATCTGGGAATAGAAGATCATACCACTCGTCCGGGTCCGTGGTTCGAGCAGTTTCCATGAGGGGGAGGTTTTACGCAATGCGAATAATCAGATTCATCGACGCCAATGGCCAATGCCGCTACGGCATGGAACGGGATGATGACCATGCGGAGGTATTGCAAGGCAGTATTTGGGAAGGAGTGGAACCAAGCGGGGAGATATCCCGGGTCATTAAGTTTCTGGCCCCCATCGATCCCGTAAATATCTTTTGTATTGGCTTGAACTACCGAGAGCACGCTAAGGAAACCGGAGCCAAATTGCCCAAACATCCTGTGATATTCATGAAGCCCACCACCGCCCTGAATCACCCGGAAGGGCAGATAATCATTCCAGCCTGTTGTGAAAAAGGCCCCGAGGTGGACTATGAGGCGGAGTTGGCGGTGGTCATCGGCAAAGCGGCGTACGATGTCAGTGAAGCTCAGGCATTGGAGCATGTGCTGGGATACACCTGTGCCAATGATGTTTCGGCTCGGCGATGGCAAAAGCATGGTGGTGGAGGTCAATGGGTACGGGGTAAGGGTTTCGACAGTTTTTGCCCGTTGGGGCCGGCCTTGGTTACTGCAGACGAGATCAACGATCCTCAATCACTACGGGTACGCACCCTGCTCAACGACGAGGTGATGCAGGATGGAAATACTTCCGACATGATTTTTCCAGTGGCGCGATTGATTCACGAGATGAGCCGGGACACCACTCTGTTGCCCGGCACGGTGATTCTGACGGGAACGCCCCCAGGGGTGGGTTTCGCCCGAACCCCGCCGGTCTTTCTGGCACCGGGGGATCGTGTGGAGGTACTTATCGATGGCATCGGCAGGTTGAGAAATAAGGTATCGGCAGCGGGATAGAAATCAGTCGATCTCTATGTAGTTTTTCGTCATCCGCCTAGCCGAATCGGGGAATTCTCAGACTTCGTAGTGTCGGTAGGTCTTGTCTACTCTGATTTCAGCGCGACGGCGGTCGCTGCGACGTCGCTCATCCTCCTCTGAAAGCGGCTGCTGCTCGAAAAGATTGCGTCGGTCGCGCTCTGTTGACCGGGAAAAATAGCGGCGTACGCCCACGTTTACTCCCCGCATCTTGCGGCCGTGTAACCGTTCAATGGCCTGCATAGCCGACCTGATGGGCTCGATACTGACTAACCCGTGGAACTCCAGAACGGTTTTGCCGCTATTGCTGATACGCATTATCCCACAGCGCTTGACCTTACCCCGTGAGGCCGTGGCAATCGGCATCCAGCGACCCTTGAGGCCTCTTTTTGCGAAACGATAAATATCGTCGTGAGTTGCGGCTGGACTAATGTTGGTAACAAGAATCCACATCCTACTTCATCCTTAGTTTCTGTTGGCAATAGCGGCTGCGAGGGGCGCCGCAATAAACGCTCAGGTAAATTTAGTGATTATGCGAATCATTGCCAACTGGCTTCATTCTGTCACGTTTGGCGGGTCGAGGTCCACAATGACACCATCTTCTAAATCCCCGAGTCTCTCTATCCATTCTAGTAGGAGTTGGACGTGTTCGTTTTCCTCCGCTGTAAATTCGTCTGCTAATTCGCGAACCTCGATGCTGGGGGATTCGGCTGCCACATGGGCATAAAAATCTCTGCCACGTTGTTCGTTGTGCAATGCGAATTCAAGCGCTCGCCGACGATCCATCAAGTAGTCGACCTCCTCCATAAGCCCGCTCTCCGGCGCCTCCGACGTTGTCCACTTGAAATCCCATGGCGGGATTTGCGGCAGTTCCATTCCCGCAGCGTGACCTTCGATTTCGCTGGCGTGAAGCTCCCCATAACCTGCGAGTTTGCGGAAGAGGGCGGCGATCTCCGGGTTATTGTGGACCTCCATACTATCTGCAAGCTCTTCGTAGCGGTCCACCGACTCCCGCTCTAAGGTAATGGCATGTACCAGAAACTCGCTCAGGCTTGTGATAGGGGGTTTGGCTGTATTGCTCATGTACCTGGACCTTCTCTAGATCTGGAATTGGCTTTCCAGTGCTTGGACGGTTTTTCTACTGCGATTTTCGGGCTGCCAGACCGGGATGCGGGTGCTATAGATCAATCCTGTGGACATTCCGTTGTCTCCCTGTATGCGCCGGGCTGCTTCAACCGGATCCGAAGTGCTCTCAGTGTCGAATCCTTTAACAATTTTTTTCCACTCTTTCTGTTCTGGGCGGAAGGTGGTGCAGGGGCTTAGTGCTTGAATGAAGGCGAATCCCGGGTGCTGAATACCTTCGACTATCATTCTGGCCAGTCCATTGGGATCGCCAGTAAATCCACGGGCGATGAAACTGGCTCCCGAAGCAAGTGCTATTGCGGCCGGGTTGAAACTGGGGACACCCGGACCGTGGGGGGTGAGTTTGCTGTCGGCCCAGTCGGGGGCCGTGGTTGGCGATGCCTGACCTTTGGTCATGCCGTAGACCTCGTTGTCCATCACGATGTAGGTCATGTCCATATTGCGTCTACAGGCATGCAGAAAGTGATTGCCACCGATGGAAAACCCGTCGCCGTCGCCCCCAGTGGCAATGACCGTTAAATCTCCCCTGGCTGCCTTCAATCCCGATGCCACCGCCAATGCGCGCCCATGAACCCCGTGAAAGCCGTATACAGAGAGATAGGCGGGGAGTCGGGAGGAGCACCCAATACCCGAGACTACAGCCACATTCTCCCTTGGGAGAGCCAGATGGGCGAGCGCTTTGGTAGCGGCACTGAGTACCGCAAAGTGGCCGCATCCCGGACACCAGACCGGCTTTATTCCGGACTTGTAGAATTTCGGTTTAAGTAAGTTTTCGGGGGTCTTGCCATGCATGTCACTGTCTCTGGGCAACGTAGTCGGTAATTTCCTGGGGCCTGATCGGGAGCGGCCCTGGTTTGGCTAGCGGGGTGGCACGCTCATCCAACAGATCCTTGGAGTGTAGGTAATGAAACAGCTGCGCCCCATGGTTCTGCTCGACCACCACTATTTGCCGTGCATCGGCCAGGGCATCCTGCATTGCCTCCTCGGGCAGGGGGCTCAGAAGCCGAATGGCGATTACCCGGGTGGAGCGGCCGCTCGCACGCAGCCGACGACCGGCCTCAAAGGCAGCGCCCGATGAGGAGCCCCAAGTTACGATACATATTTCTCCGTTGCCGGAAATCTCGGCCCAGTGCTTCCGCCAGTCAATCGTCGAGAACTTGTGTCGCCTCTTGTCTAGTTGCTGCTGGTGATCCTGGGGCATACTGGAGGGTGTGCCCAGAGTATTGTGCTCCAGCCCATCGGCGGTGTAGATACAGCCTTGCGTACCAGGTATCGCCATGGGGGAAACACCGTTTTCCGTAAGCGTGTAGCGAGCATAGTCGGCAGTTGCCGCGGCAAGCAGTCGCCCCGCTCCCCGGGGTGCCCTTTGCGGTGGGTCGATAACGCTACGTGCCTGACCCTGGGACTGGTCGGAGAGTACGATAGCCACGGCCTGGATCGCCTCTGATAAATGCACCGCCCACTCAGTGGTGAAGGTGCAGTCCTGAATGTTCAATGCCCCCAGTACCAGATGTGGGGCGTCTCCATGGAAACCATAAAGCGCTATATTGAGATCAGACTGCTCCGACTTGGTGGGGATTCCAGTGGATGGCCCCCCGCGCATTACGTTGCAAACAACGATGGGTGTTTCGCTGGTAACCGCCAGTCCCAGTCCTTCCATCATCAGGCTAAGCCCCGGCCCGGAGGTTGCAGTCAGGGAAGGTATGCCGCCGAAGGAACCACCGATGATCATGTTTACCGATGCCAACTCATCTTCTGCCTGTAATAGGGCGCCCCCGGTTTTTTCCAGATTTGGTGCGAGCCATTCCAGCATCTCGGTCGCCGGGGTGATCGGATAGGCGGCGACAAATCGCACCCCTCCCCGCAGGGCTCCAATGCCGCTGGCTTCATTGCCGCTGATGTTCCAGCGATCGGGAAATTGGCCGGTAGCTGGCGGCATCTGGAGCGGTCGCATCGGTTTTTTCTTCCGATATCCGCTAGCGATACATGCCGCCGAGGGCTCGGTGATGGCGCTGCCCTTGCTCGACAGGGCTTGGCGCATGGCGCTCAACATGGTCTCCTCGGGGACCCCGAGCAAGTCCGAAAGCACACCAAGTCCGATCATATTGACTCGTCCACCAGAAACGGACTTGGTCATTTGGCCGAGCTCCAGGGACATTACCCGAGCGCCGTGGTGGGCGATGGCGTCGGGTATCTCTCCACTTTCCGGATCACTGATAATGACACTCTCAGAGGAGAGCGGAATCTCCTCCGCAAACCGGCTTACGTTGAGCCAATCTAAGGCCAGCAAGATGTCGAATCGGTCATCCAGGGAGTCCACCTGTTGCTGGCCGATGCGTAGCATTATCGCCGATTCTCCACCCCTGATCTGAGGACCCGCGGAGCGTGTCATCAGACCGTAGTAGCCGGCGTCGGCAATCGCCTGCAGTAAGATCTGCCCCGCCGTTACCACACCGCTCCCTCCGGAACCGGTTATTGCCACTGAAAGCGTAGTATTATTCTGTTCTGCTGAATTCATGTATTTACCGCCACCTCCGGCTCGAACCGCTCCCCCGGTGGAGCATGATTGACGCAACAGTAAGACTTTGGATCACCGATGTGAAGGGGTTGGCGGTAATCGGTGGTTCACTGCGGGGTTTGATGGTTGACAGCGGATACCTTCGGGGATAGCGTCTCGCAGATGCCAGGATGATCTGGAACTCGACATCGCTCACACGCCGCATCTCAGTCTCATACTTTCCCTGTGGTTCATGGGGCAATGGTACAGCTTTGATTGTCTCGGGGCGGGGGCCGGGCGATCTGTTGCCGAGGTACTCTCCGTCTACCGTACTCGGGTGGAATCGAGGCTGAAGCCCCGCTTTGTTTTCGCCGGCGTTCCCTGGCCTCCGCAATCTATCAAGTTGGTGGCGATAAAAGCGTCGCGGCAGATGGAACTTTGGGCGGGCTCCAGTGAAGAGATGCGGTTTGTCCGCAGCTATCCGATCAAGGGGATGAGTGGCGAAGCCGGACCCAAATTGAGAGAGGGGGACCGGCAGGTCCCGGAGGGACGCTACCGGATCGAACTGCTCAATCCCAATAGCGCCTATCATCTGTCGCTCAAACTCGATTATCCCAATGCCTTCGACCTCGAGATGGCGGCCCGTGATGGACGTCGCAATCTGGGTGGCGATATCTACATCCACGGCAACCGGGTCTCCCGCGGGTGCCTGGCGATGGGCGATCCTGTGGTCGAAGAGCTGTTCGTACTGACCGCCCTCATAGGACGTGAAAATGTCGAAGTGCTCATCTCCCCTGAAGATTTCCGGGTTAAGGGGGTTTCATCGCCCGGGATCCATGAAAACGATTGGCGTGGGCAGCTCTATCGGGATATCGCTGGGGAAATGAGAACCCTGATACCCCGATCCCGATAGTCGGCGTTTTTCACGAGGTCGAATCGCTATGGTATCTTGTGACGTTTTTTCGATTCAGCCCAATCAGTGAACCATGGTCAGACGTCCGAAGAAAACCGGAAACAAGCCTGCGGGCAAGCGCAAGCCGGTGAAATCGGCCCGAAGCAGGAAGAAGGGACGCAGGCGCAAACCCGCCAAACGGGTTGGCTACAGTTGGTGGGCACGACTTCTGGCGTTGGCGTTCCTACTGTCGACGATACTTGGCGTTTATCTGCTGTACCTGGATTACCGGGTCCAGGCGCGTTTAGAGGGAAAACGTTGGGCGATACCGGCGAGGGTCTACGGCAGGCCTATGGAAATCTATGCCGGGGCGGATGTCACACCAAACCAGCTGGTTGCCGAGCTGCAGCGTCTCGGATACCGGAAAGTAGTTCATCCCAAGGAGCCGGCCAGTTGGTCCAGAAACCGCAGTCGTTTCCTCATTCATACCCGACCATTCGACTTTTGGGACGCCAGCGAACCGGCTCAATTTCTCGATTTGCGATTCTCGGGAAAACGGCTGACGAGCCTAAAAAACGCCGCTGGGCGAGACCAGGCAATTGTGCGCCTGGAAGCACCGGAGATTGGAAGTATCTACCCATCGCACAATGAGGATCGCGTTTTGGTCACCCTCGACGAGGTCCCGCCTGTGCTGGTCGAGGGGCTGTTGGCGGTGGAGGATCGGGCATTCTACGGCCACCACGGAGTGGACCCCAAGGCAATTCTGCGGGCGGCCTGGGCCAATATTCGCGCCGGTGGCATCGTCCAGGGGGGTAGTACGCTCACTCAGCAGCTGGTCAAGAACCTCTACCTGACCAGGGAGCGCAGTTTCGCCCGCAAACTCAATGAGGCGCTCATGGCGTTGTTACTCGATGCGCGCTACGACAAGGAAGAAATTCTTCAAGCTTACGCCAACGAAATATATCTCGGGCAAGATGGCAATCGCGCCATTCACGGCTTTGGCCTGGCGAGTCGATTCTACTTCAACAGGCCCCTTGATGAGTTGGACCTTTCCAGGATAGCGCTTCTAATCGGTTTGATCAGGGGCCCCTCGCTCTATGACCCCTGGCGCCATCCACAGACAACCGAGTCAAGACGAAATCTAGTACTGAAGGTGATGGAACAGCAGGGCATCATCACACTGGCGGAGCGGGAGGAGGCCAGTAGCGCTCCGCTTGGTGTCGGGGAGCGGGGTGCCGACCACGGCTCAGGCAATCCGGCGTTCCTGAGCCTGGTTCGTCGCCAACTGCATCGGGACTACCGCGAAGAGGACCTTACCTCAGAGGGCCTGCGTATCTTCACCACGCTCGATCCATGGGTACAGGATCAGGCAGAGGCGGCGCTTGCGGAACGACTGGAACGATTGGAAAAGCGGTATAAACTTCCCCCCGGTCAGCTGGAGGGTGCTGCCGTTGTAGCGAAATCCGACAACGGTGAGATACTGGCCCTAGTCAGTGGGCGCCGGCGGGGTTACGCCGGATTCAATCGAGCTCTGGATGCGGTTCGTCCAATAGGATCCCTAATCAAGCCGGTGGTCTATCTGGCTGCCCTGATGCAGCCGAAACGCTATACCTTGACCAGCCTGCTTGAGGATCAACCGATCAGTATCCGTACCCCCAACGGTAAGCTGTGGTCACCCAAGAACTATGACAAGCAGTCCCACGGAGAAGTGCCCCTGCATGAGGCGCTAGCTCATTCCTACAATCTGTCGACGGTCCGCCTCGGTATGGATCTGGGAGTGGACCGGGTCGTGGGACTGCTGGAGTCATTAGGGATAGATCGGGGTATCGAAGAGGTTCCGGCTTTGTTACTCGGCGCTGTATCGCTATCGCCTCTGGAAGTGACGCAACTCTATCAGACGTTCGCCTCCGGTGGGTTCGTCTCTCCGCTGCGTGCTATTCGCGAAGTCCAGTCTGGGGCCCGCCAACCGCTGCAGCGTTATCCGTTGACGGTTCGACAGGCGGTGCCCGAAGGTCCCATATACCTGCTCAACCGGAACTTGCAGGAGGTAGTTCGCGGTGGCACCGGGCGAGGGCTTAAAGCGTTTCTCGCTCCAGACCTGCTATTGGCTGGAAAAACGGGCACTACCGATGAATTGCGCGACAGCTGGTTTGCCGGATTTAGCGGTGATAGGGTTGGGGTGGTATGGATCGGCAGAGATGACAATAAACCCGCCGGGCTTACTGGCTCCCAGGGTGCGCTTCGGGTGTGGGGCGATATGATGAAGCGTCTCGACCCACTCCCCCTGCAATTGCCGCGACCTGAGTCGGTAGAGCATGTATGGATAGATCCCGATTCCGGATTGCGAGCAGATGAACGGTGTGAAGGTGCGGTGCAGTTTCCGTTTATCAAGGGTTCGTCTCCCGTGACTCGATCCTCATGTAGAGGTGGGGTAGGGAGCAGTCCCGCTGAATTTTTTCGGAGCTTTTTTGAATGAATCCAAGAACACCTTTCCACCTGCTCTTATTGAGCGCACTCCTCTACGGTTGCGGTGCTACGCCTTCGCGCAATACTCCGGCGCCTGTGGTGCGCTCCGGGCAAGTTCCGACGCAGCCGCCGGAATCCGCAAAGAGTGGACCATCGACAAGCGGGGAGGAGGCCGGGGTAGAGGTCTATGCCTATCGTCAATCCGTCCCGACACCCAAGCCATCGGCCAGAAATCCTGCCGTGGTGGCCCTGGAAACCAGCGCCGACCGCCAGCGTCGGGCAGGAGATCTCGACGGGGCGGTAGCCAGTCTGGAACGGGCGTTGAGAGTCGACTCCCGTGATCCCTTGTTGTGGCACCAGCTGGCCAGGTTGCGACTCACTCAGGGGCGTTACGGGATGGCTGCGGATCTTGCGGCCAAGTCAAATGCGCTAGCCGGCACCAACCGGGAGTTGAAGCGGGAGAATTGGTCGCTTATCGCCGAGGCGCGGCGGGCTGAAGGAGATTCGGCGGGGGCACGGGCTGCGACGATGAAGGTGCGGGAGTTTTAAGCGCCCTTGGGATACAATCTATAATCCCACATGACCCTGAAGGATGCAGGTAAATGAGCGTCTATGCCGAAGATAGGCTGATCAGCCAGGCCCGGCAGTTGGCCGCAGAGTATCGTCGCACGATGGGAAAACCCCTTCCTGGCGTGAGCAATGAGATCGCACTTCATGATGCCATTCGGCTGCTTTCGCTGGTCGCTACCGACGGTTCAGTGGGCGGGGTAGATGCCCTGGACCCGGAGCGAGATGGCAAGAAAATCCAGATCAAGAGCCGCACCATCTTTGATCAGGGGCGAACCGATCAGCGCGTCGGTCAAATCCGCGTGGAGCAACCCTGGGACTCAGTGGTTCTGGTACTCATGGACGAAGACTACGAGCCCTTTGAGATCTATGAGGCGGAGAGGGACGAGTTACTGGAGTACATGAACAAATCCAGCAGTAATCGCGCCCGGCGGGGTGCGCTCTCGGTTGCGCGCTTCAAGATAATCGGGCGCCTCGCTTGGGACCGGGAGGGCGGCCTGGATCCGGAGGTCTGGGACAATCAGGCCGATGGTTAGTCGTTGACTGCAGGACTTTCCGAAATACTGGGGCCAGGAGGTCTGCTCTCCCGAAGAATCGACGGATTCAACTGCCGCCCCCAGCAATTGGCCATGGCTGAACGCATCGCCTCCGCCCTGGAGCATGAGGGTACCCTCGTTACCGAAGCGGGTACCGGCATCGGAAAAACATTTGCCTATCTGGTACCGGTACTGCTATCGGGAAAAAAAAGCATTGTCTCCACCGGTACCCGAAATCTTCAGGATCAATTGTTTCACAGGGATTTGCCCATTATTCGGGACAGTCTGGCGTCACCCGCGAAGACCGCGCTCCTGAAGGGGCGAGCAAACTACCTCTGCAGGCACAGGTTGTCAGCAGCATTGGAAGAGGGCCGTCTTTCCTCCCGAGAGATGGTCGATCAACTCTCGCGCATTCATCGTTGGTCCGGTCAAACCCGTTTGGGTGATATAGCGGAATTTACATCGGTTTCGGAGAATGCCCGCATCTGGCCCCTGGTGACGTCGACAACCGAGAACTGTCTCGGAGCCGAGTGTCCCGAGTATGAGGAGTGTCATTTGCTTGAGGCGCGCAGGCAGGCGCAGGAGGCCGATCTGGTGGTAATCAATCACCATTTGTTGTGCGCCGACTTTGCGCTCAAAGAGACGGGGTTTGGCGAACTCCTGCCCGCCGCCGATAGCTTTATCATTGACGAAGCTCACCAGCTGCCCGAGGTTGCCGGTGGATTTTTCGGTGCCAGCACCAGCGCGAGGCAGATTCTGGAACTTGCTCGCGACACCGAGACGGAGTACGTGCGGGAGGCGGGGGATCTACGGGAATTGCCTGATCAGGCCGCGCGTCTGGGGAAAACGGTTCGTGATCTACGCTTGGTGTTGGGCCTTGAATCCCGACGGGTTGCCTGGTCGGAGCTAGCAGCAGACCAGCGGGTAACGACAGCCTTGGCACGGGTCACAGAAGCTCTGGGAAAGTTACATGTCCTGCTCGACGGTATTCAGGGGCGTGGCAAGGGGCTCGATAGCTGCCTTGCCCGCTGTCAGCAGCTCTCCCTCCAGCTGGAGGATATGCAGACTCTGGGAGGCGATGACGATATTCGCTGGATCGAGACACAGAGCCAGGGATTCCGTCTGAATCGCACGCCGCTGGATATCTCGGCACTGTTCCGCGAGCGGATGTCGACCTACCGGGGGTCCTGGGTTTTCACCTCTGCGACCCTGGCGGTTGGAGAGAGCTTCTCACACTTTCAACAACAGCTCGGGCTGGATGATGCCCAGACAGCGTTGTGGGATAGCCCTTTCGACTACCCTAGTCAGGCCCTCTGGTTTGTGCCTCGGGATATGCCCGACCCGAGATCAAGCAGCTACACTCGGGCTGTCGTGGCCTTGACGATCACAGTTCTGGATGCGAGTCGGGGGAGGGCTTTTCTGCTCTACACCAGCCACAGGGCGCTACGAGAGGCGGCCGCCCAACTGGAGGGCCGGGTACCTTACCCGCTTCTGGTACAGGGTAGTGCCCCTAAGGGCGAGCTCTTGAATCGATTCAGGAAATTGGGCAATGCGGTGTTGCTGGGGACCGCCAGTTTCTGGGAGGGTGTAGATGTCCGCGGTCAGGCTCTCTCCTGCGTGGTAATCGATAAATTGCCATTTGCGTCCCCTGGTGACCCGGTGTTGCAGGCGCGGATAGACGCGCTTCGTAAAAAGGGTGGCAATCCCTTTATGACCTTTCAAGTGCCGCAAGCGGCCATCGCCCTCAAGCAGGGTGCCGGTAGACTGATCAGGGATAGCGGCGATCGGGGTGTGCTGGTGATATGCGACCGCAGACTTCTAAAGCGCGGATACGGCCAGTTGTTTCTGGACAGCATGCCGCCCATGGCCAGAACTCGGGAACTTGCCGATGTTCAGCGATTCTTTTCCCAAGAGACTGAGTCGGCCTGATCAAGGCCCTTAGCCGCCCTCGGAATGGATAATATCGATATAATAGTGCGATGAAACTGCTAGCTATAGAAACCGCCACAGAGGCGTGTTCCGCAGCTCTTTACCTGGATGGGGAGATCAGGCTGCGTCTGCGGGTGGAGCCTCGACGACACAGCGAATTAGTACTGCCGATGATGGATGATCTACTCTCCGAGGCGGAGACTAAATTGATTCAACTGGATGGTCTGGCATTTGGTTGCGGTCCCGGATCCTTCACCGGGGTGCGTATCGCTACCGGGGTGATTCAAGGCAGCGCTTTCGCCGCGGACTTGCCTGTGGTACCGGTATCGACTCTCGCGGCATTGGCACAAGGTTGTTTTCGTGAAAATGGAGAAAGGAACCTGTTGCCGGCTTACGATGCGCGCATGGGTGAACTCTATTGGGGGTGCTACCGGATCGATGAGGCTGGTCTGGTACAAGCGGTGTGCCCGGAATCGGTCGTCGCCCCTGATCTGGTCTCCTTGCCTGAGGGCGGCGATTGGTTTGGCGTCGGCTCCGGTTGGGCGGCCTACGCTAAGGAGTTACAGCAACGGCTGGCCCCGGGTATTACCGGATTCCGCGGCGACACGCTTTGCAGTGCCTGGGATGTCGCTCTTTTGGGAGTGAGGGGTCTTGAAGAAGGAGGTGGCGTCTCGGCAGAGAAGGCCCTGCCGGTCTATCTGCGGGATCGTGTAGCCTGGAAGTCAGGTGGCGCTGGGAGTGGTTGATCTGGCGCCGGATACGGAGTACAGGGAGATTCGAGAAAGCGAAGCTAGCCAAAATGGTGGCATGCCTGGCTTGGGCGAGTTCGACCTTTGGTTTCAAAGAGCGATAACAGGGGATTTAAAGAGATGGAAAGAAGTATTCTAGCAGGCTTGCTTTCAGTGTTCGTTGGCGCGGGACCTTTGGCTGACAATACCGCGGTTGAGGAGTTCGAGCGCAAGGCCCAATCTCTTGGTGAGTCGATCTCTGCGGATAACAGCGGGCTTTCGGTTCGTTGTCGGGATCTGGCACGGCAAGTCGAGGAGCTCAAAGGTAGACCCCAACGGCGCTACTCCGCGCAGCAGGATTACTTGCAGGAGTGTGAACGCGACCCTGCCCTCAATCCATCCCCCGAGCCTTTTTCCCGGGGGACAGATTACTAGCTTTGAGCACCAACACAAATTAGTTTGGGTTGTTTCCGGGCAGCCAGGTGAAGCGCTTATTTCAGCGCGGCTTGTACCGCTGGCAGCGCCTCGCCTCGATTGATTTCCGAACCCATATCAGACAGCAGTGACTCCAGCGCTGCCACGCACATGAGGATATTCTCGGCCCGGCTGGCGTAACCCATCAGGCCTATGCGCCAGACCTTACCGGCCAAGGCTCCGAGTCCAGCACCAATCTCCAGATTGTATTCGCTAAGCAGGCGGCCCCGGGTATAGCCGTCATCTACGCCTTCGGGAATCGAGACTGCGTTCAGCTGAGGTAGACGCGCCTCTTCCGGAACAATGAACTCCAGCCCCAAAGCTTCCAATCCCGCCTTCAGCGCCAGATGATTCCGTTGGTGGCGTTTCCAGGCGTTTTCGAGACCCTCTTCTCTTAGCAAAAGCAGCGATTCGTGGAGTGCATACAAGTCATTCACAGGTGCAGTGTGGTGATAGGCCCGTTTGCCGCCACCGCTCCAGTATCCCATGATCAGATTGAGGTCCATAAACCAACTCTGCACAGGGTGGCGGCGATTGCGGATCTTTTCCTGTGCTCGTTCGTTAAAACTGACCGGAGAGATGCCGGGCACGCAAGACAGGCATTTTTGGGTTCCAGAATAGATGGCGTCGATTCCCCAGACATCCACCTTGACAGGCGTACCCCCAAGAGAAGTCACTGCGTCGACGATAGTCAGGCAGTCATGTTTGTGGGCCAGCCCAACCAAAGTCTTGGCATCGGATTGTGCACCGGTGGAGGTCTCAGCATGGACGAATGCAACAATGCGGGCATCAGGATTGGCCTTTAGCGCATCTTCAAGCTTTTGAGGGTCCACGGCGGTGCCCCACGCATCCTCGACCATTACCGCAGTCCCGCCGCAGCGTTCCACATTTTCTTTCATTCGGCCGCCAAACACGCCGTTTTGGCAGACTATGACTTTGTCGCCGGGTTCGACGAGATTGACGAAACAGGTTTCCATACCCGCCGAACCCGGGGCCGAAACCGGGAAGGTCAGTGGATTATCCGTCTGAAAGGCGTATTGCAGAAGTACCTTGACTTCCTCCATCATGCCGATGAAGGCTGGGTCCAGGTGTCCGATAGTGGGTCTTGATAGTGCCTCCAGTACCCTAGGAGAGACATCTGAGGGGCCGGGTCCCATCAAAGTACGTACTGGAGGGTTGAAAGGGCGTATTTCCATAGCTACATCATCCTGCGGTTATGGCGGTCTTTAGTTAATCCCACTATTCTAACGCAGATCTCGTCGAACACGCGTCCAACCTAGTCGTAATAACCGCTCAGAAAGTACATTTAATTATCAATTAGCGTGAGCGCTTCCAGCCCCTCCCCTTGGAGATCTCGATCCCGAATATGAAACGTCCTGCCGTGTCACCCTACTTACTATTGGTGCTGACGACGCTCTTTTGGGCGGGAAACAGTATTTTAGGGCGTTTCGTACGGCTGGATGTGCCACCTGTCGGGCTCTCCTTCTGGCGCTGGACATTGGCCGGGGCATTGTTGCTTCCCTTTGTGTGGCGGGGCATGATCGAAGCCTGGCCGTTGGTGCGGCAACATGTTTCCCTGGTGATTGCCCTGTCGGTTCTGGGTGTAAGCTGCTTCAACTCTTTCCTTTACATCGGACTACAGACTACTACCGCCTCCAATTCTGTATTGCTGTTATCAGTGACCCCACTCATGATAATGCTCATCTCGTGGCAGTTGCTGGATGTTTCCGTCACTCGGCTGCAACTTCTGGGTATCGCTGTTTCTCTTACCGGTGTCGTAGTTATCGTCTCCAAAGCCAGTTTTACCGGACTCATTGATCTTGCCGTGGTCCGCGGCGACTTTTGGGTCTTGGCGGCGGTTTTCTCCTGGGCGCTCTACTCGGTTCTATTACGTTTGCGACCCGCGGGTCTGGGTGGTCTCACTCTGTTGGGGTACACCGTTGTGATAGGGTTGATCGGTATACTGCCTTTTTATCTGATCGAAACCCTCGCCGGCAGGCCAATGGTACTATCTACGATCTCTGTTCTCAGTGTGGCCTACGTAGCGGTGTTCGCTTCGTTGTTGGCCTATCTATTCTGGAATCATGCCGTTTCCGAGGTGGGGGCGAATCGGGCGGGGCTGTTCATACATCTCATACCGCTGTTCGGCAGCCTAATGTCGGTACTATTTCTGGGAGAGCGACTGCATCTCTACCATCTGGGAGGTATCCTGCTGATAGGTGCAGGCATCGCCGTCGCCACTTTTTCTTCTGGAAGGAGGGGCAACTAGGCTCAAACACGCCGCAGCAGTGCGTCAAGTGCGGAAGTGGGTAGGATGCGCTTCAGATAACCGAAGAGATAAGTCGGAAAAGTGACATAGTAGCGGGCCCTCGGCCTGGGCGATTCCAACGCCTTGACGACTTTTTCGAGTACCGCCTCGGGCGGTAACGTAAAGGGCACCGCAGGGCCATCTTTTTTGAGTCGTGTTTCCATGGCCTGGTAGTGATCCCGATGAGGGCTGGCAGCTGCATCGATGTGCTGTCGCCACTTCTCCAGACCGTGAGCACGAAAGCGGCTAAGTATAGGTCCCGGCTCTATAAGGCTGACGTGGATATCCGTTCCGTGTAGTTCCAGCCTCAGGGTATCACTCAACCCCTCAAGGGCGAATTTGCTGGCGTTGTATGCTCCTCGGAAACGCATGGCAGCAAACCCAAGAACGGAGCTGTTCTGGATTATTCGACCATACCCTTGATTGCGCATCACTGGCAGTAGCCTTCGAGTGAGATCATGCCAGCCGAAAAGATTGGTTTGAAACTGCGCCCGGAGAGCTTCAGTGGGCAGATCCTCTACCGCGCCAGGTTGTCCGTAAGCGCCGTTGTTAAACAGCCCATACAGCCGATTCTCTGTGCGTCGCAATACATAATCGACGGCGTGCTTAATACTTGCCTCGTCATCCAGATCAAGTTGAAGGCTCTCGTGTCCCTCGGCGTGTAACCGATCTACGTCAGCTTCCTTTCTGGCACTGGCGAAGACACGATATCCTCGCGCTTGTAGGCCATTGGCAACACAGTAACCTATACCGCTGGAGCAGCCAGTAACTAGGATTGCTTTATCTTTTTTTTCAGCCACTTAAAAGTCCTATTTCGTATCTTGAATCGATATGTAAACAAGGGATTGTCGGGTCAGTTTGCTATTTGAGCAAGAACTAAAGTTTTCTCGCCCTGAACCGCTATCATAATCAGCAGTTAGCCAGCTGGTGTCCCAAGTACCAATTCCCACATCGTCAACGGAATGTACATTAGCGGCGGTCGACAACTGCTGCCGGTGGATAGGCTTAAAAGAGGTTATTTGTGGATATTGCAACACTGATTGGTTTGCTGGGTGGAGTGGGTATCATCATCGGTGCCATTGCCACCGGCGGAGACGTGATGCTCTTCGTTAATCTGCCTTCGATACTAATCGTCGTGGGTGGCACCTTCATGGTAACTCTGATGCAGGTTTCGCTGAAGGACTTCCTTGGTTCATTCGGCATCGCCATGAAAGCATTCTTTTATAAGACCGACGATGCCACCCAGTTGATCGAAGAGGCGGTGCAACTGGCCGATGTTGCCCGCAAAAACGGGCTCCTGGCACTTGAGGGGCAGGAGATCGGCAATGATTTTCTGAAACAGGGTGTGAGCCTGTGTGTCGACGGGCACGATCCTGCGTTAGTCCAAAAGCTACTGTCCAAAGATATCAACTTGACCATCGAGCGCCATGAGGTGGGGCAGCGTATGTTCAAAAATATGGCGGTAATGGCGCCTGCCATGGGTATGATTGGGACACTGATCGGATTGGTTCAGATGCTAGCGAATATGTCGGATCCTGCCAGCATCGGTCCAGCAATGGCGGTTGCTTTGTTAACCACCTTGTATGGAGCTGTGATCGCCAACGCCTTCGCCCAGCCTCTGGCGGACAAGTTGGCTCGCGCAAGCCAGTTGGAGAAGACCAATAAAAACCTGATCCTGGAAACCATTTCCGGCATTCAAGAGGGGATGAACCCGAGAGTGTTGGAGCAGATGTTGGGTACCTACCTTCCGTCCAGCAAGCGTGCAAAGGCGGACGAAGAGGGTTGATGGGTGGAGGAGGAATGCCCCAAATGTGAGACCGGGTTGCCTGCATGGTTGGCGACCTTCGCAGATCTAATGTCGCTGCTGATGTGCTTTTTCGTGTTGCTGCTCTCATTTGCCGAGATCGACGCTATTCGGTTCAAGAAAATGGCCGACTCGATGCGTGATGCCTTCGGTGTACAGCGTGAGATACCCGCTAACGAGATCGTTAAGGGCATCAGCCTTATCAAACAAGAATTCAGCCCCTCAACCGTTACTGATCCCTCACCTGTCAATGAGATAAGGCAGCAGACCAGAGAGGCAGAGAAGGAGAACCTGGATGTCAAGGATGGAGACAAGGACAGCCTAGAGGTCGACGAGGAGGTAATGGAGGCGGTAGCCGAGAAGATTCAGGAGGAGGTCGAGGCCCAGGCTGAAGAACTCAAGGAGGCTTTGCACGACGAGATAGCAGAAGGCCTGGTAACGGTGGAAACAGAGGAGGCGAAGATTATCGTGCGAATTCAAGAGAAGGGCTCTTTTTCATCCGGCAGCGCCAGCCTCGACCCGGGATTTCTTGAAGTTATGGGAAGAATTGGTGAAGCGGTTGCCAGGTCTCCTGGGCGTGTGGTAGTGGCCGGCCACACGGACGATGTGCCTATTTCGACAGCGCGATTCCGCTCCAATTGGGAGCTCTCTTCCGCTAGGGCGGTTACCGTGGTGCATGCACTGCTGAAAAACAGGGAGATCGACCCGCGCAGGGTTCTTATAGAGGGGCACGCGGATTCCAGTCCCCTGGCTCCCAACGACAGCTCTGAAAACCGGGCAATGAACCGCAGAGTCGAGTTGATACTGGAGCGGGGCGACGATCTCGATCGGGGCGACGTGCTAATCATTGATGACAATGCGAGTTGAGCCGGTGGACGATGGCCCCATCTTCGGTAACAACGCTTTTCATTTAGGAGCTGAGGGGCATCTAGTGACCTCACCATTGGAGGCTCCTGATTTCGGCAAGGAAACCATTCGGGTGATGACAGATGGCAGATGATCAACAGCAGGTGCCTGACGAGGATCGTCGGCAGTACTTTCGTATTGATGACCAGGTGACACTGAGCTACCAGACAGTCCCTGAAGATACACTTGCGGAAAAAATTGAACACCTGGATAAGGGGCTAGAGAGTGATTTTTCAGTAATGAGCAATCTCTCGGTGATCAGCCAGGAGATGTCTGGTGTGTTGCGAAAAATCGAGGTAAGCAATCCAGATGTTGCCCGTTATTTAAAATCGCTGGACCAAAAAATCGAGTTGCTCGGCAGGGCGTTTCTGGCCTGGACGAGCGATCTCGGTGATCAGCCCGCCAGTGCAGTCAACCTAAGTGCGAACGGGATGGCTTTTACCACGAGCGAGCAGCTGCAAGCTGGGGATCTACTCGAGCTCAAGCTATTGCTTCCCTCGTTTACCGGCCTCGTGGTCTACGCCGAAGTGATTGCCTGTGAGACTATAACGGTCGAACATTCGGAAGAGCCGCTGTTTCAGATTCGGGTGACTTTCAGGCATCTGCGCGAGAACGATCGCGACCTATTGATTCGTCACGTGCTCCAGCGACAGAGTGAGAGTTTGCGCAGGCGGCGGGAAGCAAGGGAAAGCTGACCCCTAACTCTCCGGTTATGGTAAGATCCTGAGCCCCGAGCCCCTCCGCGGTCATAGGCCCTCTCTGGATTTCGGCTTATTCGATTTGGCCTGCGTATGGGCATATCAATCCAGTATTACCTAGGTAGAGCACCAGGGGGATTCCAAGATGCCTTTATATGAATACCGTTGCGAGGCCTGCAGCCATGAACTCGAGGCAATCCAGAAGCTAAACGCACCTGCCTTGAGTGACTGCCCGGTATGTGGAGAACCGAAACTGAAGAAGCAGATCTCTGCCGCGGCGTTTCGCCTCAAGGGTAGCGGTTGGTACGAAACTGATTTCAAGGGTGACAAAAAGAAGAATCTCCATGACGCGGGCGGGGAGGGGCAGCAAAAGTCCAGCAACTCCGAAAAACCGACTCCGAAAACCACAGATGCCAAGGCTGGAAAAGAGACCGGAGCGTCGTCAAAGCCAGTGGAATGAGTGCCGTCAGGGAGCAGCGGCAGGGTCGAGGATGGCATAGTTGTCCGCCGTCTAAACTTGCGCCCACCGGCGCTAGTCTTTAACATTCCCGCTTTTTCATACCCTTTCGGGTCCACAGCCCAGCAGACGGAAACCAAGCCCATGCGCACTCACTATTGCGGAAACGTAAATGCCTCACACGTTGGACAGGAGGTTGAGCTCTGTGGGTGGGTTCACCGGCGCCGGGACCACGGAGGCGTGATATTCATCGATCTTCGAGATCGGGAAGGGCTGGTTCAAGTGGTCTACGATCCAGATCTTCCGGGCATTTTCCAGATCGCTGAACAAATCCGAAACGAGTTTGTAGTAGCGGTACGAGGCCGAGTCAGAGCCCGACCGGAGGGATCGGTTAATCCCGATCTAGCTACCGGTGAGATAGAAGTACTGGGCTTGGGGCTTGAGGTTCTGAATCCCTCCGAGACACCCCCATTCCAATTGGATGAACACGAAAAGGCCTCGGAAGAGGTGCGCCTGCGCCATCGCTATATCGACTTGCGCAGACCTGAAATGCTGTCACGGATCAAGATCCGGGCCGCGGTCACCCGGGCTATGCGCAACTATCTCGACGCACAAGGTTTTCTGGATATCGAGACGCCCATGTTAACCCGTGCGACCCCAGAGGGGGCTCGGGATTATCTGGTGCCCTCCCGAACCCACCCCGGTAAATTCTTCGCCCTGCCCCAATCACCCCAATTGTTCAAGCAGCTGCTGATGATGTCAGGGATGGACCGCTACTATCAGATCGTCCGATGTTTTCGCGATGAGGATCTAAGGGCTGATCGACAGCCCGAGTTCACTCAATTGGACATAGAGACCTCTTTTCTCAACGAAGCGGAGTTCATGGCGTTGATGGAAGAGATGATCCGGGAGGTTGTACGGGCAGTTCGTGGTGAGGAACTGCCCGATCCCTTCCCGCAAATGACTTATAAAGAGGCAATGCGTCGCTTTGGATCCGATCGCCCGGATCTGCGGTGTTCCCTGGAACTGGTCGATATGGGTGACCTGATGACAGGAGTGGATTTCAAGGTGTTTTCCGGCCCCGCCAACGATCCTGGCGGGCGGGTGGCTGCCTTGAAATTACCTGGAGGGACTCAGCTGACGCGCAAGGAGATCGACGGTTATACAGAGTATGTCTCCATCTATGGCGCCCGAGGACTTGCATATATTAAGGTGAACGAACTGTCCAAGGGCCGTGAGGGCCTCCAGTCTCCAATCTTGAAATTTTTACCCGATGAAGTGGTTAACGCCATGCTTGAGCGAACCGCCGCCAAAGACGGTGATTTAATTTTCTTTGGCGCCGACAGTGCCCGTGTGGTCAACGAATCCCTGGGTGCCTTGCGCGTCAAGTTGGGGGAGGACCGAGGACTGATGTCCTCCGGCTGGCATCCCCTCTGGGTTGTGGATTTTCCCATGTTCGAGTGGGATGAACACGGTCAGCGGTGGAATGCGTTACATCATCCCTTCACTGCTCCGAAAGTGGATCATGAGCCCCTACTGGAGAGTGACCCAGGTGCTTGTGAGTCCAGAGCGTACGATATGGTAATGAATGGCATGGAGTTGGGTGGTGGGTCCATACGTATTCACAACAGGCCCCTACAGGAGCAGGTATTCCGCCTTCTTGGTATCGACGAGGAGGAAGCCGAGGCGAAATTCGGTTTTTTACTCAATGCCTTGCGCTATGGTTGCCCTCCGCACGGCGGCCTCGCTTTTGGACTCGATCGGCTGGTGATGTTGCTGACCGAGGCTAACTCTATTCGAGAGGTTATGGCTTTTCCGAAAACGCAAACTGCGGCCTGTCTGCTCACTGCGGCACCATCGGAAGTCAGCGTTGATCAGTTGCGGGAATTGTCGCTTAGAGTTCGTCTGCCCCAAGCAGAAAAACCGGCACCCTAATTTCTGTGGTTTCTGAATTTAAGCGCCCGGAATCCGTGCTGGTGATTGTGCGTACCCTGGCGGGGGAAGTACTCATGCTGCGCAGGCGCCATCCCCCCTACTTCTGGCAATCGATAACGGGTAGTCTGGAGTGGGGCGAAAGCCCTGTTCAGGCTGCAGAACGGGAGCTCTACGAGGAGACAGGATTAAGATTTCACGGCCGCCTGAGCGATTGTCGCCAGATGCGCAGGTTCCCGATTATCCCCCCCTGGCGCGCCCGTTACGCGCCGGAGGCACGCTACAATCTTGAGCACTGGTTTCAACTGCTGCTGCCGGGGCGTAGAACCATTTGCCTAAATGCCGTGGAACATTTGCAGCATCGTTGGCTACCCGCGCTGCAAGCGGCGCGCCTGGCCACTTCTTGGACCAACCGGGACGCTATTCTCTTGGTAACCCGGTAGGTTTAAGGTTTCCGAGTTCAGCGCGGAAGTGCGCACGGGTATATTTAGACTCTTCAAGCTACAGATTGTCGGAAGCGAAATCTGCCAATCTGGATCTCTCACCCCGTATCAGCGTGATATGGCCACTGTGTTCCCAAGGTTTGAAACGGTCGACCGCGTATGTCAGCCCAGAATTGGTTTCCGTCAGGTAGGGTGTGTCGATTTGTGCGACGTTTCCGAGGCAGACGATTTTGGTGCCGGGACCGGCTCGGGTGATCAAAGTCTTCATCTGTTTTGGAGTCAGGTTCTGCGCTTCGTCAATAATGATGTATTTATTGAGAAACGTACGTCCACGCATGAAACTCAGCGAGTGGATATGAATTCGGGAGCGCAACAGATCTTCGGTTACCGCCCGCCCCCATTCGCCTCCCTCAGTCTGGGTCAGCACCTCCAGGTTATCCATCAGGGCGCCCATCCAGGGGGTCATCTTCTCCTCTTCAGTCCCCGGGAGAAAACCGATGTCTTCTCCTACCGGCACCGTTACCCGCGTTACGATGATATCCCGATAGCGACTCTGATCCAGTGTTTGTGCCAGTCCCGCCGCCAGCGCGAGCAGAGTTTTGCCCGTTCCTGCAGTACCGAGCAGTGTCACGAAGTCCATATCAGGATTCATTAGCATATTGAGTGCGAAGTTCTGCTGTCGATTGCGCGCGTTGATACCCCAGACGGCATGCCTGGGGCTGCCGTAGTCTTCGACCAACTCAATGATCGCCTCTTCTCCCCGTTGGCCTGCCACGATGGCTTGGAATCCGCTCTCACCCTTTAAATACAGGCACTGATTCGGATGCCAAGACTGGGTGATAGGCCCGTGTAGCCGGTAGAAAGTTTTACCTTCATGCTGCCAGGAGTCGAGCTGCTTTGAATGGGTATTCCAGAAGTCGCTTTCGAGTTCCTGTTCGCCGCTGTAGAGCAAGCTGACATCGTCGAGAACCTGGTCATTGTAGTAATCTTCAGCCCGAATGCCCAGCAGCGCCGCCTTGATCCGCAGATTGATATCTTTGGAGACCAGAGTAACCTGCCACCCAGAGCCGTTTTGTAGCAATACCAGGGCAGTGCTGAGAATATTGTTGTCGGGGGTGTGTCCTGGCAGAGAATCCGTTGGTGGGGTGGGAAGTACTTCTGTCTGAAAAAAAAGTCTTCCGCTGGCGAATTCCGATCCTGGAGTTGACAGGGGGAGGCCTTCGTTTATCTGAGTTTTACCTACACCCGTGATGAGGTCGGCGAGAAAGCGCGATGCCTGACGCACATTCCTTGCAACTTCTGAAACCCCTATTTTACTTCGATCTAGCTCTTCAAGGACCATCATCGGTAGAAAGATGTGGTGCTCCTTGAAGCGAAAAATCGCGGTGGGATCGTGCATCAGCACGTTGGTATCGAGGACGAACAGCCTGCGGTCCCCGGTCTCGGATGTCATTCGTCGGTATTTCTCAGCATCTTGACCGCCGCCAACACTTCCTCTACATGCCCCTTAACCCTTACCTTGCGCCATTCTTGGCGCAGTATACCGCCCTCATCGAAGAGAAAGGTGCTCCTTTCTATGCCGCGCACCTGTTTTCCGTACATATTTTTCATCTTGATTACATCGAAGGTCTTACACAGTGTCTCCTCCGGATCGGCGATCAGATCAAAGGGAAACCCCTGTTTCACCTTAAAATTTTCCTGGGCCTTAAGACTGTCCCGCGAGGCCCCCAGGATAACCGCCGACTGGCGTCTAAATTTATTGATGGCATCCTTGAAGTCCAGCCCTTCCTGCGTGCATCCCGGAGTGTTGGCCTTAGGGTAAAAATATATCACCAGCGGCTTACCCTTATATTCTCTGAGCGTTGTCGTACGGTCGCCAGTTAGGCAAATTTCCAAATCCGGTAATGGTTTTCCTACGGCTAGCTTGGCCATTGCTACTCCTGGTGCTATTTGATCGGCTCTAAGACGGCATCGAGATTGAGGGAATCACAAAAATCCATAAACTCGTCCCGCAGTGTCGCGATGTGCACATCGGAGGGGATACCGACCACGATATGCACCGAAAACATGGGTGTGCCGGTATGAGCCGCCGCATAGGTTGTAGTGGCCATGTCTTCTATGTTGATGTTGCGCCCTGAGAAAAAACTCGCTAGGTGGTGAACAATGCCGGGGTGGTCAAGTGACACTACATCCACTCCATACGGAATGAATGCCGGGCCTTTGGCGCGCTCTTCGGTGCGTTTGGCGATAATGGTTAGTTCAAGCTGCTGCTCTAGCGCGGGACAAGCCTGTTCCAGCTTGGCGAGCGTATTCCAATTGCCCTCGATCATCAGCAAGATGGCGAATTCACCCCCTAGGACGGTCATCCTGCTATCGGCGATGTTGCAGTCGTGCTCGAAAATGACTTTCGAAAGCTGGTCAACAATGCCAGGGTGGTCCTTGCCCAGAGCGGAGATGACCAAAAAGGATTTTTTTGCGGGCATTGTGGTGGTTTGCTCCCCGGAGGCTCAGTTAACTGAGAAGTTTAGCGTTACTCTGAGTCTCGCACCACTATTTACGGATTTCGGGCGCTCATCGATTTTCCTTTTTCGGCGGGCGATGAACGCGCAGGCGCTAATCCCAGTAACTGCTTGTCAGCATTGCACCAAGCGATTTAAGATTACAGGTTATTTTTAGTATTCAGGTATCGCCCCATGTTTCAAGGCAGCATTGTTGCACTGGTCACCCCTATGCATCCCGACGGTAGTGTCGACGAGCACAGCCTTGGAAAACTGGTAGATTGGCATGTTGAGCAGGGTAGCGATGCGATCGTGGCAGTGGGCACGTCAGGCGAGTCTGCGACTCTGGACGAGCGTGAACACTGCAACGTCATCTCCAGTGTAGTCGAGTTTGCCCGGGGCAGGATTCCTGTTATCGCGGGCACCGGGGCCAACTCCACGACGGAGGCTATTCGCCTTACCCAATGTGCAGATGAAGCGGGAGCCGATGCTTGCCTTCTGGTCACGCCTTACTATAACAAGCCAACCCAGGAAGGCCTGTATCTGCACTTCAAAGCTGTGGCGGAGGCCGTTGATATCCCTCAGATTCTCTACAATGTACCCGGTAGAACTGCTTGCGACATGCTGCCGGATACAGTAGGTAGACTATCGCGGATTGACAATATTGTCGGTATCAAGGAAGCAACCGGAGACTTGCGGCGGGTAGCGGCGATTCGTGAGCTCTGTGGAGACGGCTTCGATATAATCAGCGGTGATGACAGCACGACACGGGAATTCGTACTGCTGGGTGGGCAGGGGTGTATTTCGGTAACTGCAAACGTAGCTCCCCTCGCCATGCACCAGATGGTGATGGCGGCGCTTGATGGTGATCGTGAGAAAGCTGATCGGCTCGATGGTCAACTCACGGGTCTTCACCGCAGCCTGTTTGTGGAATCGAATCCGATTCCGGTGAAGTGGGCTCTCGAGGAGATGGGTTTCATCCCTCCGGGAATACGCTTGCCGCTCACTCGCCTGTCCGCACACAATCACCAATCTGTGAGACGCGCCTTGTCTCAGGCCGGGGTCATCTAAATGAACTGCCCTTATTCTGTGATTCGCAGCTCATTACTGGTGTTGGTGGTCTCTGCATTGATGGGCTGCAGTCTCATACCGGGTTCCGATAAAGTCCTTCCAGACCGCAAGGTCGAATATAAGAAGAGTCGTCAATCGGGTAAGAATCTGGAGATTCCACCGGATCTTTCCAGCAGCAGTATTAGTGACGAACTGATCATACCTGGCGCATCTGGTTCAGATGCGACGCTTTCCCGATTCGAACAGACAATGCCTACCAGCGGTCGTGCCGCAAGCCGCTCTGAAGTGCTCCCCGAGGTAAACGACATAGAGGTGGTACGGGATGGTGATGAACGGTGGCTAGTTATCGGTTCGAACCCGGAAGATGTCTGGTTCAGGGTGGTCGATTTTTGGCAGGAGAATGGTGTTTTACTAGAAGAACAGGATCCAACGGTTGGCGTTATCGTGACCGACTGGTTGGAGAATACGGCAGATATAAAAAACGATTTCGTCACCGATTGGGTCCGGTCAGTGGCCGGGGGCATGCTTTCCGCATCTACCCGTGACCAATTTAGAGTCAGGATAGAAAGCGGTAGCCAGACCGACACAACTGAGCTCTATCTGACCCATCGTGGTATGCAAGAGACAATCATTCAGGACGGCCAGGGACAGGTGGAACGAACAGTATGGAACCCACGACCCACTGATCACGGCTTGGAGGCCGAAATGCTGCGTCGTTTGATGATCTATCTTGGAGTTGAAGATCAAAGAGCTCGCTCTTCATTGGCGGCTCGGGGAGTGGATCGAAAACCCCGTGCCGTTTTGAATAAAACGGCTAATAGTGTCTCCATGACTCTCAATGAAGAATTTGATCGCGCGTGGCGGTTGGTTGGAGTCGCTCTGGACCGTGTCGGTTTCGCGGTGGAAGATAGAAACCGTAATGCAGGTGTTTATTTCGTCCGCTATAACGATCCCATGAAGAATGCCGCCAAGAAAGGCTGGTTGAGTAAATTGGCGTTTTGGCAGGGCGATGATGAGAACATCGACAAGGAAAATCAGTATCAGGTTGAATTGGAGGGCAGAGGAAGCTCCACGGCCGTCAATATACTGAATAGAGAGGGCGAACCGGACAACTCAGAGACCGCATTGCGAATACTGACATTATTGCAAGAACAGCTGCGCTAGGCCGGCTGCCGGTGCGCTATATCTCTCTTGGGAGTGGTAGTCGAGGTAACGCTACATTAATCGAGGCGGGAAGTACCCGTCTCCTTCTTGACTGCGGTTTTGCAGTAAAAGAGCTGGAGCGTAGACTTTTGTCGCTTGATGTTTCGGCTACCACGCTGGATGCCATTTTGGTTACCCACGAGCATCATGACCATATTTGCGGCGTGGGCGCATTGGCCCGTCGTTACGGCATCCCGGTTTGGCTGACACATGGAACTCGTAGGGATCACCGACTGGGCAAAATTCCGGATGCCAGGATTTTTCGTTCCAACGGGGGACGTTTCCAGATCGGTGATTTCAAGGTTCTACCCTATCCCGTACCCCATGATGCCCTAGAACCGGTTCAGTTCGTTTTCGAATCCAAGTGTGGCCGCCTTGGGGTACTGACCGATACAGGAATGATCACTCCCCATATCCTGAAGAGTTTGAACCGGTGCAGTGCTCTGCTTCTTGAGTGCAACCATGATCCGGCATTATTGAGGGATGGCCCCTATCCTCTCTCTCTACAACGGCGCGTAGGTGGTGCTCTGGGTCATCTGAGTAACCAACAGGCGGCAGCACTTTTGGAGCGAATCGAGCTTTCCGATATGAAGTCGTTGTTGGTAGCCCATTTGAGTGAAAAGAACAACAATCCAGATATTGCCAGAGAAACACTTGTTGCTGCTGCGCCCGAGATTGAATGCTATCTGGAAATGAGTATCCAGGACGGCGTTTCCAATTGGATGAGGGCTTGATGGGTGTTGACCAAGCAGCAGTTTTTCCCCAGCCAATCGCGTTACTTCCCTGGGCAGCGTTGGATAAATATTCTGTTGCGAACTCTGCATTTGATCGGAATCGCGGGTTTGGGCGGTGGCTTTCTCTATTCCAAAGTCGTCCCGGGTTGGGAGCCATTTTGGGACCTGACGATTTGGTCCGGTTTGGGGCTCGTTGTGATATCCATCTGGAACAATGGTATCTGGTTGATTCAACTCAGGGGCCAAGCAGTGTTGTTCAAAGTGCTTTTACTGGCCATGATTCCGCTGTGGCCAGCGATGAAGCTACCCTTCTTTGTGGCGGTGATAGCTATTTCCGGTCTGATCTCTCATGCACCTGCTAGAGTTCGCTACTATTCTTTATACCACCGACGTCAAATTGGGTCCGACTGATCATAGGGTATGATGCATGGTTCTCCGTGCCTCTGGGGTAAGTAAGAGAGTCAACGAACCGCTATCTGCCGGAAGGCGGCGTTTTCTGGCGTTGTTGACAATAATTCTTAGCCTGGGCTTCGGTCTTTGTTTGGCGGAGCGGGTGCTGGTCTATCAGCGTCATCAGATCGAGAACAGCGATAGCCTGGATCCGGGGATGGTGCTTTTTGATGCAACCACTGGCTGGCGCCTCTCACCTGGCTGGAGTGGCTATCATAGCCATCATGACTTTCATGCCAAATATAGTATTAACGAAACAGGTTTTCGAGGAAGGGAGCTAAAATCGTTTCTGGAGATTGAGAATCGCTATGTGGTACTGGGAGACAGTTTTGCCTTTGGTATGGGCGTGGACGATAACCAGGTATTCGATAGGCATCTGGATAACATCGACGATGACCATGCGTTCTTAAACCTTGGTACACCCGGGTTCAGTACCGACCAGTCCTACTTACTCCTCCAACAGTGGATAGAGAGGCTTCAACCGAAGTTCGTTTTGCTGGTGGTCTACCTGGGCAATGACATTTTCGATAACGAACGCTCGTTTCCGCTCCAGGGGGAGCACGTTAAACCCCAATTTAATCTTCAGAGTGACGGCACTCTATTGGCCCCCAGTTTGCCGCTATCCATAGGTCGTAAACCAGCGGCTTTAAAAGGGGAAAGTCTTGTTGAGGTGGTATTGGGAGACCGAAGCGGTTACGGCGGGGGCTTTACTGGATGGCTGGGACGGTTAGAGCTCTTTCGCAGGCTGGGGTTGTTGCAGCCGGACTATACGGTCGGCGATGCATTTTTTAGCCAGCGCTTCGAAAGTGCTTTGCAGTTGTTTCAGGCGCTGGTGGTAGAGATGGGTGCCATTTTGAAAACCTCGGGTTCAGCGTTCGAGCTTGTACTTTTACCCGGGCGCTCGTACGTTGAGGAACCCGGTAGCCTTTCCTACCAGTATCAGGATTTTCTTAGGCGAAGTATCGTTTCACGCTTGGAATCGCTGGATGGAGTGATGACAGTCGATCTGGCGAGCTCGCTTAGAGAGGCGTATCTAGGCGGAGTTCGGGAACTTTATTTCCCTAACGAAGGACACCTCACACCCGCTGGTCACCGACTCTTTGCCGAGTTGTTGGCCGAAGCATTGCGGTTGAATTAAAAAACTAGGCAATTGCAGTTTTGAGGTAGAACACCCAGGAGGTTAGGTGTTGCAACTGCCCCTCGGTTCGTAGGCATCCTGTTGCTCCGATGTGCAGGAACTTTGGATGACTGGGTTTACGTGAATGTTGCACCTGCAGGAACGGAAAAAGGCGGTTATTTAAACCGCCTTTCTACGATTGGTACTGACTGAATGTTAGGATTCGTCGTTATACCGTCTTTCGTCCGTAGCGAATCCCAACCAGCCCAAGAGCCATGATGACCAGTGTTGCGGGTTCAGGGATGGCTCCGGCGCGGTCTGGACCGAATAGCCCGGCAAGACGGACACTATCGTTTCCGCAGTTCTGAGTCCAAGAGAGGGCGTAATGGAGGGTGTCAGCGTTGCCGGCAAGGATCGCATCCATATCCACTCCGAACAGAGAGAGCGGGATTGCAGCCTCAAGGACGTAGTGTGCGTCATAATTGCCCATTTCATCCAGGCTCCAGAACATGGAGTCATCGGAGTAGCTGATCATCACGCCAGCGTCGTCAACCATTACGCCATCGATAATGGAAGTGGCGTCAGCACCGTCGTGGCCAGCGAAGCCCTTACCCCAATCAGGGTTGTTGAAAAAGCTACCTTTCTCACCCGAATCAAAGTCCGGTGTGGATCCGTCGGCCAATTTGCCTACCCGGCCGGTGGTTTCAACCCCATAGTTATAGCTATCGGTTTCCAGATTGAACTCTTTGTTGCCAACATAAATCGCCAGATCGCCGGGATTCCACTGCTGGCGTGAGGCTTTTGTACCTGTCACTACCGCGACGTAGAGGTACTCATTGTCCATGGTGCTGTACATGGCCTCTGCATCGTAGGCTTGTCCACCGTAGTTTCTGTTGTTGATCAGGGCGTTATCGTCTTCTATGACGGAATTGACCCCTTCACGCGCCGTCCAATGCTCGGGTTCCCATGTCTTGTAGTTGGAGCTCTTGTACTGTTTTTCGTAGCGGTTGTCGTCATACTGGGAATTGGTTTCACCATCCGCCAATTTTTCAGGGGCTATCAAAAGCCAGTCAGATAGGTCGCCGTCTACGGTCATGTCGTAAGCGTAGGCGTTGCCAAACGCAGCAAGGGTAGCAACCATAACCCCGAGTTGAATCCGATTTAACATTTTTCTGTAACTCCCTAATTCTTGGTGTTCTACAAGCAAATCGCGTGCCTTTTAAATAATTTCCTTTATTATCAGCAACTAGCGTATTTACTGGTGATGCCTTCCGGGCATTTTGAGCTGCCATTGTAAAGAAACCTGACAGTCACGTTAACTGGGTCACAATAACACTATCGCTGGCTCAGTTGATCGAGCAGTGCCCGCGCTTGCTGTGCTTCCTCAAAAGGGCTGTCCACGGAGAGGATATTTTGGAGCTCGCGCTTGGCTTCGGCCTCCTGTCCCATTTCCTTTAGTGCTACTGCTCTATGATAGCCTATGGACGGTTGTCCCGGTTCTTCTTCCTGAGCCCGGTTAAGATACTCAAGACCCTCGGAGGTCCGGCCCGCGCTTACCAGTATCCATCCCAAGGTGTCGTTGACCGCAGCTGCATTGGGGGCCAATCGGTGGGCCTTTCTGGCAAACTCTAGCGCCCGTGGATCTCCACTCTTATGGTACAAATTGGCCAGGTTGTTCAAAACCCCAGGGTTGTTAGGAGAGAGTTCCGCCAGTTTTTCATAGTGGGGCAAGGCCTGCTTCGGCTGGTTGGAACGGCTAAAGTATGTCGCCATGGCCTGATGACTGCGGGTGTCGCCCGGGTTGGCGTTAAGCCAGCGGACCATAAATTTCAAGGCTTCTTGGTCTCTGCCCGCCAGTATCTGTGCCCGAAACAGACTCAGTGCCAAGGCGCTATTCGGTTGCCGCAACATGGCCGCTTTAAAATTCTCGGTCGCTGCGGCTAAATCACCGGCCTGCATCGATATATCCCCCGCTAGACGATAGCCTAGGGAGAGATTTGGGTATTCTTGCTGCAGCCTCTGCGCGTAGTTCATCGCCTGCCCGGGATTTCCCATTAAACTGCTCAGTATAACCTGCGTCTCTCGAGCGGGCAGAAAATTTGCGTCTGTGGCCAGCGCCAGGCTGATGGCTTCCCTGGCACCTTCCAGGTCACCGGAGCGAATTAGTAGCCCCGCCATTCGCTGTTGCAGCTGGGGCGAGTGGGGGTTCCCCTGGGATATGATCCGGAACAAGCGTGCCGCCTCTTGGGGATTTTCAAGCTCGAGATAGGCCAACCCCTCAAGCTCGCTCACCCGGTTGGCACCCGGTAACAGCCGCTCCAATTCACGAGTGATTTCTAGTGTTTGCGATGGCTGGCCATCCCGCAGATAGAGCTCGGCAAGGCGTAACATGTGCTGAGCACTCTCTGATCCGTTCTCAACGTTACGCACCCGTTCCAACCAAGTAATCGCTTCGGGAATGTCCCCCTGCAACTCTTGAATTTTTGCCATCCCAGCCATTGCGTGGATATCTCCGGGATGGTGCTCCAAGACTGACTCATAGTGGTCACGTGCGGATTCCAGCTGACCTTGCTGAATGTCCAAGCCGGCCAGATTTAGTCTAACTGGTGCAAAGTCTGCCGTTATTTTGAGGGCGTTCTGGTACTCTGTGCGGGCACCCTCCAGATCGCCTATACCCAGCCGTGCTGCTGCTGATAGATTGAGAATACGCGGATCTCCAGGATATTGGTTCTTGAGTTGCTCGGTTGTTTTCTGTGCCGCCGAGAAATCTTTCCGGCGCAATTGCAGTTGAGCCAGCATCATTCCGGGCCGGGGTTGCCCGGTATCCGATGCCAGCATCTGCTCCAGCTCCTGGACTGCGTTTTCAGTATCACCCTGTTGCAACCGGCTGAGAACCAGTTGGGTGCGGGCGGAAGTCAACTCCGGCCGGCTGGATACTGCCTTCTCCAGGTGTACGCTGGCCATTTGGTAGTCCCGTTCGATAAGGTAGGCCTTTCCCAACAGTAGCGCTAGATCTGGATCGTTGGGAAATTTGTCCATAATCGGTCGCAACATGGCGATGGCGCCCAATCCATCCCGTTCTCTGATGAGTATTTCCGCCAGTATCATGCGCGGGTTGCGGTGGAAGGGATGGATTTTCAAGTAGCCCTTCAAGTGCATCTTGGATGCGTCGTACTTCCCCTGAAGGTATTCCAGTGTGCCAAGAAGGAGCAGGGTTGGGGTGTGCTTCTCGACAAAATCCGACTTGAGGCTGGCAATGCTCTGGGATAATCCCTCCAACTCTCCCGTAGCCTCCTTATATTTTCCCTGTTTTGCCTTCAACATTGCATAGAGGTAGGTTACTTGGAGATCAGTGGGGCTAGATTCCCGGAGTTGAATCAGGTCAGCTTCGGCCTGTTCCAGTTCCCCGGTGCTCAACCACGCAACTACACGGTTTTTCCTTGCTTGCTGATGATTGGGGGCTATTTTCAAGCTCCGGGAAAAAAGCTCGATGGCAGCGGTATTGTTACCCTTTAAACGCTGTACTTCTCCCAGGGCGTAGAGAATGCCTGCTTTGTCATTGGTGTAGCGAGCCGCTTCATTTACCTGCCTCTCCGCTTCGTCCAACTTGCCCAAGCGCATATTGACAGTCGCCGAGCCGAGCAGGGGTACAGGGTTTCGTGGTGTTAGGCGCTGTGCACGCCTAAATGCATCGGCGGCGTCCATGGTCCGCCCCATTTCCAGTAGAGCCTGTGCGCGTAGTACAAGTATCTGCGACTCCACTTCCGCGGAGCGGCTACCACTGCGCACTTCATCAATGAGCTCCTGGTTTTTTCCCTGCATCAAGTAGGCGCTGCCAAGTAGCGTGATGACCTGCTCTTCGTCAGCCCCACTTTTCAATGCAGATTTCAGATATTTTTCCGCAGCTTGTGCATCCCCCGCATGAATCAGGCTCTGACCCATGAGAATACGCGAGGGGAGGTGCTTAGGGTCTTCCCGGAGCGCATTTTTTAGCTGGATTATCGCTGCTTCGAAGTCCTTGTCGGCTATTCTAATCAGCGCATTGTCGTAGTACTTGGTCGCATCTCCCGCTAATAGCCATTGGTGGGGAAGAAGAGCCAGTAAAACGGCGAAGAGCCGGAACTTCATAGTTTTAATCAGCAAAGCAGACTCCATCGGGTGTTTTTCCTCGGCATCAAGGTGTTGAATCTTACCACTGGCACCATGTCGACATCTTCCCTCTGTTACTGAAATTGAGATCTAAAAGCGTTCCGTCGAAGAAGGAAAAGATCAGACTCATCAAGTATCATAAAGTTTTAGTTTCTTTAGCAAATACAGGTTGTCCGATGCTCAGTCTCCGAGGTGCCCCCGCATTTTCAGATTTTCGTCTGAAGGAACTTCAACGGCGGCTGTCCGCTATCCTCAACCGTCAGCTCAATCTGTACGCCGAGTTTGTCCATTTCGCTGACCTGGAGCGGGAGTTGGACGCATCCGAAACGGACATCTTGAACCAAGTCCTATGTTATGGACCACGTTTACCCGGAAATGATCCCATCGGCCAGTTGATTCTGGCTATTCCCCGCCCGGGGACTATTTCTCCTTGGTCCACAAAAGCGACTGATATCGCGCATCGGTGCGGATTGGTTGCAATAGCCCGCCTGGAACGTGGCATTGCCTATTACTTGTCATCCTCCGATGGCGCGCTAGAGGATGAAGAGTTGGAGGTGCTGTCGGCATCGCTCTATGATCGCATGACGGAAGCCGCTCTGTTTGAGATGGAGGCTGCCGAATGTCTGTTCAAGCACGCTGACCCACGCCCTTTTACCCGCGTTGATTTGGTAAATGGAGGCCGGCCAGCGTTGGCAGAGGCCAACCTGACATTGGGGCTGGCACTCTCCGATGATGAACTGGATTACCTGCTGGAGAGTTTCCAGACATTGGGGCGTAATCCCACCGATGTCGAACTAATGATGTTTGCTCAGGCCAATTCCGAGCATTGCCGGCACAAAATATTCAATGCCGGCTGGGTGATTGATGGGCGCCGGCAGCCGCATTCGCTGTTCGGTATGATCAGAAATACTACGGCTTCCGCGCCTGAGGGCGTGCTTTCGGCCTACAAAGATAACGCTGCAGTGGTGTCTGGTCCGGAGGGCGAGCGTTTCTACGTCGATCCCCAGGACCACAGTTATGGGTATAGCCGTGAAAGGCTCCACATGCTTATGAAGGTGGAGACCCATAATCACCCTACTGCCATCTCTCCCTTTCCTGGAGCCGCCACTGGGTCAGGCGGCGAAATACGCGACGAAGGTGCCACCGGTAGAGGTGCCAAACCCAAGGCTGGTCTGACCGGCTTCTCGGTCTCGAATTTGAGAATACCCGGGGCCTCGCAGCCATGGGAGGTCGACTATGGTCGGCCAGACCGCATCGTATCGGCGCTGCAGATCATGCTGGAGGGCCCCGTCGGGGGGGCTTCATTCAATAATGAGTTCGGGCGCCCTAATCTGTGTGGCTATTTCCGCACCTACGAGCAGCAGGTGCCTGGACCCACGGGAGTAGAAATTCGGGGCTACCACAAACCCATCATGCTGGCGGGGGGGATGGGCAGTATCAGAGAGCCCCATGTGGAGAAGCGCACCATCGCCGCAGGGACGCCTTTGGTAGTGCTTGGAGGCCCTGCGATGCTCATCGGCCTCGGGGGAGGCGCGGCATCATCTATGGCAACCGGGACCTCGGATGAGGACCTCGATTTCGCCTCAGTGCAGCGTTCCAATCCGGAAATGGAGAGGCGCTGCCAGGAAGTAATCGATCGCTGTTGGGCGCTGGGAAACAGAAATCCAATACTATTTATCCACGATGTGGGTGCCGGCGGCCTCTCCAACGCGCTTCCGGAATTGGTTCACGATTCTGGCCGCGGCGGTAGATTCGAACTGCGCGCGGTGCCGAACGACGAACCCGGGATGTCACCGATGGAGATCTGGTCCAACGAGGCCCAAGAGCGCTATGTCTTGGCTATAGACGCAGATATGCTGAGGGTGTTCAAGGAGATCTGTGACCGGGAGCGCTGCCCCTATGCCGTGGTCGGAGAGGCCACTGAGCAGGAGCATTTATTACTGGGCGATGGTCATTTCGAGAACAAGCCCATCGATCTCCCCATGTCCCTGTTGTTTGGGAAGCCGCCGCGAATGCTCAGGGATGTGCGTCATCGGACATTCAAGAAGCCGGAATTGGATTTTAGCGATACTACGCTAGAGCAGGCAGCATTCAGGGTACTGGGGCTGCCGACTGTCGCCAACAAGACTTTTCTTATTTCCATAGGGGACCGCTCGATCACCGGCCTGGTGGCGCGGGACCAGATGGTGGGTCCCTGGCAAGTTCCGGTGGCCGATCTGGCGGTAACACTCTCAGACTACCTAGGGTATGCGGGCGAGGCCATGTCCATAGGAGAGCGAACACCGCTCGCCCTTATAGATGCTCCGGCCTCCGCCAGGATGGCGGTTGGCGAGGCGATCACCAATCTCGCTGCCGCAGCGATAGAAAATCTGGGGGACATCAAGCTCTCGGCCAACTGGATGGCACCCGCGGGCTATCCAGGGGAAGACGCCAGGCTCTATGAGATGGTCGAGGCCATTGGACTCCATCTTTGTCCCACGCTCGGCATAGCGATTCCCGTAGGCAAGGATTCAATGTCGATGCAGACGGTTTGGGATGACGCGGGGAAACAGCGTGCTGTCACTGCACCCATTTCTCTCATCATTAGCGGATTTTCCCCGGTTGTCGATGTCCGGAAAACCCTAACTCCGCAGTTGAGGTGCGATCTGGGAGATACCGACCTAATACTCATCGATCTCGGTAAGGGCGCCAACCGATTGGGGGCATCCGCATTAGCCCAGGTTTATGGTCAGCTGGGTCATCACGGTCCGGATCTCAATAATCCCGAGGCGCTGAAGCGGTTCTTCATGGCAATTCAGGATTTGAATAATGAGGGACTGCTGCTCGCCTACCATGACCGCTCCGACGGCGGGCTGTTTGTGACTTTGTGCGAGATGTCTTTCGCGGGACATTGCGGGCTAATCATCGATATAGACGATTTGGGGGACGATGATCTTGAGGTACTGTTTAACGAAGAGCTGGGTGCCGTAATCCAAGTATTACATCAGGATACCGACCTTGTGTTGAAGACCCTCCACGATGCTGGGTTGGGCCGACAATGCCACGTAGTGGGCCAGATTAACAGCGCGGATTCGGTTGATATCCGCCGCAGTGGCCGATCACTCTTCAATGCCCGCCGCATAGATCTGCAACAAGCGTGGTCGGAAACCAGCCGTGCAATGCAGGCCATGCGAGACCATCCTGATTGCGCACAGGAAGAATATGAACGCATTGCCGATGCTGAGGATCCCGGCATCCAGGTCGAACTGAAATTTGCAGCCAACCGGGATCCTGCCGCCCCAATGATAGCCACCGGGGTCAGACCACCAGTCGCCATTCTCAGAGAGCAGGGTGTCAACGGGCAGAATGAAATGGCCTATGCCTTCCATCGGGCGGGTTTCAACAGCGTGGACGTGCACATGTCCGATATCATAGAGAGGCGGGTAAGCCTCGAGAGATTCCGTGGCTTGGTGGCTTGCGGTGGTTTTTCCTACGGAGATGTGCTGGGTGCCGGGGAGGGGTGGGCCAAGTCCATACTATTTAATTCCGCGGCCCGGGATGCGTTTGAAGCGTTTTTTCAGAGGAGTGACAGTTTCACGCTGGGCGTCTGCAACGGTTGCCAGATGCTGTCCAATTTGCACCAACTGATCCCGGGTACCAAACACTGGCCGCACTTTGTCCGTAACCGGTCGGAGCAGTTTGAGGCACGATTTGTAACTGTAGGTGTGGAGCGAAGTCGCTCTATTCTACTTAACGGGATGGAAGGATCCCGTATCCCGATTGCTGTGGCTCATGGGGAGGGTCGCGCCGAGTATCGCGATCAGGAGCATCAATCTCGGGGGGATTCCATGGTGGTGATGCGCTATCTGGAGAATAGCGGTGAGGTGGCTTCGCGCTATCCAGCCAACCCGAACGGCTCTCCTGGTGGGATTGCCGGCCTCACAAGCGAGGATGGCAGAGTCACGATCATGATGCCCCACCCTGAGCGTGTAGTCCGGGCGGTGCAGAATTCATGGCATCCTGATGACTGGGGTGAGGAGGGGCCTTGGCTGAGATTGTTTAGAAACGCCAGGGTGTGGATAGCCTGAGTACGTATTATTTATTGATTTATTGTTAGCTCCTGCCTTAAGTTAGTTATTCGGCAGATTATTGTGGTTTATAGCCCAGGTCTTCGGCCAAAGTCATGAGAATACTGAAAGGAACTCTATTATCCCTACTTTTCATTCCCACACTGGTTTCCGCTGGTGAGTGGATTTACACAGTGCGTCCTGGTGACAACCTCTGGAACATTACCGAGCGGTATATGCTCAGTATGCGTTATTGGGTGCCGCTACTGAAGCTTAACCAAATCGACCAACCTAAACGTATGCTGCCGGGGACGCTGTTACGCATGCCGCAACAGTGGTCGAAAATCAGCCGCGTCGGCGCGGTTATTGTCGATCTGACCGGTACCGTGGAAATCGTCAATCTTCGCAGCGGCAAGCGGCGCCCCGCCAAGCGCGGCGAAAGATTGATGTCGCACCACCGAGTGATTACCCACCAGGATTCCCGAATGTTGTTGGAATTTGGCGACAAATCCCGCCTGCTTTTATCCAGCGGCAGTCGCCTGGATTTGGAAAAACTTCAAGGCTATGGGGATGGAGATGTTACCGATACCCAGATACGTCTGCAGCAGGGTGGCTCGGAAAGCTTAGTCAATCCCGACAAAAAATCAGGCACCCGCTTCGAAATTTTTACACCTTCAGCGTTAACCGCGGTGCGCGGTACAGGATACCGACTCAACACCTCCGATGAGGGCCGAGTCACCCGAGTGGAGGTGACGTCCGGTCAAGTCGCCGTGGCCGGTGGTGGCAAGACTATTAGTGTCAGCGGCGGCTACGGTTTGCTGGCTGAGCAGGGGAGGCCGCCACAGCAACCTATTCAGTTATTGCCACCGCCTTCCTTGGCGGGAGTGCCAAAGCTGGTTGAAGACCTTGATTGGGAATTTCAGTTCCCTCGACTGGCGAAGGCTGATGGTTACCGGGTGCAGGTCGTGGAAGAACGGAATCTGTCGGCACCGAAGATTGACCAGATGTTCTCAGGTGTGCAGATAAACTTGAATTTACATGACCTGCCAGACGGCAAGTATTTGATGAAGGTTCGCGGGTTGGACACAGAGGCTATCGAGGGGCGCAATGCTCTCCATAGTTTTGAGCTCAACGCACGTCCCCAGCCTCCTTTCCAGGTATCCCCAGCGGCAGGTGCCGAATTTATTGAAACCCGGCCAACTTTCGAATGGGCGCGCCCGGAGGGGGCCGGTAGCTACAGGCTGCAACTGGCTCGCAATCATAGGATGGACGATCCCATACTGGATGAGGTCGTACCTGCGAAAACACGCTATGTACCGGCGGAAGATCTTCCGACAGGTCTCTATTTCTGGCGGGTGGCGGCATTTGATGCCAAGGGTGATCTTGGTCCCATGGGATTTGCGCAACAATTTCGTATTCTCCCCTTGCCCCCTGACAACGAACCGCCGTTGTTGGACGATTCGGGCCTGACGTTTCATTGGAGACCAGGCACCCAGGGACAGCGGTTCGGTATTCAGCTGGCCACAGATGCCGAATTCACTCAGCTGCTTGCCGACACAGAGACAGAAGAGCCGAGCTTTCATTTGGCAAACCCCACACCCGGAACCTACTTCATGCGTGTGAAGACCATCGATGTTGATGGTGCCGCCGGACCTTTCGGGGAGACTCAAAGCATAGAGGTTGAGGGGCCTGCAGACCATGGATGGGTGGTGTTGATTCCTGCTGCGTTCATGTTGCTCCTGGCGCTATGAGGACAAGCCCACTGGCTGGCCGCCGAGCTGGCTTGTTGGTGCTGGTGGTGCTGCTTGCGTTGGGTGTGATGTTAGAGCTGAGCAAGCCGCTGCATAGGTTGGATTTATTACTCTACGACCTTCACTCAGAACTGTTTCACCGTCCGGGCGACGACAGTATCAGAATTGTTGCTGTTGACGAGCGCAGCATACAGGAGCTGGGCCGCTGGCCTTGGTCAAGGCGTTTGCATGGAGAGTTGATTCACAGGTTGTCGGAGGCTGGCGCCAAAGTCATTGGCTTGGATATCGTCTTTTCCGAGCCAGACATGGGAGATCCACAAGGGGATCAGATTCTGGCCCACTCTCTGGAATCCAGCGGTCGTGTCGTGTTGCCGGTATTCCCGGGCAACAATCCAGAAACAGGGCTGCTTGAGGAGCGGTTTCCATTGCCGCTTTTCGCCCGCTCAGCAGCAATGCTAGGACATATTGACGCGGAGCTGGACATTGACGGTGTTTCGCGCAGTGTGTTTCTAATGGGAGGCGTTGGCAGACCTCAGTGGCCGGCCCTACCCCTGGCCATGTTACAGCTGGATGGAAGCATCGATCCAGGCGAATTGCCTGGACAGCGCAGTCCCACCACTGCCAGCGCCGACCACGGGCTTTGGGTTCGTGATTACAGAACCTTGGTACCCTTTGCCGGAGGTCCAAATCACTTCCCTGTATTCTCATTTGTCGATGTGCTACGGGGTGAGGTGCGAATTTCTGAGTTAAGGAACAAGCGGGTATTGGTGGGTGCAACTGCAGTGGGACTCGGCGATCGGTTATCGACACCGACATCAGGATCGCACCTGTTAATGCCGGGCGTTGAGTACCATGCAAATCTACTAGATATGCTCTTGCATGGGCTAGCAATACAACCATTGCCATGGTACCTGCAATTCACATTAACGCTGCTTCCGTTGAGTGTGGTTGTATTTTACTCTCGGCTTTCACCTGGCAGGTCCTTTGTAGCCTGGTCTCTCGTTGTCTTGTGCGTCCTGGGGGCAACCGCAGTGCTACTGCTGCTGGTCAATAGGTGGTTCGCACCTGCTAACAGCTTGCTGGTATTGCTACTTAGTTATCCGCTCTGGTTGGGCATCAGCCTCCGTAATGCCCTATCAAAATCCGGTCTCGAGGAGGAGAGATCGAAAGCCTCCTACGATGCCCTGGAACAGAATCTCGTGGTCGTCGATCCTGAATCCAGGATCGAGTATATGAGTCCGACAGCGGAAAATTTAACGGGGTTTCAAACGGAGCAGGTCCGCGGTCGTTTTCTGGATGAGACACTGCGTATTGTCGACGACCACGGCTTTACCCCTTTCGATCGTCGCCTGGATGGCTCTCAATCGAAAAGAAACTCCAACTATTACCTTTTAAATGGAGTGGGGGATAGGCGCAGATTGGTAAGGGTCAAGTGCCGTCAGGTACTGGATAGGCTTGGGCAACAGCATGGTTGGATTATGAGGTTTTTCGAAGACGATGAATCGCCTTTTTCTGTGGAAGACAAGACAGATGAGATGTTTTTCGATTCGTTGACAGGACTTCCCAATCGTTCTCTTCTGCTTTCCCAGCTGGAGCAGAATCTTCGCCGTGCGGAGAGAAACCATAACGAGGTTGCGGTGTTGTTCGTCAACATCGATCGTTTTCGCCAGGTCAATGAGCGTTTTGGATACCCTGAGGGTGATCAGCTGCTGCAACAAGTATCGATCCGACTCCGGGAGAGCATCCGGGAAAGCGACATCCTTGCACGGAATGGCGGAGATGAATTCGTGGTGGTTCTGGAAGAGCTGAATGCCAAGGATTCGGTGGCTACTGTTGCCGGGAAAATCGTGGAAAATCTCTCCCGACCATATCTACTCAACGGGCAGAATGTATCCATCACCGCAAGTGTCGGCATCAGTGTCTACCCTCGGGATGGAAAGGAGAGTGAAGTGCTTTTGGGCAAGGCCAACCTCGCCCTTCGCAGCAGCAGCGCGGTTCAGGATCAGAGATTCTGTTTCTTTTCGGTTGAATTACACAGGCAGGTTAGCGAGCGCAGGGAGATCGCTCGGAAGCTAACTGATGCTGCGATTCACAACCAGTTTCAACTCTATTATCAGCCGCAGGTAGAGATAGAAAGCGGCCATATTGTTGCTGCGGAAGCCCTGTTACGCTGGCCGATTTCCGGAGATCGGTTCATCACTCCGGCGGAATTCATTCCTATCGCAGAGGAGAGCGGACTGATACATCGAATCGGCGGCTGGGTGTTCGCCACGGCCAGCCGTCAACTCTCTCAGTGGCAGGAAGAGGGGCTCGGCATACAGCGGTTGTCCGTGAATATGTCGGCGGTGCAACTCCAACGGCAGGATGTTATCCGTGATTTTCTGCTGGAATTGGAATCTTATCAGCTTGATCCCGGCGGGCTGGAACTCGAGATCACCGAGAGCGCGATCATGCATAACGTGGAGCGGGCGACAGAGCTTTTAAAGCAGTTTCAATCGAGGGGGGGCAGTATTTCGGTGGACGATTTCGGCACTGGTTACAGCACCTTTGGTTATTTGAAAAAACTGCCAGTCAACCGCTTGAAAATCGATCGCTCTTTCGTTCGGGATATGGATTCGTTCCAAGACGACGCGATCATTACGCTGAGCATCATCTCTATGGCGCACGGGCTCAACCTGGAGGTTATAGCGGAAGGTGTGGAGACCCGGGAGCAGCTGGCATTGTTGAGGAACCAAGGGTGCGACTTGGCTCAGGGAAATCTATTTGCCGAACCCTTGCCCGCCGTCGCGTTTGCGGCACTGGTCAGGAACTGGGAAACCCACCCGCACTATGCTCTCACGATGTGACGGCTCGCTGGACACCGATTGAAAAGATGTTGCCGACGGCCCAAAATTGGGCCGCGGTTCTCCCTGGCGGTCGGCGCTCAGGGCTCGGAATCGGTCAACGAACTGCGAGTTTCCGGATGAAAAAATATCCGGATCAAGACCTAGCTGCCGGCTACACGCACTGCCAGGACATCACAGCGGGCCTGATGCAGCACCCCGTTCGCTGTCGATCCAAGCAGCAGCTGCAGTCCGTGACGGCCATGACTGCCGAGTACGATCAGATCGGCCCCCACTACCTCTGCCGCCTCCACAATCTCCCGTTTGGGAATACCCATTGTCACCCGCTGCTCCAAATGTGCTATACCGAACTTTTGTGAGATTTCCCGCAGCCGCTCCTCAGCCTGTTTCAGCAGCTTTTGGTCCAGGTTGAGATCCTCCGGCAGTGGTAAGTCCCCAGCGTACATCGCGCTGCTGTATTCCACCACATTGATCAGGCTCAAGCTCGAGTTGTTTTGGTTCGCGGTTTCCAGGGCTTTTTGAATGACGCTTTCATGCTCGTCCGAGAAATCGACTGCTACCAGAATGTGCCTGTAGTTTGCCAATGGATAGCCCTCCTTTTATGGTGTTGCCATGGTTCCAATTATCGAAGCAAAATTCAGCGGTTGCCAGGGGCTGTGCAACGGACTGACGGAATTCCCTGAATCTGATAGGCTGAGTTATCTCGGAGTTGCATTTTCGTGATACCGCTGCGAATTCTTTGTTTATCTGTATTGCTGATAAACCCGCTGATATCGAGCGCAGAACAGCTTGTTCGCATCGGCGTTCTGAGCCACCGTGGATTCGATATCACGCTGAGGAATTGGGAACCCACCGCTAAGTATCTGACTCAGAGCATACCCGGTCATAGATTCGAAATCGTACCGCTCGGGTTCGATGAAGTTGATCCCTCTGTCAAGTTCGGCCAAGTTGATTTTCTCCTGGTCAACTCGGGTATATATGTGAATATGGAGGTGCGCTATCGGGTCTCCAGAATCGCCACCCTGGACAATCTCATCGCCGATACACCTTATAACGTCTTTGGTGGAGTGGTCTTCGTCCGCAAAGACCATAGCGAAATCAGCGACCTAGAAGACCTCGACGGCAGAAGTGTGATGGCCGTGGATGAAACTTCCCTGGGCGGCTTTCAGATGGCCTGGAGGGAGTTGCGTGATGTGGGAATTGATCCCTACAAGCATCTCAGCCGACTGGAATTTGCGGGTATTCATGACCGTGTGGTATTGGCAGTCAGGGAAGGGGAGGTGGACGTTGGAATGGTGCGAACCAATATTTTGGAGCGTATGGCTTCAGCGGGACAGATCGAATTGGGCGAGTTCCGAATAGTCGCCCCCAAGGGGCACTCTGAATTCCCCTTCGCCCGCAGTACCCGGCTTTACCCGGAGTGGCCCTTCAGTAAGCTCCAACACACCTCCAACCGACTGGCGCAGAAGGTTGCTGTGGCGCTGCTCAATATGCCCAGATTCAGCCCGGCGACCAAAGCGGGAAATTACGCAGGGTGGACTGTACCCCTTGACTATCAGTCGGTGCATGAGCTGTTCCAGGAGTTACAGCTTCCTCCTTATCAAGCGCTGGGTAGATTCACTCTGTTGGATGCCGCACGGCGGTACTGGTACTGGCTGCTGATCGCCCTCTCATTTCTTCTGTTTATGTCGGTAATGACCACCTGGGTGGTACGCCTTAATCGGGAGTTGCAGCGATCCAAGCTGCATTTGGAGCGCCAGCATGATTTGATTCTCAATTCAGTGGCGGACGGTATTTCGGGTGTCGATTTAGAGGGTAATTCCACATTCGTGAATCGAGCAATGGAGGAGATCACTGGGTGGTCTGCTAGTGAGTTGATCGGGAAAAACCAGCATCAGTTGCTGCATCACTCCCGCGCTGACGGTTCTGCCCACTATGCCGAGGACTGCCCCGTCTACTCTACCTTTAAAGATAATATATCCCGATTTGTAGATGACGATGTGTTTTGGAAGAAAGATGGAAGTTCGATACCAGTGGAATACAGCAGCACTCCGATTCGGGACGAAACAGGCGTGACCGTGGGAAGCGTGGTGGTGTTTCGGGATATTAGTGAACGCAAGGAGGCGGAAGAAGCGGCCAACCAGCACCTGATGGATCTCGCCCATGTAGCAAGATTGAGCACAATGGGAGAGATGGCATCGGGAATTGCCCATGAGCTCAACCAGCCGCTCACCGCCATTGCTACCAACTCCTTCGCCTGCATTCGCATGCTGGAATCTGGGCCGGTTGAACGAGAGAAGTGCGCTGACGTGATGGAGCGAATCAGTGCACAGGCCGAGCGTGCTGGTGAGATTATCAGGCAATTGCGGCAGTTTGTGCGCAAGGAGCAGCCGGAGCGGACACTAATCGATATAAATGAATTGATAGCAGAGGTGCTGGTGCTCATTCGACCTGAGGCGAGGCGCGCAGGTGTGATGGTGCAGACTGCTTTGGACAGAGGTATACAAAGGGTCTTGGCGCAGCACATCCAAATTGATCAGGTGATCCTCAATCTGGTCCGCAACGCTATCGAAGCGATGATGGATGTGGAGCAGGGAGATCGTAGACTACGCATTGAGACACGCATGAACTCCGAAAACACTGAAGTGGTGGTGTCGGTGGCAGATACCGGGCCGGGATTGAACGAGGGGATCAAGGATCAACTCTTCAATCCCTTTGTTACCACCAAAAAGGAGGGGATGGGCCTGGGTCTCTCCATCAGTCAGGGCATTATAGAGGCCCACAACGGCAGGCTCTCTATCGATGAGGAGGCCGGCTGGGGAGTGGTGTTCAATTTTACCCTGCCGGTGCAGGAGATCGGGAAATGTCATGAATAGTGATGCCTGCGTATTCATTGTGGATGATGATCAAGAAGTGCGCGATGCCATGCAGTTGCTGATGGAATCCGTGGGTCTGCCGGTACAGACATTCGAATCCGCGCAGGATTTCCTCGACCATTTCAACTCCGATCAGGCGGGCTGCCTGATTTTGGATGTGCGCATGCCGGGTATCTCCGGCCTGGATCTCCAGAGCAAGCTAACCCAAACACCACTGCACCCGCCGATTATCATTATCACCGGTCATGGAGACGTTCCCATGGCAGTCCGCGCCGTTCAGGCGGGCGCCTTGGATTTTATAGAAAAGCCCTTTAATGACCAGGTGCTCCTGGATAGCGTTCACCGCGCATTGGAGCAGGATGCGGTGCAGCGTGGTGAGGCGTCCCGACTGGCGGATATCAGGGAGCGTTACGAGCGGCTCACTCCGAGGGAGCGCGAAGTGCTGGATCTGGTCATTGCCGGTAAACGCAACAAGATGATCGCCTCCGACCTCAATGTCAGCCAGTCGACGGTTGAGGCCCACCGGGCAAAAGTCATGGAAAAGATGGAGGCCAATACCCTGTCCGACCTGATGAGAATGATGCTTTCTATGGAGTCCCGTTAGGGAAAACCCCAATAACCGTTATCGTATGTTCCTATTACATACCTTCAAAGTATGTTATTTAATCCAACCCAGCCAACTAGAACTCCGTAGTTTCCCCTCTACTGGCTGAGCGTCTGATCGAAAGAGAGCCGCAACAGGTGTTGCAAATAAGAAACCGGATAAGGGATGCGGTTGGTTCGATCAGAGTCAAACTACCTGTAATTTGGAGGAAATGATGACATTGAATATCGGAAGGTTGGTGGGTTCGACCGCCGCCGTTGCCGTAGTGGCCTGCACTCTGTTGTCGGCGCCTGCGATCAGCGCCGAAGAGGGAGCTGCTGCCATAGCCAAGGGAAAGGCCATCGCTTTTGGGCGCACTAAAGGCAACTGCCTTGCCTGCCACATGATGGATAATGGCGAATCACCTGGGAATCTCGGTCCCCCGCTGATTGCCATGAAGGCCCGCTACCCTGACAAGGCGAAGCTGAGAGCGCAGATTTGGGATCCCACTGCCGCCAATCCGGAATCTGCAATGGTTCCCTTCGGCAAGTATCAGATCCTCACCGAACAAGAGATCGACTACCTCGTTGAGTATATCTGGACTCTTTGACGGATCACCCAAATCACAGAATCCCCTAATCGGAGATGGAAATGAATGTTAAAAGTGTTTTGAGTATTCTGCTGGCCGCCGCCCTTTCAGGTTTCGTGGTCCTGGCTGCTCAGGCCTCCCCTGAAGAGGACCGAGCCGCTTTCATCAAGGCCTACAAGTGGAAGTTCCCGAGTGTGGCGCAAGAGGAGTTCGTCAATGGCGCTTATGCAATTGACAAGATCGGTCGCGAGAATTGGGAGGCGATTGAGGAATTCCCCCCCTACGAGCCCTTTATCGACGCAGGCCAGGAGATGTGGGACACACCTTTCGCCAATGGTAAGAGCTACAAGGATTGTTTTCCCGAAGGACCAGCAATCGCCCATAAATATCCTCACTGGGATAAAGAGCGGGGTATGGTGATGACACTTGCTCTGGCTCTTAACGACTGCCGCGAGGCCAATGGCGAAAAGCCGCTGAAGTATAAGAAAGGCCCTATCAACAACATCCTCTCTTATATCGCTTTTGAGTCCCGGGGCCAGATTACCAATGTAGTGATACCGGAAGATGATCCGCGGGCTATGGCTGCCTATGAGTCCGGCAAGAAGTTCTATTTCACCCGCCGTGGCCAACTCAATTTTTCATGTGCTACCTGCCATTTGCAAAATACCGGTATGAAGGTACGCACTGAGATTCTCAGTCCCAGCCTGGGTCACACAACCCACTGGCCGGTCTATCGCTCCAAGTGGGGCACCGTGGGTACCCTGCACCGCCGCTTTACCGGCTGCAACCGGAATATACGTGCCAAGCCGTTCAAGGCGCAGGGCGAGCAATATCGCAATCTCGAGTATTTCCTGACTTACATGAGCAACGGGATGGAGCTGAATGGCCCGGGTGCGCGTAAGTGAAGTACCTCAAGAAACGACGATTTGGAGTGCAACGATGAAGATTAAAAAGAGATTGAGTGTGTTGCTGCTGGCGGTATTTCTCTGCAGTGAAGCCGCCGATTTGATGGCCGCAAAGAGCGGAAAGGGTGTCGAAGAGGCAAAGAGTGCAATTGCCGCGGCGGAGAAAGCGCAGAAGATGGCGGCCTCGGTTGACAGCGAATGGCGGGACACCGGGAAACTTATCAAGCAAGCCAAGGAAGCCCTGAAAGCGGGTGAGCTGGAGAAATCCATGCGTCTGGCGTCACTGGCCAAGGCTCAGGGAGAGTTGGGTTATGAGCAGGGTATGTCCCAGCAGGAGCTCACACTACCTTCCTATTTCAAGGTGGGAGGCTCGTCGCCCTCGACAGTGGGGAGCGCTATGGCTCCCAAGTCGCACAAGATTACTACGGCGTTACCAAGCGTCGATGTAAAACACGGCGGTGGCGTGGTCACCATCGCGAGAAGTGCGGACGAGAATGCGGTAATCCCCGAAGCTTACGCCAGTGTTGCCCGGGAGTGTCCTCCATTCTGTATTCAGCCCATGAGCCTGGGTAAAGATATCGAAACTATCGGTGAACTAGAGGTTTTGGAATACCTGAAGCGTGTTAGCGAAGGTGATCCGACGGTGTTGGTTATCGATTCACGTACTGCAGATTGGATGGTGCGCGGCACTATACCCGGTTCGGTCAATGTCCCCTGGAACAAGATCAATATGGATGTGCAGGGTTCGTTCGCAACCCAGGCTGAGGCGGATTCTCTGGATGAGATTCTCGAACAGCAGTTTCACGCCCGTAAAGCAAATGGTAAGTGGGATTTTCGCAATGCCAAGACATTGGTCATGTTTTGCAATGGTATTTGGTGTCCTCAGTCCTCGGCCAATATTAGAACGCTGGTCAAGCTGGGTTACCCGGCCTACAAGCTGAAGTGGTATCGCGGTGGTATGCAAAGCTGGGTGAGCGCGGGACTTACCACAGTCAATCAATAGCGCAATCGTTTTTGGGAGATGAAGACAATGAACAGTAAACGCAGAATACTTCTTCAGGGAACACTTAGCGCGAGCGCCCTGGGTATGGCGGCCGGTGCCGGCCTGCTGACCCCCAAGCTGGTGCTGGCAGCCTGGCCCGAAGCGGCTTTCGCCGCCAAGAAGCTGCCGGAGATGATGCAGGCGCTGATGGGCAGCGACAGTGCCGAGGAGAGCGGCGAGATCAAGATCAAGGCACCGGATATTGCGGAGAACGGCGCCGTGGTGCCGATCACCATATCTACCGGCCTGGGGGGCGTCAGCTCAATAGCGGTGGTGGCTATCAACAATCCGGCCCCGCTGGTTGCCAGCTACGATATCGGGGAGGGAGCCGAAGGATTTGTGTCGACCCGCATCAAGATGGGCAAGAGCGGCGACGTGATTGCTGTTGTGAAGGCGGATGGAAAACTGTACAGCGCCAAGAAAGAGGTGAAAGTCACCATTGGCGGGTGTGGGGGTTAAGCCTTATTCAAGGCGAGCGCCCGGCGTGAGATGCCGGAGTGTACTGTTCCCACAGGGAAGTATTCAGACCAGCTACAGATTTGATATTCGCGAATTCAGAGGATAGAGACAATGGCAAAGAAATCGATCAAGATCAGGGCCAAGTTGAAGGATGATGTAACAACGGTGAAGGCTTTGATGACCCATCCCATGGAGACCGGTGCCCGCAAGGACAAGAAAAGCGGGGAAGTGATACCGGCACACTTTATCCAGGAGGTCACCTGCGAGTCGGGGGGTAAGACGCGGCTGCAGGCATTCTGGAGCGGTGGTGTTTCCAAGAACCCCTATCTCTCCTTCAAGTTCAAAGGAGCAGCCAAGGGCGACAAACTCAAACTCACCTGGGTCGACAACAAGGGTAATTCCGATTCTCAGGAAGTTGAGATCAAGTAATCCTTGGTACCTTGAGTAAGAGGCCGGTGGCTAGAGTGCATCCATCGGCTTCAATTTAACAACGTTACTGGCACAGGCGGATAATGGGCTGCCTGAAGGATAGGTCTGTGATGGAAATATCGAGGAGAGAGTTCGTAAGGCTAATGGGGATGGCCGGGGCTGCCGGGATGTTGCCCAGTTCGGCTTTTACCACTGCAAAAAAGCCGTCGGATCTCTACGAAATCCCGAAATTCGGCAATGTCTGCTTAATGCACATGACCGACTGCCACGCGCAGCTGAATCCAATCTATTTTCGCGAACCCAGTGTTAACCTGGGACTGGGAAGCAGTAGGGGTAAGGCGCCTCATCTGGTAGGAGATGCCTTACTGAAGCATTTCGGTGTTGAACCCGGCTCAGTCGCTGCTCACGCGTTTACCTATCTCAATTTCGATGAAGCGGCCAAGCAGTATGGCCAGGTTGGCGGCTTCGCACATCTCGCATCTCTGGTGAAGCGTCTGCGGGCCGAGCGGGGCGATGGTAATTCCCTACTGCTTGATGGGGGCGATACCTGGCAGGGTTCGGGAACTGCCTATTGGACCCGGGGAATGGATATGGTGGGTGCCTGTAACCTGCTGGGCGTGGACATCATGACCGGTCACTGGGAGTTCACCTACCTCGACCAGGAAGTGATTGATAACATCAGCGCCTTCAAGGGTGACTTTGTCGCCCAGAATGTAGGCATTGGAGACGAGGCACTGTTCGACTATCGATTCGCCGACTTTGAAGGGTTTGACGAAGATCGCGGGCTTGCATTCAAACCTTATTCTGTGAAGAGCATCGGCGGGGTGCGGGTGGCGGTAATCGGCCAGGCTTTCCCTTATACGCCGATTGCCAACCCTCAGCGCTTTATTCCTGACTGGACCTTTGGCATCCAAGATGAACGCATGCAGGAGATGGTGAACGGTGTCCGCGAGCAGGAGCGCCCCGACCTGGTGGTGGTTATTTCCCACAATGGGATGGATGTCGACCTCAAGATGGCCTCTAGGGTAACCGGTATCGATGTGATCTTCGGTGGTCATACCCACGACGGGGTACCTGCTCCGTCCGTGGTCAATAACAAGGGCGGGAAGACGTTGGTAACCAACGCCGGTTCCAATGGCAAGTTTCTTGCCGTGATGGACCTGGATGTGGGGGAGGGAAAGCTTCGGGATTTCCGTTACAGGCTGGTTCCCGTGTTCTCCCAAATGTTGCCGGCGGATATGGAGATGCAGCGCTACATAGATGAAGTTAGGGCGCCCTACAAAGATAAGTTGGAAGAGAAGCTCGCGGTGGCGGAAGAGACTCTATTTCGGCGCGGAAACTTCAACGGTACCTTTGATCAGGTGATCTGTGATTCCTTGCGCAAAGTAAACGATGCGCAGATTTCCCTCTCCCCAGGATTTCGCTGGGGTACGACAGTATTGCCGGGCCAGGACATCACGATGGAGCATGTCTTAGATCAAACCTGCATCACCTATCCGGAAACCTATCGGCGGGAAATGAGCGGGGCCGACATCAAGACCATCCTCGAGGATGTCAGTGACAATCTGTTCAATGCCGATCCCTACTATCAGCAAGGCGGTGACATGGTACGCTTGGGCGGCTTGGATTATGTGTGTGAACCCAATAACACCTTTGGAAAGCGGATTAGCAAGATGACGCTGGATGATGGCACCACTGTAGAGGCCGATAAGAACTACATGGTATCCGGTTGGGCTACAGTTGGTTCGCAATCGCCGGGACGTCCGATCTGGGAGGTGGTGGCAGACTATTTGCGCGATCAAAAACAAATCAAGATAAAGAAACTTAATACGCCCAAGTTGGTCGGGGTAGAGGGAAATCCAGGAATGGCCGTTTGACCGGCCCGGAAGCGGATTCTCCAAAGGCGCCGAAAGGCGCCTTTTTTATAAGGGCTTTTGCATATAGAGCAGCCTGACCGACTCTTCCTCGTTCCCACTGCGGAAACCCTTGCGTCGGTAGAGATGGAGCGCGTTTAAATTGTCCTCTCTAACCTCCAGAGTCACTTTGCAGCATCCGATGCCCACCCCATAGTCGGAGACTGCCGCAATCAGTTCTCCGCCGATTCCTCTACCGCGGTGGGTACTAAGCACCACCAGGTCGTGAATATTGATAAGCGGTTTGGCCTGAAAGCTGGAGAATCCCAGAAAACAGATCGCCGTACCGACGTACTTATCCCCACTTTTGGCGAGGAAAACCCGGCTGCCAGGTTGGGCGGCAAGCCCCGGTACTATGGTGTCTCTAACCTCCGTAGAAATCCCCATACCCCCGCTCATGGGTTCCAGGGCAAAGGCCTCCAGCAGCTGCAGGATCGCCTTACAGTGATGGCGCTTGTTCAGGTCTGCGAGATGGATTCGGCTAACATTCGATTGGTTTATCATTGTGAGCGGAATAATATCCTCTGTCTGCCCAATTGACATCCCTTCGCGCCATAAAAAGTCTGTGACAATAGATTGACTTGGATTCATTCACTGCGTATTATTCCCGGCTCTCCGCCAGTTGGTAGGAGCCCGGTCGCGGGGTATGGCGCAGTCTGGTAGCGCGCCTGCTTTGGGAGCAGGATGTCGGGAGTTCGAATCTCTCTACCCCGACCACTTATTTGACTGTTCAGGCGCCCGTAGCTCATTTGGATAGAGCATCGGCCTTTAAGGCGTACGGTAAAAGTACGCAATGGGAGCCTCTGCGGGGAAACCGAACCTGCAGAGTGGACCGCACTGTATCGGGGAAACCTTAACGGGTTGTGTCGATGGCGATCCCGAGGAAACCCGTTGGTTGACTAGGCTGTGGATTACGCATAGCATTGTCGGCCTTCCGGGGATCCGTAGAGACTATACGTGCGGCACCTGAGAAGGTGAAGATATAGTCCAGACCACAAACCCTGATACAAGGGGCGTCGAAAGACGTAGTGGTAAGCTAAGCCGAGGGTAGCAGGTTCGAGTCCTGCCGGGCGTGCCAGGAATATTCGGTTTATGGTGGGCGTAGCTCAGTTGGTAGAGTCCCGGATTGTGATTCCGGTTGTCGTGGGTTCGAGCCCCATCGTCCACCCCATTTCAGTAAATATGGGCCATTAGCTCAGCTGGTAGAGCAGTGGACTCTTAATCCATTGGTCGAAGGTTCGAATCCTTCATGGCCCACCAAAAATGTGAAAAGCCCCAATATATCAGGGGCTTAAGCTCTCCATCTTTTTTGCACTCATACATGATTTCGTACACTAACTTGTATGCTTGGAGTGCAATACAACACTCTACACGTCAAGTGATTTCGGAATCAGTTTTTCAACGAGCTTGAACTCCTAGTTATTTTATTACTTTCGAGATGCGCCAAGAAATAGCTGGAAGAAATGAGTTCTTATAGGGCAAGGTTGGTACTGAATCGATTGTAAGTAGTTGATATCTCCCCCGCGTGCGTCCATTAACCGGAAAGGGTTATATATGAACGCAGCCCAACAACTCTGCATGCGCCAGCTGATGATATTGACATTAATCAACTCTAGGTCGATGAGCTTTGTCCCAGGGCTCTCGCCTGAATAGCATCAGCTAAAATTGTGATTCTATCTTTCCTGTCCAACATGATCGGCTTGTTCTCCCACGGAGAAAAAGTTAAATGGCGATCGAAAAAAGAACTTATAGAAGCGGTCCCTACCAAGATTACTTCGCCCAAGGAAAACTGGTTGGGAAAGTTCTTTACATGTCAGGTCAAATTGCTGACAACCGGGATGGAAACACTCCAAACAGTATCTCTGGTCAAACCAAGGGCGCTTACTCAAATATGCAAGACGTTCTGACCCAGTTTGGCGTAGACATGTTTCGCTTCAGAAATCGGGTCGGCCGATCCTGTCGTATTTGTTGAGGGAGAGTGGAAGCGCGGCTACATGCATACGCGTCGATTCGAGTTCCAGGGGAAACAAGAGCATGAGACATGTTTCCCGATGTTGATCGAAGATCAACCATAAGCCAGCAGAAACTTGCTTTTATTTCATCACCGCAGCGCCTGTAGTCGCGACAATAAGACAGATACTTACAACACCCAAGCCTGGTGTGTGGACGCAGGTCTTTCGTGGAACCCGACGCATTCTTTAGGAATCTGCAACAGATGGGTATTCAATTGGATAGCAGCATGTAATCTCAGCGGATTTGCATTGCTATTGGGTCATCCACACAATGTTCGTAGGCTGGGTAACATGCTGATCCGCTGTTAAACCGTGTATTCGTTATTGGCCGCTTCTATGGTGTCTCCCAAACAACTCGTGCTCGTCCTGCCGATCGAATAATTGCGGGTTAGGAATCGGCAGTTCGGGATCGTGAGTAGTATGTGAGGGCCGGCAATCAGGGGATTGCGGCCCCCTTTTTCATCAGGCCGCGTAACGGATTTTGGCTTCTCGCGCGGCTTTTGCTTCTTCGGGTGAGTAAGCCTGACCTGACCACAGCATCTCGTAGGCTAGCTCCTCATTCCCGTTTTCGCACAGCTCAAGCACCTTTCGAAACAGCGGTTGGAAAGTCTCGCTGCGATGGGATGCCTCATGGTCTTGGAATGATCGCCAGAACGTCACGATTAGCGCCTCACGATCTTTCAGGCCGTTATCGACCGGCTGGCCAATGGTTGAGCCTTCATTGGAAATCTGACCACTGTTTATCGCCACGAAGCCGCCGATAAAACCGGTGTCAGAGTGGAAAGTCTTGACGTTTTCGCAAAGCAGTGCCACTCGCTCTTGCAAATCATCTACCGTGTAACCTTGTTTTATGATGACGCGATTAACCGTAACAACACCGTCGTATGGAAAGCCCTTTATCAAACCAGTCATTTTTCCCTCCTCTAAGCTAACTCATTCGTAAATATCGACTGGTGTGATAGCAAAAGATTCGATGCATATTTCGCATCTTCCTTCGAAAAAAGCGAAGTATTGTGGAGCGGAGAATCAGGGTTGACCGTACAGAACGGGGCTACTGAATGGTCGAAAAATGGATTGTGGTCACCAAGCGTGCAGGTCTTTAAATCGTAAATGCGCAGTCATCGGAGCCTGGATGAGTTCACAGCATTCAGATGCTCCCTTGCTGCGGATCTTATAGGCGTTATTAACCAAACGGCCTGGAATGGTGCTGGCAAGGATCTTGTCACTGACCATGTGATGCCGTTTGCCCATGGTTAACCGACTTGTGGCAACAGTGGGTAGCCCATGCCATTCTTCCATATCACCGGTAGGGCGCAGCGATGTTCTACGGCCAGCGATGTTTCATTTAGACATATTTGTTTCAACGATAAAACAGCCAACGGGGAGTTCTCGCCAGATAGATTTTATACTCAGCGCCAAAACGCTGTTGAAGTAACTCCTCTTCTACGCGCACCTGTGCGTTTACAGCCCAGACTCCGAGGACAAGGCAAACCAGCGTAAACATCGAGGGAAGCGCAAGGAAAAGGCCAGCCTGACCCATGATCACACACAGCATCATCGGATTTCGGGTAAGCTTGAAGGGGCCTGATGTGTAAAGTCGAGTGTTATCCTGATTGCGGGTACCGGACCTCCAGTCTTCACCCAAAAAAAGATGAAGAGCGATAATGGCGAAGAAGCTTGTGATCAGGAGGCTATTGCCCAAGAAGAAAACTGGTGAGTACCACAATGCGTCGAATATCAAGAGATAGGCGTCAAACTCAGGCCATACAAGGCGAACTAAGCACACTGCGAGAATTAATGATCGGCAGACTCGGAATATGGAGTGTGTGGCCCAATGCAATGTAAAGACTTCGCCGTAAAATACTGGCGACAAGCCGATTTTGCGCTTCGCAGTAATTATGCGGACAACGTAGAACAGGGCTACACTCAGGAAAAAGAGCGCTAAAAACCATCTCGTAAATTCGGCTGTGGCCACAAAGCCCTCCGCCTTTGTGCTCCTGTTAAAAAACAGTCTGCTACTATAACTGGATCGTACTTTTTGAGAAATGTTCCGCATAAGCGGCCGTGCACAACCTGTTCAATCTGGGCAGGCATCTGTTATCAGCCAATCACAACCGGAATCTCATGGTCACTGCGTTAAGCGATTGGAGCAGGGTGGTTGCCTGATGGTGCGTCAATACTCTTTGTGACTCGTAGCAGTTAACTCGCCAGTACCCAGGGAAATGTGGGAGGAGAGCATGGAGGAGTGGACTGAAGACGCTGGTTTTGTGCCAGCGATCCAATGGAAAGTGGTTTTCCGCTGGAATTGGTAGGATTATTGATCTCAGCGGACACTACTTGACAGAGCTGAGCCCCCCCAATCCGGATTTGCACGGAATTAAGGAGTTCTACCTATCTCGCTAACTGTATACTCTTATTGAATCCTAGCCAGTACGGAATAGACTGGAAGTGGAAAATAGATACTGAGTGGGGCTCCCATGACTGATACCGCACTGGCGACAGCATACCAGAGTACAACAGTACAACGCTATATTCGGTTGACTAAACCGCGCGTGGTGTTATTGATTGTATTTTGTGCACTGGTTGGAATGTTGCTATCGACTGAGGGCATGGTGTCACTTGCTACGCTGTTCGCGGCTACGTCCGGTATCGCATTGGTCGCAGGGGCGGCTGCGGGGTTGAACTGCCTGATAGAAAAGAGAATCGATGCATTAATGGCACGAACGCGCGGTCGTCCCTTGCCCCGTGGCGAGTTGGGTTCAGTCAAGGCTCTGTTGTTTTTGTTGGTTGTTGCGTTTATCGGTTTAGCTGTACTTTACTTGCTGGTCAATCCTCTGACAATGTGGTTGACCCTTGCTACATTTTCAGGATACACAATCATCTATACAGTTATCCTGAAACCGCTCACTACCCAAAACATTGTTATCGGAGGCGCTTCAGGTGCGATGCCGCCAGTGCTTGGATGGACCGCGATTACCGGAGATGTGTCGCATGAAGCATGGTTGTTGTTTCTGATCATATTTCTCTGGACGCCACCACATTTCTGGTCATTGGCACTCTATCGAGTTCACGAATACTCACGCACCAACCTTCCGATGTTACCGGTGGTGCGGGGCCGCAGCTATACACTAAACAGTATTTTTGCCTACACGATTGCCTTAGCGGTTACGACGGTACTGCCGTTCGTCATTGGCATGAGCGGATGGGTATATTTCCTGGTAGCTCTCATTTTGAATATTCTATTTGTCCGCAAAACTTGGCAAATGAAACGTAACTACAGCGATAACAATGCTCGTAACACTTTCCGCTATTCGATTAATTATCTGGCTATTCTATTCGCTGCTTTACTCATCGATCACTACATACCCTATCAGGGTTGATAGCAAATAGTGAAGGAAATCGGTTGTAGATACGGTCACTGGGATTTGGTTTGCATCGATATCTTGACAAGATCGGCCACTGATTTTGCGCTCAGCTTTTTCATTACTTTAGCGCGATGAATTTCAACGGTTTTTGCACTTAAACCTAGTTCATAGGCAGCTGCTTTATTCGAAAGTCCTTCACATATGAGGTCAAACACTTCGTGCTCCCGTGGACTTAGTGTTGCCAATAGTGCGGAAAGTTCTCCTTGTTCCTCGTGCATACTGCGTTGTTCCCTGTCAAAGATAATGGCTTTTTGAATTCTATCGAGCAAATCTTGATCTCGAAATGGTTTCTCGAGAAAGTCATAAGCGCCGGCATGAATAGCATGTACTGCCATTTTTATATCGCCGTGCCCACTGATAAAAATTATCGGGGAGTGGTAGGTGTGTTTTTCCGCCAGCTGCTCCTGCAAGTCTAGCCCACTTAGTTCTGGCATACGCACGTCAAGTACAATACAGCCCGGCAGGGTTGCATCATAAGCATTTAGAAAGTCCTGGGCCGAAGCGAACAGTTCTACTTCGAGCTGAATTGCTTTTATCAACCAACGCAAACTGCGAGCGACCGCCGGATCATCATCAATAATGTAGACCGTACAGCGTTTTTCACTATCCATATCCTTTCAACTTAGCGCTTTTAAAGAAAATGTAAACAGTGTTCCACTGTCGCTGCACAGTGCCGGCTGCACACGGAGTTTTCCCCCGTGCGACTCGATGATTGAGCGACTGATTGAAAGGCCCATACCGACACCCTCGGATTTTGTTGTAAAGAATTGGTCGAAAATATGGTTGACAACTGACCGGCTGATACCAGGGCCGGTATCTTCCACTTTGACCGTGACGCTATTCGCACCATTTTGCGCAGTAGAAATAGTGATTTTGCGTTGGTATGTTTTGGATCCTTCCATCGCTTCGATCGCATTACGCATAAGATTGCAAATTACCTGTTCGATCATGATCGCGTCGGCTTTTACATGAGGTAAATCCTCTGCTAAGTCCAATTTGACACTTGTGTGATGTTGGTCTGTTTCTGCTTCGACGAATTTAGTAACGTGGTGGATCGTTTGATTGATATCTATCGCCACCATTCTTGGCTCGCTCTTACGAACAAAATCGCGAATGTGACTCATGATTTCTCCAGCACGATCCGCTTGTTCACATACCTCTTCCAATGCTTCTATCAAGTCGGCTGACTCTACGTGGCCATCCTGCAGGCGGCAAATACAGCCACGGGTGAAATTGGCGATTGCTGCCAACGGTTGGTTTAGCTCGTGTGCCAGACCGGTAGCCATTTCCCCCATTGTCGAGAGCCTCGCTACGCGGGCCAGTTCAAGCTGATGCTGACGTGTCTGATCTATCGCCCACTTGTGCTCAGTGATGTCGCGTGTGATGCCCAGTAACGCATATATATTTCCGCTTTCGTCATGCAGCGGAGCGGCATGCGTCTCCATCCAGCACACCCTGCCTTTGAGGGTTACCGATTTAAACTCATAAACCAGCGCCTCACCGGAAAATACACGCTGCAAGTTTTTCTTGTAGGAAGCGATGTACTCGGGAGCGACCACGGAGTAAATTGGTTTTCCGACAATTTCTTCCGGGAAGTCTGCATCGACCAATTTGAGCCCAGCAGGGTTTATTTCCAGAACGATGCCGTCCGCATCTTGCATTTTTACGCACTCAGGCTCCGATTCGACAATGGCTCTCAGGCGCGTCTCACTCTCTTGGAGCCGCTTCATTATCGCGCTATTTGCGATTTTTTCTTCCCGCACCAAGCGGGCGGTCCAATGTTGACGACACATCAATACGACACTCACGATCAGCCCTGAAACGGCGAACCAGCCCAGTACGACTATACCCAACAAGATCACATCGTTATCCATGGTTAACCGCAGGCCGACTTATACATGAGAAGATAGTCTTATCATGCCCAGAAATTACCAATACAAGGCAACAAACACGGTCTCTCATCAATTCATGACCTATGTATACCGATACCAAAACCACAGCCAAAGAAATATCAATACCTACCATTGACCGGAGATTCAAAGAATACCCGTCTCGAGAAACAGATAGTAGGTCCGTTTGGGAAAAACAATATTTGATTTCAATATATACCCTATTTTCGTGTAGATGTTTTAGTTGCTCATTATTTCGCAGGGGGGTGACCATGTGAATTCGGAATGGGATAGCATTGCAGGATTGAATAATTCTCTCGTTTTTATGGATAGATACAAGATAAGTCAATGAATGATGCTTTGTATAAAATCGAAGTATCCGTACTATGAAACCGATCAGAAGAGCTGTTTCGATTAACAATCTTTTCTGAATATTGATTAAGTGAAATCCCCCCTCCACTACGCATATGTCCTTATTGTTAATTAGCCTGCTTCATTCTAAGGTTAAATCACCACACTATTAGAAGCTCTGGAGAATGGTGGGTGTTTTGTCATGCTTCAGTTTATGGCTACTCCCAGCGCACTTAATGAATCTATGAGGAGGCTTCGTAATGTTGGACTTCCTGTTTACGGGTTGGGGAGCATTCTGGATGCTGCTAGCGATGTTGATCCCCTTCATACTGATGTTTTTCTATATCATGATTAGAAAAGGGATCATCGATCCGAACCCGAGTGCAACACCGCGTAGAAAATTATCACGACTCGAAGGAATCTGGTTATCAGCTGTTTTTTTTATTTTCGTGGGAGTTAATCTTGCGAGCCTTAAGTTCATGCCGACTATAGCCACAGCGCGCGCAGCGGTAAGCGGTGAACCTATTCAAGACATAGAGCTGACAGCGAGGTCCTGGTCCTTTGAGTTTTCTGACACCGAAATAAGGGCCGGTACTACTGTTCGGTTCCGGGGCACGAGCGTTGATACCCAGCATGGCTTTGCCTTATATCATCCGGACGGTAATTTGTTACTCACCATGATACTCATGCCCGGAGTGTCCAAGCCGTCAGAGATCGTATATACCTTCAAGGATCCGGGTAGATACAAGGTCCGTTGTCTCGAGTATTGCGGAATCATTCACCATGCCATGATGAGTGAACTGACCGTAGTCGCGAGTAACTGAACCTAGATTTCAGAGGATACATCTATGAGTATCGCCAGCACTATTGTTCAGAAAACCCCGATTTTCGGTAGAATGTTTACTGTTGACGAGAGCACCGGGCTAGGGGAGATTAATGCCTGGCCAGCTCTGATGATCATGACATCCTTCATCTGGCTGGTTGTCGCCGGGTTGTTTGGATTAGTCATGCCAGCGACGCAGATTTTCGAACTCAATCCAAACCATTTCTATACCTCCCTAACGCTTCACGGCGCGGCTCTTGCTTTTCCCTTTTCGTTCCAGCTCATGATGGGAGTCGGCCTTCATCGATCAGGGGGATGCGTTGGCAAGCCGATCACCGGTTGGATACCGGCAATGGCCTATATCACCATGAATCTGGGGTCAGCCATTTTAACTGTCGCCGTTCTGATGGGATTGAAAATCAGTCTTGTCGTGATGTATCCCTTACCCCTGGTCGGTGCGGAGATGGGTATTTGGAGCATGAATGCCGTGGTGCTCGGGTTTACCGGCATCTATCTAGTACTTGCATGCATGATTCTGTTCTATCCCCTGCTGGTATTAAAGATGCTGTTCTTTGGTAAAAAGCGGGATGATCTCGTTCTGTCGGAACGTTCTCTCAACGATCCCGGTATGCTGGGGATGATTCTCTCTGTCCTCACCCTGTTCGTGACGGGTATCCCCTTGGTGGTGGTTGGTACAACGCTGGTTGCCGCGCTCTATGGCATTATCCCTATGTCCATGGCTTCTTGGGCCATGGAGCCGGTGGTTTTTCAATACGCTTTCTATATCTTTGCGCATAATCTGATGGAAGCCATGGCACTGATGGTGACGAGTGCAATGTATGCAACCTTGCCACTCTACTTGGCCGATGGCACCCGCAAGCTGTTCAGCAACAAATTGGCCAATACGGCATTGTGGATTCTGTTGCTGACCTCGGTAACGTCGTTTCTGCACCATTTCATTACACTGCACCCCACCCAGCCAGCCTTGTTGTCCTACTGGGGAAACATTATGAGTTGGGGCACAGGCATCGGTGCTGCGATCAGCATCTTCACTGTCTTCGCTACAATTTGGCAACATGGCCTGAAAGCGGAAGCGGGTATTATTACGGTATTGGCAGGTTGGGTACTCTATATTCTCGATGGTGCCAGCGCGATAGTGACCTCGAACGTCGCTTGGGCGTTCATGTTACACGGTACCATGTGGCAAAGCGGCCACACCATGACGGTGATCGTGGCAATGTCCGCTATGTGGATGGGGGTGCTTTACCATCATTATCCGGTCATTACAGGGCGTAAGCTCGATCCCGTGTTGGGTTCTTGGTTCAACCGGCTCTTCTTCGTTGGCAGTATTGGCACAGCACTAGTAATGCTGGCTGGGGGTGCCGCCGGTATGCCCCGGCGTTACGCAGACTGGAGCCAGGAGGGTTGGGCGATCTATGGTCACCTGCTTCTTATTTTTGGCCTTATCCTTGGACTATCGCTATTAGTCTACGCCTACAATTTGTTGAAGTCGCGCAATATTTCCGCTGCACCTTTGGGACAGGGACAGGAGGTGCCGGCTTAAACTGGAACTACGATAACTTAAGGGGAAGCGTCCGCGGACAACCGCGGGCGCTTTTATCTTTAGTACGGGGTGAGGTATGAAGCTTGGCGCTGGGGGTAGCTACCATAAACCGAGAACAAGATTACTGTTATGCAATGTAAGCTTTGCGGTCTGCCTACACCGAAAACGGCCATAGAGGAGGGAGGGCACAGTTTCTGCTGTCTGGGCTGCCGTGAAGTGTACCGGTGTTTCGGTGCCGATATTTTTGCGGCGAGACAGCGGGCGGTTTCCAATACGATACCCGAGCCCCAGGGTGAAGCGGCCTACCTTTGGGTCGAAGGCATGCATTGTGCCTCATGTGAGATTCTTGTTGAGAAGATCACCCAGGATACTCCCGGCGTACTCGCGACTGTCTCCAACTACGCCACCTCGACTGCCAAAATTACCTATGATCCGAAAGTGATTGCGGAAACGGAACTGCCCGCTCTTCTCAACCGCTCAGGCTATCGCGCCCGACTGCGTGATGCAGCCGTACCCGAATACGATGAGCGGCCGGATCTGTTGCGGTTGCTCTCCGGTGGCAGCCTGGCGTCGATCGTGATGATGTTGGCAATCTTGTTTATCTATCCTATCCACGCCGGACTTGCCGAACGGGCTGATTATGAGGGGATCCACTGGCTGGCTTTCGGATTGGCGCCCACAGCCTTGTTGTTGCTAACTACCATTGTGGTTTTCTACGTCGGCTTACCGATTCTACGTGGAGCCTGGATAGGTATACGCGTCGGACTGCTGAATACGGATTGTTTGCTCGCGCTCTCGATTCTCTCCGCGTATGGCTACAGTATCGTCCAGCTGTTCTACGATCCCATCGATCTTTACTTTGAAGTGGCGAGCACCCTCGTTGTCGTATTAACTGCCGGACGTTATCTCGAACAGAAAGTGCGGGTACGTGCCACCCATGCACTGAAAACCATCATGCAGGACTGGTCTCCCAAAGCCCGTGTTCGGCGTGACAGCCACAACCTGTTCCTCCGGATAGAGGAGCTGTTGCCCGGTGAACGCGTATTTGTGCACCAAGGGGAAGCTGTTCCTGTCGATGGCTATATTGTTGCTGGCCGAGGGGCAATCGATGAGTCGCTTATGACAGGTGAGCCGTTCCCCGAGTTGCGGCTTGAAGGGCAGAAAGTGTATGGCGGCAGTATCGTGCGCGAGGGCAACCTGGAGATCGAGATCGGCCCTCGGATCGAGAGCCGCATCGCAAATCTAGCGGATATCCTTTGGAACATGCAGAGCTCGGGAACCGGAATCCAAAGCCGAATCGACCGACTCTCCCGCTTCTTCGTACCCGCAGTGCTCGCGCTCGCAGGGCTGGTGGGTAGCTCCTTCTACCTGAGCGGTGGTTCGTTGGAGGATGCGCTGCTTGCGAGTTTGGCGACACTCATCGTTTCTTGTCCGTGCACCTTCGGACTGGCTATTCCATTGACTACCGCAGCGGCTATCAGCTCAGCACTTAACCGCGGTATCATCGTCACCAAAATCAATTTGTTCGAGCAGCCGACATCCTTCGACGTTGTAGCGATCGACAAGACTGGAACGCTCTCTAGCGGCGAAATGGTGGTGTCCGAAGTAATCGGTCCCTCCAATGTCGCCTCTGTGGCTGCTGCTGTCGAGAAGTATTCGCCGCATCCCGTCGCTCGGGCTATTGCGCAGCTGCCGACAAAACATAGCGCCGGTGAGGTTAGGATTCACCCCGGTCGAGGAGCGCTGGCCTGTGTTGGCGGGCGCCGCGTTGCGGTGGGCAGTCGAACAATGTTCGATATTCTTGGGTGGGAAATCCCGGATCCACTGAAGAGCAAGGTCGAGCAACACCACCATGGCGAAGGCGTGGTCTCTTTTGTCGGCTGGGAGGGTTGCGCCGAAGGCGCAATTCTGACCCGGGACAGCTCACGTCCCGGCTGGGAACGCATCACGGAAAAGTTGCGCGAATCGAGCCGTGTGGTGCTGCTTACCGGCGCAGAACACTCCGACGGCTACCAGTTGCACACGGATGAAGTCCATGCGGGTGTACCGCCCGAAGCCAAAGCGGCGGTCATCCGTCAACTTAAGGGTACCGGCCGAGTGGTGATGGTTGGCGATGGCAGCAACGATGCGCCGGCTCTGGCCGAAGCCGATCTTGGTATTGCCTTCGGAGCGCCCACAACCCTGGCGGCTGAGGCGGCGGATATCGTCATCCCGGGAAATCACCTGGAACGGGTTCTCGATGTCTTTGAACTCGTCCGCACAACACGCAGTCGCATCAAGCAGAACCTCGGTTGGGCCCTCGCCTACAATGGGGTAGCGGTGCCGCTGGCGATGGCTGGTTATCTCAATCCTATGGCCGCAGCTCTTGCCATGTCTATGAGCAGCATCCTAGTGGTAGTAAATGCGTCGCGCCCAATGTTCAGAGTGGATGTTGATCAACAAAGAGATTTCATTAATGACGACGCTGTCTCAAGGATACGCTTCTCGGTATAGCAGCGGGCCTTGCCTTTCCATCCGCCGGGATTGCCTGATGAGAAATGTGGACCAAGGGAAAAGATCAAAACCGGCAGACTGTATCGCCACCCAGCTCGATCCAGCCGTGTATCATCTTCTTGGTGGTATAGGCACCGGTGCAAAATCCATGTTTGTATATGAGAATAAACCCACCCCGGCCATTGACCTTGCGGGTCAGGTGGTCAATCCCTTCGCGTGCCGCCGCCGGGGCATCCAGGGCCTTGAATTCGACTAAATCGGCGAGGGTTTTCGCCAGAACCGTGCGCATGAAATCCTCGCCAAATCCGGTGCAGATACTGTACAGGTTTCGTTATCTGCATATACGCCTAGACCCACAATGGGTGAATCCCCTACTCGTCCATAATATTTTTTCACGATGCCTGCGCGCATGATCGCGGCGTCCATCTCGACGTTACTGTCCTCGTTGAGAACCGACATGGACCCCTAAAGCCTGATCCTTCCGTTGCCGCCGTGAATGCTATCGGATTGCCTCAAGATCCGATTCGCCAGCGGCAGCGTATTCGTTTTGCATAGCTTCAACAGGCTGCCCAAAGTTCTCAGCCTGTTGGTGCATATGATGAAATGATATTGCGTTTTTCTTCATGTGGGGCTGGAGGCGAGATCTTCCATCGACTCGTGCAGTTTCTCGATGCCCTCCAGGCGTCTCCAGGCTTCGGGACCCAAACCCATCGCCAGCGCCGAGCAGAGAAAATTGATCAGGCTCATGCCGGCCACATAAGAGTCGAACAGATAGCTTCCACGGTTATCGCAGGTGAGCAGGGTGTTGGCCAGTCGCGCGGTCTTCGAAGCCCTGGTGTCGCACAGCAGGATGGTTTTCGCTTTCCGTTCCCGGGCGACGGAGAGCAGATGTCGGAGGATCAGGGGTCGGCGGCGAAACCCGACTGCGAGGATAGCGTCGTCGGGACAGAGGTCGGCGAGAAGTTCGACCAGGTCGGGGTTTCCGGAGCTAAGCAATACAGCGTTCGGGCGAATGGTATTGATAACTCCGAAGGCATATGCGGCCAGAGCGTGGCTGTTGCGGAAACCCATAACGAACACCCGCCGGGCCTCTGTCAGCGACTGCACTGCGGCATCTACCTGTTCCGGATCGATGGACTCTCCGGTACGGGTCAGATTAGCGACATCATTGGCAAAGTGCATACCCAGATTCCCTCGCGTCTCGAGCGGCGCGGTCATTTCGGCCAACGCATCCAGCGGCGAACCCCGGCGACGGTTCTCACGCGCCGCAACGCGAGCTGCCTTGTAACTGGCGTATCCCAGTCGCCGAAAGAAGCGTGCGGCCGTGGCCTTGGAGACCCCGGCAAGGTCGGCTAGTTCCGAGGCAGAGTATTCCGCGATTCCGGCCGGCTCCGCGAGAATCGCGTCGGCCAGAAGCCGTTCGCTGCGACTCAACTTACCGTAGGCAGCAAGTATTCGGCTCTCGATATCCGAAGATTTGTTTAAGTTCTCGCCGTCACTCTCTGATTCGGCTTCCTTTTTTTGGCTTTTCATGAATGATGACGAGCTGCAATGTGAAATAATATTTTCATAAAATCCCGATTAGCTTTCCGATCCGTGCTTGCATCTGCAAAAATAATAGCGTAATTACTGCTATTAACTAAATGTTGGCGAAAAACAAATAAGAAAAAATATTTTCAAGGAGATTCATTTGCGGCAACTTTTGGTCAATTTTGCGTCAAGATTGAACTGGTTCCTGGAGAGGTTGTGCGCGCTGCTGGTCGCCTTGATGGTGCTGGATATCTGGTTCGGAATCATCGCACGCTACGGCCTGGAGCTGGGCATCACTTGGACCGAGGAGCTGGCCCGCTACCTGATGATCTGGGCGGCACTGCTGGCGGTTCCCTGCGCGGCCTTCCACCGCGAGCACATCGGCTTGACGATCGTCTCCAGCCGGCTGCCTCCTGGACCGCAGGCTGTGCTTCACCATGGACTCGACATGCTCGGTGTTGCGTTCTTCCTGTTCCTCTTCGTCTACGGCCTGCGCATGACAGCCGACGGCTTCAGCCAGTACGCGATGATATTCGGCATGACGATGACGCTCCCATACGCGTCGGTTCCCGTCGCGGCGGCACTGACCGTGTTCCAGATCGTCGCGTCGATGCTTCGCGATGGGGGAAGATGGCACCCTGATCCCGAGGGCGCGACCCAATGATCATCGTCGCCATTATCTTTTTCGGCCTGATCATCCTGGGAATGCCGATTGGCTACACGCTGGGTATCGCAGGCGTGACCGGCCTGCTCCAGATCGGGGGCGATAACTTTCTGGTGATGGCCGCCAAGCGTTTTTTCGAGGGGCTCAATCTGTTCACCTTCATGGCCATGCCGTTTTTTATCCTTGCCGGGGAGATCATGAACCGATCGGGGATCACTGCCAAGCTGGCCGAATTCGCCGATGCCCTGGTCGGCTATCTGCGGGGCGGTCTAGCCCATTCGAACATGGTCGCTTCCGTTCTGTTCGCGGGCATGACCGGGGCGGCGGTATCCGACGCAGCCGCGTTCGGCAACACGTTGGTTCCGGCGATGGTGAAGGAGGGGTACTCTCGGCCTTTTGCCTGCGCAGTGACCGCGGCCGGTTCCATCATCGGACCGACTATCCCGCCGTCGAACCTGATGGTGATCTATGGCTCCCTGATGGGCGTCTCGATTGCTGGGCTGTTCGCGGCCGGTATTTTGCCGGGCCTGTTGATCTGCCTCTTGTGCATGGCGCTGATCGCTGCGTTCGGCCGCCGCTGGAAACTACCCCAGCGGCCTGGGGGGCCGAGTCTGCGGCTGATCATCCAGGGCTTTCGCAGCAGCATTCTCGCGATCTTCATGCCGGTGATCATACTCGGAGGGATATTAAGCGGCGTGGTGACACCGACCGAGGCGGCTGCGATTGCTGTGGCTTATGCGCTTTTCGTCGGCGGCGTGGTGTACCGGGCGCTGCGGTTTGCGGACATAGTCCAGATGCTGATTCGCACAGCCCGAATCACCGGTGTGGTCTTCCTGATCATCGCCTCTGCTTCGATTCTCGGCTGGTGGATGACTTTCATGCAGATTCCCCAGTCGATAGCCGCACTGATGCTTTCGCTGTCTAGCGAACCGAAGGTGATCATCGCGCTGATCCTGATGTTGCTGCTGGCGGTGGGCATGTTCATGGACATCAACGCTGCGTTGATCATTCTGGCGCCGGTGCTGGCGCCGCTCACGGCGGCGATCGGCATGGACCCGGTGCACGCCGGGATCATGATCATCCTGGCGCTGAATATTTCTTTGATGACACCGCCGGTCGGCGCTTGTCTTTTTGTGCTCTCCTCGGTGACTGGAGAACGAATCGAGCGGATCAGCTTTGCGCTGATACCCTTCCTACTGGTCGAGGTGATGATTCTCGCGCTGGTCGCTTTCTGGAGCGAAGTAACGCTGTTTATCCCCAGGCTACTGGGGTTCTGAAGAACTTCCGTGATCGCAGTGCATCGATTCGCGGGAACCTGGACTTAACCAACCAAGAAATCGGGAGACAATCGATGAAGAGACGCAAATATATCCTGGCTGTGAGCCTGGCGCTGTCGATGGGACTGGGTGCCGTCAGCGGTGCGGTACAGGCGGAGAAAACACTCAAACTCGGCCACCTCAACAAGGATGATCCCTTTGATAACGCTACCGGAGCCATGACGGCGGTGTTCAAGAGCCTGGTGGAATCGGGCACCAACGGTTCTATCGTGGTGCAGACATTCCCGAATGGCCAGCTGGGCAAAGACGCTGAGGTCCTACAGCAGGTCAAGATGGGCGTCGTCCAGTCTGGCATCCACTCCACCGGCGGCTTCGCCTCGGTCTATCCGATGATCGGGGTGCTTGACGTCCCGTTTGCATTCCCCAATATCAGCGCTACTTACGACGTTTTCGACGGGCCCTTCGGAGACCGGCTGGCGGCCGACATCGAGAAGAAAACGGGCCTCAAGGTGTTGGGCTTCGGCGACTCCGGCGGCTTCTTTAATTTCTCCAACTCGAAACGTCCGGTCAAGACCTTGGAGGATTTCAAGGGGTTGAAGATTCGTACCATGGGGCTGGACACGCACAAGAAGCTGGTCTCCTCTCTCGGCGGCCAGCCTGCAGGCATCGCCTGGTCAGAGGTATACACTGCGTTGCAGACCGGTGTTGCCGATGGCCAGATGAATCCGGTGCCGATCATCGCCTTCGCCAAGTTCAACGAAGTGCAGAAGTACCTGACGCTCAGCGGGCACCTCTTTACTCCCTATGTCTGGGTGATCAACGCAGACTTCTGGAACAGCCTTGACGAGCAAGAGAAGTCGGTCGTCAGCTATGCGGCCCAGTCAGCCATCGTTGCCGGAAGGGGCATCAGCCGCATTATCGAGGCTTCCGAGCGCGGTCTGCCGGCCCTGGCCAAAGACCTCGAGGTCTATTCGCTTCCAGCGGGCGAGAAAACCAAATTCCAGGAGGCTGCGCTGCCGGTCATCAAAGAGCACATTGAAACAACCTTCGGCGCCGAAGGCGTGGAGATGATGAATGCCTTCATCGAAGCGATCGAAGCGACCAAGCAGCAGTGATTCGGATTCGTTCCGGCGGGGCGGGGGAGGTCGACTCCCCGGCTTCGCCGGCGGATTCACGGGCTCTGAGCCAATGCTTTTGAATTCTGACCGCGCAGGCTTGCAATGAACCGGTTTTCCCTCGATACGAACCCTGGCGCCGAGCACAGCACCGCCTACGGCGGCGAGCAAAGCAAGGTGCTTGACGAAAAATCGATGCACGCCGCGTTCGCCGAGATCACCAGCTGGCCAGGCTACTTGCCGACACCGTTGCATGCGATGCTGGGTCTGGCGGCTGAAACCGGGGTGGGCGCGGTCTACTACAAAGACGAAAGCGAGCGTTTCGGGCTGGGCAGCTTCAAGCCCATCGGTGGAGCCTACGCGGTCTATCGCGCGATCGCGCGCGCAGTCGCGGAAACCGGCGCACCCCTTCCCACCAGCGAAGACTTGTTGCGCGGTGCGCACCGGGAGGAAACCGCAAAGATCACCGTCTGCGCCGCGAGCGACGGCAACCACGGTCGGGCTGTTGCCTGGGGTGCAAAAACTTTCGGCTGCCGCTGCGTGATCTACCTCAACGAAGCGGTCACCGGCGGCAGGGAGCAGGCGATCGCCGCTTTCGGTGCCCAGGTGGTGCGCAACCCGGGCAGTTACGATGACGCGGTACGTGCAGTTGCCGCCAGAGCTGGAAGGGAGGGTTGGCACCTGATTCCGGATACCTCGGATGGCTCGGTGATCAGCCAGCCGCCCCTGGACGTCATGCATGGTTATACGCTGATGGCCGAGGAGGCAATCCAGCAGTTGCCCGAAGGCAAGCCTCCGACGCATATGTTCCTGCAGGCGGGAGTTGGCGGAATGGCAGCGGCGACCTGCGCCCGCTTCTGGCTTCTCTTCGGGCCGAGACGGCCGCTGACCATCACGGTAGAGCCGCGCCAGTGCGCCTGCTGGTTTGCCAGTCTGGCGGCGCGCCGGCCGGTCACGGTTAAGGGGGAGATCGATTCGGTGATGGCCGGTCTCTCCTGTGGCGAAGTGTCGCATCTGGCGTGGCCGATTCTGCGAACCGGAGCCGACGCGATGATGCGCATCGACGACGAGGTGGTGCCGGCAGCGATGCGCCTGCTCGCACAAGCACCCTATGGCGACCAGCCGGTCGTCGGCGGCGAGTCCGGTGTCGCCGGCCTGGCTGGCTTTCTGGCGGCGGCCGGGGACCGGCAGGCAAGAGAGAAGCTCGGTCTGAATGCCGAAAGCAGGGTGCTCCTATTCGGCAGCGAGGGGGATACCGACCCGCTGACCTACTCCGGCTACGTCGGGCAAACCGGTGCGGAGGTGCGTCAGTCGGCGATCAACTTCAGAGGGGAGTTGTCATGACACTGGAAAATCTGCATATCGATTTCGCGCGCCTGCAGGCGAGGTTGAAGGCCCTGGGCGAAATCGGTGCACTGGAGGGCGGCGGGGTCTCACGGCTTGCGCTCAGCGACGAGGATGCCCGAGCCCGCGACCTGGTGGCCGGGTGGATGGGTGAGCTGGGGCTCTCCGTCAGCGTCGATGGTATCGGCAACGTGCTGGGCCTGCGCGCCGGCGAGGTCGACGGGCCGCCGGTGATGATAGGCTCGCATATCGATACGGTGCGGACCGGCGGTGTCTATGACGGAAACCTGGGTGTACTCGCCGGGCTGGAGGTGATCGCACTCCTGAACGACCACTCAGTCAGGACGCGGCGTTCATTGGCGGTCGGTTTTTTTACCAATGAAGAGGGGTCCCGTTTCGCGCCCGATATGATGGGCAGCGCGGTGCATCAGGGTTTTCTCCCATTGGAAGAGGCGTTGGCGGCGCCTGGTATCGACGGCACGCTGGTTGGCGATGAGCTCGAACGTATCGGCTACCGCGGTAGCGCGCCGACCGGTGAGTTCAGGGCGCACTGCTTCATTGAACTGCATATCGAGCAGGGACCGGTCCTCGAGCAGGAGGGGATCGTTATCGGCGCGGTCGAAGGTGTGCAGGGTATCTCCTGGTCCGAATATACCATCCGGGGTACCTCCAACCATGCTGGTACCACGCCCATGCAGATGCGGCACGACGCGGGATATCTCGCGGCGCTGATCTCAGTCGAGGCGAGATCCATCGCCAGAGAGATGGGCGGCAATCAAGTCGCCACGGCCGGCTTGGTTAAACTCAGACCCAACCTGGTCAACGTCATTCCCGGGGAGGCGGTCATCACCGTCGATCTGCGCAATACCGACGAGGAGTTACTGCGCGAATCCGAGCAGCGTATGCACGCTTTTATCGAGCGGAGCGCGCATGCCGAAGGCGTGACGTTCGAGAAGCGGAGTCTCGCCCGCTTCGCCCCCGTCTCCTTCGATCCGTCCATGGTGAATCTTGTCGAGCGTTGCGCGCACGACCTCGGTTTCTCTGTGAGAAGGTTGCCATCGGGCGCCGGGCACGACGCACAGATGTTCGCGCCCAACTGTCCGACTGCGATGATTTTCGTGCCCAGTGTCGGTGGTATCAGTCACAATCCGGCAGAGTTCACCGCGCCTGAACATCTTCGTGCGGGTGCCGACGTGCTGCTGCGTGTGGTCTGTGACAAGGCAATGAACTAGGACCCAAGGCGGTTAACTATGTCGAGATTAGTGAAAGTCGGTGCCGCCCAGCTGGGACCCATCTCCAGAGACGAATCCCGGTCGTCGGCCGTTAGGCGCATGCTAACGTTGATGCAACAGGCCAGGGATCACGGGGTTGAGCTGATCGTATTTCCCGAGCTGGCGCTCACCACGTTTTTTCCACGCTGGTACTTCGAGGACGAAGCGGAGCTCGACAGCTTCTACGAAACCGAGATGCCGGGACCGGAGACCCGGCCGCTGTTCGAAAAGGCGGCGGAGTGGGGAATAGGTTTCTACCTCGGTTACGCCGAACTGGTGGTGGAAGAGGGCCGGAAACACCGCTACAACACGTCGATTCTTGTGGACGGTACCGGGACGTTGATCGGCAAGTATCGCAAGGTCCATCTCCCCGGGCATCGCGAACACGAACCCTGGCGCCCGTTTCAGCACCTGGAGAAGCGCTACTTCGAGACCGGCAACTTCGGATTTCCCGTGTTCCCCGGTTTCAACGGCCGTATGGGAATGTGCCTGTGCAACGATCGGCGTTGGCCGGAGACCTACCGGGTCATGGGTTTGCGGGACGTGGAAATGGTGCTTCTCGGCTATAACACACCGCTCCACTATCCGCCGGCGCCGGAGCACGACCACCTGCAGGGGTTCCACAATCATCTGGTCATGCAGGCTGGCGCCTACCAGAACGGAACCTGGGTGGTTGGCGTGGCCAAGGCCGGGCGCGAAGAGGGGTGCGACCTGATCGGCGGCTCCTGCATTATCGCGCCGACCGGCGAGATTGTCGCCGAAGCGGAAACCCTGGACGACGAACTGCTCATTGCCTCCTGCGATCTGGATCGCTGCAAGGAGTTGAAGGAGAACGTCTTCAACTTCGGCCTCCACCGGGAGCCCAAGTACTACACCCTCATTACTGAGACCAAGGGCGTGCGTAGCGACTGACATACGCGCGACTATACGGAAATCGATTATGCAGCATTCGAACGAACTGGCCGACGAGGTCGTAAACCGCGAGATTCTGGAGCGGGCCGTGGGGCGATTTCGCGAGCAGGGTATCCGCTTACCGCGACTGAGCGAACTGGCTGATCCCGCCACTATCGACCGGCGCGTCGTCGACGCGCTTGCCGATGTAGATCCGGACGCGGCTCACCCACTGAACCTCTTTCGCGTGCACTGGTTCAACGGCGAAGACCGCGCGGGGCGTAGCGAGGTGCCGGGCCATCTGGTGCTGCCACCCGCGCTAACCGGTGTGGATGCGAGCATCATCGTTGTACTGGGCGACCGCTTTCCGATGATCGGGGCGCACAAGGTGCTGGCGGCCTATAGCTGCCTGGTGCCGAGATTGGTTACCGGCCAGTTCGATCCCACCCAGCACCGCGCCATCTGGCCATCTACCGGCAACTACTGCCGCGGTGGGGTTGCGATCTCCCGTATTCTCGGCTGCCGCGGCGTGGCGGTGCTGCCGGAAGGTATGAGCCGCGAGAGATTCGAGTGGCTCGAACGCTGGGTGGTCGACCGGGACGACATCATCCGTACTCCGGGAACGGAGAGCAACGTCAAGGAGATCTATGACGCCTGCGCGGAGTTGTCGCGCGATCCCGGGAACGTGATACTGAACCAGTTCAGCGAGTTCGGAAACTACATCGCACACCGCACCATTACTGGTCCCGCCCTGGAGCGGGTATTCGAAACCGTCCGCGGAGATGGGGCACTGTGCGCCCGCGCCTTTGTCTCCGCCTCCGGCTCAGCTGGCACCCTGGCCGCCGGCGACTATCTCAAGGAGCGGCTCGGCACCGCGATCTGCGCTGTGGAGGCCGAAGAGTGTCCCACGCTCCTCTATAACGGTTTCGGCGAGCACAATATTCAGGGGATCGGCGACAAGCATGTGCCCTATATCCACAACGTGATGAACACCGATTTCGTTGCCGAAGTATCGGACAGGGCAAGCGATGACATATCACTGCTGTTCAACAGCGACGCTGGGCGTGCCTACCTGCGCGAGAGAAAGGGAATCGACGCCAATCTCGTCGGCAGCCTCGAACATCTCGGTTTATCCTCGGTGGCAAATATCATCGCTGCGATCAAAATTGCAAAATACCTCAAGCTCGGCGGTGGGGATGCCATTATTACCGTTGCTACCGACGGTGCGGCCATGTACGGCACTGAACAGGCGATCGCGCGTAAAAAGTATTTCAATGACCGGTTCGACGACTTGGACGCGGCGGAGGTGTTCGGCCGGCATCTGCTCGGCGCCGCAACCGATCATCTGCTCGAGCTAAATCTCCGAGATAGAGAACGTATCTTCAATCTAGGTTACTACACCTGGGTGGAGCAACAGGGTGTCTCCCTGGATGCATTCGAACAGCGGCGGAGACAGGTGTTTTGGAACCGCCTCGTCGATCAGATTCCGGTGTGGGATGGTCTGATCGACTCGTTCAATGCCATGGTCGTCAGGGCCTGTTAACAGGCCCTAGTTGAGTAAAACCCAGAGGTCGGGCTTGCTGGCAGCAAAATCTCGAATACATGCCGGCCATGCGCCGCCTATTGCGCTTCATTGCCAGATCGCGATTTCGTTTCGATTTAAAGGTCTCTCAGTTTCCATCAACGCAGAGCATGAATTCCGTGGAAAAATACCACCAATCCTAGATACACCGGCATGGGGTAACGGCAAACTGAAGGTGTGAGCAGACTCTTTGAACTGTGGCGAGCAAGGCTGAATTACGGAGACTATTTTTCCGCGATCCTAAATTGCTCCGGCTGCAATTGGCATCGGTTCAAAAGCCTATAGAACTCGGTGCGGTTTCGCTTAGCCAGCAAAGCGGCTTTGGATACGTTACCGCAGGCGATTTGCATCACTTTGGAAAGATAATTTCTTTCGAATTCTTCTTTTGCTTCTTCATACGAGAGCAGCCGTGTGGGCCGATCCCGAAGGCACTTTTCTACCAGCGAGGCCGAAACGACGCCGGTTGCTGACAACAGCGTAGTTTGTTCAATCAGATTGGAGAGCTGGCGTACATTTCCCGGCCAGGGCGCGGCTATGAGCAGCCCCAGGGCTTCCGGGGAAAAGACCTTTGGTTCCTGTTGGCGTTGAGCGGCTATCCGCTGCAGAAAATGGTGCACAAGCAGTGGGATGTCATCGCGTCTCTTACGTAGTGGTGGAATCTCGAGCATGACGACATTGAGCCGATAGTATAGATCCTCCCTGAAATTTCCCCCGGCGATGGCCTTTTCAAGGTCACGATGGGTGGCAGAGATAATCTGTACATCCACCGGCACCGACTCCGTGGTTCCTACCGGTCTGACACGCCTTTCCTGCAATGCGCGCAATAGCTTTACTTGCAGGCTTAGGGGCATATCTCCGATTTCATCCAGAAACAGAGTGCCGCCCTCCGCAGCTTGGAATAAACCCTGGTGGTCGTTGATCGCCCCGGTTAACGCACCCTTGCGGTGACCGAAAAGCTCGGACTCATGCAGTTATTCAGGTATGGCGCTACAATTGAGTACTTTAAGTGGCTTGTCCGAACCCGGAGCAAAGGTACGCATTACCGATGCAGCAACCGGGATTCTACTGCGAACGAGGAAGGTGAGGAGCGATGGGAAATAGGGGTATCGAATTTTTCTTGATGATCCTTCCAAAGTACCCTGCAGCGCGCGAGTTGCCATCGGTGATACAGAAGTCGTGAGTATCATTAGAAGTGCCCCTGCCAAGAACTGTAGTCCGTAACTGAGGAGACCCAGGGGAGAAGAGTATCGGGACCCAGCGCGTGATCCGCGCTGGGTCTTGATGGTTAGGGCGAGTCTGGAGGAGAAATACGCTATGGTTGTTATGGTTAGAATGTCGAAGAATTCGATTTTCGGATCCGACTTTTATCGGTAACCTGGGACAGGGTTCTGCACCGAGGGAAGGAGAGCGTGAAAAAATGAAAAACGGCACTTTGGTACTTGGTTTGGGCAATACCCTGCTTGGAGACGAAGGAGTGGGGGTGCACGCGATCCGACGCATGCAGCAGCCGGCATTTGGTCTGGACAATGTGGAGCTGCTGGACGGTGGAACCCTAAGTTTCGTCCTCGCCGGTTCCATAGGGGATGCTGAAAATCTCATTGTCATCGACGCCGCCAACTTGGACAGTCCGCCGGGTACCGTGCGTCTCTACGAAGACGAGGAGATGGACGAGTTCGTGATGAGCAATAAAAATTGCAGCGTCCACGAAGTCAGCCTGGCCGATCTGCTGGTGATTGCTCGGCTCTCCGATGAACTTCCCCAGCGCAGGGCGTTGATTGGGATACAACCGCAAACAATCGACTGGTCCGACAGCCTGACCGATTCGGTAGCCCAGGCCCTGCCGGACGCCTGTGAAATGGTCCGTGATCTGGTGTCCCGCTGGTCCGCGGCAAATACCTTGTGAATCCCACTTTGTAGGAACTCCCCTCTGTTATTGCTCGGCGCAAGTATCGCTTATCAATTGATTCGGCTGATGGATCTACCGGAGCTGTCGGCACTCCAACCTGCCGATAGTTCTGCACGCCAGCAAATCAAACTGAATGTTATGCAGGACACCTTCTCTCCGCCAAGCATAGCGTTGACCGACGAGATTCTTGAGCGACCTTTGTTTAATAAGGATCGTAGACCATGGGAGGATGTTAAAGCCGAGACAGAGGCGAAAAGTGTGGACTTGCGCCTGCAGCTTGAAGGCATAGTCATTACCTCTGACAAGAAAATTGCTCTGGTGAAGGATCTGGTTAGTAAAGAGTTTCTGCAGCTACGGATTGGTGAGCAACATAAAGGCTGGCTGGTTCACGAGGTTACACCAGGCCGCGCAGTACTGAAACGCGGTGATAAGATGGTTGAGCTGGTTATAAAGTTAGAGAAGAACTCGAATGAAAAAACTAACAGAGCAAGGTTTAGCAAACCGAATATCAGAAAAAAAGATTCTTCCAGAAACTAAATTCCAAAATTTAGTCGCTTTAGCGCGATAGCTATCCGAACAAAGACACAGGCTGGCGAAACAATCGAACACCAACATGAGATTTCTGAGCATTGTCAAGGCGGCAAGGAAAAAACCTTCCCTGGCCACAATGAAAATCGACCTAGCTTGGAATCTACGATGATTTATTATTCAGAAAAAGAATCCCCGCTCTGCGGCGGGGTTGGATCGATTCAATTAGATACTAGTTATTATTCGGTGGATTGGCCAATACCCAAAAACTTAGTAACTAGGTATGTTGGCTGAGGTTGAATCACCGAGATTATATCAAGCTCACCCATACTAATGTCCCAGCGGTTACGAGAGACAATGCTGCTACTGCTGCAGCGACACACCAAACACAAAAGTTTCCGATTTTTTGGGTAATAGGAGACATACTTTTTCCTCCGAAAATTGACGCTCGTCTATTGTCCCTGCTTAACTTCAGTGGCGTTGAAAACAATACCACACATTTTTAGCGTATATCGAACATGTGTTTATTACAAGTGATAATTCTTTGATAATCAGATGTTAATGGTATTACCGAGTAGTGATGTTACCTTATCTTGTTATCAAATATTTGCGGCTCACGCCATGGCAGGAAAACGGATCTGCACCATGTTTGACGAGTAATCAACTACTTGCTGTGCTTTACGGTTACTGCCAATGGGGATAATGACTACCGATAATTGGTCTGTGGGGCAGTGACACCGGGTGAAGCTGTAAGGGAGCCGATTTGTCGCTACGCTCAGAGTTCATCCCGTTTCCCGTAATGTCTGAAACAGTGTTCGCCAAGCGTTCAGCGCTCTGCCATGGCGAGTCGAAGACCAAGAGCAGCGAATAAGGCTGCGAATACACGCTGTGAATTTCTAACTAGTCTGGGAGAGCTCAATACACTGGACCGTATGCTGCCAGCAAGTAAGCCGTAGAGCACGAAGACAATGAATGTCATGGACATGAATATGCCTGCCAGCAGACTCATTTGTATTACTGGGGTGGTCGTTTCAGGAGTCAGAAATTGGGGAAGGAATGCCAGAAAAAAGAGAGAAAGCTTTGGATTAAGTATGTTGATCAGCAATCCCTTGATGCAAATTCTCCAGTCTCCGGCAACTTTGTTTCCGGCATTGAAGCTGACACTGTCTGAATCGCGCCACATCGACCACGCCAGATAGAGCAGGTAAGCAACTCCGAGAAATTTCATCAGCTGAAATACAACGGCACTCATGTGAAGGATGGCTGTCAATCCAAGAATGCTTGCTGTCAGATGGGGCAGAATCCCTGCGGTGCATCCAAGTGCTGCAAATATGCTAGCCCGCCTGCCCCAGAAGATAGCGGTAGAAAGCGTGTAGACAACTCCAGTACCGGGAATGAGAATGACGACGAGGGATGTGACGAAAAACTCTGTGCTCGGCATGAGGTACCTCTTATTGCTTGCGTTTATGCTGGAGAGAAACAGGTCGCTCCCGGGAAAATGGAAGGCTCGATGCATTTCTGCGGTAAGGCTATCCAAGCGTTGACATTGCAGTGAGCTCGGATACCTCGAGCATACCGCCGATATTGAGGAAGGGACAGGCTTTGGCCGTGAGGAGCGCGGCTTCCAGGGAGTCTGCCTCGATAATGGTGTATCCAGACATGGCGGTGGTGCCTCCTTCGGTTGTTGTACCGTCCGGGTGAACTGTAGTCGTATTCTTGAGCGGATTGGCGGGGCTGATTGCTGATTCACCCAAAGAGTACAGCCAGTCCATATAGTCGGAAAAATGGAGTTTTGCTTCCTCAGGATTGTCGGGTTGACTGCCACCTATGTAAACGAGTAGAAATTGCGGCATATCGGTTTCTCAGCCTTGATAATGAGGCAGAAAATAGTCAATTTCCCTTTTTCAACGGCCTAGAAGAAGTTGCAACAAAGGGACCAGGGAGGGCGCCAATTCTGTTGTTTCCGAGTTCGACGCTTGGACTATGGATTGTATGTTAACTGAATCGACATTCATCGTGAATGACTTATTGTCCGTCGGTGACCGCACCGGTTGCAGGTTATGGTCATGGGCATCACTCCATTCTCTCCCGGGTGCCCAGATATCTAGATGGAAGTACATAGGCCCCCGGGGAATATAGTGCGTTTCGTTCCGCATACGCGAGCCGTCGGCATACCATGATACTTCGTCAGCAAGCCACTTGATCTCATATGTGTGGTAGTCATAGATAGCTCCATTCACGTAGGGTACGAATTGGGGACGTCCCGCACTCAGTGGTTCGTTGTCATATACATTGGTCAGAACTCCATCGGGTAAATTGGTGACAAGCTCAAAATCGATCTCATCGTGCAAATCGTCACTGCCTGGCTTAAGAGCGTAGATAAAGATGCTTCCAACAATGCCGTTTCTTGGAGTGGCCATTTTTGCGCGGACGATAATATGAATACCAGTATTCCGTTGGAACTGGATTTCACTGATGAGATCTGTACCGTAGAAAGGTAAACCCGTCGGGTTGTAGAGATCGAGCGCAATAATCGCCGCCCCGCTCCGGGTCTCGGGAAGCGGTGAATTCTGGGTGACTCGAAATTGCGTACGGCCGACTAACGTGCCATCGGTTGGTGACGACCAAGTTGGGAAACGCCACTTGGTTGGATCGAGACTATCTCCCTTAAAATTGTCATTCAGAAGACTTGCGGTGAATACTTTGACGGTCAGAGCCCATACAAGAATGCCGACAACCGAAAGAATCGTTGCTCTCATTATAGGCTGAAGTGCCTCGGCCAATTCTGTTTTGGGAATATCGACGGAAGTTCAACCGCCGGTCCAGATTGCACTCTGGAATACACTCAATAGCTATTTCGATGCCTGTGATTGGAGATCCAATACTTTCTTCATAAAAATTCTGGTCTCATCTCTACCGGTTTCCACCCATCCCAGGTAAAGGTACAAGGATATATTCTCGGAAAGTAACGCATGGGTGACGAGATTTAATTCAGAAGCACCTTGTTCCCTTGCTCTCGATTCAGCAAACTTGATTAGCTTGCCGCCAATCCCTTGGCCCTGGAATTTCGGATCGACAGCGATGTTGGCGATAGAGGCCCGATCAGTATCGAATACCATGATGAGCCCACCGAGAACTGTTTTTCCAGATACGGCGATCCAGGTGGGATAATTCTCAATTTCAGACAAGTAGTCCGCGTCCATTGGTGGAAGGCGGGATCCACCCATTCGTTGCTGATAGGCTGTATAGGCTGACTCCATACAGTGCTTGAGACCGGGAGCGTCTTTTGTAGTCGCTGCACGTATTTCCCAATTCAGGTCCACAATACCTCCAAGGATGACAATCGCCCAAGGGCTTGAGTTAACGCTCTATAATCTGCAATGTTTGCTTGCGGGAAACAATGGGGTCTGCCCCCCAATATGCAGAATCGAGTGCGCTGGGTGTTTAAGACTGATGCTACATACACTAGGCTTACAAAGAGCGATAGGCAAGATTAGCCAGGCTTTCTGGCTTGGTGAAATCTCCACAGTAAAGAAAAACAGTTTGCTCAGTTACCGGGCCGCCGTTGCGGCCGTCTGATGATAAAACACGACCCGACTTGTTGTCATGGCGCTTAGGCTCGAACCATTTCCGGCTGTATTTGGGCCGCTGGTTCTTCTCGCGTGAAGTAAACCATAATTGCAATGCACGCATGGGCTCTGTTGCTGAATGGTTTTCTTCGTTGTGTCCTGGGTCCGTTCCCGCAGTTGTACCGTGAAAGCCCTTGGATTTAGGGGTTCTGTCGTGTCTGCTGTTATTTGGGTCGATCTATTCCACCTCTCCAGAGATCATAACAGTCGCAACTTCCGCGTTTTAGTAGGGGCGAAGCCCAGAGCCTTTCGTAGCGGGCGCTAGCGTACCGTCATCGATAGGAAACATGGAGCTGCGAATGTTGCCTCTATCTTCACCTGGTGTACTTAGCCATCCGCAAGAGGTCATGCGCTGGTATGCTCTTGTCGTAGCAATCTACGCCACTTGGTTTGGATCTCTTTGATCCATGGGCTCGCCAAATGAGTCTCTGGCAAGGATATCCTGTTTGTATGAAAACGATATTCTGGCTATACCTGACGACTTATGTGTTATTGGACAATGGCGATCAACAGATTTGGGCGCTCCATTTTCTATTGCTTGGAGCTCTGGCACTGGGATCGCTGCTGAAAATGGTGAATCCTTCCACAGTATATGAGTGGTTTCGAGTCCGTCTTGAATCCACTTTCGGATGCCTCCCGAAAGGCTGACTGTTTGTAGTTGCGGGAGCAGTAAAAGGAAACTCGCCTCAGAATAAGAGCGAACAGCCGTTCGCTGCACGCTAAGCTTCAGTTATTTCCGGCGCCGGCATTGATCCCAGGTTATCTACTTGGGGTTGGGAACCGATTGTACAAACAGTTTGTGCAGCCGGGATTGAGTACAGCTTTAAAGCGCAAGCAGAGCGGCGGGCATCGGTGCCAGGAGCAGGGGGAGAAGCACCTGCGCCAGCCACTCTGGATACAGATGGTCGATTTGGCTGCTAGATAAGACTGAGTGCCGCCACCAGCGAAACTAAGCCGATAGTGAAGATTATTGGGCTGACCATTAGAGCGGCGGGGGTGTTTATTGTGTGTGATTTACGGTTGGTTTTCATTTGTAATTCCTCGTTGGATATTCAAGCGAAATGAGAGACTCCGAACTTTGACCCGCTGGGGCTATACTTGTCTCAGGCGAAGATTTGGCTCCAGGAGTTCGTATCCCAGTCTGATCCGCTTCAGCTTTGCTTCCAGCTTGGTGCGCTTGCTATCGTCACTTGCGCTCTCAAGGCGGACGCGGAGTTTTTGCTCCTCAGAAGTGAATTGCCGCAGGAAGTCTTGCAGCTTTTTTTGACGCTTTTCCTGCTCATGGGCCGCTTTGTCCAAGAGGCTGTCTAGCTCATTTACTATTTTTTGGTATTTCATATTGCCTTCCCCAAGTCAGTAGCCGTTAAAACTTTCTGTAGTTACTTCAGCAGGATGTGTACCAACTTTTGGGGGGGGTTAAATTTCGCAAGTAAATCAATCAAGTATGAAAAACACAAAGGCGATTTCTACGCTCTTGGGGGTGTAACATACTGTCTTGATTTGAACCTCAGATGTCTCGAGGCTGAAAGAAAACGTATTTGATTCAGTAATCTTTAAAAGTTCTCGGGGTGTGGTATGGGGTTGTAACCTTTCAAAAAGTTACACCCCGGCGTTCTGCTGGCAAGGTGCTGTGAATCGTTGGATAATTCAGCAGGACGACAGCGGTACGACGTTCGATGTGACTATGCGTGATCAGATACTGAAGAGTGTTGATAATCTGGCGGGGCCGAGTCTAACCCCGGCTGGGGACTATCCCGGCCAAACAGGTGATTTTGAACTTAATCCCACCTTGCGGGCAAAAAGTGCTTTGACGCCTGCTGCCGTGCTGGTGCCTCTGGTGGATCGCAGCGAGGGAATGACAGTTCTGTTGACGCAGCGAACCGACCACCTCAATGACCACGCAGGCCAAATCAGCTTCCCTGGCGGGCGGGTCGAGCAATCTGATCGGGACCTGGTGGCAACCGCATTGCGGGAGACCCGGGAGGAGATCGGGCTCGAAGAGACTTTCGTGGAGACAGTTGGGCACCTGGATCGCTATGAAACAGGCACCGGCTATCTGGTTACACCGGTGGTAGGTTTCGTTGCGCCGGGGTTTAGATTGACACTGGATAGATTCGAGGTCGCCGAGGCCTTCGAAGTACCCCTCTCGTTTATTCTGGACGCCGGCAACCACCAAATTGTCGACCATTTGATCCACGGCGTAGAGCGGCGGTTTCATGTTTTCGAGTATGGGCCTTACTATATTTGGGGCGCGACTGCCGGAATGCTGATGAACTTCTATCGGCGAATGTCGTCACGATGAGCGCAGGATCTAATATAACGTTCACGCTCTTTGCCATGAGCGCTGCCGCGGTGGCCGAGATCACGGTGGATCAAGAACCTGAAACCGGCCTCAAGCTTTGGCAATGGCGAGAGGCGGGAGTAACGCTGCAGCTGATACAGCGGCTGCCCGATCAGACCCGGGCGTTTTTTCAGGGGCGGGGATTCAGCAGCGCGGATGCGGATACGCTCGGCCGAGCTTGCGTCTTTCAGACGATTTTCCGCAACGATGGGAAATACCCGGTGAAATACGATATGGATAGGTGGGAGATCGTTTATCAAGGCCAACGAATGCCGCTTCGAACAAGGGAGTATTGGCAGGCATACTGGGAAACGGGAGATGCGCCCAAAGCGGCGCAAATCGCACTTCGTTGGGCGCTTCTACCCACTCGTCAGACCTTCGAGCCGGGCGACTACAACTGGGGGATGAGCAGCTTCGGTCTTGACCCCGGGGAGACATTCGATTTGCAACTGACACTGTCGATAGACGGCCGTGTGACCGAGCGCCAAATCCGGAACATCGTTTGCGCTATGGATCGCTGATGAATTAACCGCGATGAACAGATTGCTAGTTGCATCAATGTTGGTATTCATGGCCGCGAGCATTTATGCCCAGGAGGCGGGCCGTGGGTTGACGAAATTAATTGGAGCACCCAATGCCCCAGATTTTGGGCTGTCTGATCTCGATGACAATCTGCATCGTCTTTCGGATTATCGCGGGCGGGTGGTGATCATCAATTTCTGGGCTACCTGGTGTCCCCCGTGTCGAGCTGAGATGCCTTCCATGCAGAGAGCCTGGGAGCAGTTGGAGGCGGAGGGAGTCGTGATGCTCGGTATAGACGTGGGTGAGGACGAGGATACCGTGTTTCAGTTTACTGCAAACTATCCGGTGGATTTTCCACTGCTTCTCGATCGAGATTCAGCGGTAATCGACCAGTGGCCAGTGCGTGGGTTGCCCACTACCTTCGTCGTCGATCCCGGGGGCAAGATTCGATATCAAGCCATCGGCGGCAGGGAGTGGGACCAGCTTGAGCTACTGAGGATCGTAAGATCTCTCAAGCAGTAGCTGGCACGGCGGAATAGAAGAAAAGAGGTGCCTGGGATTTGGCGGGTATCAAGCATCCCCCGGCATTATTAGGCCCATGACAGGCGATTGTCAGAAGCCGGGCTGACTGGTAAAGCACGCGCTTTTTTCCTACTCTTTTGCCCAGGTATGCTTAACGAGCCGAACCGTAAAAGGAGCCGTGCTGTATGGCAAAGAAGATTTTTCTCAGTTATCGACGCGAGGACCGCCCAGGGTATGTGGCCAGATTGAAGGACAACCTGGAGGCCGCCTTTGGTGAAGGACGCGTCTTTCGTGATGTCGAGGATATCGCCGGAGGCAGTAAGTGGCGTGAGGTCCTCGAACACAACCTGAGAGAGGCCGGTGTACTGCTGCTGGTGATTGGTCCACGTTGGGAATCGATATGGACCCTGAGGTCGAAAGACGCGGTTAACTATGTAGCCTTTGAATTGGAACGGGCACATCAGCTCGGGGTGCCGGTGATACCTGTTACGCTCGACGGCACGACCCTGTCGAAAGATATCAACCTGGGTGAGATCTCCTGGTTGCTCGACAACCAGATGTATGACATTTCCGATAAGCAGGGCCGTTGGAGCACCGATGTCAAAGGGCTGATTCGATTGCTCGAGGCGCTGCCCGGCATTGGCAAGTCCCGTATTGATGAAATAGATATCCCCGACCCCGACCCCGATTCCGAGCCGAAAAAAAAGTCGCACTGGGGTAAGACTCTGGGCGCCATCGGTCTTTTGGTTGTTGTGCTGCTGGGGTACGGCTTGTCGGTGGAGGAATCCGATATCGAGGAGATACCCACTGAAGAGGACGATGTGTTGCACAAGCCCGTCTTCGACAAGCCAGAACCAAAGATGCCCATCGTCGCTGCCAAGCCACCGGAGCAGGAAAAGCGAGCGGCGGCTGTAGCCGCCGGCCCCGGCTTCCCCGATATCTCCGGGGTTTGGATGAGCCAAGAAGACAGTACGATATATCGGGTGACCCAATATGACGATGGCAGTTTCGACATCGAGAGTCCGGGCTACACCAACGGCAGCGGCCATTTTCTGGAGAATATGCCCCGTAAGTTCAGAGTGCACATGGTAAATGCCGGATGGGGAGAGTTCTCCGTCTCCAATACCGATAAGACCGCCAGCGGTTGGTTCATCGAGGAAGAGACCGGCGAGCAGATATTCGATTCCCTGATTCGCATCGAGTAGTCTGCCGGGAGCGAAAGCGATAACTCGGGAGCCGCTACCCGCTGCCTTTACGACACCCGCGGACCCCACCTCCTTATGGTAAATCAGGGCGGGTCAATCGTGGCCGTAGCCGGGCATATGGGCCTATCCAATTAGTGTTAACAGGCCCTAAGACGGCGAACCTCACCCGGACCGAATTTAGTGGATAGAGCCTTTGAGTGGTAGTATGGGTTTCGATTCAGCGGGGGTGCCCGAACCAACGGGCTGAGAAATACCCTTTGAACCTGATCCGGTTTGTACCGGCGTAGGGAGGCCGATTTGAAGTTTCTGGTTTAGTCTTTCTCCCTCGTAGCAGATTATCGCCGGTTGCGGCCGGTTCACGCATGCGTTGGAGGTCTTGTGATGGAACCCAAGGTTGTGAATATCACTCTCAATAGTGAGCGGCTATCGGTCGAGCGCGGGCAAACCGTGGATGCGTTGCTGAAGCAGCTTTCCGTAGATCACCTGGATCGTATAGCCATTGCGGTCAATGATCAGGTGGTGCGCAAAATGGAATGGCAGGATTACGAGTTGCAGGAGAACGATCAGGTGGTGATGATCGCACCAATACAGGGTGGGTGAGGAAAGCGTGGAGACATTGGTTGCCGCTACCCATCTGGATTCAACGGGAACAGTTCAAATGAGAGATATAGAACCGCTTTGCATAGGTGACCGCGAATACCGATCACGGCTTTTCCTGGGCACTGGAAAATTTGGGTCCTACCCACTGATGCGGGAGGCTGTGAAGGCATCGGCAACAGAGTTGGTGACCGTCGCCCTTCGCAGAGTTCAGCTTCATGAGCAGCAGGACGATGTGATTGCCCATCTGACGGTGCCGGGTGTCCATTTGCTGCCCAACACCTCGGGAGTGAGAACGGCGAAGGAGGCCATCTTGGCTGCCGAATTGGCCAGGGAATCTCTCGAGACCGAGTGGTTGAAACTCGAAATCCATCCCGACCCTCGGTATCTGTTACCAGACCCAATAGAAACCTTGGCGGCCTCTGAGGCGTTGGCTAAAGAGGGTTTTAAAGTAATGGCCTATATCAACGCCGATCCAGTGCTCTGTAAAAGGCTGGAGGAAGTTGGCGTGTCTGCGGTCATGCCCCTGGGAGCACCAATTGGGAGCAATCAGGGGCTGCAGACCCGCTCCATGCTGGAGATCATTGTTGAACAAAGCGGGGTGCCAGTGGTGGTGGATGCCGGTATAGGCGCCCCATCCCAGGCTGCGGAGGCGATGGAACTCGGCGCCGATGCGGTTCTGGTGAACACCGCAATTGCGGTGGCGGGAGATCCTGTGGCCATGGCAGAGGCCTTTCGATTGGCCGTCTACAGTGGGCGCCTGGCCTTCGAAGCGAAAATGGCAAGCGTGCGCGGCCAGGCCGATGCCAGTAGTCCGCTGACCGCTTTTCTGGCAGCCGATTGAAGGAACCCAAGGCAAGCGTGGATATGAGCTTTTTAGACGAATTTGGTCAGCACTCCTGGGAGCGAATGGCGGACCGCATTCAAACCAAAACCGATGCGGATGTGCAGCGGGCCCTGAACAAGTCGGGGCGCCGGGACCTGGACGATTTCTGTTCCCTGGTATCTCCCGCCGCAGCCCCCTTCCTGGAACAGATGGCGCAGCTGAGCTACGCGCTTACCCGCAAGCGATTCGGCAATACCACGCAGCTTTACATTCCGCTTTACCTCTCTAACGAATGCCATAACATATGTACCTATTGCGGCTTTAGTGTTGACAACAAACTTGCCCGGCTGACACTCGATGAAGAGCAACTGATGCGGGAAGTCAGGGAGATCAAATCCCAGGGGTTCGAGCACATCCTGCTGGTTACAGGGGAGGCTAATCGCCGAGTGGGGGTCGACTATTTCGAGCAGGTATTGGATTGGCTCAGGCCCCACTTCTCCAGTATCACCATGGAAGTGCAGGCACTCGATCAGGCGGACTACGAGCGCCTGATTCGGCGGGGGCTCAACAGCGTACTGTTATACCAAGAGACATATAACAGTGGCACCTACAAGTCCTATCACCCCAAAGGCAAGAAGGCGAATATGGCCTATCGTCTGGAAACCCCGGACAGATTAGGCAGGGCGGGTATTCACCGGATCGGAATCGGCGCCCTGTTGGGACTCGAGGATTGGCGGGTGGATTCTGCCTTTGTCGCCCTTCATCTCGGCTACCTCGAGCGCAGCTACTGGCGCACCCGATACTCAATTTCCCTGCCCAGGCTGCGACCGGCCGCAGGCTGCCAATCTCCCAATGTCGAGGTGACCGATCAGGATTTCGTGCAGCTCATTTGTGCCTATCGTATTTTCAACGAGAATGTAGAAATCTCTCTCTCGACGCGGGAGAGCCCTTTGTTGAGAGACCGCCTGCTGAAACTGGGAATCACCTCCATGAGCGCCGGGTCCAGGACCGATCCCGGCGGCTACGCCTTGAAGGATGATGCGTTGGAGCAGTTTGATGTGAACGACGAGCGCACGCCGGCGGAAGTGGCGGCAATGATTCGTGCACAGGGGTTTGACCCGGTTTGGAAGGATTGGGACAGCGTCCTCGAATAACCCGATCTGGATAGTTGGGCAGCGTCAGGCGAGAGCGCGGTTTGAGTCAATAGACAGTGGCCGCAGTTGGGTCCACCACCTCGAGCACGCTCAGGGATTCGATGCATATTTCGCACAGCGTTGGTTCTATGATGTCCGTTGTCAGGCCGGTGGTGCTCCAGGCATATGGATTGATCTGCCACTTGGCTTCATGCCGATCGCGATCCATTTTCCAGCTGGGTTCGACGCAATTGGCGATTGCAGTGGCGATATGTACCACCGATGCCTCTTTTCGGAACTCACCCGCGAGATTAGGTTCATGATGAAATTCCACTACCCGCTGAACCATGGGTGGAAAGTTCCAGCGCCTCAGCAATTCCTGCCCCACCTGGGCGTGGGTCAAACCGATGGTGTTCTTCTCCATCAGATAGCGGTAAGACTCCTGCCTTCGGGTGGCTGTTAGGGTCTTGGCTGCCAGCTGCGGATTGGCCTGATACAGGATCAGCTGGCCGATGTCGTGGAGCAAACCGGGAACAAACAGGCGCTCCGGATATTCCATGCCGGCTTCCCGGGCAAGTATGGTGGAGGCCAGACCGCAGCAAATGCTGTGGTGCCAGAAATCGTCCATATCGACAATATCAGGAGCCAGGTCTGGGAATATCTCGGCGGTAGCAGCGTCTTGTAAAAGTTGTTTGAGCCGCTGTTTGCCTATTCTTGATATCGCCTCGGAAATGCTTTCGGCAGGGGCGGCGTTGAATTCGGGATCGTTGGCGAGGCGAAAAATCCGTGCCGTTAGGCCGGGGTCATACCCGATCAGCTCGGCTAGCTCCACGCACTCACACTGTTCGTTTTCTAGTAGACGCCCCATTTGCCGGCAGACTTGGGGTAGTGATAATAGTGTGTCTACCTGGTCAACAATAGATTTGACATCCATATAACGGCCTTGTGTGTTTTCAGTTTTTTACCGCGGCCCAGTACCAACGAACTGTATTCTTTAACTCATGGCGTTTGGCGCAGTGTAGATCAACAAATCTGTTTCTGCTCAGTGCGCCGGAGGCTATCTCATACGATTACCGCAATCACTATAAGGGCAACATACTTCTCTTAATGTGATCCAGTTCCTGTTGTGAGGCCTGTTTTCGGAGGCTTTCATATCTGCGCAGGAGTAACTCACGGGGTACTGGAGGCGTCTAGAATTTTCTCCAGAATGGCATCCAACTGTCGATTGCTGGCGGTAAATCGCTTACTGTCTCTCAACATCTGGCCAGCGGTCTGAACGTACCGGGAGCCATCGATCTCGTCGCTACAGTGGGAGATTAGCGCCTCGGCACCCTCCAGGGTTGTTTCCAGGTGAAATTGAAATCCGAAGATCCGGTCCTCCAGAGAGAATGCCTGATTGGCGCAGGCTTCACTGGATGCCAGGAGATGCGCACCCGTGGGCAGTTCAAAGGTATCGCCATGCCAGTGAAAAGCCTGCATCTGCTGGGGAAGAATCTCTGCAAGCAGCGTCTGGCCCGCGGCTGCCTCGCGTTGAACCGGAAACCAGCCTATCTCTCGATCGGGATTTTTCCGAACCCTGGCACCCAGCGCTGCCGCGATCAACTGGGCACCCAGGCAAATTCCTAGAACGGTTTTACCGCTGTTCAAAGCTTGTCCAAGAAAGGCTATCTCTTTTTCGAGCCAGGGATGGTCGATATGGTCACCGACACCCATGGGCCCGCCCATGATGATGAGGCAGTCGAATGAGGAGATCGGGGGTAGGGATTCGCCACGATAGAAATGGGTTGAAGAGAGTTGGTGACCGCCTGCTGAAAAGAAAGCCTCCATGCTGCCCAGTCCCTCAAAGGGGACGTGTTGTAGATGATGAATTTTCAAACCGAACAACTCCTTAGACCGGGAAGCTAGTATTACAGGCCATTGCCGACCGGGAGGCAAGCGGGGTCTTAGGCCGGGGCGGCGCCGAGGATATCCGTGAATGACAGGTTGCAGAGTGTCGTTGCGCTAGTTCCAGGCGATGACCATGACGCCCGCTACCATGACGCCACCGGCCAGAAGGTGTCTGCCCAGGCCCTGTTCCCGAAAAATCAGCGCACCGTAGAGAATGCCGAACAGCAGGCTGGTGCGTTTGACGGCGATCATATATGCCACCTCTACTTGGGTGATGGCCACAAAATGGGTAACAAGCATGATACCCATGAGAGCCGCGGTACCGAGAACGGCCCAGGGTTGACGCCAAATCCGCCTCAGGGTGCTGGGCCTGTGGAATCCCAGCAGCGGAACCAGGATCAAGCCCACAACCAGCGTATAGAAGGGGCCGAACAGTTCCGGCTCCATATACTGCATCGCCCCTTTGGTGCTGACTGAGGTAATCGCATAGAGCATGGCGGTACCCATCATTGCCAGTGATCCCCTGTTGCTAAAAATGCGGACAAAAGGTACCAACCAGCTGCGCCAGCGCCCTGGGCGTGTCTCCCCAGTGTTGAGCAGCCAAGCACCGGCGACAACCAGCAATACCCCAAGGATCCCCTTGGCGGAGAGGGTTTCACCCAGAAGCAGATATCCGCTGAGGACCACAAACACCGGCGTGAAAGCAAGATAGGGCAGGGTACCGGCCAGACTGTGGTCCCTGATGGCATACATATAGAGCAACATCGCCAGGATCTCCAGGGGGACACTGGCCCCGGTCCAGGCCCAGAAGGCCAGTGGCAGGGTGGGAAAGGGCTGGGTAAACACCAGTGGGGAAAGCAGCAAACCCGAGAACGTTAGCCTGATTAACGCCAGTTCACGAAGGCTGTAGCCAGATAGCCGAGCCTTGGTCAGAGCGTCCGCCGATGCCAGCGATAAGGCGCAGATAAGGGTAAGTGGAAGCCACTCCATACCGGTTAGGCTCGTCCCGCCAATTTGCCCATGGTGCCTCACTTTCAGTCTGTGGCCGCCAACGTTGAGGCGGGTTCAGTAGGCTGCTTTTCTCAATGCGAAGCTTGACTGATCCATTGAAATTAACTATTTAGTTACTTAACTACAAGTGCCCCGGTGATACAAGAACACTCCTCAACGGCGAATCATGTCATGGTAGTCAAACGCAATCCCGAGCTCACCAAGGAGAAAATATTGGATGCCGCCATGGCCGAGTTCGCAGAGAAGGGATACGGGAGTGCTCGGGTGGATGCTATCGCGCGCAAAGCTCGTGCCAATAAGCGTATGCTTTACCATTATTACGGCAACAAGGAGGCGCTGTTTGTAGCGGTGCTCGAGCGCACCTACCAGGATATCAGAGATCACGAGAAGGCACTGGATTTGCAGCGATTGGACCCGGATCGGGCGATGCGGGAGTTGATTCGCTTTACCTTCGGCTATTTTGTGGCGCACCCGGAATTCATTCGCCTGCTCAATAACGAAAATCTCTACGGCGCCGCTCATCTCAGGCGTTCCAGGCGGTTGCCGGCGATGCATACACCGCTGGTGGAGCAGCTGCGGCAGGTGCTTGTGAGAGGTGAGAAAGCGGGCCTGTTCCGCAGCGGAATAGAACCGGTACAGTTATATATCACCGTAGCGGGCCTGGGATATTTTTATTTGTCGAATGCAGCCACACTGGGCACGATTTTCGATCAGGACCTCACCGAAGCGGCGGCGTTGAAAGAACGGCTGAAACACATAACCGAGGTGGTTATGTGTTATTTGCGACCTTGATCGGCGGTGGGTCCGAAGCGTCGCCGGTGGTTGAAATTCAACGGGCTTTGAACTATGAGTAACCAACCCGTTAGCAATGTATTTGCTGGTAACCGATAACAACAGAGGAGGCGGTTAAGATGAAGCATTCCTGGTTCACTGTGGTAGGGGTCGCGGCGGCCCTGATATTGAGTGGCGCGGCGGCCGCGGAGTGGAAACCCGAAAAACCGATCAGGATCATTGTGCCCTGGGGTGCCGGAGGGTCAACGGACCAACTGGTGAGGACTTTGGCCGGTGATCTGGAAGAGGGTCTGGGCCAGAAGGTGGTGGTGGTCAATCAACCGGGTGGAGCGGGTGCTGTTGGCACCAAAGCGGCACTCGAAGCCCCGAAGGATGGATATACCTGGACGGCGGGAGCGGCAAAGGATCTAGGCACCTACGGTGTGACCGGCTCCATCGATACCCACCTTAAGGATTGGAATCTCTATCTTGCGGTGATTAATTTCACGCTATTATCAGTCAATCCGGAGTCCAAATTTCAGACCGTTGATGCCGTGGTTCAGGGCATGAAGGAAGATCCCAATTCAGTGACCATAGCCACCGGAGGGATCAACTCCGCAGGAGGCGCCTCGGCGGAGGCCCTGAAGGCAGCCGTCGGTGGTGACTATAAGATGGTGACTTACGACGGCGGTAGTCCCGCGGTGAAGGCCGCGGTAGCCCATGAAACCGAGATGACCACCCAACTGGTTTCAGAGCAGTACGAAATGTTGAGAGCTAAACGCCTCAAAGCACTTGGTGCATTTACGCCGGAGGCCGTCGAACTCCCGGATATCGGCCCCATAGAATCGATCAAGAGTCAGGTTCCCGACACGCGTGTGGGCCCGGTGTACTTCGGTATATGGGCGCCCAAAGGTATTCCCGAAGATGTAGCGGAGACTATGGGAAAAGTGTGGGGCGAGAATATCAAGAACTCCCAGCGTCTCAAAGACTATGCCCAGTCGAAAGGGCTGGCGGTCAATGTGGTTTCCGGTGATGCCGCCTATGAGCAGGCGTTTCCCAGTACCCAGATCAATGCCTGGCAAATCCACGACGGCGGGAAGTCCAGGGTCAGCCCGGACAGCCTCGGAATTCCTAGACCCTGATTCTGAGCTGGTGCCAGGCTCAGAGGAGAGTGGGATGTCGGTGCGCGGCACCGCTTCGCTGCTCTCCTAGGAGTCTGCGCGACTCCGGTCTGCGGTCCCACAGTCTATGTCCAAACCCACACCCCTGATGGCGCGAGCCGATTTCATCACCGGCATCCTGCTGTTCCTTTTGGGGGTCTATATGCTGGTCGAGGGGATGGGGATGCCGGGCGCCGGCGGGTATATCGAAGCCGGTGGCGAGCCAGGGCGGGTCCCGATGTTGCTCGGAGTCGTCATCGCGCTGATGGCCTTGGTGTTACTGATACGCTCCATACGTGCCGGCGGACACCGCCTAGTGCCGGGAGTCGAAGGGTCAAAAAGGGAACCTGGGCGATGGCTCCGGGGGTTCCTGGCAGCTGCCTGGTGTACCTGCTATGCGCTGGTCATGTTGGGATCGGAAGTCGGTGGTTGGCGGATGAGCTATGAGTCTGCTACCGCTGTGTTTTTGGTAGTTTTCGTAGTCGGTTTTGAGTGGCAGAATGCCGAGGCGCTGGGCGCCCAGCGATGGCAGTGGTTAGTGGGCCGATTTCCTTCAGTTGGTCGTCAACTGCAGTCCAGATTCGGTTTCGTAAAAGGGCCTGTGGGTGCCTATCTCTGGCTCTTCTTTACTGCGAGCCTGCAGGCGGGAGCTGTCACCCTGATCGTCGCCTGGTTGTTCGAGCGTAAGTTCTATGTTCAGTTACCCTGAGGTGCGGAGCGGGGCAGTCTGATGGAGCATCTGCTGGGGCTGCTGGACTATCTTGCCGCCACTTCAGGTCTCGTTGTCGGTGCTGCGGCGAAGTTTTTCAGCTTCAAATCCCTGCTGCTGGTTGTGGGGGGGACGCTGCTCGGTATTTCTATCGGCATGTTGCCGGGGTTGACTGCGACTATGGGCGTGGCCCTGCTGACCACGCTCACCTACAGCATGAATCATGACGATGCCTTGTTGGTCTTGGTCTGCCTTTACGTGGGGGCGATCTACGGCGGTAGCCGCAGTGCGATTCTACTGAATATTCCCGGGACACCGGCGAATGCGGCGACCACTCTGGATGGACATCCTTTGGCTAGAGCCGGAAAGGCGGGTTCGGCTATGGGCATCGCCACCACAGGTTCTTTCCTGGGAACTGCCATCGGGCTCTTCTTTTTGGCGACTGTTGCCCCGATCCTCGCCGATTATGCACTCAAATTCCAGACCCACGAGTTCTTCTGGTTAGCCATTTTTGGAATACTGATATCCGGCCAGCTCACCGCCGCGGAGGATCCGCTCAAAGGATGGATCGCGGGATTTTTGGGGTTGGCGGTAGCCATGATAGGGCAGGAGAAACTCTACATGACGGACCGCTTTACCTTCGGCTATACCGAGATGCAGTCGGGGGTTAATCTTATCCCCGCCATGGTAGGAGCATTTGGTTTTTCCGAAGTCATCTCGGTCATGTTGAACCGCCGCGTGGAGGTGATTCGCTCCGCCACCCGTCTGCGTGATGTGATCCCGAATCTTTCCCACGTATTTCGTTACAAGCGCAGCATAGCCCGTTCCGGTTTCATCGGTACCCTGATCGGAGTCATTCCTGGGGTGGGGGAGGATATCGGTGCCTGGGTTTCCTATGCTGCGGCCCGCCGTGCCTCCCGTGAAAAAGCGCGGTTTGGGAAGGGGTCGGTCGAGGGGCTGATGGCGGCAGAGACCGGAAATTCTGCGGCCCCTCCCGGAGCGTTGATACCCGTGTTGACCTTGGGTATCCCGGGATCCGCTCCGGCCGCGGTGCTACTTGCGGCCATGATTCTACATGGGGTCAGACCAGGCCCGATGATCATGATCGAATCGCCCAGCTTCGTTTACGAAGTGGTGGTCATGATGTTGTTCGCGGCGCTGGCTATTTTGGTATTGGGGATTTCGCTTACACCTCTGCTGCTGAAGATCCTGGTGGTGCGCCGTGAGCGCCTGATGCCGGTGGTATTCGTACTCTGCGTAATCGGCAGTTACGCCATCCAGCAACGTATGTTCGACGTCTGGGTCATGGTGATTTTTGGCATCCTCGGTTTTGTTCTCCGGCAGATGAAGTATCCGATGGCGCCCCTGGTATTGGGAATAGTGCTCGGCGATATTTTCGACAAGAGCTTCCGCCGCTCTTGGGTTATTAATGACGGGGATTTCAGTTTCTACTTCAGCCGCCCCATCTGTGTCTTGTTGATGTTGTTGTGCCTGCTGACACTGTTAATGAGCTTTCGCCCCACGCGCGACTATATCTCACCGCGCTTTCAGCGGATGTTCGCGGCTGTGACCGGAGGCGCCGCTGAACTACTGCGGGTTCACTACCGGCTGCTGAAGGCAGTATTGGCAGGCTTGCGTGCGTTGGTGGGCAGCCCCATGGATGGAATGGAAACCGGTATCGAGGGGGCGCGATCCGCCCTCGCCGGCGGGTGGAAAGATTATCTAAGAACGATAACCCGGATCCTCAGGGAGTTGGCTCTGGCGATATTCGGGTTACTTGTGAATCCAATCTTGGATCTGCTGCGTCTGTTGCGGATCATTCCGCGGGGGAGGGCGTCGTGAAGCATTCTCTTCTGGGCGGTGTTGCCATGACCCGCTTACGGGTATATGACCAGCGGCCCGGTCCCGATGGCGTAGATGCCGGTTGTGCGCATATTCACGGGCTGAGTGACGAGGCCTATTATTGCCTGGCTGGGCGGGGGGCGGTGGAGCTCCATGATCTGCAGCACGGATTCAGGCGCCATCTCATGGAGCCCGGCAGCTACCTGCAGTTTCCCCCGGGTACGCTGCATCGGTCGGTGAGTTACGATCGCTGCGAATTTCTTGTGATCATGGGCAATGGCGGACTACCTGAGCATGGGGATGCCCGCATCTATTTTGGAACCGACATCGATGGGGATCCAGCGGCCTATTCGAAACTCCGGGAGCTGGCTGCGGAGGGACTGGAGGGTGCGCTGCGAAGACGCGATGCCTCGGTATCCGCGTATCTTGAATTGCTGCGGCAGTGGGAGCAAGATCGTAGCGCCTATTTCGATGAGCTGGAGAGGTTCTACTCCCTGCATCGGCAGCAGCTCGCGTCCAGGCGTAGCGACTACCTGGCGTTGCTCCAGGCGGGGGCGGGGAAAGCACTGGAGACAAGTCTGGAGCGGATACACCAACTTCCTGGCGGTGCTCCTTCCCAACCCATTAGGCATGCGAATACCCGGGGATTGAAAGTAGTCTTCGGAATGTGCGGCGTATTGCAGCAAATCGATCCCTCTGGCGCCTTGTTGCCGCAGGTGGATTCAGCAGACAATTGAAGTCAAGGACAACCAATGAAACTCTCCCTTTGCAATGAAGTGATCAGAGAAATGAGCTTTAAGGAGCAGTGTGCCTTTGCCCATGATCTGGGTTACGACGGCCTGGAACTGGCACCCTTTACCCTGGCACCCGACCCCAAACAGATAAAGTCCTCGACTGCCCAAGAGTGGCGTCGGGTCGCCGAGGGTGAGGGGATCAAGATTACCGGGCTTCACTGGCTGTTGGTGACACCTCGGGGGCTTAGTATCACCTCCGGTGACAAAGCGGTCTTAGAACGTACCCGGAGCCATCTGGTGCGCCTGGTCTACCTCTGTGCGGAACTGGGAGGAAGTGTATTGGTGCATGGCTCCCCGGCTCAGCGCAGAGTCGAGCCGGAAGCCGGTTGGGATGCCGCCTACGCCCGCGCTCAGGAGCTGTTCGCGTCGGTTGCCGATGCCGCCTGTAGCGTTGGAGTGACATATTGCATCGAGCCGCTCTCCACTGTTGAGACATCTTTCATCAATTACCTGGATGAAGCTGTCAGAATGGTAGACGACGTGAATCAGCCCTGCTTCCGAACCATGATCGACACCAGTGCCGCGGGACAGATGGAAGAGCAGCCCATCGCCGACCTCATCCACCGCTGGATGCCCACGGGTAAACTGGCGCACATTCAGTTCAATGACACCAATCGGCAGGGTCCCGGGCAGGGCGAGGATGATTTTCTCCCCATACTTCAGGCGCTCAAGGACACGGGATACGACAAGGTTATTTCCATGGAGCCTTTTATCTACGAACCCGACGGGCCAACCACTGCGGAGTTTTGTATACGCCATGTGCGGGATCTGATGGAGCGGCTGGATTAATGGTGAATCGTCTGCGAATCCGCGAGATTCGATTCGGGGAGCGCGAAGTGGTACTTAGGCTTCCGTTCAAGTTCGGTATGACCACGCTGGAGCGGACCCCCCAGGTTTTCGTGAGCGTGCATGTTGAACTGGAGGATGGGCGCCAGGCATGGGGTGAAACCGCCGAATTGCTGGTGCCGAAGTGGTTCGATAAATCGCCGGCACTGACCAACGAACAGAATCTGGATCAGCTCCGAAGTTCGCTGCGGCTGGCAGCGGAGGCATATGGGTCGTCCACCGAGGCACTATCCGCCTTCGACCATTTCGCCTTCCACTACCAGGCGCTGATCGATAGCGGCGGGCGGCAGGGGCTGCCGCCGTTGGTCGCCTCCTTTGGCGGCGCGGAGTTGGACAAGGCGATACTCGATGGCCTATGCAAGGCCACTAACACGGGCTTTCAGCAGGCGATGCGCGAAAACCTGCCGGGAATCGGCTTTTCCCGGCTGGCGCCAGACCTTGACGGTTTCAATGGCGACGCGTTTCTGCGCGGCCTCCAACCCCGGGATCAAGTGGCGGTGCGCCATACCGTCGGTATGCTCGATCCCCTGGTCGAGGATCCGCAGCGCAATCCCCCGGTCTTGGAGGACGGTCTGCCGGAAACGCTGACCCAGGTTATAGGGAGCTATGGCCATCGTTATTTCAAGATCAAAGTTTCTGGGCAGATCGAAGCCGACCTGAGCCGGTTGCAAGAGATTGCGCGAATACTCGATACCAATCTTGGGAATTACTCTGTCACCCTGGATGGAAACGAGCAGTTTCGAGACAGTGGGCAACTGCTCGAGTTCTGGGAGCATATCAAGCGGGCGGAGGGTCTTGCTGGCATGCGGGCTGGGCTAAAGTACATAGAGCAGCCGATTCACCGTGATAGCGCCCTGGATTGTGACCTCAGCACTCTCGCCGCAGAAGTGCCACTGATCATCGACGAGTCTGACGGCAGCTTGGACGCCTTTATACACGCCCAGGCACTGGGCTACAGCGGTGTCTCCAGCAAGGCGTGCAAGGGACTCTACAAATCCCTGATAAATGCAGCACGCTGTTGCCATTCCAATGGCGATGCGGGGAGGTCGCTGTTTCTGGCTGCCGAAGACCTCACCTGTCAGGCGGGATTGGCGCTCCAGCAGGATCTAGCGTTGATCGCGCTGCTGGGCATGAATAACGGCGAGCGCAATGGCCATCACTACGTCCGGGGTATGGCCGGGGCGCCGGAGGGGGAGCAGCGGGCATTTCACGATGCTCACCCCGATCTGTATACCCAATGCGACGGCAGGACCTGTCTGGCTATCCGCCAGGGCAGAGTGCAGTTGGGGTCCCTGAATGCTCCAGGTTTCGCTAGCGGTGCAGCGATCGACTGGTCGCGTATGAGTGAAATGAGAGATACAACGGAGAGGGCGCAATGACTCAACATCGGCTCGGGATAATCATGCATGGTGTTACCGGACGCATGGGCCTGAATCAGCATTTGTTGAGGTCGGTGATCGGTATTCGGGAGCAGGGTGGGGTGGCGCTTTTAAACGGTGACCGGGTCATGCCCGATCCCATCCTGGTAGGCCGCAATCGGGATAAGATAGCCCGCCTGGCCGCGGACAACGGCATCTCCCGCTACACTGTCGATCTGGGCGCTGCCCTCGCCAATGCCGAAGATTCCCTGTTTTTCGATGCTGCCACAACTCAGCTCAGGGCGGGTCTGCTGCGGCGCGCGATTGATGCGGGAAAGGATGTCTATTGCGAAAAACCCATTGCCGAGACCCTGGAGGAGGCAGTGGATATTGCCCGTCATGCACAGCGCCAAGGCATCAAACACGGCGTGGTCCACGACAAGCTCTACCTTCCGGGATTACTCAAACTGAAGATGCTGAGGGATTCGGGTTTTTTCGGCCGTATCCTCTCTGTCCGCGGCGAGTTTGGATACTGGGTTTTCGAGGGCGACTGGCAGCCCGCCCAGCGTCCCAGTTGGAATTACCGCAAGGCCGATGGCGGCAGCATCATTACCGATATGCTCTGTCATTGGCGCTATGTATTGGACAACGTAATCGCTCCGGTGAAGTCGGTAAGTTGTATCGGCGCCACACATATACCCAGCCGCTGGGATGAGCAGGGCAGGGAGTATCAAGTCGACACCGATGATGCGGCCTATGCTACTTTCGAGCTGGAGGGGGGGGTTATCGTGCAACTCAATAGTTCCTGGTGCGTGCGCGTGCGGCGCGATGATCTGGTGACCTTTCAGGTGGATGGCACCCTAGGTTCGGCGGTGGCCGGCCTGCACAAGTGCTGGAGCCAGTCTCGGGTGAATACGCCGAGACCGGTGTGGAACCCCGATCTCCCGCAATCCATCAATTTTTTTCACAACTGGCTCGAGGTTCCGGATAACGTACCGACCGAGAACGGCTTTAAGGCGCAGTGGGAGGCTTTTGTCCGTCACCTGTATGAGGACGGCCCCTGGAATTACTCACTGCTGGAGGGCGCCAAGGGTGTGCAACTGGCTGAGCTCGGGTTGCGAAGCTGGGCAGAGCGGCGCTGGCTCCCAGTGCCCGAGCTGACATTGTGAGCGCCAGTACAGAAGTATTGCGATTACCCACCGCCGCCGGTGGACTCGAGCCCTACCGGCTTTCCGAGCCCCGCGGTTACCCCCAGCGAAACCCCAACCAGGAGGCACTGCCGCGTATCGCCTATGCCGCAGCCCATGTGGTGACCAACCCCCTTGCCAATGCCGATCCCTGGCAGGATTGCGTAATAGACTGGGATGCGACTTTAGCCTATCGGCGCTACCTGTGGGGACTGGGTCTGGGAGTGGCCGAGGCCATGGATACGGCGCAACGGGGGATGGGGTTGCACTGGGGACAAGCCTTGGAGCTGATTCGGCGCTCCGTGGTCGAGTCGAATGCTGACGGCAAGGGAGAACTGTTGGCCTGCGGTGCCGGAACCGATCATCTTGCGCCTGGGTCGGCGTCTACCCTTGCAGACGTGATCGAAGCCTATACCCAGCAGTGCGCTGCAGTGGAGGCGGTAGGGGGTAGAATCATACTGATGGCCAGCCGGGCCCTCGCTGCCTGCGCCCAAGGCCCCGACGACTATGCAGAGGTTTACCAATACATCCTTTCCCAGGTCCGGGAGCCGGTTATCATTCACTGGCTGGGGGAGATGTTCGACCCGGCATTGTCTGGGTATTGGGGAAGCGGGGATCACAATGCCGCAATGGACACCTGCCTAGGCGTCATCTCCGCCCACGCGGAAAAGGTTGATGGGATCAAGATTTCTCTGCTGAACCCAGAAAAGGAGGTGGAAATGCGTCGCCGCCTTCCTGCCGGAGTAAAGATGTACACCGGCGACGACTTTAACTATCCGCAGTTGATTGCCGGTGACGAGTTGGGGTACTCCCATGCCCTGTTAGGGATATTCGATGCCATTGCACCGGCCGCCGCCGCCGCCTTGACGGCCCTCGGGCAGGAGGATAGGGAGGCCTATGATAGTCTGCTTGCCCCAACGGTCCCCCTCTCCCGCCACATTTTCATGAATCCGACCCGATTCTATAAGACAGGCGTGGTATTCATGGCCTATCTCAACGGCCATCAGGGTCACTTCACAATGTTGGGTGGGCAGCAGAGTGCGCGTTCCCTGGTGCATTTGTGTGAGCTTTTCAGGCTCGCCGACCAGGCAGGGTTGCTACGTCAGCCGGATCTGGCGGCAGTGCGGATGCGGTCGGTGCTGGCTGTCCATGGTGTGGCAGGCTGACTCGATGGCGGATCCCGCGAGAGCTTCGCTGAATACCGCAACTGTCAAGGCTCAGTGGGATCTGCGCCAGTGTATCGAGGGTTGCGTGCGCCACGGGATTCAGGGAATCGCCCCATGGCGCGATGTACTGCAGGCGATGGGGGTGGACGAGGCAGCGCGCGCCATCAAAGATAACGGGTTGAGAGTGACCGGACTTTGCCGCGGCGGCATGTTTCCGGCGTCTTCGGCAGCGGGACGGCAAGCCGCCCTGGATGATAACCGCAGGGCGGTTGACGAGGCGCTTGCCATCGGCGCCGATTGTCTGGTGCTGGTGGTGGGCGGTATACCAGTAGGCTCCAAGGACATTGCCGACGCGCGGAAGCAGGTTCGCGACGGGATAGGGGGATTGCTGGAATATGCCCGCGCCTGCGCCATGCCCCTGGCGATAGAGCCTTTACATCCCATGTACGCCGCCGATCGCGCCTGTGTCAATACTATGGCCCACGCCAACGACCTCTGTGATGAGCTGGGTGAGGGGCTCGGGATCGCTGTCGATGTCTACCATTTGTGGTGGGACCGGGCGCTCGAAGCGGAAATAGCCCGGGCCGGTGCTGACCGGTTGTTGGCCTTTCACCTCTGCGACTGGCTGGTGCCCACCCAGGATTTGCTATTGGACCGCGGTATGATGGGGGACGGTATTATCGATATCCCCTCGATCCGCAGATGGATGGAGAGGCAGGGCTTTCGGGGATTCTACGAAGTGGAGATCTTTTCTGCGGAAAACTGGTGGCGGCGGGACGCCGACGAAGTTCTGGCGACGATCAGGGAGCGGATAATCTCCGCGGTCTAGGGTGATATCATGATTTTCTGGCTCGATCGGCAACGCCCAGTCACGCAGCCGTGTCCCTGTTTCCACCCCGAGTCGCGTCGCAACCATGGCGGGGCATGCACACGCGGTTTTGCATCCGCTGGCCAAAGCGTTTATAAACGGTTTTGGAGACCGCTGTCGCAGTTTTCCCGCATTTGGGGTCAGCAATGGCAGGGCGCTTCAGCACGGTGTACTGCGCCTGTAGCTCAATCGGATAGAGTAGTGGCCTTCGAAGCCATTGGTTGGGAGTTCGAGTCTCTCCAGGCGCGCCATCCATAACGCAGTCACAGATCGGGATCATGACCGTGGCCAGAGGCACAGAACCCAAAAGCGCCGTAGCCAGTCTGAGCAATCTCTACCGTATTTTTACGGTTCCCGAGAGCCCGGATTCCACTTTGGGGAAAATCGACCAGGAGATTTCCCAAAATCTCTCCGGCTTCCTCCGCGACCACATCGTCGTTACCGACAAGGATCTGGCGGCAATTGAAAAGGATTTCTCCGACCACCGTATTCCAGATCAACCGAGCTTCGTCTCCGATTACACAGAGTACCTAATGGAGACCCTGGTGGCTCAGTCAGTGCACACCGCATCACCGGGATTTGTGGGGCACATGACTACCGCGCTTCCAAGCTTTATGTTGCCCCTATCCAGGGTGATGACCGCACTCAATCAGAATCTGGTCAAGATCGAGACTTCCAAAGCCTTCACGCCCCTGGAACGGCAGGTTATAGGGATGATTCATGGTTTAGTGTATGGGGGCCAGGAAGATTTCTATCATCGTTGGATGCACGATGCTCACAGCGCACTGGGGGCATTCTGTTCGGGAGGTACGCTCTCAAATATTACCGCGCTCTGGGTAGCCAGGAATAACCTTTTTCCACCGACAGAGGGATTCGAGGGAGTAGCCCGGGAGGGTTTGCATCGCGCGATCCGGCACTATGACTGTGAGGGTGTTGCGGTTTTGATCTCCCAGTTGGGGCATTACTCTTTCGGCAAAGCGGTGGATTTGCTTGGAATCGGCAGGGATTCTCTCATTTCGATAAAGACAGATGCACACAATCGCATTGATCTGGAAGCGCTGCAGCGGACTTGTGATGAGCTGGGAAATCGGGGGATAAGAATTCTGAGCCTGGTGGGTATAGCCGGCACCACGGAAACGGGAAACGTAGATCCTCTCAATGGGCTGGCGGATATCGCTGAGCAGCAGGGTTGTCATTTTCATGTGGATGCGGCCTGGGGCGGGCCTACCTTGTTTTCCAAGCATCACAAATATTTGTTGGACGGCATAGAGCGTGCGGACTCGGTTACTGTCGATGCCCATAAACAGCTCTATGTACCCATGGGTGCCGGGATGGTGTTGTTCAAGAATCCTGCCTCCCTGTCCAGTATCGAACACCACGCCGAATACATTCTGCGTAAGGGCTCCAAGGATTTAGGCAGCCATACCCTGGAGGGATCGAGGCCCGGGACCGCAATGCTGGTCCACTCAGCATTGAGTATCATCGGACGCAGGGGTTACGAATTGCTGATCGATCAGGGAATCCGCAAGGCACATGAGTTCGCCAACCTAATCCGCAAAGAGGCGGATTTCGAGTTGATTACCGAACCAGAGCTCAATTTATTGACTTATCGATACGTTCCTGCCCGGCTACAGACTATTCTGCGGGGGGCCTCGGCGGCACTCTCCCGGGAGATCAATGAAGGGTTGGACAATCTAACCAAGAGTATCCAAAAAGCCCAGCGAGCCGCTGGCAAGACCTTCGTTTCCCGCACCCGTTTGCATACCATTCGCTATCCGGGAGAGACAGTGACGGTGTTTCGAGTGGTATTGGCGAATCCACTCACCACCATGGAAACATTGCACGAGGTGTTGGAGGAGCAGAAGCTTATTGCCGCGACCGATGATGAGGTGATGGCCTGCCTAGATATCGTGTTCGCCTGTACTGCTCTCGACCGGGCCGCCGCATCGACCTGAGCCGGGGGGCTGGAGAGAGATCATTTTTCCGGTTCTTTAGCTGCGGTGGCGCCCCAAATTTCTCACCCCAGAACATACAGGAAAGCTGAGTTTCGTTTTTATGAAGAACTCGGTGATTTTCTGCCGCTGTCACTGAGAAAAAGGAGCTTTGTCCACCGCTTCGTGGGCCATCCGTCTATCAAGGATAGGGTGGAGGCTATTGGCGTGCCCCATACCGAAGTCGATCTGCTGTTAGTGAATGGTGTATCGGTGGATTTCAGCTATAAAATGCGGGGGGGCGAGCGGGTTGCTGTTTACCCGATGTTCGAATCGTTGGATATTTCGCCACTCATCCGACTCAGGGCAAAGCCGCTGCGTGTTACGCGTTTCGTTGTCGATGTCCATCTGGGCCGGCTGGCGGGATACCTGAGGCTGCTGGGCTTCGATACCCGTTACCACAACAAACTCATGGATGCCGAGATAGTGGGCATCTCCCTGTCCCAGCGGCGCATCGCACTGACCCGGGATTTGGGTCTGCTCAAGCACGGTAGGTTGACTCACGGTTACTGGGTGCGGAATGTTCGCCCCAGGCGTCAGGCCGAGGAGGTAGTCAGGGCCCTGCAGCTGGAGGGTGTATTGCGCCCCTTCAGCCGCTGTAGCGCCTGCAATGGACTGCTTACAGCTGTGGCGAAGGCGGAAGTTGTGGATTCTCTGCCGGCCCGCGTCAAGTCGGCTATCGATTTGTTCTACCGGTGCGGATGCTGTGCAAAGGTGTATTGGCGGGGGAGCCATACCGATTCGATAACCAGCTGGATCGAGTCTCTGAAGCATAGCGATCGGGGACCTGAACCAGGTTGAATCACGCCGGTTTTAGACTCTTGTGGTAGTCGGGCAAAAAAAAGGCGGGATATAAATCCCGCCCTGCAATCAGTTACTGCTGTGGCGAACTATATCGCCTTATTATCAAGCTTTGCTTGCGCGACGGCGGGCAACACCCACCAGGCCGATCAACGCTGAACCAAACAGCCATGCGGCGGCCGGGATCGGGATGATATTGGCCCGCTCCGTCACTACACCCTGCATGGTTGCGGTGTTGTTGGCATCTTCCATGGTCCAGAATTCGTCAGCCAAGGCGCCGCCCACAAGGAAGCCAGAGATGTCCAGAATGTACTCGACGTTGTCGATGATGAAGCTGTCGGTAGCGCCAGCGTTGACATCAAAGGTGACCCGGTCGGCGCAGCCATTGGCGTTGACGCCGACGCCTTGGGCACCACCATCGGCACAAGGATTAGCGCCATTCGGGGTTTCCCAGTGGAAGAAATCGAATACAGAGACCACATCGTTGAATGTGTTGATAAGTGTCGTACCGTCGTCTTCATAAACCGAGACGCTGCTGGTTACGGTCAACTCTGCCCACTCCAGATGCGGCTCAAAAATGGGGAAGTTCTCATGGGTGAAGGTGCCGATATCGAAGACCGTGCCCGTAGCAACCGGTGCTGTGGCTGGCGGGGCGATGCCATCGAATTTGTAACCGCTGTACTCGCCAGCCGTTACCGGGGTGCCCCAACGGATGTGATTCGGGGCAGGCTGCTCAATTGGCGGTACCGGCGGTGCGGTATCAGTCCACTCACCTACAACCGAATTCACCACAACCGTCGCGGAGAGTGCCGCGGGTGCGTATACAGCGGATGCTGCGAGTATCGCGCTGCAAAGCAAGGTTCTTTTTAACTTCATGATTGATGTCCTCCCAGACAAGACTAACTGTCGTTTACTTAGGCCGTTCAGTGATTAAGCCAAGCTCTATTTAATACTCTTACCAGGCACAATGACTTGAATCCCTGTCCATAATGCTTGGGCCAAAATCTAAAGTGTGTTGCGACCCAGCCCAACGCTGGTCTTTCCTGCTGATAAATCAAGAAGCAAATTAGGTGCCAAATATCTTTTATTGCTTTGAATCAGGTAGTTGGAATCATATCGAGAATTTAGGGAAGGAAGATCTGTAAAAAACACTGACACTCCGTTGGTACCTTGCTGGTTACGGTCCTGTGACTGGGGATGGGGAATTAGTGATCGGCGGTAATTCACCGGGGAGAAGGGATCCAAGCCGCCCTGAGCCAAGGGGTTATGGGTTGGAGGTATGTCTATTAGGGCTTCCTCTTTTTGGATCCGGTATAGTATTCGGGCCACTCCATTCTGATCACTTCCCCATCGCTGCGCATGGCGATGCAACTGTCCAGGTAGTGGGGTTTGTCGCGGTTGTTCTCAGCTCTGGCCTTCTCTTCCATGAAGGCATTCATGGTCTGGTAGCTGGTGGTGGCGATGATGGACATCATCTCGATCAGGTGGGTACAGCCCCGGGTTACCCCCACACGCTCCCGGACCTGCCGCAGAAAACCTGCTCCGATTTGCAGCCCGATCAGGCGCTGCATGGCCGCAGGGGCGCCGCTGCAGGCACGATAGGGATGATGCTCGGAGGCGGCGTCGATGTCGTGGATCACCAGATCCATGTCCAGGGTTACCCGCAACAGCATCTCATGCATGGGCTCCCCGGGTGGGATAAAGCCCCCACGGTAGTCGTTGGGAAAGGGGTAGGTCTTGATGTCCGTCAGTTTGGCCTCGATGTCCCAGAGTCCGTCTTCCCGTTCGAAACCTTCGCAGGTGATGGCCCGGGTGTGGATATGTTTTCGTTTTTGAGGTGCTTTCAAAGGCATGGTTGCCCCTCCTGATAATGGCACTCTTGAGCTGGAGGAGTCACGGCTCCAGGAGCTACCTGGATTATAATTCAACCCGCGTCTTGGCAAATCCATCAAATGACAAAGCGTTACAAAATTGCGAAAATCATGCAAATTTTGTATCAAATAGGCTAGGATTCTTCGGGCGGTACCGAAGGAGGGCATTTCGCCCGGTCAGGCGCCGTGGAACAGCGGGGAGGTCGAAATGCGTTTACGGAGTTATTCCCAAGGAGGCTGGATTGAAGGAGAGGGGGACCAGGTTCCGCTGTTCAGCGCCGTGGATGGCAAGCAGGTTGCAGAGATCTCCAGTAAAGGACTGGATTTCGCAGCCATGGTGGACTACGGCCGGCGAGTGGGCGGTCCTGGACTCCGTTGCCTCACCTTTCATCAACGGGCGCTGCGTTTGAAGGCCCTCGCCGGTTACCTGCTGGCACGCAAAGAGGCGTACTATCGCCTCTCCCGTGAGACTGGCGCCACCCGCAGTGACGCCTGGATAGATATAGAGGGAGGTATTGGCACCCTTTTCGCCTACTCCAGTAAAGGACGCAGGGAGCTGCCCAACAGCCGGGTCTATATCGATGGCGAACCGGAGCTACTTTCGAAACAGGGCAGCTTTGTCGGACAACATATCCTGACTCCACTCACCGGCGTTGCCATTCACATCAATGCCTTCAACTTCCCTTGTTGGGGGATGCTGGAGAAACTGGCACCCAGTTTCATCGCGGGAGTACCCTCCATTGTCAAACCCGCAAGTCAGACTGCCTACCTCGCCGAGTTGATGGTACGGGACATCATTGAATCAGACATACTTCCGGAAGGGAGCCTGCAGTTGATTTGCGGCAGCACCGGTGATTTGTTGGACCACCTGGGTGCTCAGGATGCGGTGACTTTCACCGGATCCGCAACCACTGGATTGAAATTGCGTCAGCATTCGCAGCTGCTGAAGAATTCAGTACGATTTACCATGGAGGCGGACTCCCTCAACGCATCCATTCTGGGGCCGGATGCTGAGGCGGGATCACCGGAGTTCGCTCTCTACATCGACGAAGTGGTCAGGGAGATGACGGTCAAATGCGGTCAGAAGTGCACCGCAATACGACGTGCCATTGTGCCGCGAGGTTTGGCCGGAGCGGTGATCGATGCCTTGAGCAAAATGCTCAGCAGCATCACTGTGGGCGATCCCGGAGAAGCCGGGGTCACAATGGGCGCCTTGGCCAGCCGAGCTCAATGCCGGGAGGTGATGGAACGGGTATCGCAACTGGCGGAAGGGGCGCAGGTCGTGTACGACGGTAATAAACAACTCGAGCTGGAGGGAGTGCTTGCCGAGCAGGGGGCTTTCTTCGCACCCGTGGTGTTGTATTGCGACCAGCCTCTGCAGAATCGCCAGGTGCACGACATCGAGGCCTTCGGGCCGGTTACCACCGTCGTCCCATACGACAATGCGGGTCAGGCTATCGAGTTGGCGAATCTGGGGCAGGGCAGCCTGGTCAGTTCCCTGTTCACCTACGATGACGGATTCGCCGCCGATATGGTAATGGGAATAGGTCCATGGCACGGGCGCATTCTGATCGTCAACAGGGATTGCGCTGCCGAATCTACAGGCCACGGCTCACCGATGCCGGGGCTGATTCATGGGGGTCCAGGTCGCGCCGGTGGTGGCGAGGAGATGGGGGGTATCCGCGGGGTGCTGCACTATATGCAGCGCTCGGCTCTTCAGGGCTCACCCACCACCCTCTCTAAGATTACTGGAAAGTGGATCAGAGGGGCGCGGCCCGTTGAGGGGTTGGGCCACCCTTTTCGTAAAACGCTGGCTGAGTTAAGGGTAGGTGAGAGCATCCTGACGAATAGGCGCCGCATAACCCTGGAAGAGGTCGAGCGCTTCGCGGAACTCAGCGGTGACCGTTTTTATGCGCACATGGACGCAGCGGCGGCAAGGGCCAATCCCTTCTTTGAAGGGCGGGTGGCCCATGGATACCTCATCGTTTCGGCAGCGGCGGGGCTGTTCGTCGACCCCGATCCAGGGCCGGTGCTGGCCAACTATGGGCTGGAAAATCTACGCTTTATCACCCCCGTCAATCCCGGCGACGAAATCCAGGTGCGTTTCACCTGTAAGCAGATTACCCCCAGAGAAACAGAAGACTATGGCGAGGTGCGCTGGGACTGCCAGGTTTTCAACCAGAGAGACGAGTCGGTGGCGACCTACGATGTGTTGACATTGGTGGAGAAAGAGTAATCGCTCCGAGAGCCGGACTATCACTTTCGGTGGGGGTGTACGATACTCGAAATTGGGGCGCATATTCGGATATTTAGAGGGATAGATGGATGGGCGAAGCAGAGCAAGGTATTCAGCAGCAGACAGCTGAGGAGCGGCGCTTTCAGTATCGTATCGAAACAGAGGAGAAGGTTGAGCCCAAGGACTGGATGCCGGAAGCATACCGAAAAAATCTGATCCGGCAAATATCCCAGCATGCCCATTCCGAGGTGATTGGCATGCAGCCCGAGGGCAACTATATCACCCGTGCCCCCTCGCTGCGCCGCAAGCTGATCCTGCTCTCCAAGGTACAGGACGAGGCGGGGCACGGGCTTTATCTCTACAGTGCAGCCGAGACCCTGGGTATCAGCCGCGCGGAGATGATCGAAGCGCTGCAGTCCGGCCAAGCCAAGTATGCCTCCATTTTTAACTATCCCACCCAAACCTGGGGCGACGTTGGTGCCATCGGCTGGCTGGTGGATGGTGCTGCCATCTGCAACCAGGTCTCACTGCAACGGACATCCTACGGACCTTATGCCCGGGGCATGGTTCGTATCTGCAAGGAGGAGAGCTTCCACCAGCGCCAGGGATACGAAATCATGATCGCTCTTGCCAAGGGCAGTCCCGAGCAGCGACAGATGGCCCAGGATTCCCTCGACCGCTTCTACTGGCCAGCGCTGATGATGTTCGGGCCACACGACAGTGAGTCCGCCCATTCCGCCAGATCCATGAAATGGAAAATCAAGCGCGAGACCAACGATGCCCTGCGGCAGAAGTTCATCGATCAGACAGTACCTCAGATCGAGTTTCTGGGACTCGTGCACCCAGATAGGGAGATATGTTGGAACGAGGGTCGTGGGCACTACGATCATGGAGAGATTGATTGGAATGAGTTCTACAGCGTGATCAACGGCAACGGGCACTGCAATCGGCAGCGACTACAGCACCACGTCAGGGCTCATGAGGAGGGCGCATGGGTGCGGGACGCAATGACCGCCTACCGGGAAAAACAGCAACGGCGAAATCAGGTCCGCGCCTGAGGCACGGTTAATTATTGGAGGAGATATCAGTGTCGACCGAGAAATTGGAATTGTTCGAGGTGTTTGTGCGGCCTCGACGGGGGCTGGACCACAAGCATGTGGGCAGCCTTCACGCCCAGGATCATGAGCAGGCGCTCGAGTATGCCCGGGACTGTTATACCCGGCGCAGCGAGGGGGTAAGCATCTGGGTCGTCCGTTCCCGGGATATCTGTGCCTCTCAGGAGGAGGATGCGGAGTGTTTCTTCGATCCCTCCGATGACAAACCCTACCGCCATGCGACTTACTACAAGCTCCCTGATCCGGTGGACAACATGTAAGCCTGGGGGCAGTAGACATGAATCTGAATGGAGATAAAGGAGCGCTTGTTACCTACGCCATCCGCCTCGGTGATGATGCGTTGATTCTCGGCCAGCGGATATCTGAGTGGGTGAGCAACGGACCCTTTCTGGAAGAAGACATTGCCTATGGCAATGTGGCCCTCGATTTTCTGGGGCGGGCACGCATGTTCTACGGATACGCAGGGGAGCTGGCGGCTGATGGCCGCGGCGAGGACGACTTTGCCTATCGCCGCAACGAACGGGAATTCACCAATCTGCTGATCCACGAGCTTCCCAGGGGCGATTTCGCCTTTTCCCAGGTCAGGCAGCTATTTATCGACCTCTACAACACCGCGTTCCTGGAGCGGCTGGCGAAATCCCGGGATCCCCGCCTTGCTGGGATTGCAGCCAAGGCGGTAAAGGAAACCCGCTACCACCTGCGCCGCAGCCGGGAGTGGGTGCTGCGGCTGGGGGATGGCACTGAAGAGAGTCATGGCCGGGCTCAGCGCGCTGTAGATGAACTCTGGGGCTATACTCACGAGCTGTTCGACACGGATTCCCTCGAACGCCGGCTGGCGGAGGAGGGTGTTGGGGTTGACAATTCCAGCCTTCGAGGGGGCTGGCTCATTGGGGTGCATTCCATTCTTGAGCAGGCAACCCTACAGGTACCTGAGGATGGTTGGGCGGTGCGCGGTGGGAGGCAGGGTTATCATACAGAGAGCCTGGGGCACTTGCTGACCGAGCTGCAGTACATACATCGCTGTTATCCGGGGTGCAGCTGGTGACTACCCGGAGTTGGAACGCTGAGTCGGAACAACGGCGGCAGTTGGAGGCGGTGCGCGCGGGCTCCAAGTTTCCGGAGCTCTGGGCCCTGCTGGATCAGGTCAGCGATCCCGAAATACCGGCACTGAGTATCTGGGACATGGGCGTGCTCAGGGACATTGTACGGTACGGGGATAAAGTGACGGTAATTGTGAGCCCCACCTACTCAGGTTGTCCGGCCATGGCCCATATTGAAGCGGAGATAGGGCAGGTTCTGCACCGTGCAGGGATTGCCGAATGGGACATCAGAACCGAATTGTCCCCCGCCTGGGGCAGTGGCTGTATGTCGTCGAAGGGGATGGAAAATCTGCGCTCACTGGGTATCGCCCCTCCTGTTGACGGTGGCACTGCGGAAGATGGCCTTACACCGAGCCGGGGGGTCCGTTGCCCGCGCTGCGGTTCCCGGGAATCGGAGCTCATCAGTGAATTCGGCTCGACCGCCTGCAAGGCCCTTTTTCGGTGCCTCGATTGCCTTGAGCCCTTCGACTATTTCAAGCGGCTATAGTCCGATCGCGAGGTTTATTTGAAAACCAGGAGCAATCAGGAAACCAAGGCAGATTCCGGTTTTTATTCCTTGGGTATCGCCCAGGTGCGGCCGGAAACCGATACCGCGATCTGTGTGACACTGGAAGTACCGCCAACGCTGCGGGAAACTTTTCAATTCGTTCAGGGCCAGTTCCTCACCTTGGAAGCCCAGATCGACGGTGAACCGGTACGCCGTTCTTATTCCATTTGCTCCGGGATCGGGGAGCATACGCTGCGGATTGCTATCAAACGGGTGAAGGGCGGCCGATTTTCGAACTACGCCAACGATCACTTCAAAGTGGGTGACCGCATTCTGGCCATGCCGCCTCAGGGCAGTTTCCATACGCCTTTGGATCCCGCGCATGACAAGCGCTATATGTGCCTGGCGGTGGGCAGTGGCATCACCCCCATTATCTCTATAGTCAAGTCGGTTCTGGGGGAGGAGCCGGATAGCCGGATAACCTTGATCTACGGCAACCGCCGTAGCGCCTCCATCATGTTCAAGGAGGAGCTCGGTTTTCTCAAGAACCGCTATATGCCACGATTTCAATGGATAAATATTCTCAGCGAAGAGGATCAGGGCTCGGATCTACTCAACGGCATTATCGACAATCGCAAGGGTTATCAGCTGGCCAAGCGGGGACTCATCGACATTCGTTCGACGGATGAAGCCTTCATCTGCGGCCCCGAGGCGATGATGTCGGAGGTATCGCGAGGCTTTCGCATGGAGGGGCTGGCGGATGCGCAGATTCATTACGAGTTGTTTGCCAGTTCGTCTGAAGATGCCAGAAAAATTCTACAGAAGGCGCAGCGGCGCATCGCCACCCATGATGGGGGAGAGGTCAGCGAAGTCACCATTGTCGCCGACGGGCGTTCAAGCCGTTTTCAGCTGGCAATGGTGGGAGAAAATATTCTCGATGCAGGTATCCACAACGGCATCGATCTACCCTATGCATGCAAGTCGGGGGTTTGCTCCACCTGTAAGGCGCGGCTGGTGGAGGGTAAGGTGGATATGGATCTCACCCACGGTTTGAGCCCCCGGGAGATAGAAGCCGGCTTCATCCTCACATGCCAGGCTCATCCGCTTTCAGAGCGGGTAGTTGTCGATTTCGACCAGCGCTGAGCGGACTCTGCCCCTTGAGCGCTCAGCTCGGAAAACGGTTTGCATGTTCGGCGGCAAGACCGGTAAATAGACCGTTGCGGTTCTCACCAAGTGCGCTTATATGCTGAGCGGCCGGTGCTTCAATGTGTCGGTAAAGAGTGGCGCATAGCTGCTTGGCCTCCCGCCCCACCCAGGTACTGGGCAGCAGCTGGGGGGGGAGATCAGGATCCTGCAGCAAAATGCGGCGATATTCATGTATTAGCATGATGCGGACCACGAAGCAGTGCTCAGGTACTTCGGTAAATGGCGTGGCCTGCCTGTCCAGACTCTTCAGTAATGGGAGGTAGCGTACAACGAAATCCCTATACTTGCTTTCCAGTTGATCTACATTGAAACACTGTCGTGCCATCTCCCTCGGCCCTAGGCCTTGGAATTCTCCATGATTTAGTGCGAGCATGACGACGACCTGATCGCTTATTCCCAGGCGCTCGAGCAGCTCGTAAACCGGCTCCAGGGGTGCGGTTGGATGACCATAGACGTTAGGGGCTATCACCCCAAAACCTTGCCAAATCAGTTGCTTGCGCACTTCAGTTCGATGTCTGGTCTTCACGCCCCGGGTACCGGTGAATACCAGTCGCCATTTTCCGTCCCAGTGGGAGGTCGAGGAATAGTAGATGCGCCTGTCGAAGTGACTGACCCGTTTACGCGCCGATGGGGTGAGGCTGTAGAAGCTGCGCCTTCCCTGGCGGATGGAGGTGAGCACCCCCTCTTTTGAGAGCCGGTGCACCGACGTCCGTACCAGACGCTCGTTGATGCCGAAGGGCGCGAGCAGGCGGCTGAGGCTGCCCAACCAGATTTCTCCTCCGTAAGCTTCGACTACGTCCCCAAACAGCGTTGCCACAAGGGAAGGGGTGCGCTGGGGAGGGTTCGCTTGCACTTGGTGGGCAAAGTTTCGGCACAGGTCTTGGAAGCTGTTTCCACTCATTGGGGTAGCATACCAGCACCGATTGACGGAACCGACGCTAGGTTGCCGAACATACAAGGGTTGGCCTCACCTCCGCAAAGTCCCCCTGGCTGGGGATCCAGACGGGACGCCGGGTTTATTCAGGCGGGAATCGACATGAAATTGCGTTTCCCGATTCTGATAGAGCGATAGACCTCTCTTCGCTTGCGGCTGGAGAGCACCAATTGCCAGAGTTGTCCCTGGCGGCTGCGAAAGAAGCCGGCGCAGCTCAGGAGATAGTATTGCCACATGCGATAGAACTGATCGTCATAGCGCGCATGCAGCGTCGGCCAGGCGCGCTCGAAATTCTCCCACCAAGCCATCAGTGTGCGGTCATAGTCCTGACCGAAATTGTGCCAGTCCTCAATCACGAAGCCACCCTCCAAGGCCGCCGACAGTTGCCGCGCCGCAGGGAGTTTGCCATTGGGGAAGATGTATTTTTCTATCCAGGGATCGGTATTGGCCGTAGCTCTGTAGTTGCCAATGGTATGCAGGAGAAACAGGCCGTCATGGGACATCAGATTGCGCACGCTGTTAAAGAATGTGCTGTAGTTCTTCAACCCCACATGCTCGAACATGCCCACCGACACGATTTTGTCAAAACGCCCCTTCAGGGCTCTATAGTCGACCAGGTCTATCTGCACCGGTAAGTCCGCGCAGCGCTTTCTGGCGAGTTGTTGCTGTTCTCTGGAGACGGTGATGCCCAACACCTCAACGCCATAGTTGGCGGCGGCATATTGAGCCAGTCCCCCCCAACCACAGCCGATATCTAAGAGTCTCTCACCTGGTCTTAGCTGGAGTTTTTCGCAGATCAGTCTCAGTTTCTGCTGTTGTGCTTGGGAGAGATTTTCCGCATCTTCCCAGTATGCGCAGGAGTAGGACATCGATTCGTCGAGCATCGCTTCAAAGATGTCGTTGCCGATGTCATAGTGCTGCCTGGCAACCTGAAATGCCCGCTTGGGTGACTGCAGGTTGAGGAGTTTGTGACGCAGGATACTGGCGAGTAATCGCGCGCGATTCATATGTTTTACTCGGCGATCTATTTCCGAGCTCAGCAGGCGGTCGAAGAGCGAGTCCAGCCTCAAGCAACTCCACAACCCTTCCATGTAGGATTCGCCGAACCCCAGGGAACCCTGGGTCAATATGCGTTGGTAGACCTCGGCGTCATGGATCTGAATATCCCAGGGATTGTTGCCGTTGAAGCGAACGCCTGCACCTTCCAACAGTTCCACCAATACTTGGGGTGCCTGCAGCATTCCCATACCACTGTTTCGGCCAAGATGATCGTGCTTGTCATTAATTAGCAACTTGTCCATTGTCCGAGCCTTGTATTCGGTATCAGCTACATATAGTTATCCTGAAGGTCTGAATCGCATGGCCAGCGGCACACACAAACGCCCCCTGTTGTTGAATTGATCGTTAGCGGGTCTATGCTCGCTTGGTCGGCATCCGGCTGAACAGCTACAGTTAATAAATACCATAACTAATTAGTGTTTATCTACCCCGGGGTTCACTTCGGAAATTGCTGCAGCAGGTCTCATCCTCAGCTTCGGGAGAAGCTCGAGGAAAAGCCAGCCGGCCGCATTCAGTGCGTGCCGTTGAGACGCCAGTCGTAATCATGATCATCGAAATCCGAAACGTTTTGCAGTTGTTGTTTGAGTTTGGGATTTGCGTATTGACGTAAGTGGTCGATAACGCCTTGGCCACCGTTGCCAAAGTCTTGCTTGAACCAGACATAGATACTCGATACACCGAGTTTTTTCCCTTCCCACCAGGTACCCCTGCCGGAATTGATGTAGTCTTTGGCCCCCGCCTCGAGCATCGCTTCCATACGCTCCGTTGTGTAAGCGCTGGGAGCCAGATTGGGACAGCCGATCGAGGCGCAGTTGACAGCATAGTGGAGTCGCGGGTCATTCCATATTGGGCGCAAAATACGGTGTTCGATGTCGTTTAAGGAGATTTCCTCGCCCTCAATTGAGATCAACGGCTTTCCCCAGGGGCCGTCGGCGAACAGGCCGGGTGAGATATCTATGTCGCGGATGCTCTCCACCGGGTAGTATCTGACAACTGTCTGTACCGTCAATGCATTGTAGAGATTGATCCAGAATGCGAGCTGTTCACTGCGGCTCAGCAAGCTTACCTGTGTCCTAGAGAGGGAGTTCAAGTAGGCGTCGAGTTGTTTCTGATCCTTGTCTTTGAGGGAGGCGTAGTTTACCCGGTTGACGCCATCCTCCGACTCAACGAGGTATCGTTCCAGCAGTTGCTCCCACGGACCGTGGTCAACCCGAATCGTGGAGTCGGGGGTGTGCGCCTGCCAGCGCGGCCAGAGGTCGGATTTGGGGGCCAGTAGCGATTCGAGCGAAGCGGAAACCGCTAAGGGAACGGTGGCGAGGAGCAGCAAAATGCTGAACTGTTGGGCGTATCGTTTTATCGGTTTCACAGGCGTCTCCTCTTGACGGCGTCTATCTCTTCGCCGTGATTCTTGGTGGTTTTCAACTCTCTTTTCCGACTTGAGAAAGCCGGCTAGCTATTCCGGCATTGATAATACCCCGCCGGGCTCGACTGTACAGACCCGTGGCAGGGCAGAAAAATTTCCCGGCACTCAGCCGCCCGATGGTTGGAGTGCCCAGTCAACCCGGACAGCACAGATGAAAAACAGGGCCTGTGCGCATACGGATGGTGAGGGATTGCCGCCGCTCAACGGCGAGGCACATCTGTAACAGTGGATCCGCCATGGAGCGTCCATCGGGCGGTATCGTGCCTTGGCCTTCTGCCCTGTCGATACCGGCTATCCCCGGCTGGCCGGTTGCCCCCAAGGCGATGACTAGAGCGCCCTGGGGATAGGAGAAACTGACCGAGGCGATCAGGGCCAGATCGACGATACCCACGCCAAGATCCTGCATGCCGTGGGTGAGAGCGGCTATTTGCGCGGTGTTGTCCCCGATCAGCGTCACGCAGGGTCCGCGAACGCCGGCTCGCTGCACGGCCTGGGCGGTAACGCTGCTGGGCAGGGTCCAGGGAAAATCCCTTGGATTGACCAGATCGACGCCGTCGGCGATTGCTGAGCGCCAAAACTCCAGGGCAACATCGACCCCCGCATCGTCGGTGGCCACATAGGCGCCAATCCGCTCAGTTGCGGTCTTTGTCGTCAGTAGCGCTTTCATTTGCCCCGCCAGCCAATCTGCAGCGCCTCTGCTGTGGCGCACACTCAGGCTGTCCTCGCGCCTGTGCCCATGCCAGCTATGCATCATGGCGCCGCCATGACCAACGCTGAGTTCAGCCCGCCAAAGCCGTAGCCGCAATTTATCGCCAGCTGCAGCCGGGGCGCTGGGCGGGGCACAGGGACGACATCCAATTCGCAAGCCGGATCCGGTTCCCGAATGTTGGCGGTCGGGGGCAGTATCTTCTGCCGTAACGCCATCACGGTTGCTACGGCTTCAACAGCGGTCGCCGCACCCATGGAGTGCCCCAACGCACCCTTAATAGCGCTCACGGGGGGTGTCCGGGGCCCGAAAACCCGTCCCAGGGCCATGGCTTCCGCGGCATCCGAGGTACGGGTCCCGCTACCGTGGGCGCAGATCCAATCGATATTCTGAGGGCTTAGCCCTGCCTGTTTGATGGCGCCCTCCATCGCCCGCGCCATGCCCTCGCCGTCGGGCGAGGGGGCCGTGGGGTGGTAGGCATCGCAGGACAGGCCCAGGGAGAGTATGCGGGCCAAAGGACGTCTATTCCGCGCTCTGGCCTCGCCGTCGCGCTCCAGCAACAGAAAGGCTGCCGCCTCTCCCAGCTGCATCCCCTGCCGCTGGCGATCAAATGGTCGACAGAGGTCTCCCGACATAGCTCGACTGCGGCTAAACCCCGCCAGGGCAATGCGGGAGAAGGGCTCAACACCCCCTGCCAGAGCGTGATCGACTTGGCCGCCAGCAACCGCCCGGGCGGCTGCACCGATGGCGTAATTACCGGCGGCGCAGGCAGTTGCGTAGGCCCGTATCGGTCCCCGGATACCTAAGGCATCGCGGACTGCACTAGGGAAGGCTTGGGCAGTGGCGCGGGAGAGGTCGGTGGGTGCGCCGGCTGCCGCCTGCTCGAAGCCGATGCTCTCCCCCATGGTAGTGCCTACAAACAGTCCGAGGACGCCGGGTTTCCGCAACTCTGCATGCCTCAAGGCGGCGCGGGCGGCGACCACTGCCATGCTGCTGCCTCGCCAAGGGGTCTCCTTGCCCAGGGTGGTCACTCTGGCGGCCAGTGGTATGCGAAAACCTTCGGCCGCCAGATCGGGCCAGCTCTGAATGGCCGTGGCCCCCGTCAGCAGCTTCTCCCAGAATAGTTCCAGCCTGTCGCCGAAGGGAGTTACCACCCCCATGCCCGTGACCACCACTTCACCCTCGGAGAGGCAGAAGGTCACTGCCGTTCAGCTCCTGTCGCCCGGTAGCCGGGCGAGCACATAGTCAATCACCTTGCCAGGGGTATCCAGCAGCCCGAAATCCTGGTCCGGCACATGCACCTGGTAGCGCAGTTCAGCGCGTGCTACGAACTCGACGATATCTAAGGAATCCAAACCCATGTCCTCCTTGAAACGGGCCTGCTCGCTCATCTGCTCAACGGCGGCAGCTTTATCCATCGCCAGAAGCTCATCTCGCAGTGCTTGCAGAATCTGATCACGCACAAGGGCACTCCTCGTATCTGCCTATCATCGCAGCCAGGTCGAGTGCTGTAGGGGTGGTGGCCAATGGGGCCAACGGATCGCCCAGAATTCGGTAGCCATTCACAGCGGCGCCTGAAGTCGGAAGTGAGCGGAGTATCAGTTCACCCAAGGTCCACGGCTGTTGCCGTATTGATTGGCAGAGCCCCAAGGCCCAGCGGGTATTGTCCGCATGCAGGGTCGGTTCCACAGCGCCAAAGCAGGCCGCCGTGCTGCCAAGCAGGGGCAGGGCCTCGGAAAAGGAGAGCCCGGTGCGCCTGCGGCTGGCAGTGGTACAGCAGAGTGAGAACAGCGTACCCAGGGGTTCGCCGGTAAATGCCTGGAAGTGGTGTGCCCGGGTACCGTGGTATCCCACCCAGCCAATGGGTCTCCCGTGCCCCACATAGAAGGCGGCGGAGAGTCCGCATCCCAAGCCCTGCAGCAGATCCTTTCTTATAATTCGATCGGCGGACCATCGCATCAATGCGATGGGCCGCTCGCCCATCTCCAGCAGTCCTTCGATACGGCGGGCCAGATGGAGATATCTCGGATTCCATTGACTCAGAACCGCTATCACCGGTTTTACCTCCTCAACGGAACGCTGGTGCACCCGTGCCGCAGCGCTGGCAAATTTGCCGAGGAATCGGGATCCCATCTCCGGTAACCAGCCGACAGGGATATGTCTGCCCCTGGTGTCCGCTAAAACCGGAGCCGGTAAAACGGTGCGCGGAGAGCGCCGCCGCGGACCGATCAGCAGCAACGCATCGGTGTTTGCAGCCAGCTGGCGCAATTGCAGCAGGCTGGGCACCTCGCCGCCAGTCTCCACGATCCTTGGGGAGTGGTGGCGCTCATAGGCACTCAGTAGGGGCGCCAGCGCTTTGAGTGCCGCTGCCGAGGCCAGGATGGAGACACGCATCAGGCGCGGACTGCCGCCACGAAGGGGTCCCAGGCGCTGGTATCGTCGCCATCCTTGAGACGGCAGTAGTAATCCGCCACGATATCTCCCTGCTGCTCGGGGTTGTAGTCGCCAAAGCGCTTGCCGGCGGCGTGGGCCGCCTGTAATGCCGCCTCCTTGGTCGGGTGGCCATCGCTATAGTCGTAGCCCTCGGTATTCTGGGCATATATGGCATGGCCCATGTAGAAGGGGCCGAGGTTCTCTCCCTGCCAGACATGGGTCAGCTCATGCATCAGCCAGTCGAAATTGCCGTTGGCGCAGGGCGTATCCTGTTCCAGCACGGTGCCCGAGGGGAAGTGGATGACGCGCATGGTGCCCAGTCCATTGGGATTGCCCTGGGCCCAACTGGTGAGATCGGAAAGCCAGGAGCCGATATGGACGTGAATCTGGTCGTAGGGCAGGCTGTCGCCAAACACCAGTTGCGCCTCGGTCCGTTCCTCAGATGTCAGCTCTCGGAATACTCCCAGAATCTCGAGCAACACACCGGCAACGAGGAACACGGCGCCGACGCTGATTTGCAGTGCACCGTTGAGAATATCCTCTGCGGACTCACCAAGCTCATGAAGGGTCTCGATGACTTCGCGGGTGGCGTCTTCGGTAGGTTGAATGAAGGCGGCATCGACGATCTCCGCGACTGTGCTGCCCAGCTCCCGAGCAGCAGTAAGCAGGTTCACCAGGGCGTTGTGCGGATGTTGTATGGTATCGGCGATCAACTCTCCCAGAGTGGCACCGAGTTCCAGCAGCGCCACCACCACCTCTTTTACGGCCTGTACACTCCGCCCCGCGGCCCAGGTCATGAAATCCGCGACCGTGTGTCCGGCCCCAAAAGCTCCCTTGACAACATAGCGGATACCCTCGAGGAGGTCGTTCTCCAGGTAGGAGAGCACATAGCTAACCGAATTACCTACACGCACGGTGGCCTCGCCCAGCAGTTCCAGGGCAGCGTCGCCCGCGGCCTGTGCCCACTCGATAACTTCGTGGAGAGCAGTGCCGATATCTTCGATAATCTCCAAGACCCGATCAAAGATGGCGCCACCCTTGTCCAGGGCCCAATCGAGTACATCGGTCACACTGCGTTTTACGTACCGAATTGCCATAACGGTTTCCCGCCATAAGCCCGATGCCAGCGACTCGCCACGTTCGATCAACCACTCCAGGACATCACCCACAGGCCCCAGGGCTTGCAGTATGCCATTGACGATCTTGCGCAGCACAAAGTAACTGCGCGATACCACTGAATCCAGCATCTCGACTACCCGGACGCCTACGGCCAGTGCAGCCTGGATGAACCGGGCCGCTGAGCGGTAAGTGAATTCGATCATCGACAGGGTGATCTCGGCGATAGTCTTACCCAGTTCGATGGCGGCTCTGATCACCTCCTGGAGCAGATTCATGGCGATATTGGCGACATCCTTGAGGACGTCGATCAACCTCTTTCCAAGCCGAAAGGCTGCATCGATGAGTTTCTTGATAGCTGCCACGCTGTGTTGAGCCAGGCTGATGACCATATCTGCCAGCAGCTCGCCCGCTGACAGCAGTCCAGCGACAATTTTGGAGGCGGCTTCGATGGCTGCATCTGCGATATACGCCATGAACTCGGAGAGCGCTGTGCCTATGTTGGCTGCGGCCTTGGCAACCTCCCTCAACAGGTCTGCCCCCGATGCGATGACTTCATCCAGCAGATTTTTAAGGGTGTGTCCCAAGTCGGTGAAGGCCCGCACAACCGCGTCCAGCAGCGCCGAGGGGCGGGTGGCCAGGGTAACCAGGATTTCACCGATGGCCTTGCCCAGTGCCAACAGTGCGCTAACGGTGTTGCGAATGAGCGTGGCGCCGAACTGCAGCGCCTGTTCTAGAATATTGCCTATCGATTTGCCTATCTCCAACAAGGCCTCAACTCCACGGCGTACGATGTCGTAGGTTTTACTGGCCAACCACTCCAGAAGCTCCCATAGCTGGCGACCCAGTTGATCGATTGCTTTCAGGACAGTAATCAAGGCGTCCCTTGCCAATTCGAAGGCGGACTCCAGCACTTCGAACATCGCCTTGCCGATGTCTTCCAGCCCCTTGACGATCTTCTTCACTATCTCGTACCCGGCGACGACCGCGTTTTCCAGTAACTCGAAGATCGTCTTCCCGGCCTCGATGAGGGCACGAACCAGATCGGCTACTTCGTCGGCCACCCAATTGACGATATCGACAATGGCCTCGGCGATGGACTCCACCGCGTCCACAATGGCGTCCACCACCGCGGTAACCGCATCGGAAATGGCGTCAGCCACATCTTCGAAAAATTCCACAACGGCGGCATCATGACGATCATCGTTGGCTGCTGCAGCCCCCATGCGTTCCAGACGCCGCATTTCGTGTCCGGCATCCCGTAACCAGCGCAGTACCTCACCCACGGCGGGTTCATCTTTGGTGCCGTCATTCCCGATCACAAAATCCTTCATTAGAGTGTGGCCCTGGAGCCGGGGCAACTGGCTGATGGCATGTACCACCCCGCGGGACTGGCCAGCACGCCGATACCCTTCGATCAGTGCCTTGCGTTCCGGCTGCGGCATCAGTGCCGTGCGCTGGAACAGTTCACGATGTTGTTCCGGTTCAGAGAGACTGATGGCGTATGCCTCTGCAAGTCGGACCGCGTTGGCTTGGTCTTTACGATAAACGTCGCGAAACGCCGGTGCCAGTTCCGAAACATGAAAGTCGGTAGTTTGTAGACGGGTGACGACCTGCTCCCGGTTTTTGAGGGAGATGTCATCCAGGGATGTAACTATGCGGTTCATGGTTGCTCCTCGGTATATGTGATAACGAAGAAAGCTCGCTGATAGTCCTTGCCGATTTCCAATCACAATCCAGCACTTTGTGCGCCATCCGATCTGGCTTGGTAGAGAGATGTCTTGACTGAGTTTAGTTGATTGTTGGCCTCCGAGGTTTTAGAGATATTTTGCAGTGCCGCTTCCGGCCCGATGAAGCAGGGAAGGTGTGCTCCGGTCCCTTGGAATCCATCGAACCGGAATGGCTATTTTTTGACCCTTATACAGTCGCTGAAGATCGAAGGTTCGAATTTTTTTGAACTTGAAGGTATGCCCTGTCGTTCTCTCGACTTTGCGCTGAGGCGCCTGAAGCGATCCTTGATTGCGAAAGCCGCATTTTCACAATTCTCTTGGGAGGTGAACTGGGGTACCACTACTGGGGAAATATCCCGGATGTCTTCTGCGGGCCCCTCTAGGTTCATGGTCATTATGAGTATCCATTCATACATGCCTGATTCTCTCCCTTGATGAAGCTAAAGCATAGCGTGAGTCGCGGTACGGACTAGGCCTGAAATTTGAAACAGTTCACGTATCCATGCAAACCGCAGTCATGTTGCCCCGCACCTACTCGTCAACTGGCGCATATTGAGCGAAGACTTCCGCTTCGGTTTTATTTTTGGTTTCGTTTGCAAAGCTATAATAGGCTGGCTTCCTGTCAATGAAAATCTGATGATCGAATACAAATTCCTTTTCTCCGTCAAATAAACCAACCGGGACGATGTATTGCTGATTCTCCTTCAGTCGGTAGAAGAGATTACTGCCGCATTGACTGCAAAAACCCCGCTCCGCCCAGGGGGATGAGTCATAAACTGTAATGTGCTCCTGACCTTGAAAAACGACCGAAGTGCCGCAGTCCACCGCTAGCAGCGGACCACCGCTCCATTTGCGGCACATCCCGCAATGGCATGCCCCGACATGGGGATCCATCTGTAGCGCTTCGATTTTAACTGCTCCGCAGAGGCAGCTTCCCTCTCCTTTTTGGGTCTCTTGCATGGTTGCTTCCTGTCACTTTGTCGGTTGTGAAAAGGCCAACTTCCCCGGCAGCCCCCCGAAAATGTATGCGGTTCCAGGCGGATGTTGGTGATTGGTAGCCGATAGACAGTCGGGTTGTTGGTCGCATTGAACTGCCAAAGAACGGGAAATGCAATATCCTGAAGTCGACATTAGACAATCGAGTAACGGTTGCTGTCTCCACTCCCGGCTCGTACCGGGCACGCCGCATTATCAAACGGGTAACTCAAGGGGTTCATACTTATTCTGTTATCAGAAGTGTCGCGGGTCGAATTGGGTTGGGCGGATTGCGCCACACGCCTGGAAGCACCGTTGGTGAGACGGTGGATTCAAGAAAACTAGGTTCAGCGGGCCGAACTACTCTTCCCAAAGGTCTTTGGTGTAGACGTGCTGGCTCTTCACATGACGGTAGCCGATTTTCGGACAGAATCCGTGAGACTCCGATCGGACGGTATTGGAGCGAACGCAAACCAGGGAGAGCCCACGAGCACTGGCCCACTGCTCTGTGGCGGCAACCAGTAGCTTTCCCACCCCTTTACGCCGAGTCCTGGGGCAGACAACGAGCCCGGTAATTTCAGCTCTCGCTCCCGACTCGAGGGAAATACGTTGCTCTGCGGCAATCCATCCCAGGAGTGCCGAATCCTGACTTTGGGCAACCAGAACACGATGTTTGGGATCATCCAACAACGTGGATAGGCGGGAGCTGGTATCGCCCCAGGTCACCGGGTAGCCCAACTCCGTCGAGAGGCGGACGATTTCGTCTGCGTCGGATGGTTTGCGATACGCAGCAGCATAAGCGGTTAACTACCGACTCCGGTGTGGCCAGGGGACCGCCGGAAACCTCTTTCCCTTGCAATGTCTTGATTACGGCGTTGGTGGCTGGGCGGGATGGGATGAGTACTTGGGGTATACATCGGGGTAGCGGGCTGCTAGGGCTCGAACTCTGGTTTGCGTCGCTCAAGAAATGCCCGCATACCCTCTAATCCGTCGGCGTGAGATACGCAGTCCACCAACCCTTCCCGCTCCCGCGCCAATTGGGTTTCCAGGGAGGTTTCCAGTGATTCGTTGAGCAACCTCTTGGACCACCCGAAGGTGTGCAGGGATCGTTTAGTAAGTTTTTTCAAAAAGGCGTGGGCATACTCGTCCAACCCCTCATCTGCCACGATCTCGGTTACCAGCCCGAGTTCGAGCGCCCTGGGGGCGTTGATGGGCTCGTCGAAGGCGGCAATCTCAAGAGCTTTGGCCAAGCCCACCAGACGGGGCAGGGTAAAGGTACCTCCGGCATCGATACATAGTGCGTTGCTGGTGAAGCCCTGGCGAAGCTGCGCAGATGCTGCCATCAGCCGGAAATCGCAAGCGAGTGCGAGTGAGAATCCGCCCCCGGCGGCGATACCGTTTATGGCGGCGACAACAGGTTTTCGCATGCGCCTGATTTCAGTAATACAGACATGAACCTGGGTGGCCAGTTCATGAAATACGGATGCTGGTCCATCGTCACTGCTCATCGCTCGTCTGATATCACCGCCAGCGGAAAAGGCCTTGCCTGCTCCGGTTATTAGAAGGCCTCGTATTTCAGGGTTCGAGGTCGACTCCAAAAGTATTTCCGAAAGCGCTTTTGCAGTGGGTATGTCGAGGGCATTGTAAGCTGCGGGTCGATTGAGCCGGATATGCTCGATGCCCTCAATGATCTCGATATTTACGTAATCCGCCATGGGCTACTCCTTTGGCCAGGGCATGCCCGGGAATAGTTGAGGCACTGATAGCCCACCAATAGACTTTCTGGGTTGAAACCGGTTGTATAAAAATAGTGGTTCATCGAATTTCAGCAAAATTTCGCAGCCATGAGCTTTATGACGACAAGTTCTCGTTATACGTTCGCGATCGATCTTCATGTACCTGGGAACGGCAACTGAGTGGAGAGCCTATCGGTGATGCAAAACTGCGGTTGGAGTGGCGGGGATCACCGGTGATGTTACTGAAGAATCCACGCTTTCGCGCGCTCGGGCTCAAGGAATGGAAACTGCTTGATCTCAGCAGAGACGAAGTGACTTGCGATCTTTTCCGCCAGATTACCGAAGTTGGAATCCGTCACAATCGCCACCCGAGACAACAACTGGTGGTGATTACGGACAAATTTCACATGACTTATCAGCGAGCCAAATGACTCCCAGCCGGGAAAACCTTCGGTGGTGATCATTATCCCGCGTAGCTTTCCGTGCTCCTCGATATAAGGGTCGATGATTCCCGAGGCAGCGGTAAAATCCGCTTCGCTCAAGGGTCCCTCCGGCGTCAGTACTGCAATTCCCGTATCAGGGTCAAGTTCTATACTCAGCATAAGTGTTCCTCAGGAGCTGGTTTCATCAATCCTCTTCCATCTGTCCCCAGATGCGATCCATTTCAAGGTAGTGCTTGGGGTATTGGGGTGAGTATTGCAGAAAAGTGGGGATCGGATAACGCACACCACCCTTATGGGTGCCTTCCAACCCTTCGATTATGGTCTCTGTCCATTTCCAGGGAAAACTAAACGCCATTTCATGGTCCTGAGTCTGGGCGAATATGCGATCGCCGTTGCAAGGTAGTATGACCTCGGGCTTATCGCTTTTAAGCGGAATGATGATTTCATCGACGCAGTCGAGACGGCCGGCAAAACTCGACTCGAGGCGTCCCCCCGATTTCCAAAGTGCTGCATTGAGCAGCCGCATAATCTGGGCGCTGTTTCCGTAAATCAACACCACATCGGGCTCGAAGTTACAACGCGACAGAGGTGCGGTCAGAATGAAGTCGATCTCTTTGTGAGGGAGGGTGGCACCCGCCGCCTCGGTTCTGGCGCCAGCTTCGAGGCTGGCGTTGTACATCTGGTTACAGAGGTTGCCCTCTTCCATGTAGGGGAGCATCGGCTTGAAGCCGAAAACCGCTGCCGCGGGCTGGCAGGACATATCCTCTGCGGAAGTCGCCACAACCCACCCGTATCGCCGGCTCATGGCGATAGACTGACATATTGTGACTTTGATGCCCATTTTCGAAGGGCGCTTCACCCGCTCGGGCAGCGATTCTCCCTGCTTTAGCAGCCGAATCGCCACCGGAAAAGTATCAGTACGTAAGTATTCAGAGAGTGCGTTATTCAGCGCTTGTACATTCATTTCTCACCTTGGCATAAATGTTCCAATAAGCCCATTGGCGGGGGATTTCCACAGATCGTTCCATGGCGAACCACTGTGTGAACATTACACCAGTAGCTGGCTGTTGCACACCAGGATTCGTCAAGGCTTACGGCTGGTTTAGCGGTGGATATGTTGATTCCCGGGGAGCGCTGGATGGTGCCCACAGGGTCTGCAGTCAGAGGGGGTGTTGAATCAATGCTTGGGATTACATCGCAGAAAAGCGGTATCCGGTGCCGCGAACCGTCTGCACCAGGTTGTCGCAGTGAAAGGGTAGCAACGCTTTGCGCAATCTGCGGATATGCACGTCAACGGTACGCTCCTCCACATATGCCTCTCTACCCCAGATTTGATCAAGCAGCTGCCTGCGTGTGTAGACCCGCTCGGCGTGGGTCATAAAGAAACGCAGCGTACGATACTCCATTGGCCCCAGCGGCACTTCCGTACCTTCGGCGTATACTCGGTGGCAGGCGTCGTCGATGATTAAACCGCCCAGTTCGATGCGGGTTTCATGCTCTCCACCGCCAGCACGTTTGAGCACCACGTTGATGCGCAGTAACAGTTCACGTACCGAAAACGGCTTGGTGATATAGTCGTCAACGCCCGCCTCTAAACCGCGTACCCGGCTAAACTCTTCACTCCGTGCCGTCAGCATGATGATGGGTACATCCCGGGTATGCTGCCGCTTTCTCAGCTCCCTCACCATCTCCAGGCCGCTGACATCGGGTAGCATCCAATCGAGGAGAATGAGATCTGGTATCTTGTCGTCGATCATATTGGCCGCATGAGTTGCATCCGCTGCTTCACGCACGGAGTAACCGTCACTAAGCAGAGCAACATTTAGCATTTCGCGTATCGCGAATTCATCTTCCACGATGAGCAAATCTTTTTGCATTGTGAAAACCCGCTGATTTCCTTTATGGAAGTGTATTCAACCATCGGATTATTTCGACTCCATGACATAAAATTGACACAGAGAATGGATATGATTCTCGCTAACATCTACTAATACCTGTGAGGCGCTGCCAACCATGATGAATCCAAACCTAAAACCGATACTGGTGGCAGTTGATTTTTCAGATCGTTGCCGGAGGTCGTTGCAGTATGCGGGCCAGCTTGCGGAACGCCTGGGTAGGCCGCTTCTGATTTTGCATGTAGTCCACGAAACTGCGGAGCAAGCGGGTTTTTATCGCAGTCAGGACACCAGCAGTAGTGTTCTGCCCCTCAACTATATTGCCCAACAGATGTTAACCAGGTTGCTCGACGATGTGGCTTGCTCACATTCTTCGGGCGAGGTTTTCGATGCTGCCGAGAAGCTAGTCGTAGAGGGCCTTCCAGGCAGGCGTATTCTCGAAGTGGCTGAGCTCTACGATGCCTGCACGATCCTCTTGGGTAGCGCCGGCCCCAAAGTGGAGGGTGGGCTTTCCCGGTTATGGTCCGGAGCCGGAGCGGTAGCCAGTCGGGTCATCCGCCACAGCACCGTCCCTGTCGTGACGCCAGCCGGAGAAGTGGTAAATCAGACAATTTCTCGGCCTGGAAATCTGCAAGCCCCCGCTGCGGCTCGCTGACGTCTCAAACGCGATTTCTCTGCACAAGGTTGCGCTAGGCTTTTTGCAGCCTGGATAGCACCTCTCGTCTGAGGGAACTCATGTCGAGAAAGCGAACGTCTCTCCCTGTTCCCAGGTAAATCACATACTCGGCGATATTCTTCGCGTGTCCGCCCATGCGCTCTACGGCCCGCAGTGCAAGCACGGTATCAATAGCGTGGCCGATGCTCCGCGCATCTTGCAGAACGTAAGTGGTAAGGCGTCTCAATGCGTCTTCCAATTCCGACTCCATGTGTTGATCCTGCTCGATAACTTCGAGCGCTCTCGCAAGTTCCATGCGGTCGAAGGCATCCAGGCTTTTCCGCAACATCTGGGAAGAGCGACCAGCGAGATAAGGAATATCGTTCAGGAGACGTGAATTGGGAACCGCCTGATCGCCCTTGCCATAGATTTTGATGGTCAAACCGGCAACCTTGCGGCACAGATCACCTATTCGTTCCAGATCCGTCACCGACTTGGCGATGGCGATCAATTCGCGCAGGTCCACAGCTACAGGCTGGCGTCTTGCGAGGATCCTGACAATCTCTTCATCGATTTGTTCGTTGGCCGTATCCACTTTGGCGTCTCGGTCGATTACCTGTTGCGCTGCATCCACATCTTCGCAACTCAAGGTGTCGACAGCCCTATCGATCTGCTCCAAAACCAAGTTGCCCATCTCCATAATCAACGTATGGAGATGGGAGAGTTCGCCGTCAAAGCGCTTTACGATGTGCCCTTTCTCCAGTTCAGTCATTTTTTCAGCCCCTCCCATCAGCCGAAACGCCCGGTGATGTAGGCCTCGGTCAGAGGATGTTTGGGGCTGGTGAACATCTGGTCTGTTTCGCCGATTTCAATCAGATCCCCAAGATGGAAATAGGCGGTTCGCTGAGAGACTCGGGCGGCCTGTTGCATGGAGTGGGTGACAATGGCGATGCTGTATTGCTCCCGTAATTCATCGATCAACTGCTCTACTTTTGCGGTAGAGATGGGGTCCAACGCGGAGCAGGGCTCATCCATCAAAATGACTTCGGGATTGATGGCGATGGCGCGGGCAATACAGAGCCGTTGTTGTTGTCCGCCCGATAATCCAGTGCCAGGTTGCTCAAGTATGTCCTTGACCTCGTCCCATAGAGCTGCCCTGCGCAGACTGCCTTCTACGATTTCCTGGAGTGCTTGGTGGTCGGCGGCCAAGCCATGGAGTCGTGGTCCATAGGCGACATTCTCGAAGACCGACTTAGGGAAGGGATTGGGTTTCTGAAACACCATGCCCACACGGGCCCGGAGCAGCACTTCGTCGATCCCCTTGCGATGGATGTTGTCGCCATCTAGGTGGATCTCGCCGGATACCTTGCATATCGGAATAGTATCGTTCATTCGATTGAGGCAGCGTAGAAACGTCGATTTTCCACAACCCGAGGGGCCGATCATGGATAGGACTTCATTCCGGGCCAGATCAAGGCTTACATTGCGAATCGCCTGTTTGGTTCCGTAGAAGACATCCACCCCCCGGGCAGTCATTTTGGGGTTGGGTACCGCGTATTCTCCCACCGTTTCACGGCTGTCTTCGGCGATCTCGGGTACCACGAAGCCGTCGGCGGGAATAGTTCCTCCTCCCTGCCCCGTCAAAGCAATTTCTTCACTGTACATGTTCATGAGCTGTCTCTCCTGGTGTTGTTGTCATCTTCCCGGGGTTTAGATTCTCCCCAGGGTTGCCGCCTCGCACCTCACCAACGGCGCTCGAATCGCCGGCGCAGAATCACGGCCAGCGCATTCATGGAAATGAGAAAAGCGAGTAGCACCATGATGGCCGCGGAAGTACGCTCCACGAAGGCACGCTCCGGGCTGTCTGCCCAAAGGTAGATTTGCACCGGCAGCACCGTTGAGGGATCCGTGAGCGCTTGAGGAATATCGACGACAAAAGCAACCATGCCAATCATCAGCAGTGGCGCCGATTCGCCCAGTGCCTGTGCCATGCCGATAATCGAGCCGGTAAGCATGCCGGGCATCGCCAGCGGCAGTATGTGGTGGAACATCGCCTGCATACGGGAAGCGCCCACCCCCAGCGCCGCTTCCCGTATGGAAGGCGGCACCGATTTCAGAGACGACCGGCTGGCGATAATAATTGTTGGCAGAGTCATGAGGGTCAGTACCAACCCGCCCACCAGCGGTGCGGAGCGGGGCATGCCGAAAAAGTTGATAAATACCGCGAGGCCGAGCAGGCCGAATACGATGGACGGTACGGCGGCCAAGTTGTTGATATTGACTTCGATCAGATCGGTCCAGCGGTTTTTCGGGGCGAACTCTTCAAGATAGATAGCGGCGGCGACGCCGATGGGGAACGAGAGTATCAGAGTGATGCTGAGGGTAAGAAGCGAACCCGTGGTCGCTCCCCAGATACCCGCCATCTCCGGGTCCCGTGAGTCGCCGTTGGTAAAAAAGGCGGTGTTGAACTGTTTTTCCAGTTCTCCAGCAGCAATCAGTTGGTCAATCCACAACAATTGATTGTCGTTAAGTCGGCGATCTCCTTCGGGCACATCTCGTTGCATGTGGCCTTTAATCAGCATATCCACATCATCGTCCGCCGGGACCCAGATACGCTGGGTCGAACCCAGCAATTCGGGCCGCTCCATAATCATATTACGGATCAAGTAGGCGGCACCCGGGCTCACCAAAGCATACAGGTCGCGCTTATCCCTGCGCCCGTCCACCCCGGGAAAACGGGCGCGCATGGTACTTTTGATCAACCCTTGATAATTTCCCATGGATAACACTTCCCGCGGCGTACGTCCCGCATGTCCCTGCGGGCTTATAAAGGCGGGATCGAAGTGCACGTCCAGTAGTATATGGGTCTGTTGAAAGGCGGTATAACCGTTGCCGACTATGCTTGAGAACAATATAGACACGAAGGCAATGCCGGAGAGAACGGCGGCCAGCGCCCAGCGGCGGAAACGCCGTTCGCGCCTGTATCGCCGCGCCAATGATTGACGGATGGTCTCTATTGTCCTGGCATTCAGGAGTTCTAGATCAGCGTTATTCATATTGTTCACGGTATTTTCTGACCACATGGAGTGCGATCACATTGAGAATTAGGGTGAGCAGGAACAACACCAGGCCCAGAGCAAATGCCGCGAGGGTCTTGGGGCTGTCGAACTCCTGGTCGCCGACTAGCAGAGTAACGATCTGCACGGTAACTGTGGTCACCGCCTCGAAGGGATTCGCCGTTAGGTTGGCACTCAACCCCGCTGCCATGACCACTATCATGGTCTCGCCGATGGCCCGGGAAACCGCCAGCAGTATCCCGCCAACGATACCGGGAAGCGCCGCAGGTATTATCACCCGGAGGATGGTTTCGGAACGGGTGGCGCCCATGGCATAGGAGCCGTCGCGCATGGTCTGGGGTACTGCATTGATTACGTCGTCGGAAAGCGAAGAGACGAAGGGGATGATCATGATACCCATTACCAGGCCGGCAGCCAGCGCGCTCTCCGAGGAGGCTTCGATGCCGATGCTGGCGCTGGCATCGCGAATAAATGGGGCGACAGTGAGCGCGGCAAAAAAACCGTATACCACCGTGGGTACTCCCGCTAGAATTTCCAACAGCGGTTTGGCTAGGGCTCGTACCCTCCGGCTCGCATACTCGGCCAGATAGATGGCGGACAGCAGGCCGATGGGAACCGCGACCGTCATGGCGATGGCGGAAATCAGCAGGGTGCCGGCAAACAGAGGTACTGCTCCGAAGGCTCCGGACGACCCCACCTGATCTGAACGCATTGCGGTTTGAGGACTCCATTCCAGGCCAAAAAGGAAGTCCAATACCGGTACCGCCTCGAAGAAGCGCATGGCCTCGAACAGAACCGAGAGCACTATACCCAGGGTCGTGACTATGGCCAGAGCGGAGCAGCCAACAAGGAATAGATTGACCGTGCGCTCCACGTGTATACGCGCCTTCAGGGAAGGCGAGACGATGCGCCAACCCAGAAACATTCCACCTGCCGCGGCGAGGAGAGTGGCTACCATCATGGCGCCGCGGCTGATGCTGAGAAGATTCTGATAATGCATGGCCGCGGCCAGAATATCGGTGTCGTCTGCACGCGAGGCGATATTACCCATTGCCAGATTGCGTATGTCATTGAGCACGAGATTGAGGCGCGAATCCGGTAGCGTCTGCATCTCAACCGGTAGATCTTGGACGATGATATCGGTGATGATCCGGGTCTCGAAGATAGACCAGAGGGCAAACAGCAGCACCGCGGGCAGCAGACACCAGAGGGCTGTGAGCGCGCCGTAATGCGTGGGGCGCGAATGCAGAATGGTGGGTTTACCCGGGCCCTCGTCCACAGTCAACGCGCGTCTCCGACCTAGATGATAGGCCAGGGCACTCAACGCCAGGAGCAGAATCATGAAAGAGAGATGCGACATCGTCGACTCCGTAAAGATACCGCCGCCGGGTCTACTCCGGCGGCGGTATCAGTCAGTGGTGGGTTAGTCGATTTAGAGGCGCAATTCGTTCAAGTTCCGGGCGTCGTCGGCAAACTTGCGGCGCTCGTCCTCAGGCATCGGAATCATCCCCTTCTCGGACAAATAGCCGTCGTCGCCCCACGCCTTCTCGCTGGTGAATTCAGTGAGGTATTCAGCGATACCCGGCACCTTGCCGACATGAGCCTTCTTGACATAGAAGAAGAGAGGGCGGGAGACGGGATAGCTGCCATCGGCGATGGCATCGAACGTCGGTTCCACTCCGTTCACCGCGGCGCCCTGAACCTTATCGCTATTCTGGTCCAGGAAGCTGAAACCGAATATGCCCAAGGCTGAAGGATTCTTCTCCAGTTTCTGGACAATCAGGTTGTCGTTCTCGCCTGCCTCGATGAAGGCGCCATCCTCGCGGACCGTGTGACACACGCTTTTATAGCGTTTCTTGTCCGACTTCTTCATGGATTTGACCCAATCGAAACTCTTGCAGCCGCCCTCCATAGCGAGTTCGACGAACGCATCACGCGTTCCAGAAGTTGGCGGGGGGCCGAGCACCTCGATCTTGTTCGCGGGGAGGGAGGCGTTGACATCTTTCCAGGTTTTATATGGATTGGGCACCAATTTTTCGCCGCCGTTTGGGTCCGGCACCTGTTTCGCCAAAGCCATGAATACATCCTGCAGGCTAAGTGTCATGGGTGGGTTCTTCTTTGAACTCGCCATGACGATGCCGTCGTAGCCGATTTTGATCTCAATGACGCCATCAACACCGTTGGATAGACAGCTATCGAATTCGGATTGTTTTATGCGCCTTGAGGCGTTGGTTATATCCGGGTGCTCCACGCCGACCCCGGAGCAGAAGAGCTTGAGTCCGCCCCCAGAGCCTGTGGATTCGATTTTAGGGGTTTTAAAAGGGGTGGTCCGGCCAAACTGTTCAGCCACCACAGTGGCGAAAGGATAGACCGTGGAGGAACCTACAATGCTGATATAGTCGCGCGCCGCAGCAGTAGCAGGAAAGCTAAGGGCCAGTGCCAGGATCAGGATTGGTCGATGGAATTTCATAAGTAACGTCCTCTATTATTTAATTTTGATGGACGTAACTCTAGGGACTTAGTCTTACAGGGTATTTAAGCTCGGGTTACCTATTTTTGAATTTACGATGACCTCGATTTGACCGCTAGGTTAACGCTATATGACCAGGGATCGGGAACGTTAGAAGAGGCCGTTTTCGAGCCCCGCAGCCATTGCCATTCCGAGTTCCTCACACTGCGCAAGAAACGAAGCCTGCCAGGGTCCACGGCAAATCAGCGGGGGTTGTGCCCAACGCCAGCGTAAGCCGGTACATATCGATTCCACCGCCCTTCTGGTTCCTGTTCCATCGTGCCCGGCGCGCACATAGAGTGCGCAGGGGAGGCCCTGTGTCTTCTCCAGGCATGGATAGTAGATACGGTCGAAAAAATCTTTGAGTGCACCGCTCATGTAACCCAAATTTTCGGGGGTTCCCAGAATGATGGCATCGCAGCTCAGGACATCATCGGCTTGTGCTTCCAGAGGCGCGAGCCAGTGTATGTCAACACCCTCTATCAGTGGATCTTTTGCTCCAATCAGCACGCGCTCTGCCAATTGCCGGGTATTCGTTGAGGGGGCGTGGGCGACGAGCAGCAGTCGTTTCTTCATTGTTTGCAACCTCACCTGGGATAATGCTGGCTTGGAATAATGGGTTGATCCTGAGAGAGTATACGGCTGGCTGAGACGCAGCAATCTACCGGATACCCATGATTCAACAGATCTTCGGCATCGTCTTCCCCATTTTCGCCATTGTGATAGTGGGGTTCCTTTATGGTCGTCGCCACACACCCGATATGGCTGCCGCCAATCAGGTGAACATGGACGTGTTTATCCCTGCGCTGATTTTTGACGTAATGTCGGCAAAGGATTTCAGTCTTCCCCAGTATGGGGATTTGGCCCTCGCTGCGGCTGTCGTAGTACTAGGTTCGGGTTTAGTGGCCTGGCCACTGGCGCGGCTCTTTGGTTACCAATACCGGACGTTCGTGCCGCCCATGATGTTTTCAAATTCCGGCAACATGGGCTTGCCTCTGGCGTTGTTCGCATTCGGCGAGCAAGCGCTGCCAGCCGCAGTGGTACTGTTCATTATAGAGAACTCTCTGCATTTTACCTTGGGGATGAAGTTGCTGGACAGCAGAGCCTCCTTCCTGGCGATTTTCAAGATACCCATGCTGCTGGCAACCATAGCGGGCCTGCTTGCCAGTAGCTTACATCTTTCGCTGCCCGGGGTTTTGGCGTTGCCGATTGAGATGTTGGGGCAGGTAGCGATACCGCTCATGCTGTTTTCCCTGGGAGTCAGGTTGACCGCAGTCGATCTTAGGGATGGCAGGATCGGTTTGGTCGGGGCATGGACCTGCCCTGCAAGCGGGTTGCTGATGGCCCTATTGATACAGCCGGTCCTGCAGCTGAACCAGGAACAGTTCGGGTTGCTGCTTTTGTTCAGCGTGCTGCCCCCAGCGGTACTCAACTTCATGGTGGCTGAACGTTTCGGCCAGGAGCCACAAAAGGTGGCGTCGATTGTTATGATCGGTAATCTCTCAAGTATCCTAGTGATTCCGTTGACGCTGCTATTCGTACTATCTATGTAGGGCCGGAATCCCTGAAATTGGTAGTGATCTATATCTACTTAAGAGTTGTTGTTGGTAGATATACGACCTTTTATAGGGTTATCATAACTCGTTGGCCGGTCGTCTGTGTCGGCGTTCAGACCAATTCCACCCCATCAGGCAAACAGGTATACGAAACTGGTGCAGAATATGTCAGAAATCAACATCGAGAACTACATCAAAGAAGATAAACGGACGATCTATCTGAAAAGGAAAGCGCTTGAAGAAAAGGATTTCATCGGCCTTCAGGATCCCGCCACACCCTTGCATTTGCGGATGGACGATATCCATCCGGGAAGTTGGACCGCGATAAGGGGCAGGATTATCACTCACAACGACGTTCTGCTCTACGCCTCCTGCGGCGATCGCAACAAGGCTCACCTGAGTGATGAATTTGCCGCGGCTTCACCGTTTGGCGAAATCATCGCCCACGGCATGATCGCGGTATTGAAGCAGCGCTTACTTGGTCGCCGTGTGCTGCCCGGGATGAATTTCTTGCTGATCGAACAAGAGAAGACCTTTACGGCACCGGTCTATGTTTCGAGTTCGGTCATGGACTACTTCGAGATCGTGATCAATGTCGATCGGGAGAAGCACGAGATTACGACACTGGGGCTGTCGGTGCTCAATAACGAGTATGACAAGATCGTGCTCAAAACACGCAGCACCTATGTTCCGACGGCTATCTTCGGCAACCACTCAGAAACCGAGCGAGAGATTCTCACCAAGATCAAAGCGTTGGATCCTGGGAAACGTGTGGTTTTCGAAGAGGAGGGCGTTCCCAACCATTTCGAGCATACTTTCTTCGAGCAGGGACAGTGGGCCATGTTAAGTCCGGATGTACAGATGAATCATCTGTACGCTCTGGCCGGCGTCGGCCACATGAAAGATACCCTCTACCTCTCAGACGAACTCGGCGGCGGTATGGAATTTCTGCTTCCCTGTGTGGACGATGCGTTCCGCTCGGCAGTGTTGGGTACGCTGCTGCCGGCGATGGGCTCTATCTATCAGGGAGAGGTGACCAAGTTTCGAAAACCGCCAAAGCTCGGCAGGCTGGAGTCGCGGGTGGTACTGGATGTAATCGAAGAAAATCCCAGAGCGTTGGCGATGGACTTGAGTACCTACACTACTCAGAAGGATGTATTGATATCTTCGTCCAAGACCAAGATCTATTTCCCCAAGCCGGCGGAATAGAGAGTAGACTGGAATAATCTCGTCTCAGTTACGGGAAGAAAGAACCTCCCCGACCGAAACAAGGCCGGGGAGGTTTTTTGTTGCGGGTTAGCTATCTGTAACAATAAGTTTGCGTACTACGTCGGTCATCGATATTACGCCGATGGGGACGTTACGACCCTCCTGTTTCTCGGTTACCACCAAGCGGTGGATACGCATCCGTGTCATTGCTGTGACGGCATCTGATAACGGTGTCTCCGCATCGCAGGTGGCGCATCCCTCGCTCATGATTTCCCTGGATTTGATCTTTCGCGCCTCCTCGGCGGTATTGCCCTGGCGGGCAAGCACGATATCTGTCTGGGAAATGACACCGATTGCTTCCTCAGCTTCCATCACCACCACCGCGTGGACATGGTTGCCAATCATCAGCCGGGTAACGGTCTCTACGCTGTCATCCGGTTTGCAAGCCACCAGGCCGAGGAACATCAGGTCCTTGACCTTGGTGCCATCGTCGATCATCACCGGTTCCAGGTCCTCCGCGGGCTCTGCATCAATTCCCGGCAGAGGCACAGAGACCGGGTAGGGGCTCGGGAAGGGGTGGGGTCGAGTGACCGGCATTTCGCTGGCGCGCAATCCAACGGGAACGGGTGGCTCTTCGCTGGCACCCTGATCAAATTCCTGAGCACCGACCAGAACGGACATGTTGCCGTGAGGGTGATCGTTTTCATACATCAGCTGATGTGCCTGGGGAAGTTCCTCGTAGGTGAAGGCTCGTGACAGGCATGGATCCAGGTGCCCCTCCAATGCCAGTTGATTCATCGCGTAAGACTGCTCGTCGTTGGCGAAGTGGGAGCCCTGAAGTCGCTTTTGGCGCATCCAGAGATAGCGCAAGTCGACAGTTGCATTGTAGCCTGTGGTGCCGGCACAGATAACGACCATTCCGCCGGTATCGCAACAGAATATGGAGGTCGGAATCGTTGATTCGCCAGGATGCTCGAAGACTATATTGGGGCTCCGTTTTTCACCCAGTACATCCCAGATGGCGCTACCGAAACCGCGTACGCCTTTCAGCCATTTTCCGTAACCTACGTTGTCTTTCCAATGAGGCAGCATGCCCCAGTGGTCGAAGGAGTTGCGATTAATGCAACCCTTTGCTCCGAGGCTTTCACAGTATTCGATCTTGTCGTCGCTGGAGATAACCGCGATCGAAGTTGCTCCGGCTGCCTTGCAAATCTGAATAGCCATCGAGCCAAGGCCCCCTGCACCGCCCCAGATCAATGCGACATCGCCTTTTTTCAGGGAGTGCTCCTGCCAGCCGTGTAACATGCGATAAGCGGTTGCACCAACCAGTACATAGGCTGCCGCAGCCTCCCAGGACATGTGCTTAGGCTTGGGCATACATTGATGCGCCTGCACTTTGGTGAATTGAGCGAAGCTCCCATAGTTGGTTTCATAACCCCAAATCCTGAAGGTGGGGGAGTACATGGGGTCATTGCCAGCCTTGACCCATTCGCAATCCCGGTCCCAGGTGCCGCAGTGGACAACTACTTCATCGCCCACCTTGATGTTGGTGACGTCCTTACCGACTTTGTAGACGATACCGGAGGCATCGCTGCCACCGATATGAAAATCTTCAGTCCTGCCGATTTTGTTACGGGCTTTTATGACATTGATCGGTATGCCCAGGGCGGCCCATACATTGTTGTAGTTGACGCCCGCCGCCATCACGTAGACCAGGGCTTCGTCATCTTTGATCTCGGGGACGTCAACGACTTCCTTCTGGAAAGAAGTCTTGGGTTCGCCGAATCGCTCTTCGCGGATTAGCCATGCATGCATCTTGGGGGGAACTTCGCCAACCGGCGGTGCCTCACCGATGTCGTATAAATCCTTAGCCATCGTTTTACCTCTCTTAAGAACAAAATTTACTCGTGAATCGATGAGATTTCCGAAAAATCCCGCTGTTCATGGACACGGGTGCAACGTGATTCGAAGGGTTTAGGCCAGAGTTTCGGCCTTGCCGATCGTTATCCGGTAGCCCCGCTTTTTCGTTATGTATATCCTCCCAGAATGCGATAACCGGCCGAATAAACGCTTCCCGTAAACCTCAACGGTCGGTCGGTGTTAGAGTACCAGGATCAAGGCTGATACCCTAACGAAAATCAGGTTTTCCAGCGCGTGAGCAGCTGCCCACGTAACTGATCATACTGTTCAAAGGGCGAACCTCTTTGCGCCTGCAGCTGCCGCATCAGTTCGTTTTCCCCGCCCAGTGCAGCCATCCCGAAGCGGCCAAAATCCTCGTAGAGTCGTTTGATGACCCACTCTGCCTGAAATCTGTGGCGTCGAGGTTTCAGCATTTCCTGCTGTTGCAGCCAATCGCGATGCTTCGCCAGGCTGTCTGCCAGGGTACCTATACCTGTTCCCTTCGCCGCGCTGGCGGAGAGGGCAGGGACCTGCCAGTCGTGAGTCCCTTGCGCCGGTTTGAGAGTAGCCCTCAACTCTGAAAGCGTTTTTTTTGCGGCGATGCCAATATCTTCTTTGTTGACCACCAGTACATGGGGAACTTCCATTATCCCTGCCTTGAGAAACTGAATGCTGTCTCCGGAAGCGGGCTGGGCAACGAAGCAGGTGGTATCGGTCAGTTTAGAGACATCGATCTCTTTCTGTCCGACACCGACGGTTTCAACCAAGACGATATCGAATGCCGCCAGCATCACCAGACTCATCGGCCATACTTCAGCGCTTAGTCCTCCAAATTCCCCCCGGCAGGCGAGCGAGCGGATAAAGACCTGCTGATCAATTTCACCGGAAAGCATTCTCAGACGATCCCCCAGCAGGGCACCGCCGCTGATGGGGCTCGATGGATCCACTGCCAGCACCCCGACTTTCAGCCCTCGCTGCCGCCATACGGAAATCAGTGCCGCTGTTAGTGAGGATTTTCCGGCGCCGGGTGGGCCGGTCAAGCCAATCAAGTGGCCGCCTTGGTAGAGCCGCTCTTGAGGTAGGGTCGCGAGTAGTTTGGCTGCCCGTTGACGTGCTTCGGGGCGCCTGTCGTCCAGCAGGTTGAGCGCTCTGGCAATCGCTGAACGATCCTGGTCCGAAACCGATTCGGCCAGTGCATCAGGGTCGGGGAATGTGCGTTGGGCCAGCATCATGCTGCGCTGTCGAAACGTTCCAATCCGTTTGCTTCACGAACGATGTTGATTAAATCCGCCATGATCTTGTTCATATCGCTGTCTTTCGGTGTGTAGACTGCCGCCACACCTTGGGACCTTAGGCTCTGCTCATCCTCAGGGGGGACGATACCGCCGACGATAACCGGTATTTCCTTGAGTCCGACACCCACCAGGCGATCGACTGCATCTTCCACCAGCTCTAGGTGACTTCCGGAAAGCACCGACAGCCCTATCAGGTGCACACCCTCCTCCTCTGCAGCCTTGACGATCTGTTCGGGAGTCAGGCGAATGCCCTCGTATACCACCTCGAAGCCGACATCCCTGGCCTTGACAGCGATCTGCTCGGCACCATTGCTGTGTCCGTCCAAACCGGGTTTGCCCACCAGTATTTTCAATGGGCGGCCCAAGTCTTCTCCTGTCTGGCGTGTCTGCTCCTGCAGCAGCGCCACTTTGTCCGATTGTCCTTGCGCATTGTTGGAGATATCGATGCCGGTCGGTGCCCGGTACTCACCGAAGATCTCCCTCAGCACGCTACTCCATTCGCCGGTGGTGACACCGGCGTGCGCGCAACGAATCGAGGCAGGCATGATGTTCTCGCCGCTGTTCGCGGCGTCCTTGAGTCCCTGCAGGGCGGAATCGACATCGGCGGTATTGCGCTCGGAACGGAAAGCCTGCAGGCGCTCTATCTGGGCGCGCTCCGCGGCGGCGTCCACCTTCATGATGCCGCTGTCCCCACCTGCCGTCAGCGGAGACTCCGCGGTCTCGGTGAAACAGTTGACGCCGATAATCTTCAGGTCCCCTTTCTCAATGGCCCGCATGCGTGCGGTGTGACTGGTCACCAGTTGGCGTTTCACATAGCCGGTCTCAACCGCCTGCACCATGCCGCCCTCGTCTTCCACCCGCTGCATTTCTTGCTCGGCGCCCTCAATCAGTTCGCCTACCTTCTGTTCCACGATTGTGGAGCCATCCAATATGTCACCGTACTCGAGTAGATCGGTCTCCAGGGCGAGTACCTGCTGCATGCGCAGCGCCCACTGCTGATCCCAAGGTCTCGGCAGACCGAGGGCCTCGTTCCAGGCCGGTAGCTGAATGGCTCGGGCGCGGGCTTGCTTGGAGAGTGTCACCGCCAGCATCTCCAGAACGATGCGCTGGATATTGTTTTCCGGTTGCGACTCGGTAAGCCCAAGGGAATTGACCTGGACACCATATCTGAATCGGCGCAGCTTGGGGTCTTCCACGCCATAGCGTTCCTTGGCCATCCGTTCCCATAAGGCGACGAATGCACGCATCTTGCAGCACTCTTCCACGAAGCGGATACCGGCATTTACGAAAAAGGATGTGCGACCCACCACATTCGCGAAGGCGGCGCCATCGAGCTGACCCCTGTCACGTATGGAGTCGAGCACTGCCTTGGCGGTAGAGAGTGCATAAGCCAGCTCCTGCATCGGGGTGGCCCCGGCCTCCTGCAAGTGATAGCTGCAGATGTTGGTTGGGTTCCACTTGGGTATGTGTTTGACGGTGTAACTGATGATGTCAGTAGTCAGGCGTACCGAGGGCTCGGGGGGAAATATATATGTTCCCCGCGACAAGTATTCCTTGATGATGTCGTTTTGCGTGGTGCCTTGAAGCTGCGATTGTTCGACACCTTGACGCTCGGCAGCCGCCACATACAGCGAGAGAAGCCAGGCTGCGGTGGCGTTGATGGTCATGGAAGTGTTCATGCGGTCCAGGGGTATCTGGTCGAATAACGTCTCCATGTCGCGGATATTGCCAATAGGGACCCCCACCTTTCCGACTTCACCGCGGGAGAGTGGGTGGTCGGCGTCGTAACCCGTCTGGGTCGGTAGATCGAATGCCACTGAGAGGCCGGTCTGACCCTTGGCCAGGTTGGTTCGGTAGAGTTCGTTGGAGGCCCGTGCCGACGAATGGCCGGAGTAGGTTCGCATTAACCAAGGTCGATCCCGCTTAACCTCTGTATTGTCCTTGCCCATGTCGATTCCTCTCTGTTTCTAGTTTTAGCCCGGTCCGCCTGGCGTCCGATAACAGGGCACACCGAAGCGTGTTGCTCGGTGCTACTTTTCCAGGGCACGCTCGATCAGGGAGCGAGCGATGACCTTGAGTGCCAGAATTTCCTCTACCCCCTCGAAGATCGAGAGTACCCGGGCATCGAGAAAGAACCGACTTACTGCGGTCTCCTCGGCATAGCCCATGCCCCCATGAATTTGCTGGGCCTCGCGGGTTACCCACTCTGCGGTCTTGCAGGTGAAGAATTTAACCATGCTGGCCTCCATCGCTCCCTTGCCCTCATCCATGAGGCGGCCTACCGAGTAGGTGAACTGGCGGCTGGCCAGCAGGTAAGCAGCCATGCGGCCCAGTTTTACCTGAGTCAGCTGATAGTGGTTGATGGAATGGCCGAATACCTGGCGTTCCTCCGCGTAGGATACTGCCCGGTCGAAGGCAGCCTGCATGAGGCCCACGGCTCGGGCAGCGGTTTGAATACGCCCGCCGGAGAAGCCAGCCATGGTGAAATAAAAGCCACGGCCTTCCCCTTCCGGCCCACCCAGAAGATTTTCCTCGGGGACGAAATAGTTGTCGAAAAACACGTCGTAGGAGTGCATGCCGCGGTAGCCGATGGTGGCGATTGCCTTACCGGTGATGACACCGCCGCCTTCCTGCTCGTGTTTGAATTCATGGCCGTCGCTAGAGGGTTTTTCCACCAGAAACATGGAAAGCCCCTTGTGACCTTTGGAGAGATCGGGGTCAGTGCGGGCAAGCAACAGCAACACCCCGGCTTTGCCGCCGAAGGTGCACCAGGTCTTGGCGCCATTGACCAACCACCCGCCTTCCGTGCGGGTTGCCTTGCAACGCATGCCAGCGACATCGGAGCCATAATTTGGCTCAGTGACCGCCACCGCACACAGCGGATCCGCGGCCGCCAAGCGCGGCAGCCATTTCTGCTTCTGATCCTCGGTGCCCCCCTTCATCAACGCCCGCGAAAGGATCTCGGGACGGGTGATCAGGCTCCCAGCGGCGCCCAGAGAGCCCCGGGAGAGCTCCTCGGTAACCACGATCATCCCCATATTGTCCTCTCGGTCATCGGGTTGCAGCCCGTCGTAACGCTCCGGTACCGAGAGACCAAAGCAGCCCAACTCGGTTAGCCCGTTCAGAATTTCATCGGGAATAATGAGATCGTGGCGGTGAACCTCCTCCGCCAGGGGCATCACAACGTCGGTGGCGAACTTACGGAAGGTATCCCGCATCATCTCGTGGTCTTCATCCAGCAAGTAAGCGCCGGTCTGACCGTCCGCGTCGGCTACCAGTCGGCCGAGTTCGGCGATTCGCTCCACGGCTAGCTGTTCGGCGCAGAACTGCTGCAGCGACTCACTATCCAGTGTGGCGGCCAGCTGCTCACGAGTGAGGCCGTAATCCTGGGGGCGCAATTCCAGTCGGGCGCGAATGGACTCAATGGCCTCCGCAGTAAATACAAGGGCACAGCGCTCTTCGAGGGTCAGCGCCCCCTGAGGGGATTGTGATTGCTCTCTTACCCGTTCCGCGTAGTCGATGACAAACTGGGCGCCCGCTGCCTCCGCTGCAGAGAGCGCGGTGTCGTAGGAGACAAGTTGGTAGTCATCGAGCTTGGCGGACGAAATGCGGCCATCCACTACGGTATGGTCCCTCAGACTGGCGACCGCCGTTTCCAATGCCTGCTCTGTTGTGGCCAAGGCTTGACGGGCTCGCTGCATCAGCTGCTCCGCGCTATTCGACTGTTCAGACATAGGGTCTCCCTTCAAAAAAGATGCTGCGATGCTGCATTGCAGTAAAATTCAAGGATAGGAAATTCAAAGATCTTTTTCAATCGATTTGCGGCCTTAGACTGACCGGCAACAGCATTCGGGGTTTCTTTACAATAGTCGTTCGGTGTTTGGGAGAGAGCGTGAACCCCATCACCAGAGAGGACTGGAGCAGATTCCAGGAAGCGGGCACAATTAGGGGTTGGATATTCTCGCAGCCACCCGGGCGCCGATTATTCGAATGCTCGGCGAAATCGTAGATTAGAAAAGTGCTTAGTCGCTCTCAATTAACAGCCAAATCTCCCTATATCACCCAAGGCGGTTTCATCCGTCTTCAGGCGGAGGCGGATGCAATATGGGCCAAGCGTAGAGAGGTGGTCAAGGCTTTGTCCGCGGCGGCCGCAGAGGGCGACCGATCAGAGAACGCGGAGTATATCTATCGTAAAAAGGAGCTGCGCGAGATTGATCGCCGGATACGCTATTTACAGCGAAGATTGCCGGAATTGAAGGTGGTAGCTGTACCGCCGGACAACAGCGAGCAAATCTTCTTTGCCGCATGGGTCACTCTGGAGGATGAGGCCGGAAGGGAGCGGCGCTACCGGATCGTCGGCAGCGATGAATTTCAGCAGGCGGCAGGGTATATCAGTATCGAATCGCCGTTAGCGAAAGCTCTGATGGCTCACAGGGCCGAAGATGAGGTGGTCGTCGATACGCCGCGGGGTAAGGTTGTGTACAGGGTGTTGACAGTTACTTATGAATAACGATGACTTTGGTATTTGGGCAATGCTTGTGTTCTGGGGCACTGCCATTGGCGGGATAGCCTTCGGGATCTCCTGGGCCCGATCTAAAAGTCGCAAAATCCCGGTCAAACGGGAGGTTCTCCTGCAATCCCTCAAACGGCGCCTGGAGAAGGGCGAACTCTCCCAGGAAGAGTATGACAAGCGTGTCGAGGCGCTGGATGAAGGCTCAAGTCATTGATTAGAGAGAAAATTAGCATCAGCCTTGGTTTGCTTGCTCCAGTGCCCTGATACGCTCCTCCAATGGCGGGTGGCTCAGAAACAACTTCTTCAGCCCATCGCCGAATCCACCGGATATACCGAATGCGGCGAACTGGTCGGGCAGGTCCTTGGGTTGGTGTACCGCCTGTAGTCTGCGCAGGGCGGCAATCATCTTTTGACGAGTCGAGAGCGATGCTCCCCCCGCATCGGCTCGGTATTCCCGCCAGCGGGAGAACCACATGACGATGGCTGACGCCAGGACTCCCAACAGGAGCTGGGCAATCAGCGAAGTGATGTAGTAACCCGGTCCGTAGCCCCGCTCAGTCTTGAATATCACCCGATCGACTACATGCCCGACGACGCGTGACAAGAAAATCACGAAGGTATTCACCACTCCCTGCACCAGCCCCATGGTCACCATGTCGCCATTGCTGACATGGCTTACTTCGTGCGCCAGCACTGCTTCCACCTCGCCTCTGTCCATATGTTGCAGGAGACCGGTGCTGACGGCGACGAGCGCGTTGTTGCGGTTGGCGCCAGTGGCGAATGCATTCGGCTGGGGTGTGTCGAATATGCCGACCTCCGGCATGCCTATTCCCGCTTGTTGCGCCTGCCGGGCAACGGTTTCCAATAGCCAGCGCTCGGTCGCGTTGGATGGTTGCTCCAAGATGTGCACCCCCATGGAGCGTTTTGCCGACCACTTCGACATGAGCAGTGAAATAAAGGAGCCGCTCATGCCGATCACTGCGGACATAACCAGCAGGGCCTGAAGATCCAGATCGACGCCGTTTTGTTGCAGGATGCCGTCGATTCCCAGCAGGCTGAATATGACACTGATCAGCAGCAACACTGCGGCGTTGGTGGCGAGAAACAACAAAATCTGCATGATGAACTCCTAGTCTATTCGGCGCTCGGGTGTAGATTCAGAAAGGAAAACCGAAATTAAGCTTGATCCCTTTAAGGTGATCCCCGGTGACATAACTCAACCCCAGGTGTGGAATTTTAAAACCGGCTAGCTCCGCCTGGGGCTGGGTTCCGAGGCTGAATCCCAACTCAAGTATATTCTTGAGGCTCTCGTCCCTGTCGTCAACCAGCGCAAAAGTGGCACGATTGGTGAACCGTGACGCTACAACAAAAAAATTGACGACGGTAGGGCGTCCCATAAAATTGAAATCCGCAGGGCGGCTTATGGCGGCTCCAAGATCCAATTTCGAAAATCCGAGCAGATTATCCTTTTGGTTGGGCGTCTCACTGCCGGCCAGCAGCAATCCCCCCCCGAGAAGCAAATCGAAGTTTTCCAGCGGATAGCGTCCTAGGGCATTGAAACCAACCCCGTAGATTATTGCCTTATCGTTGTCGGCGCCAAACTCTTTGCCCACTCCGAGTTGGGCGTAGGGTCTGATTTCCCACTTGCTCGACAGGGGAATGTCCGCTTCAATCCCGGGAACAAAGGTGAAGGTCTGTAGCCCTCGATGCAGGTCATCGTACCGGGAGGCGCCCAGTGATAACGGTAATTTGATACGCCAACCCCAGCTGTCCAAACCCCGTTCTTGCAACTGGTAGGAAAAAGGCAGATTGAGAATTGCGATCGAGCGATCCCCCACCTGATAGTAACCAGTACCCATCCAAGTGGCGAAGGCGAAATGGATTCCCGAATCATTCTGATCTCCCGCTACCGCATCGTTATCGGCGGCCTGCGCGTTGAGGGTGCTCAGGAATACCAGCAGACTAATATGGTAGATGCAGCAGACCCAGTTCATGCTATAGCCAGCTTGGCGCTTATCTCTTCACGACGGCGAATAGTGTTACCACCCCAACGCCTATTAGTAGCAAGAATAACATCGCACCAGAAATGTCGAACCCTTTGTTGACCAAGGATGAAAGTGAGGCGTAGAGCACGAACAACAGAGCAAACATGCCGCTTATGCTTAACAGGATGATTTTTATTTTGCTGTTCATTCTAGGGCCTGTTAACACTAATTTCTTGCTTGCCCGGCTGCGACCGATTCCGCCTCTCGCAACCACTCACTCCAGCTGTTGAACAACCGTTTATCCAAGGCGGCGATGGTCGATTTTGGGGTGATATCGAATTCCTGCAAACCCTCCTCCAGGCTTCGATCGTGACCGCCGGCGCCCCTGAGGATTGTGAGCCCGGCGATATAGTCCCATAGATGATGGCGGCCGTGTAAGTAGATATGAGCCCGGTTTGCCGCCACCCAGCAGAGGTCTAGCGCGACTGCGCCGAAGCTTCGTTGAGAGGCATAGGGCGGGCGCGCGGAAAGTCGTTGGGCGAGGGGCCGGCTCAGGCGTTTGAAATCGATCAGGGCAATCGATCTGGATAACGAGGGCGCACCCGTCGATCCTCGCAGGCGTTGGTCGTTGAGCCAGGCACCCTTTTCTCCTCGAGCTTGAAAACACTCTTTGCGAACCGGGTCGTAGACCATAGCGAATTCCACCTTCCCTTGCCTCAGCAACGCCAGGGAGACACAGAAATAGGGTAGGCCGGCAGCGAAATTGGTAGTGCCGTCCAGAGGGTCCAATACCCACAACCCATGCCCGGACTCACCGAGTTTTCGCCGTTGCGTTTGACGCGACATCTCCTCTGACAATACTCCATCATCAGGGAAACGCTCCCGCAGTTCCCTGACCAGTCGCTCGTTCATGGCGATATCGGCGTCTGTCAGTACCGAACCATCCGCCTTGTAGCGGATGCTCACGTGATTGAAGCGGCTTAACAGCTCTTGATGCGCGGCCTCAATAACTGCCTTGGTCAGGTCGTCGAAAACAGCGGTAGTCATGGACCACAGGATTCGGTTTGAGTATTTCCATTCGCTGCCCCGTGGCTGGAAATGATGCACCGGCTGCAACTTTCAGTTTTCGTTGGTGTTCTCCCGGATGGGCAAAGGGCACCCGTGGTCGTTCCCAATTCCCGCAGTACCGGTGTTCCTGCTGAACCGCTATTTCTCTGCTTTCGCGAACGCAACTTTCAGTCACCCCTCGGTCGTGGAATCTGTCCGCGCCGCAGCGGACTCCAGGGTTTTCCTCAATTCGTTCTCCATGGTTTCCATTTGTTGCATAGCGGCGACCCGCTTCCGTTTTCCCTCGTCCGCGATCTCCAGACTCTCTTCGATGGTTTCTATCAAAAGCTGATTTGCCTTTTTCACTGATTCGATATCGAAGACACCACGCTCCAGTTGTCGGCGGGTTTCAGCATTGGCCAGCTTGAGGTGTTCGGCATTGGACTCCAGCAATTCGTTGGTCAGGTCGGTAGCCGCCTTGACGGTTTTTGCCGCGTCCCCCGAGCGAAAAATCGCTACTGCGGTCGCCAGCTGTTGCCGCCACAACGGCACCGTATTGGCCATGGTGGAGTTGATCTTGGTCACCAAACCTTTGTCGTTTTCCTGCACCAAGCGAATACTGGGAAGGCTCTGCATGGAGACCTGTCGGGTCAAATGTAGATCGTGCACCCTGCGTTCCAGGTCGTCGCGACTGGAGCGGATATCCCGCAGCGCCTGGGACTTCAGCACGTCGTCCGCCTGCTTGGCCTCTTGCTCCATCGCGGGAATAATCTGCTCATCGATCTGGCGCAATTTCTCCTCACCGGCCGCGATATAGCGCTCCAGGTCATTGAAATAATCGAGATTGGCTTTGTAAAGACGGTCCAAGGAGGTGATGTCAGTGAGTAGCTTGGTCTTGTGGCTGTCAAGCTGGTCCGTGATGTCGTCGATCTGTTTCTGCACGGTCTCGTACTGCTGGAGAATTTTCGCCAGGGGTCTCGCACGGCCGAACAGCCGGTCGAAGAAACCAGGTTTACGTGCTGGATCAAGGTCGTCGATATCGAATCCCCGCAAGGTGGCAACCATTTCGTTCAGGACGCCACCCGCAGCCCCGAGATCCTTGTTGCGAACGCCCTCCAACATTTGGTCCGAAATCGTGGTCAGCTGCTCCTGGGCTTTGGTGCCGAAAAAGATGATTGAATTGCTGTCGCCAATCTCGATTTCTGCCATGAGCTTTTCGATCTGCGCCTTTTCAGGTGCCGGCGCGTCACTGTAACTAATGAGGTCGCCCCGAATCTCTGGCAATCCCGCAGTCGCTTCAAACATACGTGTTGTGCTCTCTACCTCAGAGGATACTTCGGCCTGGGTAGAGGGGTTGGAATTTTCATTGGTCATAGGAACCTCCTCTTGTTCCTGGATGTATCAGGGCCCTTTGCCCTTCGGCGTATGGGAGTCGATCGCACCTAGCTCAATCTGGTCTGACCAGAGACAGATGGCGGCCGCCGATGAGTGCGCAGATAGTGTTAGCAGGTTCCAGAGCGGGGCGCTAGGCAACACCTTCATTTTTTAGCCTTGTCGAGAGCACCTCGATTTGAACGTCGAGATCGAGTACGTCGTGGTCGAGTAGTTTCTTGTGCTGCTCATTAAATACTTCTTCTATAGTTATCAGTACGTTACGAAAATTAGATTCCAACTCTTCAGAATCCGTCTTGCTATGGGTATCGGCGTAACCCTGAGCGACCTTGCGTGCGCCATCGAGGTATACGTTAAGGAATTTTCTGGCTCGTCTAAGGTCTTGGGGCGTCTCTTCGACAAGCCTGACAATCTGCTCTGCCGAATCCCCGATGCGTCTCAAGCGCCCTCTCAATTCGAGATTCCTGAGCCTGGATGCGGCTTTTCGAATACCGGCGATTTTCTCCTCGGCCTCTCGAATGGCGTCAACCACCTCTTGGGTGGTATAGCCCGCTCTCTCTTCTCCCACGCCTTTGTCAACCAAGGGGTCGAGCCCGTAGGTGAGATAGAAACCTAACCAGGTCAGCAGACTGGTGAAAAGCGAAAACAGCAATCCCTGACCTGCAACAAAGTAGCCTGCCGTCCAGACTCCGGCGCTGACCAGAATAGAACCCAGAATTTTAAGGGGCAGTCTAGGGGCGCTGGCCACTTTGCGGCGATGGTACTCCTGCTCCAGCACCAGCCCGCGGCGATTGGAGAGGGCGCCAACAGCGAACAAGACAATGCTCGCAAGGGTTGCAAGCGCCAGTAGGAAAGAGCCTTTGGCCATTGCGACGAAAAAGGTCGGGAGCAAAGGCAGTGGTAAAACAAACAGCAGCCAGCCGCTTGCAGACCAGGGGCGTATACCGCTTGTAGTGAATCGGTTCGTCATCTTCAGCGGTGAAACGCCTGAGAGTTGCTTGTCCACTGGAAGCCTGCCCAAAGGCTACCAACCAGGGATTGGCAGCTGGTCAGGCCGATTGTGGTGCAAAGCAGCACTATCCCCACCGATCTCCTGACGAATCGAGAGGCGGTGCTGGAACTTGGAGCGGTGGGGTGAGTCGTCAATGCGATGTTACCTCTAAGCGTTGAGCATACAGGCTGCCAGATAGCCTAGACCTGTGGATTATACGCCATAGCCAAGTTTGAGGCGAAACGGAGTCGGGTGGGGCCAATCAAAGCGCTCCGTTTATCAATAGCCGACAGCTGACATCTCTAACTGGCGTGGGTGGATAAGATAAAAAAGCACTTCTTTACCTATTATATCGGCACGGGTGAGTAGCTAAAGGGCGGGTCTGCAATGGGGGTTGGGGAAGCCAAACTTAGAATGGAGATTGCCTTTTGGCGTAATCTGGTCGACGAGTGGGACCAACGGGGAGGGATGGTACTGACACGCATGCAGGATGCGCTGGCATACGCTGAACTCAAACTCGAACTATTCCTTGCGCAAGAGGGGAAAGCGTCAGGAAAAGATCAGTCGGAACGCCGGCCCCTGCAATGAATACATCTGAAGGTACCGGCGTTAATCACGTTACTCTTCCCGGAAATCGTCGTGGCAGCCACCGCAGGTACCGCCGGTTTTTTTCAACTGCGCCATGGCGGCGTCGCGGTCGTTCCCGGCGGCAACCTCAGCGAGTTTTGCAGACTCAACCCTGAGAGCCTCGAATTTCTCCTCGAATTTTTTCCACTGCTGCCAGATTTCGGGTTTGGCTTCCGAATCTTCATCGAGAGACCCTTCCGGAAATCCCGCCAGCAGATTTAGTCGGGCCGCATTGGCCAGGCCCTCTGCATTCTCCCGAAATCGGACTTGATCATAAGGAATCTTGCCCTTTGCCATGCCGAACATAGGGCCAATATGCCACTTGTAGACCACCATCACTGCGCTGCGATAATCGATAGCGGCTTGTTGGCCTTTCTGGGCCGCAATGACACCCGATGCAGCGGTTAGAAGCATTGCCAGTACCATCGTTATAAAGATCAGGGAAATTCGCTTCATGTCTGTAACACTCCTCCTCATCTGTCCAGTCTGGTTTGTGATCGGCAGGGCATCAGCGTAGCATGGCTAAGGAGTGATCGCGAAGCGTCTGAATAGCAGGGCGAATCGAGAAGATTGTTTTTTTGGGCTTACTGTTATCAACCGCTATACTGACGGCCTTTGGGAACAATCAACGGAACTGGTAGAAACAATGAGGAAATTAATTGGAGTCGTTTTTGTTGCCTTGGCGTTTTCCGGCTGCAGCATGGATGAAGAGTCGAAGGCTAAACTGGAAAATGCGGCAAAACATGCCAAAGAGGCGGCCAAGGAGGTTGGGGAGGTGGTTTCTGACAAGACCTCGGAGATTGGCGATAAATGGACGGAGATGAACGCCAACCGGGTGGAGGAAACGCCGAAAGAGGATCCCAATCTCCCAACCCAGGAAGGCGACCTTGGTGAACTGAAAGAGAGATTCAAAGCCGCAAAGGACGCTTTTCTTAAAGACCCGAATTCTCCAGAGGATGCAGATAAATCCACATCCAAAGAGGGCTAGACGCCCGCTTGGGTATCTGCTTACCAATATTTCAGATAACAGTATTACTTAACAGCAGTAGATATTGTCGACGAGCGATCTATGGGTCGTTCAGCGATATGTTTTAGATGGTTGACAATCCAATTGTGTAGAGGAAGGAATCGAGATGGGACTTTTTGATTTTGCAGCGAACTTGGGTAAGAAGCTCTTTGGCGACGACGATGATCCCGCAGAGAAGATTCAAGCACATATCGAATCTGACAACCCGGGTGTCGAGGGGTTGAATGTCAAGGTAGAGGATGGTGTTGCAAAAGTGGCAGGTAAGGCGAAAGATCAATCCGCCTTCGAAAAAATCGTTCTAATGGCGGGAAATGTACTCGGTATCAAAGAGGTGCAGGCGGACGAGCTCGAAACGGAGGATCCGGCGACGGAGCAGGTGGAATACTATGTGATTCAAAAAGGGGATACTTTGTGGGCCATCGCTAAAGCACATCTGGGCAACGGCGCCGAATATACCAAGATATTCGAGGCCAACCGTGAGGTCATCAAAAACCCCGACCTGATCTATCCAGGGCAGAAAATTCGTATCCCCAAAGGTTGATCGGGGCGGGAACGGCTGCCTCGGGAGCGAGGTATGAGCTCGCTTCTATTGCCCTGGCAAGGCAGCTCCTAGTCATGAGGGTTGGCGTCCCGCTTGACCGGTTTGCTGTTTTTCATGCCGATTTTGCGGCCGCTTTCCGGCGGCAGTTGCAGCGATTCATGCTGCGAGCGTAGCAGGCTCAGCCGCCGCATAACCGATTGCGGAAAGGGGGCTGAACGGCGCTGTTGAAGATCGACGTGAAGAATGATGAGTTCGTTAGATGATAGGTCAAGGTTTTTATCATTCTCCATGGTCTGAAAAAGGTGTACTCGTTTACTGTCAACACCCAAGAGTTGAGAACGTACAATGAGCCGATCATCGACGACAGCTTCGTGCTTGAAGATGGTGTGGGTCTCCAGGATCATCCAGGAGTAGTTGGTTTCGCGAGTATATGCCTCCCCCATGCCCACTGAGGTGATAAGCGCTTCACACGCCTGATCGAACACCAGGGAGTAATAGGCTACATTCATGTGACCGTTGTAATCCAGCCATTGCCTGTCCACCCTGGTTTCGTAGCGGGGGAGCAATTCCGGAGTGGAAGGCTTCAACGGGTTTCGGTACGGGCTGTATTCATGATGCGGATTTTACTTGATCTGACGATCTGGGTGCCAGCCGAGCTTGGGAACAGGGTTGCCCAATTGTCACAGCATCCACGAAAGATTAACCTGCAGTTTCATTTATGGGGAGCCGACTGTCCGCCGGCATTGGACCGGTAACAGCGGCCAGAAGATATGCCGAGCGATCAGACCGTTCTTTTTTCACTTCTGTTTTTTGTTTTTGTATTTCTGATCTGGGGACGTTGGAGATATGATCTGGTGGCATTTGTCGCCTTGCTGGTGGCGTTGCTTACCGGTGTGGTTCCCAAGGAGGATGCCTTTTCCGGTTTCGGCCATCCGGCAACTATCGTCATCGCGCTGGTGCTCATTATCAGTCGCGGACTGTCCAGTTCCGGTGTAGTGGAGCTGCTGGCAAAGCAGGTGGAGCGCTTCGCCAACACCTTGCGTGCCCATATCTCGGTCATGAGTGCATTGGCCGCCGGGCTGTCAGCGATCATGAATAATGTTGCCGCGTTGGCATTGTTGATGCCTGTAGATATCAAGGCTGCGCAAAAAGCCAAGCGAAGCCCGGCGCTTACGCTGATGCCGCTCTCCTTTGCTTCGATCCTCGGTGGGATGATTACGCTCATCGGCACCCCACCGAACATTGTGATCGCCGAGTTTCGGCAGAAGGCTGTTGGCAGCAGTTTCACCATGTTCGATTTTGCCCCAGTTGGTTTGGTTTGCGCCCTGACAGGCGTGCTATTCGTCGCGACGGTAGGTTGGCGATTGATTCCGTCCGAAGGCCGGTCCCGTGACAGCGTCAAGGACCTGATGGATGTCAGCAACTACGTAGCTGAGCTCCATGTGCCCGAAGGTTCACCGGCAGTCGGTATGCAGGTGAGAAAACTGGACGGTGTTGCCGAGGAGCAGGACATCGCGATTTCAGGCCTGGTAAGGAACGGTACCAGGCTGAGAGGGCGGGCTAAATGGGCGGAGATCAGAAAGGGAGACGTCCTGGTGGTCGAGGCACCGCCGGAAGCGCTGGATCAGTTTGTCGGCCATTTTCAGCTGGACTACCGCAAGCGTAAGGGCGAAGCTGGTTTGCTGGATGCCAAGGACATGTCGCTGTTGGAGGTGGTAGTACCGGTCGGTGCCCGCATCGAGGGACGGTCGGCGCTTTCTTTGAGGCTCCAGTATCGCCATGACGTCACCCTGCTAGGCGTATCACGCCAGGGAAAACAATTCCGGGATCGGGTGCGGAAACTGGAAGTTCAAGCAGGGGACGTATTGTTGTTGTTCGGTCCCCGGGAGCGGCTGAGTGCGATCAGTGGTTGGTTGGGAACACTGCCCCTCGCAGAGAGAGGGTTGGAACTGTTGCAGCGCCAGAAAGCCTGGCTGGCCGTGGCGATATTTGCTGCTGCCATCCTACTCGCCTCTTTTGGTTTGGTTTATCTGCCTGTGGCATTGGCGGCAGTAGTAGCCCTCTATGCGCTTTTGAATATCGTACCGCCACGGCAGATATATGACTCCATCGAATGGCCGGTGATCGTGCTCCTGGGCTCCATGATACCGATTGGCGCCGCCCTCGAATCAAGTGGCGGCACTGGATTGATCGCAGAGCTAATCACCGGGGTTGCGGAGGGATATTCTCCAGTGGTGGTAATGGCGCTGTTGATGGTGGTCACTATGACCCTCTCGGATGTAATGAACAATACGGCGACAGCAGTTATTGCAGCGCCCGTGGCTGTGGACATCGCCAGTCGCTTGCAGGTGGACCCTGACCCTTTTCTTATGACGGTTGCAGTGGCAGCCTCCTGTGCCTTTCTAACACCCATAGGACACAAGAACAATACTTTGGTGATGGGTCCTGGAGGGTATAGGTTTGGGGACTATTGGAGAATGGGATTGCCCTTGGAGCTGCTGGTGATCCTGGTCTCGATACCGACCATTCTTTGGGTTTGGCCCCTTTAGCGCGGTTACCTTTTCCGCCACGCGCCTTTAGGGCTCGAAAGCCGTGGGACAATCGCCATTATGCCGTGGTAGAAACTTTTTACCCCAATCGGGCATCAATGAATGTGATCCAAACAAAGGAGGACGGTGTGGACGAAATGACACGCACGAAGTTGGAAGCGGCCGCTTTTCGCGGACTGGTAGCGCACCTTAGGGAGCGCACTGATGTGCAGAATATCGATATTATGAATCTGGCAGGTTTTTGTCGGAACTGTCTCTCGAAATGGTACAAGGCTGCGGCCGACAACCAGGGTGTTGCGCTGACCAAGGCTGAGGCTCTTGAGGCGATATATGGCATGTCTTACGATGCCTGGAAGAAGCAATACCAACGAGAGGCAACCGAAGAACAGCTACACCAATTCGAAAACACAAAACCACTTCACGCTAAAATCAGCGGTCATTAGGAGTCAGTCTTAGTGGGAAGATCCCACTCATGCCCGCGTAGGTTGGCTTAGTCACCAGGGGACAGGGCTGTTGGATTGGCTGCTGCAAGATGTGCACGGATACGCTACCTCCAAGCGCATAGTGCAGCAGCCTGTCTAAGAGCGGAAGAATACGGCTAGAGGGCCTTTTTTAGGGTGAAAGCTCCGCGAATATCTCCGAGACTGAATCCTGTCGCCTGATCCTCCGGATACAGATTTTTCAGCTCTTTTTCGGTCTTGGCGTCTATTTCACTGCCGTGACAGATGAGACAGACAGCCTCGGTGGGGATGGCCTTCATATAGCGGAATGTCTTCCCCTCGGGTGTCTGGAGGATTTCAGCGTAGTCTAGTTTTTGGGGGTCCTCTCCCGCGGCCTTGCGTGTCTCGAAAGACTCCAAAACCTGTTGTTCCCAGGCGTCAGGCTGATTGTCCGGGTTACGGAGCTTGAGGCTCGTTCGCCCAACGTCCCAGCCGGCTTCGGTGGATACCTGAGCAGTAATTTCTGGTGCCTTAGTGTTACAAACGCCGATTGCTTCCGATGAGCCGCCAGACTTCATCGCCTTCTGCAGTTCGCCCTTCAGAGTCTTCCCCAATTGCATCATATGTTGGCGCGCCTCGGGTACATAGTCGCTGAGTTGTTCGGCAAATAGCGGGGTGGCACACATGGCGATGATGCTGGTTGTTGCTAGGAATGAAGCTTTCATCTGTTGTCGACCTCCTGAGTCATTATTATGTGGAAAGATCCAACAAACCAATTAACGTGCATGTTATTGGCGTGTTGTTCTTCTGGAGCGGTTCTATCTTACCTTCCAGCCTCGCGGCTAGCTGGTCGATGCTGAATATATAACCGGGGTTTATCACGGAAGGCAAACATTTGAGAATGGGGCGGGTGAAAAACGCCTCTGGATCGGCTTTCGAGCTCAAATTCTGACCCTCCTGTCGGTGATACGTGGACAACGGTTAGAAATCATACTAATTTTCACCAAACTGTTTTAGTTGAGAGAATTTATTTGAGTAATTCTCACCCAAGGAGACGATATGTTTAGAGCGCTGGTGCTGGATCAAGAGAATGGAAAAATAGTCAATAGTATTAAATCCCTAGAGGATGATGCTTTGCCGCCAGGTGATGTGTTGATTGAAGTTGCCTACTCGTCTCTGAATTATAAGGATGGCCTGGCAATAACCGGTAAAGGTAAGATCGTCAATCAGTATCCCATGGTACCGGGCATAGACCTGGTAGGCAGAGTTCGTGAATCTGCGACGGCCGACTACAAACCGGGTGACTCCGTGATTGTTACCGGTTGGGGTGTCGGTGAGCGCCACTGGGGCGGTTTTTCAGAATTGGCACGAGTCAATGCGGGTTGGGTCGTGCCCCTGCCCGAGGGGATGGATCCCAGACAAGCGATGGCAGTGGGTACTGCTGGATTTACGGCGATGCTGTGTGTTACGGCGCTTGAAGATGGGGGAGTGACACCAGAAAAAGGCACGGTTATCGTCACCGGAGCCGCAGGCGGCGTAGGCAGCGTTGCGGTTGCCCTGTTGGCGGAGAGGGGTTACAAGGTAGCTGCCGTGACTGGACGTGCGGAAACGGCTGACTACTTACGACAGTTGGGCGCCAGTGAGGTTGTGACCCGGGAGGAGATGTCATCAAAACCCCGCCCGCTGGAGAAGCAACGCTGGGCAGGTGCGGTGGATACAGTAGGAGGGATGATACTGGCGCGGGTTTTGGCGGAGACACTGTTTGACGGCACAGTTGCTGCCTGCGGTTTGGCGGCGAGCGTCGATTTGCCCACCACAGTGATGCCCTTCATTTTGCGCAATGTGAGGTTGCAGGGGGTGGAATCGGTACAGACACCGTTTGCCAAACGTAAGCTGGCTTGGCAAAGACTCCAGCAGGAACTTCCGGTGTCAATCCTAAATGCAATGGAAAATGTCATCAGCCTCGAACAAGTACCAGAATATGCCGAAAGAATCACGCTTGGACAGGTCAAGGGTCGAACCATAATCGATTTGAAGCGATAGCACGTGGCAGTGCCGGCTCAAGGATTCTCTGGCTTGAACTAATGAGTCAAATACAGGGTGCGTTTCCCATAAATGGGATACTGCAAAGCCGGAAGCTGAATCGAGACTGCTGCTAGGCTGTACCTTGCCCACGGGTTCGCTGTCGCCAATGGGTGCAAAAAAGGCAGTGGCCGAACAGCCACTGCCTTCGGTGTTCAAAGCAGTCCGAAGCTATTCTTCAGATGCACGCGGTGCGGATGGTTGTACCGCGTAGGGGTAGCCATAGCCGCCATAAGGATAGCCGTAGCCGTAGCCATAGACATAGCCTCCGTAGGGATAGCCATAACCGCCATATGGGTGCCCCCAGCCTCCCCAACCTGGATAACCGCCATAGTGGGGGTAATAGCCGCTGTTCCATGGACCTCCGCCCCAGGGACCCCAGTTCCAAGGACTCCAGCTGTTTCCCCACCATGCGCCGGCGGCACTGCCAAACAGGGTTAGAACACCCGCAGTCGTCATTGCCAATAGAAATTTCGATGCGATTCTTCGTTTCATATTAATCACCCTCCACAACGTCGCAGTAATGCTCTATCCCCCACAGGATAGAGTGATCAAAACCACAGTATTAGTATAGGTTGATGTGATGCGGGTTGGGAATTGATATTGATCAATTTCCGGCAGCAATTAAATGCACAGCGAAGCCTGCAGCTCGAGTTGGATAGAGTGCTTTTCTGTCTTCAGGGAGGGAAAAATAATTGCGTTACAGCGGCTGATATTTACGCTCTACACACCCGCCGATATGGGGTGCAGATTTATTGCCGGGGATTTTGGCTGACAGCAAATCCAATGTGCTTTTCGAATTCCAAATATGAACCATGCATTGCAACTGAACGGATCGAGCACCGGGAATAGAAGTCGAACCCGGTGTCGACCCGCTCTGTCTGCATTTACCAAACTAAGATCGTACTTTCCACTATGCCGCAGGGTCCGCGCTTGCTTTGCTCGCTGCCGCTTGTGGGACGGTTGCTGCCTTTTTTCTGGGACGCCTGCGAGCTTTCGACTTGGGAGCGGTGCGTTTGGCCCAGGCCTTTTCGAATTTTGCGGCAGCTTTTTCCATGGCTACGTGCTTCCTGTGAGCGGCCTTTGAACTGCTAAGCGCGGCCTTGGCATTCTTGATCTCACTTCGTAATTCTTTAACTTTCGCACCTGCTGCCAGGACTGCCGCTCTTGCACGATCCGCCTGATTCTTAGCAGCTTGAGTGCCCTTTTCAGCAGCCCGTTTTACCGCGGCCACCTTTTTTTCCTGCTGTGCTTTCTGTTTGGCCACCGCCTTCGCGAGCTGTGATTGCAGCTTATCTACATTCTTGCTCATAGAAGAAACCGCTTTCTCATGGGCCTTCTGCAGTTGGGACTTGGCTCGGGAAATTGATTGCTCCATCTCCTGGACGGCAGATTTTCGGGTTGTTGAGGCCACTCTTCGTTTTCCTGTTCGCTTGGTTGTTACCTTTTTAGTAACGACTCTTTTTTTAGCTGTTTTCTTCGCAACACTTTTCTTTGCGGCTTTCTTTTTTACCATTGTGTATTCCTCTCGTGTCGATTGGTTTGTTTCGGAGTGAGTATGTTTGGCGGGGCACATAATGCCAAACACGGAATAAAATCACTAGCATCTATCAATTCTTTTTCGCAGTTCATGTGTGTTTAGTGATAATTACCGTATTTTTTAGGCATCATAACTACCGTCTTTGCATCCGCGGGTATTCGTAAATAATCATTTTTGGTGACTGCAAAGCGAACTGATTGGTCTTCTATCGGCTACTATTTTATTTATCTTAAATAATATTGTTGATTTGCCACGTAGGAGGCAACGCAAGATTGCCGCCGACACCGGATAAGCAGAATTGCGACGAATAAATTCGGTGATTCACAGTTCTTCTAGTTTTCGGTGTGATAATTTTTTTGGTAATCCGTATATTTTTTTCTATCTTTTATGCCATGAATCTAGAAAAAATTGTTTTCGGTTTTTTTATTCTGCTCGCATTGACCTTGAATGTAGGTTTTGTGGTTGGAGAGGTGGCGAATCCTGGGCACCATAGTTTATGGATGTTGTTTGCTGCATTGCTCGTCAGCCTTCTTACTACTGGGCTGAAAATTGGGGATCGTTCTCAGATCGGTGCCGTGCTGCTTTCCACCAGTTTGGTTTCCAATCTACAGTTGATTCTCGCAGTTACCGTTTGGGCGGTGATGGAGGGGGGGATGGACACGGCACCCAGCAACGACAAGATGGTAACCATCATCTCTCTCGCCACCGGCGCTATGGTGGCCAACGGGGTGTCAGTGCTTATGCTGGTTTCCGACACACTCATGTCAAGGCGATAACGGGGATGCCGGAAATCCGTGGCCGCTACTTCTGATCTTAATAGAGTCTCCGCGATTGTATTGCGCTATATGCGCACCCCGTTTCTGGTGCTGTTGGCGACTTATGCCGTAGGTATCACCGGCATGGCGTTAGTTCCAGGTCAGGAAACTGCCGATGGGTATGAGCGGATGAATCTGTATCATGCCTTCTACTTTTTCACTTACAGTGCCACCACCACCGGATTCGGTGAGATTCCCAAAGCATTCAGCGAAGCACAACGAATGTGGGCAACTGTTTGCCTGTACATCGGGGTAATCGCCTGGCTGTACGCCATCGGGTCGTTCATTCGACTGGTACAGCATCCGGATCTACTAACAGCTTTGGCGGAGAGACGATTTGCCAGAAGCGTCCGACGGATCTCAGAGCCTTTTTTTATTATCTGCGGTTTTGGAGATACCGGCAGTCTGTTGGCCAGGGGGTTGAGCGAGAATTTTTGCGCAGCTGTGATTATTGACAGTGATATCGAACGTATCAAGGCGCTGAGTTTGCGAGATTACAGGGTAAGCATGCCCGGCCTCTGCGCCGATGCGAGCGTGCCGAAACATCTCATCGAGGCGGGTGTCGGCCGCTCCCAATGCCTAGCTGTAGTGACGCTCACCCCAAGCGAAGATACCAACCTGAAGATTGCAGTAATGGCGCGCACTTTGAATCCTTCGGTGCGCATTGTTTGCCGTTCAACAAGTCTGCAGAGTCGAGAATACTTGGAGACTGTCGGTGATGTCGCTATCGTCGATCCATATGAGATTTTCGCGCGTCAGCTGCGTACCGCGATTTGTACCCCGCTGGTTTACGCTTGGGAGGATTGGCTGGTCGGCGCTCTGGGCACCGATCTGGAGAAACCGCCCAAAGCACCTCGGGGAAAGTGGGTATTGTGTGGTTATGGGCGTATGGGCAAAGCAGTCTCCGCCGCACTCGGAGAACGAGGTATAGAGACAGTAGCGGTGGATCCTTATCAGTTTCCACAGGATTCAAACCTGCAGAAGGTGACCGGACGTGCAAGTACCAGCACACTCAAGGAGGCCGGGATAGCCGATGCAGTCGGCATTGTCGCTGGAACCGATTGTGATGAGGATAATCTCGGTATTTTGTTGAGTACGCATAAACTCAATCCGGGCATCTTTTCCGTTGTTCGCCAGAATCATCACGAAAACGAGCTGGCATTCAACGGCGCTAGCGCCAGCTTGATCATGCAGCCGAGCCTAATTACCGCGCGCCGAATACTACTGACTCTGACTGCGCCTCTGTTCCTGGATCTGCGTATTTATCTTAGAGGAGAGGGGAGGGATCGGGTAAAAGATATAGTCGCTCGAACCGAAGAGATATTTACCAATGTTCGTCCTCGATTGTGGACGCTGACGCTCGAGAATATCGACTGTGCGCTCTCTCATCTGCATCAACGGGGGATTCGCCCTACATTGGGCGACGCTTTAAGGTCACCCATTGATCGGAAACAGCGACTGGAGGCACTAGTGCTGGTCATTCACAGAGCGGGCCGGAAGATCATGTTGCCGGGCGACAGCGTTGAGTTGATGGAGGAGGACACACTGCTTTATTGCGGTACCAATCGCGGCAACAGATTAATCCGTGCCAACCTACAAAGCAGCTATACCCTATATTATCTTCATCAGGGTACGGAGGAACCGAGGAGCTTGTTTGCCAGTTGGCTGGCGAGCCGCCAGTCAGGGCCGGGTAACATGGATACCGGCAGATAAGCATTGGTGTCCAATTCCGGCTACCTTGCCTGAAAAGTCTGATCCAGATCATAGAAAAGACGTCCATGCAATCGGAGCGCTTGTGCATCGGTGGCTACAGCACTAGATTGTAAATGAGTTGAGTTGGAGGATTGAAAGATGCTGACATATGAAGATTGTTTGGGGCTCTGCGAATTGACCGAAGAGGAGGTCGAGGCAATTGCGGAACACGAACATATCCCAGAAATCGTGGCGGCTGAATTAGGCAGCTATCTGGTGCATACAGAGGATGGTGTGCCGATGATTCGCAAGATCATCCTTGAAGATATCGAGCTGGCGATGAATCGGGGTGATCAAAAGCATGTGATTACGCTGAAACTAGCACTTAAGCACTTTGTGGATACACACCCGCAGGCGGCCAGCTGATTGCCGCTGCCCGGTTTCAAATATTGTAACTTGCGCTCTCTGTTTGGGCGCAGGGTATCAACCATTCAATCCGTTGCGCGTTTAGTCTCTATTCCCGGCCCGAATGGTGAGTGAAAATATTTTTTGTGCAGTGCACAAAAAATGCTTGACGTCGGGGGCGATAAAGATAATAATTCTGTTACGGTTTGTGCAGTGCAGCATTTTTAACGGTCGTTCCATTTAATAGGGTGAATAAATATGAGCAATCCATTTGATTTTTCTAGTCTTTTGAAGGCCTATGATCCTCAGGCCTTTCTCAAGCAGCTGCAGGGCGGCTTCAGTGCATATCGGCTTCCCAACATCGATAGCGAGTCCTTTATGGAGTCGCAGAAGAAGAACCTTGAAGCGCTGGTCTCCGCCAATCAGGCTGCTTTTGCAGGCACACAGGAGTTACTCCGGTATCAGTCGGAAATCATGAAGCAGGCCATGGCTGACGCAACCGAAGCTGCCAATAGTTTGGCCGGATCCACCAGCCCCAAGGAGGTTGCTGAGAAGCAGACTGAACTGGTACAGGCTGCATTTGAAAAAGCAGTGGCCAACTCTACGGAACTGAGTGAGCTGGTCAAAAGCAATCAGGAGCAGATTGCTGCGGTCATCAACGAGCGCTTCGCTGGGGCCATCCAGGAGATCAAGGAACAAATCAACAAGATGGGCTAAGCTTGTGATGTATTGAACGCGGCCTGCCCCGGTACGAACTTGACAGGGCGGGCCGTTTCCATTTTTACTGTTGTTATCGATCGAAGTGGTACCGTTTATCCAGTAGCACATTCGACCCCTCCGAAACTGTTTAGAACCTATTTTTAGAGAATAGTCTGACCATGAGCGACTCGACCAATCAAGAATTGAATACGCTGGATTTTGCACAGCTTGCCCAGGGACTCCAAGAGAACTTTCAGAGGGTGGAAGACTTGATGACAGACTTTTCCAAAACCTATGATGAAATGGATCTAGACCCCTTTAATCTCAAAGATCTCTACGGGGAGTGGTTTACTGCGGCTATGCAGGATCCCCAGAAACTGCTTTCGGCCCACGCCGATTTTTTGCAGAAATCATTGGAATTGTACCAACACGGTGCGATGAGCCTGCTCGGCATCGAGTCTTCTCCGGTTATCGAAGAGGGCCGGGGAGATCGTCGGTTTCGCCATGAGGATTGGGCCAAAGAGCCAGCGTTCGGGTATATAAAGCAATCCTACCTGCTGGCCTCTCAGTGGATGAGGGAATTGGTAACCGATCTGGATGGTCTGGATGATGCCACCGCTGAAAAGGTACGATTTTTCACCGAGCGCTATCTGGATGCGATGTCACCTACCAATTTCGCACTGACCAACCCCGCGGTTCTGGAAAAGATTGTCGAGACCAAGGGAGCCAGCTTGGTGCATGGTCTGAAGAACATGCTGGAAGATCTCGAGCGCGGCAAGGGGATGCTGCAGATTCAGATGACGGATACCGAAGCCTTCGAATTAGGTAAGAACGTCGCCGTTACGCCCGGCAAGGTCGTTTACCAAAATCGTATGTTCCAATTGATTCAGTACACCCCAACCACGGAGACCGTGCTCAAGCGGCCGCTGCTCGTGGTACCGCCGTGGATCAACAAATTCTACATCATGGACCTGCAGCCCAAGAACTCTCTGTTGCGCTGGTTGGTAGGGCAGGGCCACACGGTGTTCGTGATTTCCTGGGTCAATCCCGACGAGAGTTATCGCGATACCGCCTTTGACGACTATTTGACCGAGGGAGTGGTCAATGCCGTGGATGTGGTACAGGAGATTACCGGAGAAAGTGAACTCAACGCCATCGGGTATTGCATCGGAGGCACGCTGTTAACTGCCACGCTGGCCTACATGAAAGCGGTTGGCGACGATAGGATAAAGAGCGCCACCTACTTCACTACTATGTTGGATTTCGGAGATCCTGGTGAGTTGGGGGTGTTTATTGACGAAGAGCAAATCGCCGGTCTCGAAGAGCGTATGGAGCAAGACGGCTATCTGGAGGGATCGTCAATGGCCGGCGCATTCAACTTGATGCGTGCCAACGATTTAATCTGGTCATTCTACATCAACAATTACCTGCTCGGTAACGATCCCAGGCCCTTCGATCTGCTCTACTGGAACAGCGATTCAACCCGCATGCCTGCGAAGATGCACAGCTGGTATCTGCGCAACATGTACCAGAACAACCTCCTGAGTAAACCCGGAGCACTCACGATCGCTGGTGTTCCCATAGATGTTTCCACGATAGATATCCCGGTCTGCTTCGTCTCCACCGTGGAGGATCACATTGCCCCCTGGAAATCCACCTACGTCGGCGCCCAGCTGTTTTCGGGACCGGTGCGTTTTATCCTAGGTGGCTCTGGGCACATCGCAGGGATTATTAATCCGCCCGAAGCGGAAAAGTATGATTACCGGGTCACCGATGGGCTTCCATCCGATCCCGATGGTTGGGCGCAGGAGGCTGAGAAACACCCCGGCTCCTGGTGGCCCGAGTGGCAGAGGTGGGCTGTGTCGATGAACGGTGAACAAACGCAAGCCCGTAAGCCTGGCACAGGGAGATACAAGGTGCTGGAAGATGCTCCCGGCTCATTTGTCAAAGCCCGTGCGGGCGACAAAGTCGAAATCGAAATCTCCCCGGCACCGCGACCGACGGCGTTGACTGCCAAGTCAAGCAAGAAATCTGGTGACACCAAGCCGAAACAGGCTACATCGGCGGCTGCCAAGCAGCAAGCGCCCGACACACAGGGGAAGACCGCGGATGATTTGACCCAAATCTCCGGAATCGGTCCCACCCTTGCGAAGGTGCTTCAATCCAAAGGGATATCCGGTTTTGCCGATTTGTCCTCTATGGATGAGAAACAGCTCCGTGCGCTACTGGACGAGGAGGGCGGCCGCTATCGAAGATTTGACCCCAGTAGCTGGCCATTGCAGGCGAAGGAGTTGTTGCAAGCCAGGGGTAAGCTGGATATTTGATTACTTTTTCTTAAGCTGGTATTCCCGCTGCCAGGCTTTGCCTGGCAGCGGTCGTTATGGGGAGCGGAATGGGACAGATATACTCCGGCTTGAAACCGTTTTTGGAGCAGGTAAACGAATTGATTGCGCAGTTTGAAGCATCAGGTATGGCCACCACTGCGGAGCTGGCTAGGACCAATCTCGACAATCTTTCACGTTTTGTCTCCGATATTCCCAATATCGCCTATAGCAAAGACAAAACCATCCGCGTGGATGACAGGAGAATACCGGTGCGTGTATACAGCCCGGATCCACAAGCGGAGCTTCCGGTACTGGTCTATTTTCATGGCGGGGGACATATGGCGGGTAGTATCGCGCTCTATGATCCAATGTGCAGGAAGCTTGCCCATGCAGCATCGTGCGTGGTTGTTTCGGTCGAGTACCGCCTGGCCCCGGAGTATCCCTATCCTCTGGGTTTGGACGACTGCCACGAAGCCGTTGTCAACTACCGGCAGGTATTGGATGGAGTGCACTTCAGCGACCGCCTGTTCGTAGGTGGCGATAGCGCCGGGGGTTCTCTGACTGCAAGTCTCACTGCCCGCAGCGCGGTGGATCCCGGGTTGCGGTTTGACAGTCAGATTCTCATCTATCCCTGCGTCGATTATACGATGAGTTTTCCTTCCATGGAGAGCAACGGCCGTGGCTTCCTGCTCGAAAGCAGCAGGATTTCCTGGTACTTCGATCACTATTTTCAGCAGGGTGAGTCGCGGGAAGCTGTCTCGCCGCTCTTCACTCCTCTCCCCCAGACTATACCTTCAACTTTGCTGATTACCGCTGGCTTCGATCCCTTGCGGGATGAAGGCTACGCTTACGCGGACCGGCTGAGAGCTAAGGGGGCGCGAATCGAACATTTGAATTTCCCGGATATGATTCACGCCTTCATGAATATCGAAGATCTGGTGAAGGATCAATGCCGACGCCTGTATCGCGCGATTGGCGATTTCGTGAGGGGAGTGGATTAGACTCCGGGGGCGTGGCTGGTATCCGGGTCGCTGGAGTCTACAACCAGATCGCGATAGGCATGCCAAGTGGCGTGGGCGGCCAGCGGAAATCCGATGATCAGTCCCAGATAGAGGGTTAGGAATCCAGCTAGAATAATGGCTACTAAAATCGCCGCCCAGAGCAGCATCGGGCCCGGGTTGGAACTGACTGCACTCCAACTGGTCTTGATGGCCTCGAAAACCCCCACTTTACGGTCGATCAGCATCGGTACCGAGATGACGCTAATTGCGAATACCGCCATGGCGATGACTCCCCCGGCATAAGTGCCCACGGCCAATAGTTGAGCGCCACTCCATGTGCCCAACAGCATAGTAACAAACCCCTGCCAGCTCGAGGGTGTAGGCCCGCTTTGAAAAAGGACGAAGATCAAATTTCCTACCATGGCCCATGCCAGGAAGCAGACGACGAGCACAGCTCCCATATTCAGCAGTTGCGTGCTGTTACCCGTCCAGGCGCGCACCGCATCCCCGAGGGTCGGCTTTTCTCCCCGCTCCAGGCGCCGGCTCAGGGAATAGGGGCCAATGCCGAAAAAAGGTGCCACCAACAGAAATCCGGCAAGTAGCAGGGGCAGCATGAAATAGCTGTTGCTGATCAGAACCGAGAGGGTGATGGCCAGACTGAGCAGTGTCAGGTTGGCGCCGTAGAATAAGCTGGGAACCGGTGCCTTCTTGATGTCACTCCATCCGGCGGAGAGCCACTGCCAAACATCGTCGCTGGATATCTCTTTTATTAGGGCTTTGCCCTTTGGTTTAGGTTGCTCACCTGTTGGGATATCGCTCATTTTGCTCCCGTTATATGCTCAAGTGTCTAGTGCCCCTGCGTTTCGGGTGCTTTCGTGGGTCCGTTTTGCCACCCGCTCCAACAGTACACCACTATCACCTGCGACGAAAAGTGGAATCATGCGCTTGTGCCCAGTGGCCAGGCTAATCGCGCGTTGGCAACCGAAAGGTTGGTGATTGGTTTTGGAGAAGACAGGATTAAATTACTCAACCCAATAAATGGGTGGATATAAAAATATCAGGAAGCCCCTTGAAAAAATGTTGCACTGCACAAATAATTGGGTTATGCTGCACTGCAACATAGAAATGAAATTGAGTTTTAGCAAACAACTGAGGTTACCATGATGAACTACGAACTTTTTAATGCTTACGCTGTATTGCCCGAGAAAGTCTTTGCCCAGATGCAGCAGTATGCAGAGCTTTCCCTCGCAAATTGCGAAAAACTGTTTACCTTGCAATTGGAGATCGCAAAGAGCTATTCGGATCTCGGCATTGAGCAGTTGAGGGCCTTCACCGAAATTAAGGACGCAGAGTCGCTGCAGGAGTTTGTCAGCAGGCAGTCTGATGTTGCCAAGTCTGTCGGCGAGAAGATCATTAGCGATGCCAAGGCCGTCGCCGAGCTGGGTATCGAGATCAACACCGAGACCAAGAAGTTGGCCCAGGAGAGCATCAACCTGGTGGCTTCTCAGGCTGCCTGATTGCGGATTCTTTGATTCGTTAATAGCCGAAGCGGGGCCGCCCTCCGGAAGGATGGCGGCCCACCTGTTTTTAGACGAGGACTTCCAGGCATTTCAACCCTTGCAGAGAGGTGATCTTATGGACACTGGTGCATCTTTGCAGTTATTGCACATTTACAACCTTATGGGCTTCGATCCGGCTACGGGGAGGCAGATCCAGAATGCCTGGATCGATGGAATGGAGCGCTTACAACGCAGCTGTCTCGATAGCGTGGCCCAGTTGACAGATTTCTACGGGGAGTGCCTGGAGGAGGGGTATGCATTGCAGATCTCCTGCTTGCAGCAACTTCAACAGTGGAACCGAGAACCTGAAGGTATTCGGCGGGTACCCGAGGTCGGAGAGCAGGAGAGGGCCAGCTCTTCAGTTGATGATCTGACACGGATCCAGGGCTTGGGAAAAGTGTTGCAACAGCGGCTTGAAGCAGCCGGCGTCGTCTCCTTCGAGCAGATTCTAGGCTGGAGTGCAGCCGATATTGAGCGGATCGAGTCCGAAGTTTTGGGGAGCCGGTTCGTGGGACGGATTGACCGTGACCAGTGGCAGGCGCAAGCAGAGCAGTTGATCCACGCCGGCTGACACACAAATTATCCCTCGGTGTTTGGGGCGCGAGGGCATCCCATTGATCAGGAGCCAGCCGATATCACTTTGATCATGTTGGTGCCACCGGTAGTCTGATTATAACCGCAGGTGGCAACGAGAGTTTCCCCCTCCTTCAGAATTCCTCGAGCAAGCGCCTCTTCGGTGGCAAAGGAGATTCTTTCATCGTCCGTCGAGGAGTCCTGGTCGAGAATAGGCACGACGCCCCAGTTGATGCATAGCCGCCGCGCAACTGCAGGTGAGGATGTGACCGCCAGAATTGGGCACTCCGGGCGGTGCTTGGATATCAAGCGGGAGGTGAACCCACTCTCGGTCAGGCTGACGATAGCCCCAACCACCAATTGGTCCGCCATGCGTACCGCAGAGTGGCTTACCGCCTCGGTAACTATATTTGAGGGGTGCGGTAAAATATTCTGCAGATATCCATATTCACCCAGTGATGCCTCTGCGCGTATCGCGAGGGTTTCCATGGTCTGCACCGATTCAACAGGGTATTTTCCCGCAGCTGTCTCACCAGAGAGCATGACCGCGGAACTCCCATCCAGTATGGCGTTTGCCACATCACTGGCTTCCGCTCTGGTGGGTTTGGGATTCTGTTCCATTGAGGCCAGCATTTGGGTGGCGGTAATAACCGGCTTACCGTTGCTGACGGTCAAGCGAATGATCTTTTTCTGCATACTGGGTACATCAGCCATCGGCAGTTCAACACCCATGTCTCCTCGGGCCACCATGATGCCGTCGGCTGCGGCAACGATTGACTCAAGGTTTTCTACGCCGGCTCGGTTCTCGATCTTGGCGATAATGGGGATGGAAATTCCGTGTTCGTGGAGGGCCTCCCTGATCCCGTTAACGTCTTCCGCACTCTGGATAAACGAAGCCGCGATATAGTCGACATCGTTTTCCGCGGCGAAGCTGAGTTCCCGTAAAATGTCTTCACGGCTTTCGGGACCCACGGCGCTGACTGAGAGCCGGGTGTCGGGGAGGTTGACCCCCTTGCTTTCTTTTAGCAATCCGCCCACTACTACTTTACAGTGCACCTCTCTTTCCGCGGTTGATCGCACCGTCAACTCCATCGCACCATCATCCAACAGGATGGTGTCCCCCGGATTTACTTCCAGAGACAGCCGCTGATAGGTTACTGATACCCCCTGTTCATTCCCCGGTCTGTTATCGGTGTAGAGTGTGAATTCTTGGCCCGATACCAACTCGATACTACCCGCGGGAATGCGGCCGGTGCGGATTTCAATACCCCGGGTATCGATCATCACGGCGATCGGTCTAGAGAGCTTGGCGGCTGCTTCGCGAATGCGGGTGATGCGTTGTTTATGTTCCTCAAGGGTGCCGTGGCTCAGGTTTAGACGGGTGACACTCATTCCGGCGAGGATCATCTTCTCGAGAATGGCTGGCGAATCCGAGGCAGGACCAATGGTGGCGACTATCTTGGTTTTTCTAATCGGGGTGCGGGTGGACATTATTTTGGCGGCTGTTTGTCGATAGTGAGAATTTAATTAGTTCCCGATGGTTTTCTTATAAAGACCGGCGGGCAGGCTAGTGTAGAGAAACGAGTCCTCGGAGTACAGTGAAGCTATGCGCTCAGGGGCGTGGCGCGCAACCGGTAATCTCTCCGGCAGCGGGAGGATGGCAGGGCAGGGACAACTAGGAATTGGTTGCGGGCGGCAGCATTCCATCCAGCACGAGATTCAGCATGGGTATGCCGTCCTGGGCGAGGTTCAGAGGATGATGGCCAGGTTCGAGGTAGGTGTTCACCACCCCGAAGAGATAGCTCATGAGTGATTGAGTCAACACTTTGGGTGGTAGGTTTGCAGTGAGCAGGCCTCTGCGTTCGAGGTGCAGAATTGCCCGCTGTATCCCGCCATGGAGCTCGTTACGCCGACTCCTGAGAAAGCGCTGTAACTCGCTCTGCTCATTGGTGAATTCAACACAGTGCATGGCGATACGGATGGCCTGGCCCAGGTTGGGCTGCCGTGCAACGTGCTGGACGATGCCTGTTATGGCATCACGAAATACACGGTCTGGCGCTGCACTGGTGCGGAGGTCTCCTAACTGCTGGAGGAAGCGCTGATGTGGTTCGCCGGCGTTCCTCTCCCAGAGTACCTGTATTAATACGTCCTTGTTGTTGAAATGCCAATAGACCGCACCCCGGGTTACCTTGGCGTGGTTGGCAATATCCTGAAGAGTGGTCTTGGCTACACCCTGGCGCATAAACAGCATGGCAGCAGAGTCCAATAGTGCCTGGCGAGTTTCCTCACTCTCTTTCTTTGTCTTTCTGGCCATCAGGTTACCATTTTGTATCCACCTAAATTCTTTTCTCAAGCATACATGCGTAACAGTATGTTTTCTAGGATATTGTTTTTCCTATCTCTTTAGTGGCCATGCTTGTTGTTACAATGCTTATGCCTAGCCAATAGTCGCCACAGCCACCGCCGAGCTATCTTGTTTAAAGCAGATGTCGGCTTTGGTTCGAATACCACCGGGTGCAGGAACTCACTACCGACATGTATTCCTGACTACACCTGTTCCGTGAGTTTTTATAGTGGAACCGGCATAGGAGCGACTGGCGATTGGCGTTCGTGGAAGGTTTGGGAGGGGCTTAATGAGCGCCAATTTGGGAATGTCAATGGCGTGGAAATAGGCTGAGAGAACATTCCTGGCGGGATAGTAGAAGCTGTTCTTCCTTATAGTAGTAGGGGTAAAGACCTGAAAGACTGATGCCGCTACGCCATTTAGGCTGCTACATGCCACTCGAGAGTTCGGGGTGAAGCGGTGCGGTGGGGTCAATAAGTTTAGCGTGGAGCATCTAAAAGGCAAATATGTGGACGGGGTCCGCTTTACAGGCCTGATTCGTGGAAAAATTAGCCCGCCAACAGCTGCTTATACTGCCAGCAATGCCGATAACATCCAGGAGCCGGTATTAATCTGGAGCGAGGAAGGCTTCCGATAGGCTCATGTTGATTGAGGTTGGGTATGAACGGGCCCAGTCATCGTATTTCATTCCAGTATTAGGGCAGAGTTGGTGGTGAGAACTGCAGTTTGTGAAACCGGTAATAATTTCGGAGGTTCCAGCATGGCAGGGGTGCCTAAGCAGGAAATCGATGAGAATTTAAGAAAACTGATTCCCTTGAATACGCTGTCGCCCGCCAAACTGGGGGAACTGCTTCGGGGTCTTAGCGTAGAAAAGGTAGTCAGTGGCACCTACCTGTTTCGCAAGGGGGACCTGGACCAGCAGAATGTCTATCTATTAGCGGGGCGTGTAAGCCTGATGAACGACCGCTCTGAGATCGATGTGGTGGTCGGAGGCAGTAGCCTCGCTAAATTTCCCATCGCCCATCGCATGCCCAGAGAATGTTCCGCGATTACCAAATCCAGGTGCGAAATCCTGCGCATCAGTAACGAGCTATTGGAGCCGTTGCTTCGGGATAATCAGCATTCCGGCCGTGAGGCGGAGTCGCCGGCCACTGAACACGGCGACGACTGGATGAGCCAGCTACTGAATTCCAGGGTGTTTCAACAAATACCGCCCGCGCATATCCAGGCAGTAATGAGGCGTATGAAGTCGGTGGAGGCCGATGCCGGCGAGGAGATTACCCGGCAGGGAGAGTCCGGTGACTACTTTTATTTGATTAATCGTGGAGTATGCCAGGTGAGTCGTACCACCGGCGACGGAACTACGGAGCTGCTGGCGCAGTTGGGGCCCGGTGACTGCTTCGGAGAGGAAGCGCTGCTTTCCGACAAGCCGAGAGGCAGCACAGTGACGATGATGCAGCCCGGGGTGCTCATAAAGCTCTCCGGGGAAGACTTTTCCAACTATGTTAAAAGTTCACTGTTTCGGACGATTGGCTACGAAGAGGCTGTGGAGAGAGTGGCATCCGGCGCAAGATGGCTGGATATCCGCGACCATGCGGACTTTAACGAGGGCCGGATATCGGGCGCCGTAAATATCCCCATGGGCCAGCTGCGCCAAATTCGTTCGGATTTACAGCACGATGTTTGTCATGTCGTGTGTTGTCAAGATGGACAGTCAAGTCCCACTGCAGCCTTTTTGCTGATCGAGGCGGGCATAGAGGCGGTGATTCTAGAGGATGGTATTGGGGGGGTGCCGCAAGGGATACTGGAAGTACACGAGCCTGAGGTGCAGGAAACATTGGGGATGGAATCCCAGGGTGTCAATGCCGCACCGGAGGAGGAGGGGGTAGCCCCGGAGCGTTCAGGTAAGCGGGAGGAGGCGTTGATCCGGGCGCTGGAACAGGCCCAGGGAGAGCGCGACGATGCCAAAGAGCAGCTGCAAATTGCGCTCGTCCGAATAGCCGCCCTGGAACAGCAACTCAACACTCCGGAAACAGGCAACAGCGGGAATAATCCGGATGCTGCAGCTCTCCATGCGGAGATCGCGACGCTAAGCGCAGCACTGGATGAGTCATACCAGGACTATGAGCAGGTGCTGGCGAGGGCGGAACAGGCAGAGGCAGAATGCGCCAAGCTGAAGGAGCCTTCCAGCTCCGAGTGATTCTACACGGCGCGGAGAACTTGACTTACTCCCCCTCAAATCGGATCTCCCCATACCAGGCAGCCGCCGAACCTTTAGTGTCGTCAGTATCGGTCATCAGCGCAATGAGATCGATGCGTTCGACATCTTCCCCGAAGAGTTGTTTAAAATCTTGTTTGACGTTGCGGCGCTGATAGTACCAGCGACCAGGCTCCGGTTTGCCGGAGTGCACCGCGAGCATCATCGATTGGTCGGCATAGGCACTGGGCCAAGCGCTGCCCACGGGTTGGTTGTTCGACCAAACATAGTTGACAGCGATGGTCTTCCACAACTGCCAGCCGCCGTGGCGCACCAGATAGATCCTGGCTGGGTAGTCATCACCCGACTTGGTGCGCTCATTCTTTTTGTGAATCACCCCATCCACTCGCCAACGCCAGCTTAGGTAGGGAGTCTGATTAAGATTGACAGAGATCCTGCGGGTCAAGGCTGATGCGGAGCTGCTGCTCTCCGCTCTTATCAGCGTCTCTTCGTCTCCCGCTACAAACTGGTAGCTGGTCATACCCTTTTTGAAGTCGTGGGCTTGCCACAGCTCTTTCTCCTCGAACGGAAGTGGCAGCTGTTTCTTGGATTCCGCATAGACTCCAGACCCGGCGAACGAGGTGAGCACCCAAATAGAGAGTGCCGGAACGATGCTGGTGACTAGCTTTCGCCCCGAGCGGTTTGGTTCTGTTTCGTAGACGCAGCGCTTCAATTCGTGTACTCCAAGGGTTTGGTCAGGTCCAGAGATACTGTCTTGATACCTTCTTCATCGCTGCGGCTGATGGCGAAGCCCATCGCCTCTGCCATACCCAGCATGTTGCGATTGTTGGCCAGCACCTGTCCGACAAACAGGCGTGTGCCCCGACTTCTACAATAGTCGATCATCTTGGTCAGCAGCTTCCACCCCAAGCGCTCTCCTTTTTGATCGGAGCGCACCACCACGGCGTACTCCGCTGTATGGTTGTTGGCATCGGTCACGGTGCGAACCACACCAAGTGTCTCTGGGCTGCCTTGATCATTCATCCCCGTCGCGATAAATGCCATCTCCCGGTCATAGTCGATCTGGGTCAATTTCGCCATCTCTGAGTGGGGCAGGCTGCGCACCAAACCGAAGAAACGGAAACGGATGTCCTGTGGTGAGAGTTTGGAGATGAACTCGTGATGCTGGGGCTCGTCCTCGGGGCGAATGGGACGTAGCAGCACCTTATGACCGCTGCGGGTTTCGAACCACTCCTCCAGTTCTTTGGGGTAGGGCCTGATAGCGGGTTTGCGGCTGCCGTCATCGGGCGCCACGCGTATGCGCGCGTCCAACGCCAGTACACCGTTGTCATCGGACCACAGCGGATTGATGTCCAGTTCCACGATTTGGGGGAAGTCCAAGACTAACTTGGATACCTTCATCAGTGTGATACACAGCTGATCCATATCCACAGCGCGTCGGTGCCGGTATCCCGCCAACAATCTGGATACCCGGGTGCGGGAAATCATGTCGCGGGCCAGATTCATATTTAACGGCGGCAGAGCCATGGCGCTGTCTTTGACCACTTCCACCTCGGTGCCACCCTGACCGAAGAGAATCACGGGACCAAAAATTGCGTCGGTCGTGACTCCAATGATGAGTTCATGCGCTCCCGGACGCTGCGCCATTTTCTGGACACTGAAGCCTTGGACCCTGGCGCCCGGTTTTCTTGCCTCGACAGTGCTGAGGATATCAGTGGCGGCCTGGACCACGGCCTCAGATGTCTTGAGGTTCAATACCACCCCTCCGACATCGGATTTATGGGAAACATCCTGTGAGAGGATCTTAATGACTACCGGAAATCCAAGCTTCTGCGCCAATTCAGCCGCGTGTTCCGGGCTACCCGCGATCAAGGTCTCCACGGTAGGTATGCCGTAGGCTGTTAGCACCGCTTTGGCCTCGGGTTCGGTCAACATGTCGCGCTGGTGTGCGAGCACCGATTCGATCCGGGATCGCGCTGCACTGGTATTGGGTGTGAACTCCGCCAGCACAGATGGCGGTGTCTCCATCAGCATTTCCCGGTTACGCCGATAGTTGACCATGTGCATAAAGGCGCCAACAGCATGGCTTGGTGTCTCATAGCTGGGGATTCCCGCATGATTGAACATCTGGCGCGCAGGTTGGATCGCTTTACCGCCGACCCAGCTGGTTAGCACATTGCATTTGGCACGTTTGGCGGCATCGATTACGGCTTGGGCGGCCTCTGTGGGCGATGCCGTGGCCACAGGAGCATGCATCACTAGCAAGGCGTCTACCTCTGTCGCCCGTGTCAGAATTTCCGCAGCGGCCTGATAGCGTTCCCCCGGGGCGTCCCCGATAATGTCAACCGGATTGGCCTTGGACCAATTCGCCGGCAGTACCTCATCGAGTGCGGCAACCGTATTTTCAGACAAATTTGCGACCTTGCCGTTGAGCGCCACCAAATCGTCGACCGCCATGACTCCAATACCTCCGCCGTTGGTCATGATCGCCAGCCGTTCCCCCTTGAGGGGCTTGGCCCTGGCTAGGGTCTCTACCGCGGAGAACAATTCGCCAATATTGCATACACGCAGCATACCGGCGCGTTGAATCATGGTGTCGTAAACTTCATCCATCCCTGCAAGTGCGCCGGTGTGGGAGGCGGCCGCCTTTGCACCCTCAACGCCACGACCCGACTTGATCACGATTATGGGTTTGTTGCGGGATGCGGCACGGGCAGCGGAGACAAATTTGCGGCCGTTGCGCACCGACTCTATGTACAAAAGGATGGCCCGGGTCCCGGGATCGGTGCCCAAGTAATCTATGACATCGCCGAAGTCCACATCGAGTTTGTCACCCAGAGAGATAAAGTGAGAGAACCCGATCTCTTGAGCCTGAGCCCAGTCCAATACCGCGGTACACATAGCGCCTGACTGGGATACGAATGCGATCTTGCCCGGACGCGCGGAAACATGAGCGAAACTGGCATTGAGGTGGATGCCGGGTACCAGCGCTCCCACACAATTGGGGCCCAGTATACGGATATCCAGGGCACGCGATTTTTCGTTTACCAGGTCGATAACTTTACGCCCCGTCTGCGGGTCCTTCGCGCTTCCCAAGCCGGCGGTCAAACAGATGACCGCATGGGTACCTTTTCGGCCGAGTTCATCGATCAAAGAGGGCAGAGTGCGCGGTGGAGTGCATATTATTGCCATCTCCGGAGTGATTGGCAGTGCCTCCACGCTGGCATAGGCGAGTACTCCGGCGACAGCGCGATGGCTGGGGTTGACCGGCATTATCGGTCCCTCGAATCCTGCTTTCAGCAGGTTGCGCATCACAACGGTGCCTACAGCGTTGGGACGGTTTGATGCGCCAATAACCGCGACCGATGTCGGTTTGAACAGCTTGTCTAGGTTTCTCGTGGACATCTATATCTGCTTCCGGACTCAGGTTAGTGTTGTATAGACCGCAGGGTGAGTTTGTGGGGGTACTTTGCCAGAATTGGAGGTCGGTTTCACGGCTGCTGGTAGCCACTGACGGTTTGCTGTTACCAATGGATTGGCGCAAATGGGACTATTTTCTAGTGTTTTACTTGGTTGTCGCCTATAGTTGCTTTCGCATTGAGGAAATAATCGCTTTTTAGAATACGGAGCTACAGAGGGGGACTGTGGATGAATAAATATGGCGCGGAGTTTTTCGGTACCTTTTGGCTGGTGTTAGGGGGGTGCGGTAGCGCGGTCCTGGCGGCGGCCTTTCCTGATGTCGGGATTGGACTCTTGGGCGTCTCGCTGGCGTTTGGACTAACCGTTCTTACCATGGCTTATGCTATCGGGCACATTTCCGGTTGTCATTTGAATCCGGCCGTATCCATCGGACTTTGGGTGGGAGGGCGTTTCGATGCCAAAGACTTGCTGCCCTATATTGTGTCCCAAGTATTGGGCGCCATAGCCGCAGGGGCGGTTCTCTATATCATCGCTTCCGGTAAAGCGGGTTTCGATCTCGCTGGGGGTTTCGCCTCCAATGGTTACGGGGAGCACTCTCCTGGTGAATACAGCCTGCTGGCGGCTTTGGTGACCGAGGTCGTAATGACCATGATGTTTTTGATTGTGATACTGGGCGCCACTGATGAACGCGCACCCGATGGATTCGCCCCCATCGCCATCGGTCTGTGCCTGACACTTATTCATTTAATCAGTATTCCGGTGACCAACACTTCGGTGAATCCCGCAAGAAGCACCGGAGTTGCGCTATTCGTTGGAGACTGGGCTATAGCCCAGCTTTGGCTTTTCTGGCTTGCGCCCATCGTGGGAGCCGCCATCGGTGCAGTAATTTATCGTGCGATTGGTGTCTCCAAAACCTAGGTCCCGCCGCAAGGGGCAGGCGCTGATCGGTGAGATACTGCGTAGTTGGTGTTTCAGGATATGGCGATGGGCGCATTTTCGATTTGGCAACTCTATCCCGACCGGGGGAGGGCTCTTGCTGTTGGGAGCGAGTTGGATTCTGCCGCTATCGGCTGTTCACAGTATGGATACTGCTATGGTTGAAGCTGAGTTGGAGAATATGGAGTGGCGATTGGCGGCGATCAATGCTGATGAACTGCCGGTGCCTGAAAACATCGAGATCACCATCAGGCTTTCAGCAGGTAGAGTAAACGGCAAGGCGGCATGTAACAGCTACTTCGGTGAGTATTCGCTTGCTCCTGATCATCAACTGAAATTTTCGGGAAATTTGGGTGCCACGATGATGGCTTGCCCGCCGCCAGTTGAGGAGTGGGAACGGCGTTATCTGCAGGTGTTACCCGAAGTAGCCAGCTATCGTTTTCAGGAGGAGTACCTGTTGTTACTGGGTAAGGAAAAAGAGACTCTGCTCCGATTTAGAATGCATCAACCGCCCTCGTTGGAGAGCACCCGCTGGCAGGCAGTGGGCATCAACAATGGCCGGGGCGGTGTAGTCTCCAGCGCCATTACCCCCCGCGTACTGCTGCGCTTCGCGGAGGGGCGATTGACCGGCAACGGGGGGTGCAATCGATTGCAGGGGATATACCGGGCCAGGGACGGCGTCATTGCCATAGAACAGCTGGCGCTGACACGCATGCATTGCAATGAGCCCAAAGGGCTGATGGCTCAGGAGCAGCAGTTAATGGACGCGCTTGCCCGGGCCAGCGTGTTCGAAATCAGGTCCGATCACCTGGAGATAAGGGATGCCGCGGGGGCGCTATTGATTCGTCTCGTGCCGAAGCCCTAGGCAAGTCTGTATCGCGTCTGCTGAACTGCCGACAGATCGAGGAAGAACCGTTGCGGACCGAACAGCCGGTAATTGCCGAAACTGACACAACCGGGATACCATCTCGCCATTGACGCCGAATTATCGGCAATCATCATCCCTACTACGAGTGAACCCAGATGTTGTTAGTCATTTCGCCCGCAAAGACCCTCGACTACGAATCTCCGCTAAAAACCAAAGTTTATACGCTACCAGATCACTTGGAGCAGTCTCAGATTTTGGTGAACAGATTACGGATGCTCTCCCCGTTGGATATTTCTGAGTTAATGAAAGTCAGTATGAAACTTGCCGAACTGAATTTCGAGAGGTTCCAGGATTGGCATACTCCCTTCACCCCGAAAAATGCCCGTCAGGCTATACTCGCCTTCAAAGGCGACGTGTATGGTGGCCTGGATGCGCAAACGTTTTCCGCAGCTGATTTCAAGTTCGCACAATCCCACATGCGTATACTCTCCGGCCTTTATGGTTTGTTGCGTCCCCTGGATCTCATACGGCCGTACCGTCTGGAAATGGGGCGCAAGGTGGATACCGAGCGGGGATCGAATCTCTATCAATTTTGGGGTGAGCGCATTACTGAGGGGCTCAATCAGCAGCTGAAACGGCTCAGAAGCCGCTCGCTTGTGAACCTGGCATCGGTGGAGTATTTCAAGGCCGTTAAGATCTCCGGATTGGATGCCGAGGTGATTACACCCGAGTTCAGAGAGCTGAGGAACGGGCAGTATCGGATGCTGGGCGTGTTTGCCAAGAAAGCCCGGGGGCAGTTGAGCCGCTTTGTCATCAGGAATCGAATTCGGGATCCGGCAGAGATGAAAAAGTTCGATGAAGACGGCTATCGATTCAATGCCGCCGTCTCTTCCGAAGGCAAGTGGGTGTTTACTCGGGAGTAACGACGTTCAGCTGTGCAGTCGTTCCATCCGGTCCATGCGAATCAGTTTTTTACCCAAGCCCGTGGCCAGATTGCGGTAGATGATTACCCCGATGTCCGGCCGCAGGTGGATCAATCGTTTCAGCTCATTGTGGGGTAGGACCGCAGCATCCATCTGCGTCCTGGCGTGTGCGGAGGCAGAGTGGCCAGTGCTGGTCAGCAGCGACATCTCGCCCAGACACTCCCCTGGCAGCACCCGTCCCACTTCGATACTCCTGTCGGAGGTCGTTACGAACGCCTCTCCCTCGAGGACAATGTAGGTATTCTTCCCGATATTGCCCTCTTGGATGATGGTATCGCCTTGCTGGTAAACCCGCAGAGTGCATCGTCCCGCAACCTGCCTCACCTGTTCCCGGTTCATGCCCCTAAACAGTGAGATGAGGGGAATGGCCTCCGCGACTTTGGGAATCACCTGACGGTCGACAAAACTTCTCGACACCAACTTCGCCAGCTTCTCACATTCAGGGATCAGCTGCATATGCTCCAGATTCGGCTTCATCGACAGTCGCGCCATGCGAATGCCATCCCGTCGTTCAACTTCGTGAAATACCATGGCTGGGATATAGGCGATGGGCAGGAAACCGAGTTCCAGCAAGGTGCGTTGCATACGCGGGGCGTAAGCGCTGACATCCACCTCGGCGTATTCGATATCCCAGAGGGAAGCTGACATCTTGATCAGCTCGGACAGCAGGAATCGTACTGGGCGGTCGGTCAGGGATATGAGTTCAAATATGCGCAGGGTCTTCTCGAGAGGATCGAGGGAGAAGCCGATGCCGCCCACTACATGGCCGTGATCCCTGGCTATCAAATAGTTTGACTGTCGCGAGGTGATGCGAAACAGGCCGTGGTGCAGCCGGATAGGGCCAAAAATTTCTCGGTTTTTTACTCGACCGCGCTGGAAATGGAGCAGTGTTGTGTAGCCCTCGGCAGTTAGTTCCTCCAACTCGAATCGATTGTCGTGGGGATAGACATCGGGGTGTTCTTCGACAATGGCGTCGCAATCCAGACCGCAATTGTGCAATGCCTTTTCAGCCAGGGTATAAGCTTCCGCTATCAACTTGGGGTGGTTACGCCGTAGCTTTAAAGATCCATCGAAGTAGCGCACGAAGATGGTCAGGTTCTCGCGCTCGGAAAGCAGCAGCTTCATTGGTTGGAAACCAATGGGGGCGAAACCGTGGGTAAAAGCGATCTTTTGAGCGTAGCTGTGAACCGCGCGGGGTTCGACCAGGGCCAGATGAAGGCGACCCGACAGGCGCTGCAGCCGGTGTTCCATCAGCAGACTGCCGACCCCCATTTTCCTGGCGTTCGGGTGTACGACCAGGCGCCCAAAGACGCCGAGCAAATCCGCGTGCCCCCCCATTGAAAGTAAAACCGAGGCGGCACCAAGGACACGCCCGCTCTCCTGCTCCTCGGCCACCAGCAAAATGATGTCATCCGAGTACACCATCTTTTTCAGGAGAGGAATCTCGTAGAATTGAGGATGGGAATAGTCTTTCCCGTAAATGGCGAGGAAGACCTCGCGTATCTGCTCTACGTCTGATTCGGTGGCATCCCGGACGATGATCATAGGCTTATCGTCAATGCAGCCTCCCTGGCGACGGTGGCGAGATAGGTTGCGCCGATACCCAGTGCCTTTTCGTCAAAGTCGAAGCGGCTGGAGTGCGCGGGAAAGCCTTCTCTTCCAGGAATCTGGGCACCGTAACGCACATAGCAGCCCGGTACGTGATCAAGATAGTAGCTGAAGTCTTCGCCCCCCATATTGGCGGTGATAAGTTTGTTCACTTTGTCCGGGCCGACAGTCTTCAGTGCGGCCTGACGGGCCAGTGCGGTCATCTCGTCGCTGTTGATCAGGGGCGGCGGGCCTTTACGGATTTTAACCTCAATGCTGGCGTCATGAAGCTGGGCCACCGAGTCCGCAATACGGCGGATTGAGCTATGCAACGCTGACCGGACTTCGGGATCCTGTGCCCGTATCGAGCCTTCCAATAGCGCGTGGCCGGCGATTACATTTCCAGCGGTACCAGCATCGAAACGGCCGATGGAGACGACCGATGGATGGGCGGGATTGATCTCACGAGAGACGATAGTCTGCAATGAAATCACCAGTAGACTGCCGACGACAACCGCGTCTACAGCCTCGTGAGGACGCGCTGCGTGGCCCCCCTGCCCGGAGATTTCCAGGGAAAATTTATCGCTGGAGGCATTTACGGCACCTTCGGTTACGATGATATCCCCACAGGGGTAGTGGCGGTCTATGTGGCCACCGAATATCATCGCCACATCGTCGAGCACCCCCTCGTCAATCATCTTTTTTGCGCCCAGCGCGGTCTCCTCAGCAGGTTGGAATATCAACCTGACCGGCAGGGGCGGCGGCGGTCCATCGGTAAGCAGCATGGCTGCTCCCAGCAACATGGAGGTATGACCATCATGAGCGCAGGCATGCATTACTCCCTCTACCTGGGAAGAGAACGGCAGCCCCGTTTCTTCGACGATGGGCAGAGCGTCCAAATCCGCCCGCAGCGCGATAACCGGCCCATCCCTCTGACCGGCGATATCGGCTACTACGCCGGTTCCGCCGACTTGGCTGCGATAAGGCAGCCCCAAGCCGTCCAGAGATTCGCAAACTTTTGATGCTGTTCTAGACTCTTGCCAGCTGAGTTCTGGATGCTGATGAATATCGCGTCTAATGGATACGAGCTGTTGCTGGATATCAGGGCTGATCGCGGTCATCTTCTCTCCCTTCAGCCGCCGTGGATAAGGCGGTTACTGCCACATAGTAAGTATGCCTATAAGAATTATAGTGATGAATGGCTTACTGTCACGATGCTACCCTCTGGGAAATTGTCGTAGGTCAACCTCGGGTCAACCGCTGACCAAGTATGAGGTTTTCAGCACCCTCCAGCTACGCTTCTCCGGGTTCTGCTAAGCTGGAATGGATATGGCGATGTAAATGGTGTATCCGATCCCAATGGCGCTTGATAGAGAGGATGCTCTCGTATTCGTTCACGGTTTTCTCGGGTTCACGGCGATGGTGTTGCCGGGTTACTCCCTATACTATTTTCGCCATGCCCGAAACTCGCTGGCCGGGATATCCTCCGCGGCCCATTTCCCCCCGGTGCCACCTGCGGGCAGGATTGCGGATCGTGCTAGGGTGCTGGGAAACTTTCTGGAAACACTGCCGGCCCAAAACATCCATCTCATCGGTCACAGTATGGGTGGTCTGGATAGTCGCTATGTCGCCAGCCTGCTTGATTCGGGGAGCCGTGTCCGAACGGTTATCAGCGTCGGCACTCCACACAGGGGAACGGCGGTTGCGAGCTGGTTTATTGAGACCCGAGGCCCAGTGCAATGGGCAGGCCGTGGTTTGTTTGCGGCTGCGTTGCGGGAGTTGACACCCCAGGCATGCGAATCCTTCAATGCGCTGGTTCAGGACCGTCCCGATGTGCACTATTTTTCTCTTGCAGGTGTTCGTCCAGTCGCCGAGATGCCCCCGGTATTGCGCTATTGGGGCAGGCTACTGCAGCGTGGATCCGGAGACAATGACGGCCTAGTGCCCGCAGAGTCGACCCGTTGGGGCGCGGAGGCGGGAGTCTTTCGCAGCGATCATATGGAATTGATAGGTTGGAGCCTGGCTAGGGCGGACAAGGTCCGAAAACGGCCGTTCGATGACCGCCAGTTGTACTGCCGGATTCTGGAGCTGTTATCCGACCGGCGATTGCAAGTATGAGGAACATTTTGGAGTCAGACTACCGGGCCGCCACATGAACGTGTCTAAGCCTAGGGCTTCGAGACCGGTTGCCAGGGCGAGGCGGTGGGGGCGCTAGCTCCCAAGAAGCGGCCGAGAAACTGGTTTCTCCGGCTAGGTAGAGGGTACGGCCCGAGTAGCATATACAGGTGTTATTCAGGTATTAACCCGAGTTATACTTCGCCTCTCACTTTCTAAGCCGAGTGAAATTATAGCCGCGTGGGTTTCCCTGAACTGCCAAATCTCCATGCCCTGTCGATCCTACTGTTGACGGGTACCGCGCTCATACTCTTCTCCCGTGACCGTATTCCTCTAGAGACTTCCAGTCTGATGGTACTGGTTGCACTCACGCTGGGGTTGACCCTGTTTCCGTTTCAGGAGGGAAACGAGCCCCTGCGGGCGGTAGATCTGTTTTCAGGGTTTGGCCATCAGGCGTTGATCGCGGTTTGTGCTCTAATGGTGGCCGGACAGGGATTGGTTAGGACGGGCGCGCTTGAACCCCTGGGACGTGTCCTCTCCAGGCTTTGGGGACGCTGGCCGCATCTTTCGCTGTTGGTGACACTGGTTCTAGCAGCGGTGCTCAGTGCCTTCGTCAACAATACACCGATCGTGGTACTGCTGCTCCCCATCCTGGTCAGCGTGGCGTTGCGAACCGGGCGCTCTCCTTCCAGCGTCCTGATGCCGATGGGACTGGCGACATTGCTGGGCGGCATGGGGACGACCATCGGTACTTCTACCAACTTGCTTGTTGTGTCAGTTGCAGCAGATATGGGTTTGTCAGAGATTGGCATGTTCGATTTTCTGCTTCCAGCGGCTATTGCGGCAAGCGTGGGGATTGTTTACCTCTGGATAATTGCTCCCCGGTTATTACCTCACCGGGAGACCCCGATGAGTGATGTGTCTCCAAGAATTTTCTCTGCCGAACTCCGAATCACCGACGATAGCCCTCTGATTGGAGAAACATTAATCTCGGCCATCGAACGGACCGATGGTACTTTGAAAGTCCAACGGGTGCGGAGAGGTAGCGATACTTTTCTGGTTCCCATTCCCGATGTGAAGCTGCGTGCTGGCGACAGATTGCTAGTTAATGACACACCGGCCAATCTTAAGGAGTTCGAGCAGGCACTGGGTGTGGCTTTGTTCTCGGGAGAACACCGGGTGGACGAAGAGCACCCGCTGCAAGCCAAAGACCAGCAGATTGCCGAGGTCGTCGTAGTTCGCGGCTCCTCGGTGAGGGGAGTTTCCCTGCGTCGTGCACGTTTTATCCAACGATACAACCTGGTGGTATTGGCCCTGCACCGCCAGGGCAGGGCTGTCTGGACTGGGGGCAGCGAATTGGCGGATATCCTGTTGCGGGTGAGCGACGTACTGCTGGTGCAGGGTTCCAAGGAGCAGATAGCAGCCCTCAAGAAGGACAGCAACATGCTGGTGCTCGACGCAACCAGCGATCTGCCGTATACCGACAAGGCACCCTTGGCGATGCTGATCATGACCATGATCGTGTTGCTTGCGGCCCTTGGCATCCTGCCGATAGCAATCAGTGCGGTATTCGGTGCCATGATGCTGATCATAACTGGCTGCCTAACCTGGCGCGATGCTACCAGTGCCTTGAGTGCCCAAGTCATTCTGATTGTGGTTGCCAGCCTGGCCTTGGGAAACGCTCTATTGGTGACGGGTGGCACGGCGTATATTACACAGGGTTTTCTTTACCTGACACATGGGGCTACTCCCGCCATGGTGCTCAGCGGATTGATGCTGATGATGGCCGTTTTGACCAATATTGTTTCCAACAATGCGGCTGCGGTCATCGGAACACCCATCGCAGTCGGCATAGCCCAGCAGCTTAGACTGCCACCCGAGGCCTTTGTGCTCGCGGTGATGTTCGGTGCTAATATGAGTTTCGCCACTCCCATGGGATATCAAACCAACCTACTGGTGATGAACGCCGGTGGGTACAGGTTTTCTGATTTTGTCCGCATTGGTGTTCCGCTTGCGTTGGCGATGTGGATGGTACTGAGTTTTCTGCTGCCGATGCTGTATGGCTTCTAATTCATTTAGGCAAAGCCGCGAGCAGGAATCCTGCAGTATGGCGGCGCAGAAATTCTTGGCAATTCGGGGGCACCGGATTAGAGTGAGGTCACCCAGGCCCAAGGTATGCCTTGGCTCTCCGACGCCTAGAAAAAACAGCGCCAATTACATATGCTGTGTGGCCAGCAGAGTGTAGTAGAAACTCCAAACCCAAATTGTAACCAGGAACCGCACATGCCAGAAATTTCGAAAAAGCCCGCACCGGTTAAGGCTAGTCAGAGTGTTAGCGATGCATTTGCCACGATTCTTCGTCACAACCTCGATTACCTATTGCAGTGGGAAGAGCTTGCGCACTCAGCGGACGACATCGAGGGAGTGCATCAGGTGCGGGTTACCTTTCGTAGAATGCGTTCGGCACTGGTGCTGTTTCGTAATGCAGTACCCAAGGCGGTGAGTGCTCACTGGAATGCGGAGATGCGCTGGCTTGCTGGCCAGATGGGGATGGCTCGGGATCTGGATGTATTCCTTACCGAAAGTTTAAAGGAATTAAGGGGCAAGCTGCCCCTTGAAGGCGAGGACAAGCTCATCGAAGTCACTGATCGGCGGCGGAGGATCGTGTACAGGGATGAGGTGTGCGCGATGCTCGACGGAGAGCGCTTTGCGCAGTTCAAAGAGGGGTTCGCCCATTGGATCGACACCAAGGCCTGGGAGAGCGCCGAGCTCAAGAAAAAGCAAAAAAAGAACCTGCATATGGAGTTGCTGCTGTTCTCTAGATTGTTGCTGGACAAGCAGGAGCGGAAGGTTCTAACCCGTGGTACCGGTGTATCCCGACACACTCCCGAGGAAATGCACAGACTACGCATCGAGTGTAAAAAGCTGCGCTATGCAGCCGAGTTTTTCAGCCCGCTGTTTAAGGGGATGGACAAGTTTATCGGACATATGAAAGGCCTGCAGGATTTATTGGGTATCATGAATGACGTGGCGGTGCTGCAAAAACTCTTGGTAACGCTTCTTGCCGATACCGAGGATCAGCAGGTACCGGAGTATGCGGGGGGCGTGGTGGGGTGGAAGTCCTGCGAGTTTTACCAGCTGCTGGATAGTTTCGACAGCCGTTGGAGCGAGTTTTCGGAGGCCGGACACCCCTGGTGGAAATAGCTATCAGGCAGCACTTCTGACGTGCGGCCGGTCGCTGCAGGCAAGATCCCGCATGCTCTATTTGTGTTGCCCGCTATGCCTGATCTGACCTCTCCCTCAATTCCTTGTGGAGATGCTCCATGATGCGATCGGCATGCTCACGAAGTTTCCGTTCCTGCTGTTGGTATTTCTCATCCCCCTTGGCAAGCCCTGAATCCGGGTTGATTAGATTACTGACCATCGAGCTAAGCTCCAGGGAGAGATCAGTTTCCTGTTGATGGTGCAGCGCTTGCAGGAGGGCGTCGTGGGCGTTTCGATAGTCCCCCATCTTGATGTACGCGCAGGTGCTTCTGAGAAAGGACGCAAATCCTCTTCTCTCCTGGTCGGTTAACCCGTGGGCAGCTGAGGCGTATAAAGCGTTCGCCTGGTGATAGTCGCCCGCTATGTAAGCCGAGTCACCCTCCAGGAAGAGCAGTTTGTTGCACTGTTCGACGAATTTTCCTATTCGGCCCTGATACATGGGTACTGGGTGTGCCAGATTGCGCTGTGCTGCGGTACGTAACCAGCCGCGGGCATCTTCGTATTCCCCGAGTCGCAGCAACGAACGTCCTACCAGATAGGCGCTTTGTACGTACTTTCCTTCTTTGTTCTCGAATTGTTGCATGAGTGAGTTGGCGATGGTTTTCTCATCGGAGATTGCGATGGCAGAAGTCAGCTTATCGATAACATCGCTGTACTTGGGACAGCTATTGCGCATCTCAACCAGGGCCTCTTGGGCTGTTCGTCGGGTAACTTCGTCAATAGTATCGTCGTTGACTACATCCACCAGGAGTAGCATCGCTTCAGGATCATCGGAGTTTCCCAGCGCCTTCGCTGCCGCGGAGAGATCGGGTTTGTTCAGCGAATTGAGCATGTATCCTATACAGAAGAAAGTCATGTTGTTCATCTGATCCTGCCTGCGACCCCAGAGCGTGAGTCCAACCACGATGGTGATCACGATGGCCAGGATTGCCAACGTGATAATAACGAGCGGTGTCAGCGATGCGGTACTCAGATTATCCACAGCCTTGTCGGAGTTCGATTGTGCGCAGACTACAAGGGGATTGATGAGCAATCCCGACATCGTTGCACGGACTCTCCTTGGTCGACAGTTGCTCAGCTCCATCGTCTGGTCTCCCTCTGGTTGGTTTTACGAAGAAGGTGGTTGGCTTCGAGTGATCAACGATGATTCAGATTATGCCAAAACGGAAGCCGGATTACGCGGCTGATAAATGTTACTACAGTCTACCCGGACCTTTCGCATTTATAGCCTCGGATTGTGTTCTCAAGCTCCGCGAGAACAGCCGCCTGTCTTTTCCGGCGTACTTGGGTAGGATACTGAGACCGGGCAGCCTGAACACCACACTGGGTTGATTACGAGCGCAGGTTTTCCCCAAGGGTGAAGAAAACTCAACCGGTCACGCCGGTGAGCAGCATCCTGTTCATGATACCCAGATGGTAAACAACAACTGACAGATAGGCAGCGAAACACAAAAAGATGGAGAATATGGCGACCGGAAGGTGCCTGAGTCGCCACAACAGCAGGGTGCCCAGACACACCAAAGTCAGTTTGACTGTCATGAAGAGCACCGGATGAGTGCTGAGTAGAATTTCCATCATCGGGTTGGCCTCGGTTAGCCGGCCGCTGTCTACCCATAGGATAGTTAGAACGCCATCCACCGCGTTCATTACAATCAGTAGTCCGACTGTTACCTGTAGCCAGAAATGAGGGAGTCTACTTGTAAACTCCATGGGCGCCGCCTCCCGAATGATTCCGCACTGGGATTCGTAGAGACCGGCACCTGCAGCAGTCGTTCCTTGGTCGCACCTGTATAACTCACAGCTGCGGAGATGGTCGATCCTCCAGAATCGTTATATTGTTGTTACAAATACCAAGCAGATTTCAGGCCATAGAGGATATTTTGATTTTTATCAGTTAGTTAGTTCGCTTGCGTCGATGGTGGGATGTCCTGGGTGTTAAATTAACTGACGGTAACTCCGTGCGTCGAAAGTACTTTGGATTCTAAGAGTTTAGTTCTCCACCATGCCCCGAATTCCCGGGGGCATGGCATCCCGCTAACTCTCTTATTGTCTAATGCCCTCAACAACCAAAATGATTTCCGCATTGGCGGAAGCGGGGCCCAGATCATAGGTTATGCCAAAATCTTTCAGTGCGATGGTTGTGGTTCCCTCGAAGCCTTGGCGATAGCCACCCCAAGGATCTTTGCCCCCGCCAATATACATGGTTTCGATCACTATTGGCTTGGTGACACCTTTTAAGGTGAAATCCCCTTTCAACAATCCCTCGTTATCCCCTGTCGGCTCATAACCAGTGCTCACAAAGGAAGCTTTGGGATACTTGGATACGTCCAGAAAATCGTCAGATCTCAAGTGTTTGTCCCGCTCGGCATGGTTGCTGTCAATACTGGCTGTGTCTATTTCCACGGAAACCGAGGCGCCTGAGGGCTGCTTTTCATCGTATTCGAACTCGCCGCTGAACTTGTTGAAGCGCCCATAGATCCAGCTATATCCGAGATGAGAAATCTTGAATTGAATGGATGCGTGGGCGCCTTTGGTATCGATCGTATACTTATCGGCGATAGCGGCAGGGGCTAGCAACAGAGCCAGAACGGCGAAAGCGGCGGCGGAAAATGTCTTGATCACAGTGTTTCTCCTTTGGTTTCCAATGATGATTAATTCCGTGGCCTAGCGCCGACGCAGTATCCGCAGCAGCGTATCGTCACCATCCACAAAGTGGTGTTTCAGGGCGCCCGCGATGTGCAGCGCGACAGTGCCTATGAGCAGGCATGCCAGATAAAAATGTATCTCTCCGGCGATATCCTCCTGATTCTCGATAGGCAATATGACCGCGGGAATTTCGAACCAGCCAAAGACTTCGAGCGCCCGGCCATCGGCGGTAGAAATCAGGTACCCGCTAAAAATCACGGTAAACATCAGGATATAGAGCAGGATGTGGATCACATGGGCGAGTCGGCGCTCCCAGAGGGCGTGGCTCTCCAAAGGCTTCGGCCTTTGATTCCTGGACCGCCATAACAGGCGTATTACGAGCAGTCCGAATAGGGTCACGCCAATTCCCTTGTGAACAAAGGGACCCTGCTTGTACCAGATGTCGTAATAGCTAAGACTTGTCATCCACAGTCCCAGCGCGAACAGACCAAACACCAAGAGGGCCGTTATCCAGTGCAATGTAATAGTGACCACTCCCCAGCTTCTTTCACTGCCTTCCCCCGAGTCTGTGGGGATACTCCCGGGGGAGGTATGCTGTTGTGGGGATCGAGTTAGCAAAATGGCTCCGAATCGCCTAGATGGTGTCGTTCGGCAAGATAGTAGTCTGTGATCATATATGGGACTAGACGTCTATAGAAGAAAACACTGTTCCATAAATTGAACAATAGTGCCTGGCTGTCAAGTTTCGAGATGCTCGCTCAGAAAATCGATAAATGAGCGGACTTTGGGGGTGAGATGCCTGGGAGAGGGGTAGACGGCATAGATACCATCCTCGGGGAGTTTCCACTCCTCCAGTAAAACTTGAAGACGGCCTGTCGACCGGTCATTTCTGATATGGGCATCCGGCAGCAGCGCTATGCCGTATCCAGATTTTGCCATATCGCGGATCACCATAAGGCTATTGGCTGTATGTTTGGGTTTTAACTGCACCCGTACCTCTCCCCGGGTGCTGACAAAGCAGAATGATTGCTTGCTCAGCCCGGTGCCATACAGAACGAGTGTGTGATCAGCCAGGTCCCGGGGTGTTCGGGGTGCACCGTGCCGGTTGATATACGCCGGGCTGGCACAGATGAGCATGCGGCTGTTACCAAGGCGCCGGGCGACCAGTGTCGAATCCGGAAGGACCCCGGCACGAATCGCCAGATCGTAACCCTCCTCGATCAGGTCGACCACGCGGTTGGAGAGATCGAGTTCGACGGAAACCTCGGGGTAGCGCGTCGAATAGGCGGCAATGAGTTCACCAATGCGGGTAAACGCGGTTTCGACTGGTGCTGTTACTCTGAGCGTTCCACGCGGACTCTCCTGCCCCAGGCTCACCGAGCGTTCGGCCTCCTCGGCCTCGGATCTCACCCGGTTGCAGCGAGCGTAGAATACGGCGCCCAACTCGGTTAATTTGAGCGACCGGGTAGTACGCTGAAGTAGACGCACCCCCAGGGATTCCTCGAGATGCTTCAATCTGCGGCTGATAGTCGACTTGGGTTGTCCCATCTCGCGACCGGCGGCGGAAATCGATCCATTCTCAACAACTTTGGTAAAGAGAATCATGTCGTTCAGATCTATCATGGGGTTCATTTCGTTTCTGAGAGTAGGGATGCTGGCGACGTTTCGTTTAGCCTAGTCGCTGTGCGAGAATAGAGCGGATTTACCAGCCGTTATCCGCCTTATCTATATGGGTGTCCCCGATAATCTATGAAAAAGGGCAGTGCAGACAAGCTGAAGATTATATCGGGGGGGCAGACCGGGGTAGACCGAGCTGCCCTCGATGCCGCGCTGAGGGCCGGGGCCGCATGTGGCGGCTGGTGTCCTGAGGGGCGCAAAGCGGAGGACGGACCGATCGCAGATCGCTACCCGCTGAAAGAGCTGCCCGGTGGCGGTTACCGGCAGCGTACACTGAAAAACATCGAAGCGGGTGACGCCACATTGATCGTCTATTTCGCTACGCTCAGCGGTGGGACGGAACTGACCCTGGCCGGTTGCATCAACCGGGGCCGCCCCTATCTCCTGCTAGATGGGCTGGAAGTGAGTGTGGAACGAGCTGTAATCCGCACCCTGCAGTTTGTGGTCGAAAAGGGGGTTACCGTACTCAATGTGGCGGGTCCCAGAGCGAGCGGGGACGCCCGCGGCTATGCCTATACCTTTGAACTGATAAGCGCTCTACTCGATCAATTTCGGCGCCGACCATAGCAGAGAGCGATGCGTGTTCATTCTATCTACAGTAAGTAGCTTGGAATCACCGCGATATGGCTGATTCAATGGTTGCTTCGGCGGTGCTGGTGCCCGTTTACCGTGGAGATTACGGAGAACTGAGATTGCTGCTGGTGCGCCGTAGCGAGCGGGGCGTGCACGGCGGAGAGCTGGCGTTTCCCGGAGGTAAATGGGAGCCTGGGGACAGTTCGCTGCAGCAGACCGCGCTTAGGGAGACCGAGGAAGAGATCGGATTGGTGCCGGATTCGGTTAAGATCCTGGAAGCGCTTCCGACAATTGAGACCATATCCACAGGGTTCCGTATAGCTCCGTTTCTGGCCCGAGTAGTGCCACTCAAAAAATGGCGATGCGAGGCGGACGAGGTGGCAGAAGTGCTGGACGTCTCAGTCGAGGATCTCAACGATCCCGAGCGCCGTGGCGAATGCGCCTTCAAGTACCCGGACTGGCCATATCCCCGACGTGTCCCGATCATCCGCTTGGGTCCTCACAAGCTATGGGGTGCTACATATAGAATTCTGTATCCTGTGTTACCCCGGCTAGTAGCTGGTGAGTGGAATATCTGATTTACCCGCAGTGATGACTACCTGACGCTGCAATCCATCGATACTCGGGATGGCGCAGGAATACCGATTCCAGACCTCAACTACGTTCGTTGCGCCATTTAGGTATTTTCGGAGTGGTCGCTAATGTGTACAAGTTTTATCCACTTGTGCACATTGGCGGATCCCTGAATCCCTGAATACGGTCGGGTTGTAATAGTCTATGAAAGCAGCATCTCCAACAGACAGAGAGTTGGCAGAGCAACTCCAGCTGCTCTACAGCAACTCGGTCGTACCCGTCACCGTCTCTATGTTCCTGGCGGCGATCATTGTCTGGTTCCAGTGGGCTCCGGCACAGGCTTCGATATTGTTGAACTGGCTTACCCTGGTAATGGGTGTGTCGGTCGTCAGGCTGGTTATTTTCTACAGATACGGTCGCAGCTGTCCTCTGGAGACAGGATTGGCTAAATGGCACGCGCTGTTTCTCCTGGGGACTTATATATCCGGTATGACCTGGGGGGTGGGCGCCTTTGTGATCTTCCCGGAAAATGCGCCGGTTCAGCAAATGGTATTTACCTTTATCATCGCCGGTCTGGCGGCGGGAGCTATCTCCTCTCTCTGTCCCAGTTGGCCCGCGATCTCAGGATTTCTTGTTCTGCTCCTGGTGCCCATGACGGTCAGATTCGTCACACTCGAACAGCAGCATATGCCCCTGTTGGGCTTCATGGTGTTGCTTTTTCTGGTCACTACTCTCATGGGTTCCCGGCGGGTTCACGATAATATTCGGGAAAACATCCGCTTGCGATTGCAGGGAGATGAGCGGGAGCGGGTGCTAAAGGCCAGCGAGGAACGCTACCGGCATATCTTTAACGGTGCGCCATTGGGGATATTCCACTACAACACCGATGGTGTGATCGTCGATTGTAACGATGCATTCCCAACCATCCTTGGCTCTTCCCGCGAGGTCCTCGTAGGCCTGCCTATGTTCACTATGCTCAAAGATCAGCAGATGATAGGGGCGATCAGGCGTTCTCTGGAAAAAGGTGAAGGCTACTACGAAGGTGAATACGCCTCGGTAACAGCTGTAAAGACAACGCCCATGCGGGTATTCATGAGATCAATCCGCTCCATCGACAACAGTATCGTGGGGGGCGTGGGAATTGTTGAGGATTTTACGGAGAGAAAACTAACGGAAGAACAGGTTCGCTATTACGCCAGCAACGATGCCCTTACCGGCCTTCCCAATAGGCGTTCGCTCTTGGAAACCATGGGCCGAGAGCTCTCCCGTGCAAAGCGACATGGCAGAAACGGCGCATTGCTGTTTATAGATCTGGATAATTTCAAGAACATCAATGAGTCGTTAGGACATTCGGCGGGTGATGAAATATTGCAGATGGCGGCTGATCGCATCATTCATAGTTTGCGCAAGGAAGACACCGCAGCGCGTATGGGAGGAGACGAATTTGTAATCCTGCTACCGGATCTGGATGACAGGATGGAAGTCGCAGCGAAAGCCTCTCAAGTAGTGGCGGAAAAACTATCGGCAACGCTGGCTATACCTTTCCAGTTGCACGGTCAAGAATTGCATGTCACTTCAAGTATCGGTATTTCGATGTTTCCCACGGTCGGGAATGGAGTCGACGACATTCTGAAGCAGGCAGATACCGCGATGAATCGTGCCAAAGCCGGCGGCAGAAATTCGATACGCTTCTTCTTACCCGATATGCAGCAAGCCGCTGACAAAAGATTGCGATTGAACACTGAATTGCGAACAGCGCTGACAAATCGCGAGATGTCCCTCTTCTTTCAGCCCCAGGCAAACTTTGACGGGAGTATTGTCGGTGCCGAGGTTCTGTTGCGTTGGATTCACCCCCAGAGGGGAGTGATTCCCCCAGGGGATTTTATTATGATCGCAGAGGAGACCGGTATCATAAAGGATATAGGACAGTGGGTTCTCACCGAGGCCTGCGGCAAGATCAGGGAGTGGTCGGATAGTGGACTGCTCTCTTTGGATCAAACCATTGCAGTGAATATCAGCCCCAGGGAATTCACCGCGGATGATTTTGTAGATCAGGTACTGAGCATACTCAGGCAGACAGGGGCCAATCCTCATCAGCTCGATATAGAGCTAACGGAGGGTAGTCTGATTTCGAGCGTTGACAGCACTATCGAAAAGATCAATGCGCTGCGCCACCTTGGGATCAAATTCTCAGTGGATGACTTTGGAACAGGATATTCTTCTTTGAGCTATCTTAAAAAACTACCTCTGAATACACTGAAGATTGATCGTTCCTTCATTAAAGATATCACTGCCGATCCCAATGATGCGGCCATTGTTGAGACTATTATCATGATGGCGGAGAACCTGGAGATGAGCGTGATTGCCGAGGGTGTCGAGACCCGGCAGCAGTTGGACTACCTAGGCTCAAAGGGGTGCGATATCTATCAGGGTTACTTTCTCAGTGAACCGGTGCCGCCTGAACAGTTTGTTGATCTACTGCAAGACCGGGCAGGCGAGGTTAAAAAGCGCCAGATACCCGCGCTGGAAGCGTGAAGGCAAATAGCCAGCGGCAGTGAATTGGTGATTTGATATAGGGCCTGATAACACGCACTCCATGGGTGAGATAACGAGGCTGAACTGAAGAGGTCGAAATGATCAGGTTTGTACACTGTGTAAGACGCCGCCCGAATTTAACCATCGATGAGTTTCGTCGTTTCTGGAACAGCCACGAATTCGGGGAACTGCTGGAGGAGTTGCGGCGCCTTACCGGTGCCAGCAGAGTACAGAGATCATCGACACTGGTGATCGATATGAACGTGGAGTTGATGCAGGAGCGGGGCTCCGCGGAACCCTTCGATGCCCTACTCGAAGTATGGTTGGAAAACGCTAGATCGCTGGATAAGCGGCTCGAGTCACCCGAACTGTCCCGGCTGCTAAACGAACTGGAGACATATCAATCCCAGTTTATCGATTTCACCGCGTCGAGGCGTTTTTTTACCGAGTGGGAGTCGTCTTCGCCATTGTAGTTTGCACGCTGATGGCTGAGCGTCAATCGCTAACGGACAATGTTCTGACACCATTAACCACCACTAGGTTGATATATTTCCCTTCAACTTGATACAGTCGTTCTGCCGAACCGCTGTAGTCTTCTGCGGCCGCCTGCTGTGCTCCGCTCATTCGATTATCCAGGCGGGTATCCACATCCCGGTAGAGCTGTTTCAGCATCTCCGTTCTGCCTTTGTGCACGCCCAGCTGAAATTTCTGCTTTTCCGCCATTTTGTAACCGACGACGATAGCTAAGGGCCCGGTTAACAGGAAGGTAACAACAACGGCCAAGATAAGTTTCACAGGTATGGGTATTCCCTTGGTGGTCGGACTGATTAGAGTATCAACGCGTATACTCGACTCTTAATCGAGGCAAGCCTGGTGCAACGATCGAAGCATGTGATTATAGCTTTCCCCTGGCACGGGGTCACCCAGAATAGGGTCATGCCGAATTCCGGATACCGCCACAAAGGATGGTGCAGGGCTTGTTCGTCGGATTTGCGGGTATTCTGAATACGCCGTGGGGATTGCCAGATTAGAAAAATCTTAAAGCCGTGTTACCAATTGGTTGAGTTTAGCGCCCAGCCGCTTGTAGTGCTGTATAGATTCATCATAGCTGGTCCGGTCTTGCCGCGATTGATCGGAATCGAAGGTTAACCCGCCTTTTTCCCAGCTGTATCGATGTTGACATATCTCCGCAAGTCGGATGATCGACTTTGACAATGCACCGATATACTCATCGAGTGCTGCGGAGAACTCGCGGCTGAATGTGGTTCTGGGCTCCAGTGGGGTGCCGTCGCTCAACATCGCGCTTATCTCGGACAATTTCGCAGCCAGCTGTTTCAGCTCAATTTCGTACTCGCTGTGAATAGAGGTTTCTTCACCGCTGCGCTTGGTTCGTTTTCTGAAAAACGATAGCGCAAACAGCGCATCGTGTATCTTGGCGTACTTGGCGTGGATGCTGGAGACACGATGAGCCAGTGTGACGAGTTGAGCCATAGGTCGACTATTCCTGTATATCGCAGCAACCATGATATCAGTTGGTATCGACGGGAACCGAGCACCCGCCAGTAATACCGATCAATAAGGGCTGGTGAGCTGTTATGGATGCCGTTTTGGGACCGCAGGAAACAGCTTATTAGGCTCCGAAAACTGCCTCCAAAGGTACCAACACCGGCACCGGTATTTACGACGCCCAATCCCCGGAAGAATAGAAAATCTCGCCGATCATATCAAATGCGGGGTATTGCGCTGTTGCTGCCAATGCTTGATAGCTATCCCCGGGACATCACTGAATAGAGATATGTCATACTGTCAAACAATAGTAATACTAGCTAAAATTCATGGGTGTATGTGCTCTGCTTGGGACTCAAGGAGATGAGTGCTGCTGATGATCCAGCGATACAGTTAAGGTATGGCCAAAGTAATTGTCTACAGTGAACACACCGATGAAGAAGTGCCCTTCCTGCGGGGAGTGTTGGTGCAGTCGTTGGTTTCCATTGGCCTCTCATTCGAAGAGGCTTACAAACTTGCGCAAACGGTTAGAAAAGCGCTTGGCGGCGTCGACAGGGTGTCTAGTCAGGATCTTCGCAGCATGATTACCACAATCCTGGAGACGGAGTATGGGCCGGAAGTTGCACAGGCGTTTGCCTCTCCCGCTCCTCTAGAGCGCCAAACCCTGGTATCCACTCCGACTGCTACCAAGCCCTTCTCGGTAGGTATTCTAACCCGTTCCCTGGAAGCCTGTGCCATACGCCATGAACAGGCGTTGACCACGGCGCGCGAGGTGCAATCGGCATTGCAGGCAGAGTATGGCGCAGAAATCGACCACTTGGAATTACGACGAGTGGTAAGTCGAAATCTTCTAGCCCATGTTTCGAAATCCGCAGCTGAGAGCTACCTATCGTGGCGTCGTTTCAAGGATAGCGGTAGACCACTGATCATTCTTCTCGGAGGAATAACCGGTACTGGCAAGAGCACACTTGCCAATGAGCTAGCTTTTCGTTTGCAGGTTGTACGGACTCAGTCCACGGATATGCTGCGCGAAATTGTGCGTGGTTACCTAGCTTCCGAGGAGGTGCCCACGCTCAACTTCTCTAGCTTCGAGGCTTGGCGGGGGCTGGGTGCCCAACAGCCGCTCGAAGGGGATGCTCCCTCAGTGGACTACATAGTCGCAGGATTCGATTCTCAGTTCGAAATAGTGAGAAAGGGCCTCGAGGCGACGATTTCCAGGGCAGTGAAGGAGCGCCTTGATCTAATTATTGACGGCATCCACGTCCTGCCTCCACGGCTGGAACTGAAGCAAGCTGGCGCAGAAGCGGTATTGGTTTCAGCGATCCTGGTCATAGCGAGCCGCGGAATTCTAGCGCAGCGTCTCGCAGGACGCGGCCAGGAACAACCCAGCCGCGGGGCTGTGAAATATCTGCGGCATTTAGACGAGATCTGGCAGCTGCAGTCCCATCTGGTGAGAGTGGCTGAGGAGGGGGATATTCCGCTGCTTTACAACTGGGAGATGGAGGAAACGCTGTTCCAGATGTTGACTTTGGTTAGTCAGCAGTTGGCGGCAGAGTACCCGGTCGATGTGGATGCCGTGCTGTGAATCGACTGCTCTCTATATTGAGATCCTGGAAAACACAGTGGCTTCGTGGGACAGAAGGCACGCCATCCGGCATGGTAAACGGTGGAGCGACCAACGGTCAGCCTGGCGCGACAGTGTGGGGCGGGTATACACCTGTCTCTATTGTGGCCCTACTGGGGTTGCTGATTACGCTCTACTTTTTTCGCCAGGTTACCGATTGGGAACGGCAAAGCGTCTACACCGCTTTTCGAGAGGCTTCGCAGGATAGAATTCTGGTCATCCAGAGGGAGCTCAAGCATACACTGGCGACAATCGAGGATATTGCCAGTTATTTTGAGGCGTCGCCAGTAGTTGGGCGAAGAGAGTTTCGGAAGTTCGTGGAACCGGCCATAAAACTGCATGTCGGCATCAAGGCACTCATGTGGATACCCCAGGTCTCCCATGAGGAGAGGGAACAATTTGTCCTCAAAGCCCGTGAGAGTTTTCCGCCTTTCGAGATCAGCGAGCTAGGCCCCGTTGGTGAAATCGAAATTGCCGGTGACCGGGAGGTGTATTTACCAGCGCTCTATGTACAGCCGTATCAATCCAACAAGAAGTTGTTGGGAATGGATATGAAGATGGACCCGACCATCAACTCGTTGCTGTCCCGAAGCGTCCAGGTCGGTGGTTTACAGATTTCTGAAAGGGTAGTTCTGGTGGATGATGACGAGGTACACAATGGTATCGCTGTCTCGGTACCCGTGTACTACCGAAACGATGTGGAATTCGAGGGTGAGCAGCAGGGAGCCGCTGAGATTCGCGGGTTTGCAGCAGGCATTTTTCGGGTCGGCGATATTGTGGAGTTGGCACTGGAGGCCTTGAGTGTGGGCGGGATAGATATCCGGCTTTATGACGAGACAGATGATGCTGGGGAGATTCTGCTTTACACCCATGCATCCCGCATGAGCGGCGACCGGGGTGCCGGGCAGATCGCCACTGCTACCGCCGGGGGGCTGGTGCATCACCAGAGTCTCCAGGTCGGGGGTCGTTACTGGGGCGTTGTTTGCACACCCATCGAAGGGCGATTCGTCGCTGACGCCTGGAGCGGTTGGATAGTACTTCTTGGGGGCATCTCTTTCACGGCACTATTGACCGTTTACGTGGCTTCCTTGGTTGGAAGAACTAGAAAAATCAATCGGTTAGTTGCGCTTCGCACAGCCGAGTTGAGTGGGGCCATAGCTACCATGAACAGCGAAATCAAAGAGCGCAAGGCAGCCGAGCTGGAGCTGAAGACGCTCAACGATGATCTAGAGTACTGGGTGGCTATCCGCAGCTCGGAAGCGGAGCGTCGTGCTCAGGACCTGGAGCAGTTCGCTTATGTTACCTCCCACGATCTCAAGGCACCCTTGAGAGCCATCAGTAATCTGGCAGAATGGATCGGTGAAGATTTAGAGGAAAAACTCAACGATGAATCGCGGGAGCAGTTGGCGTTGCTGCAGGATCGCGTCCGGAGGATGAACGCTTTGATCGAAGGTCTGCTAGAGTATTCCCGTGTCGGAAGATCAGAGCGCTCCTACACCGAGGTCGATACCAGAGAATTGCTGAAGGAGCTGATAGACTCTCTGGCTCCAATTAAAGGATTCAATATAAAGATACGTAAGGGCATGCCGGTGTTTCGTGCTGATCGGCTGCTTCTGGGCCAGGTTTTTTCCAACCTGATCAGCAACAGCTTAAAGCACCACGGGGGGGAGCAGGGACGGATAAAGATTGGTTGCGAGGAGGCGGGAGCCTTCTACGAGTTTTCGGTCTCAGACGATGGAATGGGGATTGCTCCAGAGTATCACGATAAGGTTTTTATGATTTTTCAAACACTGCGTGCAACCGACTACGGTAGCAACACCGGTATCGGACTGGCGTTGGTCAAGAGGATCGTCGAGGAGCAGGGGGGGAGGATCTCGCTGGAATCTGAACCTGGTAAGGGAGCGTTGTTTCGCTTTACCTGGCCCAGATAGCGAGCATGGCGGATATAAGCTAGAGCCTGAGTTGTTAGTGTATAACGGCCTCTGTTGTTGGAGGCCCCGAGTTTTCGGACAACTACAATGCTAGATAAGGAAGTAGGTATATTGCTAGTAGAGGATGATCGCGTGGATATCATGACGGTCCAACGAGCCTTCAAGAAAAATCAAGTCACCAATCCGTTGCATGTGGCGCGTACCGGGCTTGAGGCGCTCAACCTTTTGAAGGGGGAGGGCTGTGAGAAGATCGATCCGCCTCCGGGACTGATACTCCTGGACCTCAATTTGCCCCGAATGAGCGGCATCGAATTTCTAGAAGAGGTGCGCCAGGATCCCGTGCTGAGGGATATACGAATCATTGTTCTTACCTCATCGAACGAGCCCCGTGATAGAGAGGCGGCGTTCAAGTACGATGTCGATGACTACATCGTCAAACCCCACTCCTTCGATGAATTCAATCGCGCTATTGCCACCATACTCGAGTTCTGGGAAGCAGACTGATCCAGAGTGAGTAGCCGAACGGACGGGCTGCGGCTGTCGCGCCATATCTTCAATCTGGATTACAGTGCGGTCTGGCTGGTCGCCCTGATCGGACTGGCTCTGTCCCTGGCCGCATTGTGGTTAATCCGGGAGCAGCTGGAGGCGCATCGTCTACTGGATTTTGAGTGGGTGGCCCACAATCGGACCCGAGCCCTCAACCATGGAATTGACAGTGGTTTGTCGGCGATGGAGTCAGTTCGGGATTTGTTTGCGGCAACGGAGACGGTGGATGCTGCCTCTTTTCAAGTATTCGCTGGATCCCTTTTGACACGCTATCAGGGCATAAACGCGCTGATGTGGGTGCCATTGCGCCATCGCCAGAGCCCGGCCGGTGAACAGCCGCCGGAAGTAGGGGATCGCAAAGGTTTCGCGGATATTCTTGGGACTGGCGCAGGTTACTCTTTCCCTGTGACTTACAGCGTTCCTGCGGGAGTCGACAGATTTCCACTTGGCTTGGATCTTGGCAGAATTCCCGAGTTCGCCAGCCTGCTCCGGCAGGCCCATGGCACCGGGAAGATTGCCGCCAGCGGGCGCATCGGCTTTCTCTCCCGGGAGACCACTCAAAGCTTCGGATTCATGGCTGTGCTGCCAGTCTATTCCGGCTCTGCCAGCGAAATCGGTGCAGCCACTGAGAACCGGGTGCTAAGGGGGTTTGTGATCGGCTTGTTTCGCTTAAGCGACCTAGTGCGAACCTCGATCTCGCTGCTGGAGCCCCGCGGTGTCGAGATCCTGATTCTGGATGAATCCGCGGAGCAGGAACACCAGTTCCTCCATTTTTACGCTAGCCGCCTGGCCCCGAGGCGGATCGATGTCTCCAATTATAGATCTTGGTGGGCGGAGGAGGACGAGCTCAAGATCACCGAGCAAATCGAAGTGGCTGACCGCAACTGGCTCGTAGTCAGTGGTCGTACCGAACAATTTTTGAGTGCGGAAGCCTTTCAACAGGGTCCTTGGGTGGTACTGGTCGCGGGCCTGCTTTTTACCCTGCTGTTGTCGTTCTACCTCGAGAGAATTCGCGAGAACGCCCGTCAGCGGCTGGAAATGGAACAGCAGCTAGTGGAGCGGGAGGCGTTATTTCGGCAGATGATGGAAACCGTGGATGAGGCCTTCTGGGCCGCTAGTGCGGATGGCGGCAAGTTACTCTATCTCAGCCCCGCATATGAGCGGATTACCGGCACGATTCGTGAAAACCCAAACGACTCTCTGAGCAATGCCATCGGTCCGCAGGAGACGGATGCCCTGGACGCGGCATTGCAACGGGCAGTCGCGGAGAAGGCTGATTTCGAAATCGTCTACACGCTACAGCGGGCAGACGGCACTCAACGTTGGATTCGAACGCGGGGTTTTCCTGTAGTCGGCGACCAGGGTGAGGTCGATCGGCTGGTTGGGTTTTCCGAGGACATCACCGAGCGCAAGCTCGCGGACGAGGCTTTAAGGGAGTCGGAGGCCCAACTGCGGGATCTTTTTCAGCAGTCTCCAGACATCATCATGACCGTGGACAAGCGGGGAAAGATACTGTTGATGAACAGATCGGTTCCCGAATTTCCCGCAGAACGCGCCGTGGGAAGGAACTCCAGGGCGCTGATGCCCTCCGACTTCCGCAAATGGTATACCAGGGCACTGGCGGCGGTATTCGACATGAATGTTACCCGGGAGTTTGACTACTCCACAGACAGGGGGACTTATTGGGCAGGCCGTATCTTACCGATACACAGTGAGGGGGCGGTTACCGCTGCCATGGTCATTGCCTCGGATGTCACGGAGAAGCGGAATCTGGAGACTCAGACCTTGCGCAATGCCCGTTTAGCCTCAATCGGAGTGCTGGCAGCGGGAGTTGCTCATGAGATCAACAATCCCAATAACGCTATCCAATTCAACGCCGCGTTGATTTCCAGAGTGTGGGACGACATCCGCCCCATCCTGTCTGAGTACTATGCTGAACACGGAGACTTCGCAATCGGCGGCCTGGTTTACTCAGAAGCGGCAGAGACGCTGCCCAGATTGTTGGGGGATATCGGCGCCAACTCCGAACGCATCCGGCGCATTGTACTCAATCTCAAGCACATGGCCCGCCAGGATCAGGGCGATTATGCCCAGTCTGTCGACATCGGCCACATGTTGGAAACGGCAATGCTGATCCTGCACAATCAGATCCAAAAATACACCGATGATTGCAGTCTGGAAATCCCGGAAAACCTGCCGGCGGTCAAAGGCAATTCCCAGCAGTTGGAGCAGGTATTCATCAATGTATTGCTGAATGCGCTGCAATCCCTGCCGGACCGAAAACGGAGTGTACACATCAGTGCCGGTTACCATGCAGATCGGCAATCTGTGGATATCCGGGTCCAGGATGAGGGAAGAGGGGTGAGCGAACGTGACATGGGGAGGCTAACGGAGCCTTTCTTCACCACGAAAACAGAGATGGGCGGCACTGGACTGGGGCTGTCCATCTCGCGGTCCATTATGGAACGGCACGGGGGGAACCTTATGTTTGAATCGACACCGGGAGTGGGAACGACAGCCATTCTGCGCATACCCTGTCCAGAGCCTGCAACGGAGCTGCACGAATGATTGCCTCTAGCAAACAGGCAAGTTCAAGGCCGGCGGTCATATTGGTTGATGACGAACCGAGCGTGCTGCTCAGCTCGCGGATGATTCTCAGCAGTGCTGGGGTAACCAATGTATTGACCCTGGAGGATAGCCGGGAGCTGATGCCACTGTTGGCGGAGCGAGAAACCGCTCTGGTGGTGCTTGATCTGTTTATGCCCTATCTCTCGGGCAGCCAACTGCTCCCCGAGATCAATCGAGAGTACCCGGACTTGCCGGTGATCGTCATGACTGCCTCCCAGGAGGTCGAAACCGCAGTGCTCTGCATGAAGGAGGGGGCATTCGACTATCTGGTCAAACCAGTGGAGGAAAGCCGGTTTGTCTCAGCAGTCAAGCGAGCGCTGGAGCTTCGCTCCCTGCGACAGCAAGTAGGGGCGCTCAAACGCTATCTCATGACCGATCATCTGGAACACGGTGAGGCGTTTGCGTCCATGGTCACCGTCAGCCGCCGCATGCGTACTCTGTTCCAGTACATGGAGGCTATAGGTGAAACCGGGGAACCGGTTTTGATCACAGGGGAAACGGGCACTGGTAAGGAGATGCTCGCAGAGGCGATGCACAAGCTCAGTCACCGGCGGGGTCCTTTTGTCGAGGTCAATGTCGCCGGTCTAGACGATACCTTGTTCTCCGATACCCTCTTTGGACACAAGAAGGGAGCCTTCTCTGGGGCGGACAGCCACCGGGAAGGGATGGTGGCGAAGGCCGCTGGGGGGACCCTGTTTCTGGATGAGATAGGAGACTTGAAGCCAGCATCCCAGGTGAAGTTGCTGCGGCTGCTGCAGGAGCGCCAATTCTATCCGCTGGGCTCTGACGTGGCCAAAATGAGCGATGTCAGGGTGGTGTGCGCCACCAATCAAGACCTGCGCACGCGAATGGCTGAAAATGAATTTCGGGCGGATCTCTATTTTCGCCTTTCCGTGCATCAGGTGGAAGTGCCGCCGCTACGCAAGCGGAAAGAGGATATTCCGGCGTTGCTCGGGCATTTTCTTCATGAGGCCGCCGAGTCGATGGGGAAGAAACCGCCGGACCCGCCTCAGGAACTCTACGGACTGCTTGAGAATTACCATTTCCCCGGCAACATTCGGGAATTGCGGGCTATGGTTTTCGATGCCGTGGCCAGGCACCAGTCGGGCAACGTTCTTTCCGCCAAGGGATTTCGTAAATATGTCAAAGCCCAACGTAAGGAGACGAGAATATCCCCGGAAGAGCCTGGATCGTCGCTGGTGGATGAACGCTTTCCCACGTTGAAGGAGGCAGAGCGGCTCCATATCGACGAAGCGCTCCGCCGTGCCGGGGGCAACCAGGGCACGGCAGCAACGCTTCTCGGCATATCCCGCCCCGCCCTCAATCGGCGTTTGGCCCGGATGAAGGAAAAACAGGAGGGGTAGCCCGGGGCCGCCAGGCTCAATGCTGGGGCTAGGGGGTGTAACCTGATAAAAGGTTACAGGTCAGCCAGGGACTGCTATCCCCCTGAAAATAAAGATAAAGAATAGATGCTCCGGATATGCTGCCGCCGGCGGCATCCATTACATTACACCCCCCACTCTGGGTCCTGATGAAATCATTGACCTTATCCCTCTGAAATATATACAGAATTTTCCAGAAAAAAATTGGCCGGACTCTTGCTCTTTCTGAGTTGCATCGCTGAAGGATGAGGTTTGCGCCAGGGGTCTGCATAACCCGCCCGGTGGAACTGCCGACAGCAGGATTAACAGATACCTGGAGAATTGATAATGACCAACAAGCCGGAGCAAGATCGCAGATTCAGTGCTGCCTATGCCCTACACCGATTGAACAACACCGCAGCCGACAAACCGGCCATGGTCTCAGGCATAGCGATTCGTGCCGCATTGGCAACAGTACTAATGTACCTGTTGTTTATCTCTTTTCATTTAATGGGTACGGCCGGCGTTGTGGTGATCAGCCTCTTTTTCCTGGTATCGCTGTTGGCACCGGCGCTGATTAAGATCCAACGACTTAGAAAGCAGCGATTGGCCCGTCGCGCGGAGGCCCTGGAGCCTGTTGCGCAAACTGAGGATTGACAGGTACCGAGCGCATACTCAATCGGTGGCGGAACCCCTGCCTGAAGGCACCAGGCCGGGATAAGGGCGCCCGAACTGTCAGTCTTATTCTGCAGCCGGATATTGGCGCACCATTGAGCGGTTTTTCTGAACGGCCGTTCAACGCGTTCCACGCAATTTGAGCTGACAGGACCGTCAACTCTGACCCAGGCCGCCAGTGTGGTGACAACGGCCGGCCCCAATTCCAAGCCCGGAAAACAATAAATAGCCCACAACACATGCAACTGGATGACAAGCAACAGGAAATATCCGAATGATTAGGAAAATATTCTTACCCACCATTCTGGTGGTTCTCGCCTACGGGTTCTGGATCAGCCCGGACTTCAAGGAGATCTCAGCGGGTGTGGCGATCTTTCTGTTTGGTATGCTCTCCCTCGAGGAGGGCTTCAAGGCTTTCACCGGCGGCCTGCTGGAAAAGCTGTTGCGAAAGACTACGGATAAGTTGTGGAAGGCCCTCAGTTTCGGTGTCGTATCCACCACGTTGATGCAATCCAGTTCCCTGGTCTCGGTCATCACCATCTCTTTTCTCGGTGCCGGCTTGATTTCACTGGCTGCGGGTATCGGAATTATTTTCGGAGCCAACCTGGGAACCACCACTGGTGCCTGGCTGATCGCCGGTCTGGGCATGAAAGTGAAGATCTCGGCCTATGCCATGCCGATGCTGGTATTTGGCATCATTCTGGTATTCCAGAAATCCAAAAATCTGAACGGCGTCGGCTACATTCTCGCCGGGCTGGGGTTTCTGTTTCTGGGCATCCACCATATGAAGGAGGGGTTTGAAGCCTTTCGCGGCACCATCGACCTGACAGCGTTTGCGGTAGAAGGTTACATCGGTGTACTGATCTTTACCCTGCTGGGAGTTGCCGCAACGGTGATCATGCAGTCGAGCCACGCTACCCTGGTGATCATCATCACAGCCCTTGCCGCCCAACAGATTACCTACGAGAACGGCTTGGGTCTCGCCATCGGCGCCAACATCGGTACAACCATCACTGCGATTTTGGGTTCCATGAGTTCCAACGTGCAGGGTAAAAGACTTGCGGGAGCTCATCTGATTTTCAATATGGTGACCGCCGTCATCGCTATCGTTGCGATATACCAGCTCATGGAGTTTGTTGATCTGTTCGCCTCATGGGTTGGTATTGCGGCCGACGACTGGACATTGAAACTGGCGGTGTTCCACACCATTTTCAACACCATCGGCATCCTGGCCATGATTCCGTTCACCAACCAATTGGTGAGGTTCCTGGAACGATTCATGCCGGAAACCACGCTCACAATGGCACAGCCCAAGTATCTCAACGACTCTGTGATCGAGTTGCCCGACACCGCTATCGAGGCGGTACGCAAGGAGACGCTGCACCTTTACGACAACGCCTTCGCCATCCTGGCTCACGGGTTGAGCCTGCATCGCCACGATATCCTTTCGGATCGGGATCTGGAGGAGGTTGTTAAGGGGGAGAGTAAGGTGATGCCCATTGATATAGATCTGGAGTACAACAACAACGTCAAGGGGCTCTACAGCGAGATCGTGAGCTTCATCAGCCGAGCCCATTTGTCGATGACTCCGGAACAGACCGATGAACTGTTTGCACTGCGGGCGGCGGGACGGGATATTGTAGAGGCGATCAAGGACACCAAACACATGCACAAGAATCTCGCTCAGTACATCGTCTCCGACAACGAAGAGATTCGTACCGAATACAATAATATCCGTATACAACTGGGTAGCGTTCTGCGACGCCTGGCCGAGGCCCGGGAACAGACCGACGATCCCACGGCGATCCTCTCGCTGGATGCCGTGAGAATGGAGATGGAAGAAAACGACAGCACTGCCAACGGCATACTCGAGGTCTTGATTCGAGAGAGCAGAATCACCGCCGAGATGGCGACCTCACTGATGAACGATACTGCCTACGCCTACGATGTAGCCAAGAACTTGGTACAGATGGGTGATGTGTTATTTGCCACTGGCGACCTGACCATGAGGGAGGAGGGGCGAATCATGGTTTTGGACGACGACGAACTGGAGGAGGCCGCCCGCCTGGCCAAAGAAGAGGAGGCCTGACGGCTTTCCAAAACGGGCACCCGGGCGCGGCAATAGCGGCGTACGGGCGCCCGAACCGCACTACCATTGCCGATCCCTGCCATTTCGCCATTCCCCGGGTACCGCTTCGATATTGAAAATTCCCTCAAGTATCGTTTTTTGCAGATATCACAAAAGAGGCAATACTTGGTGTAGATGGGTCTCCAGCTGCCTGTTCACAGCCTTGGGCTGTGATAGGCTGGCTGCAGCGCCCGCATCCAAAGCGAGTCCAAGTGTATTTGCCAATTGTGGGAGGTCGATCAGCATAGACCAATGGAATACAACATATTCATAAGCTATGCATGGGTGGACAATGAGATTTTCCCCGGAGCGGACCAAGGCTGGGTAAGTACCTTTGTCGATGCGCTGCGCAAACAACTCGCCAGAGAGTTCGGCCACCGGGACGAGGCGGAACGTATCTGGCTTGACTATGAGCAGATGCGGGGAAACGACAGTGTCAGCCCAACCATACAGTCCCGTCTGGATGCTTCGCGGACCCTGCTGCTCGTTCTCTCCAACGGCTATTTGGCATCCGCTTGGTGTAGGCAGGAGTTGCAGACTTTCGCCGATAGAGTGGGTGCCGCCTCCGGGCGTATTTTTGTCGTACAGATGTCGCCTGTCGAGAAGCAGCCCGATCTACTACAGGACTTGGTGAAGTACCCTTTCTGGTTCCTCGATGACAGCCGCCAGCCGGTGACCCGCTGGTTTCCCCATGTAGATCCCACAGATCGCGAGTACTCTTCCCAACAGCAGCGTCTGGCGCGAGATATCGTGAGCAGATTGCATTCGTTGGACGACAATTCCCAGGTCGTGCAGGCTCAGCCATCCTCCGCTGCGGGGATGTCGGCGTTGTCGGAGGTGAAGGCCATTGCGGACGGCGGTGTCACTCCAACAACGACGGCAGGAAGAAAGGACCGCTTCGTGCTGGTGAGTGGAGGGGAGGACGATAGGGAGTTGATTTGCCAAATTGCCAGGCGACTCGAACAACACAATCTGGGTGTGGCGATACCGCTTTCCTTGCTGGCGGACCAGTCGGGTATAAAAAGCTCTGCCCTGACCAAGGATCTGCGCACTAAACTGAGCCTGTGCAATTCAGTTCTGGTGGTGTTTCGTAACGGTCCCATCGATCAGGTAAGCCAACACATGATCGAATGCCTGAAGGCTGGCGCCAAGACGCGAAAAGGCGAGTTGCCGCCGACCATAGATCTGTGCCAGACACGCAAAGACCATTTGGCCCTGGGGTTATGTCCGCCGGGTATGCGTGTCCATGTGGTCGATGAAACTTGCACCGAGGATTGTGTCGAGCAGTTCCTCGAAGGTCTGAATTCGTGATATCGCACCCATATCCCGGGTTGCGACCGTTCGATCGCCAAGAGAGTGCGGTTTTTTTCGGCCGTGACGAACAGGTCGATCAATTATTGGACAAGCTGGGGGAGACCCATTTCCTGGCGATACTCGGGACCTCCGGGTCGGGGAAGTCATCTCTGGTGCGAGCCGGGTTGCTAGCCGCCTTGGACAGCGGATTCATGGCCGGAGCCGGCGCCCGCTGGAGGGTGGCGGACATGCGTCCAGGGGATAGCCCATTCAGGCGACTCTCCGGCGCCCTGATCCAGGAAGCGCAGTGGGAGGCAGCTGCAGGGAGACAGACTGCTGATCATGCGCACCTGCCGGGTAATGACAATCTGCATGAGGATGGTGGGATTGCCCGCCTGGAGACGGCGCTGCGCAAGGGCAGCTTGGCTCTCAACTGGCTTTTGGGTGTCTCCCCGCTGCCGGAGGGTGAACGACTGTTGATTCTGGTCGACCAGTTCGAGGAGCTGTTTCGATATCGTAGCGGCGCGGATCGGGAGGCTGCTGAATTCGCGGCCCTGTTGTTGGGGGCCTCCAGCCATACTAGTGTTTACATAGTAATCACCCTGAGGTCCGAATTTCTGGGAGATTGTGCATTGTTCCCGGATTTACCGGAGGCCATTAATGCTGGCCTCTTTCTCACCCCCATGCTCTCCCCGGAGCAGACTGCCGATGCGATTCAGTATCCCGCTCGAATCTTCAATGGCGAAGTCGACGACGATCTTGTGCGACATCTGTTGCGTGAGTCAGAGGGGGAACGGGACCAGCTACCGCTGCTGCAACATGCACTCACGCGCCTGTGGGACCGAAAGGAGGATGAAAAGCACCTTACCCGGGAGCAGTTGCAGGCTGTAGGTGGGCTCAGGCAGGCCCTGGAGGACCATGTCGAAGAGGCTTTCCAATCATTGGATTCCGAGCAGCGTTCAATAGCTGAGACCATGTTTAGAGCGCTTGCGGATCGGGGTCCTGAAGAGCGCGATACCCGTCGACCTGTACCGCTGTCGGAAGTGGCTGCGTTGGCCAAGGTTGGGGTGGAAGAGGTGGTGAAGGTGGTAGAAGTATTTCGCCGCTCAGGTCGCAGTTTTCTGATGCCGCCCGTGGGAACGCCTCTGGAAAACCAGACGGTCATAGACATCTCCCATGAGGCGCTGATCCGGCAGTGGAGCCGTTTACGGTCCTGGACGGAAGATGAAGCTCAGAGGGGAGAGCGTTATCAGCGTTTGGCCGCCTCCGCCGCACGTTGGAATCGGGGAGAGGGTGCGCTGTGGATCGATCCTGACCTCGAATTCGGGTTGCAATGGCGCGACACGACACAACCCACCGCTAAGTGGGCGGACCGCTACGGCGGAAAATTCTCGGTGGCGATGGATTTCCTCGACGCAAGTTTGGAGCAGCGGGAGCTGATGCGAAGAGAAGAGGTGGCTCGAAGGTCCAGAGCCCTCCAGCGAGCGAAGCGTACTGCCCTGGCAGCCTCTCTGGGTCTGCTGGTTGTAGCCTGCCTCGCCATATGGGGCTGGGTGGAACGGCAGCATGCGATAGCGACGGAGCGGCAACGTACATTGGATCTTTTCGATGCGGGAGTAGCCAATGCCTCGCTGTTGTCCCGCAATGAAAACTACGCCCAGGCACAGAAGATCCTGGCTTCCACCTACTCGCTGGATAGCGAAATTCCGGTGCACCGCCGAGTTGCGCGGGATTTGCTTCAACGTTACACGGAGATACTCGGAGGTAGAGCGCAGCAGGTGTACCGAGGTCCTGGCGTGCCGCTGTCGCAGGCTGCCGTCAGTCCGGATGGACGATGGGTCGCAGCCTGTGGCGAGCGTGGCACGCTGGTGCTATTCGTTGAGGGGAGTGGTGAATTGATGCACCGCCTTCAGGGACATGATCCTGGAGCGCAACTACGGGACTGCCTGTTTCATCCATCCGGCGCCTGGCTGGCGAGTGCGGGGGATGATGGAGACATCGTTCTTTGGTCTCTGCCGGACAAGGAGGGCGGGCCGCGGATACTCCGACGCTGGCGGACTCCGGACAGGGTGATGGCATTGGCCATTAGCCCCGATGGGCGGGTGCTTGCCAGTGGTGGCAGCGACAATGACATTACGTTATGGGATGCTGAAACCGGCCGGGCACTGCGTTCCCTTAAGGGGCATAGGGGGCAGATCTCAGAGGTAACCGGGTTAGCATTTTCCCCGGACGGCAGCCGTTTGGCGAGCGCCAGCCACGACAAAACCGCTAGGATTTGGGAGGTCGCAACCGGCGGTGAATTGCACCGCTTTGAAGAGCACGCTGCAGCGGTGAAGAGCGTGGCCTTCGACCCAGACGGTCGGATGCTGGCCACGGGAGGAGACGATAAACGGGTTATCCTCTGGGATATCGAACGCGCCGTCTCGCTACGGGTATTCAGTGGCCACCGAAACATTATCTACGGGCTTGGGTTTGCTCCGGAACAGCGTGAGGCGGGCGTTCCCCCACTGCTGATTGCCGGAGGGTTTGACCGTACCCTGAGGCTGTGGGAGCGGGAAAGCGGCGTAACCCTGCGGCTGCTGCAGGGCCACACGGCGGCGGTGAATGGTATCGAAATTAGTAACGGCAGTCTCTATTCGGCATCCAGCGATGGAACAGTTCGCCGCTGGGATATCTCGCTGCCTTTTCAGCGGCTGCTCGGAGTGCCATTGGAGCCCGCCTCCGTGGCCATCTCCCCCTCCGGGAATCTGCTGGCAATGGGTTCCGCCGACGGCGGCTTGAACCTCTTCTCGTTGCCGGATCTAAAGCCTACCGATCGTGTGGGCAATGCACACAGCGAGGATCTCCAGCGGCTTACCTTTTCCGGCGATGGTGGGTTACTAGCCAGCGGAGGACTGGAGGGGCAGGCGCGGGTATGGCGTATCCAAGCCACCGGCAGGTTGGAGCCTTTTCGAACACTGAACGGCCATACGGATGCCGTACATGGCGTCGCTTTCTCCAGTGATGCTGCCAGCCTGGCAACGGCTGGCTACGATGGCCGTGTAGGCTTGTTCGATATCGCCAGCGGGGCGGGACGCTTTATCCCGGCTAGCAAGGGGCAGCTGCTGTCGGTCGAGTTCGATCCGAAGGACCAACTGATCTTTGCCTCCGCGCGGGATGAGCGCAAAGTGCTGGTCTGGAATATCGCAAAGGATCCACCGGTTCTAGATCGGGATTTCACGGCCTCGAGAGACCTGTTGCTATGGGCAGAACTGAACGCAGCCGGGACCGAGACCGCCGTCATGGGGAGGGATTATACCGTGACCATTCTGGATGCCGCGAAGGGGCGATCGATACGGACATTGCCGGGCCACGAGAACGCAGTTTTCAAGGCCCGTTTCTTACCTGGCGACAAGCTTCTGGCCACTGTTAGCGTGGATGCGACGGTGCGCTTTTGGGATTTGTCAGAGGGTGACGAACTCCTCTCACTTCGTTTACCCACTGTGCAAGGCCCGCCCGTTCCGCTCTGGGACTTCGATCTCCAATGTGGGCCCGACGGCTGCTGGCTGGCGGTACCGCTGGTACGAGGCGAAATCGCAGTCTATGACCTGGGCATGCTGGGTGCGGGTGATCATTGAGGATTGAGGCGCTAACGCACCTGAACGGTAATCTGCTCGGACAGGACGGGCGGTGTATGGGGATAGTGGTTGGCGTCGCCGAGGAGCAGTTGCAAGGTATGGGTCCCCCTGGGGAGTGTCAGTTGATACTCGGTTTGGCCGCGGCCGAAATGCACATGGTTGTCATCATTGGGGATCGGCTTGTCCAAGTCTGGCAGATCGGTATTGATCAACAAATGGTGATGCCCGGTGTATTCCTTGTTTACTCCTGCTGGAGCGGTACCCATGCCATGCAGACCGAATATCACAACAAAATCGCCGCCGGGGATGATTTCGCCATCGGTGGGCCACACAATGTATGCGAAAGCGCCCTCTGGAGCGGGTGTGGGTCCCCCGCTAAGTTCACCTTTTGCTGAATCCACAGGTCCGGCTTCGACCGCCGCCAGCAATGGAGCATAAACGAAACCCATCTGACCGCTGCCCAGCCTCACCTGATGCCAGTTGCCACCCGCGGCGCTGCCCACAACCCGTACCCTCTTTCCCTTCGTCAGAAAGCCGATCTTGTGGGAGTTGGTGGTCGGCGCTGCTCGAACGTTGGAGTTAGTTACAGCACTGTAAAAACTGGAGTCCGACCAGGCGGGCACACTGACGCTAGCAAACAGCAACATTGATATTGGGGTTAAGGCTCGGAAAGTGACCATGATCTATGTCCTCTTGTGCCTCCCAGCGGTTAGTCTAATCCGGCAGCCTATGCTCCGAAGGCCATACCGAAATGTTTTCACTCCTCAGCGCACTGAATGACTGCGAATTGCATTCTTCGATCTAGAGCATCTTTGGTATCGCCCGAGCGGCTGCCAACCAGATTGTTCCGGGTTCCCTCGCCAGAGGCGATGACGCGATTGACCATTTCAGGGGCAATCCCCTCCAGCAGCAACTTGATGCTTTCTGCACGCCTTACAGCGAGTCGTTGATTCAGGGATTCGGGTCCGATGTCATCTGTATGGCCGATAACTTCAAGGCAAGCCTGCCTTCTCGAAGCTTCGTTGGCGAGTTGCAACAACCAGAGGTCGAGCTGCACTGTGTCATCTTCCTCCTCGGAGTTACCGGAGTCCGAGTCGAAGGGCAAATTCACGGTGAGCTTTTCACTCTCCTTATCGAAGCGGACGATCTGTGATAGCGCTTTACCCAGTCCAAGCTTTTGTCCCTGGGTTTGATCCTTGTCGAGTTCGAAATCCAACTCTGTCGAGCCCTTGCGGAAGGGAAATTTAAGTGCCAGTCCACCGTTGTCCAGGCCGAAACTTATCAGCCGATCAGTTGCCTCGACCAATTGAGCTAAATCTCCCAGCTTCAGGGCGGTCAGATACAGCCCATTGAGGGTTCTTAGTTGAATTCCCCCCGGGGACTTGAGGGCGCGAATAAATAGGTCCCGGGACTTCTGGAACTCTTCCTTCTCGTAGGCACCGATCCCATCGCTTATGATTGTTCCGACCTGTATTCGCTGCAGATAGAGAGGGTCTATCGGATCACCGGGTTTGGTGGCCTGGCAGGTCCGTATATAAGCTTGGGTGACGGAATCAGGCGTCCAGGCAGGGCTCTCCCGGAAGAAGGCCGAGGGTGTAATATCAACTGCGGCGGTGTCGGAAAACACCTTTGCCTTAGATACCACCTTGCCGATTTGGAGGTCCAGAAGCACCAGACAAATCCTGTAGGCTTCCCTGATTCCCCGGGTTTTACGTTGTTTGTTGACGCCGGTAAAGGTACCGATGGATACCAGCCTCGTGCGGGAAAAATTGGCTGCACTGAACGGCTTGAAGGAATAAGACTGGAATTTTTCACCGATCAAATTCAACAGCAGCGACTCGAATCTACGAGTGGCCAGAGTTTGGGTGCCGTTCAAGCCGTCGATAAGAGGATCTACGAGAAATTCCCGCTGCCTGCGATTTGGTTGTGCCTTCAACGCGCCACCGAATACCTTCTCCCCTGCCGTCAGTATTGCCTTTTCGAAGCTGGGCAGTCCCTGGGATTTTTCACGGCTTGCGGAGGGGGGAATCTCCCTGACGACCCGAAAGCCGTTCTGGTAGTAGCGTACGTCGCGGTCGTACCTGCTGCGTCGGGAGGCGCGCATGTAATCGTGATCCAATGCCCAGCTGCCTCCCCTTAGAACTCGGGAGAGACAATCGCCTGCCAACCACGCCTCTCCGTTGCTGGGCGCACCGCGATAGGAGGGATTCCAGCAATCCTCTGTCCATTCTGAGAGATTACCGTGCACATCGTAAAGACCAAAAGGATTGGCGGCAAAGTCTCCTGTAGGGGTGACCGACGGGGGCTTATTCCTGTTGGTACAATCGCGGCAATTTGCCTTCTTGACATCGCGCTTGTCTCCCCACCAGTAGGCTGTTTCGGTGCCGGCCCGGGCGGCATATTCCCATTCGGCCTCGCTGGGGAGGCGATAGCGGTGGCCGCTTTTTTCAGTCAGCCATTTCAAGTAGTCCCTGGCGTCATTCCAGCTGACGTTGGCCACAGGCAAGCGGCCGTCTTTACTTGCTTGGGGAACTTGAGAGCACGCTCCCTCCTGGATACAGGCATTCCACTCTTCGACAGTTATCTCATGAGTTCCTATAGCCAAGGGCCCCGGGATAACGACGACGTGGCTGGGGCGTTCTTCAGGCCGGTGGTAATCGGATCCCATTTTGAATCGGCCGGGGGGAATGACCTTCATTTGGGGGCAGCCATCGCAGTCGCGGAAAACATCTCCTATTTTTAGAACTTTTCCTGTCGACGGGCGCTTTGTCGCCTTCACATTGCTTGTGCTCTCACCCCTGGGTTCCTCCAGGGCAGCCAAACGTAATTTAGCCAAAGTCGCGAAACGTCCATTCGGATAATTGTCGATATAGGCCTGAAGTTCTTTGGGGTTGCCGCTGTCTTTGACACTTTCCCAGAAGGCTAATTCCGCCCAGAAGGAGGCATCGTTGTCACTAGTGGTCATGGAGTAAGACTGGGCGTGAGGATAGCCGCCGATAATAGCCATTGCCACTGCTGCCACGACAAGCAGAGATAGTCGCACTTTGGAGTGATTCAGAGGCATGTCTACGATCCTTGGGCGTCTTTTGGGAAGCAGCCACTTCGAAATCGCCAGGGGCCGATGGATCCTCTATAAGAGACTGCGGCTCGATTTTATCGAAGTATAGTAGATTCACATAAAACTACTAAGAACTTCATATAACCCTATGAGAATCAGCAAAAAAGGCGTCAGCCACTTCAGCCTCTATTAGGGTATGCCATACAAATAAAGAAAAAATATCCTCAGCCGATATAGACGGTTAGATCGGAGGGGGAGATTTCTCTGTAGTCCGACTGAAAAAAGACCAGAGATCATGAGGCGCAAGAGTTCAGATATATTTACCCGGCGAGGTTTCCGAGCACCCACTGCTTGGCGTAGGCCAAGCGTACTGCTTGCATCCCTCGGTATAAACTTGTTGGCTTTTGCCCTGCCGATGGTAATTCTGCAGATTTATGACCGCATTATCCCTAACCGGGCAATCGAAACCTTTACTTTCTTGATGGCAGGGATGGTGGTCGTGGTTTTCCTCGACACCCTGCTACGAGTGTTTCGATCAATCATCTTGAGCTGGGAAGGCGCACGTTTCGATCATCGGGAAAGCCTCAAGGCGATGAACCGTATTCTGGATGCGGATACGCTGACTTTTGGAAAAAAGTCCTCGGGATTCTACCTGGATAAGATGCAGGCTTTGGAGCAGATTCAAGAGTTCTACTCGGGTCAGTCGCTGCTACTCATGATGGACTTTCCCTTCATGGTGATTTTCCTGGCATTGATTTGGGTGATCGCCGGTCCTCTCATGTTGATCCCAGTTGTCTTGCTACTGCTGTTCGCTATCGTCTCTGTCGTATCCGGCAGCAGGCTCCACCAGGCATTGGATGTCAGGTCTACCATGGAGGATCGCCGCCAGGACTTTCTGATTGAAACACTTCGGGGAATCCACACAATCAAATCTATGGCGATGGAAGCCTTTATGTTGAGACGCTATGAAAAGCTGCAGCACCAGTCTGCCACTAGCGTTTTCGAACTGAGTCAGATTAACAGTGTCGTCCAAGGAATTGGGGCCACGTTTTCCCAGTTGGCCGTGGTTACTTTTGCCGGTATCGGCAGTCTTTTCGTGGTTAGCGGCGAACTCACTATTGGCGCCCTGGCAGCAGGCACCATGCTTTCCAGCCGTTTACTGCAACCGGGATTACGGGCCATGAGTCTTTGGATACAGTTTCAGTCCCTGAGGCTGGCTCACAAACGGCTAGAGCAATTACATGCATTGCAGATAGAGCAGAGCGGCCAATACAAAGGTGGAGATCAGCCATTGGTAGGCCCATTGGAATTGAAGCGAGTGCACTTCAGCTATGGTGAGGAATTCCCAAAGCTTCTAAATGGCGCCTCATTGAACATCGAGCCGCTCGAGGTCGTGGGAATTTCCGGTTCCAATGGTGCGGGGAAGAGCACACTGATCGGCCTGTTATCGGGACTGTTGACGCCAGACGAAGGCAACATCCTGGTGGGTGGTAGGGATATCAGGGAATATGACCTGGAATACCTCCGTTCACAAATTGGCATTCTGCCGCAAAAGGGCATTCTATTCGAAGGCACGATCCTGGAAAACATGACGCTCTACCGGGAGGGTGAGGCGGTTCATCAAGCCATTGAGTTGGCCCGGGCCTTGGGGCTCGATGAAATTATATCGCGAATGCCGGAGGGTTTAGATACGCAAGTGGGTGGTGCTGCTGTAGATGTCCTTTCCGAGGGGGTGCGGCAGAAAATAAATATCATCAGGGCTCTAGTGGGGCATCCCTCGGTCATTCTCTTCGACGATGCCAATGCCAACTTCGACATCAAGAACGACAGCAAACTCTTATCTGTAATGAAACGCATGAAGGGTAAGAGAACCATGGTAATTGTTTCCCATCGGCCCTCCTTTCTACGAATGTGCGATCGCCGATTCTTATTGCGGGATGGGCGTCTAATCGAAGGGCAAACCGCTTTGGACAGTCGCCCCGTACACCTGGATTCCGCCCTTTCGGCTTGAACCTTATGACAACTGCAACACTGACTGCCGATCAACCGAACCCTGATGCACCGGAGATTGTATCCGAAACGCTGATCGAGGCACTGCGCAGCGACCAGACTGACGATTTTACCACAGCATCTCCCTATGCGGCCTGCCTGCTGCCCCTGCTGCGCCGATTAGGGTGGAACAATTACGCACGGGAACTGGTAGAAGCACTTCCCCACTTTTCCCAACAGCTCGACCTTGTCGATCTACGTAATGTTCTTGTTACTCTGGGCTACGAGAGTTCACCGATAGAGACGCGGGTGTCGGCATTGGACTCAGAACTTTATCCTGCTTTGTTCGTCTCCAACAACGGTGATGTCTATGTGTTGCTGGCGCGTGAAGAGAACAGGGTTGAGTACTTCGATTCCAAACGTCAGGAGATATCGTGGGGAGACATACTCCACGATAAGGGCACGGCTTATGTATTTACCGATACCCATCAAACTCACGCTTCCTCCCAGGCAAAAAACACCGATGCCTGGTTTTCAACACTGCTAAAGCGTTTCCGGGGGCTGGTTTTTCATCTGCTGGGAATGACCTTCGTGGTTAATCTTGTAGCCTTGTCTGTTCCCCTCTTTGTAATGCTGATCTACGACAAGGTCATTGCCGCGAACTCTCAGGAGACGCTTCCCTATCTGGCAGCCGGTATCACTATTCTCCTGCTCGCTGACTTGGTGCTGCGTTATTTGCGTGCCAAGCTGCTGGGATCGATGGCGGGGCGCCTGGATTATCTGATTGGCGTTGAAACATTCAGGCAAATGATTTTCCTGCCGCCAGCCTATACCGAGCGCTCAACAGTGGCGGCTCAACTCTCAAGGCTTAAACAGTTCGATTCAGTCAGAGACTTTTTTACGGGCCCCAATGCCGCGATTGCCCTTGAACTGCCGTTTGTGTTTCTCGCAATCTTTATCATTGCACTGTTGGCGGGACCGATTGCTTTCGTGCCCCTGACGATGATTTTGTGCTTCATCGTGATTGGCGTGATCTGGATGCCCAGCCTGGAAGCGAAAATACTCAAGGCGGGAAAGGCTCGAAACGACAAGCAGAGAATTTTAATGCAGACACTGGCAGGTCGCCGGGAGATAAAGGCCATTGGGGGGGAGACTGTCTGGTGGGAACGTTTTAGAGAAATCTCCGGTGAGTCTGTGATGGCGAATTACCAGACCTTGATTTCCAGCGGTGTCATGAGCAGTGTGACTCAAGGCATGGTAACGCTTTCCGGTGTGGCTGTTATCGGATTGGGCACATTGTCTGTTATAGAGGGCACCATGAGCATAGGTGCGCTGATCGCAACCATGGCATTGGTATGGCGTGTACTCTCCCCGTTACAAAGCGCTTTTCTATCTTTCTCCAAATTCAGGCAAACCATAAAGGCGATTCGGCAGATCAATCAGTTGATGCGCCTCAAGGTGGAATCGCAAAATAACCACTCTCGCCTGCTACGAGATGATTTACAGGGTGAGGTTAAGGTCGATCGGATAAGTTTCAGGTATGCACCCGATCAGGATCCTGCGCTGCTAGGTGTCACTTTTGATGTAAGTCCGGGACAGATGCTGGCTATTGTCGGCAACACCGGGTCAGGGAAATCAACGCTGTTGAAACTCATCGCCGGCATGTATCGCCCTCAGGCGGGTGCATTGCTATTCGATGATCAGGATATTCGTCAATTGAATTCCATGGAATTGCGACGTTCAATTGCCTATGTTCCCCAAATAACCAAACTTTTCCACGGTACTATCGCTCAGAATATGCGCCTCAACAACGGCCTGGCTACCGATGAGGATTTACATAAGGCAGCAGCGGATGCAGGTGTTTTGGAGGAGATCCTAGCGCTCCCGGAAGGGTTTGAGACGCGTATCGGCGACAATGCCACGGATCGCTTGCCGCCCGGCTTTTTACGCTCGCTGACCATGGCGAGGGCCTTTGTCAGTCCTGCCCGAATTCTATTGCTCGATGAGCCTGGAGCATCCTTGGATGAGGAGAGTGACAACCTGTTCGTCGAACATCTTCGCAATCTAAGAGGGAAACGAACCATCATCATGGTCAGCCATCGGCCCAGCCATATTCGCTTGGCCGATAAGGTCGTGATGCTGCGCTTCGGATCGGTTGAGTTCTTGGGCTCCGCGGATGAGGCGGTGAAACGTATGTTGGAGGAAGCTTCGTGAAAGACAGCAGTGTTGCTCTGAATTCTCATGCGAAATCGGGATTGCCTCGCGCCCGGGCACGTTTCCTTGCTCAAGCAATTCAGCTGGAAGAGCAAGCACCATCGGTCATCATCAGAATGGCGATATGGTTTACCGTCTCCATGTTGGTTGCAGCTATTCTCTGGGCCCGCGTAACTGTACTCGCAGAGGTTACATCGGCGCCTGGAGAGGTTGTGCCGGCAGGGTTGATCCACGATGTACAGCATCTGGAGGGCGGGATCGTCAGCGAGGTCTTGGTGCGTAATGGCGACCGGGTAAAAAAGGGAGAGCTGCTATTGCGCTTTGCGCCCCCAGCATCCCAATCTGAGTACGAGCAGATATTGGTTCGCAAGGGGTCCTTGAAGATGGAAGCCGAGCGTCTCCAGGCGGTCATCGAGAAGCGCCAGCCCGATTTCGGCGCTGCTGGGCAGCAGTTTCCAGAGTTGGCCCGCAAGCAGCTGATGATCTATAAAGCACAGATTGCCAGCTTTGAGAGCGAGTTGGGTGTGATAGACGCACAGATCAGGCAGCGCACGGTGGAGCTTGTGAGGCAGAAGAACCAAGCGGATTCGATCGATAAGGAGATCGCGCTGCTTCAGGAGCAGGTAAATATTCGTACTCGCCTCAATGCTGACCAAGTAGTTGCGCGGACCGAGCTCATTTCCACACAGAGCCGGTTAGCTGAGGTTGAGGGCAAGAGGCGCGGCGTTGCGGACAGTATAGTCGTGGCGACGTCGGCGAGAAGCGAAGCTCAGCAGCGGCGCCTGGAGTTGTTTGCAAGGACCCACAAAGAGCTGGAACTGGAGGCCGGCGAGGTCGCCGAGAGACTTGCTGAGGTTGAGCAGTCGCTGATCCGCTTGCGCGATCGTGTCACTCGGCTCGATATGCGAGCACCGGTTGATGGGATCGTACAGGGGCTGACAATCACTAGAATCAATGCTGTTGTCGACCCCGGACAGGTGATCATGCAGATCGTGCCGGTTGACGACGAATTGATCGTAGAGGCCAGGATCTCTCCGGCGAAGATCGGTCATGTGCGACTGGGTCAGCAAGCGGTTATAAAGGTCGATAGTTTTGATTACGCACGATTCGGCAGTGTTTCGGGAGAGGTATTCGGGCTTTCTCCCTCAACTTACCTCAACGACCAGCGCGAACCTTATTACCGTGCGGAACTGCGTCTTGATTCCAGTCACGTCGGAGAGGCATCCAGTCTGTTGAGTATCATTCCCGGCATGACGGTCCAGGTTGATATCCAAACGGGTAATAAGACGATACTGGATTATCTCTTGAAGCCCATTTCTCGGGGATTCAATACGGCCTTTAGGGAGCGTTGATGCGGGTACCTGGCGGGCTTCCCACCGTCTCTCCAGGAAAGAGAATCTTGTTCGCTGTCTAGATATTTAACACTTTTGAAATATCATTTTGGCGCTTTACATAATTCTTCTTTCTGATCAGTTACATAGATTTCTGGTCTGCTAATTGCTTGGTACAGCAGTGGCTGGATGATGCCCCCAAGTAGAGTCCTCGGTGGCGTTGTTTCCTGGAGGGGTTCCAGGCTGTAGGTTTCGCACACGAAGGTCAGGGATTCGGAAGTAAGACCGCTCTTCCAATGCTATGCCGACGTCGAATTAAACAGCAGACCGGGAAGGAAATCTTGAAGTGTCCGGTGGATGGAGATCGTTGGCTCCCGCAGCTGGCTCGAATATGGAAAACCTCTGATGTACCACAGCTACTATAGTCTGCAAGCCGATCCATTTCGTCTCAGTCCTGATCACAGTTTTTGCCTTCCCCATCCCTCCTTTGCCAAGGCCAGGGCCTATATGCAGTACGCATTGCAGCGCGAAGAGGGTTTCGTAATGATCACCGGGGCGCCAGGCACTGGAAAGACCACCCTCATAGACGATTTGCTGGCTGGGACGAATGAGGGAGAGTATTTTGTTGCCCGCTTGGTGAGCGTGCAATTGGATGCTGAAGATCTGCTGCGCCTGGTAGCGTACGCTTTCTCCATTCCGGCGGATGGGCTGAGCAAATCTGATCTACTGCACCGCCTACATCTGTCCTTTACCAATCTATATCATCGGCATCGCCGACCGCTACTCATTGTTGACGAAGCTCAGGGTTTGAATTGGCGCGCGTTGGAGGAGTTACGGCTGCTGTCAAATATGTCTATGGACGGATCCCCGTTGCTGCAGATTGTCCTTGTCGGTCAGGAGGAGCTGACCGAGATGATAGTCCAGCCTGGGCTAGAGCAATTCAATCAGCGCATCGTCGCTGCCTGCCGCATGGAACCTCTGCGCCCCACGGAATTCATAGCCTACATTCGCCATCGGCTGTTGGTGGCCGGATGGCAGGGCAACCCATCCCTTGAGCCAGGAGTTTTTCCTGCGTTATTCGAACATAGCCGAGGCATTCCGCGACGAATTAACCACATCTGCAGCCGACTTCTGCTGCATGGTGCGTTGGAGAGTAAAGCGCAGCTCGAAAAAATGGATTTGGATATCGTGATAAGCGAGTTGAGGGGGGAGCACTATCTCACAGATCATGGGGCTTCGAATTTTGGGCCGGGTAGTATGGACCCGAATGACACTATGATGCTTTCGACAGCCTCATTGTCCAAAAAGGATGTGGCGACCTCATCTCCGGCTACGCCGTCAGCTAGAGGCGGGACAGCGTCAACTCCCGTCGCTCCCCTGCTCACCCAGGAGCAAATTGTCGATGAGGGGCTGATCTCCATGACCCAACAGCCATCGTCCAAGCTAGAAAATGAAAGGACCATCGCCGGAGACTTTGCCGCCGTGGATCGCTGTACCGCTCCGCTCTGGGGTGCTGTTTCGGCAGCACTCCTTTTGCTGTCGATAACGGTCGTGGTATCGCTGTCGGCACCGGAGTATCAGTTGCGTCGCCTCGCAGGCCAGATTAACTGGATTGAAGCAGGCATCTTCGCCGCCCGAGGGCAGATGTCGGAATTGACTGGGGGACGCTGGCCGATCGGGGGGAGGGTGGGGACTCTTGCATCCCACCCTGATGTTGATGCGGAATTGCTGGCCATGGAACCGGTAGTGCCGGAGATGGCGCTGCAAAAATCGGCTGCCGCAGCGGTCGATGGAGCTAGCACCCATGCGAAAATGGAGCCTTCATCGCCATCTGTCGTGCCCAAGCCCGATTAGGAGCTCCTTGCCGGTCCTGCGGCAGACGTTTATCGACCAGGCTGATAGAATGTCGCCCTTTAACATTGGCGGAGTGGGTAGTGATGTTCAGCAAAGAGATGCGGATCGAGGGGTATGACGATGAGCTTTGGGCTGCTATTCAGCGAGAGGAACGGCGGCAGGAAGATCACATCGAGCTGATTGCGTCGGAAAACTATACCAGCCCCCGTGTTTTGCAGGCTCAGGGGTCGGTTCTCACCAATAAGTACGCCGAGGGATACCCAGGTAAACGCTACTATGGCGGTTGCGAATTCGTTGACCAGGCGGAGCAGCTGGCGATTGACCGCGCAAAGGCTCTATTCGGCGCTGACTTTGCCAACGTACAACCACACTCCGGTTCCCAGGCTAATGCGGCTGTCTACATGGCGCTATGTCAACCCGGGGATACTATCCTCGGTATGAGCCTGGCCCATGGCGGTCATCTTACCCATGGAGCGAAACCCAATTTTTCCGGGAAAATCTACAATGCCGTGCAGTATGGGCTCGATCCTGAAACAGGAGAAATAGATTACGGCGAAGTCGCTGCTCTTGCCCGGGCCCACAAGCCAAAAATGGTTGTAGCTGGCTTTTCCGCCTACTCCAGAGTTGTGGATTGGCAGAGGTTTCGTGAAATCGCCGACGAAGTGGGCGCTTTCCTGTTTGTGGATATGGCCCATGTGGCGGGACTAATTGCCGCGGGGCTCTACCCGAGCCCAGTGGGAATCGCAGATGTTACCACTACCACCACCCATAAGACCCTCCGTGGTCCAAGGGGGGGGCTGATACTGGCCAAGGCCAATCCGGAGATTGAGAAGAAGCTTAATTCCCTGGTATTTCCCGGTACCCAGGGGGGGCCACTGATGCACGTAATTGCCGCCAAAGCCGTCGCCCTGAAAGAGGCGATGGAGCCCGAATTCAAGGAGTATCAGGCGCAAGTGCTGGCAAACAGCAGGGCTATGGTGCAGGTATTCCTGGATCGAGGCTACGATGTGGTATCCGGCGGCACCGACGATCATCTGTTTCTGGTCAGTTTTATACAGGCGGGTTTGACCGGTAAAGCGGTGGATGCCTGGTTGGGCGATGCCAATATCACGGTCAATAAAAATGCCGTACCCAACGATCCTCAATCCCCATTTGTCACCAGCGGTATTCGGGTTGGCACGCCGGCGCTCACCACCAGAGGAATAGGAGAGGAGGAGACTGCCGAGCTTGCCGCTTGGATGTGCGACATCATCGATGCCAAAGGAGATCAGGTGGTCATTGAAAGAGTGCGGGGCCAGGTGCTTGATCTCTGCAAACAATATCCCGTTTATCGTTAGCAGGTGGGTTGCAGGATATTTCTAAATCGATTTGTTTTGCCCTAGGTTGCGATGCGTTGCCCTTATTGTAGTGCCCAAGATACGAAGGTGATCGATTCTCGCCTCTTCGGCGAGGGGAATCAGGTCAGGCGTCGTCGGCGCTGCGCCGCCTGCATGGAACGTTTCACCACCTACGAAACCGCCGAGCTAAGCCTGCCCCAGGTGGTCAAGCGGGATGGTAGCCGTGTCCCCTTCGATGATCGAAAACTGGCTGCCGGTATCAATCGTGCTCTGGAAAAACGACCGGTGAGCACCGATCAGGTGGATGCGGCGCTGAATCGGGTCCGTCGCCGTATGCTGGCAACAGGAGAGAGGGAGGTGCCTTCCCTCCAGATCGGCGAATGGATCATGGATGAGCTGCGAGGGCTGGACCAGGTTGCCTACGTTCGATTCGCATCGGTCTATCGAAAGTTTGAGGATGTTAATGCCTTTCGCGAAGAGATCGAGCAGTTGGAGAATGAGTTGCCACCGGAGATGCGGCGCTATCAGCTGGATCTGCTAAACAGCGGCGACGGGGAAGAGTCGGAAAAGTGACTGCCGCGTGGTTCCTGTGAACAGCTCCGACCACCGATTTATGGCGGCTGCCCTGAAGTTGGCAGCAAGAGGGCTCTATACGACCCACCCAAATCCCAGAGTCGGTTGTGTGCTGGTCTCAAATGGGAAAGTTGTGGGCAGAGGCTTCCACCAAAAGGCGGGGGAACCCCACGCCGAGCGTATCGCGCTGGCTGAAGCCGGTGTCGATGCAAAGGGTGCGACTGCGTACGTAACTTTGGAGCCCTGCAGTCATCAGGGACGCACAGGCCCCTGCGCCAATGCTCTGATCGAAGCTGGTGTCGGACGTGTCGTGGCAGCGATGGAGGACCCCAATCCGCTGGTCAGTGGCCGAGGATTGGCGCGACTCAGAGAGAGCGGTGTCGAAGTGCAAACGGGCGTTATGGCTTATGAGGCGGGTAAGTTGAACGCTGGTTTCGTTAAACGCATGGCGGCTGGTCGACCATTAGTACGTTGTAAGCTCGCTATGAGTCTGGATGGCCGTACCGCAATGGCGAGCGGAGAGAGCAAATGGATTACCGGAGAAGCGGCGCGACGCGATGTCCAGCGTCTGCGTGCTCGCAGCGATGCCACAGTGACCGGTATCGGAACGGTATTGGCGGACGATCCGGAGATGAACGTGCGGATCAGTCCACCAGGTTCAGGTGTCTCCGTTTCCGAGGTTCGGCAACCGTTGCGCGTAGTGTTGGATCCCCTATTGGAAATATCCCCCTCGGCACGTCTGTTAACGGCCCCCGGTACCGCCTTGGTGCTCTGTACGGCCTCGGCCAAGGGCCGGCAATTGTTGTTACAAGCCGAGGGAATAGAAACGGTTTGCATGCCGGGAGAAGCGGGTGCCCTCGACCTGGGTGCGGTTATGGACTATTTGGTGAAGCGGGAGATCAATGAGATTTTGATAGAATCGGGGTCGACACTGGCTGGGGCAGCGTTGGCTGCCGGATTGGTAGATGAGTTGGTGATATATTGTGCCCCGCATGTCCTCGGCGACAGTGCTCGTGGACTGTTCCATTTACCCGCTTTAGTCAAGATGCGGGAGCGAATCGAATTGGTATTTACCGACGTGCGCATGGTTGGCAAGGATATTCGTATCTGTGCCACACCGGTGGTTGATCACTGATGTTTACAGGCATCATAGAAGCAGTAGGTGTGTTGGTTTCCGCAGAGGAACACGGAGGCGACGTCCGCATTCATATAGGCGGTGGTGCGCTGCCGATGAGTCGGGTGCAGCTGGGGGAAAGTGTTTCCACCAATGGTGTCTGTCTGACCGTCACTGCCCTAGTGCAAAATGGATTTACCGCCGATGTGTCTCAGGAAACCCTCTCCCGTACTACTTTGGGTGCCCTGCGGCCCGGGAGTAGAGTTAATCTGGAGACCGCTCTCACGTTGAATAAGCCTTTGGGGGGGCATATGGTTACCGGTCACGTCGACGGCGTGGGGCGGGTGCTCGATCGAAAATCAGTCGGCCGCTCTCTGCAGTTCGATCTCGAGGCGCCCGCCGGCTTGGCGAAGTACATTGCGGAGAAAGGTTCTGTCTGCCTGGATGGTGTGAGCCTCACCGTTAATCAGGTCGCCGGGAAAGCCTTCTCTGTGAATGTGGTTCCCCATACACTCGAAGAAACGGTTATCGGCGAGTACCGACCGGGAACGCGGGTCAATATCGAAGTCGATCTTTTAGCGCGCTACCTCGAGCGCCTGCTACTGGGGGAGGGTGCCGCAGTCAAAACGTCGGACAGGGGGGTCACCCTCGAATTACTGGCGCGGCGGGGCTTTCTCCGCGATTGAGCTATTCCCTCCCGTCCCTTCAGTTTTCTTGTATATAAGACTTTTGTTACACTTACCTGTTTGCTGCGCCACAAGGGTGGGGAAACTCCTCAGCTATGGAGATGAATACGACAGAAGAGATTATCGAAGAACTGCGTCAGGGACGCATGGTCGTTATCATGGATGACGAGAATCGTGAAAATGAAGGGGACCTGGTCATGGCGGCGGAGCTGACCACGCCAGAGTCGATCAACTTTATGGCCCGATTCGGTCGTGGCCTGATTTGCCTTACGCTGACCAAAGAGCGCTGCCAGCAACTCCGTTTGCCGCTGATGGTCGGGGTAAACGAGTCGGCCCACTCAACCAATTTCACCGTTTCCATCGAGGCGGCAGAGGGGGTCACCACCGGCATCTCCGCAGGGGATAGGGCAACCACCATACTCGCGGCAGTTAAATCCGATGCTCAGCCACAGGATATCGTGCAACCAGGACATATCTTTCCGCTGATGGCGCAACCTGGAGGTGTGTTGGTTCGCGCGGGCCATACCGAAGCGGGGTGCGACTTGGTACGTTTGGCCGGACTCACCCCAGCCGCAGTAATCGTGGAAATTCTCAACGAAGACGGCTCCATGGCACGGCGAGCCGATTTGGAACGGTTTGCTAGTGATCATGAGTTGAAAATTGGCACCATCGCCGATCTGATTCAGTATCGAGTACGCAACGAAAAGACCGTGGAGAGAGTCAGCGAGTGCGGTTTCGATACAGCGTATGGAAAATTTGAGCTGGTGGCCTATCAAGATTCAATCGACAATAAGCTCCACTTGGCGCTGGTTTTTGGGCAGGTGATCCCGGAAGAGCCGGTTTTGGTTAGGGTGCACATGCAAAATACGCTCTGCGACCTGTTTTCCACGATAGATGAAGGCTGTGGCTGGCCCCTTGCCGATGCCATGGAGAGGGTGGTGAACGAGGGTAAGGGGGTGATCGTAGTCCTGCGCAACCACGATAGCAGCCGAGAAATCGTGCAACGTATGCGGGATATTCAATTCAAACATCGCGACGAGCCGAAGGCCGCGACGGGCGAAACCAATAAGCATCGCCGCACCTACGGTATCGGTGCTCAGATCCTCTGCGACTTGGGTGTCCGTAAGATGCGCGTAATGAGTGCACCCACCAGTCTGCATGGGATATCGGGGTTCGATCTGCAGGTGGTCGAGTACGTCGGATACGAAAGCGTATCTCCCGATACCCTCTCACTCTAATCTACAAAGCTGACAGCTACCCAGGGAATTCACCATGAAAATCAAGACTATCGAGGGCTCACTTGGGATACGAAAGGCGCGTTTCTGCCTTGTTGCAGCGAGGTTCAACGGTTTCATCGTCGATAGCCTATTGCAGGGAGCGATAGATACCCTCACACGCCACGGCGCCGAGGAGGGAGAGATCAATCTGGTCCGTATTCCGGGTGCGTTCGAAATGCCTCTGGTGTTGGAGAGGCTGGCGGCCAAGGGCGACTACGATGCTATCGTGGCGCTCGGAGCTGTAATCAGGGGAGGGACGCCCCATTTCGACTATGTGGCTGGTGAATGCGTCAAAGGTCTGGCCCATGTCAGTTTAAAACATGGGGTGCCGATCGCATTTGGCGTACTGACGGTTGATACCATTGAGCAGGCGATAGAGCGAGCAGGTACCAAAGCCGGCAACAAGGGGGCCGAGGCCGCCCTTTCGGCGATTGAAATGGTCAATCTGTTGCGGCAGATTGGTTAATGAGTCGGAAGAAGCATCAGGCCCGGCATCACGCAGTGCAGGCTATCTACCAATGGCAGATGACGGGGCAGGAAATACAGGAAGTTAGTCGGCAATTCCTCACCGAAGAGGACACCGATGAATTCGATACCGCCTATTTCACCCAGTTGCTTACAGGGGTGGAAGAACACCTTGGAGCACTGGATCTGGAGTTGAAAAATTGCCTCGACCGCTCCATCGAGAGTGTCGATCCGGTGGAGAGGGCGATCCTCAGACTGGGGGCGTATGAGTTGACCCGGCAGCCGGTAGTGCCATACCGGGTGGTAATCAATGAGGCGGTGGAGCTTGCCAAGGTGTTCGGTGCTGAGCAGGGGCATAAATACGTCAATGGCGTTCTTGACAAGCTGTCCCACAAGACACGTCAAAGTGAAATGGCAAGGCGTTGACGGAGGATTGTTGGGAGGGAGCCGGTGATGCAGCGCGATCTGGCCGCTAATTCTATAAAACCGGTAGCATGCGGCACCGTGATAAGCTCCAAAGGATGGCATTCAGCGAATTTGATCTAATCGGCAGATATCTGAGTACCGCCGGTGCTCGACGCAACGATGTGATCCTTGGGGTTGGAGACGACTGCGCTCTGTTGCGGGTACCCCCGGGGCGGGACCTGGCGGTCAGCATGGATACTTTGGTGGAAGGTGTCCATTTCGCCAGTGGCTGTGATCCCCATTCACTCGGCCACAAGGCGCTGGCCGTCAATCTCAGCGACCTTGCCGCCATGGGTGCAAAGCCCGCATGGGCCACCTTATCGCTAACCCTGCCTGAAATCGAAGAATCCTGGATCGCGGCACTGGTCAAAGGCTTTTCATCCCTTGCCGATGCTCACCGCGTGGGCCTGGTAGGCGGCGATACTACCCATGGTCCCCTGAGTATCACGGTGCAGGTACATGGTTTTGTGGAGCCTGGTCGCGCAATGTGTCGAGACGGCGCCCGGTCGGGCGACTTGATTGGGGTCAGCGGCACTCTCGGGGATGCAGGGCTGGCACTGACATTGGGGAACCGTCAAGATGATCTTGCAAGCGCAGTCGCTGACAGACTGAATCGTCCGGTCCCCAGAGTGGCTGCGGGGTTGTCTATGGTTGGGGTGGCAAGTGCGGCGATAGATATCTCGGACGGCTTGATTGGGGACCTGGGACACATTTGCCGTCGCAGTCGGGTTGGCGCTCAGATCAACGTGGAGCAACTGCCCCTCTCTCTGGCAGTCAGGGCGCATGTCAAGAACCGAGATGATTGGTCGCTACCGCTTACAGCAGGAGACGACTACGAACTCTGTGTGACCGTATCCCCGGAAAAAAGAGGGCTCGCCGAGGATAGGATGGGCAAAGATGGGTGTGGTGTGACCTGGATCGGTGTGATTGAACAGCGGGTTGGCATTCGCTGCTTCTTGTCGGATGGGCGGCAATTGAAAGTGACGAAGCCCGGATATGAGCACTTCCGATAACTTCCGGGGCAAGCCCAATTGGGGTAATCCCATTCACCTTTTGGCCTTTGGTCTAGGCTCAGGCGGGGTGCCGAAGGCACCAGGTACTGTTGGCACCATGGCAGTCATTCCCCTCTATCTTTTGCTCAGCCCTTTGCCCGCCTGGCTCTATATACTGATTGTGGCGCTGCTTTTCGTATTCGGTATTTGGTTGTGCGGCAAGGCCTCTTCTGATTTCGATAACCATGATCACGGTGGCATTGTCTGGGATGAGTGGGTTGGTTTTTTAGTCACCCTGTGGATGTGTCCCCAAGGGTGGGGATGGCTGCTGGCGGGATTCGTACTTTTTAGATTGTTCGATATCTTGAAGCCTTGGCCCATTTGTTGGCTTGATCGACACCTGGCCGGGGGGCTGGGGATTATGGTGGACGACCTGGTCGCCGGGATTTTTGGGCTTTTAGTTTTGCAGACGGCGGCGGCACTACTGCAATAACCTTGTTTGATTGCAGAGGACAGGAGGCCGGGATTTATGACCGAGAACCAATTATCAAGACACATTGTGCTGTTGTTGCTGTTATTGGGGATCAGCGTACCTCGGTTTGCTTTGCCGGTGGAGCGGATCAAAGTCATGGCTTTGTTTTCCGGCAAGGCCATGGTTGAGATCGATGGCAGGCAGAGATTGCTGCGAGAAGGTCAGTCCAGCCCAGAGGGCGTCTTGCTGGTGTCCGCCAATGCCCGGGGCGCGGTACTCGAAGTTGATGGTCGACGGGAGGACTATGAGCTCGGTGCCTCCTACGGAGGGCGTTTCGTCAAGCCAGAAGTGAGAGAGGTTAGAATACCGCGCAACAATCAGGGCGCGTACATGACTGTGGGCAGCATCAACGGTCGGAGCGCGAATATGCTTGTGGATACCGGCGCCACTTCCGTCGCTATGAGTGAGGTCGAAGCGCGGCGTCTCGGGATTCCCTACCGCATCAAAGGCCGCAAAAGCGGGGTACATACCGCGTCGGGGTTTGCCAATGCCTACGCGCTTAGCCTACGTAGGGTGCGGGTGGGACAGATCGAGCTGACGGATGTGGATGCTGTGGTTATTGAAGGTAATGCCCCTCAGCAGGTGTTGCTCGGCATGAGTTTTCTTGGAGCGGTTGAAATGGATGTCCAGGGAAATATGCTGGTATTGCGGAGCAAATATTAGTGTGAACAGGCCCTAATTCCTCAGCTTGTCGCGCTCTATCAGTGCGTAAGCCGAGTGGTTATGAATCGATTCAAAGTTTTCAGACTCAACCACGTACGCTGTGAATCGGCTGTCTTCATTTAGTTTGACCGCAACGTCCCGAACCATGTCTTCAACGAACTTTGGGTTGTCGTAGGCACGCTCTGTTACATATTTCTCATCCGGCCGCTTGAGTAGGCCGTAAAGCTCGCATGAGGCCTCTTTCTCGACTAATTCGACTATTTCCTCTATCCAGACAAAGCGGCTGGTTCGAACTTGAACCGTTACGTGGGAGCGTTGATTGTGAGCCCCCCGATCCGAGATTTTCTTCGAGCAGGGGCAGAGGCTGGTTACCGGTACCACCACCTTGATATACATGGTAGGTGTCCCATCGTGAATTTCTCCCGTCAAGGTAACTTCATAATCCAGCAGGCTCATGACTCCGGAGATCGGGGCCTTTTTATTGATGAAATAGGGAAAAGTCATTTCGATGTGGCCTGAGCCCGCTTCCAGCCGTTCCGCCATCTCCGATAGCATCTCTTTAAAGGAATCCACGCTGATTTCCTTTTCGTGGCTGTTCAAAACCTCCACGAAGCGCGACATGTGCGTCCCCTTGAAATTGTGGGGCAGGTTGACGTACATATTGAACGACGCCACTGTGTGTTGTTCACCGTCGGTACGGTCTTTTACCCTAATCGGATGACGAATGTCCTTGATGCCGACCTTATTGATGGCAATCTGTCGGGTATCTTTGCTGTTCTGGACGTCGGGAATTTCACAGCTTTTGTCGGTGCACTCAGTCAATGTACAGCTCCTAGCGCCTGGTAAGTAGTGGCTTTCTATCTGCTATCGGGAAAATCAAACTAACGGATGGATTTGCGTAAGAACAACTGGCAATTAGTCCGGTTATTTTGAGGTAACTGGAAGAATCGCTGAACCGGGCGGCCTGTATTATCCCCCGGTAGCCGCTCGGTCGCAAGAGTCGGGGCTTAGCGGGCGCGGTCGACGATGTAGTTCGCAAGCATTCGCAACGGATCTGCACGAGTGTCGAGATTGCTGATACTCGCCAGCGCATCTGCCCGCAGCCGCTCGGCCATCCTTTTAGATTCCTCCAGCCCTATGAGGGAGGGATAAGTCGATTTTGCGCTTGCCTGGTCCTTGCCTTGAGTCTTGCCCAGGGTTTCGGTATCTCCCTCGATGTCCAGAATGTCGTCCTTGACCTGGAATGCTAGGCCGATGCATTTTGCGTAGTGATCCAGGCCGCGCAGCAGATCCGCATCGACGTCCACAGCCTGAAGTGATCCCAGGGTTACACAGGCCCGGATCAGGGCGCCAGTCTTATGGATGTGCATATTTTCCAGCTGGGCGAGATTCAACTCCTGTCCAGTTGCGTCGAGGTCCAGCGCCTGCCCCCCCGCCATGCCTCGGGAACCGCTGGCAATGGCCAGGGATTCTATCATCCGAATTCTGATTTCAGCCGCCGCCCGGGTTTTACTCTCCTGGCTCAGGGTCTTGAACGCCAGCGATTGCAGGGCGTCTCCCACCAATATGGCTGTAGCTTCATCGAAGGCCCTGTGACAGGTGGCTCGACCGCGCCTCAAGTCGTCGTTGTCCATGGCTGGCAAGTCGTCGTGCACCAGGGAGTAGGCATGGATCATCTCAACGGCGGCTGCGGGACCATCGAGAAGATCTCTGGGTATCCCCAGGGCGTCCCCGGCAGCATAGACCAAAACCGGCCGAATGCGCTTTCCTCCGCCCAGAACAGAGTACCGCATGGCGCTGTGCAGCCGCTCAGGGAGAACGCTCTGCTGAGGCAGGATCTGGTCCAATACCTCTTCCACGCGTTCACTGCAGGCTAGCAGGTATAAGGTCAGTTGCTCGTTACTCATCGTTGTCGAAAGGCTCTAGTTTCGCCTCCGTGCTTTTTTCTGTGAGCATATCGATTTTCAGTTCGGCCTCCCTGAGTGCCTGCTGGCAGGTGCGGGTCAGTTCCACTCCGCGCTCGAAAGCCTTCAAAGACTCATCGAGTGTGAGCTCTCCCTGCTCAAGTTTGACCACAAGGGATTCAAGCTCGGAAAGGGCTTCTTCGAAGGAGGGTGCAGTCTTTTTGTCGTCGGCCACGGAAGCCTGCCTTAATTGCCAAGTTAAGCGCTGGAAAATACATCAGGATGTCGACAAGGGTCAATTCCCATTCACTCGCAACCGCTTCAAGGCGCGTGTAAACTTCATGCGGCGATTAGCCATGGTCAACCGTTTTCCACCACGGGGATATCTGAACAGAAATGAGTAGTAGCTCCTATAGCGCATCGGACATTGAGGTCCTCAGCGGCTTGGAACCAGTCCGTAAGCGCCCAGGCATGTATACCGACACCAGCCGTCCTAATCATCTCGCTCAAGAGGTAATCGATAATAGCGTCGACGAAGCCTTGGCGGGACATGCGAGCGCTGTCGAAGTCATTCTCTTCAAGGACGGCTCACTGCAAGTGAAAGACGACGGAAGAGGCATGCCGGTGGATCTCCACCCCAAACAGGGGTTGCCTGGCGTGGAGGTGATCCTCACCAAACTTCATGCCGGTGGTAAGTTTTCAGGGGATAACTATCGTTTTTCCGGAGGGCTGCACGGGGTTGGGGTCTCGGTGGTAAATGCCCTTTCACGTCACCTCGAGGTGTGGGTGAAGCGCAACGGTGGCGAATTCAACATGGCATTTGCCGACGGTCACAAGGTCTCTGACCTGGAACAGATCGGCAAAGTGGGAAGATACAATACCGGTACAACTCTCAGGTTCTGGCCGAATCCGGACTATTTCGACACCGCCAAGTTTTCGCTGCGGCTATTGTTGCACGTGCTTCGTGCCAAGGCGGTGCTGTGTCCCGGGCTGAAAGTATCATTCCTCGACGAGAACAGCGGAGAGCGTCACGAATGGTGTTTTAAGGCAGGTTTGAAGGACTATCTTCTAGAAACGCTACAGCAGCACGAACACGTTCCGGAGGATCCCTTTGTCGGCAACATGAGCGGTAATACCGAGGCGGCCGAATGGGCGGTGGCGTGGCTCCCCGAAGGCGGCGAAGGTCTTACAGAGAGCTATGTCAATCTGATACCAACGCCCTTGGGAGGAACGCATGTGAACGGGCTGCGCTCTGGTTTAACCGAGGCGGTGAGAGAATTCTGCGAGTTCAGGAATCTACTGCCAAGGGGGGTTAGGCTTTCTCCCGAGGATGTCTGGGGCAAATGCAGTTACATCCTTTCGGTGAAACTGGTTGACCCGCAGTTCTCGGGCCAGACCAAGGAGAGGTTGTCATCCAGGGAGTGCGCCGCATTCGTTTCCGGGGTAACCAAAGATGAGTTTAGTCTCTGGCTGAATCAACACACCGAGGCAGGCGAAGCGATCGCCGAGTTGGCAATTGGCGCCGCTCAGGTGCGGCTGCGCGCCGGTCGCAAAGTGCAACGAAAGAAGGTGACTCAAGGCCCGGCGTTGCCTGGAAAACTGGCGGATTGCAGTGCCACCGATCCCCAGCGATCGGAGCTTTTTTTAGTCGAGGGAGACTCCGCGGGCGGCTCGGCCAAGCAAGCCCGGGATCGTGAGTTTCAGGCGATAATGCCGTTGAGGGGCAAAATCCTGAATACCTGGGAAGTGCATTCGGCCGAGGTGCTTGCTTCTCAGGAGGTGCACGATATCTCGGTGGCAATTGGCGTGGAGCCGGCTTCCCAAAATCTCGCTGGCCTGCGATTTGACAAGATCTGTATTTTAGCGGATGCGGACTCCGACGGCGCTCATATCGCCACCCTGCTATGCGCCCTTTTTCTGCGCCACTTCCCGGAACTGGTGCGGCAGGGACATGTCTATGTCGCCATGCCGCCACTCTATCGGATCGATGTGGGGAAGCGGGTGTTTTATGCCCTGGATGACCAGGAACGGCAAGGGGTTCTGGACCGTATCGCCGCGGAGAAACTGAAAGGGAAGGTTACCATTCAGCGGTTTAAGGGTCTGGGGGAGATGAATCCTGCGCAGCTGCGGGAGACCACCATCCATCCCGATACCCGGCGGTTGGTGCAGTTGACCATCGATACAGAGGATGCTACCAACAGTGTAATGGATATGCTGTTGGCCAAAAGACGTTCTCCCGATCGCAAGAACTGGCTGCAGGAAAAGGGTGATTTAGCGGAGGTTTGATGGCGATGAAGCGACTATATTGGCGGCTGTTTCCCCTGGGGTTGTCGGCTCTGCTGTTTTCCGGGATTGTCTGGAGTCAATCTTGGTCGTTCAGGGATCCCCACGATCCTGTGCCCCACAATGCCGAAGAGTATGAGTGGGAAGAGGATCAGGTGAACCTTCCTCCCTATCCCAACGAGGCGGATTTTTTGGAAATCAATTTCCAAAGGCCGGATTCGAGATATCGTTTCTATACGGATCCAGGTTCCCTTTCGGTAGGAAAGGATGGCGTTGTGCGCTACGTGGTGATCCTCGAATCAGCATCCGGGGTAAGAAACGTGATGTACGAGGGTATCCGTTGCGATGAATATGACTACAAGACACTCGCCTACGGGAATAGACGGGGAGAGTTTAAACGCCTGCGAAATCCGAAATGGCGTGAAATCGCGACTACCGGCAGTAACTGGTACCGCCATGCGCTCTGGAAGCGATATTTCTGCATGCCGGAGTCCGACCTTGGTCCGCCATCCAGGCAGGAGATAATCACCTCTATCCGGTATTACCGGGACACCGGGCAGGGAAGAGACTGAGCGGCCGATACCGATGCGATGAACAAAAAGTATGGCTCTGCCGGGCAGAGCGCAAATGCCTAGGGCATGAGAGCAGATGACGAGTGAACACAGCTGCTGCGACCGGCCAGCATCCTCACCTTAAGAAGAGAACGACAGCGATACCCAATGACTAAAGGTATAGATCAAAGCCTTGATGGCATCGAGCAGATGCCGTTGAGAGTTTATACAGAAAAGGCTTATCTGGATTACTCCATGTATGTCATTCTGGACCGGGCGCTGCCCAATGTCGGTGACGGCCTGAAACCGGTTCAGCGGCGGATCGTATACGCGATGTCGGAACTGGGGCTCTCGGCGGCCTCGAAGCACAAGAAATCCGCGCGCACGGTTGGAGACGTGCTCGGCAAGTACCACCCCCACGGAGACAGCGCCTGTTACGAGGCCATGGTTTTGATGGCACAGCCGTTCTCTTACCGCTACCCCCTGGTTGACGGGCAGGGTAATTGGGGTTCCGCGGACGATCCCAAGTCATTTGCAGCTATGCGCTACACAGAGGCCAGGCTTACACCTTATGCGCGGCTGTTGTTGATGGAGCTGGGGCAGGGTACTGTTGATTGGCAATCGAATTTCGATGGCACCATGGAAGAGCCGGTGGTGTTACCGGCGCGTTTACCCAATCTGCTGCTGAACGGAACCACCGGTATCGCTGTGGGAATGGCGACCGATGTTCCTCCCCACAACCTGAGAGAAGTGGCCAGTGCTTGTATTCGGCTTCTGGAAGAACCCAGGGCCGATGTTGAAGCCTTGTGCGAGCATGTGCTCGGGCCGGATTATCCCACGGAAGCCGAAATTATCACGCCCAGGGATGAATTGTTGAAAATGTACACTCAGGGGACTGGAAGTGTCAGAATGCGGGCCGGATATGAACGCGAGATGGGGGATATCGTCATTTACGCGTTACCGCATCAAGTCTCGGGTGCCAGGGTATTGGAGCAGATTGCTGTGCAGATGCAGGCCAAGAAGCTGCCTATGGTGGAGGATCTGCGGGATGAGTCCGACCATGAGAATCCCACACGCCTGGTGATTGTGCCGCGTTCAAATCGCGTTGACGTTAAACGGTTGATGTCTCACCTGTTTGCTACTACCGACCTGGAACGCAGCTACCGAGTCAACATGAATGTGATTGGCCTTAACGGCCGGCCCCAGGTCAAGAACTTGCGGGAGATGCTGCTCGAGTGGCTGAGTTTTCGTTACCGCACAGTGCAGCGACGGCTGGAACACCGCCTGGAAAAAGTACGCGAACGGCTGCATTTGCTGGACGGTCTACTCATCGCGTTTTTAAACATAGATGAAGTGATTCGTATCATCCGCACCGAGGACGAGCCCAAACCGGTATTAATGGCAAGGTTTGAGTTGAGCGATCTCCAGGCCGACTATGTGCTGGATACCAAGTTGCGGCAGTTGGCCCGTCTGGAGGAAATCAAAATTCGTTCCGAGCAGCAGGAACTGACGGAGGAGCGGGATTGGTTGCAGTTGACACTGGGTTCCAAACAGCGGATGAAGACCCTGATTCGCAAGGAGATAAAGGCGGACGCGGAGACCTATGGAGACAATCGTCGCTCACCCATCGTCGAGCGTGAACCCGCAGAGGCGCTAGGGGAGACTGACCTCACCCCCAGCGAACCACTAACGGTGGTGCTCTCCGAGAGGGGGTGGGTAAGAGCAGCCAAGGGACATGAAATAGACCCGACCAGCCTGGCTTACAAATCGGGAGACCGTTTTCTCGCATCGGTGAAAGTTCGCAGCAATCAACAAGTGGCATTCTTGGATTCAAGTGGCCGCAGCTACTCACTGTTGGCGCATACATTGCCCTCCGCAAGGGGCCAAGGCGAGCCGCTTACGGGACGATTCGCGCCGCCCGCAGGGGCGAATTTTGTTGCTGTCGTGGCCGGGAACCCCGGGCAACGCTACTTGCTGGCTTCTGATGGTGGCTACGGATTCGTGGTCAAAATAGACGATTTTATTACCAAAAACAAAGGTGGGAAGGCGCTGTTGACTCTACCTGCAGGTGCTCGGGTCATGATGCCCTCAGCGGTTACTAGTCAGGCTAGCGATCTTGTGGTGGCCATAAGCAACGAGGGGAGAATGCTTGTATTCCCAATCTCTGAATTGCCAGAGCTAAGCAGAGGAAAAGGCAATAAAATTATTAGTATACCGCCTAAACGCGTGAAAGCACGTGAAGAGTTTATTGTGGCGGTTGCCACGTTGCCGGAGCGGGGCCGGGTGGTGATCTACTCAGGCAAACGCCACCTTGGGCTGAAGGGTTCGGATCTACAGCACTACCTGGGGGCGAGAGGCAGGCGTGGTAATAAACTGCCGCGAGGCTTCCAACGGGTTGATAGCATGAAGATAGAATCTTAGGCTTTGGGACTGCTGCATATCGGAAATAGGGCAGCGGGGTAGGTCAGATATCTTCCTCTCCGGGCCGTTGCTTCGCTAGTGCGCCTGGTAGGGATTGCGCGATTTCGGCGGAATGCTTTTTAAGAGCCCGGTTGATCTTTTTGTGAATCAGCGGCTCTAGGGCCTGCAGAAGGTTATTGCTGATTCTGGCCGCGAGTTGATCGATCACCTCTTCGAGGGGGGGCTCACCCCGGGGGTGTGAACGCACCTCTTCGCGCGAGTTTTTTCCATCGGCATCTGTTGTCTCTGCCCCAATATCGGAGATCGCGGCTTCCTCATCCGTGCCAGGCTCGGGGTCTCCCGGCTCGATGACCTCCGTCAGGATCGGGATACCCAGTGTGTCAACCGGAAAATCGGTCTCTTCGTCTTTCGTTTCCTTACTCATCATTTTCTTATCTGGTGGCTATTCAGTGGGTATCCCCTATCCCTGTAATAGCGATAACGCAGGCGCCCGGCATTGCGTATTTCCGCTTCCCGGCCCAATGGCTCTAAAACACGTTCGAAGCGACTGAAGAATTGTGGTACCTCGGGGGCTAAATTGATCAGTATTTCATGCTCGTCACCAGCCTCGGTATGGTTCCCGATCAGTACCGGATTGAGTGCGGGATCCGCTTCGCCTAGAAGCCCATGGGGCAAAAAGCTATTTTCCTGAAATGTCCAGAGTAGGGCATCCATATGCCTCGCCTCCTCCTGGGATCCTACATGAAGATAGACCCTATGACCCTGTTGCCAAGCCTTGTCAGCGAGCCGGCAGGCGAGGCTATGTCTGGTCCCGCGGGCAGTGTCGTCGAGGACATAGAAATCGATTCTGGTCATCAGCCGTCCAAGCCGCAGCGTCGCAGAAGCATGGCCGTAAGCAGCGGTACCGGCCGACCCGTCGCCCACTTGTTCGGTGCTGAATTCCAGGCGCTGCCGGCAATGTCCAGATGCGCCCATTTGAATTTCTTGGTAAATCGAGAGAGAAAGCAGGCGGCTGTTATGGTGCCCGCGCCCTTGCCGCCGATGTTGGCTATGTCAGCGAAGTTACTGTCCAACTGCTTCTGATAGTCGTCCCACAAAGGCAGGCGCCAGGCCCTATCACCGCTTTGTGTGCCTGCAGTCAGCAACTCTTCGGCCAGATCGTCATCGGTACTCATCAAGCCAGAGGCATGTGAGCCCAGGGCGATGATGCAGGCGCCAGTCAAGGTGGCGATATCAATAACTGCGGCTGGAGAATAACGTTCAGAATAAGTGAGGGCGTCGCACAAAATAAGCCGCCCCTCCGCGTCCGTGTTGAGCACCTCGATCGTCTGGCCCGACATGCTGGTGACGATGTCTCCCGGCTTGTTGGCGTCACCGTCCGGCAGATTCTCCGAACTGGGTACTATGCCGACGACATTGAGCGGCAGTTTCATCTCTGCGCAGGCGGAGAGAGTCCCCAGCACGCTGGCGCCTCCGCACATGTCGTACTTCATTTCATCCATCCCGGCGGCGGGCTTGATAGAGATACCGCCGGCATCGAATGTCAGTCCCTTGCCTACCAGCACCACCGGCTTGGCCTTGCTGCTGGCGCCGCTGTATTCCATGACGATCAGCTTGGCGGGTTGGCGGCTGCCGCGGCTTACCGACAACAGTGCGCCCATGCCCAGCTTCTTCATCTCCCGCTCCTCCAGGACGTTGACCTTGATCTTGGGGAACTTGCGGCCCAGGGCCTTGGCTTGAGAAGCGAGATACCCTGGAGTACAGATATTTCCAGGAAGATTAGCAAGGTTTTTCGCCAGCGAGACCCCGTTGGATGTCGCCAGTCCCTGGCTCAGGGCACGCTCCAGCGGGTCCGACTTCCTGCGCTTCCCTACATGCAAGCCCAGACGTTTTAGGGGGCGTTTCAGGGGATCTTTCTTGCTCTTGCATTGCTGAAACCGGTAAAGTGCACCGGCACTGGAAAGTACGCTCTCGCGGACTACCCTGTAACTCGACGCCCCCGCCGGTAACAGGGCTGAGAGAGTGGTGACCGCATCCGTGGAGTGGCTTTCATTGAGAATGGTCGCAGCCTTGGCGGTAGCCTCCCGCAAGGCCTGCATGTCGAATTCCTTGCGCGCTCCCAGACCGATGAGAAGTACCCGTTTACAGTTACACTTGGGCAGCTCGTAAATAAACTGATATTGCTTGGCTTCACCGCTGAAGTCGCCCTTTTCCAGTACCTGGCTCAGTGCACCGCCGCTGGCTTGATCGAGGTCGGCGGCCTGATCGGTCAGCTGACGCTTAGCATAGACACCAATCACCAGGCAGGATGTGCGAATCTTTGCCAAGTTACCGGTCTTGAGTTGGTATTCCATTGTGACTCCCAATGATTTTGGAAAAGTGACGGTGCGGTCTTCGCTGAGACACAGCCTGCTTCTAGGCCGGTCCCTAGTCTACAAGAACTTCCGCTGTTTGCCACCGGGCTGATATCCTATCTGACTGTTGTCGAGGTCCCGCCACCGATTTATCAGTGATGATTCCCATAATCGACCGCTACATACTGTTTGAGGTATCCAAGGCCTTTGTCGGCCTGGTCGCCATGCTGTTGCTGGTGCTGGTCGGCAGCGGCTATTTACGTTTTCTCGGAGAAGCAGCGTCGGGCTCCATTGGCCATGACGTGATGCTCAAATTGGTCGCCATCGAGGCACTGCGGGTATTGGCGCCCATTACCCCCCCCGCCTTTTTTCTATCCATTTTGGCGACACTCGGTCAGATGTACCGCAACAGCGAGATGACAGCGCTCTCCGCCAGCGGCATCGGCACAATGCGGATATTTCGGGCCGTATTTCTGGCAGCGTTGCCGGTGACGCTCTTCGTCTCCTGGCTGACCTTCGATCTCCAGCCTTGGGCCAACGGTGAAAAGCGGGCGCTATTCAACCGCCAGGATATAAAGGCGGAATTCAACTCTGCTGTTGCGGGTCGATTCAACGAGTTCAGCCGCGGTGACCTGGTTTTCTACGTCGAGGGGATGTCCGCAGATCGGCAAAGATTGCAACAAGTATTCGTCCAGCACCGCAAACACGGAAAGCTAGGTCTAATCGTCGCCGAGGAGGGTTACCAGTACGTCGATTCAGAGACCGGGTCTCACTTTGTGGTGCTTACCGAGGGGCGTCGATACGAAGGTGTGCCCGGTACCAACAACTTCAGTATCGTCGAGTTCGAAGAATACGGTTTGCGGGTCAGTCTGCCTCAGGAGCAGAGGGGACGGTCGCGCATCGACGCTATTCCCACATCCGAACTCTTGCACTCCGAAGATCTACGCCACCAGGTGGAGATGCAATACCGTATCATGTTGCCCGCCGCGGTTTTGGTCTTTACATTCATTAGTGTACCTCTGAGTCACTCCCTACCCAGAAGCAGTCTGTACGGCCGCCTGATTCTGGCGATTTTGTTTTATCTTTTATTCGTCAATCTCCTCGCCATCTCCGGTGGATGGATGGAGTCGGGTGCCACTCCCGCCTGGATGGGGCGCTGGTGGGTTCACTTGTTGATGCTGTTGCTTGCCGGTCTGGTCATGGTCTACAGCTCCCCAAGGCTGACGCGGGGTCTGGCGAGATTGACGGGAAGGAAAGCTAAATGAGGCAGCTGGATCTCTACATTGGCAGAACCGTTGTCCTGGGTATCCTGATATCGCTTCTGGTGTTACTGACGCTGGTTGCCTTCGTTACCCTGTTGGATGAGATGGAGGACGTTGGCAGCGGCACCTACAGCACCATGGACGCCCTACAGTACGTCCTCCTGGTGCTGCCCAGAGTGGCCTACGAGATATTTCCTGTGGCGGTACTCCTCGGCAGCTTGATGGGCATGGGAGGGTTGGCCAACCATTCCGAGCTGATCGCCATGCGTGCCGCCGGTGTTTCTCTGACCCGTTTGATTGTCGCCGCCATGAAAGCGGGGCTGCTCTTCATGGTGGCGGTGGTAGTGATAGGGGAGTTCGTCGCTCCAGTGAGCGAACATTACGGCGAGCAACTGCGCGCCGAGCGCCTTTCGAAGCAGATCACGCTCAAGACCAAGTACGGATTTTGGGCGAGGGATGGGAATTCGATAATCAATATACGCTATATCTTGTCCAGCTCCCGTCTGAAAGATATCTACATCTATGAATTCTCCGAAGATAGGGAGCTGAAACTGGCCACTCACGCCGCTTACGCCGAGTATCAGGGAGGCAACAGCTGGTTCCTGGAAGATATCGGCCGCAGTCGCTTTACCGGGAATGGCGTGGTTAGCAGCAGGCTGGAGTCCGCCTCCTGGGCATCGATGTTGAATCCTCAGCTGTTGGATATTGTAGTGCGGCCGTCATTGCTGCCGCTCTGGGGACTCCATCAGTATATTGAGTTTATGCACGAAAATGGCCAGGAGGCGCGGGCATACGAACTGGCCTTCTGGGGCAAGATTATCACCCCTGTCACCACCATGATCATGGTGTTTCTATCGGTACCGGTGGTGTTTGGCGTTCTACGGTCGGTGGGGATCGGGCAGAGAATTTTCTTCGGCGGGCTGCTGGGGACCAGTTTCCTGATGCTCAATAAGGCTTTTGCCAACATGGCGGTGGTATATCATCTCAATCCGCTGTTCGCGGCATCTTTTCCCACGCTGGTGCTGTTGGGCATCGGCGTTTGGTTCATGCGCCGGCAACGTTGAATAGCCGGTTGCAGCCTGTGATCCTAGCGCCGCTTCGGGACCATGATGAGCCGGGTTCCTGAGAGCCGGTCGTGCCACGTCAAGTTTTTTCCATCCACCAGCATCCATAAGAACCCTAATCCTAGTGCTCCCCAGGATAGCAGCGCCGCTAGGTAGCGCAGCAGGCAGGCTTTCAAGGTCGGCGCTTGCCCCGTTGTGTCAACGATACGGAAGCGCCAGGCGCGCATGCCAAGTGTTTGCCCTCCGGTTCGCCAGAAGCCGACAAAAAACAGCAGGGGAATCAACATCAGATAGGTTATGTAGATGGGGTTGTTTCGCAGGCTTTCAGTATCCAGTTGCTCCCATCCTGAAATCACTCCCATAGAGACGACCACCAGCGCCATCGCCAGGAACAGCAGTCCACCGATCAGCAGTAAATCGTAGAATATGGCGGCGAGGCGTCTGATCAATCCTGGGGATTGGAGGTTATCCATGGTAAGCAACAGGGGAAACTTCTTCGCTTGATTGTGGACTTAGGGTGCGACGATTATACCCCGGGAACCCAGGACTGTTACTATCGGGCATCCGGTGGTTTTTCCAGGATGACTATCAACTCCGGAGCGAATGAAGGTGCGGAGGCTATGGCTGAATCGGTACTTAGACAGCTGAGGAATTTGAAACTGAGGTTGTTCCCAGCCGCCAACAGGGTTTGGCTGCAATTCGGAAACAGCCCGCTGCGCTCCTGGCTAGGGGGGCAGTTCCGGCGCATTCCCATGCCCTTGCTCGCTATCATCGTGGGGCTTGTGTGTGGGGTTGTGGTGTGGGAAGTGCTCGATCACGTTCAACCCAGGGCACTGCAGAAAATTTTTACCAAGGAGTTAAAAACACGGCTCAATCAGCAGGCTCGGGAATCTTTGATCAGGTTCGACAATTATGTCGAGGCTCATACTTCCACAACCCGGCTTCTGGCGAACCACAGACAGCTCTCGAGTTATCTCGATCCCATCTATTGGTACGATTACGAAACGCCACCTCCGGCAGTTTATTATAGAACGCCGCCCTGGCTGCCTCCGGCAGAGCTGTGGCAGGCCCTGGTGGCCCCGGGACAGGTGCTGCTCATCGACAAGAGTGGGCACACCCGCGAAATCTATAATCTCACTTCCCGTCCCCTGCCCCAGGAACTGCTGACGGTGGATAGCCGTTTTCTGAGCGAGTCGAGGGTTCAGGCCTATCTCACTGCCCTGGGGCAGCGCCCCTACCTGTTAATCTCCGAAATCATGGAGGATGGTACGGGTACGGATATGGGCTACCTGATGATGGTGGTTCCCATCGACAGTGAGTTCTTGAGAGCCTCCCAACAGGGGACGTCAGCCAGCGGTGCCGTGGTGGGGGTGATCGATGCCGATGAACAGCGGTTTCTTGCCGCCAGCGACCCCGAACGGGTAGTGCCTGGAAGCAGCCTTGATCAGGCCGCCGACTCCTTTGTGGTTACCGCTCAATCCTTTTTCGCCTACGAAGGATCCAATCTCAATCTCCAGTTTGCCACGCTGATTCCCCTCAGCAGCGTGGAGGCAACCCATAAACGGGTCGAGGGTGTGGAGCGCAGGCAGCGTCTGATCTCTGGGGCAACTTTCATACTGGTGTTCACCCTGGTCTTCTATCTGATGTCGGAATGGCTCAATCGGATACTCAGGCGAATATCCCTTTTCTCCCGTCAGGCGCTCGGCAAGCAGCAACCGCTGTTGGAGAAAGGCAATCAGCTTTTCGTGTTGGAAAACTGGGTCAAGCATTTCATCGGAAATGTGCTCAATTCAAGAGAGGAGATGCGCCGGGTCCACGAAACCGAGATGCAAGCTTCCGAAGCGCTGAAGCGCGCCATCATGGAAGCGGCTTTGGATCCCATTGTCACCATCGACGAACACATTGCCATCGTCGAATTCAATTCCACTGCGGAGCGAATTTTCGGCCATCGCAGGAATTCGGTTATTGCCCTGGGATTGGTGCCTCTGATTATCCGTGAGGATGATAGGGATAAGCTTGCGAAGTTGATAGAAAACTTGCAGGAAAACAGCGCATGGCAGGATCAGGAGACCAGGGGAGAGATGATGGCCGTCAAGTCAGATGGCAGCTTGTTCCCCGTAGAGGTGTCGGTAAAGCCCCTACAACTGGAGCGACGTAAACTCTATACAATTTACCTGCGGGATATTACCAATCGAAAGAGGGCTGAAGAGAAGATCAGCAGCCTGGCCAAGTTTCCCGCCGAGAGTCCCAGTCCGATTCTGCGCGTTAATCTGCCGGGAGTAGTGATATATGCCAATCCCGCAAGCAGTCCACTCATGGAATATTGGGGGTGCGAACAAGGCCAAACCCTACCACTCTATTGGCGCAAACGGATAGTGAAAGTGTTCGAATCGGGGTACGACTGGGAGGCGGAAGTCAGTTTTAGAAACCAAAATTACTCTCTACTGATGACCCCGGTGATAGAGCTGGGTTACGTAAATATATACGGTAGAGACATCACCGAAGTAAGAAAAGCGGAAGGTGTAGCCAGAGAACATCAGCAGGAACTGGTGCACGTCTGTCGTTTGAGCACCATGGGCGAGATGGCGACAGGCCTGGCCCACGAGCTGAATCAGCCGCTATCGGCTATCGCCAACTATGCCAATGGCTGTGTCCGCAGGCTCAAGCTGGAAGAGAGGCGCAGCGATGACCTGATTTACGCAATGGATCAGATCAATAGCCAGGCGGCGCGCGCTGGAGAGATTATACGGCGCCTGCGCCAGTTGGTTGGTAAACACCTGCCTGTGCGCAGCGTGGTGGATGTCAACAACCTGGTGAGAGAGGTCTGTTCCTTCGTGGAGTTCGAAGCACGCAAGGCGGAAGTAGTAATCGAACAGCAATTGAGTTTTGACCGGCTTCCCGTGCGTGCCGATCTGGTGCAGATAGAGCAGGTGCTCCTTAACCTGGTGCGCAACGCTCTGGATGCATTGCACGAGGTTCCCGTGGAGGTGCGCAGCCTGGTGATCAGGACGGGCTTTCAAGGGGGTGATAAGATTCAGGTAGATGTGATCGATAGCGGCTCGGGTATTAGCGAGGAGGTAGCGGAGCAGCTGTTTCAACCCTTCTTTACCACCAAGAGCGGGGGCATGGGCATGGGGTTGGTAATCAGTCAAAGCATCATTGAGGACCACAAGGGCAGCATAGAGGCACGGCAGGTGTCGAATGGCGGCAGTTGTTTCAGTATTACGCTTCCCGCCTATCGGGACAGTAAACCTGAGGAGAAGAAATGAATACTGGCTTTAATGTATTTGTGGTGGACGACGATCAGGCCATGCGCAACTCGTTGAAGTGGCTTATCGAGTCCGTTGGAATGAGTGTGCAGACCTTTTCCTCGGCAGATGAGTTCATTCGCAATTACTATCCTGGCCAAGCCGGGTGCGTGCTGCTCGATGTGCGTATGCCCGGTATGAGCGGCTTGGATCTGCAGGAGCACTTTGTCAATAATCAGATCAATATTCCGATCATCATCATCACCGGGCATGGTGATGTACCCATGGCCGTTCAGGCGATGAAAGCCGGAGCCGTGGACTTTATAGAAAAACCTTTCAACGACGAACTGCTGCTGGAGAGTATCCGCACCGCCCTGAGAATCGACATCGAGCAGCGTTCCACTCAAGCGGAACGAGCCGAGATTGCCACCCATCTCGCTAACCTCACTCCCCGGGAGCAGGAAGTGATGGAGATGGTCACCGACGGTTGGGCCAACAAGGAGATCGCTCATAAACTCGGTGTGAGTGCCAAGACCGTCGAGGCTCACCGTTCGCGGGTCATGGAGAAAATGCACGCCAAGTCACTTGCAGATTTGGTGAAGATGGCTGTAGCAGCCAATATGAAAGTCGACTAGCGGAGCAGCAAGGTCGTCTTAGGGCCTGTTAACACTAATCAGCGTATCGGTAATCAACGCGAAGTTAATAAAGAACAAGAAGACAACATCCAACTTATCGAAACGGGAAAAGATTCGGCGAAAACCTTTTAGCCGTCGAAAGAGGCGTTCGACCTCATTGCGCTTTTTGTACAACGCTTTGTCATAGTCCCATTTTGTCAGACGGTTGCTCTTGGGAGGCACTACCGGAATCATTTCCAGGTCCAGCACCAACTGTAGTGTCTCGTCGCCTTCGTAGGCTCGGTCCATGATCACGTGAGTTCCTTCCCAACCTTGATTCTCAAGGGATTTCAATAGTTTTCTGCCTTCCGGCGCATCGCCCGCCTGACCGGGCGACAGCGAGAACGTAACCGCGGTCCTTTCATTCGCCGCTACCATATGAATCTTAGTTGTCCATCCGGCTCGCGATTTACCGATCGCTTGCGGGCCGTTTTTTTTAACGCGCCCGTACCGTCTGGATGCACTTTCACGGCGGTGCTGTCTACTGAAACATGCTCAACCTGAATGTTGATGATGTCGTTGGCTTGCAGCTCCGAGAAGACATCATCCAAAACACCTTGCTTGGCCCATCGGTTCATTCGCGTATAAATCGTGTGCCAGTTGCCGAATTTCTTCGGTAACGCCCGCCATTTGCAGCCTTGTTCCGCTACATACAAAACTGCGTTAAGCACGTGCAGGTTCGATACGGTGACATTACCCCTTTGTTTTGGCAGCAATTCTTTGATGAGTTTGAATTCTTCGGATGTGATTTTCATCCGATGATTTTATCAAAATTAGTGTTAACAGGCCCTAGAGACTGACGGCTAGACTTCGCTGAGCACAGGAGCAACGAGTGGATTTCGAATGGGTAGCAGTTGCTCTTGGTGATGTAACCTGGATATCCATCGCCTTCGCCCTCGGCTTTGCGGTCAAGCTAATCGGACTTCCACCACTGATCGGTTTCCTGGTAGCGGGTTTTATACTCAACGCCATGGGCGCTGTCAGTGGTGACATGCTGGCCAAGCTCGCCGACATCGGCATTACACTGCTGTTGTTCACCATCGGCCTCAAACTCAATCCCAAGACCCTGCTCCGCACCCAAGTTTGGGCGGTTACCGGCCTGCATACCCTGGTGATTATATCGCTGTTCGGCATGGGTACCTTTGTCTTGAGCCTGGCGGGAATCTCGCTCTTCGCCAGCCTCAGGATCGAGACCTGCTTGGTACTCGCTTTTGCGTTGAGTTTCTCGAGCACCGTATTTGTGGTCAAAGTGCTCGAAGAGCGAGGCGAAATGGCCTCTCCCCATGGCGGCATCGCCATCGGCATTCTCATTATGCAGGATTTACTGGCTGTGGGTTTTCTGGCTGCCTCCTCCGGGAAGCTACCCTCGCTCTGGGCACTGTTGCTCCTGGGCTTGATCTTCATACGTCCACTGTTGTTGCGGCTGTTGAACATGACCGGACATGGAGAGTTGCTGATCTTGTACGGCTTCTTTCTGGCGCTTGGAGGAGCGGAATTGTTTGAGTTGCTGGGCATGAAGGCGGATTTGGGTGCTCTGGTATTTGGGTTCATCGTGTCTCAGCATCCCAAGTCGGCGGAGATGGCCAAGGCCATGCTGGGATTCAAAGACCTGTTCCTGGTGGGCTTTTTTTTAACCATTGGCCTCGCGGGTACGCCGACGGTGGAAACGCTGTTGCTGGCGGGATTCCTGGTGTTGGCGGTGCCTTTAAAATCGGCGCTGTTTGTCTGGTTGCTAACACGGTTCAAACTCCGCGCCCGAACAGCATTGATGGCAGCCCTCAATCTCAGTAACTATAGCGAATTCGGGCTTATCGTAATCGCGATATCTGTAAAAGAGCAGTGGCTCTCCGCTGACTGGTTAGTGGTCATGGCGCTCGCGCTCTCGCTCTCCTTCATCCTCGCTTCTCCACTCAATGCCCGAGCAAATGGTATCTATATTCGTCACCGTGATCTTTGGCGGCGCCTGCAGCGTCCCGGAAGATCCCCTGAGGATAAAATATTGGATCCAGGGGAGGCGAGCGTGGTTATTTTCGGTATGGGGCGGGTGGGCACGGGCGCCTACGACCGGATGCAGAATGACCACGGTAACGATGTGGTCGGTATCGATTTCAACCCCGAGTCAATAAAGTTACAGCGTGCCAGCGGACGGCGGGTGCTTTTCGGTGATCCCACTGATGCTGACTTCTGGGATCGTTTTCCCAGTGCCACGGGAGTCAAGCTCATCATGCTGGCCATGCCCAAAGTGACAACCAACCTGCGGGCTATCGACCATCTGAAGGAATTGGGTTACCAGGGCCAAATTGTTGCCACAGCAAGGTATCCGGATGAGATCAAAATACTGCGGGACGCGGGCGCAGACGCAGTGTTCAACATCTATGCGGAGGCGGGTGTCGGATTTGCCGACCATGCCCATGAGCAGGTGAATCGGCCCCAGAGCGGGGAGATTCTACAATCGGCCCCTGAAAATAGTCCAACCTAGGAGGTCATAGGAGCGGTTGGCTCAGGATTCCTGCTCGGCTACAGGTGCAATTGGTGATCTGGGGACCAGGGCGATTTCATCACCATTGTCTATGCGGGTGAAAGGTTCCGAGAATTGTTTGTTGACAGTGACCTGTATATGGTCGAGATCGAATAGGTGGCGGAGATCCCGGCGCCGTTTTCCCAGCCAGGCGATGAGTGACTGGACGTCGATCACCTCATTGGGTATTTCCAGGAATTCCGCCTCTTTCCGTAACTTTTGCACCAGGTAGGTGAAGTAGAGCAATTGCACGGTTCTCGGGCCGTTACTTGAATTCTCCGCGGGCTTACGGGTGTAACCGAGGCCCGCCAACTTCTCCAGGTATCCCCGCCAGTTTTCGGTGTGATTCTCACCGAGTTGATAAAGGGTCTCCCAAGAGTAAATCCCGGTTTCGTGACCGTCATCGAATACGAGCCGCACTGCGTAATGTCCCTGGGGCTCAATGCGGACGATGTTTACATCCTCTTTGCCCACTAAGGGGGCACCCAGGGTTCTGACCTCCTTGGCCCTGGAAAAAACGCGCAGATATTCACAAGGCAATTCGAAACGTTTGCCATCGGAGAAGCTCACGACCAACAGGCGGCTCTTGCTGTGGAGGTTTATGTCAGTGGGCAGTTTATGAGACGAATCTTCCGGTGGCATGGTGGCAGTGAATTACCCGTGAAGTTCGCGCGGCTTGAGCGGAATCGTGCTTGTCAGGAACCGGCGACTCGATCAAAAAAGCGCGCGCGGTAGAGCAAGCGCTGCTGCTCTCCATCCTCGAAAGGGGTGCGGGTGTGGAGCAAGTTATTACATATCAACCCCTGGCCTGGCTCCAGGCGGCCCTCGAAATGATAAGCAGAGGTTTGCTTCAACAGATGTTTTAGGGTCTTTAGGGCTTCTTGGGTTAGCTTGTCTTGGCGCCATTCGATACTGCGGCTTCTGTCTGTATAGCGCATGTGCAGCTGCCCGCCAGGCAATACGCTGAAAACAGGACCACTGCGGGCGGGGCGTATCTCTTCTCCATTCATCACATTTGCGGGAATGGTCATCGTTTGGGGGTGCATCAGGGCGTGAACCAAGTCGGGATTGGTATCGCGAAGCCAAAGGTACAGTATTTCGTGATCAAGAAGCTGATTGCCGCCACCATGCCGGGCTGGGCGCACGCAGTGGAGGATCAACCCCTGAATCTGGTGATTCGAATCGTTGTAGTAACCGTCGGTGTGCCAGGCTATGGGGCGGTTTGAGTAGGGGATGTAACCTTGATGGAGTGCATCCGACTGGACTGTCAGCGAGCTTACGGCATCGTTGTCGGCACACATGTTGTGGTCCAGCCGCTCCAGGCCGAAGCGCTTTCCAAGCGCACGTATCTGCGCTTTGTCAGGATCGTCCCCTGTGCCGCTTACATAGATGGCCATATTGGACTTGCGTATGCGTTGCAGCAGCGCATCGTGTTCCGAATCGGTGAGCCTTCGGGGATCGGTAATCTCGACCACCAGTGAATCCAGGCTTTGCGGATATTGTTCGAGTTTCTGCTCCCGCCAGATCCGATAGTCGTTATCGTTGCCTAAATCGTAAGGAGTGAACTGCTTCGACATGGGACTGCTCCAGGCTCAACCGACTTTGTCCAACTCACGTTGCCGGAATTTAACACCAAGCTCCGCCGCCAACTTACGACAGGCTCCGATGTCCACGCCCTCCAATCCATTGATAGCCGTTGCGGTGGTATCCGCTACATATTCCGGTGCCTTGCGCAAAAAATCTTTTACCGCCTCGTAAGATCCCTTGAGAGCCGGGACGCAGTGTCTGTCATAAACCTCGGCATTCTGTGCGTTCAGGGAGACGGATAAGGCGTCGACACACTGCGCAAGTTCCGGTAGTACATTGCGCTTGTGGAACAGATTAGCCAGCCCATCGGTATTTACCCGAACGCTGCCCCCCCGAGACTTGACGTAGCGCGCCACCTTCAGCAGCACCTTCAACCGTAGCGTGGGCTCACCGAATCCGCAGAATACAACTTGTTGGTAGTTGGAGGGATCGCCAATTGAGGCGATGATGTCTTCGACTTCCGGTCGTTGCACGAGTTTGAGGTCGTAGTCATGCACCTGGGGAAAGCCCTGGGTCTTGGGACAGAAGTCGCAGGCCAGAGTGCAGCGATCGGTGATATTCAAGTAGAGGCTATCGCCAATAACATAGCTGAGCTGTTGATTCTGCACTGGGATAAAAAATTCTGCTAAATCATATAGATAAGGGCGTGGTTGAGGATGCGTGCACCCAGATTTTCAACCTGAGTAGCCCGGCGAGTATATCGCCAGGACCAAAATATGTAAACGACAGTAGTCCGGGGGGCGATTTGTCTGTCCCATGGGCTACTCGGTACACACAAGACTACTGTTGATTGCGGGTGCGCCACAGACTTGGTGTAATCCCCGACCACTGTTTGAACGCACGGCTGAACACAGCCGGATCGGCATAATCAAGGGATGCTGCGATCTCGGCGAGCGGTATCCGCCTGTCGCGAAGCAGTACTTGGGCCAGTTCATAGCGCAGCTTTTCGAGCTCCTTGCGAAAGCTCGTGCCCTCTTCCCGAAGGCGACGATGCAAAGTTCGATCATGTATGCCGAGTTGTATCGAAATATCCTTGACCGAGCATTTTTGAGTCCCAAGCGACAGGCGCAGCAATGTCCGGAAATCCGCCAAAAAAGTCGTTTCCTGGAGGGTGTGCAGGGCTTGCGCCTCCGCTTCCAGATGACGATGAAGCAAGGGATCAGCGCCCTCCAACGGTTGCTCCAGCCAGCGTGTCTCGAATACCAGCGCATTATTATCTGCGTTGAAGCGTACAGGAGCACGAAAGAAACGCCTGTAAGCTGCCAGGTTTCGAGGCGGTTGCCGAGAAAACAGGACCTCAGCAGGTTTCCAGTTAGACCCGCAAAGGCTGCGCATGATTTTACAGGCGATTGTCATCGACAGGTCGTATATCTGGTCGGTCGCTTCGACCTTCAATAGATGAATGGTGTAGCTCAGACATGTTTCAGGGCCACTGCTGACCAGAGAAAGCACAGCACCTCGGTCGTGTAAATCCAGATTACTGACCAGCCCCTGCAGCGCAGTTCTGACATCGGGAGCGGATCGCAACATGAAACCCGCTACGCCTAGGGAGGAGGGGTCCGCCCGCTCCCCCAGCATAACGCCGAGATGTTCACACCCCGTTGCCGTTACACAGCGTGCTAGCAGCTTGCTGCCGGGGACGAAGGGAATTTCAAAATCGGGATCACTGAAATGTTTGAGAGCGAAGCCCGCGCCTGCGAATACAGATTCGGGATCGCAATTGAGGTCACGCAAGAGGCCAGGCAGGTTTACGAGTGGACCGACGCGGACAATCCCGTCTCCTGGAGCATGTGGTTTCCCCGCCGGCAGACTGGAATTTAACGGTTTTCGCGCCACCCGGACCCCCATTAACCCTGTGGCTGAAATTGTCAATCAATTGTCAGATCTTGGCAATCATTTATAACGCGGGTTTGTTTAAACTAAAAAAACTCGTGAGCGCCAAGTTTTTATGGCTGATCAGACGCTTTGCACTAGCGTTGATAGCCTGGAGACATTCACTGAATGAGTTGAGGCAGCGGACCTCATGCAACTTGTTGTCAATGTACCCCCGCAGTCCTCTTGATTTCCGTGCCATCGCTGCGTACCACCAGTCGGTTCAATGATTGCAGAGTAACGCTTCGGACTACGGAGTAAGCAGATGCTAGATTCGTCAACGTGAATTGGGGAAACAGTGATGTATGGGTGCGCGTTTGGGAGTATCTAATAAAATAGTTGCAGCCGGGGCCATTCTACTGACTGGCTTTAGCGCTTCCGGGGGTGCGGATGAAGAGTGGGAGTATGGTCTAGCGATTTACGGCTGGTTGCCAGGCATAACGGGTGATTTGAGATACTCCCCCTCTAGCGGAGGCGATGATATCGATGTCGATGCTGAAAAGATAATCGATAATCTGAAGATGACATTCATGGGCTCCTTGGAAGCGCGAAAGGGCAGGTGGTCGGGATTTACCGATGCCATTTATCTGGATCTTGGCGGAGAGAAATCGAAATCTGTGACGGTAGCCGACGGCACGACTCACACCCTGTACGATGGAGAGCTTGATCTGAAAATTAAGCCGATGTAGGCACCGGCGACACCGATCTGACTTGGCAAATTGCAGCTGGGGTCGGCTATGCCTTTGAGTGGGGAGAGGTGAGACTCAAATACCGCTACCTCGAATACGATCAGGGCGGTGACGAGCTTCTCCAAAAAGTCGGTTTCGGCGGGTTCCAGTTGGGAGTCGGTTTCCGCTTTTGAGCCCATGACAGGACTTGCCAACGCATGAGGAGAATGACCATGTATCTTAAGCCGTTGAATAGCGGATCGTTCAAGCCGTGGTGTGTTTTTCTCGCCATGCACTGTCTCTCCGTTGGTGGCGCTTCGACAGTTGCCAATGCTGTCGAAGTCTCCGGCGTTCCCGGATCACCGAGCGCTACCACTACCATTGATGGAAAGCAGCTTCCGCCGCCGCCCGATAGGCACTTCGGCGGTAAGATCAAGCGTAGTGTCCTTGACTCAACACCTTACTGGCCGCCCCGTGTGGTGCCGCCGCAAGGTGCCCCAAACGTGTTGCTGATCATGACCGACGACGCGGGTTATGGTGTGTCCAGCACCTTCGGAGGCGTAATACCCACGCCGAGTATGGATCGTATTGCGGAGAATGGTCTGCGTTATACGCACTTCCATTCCACATCCGTATGTTCGCCAACCCGGGCGGCGCTCCTAACGGGTCGCAATCATCACCGGGTTGGCTCGGGGATCATCCCGGAATTGTCGAACGGCTACCCAGGCTACAACAGCCTTATGACCAAGGACAATGCAACCATTGCCAAAATTCTTAAGGAAAACGGTTACGTGACGTCCTGGTTCGGCAAGAACCACAATACGCCGGATCATACAATCAGCAAAATCGGCCCGTTTGACCAGTGGCCGACCGGTCTCGGATTCGAATACTTCTACGGCTTCATGGGTGGCGACACTAGCCAGTGGCAGCCCGGTAACCTGTACCGCAATACCACCCAAATTCACCCTTACGATGAAAACCCGAATTACAACCTTGTCACCGCCATGGCGGATGATGCGATCGATTATGTGCGCACCATCAACGCGTTGAATCCCGACCAGCCGTTCTTCATTTACTATGCACCCGGCGCAACCCATGCACCGCATCACCCCACACCGGAGTGGATTGAAAAAATCAGCAAGATGCACCTTTTCGACGAGGGCTGGCATAAGCTGCGCGAAACGATTTTCGCAAACCAGAAGAGGCTCGGTGTCATTCCGGCGGACGCCAAGCTGACGCCGTGGCCCGATGATCTTATCAAGCATTGGGATGAGCTTAACGACACCGAGAAAAAGTTGTTCATCAAACAGGCGGATGTATTTGCTGCCTACGTGGCCTACACCGACCATGAGATCGGCCGTGTGATCCAGGCGGTCGAGGACCTGGGTAAGCTCGATAACACCCTGATTATCTACATCACCGGCGACAACGGCACCAGCTCCGAAGGCGGGCCGACCGGCACGCCGAACGAAATTGCCGCGGTTCAGGGTGTGCATCTTCCAGTAGAGGCGCAGATGCAGTACTACGACGCATGGGGATCGGACAGAACCTATCCGCATATGTCGGTCGGCTGGACATGGGCCTTTGGTACACCGTTTTCATGGACCAAGATGGTCTCCTCCCACTTTGGCGGCACCAAACAGGGTACGGCGATTTCCTGGCCGAACGTTATCAAGGACCAGGGCGGGATTCGCAATCAATTCCATCATGTCATTGACATTGCTCCGACCATTCTCGAAGCGGTCGGGGTTCCGCAGCCCGAGGTGGTCGATGGCATCGAGCAAAATCCGATAGATGGCGTCAGCATGCTCTATACCTTCGATGGGAAGAATGTGGATGCGCCCTCGGCGCGTAAAACCCAGTACTTTGAAATAGCAGGCGACCATGCAATCTACCATGACGGCTGGATCCTCAGCACCAAGGTTGTGCGTGTACCCTGGGACAACAGTGGAACGGCGGACAAGTATCCGGAAAACTGGCCCTGGGAGCTTTACGACCTAAGCAAAGACTGGACCCAATACGATGATGTGGCCGCGCAATATCCGGACAAGGTCAAGGAGCTGGAAAAGCTGTTCTGGGAGGAGGCGGAGCGCAATCAGGTGTTGCCATTGGATTCCACAACCTTCACCCGCTCACTTCTGCCACGGCCAAACCTTGCAGCCGGTCGTACTTTGTTCACCTATGCTGGGGAAGTAACGGGTACACCAAACGGTAACGCGCCAAATGTTCTGGCTTCATCCTACAACATCAAGGCCGAGGTGGAGATTCCAGAGGGGGGCGCCGAAGGAATGCTGGTGACCCATGGCGGCCGCTTTTCCGGCTACGGCTTCTACCTGCTGAAAGGCAGGCCTGTCTATACCTGGAACCTGTTGGGCCTCGAGTTGATAAAGTGGGAAGGCCCGGAAGCTCTGGCTCCCGGTAGACACAGCCTTGAGTTCGACTTTAAATACGATGGATTGGGTGCCGCCACACTGCAGTACGGCAGCCCCAGCGGCCTGGGCCGCAGTGGAACCGGTTATCTCAAGGTGGATGGAAAGGTCGTTGCCACGAAGAAGATGGAAAAGACCGTCCCGATGCTTATGCAATGGGACGAGAATTTCGACGTTGGGGCTGATACTGGCTCACCGGTGGCTGACGAGGATTATAAGACGCCTTTCCGCTTCACCGGTAAGCTCCACAAGCTGACCCTGACCATCGACCGGCCGAAACTATCGCCAGAAGACATCAGGAAGCTCAAAATGGCGATACACAAGAATCCGGCCAGCGAATAGCATTCTGATTTGCGGAGAGGGGCGAGGCCTGGGTCAATGTATGTCAGGCGGCTTTGGTGGAGAGATCCCTGCTAAGTTGTCTTGCGATATTTTTGAAATATTCGAATTCGGTGTTTGTACTCAGTGAGGGATCGCCGCGATCGGCATACAGTATGCCCAGCGGCTTGTCACCGATAAAAAGAGAGCTGGCGAAGAAGCCCTCGAAATTTATAACTGACCGGAGTGAGGTCGGTATCGCCGGTAGGTATTTTTCGCGATTGGATTCGCTTAGCCAGAATCCCTGGGGTTTGCCCAGCAGCAGGTAAAACAAGTGGCGCTGATCTAGACTTAGCCGAAAGCGATTGATTGGAGCCTCGGAAGAGGCGCCTGCAACGAAGCGGGCTTGTAACAGCTTTCTGTCTGCAGACAAAACTGCAAACATCACCCGCTCCATCCCCGTATGAAGCTGTAGATCGGATGCTGTTCGATCCAGTTTTGCACGCAGGCCGCTTCGCGCCTGCGGCGCCGCCGACTTACCTTCCCCTTGTTGCGTGCGCGAAAACGCGGCCTCCTTTGATGAGGTGGTGGGCTCCTGAGGTTGGAATGGTGTTGAAAGTGGGGTTGCCCTGTGGACTGGGGTTTCGGGAGTTGGCCTCGGGGGCTGTCTCAATAAGTCGAATGCAGCCAGCGGCAGGGGTAATCCCCCCAGGGCGCGGGCGGTATCTGCGGATTGTTCATGTACCCTGGCTGTCGCCTCGCTGGTCGTGAATTCAAGATACTCGGCTACCAGCTCCAGCAGCTCATCGGTCTCGTCGTTGTTCCAGCTGTACGAAGTGCTGTAGGCCAGCGCGGAGGCCAGCATTATCCCCAATGAGCGGGTGTGGAAGGCGCCGGCGGGTTGCAGACTTTCCGTTACCAAGGGGGGTAGCCCCCAATGGAGCGCGAGAGCGAAGTTGAGTTGGTCCAGGGTAAACCCGAGTACCGCGATGGAGGCATTTTCCCGACACATTCCTTCATCCATATGCTCCGCAATCCGATCCATGTGTCGCGGTGAGTGTTGCCAGAGTGCCATTTCTCCGCAACTGCGAATCAGTGTCGCTGCGACTATCTCGTCAGGATTGCTGTCTCGCCTCGAGCTGGCCCAATGACCGGCATAGGCGGCGGCATGACAGGCCTGTGAGTAGCACTTGTGGAGCCCGGAGTCGGGTTTGAATTTCCCGGTGTCGCCTATGCAGGGAATCTCCTCCGCCTGGAATTCGAGTAACCCCACGCCGAGCAGGGCCACCGCATGACTCAAGGTTCCAATCGGCGCTTTCGGGGGATGGGGGAGGGAGCCCAGACGACGGAATATGGCAGTGGCGAAACCAGGGTCACGGGCCAATACGCGCCCGAATTCTCCGTGGTTTGCAATCGAACTATTGGACAGGCGCCGTATTTCCGAAATACTGCCCGGCATGGCTGGAAGGGGCAAGCTTCCAATGCGGTCTATCCAATGCGAAAGGCTTTCAGGCATGTTTTTTGGAATCCCTGACGAGCGCAAACAGTTTGCTCAAATGTCAGTTTCTTAGCGACGCCAAGCCGCTCATCTTTAAGTAGGCGGATACTGACTGGCGCCGGTCAATGGGGAGGCCAGGCATGCAATCCAGACTGGGATGGAGTTGTGGACGCAATCGAGTTTCTGCCCGTTCGCCGGGATGGTAAAATCCCCGCCGATCAGATGAATTGCGAGGGGTTGTCATGGCGGGACACAGTAAATGGGCCAACATCAAGCACAAAAAGGCGGCGAATGACCGGAAGCGGGGGAAAATCTGGACCAAGCTGATCCGCGAAGTGACTGTGGCTGCCAGGCAGGGTGGAGGGGATCCCGGCTCCAACCCCCGGCTAAGGCTGGCGCTGGATAAAGCCAACGCCAACAACATGCCGAAAGATACCATCAAGCGCGCCGTCGATCGGGGTGCCGGGGGAGGTGACGGCGACAACTACGATGAGATCCGTTACGAGGGTTATGGGCCCGGGGGTACAGCGGTTATCGTGGAATGCATGACCGACAATCGAAACCGGACCGCGTCCGAGGTGCGGCACGCATTCACCAAGCACGGCGGCAACCTGGGTACCGATGGCTCTGTGGCTTACATGTTTAACAAGCAGGGCGTTATCAGTTTTGCGCCGGGAATCGACGAGGACAGTGTGATGGAGGCAGCATTGGAGTCCGGTGCCGAGGATGTACTGATCAACGATGACGGCTCGATAGACGTGCTGACCGCGCCCGACGAACTGGAAACTGTGAAGCAAGGCATGGAGTCCGAAGGGTTGAAGCCGGACAATGCGGAGCAGACTTTCAGGGCCTCAACGACTGCTCAGCTGGATCAGGAAACAGCGGAAAAGCTGATGCGAATGGTAGAAACCCTGGAAGACCTGGACGATGTTCAGGAGGTCTACAGTAACGCGGACATTCCGGATTCAATCTTGGAAACGCTCGGTTAAATGCGGCGCATTCTTGGTATAGATCCCGGCTCCCGGGTAACCGGCTACGGAGTTATCGACACCAACGGTATGCGAAGCAGCCATGTCGCGAGTGGTTGTATACGGGTATCCGGAGATGATTTTCCCGCCAGGCTGGGGGAGATTTTCCGCCAGGTGGCCGCTGTAGTGGATACCTACGCTCCCGCCGAAATGGCAATTGAACAGGTGTTTATGGCCAAGAACGCCGCATCCGCACTGAAACTGGGTCAGGCCAGGGGGGCGGCAATCTGCGCTGCGGTTATGGGTGGGCTGCCGATTTCGGAATATACACCGCGCATGATCAAATTGTCGGTTGTGGGTAGCGGCGGCGCCGATAAGAGGCAGGTACAACACATGGTAAAGCGTATACTCCAGCTGGAAGAGGAGTTGAGTACCGATCAATCGGATGCCCTGGCGATTGCCCTGAGTCATGCCCACGCACGCCACACTCAACTGCAATTATCAAGGTCCGCCGGGGGGCGCAGAAGGTGATTGGAAGAATCTGCGGAGAGCTGGTAACCAAACAACCTCCCTATCTGATGGTGGATGTCCAGGGTGTGGGCTACGAGTTGGAGGCCCCCATGTCGACTTTTTACGCGCTTCCGGCTCCCGGTGACAAGCTATGCCTGTTCACCCATCTAGCCATTCGCGAGGATGCCCACGTGCTGTATGGGTTTTCCAGCGAGTCAGAGCGGGCGCTGTTCCGCTCCCTGCTGCGCATAAGCGGTGTGGGGGCGAAGATGGCACTGGCCATTTTATCGGGAATGACTGCCGAGGATTTCGCACGCTGCGTTCAGAGCAATGATACTGCGGCGCTGGTCCGGCTTCCTGGAATCGGTAAGAAGACGGCGGAGCGATTGATCATCGAGATGCGCGACAGAATCGAACGCCTGCAGCTTCCCATGGCTGCTGATATATCTGGGATCCCTCCGTCGTCGGCCTCACCGGCAGAGAATCCGCTCAATGATGCCCTCGATGCGCTGGTGGCCTTGGGGTACCGTCCCGCCGACGCCGGCAAGATGGTGCGGGGGGTCCCAACCGAAGGACTCAGCAGTGAAGAGATCATAAGAGTCGCCCTCAAATCCATGGCGGAGCGTGTCAAGTGAGCGACTCGGATCGACTAATCAGCGCCGAGGCCGCATCCGGGGATGTCGCCCTCGATCGAGCCATTCGTCCCCGGCGGTTAGCGGAGTATGTTGGCCAGCCAGTGGTTCGAGAGCAAATGGAGATCTTCATTCATGCCGCCAAGGGCAGGGATGAAGCGCTGGATCACGTGCTGTTATTTGGCCCCCCGGGGCTGGGTAAGACCACCCTGGCGCACATCATTGCCAATGAGATGGGCGTCAGCCTGCGGCAGACGTCGGGACCCGTGCTGGAGAAGCAGGGTGACCTGGCGGCTATTCTCACCAACCTGGAGCCTTTCGACGTGCTCTTCGTCGATGAGATCCACCGCTTGAGTCCGGTGGTGGAAGAGGTGCTCTACCCCGCCATGGAGGATTATCAGTTGGATATCCTCATAGGCGAAGGTCCGGCCGCCCGCTCCATCAAGCTCGACCTGCCGCCGTTCACGCTGATCGGCGCGACTACCCGGGCAGGCTTGTTGACATCTCCCTTGCGAGACCGTTTCGGCATAGTGCAGCGATTGGAGTTCTACAATACCGCGGATCTTACCCGTATCGTGCTGCGCTCCGCAGACATTTTGGGTATAGAGACCGACGATGCGGGGGGGCGGGAGATCGCTCGCCGCTCCCGGGGTACACCTCGAATTGCCAACCGGCTACTGCGCAGGGTACGAGATTACGCCCAGGTAAAGGCAGAGGGCCGGGTGACCACGGAGGTAGCGGACCGGGCGCTGGGCATGCTGAAAGTCGACAATAGCGGTTTCGATTTGATGGACCGCAAGCTGTTGTCCGCCGTTATTGAAAAATTCGACGGTGGCCCAGTAGGTGTGGACAGCCTCGCCGCGGCCATCGGAGAGGAGCGCGGTACCATCGAGGATGTGCTGGAACCCTACCTGATACAGCAGGGTTTCCTGATGCGGACTTCCCGGGGCAGGGTCGCGACCCGCGCCGCGTACTTGCACTTCGGGCTGACACCCAAGCCCAATGGGGAAGGCGATTCGCCCATTCCCGATCTGCTCGACGGCTGAAAAATGGCGCCGGATTCATTAAACAGGTTTACGCTGGCGGTCAGAATCTACTATGAAGACACTGATTCGGGTGGTGTTGTCTATCACGCCAACTATCTGAAGTTCATGGAGCGTGCACGAACGGAATGGCTTCGCAGTCTGGGGTTTGAGCAGGACCGGTTAGTTGCAGAAGCAGGTGTCATATTCGCGGTCAGCAGTGCCAAGATAGAATTCAAAAGTCCGGCGCGCTTCAATGATGCACTGCGGGTAGAGAGCGGACTCAAGCAGATGCGCAGGGTGAGCATGCTATTTAAACAGCAGATTGTTCGCGATGCCGATGATGCTGTGTTGTGCGCCGCGGATATTCATGTGGCCTGCATCGATGTCAGTCGTTTTCGGCCAACGAGAATACCGCAAAACTTGATCATGAGGCTTTCGGATGTCGTCTGATTTATCGTTTGTAACCCTGGTTGCCAACGCCAGTCCGCTGGTACAACTGGTCATGGCGGTGCTGATGATCGCATCCGTGATCTCCTGGACCATGATTTTCGACCGTGCCAAGGTCGTAAAGCGGGCCAGAAGAAAGGCCGATGAATTCGAGCACCGATTCTGGTCCGGTGGCGATCTGGGGGAACTCTACCGCAGACTGTCCGGGAACGAATCTGTCGGTCTGGCGAGTATTTTTCACGCTGGCTTCAAAGAGTTTGCCCGGCTCAAGAAGAGCGCGGACATTGAGCCTATGGCTGTGGTCGAGGGGGCTCGGCGCAGTATGCACGTGGCCTTGAGCCGGGAGATGGACCGCCTGGAGACGCACCTTTCGTTCCTGGCGACCGTGGGTTCTACCAGCCCTTATGTGGGTTTGTTCGGGACGGTTTGGGGCATCATGAATTCATTTCATGCACTCGGAAACGTCAAACAGGCAACCCTCTCCCTAGTGGCGCCAGGTATTGCCGAGGCATTGATTGCCACGGCAATGGGTTTGTTTGCCGCCATTCCTGCGGTGGTCGCCTACAATCGGTACTCAAACGATGTCGAGCGGCTCTACGGGCGCTACGAGGATTTCCTCGACGAATTCACCAGCATACTTCAGCGGCAGGCACATGCCGGATGAAATAGTGAAGAATCCCTGGCACTGGCTGATTGTTGGCTGGAGGATCCATCTGTGAGTCGCCAAAGACGTCAACGCCGACGCCCGATGTCGGAGATCAATGTGGTGCCTTACATCGATGTGATGCTGGTGTTACTGGTGATTTTCATGATCACCGCACCGCTGCTGACACAAGGGGTGAGGGTAGAGTTACCCCAGGCGGATTCGGAACCCCTGCCGCCTGAAGCCGATGATCCGCTGGTGGTGTCGATCAACCAGCAGGGGGAGTTGTTTATAGATGTCGGCGAGAACTCGAATCAACCCGTGGACAGGAATACGTTGCTCGCCCGGGTTGCAGCGGTACTCAGGCACAGACCGAAGACTCCGGTACTGGTTCGCGGTGATCGCGGTGTGGACTATGGTAGGGTGGTGGAGGCGATGGTACTGCTTCAGGCTGCCGGTGCCCCCAGTGTAGGTTTGATCACCGAAGTGCCCGAGCGCTGATGTTACAAGTATTCAAGGACAATCCGAAGGCGGCGGTCATAGCAGTATTGATGCATTTGGCGATCATACTCTTCATGATTGTCGGTGTGGATTGGCTGGAACAGCCACAACCGCTTGCACCGAGCGGAGAGGTGGTTGAGGCCCGGGTGGTCGACGAGCAGCGAATCGAGTCGGAGTTAAAACAGTTAAAGTCTGCCGAAGAGCGCCGGCGTGAGACTCTGGAGGCAGCACGCAACAGAGAGCAGCAGGCCCTTGATGACCTAAAGCGAAGGCAGCGCGACCAGCAGGAGCAGTTGCAGGCGTTGGAGCAGAAACGTAAGGCAGAGGAAGCGCGAGTCCAGGAGGCGGTAAAGCGTCGTCAAGCGGCGGAGGAAGAGAAGAAAAAGGCTGAGCAGGAGAAGCGGCGCCAGGCCGAGGCGGCGAGGAAAAAGGCGGAGCAGGAGAAGCGGCGCCAGGCCGAGGCGGCGAAGAAAAAGGCAGAGGAGGCGAAGCGGCGCCAGGCCGAGGCGGCGAAGAAAAAGGCGGAGGAGGAGAAACGGCGCCAGGCCGAGGCGGCGAGGAAAAAGGCAGAGGAGGCGAAGCGGCGCCAGGCCGAGGCGGAACGCAAACGCAAAGCGAAGGAGGCCGCGCTTGAGGCCGCAATGCAGGCGGAACATAATGCTCGCGTTACCAATCGTTACATTCTCCAGATCAAGCAGGAAGTGATCCGAAATTGGGTGCGGTTGGAGGGTGTGGGTGAAGGGCTCAAATGCACCCTGCGGGTGCGCTTGGCCAAAGGTGGTAACGTCATCGCGGTTAGCGTAATAGAGAGCAGTGGCAGTGGCGCCTTCGATAGATCTGCTGAGGCGGCGGTCTACAAAGCAGAGCCGTTACCGGTACCGGATGGGCCGCTTTTTGAGAAGTTCAGGGACATTAATTTTGTATTTGATCCAAGTAATTAAGTAATTCATATGAACCGATTTCTACTTTTTTTCCTGGCGCTGTTCATTCATCCCCAAGCCTGGAGTGCGCTCACTATCGAAATTACCGAGGGCGCAGTGGGTGCGTTGCCAATCGCCGTGGTTCCTTTTCAGTTTCGGGGTGCGGGTGCAGGTCCGGGAGAGGATCTCGCGGAGATAATTGCCAGCGATCTTTCCCGCAGCGGTCGTTTTAAGTCGTTATCGCGCACCGACATGTTGGCCATGCCCGGCAGCGGTGAGGAGGTAGTGTTCCGCGACTGGAAAGTGCTGGGCATGGAGAATCTGGTTGTGGGCGAAATACAGCCCAATGGCAGTGGCGCTTACCTGGTGAGGTTCCAGCTTTTCGACGTCTTCAAGGGTGCCCAGCTCACCGCTTTTAGTATTCCCACCACGGAGAAAGACCTGCGAATTACCGCCCATCGGATCGCCGATATCGTTTTCGAAAAGCTGACCGGACAGCGGGGGGCTTTCGCTACCCGGATTGCCTACGTTACCTCCCAGGGTGTCGGCGATAGCCAGCAGGTGGCGCTCAAGATAGCAGACGCCGATGGCCATAACGCGCAGACGATCGTTAGCTCCGGCGATCCATTGATGTCGCCCACCTGGTCACCGGATGGACGCCGGCTCGCCTATGTGTCGTTCGAACGTGGGAAACCGGCGATTTATGTGCAAGAGGTGTTTACCGGTTCGCGTTACAAAGTGGCGGCCTATCCGGGGATAAACGGCGCACCGGCCTGGTCCCCGGATGGCCGCAGTTTGGCGTTGACACTTTCCAAGGATGGCAATCCCGAAATCTATCGTCTGGATCTCAACAGCAAGGCACTGCGAAGACTAACGAATCACTTCGCGATCGATACCGAACCCTCCTGGTCTCCAGACGGACGCTCCATTGTGTTTACCTCAGATCGTGGCGGGAAGCCGCAGATCTATCAGATTTCAGCGAACGGCGGCAGTGCAAAGCGGATTACCTTCGAAGGTAGCTATAATGCCAGGGCATCCTATTCGCCGGATGGCCGATCCCTGACGCTGGTGACCCGCGAGGGGCAGGATTACAGAGTCGGCCTGTTGGAACTCGGTAGTGGCCGGTTGAGAGTATTAAGCAAGGGCCGACTTGACGAATCCCCGAGTTTCGCACCGAACGGCGTCATGATAATTTACGCCACCAAAAGCGGTGGCAAGGGCGAACTGGCCGCGGTATCCGCGGACGGTAATGTACACCAGCGATTAGCACTTCAGGGAGGTGGGAATGTTCGGGAGCCGGTCTGGTCACCATACACAGAATCAAACTAGGAGAGATTCATGAAGTCATATTTACTCAAACTCGCGCCCTTGCTCGTCATTGCAGTGTTCTTCGGTGGTTGTGCCTCCACAGGAGGCAAGTCGGCCGAAGGCGATGGAGCACCGGTGAGTGATGCCGGAGGCGCTTCCACATCTGGCGCAGCCGAGGGTAGCCGCTGGAGTGGCAATCCATTAGACGATCCCAACAGCTTGATCTCCACGAGGATTATCTACTTCGACTACGATTCCAGTGATATCCGTGAGGACTATAGGGATGTGGTGATCGCCCACGGTGCATATCTGGCAGCCAATCCAGACACCGTGGCTACCCTGGAAGGGCACGCGGATGAACGGGGCTCTAGGGAGTACAACATCGGCTTGGGAGAGAGGCGTGCGGATTCAGTGCGCAGACTGATGCTGACCCAAGGTGCGGCCGCGCATCAGATCAACACTGTCAGTTTTGGCGAGGAACGCCCTTTGGTGATGGGTTCGGATGAGGCTGCCTGGTCCCAGAATCGGCGGGTGGAAATACTCTATTGATGGCGCTGGAGAGGCACATGAAGTATCTGCTCCCGACTCTTGTTTTGTGCTTGCTTCCCTTATCTGCGGCGCAATCCGCTGATCTGGAGCGACGGGTGCAGCTGCTTGAGCGCAGAGTCGGAACGCTTTCTGAAATGGTTTTGAAACTCGATGAACTACAGCGGGAGATTCAACAATTGCGGGGTGAACTGGAGTTGCAGCATCACGCGATGGAGACAATGAAGAAGCGCCAACGAGATCTCTATCTGGACATCGATAACCGGTTGGGTGGCACATCGGAGTCCGCGAGCGGTCAGCCGCAGCAGAGACCGACCTCCACCCCCGGTGGAGTCCCCACTTCAGGTGGGACAGCGGCGCAGCGAGGATCGACGTCACCGGCGGAGTCACCCATCAGGCAGGCTACCGAGGCCACGACAGCCGAGGAGCGTAGCTACCAGAAATCCTTCCAGCTGCTTACCCAGCGCCGTTACGATGAGGCCCGTAACTCCTTCCAGGGTTTTCTGAAAAAATATCCCGATGGTTTGTATGCCGATAATGCCCAATATTGGCTTGGAGAGGCCAGCTATGTCACTCGGGATTTCGATACCGCGCTGCAGGAGTTCAACAAAGTACTGAAGTTGTACCCGGAGAGCCGCAAGGTAGCCGGCGCCATGCTTAAGATAGGGTATATCCAATACGAGAAACAACAGTCGGCGGAAGCGCGCCGGACACTCGATATGCTGGTAAAGCGCTATCCTACCTCCTCGGCCGCCCGTCTTGCCCAGGAGTTCATCAGAAACAAAGGTCTCTAGAACGATTCGCAAAGTTGTTCACGAACAGTGTCTGGGAGGGGTATCGGGAAACAGCTGGTTAACAAAAGAGACTACGACCAGCGCGGTTTTAACCAGGACCTGGGAAGCAGATGAGCGACGGCGGGGTTTACTCTGTCGGGTGTTCAACAGGTCCGAAATTTGATGACTATTGAAAGTCATATTGGAGCCAAATGTTGTCTACCGTAAAAGTACTGAAGTGGAAAAAGCACCATGCCTTGGCCGCATTGCTGTCATTGTTACTATCGGCTCCCGCCCACGCGTGGAAGATCTGGGACGAGGGAGATAAACTCCATGGTCAATTTGGGGCTTACGTCCACTACGGAACCAGCGACGATTACGAAGGCCCCCCAATTCTCGTTAACTTGGAGGTCAACAAGCCCAGTGACTGGATCTACGGTCTCTCACTTTTTAACAACTCCTTCGGACAGTTTTCCCAATATCTCTATTTCGGAAAGAAGTGGCGCCTACCCAAGATCCAGCAGTATATGCATGTCAAACTTACGGGTGGTGTGGTCCACGGATACAAGGACGAATTCGAAGACAAGGTGGAATTCAATCACAACGGTTTCGCCCCGGCCATTATTCCATCTGTTGGATTCAAGAAGAACCGTTTGGCGTTCGACCTGATTTTCCTGGGGGATGCAGCTTTGATGTTCGCGGTGGGCTACGACCTCATTGAATAGCCGAGACCAGCTTCGCGTAACCGAGATTTTCTGTTCTATTCAGGGTGAGTCCACGAGCGTAGGGTTGCCGACCGTGTTCGTTCGTCTCACTGGTTGCCCCCTACGCTGTGGGTATTGCGATACCAGTTACGCCTTCAAGGGCGGGGAGTGGATGAGCATTGACGTAATCTTGGCTCGTGTAGAGGGATATGGTGTTAATCACGTCACTTTGACAGGGGGCGAACCCCTTGCTCAGCAGGGGGCCAACAGGCTGCTGAGGGAGCTCTGCGACAAGGGTTTTTCCGTCTCCTTGGAAACCAGCGGTGCACTCGATATATCCAATGTCGATCCGCGGGTCATCAAGGTAATGGATCTAAAAACACCCACCTCGGGAGAGAAGGAGCGTAATCTTTACACCAATATCCAGGCTCTGGGGCCTGAGGATCAGATCAAATTCGTGATTGGTGACAAAGTGGACTACGCATGGTCGGTGAAGCAGCTGGGGAAGTATGACCTGAGCACGCGGTGCGAGGTGCTGTTTTCTCCAGTGGAAGGTACATTGAGTGCAGCTCTTTTGGCCGAATGGATACTACGGGATCGGTTGCCGGTGAGATTTCAGATTCAGCTTCACAAGTATCTCTGGGGGAACATGCGTGGAAAGTAGGGGGGGTGGAAAGTCGGCTGTGGTGCTGCTTTCAGGAGGATTGGATTCAGCAACAGCCCTTGCGATCGCCCAATCCCAGGGGTTCACTTGCCACGCATTGAGTGTTGACTACGGACAACGTCATGCCGTGGAATTGGCAGCGGCAAAGCGGGTGGCGGCCGCCATGAATGTTACCAGCCACCGACAGGTTCCCATCGCACTAGGCAGTTTTGGGGGCTCGGCCCTCACCGATGACTCGATGCCGGTACCCGAGGCTCCGACCGACGGCATTCCTGTCACCTATGTTCCGGCAAGAAACACGGTTTTATTATCGTTAGCTTTGGCGTTGGCGGAAGTTATCGGTGCCAGAGACATATTCGTCGGTGTCAATGCGGTGGATTATTCCGGCTATCCCGACTGCAGGCCGGACTTTATCGCCGCTTTCGAGGTTTTGTCTAATCTGGCGACCAAGGCCGGTGTCGAGGGGCAGCGCTTCCACATACATGCGCCGCTGATCGATTTGACCAAGGCTGAAATCATTCGACGTGGCTTCGAGCTCGGGGTCGACTATACGCTCACGGTCTCCTGCTACCAGGCGGATGAACAAGGCGCTGCCTGCGGCCTCTGCGATGCTTGTCGTCTACGCAAACAGGGGTTCGTCAGTGCGGCGTTTTCCGATCCAACGCGTTACCGGGAAAAATCTGATTAGTAAAATTAATGAATCATTATTGCTGTATGAATTAAAGCAATAATGATTGGCTGGGAGTGTCTTTCCAGGCTGTCCTGATAGCCGTGGCACCGGCCCCGCTATCTCCTCGGAGGGTTGCTCTTCGGAGTGGTAATGACGCTGACATCCGGCTGCGGTAACAAGACGCCTGTGCGGCCGGGTGGCGGCAATATCAAGTCTCTGGTTGTCATATTGTCCGCGGGGATAGTGGCCTATTTGATGACAGATACCGGTTTAACGGGGTGGTGTTTCGCAGCTGGATGTCTCCTATTAGCCCCGGCCTAGCTCTTCCGGGGGGTGTCGGTCCAAAGCCTGGGAACACTTCTCTGCACGCTGGTTGGTGCTGAAGAACCGCGAGCTCTCAATGGATTGGTTGAACTTTTGGTTGGGCTGGGGCTGCTGCTGATGCTTTTTCGCTCCAAGCCATTTCGCTCCAGCGGGTATCAGCTCCTCGGCGGACTAACCCTGGGTAGGGCAATTATCGGCGGCTGGTATCTGCCGGATGGGCGCTTGGCGCTATTGTATTGAATAGTGCAGTCACCATGAAAAATCGGTACTACGGGCTGGTTTACGAAGAGCGCGCAGGTTTTCTAGGAGCTTCCGTTACCGCCTTGGTGGATATTCGCCTGCTGGTGGAATCCCTGCGCCGACTGGATCGAATCCGAGTTTGACTGCTGTATCCGGTAGGGTATAATTCCGCGCTTGCTTCTCTGCGGGGCCGTTAGCTCAGTCGGTAGAGCAGTGGATTTTTAATCCATTGGTCGGAGGTTCGAATCCTCCACGGCCCACCATAAATATCAATTAGTTATGGAATTTATTTAAAATAAAATTCCAGATTTATCGTCCAGTTTCCAGTCCAAAATCACCTCAAACTGATTACTTTCTTGGCTCTTCTTAAATAGTGTCAGCGAGTTACTGCACCGTCAGAATGAAGCAGGTTCTCAGTAGCATCACCGCCAATCTCCTCTAAGTCAGAGGCATGCCTGGCTCTTAAGTCTTTAAATTGAAATGGGATAAAACCCGAGGTACGCAGCTTCTGCCTAGCTCGCTGCCATGCGGTATCGAATGCAGCGGCCGAGTAGCCGAATAGGGAGTAATCGCCGGACTCTAGTAATAAGTTGATTAACTGGCGAAGTTCCTCAGACCATAGGATTGAACTAGGTTTTTGTGTTTTTCCTTCTTTAATCAAAAGACCCTCGGGTTGAACCGCTGCTCGTGTTATTCCCAATATGTCAGCACGACGGCGGCAAATGAGGTAGGCAAGATGTGCAGCGCAAGCTACTTTCCAAGGAGCCAAATTGATCATTGCCTCGTAATCTTGGTCTTGGACGTAGTGTTCGCGAGCAACAACCAAGTCTTTTAGATCGATCTCTTTGGTAGGATTCGAATTGGTCAGGTCATAGGATATGGCCCATTTAATACTCGCTTCAGGTATCGGATCTCATGTGCAGCTCGCGACTTCGACACTGTTGCTCTCGCGTCTCTGTATCGCCGTACTGCGCCAGGAGTCCAAGCATCTAGAGGGACATCTCCCAGCTGATCACCTGTGCGGGTTCGCTTCTGACAAATCGCTTTATGACAGTTTTCGTAGTCTCTCTGTGTGGAGCGGGTCAGGCGGTCAAAATCGGGGGACTGTAGGAAATCTGAAGAAATGCCGCGGAAAGTGTGCGCAGTGTTGGACAGGATTTGGTCGACCCGGCCCCATATTTCTGCCATGGTCACTGATATATCGCAGCGACTCGGTCTTGAATACTGGGTAAATCCTAGCACAGATATTGGTGTTAAGTGAGAGTAAAGCACTGCATCTGAGCCATGGATTTGGGGGCATTCATCTCATACCGCTCAGATTCAGCTCCAGATGTTCGCCACGCTTTATCTGTGTATTCTCTTCGCGTGTGTTGTGCTATTTCGGTACTGCTAGATTAATGCGTCGATGATTTGTTCTCTCCTGGCCCGCGGAACTGGCGCCGTGAAGTTGGAATGTACTTTTGGCAACATCGATGCTCAATACACTAACAGTCATGTCATTCTCCCATTCCAAGCTGAGGTCCTTCAAAGTAAAGCCTATTCTGAAGGGGCGCGCAGAGTTAGCGGCGGGGGTGGGGATGGTTCATTACATTTAGAACCAGGAGGAAACTCCGGATACAGACAAGAGTTACCCTAGTGGATTACCGCGCCAGTCCTCGACCCTGCCGGGGGATGGGAAAGCCAGATTCGCAAATGCCAGGATCTTAGTTCAAGCGCATTAGAGATCCTAGTAATTGACGCCCGGCTAATCTTTAAGCAACAGATGCAACACGGGGACAATAGCTCCAGAGGACTGCACCACCGGACAGCCGTACTCGTCCACCTCTTCTTCGGGAAGCGTCTCGGGACAGGAATCATCGCAGTCGGACACACCGTCTCCATCCTCATCGACGATCACGATCTCGGCCTCCAGACTGATCCCGGTGTAGTCCGCGGCTCCCTCCAAAACTACATACCAGAGGCCCGGCGGATCTAGGTTCCCATCTAGTAGTACGTGCTCATTGTTATCCGCATCATGCTCACTGGATTCGATGGGGAACTCCGGTTGGCTGAAGAGCACATGCAGATCCACATCACCACTGCCCCCGCTGGTGGTGATTCGCGCCTCACTACACTCCTCCGGTAATTCAAAGTGGAAACACCTCATACCGCCCCGACTATCGGAGAGATTCACCAGCGGATTGTCCGGGGTGAGCGTACCGCAGGTCTGCGGATCGTGAATAAAAGAGCCCACGCCGGCATAGGGCGTGTTGAAATGCTGGTAGATAAAATTGTAGCTGCCCTGCATTTGGCCCCGTCGATTGAACTCCACCACCATACCGGTCAGATCCACGGGCGTCTCCAGCAGAGTAACGGCGACCTGATCCTGTAACACCCATCGCTCACTCTCTTTCACCAGGCGGACATAGGGCAGGAAAGCCCAATCCAGGTAGTCCTGGCGGGCCAGTACCATGGTGTCATTGCTATCCTGGTAAACGACGCTGAGAGTGGTGCCGGTCTCGTTGATACCCAGGAGCGGTATGCTGAGGGTTTCAAGGCCCAGCCATATGCCATCATGCTCTCCTACCGACCAGCCGGCGGTCGGTTGCAGAAATATGCCCATAAACGCGAAAAGCGCTACAATCCGGTGCCTTATTCTCATATCTACAGCCTCATCACTCATTCGATTAACTCCCTCACAGGAACGGCCATAGATCAACTGTACCACCGTTTCTGCATTTCAATGGCATTGCTGCATATGTCGGCAGGTCCGATATCGTTGTCGTTCGGTATACTGCACAGATGCGCAAAACAGACTTTATCTTCAGGTACCATATTGGAAACTAGCCGGCCTGCAATCGTGCATTGATAGGCTGCGGTAATATCACCTCTTGAGTTGACGAAGAAGCGGTGTCGACCTGGCGAAATCAGGGTGGATCCGAGAGGCCCGGTCGTCCTCGTATTTATTCTGATAGCGCGATCGAATGCGCACTTGTTGTCAAGGCCGTCTTTCATATTAGCCAGCGTGCGACCCAGGGATTTCTGGACTCGGTAGTTCGGCTCATGGACATTGTACTCCCAGTGCCGAACTATACGACATTGAGCCGACGACAGAGTGAACTGGATGGGCGATGGCAGAATGAACCGGCGAAGCAAGCGCGACACCTGGTCACTGACACCACTGGGCTGAAGGTATATGGCGCTGATGAATGGTATGTCCGTGAGCATGGAGTGGGCCGCGGGTGCCGCCGTAGCTGGAGAAAGCTTTATCTTGGCATGGATGAGGAGACAAAGGAGATTGTCGCTATCGATCTGACAGCGAGCCATATTTATGACGGCTTACACTTTCCGTTCATGCTCGACGAGGTGGTGGGTGAAGTAGGGCAGGTATTTGGTGATCGAGCATTTGATACTGAGAGGTGCTATCAGGCAATCCTGGCTCGCGGGGCAGTGCCGACGATTCCACCGCGGCGCAGTGCGAGGTTGAGCTCAGTCAATAATCCGCCCCGTTCAAGGTTGTTCGAGATGTGGTGTTACGACGTATCAAGAATGAAGGGCGTTACCTTTGGCGAAGTTCGAGAGGGGCGACTCGTTAGAGTTTAGCCGAGAATGCAGTATCTCGTTTCAAGGCACTACTTGGTGTAAGACTGATGTCGCGAAGTTTCGAGGCACAGCGTGTCGATGCCGCAGTCAAATACCGATTTCTGAATCGGATGGCCGCGCCAGGGATGCCTAAGTCGGAACACACTCCTGTGATATGAACCGCCGCTTGCGAAGGAGACTCTCGGCATCCTTGCGTCAATTCCGAATATTGCAACAACGCGGCTAGTTCGATGGTATCTTCAGCCAGAGCCGTCGGTTTCTGTTGATAGTCCGGCCTTTAGTAACCCATCGAATACATGGTTGACCAACTCGTCTGTGAATATATAACAGGAAAGGTAGCGCTTCGGGTTACGGACGAAGTCGGGATTTAATTCAACTATTTGGCGTACCTGTTCCTGCGCAAGACTAATCTCGCCGAGTTGTCCCAGTGCCGCAGCTTTATCCAGCGGGTCCCAGAAGAATCCTGGTGAGTTGAAGCGTTCAGCTTCCACCCTCGCGGTGGTGTAGTCCTGTCTCCGGTAGTGGTCTAGAAAGAACGCGTGGTGAAACCACTTGGGGTAAAGATGCATGTTTGCCATTTGCTTCTGCAGCTCCCGGGTACCGTGCTTCCATTCACCGATCAAGGCCAGCATCCATGCGCCGAATGCAGATAGCTCTATTGGAGTGCGTGTTCTGGTCAATAGCGCTTGCGTAGCGCGCTTGGCTAGTTTGCGATCACGGGTCACCAGCCCCAGGTAGGCGTCCAACCAATCGGCATGAGGCCAATCCGGATCGAGCTCGCGCACCCTTTGGATCGCTAAGCGTGTGGCAACGACAGGTATCTCGTCTGTGCCGGCGTATCCAGTTGTATATCCGTCCAGCTGTAGCTCCGCCAGCGACGACCAAACACCAGCCGATTGCGTTTCACGGATCACCATTTGTTCCGCAGCACTTAATGCTAAGTTATAGTTTTCTTGTGTAGCCAAATTGTTGAACTGGTTCTGCAAGTCAACTACATCGAACGTCGTCAGTTGCTTTGGCGCGTTTAACCTCTGCTTGCGAAGCTCGCGCTGTATAGCGCCGCCGTAGAAGCCGGCAATACAGCTCATGATCTGCACAGCGAAGCCCTGCATCAGCTCGAGCAGACCGTTCGTCTGTAACGAAACTTCAAAAGTTTGGGCCCAGATCTGTAGCCCTGAGTTGGTGTCGCTCAATTCCGCCCCAACGCGAATCCGATCGCCCGCGGCGTGAACCGTGCCCCCGACCAGGAAACGGGTGCCGAGTTTCTGTGCGGCATCCTTCAGACTCACCGGGTGGTCGCGATAGATGCGGGTCTGGTAGCGAGAGGCGACGTGCAGCATCGGATGGCAGGCTAACTCACTGGTAAGCTCTTCCGTCAGACCATCGGCGAAGTACTTGGCATTTGCGTCTGCCCCCACGCTGAGGAATGGCATTACAGCCAAGGTCGGCTCAACGGCATTGCCTGATGTACCAGGCACCAAGCGAGTTTGCTTAAAACCGCTTTGTCGTATGAATCGCGGTATGTATGCGCCTTTCGGGATTTCCAGTCGAATCGGGTCATCCGCACCTGGTCCGCTGTAGTAGGCTTCGAGCGCCCTGCGTAAGCGCCCCGCCTCCAAGCGTACGATGGGGTCGGATCCCGGATCGAAGTCCGCCGGCCGGCCGAATACCTCCACACCAATCGTGTACCCCTTTAGTTGTTCGGCGCGGCCAGCCAGTGCCTCTTCTAATATATATATCAGTAAGTTACGACCGCGTTTGGAGAGCCCGAGATCACAAGCCAGCAACTTAGAGATATAGGCCCGGATCTCTGGTCCCGATTGTTCGACTCTCAACTCGTGGTGCGGATTCATAGATTGAATCAATAAGGCTGGGCGAAGGTGTAGAAAGCGATCCTGTTATACACACCCTGTAGATAGGTCCGTACGGTATGGAACAGTACCGTACGTTATCACAATTCAAATGGTGTTGTTTACTTTGGTCAGAACACACGAGGAGTTGGTATGGCAAGATCGCACATCCCCTTCGATGACGTTTGGGAATTGATGGTGGAGCATTTCCCCGATCAAAGGACTGCCATACAGCGGCTGGCTGAAAAGAACCCGTCTTTCATTAGCCTGTGCGACGATTACCGGGTCGCCTGCGAGGTCGTGGAACGATATCAAAAGTCGGCTGGCGAACAAGACGCTAATCGAGCCCGAGAATACGCGGAGCTGGTCGAGTCGCTCAAGTGGGAGATCCGCGCCACGCTGGAGGGTGAATAGCCCCCCGCGAGTACTACCGGGCACGAGACTTCGATCGCTACTCCCGTGATTTGCACCGCGGCAGAGTATGCAGGACAGAGGTCATTGAGTACGACTGAGATGTTGTGATTCGCGATCTCTGAGCCGGACGAAAGCTATAAAGCAAACAGCCTTAGGAAACCATGAAAGTTCAGAACACAGTCACCGCGACAATCGTTTCCATTTCTTTAGCTAGCCAGCGGGTCAGCGTAGATGCTCCTACCGCGTTTTAATTCCGGAATTGATGTGCAGGACCTCTTCAAGCTCTTCACACTCGGGGATTTGCGGCTGCAAAACAGCAATCGATTCGACTTTCTCAAAAATACTGGTAGCCAAAGGAGCGACGCAGAATAATGAAATCAAAGAACATGCTTGTTACTGCAATGATTTCGATATGTACGTTTTCTGCGCCAGTGCACGCGACAATCTCGCAACCAGACTATTTACATACAGGGCCTACGCTCATTACCAACGTAACGGTGATTGATGGTCTCGGCAATCCTCCGGTCGAAGGCCGGGATATCCTGCTGGAGGACGGCAAGATTGCTGCTATTGGTGTGACCGGTAGCTTGGCAGCCCCTGATGGGACGCTTGTTGTCGCCGGTGAGGGTTTGACGGCCATGCCGGGTCTTATGGACTTGCACATCCACACACAAGGTGGCTGGGCAAACGGCGTCATCCCCGGCGAACGTTACGCACCAAGTTATGAAGATAAAGATGTTCAGCAAAGGCTTAACGGGTATATCTACGCCGGCGTTACAACCGTATTGGATGTTGGTGCCGACTACGAGTGGGTTGTAAAAACTAGAGACCGTATCAACAGTGGCGAATTGTTTGGCCCTCGTCACTTCACGACCGGCGTCGCCTGGAGTTCTGCGCCCAGCGGATGGGATGCGGGCAACACCAGCGGTGATGCTTGGGCCGTTTCCACCAAAGTAGAAAACTTAGCCGAATTGCCCGATCAGGTCGCACGGTACAAGAAAGACGGGATCGAAATCCTGAAAGCTTATGCCGGGATTGGCACAGTTGGTTTGCAGGCACTCGTAGCGGAGGCAGAGAACCAAGGGCTTCGTGTCATAGCCGATCTGTGGATGTTGAACTTCAACAAGCAAATCTCACAAACTACAGGTTTGCATGGCTGGGCACACACGGGTGGCTTTAAAGTGGCCTCCATGGAGATCCACAAATGGATGGCAGAGAACGATCGTTTCGTGATCCCCACGATTAACGTCGGCGAGATGCTGAGTGCTGGGCGAGTATTAGACGAAGATGGCAGTAGAGCGATGCTGGACGAGCCTTTGATCGTGGATATTTGGGGAAAAGAAACGGTGGAAGAGTTCTACCGTGTTTATCCGCAGATCCGTGACCATTACTACGATGGGCGCTTGGCTTTCTACCAGCTCAACAACTTCGGAAATATGGACCGGTTTCGCCCAAATATGCAGGAGAACACGCGACGTTCGATTGAAGCAGGTGTCCTAGTCGGCTGTGGAACTGATGATGTCTACCCGAGCTCATGGCCAGGCGAATCCACCCACCGGGAAATGAAGCTAATGGTCATGGGTGGTGTCGAACCTATTAAGGCGATTAAGGCCTGCACTTCAGATTCGGCAAAGATCCTTAAGCGGGAGCATGAGTTTGGTTCACTCAGAGTGGGGCTCAGCGCCGACATACTTCTTGTTGCCGGCAATCCAGTAGAAAACATCGATGACACGCGAAACGTTCGTGAAGTGTTTTTGCGTGGTAAGCAGGTTGATCGCAAATCTTTGACGTTCTCTGATTAACCAATATGTGGAGGGATACGTCAGTAAACGAAGCAGTTGTGGTTTCTATTCCCGGACCTGCGGATACGTTCAACCAAGGAAAACTCCTCACCCCCAATGTATTTGAAAGCGTTAAACTATACTCCTGGTGCGGGAGAATGGAAATAAAGAGAAGTGTGGGAACAGCCACGCCCATTACATGTTCCTAACCCATGAATAACTGGAAGGGGGCTTTTTAATTGAAACAGCTTTTTATCAAGACCATCACTGTCGTCGCTCTCTTCGCGGGCAGCCAGACGGCCATGGCCGCGGATAATGAGGCAGATTCCAAATTCATTGTTGATACCGATGGCGGGTTTTCGGCAAAGACCCGGGACGGCAACTTCACCTTCAAGCTCGGAGGTCGGCTGCAACTGGATTACAACCGGTACGACGGCGTGTTGAATACCCAGAGCGTACCTATCTTCAATGTCGGCGATTCCGCGGACGACTTCTACGTGAGAAGGGCCAGGCTTACGTTTGAAGGCACAATTTATAAGGATTGGTTTTGGCTAATTGAACCCAACTACAGTTCGAGCGATGAAACATGGGAATTCGGGGATGTAATATTTGGCTATTCCGGTTTCGGAGATCTTGCACGATTGTCCTTCGGCCAACAGAAACAACCCATCAGCTTTGCCTTGCTGACGAGTTCGAAATACACGGCTCTCAACGAGCGGCCTGCTTTGGGAAAAGTCGCGGAGGATGATCTCGAAACCGGACTGCTTCTGAAAGGAGCCAACGACACCCTGAGCTATGGCGTGGGGATATTCAGCGCCACCGACGATATCGATGGCGATGACGATTACTCTTACACTGGCCGTTTCACCTACTCGCCGATAAACAGTGAAACAAGACTGCTGCACCTGGGCGCATCCTATTTCTACCGTAACTCAAAAAAGAACAGCTATTCACCGTCTCTGGGCATCAAGAAGGGAGACAAGCTGAAGGTCAAATATGATCTTTCCGACCGGCGGCAGGGGTTTGGCGTTGAGCTGGTGGGGAAGCATGGGCCTTTCTGGATCCAGACAGAATACTTTCGTGTCAACTCAGATGCCGCGTTATCCTCGGGAAAGGATGTTGATGTAAGCGACTTCTATATTGAAGGCGGGTGGTATTTGACAGGAGAAAGTCGCCCTTACAAAGCGGGTATCTTCAAGGGTCTTGAGCCGAAATCCGAATACGGCGCCTTCGAGATTGTATTCCGCTATGAGAATATAGATCTGTCCGACAATGGCATCACGCTGGTGGACAAGTATGCCTCTGAATTCAACACCGTAACCGATAAGGGCAACAAGAGTGACATCTACACGCTTGGTGTGAATTGGTACATCAATAAGTTCCTTCGGGTAAGCCTCAATTACCTGAATACCAAAGTGGATGAGCGAATAGCCGGCGAGAAGGACGGACACGGGGTGTCCGCACGGCTCTGGGCACACTTCTGACTATGCGCCAGGAAAATAGAATACCTTGGAGATTTAACATAGATATCGGCCTCCTGATTATCTTGTTCACCTTAGGATTTCTGGCACTGCCTCTACAAGCCGAAGTTCTTCATCCACTGGCGACATGTGATTCCTCAAGCCCCCGCGCCACACTAGAGAGTTTTCAACGTATCAATAGTCAAATTGATAGCAAGATTGACTATATTGACCAAGCCCAGCTAAGACACATCGAAGAAACGGTACGCAAATCGATACGGTGCCTCGACATTAGCGGGATTCCCAAAGAGCGTATCGATGACGAGGGCGAAGCGGCAGTCATTCTGCTTCAGGAAATCCTGGACCGGCTCGAGTTGCCTTCTTTAGAGGAAATTCCCGATGCCAAAGAGGCCCTGGAAAATAAGCTCACCCGCTGGGTTGTTCCCAATACGGAACTGGTGATCACCTTGGTCATGGAGGGTGCCAGGGAGGGGGAGTGGCTCTTCAGCCCCGAAACACTGGCACGTCTCAAATCCTTTTACAACGAAGTCGAAACACTTCCTTACCGACAGGATGCGCTCTGGGGCAACAAGGGCCCCCTGGGGGGCATATACGATTACACCGTCCTTCTGCCTGAAGACTCGATGCCGGTCACCTGGGTGTACAACCTTCCCCCCTGGACATATGCCCTCTATATCGAGCAGCCCGTCTGGAAATGGCTAGCGCTGCTGTTCGTTTTGATCATATCCGGCGTCATACTCGCCCTGATCTTCCGCATCAGCCATCGCGCAAAAGAAAGAAAGCCAGATCTTGTTTGGCCGAAATTGGTGCCGCCCTTAGCAGGCATTGTAACGGTACTGCTGACGGAGCACCTGATCGACGAGTACATCAACGTGATGGGGCCCACCGATGCGGTCACGGAAATCTCTATGTGGATCATCGGGCTGGCGTTCGCAGCATGGGCAATCATAGCGCTTGGAGGCGTGGTGTCGGATGTAATTATAAGCTCACCGCGCATCCAGCCCGAGAGCATCGATGCAAGTCTAATCAGTATTACATCGCATCTCATTGCCTTTGGTTTCGCATTCTGGCTGGTGTTGAAAGGTACAGAGGGACTTGGGCTCTCGTTGCTTCCCTTGTTCGCCGGTTTGGGTGTGGGCGGTCTTGCCACCGCACTTGCCATACGCCCCACTCTGGAGAATCTGATCGGTGGCCTGGTCCTGTATATCGACAAGCCGGTCCGGCTCGGTGACCGTTGTATTTTTGGCAATCAGGAAGGTTTTGTGGAGAAGATCGGATTACGCTCGACTCGAATACGTACGCTCGGGGACACAATCGTCAGCATTCCCAATGCCGAATTTTCCCAACTCCAATTGGAGAATATCTCGAAACGGAAAGTGACTCGCTACAATACCATGCTGAATCTGAGATACGAAACAACGGCCGAACAACTTCGCTACGTTGTGACGAAGCTACGCGAATTGCTGGTGGGTCACCCGATGGTGGCGCCGCAGAAGCTGCGTGCGCGGTTTCGTGATTTTGGGGCCCATTCCCTGGATGTGGAAATTAATGCTTACTTCCGCACGGACAGCTTTGAACAGTATTGGGCCATGAGGGAAGATATCAACCTCCGGATCATAGATATCGTAGCCGAAGCCGGCACCAGTTTTGCGTTTCCCTCTTTCACGGCGTACGCTGCCGATGACGCCGGGTTGGACGCGGAACACAGCCGCCACGCCGAGGAACAGGTAAAGCAATGGCGATCCGAGGGAAAACTGGCATTTCCTGAGTTCGATGAAACGCAGAAAACCGTGTTCGAGGACAAACTTGATTATCCTCCTGAAGGCTCTGTATTGAAGCCGAGGGAAGATGGTCGATGATTGCTTGTTGGTACCAATTAAGCCAATTGGTCAGAGCACATTAGCAGAGGTTGAGAAGATTGGATTACATTGCTCTTTTCGTAAACAGACTATCCGTAATATTGGCTGATTATTAATGTCATACGGTCCTTTCGAATACTTGTACCATATGGGGCCAGCATTCGGTGCATGTCAAAAGTCTAATAGTCTGATCCCTCTCGGCTGTATTTTCAGTTGGTCAAAGCACGCACGACAGAGTGCGACATAAACTCGAGCTCATCGAGATACTGGGAGATAAAAATCATGGCAAAAAAGATTACCGAGGAACAACGCAAGGCGTTCGAGGACAAGATCGAAGGCGCCGACAAGGTTGAACTAAAGATTACTGTTACAGGTGAAGATGAGGAGCGCTGCTATGAATCCTTGGATATAAGCGAGCAAATAGCAACTCGGAGAGCGATCTATTTCTTCGATACGCAGGATCTGACACTAAACCAAGCCGGGTTGGTGCTTCGAGCACGCGACATCGAGAATGATAATCACGATTCCGTAGTTAAGATTCGCCCCGTCGAGCCGGAAAAGGTTGATGAAAAATGGAGGACCACAGAAGGCTTCAAGATCGAAGCAGACGTCGTCGGAGACAGGGTGATCGTATCGGCCTCACTGAAAGCAAAGCAGAAAAAGGGCGCCATTAAAAAGGCGGTCGGAGAGAACGTGAAGTACAAGATTTCGGATCTGTTTTCCAAAAAGCAGAAAAAGTTCATCACCGAGTATCTCGACATTTCAATCCCTTTCGACGATCTCATGGTACTCGGTCCGGTGGAAACGTTACGTGCCGATATCCAGCGGCCCGGCATGGCCTACAAACTGACGGCTGAATACTGGACACTGCCCGACGATAGCCACCTGCTCGAGATGTCGATCAAGTGCAGACCTGAAGAAGCGGTGGTAGCGCGGGAGGTGTTCGCGGCGTATCTCGCCGGTCATGGACTGGATCCCAACGGCGCGCAGGCGACGAAGACTAAACTCGCTCTATCGGGCTTGGTGAAACAGATAGAACAAGGGTGACCTGATTCGCGATTCGGCACCCGTTCGACGAGGGTGCCGCGGGCTCACCAACATTGACCTAATCTAGTTCCCGCTACTGGCTTGAGCAGGCGGTCTGGCTTGTGGAGGTTCGGATTCAGGCTGTTCGGGGCATCAGTCCGGTGACGGTTTTGGCCACAGTAATCACGTTCAGTCAGAGCTAGTCTCCTTAGGCTAAGACGTTCTTTGTGGTCCAAATGATGTGTATTTGAGTCAGGGGGTTCGAACCAGTATCCCAAGCATTGGAACCTTGTTCGGCTCGCGTGCCAAATTATTTTGCTATACAAGGAGTAGTCCTCACCATGCCATCGCTTAGGTCAACATTTGCCTTACTTATTTTCTTCTTGTTTTTGGGCCGATCTGTGACAGAGGCCAGCGAACCTCCAGCCAGTCTTCAGTGCATAGAGTCAGGATTTGGAGACCCGCAGGCGTGGACCTACATTAGTACCGGCGAGCTTGAACAGTTTCAGCATATGTATGTGATGAGCGATTTTCATGGCCGCTTACAGACAGCTATGGATCTACTTAAGGCTACCGGACTCTTTGCGGACACGAAAACAGAAGGTGTGCTGGAGTGGCAATCAAATTTTACCGCCAAGAAATCGTTAGTCATTGTTATTGGAGATTTCATCAATGGCGGAAATGAGAGTATTGAGGTGGTGAGGCTCTTTGAAGAATTGCGGAAAGCGGCACCTGCTCACCATAGGTTGGTTTTGTTGATCGGCAACCATGAGGCACAGTTATTGGCGGGCTTCCCGAAATTTTTCGCTAATCCAGAGATGAAGAAAAGCCTCTCTCAGCGATCGGTGCGAAACTGGCTTGGATTGAGTGACCTCGAACAAGGGAACGAGGTGAGCTTCAACAATCTCGTGAGTGCTCCCAATTTCAAGAGCTTTACAGATTCACTTCGCCTCGGAGCTGTTGTAGGGCGTTGGCTATTCGGACATAGTGGATACTTCGGCATTTCGACCGCGCTTGCAAGCAAATCTGATAAGACGGCGGCGGTGTGCGATTACGTTGAGAAGTTGACAACGGCATACAGAAAAAACCGTCTTTGGTTGCTAACCCTCGAGCAGTACTTCACTTCCAGCTTTCTGATGGATCATCAGTGGTGGCGCAAAAAGATGAAGAACGCCGAAAGAAACTGGGACGCTATTGGACTGAGAGGATTGGTGCAGGGGCACAGTCGGTTTGCGATGAGCTATTGCCAAGATGAAGAAATCTCTTGTCCCAGTGGTTGGCCTGGAAATCCGAAGTGCACGCCTTGCCGCAATACAGATGGAGAGATATACGCATTGAAAACTAAAGAAGGTGAGTTCAGTCGATACATCAAAGTTGATTCAGGCATCAAGTTCGATAAGCCCGGACGAGTATTGAGCTGCCAAATAACGCCCAAACTACTTGAGGATATGGATTTGGCTGAAGACTGCATGCAGATGGATAGATTGGGTGTCGAGTACGATATCCCTAGATCGTTCAATTCCAAACATAATCACTTGATGTGATGTCTTTTCCGGTCGCTTAATCAGTGTTGGGTTCTATCCCGCCTCCGCAGATAGTTAAGTCGATAACGATTCCTCCGGCTTCATGACTTCGATGCAGCAGGTTGTCCGGGAATTGCTGATACGTCTAATTGCTGTTTTTAAATTCGAAGGCATTCCTCTCTCACACTTTTCTAGCCCCTCGATAATCGCAGTAAAACCACGCCAAGCAAAAATTCTGGCCGGATAACGTAAATTTTTACGTGCACATTTTTTGAAGGGGGTGGCCCCGGTTTGTTAAAACAGTAATTGCCAAACCACTGTACAAACCAAAGAGGACCACCATGGCTAAAGATACCACGAACGGGCTTAGCAAGGTTATCAGGATTGACGAGGGTGAGATACGCGGACATTTGGAAGAGATGGTCAGAGGTACCGTCGAGGAAACCCTGAACGCCATGCTAGATGCTGAAGCAGACGAGATGTGCAATGCTCAGCGCTATGAGCACTCGCCAGATCGAATAGATACCCGAGCTGGCCACTACAAACGGAAATTTCACACAAAGGCTGGTGAGGTCGAACTGAAAATGCCCAGATTACGCCAGCAGACGTTCGAGACGGCTATCATCGAGCGCTATCGACGCCGAGATATCTCCATCGAGGAAGCCATCGTTCAGATGTACCTGGCCGGGGTTTCTGTGCGTCGCGTGGAGGATATCACAGAGGCTTTGTGGGGTACTCGGGTATCCTCGGGCACGGTTTCCAAGCTTAATCAGAAGGTCTATAAACACATCGAGCGCTGGCGCAAACAGCAAATTGAAGGCAAATATGCTTATGTATTCCTGGACGGCATTGTGCTCAAACGCAGCTGGGGTGGAGAGGTCAAAAATGTTTCCGTCCTGGCAGCAATTGGAGTCGACCAGGACGGTTTCCGCCGTATTTTGGGCGTTCAGGAAGGCCACAAGGAGGATAAATCCGGCTGGTTGGGGTTTCTTAAGCACCTGAAGGATCGCGGCTTGCAGGGCGTCAGGCTAATTATTTCAGATGCCTGCCTCGGACTTGTGGAATCAGCTTCAGAAGTGTTTCCGGAGGCTGACTGGCAGAGATGCGCTGTTCATTTCTACAGAAACGTGTTCTCTCATGTGCCTAAAAACAAAGTACGTGAAGTCGCTGCCATGCTAAAGGCTATTCACGCTCAGGAGAGCCGTGAGGCGGCAGAGGAGAAGGCAACAGGGGTAGTCGACAAACTCAAGGAAATGAAGCTGAGGACTGCGGCAGAACTTGTGGAGCACAACATTCATGAGACATTCAGTTTCTACTCCTATCCCTCCCAGCATTGGCTCAAGATCAAAACCAATAATCCAATGGAGCGGTTGCTGAAAGAGGCCAGGCGTCGAACTAAAGTGATTGGCGCGTTCCCCGACGGCCATTCGGCATTAATGTTGGTCGCCGCTCGGCTTCGACATGTCTCAGCGACAAACTGGGGCACAAGGAAATACATGGACATGAAACTACTTGAAGAGATGGACAAAGAGGCAATCTATTCTATTGCCTGACCAATTCCCGGGACCGCTCCGATAAAAAATGTGCACAAGAAAATTGACAGCACCACCTGGCGCTCTGGCAAAAGCAAATAGGTGGCTGAGGTCAAACGAGCAGAATCACAAAATAACAAGGCTTAAACGGAGAATGCATATGTACGCAAAGTTCAAAAACTCAATCGTTTTCCGGCTGGAGCAGTTCATGATGCACGGAACTCTCGCGCGCTTTGCTTTTGCTCTGATTCTGCTAGTGTTACTCGCTTTGATTGCAAGTATTCTGATTCGACTTTTGGTACCAGGTTTCGAATCCCTGGGTGACGTGCTCTGGTGGACTGTAGAGCACCTGGTTGTGCCTGAATACACCGATAGCGACGAAAGCGTTGTAATACGCGTAATTGCAACGGCGTTGATCATACTGGGATCCATGCTGTTTTCCGGGGCAGTTATTGCCATCCTGGTGGAGTGGGTCGATGCCGCTACAACGCGCATGGAACAAGGGCTTACTCCGGTCGCCCTCGAGTCGCACATCGTCCTTCTGGGCCTGACGAGCCGGACACCCACCATGCTCAAAGAGATCATGGTTTCCCAGAGACGGGTTGAACGTTACCTGCGCCAGCGCGGAGTGCGGCGACTCCATGTGGCCTTGCTGGCCGAACGGGTGAATGCAACCCTGGTGCGGGAGCTGTGTCTGCAGTTGGGTAAGCATTGGAGTTCGCGTCAGATCATCCTACGCAGTGGTTCCTGCCTGAGTCTGGACGATCTGCAGCGTGTCGATTTTCTGCACGCAGGCATCATCATTATTCCGGCTGCCGATATCAGTGAGGCAGGTAATATAGATGCCGATTCACGCACCGTGAAGACCCTGATGACGCTGAGTGCGGCACTCGACGAGCAGCCGCCTGAGGAACCCCCACTCATCGTAGCCGAACTTCAGGATCCCCGCCATTCAGAGACGCTTCGTGCCCTGTATTCGGGACCGATGGAAATCATCACGGGCGACAAGATCATTGCGCGCTTGATGGCGCAGACGGTGCGCCATCCAGGGCTGTCTCACGTTTACGGTCAGTTTGTCACCGACCAGAGCGATACCCAGATCTATGTTCGTGAGGCGACAGAGTATATAGGTGCCTCCGTGCAGCAACTCAACTACGCCATCTATAAGGGTATTCTTCTTGGCGTGGTACGCCCCCAGGGAGACGGTTTCCAGGCCATGCTCAATCCACCGTATGATCTGCGTTTGATACACGGCGACCGGGTGGCGGTACTGGCCTCGAGCCACAAGGATCTGGCTCCACACGAGACGCTCCAGGATTGGGATATTCCCAAGAAAAACCCAGCACCCGAGTACAATCCAGTCCCCCGGCGCCGGGTTCTGCTACTGGGCTGGAATCACCGCGTACCTCTCTTGTTAAGTGAGTTCGCCTCCTATCCCGCAGAAGAGTTCTCTATTGACATCGTGTCCCAGGTGTCTTCTTCAATAAGAGAGAAGCGTGTGGCCATAGAGGCGTTTTCTAAGGAGCGGGTGAAGGTCAGGCAAATGGAGTTTGACTACACCGTGCCCGCTTTCTTGGAAAGCATCGACCCGGCCGGCTACGACAATGTGGTGCTGTTGTCCAGCGAGCGGCTCAAACATGGTGATGAATCCGACGCCCGCGCGATACTGGGCTATTTGCTGCTGCGCAAGTTATTGTCGTCCGGTTCGCAGGTGCCCCGGGTACTAGTCGAACTGACGGATGCAGACAATATTTCCCTGTTCGACAACCGTAGTGGCGAGATCATTGTCAGCCCTAACATCGTCAGTCATATGTTGACGCGCGTCGCATTGCGTCGCGAGCTTGATGTGGTGTTCGATGAGCTATTCAGCTCGGGTGGCAGCGAGATCTGTTTTCACCCCATAGCAGAGTACGACATAGTCGAGACGGTCTCCCAGCTTCCGGGTTATGAGCTAAGGGAGAGCGAGCTTACCTTTTTCGACCTGCAACGTGCCGCCCAGATCCGGGGGGAGATCGCTATCGGTATCCGGCGGGTCGATCAAGAACGATCTACTAACGGCGGAGTAGAACTCAATCCTCGTCGTGACGAAAACCTGCAACTGAACATGGAGGACGATTTGATCGTACTCGCGACCAGTGACTGAGTTTGCCTCCTGCCGAAACAGTGGAAGACAGAGGATGGGTGCGATTCGAGGCGAGTTCCTTGACCATGTCCTTTTCTGGAAACTCTTTGATCTATAGCGCAAACTCAATACTTTTCAAGATTAATATGTCGAGTTGAACCTTCGGTAGTCAGGCGCGGCGCTATCGCATCAGTCTCTCCTACTGTGGTCATGCTATGAGACTGATTTTGTACCATAGCGCTGTCGCCGCACAACGTTGTATGAGTAAATAGCGCTTTCAGGTTCAGGGGGACCTCCCTGCTTACTGCCGGCACCTTTTATTCTGACGTCATTGCCGTGCTCATCTACAGCACCCCAAACAGCAGTAATGCCGACATTAACCCAATGTTCAGTTTGATCATCCTGTTTTCCTCAATTATTAATGCAATCTGCCTAACCGCTGTAAAGGCTTGGGGAAGGAGACAAAGAATCGCAACTCCTACTATTTAGTGTTTGGGATTCGGGTATAGTATTGGTGGAACTCATCTCCGATAGCGTAGATGGTTTGCTTGGGGCTCAAATCCAGGACAAGATCTTCGGAAAGAATACGGGTCCGGTATATCCAATCTTCGGGTAGACGCACCATCTGTTTGCCGAGTCCCTTGAGCGATGCCATCGTGAACCTCTCGTCGTGGGCCTGCAATACGTACACATGACCATCGCTGCCAGCCATGGAGAGCGAAGCGAAGGCTGGTAGTCCCTGGTAGCCGCGAGGCGAAACTGTAGACCCGACGTGCGATAGCGCCAGAGGGGATACAAAGAGAGCATCCGTACGCGGCGTCGAGTCATTTGCGGTAATGTTGTGTAGTCGCTTCCCAACGAGGAAGTGACGGAACGACATGTACGCAGGACGTCCAGGACGATAATAGGCTGTCGCAGATCGAGTGCGAAAGAGAGACTTGGAAGTCCTGTTTCGCATCACGAGATCAAAGACACGCTTGCAGGATCGATGAGCTCGAACACCGGTTTCCCTTTGGCATATACCATTTTCTGGGTCTTTTTCGGGTTGAAGACTTTATACGGCTGAAATCCGCCCTGGAGAGTGGCGGGATCCAGCGTCGCAACGTACCGGGCCTCCAGACCACCAAAAGTGGCCTTCTCTCCAAACGACGCAGTCTGGGTATCCATCATCCAAAAATGCGGTCCATTCAATTGTACGGCCCGCACGCCTAACTCTTCTGCGAGCGTCTTGGGATCCAACGCATTCCAAAGCTCGGGTGGGGCGTTGTTCGTGCCCGTCGTGTTGTAGACTTCGATTCCGGTATCCTTGACAACGAGGATTTCGCCGAAGCGCATGTCACGGGTTTCGGTAACCGTGATGGGCTCGACGCTCTTGGAAACAGCTCTTCCATCCCCCTTCGTCTCGAACTCCTCCTTGGTGGTGTAGTAGCCCTTGGGGTAATAAGGCCCCATGACGGCTTCTTCCGTTCCGGGCTTGTGCGATTTGGCAGGGCTGTTCTCCCAATCCGGGTGGCATACCATAAATCGCATTAACAGCATGCCCCAATCCTTGCGGTCTCTCGGATCGTCCAGTCCCTCGCCCGGTCCCCAGTCGATCCACGCTACACCGTTTTCGCGGGTCGCGTTTTTGGGCCGGTCTTCCGGGCGGCTCACCACGATAGTGTAGTAACCCTCTTCGTCCAACGGCACCTGCATGTCGTATACGCCGTCCCACAGCTCACCGGAGGGTGCCGATCCCGCTGTCACGACTGACCAGTACTTGACCTGCCCGTCTCCCATGGTTTCGGCCCCCGTGTAGGTATCGGGAAAGGTTGGCATCTTGCCCCGGAACACATAAACCGGGCCAAACTTCCTGGACAGGAAATTCGCCATGTAGACCGTCGTGGGATCGCCGCCACCTTCCATCTCGGTCTGCAGCTTGATCTTCGCCTTCTCCTCGGGCGGCATGAATGCGCCGACGACCGTGTACTTGATTCCCCGGAAGATCTCCCATCGTGCCTCCTTGCGCGCCGGTGCTGAAGCCGGATCCAGGCTTGGGTCGTTGTCTTTGGAGTTGATGAGTGCATACCAACCGTCGGTGGCTACGGGTGGGGGAGGAAAACCGATGTGTTCGCCAAACCGTTCGACGACCTCCTCAGACGAAAGCCGGGTGCCGTCGGCGAGTGTTGCCTCGTAGGTCACTAGAGGCTCTGCAGGAGAAGGCGAATCGCCCCGTCCCAGGCCCGCACCGTCGTACCCCTGGTCCGTCACGTAGATGCGGAAGACGACCTGAATGGACCTCTCCTGCGGGCCAGCGTACATCGTGTTCTTGGCGCGATCGGCGGGGTTCGCCGGGGGTTTATCCGTGACGATATGCGCAGTATAGCTGCGATTCTCGACCTGCCGATCGGCCCCTGGGCGATACGGGTTGCTCGAACCGGGATCGGGGTCGATGTCCCAGGCCGCCAGGTCCTCGCCCCCGAGGGCAATGAAGGTGTTGTGCTCGAAGCGGTACAGCGCGATCTTGAAGTAGCGTGCGTGGGGGAAACGGCCGTGCATGGTCAATCGCGTTCCGGGAGGCAATTTCATCTGTCCCATGAAATAGGTCGGCAGCTTGTCGCCCCAGAGGTTCGGATTCTGGAAATTCTTGGGGTTCTCCAGCCGGTTTCAGTAGTGCCATCCACGTGGACCCTGGATCAGACGGTCGCGGCTGTATCGCTCATCTGTGCGAATGAGCGCGCCAAGCGGAATATCGCCGTACCGTTCCGCTGACTGCGCAGGGATTCTTTTTTCGAGTGTAAAGGGCGTCGCCGCAAAAACCGTAGTCGTTATTGCGGCGAGAAGTGCGGCTAGCCCAACAGGGATTCGTGAGTCGAGGTTCATTTTGTTATTAATTCCTCCCGTTTTTAGGTTTGGGGGTATCGCTGCCACCGGAGTGGACGTAAAGGCCCAATTCATGTGGCAAGGTGCGGGATGCTCTCCGTTGACAGCACTACAGGGCTTTCCGTCCGGACAATTATGGATAAGTATTGGTATCAGGTGCTCGAGGTTGATGTTCAACAATAAATCGAAGACCGCTGAACTGTTCTATCGTCTGTACACGATTTCAACAGATCAGTTTCAAGCCTGCTTGGCATATTTCAACCAAAATTTGACATTTTTTACAATTTTACCGACATTCCGAATCTTTCGGAGAATGATAAAAGGCATGAAAAGCGCCAGGCAATCAATTCCGCCAAAATTTTGTGATCACAGCGTTCGTGTTGGTCATATGGTTAATTTGCCTGCGCTTCTGCAGTCATTCGGGATTGATCCGAAGAATGTCCTTGAGGAAAACGGTTTCAAGCTGGCGCAGTTTGAGGATCCCGATTGTAAAATCTCCTATATAAGGGCAAGCACGCTGCTGGCGCGCTGTGTCACAGCAACCGAGTGCCAGCATTTTGGTTTACTGTTGGGGATGCGTTCGGTGCCTTCCTATCTTGGCATCACCGGATTTCTGGTACGTGCGGCGCCTGACATTGGTAAAGCACTCGCTAATCTCATTGACTACCTGGACTTACAGGATCAGGGTGGTACGGCTTTCCTGACAATAATTGATGAAATCGCCTCACTCGGCTACAAAATTCATCAGACTGGAGTGGAATCGCTTGATCAAGCATACGATCTGTCTATAGCTGCTGGCTGTAATATCATGCGTAACCTCTGTGGTCCGCGTTGGAATCCAGACAGGGTATTTCTCTCTCGATCCCAGCCGGACGATCTGGAGCCTTACGAAGATTTTTTCAAGGCACCCTTGCACTTTGACGCGGATCAAAACGCGATGGAGTTCCCTACCTGCTTGCTGAGCCGTGAGGTCCCCTCTGCAGATCCGCTGCTTTATCAACATCTCGTAAAAGAAGCTAATGCACTCCGCATCCGCCATCCTGTAGATCTAACAGGTGAGCTACGAGCTGTGCTTTATCGGTGTTTGTTAGAGGGGGAGCTGTCAGCTATCCAGGTTGCAAAGCAATTTGGTATGGATAAGCGCGCAGTGAGTCGGTGGTTGCATGCGGAGGGAACCACCTATCGGGATGAGCTCAATACCGTTCGAAGTGCAGTGAGCCGTCAGTTACTTTCCAGCACCAGTATTGCCGTCACAGAAATTGCGACGCTACTCGGGTATTCAGAAACCAGTGTGTTTAGCCGTGCGTTTAAACGCTGGTCTGGTAAATCACCTACGCAGTGGCGTAAAGATAATACGTATAGCTGATTTATCACGTAATGAGGTTCAACAGTGAGATATGAACAGCTGATAATGCTTCATGTTAAGTCTGTTGGTCATAGGTATTGCCAATTAAACCCTTATAAATCGATAAAATTAGTATATGAATATCTACGAGCGCTACAGATTTTCTCCGGAGATCATCAGTTACGCCGTCTGGCTCAATTATAAATTCAACCTGAGTCATGACGACGTAGAGGATCTGCTGGCCGAAAGAGGTATCACCCTCGGCCGAGAGGCTTATTCGACTTTAACGTAATCAGCTGTCGCCGATCCAACTGGCGACGCCTGCTACCGGCCAGGCGCAATCTATCGCCAATTCATCCCCGTTGGTGTTAATGGGGTAATATGTGGAATATTACCAAGTACTCATTGTTAAACTAGGTGCCTCAGCAGGCACCTACTCCGCAATGACCCGGAGATATTCGTAAGCGTCTGGGCGACTACCGGATTGACCCTATGGTTTCAGGTCTTCCATTTTCAAATTCTGCGGTAGCAGGTCGAGTAATGCCTGCTCCGACTTTGCCATGGGAAGTTTCTCAAAAAGATAGTTCAGATAGGCCCAAGGCTCCAGATTGTTCGCCTTGGAGGATTCCACCAGGGTATATAGAGTGGCACTGGCGCCTGCACCCAGCGGACTGCCTGAAAAGAGAAAGTTTTTGCGGCCGATGACAAAGGGTCTGATCGCATTTTCGATGCGGTTGTTGTCGATCGGAATATCGCCATCTTCCAGATAGGTCTTCAGTTGCGGCCAAAGCGCCAGGTTATAAGCGATGGCTTCACCCAGCGGGCTCTTGGGCAATACTTGCACAACCTTCTGATCGAGCCACTCCTTGATCTTGTCCAGAATCGGCGCAGCCTGCGCCTGACGGATCGCTTTTCGCTTCTCCGGTGTCTTGTCCCCGGCAATGCGCTCGACGAGATATAATTTACGGATCAACGCCACCATCTGGTGGGCCGCTGCGGTGTTCTTCCGGCCATGGGTCGCCTCGACAAAGCGTCTCCTCACGTGCGCCCAACAGACAGCGTGTCCAAGGATACCGGGCGTCCTGGCCAGCGCGTTATACCCGTCATAGCCATCGGTCACCAGGTACGTCTCCCCGTCCAGAGAGTTGTCTTCCTGAGAATGCAGAAACTTCAACGGCACATCTCCACTGCGGGTGTCTGCATACTGGTACCAGATTACCGGTTTGTCCGGTGGACCACCACCATAGACCCACATGTACGATTGCTGGGTATTCTCCCGTCCCGGTTCATTCAATACCTGTAATCGGGTTTCGTCGATATGGATCACCCGGCCCTGAAAGAGTATCCGTCTCATCGCGGCCATCAGCGGTAACAGCCGTTCGTCGAGCTGCATCATCCAGCCGCTCATGGTCTGGCGACTCAGATCGATACCCTCTCTGGCATTAATGACTTCCTGGCGATAGAACGGCAGGCCATCCACGAACTTGCGGACAACGACATCGGCAATCACCGAGCTGTGAGCAATGGACTTGGGAATAATTTGGTCCGGACGCGGTGCGATTCTGACAGCTTGTTCGGCACCGGCGACCTCCTCATTGTTTGGGACATACTTGGCGCGCTTGTACGCAATGACATAGTACTGCCGGGGAATGACTGCCAGTTGCTCAGAGGTGTCGTAACCGATGAAACTCCAGTCACTCCCCATGGCAGCCTTCTCTTCATCCGGAAGGTCGATAATCTTCTCTACCCTATTGAAATGCGCGGGCAGCGGACGACGGATGGGTTTCTGCTTTTCTTTATCTGTTTTCTCCTGAGTCGTCGATTCAGAAGCGAACGGGTCTGGAATATCCAGATCCGCCAGCAGCTGTTCCAGTTCGGCCTCATCGAACAAATTGAACTGATCTTTGTTCGGACGATCCGCACTGGCACCAAACTGGCGTTTGCGCAGCAGCAGAATATAATCCAGTAGCTGTTCGATTCGTTGCTCTTTTTCTTTGACAGCGCCCCGCAATCGATCCACTTCAGACTTGAGCTGATCAGGATCATTGGGAAGCGGATAAGTCGCTGATTGCATGCGCATGATTATAACAAAAAGACACCCATCAGGTTGCAAAAAAGCGTATTAAAACAAGGAATAAGAAACTGCTTTATGCGCTTCGGTCCGGGTGATGTCCAGCCCTTCCAACAGCCAACTCAGTTCACGTGTCGAGATCTCTATGGACAGCTGTTCACCAGCGCCTGGCCACCAGAACCGCTGTTTTTCCAAACGCCGATAGAACAACCAGAATCCATTGTTGTGCCAGTAAATGATTTTGATTTTGTCGCGAAGTCGATTGCAGAAAACGAAGAGATGGCTGGAGAATGGATCGGCCTGCAAAACATCCTGAACCAATACCATCAATCCATTCACCGCTTTGCGCATATCGGTGGGACCGGTTGCCAGATAGACCTTGGTGTTTGAACCAAATGCGATCATGATGCACGCAGTACCTGAATGACCTGCTGAAGCTGTTGAGGATTGAATCCGGCCGGCACTTCAATGCGAAGATCATCCTGGATCAGGATCATAAGATTCGCGGGTTTCTCCTGCTGTACTTTCACCGGTAAAAAACGAACCGCTTCGGGAAGTGCGGCAACTGAGCCTTCAGAGTCTTCCGCCTTTAGTATTCTGCGCCACCTTTGAAAAGAGGCCAGCCCCACATGCTGATCCTCGCAGAATGCTTTCTGGGTTTGACTGCTATTTCCCCAAGCGTTGATCCGCTCACGCCAGCGCTGGCGGTTGAGATCTCTTTTCGATAAGCTCGGTTCCATGATGTATCCCCTGTCTGTCAATGTAAGATGGGTTCATCATGAGGACTCTGTAAAGGCTGGAAAAGATGTAATTCGCGAGACGCTTACAGTGCCTCAGCAGGCACCTACTCCGCAATGACCCGGAGATATTCTTGAATCATGACCACCTAGCCAGGCTGAAAGACAGCGTTGAAGCATGGAATACTTGGCGACTCAGTTTCGACGGCCGGATCCACCTGCGCAATGCGGAGTTATCGGGCATGAATCTAACCGGGGCAAATCTAACGGGTGCCGATCTCCAGGGAGTAGACCTTCGGCAAGCCAGGCTAGGTGAAGCTAGCTTTGCTGGGGCACACTTGTACAACGCCAACCTGGAGCAGGCGGATCTCTCAGGAGCCTATCTACGCAACGCGAACCTCGACTTGGCCAACTGTTCCGGTGCCGATTTAAGAGGATCCGTGTTGGTGCGGGCGCGATTTGACGCAACTGACCTTAGTGGCGCTCTGTTGCAGAATGCTGATCTTACTGGCGCAGGGCTCTACCAAGTAAATCTCTCGGGGGCAGATCTCACCAAGGCAACACTGAGCTTGGCCTCCATTGTGGAGACAGACCTGCGTGGTGCGATTCTCACTGGTTGTAAGGTCTATGGTATCGCAGCCTGGGACCTTGAGACCGACGAAGCCACTGAGCAGTCTGATCTTGTGTTAGCGACTGCGGAGGGGCGGCCCCTGGTCTGGGTAGATGATCTCGAGGTCGCTCAACTCATCTATATGCTATCCCGGAGCGACAAACTTCGCTCTGTCATCGATACGATGGGAAGCAAGGGGGTTTTGATCATCGGGCGTTTCACCGATGAGAGACTGCAAGTGCTACACGCTATACGTGACGCACTCCGAAAACGACATGATCTCCTGCCGATCTTGTTCGACTTTGATCCGCAGTCTTCCAAGACGACCATGGAAACACTAATGACACTAGCGCATATGTCCCGGTTTGTAGTGGCCGACCTTACGGATGCTAAAGCGGTAGTCCAGGAACTCACCAGAATAACCGATAATCTCCGATCACTTCCGGTCAAGCTAATTATCCATGAGTCTGCGAAAATGCCCTCGATGTCCGACAGCTTTTTAATCGCCGACTCCGTTCTTAAGCCTGTTTATCGCTACGGCAGCTACGATCAGTTGCTCGCAGACTTAGAGACCGAGGTGATAGAACCTGCGGATGCCTATGCTAAGGCCTTTGAGGGGCGTTTGGCAGCACTACGGCGAGAGTACGTACCATGGCAGACTAAAAATTAAGAGGGTATACCCCAAGATACCGCATGGGAGTAGCTTTTGAGAGCCGAGGCGTATCTCAGCAGAACGGAAACTCGCTCGCTAATGATTATCCGTTGTGGGTTGAAGATCACAGTCAAATTGATGAAGAGTCTGTACATGCGTATCGCCTTGCCATCGATGGGTAAGCTGAGATTGATAAATCGGGTTACTGATTCACTCGTTTTTGAAAATAGGACACGCGGATGAATAATTTCTAACGGATCGAGAACTCTGGTAAACAGGTGTGAAAACTTTTATTCAACTGTACGGAGCGGCAGGATCCGAATGGTAAGAGTTGACACCCAACTAAAAGTGACTCTGATCCTCTAGCTCAGAAAAAGAATATGAAACCAGAATATACAGGCATTCATCACACCGCCTTCGCCACTAACGACATCGAGCGCACAATCAGATTCTGGCGGGACCTGATCGGAATGCGCCTTGTCTATGCCTATGGCAGCCCTGGCTACCGGCAGTATTTTTTCCTGATTTCCGGAAATAACCGGATATCTTTCTTCGAGTGGGATGAAGTAGAACCCGCTTCGCTCCATCATCATGGGAAACCGGTGAAAGGTCCATTCATCTTCGACCACATCTCGATCGGTGTTTCCGATAAGGAAGCACTGTGGGAGATCATGGCCCGCCTGGATGCCGCAGATTTTCCCAGCACCGACGTGATTGACCACGGGTGTTTTCTGTCGATCTATTCCTATGACCCCAATGGCATCCCCATCGAGTTCAGCTGCGACGTACCCGGACATGATCTGTTCTGGAATCCGGTCATGCAGGACTTGGCCGGGGCATCGGACTATCTCACCGAACCGAATCCGGTTCCGGGACAATGGCCACGGCCAGAACCTGTACCCGAAGATGAACGAATTGTCGTTCCGGGAGAAGGGAAGGATAATTTTCCCGAAATCCGGGAGACTATTCCCGATACCTATTTCACCGCAAGCCCGGAAGACGGTTCCATTCGTGCCCAAGATATCATGATCCGGGACGTCCGCACCGTGAAGGCAGATGATTTGGTCCGGTCTGTCGCCGAAATTGTCTGTCAAGAGAAGATTAGCGGCATGCCGGTGGTGGATGAGGAAAACCAGCTCCTAGGCATCATCTCGGAAAAGGACATACTAAAGGCCATGCTCCCTGGTTATACCCAATTTCTCGATGACCCAATCCAGGCTCAAGACTTCCAAGCTATGGAGCGGTCTTACGGGGATGTGTTGCAGAGGAAAGTGAGCGAATTGATGATCCGCACGGTCTATTCTGTATCCAAAGACGATCCGATTATGAAGGCTGCGGTACAAATGGACTTACACGGATTCCGGCGCATTCCCGTGGTCGGGCAAGACAACCGGTTGGCCGGTATGATCAGTCTTGGCGGCATACACCAAGCCATATTCATGCGGGAACTGGCCGGTGGCTGATCGAGAACGCGATCTAGTCAAGTTTATCGATCGCCGCTGACCCTAAGTTTCGCGGCGATAAACTCTTTATGCGGCACGTGTAACAGATCTGCAACTTTCCGCACTAAGTACTCTTCGTGCCTGTCCAGGGAATTGTTCGCATAGGCTATACGCCACAGTAGTTCGACGAGACTTATCTTTTGCTCTAGGGTATAGGCAACATTTATCATAGAGGTAAACTGGAAATAATCGGTAGATTCCGTGCGTTCCGCCTCAGCTAGTTCTAGTAGTTCCATCGCTTCACTCCGCTCCAGATCACAATGCTCGAGTACCAGGTTCTCCAAGGCTTCGCGCTGCTCAGGCCAAACCTCGCCGTCCATATGCGTCATTTCCACCAGTAGTGCGCCGACCGCCAGATGCAGAGTGTGTTGGGGATCAGGTGCGTTCGCAGAGGCAGCAAGATCGATGTGCTGATCGAAGAAGGATTTAAGCCGTTTAAGCATGTGCACATCTCCACGAGAGAATTTCGTAGTTGATTGTATATCGAAATTATCATTACCCAACCGTTAATACTCAGTATCTGCCATACGTAGGTCGTGAGACCGTATGGAACCGCTTTCCCGAGCCTGTAACTCTTTTTCCATACTTACCTCGGTCTTTTCGGTTGAACCCTCGAAATCTAATGGTATCAGTTCATACTACCTGCCGAATTACCAAACCGTTGTCTGGCCCTGGTAGACCTCTTTTTGACCAGTGCCGCCTCGGGCTTCGTGGCCCGATGCTTGACCTTTGGCGCCATGCTCGCAGTTATTACACCCCTGCTAACGACTTTCGCCTGTACAGCATGCCTTGGGGTCAATACACTGTTATTGAACTCCTGAGGCAATACAGCCAGCATCTTGGGTCAAAATGATAGGCCTTAACCGCACTTCTACAGTAACTTGCGCTAGTGAATGTATCGAGTGACCCCGACTGAATTGAGGAAGAAGAGCGAGAACTATATTGTCAATACTTTCCGAAATCACCACAGGGACTGATACACATTGATTCCGCGTATACACTGTTTAGCCCATAGTAACCTCGGCGGTGATATACATCTCCCGATCTGGGCAAGGAAACGGGGGTACCCATGTACTGAGACCCTGGCTGAGAAAACGGATGATCTGCCGAAGATCGAGAGTACCGATTGCCTGGTAGTTTTGGGAGGCCCCATGAGTGCTTGGCATGAGCATCGCTGTCCCTGGTTGACTCGTGAGAAGCAGCTACTCGAAAGTTTCATCCGTGCAGATAAGCCAGTGGTGGGCATTTGTCTGGGAGCACAACTTTTGGCGGATGTACTCGGAGCCAGAACTTATTCAGGAGCCAATCCGGAGATTGGCTGGTTTCCCCTGGAATCTACAACTGCATCCAGATGTCACTCGCTTAGCAATATATTTCCTGACCGCTTCGAGGCTTTTCTCTGGCACGAAGATACCTTCGATATACCCAAAGACGCCGCGCACCTCGTTAAAGGAGAATATTTTGCAAACCAGGCTTTTGCATGGAATTCTGTGATTGCATTTCAGTTTCATTTGGAAGCAACACCGGACTGGGTGCGCCGGCTGTGTAATCGGGACGCAGACAAGATCGTAGTATCCGAGACTGTACAATCCGTGGAGGCGTTGCTGGAAGTATCAAATTCAAGGTATTTGAATAGCAATCTTCTCCTGGAGCGATTGCTTGATACATGGTTGCACCAAGCGGTATTCGAAGCAGACGAAGCTCGCATCTGATCAATAGTTGTTGTCAACTTTTCGTTTAATTGGCCACGCCTCGGGCCTGCAGGTCGAGAGCCAGGTATTTCCCAGATACCGACTCAGTGTTAGAACGCCGATATGGTCGTGACGAGTACTCCACCAAGCTATCGCGGATATCGGTCTCCAACCGGGATAGTCAGCTGCAAGGGTTGGCTCTATTGTAGCTCTACCTAGTTGTTGCCAGGCATCGAAGGCTCATCCGAATGGCAAAGCGCCAGTATGATTGTGTGTTAGGAATCGATTCGTCCGTGGTGCATTGGATTCGCCCCTAATACAGCGCAGAATTGGAAAAGAGGCATGAGAGGTCGGGCGAATTGCTTGTTTTTCTTAGGGTATTTTTAGGGATAGAAAGTAGGCGGCAAAACTTGTGGTGGGCAGTTGACCAGGGCTATTAAGTAGTGGATATTTTCTCCAGTTGCGTTGGTTTTGATCCACTTTAGGGCGTTATACAAGGAACTACTGAGCAACCACGACTCGCTTCCGTTTGGATATGAGCCACTTTTGCGTAGTTTACCGTATTCCTAACTGAAAAGGTTTTTTGATGCCTATGGAAACCGCATGTCGTATCTCCTGCTAATTGCTCTGCTGCTGGCAATTGTGTACTTGCCTCAGTTTTGGGTGCGGCATGTCCTGTCAAAATACAATCGAAGGGATGAAGAGAACTTTCCGGGTACGGGCGGTGAATTGGCTCGCCACCTTCTGGATCGTTTTGAGTTGAAGCAGGTTCAAGTGGAAACAACGGAACTGGGAGACCATTACGATCCGGCGGCCCAATGTGTTCGTTTGACAAAGGACAAGTTCGAGGGGAGAACGCTCACTGCAATTACGGTTGCGGCCCATGAATGCGGCCATGCCTTGCAGCATGCAGCGGGTGAACCGCTATTCAATCTCAGGACCCGCACCGCCAAATGGACGGTTTGGGCCAGTAGGATAGGATCCTTTCTGCTGTTTGCGGCACCCTTTACGGCGCTGCTGACACGGGCCCCATCGGCGGGTCTCCTGAATGTCATCGGTGCGATACTGATCATGGGTTTCTCACTGGTAGTGCAGATCCTGACATTACCGGTTGAAATTGATGCCAGCTTTAAAAAGGCACTGCCTATTCTAAAGTCTGGATACCTGGAACCCGAACAGATACCGGCGGCCAGACGAATACTCAAAGCTGCTGCCTGGACCTATGTGGCAGCGTCACTCGCAACACTGCTCAATTTCTGGCGGTGGCTGGCTGTATTGAGACGATAGGTCACCCGCGCAATAGGCTAGAGTCGGTTGCCTAAAATGCTTCAATAACAACCAATGCGAAGGGGCCGCCACAATCGTTTCATAAAATTGCCAAGCCGGATCAGTATGGCTAGACGGCTACTTTCAGTCCTGTAGAAAATGCACCCTATAATTTTCAATTATCGTGCTTGTCAGATGGGCTTGGGATTGAGAAAAGGCAGCAAGAATTGGAGATGAATATGCAGGCAGGACTCAGCAAGTTCCAAGTATACATTGCAGGAGTTTGCAGCCTGATCGTTACTGCAGGGGTCGCGCGTTTCTCATATACACCGCTGATTCCCATTATGCAGGCAGAAACCGGGCTGAACGATGTGGGTGCCGGTTGGCTGGCAACGGCAAACTACTTCGGATACATGCTGGGTGTCTTGATTGCTGCCAGCATGAACAGTTTGCGGCACAAATATCTGCTGTACCAAGTCTATCTCTTGCTCAGTGTTGTTACCGCAGCGGCTATGGCACTAACCACGGATATATTAGTCTGGTCGGCATTACGATTTCTCGCCGGGGTCTGTGGTTCAGGTGGAATAATTATCGCTTCTGGACTTATTCTGAAATGGATGTTTCACCATAACCACCGTGGTGAACTGGGCATCCACTTTGCGGGAGTAGGTATCAGTATTGTGCTCACTGCCATCGTTGTGGAAGTGCTTGTACAACTCTCGGCGGGTTGGCAGCAGCAGTGGTTTGCCTTTGCCATTGTGGCAACTCTGTTTGCTATTCCGGCGTGGCGTTGGATGCCTCGACCAAGTGCAGTAGATCCAAACGCGAAACCAACGGTACGAGATAGTCCGCCGAGTCCGCAGTTTATGATTACGATGTTATTGGCCTATTTTTGTGCAGGCTATGGTTTTGTGGTAAGCGTCACCTTCATTGTCGATATCGTCGAGGGCATGACGAGCCTAAGAGGATGGGGGCAGTACATCTTTATCGTGGTTGGAGTGAGCGCGATTCCGGCCGTGATGTTATGGGATTTGGTGGCTAGGCGGTTGGGATATCTAAAAGCGTTACTCTTGGCGTATGGCATTCAAGCGGTTGGAATTCTGCTTCCAGCTCTGAGCGATGCGCTTTGGATAGTTGTTATTGGTGCACTTTTATATGGTGGAACCTTCATAGCGTGCGTCAGTTTGGTACTGACCATGGCCGGCCACTTCTACCCTAGCAATCCAGCCAAGTTCATGGGAAAAATGACCTTGGCCTATGGAGTTGCCCAAATTGTCGCTCCTCTGCTTACCGGTTATCTGACACAAGTATTCGGAAACTATAATCTTGGCCTATACCTTTCTGTGGTGGTCATGTTAGTGGGTTTCTTTCTAATTCTTCGCCTTATCAAGTTGGAAGCGAAAAATAGGTCACGGGTATACTCCGGCGATTCACCAAAGGATGCCGGCGGGGCGTCTGTTCAGCCCTGAAATGATGTATTTATCATGTCTATTAAATTGGAAATTACTCTACGGGCATCGGCGAGAGGCGGGAGTCCAGCCGGTACTTGCGATTTCTATGTTGATCTAGGTCAGCTACCTAGTGTCCGAGTATGAGTATCATTAGAAACCATTAAAATAGTGTGGTAAAAATGAGCTTTATTCATAAAGAATCATTCTGGATGACCTGGACACCCTCGAACCGAATATATCTTTGCCGCTCAAAATGCTCTTTTAACGTGATCATTAAAGAATTAGTCATCACCACCCGACTATTGGGGGTGCTGTCAATTTTCTTGTGCACATTTTTTATCGGAGCGGTCCCGGGAATTGGTCAGGCAATAGAATAGATTGCCTCTTTGTCCATCTCTTCAAGTAGTTTCATGTCCATGTATTTCCTTGTGCCCCAGTTTGTCGCTGAGACATGTCGAAGCCGAGCGGCGACCAACATTAATGCCGAATGGCCGTCGGGGAACGCGCCAATCACTTTAGTTCGACGCCTGGCCTCTTTCAGCAACCGCTCCATTGGATTATTGGTTTTGATCTTGAGCCAATGCTGGGAGGGATAGGAGTAGAAACTGAATGTCTCATGAATGTTGTGCTCCACAAGTTCTGCCGCAGTCCTCAGCTTCATTTCCTTGAGTTTGTCGACTACCCCTGTTGCCTTCTCCTCTGCCGCCTCACGGCTCTCCTGAGCGTGAATAGCCTTTAGCATGGCAGCGACTTCACGTACTTTGTTTTTAGGCACATGAGAGAACACGTTTCTGTAGAAATGAACAGCGCATCTCTGCCAGTCAGCCTCCGGAAACACTTCTGAAGCTGATTCCACAAGTCCGAGGCAGGCATCTGAAATAATTAGCCTGACGCCCTGCAAGCCGCGATCCTTCAGGTGCTTAAGAAACCCCAACCAGCCGGATTTATCCTCCTTGTGGCCTTCCTGAACGCCCAAAATACGGCGGAAACCGTCCTGGTCGACTCCAATTGCTGCCAGGACGGAAACATTTTTGACCTCTCCACCCCAGCTGCGTTTGAGCACAATGCCGTCCAGGAATACATAAGCATATTTGCCTTCAATTTGCTGTTTGCGCCAGCGCTCGATGTGTTTATAGACCTTCTGATTAAGCTTGGAAACCGTGCCCGAGGATACCCGAGTACCCCACAAAGCCTCTGTGATATCCTCCACGCGACGCACAGAAACCCCGGCCAGGTACATCTGAACGATGGCTTCCTCGATGGAGATATCTCGGCGTCGATAGCGCTCGATGATAGCCGTCTCGAACGTCTGCTGGCGTAATCTGGGCATTTTCAGTTCGACCTCACCAGCCTTTGTGTGAAATTTCCGTTTGTAGTGGCCAGCTCGGGTATCTATTCGATCTGGCGAGTGCTCATAGCGCTGAGCATTGCACATCTCGTCTGCTTCAGCATCTAGCATGGCGTTCAGGGTTTCCTCGACGGTACCTCTGACCATCTCTTCCAAATGTCCGCGTATCTCACCCTCGTCAATCCTGATAACCTTGCTAAGCCCGTTCGTGGTATCTTTAGCCATGGTGGTCCTCTTTGGTTTGTACAGTGGTTTGGCAATTACTGTTTTAACAAACCGGGGCCACCCCCTTCAAAAAATGTGCACGTAAAAATTTACGTTATCCTATTGGGCTATGTTGTCGTCGGATTTATACCAACGGGAAACGTTCAGTAATGAGTTTGCAAACGCTGATCCAACAGCAGGAATGGGTTCTGCAGATTTCTAGCGTACGCAATGTAAAGCCGATGAAATAGTTGGAGTGAAATAATGAAACGGAGTTTTCCGAAAGTGGCCGTAATCACAAGTGTTTTTGCGCTAGCGGGCTGTGCGAGCGACCCAGAAAAGATTGATCCCACCCATGTCCCCATTTCGATGTACTCAAGTCTCAGCTGTGAGCAGCTGCAAGAGGAGATGCATCATCTCAACGCAAAACTATTGCCAATGGTCGCCAAGCAAAAAACTGATGCCGATACCGATACTGCAATGGTGGCGGTAGGCGTAGTTGTTTTTTGGCCTGCATTGTTTCTTCTGGCTGCAACAGAGGATAACTCCGAGCAGATCAGTTACATGAAAGGGCAGTATGATTCAATAATCCAATCAGGCATAAGAGAAAATTGCCAGTGGGTAGCGGATGTTCGACAGGCGGAACAGGAACAGCGGGAGAAAGAGTTAGCTGCTGCAAAACAGGAGCCTCTGCCCGAGAAATGTAATGTGATGATCAATATTAACGATCCAGAGTGTGTTCGAGAATAGAGAGAGCATTCCTTTATTGCTAGTTTCCTGACCCGGGATCAAGTCAGTCAAGGCCCCGTACCCGTTGCTGTCAGCGGATCATTGGCAAAAGTTAGCGGCCCGTTGGTCTTTGCTCCACATGGTTGCGAGTTGCTCTGACCTGTCGATCTGCCCCGATTATTTTCCTCGGAAGAATTCTACGAATCAATTTGGCGGGTGTTCCAAGTCGGTGGTCTCCCTAAAAGGCTCTTGCTCCCAAGACTTCAAATACTGATAGGTTTGCTGGGGGCTGGGCTGGTCTCAATCACGCCGGATTTCAGACAAGACAGACATGCCGCAAACAACGACTACTAGTGGTGAAGAGAGTTCCCACTCTTGCAACCCCGATATCTGCAGGAAATCCGCCGCTGGATCGGTGATCAATCAAATTGGCAAAGGGTACTCCAGTCAATCACATCACTATGGCGACTGGAAGCCTTAGGTATGGCACTGCTGATCACCTATCCTGACTTGAACCAACGGCGAACCGGCAGGGTAGGGCTCTTTGAGCTAGTTCCCTGGATTACATCTCTAGCTGACTGCCGACAACGAAAGAGCAAAGCGCGGATAGCCGTAAGACGCTGAGACTGGTAAGTCTGGACCATCGTAATCCCTGAATAGCCTAGCGGTGCCTATGTTGAAAGCAGTCTCTATGCTCGTGTTGTTGGACGAGCCGTTGGCCTCGCAAGCGATTGTCCAATACCGTTCCGGGGGTGCCGGCTCATCAACCAATTTACCCTCACTGTTTCTTTTTGGAGTGACTGTCTCGGTATATAGCTCCGTAATCTCTATATTGACGCCTACCGACGGATATCGCTGATCGTCAGATGGTACAAATGGGACGATCTGACCACCGTTTTCCGTACTGTACTCATAGGTTCTTTGACTTCGGGATTTGATGATACGGACCCGTGTACCAAGATTGAAAGGTGTCGTTATCTGGCCAATAGGATCTTGGTAGTCCCAGGTATCCTTGGTCCAGCTCTCTTGGATGCCGGCGATCTTACCGTCCAGCAGCCCATGTTGGGTGCCTTCGATTGGCCGTGTTTTGATCTCGAAGCGCCCTTCTCGCACCTTGAGGCCAAGGTCTTCTCGTCCAGAAACGACCAGGTATATATCCAAACGGGGAAAGGCTGAGTTGATTCTGTCACCAGGTAGTGCCTTCTGAAACCAATCAAAGATTTGCGTTGGGACAGGGCCGGGTAAAAACCAACGGATCTCACGGAAGAGTAAATCTTTCATCTACCGATCCTCCTGTGTAGCAGATTAATAGACCTCCAACCGATGCTGTGGCATTCCCTAAGTAAATTGCGGGACTGCTTGTCCCGCTATTCAATTCTTAGCAGTGAAAACTCTTCACTACAAGGTGACTTGTCGGTAGCCCTTGTTGTTGATCGAGAGTATTGCGGCGACACCCCTTTGGACTAACGTATCTTTTTTAGCTCAGCATATCGCGCGGGACCGATCAGCGCCCGTGATAGCTGCCTTGGCGTTTTTCCAGGAATGCTTTGACCGCCTCCAGATGGTCTTCAGTGTTATGGCACATTCCCTGAAAGCAGGCGCTGAGATCGAGAAAATCGGCCAGCTCCTGGCGTTGGGCCATCTTCAGTAGTCGCTTGGTAAGACGCACAGTCTGGGGCGGTTTGGCGGCGATCTCAGCGGCGACTATCTGAGCCCGATGCAGTAATTCTTCGGGTGCCATTACTTCTAATACTATGCCTAGCGTAAGGGCCTCTTCGGCCTTGACCAGGCGCCCGGTGAGCGTAAGCTCGGCCGCCTTCTGGTATCCGATCAGACGTTGGAGAAACCAGGCGCCGCCGTCCCCGGGAATAATACCAAGATTGATGAAAGTCTCTCCGAACAGTGCCCTGTCCGATGCGATGCGTAGATCACACATACATGCCAGGTCGAACCCAGCGCCGATAGCCGGGCCGTTGACTGCTGCGATTACCGGTACCTCGGCTCGATGCATGGCCAAGGGAATTTTCTGAATTCCCTGGCGATAGCGGCGCTGAACTTCAAGCACATTACCGGCGAAGGCACCGCTTCGATCCCGCATCTCCTTGATGTTGCCCCCCGCTGAGAAGGCGCTTCCAGCGCCTGTGAGAACGAGCACCGATACATCCTCCTCGCGATTGACCCAGTCCAGGGTGTCGACGATGTCGTCAACTAGGGCGGTGCCGGTAAGGGCATTGCGCAGGTCGTCCCGATTGAGGGTCAGGGTGGCCACCCGTCCTTCGGTTTTCAGGGTGGCGTCTCGGAGTTGCGGAACTTCGCTCATGGTTTCTTACCCTTTATGTTCTTGGAAGAATATTGGTGCAGCTATGGTTTGGTGTGGCGGCGGCAGTCAGCATAGAATGATGCGTGCATCCACCAGCACGTAGCCGTCCGCGTAACCCAACACCGGGTTCAGGTCCAGCTCGACGATCTCCGGGTGTGCCAAGCATGTTCTTGAGACGCACAGCATCAGGTCTACAATCGCCTGCCGATCCACCGGGGGCGCACCTCGCACGCCGTCCAGTATGGCTCCGGCCTTGATCTCGTTGAGCATCTCTCCGGCATCGGTGGCGGTCAGCGGTAGTGAACGGAAAACCACGTCTTTCAGCACCTCGACGAAAATACCACCGAGCCCAAACATCATGATCGGACCAAACTGCGGATCCCGAGTGACTCCGATGATGATCTCGATGCCTCCCCTGGGAGCCATCGGCGAGACCAGCACGCCCTTAATGTCGGCATCGGCCTGGTAGGCGCGGGAGTTATTAATAATATCGGAGTAAGCTTGTTGAAGCTGGGTTTCTCCAGCCACATTCAGTTTCACGCCGCCAGCATCTGATTTGTGCAGTATATCCTGGGAGACTACCTTCATGGCCAGCGGAACTTCTCCCAGCTGAATGTTCGCCTGAGCTAGCTCCTCCGGAGAGCGAACCAGTACGCTGGGGGGTATGGAGATATCGTAGGCCTGTAGCAGTGCTCTAGCCTCGTGTTCCAATAGGCTATTACGCCCCTCTCCCCGGGCGTCTGCGACAATCGCCTCGGCGCTACCCTCGGTGGCGATGACAACGTTCTGGACACTGGTGCGAATGCGTTCTCTTGCGGCGCCGTATTCGGCGAGGGCGACCAGGCAATTCACGGCGATTTCGACCGAGTCATGCACCGGAACGCCAGCCTCACGCAGAGTTACCAGTGCCTCTGTGCGCAGGGGGGCATAAAGGCTCTGTAATAGAATTGGCTTACCGAATCGCTCAAGCAACCCGCCAAGCCGCGAGGCAGCATGGCTCTCTATGGGCGTCAGGGTCTCGGAGAAGCGGATTCCGTATCCACCGAACAGGCCAACGATCAACAATAGATCAACACTGGGATCGCCAAGTATCGCCTCCGCACAGTCAGCGAATACTTCGGGATTGGCGTCTGTCCCACCGGCGACGTCTACAGGATTGGAGAGGGCGGCGGCAGGTGGGAGTATCGCTGCCAGTTGCTCTCTGGTGGCTGTTCTCAGCTTGGGCAGTTCCAAGCCCTGATCGGTAAGTGCGTCGGCCGCTATGGTGGCGTGGCCACCGCCGTCGGCGAGTATGGCGACGCGTTTACCGGATGGCGCCGGAAGCAGCGCCAATGCCTCCGCCACCGGGAGGATCTGATCAGACTGGCTGACTACGGTAACTCCAGCCTGCCGCAGCGCACCTCTGGCAACGTCATAGCTCCCCGCCAAGGCTCCAGTGTGTGATTTCGCTGTATTCTGTCCTACCTCAGTCCGTCCTGATTTATACAATACCACCGGTTTTCTGCGGCTGACCCGCCGTGCTGATTCTAGGAATGCTCCGCCATCCTTCAGGCCTTCCACATAGGCGACCACAACCTGGGTCTGGGGATCGTCGCCGAAGTAGTCGAGGTACTCGTGGAACTGAAGGTCTGCCTCGTTGCCAACCCCCACGTAGGTGCTGAAGCCCATGTGGCCGTTGATTTGCCCCTCAGTGACCAGGGACAATGCCATGTTGCCGGACTGGGACAGGATGCCTAGTCCCCCCTGCTGAAGATTGGAAAATCCTACCAGATTGCACGCCTTGTAGGTGTTGAACATTCCGGAGGTATTGGGTCCGACTATGCGCACACCGAATTCACGGGCGACCGAGACCATCTCTCTCTCCAGCTGCGCCCCCGCTTCACTGCCCTCACTGAACCCTCCAGCCAGTACTACGGCGCCTTTAACCCCTTTTTCACCGCAAGCCCGAACCATCGCGGGGAGAGTGCGGGCTGGAGTGCATATCAGTGCCAGGTCGACCTCGTGGACTACCGAGGCGAGATCCCCGTAACAGGGGAGGCCCAATATCTCTGTCTCATTCGGATTAATGGGGAATATGGCCCCGGCAAACTTCTCTTGCAGCAGGGTCTGAATGGCGCGAAATCCACGCTTTCTCGGATCCTTTGAGGCACCGATGATGGCAACCGAGTTAGGATTTAGAAAATTGAGTGACTGGGACATGTCGATTCCTCTATTAAAACTGGTCGCGGCATTGAGCAGCACCCCGGCTACCGGCCAAGGAGCAGGGGCGAAATCTGTCAAGGAAGTTCCCGTTTATTCTCCCTTGAAAACCGGCTTGCGCTTTTCTGCGAAGGCATCCACCCCTTCCTGCCAGTCAGCGGTCGTGGTGCAGAAGGTCATCCCCTCCAGCTCGGCGATCAACGCGGCATCCATACCGCGATTGATGCCCCGATTCAGCTGTTCCTTGGCCAGCGCCATGGAAAGGGGAGCCTTGTCCGCGAGACGGGCAGCAAAGGCGTAGACATCATTCATGAAGGAGGCGGCTGGGAACACCCGGGTCGCCAGGCCGAGAGCCTGGGCTTGGGTGCCGTCGATGCGGTCTCCCAGGAACACCAGCTCTCGGGCTTTGGTCAGGCCAATCAGCTGCGGTAGCAGATGGGTGACTCCGCCGCCCAGGAAAGTGCCGATGCTAATCTCAGGCAGTCCGATCTGGGCGCTGTCCGCCATGAGGATGAAATCAGAGACTATGGCCAGCTCGGCACCGGCGCCCAGAGCATAGCCGTTGACGGCGGCAATCACCGGCTTGGGCAGCGAGAAGATGCGTCGGCAAACCTCCTGCTCTCCACGAAGATATTGGCGCCGCTGGTATGCCGTGCGGGTGCCGGCACCATGCTCCTTCATATCGGCACCCACGCAAAAAGCGCGGCCTTCTCCGGTGAGGATGATGGTGCGTACAGCAGTGTCCTGTTCAGCGTCGTCCAGTGCACGCTGTAACTCATCGTATAGGGCTTTTACCACGGCATTCATTCGGTGGGGTCGATTGAAACGTATCTCTGCCACGCCGTTGTTTTTTTTATAGATAATGGTTTCGAAGTTCATACTGTTCTCCAGGAGCTCGCCATATGTAGTATCACACCATATGACCTTGATCTCACTCCGGGAATTCTGGGTTATTGCAATATGGCGATATCAATACTTGGCGCGGACTCTCAGCAGGCGGTGAGGTATCGACCGATGTGGGTGCCGGGGTGTTGAATACAGCGACAGAGCAGGGGCAAAACCAACATCTCTGCGGTTGGGTGCTGTCCTCGGTGATCGCGCCAGGTTTGCCATGCCTGCATCTAGTCAATCCCCACCTGTTGTCCAGCTCTTTATTTACCTCTTGGACGGAGCCGAGGTACGCCGTCTAATTAAGTGTAGTCGGGATTTATAGGGGCGCATCTCAGCGATAGCCGCAACCGGATGTCCCGACGTTTTTGATAACGATGGTTGTCTACCATTACACTGTTCTGGTCAGAACCATCAATTGATAGGGCGCCATAACCAAATGCTGGGTTGCGGTTATGGTGCGACCGGCGAAGAGATCCACCATGGTCTTGCGCATCCCCATCCTTCGCAGAAATTTTGCTTCCAGACGCTGTTCTTTTTCGCTAAAACTGGCCAGCACAAAAACCATATGCTGCGCGCTACTGCGTAGAAAACCGAACACATGATCGTTGCCTGTCTCTATAAACTCTGTTTCCGCTCGGGTAAATGCCAGATTTTGGCTGCGCAGTTGAACCAATCTGAGGAGACCCTGATATACCCGTCCCTGGATTGTCGAGACATTGCGCCTCAGCTCGGCACTTTCGTGATCGAACTTGGGTCTGTGCAGCCAGCGAGAGTCGCCTATCTTTGCAGGATCTTGTTCGTAACCATAATCGTTGAGCATGGCGATCTCGTCACCCAGGTAGACGAGAGGGATACCCCCGATCGTGATGATGATGCCGTGAATCAACAGGATACGGCGAATCGAGAGCTCCAGTTCTTCTTCATCTTGCTGTGCGATGGCCATCTCGACGCCTGTCAAAGAAGCGCAGGTGCCGGAGATACGGGCTTCTCCGGTTCTTGGGTCCTCCTGGAAAGGGATGCCCCGGGAAAAACTCCCCTCGAACTTTCCGGTGAAAAAGAGATTGAGAAATCGACGATGTTCACCCGGGGAAAAGCCCAGGGCTTCTATGTCATCATTGGAGAAAGCCCAGCCGATATCGTCGTGGCAGCGCACATAGTTGACCCATGCGCAGCCCTCGGGAATGGAAAAACGTTTGGACATCGAGTAGTGAAGTACGCGGATATCCCGTGTCGCCAATGCGTCCCAGAGTAAAGCCATGAGCTGAGGGTTGTAGGAGAGTGGGCACTCACCCGCCCCTATATATTTATTAACCTCGTCTGGGTGCACGATGGCTTCTGATTTAAAGATCATGGCAGGCGCGGCAATGCTGACGACGGCATTGTAGGCTTGAATAATCCAATGCGCCTCAGGTAAATTCTGGCAGTTTGTTCCCAGTCGTTTCCACAGAAAAGCGACTGCATCCAACCGTAAAATCTCCACCCCCTGGTTGGCGAGAAAGAGCATTTCCTCCAGCATACGATTGAAAACCACCGGATTCTCGTAATTCAGGTCCCACTGGTAGGTGTGGAAAGTAGTCCACACCCACTTCTTGATTCGGCCCAGATAGGTAAATGCCCCCGGGTGATCTTCCGTGAAAACCTCAGGCATGCTGCGTTCGTAGGCATCAGGAAGTTCGCGATCGGGAAACATTCTATAGTAGGCTTGATATTCCCGTTCACCGGCAAGCGCCCGCTGGGCCCATTCGTGCTCGTCCGCCGTGTGATTGAAGACAAAATCGAGGGTGAGTGAAATTCCGTGATGGCGCAATTCGGTTGCGAGTTCCGCCAGTTGCTCCATGGTACCCAATCGAGGCTCCACCTCACGGTAGCTGCTCACCGCATAGCCACCGTCGTTGTCGCCTGCTGGTGCCCGGAAAACGGGCATTAGATGCAGATAAGTGATACCCAGTTCAGACAGGTAGCCTATGCGTTCCCGTAAACCCTCGATATCGCCCGCGAACAGATCCACGTAACACATGGTTCCAACCATGCGGTTGGATTGGAACCAGTCGGGATCGGCCTCCCTCAATGCATCCAGTGCCTTCAGTTCCGCCGGGCGAGAGAGCCACATTTCGGTTGCAGAAGCGAGGATATTCTCTAGATGATAAAAAAAATCGTACTGCTTGCCGTAAAGCCTGAATAGAGATCGAAACAGCCGCGGAAAGTGCCGCTTCAGCCGCGCCAGGTACGCCTCCCACTCTATCGGATCTGTATCTCCCCGGAATCGGGCCTCTATCCTAGGCAGCAATCGTGTCAAGGATGCCGCTGAATGTTCTGCTTGCCAGATATCGTCTTCTGTCATATCAACCACGTGTTAAAATTTAGTGTCACATTTAGTAGGGGCATGGCATCTGCCGGATCGCGCCATTATCCATGATGTGTCATGAAGTGGACTACCATGGACGGAGTCTGGGAAACAATCAAGCTGCCTGCGGATACAACGGCTTCGAGCAGGCCAACGGTCCAGACCGAGCACCATGTTTCTATTTACATTTTTGAAACTCTTTGTCTATAACGCAAACGCGCGATGAAAGAGTATCGAATGCTATTGTTGCGGCGGTCTGTCATAGTCTGGTCGGAATAACAAAAACAAAGCCAATCTACCACGCGATTTACTCCTGACCGAAGGATATTCGGCTACCGGTAGGCGATGCTGTATCCATCGCAGGAGGCCATAGGCATAGGAGCGGCGTGACCTGCTAAATGATTCTCCAGTCGTAACGCTTCCTAAGTACGTATCCGGTGGTGTATTGTCTTTCCACTACTTGACTTCACTGGAAGCCACCTAAAAAACGGTGGACATTTTCACGGCGGGCAGGCGTTTTAGGTAATTAGCCGTATTGGCACAGGTACCAAGCCTCGAGAGATCTCAAAGCAGTTACTTATCCAAAGGGCCATTGTTTCCCATGCGCAGATCGAGACAGACAAAAATTATCGCGACTATCGGACCGGGCAGCAGTACGGAAGAAAAGCTATCAACTCTGTACAATGCGGGAGCGGATGTTTTTCGATTCAATTTGAGCCATGGAACCTATGAAGCGCACGCGGAGCAGTTGAGGCGCGTACGTCAATTGGAAGAGCAGGTGGGAAGGCCGATCGGTGTTTTCGGTGATTTGCAGGGGCCGAAACTGCGGATTGGTAGGTTTGCGGAAAGCGGCGTTGTTGTGCCCGTGGGAAGTCGCTTTCGCCTCGATTTATCAGATGAGCCGGGGGATGGCGACAGAATCCAATTGCCGCATCCGGAGATATTTGAAGTGCTTCGTCCCGGCGCACTACTGCTGCTCGATGATGGGAAAGTACAGATCGAAGTCATCTCCTGCGGCGCCGATTTCGCGGACACGAAAGTACTGGTTGGTGGCCCGCTTTCAAATCACAAGGGCGTAAACTTGCCGAATGTGTTGTTGGAAGTTTCACCCTTGACCGCCAAGGATCGTCGGGATCTGGAGTTCGCGCTGGATCTCGGAATAGGCATGATTGCGTTGTCATTCGTCCAGCGGCCGCAGGATGTTGAGGATGTGCAGCAGCTAATTGCTGGTAGGGCACGATTGATCAGCAAAATCGAAAAACCCACTGCCATTAAGCATTTGGAAGAGATTGTTGAGCTAACCGATAGCGTCATGGTTGCTCGCGGAGATCTGGGCGTTGAACTCCCCCCCGAGACGGTTCCCGCGATCCAGAAGCGCATCATCCGCTGCTGCCGGCAGGCAGGAAAGCCGGTGATCGTTGCTACTCAGATGTTGGACTCCATGGTTACATCCCCAACCCCGACGAGGGCGGAAGCCTCTGACGTTGCAAATGCGGTCTACGAGGGCGCCGATGCAGTCATGTTGTCCGCGGAGACAGCAGTCGGCAGGTATCCGGTCCAATCTGTCGAGATGATGGATAAAATAATCAGGCAGACCGAAATAGATCCCTCTTACGCTGCGCTATTGGATGCAGGCCAAGCCAAGCCTAAGAGTACCACGGCAGATACCATTACAGAGTCAGCAAAGCAGGCAGCGACTATTCTGCCGGCCGCGGCCATCGTCACCTTTACCAATCTGGGTTCTACTGCTCTCAGGGCTGCACGCAAGCGTCCGCCGGTACCGATACTGGCTATGACAACCTCTATCCAGGTGGCGCGATCCCTGTCTCTGGTGTGGGGTATTCATGCCATTAGAGTAAATGCTATGAATGACTATGAAGCATTGGAGGCTGAGGCCATTAAAACCGCTATAGAAACGAATTTCGCGCGTGCGGGTGACAATCTTGTGATTACCGCCGGTTTACCGCTACCGATACCATGCCCAACCAATGTAATGCGTCTGGTAAGAGTTAAGGGCAGTGACAGCGGAATAACTTGACGCTCATCTGGCCACTACGCCGAGTTCGTTGTTAGGCAAGCAGAAAACGAGCCAATGAAGCGTAGGCATCTCCGCCGTCTATATCCGGGTTGATATGTAATTCGAGCGCAGCGACATTTGAGAGTTCAACCTGATAGTCTTCAGTCTCGCGGGGGGCGCCGTCAGGGCTGAAATTCCACTGCTGCCGAACAATTTCCCGGAATGTTCGTTCGCCATCAGCAGACCACTGCAGGAGATACTCTTGGGTGCGCTGAATATGAAGCTCCTCGAACTCCAAGAAGATACGTTGAAGTCGTTGTGGCTGGTAGAAGATGATCCTGATCACCTGCTTTCCAGGCTCTGCTGCTCGCCATCCGAGGATTCCATCCGGCAGCAATGCAGACTCAATCGGGTGCGCAGCATCTTCTGAGGTGAGTTCGACCTCAGAAAGACTCGGGATATCCAACCAGCTATTCCCGGGCATTGCGGATTTTTCCAAATCCCGCGGTATGATTCGTTTGCGCATCTTGATCCCTCCCAATCTCAGCCGAGCAGAGAGTCTCGACTGCATAGCTTCTTTATTAGGTATAAATACTATTTGAAAATGCATGCGAATACGACATTACGCAGGCCCCCGATGGTGTCGTCTAAAACATAGAGGTCGCTGGCATATTGCAGCACTCCGCAATAGCTGGAACAGGGAATACTCGAGAGCCATTCTATGCGGTGCGGTTAGAACAGTTTGATAGCCCACAACAGGGCTTGTTTTGATACAGCAGAGTGTTAGAAGTTGGGGGGTGTACAAACACTGACGACTTCACACTCTTCGTCGCCTGGATTGCGGAATCGGTGCGGCAAATTACTTTCGAAGTAATAAGCGTCTCCCACCGATAGCAGCGAAACTTGATCTCCTACCGTTACTTCGATTTGGCCTCGAATTACGATACCGGCCTCTTCACCCTGGTGGACAAGCATCAAGTCACCGGTATCACCTTTTGGTGGATAGTACTCTCGTAGTACTTGAAGCTGACGACCGGGAAGGTTGCTTCCGACTTGTAGGAATTTCATGCTGCCGAAACTATGCTCTGTTAACTCATCGGCACGAAAAAAAAATTTTTCCCGATTCTGCTCCGCATCGGAGAAGAACTCACCCAGGGACATGGAAATCCCCTCCAGTAGCCGCTTCAGAAGGGCGACAGAAGGGCTGATCTTGTTCTGTTCAATAAGGGAGATGGTGCCGTTACTCACATCTGCCTTGCGAGCAAGCTTGCGCTGCGAAAGCCCTCGCTTTTTTCTTGCGGCTTTCAAGCGGGATCCTATATCCATCGAGTAACCTGCGGTTTTGCTTGGATTTTGCTCTTTTGGAATATGTTGTTTGGGATATTAAACTATTACTCTGTTCGAGTCCAAGCAACCTCAGTGGTTCCTCAATCTCCGACCAGCGGTCATCGCGTCAAGAACAATATAACGATAAGAAACGCGATCGAGGCTCAAGTGCAGGACCCTGATCCTGTAAAAACGCCGTTTGGGGATTTCCGTTTGCCAATCGACACAGATTTCAATTGTTCAATATATTAAGCTATGCTAGAGTCAAGCTAGCCTTTTCTGGAATTCAGGCTATCTATCATTTGTAGCAGTCTCTTTTTGCCGTCCCGATGTTTGCCGAATCGTCTAGTGCTTGGTTAACGAGTTAGGAATCGTATCCTGAGTTATAGGTACCTATGTTTAGGGAGCAATGCCAACAGGCTTCGCCCGACAGAGAATGTGCATTAACGAAAGAGTCTTAACGGATTTTATGTTTATTAAATCCAACAATATAGGGGGGAAACCCCAAAAAAAAGAGGGGAGTGTTCGCATTGGCAATAGGCGAGGGTTGAGATGGATAGTTTTTCCTCTCGCACCAAGATCGATTGTTGTATATTGCGTCCCCCGCTGTCGTAAAGCAATCAGGCCAGATATGGCCGAACTGGTTTTACTACTGCAGAATTTTAATCGTATCTGTCAAGAATAATGAGGAGATATTTGTCATGAAACTACGCATAATCCCAATCCTGGCCTCGCTGGTGATCTGTAGCTCGTCCAGCTCCATGGCGGCGGAAGAGAAATATGTCACCGTCGGTACGGGTGGGCAGACAGGCGTCTACTATGTCGTAGGGCAGTCTATTTGTCGTTTGGTCAATCGCGACACCGCAAAGACCGGTATTAAGTGCACCGCCCCTTCAACCGGTGGGTCCGTGGCTAATCTCAACTCTATTAAGTCCGGCAATCAGAATATGGGTGTGGCGCAATCCGACCAACAATATAATGCTTACAAAGGTGTTGAGTCGTTTAAAGAGCAGGGACCCTGGCCCGAGTTGCGTTCTGTCTTCGGTGTTCACCCGGAAGTGTTTACTGTCGTGGCTCGCGCCGATGCGGGTATCGCCACTTTTGACGACCTCAAAGGCAAGCGCGTAAACGTGGGCAATCCTGGCTCAGGGCAGCGTGCCACTATGGATGCTGTGATGGGTGCCAAAGGCTGGACGAGCGATGTTTTTCAGCTTTCTTCAGAACTCAAGTCCGCCGAACAGGCGCAGGCGCTTTGCGACAACAAGATCGACGCCATGGTGTTTGTTGTTGGGCATCCCAGTGGTTCAATTCAGGAAGCCTCTACTTCGTGCGAAACCGTAATCGTACCGGTCACCGGCGGTGTTGTGGATGAATTGGTTGAATCCAAGTCCTACTACGCGAAAGCGAGTATCAAAGGGGGAACCTACAAAGGAACTGATGTGGACGTTGAATCCTTTGGTGTAGTAGCAACGTTTGTATCTTCAACGGCATCCGATGCCGATACCATCTATCACGTGGTGAAGGCGGTATTCGAAAACTTTGATCGATTTAAGAAACTGCATCCCGCTTTCGGAAATCTGTCGGAGGAGAACATGCTCAAAGACGGATTGACTGCACCGCTGCATGATGGGGCAGTCAAGTATTACAAAGAAAAGGGCTGGATGTAATTTTCACCCAAAACAGGCCGGCGAAATACCGGCCTGTTTTAGTTTGGATGATCAAAGTATAGATACGCGGGGTTGGAGGACATCCTATGAACAGGAAAGGATTGTTGGCCGGCATAATTCTCCTTGGCTGGCTTAAAGCTATCGGTGCAGCGGAAGTATCTATCGGTACAGGCAGTCAGGCGGGTGTCTATTATCAGGTGGGGCGAAACATCTGCCGACTGGTAAATAGGGCTGCCAATCAGCATGGTGTTACCTGTCAGGCACACATATCCAATGGATCAATTAGCAACCTGAACGATGTGCGTGATGGAAAGCTTGACCTGGGATTAGCCCAGTCGGACGCGCAGTATTATGCCGCCGAGGGCTCTGATAAGTTCCAGGATGCGAGCCCGGATACAGAACTGCGGGCGCTTTTTTCCGTGCACAGTGAACCCTTTACCCTGGTTGCACGCCAGGATTCTGGTATCTCACACCTCAATGATTTAGTGGGTAAGCGGGTGAATATTGGAAATCCCGGTTCGGGGCAGCGTGCAACGATGGAAGTCGTGATGGAGGCAAAGGGATGGGACAAGAGCACCTTCTCGCTGGCGAATGAACTGCCAGCCTGGCAGCAGTCTTTGGCACTTTGTCATGACCGTGTGCAAGCAATGGTCTATACCGTTGGCCACCCGAATCCATCTGTTAGCCAAGCCACTTCACTTTGCGGCGCCAGAATAGTTGAGGTTAGCGGACCAGAAATCGATCGATTGGTCAGCGAGAATTCTTTCTATGTTCATACCACCGTTGCTGGTGGAATCTATACTGCGAATCCGGATCCAGTTAAAACGTTCGGTGTCAATGCAACCATCGTCGCTTCAAGTCGGTTAAGCGCAGATCTTGTCTATTCCTTGGTCAAGACTGTGTTCGACAACCTTGAAAAGTTCAAGCAGGCGCATCCCGCTTTCAGCAATCTGACTCCTGAGAAAATGATCACCGACGGCCACTCTGTGCCTCTGCATGAGGGTGCGCGTCGTTACTATCTGGAGCAGGGATTGATTGCAGAATGAGAATCTAATATTACCTCTATCAACCTATTGTCGACTTGATGGCAAAGGGGGAGTGATGATCACAAAGAACACGCAGGATCAAGACGAGAATGACCAGAGAGATGAACTTCAGGATCTGGTAGCGCAGTCGGATACCGGAGCACGTTTGCCACCTGGAATCGCAGGTAAGGTTATTCTCACGACAGCCGCGATCTGGTCGCTGTTTCAGTTGTGGATCGCTTCACCCCTGCCCTTTATTATCGGGTTTGGTGTGTTCAATGACACGGAGGCCCGTTCGATACACTTGGCGTTTGCCATCTTTCTTGCGTTTCTCGCCTATCCACCGCGCAAGACGTCTCCACACTCCTACATTCCAATCCATGATTGGGTCTTGGCCATCGTCGCAGCGTTCTGCGCCGGTTACTTGTTCATATTCTACGAACAACTTGCGGCGCGCCCCGCAGCACCGATAACTATTGATATTGTGGTTGCCTGTGCGGGGATGTTATTGCTGCTGGAAGCGACACGACGGGCGCTCGGTCCTCCCCTAATGATCGTTGCAACCGTTTTTCTCGTGTATACATTTGCCGGGCCCTACATGCCTGCAATGATTGCTCACAAGGGTGAAACTCTCGCTTCCATCGCGAATCATCAATGGATATCGACCGAGGGTGTATTTGGCATAGCCCTTGGTGTATCCACCAGCTTTGTATTTCTCTTTGTACTGTTTGGAGCCTTGCTGGATAAGGCAGGTGCCGGCAACTACTTCATCAAGGTGGCGTTTTCATTGATGGGGCATATGCGTGGTGGCCCAGCGAAGGCAGCCGTCGTATCGTCCGCCATGACCGGGTTGATATCCGGATCCAGTATTGCCAATGTGGTGACTACCGGAACGTTCACCGTACCGCTAATGAAACGTGTTGGCTTTACTTCCGAGAAAGCCGGCGCCGTTGAAGTGGCCTCCAGCGTCAATGGTCAGATCATGCCGCCGGTGATGGGCGCAGCCGCGTTTCTCATGGTGGAGTATGTTGGCATCTCCTATTTTGAAGTAATCAAGCATGCCTTCCTGCCAGCTCTTATATCCTACATAGCGCTAGTCTACATTGTGCATCTGGAAGCGATGAAGGCGAATATGCAGGGTCTGCCCCGTGCTGTGGCGCCAAAACCCTGGGTGCAGCGGATACTCGGCTTTCTGTTCGGTTTTATGCTTATCGCTGCGATAGCGATGGGTGTCTACTACGGTGTCGGTTGGTTGAAGCCGGCTTTTGGCGATACGGCAAGTTGGATTATCGCCGGCATCTTGGCGGTCGTCTATTTTGCGCTGGCATACTTCGGTGCGCGCTATCCCAGACTGGAAATGGACGATCCCGATTCTCCGGTGACGAGTCTGCCGCCACCGGGGCCCACAGTAAAATCGGGGTTGCACTATCTGCTGCCGGTAGTGGTACTGGTGTGGTGCCTCATGATTGAGCGGCTTTCCCCTGGATTATCTGCTTTTTGGGCAACCATGCTGATGATCTTTATTCTACTTACCCAACGACCACTGGCGGCGATTTTCAGAGGTGAAGGTGGTGTGGGAACAGCGCTCTCGCTGGGGTTTAGTGAGTTTATAAACGGATTGATCGATGGTGCCCGCAATATGATTGGCATCGGTATCGCAACCGCTACAGCTGGTGTGATTGTAGGTGCCGTCTCCCAAACCGGTGTGGGCGCAGTATTGGCCGACCTTGTCGAAGCCCTTTCGTTTGGCAATATCATGTTGATCCTTCTCCTGACGGCGTTTCTGAGCCTGATACTCGGAATGGGTCTACCCACCACTGCGAACTATATTGTGGTTTCCTCGCTGCTGGCACCGGTAATCGTTCAGCTGGGAACCGATAACGGTCTCATCGTTCCGCTGATAGCGGTGCATATGTTTGTCTTCTACTTTGGCATCATGGCCGATGTGACGCCGCCAGTGGGTTTGGCTTCGTTTGCGGCTGCCGCTATCTCCGGTGGCGATCCCATGCGCACCGGTTTTCAAGCATTCTTTTATAGCCTGAGAACTGCAGCGTTACCTTTTCTATTCATTTTTAATACCGATCTGTTGTTGATCGATGTGGATTGGGCCCATGGAGTGTTCATTTTTATCGTTGCAACGATCGCGATGTTGATATTTGCTGCGGCTACCCAGGGCTTTTTTATTGCCAAGAGCTATCGCTACGAATCCCTGTTGCTGCTATTGATTGCATTCACCTTGTTCCGGCCGGGATTCTGGATGGACCGCGTGGTAGCGCCGTTTGAAGACGTTGAAGCCAGCGCTATCACCGAGGTGGCCGCGAAAATGAAGCCTGGCGACGAACTGCGCTTGCGTATCTCTGGTGTCAACGAAGTTGGCGCACCCAGGGAATTTACCGCCTTGCTGCCGATTACGGAGGGCGACTCCGGTGAGGATCGATTGAAGGCGGCGGGACTGGCCATCGTGGCCAAGGAAGACAAGATAGTCATTGATAACGTGGACTACAATTCTCCGGCGCAAAAGGCGGGACTTGACTGGGACCAGGTGATTCTCAAGGTGCGCGCACCTGCGGATCAGCCTTTCAAGGAGCTAATGTATATTCCAGCTTTTCTGCTACTCGGGTTGATTTATTTCTTGCAACGCAGACGGCGGAGAGCGGTTGACTCTGTAGCAGCTACGACTTGAAGGAGGGTCGAGATGTTCAAGGATATTTTGATACCCATTAATCTCAGCGACGAGGCTACCTGGCGCAACACAGTAAAGACAGGCGTAGGGCTTGCAAAAAGTTCGGGTGCGACGCTGCACCTGATGACAGTGGTGCCCAGCTTTGACTATCCGATGGTAGAAAGCTATTTCCCGGTGGATTTTGAACAAAAAGCCCGTGAACAGGTAAACAAGGAGCTCCACAGATTTGTTGCTGAGCATGTTCCCGAGGGAATCAATAGAAGGATGATTGTTGCAGTGGGGCCTATTTCCGAGCAGATTATCGACACGGCAGACGAAATCCACTGTGACTTGATCATTATGAGTCGCCGAGGCAAACCGCGTCGCTACTTCACCCTTGGGTCAAACGCGAACAAGGTCGTTCATCATGCCTCACAAGCCGTATTGGTTTTGGACTAGCGTCCAGGCGTGAGAACATGGTCAGCAGGTTTTGTTCGGGTGCGACCGCAATGGGATCCAAAGGCGGCCTCTCGACCATTTTATGTCCATTTCCTGTGAGGGTGTAAGTCCCTGAAACAGAAATCAAAATGTTTAGGTAAAAATGGTGGGGTTATCGAAGCAGTTGAGACAGGTACGGATCTGAAGAGTATAATTAGGCTTCCAACTCAGTAGATAATTGCCCAGAATTCTCAGGAGTAAGCAGATGACCCCCTTCGCCATTGCTGGTATACAGATGCGCGTTTCCGCTTCCCATGAAAATGTCGCCGCGATGGCTCATAAGCTGGATATAACCATGGCCCGATTTCCTTGGGTGCAGATGGTAATGTTCAGCGAATTAGCCGTTTTCGGCCCGCTTCCTGGACATGCGCAACCCCTTCCCGGTCCGATTGAAAGTGCGTTTCAGGAGATGGCAGCGAAGCATCGGATCTGGCTGCTTCCCGGTTCAATGTTTGAGGACGCCGGAGATCGGGTATACAACACTGCTCCGGTCATCGATCCAGCTGGTAACGTAGTCAGTCGGTATAGAAAGATGTTCCCCTTTCAGCCGTACGAGAATCATGTGGCGCCCGGAACCGAATTTACAGTATTCGATGTCCCGGAAATAGGCCGTTTTGGGGTTTCAATTTGTTACGACATGTGGTTTCCGGAAACATCCCGGACACTGGTATCCATGGGAGCAGAAGTGATTCTTCATCCCACGATGACCGATACTATCGACCGGGATGTCGAGCTCTCTATTGCCAGAGCTACGGCTGTAACCAACCAATGCTATTTTTTCGACATCAACGGTGTTGGTGACGGCGGCGTGGGATCTTCGATAATTGTGGGTCCCGCCGGTTACATCATTCATCAGGCGGGTGGGGGAGAAGAGACTATCCCCGTAGAGATCAATTTGGGACGCGTGCGGCGGGAGCGGGCGATGGGCATTCGCAGCCTTGGGCAGCCACTAAAAAGTTTCCGTGACCGGCCGGTAGAATTCCCCGCTTACCAGCGTAGTGATAAATCAGAAGCCTATCTGCAGAGTCTCGGGCCACTGGTTAAACCTCACCGCGGCTCGGTCGCGGGTTTAAAAGGCCAACATTTGACACCGGAAGAGGTTGACGCCATTCCTCCAGGTCAGGCAGCGGGCTTCGTCGGAAAGTAGCTTCTACAGTATTAGAACAAGCACCAGTTTAACTTAGAACGGCTATCATTCGTTCTAAAGGTCAGGCAAATGAGTAGATCAGCTGTTTAGCACAATTTTCTATTTTGGCTATACAGCAACGAATACCCGTTACTTCCGTTTTTCAGTTTACAACTGATTGTTTTTTTGGGGCGGGCTAATGTAGTAGCTCAATCGAATTTGGTACGTTCGGAAATCGAATCGTCCGCAGACCTTCAATAAAGCCGTGCAATGAAAAGCGCCACGACTCTTGTGGCCACAAGTATTCCATAGAGAGAGTCTGTGGTTCGTATACAGCGGTATATAGTGTTCCGAAACCACGCCTATAAGCGTTGGAATGTAGCGGTGGACGCAAGAACGAACGAATCATTCTGTGTGAGTCATCGTGGTATTTTTCAATATATCGCTTTAACGTAAGTTCGCGCTCGAGAGTGGCGGTTGCGTGGGCGTGCTGATGCCACTCTACGTCCCGTTGATGATTTGTGGTAAATCCCACATCACGTACAAGCGGTTCGCGATCCGGGGCTATGAATACTGTTTTGTAATCTCCGCTGCGATCTAAAACGGTGACATTGTATGACATATGGGTCGGTACCTGTTTAAGTACCTGGACGGACTCCTTCGTGGTGGTACAGAATTCGAGGATATAGCGCAATAACAGCGGAACCCCAAAACCATCGCCCACTACACGGCGCCCGCCGAAGCTCAGGGAGAGCGTGAGCCCATCCTCATTCATGCCATCGACCAGCCCCCACAGACAGTCTCCGGTGCCAATCACAGTGCGGCCGTTCCAGGTAGTATGGAGTACCGTTCCTTCGAACAGCTGGGGGCTGTAGTCGTAGTTTCGAATCAAGAGCGGAGGCGGGCCGGTCCAGACAGCCTGGGAGCAGCCCCTCATATAGGCGGGGGGGCGGTACAGGGTCAAAAATCGAGCAACAATATCACTACCCCCGGCCAGGTCGACTAGCCGCTCATATGTCGGCAGCAGTTCAGGCATATGCGTTGTCAGCGCACGTCGCGAACTTAGATACAACGGGCGCTGGGCTACTCCCTCGCTCAAAAACCAACGTTGGTAAGCGGACCAATGATAACGGAACAGCAATTGCCATTTAGCACCCGGCAGCTGTTCCGAGATCGCTTGGATCGTTCGTTCCATATTCCTGGTATTGTACACTTTCACCACCCAAGGTGATGGGTGGGTCCGTTGACCTTGTATTATAGGATTTTGAAGGCTCCTGCTTCTGGAACCGCTGTGGTGGCTGCAAGAGGTTTGGCCTGATAATAAGATACGATTCCTTTGATCCAGTCGCTGGCCCGCTCATTGAGTACAAACTCATTGGTCATCGAACGGCCACGAAGAATGAGTATGCCGAGATCAGCACCTTCGTAGCGGTAGTCGTCCGCAGCCGTAATACGTAGAAAGAATGCCTCTTGTTCATTGCTCACCGCACGGCGATGGTAATCAAAGCGGCTGAACTCAACACTGCCGTTGTTGCTCAATTTCCAAATGCCGGTTTGTGGGGCATCGGTAACGATATCGATATTGTCCTTTGTGTACTTGATTACCAGCTGGCACCAGCTGTCAATATACTCTGGGTCTGACCACCGCGCATTTAGGTCTTCTACGTCGAATTCGAACTCGGCTCCGGAAAATTCCAGCAAATGGAAAAGGAATAACGGAGCGTCTGCATGGGCGAAAGCTGCGTGGTTGGTCATGGAACTGGCACCCGTTACCCGGGGATTTAATTCTCCAAGGTATATCTCACCGGTGTCGATGTCGATTAGATAGTCCAAATCGAAGTATCCTCGGTAGCCCTCCTTACGCAGCTGTTCACCAAACTGAAAGGTATAGTCCCTGGCTTTGTCACGGATCTCCTGGGTAAATGCACCTGGGAATATCTCGTTGCCGCACCATCCACCACGGTAAGGCGTCAGCTCCTTGGCGCCGACGACTTCAGTAAGCAGTGGTCCAACGATGGTACCCTGGCTGGTAGTGCAGGCCTCGAGAGTCGATCCACGGCAATTCAGCCGTTTCATGATTTTGACTTCCGGATCAGGGGTGATCTGATCTGCGTACTTATTCCATTCATCCTCATTGGAGATAAAGAACGTAGTGTGGCCAGAATCGCCGAACGCGGTCTGTATCACCACGTCGTTACCCAAACCGTGGATTTCGCAGAGTTCTTGCAAGTGCTGCCAACTCTCTACTTTGGAGAGCGCGTTGGGTGCACTGGGGACGCCGGCTTTGTTGCCAATACGCACAGTCTCCATTTTGTTGTCGCAGCGTGCACGCAGACTTGCTGGAGGAAACCACACTTCGATACCCAGCTCCCTACAGAGTGCCTCAGTGCGCTCGTCAAACATTAGAAACACGGCTACCGGATCCGGACCAAAGCTATTGATGTAATCGATCACTTCCTTGTGTTCGAGGAGGTAGTTGTTTATATCTTCTATGCTCTCAAATTCCGGATGTGCAATTTCTGTTGGTACAAATACGTTGGGATGTGCGCCATCGTAGCAATCGACGTAACTGATATAGTGGAAATTCTTTACCCATTCATCTATACCCAGCAGATTGAAATTGGTCGCACTGATAAAGAATATTGGGCGTTCGTTTCGATGAAAGAAGCGTCGAATATCGGATATACCAGTTAGTTTTCTTTTCATAACAATTTGCTCCTCGCTTTGTGATGGCAGCATGGGCTGGCTGTTGTCTATCGGCTCCGATTGTCGCCAAATACCTAGCCGAGATAGGAGTTGCTTCAATGTCTGCCAGTACTTCAAACCCGTCGCCTCACCCAGCCCAAAAATAGACTTTCGATTCCGGAGCTGAGTAGAAATCGCCCTGCAGCTGAAGCCGGATTGGAAAAACAAACTCGTTGCTTGGAGAGTGGCTAGTTGGTGGTATTGAATGTCTTTTCATTTTGGTTAGCTCCCCCCTTATGCCTACTCTTCCGCTTCTTGTTCTTCGGCTTCTTACTTTTCTGCTCGAGTTCCTCCTCAACAATTTCGGTTATTTCACTTACTGATTCGGCGTTTTTCACTTCCCGTAATGCCTCGTCGGTAAACACCGATAATCCAAGCGCAGGTCGATATCCGTGGATTTCCTTTACATCCAATGCCAGCATAAAAACGAGAATTTCCTCGCTGATCACCTGACCTGGAACCAGAATAGGGAAGCCGGGAGGGTAAGGGATGATAAAGGTTGTGGAAACCAATATGCGCCCATCCCTCATTGCGCGCTGCATCTCCCCGTTATCGATTCTCAGGTGTTCGCATAGGCTGTCGTTTTGTCCCATGAAATAGGCGGTGCGGATATCGCCTTCTGGCGTATCGCCTGTTACCGATCGATGAAAGGAAGGGTGGAATTTGCTGAAATTCGGTAGTGGTGGCAGGTCGTGAGTCAGTGACTTGATTTGCCGCTGCAGAATTCTGTTTTCCGCGGCACTGTTCTCTTCGCGCTGCCAGTCCAATTCCCGAGCGATACCCATTAATCCCTCGATAAGGTAGGCAATCGAGCTGCGGGAAGTGCCGATATTTGTCATAAACAACACGGTATTACGGGATGTCTTGTTGATCTGAATGCCGTATTTGTTCATCAAGTATTCGTTTTTGAACGTGTCGCCATCCACTCCGGTCTTTCCCAGGAACATCGTTACCCGACTCGGATCAACGACGAACTCGTCTCGCTCGTAGATCCATGCATCCTCCATTCTGCACCAGCCGGCCTCGGGATCGTAATAGCTCTCGATACCGGAAGGGCGGTACTCTTCGGGAATTAGCGCTTTGGTTCCGAGGATGTCGAAATACTTTGCTAGTAGAGGTTGGTTCTTTATCTGCTCACGCAGTGCCAGTGCAGTCTCGACCTGCTTATTTACCATCTCATATCCCTCCAACTCTACTTGTCTCCTGCCCAGATCCAGGGAGGCCAGGATCTGGTAGTTGGGAGAGGTGGAGGTGTGAGTCATATAGGCTTCATGGAAAGGGGCCTCAACCTTTTGTCGAAAGTCCTGGTCGTAGACATGAACCATCGATCCTTGCCGTAGTGAGGTGAGGGTTTTATGAGTGGACTGTGTTGAATAGGTACGAATTCTTACCGACTCAGGGTCGGGCAACAGACGCGCATTTAGCCAGGCTTCGGGGTCGTTCGGATCCAGGTCTTTGGTTTCCTTCAAGAACGCATTGTAGTTTTCTAGATACTCTGGAGTACGGTATTTCCTGCGCAGCTTGCGCGCGCAATACATTCCGGTTCTTGTTCGGTACACAGGATTGAACGCTGCAAAGGCGAACCAAGCTTCGTCCCACAGGAATACCAGGTCGGGCTTTATGGCCAGGCATTCCTCCATGACGCGTTCTACATCGTAGACGATTCCGTCGAAAGTGCAGTTGGTGAGTAACAACATCTTCACTTTGTGTAGACGATCGCTCGCTTTGTATTTGAGGAGCAGGCGCTTGATATCACGCAGCGGAACGCCGCCGTACATCGAATACTCGTGTAGCGGATAGGCATCCAAGTAGGCGACTTCTGCGCCGGCCAACACCATTCCGTAGTGGTGGGATTTGTGGCAGTCGCGATCCACGAGCACGATGTCCCCAGGATTGACCAGTGCTTGAACAACGATCTTGTTTGCGGTAGAGGTCCCGTTGGTGACGAAAAAGGTGTTGCGGGCACCAAAGGCGCGGGCGGCCAATTCCTGGGCTTTCTTCAGTGGGCCTGTTGGTTGTAGTAGTGAATCGAGTCCACCAGAAGTAGCGGAAGTCTCGGCCATAAAAATATTGAGGCCATAAAACTCCAGCATATCCCGGATCCAGTGTGAGCACATCAGTGACTTGGCACGGGAGATCGGCATCGCGTGAAATACGCCCATAGGCTGTTGGCTGTACTTCTTGAGCGCGGAAAAGAAGGGTGTTTGGAAGCGCCTGTGGATGCCCCTTACGATATTAAGGTGGCGCTCTACGTAGTCGGTTTCACGGTAGAAAATCCGCCGGAAACTCTCGTTATCTTGGGCTGCATAAGTCTCTACTGCCATGTTGGTGATCAAATACAGATCCAGCTCAGGACGCAATTCTGCTATTACACGTCCTAAAATTACACTGAGGTCTGTTGAGGTAACATTTTCCACGTCGATACTGCTCATTCCCTCGAGATATCGCTGAAAAAGACCCAATTCCCGCTTCGACTTGAAGCGAAAACCGGAGCGTAGAATACAGGCCTGGATATTCGGGTTAATCAATACAGCGGCTACTGCATCCTGGAAGCTTGGCACCACGATGACGTCATAGGTGAATTCATCCTCTGCGCGCTGAACGCTGCGAAACGAGCTGCGGATCACCGATTCCTCTTTCGCCGACAGGTCGTCAACCACTAATAGCTCGAAGTAGGGGCGGGTTTGCGTCATCGTGGTATCGAGGTGTAGCTCCAATACCTCCTGCTCCTGGTCTTTCTCTTCTCCGTCAATCTGGCCGCGGGTCAAATGAATTTGACGGTTGCGATAGACATCGCTGGAGAGTGCGCGGGATATTCTATTGACAGCCCGTGATAGCAGGTTGTACTCAAAATCGTCCAGAAGACGCCACAGTAGCCGGAAGTCCTCCTTGGATGGAAAGGCAGTGTAGTCCTCGATATTTTCCAGCGTGGACATCGCTTCGCGAGCATCACTCAACAAGGCATCAGTGTCTGCACCTACCGCATGCTTTTCACCGAGGCGGGTAGTTAATCGGCTAAGTCGGATCCAGGTGTCGGAGCGTAGGTATGAAATCCGGTGGTAGAAATTGAGAGCTGCGTATTCGGTTTCGGTGGTTTTTGCAGCTGTTAGATCAGACATTGGCAAACCTTCTTTTGTAAGAAATGGCTAACCATCGGGTATCAATACCACAATGGCACAATGTTCTCAGAGCCGTCTGGGGTTCTGCCCAGCGAATCTTGGATTTCTAGTGCACATCAAGCTCCGAACTGGTGCTTGGCAATCACCGCACTTGCTTTTGCCACCTCGGTATAAGTCTTGCCGAACGGAGCGCCTGCCGTAATAACGATTGTTTATTGTGAGCGATAGATAATGTTTGACATCACTAGTGTCCGGAAAAACCAGACTCACTTATCCATAACTCACTGTCAGTAAAACGATAATATGCCTTTTTTACCTGTCACCGACTTGAACCGGTTCCCAGCCCTGAGTCAGGCTTTAGCCCGATATCCCGGGTTGGAGCGATCAGTCGATGTACACAGGCAAACTTGTTTTTGCGCAGGCGATGGATCATCTGCCTATGCATACCTTCCGACGTTGCATTCAACGCTACGACGGCAACCGACACGTAAAAAGATTCAGTTGCCAGGACCAGTATCGTTGCATGGCATTTGCACAGCTTACCTATCGAGACAGCCTACGCGATATCGAAGCCTGCCTAAAAGCCCAGAGCAACAAGCTCTACCATATGGGCATTCGCTCCAAAGTGTCCCGCAGCACTCTGGCCGACGCCAACGAAAAACGCGATTGGCGCATCTATGCCGATTTCGCTCAGTCACTGATTCAAACAGCTCGGCGACTTTACACAGACGAAAACCTTGGGCTCGAACTCGACAACACGATCTACGCGCTCGACGCCACTACAATCAATCTCTGCCTCTCTGTTTTTCCATGGGCACATTTCCGGCAGACCAAAGCAGCAATCAAACTGCATACACTGCTCGACCTGCGTGGCAATATCCCATCGTTTATCCATATCTCCGATGGCAAGCTCCACGACGTCAACGTACTCGACCTGCTTTTGCCAGAGCCTGGTGCATTCTATGTCATGGACCGAGGCTATCTAGACTTCGAACGGCTGTATCATTTGGAGCAAGACTCCGCCTTCTTCGTCATTCGCGCAAAGTCCAATCTTCAGTGCCGCCGAATCTATTCGCACGTAGTAGACAAGACTTCCGGCCTACGTTGCGACCAGACAGTAGTGCTCACCGGTTTCTATACCGCTCAGCACTATCCCGACAAACTTCGCCGGATCAAGTATTACGATGCCCAAACCGAAAAGCAGTTTGTCTTCCTGACCAACAACTTCAGCCTGCCGGCATTGACAATCACAGAACTCTATCGGTACCGCTGGCAGGTGGAACTGTTTTTCAAATGGATAAAACAGCACCTACGCATCAAATCGTTTTTCGGTACCTCGGAAAACGCCGTCAAGACCCAGGTCTGGATCGCCGTATCCGTATATGTACTCGTCGCTATCATCAAAAAGCGACTCAATATCAAAGCCAGCCTCTATTCAGTTCTACAGATTTTGAGCCTGACTGTTTTCGAAACAACTCCTATGAATCAGTTGCTTACCGGATGTGAACAGAACATGAAAAACCACGAATCAAATAACCAACTGAATCTATTCGATTAATTTTCCGGACACTAGTGGTTTGACATATTAAACTATTCTTGTCAAGAAGACCGTTTCGGGCAGCGACTGAACCGGGTTCTGATATCACACTTCCTTATGAGTGTGGTTTTTGTCACTACTAAACTATAGCAGATGGGCGCTAGCAGTTGGAATCGACGTTCACCGGTCTAAGAATGACCCTCGCGAGGCCAAGAGTAAAAAGAGAAAAACAGGAGCAATGTTTATTATCTTAAGCTTTTTGGGCGATTCGAAGTAGCCAAAACCGACGGATTTCCCATCCCCTCCATCGAGTTTTGTGTAAATCTTAGTGTTACTTCAGCCTTCCACAAGCAGCTCGTTTTGATTATCGGCGTTCCGGGATAATTCACTCAAAATATTAATGGCTACAGTAAAGAGCGCGCAGTCCACCTCCGGGTTGTTCTTCATATCATCAACTATCGACTGCCAGCGACCTAGAAACGGTTGATGCTGCTGTACCCACTTTTGCATTGCGATTTTTGGTTGTTCACGGTTGCTTTTCAGTGCGCCTATTGTCACCGCACGCTGCTGTGCATCCAGGTCATCCCGGTAACTGTCTCTAGCCAAGGATTGCCAGTGATTGCTGGCCCGGTAAGTGCGCATCTGCCGGTCCAGCCAGGGCAGTTCCAAGTGTTCACCCAGGGAAAAGTAGACGGGTGAAAGCGCAGAGATATCCATGTCCAGTTCGCTGGCGGCATCGATAATATCGAGTAGCCAGTAAAGTCCTTCAGCGGCTGCGGTCGTCGCGGCGAGTAACTCCGGTACGCCAGCGTTAGTGAAGCCACGGAATTTATCATACCAGCGATTGTGGCCAGGAATTGTAGCCTGTAGCCGCTCGACGCTGTTGGTGACGGTACTGACAGCAGCCTGGTAGTCGTCGATACAAGCGGCGATTTCACTGCCCGGACGGCGTCTCCGCAGCAGCCACCAACTAGCCCGTGTTACGAGCTTGTTGAGTTCAAGCAACATAGTGTCCTGAATCGACGCGGAAATTTTGTTGTCGAGCGCCTCGATTTGGTTCCAAAGTTTCTCGATCCCATAGATCTCGCGGGTGATTACATAGGCGGCAACGATATTCGCATCGTCCGAGCCTGTTGCTTGTCTCAGTTTATCGATGTAGGTAACACCCATCCGGTTAACTAACTCGTTGGTAATCTGGCTGGCGGTGATTTCCCGGCGCAGAGGGTGAGCATATATGGCCTGTAGATAGCGCTGTAACAGGATGGGGGGAAATGCGCTCGTCAGTGGTCGGGCCAACAGCGGATCATCGGTAACCCAGGAATCAATGAGCGATTGCTTCAGTTCATTTCTAGTGTAGGAGATGAGCACGGATAGTTCGGGTCGCGTCAGTCCGAGGCCTTGGTCGCGTCTTTCCAGAAGCGTTTTCCTGGTTGGTATGGCCTCCAGTTCGCGATCGAGTTTCCCCACCCGCTCCATGCCGTCGATCAGGTGGATGTATTCGTCCGGAAATTTCCGGGCATGCCGCTGGGCAAGGGCAAGCGCCTGTGCCTGGCGGTAGTTGTTGCGCAGTACGAGTGTGCTCAACTCTTCGGTCATTTCCTGCAACAGCCTGTTGCGTTGATTTGGGCTGAGCCTTCCCGATGCAACCTCTTCGTTCAGCAGAATTTTGATATTGACTTCGTGATCGGAGCAATCCACTCCGCCTGCGTTATCGATAAAATCGCTGTTGCAGGCACCGCCGTTCAACGCGAACTCGATCCGGCCGCGCTGGGTAATACCCAGGTTGCCGCCTTCACCCAAAACCTTGCAGCGCAGCTCCTTCCCATCGATCCGAAGAGCATCGTTTGCTTTATCGCTTACATCCAGGTGCGTCTCACCGCTTTCCTTCACATACGTGCCTATGCCCCCGTTCCATATCAGTTGCACAGGAGACTTTAAAATTGCGCGGATCAATTCGGGGGGCGAAAGGCGACTAGCGCTAATTTCGAAACGGGCCTGCATTTGGGGCGTGACGGGAATCCACTTGATATTGCGTGGGAATACACCACCGCCTGCGGAGATCAGTTCGGGGTGGTAGTCGCTCCAACTCGAACCTGGCAGTTGAAATAGCCGCTGGCGTTCGTTAAATGCCGTTTCGCAATTGGGATTAGGATCGATAAAAATGTATTGGTGATTGAAAGCCGCTAACAGCTGGATGGATTCGGAAAGTAACATCCCGTTCCCGAATACATCTCCGGACATGTCACCGATGCCCACTGCAGTAATGGGGTCCCGTTCGGGATCGGCTCCCTGTTCTCGAAAGTGCCGTTTTACTGATTCCCAGGTGCCCTTCGCGGTTATGCCCATTTGCTTGTGGTCATAGCCCTGGCTTCCGCCGGAGGCAAACGCGTCTCCCAGCCAAAAGTTGTACTCGGCCGCAATACTATTGGCAATATCCGAAAAGCTGGCCGTTCCCTTGTCAGCGGCCACTACAAGATAGGGATCGTCCCCATCGTGGCGGACCACCGAGCCGGGTGGCACGACCATACCGTCGACCAAGTTGTCCGTGATGTCCAATAGTCCGCGGATGAAGAGTTCGTAGCATGCTTTGCCTTCTTTCAACTCTACGTCACGGTCCACTCCTTCAGGCATCTGTTTGGTAATGAAGCACCCCTTGGCACCCATGGGTACGATCACCGAATTCTTGACCTGCTGCGCTTTTACCAACCCCAGCACTTCGGTGCGGTAATCCTCTTGCCGGTCTGACCAGCGCAAGCCGCCTCTGGCAACTTTGCCCGACCTCAGATGTACGCCCTCTACCCGGGGGGAGTAGACAAAGATTTCATACGTCGGCCGTGGCAGCGGCAGTCCGCTGATCGCCGCGGGGTCGAACTTGAAAGAGAAATAGCTTTTTTTCCCACCTGTGGCTGCCTTTTGGTAGTAATTGGTGCGTAGCGTGGCTTGGATGATTTCCAGGTAACGGCGCAGAATGACATCTTCATCTCGGCCTTCTATTGTTTCCAGTATCTGGTTGATTCCTCTCTCTTGATTCTCCAGATGGGTCTCTTCCACTCGAGCCCTGCCATGATCCTCCGGTTGCAGACGGATGTGGAACAGCGTCACAAGCTGATGAGAGAGCTCAGGGTGCCGACACAGGGTTTCGGCTATGAAGTCCTGGCTATAGCCCAGCCGGGTTTGGCGAATGTAACGACCATAGGCTCGCAGCAGGGCAGCTTCCCGCCAATTTAGGCCGGCGCAGAGAATCAAGCGGTTGAAGCCGTCATTTTCGACACGGCCTCGCCAGGTTTCGATAAACGCCTCCTGGAACAGGGAGAGGGACTGGGGCGTCTCAAGAAATCCGATGTCCGGATGTAATCTCAGACCGAAATCGTGGATGACGTAACTTTTGCCATCGGTCCGCGTTACTTCGAAAGGGTGCTCTGCCAATACGCGCGTGCCCAACTGCTCCAGGATAGGTACCAGTTCGGAGAGTTCCAGCTCCCGGCGGCTACTGACTATCTTAAAGTGGAGAACTTCTCCCGCAAGCTCCTGTTCGGATGGCCATGGTTCCTGGCTGAAGGCACAGGCTATATCTCCTGAAATGTCTAACTGCCCAATCAGCTGTATATCCGCTGAAGCCTCATGGGGCGTAAACCGCGCTCGATACGAGATGGGAAAGGCGTCTCTGTAGAGTTCGGTCTGTTTACTCCCCAGAAGCTGTAGACGGAGTTCCCAGTCGTCTTCCGGTTGTAGCTGGCGATGGATAATGTAGTGCCGGCAGTCGAGCAAATTCGTGTAGAGGTTTTCCAGGTCGACATTTGCAAGCTGTGTGCCCGAGTGGTCCTGGAAATACTCCCTGGAAAAGCCAATCAGAGCCTGTGCTTCGAGGGGTGTTTGTCGCTCACTGATATATTTATCGAGACGCCTGAAGAAAAGATTTTTTTGCGATTCAGTCTTATCCGGCATGGCTGTCGCTCTCCTGTCACTGGGGACGATCGGCATCGTCGTTACCCAACTCCGAAAATGACGCGCGAAACAGAAGCAGGGGCCGGCCAGGGAACCGGCCGACCCCTATATCTCATCCAGAAATCAAACTATCTATGCTGGATTCCAGCAGCTCCATACTCTCGTCGATTAGATCGTCAGTTATGGTCAGTGCGGGGAGAAAGCGAATGACGTTACCGCGCACTCCACAGGACAACAAAATTAGCCCCCGTTGTGCCGCTGCTCCTACAATTGCCTTGGTAAAATCCGAATCCGGACGGTTCGCATCTCCTTCCTGTATCAGCTCCATTGCTATCATGGCACCTTGGCAGCGAATTTCACCGATCCTGTCCGGATACTTTTTCTGTAGTGCCCCCAATCGATTGACAATCCTGGCGCCGATGTTCACCGCACGCCCGCACAAGTCTTCTTCTTCTATGACCTCAAGCACCGCAAGTGCGGCGGCACAGCCGATAGGGGAACCGCCGTAAGTACCGCCCAATCCCCCGGGTTGAGGCGCATCCATGATCTCCGCTTTCCCGACTACTGCCGCGATGGGAAACCCCCCAGCGATCCCTTTGGCCATGGTCATCAGGTCTGGTTCCACATTCGCATGTTCACTGGCGAACATCCTTCCTGTGCGGCCGAATCCTGTCTGAATCTCGTCGCATATCAGCAGGATTCCATGCTGGTCGCACAACTCGCGTAGTGCACGCATGAATTCGGGTGGTGCTATATAGAAACCGCCTTCACCCTGGACCGGCTCGATGATAATGGCGGCCACGCGACAGGGTTCAATGTCCACACTGAAAAGATCGTTGAGCGCGCGTAGAGAATCCTCCTGAGAGACTCCGTGGAAGGTATTGGGAAAGGGGGCGTGGTAGATCTCGCCGGGAAAGGGCCCAAAACCGGCCTTGTAGGGCACCACTTTGCCGGTTAAACCCATGGCCATGTTGGTACGTCCGTGAAAGCCCCCGTTAAAGGCGATGATACCGGGGCGACCGGTGTGGGCACGGGCGATCTTGACGCAGTTTTCAACCGCTTCCGCACCGGTTGTTACGAACATGGTCTTCTTGGGTGTGCTCCCGGGTGCTGCGGCGTTGAGTTTCTCGGCAAGTTCCACGGCACTGGCATAGGGAGTAACCATTACGCAGGTGTGACTAAACTTTTCCAGCTGGGATTGGGCGGCTGCCTGTACCTTGGGGTGATTGTGCCCCGTGTTGAGTACGGCGATACCGGCACCCAGATCAATATAGCGTTTACCCTCTACATCCCACAGTTCCGCATTCCTTGCACTTTCGACATACACTTGAGTCATGGTGCCCTGGCCCCGAGCAAACGCCTGCTCCTTGCGGGCATGAAGGGAGTGGTTGGTAGTCTCAGTATTTGTATCGAATGCGTCCAAATGAGAGGCCTGCTGCAGTTGATTGTTCACGGTCTTTCTCCTTGTCTGGAATACAGATTGTGATCAGGCGATACCGCCCATACACAGGTACTTGATCTCTACAAAATCATCAATTCCGTACTTTGAGCCCTCTCTGCCTATCCCGGACTCTTTAACACCGCCGAAAGGGGCAACTTCAGTGGAAATTATGCCTTCATTAATCCCCACCATGCCGTATTCCAGTCGTTCGGCAACTCGCCAGACCCGCCCCAGATCCCGGGCATAGAAATAGGCTGCCAGTCCAAAAGGGGTGTCATTGGCGAGGCGGACGGCATCCGCCTCGGTTTCAAATCGAAATACTGTGGCCACCGGACCGAAGATTTCCTCCCGGGAAATGTCCATGTTATCGGTAACGCCGGTGAGCACTGCTGGGGCGTAGAAGTTGTCGCCAAGATCCTGGACTTCTGCTGATCTATGCAGTTCGGCACCGCGGTCCACGGCGTCGTTGACCAAGCGCTGCACCTTACTCACTGCACTGTGGTTTATCAGCGGACCCGTAGTAACCCCCTCTTCAAAGCCGTCACCCAGCCGCAGCTGGTCTACAGCCACCGAGAGTTTCTCTACGAAGGCGTCATGCACGGATTCCTGAACCAGGATCCGGTTGGTGCACACGCAGGTCTGGCCAGCATTTCGAAATTTGGAGGCCATGAGTCCAGCGACTGCTGCATCCAGATCAGCGTCATCGAAGACGATAAAAGGCGCGTTGCCGCCCAGTTCGAGGGAAACCTTCTTGACCGTGTCTGCGCATTGGCGCATCAGCAGTTTGCCCACAGGCGTTGAACCGGTAAAGGAGAGCTTGCGAACCCGACTGTCTTGGCATAGAACTTGACCCACTGCGGCGGAGTCGGTCGTTGTGACCACGTTAAACACACCGGAGGGAATGCCTGCTTGCGCAGCTAGATCTGCCAACGCCAGGGCGGAAAGCGGGGTATCCTCACTGGGCTTCACCACTACGGTGCACCCGGCAGCCAGTGCAGGGGCCACTTTACGGGTAATCATTGCTATGGGGAAGTTCCAAGGAGTAATTGCCCCCACCACGCCGATAGGCTGCTTAATTGTGAGGATTCGCCTGTCGGTTCCGGGTGCGGGGATCACGTCACCGTATATTCGCTTGGCTTCTTCAGCGAACCACTCGATAAACGAGGCTCCATAGATTACCTCCCCTCTGGCTTCGGCTAGCGGTTTGCCCTGTTCAGCGGTCATGATTCGAGCGAGGTCCTCCTGATGTGCGAGAATCAGCTCGAACCAGCGCCGCAGAAGGGACGCACGCTCTTTGGCCGTCAGACTGCTCCATGATTCTAAAGCGCTTGCGGCTTTGTCAATTGCAAACAGGGTTTCACCGGGGCCCATATCCGGGACCTCGGCGATCCGTTGAAGACTACTGGGATTGATCACGGGAAATTCACTACCGTTGTCCGCAGCGCTCCATTGTCCACCGATATAAGCCTGCTGACGAAACAGAGTAGGGGTATTTAGATCCAGAGACATGAGGTCACTCCACTGGGTTTATTTGTCGACTCTTGGAGCCTTTCAGTGGATGGTAATTCGAAGCTCTATGTGTGATAAATACCAATCATTCAGAGTTTAGGTTGATAGCTGTAAAACTTATGCAGATAAGCAAATGAAAAAAGAGTTGACGATCAAGCTCGGCCAAGTGGCTGATTATGAGATCAGACTGTTGAGAGTATTCAACGCGGTAGTGGAGTGTGGAGGGTTCGCTGCTGCCGCGACGGAATTGAATATCGGCCGCTCCACTATCAGCGTACATGTTGCCAATCTCGAGCAGCGTCTGAATCTTAAACTTTGTGTTCGCGGACGTGGTGGTTTCTCTCTGACAGAGGAGGGGGTCGTTGTACACGAGTTGATGCAGGAGCTCTTCACCTCACTCGATAGCTTCCGGGCTGGTATCAATGCCTTGTACGCAGAGCTGACAGGAGAACTGAAGATACTTGCGAGCGATACCATTTGCCTGGACTCCCAGGCCATGATCCCGGAGGCGATAGCAGAGTTTTCGCACCATGCACCGGATGTAAACGTACTGCTGGACGTTAAGGGTTTGACACAGATAGAACGAATGGTGATCAATAATAAGGCCGATATCGGCTTTATACCCTGTCATCGTGAGCTTGAGGGTTTGGACTATACACCACTCTACACGGACGACTTCCATCTGTACTGCAGCGTTAAGCATCCCCTATATGATTGCGTTGATAACAAGAAGCTAAACCAGCGTATTCAAACCGACAAAACCGTGCATGCGGGAATTCAGACTCACGAGATTGTAGGGAAACAGCTTGCAGGCATGAACAAAGGGGCCATTTCTTACTTCTATGAGGCCAGGTTGGCCATGATATTGTCCGGTGCGTACATTGGATTCATGCCTGATAAGTACGTGGAGGAGTATGTCAAAGGTGGTGAGCTTAGAATGCTGCTGCCCAAGAAAAAGCGCTTTCGTCTCGGAGTGACTGCCATTACCCGCAGCCACGGTAGGGGCAATCGTGCTCGTACCCTGTTCGTCGATATCGTTCGGAAGCTCCATGAAGCGGCAGGTTGATTCCTTATCCTATGACCAACCGGGAGTTGCTGTAAATCGAGCCCACAGGATCAATAATGATAGGGGTTGACCCTGGAAGCCTTCCATAGACATCGTGTACACAAAGCAGTAGTCGGTGGCGGGTAGAGCGAATGATTGCAATGGGGTAGTCTGGGTATTCATTTCCCGTTTAAAAAGGGATTATAGGCAACCTGGAAATCGGCCAATTACCCAACACTAAAGTTTTCCTGATTACCGATAAACCTCAGTCAGTTCTAGCAGGCGATAAGGCATAGGCGGTGTACGTAATGCGACATAGGCAAGGCGCTCAATCATGGATGCCAAGTCAAAGCGGCGGTTGAATCGATATTCGAACTCAGCGAGATAACGACGCACACGCTTTTTACGAATCGCATGAAAGGTTCCCAGCGGAGTATTTTTTAACTTTCCCAAGCAGCGTATTGACCTACTTGAATGTGGAAAGCTGGGCGCTCTTCCTTCCCCCACCTGTTATTACAGAGACATGTGTGCAATTGGCCTGGTTCCCCGTCCTGAGGCAGAAGAGTCCATCGGAGCAAATGATACTGCCGGCTTGCAGGCTGTGATTGTCGTAAGCCTTCAATGTCCGCATCGCGAAAAACGCTAACACGACGCAGATGAATCTTCATGAGCCTGCCGTACTGCGTTGTCTCAACGGCGGCTACGAAAGGGATTTTGTTACGCGAGCCTCGTCCCCGCTTGTCGGGCTTTTCACTATCGATTTCCTGTACTATCTCACTAGCAGCTTTTATATTTTTCATCACTAGTGTCCGGAAAAACCAGACTCACTTATCCATAACTCACTGTCAGTAAAACGATAATATGCCTTTTTTACCTGTCACCGACTTGAACCGGTTCCCAGCCCTGAGTCAGGCTTTAGCCCGATATCCCGGGTTGGAGCGATCAGTCGATGTACACAGGCAAACTTGTTTTTGCGCAGGCGATGGATCATCTGCCTATGCATACCTTCCGACGTTGCATTCAACGCTACGACGGCAACCGACACGTAAAAAGATTCAGTTGCCAGGACCAGTATCGTTGCATGGCATTTGCACAGCTTACCTATCGAGACAGCCTACGCGATATCGAAGCCTGCCTAAAAGCCCAGAGCAACAAGCTCTACCATATGGGCATTCGCTCCAAAGTGTCCCGCAGCACTCTGGCCGACGCCAACGAAAAACGCGATTGGCGCATCTATGCCGATTTCGCTCAGTCACTGATTCAAACAGCTCGGCGACTTTACACAGACGAAAACCTTGGGCTCGAACTCGACAACACGATCTACGCGCTCGACGCCACTACAATCAATCTCTGCCTCTCTGTTTTTCCATGGGCACATTTCCGGCAGACCAAAGCAGCAATCAAACTGCATACACTGCTCGACCTGCGTGGCAATATCCCATCGTTTATCCATATCTCCGATGGCAAGCTCCACGACGTCAACGTACTCGACCTGCTTTTGCCAGAGCCTGGTGCATTCTATGTCATGGACCGAGGCTATCTAGACTTCGAACGGCTGTATCATTTGGAGCAAGACTCCGCCTTCTTCGTCATTCGCGCAAAGTCCAATCTTCAGTGCCGCCGAATCTATTCGCACGTAGTAGACAAGACTTCCGGCCTACGTTGCGACCAGACAGTAGTGCTCACCGGTTTCTATACCGCTCAGCACTATCCCGACAAACTTCGCCGGATCAAGTATTACGATGCCCAAACCGAAAAGCAGTTTGTCTTCCTGACCAACAACTTCAGCCTGCCGGCATTGACAATCACAGAACTCTATCGGTACCGCTGGCAGGTGGAACTGTTTTTCAAATGGATAAAACAGCACCTACGCATCAAATCGTTTTTCGGTACCTCGGAAAACGCCGTCAAGACCCAGGTCTGGATCGCCGTATCCGTATATGTACTCGTCGCTATCATCAAAAAGCGACTCAATATCAAAGCCAGCCTCTATTCAGTTCTACAGATTTTGAGCCTGACTGTTTTCGAAACAACTCCTATGAATCAGTTGCTTACCGGATGTGAACAGAACATGAAAAACCACGAATCAAATAACCAACTGAATCTATTCGATTAATTTTCCGGACACTAGTGATTTTTCATATCGGATCAATATATCTTGGGTTTCTGAGTAGCTCTAGAGAAATATGCTTGTCATTGATAATCGGTGCTAATATTTCTATTCTTAATCTCCCGTTGAGCTTAGAGCCATTTATTTTATGGATCCTGCGAGCCGATATGGTCCGGAAGTTCTGCTGATCTTTGTTGGATCAAGTAGTGATGCCGAAGAATGTGCCGGTGCCGTTGTCGCATTGGAAAATGAACTTCAGTCACAGCTCGATGTGGCACGACGATTGAATTCAGATATTCCTTATACTCGACTCAAAGTCTGGTGCTGGATTAACGATCTTGCCCCGGCAGTGGGAGGACAAGCATCGCTTGTCACACCAGAATTGGATCGGGCAGATATTGCTGTTTTTGTTTTTAAGGAGCGTGTGGGTAAGGGGACTTGGGAGGAGCTGACCTATATTCGTAAACAGCGACCGACGATTCCCACACTAGTGTTTTTCCCCGAGCAACCTCCAGACTTGGACAAGATTTGTGAATTACAGTTCGCGGAGGAGTGGGTGGAGATGCTGAAGAAAAAGGCAGATCTTACTACCAATTGGATGGATCCACTCACGAACTGTGTCTCGCCGCTTCCAAACTATAAGGACAGGGCACACTTAGGGCCTGTTAACACTAATTTTGATAAAATCATCGGATGAAAATCACATCCGAAGAATTCAAACTCATCAAAGAATTGCTGCCAAAACAAAGGGGTAATGTCACCGTATCGAACCTGCACGTGCTTAACGCAGTTTTGTATGTAGCGGAACAAGGCTGCAAATGGCGGGCGTTACCGAAGAAATTCGGCAACTGGCACACGATTTATACGCGAATGAACCGATGGGCCAAGCAAGGTGTTTTGGATGATGTCTTCTCGGAGCTGCAAGCCAACGACATCATCAACATTCAGGTTGAGCATGTTTCAGTAGACAGCACCGCCATGAAAGTGCATCCAGACGGTACGGGCGCGTTAAAAAAAACGGCCCGCAAGCGATCGGTAAATCGCGAGCCGGATGGACAACTAAGATTCATATGGTAGCGGCGAATGAAAGGACCGCGGTTACGTTCTCGCTGTCGCCCGGTCAGGCGGGCGATGCGCCGGAAGGCAGAAAACTATTGAAATCCCTTGAGAATCAAGGTTGGGAAGGAACTCACGTGATCATGGACCGAGCCTACGAAGGCGACGAGACACTACAGTTGGTGCTGGACCTGGAAATGATTCCGGTAGTGCCTCCCAAGAGCAACCGTCTGACAAAATGGGACTATGACAAAGCGTTGTACAAAAAGCGCAATGAGGTCGAACGCCTCTTTCGACGGCTAAAAGGTTTTCGCCGAATCTTTTCCCGTTTCGATAAGTTGGATGTTGTCTTCTTGTTCTTTATTAACTTCGCGTTGATTACCGATACGCTGATTAGTGTTAACAGGCCCTAGAAGAACTGGTGCGAGAACGATTGAATGCTGCTTTGGTAGACCGATTGACTGCGTTGACGAGAGCAACAGCACCCAATGTAGGAAGTACCACACTTCGATGGATGCCCTCGGAATTGAATTCGCTGCAACCGGCGCCGCACTTCGAAGGACGCAGTAACTTGCTCTCTGAACTCTGTGGTTGGGTGTCATCAAGAGATGATCCGGTGCGAGTTGTGGGGTTGGTAGCCGCTGGGGGCACCGGAAAGACCGCGCTAATTGAGCGGGTTGTTAGTTCATTTGATAAGTTCCGTGATGCAGGGACATTTATTTGGTCCTTCTATGAGGATCCACAGACAGATTCATTTCTACGCTCCGCGTGCGACTATTTCCGACTTACACATAGAGATGGTGGTGGCTTGCTTGAACATCTTCAAAGAGGCCTAGGTAGCGATGGACCAGCGCATCTGTTTGTTCTTGATGGTCTCGAAGTTATGCAAGCAAGCGGTGTGGGTGGCGAGATTCGCGGCGCTTTGGAGGATCCGTTGTTGAAACGTTTTCTCCGTTGGCTTGCATCTGGAAGAGGCACCAACGCTAAGGCCCTGGTTACCACAAGATTCCCCCTGGTCGACCTTAAGGATTGGGAGAAGAACAGAGGATATCGTGCAATAGAATTAGGTGACTTAGAGGCGACTGCAGCACGAGCTGTATTGCGTAATTGGGGCGTTAAAGGCGATGACCGGAAGTTGAATAATTTGATCGATCGTGTTCACGGCCACGCCCTCACAGTCGATGTTTTAGGATCTTATCTTAGTACTTTTCACGGGGGCGACCCCTCTAAAGCACCTAGATTTGACCCAGTTTTTCTGGCGGATACTGACCCCAAAACGGCTAAGTTAGTGTCCATTTTGACAAGCTATGCGGAGAAATTATCAGCCCGGGAACGAGATCTCATCGCACGGTTATCAATATTTCCGAGAGGTATTAGCGTAGATAACCTTCAAAATATCGCCAATCGTGGTAGCGAGGTGGGTGGGAGCCTCAGCGGTTGCGACGACGACGATCTCAGAAAGCTGTTGCAACGCCTCGTACAACTCGGTCTGGTCTTCAGATACGAAACAGCGGTTGATGGTATGTTCAGTGCCCATCCTTTTCTCCGAACGCACTTTTCGAAGTTGCTCGGAAAGCATCCCACTGAATTTCACGCCGCATTGCGTGACATTTTTGCCCAAGGACTTCACGAGCAGCCTCGTTCGAAACCTCAAGAGCCCAAAGAACTCGACCGCTACGAACGGCTTATCGAAATCACTCGGCTGGCTGGATGGTTACCGCGAGCCTTTGCCCTTTACAATAATGCTCTTGGGGGTTATCAGCGAATAATTGATTTAGGTGAATCCTCTCGCGGCTTACGAATTGTATCTTCGTTTTCCGAAACGGGTAATCCCCGCGATATACCGATATTTAGGGGTATTGAGATATTGCTTCGCGACTGGGGAATATACTCCGAGGTTCTGGGGGATCTATACACTGCTCGCCGTATAAACGAGTTGTTGGCAGGACTCAATGGAGAGAGTAACAAACTCAGAAAGGCTATCGAGTGTTGGCTCGCTCTTGCGCGCATATCCCAACTGTCGGGTGCTTGGCCTGAATCACGCAGGGCCGCTACTACCGCTTTGGAAATCGCACCCCGCTCCAAGACGGAATTTTATCGGGCTCGAGCTCACAGCTACCTAGGAACTGCCGCGGTTGCGACTGGAAGCCTGGAGGATGCGGTGTGGGAATTTGACGCTGCCGAACAACTGGAAACTGAGCCGCAGCTGGTGGGCCGTGCCGGTTTGGTACAGGCTGAAACCAGGCTACAGCAGGGCCAATCAATGGCTGCAGCGAAACAGACTGAAACGAATATCGTTTTTTTGGAAAACTCCAAGATTGGACACAGCGATCTGGTTGCCCGGTGCCATGCGCTGTTGGGACGCTGCGTACTACCTGCCAATATTTCAAAGGCACGAGAACACCTGGATAAAGCGTACGAGTATACAAACAAGGTTGGTAGCGTAGAGATTGAGCTTCGTTGTCGCCATCTTGCTGCTGAAATAGCACGATATGAAAAAAACTATCCCGCCGCTATCTCCGAAGCAATTGAAGGTATACAACTTGCCGATTCTCACAAATTCGGAAGGTGGTCTGTCGATCTGCGCCTTGAACTGGCTCAATCCTTTGTTTCATCGAATCAAGAGAGTGGAGCACTTGAACCGGCAAATTGGGTGATAGAGAATTCGAGACGTCCTGAGTCTCAGTATATCTGGGGAGTTGCAGACGGCCTTCATCTTCTAGGCATGGCTCTAGCAAAGCATAATAGAGGGAGCCAAAGGGAATCTGCTCGAACTTTTCTGGTTCAAGCAATTGAAATACGCAAGAAGTTGCAGCACCCAAAGCTGGAAGAAACACTGTCTGCTTTTGATAAAATTAGATAAATACTCAACAAACAAACTCCTCAGGGCAACCTAGTTGATACAGCGCTTGCTGGCATTGAGCTTCGCTACCGTACTCTTCGAGAATGCCGTGCAATCCGAGATTTTCTTGAAACTAGACTATATTTTTCGGCATGATGGAAAACCTCCTGTATTGTGCCGATTCCATTATGCAAACTCCACAGGCTCAGTAGCTGAGTCTCATCGGTAATCAGGAAGATACTAAACACTATCCTGGTATGCGAGGTCATATATGGCTGAGGACAAGAGTAAAAATATTTGGCCAATGCTGTGATCCAAGCGTCAAAACTTCCCGTATCGTCTCTTAGGTAAAAACAAAATGTACAGCAAAGCGTAATATGGCTACCTTGGGGAAGGTGGCCACAATATAGGAGATGGGAAATGAGCATCAAACTATCTAACGGTGAGACGATTGAGGTAGCACGAGTTGGACGATGGTTTCTCTACGGCTTTGTAGGAGCATTGCTGGTCACAAATCTCAGGGGAATAGCGGGCATGGTCTACTCGGTCATTTGATTACCAAACCCAGCTTCTCAGAACTTAAGAGAGATTATTTGTGAATGGAATGTTACAGTGGGTTTCTGGCTATAATCGGCTGACGGCCGATGTAAATCGCGCCGGTTCTATCCGCTGAGTCAGTATCGACCGCTCACCTCTGTGAGCAGCGAAAGGGCATCAGTGTGGCCGGGGGTAATTGGCTCGCTTAACTACCTTGAATTGGTATTACAACGAACCTGAGCTGTTTGAGCTCAGGCGATACCAGTTGTGATCAAAACAATTTCAGTTTCATAGAACACGCAAATTGGAACATTCCAGTTTCTGTATAACCTAACTTTTGAGTACCGCAGCAATTGCTACGCCCCTTCCCAAGTTAACCTAAACCACACGCAAGATTTGCAGGTACCGCGACATCCATTAGTCGAGGATTATCCAATTCCAGGCTGTTCATCAGGTCAATATACTGCGACTTACTTTCTACCTGTAGGCGTGGATTGAAGCGTCTCTCCTCATCGATTGAGCTTACCGTCATTCCGTTGTAGTCATGAGCAGGGTATACCAGGGTCTCGGGGGGGAGAGTCAATAGTTTTTGAGTCAAACTGTCGTATTGGGCTCCCGGGTCACCGTTTTGAAAGTCGGTCCTTCCCGTACCTCGGATAAGCAACGTGTCACCCGTGAATACCCGATCAGGCAGCACAAGGCTGTATGAATCGTCGGTGTGCCCCGGGGTGTAGAGAACTCTAATGGTTAGTCCATCGATCCTAAGGTTCTCCTCTTCCCTGAAAACCAGATTGACGCACTCGGCTTTCGACATCTCTCCCATGGCCGCGGCGCAGCCTACCCGCTCGCGCAGTTCTCCAAGGGCTGTAATATGGTCGGCATGTATATGGGTGTCCACCGCGAGCACCAGTTTCAAGCCCAGTTCATCTATGAGCTTGACGTAACGCTTGCTATGCTCCAAAACAGGGTCAATGAGCAGAGCCTCGCGGCCTTTACCCGCGGCAAGCAGGTAAGTGTAGGTTGACGATTCGTGGTCGTATAATTGACGAAAAATCATGATTAGCAGCCACCTCTGTTTTTCAGTATATCCTCTAGTCAGGCTATCTCTCCTCCTACAGCCTGAAGTCGATGAAACAAATCTACCAGAAGATTTCCTTGATTACCCTGAAGCCTAGTAGGTCGGTCTCAGCTTCATCACCGCAAACAAAGGTGCTAATCCGTTAAACATGGTGTATATCGAATCTGCTCAATCAAGCAGTTGTTCGATTCACACTCGGGTGATCGCCATTCCCCACTCGATGGTTCCATGGTAGTCGAGAAATGACTCGAGTCAGACCGTGCCAGTGGGTCACCCCAGCGGTAATAAGGCCAGCTCCGATAAAGGCGAGAAAGAGGAAGAAAAGTTCGTGCACGGTAAAACCAAACACCACCTTCAGGAGGATTATGAATCCGATGAAGATCTGTAGCTGGCGCTCTAACGATATACCGCCGTGGTGGCGCTGAACAGGTAGCCCCGCTTTCTCCCAAGCTTCCGTGCCGCCATTCAGGAGCGTGAGGTTGTTATAACCGGCAGCACGCAGTTTTTCCGCAGCCTGCTGGGCACGTAAACCCGAGTAGCACGTTAGGTAAAGTGGGTCTTCAGTGCCGCAGCCGGGTGACCCAATGCGCTTTACCAGGTCCGAGCTATCCAACTCTTCCAACGGTAGGGATATGGCGCCATCCACATGCAGGGATTTGTACTCCGCCGGGGAACGCACATCGACTAGGTTAACGGATGTCGAACTCATACGATAATGCAAGTTCGCGGGAGTAATGTTAAGAAAACGGTCGCTCATTCGTTCACCTCTATGTTTTTTTGCATCGCTCATAATCTAAGGATTGTGACCGTTGTCATCAATAGCTGGATTACTCGAATTGAAGGCGCATAAAGCTCGAATTTAACGAGCTGTTTTTCGGTCTCCTAATAGGGCGAGTAGTCACAGTGACTGGTATACCGAAGGGTTGGCGTAGTGGAACCAACGTGCTTTGAATTAATACCTGCACCCCCTCGAGAAAAGCCTCAGACCACCAGCGAGTAACAGAGACCCATGGCGGCGCTCAGCAGGATGACCTGGACAATTCCCAGCTCGAACTTGAACAAGGCGACGAAGGCCCCGATCCCGAGCACAGCCGAGAACCACTGGAAGGGTGATTCGAAACCATCTGGCCACAGCACGTGGTAGGCAAAAAACAGCGCGAGGTTAAGAATGACCCCCACCACCGCGGCGGTGATGCTCGTCAAGGGTGCGGTGAGTTTCACTTCGTTCCGGGTTGCTTCGACGGCGGGCCCGCCGAGCAGAATGAAGAGAAAAGAGGGAATGAAGGTAAATATCGTGGCAACACTGGCGCCGACAACGCCCGCGAGCAGGAGTGATTCCGGCCCGAAGACCTCTTTGCTCCAGCCGCCGACAAAACCGACGAAGGCAACCACCATGATCAGCGGTCCCGGTGTGGTTTCGCCCAATGCCAGTCCATCGATCATCTGCGGCCCCGTAAGCCAGGCAAATTCCTCGACGCCTCCCTGGTATACGTAGGGCAGCACTGCATAGGCGCCGCCGAAAGTGACCAAGGCCGCCTTGCTGAAGAACCAACCCATTTGCGAAAGTGTGCTCTCCCATCCCTGAGTTGCAATTAGCAGCGTCATGAGCGCTGCCCAGAGAGAGACACCGATCAGGGAGACTACGAGAAAACGATACCATGTAAATTTTGCGTGATCGGGAATTGGGGTGTTGTCATCAATGACCGCTGGTCCATAAGCGGCGTGAGAATGCCCTTGTTCTCCCGATGCCGCAAACCAGCTGGGAGCAAATTGGGAACCGATATAACCCAGCGCTGCGGCTGCTATCACGATGTAGGGAAAGGGCACATGAAAAAGGGTGATGGCAAGAAAAGCGAGCAGAGCCAAGAGGCGCAGCGGATTGTTTTTCAGCGCTTTGGAACCGATCCGATAGGCGGCGAATAGGACAATGGCGGTAACAGCGGGTTTGACGCCATAAAGTACCCCTTCCACAGCCCAGGTCTCGCCGAATACCAGGTAAACCCAGGTGAGGCCAATAAGTATCAGCAAAGAGGGAAGCACAAAAAGTGTGCCGGCAACCAGGCCTCCCCAAACGCCATTGAAAAGCCAACCGATGTAAGTAGCCAATTGCTGTGCCTCCGGGCCCGGTAGCACCATGGTGTAGTTCAGGGCATGCAAAAACCGGCTTTCGGAGATCCAGCGCCGTCGCTCTACCAATTCCTGGTGCATCATGCTGATTTGGCCAGCAGGTCCGCCAAAACTGAGAAAGCCCAGTTTCAGCCAGAATAGCAGAGCCTCCCGAAACTCGACTTTCTGTACTGTCATCTGTTTCGCGGTCTCGGCTGGCGGCGGATCAACTTCCAAAATCTTCTCCCTTCTCAAGCTCAGCTGGTCGCCTGATCGCTTTTCCGTTACCCGACGAAAATGCTCTTCCCAGAAGCGGCGCGAAGGACCGGCCCTCATCACCGTCCAGTGAGGCGACCCAAATTAGCATGAACCAGACCTGGTTATACGCCGTATAACCACGCAAGACGATGTGTCTCTTGCCCCACACAAAGCGTTACGTAATCAGAGACCAATCGGATTTTTCTCCGGGGGCTGTACCCGTAAAATCGAAAAATTCGAGCAATCACCATCGAATAATCGAATTTAATTTAGATTTTTTGTACGTATTTAGACAAACCAAGAGGCTGAAGCTTTCTGAACCCGGATACAGGAGAAAATGAAATGGATGCAAGCGAAATTGTGCTGTTATCGATCCCCGCTGCTTTGGCAGTGGCAAAGCTGGCATTGATTGCCTTCGCAGTGACTTGGGCGGTCAAGGGTACGCTACACCCGGTGAAAACCAAGCGTCTTCAGCACGAAATAGCACGGGAGCTCTGACTTGCACTCAACAGGACTGCCGGTGTGGAAGCTGATCGGAGCGCGCCCATTCGCGATTAACTTTACAGCCATGGCTGGGGTTTGGTTGGTACTCACCGAAGCCAACCCCGATTCGATGTGGATAGGAATACCTTCGGTGACTGCAGCGGCTTGGTACTTGTCGAAAAGTGCAAACTCGCGGGAGGTGAGGATCTCCTTAACCGGGTTGCTGCGCTTTACCCTCTTTTTCCTCTGGGAGTCTCTGCGCGGAGGGCTTGACGTGGCGAAGCGCACGCTCTCCCCACGCTTGGCAATAAATCCCGATTTCAAAAAGTTTCGCACCTGCTTGCGGATCACAGGAGCGCGCACACTGTTCGCCAATAGCGTTTGCCTGCTTCCAGGCACCTTGGTGGCCGCAATTGATGATGATCAGTTGTGGATACACGTGTTGGATAAAGAAGCCGACCCCGAGGTGGATCTTCGGCGACTGGAACGCGCTGTGAAATGGGTCTATCCCACTGCAGCCAATAGATAACCGGAGATCTCTCAAATGAATGGCAATCTACTGCTACTACTCTGCTTGCTGGTACTCATGCTGACACTCGCTACGGGGATGCTGAGGGCTGTCAAAGGCCCAACGCTCCAGGATCGGATGGTGTCGGTGCAGCTAGTCGGCACTGGAGGGGTCGCGGTATTACTGTTGCTTACCCGACTTATGGATGCGCCGGCGCTGCAAAATGTAGCGCTGTTGCTGGCAATGCTCGCCGCAGTTGCTGCCGCTGCCCTCACAATAAGGAGAGCAGCCGATGGTTGACCTGATCGCCAGTCTGCTGCTGATCAGCGGTCTCGGATTCTTCGCTGCTGGAAGCATAGGTCTGCTGCGGCTGCCGGATCTTCACTCGCGGCTTCATGCGCTGACCAAAGCCGATAATGTGGGTCTCGGTTTTCTATGTGCAGGGCTTGCACTGATGGAGGGAACTTTGCTGACAGCTGTGCAGCTGTTCCTGATTTGGCTGCTGGTTATGGGCTCCAGTGCATCTACCGCCCACCTCATTGCCTCCCAAGCGTTCAGAAGAGGTGAGGGATGATTACGCAACACCTCTGGTTGTTACTGGATCTGCTCTTGGCGGCCATTGTTCTCGGATTGGGATGGGCTGCCACAGCCAGTTACGACTTGAGGCGCAGCCTGGTTTTTTTCATCGCTTTCGGTCTTTTTTTGGCTATTGTTTGGGCACGGCTCAATGCCCCCGATCTGGCATTGGCGGAGGCGGCGATCGGAGCCGGGCTCTCTGGTGCGTTGTTGCTGGCGGCTCTTAAAGACGCACCTGCAGTGGAGAAAACGGACGTCAGCTTACGGGGCACCTCTTACTGGTTGATCTCGCTGTTCACGTTCGTCCTAACCACAGCTTTGGCATGGGCGCTTGTCGAGGCACTTATGGTCAGCGATAGCGAGCGAATGGCGGAAAAGATCCTGGCGCTATCGCCGGAAAGCGGGGTAACCAATCCGGTGACCGCTGTCCTGCTCAATTTTCGCGCCTACGACACACTGCTCGAGCTGGGTGTCTTGCTGATAGCCGGGCTCGGGATCTTGGCGTCCGGATCCGAACGCCAAGCCGATTCGGTAACCGGTGCGATGTTCGCCGGTCTGATTCGTTGGCTGGTTCCACTGCTGATCGTTACTGCGGGTTATCTGTTGTGGACAGGGGCGCATGCCCCGGGCGGTGCTTTTCAAGCCGGCGCGGTGCTGGCAGCGGCGGCGGTACTTCTGCGCCTGGGCGGACACCCCAAGGCGGGGCTTCCCTCACCGATTACGCAGCGATTACTTCTGGTCAGCGGTGTTGGCATATTCCTTGTGGTGGGTGCCGCGGCCTCCATTGCCGGGCTGGCTTTTCTTGAGTATCCCGCAGGGTGGTCCGGACTGCTCATCCTGGTGATTGAGTCTGCCGCCACACTGTCGGTCGCCACAACACTTACCCTGGCGTACCTCGGAGGTCAGCCCGCCGACTGGTTGATCGGTAACGACCGGGTCCAAGTGCCGGAAATCCGGGAGCAGCGGCCATGACCATCACTATAATGGTCTATACGCTGGCTGGGGCTGCACTCTTCGGGCTGGGTATGCGGGCGGTAATGTTGCGCCGATCGTTGCTGGGTCGAGTGATTGGGTTCAATGTCAGCGGCGCCGGACTTTTCCTGGTGCTGGTAGCCGTGGCTTATCGCGGCCCCGATGTCATAGCGGATGCTCTTCCCCATGCGTTGGTACTCACAGGCATTGTAGTGGCTGTAGGCGCTACCGCTTTGGCACTGGCATTGGGTAGGCGTCTCAGAGGAGAGGATCATGAATAGCATCCTGATCCTTCCCATCCTACTGCCTATGTCTGCCGCCCTGCTGGCGATACTTTGGCGTGGCAGATCGCGGGAGATCGGCATCCTGGCGCAAATTCTCACTCTGGCGGCGGTCATTCTGCTGATTTTCCGCTTGCCGGATGACGGGCTCTTGACGCATACCCTCGGGGGCTGGTCCGGTGGGCTGGGCATCACGCTGCGGGCCGATGGGTTAGCGTTGGTTTTCCTCGGTTTGACCAGCTCTGTATCCCTGGTCGCCGGTTGGTACGCACTCAGCTATTTCTCCGGCAAGGCATCGCAAGTCGGATTCTGGCCAATCTGGTTGATGTTGATTGCGGCGCTTCACGGACTACTGCTGTCTGCGGATTTATTCAATCTCTACGTCACATTGGAGATGCTCGGATTGGGCAGTGTGACGCTGGTTACCTTGAGCAATCAGCGAGCGGCTGTGGAGTCGGCACTGCGCTATCTGATGGTCGGGTTGCTGGGTTCTCTCGCATTCCTGGCGGGTGTGGCGCTGATTTATTCCCGTTACGGGACTCTAGACATGTTGCTGTTGCAGGGGATGGTGAACTCGGAGCCCGCGACCTGGATCGCGCTGTCGCTGATGAGTACCGGCTTACTGGTGAAATCGGCATTGTTTCCTCTCCACTTCTGGCTCCCCGCCGCTCATTCCGGGGCACCGGCCCCAGTAAGTGCCGTGCTTTCAGCTCTGGTAGTGAAGGCGGCATTCTATCTCCTGATGCGGCTATGGTTGGAACTACTGCAGCCGGTCATGACCCCGGCAGTATCTTGGACGGTCGGCCTCCTGGGTGCCGCGGCGGTTATCTGGGGCTCCTGGAATGCGTTGTTTGCCAAGCGCCTGAAACTGCTGGCGGCACACTCGACCGTCGCTCAGCTTGGCTATCTTTTCATGTTCCTTCCACTGCTCCTGGCGCTTCCTCCAGGGGTTGCCAAGGATACCCTGACAGGTGCTCTGCTGCTGATGTTGCTCTCTCACGGGTTCGCCAAAAGCGCCCTGTTTCTCGCCGCCGGGACAATTCAGAAATCCCTGGGCCATGACAGGATTGATGATATGGGCGGTGTCGCACGCCGGCTACCGGTCACCAATTTTGCGCTGGCGCTGGCGGGCGTTTCACTTGTCGGTTTACCACCCAGCGGCGCCTTCCTCGCTAAATGGCAGTTGGTGTCCACAGCGATCACTCTCGGCCAATGGCTGTGGGTCGCGGTAGTGGCCATCGGTTCCCTGATGGCTGCGGCCTATTTATTCAAGGTGCTCAACCACACTTTCGGGGAAGGCATGGAGCAGGTGCAGGCTCCTGGCGGATCTCAAGCGCAGCTGCCCGCGCTGTTATTGGCTCTAGTCGCAACCCTTCTCCTGGGTCTGGGCGCTGCTCCCTTGTGGGAATTCGTCGGCCTCCACGGCGAATCGATGGAGGGCTTTCGATGACCTTGGAAACTGCGCTACCGGTTTTGATCGTACTCAGCTCGCTGCTCCCGGGGGTAGCGATTTTCATGCTCAAGGAGGAGGACAACCACCTTCGCACTGGTCTCAATCTGTTCGGTGCCCTCTCGAAAATGGTGCTGGTGGCGGTCATGATTTGGGGTGTGTTTCACGAGCGGGTATTCGAGGCCCGGTGGACACTGGCGCCCGAATTGGAATTGGTGCTGCACGCGGATGAGTTGTCGGTATTGTTCGTCACTCTGTCGACGGTCCTGTGGCTGGTGACAACGGTTTATGCCATCGGTTACCTCGAACACTCCACCAACCGTCGCCGGTTCTTTGGATTCTTCAGTCTCTGCGTGACGGCAACGGTGGGTTTGGCACTGGCCGGCAACCTCTTTACCTTTGTGCTCTTCTACGAGGCACTCACCCTGGCAACCTATCCGCTGGTTGCCCACAAGGGCACCGCGGAGGCCATGCGCGGCGCCCGTATTTATTTAGCCTACACGCTTGTGGGCGGCATGCTGCTTCTGGTCGGGGCGATCTGGCTGCAGTCTATTACGGGGCCTCTGGAGTTCTCCCAAGGCGGAATCCTGGGCGACCTGGAGGGTCTGGATCATGTAGTACTAGGGTGGATCTTTCTGCTCCTGATCGCCGGGCTCGGAGTCAAGGCGGCTCTGTTTCCCTTGCATGGCTGGCTGCCTGAAGCAATGGTGGCGCCGGCACCGGTAAGTGCGCTGCTGCACGCAGTGGCTGTGGTCAAGGCGGGTGCATTCGGTATCGTGCGCGTGGTTTACGACATCTACGGTGTCGAATTCGCTGCTTCACTCGGTCTGCTTGCCCCGCTGGCAGGAGTCGCGGCGGTAACCATCATCTACGCATCCTGGCGGGCGCTTTACCAGGACAACCTGAAAAAAAGACTGGCATTCTCCACCGTGAGTCAAGTCTCCTACATTGCTCTGGGCGCGGCGATCCTGGGGCCGGTGGCAACCATAGGTGGAGTGGTACATCTGGTGCACCAGGGGGTAATGAAAATCACACTGTTTTTCGCCGCCGGCAATTATGCCGAGACACTGGGTGTCAACAAAGTCAGCGAAATGGACGGGGTCGGCAGGCGCATGCCGGGTACCACCCTGGCATTCACCATCGGTGCACTCGGCATGATCGGGATACCACCAGTGGCCGGATTCATCAGCAAGTGGTACCTGGGCGTGGGTGCGGTTGAAGCCGGGGTCTGGATGTGGGTCATCCCGGTGTTGCTCGTCAGCAGCTTGTTGAATGCCGCCTACTTCTTACCGATTCTGTACCGGGCCTGGTTGCTTCCCGGGCCCGACGAGTGGACCACGGCCCATCCGGCCCGCAAATGGGAGACCGGCGGCGCATTGCTCTGGCCACCGGTATTCACGGCTGTCTTTGCTTTGGCATTCGGTTTATTCGCTGCGGCCCCCTATAGCGCCCTCGAGTGGGCTGAATTGATAGCCGAGCGGGAGTACAGGTCATGAACGCCACCTTAGTTCTGTTCGCCTGGATGGCGCCGCTGCTGGTACTGCCCCTGATGGCCACCCGGATAGCGGTCCCCCTGACCGTTGCAGCCGCTTTACCAGCTTTGGTAGCTGCGATACTCGTACCCGAGGGATTTATTGTCGAAATACCCTGGCTGCTGTTGGGTGCGCGTCTGGGCCTGGATACCCATGCCGGTCTCTTTCTCTTATTTTCGGCGCTGCTGTGGGCTGTGGCCGCAGCCCAATCCGGTTTGCTGAAGCAACCCCAGACGGCTAGGGTCCGCTTTCGACTCTTCTTCCTGCTGGCGATGTGTGGCAACTTCGGTTTGATCCTGGGTCAGGATCTGGTGACTTTCTACCTCGGCTTCGCGGTCATGGGGTTGGCTGCGTATGGACTGGTGGTACAGGATGGCAGCGTACAGGCAAGGCGCGCCGGCCGGGTCTACCTGGTGATGACACTGCTTGCCGAGTTCCTGCTGTTGTTCGGCTTTATCGCTCTTTTTTGGCGGACGGGCACCTTGACGCCCTCGGCCAGCCAACTGGCTGGTGCCGGTGGTTTGGAACTCGCGAGCTTCATCACCGCTTTTGGCATAAAAGCCGGGATGCTTGGACTGCACATCTGGTTGCCCCTGGCCCATCCTGCTGCGCCGGTTCCCGCCAGCGCGGTGCTGAGCGGCGCCATGATAAAGACCGCACTGATCGGTTGGCTACGCTATCTGCCACTGGGCCAGGAGAGTCTGCCGGAATGGGGTCTGTTGCTGATCGTCGCAGGTGCTGCCGGAGCTTTGCTGGCGGTGCCCATGGGTTTGGTTCAGCGCGATTCTAAGGTAGTCCTCGCTTACTCCAGCATCGGTAAAATGGGCACGATGATTTGTGCCTTGGGAGTGGCGCTTATCGAGCCCGCGGCGGCACCTGCGCTGGGAGCGGCGATCGCGTTCTTCGCAGCTCACCACGGGATCGCGAAGGGGGCACTGTTTCTGGGCGTGGGAACGGTGAAATCAGTCTCCGCCCGCTGGCCCCTCTGGCTGTTGGCAGTACCTGCTTTGGTGCTGGCCGGCCTGCCTTATACCTCAGGTGAACTCGCCAAGAGTCAGTTGACTGTGGCTTTGGGAAGCGGCAGCGAAGACTGGAGCGAGAAGCTCTCCTGGCTGTTCATGATGACAGCTATGGGTACAGCGATGCTGTTGCTGCGGTTCCTTTATCTGGTTAACGGTTTGCGGCCAAACTCCCGCGCCCTGCCAATCTGGAAATTCGCACCTTGGTCGCTGCTGATTCTGGTATTGCTTCTGCTTCCCGTCGGTTATCCCGCATTCCATGGGGGGCTGCTGCAGTGGGCCCCGACACTGCTGGCGGTGGTAATCGCAGCCCTGGTTTTATACCTACGGCCGCAATTTTTGCTGAAGTTGGTGGGACGTATTCCTCCAGGGGATATGATCAGCGGATTTTTATATCCGGCCAGGCTTGCCCGTGCCTTGTTCGGCCGCCTCAAAGTCGCCGTGTCAGGGCGGTTCCTAAGCTCCCTGCTGGCCGATTTTCGAGGGCTTCTACTGCAAAATCTGGCGCATCACACAAGAGGGTATTCGATTTCGCGAGCCGCTGCGGCGGGGTTTGCCTGGCTGGGTGTTGCACTGGTGATGCTGCTCTCCATCATTCCTTGGAGCGGGGCATGACTGTGTTGACGTTACTCAGGCTCGATTGTTGCACCCTTGTCCACGCTTTTAACCGGGAAGGTCAGCGGGCCTTCCAAGTCCTGGTCTGTTTCGCCGTAAGGTCTGTCGTGGCCGCCGCTCACACCCGCTGCCTGCGACAACCGATGAATGAGACAGAGCTGCTCTATTGGTGTTGGGAGACTCAACAATGAAACGTTTCAAAAATATCGTGTATTTCGCCGACGGTGCCTTCGATACCTGTCCGGCACTCGAGCGTGCAATGGCACTCAGCGCCAACAATCATGCGCGTTTGACCGTCATTGATGTTATTGAAGAAAACGATTCACCACCCGAAGTCATGGCGCGCGTCGGCTCCGATCTAAACGAGATCATCAGGGACTACCGGCAGCGTGCATTGGAGGCACTCGCCGCCCCTTACACGGACGCCGATAGTTTGATCTACACTCAGGTGCTCTCCGGCAAACCCTTCGTGGAGGTGATCAAAGCAGTTATCCAGAACGGTTACGATTTGCTGATAAAGCCCGCACGTCCACCGGAGGGCTTTTCGGAGCGTCTGCTGGGCAGCACCGATCTGCATCTCATGCGCAAGTGTCCGTGCCCGGTGTGGGTCGATCGCCCGGGCTCCGCCAACCCCTACCGCAGGATTGTCGCGGCGGTGGATCCCACCGGTAGTGAGTCCGATCACAGTGATCGGCTGATCATGGATCTGGCCACTTCACTTGCCGAGCGTGAAACCGCAGAGCTTGATGTGGTGCACGCCTGGCGGGTCTATGGTGAATCCATGATGCGGAGCGGCCGGGGTAGAATTTCCGCTTCCGAACAGGAGCAGGTCATTTCAGAGACAGAACGTTTCCACAGAGAGGCTTTGGATGCACTGTTGAGAGACTACGGGATGAGCTCGGAGCAACCAAACGTGCACTGCACCGAAGGACAACCGTCAGCGATCATTCATCGACTGAGTCGAGATCTGGAAGCTGACCTGGTGGTGATGGGCACAGCCGGTCGTACCGGCATCCCCGGCTTTTTCATTGGTAACACCGCTGAGGAGGTATTACAGGCAGCGACCGCGTCTGTGCTGGCGGTAAAACCCTTTGGCTTCGTCTCCCCCGTGGAGTTGGCGGGCGGCGGCTGATAGGAGGAATTTGTCGAGTTGCACGCAGCCCAAGCGAAGCTCACTGACAGCTGTAGGCGATATGAAAGACTACCGACGCCGATTGACGCCCGCTGTGCTAACATCACCAGCAGGATCGTTTTCCGAAAGCCTGTTTGGTCAGCCGCTGAAGCTTTGAAACCCCAATCCGGGCAAGGCCAATAAACACTCCGCTGCATTGATGATTTCCACCTGTGTCCCTAAACTGAAGCTGAGTGTGATCGATGACTTGCAGTTTTATACTCCGACCCTGGAGATGAGTGGCCGATGCCGGACTTGAAACTCAACTTGAAGCACCTGCGTTATTTCTGGTCCGTTGCCAGCCACGGTTCCGTCGCCCGGGCCGCTGATGCATTGTTCCTGACGCCGCAAACGATTAGCGGCCAATTGCGCGATTTGGAACGGCAGGTTGGCGGTAAGCTGTTTCGGAAAGAGGGTAGGGGATTGGTCTTGACCGATACCGGGCAGCTGGTTTTCTCGTACGCGGACGAGATGTTCCGTATCGGCGTCGAATTGCAAAACGCGCTGACCGGATACGTCCCCGGCGCTGCAATGACACTCAAGGTAGGCATCGCCATGGTGGTGCCAAAACTGCTGGCTTATCGTATTCTGGAACCGGTCCTGCAGATGCCAGAGGGTGTTAGGTTGGTTTGCTCGGAGGATTCGCTTGTAGGTCTGTTGGCCGATCTCTCAGTACATAAGCTGGATGTGGTGTTGGCCGATAGCCCGCTTAATCCGGTGTTGAATATACGTGCCTATAATCATCCTTTGGGCAGCTCTGGAATCAGTTTTTTTGCCAGCCCCGAACAGGCCGTGAAACTGAAGGGAGACTTTCCTGCCTGCCTGGATGGGCAGCCCCTGCTCATGCCTGGTGGGGGTAGCGTCCTGCGACGGGATCTGGAGGCGTGGTTTGGACGTCATGAGGTCACGCCCATTGTGGTCGCAGAATTCGACGACCGGGCCTTGATGAAGGCCTTTGGCGAGCGGGGGGCGGGCATCTTCACATCCCCCAGCGCGGTGGAACAGGACGTGCTGGAAAAGTACCAAGTGGTGTCGATAGGGCAAACCCTGGAAATATCCGAAAGCTATTACTTGATCTCCGCAGAGCGACGCATTCGTCATCCGGCAGTTTCGGCCATTACCGAAGCGGCGCGCAGTGAGCTTTTCTTTTGAGCGCCAACCGTTTGCTGTAGCAGTTAGGACAGTGTGGCGCACCCGGCATACAATCCCGTAATAACGGCAACTTCAGCTGCTCGCTTTTAATCCAATCTGCCTAAAGTCAGATGGCGGAGTTGATATGCCTCACTCAATTCCAAGTTGCCGCTGCGCCTCCCCTGCGGTTTCATACAGATGCGGGGCAACCCGGCGCGAGTATAGAGCTTTACCCAGCTTCATGCGCAAAAAGGCGCTGGTGGTATAACGGGTGACGTCCAGGTAATAGGTTGCTACCACTTCCTGAACCATTTGCGAATAGGCGTCGATCACTTTGGGATCGATGACAAAGTTATCGTAGTTGACGATAGCGTAGACTTTGTGCCCGAGGTCGCGAAGCTTAGTGTCGACAGCATCACGGATCGCGGCGACATCCTCGGTGGTGTTAACTTCGAGTCCCTCGAAATTGAGGAAGAACAAGTTTTTCTTTGCGTCATAGTTCAAGCGCTGATTCAGGGGGCGGGCCAAAAGGTCGTCCACAAGGCCCATGGGATCAGGCGCAAAGATACGCGGATCCATGAGGCGAGGTTCGCCCCTGATCACCGGCTCGAAGTCCATGAGCGCAAGAATGTCTCGTCCCATATCGATGCCGGGCGCGATTTCGATCAACTCCAAGCCCGCCGGTGTCAGGCGGAACACGCAGCGTTCGGTGACATATAGAACGGGTTGATCCCTGGCGATCGCCAACTGCCCGCTGAAGGTTCGGTGTTCTACTGCCTGGATGAATTTAGGGTTACCTCCCGGTGGTACGCGCAAACGCCCGGCCTTGATTTCGTACATGCCTTTTACTGCAGCGAAGGTGCCGGCGTAAACCACCTTGCGGGCATTCTGACTGATATTGATGAAGCCGCCCGCACCGGCAAGGCGGGGGCCGAATTTACTCACATTGACATTGCCCTGACGGTCAGCTTGGGCAAGCCCCAGAATGGCCACATCCAGGCCGCCGCCGTCATATAAATCAAACTGGGAAGGCTGGTCTATAACCGCAGCTGTATTCGTCGCGGCGCCGAAGTTGAGTCCGCCCGCGGGCAAACCGCCGATAACCCCAGGCTCGGCTGTGAGCGTCAGGAGGTCGATTATCTTCTCTTCATTGGCAACCGCGGCGACTCCTTCAGGCATGCCGATGCCAAGGTTGACCACCGCATTCGGTTGCAGCTCGAATGCGGCCCGGCGTGCAATAATCTTGCGTTCGTTGAGATCCATTGGTGCAATGGACTGCATCGGTACTCGGACCTCGCCGCTATAGGCAGGATTGTAGGGTGTCTCAAAAGTCTGCCAATGGTGCTCCGGCCTCTCGGCCAGAACGACACAGTCCACGAGTACTCCAGGAATTTTTACGCTCTTGGGATTCAGGTTGCCAGTCTCGGCGATACGCTCCACTTGAACAATGACCATGCCGCCGGAGTTGCGTGCGGCGGTTGCCATGGACAGCACCTCCAAGGTGAGCGCCTCCCTCTCCATGGTTACGTTGCCGTCGGTATCCGCGGTAGTTCCTCGAAGTATGGCGACGTCGATAGGCCGGGACTCATAAAACAGATATTCCCGGTCACCGATCGATATCAGCCGCACGATATCCTCTGTTGTACATTCGTTGACACGGCCCCCTCCATAGCGGGGGTCTACAAAGGTTTCCAGCCCGACATGGGTCAGTGTACCGGGCTTGCCGGCAGCCGTGTCACGGAACAGGTGGGAGATGACACCTTGGGGCAGGTTGTAGGCCTGGATTCGATTTTCGATGGCTAATTTCTGCAGTTTCGGAACCAGGCCCCAATGCCCACCGATGACCCGTGCGACCAGTTTTTCATGCCCCAGGTGATTGAGGCCCCGCTCCTTTCCATCTCCCTGACCGGCTGCGTAGACGAGGGTTAGGTTTTTCGGTTCCCCCGTTTCAAGAAAACGCCGTTCCAGGCCCACGGCGATACTCTCCGCAAAGCCGATGCCAACGAAACCTCCGGTAGCAACCGTATCGCCATCCCTGATGAGGCGAACCGCCTCTTCAACAGTGACGACTTTGTTCTTGCGGGATAGGGATAAATCCAAATTCGAATCCACAGTTGCCACCTCTTACAATTATTCCCGGTATCCACTCTCTTGAGACAGCTGAGGATCTGCATCCTTGTCAAAGGCATGTGTCTGCATGCTGACTCTTCACGAGGATGGTGGCAACCGCCGGAACTGCTACCGCAACCATGAAGATATCTCCGTATGAGTCACGGTGAGTCAGTTTGCAAATCGCCAACAGCGTAATGACCGCACCGTTATGTGGCAGCGTATCGAATCCCCCAGAGGCCATCGAAGCCACCCGGTGCAGCAAGTCCGGTGAGTTACCCGCGGTATTGTTCCATGGCGCGCTTGGCGCGAGTGTTGAGCCACAGTATTCCTCCCAGCAGCATGATGAGTCCTCCGATAACACCCAGGATGGGTGCGGCGAATGGCGTGGTACCGAAGAAAGGCATTGGGATTGCGTTTTGAATGGCCGGAGTGCCAGGCAGCGCGGTCATGGTGAAGGTGAACGCACCTAGCGCGATTGCAGATGGGATGAACCGTTTGGGTACTCCCGCTTCGCGAAACAGGGCTGCGCCAATGGTGTAGACGGCAAATGTCACCACAAACAGGGATACGCCACCGTATGTCAGGATGGCGCACAACAGCACGATGGCTAGTATCGCTTGACCCTGTCCCAGTTTTTTCACTATCGCATGGGCAATGGCCTTGGCAGATCCTGAGTCGTCCATCAGCTTGCCGAAGATGGCACCGAGCAGGAACAGCGGAAAATACTTAATCAGATTTCCCCCAAGGCTGTGCATGAATATCTGGGTATAAGTGGCAAGCAGTGGTCCGCCTCCGCTTATGAGAACCGCCAGCAGTGACAGAATCGGGGCCAGTATCAATACGTTTATGCCCCGGTAGGCGAGGTACATGAGCAGAAACAGGGACAGGACGATACCAAAGACTCCAATCATGGTCGGATTCCCCGTTGGCAAGTTGATTAGGCTGCGGTCGGCTTTCTATCGATACCTGATGGGTCCCAAAGAAGCTTAGATGTTCAATTCGCTTTTTTCCAGTGCCCACAATTGCGACGCTTTCGCCGTTCAGCGCGGGCGGTGTACGCTATAAAAATTCCCATGTGCCTGTAAGGTTGGCAATAGAGCGTTACTGCGAAGAACAACTCTCTTGCCGCTGTTTCTCGACATCCTGATCACGATATCCGGCTTCTTAACCACGAGTGATAGTTGAATAGAGCAATGCTCGTGATTAACAGAAAAATACCATCTGATAGTTACGGTTCTTGCGCCGCTTCTTTGGGTGAGTGACTCAGAAACCTTGACTGCATTACCGTTGGTCCAGGAGTGTAAAACAGATTTGAGAAGCGGCAGTATTGCAAACTCGAAAACCAATAGCCTAAACCCTACCCCAAACATCCGTCTGCTTTTCGGGCACTAGAATGCTTACCCGATTATACGAAGCCGTAACATAAGATTTGAGAGCCGATATCGATTGATTATTAGATCGAAAACCTTCTAGCAATCCGAATGACGAAGTGAACAAATGAACAATCGAATAGGGAGGTTTCCATGAAAAATTTAATGGCTATATGCCTGGTGCTGATCATCCTGACCTGTGGCGATCAGGGCCAACACGTCTAGGCCGCTAGTGGCGACAATTCCGAGGTGACTTTGTGTTGCTGAGTGAATCAGCCTGCAGTGACGAACGCCAAATTCAGAGGTCAGCGGTAGATTGATAAAAGCGATGAGTCCCAAGGATACTGCGAAAAGTACAGTATCCAGCCGTGCAAAATTGAAAGTGTTGGAAGTGGGGGCGTATCTTTGCTGCAGCGTGAAGACATTCACCCAGGATCCGAAAACTGTCTAGGCCTGGGAGGTGCTCTTACCCAAGAATATGCAGTCTGAGGAGTTGACGCGAATCGTCGTGGAATGTTCGAAGTGATCGTTCGCTATCGAGGCAACTACACCAACGGAAGGGGACACACTGCAGTTATAAGAGTACCCGCGCTCTCGAATTTTCGAGAAGTGCACTAACATGGCGCGTGCGCATTCTTGGGGTGCACTCATCTAGGGCAAGTGCGGCATTGTTACGTTATTGCGACCAACCAATAGTTAAGTAATTCAAGGGGTAAGACAAGTTGGCATGGTCCCTGCTGTGTGCTGGCCAGCTACGCATTTTTTGTGTGGTAAGAGAAAGTAGATCCAGCATACAGGAGACTAATTAATGAAATTGACGACCCCCACGCGAAAGCTTGCTGCGGCCGTATCTTTGGTGACGCTGTTGAGCGTGAGCACGTTTGCGCAGGCTGCCGAAACTATCAAGGTCGGCATCCTGCACTCGCTCTCTGGCACCATGGCCATTTCCGAAACCACCCTCAAAGACACAATGCTTATGCTCATAGAAGAGCAAAACAAAAAGGGGGGGCTGTTGGGAAAGCAGCTGGAACCGGTGGTTGTCGATCCTGCTTCCAATTGGCCGCTGTTCGCGGAGAAGGCGCGCGAGCTGATATCCAAGGAGGGGGTCGATGCGATCTTCGGTTGCTGGACTTCCGTTTCCCGCAAGTCGGTACTCCCGGTAGTGGAAGAGCTTAATGTACCGCTGTTCTACCCGGTGCAGTACGAAGGTGAAGAATCCTCCAAATATGTCTACTACACCGGAGCTGCGCCTAACCAGCAGGCGATTCCAGCTGTCGATTATCTCATGAACCAGGGTGTTCAGCGCTGGGTCCTGGCGGGTACCGACTATGTATACCCGCGGACCACCAACAAGATTCTCGAAGCCTACCTCAAAGACAAAGGTGTAGCGGCTGCGGACATTATGATCAACTACACGCCTTTCGGACATGCCGACTGGCAAACCATTGTGGCCGATATTAAGAAGTTTGGCACCGCCGGCAAAAAGACTGCGGTGGTATCCACTATCAACGGTGATGCCAATGTGCCTTTTTACAAGGAACTCGGCAACCAGGGAGTTTCTGCAGACGCTATTCCGGTCGTCGCTTTCTCCGTGGGTGAAGAGGAGCTTTCCGGTATCGATACCAAACCGCTGGTTGGCCACCTCGCTGCATGGAACTACTTTATGAGCGTAGATGCCGATGTCAACGAAGAATTCATAGAGAGCTGGCACAAGTTCATCAAGAGCGAAGATCGGGTGACCAATGATCCGATGGAAGCACACTATATCGGCTTCAACATGTGGATCGAAGCGGTCAAGAAAGCGGGTACCACTGATCCAGAAGCGGTTTCGGAGGCCATCATCGGTGTTACCGTACCGAATCTTTCCGGCGGTGTATCCGCAATGATGCCCAATCACCATGTGACCAAGCCGGTATTGATCGGCGAGATACAGGAAGATGGGCAGTTCGACATCGTGTGGCAGACTTCCGGGCTGGTAGCCGGTGACGCTTGGTCTGATTTCCTGCCGGGATCCAAGGACCTGATCTCCGACTGGCGTAGACCGCTTGAATGCGGCAACTACAATGTCAAGACTGCCAAGTGCTCCGGTCAGAATTTCTGAACCGAACCCTCAACGTTTGACAACATCTGGCCGGTAGTGGGGGCAGTTCTGTCCCTGCTGCCGGCCAACTTCAAGAATTAATAATGATGAGATTTCTGAGTGCACTATTGTTGTGCCTGCTGATATTGCCGGTGCAGGCCGCCAGGGTGAATACCGGTGACCCCGCGCTGGACACTGTTTTCGACGCTTTGGCTGGCAGGGACTTCGCCGCCAAAGAGCGCGCGCTGAATCAGCTTGCTACCTCCGACCACGAGCAGCGCTTTGTGCTGATACAAGGCATTATGGAGGGTAAGCTACGTATTCACAAAAAGAGCAAGCGATTGGTCTGGGCTGAAAAGAAAGGCCGCAGCTACCTGGCCTCCGATGCGCTGAGCGGCGAATCTTTGGGTGAGTTTAAAAATCGTAAACTGAAAAAAATCTCCATCAACAACCAACTGCGCCGAGTGATCAAGGGGATCATCGCCGCGCGTGATTTAGATAGCGAAAATCCCGAGCTTCGCCTCCAGGCGGTTGAGGCAATGTTTGCCAATCCCTCTGCTGAGCAGATCGAAATCCTGACGCCGCGGCTTGCTGAAGAAAGCGACCAACAGATTAGAGAAGCGATGGCACTGGTGGTATCACTTGCCAATCTGGACTCTGAAGATGCCGCAGTCCGCCTGCGGGCGGTCAGCGGAGTAAGTGACAGCCTGGAACCAGCTGTTCGTCAGCGGCTCACAGAGATGGCTAATGCGGATACCGATCCCGAGGTCAGGAAAGCGGCGGCATCCAGCTTACGTATGATAGAGGATAGGGTGGCATTGTTCGGTCGCCTGGAAACTCTGTTTTTCGGTCTTAGCCTTGGCTCTGTACTGGTGTTAGCGGCGATCGGTCTGGCGATCACCTTTGGTGTGATGGGGGTGATCAACATGGCCCACGGCGAGTTGATTATGCTCGGCGCCTACACTACCTACCTGATACAGCAGCTAATGCCCGACTCCACAGGCTTGTCGTTGCTGTTGTCCATACCGGCGGCCTTTATAGTCTCGGGGATTGTAGGTATTGCCATCGAGCGGGGCGTAATCCGTTATCTTTATGGGCGCCCCCTGGAAACCCTGTTGGCCACCTTCGGCGTCAGCCTTATCCTGCAACAGCTTGTACGCACCCTGATATCGCCGCAAAACGTACCGGTCTCCAACCCCGAATTCATGAGCGGCTTCTGGCAGATAAATAGTGTCTTGGCACTCACCTATAATCGCCTCTACATCATCCTATTCTGCATGTTGGTGTTTGCGGCCTTATTCATAATTCTAAAGCGCACCCGCCTCGGCCTGCAGGTGCGAGCAGTATCCCAGAACCGAGCCATGGCTCGCGCTATGGGGGTGCATTCATCACGTGTGGATGCGTTGACCTTCGGATTGGGATCCGGCATTGCCGGGGTGGCGGGTGTCGCCCTGTCGCAACTGACCAACGTCGGCCCCAACCTGGGGCAGTCATATATCGTCGACAGCTTCATGGTGGTGGTGTTCGGCGGCGTGGGTAACCTCTGGGGTACACTGATCGGCGGCGTCGGCCTGGGGATAGCCAATAAGTTCATGGAGCCTTGGGCCGGTGCGGTGATGGCCAAAATACTCATATTGGTGATTGTTATCTTATTTATTCAGAAACGGCCACGGGGACTGTTCCCGCAGAAGGGCCGTGCGGCGGAGGGCTGATCGATGTTTATCCTCCGAATCCTGCAAGGTGATCGTGGCAGTCAGGTTTTTATGCTGATACTGCTGGCTGTTTTGTGTGTAGTGCCGATCCTGGCGGGCTTGCAGGAAGACCATCCGCTGCATATCGGTTCCTATACGGTGACTTTGCTTGGCAAGTATCTCACTTATGCATTACTCGCGGTAGCAGTGGACCTGGTTTGGGGTTACCTGGGTATCCTCAGTCTTGGGCATGCAGCGTTCTTCGCACTGGGTGGTTATGCCATGGGCATGTATCTGATGCGGCAGATCGGTGACCGGGGTGTTTACGGCAATCCGGAACTACCCGATTTTATGGTATTTCTAAACTGGCAGGAACTGCCGTGGTTCTGGCAGGGAATGGATCAATTCTGGTTTGCCATGATCATGGTGATCTTGGCACCTGGTCTATTGGCTTTCATATTTGGTTGGTTTGCCTTTCGTTCGCGAGTCACCGGTGTCTATCTCTCCATTATTACCCAGGCGTTGACATATGCTCTGATGCTGGCATTTTTCCGCAACGAGATGGGCTTCGGAGGCAACAATGGCCTTACCGACTTCAAGGATATACTGGGCTTCGCTCTGCAGTCCGACGCTACCCGTATGGGCCTTTTTATCGCTTCCGGTATTGCCCTGGCTATTGGATATCTTGCCTGCCGGGCGATAGTGAAATCACGGCTTGGCAGGGTAGCGGTGGCTATCCGAGATGCCGAAGATCGTACCCGCTTCGTCGGCTACAAAGTGGAAAGCATTAAATTAGCCATTTTCACCTTCTCAGCTGTGCTGGCGGGTGTTGCAGGGGCACTCTATGTGCCCCAGGTCGGCATCATCAATCCCAGTGAATTTCAGCCACTCAACTCCATCGAGGTCGTGGTGTGGGTGGCCATAGGCGGGCGGGCGACGTTGTACGGGGCAGTGATCGGCGCACTTGGTGTCAATTATGCCAAGTCCTGGTTCACCGGGGCTCTACCGGATGCCTGGCTTTTCGTCCTTGGTGCGCTGTTTGTTTTTGTTACGCTGTTGCTGCCCAGAGGTATTGCGGGACTGGTTCGCCGCAAGGAGGGAGCTAGATGAGTACGCCTCTGCTGCAACGTGACCGGGTCTTCGATTTCATGATACCTAGAGAGGTCGACAACCTCGACCTGTCGCACGGTACACTGCTGTATATGGAGGATGTATCGGTTTCCTTCGATGGCTTCAAGGCCATCGATAACTTGAACTTCTACGTGGATGTAGGTGAGCTGCGTGCGGTAATCGGTCCAAACGGGGCGGGTAAGACTACCATGATGGACATTATTACCGGTAAAACCCGGCCCGACACCGGTACCTGTTGGTTTGGCCAGCGCATGAATTTGCTGCGCATGGATGAACCGGAAATAGCCCAGGCAGGCATAGGCCGCAAGTTTCAGAAGCCCACGGTATTCGAGTACCACACAGTTTACGAGAACCTTGAGCTGTCGATGAGCGGTCCCAAGTCGGTCTGGCCAACGCTGATCGCACACTTATCGGCTGAACAGCGCGATTCTATCGACAAAGTTCTGGGTATTATCTCTCTCAAAGACGAGGCCTATCATGTCGCGGGGTCATTGTCCCACGGCCAGAAGCAGTGGCTGGAGATCGGCATGCTGCTGATGCAGAACCCCCTGATGTTGCTGGTCGACGAGCCGGCGGCGGGAATGACACACCAGGAAATGGATCGAACCGTGGAATTGCTGACTTCATTGGCAGGTGAGCACTCGGTGATAGTAGTTGAACATGACATGGATTTCGTGCGGGCACTGAATTCGAGTGTCACCGTGTTGCATCAGGGCAGTGTGCTCGCCGAAGGCAGCATGGACCAAGTGCAGAACGATCCGCAGGTCATCGAGGTATATCTCGGGGAATGAACATGTTGAATGTCAAAAAGCTCAACCAATTCTACGGAGAGTCTCACACACTCTGGGACTTGGATCTGGAGGTCCCAAAGCGCAGGTGCACCGTGCTCATGGGACGTAACGGTGTGGGCAAGACGACGCTATTGCAGTGCATAATGGGGCTTGCACCCACAGGTTCCGGAGAAATTATCTACGGCGATATACCCATCCATAAACGCAATGCTGAGTCGCGTGCCCCGATGGGGCTGGCCTATGTACCACAGGGACGGCAGATTTTTCCTCTACTCAGCGTGGATGAGAACCTGCGCATTGGATTACCAGCCCGCAGTGATGGGCTCAAAGAGATACCCGAATTCATTTTCGAACTCTTTCCGGTACTCAGGGAGATGCTCGGGCGCCGCGGTGGCGATTTGTCAGGTGGTCAGCAGCAGCAGCTGGCAATTGCCCGCGCCCTGGTTACCGACCCGCAACTGCTCATTCTCGATGAGCCTACAGAGGGCATTCAGCCAAATATCGTGGCCATGATCGGCGATATCATCCGCAAGCTGATCGAGGATATTGACCTGACCGTGTTGCTGGTGGAGCAGAAGCTGCCGTTTGCACGCCGGGTGGGCGACAATTTCGTGATACTCGATAGGGGCAGGGCGGTGGCCAACGGCGAGATGTCGGATTTGAATGATCAGTTAATTAAACAATACCTGACCGTATAAATGGGAGAGTAATGAACAAGGGCTTTTGGATAATCGCGATGGCCTGGCTGTTGAGTAGCCGGGCTCAGGCGCACGTAAGTGACGCCATTGGCATAACCCACGGCAGTGAGCACTTGTGGCTGCTGTTGGCGCTGGTAACCGTCGGTGTGGTGCTGGGACCTCTACTAAAGAGTCGCAACGAGTAGTGGGCTTACCCATGATCCAGACAACGCCGCAAACCGAAGGTTGGTCGGCGCGGCTACGATTGGGATTTCGAACAGGTGCGGGGAAGACCCTGCTGGCGTTGCGAGAAAGAGAGGGCCCACTTGCGGTACAAAGACCATTCTACCCTGAAGGGGAAACCTGTCATGTCTATCTGCTGCATCCGCCAGGCGGCGTGGTGGGTGGGGATTATCTGCAGATAGATACCACTCTCGAGGAGGGTAGCAAGGCTCTGATTACTACTCCGGGGGCGACCAAATTCTATCGCAGCGCCGCCAGCCGGGCTCAACAGGTGCAACACCTTCGTGTGGAAGATGACGCCAGCCTGGAGTGGTTGCCACAGGAGAATATTTTCTTTCCCGGTGCCGAGGTTGGGCTGCACACACGTGTCGATTTGCAGGGTGGCGCACGGTTGGCCCTATGGGAGATACACTGCCTGGGACGCCCGGTCATAGCAGAACTTTTCGACGAGGGGCAGGTGGACTCCCGCCTGGAACTCTGGCGCGATGGAGAACCTTTGCTGCTCGAGCGTTTACGGATAGATGCGCAAAGCTTGCAGCGGATTGCGTTGCTGGGTGGCAGGCCCGTTACAGGCACGGCCGTGTTCAGCCATGCGGGGGAGTCGCAGCTGCAAGATGTGCGTAGCGAGATCGGATACGAAACCGACGGTGTGATCGGCGCAACCCTGATTGGTGACCTGCTGATTTTGCGCTACCTAGGTGATTCTACCGAGCAGGCAAAAAAACTATTTACCCACATCTGGAGCCTAGTGCGTGAGCCGTTGCTCAAGCGTTCGGCAAGCACGCCGCGCATCTGGAAAACTTAGAGAAAAACGCTATGGAACTGTCACCCAGAGAAAAAGACAAGCTGATGATATTCACCGCCGCTTTGCTTGCCGAGCGGCGTAAAGCCAAGGGATTGAAATTGAACTACCCCGAGGCGATTGCCCTGATCAGCGCCGAGATAATGGAGGGTGCGCGCGAAGGCAAGAGTGTGGCCGAACTGATGGATTACGGCCGCAGTCTGCTGGGGCGTGAGGAGGTGATGGAGGGCGTGCCGGAGATGATTCATGACGTGCAGGTTGAAGCCACTTTTCCAGATGGCACCAAGCTGGTTACCGTTCACGATCCAATTATTTGAGGGAGCAGCTCCATGATTCCAGGTGAGGTAATCGTTGCAGAGGGAAAGATCGAACTCAATTCAGGGCGCCGGACACTGACTCTATCGGTCGCCAACAAGGGTGATCGTCCGATCCAGGTTGGCTCCCACTACCACTTCTATGAAACCAATCCAGCGCTCGAGTTCGAGCGTAAGAGAAGCCGTGGTTTTCGACTTAACATCGCAGCGGGTACGGCGGTGCGTTTTGAACCGGGACAGACTAGGGAAGTGGAGCTGGTGGCTTACGCCGGAGACCGCAGAGTATACGGATTCAATGGCAGAATTATGGGGGAGCTGGATTGATGGCGACGATCGACAGACAGGCCTATGCAGAGATGTATGGCCCCACCACCGGTGATCGTGTGCGCTTGGCGGATACGCAGCTATTCATCCAGGTCGAGGATGATAAAACGAGCTACGGTGACGAAGTGAAATTTGGCGGTGGCAAGGTGATACGCGACGGTATGGGTCAGGGACAGGCCTGTGCCGATGAGGTGGTGGACCTGGTAATAACCAATGCTCTGATTCTCGACTGGTGGGGAATCATCAAGGCGGACGTCGGAATCAAGAACGGCCGTATCTCCGGTATCGGTAAAGCGGGCAATCCGGATGTGCAGCCGGGCGTAGATATTGTGGTGGGCCCCGGAACTGAAGCGCTAGCCGGAGAGGGACAGATCTTGACCGCCGGCGGTATCGATTCACATATTCACTTTATCTGTCCGCAACAGATCGAAGAGGCGTTAATGTCGGGTGTGACCACTATGCTCGGTGGGGGCACTGGGCCGGCCACGGGCACCAACGCCACAACTTGTACTCCGGGACCGTGGAATATTCATCGTATGCTTGAAGCGGCCGAAGCGCTGCCGATGAACCTCGGTTATCTCGGAAAGGGTAATGCCTCGCTCCCGGAGCCGCTGTTGGAGCAAGTCAATGCGGGTGCCATCGGGTTAAAACTGCATGAAGACTGGGGTACCACGCCAGCGACCATCGACAACTGCCTGACCGTGGCTGAGAGTGAGGATGTTCAGGTAGCGATCCATACCGATACGCTCAATGAGTCGGGCTTCGTCGAGCATACCCTTGCGGCAATGAAAGGTCGCACCATCCACACCTACCATACCGAGGGTGCCGGCGGTGGCCACGCACCTGACATCATCAAGGCAGCAGGCTACCGCCACGTATTGCCGTCTTCGACCAATCCGACGCGCCCCTACACGGTCAACACTGTTGATGAGCATCTCGATATGCTGATGGTGTGCCATCACCTGTCGCCGTCGATTGCCGAGGACGTGGCCTTCGCGGAGTCCCGTATTCGCCGAGAGACTATTGCCGCCGAGGATATTCTCCATGACCTAGGCGCATTTTCGATGATCGCCTCTGACTCCCAAGCGATGGGGAGGGTTGGCGAAGTCATTATGCGAACTTGGCAGACCGCGCACAAGATGAAGGTACAGCGCGGCAGTCTGTCGGCTGGCGATAAGGGCGATCCGGCGGAGCATGACAATCTGCGCGCCAAACGTTACATAGCCAAATACACCATCAATCCGGCGCTGGCACACGGTATCGCCCATGAGGTGGGCTCGGTGGAGGTTGGCAAACTCGCCGACCTGGTGCTATGGAAACCGGCTTTCTTCGGCACCAAGCCGAGCCTTATACTCAAGGGTGGCATGATCGCCGCCGCGCCGATGGGAGACCCCAACGCCTCCATTCCCACGCCACAGCCTGCGCATTATCGCTATATGTTTGGCGCCCTTGGCGGTGCGCGGGCCGCTACCCGCATGACTTTCCTATCCCAAGCAGGATACAAGGCGGGTGTTCACGAGCGCTTAGGCCTGAAGTCACTGCTGGGCGTGGTACAGGATTGCCGCAGCGTCAGCAAGCAGGACATGGTGCTGAACAGTTGGATGCCAACCATTGAAGTCGACTCGCAGACTTACGAAGTTCGCGCTGATGGCGAATTGCTGAAGTGTGAGCCGGTAGACGAGTTGCCGATGGCGCAACGATACTTCCTGTTCTAAGGAGGCCCGGTATGTTGCGCATAGTCGAACGAATTGACAGCGGCGAACCGGTGGTGACGCTGACCCTGCCGCTGGAGTTGCGCGTTAAAGCCCGGCTGCGAGTTACCCTGGATGACGGCCGCGATGGGGGCCTGTTCCTCGACCGTGGTCCTATCCTGCGCGGCGGAGACCTGTTGTTGTGCGAGGATGGCAGCGTAGTGCGAGTGGTGGCAGCGGCGGAGTCGGTTTCTGTAGTTAAGACAGGAAATGCGCTGCTACTGGCGCGAGCTTGTTACCATTTGGGTAATCGCCACACCCCGTTGCAAATCCTTGAGGGTGAAATACGTTACCGGCACGATCACGTGCTCGACGAGATGCTGCAGCTATTGGGAATGAAAGCGGTAGTTGCGCAATTGCCGTTCGAACCTGAATCTGGGGCGTATGGCGAACACGGTAGTGATCACGCCTACGGCCATTCCCATGGGCATGCCCATGTTCTCTAATGTCAAGCAGCCGGACGCGTTACATCCCGCCAACTGTCCATTGGCACAACTGCGCCTGATGCAGCTGGTCAGTCCGTCTCTGCCCATTGGCGGGTTCACCTATTCTCAGGGATTGGAGTATGCCGTGGAGTCTGGGTGGGTCGGGGACACGGCCAGCCTCAGAGACTGGCTGCATGGCCTGATAGAAGACAGCGTCGCTTGTCTGGAGATCCCTTTGCTGGCTCGTCTATACCGGGGTTGTATTTTACAGGACATCGATGCGCTGCATACCTGGGGCCGCTATCTGCTGGCTGCCCGGGAGACGCGGGAACTGCGTCTTGAAGAACAACAGCGCGCGCGCGCCTTGACCCGTCTGCTGATCGACCTGGGCATTGGCGAGGCGAAACGTTGGCAGCCGGCAATGCATCATTGCCAAACCGCCCCCTATGCGTTAGCGGCTTCCCAATGGGGAATACTTTTGCCTGAGGCGGCGCTGGGCTTTGCTTGGGCCTGGTTAGAGAACTCCGTAGCCGCGGCGATAAAGCTGGTACCCCTCGGTCAGACAGACGGACAGCGCATCCTCTTAGAATTGTCCGAAGCCTTGCCGGATGCAGTAGAGCGCGGTTTGGACTTACCTGACGATAAGATCGGAGCATCTGCCCCCGCGTTGGCGCTAGCCAGTAGTCTGCACGAAACTCAATACACAAGACTTTTCAGGTCCTGAAAAATGAATAAACCAAAATCACCTGTTCGGATCGGTGTTGGTGGCCCGGTGGGCTCAGGTAAGACGGCGCTGCTGGAGGCCCTATGTAAGGCCATGCGCGATCGATACGATATCGCTGTTGTGACTAACGATATTTACACTCGCGAGGACCAGGAGATTCTAACCCGCGCCAAGGCGTTGCCTGCCGAGCGTATACTCGGAGTAGAGACCGGGGGTTGCCCACATACAGCAATCAGAGAGGACGCCTCGATGAATCTAGCCGCGGTGGCTGATCTGCAGGAGCGGTTTCCGAATCTGGATGCAGTATTTATCGAGAGCGGAGGGGACAACCTCTCGGCGACATTCAGCCCCGAGTTGGCTGATTTGATGATTTACGTGATTGACGTTTCCGAAGGCGAAAAGATTCCGCGCAAGGGGGGGCCGGGGATTACCAAATCCGATCTACTGGTCATTAACAAGATCGACCTGGCTCCTTATGTTGGGGCTTCACTGGCAGTTATGGAGGCCGACACGCGGCGCATGCGTGGCGATCGGCCCTATGTTATGAGCAATATGAAGCAGGGTGCCGGCGTGGATGAGGTTGTTGAGTTCATCAAGAGGGAGGGGATGTTGTAACTGTTTTATTAGTTACATACAGGTAAAGCAGCGGAGTGGTCCAAATGGAGGAAATTGACCTCGGTGGAATGCCCAAGTGAAAACCCGTTCCAGAGCCCTCTCTTTTACCCAATAGCTTTGGTAGCACTGCTCGGGGTCGTTGTATCTTGCTCATTTTCTAGATATAGGTAATGCGTCTTCAATTTCATACCAGACCCACAACTGTGGAATCGTTACCACAGCTGCAACGGCATATTGTCCTGGGTATCCGCGTTAAGTCGTTTATTGGGAAATCTCGGTAGTCGAGTTGGCATCGATTTGTCTCTCAGAAACGATATAATTCGGTATTACAGAAAGCCTACACTGGCTTGATGTGGATAATAGCTAAAAATAAATTCAACGAGTTTACGGTCCGTCCAATCATATCACGCGATACCGGGACTTCAGTGAACTGCCCGCCAAATGCTAGCATGTCAATTCGGGGAATGGGTTGGGCAGCAGTTTCTAAGACAGCTGGTGTTTTTCATCGGCCGGGGGTGTGCCGGGTGGCGGATATATTCCTGAGTTATGCGAGAAGAGATGCTACTCAAGCAAGCGGGGTAGTCGCTGCGCTTCAGGGGGAGGGCTGGTCGGTTTTTTGGGACAGGGAAATCCCTGTCGGTCAGACTTGGGAAGGCGTGCTAGAGCAACAGTTACAAGATGCATCTTGTGTTGTCGTTTTGTGGTCACCCGCTTCTGTTGAATCGGTATGGGTACGGATCGAAGCGAATGAGGCAGCCGAGCGAGGAATACTGATACCGGCTTTGATTGAAGAGACATCCTTACCGCTTCGTTTTAAGGCGATTCAATCCGCGAATTTAATCGGCATTGAAGATGATTCGTCACCGGAGGGGCTAAAAAAATTGTTAGACGCTGTTCGCTCTTTGGTGCAAGGAAAAAGGGCCGTTAAGGGCACACGCAGTCGGCAGTCGACAAAATCTGGGACAGCGACAATCGCGCGTACAATCGCTCGTATATTCATTGAATCTGGTGAGCAGAGGGGTAAGATTTTCAGGCTGACACGAGATATCAGCAGCATCACTATTGGGCGGGGTCAGGACTGTGACTGGGTATTTCCCGAGGACTTCGAAATTTCCAGAAACCATTGCCGCCTGAAAATCGAAACTAAGGAAGTGGGTTCTTCAGCAGGAGAGAATTACGCATTTTCTATAATCGATTCGGGCAGTATGAACGGTACCATCGTAAATGGAAAGCGAGTCGAGAGAGCGGTTTTGGATGACGGTGATTACTTTCAGCTGGGTAATGTTCGCCTCAGACTTTCCATCGATCACCAAGCACCGGGCTAGCTTTCTATAACTTGGTTGCAAAGGCTGGAACTCAAGTCAGGCTTTGTTGGAACTTAGCCGAGTCCCCTTGTCCCCAGCGAGGGCCGAGGAGCTTTAGATAATATTTGCTCCAGATCAATACTTGCTTAGTTATAACAGTATAGATAAAAAGGTTTTACTAAATTAGTAAGTAGCCACGGCTGTTTTTCCCTGTTGCAGGAACTCAGCGTGTTATCCGGTCAGAGGAAGTCAGTTTTCCGCCTCGAGAGTGTACCTTGGTTCCGCGGCGTGGATCAGCTGCCGTAGCCTATTTAGGAGGAAATCTCAAATGAAAGCAAAAAATGTAACCAGAAAGCTGGCGGTTATTTTCCCGACCCTCATGTTGATGCTTTTAGCAAGTGTATCCTTGCAGGCACAGACCGGGGTTCTGATTTGTATCGAGGATATTCCCGGTGATTCAACGATAAGCGGGTATCAGGATTGCATTCTTGCGGATACAGCCAGCATAACCGTTAAGAGTCAAAAATCACCTTTTTGCAAAGTGACGGCGATCTACAGTATTGGGGTTCACAGCCCTCTGTTGGCGATTCAAGTGATACAACAGAGGGTAATGGAGGGAGTACGAGTCATATTTTTCAATCACTTGGGTGGGGGAGACCCTGTCGACGTTCCCTATGAATTGGAGCTTAATCGATTTATTGCGAAAAGAGTTACTGCAGAAGCTGCCGGCGAATCACCCTTTAGGGAGCAGATTACCTGGATACCCCACGAAGAGGCCACTATAGAAATCACGGCGCGTGCTTTTGATAACCAGAACAATCTGTCTGGAATTGTCGAAGAGACAATTTTCTGTAACTAATCGCAGGATCCCGGATTGGTCATTGCGGGAGGTTTCGGTATTTTTCGATGCCGCAGTATAAACGGCTCCTTTGGGAGCCGCTTTTTTAGTTTGATTCGATTCAATGGAGCCCTTTGCTCTACATTCGCTAGTAACCGCCCGGAAGCCCTTTCGGGGAGAAAACGAGTTGCCATACTTGCAAGCGCCGACCCGAACCTCGGCGAGCATCAATATCTCTTGGATTTTTCTGTGTGCAGAATTCATCTAGCCGGGCCGGAAAAATACGCGCTAAAGCCCCGAATGGCTAGGGCCCGATCAATTGACATATCTTTATTTGCTTAGCCAATCCAAATCAATATAGCCTCATTGCTACACACTTCACATGGTTGTTTTTCTTTGTAAGCGTATCTTTGCCATTAAAGGTCGATGATCCGAGGCGTTTCGGCAGTTCGGGTGATTCGGTATGCAGATAGACTCGATCAAATCGGGTGGCAGGCTACAGATGCGGTCTAGAGCCAGTATCGGCAAGCGAGAGGGGAAGGTCCGGGGTGTCTTCCGTTTCCCGAACAGGTTGTGAATGCGGGGCAGGACTCCCAACCCCGGAATCCATTCATTGAAATCTCCCATCAGTAGTGTGGGTCTGGTGTGGTCGCAGATGTGGGAGAATAGTTGATCAATCTGACTGTGTCGTTCAACCGGACTGAGACCGAGATGTGTTGCTACCACCCTCAGTGGTCCGGCCGGGGTCTCTATCAGCGCATCGATAGCACCACGGGGCTCGCGTTTCGGTTGACTGAGATTGATCCGGTTTATCGACAACAACGGGTAGCCGGTAAGCAGGAGATTGCCGTAGTGCCGTTCGTCCTGCTTCAGAAGTGGACCGGCCACGGCGCGGAGCCCTGTGAGATTTTCCAGTAGTTCAATTTGTTCCACCGCGGTATGCGGCCCCCTTCTGGAGTCGACCTCTTGCAGAGCCGCAATTTCCACGCAGAGATCACTTACCAGGTCTGCTACCCGAGACAGATCCTCGCCGATTGCGCCGTGTATGTTGTAGGTCAACACACTCAATTCTATTGCCTTCACTATGATGATCGTAGTACCCGGCGTAACCCAAAGGTGACGCCGATCAGTAATGCAGCCACCACCGCCAATACGCCCAGTGAGGTGAGGCCCGGATCGGTCACGGCCTGGTATAGGCTTTCGGAGAACAGACTGATGGCAAGGATTCCGGGAGCCAAACCCAATGCGGAACCCAGAAGGAACTGCCCAGGCTTAAGGTGTGAGGCACCAGCGATCAGATTGAAAATGGTAAATGGTGCGATAGGCACAAGTCGCAACACAATGATGGCCAACGTGCCTTGTTTCGATATGCGCCTACTCAGCCGTTCCACTCGCGAACCGGTAATCTGAGTGAGTAGATCGCGACTGAGAAGCTGTCCCAGCGTAAAGGCTATGCCAGCACTGATCAGTGCACCGATAAGCGCCAATACAAAGCCCTCCCAGGCTCCCAGTATGAGAGAGGACGCAACGATCAGTACAGTCAGAGGCAGCATCAGCAGGCTGGCGAAAACCAGGGTAACTACGATTACCACTGCCCTCAGCACCGGGTCGTCGAATACCCGCAGCGCAGTGGCGATACGCTCTGCATCAAGCCATTCTGCCAAGGGCGTCCAGCGCCAAGCAATAGCGGCTGCAAGTAGCAAGACTATCAAGCCGAGCAACAGCATGCTGTGGCGGCGCCCGACCGAACGATGACTGCGGGGTACGAAGCGATTAACAAAATAATCCGTGTCAATCGGTTCGTCTGGGTCTACCAATTTATCGTCGGGAAGCAGGCTTTCCTTCACGGGATCCCGTTCTAATGGTAATTGGCGCAGGCTTCTTGGCCCATTATTACAGGTATTGATCGTATCTATCAGACTGTGATTCTGAGACATGCTTTCGGAGATCTGTTTCGGATCTGCTCCCAGGTGCTCCGCCAGCAGTCGATTTCGTAACTTTCGCACCATGTTGTGGCCATTTTCGCCTCGGGCTTCCAAGGCCAGATCGCACTCGCTATCCAGTCCCATGGATCTGTTGCTGGTATTCGCCGAGCCCACCCGCAACAAGCGATCATCCACAATCATCAGCTTTGAATGCACACTGATACAATCTTCCCCCAGACCTGGCCGGTGAGGGTAGTAGACGCGCAGCCGGTTATGTCGGTCCACCCGCTTCAAACGTGCCAGCATCCGCCCGCGAAGAACGTCCATGGTTGCCTGCTCCAACCAGCCGCCGGTGTGATGGGGCAGTACCAATACCACTTCTGGGCCCCCGCTTTCTCTTAGGCGTCGCACCAGCGCCCGGGTAAGCGCTTTCGACGTAAAATACTGGTTTTCTATATAGATGTAATGACGGGCAGCGGCTACGCCTTCCAGATACAATGCCTCGACCTCGCGAATGGCGTCACGACCTTCGCCACCGGGGCAGGTTCTGGCGATACCCACCTTATGATCTCTGCACATGGGCTCCAGTGATTGAGGCCAGGGCCTGTGGGTCCCCAGTTCAGTTTTTACCGGTTCGAGCTGGCTTCCAGAATCCGCCCAACGCCTGCGGGCCAGTTCACCCAGCGCAGATGCGACATCGCCGCTCACTGCCAGCATCATATCGTGAAAAGGCGGATAGGCTTCTCCATCCGGATCTACGCGGCGCGGGTCGTCGTTATTGTGCTCCGTGGTGTCCCACCGCCAGCGCGACAGGTCAATACCGCCGCAGAATGCCAACGCGTCGTCGATGACCACCAGTTTCTGGTGCTGAGAACCGCCTATCGGGTGCTGCCCATCCAGTTGCACATGCAGCCTCGAGTATCCCTGGAGTCTTAGTCGCCAAGCCTGAAACAGCTCTCGCTCGGCGGCGTAGACAAGATGGAAGTCCCACATCAACAGATAGATATGCAAGCGCGGGTTCTCACGCAGCAACTGGCATAGGAAAGTACCGATTCGGGGAATGCCGGGGCCGCGCCCGAGTTTTTCACGGCGGTCGAAATCCCAGCCCAAAACAAAAATGGAGTGTTTTGCCTGTTCGCAGGCTTCCCGAAACGCCCGAAAGTAGGCCTCGCCATCAATCGCCACGGCGATACGATCCGCATTTTCCTGGCGCCAGCAGGTCTCGCCGGGTCTTAGTATCGATGTTGAACCGGAGCGCCGATCTGGTAGGTGGGATTGTTCGTCCATATCAGATCGAGGGGGGCATTTTTACAGGTTTATCCTTTTGTGATATTGATGCGCTCCAGCAGATTGCAGCAAGAATCATTGAGGTTCTGCCTACCGTGTTCAACTAATTCTCTGTATCCCAACAGATCGTGGTGAAGAGATTGGCATTGGTCAATCCAGTTCTCGAATGAGTGAGCTTTGGACTGGGGGTACTTTGAATTGGGGCTGAATGGTATATAGCGCCTACCATGTCGTCATTCTCAATCGATGCCCAGACTCGACAAATATCCGGCTGGCCGACACACGTCGTGTGCGCGACGCAGTTTCCTGGACCAGGGAAAAGGGACTGATCGTATGGGGATATGCGTAATGCCAGGGCCCGTAGTTCACACTGCCCCTGGGCCTCTACTGAGAGCCTGCTCCAAATCCGCAAGTGCCTGGGAGTCGAGCACCCGTTGAGCTGTATCAAACAGTTCTTGTTCTTCAAATTGTATATGTGCCGCAAGCAAATCGGCGAACGCTCCTAGATTACCCGATCGATTTTCAACGATAAGCGCGTGCATCATTCGGTGTTCACGCAAAGTACGATCTATTAGCTCCACTTCCCCTGCAATCCGCAGCATTGGAAGCAAATTCTGCTCCTCGCGCCGAAAGTGTGGCTCCAACTCGGTATGGAAAATTTCGACTATCGCTTCCCATGCCACAGCCTGTGTCGAAGCGTCCTGATCTGCTGCCAGGCGTGCCTTGCGAGCGATCAGCAGCTCGGTTTCATGGTCGCTGCTCAGGCTGCGTAGAGAGGTGTGGCGCTGCATAATCAGTCCCTCGACCGTTCTGTTTGAGGAGGAGATAAGGGTAGCAAAATTTTTTTTCGCACTCACTGACCGAAATCTCCCGCGGCTAACCTGCTAGGATATCTCTGTTAGTGGCTAATTAACAGATAGATATTCCCCACCCAGGGTGTCTAAACGAACGGCAGTGTATGATGTGGACAATATGGCGAGAGCAGCGCAGAAAACGGCGAGGGACCTTCAGAGGAAATATAGCTTTGAGCGGCACCAATGCAGTTGCCCATAACCGAATAGCGGGAAATATGGTCGTACACTATAAAACCATGGTTGAGAATCTGTGAGCAGAGTTCCCAACTAGTAGAGTTGAACTGATGTGATCCATGGGGAGCATCGTCATGGTATCGAATTAGGAGATCAGATTAATCTGATATATTTAAGCGTCCCGTCGAACTCGTTCAGTAGACCGAGCTTTCCCATATAAATTTCCTGTTTTTTATCAACTCGCTGATGGGAGTGCAACCATGGATTGGGGATAACAGTTGGGCTTCACTGGGCGGCTGACTACTTGTATTTCGGGATGAGAGATCGGCCTACTTACCGGGGGCTGTGTCTGGGAGAGTGCCTGCTGCAGGCGAGTGATACTTTCGTGGCTGGACTCGCCCTGCCATGTTGTCAGATCCACTGCCTGGATCGAATCGAGCGCCATCGGTAATTCCGTATGGTCCAACAGCAACGGAATGAGAACATTTCGTTTGTTCGCTCTTCGTGCTTCACCTCTTACCCACTTACTTTGTGCTGATTTATCCGACCAAAGAACCACCACGGATTGTGCGGTTTCGAGCTCGTTCTCCAGAACGATTTCGAAGTCCTGTCCTGCAGCAATACTCTCTCTGTCCCAAAATACTGTCCAGCCCTGGGCCTTTAGAATTCTAGCAAGATCCCTTGCCCGGTTCCTGTCCTCACTCGCATAGCTAATAAATATGTCGTACATGTTGACTGCAGTATAGATTAGCCAGCCGCGAAAAAGCTACGGGTAGCAAAACGGTAACACCAGTTTTTACGAATATCTCTCGCTAAACTGCCCATCGACAAATATTAAGGCTTCGGTCCTCGGTTTGCATGACTTTTCTCGTTATCCGCATCTTGACTATAGTGGGAAAGTTGCATTTACTTTTTCGCATCAGGAAATTGCCAATGGAACGGATACTTGGAGATGACTAAAGCACCCAACAAACTACCCCTGATTTATGTGGGGGTCGGCTCCTCAGCTGGGGGACTAGAGGCCAGCCGAGAACTGTTCAATACTTTGAATCCAGGGCTGCGCACAACCTTTATCGTGGCGCAGCATCTATCGCCCAGTCACGCGAGTATGCTGGTTGACCTCATCAGACGGGAATGCAAGCTCACTGTAGAAGACGCAGTGGATGGACAGAGACCTGCGTCCAACCACGTCTATATCACTCCGCCAAATCGGGATATCGAACTGAAAGATGGGTGCATCCGTCTCTCCGAGGCTCGTTCCGGCCCAATGCCGAAGCCGGACATCAATCGTTTTTTTCGGTCGCTAGCAGCGGACTGCGGGACCAATTGTGTAGGCATAATTCTTTCGGGCACAGGTACCGATGGTGCGGCTGGGATGATCGAGATCAAGTCGGCTGGTGGCATCACGATTGCTCAGGATCCAAAGAGCGCAAAGTACGACGGTATGCCCCTCTCGGCGATTCATGCTGATGCGGCAGATCTTATCCGAGCACCCGCGGGGATTGCGGAAACCATCGCCAATTTCGATCAGAACAAGCTTTCCGTTACCGATCTGGGGTCGGTGGTCAATGCAGACACATACGGTGCCATCATCGATATGGTATTACGTGAAACGGGTGTAAATCTTCAGCATTATAAGAAGAACAGTATTCAACGTCGAATTCGGCGGCGAATGTCGATCTGCAATCGCTTGACGATGGATAACTATCTTGAGCTGCTGCAGGGAGACAGCAAGGAAATACACAATCTGGCGAGGGACGCCTTTATCGGTGTAACCGGATTTTTTCGTGATCCCGATGCTTTCAAGGCGTTGAGTGAGCAGATCGCGAACCATTTAAAGTACGTCGACTCCCGTGAAGAAATGCGAGTCTGGGTACCTGGCTGTGCCACAGGTGAGGAGGCGTACACAATTGCGATTTTGATCGAAGAGCACCTTCGTACAAGCGGCCAATACTTGGAATACCGTGTGTTTGCAACCGACATCGGAGTCGAGCCTCTGGCTCATGCCAGGTTGGGCAGATACAACATCGATGCATTGAGCGGGGTGGACCCGAAAATCATTGAGCGTTATTTTGAAGAGGCGGCTAATGGCTATACGGTAAACCGCAGGGTACGCGACCATGTGGTTTATTCTACCCACGATCTTATACGCGACGCACCCTTTTCCAAACTCGATTTGATCAGCTGTCGAAATGTAATGATTTACTTCGACAACGAGCTACAACGCCAGGTGTTCGATACCTTTCACTATGCATTGAAGCGTAATGGCCTGTTGATGCTCGGCATGTCAGAAAGCAACGCACAGGCAGAGAGCTCATTCGAGGTAGCATCGGCGAAATACCGTATTTATCGCAAGCAAGAGATGCCAGGACACCGGGCTCGGCTACCGCAGTTACTACCCGATTTGTCCCGGCATGCCGTCCGTCCTCCGGACAACGATCGGCCATTGCTGGAGGCTGTCGATGAACGTGTGAATCGCGTGCTGGCCAAAAGATTTGCGCCAGCCAGTACTGTAGTCAACCAGCACAATGAAATCATGTACAGCTATGGTGACCTGAGTGAACTGATTTCAGTACGCTCCGGCCCCGCCTCGCTCGATATTCTTACAATGGTTCATGATGCATTGCGCTCCACGCTACGCGCGTTGCTCTACAAAGTCCGCCGGGAAGCAGTTACCTCCACCGATAGATATGAGCAGGTAGTCATCCCGTTGCAGGATGAGAAGAGTCAAAGATTGCTTGTCGCACCGTTTGATCCGAATAGGCCGGGATGGCTACTGATTGCTTTCCAGAGCATCGGCCGCAGCCTGGGGTCGGACCATGATCCATCGCTCAATGAAGGTGATGATGACAATCAGTTGAGGATTGCACTCGAGCACGAATTATTCTCTACTCGTGAAAGCCTACAGACGGTTGTCGAGGAACTGGAAACCACAAATGAAGAGTTGCAGGCTGCGAACGAAGAGCTGCAATCCTCCAACGAAGAGTTCCAGTCCACCAATGAAGAACTGCAAACGACCAATGAGGAGCTGCAATCTTCCAATGAAGAGTTGCTAACCCTGAATGACGAACTTCAAGAGAAGACTCGCCAATACGAACGGCTGGCGAATCAGTTGAAGAATATTCTGAACAGTGTAGACACACCACTTTTGGTCGTGGATAACAATTTACGGACAACTCGCTTTACATCGACGATAGACATTCTTATTCCGCTGCAGGAGATACGGCTTCAGGACTACATTACGGCATTGCCATGGCGGCATGAAATCGAGGGTTTGCGTGAGGCGATCAGTGAGGTTATCGATTCTCACAAAGCTCACCGTAATGTGGTCCGTTTGGGGAAGTACGTTTGGCAGGTTCATATTTCTCCATTCATAGATGAATCGAATCTAGTTAATGGCGCGGTGCTGGTTTTTACGGATACGACGGAGCTGTACGAGTCTCAGGAACGTTTTCGCCAGGAAAAAGAGCGCGCGCAGATTACCCTGGAGTCAATTGGCGATGGTGTGATCCGGGTCGATGTCAGGGGGGATATCGAATATATCAATCCAGTTGCGTCAGCAATGTTGGGTTGGGGTTCTGGCGATGCTGTTGGTCAGCAACTCGATTTGGTTTTCCCAATAGAGACGCGTAAAAATGAACCTTTGGGTAACATAGCCAGGGCGCTGATTGACTCGGGTGAGCAGAATGATCATCTGGAAGGCGACTGTGTTTTGCGATGCGATTCGGGACGTGAGTTATATATCGAATACACCGTCGGTGTTACTACAGACCGGGGCGGCAATGCCAACGGCGCGGTTGTCGCGTTCCGCGATATGACGGACGAGCAAGAGACGTTGCGCCGAATGTCCTGGATGTCGAGTCATGATGATCTAACAGGTGCCGTAAATCGCCGGGAAATGGAAAAGCGCCTCTCCACTGCATTGAATGCCATTCAACAGGGCCGTCGGCGTGAGGCCACCTTTTTATATCTCGATTTAGACCAGTTCAAGGTCGTGAACGATACTTGCGGCCACCTCGCGGGCGATGAGTTGCTGAAGAATATTACACGCGTCTTGCGGCAACATACACGCCATCGCGATACCCTGGGACGACTAGGGGGTGACGAGTTTGGCGTTTTGTTGGAGGGTTGCCTGCTAGCTGAAGCTGAAATGGTTGCGGAGAAAATTCGTACCGCGGTTGATGCGTTTCGCTTTCGGTGGAAAGACAAGGTGTTTCGTCTCGGTATATCGATCGGGATTGTTGGGCTGACACCGGATTCTGGTCAAATATCGGACTTGCTATCGAATGCCGATAGTGCCTGTTACGCTGCCAAAGCACGTGGCCGTAACCGTATCCAAATCCACTCGCCCGACGACGAGGAACTGACCCAACAGCGCGCCGATCTCCATTGGGTCTCCGAAATCAGCGATGCCATGGAACATGATCGTCTGCGCCTCTTCATGCAGGAAATACGTACATTGGGTGAAGATCAATCGTCACACTGGGAGGTCCTGCTAAGAATGTTCAACCGCAAGGGTAAATTGCTTCTACCCGGAAGCTTTTTGCCTGCGGCGGAGCGTTATGGATTGATCCAGCGTTTGGATGAATGGGTCATTGATTCTTTGTTTGCAACCTTGCACGAGTATCGGCCCACCAATGGAGGCACTTCCCATCCCAGTGTCAACGTTAATATTTCGGGCGCCTCGTTTACCGACGCACGCATCGCCGATCATGTCCATGATTGTCTGGAAAAGTATGCTGTCGACCCCAATAGGGTGGCATTCGAAATAACCGAGACGATGGCGATATCGAATCTGGTAACTGCCAAGGCGTTTATTTCCCGAATAAAGAAATTGGGTTGCAAAATCGCGCTTGACGACTTTGGTTCCGGCATGAGTTCACTCAATTATCTGAAGGAGCTCGATCTGGATTATGTGAAAATCGACGGTAGTTTCATTCAGGATATTGAAACCAACCCACTTAGCCAAACTATCGTTAAAGCAATCGTGGAAATAGCCAAGCAACTCGGAATCAAGACCGTGGCGGAGTATGCATCAACCGAGCATATCGTGACGAAATTACGGGAGTTGGAAATCTGTTGTGTTCAGGGCCATGCAGTTAGCGCGCCCATTCCAATGGAAACCTTCCTAGATAGAACCTAGAAGCATTCCGTGGTTTCTTGTCAGACGGCCTTTTGGTAGTCGGCGGCTCCACCCGCAAACTGCGAGGAGCGCTTGAGCATCATCAAGGGTGCAGAGAACGCAACGGCCCGCGGGCAGGGTAGTGACTGTAAGTATCTGAACCGCCGAGTGTACCCAACCAGTGGACGTCTGCTGCCAAAGCACCCGGGTAACTATCGAGTTAGTTGTTCTCGTTGATTGAACCCTTTGGCGTACCCCTCGCCAATATTACCTTCGAAAATTTTACCAACAGAGTATTGGAATGAGTGGTTGAGGATTATCTTCACTGGGTGGGTTCTGCCGCGTATCTCTTGGTATTATTATACGCGTATGGCCCCAAAAAAATCTCAGCGTACCGAAAAACGCCACTCACTCTTGCAACTGCAGAGTATTGTTCAGGAAGTCAGTCGCATCTCTGACTTGTCGGAAGCCTCGAGGATTCTTGTTACCCGGGTCAGGGAGGCAATGCGGACCGATGCCTGTTCTGTTTACCTTAGAGATCCTCACGATAAATCAATGGTTTTGTTTGCCACCGATGGTTTGAATCCGGCGGCTGTTGGAGGGGTGCGCCTTACAGCGGGGGAGGGACTGGTGGGGCTGGTGGCAATGAGCGGTGAAACCATCAATGTCCACAATGCCTACCGGCACTCTCATTTTAAGTTGATCTCAGGATTTGGAGAGGAGCGGCATCGGGGTTTTCTCGGAGTGCCGATACTGCTGCGAGGAGAGACACTGGGTGTCATTGTGGTGCAACAGCTTAATGCCCGTCGATATCGTGATACTGACGCCGCATTCCTGATAACTATCGCTGTACAGTTGGCTGGAGTGATAGCCCTTGCGCAAGCCAGCAGCAGTATTGATCTCGATTCTAAGGTAGGGAAGAGGCTGGAAGTTCACTTGGATGCGGTTGCAGGCGCTCCCGGTGTGGCGGTTGGTGTGGGCACTGTGGTCTATTCTGCAGCTGACCTCGATACTATTCCAGATCGATTCCCCGAGGACAAAAAGGCGGAGGAAAACGCCTTTCTCTCTGCTATCGATAAGGTTACTCAGAAGCTGCGTGAGCTGCAGACAGATCTGGGTGCAACGCTTCCCCCAGGGGATCAGGCGTTATTCGATGCGCTGGCAATGATGGTATCGAGCCAGGAATTGGTTGATGCCACTCTGTCACGGATTCATGGGGGTAATTGGGCACCAGGTGCCTTAAGGGCAACCATTGACGAGTACGTTAACAGATTTGCGGAGATGAATGACCCCTACTTGAAAGAGCGGGGCAGAGATATAAGAGACCTCGGCCGGCGGATTCTCGAACAGCTTCTGTCGCCTGACGTTCAGCAGCGACAATGGCCGGAAAATTCAATTTTGATAGGAGAGGAATTAGGACCGATCGATCTCGTCAAGATACCCTTCGACAGATTAGTGGGGATTGTCTCTGGTCATGGCTCGGTGCTTTCTCACCTGTCTATATTAGCCAGAGCTATGGGTATCCCGGCGATCGTTGGTACTGCAGGCATCGTCTCTATCACGGAGCTAGAAGGCAAGCAACTTATCATTGATGGATATCAGGGCAGACTATATGTCAGTCCGGGTATAGCCCTGCGTAAGGAATACTCGCGCCTGCTCGAGGAAGAGAAGGCGTTATCGAGGCAGCTGGACAATCTCCGGGATTTGCCCGCGGAAACCACGGATGGAGTTCGTGTCTCGCTGTTCGCCAATGCTGGAATTGCCACCGATCTGAGCCACTCACTGGCAGTCGGATCCGAAGGTATCGGCCTCTACAGAACAGAGGTACCCTTCATGCTGTGTGAACAGTTTCCGGGAGAGGATGAACAGCAATCCATTTATCGCCATATATTGCAAACCTTTGCACCCAGGCCGGTTACCTTGCGCACGCTTGACATTGGAGGGGATAAAACACTGCCCTATTTCCCCGTCGATGAGCCGAACCCAGTACTGGGCTGGCGAGGTATTCGTTTTGCCCTGGATACCCCTGTGATACTGACCACACAACTGCGCGCCATGATGCGGGCGTCGGTAGGATTGAATAATCTCAGAATTCTGGTGCCAATGATCAGCAGTGTCGAGGAGGCGGAGGAGGTAGGCCTGTTGATTCAGCAAACTTGGCGGCAGATGGTGGCGGAGGGTGAAGCAGTAAAATGTCCGCTATGGGGAGTCATGATAGAGGTTCCCGCGGCGGTTCTCCAAGCCGATGCGTTGACTCGTATCAGTGATTTTGTATCCATAGGCACCAATGACCTGACTCAGTTTCTGCTTGCGGTGGATCGCAGCAATGAGCGGGTTGGGGGTCGATTCGATTCACTGCATCCAGCGGTTATCAAGGCATTGGAGCAGGTTGTTCTGGCAGGTAAGCAAAGCGATACGCCTGTCAGTGTCTGCGGCCAGGCCGCGGGTGATCCTGCCATGGCGTTGCTGATGCTGGGTATGGGTATTCGAAATCTCAGCGTCAGTGCAAGTGATTTGCCCCGTGTCAAGGCGGTTATTCGCGCCTTTTCCTTTGAGCGGGCGCAAAAGTTGCTCAAGGATGTACGAAACCTGGAGAAAGCAGGGATGATCAGAGATCACTTGGCGCGTGCACTAGCTGAATCTGGACTGGCCGGATTGCTGAGAGCAGGAAATTGATGGTCGATTCCAGGCCGAGTTGGATAATTCGATAAGATAAATACTTGCATTTCTTGTGTAAGGCGGCAGTTGGATAGTCGCAGCTCTACAGCTTGTTGAATCTGATTCTGCTAACAGTATTACGAATAGGTTACCCTCGTCTTAGAGGATGGCTCGGTTCCCCCGAAGCTCAACTAGTTAATGGGGTGTTCGGAAGGTGGTAGTTCATCGGTTTCCGGACTAAGCTCCGATTGAAACTGCTCAACTGTATCGGCAGCGGTTAAAGGTTCGCCGAAGCGTGCAATATGGTAGAGCGCCTCACCTTCGTTCACCAGGGGAAAGTTGACCTTCCCAATAATAACGCCAGCCGCGTTAGCCAGTACCGGTTCTTCGTTCTCTCCATAGGGATCGGCGATAAAGCCCAACAGGTCGTTCTTTTTTACTCGTGCACCCATCGGCTGCACCGCCCTAAGTACACCGCTCTGGGGGGCGCGCACCCAGGTGCTTGAACTGGCTACTACAGGTTTGGGCTTTCTACTGGAGGCCGATCTTCTGGATCGACGAAGCATGTCGAGATCGCGCATCACACCGATAATACCGTTGACTCCCGCGCGTATTGCAACTTCATCGAAACGCAAGGCTTCTCCCCCCTCGTAAATGATCACCGGTATGCCTCGGTCGCGTGCGGCTTCTCTCAGCGAACCATCCCGTAAGTCGGAATTCAGGATCACAGGTGCACCAAAAGCCCCGGCCATACGATCGACGGCATCCCCTTTTTCGAAAGAGCCTCGAATCTGGGGAAGATTCTCCCTATGAACGGCTCCGGTATGCAGGTCGATTCCATGTGTTGAGTTATCTACGATCTCGCTCATGAAGCTGTAGGCGAGTCGCGCGGCAAGCGAGCCCTGAACAGAACCAGGAAAGGTGCGATTGAGGTCTCTGCGGTCCGGTAAATACCGGCTTTGCCTGACGAATCCGTAGACATTTACCACGGGCACCGTAATCAGGGTACCTTTAAGCTTGGAGATGGATGGCGAGCGGACCAGGCGGCGTATTATCTCGATTCCATTGATTTCGTCGCCATGGATTGCAGCACTCACAAAGAGTCTGGGGCCGTCTTGCTTTCCCCTGATCACATTTACAGAGAGTACGACCGGGCTGTGGGTATATAGCAGCGGCAAGCTGACATCAACGGTTTTTCGCGTCCCTGGCGGGATAGACTCTCCGCCGATGATCAGTTCGGATGGCCGCGACATCTCAACCCCTTCCCCGAGTTCGGGTATTGCCCCCCGGCGCATTCTTTTCGATGAATCCTATGATCATGCCCGCGACGTCCTTCCCGGTGGCAACCTCTATACCTTCGAGCCCTGGTGAGGAGTTTACTTCCATGACAACAGGGCCATGATTGGAGCGTAAAATATCTACACCGGCCACGTTTAGTCCCATGGTGCGGGCTGCGCGCACTGCCGTCGAGCGCTCCTCAGGGGTAATACGTATCAGGGATGCGGAGCCGCCGCGATGCAAGTTTGACCTGAATTCTCCCGCTTTCGCCTGCCGTTTCATCGCTGCCACTACTCTGTCGCCAATGACGAAACAGCGGATATCCGCGCCGCCTGCCTCTTTGATGTACTCCTGCACAAGAATGTTTGCTTTCAGGCCCATGAATGCCTCTATCACGCTCTCCGCCGCCTTTCTGGTTTCAGCCAATACCACTCCTATCCCTTGCGTGCCTTCCAGCAGCTTGATAACCAAAGGCGCACCGCCGACCATTTTTATCAGGTCGTCGATGTCATCGGGTGCATGGGCAAATCCGGTAACCGGCATTCCGATGCCTTTGCGCGACAATAGTTGCAGAGACCTGAGCTTGTCTCTGGATCGGGTGATCGCAACAGATTCATTGATCGGATAGACACCCAGCATTTCAAATTGGCGAAGTACTGCGGTTCCATAGAATGTTACCGAGGAGCCGATACGAGGAATAACAGCGTCAAAGCCTATCAATTCAGCGCCCTTGTAATGAATAGCCGGCCGATGGGAGGCGATATTCATGTAACAACGAAGCACATCCACAACTTGAGTCTGGTGGCCTTTCTCCGCTGCTGACTCGACCAGTCTCCTGGTGGAATAGAGGCGTGGGTTACGTGAAAGTATGGCAATTTTCATTGATTTTTCCGGATTAGAAAACTAGTTGTATTCAGCGTATAGCTTTGCCAAGTTTGGTCTTTTCCCCATGACATAGGAGGCATTCGGTTCAACGATTACTCTGTCTTTCATTGCAGTGCGGCCGAGCAGCATACGGAAAAGCATGGAATCTCTGTTGGTGAGGGTGATTTCGATCGGCCATTCATTCTCAGCCAGCCTCATGGTGGTTTCAATGACATATCGTTTTTCCCGGTGGCCACCGGAATCACTCACTATCCGCTGATCCAGGAGGAGGGCAGTGGAGGTCAGAACGATGTCGGATCGCCGTTGCAGTGGGTGTATCCAAAAGCGCACATACTTTTTTCCGTTCCTCTGAAAAAGCTCCGAGTGTGCAGTATGCAAAGCGGAGGTACGCGCCCCGGTGTCGACTTTGGCCTTGATCGCCGGGATACCCAGGTCCGGCAGTGACAACCATTCGCGCCAACCTGCGGTCAATTTATCAGCCCTGGGAACCTCTGCCCTTCCCCTGTCATCGGGCTGCGGCTTTGACGGCGGTGACATGGAGTGCTCTCCAGCGTGAACTTGCTATCAGATTATCCACCTAAATGGGTTCTGGGAACAGTGGGTTTGGGGGCGGTGTTTCCGATGTTCCACTAAGCGCACGCAGGCTTTCAATCTCCTCTGGCATCCAGCGACTGATGCATTGAGACTGCACCGTGAAGGGTCATCTGCGGGAAAGGGATTTCCCAGTCGTTTTCTGTACAGGCATCCACGAACCAGCGTTGTATCGCCCGGCGCAGCCTATTGTACAGATCGCTTAGATCGCCCTTAAAATCAGCGATGACTGCCAAATCGAGAGAGGAGCTATTGGCTAGTGCGAACTCTACCCTGAGGTTCAATAAGTGCTCCCTGTAGCCCTCTTCCTCGGCGCGTTGCAGAATGTAGTTATGAAGAATTTCAGGGATGACCTTGGTGCTTTGCGATTGTAGTGAATAACTGATTCCAACAAACTCTTTTATGCGAAAATTGGTTGCCAGATTACGCGGTGAATTCCCAAGAAAGTTTCCCGTTTGATAGGTTATATGAGCGCCTCCACGCTCCACCAAGGATATCAGTTCCGGCGAGATACCAATGACTTTCCCCCGTACACCATCATTAAGAATCACCCAATCACCCTTCTGACAAGGAAACCAGGGTTCGTCCGGCTTGTGCGGCCTGGATTTCAAATCGACAAGTTCGGCAATGGGAACCCGTTGGCTGAGTTCCGCTACAGGGTTGGATAGTGTACAGAAATAGTTGATTTTTTCGATCCTCCACGGCATGTCCCCCATGATGATACGCTCGCCCTCTCGCACTGCACCGATATTGAGAAACAGCTGAATCTGATGCCAGTAGCGCGGCAGCGCTTGCCGTAACGTCAAGCCAATCCCTAGCAGCAGGAGGATACCGAGACTGAACAGCACCCAGTCCTCGTTAATGTAGAACACCACCATCGGGCCGGCGATGATCAAGAGAATGGTGACGATCCGGTGGAACAGCTCTACAAGGCGAATACGAAAACTGCGATGCTGCCGGCTGAATCCAGGAATGAAGCGCTGCATACCGGCATGACTTATTTTGGATAGAAAAATGATTCCTATTACTACCCCAAGCGCTTGAGTCAGGAATAGTCCTCGTTGCTGGAAGAACTCCTTGAGATAGCTCTGGGATGCCTCGGTCAAAGAAACTTCGGATGAAACGATTTTGTTCAATTGAAGCTTTGCCGCTTGCAGCTCACTCAGCATGAAGGTTCGCTGTTTTCTCCACGTTGCGGCCTTTGCTTCCAATATATTTCCATGGAGTGTTTCCGAGCTATCCAGCTGCAATCGACTGACATTTTCCAGCGCCTGGTCGATAATGGGCAGCCGTTCTTCGTAGAAGGCGATTTTCTCCTTCAGCTCGGATTTCTGACGGACATGGGATGTCATCTCCTTCATTTCATCGATGGCGGGTTTCAGCAGGGCCATAATCTCTTCTTGTAGATTGAACTTGACTTCTGCTGCGGAACGCAGGCTCGAGATATCGATACCCGCAGCGACGTTCTCGAAATTACGATCAGTAGCAGCCAGATCTGCGCGCCGCTGATTTAGCTCCTGTTTCAGGGCATTCTTCTCCGCCTCCGATTCGGATTCTCTGATCTTGATATTCAGTATATTGATATCCTGCTGGAGCTCATTTCTGAGCTTCGCAAAAGCGGAGAGCGACTCGATTGTGCTTTGATCCAAATTGGTTGGGTCAGCAGTGTCCAGTGTCTCAGCATAGGGACTCGAGATGAAAAACAGATACCACAAGAAAACCAGAGAATTCACTGAAAACTGCTGATGCACATTGCCTAGAATTCGAATCATATCGGTTCCCGCTGTATGCAAGAGAGATGAGCTTGGACGCGGCAGCGTAAGCGACCAGGAGCTTTTGGTTGTCACGAACCTTGCTTCCGATGCACTGTTGGAATTGGTGAGCTCCGAGTCAAGCCAGACCCTGTTGCCGCTCTGATCCAAATCCGGCACGACTTTCCTGAACCTTGCAACTTAGCGAACCCGCTAGCCGATCTGCAGATAAATAAGTCTGAGTTCTCTCCAAATTAATACTGAATACCCGCACAAACTGTTTAATATCGCCGGTATTACTCACCGAACCTGCCCGGGCCACCGGAACTTTAGATCGGGTGGGGCGGGGCATGATTCCAAGGTGAGCAATGAATCGATTGGCAGATAACTGATCGATTCTTGTCTTAGAGTATGGCAGAAGATTTGCTTAACAGCATCAGTAGTCAGAGACAGCATCCCTATGGATAGGATATTGGCATGCATATCAGATGCTTGTGCTTGCGGGGCATTGCCGACCAGCCTTGCGTTAACACGGAGTGTTTGCGGTTGCCTTCTCATATCAACTGAGCAGCGCTGTGTCTGCTGAATCGGCAGCTTCACTAGGGTCTTGGCAAAGGCTTGTCGAGAATCAGGCTTTCCCAGTGATACGCGTATCTCCGGATTCGAAAGTTGTAGCCGCTTAGCTGGTATTCCAAGCAAAGATGACCAGAGTATGGACAATGTCGGCGTCCTCAAAGCTGTTGTGACGCGAATGACTTCGCCGGATTTAAAGCGCTGAAAGAGATTCCGGGAGCGGAGACCATTCTGCGAAACAAGCAGGATATTGGTGTAATTCGACTGTATACCCTGCCCCTGATGCAGATCTCAGGGTCCGAAGTTGGCTGTGACTATAGCATTGGTGCCGATCTATATCGTAATCTGAGGGTATTTTATTGCTACCGCATTCGATGGCTCGGTAATGCTGTGAATAGACGTAGGTACAGAATATTTGTCAGCCATAGTGCAAGCCATACAGAGGAGCCTGCAACCCAGGAATTTCTCGACAGACTCTGTGAGCAACTATCGGCATCCCGTGATATCGAGGTTCTCGTCGACCAGAGAAATCTGCGGGCTGGTGATGAGTGGTGTCAACGGCTCTATGCATGGATGGGGCTCTGCGATGCCTCGGTCGTCCTGCTTTCGCCTCGGGCTGTAAAGCGAGAGAATTCGAGTTGGGTTCCCCGTGAAGTAAATTTACTGCTGTGGCGAAAGGCGCTCGATCCCGGGTTTGTGGTCATTCCCGTACTGGTGTCGGGCTTGGAACGCGCCGATATTGCGGAAAATCCGTTCGTCGCCGACGCGGGACTCGCAGCACTCCAGTTCGCTGAGTCAGCCACCGATGAGGAGAAGCTGGAGCTTATCTGTCAGGAGCTCACCGCAAGAGCTGCTGCCAGTGCTGGGGCTACGCCGTTCAATGGGATTCAGGTCTTTATAGAGGATAGTATTAGAAGGTTTGCTCCGCAGGCGGCAGTTGACGCCGCTCTGGCGACCCACTACGCCAACGATACTTGGAAACCCTATCAGCAGCCACAGGGCTTGCTGGCAGTAAAGATGGTCAGAAACGCAGTAGTCAACCAGGTGGACGCGGTTATCACTGATGTTTCTCGGGGCAGTCAGCCCGAGTATAAATTGGGGGCCAGACTGTTTCAGGCTCTGTATCCCCTGCGACTCCCGGCCGAGCCATCCTGTACTTTGCTTGCACTCTGCCAGCAGCAAGCTGGGCAGGGGGCAGTTGTCGTCAATTGCCACGATACCTGGGCGGTGCGGATGATGCTCAGAGCCGCGACAGGCCGGCTGAATGACGATTTCCTGCGCACCTGGCGCATTATCGAGCTTCCGGACGGCTGGGGTGATGATGATGAAGTGGAGATCTTGCAATATCTCGCTCAAGAACTCGCCGAAGCCATACTTGGAACCGGCGGCTGGGAGCTCGTAGCCGGTGAGTCAGATCCACTCAGTGCCTTGGCTCTGCAGCTTGCCGAGTTCAGTCAGGAGAGTCATGCGCCCATTCTGGTATGCGCCGGTTACTCAATCAGATGGGCGGAGCTTGCCCCTTTACTGGCAGCCCGATTTCCAACCATTGTCTTCCTATTGTGGTCGGGTGCAGTTTTACCACCACCTCCGGATAGCCAGAGTGGTAGGGTGGTAATGCTGGAGCCAGCACTGGCTCGGGACGTGGATCGAAGCTGGAATCTGACCTATTGCAGAAAGATGCAACTTCTGGGATCTTGATTATGAATTTCAAAAATATTTTCGACAGTCCTGACCAGTCATCCCGATTGCCGGCGAGTGGCGCGGGCGACTACAGAACAGGAACCGAATATCTATTCAATGAAGAGATGGAGCTGGCTATTTCGGCAGCTGCAGCGACCCAACGCCCCCTGTTGGTAACCGGGCCTACCGGCTGTGGGAAATCCGCCCTGGCACGCAGTACCGCCCACAGACTTCGCTGGCGCTATTTGGAGCGCGTGATCAACTCTCGTACCGAGGTCAGCTCCCTGCTCTGGGAAGTGGATCACTTGCGCAGGCTACAGGACGCACAGGCTAAATCCCTGGATTCCCGGATGCTCGCCTATGTGAGACCTTCCGTCCTCTGGTTGGCTTTGGATCAGAGTTCGGCTAAGGATCCGCTCCTGCTCCTGAACGATACCCGGGAGGATACCAGGCCGGCGATGCTGGAACCGGCGGTGGTGCTGATCGATGAGATCGACAAGGCGGACCCGGACCTGCCCAACAATCTATTGGAGGTTCTCGGCAGCCTCCGTTTCGAAGTCGCCGATACCCGCCATTATGTGGAATGCAGAGATGGTGTACCGCTGATCATGATTACCAGTAACGACGAGCGTGATCTTCCGCCGGCGTTTGTACGTCGATGCGTGTGTCTGAATCTGCAGCAGCCCGATCTGGGCGGCGTGGCCGCGCTGCATTTCCCCAACCATGGGGATATCGTCGACGCCGCGCTGGGACTCGTTGAGAAGCACCGTGCATCGCGCCCGCAAGGCGATAAGCCGGATGGCCCCAGTGCAGCGGAATTTCTGGATTTTGTGCAGGCCTGCGGGGAACTCCGGATACGCCGTGACTCCGGACACTGGTACGAGCTTGCGGAGGCCTGCATGCTCAAGGGGCGGGCTCGTGGAACGTCGTTTTCATCTAAATGAGTGCGGGAGCTGAGTTATGGATTATGGTGCGCTGGCTGACCTGATCCGTGCGGCAGCTGTAGTCCATCCCCAAGGGGACAGCGTAGACCTGGAGCTGATACGCTCACTCCGGGGTATGATTGCTCTCGACAGGCGCAGGGTAGCCTCCTCTGGAGCATCCTTAGCGGGGGCGCAACCCAATCTGGATGTCGGAATCCGCAGTGGAAGCACCAAACCGCGAGAGCACCGAAAGGGTGATGATGGAGACTCCCAAATTCCCCAAGAGTCGGTAGTGGCGGATACAGAAAGCAGCAACCGGGAGCTGGGCGAGTTGGACAACAGGATCGCCTTGAAATCCGTGCTGCAGCAGATTACTGAGCGAGCCGATCTTTCACCCGGGCGCCAGGGTGACAGCTCACCGGTCGTTTCCGGGCAGGCCTCGGCCGTAAACCCAGGAGTAATGTCGGTTCCTGTGGAGGCCTTGTTCCCAGTGGGCCGGGTGCGTGCCATATTGCGGGAGATGTCCACAGTGCCCATCCCGGCGGGAGAGCCTGATCTTGAAGCTGTGGTGGGGCAGATCGCCGCCGCTGAACCAATCCGTGAGTTGCCACGACGGCTGGTAAGCAAGCTTCCTCATGCCATCCACTGGTTGTTTGATGCAGGGCCCTCCATGCTCCCCTATTCCAGGGACAAACAGCAGTTGGCCCGCACCGCCCCTAGACTGCTCGGGGAAGATCGTACTCGTATCGGCGACTTTATCGCCAACCCCCTGAAAGGTGTGCGCCCCAGGGGACAGGTAAGATGGATGGAACTCCGTTGGCCAGCTCGCGGTTCGGCGTTGGTGGTGGTGAGCGACTTGGGAATAGGCGACAGTGCGGGAGCTGAAATGGGGGCCTCGGGGATCTGGCGGCCTTTTCTCCAAGAGGCGGCGCAGCGTGGCGTGGTCACTGTGTCGTTAAATCCTTATCCCCAAAGTCGCTGGCCCGACATTGCGGCAGACTTCGAAGTATCGCTCACCTGGGATAAAGAGACGGGTGTCCAGGAGCTGAGGCGCACCAAGCGTTTCGGCAGTCGCTTGAGGGATGATGGTGTCTGATCCTGTGGACCAATGGCAGCTGTTGAAGCGCCAGCATCCGGCAGCCGCACGGCTGGCGATTGTCAGCAGCCTGCCCGTGCGTGTCTCCCCCGCCTTGCTGCGGCTTGCCCGTCTGCGTCTCGTCGAAGATGCAACCACAGGCAACGAGGCCGATCTCTGGTTAAGTGATCTGGTGGAAGTCCGATCTACCGGTGGGTTTTCATTCAGACCGGAGGTGCGCACCTTCCTCCGCCAACGATTGGCCGAGGATGTGAGTCTTCTGGATCGCGTTTGGCAGGAGGTGCATCAGCATCTGGCGGGTTGGCTGACAGCCAAGGCGAGACTCGAAGAGGAGCAAACCTGGCGCCTGCTGCGTGACCCCCGGGACCCCTGGATCGATGAAAACTGGCGCCTGGTCTGGAATGAGCTGCAACAGAGCGAGAATGCCGAGGGGGTGGCTCGCTGGGTGGTGCGAGCCATGACAAACCTGCCATCACGGGCAATGGAAAGCGAAATCGCCAATAGGGTCTGGGTGGGGGCACACCTGCTACTGGGCGATACCAGTATTCTGGGGAGTCAGCCCCAGCAGTTCTTACAGACCGGAGAGTTCGATTTCGCAACCCGAAGGCTTTCCAGGCGACGTATCCAGGTGGGCCTCGTAAAGGGTGGGGTGATCATCAGCCCGGTGCGGCGCTTGGAGAATGGTCATGCCCTGGATGTGCCGTTCACGCGCCCGTTGTGGATGCAGATTGAAGACCCGTCGGGAGACGTTTTGCGCGTTTTAACCATCACCGGCAGCGAGCCGGTGTTAGGGGCGATCGATGCGCCTGAGTTTGTATTGAGGTTAATCGATGGCTCCGCTTATCGGTTGGCCGAGCCCAGGCAGCCCAGGTCCGACAAATTTATACAACGCAATCGCGCGCCGCGTATTGCCATCAACTACGAAATCGAGACTTATGGCGCCGTAAAACGCATCGAACTACCCTTTGTCACCGGTGTGCTGGCAGACCTCTCCGGTAATTCGGCTGAGCCCCTCCAACCGGTGAATGAGCGGAAGTTCGTCGACATCGATAGGGATAACTTCGATGCGGTCCTGGAAGCCCTGCGACCCAGGTTGGATCTGGCAGTGGCCAATTGGCGGGGGGAGGAGGAAATTCGGGTTGAACTGGAATTCCGCACCATGGACGACTTCTCGGCGGATAGAGTCGTGGAACGCTTGCTGTCACCGGAGACCTTATCGGCGGTCCTGCACCACGAGGCGTTCCAGCGCCTCGAGGGCAGTTGGCGCGGACTGCACTATCTGGTGAACAATACCGAAACTGACGAGACCCTGAAAATCCGGGTACTGAATATCAGCAAGCGGGAATTGAGCAGGATGTTGAGGAAGTATGCTGCGGGAGACTGGAATCAGAGTCCGCTCTTCAAGAAACTCTACACAGAGCCCTATGGGCAGCCGGGGGGGGAACCCTACGGATGTCTGGTGGGCGACTATCAATTCGATAACAATCCCGCTGATACGGAGCTGCTTGGCGCCCTAGCGCGTATTTGTGCTGTCATTCACGCGCCCTTTATCGCCGGGGCCTCTCCCGCCATCATGGGCATGAGCTCCTGGCAGGAGCTGGGTCTTCCCAGAGATCTTCAGAAATTATTCTCGACGCCGGATTATCTCCGTTGGCAGTCCCTGCGCGAGTCAGAGGATTCCAGGTATATTGCTTTAACACTACCCCGTTTCCTGGCGCGACTTCCCTACGGAAGCAGCACCCGGCCGTTGAGAAATCTCGAATCTTATGAGGAGCCCGTCGGCGAGTCCGACAAGGACTACACCTGGTGCAATGCCGCTTACGCCATGGCGGTCAATATCAGCCGCGCCTTCAAGATTTACGGCTGGTGTGCCCGCATTCGTGGTGTGGAATCCGGCGGGGTGGTGGAGAACATGCCCGTATATACTTTTCCTACGGACTCTGGCGGCATCGACATGAAGAGCCCGACCGAGGTCTCCATTAGCGATCGTCGCGAGGCAGAATTGGAGAAGCTAGGATTTCTTCCGCTGGTACACGCGCCTGGCTCGGACATGGCTGTATTCGTTGGAGCACAGTCCCTGCACCAGCCATTGGAATACGATTCTACAGAAGCTTCAGCGAATGCCGTCATTGCAGCACGCTTACCCTATATTCTCGTTTGTGGAAGATTCGCTCACTATCTGATGAGTATGGTGCGGGACAGTATCGGTTCCTTCAAAGAGATTAGGGAATTGGAGCAGCGACTCAACCACTGGATCGATCAATACGTCGATCCCAATCCCAGCTCGTCCACCAGCGAACTGCGTTCGAGAAAACCCTTGGCAGACGGGCACCTGGCCCTGGAGCCGTACCAGGGAGAACCGGGATTTATGAAGGCCGCACTCTACCTGCGGCCCAGTTTTCAGTTCGAAGGTTTGACAACGGCCATGCGGCTTGTCGTGACCCTGCCTCATCCCTGATTGAGATCAGCCATTCTTAAGTATGTGGCGCCTTGCGGGAGACGCCGAAAAGATTGGACGAGCGCAGGTGTTTAATGCCACTTGAGCTGCGGCTACTGGATCACTATCGGTCCAGCATCGGGTCAGCACTAGATGAGAAACAGCGTCGCTAATCCCAGAAAGCTCATAAAGCCCACAACATCGGTGACTGTTGTCAGCACTACAGAGCCGGATAGTGCAGCATCTATGCCCAGCTTGTCGAGCACCAAGGGTATCGTTAACCCGAAAATCGCCGCTACCGCCAGGTTGATTATCATGGCGGCGCCCAGCACCAATGAAATACCAATCTGATTGAACCAAAGCCAGGCGATTACACCAACAACTACAGCCCAGATAATACCGTTGATAACCGAGATGACAATCTCCTTCTTGAATAGCCATCGCTTGTTGGAGTCGGTTATATGACCAAGCGCAAGACCTCGAATGGCCAGTGTCAGCGTCTGACTTCCGGCGATGCCGCCCATGCTGGCAATAATGGGCATGAGTACGGCGAGTGCGACGATTTTGTCGAGGGTCGATTCGAATATGCCTATGACTGCCGCGGCCATAAATGCGGTTACCAGGTTGATACCCAACCAGAAAAGTCGGCGCTGCGTCGATGTGGTAATCGGAGCCAGCAGGTCTTCATCGGCCTCCAAACCCGCCATGTGCATCATCGGCTCCTCTGCCTCGGTGCGAATGAGATCGATGGCGTCGTCAAATACAATACGGCCTACGAGTTTTCCTTCTTCGTTGACCACGGGCAGAGCAATCAAATCCCGATGCTGAAATAGGTGCGATACCTCCGATAGGGGAGTCAATACGTTGACCGATACCGCGTTGGGATCCATTAGTTCGGATACCTTGGTGGCGGTATCCTTAGTCAATAGATATTCCAGTGGCAGTTTGCCGAGGAATCTTTGTTCGCGGTCCACTATCATGAGCGCTGTAGTACGGCGGGGTAAACTGCCGCGATGTTGTAGGTATCGCTTGACGACGTCTAGCGTGACATCCGCTCGGACCGCGACGAGATCTCGCTCCATCAGTCGGCCGGCGCTGTTCTCCGGAAAAGCCAGGGTGTCTTCCACAAGGGCTCGATCGTCTGGCGCCAGCGAATCAAGTATTGCGTCTCGAAGTACTGTTGGTGCTTCGTCAACGACCTCAGCCAGGTCCGGTGTCTCCATGCTGGTCGTTGCCGCAACTACATCCTCCAGCTCAAGGGTGTTTAGCAGTCCCACGCGAACCTGCTCGCCAAGCCTCGCCAGTACCTCTCCCTTTTGGTTTTCAGACAGGACCTTCCAAAACAGTCGGCGTTCCGGAAGTGGTAGCGCCTCAAGAGAATCCGCTATTTCAGCCGGCGACCATAAGGCGATGTGTTCCAGTAACGTTTCAAGTTGCTGATTTTCCAGAAAATGCTGAATAGGAGAAATTCTATCTTCGATGGGACGTAGCGAATCGCTGATGTCTTTGTTTGTGCTGATAGTCATTTAGAGAAGACCTGTTTCCCGTATAAGATGTCACCTAGCATACTTGATTTTGTGGCTGGCAACGGAGTGGTTGATTTGACTAAAGTATTAGAAACTACGAGCACACTAGTAACACACAGTATGAGCTGGTTACGTCCAGGCATTTCATTACAAGTAAAGGGCTTTTCTAACTCGCCGCCAGCATTCAATCCAATCAGTGCAGAGTGGGAAAACTGGGGGTGAGCCACCGACCTATTTCTAAAACCAACAATCCAGTGGTCCGTAAGATCGGCAATGAAGACCCGTCTGTTATGGTCGATCTATTGTTATATCCAGCGTTTCCAGCGGAAATACCAAATCTGAAGCACCACTACCAAGATCAAAAACAGAGTGACACCCATGAATCCCCATGGGTTTTCGGCCAATGGTATCCCACCAACATTGACCCCAAGCAAACCCGTCAGAAAACCGAGGGGAAGGAAGACGCCCGCAACAATAGAGAGGACATACATTCGGGTATTCATTTGATCGGCCAACCTATTGGACAACTCTTCGTATGCGACACTTGCCCGATCTTTGGCTGAGTCGAGATCCTCCAAATAGCGGGCCAGGGACTCAACTGCCTCACGAAAAAGCGATTGGTGTTCTTTGTTGACCCAGTGGTTTGACTCTTTGTACAGCGCGTTTAGAGCCTCACGTTGTGGAGAAAGATAGCGGCGCAGGGAAATAATCTCTCTACGCAGGTCCAGAAGTTTACTTCGAAGTTCCTGGCCGGCGCCCCCGATGATCCGCTCCTCGAGTTCGTCCGCCCGGTCATCGAGATCGATTATCACGCTGTTCATACGCTCCACCATTCGACTTGCCAGCAAGGCAACCAGTTCCCCGGCAGTGCAGGGTCCTTTGTCTTGTTCCAGATCCTTGGCGATATCGGCAGCGGTCAACAGGGGACGGTGGCGCAGGCTGATGACTCTGTGTTCCGTGCAGTGAAGGCGAATAGAGACCATATCTTCTGGGTCTGAGCCGGGGTTGTTGTTTACCCCGCGGAGGTTGATCAAAACTCCTTGGTCGGTAAAAAGAGAGCGCGGCCGGGTTTCCTGGTCTTTTAGCACTTGAACCGTGATAGGGTCGATACCGCTCTCACTGGACAGCCATGAGTGCACATTGGGATTAGCATAATCCAGATGCATCCAGAGTACGCCGTGCTCTGGCTTCCAGCATTTAATGCCACTCCAGTCGAGCATTCGACCACTCCCCCGACCATCAAGCAGAAAGGCACGAATCAACCCATTTTCGGTAGTCATAAAATGTATTCTCAATCGGTTTGAACAAAACAGGAACTGGTCAGCTGCCATTCTGTAGGCCATATTAATCGGGAAACGGAGTTGTATAAACTCCTAGGTCAAGCTGGTGGCTACATGATCAACACTTGAATAGGCATATACCCGTTATTCATTACTAATAACTTTTTTATGAATATCCGATAATCCAAGTATTCCTGCGCTCATCCTCTGGCTCCAAGGCTTGGGGTTCATAACGCCGCCAGTTTCGACCGGTGTCTCACTGGCAACGAAATCCAACGCGGTCAACTATACTACGATGTCTTTTCAGGAACGTCAGCCGTATGCACCATAGAGCCTGTCATTTACCGAAGCAGCAACACATACAAGCCAACGATACTTTTCCGGGTAACAGTTTGACAGCTGGGAACGACTGATAGTGTTCGGTAGGAGGATACTACTGAAGCAGTGTAGGTTTATGTTAATTGAAGTCGTAGAGTTTGAAGTTTGTACACGAAAACTTTGGGACCGGTTACGCCTCATTAAGCTAACTAAATAAACTTCCTATAGACTCAATGAAAGTCGATGGTGGGTCAGTATGTGATTGGCTGGCGCATCTGAAAGCGAAGGCGATTATCGAGGTGGATATGGCTCTGTTTTTTATTCGGTCGGTAAATCGAGTTCAGTAAGCTGGTCGCCAATTCGGATATAGATCTGAAGAGACGAACCATTTTCCGATCTGAATACGCATTGAAATCGCCAGTGCCGTGCTGGGCTTTAGAGAATAATATTTCGGTATCACCCGGGTAGAGAGCCTATTGAAGCGGTCTAGGCCGGTTTACAGAAAACCCAAACTCGACGATTCTCATATGCAGCCAATACTCTCCTCGGGTGGCGAGCATATGCAAGTTGCCTCGGGCTGCATGCAGTAGTAGCAGAAACTCCTTCCTCAGACTACATGTGAGCACTTTATTACGGCCATCAGAGTGGACTGATTAGCATTGACTTAATCCACGTGATGGTGCACTTTGGCCACTGTGCCATAATAAATCTAATGTTATTTGTTAAAAGCGAATAAAAGGTGCCTCATTGGTATTTTCAGGCTGAGGATATTGAATAGCATAAGGCTGTAATCCATTGAGCGAAAGCGACGCAGGAAATACCGACCATCTTTGGCATGTGCAATCAGAGCCTCATATAGAGGTTTGTGCCCGCACTGAACACCTCAGAATCCTATTGCATCATTCAGTTTTCGTCCTGTTAGGGAACCTTGCCGCAACAGTTACTCTGATCGTCGGCCTATGGAACTCCGCCGACAGAGAGCTATTAGTCGCATGGACCTTGCTCATGGTGGTGTTCAATGTCTTGAGATGGGTAGTAGGGACTCGCTTCCCGGACGGTAGTATTGATGAAGTGGTGCTCAATCGCTGGGACCGGAGGTTCTCTTTTTCAGCAGCACTATCGGGTGTGCTGTGGGGGGCGGCAGGAATACTCTTTTATGCTTCAGGCCAACCCGAGTACGGGCTGTTTCTGGCCCTGCTTGTGATAGGAATGTGTGCAGCCGCAGCCGCCTCTTTGTCCTATCATCGCGTTGCTTATCCGTTGTTCTTTATCCCCGCTATTTTACCTATCGCGGTACAACTAATGGCTGATGAGAAGTTGACTGCCAATGCTGTGGGTTTCGTTCTCCCATTTTACTTTACCCTAATGTATTTTTTATCGCGTAAGATATATCAGACAGCCCATGAGTCTATTCTTGCTCGGCTCAACAGTCAGCAATTGGCGTTACTTGACTATCTGACTGGTGTGGCGAATCGGCGGGCGTTTGAGGATACGTTGGAACGCGAATGGTATCGGGCGATGAGAGATAAGATCCCGGTATCGCTGGTGATTGCGGACATTGACAATTTCAAGCTTCTTAACGATAGCTACGGTCATTCAACCGGGGATCAGATTCTTAAGAAGGTAGCTATGATTCTGGAACGGAGAATTCGGCGCGGTGCTGATTTGGTGGCCCGAATAGGAGGTGAGGAGTTTGCCTTTGTTCTACCAGATACAAATTCGGAGAATGCGGTGGTTCTTGCAGAGAGTATCAGAGCCGATCTGCAAAAGTTAGCTATTGGCGATCGTTATACTACCTCCAAGATAACGATGAGCTTTGGTGTTACAAGCATGGTGCCTGATAGCAGGCTCGAGGTGAGAAAACTGTTCACCCTTGCCGATGCGGCACTCTACAAAGCCAAGAGAAAAGGGAAAGACAGGGTTGAAGTCGTAACTGCCTGAGCAAGGTTGGTGAATGCGACGAACATTGGTGAAATTGGATTAGAACAAGAATCAATAAGGGATGAATGCAATGCATATAGAATTCTATGGCGCCACCAGCGGTGTTACCGGTTCTTGTCATATCTTAAGGGCTAATGGCAAAGTCATTTTGCTCGATTGTGGTTTGATTCAAGGCCGTCGGGAAGAGATGAATAAAAATCGCAATCCCTTTCCGTTTGACCCGAACGAAATCGATGCGGTGGTACTGAGCCATGGGCATATAGATCATTCGGGGCGTCTACCCCTACTGGTTAAACAGGGATATCGAGGTCCCATCTACGCTCAGAACGCCACCGATGATCTTTGCAATATTTTGTTACAAGACGCCGCCTTCCTGCAGGAGAAAGATGCGCAATACGAAAATAAGTGGCGCAAGCGCAGAAAAAAACCGCTGATAGAGCCCCTCTACACTGTAGATGATGCCACTGCTACCCTAAAGACTTTGGTGGGGATGAAGTATAGGGAAAAAAGAGAGATTCTACCGGGAATTCAGATTCGTTTTCAGGATGCCGGCCACATACTGGGATCCTGCAGTGTCGAAGTGTGGCTTCGAGAGAATGACAAAGAGAAAAAGGTAGTATTCAGCGGCGATTTGGGTCAATACGACACCCCGATATTGAATGATCCAGCAGTCATCGAACAAGCAGACCATGTCATTATCGAGAGTACCTATGGCAATCGACTGCATCGGGGCCGCCAGGAAACTATTGAAGAAATTGGCGAGATCATCAGAGATGCCGCGCATCACAAGGGAAATCTGCTGATACCAGCCTTTTCCATCGGTCGAAGCCAGGAGATTCTCTACTATCTCGGCAAGTTTTATAATGAGTGGGACTTGAATCGATGGCAGATTTTCTTAGACAGCCCAATGGCTATAAAAGCAACCCGCGTATATTGGGACTATCCGCATCTCTATGACGAAGAGGCAACCAAGCTGAGACGGGAGATCAACGAGATGCCGCGCTTACGGAATCTCCATCTTACCGAGTCACCCAGGGACTCAATGGCGCTCAATCGCATTAAGAGTGGTGCGATTATTATTTCGGCGAGTGGAATGATGACGGGTGGCCGTATCATGCACCACCTGAAACACAACATCTCGCGTAGGGGCGCGCATGTGATGATTGTGGGCTATCAAGCCAGCGGAACACTGGGGAGGAAGCTCGTCGACGGAAGCCCGACGATCAGGATTCATGGTGATGAGTATAGAGTTAAAGCCCGGTTGCACACAGTCGGCGGACTATCTGCACACGCAGATGCGGATGATCTCATGCGGTGGATTGGTAATTTTTCCACTCGCCCGAGGGTCCATGTCGTCCATGGCGAGGCGGAGTCGAAATCGGATTTCAGAGACCGGCTTATAGCCGAGAAGGGATTGAGTGCCGATGTGCCGGAGCCTGGTGAGGTGCTCGAACTCTAGATCTTCGAATCTGAAACCCCTATTGACTTGTGAGTCCGGCAGCAGAGATAAGAGAAACCCAGAATAGCCCGCTGGAACAGAAACAAATTGTCTTGGGTATATCTTCATGGGAATACCAGTTTGGCCCAATCTAACATAACCATCATTTAGTATATTACGGGTGTTACCTCAGCCTTCATTCCGTTGGACGAATAGTGGAGTGGTCCAATAGACATGTACACCCCAGTTAAGCATACTTTGTCTTAACTGAGGTAAGCAGATGAAAACCAGAAAGAAATATTCGAAGGAATTCAAGCTGGATGCGGTCAGCCTGGTGCTTGAGCAGGACTATAGCAGAGCTGAGGCGGCGAGAAACTTAGGGATAAATGCTCAGATGCTGAGCCGGTGGGTAAAAGAGTACCAAGCTGATGAGGGGCATTCGTTTCGAGGTAATGGGAAGCGCACACCAGAACAGGAGGAGATCAAGAGGCTTAAAGCGCAGGTTAGACGCCTTGAGATGGAGCGTGAAGTGTTAAAAAAAGCGACGGCATTCTTTGCAGCAGAAACGAAGTGAAATACTCGTTCATCACCCAACACAAGAATGCCTATCCAATCAGCCTGCAGTGTCAGGTATTGGGTGTGAGTCGCAATGGCTATTATCAGTATCTGAAGCGATTGGAACACCGGCCTGAAGATCCTGTGCATGACGAAATGCTTGAGTGGGTAAAGGATATTGCCGAGAGTTCCAAATATACCTATGGCAGCCGGAGAATGAAGAAGGCGCTGAACGCTTTGGGTTATCCGGTTAGCCGTAATAAGGCAAGGAAGCTGATGCGTGAGGCGGGTGTAAAGGCCCGTCAGAGAAAGAAATACAAGGTAACGACAAACAGCAATCAGCAGCAGCCGGTTTTCGAGAACCTGCTCAACCGTGAGTTTAATGTCGCCGAGCCAGACCAGGTCTATGCGTCTGATGTGACCTATGTATGGACGCAGGAAGGCTGGTTATATTTGGCGGTGGTGATCGATCTTTGTTCACGCCGGGTGGTCGGTTGGAGCATGAGTTCGAGGATGAAGGCACGTCTGGTCTGTGATGCGTTGCAGATGTCGATCTGGCGGCGCAGACCGAAGGCTGGTTTGATTCACCACTCGGATCGTGGATCTCAGTATGCGAGCCAGGCATTCAGGCGATTGCTGAAGGCTCACGGGATTCTGGGCAGCATGAGTCGCAAGGGGGACTGCTGGGATAATTCGGTGGTTGAGAGTTTCTTCGGGACGCTTAAACAGGAACTGGTGCAGTGGAGAAATTACCAGACGCGCCATGAAGCTCAGCAGGATATCCTGGAATATATTTCCATGTTCTACAACAGTGAGCGCCTGCACTCGTACTTGGGATATATGAGTCCCAATGATTATGAGCAGGGAATACTAGAGAGGAAGAAAGCGGCTTAACTTGGGTGTCACAAAACTATTGACCACGTCATAGGGTGTTTCCATAATTATGGCCAATAGATTGGCGGCATATGATAAGCAATAAGTGCGGTTAGGCAAGTAACATTCCCCTCTCACACTACAGGAGATTGTTATGAAAACAGTAGATACAGCCGAAGTAGAGAAACCAACCAGGGTCAGGCGGTATCACGAGACCATCGTCCAGGCAGCCTGCGATGCCTACTACGAACAGGGGGAATCCATAGCCAAGATAGCCAAGTACTTGGGCGCTCCGGTCAATACTGTAAAGGGATGGGTATTTCGGGACTATCGTTTGACCCAGCGAACAATATAAACCTAGCCAACTTTGCTCTCCGATAAGTTAGGTTCGCAAAGGCCTCAGGTTGCTCATTTTGCGCTGTTTTAGCTAAGCTTATTCTGAGCTAGTTCGCTTTGCATCACGCGACTCGTTGTTTTCTTCCCGACAGAGTTGCTTACCATTCCAAATTGGATCGGTTTGAGTAAGCTGCTTGGCGGATATTCCTGCAATAAGCTAGTGGTAACTATTTCCAGAAAATTCGTCTAAAAGCACTACAATGAACCTAACCGGGTCGTCACCTGATAGCGTTCTTCGCTTACGATACACGCATGGAGATAGACAGCAATGAAAAATGGGTTTTCCGGCATTATAGTGGGCTTGGTGAGCATCCTGGGGTCCTGGGTAGCTAACGCGGAATCCAGGGAGATGGGCTTTTTCGTGACCAGTGTGGGTATGGGCAATGGTGGAGATCTCGGAGGTTTGGAAGGAGCGGATACCCATTGCCAGAAACTGGCGTCAGCTGCGGGTGCGGGGCATCGAGAGTGGCGGGCTTACTTGAGTACCGAAGCGCCGGACAAGCGGGGTGTTTTTGCGCGTCAGCGTATCGGCGAAGGCCCTTGGTATAACGCCGCGGGTATACTGATTGCCGCCAATTTGACTGATCTTCACCTCTACAACAAGACCATCACGCTGGAGACCGCTTTGGATGAAAACGGCAACCGTGTCAAAGGGAGGTACGATAAACCAAATGAGCACGATATTCTGACCGGTACACAGGCTGACGGCACGGCATACTTTCCTGACGACAAAGATCACACTTGCAGTAACTGGACCAGCAGCAACGAGGGCAGCGCGCAAGTCGGTCACCATGATCGACACGGCGGTGGAAACCTCTCCTGGAATTCCGCCCACCCAAGCCGCGGTTGCAGCCAACAGGCACTGCGACAGACCGGTGGAGCCGGAAAATTCTACTGCTTCGCCGCAGACTAGGTATCGCTCCGTTCACTGGGTAGAAATCGACTGTTGGTCCGCTCGGGGAAACTTGTATCGGACGGCTGAATGGTCAATCCGAACAGCGTTTACCGGGCCTTGAAGTAACTCTGAATTTTTGGAGAAATCAGGGTGTCAATACAGTATTGACACTCTTACTGCTTGCGTGCTCCAGATTCTCCCTGATGGATTCATAGTCAGTTCCATGGTACTCGGACTATCGTGAAGGTCAGCTTCAAGACGAATTAAGTTTCCATTGAAACAGCCGCTAATGTCTCTATTCCAGAGCCCTGCAACAGGTCAATGTGGAGAGAACAATTGTGCTGGCATCAACCATACCCCATATCAAACATCGTTTAACGACTGAATTCCTCGAAGACCTAGAAAACGATCGTCTTGAGCTTCCCAGCTTGCCGGACATAGCAATTGCAGTGAGTAAAGCGCTTGATAGCAATACTCAGGATGCCTCTGCTATTGCTGAGATCGTCCAGACCGACCCGGCGATGACAGCCAAGTTAGTCAAAGCAGCGAACAGTGCAATGTACGGGCATTGCAGTTCGGTGACGACGGGTACCGCGGCAGTGATCAGACTGGGTACAGCCTTGACGCATAAACTGGTGTTGTCGCTATCGCTGCGTGATCTTTTTACCTCGGAGTCACCGTTACTATTAGCGAGGATGCGCGAACTTTGGCGGCACAGCACCGAAATAGCTGCGATATGTTATGTACTGGCGAAGTACGATAAACGGTTTAATCCGGAAGAGGCGATGCTCGTGGGACTACTCCACGATATTGGCGTGGTGGCCATTCTGCAATATATAGAACGATTGCCGATGGAGGTCACTCAGCCGGCTATAGTGGATGAGGCGATTCGGGAACTGCGGGCTGAAACCAGCGCAGCTATTCTTGAACAATGGAAATTTCCACCGGAGTTCGTGGTTGCAGCCATGGAATCGGAGGATTGGATGAGAGACAAGGGCATAACGCCCGACTATTGTGATTTAGTTATTGCCGCTCAACTACACAGTTTTGCCGGGACGGAGAAGGCCGACACAGCACCAGTCATAGACAAGACGCCAGCCTATTTTCATTTGGCGCTGGGCGAACTTACACCCGTTTCCAAGCTTAAGATTCTGGAAGAGGAGCACCAACGCATAGAGCAGGCGGAGTCGATGTTGAATGTTTAGTCTCCCGTTTACGGCGTTAGCTGTGTCAATAAAATTTACAACTTGCTAAAACCAGAGGTCTATTCCCTTGCTATTATGTTGAATTAATTAGAAAAAAAATATTGGCGGGTATTTTGCAGTACTCTATTAAACTGGCGAGTTTATTCATCATTTTAGTCTTGAGAAATTACTGAACAAAATGCGGGATTCAGCGTGAAGCTTCTTATCAGGCAACTGCCTGCATCGATAACAGAACAGGATGTCAAAAATTTCGTGTCGAAGGGAGTCACGCCTCTGTGGAAGCGCTTTTTGCCCACGAAAACACGTGTAGATGATATTAAGATTCTCAAGATAACCGACGCTGTTCGACATACGGTCGAATACCACGGAGTAGTCGCTATTTCACCAGAATCAGCGGTAACTGCCGCTGTTCGCAGTTTGCACGCTAAGCGCTTGAAGGAAACCTCGGTGGCTGTGGATCGATATCACAATCGTTCGAGTTATCGAGACCAGAGAAGCTCTCAAATCGAACCTCGGGAACTGGCAATCTCTGACCGCCGTATTGCTGACCGGCGCCGCTCAGGGTTGTTGATTGAGCAGGTGCTTGTTACCGGACCCTCCCGCTCTGGTGAAGAGGCGGCATAAAGTCTCCCGGTGAGCAGCTATTTGACCGAAATAAAAACTCTAGTGCGGGGGGCTTCAAATTTGGCTGAGGAGCGCTCTGGTTGTCTCCAGCAAGCGTCGCCTGCCCAATAAGATCTGTAGTTTGCGACCACCACACTGGCGCCACAACATGGCGGATCTTATTCCTGCCAGCAATAATGCCCTGATCTTGTTGATATTTTCTGAATTTTGAAGATGTACAGGTTCTCCCTGAACCATAATTCTTGGTTTCAGATTGCTTATGGTGTCCGTATATATCTCAGCCAGACCTGCAAGTATATTGGCGTGCAGTAGGGGGAAATGATCGATCCTACTAGCGGTGGACTTGATGCCGGTCGCAATGCGGTCCAACATAGCAGAGTCTTTTTTCAGTTTACCTTCAAGGTGTATAAGGGATATCACATATCGCGTGGTTTCCGCATTTCTGGCCTTCCCTTCATGTAATTGCTGCACAACCGTCCGTAGACCCAAAGAAACCCCAGGGAGACCGCCATAAACATCTTCTGTGGTGTCTGCGTCGACCATTAAAAGGCTGTGAATACTGGCTTCAGTTGCACTTAGATCAGCCATTCCGCGATGCGCAATTTGATAGGCCAGTTCAGCCGCTTGAAACAGCCCACCTAGGGCAATGCATCTATCTCTTTCTCTTTTCATCTGAAATGTTGCGGTACTGACCCTTCTTGGTTGTGATGAGGATGGGCTGTAGGCCTCCGGTTATTGCCATCTATTGTTTGCCATCGGGCAATAGTCAACTGGCTCGTTCCATGATACCACCACCAAGGCACTCGTCCTGCAGATAAAAGACTATAGATTGACCGGGGGTCAAGGCCCGCTGTTGTTGGTGGAATACAATCTGGCATCGATCGCCTCTGAGAGAGGTAATGACGCACTCCTGTAGCTGTTGCCGGTGGCGCACCCGGGCAAGGCAGCTGTAGGGAATAGGGGGACTGTTGCCAGAGATCCAATGTAACTGGGAGGCTTCCAATCGCCGGGATAAAAGCAACGGGTGATCATGGCCCTGGGCCACAAGCAGAGTATTGTCCGCCAGCTTCTTACCCACAACAAACCAAGGAGTCTCTTCGGCGCCATGTCTACCACCAACACCGAGTCCTTTGCGCTGGCCCAGGGTGTAGTACATGAGACCTTGATGCGTCCCGATACGGCGACCCTCTGGGTTTTCCATCGGGCCGGGTTGTGCCGGAAGAAATTGGCTGAGGAATGTTTTGAAACGACGCTCGCCAATAAAGCAGATCCCCGTGCTGTCTTTTTTTTCATGTACCTGGAGTCCGTGGCGCTTTGCTGTTTCTCGTACCTGTTGCTTGGTTTTGGATCCAAGCGGGAATAGGGCGTGTGACAGCTGTACTTGGTCCAGCAGGTAGAGAAAATAGGTCTGGTCCTTGTTTTCATCCTTGGCGCGGCACAGATGCACTCCCTTGGCATCCTTAACCATACGGGCATAGTGACCGGTTGCGATACGACTGCCCCCGAGGTTAGTCAGTGCATAATCCAGAAATGCTCGGAACTTTATCTCCCGATTACAGAGAACATCAGGATTGGGCGTACGCCCTGATCGATATTCAGAGAGAAAGTGCTCGAACACGCGATCCCAGTATTCGCTGGAAAAGTTGACAGTGTGTAGCGGGATATCGAGCTTGTCAGCTACACCTTGGGCATCTTCAAGATCTTCTTGGGCAGAACAATAGACATCTGTGTCGTCTTCCTCCCAATTCTTCATGAACAACCCCTCGACATGATGCCCCTGTTGTTTCAGTAACAGTGCAGCCACTGCCGAATCCACTCCCCCGGAAATGCCGACGATGACTTTTTCTTTGGACATGCTGATTTCTAGGTATTACTGATTCGTATACAAAAGAGGCGAAAGTTGACGCCTAGCCTAAGGTGTTGCGATGGCTGGAAGCCCCGAAAGGTGAAAACCATCAACATCGGCGAGCGTGCTCGGGCATCCGGCGTGCGATGGGCAGCAGACTAAACGAGATTATGGAGGATATCCAGGGAATACCTGCTACCCTCCAAGTAGTCATCAATACACTGCAGCACCATTGGGCTGCGAAGACTTGTTTTGTGCTCTTCTAGGTGCTGTCTCGTCAGCCAGCGAATTCGGAGAATATCGGGGTCCAACGCCTGCTGCTCCCTATGGTCGTGGCACTCGCCGAAAAAGCAGAATCTCATATATGTCTTGCCATTTGGAGGAACTTGCCAGCGGTAGATGCCGACCAGGCCCCTGGGTATGAATCCCCAGGCCGTCTCTTCGCGTGTTTCACGCACAACGGCCTGCAGCAGACTCTCTCCCTCGTCGAGATGACCGGCGGGTTGATTAAGAACTAATTTGCCGTCGGCGCTCATCTCTTCCACCAAGAGAAAACGGTTTTCGAGTTGGATAACAGCGGCTACAGTGGTGTAAGCAGTCCAGATCACGGGGATATTTTACCCCAAAAGGGACTGGTGATTGTTTAATGGATTTGAGCCAATAAGAGTTAGATGGTTTCTACTCGGTTTCTACCATTCTCTTTGGCCTGATAGAGTGCCTTATCCGCCCGTTTAAGAAGCGTTTGCATATCGTCGTATTGCTGCATGCAGGTTACCCCGAGGCTGACAGTTACACGACGGTGCTGCTCTGGTAGGGGCGAGAGAGTCTCTATTCCCCGCCTGAGCCGTTCCGCGAGGCGTTCGGTCCCGCCCAAGTCGGAGCCTGAGAGCAGGATCAAAAATTCTTCACCACCATAGCGAAACAGCATGTCACTGTTGCGGATAGTTTTTTCGGCCTGCTGAGCAACTGCCCGGAGGGTCTGATCCCCGGAGAGGTGTCCCATCTCGTCGTTAATATTCTTGAAATGGTCGATATCCATAAGGATTACGGAAAACGCAGTACCATGACGCTTTGCCAACTCTATTTCCCTGATTATCGCATTATCCATGCTGCTGCGGTTCTTGACGCCGGTCAGGGGGTCGATGCGGGCCGATTGAACAGCCCGATAGTAGAGCAGTGCATTGCGCAATGGATAGAGCAGGCCCGAAAGCAGGTTTTCAATCGTTTCCAGTTCCTGCTGCTGAAAGGGGTGGTGGCGAAACAGCGTCAGCGCACCAAGATTTTCCCCCGAGACCAGTAGCTCATAGTAGCAGCGATGCCTGGCAGCCTGGCCGAGGGTTATGTCGACCTGGAGGGTGTCCAGCCGGTATTCGATACAGTCGAAGTTAACAAATCCCGAGAGTTCTTTGGCAAAAAGGGAGATGAGTTCATTGGTTTCCAGAGTGGTCTGAAGGACCCCAGTCATTGCCAGCACTTTGGAGGCGAACTGCTGTTTCGATTTGTGGGAATGACCGCCTGGAAAAGGTTGCGTTTCCGCCGATGTCAGACCTTCTGCAATACTGTGAATCTGGTTGCTCATGTCAAAAAACCCAGAATTTTACATGTTGAAATAGATTAAGCGAAATCCATGCCAAATCGAGGAATAATATATTAATCAATACGTTATAATATTGAATGCGGGGAGTGACAAAAATTCGCCGGGAAATGACTATGCAATTTGCCGTATTGGTGGCTAATAGCGCCTTTGCTACCGACGTATTCGAGGTCGCAACGACCAAGCTAACGCACAGCCTCAAGAGCTCTAAAGAACTAAAAGCCTACACGTCAGCGGAGGTGTAACTCATGACTGGAAAGATTTAGAGATCCGGGATGGTATTTCGCTGGTCTAGTGCCTTTCCCGTTGTGCCGATACTGTCGGGGCCCATCATCCAAAGAAAAAACGGAATTAGCTCTTCTGGAGGTTGTACGCGTTGGGGATCCTCGGCCGGGTATGCATGAGCGCGCAGATTGGTCCGTGTGGGATCGGGGGCAAAACTGTTTACCCGGATGTTGCTGCTGCCCCTTGTCTCCTCCGCCAATAACTGCGTCAGACCCTCTAGTGCAAACTTAGATACCGCATAGGCCCCCCAATAGGCTTTTGCCTTTCTGCCCACTGCGTCGGAGGTGAATACGACCGAGGCGTCCTCGGCCTTGCGTAACAGCGGCAGGCAGGCTTGAGTCAGCATGAAAGGCCCATTGAGATTGGCCTGCATCACCTGGAACCAGGTTTGGACGTCATAGTCGTCGACTCGACTCATCAAGCGAAGCTGGGCGGCGCTGTGAAGCAGGCCTTCCAGTGACCCGAACTCTTTGTCCAGGGTCTCCGCGAGGTCCGAATAGTCGTGCTCAGTGGCGCCTTCCAGGTTAAGCGGGTAAATAGCCGGCTGGTTGCCGCCCGCCGCTTCGATATCGTCGTAAACAATCTCCAGTTTAGACAGCGTACGGCCGAGCAACACAATTGTTGCACCATGGTCTGCGAGGGCCAAAGACAAGGTTCTTCCTATACCGCCACCGGCGCCTGTAACGAGGATGGTGCGCCCTGCGAGGAGATTCTTGGGAGGTTGGTAGTCGTGCATGCTGTCAATTCCTGCTTTGTGTTTCCCTTAGCTTCGAGGGCATCACCATGCTCCAAGGGTCAGGGGAATTATACACTTCCGGTCTTGATACCAGGGGCCTATCGGTGGCGCCAGGCTATCCAGAGCTTGCGCAACGGAGTAAGGGTGGTGCGTTGCTGAAACAGATTACAACCCTCTGCGGACAGCGCCTGCAGTAAGCTGTCTGCAATGGCCGCTAGGCGTATAGTGGGTCCCAGCGCGGAGGCTGTTTCAGGTAGGCTGTTGCGAATCTCGCCATAGTAGCGATGCTGGTATGCTGCCCGGGCTCTCAACATGTGATCGATTGCAGGTTTTGCTTCGAGTTTGAACATATCAGACCGGCTCAGATCGTGTTGCCGCAAAAACGTCTGGGGGATGAAGCAGCGGTGTGCCCGCAGATCCTGCCCCAGATTTCGCAAGATTTCCACCTGCCGAATGAAGCCCCCCAGCTTCTTAGCTATGATCAACTCCGCCACTGATCCACCTCCTACTCGGGTTAGCAGCTCAGTAAGCAGCCCTGTCGTGTGTTGAGTATGGAACTCCAGCTGCTGCTCGTCGGCAGGAGCCGTTAAGCTTATTTCTTCACCGACTGCGGCAAACAGGGGGGCTAGGTGTTGTTGGGGTAGATCGAGATCCCGTAACAGGCTGGGGATCCTACTGGCGATGGGGTGCGCGGCCTGGTGAATCTGGGCTCGCTGCAACTCACCATCCCACCAGTGGAGTTTCTCCCTCGCAACCGATGAATCCGTGCACTGCGCCGGGATGTTTCGCACCGATAGAAAAAACGCGCAGGCCAGAGATAGGTTGCTCCGTTGATGGCGCGGTGCAAAGCGGATGGCGTAGTAGTAGCTGGACCCGGGTGGGGCCAATTCATCCGGGAAAGGATAGGGAGAAATCATGTTCGGATGTTACAACCAGTCCAGTATCTGCAGCGGATGTGAGATGACACCGTCAGCATGCCATTCATCCGGATTGTCACCCATACCAATGTAACCAAATGCGGCGGTCAGTGTGGTAGCGCCTGCCAGACGCCCGGCGCGGATGTCTCGCTCCGCGTCTCCGACATAGAGGGTCTCAGCGGGAATCGCGCCCGCCAGATTGCAGGCGTGCAATATGGGTTCTGGATGAGGCTTGCGATTTGTGGTGGTATCTCCGCTGATAACGCAGACTGCACGCGGGGTCAGTTGCAGTTGTTCGACTAACGGATCGGTTAACCAGCTTGGTTTGTTGGTTACAATACCCCACCTCACATTGCGCTGTTCCAATGCCGAGATGAGTTCACCCATACCGGGGAAGAGGGTGGTCTCCCGGGCCAGATTGCTTACGTACAGCGACAGAAATTCTTCCCGCAACTCGATGAATGCAGGATCCGACTCTTGAATGCCGAAACCAAGCTTGATCATGGCTGCCCCGCCATGGGACACCTGTGGCCTGATTTCCTCGAAGGCCAGCGGTTGGCGTCCATGGCGTACCAGAGTCTGGTTAAGAGCGAACGCTAAATCAGGGGCGGTATCAGCAAGGGTTCCGTCGAGATCGAACAACACCAATCGAATTGGATTTGACTCCGGCAATTCAACTGTTCCCATTTTTCTGGCTGCAGTACAGATAGTTTACGTCGATGTCTTTGGGGTCGAGACTGTATTTCCGGGTGAGGGGATTGTAAGTCATGCCGGTGATGTCGTTGGATTGCAAACCGGCCTCTCTAATCCACTGTTCCAACTCCGATGGTCGAATGAATTTGGAGTAGTCATGGGTTCCCTTCGGCAGCAGCCCGAGAATGTACTCGGCACCTATGATGGCGAACAAGTAGGACTTGGGATTTCTATTGATGGTTGAGAAGAAAAGATACCCCCCGGGTTTGCTCAGCCTGGCGCATGCATCGACGACAGAGCTCGGGCGAGGTACGTGCTCTAACATCTCCATACAGGTGACTATATCGAAGGAAGCGGGCTCGATCTCTGCCAGCTGCTCCACTGGCATCTTGCGGTAGTCAACCTCTAGCCCGGACTCCAATAGATGTAGTCTGGCTACTTCCAGCGGGGCGACACCCATGTCGATGCCGATCACCTCAGCCCCGAGATTGGCCATGCTTTCTGCCAGGATGCCACCGCCACAGCCGACATCCAAAACTCGTTTACCTTTCAGATCCGTGTAGCGTTGGATATATCCCAAACGCAGTGGATTGATCTCGTGCAGTGGCCTAAACTCACTTTCCGGATCCCACCAGCGCGAGGCTAACTGCTCGAATTTTTTTATTTCGGCAGGATCTACATTGCTGGTCTGATAGCTCATTCTTGCAGTTTCCGTTTCGCTCGAGCACGCATTATATATCATTCGCAGAGAGGGAAGGTGGGTGACGGGATGCAAGCATCACCTCTGGTAATATAGTTCAGTGCGGGGGATGGTTCCGGGCGCATGGTAACAGGCTAGTTGGTGTCTGAATTGCGGGGTCTGAATTTCTTTTTCTGTTCTTGACTGAATCTTATGAACCTTGATCGCTGGAAAAGACCACTTCTCCTTTTGCTGTTCTTACTCTGCTGTTTTGGATCCACTGTGGACGCAGGATCGCGTTCTGGAATTAGCCGCCACAACCTAGCTGTCGTGGTTAATGATGCTGATCCGTTGAGCCGTTGGACAGCCGTGGAATACCAGCTGGCGCGGCAGATTCCCCCGGAAAATATTATCCACGTCTCGATTGACCCGGTCGCTGCTGAGATTACTGAGGAGGAGTTCCTGCAAGTCTATGAGCGAGTGAAGGCCTCGACCCCTGGCCACATACAAGCCTATGCACTCAGTTGGACTCTGCCATACCGGGTGGGATGCATGTCCATTACCTCGGCTTTCGCTTTTGGTTTCGACAAGGCTTTCTGTGCCAGTGGCTGCAAGCGGACCCTTTCCAGTCCCTATTTCAACTCATCAAGCAGATTTCCATATTCGGAATTGGGTTTGCGGCCCACCATGATGATCGCTGGAGTTGATCAGAGACAGATAGCGGGGCTCATCAATCGAGGCGTTGCTTCCGATGGCACCAATCCCGAGGGTACGGCCTATCTGTTGACCACCTCTGACAAAGCAAGGAGTACCCGCACACCGGCCTTCAAGCGGTTGATTTCCGACAATAGGCTCGGCCTACCCGTGGAGCATCTTTACGCAGACTCCCTGGGGCAGAGAGACAATGTGCTTTTCTATTTGACCGGCTCAGTTCATGTTCGTGATCTGCAGATGGTCGAATTTCTTCCGGGAGCTTTGGCGGACCATCTCACATCTCATGGAGGACGGCTGGATGGTGTCAAGCAGATGAGTATCCTGCGTTGGCTAGAGGCTGGAGCGACGGCCAGTTACGGTACGGTAGTGGAGCCCTGCAGTTTTCCCCAGAAGTTTCCCCACCCAGAGGTGTTGATACCTCGCTATGTCAATGGAGAGACCGCGATTGAGGCATACTGGAAAAGTGTTGCCTGGCCCGGGCAGGGAGTGTTTGTGGGAGAGCCTCTGGCAAGACCATTTCGAGCTCCTTGAGCTTGGGAAATAAAACAGCCCGCAATTGCAGCGGACTGGGATTGGGGCGTCGGTCTTTTTCGGTTTGCGGGCCTAGGCGCCGGGTGAACCTATGAGTAGAAAGCTGGCGATTAATCCCAATGAGATTCAGAGAGTCAGGTAGTAAACTGCGCCTGCAGCAGCTATTCCGGCGACGGCAGCCAATACTGCTAACCTACTCGCTCTCCCGCTTGCTTTTTCCTGGATCCGGGTGAATTCTGCCTGGACTTGATCCAACTTGCGCTCCAACTCAACGCTGACAACTTCTCTCGCCGCGCGTTGGCTGACATTTTGGGAGGCGGTTTTTGCCGTCTCTTCGGAAATCTCGATGGCGGTCTCCCGGGCGATCTCCTGGACCTGTCGGGAAACGGTTGCTGACTTCATTACCTCGTTGCCTAATTCCTGTTTCAGGGAATCTACCTGGCGCTCGAATATTTGCCGCTGCTCCTCGAGGCGGCTGGCGATATCGGTTTCCAGGTCGGCGGAGGGGCGTTCCTGTGTCGCCGCCTCCAGACGCTGCTCGATCAGCGATATGATTTCCTGATGCTGCAGCTTTGACTGCTCTTCCAGATTTTGCTCAAACTTTCTCAGCTTCTGTGCAATCAGCACGGCGACCGACTCTTCGATCTCTGAAAGTTCCAGGCCACCGGTTACCGCTGACTCTTCCGTCGCTGAACTTGTTTGGGTCTCTTTGCCCAGTGGCAAACTGACTACATTCTCCGCCTCGGGTCTGTCGATTGGCGGGATTGCCGGTGTCTCTTCGACCGAGTGATTGGCTCCGATTGCCTCCTCGACAGCGTTGAGGATTTCTTCGAGTTTGTCCGGTGACGGGGGCTTTATCAATGTACCCAAGGCACCGCGGGATTTCGCCTCCATCAGGTACTCTTCGCCATCGTTGGAGGTGCACATGACCACTGGAATATGGGCTGTGCTGGGGTCGGTTTTTATTCTTGAGGTGGCGGCCAAACCGTCCATGCCTTTCATCAAATGATCCATGAATATGGCATCCGGCTGATTTGATGCCAAGAATTCTAATGCGGCTTCCGCAGAATCCACCATATCGACTTCAAGGTCATGATTTTTAAGTAGTTTTCCAAGAACAAACCTCGCTGACTTCGAGTCGTCCACCAGAAGTGCTTTTCTGGCCAGCATGTTAACCCCCGTGCCTCATTTCGTTGAACGGATTTTATATACGCTTTTTTTGCTATCGGCGGTGGAGTGTTGATCTTGAATTCAGGGATCTGTTACTCAAGAGACTCCTGTACGATGCCATCCAGCATTTCCAGTAGTGTTGTCCCAACACTTTCATTGTCGTTGAGCAATTTCGGGCGACGAAATGCGATGTAGGTGTGATTGGGGTCTTCGGGAGTGGTGTAGAGACTGATGGTGAGGGGGCAGGTGGCCATGTTGGCAGGATGCGCCAAGGACATCTGGAATGACATTTTGATGCTGCAGAATTCTAAAGATTCGGCCTGATCGTAGAGCTTTTTTTTCAAGCCGGTATCGGCTGCCGTACGCTCCAGCATATCGCTGATGTGCAGCGTGCTGGTAATGGACATTCCCCGCCCGGTTATCGCCAATTCCAAATTGGTTTTGATATCGTCGTAAGCTTCCTCGGTCTGGTAGACAATGATGGGCGAGTTCCGGTCGCTTATCGGTGTCGCGGCAATGGCTTGGGCAGGTAATACGATGATACTGAAAGCAAGTAGTTCGGAAATCCGCATAGTGGCTTGGCCCCGTCAGTTCATTCTGCAGAATCTGGAAGAATTGTGTGATTCATCTAGCGTTGTTTGCGATGCGCGCCTGCCATACGGTTGCCCGGGGAAGTATCTCCTCGAGGTTCATGCTGGTTAGCTGCTTGTCCCGCAACAATTGCCGCCCCCCGATCCAGACATCGCTTACCTTGTCTCTACCCGTGGCGTAGACGAGCTGGGATACTGGATGATACACCGGCTGTGTCTCTGGATCACCCAGGTCGACAGCAGTAATATCCGCCGCTTTACCCGGCTCCAGGGAACCGGTTTCCTCCCCCAGCCCGAGTGCTCTGGCGCCATTGATCGTTGCCATCCTCAACACCGCGGATGCGGGAAGTGCGCTGGCGTTTCCGCTCACTCCCTTGGCTAGCAGTGCCGCTGTACGCATTTCTCCGAACAAATTGAGGTCGTTGTTACTTGCAGCGCCGTCGGTGCCGAGAGCTACATTGATTCCTGCGCCCAACAACTTTGCCACCGGGCAGAAACCCGAAGCCAATTTGAGATTCGATTCCGGGCAGTGGACTATGCTGGCTCCACTCTTGGAGAACTGCTCCAGTTCATCATCTTCCAGCTGTGTCATGTGTACTGCAACCAGCGCCGGGGAAGCCAGCCCCAGCGACTCAAGTCGTTGCAGGGGGCGGCAGCCGAACTGGGCAAGACTTTGACTCACTTCATCCCGGGTTTCGTGGACGTGCATATGTATGGGTATGTCCAGTTCGTCAGCCAGGGTCCTAACGCGCTCCAGGGGAGCATTCGAGACAGAGTAGGGGGCATGAGGCGCGAAGGCGGTGCGGATCAGGCTATCGTGGCGAAAGTGATCGTGTACCTCCAGGCCTTTGCGGAGATAGTCGTCAGCGTTGGCAGCCCAGGCGGATGGAAAGTCGAGAATGATGAGGCCCACCACAGCCCGCATTCCAGCCGCCGCCGCTACCCTGCCGGTAACGTCTGGGTAGAAGTACATGTCGTTGAAACAGGTGATGCCTCCCCGCAGCATTTCGGCGATGGCGAGGCGTGTGCCATCGGCCACAAACTCTTCGTTGACCCACTGCTTCTCCGCCGGCCAGATGTGTTCATTGAGCCAGGTCATCAGTGGTAGGTCGTCCGCCAACCCCCTTAATAGCGTCATCGAGGCGTGAGTATGGGTATTGACTAGACCCGGTATCAGCACGTGATTAGGTAATTGATGTTCGACTTCGGGACGGTAGCGGGCTCGCGCCGTCTCTGTGGGGAGAATATCGACGATACGTCCCCCGGAAATAGCCAAGGAGTGATACGCCAGCTCGCTGTCTGCCGGGTCCACAGGGAGAATCCAGCGGGAATTAATTATGCTATCGATCTTCAAATCACCACCCGTAATCCGGTTCGGCACCTGGTAAGATGCACAAATTTGCCACGGGTTTAAAGCAGATGAAAGCAGTTTCGTTAGATATCGCGGCAAACGCCGATCAAGCCATTGTCTGGTGCAATGACAGGTTGTATCTGTTGGACCAGCGCTTGTTGCCCCTTGAGGAGTGCTATCTGGAGCTACAGACCTTGGCAGATACCTCCCGAGCGATAACGGACATGGTGGTCAGGGGCGCGCCGGCGATTGGCGTAACCGCAGCCTACGCTGTGGTACTGGGTGCAAGAGAGCGATATCGTCAATCCAGCGACCAGTGGAAATCGACGCTAGCGGCAGATCTCGAAGAGCTGAAGGCAGCCCGGCCCACCGCGGTAAATCTTTCGTGGGCCGTAGAGCGAATGCGGGACTTGATCAAGCGGTTGCCGCCAGGAGACCCGGAACAAGCATTGCTGGAGGCAGCGAAGGGCATTCATCAAGAGGATATCGCAGCAAACCGGCGTATGGGTGAACTGGGTGCAAATCTGATCCTCGATCCGGCCCGGGTTATCACCCACTGCAATGCAGGTGCACTGGCCACGGGTGGCTACGGTACTGCGCTCGGCGTGGTCCGTAGCGCACACCACGCGGGCAAAATCGAGCGTGTCTATGCCGACGAAACCCGGCCCTGGCTGCAGGGCGCACGGTTAACCGCATGGGAGCTTGCCAAAGATGGTATTGCGGTAACACTGATAACCGACGGAGCAGCTGCGAGCCTGATGTCGAGAGGGGAAATCGATTGGGTGATCGTCGGCTCAGATCGCATCGCAGCAAATGGAGACGTAGTGAATAAGATCGGAACCTACAGCCTGGCGGTTTCCGCCCGGCATCACGGCGTCAAATTTATGGTTGCGGCACCAACCTCTACAGTCGATATGGCGGTGAGTTCGGGCGCCGAAATTCCCATCGAGGAGCGAGATCCTGCGGAGGTGCTCCAATGCGGCGGTCGGCGAGCTGGCCCCGAAGGTGTGGGCGCTTGGAATCCGGTGTTTGATATCACGCCCGCAACCTTGGTTGATGTGATCGTGACCGAAAAGGGGGCTGTACATTTGCCGGATGCGAAAAAGATGGCCGATTTAATGAAAAACCAGCCTTAGAGCGCCTACAAGCCGATTTCAAAGGCGATTATTTAAAAGCGGTACCCCCGTGTAGTGTGGTATTATTAGCGGCTGATTTTTCAGCTTTCAGTCGGACTTCGCCGCTTTCGCGGGCGCGAGTCCCACCATGGGGATCTACAACCGAATATGACCGATTTCGCCAAAGAAGTCCTGCCGGTCAATCTAGAAGACGAGATGCAGCAGTCCTATCTCGATTACGCCATGAGCGTGATCGTGGGACGGGCGCTTCCAGACGTTCGTGACGGACTCAAGCCGGTGCACCGGCGCGTACTCTACGCGATGAGTGAATTGGGCAATGACTGGAACCGTCCCTACAAAAAGTCGGCCCGTGTCGTCGGTGATGTCATCGGTAAGTACCATCCTCATGGTGATACAGCGGTTTACGACACCATTGTGCGCATGGCCCAGCCCTTTTCAATGCGCTATATGCTCGTGGATGGACAGGGAAACTTTGGTTCCGTGGACGGGGATGCTCCAGCAGCAATGCGTTATACCGAGGTGCGCATGGCCCGGATCGCCCACAGCATGCTGGACGATCTGGACAAGGAGACCGTCGATTTTACAGCTAATTACGATGAGTCGGAGCATGAACCCTCGGTACTCCCTGCGCGAGTGCCCAACCTGTTGGTCAACGGATCGGCGGGTATCGCGGTGGGCATGGCAACCAACATTCCCCCCCACAATCTTACCGAAGTAATCGGCGGCTGCATCGCACTGATCGACGATCCGGCTATCGATATCAAAGGACTGATGGAGCATATTCCAGGGCCGGATTTTCCCACTTCAGCCATAATCAACGGCGCCCGTGGTATTCAGGATGCCTACCTTACAGGTCGCGGACGTATCCATCTTCGGGCCAGAAGTGAGATAGAGAGCTACGGAGAGCAGGGCCGACAGCGTATCGTCGTCCAGGAACTTCCCTACCAGGTCAATAAGGCGCGGATGCTGGAAAAGATAGCCGAACTGGTAAAGGAGCGGCGACTCGAGGGTATAACCGAATTGCGCGACGAATCCGACAAGGATGGGATGCGGGTGGTTATCGAGTTGCGTCGTGGCGAAGTGGCGGAGGTAGTGCTTAACAATCTATACCAGCATACCCAGATGCAGACAGTGTTCGGTATCAACATGGTCGCGCTGGTCGATGGGCGCCCGCAGTTGCTGAATTTAAAGCAGGTGCTTGAGTATTTTCTGCGCCACAGACGCGAGGTGGTCACCCGCCGAACACTCTTTGAATTACGCAAAGCGAGAGACCGGGCCCATGTGCTCGAGGGCCTGGCTGTGGCCCTCGCCAATATCGACGAGGTAATCGATTTGATAAAGGCCGCATCCAGTCCGGCGGAAGCAAAAGCCGAATTGCTGGCGCGGCGTTGGCAGTCAGGTACAGTTGAGGCAATGCTGGAACGGGCCGGTGCCGATGCCTCCAAACCTCAGGACCTCGATCCCGAATTCGGTCTCACCGCCGCAGGATATCGATTGACGGAGACTCAGTCGCAAGCCATCCTCGATCTGAAACTACATCGATTGACAGGTCTTGAGCAGGATAAAATACTAAATGAATACAGTGAGATAATAGATAAAATTAAGAACTTGCTTGATATATTGTCAAGCGCAGAAAAGTTGATGGAAGTGATTCGGGAGGAGTTGGTCGCCATTCGCGATCAGTATGGTGATGAACGGCGTACCGAAGTGCTTCGCAGTCATCTTGACCTTACCCTCGAAGACTTGATCACCGAGGAAGATGTGGTTGTTACCCTCTCTCACGCCGGGTACGCAAAAGCCCAGCCCATCGATACCTATCGTGCACAGAAGCGGGGTGGCAGGGGTAAGACCGCAACCGCCACTAAGGATGAGGATTTCATCGACCAGCTTTTTGTGGCCAGTACCCATGACACAATTCTCTGTTTCTCCAGCCGCGGGCGGGTCTATTGGTTAAAAGTCTACGAACTGCCTCAGGCGGGCAGGAATGCCCGGGGCAAGCCAATAGTTAACTTGTTACCCCTTGAGCAGCACGAACGCATCAGTGCAGTGCTGCCTGTAAGGGAGTATTCGGAAGATCGCTACATACTGATGGCAACCGGATCGGGCACTGTCAAGAAGACGCGCCTCACCGATTTTTCCCGGCCGCGTGCCAGTGGAATTATCGCGGTCGATCTTCGTGAAGACGACCGTTTAGTGGGAGTCTCGCTGACAGATGGGACCAGAGACGTCATGCTTTTTAGCTCTGCCGGTAAGGCCATTCGATTCAATGAGTCCGCGGTTAGGCCCATGGGACGAACCGCCTGCGGCGTTCGGGGAATAAGGTTGGGCAAAGGTCAGCGTGTGATATCGCTAATTATCACTCAACCGGAAGGTACTGTCCTGACAGTAACCGAAAACGGCTTCGGCAAGCGCACCCCTATGGATCAGTTCCCGGTAAAAGGCCGTGGGGGCATGGGAGTAATCTCTATCAAGACCTCGGATCGGAATGGTGATCAGGTGGGTGCTGTACTGGTTGATGATAAGGATGAAGTGATGTTGATCTCGGATGGTGGCACATTGGTGAGGACACCCGTTGCAGATGTCTCCCTGATGGGGCGAGGTACCCAGGGTGTAACTATGATTAGGCTTTCAAAAGATGAGAAGTTAATAGGTATCGCCCGGGTGGAATCGCTGGAAATCGATGAAACCAGTGACGAAGTGCCTCAGGGTACCGGCGACGGGTAAATCCGGATAGGGGATGCTGGCAATGCTTCTACTCGGTGGTAATAATTTGTTAATAATGATTTTATATATAGCGTGTAACCGTATGTATTTATAGCAGTAATTGCGGAGATTTGAGAATGGCGAGAGTGTATAATTTCAGCGCGGGTCCGGCAGCCTTGCCGGAAGAGGTACTGCAGCAAGCTCAGGAGGAGATGCTGGACTGGCAGGGCAGCGGGATGTCGGTTATGGAGATGAGCCATCGTGGCAAGGATTTTGTCTCGATAGCGGAGCAGGCCGAGGCCGACGTACGTGAACTCCTGTCGATACCAGACAATTACAAGGTGCTGTTCCTTCAGGGCGGTGCCTCCTCTCAATTCTCCATGGTGCCGATGAATCTGCTTCAGGGTAAGGCCTCTGCGGACTACCTCAACACCGGCTCCTGGTCGAAAAAGGCGATCGCCGAGGGAGAGAAATATTGTGCTGTAAGAATCGCAGGTGCTGCCCCCAAGGGGGTGTTCGCTGTTCCAGCCGCCGAGGGACTGGACCTCAATCCAGAGGCGGCCTACCTCCATTACACACCCAACGAAACAATACAGGGTATCGAGTTTCCTTATGTACCCGAGAGTGGCGACGTACCCTTGGTTGCGGATTTCTCATCGACCATCCTCTCCCGCCCAATAGATGTCTCCCGCTACGGTTTAATCTACGCAGGTGCGCAGAAGAATATCGGCCCAGCGGGATTGACCCTGGTCATCGTGCGCGAGGATTTGATCCAGGAGCCGATGCCGTCAACCCCGGCGATGTTCGACTACGGCACTATGTCGAAGGCCGATTCCATGTATAACACGCCGCCGACCTATGCCTGGTACCTTGCGGGATTGGTTTTTCAGTGGCTGAAGCGCAAAGGTGGGCTGGAGGCAATGGCCGAAATAAACGCCCGAAAATCTGCAGCTCTCTACCAAGCCATTGATGCATCAGCATTCTACGACAATCCTGTGGCACCCCACTGCCGCTCCTGGATGAATGTTCCTTTTACGCTTGTGGATGCCAATCTGGATTCGCTGTTTCTGAGTGAGGCCAAGGAGGTAGGGCTGGTGACTCTAAAAGGGCATCGTTCCGTAGGGGGTATGCGCGCCAGTATCTACAATGCGATGCCGGAGTCGGGGGTTGCAGCTTTGGTGGATTTCATGGGCGACTTTGAGCGACGCCGCGGTTAACCGAGTATTTGTCTAATCTAATGGTTTTTAAAAAGTGTATAAAATTCTGACTTTAAACAATATATCCATAGCAGGTCTAGATCGTTTACCACGTGATAAGTATGAGGTTGCCTCAGAGATCACACACCCGGATGCAATACTGCTGCGTTCCTACAAGATGCACGATTTGGAGATTCCGCCAACAGTCAAGGCCATCGGCAGGGCTGGCGCTGGAGTGAATAACATCCCGGTGGAGCGCATGACTCAAAAGGGAATTCCCGTCTTCAATGCACCCGGAGCCAATTCCAACGCAGTCAAAGAACTGGTTGTGGCGGGTATGCTTATGGCCGCTCGCAATCTGGGTCCCGCATGGAATTTTGCCCGAGACCTGAATGGCGATGACGGTGACATAGGTAAACGAGTGGAGCAGGGGAAGAAGCAGTTCGTCGGTTTCGAGCTCCCTGGGCGGACACTCGGAGTGATCGGTTTGGGAGCAATTGGAGTTCGGGTCGCCAATGCGGCCAGGGCGTTGGGGATGAATGTCATTGGCTACGATCCCACTATAACGGTGGAGAGCGCCTGGAAACTGGCCGCCGACGTGGAGCAGGCATTGAGTGTTGATGATTTACTCTCCCGTGCGGACTTCGTGTCCTTTCATGTACCGCTGATCGATTCAACCCGAGACATGGTAAACGCCACCCGTCTGGGGCTTATGAAACGGGGATCGGTGCTGTTGAACTTTTCCCGCTCCGGAATAATCGATGACGAGGCAGCGATCGCTGCCTTGGACGAGGGCCAGTTGTATGCCTATATCTGTGACTTTCCTTCGAACTTGCTAAAAGACCACCCGCGGTGCATCACTCTGCCCCACCTGGGTGCCTCAACCGCGGAGGCGGAGGACAATTGTGCCATCATGGTTGCCGATCAGGTTAAAGACTACCTGGAGAACGGCAATATCAAAAACGCAGTCAATTTTCCCCGGATCAACCTGCCCAGAAACGGTGGCTTCAGACTTGCAGTGGTGAATTCCAATGTCCCCAATATGGTGGGGCAGATTTCTACCGACCTCGCAGAGGCGGGACTGAATATCGTGGATATGCTGAACAAATCCTTGGGGGAGGTGGCGGTAACCTTACTGGATACCGATAAAGATCCCGGCGAGGAGACCCTAAAGCAAATTGAAGAGATCGATGGGGTGTTGTCGGTCCGTTGTTTGGGGTGCACGGAGAAACACTGAAACCACCATGGGCGAACAGGATAAGCTGCAGCGTCTGCGGGAGCGAATCGATCACCTGGATATTCAGATTCAGGATCTGATCAATCAGCGGGCAAGTGCGGCCAGGGACGTGGCTACCGTAAAACGCGAAGAGGATGACGACGCGTTCTTCTACCGCCCTGAGCGGGAAGCTGCGATCCTAAAGAAAGTGCAGAAAAGAAACGCCGGTCCCATGGGTGACGAGGAGATGGCAAGGCTGTTTCGCGAAATAATGTCCGCCTGCCTGGCACTGGAGCAGCCACTCAAAGTGGCGTATCTCGGGCCCGAGGGCACCTTCACTCAGTCTGCCGCGCTCAAGCATTTCGGTCACTCGATCCGCACGGTGCCAATGGGCTCCATCTCCGATGTTTTCCGCGACGTCGAATCGGGTACCGCCCAATACGGAGTTGTACCGGTAGAGAATTCCACCGAGGGCGTGATCAACCACACCCTGGATATGTTTCTGCACTCGCCACTGTTCATCTGTGGTGAGGTCTGCCTCAGGATTCACCATCATCTACTGAGCTTGGAGTCGGATCTATCCCAGATTTCACAGGTTTTTTCCCACCAGCAATCTTTGGCACAGTGCCGTCTTTGGCTCGATAGGAACCTGCCCAACGCCGAACAAATAACTGCTGGTAGCAATGCGGAGGCGGCGAGAAAGGCTTGTGACGAACCTCGATCGGCGGCTATTGCGGGGGAGATGGCCGCGGAGCTCTATCAGTTAAAAGGGCTGGCGAGAAATATCGAGGATCAGCCTGATAATACGACCCGTTTTCTAGTAATCGGCCGCCAGCGAGCACTGCCGAGCAAAGACGACAAGACCAGTCTGATATGCGCTACGCGCAATGTGTCCGGAGGGCTGAACCAGCTACTGAAACCACTGGCCGATCACGGTATCAGTATGACCCGCATCGAATCGCGACCGTCTCGGCAAGGAAACTGGGACTATGTGTTCTTTATCGACATCGAGGGTCATCAGGATGATCCCGGTGTCAGTGCGGCGCTTGAGGATCTGCAGGATCGGGCGCGTATGCTCAAGATACTCGGCTCATATCCAAACGCAGTACTTTAACGAGTTAACTCAAAAAAGGGAGCTGGCAAACACATGACACAATCCGGCAATCGTTTTCTGGATATCACCGCCCCGGGAATCGCCAATCTTAAACCATATCAACCGGGAAAGCCGGTGTCCGAATTGGAGCGGGAGCTTGGTATTACCGACTCGGTAAAGTTGGCGTCCAACGAGAATCCCCTGGGCTGCAGTGAGCTGGTCAAACAGGCGATCGAGGGCGAATGGCAGAACATAGCGCGTTATCCGGATGGCGGTGGATTCGCGCTCCGGGCCGCGCTGGGTAAAAAGCATGGTGTCGATCCGGATTGTATTACGCTGGGCAACGGTTCCAATGACGTATTGGATATCATTGCTCGGGTATTTCTTGCTCCGGGGCTGGAATCCCTCTTTTCTCAGCACGCATTTGCCGTTTATCCCATAAGCAGTCAGTCGGTGGGCGCAACCTTAAAAATGACACCGGCAAGAGATTTTGGTTATGACCTCGAGGCTATGGCGGGGCAGGTCAATGAGCGTACCCGGGTAATATGGGTTGCCAACCCGAACAACCCCACGGGAACATGGGTGGACAAGTCCCGGTTACATGCCTTCATCGATGGTGTGCCGGAGACAGTGATCGTAGTGGTTGACGAGGCCTATATTGAGTATGTTGAGGAGGAGGATTATCCGGATGCCACTCAGTGGTTGAATCAGTACCCGAATCTCATCGTAACCCGCACCTTTTCCAAGGCTTACGGTCTCGCGTCCCTGCGGATCGGTTATGCGATTTCTCATCCGGATATTGCCGATCTGTTAAACCGGGTGCGTCAACCTTTCAATGTCAATAGCATCGCCATGGCGGCGGCATTGGCTGCCTTGGAAGACCAAGCGTTCATTCAGCGATCCGTGGAAATGAATAAGGCAGGTATGGCCCACCTTATTGCTGGATTCAAGGAATTGGGTCTGGGCTACATCCCCTCGGTTGGGAATTTCATCACCCTCGACCTAGGTCGCCCTGCGAACGAGGTAGACCAGGCGTTGTTGAGGGAAGGGTGCATAACCCGGCCCATTGCCGCCTACGGGCTTCCCAATCACCTGCGAATAACAGTGGGTCTTCCTGAAGAGAATCGGCGCTTGCTTGCCTCGCTCGCTAAGGTACTTGGCTGATGCTTTTCAGGCGTCTGGCCATTATCGGTCTGGGCTTGATTGGGGGATCGCTCGCGCGAGCGTTGCGAAGCGTTGGGGAAGTGGGAGAAGTAGTTGGCTGCGGCCGTGGGCGTGAAAACCTTGAGTTAGGTGTCAAGCTGGGTGTCATCGATCGCTATAGCCATGATATCGGCGAAGCGGTTGCCGGAGCAGATATGGTTTTTCTGGCGACTCCCCTGGGGGCCATGGCAAAAGCCTTCGGTGTTCTCAGAGATCATATTGGCGAGCACACATTGATCACCGATGGAGGCAGCGCCAAGGGTAGCGTGGTGGCGGATTGTCAGGCTGCCTTTGGCACCTTGCCATCCGGTTTCGTGCCTGGTCATCCCATTGCCGGTACAGAGCAGAGCGGTGTGGAGGCGTCTTTCGCTGAACTCTATCAGGGACGCCGGGTAATTCTCACTCCTACCGAAGCGACCGCGCCCGAAGCCTTGCAGCAGGTTAAGGCGATGTGGCGGTTGTGCGGTGCCGAGGTGACCTGTATGTCCATTGCCCATCACGACGAGGTATTGGCCGCAACATCTCATCTGCCTCATATGCTCGCCTATAGCCTGGTCGATACCTTGGCGCAGATGAAGGAGAACGACGAAATTTTTCGCTATGCCGCAGGTGGATTCAGGGATTTTACCCGCATCGCTTCCAGTAATCCTGTGATGTGGCGCGATATCTGCGTGGCGAATCGGGCTGCCTTGGGTGCAGTGATGGAGAGTTATATCGTTGATATGGAGAACCTGGCAGAGACCATTCGCAGCGGTGATGGTGAAAAATTGCTGCAGATATTCGGCAGGGCCAAAGCGGTCAGGGATCGCTACGTCGATGGAATACTCGACTCGCCGGAGTAGCTATGCACCAGGATCGCCTGCCGTTCCCCCTCTCCTGCAACGTTCTCTCGTTGATACTCTGCCCACCGCCTGGGCATCCACTGGCTGCGTTCTTTGCGCCATGAAGGTTGTGGGGCTGTTGGGTGGTATGAGCTGGGAATCGACCCTGGTCTACTATCGGCAGATGAATCTGGAGACCAACAGGCGCCTTGGTGGTTTACATTCGGCCCGGATTCTGCTGAACAGCGTCGATTTCCACCAAATCGAGGCGCTGCAGCACGCAGACGAGTGGGAGCGATTGGCTGGTCTGCTGATACACGAGGCGGGCAGACTCCAAAGTGCAGGTGCGGAACTGCTGATCATCTGCACCAACACCATGCACAAGATGGCTGATCGCCTGGAAGCGGAACTTGACACGCCGCTACTGCATATCGTCGACGCCACCGGCCGCCAGGTAAATGCCAGCGACTGCCGGTCCGTTGCCTTGCTGGGTACCCGATTTACCATGGAGCAGGCATTTTACAGGGAGCGGCTGGAGCAGCGTTTCGGTATCCGGGTTCTGATCCCAGAAGCTAAACAGAGGGAACTGATTCACAAGGTGATCTACCAGGAACTGTGCCTCGGTAGGATCGAGCAGCGATCCCGGGCGGAATATCTGCGCATCATCGCCGAAATGGTGAACCGCGGCGCCGATGGCGTGGTGCTTGGATGTACTGAGATCCCGCTGCTGGTGTCCCAGCAGGACATCGACGTGCCGTTGTTCGATACCACCCAAATCCACGTCATGGCAGCGGTGGATGCTGCCCTAGAGGAGTGAATGCCTTTGGAGACAGAGTTGAAGAGATCTGCACGAATCGACTATTCCATTAAGCCCGGGGGCAGTTTGCACGGCACACTCCGGGTTCCAGGAGACAAGTCAATTTCCCATCGTTCCGTCATGCTGGGATCTCTGGCGAAGGGTGTCACCGAAGTCAAGGGCTTTCTCGAAGGAGACGACAGCCTTGCCACGTTGCAGGCATTTCGCCGGATGGGCGTGGTTATTCAAGGGCCGGAGGAGGGAAATGTAGCCATTCACGGTGTAGGACTGCATGGATTGCGAGCTCCCGAGGGTGGCCCGCTGGATCTCGGGAACTCGGGGACCTCGATGCGCCTGCTTTGTGGTCTGCTCTCGGGGCAGCCGTTCGATACCACCCTGGTGGGAGACTCCTCACTTTCGGGGCGCCCAATGACGCGAGTTACTGAGCCGCTGTCGCGCATGGGTGCGCGAATCGAAGCCAGTGTGACGGGTACGGCGCCGCTACGAATACGGGGTGGATGTAAATTAAAGGGTGTTACTTACTCCATGCCGGTTGCCAGCGCGCAAGTGAAATCCGCGCTGCTGTTGGCGGGACTCTATGCACAAGGTACCACTTGTATTGTCGAGCCCGCACCTACCAGGGATCACACGGAGAGAATGCTCGAGGGCTTGGGGTATCCGGTCGACCGCAGTGGTGAGCGAATCTGCCTCTCCGGGGGGGGAAGACTAATAGGCGCTGAGATCGATGTGCCGGCTGATATCTCCTCCGCTGCATTCTTTCTGGTCGGTGCCAGCATCGCGAAAGGGTCGGATATCCTGCTGGAACATGTGGGAATTAATCCCACCCGGACCGGCGTATTAAATATTTTGCGCCTGATGGGGGCCAATATATCGATAATCAACAAGCGTTTCGCGGGGGGCGAACCGGTAGCGGATCTGCGGGTGAGATCAGCTCAATTGAGGGGTATTGTCATCCCTCTGGATCAAGTGCCTCTGGCCATTGATGAATTTCCCGCAATTTTCATTGCTGCTGCATGCGCGGAGGGTGAGACCATACTCTCAGGGGCGGAAGAACTCCGGGTTAAGGAGAGCGATCGGATTCAAGTCATGGCTGATGGACTGCGGGCTCTGGGTATCGACGCCCGGCCTACGAAGGACGGCATGGTCATCCGCGGGGGTATTATGGGAGGTGGATACGTTGCCAGCCATGGAGACCATAGGATTGCCATGTCTTTTGCAATGGCAGGGCTCCGTTCCCGGGGGGAGATTGTCGTTGAGAATTGCAACAATGTGGATACATCTTTTCCCGGCTTCGTCACGCTTTCCAGGGGAGTCGGGCTGGCGATAGAGAGCATGAGAGGGGAGTAGATCATGGTCAATGTGGTAACCATCGACGGTCCGAGCGGCTCGGGAAAGGGAACCGTTGCTAGGCTGTTGGCGAAGCGACTGGGCTGGCACTGTCTGGATAGCGGTGCTCTCTACCGCTTGTTGGGCCTTGCTGCAGAGTTTGCTGGGGTTTCCGATGGTCAGCCCGGAGAACTGGTAGCACTTACCCGGAAAATGCACGTCGAGTTTAGGGGAGATGAAATATTTCTCGATGGCAGGGATGTCAGTCGTGAAATCCGCAGTGAGCGTGCGGGCAATGCCGCGTCCAGGGTTGCTGCGATTCCCGAGGTTAGATCGGCCTTGTTGGACTGGCAGCGGGATTATGCAAGAGAGCCCGGGCTGGTTGCCGACGGACGAGATATGGGCACCGTGGTATTTCCCTCCGCGGGTGCCAAGATCTATCTCACGGCAACCCCCGAAGAGCGGGCCAGGAGGCGCTATAACCAGTTGAAAGAAAAAGGGTTGAATGCTAATCTTGCCGATCTTGTTAGCGAAATCAGGGAGCGCGATGAGCGGGACTCCGGAAGGAGTGTGGCCCCGTTGAAACCCGCTCCGGATGCGCTGCAGGTCGAGTCTACGGCACTTTCCATAGAGGAAGTGTTGGAACGGGTGTTGGAACGCGTGGCTATCAGCTTTCCGGATCTGGCTCGATAGGGGCCTGTTTTACAGGCATTTCATTCACTACTGACACAAAGGCCCATGCTGTTTGGGCCGCCAATCGGCAATTGCCGATTCAGGATTTTTACATGACCGAAAGCTTTGCAGAATTATTTGAGGCCAGTATCGCCAATACCCAATTGCGCTCCGGCGCCATTGTGATCGGCACGGTCCTCGAAATTACCAACGACGCTGTGATCGTCAACGCCGGATTGAAATCGGAAGGCGTGATCCCCAGGGATCAGTTCCTGACTCTGGACGGCGAAATAGAAGTTGCCGTAGGAGATCAGGTGGAGGTGGCGCTCGACGCCGTAGAAGACGGATTCGGGGCCACCCGTTTGTCGAGGGAAAAGGCCAAACGACACCATGCTTGGAATGTTCTGGAGAAGGCTTTCGAGGCTGAAGAGAACGTGACCGGCCGCATCAACGGCAAGGTTAAGGGTGGGTTTACCGTTGAGCTTGGCGAAATAAGGGCCTTCCTTCCCGGTTCCCTGGTGGACGTGCGCCCAGTGCGAGACACCACTTACCTGGAAGGAAAGGATCTTGAGTTCAAGGTAATCAAGCTGGATCAGAAGCGAAATAATGTTGTGGTTTCCCGCCGTGCGGTGGTAGAGACGGAATACAGTGCCGAACGGGATGCGCTGCTGGAGAGCCTGCAGGAAGGAATTGAGCTCAAAGGTATTGTCAAGAACTTGACCGACTACGGGGCCTTCGTGGACTTGGGCGGTATCGACGGATTGCTGCATATCACCGACATGGCCTGGAAGCGTGTTAAGCATCCCTCCGAGGTAGTTGATATTGGCGATGAAATCATGGTCAAGGTTTTGAAGTTCGACCGTGATAAGCAGCGTGTTTCTCTCGGGCTCAAACAGATGGGCGACGATCCTTGGGTGAATCTGGCGCGCCGCTATCCTGAGAACACAAGGTTGTTTGGCAAGGTTACCAATCTTGCTGACTACGGTTGCTTCGTAGAGATCGAGGAGGGCGTCGAGGGTCTGGTTCACGTCTCTGAGATGGATTGGACCAACAAGAATATCCACCCCTCCAAGCTGGTGCACCTCGGCCAGGAAGTCGAGGTTATGGTTCTCGATATCGATGAGGAGCGGCGTCGGATCTCACTCGGTATGAAACAGTGCCAGAGCAATCCCTGGGACGACTTCGCTGCCTCTCACAAGAAAGGTGATCATGTCACCGGTAAGATCAAGTCGATAACCGATTTCGGTATCTTCATCGGTCTTGATGGTGGTATTGATGGTCTGGTGCATCTTTCCGACATCTCTTGGGATGATGCCGGTGAAGAAGCCATTCGCGCCTTCAAGAAGGGTGACGAGTTGGAGACAGTGGTACTCTCCGTTGATCCCGAGCGGGAGAGAATTTCACTGGGCGTCAAGCAGTTGGATAAGGACCCCTTTTCTACATATCTTGCTACTCACGGCAAGGGAAGTATCGTCACAGGAGAGGTCAAGGAAGTCGACGCAAGAGGGGCTGTAGTTACGCTAGCGGAGGGAATAGAGGGCTATTTGCGGGCTTCAGAGATTTCCCGCGATCGAGTCGAAGATGCACGCTTGGTACTTAAAGAAGGCGAGGAAGTGGAGGCCAGATTCATGGGCGTCGACCGCAAGAATCGTAGCATCACACTTTCCATTAAGGCGAAGGACTACGCTGAGGAGCAGGCGGCTATTCAAACCTACTCCCGTGACTCCGCATCCGGTAAGGCGACGCTGGGCGATCTCCTCAAAGAGCAGATGGAAGATAACTGAGAGTAGACCGTTCGCGTTTCAATCGTAATATATAAGCTGTAAGAAGAAGCGGCCGGGATCCGCGAGGATCCCGGTAATTTAAGGGGGGGATAAAGAATGACAAAATCTGAACTGATTGATGTCATCGCCAAAGAACAAGGCCACCTTGCCTATAGAGATGTAGAACTGGCCGTGAAGTGCATACTCGAGCAAATGAGCCAAGCCTTGGCTTCCGGGAGTAGAATCGAAATAAGAGGATTTGGTAGCTTTTCCCTGCATTACCGACCTCCGCGGCAGGGGAGGAATCCCAAAACAGGAGAGTCGGTTGCATTGGGGGGCAAGTATGTGCCCCATTTTAAGCCGGGTAAGGAATTGCGTGAAAGGGTCAACAACGGCAAATAAATATTTAAACTGATAGGGCTCCAAGTTGCGTATCTACCATTAGTTTGGGACCTTAAGCCAACAATCTGTTTCCGGTAGCTAATTCTGCGTCTTTTACTATTAGGTATGGAAATGACGCACCGGCGATTTCCTAACAACCAGGAGCAGAGCACCGGGCGTTTCGTTTCGATTAGTCTGCCGAAAAAGTCATAGCAAGCAGGTAGACCAGAGTGACCGCTGTCACGGAGAGAATATACATACCTCTGCCGTTCTCCCGGCGCCTACTGGCGGCGCGGTAGGACATAATGGAAGGAATCGGATTCTCAACTTGTTCCCGCATGATGTAACTGTCGTTGGTGGTCATCTTGATTTTCTCCAGTGAGTTGGTAAGCAGATTTAATTGGGTTCTCTATTTGTTCTAAACTTTAGCAGAAAAAGAGCGCAATGAGAACATAGAGAGAACATTTGTGTGATTAATGCGACAGTTTCTTCCATCTGGAGGGCATGTACGCGCCACCGAAATGCTGCCCCATAACGGCATCTAAAGTGCTCCTGAGACTAGGTAGATGACGGAAAAAAAGAAATTAAAGAACAGAGAGTTGAGAGATATTGTTTATTCTGCGGACTCGAAGATCCACGGCACAGGTTTGTTTGCGCGGCGGTGTATTGGTAAAGGCGAGTATATCGGCACCTATCATGGTCCGGACGCCCGCAGAAATGGAACCTACGTTCTCTGGGTTTATGATCAGGGTGACGAGGAAAACGCCGTTGGTCGCAGCGGTAGAAATCTGTTGCGATACCTGAATCACGCCAAACCCGGAAATGCGGAGTTCATTGGATTCGATTTGTTTGCACGTAAAGAGATTCGCACTGACGACGAAATCACCTTCAACTACGAAGGCGCTTGAAACCTGCCTCAAGGCATTTGTCGCGGATTGGGCGAGAAGGATTCAGCCTCTTTTTGCGCCAGTGTCAGTGGGGGACGTGACCTTGTCATGGGTGGGAGTAGTTCTCCCTCTGCGGAAAGAGGCGCGCTGAGCACAGATCCTGCGCTGGCCCATTGCCCTCTGGATAGCAGTGTCGGTGTTGAATCGCCGAACAGAGTGTAGCTGTACTTGCCGTAATGAGGTAGTTTGCGCGCTAGTCCGGCAGCAGCATCAACCGGATCCAGAACCAACAATCCCAATGTACGCCCCTGCTTACCGTCAACCGCCAGCGCAAAGCTGTTGCCGGCGAGGTTCAATTGATGCTGTGACACGGTCAGGCTGGTGCCTTCAAGTTTGGCGTAGTGGCCGTTCAGTTGCTCGGTTACGTTCGATAAGAAGCGATTCTCAATGCCCAGCAGCCAGACATTGCCCTCAGCGGGAAGTTGACCCACATCCTCGTCCCACATCAAGTTCAATTGTGGCCACCTCGAAGACCAGCTATCGACCATGCTACGGTAGGCCGCTTTTTTCTCACTGCTTGCATCAGCGGGTAGAATCAGGGTGATTTCTGGTGCTCCAAATAGCCGGCTCAACGTCGGCGGCGTCTCCCCGGCTACGAGATGACGGAATATATCGAATTCGGGATCGATGCTCAGGCGGATGGGTTTTTCTCGGATGACGATGTCGAGCGTTGTTTCTCTTCCGTTCATGGTAAACCAACGAGGGGCTGGTTTAGGCGTTTTCTCGGTCTGGATGTAGATCGGAAGATTCAGATTGAACGGGGGGTTGGGCTGTGTTTGTTGAATGGTTGCTCGGATTCGGTATCCGGACGATACCTCGATCATGCTGACCTCGCTGAGTTTCAGCCGTGGCGCACCCGTGCCCTCGATCCACTGGTCAAACTCATCTCTCAAGTCCAAGCCGCTGACCTCTTCCAATGCCCGCTTGAGATCATCGTACCCCGCTTCGGCGAAAAGATTATCGCGGTAGAAAAGGCGTAGTCCCTCGAGGAAATAGACGTCTCCCAATCGGTTGCGAAGCATATGTATGAACATCAGGGTTTTCCCATAGCCGACGGCTTGGCTGATGTCACCATGCCGCCCCTTGAATTGGCTGAGTGGAAAATCCTCTCCCTCGTGAACATAGTCCCCGTAACGCCTCAAACTGTCGCGGCGATAAGCTGCACCTTTGCCCTTCAGCTCTTGTAACAGGTGATCCGCAAGATAGGCTGTAAGGCCCTCACTCCAGTTTCCAGAATCGCGATCGACGAAAACCCCGTTACCCCACCAGTTGTGGAGTATCTCATGGGGGTAAGAGGTGTGGAGAATGAAGGGAAGGCGAATGACCCTGGGACCTAGTAGGGTAAACGATGGCATACCGTACCCGCTCTCCCAGAAATTCTCCACCAAGGCAAACTTGCCATAGGGATAGTCCCCCAGGAGCTGTTGATAAAGCTCCAGGTAATCCCTGGTAGCCTCGAGATATCGCCGGGCTAAATCCGCATCGGGTGAACGCAGATAGGCCTGTGCCTCGGCAAACGGCGTCTCCAGTGTGTAGCGGTGGAATGGGGCGGCAATGAGATAGATGTCATCCTGAGGAGCATGCTCGATCCAGCCATGGTCTTCCGACAATGGGTTGCCTTGGCTTACGCTTGTCCATCCCGAGGGAAGGTCGATCATCATTTTAAAGCTGACCAGACGCCCGGGAAGCTGTGGGTACCAGAGGCTGGCCCCGCTAAGAAAGACGCCACTGCTGGAGATGTGTCCGCTGCTGCCCGCACGGCCTCCACCTCGCTCCCTGGTTTGGGTTGCCACGGCCTCGTCTACTTCCCCTCGATAACGTAGCTTGAACGTGCGACGTGGAGCATCGAATCGGATGCGATAGTGTGTAGCGGGTATTGGACCGTTCGAAGTTTTTGTTTTTCTCACTATTGTCCCTGGAGACAGTGAGTCGACAGACAAGCTGTGGCGCAGTAGAAAATCCACGGTTGTTACCGGGGACGGCAGCTTGATCTCATCTTGCACTTCAATGAACGAGCGTTCTGGAATCATCACTACGGAGAGTGCATGATGGATTTGGGGGCTGGGGATAGATTTACTGAATAACGGTGTTGCGGTTATTAAGAGCAGCAGTCCTGTTAGGCGTAAAATCATACCGAAATACCTTGATTGTCTGACTGGGGAATTTTCAAGCTACACCAATGTCCCAACTTCACGGCATGATAGTTCATCGCCTTGTTTACCACGACCGAGATATACCAATGACAAAGAGACGTGTTGTTTTGTTCCTGCTGTGGGTTGTCATAGCGCTGCTCTTGGGTTCCTGTCGTGCCCAGGAAACCCGCTCCACCGGGGGTGAGGCGGCAAGGGATGCCAAGGGAGGAGGCGTGACCACTGCCCTGAGCCTGAAAAAAATCACGGCTCTGGAAGATGTCATAAACGATTTGGTCGATGCCCGGGTGGTTTACGTGGGTGAGACCCATGACCGCTACGGTCATCACATTAGTCAGTTGGAGATTATCAAGGCTTTACATCGGCAGAACGGGGCAATCGCAATCGGCGTCGAGTTTGTTCAGCAGCCCTTCCAATCCGTGCTCGACAGCTATATAGCCGGGGAGTTGGATGAAAGGGCGATGCTGCGCGGGGTTGAGTGGTATGACCGCTGGCGCTACGACTACCGGCTCTATCGCCCGATCATGCAATATGCGAGAGCGCATCGCATACCGGTCCTGGCGCTGAATGTGCCTGTAGAGCTGACCTCCAGGGTCTCCGAGAGCGGTTTGAACGGTCTTGACGACGCAGAGCGGAGGCAGCTTCCCCGTACCTACGATTTTTCAGACAAAGATTACGAGGCGCGACTCAGAGAGGTGTATTCGAAGCATGCCCGTTCAGGCGAAGAGGGTTTTCAGCGATTCATCGAGGTGCAGTTAACCTGGGATGAGGGCATGGCGGATGTATTAGCGCGCTATTTGTCAGAGCATCCTCAGGAGCGGGTGGTGGTGCTTGCGGGATCGGGGCACTTGAGTTTTGGTTCGGGCATCCCAGCCAGGGTTGAGCGCAGGGTGCAGGTAAACTCGCAGATCATTCTGCCCGCCGACAGCTTGGCTCTGGAGCCGGGAATTGCAGACATCATCATTTTTCCCAATGCGTCTGAGCTCCCGCCACGGGGAATGATGGGCGTATACATGGAGGCTCATGAGAACGGCGTGTTGGTCGGTGACTTGGTGGAAGACGGAGCAGCCGCTGAAGCCGGTGTGGAGAAGGGAGATATCATTCAACGGCTGGATGGGATTACCGTCTCCGATACCACCGACATCAGAATTGGCATGTTGAGCAAGGCCCCGGGGGACACTGCGGCGCTGCAAGTGTTGCGCCAGCCCTTGCTGGGTAAAGAGCGCGTCCTGGAGTTCGAGCTGGAACTGACACCTTGACGCGACGATGGCGAACAATTATTCCATTGCGGAGTAGTGTGTTTTAAGAATGTTAATCAGCAGGGAGGCCTGGGGGGAGAGGTATTTCCCTTTTCTCAGAACGATCCCGTAGGTGCGCTTCGGAAAGTAGTCATCGAGTTGGAAGCGCAGCAGCCGTTCTCTTCCCGTGAGGCAGACATCAGTGACGATGGAGATTCCCATGCCCATTTCCACATACTTCTTGATCACCTCCCAGCCACCGGCTTCTAGACCGCTTCTGAAGGAGAGGTTGTGTTCACGGAAAACCGCTTCCACCGTACGCCAGGTGCTCAAACTCGGAGGCGGTAAAATCAGGCGATATGGTGAGATATCCACAAGACCGATTTTTTCGTTATTGGAAAGCGGGTGCCCTAAAGGAGTGATTAGCACAGGGGCGAAGGTCACCAATGGGTGATAATCAATATCGTCCGGTACTTCAGGCATCGCTCCTACCGCGAAGTCTGCTTCGTCTGCCCTCAATCTTGATAGTCCGTCTCTTCCGCCGGTAACGTTTTGCAGCTTCACCCTAATGCCAGGATGGGTGTCTGAAAATTGCTTCAGTGGTTCAGGCAGCAGGTAGATGATGGTCGACTCCCCGGCAGCGATATTGACTTCACCGGACTCCAATACACCCCGTTGGGCGGTGAACGTTTCGTGAAGCTTGTCCATGCCATCCACTAGGGGCAGCGCCAGCTTGAGCATGATTTCACCCTCTGGCGTCAAATTGATCTTCGGTCCCCGACGCTCGAACAGCGTAGTGTCCAGCTCCCGTTCCAAAGCCTGAATCTGCAGCGAGACAGTCGGTTGGCTCAGAAAAAGCTGCTCCGCAGCTTCGCTGATACTGCCGGTGAGTGCCGCCTGGCAGAAGGCGCGCAGCTGTTTAATACGGATCTGTTTGTGCTTGAGTGGTGGTTGGGCGCCCATGGTGTACATCAGCCTAGTTTGGTTTGGTGTGTCGAGGCCAAAAATACCGGAATAATTCTACATATTTCGCAAGGTTTTCCGGGCCTCTCACGCTAGGACTACAATAGACACCTACCCGGGTGATTGCTATATTCCAGAATCAAGAATTAAATGCACCTGACTTGAAAGGGACAAAAAAATGGCAACATACGAGTGCAAGGTTTGCGGGATGAGTGTCAATGCCACTTGTGGGAAATGCGATGCACCACTGGAAAATGGCATGCTAAAACTGGAAGGTGGCGCAGAAGTACAAATCTCGGAATGCCCTAATGGGCATGGAAAGATCAAGTCTCCGCAATGTTGCGGGCAGGACATGTCCTGTTCCATAGGCTGAGCGGTAGAGGGTTTTAATCCGCCGCCAGCACAGGAGCGCCGTCAACCATCAAGGATGTGCTTTATACCCTTTGGCCACAGCAACAAGGCCGGTTGCCTGGGATGGCAACCGGCCTTCTTTGCATAGGGGCGCTACCGGTCGTGCTGTCTTTTAAGCAATTCCCGAGTCTTGGCTTACATTAGTCTGGAGACCCCGAAACTGGGCAGCTACGAGGGCGTGTGACGCTCGGCTAGATCAATTCTGGGTATTCAGAATAGGAAGGAGAATATGGTTAACGAAGGCGATACGATTCCATCGGTTGAGATCATGGTGGTCACCGCTGCAGGCCATGAGACGGTTTTGGCGGACAAGCTGTTTGCCAACAAGAGAGTCGTCCTCTTTGGTTTGCCCGGAGCCTTTACGCCGACCTGTTCCAATGCGCACTTGCCAGGCTACGTGGTATTGGCAGATAAGATACTAGCCAAGGGTGTGGATATGATCGCCTGTGTGTCAGTGAACGATGTCCATGTAATGCGAGCCTGGGGCGAGCAACAGAACGCCGAGCAAATCACCTTGATCGCGGATGCCAGTGCAGCCCTCACCACAGCCATGGGTTTGGGGGTGCATATCCCGATATTCGGAGGTGTGCGCTCTCAACGGTATGCCATGATCATTGACCGAGGCGTCGTGAACATGCTCAATCTGGAAGCGCCGGCGAAGTTTGAAGTAAGCGACGCCGAAACCATTCTTAATGCTTTAAGTGAATGAGCCCGCATATTCCGATGGTGGAGAATATGAAGGCCGGTTTCCCTAGTGGCTCTATTGATTTTTGAGTTGAGAACGTCCACTCTAGCGGCTCGGGCCAGCCAAGCTAATAGAAATAAATCAGAGCATCATCGGTCCGTGATCTGGGTTTGTACGCGGGGGTAGTTTTTTACGCAGAAATCCGCTCATTGGCGCAGCATAGTCGATTTTAAACGGCCTGCCTTCAACGCACGTTGTAAGGGGGTTCGACGCGGAACACGCCCTGAATAGCCTAAGATATTACTCGCAACTCCAGATAGTTAGGGGCCTCGGGTCCGATTGTGCAGTGTTAAGTCCGGAACGGTCGCGGTTACAGCATCCCTGGAGGCTGGGGCAGAATACATAACAGTTTCATTGGAGTGAAGAATATGTCAATGAAGATAGGGGTACCCAAAGAAGTGCATGCGGAAGAATGCCGGGTGGCGGTTACGCCGGATACCGCCGGGCATTTGCAGAAACTGGGTTTCACAATCGCCATCGAGGCGGGTGCTGGGGAGAAGGCCCATTTCAGCGATGAAGCATACCAAGAAGCGGGAGTTGAGGTAGTCGAGGATACCAAGGCGCTGTGGCGCGAATCCGACATCGTCATGAAGGTACGTGCTCCAGAGCCTCATCCCATACTCGGCGTCGATGAATGTGAGCTGCTGCGGGAGGGCGGTACGCTCATCAGTTTTATCTGGCCGGCACAGAACGAAGATTTGCTGGAAAGGCTCAAAGCACGAAAAGCCACCATAATGGCAATGGACAGTGTGCCCAGAATCTCCAGGGCCCAGAAGTTGGATGCGCTCAGTTCAATGGCCAATATCGCCGGTTATCGCGCAGTGGTCGAGGCAGCCAATCACTTTGGGCGTTTCTTCACCGGTCAGATTACCGCTGCAGGCAAGATTCCTCCCGCCAAGATTATGATCATAGGGGCGGGTGTGGCCGGTCTCTCCGCCATCGGTACAGCCGGATCCATGGGGGCGATTGTACGCGCCTTCGATACCCGCCCCGAAGTCAAGGAGCAGGTGGAGAGCATGGGTGCCGAATTCCTCGAGCTGGATTACGAAGAAGAGGATGGTGCCGGTGAAGGGGGTTACGCCAAGGTCATGAGCAAGGCCTTTATCGAGGCGGAAATGAAGCTGTTCGCGGAGCAGGCGATGGAGGTCGATGTGATCATCACCACCGCGCTGATTCCTGGTAAACCCGCACCGGAGCTCATTACCTCGGGAATGGTGGAATCCATGCGCGACGGCAGTGTGATTGTGGACCTCGCCGCGGAGCAGGGGGGCAACTGCACCCTGACCGAACCGGGTAAGATTGTTGTCAAGCACGGCGTTACCCTAATCGGTTTGACCGATCTGCCGAGTCGTCTGCCGACCCAATCCAGTCAGCTCTATGGAACCAACCTGCGCCACCTGTTGAACGATTTGACCCCGGAAAAGGATGGTCAGATCAATGTCAACATGGATGATGAGGTGATTCGTGGTGTTACCGTGGTGAAAGAGGGTGAGATTACCTGGCCACCGCCAGCGCCCAAACTTTCTGCCGCGCCGAAGCAAGCGCCTGCGGCAGCTGTAACAGCGGTGGAGCCGGGGCCGGAAGAAAAGCGCCCAAGCGGCTATGCAACGGCTATTGCCATGGCTATTACGGGGGCTCTGCTACTGGCGGTTGGCTCTGTGTCTCCGCCCGCGTTTCTTGCCCATTTCACGGTATTCGTTCTCTCCTGTTTCATCGGATACATGGTGATCTGGAACGTAACACCGGCGCTACATACACCCCTGATGAGCGTCACCAATGCCATTTCGGGCATTATCGTTATCGGAGCATTACTGCAAGTTTCGGGAAGTTCCACGCTGGTGACGGTTCTGGCGGCGATTGCCATCCTCATCGCTACGATCAATATCGCGGGCGGCTTCCTCGTCACCCAACGTATGCTGAAGATGTTCCAGAGATAGGAGCCCGGGAAAATGACTGAAGGAATGATAACCGTTGCGTATATCGCATCCAGTGTGCTGTTTATTCTCGCCCTCGGCGGACTGAGTCATCAGGAGAGCTCCAGGCGGGGCAATATCTACGGCATGGTGGGTATGTTTATCGCCATCGTCGCTACGATATTGGCAAGCCAGGTCACCGGCTATCTGACTATCGCCATCTGTATGGCGGTAGGCGGTACTATCGGTTTTATTCTCGCCAAACGGGTAGAGATGACGGCGATGCCGGAGTTGGTGGCCATGCTGCACAGCTTTGTGGGCTTGGCGGCGGTATTGGTCGGATTTGCCAGCTACCTGGATCCCAGTGCCCATTTCGAGGGTGTGGAACGCACCATTCACGAGATTGAGATCTACCTGGGGGTACTCATCGGCGCAGTAACTTTCACCGGATCGGTGATCGCCTTTGGGAAGTTGCGGGGAATAGTCACCAGCAAGCCCATGTTGCTTCCGGCGAGGCATTTTATCAATCTGGGACTCTTGCTAATCAGCATATGGATGGGTTACTACTTTGTCGGGGCGGCCTCCACGGGGGCTGGTATGTGGCCACTATTAATCATGACCCTGGTAGCCCTGATATTTGGCGTGCACATGGTGATGGCCATTGGCGGTGCCGATATGCCCGTGGTCATCTCCATGCTCAACAGCTACTCGGGTTGGGCTGCGGCGGCTACTGGGTTTATGCTTAGCAACGATTTGTTGATCGTTACCGGAGCGCTGGTGGGCAGCAGTGGCGCTATCCTCAGTTACATCATGTGCCGTGCCATGAATCGCCGTTTTCTGGCGGTTATCGCAGGCGGGTTCGGTACCTCCGGGGGTACTGCGGCCGCCGGTGACGGCGAGGAGCAGGGAGAGGTTGTACCCGTCTCAGCGGAAGAAACCGCGGAGTTGCTAAAGAACGCCAAGGAGGTGATCATCGTGCCCGGATACGGAATGGCGGTAGCCCAGGCACAGTATCCTATTTACGAAATCACCAAAAAACTGCGGGACGTGGGAGTGAACGTACGTTTTGCGATTCACCCGGTAGCTGGGCGCATGCCGGGCCACATGAACGTGCTTTTGGCCGAGGCGAAGGTACCCTACGATATCGTCCTCGAGATGGATGAGCTAAACGATGACTTTCCTGAAACCGACGTCACACTGGTTATCGGTGCCAACGATATCGTTAACCCTGAGGCACAGGACAATCCTGACAGCCCGATCGCCGGTATGCCGGTACTGGAAGTTTGGAAGTCAAATACCGTAGTCGTTATGAAACGCAGTATGGCAACTGGCTACGCAGGGGTGCAGAATCCCCTGTTTTTCAAAGAGAACAGTCGCATGCTGTTCGGTGATGCAAAAGCCAGCGTGGAGGCAATTCAGGGCGCCATCTAGGAGGTATTGTTTAATTCGAAAGGGGTGGCCGGCAGCGGCCACCCCTTTTTTCTGCCCTGAAGCTAAAATAGAACTTCCATCTTGGAACCAAAACAGAGCTCGCCGGAACTAATGGGTCATTTTCAATCGCCGCAATATTTTACGATTCGCAGCTTGGCAGGAGCATCATACCGTAATGCAGCATAAGCGACAGACAAGGCAGTTGGAACAAGCAACAGAATCCAGGAGGCAGGATGTATCCGAATGAATTGGATCTAGGAGAGCTACGGCGCCAGATTGTTGGGATCGACGCATCGATTCGCACTCCCTACGGTGAAAAACTTATGGTGTATGCGGATTTCACCGCTTCAGGACGCTCGCTGCAGTTTATCGAGGAGTATCTGATCTCGTTGCAGCGGTTATACGCTAACAGCCATACCGAGGACGATCTTAGCGGCAGATTTACCACCGAACTGTTGCATCAAGCGGAGGAGATGATCAAAGCGGCGGTCAATGCCGGTCCCGATGGCAGGATCGTGGCTTGCGGTAGTGGTGCGACCGGAGCTATCGACAGAATGCAACAAATTGTCGGTGTCAAACTGCCGGCATCCACCCGTTCCATGCTGGATAGCCTGCTCGGTGGATTTCTGGGAGCGGAGCGTCTGGAGGCGCTGCGTGACTATATTCGGAAACACCAGCCCGTGGTCTTTGTCGGCCCATATGAGCACCACTCCAACGAGATCTCATGGCGCGAGAGCTTAGCCAAGGTGGTCGAGGTCAAAATGGATCACGAAGGGGGCATAGATCTGGCACACCTGGAGCAGCTGCTGGTGGATCCGCAGTACCAGGGTAGGTTGCGAATCGGGTCGTTTTCCGCTGCCTCAAACGTAACCGGAATGCGATCGCCCATACACGAGATCGCTAGTTTGCTGCACCAACATGATGCTTTGGCCTTCTTCGATTTCGCCGCATCCGCGCCCTATGTACCCATAGACATGAATCCCGAAACCGAGGTTGGGGATGCGACCTTGGACGCCGTCTTTGTTTCCCCACACAAGTTTCTAGGCGGACCGGGATCCAGCGGTCTTCTGGTGTTCAATAAACGCTGCTACCACCCAGAGTTACCCCCCAGTATGGCAGGGGGTGGAACGGTGGAATATGTCGGGCCCGAGAATCACGATTTTATTGGTGATATCGAGGCCAGGGAGAAGGCAGGTACGCCTGGCATATTGCAGACGCTGAAAGCCGCTTTGGCCTTCGAGGTTAAGTCCGCTGTGGGTATAGGGCGTATCGAAGCCCGAGAACGGAAATTGACCCGCTTGGCTATGGAACGCTGGGAGGCGCATCCAGGTATAGAGATTTTGGGAAATCCAGATCCGAAGCGGCGTATCGGCATCATCTCCTTCAATATCCGCGATCAGCGTGGCCAGTATCTTCACCCGCGCTTGGTCACCACACTCCTCAATGACCTGTTCGGCATCCAGACCCGCGCGGGTTGTTCCTGCGCGGGACCATACGGACACAAGTTGCTCGACATCGACCCGATAAAAGCAGAGGAGTATCGGTCATGGATAAGCCGTGGGTATCATGGTGTCAAGCCTGGCTGGTGCCGCATAGGTTTTCACTACGCCTTTGACGACCTGGAGGTGGACTATCTTCTCGAATGCGTCGAATTCGTCGCAGACCATGGACAGGCGTTCATGCATGAATACCGCTTTGATGCCCGTGAGGGTGGTTGGGCGCACAAGCGGTGGCAGGACGATCCGATTCGGCTGTCTCTGGACGATGCTCTGAATCCTGCAGAACAAGTTCAGCCTCTAGCTATCGATCGGCGCCGGGAAATTTACCGGCAAAACCTCGCGCTGGCGCGGGAGTTCGCTACCGGTCAATGCGCTGTTCCGGAGGTGTCTTCCCAGGAGCAAAGCTAGTCCGCGCATTTCCCAATAGGCAAGGCAGAGCCCGTAAAACAGCCTAGGTGCTCGGTATATCGTTGATAGAGAACACAGAGTCGACATGCATCCCAATAGATTTCCCGGTCCTGAGGAGGTTCAGGCCTGCATGCTGGCGGATCGCCGCAAGCTGCGGCAGCGGCTTCGTGGTCTGAAAAAACGGCAGGTAAAGGGCGCGCCCTACGATAAGGGTTTGGCAAGCCTGTGGCAGCAGGTCGCGGCATCCTCAAGACTCGCCGAGCGCCGGCGTCAGAAGCTGCCGGTGCCGGGATTTCCCACCGACCTTCCCATTAGCGAGCGCTGGGAAGAGATTGCCGGGCTGATCAGCGCCCATCAAGTCATCATCCTGTGCGGTGAGACCGGTTCCGGGAAATCCACACAACTCCCGAAAATCTGCGCAGCCATGGGGAGGGGGGTATTCGGCAAAATTGGCCATACTCAGCCTCGTCGTATTGCTGCCCGCAGCCTGGCAGCTCGGATATCCGAGGAGCTGGACCGTGAACTTGGGGAGGCAGTGGGTTACAAAGTGCGTTTCCACGATCGGGTTGGCCCAGAAACCCACATCAAGTTGATGACTGATGGAATACTACTCGCGGAAATCCAACGCAACCGGCGGCTGGAGGAATACGATACCCTGATAATCGATGAAGCACATGAGCGTGGTCTCAATATCGATTTTCTGCTGGGATATCTCAAGGATCTGCTACCCAAGCGCCCCGATTTGAAGCTGATAATCACCTCAGCCACCATCGATCCGGCGCGTTTTTCCAAGCACTTCCATAACGCCCCAGTGATCAATGTCTCGGGTCGCAGCTATCCGGTGGAGGTGCGGTACCGGCCGGTCACAGATGTCGACGGGGGCGAGCGGGATGAGCCACTGCAACAAGGCATAGTAGACGCAGTGGACGAACTCGGTAGAACAGGCCGGGGCGATATCCTGGTTTTTCTCAGTGGGGAGCGGGAGATTCGGGAGACCGCGGAATCTCTGCGCAAACACCGGCTGCAGCATACGGAGTTACTCCCCCTCTATTCCCGGCTGGGCAGGGCGGAACAGAATCGGATATTTAACCCTGCCGGACTGCGTCGGATCATCCTCGCTACCAATGTGGCGGAGACGTCGCTGACGGTACCGGGTATTCGCTATGTCATCGATGCCGGGTATGCGCGTATCAGTCGTTACAGCCACCGAAGCAAGATTCAGCGCCTGCCCGTGGAAAAGATCTCCCGTGCCAGCGCTGACCAGCGCAAAGGGCGTTGTGGTCGGGTGGCTGCCGGAATTTGCATTCGCCTGTATGAAGAGGAGGATTTTCAGAGCAGGGCGGAGTTTACCGAACCGGAGATTCAACGTACAAATCTGGCGTCGGTGATTCTGCAAATGAAGGTGCTGGGTTTTGGTGAAGTCGAGCGTTTTCCCTTTCTGGATTGTCCGGATGCGCGCTTGATCAAGGATGGATATAGGGTGCTTGAAGAGATCGGTGCTGTAGATAGAGACAGAAAGATTAGCCGGTTGGGTAGAAAGCTGGCACAGCTCCCCATCGATCCCAGTGTCGGAAGTATGCTTTTGGTGGCAGCCCGGAGTCACTGCCTTAGAGAGGTGCTGGTAATCGCCGCAGCACTCAGTATCCAGGATCCAAGGGAACGTCCGCTGGAAAAGCAGCAGGCCGCGGATGAGGCGCACCACATGTTCATGGATGAGCAATCTGATTTTGTGGGATTGTTGAAACTCTGGGCATTCGTGGGGGAGAAGCGGCGCCACCTCAGCCGCAATAAGTTCAAAACCCTCTGCAGAGAGAACTTTCTATCTTGGATTCGCATTCAAGAGTGGCACGATATCCATCATCAACTGCGCGGTCAGATGCGCGAAATGGGGTATCGGGAAAACACGGTGGAGGCAGGTTATGAGGCAATCCATCGATCACTGCTAACCGGGCTGCTTAGCAACATCGGTTTCAAGAAAAGCGCCAAGGAACCGGAGTACCTGGGAAGCCGAAACGGCAGGTTTGTGATTTTTCCTGGCTCGGGATTGTTCAAGAAGCAGCCAAAATGGATTGCTGCGGCAGAAATTGTAGAGACCAGCCGTACCTATGCTCGCACCCTCGCCAGCATTCGTCCCGAGTGGGTGGAGGATGTTGCCTTACACCTGGTTCAGAGGAACTATTCGGAACCACATTGGGAAAAGGGCCGGGGTCAGGTGGCGGCGTACGAGCGGGTGTTGCTATTCGGTCTTACTCTTATATTCAGGCGCAAGATCAACTACGGGCCGCTGGATCCCGTGCAGGCCCGGGAGATTTTTATCCGTTCGGCGCTGGTCGACGGCGATTTCCACACCCGTGCGCCCTTTTGGCGGCACAACCGGGAACTGATCGAGTATCTGGAACATATGGAGCATAAAACACGGCGCAGGGACTTGCTGGTGGATGAGTTTGTCATTTATCAATATTACGATCGCCGTATTCCTGAAGGTATTTACAGTACTCCCGAATTTGAAAAGTGGTTGCGAAAGGCGACCAAGTCTCAGCCTAAACTGCTGCACATGCGTCTTGACGATCTGGCCCGGGACCATCTGCAGGTTGTCGCTGAGGAATACTACCCTGACCACTTGGCCGTCGGTGGAATGACATTGCCATTGAAATACAAATTCGAACCCGGGAGCGTGGCGGATGGGGTGACGCTGCGGGTTCCATTGAGCGCGCTCAACCAGGTTCCGGAAGCGCGATGTGAATGGCTGGTGCCGGGTATGCTGCTGGAGCGGATAACTGCAATGCTGCGTGGATTACCGAAATATCTTCGCAAGTCTTTTGTTCCGGTTCCCGAATATGCCGAGGCTTGTTTACAGGCGATGGAGCCTTCGGACCGACCACTCACTCAAGCATTGGCTGAGCAGCTCAAGGAGATGACTGGGGTCTATATACCGGAGGATGCCTGGCAGGAGCAGGCTTTACCGAGCCATCTGCGAATGAATTTCCAGCTAATTGACGACAAGGGGCTCGAGATCGATAGCAGCCGGGACTTGGTACTGCTGCGGCAACGCTTCAAGTCGGTTGGCAGTGCCGTGGCGTCGGGGCTCGGTAGTACAGGTCTGGAGAGAGACGATATCAGGGAATGGGACTTCGGTACTCTGCCTGAATCGATAGTTATCCGTCGAGGAGGTATCGATATGCTGGGTTTTCCGGCGTTGGTGGACCGTGGCGATAAGGTAGACTTGCGGGTACTGAATTCAGCTTCCATTGCACGATACACCCACCGATCAGGTGTAAGGCGATTAATCATGCGGCGTCTGGGCAGGGATATAAGATATCTCCATCGTAACTTACCCGGGATTCAGCGCATGAGCCTGCAGTATGCGAAAGCTGCCCCTCTACCATCAGGTCTCCCAGAAGGCAAACAAGCGGGCCTGGAAGACGAGTTGATAGCTTTGATTTTGGATCTGGCCTTTATCGAGGGAATGCCCGAGATACGGAACCAGGACGTGTTCTACGCACGTATCGATAAACACAAGAGTGGTCTGGCCGCTCAGGCAGCCGAGGCGCTTGCACTGTTAAAGCAGATCCTGGATCAGTATCAACTGCTGCGCCGTCTGCTCGACGGTTCAACCCAGGTAAACTGGGTGAATTCACTGAAGGACCTTCGTCTGCAGCTGGATAAACTGGTATTCAGAGGATTCTTACAGCATACCCCCTACCCGCAACTCAGGCAGTTTCCCCGCTACCTCAACGCTATGGCTATGAGATTCGAGAAACTGGGTCACGCCCTGCAGCGGGACCGGAGGTTGATGGAGGAAATGAGGGATATTTACCAACAATGGCTGATGCGGGAGGAGAAGTATCGCGCTGCGGGTAAGCAAGACTCCCGCATCGAAGAATTGCGATGGGCATTCGAAGAATTGAGGGTCTCACTGTTTGCTCAGGAGCTTGGCACCGCACACCCCATCTCCGTCAAGCGTATAGTCCGACGTTGGAGAGAACTGGGGCTGTAATCCTGATATACCCCTGCGGGTTGTATTGTCTGCTCAGGTTGGATTGATTCCGGATGCTGCGCTTAGTATTCTCGCACCGGATGACCTCACTTTGTTAATGTGAAATATTGACCCTCAGATTTGCAGTTGGAGATGCTTTGAGATGTCACAATGTCCTTGCGGTTCCCACCTGCCTCTCGATCATTGTTGCGGACCCATCCTTGACGGAGAGCTGCCAGCCCCTACGGCTGAGGCGCTGATGAGGGCCCGCTATTCCGCCTATGTGGAACGCTGTTTCGACTTTCTTGGCGAAAGCCTACATCCCCATCATCGGTCCGATTATGATGCCCTGGCTACCCGCCGTTGGGCCGAAGAGGCGAAATGGATGGGGTTGAAGGTTGCTGCTGTCGAGGGAGGCGGTGAGGGGGATGATCAGGGTAGCGTGGAATTCGTGGCGACTTATAAAGAGAAAGAGATGATTCGCCGCCATCACGAAATCAGCCGCTTCAAGCGCCAGGATGATCACTGGTATTATGTTGATGGGGAGTTGGTAAAGCCTGAAACCGAAATCCACAGGACACCCAAAATCGGTCGTAACGACCCCTGTCCCTGTGGCAGCGGCAAGAAATTCAAGAAATGTTGCGGTCGCTGACAGTGAGGACGAGTTGGTATTTCCGGGAATCTGGATTGGGGGGAAGGGGCTCAGTCATACCCGGGAGTCTGAGGATTTAAAGAATCTGACAATTGGTACGATACGGGACATATAGTTCCCTAGATCAAGATTTATATATTAAAGCAACCGTGACTCGATTTTTGACACTCCCACTTTTGGTAGCACTCTGCTGGCTCATGGTGAGCGGCCCGGTATTGGCCGAGATTTATAAGTATCGGGATAAATTCGGAAATATTCACTTCACTGACAAGCCGATGAAGCGGAGCCATGGCTACAAACTGATGTGGCGTTCCAGCCGAGAGAGCGGATACAGCGGGATTTCCCGAATCGACACCGGCTCGATGAAAGTCAACCGTCAGCGGTTTTCGAAAATGATTAGTGTCACCGCCAAGAATACCGGGATTCACCCGGAGTTGCTGCACGCGGTAATCAGGGCAGAATCCGCATACGATCCAAAAGCACTCTCCAAGGCAGGCGCACAGGGCCTCATGCAGTTAATGCCAGCCACCGCCAGGCGCTATGGCGTGAACAACAGTTGGGATCCCATCGCCAATCTCGACGGTGGAGCCCGCTATCTAAGCGATCTGTTGGAGATGTTTGACGACAATATCGTACTGGCACTCGCTGCCTACAACGCAGGGGAAAACGCGGTTATTAAGTACGGTTATACTATCCCCCCCTATCCGGAAACCCAGAACTACGTTAGAAAGGTGATCGATTTCTACCAGGAAGGGAGAAAGCTCGCCCGGAATATGACTGCCAGTCGTTGAGCCCGGCTTTTCCTCAGATGGGCTTTAACAGTTGTGCGGTTTTTGCCGCTTACTTCCCGGAGTTCAATCGCTGTTACTGAATCTGCTCATTCTGCAACAAATGTGACCTTTCGCTCGAATCGGGGTACCAGACGTCGGTCTGGGGGGCTATCCCACCATGAGGTAATTCAGGCCTCGCTGGTATCCCATGGCCAGTAGATCGGCAGCGATAGTCTCCCTGGCGCCGTGATTCGTTACGTACACCAAGACATAGCAGCGATTCCCACTTCGTGTTAGCCATGTGGGTGAAACCACGGGTACTCCGGACAACCGGTTGCCAATTTTGCGCGGGTCGATATCTATCCAGGTCCGGGGGGTAAACCCGCGTTCCAATAGAAGCCGGCAACGTTTACGGGTCTTGCGTCCTGCCCCCCAAATGGCAAAGTTGGTGCTATGCGCAAGAAGTCGTGGATCCCTACTGAGGTAATCCGCCCGCAATCGGTCAAAGGCCTGGCGAGAACACCTGGGGTCGGTACGTGAGATGCGGGTCGGCGTATCCCGCCAATCCAAAAGCTTGTGTGGTAGCTTCGCTAGTCTTTTCCCTGCATGGTGGAGGCGCAGCCAGAGTTCATAATCTTCAGGGAACGCCCCATTGCGATAGCCGCCCAGTTCCAGCACTGTTTGGCGTCGAAAAACGACACTAGGGTGGGCGAAGGGTGACTCGATGTAGATTTCATCGGCTGTCTGTTCGGGCGAGCAGCAGCTATTTTGCCACTCTATGTAAACTCGCATTCCCCTCCTGATTCTCTCCTCGGCGAAGAGCGTCGTAGCACAGCCGAGCACCGAAATCTCCGGGTGACCGAGCATGTGAAGATACTGTCTTTCCAATCGCTGTGGATGCATCCGGTCATCGGCGTCCATGCGGGCAATGAGTTGGCTACGGGCTCGCTGGACACCATGATTGAGTGCTGCAACCACACCCTGGCCTGGGTTACTCAACAGCTTGATGCGGGGGTCTTTGCGGGCGGCAGAATCTACTATTGCAGCGGAGTCATCCGTGGATCCATCGTTGATGGCCAAGAGTTCAAAATCAGCCAGCGTCTGCTGGCTGATCGATTGCAGGGATTCTTCGAGGGTGGATACTGCGTTGTAATAGGGCAGTACGACACTCAGCAGGGGAGAGTCCCGGTTACTCAGTCCAGTCGGCCATCAACTGAGTGATCAGACCGGCTCCCTGTTCAGAAATATCGATTATCTGAAACCCGGCCCAGCAGGGACTACCGTCCGAGTCACTGTCCTGAGCCCACAGGCACTCCGCGCCAAAGTCCACTGTGGCAACGCCACCCAAGGGAGAAGGAGGAACCAGACTCAACTGAAAAAGTTGGTTGGGTGATAGAGCGGTGTCCGACAACAACATCAGACCGGTGGCTGAAATATTAACCAGGAATCCAAGCCGAGTGCCGGTGTTATTGTCCACGACCTCTATTTTTTCGTTCACCCGTTTCCGCGGGTTTATTCTCTTTTCTTTCATAGTGGATATCCCGCTCCTGTTACTTCCCGGATCCGCCGAAGGTCTTTTGCAGCACGCTCAGCACCGAATCCAGCGCCCTGTCGACAAACGGAACAGCTGGATACTTAACGATTCTTGCTCGCCCGACGTTCATTTGCTGTGCCAGTTTCTCAATAGGGGTTACCAGTGCTTGAATCCCCGACTTGTCAACAAACATGTATTTCTGTGTTATCGGGCTGAACCACGACAATTTGAGTCGATGTGGCTTCCCATTGTCGTCCTCAAGTTCGAACCAGGTGCCGAATTTGATGCTCTTCAAGAGCTTGATTGCTTCTTGCTCCTCGCTTGAGAGCGTGGCGAAGTCTTTTCTTTCCGTTGCACTTATGACCGCCTCGGTTCGCTTGTCCCTGATACGGGGAGCGCTCGCCTGGATTGGTTCCGGCTTGGTTGCGGTTTTGTCGTCGCTGGCAATTAGAGAGGTTAGAAATTCAAATAGTGCCTGGAGATCGGGTTGGTGCAAGTCACCCACTGAACTCAGGCCGTTGTCGATACGCTGTTTGAGTCCTGGAAGTTTCTCCTCGAGAGAGCGTTGCATTCTGACATCGTCCTTTGACTCGTATATCCAAATGATGTCTTTGACCACGTCCAGTACATGGCCCCATTCCGGTTTGCTCTCTATTGCGGGGTCTCGTAGCAACATCAGGATCATTTTGTCCAGCCAGGCATGATTTAGAAAGCGTTCGACCACAGGATGGAACCGGCGTTCGCCAACGATATCCTGGACTATGCCGTGGGCCCGCAGGCGGGCATTTTCCAGCCGCTCTCGTCCTTTTGCGGCCTCTTTGGCTCGGGTCTCTACAATGCGGGCTTTTTGGTCAAGGTCGCTCACCTGTTCCGTCAGTGTATCGAAGACCTCTTCGAATACTTTTACATCATCCTTAAACTCGTGAAGTATTCGATTGACCCCCTCTTGCATTGGGTAGTAAATTCCCCGTCGCAGGTCTTCTTCCTCAATCCATTTAAGACCTGACTCCACCATCAAGTTCAGAAGCTTGCGGGCGATGTGTCGGGAATCTATCAGAAAATGGTGATCGAGTATCGCTACCTTTAGGTAGGGAGTATGGAGGTGGCTGATCAGCGCTTTGGCGATGTTGGGTAGCTCATCCTCGTTGAGCACGTGCTCGAAAAGCATTCCCACCAACTCGATGGTATCCAGGTCGGCGCTTGGTATGGTGTTTTCGTCGACGCCCTGAAAAAGCCGGTCGCGTTCTTCGATTAACCGCTGTCTAATCTGATCAAGAATCGCGGCATCCACCTCAATCGTGGAAGGTCGCTTGCCCGGATCAGCGATCTCAGGAAGTAGCTGAGGCGTCTCCTCGGTCTGTATCTCATGGATGGCGGAGACCAGGGTCGGCTTATCGACCATGGGTTTGACCCCGGGCTTGCCCGCCATATGGGGATTGATTTCCGGATGCTTGGCGTAGCGCGGATCACCGGTCCGCCTCGATGCCATGAGGTTGCGGATAGAGTTGAAGATCTCCTCACCTAGGGCTATATCGCCCCCGTCGGATTCGGGAGCTTCTGTAGCTGCTGGAGACTCCCCCTCCTCGGTGGCGCCCGCTTCCGAATCGGATTGCTCAGAACCTGCCGGGTTTTTCGGAGCCTCCAGCTTGAGGTTGGGAAAGACGCCGGCATCGATCAATATCTGATTGTATTCCGCGTAAAACTCCTCGAGCTCCCTCATGACAAATTTTTCGAAGAGGGTGTAAATGATTAGTAGTATGTTGCTCTCGAAAGCGAACTCTTCCGCCGCTATTTGAAACGCTGACACACAATGCACCGGCCCGCCCGGCAGGTCCTTGACAGCCAGTTGTTGACCGCCGCGAATCATCGACAGTCTCTGCCCAAGCGCATAGACTTGTTGAAAGCACTGGCTCTGGGTTCGGTCAATCATATTCTGCAGAGCCAGCCGTTGGTCTAGTTCGTTGTCGTCTACAAGCTCCAGCGTTTCGACTGCCTGATGTTGCTCTTGAAGCAGAGGCCTCGGGTAGGATATTCCTTTTTCGGTGGTGTATTCACTGAAACCCCTGGCAATCTCCTCTAAAAAACGCTGTTCGACAGCCGATCTTCTGAAATTTACGACGCTGATGGCATCGATGAACTGAAATTGCCCCTGGTTAGTATCCGCTTTGTCGATGAAGTCCAGCAGTGCCTGCTCGGACTTGTTGAACATTTCGCCCAGTCGCTCGGTTAAGCGGGTCAGTGCCATGTCTCGACACTCCCTGAGGCTGGGCTGCAAACGGCTGAGGTTGTTTGTCGCCGCTTTCTCCATATTCACTGTTCCTGAGTTAAGGTTCCGACAGTTACCTATTGCAGCGGCTCTGGCTCGCTGCGGTATATTTTTCGACGTTCAATCATCTCCCTCAACAGGAGCCTCTCTGGGCATGAGCAAGAGTTTCTCAGCTTCGATTTGGGTGCTGGCGTGAATCAGCCTCACGGTTCCGTTGGTCGTAGCTTCCTGGCTTCTCAAGGTACGTACCTTAGTTTTAGCGTCACGATATTGGCTAAATTGACCCAGGTAGTGTAGTTCCTTGGTGGGGTCAATCCGGAATACGAAATATGGCATAGGCCGGTTCCTGGAGTTGGGCGCTCAATTTGTTCGTGGGAAAGAATAGCACGTCATTTGTGGTCGATACAGAAGTGTCAGGGGGAGTTGGTTTGCGCTCTACCTGATTTTTCAGCACGCTGTTCCAAGCCAGTAAGGAAACTGAGTAGCGCTGGAACCACGAAAAGCATCAGTAGGGTATCACCTGCTGCCAGGCGGCTACCCTCGCTGGCATAAAGTTGGGTCATCAGTCCCGGAACCTCCACTGAAACTCTTGCTGCTGTAGGTTCGATTTCGTACTCCTCCACTTCAGCCGTAATAACTCTAGAGGGCGATGGCCTGCGGCAAATGCGGTGGACATCCAGGCAACGGTAAGGAGAAAAAATGCCGCTCAAAGGTGAATTCATGAAAATGCAATCCCAGAATTGGGGTATGGTGTAAGGAACAATTGCTATACAAAACTTTGGGCAGTGCCCGGATGGCATCCTGTTCAGGAAGGGTTCAGTCAGCATCCTGCATCATCTAAAATATAGTAACAGGTTTACGTCCAAGGCGGTGTCTCATTGCCCTGTTAAAAGCTTATGAATAATAGATTCAGGGCTAGCTACCCGGGCAGTTCCATCTCAGATATTGGACAAGGAGAAAGGCTCCTTCTACGGGGCATGTTTTGAGAACGTATATACAATTAGTACTGACAGCCGTTCTGGCCGCAGCGATCTCCATGCAGACAGCAGAGGCCCAGCGGCACAAAGAACCAGAGGGAGCGGCAAACGACCGGGGACTCAGCAGCGCGGTGTCACGGGCGCGCGCCCGCACTGGCGGCCGGGTACTATCGGCGGAGACACAAAAACGTAATGGACGCTCTACTCACGTGATCCGAATCCTCACCGATGACGGTCGGGTCAAGCGGGTACAAGTAGACGCCGGTAATGGGTCCCGGAACGCCCCCAAGAGCAGGCGCTGACACCTATGCGACTGCTGGTGGTTGAGGACGAGGTTAGGCTCGCTGAACATCTGCAGCAGAGTCTCCGGGAGCGGGGCTATGCGGTGGATCTCGCAACCGATGGAGAGGAAGGGCTCTACTTCTTGATGGAATATCCTGTCGACCTGGCAGTCATCGATATCGGTTTACCGAAAATATCGGGTATAGAGCTTATCAAGCGAGGACGCGAAGCGGGCCGCAAGCTCCCCATTTTGATACTGACGGCACGAGGTAACTGGCAGGACAAGGTGGAGGGGTTGGAGGCCGGTGCCGACGACTATTTAGTCAAGCCATTTCAAATGGAAGAGCTGCTGGCCAGGCTGAATGCCCTGTTGCGTCGCACGGCTGGCCTCAGTACTCCGGTGATCTCTTGGGGTGCGCTGGCGCTGAATACGGCTACCCAAACTGTTACCCTCGAGGAGCGACCCATTGATCTAACGGCATATGAATATCGAGTACTGGAGTATCTGCTGCTTCGCAGGGGGGAGTTGGTCACTAAATCCGAACTCACCGAACACATATACGATCAGGACTTCGATCGGGACAGCAATGTTTTGGAGGTTTTCATTGGCCGTCTGCGCCGCAAGTTGGATCCAGAGGGCAGGCTCCGTCCCATAGAAACATTGCGGGGGAGGGGCTACCGTTTCCGATCGGAGCCACCCGTTCGTTGATGCGTTCGCTGCAATTTCGCTTACTGCTGGTGGCCAGCCTGGTGTTGCTGGCGTTTCTCGGCCTGGGTGCCCTGGCATTGGATCAAGCGTTCCGTGAAAGTGCGAGAAATGGCTTGCGGGAGGCGTTGAAGGCACAGGTTTTTGCACTGCTGGGTGCCGCCGATGAAGACCAAGCCGGGCGAATGAGGTTGCCCGACAACCTCCCCAATCCCCGGTTTGCAACTCCCGATTCAGGGCTCTATGCCTTGGTTGTCGGTGAAGGTGGGGACTACCGCTGGCGCTCCTTTTCACTTCTAGGCAGGCAGCCTTGGCCAGTAGAACCACGGCCTCCGGGAGAGTGGAACTACCTGCTGCTGGAACACCCGGGAGAGCAGCTCATGGTGCTGGAATTCGGGCTTGCTTGGGAGGGCTTCGACGGTCGCGAGTGGGATTACACCTTGGCGGTGGCCGCGAGTACAACCGGAATGTTGTCCCAGGTGGAGGGCTTTCGTGCGAGGTTGTTCTATTGGCTGGGTGGCGGTGCCCTGCTATTGCTCTTCGCGCAACTGGCTGTACTCAGGTGGGGGCTGGGGCCGGTGAGGCGGGTCGCCGACGACGTTCGGCGCATAGAGGCAGGAGAAATCGACCAGATTGAGGGAGGGTTTCCCACCGAACTCAGAGGGTTGGTAAGTAATATCAATGCGCTCATCCTAAGTGGCAAGGCAGCCAGAGACAGATATAGGAATAGCCTGGGGGATCTGGCTCACAGCCTCAAAACTCCATTGGCGTTACTACAGTCCGCCATGGAGTCGGGGCACAGCGGGTCTCTCAGATCCGCTGTACGGGAGCAGGTTCCGCGCATGGATGAAATCGTTCAGTATCAGCTGCGTCGAGCGGCTGCCTCCGGTGCCGGTGAACGCGGCCGACCAGTGGTGATAGAGAAAATTACCCGTCGCCTTACCAAGACTCTGGACAGCATTTACCAGCGCAAGCAAGTCGAACTTGAGATTGACATCGCCGCCGATGCCCGTTTTCTCGGAGACCAGGCTGACTTTATGGAGATTATGGGCAATCTGTTAGACAACGCTTACAAATACTGCCGTAGTCGAATAAGGGTTGAAGCTACAAGCATTGGAGGTAAGCCTGCGGGGCCGCGGCGGATTGTGGTCCGAGTGGAGGATGACGGCCCTGGTATTGCGGAAGAAATGCGAGACGAGGTGATTTCGCGGGGTGCACGGATTGATCAGCAACAGCCCGGGCAGGGGATCGGCTTGAGCGTGGCCCGGGAGATAATTGGGCTCTATGGGGGTAGCCTGAAAATAGAGCAGAGCGACCTCGGAGGAGTCCGAATCGCGTTAACCCTCCCCGGAGCTTGAAGGGCCACTCCTGGATCTCAACGGTACTCACGGGAGAGTTGCTTCACCATGTGTAAAAAATTCGCCAAGCGGTCTGGGTGCAAATTGCCCTCGGCGACGGCCAGATTGAGGGCACAGCCTGGTTCTGCTCCATGCTGGCAATTTGAGTATCTGCAATGGCCAATCAAGGGGCTCAGTTCCTTGAATCCTTGCTCAATCCCGGTTCTGTCTACTGATGCCAGCCGAAAACTGCGTACTCCGGGGGAATCTATGAGTTCTCCTCCCTCAGGTAGTTTGTACAGAGTAGTGGCCGAAGTGGTGTGTCTGCCTGCGCCGGATGCAGGGGAGAGTCTGCCTGTTTGTGCCCCGATATCCGGGACCAGTGCGTTCACTAAAGACGACTTTCCGACACCGGATTGCCCCACCAGGATGCTGGTGTCATTGCTCAGTGCCTGGCTTAACCCGTCGAGGCCATGCGCATTTTTGGCGCTGATATGAATCAGGGGATAGCCGATAGCTTCGTAGTGCCTGAACCGTGTTCTAAATTGGTCTGCTGCCCGGTCACCCAAAAGATCCCACTTGTTGGTGGCGATTAATACCTTTACTCCAAGCAGTTCGGCCGCTACCAAGTACTGGTCCAGCAGATATTGGCTGGGGGAGGGTTCGGGGGCGAGGACGACGACTAGCTGGGTGATATTGGCAGCGAGGGGCTTGTCGGTACTATTGAACGTGGGTCGTGAGAGGAGTGTTGAGCGCGCGAGGATGGCAACCACGACGCCGTATCCCGCTTCGGTCGGTTTCCACACGACTTGATCCCCACAAACCGGCTCCCCGATATTTTGCCGGGACAGGCAGTGATGAAGCCTGCCCTTGCTGTCTTCGATTGCCAGATTTTGACCGTGCCGGATGAGAACCCGCCCCTCCCGATCTTCTACACCGGAGCGGCTTCCGGAGGCAGCCCTGGTAAGCTGATTGAGCTGCTGCCGCCGTCTTTTTTGCAGGTCCTCGATACGTCCTTTTTGACGATGGGTGAGCCTGCGTCTGGCCATTGATTCTGGACCCGACGTCCGCTGTTACTCGGTGCCGAAGCGGTAAAACCGTTCGTTGAGGTACCCCGCGGCATTTTCGATATCTTCGTCAAACCAGCTCAAACCTTGGGACAGCTCGCATCGCTGGACTTGTTTGGTTAGCCCAGGACGGCTGGTGACTATGCGGTTGGGACGGGTGTAGACGTCGTCGCCGTGGCAGGCGTAGCAGTTGTCGTCCACCAACTGTTTGCCTTCTTCGACATCAAAGGCTTGGCTCGAGGTGCTGAATAGGCTGACCACCAAGGCCCAGGCGATGGCGATATAGGTTTTCATTCGATTCTTCTCCTTGAGTTTAGGGGGCTGACGCCATTAACCCGCAGATAGGTGAGCAATGCGTACTGGTGCCGGCGGGTGGCTGTCATGAAAAGCCGAATACAGCGGATCTGGCGTCAGTGTACTGGCGTTTTCCCGATAGAGTTTGACCAGCGCGCTGATCAGAGGTTCAGGGCCGGTCTGGCTGCGCGCGAAGGCATCGGCCTCGAATTCGTAGCGTCGCAGCAATAGCGATAGCAGCGGTTGCAGAAACAGGGTAAAGGTGGGGGCCACCAGCAGGAACAGCAAAAGTGCCAGAGCATCCGACGCCGCGTTCACCCCCAGGCCCTGGTAGAACCAGACTTGACCGGCCAGCCAGCCAAGAACCGCAAGTGCGAGCAATGTAGTTATGGCATTCAATAATAGCTGCTTGAATACATGGCGTCGCTTGAAATGGCCCAGTTCGTGGGCCAGCACGGCTTCCATCTCCTCAGGTGCCAGATTTTCGATCAGGGTATCGTAAAAGACGATTCTTTTGTGCTTCCCAAAGCCGGTGAAATAGGCGTTTCCATGCCCCGATCTCCGGGATCCATCCATAACGAAAATGCCGCTACTAACAAATCCACAGCGGGTCAGTAATTGCTGAATGCGGTCTTTCAATTCGCCTTCATCGAGGGGGGTAAAACGGTTGAATAGTGGCGCAATCAGCGTTGGGTAGATCCAGGTCATGGTCAACATGAACCCGACCCATACCACCCAGGCCGCCAGCCACCACAGGGTGCCGGCTTCGTCCATTAGCCAGAGGACAACCCCCAATAGGGGAACGCCGAGTACTACTGCCAGAAGTGTCTGCAATAGAATATCGGTAAGGAAGCGGCCGATGGTAGTGCGGTTGAAGCCGAAGCGTTCTTCGAGTACGAATGTACGCCAGAGGGAGAATGGCATATCCAGCAGACCTAGGATGAGGAAAATTGAGAGGATGGTGCCGATGCCGGTGACCAGTGGTTCAAGCTGGAGGGAACTCCAGAGACCGTGAACATAATCGATTCCGCCGCCCAATGTCATGAGTAACAGCAATAGCACCGAGTAAATGAGTTCAATCCGGGCGACGGCGGTTTTCGCCAAGGTGTAATCCGCAGCCTTCTGGTGTTCCTCCTGGGTCACTCGGGTCTGAAACGCATCGGGCACCTTGGCGCGGTTGGCCAGCACGTGATACCGGTGTCTTTGCAGTAACCACAGTTGAAGCAGCAGGCCCAGCACTGCGGCGAGAAGAAAGATAATCGTGAGCATATTCATGGCGCTACAGGATACAGGCTCGGCGCATGCTCTGCTAGAATCCGCGAACGCAATTGGGAGATATTATGGAACCAAGTTCCGATAACCTGATCTGGATAGACCTGGAGATGACCGGCCTTGACCCGTCGTCGGACCGGATTATCGAGATTGCCACCCTGGTTACCGACAGCCGTCTGGAAATCATCGCTGAAGGTCCGGTCATTGCCATTCACCAGGCGGCCTCCGTCATGGAGGCTATGGACGAGTGGAACACCAATCAACACCGAAAGTCGGGGCTCACCGAGAGGGTGCACAGCAGCACCATGGATGAGGCGGCTGCCGAGGCGAGTACACTTATGTTTCTGGAGACCTTGGTTCCGCCGGGGGCGTCGCCCATGTGTGGTAACAGTATTTGCCAGGACAGGCGGTTTCTGGCCCGTTGCATGCCCCGGCTGGAATCTTTTTTTCATTACCGAAACCTGGATGTGAGCACTCTCAAAGAGCTTGCTAAACGGTGGGCGCCGGAGGTAGCAGCTGGCGTCGTCAAGAGCGGAAAACACCTTGCAATGGATGATATTCGCGATTCAATCGGCGAACTGCGCCATTACCGTCAGCATTTGCTGAAAGTGACGAAAGTTGCGCCATCGGGGAACGAAGTGGCGGGCTAGGTCAGAACCAGGGGTTGTCGGCCCCTGCGGGCGTGTTGCTCAAGGCCCCAGCGGGCGTGCTCCGCTACCAGGGATGAGGTATTGGACGTACCTTGCTCCAGAGCTGTGATTATTGCTTCCTTGGTTGAAGCATTCCCCAGGGCGACGGCAATATTCCGCTGCCATTGTTCATGCCCGATCCGGCGGATGGGGGATCCCTCTAGCCCCTTCATGAACTCAGATTCGCTCCAATTGAACAGGGTTACCAGATCGGCAGAGTCCAAACCGTTGCGCACTTCAAACGCCGCCTCCTCAGCAGGGAGTGCAAATCGATTCCAGGGGCAGACTAGTAGGCAGTCGTCACAACCGTAGATGCGGTTACCGATGAGCGGCCGCAGTGACTTGGGGATGGATCCCTGAAGTTCAATGGTCAAGTAGGAGATGCAGCGTCGTGCATCCAGTTTATAGGGTGCGGTAATCGCTCCTGTCGGGCAAATATCGAGGCATGCTCGGCAATTGCCGCAGTGGTCCGCAGCGGATTCGTCCACGGGTAACGGAAGGTCGGTGTACAGCTCGCCCAAAAAGAACCAGCACCCGGCCGCTCGGCTCACCAAATTGGTGTGCTTACCCTGCCAACCAAGACCCGCTTTCTGGGCCAGGGGTTTCTCCATTACCGGTGCTGAGTCTACGAACGCGCGATAGCCGAAACCACCCACTTTTTGCTTTATCTGGAGTGCCAGTTTCTGTAGCCGGTTGCGCATCAAACGGTGGTAGTCTCGTCCCAGAGCATAGCGGGAGACGTAGCCAAGCTCTGAATCCGCCAATATTCTCCAGGGATCATCCGTTTTTTGCAGATAGTCCATGCGCACGGAAATGATTCTGAGCGTGCCAGGTACAAGCCATTCCGGGCGACTGCGTTTCCTACCATGACGAGCCATGTAAGCCATTTCTCCGTGGCACCCCTCCGCCAGCCAGGCCTCTAGATGGCTCTCCGGGACTTCGAGTTGGGTATCGCTGATGCCCAGCTGCTGGAATCCGAGCGCCCGTGACCACTGCCTGATTTCCCAGGCCAACCGGTTGTAGTCGATGGATGACATAGTGGACGATAACCGTTCCAGATCTAGGGAGTGTTGGTGATAATATAAACACCGACGGTTTCCATCAATTCAGGCCACTCCACATGCCCCAGTCGCTCCCCGAAATACACCGGCTTCCACACGCCCTTTACCGTGCGCAACAAGTGCGTGAACTGGACCGAGTTGCCATCGAGGAGCAGGGCATTCCCGGTCGATTACTGATGCAACGCGCTGGTGCCGCCGCATTCGAGTTGCTGAACCGCCGCTGGCCCGATGCCCGCAATCTCGTTGTGCTGTGCGGAATCGGCAATAACGGCGGGGACGGCTATGTCGTGGCCAGATTGGCTATGGAACGTGGCATGGGCGTGAGGCTTCTGCAATTGGGCGATCCGAAGCGGTTGACGGGCGACGCGCTAGAGGCGGCGAACGCATTCGTTGCAGCGGGCGGGGAGGTGGTACCCTTCGAAATCATACCGCCGGTGGCAGATGTCATCGTTGATGGTGTGTTCGGTACCGGCCTCGAGCGTGAGGTGGGCGGCATCTGGCGAGATGCCTTGGAGCAAGCGAACCTTCACCCAGCTCCCATCCTGGCACTGGATCTCCCTTCCGGAGTCCACGCCGATACGGGGCGGGTTCTGGGGGTGGCCATTAAAGCAGAGGCAACAATCACTTTTATCGGGCTCAAACAGGGCATGTTCACAGCCGATGGGCCGAATTGTTGTGGCGATATCCTGTTCAACGCTCTGGCGGTTCCCGCCACCGTTTATCGTCGGCAGATGGTTTCTGCCCGCAGGTTGGACTGGTCGCAGCAAGTGTCGCGACTGGATGTGCGTTCACGAGCAGCGCACAAGGGTGATTTCGGCCACGTACTGGTAGTCGGTGGCGGGCTGGGTTGTCCCGGTGCGCCGCGGATGGCTGCAGAGGGCGCAGCAAGATGCGGTGCCGGGCTGGTGTCGGTTGCCACACTGCCCGAGTATGCTCCACTGCTGGCCATGGGCCGGCCCGAGTTAATGTGCAGGGGGGTGCTGGACAGTGCCGAACTGGAACCGTTACTGAAACGGGCGAGTGTGATCGCCATCGGTCCTGGTTTGGGGCAAGATCGCTGGGCGCGCGCGCTCTTTGCCAAGGTGTTGCAGAGTCGTTTGCCCTTGGTAGTTGATGCAGATGCGCTCAACCTACTGGCAGCCGAGCCACTACGCCGTGAAAACTGGGTGCTCACACCCCACCCAGGTGAAGCGGCACGTCTGTTGAATTGCTCCACAGCCGAGATCCAGGAGGATCGCTTTAAGGCCATAGAGCGTCTGCAACGGGCCTACGGCGGTGTAGTGCTACTCAAGGGGGCGGGCACGCTGATCGCAGATTCTTCGCCCAGACCGGTAGCAATCTGCTCGGAAGGCAATCCGGGAATGGCCTCGGGTGGCATGGGCGACTTGCTGACTGGATTAGTTGCCGGATTCATCGCCCAGGGTGCCGAGCTTGAGGAGGCTGCCTCCATGGGCGCCTGTCTGCATGGTGCGGCGGCGGACCGAGCGGCCGAGGGTGGTGAACGGGGGATGCTTGCCATGGACTTGATGCCCCAGATTCGTGGCCTGTTAAATCCGGAGATCCTGGCATGCTGAATTTTCATCCAGCCACGGAGAATCAGCAGGAAAAGCTTGGGGCCTCTCTATCAGCCTGCTGCCCCGCAGATACCGTCATCTTCCTGCAGGGGGATCTGGGAGTCGGCAAGACGACACTGGTGAGGGGGTTTCTCAGGGGGGCCGGTCACCATGGAAAGGTAAAGAGTCCTACCTACACGCTGATAGAACCCTACGAGTTCCCGGGTCGGGTGATCTACCACCTGGATTTGTATCGCTTGGGGGACCCAGAGGAGCTCGAATACCTGGGTATCCGCGATCTGATGCGAGAGCAGGCGTCCTTGCTTATTGAATGGCCGGAGCGGGGTGTGGGGATGCTGCCGACGCCGGATATCTGGCTGCGGATCGAGTATGCAGATACAGGTCGGCGGGTGAAACTGACAGCGGCTAGTGAGAGCGGTGGGGAAATACTGGCGCTATTGTCCAAGCCCCGCGCCGAGAGCCTCTCGCCTTTTTAGTGTTATAAAATCTAGATATATTCTCTATGTTTAGGATATCTCTGGAAAATACTGAAATTACGTGCTAGATTTCAAAGCATCTGTCCTCTTCTTATCGGTCAGCGATGTGATGGCGCTAACGAAAAAAGTCGCAGCCCTGATATGGTTGGCACTGCCGATGCAGTTGCTGGCGCAACCTGTAACCATCGAGAATCTGAGAATTTGGTCCGCACCCGACCACATACGGCTGGTGTTCGACACCACAGCTCCGGTTAGTCACTCCCTGTTTAGCCTTAAAAAGCCATCGCGGTTGGTTATCGACATAGAAAATGCCAAGTTTGCTGGCAAGCTGCCGGATCTGAAAGGGGGCAACCCGGTGATTAAGCGCTTGCGCAGCGCTACTCGCGAGCAGCGGGATCTGCGGGTTGTCCTCGACCTGAAGGCGGATGTAAAACCTAAGAGTTTTGTTCTTAAACCGAACCGCCAATACGGCCATCGGTTGGTCATCGACCTCGAGGATATCGATATTGGTGGAGCAGGGCGCTCTGGATCCCGGCGACCGGTTAAAACCGCCGAAAACCACTATCAAAGAGATGTCGTCATCGCCATAGATGCTGGGCACGGCGGTGAAGATCCGGGTGCCAGGGGCAGAGGGGGGGCACAGGAGAAGACTGTGGTGCTGCAGATTGCCCGCAAGCTAGAGCGCCTTGTTAAAAAAGAGAAGGGAATGCGGCCCGTTATGATCCGTACCGGAGACTATTATTTGGGACTGAGGAAACGCATGCGTCTGGCGCGCCGGGAACGTGCCGATCTTTTCATTTCCATCCACGCGGACGCCTTCCGCGATTCACGTGTGCGCGGCGCTTCGGTTTATACCCTCTCCAAGCGCGGTGCATCCAGTGAGGCGGCACGTTGGCTCGCGGAGCGGGAGAATTCCTCTGACCTGGTTGGAGGGGTAAAGCTCGAGGATAAGGACGATCTGCTGGCCTCGGTGCTAATCGATCTTTCCCAGACGGCGACGCGCCAAGCCAGTCATGAGGTGGCCAATGAAGTGTTCAAGCAGCTGAAGCGTTTGGGCAAAACCCACAAGAATAGGGTTCAACAGGCGGGTTTTATGGTTCTCAAGTCCCCCGACATACCTTCCATATTAGTTGAGACCGCCTATATCTCCAATCCCGCTGAAGAAAGAAAGTTAACCAATTCCAGGCACCAACAGAAGGTGGCGAAGGCCATCATGGCCGGCGTAAAAGCCTACTTCAAAACCAATCCACCCCCGGGTACACTGATGGCCAAGCAGGCGCCACGCCGCCATGTGATTAGCCGGGGAGATACCCTCGGCGCCATAGCTCAACAGTACGATGTGAGCCTGAGCAGGCTGCGCACCGCCAACAATATATCAGGTGATCACATCAGGGTTGGGCAGGTTTTGAGCATACCCGGGACATAATATACGGCGCCGTTTTTTGGCTCGGATCCAATTCGAACGACGCTGAGCAGCAGCCTACTTCCCTGTGTCTCCCAAGACCCCGCTGAGGTAGACTGTTGTGTCTGAAGGCAATCCTCGGGCCCCTATCCCAAGTTACATGCGTATCCACCAATTACCTCCGCATCTTGTCAACCAAATCGCCGCCGGAGAGGTGATCGAGCGGCCAGCGTCGGTTGTCAAGGAGCTTGTTGAGAATAGCCTGGATGCTGGGGCAATGCGGATCGACATCTCAATCGAGCAGGGGGGTGTGCGCCTGATTCGCGTCGCGGACAATGGCTCGGGTATAGATCGAGAGGAGTTAGCACTCGCACTGGCGCGCCACGCAACCAGTAAAATCACGAGTCTCCGAGAACTTGAGCGCGTCGAGAGCATGGGCTTTCGGGGAGAGGCGCTGCCAAGTATCGCTTCGGTGTCCCGGCTCACCCTCAGTTCTCGGCCCGAAACAGAATCAAATGGTTGGCAGATCGAGGGTGGTGAAGAGGGGGGGGCTCCCGCACCCATAGCCATGGAACCCGGTACCGCCGTCGAGGTCAGGGATCTGTTTTACAACACACCCGCACGAAGGAAATTTCTACGGACGGAGCGGACCGAGTTTGGTCACATTGAGACGCTGGTGAAACGTCTCGCTCTGGGCCGATTCGATGTCGCTTTCCACCTGCAGCATCAGGGTCGTAAACTGCTGTCCCTTGGCGCGACCACTGGTCGTGAGGAGCAGGAGCGGCGTCTGGCACACCTTTTGGGGACCGGCTTTATCGAGCAGGCATTCTACTTACACCAGTCGATGCCCAAGGCCAGTCTCCATGGCTGGATAGCCCATCCTACGTTTTCCCGCAGTCAGGCGGATATGCAATATTTCTATGTAAACGGAAGGTTGGTGCGCGACCGCCTCGTCGCTCATGGCATCCGGCAGGCCTATAGCGATGTGCTCTACCACGGGCGCCATCCCGCCTATGTACTGTTCCTGACGATCGACCCGGTACTGGTGGATGTCAATGTCCATCCGACCAAACATGAGGTCAGATTTCGTGACGGGCGAATAGTTCACGATTTTCTCTTTCGTACACTTCACCAAGTCATCTCGAAAACCTCACCCGCTCAGGTGAACCTGGAGACAGGCGAGATCCTGGAACCCATGAATCAGCCGCGGATGCAGGGTGCGGGCGGCGTCGGTTCTGGTGCCCCGGCGGGGCAGTCGGTACAGCGCTCCCTTGGCCTGCAGGTTGCAGATCGAAGGGGGGGGTATCGGGCGAGTTTCGAAGTACAGCAACCAGTGGTCCCGAACATCGACGATACCGAGGAGATTCCTCCACTTGGCTACGCTTTGGCGCAGTTAAAAGGCGTGTATATTTTGGCCGAGAATGCCCACGGCCTGGTATTGGTGGATATGCATGCAGCCCACGAGCGTATTACCTATGAGCGTCTCAAGCAGGCGCGGGAGCGGGGTGGGGTACGGAGCCAACCTCTGTTGGTACCGGTGAGCGTCCCAGTCAGTGACCGCGAGGCGCAGCTAGCGGAGGTACACTCCCCGTTGTTGGGGTCGCTGGGTCTGGAGGTGGACCGACTAGGCGATCAGACGCTGGTTGTTCGTTCGATACCCACTTTGCTGCAGGGAACCGATGCCCAGCGCCTGCTAAGCGACCTACTGTCGGATTTGGTCGTTTACGGTACCAGTGAAAGAATTCAGGGGGAGATCGATAGCGTGTTGGCCACTATGGCATGCCATGGTTCGGTAAGAGCAAACCGGCGCCTCACGCTGATGGAGATGAATGCACTTTTAAGGGATATGGAGTCCACCGAACGCAGCGACCAGTGTAATCACGGCCGCCCTACCTGGACGCAGCTGGCAATGTCGGATCTGGACAAACTATTCCTCCGCGGGCGATGAGTGAGGAATATTTCCAACTGGCTCAGCCGGTGGCGCTGTTCCTCATGGGGCCCACCGCTTCGGGGAAAACCGGACTGGCGATGGAGCTGGCATCGCGCTATCCCTGCGAAATAATCAGTGTGGATTCGGCAATGGTTTATCGCCGCATGGATATTGGAACCGCCAAGCCCAGCCCGGAAGAGTTGCTACAAGCACCCCACCGATTGATCGATATTTGCGAGCCAAGCGAAGTCTATTCCGCTGCCAGATTCAGGGCGGATGCGATACGGGAGATGCAGCAAATCGTCTCAACAGGGCGAATTCCCCTGCTTGTAGGGGGCACTATGCTCTACTTCAAGGCCCTGGAGTTTGGGTTGTCTGATTTGCCCCAAGCCGATGCCTCAGTGCGCGAGCGCCTGGCGGTCGATGCCCAGCGTTTAGGCTGGCCGGCCATGCACCGGAGACTGGCTCAAGTCGACCCAGGGTCTGCTGTCCGGATTCACCCTAACGATCCGCAGCGGATTCAGCGAGCCTTGGAGGTGTACGAGGTAAGCGGATTACCCTTGTCTCAGCTACAGCGGCGGGATGGGTCTAAGCAGCTTCCTTTTCGTCTGCTGAAGTTGGCTCTGGCCCCTCGAGAACGCAGGCTACTGCACCAGCGGATCGCACAGCGTTTTCATGGAATGCTGGATCGGGGTTTCGAACAAGAGGTATCGGGTTTACTCGGTGAGGGGCTGGCGCCGGATCTACCTTCCATGCGCAGTGTTGGCTATCGGCAAATGGTGAATTATCTCGCAGGAATCTATGATCGTAATGTCATGATCGAGAGGGGGATAGTAGCAACTCGACAGCTAGCGAAACGACAAATGACCTGGCTGAGGAGATATCCAGATGTGCACTGGCTTGATGAGGAACGAGGCAGTCTTGTGAACCAGGTCTTGAAATTGGCGGCAAACGGCCCAACATTCACATAAGTGTAAAACGGACAACTATACAGGGTGTGCTAATATTCATATGATTTTAATCTGAATTTGGAACGGAATCTTAGTATTACTGTCTGAAAACTAATAACTAAACTAATCGCTTACAACAAGGAGAACGACATGTCCAAGGGGCAGAGCTTACAAGACCCTTTTCTCAACGCCCTGCGTAAGGAGCACGTACCCGTTTCGATATTTCTAGTCAACGGAATCAAGTTGCAGGGCCAGATCGAGTCTTTCGATCAATTTGTCGTACTTCTCAAGAATACCGTGAGTCAGATGGTCTACAAACATGCGATTTCTACGGTGGTACCGTCCAGAAACGTCAAACTGTCGATGAATCAACCGGATAACCAGCCGGAGCCTGGCAACTATTGAGTTTTCCCTCAGACAACCGATTTTCCGGAGTTTCGGGTTAAGCGTGACCAGAGATGTTTGAACGCCCGCAGCGAGGCGAAAAGGCGATTTTGGTGCACGTGGACCAGGGGGTCAACGCTGATTCTGAGGAACTCCAAGAATTTCGCGAACTTGCGGTATCCGCCGGGGCCTTACCTTTGGCTACAGTCACGGGCAGTCGCAAGGCGCCGGATCCCAGATCTTATGTTGGACGCGGCAAGGCTGCGGAGATCAGGGATTCCGTGGTCCAGGAGGGGGCTGAGCTGGTTATTTTTAACCACACCCTGTCACCGACTCAGGAGCGAAATCTTGAGCGCGAGTTCCAGTGCAGGGTCGTTGATCGAACCGGACTCATCCTCGATATATTCGCCCAACGAGCTAGATCGTTCGAGGGCAAGCTGCAGGTGGAATTGGCGCAGCTGCGGCATCTTTCCACGCGCCTGGTTAGGGGCTGGACTCACCTCGAGCGGCAGAAGGGTGGAATTGGGCTGCGTGGTCCGGGTGAGACTCAGCTGGAAACCGACCGCCGCTTGATTGGGCGTCGTATATCCCAAATTGGTAAGCGTCTTCAGAAGGTGGAAGGACAGCGTAATCAAGGCAGAAAATCGCGAAGCAAAGCTGAAATACCCACGATTTCACTGGTGGGATATACCAATGCCGGCAAGTCGACCCTCTTCAATTCATTGACCAATGCTGAGGTATACGCGGCAGATCAGCTTTTTGCCACGCTTGATCCCACGCTTCGCAGAGTAACGCTCTCCGATGATCGCAGTATGGTACTCGCCGATACTGTCGGGTTCATAGCCAATCTTCCCCACGAATTGGTCGCGGCTTTTCGTTCCACTCTGCAGGAGACATCCGAAGCGGCGCTGTTGCTCCATGTTATCGATGCGGATAGCCATCAGCGCGCTGTCTGTGTCTCTGAAGTAAACGAAGTGCTGGATCAAATCGGTGCCAGCAAAATCCCTCAAATCGAAGTATTGAACAAAATCGATCTTCTGGATGAGGTCTCCCCCAAGATCGAGAGAGACCAGACCGGCGCGGTGCGAAGGGTTTGGATCTCCGCTGCCACGGGCGAGGGCCTGGAGCTGCTTCTTGAGGTACTGACGGAATTTTTTTATCAGGAAAGGGTCCACAGAGTGGTACAGTTGGGCCCGGCAGATGGTCGATTAAGGGCTCGACTGTTCGAATTGGGGCGCGTGCTTAATGAGCAAGTGACCGATGAGGGCGGCTGGGAGTTGGAGGTAGAGCTTCCCCGCAAAGTGTTTGAGCAGCTGAAACATCAGGAGCCTGAGCTGGAAGACCGACTTGTCGCTTGAATTGGCTGTTGTACTTGCTCCGTCTTGTCAACACACCTAAAATCGCCCTTTTGCTCCTGACGCTGCTGAGCAGGCGTCCGGGCAACCTACGTAACCTAACACAATTTGGAGTAGCCGATGGCCTGGAATGAACCGGGTGGTGACAACAAGGACCCCTGGAGTGGCAAAGGCGACCAAGGTCCGCCCGACCTGGACGAAGTCGTAAAGAAAATGCAGGAAAAGCTGGGCGGCCTTTTTGGCGGCAAAGGCAGAGGTCGGGGCGGTAACGGTGGCGGATCAGGAGGATCGGGTTCGCTACCCTTGCCTGGAGGCGCTGGATCCAAGGGAATAGTGGCGGTTATTCTGGCGGTAGTGGTAGTGCTTCTGCTGATAAAGGGTTTCTACACCATTGACCCTGCAGAGCGAGGAGTGGTACTGCGTTTTGGCGCTTTCCAGGATGTTACCCAGCCCGGCCCACATCTGATGATTCCCTTCATAGATCAGGTGATGAAGGTCAATGTGGATCAGATTTCGTCGTTCAATTCAAAAAATACGATGCTAACGAAAGACGAAAATATCGTTGATGTCGAACTAACCGTGCAATCCAGGATACAGGATCCGGTCGACTACCTGTTTCAGGATCAGAATCCTGAAAAGACAATTCGGGATGCTACCGAGACTGCTGTGCGAGAGACGATCGGCAAGAGTCGGCTTGATTTCATATTGACCGAGGGCCGTAGCTCCGTCGCGGAGAGTATTCGCAAGGCCACACAGGATATGATCAATACCTATCGCACCGGCCTGGAAATTACCAGTGTGAACATGCAGCCGGCGAAACCGCCAGAGCAGGTAAAAAGCGCCTTTGACGATGCGATCAAGGCACGAGAGGATAAGGTTCGCCTTGAGAACCAAGCCGAGGCCTACGCCAATGAGGTGATACCCAAGGCACGGGGTGCAGGCGCTCGTAAGGTGGAAGCGGCCAAAGCCTATCGCGACAGGGTAATAGCCGAGGCAAAGGGTGTGAGTTCCCGATTCCTCGCTGTTCTGAGCGAATATGAAAAGGCTCCCGAAGTTACTCGACAGCGTCTCTACATTAGTGCCCTCGAAGAGGTGTTGGGGAAAACTAATAAAGTAATCATGCGGGTGCCTGACGGGAATGCATTAATGTATCTCCCCCTGGACAAGATGATGAGGCAGTTACCGAGTGCGTCGCTGACTGATGAGTATGTATTACCCCAGCCGGAGCAGGTGCAGGTGCCAGTAGAGAGTGATCCGTTGCCTAGCAGCCGCGGCAGGAGGGTGCGTCGATGAATAGTGGAAAATATGGATTACTGGCTGCAGCAGGAATCGTATTGGTTGGTATTGTCTACGCCTCCGCGTTTACTGTTAGTCAGTGGGAATTAGCCCTCAAGTTGCGCTTGGGAGAGATCATCGCTTCAGACTACGATCCGGGGCTGCATTGGCGTGTGCCGATCATCAACGAAGTCAAGAAATTCGACCGTCGTATCCAGACCATGGATGCGAGGCCGGAGAGATTTCTCACTATAGAGAAAAAGGACGTTATCGTAGATTCCTTCGCCAAGTGGCGTATTAGCGATGTCGCTCAATTCTTCCGCTCAACGGGCGGCGATAGCGCAAAGGCGGCCAGGTTGTTAATGGAGCGCATCAATACCAGCCTACGAGACGAATTTGGTAAACGCACAATCCTTGAAGTGGTCTCGGGGGAACGTTCCGAGATCATGGATCTGTTGACACGTGATGCCGACTCCAAAGCCGCTGAATTGGGCGTTGAGATCGTTGATGTGAGGGTAAAACAGATCGATTTACCACCGGAAGTGAGTGAGTCCGTATATGGCCGCATGCGCGCGGAACGGGAGCGGGTAGCCCGCGACCTTCGCGCTCAGGGAGCGGAAGCGGGGGAGAGGATACGGGCAGATGCCGACCGCCAGCATACGGTAATTCTGGCGGATGCGTTTCGCGAAGCGGAAGAGTTACGGGGTGAGGGTGACGGGCAGTCCGCTGCCATCTTTGCCGAGGCGTATAGCAAAAACGAGGAGTTCTTTACCTTTTATCGCAGCTTGGATGCCTATCGAGAGATGTTCAGCAGTGGCAGCGATATGATGGTCTTGGAGCCGGACTCCGAGATTTTTAGATACTTTCTGGATTCTACAGGAAAGCCCTGAGCTGCACTGGCCGAGGGTGAGGCGTTTACATGTGGCACGATCTGCTTGTCGCCCTGGCCCTTCTGATGGTCGTCGAGGGCATTATTCCCTTTCTCAGCCCCCAGGGCACGCGCAGGTTGATGCAGGCGGTATCCGAAATGGATAATCGTTCGATACGGGTTAGCGGCCTGGTTAGCATGATCCTGGGTGTGCTTGCTCTGTATATCGTTAACTGAGCTTTTTACCTATGTCCGAACACAGGCACTGGCTGTTGCCAGAGGGAATAGGCGAGACGCTTCCCCCCCAGGCACAGTCTCTGGAGCGATTGCGCAGGATACTGCTGGATCTTTACCAGAGTTGGGGGTACGAGTTGATATTCCCCCCGTTCGTAGAGTATTTAGAGTCGTTGCTCACGGGCACTGGCGGCGATTTGGATCTGCAGACCTTTAAGCTGACCGATCAGGTCACCGGGCGTACCTTGGGGATTCGGGCCGATATCACACCTCAGGCCGCTCGTATCGATGCCCATCAGTTGCGACGCGATTGTCCCACCAGGCTCTGCTATCTGGGTACCGTGCTTGCGAGCCGTGCGAGCGCGCTGTCGGTGTCGCGTTCTCCGCTGCAGATTGGGGCTGAATTGTACGGTCATTCCAGTGTGGAGGCTGAGCTGGAAATACTCTGCCTAATGATTGAGACACTGCGGCGGTCGGGTATCAGCGATCTTCACCTGGATTTGGGTCATGTGGGGATTTACCGCGGGCTGGCTCGCCAGGCTGGCCTCAATAAACACCAGGAGCTGGCGCTGTTTGCTGCCTTACAACGCAAGGCCGTGCCGGAAATCGAATCCCTGGTCCGCAATTTCAAACTGGATTCTGCGATTTCAGGAATGCTGGTCTGTCTTGCCGAACTCAGTGGCGAGGGAGCGCTGCATGCAGCGTCTGATCATCTCAAGGACGGCTGCACTGAGGTACTGGAGGCTGTTAGTCAATTACAGCAATTGGATACCTTGCTAAGGGAACGCCACCCAGATTTGCCGGTGCACTATGATCTGGCTGAGCTGCGGGGTTACCACTACCATACAGGGGTTGTATTTGCTGCTTTCGTTCCGGCAATGGGGCAGGAGCTTGCGAGGGGTGGACGGTATGACGATATTGGCCGGGTTTTCGGTCGTGCCCGACCAGCCTGCGGTTTTAGCGCCGATCTCAATGTATTGCTGGATCTTGGCCGGGTCGAGCCGTCGACCGCGGAGCCAACAATCTTCGCAGCATTCGATCGAGATCCCGGGTTGCGGGAGAGGGTTATGGCGCTTAGGGCATCTGGCCGGCGCGTAATTGAAGCCCTGCCGGGACAGACGGCGGGTGCCAAAGAGATGGGATGTGGGGAGATCCTGAACAAGAAAGACGGGCACTGGGTGATAGTTCCGGTCTGAATCGGTTTGGTTTTAAGTTGAACAATAAAGAGAGCATAGAAAATGGCCAAGAATGTCGTAGTAATCGGGACTCAGTGGGGAGACGAAGGCAAAGGCAAGGTTGTCGATCTGCTGACCGATAGGGCACAGGCGGTAGTTAGATTCCAGGGAGGCCACAACGCCGGCCATACTCTTGTCATCGAGGGTAAACAGACGATACTCCATTTGATTCCGTCTGGAGTTTTGCGAGAGGGTGTCCGCTGTCTCATTGGTAATGGCGTGGTGCTCTCTCCCACAGCGCTGTTGGAAGAGTTGGATATGTTGGACCAGGGCGGTGTGCCTGCGATTGACAGATTGGGGATTAGCGAGTCCTGCCCCTTGATCCTTCCCTATCACATTGCCTTGGATCAGGCGCGTGAAAAAGCACGGGGCAAGAAGGCGATTGGCACCACCGGCCGAGGGATAGGTCCGGCCTACGAAGACAAGGTTTCCAGAAGGGGGATCCGTTTCGGAGAATTGGCGGACCCTGGGCGATTCAAGGAACATCTGCGTGAGGTATTGGATTACCACAACTTCGTGTTGAAAAACTACTACCAGTTCGAAACCGTGGACTATCACAGTGTACTCGATGAAGCTCTGGCGCAGGCCGAGCGTCTGGTACCTTTGTCCGAGGACGTACCAGGTACGCTGCGGCGCTTCTCCGCCCAAGGGGCCAGTGTCATGTTTGAGGGAGCCCAGGGAGCGCTTCTCGATATCGATCACGGCACCTACCCCTACGTTACTTCATCCAATACGACATCGGGGGGCGCCTGCACCGGAACCGGTGTGGGCCCGAGGAATATCGACTATGTATTGGGCATCGTAAAGGCCTATACCACAAGGGTGGGGGCGGGCCCTTTCCCCACGGAGTTGTTCGACCAGGTCGGTGAACACTTGGGTGAGAAGGGGCACGAGTTCGGTGCTACCACCGGCCGCCGTAGGCGCTGCGGATGGCTGGACACTGTGGCCCTGCGTCGCTCTCTGGAGATAAACAGCGTATCGGGGATGTGCATCACGAAATTGGACGTATTGGATGGTCTCGAAACACTGCGCATTTGCACCGGTTATAGATTGGATGGGGAACTGGTTGATACACCACCGGTGGGTGCCGATAATTTCGAACGTTGTGAACCGGTCTATGAAGAACTCCCCGGTTGGAAAGCTTCTACATACGGTGTTCATAGGCAGGAGGATTTACCGCAACAGGCCCGGGATTATCTCAACAAGATTGAGGAGATATGCGGTGTGCCCATCGACGTGGTATCCACCGGACCGGATCGGGAGGAAACCTTTGTTCTGAGGCACCCCTTTGACGATTAGCGACGTGCCGGGCGGTGGATGAATCCAGAATCGGGTGGCGCGGGATTGAATCTGGGAAGGCCTCTAGCTTGCACTGAGCCCTTTATCAAGCCACAGAAGACGAGATTGAGATCTTGAAATCCTGTTATCACAAAGGGCAGCAATCCCTTGCCCATGATCCCAGCCCCCGAGCTGCCCAACGATTTACCGGTGGAGATTCCCGTCGAAGGTTGATGAAGCGAGTGCATTACGGTTGAAAGTGTTCTCTACCTAGAGGTGGATTACCACCCAGTGCCTATTTGGCGTCACACCACTCGGTTTGGTATCCTGCCCAAGTCACTGATTCAGAGGTTTTGAAGGAGGATATATGATCAGGGTTCTGTTGGTAGATGATCATGAGTTGGTGAGAACCGGTTTTAGAATGATATTGGGGGACGACCCCGATATTGAAGTAGTCGGTGAGGCTAGTAGCGGAGAGGGCGCCATTGAACAGGTGCATGCCCTGAATCCTGACCTGGTCCTGATGGATGTAAACATGCCCGGTATTGGTGGCATAGAGGCCACCCGGAAGATCAAGCACAGGTTCTCCGATACCCAGATAATCGCTGTCACCATTCATGCGGATGCACCTTTTCCCGAGCAGTTGCACGAGGCGGGTGCCCTAGGTTATGTCACCAAGGGTTGTCCCGCAGATGAGCTGTTCGAGGCTGTCCGTACAGTGGCGCAGGGAAAGCCTTTTATCTCCAATGAAGTTTCCCGCAAGATGACTCTGGCCAGATTATCGGGTGTAGATCCGGATAGCCCCTTCAGCAGGCTGTCTAGGCGCGAGATGCAGGTGTTGATGATGATCACTCAGGGACACAAGACCCAAGAGATATCCGATACGCTCTGTCTAAGCCCCAAGACCGTCAGTACTTACCGCCATCGCCTGTTCGGGAAGCTTAATGTTGAAACCGATGTGGATCTGACGCATCTTGCTTTGCGTTACGGCGTTATCGGGAACAATGGTTAGTGGCATTCGATCCGAATTGCCGGCGTTGTCCACGCCTCGCAGACTTCCTGGATGAGATTGGGGCGCGCTACCCGAGTTATCACTGCCGCCCGGTTCCACCTTTCGGCGATCCTGACGCGAAACTGTTGATACTCGGCTTGGCACCGGGCATGCATGGAGCCAATGCCACGGGCCGGCCCTTTACCGGTGATTTTGCAGGCATTTTGCTTTACCAGACCCTTCATCGCCTCGGATTCAGCAACCGCGCCGAGTCGGTTTCCCAGGACGATGGATTGGTACTCAGGGGATGCCGTATCAGCAACGCGGTCAAATGCCTGCCTCCCGGCAACAAGCCGATAGGTAAGGAAGTAAACAATTGCAACGGGTTTCTCAGGGAAGAGCTGTCGACCATGCCCGTGGGCGCGGTGGTAATCGCTCTGGGAACCATAGCGCATCAGGCGGTGCTGAAGGCCGTTGGTCTCAAGCAGTCCGCTTACCGGTTTGGGCACAACAATCTGCACCAGCTCCCCACTGGCCAGCACCTGCTGGATTCTTACCACTGCAGCCGCTACAACACCCAGACCCGCAGACTGACGCCGGAGATGTTTTTCCAAGTATTCGAACAGGCCAAACGTCTGCTGCAGACTAGCTGAAGCAACGGCTTTACCGGTCGCCGGGGCCAGGTTCCAAGGTAGACTATCGGTTTATAATCCGGCAATGGCAGCGGATAAATTCGACCACAAGACATTTCTCGCCACCCTGACCAGCCGTCCAGGTGTTTACCGCATGCTGGATGGGAAGGGTGCGGTCCTCTATGTGGGGAAAGCAGGAAATCTGAGACGTCGAGTGAGCAGTTACTTCTCGCGCGCGCTCAATCGCCGGCTTCAAGTTATGGTTTCCAAGATTTCCGCGATTGAGGTAACAGTTACCCATACTGAAGCCGAGGCGTTGATCCTTGAAAACACATTGATCAAGTCTCTGAAGCCCCATTACAACGTGTTGTTACGGGATGATAAGAGTTATCCCTATATCCATCTCTCCGATGGGCAGTTTCCGAGGCTGGAGTTCCATCGCGGTGCCAGAAGTGGCGGGGGGCGTTACTTCGGGCCCTACCCCAGCGCGGGTGCCGTACGCGAAACCTTGCGCCTGATGCAGAAGTTATTTCCCGTACGACAGTGTGAAGATAGCTTTTATCGTAGTCGCTCACGGCCTTGCCTTCAGTACCAGATCAAGCGCTGCACGGCGCCATGTGTCGGATTGATCGACGAAAAGCGCTATGGTGAAGATGTGAAGGATGCCAGCGGTTTCCTGGAGGGGAGGGCCGAACAAGTCCTGGAGGCGCTGGCAGATCGCATGGAAGATGCCTCGGAGGCGCTGGCATTCGAGCAGGCGGCACGCTACCGGGATCAAATAGCCAACCTGCGCCGAATACAAGAACGCCAATATGTAAGTGGAGAACGGGGCGATCTGGATATAGTGGCGATAGCCGCCCAAGGTAGCGTCTACTGCATACAACTGTTTTTTATCCGTGGCGGTAGAAATCTAGGAAACAAGATTTTTTATCCCAAGGTACCGGACCAGGGGCAGGAGAGAGAGGCGCTCGGCGCTTTTCTATCGCAATATTATCTGGGAAAGCAGCCACCCCGTGAAATTCTGGTCAATGTTGAACCCACAGAGCGAACCCTGCTGCAGGAAGTGCTCTCTAATGAATCCGGCGGCACGGTTTTAATTCGATCCGCCGTTCGGCGAGAGAGGGCGAGATGGTTGAAAATGGCAGCACAAAATGCGCAACTCGCAGCCGACGCCAGGTCCGCAAGCCATTCAGATATACGGGCACGCACACAAGCCTTGCAGGATGCGTTGGGGCTCGCAGAGACACCGGCCCGCATGGAATGTTTCGACATCAGCCACACTAGCGGGGAGTCCACCGTCGCCTCCTGTGTCGTTTTCAGCCAGGAGGGGCCGCTGAAATCCGACTACAGACGTTACAATATCGAAGGCATCAATCCGGGAGATGACTACCACGCCATGGATCAAGCTCTCAAGCGTCGCTATACACGGATCCAGTCGGAAGAGGGAAAGCTACCAGATATTCTCTTCATTGATGGTGGAAAGGGGCAGTTATCTGCTGCCAAGCGGGTCCTGGACGAGTTGGCCGTTAGTGGTGTTACCCTTATTGGTGTGGCTAAAGGATCGGATCGTAAGCCCGGATTGGAGCAGCTGTTCTTGTCGGCCAATAGAGAGGCGATTATACTGCCAGCTAATTCACCTGCGCTGCACCTGATCCAGCAAATCAGGGATGAGGCGCACAGATTTGCCGTTACCGGGCACCGTCAAAGGCGCGATAGGGGGCGCCGGACATCCACACTGGAATCCATACCTGGGATAGGTCCGAAAAGAAGGCAGCGTTTGTTAAAACAATTCGGCGGGTTGCAAGGGGTGATGCGCGCTGGTATCGAGGATCTCTCGCGGGTGGAGGGTATTAACCGCCTGCTGGCGGAGCAGATTTATCACGCCTTCCATGGGAAAGGGTAGAATTACAGCATAACGATGTTCAATATTCCCAATTTCCTGACGTTGCTCCGTATCTTCCTCATTCCAGTATTCGTGGTTGTTTTTTATTTGCCATGGGAATGGGCCAACCAGGCTTGCGCGTTGGTCTTTACGCTGGCCGGAGTCACTGACTGGCTCGATGGCTATCTTGCCAGACGCTTGAATCAGGTCTCCTCGATGGGGGCCTTCCTTGATCCCGTCGCTGACAAGCTGATGGTTGCAACGGCATTGATACTGCTGGTGCAAGCAGATCCCCGGCCGGCACTTGCGGTTCCCGCGCTGATTATTATCGGTCGTGAGATAACGATCTCCGCATTGCGTGAGTGGATGGCGGAATTGGGAGCGCGTGCCAAAGTGGCGGTATCGGTCATTGGTAAAATCAAGACCGCGGTACAGATCGTCGCTATCATTATGCTGATTTTCAGGAAAGATCTGTTCGGATTGCCCATCTACACCATCGGATACGTACTGCTCTATGTGGCGGCAATACTCACCCTCTGGTCGATGCTGGTCTACTTGAGGGCAGCGTGGCCATCACTGACGGGAGGTGTTACTTATCCCGTTCATCACGGAGAAGAGTGAGCGGCGCCCGGACAATTTCCCTTCTTAACTTGACAGAAAATCCAGGTTGTCTAAAATAGCGCGCTCATTCGCTTGTGCGGGAATAGCTCAGTTGGTAGAGCACAACCTTGCCAAGGTTGGGGTCGCGAGTTCGAGTCTCGTTTCCCGCTCCAGATAAAAAACCCCCGAGCTTAATCTCGGGGTTTTTTGTATACTCCAGCGATGTGGGGCCACACTGTATATCGCTTTCTGTGTGCTCCAGCTTCGAGAGACACTCAAGGCTGAGTGGCAGAGTGGTTATGCAGCGGCCTGCAAAGCCGTGGACCTCGGTTCGATTCCGGGCTCAGCCTCCACATTGAATACCCAGTCAAACAACAGATTAGGACGCGTTTAGCGTCTTTTTTTGTGCCTGTCCCTTCTGTAAATCTAATCGGACGGCATTTCCCATTGATAATGACTATATTCGTCATGCCGCCATTCGCCCGTAAAGATGATGTAGTCCGCCGACACGGGGTAATGTAATAACATTTCCGAACGTTGGTGGTTCAATCATTCGTGATTCGGGCGAATCTTTCTTCAACGATAGGTTGGTTCTGCACGTATGGTAATAGCTGGAGTATTCGCGAAGGATCCTGCGTAGGTGTCGTTCATTTAAAACGATGACGTGATCCAAACACTCACGGCGGATAGAATTTATTACCCGCTCCACGAACGGATTTTGCCAAGGCGATCGTGGCGCCGTGATAACTTCCTCGATATCCAGGCTCTTGATCCGTCGTTGAACAATTTCACAACAGATGCTATCCCGGTCCCGCAATAGGTATCGTGGTGTGGTGTCAAACGGAAACGCTTCGACGATCTGCTGGGCTGTCCATTAAGCGGTCGGATTAGCGGTCACGTTGAAATGTACGATTTTACGACGGTCGTGGCTGAGGATGATAAGCACATAAGCCTTTGCGATGCCAACGCATGACAGTGTCCGGATGCAACGCGTGCAACATCGTGCGCCAACCGTCAACATAAGTTGAAAATAAAATCCAGAACAAGCGGTCAATGGCCCACACCCGCGGACGCCTCACCGAAGGCTTGAGCATCGCAATTTGCTGGCGAAGCGCTAGTTTCTCAAGTGCCAACTGGTGATGTGACTTGAATAAAGCACCAACTGTTTGAAGCACGGCAAGCAATCGACTCAGCATACGAGTCATGCTTCAGCAGCTGTCGGGAAAAGTCAATGATTTCGATCCGATCAGGTTTTCAGAAGGGACAGGTCATGCACGGCAATGACTGTAAGAGGCTGTGACCTATTCCCATAAGTTTTTTTCTCATGTCTTGTAAAGATACATTCAATATTGGCGATATTTTCTCAGATAGAACTAAATTATTGGAGGAGGCGCGTTATGATGGGTAGTTACAGAAATGTTATTGCCGCTCGAACTGAGGAGATCGAGAAGAAGCACGCTTATCTTGTCGGCGGCGGTATTGCATCACTGGCAGCGGCAGCCTACCTGATAAGAGATGGCTATATGGCCGGTGAGCAAATTACCATTCTGGAACAACTCGATATCAATGGTGGCTGCCTGGATGGCAGTGGTGATGCCATCGATGGCTACCTCATGCGCGGTGGGCGCGAGATGGAGGCTCACTATGAGTGTACCTGGGATCTTTTTTCGTTCATCCCGGATTTAATGCGCAAAGATACTGACGAGGTGCCCACAAATCCGAGACCTGAACTTGTCTCCAATCCTGAGCAAACCGTTTTAAAGCGGATACGCGATGTCAACCAATGGGATCCCAATTCTTCCAAGTGCCGTTTGATGAGTCACTGTGGTAACCCGGACCGTGACCCCTCGCTGGGATTGTCGACTGCGCATGTGATGGAACTTACAAAATTGACCCTGAAAACGGAAGCAGAACTGGGTGCAATGACTGTGCGTGAGTTCTTTTCGGATTCATTTTTCAAAACCAACATGTGGTATTTCTGGACATCGATGTTCGCCATGGAGACCTGGCACTCAGTTGTGGAGATGCGGCGTTACATGCAGCGCTTCATGCACTTGATGCCTACAATGAGCACACTGGAAAACATTCTGTTTACTACCTACAACCAATACGAGTCAATGGTCCTACCACTACAGATCTGGCTTGGGGACAAGGGTGTCAACTTTGACACGAACACACAGGTCACCGATCTGGATATTGACATCGTTAACGGTGAAAAAACCGTGACGGCCATTCATCTGTTTCGGGGCTCAACCGATAATCGCGAAACGATCACTACGACAGTTGATGACCTTGTATTCGTCACCAATGGTTCAATGACGGAAAATACCACAGCGGGCAATACGCATGAGCCCGCTACTCTTAACAGGGAAGAAGGCGCATGCTGGGTCTTGTGGAAAAAAATTGCCGCCAAAGATCCGTCATTTGGCAGGCCCGAGGTGTTTTGTTCCGATATCGATAAAAGCAAGTTTGTATCCTTCACCATTACGGCGACCAACTCTTCTATAGCGGATCTGTTAAGGGAGTTTACCGGTGTGGATCCTTATTCTCACAAGGCCGTGACGGGTGGCATCATGACAATCAAGGATTCCAGCTGGCTCATGAGTGTAACCTGTAATCGACAGCCGCAGTACCGAAGTCAACCCGTCGGTGACTACCAACCGAAGCAAAACAAGGATGAGCCGGACAAAAACGTGCTGGCGATCTGGGCCTACGGTCTGTTTCCGGATAATACTGGTGACTACGTGAAAAAGAAGATGGGTGATTGCACCGGCGAAGAGTTACTGACCGAACTGCTCTATCATTGGGGAGCCAAAGACCGGATACCTGAAATCATGAAGACGGTAAAAGTCATTCCCTGCATGATGCCTTACGTCACCAGTCAGTTTTTACCTCGCGTCAAAGGCGACCGGCCAGAGGTGGTTCCAGAAGGATCCAGAAATCTCGCATTCTTAGGACAGTTCACAGAGATCCCCGATGATTGTGTGTTCACCGTCGAGTATTCGGTCCGTTCGGCAATGATGGCCGTTTACAAGCTACTTGGCATCACAGATAAATCGCCACCGGATGTCTACCCCTCCAAGGACGATGTGCGTGTGATCCTCAAAGCAAGCGAAACCATGTATGGCGGAGAGATTCCGGGCGAGCACCTGCTGAAGCACCTGCTGAAAAATACAAGCCTTCATGGTTTGCTGGACTAGCGGCGTAAGCACACTACGAGTCTTGATTATGAAAACCGGAAAAGCCTGGGCCGTTCTGCTATCTGTTATCACCTTAAGCGTATCTAGTGCAACTGGGCTAGGCGATGAGGTCGCCACGAAACCTCCTACGGCTAAAGTCATTATCCTGGCCATAGATGGCGGTGGCATAAAAGGCGTTATACCCGCGACTTTTATTCGGTATATTGAATCGTCGCTGGGGAAACCGTCGTACCAGCTATTCGATATCATCGGCGGAACGTCTACCGGCGGCATTATTGCCGCAGCCCTGACCACCCCCAGAGAACACACGGGCAAACCCTATGCCGCGAGTGAGTTAGTCGATATCTACCGCAAGGATGGTAATCAAATCTTCTTGGCTCAGCGTTGTGAGATTGAACAATGCGCGACATACTACTCCGACAACGGTATTGGCAGTGGAATTGAACCCTATATGCGCAAGATGTACGGACGTGAAGTCTCGCTTGTTGACAGCCACAATACAATGCAGTCTTTACCGGGTAACCGCGTCAAGCATATGTTCACAACGTCGTACATTGTGAACAACAGCCAGAAAAAAGTATCGCTACCAGTCCGTGGCAGAAACTTCGGTCCCTATCTTTTTAACTGGTTTGATGCGGTCAATCGGCCTGCTACCGATAACTATGCGGTTTGGGAAGCAGCCAGGGGAACGAGTGCCGCACCCACCTATTTCCCGATTGCCCACGTCGGTGGTGGAATTTCACCCAGATCATCAGCGGCCAACAAATGGGTAGTGGATGGTGGAATCATGTCGAATAATCCGGCTGTCTGGGGTGTAACGGAAGCCCTGAGAACCGGCATGGCCTTGCGTCTGGAAGACATCATTGTGATTTCTCTGGGGACCGGAACCTATGAAGGTGGCGCTGGTATCGGCATTAACAGTAATTCGGTAAAGTATATCGTTCCTGAAGATGGCAACTGGAACATGCTGCCCTGGATGGTCGAGAAACTGGACGACCTTGAAGGTGCCAAGCACGGAAGGGGAGCATTGATGAGCAGCATTCTAGAAGCCGTTCAGTCTGTTACTGATAGCCAGTTGACCGCATTGAAACAGGTAGGGCTCAAATACTTTCGCCTGGAACCAAAACTCACGTACAGTCAAAGCCATATGGATAACATCGATCCAAACAATATCCAGTCCTTAATGGCAACGGCCAATGCGTACTTGAAGGGTGACGGCGCCGCATTGTTTGAGGCACTCATTCATGAATTGCAGGAATGAGTTTCAACTTGAACTGATGAAAAGGAAGTTCAATACCCAATGGCGCAACTTATACTTACACTATAGATTGATCTATTCATCTGACGATCCGGTATATTGGGCCCTTTCCGGAATCAGTATCATCAGTAACTGCCCTGCCGGAGAACGGGAAACTGGCATTTAGGTTGAAACAGGGTATGAGCTTGTACAAGCAGAGTACAAATCGTCGGTGAATTTAAATCGAAGTCATGAATATAACCACTTCGCTTCACGAAACAGAGTTCCATCTTAAATCCACCTTCTGGCTTTCTATCACAGCCGGAACCCTGGTATTGCCTTTTTCTTTCTATCACCTGACCTATCAACACCAGGGGATCGGTGTCGGCGCGATGATTACCTCAGTGAGTCTTTACCTGGTCGCCTGGCTCTGTCACCGAAAGATCTATAAAACCATCTATACGTTCATTTGGTTGACCCCTTTTACCACTTTTTTTGTCGCTTATCTCATGAATAAGATCGGAATAAGCGGCACCTACTGGTGTTATTGTACGGTACTGCTGTATTACTTCATGATGTCGGAGCGGCAGGCATGGATGTCCAGTATCTTGTTTATACTGGTCAATCTGCCGATTGTATGGCAACTTGTGGAGACAGCCGAGGCCATCCGGTTCACGGTCACCTTCCTGTTGGTTTGTGCCTACTCGGTCATTTTTCTGCATGTCATTAGTCGGCAATATCGCGCATTGACCCATCTGACGATAACAGACAAGCTCACCGGTCTACACAACAGAATGCTGCTTCAGGACTCCTTAACACAGGCGATCCATCAAACCAGTCGAAGCGATACGTCGTTCACGCTCATCATCATGGACATCGATCATTTCAAGCAGATCAACGACGAACTGGGCCATGATACGGGCGACCAGGTCTTGATACAGCTGGGCGCGTTTCTAATGAGCTTCTTTCGAGAGAGTGACAAGGTATTCAGAATTGGTGGAGAGGAGTTTTTGATACTCGCCTACAATACCAACGAAGCTGATTGTGTCAACATGGCGGAAAAACTGCGAGCTAAGATTGAAAGTCTTTCGTTAATACCCGACCGAAAGGTTACCGTCAGTATCGGTGTGGCCGGCCTGGGTTCGGCAAAAGACTGGAAGCAATGGATGAAGGCCTGCGACCAGAATCTGTATGAGGCCAAGAATAATGGTCGGAACCAGGTAGTTGCTGGTTCAGGTATTCAAACTGAACAAATTAATTTTGCCCTGTCTGAACAATAGACCTAACGCTGTTTTTTTCCTTTAAACGGCCTGTCCCTGGCGAATTCATACTCAAGCTGCGATGGGGAGCTGAAAAAGTTCCCGGCATTGGTTCTGCCAGTTGAAGTTATCCAACTCGATTGGCGATTTCGACGTTGCCCCAGCGACTTCAGCAGGTGTATCAGCGCTCAGAGAGCTATGGGTGCGGTGATGGTTATTATGACTTTGGAAATCGGAAAGCTTTCTTTCCAGGTCGATAGCATTCCAAAATAGTGTATGGTCCAGATATTCACGGCGAATCGATCCGATGAGGCGCTCTATAGATGGATGCGAAATCGGTGTATAGGGAATCGACTTGATCTTGTCGATCTCAAGAATGCGGAGATTAGCTTGCCATCGGTGATATTCGAAAAGTGGATCGTTGTCCGAGCTGAGGTACTGCGGGGCACCCATAGCAGAGGTAGCTTTATTGAACATTGGCATAAGGCTATTCCGTCCACATCACCGGCATGGATACCAAAGCCTACTATGCGCCGTGAGAATTGATCCATGACCACGAGCACCCAGTGGGTCTTGAGCAGAATAGACTCACACCGAAACAGATCGACACTCCACAGACTCTCTTTCATATGACCAATGAAAGTCAGCCACGAAGGGCCACCACCTGTATCCGGTTGATAGTGCCTGGCCAATACCCGTCGAACATTGTCCTTGTCGATTTCAATACCAAACAATTTCGAGATTTGCTCCGCTATCTTTGGGCAGCCGTATCTTGGGTTGCGTCTTTCATCTCAACGATGACCTGGGCCTTTGGGTCCTTGCTTGGTTCTTGGGCGAGAGGAATAGAGCAACCTGTACTTCCGTTTCGTCAGTGCTTCGTGGAATCTCAGAAGTGTTGATGGTTTGAGGTAGTTGCAGAGCGCCGGATACGGCGTGGACTGAGGAAAAGGGGTCAGAAACCGAGCAGCAACCGATCGATTGCCGTCAGATTGGGTGCACGTTTACGAGACCGATTGATGATTTAAAAGTTGCTGCTTCAGGAGAAGGCTGTCGGCGACGATTGCCCTGGAGCCACCTGGTCCGAGGAGACTGGCGAGTGTTGTTAAAAGGTGGGCGAATACCACCAGCATGTCTTTCATGGTCGGGTAGAGTAGGGGAGGTTACCGTGCGGTGCAAGACTGGGTAAGTACCCGTATTTATGCAACAATTAAGAATTCGCCACCCACAGGTGGGTTTTCGGCTGGTAACGAACTTCATTTCAATCGCTACTCGCAATCGCTTCAACTTTCTGCAAGCAGCGTCTTCAGTTCGGGAATACAGGAGCCGCAGTTGCTGCCGGCCTGCAAATTCTCGCCAATCGCTTCCAGAGTGTTCAGTCCCTGGCGAATGCCCTGTTTCAATGTCTGCTCACCGACACTGAAGCAGGCGCAGATCGTCTTGCCCCGGTCGTCCGCAGGATTCATCGGTTGACCGGCCAGCAGGCTCCGGCGATCCTGCATGGTCAGTTCATCCATGCCGAACAACCGCCCGATCCACTCGTGATCGGCCTGCGTTGGCCCGGCAGAGATATAGAGGCAGGCGTGCAGCCTGTTGCCGAGCAGCGCGGCAAAGCGGTAGCGATGCTGCGCATTATCGCTGTACTCCAGGTAGTCGGTGCTCCCCGGAAACTCACGCTGCAGCAGTTCGAGCCAGTCGATCCCGCTCCTGTCGCCAGCGATCTCGTAGCGCCAGAATCCCTTGCCACGGCTTTTCGTCCGGTACTCCGTCTCCGCAATCTCCAACTCCCTATCGATCAGGATGAATCCCTGCCACGAGGGTCGGTACGCCGAGAGTCTGACCGCGGAGTATTTGAACTCGGGTTGTCCTGAGACTGGATCGACGTTGGCACCCACTAGCTTGTTGACGCCACTGTTCTGCGCGGTGGCGGCGCTCCAGTGCATCGGCATGAAGAGCGATCCGGGACGCTGATCGGCGGTAACGACGGCGCGCGCAGTAACCGAGAACTGTTCGTTGGAGAGGTTGGTGAGCATGCCCTCCTCAATCTGCAGGGTTTCGGCGTCTGCGGGATTGATCTCAACGAACGGCTCCAGGATATGCTGGTTGAGCCGCGGCGCCGACCCTGTGCGGGTCATCGTGTGCCACTGGTCCCTGATGCGGCCGGTGTTGAGCGCGAAAGGCAGTTCCTGGTTCGTAGTCACGGCGGGTCTCCCGCGGGTGACGGCAACGAATTGTGCTTTTCCCGATTGCGTGAAGAAGCAACCATCTTGCAGCATACGCGCGGTGCCGCCGTTGGTAGCCCGGGTGATGGGCCATTGCGTCGGTTCCAGTTTGTCGTACGCCTCGGGCGTCAGGTTGGCGTAGGCGCTGATATCGAAATCTCGACTGCCGCTGTTGTCCAGCCCCGAGAGGGCGGCATGTTCGGCGAGAATCTCCCCCACTTCCTCGTACACAAACCGTTCCGCGTATCCCATACGGCCCGCAACATCGGTGATGATCTGCCAGTCGTGCCGTGCCACTCCCGGCGCCCGAATAAAACTACGCTGCCGCGATATGCGTCGCTCTGAATTTGTGACGGTACCGCTCTTCTCTCCCCAGGTGGTGGCCGGCAGCAGTACATCTGCGTAGCGGGCGGTATCGGTGTTGTCCACGCAGTCCGACAGGACGACGAACTCGCACGCTTGCAGCGCCTCCCTGACCCGTTCGGCGTCGGGCATACTAACTACCGGGTTGGTCGCCATGATCCAGACCGCATTTATCTTCCCCTCGGTCATCGCCTGGAACATATCGACCGCCTTGAGACCTGGCTTGTCCGCGATCCTGGTTGCGTTCCAGAAGCGGCCGACGCGAGCGACATCCTTGGGTTCGAAGTCCATGTGTGCGGCGAGCTGATTGGCGAGACCGCCCACCTCCCGCCCACCCATCGCGTTGGGTTGCCCGGTGAAGGAGAATGGTCCCATGCCCGGTCTGCCGATACGGCCGGTGGCAAGATGGCAGTTGATGATGGCGTTGACCTTGTCAGTGCCGTAACTCCACTGGTTGACGCCCTGCGAGTAGACGGTAACGCACCTCTCCCGTTCCAGAAAGAGGTGGAAGAATCGTTGCAGATCATCAACCGGCAGTTCACAACCTGCGGCTGCCGCCGTTACCGGATCCGTCTGCGATCGCGCAGCCGCAAGCGCATCCTCGAAGCCCTGCGTGTGAGTCGCGATGTAGTCGCGATCTAGCGCATCCTGTCGATCGAGATAGTCCAGCAGCGCGTGGAACAGATCGATATCGCTGCCGGGTGCCAGCGGAAGGTGGAGGTCGGCGATGTCACAGGTCGCCGTCTTTCGCGGGTCGATAACGACCACGCGCATCTCGGGTCGCCTCACCTTGGCATCGCGCAGGCGCTGGAAGAGTACCGGGTGGCACCAGGCGGTGTTGGAACCCACCAGGGTTACCAGATCGGCCTGCTCGAGATCCTCGTAGCTGCAGGGTACGGTGTCGGAACCGAATGCCCGCTTGTGGCCGGCCACCGAAGAGGACATGCAGAGGCGGGAGTTGGTATCGATGTTAGCACTGCCGATGAAGCCCTTCATCAGCTTGTTGGCCAGATAGTAGTCTTCCGTGAGCAGTTGGCCCGACACGTAGAAGGCGACCGCATCCGGGCCATGCCGCTCGATGATCCGGTTGAAGCCCGAGGCCACATGCTCGATGGCATTGTCCCAGCTCGCCCGTTCTCCGTGAATCATCGGGTGCAGCAGTCGATGATCCAGATTCAGCGTATCGGCCAGCGCCGCTCCCTTGGAGCAGAGCCTGCCGAAGTTGCTGGGGTGATCAGGGTCGCCTTTGACGGATACCTTGCCTGCCCCATCAGTAGTGGCGATCACCCCGCAACCGACACCGCAGTAGGGGCAGGTTGTTCTTGTCCGTTCGGGCATGGTCTTGGATCAGCTTCCCAGCTGAAGATAGATCATTGATCCGTTGAGCCTGACAGGATAGGTGTTGGTACACCCCTCGTCAGGTGCCACGGCGACGCCGTCATCCAGCTGCAGCTTCCAGTTGTGCAGCGGACAGGTGACCGTTCGGCCCGAGACGATACCGTCGGAGAGCGGCCCTCCTTTGTGCGGGCACTTGTCCCCCAGTGCGAAGATCTCGTCATCCGCGTTGCGGAAGATGGCGATGTTGCCCTGTGGCGCCTTGACGACGCGCGATCCCAGGCGGGGTATCTCTTCGACTTGCCCTATTTCGATCCAGTCACTCACAATGCAGCTACCTCCAGCCGACCCTCAACGGGGGCTTCGATTACCTTGATCGGTGCGAACTCATGCGCCTCACCGCCCTGTGCGCGCTCAGCCCAGGGATCGCTTTGTGCGATACGTTGCGATAGGTGGAAACGTTCCGCCGCCGCCTTCCGCCCCTCGGCGTCATCGAGTATTCGCTCTTTGACATAGTTGAGTCCCACCCGCTCTACCCAGGGTGCCGTGCGTTCCAGGTAGCGGGCCTCCTCGCGATAGAGCTGGATAAACGCAGCGCAGTACTCCTTCACCTCCGCTTCGGTAGTCACCCGGCAGAGCATGTCGGTCGCCCTGACCTTGACACCGCCGTTACCGCCGATATGGAGTTCCCAGCCCGAGTCGATTGCCACCACGCCGAAATCCTTGATCGTCGCCTCGGCACAGTTGCGGGGACAGCCCGATACGGCCATCTTGAACTTGTGCGGCATCCAGGAGCCCCAGGTCATCTTCTCGAGGTCTATCCCCATGCCGGTGGAGTCCTGGGTGCCGAAGCGGCACCAGGTGGAGCCTACGCAGGTCTTAACGGTGCGTAGCGCCTTGCCGTAAGCGTGGCCCGAGACCAGCCCCCGCTCGTTGAGAAAGGCCCAGATGGCAGGCAGGTCCTTCTTCTGCACCCCCAGCATGTTGATGCGCTGACCGCCGGTAATGTTGACTTCGCCGACGTTGAACTGCTCTGCGGCATCGGCGATGGCACGCAACTCGTCCGGGGTGGTCTTGCCACCCCAGATGCGGGGAATGACGGAGAAGGTGCCGTCCTTCTGGATATTGCCGTGCACGCGTTCGTTGACGAAGCGCGACTGGCTGTCATCTCTGGCCACCTCCGGCCAGGTGGAGATCAGGTAGTAGTTGAGCGCGGGCCGGCAGATGTGACAGCCATCCTTGTTGCGCCACACCAGTGCTTTGAATGCGGAGGCCATGTCGGTCAGTTTCAGCTCGCGTATCGCTTCGCGCACCTGGTCGTGGCTGAAGTCGGTGCACGGACATATCGGTTTGTGTTCAGGTGTCGAGTAGTCGCCGCCGACGGTACTTCCCAGAATCTGCTCGACCAGCCCGGTACAGGAGCCGCAGGAGGCAGCAGCCTTGGTGTGCGCTTTCACCTCCTCCAGGCTGAAGAGTCCCCTGGTGGTTATCGCCTTGACGATCTCCCCCTTGCAGACGCCGTTGCAGTCGCACACCTGGGCGTCGTCGCTCATCGTCATGGCGTGATTCTCGCCGCCGTGCCCCGAATCGCCGAGATGCGCCTGCCCGAACAGCAGATTCTCGCGCAGATTGGAGATGTCGGTACCCTCGCGCATCAATTGGAAGTACCAGGCACCATCGATGGTATCGCCATAGAGCACGGCACCGTCGATGCGGTCATTCTTGATGACAAGTTTCTTGTAGACGCCGGCACCCGGGTCGCGAAAGACGATCTCGTCGCTGTCGTCGTCGCCGAGGAAGTTGCCGGCGGAGAAGAGATCGATGCCGGTCACCTTCAGCTTGGTTGATGTCACCGACCCCTCGTACCGTCCATAGCCGAGATTGGCGAGGTGGTTGGCGCACACCTTCGCCTGTTCGAATAGCGGTGCGACCAACCCGTAGCAGCGGCTGCGATGCTGAACGCACTCGCCAACGGCATAGATGCTGGGATCGAAGGTCTGCATGGTGTCGCTAACGACAATGCCCCGTTCGCAGTGGATGCCAGACGCCTCGGCAAGCGCGATGTTAGGGCGGATACCGACCGCCATCACCACCAGATCCGCTTCAAGCTGCTCGCCATCGTCGAAGGTGATGCCGGTGACCCGCTCGCTGCCGGTGATCGCCTTGGTACGCTTCTCGAGCAGGAAATTGAGCCCTTTCTGCTCCAGCGAGGCCTTCAGCAGTTCGGCGGCCGGTTTGTCAAGCTGGTTCTCCATCAGGCTGTCCATCAGGTGGACCACCGACACCTCCATGCCCTGCTTCAACAGGCCGTTTGCCGCCTCCAGCCCCAGCAGGCCGCCGCCGACAACCACTGCACGCTTGTGGCTCCTGGCGACCTCGAGCATCTTCTCGACATCCTCGATATCGCGAAATCCCAGAACACTCTCGAGCTCGGTGCCTGGAACAGGCAGCATGAACGGCCGCGATCCGGTGGCGATGATCAGCCGGTCGTACCTAATCTTCAGTTCCGACGCGGTAATCACCCGTTTGTTGACGCGATCGATGGAGATGACGGGATCGCCACTGTGCAGCCTGATATCGTGCTCGCGATACCACTCCCTGGAGTTGAGAATGATATCGTTGAACTTCTGTTCACCGGCCAGCACGGGGGAGAGCAGAATCCGGTTGTAGTTGGGATGCGGCTCTTCGCCGAATACGGTGATCTCATAGTTGTCGGATTCGTCGAGCTTCAGCAACTCTTCGAGGGTACGGATACCGGCCATGCCGTTTCCAATCAGTACAAGTTTCTGCTTCATCGGGTTGACTCCTGCCTAACACGGGGCATATCTGTGCCGGACGACGTGTAGTTGTTGATCTCATGCAGCTGCTGCAGTGGGAGCGCCAGGTTATGAACGGAAAAGCTCTTCAGGTACTCCACTGGCTTCATCGGGTCGAAACTGTCGCCATCACAGAAGCTGTCGGGTCCCATGGCAATGGCACCGTCGGAGCCTGGTAAACTCCACTTGGTGTTGTGGATGCCTTCGCTTTTGTAGTCCACAACGGGAGCGTCGATACTGACCAGCTTTGCCGCCTCACGATGGATGTCGGGGCGAAAGACTTCGCTGGCGACGGCTGGAATATTGAAGCACTCCTGGATCTGTCCCCAGCGGATCATCTGGGTCAGGAACCAGATTGCATGGGAACGCCAGGGGTAGTTCGCTGCGTAGCGGTGGAAGACGTTAAAATCGGTCTGTGTCTGAGGCATGCTGTTCGGCGCAAACTGGTAGGTGCCCATCATCGACATGCGCACCACGTTTTCCGGCGCGTTGATGTAGACGCTTCGGGAGATGATCTCCGTGACCCCCAGCCGATGCTCCTGCTTATCCACCCATTGGCTCGCCTCGAGCAGAGCCATCAACAGTGCAAGGTGGGTGTTGGGATGCTGCGCTGCCCACTCCTCGGTTACGCCGAAGACCTTTTCAGGACTGTTCTGCCATATCTCGTACTTGGTGATCAGCGTGTGTCCCAATCCCCGCTGAACAGCGATGCTGTTCCAGGGTTCGCCGACGCAGTAGCCATCGATCAACCCTCGCTCCAGCTGATCCACCATCTGCGATGGTGGCACCACCACCAGGCGGATATCCCTGTCGGGATCGATACCGGCCGACGCGAGCCAGTAGCGCAGCTCGTAGTTGTGCGTGGAGAAGGGAAAAACCACCGCGAACGAGAGCGGCTCGCGACCGCGCTCACTGCGCGCGTCGATGACCGATCTCAGCGCGAGCGCCGAGGTCGACCGTTGCGACATGTTTTCGTGCCCCTCGGCGAGCATCTCCCGATGGAGCGCGTCGGATACCGTAACCGCGTTGCCGTTGAGATCCATAGAGAAGGCGGTGATGGTGGGTTTCTTGATCGGCCCCAGCCCGATCGACATCGCCAGCGGCATGGGTGCGAGCATCTGCGCACCATCCAGAATGCCGATGGCGACCTTGTCGCGGATATTGGCCCAGGAGGTCTCCTTGGAGAGGGTGACCTCCAGACCGTACCGCTCGAAAAAGCCCATCTCCCTGGCGATCACCAGGGGCGCGCAGTCGGTGAGCGGAATGAATCCCAGGGTCAGCGCCCTCTTCTCCAGGGCATCGGGACTGAAAGCGAGTTCGCTGCTCATCCCGCTAACCGTTCGACACCAGGCTCAGTGACTGCTCTTTATCGTCGTCATCAGACGCTTCTGCGAAGTTTGTCGGGACGTCGGGCTGGGCATGGCGCTCGTGCAGGAACTTGACCACCTCTGCCCGGTAGTGGTTGTACTTGGGATCTTCTGCCAGCGCCAGGCGATCGCGCGGTCTCGGCAGATCGATATCGAGAATCTCTCCGATGGTTGCAGAGGGTCCGTTGGACATCATGACGATGCGGTCCGAGAGCAGCACCGCCTCATCCACGTCATGGGTGATCATGATGACCGTGTTGTTGAGACGCGCCTGGATCTCCATCAGCGAGTCCTGCATATGGGTCCGGGTCAAGGAGTCGAGTGCGCCGAACGGCTCATCCATGAGCAGCACTTTGGGTTCCATCGCCAAAGCGCGTGCAATCCCTACCCTCTGCTTCATGCCCCCGGATATCTCGTCGGGACGACGATCCAGGGCATGCGACATATGTACCAGCTCCAGGTTGTGACGCGTCCAGTCGTCGCGCTCCTTCCGGGTCTTGCTCTTCTTGAAGACCTGGTCGACGGCGAGACGGACATTGTCATAAACGCTGAGCCAGGGCATCAGGGAGTGGTGCTGGAAGACCACAGCACGGTCCGGGCCCGGCTCTCGTACCTCCTTCTCTTCGAGAATGACGCCCCCTTCGGTTGCGTTGAGCAGTCCGGCGACGATATTGAGCACCGTCGACTTGCCGCACCCCGAGTGGCCGATCAGCGAGATGAACTCTCCCTTCTGCACCTTGAGGTCGACACCATTGAGCACGTTGAGCGGTCCGTTGTCGGTCGGAAAAGTGATACTGATATGGTCGATGTTGAGATAGCTGTTCACAGTATTGACCCTTAAGGAGTTGTCGTGGCCTCTAGCGGAGTACGGCGCTCTTGTCCCAGCTGAAGGTGCGCTGCAGCGAAAGCATGCCGCGATCGAGCAGAAAGCCGATGAAACCGATCACCAGTACCGCGACCATGATGCGCGCCAGCGAGTTGGAGCTGCCATTCTGGAACTCGTCCCAGACGAATTTTCCGAGACCGGGGTTCTGCGCCAGCATCTCGGCCGCGATCAGCACCATCCAGCCGATACCCAGCGACAATCGCAAGCCGGTGAAGATCATCGGTATGGACGAGGGCAGTACGATCTTCAACGTTTTGGTAATCCAGCTAAGGCGCAGTACGCGGCTGACGTTGATCAGATCCTTGTCCACGCCCGAAACGCCGACCGTGGTATTGATGATCGTGGGCCACAGGCAACAGAGCGTTACCGTGATCGCCGAGTTCAGAAACGACTTTTCGAACATCGGGCTGTCGCTGACGTAGAGAGCTGAAACCACCATGGTCACCAATGGCAGCCAGGCCAGGGGTGAGACCGGCTTGAACACCTGGATCAGCGGATTGACCGCTTGATAGAGCGTGCTGCTCATCCCGCACAGAATGCCGATGGGGACCGCGATCAGCGATGCGATGATGAAGCCGAACATGACAGTCCACAGACTGGTAAGGACCTGGTCGAAGAAGGTGGCACGCCCCGTGTACTGACGACTTTTCAGTTTTTCGATTCTGGCTTCGGGTTTGTCCTCGGCGATGGCCTTGTCGATACGCGTCTGAATACGTTCGTAGAAGGCCGCCTCTTTCTCACGCTCGGCTGTGTGTTCCTCGTAGAGCGAGAGTGTCTGTTCCCATACCTTCTGCGGTCCAGGTAACACACCGAGAGAGGTCTGAACGTTCTTGGCACCAGCACTCCACAGGCCCAGGAAGATCATCAGCGCCATGAGCGGGATCAGCACACGCTTGGCAAAACGGGTGGATCCCCTGCTGATGCGATCCCCCTCCAGGAAGGCGAACAGCCGGTCCTTGACGGGCATATTGAAGGTCTTGGCGGATAGGGTTGATGTGCTCATCGTCTGCTACTCCTCGCTGCCGGGAGGCGTCGAGCCGCCCCCCAGCAGGTTGATTAGATCTTCTCCGTACCTTTGAGACCGATCCCGAACTCCTTGAGATAGTCGTTGGGCTTGGTGCCGTCGTAGGTAACGCCGTCGATGAACTCAGTCTGGGGCGGTCGGTAGCCGCTCTCGCTGGAGAAATCGGGGAATTCGTCGGCGCTCAGTTTACCTTCGGCGATCAACTCCTCTGCCGCGATGCGGTAGATGTCCGGGCGGTAGACGCTTTTTGCTGTCTCGTCGTACCAGCTGTCGGGCTTGTGATCGGCGATCTGCCCCCAACGACGCATCTGGGTCAGGTACCAGACGGCATCCGAGTAGTAGGGATAGGTGGCGTTGTAGCGGAAGAAGACGTTGAAGTCGGGCACCTCGCGCTTGTCGCCCTTCTCGTACTCGAAGGTGCCGGTCATCGAGTTGGCGATGACGTCATAGTCGGCGCCGACGTAGTTGGACTGGGAGAGGATCTTCACCGCTTCCGGGCGGTTGGCGTTGTTATTCTCATCCAACCATTTTCCGGCGCGGATCAGCGCCTTCACCAGGCGTACCGTGGTGTTTGGGTACTTCTCGGTAAATGCCTTGGTGAGGCCGAACACCTTCTCCGGGTTGTCCTTCCAGATCTCGTAGTCGGTGATAACCGGTACACCGATCCCTTTGAACACCGCCTGCTGATTCCAGGGTTCGCCGACACAGTAACCGTAGATGGTGCCGGCCTCGAGCGTTGCCGGCATCTGCGGCGGCGGCGTCACGCTGAGCAGTGCATCGGCTTTCAGGGTGCCGCTGATGTCGCCCTTGTGCGGCGCATAGTAACCGGGGTGGATGTCACCGGCCGCCAACCAGTAACGCAACTCGTAGTTGTGGGTGGAGACTGGGAAAACCATACCCATCTTGAACGGTTTGCCTACGCTCTTGAACTTCTCCACAACCGGTTTGAGTGCATCGGCCTTGATCGGGTGCACCGGTTTGCCATCCGCCTGCTTGGGAATATTGGGCTTCATCTGCTCCCAAATCTCGTTGGAGACGGTGATACCGTTACCGTTGAGATCCATCGAAAACGGGGTGACGATGTGCGCCTTGGTGCCGAAGCCGATGGTGGCAGCGAGCGGCTGGCCGGCGAGCATGTGCGCTCCGTCCAACTGTCCGTCGATGACACCGTCCAGCAGCACCTTCCAGTTGGCCTGCGCCTCCAATGTTACATAGAGCCCCTCGTCCTCGAAGTAACCTTTCTCATAGGCGATGGCCAGGGGCGCCATATCGGTCAGTTTGATAAATCCGAATTTCAGGTCCTCCTTCTCGGGTTCGCCGACGGCGGCCACTGCTGTGCTGCCTATAAGTGCTGTGACACCCAGTGTGCTGACGATGGCCAGTGCCAGGAGACCTCTTTTAAGAAAACCACGGCGACCGTAGTCGGGATTGCCTGCTATCTTCATGGTCGAATTTCCTCCGCTGCAAAAAAAGAGGCGTCGCACCCGCGCACCCTAATAGGGTGTGGGTGGACGCCTTTGTCCTCTGCCTTCCCGACCGCCTTTGGCGGAAAAGCCAATCATCAAAGCCACTCTGTCACCGTTGACGGAGCAGCGTTCTTGCAATGCTTAGTGCAGCGACCGTGCCAAGATTTCTGGTGTCTGGCTAAGTCACTGAAAATAATAACGAACTCACCAATTTGGGAATTGGGGCCGGCTGCTGCTGGAAAATGCTGCACGCGCTAAATTTGTGCATTAGCATCCGCATACGCATGAAAATGGGGCAGAGAGTTCAGCTCAGCAGCTCCAGCGATGCGATCAGGTTACGCGCGACATCGACCAGGCGTTGATTGCTGTTCATCGCTGTTTTACGCAGCAGCTGATAGGCGCTCTCTTCGTTGCACTCCTTGCGCTGCATGATGATGCCCTTAGCCCGGTCGATGATTTTGCGCTCCTCGAGCGTGTTCTTCACTTGGGTCAGCTCGTCCCTGAGCGCCTGGTACTCGCGAAATCGGGCAATGGCAACATCCATTATCGGCTTGATGCGCCGGTCGTTGAGGTCATCCACCACGTAGGCGCTAACTCCCGCCTCTACTGCCTGTTTGATGCTGTTACTGTCGTTATCTTCAGAAAACATCACCACCGGGCGCGGATCGTCGCGGGTGATAGAGCGCATCTGTTCTAGAATGTCCCGGTCGGGAGAGTCCAGATCGATAATGATGACATCCGGACACAGTGCCGCGACCTGGGCACTCAGGTTCTCCCCACTGTTGAGCGTGGCGATTACCTGCTGGCCGCTGTCCACCAGCGCACGTTCGAGTATTGCGGAGCGTCCCCGGTTTTCATCGACCAACAGAATTTTCAGGATTTCGGGTTTGGACATCAGCTGCTTGGAGCGGGTTGAAAAGATGTAATCCAAGCAAGGATCGGTCCAGTTTGCCTGTGGGTCCCGAAAATAGGAGCCTGTTGATTCTGTTGCATATTTTTTAATGATGGTTGATCCTTGGATCCATGGCACGACTGATCCATTTCCTGCTGATATTGGTGACTACATCTGTCCGATCACGGCTGTCTTTGCAGACGGAGAATGCAGCGCTGCGAAATCAGTTGTCTCTGTATCGGAAATTTGGTGCTTCATAGCAGGATTTTGGGTGGGCTGGCGTGCAGCCCTGTACTTTGTTCAACCTAGGACCGTCACGACCTGGCAGAAAAAGCGATTCCGCGACTACTGGCGCGCACTCAGTCAGTCAGCTAAGCCCGGCCGACCTCGGATTTCGCCAGAACTCAGAAAGCTCATAGTTCGGATGTGGGAAGCCAATCCGACGTGGGGTTCGCCAAAGATCGTCGCTGAGCTTGCGATGCTTGGAATCGACGTTGCCAAGTCTACGGTAGAAAAGTATCAGCCCAAGTGGGCCGAGCCTCCATCACCCACGTGGAGAACATTTCGAGACCAGCATGTTCTAGACCTGGTATCGGTCGACTTTTTCATCGTCCCGACAGCTACTTTCCGGGTGTTGTTTGTCTTTATCTTGCTTGCCCACGACCGACGGCGAATTATTCACTTCAATGTGACGGAACATCCTACGGCGCGGTGGACGGCGCAACAGATCTTCGAAGCGTTTCCGTTTGACACTGAGCCGAGTTATCTGATTCGAGACGGTGATGGCATATACGGCGAGCGCGTTATGCGGAGGATTGTAAGTCTGGGTATCGACGAGGTCATCACGGCACCTGCGTTGCCATGGCAAAATGCCTATGTGGAAAGAGTAATCGGGACGCTATGCCGAGAACTTTTCGACCACGTTATCGTGTTCAACGAGTGGCATCTCAAGCGACTTATGTCGTCGTATCTAAATTACTACCATCCTTGGCGAACACACCAGTCCTTGGATCGGGATGCGCCGGATGGTCGTCCCGTACGAGCAGCGGAATCCTGCAACGTTGTTGAATTACCCGTTGTCCACGGCCTTCACCATGTCTATCTTCCGAAGGCGGCATGAATATTCGGGACGTACAAGGGCAGACAGCTGTAGGGCACAAGATCTATTAAGTGCCTGTTTTCCAGGAAGAACTAATGATTAGCCAGCCACACCCCAACAACGCCGCCAACTTGAATAAAGTCCAATTAATATATACTATTAGTATATATTAATTGGAGATCAGATTGTGGAAACAGCAAAATTATTTGTCAACGGAAACAGTCAGGCTGTGCGCTTGCCCAAGGAATACCGCTTCCGGGGTGACGAGGTGGTCATCAAGCGTATGGGCAACGCCGTGGTGTTGCTACCCAAGGACGACCCCTGGAAGATCATGTTCGATGCCCTCGCCGAGTTTCCGGAGGATTTTATAATCTCTCGCGAACAACCAAAGGTCCAGGAAAGGGAGCCCATCGAGTGAAAATCCTGTTGGATACCGATGTCTGTATCTATGCGATTAATCGGAGACAGCCGGAGATTCTGGAGCGAGTCAGGGACTATAAGATAGGTGAAGTCGGCATCTCCTCGATAACTTATGCGGAACTACGTTTCGGTGTCGAGAACAGCAATCGCATCAGTGACAATATGGAACGATTGGAGAGGTTTGTACTGCCATTGGAGGTCATACCCTTCGATGCTGGGGCAGGTCGCCAGTACGGGCGGATTCGTACCGACCTGAAACGCGCCGGCTGCCCCATTGGCTCGAACGATCTCTTGATTGCTGCCCATGCGCTCAGTCTTGATACGATGCTGATAACCAATAATACACGTGAGTTTGAACGCGTTGCAGGTTTACGGGTTGAGCAATGGAATTGATCCGGTAATTTAATTGGGAGACTAGGGGAGTTACATATCGATCTCACCCGGAAAACCTCAATAGCATCTATTTGTTGGGGTTGTCGATTCCAAAGTGAATATGAGTACAATTCCTAATTGAGCGGCATAGTCCATAAGTTATTGGAATCTATAATAAGTGCAGCGGCCTGCAAAGCCGTGGACCTCGGTTCGATTCCGGGCTCAAGCCTCCATCAATTAAACCAAACCGATAGTTTACTTTGCTGATATTATTTCCAACTCTATTATGGGTGGAAAAGGCAGCAAATTCCGTCTATTCATGCCTCGCGATGTCTAATGATGTTACAGCTGAGCGGCAAAAACTTCCTGGCTCCATACGTGGCGCATCGGATGGAGACTGTTTTCTGCAGCGATAGTCCCTTAACTCTTTACCAAGCACACAGCATCACTATCATTACCAACCTGAGCTTCTCAGAATGGTTATCGCTGTTCAGCGATCCGAAGATGACAACAGTGCGGCTCGATCGACTGACCCATAATTTCCATACTATCGAAACTGACAATGACAGCTACGCTGCAAACATTCTAAAGGCAACAGAAAAAGGAGAAGAACTGGAAAACAGAAGATTTCGTAGGCCACATTCCGGTCAATCTGGTGGACGGGTTAATTTTTAATGCAGTTTTGGGTGTAAACCAACACCTCCACTCTCGCGCACTCTTTGTCAGGAGTAGTTGAGCGACCTATTGCTCAAGGTCTGTATGCTCTGGCCTGAGCCTGGATATTTCGCTTAACTGCCGGTTAACGAGATAGTTCTCGATCCTAGCGGAAACTTATGCAGCTTTGTCTGTGACGGTGATGTTAACCTTCCTCCCCAAATTGGAAGGCATCCTCACAAGTCGATCAATCGTGAATTTTCATGCTTGCTCTTAATGGAATCGTTAAACGCCGGCTGCTTAATTCCCATCGCGGCAGCTATCTCGGTCTACATCAGGCCGGAGTCGCTTACACATTCCCAAATCGCCGCGAGCAGGCGTAAGCGAAGCTTTTCGTTTTCCGAGTCGGGGATATTTTGGTCTGCAAACGTCGAGCATGCCACCGCGAGATGTTGCCCGGTTATTCAAACCGCCCTCGTGGCGTGTCTCGAGTGGGGCTACTCTTCAACGCCGGCCAATAATGTCGTCTACTTTTTTGGGTTTTGGTCAGGGTGCTCGTAAAGTAGCGAAGTCTGGATGTTTAGCAGGTCGAGGCCATAGCCAAATACAGTATCCAGAATCGGATGGCGGCGCAGGAATATTACGGTCGGAAAATATCTTTGTGATGTTAGGGTGCCTAATGTATTAGAGTTGGGGTTCCTGGTATCTTTTCCGAATTGTGCGACAACACCCCATTGAAATGAAAAAATGGTACCTGCTCTTAGCACTATTTGCCTGCCAGAATAGCGATAGCAAGGACCTTATCCAGCAGTCCAGGCACAACATGAATCAACCGCAGCAAGCCCAGGCCTTTAGGGTCTCGCAAAACGAGGAAGTTATTCTCATTCTGGGTATGATCAAAACCACAAAGGGGAGAGAAGTTTGTCTGGGTGTAAGCGTTCTGGACTTCAGAGCCATCCCGATCCTGTCCATGCAATACAGCATTCTCTGGGATCCCAAAATTCTACGTTTGGAAAAGGTTGAAAGTTTAAATTTTCCCGGGCTGTCTCCAGAGAATTTTGGTATGAGCGTCATCGATAGGGGGCATCTCACCTTCGTTTGGATCGATAGTAATTTAAATGGAATCCAGCTGCGCAATGGGGATGAACTATACCGCCTGTGCTTTGAAGCGATCGGTGATCCTACTCCAATGGAAGTAGTGACAGTGTATGAAAAGATTATTCCCCTAAATGTGATAGCCGGTAGCGTGACAGTAGAGTAGTTCTGTTTCTTTGCGCCTCAATATGCCCCCCGGGATTGGAAGCTGACTGACCTACGACCGCTCAGGCAGCAAAAACGTTGAAGTAAGGTCGATGAAATTCGTCACTCTGTTTGCATACTCGCTGAACCGTTTGCTCCTTATCAAAAAAAAGACCGGTGATAAGCGCTTGCGGTTTTCCAATTGAGATCTTGGCGAAATCCGGATACCTCAAATTGAGCGGGTAGTTGACTTCAGCTGGTACTAAGCCACCGGGTACCTCCAACACCGCGTTGGATGGCGGGTGAACTGATTCATTACTACCTGCGGGTCTCGAATTCACAGCTACGTAACTATCGAAATCTGGACGAGCTCGCAGAAAATGCTGCTGCCAACGATAATCTACCAAATGGGCAATCCAGCATAACGTTTGGTCAAGAAACTCACGACGAATATACAAAATCTTATATAACCTTCCCATGGAAGACGTTCGTTTTGTTGGCAGTTCATTGGGTGATCTCAAGAATTTCCCGGCAGGTGCGCGTTGAGAGGCTGGTTTTGAGCTGAGTAATGTTCAGTCTGGATTGCAGCCAAGTGACTGAAAGCCGATGAACACCGTATGGGCAGGAGCTAGTGAAATCCGTATTCGAGATGAGAAAGGCATATATCGGGTGATCTATGTAGCCAAGTTTGAAGAAGCTGTGTACGTACTTCACGCGTTTGAAAAGAAGACACAGAAAACGCGTAAAGCCGATATCGATTTGGCAAAAGCGAGATACAAGGCACTGGCAGAAGAAAGGAAAAGATAATGACGATTTCAAAAGGCTATAACAACTTTACTATCGACATGCTGGTCAATATGTTGGCTCGGATTGGAAAAACCGTGAAGATGAGGGCAGCTTAATGGGTATGGAGTGACAAAATCCATCTCATGTCACAAGATATCCCGGTGAGTAAAATGGGCAAGACCAGGATTTTTAAGGCTTCTAGGAGCAGTACTCTGTCAATTGCAGACAGATTGGATGCATGTTTCCGATACCGGTTAACGATCAGCAGTTGCTGTTTCCTGAGCAGGTTGCCGGCGACGATGGCCTCGGCCCTGCCAGGCCCCATGAGTCTGGCAAGCGTTGTCAAAAGGTGGGTCAGTAACACCAGCGGTTCTTTCAGATCAGAGAAGGGTGGAGAAGGTTACCTTCATTAACAAGACAAGTGAAGCGTTGATATCCAGATGATAACCAGCAATTCGCCACAGACATCTTTGCGCCACCTGGACCGAGGAACTTTTCGACGGTGGTCAGCAGGTGAACCAATAGAATGACGATGTCCTTCATACTGGTGCAGCCTAGGGTAGGCTGTTAGTGGGCGTCAAGATTGCATGAGGAGCCTGCTTGAAGAGAAAGTTACGTATTCGAGATTCACACTTGTGCTCGCTTTTCTTTTTTGAACTACAATCAATTTAGTCTAGGTCAACCGCCACCTTTGGCGGCGAGACACGAAAGGGCTTTGCTGTTTCGGCGTGCGGAGTTGGAAAGTGCCTCCTTTTGAACCGGCAAGTTCAAAAAGGAGGCCACGATGAGAGACTGGCACAGACAAGTGCACGAGTAACATTATCGCGGATGCCTTATTATCTTTGTCCCAGTATTAGGAAGAAGGCACTATATAGAAACCTGAGAAAGGAAACTGCCGAGGTATTCAGGGAGTTATGTCGCCAAGCAGGGGTCGAGTCGGTAGACGGTTGCGCGACGCGGAATCACATCAATATTCTGCTACAGATTTCACCGAAGTACAGTGTAGTGAACGCGATAGGATTTCTTAAAGGGAAGTCGGCGATACGGATATTCAGGGAATAGCTGCAAGTGAAGAGGAAACTCATGGGCCGGTGTTTTTAGGCCTGAGGTTACCGTGTCAATACAATCGGATTAGATGAGCAGATGAATCGAGAGTACATCAGAGCATAGGGACGGTAAGGGAAGCGCCAGGAACAGATGAGACTGGCAGGACTTTAACAATAGCCCCTTCTGGGGGCTTTCATCATACCATCCGATCTGCGGGTGGTAGCTGAACTATTATGGGTAACGTGTAGAGCTGGCTTGAACTGCGCAATTACCCACACAGCTGCTGTTGCCATGTTGGGCCTGGAAGTCTCTTCGCTCATAGGAGGTGATTGCGGTGGAAAGGGCTGGGAACAACCCGATCAGGTCCGATGGACCCCCAGGTGAGAACAATCAGGGACGTGCGAATTTCCTGGTATCCCCCCCAGCACTCTCACTACCCAAAGGCGGCGGCGCCATCCGAGGTATCGGTGAGAAATTCGCTGCTAATCCGGTGACCGGCACCGGATCTATGACATTTCCCATCATCACAACATCAGGGCGATCCGGGTTTGGCCCACAGCTCTCGCTGTCCTACAACTCCGGTACGGGCAACGGACCCTTCGGTTTCGGATGGTCCCTAAGCCTACCACAGATAACACGCAAGACCGATAAAGGACTACCGCAATACCTGGACGCCACCGAGTCTGATGTCTTCATCCTTTCCGGTTCGGAAGACTTAGTTCCGTGGTTTGCTCCCGACGATACCCGGTTCGAGGATTCCGACTCTGTGCCGGACATAACAATCCACCGATACCGGCCACGCATCGAGGGGCTATTCGCGCGCATTGAGCGCTGGACCCGCCGCAGCGACGGTGACGTCCATTGGCGCTCGATCTCCAAGGACAATATTCTCACGTGTTATGGCAAGGATTCGCTCTCCCGAATCGCCGATCCCGAGGATCCACGACGCATCTTTGCATGGTTGATCTGCGAAACGCGGGACGACAAGGGCAATGCCATCGTCTACAACTACAAACCGGAAGACGGCGCCGGCGTTGATCTTACCCGGTCCCACGAGCGCAATCGAGGCACAGTAGACGATCTGCGTCGAACTGCCAATCGCTACTTAAAAGGCATCCGCTATGGCAATCGTACACCCTTGCTGGACGATGCAGCACGCCGGCCGAGCCAACTGACTGTTGCTCAGATCGAGAACGCCGACTGGATGTTTGAGGTAGTCTTCGACTACGACGAGCACGACGCTGACGTGCCGAGGCCGGGTGATGCTGGCGAGTGGACCTACCGCGACGATCCGTTCTCGTCCTATCGAGCAGGCTTCGAATTGCGCACCACTCGGCTATGTCAGCGGATACTAATGTTCCATCACTTCACGGGCGAACAAGGCGTCGGCAACGACTGCCTTGTGCGCTCCACCGATTTCACTTACTCCAGCAAGCAAGAAACGGAAAATGCACGCAACCCCGTCTACACATTTCTGCGCGCCGCAACCCAGACCGGTTACCAGCGTGAGGGCAATGAGTACCGTAGGCGAAGCCTTCCACCGGTCGAGTTTGAATACACCCTGCCGGTCGTGCAGGACGCAGTGGAAGAGGTGGGCGGTGAGAGTCTGGCGAACCTGCCCAGTGGCGTGGACGGCTTAGACTATCTCTGGACCGACCTTCACGGTGAAGGCATTCCCGGGATCCTTGCCGAGCGGGCGAATGCTTGGTTCTACAAACGAAATCTCAGCCCGATCGGCAGAACCCCCGTTGAATTTGCACCACTGGAATGCGTCGCGGCCAAACCGAATCTGTCCTTGGCCAGCGGGGCACGGTTTATGGATCTGGCCGGCGACGGCCAGCCAGACCTCGTGGCGTTCGAGGGCGCCACGCCCGGTTTCTACGAACACGATAGAGAAGAGGGTTGGCAGCCATTCCGCCCGTTCTCGTCTCGCCTCAATCGTGACACGCGAGACCCGAATCTGCGGTTCGTGGATCTGGACGGCGACGGCCACGCCGACGTACTGATCACCGAAGACACTTTTTTCACCTGGTACCCGTCCCTTGCAGAGGCAGGCTTCGGCCCGGAACGCCGCGTCCATCAAGCTTTCGATGATGAAAGAGGCCCGCACCTGGTCTTCGAGGATGGCACCCAGTCGATCTATCTCGCCGATCTCAGCGGTGATGGTCTCCCTGACCTCGTTCGCATTCGGGAGAGCGAAGTCTGCTACTGGCCCAACCTGGGCCACGGCTGCTTTGGCGAAAAGATCACGATGGATCATGCTCCGCACTTCGATCACGCGGACCAATTCGATCAACGGCGCCTTCGGCTTACGGATATTGACGGTACCGGAACCACTGACATCATCTACCTGCACCGTGATGGTGTGCGCCTCTACTTCAACCAAACCGGCAACAGTTGGAGTGAGGCGCTAGTCTTGGATGTGGTTCCGCGCATGGACGATCTGGCCAGCATCGAGCCGATCGATCTCCTAGGCAATGGCACCGCCTGCCTGGTCTGGTCATCTCCGTTGGCAGGCGATGCTAGCAGGCCGATGCGCTTCGTGAACTTAATGGGCGGACAGAAGCCACACCTCCTGGTTCGTACGGTCAACAATCTTGGTGCCGAAACCCGCGTCGAATACGCTCCTTCAACCAGGTTTTATCTTCAGGATAGACGCGACGGCAGGCCGTGGATAACGAAGCTGCCGTTTCCTGTGCACGTTGTCGAGCGCGTGGAGACCTTCGACCATATCGGCCGCAATCGGTTCGTCAGTCGCTACGCCTACCACCATGGTTACTTCGACGGCAACGAGCGCGAGTTCCGCGGGTTCGGCATGGTGGAGCGGATCGACACCGAGGAGTTTGCCACGCTGGCCGCCGATGACGCGTTGCCTGAGGCGGCCAACATTAGCAAAACCTCACACGTTCCACAGGTAATGACCCGAAGCTGGTTCCATACGGGCATATACCTCGGTCGAACCCAGGTTTCGAATTTCTACGCAGGGTTATTGGACGAAACAGACGCTGGAGAATACTACCGGGAACCCGACTTGTCGGATGACGAGGCGGCTCGACTGTTGTTGCCGGACACGGTGCTTCCCCAGGGGCTTACGCTCGATGAAGAACGAGAAGCGGTCCGCTCGCTGAAAGGGTTGATGTTGCGTCAGGAGGTCTTTGCAATTGACCGAACAGAGAAAGAGCTACACCCCTACACGGTCACTGAGCAGAACTACAGCATCAGGCGGCTTCAACCCTGTGTAGCCAATCGTCATGGCGTCTTCTTCACCCATGCTCGCGAGGCAATCGTCTACCAATACGAGCGCAATCCTACAGATCCCCGCGTGACGCATAGCTGTGTTTTAGCTACTGACGACTTCGGCAACGTCCTGCAGACGATAGCCGTAGGCTACGGACGACGACAAGCGGACGATACGCTTTCACCAGACGACCGGAACGCTCAGGCACAACAGTTGATCACCTATAGTGACAACGAATTCACCAATGCGATTGATGAAGCGGGCGCTTTTCGCACGCCGCTGCCAAGTGGGGTCAGCACTTACGAAGTGGCGGGTCTCGAGCTCGCGACAGATCAAATCCGCTTCTCTTTTCCCGAATTGAGAGAAGCCGTCGGGTCCGCGACGGAGATTCCGTATCATGCAACCCCGAGCCCCGGCACGTTGCAAAAACGCCTACTGGAGCGGGCCCGCTCGCTCTACAGACGTGATGATCTTAGCGGTTCATTAGCACTGGGTGAACTGCAGTCTCTAGCCTTGCCATTCGAGAGCTACCAGTTGGCATTCGTTCCCGAGCATCTGGGTCTCGTCTTTGGAGATCGTGTGACAGAGAACATGCTGGCCGATGACGGCCGCTATGTTCATTTTCAGGCCGACGACAACTGGTGGATTCCATCGGGACAGGTATTTTTTTCACCGTCCGAAGGTGATACCACAGTCCAGGAACTGGCTTTCGCGCGACAGCACTTCTTCATTCCACGGCGCTTTCGAGACCCATTTGAAAAAACCAACTCAGTCGATTACGACGCCTACGATCTGCTGCCACTGGAGATTCGCGATCCGCTCGGCAACCGTGTGACCGCCGGTGAGAGGAATGGTGACGGCAGCGTGTCTCCGAGAATCGACTACCGGGTGCTGCAACCCGAGTTGACGACCGACCCCAACGGCAACCGCTCGGCAGTCGCGTTCGACGTGCTCGGCATGGTGGCTGGGAACTCTGTGATGGGCAAAGCAACCGAAAGCCTGGGCGATTCGCTCGAAGCATTTCAGGCGCAACTGACCCAAGCCCAAGTTGACGCCTTTTTCGCCGATCCCAGAGGTATCGTCGCCGCTGATCTGTTGGGCAATGCAACCTCGCGCACCATTTACGACGAATCCCGCTTTCAGCGACTTGAGCGGCCTGTATACGCCGCAGCCATCGTCCGGGAAACCCATGTCGGCGACCTGGGTGAGGGCGATCAGACCATCGTGCAGGTGAGCCTGTCCTATTCAGATGGTTTTGGCCGCGAGATTCAGCAAAAAGCACAGGCCGAACCGGGCCCGGTTCCCAGACGCGACGCAAGCGGTGCTATCATTCTGGAGACGAACGGACAGCCGGAGATTACGGCGGACGATGTCAGCCCACGCTGGGTGGGTAGCGGCTGGACGGTGTTCAACAACAAGGGCCAACCGGTCCGCCAGTACGAACCCTTCTTTACCGATACCCACGAGTTCGAATTCGACCAGCGTATCGGCGTCAGCCCAACCCTCTTCTATGACCCTATCGGCCGCGTGGTGGCAACACTCCAACCAAATCACAGTTGGGAAAAGGTGGTCTTCGACCCGTGGCGACAGGTCAGTTACGACGTCAATGATACGGTGCTGATGGACGCGGCCGCCGACCCGGACGCTGGCGATTACTTCCGTCGTATGCCCGAAGCCGAGTACCTTCCCACATGGCATGGGTTGCGAAGCGATCCGGACCATGCCGCCGAGGCGGCGGCAAGATGGCCCGACGCGCAGCGGCTCCAGGATGAGGCCAGCGCCGCGACCAAGGCCGCCGCCCATGCCGATACGCCGGGCATTGTCCATTTCGACGCGCTGGGTCGTCCGTTCCTGAGTATCGCCGACAATGGCGCCGGCGGACTCGTCGAAACCCGCACTGAGCGGGATCTCGAAGGTAATCCACTGCGCGTCATCGACGACCGTGGAAATATCGTGATGGCCTATCAGGTCGTCACCAACGGCAACCCGTTGGTGCTGGGATACGACGCAGCGGGCCGCCAATTGTACGAGAACAGCATGGATGCTGGTGAACGCCGGCTGCTGGCAGACATCGGCGGTCAGCCGATTCGCAGTTGGGACAGCCGGGGCCACGTCTTTCGCACCGAGTACGACGAATTGCGTCGCCCCGTGCGCGCGTTTGTGGCCGGTGCTGATGCCGACGATCCGGAACGCGAGATTCTGTTTCAGCGAACGGTCTACGGCGAAGACCAGGGCGATGCCCTCAACCACCGGGGCCGTGTGTTTCAGCTATTCGACGGAGCCGGAGTGGTGACGAGCGACGCCTACGATTTCAAAGGCAACCTGCGTCGGAGCTCCCGCCAACTAGCGGCTAATTATAGAGACGCGGTCGATTGGAGCCTGAATCCAGTTTTGGAGACCGAAGTCTTCAGAAGTGAGGCGACGTACGACGCGCTCAACCGCCCGACGTCGATTACTACCCCTGACAATAGTGTGACCCTGCCAACCTACAACGAAGCTAACTTGCTGGAACAGTTGGCGGTCCGGCTTCGGGGTGCGGACCGGGCGACCCCCTTTGTGGCCAGTATCGACTACAATGCGCGCGGAGAACGAGAGCGGATCGTTTACACGACCAGCGACGGCACCAACTTCACTACCACTTACGACTACGAGCCGGATACCTTTCGCCTTAGCCGTCTGCACACCCGGCGCCAGCGGGACAATCGCAACCTGCAGGATCTGAATTACAGCTACGATCCAGTGGGGAATATCACCTCGATTCGGGACCGCGCCCAACAGAACGTTTTCTTTGCGAATGCGGAGGTCGAGCCACACTGCGACTATTCCTACGACGCCCTTTATCGGCTAATCCGCGCCGAGGGCCGTGAGCACGCCATACAGAACAACCTCCAGCGCGACGCAACCGACTTTGATCCGCTCATCGGCATTGCCTTTCCCAGCAGTCCGGAAGCGCTGCAACGGTACGTCGAAACATACGACTATGACGGCGTGGGCAACATTCTGCGCATGGCCCACCGCGGTGGGGCCATCCAGCGCTGGGCCCGCCGCTATCGATATGCTGATGACAACAACCGCCTGCTGGCGACCAGCCTGCCGGGCGATGACACCGGCGAATTCTCCGCCCCGTATACCTACGATGCCCACGGTAACATGACAACCATGCCGCATCTGCCGCTCATGCAGTGGGACTTCAAGGACCAACTACAGGCGACCAACCGCCAAGTTATCGATGAGGGCACACCGGAAACGACCTACTACATCTATGACGGGGCCGGGCAGCGGGTGCGCAAGGTGACTGAGCGGCAGGCCGCCGCAGGACAGTCGCCGTCACGCCGCGACGAACGGCTCTATCTGGGGGGGGTTGAGATTTACCGGGAGTACAACGGCGACGGGAACACCCTGACGCTGGAGCGGGAATCCCTGCACGTCATGGACGATACGCGCCGCATTGTTTTGGTCGAAACCCGCACTGAGGGAAACGATGGATCGCCTGTACAGCTCATTCGGTACCAACTGGAAAACCACCTTGGCTCGGTCATGTTGGAAGTTGATGACCAAGCCAATGTCATCTCCTACGAGGAATACCACCCCTATGGCACGTCGGCATATCGGGCGGGGCGTTCGGTAGCGGAGGTTAGTCTGAAACGCTATCGAAATATCGGCAAGGAGAAAGACGAGGAGACCGCGTTGTACTACCACGGAGCAAGGTATTACGCGTGTTGGTTGGGAAGATGGGTGACGCCAGACCCTGCCGCGATACTGGATGGGGTCAACAGGTATAGATCGTCGCGAAGTAACCCGATCCAATTTATTGATGTCACCGGCCTTCAAGCCGTTGCCTCTCCGCAGCAGGCAGCCGGCTTCGTGAGGCTTTTTCAGGATGTAATCACGACGCAGCAAATCGCGCAGGAAGCCCAGGCAATGGATGAGTATTACCACGAGCAGGAGGTGGAATTCGCCATTCAGCTCGTCAGGGAGAATCCGAAAAAAAGGTTTCTCAAACGGCTTTTAGAAAAGAAGGACTGGACATTTCAGGATCAGATCAGAATACGCGAGGCTTACAATGACAGCAGGCCAGTAAAACGGAATCCCAATCAGCTGGAGATTGGCCGAGATGGCGTCGGTACGCAGGAGAATCTCTGGAAGCAACAGACCAGACGTCGCGTCAACGAAGGCGTGTCGAACATGAGGACGCCCGCTGGTACCTTTACGTATTGGATCTCTACGCTTCACACAGACGATCTGGACCGACAGCTCGCAGCTTCCGGGACTGGCGCGGCAGCCTCGGGTGTAGCTGCCGCCGGCGCCGCACCCTTCATCGCTCGTGCACAGATGAATGCGGTTGTGAACCAGCCTGCTCAAACTGAAACTGTATCGCTCAACCTCACCAGAGTAAGTGCGCGAGAGCGCGTCGCGGAGGTGCGGGCAGTCGAGCAGGGTCACAGGGCCGGTACGGGCAAGAATCGCAATGTGTCACTTGTAGACGTCTCCACACTCGGTAGGCGACGCAGCGCGAAAGCCGCAAGCAAGGTCGGCCCAGATTCTAGCGGCTTTCTTGAGACAGCTCCTGAGTACCTCATTGTACGAACAGGTCATGCAGAATCGTTGACAGCGAACTCCGCAGCGGCACAGTTGGTTTCTTTATCTCTCAGTGGGTATCGAGGACCAGTCAAGGTTACATTGATAAGCGATTTTAATTTCTGTCGACACTGCTCGAGTTTGCCCGGTCAGCTTGAGGTCTTTGGAAAGAAACTGAACCTGAATCTCGAAGTGAGGTCGATGCAGCTGGGCCCGAGCCCGTTGGAGAAAAAAAGGGGAGGGCAATAGGAGCACGGATAGTGATTGTGAGAGAGGTGTGCCTAACGGTCACGGCCATCGACGAGCTGGATCTCAAAACTCAGTTTATCTTTGGGAGGATTGTTAGGGATAGCGATAGCCCGACCCGCCGCGCCTTCGTGAAGGCCTTTAACAATTGAATTTTGAGAGGAGAATGCAGGCGGAAACAGGACCAATTTCGATCAGTATCCTAATCTTTAAGCTCATGAAGAAAAGTACTTCTCAGTCCCTCTATAATCTAGCTGAACGGAGTTGGCCATGACCACCAGAATCGCGAATAACGTAAAGCTGTTCGACAAAGGCGCCGCAGTCGCCGCAGTGCATCGTGCGTTGGCATTGGCGGAGCTGGCGCTCAACGACGAGGAGCTGCGGCAGGCGCGATTTGGCGTGGATACCCGCGCGGCCCTGGCTCGATTTCAACAAAGCAATGATCTGGAGGCGACCGGTCTCGTAGACGCGGCCACGGCCGCCGTTCTTAACCAATTGCTCGCAGCGGAGGACAATAGCTTCTCCCGTCTCGACCCATCCATTCGTCCGTTCCGCCGCCTGCCGAAACTGGGGGAGAGCTTGCGAAGTTTCCGTGAACGGGACACAGCAGTTGGGGAGGTGGTGCGTGCTTCCCTCACGGTGGAGTTGAAATCCCGTCTGATCGATGCCTTTGATGCCCCGTCGGAGAGGTTGGTCTCGGCGATCGACAAGCTCGAGATCGAGCTCGCAGACGTGGAAGACATGTCCGTCGATGACTTGCTCTTTACGAGGGTCATGCCCGAACTCGCGTCAGATCAGGAATTGGCGCGCGAGCTGACCCGGATGGCCGATAGCGGTCTGGAGACGGAACCGGTAACGGTGGCCGAGTTGCTGGGCCTGGATGGCGATGCGCGGGACTCCTCAGCGCTGACCGGACTGGTTAACCGGGCCCGCAACGAGGCGTTGGTCGACATCGTTGGGGCCAACGACGCCTTGGTGGAAGCGCTCGATACCGCGAACCTACTGGAGGACGATCATGCACTGGATCGGCTGGTCGCCGACGGCACGCTGGCGGAGGATCAGCGGGACGAGTTGCGGGCTACGGTCTCGTTCGCGCGGTTGACGGACGACAACTTCACCGCCATCCGCGCCTTGCGCGAAGAAGGCTTCCGCAGTGCGCGGGAGCTAACCACACGAGGTCGTGACGACTGGCTCAGCTTCATCGCCACCCATGAACTCGAACCCCCGGCCGACGAGAGCGTCGAGGGCTATGCGGAGTTACTTGACGCTGGCGTGGAACTGGCTTATCCGACCGCCTATGCACTGGACCGGTATGCCCTAGCCGCGCCTGCCGGCATGCTTGACCGCATGCCCGTGCTGGAACGTGTCAGCACGGCTGGCGATCGAATCTTTGTCGATGGCGAGCTCGCGGAGGATTTGAGCCTCGATGCGCTGCCCGAGAACGAGCGGGAGGCAGTACGGGCCGATCTCGAGGCGCTCAATCAGTTCGCCAATCGCTATGCGGCCCTGGGCGTACGCGACATCTTGAATGATCGCACTATCGGGACGGGGGAGAAACGCGCGCGCATCGAGCACCGTACCCAGGCGCTGTCGGCTGCTTGGGCGGCAATGCCGGACCTGAACCTGGACATCGCCAACTTCTTTCCATTGGACGACCGGGTCGCGCAGGCTTTTCTCATCGACCTGGTGGAGATCGACGAAGAGGATCGACCTCATGTGCGCGCCGCCCTGATGGCGATGCAGCGCGTCCGGCATTTAACGGAAGACTATGCGGACGCCGAGCGGTTACTGTCCACCGGCTTGGACGCCGCCCCGCGCATTGCTGCTTTTGCCGACGCAGATGCATTGGCCGAGCGTACCGGCCTGTCGCGGGGCGCAGCCTTGCGGGTCAGGACGCGGGCGCTGGAAACCCAAGCTCGCATCACCCATTTTGTGCATGCACTCGAAGATACGCAGGGCCATTCGCCGTTCGAACCCGAAGTGCTCAGAGAAGCAGACACCAGTCCGGATCTGAGCCTGATTAACGTGCTCAGGGAGATTCCCGGCTATGCTGACCTGTTCGGCAACCAGAATTACTGCAAGTGCCGCCATTGCCGGTCGATCTTCAGTCCGGCGGCCTATTTCGTCGATCTGATGTCGTTCATCGAGCGCAAGATATCGCAGCCGAACTTTCTAAATCAGAACCTTGGCGATCACCCGCTCTACCTGGACAACCGCCGCCCGGACCTACGGCAGATTCCGCTGACCTGCGAGAACACCGATACCCCCGAAATCTACTTGACTATCGTCAACGAAGTCCTGGCCTCCTACTTGGAACAAGTGGCGCCGCTGGAGGGCGAGGTCTTCCAGTTTCTTGCCACCGAAGCGCGTTCCTCGTTCGGGCAGCCGTTTAACCTGCCGTTCGCCGAGCTGATGCTATACCTGGAACATCTGGGTGTGGCGCTGCCCGCCATCACCTCATTGTTTGACACTGCCGAACGGCCTAGTGCCTATGCCGTGCTGGGCATCTCGCCGGACGAATTTAACACGATAGCGAGCGCCGACCTGAGCTCCGTACGGGCGCGATATGGCGAGCCCGACAATTTCCTCGAGCTGGATGGCGCCTTGCTGGTGCGCCGCAGTGGCGTCGACCGGGTGACGCTGGATCGCATGCTGGCCCTGGGCTTCGTCAAGGCGGATCTCAACATAGACACCCGCATCGAGTCACCCCACAATGATCTCATCGGATTTGTCGAACGAATCCTGCTACAGGTTGGGGGCGGGGTTGCTGTGTCAGCCTTCATCGGTCGCAGCCTGCTCGACCGGCTGCATCGCTTCGTGCGGCTCTGGCGCGGACTGGGATGGTCGCCGGAGGAGCTCCAACTGGTTCTAGACGTCTTTACGCCGGCCGACGTGTTGGAAACCGGCCCTGACAGAGATGCGGCGCACACGGCCTTGGGTGAAGTGCTGAACGACGCGACTCTGACGCGGATCGCCGATCTGGCGTATCTGCAAGATCGACTGGCGCTGTCTGTTGCCGAAGTGGTCGCGCTGATCTCCGACCTGCCGACGCGACCCACCGAGCCGGATGGTGAAAGCCTTTACCGATCCTTGTTTGGTCAACGCGTGTCTATGACCGTGCGGCATCCAGCCCTTGATAACACCGAGAGCGACGATCCGTTCGTGTCGCCGGATTTCGGCTTGCTGCAAGGGGCTCTGCGTATGGAGGAAATGGATCTGGTGGTGCAGATTCGACGCAGCTTCCATGTCCAGCAGGTTCAGTCCGGCGTGCTAGGCAGCCACCAGCTAGCTGTTCTGTATCGGAGCGCGCGCCTGGGACGCGCGCTCGCGCTGTCGCTGCGCGAACTGATGGCACTGGAGACCATTGTGCCAGCGGTGCGCAACCTGCACGTTGCGGAGGATCCGATCGCCACGCTGATCGCCGCCATCCGCGTCGTCGAAACGGTCATAGAGCTGCCGCTGTCAATGGGCGATCTTGCCGACCTGCTCGACACGAGTGCCGCGGAGGCTGCGGCGCGTGAGGCTGCCACCGAACCGTTGCATGTACTGCACGCTGACGTGTTCAGCCATGATCGCCTGGCGCTGGTTCCTGACGATCTGACCACGATCGAGCCGATCACGATGGATACGGCCAGAGTCGTGCTCGACCACCTGGCCAATCGCAGCGAGCCCTGGCTGACGCGCCCCGATGGCGAGACGGAACGCTATCTGTCGACTTCCAGTGTTGCCGGCACACCTGATCTGGAAGTGCTGATCGAGGCTCTGACCGCAACGGGTGGACCGCTGGCTGACGAAGGGCCGGCTGCGGAGGAGCCAGCCGCGACGCAGACCTCGCGGATCGCCATGGCGCTCGCGGAGCAGTTGGTCCAACGACTGCCGGCGGCAATCACCGCTGGCGGCGTTCGCGAACGGTTCGGCTGGTCCGCTGAGTTCATTGCGGCGGCCGAACCGCTGCTCGGCCATCTGCCGGCGATCGAGGACATCAGCGAGGCACTCGCAACCTGGCTCGTCAGCGAGGACGGGGCCATTCCCGAGGCACTAGTCGATTACGTCGTAGCGCTGCAGCGTCTGTCGTCGCTGTTCAAAGATCGACTGTCGCTCGAGAACGCGGCTGTGGGCTTCATTGCCCGCCATCAGGATCTCTTCAATGTTGCGCCCGGCGTGGCCTGGGACTGGGAATCGCTGCGCCGCATCGCGGCCTATGCCGGCCGCCGCAAAGCCGCCGGGGAGCACGCGGCGGCGGTCGATCGGATCCTCGGGGCTTGGGACGGGACGGCTTTCCCGGAGGAGCTTGTGGATGAGCTGGCCGTGCTGTTCGATGCTCCGGCCGCCAAGCTGACCGGCCTGCTGGCCCAACTGCCGGCGCTTGGAGACCCGTTTCTGACCCTGGATCGGCTCGATCGTGGGCTGGCGTTGGCCCGGCGGCTCGGCCTCGATCCGGTCGCGCTCCGACAACTCACGGCAGAGACCTTCGCCGGTCTCTCATCGGCACGGGATCTGGTTCTTGGTGCGATGCGCAGCAAGTACAAAACGGAAGCCGAGTGGATGGCGGTCAACGAGCCATTCCGCGAAAGAGTGGAAGGCATCAAGCGTGATACCTTGGTCGATCGTATTCTAAGCCGCAGTTTCCAGTTGCGCTTCGACACCGCACGCGACATATACCACTTCTTCCTTCTGGACCCGGAGATGGACGGCTGTGCCCGCACCTCGCGGGTCAAGGCCGCGATCTCCAGTTGCCAGCTCTATGTGCAGCGCTGCCTGATGGGCCTGGAGCAGGACGCAGACGGTGAAGTTGTCGTCAGGGTTAAAGGAAAGCATTCTCGTGAGGAGTGGAAGTGGCGCAAGTCCTACCGGGTCTGGCAGGCGAACCGCGAGGTGTTCCTGTACCCCGAGAACTACCTGCTGCCGGACCTGCGGGACGACAAGTCCCATCTGTTCAACATGGTGGAAGAGGAGCTGTTGCAAAGCACGCTGGATGATGCGGCGATCGAGCAGATCTATCGCAGCTACCTGTCCGGACTCTCGGCGCTGGGCGCCATCGAAGTCGTGAACTGCCTGTACGACCATGATGAGAACGACTACATCCTGTTTGGCCTAACCGCTCAGGGCCAATACTTTCTGCGCTGCTTCGATGGCGATTCCGACTGGACGCCCTGGGAACCGATTCCGCTCGATATCGGTGCAAGCAGTGTTACGGCGGCGAAGAAGCGCGGCAAGTTGCATCTGTTCTGGACCGATGTCGTACTCGAGGGCGATGGGAACCGGGTCCAGCAGGCAAACCAAGTCGACCTCGACGATGACGAGGCCCAAGCCGAGGCCGAAGAAGGGCGACGCGAGACGCTGCCGGTTTCGGTATCGTTCTCGACTCGGGATGAGGCCGGAGGATGGTCGCAGCCGCGACGCCTGGTTTTCTACAGCCTACAGCTGAATCGGGGCATTCGTGAGCAGCACCATCTGCTTCCGATCAGCGAGCGTCTATATGCAGAGTTCAGGCATCCCAGTGGTGGTGACGGCGGTGTCGACCAATATATCCGCCTGATCCATCCTGTCACGCACATCGATTGGAGCGGCTCACTCCTCCCCGGCCACGGATTGCGTCAGGTTCTGGGATTCCTGCGGGAGAGAGATGTCAAGGTCGTGAAGCGTGACGGGCAACCGACCAGGGCTTTGGGGCATACCGGCAATTTCCACAACTGGGCCATGTTTCGAACCCCGCGCCTCAGGTTCGGCCGCGGCATGCTGCGCCGGCTGACACCCCGCAAAACGAGCAGCACAGCCGAGGTCGACTACGAGATTAACAGCGAGTTCGTGGGCGGTGAGCGAGTTATCAACGGGATCAACGATGTTCTCGACTTCGGGTCCAACGACATCGGTCAGATACGATTGACCGCGGTCCAACGCAAGACAAGAGAAGCCCTGCTCTTTACCGAGCGCCAGCAGTTCCTGATCCGGCGAACGGGCCTGCCAGGCTATCGGCAGGACGTTGATCCAGGTGAGGAACAGTTATTCGCCGCGGCGAATGCACGCCACCGGCTGGTCAGGTTGACCACGGCGATACCGGACTCCATCGCGGAGATTCTGACTACCTGGGGTCTCGAAGCCGCGCTGGCGCCCGAGACCCAGGCCTTGCAGGAAGTCCACTCCGTGTACGGCCCCGAGCGCTTCAATTACCGCTGGCTGGGCGAATTGCGTCCGCCAGACGAAGACATGATGTTCAGTGACGACCGGAGTGTTGCGCACTTTGATGGCGCCTACGGCAGCTACTTCTGGGAAACATTCTTTCATACTCCGTTTCAGATCGCTTACTACCTGAACTCATTGGGGAAGTTCGAGGAGGCCGACCGCTGGTACCGCTATATCTTCGATCCAATCAATCAGACTGATAGCACCCGGAAATCCTGGCGATTCCGACCATTCCTCGTTCTCCGAATTCCTTTGCTGCGCAAGATTCTAAAACAGGACGCTGCCATTAAGGCGTACAAACAAGACCCATTCAACCCATTCGCCATCGCGCGCTTGCGGCCGTCCGCCTTTCAGAAAGCGATCGTGATGCGCTATATCGACAATCTGCTGGATTGGGGGGACGAGTATTTTCGGCGGGACACGCTCGAATCGCTCAACGAAGCGACACTGCTCTATATGCTGGCGGCGGACATCCTGGGCGAGCGGCCGGTGGAAACCGGCGAGTGCGAAACCGAGCCCGCCGAGCAACTGACCTACGCGGCCATCGATAACCGCAATGTTGGTAACGAATTCCTGATTGAACTGGAAAACGTGACTCACTTTTACCTGAATGCCGACCGTTCCACACCGGCGAGCCCGATCCTGCCCGACCTTGAGTTCACGCCGTTTAGGTTACCTGGATTCGAGCCCGAGGAACCCGAGGAGCCGGTCGTTCCGGGCGCCGGCTTTGCGGGCTTGGCTAGCGAACGGGCTACGGCGTTTCCCGTGCTGGCCGAGGTTCGTGAACGGCGCGCGGAGATCGCGCGCGCCGATCGGCTTGCGATCGAGGCGGCCACCCCGGCTCCCGATCTGTCCGGCAGCGGTGACCTAGCGTTCGAAGTCGTCCCTCCGGATCCCGATCCGCCCGGCGAACCGCTCCCCGAATTCCGCGTGGTTACTGAGGACGAGCCGGATCCAAGCGGAGCGGTGCTGGACGGACGCCGCTTGGCCTTCTGCGTACCCCCGAACGAAACCCTGTTGAGCTACTGGGATCGGGTCGAGGACCGGCTGTTCAAGCTTCGCCACTGCATGAACATTGAGGGCGTAGTGCGCGAACTGCCACTGTGGCAGCCTCGGATCGACCCGGCACTGCTCGTTCGGGCAAAGGCAGCCGGCCTGGAAATCGACGATGTGTTGGCACTGATCAATGAGCAGCCGCCGCAGCATCGCTTCGAAATGTTACTGAACCGCGCGCGGCAGTTTACCGCCACCGCACAGCAGTTCGGCGGCCAGCTGCTGAACGCCCTGGAACGCAAGGACGAAAGCGAGCTGACCCTGCTCAGATCCGTGCACGAGGACAGCATTTTGACCCTGGCTAGGCGACAGAAACAGAACGCCATCGATGAAGCGATGGAAATCAAGAATCAATTACTCCAAACCAAGGTGATGATTCAGGCAAGGATCGATCACTACGATAATTTGATCAATCGGGCCAGTGGGGACGCGGCGCTGGGCCTGAACGAGGACGAGGCGGAAAGCCTTCGCCTGATGGAAGAATCCAAGAAGAGCCAGGACGCCGCCGGCGAAGCAGAGTCCCAAGCGCACAAGAAGCGGGAGGCGCCACAATGGTCGGTGAGCGGAACGGCAAACGCCGGAGGAGGGCTCTTCCCCACTCCGGGCGGCGTCGCCAACGCAGTCGCAGCTTCTACCGTTGGATTCGGTTCAAGCAATGCCGAGGCAACTTATCAGCGCAGCGCCTTCAGGAGCCGGGACGCGGCACGCAAACACGATGCCGGGTCCGCCAAAGCCTCATCGCGGGCGGGCTACGCGCGGCGGCGGAAAGAATGGGTGTACCAAAGGCTTCTAGCGTTTACGGAGGCGGCGGCACTTGAACCGCAATTCCTTGCCGCCGACATCCGCATCGCCATCGCCGAACAGGAACAAGAGCTGCACGATAAGCAAACGGAGCAGGCCAAGGAAGTCTACGAATTCGCCAAGGATCGCTTCACCAACCTCGGTCTCTACACCTATCTCTCCGCCAACTTGTCGCGGCTGCATCGCGAGGCCTACAATCTGGCGCACAAGATGGCGACGACCGCCGAGCGCGCCTACCGCTTCGAGACCGGGGACGACCATTTCTTCGTCGAGGGGAACAATTGGGATGCCTCACGCGCCGGCCTCCTGGCAGCCGATCGGCTCCTCCTGCAGCTTCAGGCGATGGAGGCAAGCTTCCTGGAACGGGATCGGCGTCGACACGAGATCACCCTGCCTTGCTCACTTGCGCAGATCGACCCGGATGCGCTGGTGAGGTTGCGTCAAACGGGCCACGCGGAGTTTTCGTTACCCGAATGGTGGTTCGACCTGCACTATCCCGGTCAATACAAGCGTACCATTCACGCGGTCCGACTCACGATTCCTTGCGTGGTCGGACCATCCGTCAATGTGGCGGCTCGGCTTACGCTGAACCAGAGTGCGATCAGAGTCTCCCCCAGTACCAGTCCGGCGGCACTTCAGGGCGTCCAGATAGGCCGCAATACGTCCATCGCGACCAGTACGGCGAATGCAGATGCGGGCCTGTTCGAGTTGCGTTTCGATGCCCCGAAACATCCACCCTGCAAGGGAGCTGGCGCGATCAGTTCGTGGGTTCTCGATCTACCCGCTATCCAGCGCGTCTTCGACTACAGCTCCATTTCGGATGTCATTGTCACCCTCAACTACACAGCGATGGATGATGGCGCTTTTCGCGCAACCGTCGAGAATGGACATAATGCACCCGGAACGGTTGATTCCATGCTTGCAGCGGGAAGGGTACGCATACTCAGCCTGCGTCGAGACTTCCCGAACGAGTTCCATCAATTGATGACGACAGAGCCCGACGCGACTGAGCCAACCCCAATCACCCTTTCAAAGCCTCATTTCCCGTTCTGGCTCAGACACCGAAGTATTCAGATCCAGAGCATCGACATCGTGCTCGAACCACGCGAGGGTGAGCAAATTCCCGTTGGGGAACTCCAGGGAGTGTTGACTGCATCTGTCAACGGGTCCGGTTCATCGAGTTGGAACAAATTGCCAGAGCTTCCACTGTTTATGATAAGTCACATCATCAACGCCGTGCTGGAGGACGAAACACTCCAATTCTCGCTTGCGCTCGATGGGACCCGTGCCGCTCAGATCGCCGATGTCTTGCTTCGCATTCATTTCGTCGTAAACGAGTAGTTCACTTGCAAAAGATTCGGGCGGTGCAAGCAGCAGTGGATTTGAAGCATGAAGAAAATTGGATTTGAGGTAAACTACCGACTTTGCCGGTGAAACCTGAAAAGATTCTGCCGTTCCTGTGAAAAAAGCTCCTGAGGAAAGCCTGGAGGGGGTGTTGTTGCATAAATAGCCAGGTCCGATATCGCTGACCTTCGGTATACTGATCTAATCTGCAAACCGGATTTTTTTCAGGTTGTGGGACCCAAAAATGGGAGCCTGTTGATTCTGTTGCATATTTCTGGACGATGATTGATGCTTGGATCCATGATACGGCTGATCCAGTTCCTGCGGATAACATTGACTACATTTGTCCGATCGGCTGCTCTGGTGCTTCCTTGCAAACTTATGGGCAGGCTGGTTCGAAGTCCTATATTTTGTCCAGCCCAGGACTGTCACGACTTAGCAGAAAAAACGATTTCGTGACTACTGGTGGGCACTCAGTCAGTCCGCTAAACCAGGCCGACCTCGCATCTCACGCGAACTCAGAAATCTCGTTGTGCGTATGTGCGAAGCTAATCCGACGTGGGGCTCACCAAAAAATTGTCGCTGAGCTTGCGATAATTAGCATCGACATTACCAAGTCAATGGTAGAAAAGTATAAGCCCAAGAGAATCGGGGCCCCAACACCGACGTGGAGAACATTTCTGGACCAGCACGTTCGAGATCTCGTACTGATCGACTTTTTCATCGATCCGCCGGCCAGGTTTCGGGGGGGTGTTCGTCTTCATCGTGCTGGCCCACGATTGGCGGCGAATTGTTCACTTCAATGTGACAGAACATCCTACGTCGCAGTGGACTGAGCAACAGATCGTCGAAGCGTTTCCATTCGATGCCGAGCCGAGTTATCTGATTCGAAATGGCGACGGCGTATATGGCGAGCGCGTTAGGCGGAGGATTAAAAGCCTGGGTATTGACGAGATCATTACGGCCCCTGTGTCACCGTGGCAAAACGCCTATGCGGAAAGAGTAATCGGGGCGCTACGCCGAGAACTTTTCAACCACGTCATTGTGCTCAGCGAGCGGCATCTCAAGCGACTCATGTCGTCGTATCTGGACTACTACCATCCATGGCGAACACTTCAGTCCTTGAACAGCGATGTGACGGATGGTCGTCCCGTACGAGCAGCAGAACCCTGCAATGTTATTGAATAACCGGCCGTCCACGGTCTTCATCATGTTTATCTTCCGAGGGCTGCATGAATTTACGGGATGCACACGTAGTTAAATGCCCCATTCTGAATCAATTGACGACACTAGGAATACGTCAGTCGGAACACATCCCTGTCGTTTAAATAGTAGCCTCTCGTGCAGGAGGTTTACGGTATCCCTTCATCAACTAGGATTCATGCAACAAAGTCTCATGCAACTAATAAACAGTTGCATTAGCTTATGAAAGCGCTAAACTATCAGTCACTAAATTGGAGTTGCTGGTGGGAAAGCACGAAAAACTCATAGCCAAACTTAGGCGGGTTCCGGCAGACTTCACATGGCAGGATTTAAAGGTCTTGTTGAAAGCACTGGGCTACCAGGAAATCCAAGGCAGTGGTTCTAGGGTGAAGTTCGATAATGGTAATGCGGATCAGATGATTAATCTGCATAAACCTCACCCCGGAAATATCGTGAAGCGCTACGCGCTCCGGCAACTGATCGAGAAACTGGAACAAGGTGGGTTGATATGAAGCTGATGGAGTACAAAGGTTTTTATGGGTCCGTCGAAGCCAGTGTAGAGGACGGGTGTCTGTTCGGTAAGCTGGAATTTATCGATCCCCTGGTGAACTATGAGGGAGACACAGTGCAGGAGATAGAGGCCGCGTTTCACGAAGCTGTGGATAACTATATAGAAAGTTGCGAAGAATTGGGTGTCGAGCCTCAGAAGCCATATAGGGGCACATTTAATGTTCGAATTGGCCAGAAACTTCACAGGGCAGCCGCGATTGCAGCAAAACAAAAGGACATTAATTTGAACGAGTTGGTGAAGCTGGCGATTGAGCGCGAAATTGCGGCTCAGCAATAAGGTAAGTGGGGCAGAATCAAGAGAAACAAGGACCTTTTACTAAATCTCGTCGATCTCAAGAATACGCAGATTAGTTTGCCATCGGTGATATTCGAAAAGAAGGGCATTGTCAGAGCTAAAGTATGTCGGAGTACCCATCATAGAAATCGAGCTGTTAAACATTCGGCGCAAGGCCACGCCGTCGACATCACCGGCGTGCACGCCAAAGCCAATGATACGCCACGTGATTTGATCCATGATCACAAACACCCAGTGGTTCTTGAACAGAATAGAGCCACATCGAAATCGACCGACGCTCCAGAGACTGTCTTTGGTATGTCAGATGAAGTTAAGCTTCGAAGATCCACTGTCATCGAGATGAGGGTGGTAGTGCTTTTCGAGCACACGCCTGACCCCATCTTTGTCGATGTTTAACCCGAATGTTTGGTCGATCTGCTGCGCTAGCCGCCGGCAGCCTAAGCAAGTATTGTGTTGCGTCAGTTCAATGATATCCTGAGTATGTTTTTTGATGGGCCCTTGGGGCCTGACTATCCCCGCTTGGTAGATGAATTCAGCAGTCGATACCCACGCTTCTTGAGCATGTCGTGAAATTAGAAAGTGTCGAAGGCCTGAGAATGAGCGCGACCGCTTAATGTGATGCGAGCTGAGAAATAGTGTCTGGAAGCCGAGCAGTACTCTGTCAATTGCAGACAGATCGGATGCACGTTTCCGATACCGGTTAACGATCAGCAGTTGCTGTTTCCTGAGCAGGTTGTCGGCGACGATGGCCTTGGCCCTGCCAGGCCCCATGAGTCTGGCAAGTGCTGTCAAAAGGTGGGTCAGTAACACCAGCAGTTCTTTCAGGTCAGAGAAGGGTGGAGAAGGTTATGACACTGGAATCAGGAAGTAAAGGCATTCACGGCGTGGTCTACCGATAACCCTTTCGAAGAGGCTATTAGCCTTGGGACTTCGAGGGGGCGTTTTGAGTGCACGCAGTCCCATGTGTCTAAAGGAGTGGTCGAGCTGGGGGGAGAAGATACCATCACGGTCATGGACGAGAAAACGGTAGTGATAGTCCGAGCGGATGACCTGGACAGTAATACGAGTGCAATACGGAAGGGTGTACCAGGACTGCAGGGTTTTAGTTTACGCTCCAGGTACATGGCCAAGTCGAAAAGAAGTTTGATAATCGTTCGGACACTATCCATGATGACCGGTATCATGCCAGATTAGTTACACTGCTGCGATTCTATGTGAACCGCACAGTCGGCGGTTATGGATTTTTAGTTTTCCGGATTACAGGGGGTAAACAGCGTTCCAGAACAGGGTGTGATCGAGGTATTCGTGGTGAACTGTCCCAGCCCGTGACCCCGGGTTCTCAAAGCGTGTTTGGTACGATGACCTCCGAATGATCGCCTAACGTGGTGCTCCGGTCCTCCGCTTCGACGAACACCCGCTTGACTTTGGGGTGAGCCGCCTTGATGTCGGCATCGAGTCGCGAGACGATCCTCTCCACGGTACCCGCGGGAATGTCATCCATGAAATCCAGGCTCAGAGTGACCAGGATGTACTCCGGCCCCATGTGCATGGTCAGCGCCTCGTTCAGGTGTACGACCTCTGGTATGGACTCCGCGAGCTCGCGTATGCTCTCGATGATTTCCGGTTCAGCAGCCTCGCCGATGAGCAATCCTTTCGTCTCGTAGGCGAGCCATGTCGCCGTACCGCCGAGAATCAGGCCGATAAGGACGGACGCGATGCCATCGAAATAGAGTATCCCGGTTACATCGGCCAGGAAAATCCCGACAAATGCAACCATGAGACCGAGAAGCGCTGCCGAGTCCTCGAACAACACGACGAAAATTGACGGGTCTTTGGATCCCTTTACCGCTTCGACATAGGAGCGCTTGCCCTTGACGATGGAGAATTCCTTGACGGCCACGTACAGTGCCCCACCCTCGAATACACAGGCTATCCCGAGAACGACATAGTTGATCATGGGGTTGACGATGGGGCGCGGCGAGATCAGGTGCTTGATACCCTCGTAGATGGAGATACCGGAACCGATTGCGAATAGGAGAATGGCAACGATGAAGGCCCAGAAATAGATTTCCTTGCCGTGCCCGAAAGGAAACTTCTCGTCCGGTGGCTTCTTGGAGCGGCTGAGGCCGAGCAGCAACAGCACCTGATTGCCTGTATCCACTACCGAATGAATACCTTCCGACAACATCGCGGAACTGCCGGTCATGAACGCCGCGATGAATTTGGTTAGTGCGACCAGGGAGTTACCGATGAGCGCTGCATAGATGACTTTTTTGGAGCTGGCGTCCATCGATTCAATCCTGTTGTTTGCTGGTTTGGCGGCACTGCATACGAACCGAACCTGGACGTTTCAAATTATTTGAAAAGGCCGATTCAAAACCTTAATTGTACCGAAACCATGCCCTAAATTGGTATTACATCGTCATGACACCGGTATGGAAATTCGTCAGCGGATGTCGGCTTCTAGGCTTGTGTCCTGTTTAAATCAATGGATCTGTATGTTGATGTGCATCGGAGATTGACCCGTAAATTGCACTAGAATCCAAGCCGCTGAAACGGGCTGAGTTGGTCCCAGCTGATTGAATAGTCAAAGGAGGGAGTTAAGCCTGTCAGGGAGTTTGAAAGGACACTGGGCCATTAAGGTGAGCGGCAACTGGCGACTGACGTTAACACTCGAGGATGGCGACGCGATTTTGGTAGATTATCAGGATTACCTCTAGAGGGTAGAATTATGGCTGCAATACACATCCCCCCCGCACCCAGGCGGTATCATTAGAGAGGATATCCTTCCGGCTATGGAATCGTCGGTCACTGAGGCAGCCAAGCAAATCAGCCAACTCCAATCCTCCATGGCCGAGATGCAATCCCGGCTGCGCCAGATGATAACCAAGATAAACGACTTTACTCAGCAGATTGCTAGCGCCGCCGGGGAGATGTTGTCAGCCACGACCCAGACCAATACCAACATCGCTCGGCAACAATCGGAAACCGAGCAGGTATCCACCGCAATGCACGAGCTGGCCGCTACCGCAAGCGAGGTGGCAAAAAGTGTGAGCAGGGACTGTTGAAAAAGGCTGATATTCTAGTGTCTGTCGATCAAGAACGAACATGCTTTATCCGAACTTTCGGGCCTTACGCTCCTGTCAGACAGCGGCCAGTCGTTTGAGATTGATCGCTGCGGCTGTCAAATAGGCCTGTATCGCCATATTACCCAGACCCCTACGTACCGCTCGTTTCATACCGTGCCATCGCTTCGCTTCAGCGTTGACTCCTTCAATATAACCCCGATGTCGGCAGTACTGGCCGATCTCTTTGTATTGCCAACGGTGACGACGGCGCCGTGCTCTCAAAAGTGCAGAGTAGCCATCGCTAATGGACACTGTACGCCGATCCACTTTTGGACTTAGGCATTCGGGACGCAGTGAACAGTGTTTACAGTCACGTGTGCTCGACCTGAAATACCAGCCATGCCAAGCTTTGCTTGAACGGCGCAGCGTTTTGCCTACAGGACAACGGACGATTTGGTTTACTTCGTCGTATTTGAACCGCCGCAGCGGTATCACGCTTCGGGGCTTTGGCTCAGCTTTTGCCGGAATCAATGGATCAATACCCCTATGCTCCAGTGCCTGGTACACCTTGCCATAGGCGTAGCCAGCGTCGGCGGTAACCGTTTCTGGTTTTCGGCCCAGGCGCTGACTGATACGATCAGTTTGACTAATAATCTCATTGCCTTCGTTGTAGTCACCCGAGGTAACCGCAACATCGACAACGACGCGCGCCTGGCTATCGGCTGCAATATGGGCTTTATAAGTAGGTTCAGTAAAGTGACCTCGGCGATCTGTCGCCATTGCGCAATCGGGATCAGTCTGACTAACGCACTTCAAGTGAGTCGCTCGGGCTGGTGGACCCGATAGCAGAAGCGGTTCATCGATATCTTGGACTAACACCTCCTCTGCGTGGCGCTTGACGAGGCTTTGCAAACTGACATCAGCACGCACCAAAGTTGCATCGATATGAATAAGGTCCCCTACGACCAAGCCGGCTTCAACACAATCCTCCACGGTGCGCTCGAACAACTCCAGAAAACGCTCGCTTCCCCAACGCTGCCGCAGTCTCGTTAAACTACTGTGATCAGGCAATCTATCCTCCAGGGAATAACCGGCGAACCATCGGATCGCTATATTGACCTGTGCTTCTCTAAGCAGTTTACGATCATGAACAATCCCGTGCAGGAAACCAGCCAACATCAGTCTTAGTGCTGCCTCCGGATCGATACTGGGACGCCCGTTATCGGAACAATAGCAGTCAGCCACTGCCACGCGTAGCCAGGAAAAATCGACTACTGCGTCGACACGCCTGAGGATATGATCTTGTGGAATAAGTCGTTCAAGCGAGGTGGCAACAAATAACTCATGCTGCCATCGATTCTGAGTACCCAGCATCTAATCGCTCCCCATAGAGACTGATATCTATATCAGAACACAAGGCTGCCTTTTTCAACAGTCCCACTGTACCTCGCTACCAGTCAGCTTCCGGAAACACTTCCGACCGCGCGCCCACCAATCTCGGGCAGGCATCAGATATCATCAGTCTGACGCTCCCGAGACATGATATAGGGAACTATCCCGGTCACCGTGAGCACAACGAAAGACCCGGTCAACAGAAAGGCGACCAGCGAACTCACGGGCTGCTTGCAATTTACCGTGACAGATTCTCGTCTTTCTTCATTATTATTCGCGACCCCTAACTTCGCCGGTTTCCGTGTCGACCTTGAGTTCGCGTAGACGCCCACCAGGGCCGACGAGCTTGAGCTCGTATATGTCTCGCCCATGTTCCGATTCATGCTCCACTTCAATGATATGGGCGTTTTCTTCCGCGGCGATACGTTCGAGCATAGTCCTGAGCTCGCCAGAGGATATAGTGATTTCTCGGTGCTGCGTAATATGCTCATTGTGCTCGTATTCGTCCTCCGACTCACGTTCCCCACTGCCACCGAGTCCCAAGTTGCCAAACTGCCAGACACCGATAACGGCAAGCAACGCTGCCAATACCACCATCGTCACTACCGCGCCTCTACGCTGTTCAATCATTTCTCTGTCATGCGTTCGCTAACTTTGATTGCGCTTTTTTTCGTCCAGTAAACATGGAACGCACGAGATTCTCACCGTGGAGCAGGCTCTCGAAGAGTACACCGCCGATGTGAACAGCCACTAGTGCCAGGGTCAGGTTGGCGAACAACTCATGCGTCTCCTCTAGGGTCTCTGAACTCTGCTCTCCGGTTACACCGAATGCAGTTGCAATGTCACCAAGCAGGCCCGTCTGGGCTTCCGCTCCGAAAAGCAACATGCCGGAAAGCGAAACAAGCACAAGGCTCATCAATAGCAGTATGATCATTGCGCCACCAGCTGGATTGTGACCGACATAGCGCGGGGCCCTTAAAGTGATAACCTGTTTCACGTAGCGTATAGTTTGTCCTGGTCCACAAATGAAGTTACCAAACAGGGCGTGGGTACTCCCCAGCATGCCCCAGGCAATACGCAGTACCACGAGACTGAATACCAGGTAGCCGGCCCAGACGTGCAACCCCAGCATTTCGTTCTCGACCATGTAGGCCGTGAAAAAGCCGATCACCAGTGTCCAGTGAAATACCCGCACAAATAGATCCCATACTTTGACTTCACCTGCTTTTTCCATATCTCCCTTCCTGCTTTCACACTTGATGGTCAAAGCTTAGAGATAGAAGCTGAAATCAAGCTTAATTTCTGGACACGACAGTTTTCAGTTTGGTTTCAGGTAGTATTGTTATCTTAAGAAAGTGAGAAAACCTCTTTTTATAACCGATGTGACGGCTTACGTCTGGTGGGGTATGAAAAACTTACTAATCACAGGCTTCATCTTGGCGGTGATAATTTCAAGTCTTGCGCTGGGCGAGAGCGACCACCAGCTATCCCGACGTCTGATGGAAAAGGGAGAAATTCTTCCCCTTCAAAAAGCCTTGGGTCACATTGAGGTAGAGAGATCGGGTCGCATTTTGGAAGTTGAGCTGGAAAGCGAGGGCGGACGCCACGTTTACAAGATAGAGCTGCTTGGTGATGGGGGCAGGGTATGGGAATACAAGCTTGACGCAACCACCGGTGAAGTTCTCGAACTAGAGTTAGAGGATTAGTCATTGCGCCTTCTGTTAATTGAAGACGATAAGTTGATGGCCGAATCATTGCAGCGCCAGTTGGAACGGCACGGCTATGCTGTAGATTGGTCCGACAATGGTGTCGACGGTGAGTTTATGGGGGAGGCTGAACCTTACGATATTGTGATACTCGACCTAGGGCTCCCACAAAGGCCTGGCCTTGAAGTGCTGTTGAATTGGCGGCGTAAAGGAAACCGTGTGCCGGTCATTGTGCTTACTGCTCGTGATGCCTGGCACGAGCGGGTAGATGGGTTTAAGGCGGGGGCGGACGACTATCTTGGCAAGCCCTTTCATGTAGAAGAGCTGGTGGTTCGAATTCAGGCTCTGATCAGACGCAGTCATAACATGCCGGGAGAATTTGTAAAAAGCGGCAACCTGATGCTGGACGAGGAACGTCAACGAGTGCTCCTCCCCGGGGGACAAACCCTTGAACTCACCGGTACTGAGTTCCGGCTTTTGCGCTATTTCATGCTACACCCCGGAAAAGTGCTGTCGAAGAGTCGTCTTACGGAGCATGTCTACGAACAAGATTTCGACCGCGACAGCAATCTGATCGAGGTATACGTGCGAAGACTACGGGATAAATTGGGTGATGAGTGGATCCTGACTCGCCGGGGTCAGGGCTATATCTTCGTGCCGGAGGAGAAATGAAGTCTCTAGAAGGCCGGCTACAGCTGGGTTTGGTAGTGACCCTGGTGGTATTGATGAGTCTGATCTGGATTATCGGCAGTCATGCGTTGCGTACGATGACGGAGGGTTTTATCGCATCGAGGCTGCAGCACGATGCCGAGGGACTTCTGGCGGCGATGATTATCGATCGAGGGGGAATAAGGTTTCGCTGGCGGCGTATTGACCAAGTCTATTCCCAGCCCTTATCCGGCCACTATTATATTATCCAGTTTGATGACGGTCACACTGAGCGTTCGCGTTCGCTTTGGGATCAATCCCTGCAGATACCTCAACTGGCGCCTGGAGAAACACGGCGCGAATTGGTGCAAGGGCCATCGGATCAGCAATTACTGCTCTTGCTCAATGGGTACCGGAAGAGCGGCCGAGACATCACCCTTGGGATAGCGGAGGACATGACCCCCATCTATAAAGAGCGCAATAAATTTACGCGCTGGTTTGCAGTGTTGGCGGTGGCTGGGCTGCTGGTGTTGTTGCTCGTGCAGAGTTTCGTGGTGCGAAGGTCGTTTAGGCGTTTGGAGAAAGTAAGTGAGGATATGCATCAACTCGGGCAGGGCCAGGTCGTCAAACTTTCGGAGGATGTTCCAACCGAGGTACGCCCTCTGGTAAGTGAGTTTAACCATTTGCTGCGTCTGCTCTCCCAGCGCCTGGAGCGCTCCCGCAATGCCCTGGGCAACCTGGCCCATGCACTCAAGGGGCCGTTGAGTCTTCTTATCCAGTATTTCGATGCCACTGGTTCGGATTCTGCGGATCCAGCACGACAGCAGGCATCTCTACAGGTTGAACGGATTCGGCAACTCATGGAACGGGAACTCAAGCGCGCGAGATTAGCGGGAAAGGATCTCTCCAGCCGTCGCTTTGACCCAGCCCAAGAGCTGCCGAATCTGATCGCCGTGCTCCAGCGGGTACACATCGGAAAATCGATTTCTATTCAACATCAGGTCGATAGTGATGTGAAATCCTTTGGGGATCGAGAGGACATGCTCGAGCTGTTGGGTAATCTCCTGGACAACGCTTGCAAATGGGCTGCATTCAGGGTGGTCTGCCGCATTGAGGGGGGCGAGCAAACCGGCATATATATTGAAGACGATGGCAAAGGACTGAAAGATAGAGATATTCAGCACCTTACCGAACGTGGTACACGGTTGGATGAGAGTAAGGAAGGGCACGGGTTAGGATTGGCGATCGTAGGTGACATAGTAAAGCTCTACGGCGGCTCCATTACCTTCAAGCGATCTGAAGACCTGGGTGGTTTGAGTGTGACTATTTTCCTGCCGCGACCATTGGGTACCGCCCGCTCCTAATCCACGCCTGTATTCTTGTAATTTTCAGCGTGGTTTCAGTTTTTCTATTAGTATCCCCGATAGAGGAAAGCACATCGGAAGGTTGATCGGGCAGATATGTGTCCTGTTTCAGCGTGAACTGGAGTTTTCCGGTTCGCATTTAAGTGTAGGTACTACATCTAAAACGCGTTCGGACTTCGATTCCCTCTCTATTCCCTAGCCACCCTGCGCCAACAACAACACCATACTTCTGCTTCGAGGGGTATTCCTCCACTACTGAGCAATTGGCTGGAGACACCTACGGTTGAGATCATTGCTTCCCCTCTGGACCAAGACACAACGGTTAGGCAATATCGCCTCGTGGCTTCCGGGGGCTAAATCCACTCGCTTTGCCAGCCATGCGACCCAGCGTCGGTTGGTAGGGATTGCCCAATCATACTTTTTAAAAGGAACGGGAACTTTTTGCAAAGAGTGGAGTCTCCGTGTTAGATATGCCTGCTATAAAAATGTGTCAGAAGGTAGAGGTGCAAGGCAGTTGTTTGCTATAGCATTCGAGGCTGTATGAAGAACGTCGACGCACACAATCGGCTGATTTACCTTATTGTCGTCGCGATTTTGCTTTCACCTGTGCACCTTGGTTACTACCCCTCCGCCCATGCGGGCGCGCTTTCCCCAGAATCAATGGCTCACGATGAAGGGGCCGGCCATTGTGATCACGCAGATCAGGAGCGATCTTTCCAAAAATGCCCATCACACATGGGTATGGGTGGTACAACGATTGCCGATGACTGCTGTGGCGAAAATTGCTTTGGCTCACAGATATCCGTTCCGGTTACCTACGCCTTTCATCCTATAACTCATACCTATTTCCAGTTTGCCCATAGTGTACGGCCGCCGGAGCCGCTGGTCACAGCGGAGTTCCGGCCTCCGATCCTTTTCTTCTGAATATCTAAACCATACGCGGCTTCTACAGGGCCTCCGGTTGGTCGTTTGCGGTCTGTCTGGGACCGCTGTTCGGGAGCAATCATTTGTGAATATAAAGCATTTAGTCATGGGGCTGATCCCCTTAACAATCGCCGGGTGCACTGTCGAGCAGTCCGCGCACACAGCCGAGACAATCCCCTCCGCTGTGAACCAATTAATGGATTTTAGGAGAACAGAATGAACAAGTCGAAAGGCAACAACCGGCAAGGCCACCGGGCGCAGGGGTCCACAGATCGTCTTGGACTCAGGAAACCCCACAAAGCGATTCTGGTGCTATCACTTTTTTTGCTTCTGGTGGTTCTCGCCTGGGTGCCTATGGAGAACCTGGCTGAGGCCCCAGAGGTGACCGTCTACAAATCCGCAACCTGTGGCTGTTGCGATAAATGGGTCGATCACATGCGGGATGCGGGATTCAAGGTGGTAACCCACGATCGCAATGACATGAACCAGGTTAAGCAGAAGCATGGCGTCCCCTACAAGCTGAGATCCTGCCATACGGCAGTGGTGGGCGACTATGTGCTTGAGGGACACATACCCGCTGACGATGTACACCGATTGTTGCAGGAAGGTCCTCCGGTCGATGGTCTTGCTGTACCGGGCATGCCTATGGGTTCCCCCGGCATGGAGGGAAAGTACAAGGACCCGTATGACGTTGTCACTTTCACCAAGAATGAAACGAGTGATGTTTTCGCACGGCACTGACTGGCTGGCGCTGCATTTCCCGCGCCCCGGCTATCAGGGGGTTGTGCCGGAGGGTGTTCAACCTTACCGCCAATAATGCGCTGTATGCCACGGGCTACGAAGGGGTGGCACGAACCAGGGACCGCCGCTGATTTCGGAAAAAATCACAATAGAAGTTAGGTAAAGCGGTGTTAGCCCACTCAAGCACCGCAGGCGGCAGCGGGCGTTGAGAGCGTCAATGTAAACCTAGATCCCGGCAATGCCAGAGTGACAGAACGGGCTAATTTGGCAGCATCGATGGGGCGGTGGTGGTGGCAGGTTGTCAGATTGCGGAGCATTGAACGCCAAGTAAGCCAGCGGTCATCGGGTAGTGATCTCCTTGCCGCCCATCACTACCTGCATTGATGAACTTCGACGACTGAGTGCACGATACCCAGGTCGTTTGGGATAAGATTTTTATAATGATCTGGTGGCTTGGGTGAATCACTTACGATAGAGAAAGTGGCGGAATAGATGTTCGGCCCTATAGACCAGATATGGAGATCGGCAATCCGATTGTCATCGGCAGCCTCAATGGCTGCGCGAGCTTTTTCTTGCATGGCAGCAGGCGCCTGGTGATCCAACAGTATTCCGCTGGTGTCGCGGATTAATCCCACCGACCAGCGCGCGACGAGTATTGCACCCACAATACCCATCGCCGGGTCCATCCAGCTCAGTCCCAGATATTTCCCCGCAAGCAAGGCAAAGATAGCCAATAATGAAGTAAGCGCGTCTGCCAGAACATGAAGATAGGCTGCACGGAGATTATGATCTGTATGCGAATGTCCATGATGGTGATCATGATCGTGATGGCCGCCTAACATGATCATACTGGCACAATTTACTATCAATCCCAGTATTGCAACGGCAATGGCTTGATTGAAAGCAATTTCAACTGGGTTTAAGAAGCGTGCAAAGCTTTCCCACGCCATCAGGAGTGCGAACAAGGCCAGCAGGACAGCGCTGGTGTAGCCAGCGAATGCATTAACCTTTCCCGTTCCGAAACTGAAGCGGGAATCCGTTGCGCGTCGACGGGTATAGATATAGGCAATGGTGGTAATACCGAGTGCGGCGGTGTGTGATCCCATATGCAATCCGTCCGCGAGCAATGCCATGGAGCCGTATGCAAGGCCGGTTGTGATTTCGATTATCATCATCGTCGCAGTGATCGATATCACCAAAAGGGTTCGGCGTTCCCCGGGTCTGATCTGATCCTGTCCAAAAACATGATCGTGCTGCCATTGATGAGTTGTTTCAGTATGCATTTGGTTCGCGTCCAGCTGTTTGGGTATAGCATATCTGCAGTCAGATAAATGGTAGGTGCGTTTAAGAGTGTGCACCGGGAGGTTAATTCAATATCTGCTGGGTTTGGGGTAAACTAACATCATACTATACCGGATCACTCTTCTCTGAAAGAATGGCTTGTTGATGACCAGAAAAGAATAGGAAAGCCCATCTGACTGATGATTCCAAGGGGTCGTACAAGCTTGGGTAAGGTCGTCAGGCCGACGCTCACGGAGCAGCTATGCAAGGATAAAGCGGTGCCAGGTTGGGACCGAAGTGGGGCAGGTATCCGGTCGCCGTCCTGAGATTACAGAAAATGCTTTTAGGCGTTTCTAGCCAGCAGTGAGGCGTCGATAATTCCTCCGCGGGCTGATGCAAGGCTTAGCACAATCTTAGACCCACCAGCATTCGAGACTGGTTGGGACACTGTGCTGCGGCGTATCAATAATGAGGGCGTTAGCTGTAGCAGGTTCAGTTGAAGAAGGCTCTCGCTACCTCTTCAACGATTTCGATCTATGCAACTTCGACTTCTTGGAGGTTTGTGGCAGCATTGAAAGATGTGGTAACCGCTGCAGGTCTATACTTGTACCAATAATCGGGAGATGGCCAACCATTTGCGGTCGATACCCCTGAAAAAGCATGGAGAGTCAGATGAGAGTATTGCGAATGTTGTCCCTGTGGCTGCTGTTGCTCTGCACACAGTCGCTGATTGCCGCGGAGCCACCTGTATTTTCAACCTTTTTTGGCGGTGCCATCAAAGGATATGATCCGGTCGCCTACTTTACTGATGGACGACCTATCGTGGGTGAAGATAGCCACAAACTGGAATATATGGGCGCGGTATGGAAATTTGCATCTGCGGAAAACAGAGCCGCATTCGAGGCAGCGCCGGAGAAGTATGCTCCGCAATATGGCGGCTACTGCGCCTACGCGGTCTCCAGAGGTTATACTGCATCGATCGACCCCGAAGCCTGGACTATTGTCGAAGGTAAGCTCTATCTAAACTACAGTAAATCGGTACGTGAGAGTTGGAGCCAAGATATTCCAGGCAACATTAGGAAGGCTGATGCTAACTGGCCGGCAGTGCTCGGCAGTTGAGGCCTCTCTTATTACATAAGAGTTGAACGATTTGGAACGGCCCTTACTCCGCCTTCTCGAATTTCAACAAGTTTACACGGGCTTGCGCCCCGGAATGATCTCTAGTGCACAACAGTGCCTGCGGCTTGGCCCAGACTCTCTCTGGCTTTCTAATCATCGAAGTTAGCGATGGGGCATATAATAAATATTAATGTGGGTGTTGCTGATTGATTTGTCACTGAAGCTGCTATTGGCCCACTATACCCAAGAGAGATACCCTTTTTTCATAGTGATCCCTTATAGGTCCGGCTCCAGATTGTGAACCAAGCAGGGCCGGACAGCTTGCCTACCGAGACTTTCTACGCCGACTGCATTCACGCAATTTGGTGATGCGGGCTGTATCGACTTCGCCGACATGGGCGTCGGCGACCCCGAAGAGTTTCAACAAAGTTATTACTGAGTTCTGCATTGATTCAGATCACTCAATCTGAATACAAAAGACCAAATGGTGGCTCTGGATATGATTTGCAGCACAGGGGTAACTGGACGGTACTATAATTTTAATTGAGAAGACTATGCAGGCCTTCCGTATTGTTTGGGAGATATTGCAATGGGAGAGAACGAGACAGTTGAATATGCTGCCGCTGTGGCTAAGTCCCTCGTCAAGAATTCACCGCTGAGCGCCGAGTTGTCGGACGCTCAAATTCAACGACTGGCTGAGGAGATAGGCGTTGCAGGATTAAAGGGAGGGGATTTCTTGCTGAAGGAGGGCGAGAGTGATGACACCCTTTATGTATTGGTATCCGGCAGGCTCGAGGTAGTTAAAGCTGACCAGGGTGGCGGGTTTGTGACACTTCATGTGCTCGAGCCCGGTGACCTGGCGGGTGAGTTGGGGTTCATTGATGGTACGATGCATTCTGCGGGGTTACGGGCGATAAGCGATTGCGAGGTATTCACTATTCACAGGAAAGATTTTGAAAAGTTGCTCGAAGAAGACCCTGATCTGCTCTATCGGGTGATGCGTGCGATTGTGCGCAGGGTACATAAGATTCTGCGGCGAATGAATATACAGCATGCTCAGTTGACTGATTACATTACGCATCAACATGGTAGATATTGATTGGTAGTAAATGGCTGAGGACTCAATCTGATCGGCTAGGGAACTCGCAGGGTAACCAGGAGGGGCAATTGATCTTGGCAACCCGTGTCGCTCCGGCTCTTCTATCACCGGGCGATCAGCAAGCGGGTGCGAATAGCGAGTTTTTCCGCATAATCAGCTAGATCGTCAATCCATTGAACCAGTTCATATAAGAACATCGTGGATACCGGGTCCATTGCGTTTCGGTTGGCGAGAATCGAATGTGTTATCTCTATTCCAAAGCTGTCTGCATCGGTTTCTATCGTGACCGTTTCCTGGATTAGCTGTTGTATGCGTTTGACATCAGGTCCTCTAAATCTTGTTTCTGCCAACTCCACGAACGAGTTGACGATTTTCTCAGCGATTTTGGTTGCAGCCACACAACGCTCGACTAATTGATGCGCCGGTTCGTGAATCTCCTCCGGCACATCTATGGGTAAGTCCAACATCAGGTTGATGATATCCTGGGTCCGGTCGGTGATCGCTTCCTGTAACTCCAAAACGTCCAGCAGATCGTCTCCCTTTATATCCAAAAACATTGCCTTGGGAAGACGCAGCTGCAGTTCGACCAGGAGTTGATCTGCCTCCCCTTCCAATTTATCAATAATCTCGCGGATATCCTCTAACTTTTCTGTTTCAGCTCTAAGGAATGCCTCGATGGCTGTAGGCATAAGCGTTACGCACTCAGTCGCAAGCTGCATATGCTTTTTCATGGGTTTAAATGGCTTTTTATGAAAAATCTTGCCCAAATTAACAGAAGTTGGCATCTACTTATGCCTCCTAAGAAAACCCGAACCTTGGGGTCCGGCTATCCCCAATATCTTATTGTTGGCAACTTGAAAAAATATTACCAAAATTTTGCGTTTCTATATATTACGTTCCGATGAATTCTCGCTGTAACAAGGCTATTTTGGGAGGTTATGGAGGGCAGTTATCATCCCGTACGAATCGCCCGTACAGGAGGGCGTTTGGTCGCGAATGGATGAGAATTCACCTAGTGACTTAATTTCATAAATGTCTTGATATGACTCAAAACCCGCTTCTAGCTGTCTGCGATATACTGTTACAAGGAGTATCGAAGGGTGTTTTTTGCAGTATCCACCGAATGGGTATGAGAGTTTACTTTGGAACCAATGATTGGAAGAGATGAATGAATAATTTGCCGCTAGAACCGATTGTGGCCCTTACGGCCGGTGTGCTGATTCTGACTAATCCCAAGATCCTGAATTATGTCATTGCCGGATACTTGATAGTGACCGGTGGCTCCGGACTGTTGAAGCGCATCCGCTAGGATTCCTGGCGAATCTGGATAGGGTCCGAAAGCCGTATCACAACGTAAGTAGGCACGGCAGAAGATGCTAAGAAGTAGGCGTAACTCTAAGGATCAGCCAGTCTCGATAGGCGGCCAGGGTGCGCGAATCTCTCTCTTCTTCGATAGAATTGGCATAGATTCTGGGGGGAGCGGCTGTGGGCACTCCCAGGGGTACCGCGTCCAGGGGATATGCTCTGGTTTCTCTGCCGACTAGGTTTGCATTCCGCAGCCGTTCAAGCAGTAGCTAACCCCCCTTTCTTGTTGGCAGGGCGATCACAATGCCTAGTCGAGTGTATAGTCCACGTCTCTTAATCGATTCTCTCTGCGCACATTTTTTTGGCGACACAGTGCTTGGAGTTTTGCAGCCAAGTTTTCAGTGAGCGATAAAGGCTGTCTGTCGCCCGGTGATTCCAGTAAACGGTTCCTTACTCTTGAGCCAGGTGAGCCTATTCAGTCGCTACCATGGAACTGTAACCGTGCCATGCGCCGTAAAACAAAACCGGAGCTAGAAAAGCCACAACCGGGGGCCACAAGAGCACTCCAGCGATAGTTGTTCCTATAAAAATGGCTGCCCATAACAACGAAGCGAGCTTGTTTTCGGACGTGGCAATGAGACTTGCCAACATCGCGTTCATGAAGTCCTGATCCCCATCAATGATCATCGGAATGGCGAGGTGGGTGAGCGCGAACAACAGGGCCATTATCGACAGTGTTATTACAGAGTGTACTGCAACAACGGTCCAGTTGTCTGTAGCCAGAAAAATACTCAAGAACGAACTATCTTCCGGTATTAACAAACCGGTGAAAGCCACGTGAGTCATGGATACGAGTCTCATCAGTAACACCACCAAGCTGGCAATGGTTACTGATAAAAGGAACAGGTGAAACTTCGCGTGCCAGAGCTGTATGATGGCTGCCGTCATGTTCGAACCTGTTGCGGCCGCGCGTTGGCGACTGTATGCACTCATTCCACCGGCAATCACAACCAACAGCATGGTTAGCGGCGCTATATAGAGATAGGCAGCAGTTATCGGTGAACCAAACAGCGACATCGTCACGTAGAGCGTGGCCGCGAATGCTGCACCCCATGTTATGCTAATGGTGGGTGAGTGCTTGAAATCTAATGCTCCATTCTTGATCCATCGTAGAGGAGCTTTGGTACCGACTGAACGATAGTTCCTGGATGGTGAAGTGCCAATGTAGCCGGTTTCAACAACAGAACGATTCATTTCATAAATCTCGTAATAGTTGGACAAATTTGTATAAGTTACGGACATACTCTCCCGCACATTTTTCGCGGTGTAATTTTCCTCACGCTACCGGAGTGGGATTGACCGCCTCTGTTTACATGTACGAATGCTCGGCCTTCATGGATCAACGGCTGTGACCAGCGCCTTGTGCAGATCGGGAAACGCTCTCTGTTAAACAAACGAGCAACAAGCCTTGATGGGCTGAAGCCCCTCCGGAGTCAGGCGTCGGCTGCTTGATTTTTAGATCACCACCACGGGCAGCGATGATGATTCTTGTTCATACTGAACCTAACGGTGCGCTAGGACAAAATTTGTTCTGTGAGTGATGCTTGGTTTCAATCATCACGCCAGGTTTGGTATTCACCTTTGGATTTGGAATTGTCATTGCACTCTCCACAGGCGGGTTCCAGCAGCAGTGCAGGCACGGATAAGAAGACAGGGCGATTGAGTGCGACGCTCAGTATTATGGTAAAGCCCAGTATTTTCACCGGATTTGGCAACACACGGGGCTGGAAATGGCTTCGCACTCGTCCGAGGCCAAATCCGATCCGCCGAAAATCTTAAAGCTGGGAAAATCGGTCAGCCATCCATTACCACCAAGTGTTGCGGCATTTCTCGCTTGCAGTTTCAAGCTGTATTGCTGACTTAGACGGCTAATGCGTTGCAGTCCGACCCAACCTTGGTACTTACTGCGACTGTTTTTGCTTTTCTATCTCTTTTTGACGCAATTCGATGCGACGTACCTTACCGGTCGTAGTCATGGGCAGGCTATCAACGAACTCAACTTCGCGCGGGTACTCATAAGCAGCTAGTTGGGTACGGACCGAATTCTGGATATCGGTGCGTAAATCATCGTTACCCTTGTGGCCCTCGTTCAACACCACAAATGCCTTGACGATTGAACCGCGCAATTCGTCGGGCTTGCCGATGACCGCGGCTTGCAGCACAGAAGGGTGCTTTAACAGGCAATTCTCAATTTCTCCCGGACCGATGCGATAGCCGGCACTGGAAATAACATCGTCGGTTCGACCAACAAACCACAGATAACCCTCTTCGTCGCGGTAACCCACATCACCGGTGCAAAACCAATCTCCCTTGAATTTATTCCGAGTGGCCTCTGAACGGTTCCAGTAACCCAGAAACATCACCGGGTCGCCAGCCTTTGCAGCCAGTTCACCATGTTCTCCCGTTGGCAGTATTCGTCCGTCGCTATCGATGATCTCAATATGGTGGCCAGGATAGGCCTTGCCCATGGATCCGGGTTTGAGCGACATAATGGCCGAGCAATTTCCCACCAGATAATTAAATTCGGTTTGGCCCCACATTTCGTTGATTTCCAGGCCGAGTGCTTCCCGACCCCAGTGAATCAGCTCTTTGCCAACGGCTTCGCCGGCCGACATCACACTGCGCAGATTAACCTTATGACGTTGCTGAATACCGTTTACCTGGCGCATCATCTTGAGTGCCGTAGGGGGAATGAAAGCGTTGCGTACCTGGTATTTTCCCAGCAAGTGGCAGGCATGCTCGGGGTCAAACTTGCCGCCCTCATAAGCCAAAATGGGTTTGCCGAAATACAGGGTGGGTAATAGCGCATCCCACAAGCCACCGGTCCAAGCCCAGTCGGCTGGGGTCCAGAACAGGTCTTTGGATTGAGGAAAAAAATTGTGTGACATTTCGAAGCCGGTAAGGTTGCCGAGCAGCGACCTTTGTGCAATCAATGCGCCTTTCGGCGGCCCCGTTGTGCCAGATGTGTATATCAACAATGCGGCATCGTCAGCCGGCGTCTGCTGCATTTGCAGATTGGCGGAAGATTGTTGCAACAGCTGCCAAAACTCATGCGCCCTATCTCCGCAACCGCAGCCAATCAAAGTTTCCAATGTGTCTGCCTGCGCGCACAGTTGTTCCAGCATGTCATAGCGACTGGCGTCGGTGATGGCGATTTTTGCTGCGCTGTCGCTAATCCGGTATTGCACTGCATCCTGGCCGAACAAAACGGAAAGCGGCAGGGCAATGGCACCGATTTTATAGCAAGCCAGATGGGCTACGGCGGTTTCAACGCACTGCGGGAGAATGATGGCGACGCGGTCACCGCTTCGTACACCCAGATGGAGCAGGGCGTTGGCGAATCGGTCGGAGAATTCTTTTAATTGGTAAAAGCTGAACTGACGAGATTCTCCTTTTTCATTTTCGTAATAAATGGCCACTTTGCCGCTACTTGCGTGGCGGTCACAGGTCAGATGTGCAATGTTTAACTTCTCCGGGATGTGCCAACGGAACGAGCGGTAAATGGCATCGAAATCTTCTCCAGTTGGGTCAATAAGATTCATGCAAGCTCCGTCCGATGGGTTGGCCACTGTGATGGGTGGAATCAGTTGTAGCAGGCTGACGCCCGAGGATCAATACTGCGGGCAGGTTAAAAATTCGGAGCTTGTTTTGAGAAGATTGCTATATAAATCTTCAGCAGTCAGCGAGTTACCATATTGATATTTCAGCAAATGGCTGGAGTCAACCAATCTGTTGGGTTACAAGAAACCAGGAGAGTAAAGATTATATCTGCTCCTCGCTCACTTTCCGCGACCTAGTTGCGCTTCCGGCTGTCTGTGACTTTTACCCTGTTTATCGAGATCTGTACTAGAATCCTCAAAGAGGAGTGTATGATTCTTACCCAAAGAGAAGAGAAGACATGACTATCTCAGTAAGCCTCAAAGACTTTCTCGAACAACGATCGGTCGGTTACGAAACCATATCGCACTCTCGGACTCAATCCAGTATCGATTCCTCTATTGCGGCCCACATTTCCAACGAAAGCCTGGCGAAGGCTGTGATCGTCAAGGAAGACGACACTTTCCTGATGGTGGTGATTCCCTCCAACAGGCATCTCCATTTGGGGCGTTTGCATCGTCACTTGGGAAGCGAAGTGAGCCTGGCAACCGAGGAAGAGGTCATCGGACTGTTTCCCGATTGCGACGAAGGGGCGGTACCGCCTGTAGGCGCGGCATATGGCGTCAAGACGCTGGTTGACAGCCGGCTGATGAAAGAACCGGAGATTTACTTCGAGTCGGGAGATCACCGCAATCTCGTCAAGGTTTCAGGCAGCCAGTTTTCATCTCTGTTAGATGATGCCGAACGCCTCGAGGAGGGGATAGATATCTGATCCGGAAGCTCCTGCCTCGCGTTTCTTTGGCGTATCCGACTGAGGAGAGCTTTGGCTAGAACAGGTCCTGGTTGCTTGTGGCATCCGTACAGCGCCTGACTACTGCTCTCTCATTTTTACGAAAACGGAGGCGCCGAGGGTGGGTTGTTGTCACTACTACGAGTTCGTTGAGTCCGGCGATGATATATTCAGTGTCGATGCCGCTGCGGTAAAGTATGGACCTGGCTCACTGCGCGAAGTGGGCGATGACGCAAGCTTGCTCGGTATCACCAGGGCAGCCGTGTTTACCGACAGTATGGTCGGCGGCCTGGAATCGGTTCAAAACCTGCTAGGTTCACTACGTGCAGCCGGTATCGATTTCGAGGTCTATGATGAGGTTAAGGTAGAACCGACCGACGATTCGTTCAAGCGGGCCAGTGCATTCGCCACTGAAGGCCGATTCGACGGCTATATCTCGATTGGAGGTGGCTCCGTAATAGATACTTGCAAGGCGGCCAACCTTTATGCGACTTGGCCGGCCGATTTCCTGGCCTACGTCAATGCGCCGATCGGGGAAGGGCAGCCCGTTCCAGGGCCAATCAAGCCGCATATCGCCTGCCCGACCACCTCGGGCACTGGTAGCGAATGCACCGGTATTGCCGTTTTCGACTTGCTCGAAAGGAATACCAAGACCGGTATAGCCGCTCGCGAGCTACGACCCACGCGCGCGGTCGTTGATCCCATATCCACCTATAGCCTGCCAGCCAACGTGGTGGCTGCTAGTGGCTTCGATGTGCTTTCCCATGCGCTCGAGTCTTATACCGCAATTCCTTATACCCAGCGGCAGCGGCCCGAGCGTGCGCGGCTGAGACCGATGAGTCAAGGTGCCAATCCCTATAGCGATATAGGCTGTCGGGAAGCACTGCGGCTTGCAGCGCTATTTCTACAACGGGCGGTGACCGATTCCAGTGATCACGAAGCGCGCGACAGAATGATGTTTGCTGCCACTCTTGCTGGTATTGCGTTTGGAAATGCGGGTGTCCATGTGCCCCATGGAATGTCATATTCGGTAGCCGGAATGGTTCGGGATTTCCGGCCAGCCGGATACCCAGACGATGAGCCGATTTGCCCCCATGGCATGAGCGTCATCGTCAATGCGCCGGCCGCCTTCCGTTTCACTGCCCCTGCCTGCCCTGAACGTCACCTCGAAGCCGCAAGGCTGCTTGGAGCAGATGTCGGCGATGTCGCGGAAGATGAGGCCGGGGAGTTGCTGGCGGGGCAGCTGACGGCGCTCATGAAAACGACCGCAATGCCGAACGGCATCGGTGGCGTAGGCTACGAAGAGAAGGATATCCCGGATCTAGTGGCGGGTGCCTACCTGCAGCAAAGGCTGCTGAACAATGCACCACGGCAGGTTGACGAAGACTCCCTTGCGCACATTTATCGTAGCGCACTCAACTACTGGTAAGGGGCGACAGACCCGCAGATCCAGCGGCTTCATCACGCTAGTTCCCGAGCTCGCCAAGCCCACAATTGGAGCGCCATAGAAATCTCACTGTATATCGATGGTTCAATGAGAAACTGGTGTCGCTGGGAACTACCAATTTGGAAACGATCCTACCGTGTCGACTCCTGCGCTTTTGAGTGAGAATGGAAGTACTGCCTGACAGTGGAATGCTATTTGAGAGCCGGCGACATAAACTCTGCATTCCACAGGTCGTATAGCGTGACGGGCAACCGTTATCAGGGTTTGGGAGAGCGACGCGATAGTGATTTTTGTATTGGTGGAAAAGGGAAAGCGGAACTGCGCCATGCAAGTGGATTGTCTGATTACGGATCCGCCAGGCCAATGGTTGGAAATGCCGGCCGAGTTGAATCCAATTAATAGATCCACCGCGACAACTGCTTAATGGACTTAACAATAACCGGAACAGGGAAATCGGGTGTGCTATGAGTATTGAGAACTGAGACCAGCAGAGGTTTTCTGCCTCCCTGGGATTATAAGGCGAACCGGACTTCCGTGCCGGTGCTGAAATTTAAAAACAGATTAACGGTTGGATACTTGCTATGAACAAGATTTCCATTGCTTCGTGGTCCGAGTTGGAACCACTGAAACCCGCATATGCTCTGGTCGCGAATGTGGATTTGGTCGTGATTCGTTGGAAAGAAGAACGCCAGGTCTCGGTGCTCTACGGGCGTTGCGCCCACCGTGGCGCTCTCATGGCCGATGGCAGCATCGAGGGGGGGAACATTATTTGTGGTCTACACGACTGGGACTACTGCTACAAATCCGGTATCAGCTCCTATAACCCCTCGGAGCAACTGCATCGATTCAACGCCTGGGTGGAGGACGAAAGAGTATGGGTTGATGAAGATGAAATCAAAGCCTGGGCCATAGACAATCCCCAACCTTACAACCGGGAGGCCTATCAAGGTCTGTACCAGGATGTTCATGGTGGGCCGGAAGAACCCCATACCAAGTATATTCAGCACCTTGCGGAACACGGCCTATCTCGGGTTGGCCACCATGGGCGGGTTGCTGCCATGGGGGTGCCTAGGGATGAACTACCCAAGTGGGAACAGATCCAGCTGCTGACCGCCCAGCTGCACAAGGTCCCCCTCCTGGATGAGGCGCCTGTCGGTACTGAGGTGATAATCGGACCAAACGCTAACAAGCCTCTGGTGCTCGAGCGTCCTCTGTTTGTGTCAGATATGAGTTTCGGTGCACTGTCCGAGGAGGCCAAGGTGGCGTTGGCGATGGGCGCGGAAATGGCCGGTACCGGCATCTGCTCCGGTGAGGGCGGTATGTTACCGGAAGAGCAGGCCGCTAACTCCCGCTATTTGTACGAACTTGCATCGGCCCGTTTCGGCTACTCAATGGAGAAGGTACGCCAGTGCCAGGCTTTTCACTTTAAATGCGGTCAGGGCGCCAAGACCGGTACCGGCGGTCATCTTCCCGGTAACAAGGTAAAAGGCAAGATTGCTGCGGTGCGGGGGCTCGATGAGGGCGAGTCGGCTATTTCCCCCTCGCGTTTTCCCGACTGGGAAAACCTGGATGAATACCGCCGCTTCGCCCAACAGGTGCGAGAAGCGACTGGTGGGATTCCCATCGGTGTGAAACTATCTGCCCAACATATCGAACGGGATATAGAGGCCGCGCTGCAGGTTGGTGTGGACTATATCATTCTGGATGGCCGGGGCGGGGGTACCGGCGCCGCGCCCCGGATCTTCCGCGACAATATCTCAGTGCCGACTATTCCGGCGCTGGCACGCGCCCGCCGCTACCTGGACAAAAAGGGCTGCAGCAGCGTGTCGCTGGTGATAACCGGGGGCCTGCGTCTGCCCGCCGACTTCATCAAGGCCCTGGCCCTGGGTGCCGATGCCATTGCCCTTTCCAACTCAGCGCTGCAGGCCATTGGCTGCCTGGGAATGCGGGCCTGCCATACCAACAATTGCCCTGTAGGAATAGCCACCCAGAAACCTGAGCTGCGGCGGCGCCTGAAGGTCGAGAGGGGGGCAGGACAGCTCAATAATTTCTTTCGCGCCTCTACCCAACTGATGCAGGTCATGGCCAGAGCCTGCGGCCACGATCACTTGAGTAAGTTCTGTATTGACGATCTGACCACCTGGGACCGTGAGATGGCCCACTTGGCCGGGATCGCTTATGGTGGTGTCTTCCAGAAGTGATGGGTAAATCGGAGGTTTAGTGTGACTCTTAAAACCGAAAATTTAGCCAGGCATAAACTACAGGGGAAAGGTAAACAACATGGTGAAACAACTCCCCGCACTCAGACTGGAAGATTGGACCCCGACACGGGACACCCTGCATCAGTATGCTAGGATAGTAGGCAAGATTCGTGGTCACTACATGCCCAAGTCTAAACACTGGTGGCACATCACTCTCAATGTCTCTGCCCGGGGTTTGACCACGACCCCATTTCCGATTGCGGGCGAGAACCTGGAACTAACCCTGGATCTGGTGACCCATCGGCTCGTGGTCGAAAGTAGTGAGGGTTGGAGCGCGTCACTACCCTTGGCTGGTGAAAGCGCAGCCGGTCTTTGTCATCGCATAGCTGCCGTCCTGAAATCAGCCGGCATCGAGCTGAAACTGGGACTTCTCGCAGCCGTCGAAGGAGAGGAGATTCTGCCTTATGACGCTCGGGCGATGGACAGATTTCGCCAGGTCATAAACTGGGTGGATGTGCTCTTCAGATCCTTCAAAGGGGGGCTGCGCGAAGAAACCGGTCCGGTGCAGATATTTCCCCATCACATGGATTTATCAATGAACTGGTTCTCCGGACGATTGGTGCCGGGTATTGATCCCGCCGACGAGGAGAGTGCCGATGAACAGATGAATTTCGGCTTTGTCACCGGCGACGGCTCGATTCCGGATGCCTATTTCTATGTCACCGCCTACCCGGCTCCAGACAGCTGGACGGATTTGGCGCTAGCGGAAGGCGCTTACTGGCATACCGAAGGCTGGACCGGGGCGATATTGCCTTACTCGGTGTTGGTGTCGTCAGATAGGCCTGACGAACTATTGCTTCATTATCTGCAGCGCTTGCAGGCCCATGGCGCAAAACTGATGACCTGACACATTCTGGTAGAGGCCGGCATACCGGCTTCGACCACAACAATCGACTCTCGCTACTTTACCTGGAAATTGATATGGATACCGCAGTAACCACGGCAGCCGGCCGTGAGGCGTTGATCGAGGAATTTGAACGCGTACGCACCTACACTGAAACGCTTTGCTTGCCGCTGGCTACAGATGATTATCAGATTCAGTCCATTGTGCAGACCAGTCCGCCCAAGTGGCATATTGCGCACGTAAGCTGGTTCTTCGAGACATTTATATTGGCTCACTTTGAACGCGCGTACAAACCCTTTCACTCTGGCTTCGACTTTCTTTTCAACAGCTACTACTACACACATGGTGAAATGCATCCGCGGCCGTATCGCGGCTTATTGTCGCGCCCGACCGTTGAAGAGGTGTATCGCTATCGTGCTCATGTGGACAACCGCATGCGGCGTCTGATGGAGAACCTGGACAGTGCAGAGTGGGAGGCGCTGGCTTTTAGGGTGATCCTTGGTCTCAATCATGAGGAGCAGCATCAGGAGCTGTTGCTGATGGATATAAAGCACAATTTCTTTGTCAACCCACTGAAGCCGGCATACCGTGACGACCTGAAAATACCGCAGGGTGCGACTCATCCACTGTGCTGGCTTGAGCGTAAGGGTGGAATCCAACATATAGGTCACAAAGATTCCGGATTCAAATACGATAACGAAACGCCGCGTCACGAGGTGCTGATTCGGGATCATCGCCTTGCCGACCGCTTCATCACGAACGGCGAATATCTGAACTTCATCGAGGACGGCGGTTACACCAACCCGGCTCTATGGTTGTCCGACGGCTGGGCATTGATCCAGCGCGAAGGTTGGCGCCACCCGCTCTATTGGCAGCAAGACAGTGATCGCTGGACGCAGTTCACACTTGGCGGAATGCGGGTGCTCAATACCCACGAACCGGTTTGTCATATCAGTTTTTTCGAAGCGGATGCTTATGCGCGCTGGGCAGGCAAGCGCCTGCCGTTGGAGAGCGAACTGGAAGTTGCACTGACCGGGCACAATGTCGCGGGCAATTTTGCAGATAGCGAATTGCTTCACCCGGCACCGGCAGGTAATACCGGACAGTGGTTCGGTGATCTTTGGGCCTGGACAGCTTCCCCTTACGCGGCATATCCCGGTTTTGAACCATTGGCCGGCACCATGGGTGAATACAACGGTAAGTTTATGTCTAACCAGATGGTGCTGAAGGGGGGCAGTTGCGTCACCCCATCCGGTCATTCTCGTGCCAGCTACCGCAACTTCTTTTACCCGGAAGAACGCTGGGCCTTTACCGGTTTGCGGCTGGCGGAGGATGTTTGATGGAAAATGTCACCTTTCATGATTACAAACCTGCAGCATTAAGCCTATACGATTCGGTCGTTGACGGCTTGTCCCAACAGGAGAAGTCGATTCCGCCCAAGTTCTTCTATGACGAGCGGGGATCTGAGCTGTTCGATAGAATATGCGAGCAGCCCGAATACTACCCGCCAACCGTAGAAAGTCGTTTGCTTTCGTGTCTGGCGGAGGAGATTGCGTCACTCACCGGCACCGGGCGTATCCTCATCGAACCTGGGGCTGGCAATGCCGCTAAGGCACGCCTCATCATCGATGCTCTACGACCGTCTGCCTTCCTACCCATGGACATATCCTTCGACTACCTCAAGTCCTCCGCAATGGATTTGGCAAGGGAGTATCCCTGGTTGCCGATACACGCGGTCTGTGTCGATTTTACTCACTCCCTGCCGATACCGGAGCAGACACCAGAGGGGGCGCGTTTGCTGTTTTTTCCTGGATCGAGCCTTGGCAACTTTCACCACAGCGAAGCGCATGACTTTCTATGCCTGGTTCACGATACAGTGGGAGAGGGCGGTATGTTGCTGATAGGCGTCGACACTAAGAAGAACGAATCCCTATTGAATGCCGCCTACAACGATATGGCTGGAGTGACGGCTGAGTTCAATCTCAATCTACTGCACAGAATGCGCCGTGAACTTGACGCGGAATTGGACCCGAAAGCATTCCAGCACCGGGCTTTTTACAATGCCAAAGCCGGGCGCATCGAGATGCATCTGGTGAGCCTGGCGCCGCAAAAACTCTGTATCAACGGACACTGCTTCGATATTGATGAAGGGGAGTCACTGCATACCGAAAACTCCTACAAATACGCCCCCGAAGAGTTCTTGGAGCTGGCAGCCAGGAGCCGATTCAAACCAGTCCGGCATTGGCTGGATGAAGATGACCTATTTGCTGTTTATCTTCTGGAGGCCGGCTGAAAACAACCAGAGTATTAGCTCGTCATGTGGATCTCAGTCTGCTGTTTGGTTAACTACAGATCAGGCAATACTCGTTGGATTCTAAAAACGGAAGTCCGCTGGTTTTGCCCCAGGTTTCCGGATAATCTTTAATCAACCAGCCACTGCCAATTACCATACCGTTTCTGTTTATACACCAAGTTGTATAACCTCATCGTTTCTTCGTTGGTGTGATGTCAGCTGAAAGGTATTAGAAACCCTTTTTAACGGGAATGTGCACCATCAATCAGGGTCTTCTCGATAGCATCCACAATTGTTTTGTTTTTTTTGGGATCCAATGCATCTGGGTGAGGCGATGCAAACTTACCTGAATCGTTGTCAAAGTACTGGCCAGAGGCAGTTTGGAATTCGTCCGCCAGAGCGGCACGCGTAACTATTTCGGCACCGATGCGAATATCACCGCCGGCCACACCAAAGCCTTCTTTTACCATCTTGGTGCCCAGCATCGACCCGGGATTGACCGCGACAATGGCCGGACCCTTATCTTTGAGCGAAACCGCCAGGGCGCGAGACCACATTGTCAGTGCTAGGGCCTGTTAACACTAATCAGCGTATCGGTAATCAACGCGAAGTTAATAAAGAACAAGAAGACAACATCCAACTTATCGAAACGGGAAAAGATTCGGCGAAAACCTTTTAGCCGTCGAAAGAGGCGTTCGACCTCATTGCGCTTTTTGTACAACGCTTTGTCATAGTCCCATTTTGTCAGACGGTTGCTCTTGGGAGGCACTACCGGAATCATTTCCAGGTCCAGCACCAACTGTAGTGTCTCGTCGCCTTCGTAGGCTCGGTCCATGATCACGTGAGTTCCTTCCCAACCTTGATTCTCAAGGGATTTCAATAGTTTTCTGCCTTCCGGCGCATCGCCCGCCTGACCGGGCGACAGCGAGAACGTAACCGCGGTCCTTTCATTCGCCGCTACCATATGAATCTTAGTTGTCCATCCGGCTCGCGATTTACCGATCGCTTGCGGGCCGTTTTTTTTAACGCGCCCGTACCGTCTGGATGCACTTTCACGGCGGTGCTGTCTACTGAAACATGCTCAACCTGAATGTTGATGATGTCGTTGGCTTGCAGCTCCGAGAAGACATCATCCAAAACACCTTGCTTGGCCCATCGGTTCATTCGCGTATAAATCGTGTGCCAGTTGCCGAATTTCTTCGGTAACGCCCGCCATTTGCAGCCTTGTTCCGCTACATACAAAACTGCGTTAAGCACGTGCAGGTTCGATACGGTGACATTACCCCTTTGTTTTGGCAGCAATTCTTTGATGAGTTTGAATTCTTCGGATGTGATTTTCATCCGATGATTTTATCAAAATTAGTGTTAACAGGCCCTAATTTACTTTGCGCATAAGCGTCGAAATCGTCGGACAGCCTGACCTTACCAGTCAGGGCATCTGGATCCACCGGAGATTGAGCGGCGGAGGAGATGTTGATTATCCGCCCCGACCTATCAATCAGCGGTAACAACCTTTGTGTCAGCAAATAGGGGGCAAGGGTGTTGACCGCAAAACGTACATCAAGCCCATCTTGCGTAATCGGATCAGGAGTGCGGAAGATGCCGGCATTATTGATCAGCACGTCGAGATGGGTATGTTGCTCAGTCACTGCCCTCGCGAACAATTCTACGGAGGACATCTGCGACAGATCAGAAACGTAACCGCCGACGCGCCCTCCGTCCGGCACATCCGAAAGCGTTTTTACTACCTCATTCAGTTTTTTCGCGTTACGTCCGTGTAACAGAACATGGTGACCCTCGGAAATCAGCATCCTTGCCGCTTGTAAACCTATGCCGTCCGTGGACCCGGTAATCAGTATGGTATGTTGCATAGAAATCTCCATTTGTGTATACGATTTCCGCACAGATTGGTTTGCGTCGATCGCCTATAGCTAATGCTCACGGAGTACCAGTTGGCTTTTCCCGAATTTGAGCCCTATGTCAAAACGATTGCGATAGTGCCCCGAGGTTTCAAGCCAGTTAGTTAGGCAATAGCTACCGGATCAAGGTAGGCTGAGAACCCATTGAACAGGTTTCCAGCGACACCGCCAACCCGGGATACGGATAGCCTATATGATCCGTGTCGCGGGAATACAGGATACATGTCGGGAACACTTAAAAGCCCTGTAGAACAATCTTCCCGATAGATCGCCCTGATTCCAGCTCCTCGTGTGCTGCTCTCAGGTTGGCAGCACTAATCGCCCCCAGGTTCTTTCCAACAGTGGTCTGGATATAACCCTGGTCAACCAGATCGGAAACACGATTGAGCAAGCGGCCTTGCTCACTCATATCAATCGCCTTGAACATAGATCGTGCGAACATGAATTCAATGTGGAGCGACAGGCTCTTCGGCTTCATTTTCATCACATCCAGGGGTTTGGAAGGGTCGTCGATCATGGCAATCTTGCCAAATGGAGCCAGTATCTCCGTATAGCTCTCAAAGTAAGAGTCAGTACTGTTCAGGCTCGCAACATGCGTTACCCGGCCGATACCCAAGGTCTCGATCTGTGGCTGCATTGGCTTGGTGTGGTCGATAGTATGGTGTGCACCCAATTTCTTCACCCAGGACTGTGAACTCTCACGCGATGCAGTGGCGATAATGGTGGCGCCAGTGATGGCTTTAGCAAGCTGCAGAAAGATTGACCCGACGCCACCAGCCGCACCGACAACAAGAATTACCTCATCTGTTTTTTCAGTGGAATCCGGAGACTGCTGTCGAATGGTTAAATGTTCAAACAGCATCTCCCAGGCGGTAATAGTTGTTAACGGCAGGGCAGCGGCTTCAGCATCAGACAAGCTCTTGGGTTTGCGGCCCGCAAGCCGTTCGTCGACCAGTTGGTACTCGGCATTGCTGCCCTGGCGATTCAGATCGCCGGCATAGTAGACCATGTCACCTGGCTGGAACTCTGTAGCGGACTCTCCTGTGGCGACAACCACGCCCACTGCATCCCAACCAAGCACCTTGGAACTACCTTCGGCAGGAGAGACATTCTGGCGGATTTTGTAATCAACTGGATTAACAGCGATTGCCTTAACTTCAACTAAGAGATCGCGCCCGGTTGCAATAGGTTGAGGTAACTCGGTATCGATTAGAGACTCTGAGTCATTGATAGGCAGGGATTCGACATAACCAACAGCTTTCATTGGGTCTCTCCAGTTAATGAATCATGGGGAAATAGTAAAACTTGATTAGCACTGTTTAAACCGGATAATAACGTAAACATTATCCAAAATTATTGGAGAATATGCATTTAGAAGACCTTCAAGTTGTCCTCACCGTCGCCAGACTACGGAGCATTACCGCAGCAGCTGCAAATCTGGATATGCGTACTTCGACCGCGAGTGCGGCTTTGAAGCGGGTAGAGAAAGTGCTGGGCGTGGACCTTTTCATCCGCACAACACGACAGCTTAGACTCTCCAGCGCAGGTGAAAGGTACATACCCCAGTGTGAGCAAGCCTTGGCCATGCTGGATCAAGCGAAGCAAAACATGAAAGATGACCTGGATATCATTGATGGCGAACTGCGTATCTCGGTGTCATCTGATTTGGGCCGGAACCATATCGCTCCGTGGCTCGATGAATTCATGGATACTTACCCAAACCTGAGCCTGAAATCCAACATCAGCGACAGTAACATCGACTTCTACCGCGATGCCGTGGACGTTGCCCTGCGCTACGGTTCGCCCAGTGACGCAAATCTTTACGGTTTTAAAATTTGCAATGTCCCTGGACTACTCTGCGCCACACCGGAATACCTCGACAAATATGGCACTCCCGAACATCCTCACGAGTTGCCGTCACACAACGGTCTCTTCTACCAGCTTTATGATGTGATCCATGATGTATGGGGGTTCTCGAGCGGTGATGCAGAATACAAGATCAAGATGAGTGGTAACCGTGCCTCCAATGATGGAGACCTCGTAAGGCGTTGGTGTGTAGCGGGTAAAGGCCTGGCAGTTAAGTCGTGCCTCGATATGTCCACTGATTTGTTATCGGGCAATGTAGTTAACGTTATGCCCCAGTATAAACCTACACCAACCGAACTATGGCTCATTTGCCCAAGCAGGCAGTCGATCACACCGGCTGTCAGACTGCTAAGAGATACCTGCAAAGAAAAATGCACAGGCATCCTGAGCCAACTGGTCGAAAAGGAGATTTTGGACGATAGTGTTCTTTCCTAGGTAGGCTAGGGCTGACTGCTGTTGTCAGATCGTAGATTGACGCCGAGAAACCAGGCTGCTCAGCCGGGGGCGTAATTTATCGCACTATACTTGCGCGCACCGCAGCCGGTCACTCTATCTCTATCAAGGCCTCATCGGGATTAACACTGTCACCCTTGGTTACATTGACGGCAACGACCTTACCCGTGATGGGAGCCTGCACTTCAGTCTCCATTTTCATGGCTTCCGTAATGATTACGGGGTCTCCCGCCTTAACTTGGTCTCCCTGCGCTACCAAGACGTCGACGATCATACCAGGTATGGACGTGGTTACATGGCCCTCTTTGGTGGCCCGGGGACGCTGTGTTTTTATCCCTCGATCTGGCTTGCCGGGAACCGCTCCTTGGGCGCCACCGGTCAATACCACCTCGTCTAGCGTTTCCACGAGGATCTCCGTTGGTACCCCGTCCAATGTGAGAAAAAAGCGTCTTTGGGTGTCGCTTTTCTGACCCGTTCCCTTAACCTCGATATGGTAGGTCTCACCGTGATATACCACGTTGAAATCGGTAGGCGCGGTGCTGGGAGCCGCGCCTACTTTCTCCTGTGCAGTTTCCAGTGGTTCTGGTCGCAACATATCATCAGCTCGTTCCTTGAGAAATTGCCTGCCGACTTCTGGAAACATGGCATAGCTGAGTAAATCTTCCTCGTTTTCGGCCAACGGACCTATCTGTTGCTGCAGCTCATCCATCTCATCATTGAGCAGATCGGCAGGGCGGCAGTCGATCACTTCCTCGTTACCTATAGCCCGTTGCTGTACTGCTTCGTTGACCGGCCCCGGCGCCTTTCCATAGCGACCCTGGAGAAATAGTTTGACCTCGTTGGTGATGGTTTTGTAGCGCTCGTCTGTAAGTACGTTGAGTACCGCCTGAGTACCCACAATCTGAGAGCTCGGAGTGACCAGCGGTGGAAAGCCCAGATCTTCACGTACTCTTGGAATCTCTTCGAGTACCGCGTTCATTCGATTTAGCGCACCCTGTTCCTTTAATTGATTGGCCAGGTTAGAGATCATTCCTCCGGGCACCTGATTGATTTGAACACGGGTATCTACGCCGGTGTAATCGCTCTCGAACTGGTGATACTTCTTACGCACGTCATAGAAATAGAATCCTATTTCCTGCAGCAGCTCCAGATCCAGTCCAGTGTCGAATTCCGTTCCGCGAAGTGCGGCTACCATGCTCTCTGTGGGAGGGTGGCTGGTGCCACCGGCCATGGACGAGACGGCTGTGTCTATGTGCCGACAACCGTTTTCAATTGCCTTCAGTTGCGACATCTCTGCAAGGCCGCTCGTAGCATGGCTGTGAATATGAACGGGCACTTCAAGTGCCTCCACCAGAGCTTTAAATAATTCACCGCTCACGTTTGGAGTCAGCAAGCCTGCCATGTCCTTGACGACGATACTGTCGCAGCCCATATTCTGCATCTCTCTTCCCATAGCCACGAATTGATCGTTGCTGTGCACCGGACTCGTGGTGTAGCTGATGGTGCCCTGGGCGTGTTTTCCAACCTCTTTTACTGTCTCAATCGCCACGCGTAAATTTCGCACATCATTCAGCGCATCAAATATGCGGAACACATCCATGCCGTTGTCCGCGGATTTACGCACAAAAGCCTCGACCACGTCGTCCGAGTAGTGACGATAGCCGAGTAGGTTCTGTCCCCGCAGCAGCATCTGCAGGCGGGTGTTGGGCAGGGATTCGCGGAGCTTGCGCAGACGATCCCAAGGATCCTCTTTGAGAAACCGCAGACAAGCATCGAAAGTGGCTCCCCCCCAGACTTCCAGCGACCAGAAGCCAACGCTATCCAGGCGCTTACAGACCGGCAACATGTCCTCGGTGCGCATCCGTGTGGCCAGTAAGGACTGGTGTGCATCGCGTAAAACGGTTTCTGTGACCTGTACTTTAGACATGGCGTTAAACCCCAAAGAAATTTTTCTATAATCCAGCGTGCGCCACTACAACGGCTGCCAGTGCGGCTGCAACATCATGACGGTTGGGTTTGGTCGAATACTCGATAAGTTCCGGATGATTCTCGACATAGCTGGTATCAAAGCGGGCGCTACGGAATCCAGGCGACTTGAGAATCTCCTGGTAGTACGGGATCGTGGTCTTTACGCCATCCACGCGCGTATCGTTTAAGGCGCGAAATCCGCGTTTTATCAGCTCATCCCAGGTGCCGGCCCACACCGTCAACTTGGCGCACATGGAGTCGAAATAGGGCGGAATTTCGTAGCCTGTATAAATCGCTGAATCGGTGCGTATACCTGGCCCGCCCGGTGAATAGTAGCGGGTGATTCGACCGAAGCTGGGTAGAAAACCGTTCTTGGGATCCTCGGCATTGATGCGAAACTGCATCGCAAATCCCTTTCGTATTACATCTTCCTGGCGATAGCTCAGGGTCTTACCATCGGCGATTCGTATTTGCTCCTTGACGATATCTATTCCGGTGATCTCCTCTGTTACAGTGTGTTCTACCTGCAGGCGTGTATTCATCTCCATGAAGTAGAAGTTTCCCTCGGTGTCCATGAGAAACTCCACGGTGCCGGCGTTTTCGTAGTTAACCGCCTTTGCAGCCTTGACTGCGAGGCTACCTATCAACTCCCGTTGTTCGCCCGAAAGTTGAGGAGAGGGTGCTATCTCGATCAGCTTCTGGTTGCGCCTTTGTATGGAGCAGTCGCGCTCCGCTAGATGAATTACATTGCCGTGGCGGTCCGCCAGAATCTGCACCTCGATATGGACGGGGTTGACGATGCACTTTTCTAGAAATACATCTGCATTGCCAAACGCTTTGGTTACCTCAGAGATGACCCGCTCGAAATTTCGCTTTAGATCATCGTCACTGTCGCAACGGCGGATCCCTCTTCCGCCGCCTCCGGTCGTTGCCTTGAGCATCACCGGGTAGCCGATAACCTGAGCTTGCTGTAGGGCGTCCTCAATGCTGTTTACGTTACCTTCACTACCTGGGATTACGGGCACCCCGGCCTCGATCATGGAGCGTCTGGCTTCCGTCTTATCGCCCATGCGTCGGATGACTTCGGCGCTGGGACCGAGAAAGCGAATGCGCCGTTTGGCGCAGATTTCCGCTAACTCGGGATTTTCGGATAGAAAGCCATAGCCGGGATGAATCGCCGTGCAGCCCGTCTCTACAGCCAGGTTTACGATGCGGTGCGCGTTGAGATAGCCGGCCACAGGGTCCGGTCCCAGATTGTAGGCCTCATCAGCCTTTTTAACATGCAGGGCACCGCGGTCCGCATCAGTGTAGATAGCCACTGAACGTACCCCGCCTTCCAGGGAGCGTATGCCCATTTCGGCGCAGGCCCTGATAATACGTACGGCTATCTCGCCCCGATTGGCGATGAGTAGTTTATTGATCAAGACACTGGCCTCCGTTCGACAAATGGGGTGTAACAGCAGGCCAACCCAATATAACCTGAGTGTGACTAAATACAAAACCTGCGGCGATTGGCGGTATTTGGATTAGCAGCAAGAAAAATATGATCAACTTGATGTTTTTACTACATAATCTTCAGTTTTATTATCAATCTCGAGGGTGCAATGATAGCCTTGCAAGCTGCATGGCAGCTTAAGATTTTTAGGTATGTTTTGTACTGTTTTAGTCAATTCAAAGCCCTGATCGATAGCGGGTTAAAGCGTCTGGGTTTAGCGATTTGGGAACACCTTTCCAGGGTCACTGCCGATCGCTCGACTGACCAGAAACTCCCGCTCCATTAGCACCAAGAGAGATGTGGACCGCTAGCGCTTCCATCGAGTGAAACCGATACTTGCTAAATAAACTTGTTGCTGAAGTGATTCGCAACCGCTGGGAGAACCACTGGTATGAGTGCTCGAAAAGCTGTGGTTTCCAACAGCCGTGAAAACAGCGTAGCCGGCTAGCTTCATTGCCTGACACGGCTAGAATAGGGAGTAGTAGCAGCGATAAGTTGGACGCGTTGAAAACGTGATACCGATGCCAATCAGGTGAGTCGGGCTGTGACGGGAAACCTACTCGCTTTTCTCTAGGAGCATGTAATGGCTAACAAAGACGACTTGGCGATTCTTCTGCGCGGAAACATTGTAGAATGGTACGAGTATTTCTCCCCCAAGTTGAAACCCAACAATGGTTCAAAGAAGATACTCGCGGATTTTTCCCAAGCGGACCTCTCGGGCTTAAATCTCCAAGGGTGGGATCTTAGAAAATGTAACTTTAACGGTTGCAAATTGAAGCGCACTAGGTTGGGGCACGCGCGTCTCTCTAACGGCCAATTCAAGGGCACCAGATTCATTAAAGCGGATCTGCACGATGCCAGTCTGCGCAAAGCCAATCTATCGGCGGCTCATTTCAAAGATGCGAACCTGCGCTATGCAAACCTTTCGCTTTCAACGGTAGCAAAGGCGACCTTCCAAGACTGCGATATCTTCGGTGCATCACTCTGGGGACTAGAAGGGAAACCAGTTAAATTGAAAGGTCTGCGGGTTTGCTCGGACAAGCGCAGCGATCCCATCTACGGGGGGAACGTACTCAAGATAGACAGCTTGGAAGGCGCGAACCTGGTGTATGCCTTTTCGCAGAATATGCGCATTTCCGAGCAACTCGATGCCTTGTCGGACCGAACCGTTTTGTTACTTGGCAGATTCGGCAGTCACATGGAAATTCTGAAGACTATCGAGATATTGCTCATAAAGAATAAGCTCGTGCCTGTGATCTTCGATTTTGAAAGGCAGAAAAGACGTGATCTTACAGAGACAGTGTCCGCACTGGCGCATCTCTCCAACTTCATTATCGCCAATATCGGCGATCCCGGAAGCATTCCTCATGAGCTCATGCGCATCGTGCCGTTTCTGCCTTCTGTGCCGGTACAGCCCATACGGCTGGAGGGGAGAGACTCTTGGTCGATGTTCAGTGACATTGGCCGTTACCCCTGGGTGCGAGATGAGTTCGTGTTCCGCGATTTCGATCATCTAAAAACAGAATTCGAAAAAGAAATTCTGAAACCATGCCTCGATTTTGCTGCGAGCCAGCGGCCAGCTCCATGATTCCGCGGCTCTGTTTCGATTCATGTGGCGCTAGTCACCGTTCTTGGAAAACTCGATGAGCCAGCTCAAACCAGCAAACGCGACCTCCAAATCTCGATGGAGATGGCTGCGGTGGCTATTGATTGCCCCGGTCGGCGGATCAGTCGTGGGTGGCATCGCGATCTGGATCATCGTGCCAAACTTGAATCTCTATCAAGTTGATGGGGAGATTCAATTGCCTGGCGCTGTAGATGAAGTTGTTATTTTGAGAGACGGCAAAGGTATGCCGTATATCTATGGCAACAGTCTCCGTGATCTGTTTTTCGCACAAGGATTTGTAACTGCTCAGGATCGATTGTTTCAAATCCACCTTATGCGTTTGAAAGCCGAGGGAAGACTGACAGAACTGGCGGGCGATATTGCGCTCGATCTGGACGTCCGGTCGCGAACCATAGGCTTTGCTCGGGCTGCCAAACGTCATGCCGAGATACTCGACGAGGAGAGTCGGCGGATGTTTCAGGCTTATGCCGATGGAATCAACGCATTTATTGAATGCTGCGAAGATGATATCCCGCTGGAGTTCCTGCTCTCCGGCCTTCCCACCGAGCCGTGGGCCGTAGAGGACTCTTTAAGCCTGATGTATCTGATGGCATGGGACATGAGTGCCAACTTGCGGCACGAGGTAATCGCCCAGTTGCTGGTGGACAAGCTAGGTATCGATCAGGCCAGTTTATTGTTCCCGCTCAATGTTTATGTGGACACGCCTGAAGGGGAGAAACCCAGCGCAGCAACTGCCTATGGCGCTGATGCAGCCCGCACATCACAACTCCTGGGGCTCGAGCACGATATCGAAATAGCAGGACTGATGACCGGCGGCGAGTTGCAGATAGGCAGCAACAACTGGGTGACCAATCCGGCTGTCTCCGGGGGAGACTACGCCATGCTCGCCGGTGATCCCCATCTGGATCCCCGAATTCTTCCCGGGATCATGTATGCGGTCGGCTACATTAGCCCACGGAATCGTGCCGTGGGTGCGGGTGTGCCGGGGATTCCCGGATTTATTATCGGACGCAATGAGCATGTGGCAACAGCGGTTACCAACAGCTATGGCGATATGCAGGATCTGTATGTCGAATCGATCGATCCACAACAGAAAAATCATTATCTGCAAGGCGGTGAATCTCTCCCCTTTGAATTCGAAACGGAAACACTGAGGGTTAGAGATGCCTCCGCTGCGGACGGATTTCGAACCCAAGAGATCAAGATCCGCTCAACTCAACGCGGACCTGTGGTGTCCGGAGTATTTCCCGGATTGACGACCGACAGGGTCATCACTTTGAGATGGGCCGCCCTGGATTCAATGCAACCTAGAACGGGATTGGTAGATTTGTTTAACGCACGTTCGGCCAGCGACATCGATAACGCGCTTCGCTCGGTTACTTACATTGCTTTGAATTTCGTATTCGCCGATGCTAGGGGAGATATCGGATGGCGGGCCAGCGGAAGCATTCCAAACAGAACCGATCACAGCGGAGCATTGCCATTTACGATCGATCCAATCAAACCCTGGGCAGACAATTGGAACGGTTGGATCCCGTTCAACGAAATGCCCCATTCGCGAAATCCGGAGCGCGGCTGGCTCGGCACGGCCAACCACTATACAGTAGCGCCAGACTACCCCTATTACTTCAGTAACTTCGCTGCGCCATCGTACCGCTATCGTCGATTGAAACAACGGATCGATGCAAGCGCCGGCGCCATGTCGGTGGATGAACACTGGTCCATCCAACGGGACACGAAGAATCTCATGGCCGAGGTCCTTACCGGGGTTTTCATCGAGGCATTGGCAGCGGATGAGGATACCCGTATCCTCGCTGATGTTCTGCGTGACTGGGATTTCCATGACACGCTAGACCAGCCTGGTCCAACCGTTTTCCAGTCCGTATATAGCGAGCTGGCCAAAGCAATTTTTAGAGATGAGCTGGGGGAGGTGCTTGCAGGCAGAATGTTGGAAAACTGGTATTTTTGGCAGGAAAGATTTCAGCAGATTGTGCTCGACGATACCCAACCATGGTTCGATGATCAATCCACACCCGACCTGAAAGAGAGCCGAGAAGAGATGATTCGCCGCGCTGGCAAGTCAGTACTGGCACGTCTAAAAAAACAACTCGGCGCTGATCCGGCAAGTTGGCAGTGGGGCAGAGTCCACACAATGCGATTCGACAATCCGATTCGTCGGTCGGGTTTTGGCCGTGCGTGGCTTGGTTCGGGACCCTATCCGGTGAACGGTTCGGGAGAGACACTCTATCGCGGTTGGTACAGTTTCAACGATCCATCCCAGGTTACCTACGCTGCGGCGCTGCGAATGGTAGTAGATTTTGGCGACTCGGAAAAAGTACGGGCGGTATTGGCCGGTGGATCCACGGCTCGTACGTTTCACCCACACCAGAAAGACCAGATCGAGGCATACGTTTCGGGGGCGCCAATGCACTGGTGGTTTAGTGACAAAGCGATAGAAGCGCATGCCGTGAGTAGATTGCGGCTTCTTCCTGATTAGCCTGGGATAGTGGCTCTCAGGCTCAGGCAGCCACGATTTTGCACTGAAAGATAGGTGTTCGTGGATTGCCGTCGATAATGGTTTTTTATGGGAAGCGGCCTGACTCCGCATTCTCGACAAAGCCCGGGTTTGGGGATGATGTATTCAGCCGACATGGCTTTAACGCAGTACGCGGTCGACACATGGCCCAAACCGGCAACCCAGGGCTTATGAACGAATTTAGCAAGCGCGGTCGCCGATTGATTGATGAGTACAAACGAAGTCTAACGGTTGGGCAGAATACTAGCCGGAGCGGCTTACCTTAATGTATTCGCCAGCGGCCTCGCGATCCGTGCCTACCACTATCTGGCGAAAGCCCTGGTCACAAGTTTCCAAGTTTCCACAGACCTCGACCACCTCTCCCGCCCTGGCCTGGCCTGTATAGGTGTGGTTGTAACTAATGGCGACCTGAACATCGGGATGGTCTATCCGATACAGGGACGGGTAGTCAAAAGCGCCCGAGTCGTCTGTCACCCGGGCGCGGATTCGTATACGCCCCAGTTTACGAAATTTTCTGGAGTCGGGGATGCTGGCAGGATCCACCAGGCTGATGTCTAGTTTGGTTCCTCCGATTGCCGCCTTGTTGAATTTCCTTTTTTCGTGCCAGATGAACTCATCGAGTTCCAGCTCGCAACCACGACGTTGATAGGCGTCTTGCCAGAGTGCTTCATCGAGAGGCTGTAGCTCGCTGTTTGCCAACAAATTCGCCACCGCGTTTCTCGCCTGGTGAAAGGTCTTGCTTCCATAGCAGACGATATCGATGTCAGATGCATCGGTTTGAGTACCGATCAGCAGGGAACCAGTGACCCCCAGATTTCCGCTATCCACCCCTTGGGTTCGGAACAGGCCAATCAGTTCAAGCAGCTTTTTTTCCACAAGATCTTTTGGTTTGCAGTTCATCAACCGCAGCAGTCTTTTTCCCGGTTGGTGGTGATGGGCCACCCGTTTCGGTGGCACGCCATGGAGTACAACGTCGCGGAGTTTAGACCGATAGAGATAATTCACCCTGTGGTGTTTCAGGAGATGGTTCGCCGCGTCAGTTGACAGTTTTTCGCAGTGTTCTGCTGTCAGCCGGTAGCGGAGAAAGCAGGGTATACGACCTGCTTCCAAACCCATCGCAACGACGGCGAATACCAGCCCTTCCGCGGTCTCCACCATATCCTTGGGCAGGTATCGGTGTGTCACTAGCCGCCCTGGTACTGGACTTGAATATCCCGCTGCCTAACCGAATCAAACTGGGTATCGCCAGTGCCGGGTATGGCTGCCCGAACTTCAAGGAGACGCTGAGGATCGAGTTTACGGACTCGTTGGTTCCCGGAGCAGAGTGCCCCACGGAATCCAAGATAATCAGGGGCCACCGGCAGAAGAGAGGAGATATCACCAAGCTGGAGAGACCCGGCCAGGCCGCATAGCAGTTCCAATCGCCGGCATTCCTGGACAAACGCTTCTAGTTGGGGCCGGGGCATGAGTTGAAGCAGCCCGTAGCCGTTCTTGGCTGTGGTATCTAGCATCACCCCTGAAAAACCGGCATTCGAGAATGCAGGTAGCAGGTGTAGTGGGGGAGAGCGGTCAGCGAACAATACGGCAATAACAGCGCTTTGGTCTGTGAGCCGGCCGATCGCATCAATGCAGGCACCCAGTCGATATTGCGTAAAGAATCCAACCTTGACGAAGTTGACGCCGGTGGCGGCAGTTGCTCGTATCGCATCCGTAAGCGTCTCCGGTTTCGGCGCCAGGTTCCCCACCGTGGCGCTGGTTGTCACAGATTCGCCGAGAGACGCGGTAATCGCTGTGATAACGGAAATCGGCAGTGCGCCCAGGGCACCCTCTCGGGGGTTCTTCATATCGATTATGTCAACCGACGCTGCCACCGCCGCCGCAGCTTCAAATTCGTTGGTGACACTGGCAAGCATTCCAGTCACTGGCTCGCCTCAGCATTTCGGCTGTAGTTATCTATCTTTTCCTGCAGCCAGCTCCAAGCCTCCTGCTCACGCGCTCCCGCTGTTTTGTCTACCGCGGTGCGCAGATATTCCAGATCCCGCTGTATCCTGGGGAGGGGCAGGCGTTCCAGCCGGCTGACGAGGATGGCCAGCTCCAGGACAGCGGCCTGTGCGCGATTGAACCCGCGAAAGGGTCTATGGCTCTTTTCGTAAACCACCCGGCAAAGCAAATGAGGTCGGGTATCATTGTCCTCGATGCCTTCGAGTTCGACCTCGGTGTGGGCGAGGGCGTCCCGCAAGCGAGGGGCATGGATTTTTTCCCCAGGCAACAGTTGCCATCGGTAACGGCCAGTGAGGCAACCTGCAAAGACTCTCACGTCGTCGCAATAGTTGATCACAGCACACTTCTGTTGGAGCAGGTTGTCGAGTGTGGTGGAGGGCCGGAACGGAGATATTACAACCTGCTTGTCACGCCAATGAATACCCATAGGGGCAATCTGCACCTCACCGGCAGTGTTCTCGGTGGTAACGATGACTTCTTGGATCAATTTGGCTCCCAATCTTTTTGCAGCGTGGCACCAGCAGGTTGATACTCCTCCAGTTGCAGTTCCTGACGAGGCAGGGCGCAGCCCCATTCCAGTGGCTGATCCTGTGTGTAGCGTTTCCCCAACTGTCTGGCGATCTGGGCTCGAGCCAGCTCAACCCCGAGATAAAAGGCGTGGCCCGTGTCGCCATCCAGTTTCAACTCGGGGAAAAAAGCAAAGGGATCCTCGTGAGTTTGCATGCCGTCACGGTTGTACATATGGATGCCGCCTCTACTGACCTGTATGCGAAAGTTGGGATCGCGCACCGCGTCCGCCAGCTCCTGTATTTGTTCATCGCTGTGGGTGAATGGCCGTATCTCGTGCAGACCTGTCAAACCCGGGTGTATCAGCTTCGGGAGACTGTTCTCACCGCGTGCCCAGTGCATGATTCGGCGTGCCAGATCCGTCTCTCGGATCACGCTGCGGCAGTGTGGACTGACTTGGGTCGTAAGAATGTTTGTTATTCCCATCTCCGACACGAGCCCCATAATCAGGGCGTTGATACCCATTGTGTCGGCCTCCGTCAGTTCCGTGAGATTGGCCACTCCCATCATGATCTCCACTGTTGGAAAGCGTTCCCTTAGACGGTGATAGCGTACGATCGACTCGGTGAGTCCAAAGTGGATAGGATCCAGAATGGGGTCGGCAATATACGCTCGACCCTGGGCGTTCATACGCTCCATGGACCTCTCCAGTGACGCCAGATCCCGCGGCCTGGTTGGGATGAGTACCGGGGTAGCTTGCACCTCGTCCGCGATCCACAGGCTCTCCTCGTGCAGGCTCAGTAGAAAATCGGCGCCGGACCGCCCCCCCAGCAACAATTCGCCCTCGGCCATGGAATCTACACTGACCTGGTAGCCACTCTCCTTCAGCGATACGACAGTCTCCTCTAAGTGGGGGAAAGGCGTATCCGGAAGACAGCCGATATCGATGATATCGGCGCCATCTGCGGTATAGTTCGCCGCCTCTTCCAGGATCTCTTCGATCTTTAACCGTGGGGCGTCGACGATTTCGGCGAATATACGCACATCATAAGCGCTGAGATCCGGCACCTTTCCCTCTTTTCCGAAAAAACGGGGCAAATCGATCAGTTCCTCAGGGCCGCGATCGACGGGAATTCCCAAGTGCGCCGATAGCTGGGCCAGGTCTCCACGACAACGACCCGGAGTCAGGATACGGGTGATGCCGTCCAAATCCGTAAGGCGGCGTTGAATCATGTCCGCGGTCATCAAAGCCGCAACCGTTACCCCGAGTTGCCGCACCTCCCACCCAAACTCTTTGCAGTCCATTTCCCGCAGCACCCTGTTCAGCTGCTTTTCCGCGAGCTTGCCGGTCAGAAAAAGTATCTGCTCGCTCATCTGTCGGATTGCTCCAGTGCCTGCTTGAGCTCGCTGAAGGTCATGGCTACCTGGGTAAACTCAAACTTCTTTAAGCGCTCAACGTTATCGAGGTCGATTTGCCTTGGGTAGACTACAACCATGCCATTAGGTGCTTCGGTCTCCATGACGGGCTCTGTATCGCAGGCGAATACGATGCTCGGTATCCTGCACTTTCCTGCTTGGGCATAGATATTGGTTACCAAGGTATCAGCCACACCCCACACCATCTTGGCCACCGTATTGGAGGTCGCCGGCGCGATTATCAGTCGGTCGTAGTGACCATGATAGAAAAGTCCCACCGGTGAAGCGCTGGCGGTCGTGTCACGGAAGCAGGTCATGCGTTCGCGCAAGGACTTTAAGTCGATATCGTACATGGAGATCACTTCCGCCGCTGCCTTGCTCAAAAACAGATCAACATTGGAGTAATGCTGAATCAGGTCGAGGCACTCCCTGAGATAGTGTCCGGAACCAGTGATGGCCCATGCGGTGCGGGGTTCGGATGGTCGCTTCACCTTGCTCGGGTCTCGCGGAAGCTCCGTCTGCAAACGCCCCACTGACGGTCCGCCTCCTCAACCGCAACCTCCATCTGCGCTACCTGCGACAAGCAGCCACGCTCTGTGAGCGGAGGTATCAACGATTCCACAATGAACCAAGCGAGCATTTCTGCAGTGGTGTTTGTTATCGGTAACACCACGCAGTTGGTTGCGGGAAAGGTAAATCGCTTGTCGTAACTTGTGACCTCAATTTGCTCGCCATTGGGTCGCAGTGCAACCTCGCTGCTGTTACCGGGTAACAGTATCCGATCCGTCAGCCCAGCGCAGATGTCTGCGGCCAGGCGATTCAACAATACGAAATCTATCACGAAGGCGTCTCTGGTGTTTGCTCCTGAAGCATTTATCCTGACGTGGAAGTTATGGCCATGGAGATTTTCGCATGTTCGGTTGAATGTAATGAAATGAGCCGCATTAAAATGCAACTCACCCGGATCGACGCTGACGGCGAAGTGTTGGTCTGGGCTATCCAATGGATTGATCTCCGTAAACTACAGGGATTGTTGACTACTGGAGAGAGGCAAGATTCACGCCAGGCACTCAGGGAAAGTGCCCGCGTATCCTGCTTCTGAAAGGAACTCTCCTATCAAAGATGCAACTGCCATGTGCCAGTCGTGTTATCTCGGAGGGTTGATTTCGTAACGTTTCATCCTGCGGTAGAGGGTGTTTCGGCTGAGCCCCAGTTTCTTGGCGACTCGGCTTATATTCCAGTGCATCTCCTCCAGTTCGTTGACCAAGGCATCTCTTTCTGCAACCGCGAGAGCGTTGAACGAAGTCCGAGAAACTTCCGTATGCTCCTTGCCGAAAGTGTTTCGTATCTCGTCCGGGAGGTCGTAAACGCTGATTCTGTTGTTTTGGCAGAGTGCCGTTGCGGCACGCATGGCATTGCGTAGCTGGCGGATGTTTCCTGGCCAGGGATATGCTTCAAGCATTTTTAGGGCTTCGGCGTCCCATTCCGGTTCACTGGATGCTTCGGATTCCAACATTGCGATTTTGCGAATCAACGCGGTTTTATCAGCGCGCTCCCGCAGCGGCGGCATAGTCAGTGAGATGCCATGGAGACGATAGTAGAGATCCTCGCGGAAATCTCCTGCGCTGACCTGTTTCTGAATGTCGTGGTGGGTGGCGCTGATCAGTCTTAGCGATACCTTGATCGGCTTCTCCGCGCCAAGTGGGGTGACCTCGCGCTCCTCCAGTACCCGCAGAAGCCTTGCTTGGAGATGGATCGGCATATCGCCGATCTCATCGAGAAAGAGAGTCCCACCGTCTGCCTGGACAATCTTGCCGCGGCTTCCCTCTCGACTGGCGCCGGTAAAAGCTCCCGGGCGGTACCCGAATAGCTCGCTTTCGATGAGTGACTCTGGAAGCGAGGCGCAGTTGATTGCCACGAAGGGTTTATTGCGGCGCGAACTGGATTGATGGATTGCTCGTGCGAACATATCCTTGCCGGTACCAGTCTCTCCGAGAAGAACACAGGGGATGTCTCTTTCGAGTACCTTGGTCATCGTGTCGATGTTGCGTTTCATCCGCGGATCACCGAAGTGCAGCGCATTCATGGAATCCACGTTTCTGAGATAGTTGTCATCGGCGCAGGGTCGCTGCCGCGGTCGCTGCTGTTGTTGCTGTTGCGGCATCAAAGGCGCCGGGTTTGGGGAACTGGCATTCAGGGGCGGTTGTACATTAGCGAAATATCGTCTGCCGTGCAGTGCATCGCGGATGGGAAAAGTGTGGAATCCATGGTCGAAGGCGTGCTTGATGAGACGTGGCACGGAGATACTAAACACCTCTTCCGTAGGTTTCCCGACAATCAGTCCGGGATCCCGCAATCCGAGTTGAAACATGGCGCTGCGGTTGATGGCCACTACCCTGCCATCGGTATCGAAGGCAATGGCTCCCTCTCCGAGGGTACTGACGAACTCTGCGCGGCTGTGGAAACGGATAATGAACATGTCCTTCATGGCGCAGAAGAACGCCCGATTTTCAATCACCTGGGCCGACATGTTCAACAGCACCATGGTGTGCTGTTGGGCAAGTTTCGACTCGCTGGAGGCATCCAGCACCGCGAGAATCTCGCCATGAGGGTCGAAAATGGGTGCAGCTGCGCACGTAAGACGCGCGTTGTGTGAGAAAAAATGAGACCGCTTGTGAATAACCAGCGGTTTATGTTCCACCAAGCAAGTGCCCATCCCATTGGTGCCCTGGGCTGCCTCGCTCCAGACCGCGCCAGTCTGCATTCCCGCACGTGCCGCGGCGTCGGTAAACCGGGGATCGCCGATATAGTTCAGCAGCACCCCCTCACGATCCGTTAGCATGATGGCATGCCCGGAGCCCGCCAGTTGCTGGTAAAGGTTGGACATCTCCGGACGGGCGATATCGAGCAGAGGGCAGTAGTCCTCAAAGCGCTGCTCGAGATCAGGCCTCTCGATAATGGTTGGATCCGGTGACTTGTCGGGGTCGAGATCAAATTCCTGCCGGCAACGTTTCCAAGACGCCAGCGTTACGTCGTCAATCTCTTCAATCAGAGTGCTGTTTCCCTCAAGCACCGAACGCACGAAGTTGGCGTGATTCGCCAAATCATGGCTCAATCTAGTATTGCCCACACTTTATCCTCCTCCATTGAAGATAAATACGATAACCTCTTACCCGGCTGACAACCTCCAATCCGAGCAAAAGGAATCATTGTAGTTTTGTTTTGTATTTATCCTTACCGAAAGTGTAGGACAAAAACGGAGATTAGACAAATCGGCTGATCCAGGATTGAATGAGCTAACTATAAGATGACAAAGGAAATTTCTCCTCCTTCGATCATGGGGATTCTGAATCTGACGCCGGATAGTTTCTTCGACGGCGGCCGCTATGCCACGGTTGCCGAGGGAGTGGAGCGGGGTGTCCAGATGGCAAGTGAAGGCGCGGCAATTATCGACGTGGGAGGAGAGTCCACCCGCCCGGGAGCGCGCAGGGTCAGCGGCGCCGAGCAATGCAGCCGAATACTGGAGGTCGTTAAGGTTTTGCGAGCCAAGCTGAATCCCGAGATTGTCATCAGCATCGATACCACCTTGAGTGAGGTTGCAGCTGCCGCGATCGAGCGAGGTGCCGGCATGGTCAACGATATCTCCGCAGGTCGTGACGACCCCGACATGCTGAAACTGGTGGCGAAGCGCGGCGTTTCCATGGTGATGATGCACATGAAGGGCCGCCCCGAGAGTATGCAGCTCAATCCCGAATACAGCGATCTGCTGGCCGAGGTCGAAGATTTTTTCAGGGAACGGCTGGCAGCAGCGATATCGGCGGGAGTGGCGCGCCACCGGCTGATTCTCGATCCCGGGATCGGGTTCGGTAAGAGGAGAGAGCACAATCTGTTGTTGATGCGCTCTCTGGCTCGGCTCAAGGCCTTGGGTCAGCCCTTGTTGCTGGGAGTGAGCCGCAAACGGTTCATGGGCTCGATATGCAGTGTCACCCATCCTGCAGAACTCCTGCCGGCAACCTGTGGGGCCACCGCGCTTGGCGTCATGGCGGGAGTGGATATCTTTCGGGTGCACGATGTAGCAGAGAATCGCCAAGTGGCGGATATGGCCTGGGCGATTCGAAAGGCTTCAGCGACAGTATCCGCTAACGAGTGAGCGCCTTATGGATTTTTCGGGCAACCTGGTCCATGCCCCTTGCGGTGGCTTCGTCTACGGATCCTTTCACCTCGACAATGATGTTTTCCTCCAGGCGGCCGGTTTCAGCGTTAACCAAATGCACCATGATGTAGGCAAACAGAAAACTGGGTTTGTGGGTACGACCGATCACCACCCAGTCGGCACCCACACCCCTACCGACCTGGGCGGCGAGATTGTGGTGTTCAAAAAGGTAGCCCACTCCCGCATTGGCCTCCCTAACCAGTTGGGCATTTACTTCGACCGGTTGGTAACGGTATTTTTGCTGCAGTGCATTCTCCAGGCGCGGTTTCAGGGACGCGGTTCTCTCCAACTCTTCTGGGGTCCCCGGTAAGGGAGTGAGGTCTATGAGTTCAAACTCAAGCACGGCAATCCTCGTTTTCTCCACAGCGGCCGCCGGAATCGCCAGCAGCAGCCATCCCCATAGCGCTGCCGAGAGTAAACGCCCTGTAGTTTGCGAGAACCTGGGGTAATTGCTTGTGGTATGCATAAGGTTGCTAATCCGGTTGCAGGTGGTCAACCCTCGGGATGTCGTGTCTTCTCCTTCTCGAGGAACGCGTAGGCAGAATGCATGAGGGGCGGTGCCGATTCTTCTGACTTTACGGTGTATGCGGTAACGCGCTCTTCTGCGTCCAGTCTTGCCGCCACGCCGCGGGCTATCTCTTCCATGATTCCAGAGCCGTCATAGAGTTTTGCGGCCGCATGCTGCTCACTCGGCAACCTGAAAAAGTCGTATAAACTAAGGCGGGCCTCCTGCTCTACCATCTCTATGAGTTCCTCGATCCAGATGAGCTTTCCAATGCGCGCGGTCAGCGAGATTTTCGATCGCCGGGAGTAGGCCCCGGAATCCAAGTTTTCCTTGGAGTGGGGGCAGAGCCAGATGACCGGAACTTCAACGCCGACGCTGACTTGCAGTTTATGCTCGTCGAGTTGTCCAGCAAACATGACACTGTAGTCCAGCGGTATCTGGGCGCCGGAGAAGGAGGCTGACTTGTTCATGAAGTAGGGGAAACGCATCTCTATGTGACTGCTCTGGGCCTCAAGCCGATCATAGATTTCAAATAGCATTTCGTGAAACGAGCGCACGGAAATGACGCTTCCGTGGCTATTGAGAATCTCGTGAAAGCGGGACAGTTGGTGCCCTTCAAATTCCCGGGGCAGGCCAGCATAGAGATTGAATCTGGCGAGCGTCCGCTGCTCTCCTCCACTGCGATCCTTCACCACTGCGGGATGCTGGATATCCTTCACTCCCACCCGGGCTATTGGCAATCGGCCGCGATCCCCCCGGGCCTGTGCATTCTCTTGCCGAGCGGACGGCCTACCCATCAGCTCGCCTGATAGGGATCAATCTGGATCGCGCAGAATTTAAACTCAGGTATCTTGGCCGCAGGATCCAGGGCCTCATTGGTAAGCAGATTGGCAGCAGCCTCCCGGTAGCAGAAGGGGAGAAACACCTGACCCGGCTGCAATCCTTCATCGGCTCTGGCGAAGGTGACCACCTCTCCCCGGCGCGATCTGAGCCGAATTGGGTCTCCCGGCTTTACCCCGAGTTTTGCCAGCTCACCCGGATGCATATTCGCCACCGGTAGGGGTTCGATACTGTCCAACACCTGGGACCGCCGGGTCATGGCTCCGGTGTGCCAGTGTTCCAGTTGGCGGCCTGTTATCAATACCCAAGGATATTCGTTGTCTGGTAGCTCATCGGCATTGGTGAAAGGAGATGGGGTGAACTTCGCCCTGCTGGTTGGTGTGGGGAAGTCCCGGATGAATATCACCGGTTGCCCAGGATCGTTTTCGTCGAGGCAGGGGTAGGTCACCGATCCAGCGTCGGTGAGACGCTCCCAGGAAATTCCGGCGATGCTGGGCATCGCCTGGCGCATCTCGGCGAATACCTCCCGGGGATGAGAATAATTCCACTCTAAGCCGAGGCGCTGAGCCAGTTCCTGGATGATCTCCAGATCCTGCCGAGCCTGGCCGGGCGGTTCCAGCGCCTGACGGCCGAGTTGCACTCGCCGGTCGGTGTTGGTGAAGCTGCCGGTCTTTTCCGGAAACGCAGAGGCGGGCAGTATGACGTCCGCATACCAGGCGGTCTCGGTCAGGAAGATGTCCTGTACCACGAGGTGTTGCAGGCTCGCTAGGGCCTGGCGGGCATGGTTGAGGTTGGGGTCGGACATGGCTGGATTTTCACCCATTACATAAAGCCCGTGGATGTCTCCATCGGTGATGGCATGCATAATTTCTACGACCGTCAGCCCTGGATCCGGGTCCAGTGAATGACCCCAAAGTGCCTCGAAACGCTGTCGTATTCCGGGGTCGTCTACCCGCTGGTAGTCAGGGTATACCATGGGTATGAGTCCAACATCGGAGGCCCCCTGGACGTTGTTCTGGCCGCGCAGGGGATGCAAGCCGGTGCCGGGGCGGCCGATTTGACCAGTCATCAAGGCCAGCGAGATCAGGGCGCGGGCGTTATCGGTGCCGTGGATATGCTGGGAGACCCCCATTCCCCAAAATATGATGGCACTGCCAGCAGAGGCGTAGCGTCCGGCCACCTCCCGGATCAGGTCGGCTTCGATGCCGCAGATCGGTGCCATGGCCTCGGGAGTGAATGTACTCAGGTGGGCCTCCAGCTCTGGGTAGCCGTTGGTGCGATTGGAGATAAATTCCCGGTCGACCAGTCCCTGCTCAATCACTGCATGCATGACGGCGTTGAGCAGGGCGACATCGGTGTCGGGCTTGAACTGAAGGAAATGGGTGGCATGATCGGCGATCGGAGTACGCCTCGGATCCATGACGATAAGGGTTTTTCCCCGCTTGACCTCGTTCTTCAGGAAAGTTGCAGCTACCGGGTGATTCTCGGTGGTATTAGAGCCGATAACCACAATTACGTCTGCCAGAGCCATGTCCTCCATGGGATTAGAGACCGCCCCGGAACCGATCATTTCCAGCAGTGCGACCACGGACGAGGCGTGACACAGGCGGGTGCAGTGATCGACGTTATTACTGCCGAATCCGGTTCGTACCAACTTTTGGAAGAGATAGGCTTCCTCGTTCGATCCTTTGGCCGAGCCAAACCCCGCCAGCGCACGCGTACCCTTGGTGTCTCTTATTTTCCTAAAGCCTTCCGCAGCCAGTGCCAGCGCCTCATCCCAGCTGGCCTCCCGGAAGTCTCGTAACTGGGCCTCGGTGTCGAGACAGAGCTCCGCTTTTTTCGGCGCATCCGGGCGGCGGATGAGTGGGACAACCAGGCGTTCCGGGTGGTGCACGTAGTCGAAGCCATAACGCCCCTTGACGCAAAGCCGCCCCCGATTCGCGGGACCGTCGCGACCGGAGACCTGGGTTATGCGATTGCCCTCCACCTGGTAGCTGAGCTGGCAGCCCACGCCACAGTATGGGCAGACGGAGTCCACACGTCGTTCTGCCCGCGTCTGCGTTGCCCCACCGGCCGACATCAGGGCACCGGTGGGGCAGGCCTGCACGCACTCACCACAGGCAACGCAGCTGCTCTCACCCAGAGGATCCTCCATGTCGAACACGATCAACGATTCCGCTCCCCGGTGTGCATAGCCGATCACATCGTTTACCTGTATTTCACGGCAGGCACGGAGGCAGCGAGTACACTGAATACAGGCAGACAGATTGACGGCGATGGCGGGATGCGAGTCGTCTGCTGCAGGCGTCGGTCGGGAGGGGAAACGGTTGTTATCCAGGCCCAATTTGTGTGACCAGTAGCCTAATTCGTCATCGTCGGTAAGTGGCTCGGCCGGCATATCCGCGCCTAGAAGTTCCAGCACCATCTTCTGCGCCCGCTGCGCGCGTTCGCCCCGGGTGTCGACCACCATGCCCTCTTCGGGCGAGCGGCAACATGCGGGTGCCAGAACCCGCTCACCTTCAATTTCAACCATACAGGCCCGGCAGTTCCCATCCGCGCCCAGGCCTTCCTTGTAGCAGAGATGAGGAATCTCTACGCCTGTTCGCCGGGCTGCCTGTAACAGGGTCTCGTCAGGCCGTGCGGTTACGGGTTTACTGTTCAGGGTAAATTTGATTTCCAGGGCATTGTCGGCAGTGGCCATGGCTAGGATTCCAACTCGTGAGAGAAGTATTTGATAACCGACAGCAGGGGATTGGGAGCTGCCTGACCGAGACCGCAGATGGACGCATCCACCATGACCTGTGCCAGTTCCTGTAGCAGTTCCCGGTCCCAGGTTGGTCGGGACATCAGCTCAACCGCTTTGCTACAACCCACCCGGCATGGAGTGCATTGACCGCAGGATTCGTGGTTGAAGAAGCGCATGGCATTGAGTGCCGCTTCCCGGGCGCTGTCCTGATGGGAAAGCACGATGACTGCTGCGGAACCGATAAAGCAGCCGTGGGGTTGCAGCGTGTCGAAATCCAGGGGCAGATCCCCCAGTGAGGCAGGTAGAATCCCGCCAGATGCCCCACCGGGTAAATAGGCGTAGAGTTCGTGACCCTGCGCCATACCGCCACAGTATTCTTCGATGAGCTCCCGCAGGGTGATGCCGGCCGGTGCCAGGTGTACACCGGGCTTTCGGACCCGGCCGCTGACCGAAAACGCACGTATTCCCTGTCTACCGTGTCGGCCCTGATCTGCGAACCAGGCAGCACCCCGTTCGAGCAGCGCTCTGACCCAGTACAGCGTCTCCATGTTGTGCTCCAGGGTGGGTCGGCCGAAGAGTCCCACCTCGGCCACGTAGGGGGGGCGTAGTCTCGGCATGCCCCGCTTCCCCTCGATCGATTCGATCATTGCCGACTCCTCGCCGCATATGTAGGCGCCTGCGCCCCGACGCAGGTGGATGAGCGGCAACGGGCAAGGGGGGGTCGAGTGAAGTGCCGCTAACTCTCTTGCCAGCATCTCCCGGATGCCTGCATATTCGTCCCGTAAATAGATGTATATCTCATCGATTGCCACCACGCGCGCGGCGATCAACATGCCCTCGATAAAGCGGTGGGGGTCAAGTTCCAGGTAGTGGCGATCCTTGAATGTGCCGGGCTCACCTTCATCGATATTGACAGCCATTAAGCGCGGGCTGGGTTGCTCCCTGAGAATGCGCCATTTGCGGCCGGCGGGAAACCCGGCTCCGCCCAATCCCCGCAGGCCGGCGGAGTCGAGAATGCCCAGCACATGCTCCGATGCATCCACCTGCTTCCCCTCTACCAACAAGGTGCCGTCCGCTATTTGAGTCAACAGCTGGTAGCCGCCGTCGGCGCGATAGTCCTGATAACCCAGGCAGTCGGGTAGTGCCGGAGAGAAGCTGCCTTTGTGTACCAGGGTTGCCACTGTTCCTGGATCCGCCCGAGGGACAGGATTTTTTCCCACTACCGCCACCGGGGCTTGGTGACAGCGACCGACACAAGGTACGCGCTGAACCCTGATATCGGCTCCCAGTTCTTCCTGCAGCCGATCGGCAAGCTGTTCGCCGCCGGCCAGGGCACAAGAGATAGAATCGCAGACCCGTACGGTGAGGGCCGGCGGAGTTTGTTGGCCCTCCTTGACCAGGTCGAAGTGATGATAGAAGCTGGCAACCTCGTATACCTCTGCTACGGAGAGCCGCATCTCGCTGGCGAGTGCGGTGAGATGATCCGCAGAGATACAGCCCAGGCTGTCCTGAATCTTGTGCAGATGCTCGATCAGTAGATCGCGCCGTCGCGGCGCATCGCCCAATAATTCCCGGACCCTTGCCAGTGCGGCTGGTGCAATACCGCGGCCCTTGAGCTGGCCGCGGCGTTTCTTGCGTTGATGCTGGACTGCAGAGGACAAGCTGTTTCTCCCTATGGTTGTTCGGGTAAAAGAAGCAGGGTTGTGGTCAATCGATGCTCCGGGAACTGGGAAAGAATCGAACTTTCACACCAAAGAATAAAGGCAACAAGTATGCCATGACCAGAGTTCAAAGGATGATTAGCTATCCCCCGGTTTGCTGTAACCTATCCTTGGCATCTGAGCCCTTCTGTTGTTGCCACTTTGATACAATTCGTCGGGACTAGAGATGATGGGCAAAAATACCGATAATCCGCATGGTAGGCAGTCGGTAGTTTCACTGATCCGGGTAGAGTTCGCCAAACAGCTGTTTCAACTCCCCAAAACGCGCCTCGACGAGGTTATTACATCCCCTCTCATGGCGTGGGATAGCGACGCTTGTTTCACAGATGACACTGGCTGGCGAAGTTGATAGGAAGACTATCCGATCGGCCAATACTATCGCTTCACGCAGATCGTGTGTAACAAAGAGCACACTGCAGCAGCAGCTGCTCCAGATGCTCACCAGTAGTTGTCTCAGCTGATTCGCCGAAGGTTCGTCCAGGGAAACGAAGGGCTCGTCCATTAACAGCAGGTAAGGTTCAACGGCGAAAGCTCGCGCCAGCGCGGCCCGACGCTGCATGCCCAACGACAGTTGTGAAGGGTAGAAGTGGTGAAACTCCTGCAGTCCGGTGGAGTGAAGCAGAGAATCTACCAGATCGACCCGAGAGGATGGCTCTTCCATAACCAGTTCAATATTGCTGCGCACCCTGAGCCAGGGAAGTAGACGGGGATTCTGAAAAACATAACCAAGTTTCTGAGAAACAGAATGCTCTGTAGGCGGCCAAAGGATTTCCCCTTGGTAGTTTTGGTCCAGCCCGGCTACGATTTGCAGTAAGGAGGTTTTTCCACAGCCCGACGGACCGACGATGGCGACGAACTCTCCTTTGCTCAACTGCAACTTTACGTCTCTGAGTATGAGACGCTGTAAACCGCTATCCTTGTCGGTGAAATACTTGGCATCGATGTTGATGTTGATCTTGTTCATCAGTTGCGCCAGCGGTTGCTGCCGCGTTCCAAGGGTTGCAGCAGACCGTACTCAATCAGCAGCATCACGGCGATGAATGAGAAGCTGTAGGCCAGTATTCCAGTGACATCGAACAGCTGGAAATAGAGATGAAGCTGGAATCCAACGCCATCGCTGCGGCCCAGCAGTTCGACGACCAGGACAATTTTCCATATCAGTGAAATGCCAGAGCGGGCGGCAACCGTGAAGTAAGGTACCAGTTGGGGCAGGGTGATATACAGCAGCATCTTGCGACGATTGAGATTGAAGCTGCGGGCCATTTCCAGGTACTCCTGGTCTAAGGTTCTCGCACCCTCTCTCAGGGTAACGACTACATTCGGAATCTTATTGACTGCAATAGCGAAGATGGCGGTGGCTTCCCCCAGCCCGAACCACACGTATGAGAGGATGATTACCACCAACGCCGGTATGTTCAGAAAAAAAATAAGCCAGGGATCAAGAAACTGATTAGTGGTCCGTGAACGCCCCATGAAGATGCCGATGGCGCTACCGATGAGCATGGCGAAAGTGAATGAAATGGCCACCCGCCTGAGTGTAGCGCCAAGATGATGTCCAAGCTCGCCGCTGTACATTTCCATGCGTGCAAATTCTAAAACTGCCAGCGGCGTGGGCAGGAGACTATTGCTCCATAACCAGGAACCCAGTTGCCAGCAGCCAAGAAACAGCGATACCGATGCTATTCGCAGCAGGGCAGGATTAACCCGCATCGATCAGCGTGACACGGCGGGCCAGAAGGTCCCTTCGCTCAATGTTCCGATGGATCCAACCAAGTCAGGGCCACCCAGTTCCCCCAGTATCCCAAATAGCTTTGCCGCATCCGTCTGTTCCGTTTCGCCCCACTCACCTGGTATGCCCGCCCGGAAACCATCGCGCAATGCGATGAATGTAGCATCGTCGGGCGCACGCATAAGCTGGCGTACCTGCAACCACTCTTCATCAGAAGATTTCAGTATTTGCTTGGCGGCGGCCACACTACGAAGGAACGCTTCCAGGGCGGCTTGCTTCTCCAGGCCCCAATGCTGGTCGAACACATATCCGAGCAAGGGTACTCTGCTTTCAACGCCCAACTGGTTCGCAGCTTGTTCCACTCCCAGGATTTTTTTCATACCAGCGGCCTCTAGCCTTGCTACGAAGTGCCAGAAGTTTACCACCGCGTCGACTCGCCCCTGGATGAGTTGTTGATTCAGCAGTGGCGGCGCGGCGTAGACGGGGATAACCGCTTCGGCCAGATCCGTGCCCGTTTCCTGGATCGACAGCGCCCGCAGCAGTAGCCAGCTCTTGTCCAGGGGGCCGCCACCGATTCCCAGGCGTTTGCCTTGCAGATCTCGCAGTGAACGAATCTCGGAATTGGCAGGTACCACCAGGGCGCCTACGGAACTGGAGTAGGGTACGAAGGTAAACGGTTGTCCCTCGGCCCGTTGCCGGGATACCCAGATCCAGTCAGAAACGGCAATATCGACCTCAGCCGCCTGCAACGCCACCATGGTTGCCTGAACGCCCGCGAATTCAGCCACTTCCAACTCAAACCCCTCCGCGCGATCCAGGCCGTGGCGCTTGATGACGTCCATCTCCCAACTCACGGTTCCGAACTTAAGGATTGCTATCCGTACCTTTTCGGCGGTCATGCCCGTGGACCAGGGCAGGCTGATCAATAAGGCCACCAAGATGGTTAACCGAAGCAGTAATCGCCGGGCGGCATGCCCCTTGTTCAGCGGTAGATTGCTATGTTCCATCGAATTCTCCCGAGTATTTGAGCTAGTCTTTACCAGCAATGCTCAGTCACTTTTCGGAAACCGCCAGACTATGTCTGAAAGCAATATGTACGCCAAACGCGCCTGGATACGGAACTTGGAACGCCCTCCAAAGACCTGTCGGAAACCAGCCTGCAGCCGGCGGCCCTGGGCCGGGGCCTGGTGCACCCTACTCCTGTTGTTCGGGCTATTCTGGGGAGTCGACTCCCGGGGTGACATCATTGTGGAGGAGGTGGCACCTGGTCTTTATGTGCGCGCCGGCTTGCAACAGGAACCCAGCCCAGAGAATCGGGGGCGGATCGCCAATATTGGCTTCATTGTCGGCGAACAACGGGTCGCGGTTATCGATTCCGGCAGCAGCCTTCACGAAGGGCTGGAGTTGCGGGCTGCTATTCGCCGGGTGACCTCTCTCCCCATCGCCTACGTTATTTTCACCCACATGCATCCAGACCACGTACTGGGAGCGGGAGCTTTTGTTGAGGACAACCCCAGGTTCGTGGGCCACAAGCAACTGGCGGATGCCTTGGCCAGGAGACAGTCATTTTATCTCGACGCAACCCGCAGGCTGTTGGGTGGGAAGCTGGAAGGCACGCAACTGATAATGCCCAATGCCACGGTATCGGAAAATCTGGAGCTGGACCTGGGAGCACGGGTGATTCATGTCGAGGCACATCCCACTGCCCATACCAACAATGACTTGACAGTTCACGATCCCACCACCGGCACTTTGTGGCTGTCGGATCTGTTGTTTATCGAGCGTCTTCCGGTAATCGATGGCAGCATCCTGGGTTGGCTGCGGCTGATGAACCGTCTTTCCGAAAGGAATTTGGAGAGGGTGGTGCCAGGGCACGGGCCGGTTTCTACACACTGGAAAGAAGCATTTGCCGCTCAGCAACGCTATTTGAACAAAGTCGCCGACGGTGTCAGGGAGGTGATCCGTAACAACGGCACCATCACTCAGGCGGTAGCAGAGGTCGCCATGGATGAACGGGATCACTGGCTGTTGTTCGATGAAAACCATGGCCGCAATGTCACTGCCAGTTTCGTGGAATTGGAGTGGGAGTGAGGTTTTTGGTGGAAACCCTAGTTTATCAGCGGTAGTCGTTATTGAACCGACGATCTGATTTGGCATCCAAATTGATTGTGAGCATTGATGAATTCCAAGCACCACCCACGCGCTTTGTCAGCCCCGGGTATTTCAGGGTCCCTGACCGTGGCCTGAATGGACTGTAACTAATATGGGGATGAGTGGGATGACAACTGTGCCGAAAATGCAACAATTCGAACGTTCAACATCGCTGAGATATTTCCTGTTTTCATTACTGCTGGTGTGCGTCACACCGACTTCTGGCGTTTTGGCCGGGGAGGGGGAGGAACGGTGGCGGGAGATTAAATCTTCGCTCTTTGGGGACAGGCAAATCGAAGCAGGCACTTCGGTAATATCCCTTGAGACTCCCTACCGGGCTATGGACGCCGCGGTAGTGCCGTTGACGATCAACAGTCTGGTCCCCCAAACTCCCGCAAGCTACATCAAAAGTCTCTATCTTGTTATCGACAACAACCCCTCCCCGGTTGCCGCTGTGTTCCATTTTCCAGGCAAGAGGGATTGGCAGAGTCTCTCAACCCGGGTTCGGGTAAACGCTTATACCGATATCCGCGTGATTACCGAGACCAACGAGGGAAAAATTTACATGGTAAATAATTTCGTCAAGGCCTCTGGTGGATGCTCGGCTCCTCCTCTCAAAGACCCTGCGGCGGCCAGATCCACCCTCGGCAAAATGAAATTCAGAGTGCCGGAGGCGAAAGACGATGCCAGCAAGGTACTGGCACAACTGCTGATCAAGCACCCCAATAACTCCGGTTTGCAGTTCGATCAGATATCGCGCAATTACATCCCTGCGGATTTTATCCGCAGCATTGAGGTGAGTTACAACGACGAAATCTTGTTTACAGTGGATGCGGATATCTCCATCAGCGAAGACCCCAGTATTCGCTTTGGATTCGAGCCAGAGGGCGGTGGTGAGCTAAAGGTTTCGGTAAAAGACTCCACAGGTCGAGTCTTCGCGGAAACTTTTGGTGTTGAGGGCAGTAACGGCTAGTCAGCCGGGACGTATATCTCCACCGCCAGTTGATACAACCACGGGTGGAAGTACCCTAGTGCTGACAGCTTGCTTCAAGCGGGATCAATACATTGGATAACCTGAATGTTTAAAAGCAGCGCAGGGTTGATTCCGCCTGTATTTCCCGCAGTCGAGCGATAGCTTTATCCGACCAAGTGGAATTTTTATAAATTGCATTGCGGCCAGCTCCCGACATCTGCCGCAGAGCCAACAGTGTCTCCACGTGCTCGTACTCCTCAATCGGCATTGCCGCAGCAATAAAGTCAATGCTGCAGGAACATTTCTTAAGCATCTCCGGAGTCTGGCCATTAGCTGCCATACAACCTATCACGTAGTCGACGGCGACCTCCGTGGGGTATTGGGCCTTGGTTTCGCTTTCCATTGCTGGCAAAGAAAATGCCGGTGAGACCAGTAGCAGAGCGGTCAAGATTCTAATCTTCATTGGGTAACGTCTCTCGGGTGGATAAATCCATCTGGCATCGAGTTTCACGTTCAAGTCTCTGATTTAAGCCCGCTGAAAGTCAGCGTCTCTTCAATAACGGTTGCTTCTCCGTCTTTTCCCGGCACCAGGCTGTGTATGCTATAGACTCCACCGGGAATCTGTCTTGAAAAAATAAACTCGTAGCGTTTGTCCTCGTAGGATCTGAATTTGTCGATATTGCGGTCGGCAACAAAGGGTTTCACCACGATTTCAGTTGCATCCAGCACTTTGCCCTCAAATGTGATTTTAGTGTGGCGCATCTGTGGTGTGCGGAAAGATCGCCTGATGACATTACGAAAATACCCGTTGCCGCCCCCAACCGCTTTGGCCATTTGCTGAATATCGTACTCGAGGTAATGAATCAGTACGGGATTACCGACATACCCAACCGACGGGGCAAATTCGATGTGACGTGTGCCGCTTAGAAAGTCGAAGCTCAAACTGCGCTTTTGCTGGCCGTCCACTGCGGTAACGAATACCCGAACTCGGTCGGTAACCATCTCCGCGCCGTTCGCGGTGCTTATAAACCGGTAGTTGAGGATACTCCCTTCCTCGACTCCGCGCAGATGATCGTCCATAAAAAACAGCTGCTGCGCTGGGTTCAACTCGTAGGTGTCCGACTGTCCTTCGGTAGCGGCTACCGTACTGGTAAATATTATTGGCACCAAACAGGCAGTGATAGCTAGATTCGGCATGAATGGGTTTATCCTTTGAAGGAAGAAACAAATTGGTAAGTTGTTAGAGAAAAAGGCAATAACCATACCAGTATAGTTGTCGCGTAAAGATGGCGGGCGGCCGAAGCGCGCTCCTCTCAGCGGCGCTAACTGGTCTTTGGTACGAACCCTGCATCCATTTGAGTGCTATCGGGGGTGGGACTCGGCCAGTCGGGTTCCGCCCGTTATATCCCCCCACATCCCCCTCGAGGTCTGGCGGATATTGGGAGCCACGGGGAGGGATCCCAGGCCGTAGGCTAATGCGGATTGCTTCGTTATGGATTATCGGAAAAAAAAAGCCAAGCATCTGATAGATGAAAGTCCGTTGCTGCCTGCACGGCGTAGTTTCATCAAGCGAGGATTGGCAGCGGGTGGATTGGCGGTGTCGGGCTTGGCTGTGGCCGGCAATTCATCGAGCCCGGCAAAGCGGAAAGATGCCGGTAGTTCACTGTCCATGCCCGGAGAACCGTTCTCCAATTATGGCCAGCCCTCAGTTTATGAAAAGCATGTAATTCGTTGGATATCTGCCAATAACATGGTTTCCGCCAACGGTGTCTCCTGGACACCCCTGCATGATCTGGAGGGTTTTATTACCCCCAATCCTCTCCATTTCGAGCGTCACCACAACGGAGTTCCGCAAATCGATCCTGAGCACCACCAGCTGTTGGTGGACGGTCGGGTGAGGCAGCCCTTGTTGTTTTCCCTGGATGCCCTCAAACGCTACCCGGTGGTTTCCCGGCTTTGCTTCATTGAATGCGGTGGAAATAGCGCTGCCGCCTGGAACAGGCAGCCTATCCAGTCACGAGCAGGGCACTTCCATGGATTGGTGTCCTGCAGTGAATGGAGCGGTGTTCCCCTGGTTACGCTGCTTTCCGAGGCGGGAGTTGATCCCGGGTCCCGGTGGCTGGTTGCGGAGGGTGCCGACGCTGCCGGGGTCAGCGTCAGTCTGCCCCTCGACAGGATAATCGACCGGGCAATCGTCGCCATTTATCAGAATGGAGAGCGCATCAGACCTGAGAACGGCTACCCCTTGCGCCTGTTGGTGCCGGGCTGGGAGGGTATAGTCAATGTCAAATGGCTGCGCAGATTGAAGCTTACTAGCGAGCCTCTGATGTCCCGCTATGAGACCGCGAAATACACCGACCTGTTGCCTGATGGGAAGTCCCGGCAGTTTAGTTTTCTCATGCAGGTCAAGTCGCTGATCACCAGACCTTCGCCCGGATTGGACCTTCAGGGGCCGGGTTATTGCGAGATTAGCGGGTTGGCCTGGTCCGGCGCCGGGCGCATCAGTCGGGTACAGGTCTCAGTGGATGGTGGAGAGAGCTGGATGGAGGCGCAGTTACAGCAGCCTATCTTACCCGCCTGTTTGACCCGATTTCGCCTGCCCTGGCACTGGGATGGCAAGGCGGCGGTATTGGTCAGCCGTGCGTTTGACGATCAGGGCGGTACCCAACCAAGCCGTCAGGCTCTTCTGGAGTCCAGGGGTGAATTCAACAATTACCACTACAACGCACTGGTCAGTTGGCATATAGCGCCTAGCGGTAGAATCCAGCATGTCTACCTATGAAACGCGTATAGCTGCCCCACCAGCCACCCTTGGTACGGGAGCCGGTCTGCGGTTCGCCCGGATCTGGTGCGTCATCGGCCTGCCACTGCTTGCGGTATCTATGATGGCAAGCGCGGCGATAGTGCCCCCCCCACCGGGGCCGGCGCTCGGTCAGCCTGCCTCACCGCAAGACGTCGCCGTAAGGGAATATTCGGTGTCGCGGGAGGGCGAGGGACTTCCCCAAGGCAGCGGTACTGCCGCCGAGGGCGAAATACTGTACAAGCAGCTATGCGAAAAATGCCACGGCAGCCAAGGCAGAGGTGCCAGTGCGGAGGAACTGGTAGGGGGAATCGGCAGCCTCGCGAGTGATTACCCGGATAGGACTGTCGGAAGCTACTGGCCCTATGCTCCAACCCTCTTCGATTATATCCGGCGTGCCATGCCAATAGACGCACCGCTCTCCCTCACCGATTCCCAAGTCTATGCGCTTTGCGCCTATATCTTGCACTTGAACGGTCTGATACCGGGCACACTCTCCATGGATGCCAAAAGCCTGCCACGAGTGGATATGCCAAACCGTGATGGCTTTCTGCCGTTGATTCCTTAACGCTGCAACACGCTGTCCAAGCGAACGGATATCCGCAGGCGTCAGGCAGAGATTTTCATTGCTGCAATCGCCTAATAATCGAACACTATTCCTGCTAGCCGAACAACCTTCGCAGCCAACCAAAAAAACCGCCGCTCTGGGTCGCTGGCGGGGATGAAGAGTCTGCGGGGGCGGTAGCCGCAGCCGGGGCATCGGATTGCGCTGGCCCCTCTCGCTGCCCTATGGTGCTTTGTAATTGTTCGTGATGCCGCCTCAGTATCGAATCTTCGGGTGTTGATTGCATGTTCATTTGAGCCTCCTATATTGAGCCGTCCCTGCCCGTACGGCCGGGCGCACCAACTGCCGGCACTATCTGGTAACGGTCTTATACAAAAAACATAGTTTGCTTTATAACTTACTGTTTTGTCCGCTTCCCAGGGATCATGTTCCTCCAGCGATGAAAACACCGAAAGCCCTTGGACTTTCTCCGGTAGGGATTCGGTCAAGGCTATCGAGGGTCTCCGTAGCCAAGACTACAAGCTCGTTGCTGAACCCTAATTGGCCTGGGACTCAAGGGTTAGCTTGAGATTATCGAGACCCGCGTTGTAAACGCCGGTGACCGCATCGATCGCCGCCTGGTCATTCAATTCGGGTGGAGGATCGTTGTTTGGGTATCCGCGATAGAACGCACCCTTCCAAGTGACCACACTCCCCCCGCCAGCGGAGGGTTTGATGCTTACCCATGAGGAGTAGTTAGTTACCGGTAGTACTGCAACATCCACCGCTTCTATGCGGTAGAAAAAAGCATGCTTTTCTGCATCGTACTTCTCTAGCTTCTCGTGTATCAGACCGCCCCCCTGAAGCGTTAGGGTGCGAGTTGCACCAACCGAACTCCCCCCCTTGCCAGCCACCGACTGAACTGCCGGATGCCAGCTCATATCCTGAAAATTTCCGATTTTCCGCCACACTGTATCTGGCTCTGCTGCGATCTGCGTCTCAACAATAACCTTTTGGCGTGTTGGTCCATGGGCCGCGATTGTGGTGGACAAGGTCAGAAGTGCGGCAACGCACAGAGCAGCTGAAACTCTCACTGGAAACCTCCGTTGCAGTATTGAGGCGGTAAATTAGTTTTTGGGAACGCCTAGTCCCCTCAAGATTTGCCAAGCGCTGGTTAATGACGAGCGCCGTCGTTATAGCTGCAAGTTTCGCGCCTGAACTCGTCCAATGGATGCTTTAGGGACCTACAGAGTTAACGCACAGGCGAACGTAGGGGGCAGAGCGTGTCATTATTGACACGCTGTGATGCACCAGAGTGAAACCGAATTCGCAGTATATTTAGGGACTCGCGCGATTCGCCTTTATGTCATGGTCGATACTTGAAGGTTCACCTTGCTCAAACGGAGGCAGAGGGATTGTTGCCGCGTAGATGGGCACAAGGGCTCGTTGCTGGAACGGAACTTGCTGGGTGAGAGGGTGATTCTCAAAGATAGCATACAAAAAAAATGGCATCGGGGAATTCGGAGGAGAAGCGCACTTGAATAGATTTTTAAGGGTCGGACGACCGCTCAAAGCCGGCATCACCGCAGTTACTCCGCTTATCATGATTTTGATAGCGGCCATACCTTGTGCCCAGGCTGCTCAGGACGGCATCGAGATACCTATCACATTGATAAGTCAGGCAGGGGAGGAGTATGTTCCGATCTCTCTACTCGACCCGATCATTGATGACAGCGGCCTGGCTGGTGCTGAGCAGGGGATCCGCGACAACAACACCACCGGACGCTTTACCGGACAGGCATTCCGGCTGAGCTTCCACCAGATACGAGCTGAGGATTCCGCAGCTGATCTGTTTCGGCAGCAGCATGCATTGGGTGTCCGGCTTTTTCTGCTAGATCTGCCGGCCGCAGTAGTTGTTGAGTTGGCCGATCTCCCGGAGGCCGCCGACAGCCTGCTCTTCAATATCGGCGCCACGGACAATAACCTTCGCACCCAGGTCTGTGCCGAGAACTTGTTGCACACTGCCCCCAGCAGGGCAATGTTGGCAGATGCATTGGCCCAATATCTGGCTTGGAAGCGCTGGACTCGGTGGTTCTTGGTGGTAGGGGGGAGTGAGGAAGATAGGGCATTTGCCGCGTCGTTGAAGCGAGCTGCCGCCAGGTTCGGCGCCAAGATAGTCGAAGAAAAGAGATGGACCTTTAAGGCCGGTGCCAGGCGCACCGATTCTGGCCATACCAAGGCACAGCAAGTAGTCAATTCATTCACCCAGGTAGGAGACTACGATATCCTTCTGGTAGCAGATGAGCGGGATGTGTTCGGCGACTACCTAAGTTACCGTACGTACTTGCCAAGGCCCGTGGGTGGCACTCAGGGTATGGGCGCCAAGGCCTGGAGCCGGGTGCATGAACAGTGGGGGGCTACCCAGTTCCAAAATCGATTCAAGCGCGCCAGCGGCCGCTGGATGAGCGAATTAGACTACGCTGCCTGGATAGCTGTGCGCAGCATAGGCGAAGCGGCCACTCGAGTGCAGTCCTGCGATCCCCTGAAGCTGCGCGAATATCTGCGGGGGCCTGAATTCAGATTGGCGGCCTTCAAGGGCAGTGCAGTGACCTATCGAGACTGGAATGGTCAATTGCGCCAACCCCTGTTGATTACCTCGCCCAGGATGCTGGTCTCGGTCTCGCCTCAAAAGGGGTTTCTCCACCAATTCTCAATCTTGGATACGCTGGGCTTTGATCGGCAGGAGATTAGCTGCCCCTAGTTGAACTGACGGTTACCGTTCTCTTTTGGATAGAGAGGCATACGAAATGAAGATATCGAAGACCCCGTGCCGGTTAGGTGCATGGATCCTGGTACTGCCGGTGCTACTGATGACAATCCCCTGTGTGCAGGCCTATACCGTCTATGTATCAAGTGAAAAGGATAATACGGTCACCGTGGTGGATGGCAAAACCCTGGATCTACTTCATACAGTGGAAGTGGGTGAGCGCCCGCGGGGCATGGCACTGAGCAAGGACAACAAGCTGCTTTTTGTCTGCACCAGCGATGCCGATCACATTGAGGTATTGGATCTGGAGACATTGAAGGTTACCCACACCCTACCTTCAGGGCCGGATCCTGAGCTGCTGGTTCTGGGGCCAGACGGGCGTTACCTTTATGCCGCCAACGAAGACGACAACATGGTGACGGTGATCGATATCGAGAACCGCTCCAAGGTGACCGAGATCCAGGTGGGAGTGGAACCAGAGGGTATGGGAGTCAGCGGGGATGGCAAGTGGCTGGTGAATACTTCGGAGACCACCAACATGGCGCACTTCATCAATTTGCAGACCCTGGAGGTGGAGCACAATGTACTGGTGGATCAAAGGCCGCGCGTGGCCCAGTTTACGGTGGACAACAGCCAGGTATGGGTTTCATCGGAGATCGGCGGGACCGTGAGCGTGATAGATGTAGCAACCAAGAAGATCATCAAGAAAATCGGTTTCGAGATACCCGGTATGCGCACTGAGGCGATTCAGCCCGTAGGCATCAAATTGACCGAAGACGGCAGTCGCGCGTTTGTTGCTCTAGGTCCTGCCGCAAGGGTGGCGGTAGTGGATACAGAAAGTCTTGAAGTCGAAAAGTATCTGCTGGTGGGGCAGCGGGTATGGAATCTTGATCTCTCCCCCGATGGCAAACGTATGTTCACTACCAACGGAGTGAGCAACGACATGTCCATAGTCGACTTAGAGCGGTTGAAGGTCATCAAGTCAATACCGGTTGGCCAACTGCCCTGGGGGGTAGTCGTTCGTCCATGAGCGAAGTGGCCCTGGCGCTCGATAAGATTAATTTCTCCTACCCTGGGCGTAGGGTACTCGAGGATCTCTCTTTTAGCGTGGCTCCTGGGGACTTCTGTGTGCTGCTGGGGGTTAACGGTGCCGGTAAGAGTACTCTGTTCTCTCTGATTACGCGGTTGTTTGTCTGCGACAGCGGAGGCATACATATTTATGGGCATAGTCTTCTCCGCAGAAGCCGGCGTGCCCTGGCACAGTTGGGTGTAGTATTCCAACAACCGACCCTGGATCTGGATTTGACGCTGGGGCAGAACCTCAGATACCACTGCGCACTCCAGGGGCTCGACTATTCGCGGCATGAGCAGGAAATCAACACGGCACTACAGCAAATCGGCTTGGCGGATCGCACCGGGGACAAAGTCAGGCAGCTAAGCGGTGGCCAGCGCCGCCGGGTGGAACTTGTTCGCGCACTGTTGCATGCTCCCCGCCTGCTACTCGCGGATGAAGCTACGGTGGGGTTGGACATTCACAGTCGTCAGGCTATTCTCGAGCAGGTTCGCGAGCGTTGTCGTCGCCAGGGAATCGGTGTGCTCTGGGCAACACATCTGGTTGACGAGGTGCAATCCGGGGATCAACTGGTGGTGCTGCATCGTGGCAAAGTCATGGCCAGGGGCAGCGCGGCGAAGATCATGCAGGATACCGCTAGTGATTCCGTGCATCAGGCGTTTTCCAGCTTGACACAGGGAGAGACGGGTTGAGCCTGACCCAATATCTGCGCTGCCTGGGGGGGATCGTAATACGCGAGGCGCTGCGCTTTTTGCATCAACGCGAACGCTTCTTCGGGGCCCTGGTAAGACCTCTGGTATGGCTGTTCATTTTTGCCGCAGGATTTCGCTCAGTGCTTGGTGTTTCCATCATTCCTCCTTATCAGACCTATATTCTCTACGAGGAGTACATCGTTCCGGGGTTGGCAACGATGATCTTACTTTTCAGCGGTATGCAGAGTTCATTGTCCATGGTTTACGACCGGGAGATGGGCAGCATGCGTATGTTGATGGTCAGTCCATTTCCGCGTTGGTACCTGCTGTTGAGTAAACTGATAGCCGGGTCGTTGGTCTCTATTGCCCAAGTGTATTTGTTCCTGGCCATCGCCTGGTTCTGGGAGGTGCAACCACCTCCGATGGGGTATCTGTTGGCGTTTCCCGCACTTCTCTTTTCCAGCTTGATGCTAGGGGCCTTGGGCCTGCTACTCTCCTCCGCCATAAGGCAGCTGGAGAACTTCGCCGGGGTGATGAACTTTGTTATCTTCCCCATGTTTTTTGCCTCTTCAGCCCTGTATCCGTTGTGGCGTATTCGGGATTCGAGTGTCTTGCTGTATGAGATTTGTCGCTTCAATCCTTTCACCCACGCAGTGGAATTGATTCGTTTTTCCCTGTACGGCGAGATCAACTTAATTGCGGCGGCAGTGGTGATTGGAGGTCTGGCGCTGTTTCTCGCCGGTGCGATATACGGCTACGATCCGGCTCGGGGACTGATGGCCCGCAAGAGAGGTGGCTAATGTGTCGCAACCAGTAGGAGTCATACATTGAACACTCTAGCTATCGTGCACAGATTATATTTGCCGTTGTGTATGCTCGCTAGCGGCTGGGCTGGCGCTCAGCAGGCCCAGACCCCAGAGCACTGGCCCTGTGTTCAGGCCTTCGTGCCCACGGTGCCCGCGGCCGTGGTCTGGGACGGACCCCCGGTGGATGAGTATAGCAACCAGTGGCAATCGGCAATGGAGGTCAATCTACTGGTCTCCAGGCTGGTTTCACCACAGATGAGTCTCCCGGAGGCGGAAAAAGAGATAGGGGCTTTCGCAGAAAATCAACCTGCGGATCAGAAGAATAAGATGCTAACTCTTCTGTTCTCCGGGATTTTGAGTAGCCTCAACGCGGATCGTACCCGGCTTATGTCCGGTATCATCAGCTACTCTAGGGGACAGGAACAGCGGGCTCAGCAGCTGGGCGATGTATTAGATCAGATCGCCAGACTCGAGCAGGACGATTCCGAGGCTGCCCAGAAGAAGTTGACTGAGTTGCACGAGAGCGTTGGTATCGGGCAGCGCATGTTCGATGAACGCGAGAGCAGCATCCAATATCTTTGTACCCGCCCGATTGCCGTGGAGCAGAGGTTAGGCGCATTGGCACGGGCAATAGCTTATCATCTCGATTGAAAGCTTCAATGCTGGACAGGGGGCATGGGGTGGCTCCGCTCCAGAGGCAGTCCGGCTGCCTCCCAACCCGTGGTTCCCTGGGGATACCAGTAGATCGATCTGTAGCCGTATTCCACAGCGCGCTTGGCGGCATTCCACGACATCCAGCAGTCCGCAAGGCAGTAGAAAACGATTTTCTGGTCTTGGTTGCCGTCGGTAAGATGCGCCAGACTTTCCCTGAAATACCGATCAATCTCATCTGAAAGACGACCGAAACCTACATTCGGCAACCATATCGAGCCAGGAATATTGAAACGTGCCAGAGGAAGCCAAAGCGAACCTTCTGGACGTTTTTCGGGTTGGGGCGGCTGGGGCATTACATCGATAAGTAGCGTGGAATACTGTTCGATCAAATCCCGCACGCCCTTGGTGTCTAGAGTTGAACCGCCGGGAAAGTCCTCCGGTACCGGTGCACGAAAATTTCCGACACGATAACCCTCCCGTGAAAACAGATTCTGATTTCCACTGGCGATACTGGCAGCATGTATCAAAATCAGCACGCCAAGGAGCAGATTTCTGCACATCTTTATTACCGCTTGGGCTTGCTCGCGGATTGCGGTGCGACAGGGAGGGTAGCGTCCTGTGCCCTGAGAATTGGCAGATTCTGCTGACTAAGAAGTGGGATATTGTACTCGAGGAGTATGGTGATAATCTGCGGCTCCAGCTCATCAATGAGCTCATTTAGCTGATGCTTCCAGCGGGTTTCACGGCTACGTATACCCATTGACACGTTATATGCGAGCTGTACCGAATCCTCTATGGCAGGGAGTGGCGAAACTGTAAGGGGGGTGCTCTGACGGCTGGCGCTGTATCCGGCGATAGGCCCCCAGATTACGGCGACATCAATTTCTCCAGAGGCAACGTCCGCAACGGCATCACTGGCGGGCGAAAAGAGACGGGTATCGACCGTGCGTTGGTAAGGGCGGGTCTGCTTCATGAGACCATAACGTGATAAAAGAGTGGCCGGCGGGGTGCCGGCCACAACACCCAGTCGTAGTCCCTTGAGCTTAGGATCGCCGAGTGATTGCAATTTGAGCCCAGCGTTTTCACGATAGACTAGTGTGTAGACCGAGCGGTAGTAGGGATTGGTATTTTGAACAAGCTCATTGACTGAAGATATACCCATAACCAGGTCGCATAGACGAACCCTCAGGGTATTGCGTACAAAGCCGATCGTTTGTGGCCACCAGCGATATCGGAGCTCTCTCCCGGTATTCTGAGCAATCAGCTGTGCAATGCGGTTTTCGAAGCCCTCCATCTTCATATTCGAGTAGGGAAGGTGGTTGGGATCACCGCACACGGTCAGGTAGTCGCCGCTGCGCGCCTCGTGGGTGATTTCAGCTTTGGCTTGGGAATAACAGAATATCAGTAGCGTAAAGCAACAGAGGATGCTACCGCACTTGGAACTGGGAAGCAGCGGGGGGGGCGCGTTAATCATTGCCAAGCGCCCCTCATACAGCGAGACTTGTTTGAGACCATCAAAATATAGATGTCGCTGTTGTTCACCAAGGTACGATACCGGAAAAGTAGCTACATGAAATTATGGTTTCTTTATTTTGGGAAACTTTGCGGGCCTGACCGGTCCGATGACATCGTCGGCGCGGGCACGCAGATAGGCATATATATCTAGCATGTTGGCAAGAACATCTGTATTACCGGCAAAGGGCGGCATCACTTTGTTGTCGGTACCCTCTCTCCCGCGAACAATGACGTCTACGAAACTCATCCAGTCCATGGTCTTCATGGATTCCATCAGCGCCGGCGCATAGGAGCTACCCAAGCCTGCCGGGCCGTGGCAGACATGGCAGTCCGCATGGTATCTGCGGAAGCCGTTGTAGGTGCCGAAATCGACCTTGCCATCTTCAAAGTAATAGGGTTTTTCTGCCGTCGGTTTAAAACTCCTGTAGTCGGCGTGTGACGTACTGGGAATCGTTACGGCCGCCAGCAGTACCATGGTCGAGAATCCCGTGGCCCATCGAGCTATTGATTTAGTCATTCCTGACCTCGTGAATGTGGCTTGGGTTAAGAGCTTTAAAAAAGCCGCCACGCACCGTTACTGGTGGGTGGCGGCTTTGCGGCCAATTTAAAGTACTAGCTCCTGCTAATTAGCCAGTTCGAACACAGTCAGAGTACCGCCCAACTGGGTATAGTCTTTGAGGGCAGCGTAACCACCCACTGCACCCAGACCATCGGTGGGGTTGGTCAAGCCTGCGGCCATGCCGATACCAGCCCAGCCACCGAGGCCGGAATATACCGCCACATACTGCTTGCCGTTGTGCATGTAGGTATTAACGTTGCCGATGATGCCGGAGGGGGTCTTGAATTTATACAATTCTTTCCCCGATTTGGCATCTACCGCCTTGAGGTAACCCTCAAGTGTGCCGTAGAAAACCACGTCTCCAGCGGTTGAAAGTGCGCCGCTCCAGACCGAGAAGGGCTCGGGTATGGACCAGACGATTTTTCCTTTATCCGCATCCCAGGCAATAAAATTGCCAAGGTGATCGCCACCCGGGGCCGGGTACATGCTCAGCGTTGCACCCACATACGGTTGTCCTGCGGTGTAGGTGACCCGGAAAGGTTCATAGTCCATGCAGACGTGGTTGGTGGGCACGTAGAAAAGGCCTGTCCTCGGTGAGTACGTGGCCGGTTGCTGATCCTTGGTACCCAAAGCTGCGGGGCAGATGCCCGTAGTGTTGACATCCTCTCCGTTTTGTTCCGTGGAGTACTTCGCGACAACCTGCGGACGCCCGGTTTTCATGTCGACGTGAGTGGCCCAGTTTACTGCGGGATCATATTTCTCTGCGACCAGCAACTCGCCGGTAACACGATCCATGGTGTAGGCGAAACCGTTGCGGTCAAAGTGCACCAACGCTTTGCGCATCTCACCTTTGATTTCCTTGTCAACGAGGATCATCTCGTTGATACCGTCATAGTCCCATTCATCATGGGGTGTCATCTGATAGACCCACTTTGTCATACCCGTATCTGCGTCCCTAGCCCAGATCGCCATGGACCAACGGTTGTCGCCGGGACGCTGAAGCGGGTTCCAGGTGCTGGGGTTGCCGCTGCCGTAATAGACGAGATTCAATTCAGGGTCATAGGAGAACCAACCCCAGGTAGTTCCACCGCCGATCTTCCACTGGTCGCCTTCCCAGGTGTTCGTCCCTGAGTCCTTGCCTACGGGTTCGCCTAAATGGGTGGTCTTTTCCGGATCCATCAGCGTATCGGAGTCTGGGCCCATGGAGTAGCCACGCCATGCCAGAGAGCCGTCTTTGATGTTATAGGCGGACAAATGACCACGGACACCGAATTCGCCGCCAGAGATACCCACATACACTTTATCGTTGTAGACCATCGGCGCGGCTGTAGAGGTCTCACCTATTTTCGGGTCGCCGTTAACTGCGGACCAGATCAGTTCACCAGTCTTCGCATCCAGGGCCACCAGGGTCGTATCAGCCTGTGAGAGAAAAATTTTCCCGTCACCATAAGCGAGACCGCGGTTAACCGTGTCACAGCACATTACGGGGATAACACTGGTATCCTGTTTTGGTTCATAGCGCCAAATAATGCGACCGTCATTGTTGAGATCCAGGGCGAATACTTTATTGGGAAAGGGTGTATGGATGTACATCACATCACCGATTACCAAGGGGCCGCCCTCGTGGCCGCGCAGCACGCCAGTTGAAAAGGACCAAGAGACCCGAAGATTGCCGACATTCTCCGCGTTTATCTGATCTAGTGTGCTGTACCGGGTGTTAGCGTAGTTGCCATTGGGCATTACCCATTCGTCCGCGTTTTCCTGCATCTTCAAAAGTTCAGTATTGGCGAATGCACTTCCGCCTGCAGCAAGCGCGGCAGACACAGTTATGCATGCCGCCATAACTTTTCTATTGGTTGTTACCATAGTCTTGAACCTCTTTCGCATGGTGCGTAATTGATAGAGACTGGTCCTGAGATTTTTAGGGCCATCGGTATACCTGCACTGCGGCAGTCACCGAACGACTTAATTGATGCTGTAACTGCGAGACTACGCATTTTTCCCTAGCGCTGTTCCGGGACTCCTCTCCGATTTACATTTTTTGAAGCACCTCCCGGGTTTTCGTAGTCAGTCTCCCCGAGTGGTAATGTGAGAAAAGCAACTTATGTGCCATTGGTGGAAAGTTTGGTATCTGCGAACAGGGTGTGGCGGCTTAAATTAATCGCGGTGCTTTATCATTGGGGATTTACCAAGTTCAATAGTGAGTTATATCAATGCACTAGAGGGCTACTTGCCAGGGTCAACAGGGTTGAAATCCGACATGTTTATCGATTTGGTCCACTCTCCAGGTCATATATCTCTCAGATTGGCGCGCCTTGAAAGCGGTAGATGTCGATAACTTTCATGGTTCATTTCTCAACTATTGCTGTAATGGTGTGTCACACATGAGACACCTTTACAGCAGGTTGCGCGGTCCCCGAGAATGCGCCGGCTTGTCTCCGGGAAGGGGTGAATATCGGTGTAGGCAAAGTGCCTAGATTCTGCTGGCAAACCATCAGTCAGTGCACCGGTACTTTTCCTGGATGACGCACCATTACTAGTCTGGATTCTGATTCCGGTAGGTTTTGGTATCGTTGGTGCTGTCAATTTTCTTGTGCACATTTTTTATCGGAGCGGTCCCGGGAATTGGTCAGGCAATAGAATAGATTGCCTCTTTGTCCATCTCTTCAAGTAGTTTCATGTCCATGTATTTCCTTGTGCCCCAGTTTGTCGCTGAGACATGTCGAAGCCGAGCGGCGACCAACATTAATGCCGAATGGCCGTCGGGGAACGCGCCAATCACTTTAGTTCGACGCCTGGCCTCTTTCAGCAACCGCTCCATTGGATTATTGGTTTTGATCTTGAGCCAATGCTGGGAGGGATAGGAGTAGAAACTGAATGTCTCATGAATGTTGTGCTCCACAAGTTCTGCCGCAGTCCTCAGCTTCATTTCCTTGAGTTTGTCGACTACCCCTGTTGCCTTCTCCTCTGCCGCCTCACGGCTCTCCTGAGCGTGAATAGCCTTTAGCATGGCAGCGACTTCACGTACTTTGTTTTTAGGCACATGAGAGAACACGTTTCTGTAGAAATGAACAGCGCATCTCTGCCAGTCAGCCTCCGGAAACACTTCTGAAGCTGATTCCACAAGTCCGAGGCAGGCATCTGAAATAATTAGCCTGACGCCCTGCAAGCCGCGATCCTTCAGGTGCTTAAGAAACCCCAACCAGCCGGATTTATCCTCCTTGTGGCCTTCCTGAACGCCCAAAATACGGCGGAAACCGTCCTGGTCGACTCCAATTGCTGCCAGGACGGAAACATTTTTGACCTCTCCACCCCAGCTGCGTTTGAGCACAATGCCGTCCAGGAATACATAAGCATATTTGCCTTCAATTTGCTGTTTGCGCCAGCGCTCGATGTGTTTATAGACCTTCTGATTAAGCTTGGAAACCGTGCCCGAGGATACCCGAGTACCCCACAAAGCCTCTGTGATATCCTCCACGCGACGCACAGAAACCCCGGCCAGGTACATCTGAACGATGGCTTCCTCGATGGAGATATCTCGGCGTCGATAGCGCTCGATGATAGCCGTCTCGAACGTCTGCTGGCGTAATCTGGGCATTTTCAGTTCGACCTCACCAGCCTTTGTGTGAAATTTCCGTTTGTAGTGGCCAGCTCGGGTATCTATTCGATCTGGCGAGTGCTCATAGCGCTGAGCATTGCACATCTCGTCTGCTTCAGCATCTAGCATGGCGTTCAGGGTTTCCTCGACGGTACCTCTGACCATCTCTTCCAAATGTCCGCGTATCTCACCCTCGTCAATCCTGATAACCTTGCTAAGCCCGTTCGTGGTATCTTTAGCCATGGTGGTCCTCTTTGGTTTGTACAGTGGTTTGGCAATTACTGTTTTAACAAACCGGGGCCACCCCCTTCAAAAAATGTGCACGTAAAAATTTACGTTATCGTATCGTTTGTTAGAAGGCCGTCCGGTAACGGTTTGTATCCATTGACTGAGTGCCTCTAAGCCGACGACTCTGCCGTCGAGCACACCGAAATGTACTGCCGGGGGTAGCAACCAGAATGAGGGTGTTGTCCTGTTTCCGCTACGTAGGTGGGACACCCGCTGCGATTACGACCTACGTTGAGTGCTGTTACAAACGATTTCTCAGTCGAGTGTTATGGCAGGTTGAGGGATTAACGGTCACTGGGGACGATACAAACTACCCAGCCTGCAGCGGGTTGGACCGAGTGAGCGTTATCGGGATTCTGTGACAATGGCCGAACTCTGTACTCATACCGACAACTTGCGGGAATTGCGCATGTTGCGAAACACCAGGGGTTTGCTATCTCTCCGGTTTACCGCAGCCGCTGCCAGAGATGACAGGTGCTCATGGTTGGGAGACTTGCTGCAGACGGGATCCGCGTTGCTTGCATCGCCTGTCAGCAAATAGGCCTGACAACGGCAACCTCCGAAGTCTTTGGCTTTTTCAGGGCAGCTGCTGCAGGGCTCCTTCATCCATTCGTAGCCCCGAAACCTGTTGAAATCTTCAGAGTGATTCCAGATCCATTCGACACTGTGATCTCTGACGTTGGGAAAACTGAGCCCAGGAAGCTCGGTGGCGGCATGGCAAGGCAGTGCGGTGCCATCCGGCGCGACGGTAAGGAAAACTGCACCCCAGCCATTCATGCACGCCTTGGGCCGCTGTTCATAGTAATCCGGTACTACATAGTAGATCTTCATCTTGCCTTTGAACTTTTCCTGATACTCATGGGCTATGGCCTCTGCTGCCTGAACCTGTTCCCGGCTGGGCATTAACTGGTCTCGATTGTGGAGTGCCCATCCGTAATACTGCGTCGTTGCAAGTTCGACGTAGTCGGCTTCCAGTGAGTGGGCCAGTTCGAGGATCTCTCCTACCTGTCGCAGATTGTGACGGTGAAGCACAAAGCACAATACCATCGGGTAGTCGTACTTTTTCACCAGTCTGGCCATCTCCAGTTTGTGCTCGAAGGAGTCGTTGCGGGCGATGAAATTGTTTAGCTCCTCGTTGCTCGCCTGAAAGCTGACTTGGATATGATCCAACCCCGCCTCTTTGAAGGCCTTGATGCGGCCCTCGTCCATGCCCACACCAGAAGTAAGCAGATTGGTATAAAAACCGAGTCTGGAGGCTTCGGCAATGAGTAGTTCCAGATCGGGTCTGACCAATGCCTCTCCGCCAGACAGCCCCAGTTGGACTGCGCCCATTGCCCGTGCTTCGCGGAATACTTTAAACCACTGTGCCGTGGTCAATTCCTCTTTGTAGCGGGAGATGTCCAGCGGGTTGGAGCAATAGGGACACTGCAGTGGACACTTGTAAGTTACTTCTGCAAGTAGCCACAGAGGCTTAGGTGGGGTGGTGCCGGATCCACTGTTTTTCATGGGCTACGCTCAGAAAGGTATAGACGTCGTTGTCAAGATCTGTGCCGGGAAACTGTAACTTCAAATCCTCGATCAATGCGGCAACCTGTGTCTTGCCGTCACAGCGTTTGAGGATTTCACCAGCTGCCGTATTGAGTTTGACCATCCCCTCTGGATAGAGGATCACATAGCAGTCTTGTGCCTCTTCCCACTGTAAACGGAACCCGGAGCTGAGAGAGGGTATGTCGTCTGCGGAAAAAGCCTGACTCATGTTCCGACCTCGACGTTGTGATAAGGGGGCTTCTTCTCGATGTAGGCCATCCACATACAATCGAGCATGGTCCAGAGTATATCCAGCTTGAACTGCAGTACTTCCAGCATCTTCTCTTGCTGCGCACGAGATTGATAATAGTCTAGCGTGATTTCGAGTCCGTGGATCACGTCGCGCCTGGCTTCCGTCAATCGCTTGCGAAAATAGCGGTAGCCGCGGTCATCGATCCAGGGATAGAGCTTGGGCCAATTGTCCAGGCGTTTCTGATGAATCGCGGGCGCGAATAATTCAGTGAGAGAAGAGCTGGCAGCCACCTCCCAGGGTTGCTGTCGGGCGAAATCGAGGTAGGCATCGATCGCGAACTTCACCCCCGGCAGCAGGAATTTATGGGATAGTAGATCTTCGCGTGCCAGCCCCACTGCTTCACCCAGCATCAACCAGGCTTCAATACCACCCTCATCACCCGCGACACCGTCATGATCGATGATGCGCTGCACCCAGTGGCGCCGAACTTCCCGGTGAGGACAGTTGGCCATGATTGCAGCATCTTTCATGGGGATGGTGGTTTGGTAATAGAAGCGATTAGCAACCCAGCCCTGGATGGCGGGTTTTTCCAGGCCGCCGCTGTTCATCATGACATGGAATTCGTGGTGGATATGGTAGTAACGCTCTTTTTCCCGGAGCTTTTGCTCAAATTCCTGGCGGGTCCAAGGGAGAGATGATGTGGCAACCATGCGCGCTCCGGGGCTAAAGTTCGAGTTCCATTCCGTCATGAGAGACTTCGATTCCAGCGTCTTCCAACAGGTGTCGCTCGGCAGACTCTTCATTGAGGATTGGGTTAGTGTTGTTAATGTGTATCAATATCTTTCGGGTGTCTGTCAGGTTCGAGAGGATTTCCACCAGACCCCCTTTACTCGACTGATCCAGGTGGCCCATATCGCTTCCCAGCTTATTACCGATGCCAGCCTGAACCATCTCGTTGTCGGCCCACAAAGTCCCATCCATCAAAATACAATCCGCCTCCTCCAGGTAGCGCCTCACATGTTGTTCCAGTTGACCTATTCCCGGCGCATAAAAAAGGTTCTTTCCGTTGGCTTTGTTCACCACACGAATACCGATGTTGTCTCCCGCAACAGTATTATGTCGGTGGGGAGAGTAGGGTGGGGCCTCGCTTTTCAAGGGCACACCGGTAAACTCCAGCCCTTCGGCCCCGGGAATCTCGAAACACGATTCGTCGGTCTCAATTTCATGCCAGTTCACTCCCCGGAAGTGCCCGAGAATATTGAAGATGGGAAAGCCAGAGGTCATGTCCTGCTGCACCGCACGGGTACAATAGATGTCCCAGGGTGCGGTGTGTTCGCGCAGCATGAGCAGTCCCGTGGTGTGATCGATTTGAGCATCTACCAGCACGATCGCGCAGATCCCCGTGTCCCGGATGGCTCTGCCAGGCTGTAGGGGAGGGAAAGATTGCAGCTGGGCACGAATGTCGGGGGAGGCGTTGAACAGCACCCAATCCACACCATTGGCGCTGACGGTAATAGAGGATTGGGTGCGGGGGGTAGCTTTTATACTGCCATCGCGTACACCCAGGCAATTGGGGCAGTTACAGTTCCACTGTGGAAATCCTCCACCGGCCCCGGAGCCAAGAATGTGTACGCGCATGATTGTCGTTTAGATATCGCCAAAGGCTTGTGGTCCATCGTTGTATCCGATGGTTACCATGGGGAGGAAACGATCACCGCCGAACCGGGATTCTCCCAACAAGGAAAAATATCCCCGTTCGGCAGTTGATTGGGTATTAGCGGTTGTTGATGTACAGGTTTATCTCGAAACCGAACCGCATGTCCTCATAAGCTGGGGTTGACCATTTCATATTACTCTCTCCATCTCTGTTTGGTTGTTGGATACCGAAATTCGCTCCTGTCGTATCCGCGCATCGACGCTGCTGCATCCGTGCCTCCAAAAACTCGACACAGCTACCACTAAAGATAGGCAATTACTATGCCACTAAGTTCCGTGTTGACACTGGCGATTGCAACGGGTTCGGTGGGGGCGGGAGTGATATCCTCTGCAGCCCCCTTGATTGTTGGGTTTTCGCCTCCGGCGGGCATGCTGGACAAATAGCAGTGCCGCACCCCGTGGGGCAGGGAAAAGCACCACTGAAATAACTTCAGGTTGCATATGATGCCCTGGACATCGATGCACTGTGTCACCAATGAAACACCTGTGGTGGCTACAGCATGTTACATCAGCTGGATACCAGGATCTCACCCCGGCCATCGCATGCCAGGTCACCAACCCATCGCTGAACCCCAATATCGGTGGGAAACTCTAGCCTGGGAAAATCCTTGGCCAGGGTTTTTTTCAGTAGCGTCAGAAAGCCTAAATTCTGTTTACCATTGTAATTGAAGGAAAGCGGGAAATTTTGCGGCTCCCTGGCCAGTAACAGGCTTCCCCGGCGCATTTCCAGACCGCAGTGATGACCAACTTCCCCCAAAATAACAATGGTTCCCGCCACCATCCGCGAGGCGGTGTAGTCTCCCGCATTACCCTCGATCACTATGATGCCGCGCCGCTGCCGGTCTCCCACCCGGTCTCCGGCTTTGCCCCTGACGTGGATACGCCCGCCCCTCATAGCCCGGCGCTCCCCTGCTGCAGCACCACCCAGGAGATCTCCCGCATCCCCTTCTATGGTAATCAGCCCCCCAGACATGGAACTACCGCTAAGTATTCCGCTGTTGCCAGTGACTTGGATACGTCCCCCCATCATCCGGCGGCCGAGATAGGCGCCTGCATGGCCTTCTACCAGCACTTTACCCCTGTCCAACGCAGTACCTATACCGTCGAGCTTGTCGCTCTCGGCTTGAATCACGATATGTTCCGTATCGTTGCCGCTGACCTCGAACAGTTCCCCGGTCTGCAGTTCTAGATTACCCAGACGCAGCGGAATTTCCGCCACCTGGCGAGCCGTCATCGCCGCCAGATTGAGCGGGGTGAAGGGGCTCATATCCAATCGCTGGGCGGGTAGCGACCGCAATCTAAGGGTTAGGGCGCTCATGCCATCAGCTCCCTCAGGTGAAAATGAAACTGTCCCAGTTTACCTCCATAGTTACCGGCAGAGATGCGTTGGACGCCGCTGCCCGAGCCCAGCTCACATATCGCTTTTATGCCCGTGCGGGTGGCTTTTCGAACATCCTCCTCGGTGATACCGTTGATCACGATTTCCAGCACTGCACCGATTTCGGACGTGAGATGGGAGCTGGTGAGGCCCCATAGTGTGGGGCAATAGGCGTGGTTTGTGGACGCCATCAGTGCCTTGTATTTGGACCCCACTTTAGAGCCAGAGCGCACAATACCGCCGGGAAAGGGCATAATGACACTTGCTATCTTGCGCATCTCCGCTATCGCCAGCTCACATGCCGCCAGTGCCTGTGTCTGGGAGGCAGCCAGCACCAAGAAATTCCCGCCGCCTACTGCTGAAGTGCGGGCTGTAGTCTCTTCGCAAAGGAACTCACCATCCATCACCGGGATACGCCAATAGCGTCGGCCACCGATTTGTTTGGAAATCTGGTAGCCGTCTCCGAAGTAACGCAGATTCTTGCCCAGCGGTAATTTTTTCTCTCCCTCCATTCCCGAAAATATCGCCGTGGTGGGGCAAGTCAAAACGCACTGGCCCACCCTTTTTTCAAGCTGCTTGCCGAGTACGCTACCCGACATTCCGAATAGCAGCAAACTGACACCCGGTCGACCATCGGGCGTTTCGTCCGGTGTCAGCTGGGACTCTATGCCGGCCTCCACCCCACAACCGATCACCGAGGTGGCAAAGCCGGTCATGGTCTCTCCCGCAATGCGTGCCCAACGCTCGTTTACGGCAGTGATTACGACTCGAGTCGCAGACATGCCGAAGGCCTCTGCAAAGGTATCTTCTATTTCGATTCCGTTGATAATCATGGAGAGGAGCGTGGCAGGCATGGGTGGACGATTAACGGACTGCCGATACCGCTGGTCATTTCGTCATCGGAGATGCTGAAGTTGCGGAAGGCTATGGTGTGGAAGCGCTGAAACCAGTTCTCCAGGCGTGTTTCTATTCCGCGGTCATACTCGGGTCGTACAACGTGGGTGCTACCCCCGACTGGTTTGACAATCTTTCCCTCTTCAACAATCCGCTGACCCGCTTTGAACACCATCATAGGGCATTCGAACATCTGCTCGGGATTGGGGCTGTCGTGATAAACGGTGATATCCGCTACCGCACCTGGAGAGAGATGCCCATAGTCTGCCATGCCTAACAGGCGGGCAGGCGCAGCTCGCGTCATGACGGCGATCTCATACAGGGAGTATTCGCGATCCAGGCTTTCGAGGTTGCTCAGAGCGGCCGCATCGGGGTGAATCCGGGATAGCACATCGTTCCGGAAGCTGCGATCCATTAGCAACCTGATCAGGTGAGGATAGCTGGTAAAGGGCGCACCATTTGGATGGTCGGTGGTGAGGAATACTCTCCAGGGATCATCCACCATCAGGAAAAGCTCCAGTCCTATCGCCCACTGCAGCGCGTTGACAAAATTCTTGTCACGGTAACGGAAGGGCACTACGCCACAGCCTGCGTCACACTCGATATCCATACAAGTCCACTTTTTCGGGTTTGCATGGGAGTGATTGGCGTACTGACGCATAGTGTCACCGGAGATGGTCACCGTGCGCCCGAACATAATCTGCCCTACATCAATGCTGACGTTGGGTTGGCGGTTGACTGCCTCGGCGATTTCGGCGGCGCAGGAGGAAAACCTCCTGTCGCCCTCGGTGCCGTAGCTGTGAAACTGTATGTGTGTAAGGTGAATCGGCAACCCTTCCGCTGCATCCATGGTAGCCAGAGTGGAGAGGTAGTTTCCAGGCACCCCGAGGTTACTGGCATGCACGTGGAGCGGATGGGGTATGCCCAGCTCGTGGAGTGCCCTACTCAGGGTCCGCAGGATATCTCTGGGGCTGAGCTGGTAGTGGCAGTGCTTGTCGTCGATGTCCAGCGACCGCTGATTGAATTTGAAAGCACTGATACCTCCGGGGTTGACTACTTTTACGCCAATGCACTGGGCGGCTCGCAGCGACCAGGCGACATAGTCATTGATGGTCTGTTGTTCCGCGCCTTTGGACATCAGCTGTAACAGTAGTTCGTCGCTACCCAGCATGATGTAACCGCCGGTATCCAGCATCGGGGTATCCGCCATTTCCATGTGGGCCTGGCGGGCGTTCACCGGCAACACAGCCGGTTCGAAACAGGAGGTATAGCCCATCTCCGCATAGCGGTAGCCTGCAGTGTGAGTGGCGGGGGCGGCTTTGCCAACACCTGATCGAGTCAGAGGGGTGCGGCGGTGAGTATGGGCATGCTGCCGCTCTGTCAGCATGGTGCGTGCGATATTGACTTTTCCGCCACCGATATGGGTGTGTAGATCGATGGCGCCTGCCATCACTATCTTTCCATCGAGTGCGTACTCAAGATCTATCCGTGCAGCGTCAAGCGGCGGCTCGACGAGCCGCCCGTCACGGATGTAGAGATCCATCACCTCCCCATTAATGGCGTTGGCCGGGTCATAGATCTTCCCACCGCTGAGTTTGATCAACATCTGTGAATTACCTTTAATCCGCCAAGCCGGATTGGAACGCCTGCATAACGTCGGCCACCGACGGCGCTCGTTTTTCAACAAGCGCAGCCAGGGGTAGAGCGCAAACCGTATCGCTTCGATACCAATGGCCCGGATGATCTACACCGGGTACACCCACAGGTATGAATACATCAGCGGCCGCACCCATGTTCATCCCCGGATGGCCTAGTACGATGGTTGGCAGGCTGGACGCGGGGGGCGTGACCTTTGGATCGAGGGAAGATACCCAGATTACTAAATCCACCTCCCCACGCGCTATGAGGTCTTGGTAGCGGTAGAGTCGGGAGTCGTGCACCGGGAAACCACGCTGCAAAGCGGTTCGCAAGGGATAGCCTGTCTGCCAGGAGCAGACCTGATTGCTGGTGACATCCCCCTGGCTGCCGGCTAATGGCATGACGCTGCTGCGTGTAGTCTTGTTGAGATCGCGGACCAGGTCTACCAACCGTTGTACGGTAAGCTCCGCATGGGGGAAATCCAACTCTGCTGCACTCCATGTCACTACGCTGTAACTGGCTTCCAGCAGTTGTTCAGCGAGCGCCTGAACTTGTTTCCCCAGCTGGGTGCCCAGTAGACGGGCATTCACGGGTCGGCCTGCCGCAAGGCCCCTCAACAGCCCTGCGATGTCGGCCCATTGGTTCGGTGGCGCGTCGATGATCAGGGGATCACAGTCCTGGAGACCCGCCGGCGGTTTTTTTCCCCTCCAGGGTCCAAGCAGTACCAGGCGGCGCGGCCCACCCGGCGGGAACAGGGATTCCTGGGGTAGCAGAATGCGTTCCGAGAATCGGGGGTACCCATCGAAACAGCTGGTGCCGATAACGACGATCAAATCCGCGCGGTTACGGGCCTCGGTCAGGGTGCAGGCCATCCAGCCGTCGTCCTGTACTACCCTTAAATTGCGAAAAAGGGCATCACCGTTAAGGTGGTCCAGAATACCGCCGCAGGAATCTGCCAGATCCAGGGTGGCGCGCATCCCGTTGACGTCGGTAACAAGGCCAGCGAATAGTGGTGCCCTAGACGACTTGAGCAGCTCGACGCCAAGTTCCACCGCCCTATCGATTGGGATGGGGCTGCCGTTTGCACTTGGATCGTGGGTGGCGGAATCCAGTGCTGCGGAAAATCCCTGCAAGGCTTTCCCGCAGCGCGGTTCAATAGATTCGATACGCCCGTTGCGAAGGGTGATGTTAAGGTCATCACAGGCGATTCCGCAGAATGGACAGGTCTGGTGCCTATGTTCGAGGCTGGTTGCTGTAGTCCACATTGCGGCTTACCGAGGCCCCTTGTGTAAATTATGACTCATCGATTCGAAGGATAGCAGTTTAGGGATGGCAGGAAGCGTGCCAAAGACTGGTACCAGGGATTATTCACCGTTTCGACGGCTGACATCCCCCAAAGGATGCAGATCCTTTGCTTGGTTTACAATGAATGATCTATGTTCCCTATTAAGGGCAGAAGCAGTGACACATTGAGTCAAGCTAGGTGCACCTCTGTTTTAGGGTTCGGTACTGAGAATTACCTAGGAGTCTTGTCGAAACACCGGCACGCTATTTGCAGTTTAGATTACCTGAGTGTTTCGCTGAGACGTTCAAGAACCATCACTGATCAAAGGCTGAATTAGATGCATAGCGATTCCCCTCCGTATATCCGTGTCGTAGCGCCTGCGCGACTGCACTTGGGATTTCTCGATATGCACGGGGGAATGGGTAGGCTCTACGGCAGTATTGGCCTGACCATCGATTCTCTGGCCACCCGGGTTCGGGTACGCAAAGCCGTGGATTTCAGTGCCTCCGGACCGGAGGCTGAGCGCGCCCTCGTTTGCGCACGTAACTTCGCCCGGGAGCGGCAACTCCCGGGGGGTGTGGAAATCCTGGTGGAGCAGGCGATACCAAATCATGTTGGGCTGGGGTCGGGCACCCAGATGTCATTGGCGATCGGCACCGCCCTGGAGCAGATTTACGGTAGCGAGAGCGACTGTCGTTCCATTGCCCACGTGTTGCATCGGGGTAGCCGCTCAGGCATAGGCATAGGTGCCTTCGAAGAGGGTGGATTCATCGTAGACGCCGGCCGTGGGGAAGCCGGGTTGGTTCCTCCGGTTGCTGTACGCCTCGACTTTCCCCAGCATTGGCGGGTGCTTTTGCTTATGGATTCCAGAGGCAAGGGGCTTCACGGAAGTGAAGAGACGGAGGCATTCACCCGTCTACCCAAGTTCTCAGAAATCTCGGCGGGTCATCTGTGCCGACTGGTAATGATGAAGGTTCTCCCCGGGCTGGTGGAACAGCGGCTGGAATCGGTAGCCGAGGCCATCGGTGAGATACAGCGGGTGGTGGGTGATCATTTTGCGCCGGTCCAGGGGGGGCGTTTTACCAGCCCTATGGTCTCGGAAGCCCTGGGCTGGGTCGAATCCAGGGGTTACCGGGGGGTGGGTCAGAGCTCATGGGGCCCCACCGGTTTTGTATTACTCCCCAGTGAGAATGCCGCCAAAGTCCTCGAGCGCGATCTGAAGAAAAGGTTTGGAGAACTGACACCTCTCAAATACATGCGGGTAGCGGCAAGGAATCGGGGCGCTACCGTTGAACTTATTCCCGACCCTGTCACCCAGATCAACGAGAGGCAAAAATAACAATGGATAGACAGTATCTGCTGCACATGATGACTGCAGCCAAGAACCTCAGTCCTTTCGATGTGAACATGGCATATGATGCAGGGTGGAGTGGATGCACACCCTATATCAATGTGGAATTGAATGAAGTCGAGGGCTTGGTGCAGGATGCGATCTTTTCGCGGGGACCCAAGGGAGTGAAGCGCACCGCAATCTTTTTCGGCGGCCGCGATGCGTTCCTGGCGATGGATATGATGGAGCAAGCCCGTAATTCCATGGTGCCGCCTTTTGAAGTCTCTCTGTTTGCCGACCCCAGCGGAGCTTTTACAACGGCCGCCGCGATGGTGGCCTGTGTGGATCGACTGTTGAGGGACCTGAATAATACCGGCTTGAAGGGCCTCAAGGCTGTCATCTTCGGCGGCACGGGGCCAGTAGGATCCACGGCTGCGGTTTTGGCCGCTCAGGCTGGAGCGGAGTCAGTGATCGTAAGTCATCACAGCCGGGAAAAGGCAGAATCTATGGCGCGCCTGTGCAATGAGCGGTATTCGGTAGCGCTGAGCGGAGGCGACGGAAGTTCCGAATCGGGAGTCACTGAGCTACTGGAACAGGCCGATGTCGTCTTCAACGCAGCTAGAGCGGGAGTGCGCGTTGTTAACAGCGGGCAATTAGCAGTGGCGAATAAACTGCAGGTGGTATGTGACGTGAATGCTGTACCTCCGGAGGGTATAGAAGGCCTGGGGGTTATGGATGATGCAGCGCCACTCGCCGGCTCTCCGAGCGGAGCACGGGGAATAGGCGCGCTGGTTGTTGGCAATGTAAAGTACCAGACCCAACGCGAACTGCTGCAACAGATGCACGATGCGAATACCCCCCAGTATCTCGATTTTCAGCAGGCATTCAGGATCGCCCGTCAACATGCCAACTGATCCCGACAAGCTCCTGGTGGTGGCTAACTCTGGTCGTGGATTGGCTGCCTCTGCGGTACGGGGAGGATATAGCGTTTCTGTCTACGATGGCTTCTGCGATGAAGATACCCGGGATGTCTCCTGCTATTGTCGCAAGATTCCCATGGATGAGTTTGGCATGAACTCTGAGAAGCTCGCCACCGAATTGTTAAGGCTGAATAGCGTGGAGGGCCGGACAGGATTGATCTATGGGGCAGGGCTGGAAAACCATCAGCAAGCTCTAGCTGACGTTTTTGGCCGCTTCCTGCTGATGGGCAATCCAGCTGAACTGGTGGAGCAGGTATTGGATCCAAAGCGCTTCTTTTCACTCCTGGACAAATCAGCCATTGCCTATCCAGAAACGCGTTTTCACCCACCGGGGGATCTGAGTGCCAGGTGGTTACAAAAGCGGCCAGGCTGTGGCGGCCAGGGGGTGCGGTTCTACGATGGGGATGACGCCGATACGAATGAGTCAACCTACTACCAGCGTTATGTGCCAGGCCAGGTGATGTCGGTACTGTTTATCGCCAATGGAACTGATCACCGGATTATCGGTTACAACAGTCTCAAGCAAACGGCCAACAGTTTCGGGTTGCCTTTCCTCTATGGGGGTGCGGTGAACAGGGCGCTGCTAACCGAAAAAACCACTATGCTTCTGCGCCGGCTTGTGGAAAAGCTGGTCGCAAGATTGCAACTTCGTGGGATAAACAGTGTGGATTTCATATTGTCGAAGGGGCGGATTTTGGTGCTGGAACTTAACCCCAGGCCCTCGGCAACTCTCGAGCTATACGAACACCTGGTCCCCAACGGGTGGGTAAGGCACCATGTGAGAGCTTGTCTTGGTAAATTGCCGGAGCCATCGATGATTGGTCGCTCTGCGATGGTACAGGGTCAACAAATCATATATCTAAGCGAGCCAATGGTTTTGCCGGAAGGCATCGAGTGGCCTGTCTGGGTCAAGGATCGACCAACGCCTGGCTCAGCGCTAGGAGGGGGAGAGGCGCTCTGCAGTCTGTATGCCCAAGGTCGCTCCGTTGGCGAAGTGGAATCCTGTTTGCAACACCGCATGCGAATGGTTTTAACAATGATCGGCAGTTCCCAAGAGGCGTGTAATGCCAGCCGCTGATATGGGCACAGTCAGTATTAACCGCTTGGCTAATCCTCTACTCAGGGCGCTCATCGAGGACGCTGGGCATCTTCGCATCGGAACTCTTCCCTTGGCTAACGGCTGTCTGTTGATCGACGCAGGCATAGACTACCCCGGTGGTTTGGAGGCGGGAAGGAGGATAGCGGAGATTTGCCTGGGAGGGCTCGGTGCCGTAAGTCTGAGCAGCAACGGACCGGTTGCCGGCTGGCCGGTGTCAGTTCAGGTGCACACTTCGGATCCGGTGTTGGCGTGCCTTGGCAGCCAGTATGCTGGTTGGAGCCTCTCCCACAAGCGGGATGACGGCGGCTTCCACGCCTTGGGTTCCGGGCCCGGACGAAGCCTTGCGCGGAAGGAGCCATTGTTTACTGAATTGGATTATCAAGATGCCTCGGAAAGCACTTGCCTGGTGCTGGAAGCCAACAAACTGCCACCAGTGGCGTTGGCCGATAAAATCGCCGCCGATTGCGGGGTATCCAGCAGCGCGCTAACACTCATACTCACACCCACCAGCAGTCTGGCCGGATGCGTACAGATAGTGGCCAGAGTGCTTGAAGTGGCGATGCACAAAGCGCACGAACTCGGTTTTCCGCTGTCATCGATCATCGATGGCAGCGGTGGTGCTCCACTGCCTCCGCCGGCGCCCGATTTTCTTACGGCGATGGGGCGAACCAACGATGCGATACTCTTCGGTGGACGAGTACAGTTGTATGTAACGGGAAAGGACAGTGCTGCCAAAAGGCTTGCCGAGGATTTGCCCAGTAGTGCTTCGCGAGATTACGGCCAGCCGTTTTCTGACGTGTTCAAGGCTTTTGATTTTGACTTTTTTCAGATAGACCCTATGTTGTTCAGTCCCGCGCACGTAGTGGTCACGGCACTAGAGAGTGGAAACAGTTTCAGTGCCGGTGCACTGGACTTGAAGCTGCTGGAAACCTCATTTGGAGTTCCGCTGTGATTTCCCGCGTAGCCATTATGACGGATGACCCGGGCTGGCACGGTGCGAGGCTAATCGATGCTTTTGCCGCACAAGGTGTCAGCGCTGAATTTGTGTCGCTCCGGGCTTGTCGGCTGGACCTGACTTCGGGTGGACCGGGAGTGGTGATTCCCGGATTCGACAGTCTGCCTGATGGTGTCTTCGTACGCGGCGTCCCGGGAGGGAGCCTGGAGCAGGTTGTGTTGTACTTGGACATCCTCCATGGGCTGCGGGCTTTGGGCGTTTGTGTTTACAACAGTGGTCGCGCGATCGAACGCAGTGTGGACAAGGGAATGACGAGTTTTTTGCTCCACCGTGCCGGCATTGCGACACCCGCTTGCTGGGTGTTGGAGGCTGGAGAGGCATTGCAATCGCTGCTTGGGCGGGAATTGGAGGGAGACGGGGAGCTTGTATTGAAGCCTCTGTTTGGCTCGCAAGGTAAGGGAATAATGCGTATCAACCGGGCGTCCGGTCTCCCTGCCCCGGAGTGCTTCAACGGTGTTTACTATTTACAGCGGTTCATCGAAACAGGAGAACAAAACCACGCTTGGCGGGTATTTGTCATCGGCGGACGGGCGAAGGTGGCCATGCGCCGCAGTGGCAATGGCTGGATAAGCAACAAGGCCCAGGGTGCCGTCTGCCATGCTGCGGTTCTCGACAGTGAGTTGAGCGATCTGGCGGAGCGGTCCGCAGAGGCACTGCAATTGAATTACGCCGGTGTGGATATTCTCCGTAACCGGGAAGGGAGTGCTTGTGTTATCGAAGTCAACAGTGTGCCAGCGTGGAGGGGGCTGCAACGAGTTTCGTCAATCGATGTGGCGGCCGCGTTGGTGGATGACTTTCTCAATTGCTGCATTTCGGGCCAATCACTGGAGGCGGTGAGCTAATGGCCTCTGGCACAAATGCCTCTATTGGCGCCCAGCTTGGGGAGGCCTATTACCAGGTTTGTGTATCGGAGCTGCAGGCGCTCAAGCCTGGAAATGTGCATCGTTACGCGCCTGGGCACGGCATGACAATGGAGGATTTCCTGAAAAGCGCGGAAGTGAGCAGGGGCCCGATTTCCGAGTTACGTCTGGGCATGGGGGAGAGGATTTACCAGGCAGTCTTGGCTACCCGTAAAGCCGTTGCCTGCAATACCAACCTTGGCATTCTCCTGCTGAGCGGTCCTCTGATACAGGCGGTATTGGAAGCGGATGGTCAGGGCTCGCTCAGGCAGCGTCTGCGGTGCGTGCTAGAACTGACGGACAGCGAAGACACTCGCTGGATAAACGAGGCCATTTCCATGGCCAATCCCGGAGGGCTCGGCAAGTCGTCGCGCCACGACGTCAGGGGGAGCGACAACGCACCGCTCATGGAGGTGATGGCGTATGCCGCCGAGTGGGATCGCATCGCATGGATGTACGTCACCGGTTTCTCTGATTTGTTTGAATACGGTAAGCCGTTATTCGGCGATTTACAAACCAGGTGGGGCGATCAGTCCTGGGCGACCAGTGCGCTCTATATGAAGCTTCTCAGTCGATTCCCCGATACCCATATCCAACGCAAGTACGGGTATATGAAGGCAAGTGAAATTAGTGCCAGGGCAAAGGAGTTTGCCGACCGGCTTGTGGATTGCGAGTACCCTGAGCAATATCACGGGCCGCTACTCGCTCTGGATAGCGAATTCAAAAAAGAGGGTATTAATCCAGGCACGACCGCGGACCTTACAGTGGCGGTTCTACTGTTGGTTCGTTTGGAGAAGATACTTTCCCAATTTGAGACAAAGACGGGTTTTTCCCGCACACGGGGTTATGGACAGGGTACCGCCATCAACCCAAATTCTTGTACCGAGAAGATAGCGCCATAGGAGGAAGAAATGTCTGTAATCGATAGAGTACTGGTTGGTGAGTCCCTGGTGGGTGACGGTAACGAAGTAGCGCACATTGACCTGCTAATCGGACCTCGCGGATCAGCTGTTGAAACTGCGTTCTGCACCGGTCTGGTGAACAACAAGGACGGTTTCACCTCGCTGCTGGCCGTCGTGGCCCCCAACCTACCCTGCAAACCCAGCACCATGATGTTCAATAAAGTCACGATCAAAGGAGCCAAGCAAGCGGTGCAGATGTTCGGGCCCGCCCAGCGTGGCGTTGCCATGGCGGTCGCGGACTGTGTGGAAGATGGGACCATACCCGCCGCTGAGGCTGACGATGTTTTTATATGCGTCGGCGTGTTCATTCACTGGGAAGCCGAGGATGACATCAAGATTCAGGACTACAATTATCAGGCGACCAAGGAGTCGATACAGAGGGCGCTGGCGGGTGAGCCCAAGGCCAGCGACGTGGTTGCGAACAAGGGGGCTTCGGAGCATCCCTTTGCCGCTCACAAGTAGCCCCTGAGCTACGCCGGCACAGGGAGCGTGCCGGCCGTTCGGGTTCGATCGATCCAATAAAGGCGGGGGTTAATAGTGCGTTGTCTCGAGTGTAACGAAGAGCTGGAGTATCTGAATAACGAGCATCTGCTGGGCTGCTGCGGACTCACGCTTCAGGAGTATGCGATCAGGTACCATTTGCCACTGGATATACTCGTAGATGGAGCATCCATTAACCCTGCTGAAACGGCGCCCGGTGATCCCCCCCCCTCCCGTACTCCCTCGGAGCAGGCGCGGGCAGTGCTCAGAGCCATGAGTTGGGCCGGACTGCTGGATCGGGAGGAGGGGTGTGTCTGCGTCATGGGCGAGGTAAGGCGTCTTGATCTCTTATTGTGGGATCTACAATGGCTCCGCGAATACGGCTTCAGGTACAAACAGGAATACCACTACTCCGACACCTCTCACAGGGTCGTTGCACGGAATCTGCTCAGGGCGCCCCGGAGTTCCATTGAACAACCGCTGGAAAACAGGTTGTCTCCGGTGTCGCCTCCCGATTTTCTGTTTTGCCTGGCAGTCGTTGTTGCCCATATCGGTGAAATACAGAATGACTACCTGTTTTTACAGTTCCCAAAAAAGCAAGATGGAAAAACCATTGCGATGGAGTTGGCACAAAGGAGTGTTCGCTTCGAGGAATTGGATGCGGCTGATCATCCGCAGGGTATTTTGTTGCGTGCTGCCAGCAGAAAAGATACCTGGTGCCTGATGGCGCTGATAGAGAAGTATCTTGCTGAGATGCCAGGTGCACTTGAGCGCTTTCAGCAAAAAACGCCGGAAGTTACGGTGTCAAAAGAGTTGATTTTCGATTCCGCCCATTTCATTACTGACCATCCATCAAAATGCTCCAACTTGCACGGTGGTCGATATCTGTTGCATGTAAAAGTCAGAGGCCGTGTCGATCCCGTGACCGGGTGCGTAATAGACTACGGCTACCTGAAGCGGGTGGCCAGTCAACAGATAGTGGAGCGTTTCGATCACCAGAATCTCAACTATTCATCATCTGAACTCGCCTGGCGTTCCAGCACGGAACTGCTTTGTATCTATATTTGGGAGCTACTGATCCCCTATCTTCCAGGGCTGGTGGAGTTGCAGCTTTACGAGACCACCCAATCCTGGTGCAACTACACAGGCCCAACCCTGGAGCAGTTCAGGGAGCAAGGTCGCAATCCCTTATTGACGCATTTCACTGACGACTATCTGGGCAACTCCCGATTGCGGGACCTCATCGGGGAGAAGCCGGTTGCGTTAATGGAGGTGGTTACCAAAGGTTAAGGATTAGCGTTATTGGATTCGTCGGGGGTCTATGAACTCGCTGATGTCACTGCCATTGATAGTGCCATTGTGCAGAGCGGTGGCCAGCAGACAACCCGAGACGCCGATCTGGTGGAGTCTCTTCAAATCGTCGCCGTCTCCTACTCCGCCGCCGGCGTAAAATCGAGTAGCCGGGCACTTCGATTGCAGCCGGGATAGCAACGCGAGATCGGGACCCCGTGAGCTGCCGACATGTGAAAGACTCACGACAATCACCTCGTGGGGCCATAATCGGTGTTGTTCAAGTAGGGCCGGTGGTCCCAGGAAGCCTCGTTTGCGAAAGTCGAGAGAAAGCAGAGCGGCTGGATGCCTGGCCTTGATGTCGATAAATTCGGCTAACCCGCTCAGGGATTCGCTGCCTATGATTGGGCGTGAGAATTCCGCTATCTGCTCCAACTCGACAATTCCGTTATCCACCCAGAGGGCGAGCTGTGGGTATGCGGTGTGAATTCGGCGAATGGACTGGAGGTTATTTCCGCTGCCGGTGATGGCATCCAGATCAGCAACGTAGAGGGTATCAAATGGATAAAGCGACAACAAAGCAGCTACCACATCCAGGGGATAGCTGGAGCGACAAAGCGGCGAGGAGAGCGGCTTATAACTTTCACGGTTTCCAAGATGAGCGGCGACTACTTGGCTACCTTTCAGATCCAGCACGGGAACCAGTTTCATGTTAATCCTGGATTTTTGAGATGCGGATTTTTGTCTTCGAGTATATTACCGGCGGCGGCATGCTTAACAGTGCCTTACCGAAATCCCTCGCGGAAGAGGGTGACATGATGCTCCGCGCACTGGTCTCAGATCTTGCCGAAATCGATGATGTAGAGCTGCTGGTGACTCGTGACGCCAGACTGGGAGCACCCCGTCTGCCAGTAGAGTGCCGGCTGCTTGCGGATGCCGATGAGTTTCCACCGGTATGGCAGGAATGTCTGAATCAGGTCGATGCCGTATGGCCCATTGCTCCAGAGTCCCACCGTATCCTAGAGCAGATCAGTGTTTTGATCGAGGCGGCGGGAAAGCTACTGCTGAACAGCCCCTCCGGAGCCGTGGCTTTGGCGGCGAGCAAAGTGGCTACCGCCCGTCGCTTACAGCAGCTTGGCGTCGCTGTGGTGCCGACGTTCGAACTCGATGACGTGTTGCCGGAACTTGATGGCCAGTGGGTACTCAAGCCGAACGACGGTGCAGGTTGCCTGGGCTCCAGGATATGTACGGATTCGGAGGAACTCTATCGCCAGATCGACGAGCTTCCCATTCATTTACCCTATATCATACAGCCTTTCGTCAGCGGCATGGCCACCAGCCTCTGTATGCTGGTACGCGGCGGGGAGGTTGAGATCCTCAGTGTCAACTTGCAGAGAATCGCGGTTATGGACAATGCCTTTCTGCTGTTGGGGTGTGAGGTCAATGGTGTACGTGGGGATGCTGAGCCATACCGGGCGATTGGGCAGGCGATTGGTGCAGCCGCGACCGGACTCTGGGGATTTGTGGGAGTGGATTTGATCAACACTGGCAGCGGTCTCGAGGTGTTGGAAATAAATCCTCGGCTCACCACCTCTTATGTAGGACTCAAGGAGTCCATAGGTGTCAATCCAGCAGCGCTGGTTATGGAGCTGACCAACAGTGAAAGCCTTATGCCGCGCTTATCCAACCGAGGGAGGCTGGTGGATGTGAATCTGGAGTGCAACGGTGCTGCTTGAATCCACCATCGGCTGGGACCTTGGTGGCGCCCACGTAAAGGCGGTGCGTCTTGATGGGGCAGGTCGAGTAGAAAATCTGATCCAGCTCCCCTGCCCATTGTGGCAGGGCCTGGATAATCTGGAGCGGGCAATCGATAGAGCAATCGACAGTCTGCCGGGTCCGGTCGAATCGCACGCGGTTACCATGACGGGAGAATTGGTCGATTTATTCGAGGACAGGTGCCGCGGAGTAACCACCCTGGTGGAGCTGATGTGCAACCGGTTCCCCGATGCGAAGCTTCGCTTTTTCGCGGGCCAGAGCGGATTTCTCAGCAGAGAGAAAGCGACTATGGCCCCCCGTCAGGTGGCTTCAGCCAACTGGTACGCGACGGGTTTACTTGCTGCCCGGCAATTACCCTATGGGCTGCTGCTGGATGTGGGCAGCACCACAACTGATCTAGTGCCATTCGACCAAGGTCGCCCAGCCACGGTGGGAAACGATGATCATGAACGAATGCGGTACCAGGAACTGTTGTACACAGGCGTTGTACGCACTCCGTTGATGGCTATCGCGACCCAAGCACCTTTTGCAGGGGAGTGGGTACCCTTGATGGCTGAGCACTTCTCTACCACTGCCGATGTTTACCGGTTGACCGGGGATTTACCGGATCGAGCGGATCTTTTACAAACGGCTGATGGTGGGGAGAAGAGTGTCATTTGCAGCGCCCGTCGGGTTGCCCGTATGCTTGGATTGGATCTGGATGCGGCCAATATCGATGTCTGGCGGAAACTGGCTGCCTTCTTTGCGGAACAACAGATCCGAAGCTTGGCGGATGCCTGTGAACGTCTCCTCTCTCGGGGGCGGCTTCCGGAGGATGCACCGCTGATCGGTGCCGGTGTGGGCGCTTTCCTGGTAGAGCGGCTCTCTTTGCGCTTAGCCAGGCCCTATATCCCATTTGATCATCTGTTTACCGACTGGGAGCCTGGTCACCAGGTCCGGGTGGCGGATTGTGCGCCGGCAGTAGCGGTAGCCCGGCTCGCCCAGCAGCAGGCAAGGCCATGAAACTGATTGCCCGTGAGTATCCGTACCGAGAAGACAGTACGTTCGTCTTCAACAGGCTGGCTCACCAGCCCTGGGCGGTGTTTCTTGACAGCGGCCGGCCGTTTTGCGAACAGGGTCGTTACGATATCTTGAGTGCCGCCCCACTTAAGACCCTGGTTACCCGAGGGGGTAAGACCTGTATCCGACAAGGGAGTAGTTCCCGCATTTCGATGGAGGACCCCTTTGCTCTGGTCCAGGAGGCGCTTGGAGAGCCTGTAGAGAGTCTGGATCGGATTCCCTTCTGTGGTGGTGCGGTGGGTTATTTTGGCTACGATCTTGGCCGCTGTCTGGAGAGATTACCCAGCCTGGCGGACAATGATGAGAATATTCCGGAGATGGCAGTAGCTATCTATGATCAGGCATTGGTAGTTGATCACCTGGAACGCCAAAGTTGGTTGCTAGGGACATCCAGTAACCTGGAAACTTTTCACCGGTTGTTGTCAAGTGTATCGAACCGGGAGACTGTGCAGCACCCGCCTTTTCGTGTGCTCAGTGAAGTTGTATCCAATATGACCCGTACCCAATACCTCGCTAAAGTCTCCCGAATAAAGGAGTACATTCGAGATGGCGATTGTTATCAGGTAAACCTCGCTCAACGATTCTCGGCTGCTGCGGAGGGAAATTCCTGGGATGGGTATAAAGCTCTTCGTCAGCTCAATGCAGCACCTTTCGGCGCCTATTTGAACCTGCCCCACTGCCAGGTGTTGAGTTCTTCACCCGAGCGCTTCCTAAAATGCCGGGGCGGTCAGGTTGAAACACGGCCGATCAAGGGTACTTGTCCGCGGGGAAGAAATACCATAGAGGATTTGATGCGACAGGAGGTGCTGCAGGCCAGCGACAAGGACCGTGCAGAAAACTTGATGATTGTCGACTTGCTGCGCAACGATCTGGGTAAAGTTTGCGAGATTGGAAGCATCTCCGTGCCGGAGCTGTTCAAACTGGAAAGCTTCAGCCGCGTACACCATCTGGTAAGCACTGTAACTGGCCGACTGGCCGGCAACGAGCACGCGGCGAGCCTGTTGCGGGCATGCTTCCCAGGAGGCTCCATCACAGGCGCTCCAAAGCTGCGCGCTATGGAGATAATAGAGGAACTGGAGCCGCATCGTAGAGGCGTATACTGCGGCGCCATCGGTTACCTTGGGTTCGATGGATCAATGGATACCAACATAGCGATACGTACCCTTGTCTATGCAGATGGTATGGCCCGATTCTGGGCTGGTGGTGCGATCGTCGACGATTCCGATCCGGAGCTGGAATATCAGGAGACCTACCACAAGGCCGTTCCGATACTGGATCTGCTGGAGCAAAAGGGTGCAGAGCGGTGTGGGTAGTAAAACTTGGAGGCAGCCTGTTTCGTTCGCAAAACCTGGTTCGCTGGTTACAGTCGATGGAGGGGCTGGGACTGGTTCTGGTACCCGGGGGCGGACCCTTTGCCGATCAGGTACGCATGGCCCAACGGCGTTGGCATTTCGGCGATGCCGTTGCTCATCACATGGCGCTGATTGCAATGGAACAATATGGAAGGATGATCTGTGCTCTCCACCCCGGCCTAAAACCCGCGTCCAGCCGCTCTGAGATGGATCATTTACTGAAAAAGGGCAGGGTGCCCGTTTGGATGGCTTCAGCCATGGTGCTGGGAGAACCCAGACTAGAACGCAACTGGGACCTGACATCAGACTCTCTCGCCGCCTGGCTCACTGCACTGCTGCAGGCCGAAGCCCTGCTGCTGATTAAGTCGGCTGTGATTGAACCGGGTTCAGCCCCAATAGACGATTTGGTGGCGGGCGGCCTGGTTGACAAGGCCTTTGGGCATTACGCCAGGGCCGCCGGAAGACCAGTCTGGATAGTGTCCGATTCAGAAGGCGAACAGCATCCCGGCGTCAATGCATTTTCAATACGGGATTTCATCGCAGGCGGCAGCCGGCCGCACCATTCGGCACTGAGAGTCGCTTTACAGTAAAGCGCTTTGGGACAGTTGTCGGTGTTCTTTTTTTTACAACATAGTTCCCACAGAGATTCAGTGCTCTGGAATGGGCTGAGGCGGCAGGCCCCGTTCGGCTGCTGTTGGCACACTACTGGGCGAAGCGGTGGGAAGCGCCTGGGTATCCATTGTTGATCCCGGCGTACTCGGCGTTGGTCGGTCCCTCAGCTCCTGCAGCCAACGCTTCAACAGCGCTGATTCCGGAATCTGCGGTACCAGCTGTTCCAGGAGTGCTTCCAGTACCTGCAGCGGATGCTCCGTTGCAGCCGGTAGGTGCGTGCCGGCCTTGGTATCCAACATGCGCGCCATTGCCTGGCGAAACGTTATCTCGTCAGAATAAAAGATACGAACAGTTCCACCGTTGGCGCGATTGGGGCCTTTCAACTCGGGGACATAATTCCGGGTAAAGTTCATGAAGGCTTTGCGCAGCAGGTTCTCCGCCTCATCAACCCGTTCCGCCGCTATCCTTCCCCTTGCCAACTGCTCCCAAAGTTCATTCTCTATCAGGAACACGGCCTTGTCCCACACCACCACATCTATGATGTGACCGAAATCTATTATGGTCCGGCCATCGATCTCAGAGCGGCGTGGAAGCCATTTCCATTTACCGCTGTCGTTAACGTAATAGCGCCAATCAGGCTGCTTTTCGGTGCCCAGATTGATCGCCAGTGGAGGATCCTGCTGCGCCCAGTATCTATGAAGCAACTTGTCGTCACGCAGGTGATCGAAATAGCGTCTTGCGTGTCTTAACTGTATCCGCGTTTTCGGCAGGCCCAGTGCATCGAGCAGCTCACGGTAGGCCTGTCCAGCCTGTGCGGGGTCAAAACCAAGCCCGCTACGATTGGATTGAAACCAATCCCACATTTTACCGGGCTGGGGTTTCGATGCGGCCAGCCGTGATAGCGAGGTTGGTGCCTGCTCAAAGGCAACCTGACCCTGACGTGCCACCAGTTCCGGAATCTGTTCCGTATCCAGGTCCGCCGCCGAATAGGATGGGATGTTGGAGTCCCAGGAAATGCGCTCCGCTTCGAAATCACCAAAAAGATCTTTCCAGAGACTGTCTGCATCGCGAGGTGGAAGGGTACTTTCTGTTGGGGAGGTCGTTGCCGGTAAGTGGCCAGCAGGCTCTGCCAGTGGTGCGCTCCCCAGGCCGGAGTCCGGGCTATTGATCTTGTTCACACCGGAAGACTCGGAAAGCTTGGCAACGCCTTTTGCGTCGCCCGTGGAGGGGATTGCAGGCTGCCCTTGAAGCGGGTCGGTAGTATCCGCCCGCGCTATCCTGGGTGTTCGCTTCGGCAACAACGTAGTAATCGGCAGGGCGAAGAACAGGATCTCTACCAGAAGCAACAGGCCTTCGCTCCATGCCGTCTGGCCGGTTTCTATCGCTTCGAGCGTTGGGTCGATCAGGCGAAAGGCCTCTTCGGCATCGCTTGCGGCGGCAAGCGCGGAGGCCTCACGGTATTTTTCCATCTGAATGCCGGTCGCAATCGCCCCGATCGCAAGTTCCAGTACCAGCGTCCCAACCACGAAAGCCGGTCCGAGTATCACTCCACCGACGAGCAGGGCAAGTCCAGTAGCCGCCAGCACCCAGGTCACCGGAGCCCACTTGTCTCCCGGCACCCGCAATCTGCTTTCGTATTCTATTACCCTGAACAGCGGATCCTGGGTTGCATCGCCGGATTTTCCCGGCCGGCAGAATACGTCCGCTCCGCTCTGCAGGTAGAGCGGCTGGGCGGCTTGATAGCTCTTGGCCGACGTGGCCAGGGTGGCGGGATCGATGGACAAGGCGGTCAGGTTGCTCCTCAACTCGGTGTAGAGCAGGCTGAAAACCCGTCCGCCGATGGCCTCGGGGTCAAAGTCGCCCCCATGAGGTAGCATCGCCCGGCGCATGGAAAGGGGTGTTTTCCAAACACGATCCGCCAGCGCCAGGATCGGGTGGGCCATCAACAGGGACTGCCGCAGTGCGAGACTGTCGGAATGGCCGACCAGAGCGGCAATATCCTCCCGATCATTCAGATCCGAGGCCCAGCTCTGCCAGCTAAGGCTGTGGTCTCTGACGATGTCTTCCGCCCGGATACGGGGATAGAGCTCCGGGATGTAACCGGCTGCTATCGCGCTCTCTTCGGTGGCGAAGACGAAAGGAAATTCGGAGCGGCAGGACAAGACGATGGCCGCTGCTACACCGAGGTCGAAAAGTTGATCCGCCGCGGTATAACGGGCGGCGATCTCGTTCAGGTTTTCCTGGCGTTTTTTCCAAACCTGCTGCAGTGCAACCTGGGTAACGCCCAAGATGTGGTCATGCAGCCGCTTCACGTCGCTGGAATAAGCGCTCTCATAGGGTGGTGCGACCTGGTTGCGATAGGCAGTTTCCAGTGCTGCGTCGGCTTGTTTTCTGGCAATCTCCAGCTCTTCTACGAGCCGGTCTTGCTTCTCCTGCTCATTGCTCAGTATTGCCTCGAGGGTGCTTTGCTGTTGCGGGAGCGAGTGGCTCGGCTTCAAGCCCACCTCGTTCACCATGCCCTGCCTGACTCTTTCGGCACGCCGGTCGATCTGCGCTTGCAATCGTCGGACCTCACCCTTTTTCTCAAGGTATGCGGCATAAGGCGCGGCTGTTCGCAGGCGCGTGCTCGCGGCCAGCGAGTCTGGCCCGGGCTGGGGAAGCTGTGGTTTATCGGGTACATCTTGGCGACTTGAAGCAACGGCGGGGCCGGTTGGCACAAATCCCGCTGTGCCAAAGTTATCCGGTGTCCCCAGACGCTCGGCTGTCGTCAGGCCGCCAGCGCTATGATTGAGGGGCTCGGACACTACTCTGTGTCAACCGAAATACTGGGCGTGGTGCCCTGGATCTCGATGCGTTTGTCGATATCCGGGTCCCCGAGTTCCGCGGCTTTCAACAGATCCCCTCGGCGCAGTACTTCCAACTCTGCCATGCGGGCTTCGGCCGAGGCCTTGGCGGCATCGTGAGCCCGATGCTGGAGCTTGAAGTCTTCCAGTAGGGTGTGTGCCCCAGGCAGGGCCTCAATGAACAATTCGCCCGTGGGAACGATGATCTCCTGACTGGCGCTATGGGCCTGCTCCAGGGTTTCCACCAGCCAGTCGGCGATATCCTTTTTGTCTTCTTCTGTGGTCTCTGGGTGGGTCCAGGCGCAGTGGGCCAGTTCCACCGCCTCTTCGGCGGTGGGTATGTCACCGAAAGGATCGGGGTCAGTCACACCAAATTCAGTGTCGAGGTAGTCCACGGCCATAGTTGTTGTGAGGGCATTGGCTTCCCGCAGCGGGAAGATGCCGTAGTTACCCTTAAAGCCAATCAGCCGGGAGAGATCGGCTACCTGGTGCAGCTTTCGTGTTACCTCCAGGGATATTTCGGGTGGCAGCAGTTTTCCTTGGGGCTCCGGATTAAGTAATCCTGCCACCGGTGGCGCAGCGGCACGCTGATATCCGGGGACTTGGGAAGGGGCGTAGGTGAAGACCCCGTTCCAGCTGGGCCAGACGACCTCCAGGTCGTAGAGGCGCATGTAGCGCTCATCAGGGTGTTCGTGACGCCAGATCGCCTGCATGTAGTGAAGTATGTTGGATTTGACATGCAGAATCAGTTTGTCGATTCGCACCCGACGGTTCAAACGATCGCGGACTGCCTGAATATATCGCTCGGTGGCCACCTCCAGCGCCCCAATCCCGCTTCGTAATGCCGCCTGTGCCGCAGCTAGGTCAGTGTCTGCCCAGTCGAGCGCTTCGCGGCCGCTGTCCTCGGGACTGGTGACAGGGGCTTCGGTACTCTCGGAGGCATCGGGTACTTTCTTGAACAACGCGTCGGCCACCAGCGCTCCTACGCCGCCCGTGGCAACCAATGCGACATCTTTGACGGCATCCAGTAAATTGTTGTCTTCAGCTTCGGCCGCCGCCACCCTGGCAACCTCGGCAGCGCGTTCGATTGCGGCGCGAGCCTCCTCTCGCAGGGCGGCGTGGCCTTGCATCTGCTCCTTGAGTTCACCAACGATGGCGATTTGAGTTTTCCACTGCTCCTCGTAGATCTCCACGGCCAGTTCGTCGCCGGCGAAGTCCTGGGACAGGGTTCGCAGCACCGGGTGCAGGCTGTCGTCCAACAACACTTTGCGCAGAATCCACTCCTGTTTCAATAACCAGGCCTCATCGATCAGGTGTGGAGCAGGGACGTCATAGGCGACCAGTATCACAGGCTGTACGTCGTAGAGTCTCTCGGTCACCTGAAAACGACGCTGCAATTCGTAAAAGAGGTAAGTCACGGTCAGCTCGTTGTTGGGGTTGGTGACCTCGCGCTCCTCCGACATTTCGCTTTCGAAGCCCTGCTCCGCATTGACCTCAACTTTTCTCTCATCGCGAAACTCCTGGGCATTGGAGCGAGTGGATTCACGAATGTCGCTCTTGGTTTGACTCGATTCCATACTCTGGTCGAAACCAAAGTCACCCCCCCCACTAAAGGTGATACCCAACTCGAAGCCAAGTTGGGCGCTGGTGCTGGCGTTGAGGGAGGATTGGGTACGGCGCATGATTTCGCCTTCGCTGCGGGCACTGTTCTCGATCTCCAAGTTTTGCGCATCCAGGCTGCTTGTCGTTCGAGTCGACGAAGAGGAACGCCTAACCTTGCGCGAGATCCGGTAACGTCGCGTCTCGTTTGGCGCAAGCGCGATAGTCCCGGCGAGATCACCGGGTTGATAGGTTACCGGCTGCCACTCCTGTCTGTATGTGGTGAGTAAGCCGTAGTTGTAGCTGTCTGCCACGAATACATCGAACTGATAGGGTTGGGCGATCTCTGTTTTTAGGTCTGATATCAGCTCATCGACGCGCCCGATCCGCGCCCCTGTTGACTCGGTCACTCCCTGAAGAATCTCATTGGCCTCGGTCTCGCTCCAGTCGCTGATGTAAGCCCCGTAGACTGTCAGGTCGGTCGGCAACCAGTCGCTGGGGTAATTTTTGAATTTGTCGAGTTGGGAAAGCGGTATAGTGTTGGGGAGCGAGACGCCAGGACTCTCCAGCGTATGGTTTTCGCTAACGTAGATATGCACGTCGTAGAGAAAACCCAGCTTGTCGCGCTCATAAGGAGTCAGGTCATGCCACTTGTCGGCGATCTCGGGGATCCATGCGGATAACTGGCTGTCAGTGAGAATACTTGAACCCATCGCCGCGGCAGCATCTTGCAGAGTGTCCAGTAGTTCATGCAGCTCTGCCACTTCGCCGAGCTCCTCCGTCAGCGCCTCCAGATTTACCTCATCCGGCATGGTGCTTACGAGGCTGTCGTAAAGCTCCTTCACCTGGGAAACCATTCCGCTATCCACTAGGCCGGTCCAGGTATCCTCCCAGGCGATCTGGAGGTTATGAAAATCATAATAGGAAGTGGCATCTGCGGGACCAGAGGGCACTTCGGTACCAAGACTACTCGCTACTTCGGTAACTGTCGGCCTTGCCCCGGTCACCGCGGGTTCGTTCATTTTCTCTATCAGCGCGTCTATTTGGGATGCATCGCTGGCGGATGCGAGTGCGGGTGGATCCGGCTGGTCCGGATCTGGGTCCGATTCCACCTCTGATCCGTCCTCGGAAGCCATCTCCTCGATCTCTGCCTCCGCCTGTTTGCGCATTTGGCATAGCTCCAGGGGGCTTGCCTTCGCCTTTGCCTGGTTTCCCGGCATGATAAGAGGCAGCAGTTGATCGAACCGATCCGGTGAAACGGTCCCACCGGGTTCAGGCAGCATGTTGGCAACCGAGCCAGGTCTTACCGTGATCCCGCTTTGCCCATTTATAGCGGCCTGACCAATGCGCTCCACTCCTTCGCGAATGACGCGATCCAGTCGCTCCGATGGATCATGCTGTGTGGGAATAAAGTGGGGAACGCGCTTTTTCCCCAGCGGTTTTTGGCCCAGGAATTTTTCTGCGAATTCCCGGCCCGCGCGGCGGCGAGTAAAGCCATGGTGAACCCGGTTGCCTACCACCTCGCCTTCGGCCCGTCGAACCCTTTCCTCCTGTGCCAGCCGCTCGGCCAAGATATCGGTATAAGAGCGACGGGGCGTGCCGGCCGGCTGGGGCTGGGGTGTAACATCCCCGCCTGGCCAATCGGGTCCATCCGGCGAGGGTGCGGGAATCTCAGCTGGAGTGCGCGCAATCGTCAACTCCACCCGGTCAGGGATCCTCCGTGCGATCGTTGGTCGAGTTTGGTGCAGGACCTCTCCGGAGTCGGCATCGAGGACCAGTAGCGCCAGGCGTTGTGTTCCCCTGACTTCGTCGTTTTCATATTGCCATTGACCGTTGGCCGATGTCTGTCCTTCGGCAATAACCTGTCCTTGGGATAGAACGTCAGTAGCGGTTCCAGCACGAACGGGAGCGACCAAACGAATCAAGACGCCAGCCGCAGGCTGTTGATCCTCGTAGCGTATTTGAAATGTCACCTTCATGGTTGTTCCTTGCAGAAGCAGTATCAACAGTGACCTGGGAAACAATAAAGATCCAAGTAGGATCCCCGTGGACTAGTATTGAAAATAGACCAAATATCTCGAAGGCGGTAGGTTGAGTCACACCCAGCCGAAAGATGAGGTGAGGTTAGTTTGTTCTGCAGTATCTGCAGCTAAGCGCATCCTGGAATTGCAAGTATCGCATTTATGAAACCAAGGCGGTTTCATAAACTAACATACGAAATTTGTGGTCATGCAGTCGGCATAGCAACTATCTTTCTGGGCCATATGGAAGTGCACGCGTCTTTTCCAAAAGGCCCATGGAAGAGATGATCTTTCGCTTAAGATGCCAGGCGCTTCGGCCCAGTCGGATTGTCGACTATCGGATTGGGTTCCAGGGCAGGGACTCTCCCGTGAATGGTCGCCACATATGGACACGACCTTGGACTTAGGAACTTCTACTGAAGCAAGAGGCAGAAAGAAACATTGGAGTGAGTGTGGTCATGACAAGCCTTTCAGAATTAAGAGAACAAATTTCACAACAGCGCTTTCGTGACGAAACCCGTGCTGTCGAACAACTCCATTCTAACGCTGTATTGGAACAATTTGAGCGGCGCCGGATTGTCGATCGTGCCGCAGCCCTGGTGCATTCCATACGAAACAACGAGCAACCGGGATTGATGGAGCAGTTCCTCGTCGAGTACGAACTCTCCAACAACGAGGGCGTTGCCTTGATGTGTCTGGCTGAAGCCTATCTGCGGACTCCCGACGCGTTGTCACTCGATGCGCTTATTCGGGACAAGATAGGCCCCGGTGACTGGGGAAGCCATCTCGGCGCCGAAAGCTCTTTTCTCGTCAATGCATCAACCTGGGCATTGATGCTGACAGGTCGGATGTTCAGGGAGCGTGAACCGGGTGAACTGCCTATGTCCGAGGTAATGCTGGAGACCCTTGCTCGACTGGGTGAGCCATTGACCCAAAAAGCGATAGAGCAGGCGATGAAAACACTGGGGAAACAATTCGTTCTCGGCAGGGATATCGACGAGGCGATGCGGCAATCCCAGAAGGGGCTTAATCGGGATTACCGCTATTCCTTCGATATGTTGGGAGAAGCCGCGATAACCGCTAAGGATGCAGATAAGTATTTCGCTGCATACAGCGAGGCGATAGCTGCTATCGCCGTTCGGTCAACCTCGAAAGATATCCACTCCAACCCGGGGATTTCGGTGAAGCTCTCGGCGTTGCATCCTCGCTACGAGTACACCCAGCATCACCGAGTAATGGATCAACTGACGGAGCTTGTGCTGTCACTGGCGAAACAGGCTTATGCGGCCAATATCGGATTTACCATAGACGCGGAAGAGGCGGACCGGCTCGATTTATCACTGGATCTCATTGAAGCGGTCTTGAGCAGCCCTGAATTGGCTGGTTGGGATGGTTTCGGTGTCGTAGTACAGACTTACTTGAAACAGGCGCCGCTGACGATACGATGGCTTGTGGCGTTGGCTGAGACCCTGAACCGACGCATTACGGTTCGCCTGGTGAAAGGTGCGTACTGGGACTATGAGATAAAACACGCTCAGGTACTCGGAATGGAAAATTATCCGGTGTACACAAGAAAAGTTTCGACCGATGTGTGTTACCTCTATTGTGCTCGACAACTGCTCAATGCTTCTGATGTTGTCTATCCTCAATTCGCGACCCACAACGCCCATACCGCCAGTGCGCTCCTTGAAATGATAAAGCCGCAACAGCTGTTTGAATTCCAGCGTCTGCATGGCATGGGTGAAGCGCTGCATCAACTATTGCTGGACCAACATAAGGCGAAATGCAGAATCTATGCTCCAGTGGGTGTGCACAAGGACTTGCTGGCCTATTTGGTGAGAAGGTTGCTCGAGAACGGTTCCAATAGCTCTTTTGTAAACAGGCTGATGGACAAGAATACGCACGTTGAGCAACTGGTGTCGGATCCCTATTCAGTAATGCAGTCATTGAGTGTACCTACCAATCCGAATATTCCCCTGCCGGTGGATCTCTATGGCGGAAGTCGCCGCAACTCCAGGGGGCTCAATCTCAATCTTCCATTGCATGCAAGGGTGCTCGAAAACGAACTGGCGCGCTTTCAGGGTGGCCACTGGGAGGCCCGACCGTTGATACCGGGACATGATCACAGGGCCGCTGGTTATTCAGTCTATTCACCTGCAGATAGAGCCTTGAAAGTTGGCAAGGTAATTGATGCGGATGAATGTTGCGTCAACAAGGCTTTTGAAAATGCGCGAAGCGCTTTTGCAGATTGGTCAAATCGCGCAGTTGCAGAAAGAGCGTCAATATTAGAAAGGGTAGCCGAACTCTATCAGGCGAACCGGGCGGAATTGATAGCGCTGCTCACCTTGGAGGCGGGGAAAACCCAGTCGGATGGAATTTCTGAAATTCGTGAGGCAATTGATTTCTGTCGCTACTATGCAGTTCAAGCCCGGCAACAATTGGCAGCTGGGAAGACGTTGGGGATCGGACCCGTTGTGTGCATCTCTCCCTGGAACTTTCCATTGGCCATTTTTACCGGGCAGGTCGTTGCAGCACTGGTTTGCGGTAATCCGGTACTGGCAAAACCAGCGGAGCAGTCTTCGCTTGTCGCATACCGCGCAGTAGAGCTGATGCACCAGGCGGGTGTACCCGAGCAGATTTTGCAGTTTGTTCCCGGTGCCGGTGTCACCATCGGTCGCGCATTGACATCACACAGCCAGGTCAAGGGCGTCTGTTTTACCGGTTCCATAGAGACCGCCGAACTCATAGATAGGGCCCTCGCGGAACATGCGGATCCGGACTGCCGTCTGATAGCGGAAACCGGTGGTTTGAACACGATGATAGTTGATTCGACCGCGTTGCTCGAGCAGGCGGTGGGGGACATAATCACCTCAGCGTTCCAAAGCGCGGGACAGCGTTGCTCTGCTTTGAGAATACTCTGCATTCAAGAAGAGATAGAGCAGCCCCTGCTGGAAATGCTGGAAGGCGCGGCCCAGGAGCTGGTAATCGGCGATCCCAGGGCGGCGTCAACGGATGTAGGGCCTGTCATCGATAAGCACGCCAGGGAAGCAATTACTGAACACTGTGAGCAAATGACCCTAAAAGGACGTCTGTTATTCAGTGTGAAGCTGCCGCCGGCGGCAGCGGACGGCTTTTTCGTACCACCTATGGCATTCCGACTCGATAGTCTTGAAGAGCTCAGGCAGGAGGTATTCGGGCCTGTCCTGCATGTTGTTTCGTTCCAGGCGGAAAAAATTGGTGAGCTCGTTGACCGAATAAACAACAGCGGTTTTGGCTTGACCATGGGAATTCATAGCAGAGTAGACACGCGTGTGCGGCGCATATGTCATGACGCCAAAGTCGGCAATATTTATGTAAATCGCAACCAGATCGGCGCGGTGGTGGGTGTACAGCCTTTTGGCGGTGAGGGACTCTCGGGAACGGGGCCCAAAGCGGGTGGCCCTCATTATCTTCGTCGTTTTTATCGGACGGTGGGAGACATCGGGGAGCTAGCAGGAAGTGATGAAGCGGAGCCTGAAACAAGACTGGTCCCAGGTGATGCGATTCCGATAACTCGGAAGGCTTCCGATAGTACCGCGAATCTGCAGAAGCTGTGGAGTTCGCACAGTCAGCGACCAACCGCCTTGAACTCGGTAATTGCCCGACTGCCCGCAGCGCTCGCCGAGCATGCGCGTAAGGCCTGTCTGGTAGATCGGGACCTGTCTTTCAAGCCGGTTCTGCTGTCGGGTCCTACGGGCGAGAGCAATCAACTCAGTCTCCATGGCAGAGGGCTGGTTCTCTGTCTCGGTGGCGGTCCCGAACCTCGCAGATCTCTGATGATGCAGGTGTTCCGCAGCTTGATGGTGGGTAATCTGGTAAAGATCCCGGCTACAGTGGAAGGGGTAGATGTTCAGAGCATTACTACTGCATTCGCCAAGGAGGGATTGGATAGCCTGCTAATCATAGAGAGTGAGGAATCGATAGAGGTTCAATTGAGCGATCCTGGTATAGCGCTGGTCATGTATGACGGAGGGAACGAACCCAAGTCTGCATATAGGAAGAAGCTTGCTGCCCGCGCCGGTACCAGAATCGCGCTGGTATCTTCATCCGCAGGTAACGAAATGTTGACTGTTGAGAGAGTGATTTGCACTGATACTACGGCGTCGGGTGGAAACGCGTCTCTGCTTGCGCTGGGGGACGGCTAGAGCGCATTGCCGTCAATGCCAGCTAAGTTATGTAGCTGATTCTTGATCAATTTTGGATGCTGATTGATGCTCCTGACACTGCCTTACGAGTTAAGGAACCTGACGACCATGACGCTGTTCAAGGACCGTTTTCGATTCCCCTGCCACCAGTCCACCAGGTTGCTCGATCCTCAACTTTATCGCTACGAGGACCTGGATAGTGAAAGCATCTTGCTGCTGGATGATGGCCACTGTCTGCGCGATCATGCGCTCTCGGCCTGCCGTATCCGCGGTCTTGACAAAGTAAGCCGTTTCTCAACCAGCAGTCTGTTGACACTGGTCGAGATGGTGGATGCCGATCTTGGCGTGACCTTTCTCCCCGAAGTTGCTCATGGTTCACCACTATTGACGAGTACTGGAGTAAAAACCTATCCCCTGGAGGAGCGCAGTTACCGGGAGATCGCCCTGGCCATGCGGACACTTTCTTGATGCTTCTCAAATGCCCAGTCTATGCCTGTTGGTGACCATCGGTGCGGGCGGCTGGGATCCTGGTTAGTACTTCTGAGAGTTGGATTTGAGCTTTTCAGCTGCAGCAATGATCGACCGACGCTTCTTTGAGTCTAACCGGTTTAGGCTGCGCCACTGCATGGCTGCTCGTGGGTGATTCTGGAAGCGCTGTTGGTGTCGAATCAGAAAATCCCAATAAAGTGTGGTGAAGGGACAGGCTGAATCGCCGCTGTAAGCAGCCGGATCGAAGCGGCAATTTTTACAATAGTTGCTCATTCGCTGAATATACCGGCCACTGGCGACATAGGGTTTGGAACTCATCAATCCGCCGTCGGCGAATTGGGACATTCCAAGTACGTTGGGGAGTTCCACCCACTCGACAGCGTCCAGATAGACTGCCAGATACCACTCATGAACCCGCCGGGGGTCGACACCTAGTAAGAGCGCGTAAAGACCCGTTATCATCAGCCGCTGGATATGGTGGGCATAGCCATAGTCAAGGGTTTGTTGAACGGTCTCTGACAGGCAATGCATATCGGTGTCGCCATTCCAGTAGAAGGCGGGCAGGGGAAGGTCTGCATCCAGGCTATTCATTGCCAGGTAATCGGGCATGAATCTCCAATAGATTCCACGAATGAATTCTCTCCAACCGAGGATTTGACGAACAAATCCCTCCACAGAATTGAGCGGTGCATGACCGCTCTCATAGGCCGCGACCGCCGTCTCCAGTACTGCATGAGGTGATAGCAGTTTAACGTTCATTGCCGCCGAAAGGCGTGAATGATACAGGTAGGGCTCATTGGTCCAGCAGGCATCTTGAAAGGGGCCAAACCGAGGCAGGCGATGAGCGACGAAGTCCGATAACGCCCTGGCAGCATCAGCGGGGGTTACCGGCCAGTCGAAATGGGCAGCGGATCCTGGGCTATCGGAATAGTATTTTTCAACATCGGTTATCACTGTCTGTGTTATTTCATCCGCTGCAAAAGAGTGGGGTGCTGGGATAGCGGCTGGGCCTGCTCTTCCGAAGGATTTGCGGTTCTCCCGGTCGAAGTTCCAGCGGCCTCCCACCGGTTTGCCGCCGTCCATGAGTACGCCGCTGTGTTGACGCACGTGACGGTAGAAATGCTCCAGCCGCAAGTTCTTACGACCGTCCGCCCACTGGTTGAACCATTCGAGCCCAACTAGGAAGTGGCTGTCCGTGTGGATCTCCAGTGGTAGATTGGCTGTTTTTGCAGCAGTGCGTAGCTGTGCCAGGACGCGGTGATCCGCGGGTTGGACGATCACCAGTTTTCCAGGTCGAAGTGACTTGATTTCGGCATCTAAAGCTTCTTCGAAACTACTGTATTGATGTTTTCCCAATTCCAGATAGCGGAGGGGGTATGCACGCATACGCATGTCGTCGGCAAAGTGTCTCATCGCAGATAAAAAAAATACGATTCGAGGCTTGGAAGACCATACATGCCGGGATTCCTCGGGAAGCTCCGCCATCCACAGGAGATCGTTCTGGAAGTCGAAATCCTCGAGGGCAAGAGAGTTGGGGTCTAGTTGGTCCCCTAGAACGATGACGAGGTTGCGCATGATTTTACCGCTCGGATTGAGCCCGCTGATTATCCCATTGGAAAATCATCACTAGGCATGCAATCACAACACGTTGGATAAAGTGGCTTTGTCAAAGGAGTCTGGTAGTGGCTCAGCTGAGAGCCTAGATCAATCTGACAATGACGCTGATCCGCCGCGTTGAGGTATCAGGTCTTGTCTGCAATAGTTCGACCCAAACATGCTCTCCAGGTAACCGGTCAAGCATGGCAAGACGAAAATCCTCGATCGAGCGTATAGGTTCACCTGCGATGAGCATTAGCCGATCTCCTTTTGAAACGACTTCTTTACGGCCCGGGGCCATTTTCATGTGGTCTCTTATGTATACACCATCTTCATCCTCGCCAACACGCCACCCGAGTGCCCCGTTTCTCTCCATGGGCGAATTTTCGGAGGCAAGATAAAAATCTGCGCCGGCGAATAACTTGGTGCCAGAATCCTTCGTTAGGAAAACCAGAAAGTCCTGCCCTGATCTGCGATACACTCGCTCTGGGATTCCCATACCCCCAGCGACATGTCCAGATCCAGCCAACACCACAATCTGGCTATAGGGGTTTTCTCGCAGAAAGGCCGAAACACTCTCCGCCATATACTCGTCCCACAGCAATTGCACCTGGAGGAAGCGCTCGAAGCGGGTATCGCCTCCGGCGTGGTGATTAAACACCTGTCTGAGTCTGCTTACATAATACGGGCCAGGTTCCATCACTATGTCCGGTAGCTGGTCTTTCAACTCCGGCTCCAAACCTTCGAAGCCATGACGCGATACCTTTTGCACCAACGTGGTTGGTGCATTTAGTGCGATTAGCGGGATTTGATAGGACTTGGCGTACTCTACAATCGGCCGGTAGAGACGGTAGTCGTAACCCCAGTTCCGATAGTAACCTGTTCGCTTCAATAGGGTTTTTTCATTTGTCAGGCCACTAAGGTATGCATCCACGTGTCCCTGATGGGGGCGCTGAAAAAACTCGACCCCGATTGCGAAATCGTGATTTTTGAGTCTCATTTCCTCGATAACTTTGAGCTGGTTTCTGTGGTGATCCGCGCGATCATGAATTTCCCCGATGTATAGGACACGACGTTCAGCAGCTGCTTTCATTACCTCGGCGAAAGACAGGCTATCGTCAGACCCGATAACAACCCCGGCGTCGCTGGAGTCTGACGCGGGGATATCACGGTCCTGCAACAGCTTACTGCCGGCTGTAGCGCCAGCTAGGCCGATGATCAGACCGGTTAAAAGAAGTAAAAGCTTTCTCAATGTGTTCATGGGGAACCCGTAATCGCATAGTTGGGGGGTGAATCAGGTCATGATCATGCTGCCTGCCAGGTAAGTGAAGCTGATATGCAGCACACTTCTCCGCTGATGTTTATCCCACTGTTAAAAGTTGGACCAACCTCCACAGCTTGCCGTTTCCTGGGATTTACAATCAACTGACGGGATCTAGTGTGCATACTGTGTAAGGATTTCGACGGGCTGAATTTGGTGGTATTCAGCCAGTCCCCGACAGATTTAACTGATCAGTACTATCTCTTCCATACAACCGCAAACCGAGGAGCCTCGGTTTACGGTGTTCCGTTCCACAGATTCTACAAGCCTCATTCAGTTGTGGATTGATAGCTATGCCAGGTAGCGTATCCAAGAATTGGAAAGATCAGGGCAAGGCCGATAAAGGCAGTTGCAATTCCGGCAGCGGTCATCAGTACAATGATTAGTGCCCAAACCAGCATTGCTGGCAAGTTATGGATGACGGTCTGAAAACTTCTTGACATCGCGGTGATGAAGCCTTCATCGAGATCGAGAATCCGGGGTATAGTAAACGCGCTGATTGTAAATACCGCCCCTGCAAGCAATACGCCCATGGCTGCAAGGTATGCCATCGTTATCAAGCCTTCACTACCGATCCAATCAATGCTGAAAACGTTGAAATTGGGGGCCAGGTTGTTGAAGGTGAGTGCGAACGTAAGTGCGGAAAGCCTTACCCATGCAGCCATCACCAAAGTTAGCAGTAGGGCGAATAAGCCTAGGTTGGAACGCCGTTCCCAGATCAGCCTTAGACTTCCAACCATGGTGGGCACCTTTTGTCGCCCCATGTCCCGACTGGCGGCATATAGTCCCGATGCAAGGAAAGGTCCGACGAAGGCGAGCCCCGTTATGTACGCCAGCGTGTACCAGGGAGTGTTTAGGGTTAGGAAAAAGATGGCCGCGCAGAGACCGGCGAATAGGGTGCCATACAGTAAGCTTAAGCCAGGAATTCGCTTGAAGTCTTTTATACCCTTGTTGATCCAGACAAAGGGTTCAGACAAGGAAATTCTCTTTTCTCTCCTGGCAGCTACCTCGCCCGATCCCATTTTTGTTCCCGCAGTCATCGTAGTCATAGTTGTTTCTCCTGTGTTGAAAACTTGTCAGTTGTTAGTGCCGTTCCACATGGGCTGCGCTCTAGGTTCACCTGAGGTCCATCAGAACGGAGGCGCCATGCTGTATCCCGACACTACCGGTCTGAGAGATCATCGGTGTACTGGTGTTTGCCTTGCTGTGCTGCAGCTGGACTGTGGGTCCCGCTTACGCCGATTTCCTCCAGGATGAGGATCGCTGCACTACCGTCCTGCAGTGCTCCGGTCCAGTCATTAGCATTGTCGACGACGTATCCTTGAAGCTCGTTCCCCATTTGCTCTACCGCGAGTACCCAAGGGCCCGGTTGAAAGCGGAAACAATTACAAGCGTCTTCCGAGACGCTCACGTCATGTGCCCACATCTGGTAGTAGAGTGTGTGATAATCTTGCATTGGCTCCACCTAAAAAATTTCTTTATCTAGACCCTGCGCTTGGTCTAGAGCAGGATGCACGTCGAAAAAATGTTCTTGTGGATAGTTACGACCGACTCCAGGTAACGGATCAGGGGGTCAACGGGGAATAGTGAATGTGTATCAAAATCAAGCCCTGAGTAACTGGTGGTATGGGCTACACTCCCGCAAGACGTGATGAACACTTCGGAAGAGAGCTTGGCTGTTTTTACCCGGATAAATCCGTATGGGTCACTGGACCGTAGTGACTAACATGAGGCGAGTTCGGAGTTACCCTGGATCAGGGAGAACGCTGTGAGTATTCGCACCAACCTGCATTGTAGAAAAATAAAGGAGAGGCTTGTGCCAACCGACCTTTCAGTGCCTAAATCTCGTATCGGACGGCTTACCGTGCTAGGCAAAATGGCCGGTAGTATAGCCAACCGCGTTATTGGAGAGGGCGCTCGGCAGTTGGGGCAGGGCAAGCGTTCGAGCTTGACTGAAATCGTGTTCACTCCAGGGAACGTTACGAGGCTGACTGAAAGCCTTTCGCAAATGCGTGGGGCGGCAATGAAAGTGGGTCAGCTGTTATCGATGGAAAACGGAGAGTTGCTGCCGCCGGAGCTCGTTGGCATACTGGCGAGGTTGCGCGATAACGCTCACACCATGCCAATGATTCAAGTGGCACAGGTGCTCAAGGATTCTTGGGGTGATAACTGGGACAAAGAGTTTCGGCATTTCTCTTTCAAGCCTGTCGCAGCCGCTTCGATTGGGCAAGTACACAAAGCAGAATTGAAAAGCGGTGCGCGACTGGCCGTCAAGGTGCAGTATCCCGGAGTGCGAGAAAGTATAAACAGCGATATAGACAATGTTGTCACTCTGCTGCGTTTGGTCAATTTCGTTCCCCGAGAACTCGATTTGAAGCCACTTCTAACTGAGGCCAAGCGGCAACTACATGCCGAAGCCAATTATCTGTCGGAAGCTGACTATTTGCGCCGCTTCGCTGCGGAACTCAAGAATGACGACCGCTTTGCAGTTCCAGAGGTGCTGGATTCACATACCACTTCGGAGGTGCTCACCATGAGTTATCTTGACGGTGAGCCGATCGAAAATCTGGACAAAGCCCCCTTATCCGTTCGTAGTGAGGTTGCCACTGCATTGTTGGAGCTGGCGCTGAATGAACTTTTTCGATGGGGTGTTGTGCAAACAGATCCCAACTTCGCCAACTATCGCTACTGCTCCCGGGAGAAGAAACTGCAACTGCTCGATTTTGGTGCCACACGGGAGTATCCGTTGCAACGGCTGAATGATTTATTTGAGCTGATAGCAGCAAGTTTGGATGGAGATCGCTGGGATGTCGTCCGCGCTGCCACCAAGGTTGGATATTTGGCGGAAGCCGATACGGCTTGTTATCAGGTGGGCATTGTGGATCTGCTGCGTACCGCTGTTGAACCAGCCGGGGCGGTAGACGGCTATGATTTCGGTGCATCGGACTTGGCATCCCGATTGAGCGATGCAGTGCTTAAATTGCGTATGCGTGACAGATTTGGCCGCATGCCGCCGCCGGATGTGCTGTTTTTACATCGTAAGCTTGGGGGGCTTTACCTGCTGTTCAGCCGGCTACGGGCGAAGGTTTGGGTGAGACAGTCGATTGTACCGATGCTCGAGGCAGCCAAACCCCGACTCAATCTCTCGGTTATTGGAAGTCAAAGCCAATTTTGGGCAAGTAGCGAACAGATTGCTATTCAGATGACTAGCGAAAAACTTGGTTGAGGTGATTTAGGTCACGAAAATCGATCAACAATGAGAAACAGAGTGGTAGACCGCATAGACAGGATGCTGATACTCCTGTTCTTTCACAGTAACTTGCCTGGAAGGAACATCCAATGAGGGTGATTTCAGGTTGTTCATTATTGTTGTTCCTGGCCACGGGCACGGTCGCGATAGGAGGTCCCACGAATCCTGGTGAGATCACGCCTTGTCCTGATAGTCCCAATTGTGTTTCATCCTTGGAGAAGGGCACTGGGAGATATACTCCGCCTCTGAGCTACGCAGGTTCTACGGAGGATGCCAGGATCAAACTAATCAAAGTGCTCAAGGGATTCGAAAGAGTGGAAATTGTGGAAAGCAGCGGCGACTATATCCACGCCAGTTTTACCTCATCGGTATTTGGATTCGTGGACGACGCACAGTTTCTGATCGAGGAGAGTGAAAAAAGCATCCACATGAAATCAGCCTCGCGCTCGGGGTACTACGACTTCGGTGTCAACAGGCGACGTTGCGAGGCTATCCGCGAGAGATTCGAACGCTCTCATCCATGATTTCAGCCGGGGCAACGGCTATCCGGCGAGGAGCATATATGAGTTGCATCAAGAACGATCCGCGGGGTGATTGCTGTGCATGCGCAGGAGATCAGAGCGTAGACCCAAGTGGACTGGATCATGGCTGATTGGCGTCGTGTTCTCGTGACTGGTTGGCTCTGCGCGATTTGTACTTTGCTCGCGGGCTGCAGCCCCGGTCGCTTGGTCAGTACGTTAACATCAGGCGAGAATACGGAAAATCTGGGTTCGTTCACCTACGGCGGTCATTCTCGGCAAGTGCTGGATGTGTACAGACCGGCAGCGTCTTCGGGAGAGACGTCACCTGTTGTGATTTTCTTTTATGGAGGGCGCTGGCAAAAAGGCAGTCGACGCGACTATGGATTCGTTGCCAATGCACTTGCTGAGAAGGGCATAGTCACGGTTGTGCCCGACTACCGCGTGCACCCAGAGGTACGTTTTCCATCATTTGTTGAGGATGGGGCGGAAGTAGTTCGCTGGGTTCGGCGCAATATCGCAGACTATGGCGGCGACGCAAAGCAGATCTTTCTTATGGGCCATTCTGCGGGAGCCCACATTGCTGCGTTGCTTGCGTTTGACGAGCGATATCTGGGTACCATGAAAGGGTCTGATGGACTTGCCGGCTTTATCGGTCTCGCTGGACCTTACGATTTTCTGCCGCTAACCGATCCGACCCTAAAAGATATATTCGGTCCGTCGAGGCGTTATCCCGACTCCCAGCCCGTTAATTTCGTTGACGGCAAAGAGCCTCCAGCCCTCCTATTACACGGCGCGGATGATTCCATCGTTTGGCCAAGAAATACCCTGCGGATGGCCGCAGCTATAGAACAGGCTGGTGGGCGTGTGGCAGCAAAAGTCTATCCTCAGGTCAATCACGTTCGCATAGTCGGAGCACTAGCGACACCGTTTGAGGATTGGGCACCTGTGCGACGCGATGTTTTTGAATTTATCAAAGTAGAGGGAAATCAGACGCAGTCGGGTTAGGGAGCTCCGTCGCCACCCTGGGCTGGGTCCGTGCCAGTTGCGTCAGATACTCGCTGCGTGAGGCCTCTTCCGCTTGTAATTTCACCGCGGAATACTGACAGCTTATGGCTAACCACAGACATCAGGTGGTGTGCTTTTCCCACGCTGTATTCCTCTGCCAGACGATCTGTCCCAATCATTTGTGGTATTCACCAAGTGCTCGAGATACTGGCTACATGGTTTGCTCCGGTGACTGAGGATTCGACGCTGGCTGAGGACTTATCCGGTTGATATTTTCGATAGACACCGGAGATAGTGGGAGACACATATTGCCAAGATAGGCATGGTAACTTGATCTTCTACGAGAATCCTTGCATCTCGCCATCAACTGGCTTGCGGTATGAGTGGCTCCTTTTTCTAAAGTATCGATTAACTGTCAAGCGCAACATGAGAATTGTAGAGTTGGCAATAATAGCAATTGCAAGAGTTGCATATGTGATGTAATATGCGTATCTAGAAACGACACTGGAGGTCCTAATGAAACGCTATCATCCCGGGCTTGTTGCACTTCACTGGGTACTGGCCTTTATGATCATCATGGGCTTGATCATGGGCGGTAATGTTCTAAGCGCTACACCCAACGAAACACCAGAAAAGATACTTTATCTGAAGATACATATGTCAATGGGGATTATTATCCTCGTGCTGATGCTAGTGCGTTTTGTAGTTCGTATCACAACCCATAAGCCACCTGCAGCCGATATTGGTAGCCCCATGTTAAATAGACTGGGGACCCTTACCCATTACCTCTTGTATGTCGTGGTAATCTTGCTGGCCGCCAGTGGTATCGCCACGGCGGGGATGGCGGGCTTACCGGAAATACTATTTGGTGGATCGGGTGCAGTGCTGCCGAACAGTTTCGATGAGTTTCCGCCGCGCATTGCCCACGGGGTTCTAGCCCTGGTGTTGTCATTGCTGCTTGCCGGACACGTAGGTGCTTCTCTCTATCACCAGTTTGTCCGAAAGGATGGTTTGTTCTCGCGTATGTGGTTTGGACGAAGGACCTAATGCCCTTGTAGTCACTTAGGAAAGAGCGATCCATATGCAGAAGATTCTGAATTTTGTCCAGGAAATCGGCACCATCATGTATGTGGGGGGGATACTCTCTCATATAGTAATCGGGGCCGTTATGGGGCATCCCGATGCCATCACTGCCTACCATGTCTACCTCTATAAGGAGTTGAGTGCCTACATCCTGATTCTTCCCGGTTTGGCGCTGAAGGTAGGTTGCGATCTTCTGATGTATTTTGCCCTAGGCATCAGAGGCAACTGGCTGAAACTAAAAATCTTAATGATGGCGTTTCTGGCTACCAATGCCTTTGTTTTCCTTGTCCCGATGATGCCGGAGTTGGTAGCACTTGCACGTGACGCATTGCCAACGGGTGAGGTCAGTCAGGCATTCATTGACAAGACACGAACCGAGCAGCTTGTCGGTATGTCGAATGTCGTTCCGCTGGTACTCGAATTGGTCCTTGGGTCCTTCAGGCCCAGGTTATTTTCAGAGCGCAGTTCAAGAACGATGTGAGATACGGTAGTGCGTTCTCGGTGAATGGCGGAGCGATTCTGAAACAGTTTAGCTTTGTCGCATATCAGCTTAGCCACCCCGGCCTGAATATCCCCAGAGACTTCCTTCAGAAATTCTGACATATCTTGATGTCCCTGCCATAAACAGCCGTGGCGTAGTCGTGCTGACTGCTATGCCGCCGTGTGCGAGGTAGCGCCGCAAGCCTAGCCTGAGTACTCATACCGGATACCTTGACGACTCCATTCTCTGGGTTAGATGCGCATACAACACTATAATGTCGAGCCTTGTGGGCGATCCCAGACTGCAACACATTTTGTGAATGAACCCAATCCGGCATATTTGGATTCGCAATGACTTTGAGGTAAATCCATGAACATCGACACCCTGATGCAGCAGCAAATACTCGGTAATTCCGTCTTGTCTTGGTCTTACGCAGCTTCGGCATTCCTGGCTGCTGCTATTGGTGTGCGGCTGTTACTGCGTTTTCTGGCCATGCGCCTCGCTGTTTTTACGGAGCGAACGGAGACCCGGCTAGATGACCTGGCGGTTAGCCTGATCCGGCAGACTAAATGGTGGGCCTTGGCAATATTCGGGCTCTATGCCGCAACCCGATTTCTACAGATCCCCGAGCGGCCGTTGGTATGGATTCAAGGCGCAGCCATAATAGCGTTGCTACTACAAATCGGTATCTGGATTAGCGATTTGGTCCGCGCCTGGGTAGAGCAATCGCGAAGGCGTCGTTTGGCCAATGCGCCAGCGGCCGCTACCGGATTGTATGCAATCGGAATTGTTAGCCGGTTGTTTATCTGGTCTGTAGTGGTGCTGCTTATACTCGATAACCTCGGTGTCAACGTAACGGCATTGGTGGCGAGTCTGGGTGTGGGCGGAGTCGCTGTGGCATTGGCTGTACAGAATATCTTGGGCGACCTATTTGCTTCTTTCTCGATCATCTTCGACAAGCCGTTTGTCGTTGGTGACTTTCTAAAAATTGATAACTATGTCGGATCGGTAGAGCATGTGGGCTTAAAAACCACCCGGTTGCGTAGCCTTACCGGTGAGCAATTGGTTTTTTCCAACTCAGACTTGCTGGGAAGCCGCATCCAGAATTTTGGTAGAATGAACGAGCGGCGTGTAGCCTTTGAGATTGGAGTGACCTACCAGACGCCAAGAGCAAAGCTTGAACGTATACCGGAGATTCTGCAGCGTGTTATAGAAAACCAAAAACAAACGCGCTTCGACCGCTCCCATTTTAGGTCTTACGCTGATTTTTCTCTGGTATATGAATCGGTATATTACGTCGATGTCCCGGATTATAATGTGTATATGGACATTCAACAGGCGATAAATCTAGGAATCCATGAACAGTTCGAGCGTGAACAGATCGAGTTTGCCTATCCGACCCAAACACTATTCATGCATTCCGCGCAGTGAATAGGCCCCGCAGAAATCGGAAGACTGGTATCGTGATTCCAAGCGTATAAAAAAATTGGATGCAATGCGTGTAAAGCTGCTATTTCTCGAGAGATGAACCAGTGGCACTAGTGCAGGGATGAAACCCGGTTATCGAACCTGCGGGTTAAGGGTATTCGCTTCCATTGGCGTAAAAGTACTCGAACTTCTACAGGGTTATCCTTTACACAGCGAATTAAAAGATAGCAGAATCCGAAACGATGCGGTGTTTTGTGAATACTCTGATATTCAGAGATGGGGTTGGCGGTCGATATCCAGAAACACGAGCATAGATAGAGAAGCTAGGGAAATTGGTTAATCTAGGATGATAATATGAACGCAAAAGGAACTAAGGAAGAGATATTAGTAACCCATACAATTCGGGAAATATTACGCAAGCAAATCATTAGTGCGGTAAAGGAAAGCCCACGAGCGAGTCACATGGTGTTTCACCCATTTACGTTAGGCTACTTTCACGCATTCATACTGCATAGCTACAACTCTCAGGGAATGGAAGGAAAAAGACTTTCCAAACAGTATTTTAAGGAGATATGTGAAGCAATTTACCCGGGTAAGCTATACCGACGCATGGGTGAAATGGAGGACTTGATTGGCGACAAAGAGGGAACCATCTTCTGCGAAGGACTATTGGCTCTCTATACCCAAGGAGCCTTTGAAGGATTGGCAGATACAAAATCCTATTTCGTAGCAAAGAATATACCCCAAGGATTATTCGGGTTTCTTACCGGCACCCAAGATGAGACAGAAGCCGAAATTGCCAGGCCGAAAGCGGTAGGGTACTAAGGGAATAGAATGTGGGTACAGGTGCATTATTGGATGCTAGAAAATTGATTAATATGATTATTAATCAATATGATATGTAATATATTTAAAGTAATTGATAGATAGCATAGTGGATACAGAATTGGCGAATTTATACTGCCGCTTTATTGCCGAAAGACGCCGTACGGCTAATCTGATCACCCGGAGAACTCAGGTTTTATATTTGAGCAGTTTCACCAGCCCGGCACGACTGAAGTCTCAGTATAGGCACTAATTGTCTTACCGCAGTGGCCTCGACTTTCGATAGTCAGGCATCACCTGTTCCCGAACCATCAGTCGTCTTTTTATTCGTAGCGGGCTTTATCGGTTTCGGATTTCGTCACCGGCGCAGAGCCAATTACTACCAAGAGGTAGTCTACGGACAGGTGGTGAACTACTAGAGCGCGCTATCTCCTAAGCTATCTACCGATACCGTGAGCCCGGCACAGGCGATTCTCCAGATTGGCGGAAGGTAGGGCGTATTACATATGACGGCCAAATTGGCAGTTCAGGACAAGGGTATTGACATATCTCCCCGGTAACGGAGACACTACGGCCATGATTAGTCATCTCAAGCGTAAACTGGCCTATATCCCGGTATGGCGTCTAACACGCCGTACTCTATGCTGTGGAACGGCCAGCGCGAGGTGTGTGTTTGAATAATTAACTAGCACTAAACCAATCACTTGAACGGCTGTCACTGACCGCCCTATTGGAGCCACCCATGATCGCCCTAATGGAGCCACTTTTTCATGCGGTTTTACGCCTCCGAACGGGGTAGATTAAAGCGCTGTTTTGGTCGATTTTTCAACCGCTGTTTTTGCGCGCTTGGGACCGGGTCGTGGTGCGCGATAACTTTTTCCATCCAGCACCAGCTGATAAGCCCCGTGGCGTATCCGGTCGAGTGTCGAGGCGCCGAGTAGTTTGTTCGGGAAGGCCTCGCCCCATTCGCCGAAATCTAAGTTGCTGGTGATGATTGTGGCCGCCCGCTCGTAACGCTCGCCAATCAGGTCATGGAAGTCTTCGTCCTGCCCCGGTTTGAGGGGTTTGAGTCCAAAGTCATCGATGATTAACAGTGGGACGCGGGTCAGCGTCTGCAGCTTGCGTTCGATATTGCCGGTTGCCCGTGCGGCGTTGATTTGCGACAGCAGATTCGACTGCGTGGTGAACATCACATCGACGCCCGCTCGTACGGCGCAGTGACCAATGGCCTGTGCAAGGTGGCTCTTGCCGGTACCGCAGGGGCCGGCAATCAACACGGCCACTTTTTCATCGACAAAGCCACAGCGGGCCAACTCGTTGATCAGTTCTTGGTTCAGGCCCGGGTTGAAGTTGAAGTCAAAGCCCTCGAGCGTCTTGTCACCCCGAAAGCCGGAGCGACGTAATCGCAGGTCATACTTTTTTCGATCACGCCGTGCGGCTTCGTCCTGGATCATCAGGGCCAGGAACTCCGGGTACGTCAGCTTGTTTTCAATGGCTTCACGGTTGCGGGTCTCCAAGCTTTCCAGCAGACCGGACAGACGCAGCTGTTTCAGAATAGGCGTGAGTTCTGGTAGGGGTGTCATCGTAGTCATATTGAATGTCCTTTGGTTGAGTGGTTGACCTTGTCGGTCAGTGGATTGTCGTTGCCGCACGGCCATGGACAGCAACGGGTCGAGGGAACGCACGGCCGTTAGTGTGGGTCGAACAGGTCTTTGGTGTTGCGGCCGAACTTGGCGCCGCCGGTGTAGGCATCGGACAGGGAATCGAACGCTTGCTCGGTATCGACGATTTGATCCAGCGCGTTTTCCAAAATGATGCGCACACTTCGGTACTGCACGTTGTCGAAGTACAGCGCGCGCTGACAGGCGGCATCGGTGCGCGCCGGTCCGTAGCGTTTGATCAGATTAATCACACCCTGTGCGGCCCGGAGCTTATCGAGCACGCGGTGCTCAAACAGTCGCTCAACCAAACGAAGGCAGTGAGGACCGGCCGCCGCGGCCTGCTTTAGACACCACTGAGGCGTGCGCATCTTGTAGGCCACTGCATCCGGTGGCAGGTGATCGTCGATCGTGTGACGGTAACCCGGCCCACGTCCGCGTGGATGCACAGCCTTTAGCTCATGGGCTTGATAGATCCGCACGGTGGTCTCGCTCAGGCGGATATCCAGTATTTGACCCACCAGTCGCCAGGGTGCCGAGTAGCGGCACTTCTCGACCTGTACGTGGCAATCGGGATGCAGTTTCCCGGTTGTCCATCGCGCACATTCCGGCGCGGGTGAAGGCAGTGGCTTGAGGAACTCCCGCTCGGTGTCGGCGAACCGGGTGAGCGGCGCGGTGCGGGTGGTGCCGTGTACGCGATTGCCCGCTTGCCCCATCACCCACTGCATCAGCTGCGCATTGGCGTCGACCAGGTCACGGAACTCGCGCAGCGGCATGAAATTGTTTTTGGCGTATTTGACGCCCGATTCAACGCGTCCCTTTTTCTTCGGATCGGCGACCGGGCACGGGGCGATCAGAAAGCCGTAGCCTTCTGCGTAATCAGCGTAGCTGCGTTGTACTTGGGGATCGTAGTAGCACGCCTTGGTGATGGCGCACTTGGGGTTGTCGATCAGAATCCGCGCTGGTACGCCGGAGAAATGCTCGAAGGCGCGCCGGTGACAGCCTAGCCAGGTCTCGACCGATTGATCCGGTACCAGCTCGGCGTACTGATGCCGACTCCAGGCCAGTGTCATGATGAAGAACCAGGTCTTGAACTGCTCACCGGTATGCACGTCGGTGATCTTGGGTCCTTGACCAAAATCCACTTGTGCCGCTTCGCCGGGTGCAAACTCGAGCACCGTGGTTACCCGCGGGGTCGTCTCTGCCAGGCCCTGCAAAAAACGACGCACCGACGAATAGCTGCCGGTGAAGCCGTGACGACGCTGCAGTGCACTGTGGATGGTGGTGCCCTGCACACCGTCTTCGTACCATGAGGTAATCTGATCGCGGTGCGGCTCCAGGCTGGAGCTCTGGCGGGCACGCTGCTTTTTAGGTGCATCAAATACGCTCGCCAGCGTCTCATCGGGTGGCAGCGCCTGATCGGTGTCTAACCAGCCGCGCGCTTCGGCTTCACCTCTGACGGTCGCGGCAACGCGCCGGCCCATCAGTCCCGATTTGGCGATCTGTCGGTCAGAATCCCCCAGGCGCATGCGCACCAGGGCTTGTCGATAGTGATACATCTCGAACCTCCGTTTGGCCATTCCGTTTCTTCTCCGCACACAAAAGTGCGGTCACGATACGGGAGGCGATTAGGTCAGTTCGAAGGGAAAAACCGGTGCCGGGTGGCTCCATTAGGCCGATCCTGAGGTGGCTCCATTAGGCCGATCCCAGGGTGGCTCCAATAAACCGATCCCAGGGTGGCTCCAATAAACCGATCCCGGAATGGCTCCATTGAGGTGATCATTGACAAACGGCCACAGCTTCCCAGAATCTGTGGCTTTTTTTATGCTTTCTAGCATGTGGGGATAGGACCATGTCAGTACCGATGGCCTACATGGGCGTAATCTTAATCTGGACTACTACACCGCTGACGATTCAGTGGAGCGGCGAAGGGCCGGGTTTCCTCTTTGGTGTTGCCAGTCGCATGAGCATAACCACGGTATTGGCGCTTCTCATTGTTCTTGTCTCTGGTAAGCACATGCGCTGGAACAAGCAGGCCCGCCGCGCCTATGTAGCCGCTGGCCTGGGAATCTACTTTGCGATGCTTAGTGTTTATTGGTCGGCGCAGTATATTCCATCCGGCTGGATTGCTGTGGTTTTCGGGCTATCGCCTTTGATAACCGGGCTATTTGCTTACCTTTGGTTGAGAGAACGAAACATCGTCTCCGTTCAAATTTTCGGTATGCTGCTTGGTCTCGGCGGTTTACTGGTAATGTTTGCCACTAGTGTCGAAATATCAACTAGTGTCTTCTACGGAATGTGTGTCATTTTGTTCGGCGTGATCTTACATTCAGGTAGTGCAGTGATGGTGAAGAAGATAGGAGCGGATATTCCGGCTATTGTTCAAACTGCTGGCGGACTGCTAGTGGCAACTCCCTTGTTCGATATAACTTGGTATATATTCGATGGGGGCTGGCCGAACAATTTGTCGGTGAAATCTGAGGTATCGATTCTTTACCTGGCAGTCTTTGGCTCAGTGCTTGGGTTCTCGCTCTACTATTTCGTATTAAGGCAGCTGGCCGCTACTCAAGTGGCGCTGATAACCCTGATAACACCCGTGGGTGCATTGTTGCTCGGTCATTTTATCGAGGATGAACCCCTGTCATATACAATTATTCTCGGCACTGCATTGATTCTCAGTGGGCTGGTCTTTTTCCAGGTGGGTGCCGTACGTCTGGCAAGACTACAGAGGGTGTAGGTAGGATAGGTCTCATCCGGGATTGCAATCAATACTCATTGTCATTCCAGTTGCCGTGAATATCATTGATCCAAACCGATGACATATCGGAGATTGGTAGCTATCAGAGGTAGAGAAGAGCATGATCCGGGTGATTTATAAATGGCGAGTGGAGAAGCCTGCTGAGCAAGCGTTTAGGGTAGCCTGGGCAAAAGCGACAGCAGATATAAGGAAGTCCACCATAGGGGCAAGAGGAAGTTTTTTGCTTCAAAGCCGTAAGGATTCAGCACAGTTCGTGACTATTGCACGTTGGGATAGTCTCGAAGATTGGCAATCGTATTGGAGCGATTCGACAAGAGCGGAGATGCAGGAAATGCATGCGGTAGCGGAGCGATTGTCAGTAGATGTATTCGACGAAATTGAGGACTATACCTTCTAGCATTATACCGCTGTTCTGCGTGCGGGTGATTACCGGTGTTGCATGGTTCCTATCAATCGAATACGTAACACCCCGACCGGTTCATGGAAATTAGCGAACACGTGTAATAACAACCAGCGACTCCAATAACCAGAAGGAAAACGTATTTGGATACTATTTCAACCGCAATTGTTCCAATACTGGTGCTCATAATAGTCGGATACGTCCTTAAAAAATCCCGGTTCATTTCCGAGGAAGCCTGGGCGGGAATGGAAAAGTTGACTTACTTTGTTCTTTTTCCGGCTCTGCTCATACGAACACTGGGAAGTCAAACACTGGATGGTGCTCCATGGCTAAGCATGATGTTAGTTAGCGTGGGGACACTGACAGTATCGGCTGTGTTACTCATTCTTCTTCAAATCTATCGAACATTGGCAAGTGGTGCTGGTTTTACCTCGATATTTCAGGGAGGGGTGCGTTTTAATACCTACATTGCGCTGGCTGTAGCCCAGGGGCTGTTTGGCTCTGAGGGGTTGGAACTGGCCTCTGTAGCCGCTGGCTTTATGATTGTTATCATCAATCTGTTTTGCGTTATTGTATTTGTTATCTGGGGGAAAGCCGCCTTCAAGGGAGTGTTTTCTTTTGTTGTTGAGATAATAAGGAATCCGCTAATCATAGGTTGCCTCATAGGCTGGTTTCTCAGTTTGAGTGGTATAGGGCTACCAGGGGTGACAGAAGACATTTTGGAGATCGTAAGCCGGGCTGCACTGCCCTTTGGTTTGATGGCAGTAGGCGCTGCACTTAAACCTGAAGTCATTAGAGGTCATATCAAACCCATTGCGATTTCTTCAGCAGTGCAGTTCGGTTTAAAACCTATGGTGACCTGGGTGCTTATTTATTTTACAGGTTTGTCCGGTATTGCCGCCTCCGTTCTTATCGTCTCGTTCATGGTTCCAACCGCGCCATCGGCCTACATACTTGCCAGGCAACTAGGCGGCGATACCGAGACCATGGCCTCGATAATTAGCTTTCAAACACTGCTGGCATTCTTAGTCATGCCTATCCTGGCCATAGTACTGCTGGCCTAGTACCGGTAATTTGTCAATTGCGATTAGGCTAAAAAACGGTGCTCTGATAGTAGTGATTGGATGTTTTGCAGTGGCTGATTCTAAGCTCAACCGGTGTACCATCCAGGGCAAAAGCAGTGCGTTCTATTTCAAGAAGCGGTGCTCCAGCATCTATTCCCAATAATGATGCCTCACGCGCTGAAGCGGAACTAGCACGAAGTTGCTCTTCCGCACGGTGGATTGTATTGCCAAGCTGGGTCTCATAAAGTTCATACAGTGTGTTTGGGAGTTCGAAGGTTGGTTTTTCCAATAAATCGCCAAAGAGCTCGCTTGCGAGCGATATTGTTTCGAAGATAACCGGAAGGTCGTCAAGTTTTCTAATTCGCTGAATACTTATTACCTTTGCACCGATGGCGACATTGAGTGCTGCTGCTTCCTGTTTCGATGCCCGCTTGTTTCGACAACCAAGTGTTTCACATTCAGGCAATATCTTTGTACCGTCACTGCTAGCTCTGTGAAAAAAGTGGAATAGTGCCCGTTTGTCATCATGGCTCGCGACAAAAGTGCCTTTGCCCTGCCGCCTGACCAGAACATTGGTCTCAACCGATTCCGTTAATGCATTACGCACTGTACCTTGACTGACATTGAGCTCCCTCGCAAGCTGCATCTCGCTGGGAATCCGTTTTGCTCACCATAATGGTGGACCAAATCAAGGGAGGGAGGATCAGCAAAGCAGGAAGGAATCAAAGTGCCGGAAAGGTTGTACTAGAATCTGATAAAATTGGGTAAGTGGCACAGGCTTTATGCCGCCGGCTTCTTTGCAAAGCCGATCTGGTTTCCCGGATTGCTGAAGATCACTGCAGTCACCTTTGTTGAACACATAGCTTTGCGCAGTTTCAATTCGAACCTCAAAGGAAAACGTCGGGCACCCTATTGATTCGGGAGTTTCTTCGCTCCCCCAGTCGTTTAAAAACAGGGATAGGATAAGTCATCGGAAGACGCCATTTACCGATTCTACTCTGCAGGTGCCGGGCTTTTTTCTCGATTGGCGAGGTTTGAGGATGTCTAAGTAAAGCAGATTCAACGATAGCCATAAGGGTTGGCTTGAAATCGCTGCCTTCAGGATAACGAACACCGGTCATTTGGTCTGATAATCGTCCGGTTGCCTCTTTTCCCACCAGGACACTGTTGTCATACTTTTCAATATGTGACATTCGGCAGAAAGTGAATAATCTACTGAAGCATTTAGAAAAATAGAAAATTTGTGCTTTCTCCCTGTAACATATTCAGACACCATTTCAAATTCGCAAAATAGTTTAATAAAACTCATTAACTACATAAAATATATAGAAAATAATACTTTAATCAGGGGCTGGCCCGATTCCTGATTAATATTTGGATCAGATAGCAAGTGGTAGTCTGAGTCGAACTGTTCCATGACAGAGGGGTTAATAGTGAGTTTCAAACAGATTCCCAGAGCTGTTTCCCGTTTAAACCGCAGCACCTTGGCGGTTCCGGGTTCCAATCCACGCTTTATTGAGAAAGCTACGACAAGCGAGGCAGACGTACTCTTTTTTGATTTGGAGGACTCGGTTGCTCCGGATCGAAAAACGCAAGCTCGTAAAGACGTAATTGCCGCATTGAACGATTTGGATTTCGGAGACAAGTCGCTCTCGGTGCGTATCAATGGCTTGGATACCCACTATATGTACAGGGACCTGGTAGACGTTGTTGAACAGGCAGGGCACCGCTTGGATCTCATTCTGGTGCCTAAGGTGGGAACTGCCGCAGACATTTATGCGGTAGACATGCTGTTGACGCAAATAGAACGAGAGAAGCGAATAAAAAAGAAAATCGGCATCGAAATTCTCATCGAAACGCCACAGGGTATTCAGAATATATTTGAAATAGCAGGTGCCTCACCGCGAAATGAGAGCATGCTCTTCGGTTCAGCGGATTATGCTGCTGCAAGCGGTGCTCAAATAGAAATGATAGGCGGGCCGAATCCTGACTACCATGTTCTTACCTCTCCGAATTCGGAGGGAGAGAGATCCGTCCACTGGGGAGATATGTGGCATTTCCCCCTCGCCAGATTGGTGGCTGCAGCCCGAGCCAACGGACTGCGCCCCATCGATGGACCCTTTGCAGATATCAAAGATCCTGACGGATGGCTTGCCAGTGCGAATCGGGCCAGGGTGCTGGGATGTGAAGGCAAGATGGTGATACATCCCAGCCAGGTTGGACTGGCCAATGAACTATTCAAGCCATCTGAAGCAGAGCTGCATCACGCCAAACGAGTTTTGCAGGCAATGGAAGAGGCGGAGGCTGCAGGCGCGGGCGCGGTTTCCCTGGATGGGAAAATGGTCGACATAGCATCCATTCGCCATGCGGAAAACATTGTAAAACTAGCGGCTCAGGCTGCGATGAAAAGCAACTCAGAAAAACATACAGAAAAATAGACTTCTAGCGGAGAAACAATAATGAAAACCCCTGCAGATTTTTACAAACCTCTGGCAATAGGCGCTCCACTCCCGATACGAGAATTGCCCATTGCCCTGGAACGAACGATCCACTTTTTCCCACCTCACATTGAAAAGATGCGCGCCAAAGTACCCGATATCAGCAAAACGGTTGATGTGCTGCTGGGCAATCTGGAGGATGCGATTCCCATCGAGGCGAAGGAGGCTGCCCGGGCCGGTTTTATCGAGGTGGCGAAAAGTGTCGAGTTCGGAGACACCGGTTTGTGGACTCGCGTGAATGCGCTCAATAGTCCCTGGGGGCTTGAAGACATCCTTCAGATTGTTGAGTCGGTGGGAGACAAACTCGATGTACTGATGGTGCCGAAGGTTGAAGGCCCCTGGGACATTCACTACGTGGATCAATTACTGGCTCAACTGGAAGCGAGGCACAATGTAAAAAAGCCGATCTTAATACATGCGATTTTGGAGACTGCTCAGGGGGTCAAGAATGTCAATGAAATTGCGCAGGCAAGTCCCCGTATGCATGGTATGAGCCTGGGGCCGGCTGATCTGGCTGCTTCCCGCGGTATGAAGACAACCCGGGTTGGCGGCGGTCATCCCTTCTATGGGGTTCTCGAGGATCCTCACGACGATGGCAGTAGCAGGTCGTTCTTTCAGCAGGATCTCTGGCATTACACCGTTGCCAGGATGGTTGACGCATGCATGGCGAACGGATTGAAAGCTTTCTACGGACCTTTTGGCGACTTTGACGATAGTGATGCCTGTGAAGCCCAGTTTCGCAATGCCTTCCTTCAAGGTTGTGTCGGTACCTGGACACTGCATCCAAAGCAGATCGAGATCGCCAAAGAGGTTTTCAGCCCGGAGGTGGAGGAGGTGCTCTTCGCCAAGCGAATTCTGGAAGCGATGCCGGATGGTTCCGGTGCCGTGTTGATAGATGGAAAGATGCAGGACGATGCGACCTGGAAGCAGGCCAATGTGATTGTCAAACTGGCCAAATTGGTCGCCACCAAAGACCCTGAACGCGCAACAGCCTATGGGTTTTGACGACAGACAATCTGTATGTGCACCAAAACGTCGGGATTTTTACATTCCAGGGGTAGCTGAGTTGGAGTCGACCCGACCCGGTGCGGAGTCGTTGAAAATATGAAACGCACTTTATGTATCAAATTAGGATAGCTTGATTAGAGAGCAACAAGATCATGTTCAAGATACTGGAAGGAATGAGGATTATCGAGGCATCAGCTTTTGTCGCTGCGCCTCTCGGCGGGATGACTCTAGGGCAAATGGGTGCAGATGTTATTCGCTTCGATCCCATCCAGGGCGGTTTGGATGCTCATCGCTGGCCGATTACAGAAAAGACGAGACAGAGTCTCTATTGGCCTGGGCTAAATAAAGGGAAACGATCATTGGCGATTGATACCCGGAAACCGGAAGGACAAGAGATAATTCGCAATCTCATTACCGCGCCCGGAGAAGGCAACGGTTTTTTTCTGACCAATTTCCCCGCTTCGCGGGGGTGGATGAGTTACGATAATCTAAAAAAGTATCGAGACGATCTCATCATGGTTAACCTGCTGGGTAATCCAGACGGTAGTTCGGCGGTGGATTATACTGTCAACTGCGCGGCCGGTTTTCCCTATCTCACAGGTGATCCTGAAGCTGGAGAAAATCCTCACCCGGTTAATCATGTGCTACCGGCTTGGGATGCCATAGCCGGCATCAACTTGGCCCTGGCGGTATTGGCCGCAGAACGGCACCGCAGCAAGACTGGTGAAGGGCAACTGGTGAAGATCGCTTTGTCGGATATCGCTTTCGCAATGACCGGAAATCTGGGTTATATACAGGAGGCGCAGCTCAACAAGGCCGAGCGCCACGCACAAGGCAATTATCTATACGGAGCCTATGGTTGCGATTTCGATACCAAGGACCGAAGACAGGTCTATATCGTCGTTGTTACCACTCGCATGTGGAGCGAATTGGGAAAGGCAACCGGATTGGCGGAAGAGTTTCGTGCCATGGAGAGCAGGATGGGCCTGGACTTCAGGCAAGAAGGCGATCGCTTTATAGCCAGCGATGAGATCTCCAAGCCGTTGGCTCAATGGTGCAGCCAAAGAACCCTGGCGGAAATCGACAAATGTTTTTCCGGAACGGGCGTCTGCTGGGGGCCTTATCAAACATTCAAGCAAATGGTCTCCGAGGATCCCCGTGTATCTACCGCGAATCCCATGTTCTCAACCCTGGAGCAGCCGGGTATAGGCGAGTACTTGGTGCCTGGTTCTCCCATCCATTTCGGTGCCTATCAACGCCAAGCGCCTCGACGTGCACCCATTCTCGGCGAGCACACGGATGAAATATTGAGTCGAGATCTCGGTATGAGCGATGGAGAAATCGGTAAATTGCGGGATGCCGGTATCGTGGCCGGACCCGTTCACCTGGAGGCCGTGGTATGAACACACAGGAAAAGCCGTTAAGCGATTGGGTTGGTTCGAAGGAGATGCGTGAGGATTTGATCGCCATGGCTCCGGTATTGGGAGTCAGTGCTTTGTTGAATCGTGATTCCGCTTCCGTCAAAGCCGGCAGTCCGCTACCCGCACTATGGCACTGGTTCTATTTTCTTCCGCAGGTACCTACCCGTCAGATTGCCAGCGACGGTCATCCGCAGCGAGGCGGGTTTCTTCCTCCAGTGGATCTACCCAGACGTATGTTTGCCGGTTCCAGAATGGAGATTGTTAATCCGCTGATTGTGGGTGATCCGGCTACCCGGGTAGGGACCGTCATCAACGTAAATGAAAAATCGGGAAGAAGCGGGAAGCTTGTATTCGTAACCGTTGAGTATCTTATTTACCAGCAGGACACACTTTGCATTAGGGAGGAGCAGGATATCGTTTATAAGGAGGCAGGCGGACAGGTTCCCAAGCCGGTGCCGTTGGATGAATGGCCGCCGTTGCAACCCGGTTCCTGGAGTCAGATCGTCGAGCCTTCTGAAGTACTGCTTTTCAGATTTTCCGCATTAACGTTCAATGCCCACAGAATCCACTACGACCGACCTTATGCGATTCGGGAAGAGGGATATCCTGGATTAGTCTTTCATGGACCTTTTACTGCACTGTTGTTGGCCGAATTAGCGGCGAGCAACAGCAACAGACCCATTAAGGCTTTCTCCTTTCAGGGCCGTGCCCCGCTCTTCGATCTATTCCCCTTTAGACTCATCGGCTCCACGATAGACAATGAAGTGAAACTGGAAGCCCAAAGCCCGACCGGAACGACTGCCATGACAGCGAAAGCTAGATTGGACTGAACGCTCTAGTTCAACTTATTGAAATTGTTGGAGGCAACTTCATGAAAAGCAAAATCGTAACCGCAGAAGAAGCCGTAGCCCTGGTTCACGACGGTAATACCATCTGCTGCAACGGCTTCGTTCAGAGTGGAATACCGGAAGCCTTGCTGGAAGCATTGGAGAAACGTTATCTGGAAACAGGTGAGCCGAAGAACCTGCGGTTGTTCGCTGCTGCCGGCCAGGCGGACGGCAAGGAGCGGGGGTTGAACCGGCTTGGGCATGAAGGCATGTTGCGAAAAGTGGTTTCCGGTAATTGGGGCCGCATGCCCAAGGTTGCAAAGCTGGCTAAAGAGAACAAACTTTTTGCCTACAATCTTCCCCAGGGGGTTATATGCCAGCTTTACCGCACGCTGGCATCGGGCAAACCTGGATTTTTTTCCAAAGTGGGACTGAATACCTTCGTCGACCCACGCTTGGAAGGCGGACGAGTCAATGAAAGCACCACCAAGGATATAGTAAAGCTGGTTCATGTGGAGGGGGACGAGTGGCTCTTCTACACCGTGGGCACCGTGGATGTGGCTTTCATCAGGGGCACTACTGCCGATCCCTCGGGAAATATAACGATGGAGAAAGAATCCCTGACGCTGGACAACCTGGTGCAGGCGATGGCGGCCAAGAACTGCAACGGGATCGTTATTGCCCAGGTTGAACGCATTGCCGAGCAGGGCTCTCTCAGCCCGCGAGATGTGCAGGTCCCTGGGATGCTGGTGGATTGTGTCGTGGTGGCGGAACCACATAATCATATGCAGAGTTACGTCTGCCAGTACAGCCCGGCTTTTTCCAACGAGATTCGGGTTCCCCTGGACTCTCTGGATCCGATGCCCCTGGATGCGCGCAAAATCATAGCACGCCGCGCGGCCTTTGAGCTTCCCCCGAACGGGATCGTCAACCTCGGGGTGGGGGTTCCGGAGGGTGTGGCGGCAATTGCCAATGAAGAGAAGATAAGCAAATACATTACGCTTACCTCTGAGGCGGGCACGGTAGGCGGTGTGCTGGCCAGTGGCGGCAACTTCGGGGCGGGTGTCAACGCAGACACGATTTTCAATCAGAACCAGATGTTCGATTTCTATGATGGCGGCGGGTTGGATATGGCTTGCCTGGGCATGGCTGAATGTGATGCCATGGGTAACGTCAATGTTAGCCGGTTCGGTCCCAGGCTGATCGGTTGCGGTGGATTCATCAATATTAGTCAGAATGCCCGCAGTATGGTGTTCGCTGGGACGTTTACCGCTGGCGGTCTGAAGGTAGGCGTTGCTGACGGAAAGCTGCAGATTCTCCAGGAGGGTAAATCGCGAAAATTTGTCAAGCAGGTAAACCAGGTGTCGTTCAGTGGAGATTATGCGGTGCAGAAGGGGCAGCCCGTCTTTTTTATTACCGAACGCTGTGTATTCCGGCGCGGTCGAAAGGGGCTTGTCCTGACTGAAGTGGCACCGGGAATAGATATTGAGAAAGATATACTGGCGCACATGGATTTTACCCCGATCGCACGGGATCCGGTCCTCATGGACAGCCGGATTTTCAGGGATGAGCCGATGGAATTGGAAGCGGATTTGCTGAACCTCGATTTGCCGGATCGGGTCAGTTATGATCCGACACGAAATATACTTTTCCTAAACTTCGAAGGCATGTATGTACGCGTCAGGGAGGATATCGTCACCTTGCAGAATCTCCTGGAAAAGCGTTGTCAGGAAATCGGAAAACGTGTAGGCGTGTTTGTCAATTACAACGAGTTCCGGATCAATGAAAACGTGGCGGACGATCTGGCGGAGATGGATCGCTACATGCTGGAGCATTACTGGACCAATATTACCCGCTATGCAACGAGTGCCTTCATGCGAATGAAATTGGATCAGGCGTTCTCACAGCGTAACATTGCACCACATGTCTTTGAGCGCAAAGAGGAGGCGCAGGCCTTCCTGACGTCCGATAAATAGATCATTATTCTCAATTGGTAGAAAAGAGAGCACGATATGGTGAACAAAAACAATTCAGGTAACTACTTCGAGGATTTCGAAATAGGGCAGAAGATCATACACGCCACCCCGAGGACAATCACCCAAGGCGACACTTCTCAGTATACCGCGCTCTACGGCACCCGCTTTGCCGTGCAATCCTCCAGTGCTTTCTCACAAGCTATTGGATTTCCCGACTCCCCGGTGGATGATTTGCTGGTGTTTCACGTGGTGTTCGGAAAAACTGTCCCGGATATTTCGCTCAACGCCATAGCTAATCTCGGCTATGCTCAAGGCCGGTTCGGGGTGCCGGTTTATCCCGGTGATACCCTTAGTACGGTATCCGAGGTCATCGGTCTAAAGGAGAACTCCAACGGCACTACCGGTACGGTCTATGTGCATTCTGTGGGAACCAATCAGCGGGATGAGGTGGTACTCGAATACGTACGGTGGGTGATGGTGCGCAAGCGCGAGCGCGGTACCGGCGCGACCGAAGCATTTGTGCCGAACTTGCCGGATTGTGTTGCTGTCGATGAACTCAGTATACCGCCAGGTCTGGAACTTTCTGGATACGATGCACAACTGGCTGGCAGCCCACACTTCTGGGATGCCTATGAAGTGGGAGAAAAGATCGATCATATAGATGCCATGACCGTGGAAGAGAGTGACCACATGACCGCAACGCGGCTTTTTCAGAATACGGCCAAGGTTCACTTTAATCAGCATACCGAGAAGGATGGACGCTTCGGTAAGCGGATTGTCTACGGCGGGCATGTCATCAGTCTGGCACGGGCTTGCAGTTTCAACGGACTTGCCAATGCGTTCAAAATCGCTGCCATCAATGGTGGTCGTCATGTGGCCCCGATCTTTGCAGGCGATACCGTATATGCCTGGACACAGGTATTGGAGAAAACACCGCTACCGGGGCGGGAGGACTTAGGCGCTTTGCGGCTACGGATGATCGCGGTAAAAGATCTCGATTGCAGTGAGTTTCCCTACAAGGGCGGCGACGGAAAATATCATTCAGCCGTTGTCCTGGATTTCGATTTTACGGTGCTTATGCCGCGCAAACTCTGAGCTCGGTATGAGAAGTATCGGGTGGTTGGGTAGCGCCCCCGAACTTAGTCTCGCCTGAAGCCGAAGGCCGGGCGGTATTGTGAGGGTGCCTTTTCGATCGGGCATCAAGCATTTAGGGAGGGCGGGTGAGCCCAAACCGAAGAATCCTCTTTGTTATCCTGATTTCCACCCTGGCGATAATAACGATTACGCTCGCCGCATTTCTGGTTGATGAATACCCAGTCGCTAATCAGCGACTCTTGCTGATATCGATAAGCGTGGCCGTGGCCCTGATCTCAGGGGTGCTTGTGACTATGGTTATACGGCCGTTGTCCAGTGAGATGAGCGATATTCAGGAGAGGTTCAGTAAATACTATGACATTGGTCTCGTGGGAATTGCCGACACTTCCCTGGAGACCGGTTGGCTGCGATTCAATGACCGGCTTTGCGATATGTTGGGCTACTCTCGCGAGGAGCTGGTGAATACCAACTGGGTAGAGCTGACTCATCCAGCGGATTTAGAGGATGAACTATGTGAATTCCGCCGGGCATTGAGCGGTGAATCGGATGGTTACACCCGGGAAAAGCGCTTCATTCGAAAAGACGGGACCATTTGCCATGCCATAACCGCATTGCGTTGTGTGTGGGGCAGTGATGGGAAAGTTGACTACTTCATCACGTTTCTGTTCGACATAGGCCCAAGGAAGGAGGCGGAGGAAGCACTAAGGAAAAGTCAGAATGGATTGGCGCGGGCTCAAGAGCTGGCTCATCTGGGCAGCTGGGATTGGGATATCAACGCCAATGAGATTTCCTGGTCGGATGAGACTTATCGCATATTCAACATGAAGCCCCAGGAGTTCGAGGCAACATACGAAGCAGTTTTACAGTCCGTTCATCCCGAGGATCGACGGACGGAACGGCTGGCAATGGCTCGTGCGCTACTCAACCCGAAACAGAAATATTCAGTCGAGTATCGGGTGCTGCGCCCAGACGAGTCGGTACGCTATGTCCATCTGTTGGGGGAGATCATCCGTAACGAATCGGGTGAACCTATCAAAATGGAAGGCTTTATCCAGGATATTACCGACTATAAGCTTATTGAATCCCAGCTTCGGGACTTGAATGCGGAGCTGGAGCAGCGGGTTAGTGCCCGAACCCTGGATCTAATGAAGGCCAATAAAGCATTGCGCACCGAGATCGCCGAGCGAATCGAAGTCGAAGGAATGTTGCGCGCGCTATTCGATAATTCGCCCGACCATATTCTGAGTGTCGATCGTGATGGTGTGGTCCAATTTCACAATAGCCATCCAGAAGACCATTTTCCCGCGTTGTCTCAAGGGCATAAACTTGAGGAGCTTATGCCCGCCAATGTTTACCATCTATGTCAGAAACGGCTGGAACAGGTGTATACCACCAACAAGGCAACCAGCCTGCAAATGGCTTGGGAGCACGATAGTTGGTGGGAGGTACGGCTGGCTCCCATCCATCGAGAGAATAAGGCCCACGCCGTCATGATGGTATTTACCGATATTACCGAGAAAAGAACCCTTCAGGTGCAGGCTATTCACAATGCGCGTTTGGCCTCTTTGGGCGTATTGGCAGCCAGCGTCGCTCACGAGATCAACAATCCCAACAATGCGATCGGTTTTTCCTGCTCATCCCTTGGCAACTTTTGGAACGATACTGTTCCGATCCTGGAGCGTTACCGGCAGGAGCAAGGAGATTTTGAATTGGGCGGAATGCCGTTGGACGAAGCACTGGATACGGTTCCCCGGCTTATCTCCGGGGTTGGTAAAAACGTTACCCGAGTCAATACCATTGTACAAAATCTAAAGCACATGGGGCGTCAGGATGAGGGGGAACTGGAGCAGGAGTTGAACCTGCTTGACTTGCTGCGCTCGGCGGTATCGATACTTAACGCCCAAATCCGCAAGCATACCGACCATTTTGAGATGACATGCAGCGCTGAACCTATCGTTGTTCAGGGCAATGCCCAACAGTTGGAGCAGGTCTTTATCAATCTGATTCAGAATGGATTGCAGGCACTGTCTGATCGAGAAAAGAGCCTGGAGATCAGCGTTCAGGTCGACCCGAGCGAAGAGCAGGTATGCATCAGAATATGCGATCAAGGGGAGGGTATACCGCAGGAGCTTATCGACAGTATCACTACACCGTTTTTTACCACCAAAGGAAAAACCGGAGGTATGGGCCTGGGTCTCTCGATTACCGATACCATCGTCAAGAATCATAAAGGCCGGTTGATATTCGAGTCTCAGCCACAGATAGGCACTGTCGCGACAGTTCAGTTGCCTGTTCACAAGAACTCAGGAAGCGAGGCGGTTTCATGAAGACAGGCGCGCGGGCTATTCCCCCCGTGGTTCTGGTGGACGACGAGGAGGAGTTATTGTTCACATCCGGTGTACTGTTGAGAAACCACGGTATCGGCCCTGTGGTAACCATTCAGGACAGTAGACGACTGATGGACTTTCTGGATGAAAACGGCGCCTCTCTTATATTGCTCGACCTGATCATGCCGAATTTGACGGGACAGGACTTGCTTCCGGAAATTCAACGAAGGTTTCCCCATGTACCGGTGGTCATTATGACAGCGGTTGAGGAACTCGATACCGCGGTCGAGTGCATGAAACTGGGAGCCTTTGACTACCTTGTTAAACCCGTGGAAGAGAATCGCTTTATCTCCTGTATTCGCCATGGAATCGAACGCCAGGGAATGCAGAAAGAGATTCAAAAGCTAAAACGACACCTGCTTGTCGACCACCTGGATCATGGCGAAGCTTTCTCCAAGATCATTACCCAAAGCGCAAAAATGAAAGCGCTATTCAAATATATTGAAGCGGTAGCAGACTCTGAAGAACCGATCTTGGTGATGGGGGAGACCGGTGTCGGTAAGGAGCTATTGGTCGAGGCTATACACAATGCGAGTGGACGCAACGGAAAATTGGTTGCGGTCAATGTTGCCGGCATAGATGACAGCATGTTTTCCGATACCCTGTTCGGCCACCAAAAGGGGGCCTACTCCGGTGCCGACAGCCAGCGGGAGGGAATGATTGCTCAAGCCGTGGGGGGCACTCTGTTTCTGGACGAGATTGGTGACTTGGGAAAAGGGTCTCAAGTAAAACTTCTGCGATTGCTGCAGGAGCGAAAATACTATCCTCTGGGTTCGGATATCGCCAAGAAGACAGACGCACGCATTGTCTGCGCAACTCACAGAGATCTGCACCGGTCGATGATAGAGGGCTCTTTTCGTGCCGATTTGTTCTATCGCTTGTCCGCCCACCAAATCTCTGCTCCCCCACTCAGGGAACGCAAGGAAGATATTCAGCTGCTTTTCAACCACTTCCTTGCGGAGGGAGCTACTGCGAAAGGATCCGCAATTCCCACGCCTTCTCCGGAACTCTACAACCTGCTGAGAACCTATCAGTTTCCAGGTAATGTTCGCGAGCTGAAAGCAATGGTCACAGATGCTTTGGCGCAACATGAGTCAGGCATGCTTTCCAACAAGGTGTTCAGAAGATATATATTCCAGCGATCAAACAGTATACCGAGCGAGTCGCCGGCACAAGAGATGGCTAGAAACGACTTTCGCAGCTTTGAAGACCCTCTGCCCACCATTCAAGCTGCAACCGGGATGCTGATAGAAGAGGCCATGCGGCGGGCGGGCGGCAACCAGGGTATTGCCGCCGCCTTGCTGGGTATCACCAGGCAAACCCTCAACAGACGCTTGCGAGGGAGGTAGTGGGGAGTGTTTTCTCTTGGTGTAGTGCTAGTGCTCTTCGGATAGAGCCGTAGCTGCCAGGCTAGCGTATTCCAAATTGATTGGATTTCAAGTAAGCCCTGGAAATCAATCCTACCAACCAGAGCAGAAAACCCGCTCATCGAGCCGTGTAAGGATTCGTTAGCCGGGCCGCAGACGGGATAGCGTTAGATTCCCAACTACATCTGGGATTGCAAATAGTTCTGTAATCCCATTTTACCTATCAATCCCAGCTGTTGCTCCAACCAGTAGGCGTGGTCCTCTTCGGTTTCGGCCAGCAGTTTCAGCAGGATGTCGCGTGTCTGGTAATCCTGTTCCTTCTCGCACACAGAGATCGCCTCTTTTAAATCAGCGACGACCTGATACTCAACTTTGAGATCGTTTTTCAACATGGAAGGTACGTCTTTGCCGATATGCAGCCCATCCTGCTCAGAGAGGTCCGGAGTGCCCTCCAGAAAAAGGATTCGCTTGATGAGGGCGTCGGAATGAAGTGTCTCATCCTCCATTTCATGGCTGATTCGTTCGTAAAGTTTTGTCAGGCCCCAATCTTCGAACATCCGGGAGTGGGTGAAGTACTGATCCCTTGCCGCCAATTCCCCTTTGAGCAACTTCTGTAACTGAGCGATAACTTTCTTCTTGCCTTTCATTTCTGGATCTCCTGACGAAGCTGATAGTATTTGCGGCTAGATCTGGGACTGAAGGTAGTTTTCCAGCCCTAAATGTTCGATGAGCCACTGCTGGGTTTCTATCCAATCTATGTGTTCTTCCGTCTCTCTCAACAGTTCCTCCAGCAGGTCTCTGCTTACATAGTCCTGCAGCCCCTCGCAATCCGAAATGGCGCTCTGCAGCTGTTTGCGAATCGTGGTTTGCATCTGTAAGTCGCCCTGGAGGCTCTCGGGGGCATCCTCCCCGATAATCAGTTTTCCCAGGTCTTGCAGATTGGGCAGGCCCTCGAGAAAGAGGATCCGCTCCATCAATTTATCTGCCAGCTTCATGGCCTTTATGGACTGGCTGTAAGCTCTATTTCCCAAGGCATCCAGGCCCCAGTTCTTCAGCATCTTGGCGTGCAGAAAAAACTGGTTGATTGCGACCATTTGCGTCTTGAGGGCATTGTTTAGGGGTTTGATCTCGGTCGCCTCAGCCTTCATAAAGATCTCCAATGTGTAGGTGTTCTGTAGCTATAGTTCAACTTTAAGGTCTGCTTCTTAGGGTGGTGGGCGCGCTCATCTCGCAGTGTGCAGAGTACAGCTTAACAGCCTTGTTTTCTCCCATTATTTCTGAAATGTTATTTCTTCAATTACTATTGCGAATCATACTCAATAGCATTAAAGTCGGGTGCTGTGAGAGTTTCGAGAGGCCGTTGTTATGTACGTGTGTGTTTGTAATGCTGTCACCGAGAGGGATATCCGCAATGCTGCCGAACAGGGAGCGCGCACTCTCAGGTCGTTGAACTTGCAACTTGGGGTCGCTGCCGACTGTGGCCGGTGCGCGCGCTGTGCCAGGCAGGTGTTGAAAGATCACCTCTCTCGCCGCAGCTCGGTTAAATCGGTTCTGGCCCTGGCAGGAATCTGAGGCATCGAGATGGTATACAGGCAATCCAGGCAGCGGCTCTGGCATCTTTCCCGGTGGCGGCGCTATGCAGCGCAAACTGCTGAATGGAGAACAAGCACCAGGCGCCAGCGTTGGCGAATGCTGGCGGACCAGTTACGTCCTGTTCCCAAGCCCTGATACTCCCCCCGGCCGCCAGATGAGCATAGAGTATTGGGAACACCCTTTCCGGCGTCCTTTCACCTTAGCGAAGGGGCAGTTAGTAGCAAAAATACCCCACGGGTGTTGTTGATCAGAGCACGACCGTCTCTCTAGGGCGTATGCAGGCAGCACATCCCTGTGCTGGGGTTTGGTGCCTCAACGGCACTTGGCTAACAGTTTCACCCGGTTCACTGCTGCGACTAGCACCATTCTCCCCATGTTACATCCGGTTCCTGCGCATAGTTGTCCCAGAGCTATGCCGAAGGCGATACTCCCTCGCAGATGAACGCGGCCTACTCCTTGCTAAGTCCCCTGTAGAGAGCGATACACATGAGTAGCAATATAAGAGCAAACGGCAGGCCTGTCGCCACTGAAGCCGCCTGCAGCGCAACGAGACCGCCGCTCCAAAGCAACACAATCGCGATGGCCCCTTCGAACAGGCACCAGAGGACACGCTGTGTCACCGGCGCGTCTATTTTGCCCCCAGCCGTGATGGTGTCGATTACAAGTGAGCCGGAATCCGAAGAGGTGACAAAGAAGGTGATCACCAGCACGATGCCGATAAAAGACAACAATCCAGCCAGGGGGAAGCCGCCATCGAACATGGTGAACATGGCTTGGGCATAGGCGTTGTTTACCTGCTCTGCGAGCTGGCTGTTGAATACGGTAGTAGTCGCCTCTGGGTTATCGGCGGTCGGGGCTGCTTCGCTGACAATGGCATTTTCGAGACTTCCCGCCTCGCTGATGACCTGCTCAACGGCGGAACCACCAAAGGCCGACATCCAGAGAATGGAAACAACTGTCGGGACGATAAGTACACAGGTTACAAATTCCCTAACCGAGCGGCCCTTGGAGACTCTGGCGATAAACATCCCTACGAAGGGGGACCAGGCAATCCACCACGCCCAGTAAAACGTTGTCCAATCATGCAGGAACGCACCGTCTTCACGGCCAATCCAATTACTCAACGGAATTACATTTTTCAAATAGGCACCGGTATTCGTGGCGAATCCAGTGATGATTTCGACCGTGGGGCCCAGCACTATTACCGCGATCATGAGCACGATCGCCAGAATGATATTGAACTCGCTCAGACGCTTTACGCCTTTGTCCAGACCAGCGACCACAGAGACGAGTGCAACCGCGGTAATCAGAGTGATCAAAATCGTCTGCACCATGGCATCAAGGGGCATGTCAAATAGGTAGTTCAGGCCCGCGTTGGCTTGTTGGGCTCCCAACCCCAGTGAAGTCGCCAGACCGAAAATTGTAGCGAATACCGCCAGTGTATCGATGACATGGCCAACCCAGCCCCAAACCGCTTCACCGAAAAGGGGATAAAACGCCGAGCGGATAGTGAGCGGCAGTCCACGGTTATAGGTGAAAAAGGCGAGGGCCAGTCCGACCACGGCGTAAATCGCCCAGGGGTGGAGGCCCCAGTGAAAAATAGTGGTGGCGAAAGCCATTTCCTTGCTTTCGCTGACCCCTAGGGGCGCATATCCCCAGACACCGGAGGCATAGACTACAGGTTCAGCAACACTCCAGAACATCAACCCTATGCCCATACCGGCAGCGAACAGCATGGCGAACCAGGAGAGTGTGCTGTAATCGGGCGTGGCATCCGGGCCGCCCAATTTGATTTTTCCGAGTGGGCTCACTACCAGAAAAAAGCAGAAGATGACGAATAGATTCGCAGCAATCAAAAAGAACCAATCAAAGCTGGTGGTGATATTTTTTCTCAATTCACCGAAGAAATCACCGGCGGCATCTCCCGCCATTACCGAACCGATCAGGAAAACCAGAATGACGACTGTAGAGACCAGGAATACAGGATTGTGTATGTCTAAACCCCACACACGTACATTGTCCTGCCCAACTTCATAGTCTGTTTCAGTATCTTTCATATCCTCTCCTCGAGCGGCATCATGTCGTTGTAATTGATATCGGACCGGATCTTATGCCCGGTTGAGCTGTTGTCCGTTTTCCTCCAACTAAAGAGTAGATGACCTCCGCAGGAAGTCTAGGACAGGCTGCTTCCGCTTTTTTGAAAAATCCAGATCATTGATTCTACTTGGTTTTGTGATCTGAAAGCGGATGCCGAAATCTATCTGGTCCAAACTTGAAATGATCGGCGAATCTTTGTTCAGCCAATTTAGAATACTATGTGGATCACTAGTGTCCGGAAAAACCAGACTCACTTATCCATAACTCACTGTCAGTAAAACGATAATATGCCTTTTTTACCTGTCACCGACTTGAACCGGTTCCCAGCCCTGAGTCAGGCTTTAGCCCGATATCCCGGGTTGGAGCGATCAGTCGATGTACACAGGCAAACTTGTTTTTGCGCAGGCGATGGATCATCTGCCTATGCATACCTTCCGACGTTGCATTCAACGCTACGACGGCAACCGACACGTAAAAAGATTCAGTTGCCAGGACCAGTATCGTTGCATGGCATTTGCACAGCTTACCTATCGAGACAGCCTACGCGATATCGAAGCCTGCCTAAAAGCCCAGAGCAACAAGCTCTACCATATGGGCATTCGCTCCAAAGTGTCCCGCAGCACTCTGGCCGACGCCAACGAAAAACGCGATTGGCGCATCTATGCCGATTTCGCTCAGTCACTGATTCAAACAGCTCGGCGACTTTACACAGACGAAAACCTTGGGCTCGAACTCGACAACACGATCTACGCGCTCGACGCCACTACAATCAATCTCTGCCTCTCTGTTTTTCCATGGGCACATTTCCGGCAGACCAAAGCAGCAATCAAACTGCATACACTGCTCGACCTGCGTGGCAATATCCCATCGTTTATCCATATCTCCGATGGCAAGCTCCACGACGTCAACGTACTCGACCTGCTTTTGCCAGAGCCTGGTGCATTCTATGTCATGGACCGAGGCTATCTAGACTTCGAACGGCTGTATCATTTGGAGCAAGACTCCGCCTTCTTCGTCATTCGCGCAAAGTCCAATCTTCAGTGCCGCCGAATCTATTCGCACGTAGTAGACAAGACTTCCGGCCTACGTTGCGACCAGACAGTAGTGCTCACCGGTTTCTATACCGCTCAGCACTATCCCGACAAACTTCGCCGGATCAAGTATTACGATGCCCAAACCGAAAAGCAGTTTGTCTTCCTGACCAACAACTTCAGCCTGCCGGCATTGACAATCACAGAACTCTATCGGTACCGCTGGCAGGTGGAACTGTTTTTCAAATGGATAAAACAGCACCTACGCATCAAATCGTTTTTCGGTACCTCGGAAAACGCCGTCAAGACCCAGGTCTGGATCGCCGTATCCGTATATGTACTCGTCGCTATCATCAAAAAGCGACTCAATATCAAAGCCAGCCTCTATTCAGTTCTACAGATTTTGAGCCTGACTGTTTTCGAAACAACTCCTATGAATCAGTTGCTTACCGGATGTGAACAGAACATGAAAAACCACGAATCAAATAACCAACTGAATCTATTCGATTAATTTTCCGGACACTAGTGTATGTGGATAGTAAGTTAATGCCATCCGGAATGCGACCTGCATGAGGTGGGAATACGACCTGACCCCATTTGGCAGTGCAATTTGCAGACGTCATCGAAGCTATTTTGGGGAGGGAGACAACATGATGTCGTTATTAGATACACCGGTGTCGCCCGGTAGATGTTTCTAAGCAGCTCTTTAATCCAATATCACAGTCAGAGAAGTTCAATGCCCGCTTTTTAGTTTAGGAGTTTTAGTTTATGCCTGCGTCCCAGCACAGCGAACCCAAAGAAGATATCGAAATAGCACGCGAGGCGCCCATTCAATCGATCAAGGGGATAGCGGCGAAACTGGATATCCAGGAAGCGGACTTGGTTCCTCACGGTCACTACAAAGCGAAGATTTCACTCGAATACATCAATTCGTTGAGAGATCGAGCCGAGGGCAAGTTAATCCTGGTCGCAGGTATGACGCCGACCAGGGCAGGGGAGGGTAAGACCACAACATCTGTCGGACTGAGTGATGCGCTCTCAATGTTGGGTCACAAGACAACGGTATGTTTGCGTGAGCCTTCCCTTGGACCCTGTTTCGGAATGAAGGGCGGTGCCGCGGGAGGCGGTTACGCACAGGTGGTGCCAATGGAAGACATCAATTTACACTTTACCGGAGATTTCCATGCGATAGGGGCTGCCAATAACCTTTTGGCTGCCATGATTGACAATCATATCTATTGGGGCAATGAGCAGGAGCTCGATTTTCGTCGCGTCAGTTGGCGAAGAGTGGTGGATATGAATGATCGCGCGCTCCGCGAGATCACCAACGGGCTGGGGCCAGAGACCAATGGTTTTCCACGAACCGATGGGTTCGATATTACAGTGGCTTCAGAGGTGATGGCGGTTTTCTGTTTGGCCACGGATCTTGATGATCTGCAGAAACGCCTGGGCAATATAATTATCGGCCATCGCCGGGACAAGTCACCAGTGTACGCGCGGGACATCAGGGCCGAAGGCGCGATGACCGTGCTCCTGAAAGACGCCATACAGCCCAATTTGGTGCAAACACTGGAAGGTACTCCGGCATTCATCCATGGAGGTCCCTTTGCCAATATTGCCCACGGTTGCAATTCGGTGTTGGCAACGAACACGGCCTTGAAACTGTCCGATTACGTAGTAACCGAGGCTGGCTTTGGGGCCGACCTCGGTGCCGAGAAATTTTTCGATATCAAGATGCGTAAATCGGGTTTGACTCCCGATGCTGCCGTTATTGTTTGCACGATTCGCGCGCTAAAAAGTCATGGCAGCAACAACAAAAACAGGCTTAATAACGAGAACATCAGCGCCATGGTCAAAGGGTTCGACAATCTGGCCCGCCACGTTGAGAACACGCGGAAATTTGGCATTCCGGTCGTCGTCGCCATCAATCGGTTTAGTTCAGACACGAAATCCGAGATAGATCTGCTGCGCCAATTGTGTGCTGAAATCGAAGTGTCCGCTATTGTCTGCGATCATTGGGCCATGGGCGGAGAGGGCGCTATTGAACTGGCAAAGCATGTCATCGATATGATCGACAACCAGCCTGCAGAGTTTCGTTTGTTGTATGACGACGACATGCGCTTGTGGGATAAGGTACGAACGATCGCGCAGGAGATTTACGGCGCCCAGGGAATCATCGCGGACAAGAAGATCCGGGACCAATTTGCCAATCTGGAACAACAGGGCTACGGGCACCTTCCCGTTTGTATAGCGAAAACACCGCTCTCGTTTTCTACGGACCCGGAGTTGCGCGGCGCACCCAGCGGTCATATTGTGCCGATACGCCAAGTGCGGCTTTCGGCGGGTGCCGGATTTGTGGTCGTGATCTGCGGGGATATCATGACCATGCCTGGTCTGCCACGGGTGCCTACTGCAGAAAGAATTCACGTGAATGAGAGCGGTCAAATCGAAGGGTTGTTTTAGTGTACGACATTCATTTTGATTGCTGGGTGAGTGGTGCGAGGAGGCACTCTCCGGTCAACGCATTGCGGGAACATTGAAGCTATGGTCCACTCGGAACTGGGTGCCGGAAGCAAGCGCCAGCGAAGTTTGTCGGGAGGATGTCTATGCGGAAGTGTCAGGTTCCTGGTGGAGGGGCAGCTGCGCGATGTGGTGAACTGTTACTGTTCCGAATGTCGTAAGAGCAGTGGCAACTTTGCCGCGGCAACCGGAGTACCCGAAAGGCGTTTGCAATTTATCGAGAACAAAGGTCTAAGCTGGTATAGAAATAGCAACGCCCGGCGTGGTTTCTGCCGAGAGTGCGGATCCAACTTATTCTGGCTGCCGCAACCATATGACGGTGGTTTTCGCATAATGGCAGGCTGTCTTGAGACTGCCAACGGGCTGCGGGTTAAGGCCCATGTGTTCGTCGACAGCAGAAGCGATTTTCATGAGATAGCGGGTGAAGCCCCCCGCTACTCTCACGGGAATCACGGGATACCCATTCCAAACTAGCGGTTGTGCCTACAATGAAAAAGTACTCGGTTTTTTCCCTGCTCAGAAACGCTATCGGGCATCATCAATTATGGCCCAAAGCTTGGCGTAATCCTGTCCCCAAGAAGCGGTACGATGTGATTGTCGTTGGGGGTGGTGGACATGGTCTGGCAACCGCGTACTACCTCGCCAAGAACCACGGTGTCACCAATGTAGCCGTCTTGGAGAAGGGGTGGATTGGCGGCGGTAACACCGGGCGCAACACGACAATCGTGCGTTCCAACTATCTTTGGGATGATGCAGCACACCTCTATGAAAAATCCCTGAAGCTGTGGGAGGGATTGAGCCAGGATCTTAATTTCAATCTAATGTTCAGTCAGCGCGGTGTCTATAACCTAGGGCACAGCCTCCAGGATATGCGGGACATTCACCGCAGAGTCAACGCCAATCGACTCAATGGCATCGATGGGATCGTGGTCGACAGCGCCGAGTTGAAACGACGTATTCCCATTTTGAATACATCTGCGAACAGTCGTTACCCCGTACTCGGCGCCTCGTTTCAGGCACGCGGCGGTACCGCCCGCCACGATGCGGTGGCCTGGGGTTTCGCGCGGGCCGCAGACAACCTTGGGGTGGATATTATTCAGAATTGCGAAGTAACCGGCTTTCTTCAGGAGAATGGCCAGGTGACCGGAGTGGAAACCACCCGGGGTTCGATCACCTGTAACACCATCGGCGTGGTGGCTGCCGGAAATTCCTCCGTGTTGGCGGCCATGGCCGGGGTGCGCCTTCCCATCACCAGCCATCCCTTGCAGGCCTTGGTCTCCGAACCCCTAAAGCCAATACTGGATACGGTGGTCATGTCCAATGCGGTGCACGGCTACATCAGCCAGTCGGACAAGGGGGATTTGGTGATAGGGGCCGGTATCGACAGTTATAACGGATACGGTCAACGGGGGAGCTTCTCGGTGATCGAGGGTACTCTGGCAGCCATAAAGGAGCTGTTCCCTGTATTCAGCCGGGTGCGCATGAATCGCCAATGGGGCGGGATCGTCGATACTACACCGGATGCTTGCCCGATCATCGGTGAATCACCCGTCAAGGGGCTGTACTTCAATTGTGGCTGGGGCACCGGCGGTTTCAAGGCGACCCCGGGATCAGGGTTCGTGTTTGCCCACACTCTGGCACACAGGCAACCCCATAGTCTGAATGAAGCCTTTTCTCTGCAACGGTTTCAGAGCGGGCGACTGATAGACGAACATGGGGCTGCCGGAGTGGCGCACTAGCATGTTGCAGATACCTTGTCCATGGTGTGGCCTAAGAGACGAAAGTGAATTCTCTTATGGGGGAGAGGCGCACATCGTGCGTCCTCTCAATCCCGACGCACTCAGCGATGCTGAGTGGGCCGACTACTTGTTCATGCGGACCAATCCCAAGGGCTCCCATCTGGAGCAGTGGCATCATAGCTACGGCTGTAGGCGTTGGTTCAATGTTCAGAGGGATACCTTGAGCTACCAGGTGGATTCGTCCTATAGAGTCGGTGAACGGCCTCCCGGACGAGGAGAGAGGTGATGCAGAGATACCGCCTTGAAACCGCTGGTCGCATTGATCGAACAGTCCCCGTCAATTTCACCTTCGACGGTAAACCCTATCAGGGATATCAGGGGGATACACTCGCATCCGCGCTGCTGGCAAACGGCGTGCATCTGGTGGGCCGTAGTTGGAAGTACCATCGTCCCCGGGGCATCCTGAGCAGTGGCGCGGAAGAGCCCAACGCAGTACTGCAGTTAGGCCGCGGATCACGATCCATACCCAACGCCCGGGCCACCCAGATCGAGCTTTATGAAGGGCTCGAGGCTACCAGCGTCAACAGCTGGCCGAGTTTGGAAGTCGATGCGCTTTCTGTCACCGGGCTGTTCAGTCGTATGCTGCCGGCCGGCTTTTACTACAAGACTTTTATGTGGCCAAAGCGGCTGTGGATGCGCTATGAGCATTTCATCCGCAAAGCCTCGGGTCTCGGGGTTGTTCCCGAGCGCCCCGACCCTGATGATTATCAAAAGTCATTCGCCCATTGTGACGTCCTGGTGGTAGGTGCGGGACCCGCGGGTCTGACCGCGGCGCTGGCAGCGGGCCGCAGCGGTGCGCGGGTAATATTGGCCGATGAGCAGAATGAGTTGGGCGGATGTTTGTTGCACAGCCGGGAAACCATAGACGGCATTCCCGCAGCAGACTGGGTCGACAATACGCAGCGGGAGCTGCAGGGCATGGCGGAAGTGAGGATATTGGTTCGCAGTACGGTGTTTGGTTATCAAGACCACAATTTTCTCACCATCGCTCAGCGCCTCAGTGATCATCTCCCGCAGGATCGGCATCCGGGACCGAGGGAGTATTTGTGGCGGGTACGGGCGCGGCGCGTGGTATTGGCGACCGGTGCCCAGGAACGACCACTGGTTTTCGCCAACAACGACCGCCCAGGCGTAATGCTGGCATCGGCAGTTTCCACCTACATCAACCGGTATGGGGTGGCTCCAGGGTCAAGGGCGGTGGTATTTACCAACAATGACAGCGCCTATCAGGCTGCACTGGACATGGTGCAGTCGTCGCTGGAGGTACAGGCCGTGGTGGATTGCCGGCCAGAGCCGGGTGGCACGCTCCCACAACGGCTACGCGAACAAGGTGTGGAGATCGTCTCCGGTAGTGTGGTGGTGAACGTGAAGGGAGGCAGGCGAGTTCAGGGTGTGCAAGTGATGGCACTCAACGCGGGTTTCGACCGGGTAACAGGGGATGTGCGTACAATCGAGTGCGATCTCCTGGCTGTTTCCGGTGGCTGGAGTCCGGTGGTTCATCTGAGCTGCCAATCCGGGGCCAAGGCGGTGTGGAGTGAAACGAGCGCCTGCTTTTTACCGGGCACGCCAGTGCAGCAGGAGTGCTCGGTGGGTGGTGCCAAGGGCAGCTTGGAATTGGGCACATGTTTACTTGAGGGGCAGGAGGCCGGTGCAGAGGCGGCACGACTGGCGGGCTACGGGCGCAATGGTAGCCATGCTGTACCTGCTGCGGAGCAATTTCCTGCGGGGCCAATCCAACCCCTATGGCTGGTGCCTTCTAACTTTTCGCCGGGCCGCGGTCCCAAGCAGTTTGTGGATATGCAAAATGATGTGGCAGCCTCGGATATCATGCTGGCGGCGCGGGAAGGATATCACTCCATTGAGCACGTGAAGCGCTACACCGCCTTGGGTTTCGGCACCGATCAGGGCAAGACGGGCAACATCAACGGCATGGCGATCCTTGCTCAAAGCCTGGGCAAGACCATCAGTGAAACCGGTACTACCACCTTCCGACCCAACTACACGCCGGTTAGTTTCGGAACCATCGCCGGTCCGGACATCGGCGGCAGCTTGTTCGAACCTGTGCGCAAGACTGCAATGCACGCCTGGCATGAAACCCATGGCGCGGAGTTCGAGAATGTTGGCCAGTGGAAACGCCCCTGGTACTACCCTCGGCCCGGAGAGACCATGGAGGAGGCGGTTAACCGGGAGTGTCTGGCCACTCGCGGCAGCGTCGGAATCATGGATGCGTCCACTCTGGGGAAAATCGTTATCCAAGGCCGGGATGCAGGTGAATTCTTAAACCGTATCTATACCAATGCCTGGAAAAAACTCGGTATCGGCAGGGCGCGCTACGGGTTGATGTTGGGAGAAGACGGGATGGTGCTGGATGACGGTGTAACCATACGACTTCAGGAAAACAGCTACTTTATGCATACCACCACGGGCGGTGCTGCACACGTGCTCTCGTGGATGGAGCGCTGGTTGCAGACCGAATGGCCGGAATTGGAAGTGTTCATGACATCGGTCACAGATCACTGGGCCACCGCCGCGGTCGTAGGGCCGAATAGTCGCAAGGTGGTTAGCTCAGTGTGTAGGGGAATCGATTTCGATGCCGAGGCTTTTCCGTTTATGTCATCCCGTGAAGGCAGCCTCCAGGATATCCCGATTCGGGTAAATCGCATCAGCTTTTCGGGTGAACTGGCATACGAAGTAAACATTCCAGCCAACTACGGCCGGCAGATGTGGGAGGCGCTTATGGAGGCGGGCCGGAACTACGATATCACCCCCTATGGCACGGAAACCATGCACGTCTTACGGGCGGAGAAGGGATACATCATTGTGGGGCAGGATACCGACGGGTCGGTGACGCCGATAGACCTGGGTATGCAGTGGGTGTTGTCGAAAACCAAGGATTTTCTGGGTAAACGCTCCCTCTCTCGGGAGGACTGTCTCCGCAGCGACCGCAAACAACTTGTGGGTTTGTTGACGGAAGAACCAATGGAGGTTTTGCCCGAAGGGGCGCAGATAGTTGATGACCCCGACGCACCCATTCCCATGCCGATGATCGGCCATGTCACTTCGAGCTATTACAGCGCCTGCCTTGAGCGCTCCATAGCTTTGGCGCTGATCGAGGGCGGCCATTCACGCTTGGGTGAATCGGTGCACCTGCCTTTGGACGACGGCAGAGTCATCTCTGCCAGGATCAGCAGCCCCGTCTTCTACGACCCTGAAGGAGCACGGCAAAATGGTTGATTCGAACCGCTGTGAAAGCCCGTTGATCCAGATCGATCTCAGGGAATTCGAGAAGGCGTCATCCATCCGGTTACGGGAGATTGGGTTTCAGGGCCATTTGAATCTTCGAGGATGTGCTGACAATCCGGCTTTTTTGGATGGAGTAACCCAGGTGTTGGGTGTGGAACCACCGCAGACGGTCAATACCTTCGTACATGCAGGTAAGATGCGAGTCTACTGGCTGGGGCCGGATGAGTGGCTGATCGTCACACCGCCGGGACAACAGCAGGCTCTGCAGGCCAGTCTCGACCAGGTGCTGCAAGGGGTATTCGCAGCGGTTACCGACATCAGCAGCGGCCAGACCATTCTCAGTATTTCGGGTGCGAATGCCAGGGCCTTGATTTCCAAGGGCTGCCCACTAGATCTCCATCCCCGGGTATTCCAAAGCGGCGAGTGCGCTCAGACTCGGATGGCCAAGGCCGGAGTCTTGATCAGTCTGGAAGATGATGCGCCTAGCTTCCATTTGCTGGTACGCCGCAGTTTCTCTGACTACCTTGGGATCTGGCTATTGGATGCAGCGCGAGAGTTTTTCGACTAGCGACTGGCAAGCGCATGGGCCTGTCAATCGCCCACCTGGACCCGGTTTGGCGGCTAGGTTGCACCCGGGACCGGGGTATTTTGGGCTTGTCGCTTATCGATAAACAGGTGTCGCTAACAATGTCAGCATGCGCTCTCCCCTCACCCTAACCTAGACTCGACCTCCGTTTTCATGAGAGGCGCTTGTCTATCTTAAGGGAGATTGGGAAATGAGTGATGCTGAAGAGCCCTATGAAGATGATGAACTCGATCTCTCGACACTTTCCGATGATGAACTCGTGGAGCAGATGTTTGACGATCTGTACAACGGTCTTCATGACGAAATCGTAGAAGGTACGCAAATTCTGTTACAGCGCGGCTGGCCGGCCGAGAAGGTATTGAATGATTCCCTGGTGGCCGGCATGGCTATTGTCGGTGTCGATTTTCGGGATGGAATTCTTTTCGTTCCGGAAGTGTTGTCGGCTGCGAATGCGATGAAGGGCGGCATGGAGATCCTCCGTCCCTTGTTGGCTGAAACGGGCGCTGAGTCCATCGGCAAGATCGTGATAGGCACGGTAAAAGGTGATATTCACGATATCGGAAAGAATCTGGTGTCCATGATGATGGAAGGTGCCGGTTTTGAAGTCATAGATATCGGCATAAACAACCCCGTTGAAGATTATCTGCAGGCACTGGAAGAGCATCGGCCCGATATTCTTGGCATGTCGGCGTTGCTGACTACAACAATGCCCTACATGAAAGTCGTGATAGACACGATGAAAGAGAAAGGCATACGCGATGACTACATCGTGCTGGTGGGCGGTGCTCCGCTGAACGAGGAATTTGGTGAAGCAGTGGGTGCTGACGGCTATTGCCGCGATGCCGCGGTCGCGGTGGAAATGGCAAAGGAACTGGTGACTCAGCGCCGTGCCGTAGCTGGTTAGCTTGGAATGTATGAATCACCCTAGGCAGGGACGCGGGACTCGAAGGAATAGTGGAGCCTGTGCAAAGAATTGAACGGCAACCAATGGTCAGAGCCCCCGCAGTGGTTATCACCTGTGCCGCGTTGATGCGTGAATTGAGAACGATTTTTCGGGCCAACGCCTGGTCTCATATAGAGGTGATCTGCCTCTCCGCCGATTTACACAGTAGGCCGGAAAAGATCCCCGAAGCAGTCAAGGAGGCGATTGAAAAGTCCAAGGCCAGAGGCCAGAGAATTTTTGTGGCCTATGGAGACTGTGGAACCGGCGGGCGTTTGGATGCTTTGCTGGAAGCGGAGGGCGTGGCGCGAATACCCGGTAACCACTGTTATGAGTTTTTTGCGGGCAAGCGACGGTTCGAACAGTTTCAGGAGTCGGAGATCGGCACTTTCTACTTGACCGATTTTCTCGTGCGCCATTTTGATCGCCTAGTGATTCGCGGTTTGGGATTGGACAAAAAACCAGAGCTGGAGCCGCTCTACTTCGGTCACTACCGCAAGCTGGTGTACTTGGCGCAAACCGCCGATTCACTCCTGAAGGAGCGGGCTCAAGCAGCTGCACACAGGCTGGGACTGGTTTATGAATACCACTATTGCGGCAATGGTGAGATGAGTCGAGCACTGGTGGAGTTCAGTCGTGTCAGCTAGCCCCGGGTTTGATTACGCTGCTGTTGATTCGATGGGCGGTGACAGGAGGCGGCAGTGTATCGGGTTCGTCATTGGGTAGTTCGCCATGCCCGATGGTTCGAAAGAATTTACAATTTTTTTGAACCTTTGATCATCAGGCTGCATCCCTTGTGGAACGCGGTGGGTTATGACCGGGTGGAAAAACCGGTCGCTATGGTCGAAAAACTATGCAAGGGCATTCTGTTTGATTGCAAGATGTGCGGCGAGTGCACCCTGAGTGCTACCGGAATGTCCTGCCCCATGAATTGCCCGAAGAACCTGCGCAACGGGCCTTGCGGCGGCGTAAGGCTCGACGGCAGTTGCGAGGTATACCCGGAGCAGCCGTGCGTGTGGGTTGAGGCGTGGCAGGGAAGCCGGAAAATGGAGTCGGGGGACAGCATCTTGCATCTGCAGAAACCGGTGAACTTCAACCTCAGAGGAAGCTCTTCCTGGCTGCGTGTTGTAAAACGAATCGCGCTCAAGGAACATCGGGCATCCAAGGATTCCGCGTGAATATCTACGATGAACCAGCGCCTGGCGAACCCTTCCCAATGCTGCCGGGTTATACCTCGGCCGGGCGTTTGGAAAGGGTGTTACGGGCAGGGGAGTTCGCTGTAACCGCTGAGCTCGCGCCACCTGATTCGGCAAATCCCCAAGAGGTATACGACCGAGCGCGGGTGTTTGACGGTTATGTGGATGGTATGAATGCCACCGATGGTTCGGGTGCCAATTGCCACATGTCCAGCGTTGGCATGTGTGCCCTATTGACACGGGTCGGTTACGCACCGGTGATGCAGATTTCCTGTCGGGACAGAAATCGCATCGCCATCCAGGGCGATGTGCTGGGCGGCGCCGCGATGGGGGTATCCAATATTCTCTGCCTGACTGGAGACGGTGTGCAGTCAGGCGACCATCCGCAGGCCAAGCCCGTATTCGACCTGGACAGTTTGTCGCTATTGGAGACGGTCAGCATCATGCGCGACCAGGGGCGGTTCCTTAGCGGTCGCAAGATCACCGAGCCTCCGAGAGTTTTTCTTGGGGCCGTTGCCAATCCCTTTGCTCCTCCGTATGAATTCCGTCCTCTTCGCATGGCAAAGAAAATTGCCGCAGGTGCTCAGTTTATACAGACACAATACTGCTACGACCTCCCCCGGTTTAAGCAATTTATGGCCCGCGCCTGGGATCTGGGTGTGTTTGAGAAGTGTTTCCTATTGGCTGGCATTGGGCCGTTGGCATCAGCCAAGGCCGCCGCCTGGATTCGCAATAACGTGCCGGGTATCCATATCCCGGATACCGTGATCAAAAGGCTTTCCGGTGCCGAGGATCAGAAACGGGAGGGAAAACAGCTGTGCATCGATCTCATCCAGGAGCTTAGGGAAATCGAGGGTGTGAGCGGTGTGCACGTCATGGCCTATCGTCAGGAGGAGGCGGTGGCCGAGATTATCGAGCGTTCGGGTGTTCTGGGTGGGCGTACGCCCTGGTATCCCGGTCGCGACAAGAGTATGGACAAGAAGAGACTATCAACATGACCGACACTATTATTAGCTCAGCGACCAAAGAAGTTGTCATTGGTTTCGAACGTCCGTTCGTCATTATTGGCGAGCGCATCAACCCCACCGGCAGAAAAATTTTATCCGCCGAGATGAAAGCGGGTGACTATAGTCGAGTGGCAGCGGATGCCAGTGCCCAAATCGAAGCTGGTGCGCAGGTACTTGATGTAAACGCCGGCATTCCACTGGCGGACGAGCCCAAAATACTTGCGGAGGTGATTCAGCTGGTTCAGTCGATTACCGATACGCCGCTATGCATCGATTCATCGATTGTTGCTGCACTGGAAGCCGGGCTGGAAGTGTACCAGGGCAAGGCCTTGGTCAATTCGGTGACTGGTGAGGAAGAGCAGTTGGAGCAGGTGATGCCACTGGTCAAGAAGAGTGGGGCGGCGGTAGTGGCAATCTCCAACGATGAAACGGGTATTTCCGAAGACCCCGACGTGCGGTTCGAAGTAGCCAGGAAGATAGTTCAACGCGCCGCGGATTATGGCATCCCCGCTTGTGATGTCGTCGTGGATCCACTGGTCATGCCCATCGGCGCGGTAAATACGGCTGGCAGGCAGGTGCTGAGACTCATCCACCGGCTGCGCACCGAATTGAAAGTGAATACCACCTGTGGCGCCTCGAATATCAGTTTCGGCCTGCCTCACAGAAACGGAATCAACAGTACTTTTCTAAGTATGGCAATTTATTCCGGTATGACCTCCGCCATAGCCAATCCGCTGCATCGGGAGGTGATTAGCGCCACACTGGGGGCGGATGTCATGCTGGGTCGCGATCCTGATTGCATGAACTGGATTCAGCGTTTCCGCGAGCCCCCTGCTGAGGGTGCCGGCAATTCGCGGAGACGCCGCCCGAGCCGTCGTCGCCGTGCCTGAAAACGTCTCGGTTGTATTCACACCCAGCGGCCTGCGTGGTGAGTTTCCCCCGGGCACGACAGTACTCCAGGCAGCCCGGGAGCTGAGTGTGGATCTGGAGTCAATTTGCGGCGGGCAGGGACAGTGCCATCGCTGCCAGGTGGTGCATGCTTTGGGGCAGTTCCCCAAGTATGGCATCAACTCCCGCCCTCACCATCTCTCAGCGCCCGCGGAGCTGGAGCGCACCGGTGACGACAATCTGCTGGGGCTGGGTCGGCGCCTGGGTTGCTGTACGCGGTTACTCGGAGATGTGGTGATCGATATCCCGGCGGACAGCCAGATTCACCGGCAACATATAGCCAAAGAGATCACAGTACGTGAAATCACCAGGGATCCTGCGGTCAAACTCTACAGCTTGCAGTTACCCGCGGCGGATATGCTCGATCCGCGTTCCGATCTGCGCTGCTTGCAAGACTTTTTGCAGCGGGAATTCGGGCTTCACGAGCCTGGGTGCGAACTGACGGTATTGCAAGAACTGCAATCGGCGCTTATCGACAACGACAGAAAAGTGACTCTGGCAGTCTATCAGTCCGGGTTGGAGCAGCCGCAGATTATCGCTGTCTGGCCAACCACCAAAGCCCGGGTCTTCGGTATGGCTGTCGATTTGGGGTCAACTACCATCGCCGCCCATTTGTGCGATCTCAGCAACGGCGAGGTGGTTGCCACAACGGCGCTGATGAATCCTCAGATCCGCTTCGGTGAGGATCTCATGAGCCGTGTTTCTTATGTCATGCTGAATCAAGGCGGCGGCTGGGAGATGACCAGAGCCGTCAGAAAAGCCTTCTCCGATCTGGCCGCCGATGCTGCGCTTAAAGCCGGTATACCTCTGAAAGACATTCTTGAGTTGGCCGTCGTCTGCAATCCCATTATGCACCATCTGTTGTTGGGTATAGACCCCACGCCTCTGGGGTCGGCACCCTTCACATTAGCCACCGATCGGGCCGTCTTAGTCAAGGCGGCGGAGCTTGGCCTCGATCTGCATCCTCAATCGCGAGTCTATATATTGCCTTGCCTGGCGGGGCATGTTGGTGCAGATACTGCCGGCATGATTCTTTCGGAACGGCCGGATCTCGGGGATGAGATCACCCTGCTGGTGGACGTGGGCACCAATGCCGAGCTGGTTCTGGGTAATCGCCACCGTTTGTTGGCCGCTTCCAGTCCCACTGGGCCGGCTTTCGAGGGAGCCCAGATCAGCTGTGGACAACGAGCCACCATCGGCGCGGTGGAGAGGGTACGAATCGACCGGGAAACCTTAGAGCCTCGTTACAAGGTAATCGGCTGCGACCTCTGGTCCAATGATCCCGGTTTTGCCCAGGCCACGAAGAACATCGGTATCAGTGGCATTTGCGGATCCGGAATCATCGAGCTGGTCGCCGAGCTTTTCCTGGCCAAGGTAATCGATGCCCAGGGGGTGATTTCCGCCGAAATGGCAGAGAAGACTCCCCGCATCCTGGCCGCTGGGCGCACATTCACCTATGTGCTGCACCAAGGAGAGAAAACACTGAGCCTCACACAGAAAGATATCCGCGCCATTCAGTTGGCAAAGGCGGCACTCTACGCCGGTGTGCGTCTGCTGATGGATCATCTGGGAGTCGATAAAGTAGACCGCATAAAGCTGGCCGGCGCCTTTGGCAGTCACATCGATGTCAAATACGCCATGGTGCTGGGGCTGATCCCCGATTGCGATCTGCAGTTTGTGGGCGCAGTGGGGAATGCCGCCGGTAACGGAGCGCGCATGGCGCTTCTCGACCGTAGTAAACGCGTCGAGATCGATGGGATTCTCCGGCGGGTGGAGAAGATCGAAACCGCTATCGAGGCCAGATTTCAGGAGCATTTCGTGGAGGCTCTGGGTATTCCCCACAGTCGACATCAGTTCCTCAATCTGGCTCGGGTGGTGTCGTTGCCCGAACAGAGTGAGTCGGATGAGAGCGCTGGGAAACGCGGCCTTGGCGGCAAGCGCGGTCGCCGCAGACGCCGTACAGGCTTCGCATCCTGATCAGTGCGCAATCCAGACTATTGCCCGCTATGCTCGGGTCCGGATTGGAGGATCTGCTGCTGGCGGCGTTCATCTCGCGGTGGTCTGCCGAACACTTCACGGTAGCATTTCGTGAAATGTGGAGCGGATACGAAGCCACAAGCCAAAGCGACATCGACAATGGATTTATCGGTTTGCAACAACAGTTGCCGCGCGCGGTTGAGCCGTAAGTCCATGTAATAGCGGGTGGGAACGCAGTTCAAGTACTTCTGGAAGAGCCGTTCCAACTGACGTCTGGAGATTCCTACGTAATTGGAGAGCTCGTCGAGGCTCATCGGCTCTTCAATATTCGCCTCCATCAATGTGACCGCCTCAGTCAATTTCGGTTGGCTGGAGCCCAGGTAGTGTTGCAGCGGCGTGCGCTGATGATCGTGCTGGTCTCGGATTCGATCGCACATGAACTGCTCGGAAATATTGGCGGATAGTTTTCCGCCATGGGTCATGGTGATCAGGTGCAGCATCATGTCCATGGAGGCGTTCCCGCCGGCGCAGGTGTAGCGGTCGCGGTCGATCTCATAGAGTTCGTTGCTCACATGAATTCGGGGAAACTCTTCTCGCATGCTGGCTAAATTTTCCCAGTGGATGGTGCAGCGGTAACCGTCCATCAGACCGGCTCGTGCCAGCAGAAAAGTACCGGTACAGAGGCCTCCAAGCTTTACCCGCTGGCGGTCAAGTTTGCTCAGCGCTCGTTGCAGGGTTTTTGAATAGCTGTTGGTGACATCCAGTCCAGCACAGACAAATATTACATCCAATTGAGGCAATTTATCGATCGCGTGATCGGGAGTGATCATCAGGCCGTTGCTGGCGGGAGTGGTCTCGCCATCCATGGTGATGAGAGGCCATTCGTAGAGGGGTTTGCCTGAGAGTCGGTTGGCCATGCGCAGGGGTTCGATCGCACAGCTGAACGCGATCATGGAATACTGTGGCATCAGCAGGAAGCCGAAACGAACGGGGCGTGTTTTCTCCTGGGGGGATGACATGCGTTCCATTAGGGATTGAGGTTAGGTTGGCCGGGTTATGATTCTCGTTGTTGTTCCATCAGTGACCAGGAGCGTTAAACTAAGTCGCGCTGGAAAAGGATTGTAAGGGATATGGAGCAAACACTATCCTCAAAGAGGGGCGTGATCAACTACTGATGAGCGATAATAATGGATAGTACTGAGCCTGCAGTCCAGGTACGCATAAGACTACAGAGAACGAATCCGTTGGAGCGTTTGCTATGAGCAAATGGGGATGGACGTATCGAGGCGAATCAAGGGGAGAACAGCGCTTCATCTTAATGCGAGCGCTGACTCTCTATAAGCAGAGTAATCTATTAAAATAAATTATTAATTATCAGTAAGTAACGATGTTAATCTAAAAAACTTGTTAAAATATACCCAGTGCCTCGGCAAGGGGTAAAATCAATAAGCTCCTGGAAAGAGCCATGATCGAATGCCTTGGACTCACGGGCGTTAGATCGCCTCCCTAAAGCCACGGAAAGTCAGACGTTGGAGTCAGGAAACGCGGCCTTGCGGCGTGCTATGAAATCGCTCAAGGCTTCATCGACCGCTGAGTCCAGTTCGGGTGCCTGATAGGATTCCAACAGCTTTTTACAGTGGCCGTTAGCTCTTTGCGCGAGATCTAAGCTGCCTTCGGCATCCCATTGTTCGAAGCTGTTGTTGTCGGCGAGTGGAGAACGATAGAAGGCGGTCTTGAAGTTGGCTTGAGTATGGCTGCAGCCGAGAAAGTGGTTGCCGGGGCCTACCTCTCGGATTGCGTCCAGAGCCTGACCATTCTCGGAGAGATCAACGCCTCTCAGTAGAATCTCCATCATATTGGCTTGATCTGTATCTATGACGAACTTCTCATAGCCCATGGTTAAGCCACCCTCAAGCCAGCCGGCGGTGTGCAGGACCAGGTTCACACCCGCCAGTGCGGTTGGAACTAGGGTACTGTTGGATTCGGCCGCTGCTTGCGCATCGCTTATCTTGGAGGCGGTTAGACTGCCGCCAGAGCGGAACGGTACCCCAAGCCGGCGCGCCAGTGACGCCATCACATAGAGTACCAAAGCGGGTTCCGGGGTGCCGAAAGTGGGAGCGCCTGACTGCATGGAGATGGAACTGGCAAAGCTGCCCATGACCACGGGGGCGCCGGGACTGACCAACTGCACAAAGGCCATCCCCGCCATCGCCTCCGCCAAAGATTGCGCTGCTGTCCCGGCTACGGTAACCGGCGACATCGCACCCGCCAGGATAAAGGGGGTAATAATGCAAGCCTGATTGTTGCGCGCGTATACCTTGGCCGCACCCAACATGGTGTCGTCGAAGGTCATCGGCGAATTGGCATTGATCAGGCTGGTGACGACTGTCTTCGGCTTGCCGGTGGCGCTGTCGATGAAATCGTCACCGAACAGAATCCTGGCCATCTCGATGGTGTCCTCCGCCCGTTCCGGTGCTGTTACGGAACCCATGAAGCACTTGTCGGAGTACTTTATGTGCGCATAGATCATGTCCAGATGGCGTTTGTTCACGGGCAAGTCGACCGGCTCACAGATCGTACCGCCGGACATGTGCATGCTGGGTGAGATGTAAGCCAGCTTAACAAAGCTCTGGAAATCCTCGATTGTGGCATAACGTCTTCCTTTATCCATATCGTAGACAAAGGGACTGCCATAGGCCGGAGCGAAAACAGTGTGTTTATCCCCAATTAAAATATTGCGTTTGGGATTACGGGCGTGTTGGGTGTATATCCGCGGGGCGGATGCCTGGATAATAGAACGGCACATACCCTTTGGGAACCGTACCAGATTCCCCTGGACGTCCGCTCCAGCGCCTTTCAATATTTGCAGTGCCTCGTCATCGTCCCTGAACTCGATTCCCACCTCTTCGAGGATGGTCTCCGCATTCTCCTCGATAAGGCTCAATCCCTCTTCATCCAGAACTTCAAAGTAGGGGATACCGCGGGTGATATAGGGTGCGCTGGCGGCTACAACCTGGGATTCGCCGGCCCGGCGGCCTGCTCGTCCTCGGCGGTTGCGACGTACATGAACGGGTGCTGCAGGTGTATTCACAATGGATGCTCCATCTTCATACTGTAGGGAATTCGGAGCCGAGGCCGTTTTCGGAAACAGAGTGCGTCCCCTGTTGTCGTGCCGCAGCTTTCCGATTTTGATGCGCACCAGTATGGTTTGATGACAGTTACCGGTCTGATCCCTGAGCGACCTGGATCTATTTCAGAGCGGCATATCAGCGTTTGGAGTAGGTTCGCCGTTCTGTAATGATGTAGTCCATCTGAATGTCGTGTGCTTCAGTTGGAATAGACTCCCTTACCTGAAACTCGTACGCCGGTGCCACCCGTAACGCAGTGCTGTCCGCCAGGAAACGGTCGTAGTATCCACCGCCGTAACCCATGCGGTTCAATTTTTGATCGAAGACGATACCGGGCACCAAAACGATATCGATGTCAGCCGTGAATTCCCGCAGTGCAGCCGAGGGTTCCAGCATGTTGAAGGACGTCTTCTCCAATTGAGCGAAGTCGCTCACTAGGTAGTGGCGAAGCCTTTTTCCGGAAAAGTCGGTTCGGGGCATTATGACATCTATACCCGCTTTCCATAGCTTTTGTATCAATTTGATGGTGCAGACTTCGTTGTTGATTGGGTAGTAGAGGTGGATATTTCGTATACCCTTGAGCAACTCCTCATCGACCAGGCGTTGCAGAATGATTTTACTCTGATGCCTTTGATCAGCGGCTGTGAGCGACTTCCTCAATGACAGTACTTCCTGTCTCAATGCATTCTTCATTCTTTCTGGGTCACATGTGGATTGGATTTTCAGCCGTAAGCTGGAGAGTAGTTATCATACGTCAGCCATCGGAATTCATGGAGTCATGACGAGAAAAAGTAGCTGGGGAGGTTGCGAAATCCGGTTTTGGCTCCGGCCCGGCTTTGCCCGCAGTGACGCATATTGACACCTTCCTGTCGCAATCGAAGCAGTAGCCTGGAATGGCTGATGGATAAACTGACCAATAATTGCTGCATCCTTGCAGAGCCTATGCCGTGTGCCGGTTGAGGCCTGTTTTGCAACTCAAGCAGTTTGGAGGCCGAAAATAAAGTGAGAACAAGCGCGCGAGTTGTCGTTATCGGTGGGGGTGTGGTCGGTACCAGCACACTCTACCATCTGGCCAAGAAGGGTTGGACAGATGTGGTGTTGATCGAGCGTAAAGAGCTGACGTCCGGTTCCACCTGGCATGCTGCTGGACTCCTGCCGCTGTTTAACATGAGCTACTCTGTCGGGAAGTTGCACCAGTATTCTGTGAATTTATACCAGACACTGGAGCAGGAGACGGGGCAGAGCGTTGGTTTCAGCAAGGTGAGCAATATACGTTTGGCCAATTGCGACTACCGCATGGATGAATACAGGTTCTATGCCGGAGTAGGGCAGACTGTGGGAGTTGAGGTCAAGTTTCTCACGCCGGAACAGGTGAAGGAGATTTGGCCGCTGTGCAATATCCATGGTTTGGTGGGTGCGATTCAGCACCCCCAGGATGGGTATATTCAACCCGCTGATTTGACCCAGGCGTTGGCCAAGGGGGCGAGAGCCCTGGGAGCGGAAATCTATCGATTTACCACGGTTGTAGGAATTGACCGGCAGTCTGACGGGGGATGGCTGGTCAAGACCGACAAAGGTGATATCAGCTGCGAACACCTGGTTTCCTGCACCGGAAGCTTTGCCCGCAAGACGGGGGAAATGGTCGGTTTGGATGTTCCGGTGATTCCGGTGGAGCATCAATTCATCGTTACCGAGCCACACCCGGAAATTCAAGCCCGGCACGCGCGAGGTGAGCCTGAGATGGGGGTATTGCGGGAGTCGGACGCCGGATACTATTTGCGTGAAGAGGCTGGTGGACTGCTGTTGGGACCCTACGAAACGGGTGCACCCTGCTGCTATGTGGACGGCCCGGCAGATGACTGTGAGTATGAATTGTTCAATGCTGATCTAGACCGCATGATGCCTCATGTGGAGGCTTGCATAGCACGGGTGCCCGCTTTTGGCGAAGTCGGGGTGAAGACGGTCTACAACGGTGCCATTGCCTATACTCCGGATGGAAATCCGATCGTCGGTCCCGCGCCGGGATTGGAAAATTTCTGGCTCAATGAAGGCCACAGTTTCGGTATTACCGCCGCCGGAGGTGCCGGTTGGCAGCTGGCGGAGTGGATCGTGGACGGTGAGCCCACGGTGGATATGATGGGCGTTGATCCTCGCCGATTCGGTCCTTATGCCTCTCGCGGCTACCTGCGGGTAAAAAACGAAGAGACCTACGCCAATGTCTTTACCACCCACTACCCGGATGAAGAACGCCCTGCAGCCCGCCCCCTGAAAACAGCACCCTGCTATGACCGAATGAAAAAACTCGGAGCCGTATTCGGCACCGTTTATGGTTGGGAGAGGCCTAATTGGTTCGTACCGGAGGGATACGAGCTAAGTGAATCAGAACTGAACAAAGCGGATGTACTGCTAAACACCAATCATTCCCGCCCGCTGGATGACGGCCGAATCGTCGAAATGAATTCCTTTCGCCGCTCCAACTATTTTCAGTTCGTCGGTCAGGAGTGCCTGCACGTCAGCAGTAAAGTGGGATTGCTGGATATGTCCGCATTCGCGAAATGTATCGTTCAGGGGCCGGGTGCCGAAGCCTGGCTGGAATATCTTCTGGCCAATCGTATTCCTAAGAAAATTGGTCGTATTGGACTCTGCCACATGTTGTCCTTGAATGGCGGCGTACGGGCCGAGTTCACAGTGTTTAAGACTGGGGCCGAGAGTTACTATTTGGTATCCGCCGGGGCTTTCGAGTGTCACGATTTCGATTATCTGGCTAAATTAAAACCTGCTGACGGCAGTGTCGAGCTGCAACAGGTCACAACACAGAGGGGGGTCCTGGTGGTCGCTGGCCCCCGCTCCCGGGATCTGCTGCAGAAGCTCACCGATAGTGATTTATCCAGCAAATCTTTTCCCTGGCTCAGTGGGCAGTTCATAAATATCGGATACGCACAGGCTTATGCCCTGAGGGTTAATTTTGTCGGCGAACTCGGCTGGGAACTACACCACCCGATCGAGATGCAGAACTATATCTTCGATCAGATAATGGAGGCGGGTGCAGAGTTTGATATCAAGCCCTTCGGCATTCGGGCAATGGATTCCATGCGGCTTGAAAAGTCCTATCGTTTGATTCCCAGAGAGATGTCGATCGAGTACGCTGCGTTAGAGTCGGGTCTGGATCGATTTGTGCGTCTTGACAAGGAGTCTGACTTTATCGGTAAGCAGGCGTTGCTCGAGTGGAAGCAGAGAGGCTTCAAGATGGCCTTTGTTACTCTGGAGGTTGGTGATATCAAGGACGCTGACGCCCGCGGATCGGAGGCGATTTATCTCAACGGCAAGCTGGTTGGCCGCGCCACCTCGGGCGGGTTCGGTTGGCGTACCGGCAAGTCGCTGGCTCTGGGTTTGGTGGAGCCGGAGCAGGCCGAAATTGGTACTGAACTCGAGATAGAGATCCTGGGAGACCGATATCCAGCCACCGTAATCGAAGAGTCACCCTTCGATCCGGAAAATGCCCGTCTACGATCCTGATTTAGTGTTAACAGGCCCTAGTGTCCCGTTTCGACCCGGCCTCCCTTCCGCTGGCCGATATCGGCCAGCAGTTCACCGAACCAGGGCTTGTCGATATCGAAGGGTTTGCCACCCTTGATGCGATCGAATTCAATGGCACGCAACACGTTTTGGCGGTCCTCATCATGTCCGGTCACACCCCGCTCGCCGCGTAGCGCACAATCGACCGCAAGATCGGCGCAGGCCTGGATGAGTCTCAGGTCCTCGGTATTGGCAGCGGCCGCTCGAGCATAGTATCCGCTTTTCTGAACCAGTGTCTTTTCGGCTCCGATCATCTTGGCGAACTGCTTCCCAAACCACTGCCCTGGGTTGATTTCATCCAGTTTGGCATGACCAAATGCATCGCGGGTAACCTTTCCTCCCTGGGCCTCAATTTCGGTCACTATAGCGTCCAATCCGGCGCCTTCACTGATGAAAATATTGACAGCGTCGTTTTCGTCCATGACCTGCTTCAGGCGTTCCGCCTCGTCAGGGATGTTGATTTCCATCTCCGGGATGAATATCGCGTGAACGTCGCGCCGAGCGCGGCTCAAGCCGATCTCCGGTAACAGCTCCCGCTTGTCGAGACGTTGGCGGTATTTGAGGGCAGTGGTCGCGGTGAGCCAACCGCAGCTCCGCCCCATCACTTCATGAACAATGAGCATTCTCGGATTGGCGTTGTGTTCGGAGACGACGTTCTCGAAGAATCTGGCACTCTCCGAGGCAGCGGTGGCAGCGCCCAGTGTCCGAGCAATCGGGAATACGTCATTGTCTATGGTTTTGGGCATGCCGATCACTTGCAGGTTGTAGCTGTTGGTGGCCAGGAAATCAGCCAAATCAGCTGCTGCCGTGTTGGTATCGTCTCCGCCGATGGTATGCAGGACGTCTATGCCGTCCTTCACGAGTTGGTCCGCAGCCACTTTTTGCGGGTCCTCGCCTTCCTTCACCAGGCCACGCTTAATGCAGTCCGCGATATTGGTCAGTTTGACCCGGCTGTTGCCGATTGGACTGCCTCCGTACTCAGCGAGAATGTGCGCTTTGGCCCTGATCTCCGGGGTGACCTTGATGCTCTCGCCGAGGAGCAGCCCTTTGTATCCCGAGGTATAACAGATGATCTCAACATCGGGTACGATTTCCGTGTAGCGTTGAATCAGACCGCCAATCGCGGCGGATAGGCAGGGTGCAAGCCCACCTGCGGTAAGGATTCCAACTTTTCTGATTTCGTGGCTCATAGTCGTTCCCTAGTTGTCACTGTATTTAAGTATGTGGAGATGCGTATGGGTAAATGTGTGGCATTTAGTTATTAGGGTCAAGCCCAGGCGCACGACTTTGTTTACCTGTTACTTGGTCACTGTCATGACCACCGCTCCCTTGCCAGGCCAAAGACTGGGCACTGATTGCCTTTACGACTTCGACCAACAATTTTTCTCTTGATGTCACTAAGTCTCGGCGGCTATGGACACCGCCCAGCAGAGAATAATCGAGCAAATTTATTACCATCCGATGACCAACTCTGTGTGACAGTCATCTGGGATCCAACCGTTAGAGTAGATTCCCCACGAATTGTTAGGATGATAGATTGGCCAACGGGTCATGTGTCCTTTACCCCCGGACCTCAATAAACATGGTGAGTATGATTCTCGAATGAAGACGGAGCAGACGCTGCTGCTAGAAAAAATTCCGGCATTGATCGGCCATGAACTCGATATTGAAGCATCGGTGAGCAATGGGACAATACTCTTTTACCACGGTTTGGGAGCTTCAAAAGAGACACTGCTGCCGGAGATCACGCGCTTGGCGGCAGCGGGATTTTTTGTCGTCGCCGTGGATGCAGTGGGCCATGGCAGCCGCTGGGATCCTACTCTAAAGCGACTCGTGGATGGGGGTAGTAGGGCTCATCCGGCGGCATTTCTGGAGATTATCTCGAATACAGCGGGAGAGATTTCGGCGCTGATTGATGAGCTTCAGCGCAGGCAATGGATTAATCAGGGCAGAATCGGGATTGCAGGCGTCTCAATGGGGGGCTATATCTCATTTCTCGCCATCACTCTGGACTCGAGATTGAAGGTTGCGGCGACTCTGTTGGCGTCTCCGGAATGGAATTCGGAATCCACCACGAGCCCGCACCTGCACCTCGAGCACTTTTCCCAGATCAAGCTGTTGTCGCAAAATGCGGGTCGGGATGAGATTGTCTACGCTGCCGATGTGGCCCGCTTTCATTCGCGGTTGCAACAAACTTATCATGATCGAGGGCAGTGCTACCGGTATGTCGAGTATCCGGAGTCGGGGCACTTTATGGAGGAGGCGGACTGGCACCGGTGTATAGACAAGATGATCGCCTGGTTTGTACAGCATCTGCCTCCGCGATAACTCCCCATCCGATCACCACTGGACCGCAGACACAGACACAAGTGTCTTGGTATTGCCAGCAGGTCCGTGGCAGTCAGCTAATGGCCGGATAGTGTAAGATCGAGAACGCTATGAAGACCAGATCGATTATGTTTTCACTGTTTGCTCTTGCATGCCTGCACAGTCACTGGAGCCAGGCGCAGGTTGGGGCGCGGAGCAGCGAGTTTCTCTGGTCCGGTGGGGAGGAAATCTCGACGTCGGTCTACCCAGGTGCTGGAAGCAGGCTGCTGCTCATGCTGCCCTCGGAACGCGGCGTGTCCCCCCGTCAGGCTACCCTAGCGGCCGGTCTCGCGCGTCTGGGCATCGAGGCCTGGGTGGTTGATCTCCATGAAACGCTGTTCCTGCCCCCAGGGCCCGGAAGCTTGCGGGATGTCCCCGCCGCCTTAGTGGCGGAATTGATCCAGCATGCAGTGGCGACAGAAAAGCAGGTTTACCTGATGGCCACGGGCCGTGGCGCAGCCCTGGCCCTCGATGCCGCGCGGGAGTGGCAGTCGACCCAGCCGCGCGAACCGGGTCTCGCCGGGGTGATTCTTTTTCACCCGGATCTTTATCGTCTGACACCCCAAGGGGGCGCAGTGCCCGAGTTTCTGACCATAGCCGAGATCACCAATCTCCCTGTCTATCTTTTTCAACCCATGCAGGCATCGTCACGATGGTACGTGAAAGAGTTAGTGATGCGACTGCAGAAAGGGGGCAGTGATGTGCTGGTGCAGCGTCTAACGGGGGTAGGGGACGGCTTCCACCTGCGCGCCGATTTTAGTGGCGCGGAGAAGGAGATGAGCGACCGCCTGCCGGCCATGATCAATCAGGCGATGAGACTGCTTGAGCCCTATGTCCGGCCTCGCGAGGCGATTCGTCTTGCTGACGAAAAAGACGATCCAAGTGCGGAGGAGCGAATGCTGGGGGCCGGTGCGGAGCTCAAGCCCTTGGACGAGATGCCCACGGCAATGCCGTTACGCCTGAAAGACCTCATGGGTAACCAATACGATCTGCAAGAATTCCGTGGACAAGTCGTCCTGGTGAATTTCTGGGCCACGTGGTGCCCGCCTTGTGTTGAGGAGATACCTTCTCTGCAGCGATTATCTGAGCGTCTTTCGGGAAAGGCTTTCAAGGTGCTGACCGTGGATGTAGGTGAGGAAGCGTCAACAGTACGAGATTTTATGGCCCAGTTCGAAGTGGATTTTCCGGTCCTTTTGGATCCTGATGGAACAGCGGTTCGCCAGTGGCGGGTGTACGCTTTTCCCACCAGTTTCCTGGTCGATCCCTCGGGTGTGGTTCGATACTCCCTGTTTGGCGCATTGGAATGGGATGCTCCGGAAGTCGTGGCGCATATTGAGGAATTGCTGCAATAGCCATGAGCCTAGCCGGCCTGCCTCGATTCAACCCGGCTGTCCGGTACGAGGGTGCTGCCTGCTGCATGGAAAGGAATCAGGGTAATGGTTCCCCGATAGTCCTCCTGGCGTGTCGTTCTCGGGCTCTCCGCTGTGGGTGCGCGGGTTGCAAGATTACTTGATACCGCGCAAGTGTCCGCGGTTGCTCATTGCCTCACGATCGATTTGCTGTAGCGATTCTTCAACAAAAACCAGATGTGCCTGAGCCGCTTGGCGCGCTTTTTCCGGGTCGCCTTCAACTACCGCCTCCATCAACCTTCGATGCTGGTTGCTGAGCGGCTGGAATACCCTTGGCAGTGTATAAAGCTTTTCCAAATTCTGACTGATGTTGCTCAACAGCAGCGTGAACAATCCGCGCATTACGTGCAGTAACACCAGGTTGTGTGATGCCTCCACGATTGCGAGATGAAATTCGGTATCGGCGCGGGCCTCTTCTATTGGCTCCCCGACACCATGCCGGCCAATCATGGTCTCGAACTTATTCCTGATATTCTCTTTATCGTTGTCGGTACTCCTCAACGCGGCGTAATAGGCAGCCGTGCCTTCCAATGCATGCCTGATCTCCAGTACATCGAAGCTGGAATCCGGTAACTCTTTGAAAATCGCCAACAGCGGATCTATGAATGAGTGTTCCGCTTCCTCGCACACGTAGGTTCCGCCCCCTCGGCGGGTATTGAGTAGGCCGTTACTGTTTAACTTCTGTATGGCCTCGCGCAGGGAGGGGCGGGATACCTGCAAACGGCTGGCCAGGGCTCTCTCGGCCGGCAGGCGTTCCCCCGGTTTGAGCTCCCCTCTGGCGATCATGGCCGTCAGGCTTTCTGCTATCTGGTCAGAGATTCGTGTTTGTTTCATTGCTTTTGAAGCATTGGTATTACCAATTTTCTAGAGTTTAGACCGGAATTGTGACAAATGGAAGTAGTCTGTCCATTAATCACATAAAAACAAAGAATTAGCAGGTTTATTACGGGGTGTTGAGGCTTCATTGGTAGGATGGGACGGGGAATGCTGAAGCTGAATTTAGGCTTGACAGGAGAAATTTCATGATCTAATAATAGACTGGCCTTACCAATTATTGGCGAATGAGTGGGCAGACTCTGACCACCGTGTGTCACTGGGTAGAGTTATCGAGTTCAGTCATTACCGCATTTGTTACAGCTGTTCGCGGCGAGCCTCAATGGATATTCGACTACTGAAACCCGGGCCTGAATTGGCTTGGAAAGCTCTGCTGAAAGGCTATACAAACATGGGGAAACACTGCAAAAAACCGAAACCACGCCTGACCGCTCCTTTTACCGGACCGGTTGGTCGGTGCCCCATGGAAAACAGTGGTATACGGCTCCAGTCCTAGCCACTATCATTTAATCAATCAGTCGGTGGTTAATGTAAGCAACGAGCGGGGAATAGTCAGCATTATGCTTCTGACGGGAAAACAACAGAGAGCCGTCGTATCATGTGTTGGATATTCGGAACACCGCGGCAGCTCCAACGATTCCACCTTGTCGCTGGGTGGAGAGATGCTGCAAACCTGTTTAGGTCAGGCGGCTAGCAAGGATGCAAGACGATGCGCAAGAGAATCAGAATAACATTATCAGAAGGCTAGCCCTTGGTTAGCGAAAAAGTGTGTAACCCTGTATCGCTGATACCGGCTTTAGTTAGCTCGGCGTCTCGGATTCAGTCTAATAAACCAAAAGAGGAGAGAGAGTATGAACTTGAGAGCACGGACCAAAAAACTGGCCACACTTGTAGCATCGGCCGCTATTGCCGGATCGGTGCTGAGTCCCGTCTCGGCACTTGCCATAGATAAGGTGCGATGGCGCATGCCCATTGCCTTCCCTTCCAATCTCCCGGCGTTGGGAACACCCGCCCAGTATGCGGCGGAGCAACTGGGACTGGCCAGTGGCGGCGCTATGCAGGTGCGCGTGTACGAACCAGGTAAACTGGTGCCTGCGTTCGATATCCTGGCTGCGGTCAGCGATGGCAAGACCGAGGCCGGTTACACCTGGATCGGCTACGATCAGGGTAAGGTCGCTGCTGTGCCTCTGTTTGCTGCGGTACCCTTCGGCCTCAAACCCTGGGCTTTCATGGCCTGGTATTACGAAGGTGGCGGCCACGATATGTTGCAGGAAGTCTATGCTAATAAGGGCTTCAAGGTGCATGCAGAGCTGTGCGGTATCATTGGCCCGGAAACCGCCGGTTGGTACAAGCAACCGCTGGAAAGTCTGGATGGCTATCAGGGTCTGAAGATTCGTTTCGCCGGTTTGGGTGGAAAAGTGATTCAAAAGCTTGGTGCCTCGGTGACCATGATGCCCGGCGGCGAGTTGTTCCAGGCGTTGGAGAAGGGCACTATCGACGCCACAGAGTTTTCCTTGCCGGTGATCGATCAACGGCTCGGTTTCGACAAAGTTGTTAAATACAATCTTTTCCCCGGCTGGCATCAGCCGTTCACTGCGCAGTACATGCTTGTAAACAAGGGGCAATGGGATGGACTCGGAAAGGATAGCAAGGCCCTGGTGCGCAATGTTTGCATGGCGTCAGTGGTCAAGGGGCTAGCAGAGAGCGAGTTCTTGCAAGGTGCTGTTATTGCTGGCTTCAAGGAGAAAGGAGTTACCGCGCAAAAGCTGCCACCCGAGATCCTTGCTGAATTGAAGCGGATTACGGAGGAGGTTCTGGCGGAGGAGTCCGCCAACGATGCCGACTTCAAGCGTGTCTACGAGAGCCAGCAGGCCTTTCAAGAGCAGTATCGTATCTGGGAAGATCTGGGTTATCTTCCCGCAGACATGTAACAGCGCCATCTTCGCCAGGTGACAGGTTTTCTGAACCGGTCACCTGGTGAGGTGGTAAGCGACGGCATCAGTTCACTGGAGGACACAATGGCCGAAACAGAACCTGAAGGCAGTGTGAGCCACATACCGGATCTACCCCATCATCTGCACCTGCCGACCACCAAAACCTCTCTGTTTCTCGACAACCTGCTGGATCGCTTGGGCAGTTGGTTTTCCTGGTTGTGGCTGGTGGTAATGGTTGTCATCTTGCTCAGTGTGATCATGCGCTACGCTTTCGGTCAGGGCTCGATCATGCTGGAAGAGATCACCTGGCATGTTTATGGTGCCGCCTGGCTGATTGGTCTCGCCTATGCCCTGGTGCATGATGATCATGTACGGGTTGATGTGCTGCATGAACTTTTCAGTCCAAAAACCAAGGCGTGGGTTGAGCTATTCGGGATTCTGTTTCTACTCTTGCCATTTCTGGTTATTTTCTTATGGGACGCGCTGCCCTATTTCTGGGAGGCTTATGAACTCGGCGAGCGTTCCCAAGCCCCCGACGGGCTTCCAGCGCGATGGTTGTTGAAGTTCTTTGTCCCGTTGGCGCTAGTGCTGCTGATTGTAGGCGCAGCTTCCAGGTTGCTGAAATGCTCCGCCCAGTTATTCGGCCGTCCTAAGCCCCTGCATGTCGATCCGTTTGTAAAAGACGTCGATTTCACCCCGCCGCAAAAGAAATAGCAACCGGAGAAGACCTATGTCACTCGAAGAAATCATGGTCATCGGCATGTTTCTGACCTTTATCGGATTGCTGTTCACTGGCTATCCGGTGGCCTGGGTATTGGGGGGAACGGCCATTATCTGGGGACTTATCGGCGTTATTTCCGTGGAATATTTCAACGCGGATATCTGGTTCACCTGGAACAGCAGCGTTTCACTATTTCCGGAAAGGGTATGGGATATCGTAGCCCGGGAGACGCTGGTAGCACTGCCCATGTTCATTTTCATGGGCATTATGCTCGACCGATCGGGGGTTGCCGAGCAGTTGATGAAAAACATGGTAAAACTGTTCGGCGGTGTTCGCGGCGGTTATGCCATTACGGTGGTGCTCATCGGCGTACTGCTGGCCGCCAGCACCGGCATTATCGGCGCTTCCGTGGTTTTGTTGGGTATGTTGTCGCTGCCGGTCATGCTGGACAGCAAGTATGATAAATCCTTGGCTGTGGGTACCGCTTGCTCGGTGGGCACATTGGGCATTTTGATCCCGCCATCCATCATGCTCGTGCTCATGGCCGATCGTCTGGCTAATCCCAACGCCTCGGTGGGTGACCTGTTTATGGGTGCATTTTTCCCCGGATTCCTTCTGGCTGGCCTCTACATTACTTATATCTTGCTCTACTCTTGGATCAAGCCGAGTGCCGCCCCGGTGCCGGATAGCGTTGAACCGATCACGCCGGCGATCATCTTCGCGGTTATCAAGGCGATACTGCCCACAGTCTTTCTCATTCTCGCCGTTCTCGGGTCGATCTTTTTCGGCATTGCCACTCCAACCGAAGCTTCAGGTGTGGGTGCCGCGGGCGCAATGCTTTTAGCGCTAATTAATCGCCGGCTAAACTGGGCTGTGCTGAGAGTCTCGCTGGAACAAACCACCAAGACAGCCGCCTTCATTTTCGCTATCTTCCTCGGTGCCACGGCATTCTCGGTAGTGCTGCGGGGACTCGGTGGAGATCAGGTGATTGAGGAAACACTGCTCGGTCTGGACATCGGTCCCAACGGGGTGTTGCTGGTGGTACTACTGGTTACATTCTTGCTGGGCTTTTTCCTTGACTGGGTGGAGATCACGCTTATCGTGCTGCCTTTGGTCGCGCCGGTAATGCAAAGTTTGGGGTTCGACCTGGTGTGGTTTACCATACTCTTCGCAGTCTGCTTGCAGACGTCGTTCCTGACGCCGCCGGTAGGTTTTGCCCTGTTTTACATTAAGGGGGTTTGCCCTCCCGAGATAACCGTAAAACATATCTACAAAGGTGTAGCGCCTTTTATCATTTTGCAGCTGGTGGGGTTGCTCATCATCATGTTCTGGCCACCGATCGTCACATGGTTGCCCAGTGTCGCTTACTAGGGATCACACGCTTTGCCTTAGCAACATATTGGATATCGCCGCCCATTCCTAGCGGTTTTAGCCCAACAACTGCGCTTGTGTAGCCGACAACGCATCTATTTTTTCTATCCCGAAATTGAAGCGTGGGTCCGCCGTGCGCCCTCGAGTGTAGATATAAGCAATGCCGTTCAAGATGCCTGTTTCACGACTGCCAGCCTAGTTCGATATAGTTTTCTGCTTCGTCCCTAGCCTAAAGGATCATGCATGGAATGCCTTGGTTGGTGAAAAAGCCGCCAGAATCCGAAAGAATACACCGCCAATCTGATTCAGCAGCCGAAGGGGCGTCCGTCGCAATAGTTTTCGACCCACCACTACACTCAGGGCCGAAGTAGTAACCAGCGCAAGGGTTGCGCTGGTTACGTTACAAAGTTTCACGGGGTGTTTGTATCGATGCGGGCAGCATGACAAGCACCGTTCGCATTGACGCAATTACTTTACCTCGAATAACTCTAGATCGAGATGAAGTGGGATTACCAATCGCAGATTCTAGCCGGTAGCTTTTTTTCGATACTGCTGGTAGCCGATACCCGCCAATCCAAGGCTTAGCAATCCAAGAGTCCATGGTTCAGGCACCTCGGACACCGCAACATTCACCTGTCCCCGAATCTCACCTCCAACGAAATCAGCCGTGTGAATATTTACATACCAATCTCCACTGAGCAGGTTATTTTCCTGTGACACGTCTAACAATATGTCCACGCCGGATTGGGGACTGGACCAGGGCCCGGATATTCCAAGATCAACCCCACCAGGCACGCCAACCGAGCCGACATGAAAGTGCATATTGATTACTTCACTCGTCAAGTCAGACCATGTAATCGTGTAGTTCAGCAGGTTGGTCACGTCGTTGTAGTTGCCGGAGATTTCTCCAGAACCGTTACCGATGTCATCTGGGTTTGTAGTTGCTTGGAAGACGTCCATAGCTCCTGACAAGGTGTAAAGGGTTGCAACAGCCGAAGGAGATAAGAGAGCGATAGCAAGCGCGTTAATGGCGAGGATTGAGTTACGTATCTTCATGTGTTTCTCCGCTTTGTGAAGTCTGAAACTAATGTGCAACTGGCCAATTTCAACGAGTGCTGGAATACGAACCATACGAAAATCTGACCGCCGGAAATCATCAAAGCTAATGCTAAGTATAATAGACAGCAATCTTATCGTTTCAAGATTACCAACTTGTTCGACCATCCAGGGGATAGAAAATAATAGTCGCCAACAACCATATTACGATTCTCTAACCATAAACTATCGATGGGTTGGAACTCAGTATAGCCATAAACCGATAATGGCCGAGATAAACAGGGTTGATAACGGACGAAGGCCTTAAGATTTATTCGGCGCAAGGTCTTAGCGTCAATAGGACTATAGTCCGGTACTAAGGTCTGTTGAAAAAAGATAGGGTCCATAGATGATAAAAAAGAGTATGGAAATATTCACCGAGCGGCCATTGTCTACACTTGCGGACTCCTGGCATCGTCTGAGCCTCGCTGCCCAGTATTTTTTCACCGGCTCTGTCGTATTGCTGGTGGGAATGGCCAGCATAGGATTTTGGGTTACTCAGCAGATTGAGGATGGGGTTACACGTAATACTGCAGCATCGACAGCACTATATATGGAGAGCTTTGTCGCTCCGCTTGTACAAGAGCTGGCGCACAATGATCTACTCTCTCCAGAGATTCAAAAAGAGTTGGATGTACTCTTGAAGAGCAATGTCTTAGGACGACGAATAGTTTCATTCAAAATTTGGAAGGAGGGTGGATTGATCGCTTATAGCTCTCATCGAAAAATCATTGGAACGAGATTTCCACCGACAGATAATTTGCGACACGCCTGGGCGGGTGAGGTTACCGCTGAATTCGACAGACTCGAGGATGATGAGGATGCACTTGAACGGGCCAGTGGTATTCCCTTACTGGAGATGTATAGCCCAATTAGAGAGACCCATACCGGCAATATTATTGCTGTAGCTGAATTTTATGAGTCAGCGGAGACACTTCAGGATAATCTGTTTGTAGCTAACCTCCAGAGTTGGATGGTGGTAGCCGCCGTGACTCTGGGAATGTTGAGCGTGCTCTCTGGTATTGTTTCTCGTGGGAGCAAAACCATTGAACTGCAACGAATCAGTCTTGAACAGCGAGTGAGCGAACTCTCCCATTTGTTAGCGCAGAATGAACAGCTGCGTAGTCGTTTACAAAAAGCCTCTAGTAGAACTGCAGAAATCAACGAACACTACCTTCGTAGAATAAGCGCAGATTTACATGACGGACCGGCGCAGCTTCTGTCCCTCGCTTTACTGAGAATTGATGCTCTGAAACCTCTGATAAGAGATAAAGGGAATTCTAAAGAGAGTAGAACCGATATCGACATCGTGCGTAGTTCCCTCATGGACGCTATCACGGAGATTCGTGAGATCTGCACTGGATTGACTCTGCCGGAACTTGAAAATCTTTCACTGTCAAAGCTGCTCGACTATGCAGTCAGTGCACACGAAAAAAGAACGGAAACCAGGGTCGATGTAGATATTCAATCTACACCTCAACGGCTGACAAAGTCTCTCAAGATATGCATTTTCCGCTTTGTTCAGGAAGCGCTCAACAATGCATTTCATCATGCAGATGGTCTGGGACAGAGACTGATATGCCAGTATGATGGGCAGTTATTAAGGATTGAAGTAACAGACAGTGGACCAGGAATCAGTTTTACCGATCACGAGCCGGCCAGAGGACTAGGTATAGTTGGACTTCGAGATCGCATAGAGAGTATCGGTGGCGAGCTGGAAATACATAGCGACCCCAAAATTGGTACGCGGATCGTTATGCAGTGCACCATCGACAAGGGGGGAGAGTTGTATGGCTGATAGCATCAGAGTGGCGATAGCAGACGATCATCCGCTGTTTCGTGAAGGTGTTGCGCGTACTCTCTTGTCCGAGTCTGATATCCGGGTCGTGGGGGAGGGTGCCAACGCGGAAGAAGCCGTGAATCTCGCCACTGATCTGCTGCCGGATATTCTACTCCTTGATATCAGCATGCCGGGTAGCGGCATCGAAGCGGCTCGTCGGGTTGCAAGTGCCTGTCCAGTGGTGAAGATCATCATGCTAACGGTATCCGAACAAGACGAGGATGTCGTTTCGGCGCTACAGGCCGGTGCCAGAGCCTATATTCTGAAGGGTATCGGCGGCCAAGAGTTGGTCAATATAATTCGGGCGGTCTATCTGGGAGAATCCTATGTTTCCCCCGATTTAGCTGCTCGGCTGTTGACCGAGATGAAGGAGGAAGGAAAGCAGGCGACGCGTGGAGATCCATTATCTGACCTGACTTCGAGAGAAGAGCAGATATTGAAAGGTGTCGCACGCGGTCTCAGTAACAAGGAGATTGGAAACGAGCTCAATCTTCAAGAAAAAACAGTCAAGCACTACATGACCAATGTTCTACAAAAACTTCATGCCAGAAACAGAGTAGAGGCAGCATTGATGGCAAAAGAGCATTTCTCCAGCTCCTGACATGCTTTGGTGTTCATTCATTCCTGAGGCGCGGTTGTGGGCGGATGCTTCCGTGAATCGCCATAGACCGGATGTAGAGCGAACTTGGCACATTTTATCGGCCCCAAGAACTGGTAACGGTATTGCCCTTCAGGGTTCCTGAAAGGCGGTTAATCTTACCGGGACATGAGTCGCATCCTTATCCCATGAGAAAATCAGAAAAACGAAAGCTGATAGTACATTTGGACGAATCGTTGAAACAACCGGAAGCGTATTATTATGGATTCCGATTCCCTCCGATTGTTATAGGCTACGCTGTTTGGCTGCACTTTGTTTGCTTTCTTAGTCTGCGGGACGTGGAGAGGCTGTTGGCAGAAAGAGGGGTAGCCGTTTCCTATGAATCGATTCGGAAATGGTGCAACAGATTTGGTTCGAAATACACCCGCAAGTTCAGCAGGAGAGAAGTTTACCTTGGTGATACCTGGTATCTGGACGAGGTATTTACTAAGATCCGTGGAGAGTTGGTGTATCTTTGGCGAGCTGTCGATAAGGATGACGGCACAATAGATATACTGATACAAAAACGCCGTAGTAAGCTGGCAGCCAGAAGATTTTTTCCCGGGCGACTGAAAATGCAGTAGGTAACGCCAACAGGATGGAGTCCGCATTTCCAAATTGTCGGATACATAATCTGAAGACGTTTTCACCAGTTTTTGTGACCTCGGGAGAGTGTAACAGCCGCTAGCGAAACACTGTGTTTAATATTGCTGCTTCCACTGGCTCGATTCAATTCTCTGGTGTCAACCGGGCCCGGATGACCATTGGTTTTCCCGTTCATCTGCTGTCGCGAAGGAGGAGCAGTGAGGCACGATGGAGAGAAACCGGGTGGAAATAATCATCGACTCGGAACACGAGCCGATGATTGGGGGAACTATGCACTTTCTTAGATGCCCAGCAAGGCGGTTCTCAAGGCAAGTTGGGGCTATTCGATTCCCTTCAAGCGCAGAATCTCGGCGTTACGCCACGCTGTGATCTGCCGCCAGGGGCCATAGAGGATTTGTTCATCGCTGAATGGCTCCCCCGGGTAGGTGCAGCCCACCAACCAGGCGGCGGGCTTACGCAGGGAGGCCGGAATGCCATCCGACTCTGTGTGGCAGAACATCTGGTCCGCCATGCCGGCTGGTCGGGGCCGGTCGTTGATGTATGCGGCAATATCCAGCACCTCCTGGGGACTCAAGCTGAATGGATCGCCAAAGGGCATATGTTGCCTAACGTATCCTGCCAGAACCTGATTGTTATAAAAGGCCGCCCCTCGGGTATAGCCGTCCGGACCCCAGAGTGCAGGGGTGCGAGGTCTGTTCTCCCCACGGCGGTATTCCCCCAAACCAGGGCCGTCCTTGCTGTGACAGGAGGCACACTCCTCGTCGTAGAGGTAAGCACCGATTTCGGGGTCCGCCTTCATGTCCGCTACCGCAGAATCCACAACCGGCAGCCGGATACCCGGAATATTGACCCAGCCGGGCCCCTGCATATTGGGGTCTGTGACACCGTCTGACAGCCATTCGATATAGGCGACGATATCCCGCATTACCGGATCGTTCTTGGAAAGGGTGCGGGCGGTATTCATGCAGTTGCGGAAGCAGTCGATAATGGAGTCCTCAAGGTCCCGGTTGTAATCCAGCGGCCGGAAATAGGGTAGTCCAGCGTACTTGTCCGGAGACTGATACATGGGCGTACCAAAAGGTACATGACCACCGGTGAAATGGCAGCTGGTGCAGGCGGTACTGGTCGTCGCGTAAGGCGTACCGTCTGGGAATTTCTTATTGCCGTCCGGCCCCAGGGTTTTGCTGGTGTGATGAATATACCGGTATCCTCGGCGCACCTGGGCGGGTGCCTTCTTGATCTTGCGGCAATCGAACCAGGAGGCCATCTCGTCGCAGTCCGGTTCGACAATTTTTCCGTCGAACCCCAGGTTGTCAGCTAGGGCCGGGGGAGGAAGTAGCACTGCCCCCAGGAGGGCAATAACAGTTGATTTCATATCATTCTCCATGCCGAATGGCGGGATTGGGTTAAATCCGCTCTTTGGGCGGGGCGGATGTTGGATATGTGGTTTCAAGTCGTTTTGCAGGTCCTGATCCCCAACAGGGAGTAGACCGGGCACCAGCCAGCGAATCCCGTGGCCAGGGGAACAACGCCGACCCAGCCCCAGGGACCCAGGCTCTCGGTCAGGGTGAGGACGAGTAATAGCAAACCACCGCCGATGCGCAGGCCGCGGTCGAGGTTACCGATATTGGATTTCATGTTCGACGGTCTCCACTCAAGGTCGGGCACGCAGATGGTGGTGCCGGTGTGTGGAGCATGGACCCCGAAGCAGATCCTTTCAGTGACTAGGTCACACAGGCGCCGCGAGCAGGCGCTGCAATCCGACCGGATCGGCTACCTCCACCGTGGACCGACCTAGCCGCACCAGGCCATTGGACTCGAAGCGCTTGAGATGACGAGAGACCACTTCCCTTACAGTTCCCAGCTCAACTGCGATCTGCTGATGTGTGACTTCGAGCGGGCCCCGCCCCATGCCACGGGCCAGGAGCCAGGTGGCGAGCCGTCGTTCCACCGGTTTGAAGCTAATGGCCTCCATGCGGGTGATAATCTCGGCGATGCGCCCGCCGAGGTTGGTAAACACGAAGCGGCGAAATGTCGGCGCCTCATTCAGTGCAAGGTCAAACTCCTGCTTGGTGATTACCAGTGCGCTGACCGGCGCATCGGTGAATCCCTCCGCCGGATAACTTTCACAAGACAGCATGCAGCAGGTGGTAAGTACACAGGACTGACCCGGCAGCACACGGTACAGTAATGCCTCTCTCCCTCCCTCTCCGATCAATTGGACTCGCACACTCCCGTCGAGCACCAATAGGTAGCTTGAACAGGGCGAACCGGCGAGAAATACCGCCTCTCCCTCTGGGATCTCTACCCAGCGGGCAGTTTCCATCACCTTGCGCGTGCGTTCATCCCCCGCTGCAAGATCCGGGAATAGCGTGCACCAATCCTGATTCAACCGCCGGGTGTCACGAGACATCGTTGGATTGCCACTGCATTCTCACCATGGGGCAGTAGCGTAGGGCAGGCTGCTTTCGAGAACAAGTCTGGGTCATTGCGGGTATTGAGGGTTAGTTGGCATTAAGGTCATCTGAAAGGAGGGAATAAATGATATCCTGGGCTTTTTCAACGACTCTTCACTTGGCGCTGTATTGCTGAGAGTGATCGAACTACTGGATGGAGGCGGTCCCTGTATTTTATCTACAGAACTCCCCTGGAGATTAATCTGCTACGGGCACATTGGAGAGGAATTGGATTTTTATGCAGCTTGACAGAGTTAGACTGTTGCTATTCGCAAGTATGGCGAAGGAGGTCGACATTGTTGGCGACATTGCACTCGGTGAATAATTGTTAGACATCATTTGATGCGGCTGAGAATCCTGTCTTGATCTGGAAACTTTCGAGACCATTGGTAGCAATAGCACTCGAGATAAAGCGGCGTTTTTAGTTCGCGTTGGGGTTTCATGATGACTATGCGATGATGGCGAATGTGCGAGATGTCTTGGTGTGTTGCGGAGTTTTTTATACACTAAAAGTTGTAGCGAACACCCGTGTAGATATTCGAGTTGTCTTCCAGTTGGCCGAAAAATGTGTGCTCGCTGTTTCCAAAAAAAAGATTGGCGCCGACTACGAAGTTCCAGTTGTCATCGAATCGGTAAGCCAAGTAAGGACGTAGGTAACCATCATCGTCTGTGGGAGAGTAGTATGTAAACAACGAGAGTTCGAGATCCTGCCTCTGCAAGAGTTGGGTCAGGCGTAGCGTCAATATATGGCGGTCCCTTTCGCTGGCAGTCTGGCCCACCGGGAGTGCCTGCTCGTAGGCAGCCTGATCCAATCTGTGTTCCAGGTAGTACTGCACACCCACCGAGAATTCTTTCGCGAGTTCCAACTCGTACCCTGAAAGAAAACGAACTTCACTATTGCGTATTGCAGGATTGTCGCCCTTCCGGTCGTCCAACGAATCGTAATAACCAAACTCCAAATGGGCGATACCCGGACCTAGAACGCCACGTATACTCCCACCATAGACACCCAGCCCGGGAAAAGTTGCTCTGCCGGAGTCGAAGTCAAAACCGGCCGGGCTTTTCCAGAATCCGCGATAGGCATACAGTGCCAGCTCGTAACCCTCGACATTGCGATATAGGCGCAGAGCGATCTCGTCATCATTGAACCAATCGTCCGGCTGGTCGGTGTGTATGCTGTCACTCTTGCCTTTCAGGCTTCCGGTGCCCGAATCGAAATAGGATAGCCGGCTACCGTCGACAAAACGGTCGGCGTCAAAACGTGGAGTGTAGACCAGGTCCAGGTTCGCAACGGTTGAAAATAGCGTCAGCTTGATCGCATCCGACGGTGCCTTGAGATATTGCACATCGCGACCAATGAAAAACGACTGGAAGTCTTTGGGAAACAGATCGTTGATGAATATCAGATCGCCAGTACCCCAGGTCAGGATCTGCCGGCCAATGACGAAATCCAGGAAAGAAGCGGGCCGCATCATCAGATTTGCAGCCCGTAAGTCGAAGAATCCGTCTCCCGATTCCAAATCGATCGAGCGATCCTCGGTCACGGCGTCGTAGAGCAGATCAGCACTCAGGCGAAGTTCGAACTCTCGGCCGGGCCACTCCAAGTTGAAGCGGAGTCTGGTCTCTGCCAAAGAGACACGATCTTGGTAGCCATCCTCCTGGGCACGTGCGCCGGCGCGGGTATCTGAAAAGCCTGTAAAGATCACTGGGCGAGCGTGAGCGTCTTTGCCAATTTCGGCTTCCGCTATTGTCTCAGTGCCGCGATTTTCCGGTGCCCACTCCTGTCCGAGCCCAGTCGGTAGCGGAGGTTCTTCGGCCAGTGTGCAGCAGACGCCAATTGAACAGGCGAGTATCAGGGCACGCCGGCATAGATGCATTGTTCGCGTGTTCAAGGCAGTGTCAATAAATAGATTAGTTTATGTAGTGTTTAGGCGGTTGGCGAAGGTATCGTTCGGTGAAAATATCCTCGGCCATGCCCAGGTCATACAGCACTTTCTTGAACTCCAGCAGCGTCTCTCCTCCATTTCTCAGATCCCGCATGCGGGCCTTGGTCACTGTGTGATGGCCTTGGATGGCCTCAACCTCGAGAGCGTCATATACCCGGTAGACTTCCCCATGCTTGTCATGAAATTCCGCTTTCACAGGAATAAATGTCCGGCGGTGTATCCAGGTACTGTAGCTGGAGAACTCGACGCTCTCTGGTTGCTTCGGAGTGTTTTTTACGACGAAGTAATTATCGGTGGTTTCGATCAGCTCGTGGTGATCTTCTTCGACACTACGACCCGAAATATCCTCGTAATAGAAATCCGAGCCGAGAAAAGGGGTCCGTTTATCGCTGGCTGTGATGCGTCGGACCAGATCGAGCGCCGGTAGATATAACCAACGATCATCGTCCCTGGTGCCCTGTTTCCAGACAGTAAGTACCGTGTTGCGGAGGTCCGTGGGGTGTGCGATGTGCACATAGTACTTTTGCTTCAGCTTAGCATCGGTTGCACCCCGTCCGTCACGGCGCAGGATAGTCATACGGCGTTTACGTTCGCGTCCCTGGCGATCGGAAATTGTCATTTCTACTTGAGCGCTGCCGTCGTCTCCTTGGTAGTAGGCCATCAATTCGCTTTGCTTGACGATCTCTTCAACAGTGGGCGAGGTACCGCAAAGTGCGCTACCCCCATAGACTGCCAAGGTCAGGGGGAGAACTCGGATCAAGTTTATAGTCCTGTCTTTTTTCATTATGGTGTTTTCCTTTGCAAGAGTGATTCAAGCCGTGGAGAGTTGCTGAATGCGTAGAACAGAAGCAAACTGAGGGCGCATGCGATGGGTACTCCCCAGAGTAATGTGACCGGGGTTACATCGGCCAGGCGGCGTAATCCGAGGACCAGCAAACCTATAGAGGCCGTCGATGCCAGTCCTATTGTGAGCCGATAACAGTTGCTATGGTCCCTCCGGGTGGTCGGGAACAACCAAGGCTCCATGATTCGCAGTAGTGCCGGCAAGATAACTAGGGTGGCCCCACCTGAAGTGAAGAGAATCGCGGCGATGAGCAAGCCGACGGTCTGATAGGGCACCAATGGCGCTGCCAGCAGCGGCAGAAAACCCAGCGCGATCACCAATCCGTTGCGGGTAATCGCTCGAGCGGGGGGGCCGAACACCGGACCCAGGGCCGCTGCCCAGGAACCCTTCATCTGAATCTGCTTTCTTGCTTGCACCAGGAAATGTATAGCGAAATCCACAGCCAGCCCCAGGGACAAGGCGGACAGCACCGCCACCGGCATATCGTAGTCTTTTCCGATCAGGCCGATGACACCATAAATAGAGGCAAGCGTAAGGGTTAGTGGCACCATGGACAGCAAGGCCCAGGCACCGGAACGTAGAAGCACCAGCATCATTAGTAGCACGATCAGGAAACTACCCAATAGAGCTTCTGCCATCCCGCTTACCATCAGCTGCTGCCACACGACGTTAAGGTAGCTCAATCCGAACCAGCGGTGTTGTAAGCCGAGCGGCGGCGGGTGGTCAGCTACGAACTTGTCGATGACCGAGGTCACCGTCGACATATCCAGGTTGTCACCGCTCTTCAGTTGGATCCAGATGGCTGCAGAACGATAGTCCGGGGTGACAAAGTGCCAAAGGTCCTGTGGGCGGTGGCTGTTTTCGTAGGTGAGCAGTGTCTGCGCCACCGCGGCGGGTGATGTGGGTATTCTAAAGTGTTCGGCAGTACCCCCTTGTAGCTCACGGTGAACGGTTTTGAGAATATCCACCAGCGAGTTAGTTTTACCTACGACATCGATCTCATCCAGCTTCTGCTGCAATGATTCGATATAGTCCAGCGCCTGTGGATGGTTAAATATCTCTTCCCGTGTCGACTCCCCGGGTAGTAGCGCCAGGTAAGCCATGTAGCTGCCGCCGAAGTGCCGGTTGAGCACCTGGTCGGCAATCCGGATTGGATGGTCCTCGACAAACCATCTGATCGGGTTATCATTGATCTGGATGCGTATCATGCCGACCAGGGCCAGCACCACAGCTAAAGCTGTCAACACCAGGATTGGCTTCGCCAGCCGGTAGCTCTGGTTACCCAGCCAATGCAGCAGCCGTTCCATCAAGCGGTTTTTGGGACCCCTTTCAGATCTGCCCTCGACGGGGAGTCCATCGAGGGAGTCCTTGCCCATCAGCAGCACATAGGCCGGTACGAATGTCACGGTTAGTAACCATGCCAGCATCACACCCAGCGCCACAAAAATCCCGAATACACGCACTGGAGGAATAGGTGTCAAAGCCAAGGAGGCAAACCCAGCCGCAGTAGTCAACGACGTATAAAGCATGGGTGTGTGAAGGTCGCGCATGACAAAGGCGATACTTGCTCTCCGGTCCTGCGTGATGCGATAGCGATCAAAGAACCTGGAAAGCATGTGCACCGAATCAAGAACCGCAATCGGCATGATGAATATCGGGATCATGGAATTCATGATGTGCACCGTCTGGCCGGTAATCACCAGCAAGCTCATGGTGGTCACGCAGGAGAAAAAGGCCACCATCATGGGTGCAGCGATCAGGTTCAGGCGGCGGAAGAATAACCACAGCAGTGCGAAGATTACCAGCATCGCCAAAGGCGCGGAGATGGCCATCTGAACGAACATCTCTACACCAAAGGCATCTTCCGCTACCGGTAGACCACTGATGTAGTAACGAGCATTACCGGGCAGTTTGGTGATCTCATCCAGCAGGTGCTCGTAGACACGATAGCTGACGTCTTTGGAGGTGAGCGGCAAATAGAGGCAGAGATTCCTGCCATCCTCGGATATCAGAGTGCCATTGAAGAAGGGAATCCGCAGTGCTCGCTCCCGTATCTCTAAAGCCTCTTCTGCTGTCTGTGGTGGAGAACGCATCAACCAGTCGAAGCGGACCCTGCCCAACCCCTCAGTTTCTATGCGATCGACGGTGGAAGGCGCAAGGATATCCACGGAGACGACCCCCGCTTTTTCACCAGTGCCGTCCGAATCCGGCCACTGCAAAGTCTCCGCGAATTTGGTCAGCCGGTGAATGTTGCCTAAGGTCTCAACGGTGAACACGCCCGACGGACTGGCTTCGTCAACCACGCCGACTACCAACATATCGTGCAGAGAGAGTTCCCGCTTCATACGGTTATGGAATACCCTTACCGCCTCCTCTTCGGACAACATGTTTTCCGGATCGGTATCTATCCGTAGTGCGGGTAGAGGTGCGAATACACTGGGCCAAAGCGATGGCAATACTGCCATCAGCGCTGCACACAGAGTCAGCAATGCCGTCATACGAGTGACAAGGCGGGGATTGGAGAAAGCGAGACGGCCGATAGCCGTGTAGGTCTTCATGACTTGAGCCTCCTTCAGCCAATATTGTGTGTCAAACAGCCACAGTTCTAGCTGTTTAGCACCCCACGAGCCTGGCTTCCAAACCCAGGGATTCAACGCTCTGAACAACCGATAAAGCCTGGGTATGTTCGGTTAGATATTCCACTATCAACAATAACGGGCCGGTGGTAGAAAAACGTGCAGCCTTTATACCTGGTAGGGATTCGAGAAACCGTATGAGCGCTTGTCTTCGCAGTTGATAGGAAAGGCTCTCGCTGCGTATCCATATGACGATCGTGCAAACAGTGTTGCCTGCCGATCCCGATGGATCCGAGTATTCTTTCTCTAAGTTGCTTGTTGTCATGGTGCTTGTGTTCATAATCTTTCCTCTCAAATCGTTTATGATTGTTTACCGAGTACCCACAATTTCTGGGCGAACATATTCTTGTTACGTTTCGGATTCTGTATCCTTCACAGGCCAGTGTTTCCTTCGCTAGACAGGTTTAGTGCAACCGTGACCAAGTTAGGTTGGAGCCTACTTTTGTCTAATCTATCCGGAACCTGCATGAAATATTGGCGGGCTGAGGTATCAGAAGAATTTCTGATGTTTTCGGAGTTGTTGTATTGTTGTTTCAGCGTTGTAACAGCAGCCAAACTGGAAGAGGGCGATGCTCATTGCCCCCCGTACCAGCCCATTCCTGGCGCTAAATGATGGAGAGTAGAGATCAGCCGTATTGACCGATGATACCTTCCGAGAGGAGGAACGCCGATTGGTGAGCGGACAGCGCGAAAAACCAGTATCCGCAAAGAGGGGTTGAAAATCGTGGTGCCTATCAGCAGTATGCTCACCAAACTCAATTTGGCAGATGAGCGTTGCCGAAATTAAAAGGCCGCCCCCTGATCATCAATCTCAAGGGGCGACACATCGATTATAATCTGATGCGGGGTTTATGGTTTAGATCGAGGGCGAGGCTGTTCTGCCAGCATTGTGCGTCAGCCGAGGTCCCGGCTCCGATTCAGGGTCTTCTGCTTCTTTGGTTCGTCCCTTTACAGCTTCCAAAATGACGCGGACTAACGAATCGGCTCCCAGGAGCAGTACGATAATAAAACCGGCCAGGCTGACGTACAGGAGCCCCCAGGTAATGACAGGAAGACCAAGGTATGCTGCTGCCACCAAGAGCAAAGCACCAGCAACACTGGCAATCAATGACGTAAGAAATAGCGCCTTTTTAAAAAAAGTCCTATCGGAGTCGAAGTTTCTCATATTCGGTTCTCTAAATTTTCATATTGAAATTCGTAAGGCCTGCTCCACTAGCGCCGGGATTCAATGCTCCAGTCTGTTTCGCAGCGATTAACATCAGTATCCAAAAAATTCAGCCTTACTCCTGACTGCGTACGGGGTACTAGCTTCCAAAAGATCAAGTGCCCGGATAAAGCCGCTTATCACGGCGCCCTGATAATTGTTTATGGAATAATGGCGGCAGCCTGTATCAGAAGAATTTCTGATTTTTTCAAAGTTGTACTATTGTTGTTTCAGGAGAGTAACAACAGTCAGGTTGATAATCTGGAGTGCCTGAGGAATGCATTGATAGATGGAACAATTTCGCGGGATTGAGTGGATACCAGTCGACAACAAAATGAAATCAAAATTAGAGAAATCACCCTGGTCAACGAGATGAATGATCTACCGTCGGTTCTCGTGGTTGATGACGAAGCGGATATTCGTGACGTTGTCCGGGAGTACTTGACGAATCACGGCATGCGCATACTGGAGGCGGGGGACGCTTCAGCGGCAAAATCGATCCTGGAAGATTTCACACCTCAGGTCGTGCTATTGGACATTAATATGCCCGGAGAGGATGGACTGAGTCTGGCCCGCTATATTCGGGAACACTATGATCTTTGCATCATCATGATTACCGCAGCGGGAGAGACCGTTGATCGTATCGTGGGACTGGAGATGGGTGCGGATGACTACATCCCGAAACCGTTTGATCTACGCGAACTGCTGGCCAGAATACGAAGCGTCTTGCGGCGATACGAAAACTCTGGATCCAGGCCCAACGCCTCGAAGAGCACAGAAATCCGACAAAGTATTTCTATTGGCAGGATGACGCTTGATATAGATGCCCGCTGTCTTAAAGACGGGAGCGGCGATGAGATTGAACTGACAAGCATGGAGTTCGATTTGCTGCATGTTTTGGCAGAACGACCCAATAGAGTGTTAAGCCGCGATCAGATTCTAAACCTCACCCAGAATCGGGACTGGAATCCCTACGATCGCAGCATCGATATTCGTATTACTCGTCTCCGGCGCAAGATTGAGCAGGATCCCGCCAAGCCGAATTTGATCAAAACCGTACGCGGTATCGGATATATTTTCGTTCCACAGGAGTGAAAGTCTCCGAGCCAGACCACCCTCAGGGTTTCCGTGCTGTTTCAATTGTTTCTGTGTTGTAACAGAAAGCCGAAGCAGTGGACCTCATGGTTTACACTTCATATATCCAAATCGCCCTATCAGCTTTCCATGAAACTACGAAAACAGAGCTCCATAAGCAGACAGAACAATGGTAGTTTGTATGAGCTACTCTGTATCCCTTTTTGCGTTTTGTTGCTGCTAGCGGGATGCGCGGATCCGCCGGATCGGCCATTGCGTATAGGCACCAAGAGCTGGCTCGGATACGAGCCGCTCTTCCTCGCTAGAGAGAGGGGCATGTTAGATGAGCAAACCGTACATTTGGTGGAGTATCCCTCAGCCAGCGAAGTCATTCGCGCGCTACGAAACAAAGCGATCGATGGAGCTGCTTTGACAGTTGACGAGGTCCTCTTGTTGTCCGCTGATGGGTTGCAGCCGCGCATCGTTCTTGTTATGGATATCTCTAATGGGGGGGATGCCATTCTGGGTCAGCCGGGAACAGAAAGCCTCTCCCAGCTGGAAGGTCTCCGCGTAGGCGTGGAAAGCGGGGCAATGGGGGCATATGTCCTAAGCAGAGCGCTCGAGCAAAATGGCATGACAAGCTCCGACGTGGCTATCTCCAGTCTCGATGCGCACGAGCATGAGGCGGCATTCCACGATAAAGAAGTCGATGCGGTCGTCACATTCGAACCTGTGCTTTCACGATTGTTGGAGAGCGGCGCAGTTACACTGTTCGATAGCACCCAGATCCCCGGAGAAATTGTCGACGTACTGGTCGTATGGGAGGAAGTCACCACCCAACGGCAGCAGGCTATCCGGCACCTTTTAGGGGGATGGTTCGCGGCCCTGGATCAACTGCAAACCGATCCTGATGCTGCATCTCAGTCCATCGCCGGACGGCTGCAGATCTCCGCTCCTCAAGTGCTGGACGCTTTGGAACGGATGCGTTTTCCCTCACTGGATGAAAATCGGCGATTGGTTGGCGGGCAGCCACCTGAGTTGTCGCAGCCGACTAGACGTCTTATGCAAGTCATGCGTTCGCATCGCCTTTTACCTAGCGAAGTTGATACCGAGGCATTGTTCGACGCCAGGTCCCTGGAAGCTCTGCGGTAATGGGATACTGGTCGCCTCCATCGCTGAAGCTCACCGTTCCAGCGATGATCATCGCCTTTTCCGCGCTCGTCGTGGTCGCCTTCTATACCTACAATCTCCCCCGAACACTGGATCTCATCGAGGAAGAAGGCAAGGACCGTTTGTTTCAGCGCCTTTCCCATCTTCAGGGCACGCTTGAATATCTGATGAGGCATGATGACACCGCTGGATTACAACGCGAGATAGCAGCGCTGGCGTCACAGGAGGAATACAAAATTGTGGTACTCGCTGACGATAGCGGTGAAGTTATTGCCGCCACCCGTCGCGGCTGGCTGGGCAAGCCGGTCGCAAATGTGTCGCCTGAGTTTGATGCGGGAGAAATTGCTCAGGTTGTCAGACAACGAAGTGCCCGCGTCCTTGTTATCAGTAATGGTTCGGCGCTGGCGGGTTATGCGGGTATAGCCATGGCGCCTTCGCCCGCGGCATTGCGGCCTGACCGGTTTGGTCAACTCTTTATTCAATACGATTTGCAAATAGCAAAGGGTGCCGCGCACAGACAGCTGTTGCAGCAGTCACTTTTCTGGACATTGATCATCGGTGGCCTTGCCGTGCTTTTGTGGCTGGCCTTCCACTTGCTGCTCACTCGTCGGGCGGAAACCTTAATACAAGTCGCTGAACGGCTTGCGGACGGCGATCTATCTGCTCGCAGTCGATTGACCGGTCGTGATGAACTAAGCCGACTAAGCCGGGCATTGGACACCATGGCGGGCAGCATTGACCAGACCCAACGAGATCTGCAGCAGGATATCGCAAGACGCAAGCGGGCAGAACTGGCGGTAAGAGAAAGTGAAGAGCGTTTGCAGCAGATACTGAACGGTACCACATCAGCCATATATGTGCGGGGGCGGGACGAAAGGTTTTTGCTTGTCAACCACGAGTTCGAAAGGTTGCTGAATACAACGCAAGAGCAGGTAGTCGGCAAAAATTTGGATGAGGTATTTCCCGCTGCCACGGCGTCTGAGTTCCGCGCCAACGATAAACAGGTGCTGGAACACGAGCAGGTAATGGAGTTTGAGGAGCAGGTTGTCCTGACCGACGGCGTACATACTTACCTTTCCATCAAATTTCCGCTCCACGACACAGGCGGGCGCTGCTATGCAATCTGTGGTTTCTCCACTGACATCACCCGCCGCAAGCGTTCAGAGTTGGCGCTGGAGCAAGCTGCAGTAGGTCTATCCAGAGCACAGGGTGACGACGTCTTCCAATCGCTGGTGGCCCATTTGGCCAACGCATTGGGTACCGACTTGGCTTTCGTGGGAACACTGACTAGCAAAGATCGGATACAGACACGCGCGTTGTATGCTCAAGGACGGATCGAGAGCAATGTCTTCTATCCATTGGAAGGCAGTCCCTGCAACAATGTCGTGGGGCAGGCGTTTTGTTTTTATCCCAACAATATACCGCAGCAATTTCCCAAGGATATGTGGCTGCGACGATTCGCCGTTGAGAGCTATGCTGCGGCCCCGCTGTTCGACTCGACCGGAAAAGCTCAAGGTCTAATTGCGGTGTCTCATAGCAAGCCATTGGGGGATCGGGAACTGGTCGAATCCATCTTGCAGATATTTGCCGCACGTGCGGCAGGTGAGCTGGAGCGGGAGTATGCGGGCCATGAATTGCGACAGTCCGAAGCAAGCTACAAGGGGCTTTTCAATGCTTCGGAAGATTGTATTTTTATCCATGATATCGATTCCGGCGCAATCGTGGACGTCAACCCAAAGGCCTGTGCGACCTACGGATACTCCAGGGAGGAGTTCCAGGCCATCGATGTGGGTAGTCTCTCTTCAGGTGAGGGTGAGTACAACCAAGATGGGGCGGCGCAAAAGATTGCCCAGGCTGTGGCGGGTAAAGCTATACAATTCGAGTGGCATAGAAAGAACAAGGATGGCAGCCTGCACTGGGACGAAGTCTTTCTCAAGCGAGTGCAACTCGCTGGGGTGGACCGTATTCTTGCAATGACCCGAGAAATAACCGCTCGCAAGCAGTTTGAACAAAGTCTGCGTGAGAGCGAGCGTAGGCATCGTGAGGCTAACCTAAAATTACAGGAGAGCGAGGCACTAAAATCAGCAATTATCGATAATGCACTACTTGCCGTAGTCTCAATGGACGATGAAGGGCGAATAGTGGACTTTAATCCTGCCGCAGAGGCAATGTTTGGGTACTCACGTAGTAATGTGAAATATCGGGAACTGGCAGGCACAATTATTCCCGAACGCTGGCGGGAGCCACATCGACTCGGCCTGCAGCACTATAAGAAAACATCTGTATCAAGAACACTGGGTAAGCGTCTGGAATTGACAGCTATGCGCAGCAATGGCAGTGAGTTCCCAGTGGAGCTTTCAATCTCTGCAACGCGTATGGATGGCAACGACTATTTTACGGCGTTTATAGCGGACCTTACAGACAAAAAGCGCTCTGAGGCGGCATTGCTTGCGAGCGAAGAGCAGTACCGGGCGATTTTCAGTGCCTCTACAGATGGTCTGGCACTTTGGCGGGACGACGGTAAGATTGTCGACTTGAACCCGACTTTTTGCGAGATGCATGGATATACCAAAGATGAAATTCTGCAACTTTCCCCCACTGATTTCGTCGCACCTGACTCATTGCCGGCATTTGATAGATTCTTGTCTGCACTGAGCAAGGGCGAGCACTTCCGTATTGAGGCACGGGGCCGAAGAAAAGATGGCACGGAGATGGACCTTGATGTTCGCGCCACGCCGATGATGTATCGCGGCAGGCCTCACCAGCTAACGATTCTCCGCGATATCACAGAGACGAAACGCGCAGAGCGTGAACGGAGGGAGTTGGAGATCCAACTGCGGCAGGCCCAGAAAATGGAGGCGATAGGTCATCTGACAGGTGGAATCGCCCATGACTTCAATAATCTGCTTACCAGTATGATGGGATACTGTACTCTCGGAATAGAGCATCTTGACCAGGGACTTGATAAGAAGCTGGAGAAGTACCTGAAGCAAATCGAAAAGTCCGGGGAGAAAGCGCGGGACCTTATCCAGCAGATGCTCACCTTCAGCCGCGGGGAACGTGGTGAACCCCGGCCGTTGTCCTTGGCGACATTGATCAATGAGTCCTGCAAATTGATGCGATCAACCATTCCTTCCAGTGTGGAATTCCGCACCGACCTAAATAGGGACGTGCCCCCGGTCATGCTTGATCCCGTGCATGTCGAGCAAGTCATGATGAACTTGTGTATCAATGCCCGTGATGCAATGGACAGTCGAGGGGTGCTGAGTGTCGCGTTGCATGCCGTGGAAATTCACGACGGTGTATGTACAGCATGCCGACAGCGTATCAATGGTCAGTTTGTAGAATTGTCGGTCAAGGATACCGGATCGGGTATGCCGCCAGAAATTATGGATCGTATTTTCGAGCCTTTCTTTACGACCAAGGAAGTGGGTAAGGGCACGGGGATGGGGTTATCGACCGTGCACGGTATTGTGCATGAGCACGGAGGACACATTAGAGTTGAGTCAAAAATCGGCGATGGCTCCGTATTTCATGTGCTGTTTCCAGCTTTACCGGAATCGACACTCGGCGACGATCCTGAGTCCGCCGCTGCACAGGTATTGATACGACCGCAGATTAGAGCACACGTGCTGGTTGTGGATGACGAGCTATCCGTTGGTGAATTCATGAGTGATCTCCTGGAAAGTAGGGGCCTGCAGGTATCTTTGAAAACCAATAGTGAAGATGCCCTGAAAACTATTTCAGAGAACCCAACAGCGTTCGATCTTGTAGTCACCGACCAGACCATGCCAGGATTAACGGGTATGGAGTTGGCGGCCGCGATCCGTGAACTGGGATCCTGTCTTCCTGTTATCCTCTATTCCGGCAATAGTGAGCACGTATCCAAGGAAAAACTATCCGAACATGGAATTCAGAAATTTCTAACCAAGCCAGTGGATATCGAGAATCTCTTTCACACTATTCAGGAGATACTGTCGAAAACCAGAAACGCCAGCTCTCATTCCCCCAAATAGATCAGAACAGAGCGCCCAGAGCATTTATCCTGCCAGGTTGCGGTCATACAAAGTGGATCGCCACTGTAAGTCATCCATGTGCCACAGGATGAGTAATCAATAAAAGAATTACAGCAATGACTAACAGTATCGATAGACCTTTCCAAAATGTGGCTGGGCTGCGCTCCAGGAGTGGCGGTCGGTCTCTATTCAGAAATGCTGGATTGGGTTGTCTTAGGTCTTGTACAAACTCTGATACTTCATCGTAACGTCTATAAGGATCGGGGTGGACCGCTTTGCGAATCGCATCGTCTACCCAAGCCGGAATGTCGCGTTCACTATCGATCAGCGATTGGTAAAATAGTTTTCGTTGAGCTGCTCTGCTGGTAGCCTTTGCCACCTGGGTTCCAAATGGAAGGTTTCCAGAGAGCATCTGATAGGTGATTACTCCTAGCGAAAAAAGATCTGACCGCGGTGTTCCCGCCTCCCCAAGAAAATACTCGGGTGCAGTGTATTGCGTAGTACCTAGGATGTCTTGGTTTTCGGCAGTGCTCCCAATCTCGGTAATGCCGGCTATACGCACGGAACCGAAATCGATAAGTTTTACAGTACCCGCTTTATCGATCATGATGTTGTTGGGCCGGAGGTCCTGGTGCAGTATCTCCTTGTGATGCAGCGAGTAGAGTCCCCTGGCGATCTGCTCCACGAGATTCCGGACTGTTTTGAGCTCAGGTTTGGGGTTGTCCGCAATCCACTGATTCAGTGTCTGGCCTTCGATATATTCAGTGACAATATAGAGGTATTGCCGCTTGCGTGTTCGATCGCAAGCTTTCAATATGTGTGCATTCTCGATGCGATGCGCAACCCACTCCTCCATGAGAAAGCGTTCGCGATACTCACTGTTATCGCGAAGGTCAACAGAAGGCACTTTCAGCGCCACTTGCCTCCCGGTGTCCAGATCCAGTGCCAGGTAGATGTGGCTGCGACTGCTGTTGTGTAATTCACGTACGATTTCATAGCCTTCGAACTCCATCCTCGGTCGCAGATCCGGTGGAAATGGCAGGGTTTCTGCCTGCTCAACCAGTTCACCGATGGTGTACAAGGGGACTTGCTCAACCCGTGCAATCTGGAGCGTGAGGTTATCAGTGCTTCCTCTGTTTATCGCCTCGTTTACGATTGACCGAGCAGCGAGATCGAGATCCTCTTCATGTTTGTCAAGAGTCTCGCAGACGAAGCCATCATCCACGAATTCGTAGACTCCATCCGTCATCAGTAGCAACGTGTCGTTGACTTCCACAGAGTAAGTGAGATAATCGATCTCCAGTCGGCTGCGCATACCCAGTGCCCGGCGTAGATACGATTTCTCGCGGGAAATCCATAGGCGATGGTCTTCCGTCAATTGTTCGAGGTGGTCTCCCGACAAATAGTAAGCGCGAGCGTCACCGATGTGGAAAACGTGCACAGTGTTCGATTTGAATATGAGTGCGGTGAAGGTGCATATATAACCGCGGTCCAGCTCATAGCGAAAAGAGCCGCTGCAGGTCTGCGCGTAGAGCCAGGAATTAATCGCCTGCAACACGCGCTGTACAGAAGTCTTTATTGACCAGGATTCGACAGTGGAATAGTAGTCCTCCAGAAAACTCTTGACCGAGGTTTCGCTGGCAATCTGACTGACATCGCTGCTGCTGATACCATCAGCGATTGCCATGGCGATGCCCTTGGAGCTCAACAGCGGTTCCTCCGGAATCACTGCCCCATGAAAATCCTGATTTACTGATTTACGTCCCTCGTCGCTACACTGACCGATGTTTACGCAGAGTTTTTTTGACATAAATAGCGAACATCCCGGCCCCATGAGAGGCCGAGATGCATCTTCTCTCCTGTAATCAGGCGCGTGCTTTTAGTGACGTCTCCGTATTTGTCCGCGCGTTCACAATTGGCTCCTGGCCAGCGGTACGGGCTTTCAGGATGCGCTCTGGGCTGGTGCGCATATGGGTGAAATAGAGTGGCAAGCCAACCAATACGAAACCGCCGACCAAGTTGCCCAATGCTGTGGGCAACTCATTCCAGACAATATACTCCACGAAAGTGAACTCGCCACCCATAATCATGGAAAATGGGAATAGGAACATGTTGACAATGGAGTGTTCCAAGCCCATGAAAAAGAAGAGCATGATGGGCATCCACATTGCCATCATCTTGCCGCTGGCGGATGTGGAGATCATGGCACCTACCACACCCATGGAGACCATCCAGTTGCACAACATGCCTCGGATGAAGATGGTTAGCCAACCGTCCACACCATGTGCCGCATAACCGAGGGTGCGTGACTCACCGATGCTGCTGACTTTTTCCGCCAAAACCCCTCCATCAATGTTGTATCCGTATGTCAGTATAAACGACATCATGAAGGCTACAGATAAGGCTCCGGCGAAGTTACCTGTAAATACCAGCCCCCAGTTGCGCATTACCTGCCCAAAGGTTACCCCGGGCCGCCTTTCGATAAGTGCCAGAGGAACGAGGGTAAATACGCCGGTAAGCAGGTCGAATTTCATTAGATAGAGCATTATGAAGCCGACGGGAAATAGTATTGCTCCAACCAGTAGCGATCCGGTTTTGGTGGCGACAGTGATGGCGAACATAGCGGCAAGCGCTAAAATGGCACCCGCCATAAAGGCACGAATCAGAGTGTCTCTAGTTGACATATACACCTTAGATTCACCCTGATCGACCATCTTCGATACAAATTCGTTTGGTTCAAGATATGACATGGATAGCCCTCCCGTAGGTTAAAGGAAAAATGAAAATTTGGATCGCAGAATTTGTTGCCGTGCATAAGAGAGAATTGGTTCGCACTACTCAATCTCTCGGCGATGGAACCTTCTTCGCCTGATCAATATGGCGATTACCGGCTAGGCCGCCGCCACTTGGTTCACCAGGCCAAGATAAATGCGTCCAGCTTCCACCTTGACCGGATAACCGGAAGTACATCCTTTGTCCGGTGCTTTGGCCTGGCCGCTTTTCAGATCGATTTTCCAGTTGTGCAGTGGGCAGGTCACAGTAGTTTCGTGGACTATGCCTTGGGATATGGGACCCTGGCGGTGCGGGCATTCATCTTTGAGTGCGAATACTTCGTCGCTGGCAGTTCGAAATACCGCGATATCCACGCTGTCGGTCTTGATCACCCGCGCTCCCAGCCGGGGGATATCGTCCAGTACTGCTATTTCAATCCAACTATCCATCTATAACCTCGTGGATAGTGCTTGGCGATAGTCAGGCGGCAGAGATCTCGATTTTCTGGAACTCATGGGATTCGGCACCTTCGGCGCGGGCCTTCCATGGGTCGATCTGGGAAAACCTCTGTGAGTAGAGGAAGCGCTTGGCCAGTGCCTCGCGGGTTGGGGCGTGTTGTAGGGCGTCCCTAATGTACTGCAAGCCGACCCGTTCTACCCAGGGGGCTGTACGCTCCAGATAGCGGGCCTCCTCCCGGTATTTCTGGGTGAAGGCAGCACAGGTCTCCAACACCTCTTCCCCGGTTTCTACTTTGAACAATAGGTCGGACCTTGATGCCGCCATTGCCACCGATGTGCAGTTCGTAGCCCGAGTCAACACACACCACGCCAAAATCTTTGATTGTTGCTTCGGCGCAATTGCGCGGACATCCGGAGACTGCCATTTTGAACTTGTGAGGCATCCACGAGCCCCAGGGCATCTCTTCGAGCTTCACCCCTAGCGAGGTGGAGTTCTGGGTGCCGAAACGACACCAGGTCTTTCCTGCGCAGGTTTTTTACCGGGCGCAGTGCCTTACCGTATGCGTGACCAGAGACCATGCCCGCGTCGGAGAGGTCTTTCCAGATTGACGGCAGGTCTTCCTTTTTCACACCGAAGAGATCGATTCGCTGTCCCCCCGTAACTTTCATCTCCGGTACATTGTATTTTTCGCAGGCATCGGCGATGGCGCGTAAGTCGGAAGGGGTTCAGAGGCCACCGAACATTCGCGGAACCACGGAATAGGTCCCATCCTTCTGGATATTGCCGTGGGCGCGCTCGTTGATGAATCGTGACTGGGCGTCGTCCTCGTACTCTCCCGGCCAGCTCATCAGCAGGTAGTAGTTCAATACGGGGCGGCAGGTAGCACAACCATCTGGGTTCTTCCACTCGAACAGGTGACGCACCGCCTCCATATTCATCAGCTCGTGCTCTTTGATACCCGAGCTCACCTCGTCGTGGCTAAAATCGGTGCAGTCACAGATAGGCCGCTTGCTGGGAACCGCGCTGTAGCCTTCTCCCACGGTACTGGCGAGGATCGATTCAACCAGGCCGGTGCAAGAGCCACATGAACTGGACGCCTTTGTATGCGCGCGTACATCTTCCAGGGTGAACAGCCCCTTCTTGACAATGGCATCGGTGATATCCCCCTTGCTAACGACGTTGCATCCGCATATCTCGGCCTCCGGGCCAAGAGATGCGATTCGCGCCTGGTCACCATGTCCGGCATCACCAAGGTCGTGTTGACCGAAAAGGATGGTATTGCGAATGGCACTGACATCGGTGTTCTCGCGAAGCATTTGGAAGTACCAGGAGCCGTTAAGGGTATCCCCGTACATCACCGCGCCCTTGATCTTGCCGTCACGTAAGACCAGCTTTTTATACACACCGGCGGCACGGTCCTGGAGCACGACGGTTTCATCGCCCTCGCTCTCATTGAAGTCGCCCGCAGAAAACAGATCGATACCCGTCACTTTCAGTTTGGTTGAAGTGACTGAACCCTCATAGCGCGCAATACCGATATTGGCCAAATGGTTGGCCGCCACCTTGGCCTGGTCAAACAGTGGGGCAACCAGGCCATAACTGATGCCGCGGTGCTGGACGCATTCGCCGACCGCGTACACCCGGGGGTCAAAGGTCTGCATAGTATCGCTGACAACCACACCATGCTAACAATGAATTCCCGCCTCCTGCGCCAAAGCCACGTTGGGCCGGATGCCCACCGCCATGACTACCAGGCCAGCCTCGAGTTCACTGCCATCGGTGAACTTAACTCCCTGCACCCGATCGCCACCTGTGATCTCGGCAGTCTGCATTCCCATAAGGAACTTCAGGCCGCGCTCATCCAGAGAGATCTTGAGCAACTCGGCCGCCGGCTTGTCCAGTTGGCGTTCCATCAGGCTGTCCAGTAGGTGAACAACGGTCACCTCCATGCCATTCTTCATCAGCCCATTGGCTGCCTCCAGACCTAGCAGGCCCCCCCCCTATTACGATTGCCTTCGAATGGCGTTCGGCGACCTCCAGCATGACATTGACATCGTCGACATTTCGGAAGCTAATAACACCGGCTTTTTGGTGTCCCGGTATTGGGATAATCAGCGGGTTTGATCCTGTGGCCAGAAGCAGTCGGTCATAGTCGTATTCTTGCCCGCTTTCGCTAATCACCTTTCGCGCAATTCGATCGATCCGGGTAATGGGTTCGGCAGTCTTCAGCCTGATACCGCTGTCTTCATACCAGTTGAGATCGTTCAGTACGATGTCGGTCAGAGTTTTCTCCCCGGCAAGCACTGGGGAGAGCATGATGCGGTTGTAGTTGGGATGCGGCTCAGCTCCGAATACCGTAATGTCGTACATCTCAGGTGCCAGTTTGAGCAGCTCTTCCAGGGCGCGTACCCCAGCCATACCATTACCGATCAACACCAGTTTTTCTTTATCCATCTACCACGGGTCCCAAAACATTTGCTGTGCGAATCGCCGCGCAAGTGCAGGATTCAAATTTATTTCATCAGCGAACAGCAGGTTTTGTGCCAAATCGATTATTAAATAAATTACAGTAGGTTATGGGTAATCAACGATGCTCACTGATTCCCACCCGCACTAGAGTCGGGCAGCTCACACCATCCTGGTGCGGTCTGGGGAGTATCAGTAGCTATAGGTCGGTGGCCTGGAAACAATTCGACGGCGCCATTACCCGAATACGAGGGGCGAAAAGTGGCAGTTAGCAGATCCCGGAAGAGGCTGCATGGTGTTACGGCAATGTTTGAAGCTATTATTTAATACGGCGCCCACAAGATATTGTGTTCGGCGCAATAGGGATAGACATAGACATCTTGGAGGTCTAGATATGCTTCGCATCGGACTGTTTCTCGCAACCAATTTCGCCGTCCTATTTATTCTAAATCTGGTCATTACGATACTGGGACTGAATCCACCAGGCGCCAGTTGGGTGCCAATGTTGATAATGGCTGGTGTGGTCGGTATGGCGGGCTCTTTCATTTCATTGATGATGTCAAAATCCATAGCCAAGCGATCCTCAGGTGCGCGGGTGATAGAGTCGCCGCGGGACGAAACGGAACATTGGTTGGTCGATACGGTGGATAGATTCGCCGACGGGGCTGGCATCGGCAGACCTGAGGTAGCCTTGTTTAGGTCCTCCGCACCAAACGCCTTTGCAACGGGTGCCAACAAGAACAATGCACTTGTTGCCGTGAGTACCGGTCTTCTGGAAACCATGGACAAAGATGAGGTAGAGGCTGTGCTCGGCCACGAGGTTACCCACGTCGCGAACGGCGACATGGTTACACTCTCCCTGTTGCAGGGCGTGGTCAATACCTTTGTAATTGTGCTCTCCCAGGTTATCTCTTCGCTGGTCGACCGCCACCAGGGTGGAGGCTATAACCGGACCGGATACGGATTCGGGCGGGGAATAGGTTATCGCGCGACCTATATGCTGGCTCAGAGCGTACTCGGCTTCTTGGCGACACTGATTGTGCGCTGGTTTAGTCGACGGCGGGAGTATCGAGCAGATGCAGGAGGCGCTGCGTTAGCGGGTCGGGAAAACATGATCCGGGCGCTCGAACGGTTGGCGCAACTGCAAAAACCGGCTCAGCTACCCCTGCAAATGCAAGCCTTGGGTATCAACGGCGGGTTGCTCGGAGCGATCGGACTCAAGAAACTGACCATGACTCACCCGCCCTTGGTAGAGCGAATTGCTGCACTGCGCAACCTTCAGTATTAAGAGACGCCTAGTCCACTCTGAGTTTTTTGCTGAGCTGTACTCAAAACCGGCAGCGATTGCGGGCTAGTCATATGTTCTTGCCTGGGCTTGCAAGAGAGCTGCGAATCCCCACTGCGTCGAGTATTTTTCAGGATATACATGATCTTCGACATGTTTATCAAACGCGGATTGTAAGAGTATTGGGGCCTGCAGTCGTGGCAAACAGGTGGTTTTGTGTCTGCATGTGCTGATCTAGGGAACAGCTTTCAAGTTCCCGCATGCCGACTTGGATCACAGCAAATTGAAAAAGCGAAACTTGTCTATAATTAACGTGTTGCCTAGACTAATTACGGAAAAAATGCGCTTCCAATGGCTCTGAATAGACGACTCTTTAAGATTCTCGAGCCGGCGCTTCTTCCCAGGTGAGGCGCACTCGGTTTTCCCGGGAGGGGGTGTGCTTTCCCCTTGAGGCTGATGGTTGCCCCAATAGGCAAAAGCTCAAAGCAAGATGAGGATAATATTGATGTCAGATCATGAAATCCGCACCGTACGACTCGAAGAAGACGAGGATTTCTCTACCACCCACTCCTATGGCAAGCGTATTGTTACTCCCATTCGATTTTCCACCGATCCCCGGGACGTCGGTTGGGTAAGAGAGAATATTCCCTGTCAGACGGCTTGTCCGGCGGATACCAATGTTCCAGCCTACATTCGTACGATAACGGAGGAGCGGTTTGGTCGGTCTTACGAGTTGAACCGCTTGGCCAATGTGTTACCTGGTGTGCTCGGGAGAATCTGCTCCAGGCCCTGTGAAGACGCCTGCCGCCATGGTTGGCCCGGTAACGGCGAACCCGTCGCTATCTGCCATCTAAAGCGCGTTGCTGCCGACCACAAGCAAGTAGGGCATCGCATCACGGAGGATCTCTACACACCTACCGAGAAGAAAGTTGCCATCGTGGGCGCAGGACCGGCGGGATTGGCGGCCGCCCATGATCTGACCACACTGGGGCATGATGTCACGATATTCGAGAAGGAAGAGAGGCCCGGCGGTATGCTTTCATACGGCATACCGGAGTTTCGTCTACCACGAGATCTGCTGCAACTGGAGATTCACAACACCATCCGTCTCGGGGTCGATCTCAAAACCGGTGTCAGCATTGGTAGCGGTGAGAGCGATGTGAAAGTTACTGAGCTGTTAAGGGAATACGACGCTGTTTTACTGACAACAGGGTGCGCTGCAGCCATCCCGTTGCCGCTGCGCAATGTTGACTCCGGCGAGGATGTATCCACCCGTGTGGAAAATGTCGAGAATGGCCTGGACTTTCTGATGGAGCTCCATCGTGGCGAGAAGAAACAGGTTGGTAAGAGGGTAGCGGTTGTCGGGGCCGGATTCACGGCCTTGGATTGTGCCAGAGTGGCAAAGAGACTGGGTGCGGAGGAAGTCACTATACACATCCGTACCACGGAGGAGTACATACCGGTAACCAAGGATGAGATATATCAGGCGAAGCGGGAGGGTGTCAGCATTCATGGATTGAGGACCCCGGTCGAGCTTCTGCTGGATGAGGACGGCAAATTCAGGGGGGTGAAATTTGTGCAAAACCGCCTTGGCGGCTGGCGCAGTGGCGGGCGTCGCCAGGCCATTCCCATTGAAGGGTCGGAATTTGATGAACCCTGCGACACTCTGTTAATCGCAATCGGTCAGAAGACGGTTACTGACATCCTCGACGTTCAGGTTGATCTCGACCAGTGGGGGAATATCCGCCTAGGTCAGGATGGCATGGCATCCATACCGGGATTGTTTTCCGCGGGTGATTTCGTAAACGGGGCCAGTACTGTGGTGGAGGCCGTCGGTCATGCCCGGAAGCTTTCGGTAAAGATGGATACCTGGTTGATGGGTCGGGAACGGCGTAAAAAGGTGGTAAAGATCTCATCAGTGGATGAGCCTTTGCGCCAGCGCTCTTTTGATTTTATTCCCCGTCAGGAGATGCCCACCGAACCCATTAGCACCCGCATCCACTCTGGAGACAAAGAGGTGGAGACCGGGTACGACATTCAACTGGGGCTGGAGGAGGCGAAACGCTGTTATCTCTGTTATCACAAGTACGAGATAGACGTTGATAACTGCACCTACTGCCGGGCCTGTATCGAGGTGGCGCCGCGCAACTGCATCAAGATGGTGGATGGTGTCGAGATCCAAGCGGACGGAACCTACGGTTCATTGCACGAGGCCAATGAATGGGACAAGGTCGGTGCCATCTGGATTGACAATAACGAATGTATCCGCTGCGGGGCTTGTTTCAAAGTCTGTCCGACCAAGTGCATCTCCATAACCAGAAACGAGATATTTTATCAGGACCTGTAACTATGGCTTCGACCCAGCATTATGTGATCATCGGTAATGGTGTAGCCGGCAATGAAGCTGCATACTGCCTGCGACAGCGGGATCCCGATAGCCGCATTACGATTATTACTGCGGGTCGGCTGCTGTTTTACAGCCGCTATGAACTGCCCCGTCTGTTTCACGAGACCTGCGATTGGCGCGACTTTCTGGTGAATCCCGTCGAGTATTATGTTGAAAACCGTATTAATGTGCGGCGCAACAGCTTTGTGACCCACGTGGATGCAAACAGGCGAACCCTAAACCTTGCCCACAAAGAGGAGATTTCCTACAGCCAACTCTTGGTTGCAAGCGGTGGTGCCTCATATCTGCCGGCGGAGTTGAGTGAGTTCGCACCTCTGCTCAACCATTTTAGTTTGTACTCAGCCGCCTGCAAAGTGCGCGATATTCTGCCGAAGAAAGGCAAGGTGGTCATGCTCGGCGGTGATGTCCTGGGCCTCGATCTGGCGCGCAATCTTGTCAATGAGGGATACCAAATTGTCCTGGTTGCCGCAGAACAGACGTTTTGGCCCCATCGGGTCGACCCCGATGAGCGAACGCTATTCCTGGGTGCGCTCAGGGATATGGGGGTAGAGGTAATCGAAGATGTGAAGATCGAGCAGATTCAACAGGGTGCGCCGGGAATGTCGGCTCGCCACATTATCTTCGACGATGGTCGAGAGGTTTTTGCAGACGTGGTGATGCCCTTCATGGGCTTGTCACCGGCGGCTGACTTTATGATGGGCTCCGGGGTTGATTTTGAGCGTGGCCTTCTGGTCAGCACAAGTCTGCAGACCACTGATCCCAATATCTGGGCCGCTGGAGATGTGTGCCAGATATGGTCGCCGGAGGAGAACCAGTATCGTTTCTACTACGGCTGGAAGAATGTCAAGAAGATGGGTGAAATCGCAGCAAGAAACATGACTGGGGACGATATTCGCTGGGAAACGGCTACCGACCAGAAAATGTACATCGACGATAATAATCAGATAGTTTCCCCATATTGGGAACATGACTAGAGTGGCACGATGACAGAGACTGATATTCAATTGATGTTTTGCGGCTCGGCGGGTGATGGCACTATCGCGGTTGGGGACATCTTCAAGCGGGCCATGGCGAAGGCAGGTTACAAGGTTATCGCCTTTGACATCTATCCACCGGAAATAAGGGGGTTCGGAAAGTGTATCTCGCGGGTGCGAGTAACATCCAGGCAAGCCTACTCCCTGAAGCATCAATCGGATGTCTTGGTATCCCTCAATGACAGCTACGCCATCCCCCATGTACCCGAGGTAAGGGATTTCGGGAGCGTGATCTACGATAACGCTCCCATAGCGCCCATGTCAGAAGGCGAACATATCTCCGGACATCTGCTTCCGGGGCAACTTCCCTATGGATTGAGCATCCGTGAGATCAGCGACCAGACTACCGGGGGTGCCAAGTCGAAAAACATAGTGGCTTTGGGCTATCTTGCGGGTCTATTCGGCATGCGACGGGAACCCTTCCATTCGATCATCAAGGATAAATTTAAAAATAAAGACCCGGTCATCAGCGAATCGAATCTACTGGCATTCGATACCGCCTATGAGCAGGGTGAGTCGGTTTTTCGCCTCGACTTCATCGAACTGGGCGAGCCGGAGACCCAGGATATTGGCAACAAGGTGCAGATGATGACGGGCAATGCTGCCGTGGTTCGCGGCTGCCTGGACGCAGGGCTCGATAATTTTTTCGGCTATCCCATTACCCCTGCGACTTCTATCATGGAGATGCTCGCCACAGAGTTGCCGAGACGGGGTGGGCGTCTGCTGCAAACCGAAGATGAAATTTCAGCAATCGCCGCGACTATCGGAGCGGGGTATGCCGGGACAAGGGCGGCTACGGCTACCTCCGGGCCAGGTCTCGCCTTGATGGCCGAGATGCTGGGCTTGGGTGTAATCGGAGAAGTGCCCTCGGTGATATTTTGCTCGCAGCGGGGCGGGCCCTCGACCGGTATGCCAACGAAAACCGAACAGTCGGACTTGCACCTGGCGGTATTCGGTGGAGCTGGGGATGCCCAGCGGATCGTGCTTGCTCCCACTAATGTCGAAGGTGCATACAAATGTGCGGGCAAAGCCTTTGAAATGGCGGAGAAGTACCAGACACCCGTGATCGTGCTGCTGGATCTCTATCTGTCCAACCGATACGAAACGGTGGTTTTACCGCGTCAGAATCCCTTTGAGGCGGACAGTAGCAAACACCGCACCCATATTGAGCGTGGTGTTCCCTACAACCGATTCGCTTTTACCGATGACAATATCAGTCCTCGAACTATTCCAGGGGAGGAGGGTGGCATCCATATCGTCACCGGCTTAGAACATAATGAGGCAGGGAGGCCGAACGACCAGGCCGATATGCACTCGAAAATGAGCGAGAAACGGCATAAAAAGCTACTCGCAGCACTCGATCATCCCGGTATTACTATTCACAGGCGTTTCGGAGAGGAAGGCGAAGCGGATGTGGGAATCCTGGGTTGGGGTTCCACCTTCGGCGAGATTCTAGAGGCTATGCTGATGGCCCGAGCCGAGGGAATAAACTGTTCCGCCATGAAAGTGGTGATGCTCTCGCCGCTGCCGAGCCAGGCCATACTGGATTATTTTGCAGACTGCAAAGAAATTTTGGTTCCTGAGCTCAACTATGAAGGTCAGTTTGCCAACCTGGTGGCAGCGGTCGTTCCGAAACCCTTTACCCGCCTAAATCGGGTTCCAGGTGTGCCGATGCGTGTCGCAGACATTCTCGGTGAAATTAGGCGTCTTGCCAATCGAACCAAGTCATCCACGGCGGCGTAGACTTATTAGGGGTTGTCAACAGAGGCTCAATCCATGGGTAATTTAAGAAAACCAGTCTATTTGGAAGAAAAATTACAAGAAGTGCGGACAAGCGGGCGCCTTAATATCCGTTCCAAGGCGCTGCCAACCTGGTGCCCCGGTTGCGGGTATTTTAGCATTGTCGACGGCGTGGCAATGGCGATCAATGAGCTACAGATCAATCAAAAAGATGTCACTATAGTTTCCGGTATCGGCTGCGCTTCGCGCTTTCCGTTTTTTCTGGATACTTACGGTTTTCATACGCTTCATGGCCGCACTTTGCCAGTGGCAACGGGAATCAAGGTTGCCAACGACAAACTAACGGTTCTGGCTATCGGAGGTGACGGGGATGCGTTTGCTATTGGCGGCGCCCATATACCTCATGCTGCCAGGCGCAATGTAGATATCACTTACCTGGTTTTCGACAACGGGATATATGGCCTGACTAAAGGGCAAACTTCGCCCACTTCGACACTCGGCTTTACCACCAGTACCTCCCCCTATGAAAACAAGGATCAGCCTCTGAATCCACTCTTGATGATGTTATCTTACGGTGCCAGTTGGGTGGCCCAAAGCTATGCCGGTGAACCGCGTCATCTAAGTAGTATGATCACCAAGGCTATCGCTCATCGGGGGTTTTCCTACCTTCATATTCTCTCTCCTTGTGTCACGTTTGATAAGACGTCAAGGACCTACACGAACCTCAAGGCTCAGGTACAGCGGTTACCGGAGGATCATGACAGCTCCGACAAACTGGCTGCAATAAATTGCGCGATGGATACTAATAGTCCACCGATCGGACTCTTCTACAAAGAGACACGTGAGACCCTCTCCGATAACATGAATCTGATTATCGAAAAGGCACGAGGGCGGGGGGCACGGGCTTCGTCAGTCTAGAACTGGAGATAAGGTGTACTATCAGTTGCTGATCTATTGGAAAATAGAAGTGCGTCATTTTCCCAACTGTTCAACATGGCGCGGGGAATACCCTTATCGCAGGCTTTTCAAGCCCTGTTAGTATCGGCGGGCATTGGCGGGTTGGTTGGTGTTCGTACACAGTTCTTTCCGTCTCGCTTGGCCTGGTAGACACTCGTATCCGCTGCGCGTATCAGGTCTTCATGATCTTGCATGTCGTAAGAACGCGTTGCGAGGCCAATACTTACACTGCCTTTCCAGGTTGTTTCACCGGTGGGTACCCTTAGATTCGATACTGCATCCCGAGTCAATTCAGCGACTATCATGCCGCCCTTGTTGTCTGTGTTAGGGCAGATGATAAGAAACTCATCGCCGCCTAATCGGCACACCACGTCGTCGTTCCGAACAGAATGCTGTAGTGTTTTAGCCAGTTGGCAAAGCACCTCATCTCCAGCATCGTGGCCGTAAGTGTCATTGACCTCTTTAAAATGGTCAGCATCTATCATCATGCAAGATAGGGAAGAATTAGACGCTAGGGATTCGCTCCACAGGGTTTTGAGCCACCGTATCGCGTGACGGCGATTTGGCAAGCCAGTCAGAGCGTCGGTTAAGGCCAGTTCTTCAAGGTGAAGATTTAACTCCATGAGTTCTTTGGTTCGTTCAGCGACCTTCAGTTCCAGGGTTTGATTAACCCTGACCAACTCCTTATTACGTGCTGAGACTTGCTGAAACAGCTCATTCAAAGCGGTAAGTAGGGGCTCTTTAGCGCTATCTTGCCCGATCTCTCTTGACTCATAGGCGTCGCTGGGACTTGATCCGGTCTCAATGGCCTTAATCTGCCTAGCCATGTCTTGGTCTGAGCCAAGAATGTGATAGGTCAGCCATTGAGTGAGAAACGCCAGTAGATTCCTCGCGGCATCCGGGTTTTCCTCAGAAATGCTGGCGTGCATCGATACCACATCCTGCAGAAAACTCTGGTGCTCCCTAATGTGATTGCTGGTGTGTCGCTCGTCGACACCATATTGAGATATTAATTTTTCTTCATCTTCAAAGTGCTGCTCAGCGTAATCCGACAGTTGCTGAAATACCCCCTCGATATCTTCAAGGACTAACTCATTTTCTGTAACGAGTGCGCCGAATTGATTAATGATATCTACGAGTCGGCGATGTTGTTGGTCGACGGTAGGTAACTCGGTTACAAAACATTGATCCCACTGAAACGCACCCATAGTGTATTTCCTTATATATAGTTTGAACGGATCTACTGATTCAAGGAGTGGTTCTGCTAAGGTAAACGCCTTTTCCCGACCTCTTAATCTTTCGCTTTGCTTCCTCTATGATGCAATTTTCAACAAGCTATCGATTGTGTCAATATCCTGGGCTTTCACCCTTTGGAGATTTCGATGCTGCTGCGCCTGTTTTACCGAGGTTTTCAGTCATTCTCTGAATGAGAAGGGGTATCGATAATCTTTCCATAGCAATTAAAAACCGCTACAACATCGATCTTCTTTGTAGGCGTAAGCTCACTGATCAGAACTCTAGGTTGGTGATCACGCTCTGGTGTGTGATGCAATGCGTACTGCGCCGGCCGAGGAGATCAAGACGAAGAATGCAGGCAAGACCTGTGTCCTGGAATTCATCCGCACCTGTGAGTTGGGCGATCCATTTGGTTCTGATGCATTATGCAAACCAGTTCGCTATCTGGAAAAGTGCAAAGATTATGTCCGATAGTAAAATTTTCACTTTACAAATAAAGGCGGGAAACCTCGCTTGAGGTTTACTTTTTTTTACGTACAAAATTATTGAAGAGTGTGTCGCATTTTGCGTAAAAACTCAGGCGAAGAGGGTGAGCTGGTGCGCAGTGCGGAAGATTTATAACAGCCTGAAAAATCCTGGAAAATTTAATGAGATATCGATATACAGCGTAGGTGTGTTCGCCTGTTTTTGAATTTGTGACACCGTCCTCGGATTCGAATCCCACCCTGGTGATTCACTATTCCTACAGGCGGTGATTGGCATCGACTGTAGGGAACTGAATAACTACCCATGAGGAGTGCTCTATGAAAATCAAATATCTGGCTGTCAACGCTATCTTCACGACCGGTCTTTTGATGATGGCCGGAGCTTATTCAGAGGAAGCAAACTTCAAGGCACTTGATGCTGACGGCGATGGCTACATCTCGATGTCCGAAGCCGACCAGGATCCCATGTTGAAGGAAAGCTGGAATGCTATCGATAGCAATCAAGATGGCATGGTAGAGAAGGCTGAGTTCAGTGCCTTCGAAGAGAAGGCGGAAAAGCCTGCCGAGTAGTTGACAAGTGATACACCGCCGGACTTCCCAGGTTGGAATTCCGGCGTTTTCTATTTTGGCAATTTGTCAGGATGCGGGGCTAACTGCAGCGGATTTAGGCGTGGCCATCTGGCAGTTGCTCAGTCTCAGTTCCGGTGGGTCTACTGAGAACTGAAACGGAGACGCTTTTTTTAACGCACTGAGCCCCAGTATCTGACGGGTTCTGTTTGGAAAAACAGCAACTTCAATGTCATCGAGAATACACGCGCCGCCCACCTCAAGAGCGGAGATGCGGTATATCGGTACCATCATTTCATCTCCATTGGCCAGTACGGCCACAAGGTCCCTGAGATAAAGGGTGTCACCCTGGGCGCGCAATTCTCCCAAAGTGTGTTCGTTGATAGTGGTGTAGCTAGATCCTGTATCAACCATGAAGTCGTATGAGGGTGTACCCTCTATTTTTCCTGTAACGTAAAACGTCTTGGCGCTCTTGAAATGCATGGGGATACTGACGTAGCGGTTCTCACCCCAGGTCGGCATCACGGCAACAGTACAAGCTAAGATGATAAGAATTTTCACCCCCACCATTGTTACTCACTCCCAAATCGAAAAAGTCATAAAATTCCTATCGGATGAGTACAATAATTCTTTAACTAAAACGTGAAAGTTAGAATCTGACCTGGGTTAGAATCAGAGCTGTGTTCACACAGTTCGGTAGCTCCCGCTGCGGAACTCCAAAGATCAGTGAATGTCTACCCATACAGTGAATGGGAGTATAATTTTTTATGGCCGACGATCAGTTACCCTTGCCTCGATTTACAGAAACAGAGGGTTATTCCGAGCCCGATTTTTGGGACAAATTGCAGCGTTTCGCATCGATGGCAGGGTATGCAGTTATCGAAAAAGCGCTTTGGTTGTACTACGCGGCGCAACTTCCTGAGACACCGGCGAGTGCCAAGTCGGTTATTTATGGCGCCTTGGCCTATTTTATTCTGCCGGTTGATACAGTGCCGGATTTCATCCCAGGCGCGGGTTATGTGGACGATCTCAGTGTATTGGCTTTCGCAGTGTTAACGATTTCTCGTTATATCGACGAGGAGGTGAAATTGAGGGCTTCTGAGACGCTCGCACGCTGGTTTTAAGAAGTGAAATACACCGGCCATTGCAGCTGGCGGTCACTAACAAAGCGCCGTTGTAGATGCTGCATGGATTGATGGGAGCAGAGTTCATTTTTTACTCGCCATTCGGCCTGTGATAACCGATTCGGTTGTAGCCTGGAGAGCAGGGAGCGTTGTTATCTGTGGGTCGAAATAGTTGGCAACAAATGCGAAGGCAGTAGTTGGCGCACTCAAGTCTGATATCGGCAAAACAGTCTCCTTCGAGCTCTATCCCCTCACCACATCGGCAGATCACAAACCTATCCCACCCTTAAGAGAAAGGGTGCAGTTTATGTAGGCATTTCACTACAACAGATCCTCGTAAGGTGTCAGTTTTCTTTACGATCGCCAAAGCTGAAAAGTCCGAGGAATTTATTTCTGTTCGAGATATCAACACATTAGATAAATTGGCAGGATAATTGCTTCATAAAACTTCAGTCGGTATTCCTAAATGGAATTGGCATATGTCGGCTGAGCGATCCGGTTTTAAGCCTGGCAAGGAGCACGCAAGCAGGCGCTTCTCCAATACTAGGCCCGAACATATGTCAGTCTTGGCATTTGTGTTTGGGTTTTACAGGTCATTCCACGCTAGATTGCCAGTTACCGAGGGCTCGGTGTGCCGGCTCCTCTGGCCACCCGATTTCAAGAAAATCCGGGCGTGCCGGATCCTTAAAGCTCGGGTGCTGGGAATTTGTCATCAACAGCACAAGGAGGGATGAAAAATATGACATAGATGGAAGTAACCGGAATACCCAAAGCTGATCAAATTAGGCATAGATTTAGTTAAATCTTGCAATGGTGTTAACTAGGAAGAAATATAAAGGAGGGCAGCTGACATGAAGCTTCTGCCAACAAGACAACATGGAAAACTGGCCAAGGGACTAGGCCTCGCATTGATGTTAGGCATTGGATCCGGGGTCGCGCAAGCGGCTACGGTGAAATTCAATACAGGAGGGTCCTTTTCTGGATCTGGGTTTGGAAATACCTTTACTACAACGGGTTCGGATGGAACGACGGTAACGGCCAACGGTTACTCTTTTCTGAGCGGTAGCAGTAACGCGACCACGGCCCAGCTTGAGCAATGGGCAGGTGGTTTGGGTTCCTGCAATCAGCAAGAAGGTACATCTTGCCCTTCGGGACCCCACTCCGTGGACAACAAGAACGGTGTGGACTTTATCCTGGTGCTATTCAGCGAAACCGTCATCTTGGATAGTGCCATGATTACGATTTGGGACCCGGAAAATTCCCATGTTGATGGCGATTCGGATATCTCTTACTGGACCGGCACAGGTGCTCCTACTCTGACATTGGGCGCGTTAGGCGCGCCGACCGATATCGATGGTCCGTTTATCAATCAGGGAGATTCCTATATGGTGAATCTACTCTCCGGACCGGCGGATTGGCTATTGATCGGAGCGAGCCTGTCCAACGAAGAGGGCTATAAAGGCTATGATGGATTCAAGCTGAAGTCAATAGACTACGCCGAAGATGCACCCCCCATACCACTTCCGCCAGCAGTATTCCTGTTCGGTACCGGATTGCTGGGCTTGCTGGGTGTAGCACGTAGATCTAATAACAGCTAGCAGTTGTTTCGACTTGGCCTGACAGGCTCCGTTTATTGAATGGTTCCTGTCGGGTCAATTAGCCGAATTGGGGAATAGTCTCCTAATACTCAGGCCCTTCTTGCCACGACCACAAACTATTGCTATTCAGATCATTTCCCCCGCACAGCTGCAGCCGTAGCTGACATAGATAAGACAATAGTTTTCCTCTACTCTCTGGTAAACGGAAAGTCACGATAATCCCGGTCTGTCTTTCATTTAATCGCGGACTCAGAAGAATTTCATGGGTTTTCGCAGTCATCGCTTGTCCCGCCGCGATAGATTACGTATGACGTTTCATGCTTTGCTAGAGACGATATTGGCGATTTTTTTTAGAAGGACCATTTCTACATCATACAACTGGCATATCGCTCGACGCACCGATGGAAAGAGGGGTTACAATGTATCGTAAGTATTATTGTTACTTGCGGTCGTCACGAGCAATAAATTGACCAGAGGATGCTGGAGGTGGGTACTTCCATGAAACTGAGCGACAAGACACTACTGAAGGATAAGGCCTATATAAACGGCAATTGGGAGACTGCAGTTGATGGCTCCTGTTTTGTCGTGAGTAATCCCGCTACGGGAGAGGCCATTGCGAGTCTCCCCGATTTGGCTGCCGCTGAAACCCGTAGCGCAATTTCTTCCGCAGAGCTTGCCTTTCCCGCCTGGCGGGCGCGAACCGCCAAGGAGCGGGCAGCCATACTACGCCGGTATTTCGACCTCATCATGAAGAATCAGGAAGACTTAGCTCAGCTAATCACCGCAGAGTGCGGCAAGCCAATTGTCGAGGCGCGGGGGGAAGTCGTATATGGCGCATCTTTTGTTGAGTGGTTTGGTGAGGAGGCCAAGCGTACATATGGTGATGTGATTCCTGCGACTTTCAGTGATCGCCGCATAGTGGTTGTGAAGCAGCCGATCGGTGTGTGTGCCGCGGTAACCCCGTGGAACTTCCCAGTCGCTATGGTCACCAGGAAAATAGCACCGGCAATGGCGGCTGGGTGCACCGTTATATTAAAACCCGCCGAAGATACGCCTCTCTCAGCACTGGCATTAGCCGAGCTGGCCGAGCGTGCTGGGGTGCCAGCAGGAGTTTTCTCCGTCCTGACCACCTCCAGCGGGCTGCGCGTGGGGGACGAGCTTTGCGCCAATCCCGCAGTGCGCAAGTTTTCTTTCACTGGCTCTACCGCAATCGGCAAGGTATTGATGAAGCAGTGTGCGAAGACGATGAAAAAAATGTCTCTGGAACTGGGCGGCAACGCCCCTTTCATCGTTTTCGACGACGCGGATTTGGATGCGGCAGTGGCTGGTGCCATGGCCTCGAAGTATCGCAATACCGGTCAGACTTGTGTTTGTGCCAACCGGTTCCTGGTTCAGAGAGGGGTCTACCAGGAATTTGCCGAAAAGCTGGCGAATGCAGTCGAAGGATTGAAGTTGGGCAATGGAGTAGATGAGAGGGTGACCCAGGGACCGCTGATTAACCAGGCAGGCCTGGAGAAGGTGAAGAACCATGTGGCGGATGCCGAGGCCAAGGGTGCGCGAGTAATTGTCGGTGGCAAGGCATCAGTTCTGGGTGGCACCTACTATGAACCAACGGTACTGGTGGATATCACCAGCGACATGAAGCTGGCGCGAGAAGAGACCTTTGGTCCAGTGTCGCCACTGTTCAAGTTTACCACGGAGGATGAAGCCATCCGCATGGCAAACGATACCGAATTTGGGCTTGCAGCCTATTTTTACTCCCGAGACGTAGGCCGTTGCTGGCGGGTATCCGAGGCCTTGGAATACGGTATGGTGGGCTGCAATGAGGGTATTGTTTCCACCGAGGTCGCACCTTTTGGCGGCGTCAAGGAGTCTGGTCTGGGTAGGGAAGGATCCAAGTATGGAATCGACGAATACATGGAGATGAAGTATATCTGCATGGGAGGTATCTGAAACCTACGTTCCCTATATCGCCAGCCGGGCTTCACTCTATGCACATACCCTTCGCCTCTATCCTTATCTGTGTTCTGCTCGGCCTTTTCGGTCCCTGGTCCCAAGCAGCTGAAGGCAGCGCTCCAGAATACATTGGCAGCAGGGTCTGTGGGCAATGCCATCAACAAGCCTTTGCGGATTGGCAGGGATCACACCACGATTTAGCCATGGGGGAAGCAACTGAAGCCCATGTGTTAGGCGACTTCGATGACGTGGAACTCACTGCACAGGGAGTTAAGACCCGTTTTTATCGTAAGGGAGAGGAGTACTACGTACGGACCGATGGTCCGGATGGCAAGCTGCATGACTACCGCATAGCCTATACTTTTGGCTGGTTTCCACTACAGCAGTATTTGATCGAATTTCCCGGTGGGCGCCTACAGAGCTTGGGTCTTGCTTGGGACAGCCGTGCGAGATCAGCGGGTGGTCAAAGATGGTTTCACCTCTATCCCGGTCAACCTGTAGATCACAATCATGCGCTACACTGGACAGGTCGCGAGCAGAATTGGAACTATCAGTGCGCGGAGTGTCACTCCACTAATTTGCGTAAGGGGTACGATCCCGCCACCGATAGCTACAACACCCAATGGAGCGAGATAGATGTTGCCTGTGAGGCTTGCCATGGTCCGGGAAGCCGGCATCTATCCTGGGCGGAAAAACACGCCAGCGGCGATATTCAGGAAATAGTTAGCGACAAGGGGTTGTTGATCGACTTAAAGGATAGGGACGGGGGACTCTGGGTTTTCGATCCGATAACAGGTAAACCGCTGCGAAAGCCGGCGCGAAACGACCGTTCGGAGTTGGAGCTTTGTGCACGCTGTCATTCCCGCCGCGGGCAGATATGGCCCGATTACGAATTTGGTGGTCCCTTGCTGGATACTCACCGCTTGGCATTGCTCAGCGATCAACTCTATTACCCGGATGGACAGATAAAGGACGAGGTTTACGTTTATGGCTCTTTTCTGCAGAGCAAGATGTACGCCGCCGGGGTTACCTGCTCAGACTGCCATGAGCCTCACAGCCTGCAGCTCCGGTCCGGCGGCAATCTGCTCTGCACCGGTTGCCATATAGCCTCAGATTACGATACGCCTAAACACCACCATCACGAGTTGGGGACCGAGGGAGCGAGCTGCATTGCCTGCCACATGCCCCAACGCAATTACATGGTGATAGACCTGAGAGCCGATCACAGTCTACGTGTACCGCGCCCCGATCTTTCCCAGGAGTTGGGAGTACCCAATGCCTGCAACGGTTGCCACAGTGATCGAACACCGGTATGGGCGAGTAACGCATTGAAAAGCTGGTATCCCAACAGTGCTTATCGGGGCCGGCACTTCAGCAGATTACTGCACGCCGCTAGGAATGGGTTATCCTCCGGGGACGGCGCCATGTTATCCCTTCTCAACGGGCATTCAATACCGGGGATAGTAACGGCAACCGCCTTTGATGAACTGGCGCTAAGCCCTCGGCAGGAACACCTGCCCGTAGTCAATATCAAGCTAAGCGACAAGGACCCCTTGGTTCGGGCGGCAGCCGTTCGATATCTGCAGAATGCAGACCTCAAAACACGCGTGGATCTGGGTTGGGAAATGCTTGAAGACCCGGTACGAACCGTGCGCCTCGATGCCGCACTGCAGCTGGCGCCATTGATGCATCAACGCTTGCCAGACCGGTTTCGCGCTCAGCTGAAACATCGCATCGACGAGTATAAAAGAGCACAAATGGTAAATTCCGAGCGCCCGGAATCAAATCTTAACCTCGGCCTGATCGCCGTTGCTTTGGGGCAGGTGAATGATTCGGAACGGTTCTATCGCAAGGCATTCGAACTCGATCCTGAGTTCATACCAGCTTATGTTAATTTGGCAGACTTGTATCGTCAGTTGGATAGAGATGGAGCGGGTGAGCAAGTGCTGCTTGAGGGCATTATCCATGTACCATCCGATCCATCGCTGCACTATGCGCTGGGCTTGTTGTACATTCGTCAGGAGCGTCTTCAGGAGGCTATAGGGGAGTTAGAAAAAGCAGCGAAGCTGGCCCCAGACCAGGGCAGCTACGCTTATGTCCATGCCTTGGCGCTGGAAAAGGCAGGAGATAAAGAGCGCGCGGCAGGAATTCTGGAAAAACTGCTGCTGCGCCAACCCCAATACATAGATGCGGCGGTTTCTTTAATCAGTCTACAAATCGAATTGGGTCGATTCGAGGCGGCCCGCGCGGTCTTAAGTGAAATACGAAAGCGTTTCCCCGGGGACCAGCGGGTGCAGGCGATAGAACAGCGTTTGACCGCAGCTGTGAGACCTGAGCAGGTGTCTCCATCTCCGACTGCCCAGTGATTTGGCCGACTCCTCGATCCGTCGGTTTCGGTGTGATGGCCCGAGTGTCGTTGGGCATCGACAGTGTCTTGCGCACGGCCCTTGTAAGGCGGCATAACGTTCTGGAAGGTAGACCTTTTTGCCCGGAATCCCACACCCACTGGGCTTCTGCAAGCAGCCTGTGGAGAGAGTAGTTCAGGGTTTATAGGTTGAGCGAGGCGTGGGTGAATTTTCTGGGAGAGCAGTGTGGAAATCATGAGTTATTGGATCGGCATGGCGGGTACCGTCGCCTTCGCTGTCACAGGGGTGCTAGCCGTTTCCTCGAGGGGGATAGATCTGTTTGGCGCAGTGGTTTTGGGTGTTATCACTGCAATTGGCGGTGGCACCATCAGAGATCTGGTGCTGGATGTACCGGTCTTCTGGGCGGCAGATTTGAACTATATCTGGGTTGCGCTTGCGGCCAGTCTGGTAGCCTTTGCGGCCAACTCGCTGTTCATACGTAGGGAAATTTTCAGCTTAATGCTCTACATTGACGGCCTGGGTGCTGCACTATTTGCGGTCGGAAGTGCAAATAAGGTTTGGGGGCTGGACTTTGGTCGGCCACTGGCCCCCATTATTCTGGGCATAGTAACAGCCATCGGCGGTGGTTTGATCCGGGATGTGTTGGCGGGTAGACAGACTCTTTTGATGAAGCGCGAGATTTACGCCGTACCGGTGATGATTGGGTGCACGTTTTACGTTTTGTTACTGAATTACTTTCCTGAGTATAAATCTATCGGTGCCATAGGAAGTGTCATTTTTATATTCATGCTGAGGGCAGCCGCCATACACTGGGATATCGCGATGCCCGATTGGCTGGCCACCCGCAAAAGGGAGGAGTAAAGATTTGCATGCCATATTCAAGTTGAGGAAGGGTAACCGACTACTAGCGATTAATGCGGGTTGCGCGGACGCTTTTCCCACATCGGTTGCTGCGGCCCACGGCAACTAGCACTCCCAAAACTACTTTTTATTTGTGTGCCGGTACCCTGTTTCTCATGCAACCCGTGCTTGGAATTTTTTAAAATGCTCTTGTATAAAATCGGAGAGGCAGGCGATGGCCGGCGACGCCGATTGTGGCGCGCGTACAAGGGTAATCACTGAGTCAGGCAATTCTGGAAATCCATCCCTTGGCGTGAGTTCAAGCATATTCTCTGTAAGGATGCTGCGTACCAGCACGGTCACCCCCAACCCCGCGCCGACTATGGCTTCTATCCCTGTAATGCTCGGACTCGAGTAGGCAATGCGGTAAGGCATACCTACCGCATCCATCGCCTTCAACGCCCAGGCTCGAAATATGCATCCCCGCTGAAAGAGCACCAGGGGGAGCGGTTCCACCTCGTGGGCAAAGTGACTCTTCGATGTTGCCCAGACCGTGGTCTCCCTGCGCAACACCTGTCCCTTTTCGTTGCCGGGGAACTCGGTAACAATGGCCAGATCGACATCCCCCTTGGCGGTCGACTGCACTAGTGACTCGCTGGGTTCGCAGATCACCTCTACCTGCACCATAGGATAAGCACTGGCGAAGTTGGTAAGAATGCCCGGTAAGTAGGCGGCGACATAATCATCGGGTATGCCGATACGCACACTTCCGACCATGTCTGGCCGCCGCAGCGTCACTACGGCCTCCTCATGCAACGCCAGAATTCGCCGGGCGTAGTTGAGAAGTGTTTCTCCGTCCCTAGTGAGTTGTACACCTCTGCCGATCTTTTCGAATAGCGGATGCCCCACGCTCTCTTCGAGTTTTTTCATCTGCATGCTGACTGCAGATTGTGAGCGGTGAACCACACCGGCGGCGCGGGTAAAGCCGCCGGTATCAGCTATAGCCACGAAGGTCTGGAGCAGGTCGGTGTCTAGTGTGGAACTCATGGGATAAACCAATCAGAATAAGTGATCAAACATATCAATACTATTCGTTAGATAAATGTGTATCACGGTGCCACTATTTCTGCAACAGAAATCGAACCCTATCTTGAGCGGAGGAGGCATTATGGCAGCCACATTAGAGAACCTCGAATATAAGATTACCCAAGCGCAGCGCAGTATATCCCCGATCCAGTCAGAGTTACGGGAAGGGATGTCCGTGTTCGCCAAGTTGGTTTCACGAGTGCGCCGCTGGAGAGAGCTCTCCCGCCAGCGAAGAGAGCTTGCTCAGCTGAGTGATGATTTGCTGAAGGATATCGGCCTCAGCCGTGCCGATGCATTGCGAGAGGCGAATCGGCCCTTTTGGGATGATCCACAGTCTCTTCGCAAGTGAAACACATAGAAGACGGTTTACACGTGCTGGGATTGAGTATCGGAAAGACCTGGCGAATCAGCTGATTAAACTGGGTTCGCCGGGCTTACCCTCATGGCGAGTGACGTGCCTCGTCGAGTCACAGAGCCGTGATTATCTGCCAATGGCCACCCTTGATGCAGTCGTAGTATCGGCACCGGAAGCATTCCCCCAAAAGAGACTGCGGGATACCCTGAGTAACAGGTCACCACATCCGCTGCACCAGATGGTTTTGAATTCTCAGCAGCCCACCAATCTCACATCCATACCCAGCAGTTTGGCGTAGCGTTGAATTTCTTGTGCACTGGCCCGATTCCGGTCATACCCTATCGTCAACAAGCAGGGACCGCTTGCGGACACTTCCACGGTATTAATTCCCGGGCGATGGGTGAGTAGCAACGCACAGGCATCCAGATTTACCACTTCCCTGGCCCAGAGTATTGCCAGACACCCTTTGGCGGGTGGAGGCCGAAACCCTAGGCTATCACTATAGCGGATGTCCTGAGTTGCAGCGGAACTCTGCTTGAGTAAATGCCTCCATATCAGCTCCACGTTGGTATGGAAAGCAGCCCGGTTCTCGAGGTTGTCGGTAATGTCAATGTAAGAGTAGAGCGCGGAATTTACCATGGCAGAAGATCTCCTTGGACGCTTTTTCAGGGACCGAGCCCGCAAACCCCTGGCCACCAAGCGTGTGTGCTGAGGAATGAGTGCGGTCGGTTCTCGATATGACTGCGTTTCTAGAACTAACCATACGCGCCGCGGGCGCAGCCATTTGTGATTCAAGCTGCAGTGAGTCTGTGAAATATGTACAAACAGAATGCGGAATAGATAGATGCGTGGATGACCAAGCTTGCGGCCGATACTTGTTGCCCCGCCAGACGGAAGGGGCAGTGGCAGCTTTGCCCCGAGACCTCACCGTAGTAAGGTGTGGGCAATCCAACCCTGGAGTTGTTCTGACAGCGCCCGATGACTTCTAGAAGAAAAACGAGAGTCACTCGCGCCGGCATCTTTGGGCTCATCATCGCATTGCTCGGCAGTTTGACCGCCCCTACCCCTCTCGGGCAGCGTGCTGAATCGGAGTGGGGGCTCAATTGGTTGTTTCTGTTAAGAGGACCGCGGCAGCCACCTGACAATCTGGTCGTTGTTACAATTGACCGGGAATCCTCTGACAGGCTTGGGTTGCCCAATTTGCCGAGAAAGTGGCCCAGAACAATGCACGCGCGGTTGCTGGAAAATCTTTCCCGGCAGCGGGTGGCGCTGGTGCTGTTCGACATCATCTTCGAAGAACCCTCCCAGGCGGAGCACGACCAGCAATTCGGGGCCGCGATAAGAAAAGCGGGCAATGTTGTGTTGTTCGAGAGACTGCAACGGGAACTCATTTCACTGGACGGCTCAGCAGGTGGCGGTAACGCTCAGGCAATGATCGAGACACGAGTACCGCCCATATCACCCCTCGAAAATGCTGCTCTTGCCCTGGCGCCTTTTCCTCTTCCCAAGATTCCCGCCAAAATCAATCAAAGCTGGTTGTTCAAACCCGAAGTTGGAGATGTGCCCACACTGCCCGTGGTCGCGCTGCAGATCTATGCCCTGTCCGTGTACGACGATCTGATTGAGCTGATACGTGAGGACACGCCCGAGGTCATAGACGAGATGCCGGCGAAGGTGAGACTGGTTCGGGAAAACGGCTCTATTCAGAGCACTGTGGCAAAACTGCGTCGTATCTTTCAGGGGGACTCCGAACTGGCTGATCGCTTGACGGAGCGTCTTCGGTCTACTGGTCTGAGCGGCGACTCTAAAAAGGTTTCACTGCTGCGCGCCTTGATCGATACCTATGGGGGAGACCACAGCCGCTATATCAATTTTTACGGTCCACCCCGGACCATCGAAACCATCCCCTACCACCGTATTCTGGAGATGGATTCCGATACCACCTCCCCACGCCATGGCCGGCTTTTCGGTAAAGCTGTTTTTGTAGGTTTTTCCGAGCAGTTGCAGCCAGAGCAGAAGGATGGGTTCTATACCGTTTACAGCCAGGATACTGGATTGGATATTAGCGGTGTCGAGATTGCCGCAACGACCTTTGGCAATCTTCTTGAGCGGCGTTTCGTGCAGCGATTGGCTACCGGCAAGGAGCTGGCGGTGGTCGGCCTCTGGGGCTTTATCCTGGGCTTCATGCTGCGTCTTCTGCCCGGGCAGGTAATAATCCCCGCCGTGTTGGGAGCGGGTTTCCTGTACCTGCTGGCGGCGCATCACCTGTTCGGTCTCCACACCCTTTGGTTACCTTTGGCTGTCCCCTTATTGTGGCAGGCGCCGTTCGCCGCTTTGGGTGCGCTGCTATGGAAATATCTGGAAACACATCGCGAGGGGCGGAATATCCGTGAGGCCTTTGATTACCATCTGCCCGCCGAAGTAGTAGACCGGTTGTCCCAAGGGGTCAACAGTTTACAGTCGGTTAGCGATCAGATGTATGGCATCTGTCTGGCGACGGATGCGGGACAATACACAGCGCTGTCCGAGCGTTTGTCCCCAGCCGAATTACGCGACTTGATGAATCGTTACTATAACATTGTGTTTACCCCGGTTAGAGCCGCCGGCGGAATCGTATCGGATGTCAAGGGCGACGCGATGTTAGCAATCTGGACAACCCCCAAGCCGGAGTCCCTGATGAGAAGGCAGGCCTGTGATGTGGCACTGGCTATCATTGAGGCCGTGGATGCTTTTTGCAGGCAGCCCGAAGGCCCGGCTCTTCCTACCCGAATCGGCCTGCATTGTGGCGATCTCGTCCTCGGGCATGTCGGGGCAGTGGATCATTATGAGTATCGGGCCGTGGGTGACAGCGTCAACGTGTCCACGAGGCTGGAGAGCCTCAACAAACAGTTGGGAACTCGTATTCTGCTCTCCAGAGATATGGTCGAGAATCTTGATGGATACCTGACCCGGGAATTGGGCAGTTTTCTACTGATGGGCAAGAGCCAACCGATGACGGTCTATGAGTTGATCGGACAACAGGAGCAAGCATCTCTTCAGTTACAGCGGGTTCATAGGCTTTTCGCAGACGGGCTCTCCGCATTTCGGGCACAGAGATGGGAGCAGGCAACTCTCCTGTTCCAGAGAGCTACAGAGTTGGACCAAAACGACGGTCCATCGCGCTTCTATATTCATCTCGCCGGGCGCTACCAGAATCAGCCACCTCGGAATTGGGATGGGGTTGTCAGATTGCAAGCCAAATAGGGAAACCTTCTTTATCCAGGGTATAACCTCCTATAATCTCGCAAGTGCTATTGCTGGAATTCGGCAAGGTTTTTGATTATGCTTTAAGTTCCCATGGGATTTTGAGTACCGTCTTACCAGATAGCACTAGCAAGACAAGAAGATTGCCGCCCAGACGAGAATAAACGTATAAACCCGCTTCTGGGATATTGGGGGAGTTTTCGAGGGGGTATAACAATATAAATACCCGGATTATTTGGACCGTACTCATCGTGCTGGGTTTGGCGGTCGAGCCAGTGTGGGGAGACTCCCGCGGCGGGTGTGAGCCCTGGGCCGCAAAGGTCGTCTCAGCCCAAGGTATAGTCGAAGCCAAAAAAGTTGGGACAACCGTTTGGGAGACTGCTGTTCTCGAGAACACTTTTTGCCCCGGCGACACCATACGCATTGGTCCCCGCAGCCGTGCTGCTGTGGAGCTGCCAAACGAGACCATCATACGCCTCGATCAGAATTCCGCCATAACCCTCTCAGCAAGCAGCAAGTCATCTGAGTCCCTGCTGGATCTTCTCCAGGGCATCGTCTATTTCATCAGCCGCGTACCGCGTAGCCTGAAGATCACCACGCCATTCGTCAACGCCGCAATCGAAGGGACGGAGTTTCTGGTTCAAGTCGATGAGCGGCGCTCGTTGATTATGGTATTCGAGGGTCAGGTAGCGGCTGATAACTCCGCCGGTAGATTGAGTCTTAGTGGCGGCCAACAGGCTATTGCCGAGGCCGGAGTAGCGCCCCGGCTGTATCTTCAGGCCGCGCCTCGGGATGCGGTGCAATGGTCACTCTACTATCCGCCAGTGTTGAGACTGCAGGCCGGAGATCGGAACCGCAGTGCAGCCGCCGAGGCCATACGCCGTGCCGCGGCGCTGTTCGACCGGGGCGATGTGCCTGCCGCTCTGGCCACACTCGATGGCGTTACAGAGAGTGATCGTGACGCGATTTATCACAGCTATCGAGCCTCGTTACTGCTCTATGTCGGACGGATCGAAGAGGCTCGAGCCAGCCTACAGCGGGCGCTGGTCCAGGATCCGGGGGCGGGTGGGGCGCTGGCTCTGAAATCGATTATCGCACTGGTGCAGAATAATCAGGATGAAGCCGGGAATCTGGCTGCTGAGGCGTTGAGATTGCAACCTGAGTCGGCAGCTCCCTGGATAGCTCGCTCCTATGTTCAGCAGTCTATATTCGACTTGGACAGCGCCCTGGGGAGCGCGCAACAGGCTACCGGCCTGGATGCAGGTAACGCCCTTGCTTGGGCCAGACTGGCCGAGCTGCAGCTCTCCCTGGGGCGGTTGGAACCTGCTCTCCGTTCTGCCCGCAAGGCGGTGGAACTGAATCCCCACCTAGCCAGAGTCCACTGGGTATTGGGGTTTGCCTACCTTCAGCGTGTCGACATAGAGGGGGCCGTTAAGGCATTCGAAGAGGCGATCCGGCTGGATCAGGGAGATCCCATGAGCCGACTCGGTCTCGGCCTCGCTTACATTCGGCAGGGGGATTTGGCCCAGGGCCGGAGGCAGATCGAGATCGCTACATTGTTGGATCCGGCCAGCTCCATAATCCGTAGCTATCTGGGTAAGGCCTATTATGAGGAAAAACGCGATAATCTCGCGCAGACTGAATATGGTATAGCCAAAGGGCTTGCCCCCAAAGATCCCACACCCTGGTTTTATGATGCGATACTCAAACAGACGGCCAATCGGCCAATTGAGGCATTAAGCGATCTGCAAAAATCGATTGAGCTCAATGATAACCGGGCAGTTTACCGTTCTCGCCTACTGCTCGATCAAGATGAGGCCGCACGGGGTGCAAGCCTGGCACGTATCTACCAGGATCTGGGCTTTGATCAGCTAGGCCTGGAGCAGGGATACAGATCAGTCAATACAGATCCAGGCAATCACTCGGCGCACCGATTTCTAGCGGACGCATACAGCATTTTACCCCGCCATGAGATTGCGAGAGTTAGCGAGTTGTTGCAGTCACAACTACTTCAACCTCAAAGCTTGACCCCCGTTCAACCCATATTATCGCAGAGCAACATTACTCTTCTGCAAGGAGCGGGCCCAGCCAGAGTAGGGTTTCTAGAATTTAATCCCCTATTTGCCAGGAACAGATTCAACTTGCAGGCTGACGGAGTTGTGGGTGGGAACAATACTTTAGGTGGCAGTCTGATATTTTCGGGTATCCAAGATCGCTTTTCTTTTAGCTTGGGTCACACTCATTTGGAAACGGACGGTTTCCGTGAGAACAATGATCAGGAATACAAGGTTACAGATGCCTTTGCCCAGTATCAGGTGTCTCCTGCAGTAAGCCTGCAAATTGGGTGGCGATCCCGAAAAACTGATCGTGGGGATATCGCCTTGCGATTCGATCCGACGGATCTTAGACCCAACAGACGCCAGGAAATCGATGAGCAAGTTGCCAGAATCGGTTTTCTAGGAAGAATTAGCCCAGATTCTCAATTATTAGTTTCCCTCGTGAGACAAGACAGAGAGGAGACTGTCTCAGATGCTGTTTCCACTGATCTTCCTGGCGCTCCTGTCATTAGGATCGACGACCAAGTGGCGGGAGTGGATGATGCCAGAGGTACTACAGCAGAACTTCAATATATTAAAAAAGGGAGTTTCCACAACACAATCATTGGTGCAGGCACGGTAGATGAAGATGCTGACCAGACTATAGAAGGGCAGACAACTGCGAGCCTCCTAAATCCGCCGATAGAACTTTGGGTCGACCCTTTTAGTGCAGTTACCAAGAAAAAGCGGGACCATACGAATGCGTATATTTACTCAACGCTTATGCCTGCAACCAATGTTGCTTTGACGCTTGGGTTGAGCTACGACGATTATGATTTTACCTCTACAGACGAGAATACAGGCGAAAGTAGCAACATTAGTAAGCGAAAATACAATCCCAAAATAGGGCTTATATGGGATATCACGAGTGCTACCAGTTTACGACTGGCGGCATTTCGTGTGCTCAAGCGACCGCTCATGGGAAATCAAACCATAGAACCGACTCAAGTAGCGGGATTTAATCAATTCTTCGATGAAGTGAATGGCACTGAGAGCAAACGCTATGGCTTAGCCATTCACCAACGTTTTAAGGAAAAGCTGTTCGGGGGTGTGGAGTTTACTCATCGGGATATTGAGGTACCGGATATTGTAAGCAACAGAGAGTTATCACAGACAGAGAAACTGCATCGGGCGTACCTGTACTGGGCACCAATTAATCGGGTTGCTCTGAGTACTGATTATATATATGACAGCTTTAGTCAGGATGAGGAGGAGTTCGAGTCTCCCAAGAGTATGAAAACTCATTTCTTACCACTGCGGGTTAGTTTGTTTTCAAAAACAGGAGTATTCGCTAACGCAACGGCTACCCGAATACACCAGGATGTAGAGTACCAATCCAAGGAGGAGACGAGTCGTTTTTGGACGGTAGATGCGGAAATTGGTTATAGGCTACCTAAACGGAGAGGCATAATTAGCCTAGGCATCACAAATCTATTCGACAAAGAATTTTATTATCAGGACCGAAGTTTCCAAAGTACAGAAGGGCAGCCGTCTCCACTGGTCCCAGAACGGCAGCTCTTTGCAAGATTAAGTATTTCTTTTTAAGGGGAAATTAGCTTCTTCGGTGCAAAAGAGGCGAAGTCATCACAACAACAAAGGAGGAATAAGTATGCTTAAAAGAATCCACAAGGGGCTTATCTCGCCATTCAAGTGGTTTGTGTTTATTGGTATTGCCATTCCAATCCAGGCCTGTGCTACAGACGCTGAAACTTTTTTTGATGGTGGCTGGATCAATATCAAGGAAATACCGAGAGAGGTCTCTTCCGTCGTCTTCTATGATGCGGAAAACAGGCCGATTCAGGCGCTGGGCCGGGACTATCATGAAGGAATGATGCAGAAGGGCGAAAAGTGTAAGTTCCCTCCACGAGATATTAGTGCAAAAAGATTGAAAGAGGCACAGGCGTCAGAAGAATCTGGTGTATGTGTGGGATTGTATAACGGTGTGTATGATAAGCCGTTTGCCACCACGATTCAGGCTGAACACCACGGCAGTCACCGGTGTCGTATTTACATCCCGATCGCTGCAGATTATGCGATTGAAGTACCAAGAGGTTGTGGTAGAGCCGGTCACTAACTTTCGCAACTTAGCAGATGAGTTCGATTATCACCGTGATTACGTACGAAAAAAGTTTACGTTAAGCACTCGGGAACTGGGAGGCGTTACTATTGTTGACCCGGTTCCAACCTGACTAGACAATCTCAATTTTGTTAATTTCTTAAGGGGTCCACTCCGGAGTTGGATATCAGCTCCGGGGTTTCTTATCTACCCTCTGTTGTTGCTCAGCTTTTCCAAGCTTCGGCAGGCCCCATTTGGGGCTTACCGCTCGCTTAGCGCGGATGGTCGCTACGGGGTGGTTCCGGGCGTTGTATGTGGCGCCGTGACAGGCCCAAGTTGACCAAATAGATTGTAATCATCGCCGCGGCCATCCCTCCAATATTCAGCAGATGATCGAAAAACAGGGCAGGGTTTTTCAATGCGTTGCTGGTTAGCAGGGGGACCAATGCCATAACCAGCGAGTACAAGATGACGGGGCCCAGAAGCGCAGCCTGCCAATTCCCCCGACCACCGAGCAGTTGCAGCGACAAGAGAGGAACATATACCGTTAACCCGATCAGCCGGTGAACCTGGGTACCCGGGTCCGGTAGATTCATGGTAATGAGAATACGCAGGCTGTTGGCCAGCAGACTGCTACTCCAGGCAGCCACCAGCACCGCCAAAAGCAGCAGTATCCGTCCCCCGATCCAGGTGGAAACGTCAGGGTTCCCGTGGCAAGGACGGAATACCCAGGCCCAGGCCAGCAGCGACATCAGCATGAAGTTGATCCCGGCACAGGCCTTTACCAGGCGCACATCCGCACTCACGCTGACCCACTCCTGCAGCTGATCTCTATGGAATGAGTGGCCGCTCAACCACTCCAGCAATAGCGACAGTGGGCGCAACATCCAATCGAGATCGGCGGCGGTGGCAATGCTGTAGTGATGCTTGATTGTGAGAGCGATACCCAGCACTGCCAACCACCAGGAGAGGGACCTCCAATCCGGAACACTAAGCCGGCGTTGCATTGCGACGTTTTCTCCGGTGCACCAGAAACGCCAGCAGTAGGACCAGGAGTCCGGTCCACATCAATTCCGGCTCCGGCATCGGCCGGCCTACAGCCAGGTTGCTGACTCCTTGGGGTAGGGGTAAGGGTTGTTTGACCTCTTCCGCAGGGCCTGAGGTTGAGCGCCGGGATTCGTCCACAGCGACAAAGGAGGTGTGGCGGGTCAGCAGCGAATATCCCAGTCCCAATTCGACGATATGCTGGCGCAGCACTGCTTTGTCTTTGGCTGGAACGGTATAGAGACGTTCCAGCCGCTTTCGAGCCCACAGTTGGGGCAGGGTACTGTCGTATGCAGGTGCATCCTCAAGCCGGAAGACCCACTGTCTCTCACCCTGACCGCCGACCCCTTTGAGGGTAATACTCGCCTCCTCTTTGGCGTCGCGATACTTTCCGAGGACCATAATAGGCCTCTGGGCCAACATGTCGGGAATGCGCTCGGGCTCAAGATCGTAGAGTGTCACCCCATCAGCCTCCAGGCTGATATGGGTCAGCGCAGGTGCTGATATGTATTCAAGGAACTGCTCCGATTTACGCGCCGCGTCTGCGCCACTGGTTACCACGAAGGATTCGGCGCGACCAACTCGGGCGATACTCTCGATCAAGAAGCGGTTCACCGATGAACCGATTCCAAAGGTAAAGAGGTTGTTACGGTGCAGCTCTTTGTCCACTAGTTGGAAAACCCGGTCTTCTGCACTTATATAGCCATCTGTGATCAGCACGATGTTGCGTGAAATGTTCTCCTCTCTCTCCATGGAGAACGCCCTTTGTAATGCGCTGTACAGCTCAGTGCCGCCACCCCCACTCTGGTGCTGCATCATATTGATTGCACGCTTGATGTTGAGATGGGTAGCGGCCAACGGCTGCGGCGAAAGTACTGCCGAATCACCGGCGAAGAAAAGAATATTGAACCGGTCTGATGGTTTTAGGTTGCCAAGCAGTCGCGCCATCAGCTCTTTGGTTGTATCCAGTGGAAAGCCCGCCATGGAGCCGGATACATCGATTATGAAAAGATAGTCGCGGGCGGGAATTTGCTCCGGTACCATTCGTTTTGGCGGCTCGGAAACAACCAGAAAATAGTTTTCATCCTGGAATTTGAATCTCGTCAATCCTGTCAGTATCTGCTCGTCCTGCAGCCGGTAGCGCAAGATGAAATCTCTGTTGCCCGCGTTTCCGTCATTCTTGAGTGAAAGCTTGACCGACTTTTTATCTTGCCATTGCGTAACAAGCTCATGGGTCGATGACTCTAGACTGCCGATCGGCAGGGGTGAATCCATTTGCACAGCGATACTGTAAGTTACCGGATCGGGTGTACCTTCTTTAAGATAAGGATTCGCTATCCATTGCACCTCGCCTGACGCATGGGCTGCGTCTCCGCCGTACCTCGGGCCGACAACACCGGGAAGAACGAACTCATAAACACCATCCTCGGAGTCCAAAGTCTCTGTATAAGTTAGTGCCACGGTGATCTCATCCCCAGGCATGATGTTGGCCACCTCCATGGAAAAGACATTGGGCCGCTTTTGGGATAGCAGAGAGGCCGATTTACCGGCCTTCTTGGCGTCCGCAAACTCCTCCCTCGCTTTTTGCTTCTCTTTAATCTTTGCAACGAGGCGGCGCTCACCTATGGTCATGGTCATATCATTGACCGCAGCGTGGGTGGATCCTGGAAAAATATAAGTGGCATTAATTGGTTTTGTGCCCTCATTGCGATAGACCTGGGATAACTGCACGCTGGCAATAAATCCGTTGAGTCTGACATCGGCAACCGTCTTCTTCAGTGGCAGGCAGTCGATCGAGGAATCCCCGCCTTCGATAAAGAAGTAGGGCGACAGGGTTGGGGAGGGATCCTGAGAATCGGTTGCTGCCGCAAAGGGAACGCAGGTGAGCAGGCTAAAGGCAATCAGAGTGGTGACAAGGAGGCGGTGGCCTATTATGGAAACACACATATTTTTCTCCATCATGCTATTGGTGGAGTCAGTATGCGAAAGCCCCCTGGAATTACCGGGGAGGATGGATGGAGGTTATGTGGAGATTGTGTGGAGAAGTTTCATCCTGGCGCGGGTGCCGGGATATTGGTTGTCGAGTTGCAGTGAGCCTTTGTGCAGCTCTGCTACCTCGCGGGCGAAATTGAGCCCGAGTCCGGTGCTTTTCTGGTTGCTATCTGGACGCGGCAGGGAAAAGAAGCGTTCGAACACACGATTTCCGACATAGTCGGGGATACCGGGGCCCTGGTCGGTGATGTCGATCACGGAATAGTTTTCCTGAGAATATATAGCGACTGAAATCTGCCCCCCCGATGGGGAGAAATCCATTGCGTTTAGAAACAGGTTGTCGATTGCTTGGCGGATCAGGAAGGGATCGCCGAGCATCGGGGGGCAGGTTGTCTGCATGAATTTGACATTGAGCTGTCGCGAATCGTTTTCTAGCGCATGAGCTTCTATGACATCCTCTACCAGCGGTCCGAGCACAAAGGATTCGCGATTCTCGATATCCCGTCGCTTTTCCACCTCGGCCAATTGCAGCAAGCGACTGGAAAATACGTTCAGTCGCTCTGTCTCCCTCAAAACGGTATCGGCAAACAGCGCTCGCTTCTCTTTTGGCAGGTCTCTTCCCAGTAACTCAGCAGCCCCATGAATCGCTGTCAGCGGACTCTTCATTTCGTGAGTCAGAGTCTGTACATAGCTTTCGACATACTGTTTGTCTTCCAAAGCCTGACGCATATCGTCTATGGCTTTACCCACCTTGCCTATCTCATTGTCCCCCAATTCCGGCAACTTGATGCGTTCTCCACGCCCAATACTGTGGGCGTACTCCACCAGGGTTCGCAGAGGCCGGCTGACCCAAATATAGAGCATGTAGCCCAGCAGCAGCACCAGGACAACAGAAATCACCACAGCCAGTATTAAGTTGGACTTGGCCTTGGCGATAAAGCGGTCAATGTTGCTCTTGGGTTTCGCCAATGTCACCACCCCGGCTATCTCCCCCTGCTGAAATATCGGCGCTGCCACATAGGCGATTGTCAACTCTTCAGCGGGATCAACATCCGGCAGCTCACTGGTGACGCGGGTGGCGCGGGCACCGTATTCGCCATTCAAAGTTCTGTGGACATCCCGCCACTCGGAGTAGTCTTCCCCTACCGCCTTGCCGCCATCGGTATCGAACAATACTATGCCCTTGTTATCGGTCACATAGACGTGGATGTCCACATAAGTCTTTTCTAGTTCGTAAATCTGCGCCGAAAAGCGCCGTAGTTGGAGTCGCGTGAAAGCCTCCTGCAGCTGCTGCAAGGCCGTGTCGCCGTTGTTTATGTCGGTAGTGATTATTTCAGCCAGCAGGTGGGAGGTGTCCACCATGAGTTCCTCGAAGGACTCACTATAGCGATCGCCGACGTCACTGCTTATCCAGTAAGCGAGCAGGGTGAACCCGGCGATCACCGCCATTGCGAACACAAAGAAAATACGCGCCCGGATATTCACGCGTTGGGTATCAGCGAATAGCCGACGCCGCGATGAGTGCAGATAGGATCGGCGTCAGGTCGCACTGCGCGTAGCTTGCTGCGCAGACTCTTGATGTGGCTGTCGATGGTACGCTCCAGCCTGTGATCGGGGTTTTCCCAACCCCGCTCCAGTAGTTGACTGCGTGTGAATACCCGTTCAGGTTGAGCGAGCAGGGTTTTGAGCAGGCGGTATTCATGCAGGGTCAGTTCCAGCGGTTGGCCGTGATATTGGATCTGCCTGCGCAGGGTATCGATTTGGAAGACACCCGGAGAAGCCGTATCTGCCGGGGGAGGGGAGGCGACACGCCGCATCACGGCCCTGACACGAGCTACTAGCTCCCTCAGGCTGAAAGGTTTGACAATATAGTCATCCGCGCCCATCTCCAATCCGGCGACACGATCGATTTCTCCGTCGCGAGCCGTCATATAGACAACAGGTGATTGGGTCAGTTGGCGGATATGACGAAAGAACTCGAAGCCGCTGCCGTCGGTAAGGCCGACATCGAGCAGAATAAGTGAGGGAGCCTTATGCTTCAGCGCTTCAATACAGGCAGCACCGGTCAGGAAGTGCTCGGTCGCAAACCCTTCTGCCTCCAGCGCGAACTGGACCGTCTGAGCAATGGAGAGTTCGTCTTCTACTACGAATATGGTAATACTTTTCAAAGCGTGTAGTGCTACTCTAGAGACCGATATTCAGCGATTATGTCGCTGCTTCTCCTTAAGAGCAATCGGGCAGCCCCAATCGATACGGAGTGACATCTTCGCCATTGTCTTGTTAAGGGCGCTTAGCCTACCGGGCAGCCCCGCTGCTGCCATAAGCATCCTCGCAGCCCGCTGGCGATGGAATGTTTTTTCGCGGAATTGCTATTTATCTCTTTCGAAATACTTGGCAGGAGTATTTTTCAGACCAGCGGCGAGGTCGGTACCGATGTCACCGCCAATCGTTTTTTTTGCCCAGCGTTATCGCGAGCCGCTAATGCTGTACTTTTGAAACAAAACCCAAACAGGCTAAACTGTCAAACAGGTGTGGATAACCCGCCGCCAAGTCATCCTTGAACCGGCTCCAAACCAATGTGCCAGAGGTCAGACTTACGGTTGTTTGCGTTATCCCACCCATTCAGTGGAAGACCAGCTCGGACTTTCCGTGTCCGGGTTTATATATATGAAAAGGAGAAAAGCGATGTCTGTTGCCAAAGTAATCGAAATCAGTGCCGAGTCTAAGAAGAGCTTTGAGGATGCTATCCGTAAGGGTATAAAAACGGCTTCCTCCACGGTAACCAATATCAAAGGCGCCTGGATCAAAGAGCAGCAGGTGCGCGTCAAGGATGGGGAGATCGCAGCCTTCCGTGTCGACATGAAGGTGACGTTCATTCTGGAGTAAACAGAGGCGTAGGCTCAAAGCCGAATTGGTATCCCTGCAGCGAAATTGCAGGGACACATAACTCCCGGCGCATAAACCATACCGTATCGGTAATTCCCAAGTTTTTCGCCAGCCCGAGTAATCCCCGAGGTCTATTCAAGACACTCGGGGAGGGCTAATTAGGCTTCTCTATTTGCCTCGAAAAACTCTTGGGTCAGCTTGAAGACCACGGGGCTAAGCAGAGCCAGCGCAATGAGATTGGGAATTGCCATGAAGGCATTCAATGTATCTGCTACCAGCCAGATAAAGTCCAAACTGGCGATTGCGCCTATCGGTGCTGCCAGAGCCCACAGAATACGGAAGGGAGTGATGGACTTTACCCCGAGCAGGTATTCGACACACTTCTCGCCGTAGAACGCCCATCCAAGCATGGTGGTGAAAGCAAAAATAGCCAGCGATAGTGTCACGATCACGCTGCCGGCTCCGGGTAGTGCGGATTCGAATGCCATCGAGGTAAGCGATGCACCGGTCTCACCGGAAGTCCAGACACCTGAACTGATAATGGCAAGGCCGGTGATGGAGCAGACGATGAGAGTGTCAATGAAAGTACCCAGCATGGCTATCAAGCCTTGGTTAACCGGGCCTTTGGTAGTGGCCGCGGCATGTGCGATAGGCGCAGAGCCGAGACCTGCCTCATTGGAGAACACACCGCGGGCAACACCAAAGCGGATAGCTGCCCAGACCGCAGCGCCGGCGAATCCACCAGTGGCGGCGACCGGTGTGAAGGCATACTGGAATACCTGGGAGATCGCGGTTCCCAATTGTCCAAAATTCATGGCGAGCACGATAATACCGCAAACCAGATAGCTGACGGCCATAAAGGGTACGAGTTTACCCGCGACGGTGGCGATACGCTTGATACCGCCGAGAATAACTGCACCCACCAGCACCATCAATGTCACACCAGTGGCCCAGGTGGGGATACCGAAGGACTGTTCCATGACATCGGCAACCGAATTCGCCTGGACGGTATTGCCGATGCCGAACCCTGCCAGCGCACCGAACAGTGCGAAAGCGGGTGCTAGCCAATGCCATTTTTTGGCGAGACCGTTCTTGATGTAATACATCGGGCCACCAACGTGGTTGCCTAATTCGTCGACCTCTCTGTAGCGAACAGCACAAACCGCCTCGGCATATTTGGTGGCCATGCCCACCAGCGCTGTGCACCACATCCAGAAGAGCGCGCCTGGTCCACCCAGGAAAATCGCCGTAGCGACTCCGGCAATGTTACCGGTGCCAATAGTCGCCGACAGCGAAGTCATCAAAGCATTGAATGGCGAAATCTGACCTTCGGCATCGGGCGGCGGTAGACGACCTTTCCAAAGCAGACTAAAGCCGTAGCCGATTTTTCGAATCGGCATGGCCCTGAGACCGGCCTGCAGGAAAAAACCGACTCCGAGAATCAGCAGCAGCATGAGGGGACCCCAGACGATGCTGTTGATTTGACTGACAATTGCGCTGAGTGTTTCCACGAGGCCTCCTTGTTTTTTTGAAAATTGTTGATGCTGCCGGAAACTATCTTTGCTGCGACAGTAAGCCGTGTACCAGGTTATTGAGCTTCCGATAGGTCCTTGAGACCTGGTCTCATATTTTTTCTAGCGAAACTTGGTTATACAAGGACAGCGGCTAGTGCGAGGGTCGCATTCGCTGCAAGCTGAATGAAGTATAGAAGCATTCTTTTTAAAAACTACCTAAATTCTGCAATCCAGCTGTTTACGAACCGATCTACGCGAGCAGCAATAGGCCACCGAAAAAACACGGTCTCCTCAATTCTTCCTGGGAAAGTGCACCTCAGCGTATCTAGCCGGCAACCAGCCCGCGGTTCTCTACCGGCAAGGGCAGCGGATCCATGCCTTGCCACATACACTCTATGACCTCCTCATATTTTTCCGGCAGCGGTGATTCGATGACGTTGTCGAGGCGCAGGTGAATCAACCGGATGGCGCCACCGAACACCGATGCAGCCACTACCCAGGGGTCGCCGGGGCGAATTTCTCCCTCATCCATGCCTTGTTGCACGATATTTCGCATTGCCTTGAAGGGGCTGGCGCTGCAGATCGGTGGTTCATTGGGGAGAAATTCACGATGTTTGGCATGCAGCATATAGGAGATGATATCGCGGCGTGATTCGGTGTACTCGAACAGCAGCGCGATGATTTTATTGCAGCGTTCCCGATTGCTCATGTCTTCATTTATGATCTGCTCGATCATATTGTCGAACTCTTTGAGCAGGTGATAGTAGAGCGCCTTGGCGATACCCTCTTTGCCACCGAAATGGTTATAGATTGAGCCGATGCTGACATTGGCGCTCTTCTGTACGTCGTGCACCGAAACTTTGTGGAAACCATGCTCCACGAACAACTCTAGTGCTGCGGTCAGTATTCGGCAGTCGACCGTTTCGGGTATGCGGGGTTCTCGATCCAGGTACGGCATGAAAATTCCATAAATTGGTTGATCAGTCGCGGTGCGCCGCTAGCGGCTATCGCACATGGTTAAGGATGTTACAAAAGTCTTTGTTCCAGCACCAAATCAGCTTTTTAACAGATTCAGCCCATAAAACGAATGAGCAATTTCATGTTGACAGAAATGAACCTTCGTTCTATTTTTAGCACAAAATGAACATTCGTTCTATTTTCTATAAGTATAAGACCATACCATCAGAGGAGGAGAAAACATGTTGAAATCTAAAACTGTAGTCTCGTTTGCGCTCACTGCGGCCTTGACGGCCGGGGCTGGGATGATCGGAGTGGTAGCCCCTGCAGCTGCCGACGAGACTTGCCAATCTCCCTACATGGCGAAGATTGTGGGCCAGGAGGATTTTGTCTATGTCTGGACGCTGGGCATGGAGGGTTTGGGCGACGGTCAGGATAAGTTGGTTACTGTTGATGTAAATCCGGCATCCGAGAACTACGGCACGGTAATACACACACTGTCGGTAGGGGGGCGTAATGAGGCGCACCACTCCGGTTTTACTGACGATCGAAAGTACCTCTGGGCCGGTGGCCTAGATACCAACAAGTTGTTCATTTTCGACGTTTCTACCGATCCGGCCAAACCGCGTCTGCACAAGGTGATTACCGATTTCGTCGAGAAGAGCGGTGGTGTGGTCGGCCCCCACACTACCTATGCGCTGCCGGGGAGAATTATGATCACTGGCCTATCCAACAACAAAGATCACGGTGGCCGTACCGCACTGGTGGAATATACCAACGAGGGAGAGTACATAGCCACCTACTGGCTACCAACAGATGAGAATCTCCAGGGTGCCGTCAAGACCGGTAAGTTCGCGGATGGTTATAACTACGATGTTCGTGTGTTACCGCGAAGAAACGTAATGCTGACTTCCTCTTTTACCGGCTGGTCCAATTACATGATGGATTTCGGCAAGATGCTGCAGGACAAGGAGGCGATGAAACGCTTTGGCAACACCGTGGTGCAGTGGGACCTGCACAGCAAGAAACCGCGAAAAGTCTTCGATGTGCCCGGTGCACCCTTGGAGATACGTTGCGCTTGGCAGCCCAATAACAACTGGTGCGTCACTAGCACCGCGCTGACTTCAAAGATCTGGCTTATTTATGAAGACGATGCCGGCGAATGGCAGGCCAAGGCGGTCGCCGATATAGGTGATGCGTCCAAGGTGCCTTTGCCGGTGGACATCTCCATCAGTTCTGACGATAGCCGTCTATGGGTAAATACTTTTATGGATGGAAAAACCCGTCTTTTCGACATGACGGATCCCCACAATCCCAAGCAGGTCTACGAAAAGAAAATCGGACGTCAGGTAAACATGGCGTCTTCGAGTTGGGACAGCACCCGTATCTACTATACATCGTCATTGCTGGCCAACTGGGATAAAAAGGGGGAGGACAACGAACAGTATTTCAAGAGCTATGTGTGGAACGGCAAGGAGTTGGTGGAAAAGTTTGCTATTGACTTCAAAGAAGAAAAGCTCGGTCGTGCACACCAGATGCGCTTTGGTGCCTACTCCCTCTACAGTGCAGCCCATCCTCCTAAGGCAGGAGTTGCGTTGGCAGGCTTGAACCGGAGTGACTGATCAAGCAGGCATGTGAGCTGTTGCGCCGGGGCTCTGATGGGGCTCCGGTGCTATTTGGGTTTGAGCGGTGCCGCTTTTATATTGGTGGGCAACGAGCACAGCTGTACAGGGGCGATTAGGTGAGTATCACACTTAGACTATCGGCGATATTGATGTTGCTGCTGGCTGAACGCCTGTCGGCGGTGGAGCCTCAGATGCCTGCCCTGGCATTAGGCTATGGCGACCTCGGCTATACGTTGCCGGAGGTGGGCAGTTATCGTCTACCTCCGCTGGGACGCGCCGCGGACGGCGAAGTGCTGGATACAGATGGGCTCTCCAGGCGCTTGCACGACGTGCTGGGCGAGGATTATGCGCTGTTGGCATTTATTTACAGCAGCTGCAGCGATGTTAACGGCTGTCCACTGAGCAATCACGTCTTCTACCAAATCAAGTCGGAAATGAAACGCGATCCGATGTTGGCGAAACGGCTCAGGCTGGTAAGCCTCAGCTTTGATCCGGGAATGGATAAACCGGAAGTGATGCGCCTGTTCGCCAACAATTTTCGCTATGCAGGGCAGGTGGGTGAGTGGCGTTTTGTAACGACCAGGAACGAGCAAGCGCTGCAGCCAATCCTGCATGCCTACAATCAGGAAGTGATACCCGAGGTGGGTCCCCGGGGAGCATCTCAGAGCGGTTATTCCCATGTACTGAGGGTTTTCTTGATCGACCCGCAACGCCACATTCGCAATATATACAGCGCCGCTTTTCTTCATCATCAATTGCTTCTTAACGATGTGCGCACACTGATCGCCCAGGAGCATACCTCTCAACCGGTTGCGGCTGTAAAAGCAAATACGCTCCAGGACGGCTCACTCTCGCAACCCGGGGATGACAAGCGGGGTTATGAACTCAGTACATACCGCACCAACTCCCGAGCGTTGGAATTGCGCAAGGGTAAACGCGCGAATTTGATGCGTTTCATCGAGCGCCCGCCGCTGGGGCTTCCAGCAGTTCCGGTCCCTGATAGCAATCCAGTCACCAAACCGAAGATCGACCTCGGAAGAAAGCTGTTTTTCGATCGCCGGCTATCATTAAACGATACTTTCTCCTGCGCAATGTGCCACGTTCCAGAGCAAGGATTTTCCAGCAACGAACTGGCGATGGCAGTCGGTATAGAAGGCCGCAGCGTGCGGCGCAACACACCAACTGTTTACAATTCGGCATACGCTATCCTGTTGTTTCACGACGGACGTGAGGATGTACTCGAACAGCAAGTATGGGGGCCATTGCTGGCGGTCAATGAGATGGGTAATCCCTCCATCGGATTTGTGTTGAACAAGATACGAGGGATGGCAGACTACGATAGTCTCTTCGAGTCTGCATTCGACGGGGAGGGTCCCTCAATGGCGACTTTGGGGATGGCGCTTGCCAGCTACCAACGCAGTTTGGTTTCAGCGGACTCAGCCTTTGATCGCTGGTATTTCGGAAATAACTCTGATGCCCTCAGCCCGGCAGCCCGTCGTGGCTTTGAGCTGTTTTCAGGAAAAGCCGGATGCGCTGCCTGCCATACCATTGGCGATAACGATGCGCTGTTTACAGACAATGGATTGCACAATACCGGTATTGGGTATAGAGAATCGATGGGTATTCGCCCTGATAAGGAGAAAATTACTATTGCCCCGGGAGTAATCATCGAGGTGGAGCGTGAAATCATCGACCGGGTCGGAGAGGTACCACCGCCCGATTTGGGGCGTTATGAAGTTACTCAGAATCCGTTCGACCGCTGGAAGTACAAGACCCCGAGTCTCCGCAATATAGCGCTGACAGCACCCTATATGCATAACGGTTCCTTGGGGAGCTTACGGGAGGTTGTAGACTTCTATGATGCCGGTGGTATAAAGAATGATCTGCTCGATCCTCTGATCAGGCCTTTGGGGCTAAGTGATCTGGAGAAGGACGATCTGGTTGCCTTCTTGGAGTCTCTCACCGGCAGTAATGTGAACACCCTGGTTGCCGATGCATTCTCGGCACCAGTTGGTGACATTAAAAAGGGTGACCCGAACTGGGTGCACGGTACCGATATTGAGGTTCACTGAGTGGGCACGCTCCGGTCCGATTTGGCAAAGCTACTTGCAATAGTGCTGTTGCTAAACACCTGGGGCATTCATGCTGCGCAGATAGGTGGTGATTTCAGCTTGACGGACCAGGATGGACGGAGCTTTCAACTGAGCGAGCTGCACGGCAAGGTCGTGTTGCTCTTTTTCGGTTACACCTACTGCCCGGATATCTGCCCCACTGAGCTTGCCGTTATTGCATCGGTGTTAAAGTCTCTGGAGGAAGCCGCATCCGATGTGCGGGGGGTATTCATCACCATTGACCCCGAGCGCGATACACCGGAGGTGTTGAAGGAGTATATTCGCCACTTCAACAAAAATCTGATTGCATTGACCGGGTCGCCGGATCAGATCGCCCAGGTTGCCGGGCAGTATAGGGTCAAGTACAGAAAACTCCAACGCAGCGATGGCCACTACACCATGGACCACTCGGTACAGCTCTATGTAATCGACCGCGACGGATCCCTATTGACAGCCGTACCTTACGGTTTGCCTGCTGAACATGTACTGAAACTGATTCGAAGTCTATTGGAAAGCACGCCGCAGGATGGCGCTAGAGCGGTGCGGAACCAATGACATCATTACCGTTACCGAGCGCAGCCGCAATGCTGCTTGCTCTACTCGCAACAACCACCCCGGCTGAACCACAGGCTCCTTATACGCAATCGGCACTGGCATTACCCGCTTCGCCTTCGTTTCTGCTGCGGGACCCTCAGGGCAGAGAGCATCGGCTTGCGGATTACATCGGCAATGTAGTGATCGTCAACTTTTGGGCAACTTGGTGTGCCCCCTGTCGTAAAGAGCTGCCCTCGATGAATCGTGCTTGGGCGGAGTTGAAGAATGAGTCAGTGGTAATGCTGGCAATCAATGTTAGTGATGATCTAGAGGCGATTGCAGCCTTTCTCCAGGACTACCCCATTGATTTTCCCGTACTACTTGATCGTGACGGTGAGGCGAGTCAGCAATGGCGGGTGCTAGGACTGCCAACTACCTTCGTGGTAAATCCCTCCGGCCAGGTCGTTTACCGAGAGGTGGGTTTGCGAGAGTGGGACAGCGATAGTTCGTTGCAGTTGGTTCGTGGATTAAAAAGCGACGATTAGGAGGATTTGCTAATTTAACCTTTTTATCCAGTAGGGCCAATGCTGGATACTATCCCCTCAGCCGGGGATATCGGCGATGATCGGTAAAGAGACACTGACCCAGCTGCGCAGCCACTTTAAACGGGTCGTCTTCCAGTCTATTGGACAGCGCGGGAGTTCACCATCCATGCTACTGCTCAACAACTTTATCGAGGACCGGCAGCCGATTGTGTTCGATGAGTGCGGTTTCCTCCGGATGCGGAACGACTGTGAGCATGAGGAAGGAGAGCGCCAGCATGAGAATTCCAACTAAGACTTTTATCATTTCTATCTCCATTTACCAGAGTGAATACAAACATCAGTCGTGCTGCTATACCGCTGCCATAGTTGGTTTGATAAATGTTTTTTCTCGGTTTGATGGAAATACTAGTACCAGCCTGAATCGTTCTCTGTGAGAGATCTAACGCAGTATTTGTGAAATATTCACAACGCCCTTCAATCGAGTCGACTAGGGTTAACTGGCCTATAAACACTTTCTGCAGAGTCAGTTTGCCCAATGTAACTATCTCACAACGCTAGGGTTCAATAGGGCACAGAATACCGAACCTGCTGTAATTAAGCTTTTCGATACAGGGAACCTATAGAAACTACATGGAGAGTGGCGAAATCTTACAGACAGGAGGTAGCCATGAAATCATTATACCAGATAGTCACTACAGGCGTTTTTCTAGTTTCCGTAAATGCACTAGCACAATCAGACCTTGACCTAGAGCCATGTATTAATGGTGCGGTTTCCTCGACTGGTCTTTTCGCCAGTCAGGAGGAAGAAGATCGTTTCGTGAGACAACGGATCCAGGCAAATTCGCTCGATTTGGAGCCCTGTATCAATGGCGAGGTTTCTGAATCCGGTCTATTTTCGACCCAGGAAGAGGAAGATCGTCATTACATGGGGCAAGATGGTGAAGGTGAGTCACGTCGCTCTATTGTGAAGACCGGTGACAACATGCAGTAAGACAGATCTTTCCAGCAAGAGCCCGTCAGTATTTGTCAGAGCCCGCCGGATCGCGAACCGGCGGGTTCCGAGCCGCACTTGGTTCACCCCTCGATACATCGGTTGGTCTGAAGTTGGGACTGGATTGGAAATAATTCAGTTGCCAGCACACGCATTGGTCAAAATTCAGTCTAAAATAGAGGTATTGCCTGATCTCGATCTCTCGGGGAGTAGAGTGTGTGCTTCCCACTTTAAGAGCAGTTGATATGCAAGAGGAGGGGCACGGTTGCGGAAAGAGGGAAGAGAAGCACCCGGCAATCAGCTACAACCAGGGTTAGCCCAGAGACCATTACCTCCTTTTTCCTGCAATTATGGGATGATAGGCCATCCGCGGAAGTCGAACATTTTTGATCTAGAAATGGAAGAAGACAAACCTCTATTTGATGATCTTTCAGCAGAGGATATTGAAACGATATCCCGTCATGGCATTGAGAGGAGATACCCGAAAAGCACTGTAATCATCAGTGAAGGGGATTGCAGCGATTCTCTCTACATTATCAGGGAAGGGAGAGTCAAATTCTTCGTCAGCGATGAGTCCTTTAGGGAAGTCACGCTCGGTACACAGGGATCAGGAGCGCTATTCGGTGAACTCGCGTTAGTCGATGAAACCAGACGTTCTGCCTCTGTGATGACCATCGAACCTTCCAAGTTGGTAATGGTTACCAGGCCCGGGTTCGTGCGATGTATTAACGAAAATCCCGATCTTTCCATCAAGCTGATGCGATCCTTGGTGAAGCGGATTCGTTCGCTGACGATCACCGTTAAGAATTTGGCGTTATTGGATGTGTATGGCCGGGTTACCAGACTTCTCGTGGATCTGGCCGAGGAGCGGGAAGGCTGCCAGGTAATAGAGCCTCGCATGACACATGAAGAGATGGCGAAAATGGTCGGATCGTCACGGGAAATGGTGAGTCGAATACTGAAGGATCTTGTGGATGGTGGCTATCTTCGAGTAGAAAGCAAGCGTTTGCAAATCGTGTCGAAATTCCCCGCCAGATGGTAGTTGAGTAGTCTGTTCCCGAAAACTCGCCTCTTCCCCCCAGCTCGTGGGAAGACTCCCCGTATTGTATTCGCCAATTCATACCGCGCCGATCCAGCAGCCTATTAACTGTCATCTTTGAACAGCATCGAGACTTGTTGAGCCGAATAGCAGGCTGAGTAGTGAGTTGCGCGATATTTCTATGTGCAATTACCCTGTCCTCCCGAATTCTGCACATCAAACAGCAACAAGACTAGCATTTAGTGGTCGCCGATGGGTATCGTGAATAATGCACAGGTTAACCGTTCAATCCAGCACAACGATTTTAATTCTGCTCTCTTATCTTTATTGACAACAGGATGTTGATCAACACACAGGGATAGAGTTAATAAATCTGAGGAGCACACAATGAAAACCCAAGCCAATCTGATAGTAGCTGTAGTCTTGTCGTCTGTAGTGAGTATCACGAACGCCAATTGGGGCGGATATCAACAGGAAGAGGATATTCTGCATGGATAACGTAAATTTTTACGTGCACATTTTTTGAAGGGGGTGGCCCCGGTTTGTTAAAACAGTAATTGCCAAACCACTGTACAAACCAAAGAGGACCACCATGGCTAAAGATACCACGAACGGGCTTAGCAAGGTTATCAGGATTGACGAGGGTGAGATACGCGGACATTTGGAAGAGATGGTCAGAGGTACCGTCGAGGAAACCCTGAACGCCATGCTAGATGCTGAAGCAGACGAGATGTGCAATGCTCAGCGCTATGAGCACTCGCCAGATCGAATAGATACCCGAGCTGGCCACTACAAACGGAAATTTCACACAAAGGCTGGTGAGGTCGAACTGAAAATGCCCAGATTACGCCAGCAGACGTTCGAGACGGCTATCATCGAGCGCTATCGACGCCGAGATATCTCCATCGAGGAAGCCATCGTTCAGATGTACCTGGCCGGGGTTTCTGTGCGTCGCGTGGAGGATATCACAGAGGCTTTGTGGGGTACTCGGGTATCCTCGGGCACGGTTTCCAAGCTTAATCAGAAGGTCTATAAACACATCGAGCGCTGGCGCAAACAGCAAATTGAAGGCAAATATGCTTATGTATTCCTGGACGGCATTGTGCTCAAACGCAGCTGGGGTGGAGAGGTCAAAAATGTTTCCGTCCTGGCAGCAATTGGAGTCGACCAGGACGGTTTCCGCCGTATTTTGGGCGTTCAGGAAGGCCACAAGGAGGATAAATCCGGCTGGTTGGGGTTTCTTAAGCACCTGAAGGATCGCGGCTTGCAGGGCGTCAGGCTAATTATTTCAGATGCCTGCCTCGGACTTGTGGAATCAGCTTCAGAAGTGTTTCCGGAGGCTGACTGGCAGAGATGCGCTGTTCATTTCTACAGAAACGTGTTCTCTCATGTGCCTAAAAACAAAGTACGTGAAGTCGCTGCCATGCTAAAGGCTATTCACGCTCAGGAGAGCCGTGAGGCGGCAGAGGAGAAGGCAACAGGGGTAGTCGACAAACTCAAGGAAATGAAGCTGAGGACTGCGGCAGAACTTGTGGAGCACAACATTCATGAGACATTCAGTTTCTACTCCTATCCCTCCCAGCATTGGCTCAAGATCAAAACCAATAATCCAATGGAGCGGTTGCTGAAAGAGGCCAGGCGTCGAACTAAAGTGATTGGCGCGTTCCCCGACGGCCATTCGGCATTAATGTTGGTCGCCGCTCGGCTTCGACATGTCTCAGCGACAAACTGGGGCACAAGGAAATACATGGACATGAAACTACTTGAAGAGATGGACAAAGAGGCAATCTATTCTATTGCCTGACCAATTCCCGGGACCGCTCCGATAAAAAATGTGCACAAGAAAATTGACAGCACCTCTGCATGGAAAGGGCGATGTCACTCCGTCCGCATACCTTCCCTACGTGCGATCCAATACAGGACCGGCGGGGACAGAAACCGACATGCTATCCAATCTGCATGAGACAAAACACTCCAGCCCCTATACCCGCTATGTTCGCACTGGGGAGGACCGGGACAACAGCGACGATGTGCTCGAGAATATCGAGCGGTTTTTCCACGATACCGGTTCAGACCGAATCGCGACGACCAAATAGCTCGTGGCGTCGGGCGCATGTGTAGAGGGGCCGGTAGTCTTGATGCCGGCCCCACACTGTAACGGAGTCATGATTTACATTGGATCCTCGAGCGCAACAGGTGTCACGAAATTGGGGGGTTTGACCACCAGCACAGAGCAATCCAAGTGTTTCACTATGGCCTCAGCAGTACTGTCGACGATTAGTCCGGTTAACCTTGAGTGTGTCAATCCTCCCACGACGACCAGATCCGCCGATAAGCTCTGGGTGAGGCGAATGATCTCATCCCGATGGTTTCCCTTTACCATATGGCAAATCGGATTAAAGGCGGGTAAGACGTCACTTGCCACCGATTCCCGTAGCTCAGAAAGACAAGTGTTTAATGCCGCCAGGTTTCTTCTTTCCTCACTATCAACGTAATTGTCCGCATCAGCTTGAAGTGGTGAGCGTCCACTTCGCAGATATTGTTCGCCGTATGCATCCCAGGCGTGAATAATGTGTAAATCTGCAAACTGAGCCGTTGCCAGAAACGTCGCATTCTTCATAATGCTCTTGTTGATGGCGTGCCGATCATCTCGACGACCGCCTGGAATTTCATCCTGGTAAACACCGGCGCAGATACATCGATGACGGTATGGTTTAGGTGGTATAGATCTGATGAGCAGCACCGGGCGTGGACAGCTCTTGAGCAAACGCGAGTCATCGTTACCGAAAAAACGTTCTCTTAGACTTTCATCGCTTTCCGCAACCTTCAGTACAAGATCTTGATCGTTGGAGACAACTTCCCGGGTTATAGCTTCATGCGGCCTGCCGACCAGGACCTTGACTTCTATATTGCAGCTGGTATCTATACGGGAAACCATTGCCTCCAGCCGTCTGCGCCGATTCTCCGTCATTTGCTCTTCCAACTCGTCAGGAGAGGATACCCCCTGCTCAAGGCCGGCTGAGTTTTCGGATAATATCTCCACAATCGTCAAAGATGATCGATGATCTTCCGCCAAAGTAGCTGCGTAACCCAATATTGCTGTTTCATCCACACCAGCTGTCAATACCAACAACATACTTCGATAGCCGGAGGGGGAATCGGAGACGTGGAGTGGCGTGCTTCTCTGACGGAAACCGTCGTAGCCTTCCGCGCTAAGTCTGGCGGTGGTGTCCTCGGAAACGCCCAACGAATCAAAGACTTCCCGGGCTAGTTGCAGGCCGATTGCCATGGTCTCAGGAATTGCATAATTGACGCCGAGTGAAACCAACCTATGTGCCATTCTGTTGTCCCATGCACGGGCATAAATAGGCAGATTGGGAAAAGCTTCGCGGACGTTGACTACCGCCTGTCCAATGCTCTCCATATGATTCATGGCAAAAACAACTAGGGAGGCGTTGGCGGCTCCGGCGGATCTGAGTACATCTATGCGGCTAGCGTCGCCATAGAATACGGGATAATCGAGAGCCCGTGCTCTGGTAACACGTGCGGCGTCGATTTCCAGCACCAAATAGGAAATACCGGCTTTGTTAAGATTTCGCGCCAAGGTATTGCCGACGCGACCGAAACCGGCAACGATCACATGGTTTTTCGAAGCGGGAATGGGTTTGTTGATGGGTTTGACTGCTGGAGGAGGGCTGGAATGAACTCGTCCCAACCAGGGGCTGAGTTTCACCAGCAGTGGAGTTGCGGCCATGCTCAGCGCAATGATTAGTAGTAGCAGTTGGTAAAGTTCGGCTTCCATAATGCCAAGCATGTTCGCCAGGCCGAACAGGATAAATCCAAACTCGCCTGCCTGTGCAAGCAGCAGAGCAACGCGAATCGATTCGGAATGGGGTCGCCCGGTAATTCGGCACAATATCCAGAGGATGCCAGCTTTGAACAGCAGCAGGGAGCCAACCAAACCCAACACCAGTAAACCCTGCTGACCGAGGAGACCGAAATTAATGGTCATGCCGATGCTCATGAAGAATAAGCCGAGTAGCAGGCCGCGGAAGGGCTGTATGTCTGCCATGATTTGATGACGGTAGCGGGAATCCGCTAACAGCAGTCCACCTAGAAATGCTCCCAGTGCCATCGATAAGCCGGCCCATTCCGTAAGCCATGCAGCCCCGAGCACAAGTAATATTCCGGTAGCGGTAAAGATTTCCGGGTTACGCCGATTTCCGGCGACAAGCTGCAGTATGGGGCGGAGAAATATCCGCCCTAGGACGAAGACCCCGACAACAATGGCTACTGATTCCAGCGCGGCCAACTCTACATCCTGGGTGATGCTTAATTCCCGTTGCGCCAACAGAGGAAGCAGCGCCATCAGGGGCACGATAGCCAGATCCTGTAGCAGTAGAATCGCAAATGCAGAGCGACCATGGGCGGTGCCGAATTCACCCTTCTCGCTCAGAATCTGTAGCCCGAAAGCGGTTGATGAGAGTGCCAATCCAAAGCCGACAACCAAAGCAGATCTGGTCGAAATTTCCAATCCCAGCAACACAAGGGTAATGACTGTCCCAGTTATGAGTACTTGGGCGGTGCCAAGGCCGAAAACACTCCGACGCATAACCCAAAGGCGGGATGGTTTTAACTCGATACCGATCACAAACAACAGAAATACAACGCCGAATTCTGCCAAGTGCCGTATTTCTTCTACAGCGTAGATAAACCCGAATCCCCAGGGGCCCACCGCAGCGCCGGCGACCAGAAATCCCAGCACTACGCCAAGTCCGAGACGTTGAAACAGGGGTACAGCAATTACTGCCGCTATCAACAGTATGAGAATGTCGACGATGTAATGTGTTTCGGTCACTGCTTGTATCCGCGGTTCTTACACCCCATTCGTATGTTCATTCCGCCTGCCGGATTAGATACTCCGATCGCAGTCGGATTGAATAAGGAACAAAACTCAATAGCAGATACCCGCAGTGAGTTTCCATGCCACGATTTAACCTCTACTCCGATGATTCGTCTGCGCTCTCTGCAGATATGGTCGTAATTCTCACTTTATGAATTCGACGACCTGAGGCTTGTCTAATTTCAACCGTCAAGCCATCAATTTCAAACTGCTCGTTTGTTTTGGGAATTCGTTCGATATCATTCACAATCCACCGACTGACACTATCCGTGCTCTTACCTCTTAGATCCACTGCAAAAAAATCCTTGATGAATCTCAGCTCCACACCCCCATCAACTTCAATGCCATTGTCGATTTTTACGATTCCCGTAGCACGCCTTCCGTCGGATTCATCATAGATTTCGCCGACCAATTCTTCCAATAGATTTTCCAGGGTAACCAAACCTCTGAGGCCACCGTGTTCATCCACAATTATGCAGAGATGGCGTTTTTGGCGTCTGAGATCGTCGAACAAGTCATCAATCGGTTGGTTGATAGGAGCGAATATCGGGTCAGTGCCAATCGCTTTCAGCGGTTTGTCTATCTGGTTGTTGGCAATGGCTTTGGCGATATCATGCCAATGAACAATTTGAGAAATGTTCTCGACGGACCCTGAGTAAAGCGGCACACGAGAAAAGCCGACCTCCTCGATTTTTGGTAAAGCTTCCTTAATGGTCATGTTTTCGCTCAAAGCAAACATTTTGTGGCGGGGGGTCATCACGTCCCCAGCTATTAAATCGTTGAAGGCAAAGACCCTTTCGATAATCTTTGCTTCATGCCGCTCAATAGTCCCCTCTTGGGCACCGAACATTAACAAGTGTACAAGTTCCGACTCGGTGACCGTGGGGGTTTCCTTAATGTCGGTCATTTTGTGCACTAAGGTGATCAAATGTTCGAATATCCATACTAGAGGAAAAAGTATTCGCATTAGTAGCAGTACTATGGGAGCCACTGCCAAAGAGACCTGAACCGAATGGCGAATGGCTATACTCTTTGGCGTAATCTCACCGAAAACGAGTATAAGAAAGGTCAAAACTCCAACCGCAACCCCAGGTCCCAATGCGCCAAGATATTCGGTAGCTACCACTGTGGCGAAAGCAGATGCACCAATGTTGACCAGATTATTCCCAATCAACAGGGTAATAAGCATGCTCGTGGATTTTCGCTTTAATTGTAGTAATGCCTTTGAGCCACTTTGTCCGTCGTTGTGCAAAGCCTCCGCCCGAGCTAGAGTGACAGCTGTCAATGCGGTTTCCGAACCAGAAAAAGCGCCAGAAAGAAATAGCAACGAGATAAGTATCAGTGTGTCGTTCATATATAGATTGGAAGCCTAATTATTATTTAGTTATATTTGGATTGTTGCGCTGGAAGTTGGCTACAAAAGCAGTGGGCAGTCTATGGCTCTTGAATTGAACTCGCTAAAGCCGCTGTTGAATCGGCGAAAATGCATTGAGGTTGACTTCCGCATCTCTCGTTCTCCTTGTAGGTATTGGTGGGATGGAGAGTTGTGGGTTTGCATGGTTTTTCTCCGGGCTAGAAACATTCGATCGTGCAATCACTCAGAGTTCGCTGAATACAAAGCCCCATTGTCCGCTCCCTGTATCGTCTAGCAAAAAAGTAGCGCCTACACGCCATATATACCCCAGAGTCCCATGGCCCGCCTTCTATGTATAGGCGCATATTAGTGAAATTATGGCTGGGTCAGTTAGTTTCTAGGGTCCGATTTTCTCAATTCACCTGTCAATCTGGCAAGTAGGAGTAGATCAGAACAGCCAGGTATCTTGACAAAGCCGGTTTACCGGGAAGTTTTTGTCTATCCGGTGGGTGCCTCTGATTGGATAAATCTCACTTTGGTGTATTTATTCAGATGCAGGCGCGAAAGGGTGCAAAAGCGCTAAGAAACACTCATGCGAATCCTTGATCGCAATCTTGTACCAGCTACTGTACCGATAGCTACCAATATAACGTAATAGCCATGGTTGCGGTCCCCCTGGCTCCAGGGTGGATTGCCTAGCCCATCTTTAGTCGCTGCGAAAGCCAGCTGCCTTATGACTGCCGTCACAGAACGGTCTGTTCTTGGATTCGCCACAACGGCACAATGCCACGCTCTTTCCCTTCCAGGCGACCCGCCCGCTGCCCGCAACCAGGCTAAAATTGCCGTTTAGCAGCAGAGGGCCGTCAGGCAGAGGTTTTATTTCCAATTTGCCACACCTGGACTCGGAACCTGGGCCCGTTTCACCTATGGCGCCTGAATCGTTGAATCCGGCCTTGATATGACTGTTATCGCAGAACGGCTTGTTTTGGGAGTGTCCGCATCTACACAAGGCTGCGCGAAAACGCACGCCGGGCATATCTTCAGGCACTCCCGCTATCGCCAATTCGCCGCTGACATACAGAGGTCCATTGTAGATCACACTAACTCTGTTTTCCGCCGCCGCCTGTTCTTGCTGACCTGATCGGTCTCGGTAGGAGAGGGCGCCGCTGGGGCAGCGCTGGCAGACTTCCGCAACATCTTCCGGCGTTGTGACATCGGGTTTGCACCAGGGTTTTCGTCCGGTCACGAAAAGTTCACCTTCAGCCTGGCCGCATTCGGCAATATGTATGCACAGTCTACTATCCCAGAATACGTCGATCTGCGACCCGGAAAACTCAAAAACCCGCTTGTCACTCATCTTTTTGCTCCCTTCCCTCAATAGAACGATAGGTTCGTATATCCTTAGTATGATAGTAGGTTGTTTTGATCAGGCAACCTGGGTGGGCCGGATTTTCGGGGGGATTTACAGAAAACGCTACACAGTCTGCATGCTCATCTCTCCCTGGATGCCGGGTAGAGTGGAAGTGGACGGGGTAGCGGGATCCAGGAGTCGAGCATTCGACCTCAGAATAACCCGCTACAGCACCGTAATAAAAAACACCTGCTTAGTGAGCTGTAATCGGTTGATATCGGCGAATCAGTAGTGCGAAGTCCTGAAGCGCCTGGATACCGCTGGACTCCGCTTGACGGCACCACTGACTCAGCGATTCCAATCGATTCTCCTGGCTGGTGGTGTTTTGCTCCCAGATCTCCTGCAGTCGAATTTTAAACTGATACACCGTCTGCAATGCCTTGCTGTGCTCTAGCGTCTGGGCAAGCCGTACCCGCTCTTCATTGGACAACAGGGTGACATCTCTACGTGCCAAGCGCCTGGCATAGCGATAGAGCCGGCGCCAAGGCCGCTTCGCGCTACGGATCTCATCCTGAAATACGGGGCGAAGTACCCTACGTCCGTAGTCTGCGAGGAGCTGTAAACGATTTACCGTCAGGACCTTGATGATATCGCTGTCGAGTTGGACCGGGTGCTTGGATAACTTCCTCCTGGGCGCGACACGTTTTACCTGAGCCAGACCCAGCAACGAAAACAAGCGGATATAGAGCCAGCCGAGATCGAATTCCCACCACCGATTGGATAGCTTCGCGGAACTACTGTATGCGTGATGATTGTTGTGTAACTCCTCTCCGCCTATCAGGATTCCCCAGGGTACAATATTTGTGGAACTATTCGGCAATTCGAAATTACGGTATCCCCAAAAATGGCCGATTCCATTGATTACACCCGCAGCCCAAAAAGGGATCCAAATCATCTGGATCGCCCAGATCGCCAGTCCAGCCGCACCGAACATTAGCACCAGGAGGGTGGCTAAAATGCCGATGCCTATATAGTTATGGGCTTGGTAAATTCTTCTTTCAATCCAATCCTCTGGCGTACCTCGCCCATATCGATCCAGGGTTTCGTCGTTCTTGGCTTCCTCGCGGTAGAGCTCCGATCCTTTCCATAGAACCGTGGAGAGCCCTCTGATTCGTGGACTGTGGGGGTCATCTTCGGATTCGCACTTTGCATGGTGTTTCCGATGAATTGCTACCCATTCACGAGTCACCATTCCCGTAGTCAACCATAGCCAAAACCGAAAAAAATGACTCAAACCGGAGCTTAGTTCCACTGCGCGATGGGCCTGGTGGCGGTGCAGAAAGATCGTGACTGCGACGATAGTGACATGGGTGAGTATCAGGGTCAGAACCAGGTACCCCCAAATTGAAAGGCTAAATATTCCATTAAATATCATAATCTTATATTCACTTTCTATATTTATACTTTAAGTATATGTGGCGCGAGTGTTATGTTTTGTGGCTAGTTGATTCCAGGAAGTCGCGACGGGCGTTGTCCAAAATAAGACCATAAAAAGGAGGGAAAATTCAATGCGCTTGCACCTTTTTCAACTGGGGGGTGACCATCCGGGTTCAGAAGTGAGGGGTCGATGGTGCCTCTCCTTGATGTATCAAGTTTTCTGCACTGCCACCAGGCCCATCGCGACGCATTCTCAGCAGTTGGAAATCGCTGAGCGAGAAAAGGCTGATTTCTGGACTTGAAAAGAACCCCGAAAGCCCCAGGAGTGGAATAAAGAGGAAGATCTATAATCCAAAAACGAAATCCATCTACTTCCTTTGTAAATCATCTGTTGCGGCCAATAGCGATTCACTCCTTTTGGGAGGCATTGGTCAATCGTTCCCGCACCATACCGATGTGCAGTCGTAAATCGTAAAGCTCCTCTACGAAAGAGAGAGGTACAGAGATCTTCGATACTTCCCGCTCGATACGATCGAGCCTATCCAGAGCTTTATCGATTTCAGCTGTTGACTGCGACTGGTAAAGACTCCGGTCGATGGCCAGTACGTCTCTGTACCATGGGTAGATACGGGCGCGCATACGCCAGCGATAGAGTGGGGGCATGATCTTGAACAGAGGTAACATTAGTGCTAACAACGGCAACAGCATGACTTTGAGCCGGTCTACCAGATTGGCCGCCCAAAAGGGGAGGTAGCGCTGTAGGAAGGGTGGCCCGCGTTTATAGAATCGACTAGCCTCCTTGGCCAACGGAAAGTCTGTAAATTCGGGTGATGGAAATGCTCCGATACCTTCGAACCAGCCGCCGTCTCCATGAACCTCGACTGCCGCTTGCAGTAGTAGATCGATGAGTGCCGGGTGGAGATCTCGGGGAGCGACCAGGTTGGCGCTTGCTGCGAGCAGTTCTACCGCCCTCGGCGGTTGATTTTGCTCCAGGTTGATCATCCCCTTGGGCAGCCTGATTTTGGATAGAAAACGATATCTTTTGGTATAGGCTTCGGCGCGGTCGAAATTCATCAACATTACGCCGTTCTCCACGAGTAGTTTCCGAACCACCGGGGATTGGGGCGAGGCGACAAAAAAGGCGGCGTCGACTTTACCCTCTACCAGAGCATTCGCTGCTGCCTTGCCCCCTATATCGGATAAGCTGCTACTGGCGGCATTGATCCCATTGGCCTCCAGAATCTGCATTGCCAGGGCACGGGTGCCACTACCCTCCGCGCCAACGGCGATTCGCCGTTGCGATAGATCGGTGAGGAATCCCACATCGAGACCTTGACGGTGGAACAGCCACACGGGTTCGAAGTAGATACTACCGAGAGAGAACAGCAGATCCGAATCATCCGTTTGGGCTAAACCACCCTGGACGAAGGCGATGTCAACGGCGCCTGATTTAAGCAGTTTGATGTTCTCGACCGAACCCTCGCTCTGGACCAGTTCCAACTCGATGCCATCTTGCAGCAGTAACTCCTGGTACTGTTTTGCGAAAAGATGGTAGGCGCCGTCGGCATGGCCAGTGGCAATACGTATACTGTCGGGTGGTGCGGGATCGACAAACTGATAGGCCAGTAGAAAGCTCGCCAACACCACAATTATTGCCGGTCCGAAAATTCGGAAGTTGTCCTTGACGAGGTTGTTGGGTTCCTTACTCAAGCGGGATCTCGCTCGGTTGCTAAGCTCACAGTCGGGGAGAGCTGGTTCCTATTCGCGGAGCATGGGCTGAGCCGCCGGATCTAGAATCCGCCCCCGGTGCGGAAACCGCCACCACCGCGGCCGAAACCACCGCCGCCCCGACGGCCGAAGCCACCGCCACCTCTCCTTCTGGGGAAACCGCTTCCTCCCAAGTCCTTGAGAACATCGCCGAGCCCGCCGCTCCAGACAGTTCCCCGGCCGAATCCACCCGATCCGAAATCGGGGTTCGAGCGCCTGGGCCGGTAGCGCTGTTGTTCGCGTAAAATTTTCCACAACATGCCCCGATCCAGCATTCCAGCGACGAATTGGCTGAGTACCATTCCGATGATGCTGTCGTCTTTGAATGTGGAGCCGGCGCGGTCGTAACGCTGCTGTTTAAAGTCCACACGCAGAGTTTCCAGTTCAGTCAGGCGTTGCCGATGCTGCTTTATCGTCTCCTTGAAGCCACGAACTGTCTCCTCCAGATCCTGGCGCCTGTGCTCACGGTCGAGCATTCGGTTGACGATCAGGTCGTCATCGGGGAAGGGTGTGTGCACGGCATCGTATCTTAGCTCCATCAGATCATCGCGCTTGAGTTCGGCAGCGAGGTATGCCAGCGCCCGTTGAGTGTACTCATCTTCACCCAGGGTGAAGGCGGTTTTCTGGTCTTGAAGCGCCTGGTAGCCTAATTCGGCCTCGGCAATCTGTTCATCAATGGCGTCCAGCCCAGCCTGGGACCGCTCCAGGGTTTTTTCCAGCTGGGGAATGCCGTCGGCTTCCCGCGCGGCTTCATCCAGAGCTCTAAGCGCGGCGAATTCCTTTTCGGCAGCCATTCTGATGGAGTTGGCGTGTTCGCTCAAACGCTTGGGAATTTCATTCAACCGGGTGTAATTGGCCCGTGCGTCGGAGAAGCCGATCATACGTGCAACTTTGTCGTCCAACCAGCGGAACAGACCGAAGGCCCGGTAGTTTGGAAGCCCGTAATTACGCTGCCACAAATACATGAACAGAGGGTCGTTGCGATAAGCCTCGCCTTTACGTTCACGCTCTGCCTCGCTGCGAGCAGCCTTCTCTTCGGCATGCATGGCCTGGCGGTTGACACCTTCCGCTTTCTCCCGTTGCTGGATATAGTCGGGATTCTTCTCCAGCCGGCGCTGAGTCTCCGATTCGGCACCGTCCACCAACTCGCTGTCCCTGTCCACCTGTTTTAATTGCCGCTCACGATCAGCAGACAGCGACTGCAGCCGATTGGCTGTTTCCGAAATCCGATGCTGGAGCGCTGAGCGTGCCTCTTGCCGTTGGGTGAACAGGGAGGCGACCTGCTGCTCCGTTCGGTCCAAGTGTTCCTCTAGCTCCCCATCCATGAACCGGTCCAGGCGCACTCGCGCCAGCTCCCGGTAGTCTTCAGCCATGGCTTGCTCTTGATTGGCTAACTCGCCGGTGACTGCCTCGATTCGACTATCGAGTGCATCAATCCTTTTTTGGGCATCGTCAATTGACTGGTCGATAGAGGTCAGTACTTGCCGTCCCGCAATCATGGAACTCTCCTGGTCGTCGGTCCTACCAACGGGTTATTGCACCACCAGTGGTGGAAATATCATATTCAGGCAATAAATAGCCAGGTTTCTTGTAGCCAAAGCGATCTCGCTCGATGATGCCGTTGTCCTGTTTATCCCTGGCAATCCGGTTGAACACCTGCTCATCTACCCGCTGACCCCATTTTTTCACCTTGGATGTCTTTCCCGTCTCTTCGTTCTCAATCAGTACGGCAATGGGTTTACCCGTGTGGTCTATGGCTTCGACAATAATGTAGTAGTTGCGAGCATTGCTGTTTATGTCTGGAATTCTCCAGATTCCGGAGCGTTCGCCCGGGCGGTTGATGATCTTAATCGTATACTCCTGTTCTAGCCTCGATTGAAGATCCTCCAGTTGTGCAACGGCTGCTTTTATCGCTTCAGAGTTCTCCTCCCGGACTGCAGCGTTGCCTTTGTTTAGCATCTGTTGGGCAAGCTTGCGCGCATTGTCGGACTTAGCCAAGGCCACGACTTCTGCATGAGTCGATGCCAGTTTCCCAGGTAGCGCAGCATTCGGGGCCAAGTACAGAAAGTAGTTGATTGCCAGCGCAACCACGCCAGCCATGATTGCCGCGACCACCCATTTTCCCCACTTACCGCGGTTGACATAGAGATGGGCCAGCCAAGTAGAGAAACCTTTTTCTGGTGGTTTGTAGGTAAAGCGGTCTTCCTTGAGGGCCGCCACGCCCTGTTCCAGGACGTGATCGGGAACTTCTATCCCTTGCTGGGCGTAGATCTTTCGTAGCCGTTGCTTTAGATCTTCTTCGCGCCCCTCTTCGTCCAACTCCCGGCTGACAACTCGCTCCCGCCGGCGTAGGGTGTCGACGACATCCATGGCGAGCATAACATCATCCAGTGGAGCCTTCTCCCGAAGACTCTTTCCGTCTTCTGGTGTATTGGTAGCGGTGCTCACAGGCTCTGTCACGTATCCAGTTCGATACTCAATCCTTTTCCTTGCTCGGCCAGGCGGGCTAACTGGCGCTTGCCGTCCTCTACCGCGTCACGGATTTCGTTAGCGTTTTGGGTACTCAGTTTGCGCATCTCGGCAATAATTTCGTGAGATCGGTTCTGCCAGTTAACAACTGAGTCAACGAGCTTTTTCACAGACTCGGCACGAATTGTGGGGCCATAGCCTGCCTTGACCGCCGCCTCCTGTACCTTGCCGCCTATATCCGCCAAATCCTCCAGAGATTTGCTCACCCCCTCTTTCATTGCTTCGATGGTCTGGGTGCCCTCATGGAGTCCGAACATGCCGGTGAAAGAGGCGGTCAATGCCGTCAGTACTACTTCATTGGTACTGAAAAAACTCACCGCCTGAGCGTAGACCCGTTCCTTTGCCGTTGTTGTCTGCAGTAGGCGTGCCATTACCACTTCGGAGGTGTTATAGCCGACAGTGAGATTGTCGGACAAATCCTTGGCGATCTGATAGCGTTTGTCTTCCTTCTGCAGCAATCGCACCTTCTCGTCTCTGGCCATTTCCAGCTTGGCCCGCTCGGCAGCCTCATCGCCAGCATAGCTCTCCACGTTTTTCATCGCTTCGGTGACCGCAGACTTGGCCTCTTCCAACTTGCCTTCGGCTGTTTTCAACACTTCCAGAGCTAAAACTTCCGACTGCTTCAATGCCCCTCGAAAATCCTGGTAAGCCTCAAGAATTTTATGCTCACGCTGGATCTGATCATCGGTTGAGGCGGTGACATCCAGGTAAGTTTCCTTGATCTCGTCGAAGCGGGTGGCTATATCACCCCGCGTGACTTTCATCCAGACGTTGCTGACACGTTCGAAAGTATCCAGCTTGCCATCATCGATTTGTTCCACCATGCGTTTGGCATCGTCACGGATGCTATTGAATGCTTCTGTGATTTTTTCATACCGTTCACCGATGGCCATCGCCTTGACTTGTTCGCGCACCACATCGTTGAACATCGACGCCTTGTCTAATGTACGAGCAATCGCTGCTACCCGCCCCTCATCCAGGTCGGATATCTGATTCAGCAGCGAGATTATCGGCTGTTCCTGAGTATCTTCATCAGTGGGTATCAGGCCCATGTCATGAAGGCGGTTTAAAGCTTTGTCCAGGTATTGCATAGGTGTAGCGGTAGTGTTCATGGTCTCTCCGATGACGATGGCTCGTCGGGTTATGATCCTTAATATCGAGTTTTTATTCCGTTTTACGCCTTCAGGCTGCGGGTTCCAAAATAAATCCTATGCTGTTTGCAAAAATTTTACAAAAGGCGGAGTAAAGAGGCACCAGCAGTCACTATCAAAAGTCCTTCGCCCGCCACCCAGCCTAGGCGAGCTTCTGTTTATCAAGTTTGGACTGATCTAAGGAAGCAGGTTCTTCTTCAGCAGAAATAGCTCCTCCTTGCAGCGAGACATCTCTTCTTAAGAGTCTAGCGTTCATCGAGTAAAGTTGATATCCAAGTGCAACCTCCCTGTCCCCGGTCAATCATTCCCTGCGGGAGTTTACAGGCGGCCTCTTTAGTTCGTTATTCGCGGCCTCGCGGGTCAACCACCCGTTTACCCAAGTGATGGATACAGATCCCAACGACCCTCATCGGATGCTATAGTGGGGGCACGTGGATGCTGTTATCCACTGGGATCACTAAAGATAAGAATATGTCAAAGGAGGACATATGGCCAACATAGATGTAATCAAGATACTGGGGAGCCTGTTAAACAGTGGCGCATTGTCGCGTGGATCGGGCTCCGACATTCTGGGCTCCGTGATAGGTGCCGTGACCGGCGGTGGAAGTCGCTCCAGCGGTGGCCAATCCGGAGGGGGGCTAGGAGATCTGATGGGTAGCGTACTGGGGGGAGGTCAGTCCCGTGGAGGCGGGGGAGGACTGGGGGATATTCTCGGTGGGCTGGTCGGCGGAGGGCGCCAGGCTGGTGCCTCAAGTGGGGGAGGGGGATTGGGTGATCTGTTGGCCATGGCCATGAAACAGTTTGGCGCAGGCGGAAAGCTGGACCGACAGCAGATGGAAAATGAACTGCCCGGTGACATGAGTGTACGTCAGGCAGAGGAGCAGGCGAATGTGTTGATCAAGGCCATGGTCAACGCCGCTAAATCTGACGGGCAAGTTGATCGCGAGGAACAGCAGAAAATCGTCGGGAAGCTGGGTGATGTGACTCGGGACGAGTTGGAGTTCGTGCAGCGTGAGCTTTCGGCCCCTCTGGACGCCCGGGATTTTATCCGCAGCGTTCCTCGAGGCATGGAGCAGCAGGTGTATGCGGTTTCACTTATGACTATCGATCTTGACAGCAATGCGGAAGCACAATACTTGCATCAGCTTGCACAAGGGTTGGATATTTCCCCCGATGTCTGTAACCAGATACATCAACAGCTGGGGGCACCTCAACTTTATCGTTAGCTAAAGTCGTAGCGGATGGGATTTCCCAGGCGGTGCCCGGAGTATCATCCCAGGGCACCGCAGGCGATCTTGCACAGCCTGAATCAGCACCATACACCTGAACCTGGGTTAACATGCCGGTCCCGGCTGCCGGGAGATTGTCATCGACATCCTGGGGAGCATTGTGCCGCAGCTAACAGCATTTACCGGAGTTGTATTTTCCGCTCCATGGGCAGGCTGGCGTCTACCGACCATTCTGCTGTTGAGCCGTCATAAAGACGGGATGAATGGTTGCCCAACAATTCGTGGGAGACGAACCAAGCCAGGGATGCACGGTGACCGGTATGGCAAAAATATATCTGACTGCCTTCCGTAGGAACACCCTGATTCTGCAAGATGCGTTGTAGGTTATCGCTGGTGTGAAATCGGGCACCGCCGTTGACCGTAAGCCAGTCGTAAGGCAGATTCAGCGCGCCGGGGATTGTTCCTGGACGCTCTTTGCCGCCTCCGCTCACCAGCCCCACATACTCAGCGCCGCTACGGTTGTCCACCAGGCTGATGTCCGAGTACAGCAGTTTTTCGAGTTCCTCCGCAGTGGTCAGATAACTTTTTCTTAGGTTCGCCTTGAAGCTTTTTTCGGAAGCCGGGTTGACCTTGCTCTCCAGCGGGTTGCGGCGGGACTCGGCATAAGCGATCAAGCCGCCGTCGAGAATGGAGACAGCATCGTGTCCCAGCACTTTGAAGGTCCAATAAACCCGAGTGGCTGAGGCCAACTCTCCGGCGCTACGTCCGGTAACGACCAGTACTACATGGGTATCGTTGTCTATGCCGAGGCCGCCGATCAACTGTTCCAGCGCCTCGATAGGTGGAATCATTTTCGGAGTTTTTCTGGCATCGGCTCTCCGCCAGTCCCCATAGTTGCTATTGATCGACCCGGGAACATGATACTGGCGGTAGATCGCTTTGGGCTGCAGATCCAACACCAGCAGATTCTCGTTTCCCAGATTGGCCCGCAGCCAGTCGGCTGTTACCAAAGGGCCCTTCGCCTGAGGGAAGGCTGAAACGAGCAGCAACACGAATCCAACAAGATACTTCGCAACCACTTTAGTTACCTCAAGGTTTATCAGAACACCAGCCAAACCGGCCTGGGAGGAAGTTGTTCACGATTTACTAGTCTGCGTCTGCCGCCAGGTTTGAGCGGCTTCAAACTGTTCTGCCAGGTAGGCCATCTGTTCGTTGAGAATCTCGCAGGCAGCTTCGGCATTGCCCGATCGCAGCGCCGCCAGCAGTCGCCGGTGCTGATCGACGATTATCGAGCGCTCGCGAAATCTGAAAACCACCATATTCATGACCGGCTGCAGTGCTTCGATGACCGTCACCATAACCAACTGCAGGATCCGGTTATGAGTAGCATCTACCAAGGCGCGATGAAAACGGACATCGGAAGCACAAAAAGCTTCGTCGCTCAGAATCCCCGATTCTTGGCTTTTCAACTCCCGAGCCATGATATCCAATTGGACGGGATCCCGGTTGCTCGCCGCAAGACGGCAGCAGACCAACTCCAGCTCTCCACGGGCTTGGGCAACATCCGCGAGGCTGAACTCACCCAATCCGACCCCCAGCATTGCCGCCGTGGCGAGGGCGTCGGTCATCTCTTCCTGGTTGGGGCGTTTGACGAAAGTGCCACCTGTGGGGCCGCGCTTTGAGCGGATCAGATTCTGGGCAGCCAGCCGCTTCAAGGCCTCGCGGATAGTGGGACGCGAAACACCGTATTGATTGGCCAACTGTTCCTCTCCGGGCAATCTCTCGTCGGCCCTCAGCTGCCCCTCAACGATAGCCTGCCGAATTTGCCGGGCGATCTGCTTGGGTAGGCTTTCAGTGGCCAGTGGCTTGTAGTCTATGCCCATGAAGGATGTAATTCCTGTATTTGTTTGACAAATATAACATACCAGACTAGCTTAAGTTCGCAGAAGCACAATATCCAGACCCCAGGCAATTTTTCGCAGAGGATAGGAACCATGCCAGACAACTTCAATGCCTTGATGTTAACCCAAGACGACAATCGAAATACCGTTGCTCAAGTTCGTCAACTTACGAACTCGGACCTCCCCGAAGGAGACGTATTGGTTGCGGTCGAGTATTCGAGCCTCAACTACAAGGATGGCCTTGCGGTAACCGGAAAGGGGAAGATAGTTCTGACCTGGCCCATGGTGCCGGGTATAGATCTCGCGGGATCGGTTCTGTCTTCGGAGTCTGCGGACTACGCCGTTGGAGATAAAGTCGTACTCACCGGCTGGAGTGTCGGCGAAAAATACTGGGGCGGCTATAGTCAGCGACAACGGCTGCAATCAAAGTGGCTGGTACCCCTGCCTGAAGGGCTGGACAGTAAGCGGGCCATGGCTATCGGTACGGCTGGGTTTACCGCAATGCTGTGTGTGATGACGCTGGAGGAGGCGGGTGTAACACCCGAAAAGGGTACGGTGTTGGTTACCGGAGCATCTGGAGGCGTTGGTAGTGTGGCGGTGGCGATACTCAGTAAACTGGGATATCGGGTGGCTGCGGTCAGCGGCAGGCCGGAGACCGAGGACTATCTACGGCAGTTGGGAGCCATAGAATTCGTCACCCGGGAAGAGATGGCCAAACCGCCGCGGCCGTTGGAGCGTCAGCGCTGGGCGGGTGCAGTCGATACCGTCGGCAGTACCCTGCTTGCCAGAGTTTTGGCGGAGATGGACTATGGCGGTTGTGTGGCTGCTTGCGGCCTTGCCGGTGGGTTTGATCTGCCCACCACAGTGATGCCGTTTATTCTCAGAGACGTCAGCCTTCGAGGGGTGGATTCGGTAATGTGTCCTGTTGAGCGGCGGAAAACAGCCTGGGAACGTTTGGTAAGGGACCTTCCTCAGAACGCATTAGGCGAGATCGGCCAGATTGTGAGTCTGGATGAGGTACCCGAGTATGCCCAGAAAATCATTGCCGGACAGGTACGCGGTCGGGTGATCGTCGACGTCAATCGGTAGCGCCTACAGGCTGCAGCCGGGCCAGGATTGATAGGATTCTGTTCGGCTGCAGGCTAAGAGAGAGGTGAGCGCTGGTGGATTCAGTTGGTATATGCTGGGTGCTGAAGAGCTTTCACTCCCATGATGAACCAACCTATGCCACGATATACCGATGATTGCGATATGAGTGCTTTGCACCGGTTATTGTGGTTGCTGCGGGTATGTCGGAGTAGTGGAGCGGGACATGCGACCTAGAGGCCGTCAGGAGGTTAGCGCTGCCGGTTTGAATGAACCACCCGAATTGGGTGTCGTCATTGAAATCCCCCGTGGCAGCTTTCTTAAGTGGGGATCTACGGGAAAGCTGGATTTCATCTCTATCTTTCCCTGCCCCTTCAATTACGGTTCAGTGGAGGATTTGATCGGATTGGAAGGCGATTTGCTGGATGCAGTGGTTCTTGGCAGACGTATACCCCGTGGTGGTCGGGTGACCGTGAAGGCGTTTGCTGCTGTTGGGTTAACGGACCGTGGCCTCTACGACGACAAGCTGATCTGTAGCCATACCCCGCTTAGGTGGTGGCAGAAGCCCATGCTGTTGGTGTTTTTCAACTTCTATTCTCAGTGCAAGTGGGTGTTGAATCTGTTGCGGGGCAGGGGAGGGCGCAATGCCTGCGAGGGCTGGGCCGATGCGGAGTCGGCAATCGCCCGGGCGATCCCCCGTGCGGCTGTAAATTGGAAAGGACCAACAATACCCTTCTGAATGCATCAACAAGCTGGATTCTCACCATCAAGTCCGTCATTCTCGATCGTTCACTATGGTACTGTTGTTCCATGTCCACCAGAACCATCAATATCGATGACCGGCTGTATCAGTATCTACTCCGCTATTCGTTGCGCGAATCAGCTATACAGCGAGAATTGCGAGAGGCCACTCTGAACCACGAGAGGGGAGGAATGCAGGTTGCTCCCGAACAAGGCCAATTCATGGCGCTGATGGTGGAATTGCTGGGGGCCAAGATGGTGATCGAGGTGGGTACGTTTACTGGTTACAGTGCTTTATGCATGGCTCAAGCCATGCCCTCCGGCGGCAGATTAGTCTGTTGCGACATAAGTGAGGAGTGGACCAGCTTGGCGTTTCCCTATTGGCGGCGGGCAGGCGTATATGATCGGATCGACTTGCGGATCGCCCCGGCTCAGCAGACGCTGGATGCGTTGATTGACTCTCCCGATAAAGGGCGATTCGATATGGTCTTTATCGACGCTGACAAAGAGAATTATCGGAACTATTACGAGCGGGCACTGAAGCTCGTTCGGGGCGGTGGCTTGATCATGTTGGACAATATGCTCTGGGGTGGCGCAGTCGCCGACGAGTCCAAGCAGGATCCAGAGTCCATGGCCTTGAGGGAAATGAACCGTTTCCTGCACGGTGATGATCGGGTAAGCCTCAGTCTGTTGCCCATTGGTGACGGATTGACCCTGACTCGAAAACGTTAGCACACAGCAGTTTCTGCTACAGCGCCGGTTTCAATGTGGCTATCGAAATCGAGCTTTAAGTCTGATCTGCCCAAGGGCTAGGGTTTATTGACTTCCCGGGATTCCTTGGTTTGCTCTATTGCTATCACCTCTCCGGCCTGCACCGGTTTGCTGGAATCCTCTTCATCATCAGCTCTCTTTTGTGACCATTTCAATATCTGGCGGTCGGCCTTTTCGGAATCCTCAATCGACTCGCCATCTTCAGAGAACTCCTCAACTGCCTGGAATTCAAACAGCACCTTGGTAATCCGGTGCTTATCTTTCTCCAGTACTTTCAACCTCGCCCCCTCGAGTTCGACCTGGTCGTCCACCGCGGCAATCCGCCCCAAGCTGTGATTGATCAGCCCACCCAGAGTGACGTAATCGCCTGTGGGGAAGGGGAAATTGAGCTTGGGTTCGAGCTCAGTCACGCGTACTCCGCCATTGATAATGTAGTGCTGTTTATCCTCCATCTTGATGTGACGGTGCCTCGGGGTAAATTCATCTTCGTAATCACCCACAATCTCTTCGAGAATGTCTTCAAGAGTGATCATCCCTTCGGTACCGCCGTATTCGTCGAGCACAATTGCAATTTGCCGACGATTACTTGTGAAGTCCTTCAATAGCGTACTCAATCGCATGGTGTCGGGTACGTAGTATGCTGGCATCATGACCTCACTGACCGGAAGGGTGATCATCTTCTCGGCTGACTTCTTGTGTTCCTCGGTCGCAAGTGTCTTCAAGAGCTGTTTCATCGAAACCACGCCGATGATGTTATCGAGAGAGGTTTCGTACACTGGATAGCGCTCCCGCAACTCCTCCTTGAAAAGTTCCAATACATCACCAACGGTGGCAGTATTCGCCACTGCGTCGACTTCGGTTCGTGGTATCATCGCGTCCCGTGCCGTATGGTCGTCGAGGTCGAATACGCCTCTCAACATTTTTGTCAGTTGGGGATCGAGGGCACCCTCCTGTTCGCTGGCGCTCAACACGGTGCGAATCTCATCACCTGTCATGGAAAAGTGCCCCTCACCATGCCCGGTTAGGTCGCCTTGGCCAAATAGAGTAAGCAGGCCGTTGGAGGATTTGTTCATGACCCAGATCAGAGGTCGCAAGGTGCTATGCATCCAGTTGATTATTCTTGCTACCGAGAGGCTCATCGCTTCCGCTTTGTGAAAGGCGAGTACTTTTGGTGCCAGTTCGCCACCCACGACGTGGAGGAAGGAAATGATGATAAAAGCAAGAATGTAGGAGAAGGTATGGGCCCAACCAATGATTTCATCACCCTCTCCAAATACACCGAACGCCGCTTCGATTCCCGGGTTCATTATCTGGGTAAGAGTCACCATGCCAATTGCGCCAAGCGCCAGTGATACCAAAGTGATACCAATCTGGGTAACCGAATAGAATCGCTCAGGTTCGTTGTGCAGTACCTGGACGATCTTAGCCGATTTATTTCCGGTACTGGCCAGTTGTTTAATGCGGCTGCGCCGGGCGGAGGTGAGAGCGATCTCGGATCCCACAAAAAACGCGTTGCCAATTACCAGAACGAGGATCAGAAACAATTTACCTATCAATATCCAGTCCATACGACACTACCCTCTGGTGAAAGTGGGTGACTGTCTGTTTTAAACAACAGACATGGTGTATTTCCGTAGATATTACAATTTTATTACGCCCCATTGCCAGAAGATATCTATCGGATTTTTCCCCGGTGGTTGAGTAGGAATGACAAAAGTAATTATCGTCCCTCGAATCGGATGCAGTTAGAGATTGCTCGGATGTCAAAGAGCCAATCTTAAAGAGGCCGAGGCGGCACCAGCGATTTGGGGTAAGGTGATTTCCTCTCTGCCGTGTAACGGGTTGCGATGGGGAGGTAAATTGTATCAGAATCGGAGTTATGAGTACTCTTCGTTACTGCTTGACCAGGCAGGGGACAATGAAGATTTCAAGAGGCTTGCCGAGAACCCAGTTCATATAGCTCGATATTTCATCCAACCTTTGTTCTATTTCCAGATTCCAATACGATGAAAAATTCATGGATTGGTTCGTTCACCGGCTGTTTGCTGACATTGATAGCCCAGCAATTGCTGGCGGATGGGAAAATAGACGACAAGCCAGGATTGGGATTGAAGCTCTATCTCAGTGTGGGATACCGCAGTGACCAATCCCAATTCAATACCAACAGTGATAATGAAATCACGGAAGACCTGGATAATGGTGGCGAATCCACCGATGGTGTGGGTCTGCTGCCTTTGGCGCGCGTCGATTACACCCTTTCCAATCTCAAAACCCAGTTTTTCTTGGGGCAGGGGGGAGAGAATATCGTGCGTGGGCAATTACAGTATGAACTGGGCTTCAGGCATTTGATCGGGCAACGGGAGGCTTTGGAATTAGCCTATTCCCCCCGGTTACCCGGCTTCAAGAAGACATGGAGCGACCCCTATGTTACCGGAGTGGCCCGCGAGGAGACTGACGAAAGCGCTCACAGCTTCCGTATGCGCTGGAGGAATGTTCGGGAGTCTCCCCTTACCCTGAGGTTTGGGTACGCTTCAAATTCCGTGGATGACGAGGAGAGCGGGATTTTTCTGGGGCTGTCGGAAAACCAACGCGAAAAGCTGGATAGGAACGGTGACTATTTTCGCCTGACCGGTGAATACGATATCTACAAGCAAGGCACTACCACTGTCACGCCGCTTGCAAGCTATACCCGAGGCCAAACAGAGGGTGCCGCGATGGGTTATAACGGTATCCGTGTGGGATTGGAAGCCAAGCGAGTCTTCTATAAGCGCCACTTTGCGAGCCTGTTTATCGACTTCGAATATAGAAAGCATCTGGACAGCAATCCGGTGTTCGATAAAACACAGATAGACCAGGATATTGGATTAACCGCAACTTACGCTTACGTTGCCCCTTTTGGCTGGGAACATGCGCGGATTCTGGCGTTGGCTAAATTCGATCGCACAAGCTCCAACATCGGCTTCTTCGAGGCCAAATCAAGAGGGGTTGCTATCGGTCTCGGGTATGAGTTTTAAAGGGCTCTTCGATACCCCCGGTATCCCTTACGAAAGAGACCGGTAGCCCCACATCTAGAGCCCTGTGGACCTTCTCGCTGGCGATTGAAGGGCGGCCCAGTGGATACCGATGGCGGCCAGCCCGCTCACGAGCCCAATGGCATGTGCTTCAGGCACACTGGCCCAGGTAGTATCGGTCAGCAGTGACCGACCGCTGTTGATCTCAATGACTACCTTCGTAGCTGCACATAAACCGGTGAACCAAACCAAAGGATGATGTGTCGCACGCCAAACTTGAGCCAGCCCCACCGCTAAAAGGGAATTTAGAATACCCGATAACCCGCAGTAGTATTCGAGCGTCGGGCAGCCCCACCAGAGCCAGACACTCACCCCCGGGAACCGAATATGAGTGATACCGGTAGACGCCATTTCAATTGGTTTTCGAATAACATTCCGAGCAGTCCCAGGGCGCCGATATTCCAAAACCCATGCTCGAAATCGCTGTGAACCCAGTGCCCAGACGCGAGCCGCCAGAATTCCCCCTGACTGATCGCTTCCCGGTCAAATACCCAAGCCTCAGGGGCAGAACCAAAAACGAAATAGGCGCCTGCAGCCAGGACGGTGAGAAGAGCAGTGCGCCATGGCAGCTTTTGGCTGCCATGGTTGAGTATCAGGTTATAACCTCTGGTCACTGGAATTCTCTCCCTTCTTTCGCTGGGCAGATATCAACCAGAAGAGGGGAACGAGAAACAGTAAGAACCAAGGGTCTATCGCGCCCGCCCCTTGGTGAGTCGGGCGGTTGGAACTGTACATGGGTTCTTGGTTATCGACCCGTCGGGAAAGCGGAGCTCGTTGGCTGCGTTGCTGTTGCGCCAAATGCTCAACTTCCAATCGCTTGTGATTTGTCCGTTGGACACCCCGCTTTGCGTACATCTCTTCGCTAAGCACCACCATTGAAGTGTGTTTGGTCACCAAACCGTACTCGACACCGAGATCGATGATCGCTTGTTCCAAATCGGCTTTTTGGCCAAATTCCTCGATTTCTCTATTCGCTGCCTCAATAGTGGAGTATGCCCAGAGACGTTCGATTTCCGGATTCTCATTCGCTTTGTGGGGAAACAGGAAACGACTCTGGTAGCTTTTTTCCTGCCCCGAAATGCGACCACTCAGGGTAACCTCGGCATTGCCGCCGCCCCAGTAGTGACCGAAGAGTACCAGCTGCTGCCCACGGTAGAGGCTGCCGATTTCAGCAGGTGTGATGTCGGCTGTCCTGACCCCTTTGATGCTCAGCTTGACACCGTGCAGTGCCTGATGACTAACTTTTTTCGCGGCTGACAAAATCTTACCGACGATATCGTCACTGTTAGAAATGCTCTCCGCGAATCCATTGGATGCTTGGGTCATGGATTCGAGTAGTGGCCGGTTGGCGCTGTTACCCATAATGAAGGTAAACAATCTGATGTCCTTCTGCTTGATGAGATCAATGAATTCACGCTGTCGGGTTTCACCTACATTAGCTACCCCGTCGGTTACTAGAATAAGCGCGCTGGTGCGGTCCGCGTCGAGAGAGCCAAGTCCTCGTTGCAGGCCTGAATAGAGATTGGTGCCGCTGTTTGGGGTGATTGCTGCAACTCTCCGGCTATAGTCACTTACCGATTTCGCGGATACATTGACAAAACCGGGTGTCAGCTCTCGGCTCGAATTGTTGAAGACTATGATGCGGAATCGATCCTCTGGCAGCATTTTTTTCAATGCCCGCTGGATCCCTTCGGTCAGGGTCGAATATTTCCCTTTCATGGAGCCGGATATGTCGAGTATGAATACCCAGTCCTTGCCTTTTTCAATGGGCTGAAGGTCATCACCAGGTGTGACCACCAGCATGAAGGTACCGCGCTTATCGTTCCCTGGTTTGTGTGCCACCAGATCCACGCTGCCGGGAAGGCCGGATTTGTGTCTCCAGTACACCACCAGGTCCTTGTCCAGTTTGAAAATCTTAGTTTCTCCAGCGTTGCCCGAGACGGATTTTGGCTGTTCACCGGTTAACTCAGCCTTTTCGCCACTGGTGGCTGAGGAGGGCGATTGATGGCCAAGGCGAATATGCCATTCACCCGCATCTGTTTGCCGGATCTGGGCTTGAGGATGGTTTGGCATTCGCACCGCATCTACGGGGTAGGCTGAGCGCACCCATAGATCGAAACTGAAGTGGCCGGTTACCTGCTCATTCGCGGTCCAGAACGCCAGCTTTTCCTCGTCGACTCCTCCCTCTTCCAAAGGGTAGAGATAGCGCCCGATACCAGTGTCGACAGTGGCCGGTTGCAGATAAACCAAACGCAGCCGAGTATTCTCTCCTCCCCTGACAGGTGCGATACGGGTTTCAAAGCGCTTGTAGTCCGTTTTCTCTGTGATGCCGCTGTCGCGTCCTGCGGCTTTCTCCTCTGCGTATACTTTCTTGGCTCGTTGGCGCTCAAGTACCTCTCCGGTAACCGGCATACCATCTATCCAAAGGGTTAGCTCCGCAACTGTTGCGTGCTCGGGAACGGGGAAAGAGTAATGCGCCTCTAGGTCCTGGTTGTGGGGATTGTGAAATATCTGGTCGACACGGGTAATGGCGTAGCCGTCCTCTATGACCACGCTTACGCGGTGATCGCGTATTTCCAATGGGGGGAGATTGGTGTTGCTGGGCTGCAGCAAACCGGCTGCCTGGGAAAGGATCGGCATCGAAAGCAAGAGCAGTAGCACGGTTTTACTCCAACGGTTGTCTATCCAGTTTTTGAAACTCATATTAAGCCCCTCAAATAAACGATGTTTAATTAATTGCGTTTACGATCAAATCGCCTTGGCCTCAAAGCAGATTAAATGAACATCGTTTAATTAATTGTTGAAAATTAACTGCCATGCAGCGTCAGAATAATAATAAAACAGTGTTCAATTATTTTGTAGCACAATCCTGAACAATGTTCAATAATATTTGGCGAACTTATCTTTTCCCCTTGAGGCATAGAGTCATGGCCAGAAGAAACGACCACAGCCGCGAAGAGATCCATGGGATGGCATTGGAAGCAGCTGAGGATATCGCTTGCAACCATGGGTATTCGGCGATCAGTGCGCGGAAAGTTGCCAGCGCTATTGGATACACCGTTGGTACGCTTTACCTGGTTTTTGATAACTTGAATGATTTGGTATTGCAGGTGAACGGTCGTACCCTGGATCGCCTCCATGACCAAATGGTTCGGGACCAGGAAGTGCTTGATGACCCGCTAGAACGACTGTTACAGCTTGGATATACCTACATAAGATTCTCGGAAGAGGATCCTCATTGCTGGGAGATGGTATTCGAGCATCGGATGCCGAACGGAGAGGCAACACCTGAATGGTTTCGTGAAAAGGTGGCGAGAATGTTCCTCTTGGTGGAATCAGCGCTGCAACCCCTTGCCGGGCAACACTCTCCAGGGGAGGTTTCCCTGGCTGCCCGTGCGCTGTGGAGTGGGGTTCATGGTGTTTGTATCTTGGCCAACACCCATAAACTGGATTCGGCTGGTGTGAACTCCGTTCGTGATCTTAGCCATTCGCTCATGAGTAACTACATCAAGGGATTTACTGGAACTTGATAAAGCGATTTGGATTTAGTGCTGCGATCGCTGTCCAATGATTGCTTCCACGGCTGAATCAAGGTTTGCTCCGGAGAATTCAGCGGGTTTCCGGGTCTGCATTGGGAATCTGAAAAAGGTGAATCGACTGATCTTTCTCTTTGCAACGCTTTTTCTGTTTTGTCTTCGCACGATCCGATACGACCAGAATCCGGTCGTTTGATGCCCAGGCCACCCCCTCCACATTGCAATACCCAGGGTCCGGAAATCGGTATGTGGTGCCATTGAATGCCCGCCTCAGGGATAGATCGAGATTCCCCACCCATAAAGCACCAGAGGCTTGAGAGACAACCGCGAGACGATCGCCAAGGATCGCCATTCCAGAGTAGTCCTCAAAGCCTGACAACCCCTGCAATACCAGCTCATGCGCTTTTACCCAACCGCTCGCGCCAGCGCGCTCGAATGCGACGATGAGGCAGTCTCCAATCCCGTTGGGCCCTTTGGTACCGCTTTCGCACAGCCCAAAAAGATACTCTCTGCCATTGATGTAGGAGTGAAATACACCCTCAAATCCTTTGTTATCATGATAGAAATTGTGCTCCAAGCGGGAAGCATTGAGGAATCGGAATGTCCGGTCATACTCAATGATAAAACCGTGTTGCGAGCCGTCGGCATCTTTCAGGCATTCGATAAGAAGAAAAATCGTCCCTGTTCTGGGATCTATGGTTAGATCCTCGAATCCCGCTCCGAGGCCGAGTACGTCGATCAGCTTATTGTCACTGCGGGGCTGGATGGAGAGGTCTACGAGGGCGATTTGATTTCGATTGTCGAAGACGATCGCACACTGATTTTTGTTGACAACTGCGACGCCACTGGATTCAAGTCGGCTTTTGCTATTGCAATTCCGCAGAATCTCGTAGAGCTTGGTCTCGCTCAAAAGTAACAACTCTGGGGCATTCAAGAGAATACCTATTTTTAATCGTGGTGAACAACTTGCACCCTGGCAGGCAAAGTGAACACCCTTCCTTGTCGCAGGTCAATTCTGTGGGCATTAGCGGCCAGACTGCAAACAATTGACTCAATATCTATTTGAATATTGCCGATTACAACTGTTGGATCCTCAGGCATCGCGCTGGTTTCACCACTGCGATCCACTGGGGAATGGATCGAAGTTTCAGGATAAACGTAAGGTACGCCATGTCAACTCTGGTCGCATCAACACTCAATTCACAAGTAAAAAGGGGTCTGCCCCAAATAGCAGAGTTGGACTCTGTCATTCAGCGCGTTGTGCTCTACTATCTGCGTGCAAGACAGCGATGCAGTCTCCTGAAGTTGGATGACCGAATGCTTAAAGACATAGGAATATCTAAGGTGGATGCGATCATTGAGGCTCGTAAGCCATTCTGGAAGCCATAGCTTTCTGCTGGTGCCCTAGCAGTTTTTTAGACCAGCAGCGGGGTCAGATTGTTTAAATAAATTCAGTAAGTAACCGATAAGGAATTTGATTGTTCTCCTTTCTTTGAGAAGCTCATGCCCGCGAGTCCGGTAGCCGTTCTACAAACCGAAAGCCACCCCTCAAACGTGGCCTCTGCTGCTTCGTCTAACGAAACAGGTGTGGGTGGCGGCGGTGTGAAGCGGTTTGATGACACTAAAGGGTCGGGACCAGAAAGTACCCTGCTGGCAATCGATCTGGCACAAATATGGCTGGCGTGGCAGTGTCGCATGATCGCTGGCATCATTAGGGGGGCGCTCTATCAACCGGTCGATGCCAAGCATATTGGCTCCGTTCTCGCGATCTGGCCAGGGGAGGGTGAGGGAGAGAAAGAACTACTCGATGTGGCTACCCAGGCGCTGTCAGAAAACCGGGGTCTAATTCGTCCCCAACAGCGTTACGGTCCGGGTGGTCACCGCGTTTGCGACATGGTTGCTTCTCCTCTGGTGATAGAAAATGAAACCGTAGCGGTTGTCGGAGTGATGATCTCGCCGCGTTCAGAGCCTCAACAGCAGGCAGTTTTGCAGCTCCTGCAATGGGGTGGACTGTGGATGGAAATCATGGTCCGCCAGCAGCAGTCAGTAAAACAACAGTTCGGTGCCTTCGATTCCAAGCTTTTGACTAGATTGGTCGGCCATTCCAGTTCCCATGCTGCTGCTATTGATACGGTCAACCAACTTGCCGAACGGTTTTCCTGTGAGCGGGTGAGTTTAGGCTTCCATCATGGAAAAAATATGCGGCTTGCGGCGCTCTCCCATGTGGCGAGCTTCGATCCACGTACGCAACTTGTGCGCAGGATCGAGGCTGCTATGGCAGAAGCGGCCGATCAGAAAAAGACATTGGTTGTCCCCGTAATCGATAATTATCAGGATGCGGTCACAAGAGCTCAACGCGAACTAGCGGTACAGCAGGGAAATCACTCCGTCTGCACCATACCTCTATCCGGTCGATCTCGGGTCATTGGTGCAATCACGTTAGAGCGTGACGCTAGTCAGACGTTTGATACCAGTACGATCGGGTGGATTCAAAGTATCGCCTCAATACTCGGTCCTCTGATTGAGTCCAAGCGCCAAGAGGAGCGATCATTTTTTGCCAAGGGGGGAGAGGCCCTGCTTTCACTGGGTAGTGCTGTGTTTGGCCCAAGCCGTCTCAAATTCAAAATGATTCTGCTAACCCTCATCGTTGCTGTCAGCATACTTGCTGTGATTGACGGCGACTATAGAGTAACCGCGCCGGCGAGTATAGAGGGTGAGGTGCGCCAGGTCATAGCTGCTCCTCAAGCGGGTTTTATAAGAAAGTCTGAGGTGCGACCCGGTGATCAGGTAAAGAAGGGACAATTGATCGCCGCAATGGATGATCGCGATCTGCGCCTGACTCGGCAGAAGTGGCAAAGCGAACGTAATAAGATCGAGAAAGAGTACCAAGAAGCGTTGGCGATGCACGACCGCATCGAGTTGAGTCTGTTGAGTGCCCAAATAGATCAGGTGGAAGCGGAGATTCAACTGCTAGAGGAAAAAATCTCACGCACAAAAATTAGGGCGCCATTCGACGGTGTGATAGTCAGTGGTGACCTTACACAGTCACTCGGTGCGCCATTGGAGATCGGTCAACTGTTATTCGAAATCGCTCCTCTGGAAAGATACAGAGTTGTCCTAGAGGTTGATGAGCATGACGTCGCGGATCTTAAATCTGGTCGTACGGGGAAGCTGATATTTGCTGCGTTACCCGATAAAAGCTTTTCCTTCTCGCTCGGCAAATTGATTCCCGTTGCTGTTTCAAGTGAAACAAGAAACCACTTTCAGGTAGAGGCCACACTTAATGAACACCTGCCACTGCTCAGGCCTGGAATGCGCGGTGTTGGCAAGATCGATATCGGAAGGCGCAATCTCTTTTGGATATGGACGCACTCGATGGTTGATCGGATTCGACTCTGGATTTGGTCTGTAGGATTCTAGTCCTGGATATGAGCAAGTTGTCGCAAGATCCGAATTGGTCATCGATTTCCGGGCTTCGTCCCAAGCTTCGTCGCCATATTCGAATATACCCACAAGAGTACAGAGGTGAGCGATGGTATATTCTGCACGACCAATCGAGTGGTCGTCATCTGCGCTTTAACGTTGGAGCTTACAGCTTTATAGGGCGGCTTACAGGAAAGGCCTCGGTACAGGAAATTTGTGAGCAGCTGGCCTCCGGACCTGACAATACGCCACTGACTCGGGATGACGCCTCAGTTATCTTGACACAACTTTTCGCAATCGACGCCTTGGGTGGCAATCTCTCGGGGGAAGCGGAAGTCTTCTTCAAGCGTTATCAAAATACGATGCGTCTGCGCAGAATCAAGGCATTGATGAATCCGCTTGCCATTCGCATCAAGCTGATAGATCCCGACCAGTTTCTCAACCGGCTAACTCCCTGGGTTCGCCCTCTGTTCAGTGTGACAGGAGTCTTTCTCTGGTTATTCGTGATTGTCTCTGCTGGTCTGCTTGCCTTGGCCCACTTTTCCGATCTCAGGGATGCGTTGAGTACCGATGTATTGGCGCCAGCCAATTTACTGTCAATGGTTGCTGTTTACGTACTCATCAAGCTTGTCCACGAATTTGCACACGCATTTGCTGTGAAGGTTTGGGGTGGGGAAGTGCATGAGATGGGCATTACCCTATTGCTGTTTTTTCCAATTCCATACGTGGATGCATCGGCTGCGTGGGGGTTTAGCGACAAGTATAAACGGGTGCTTGTTGGGGCTGTGGGTATTTTGGCTGAACTCTTTGTTGCCGCTCTTGCGCTCTTCTTGTGGCTGGTGGTGGAACCTGGAGCGATCAGCGATATGGCGCTTAATGCCGTACTTGTAGGGAGCGTGTCTACGCTACTCTTTAACGCGAATCCGCTACTGAAATTTGATGCCTACTACATGCTGCAAGATCTGATAGAGATTCCCAATCTCTATTCCCGCTCCAGTCGCTTTTATCTCTACCTACTACAGCGCTACTTATTCGGACTAGACCGGGCTCGATCACCGGTAACAGCGACGGGAGAAGGCATTTGGTTCGTAGTCTACGGCTTTGTTGCACTGCTCTACCGGCTGTTGATTCTGGCCACGATTGTTCTGTTTCTATCCCAAGAGTATCTGTTTGCAGGTGTTGCATTGGGCTGTTGGGCGGTGTTGATGCAGCTGGTGTCACCGTTGGGCCGGGGACTGCGCTTTCTGTTTTTCGGCGCAGCACTGGGCGAAAATCGCTTTAGAGCAATAAGTGTTTCACTGCTGATAGTCGGTTCGCTATGTTCTGTTATGGCTTTCGTTCCCCTGTCCTTGACAACTCGTGCCGAGGGTGTGGTTTGGGTATCAGATCAAGCACAGATATACGCGGGAACTGAAGGTTTCGTAGAACAACTCCTGGTGGCTTCTGGGACTCCCGTCAAGGCTGGTACTCCCTTAATTCAGATTCGAGATCCATCTTTGAGGATGGCCATTACGAAGCTCGAGGCGAAGCGCCGGGAATTGGAAATTCGCGCTGCTTCTGAGTATTTGGAGAAGCGGGTGCAGTCTGCGATTACCGAGGAAGAACTGGCATCCGTAGAGGCAGAACTGTTACTGCTTCGGCAAAAGCAATCCGAATTGCTAGTGCACAGCGACGTGGGCGGTGTATTTGTACTGCTTGATGAACGGTCTATGCTGGGTCGATACTTGCAGCAAGGAGAGCTTGTCGGCTATATCGTAAGCCCAGAGCGGCTGATCATTAGGACTGTGATTCCGCAGTCAGATATCGGTTTGTTTCGTCAACATGTTGAGATGGTACAGGTGCGCCTCGCGGAGCGTGCTGGAATTGCTCTGCCAGCGCGCATCATTAGGGAAACACCGGCTGGCAGCAGAGTACTACCAAGTCGTGCTCTAGGCGCCGCTGGTGGTGGTGAAATAGCCGTGAGCGCAGCAGGAGATCAGGGATTGACCGCGGCAGAGAAAGTATTTCAGATCGATTTGGGGCTACCGGATGATCTCGATATAGCGGGCCTTGGTGAGCGGGCGTATATTCGCTTTGACCACGGTTCTGAGCCCCTTGCCAGTCAGTGGTTGCGAACTGGCAGACAGTTGGTTCTTAGCCGCCTTTCCTTCTAGGTTCTGGCTGAAACACGATTATATTGTGGTTTTTTCCAGGCTAAAGTATCTCTCCAATCTGCAGATATATCTACCTAGATAAACTCATAAGGGAAACGAATCCACAGAAAGTGCAAGCGACATATTTGAAACATAAGCTCCTCCCCGGAGCCCTGGCGCTGTCGCTGTTTGTTACTGCTGCCTGGGGAAAGGAAATCCCCGAGAACACCAATCTCGAAGATCCTATTCCGGAGTTAGACTGCATCATAGAGCCCAGCGACATCGTGGATATTGGCAGTGCCGTTCCCGGCGTCGTCGATTCCATCCTCGCTGACCGAAGTGATTTTGTATCCAAAGGCGAGGTACTGGCAACTCTAGAATCCAGCGTGGAACAGGTAGCGCTGGAATTGACCCAGGCGCGGGCATCGCTGGATACCGCGATCGAACTGCGCCGGGAGAGCGCCCAATTCGGCCGTCGTACCTTGAAGAGAAATCAGGAGTTACTGCGAAAATCAGTTATTTCCAAGCAGGATATAGATCAGATAAAGAGCGAGACGCGTATTGCTCAGCTTCAAGTGAGACAAGAAGAGGAAAATAAGCGTATAGCAGAGCTGGAGCATCTCAAGGCGAAGGCGGTTCTGAAAAGACGCACGCTTCGTAGTCCGGTCGATGGTGTGGTGATGAATCGCTTTAAATCTGTCGGAGAGTTTGTCGAGGATGAGCCGGTACTTCGCGTTGCACGCATAGATCCCCTGAATGTCGAAGTTGTCGTTCCGGTAAGCTTACTAGGGCGCATCAAACCGGGTATGGAAGCTGAGATCATTTTGATATTGCCCGGTAGCAGTAGTCATCAAGCAACCGTTGAGCGAGTCGATGTCGTGGCGGACGCCGCTAGCGGCACCTATGGCGTAAGACTGACTCTGCCTAATCGGGCTCACGCTATCCCAGCTGGTTTGCGTTGCCGCTTGTCCTTTCTGCCCTCGATAGAACATGAAGACGGTGCAACAGTCGATAGTGCGGTATTGCCGCCGGCAGCCGCTGTCAATAATACCGCAGGAAAGAAGATAAAAGAGCAAACATATGTCGCGGAGAGTTCGAAGAGACGGGAAGAGATGTATACAGCATTCTCGAGAATGGATAACACAGAATCGCCAAGATTAGTTCGCACATCGGACAACTCGACAACAGGGGCGGAAACTGAAAAAGCCTTTGATATGAACCTAGATTCGGGTGACTCCAATCAGCCGGGTACAGTTACTGCTGAGTCGAATACGGATACTATAGATCTGCCACCTAGCTGCTACTCGATTGGACCAATCAAGAATAGGGCGTTAGCCCATGGACTTGCAGAACGTCTACGAAAATGGGCCAAGCACCTTCATCTGAGCGAGCGGCCCGGCAAAGAAAGTACCGACTACATCGTACTGAGTGAGCGTCAGGTGGATTCATCAGCTGCGAGTCGTCTTGCATCCCGATTCAAGTCGGCAGGCATTAGTGACATATATCTTTTCAGAAACGGACCTTATCAGAATCGACTCTCCCTCGGTCTCTATCGTACCCATAGGTTCGCGATCAAGCGGCAGCAGCAGCTCTCAACACAAGGCTTTGCCACATCAATCGATCGCCGCTTCCGGAAACACAACGAGTATTGGCTGGATGTGGTGCTGGAGAGTAGGACCGAACTACACCGGGAGTTGGTGAAAGCTGGAGCACCCCACGAAAAGGACTTCCCTTATGAGCCCATTGCTTGTACACAGCGATTGGCACTCCGCTGAGAAGCACACACTAAGCCCGGTCCCCAGACTCGCCGGGGCTCGATATTCCCTGATTATGCCAGGGCTGATTTTACAGTCCAAAATATTCAAATTGCCTGTTATACAAGGAAAAATCACCTTGTGAGCTGATATCGCTTGATAAAGGATTGTTTGGTGAATAGGCCCTTTAAGGAAGAGAGCTGAAACAGTGAAAAATAGAGATAAACGGAATTCGAAGGGAAAAAACCATTCGATCACAGTTGTCGAGGCGTTGGAGCCTCGTGTGCTCTTTTCCGCCGATGTATTTGGTGGTGCTGTGGATACAGTGAGTGACGACCCGTTGGCCACACTACTGGAAAATACTGCTCAGTCGGCTATTCAGCAAAGTGTTGCAACGGCCGCTTCCGCTGCAAACGATGATCAGCTGCTACAGCCCGGGGAACAGGAAGTCGAGGCAGGTTTTATCTCGACAGCCGAGTTTCTCCCCCGTGAACTTATTCTAGTCGACGCGAATACACCGGATTATCAACAGTTGGTCGACGACATTTATGGGCAGGGTGGCGACAATCGCCAGTTGGAGATAGTGGTATTGGATCCCAACCGGGATGGTATTGCTCAGATCAGCGAAATCCTGGAAGGGCAGTCGAAATTAGATTCCGTTCACCTGATTGCTCATGCATCCGAGGGGAGTATCAGCCTGGGTAGCTCTACATTGGATTTCGAAACGCTTCGACTGAATGCCGGAGAGATCGGTGCCTGGGGTAATGCCTTTACTGAAGAGGGGGATTTCCTGATCTACGGTTGCAACCTGGCGGCCACTGGCGAAGGTCAAGCACTCGTCGACGCACTAGCCAATATCACCGGTACCGATGTTGCGGCCAGTGACGACTTGACCGGGCATGCCAGCCTGGGCGGCGACTGGGACATGGAGTACCGGGTAGGGGAGGTGACGACACGCATCGCCCTGTCGGATGCAATCCAATCTACTTGGTCCGGCACCCTGGATATCACTTCTAACCTAGTAGGGCATTATGCCTTCGAAGAAGGCAGTGGGACCACTGCAACGGATTCCAGCGCTACGGGTAACGATGGCTCTTTGCTGGATGTACCGATCTATAGTACCGGTGTGGTTGGTGACCATGCACTGGACTTTTACGGGGACTTCGATCGCGTGGAGGCCCCCGACGTGGCGGCTACCGATTTCGGCAGCGGTGATTTCACCGTTTCTTTCTGGTTCAATTCTGCCCAATCGGGTTACCGCGGTGAGTTGGTTGCTGACTTAGTCGGCAACGGAGACGGCTACGTTTTCTGGACTATGGGTAATGGCGACCTCTACTTAGATATCTTTTCAGGTCCAAGTGAGACCTACTTGACCGCGACAAACGTATTCGACGGCAATTGGCACCACGTAAGCGGGGTGCGTAGCGGCGATACTTTCTCCCTCTACGTGGACGACGCCCTAGTGGATTCCACAACCCAAAATTCCATCGGAAGCGTCAGCAATAACACTTCGTTATACATAGGCGCGGTGGATGCAACGGGTGGCGATTACGATGGTTTGATTGATGACGTCCGCCTTTACGATCGTGCCCTCGCCAGCAGTGACATTACCGAGCTTTACAGCTTGGCCGACGACGATCCCATCATCAGCAATCTCGACAACGACGTACTTAATTACACGGAAGGCGATGGTGCCGCAGTTATCGAGCAGGGCGGCGACGCGCTGGTTTCAGATCCCGACTCGAGCGATTTCGCCGGTGGCGACTTGATCGTCGAGATCGACGGCGGCGGTGTCCCGGCCGAGGATGTGCTGTCGGTCCGCAATCAGGGGATCAGCGCCGGCCAGATCGGGCTCAGCGGTAGTGACGTGACTTACGAAGGCGTGGTGATCGGGACCCTGGCAGGTGGTACCGCCGGTGCGCCACTTGAAATCGTATTCAATGGGAACGCAACACCTTCCGTGGTGACGGCGCTGCTCCTTAATATTACTTACGAAAACACCGGCGTTGACAATCCCACCGCGGGCACACGCAGTGTCACGATCGATATAACCGACGGCGATGGCGGCATGAGTGGGACACAGAATGTGTCGATCAATGTTACCGCCGTCAACGATCAGGCGGTGGCCGACCTCAATGGCGCCGACGGCGGCGGGATCGATTTCGCGACGACCTTCACGGAGGGAGTAGGCGCGGTCAACATCACCGACAGCGACGCGATACTCAGCGATCCGGACCACACCACCTATCAGGACCTGGGCATCAACCTTGACGGCGGCTTTGTCGATGGCAGCGCCGAGAAGGTGACCATCGCCGGGTACACGTTCAGCTACGGCGTATTCGACAATACCATTCGCACCGTCGGCGGCACCAATTTTGAAATCGACTTCGACGGCACCGGCTTCACCATCGCGGAGGAACTCGGCGGCTACATGCCGGAGGCCGATCTGCAGTTGCTGCTCCGCGGCATTACCTATGAAAACACATCGGATAACCCGACGGCCGGCGACCGCACCATCGATGTCACAGTGCAGGACGCCGGGGGGCAGATCGGCGTGACCTCGATCAGCACCATAACCGTGGTTGCGGCCAACGACGAACCGACAATCACCAACCTAGGCGGTGACGCGCTGGCCTACACCGAAGGCGACGGGGCCGTGGTGATCGAGCAAAGCAGCAATGCCGCGGTCAATGATGTCGATTCGAGTGATTTCGACATGGGCACCCTGACGGTGTCGTTTGTCGCTGGCAGCGACAGCGCCGAGGATGTGCTGGCTATCCGCGATCAAGGGGCGGGTCCGACGAATATTACTATTTCCGGCAATACCGTGAGCTACGACGGTACCCAAATCGGGACCTTTACCGGTGGCAGCGGGGGCACCGATCTGGTCATCACGCTGGATGCCGATGCAGATGCGACCGCGGTCAGCGCGCTGGTACAGAACATCACCTACGAGAACACCGATAGCGATAGTCCCAGCGAAGGTGCGCGCACGGTGCGTTTTGTGCTGACCGATGGAGATGGTGGTTCGAGTGCCAACTATGATACGACGGTGACCGTCACGGGCGACAATGATGCACCAACCGATATCGTTATTGACGCAGAAGCTACTTCAGAGCAGGTAGTCAATACTTACACTACGAGCGATCAAATCGATCCGGCAGTCGCAGCGTTCGACGATGGCGGTTACATCGTTGTTTGGGTCTCCAATGGGCAGGATGGTAGCGGATACGGCATCTACGGGCAGCGATATTACGCCGACGGTAGTACGAACGGCGGTGAGCTTTTGGTTACGTCGGAGTTAAGCGACTCGGAGACGAATCCCTCGGTCACCACCTTCTCCGACGGTGGCTTTGTCGTCGCTTGGCAGGATCAGACCTCCGGCGTCATGGCTTGGGCAGAGGCGCGGGTATTCAATGCCGATGGTTCCGCCGCGACCGCAGAGTTCCAGGTCAGCCCAGGAGTCGACGGTGACAACGAGGGTTACCAGCCGGCTGTGTTGGCACTCAGCGACACCGAGTTCGTTGTGGTCTGGGCGAATGAAACAGGAGGCACAACCTACGAGGTCGTGGGTCAGATCTACGACCGGACAGGGTCGACCGTCGGATCGCAGTTCAGCGTCGGATCGCTGTTAGGTAGTGGCGGCCTGTTCGGCGCCCAGACCGAGATTACCAAGCTCGACGACGGCGGCTTCGCCGTCGCTTGGCGGACCAACGATGGAACTCTGAGCACAGCCACCCGTGTGCTGAATGCCGACGGTACTGTAAGGTCTGCGGTGATCAACCCCGGCGGTGACAACATTGCCGATATATCCTCCTTGTCGAACGGCGGTTTCGTTGTCACCTATGACGATGCTGGGGCGCTGAATGCGACCATCTATGATTCTAACGGTGCGCTCGTCGTGGCGGAATTTCAGGTCAACACCACGTCCTCTACCGCGCGCTACGAATCGACGGTGACTCGTTCCGATGACGGTTTCGTCGTGGTCTGGGAGTCGAGCAGCGGAGATGGCAGCGGCTCGGCAATTCTGGCGCAGCGGTTTGATTTAAGTGGCAACAAGATTGGCAGTGAAGTGGTGGTCAATGAGACGTTCAGTGGCAGTCAGAAGAAACCTGAAATTATTGAAACCACATCGGGGCAGCTGATCATTGTTTGGGAAAGCGAAAATGTTGATGGAGATCTGACCGGGATTGCTTCACGAGCTATTGCTACGGGAACGGCCAGCGTTGCGGAAAGTGCCCCCAATGGTACCCGGGTAGCAGACGTTATTGGTGTGTTTGATCCAGATTCTGGTGATACGCATACCTACAGCTTGATCAATAGTGCTGGTGGCGCTTTCTCCATAGATACCAATACAGGCGTAATAACAGTAGCAGATACCACCCAGATAGACTTCGAATCTGCATCCACCATGGATATTACTGTACGTGCGACAGATACGGGTGGGTTGACTTATGACGAAGTACTCACGATTCAGATTATCGATGATGACGACCCGGCCGTCATCACCGGCGATACCAACTATGTCGGCAACGAGGGCGATGCGGTGGCTGGCGATCTGAACGCCACCGATGAGGATGGCCTCACCGACGGCACTTACTTCACTATCTCCGCTCAATCGACCCACGGCATCGCCAGTATCGATGCGGAGACTGGTGCCTGGAGTTTTACACCGAGCGATCCCGACTGGTTCGGCACGGATCAGTTCAAGGTCACCGTCACCGACGATCAGGGCGGCACCACCGATCAGATTATCAGCATCACCGTCAATGCTTCCGGTGATGATTTGATGGTCGCCGTTAACGACAGCTACAGCACCGATCAGGAGACCCCACTGGTCCTGGATCCCACCGCCAACGATACGGATGTCCAAGGTGATACGATCAGCGTTGTTGAGTTCAATCAGCCAGCCAATGGTACGGTGGAGGACAATGGTGACGGTACGCTCACGTACACGCCGAACGCAAGCTATACCGGCGCGGATGGTTTCGACTACATCGCTATCGACAAAGGCAGCGGGCTGCAGCACCACTGGGGATTGGACGGCGACGCTGTCGATGCCATAGGTTCCGCCGACGGCACGCTCACCGGCACCAGCACAGTAGAGGGTGACTTCGGCAACGGCCTGAGCTTCAACGAAAGCAGCGACTATGTACTGCTACCGGACGTCATCTACAACAGCGAGTTCACCGTCTCGTTCGAGTTCAAGATCGACGACAACGACGGCTCGCTGTTCCAGTACCTCTACAGCCACGGCGACGTCAATGCCGTGAATAGCATCAACATCTTTCTGAACGAGGCGTCGCACGGCACTGATCCCAACGTCATGCGGACGGTCGTCCGTGACGGTGACGACACCCTGGACAATGCTGCGCTCCAGTTCGATATTTCCTCGATCGTTGGTGATGGGCAATGGCACACCTATACCGTAACGGTCGGGGCCGAAGGCATCCAGGTGTTTCTCGACGGCGTATTGCAGACCAGTGACGCGACACGGGGCACCGGTGGAGTCGATCCAAGTGGCAATCTCTACCTCGGTGCGCGTCAAGACCTGGATGCGGGCCGCTGGTATGGCGGCGTATTGGATTCGGTGCAGATTTACGACAATGCACTAGACGCCAGCCAGGTTTCGGACCTGGCCGCAAAGAGCAACGTGGGCACGGTCAACCTGATGATCAACGTGGATGACCCGGCAGTCATCAGCGGCGATACCAGTTATGTAGGCAACGAAGGCGACTTGGTCAGCGGCGACCTGGATGCCACCGATGTGGATGGCCTCACCGATCTGACTTATTTCACCATCAAGACCCAGGCAGGCAATGGCGTTGCCAGTATCGATCCGGAGAGCGGTGCCTGGAGCTTTACTCCTGCCGATCCCAATTGGTTCGGGAGCGATCAGTTTACCGTCACCGTCACCGACGATGAGGGCGGCACCACCGATCAGGTGGTGAGTATTACGCTCGCCAACGTGGAAGACGAAGCGGTCATCAGCGGCGACATCGCTTTCAACGGCAACGAAGGCGACTTGGTCAGCGGCGACCTGGATGCCACCGACGTGGACGGTCTGACCGACAGCAGCTATTTCACAATCAAGACCCAGGCAGGCAATGGCGTTGCCAGTATCGATGCGGAGAGCGGTGCCTGGAGCTTTACCCCTGCCGATCCCGACTGGTTCGGCACGGATCAGTTCACCGTCACCGTCACCGACGATGAGGGCGGCACCACCGATCAGATTATTTCTGTCACCCTCGCCAATGTGGAAGACGAAGCGGTCATCAGCGGCGATACCAGTTATGTAGGCAACGAAGGCGACTTGGTCAGCGGCGACCTGGATGCCACCGACGTGGACGGTCTGACCGACAGCAGCTATTTCACAATCAAGACCCAGGCAGGCAATGGCGTTGCCAGTATCGATGCGGAGAGCGGTGCCTGGAGCTTTACCCCTGCCGATCCCGACTGGTTCGGCACGGATCAGTTCACCGTCACCGTCACCGACGATGAGGGCGGCACCACCGATCAGATTATTTCTGTCACCCTCGCCAATGTGGAAGACGAAGCGGTCATCAGCGGCGACATCGCTTTCAACGGCAACGAAGGCGACTTGGTCAGCGGCGACCTGGATGCCACCGACGTGGACGGTCTGACCGACAGCAGCTATTTCACCATCAAGACCCAGGCAGGCAATGGCGTTGCCAGTATCGATCCGGAGAGCGGCGCCTGGAGCTTTACCCCTGCCGATCCCAATTGGTTCGGGAGCGATCAGTTTACCGTCACCGTCACCGACGATGAGGGCGGCACCACCGATCAGGTGGTGAGTATTACGCTCGCCAACGTGGAAGACGAAGCGGTCATCAGCGGCGACATCGCTTTCAACGGCAACGAAGGCGACTTGGTCAGCGGCGACCTGGATGCCACCGACGTGGACGGTCTGACCGACAGCAGCTATTTCACCATCAAGACCCAGGCAGGCAATGGCGTTGCCAGTATCGATCCGGAGAGCGGCGCCTGGAGCTTTACCCCTGCCGATCCCAATTGGTTCGGGAGCGATCAGTTTACCGTCACCGTCACCGACGATGAGGGCGGCACCACCGATCAGGTGGTGAGTATTACGCTCGCCAACGTGGAAGACGAAGCGGTCATCAGCGGCGACATCGCTTTCAACGGCAACGAAGGCGACTTGGTCAGCGGCGACCTGGATGCCACCGACGTGGACGGTCTGACCGACAGCAGCTATTTCACCATCAAGACCCAGGCAGGCAATGGCGTTGCCAGTATCGATGCGGAGAGCGGTGCCTGGAGCTTTACCCCTGCCGATCCCGACTGGTTCGGCACGGATCAGTTCACCGTCACCGTCACCGACGATGAGGGCGGCACCACCGATCAGATTATTTCTGTCACCCTCGCCAATGTGGAAGACGAAGCGGTCATCAGCGGCGATACCAGTTATGTAGGCAACGAAGGCGACTTGGTCAGCGGCGACCTGGATGCCACCGACGTGGACGGTCTGACCGACAGCAGCTATTTCACCATCAAGACCCAGGCAGGCAATGGCGTTGCCAGTATCGATGCGGAGAGCGGTGCCTGGAGCTTTACCCCTGCCGATCCCGACTGGTTCGGCACGGATCAGTTCACCGTCACCGTCACCGACGATGAGGGCGGCACCACCGATCAGATTATTTCTGTCACCCTCGCCAATGTGGAAGACGAAGCGGTCATCAGCGGCGACATCGCTTTCAACGGCAACGAAGGCGACTTGGTCAGCGGCGACCTGGATGCCACCGACGTGGACGGTCTGACCGACAGCAGCTATTTCACCATCAAGACCCAGGCAGGCAATGGCGTTGCCAGTATCGATCCGGAGAGCGGCGCCTGGAGCTTTACCCCTGCCGATCCCAATTGGTTCGGGAGCGATCAGTTTACCGTCACCGTCACCGACGATGAGGGCGGCACCACCGATCAGGTGGTGAGTATTACGCTCGCCAACGTGGAAGACGAAGCGGTCATCAGCGGCGACATCGCTTTCAACGGCAACGAAGGCGACTTGGTCAGCGGCGACCTGGATGCCACCGACGTGGACGGTCTGACCGACAGCAGCTATTTCACCATCAAGACCCAGGCAGGCAATGGCGTTGCCAGTATCGATCCGGAGAGCGGCGCCTGGAGCTTTACCCCTGCCGATCCCAATTGGTTCGGGAGCGATCAGTTTACCGTCACCGTCACCGACGATGAGGGCGGCACCACCGATCAGGTGGTGAGTATTACGCTCGCCAACGTGGAAGACGAAGCGGTCATCAGCGGCGATACCAGTTATGTAGGCAACGAAGGCGACTTGGTCAGCGGCGACCTGGATGCCACCGACGTGGACGGCCTGACCGATTCCACCTATTTCACCATCAAGACCCAGGCAGGCAATGGCGTTGCCAGTATCGATGCGGAGAGCGGTGCCTGGAGCTTTACCCCTGCCGATCCCGACTGGTTCGGCACGGATCAGTTCACCGTCACCGTCACCGACGATGAGGGCGGCACCACCGATCAGATTATTTCTGTCACCCTCGCCAATGTGGAAGACGAAGCGGTCATCAGCGGCGACATCGCTTTCAACGGCAACGAAGGCGACTTGGTCAGCGGCGACCTGGATGCCACCGACGTGGATGGACTCACCGACGGCACTTACTTCACTATCTCCGCTCAATCGACCCACGGCGTTGCCAGTATCGATCCGGAGAGCGGTGCCTGGAGTTTTACCCCTGCCGATCCCGACTGGTTCGGCACGGATCAGTTCACCGTCACCGTCACCGACGACGAGGGCGGCACCACCGATCAGGTGGTGAGTATTACGCTCGCCAACGTGGAAGACGAAGCGGTCATCAGCGGCGACATCGCTTTCAACGGCAACGAAGGCGATCTCGTCTCCGGGGATCTGGATGCCACCGACGTGGATGGACTCACCGACGGCACTTACTTCACTATCTCCGCTCAATCGACCCACGGCGTTGCCAGTATCGATCCGGAGAGCGGTGCCTGGAGTTTTACCCCTGCCGATCCCGACTGGTTCGGCACGGATCAGTTCACCGTCACCGTCACCGACGATGAGGGCGGCACCACCGATCAGATTATTTCTGTCACCCTCGCCAATGTGGAAGACGAAGCGGTCATCAGCGGCGACATCGCTTTCAACGGCAACGAAGGCGACTTGGTCAGCGGCGACCTGGATGCCACCGACGTGGACGGTCTGACCGACAGCAGCTATTTCACCATCAAGACCCAAGCCGGCAATGGCGTTGCCAGTATCGATCCGGAGAGCGGTGCCTGGAGTTTTACTCCCGCCGATCCCGACTGGTTCGGCACGGATCAGTTCACCGTCACCGTCACCGACGACGAGGGCGGCACCACCGATCAGATTATTTCTGTCACCCTCGCCAACGTGGAAGACGAAGCGGTCATCAGCGGCGATACCAGTTATGTAGGCAACGAAGGCGATCTCGTCTCCGGGGATCTGAACGCCACCGACGTGGATGGACTCACCGACAGCACCTATTTCACTATCAAGACCCAAGCCGGCAATGGTGTTGCCAGTATCGATCCGGAGAGCGGCGCCTGGAGCTTTACCCCTGCCGATCCCAATTGGTTCGGGAGCGATCAGTTTACCGTCACCGTCACCGACGATGAGGGCGGCACCACCGATCAGATTATTTCTGTCACCCTCGCCAATGTGGAAGACGAAGCGGTCATCAGCGGCGACATCGCTTTCAACGGCAACGAAGGCGACTTGGTCAGCGGCGACCTGGATGCCACCGACGTGGACGGTCTGACCGACAGCAGCTATTTCACCATCAAGACCCAGGCAGGCAATGGCGTTGCCAGTATCGATCCGGAGAGCGGCGCCTGGAGCTTTACCCCTGCCGATCCCAATTGGTTCGGGAGCGATCAGTTTACCGTCACCGTCACCGACGATGAGGGCGGCACCACCGATCAGGTGGTGAGTATTACGCTCGCCAACGTGGAAGACGAAGCGGTCATCAGCGGCGATACCAGTTATGTAGGCAACGAAGGCGATCTCGTCTCCGGGGATCTGAACGCCACCGACGTGGATGGACTCACCGACAGCACCTATTTCACTATCAAGACCCAAGCCGGCAATGGTGTTGCCAGTATCGATCCGGAGAGCGGCGCCTGGAGCTTTACCCCTGCCGATCCCAATTGGTTCGGGAGCGATCAGTTTACCGTCACCGTCACCGACGATGAGGGCGGCACCACCGATCAGATTATTTCTGTCACCCTCGCCAATGTGGAAGACGAAGCGGTCATCAGCGGCGACATCGCTTTCAACGGCAACGAAGGCGACTTGGTCAGCGGCGACCTGGATGCCACCGACGTGGACGGTCTGACCGACAGCAGCTATTTCACCATCAAGACCCAGGCAGGCAATGGCGTTGCCAGTATCGATCCGGAGAGCGGCGCCTGGAGCTTTACCCCTGCCGATCCCAATTGGTTCGGGAGCGATCAGTTTACCGTCACCGTCACCGACGATGAGGGCGGCACCACCGATCAGGTGGTGAGTATTACGCTCGCCAACGTGGAAGACGAAGCGGTCATCAGCGGCGATACCAGTTATGTAGGCAACGAAGGCGACTTGGTCAGCGGCGACCTGGATGCCACCGACGTGGACGGTCTGACCGACAGCAGCTATTTCACAATCAAGACCCAGGCAGGCAATGGCGTTGCCAGTATCGATGCGGAGAGCGGTGCCTGGAGCTTTACCCCTGCCGATCCCGACTGGTTCGGCACGGATCAGTTCACCGTCACCGTCACCGACGATGAGGGCGGCACCACCGATCAGATTATTTCTGTCACCCTCGCCAATGTGGAAGACGAAGCGGTCATCAGCGGCGACATCGCTTTCAACGGCAACGAAGGCGACTTGGTCAGCGGCGACCTGGATGCCACCGACGTGGATGGACTCACCGACGGCACTTACTTCACTATCTCCGCTCAATCGACCCACGGCGTTGCCAGTATCGATCCGGAGAGCGGTGCCTGGAGTTTTACCCCTGCCGATCCCGACTGGTTCGGCACGGATCAGTTCACCGTCACCGTCACCGACGACGAGGGCGGCACCACCGATCAGGTGGTGAGTATTACGCTCGCCAACGTGGAAGACGAAGCGGTCATCAGCGGCGACATCGCTTTCAACGGCAACGAAGGCGATCTCGTCTCCGGGGATCTGGATGCCACCGACGTGGATGGACTCACCGACGGCACTTACTTCACTATCTCCGCTCAATCGACCCACGGCGTTGCCAGTATCGATCCGGAGAGCGGTGCCTGGAGTTTTACCCCTGCCGATCCCGACTGGTTCGGCACGGATCAGTTCACCGTCACCGTCACCGACGATGAGGGCGGCACCACCGATCAGATTATTTCTGTCACCCTCGCCAATGTGGAAGACGAAGCGGTCATCAGCGGCGACATCGCTTTCAACGGCAACGAAGGCGACTTGGTCAGCGGCGACCTGGATGCCACCGACGTGGACGGTCTGACCGACAGCAGCTATTTCACCATCAAGACCCAGGCAGGCAATGGCGTTGCCAGTATCGATCCGGAGAGCGGCGCCTGGAGCTTTACCCCTGCCGATCCCAATTGGTTCGGGAGCGATCAGTTTACCGTCACCGTCACCGACGATGAGGGCGGCACCACCGATCAGGTGGTGAGTATTACGCTCGCCAACGTGGAAGACGAAGCGGTCATCAGCGGCGATACCAGTTATGTAGGCAACGAAGGCGACTTGGTCAGCGGCGACCTGGATGCCACCGACGTGGACGGTCTGACCGACAGCAGCTATTTCACAATCAAGACCCAGGCAGGCAATGGCGTTGCCAGTATCGATGCGGAGAGCGGTGCCTGGAGCTTTACCCCTGCCGATCCCGACTGGTTCGGCACGGATCAGTTCACCGTCACCGTCACCGACGATGAGGGCGGCACCACCGATCAGATTATTTCTGTCACCCTCGCCAATGTGGAAGACGAAGCGGTCATCAGCGGCGACATCGCTTTCAACGGCAACGAAGGCGACTTGGTCAGCGGCGACCTGGATGCCACCGACGTGGACGGTCTGACCGACAGCAGCTATTTCACCATCAAGACCCAGGCAGGCAATGGCGTTGCCAGTATCGATGCGGAGAGCGGCGCCTGGAGCTTTACCCCTGCCGATCCCAATTGGTTCGGGAGCGATCAGTTTACCGTCACCGTCACCGACGATGAGGGCGGCACCACCGATCAGGTGGTGAGTATTACGCTCGCCAACGTGGAAGACGAAGCGGTCATCAGCGGCGACATCGCTTTCAACGGCAACGAAGGCGATCTCGTCTCCGGGGATCTGGATGCCACCGACGTGGACGGCCTGACCGACAGCAGCTATTTCACCATCAAGACCCAGGCAGGCAATGGTGTTGCCAGTATCGATGCGGAGAGCGGTGCCTGGAGTTTTATTCCTGCCGATCCCGACTGGTTCGGGAGCGATCAGTTTACCGTCACCGTCACCGACGATGAGGGCGGCACCACCGATCAGATTATTTCTGTCACCCTGGCAAACGTGAATGACCCAGCAGTCATCAGCGGCGACAGTACGGTCGTGCTTGTCGAAGACATGGATCCCGACCGGGATTCCCTATTGGAAGGCGGTGGAATACTGCAGGTATTTGATCCAGATAGGGGCGAGTCCAGTTTTAAGGCGGTCACGGTCAGCGGGTCATATGGTGTTCTGGTCATAGATTCCGAAGGAAGCTGGTTCTACGCAGCGAATAACAATCAGTCTGTCATACAACAACTTGATGCGGGCGAGATCATCACAGAGAGCATTACTCTTAGGACAGTGGATGGCACACCTCAAGAAATTACAGTCACTATCAAAGGTGTAAAAGATGTGCCAGAGACAAGTGAAAAGCTTGCCGGGCCGGATACAGATCCCGAAATCGGCCAATACAACAATCGAGAGGAGGGGGAGACTGCAGTTGATCTCGAGTTGGAAATTGCAGTACAGGCAGAAATTACAGAAGAGATAGAGACGGCAGAGTCCAAAAACCATTCTCATACCCCAACACAGGGATTGGAAACTGCTGACATTCCCAGTTTCAGGCACGCTTTGCAGCCTATGGATGGCGCCCTGATCGCCAGCGTGATTTCAGATTCGCCCACCGGTATCGACCACTCGGCGTATCGGGATATGGAGCACACCCAAGTTCCACCCAAGTCGATTGATTTGAGAAATCTGAGCATTACATCCCTCAGTTCTTTGGAGAAAGCTGAGTTAACTACCGTGTCGGTAATGGAAAACGACTTGTTTATGAGGGATCTGGATAAGATGAATCGAGATTTGGAGCAGGCACTTGACAAAGAGAGGACAGACTACAGATTGGGAACCGAAACGGTGGCTGGACTGGTTATGAGCCTGTCTGCCGGATTTGTCAGCTGGGTGCTCAGGGGCGGATCACTTCTTGCGGGATTCATGTCCATGCTGCCTCTTTGGAAGCAAATAGACCCATTGCCCATTCTCGGTGCGAGTGTTGTGAAGGCGCAAAAGCATAGAGTTAAACAGGAACAAGAGCCGCACGATCAAAACCAGATCGAAGAGATATTCCAGTCTGAGGATACTGTGGACCGGGAACGCTAATGGTGATACGAAACTTCATTAGTTCTCCCCTTGTTAGGATCAGTCTGGGCCTGGTTCTGTTAACAACCACAATTCTACTGGCTACAGAGCTACTTGGATTAATCCCAGACACGAGAAGTGCGGAACTCAAATCTAGGAAAGTTATTGCTGAATCCCTAGCAGTGCAGATATCCACTGCTCTGGCACGCAATGACCTTCATGGGATAGGTGAACTACTCCGGACTTTAGTTGGGAGGAATCAGAGTGTATTGTCTGCGGGCGTACGCGGTAGTTCCAGTGAGCTGATAGCCCAGTTTGGGCAACATGAAGAGAATTGGACTCTTGAGTCCGAGCAGAGTTCTACAGCTACTCAGGTTCAGGTGTCGCTCTTTGACGATCAAGATCGCTGGGGAAGTGTGGAACTCCGCTTCGTCCCTTTGCCTGAAAGTGGGAATCCCCTCTCCCTTAGCGGATCGTTTATAAAAGTAATATTGATCACTGCTTTGGGTGGCTTCCTGGCTTATCTGTTATTCCTGAAGAGGTCCCTGCGGGAGTTGAACCCAGATGCGGTAATCCCCGAACGGGTCCGTACTGCACTGGACACCTTGGCTGAAGGATTGCTCATCGTTGATAAAAAAGGCTTTATCGTATTTTCGAATCAAGCCTTTACACTCAAGGTGGGAATGAAGGCCAAAGATTTGATTGGCAATCAATGTGCAGATTTCAACTGGGAGTTCCCGGATTTGGATTCAACGGAGTATGAGTTGCCGTGGATTACGACACTAAAGAGCGGTCAGTCACAAAGTGGCGCTACGATCAAGTTGAAGACGGCGCTCAGTGAGACTTATACCTTTACTGTCAATACATCACCCATCGCCGCCACTAGTGGAAATATTAGAGGCGCGCTCGTAACTTTCGATGATATCACCGAAATTGAAGCGAAAAACAACGAGCTCGAACGAATGCTGGACAAGCTGGAGAGCAGTAAACGCGAAATATCCCGCCAGAATCAGGAATTACAGGTGTTGGCGACCCGAGATCCATTGACGGGGGTTCTAAATAGACGATCATTGTTCCAGGGGCTGGATACCCTATTCGCGGATGCCAGGGAGGAGGATCGGTTACTCAGTTGCCTTATGGTCGATATCGATCACTTTAAGTCGGTAAACGATCAGTTCGGTCATGCAGTCGGAGACAAAGTGATCAAACTGTTGGCAATGATACTCACCGAATATTCGCGGCCAAACGATCTGGTGGGGCGTTATGGAGGAGAGGAGTTTTGTGTAATCTTTCCGGGCGCCGACGGTGGTATCGGTATTGAGATAGCCGAGCGTATGCGTATCGCCGTACAGGAGAGCTCCGGTGCTAAGTTTACCAGCGCTTTGCAAATCACCTCCAGTTTCGGTGTTTCCGTTCTATCCGAGGATATTGGTACTTCAGGAGAGCTTATAGATCGCGCGGACAAAGCGCTCTATGCCGCAAAGGAGGGCGGTCGCAACCGGGTTGTTCTCTGGACTGAAGGGCTTGAGGAGGAAAAGCCGGCAAGCTCCCAAGAGCAGAAACCGGAACTTCAGTCCACGCACACAGAAGAAAACAGACCTGAACAAGACTATGCGCCAATCAGCAACCAGTCAGGACAAAAACTAGGGGAAGAAACCCGACTCATGGATTTGGAAGACAGACATCTTTCATCCAAGTGCAGCATTTCCATGAGCTTAGAGGATATCGCTATTGGAAGTGGCTTAGCTGTGAATGGAAGCAAGCAGGGAGCGGAAAACATACCCAACGGCGTCCTGCTCTTCGATCGAATCGAACAGGCCACCAGGCGGTGCTTACGTTACGGAACAAAAATTGCCCTGCTGGTTCTCAGTTTGGATTCGTTTCAGCGAGTGGTCGACACACTGGGTTCGAGCGTCGGTGAAAAGAGTGCCAAGGTTGCCCTTGCTCGTATCAAACAGGTTTTACGTTCTACCGATACAGCGACACTAGCCGATCAGGAAGAACTACTATTTACCATCACCCGAATCGAAAGAAACGAGATAGTGGTACTACTCACGGATATAAAGCAGGAGAGAATTGTAACTGGAATTTTGCGACGACTGATATCAACTTTCGGAGAACCCGCTGAGATCGAGGGGGAGGACATCAATCTGACGGTTACTATGGGGGTGAGCATCTACCCCAATGATGGTGTAGATCCGCAGTCGTTGCTCAGAAATGCAGGCATTGCGATGCGTAAAGCTAAGGAGGAGCAGGGTAGAAACAGGTTCAAGTTTTATGGTGATGATATACAGTCACAGGCTAGAAAGCAGATAAAGCTGGAGGTGGAATTACATCGTTCCATTGAACGGGATGAGTTGATTGTTTTCTATCAACCCAAGGTGGATCTGCATACCGGCAATATATTGGGAATGGAGGCACTGGTCCGCTGGCAGCATCCCCAGCTGGGACTTGTGCCACCCAATGAGTTTATACCCTTGGCTGAACAAACCGGCTATATCGAAAACATTGGTCGCTGGGTAGTGGAGGTCGCATGTCGTCAAGTTCTTTCCTGGCGGGATGAGGGATATAAGGAGATCAATGTAGCGGTAAATCTCTCTCCTGTTGAATTCAGGAATCCCCAGCTTGCGGAACAAATCATCCAGCAGATATCTGATATTGGCGTGTCCCCCGGTGCACTTGAGCTGGAGATTACCGAGACAGTCGTTATCCAAAGTATGGAAACAGCGGTGACTACGTTAGATAAATTGAGTAACGCCGGTTTGAGTATTACTCTGGATGATTTCGGCACCGGTTACTCATCCCTAAGTTACCTGAAGCGTTTTCCATTGCAGAAGATAAAGATAGATCGCTCGTTTATCTCCGACTTTATGTCGGGCTCCAACGATGCCGCCATTGTGAGCGCGATTATTGCCATGAGCCACAGTTTGGGGCTGCGTGTTGTCGCCGAAGGGGTGGAAACCGACGAACAACTGCGTTTTCTGCAGGATTTGCATTGTGATGAGATGCAGGGTTACTTTGTGAGTCGTCCGGTACCAAGGAAAGAGGCAGGTGATTTACTTGCGAGATCATCGAGCATTCGCCGTATGATTCTTGAATACGGCATAAACTTTGCGGAGCTAATGAAGTTTCAAGGATCGAGCCTGGCTACGGAGATGGCGGGGATAATTAGTGAGTTCCCCAAGAAAGATGGCGGCCGGAAATCCGACGAATGTGCATAACCTCATTCGAGCCACCCTGTTTTCGGGCGGCATTCTAGTTCCCTGGTCCCATTTAGAGGCGACTAGATTTTGCTATCTGATACCTGCTGCCCTGTACTATCGAGGCGGTTCCTTTACTCCCTTTCGATGGTATAGAAAAGGTCAAGGGCGCTGCTCTCTGCTTTGGAGGTGACCTCCGTATGCAATCGTCTATTGATTCTGTAGCGTGTTACCAAAGCTCGTTCTCCAGTTTCCGTATCGACCGTAACCCCCACAGAGATCTTCTTGCTGACTTGTCTGTTGAAGGATAATTTTGCGCCTTCGTCGGAAGGTGCTCCGGTCACCAAGTAGGAAATCCGGTTGTTTTCGGACATCGACGGGGTAGAGAATGTGGTGATATTGGTTCTGCGTGCGGTACCTAGCGCATTGATCCCGACAATGACATCGCCAATAGTTCGGGTGGCCTGTATGTTGAGCCCAGGATTATCCAAGGGACTATTGGTGTAGGAAATAATGCCACGAACGATTTCCAGATCCTGACTGTAAGCGCGGTAGTTACCCTCCAGGATTCGAATATCCCCGGTGCCCAACAGCGGCTCACCCGCATTGGAGTGTAGCCTTAGCTCACCACCAAAAGTTGCGTCCAGACCGAGAGCGGATACACGAACTCGATCGCCTAGTATCAAATTGAGATCGGTATTCAAGGGAAGCGCAGTGGATTGTTCCGTGTCTTGGGAGGCATCTCCTCGCACCACAACAACGTCGTCTGAGGCGCTGCGCGCACCGGCGGGAATATCGCGAATAAGAATTTCTGCCTTCGGGATTGTGATGTCACCCTTGACGGAGAGAGCGCTGCTATCTCTTTCGATCTTGATATCGGGGTTGATTACAATTTGAATGTTCGGGAGATCCACAGCGACAAAATCATTCCCTGCAATGGTCATGGAGAGCGGCCAGGACTGCTCGGCGTCGAGGTTGATGTCACCATCGATATTAATGGTGCCTCCAGAGTTCAGGCGGCCATCGACTTTGATGCTGTTGTCAGATACAGCCATATCCAGACTGGAATCGCTCAAATGCAATCCGGCACTGGGAATTCTCAAACTTGGCAGCGCGATTTTCGCACCACCGCGAATGTTTGGTTTGGCAAGCGATCCCGAGAGATCCATATCTGTCTTGATGTCCCCTTCGATCTCGGTGATTTGCGGAACGAACAGAGGAACAAAAGAGAGGTCGGGCGCGTTGAGAATCAGATTGGCCACCAATTGAGCCGTCATCGGATCGGCTACGCTTTGGAGATCGGGCAAACTGAAATCTGCAGTGAGGTTACTCGGTCCGATGCCGGCCTGGAGTTTACCCTTGGCGCCCTTTTCCGTGGTGTTGAATTCCAGATCAGCGCCTTGGTGGCGCATTCGCTGCTCCCCCTTGGCCGCGAGGAACGCAAATTCGCCGGGGGTTATTTTTCCGGTTACGTCGGCCTTAAGTGATCCGTCCTGAGATATCTTTCCGTCGACATTGAGATTGCCTGTGAGATCCCTGATATTCTCGGGCAATACCGGCTGCAGCCAGTTCAGCGGTAGCTTTGCGAGGTTGAAACTGGCGTTGGCCGGGCCATCTGCCTGCCAATGGCCTTCGCCGCATAGCCGAGCAGCTTCGCGCTGCAGACAAAAAAGCTCCACCATGGATTGAGCGGTACTCAATTTAAAGACTACGGGTTGTTGTAAATTCCACTGCCCAAATGGCTCAGATAGCAAATCCATCTTGTTTAGAGAGCCGCTCCATACATCCTCTTTGTAACCGGCGCTAATCACTGAACTCAGTTTTCCGGATTCGTGATCCGCCGCGAGTTGGATTTCATGGTCAGATATCAGGCCACTCGCATTGATATCGAACTGATTCAACATGTTTTCTGCTGCTGTCAGCGACCTGCCCGAAGCGGAGATGGTCGAACGTTGGTTGTCGCTGAGGTCGACATCAAAATCGGCATTGAACTGCTCCGCGGCTAGCGTGCGAAACGATAGATCTCCCGCCGCTATAGTGCCTGCCACACGGGGTTGGGATTGTGGTCCGCTAACGCTGCCTTTCAGCGTGAAGTTCCCCTCTGCTTCTTTGAGCAGTTGGTTGAGCTCAGGCACCTCGATATTCAGCTGCAGGTCCGATTGGGGGCCAATCGAACCGTTCGCGGCCAGAACGGCGTCGGCACTGTTGACCTTGAGTTCTGTAATCTCAATGAGATCGGTCTTGTAGTGCAAACTGCCTTTGCCTGCAAGCGGGAAGCCGTTCAACTCGCCGCTGAGCTGCTCGATTACCAACGTTGCCTCCGGACCCTGGTCTGCAAGCTGGCCGGTGACCAGGGTATCGAAATCGATTTTACCCGTGAGATCTGGAACCACCCCTTCCGGTGCCAGGTTACGACCTTGCGCTTTGAGATCCCATGTAATGTCAGGAGACCAAGTTAAAACCCCATTGGTACTGGCCTCGCCCCCGAGCAGTGCCGCCTTTAGCGCGTCTATACGCAACTGTTCACTGTTTCCCATCGCAGCAATGGACCAACTTCCGGTCGGTATATTTTTGCCGGCGAGTTCTGTTGCAAGATCTATACGATAGTCCTCGATACTGCCTGTAACCGTGAAATTGCCGGCAGTGCTGTTAATGACCGGTGTACCGGACAGGGGCCATTGCAGTGCCTCCCACTGGCCCTGTAGGGAAGAGTCACTCTGTAAAGAGAGGTCGCCGGAGAGGGAAATCTTACCGGGTAGTTCCCGCTGGGCTAAAGTGAACTGGCGGATAACAACCCGCTCATCGGGAATACTGGCTTCTATATCCAGTCTAGCGTCAAGGTCGAATTCACGGGTTTTCCCATCGGTAGCGAGCTTGCCTGAAGCATTAATGGAATCCAGATTTCCCGCACTCTCGAGCTGTCCTCTAAGTGTCAGGGGTAGTTGCGGATGCAGCAGTTCTCCAGGGATGCTATTGATATCAACCAACGCCTCCCAGGCGGGTTTTTCCAGCGGTTGTTGTAGACTTCCTTGCAGCGCTAGGTCGATTTCTCCCGAAACCATCTGACTGATCTCAACTAGCTCCTTATCCCCGCGCATAGTGCCTGTGAGTGTGAGTTTGGGAACTCCCTCGATATCGAATTCAACCCGATTCTCCAAAGCGTGGACATAGGAACCGCTGGGTTTAATCTGACCGCTTATCGAAAGAGTGACACCGGATCCATCTGCGTCTAGGCGGGATATGGTCAGGCCTTCGTCGTCCCAATGGGCTGCAAGCAATAGCTGAGCCATCTCCAGCGGCGGTGATTTAGGACCCGGGATGATAGATGCATCTTCGATTCTAAGCTGGCGAATAGTTAGCTTTATGGGTATCGATACGGCAGGAAGCTCGATTGGAAATTCCAAGCTCTCGCTTTCTGCTTCATCGGTCGGCGGTCCACCCAGAAATCGTAAACCCTGCACCTCGGTTAAGTTAATGAGAAGCTCGCGTTTAAGCAGGGCAGCGGGGGACCAATCGAGCAAAAGTGACGCTATATTTAATTCACTCTGACCCAGCTTGAGTGAAACGTTCTTCATTGTCAGGCGTCCTAGGAATTTTCCCTCATGCTCGGAAATCTGAACGGTATCAGGCGCATTCGCCTCGATTTGCCGTAGCGTCCACGAGGTACCAGCCTCGGTGCCCAAAAGCGCCCAAAGACCAGCGACAAAAATTCCCGCCAGTACCAGCAGCCCGAAAAACATCCGACGCAAGAATTTGCTCACAACGCCATCCCAAAACCCAAGAGAATCTGGCCGTCGGTAAACTCGACATCGTTCTCGCTGATCGGCCAGGCGAAATCGACCCGCAGACTACCGAAATTGGAGAGCCAGCGAAATCCAACACCACCGCCAATATAGAGCTCGTCGAGTTCGTCGTTGTAAGCGTTTCCGGCATCAACGAATCCAGCCAGTGCCCACTGTTCCGCAACCCGGTGTTCATACTCGCCGCTGAATGTGAGCAGGTGTTTACCGCCCACCACATTCCCGTTTTCATCCTGGGGGCCGAGCGACTTGTATTCGTAGCCTCGCACGCTATAGTCACCGCCTGCGAAGAATCGGAGAGAAGTGGGGTAACTGTCGAAGAATTCCACTTCACTCGTACCAAGTTCGCCCCGTACTTTAAAGCGGCCATTGACTCCCACCGGTAGGAGGTACTTACCGGCGAGGTACAAACGCAGATAACTGGTGTCCGATAAAAAACTCGAGCTGGCTCCGCGAAGATCGACGCTAAAATGCCGCCCGGTTTGGGGAAAGGGGCCTTGGCCCAGTTCGGTATACCGCCTGACCACACCGATGGAAAAAAGGCTGGTTAGCGTTGGATCGTCGTCTCTTATTTCAAACTCTTCGCGCCTGAGCTCAAGGAACGCCTTCCTGAAGTTCCTGCCATTTAGACTCTGCCGGATAAAGGCCATCTCCCCCTCGAAAGTGTCGCGCCGGGTATCCGAAGTCTCTTCGTATTCATATTGCGCCGAGGCTGCCAGGCGATCTGTAAGCGGTTCGCGCACCGGTATGTAATACGTGCCTCTCAGAGTTCGGCGAACGGGAGAGAGGCGCAGGGAAGCCTCCGACGAATGGCCGGCTTTGTTGATGCGTCGATAAATCCAATTCGCAGAGAGTCGAATGCCGACATCCGTTTCGTAGCCGATTCCGAAAGCGTATCGATGCCGCTTGCTGGGTTGCATGGTGACATTTAGTGGGACCCGGTAATCGATGGCCTCCTCAAAATCGGGTTCCACTCTTACAACCGAGGCCCAGTCGGTAACCTGCAGCCCCTGCTGGAACGTCAAAACATCTCTGTTGATATATGGTTCACCCGGCTCAAGGGTGACGAATTTCTCAACTAACTCCTGATCCAGAAAGTCCTGATGGATCCGAATTTCACCGAAGTAGTATAGTGGCCCAGTATCGATATGCAGGGTAACCTCCGCGCTCTCCGATTGGGGCGTTACCAGCACCTGTGCCACCGATGCTGTCGCTTTTACATAGCCAATACGGTTGGCAGCATCCAGCAGGGCATCCCTTCCTTTCTCATACTGCTGATGATCCAGGGCGTCGCCGATTTTCAACGGAAAATCGTTCAGGGCTTCCTTGAGTTTGGCTTCATCTGCTCCTTGGCCCAGGAAACATAAGTCCACGGCCGAGATGAGAACCTGATTTCCGGGGACGATATCGTACCGGGCAGTCCATTTTCCCTCCTGCTCCACAAGGGAGTCGGAAATCTCCACGTTGTAGTAACCGAATGGTTCCAGGGCGGCGCGGATCTCCTCGGGCGCGTCCTCGTGCAATAGGGCAACCCAGCGTTCAGTTAAATTGTCCTCTGATTTACGCCGTTCGAGGCTGAGGTAAGCACGCACATTGTCCAGCAACTCATCCTTTACCCCCTGGATCTCTACTTTGAGATCGACTTCGGCCACACAGTTGGAGAACGGAGTCGAAAGAAGCAGAAGCAGGAACAGGAGCCGCTGAAAGTAGCAGCGCCGAAGCGGGCCTCCAGGATTCAAGAACGCCTCCAATGGGTCAAAGGGTGGTTTTCAAAAATTTCCATTAGTTAATTAATACAACAAGTTAAGTAGTTAATATAAAGTTCTTTATTAATTATAATGTAGCCTTTGTAGGGGTTGCCATTGAACAGTATGTACGAGATTTTGTCTCGCTTGGTTCCGCGCATTTTACCTTAGCCTGGGCATCAATGATGCAGATCGTGTAACCGGTTGAATTGCCGCTGGGATATATCGCGGGAAGCGCTGACCTAGTGTGAAATGCACGAGCGCAAACTAGAGCCCGACCCGAGTCGTAAATGTTACTCCACCAATTTGCGTGGCTTGCCAGGCACTCTGCCGGAGTCCAGGGGAAGGGCATGGAAAAGGGCGCGACTCCATATGATTGCCGCTTTGGGGCGAGGAAGGGAAAGGGAATTCGGCATGTAATACGAGTGGTGCCCTGCACCGACAGTAACGGGTCGCTCCAGTCAGCCCTGGGGTTGCCTATTCTCAAGGTAGAAAATGTGCTGCCCTATCCGATCCCCTTTCAGAAAAACTTTACTCCAATAAGGTGTTACGTATGTGGAGTGGTACCAGAGTGCTCCTTTCGTGGTGTCTTTAAGTTTCCCTAGATAGATATCTTTCGCGATTATGAGCGCCCGATTCCACGCTTTGCTGTTCCCCGGTTTGTCTGATTGACCATCGCACCACCAGGAAAACTGACATCGGTGGAGTCTCTCTTCACCCCCCTGTTGAACCACCGCGCAGACAGTGTTGGGGTAGCGTTTATGTGCAACTCGGTTCATGACTACATGTGCTACTGCCCGCTGTCCAGACTCAGGTTCACCGCGGGCCTCGAAGTAGATGTTCAGAGCCAGACAGTTCACCTCTTCTTTGACTTCCGCCAGGAGTTCCCGAGCATCGCCGAGGTCGCTTGCTTCCTGTGGTATTTCGGTCTCCATCACCGCTGCCGTCAAGGTAGCCTTTGGGGTTTCCGACAACTCTTCGTGAGCCTGCACCCCGCTCATCCAGAGCGCAGAGAGCGCGAAAAGGGCTGCCATGGGGACGATAATTTTGCTTTTTATAAGAATCGTTCTATTCATTTAATGCGGCCAGTAACTTCCGATAAAAATATATTTAAAACATAGTACTATGATTGATATTTAAGATATTACCTTCATAAATGCCTTGTTTCATCATAAAAGGGGCAGATTCCGTGCCAATTCGCGAATTTCCTTTTCAGACGGTAAGTTAGGTTTATAGTGCTAAGTCATTAAAATACTTATGTAAAAAAAACTGACGGCTGGCTAGGTTATCACAATGCTACCAGTCACGCACTGCTGGCCTTGAATGCTTCTAGAGCGGCCTTGATACAAACTTCGATCAATAGCGTACTATGGCCACGCTTGCGCCCATACGCAGGCACGTCTGGGCTGTCGCCGGCGATGCCGATAGCCTAGTTTGTGAAGCGGATTGTAAAAGGCCTTAACTCCGGAAATGAGCAGATACCACTTTTTTGCAACGGCGCCCAAGCACATGGAGCGATTGCTGGCCGAAGAACTGAAAGGGTTCTACACCTGCGAGACCCGGGAAGCGAGAGGTGGGGTGTCTTTCGACGGGACTCTGGAAGCGGCTTACAGGGCCTGTCTCTGGTCACGTATAGCGAATCGGATTTTGCTACCGCTTGCGACATTCAAAGCGCCCGATGCGGAAGCATTGTATAAGGGCGTATATGACATTTCTTGGCAAGACCAATTCGATGTGGAGGAGACGTTCGCGGTCGACTTCAATGCCTCGAGCTCGAATATCAGACACTCCCACTTCGGGGCGCTCCGAGTAAAGGACGCGATCGTCGATCAGTTCCGCGACAGGCAGGGCAACAGGCCCACAGTTGATCTTATCCAGCCCGACATTCGCTTGAACCTCTATCTGTTCCGGAATCTGGCGACCGTCAACCTTGACTTGTCAGGGGTGTCTTTACATCGTCGCGGTTATCGCCGACACGGGCTGGGGGCACCGTTGAAGGAAAATCTCGCAGCGGCGATTCTGATGCGGGCGGAATGGCTTAAGGCGGTGGAACAGGGGTGTGAACTGGTCGATCCCATGTGCGGTTCCGGTACGCTGCTTGTTGAAGCTGCTGCGATGGCGGCGGACATTGCACCGGGCTTGACACGAAAACAGTGGGGATTTCTGCGCTGGAAAGGCCATGACGAAGGTCTTTGGAGGGATGTGCTGACGGAGGCGGAGGAGCGCCGCCAGCGGGGGTTGAAGCGGCTGCCTGCTATTTGTGGTTATGACTGCAGCCCAAGGGCGGTGAGAGCGTCCTTGGATAATCTCGAGGACGCCGGTTTAGGCGGTAAAGTCGAAGTGGAGGTGCGGGATATATCCAAAGCTGCTCCAATTAATACCGGCAGCCTGGGGTTACTGGTGACCAATCCGCCTTACGGAACAAGGCTCGGTAAAGAAAGCGATATCCCCGCGCTTTATAGTTCTCTGGGTGAATCATTGAAACAGCGGTTTACTGGCTGGCGGGCAGCGATCTTTGTCGGCGATGCGGAAATTGGTAAGCACATCGGCCTGCGGGCACGTAAGATTCACACTCTGTACAATGGCGCGATGGAGTGTAAATTACTGCACTTCCAGGTTTCGCCAGAGTGGTATATCAGCAACCGAAGGTTTCCCACGCCGTTGCCTCCCCATGCCCGTAGCAGTGGGGCAGAGGCCTTCGCCAACCGGTTACTCAAGAATCTTAAGCGCTTAAGGAGATGGTTACAGAGGCAACAAATCAGCTGCTACCGAGTATATGACGCGGATCTTCCCGAGTATGCGCTTGCTGTTGATGTCTACGAGGGGGAGAAGCGTTGGCTGCACGTGCAGGAATATCAGGCGCCGGCAACTATTGATCCCAGAAAGGCGCGTCTACGCTTGCGCGAAGCGCTCGGCCTGGTCATGGAGATATTGGAGGTTGGTGAATCAGAGTTGTTTTTCAAAGTGCGCAAACAACAGCGCGGATCGGCACAGTACCAGAAAATATCTGATGAAAATCAATGGCATGAGATCAGTGAGGGCGGTTGCAGGTTTCTGGTGAATCTAGCGGACCATCTCGATACCGGGCTGTTCCTCGACCATAGGCTGACTCGCGGCATGTTGTCGGAGCTGGCAGCCGGACGCCGATTCCTCAATCTCTTCGCCTATACCGGGACAGCGACAGTTTATGCAGCCAGCGGGCGGGCATTGGAGACGACATCCGTCGATCTCTCCAATACTTATTTGAAGTGGGCGCAGCGTAATATGGCGCTTAATGGTTTCATGGGGAACGAGCACCGTTTTCTTCGTGAGGATTGTGTGGAATGGCTCAAGCAAAATAGAAGGGATAAATTTGGTTTGATTTTTCTTGACCCCCCCAGCTTCTCAGCCTCGAAGCGCATGGAGAGCACGCTCGATCTTCAACGTGATCATGTTACCCTGATTCAGCAAGCTGCACGTCATCTCGATGATGGCGGCGTAATGATCTTTTCAAACAATTTGCGCCGTTTCCGAATGGACCATGACGCATTGAAAAACCTCCGAATAGAGAATATCAGCAAGGCGACTTTACCCAGAGATTTCGAGCGTAATCCGCGAATTCACAATTGCTGGCGTATTCAGCACAAAAAGTTGGCCCCAGGCAGCGGCCGGTGTGCTGGTTCGCATGTGGGGCGGGCCTAGTTGACAGTTTTCGACAAACTAAGTAATGGTAATCAACTGGCTTGATTTGGAGTAATTTGATATTTGCTAAACAACGTCTGAATAAAACAATACAGAGTTTCTGAGAGGGGACACTATGAACGGACAGACAAAAAAGGCGGCACCAACCGCCCGCAGGGCCACCAAGAAAAAAGGAGAAAAAGGCGGTGAGAAATCCACGGTTCAAGAGGAGAAAAAGCTAAGTGGCGAAGCCTCGCCAAAAGTAGCCAAGAGCACTGGTGCGAAAAGGGGAGACAAGAAGGATAGTGAGAGGATCTCAGCCAAGGGTGGTAGCGGGTCCGCGGGTAAATCCGCCGAGTCGAATACACCACCAAAAACTGACCCGAAAGCATTGAAGAAAACCATAAAATCGCTTCGGCTTAGCAACACCAAAGCGCGAAAGCTGCTCAACCTGATAGATGTGGGCTTGGTGTTTCACGACTTGATTCGCAACGAGGAAGGCAAAGTTGTCGACTATCGAATAAGGGAAGTCAATCCGGCATTCGAGGCGATCTTGGAGTTGGGAGCGGAAAAGAGCGTCGGCCAGCTGGCTTCCAAGGTTTACGGAAAGCGGGGGCGCGCTCCATTTTTAAAAGAGATTGTTGTCGCTATGGAAAGTGGGGAAGCCCAGGTCTTCGAGGGGAGTGTCAAATCGACCCAGGGGCGGCTCAGATTCTCGGTACAGCCCATGGATAAGGAGCTTTTTGCGCTGTTAATAGAGGATGCGACGGAAGAGGCCCGTGCCAGGCGCAGGCGGGCTTTTCTGGAAACGCGGCTGAAGACTGTTAGCGCTGAGCGTAAAGAGGCATTGACCTCTTTCAATGATCTTCGGGCGGAGGCAAAGAATCTCGGCAGGCAGATTCGCCGTTTGGAGAAGGAACGAGACTTGGCGCTAAAGGAGTCCGCAAGCAAGTCGACAGCTTTGGCGCGCGTAACCGAGAAGCTGGAACGGGAAAGAGAGAAAAATGAACGCCTTACAGGGGGGTTGGTCGCGGCTACATCGGTATCCGACGAACTGAAAAGTGTCAGTAGGAGTCTCACTAGTGCATTGAAGATAAAGTAGACATCCAGCCGCCGAGTACGATGATGCCGATTGCGTTTAAGCATCTTTCGTTTCTCAAGTGACAGGGAGGGTTGATCTGCGATTAAGAGTCGTCTCGAAGATCGAGTTTGGGGTGCGGTGCCGACAAACTGGAACCTGCGAATGCCAATGCGGAGCTGGGTACTGAGAACGTGGATGGCGGGATTGTCTAGAGTATTTTTTTTGCTGTTGCAGACCTCACTGCTTTCGGCGTGGCTGGCGGGGTGTGCGTCTCAATCCTACGAGAGGGCCACTCTAGTGATTCCCGACGCCCATGGTGGTGGACGCACGCTGGCCATTGATGAGAGTTCATCCTACCTTGCGTCCGGCACCTGGTCAGGGAGGCTGGTGGTCTGGCGCCTTTCCGACGGCACGACTGTTAGAGGTTGGCAGGCTCACGAAAGCGAGGTCACCGGCCTTGCATATCTTGGCGACGGTCGGCTTTTAAGCGCAGGGTTTGACGGTTCGTTGACCCAGTGGTCAGCCAACGGCAGAAAAGTTCGGCAGATCGATACCGGTGTCCCCATTACTGCCATGAGTGTGGATCTGATTCGAATGCAGGTGCTCACTGGCCATCTCGATGGGGGGTTGCGCCTTTGGAACATCCCCGATTTATCAAGACAATCCATATTGGGCCATCACCCCAGCAGGGTATATGCGGTTGCCATAGCGGCAAGTGGAGAGCAATTTGCTTCGAGCAGTGCCGATGGGAGGGTGGCGCTCTGGTCACGCATTGGAATCGAGGAGAGATTAACCAGGCCTGTAACGGCAGCGCGAACGCTCACGTTTTCTCCTGACGGAGCGAGTCTCCTGGGTGCTGGCTGGTTCGATCTCTATCGCTGGGATTTGGTTGGTGGAGCGTTCTCCAGCCTGGATACAGACCACCACGGTCTGATTAACAGTATTCAGTTTGACGCGGAGGGTGAGTATCTGGCCAGTATCAGTCGGCAGACCGACAGTGCGGTGCTGTTCCTCGATCCGCGCAACGGGGACACCTTGCGGCGTTTTCAATCCCACCAACTCTGTGGTGGGCGCGCAGTCCTCTCTCCTGATAACCGGATTTTGGCTACTACAGCAGATGATGCGAGTCTGATGATATGGCATCTGGGGGAAGAAAGGGTGCGGTGAAAAAACCGAGACTTAATTTACATCTAGAGCATTATAAATAGCTTTTATCCATATGAAAAATTAGCTTTATTTTTATGTAAAAGTCGAGCTGATGGCTGTTTCCTTGCCCCGTATCTATCTTCCCTGCCAACATGAAACAATGTTTTCTCAGTTATTTATAATCTAAATGAACTAAGCGATATAACAAACTGATAATTAATGTTATATAAGAGCTGTTTTTGGTTAGAGAATTCACATATGTATCGGATTCCATTTAACGGCACCTCCTTACATTTCCCAAGTTGTTGATCGGCATGAAATGATTGAGACCCTGCGCACCGATGATGGAGAGCATATCCACATCAAGATCAGTGGGGCGGGTTCACCCATTGTGCTGTTGCACGAGTGGGCTGCGGATCACCGGCTCTGGGATGTGGTCGCGGAAAAGCTCGAAGCGCGCTTTACCATCTATCGTTGGGATGCACGGGGGCATGGTGGACACAGCCTCTTGGGCGCACAACTACCAACAGTTCAACGTATGGCTGAGGATCTCCACCAATTGATAATTCAATTTGAGCTTCGGAATCCGGTCTTGGTTGGTCATTCCATGGGGGCGTTGACGATTTGGGAAATGCTACGGCAATACGGCTGCGAAGGAGTATCCAAGCTTTGCATTATTGACCAGTCACCAAAGCTAGTAACCGGGGTTGATTGGTCACTTGGAATCTACGGCGATTTTTCAGAATCTTACAGCCGGGTTTTCTCTGCACGACTGAGAAATGATTTCGCAGAGACAGTCCTTGGGCTGATCGCCCAGGGGAAAAATCGAAGGGCTCGGCAGCTATATCGCCAAAATTCGACGGGATTCCAGCGGCTGAGGGAAAGACTGCAGGCGCTGGAAAAGGCACCACTTATCGCCTGTTGGAATAGTTTAACCCAAACTGACTATCGCTCCCTGTTGCCCCGCATCACACTTCCAACTCTGCTTGTCTTTGGAGCTGAGAGTAACTACTACGGTGAGCAGACCGGGATCTATCTCAGAGATGTGATACCGGATGCGAAACTGCACGTTTACGCGGGAGCGGATCACTCTCCCCATCTAGCAAACAGAGACCGATTCATCAAAGATCTTTCGGAATTTATTGATCAGTAGTGGAATGGGCGGCTTTGATGGGAGTATTCCACAGCGCCTATTGGAACAAGGCGTGGGTAGAATCCCCGTTTCAGTCGTGATCGACGACCCGGACCCCCGACGGTTTCGATTTAGTGGCGTAGGCGCTCTTAATCCAAGAGAAATTGAGTGCAAGGTGGGCCACCAGACCGGCCGCCAGCAGCCACGAAACCCGCTTGTGCATTAGTCTAAAACTGCCGGCGCCGAAGAGGTTGGGTTTCAAGCCGGTAGCAAACTGGTTTACCACAAGCACCAGTAAAATTGGGTTGATAATTTTTAGGGCGTCTTTCTTTTTCATGGTTCTCCGGTCCAACAACGCGGCATGGTGCTGGAAATGTTATGCGGATTTGCCAAGAACTCCAATACCCATTGTTGGTGAAGCGAGGTGCCGTCGACTGTCAGGGGCGGTTTTCGTGAAAGCAACGTGACAGATTATTGGGTTGCGACACCGTTGGTGTGAGGGCAGAACAGAGAGTGTATGGTAATCTCTATCACCGGCCGCAACTTCTCCAGGTCCACACCATTGCTTGCCAACACACCGATTCCGTAGAGAACGGCAGCGATATAGGTGGAGAGCTGTTCGCAATCAGCTTCCACTGCCAGCCAGCCCCGGCGCTTTTCCTCCATGAACAACATGGTTAACGCCTCCACATTGCGCTGTCTCATACTTTGAAGCGCACACGATATCTCTTCCGGAACAGCTTCACTACCTGATTCGCAGCTGCTGTTAACCAACAGGCAACCCTTCGGTAAATCCGGGTTTGTTGCCTGCTCTGCAATCGAGAGCATGTAACTCCTGATGCGATCTGGAAGCGGACTCTCCTGGGGATGGTAGAGTTTTCTCAGATGGGGTTCGCCATAGCATGACAAGTAGTGACTCAATGAGGCCTGAAACAGCTGCTCTTTGTTGCCAAAGGCTGCATATAGGCTCGGTTTGTTTATTCCCAGGGTGTTGGTGAGATCGCGCATCGAAGTGCCGTTATAGCCACTAGCCCAGAAAAGCCGTGTCGCTTTTTCTAGTGCCTCCCCCTTGTCGAATGATCGCTTGCGGCCAGGTTTCATCAGTCTATCGTTTGCGAAACTTCTTGACATATTGTACCAGTCGGTAAAAAATGTCAATTATGTACCAATGGGTACAAAACTATGATTAGGAGAGGGAAATGCGATCGATTGAGGGCCGCAACATACTGGTAACCGGAGCAAATCGGGGAATTGGCAAAACGATAGTCGAGAAATTTCTGGGAGTGGGGGCGGCCAAAATCTACGCGGCAGCCCGAGATCCGGAGTCGCTTTTTCCGCTACTGGCTGCTTCTGGCGATCGCGTGCTACCCGTTCGTATCGATTTAAATCGGCCCGACACTATCGCCGCGGCGGTGGAGCAGGCCAAAGATGTGGACATGGTTGTAAATAATGCGGGAATCCTAAGAGTCGAGTCTCCACTCTCTAACGGGGCGATAGCGGCGCTCAGGAGTGAAATGGAGGTCAATGTCTACGGATTGATGCGCATTGCCCAAGCTTTTGCCCCACTACTGAGGAGCAGCGGGAATGGGGTCTTAGTGCAACTAAACTCCTTGGCATCGATGAAAAATTTTTCTGATTTCTCGACTTACTCAGCTTCAAAAGCTGCCGCGTACTCCGTGACACAGGGTCTCCGCGACAAGTTGGGTGAGCAGGGTATTTTCGTGATGAGTGTTCATCCCGGTCCCATAGCGACTGATATGGCTAAAAGTGCCGGGTTGGAGGAGATCGCGGAATCGGCGGAAGTGGTGCCGGAGGCTATCATTTCGGCATTGGAGAAACGTCAGTTTCACGTGTTTCCTGATACCATGGCGGGACAGATAGGTGAAGCGTATGCGAGCTTTGCAACCAACATCGTCGAAGCTAGTTTAATGGAGTGATGGTCCTAGCGTTGCTGGATCTGGGTTTCCCACGCTGATTATATCCGGCCCGCAACGGGTGCCAGGGGTGCGATTCGTTATTCGTTATTCGTTATCGGTATGGGTGCTTTATTGGTATCGCAAGTTGATTGCCGAGCAGTAGCCAAGTGTGTCGGATTTTACTTTGACGACAAGCAGCCAGGCGTATATCAGTGCCGCATGCCACATCGTTGATGCCATCGTATCCATGCAATTAATCATAAGATAACGAACGACAAACCCATGCCGCCCATAATATCTATAAAGAACCTTTCCAAAACCTATGCCGGTGGCCATCACGCCTTAAAACGTGTGAGCCTGGAAATCGAAGAGGGGGAAATCCTAGCGTTGCTGGGGCCGAATGGTGCGGGCAAGACTACGCTGATTTCATCGATTTGCGGCATTGTGACCCCGAGTGAAGGAGAAATCCGAGTCGCGGGTTATGACATTGTCTCTGACTTTCGTAAAACCCGTGAGTTGATCGGGTTGGTGCCCCAGGAACTTACACTGGGTGCCTTTGACACAGTCTGGAATACAATCAATTTCAGCAGAGGATTGTTTGGGAAAAAGCCCAATCCGGAATTTCTGGAAAACCTGCTGCGAGAGCTATCGCTAATCGAAAAACGAGAAAGCGAGCTGATGACGTTGTCAGGTGGGATGAAACGGAGGGTGCTCATTGCCAAGGCTTTGGCGCACGAACCGAGGATACTGTTTCTGGATGAGCCCACGGCCGGTGTTGATGTAGAGTTGCGAAAGGACATGTGGCGGCTGATAGCGCGACTCCGCAGTACCGGTGTTACGATCATACTGACCACACACTATATCGAGGAGGCAGAAGAGATAGCGGATCGTGTAGGCGTGGTCAATGATGGAGAGCTATTGCTTATTGATGAAAAGGACGCCCTGATGCACGAGTTGGGAAAGAGGCAGTTGGAAATCGAACTGAAGGATAAGATAAAGCAACTGCCGCCCAGCTTGGAGCCCTGGCGGCTGGAACTCTCCGCAGACGGTAATCAGTTGACCTATACCTACGATACCCAGGCCAGGAGCACGGGAATTACTGCATTGTTGCAGGCCATCAGCGATGCCGGGCTTTCATTGAAAGATATTAAGTCGCATCAAAGCTCTCTTGAAGAGATATTTGTGAATCTGGTGAGCCCAAAAGCATGAATTATCAGGCCGTAAAATCAATATATAAATTTGAAATGCTCCGCGCCTGGGACACCCTGCTACAGACGATCGCGAGCCCGGTTATATCCACTACGCTTTACTTTGTAGTGTTCGGTGCTGCTATTGGTTCCAGGATCGAAGAGGTAGAGGGTGTGAGCTACGGTGCTTTTATCGTACCTGGTCTAGTCATGCTGTCATTGCTCACACAGAGCATTTCCAACGCCTCGTTCGGTATCTATTTTCCGCGTTTCACCGGAACCATCTACGAGGTGCTTTCGGCACCGATTTCTTTCTTCGAAATTCTTCTGGGCTACGTAGGCGCGGCTGCCACCAAGTCGTTGATCATCGGTACCATCATCCTCTTGACGGCCGGTTTTTTTGTGGAGATAAGCATCGCCCACCCAATGTGGATGCTGCTGTTTCTGGTGCTTACCTGCATCTCTTTCAGCCTGCTGGGTTTTATAATCGGCATTTGGGCGGACAGCTTCGAAAAACTACAGTTGATTCCGCTGCTGGTGATTACGCCCTTGGTGTTTCTGGGAGGAAGTTTTTATTCCGTCAGTATGTTGCCGCCGGCGTGGCAGACAGTCACTTTATTCAATCCTGTTTTATACTTGATCAGTGGATTTCGCTGGAGCTTTTTCGAAATTTCGGATGTGAGCGTTGGGTTGAGCTTGTTTATGATTCTACTTTTTCTCTCAATTTGTATCGCCGTTGTTTGGTGGATGTTCAAGACTGGCTATCGCCTCAAGCAGTAGGCCGAGACGGATTGTGAGATGTTTCGATCAGCCGCTTGCCATCTGTCACGAAACTAGACCCATTCCTACATATGAGGTTCTCATGCGTATAGTGATTACGGAGACTGAAGCCAGGGTTATCGGCAGTTTAATGGAGAAAGAAACCACCACCCCAGACCAGTATCCACTTTCCTTGGCAGCGCTCACTGCTGCCTGCAACCAGAAGAGCAACCGCAACCCGGTTATGCAACTATCCGAAGCAGATGTGGAATCTATTCTTCAAGGATTGATGAAAAAGCACTTGGTCAACAATCGGACCGGGTTCGGCAGTCGGGTGACCAAGTATCAGCATCGGTTCTGCAATCAGGGATTCGGGAGCCTTGAGTTTTCAAGTCAAGAGCGGGCTGTACTCTGCGTACTGCTGCTTCGGGGACCCCAAACACCGGGTGAATTGCGCAGCCGCACCAGCCGTTTGTGTGATTTTACCGATGTTGCGCAAACAGAATCGGTGCTGCACTCATTAATGGAACGTAAGGAGGGGGCATTCGTAGTGAGGTTGGAACGCGAGCCGGGAAAACGGGAATCACGCTATGCGCATACATTTTTCGATACTTCAGAATACAAGCAGCCGGATAGGGGCGCACCTCCACCCCCCCAAACTCAGGCGAAGCCGGATCGCATCGATCTGTTGGAGGCAACGGTTACCCAACTGCAAAGCGATCTCAACACCCTGGAGGCGAGGCTAGACGCGCTAGAGTCGAAAGACGACGCTTATTGAATTCGATCAATCCCAATATTTTGAGACATGGTGAAACTCATTGGTTGCCTTAGTGAGGCTATTCGAAGACTATCGGTTCTGGTAGCGATTGAGGTCAAAAATTCCGGAAAGTAGAGGTTGTTCCCGGGATTGCTTTTCATTGAACCAATCGGCGATATCCCAGAAATCGGGATCGGTTCGTCGAAGCCCAAAACGTGCGACGAATTTTTCATATCCATACCGATCTGTTATCGCCTGGTATTGGGATACGAACATTTCGATGTGCTCGAGATCAACTACATAAAAAAAATTGGGGTAGGAGCCCTCTAACCATGGAACCACTGTCTGGGTGTCATTTCGGTAGTCTCTGCGGTCACCCAGCTGTTCATTGGCGAACATGGAACGCACGTGCTTGTATGCCTTGTTGCTGATCAGAGTGTACGCCAGGTCGTCTTCCGGTTTTCCTCCCAGTCTGACCCGCAGGAAGGCGACATCCGGTAACACGCCCACAATCTCTCCCCTCATCTCTGTAGCGGCCCTCAAGGCGCGGTTGGCCCGGGCTCTGGCATCGGAGAGCTCCGAGAAATCGCATTTCTTAGTGCGGCAGCGGTTGATTGAATTTTGCGCTCCCGCCAGCCTACCGAGATGCCGCTCCAGTTGCTGATAGAGTTCGTGTTGGGGGAATTCGCTGCGATAACCGGTTACAATCTCCTTGTCGATCCAGTGAGCCGCCCCATTGCCTCGCAGCAGCCCGCTGCGAATACCCGAGTACCATGAGTCGCGGATGGCCGCCCGCTGTTTCGGAGGCAAAAAGGCCAGGAAATAGTCCTCCCCCTCCATTCTCAAAAAGTCCATGTAGAGGCGGGTGTTTAGCTGGTGACCCAAGTTACCGTAAATGTCGAATCCAGCAACCAGCAGATAATGGATCCGCTCTAATACTGGATAATCGATTATCCAGGCGGTCTCTGGATAGTCTCCGATCAATCCAAAATTTACCGAAGCGCTATCGAGATGCCGGAAGACGGTCAATGCGGCATTGGGATTGCGACCCTCACCATCCCATATGTAATCCATAGCTTGGTCGACGCTTACAGGCTCGATATGATCGCTGTAGGTATTTCTTGCATCGTTGTATCGATCCAGTAAACGCGTGTAGTGCCTTTCAACGGCGAGTAGCTTGAGGGTATCTTCCAACTCGGATGGTGAGGCAAGGTAGTCTGCCATGGCATTCAGGTATTCCGGTTTGCTGGAAGTGATCGGTGCCTCCGGATCGAAGAAGAATACCCAGAACTGGTCTTCTATGACGTTCAGGGCGATTTGGCCTCGGCAAACCGGCCCCTTGACAAACCCTTCGATGAAGAACCTGGCATCGTCCAAAAGAAACTGATAGCGCGATTTGACGGGTATGCGGGCAAAAGCTTTGATTGGGTTGGAAGCCACTTCCGGTTCGAAAGAGGGAAGTATGTCGACTTGGTATTCGGGATCGAGAAAGAGGGTTTTGTAGCGCTCGAGGCGCTGATCGGAAAGTTCATAAACCACATGGTTTTTGGCGACGATGCTGCCTTGAATTCGCAGCAGTCGATAGTATACCGGTCCATCTGGATCACCGTACGGGCGGCGGGTGTTTACCATTTCCACGGGACTGCCTGGGGGTGTGTTGGAACGCACCAATCGATAAAATTCCCTATTGTCTGTACCTGAGAAATGCAGGTGTGCCTGGAACAGATGCTCGTACAGATAGCGGCTGACAAGTTGTTGCTTGTTTCCCTGAGAATTAAAAAAAACCTCCCACTTCACAATTTGCATCTGTGCCGCGCCAGAGGGTGGCGAGGCCTCCGCCAGGGGTGCGCCTTGTGCCAGCCAATACACAAGTGTGTTGTATTCACTGGTGGTTAGATTGGGCATGGCAAAAGGCATCCCCTGCTCAGGATATTCTCTGGCGTAGTCATCGAATTCTTCTGTCGTCGGGCAGGATTGTCGGCGATCAAGGCCCAGATCCAATTCCTCTGACAGCATCCCGGTGAGTGGTTGCGGGTGGCGTTGTTTGAGCCTAAGCATCCGGTACATTACCGAATCCTCCAGGTTTATCTCCGCCGTTTCTTTACCGCTTTCGTTGATGATGGGTTGAAAACCAAGTTGGCGCCACTGAGCAGTGGTTTGCGCATCGATATCGAGTCGAGTTGGAACTGCGGGGGTGATTCTCGCACCGTCGTAGACCCGTGCCTTGCTGGCTCCGCGTTGAATGCCGCTACCTGAGCCGAGTTTCAATTGGCATGGCGCGTCGTAGCAACCATGGCAGACCACGCAACGTCTCTCCAGGATTGGTTTTACCTGCTCTTGAAATGAGATCCTTTCGCTGGGCAAAGAGAACAATAACGACCAATCAACTTGAGCCTGCTCCTTTACAATCGAGTCCTTTGGGGCGCTGCAGGAAACCAGGATGATTACTGCCAGTATCGACGCAATTCCTTTGTCGAAAAGATTTAGTAGGGAATACGCGGTGCTACGCCTTTTTTCCACTCGGGACCTCGCGAAATAGCGTACCTGGCGGGTACTCTTGGCTCGGCAGTTTATAGCGAAAGTCCCTTATTCCATAGCAGGAGATCAGATGCTGGTTGATGGTGAGTGGGTCAGTCTCAGGTGTTGCGAGGTTTGCTTGGCCACTACCTAAGTATCACCTTCCGCTTAAAACCAGTCAATGATAACGAATGGGGTGGAAGATAGGCGGCCAAAATCTTCTTAGAGATTGAATCCTCTCCAGGTGTTTGCCGTAGCCCGTCTGTCCAGGTTGGAACGACGGTCGGGGGTATCTCTTATTGTTGATCTGCGCTCGGCAAAAGATCTTCGCTCCTGGTTCTTACGCCTTTCTGCCACGCCCAAATATTGACAGCTGCATTCTGGTGCATCACATCCTCTGAGTGGCAAATGAGGCGCATCGTCGAGGAGAAATATCTGCCCTGCAAACTTTGATCCCACCTTGCAGGCGCAACCATGGACTTTGACTCCGAAAAAGCGACCATCTTTGCGCAGTTGGAAAAGTTGCTGAGAGTGCGAGACTTTCTTTTCAGCGGGTGCTTGCTTTCTAAAACTCCATTTCATAATCGCAAATACTAGACCTTTCGAAAAAAAATAAACCATACTAAGTCTAGACTATTGGGTTAAAAATGGATGCGATAGATTTCACACGACCGAGTGTTTGTTTCCCCGGCGTCGCCACCCGGTTTACGCGATCAACGGTATTTTCGCAGGTAAAACCATTCGAAAAGGCGTTTAAGCCAATGAAAAGCTCGCATCTGGGGCAGAACGATGTTGAATTTCGCAGTGCGAGCTACCAGTGCGCCGGTGTTTTGGCTGTCTACGATACAGATCAGCTCGACTCTGAAGGTCTTGGTGGGCTCTTCACCTCGCATTTCTTTCAGTAGGTTTTCTGCTGCCACTTCCGCTTGAAGGTCTGCCATATGGGCTTGCTTGGGCATCCAGTCTGGACCGGGAAAACTCCCCGAATCACCGGCAACGTAGACCCGCTCCATCCCTTCCACTTGGCATCTGCCGTTGGCACGAATCAGGCCTCCTTCGGAGCGAGGCAGTTCGGAATTGTCGAACCACTTGTTTCCTGTCATACCAGGCATGAAAAGGATGAGCTGTGCCTCGAATTCGCCCCCTTCGGTGACCACGCTGGTCTCCGTGAATCGCTCCAGTTTGAATCCCAGGTGGGTCTCAATGTCGCGTTGCTTCATCTCCTTGAGTAGACCCGCCACCGCTCTGGGGCCCAATCGATTACCCGGCTTGGGTGCTGGTGAGAAAAAGACCATCTTAAACTTGTCACGGCGTCCTTCACTTCGCAGCTGCCGGTCGATGCCGAATAGAAACTCGAACATCGGTCCGCCCCGCATCGCCGAAGGTTCCTTGGGGTTTCCGGCGAAGCCCACGGCGATGGTCCCCCCGCCAAGCGCTTGCAATCGGTCCCGTATCTTGACCGCCGCGGAGACACCTTCGCAAGGGGTGATGGCGTGTTGAACGCCAGGTAGTTTTTTCAGAAAGCGCCCACCCGAACAGATGATGAGACCATCATTCTTGAACTCTCCCTGGTCAGTGACCACCAGTCTGCCGCGTGACTTGAGGCCGGTGACGGAGGCCTTGAGATAGTCCACCTCCATGCGGCCGAAAAAACTCTCCAGGGGAATTTGCAGCTGCTCGGGTCGGCGCAGCCCGGATGGGATCCAAATTGTTCCCGGTAAATACTGGAATTCCGGCTTGGGAGCGATTAGCTGAATCTTCAACTCCGGGTCTGCGCGGCGCAGCTTTCTGGCTGCCGTAAGTCCCGCGAATCCGGCGCCGATGATTGTGACCTGCTTCATTTAAATACTCTCCGGGTGCGCTTGGCAGCCCTCTAGTCGATGAGGGTGGATAGGCCCTCAGCAGGACAAAATCATAGCAACAACATTCGGTGTATGAAAACAGGGGTGAATATTCAACCGGCTGGAGCTATTATCTGCGCCTCGTCCACTCTAATGACTTAATCCTCGGTATGCTGGCCCTTTCCATCCGCAACTTGTGCAAGACTTACAAGAACGGCTTTCAGGCTCTCAGAGGCATCGATCTTGAAGTGCACCGGGGGGACTTCTTTGCATTACTGGGTCCCAACGGCGCCGGAAAATCCACTGCTATCGGCATTGTCAGCTCATTGGTCAACAAGACCGAGGGGGAGGTAGAGGTCTTTGGCCACAATCTCGAATTTGATCCTGAGGCGGTCAAGGCGAGTATTGGCCTGGTTCCCCAGGAGTTCAATTTCAATCAGTGGGAGCCGGTCGCGGAGATAGTGGTCAATCAAGCCGGTTACTACGGGATATCGAGGCAGAAGGCCTGGATCAGAGCGGAAGAGAGTCTCCGGCGATTGGACCTGTGGGATAAGAGAAAGGAGCAGGCCATCTCCCTCTCGGGTGGCATGAAACGTCGGCTAATGATCGCTCGCGCTTTGGTGCATCGGCCAAAGCTGCTTATCCTGGATGAACCTACAGCCGGTGTCGATATCGAGATCAGGCGCTCGATGTGGAGTTTTTTCAGTGAAATAAACCGGCAAGGCACCACCATAATACTCACCACGCACTATCTGGAGGAGGCAGAAAGTTTGTGTCGGAATATCGCCATTATCAATCAGGGAAAAATCGCTGAGCACACCAGCATGAGCCGGCTCTTGCAACAACTTCATATCCAGACTTTTGTGCTCAATGTCAAATCGCCCCTGAAAGAATCACGGGATCTATCGGTTTACCGGGGGCAGGTGATCGACAGCCATACCCTGGAAGTATCGATTGACAACAATCAGAGCATCAACGAGGTGTTCGAGGCGCTTTCCCGGCGGGATATCGAGGTGGTGAGCATGCGCAACAAGCAGAATCGCCTGGAGCAGATGTTTATCGATATGGTGGATGCCAGCCGTCGGGAGGGGAAAGGATGAACCGATTCACGCGCTACCGGAATGCCCTGCGGACTATTCTCACGAAGGAGATTCTCCGGTTTAGCAGAATCTGGATTCAAACTGTTCTGCCACCTGCCATCACCACCACGCTTTATTTCGTTATCTTCGGCAATCTTATCGGTCAGCGCATTGGCGAGATGGATGGGGTGAGCTACATCGATTTTATCGTTCCCGGATTGATTCTGATGGCTGTGATCACCAACTCCTACTCCAATGTGGTCTCATCTTTTTTTAGCAGCAAGTATCAACGCCATGTGGAAGAGTTACTGATATCACCGGTGCCAAACTGGGTGATTTTGGGCGGATATGTGGGCGGAGGCGTGGCCCGTGGAGTAATCGTGGGCATCGTGGTAACCCTAGTCTCCATGTTTTTTACCAAACTGCAGGTTCAAAGTTATACCTGGACTTTGACGGTGTTCGTGCTTACCTCGATTCTGTTTGCTTTGGGAGGCTTCATCAATGCGGTGTACGCACGCAGCTTCGATGACATCTCTATTGTGCCCACTTTCATTCTTACTCCGCTGACTTATCTTGGGGGAGTGTTTTACTCTATCCAAATGTTGCCGGAAATTTGGCAGAAAATCTCCCTGGCGAACCCAGTGCTCTACATGGTCAATGCCTTTCGCTATGGACTCTTGGGGGTAACCGATATCCCTATCGTGCTGGCGTTGGCGATCATTCTTATGTTCATCGTCGTTCTCACTAGTTTCAGCCTCTACCTGTTAAAGCACGGAGTGGGGATCAAGAGCTGACCGTTGCTCACTCACTCGATCACCCTCTACTTGTCAGCGGTCTTCATCTGGGGATCGACTTTCTATGCCATCCGTTATCAATTGGATGAGGTCGCGCCTGAGGTAACCATTGGTTACCGTTTCGCTGCTCTATCTTGCGCTATTCGGACCTGTACTTGCGTTTGGAAGCTATTTAACGCTGTTGGGGCGAATCGGCTCAGAGAAGGCTGCCTAGGCCATGGTTCTGTATCCACTGGTCGCGCTCGGTATCTCCACGTTATTCGAGGGCTACCTGTGGACATGGGCCGCTGCCACGGGTGTGGGACTTTTAATTCTCGGAAATCTGTTGGTGTTGACCCCCAGGCGCCTACTGCGCCGCCTCATTCAGAATTAAGTGCTCATCAGGAGCGACAAAGATCTGCAGCATTCGCTGGAAGTGCGAAATCACCTGGCACTGGTATTCACAGAGCGATCGTCGGGGCGGAAGGAGAATTCTCCGGAATGGGCCGCCCAGCTGTCAACAGATTTTACATTTCATCAGCCCTTATTAATGGGGTGGCTTCTAACGTACTGAATAATAATAATAAATAAAAGTGGCATCCAATTTGCTCTGATCCTGTGAGAGATAAAAAATAGTTGTGGACAGCCGGTAAATACCGGTCCCGGAATCCCGACAGACCAGTGCCTCCATCGGACACGCGGATCGATCGACCAAGTGACCACCAGGCATGAGCAGAGCGAACAGGGTCACTGCCTGGCTGAGCGCGCCGGCTCCGGGGAGAATAAAAACAAGGCAAAAGTAGTAACTTGAAGCCCGGCTCGGCCGGGTTTTGTTTTTTCCACTCGGAGTTTTTCTCTGTCAGTCGGATGTTGCCAATGCCCGGGCGATATAGAGTTCGCGTATCCGTTTCGACAACGGTCCTGGTTTCCCTTCTCCCACAGGCTTACCATCAAGCTCCACGACGGGGAGCACCAATGCGGAAGCGGAGGTCAGGAAGGCCTCTTGGGCTCGATAGGCCTCCTCTACGGAAAACGCCCGCTCTTCGAATTGCACCCCCGATTCCGCTGCCAGTTGCAGTACAACGTGACGGGTAATGCCGTGGAGTATCTCGTTACTGAGGTGGCGGGTTACCAGCTTACCCCGATCGGTGACTATGAATGCATTGCTGGCACTGCCTTCGGTGATTTTTCCCTTTTCGACCATCCAGGCGTCATTTGCACCTCGGTCGTGGGCGATCATTTTTGCCATGCAAGCGGCCAGCAGACCGACGGTCTTTATATCTCTGCGCCCCCAACGAATATCGGGTGTAGTGACCACCGAGATACCGCTCTCCGCCAGCGGATTCTGCAACACCGGTTTTGATTGGGTGAACATCACCAATGTGGGAACGGCGTCCGCGGGGTAGGCGAAATCCCGGTCTGCTGCTCCACGGGTGACCTGTAGATAGACCAGGCCCTCGCTCAAATCGTTTAGGGTAATGAGCTCTCGCTGAATGCTTTGAATTTGCTCGTCGCTAGCCGGCGCTCTCATTTTCAGTGCACCCAGTGATCTGTGAAGACGCTGCAGATGACTGGAGTTATCAATCAGTTTTCCATTCAACACCGCGGCAACTTCATAGACGCCGTCGGCAAACAGAAACCCTCTGTCGAAGATGGAGACACAGGCCTCCGCTTCAGGTAGATATAGTCCGTTCACGTAAACTGTGCGGCTCATCAACCCACCCCTCCCTAAAGGCAACAATTGAAGGCATATTGATACCTGGATTCGATATGGTCAACCGCGGGTGCTGAGCGCTTAGCTTCCCTAGCAGGTGTTTACGGTTTGCTGTTTGGATGCTGGTCAGTAGCCCCCCGGGTCATTATGATTGAGATACTTGTTAACCCGGATAAGATTTAAGGGAGTAGTAATCATGCTTGAACCCATAGTCATCGGCCAGGGTAGCCAGCAGCAGGTGCCACTGCTTCCCCGAATGGCCAATCGACATGGCCTGATCGCTGGTGCGACGGGTACGGGAAAGACGGTTACCCTGCAGGGTTTGGCGGAGGAATTCAGCATTTTGGGTGTGCCGGTATTTGTCTCCGACGTGAAAGGCGATCTTGCCGGCATCAGTCAGTCCGGAAAACCGCATCCGAAGATTCAGGAGCGGGTGGAGACCATTGGTTTACACGATTTTCGACTGCAGGGTTTTCCGGTTACGTTCTGGGATGTCTTTGGTAGTCAGGGCCATGCGGTACGCACCACTATTACGGACATGGGGCCATTGTTGCTCTCCCGGCTTCTCAACCTCAATGAGACGCAACAGGGCGTGTTATCGCTAGTCTTTAGAGTTGCGGACGACAACGGTTGGCTGCTGCTCGATATCAAGGATCTGCGCTCGACACTGAGATTCGTTGCCGAGAATGCCAGGGAATTTCGCACCCTCTACGGAAACGTCTCTGCTGCCAGTGTGGGTGCCATACAGCGGCGTCTCATCGCCCTCGAAGATCAGGGAGGAGATCGACTTTTCGGAGAGCCGGCGCTGAACCTCGCGGACATGTTGCAAACGGATGTTCAGGGCAGGGGAATGATCAATGTGTTGGCATCCGACGAGTTGATGAACGCTCCCTTGCTATATGGAACCTTTCTCTTGTGGTTGATGTCGGAGCTGTTTGAGAACCTGCCGGAAATCGGCGATAGGGACAAGCCGAAACTGGTACTGTTTTTCGATGAGGCCCATCTGCTGTTCGATGATGCGCCAGACATACTGGTGGAAAAAGTTGAACAAGTAGTACGGTTGATTCGATCCAAGGGTGTTGGAGTCTATTTTGTTACCCAGAATCCGCTGGATGTGCCCGAAGGCGTGCTTGGACAACTCGGCAATCGGGTGCAGCATGCGCTCAGGGCCTATACGCCCCGGGATCAGAGAGCCGTGAAGGCCGCTGCTGATACTTTTCGACCCAACCCGGCATTGGATACGCGCCAGGCCATCACCGAATTGGGAGTGGGAGAGGCACTGGTCTCCACCCTGGATGCCAAGGGGCGACCCTCAGTCGTGGAGCGGACTCTGATCCGACCGCCGCGAAGCCAGATGGGGCCCATTGACAGTAATTTACGAGCGCAGCTGATGCGGGAGTCGCTGGTGGCAGGTGTGTACGACCAGGCTGTTGACAGGCACTCCGCCCACGAGATTCTGGTTGCCCGCGCTGAGCGGCAGGCAGAGGAGCAGAAGGCGGCCGCCGTAGCCAAGGCTCAGGAGAAGGCGCTGGCGAAGGCTCGGAGGTCCAGTGGAGGTCGTCGGCGGCAGACAGTCAGCGAGTCCTTTTTCAAAAGCGCGGCCCGGGCGGTCGGCAGTCAAATTGGCCGGCAATTGATCAGAGGCGTGATGGGATCGCTGTTCGGAGGACGCCGGAGATAGACGGTCGGGGTTTTGCCCGCCGCGGCCTTGTCAGCGAATAGGAGGGTGAGTTGACTACACAAGGGTTGAACCGGAAAGGGGTAGCCTGTACCCGCGCTCGAGCCGCCCAGTGGTTATTTATCATTCTGGCCTTGGCCTGTTTCAAAAACGCCATCGCCGCACAAACCTTGGAGCCGACAACCGGTGATGATCTCGGAATCCGGGTTGTGGCCATCGCAGAAGATCTTGAAAACCCTTGGGGCATGGTGATATTGCCGGATGGCCGAATACTGGTCAGTGAGCGTCCTGGCCGTCTGAGAGTCGTTGAAGCGGGTAAGCGAATATCTGCACCGGTGGAGGGATTACCGGAGATTATCGCTAGAGGGCAGGGTGGATTGCTGGATTTGGCCCTGCATCCAAACTACCGGGAAAATGGTTGGATTTATATATCCTACGTAGCAGGGAGCAGACGGGGATTCGGCACAGAGGTACTGCGCGCTCGGCTCAAGGGGAACCGACTCCAGGATCAGCAGCTCTTGTTCAGGATGCTTCCCAAATCTGGAGGCGGCCGGCATTTCGGATCCCGGCTGCTGTTTGACCGAGAAGGTTACCTCTATATCACCCTGGGGGATCGCGGAGAGAAATCCCGGGCGCAGCAGCTCGATGATCACGCAGGTTCGGTGATTCGCCTCAACGATGATGGCAGCTTACCCCAGGACAACCCCTTCGTCGGGAACAGCAGTGCCAAGCCGGGCATATTCAGCTATGGGCACCGTAACCCCCAGGGGATGGCGCTTCACCCAGAGACCGGAGAGATTTGGATTCATGAACATGGTCCTCAGGGTGGGGATGAGATCAATATCGTACACAAAGGGCTCAACTACGGTTGGCCGGTCATCACCTACGGAGTCAACTACGGCTTTGGAACGCCAATCGGAAAGGGTACTCATCAGCCGGGAATGGAGCAGCCCCTCTACTATTGGGTTCCCTCCATTGCGCCGTCAGGTATGTGTTTTTATAAGGGGGAGAGATTTCCGGAGTGGAACGAGAGTCTGTTTGTCGGATCGTTGAAATTCGGCCTGCTTGTGAGGTTGCAGCTGGATGGTAACCAGGTGGTCGGCGAAGAGCGGCTGTTGGGAGGTCGGCTTGGCCGGATCAGAGATGTGAGATGCGAGTCAGACGGTTATCTCTACCTGCTCACCGATGCAGCAGCGGGGGGTATATATAGATTGGAACCGAATTGAGGCGGGTTGGTTGAGCAACTGAGTTTAACCTGATCAACCTGTATGTACGAACCCTGTGCGGGCAGCAACTGTTCAATGACCGCGTATCCTGGCCTCCACCCTAGCCCGATCTATAGTACCGTGATCGACTACCCGTGGATAAAGCCGCCAGATGTTATTAACCAATGTTGCGCGTCTTTGGGCGGCCACTTCCAAATTACCCCTAATGTCATCTCGCAAATGCTGAAGCGTCAGTAAGTAGGGGGATAACCAATCCAGGTAGGCAGATATCAGGGTTTGGTGCTGCGGTTCTTCCCATTTCGATTGCAGCAGCAATGGAGGAAAAAGATCGGCATCTATCGTCGATAGCGGGATAGCGGAGCGCTTATCCACATTCACATCGAGTGTCTTTCCGATGCCGCTTGCATCGCGCTCGATCCAACAGGCGCCGGCGTCACCGTTGCGAATTCTGACCAGCCGCTCCACCGCGCTCATGTTTTGGTGCTGGTCCGCACCTCTGGGATGCGCCGGCTTCTGTGGTTTTGTCTTTGCCAATGAAAAATCCTGCGTTCCGCTATGGCTGGCTATCCAGCTTGGGCTTGTCGGAACAACGAGCTGGCTTTCATCAATCGCGCTGGAGAGTAAGGCCAGGGGGTATCGATTTCTCGCTTCCAATAACCAATACTCAAAGCGGTCTGCCAGAACGAACGGAATTTGGTTGTATCTCTCTTCTAGCGCCAGAATAAGGTCATCTGCCATCGGGATCATCTTGGTGAGATCAAGGAGGGGATTTGCTGGCACTTTTCGCAATCCCTGAGACGGACTCCAGACTCCGAAGCGCAGGAAACGGACACTGGGGGGCGCCATGGAGATGCCTCCCCAGGTATCTCCTGGCAATTCAGCGCGTATTTGAATTTCCCAGTTTTTACCATCCAGGCTCAACGCACGACTGTCGTCCGCGGCCATAACCTGAACGACACCGAGAAAAGGATTCAGTCGGCGGACACTATAACAATGGAACGGATTGGGATTGATAACCATAGGACATTAGTTGTGGTACTCGGGGGGTGAGAGGCAGAAATCGTTGGAAGTTGATGGCCCTCAATGCGGTAATCCGGGAATCGTGGGAGTATCTCAAATTATCATATTTTGGATCGCACCCTACGAGCTAAACCACTTTTGTGGACGGTTGAAAAGCGTCCTAAGGTCGCTGATCCTTTATTTAAGGTGAAAATTCTCAGGAGTGATTAATGATTATCCGCCCCTTTTTTTTGGGTTTGACTCTGGTTCTGTTTGCGGCCGCCAGTTTGACGGTAGCAGCGCAGGGTTACGATACGGCTGCCAAGGAGGTGGAAGAGGCCCTGCATCTTAAACCGAATCTGGAAAACGGAAAGAGTGTCTACATGGTTTGCACGGTATGCCATATGCCCGAGGGTTGGGGTACCGTGGACGGGGTTTACCCGCAGATCGCGGGACAACTGCAGAGTGTGATTATCAAACAGCTCGCGGATATTCGGGCTAGGAACCGGGACAACCCAACGATGAGACCCTTTACGGTGCCGGAATTGATGGGGGGTGCCCAGGAGATCGCCGATGTTGCAGCCTATATTTCTCAACTTCCCATGAATCCAATGAACAGTGTCGGTCCTGGCCGTGATCTGAGTCATGGTGAAAAGCTTTACCTACAGTACTGTGCCGACTGCCACGGTGACAGTGGTGAAGGGAATGAGAAAAAGCATATCCCCAAAATCCATGGGCAGCACTTTCGTTATCTGGTTCGGCAGTTCGACTGGATAAGGGTTGGGAAACGACGCAATGCAGACAAGGAGATGGTAGAGCAGATCCGGGGATTTAGCCCCAGGGATGAGATGGCGGTACTTGATTATGTCTCAAGGATAAAGCCTCCAGCGGACAAGGTTGGCGCTCCGGGTTGGCAGAATCCCGATTTTCCTCATTATACAAGAGGGCCTTATGGACCGGGAAGAGACCCGAGAGCTGTGCCTGGCTATAGACCTCGCCCCAAGAATCAGCCATAACCCCGATCAATCAGTACCCCTTGTGTCTATTGAAATAACCTGTAGTGGGCCCAAAAAAGCAGGCTTCTCAGCCTGCTTTAGAGTGTTTGGTTGGAAGCCCCGAAGGTGAGATTTGCGCCCGGCATCCCTGCCGGGCTCTCACGGGTTTCGTGTTAGACCTCAGCCGCCAAAGATATCGGCGGTGATATTTTCGAACCAGCTGTGGGCGTACAGCACTTCACGCTTGAACACCTCTGGATCGGAATCTCCGGGGGTGAGGCCGCTGGATACCGCGGTGATTTTGGAACCATCTTCCGCCAGCCGATACACCGCCGCCACGGAAAAGCCGTGATCCTTGGCTGCGATGGAGTAGCAGGTGTTGACGTAGGAGGGGACACCGGGGTCCTGGCCATTGAGCATTGCCACTACCGCGGCGGCACAGACTTTGGCCTGGGAGTTGGCGGAATAGCCGGACTTCGGCATACCCTTGGCGATGCTGGCGTCTCCGAGTACATGAATGCCGCCGTGGATCGTGGACTCAAAGGTCTTGAGATCGATAGGACACCAACCTGAATCGTTGGTTAATCCCGCCGCGAAGGCGACGGCTCCCGCTTTCTGGGCCGGGATTACGTTCAGTACATCTGCCTTGATCTCATCGCCAAAGGCCGTGGTTACGGTATTCGAATTGACATCGACAGATACCACACCGGCTTCTTCCTGCTGGCCATGCCATTCGATCATGGCATTCTCGGTCTCGTAGCCGTAGAACTTTTTCCAGGCAGCGGTAAACAGCCCCATCTTGGAGAATTTCGGCTTGGGATCGAGAATGATGACCTTGGATTTGGGCTTCTTGTGCTGCAGATACATGGCAATCTGACTGGCACGCTCATACGGTCCTGGGGGACAACGAAAGGGATTCGGCGGGGCGGCGATGACCACGGTGCCGCCATCTTTCATGGCCTCCAGCTGTTTGCGCAGCATGGCGGTCTGCGGTCCGGCCTTCCAGGCATGGGGTACTTTCTCTGCACCGGCGGCATCATATCCCTCTATCTTGTCCCAGTGAAAATCGATACCCGGGGCGACGATACAGCGATCATAAGGAAAGCTCTTTCCCCCTTTGGTCTTGACCATTTTACCCTTGGCGTCGATAGCGGTGACGGTATCGTGCACGACCTTGACACCCTCTTTGGCAAGCCCAGCATAGCCGAACTTGATTGAGTCCATCGAACGCTCGCCGCTCAGCACCTCGTTACTCAGATAGCAGGTGTAGTAGTGCTCGTTGGCCTCGATCATGGTGACATCGACACTGGGATCGGCCATGCGAATATATCTGGCGGCCGTGGCGCCACCGGTGCCGCCGCCAACCACGACGACCTTCTTGCCTGCACCCAGAGCAATGTAGGGGACACCGGCAACGCCGATAGCCGTGGCCGCGCCAGCGGTTTGAATGAATCCTCTGCGAGTAATTTTCATATTGACTTGTCTCCTACCTTAATTCTGGCTGCCGTAGTAATTAGCGAGGCTTTCCGCAAGCTGCGCACGACTCATCTCTGAATGCTCGGCCATCATTTTATCCAGGGCCTTGGTCATCTTTTTCTCGGGGTTGTTATGGCCATCCAAGTAGTCGGAAATCGTCCACAAAACATACGGCATCCATTGTCCTACAAGAGGGGTATCCTCAACTGACCGGCCGCCGTCCTCATGACATTTCTCACAATACTCGTCATGGAGTAGGCGTCCTTTTTTGGCTTTGGGGCCCATTGAGGTTTGCACCACCCCTTTATAACTTTGCTGGGAAAAATATTCTGCGATCTGTTCGATCTCGGCATCGCTATAGCCTTTTGTGATGCGACCCATGATCGTGTTGACTCGCTCTCCGCTCTTGTAGTCGAGCATGACTTCGGTCAGGTAGTCAGCCTCCATTCCAGCGATAGTCGGTGTAGCGGGGCCCAGGCTATTGCCGTTCAACCCATGACAGGCGAAACAGGTGCCGACCAGCATATCTGTGGAGGCCCCGGTCATGAGGGCGGGTTTAGCAGCGGCTGGCTTCTCACTAGTCGATTTTGCCGGTGCCTGTTCCATCTGCTTACTGGCGCATCCCACGGCCATCGCAGCGGCAAGCGCTGATAGCGCAAGAGTTCTCAAATGCATATCGTCTCCCCCTGAAGTTTATAGTTGTTGGAGCTGGAGTGGATTGCCACCTATGTTTGGTACGACTTGAAGTCCTAGGTGTGCAATTACCATCATCTTAGTCTGATGACCTCGAAGACAGAGTGATTGTTAATCAATTTTGCTTTAAAAACAATATCAGATACAAGGAATAGCGGGGAGGGCCGCTATTGGAGGGCTATAGTATTTAGGTTCTTGGGAAATATAAAAGCAGGCTTCTCAGCCTGCTTTAGAGTGTTTGGTTGGAAGCCCCGAAGGTGAGATTTGCGCCCGGCATCCCTGCCGGGCTCTCACGGGTTTCGTGTTAGACCTCAGCCGCCAAAGATATCGGCGGTGATATTTTCGAACCAGCTGTGGGCGTACAGCACTTCACGCTTGAACACCTCTGGATCGGAATCTCCGGGGGTGAGGCCGCTGGATACCGCGGTGATTTTGGAACCATCTTCCGCCAGCCGATACACCGCCGCCACGGAAAAGCCGTGATCCTTGGCTGCGATGGAGTAGCAAGTGTTGACGTAGGAGGGGACACCGGGGTCCTGGCCATTGAGCATTGCCACTACCGCGGCGGCACAGACTTTGGCCTGGGAGTTGGCGGAATAGCCGGACTTCGGCATACCCTTGGCGATGCTGGCGTCTCCGAGTACATGAATGCCGCCGTGGATCGTGGACTCAAAGGTCTTGAGATCGATAGGACACCAACCTGAATCGTTGGTTAATCCCGCCGCGAAGGCGACGGCTCCCGCTTTCTGGGCCGGGATTACGTTCAGTACATCTGCCTTGATCTCATCGCCAAAGGCCGTGGTTACGGTATTCGAATTGACATCGACAGATACCACACCGGCTTCTTCCTGCTGGCCATGCCATTCGATCATGGCATTCTCGGTCTCGTAGCCGTAGAACTTTTTCCAGGCAGCGGTAAACAGCCCCATCTTGGAGAATTTCGGCTTGGGATCGAGAATGATGACCTTGGATTTGGGCTTCTTGTGCTGCAGATACATGGCAATCTGACTGGCACGCTCATACGGTCCTGGGGGACAACGAAAGGGATTCGGCGGGGCGGCGATGACCACGGTGCCGCCATCTTTCATGGCCTCCAGCTGTTTGCGCAGCATGGCGGTCTGCGGTCCGGCCTTCCAGGCATGGGGTACTTTCTCTGCACCGGCGGCATCATATCCCTCTATCTTGTCCCAGTGAAAATCGATACCCGGGGCGACGATACAGCGATCATAAGGAAAGCTCTTTCCCCCTTTGGTCTTGACCATTTTACCCTTGGCGTCGATAGCGGTGACGGTATCGTGCACGACCTTGACACCCTCTTTGGCAAGCCCAGCATAGCCGAACTTGATTGAGTCCATCGAACGCTCGCCGCTCAGCACCTCGTTACTCAGATAGCAGGTGTAGTAGTGCTCGTTGGCCTCGATCATGGTGACATCGACACTGGGATCGGCCATGCGAATATATCTGGCGGCCGTAGCGCCACCGGTGCCGCCGCCAACCACGACGACCTTCTTGCCTGCACCCAGAGCAATATAGGGGACACCGGCAACGCCGATAGCCGTGGCCGCGCCAGCGGTTTGAATGAATCCTCTGCGAGTAATTTTCATATTGACTTGTCTCCTACCTCAATTCTGCTGACTGGCGTAGTAGCTGAGAAGGGCCTGTAGTCCTTTTTCACCCTCTTTTTTCAGCATCTTGTCCATTTTCTTTTTCATTTTTTTGGTCGCAGTGCGGGCTCCAGACTGGTAGTCGGCCATAGTCCATGCCACGTAGGGTGTCCATTGACCGGCCAACACGCCCGCGTCATCTTCGGCCGACTGGCCTCCTTCCGCGTGACATTTCTCACAATACTTGTCGTGCAGCTTTGCCCCTTTTTTCACCATGCTCTTGTCATACGACTGGGTTGCTTTTACAAAGGGAAGCGCGCTGTAGAAGTCGGCCATTTGCGCCAGCTCACCAGCGTTGTAACCTTTAGCAATTCGACCCATGATGGTTGAAGGAACCTCGCCACTGGCAAAACCTTCCATCACTTCGATAAAGTAGTCTTTTGAGAGCCCAGCAATGGTCGGGGCTGCGGGACCCACACTTGCACCGTTGGTGCCATGACATCCTGCACAGGTATTTGCCAGCATTGCATCGCTGGCACCCATCATTAACTTAGCATCCGCTGCAAAGACACTGGCCGAGACGCCAACTGAAAAGCTGGTGATCAGGATAGCCTTTGTTAAGGTTTTATACACCATGATACCTCCTTAGGGTTTCACACTCGTTGTGCTTATGTTGAAGGATTGTTGCTTCTCTCCCAGCTCTACCTTACGAGCAATTGGCTTGCAGGTGGCTGGCACTTCTTTATATTGAAAACAAGACGTAATCCAGAAGCCGTTTATCACTTGGTTGCAATCCGGTGAATTAAAGTGATCCGGCTACTTTGTGGCATCTTCAAGTAGTTCTATAACCCTTCTGTTACGTCTCTTCTTGGCAATAGAAATAGCGTTGCGCCCACGACTATCCTCCATTGTGGGGTCAGCGCCGCTCACCAATAGCAGGTACACCAGTTCCTCTGACCTGACAGACGCCGCCTCCATCAGCGCTGTTACTCCATCGGCATCCTTGTGGTTGACCTCGGCACCCCGGAATACCAGCTGCTCTGCCGCAGCGACATTCCCTTGCCCAACAGCCCATATCAGCGCGGTGGCACCATCTTCATCGGCTGAATTAATATCCGCGCCTAGATCGAGCAGTAGATCAACAACGGCTCCATGCCCCGCATCTGCAGCAATAATCAGCGCAGTTGAGCCATTCTTATCCCTGGTCTCAAGTTTAGCGCCGTTTTCGATGAGCAGGCGGGCAGTTTCGCTATAACCCTTTTTTGCGGCGTGCATCAGGGCAGTCTGCCCCTTTTTATCCTGGCGATTCACTTCCGCGCCTTTGTACAACAGCTGCTCCACCATATCGGTGTACCCATAGCGAGCGGCAATCATCACCGCATCCCAGCCGGCTCGCGTGGTGGCGTTTAAATCGGCACCCCTTTCCAGAAGCAGGGCTGTAAGCGCATCATGGCCATTTTCTGCGGCGAAAGTCAGCGCGGTGCAGCTCGCTGCAGTTTGGGCGTTAACGTCAGCACCTCTGGCGATCAGAAGCGCGGTAGCCTCTAGGTTGTCGTTTTCTATAGCCATCATCAAGGCTGTCTTACCAAACTTGTTGGCGCTGTCCACGCTGACACCCTTGTCGAGTAAAATACTCATGGTTTCGACATCGTTGATGGCAGCAGCTAGACGAAATTCCTTGTCATCGGGCGAGTCTCCGGCTTGGGCGGTAGAGCACAGCAAGATGCCAAGTGTCAGGAGAATAATCTTTTTGGACTTCATGGCGCTAGTCATTGCGGATTGAATGCAATCAATCTGATTCCAGATCAACTCTCGTCCTCCGCCTCCTCTTCGTCAGGTTCGTCGGGCTCTTCATGAGCGACCCCCTTGTGGCAGTCAATGCAGGTCTTACCTTTATCCTCTGCGGAACCGTGCCGGTTACGTGCACTTCTCTCCTGCAGGCTCAGGTCCATCTGCTCGAACGCGTGACAGGACTTGCACTCACGGGAATCGCTAGCACGCATTTTTGCCCACACCCGGTTGGCCATATCCCAACGGTGTGCCTCGAATTTCTCCGGAGTGTCGATGGTGCCTAGAATTTCGTGAAGTACATCCTTGTACGCCAGTATTTTCGCTACAATCTTGGGTCCGAACGGCTTGGGAACATGGCAATCTGAACATTCGGCCCGGACACCTGACTTGTTCTTATAGTGGAGAGAATCTTGGTACTCCTCATAGACGATCTTCATCGAGTGGCAGTCGGTACAAAATTCCATGGTGTTGGTTGCGGAAAGACCGACATTGAAGAGACCGGCAAATACAATGCCAGCTGTAAAAAGGGCGCCAATAATTAAAAATAGCTTGATCCGCGAGGTACCACCGGTACTATCTTTTTTTGCCATGCTCCATCCTCTCTATGTTTCCCGACGAAGCTACCTGCCCGGTTTCTAAACCGACCGAATTATTGTTAGCAGATTCAAGCCTTGCTGGAGCCTCAAGCCGATACTTATGTTCTTCTCGATTCCAGCTGCCCGACAATCAGGAAACAACCGTATTTTTTCTCGGTCAGATACTAAGTGATATCCCCAGGGTTTGCAAAATTTAAACAAGGCATTTTTCTACAATTAACAGCTAATTGCTGATCCATGTCAGTTGTTCCACTTGACTATAAAAAACGATTATTGGTGTAGAAGAAACCTTGATAACAGATCCCTTGGGAATGGTATACCCGTTCCGTAATTCGCGGCTCAGAGGAATGATTCGAAGAACAGATCCTGACGGGGGCATGCTAACTTGATAGTCTTTCACCCAAAGGATGTATAAATTCACAGCGCCTTCTCTTAGCTGGCGTTTAAACGAAAATCTGGGGTGTGTGAATGCCATTTAGAATGCCAAAGATTGTAGCGAAAACGGTATTGTGGGTTGGATTGTCACTGGCATTGGTCTCTTGCACGTCCACTAAACTCTCCAGCCGCTGGAGCGACAACCAATACCAGGATGGCCCCCTACGCAGTATTTTGGTCATCGGACTATTCGATAGCGACGTAAATCGCAGGGTTCTGGAAGAGGGACTGATCGACAGGCTGGCGAAAAACGGTGTGACAGCTATCCCCAGCTTCCGGTTGGTTCCAGATCTTGGAGAAACCGATGAGGAGCAAGAACTCAAGCAGTTGGTTGCGGACTCTGGTGCAGAAGCGGTGCTGATTGCGCGCTTGAAGGGTATCGACAAAGAGGAGACTGTTGTACCACCGCGGGTGGACTGGGTGCCCTCTGTGGGATACGGCTATTATGGATATTTTCAAACCGCGTATCATGCAGTTTATCAGCCTGGGTATACCAGAGTGGATACCATCGTACGGCTTGAATCCAAGTTATTCTCCACCCCCAATGACAGGCTGATCTGGGCAGGAGATACTGATAGTTTCAACCCAGAATCTGCAGCTGTTGTAGTACGAGAGGTGGCCGACACCATTGTCTCGGACATGGAAGAGAGTGGCCTGGTTGGGCGTCGTCTTCAATAGCCGGCAGCCGCGGAATCGGATTGAGACATTGATCTCCCGCCGGGAAACCAGCGCAGCGGCTACTTTACGCCCTTTTCTGCAAAGAAATCCCGATATTGTACGTCCACCTCATTGATATGGTTGTATAGCCAATCCCACAGTAAAGTACTAAGTTTTCCCTTGAATTTTACGTTTCTGTCGTTAATTTGTGATTGTATTTTGGCCAGGTTATCGACAAATTTATCGTGCTGTTTTTTGTGCTCGGGGTAGTCTGGATAGCCGAGTTTCTCCATCTGCTCCTCTTCCTCACGAAAGTGCGTGGAGACGAATAAGCTGATCCGACTGAAGAGAGCGTCGACTTTCCTCCAATCGCTGGCTTCTGGCTGTCTTGTGGCCAACTCTTCCACCAACTGGTTGAATTCAACTGCGTAACTGACCAATCTTAGGTGCTGCTTGTTAAATTCCGCTACGCCGACATTTTTCAACAGGCAGGGATTGGTATCTGGATGGGCGGAACCTTTTAGGCCAAACATTGGGTACTTCTCCGATGGCTAACATAGGTGCGTTAGTTTAAACCTTCAATCCAAGCGTAGCACCATCGCGAAGCAATTTTATTGATCTGCGGCGTCTGGGAGGTGATCGATGCCAGCGATGATGTTATTGTCGCGATGGTTTCCCGCGCATGTGGGCCTGTAGAGTGGCATTTTAAATAATGTTGGGAATTTTCAGACCGAATACACCGGTAACTATTAACTATGTCGTCGAAAACGGTATACAGGGTAACTTCTGCAATGGGTATCTGGCTGCTTGTTGTGACGTTGGCCTTTGGCGATTCAGGGGGTATAAAAGAGCAATACCCTGGCACACAACAGATTCAATCGGCGGAAGCCACCCCGGACAGGAGTGCGAAGCCTAGTGCCTCAAAGATACCGGCCAGTGAGCCTACTGGACGAGACGACGGCCGCACCGGGTTTTGGGTCATAGGAATGGTAGTCAATTTGACAGTATTGACTGCATTCATTTTGTGGGCAACCAAGGAGTGGAGAAGACGTCGGAGGTAAGGGAGAGGGTTAACCAGACCCTGGCGTCGGCCGAAGCTTTGCTATGTCTTCTGGCGACTCCTCACTGTAAAATTGCGCATGATGAAACTGATACCCCTGCTGCCCCCTTTGCAAGCTTCATTGAATATGATCTCCGCCTGTTTGATCGTGGCGGCTTACTACCATATTCGCAAGGGACATCGAGAAGCCCACAAGCGTTATATGATCGGGGCTTTAGGCGTTTCAACCCTTTTTCTAATCTCTTATCTCTATTACCACAACCAGGTAGGGTACGTGCCATTTACCGGTCAGGGTGCCATACGCCCTCTCTATTTCTTCATACTCTTTACCCATATTGCCCTGGCCGTGGTGATTGTACCTCTGATATTGCTGACTTTAATCTATGCGATTAGAGACCGCGTGGTACAACACCAACGTATCACTCGTTGGACGCTTCCGCTGTGGCTCTACGTCTCTGTTACTGGAGTGTTGATTTATCTATTGGCGTTCCAGCTCTACCCTCCCTGAGTGACCCAAAATCTTAGGGCTAACTAAACGAGAGGAAGGTATCGTTATGATGGGGCTAATTGCCTACACTGTTGCCGGTCTGGCGCTCTATTTCGTATCCGACTGGATACTGAATCAGATAGAGATCAGGCGGGGCGAGCGTTTTGAAAACCGCTCACTGATTTTTTTTGGGATTATCCTGTTACTTGCCCTCATACTGTTTCAGTCAGTTCAGCATTTTCAAGCAGGCAGCTGAGGAATTTGCTCTACCCCCTGCAATCGGGATCTCACCCTACGCCATTTTGGCTGTCATTGGTCAAAATGGTTAATCACGCTGGCATTCACTAGGGTTCTCGCCAAGTTACGCAACCCACCATGGAGCGGTTGTCAATTCAACATCCTCCGAATCCACGGCGGTGCATTTGCTGTAGTCAGGAATTTTTACACTCCGGCCCCTATTGGTGCGCCAAAAGATAGCTAACCCATTAATAATCCATGGAAATATTTAATTAGCACGATATTTGCAGGGGTAGGTCTAGCGGTCTGAGCACATCCGCGTAGAGGCCAGGACAGTGAATCGCTCCCGAAACACTGCCCCGGTAGAACAGACAAAAAACAAATATGGACAGGAGGACAATCATGCCAGTACTTAGGGATGCGGCACGTTTCCACCCCATTTTGGGTGCGGCGGTAATAGCGGTAGGCCTGCCGCTGAGCACACAAGCCGCCACGTTGGAAAGTGTCTACTTAATATCGAGCCAGAGCGATCCCACGAACGTCTCTTCACCCCCTTTTGAGGTGGTCGGGACCACAGTCTACGAGTTGTCGCTAACAGGTACACTAGCTACCGGCTATTCGCTGCTTGGTGGTGAATTGAGATTTGATGTAGATCAGGCCCTCACTTACAAGAGCCACAACGGCACGATCAATAGCGGAGAGGCGGGGGGCACACCACAGCAGCTCACATTAACGCCGAAGTGGGCACCTGGGACGACGTGGGAATCGTCAATGATGGTAGTCCCGATGCGTTATTGAATATCGACTATACCAATGATGCCTGGGTAAAATTCAACGGAATCCAGGATGGTTTTCTGGATCTTATCGTAGCCGAGGATGCGGGATTAGACGACTTCAGACTCAGTTTATGTAACGCTGGTGGCTGCACACAAGCGTGTCTTTGATCTCGTGATGCGAAACAGGACTTCCAAGTCTCTCTTTCGCACTCGATCTGCGACAGCCTATTATCGTCCTGGACGTCCTGCGTACATGTCGTTCCGTCACTTCCTCGTTGGGAAGCGACTACACAACATTACCGCAAATGACTCGACGCCGCGTACGGATGCTCTCTTTGTATCCCCTCTGGCGCTATCGCACGTCGGGTCTACAGTTTCGCCTCGCGGCTACCAGGGACTACCAGCCTTCGCTTCGCTCTCCATGGCTGGCAGCGACGGTGTTTAGAGGACTCGATGCCGCCACTAGAAACAGCTTAATCGCCCAGGCCGATTTTTCCGGTGCCGACAGTAGCAATGCCAGCGAGATGGACCAAGCCTTTGTTTTTAGATTCAGCAGCGACGGCGTTATGGATGATATCAAGATCAAGGAGCGAGTTAATCTGGGTGATGCCAAGCTTGAAGTTGACTTTGTGGGTGTCGGTGGAGCCACCATTATCCCGATTCCCGCGGCAGCCTGGTTATTCGGATCAGCCCTAGTGGGTCTATTGGGTGTCGCCAGAAGAAAAAGAGGGTAGACAAAGCGCTTTAGATACTTCGAGTATTTTTTAACGGCCACTTTAGTGGCCGTTTTTTTTACCTTGACTTGACCTTCGGAACGGTCGCCGAACGGTATCCATTGTCAGATTCGGTTGTTGGGAGCTAGTTTGGCGGGGCAACGGTCGGTTGCCGATCCTCTATTCAGCTTTTTGGCCACATGGATTTGAATACCACCAAGAGAAAGAGTATGCCGCCGACAATGGCTATCAAGCCACCCAGTCCCATAATCCCCATGCTGACCATTTTCTCCATGCTCTCCAGCCCTTGAGCGGCTCCCGCAGTTTTACGCTGAACTCCATAACCCCCCGACCATGCCAGCCCCAGAACATGGAGCATTTGACCACTACCGTACAGAACCGGCTGGAGCCGTGCTAGCTTTCCTTCGGGTTTCCGAAAGCCGATTCTCGGCAAGATGTGGTAGGTAATCCCCATAAACGCCAGCGTGACGGCGACGATCGAGCCATGGTAGTGAGCGGGAATGGTGACGTTGCTGCCACTGATCAAAAATCCGATGATACCGCCTGCTGCGAACAGCAGTAGGGAGAAAAAGAGTGCGGCGCGCTGCGCTCGTACTTGATCGTCCAATTCCCCTCGTTGAGCTATGAAACCAGGAATCAATACTAGCCCGATGGGTACTGCTGCGATACCCCCGCCATACTGCATGAGCCAGGTAAACCAGATTATATGATCAGCTGAACTGATGTCGTATGCTAAATACACGTATATCGTCATCACTGCCGGGAGCGTGCCCAGAACAAATAGCAGAACCGCTATGCGGGGGCTTAATCGGGGAATCGCTGCGGAAACGGCGCCCAGCCAAAGCCAGGTTACGAGCATCAATTGAGTATGCGTGAACTGGATGGTGTGTCCAGCGCCCCAAAACAGTAGCTCGTAGTAGTACTGGCCAGTCACCGCATCTGGGATCATCAACCAGGAAGTGACCAACGCGGCAATGGAAATCAGAGCGATGACAAGGCCGGTATACAAGCCAAACCTGAGCGCACCTCCGCCGCTGATGTGCCGACCCACGGGTATTGAAAAGAGCAAGCCCCTGACTACCAGTAAGGTGAAACCCAGGCCGAAGATCCCGAGGCCGGTGAAAAACAGGGGATCCTGCAACACCGGGACATAGTTATTCATGAAGGGGCCACCGGCGCCCAAGAAGGGTGAGAGAGAAAGTATCAGGGCTCCACTAACGGAGAGCGCCAATGCGATCCAACCACAGATCGGGCACCCACTGCTGCTACTGCTGAAGCTCCACAACATACCGGCACAGGAGAGAAACCAAACCAACACCGTGAGGTCCACGTGAACGACAAGTGCAGTATGGAAAAAATCCACCCAGGGAAAAACATCCTGTATACCGGGTGTCCTGGATAGCACGATCAATATGGTAAACAGTCCGCCGACAACCAACGAACCAAGCGCGAGTGAGAGCCAGCCAATGGTAAGCTTTTGCGCGTTGTTTTCGGGTGTCTGCAGGTCGAAACTATCGACTAACTCAATTCGTGATGAATCTGCCATTTTCCTATGGATGTCAGTATTTAATAAAAGAGATGGTGGGTTCGTGGCCCTAAACTTAAGCTCCACCCTGATTGGGGTAAGCAGATGCCCTCGTGTATCCGAATTTAGACTTCACACTGAAAACTCAACGACAGGGATACACTCAGGCTTGGGTTGCCCCTACAGGTCTATTTAACCTTGAATTCTCCGATACTGCTTTGAAACTTTATTACCAGACGTTGGGCCGGTGAAAGAGAAACGCGTTGATTATGCTGGTGGGTGGGACCATCTACCCGTACATTGTCGTTCATCGAGATGTAAAGATGGTGTTCACCAGTGGGCACTCGCACACTCTGGAAAATATCCACACCTTGGTCGCTGTACAAGCCGGGAGCAGTAACTTCTCTCTCTATCACCGGCATATCGTCGAGAAAGATCGAAATATTCACCGGTGAGCGCTCCCTGGGGCAATCGACCGCAACCCGCATGTTGGCGGGCAGTTTGGCCATCTCCTCAGGGCTCATTTGTCGGCATTCCTCAACCCGTTCACCGGCATGGGAAATTGCCAGCGTTATCATGGCCTCATCAGGCTGTAGTCTGGTATAGGCTGGTAAAAACGAAAAATAGCCCACTAATCCCATAAACACAGTATAATTGACGATCTGCAGAACGAGGCGTTTTGGTCCGATCATCTCCCGATACTCCCGGCCGACTGGGCCGCCGGTTCTTCCACAGCGCTATTTGCAGCAGCTATTTTCGTCTTGAATTGCTCCAGCTCTTGTTTCAGTTTGCGCCCATCCGTTACCGCGGCGCGGAATACAGCAATACGGTCGCGGTCCGCTCTGGGCCGTAGTACCGGCTTACGCCCTTCGTCAAACCGTTTGTCCATCCATATGTTACCGTATCGATAGTAGCAATCCCCTTTCCTACACCCTGTAATAAAAACCCCGTCTGCCCCGTTTTTCAGTGCGTACTCGACCAGCGTTGGGGGAATCATACCCGTGCAGAGGAAACTCATTACTCCCACATTGGTTTGCTTCAGTTCTTCCACATCGTATGCATGATCGCAACCAAAGACGATAATGCGGGTACTTCCCGCTAATTCTTCAAGGGTCCTTCGTGTCTCCTCTCGCACCTTATCGATGGGAATATGCGGCATGTCGATACCCGTCTCCAGCCTTTTGTTGCTGGAGCGGAAGGGATTGGATGAATGGCAAGAGCCCACGCAAATACCACAAGAGGCGCAGAGTTTCTCTTTGACGACCACTTCGTATTCCCAACGGGCACCATCCGTGCGTTTCTGAACTGTGATTGCATCAAAGGGACAGTCCACCGCGCACTGGCCGCAGCCGTTACATTCATCCAAGTGTACATCTGCCGCGGGTCCGGTCTTTTTTGGAGGCAGCCAGGGCAATAGCATCAACAACGTCGTTATACCCAAGGTAAGGGCCCAGGTTTGGCCCGCAGTCAAGTAGTCCAATGCCGGATAGATATTGAGATAGAACCAGTCCAGATTTAGGACAGCGGGTACACGGTTTAGATCAGCCGGGGGATGGCTGGTCGCCGGTAGCGCAAAGGAGAGGGCGAGTAAGGCGAGAAAACTTCCGATTGCCAGACCTCTGGGAGCGCTGACTTCCACATGGGATAGCCTTTTAACGTGGATCCACAAGGCGAAAATCAGCAGTACCGGTTGGCCTAGAAGATGGAGAAACCCCATGAGAGTGAAAAATCTATCGGTCAGATTCCCCTCGAGGAAGTTACTGGCCATGGAACCTGCCACAATGGGCAGCGCATCCATGAGTTGAGATGAAAGCATCGCGACATAAAAGCCTAACTCGTCCCATACCAGCCAATACCCTGTGATACCTAGCGTTATCACGAACCATAGCGTGGGGACACCCGTTACCCAGGAAAACCAGCGGAAACCGCGGTAACGGTCCAGAGCAAACTCCCTAAACATGTGCAGCAGAATCGTCATGATTGCCGCGTCCGAAGCATAACGGTGAAGACTGCGCATCACACCGCCCAAATACCACTGCTCGTGGGTGAGGTATTCGACGGAAGCGTAGGCCCCGGAGAGGCTGGTATCGAAAAAGATGAATAGATAGATACCACTGACTAATACGATCCAGAAGAAGAAAAAAGTGAGCGTCCCAAGATGATAGAGAGGGTTCCACGCGGGACCAAATGAGGTGTTGAACCACGCTTCGAGAGCAAGATAGCCTCGTTTAATGGGGTTGATGAATTTCAATCTGGAAATGCCTCTCTGAAACGATCCGGCCGGCAGGATTCAATATAAAACAGTGTGGGATAATATTTTGAATTACCGGTAGTTGAAATTGATATCAATCAATAACACACATCTCTTTCTATTACGGGCCGGTGACTTTTCGGAATGACTTGGGAATGCTCCGGTTATCGGCCGTTAAACGAGGCAAAACTGGAAGGCGCCGCCCGGGCTGGGGTATCAGGTGCTGCGCGCCCCTTTGCCGCGGTACCACTCCCTGATCACGAAACCTCCACCTGAAACGATGATCAGCATCCCGATGGCTAGACCGATGAAGAGCGAATAATCGAAGTGATACCCGTCCCGATTGGGGTCGTAGGTGGTACAGAAGAACCGCACTTTGTCTACCAGCTCATCCAGCATTGACTGCCCCGGCTTAGGCCGGCCTAGGACCAACTCCTTGAGTGGCTCGACCAGCAATGGAGTGTCGAAGACTTCACCATAAACCTGGCGGTAAAGTACTCCGTCAGCATCGATTACCGAGGCTTGGACAATGTGGTCGAAACCGTTAGGGGATGAGTAGAAAAGAAATCCCAGTTGCTGGGTCAATTTGTTGATTGTATCTGGATCGGCACTTAGCAGTGACCAATCGCTATCGGCGATGCCCTGCTTTTTAGCGTAGAACCCCATGGATTGGGGGGTATCGTTGTAGGCGTCGAAGCCCAGCACCGCGACGTTAAAGCTATCCTGACCCAACGCCGCTCTCGCTTTCTCGACAACACTATGCAAGTGCCGGGTAGTCATCGGGCATATATGGTAGCAGCTCGTATAGACTAAACTGAGGACCAGCGGTTTGCCAAATAGCTCCGACAGATGCAGGGTTCGGCCCGTGTGATCGGTCAGCGTATAGTGACCAACTTTACCGCCCACGGCCTGCTGGCTGGCCGCTAGCGCGGATTTGTACTGATAACTCTGGATAGAATCCCGCGCTTGTGTCCTGGATTCCTCCGCTACGACCATACCGGTCCCGATATTGGTAAGAAGGAGGGAGAAGAGCGCGAAACGCCAGTGCATGTAAAGGCTCCTCGGAGAGCGTTGCTCCGAATAGCTAAAAAGCCAGCAGGGAATCGATCACGGCGAACAGCAACAGTACGATCAACTGGATCAGCGATGCAAAGAAACTGGTCATCGCAATTTTAGGGGTGGGATTTTGAATCAGTTGGATGTTGCGATAAATGAAATAACCACCACCGGAAACCGCCCCGATCAGATATATCCAACCGAGGCCGAAAAAGTAGGGCAGTATTGATATGCCTACCAGCAACAGGGTGTTTGCGAGAACCGCTTTGGCGGCAGTTCGGCTACCTACGAGTACCGGTAGCATAGGAACGCCGGCAGATGCATAGGCCTGCTGTTGAGCGATCGCCAGGCTCCAGAAGTGTGAAGGAGTCCATAGGAAAAGGACCATTGCCAAAAGGATCGGCACCGGGCTAAGGGAGGGGTCGACTACCGCGGCTCCGGCTAGCACGGCGAAACTTCCAGATGCTCCGCCGATAACGATATTCAACCAGGTTCGGCGCTTGAGCCAGACAGTGTAGACGATGGCGTAGAAGAAGGCGCCAAGAAAAATATAAAGGGCTGCCATGCCATTCAAGGCGAATCCGGCCATCCCTACACCCACAACCAGCAACAGCGAAATAACAACTAACCACCAGCGGTTGTAGGGTAGCGCGCCGGTTACGAATGGGCGGTTTCCGGTGCGCGGCATAGTGGCGTCCAGATCCCGTTCGTAGTACTGATTGAAAGCACCGGCACTACTGGCTGCAAGCAGCACTGCGAGTGTCAGCAGTACCGCCTCCCAAGGTTGTACCGACTGACCAGGCGTTACGATCAGAGCCACCAGAGCGGTAATCGCCATGATGATGCCGATTCGTAATTTAAAGAGGTTGACTAGCTGCTTAACCATATTGCATCGACGTTGCGTCTGTTGTTATTCCCATGTCCGCCCGGTGGTGACACAGGGGGTTATAAAATTTCGTCGTAACTACTAACCACTCATGGAGAAGGCAACCTGAGCGGGGTCAGGCTGCCCTCTCCGGGCAGTTATCAACTCATCGGCCAGACCGATGCCAAATACTTCCAGTTGATGAAGTAGTAGACGACGAAGCTTACCAGCAGAAGCAACGCCAGGACAAAGGTCCCAGGGGCCTCGAAGGTGCCACCATCGTGATGACCGGCTGGCAGCGGCGCCGCCCGCGGCAATCTTTCGGGACGAGTATCGGTGTAGCAGGAAGCTGCCAGGGGAACCCCGAAGCTCTGCAACAGGCCTGCCGAGGGCTCCAGTTTCTTGCCGAAGACCAGGGAGCCTACCGTGATCAGCAGGAATGCAGCGCCGCCGATAACGCCGATGACACCGCCGAATGCGCCGATTCCCATCATGGTATAGGCCATGCCGGGGTAGTCGAATCCGAGCGCAGCACCGGTGAAGTCCATATCCCAGTGGCGACGGGAGACACCCAGGGTGCCCGCACCCAACATGAACAGTACCAGGATGGTCATACCCCCACCGAAAATGTAGGGCTGTATCTTAGCCAATCCGGGGAGGATCATCTGGCGGCGGAACAACACCGGGATGAGAAAGTAGGTTACCGCCATGAACGCCATGGTCGTACCTGTAACCACGGTGGCGTGGAAGTGCGCCGGGACGTAGATGGTGTTGTGGATAATCAGGTTGATCTGCTCGGTACCCATGACTACACCGGTGATACCACCCAGGAAGCCGAAGGTAACCAGAGAGATAAACATCGATGAGAACACCGGGTTGTCCCAAGGGGCTTTGCGTAACCACTCGAAAAGGCCGTTGTTGAAGCCCTTGCCGCGTTGCGCCACTTCGATGGAACCGGGAACGGTCAAGCCGTGTATCATACTCGCCAGAACCGCCAGGTACATCGCATAGCTGGTGTTGAATACCTTCCACTCGGAGCTGATGCCTGGGTCAACCAGGATATGGTGCGCACAGGCCAGCTGCAGAAAGAGAATATAGAGCAGGTATGCCGCACGGCTTACTTTTTCGGACATCGGACGGGCACCAAATATCAATCCGGCGATCAGATACCAGATGGCTACATGGGCAGCTACATTGATCTGCTGGGAGGAGTGACCAAGACCCCACCAGATTATGCGGTACATTTCGGCATCGATGTGGGCGATATAGCCGATGGACCAGAGGAAAGTGGGTACCAGGATGATCGCGCCGGAGGCGATGGTGAACACCGCGATAATCGCTGCTGTAACCGCACCGAAAGTAACCAGAGGTATAGAACCCTCATAGGTTTTTTCCTGCTTGGCCACAACCAGCGTGCCGAAAAAGACGAAACAGCCAATCAGCGCGCCAACGGCAAACAGTATCAGGCCCAGATAGAAGTGGGGAGCTGCCTGCATTGGTACATAAGAGGTCATCATGACACTGGAATTACCCTCGAATATCGCCCAGTTTGTCATGATTGCACCGATCAGCATCAATAAAAACTGCACCCATCCCCAGGCCGGTGTGGCCAAGCGGGAACGAAGCAATGTCGATGACGCCACGTACAGCACCGCCATTTCGAAGAAAATTATCCAGAATATCAGAGCGTCGATGCCGTGAGCGGTCAGCGCCATATAGAAATCGGCGGCTCCCAGCAGATGAACCGCCTGCCAGCGGGTGAGTACGACGAGAAGGCCGAGAACTCCAGCAACCAGTAGTGCCACTGCCGCCGCTACTGCGTTAGCCTTGATTAGACTTTCGGCGGATTTATGGAAATAAAGCCCGGTATCAGGGCAGGTTCTAAATTGTGCCATCTTTGATTACTCCTTCACGTAGATCTTGCCGAGCATGGTGTGGTGGCCGATACCGCAATATTCGTTGCAGACCACCGCGTATTCACCCGATTGATCTGGGGTAACGGTTACTACCATCTCGTAACCGGGGACAATTTGCAGGTTTATATTTATCGGCTGAACTGAGAAACCGTGCTGCCAGTCCATGGAAGAGAGGTGCAGGCGATAAGTCTTGTCTTTCTCCAACTCCAGGATGGGCCACCATTGCCACAGACGACCCAGCATATAGACATCGCTTCCGGCCGGAGGTCGGACCACGGGGAATCCCGCTTCTTCTCCAACCTTGTGCTGATCAATCATCTCTTGAACCTTCACTCCAAACTTGGCGGGTGTGGTCTGGTAGGCTTCATTCGATAGGTTTTGCTTACCGTAAATATGCCAGTACGGCATCATGAAAAACATGATCAAACACCAGACCAGTGCTATCAGCACCCATAATATTTCCTGGCGCCCGACAGGTACTTTCCACCAGATTTTGTCGGCAGGTGGCATGTAAGAAGTCATGAGCTAGTTCCCCCCTTCGGGTCCGTAATATTTAGTAAAACTTTAAAATTGTTGCTAGCGCGAGGTACTCCGATACGCGCAGCAGGACTATGGTGCAACCGGTATGGTTACGATCTCCATAATGCCCCATACGATGTAGAAAACAGTGGGCATGGCTACGCCGATGAAGAGTAACAGGAACGGATTGTCGAGCAGATTCTGCATTGCCGGTATTGGCTCGTCTTTATCTTCTTCCGGCTTGTCGGTTGACTCAGTCATGAAGGGCCCCTTCTAGGTGATTGATTACACTGGTAATATTGGTTTTCCAGGATGGCTTTTCCGGAACTTTTTCGGTCGTAGCTTTTCTGCTTTTTTCATTTGCCCGTCTATACTGAGCGGTTGCCTATATGTAAAGCCCGCGCTTCAAATGCATAGCTCCTGTAGCCAGTTTTCCGGTTAGGTAACGGGCACGAGTCAGCTTCGACCCTTAAAGCTATGAATATAGCGATTGATCGCCGAGCAGCTTTGATCTAAATCAAAGCCTGCTTATAAATCGAGTCATATCACATAAAACAGTGGGTTTACTGGCTCAGCAAATGAGATTTGTCATGGTTTTGGCGGGATCATGCGACACTCAACTCAGCGTCTGCCGGTGCGGGTACATTCGAATTGAGGGATGCTGGTGTACCAGGCAGGCTAGAAGATATACTCAGTGAACCAGAAAGAGTCAACCGGCGCTTAGTTCGACGCTACCGCCGCCGGTTGTTGCATTTAGGAGACGATAAACTTGTCCCGTGACGCCCGCAATCTTCTCCTGATTGCCCTTATGGCGATGTTGGGGTATATGCTCTGGACACGCAGCATCAGCGAAATGCCTTGGAGTGAGCGCCGCAGCGACTATTATGCGGCGATCCAAGCCGCCGAACCCTTGGTTGATGCGATCAAAAACTATTCCGAACGCCGAAAAGAGCCGCCTGAATCCCTCGACCAGCTGCTACCCGGCTATATCGGCTCGATTCCAGAAACGACAATACAGCGCTGCGGTAAATACAAATATGCGCGTTTTGGCGACGGCAAGGTCTATCTCATGTGGTACGACCTCGGCCCTTTACAGGGGAGGGCTTTGGCAAAGGAAAGCAAGTATCCGGACGGGGATCCCAACCATTCACTGCTGGTTTTTACGATCGGCGAAACAGGTCAGGTGGTCGATGCGCGCCTGGATCGTATGCCCAAGGGGATAGAGGGATTGCCATTCAACAGTGATGCATGGGCGGCGGGAATGCAGCGAATGGAGATGGCGGTGGCACTGCCCGACGAGTATCGGCTTGCCCGTATGCCCCAAGAGGCAATAGAAAAACTTCTGGGGGCACCGGATGGCATAAGGATTATGCGGGATACGCCCTGGGAATTGCGGGTAAACTGTCCCAAGGGTTTTCTGAAACGTGACATATTGATTTACTGGCCCAGCGAGAACTATCCAAAGCAGCTCTATGGCGGCAATACCCTGCGGCTCGAAAACTGGATATTCGTAGAGCAGCAATAGCGGTATCTAATCGACATTTCCAGACTAGATCTGTCCTGTTATTGCCAGGGTTTGGAGTGGCTGGGTTTTCATGTTTGTGTTACGCCTCAAGATTTCGCAAAATACCGGCCGTTTTTGTGGCGGACTGTCAAAGCCGTATCCATCCACTATTGGGGGTTGTTATGACAACGACGGGCTCTAGGAGACCGATCGCTATCTGGTTGTTGATCTGTTGTCTCGCTATTTATGGGATGGTTGTACTTGGCGGCGTTACCCGACTCACGGGGTCCGGGCTATCGATGGTCAAATGGGAGCCGGTTATCGGTGTTCTTCCTCCGATGAACCAAGCAGCGTGGGAAGAGGTATTCGAGCTGTATAAGCAGTTTCCAGAGTTTAAAATCAAGAATTCGCAGATGGACCTGGAAGGGTTCAAGGGTATTTTCTGGTTTGAGTACGCACACCGGGTGCTTGGTCGACTGATCGGTTTTATATTCCTGGTTCCGTTTCTCTATTTTTTGGCCAGGAGGCAGATAGATCGAAAGCTGATACCTAAGTTGGTATCTATGTTTATCTTAGGAGGACTTCAGGGACTGCTCGGCTGGTATATGGTGAAAAGCGGTTTGTCCCAGGATCCCCATGTAAGTCAGTACAGGTTGACAGCTCATCTTGGAATGGCTTTCTTGATCTATGGCTATATGTTCTGGATTGCGCTGGATTTACTGTTTCCGAAATCGACAGCCAAGACGGATGCTGGGACCGGCGGGCTCCGCATTTTCTCCAATGTTCTGGTCGGGCTGATTTCGGTAACTATCCTCTCCGGTGGATTTGTGGCCGGCCTCAAGGCTGGGCTTGCCTACAATACCTTCCCCACCATGAATGGGCAGTGGATACCAGAGGGCATGGCGACATTGACGCCCTTATGGAAGAACTTTTTTGAAAACGTTACCACCGTGCAGTTTGATCACAGATTGCTGGCGACTCTCCTGTTTCTGTTGGTACCCCTGTTTTGGATGACTTCCCGGCAGTATGTTTTATCCGGCCGACTGCGACTTGGAATCAATCTCCTGATGGTCGTGTTGCTAATCCAGATTGCCCTGGGTATCTCGACGCTGCTGCTGCACGTTCCCGTATCGCTTGCTGCCACCCACCAGGGAGGTGCCCTTGCACTATTTACCGTGGCGATCTTTGTTAGCCATCAGCTGGGGGAGAATCAAGGGTAATGAGAGCCGGTGTCGCGAGAGTGATGAGAACGGTACTGCTTCTGTCAGCTATTTTAGCCGCTGTACTCATTTATCGGGGGTGGCCGACGGCTACACAACCTGTACCGGATACTCTTCAGGGTGTAATGCGTCCTCAGCCCAAGCGTTTGGCTCCCTTCGATTTACTCGATCAGCGCGGTGAGACCTTCGACCTGGCACGGTTTTCAGGTGACTGGAGCCTGGTGTTCTTTGGCTACACCTACTGCCCTGACATTTGCCCAACTACCTTGGCGACCTTGGTAGCGACGGTGAGCGGCCTTAAGTCTGAAGCGGATGGGCTCGGTAATATTCGTGTGTTCTTCATTTCCGTGGATCCCAAGCGAGATACCCCTGAAGTGCTGGAAAAATACATGTCGTACTTCGATGATCGCTTTGTCGGTGTCACTGGAGAGAGTCAGGAAATCGATAATCTTGCGCGGCAGTTTGGCGCCGGATATATCATTGAACCGGAGCACGCCCCGGGGGAATATCTCGTAAGCCACGCCAGCTCGATATTTCTTGTGGACCCCGACGCCAGGGTAGTGGCGAGTTTTTCTCCACCCCACAAACCAGCTACTCTAGGCGATCAACTGGGGGAAATAGCGGCTTTGGATGAGTATGAATAACCCTTCCCGGAAATCATTCGAATTTATGGGCTAGAAACAACTTTCTAATTTGTTCAACCGCCGCATCATCAGGAGGATAAAAAGTAGCCGCCATGATTAGGCTACCATTTCTGGCGTTGCCGGTAAGTTTAGGATTCTTCATCGACTCCTCGAGATTGCGCTCGGCAGCCTCCTCATCCTTGCACTGAAAAAACGACAGTATCCGAGTACTGGTGTAGGCGGATATGACATAAGTGGCCACGAACTCCATTTCGTCATTGATTGGAACGCCAACCTGAAGGTTGCCCTTGACCCCTTCACTCCTCAGTTTTTCGATAAAACCACTGAGCGAGTGGTCCTCCAGCCCGGTTTCCGAAGAGCAGCCCGTTAGTCCCAACAGTAACAGAAAGGGGATAATCACTAGTTTGTGCATAAGCGTTTCGATATTCACGGATAATGGTGTTGGTAGGGCGGGATGCGTCGACCCTAAGCAAGCAGGCGCTTTTTATTTATCTGACCCGCTGGTTGTTTGTGGTGCCCCGTTGTCCCTGTCAGAGATAGATGTGAAACGGCCCGTTTCGGGGTCATACACCATCATTTTTCCACTGGGAGTGCGGTACTCGTTGACATTCGTTTTGGACCAACCGGCGACTGCGACACCTTTCGCCAAAACTCGGTCGAAAAAGAGATTGCGCTGGCTGGCATCTCCGGTTTTTGCGTAATCGAGTACGGGTGGATATAGCTTCTTTTCGCCCCTGCTCTTGGCCTCCTCAGCATATTCCACAAGCCCTTTACGTATACCCTCGATCAGCCCTGGTTCCATTGCGCCTTCCACGTCTTTGGATATTTCGATGTATTTGGTCACGGCCAGCGTGACAACCAGCAGGGCTAAAACCAGCATAAATGCGATTTCCAGGCGTGAGTAGCCATAGAGATGTTTAGGACCTTTTTTCATGTAGTATTCGCCTTCTACCGGTTGGGTGTTCTGAATGCCTAGACACCCGGGAAACGGTGTTTACTTGGGCAATCAATATTAGCAATTCTGGCCTACACCGGCAGAGCGGTAATTGATCTGACGCAGCGGGAATCCGATGGTCTGGAACTCGCACCGGAAGAATAGCAAATTGGCACCCCAGAATCGGAGACAGATTGGATATGAAGAGCCAGCTTTTTACCATGGTGTTGCTCGGCATACTCTCGTTCGCTTCCAGCGGCTCGGCCTTGGAGCAGACTATTTTGCTTCCTCCGGAATCGATTGCGCAGTGGTACAAGCCTAGTAATAAGAGACAGGTGTGGCTGCATACTATGTTCGGTTTGCGCCGGGAGATGCAGGCAGTCGAGGAATATACGGTGCTCGAGGATGGAGAGCGGCTCGCGATCTGGGCACGCCGTTTGGTGGATCATTACGTCCAGATAGGGGAAATGGTTCCAGAGTGGCGCGATGAATTGGAACTGGAGTGGGCAGCCGCGCTTATAGCCGCCGCTGAACGAAGGGATTACCTTGGTGTTGCCAAGGCTCAGCGCAAGCTTAGCACCAGCTGCAAATCATGCCATCGGGACTATCGGGCAGTAACAGCAGCGATATATCGTACCCCCGATTATGGCAGCCTTGTGGTGGTAAATTCACAAACTGGGGAAGAATCTGCTTTGCCCGACGTGATGAGGCGGCTATCCAAGTTGGTGAATAGAATAAAGATAGCCACCGAGGATGAGCGGCCGGCGATCGCATCAGGCTCCCTTCAACACCTGAATCAACGGCTTACAGATCTGAAACGGACATGCACCAACTGCCACCGGGAAGGGGTCGCAGAAGAGCGGATACTGGGGGATGAACGCCAAGCGTTAGTCGCAGAGCTCCAGAGCGCGTTGGAAGCAAGGGATCCTAAGTTGGCAGGAAGAAAATTGGGTACTTTGGCAGTCGAAATTTGTGCGCGCTGCCATGGGATTCACCGGACACTTTACGATCTAAAGCAAACCATTGCCGACTAGGGCCTGTTAACACTAATTGGAACAGTGTCGCCGGAGGCCATTTTATCGCAGGTCAAAGCGCACCGAGCGCGGTGTAGCACCGCTACATAAGCGAGGTGCAACGCGGAACTGGGGAAAAATGGCCCCGTCCCTCCGGGTTGCGCTCCAAAAAGGGCCACTCGGCGTTGCTCGTCATTCATTTGGAACCACCAAACCTCACTCCTCGCGCCTTGATTGGCCCTTTCTGGGGCAGCAACGACGCTGTTTCAATTAGTGTTAACAGGCCCTAGGGTCATTTGCCGCTCCAGGCGCGCATTGCCTCGCTTTGATCACCCCACAGGCCACGTTGAGCCGATTGCGCTTTGATCTCCAGCGTAAGCAGCTTCTGTTTGAAGTCATTTTCTAGGGGGTAGCGAACAAGCGTAATGGCGTATCCGCCCCCGATCATTGCGGCATTGATGCTCTGCCCTTTGCCTACGCGAGCGACTATTGGGGTTCGACCGTATTTATCACGGCTGTTCAGGTTGCCCTCAAGGGTTATCGAGGTTCCGACAGGCAGCAGGTTGCGAAGATGGGCTGCGGAGGCCTGCCCAAGGCCTAAAAGCGCGGAGGGATTGAGCCCGGTTCTTGTCAGATCTCTCTCAAATTTGGGATTTTTCACGTTTTCCGGGGCGTCGATTCCCAATAACTGTAAACGCCTGGTTTCGCCTTTCACCTCAACGACCAGTGTGTCGCCATCTTCGACTTCGATTAAACGGTGGAGTGGAGGAGCGCTCAATGCGTTGCCTATAAACAATAGTGCCCCAAGCGACACCCAGAGTCGGTAGTTTCTCATGGCTTCTTCGGGGGAATATTCAGTGACTCGTGCCACTGGAGCGGCTTAGCTTATTGTGGACATTGTATTTACCGGAGGGTTTTTTCATCGGTAGTCGCTTTACCTCTTCCAGGGTGTGTGCATCGTAGACGATAAGGGCACCATCCATATCCCATATACTTACAAGAGCGTAGCGCCCATCCTTGGTGAACTCCACATGGGCCGAGGTCTTACCCGGTGCGGGTCTGAGGGTTTTTACGATTTTCAGGCTCTGCTTATCGATGACGTGCATCAGGTCTTTGTGGGGGCCAAAAAAGACATCAACCCACGCATAGGGGCTCTTTTCATGACTTCGCATGAAAAATCCCGGTCCCTGGGTCTCAATGCGCTTGATCACCTCCCAAGTCGAGGTATCCAGTACGGTGACCTCCGGCTTTTTTATATTGGGGGTTGCAAGTACAGTGGCTTCTCCCCTGAGCCAGGTGATCGCCGAGCTGAGGTGTGGCATCCCGGGAAGATTGACTCTGGCTACCGCGCGCCGCAGATCCAGGTCTACTACTTGCCCGGTTACCGCACCTGCAGATGAGCCGTCCCGCGAGGTGCCGATAACCTTTTCGTAAGTCTGGTCGAGGAAAAAGTCGTCCAGGTAACCTTTGACCTGAGTGCGACGGACTGGAAAGGGCTGCTCCTTGTGGGCGTCCCCGGAATCCTCGCGGTAGTCGTGAACCCACCCTGAAAAGCCCACTGGCGGTTCGTCCGCATAGCTGATCTCCCAGACTTCAGGTATGTCTTTGAGCGCCGCAACGAAGCTCTCCCGTGGATCCGCCGTATAGACAGCGCTGACCCTGGAGCTGCGCCCTTTAGCGTCTGCAACCGGGATAACTTTGAGGGGGGAGAGATCCTGTGCATTCAACACCGTCAGGGTATGGGGCAGATAGTTGGCCACAATGACATGGCGGCCATCGTGAGAAACTGCAAGGTTACGACTGTTGATGCCCGCGCGGACCTCCGCGACATAGGTAAGGTTGAATATGTCGAATTTGCTCACCCAGCCATCGCGGGAAACGAAATAGATGAAGCGCCCGTTCTCAGCCCATTTCGGGCCACCGTGGAGGGCGAAGCGGGTGGGGAATCTGTGGATAGGCTCGAAGCGGTCGCCGTCCAGAAGCGTAGCATGGTGATCGCCCAGTTCCACCACCATGAAGAGATTGCTGATATCGGCATCGAACCGTGGATTGTCGGGCAACGAGCCAGGCTGATGATAAATTTGTCGACTCTTCTCTATCTCCTCCATACCCCAGACCGGAACAGAGGCCAGAGGGGTGTAGATGAAATCGACCAAAGCCGTGGTTTGAGCTGCGTCCAGAAGATCCCGAAAGGGAGGCATCTGCACCGCCGGGCGGCTGTTCTGGATGACGTCGAAGGCCTGCTTTTTTCGCAGTCGTCCTAAATTCTCAGGTAACAGCGCGGGGCCGACGGCACCCAGCCGCTTGGCTCCGTGACACTCGGCACAATACTGTTGATAGAGGGCTGCGGGATCGAGTTCGGGAGCACCCTCTGAGATCCCGGCAAACAGACAGCAGGAGAGTAATAACAGTGGCTTTACCATCAAGTTCAACTTTATCTTATCCAGTGAGTGTATGGACCTGGGTGCCACCACCGGTTGTATCTGCGGCGGTAAGGCCGATCTCTTCATCAGTAAGGTAGCAGGCCGGGTCCTCCGCCCAGGGATCGTTGCTAAGCTGCATGGCACGGACCCGGGTATTGCCACCGCAGATATCGAAATGAGCACAGGCGCCACAGCGTCCGCTGACTTGGCGGGGGCGGGCCTTCAGACCGGCCATTATAGGGTCGGAAAGATCCTGCCATATCTCGGAGAAAGGACGTTCCTTGACATTGCCTAAGTTGTAATTCCACCACATAGTATCTGGGTGGACATAGCCCTGGTTATCGATATTGGAGATGTTGACGCCGGAGCTGTTACCACCCCATTGCACCAGCTTACTGCGTATATGTTCCAGCTGGGAGGGAAATCGGCGGGCCGCCCAGTGCATCAGATAAACACCATCGGCATCGTTGTTTCCCGTTACTAATTCGCTTTGCAGACCTTCTCGAGCATCGTTCAAGGCCCGCTCGAACAGCAGATCCATGGCCCAGCGGGTCGTCTTCAGGAATACGTCATCCTTACGATTCTTGTTGCCGCGTCCTGCATAGTTGAGATGGGAGAAGTAGAATTTGTTGATGCGCTCGCTCTCCATCAGCTCCAGAAGCTGTGGCAGCTCAGCGGCATTGTCCTTGGTCATGGTAAATCTTAGACCGACCTTTATGCCGCGATCACGGCACAGCCGTAGCCCCTTCATGGATGCATCGAATGCTCCTGCCTTGCGCCGAAAGCGGTCATGGGTCTCCTCTATACCGTCAATGCTGATTCCCAGATAGTCGAATCCAATTGCGTCGATGCGCTCGATATTCGTACTGTCTATCAGCGTGCCGTTGGTAGAGAGCGCGGTATAAAAACCCATCTCTTTGGCGCGGCGGGCGATATCGAAAATGTCTGGTCTCAGGAGAGGCTCGCCCCCCGAAAGTATCAGCACCGGTACTTTAAAGCTCTTGAGGTCGTCCATCACCGTGAATACTTGCTGGGTGTCAAGTTCGTTGGGAAAATCCTTGTCTGCAGAAATCGAATAGCAATGTTTGCAAGTGAGATTGCACCGCCTTACCAGATTCCATATAACCACCGGCCCGGGTGGATTCCTTTTCGGTCCCAGAGGAGTAGGGGCCAGCAATTCGTGCATGAATTGAGAAATTCTGAACATGGCTTAGGTAACCTGGTTTTCCGTTAAAATCTAATCTTAGTGGAAAGGGTTTAAAATCTGTTTCAGTGTTCGATCTGGTGTATTACTCGACTTCAGGGGTGGCTTATATGCGCATACCGGTTTTTTTTAGGATTCGGGTGCTAAACAGCACGTCGTGTCCCCGGTTGGCCTTTCCCAGCATATCAGCAATGAGTTCCACTTTTTCCATGACTTCGCCGCGGTCTTTACCGTGGACCATGGCAAACAGATTGTAGCGCCATTCCGGAAGATACCTTGGGCGTCTGTAGGCGTGGCTGACGAACGCCAGTTGGCCTATCCGGCGACCGTATTCCTGGACCATCTCGTCAGCAACGTCCCAGACGCTCATTCCGTTACCGCGAAACCCGAGGACGTAGTGGTTGGGCACTGCGCCGATGCGGCGTATTACCCCTTGCTGCGACATATTCCGTAACCGCTCCATCACCTCGGCGGCCGTAGTGTCCAGTGCCTGGGCCAAAGCTTCGTAAGGTTGAGATACCAGTGGGAGGCCGGCCTGGGTTTCTTTTACCAGCCTTCGGTCCAGGTCATCGAGAATATATACCGGTGTTTTTTCCATGTGAAGAATCTATTGTGACGAGCGCAATTGGGAAATCTAGACTTCGAACCTGAGGCCCACGAAAAACTCCTCTTGTTTGGGCATGTTGTAAACTGTGTAGCCTGTGAGTGCCGTGATCTCGTCCAGTACTTGCTGGATTCGCTCCGGCGTCTCTGTCGCCAAAACGAACCACATGTTGAATTCATGATCCCTGGCATAGTTATGTGCCACTTCCGGAAAACCGTTGACCTGCTCGGCTACTCTTTCGAATTCAACTGCCGGTATTCGCATGGCGCAAAGGCTGAGGCCGCCTCCGAGCCTTTCCGCGTGGTACATCGGACCGAATCGGGTGAGGGTGCGGCTCTCCAGCATGCCCTGAAGGCGCTCGAGCAACGTCTGCTCAGCTATACCGAGTTCCCCGGCGACTTCTGCAAATGGGGAGGCGCTTATAGGAAATCCGAGCTGTAAACGGTTGATGACGCTACGGTCGATGTCGTCCACTATTGGTATCTTGCACCGCGTTGCTTAAAACGACGGCCGCTGAACAGCACTTTGTGCGGTATCGCTTCCAGGCCTTCCTCCACAATGAGTGCTTGTATATGCTCCAGCACCTGTTCTCGCTGTTGGCCATGGATCATGCAGAATAGATTATAGGGCCAATCAGGGAGTCTCCGCGGACGCCGGTAACAGAGAGTTACACACTCGCGATTACCGAGCCTTTCGCCGATTTCATCGACCTTGTCCTCGGAAATATCCCACACCACCATGGCATTGGCGTTATAACCCAGTTCATGGTGACGCACCACGACCCCCATGCGCTTAATGGTACCCGTCTCCTGAAGTTTAGCGATTCGTTCGATAACCTCTGTTTCGCTAAGGCCAATGCGGCGTCCGATTTCGGCATAGGGATGGCTGGTGAGCGGCAAGCCCCCCTGAATCTGGGCGATTAGACGACAATCCTGCTCGCTCAGCACCATAGCGGGAACCCCAAATCAATGTGGTACTGTTTCTCCAGCGGTAGATTGAGCACAGGGTAGCCTGTGCGCGTCGCCATTTCATCGAGAACTGCGTCCAGCCTGTCGAAACTGGGTGCAGTAACTACGAACCAGAGGTTGAATCCGTCCTCACGCTCATAGTTGTGGTTTACCTCGGGATATCCGCTAATGACCGCAGCTACGGCTTCCAGTTCCTGAGCCGGCACGGACATGGCCGCCAGGGTGCTAGTGCCTATTCTCTGGGGTTTGAATACCGGCCCGACGCGGCTGATAATGCCGGCTGCCTGCAGCTGCTCCAGGATCTGCAGCACCAATGCTTCGCTAGTACCCAATTCATCGGCGATATCCTTGAAAGGGGTAGGGCTCAGAGGCAGACCTTTTTGGTATTCGTTGAGCAGCCGTTTTTCAAGTTCGTTCAACTGAACCTTGTTCTCAGACAGGGAAGATCGGTGAGTGTGTTGAACTGCTCTCCGTGCAGGCATCTCAGAGCCCTGTCCGGTGAGCACGGGAGGTGAAAAATATCCCGCTGGGTTTGTCTACTGGAAGACGATGCAGTAGCTCGAAAGTCTCGGTATCGTACACCTGCACCTCGTCCTTGTCGCGTACCGATATCCACACCTCTTCACCTCTGGGGGTGAATTCCATGTGCAGCGCGCCCTTGCCGGTTTTGAGAGTGTGCACAACTTGCAACGTCTCGCTGTCGATAACCTGTATGACATCGTTGTTCGGAAAGGCGAAATTCACCCAGATCTGTCGACCGTCCGGGCGCGCCATGACGAACACCGGTTGTCCATGCACCGCAATACGACCGGTTTCCTCCCAGTCACTCTGGCGAACTACTAACACCTGATTATGTCCCACAGCAGGCAGAAATGCCTGACCGCCGGCGATGGCCCAACCTTCCAGGTGCGGCATTTTATAGACGGGCAGCTTCTTCTCTCCTCGGCCGTAGTTGGGCAAGATCATGCGGCTACCTTGCTCGGGATGCCATAAATCGATAAGAGATAAGCCATCCTGCCCGAACAGTCCTGCAATATAGTATCGGCCATCTGGGGTTATCAATGCGTCGTAGGGGAGCTTCCCAACATCGTCAAAGCGCTGGATTTCCGGGTGGCTTGGATCCTTCATATCGATTATCCAGCTCTCACCGCTGTCGTAGAGGCTGACTACAAACCTCTGCCCGGGTGCATCCACAAGTCCCACCGTCTTTGAACCCCCGGTTTCACCCGCCCGGTCTTTCACTGGGGTAGCCGGGATATCAGCCACGAGAGAGAGGTCCGCAGCGGAAAAAATCTTTACTCCGCCCGGTTGGTAATTGGAGACGGCAATCAGAGTTCCGTCCTGAGAGACAGCGCCGCCGATGCTATTGCCGCCCTGGACTACACGCTTGACGATCTTCCCGCAAAGTATGTCAACCTTGGATAAGCCGCCATCCCTGCCAAACACATAAGCGAAGCGGCCATCCCGGGAATAGACTGCGGATGCGTGGGAGAGATCACCCAACCCCTCCACACGAAACAGTGCTTTGTGAGCCGAGGTATCGACCACCTTCAGGCTGCCCGCGGCCCGTTCAATGATAATACCCATATCACCGGTGCCACGGGTGAGGCACTCACCCAAGGCGTGGTTACTGCTGACGACTATTGTCAAGAAGAGAAGCAGGGCGGCTCTAGTCACGGTGTTATACCCCTTTTTAACTGGGTTGCCAGCCATAGCGCCTCTACGTCAGTGAGAAACGGCCGCCAGGGTGGCATCGGCGTTCCAGGGCGTCCATAGAGAATAGTCAGTGCTAACTGCCGGGTTTCCCACTGGCGAAATCGTTCCGGTGTGAGAGCAGGTCCAAGTCCACCCTGCAGGCGCATTCCGTGACAGGAGCCGCAGTCGTGCTTCAACAAGTGAATAATCTCCATTCGCCGCTCTACACTAATCTCAGCCGACGCCACTGCACTCGTCACCAGAAAAACCAGCATGAGCAGAGTATGGGGTTGGAAACGTATCAACCTGGACTCCATTGACTATTAGGTGGTCGAAATATGTAAGAAAATCTAACAACAGGGCGGTTTATGAGGCATTGACCTCAATCAAGCAAAGCGGGTTTTTGCTAATGAGTCTTATTTCACGTGGACGATTCCAGTCATTTCCGGGTGTGGACCACAACGATAGGGAAAGCTGCCGGTCGACTCGAATTTGCGGGTCGTTGTTTCGTCGGGAAAAATGTAGGGTGCCTCGAGATCTCCCGCCTGCTCGAACCAAACACTGTGGTACTGGCGCTTTTCGCGGTTGGTCCAGCGAACGGTATCGCCCGCCTTTATCGTTATTTCCTGGGGGATGAATTTATAGTCCTTGATTTCAACTTCGGCATTGGCCTGGGGTTCTGCGAAAAGAACTCCGGTGATCACCAGGCCCGACACCATTAACGACAACAGTAACAGTGATCTTCGATTCAACATGCAAATTTGCTCCTCATCCGATTAGCGCCAGAATATAACAAAAAGTGGGGCCGGAGGCCCCACTTTGTAAATGAGCTGAGCTCTACAGCAACTGTCCAGACCTTCAGAAGTTGCCGTTATTGGGCGGCGACGTTGAGCTCAACTGCATCGCTTTCGTTGTCGAGTGCCAGCCGGTATCCCAGGCTAACATGGTGAAAACGGGCATCACTGTAATCGTCGTGTATGGCAAACCCGAAATTGTAGATTTTTCCAGGTTCCAAGCTCACATCACCGGGTTGATCCGACTTGAGTTTACGCTTGATGGAGACGACCCATTCACCGGCTTCATTCCGGGCGCTTACCGTGAAGCCCTGGCCGCCGCTCATATAGCGCTGATCAAGGATATAACCGTCTTCGGTAGCGCCATCGCCGGATTTGTAGCGCAGCAGATCCATGTACTTTCCAGCTTTCAATTCCGCCTCTAACTCCTCGGCCGTTTTCAGCTTGTCCCAACCCCCACGCTTTTTGCCACGCCGCCCCTTCACCTCAACCTTGGATCGGCTCTCTTGTAAATACTTTGTAACTCCCGCCGTCAGGTCGATTCGCTTTGCCACTTCGCTTGCCGCCATGGCATCCGCGTCGGGAGCGTGGGGCATTGTACGAGCGTCATGGTGGCAAGTTTGCCAGCAGCCGGAGCGATCTGCGTATTCTATATCGTCGGTAGAAAACATAATGGCCAGCTTCATGGGATTGTCAGGATCCATTTTTCCCCCGTCGACGAATGGAGCGGGTGTATGTTCGCCCTCCGGCCAGGTGAACCGCATGTAGATGAATTCACCGTCGTGCGTAGACTCTACATTGACCGGAATACTCGGTCGCTTACCGGGAATAGGGCTAGTTTCCGCTTTCTCACCGCTGACGATTTTGCTCCCCATGGCATCGATCTCTTTGTCATGGCAGGTGACGCAGCGATCCCCCCCCTTGACCAAAGGTCTGGCACCACCATGATCTTTTCCGGTCAGAACCCATTCCATAGAGGTTTCACCTGGATAAAGAAGAGAAATTTCCCGACTGCCGGCCTTGCTCCAGTCCACGTCAATAGTGGAGTTGCCGGTTGCTGTCTTAGATGCCATTGCAACTGCGGGAGCTGCCGCAGGCGCCTCAGCAACTTCTTGTTTTACGGCATTGATTTCGGCTTCTGATTGGTCCAATCCAAGCCGGTATCCAAGACTGACATGATGGAACCTGGCATCGGTAAAATCATCATGTATGGCGAAACCAAAGTTATAGAGGTTGCCCGGTTCTATGGGCAGGTCACCCGGTTTTCCGGAATTGAGCGGCCTTTTAATTACAACCACCCAGCGTCCAGCTTCTTCCCTGGCATCAATTTCAAAGCCTTGACCACCCGTCATGTAACGCTGATCGAGGATATACCCATCCTCGGTTTCTCCGGTGCCGGATTTGTAGCGTATCAAGTCCATAAAAAGACCGCCATCCAGTGCTGCCTGAATCTCCTCGGGCGATTTCAGCTTGTCCCATCCACCACGCTTTTTGCCTCGCCGGCCTTTGACCTCGACCTTGGTACGGCTTTCTTTAAGGTACTTGGTGACACCTTGCGAAAATTCGAGGCGTTGTGCCGCCTCGCTGGTTGCCGCAGAATCGGGTGCATGTGGCATGGTGCGGGCATCGTGGTGACAGGATTGCCAACAGCCCGAGCGATCTGCGAATTCTACATCGTCAGTGGAAAGCATGATCGCCAATTTCATTGGGTTCTCGGGGTCCATTTTACCGCCGTCCACGAAAGGCACCGGAACGTGCTCGGTGGCCTCCCACTCAAATCGCATATAGAGATTCTCGTCGTCATGAGCCGCTTGTACGGTGACTGGAATACTTGCCCGCTTATCGGGAAGAGGTTTGGTTTCGGCCTTCTGGCCGGTTACCAATTTCTCACCCATAGCGGCCGTCTCTTTGTCGTGGCAGGTGACACAGCGGTCTCCTCCCTTTACCAAAGGACGGGCACCACCGTGGTCCTTGCCGGTCAACACCCACTCCATGGATGTTTCTCCAGGATAGAATAGGGTGATTTCCCGTGCCGGTGCAGCAGACCAGTCGACACCAAACCCGACTGTTTCTACCTCGTTGGAAGCGGTCGTGGCCACAGCGGCGCCAGCAAGCTCAGCCTTGTAGGCGGCCAGTGCATCCGCAACCGCTTTTTCTACGCGCGCCTTCTCCGCATCACGGGCTGCCAATTTCGCTTGTCTGGCCTTCTCTTTGGCCTGCTCTTCCTCTTCAGCCTGTTTAGCCTCCTTCGCTTCGACCCGGGCAAGACCATCTAAAAACAGCTGTGGAATTTCTCGTACATATTTGGGGTTGGGAGCCTCTAGGGTCTCTAATTCTTCGTCAGTCAGTAAATCCCTGACTTGCTTGTGGGCTATGCCCTTGTGACAGTCGATGCATGTTTGCCCCGTTTCGAATGCATTCATATGCTGCTTTCGTGCTCGTGGTCTTTGGAATTCCGGGTTCATCGATTCGAAATTGTGGCAGTTACGGCACTCTCTGGAATCTGTCTCTTTCATCGCCTTCCAGACTCTTTTAGCCATGGTAAGGCGATGCTCGTTAAATTTTTCAGGTGTATCCACAGTACCCAGTATCTTGTGATAGACCTCATTGCTGGCTTGGATCTTGCGCACCATTTTATGAACCCAAGGCCTAGGCACGTGGCAGTCAGGGCAGGTGGCGCGAACACCGGTGCGGTTGGAATAGTGAATTGTCGGTGTGTATTCCTCGTAGACGTTTTTCTCCATCTCGTGGCAACTAATACAGAATTCCATCGTGTTCGTTGCTTCCATACCGGTGTTGAACCCGCCCCAGAAGATGATGCCGGCGATAAAAAAGACTACGGCTCCACCGATCGTCGTACCCAGTATCATTCGTCTTGACATCAAGCCCGGTTTCTTGATTTTCTCTTCCGACATAGTTATCAGCCCCGAGAGTGTACTCAATTATTAGTAGCGATTTATCAAAAAAGCGGGCATGGAGATTGGCTCCATGCCCGCTCGCAACACTTTGCTGCGCTAGGCGACCGTTTAGGTCACGTGATTGACACGGTTGTAAATGTTGAACTTACCAGTCGGCCCAAACAGACCTTTGACGCGTGCTTTCTCTTCGAGAGTCTTTGCGTCGAAGATTATGATCTCACCATTCGGCTCTTTACTGTCCTTTCGATTCCAGACAGAGGTCCAAACTTCAGAACCATCGGCATTGAACTCGATGTGAACGGCTGCGTAGCCGGGTTTGTCGGTCAACTGTATGGTCTTTACAATCTCGCGGGTTTCCTTGGAGATGACCTGAATCGACTGTTGAACCTCTGGCTCCGGATGCTTGGTCTGATCCGCCCAGAAGTAGTCACTCTTCGGATGCGTGCGGATGAACAGACCAGGACCGTCGGTCTCCACCTCATAGCAGATCTTCCACGCCTGGTCTTTATGGCCAGCGGGATCGTTACCCCAGACGGTTATCTTGCCAACACCCAGATGGGTGGTGCCACCCACTGGACCGCACTTGGGATCATTCCAGTTGGCACCGGGACCCGGATGCGGCAGCTTGTCGACATCGATCAGTGCCTCCAGTTTCTGGGTATCGGTATCTACCACCACCATCTGGTTGGAGGCGTTGGCAGCGATCTGAAAATAACGGCCTGTCGGATCATAGAAACCATCGTGGAGGAACTTGGAGGTGTCCATCTTGGTGATCTTCAGGTTGTCGATATCACTGTAATCGACTTGCCACATCTGACCCAACTCTTTGAGAGAGACAAGCCAGCTCGAGTGATTGGGCGTATCGTAGATCGCGGCGACGCGCGATTCATTGACATACTCACCGTCTACGTTGACACCCCGAGCAGAGACGACTTTTAACGGCTCCATCGTATGGGCGTCGGCAATTACAAAGTGAGGCGGCCAATAGCCACCGCCAACAACGTATTTGCCGTCACCGGAAACAGCAACGTCGCGGGCGTCATAAGCGATCTGAACCTCGGCGACCTTCATCTTGTCTGGAGTTTGCCAGAGATCGATCTTGGTCAGCTTGCCGTCTCGGCCCTGGGTATACCAGAAGCGGCCGGGATTTTCGGCATGCAGGCTCTTGTGGTGCTCGGCGGCCTTGAGAACGTGCACGGCATAGCCGGTCGGTACGTGGGCAACTACCTCTTTGGTGTCCCCGTCAATGACAGCGACTTTTCCTACATCACGCTCGATGACTAGGAAGAAGTTCTCCCAGTTGCGCCCATGGAGCGGCTTGTCCGGATAGTCTTTGGGATCGACGAACACCTTGTGGCGCTCTTTCATCAGCGCCAGAGACATCTCCGGTGGAATCGGTGGTTCCATCTGGATGTAAGTGGCCATGATCTTGATCTCTTCAGCCGACATAATGTCGTCGAAGTTGTTCATGCCACCCTCTGTACCGTAGGTGATGATCTTCTCCAGGCGCTCCTGGCCTAGTTTTTGGGTTTCCTTTGGCTCCAGATTTTTACCAGTGGCGCCTTTTCGCAGGGTACCATGGCAACCCGCGCAACGTTGGAAGTAAGTGGTTTTCGCACTCTCAAAATCTGCTTCAGAGAGGGTTGGTCCAGCGGCTGAGACATTCAGGGCCACGCCCGAAGCCGCAAACCCGATGGCCACTCCCAGTGCAGATAGACCGAATTTCATTTTTTTCATCAAGACAATCCCCAAATCAATGGCTGTATCTAAATTTAAAGAGACGCTAAGGGCAAACGTCCGTTGCTACGGTTATTTACCGGAGTTGCTACAATCATATAGCTTGGGGTAAAGGTCTTTGACTTACGTCAAAGTTGTTGCGTTATATGGCACAGTTTTGATCTTAGTTGACTTAGTGTTGGGTACAGACGAGGGGTGGGGCATCTGACATAACTCTGGGAACACGCTGGTTCTGTATTACCATTTATAATTAGAGGTTAATGCTTTTCCACTCTCTTAAATTTGTCTAGTCTTACCCCAAGTAAGGTGTAAAGCGAAGTAGATTATCGTAAAGGTTGAATATCGAGGTTTATTGATCTAGGTCAATTTCGGATTGCCATTTTACCTCGCTATGGCGCAAGATACCGGTCGGTTTTACGGCACCTAGTGCTTGGGATAGGTATAGTTGGGTGTCAGGATATGCGGAAGAACGGATGTTAAAAGCCGTATACATAATAAACTGGTATTAGATATGAAAAAAAATTTCAGCGCTTTGGTTCTAGCATCAATCATCGGCCTATTGATCGTAGCCATTGGATTGGGCTTTTTATTCGGCCCTACCAACCCTGTCCCCTGGATTCTCATCGCGGCTCTGGTGGTCATTGTGCTGATTTACCGGCAGGTAACTAGCAAAAACCAAATAAAGTGGAAAGATTCTTACAGCGTGGGCGTGGATTCGTTAGACGAGGACCACAAAAAGCTCATACTGCTTCTGAACCAATTCCAAGTCGCTTACAAATATCATACCGGTGAAGAGTATGAGCGCCATGCGTTGAACGAGTTGGTCAACTACACCAAGTATCACTTTGAACGCGAAGAGAAAATGATGGCGGAGAATGGTTATCCCGATTTAGAGGCCCACAAACAGCTTCACAGAGATATGGTGACCGAAGTGGAACGCTTTATGGCTGACTACGAAACACGAGGTCACGAGGCGTTGGATGGTGTTGCCTCCTATCTTAGCAACTGGCTTATTAATCATATAAATGGAACCGATAAGAAGTACCAACCCTATCTTGCTTAACCGACATAGTCGGAAATTTTAGCCGTATCCTCCCCCGGTTCCCGCAGCGTAAACCCATTGCGGCTCCGTGATCTGTAGCAGAGGTGTTTTGTAGCGGACTGCTTACCCTCCCGTAATCCACGACACCACTACGGTAACAAGATGTGACCGGAGCAATCGATTAATGATTCCTGCTTAGGAATCCTGCGATTGTTTGAAATTCGTCGAAGCTCAATGCAGAAAAAAGGGGTACGGCTCGCACCGTACCCCTAAATCTAAGGCGTCTGTGCCTTTGTTTCTAAGTATTGCTCTCCACAATACTATTTCTTGCTTTCATGCTCTTTCCGCAGCTTTTTCTCTTCCTCGAGAATGGTGTTGACCGCAGTCTTCAATGGTGCCCATCCGTACCAATGCATATAGTCATTACTCGCGTGGAATGCTCCCTGGAAGGTACGTTGGCGATACTCAAGCATGATGAGATAGAGTTCTTGCTCGATCTTTGTCTTGGCATCGTAGTATTGAAGTAAATCAGGCGCATAGGTCCAGCCTTCGGGTACCTCTAGAATGCCGTCTCTGTAAAGTCCCTGAACAGCCTGGATAGCCTTTGCGAATTCATGATCAGCGGCTTTGATGATTTCATCCGAGGCCTTGAAGTGTGAGTCGACAAACCCTTTGGAGTGACACTTGTTGCAGTTTTGTTTCATCTGAGTCCGCAGAACATTAAACTCTTCCGGTCCACGGGCTACCTCGGCCTGTACCACGATCTCGACAAAGCGCTCGGTAGGTTGGAGCGAGGCGTCAAGTATGCCCGCTGCCTGCAGTATAAGGGCGCGGTCGAAGGTCCATTGTGGATCGTCGTCCACATCAATATAGTTGCCCGTAGGTAGGGCTGCGGCTAGCTTAGTAAGCGGTTCTTTGAGGCTTGGGGCTACATCGATAAGAGCCAACACGTTATCTTTGGTTGGGATGCGTAGTCCCAGGAAACCCCAAGAAGTTCTTACTTCATGATTGCCCTCAATCAGGTGGCAGGATTGGCAGGTCGGAGCGCGGGCGTCTTCTTCGTGTCCCTCGATACCCCAAACCACACCATGCTTGGCGGAGGTGTACATCTCCCACTGAGGGTGGTCGAATCCCATATGGCAATTCGAGCATGCCCTGGGGTCTTTGGCTTCTGATTTCTTAAAACTATGGCGAGTGTGGCAAGCATCGCATTCAGCATTTCCGTAGCGATACTGGGCAGCCTCTTTACCCCCGTCGTAGGTCAATTCGCCTAAATTTCCATCGGTGACACCCATCAACCCCTTCCGGCCGATTTTGTGGCACCCGGAGCAGCCCCGGTAGCCTTGTTCTGTTATCGAGCCCGGCTGACCATGCCAAGCGATTTGGGATTTCATGACCATCCAACCCAGATTATGCTTGCCCGCCCGGTGCTGTTTCATCTGTTTCTTGTGGCATTCACCGCAGGTCTCCGCGGTGGGCATGGTTGACTTCGCAAAGTCTTCCATGGTGTTGTGTTCTGTGCCATGGCAGTCGTGACAGCGTACCTCGTCTTCCGCTTTCTTTGAGTTGGCATGGGGACTATCAAGATGCTGTTTAACAATGCCCGGTGTGACGTTCACATGACAGCCCAAACAGTCCTTGTGGGCCATCTGGTCGTCATCAAGAGACTTGGGCATTGATTCTGCGGCAAGTACTAGCCCAAATTGACCGATCGATAGAACTATGACGTAAAACAGGAATGTTACGATTCTATTAAAGCGCACTTCACCTCTCCTTAAGTTCAATGATTAACCCAATTTCCAACATGCTGATGATTGGCAAACAGGGCCAATTCCCGGGTTGTTGCGGCAGCGTTCCAGGTTATGAAGCATTTGATCATTATCCATAAGGCGATATTCCGAGAATTGGACTGGCGGACTCTGCGGGGTCCACTTCCTTTTTTGTCTTGGACAACATTAAGGATTTACTCTAGGAGAGCATTGATGCAGGTCAACTATTTTCCAGTTCGAATTGAAAGCACAGGTTTACGCTGGAATGCCCCGATTAGACTGCGCACCGGTATTGATGAGTGTCAATTTACATATATCTCTCCGGTGTTAGTTTGATCAATCAGCTGGTCGACTAGAACAGAGGGAGGATGAGGAACGTTATGTCGGTACTTACCACAGCCATGTCACAGGATCACCGCCGGTGTGACAGTATCTTTAGTCAAGCGGAGACAATGATAAACGATGGTAATTGGTCCGAGGGAGAAGCCGCATTCATCGAATTCAGAAACACGACAGAGCTCCATTTTTCAGCTGAGGAAGAGGTACTCTTTCCTGGGTTTGAGCAGCGGACCGGGCAAACCATGGGGCCTACTCAGATCATGCGCATGGAACATATTCAGATGCGTCAGCTTTTAGAGGATATGGCTAAAGCAGTCTCAGCGCGAGATCGGGAGCAGTATTTGGGGCTATCTGAAACCCTTATGATGATTATGCAGCAGCACAATATGAAAGAAGAGCAAATGCTCTACCCGATGATGGATCAGGTGCTGGGTGGCGAGGCTTCGCAATTGTTGGATAGGGTGTCCATTAGGGTCTGAGAGATGGAGCATTTACTCGATGTCAGCGAGTTGGAACCCTGCGAACCAATGCAGCAGACGCTCAGTGCCATTTCAAGACTAGAGGAGGGGGATTACCTGAGAGTATTGCACCGCAGGGAACCCCATCCGCTTTATCCTATGTTGGAACAGGCAGGCTTTAGCTGGTACCTGTATGAGGGCGGTCCAACAGGGTTTCAGCTGCTTATCTGGAAGCAAGATGATTCAAAGGCCCAAGCCCTGATAGCCGAGATGAAACGGGATAAATGCTAAATACTTCGGGCCTGTCTCTGCAGCAGGCACCCCCGATATCAGTCCCCCTAAGATTTTTTCTTACGGCACCTCTGTTTGGCGTGATGGCTGGTATCGTCTTGCTGCTCTACGGCGAAACCCTCCTGATTTCGCGTTGGTTGCCCTCAGCCCTTGTCGCGACACATTTTATTACCCTCGGTTTCTTGGCAATGGCGATGTGTGGCGCTATGTTTCAGATGTTGCCCGTGATAGTGGGATCGCCGGTACCCAACGTAGTACTGGTGGGGTGGATGACCCATATCCTGGTCAGCTTGGGCACGCTTTTGTTGGCACTTGCTTTTTGGGATGGTGGGGCATTTTTCTCGTTAGCAGCAACGATTTGTCTAGGGTGCGGGTTTACCGTATTCGCGACGGCAGCGACAATTTCGCTGGTCAGAGTCAAACAACTCTCGGCCACGGGTCGCGGGATGCGGCTTGCGGTGGCAGCACTTGTGGTCACGGTCTTTATTGGGATCTTGGCGGCGTTAGCCTACAGTGGGATCGAGGTTCCTGGCACGTTGCAGTGGCTTGCCAATATTCACCTTACCTGGGGCCTTGTCGGTTGGGTTGGATTGCTGCTGATGAGTGTTTCTTTTCAGCTCATCCCCATGTTCCTGGTTACCCCAGACTATCCCGGTTGGCTGATGCGCTGGGTACCCGGTGGACTATTCATCGCAATATCAGTCTACATGGTGCTCAGGTTACCTGGTGTCGAGCGATATAACCTCGATGTTTATGCGGCAATTGTACTGAGCGCGGGGATGCTCAGTTTAGGGCTGTTCGCATTGTCGACACTGGGACTTCAACATCGCCGGAAACGTCGAATCGTCGACGCTACACTGCTATTTTGGCGCTCAGGAATGGTGGGATTAGTCTTATGTGTGTTGCTTTGGGTGGCGGGTAGGTTGTTCCCATCGTTGGCCGCTCTTCCAGCTTATTCATCGCTCCTTGGCGTAGGTATTGTCCTTGGCGTGGGTTTTCCCCTGGTCAATGGAATGCTCTACAAGATCGTCCCCTTTCTATGCTGGTTTCACTTGCAGAATCGTCAACTGGCGATGATGTGTCTTACGGTCAATATTCCTCACATGAAGGCATTTATATCTGAGCGCTTCAGCCGCCAACAACTTTACAGTTATTGGGTCATGCTTGGATTGGCGGTGCTGGCGATAGGGTATCCAGAGTGGTTCGCAAGTCCGGCAGGGCTGCTGCTCATTTTGACTAATTTGCTGCTGCTGAGAAATGTCGCTGCTGCGGTGCGCCTTTTTCGAGTTACATTTGAAGCGCTATCCGCTGAGTCTGAATCCTCAAAAATCCTGAGGTCTCCTTGAAACCAACGCTGCCAGCCATGGAGAGCGAAGCGAAGGCTGGTAGTCCCTGGTAGCCGCGAGGCGAAACTGTAGACCCGACGTGCGATAGCGCCAGAGGGGATACAAAGAGAGCATCCGTACGCGGCGTCGAGTCATTTGCGGTAATGTTGTGTAGTCGCTTCCCAACGAGGAAGTGACGGAACGACATGTACGCAGGACGTCCAGGACGATAATAGACTGTCGCAGATCGAGTGCGAAAGAGAGACTTGGAAGTCCTGTTTCGCATCACGAGATCAAAGACACGCTTGTAACAACACTGTGTTTTTCATCCTCATTACGAAGGTGTAAAATGGGGGTAGAATATTTTATTTCCGCAGGACAGTGAAAAGCGGAAACTCAAGAGTGAGTAGTGGAGAGGATTTAGCTTGGCAACATCGTTTACGCTACGGGATACTTTTCTGTTTTCTCAACTGAATGAAGATCAGTTGGAAAGGCTGAGGAGGTCCACACAGTCCATACACTTGGAGGATAGCCGCACCCTATTTGAGGCGGGAGACGATGCACGGCGTTTTTTTATGGTTCGGCAGGGGCAGATTAAACTCTCCAGGCTCTCTCTGGACGGCAATGAAAAGGTGATAGAAGTTGTGTCTGCAGGTTTTACCTTTGCAGAAGCCCTCATGTTTCTGGACAGACCGCACTATCCGGTGCGGGCGGTAGCAATCGGGGATACCGAACTCTACGCATTCGACAACAAGGCGTTTCTGGGCCTACTACGCGAGTCGACTGAGACCTGTTTCAGGGTCATGGGGGATATGAGCCAGCGGCTGCGACAGTTAATCAAAGAAATCGACGACCTTACTCTGCAAAGTGCTACGGGACGGGTTGCTGGATATCTGTGTGGGCGTTATGTTTATCGAGGGCAGGACCGGGTTGAATTTGACCTCGATACACCGAAAGGAGTGCTCGCATCTCGACTTTCGGTTAAACCCGAGACTTTTTCACGTATTCTTCACAGCTTCACCAGCCAGGGATTAGTGAAGGTTAAGGGAGGGCATATCGAGATTTTGGATCCAGCAGGACTGCGCGAACATGCCCAGTCAGCAGGAATCTGTGGACAGAGTTTGGGTCCGATGAAGGAGTAGGCCTGACTCTATACTGGAGCGAACGCCGCAAAACCAAACGCTTCTACACCACTATTATCTGGACCTGAAAGTGGATCAGCAAGAGTCCCTGAGGCTTGCATTTGCCTCGTCGCTTTTAGTTGCGCAGCAGTTATTATCCTGGCGGTTGCTTCCGTGAAGACGCTCATGCGTTTCCCTTATCTTTGAGGGAAACTTGGTGATTTTTGGCGAAATCCAGCATCCTCTGTATGGGTTTTATCGCCTTTTCGCGAATCTGGGAATCGATTTCGATTGGATTGTCGCATTGTTCCAACGCCTGTTTCAGGTTCTGCAGCGCATTCATACCCATCCACGGGCAATGCGCGCAACTCTGACAAGTGGCACCCTCTCCTGCGGTGGGCGCCTCTATCAATGTTTTGCCGGGAGCTAGCTGTTTCATTTTGTGGAATATTCCACCGTCGGTTGCGACGATGAATTCGGAATTCGACATTTCGGTCACCGCCTTAATCAGAGCAGTGGTGGAACCCACTACGTCCGCCTGCTCAATGACCGTCTCCGGAGATTCGGGATGTACCAGAACAGCGGCAGCCGGGTGTAGCTTGCGTGTACGCTCAAGGGCAACCGATTTAAACTCCTCATGAACCACACAGGCCCCCTGCCACAGCAGCATTTCAGCCCCGGTTATTTTCTGTACATACCGTCCCAAATGTTTATCCGGCGCCCAGAGGATCTTTTCCCCCTTTTCTGAGAGATGTTTGACGATGGGTAGAGCGATTCCTGACGTAACCACCCAGTCCGATCTCGCTTTCACTTCCGCACTGGTATTGGCGTAGACTACGACCGTATGATCGGCATGCTGATCGCAAAACCTGCCGAATTCATCCGCGGGGCAACCTTCGTCTAGCGAGCAAGTTGCCTTTAGATCAGGCATCAGGATGCGTTTTTCCGGATTCAGTATCTTGGCGGTCTCACCCATGAATCGCACACCGCATACGACCAGTGTTTCCGCTGCCTGCTCCGCACCGAATCTTGCCATTTCCAGTGAATCCGCTACGCAACCGCCGGTTTCTTCCGCCAGTTCCTGGAGTGCTGCATCGGTATAGTAGTGGGCTACCAGTACCGCGTTACGAAGCTTCAACAACTCTTTTATTCTCTCCTTTAGTGCCTTCTGCTCTTGCGCAGTCAATTCCGGCCAAACCGGGTGGGGAGGAACCTCCACAGGCTGTATCGGAATGGCTGGCTGGTTAGAAAAGTCTTTCATTTACAAGAGCCTCTGATGATTAAAGAACTAAAAGCACTTGACGCTATATTAATATGGTGCTAACTCGAATTGGGTTTTCGCTGTCCAGGGTCATTTTGCAAGCAGGCATTTGACCGACTGATTCTATAGAGTCATGGAGATACGGGGTGTCCAACGCAATGCCACAGGCGAGTACTGCCATAGCCAGGGGGAAACTTACCCGATTAACGAGCTTTCCGCCACTATCCCGCACCGCTAATCGTATTCTGGCGGCAGTGGGGGATCCGGATCTCGATGCCACGCAAATGGCGGAGATTATCGACGAAGACCCAGGGCTGACGGCAAGAATAATTGGCTTGGCCAACTCCGCCTATTTTGGCCAAACCCGGGCAATTACCACGGTCAGGGAGGCGATAATCAGGGTACTCGGCCTGAATATGGTGAAAAGCCTTGCTATGAGTATAAGTATGGCAGGCGTTTTCGATATAAAAGGGTGCAGTGCCTTTGATTTGGAGAACTATTGGTACAAAGCCATGGGCACCGCCGTGCTCGCAAGGTTGATTTCCCAACGCTTTTCAAGTGCGCTTGAGGTGGATACCGAGAGCGTCTACCTTTGTGGTTTACTCCACAACCTTGGGGAATTGCTCCTTGCCCAAGTCTTTCCTGAAGCGCTTTCTGAGGCCCTGCTGGCGTTCGAGGAGACTCCGGAGGTAGGGCTGTGGGCGATTGAAAAAGAGTATATTGGGGTAAATCAGTTGGAAGCAGGTGCGTTTGTTCTAAAACGCTGGCATTTACCCGATGCGATAACAGATGTGATCTCCAACCTTGAGTTAGTTGAATATGAAGGGCCATTCCCGGTCCATTGGGAGACGATCAAGACCGCAAATGCCTGGATGATGTCCGACTTGTTGAACGGTCCCGCCTCACTCCCTGATAACGCGGGATTGTTGGCTCTGCCGGGGATGAGTGCTGAGGTGCTCACGCTTATTCAGGAGCAAATTCGTGATCAACGTGAATCCTTACGAGCAATGGCACGATTACTAGTCTAGGGGATGATGGCTGCGATTAGAGAAATGGGTTTGGCCGATGGCTATCTGTCGCTGGTTGATGCGTTATCGGCTATTCGTCAGCTATCGGAATTGGACCTCAGTTCTACGTCTGAGTCGTTGTTGCTTGAGGCTGCTCTCGGAACGCTTATCAAGCACCAGGATCTTGAAAACTGTTCGCTGTTTTTATTGCGTGATGATCGGCTAGTTTGCGCAGCGGGCACCGGATTGGGGCAGTATCTCGACCATGCGCAGGCGATCGTGCGAGTGCATCCACCCGATAGTATGAGTTTCGCTATCGGGGAAGGTGTTATCGGCCGTGCCTTTGAGGAGGGACGTATTCTAGTCTGCGATGATTGCGATGGCGACCCGGACTTCAGGCCTTTTCCCTCGGTCGGTGTTCCAACCGCCGTCGGCTCCTTGGTTTGTGTTCCAGTAAGATCCGGAGAGACAGTCCTTGGCGTTTTGAATGTTTCACACCCGCTGAAAAATTTCTTTCAATCCTGGCACCAGCATTTTCTTGTTCTCTACGCTAACTGCCTGGGGCGATTTTTACATGTCCATCGTCACTTGAAAAAACTGGAAGAGATCATCACAGATAGAACATCAGAATTGCAGTCGGCGCTGGCAGAATCCGAAGACCTGCGCCGACAGTATCAGCGTCTGTCAACCCTCGATGAGCTCACTGGATTGCGGAATCGACGTTACTTTTTTACTGAGGGCGAGGCCATGCTGTCACGCTCCTTGCGTGAGCAGGCAACCACCAGTTTGATCATGATCGACGTGGACCATTTCAAACGCATTAATGACAACTGGGGACACGCGGTCGGAGATCGGGTGCTAAAGCTCATTGCGGATGTTCTTCGTAAACAGCTTCGCATTGGCGATATGATCGCCAGACTCGGGGGGGAGGAGTTTGTGCTTCTGCTACCCAACACGGGTCCAGTAGCCGCCGATATGATCGCCGGGCGAATTCAGGACGAAATCGGTAAAATAGACTTAGGCGGCACCATGGAGGGCTTGAAGCTAACGGCCAGTATCGGTATGACCTTTCTGCCCGGAGAGACCCGGGGAAACCTCACAGAGCTACTGCAAAAGATCTATAAAGAGGCGGATGCCGCCATGTACACGTGCAAGAATCAAGGTAGAAACTGCCGACTGTTTTTCGTTCCGGAGATGGACAACGGGCCCCCTTCACCTCAAGAGTAATCGGCTGTCCGCTGGTTGAACCGGGCAGAGCGCCGCAGCGCCCGTTCCGGTTGCATTGCACTTAGCCTAAGTATCAAGATAAAAACTAGTTGTCACCCGAAGGATCAGTAAAACTATCATTCAGACGTTGCACATAGTTGTCTGCGTCTTGAGTAACTTTCTGCAGTCGCTTGCGAGCCCCACGGCCCCAGCCCGCAGGGGATTTCATGAAAATACTGCGCCAGGGCTGAGTGCTGCGACTGAAGGCGTTAACAAGATTACCCCGGATTGAAGTATCCGGCCCTTTCTTGAGTTCCCTCGCAACAGTTTTTGCCGCCAAAGAGCGCACGAAAAAGTGAACGCTGCCGATGATCGCAGCCAAAATCAAGAGGCCTGCCCCCAGTGTCCAGGGACTGGTGGCGAAGGAATCGATCAATGAAACGCCATTTGTCCCGCCCAAACTTGTTGTCAGAAAAACCAAAACTGCAGCTAGCAGACCAAATAGTAGAAGATCACCCCACACAACCCGCTTCTTCCACTTTTCAAGTGCGGCGGTCAAGGCGGGAATCGCCTTGTCCTCGATATCGTGGGATGTCTTTTCCAAGGCGCCGACAATCCGATAAGCTCGCTCAATTTCCACCTCCTGGATACGCTCATGGATCTCTTTCAGGTCGGCATCACGCTTGCGCTCGAATCTCACTTTGAGGCTCTGATCCTCGATCTGCAGTTCGAATTCAGGGTTGTATATTGTGTAGAAGCGTCCCGCAGTCAACCCCCGGTCTCCCATGGCGCGCTGCCATGCGGCCACCACCTCTTCAGGATTATCTTCCCGCGCAGTAGTATCTATCTGGTTGAGGATATAGAGAAATTTTCCGGAGTCGGGCCGATTGATGGTGCTGCTCACCAGGTGATCCAGAGTGTCTTTCATGGCGCCGGGCTCTGGATGTCTGGCATCGAATAGTACCAGCACGAGGTCTGAGAGATCGATGATGTGGTTGGTAATTCTCAGTGTGGAAGTACGCTGGGCGTCGGCGTCAAAACCGGGGGAGTCGATCAATATTTTCCCCCGAAGCTGCTCGCTGGAACAGGTCTTCAACTGCAGGTAGGCATCAATGCGGCGCCCTTCACCCTTGGCAACCAATTCAATTTCGTCGCTCATTTGATAGAAGGGAAACCGCGGATCGGCATCAAGGGCAACACCCGGAAGAGTGTGGGTTTCTTTTTCGCGGCTGTAACAGATAACGCTGAATCTATCGTCTACTGCCTGGTTTCCGGTGCGCTGCAGTTTTTTTCCGAGATAATGGTTTATAAACGTCGACTTGCCCGACGAAAATGTACCTAGCACAGAAACCAATGGCCACCAAGGAATCTGGGCAGCGTAGGATTCATCAGCGCCCAGAATTCCCAGCTTGTGAGCAACCCGGTCCAGTTCTCTGAAACTTCGAACTGTGCTGAGAAGTATCGGATTCTCCTGTTCGAGATGGGTTTCCAGCTGCTTGAGTCGTCCTTCGATCGAGGTTACTGCGGTTGTCATTTTAATTACTGCTCCCGGAGTTGGAATGATTGTTGTAGTAAAATAATACGGTGTTTTTTTACGCGTTTTGCGCCCTACTTTTGGATCATCAGTTGGAATTTTACCCTTTCAAGCGATGCATCGGACAGCGGAAAGGCGATATTCAGGATAAAAAGTAAAAAAATTTTCTTTTTGCCTAGATGCGGAAAATCACCCGGGAGGGCAGTAATTATATGGTAGTAGCTAATTTGGGCAAATACTAATAATCTGAAAAATGGCCTCCAGGGACCACCACCTTTGTTGCATTAGGGGGGGGGTTAAGGGATACTGCTAACGCTTTAATTCAGCACTCTTTAGTTTGTGGAAAAAGGCTGAAATCTACCCAGAAATCTGGGTTCGCCAGTTACATAACAAATTGCTTTTTTTGGAGGTTGAACATGGCTGAACTGTTTTCCGATGAGTGGATGAAAGGATATTTGGAACAGTGGAATGCCGATCCTGAACTGAGCAGTTCTCTCGGACAAATTGGCTTCGGTAGTACCATTGGGTACGGCTTCGAAGGGGAGGACCAGCCGCGCGGGGTCATTACTGTTGAGAATGGCAAGGCGATCTCGGCGGGGACCTACAATGGCGAGGCCCTGAACTGGGATATTCGTTGTGCACCCGCCCAGTGGGAAAAGTGGATCAGTAAGCCTCCCGGAATGATGGGTCTGGGTATGGCGTTTACTTCGGGAAAGATGAAGTTCAAGGTTGGTGATTATACTGCAATGCTAAAAGATCCTCGTATGGCGGGGCCGTTTATAAAGACTTTCTCGGTGATGGGACGGGTTTGACAGAAATACTCTCACGCACTCCGCAGGCCTGTCTGCGTTCAGGCCCCGAACGCGGCTGTCACAGAAGATTTGAGAATATCGGCGAGTTCATACTATATGGGAATTAAGGTCCAAGTGTTTGTTTTAGCAGCAGGCTTGGCTATCGCTTCAAACCTGCCGGCGCAGAATTGGTCGCAATCGGGTGGAGGCGATTACTTTACAGTGCAGCAAACCAGGGGTGCTCCCACAGTATCCCTGGGCGGCACTGTAATACCCTACAAGGAGGTTACATTAGCAGCACAATTGCCTGGTCGTGTGAAATACCTAGCCGGAATTGAGGGGGACGCTTTCGAAGAGGGAACGCTGCTGGTTGCTCTGGATGACAGCGAGTTGTTGGCAAAACGAAATTCCGCTTTGGCTCAATTGGCAAATGCGGATGCCCAATTTCGCGCCGCCGGCATTAAATACGACCGCGAACTTTGGTCGCCTCAGTCAGATCAGGCACCTGGCGGGATGGGAATGCCTAACCTCTTTGATCAGATGTTTACCCAACCGATGGAAAGTTTTTCCGGAACGCGCCACCGCGGAATCGAACGTAGGGCAGATATCTATAGCTCGGAAATCCAGATCAACCAAGCCAGGAATTCCATCATGGCGGCACGATCGCAAATTGAAGCCATCGATGCGAAATTGAGAGATGCCAAGAGCCTGGCCCCCTTCGACGGAGTGATTATGAGAAAGTTCGTCGAAGAGGGAGATACCATGCAGCCAGGACAGCCGCTACTGGTGTTTGCAGATGTCGAGTATTTGCAAATATTGGTGGATGTTCCTGCCCGTCTGCGCCCTGGACTGAATGAGGGAATGATGCTTCAGGCCCAATTGGATGTCGGGGACCAGGTCGTGCCAATTCGGGTTGCACAGATTTTTCCCATGGCAGATGCTCAGCGGCATACTGTTAAGGTTAAATTCGACCTGCCACAGGGTGTCTCCGCGCCAGGAATGTATGCCAAAGTTCTGGTGCCAGATTTCACCGCTCCAGCGCGAAATTTTCCAGTTATCCCCTCCAGCGCCATACGTTACAACGGTAGCCTTCCCGGCGTTTATGTTTTGGATAAGGAAGGCAAACCCTCACTGCGACTGATTCGCGTGGGAGAGCATCTTGATGGTGGTCTCACAAGCGTTCTGTCTGGGCTGAGTGAAGGCGAGAGGGTGATACGCAACCCCGGCAGCGGGGTTTCGTCCGCCTGGGCAACTCCCTCCTCGGGAGGATCGCCGAATTAACTGCTAACAGTAACCCGGCACGACCTTGGGCAAGCCGCTTCGCCGTAACAACAGGCTGCCATGTGCCGGTAATGCATTGAGCCCGCGATAACGAGCAGACACGCAGTCGACACCAAGATGAACCAGGACGATCCCAAATCAAGCGATCCGCAACATCCAGTCCCACTTACAGATGAACAACTGGGCCTGGCCGGCCGAACCGCCCGTTTTTTCATAAGCTCCCCTCTATCCCCGCTACTATTCATCGCCATGATGCTGATGGGATTGTTGGGGCTGGTATTGACGCCCCGCCAGGAAGACCCGCAGATCTCTGTGCCGATGGTAGATATCTTCGTGCAGTATGCCGGCGCATCGGCAGACCAGGTAGCTAATCTCGCCATTGAACCCCTAGAGCGGATCATGAGTGAAATACCGGGGGTGAAGCATGTCTATTCCGCTACCCAACGTGGTATGGGCATGGTGACCATCGAGTTTGATGTCGGCGAGCAAATGGGGCCATCGCTGGTAAAGGTGAATGACAAGATTGCCACCAACATGGATTTGATGCCTCCAGGCGTCTCTCCGCCACTGGTGAAGTCCAAAGGTATTGATGATGTGCCGGTTGTCAATATCACGCTCTGGTCCAAGGACCTGAACAATGACGGTATCGCGGATGTGGACGACGGCCAGCTGCGGATGTTGGCCCAGGATGTGTTGCAGAGTATCAAGGAGATACCGGATACCGGTAATGGGTTCGTGGTTGGGGGTAGGTCGGAGCAGATGACCATTGAGGTCTTTCCTGAACGCCTTTCGGGGTATGGAATTAGTCTCGATCAGGTGGCCAATACCATCCGCACCGCAAACAGCGAGCAGCAGGCGGGGGGGGTTGAATCGGGAAATACCCATTTTAATGTCATCACAGGCTCTTTTCTCAAGACCCTAGACGACATCAATAGATTAATCGTTGGGACACACAATGATGCCCCAGTTTATGTTCACGACGTTGCCCGGGTAGCCCAGGGTCCCGGCGATGCCACTCAGTTGGTCGCTTACTATACCGGGCCCGCTGGTGATCAGGATCTCCATGCGACCAGCGCACCGGCGGTCACTATTGCGGTGGCTAAGAAAGAGGGCGTAAACGGCGTAACCGTAGCCAACAACATCATCAAGCGGGTAAACAATTTGCGTGGCACCCGCATTCCCGACAACGTCGAGGTAAGTATCACCCGAGACTATGGTGAGACTGCCAACGATAAAGTAAACGAGCTTATATTCAAGCTATTCGTTGCCACTGGCTTTGTATTTCTGCTGGTGCTACTGGCATTCCGTGCGTTACGTCCTGCCATAGTGGTGGTGCTGGTCATTCCAGTCGTGTTGCTGATGACCATTTTCTTTGCCTATGTTACCGGTTACACCATCGATCGGGTGAGCCTCTTTGCCTTGATCTTCTCCATCGGAATACTGGTGGACGATGCCATCGTGGTCGTTGAGAACATTTACCGGCGCTGGTTGGAGGAGGGTAAAACCGATGTCGACACAGCGGTAGAAGCGGTAGCCGAGGTCGGTAATCCCACTATTCTCGCTACATTTACCGTTATCGCTGCACTACTTCCCATGGGGTTTGTCAGTGGAATGATGGGCCCCTATATGGAACCTATTCCAGCGCTGGGGTCTGCAGCCATGTTGATCTCCCTATTTGCTGCTTTTGTTTTCACTCCCTGGCTCTCGATCTCCAAGTGGTTGAGACCAAGCATGTCTTACCTGGAGAAGGCCGAAAAGCGGGAACATCGAGAGGCGGAGTGGCTGGAGGGATTGTATCGCAAGATACTTACCCCGATGATCGAGTATCCGCGAAAGCGTTATATTTTTCGAATCATATTGTGGGGTAGTTTCCTCTTTGCCTGTTCCATGTTCTATACCAAGTGGGTGGCGGTGAAGATGCTGCCTCTTGACAACAAACCCGAGTTCTCCATTGTTCTGGATATGCCCGAAGGCACGGCGCTACCGGTAACGGCCAATACTGCGCACCGTATCGCGCAGACGGTGCGCAAGATGCCGGAAGTAACAGCTGTGCAAGTGTATGCCGGCACTGCCCGTCCTTTCGATTTCAATGGCATGGTGCGACACTACTATTTGCGTAGTGACCCCTGGCAGGGCGAGGTGCAGGTGCAATTGCTCCATAAGAGCAAGCGGGACCGCAGCAGTCACGAGATCGCAGTGCAGGCGCGCAGGGATCTAAATGAGCTTCTGAAGGGTGATCCGGCGGTACGGTTCTCCGTTGTGGAAATGCCCCCCGGCCCGCCGGTACTGCAATCGGTGGTGGCTGAAGTACACGGACCCAATGTCGAGGTGCGGCATCAATTTACCCGTGACCTGACCCAGATTTTCGAGCAGGCGGAGAGTCTGCGGGATGTAGACAACTACATGCGGGATCCCTACCTATATTGGCGCTTTCACGTGGATACCGAGAAGGCGGTACGGCGGGGTATTTCGGTGGATGCGATCAATCGTAACCTTTCCATGGCGCTAGGCAGTATGGTGTTGGGAGACGTGAAACAGCGTGCAGGACACGAACCTGTCCACATTGTCATACAGGTACCTCTGGCAGAGCGCTCCCAGGTGAGCAGGCTGGGTGATTTACCGATTCAGTCGAATAGTGGTGCCATCGTTCCGTTGCGGGAATTAGGCCGATTTGAGCAGGTAGATGAAGAACCGATTATCTACCATAAGGATCTGCGCGCCATAGAGTACGTAGTGGCCGATGTGGGCGGCAAGCTGGCGGCTCCGGTCTACGGCATGTTCCAAGTCCAGGATTTGCTGGCCGACTATAAAGCGCCGGACGGGGTAGATGTCGAGGCGTATTGGTTCGGTCCCCCTCCCGACGATACGGTATCCAGCATCGAGTGGACGGGCGAGTGGACGGTCACCTTCGAGACCTTTCGCGACATGGGTGGGGCCTTCATAGTCGCTTTGGTTCTCATTTACATGTTGGTGGTCTGGGAGTTTGGAAACTTCAAGATTCCGGCGTTGATAATGGCGCCTATCCCACTGACTCTGCTGGGCATCATCCCCATGCATGCGATAATGGGTGCCGAATTTACTGCAACATCCATGATTGGCTGGATCGCTCTAGCGGGTATCATTGTCCGCAATTCGATTTTATTGGTCGATTTCTCCGTTCATGAGGTTCAACGGGGTGTCCCAGTCACCGAAGCGGTTATCCGTGCCTGCAAAACCAGGACCCGGCCCATTATGATTACCGCCCTCGCGTTGGTCTGTGGCTCTAGTGTGATTTTTACTGATCCGATATTTCAGGGCATGGCGATATCCTTGGCGTCGGGCGTCATGGTGTCTACCATTCTGACTCTTATTGTAATTCCGCTGGGGTGTATAAAATCGAGCAAATCGTTGATGGAGGTCGCCGCGATTGGTGCCGGTGGTAGCGGCACTCCCACAGCTTTCGAAGATTTCGCCGAGCCTGCAGTAGCGGCGACACCCAAGACACCGTTGCTGTTGACTGTCTGGGGTTGGGTCGTAAACGCACTATTGATGCTGTTTTACGCCATCAGAGGAATTTTTCTGCTGCTCGGCCACTTGATGGGGCAGTTTTTTAAACGAAAAACTCCACCACCGCCACCACCAACTTCTGCTCCCGGAGGAGGTCCTCCCACACCCGCCCCTCAGGCCCCGTCCGGTACACCATCGAACCCAGTTTCCACGGGTGGGGGCCAGTCTAGCGTTGAAGCGACAGAAAAGAGCAAAGCGCCCACGATCTCATCTGAAAAGTCTATCGAAACGCCTGTATCCGCAGAATTGGCGCGACCACCTGTAAAATCCACGGCGGTTGCTGAAGAGATTCCTGTGGAGGCCAATTCTGACCGGGTGAATGAGGCTGACGCAGCGGAAGTATCAACGTCAAAGACACAGCAGGAACAGACATCGGCTAGCACCTCGGTAATTGCAGAATCGAAGCTGGCGACGGCCTCGTCCGGAAAGAAAACTAGGTCTTCCAAGAAGCGCGGCGTGCGTGCTAAAGCGCCGAAGCGTGCGGTCAAGAAGTCCCCTGTGCGAAAGACGCCGAAAAGTGAGGCCAAGAGCCGTAAAAAGACGCCGGCATCTACCACTGCCCCGGCTAAGCAGGCCACGGACGCCGATACACCTAATCGGATATCTACGAAAACCCCGAGAAAGGGCGGCAGGCGCGGTATCAGGCTAAGGATGAGTGACGGTGACGGGATTGAATAATCACAAGACACTGGATACAGAGTCACATAGCTGGCTGCCAGGTCAAGGAAGCTTTTCTTGAGGCTTGGATTGCTTACTCAGGGCTCCCTCGTCGCAGTCTGTTTGGGGTTTGTTTCGCAGCTGGCTTTTTGCCAATCCTGGGGACAGCAGCATATGCCCGATTTGGAGCCCACAATGGCACGACCATTCGAGGACCAGGTTCAGGATAGAGGGCGGGGACTCTACCGATCTTGGCAATCAGGACCGGGTAAGGCCAGTAACTATAACTATTCCCCGAGAAACCCGAATCCGGCACCCGTTGGAGTCAGTGCCTCACCCGAAGCGCGGTGGTTTCAAGGATACAAGTTTCGCGCTACTGAAAGCTCCTTCAGCCAGGAAGCGGGTTTTCCTCGATTTAGGCCAGAAACCATGTATGGCCAATCGCCCTACAGTTGGGGCGTTGGTGGGAAGGGTGCCCTGGCACCTGCACCCGTATTCAGAGAGAGGGATAAGATCCCGCCCCGCAGCGGCAGGACGGGGTATAAAGCTGGATGGGAAAGTCCCCAAACCGGTATCTCTAACCAGAGAGATGACTTGGGTAACGTGCCCTCGACGTTTGGCTATCGCACTTTCGACACTTATCGGGTTGCCCCGCGATTCAGGCCTCTGCCTTGAGTTTTTCCGTTGAAATCGAGTTTGCACTAGAGGTGTGATTCCCCGTAACCCATGGTCGGGAAGAGATGGTAGAGACGGGTTGCTCTTAGTTGTTGGCCTCGGCATGTTTTCCGAGTTTAGTTTGTGTTCCGAATTTGTCGACAAGATCCGCTAAGGGGAGCGGTACTATGATAACGGTGATTGGAAGTCTAAAAGGTGGGTCGGGAAAGAGCACTGTCACATTTAATTTGGCCGTCTGGTTGACCATGGCGGAGCAGGGCGTAAAGGTGATCGACCTGGATCCTCAAGCGACGCTTCGGGATGTGGCAGAGGTGAGACACGAAGAGGGTTATCGGCCACCGATATCGGTCAAGGGAAAAAAGTTTCTCGATATCGAGAGGTTAAAGGGAGCCGACGAAGTTCTGATCGATGTGGGTACCGCCGATCTGGAAATGATGAAACAGGCCATAAGCATTGCAAACAGGATTGTCGTCCCCGTTCCTCCCTCTCAAGCCGATATCTGGTCGACTCAACGTTTTATCCAGTTTGTAAAAACATTGGATACAGAACACAAAGTGGAGATTCTTGGATTTATTAACCGCGGAGATACTCATCATGCGGTGCGGGAAACAGATGAAGCGGCAGCGGCGTTGGTGTCCCTCCAAGGAATTCGTTTTCTAAAGCCGCGGCTTTCCCAACGGACGATCTTCAGGAGATCGTTCAGCGAAGGTTTGGCGGTTTTTGAGCTCAGTGCCAAATCCAAAGGGACCGTGGAATTCAACGCGCTCTGCACCAAGCTTTATCCACACCTGGTGCGCTGATAATAACCAAGAAACGTAGTAAGGGAGAGAGACAAATGGGACTGGTTAGAAATCTACTGGCGTTGATCGGGTTGATCGCGTTGATCGCAGTCGGTGCGGTCTGGCTATCCGGCAAGGATACACTGACGCGATTCGATCCAAGTGCCGGTAAGGTCTATATGGAACTGGCAGAAAGTATCATTGACAGCGGTAGTGGTGCCGATGCCACCGTCTGGAAGCGGCAGGTCGCAGAGGGACTCTCCCCGGAAGAAGTCGAGGAGACGATGAAATTTGTTGCCAATGAGCATAATATAGCCAACGTCGGGGAGTTGCCACTCTATAAGGACGTGGAGGCGAAAACCGGCCAACCCTACCGGTTCGTCAAAATCTACATGTTTTGCAATTCACTCACCGCGCAACAGATGCTGGACTACAATGATGCTTTTTCAGCCTATCTTCCCTGTCGCATTACCATGGTGGAAGACAAAGAGGGGCGGCTGTGGCTCTACACCCTGAACATGGACCTGATGATCTATGGTGGTGAACCTCTACCTGAGGAACTCAAGACAGAAGCGATTCAGGTTAAGGAGATCATTCTCGATATCATGGAGCGGGGTGCGGAAGGGGATTTTTGAGGGTATCCGGAATAATCTAGCCACTTCGCGTCCTTGGTGCGATTACGACTAGTCGGCCGGGTGATTCGTTCCCTGATTCAGGTATGACTTGTCTGGCCCTGCGAGCTTACATATCCCCCAATTTTTACCATGGGGAAAGTCCTCGGAAATTTGCATCATATTTAGTAGACGCTCAACTTTCTCCGTGTCTACACTTGTTCACGTGAGTTAGTTACAAGCCACTCGCCCAGGCCGATAAACCACACACGTTCAAGGTAAGTCATGCCGTGTTTACCCATATGGCCTCATTGATACAAAACAGCCCAACATGAATGCCCACGAAATCGGGTGTGGGCAGATTCGCGTAATACAGGCTGGCAATCAGGTTCAAAATCCGTTTGAAACGCCAGCCGCGGGTACACCGATGAAGCCGTTTTCTCAGTCTTTTTGACACTGGGTTGTACAGGGAGACACAGCACAAAATGATCCGTAACATTGGAAGCATCGCCCTAACCTGCACCCTTACCGCGGGCCTGGTTCCCGACGTATTCGCCGATGGCAAGGCCGACATCATCGTGCTTGATCGCGATATCTATCGACAGGCCGAAGAGAATATCTACGACCTGCATAAAACTCAGGTAATGCGGACCTATCTGAACGGCAAGCTGGTGTACCTAGAGGGTGGTCTTCCGGACGAGGAGCTGGATGATGAGCTGCCGAATAAGCGGACCTCCGTTTTCTAGCCGGCGTTTTGAAGACATGGCATGTCTGAGGATTCCTGTGAGTGACGACCGCCAAATGGTGGCCGACCTTGAACCTAAATGGTTAATGCGGGTGTCAACATAAACTCTAAAGCTTCATTTGAAAAAAATGATTTCCACAAGCCCGTTTCTTGAAACCGATTTGGAGCAGTTTGATGAGTAGACATATTTCAGCCACACTGGGTTTGACTCTTCTTGTCACCACCGTTGCGTGGGCGAACTCCGCTGACTATGTGTTCACTGGCGGCAAAATTTACACCATGAACGACGAGCAGCCGACTGCTGAAGCCCTTGCGGTCGACGGCAACAAGATCGTATACGTGGGCGACGCCGCTGGCGTTGAAAAGCTGGTTGGCAAGGGAACCAAAGAGATCGATCTCAAAGGCCGTGTTCTGCTGCCTGGATTCGTCAGCGCCCATGATCACCTGATCGCCTCGAACTGGGCCGCCATGGGCGTCAATCTGTTCGATGCCAAGAACAGGGACGAGGCCCTACGGATGATCAAGGAGTTCGCGGAGGCCAATCCCGACGACAAGGTGATCCGGGGCCTCGGCTGGAGTCGCGAGACCTTCGGTGGCGAGTTGCCCACGGCGGCAATGCTCGATACAGCGGTATCCGATCGACCCGCGATCCTTATGGACTTCACCATCCACGATGCCTGGCTGAACACGGCGGCGGGTATCACCAAGGAATCCCCCGATGCCCTACCCGGCGTGACATACTGGGTTCGCGATGACGAGGGCAACCCGACCGGTACCGCCATCGAACTGTAATGGATGGGGACGTACATAGCTTCCGGTGCCTGGGAACCAGATGTAATGATTCCCGAGAGCTCGAAAAGGCTGTTTGCCATCGCGGCGCGAAACGGGACCACCACCTTCCTGAATCCCGGTGTTGTCACGCCGAACATCAAGGATACCCATGGCGGTATGGAGGAGGATTTCAGGGCCACCATGAAATACCTTCGAACCCTGGAAAAGCAAGGCGAATTGCCGTTGCGAACCGTTGCGCTTCCCATGTTCAAGAACAATAAGGCGGACCCCAAGAAGTTCGTTGCGTTCGCCAACGAGATGAGCGAGACGTACAACAGCGACCTGCTCATGGTCAGGTCAGTCAAGATTCACCCGGAGGGTAATCTGGTGGCCGAAGTCGCGCCGACTCTCGAACCGTACACCAACAGCAAGGATAACCGGGGCACGTTCAATGTGCCGCCGGAGTTGACCAAGGCCGGCCTGGACGCCGTGATCCATACCGATGGCGATCGCTCCAGCCGTGCCGCCATCGACGCCATCGAAGCGGCCTTCAAGGCGGGCTACAAAGACAACCGCAATGCGCTTCACCACCTCATATGGGTTCACCCCGACGACCAGAAACGCATCATCGATATGAAAATCTCGGTCAACTCGACGCCGCATTTCAGCAATGACTGGCAGGTCTCGGACAACCAGTTTCTCGAACTGATGGGAGAGGAGCGCGTGAACAGCTCGCTGGGGCGCTATCCCGAGCTTGCCCGTGCCGGCGTCAAGGTGAGTATCTCGGCGGACGTGCCGAGCACCATGCCCCACATGCAGGAGCCCCTGTTCGTGGTTCAGTCCGCGGTGACCGTACGCGATCCGCTGAACCCTGGGTCCAAGGTCTTTCCACCCAATATGAAGGGTATGTCAATTGAAGAGGCCTTCCGCGCCATCACCATCGACGCCGCCTGGCAGCTGCGCATGGACGACAAGATCGGCAGCCTGGAAGTCGGAAAGTATGCCGACCTGGTTGTCCTCGACGAAAGCCCTCTGGACGTCTCCCCCGAAGAGATCGCTGAGATCGACGTCTTGATGACGATGATGGACGGCCGGATCACCCACATGGTGGAGCGGGATCGTTATCTGACCCCTGCTGAATTGGGTTATTCCCCCTCACCTCAAGAAATGCATCAAAACATTTCAGAGATCAGGCTGTCGGATAGTCGCGTATTGATGGCGCAGGCCGAGTTCTTCCACCGATTTTACTGTGGCGCGGATCACTCGATGGCAGAATACAAGGGGACGTTGCTCCGCTGAATGCTGTAGAAGCAAATTTGGCGGGGAGATCCCAAGAGACCCCAAACATTGGTTCGCTGGCATCGGACAGTTTTCATGCATTGTTGCCGCCTTTTCCCGATCTAGTCTGCAGTCACGAACCAATGGATGGAAATCCCAGTTCCCCTATCGGATATGAATTGATATGAGATAGCTCCCAACCACCTCATTCTCAATGTCTATGGCGCTAATTGCGGCTTTCGCAGTGGCCTGGCCCGAGGGCGCCCCAGACTTCCAAATCAAGTTCGGCGTCACTTGGTTGTTTCCCCGGGGAACCTCTGCAAAAGCCGTCATCTTCGGGCCTATCCGGCCCATTTTCCTCTTCGACGGCAGTCTGGTGATCCTCGCTGCTTGAGTTGTACATCACACCTGCCCTGATAGATGATCGAACTCAGGCTAACAACCCATGTCTCAACAGTCTATTCCGATAATTAATATCGACCTCTATAATCGAAAAGGATAAATTTCCAACAGTGAATTCCGGATACCGATTTTTAGTATCCGTTCGTATGCAAATTAAATAACTGGGACGGCCGCTTTGGAGGCTGGCATTTTGTTGCATTGCCTTTACCTGCAAAAGCGAATAAATTGGCTTCCAGAGAGAATTTTATAATTCACTATTAATCAATGGGTTAAGTTAATTATCTGGATTGCACTTAATATTATAGAATACCCGAATTGTGGTATGCTTTGACCAATCATCATCAGAATTGAGTTCCAGGTTGACCGGATATGACTGATATTTCCCCAATGGGCCACCGAACCGAATCTGAAAATCAACAGAAAGAGGGGATGGACAGTGCCTTCGAGCGCCTATCGGATGCTTTTGAAACCAGCGCCCGCCGTTGGGAATTAATTGTTTATCCTTCCTTGTTCGGCTTCATTCTGTTGGCGGGATACGGTTTCTTTCTGATCTATAGCCTGACCAGGGATATTCACTATCTGGCAATCAGCGTGGATACCAATATGACGGTGATGGCGAGTAATTTTCAGTCGGTTGCTGACAATATGAGCCACATGACCTCTACTGTGCGCACGATGGCAACCAACATGGATGAGATAAACCAAAAGATTGGTACCTTGGAACCGATGTTGACTACCATCGATTCAATGGATCGCTCCATGGACTCCATGGACCAAGCCATCAAAACCATGACTTTCTCTACCTACAACATGCAGAACGACATGGCTAACATCAATCACAATGTTTCCCGTCCCATGTCTTTTATCAACACCTTCATGCCATGGTGAGTCCAAAGTAGAGTGCCCACACCTATGCTCCGCTGAGGCGGCGGCACTATCAGGGATCCTGACGTAGCTAGTCTTCCCGGCAGAGTTTTATCTGCGTTTATAATTATGAAAAACTTTGGTATCAGGCCAATTTACCGAGGGCTTTCTTGTTTTTCTGAGCTCATGCTGCTCATTTCAATACTGGAGTCCGCTGTTTGAATACTGCGATTGTCTGGTTTCGCCGTGATCTGAGGTTGAGCGATCATCCTGCGCTTGAGTGGGCAAGTACCGAGTTCAGCAAGATAATCCCGGTGTATATCCATGCACCTGAGGAAGAGGCAAACTGGATATCCGGTACCGCTTCCCGCTGGTGGCTCCACAATAGTCTGTTATCACTGAAAGCTGCCCTTGGCCAGCGGGGGCTCAATCTCAGTTGTTATAGTGGCGGCAGTGCCCGGGTTCTCGCGGCGCTAGCACGAGATGAAGGCGTCTCAATGGTGGTCGCCAATCGCCTATACGAACCCCATCTATCGCAACGTGATCAGGAGCTGAAGCGCCATCTGGACGATCTGGGTATTGAGGTCAGATACTTCGATTCGGACCTCCTGTTTCCTCCCGGTCAAATATTGAATCAACAGGGGAAGCCCTATCGTGTTTTTTCACCCTTCTGGCGTCGGGCTCGAAGAATACTGGAGATAAACCCTCCCCAGATTGGTATGCCGTTTGCGAGGGCAGAACAAGAACACAGCGACATAGAGGCTCGGGATGGGAACGATGTTGATTCGCTCGGATTGCTTGATGCTAATCGTTGGCATCTGAAGCTTAAAAAATATTGGAGCCCAGGTGAGAGGGGGGCATCGAGCCAACTACAGGATTTCCTTGATAACGGATTGAGCAGTTACGAAAGGGGGCGCGAGATTCCCGGTAATCGGGGAACTGCCGGACTCTCGCCCCATCTCCATTTCGGTGAGATAACCAGCCGGCAGGTTTTTCACGCATTGTTTTACCGGCTGCAGTCATCGAACAGGTCAGAGACAGCTTCTATCGAGTGCTTTATATCCCAACTGGGTTGGAGAGAGTTTGCCTACCAAATTCTCTGGCATTTCCCCGAGAGTAGCTCGCAGTCAATGAATCCTCTATTTAAGGACAGTTTTTGGCACCAGGATGGAGAGTTCTTGGAAGCTTGGCAATCGGGAAACACCGGGGTTCCATTGATCGACGCCGCCATGAACGAGTTGTGGGAGACGGGCTGGATGCACAACCGGATGAGAATGGTGGTGGGCTCCTTTCTAACCAAAAACCTCGGTATCCACTGGCAGGCTGGAGCGCGCTGGTTCTGGGATACTCTGGTAGACGCGGATCTGGCCAATAATTCCATGGGGTGGCAATGGATTGCGGGTTGTGGTGTGGATGCTGCGCCTTACTATCGTGTGTTCAATCCTGAATTACAGGCTAAGAAATTTGATCCCAATGGGCGCTATATTACACGCTGGCTTGGAACGCAAAGGGAGTGCCAACCCCTGGTTGACCTTGCAGCTAGTCGTGAGGCGGCTCTGGCCAGGTACGGTCGTCTAAAGAAAGGCAACAGTGGCTCCTAGGTAGCGAGGGGCTATACAATGCACCGGCCCGTTTTTTTAGTTCGATCCAATCCTTTTGAGAGTGCGTAACAGCAATATGAAAGAGCACAAAGGCCGTGGCTCACTGAGTAATCCCACCGGTCGTTGTGAGGCTGTCAAAAAGGAATTGTATGACGACGGCTGGGGCACTATTGGGTTTCAACCATCAACAGCTGGCACCACGCTGCGGCCTGACGCGAATCGCTCGATAATCTCCAGAAATCAGTCCCCAGATATTCCCTTCAATCTTTCGATCAATCCCTACCGGGGTTGTGAGCACGGCTGTATCTATTGTTACGCTAGACCTTCTCACGCCTGGCTGGGGCACAGTCCAGGGTTGGATTTTGAAACCCAGATTTATTTTAAAGAGAACGCAGCTGCTACTCTCAAGGGCGAGTTGGGGGCCAAAGATTACCGTTGTGAGCCCATTGCCCTTGGTGGTGTGACCGATGCCTATCAGCCAGTGGAGAGACACCAGGAAGTCACTCGCCGTATACTGGAACTCTGTGTTGATTGTGGGCAGCCCCTAACCATTGTTACAAAATCAGCACTCGTTGAGCGTGATCTGGACTTGTTAACCGTGCTCGCGGAAAGAGGCCAGGCGGCAGTCTTGATTTCTCTCACCACGCTAGATAGCGGGCTGGCACGACGGCTTGAACCCAGAGCGTCGGCGCCACAACGACGTCTGCAAACAATATCCTGCCTGCACCGGGCGGGCATCCCGGTTGGCGTGTTGATCGCGCCGCTCATACCGATTCTGACGGATGGGGAACTCGAGGTACTTATGCATGCAGCGCGGCAGGCCGGCGCTCGTAGCGCCCGCTATACATTGCTGAGGCTGCCGCTGGAGTTAGCCGCTCTGTTTACAGAATGGCTAGAAGCTCATGCGCCAATGCAGTCGAGAAGGATTCTGAATAGAATAAAGGATACCCAGGGGGGGTGCCTCTATCGTTCCGAGTTCGGTAAACGTATGACCGGATCGGGCCCTTATGCGGAGATGATTTCCCAACGCTTTGGGTTGGCGTTCAAAAAGCATGGCTTCGAATCCCTTCCGGAATTGGATTGCAGCGGGTTCGTCAGGCCTCAATCGAGTGGTGATCAACTCGAATTGCTTTGAGCACAAATTAGCGCTATTGAACTCGGCCCGTTCAAGGTAATAACGGATTCGGATATCAGCTTGTTTGATTCGGCGATACAGGTTGCCGAAGCAGTCTAGTAGCGCTGTCAAAATCAATTTCGCCTCTCTCCATCGCTTCCAGGAGGATAGTGGCGTCCCTGTCACGATGCGCCAGTAATTTTAGCCAATGGGCGACAGATAGCTGCTTTTCCCTTGGCTGAATTAGCAGTGTGTTTTTTATCTGGTGGTGAAGAGATTGGGTGTCGCAATGCTGTCCCATATACAGGCCTCCACTCTTAGGCATCTCGTTCCGTATATTCGACCAGAGTCCGTCGACCAGCAACAGTTAGATCACTGGCTCGGGAGTTACATGTTCCACGATCTTTTTAGGAAATAATGATCGAATTGGATGACAGCATGATGACAACTCAGGAAGCGTAAAGGCACGCTGGTTTCTGCTGGGGAGGTTATCGATCGCCCCATTTCCAAACATCGGGTCCGTTACGGCGTTGGACAACTCTTCTCTCGTTTTCGCGGGGAGTGAAGTCGGCCGACCGCCGATCGAATCCTCTGCGGCGTTCTGTCACTCCCCGGTATTGGCAGCTGCACTTTTCGGCATCGCACTCTGCAAGGGGTAGCGAGGGAACCTTGTTGAAGGCAAATAAACTACCTGCCAGTTTCGAGCCTGCAGTGCAGCTACTATAAGTAATCTGCACACAGCGGAATTTACGCGAACTGCGCAACTTCCATAGCTGCTCTCGGGGGGTGAGGGGCTTTCCCTGCTTTCTCGGTTTCTTACGGGGCCAAATCATGCCAACTGTTTCGGCAGTAGAAAAGATAGCTTGAGATCGATTCAAGATTTCCCGTTACCGTAAATCGAGCGCTACAGGTACGCTGATCTCTGTCCGGTGCTGAAATAATCCAACATGGCGATGGGTCTGTTTGAGTATGCTATTTAAAGCAGTATCGCAACTATCCGAAGCTACGAAATCAGGTGACTCCATGATCCGATATCTTTTACGCTCACTGGCGTTAATCCTCGCCATAATCGCGGCGAAGCAGGTATCCGCGATAGAAATGAACGGTTTTTCAATTGGTGAAGATGCGTTGATCCCCTTGGAGGAAATACATTCCGGCGGTCCTCCGAGGGATGGTATTCCGTCGATCGACAGGCCCCATTTCCTAGGCCCCGATGGGGACAATGACATGAAGCCGAAAGATAGGATTCTGGGAATCTCCTATAGGAACGTGACACGGGCTTATCCCATTGCAATCATGAACTGGCACGAAATCGTCAACGACCGCTTCGAGGGGGAGCCGGTGGTCGTGACCTACTGTCCGCTTTGCGGGAGCGGTGTCGCCTTTGCCGCCCGAGTGGGAAACACCGAATTGACCATGGGCGTTTCGGGATTACTCTACAACAGCGATGTGCTGCTCTACGATCGCCAGAGTGACTCCCTCTGGTCGCAGATGCTGGCCCGGGCGGTCAGCGGGCCGATGAAGGGTAAACGATTGACTATATTGCCCCTTGTTCACACCACCTGGGAAAGGTGGCGCGAGGCTTATCCCGATACCCAGGTATTGTCCAGAAAGACCGGTTATCGTCGAGACTACGAGCGGGATCCCTATAGCGGCTATGTGGATTCGAAGGGAATATGGTTTCCGGTATCCAAGCGCGATCCGAGGTATCACCCCAAGGAGCGGGTGCTCGGCGTGGAACTAGACGGAAAGTTCAAGGCCTATCCTTTTGCAGAGCTGAGTCGTGGTGACAGCAGCTTCTCCGACAGCTTTGCGGGGAAGCAGCTGCGGATCGTCTATGATGCCGAGGGAGAGAGCGCACGGGTTTATCACGGAGAGACAGAGATTCCCGCCATTATCTCGTTCTGGTTCGCCTGGTACGCTTTTCACCCGGATACTGACGTCTATCAGGCGGAGTAGGGGTAGAGCAGGCGCCTGCAACTGACAACCCAGCAGCGGCATAGCGAATAAAAAAGCACTATAGCGCTCCGACTGACTCACTGTTTGAGCCCGTGGTTAGATTAGCCTCTGGGAAAACAGATGAAACATGAGAGCCGGACATGAGCGCGAGCACCAGCCCTGCGAGTCCGCCCGCAGTGGGTGGAGGCAGTATTGACGAGTTGGTTCGACAACTGAAGCAAAATTTCGGCGGGCGAATCACCGGTGAGTTGCTGATGCCGGCGGCAGCCGGCCGTTTCGATCCGCTGCCAGCGGGGTTGGATCCGCGGCTGCAAAGGGCACTTGCAGGCCGGGGTATAGACAAACTCTATCGCCACCAGTCCCTGGCGTGGAAGTCGGTTGCGAACGGCAAGCATACCGTAATCGTTACCCCAACGGCTTCGGGAAAAACGCTCTGCTACAATCTCCCGGTGTTAGATAGGGTACTCAGGTATCGGGATAAGGCCCTCTATCTATTTCCCACCAAGGCACTGTCTCAAGATCAACTGGCGGAACTCGCAGAACTCAACAGCTCAGGAAAGCTGGGTATACGCACCTTCACTTTCGATGGAGACACTCCGGGGGATGCGCGTAAAGCGGTGAGGACGCGGGGCGACATCGTGCTATCCAATCCGGATATGCTGCACCAGGGCATTTTGCCTCATCACACCAAATGGGCTCAGTTTTTCGAATCACTGCGTTTCATTGTCATTGATGAGCTGCACAGTTACCGCGGCGTATTCGGCACCCATATGGCCAATGTGTTGAGGCGTGTACGGAGGATTTGCCGATTCTATGGCGTAAATCCGCTCTACATCATGACCAGCGCCACCATCGCCAATCCCGGTGAACTGGCGCAACAGCTCATCGGCGAGCCGGTAACCAGTATTACTGAATCGGGAGCCCCCCGGGGAGAGCGTCGGCTGCTGCTATGGAATCCACCCGTGGTCGACGCGGATTTGGGTATCCGCGCTTCGGCCCGCTCACAGACACTCACGATTGCCCGACGCATGGTCAACATGGGCATGAAGGGAATAGTGTTCGCCCGCAGCCGTCTGATGGTCGAGGTGCTCACCAAATATCTCAAGGACAGGTTCGATCGGGATCCCAGAAAGCCCACTAGGATTCTCGCTTATCGTGGCGGATACCTGCCGACGGAGCGCCGGGCTGCGGAGTCTAGGTTGAGACGCGGAGATATCGATTGCGTGGTGAGCACCTCGGCTCTGGAATTGGGCGTGGATATCGGCGCCCTGGATGTCTCGCTGTTGAACGGATACCCGGGATCGATCGCCGGGACCTGGCAGCGGTTGGGTAGGGCAGGCCGGAGAACTCGGCCTGCTCTGGGCGTGCTTGTGGCTAGCAGCCTGCCCCTGGATCAGTACATGGTACGCAATCCCGATTACTTCTTGGGGGCTTCGCCAGAGCATGCGCGTATCGCCCCTGACCATCTGCTGATCCTCCTGGACCACATACGCTGTGCTGCGTTCGAGCTGCCCTTCGAGTCCGGCGAATCTTTCGGCGGTGAGCCGCTAGAGGAATTTTTGCAATACCTGGTGCAAGAGGAGGTTTTGCACAGGGAGGGTAACCACTGGCATTGGATGACTGACAGCTATCCCGCCAATGCCGTATCACTTAGGTCGGTTACAGAAGGAAATTTCGTGGTTGTAGATAGCGGTGAGGGCGGGCAGCGTATTATTGGCGAAGTAGATTACAGTGCTGCACCCCTGACCATTTACCCAGGGGCCATCTATATGATCCAGTCTGCTCCTTATCAAGTCGAGCGCCTGGACTGGGAAGGGCGCAAGGCTTTTGTGCGCCGTACCAGGGCCGACTATTACACCGATGCCATCGACTACACCCGTCTCAAGATTCTGGACCCTTTTGAGCGAAACGATATCGGACAGGTGGCGGTTGAACACGGCGAGGTCCATCTGGTCCGGCGTGTCGCGGGGTACAAAAAGATTCGTTACTACAGCCATGAGAATATCGGTTTCGGTAAAATTAATCTCCCCGACCAAGAGCTACATACCACTGCAGTCTGGTGGCAGATTTCTGCGGATCTACTGGAGCAGCGATTCACCAGTCGCCAGCAAGCGCTGGATGGATTCCTGGGGGCGGCCTATGCGATGCATCATATTGCAGCGATGAGAATGATGGCGGAAACAACCGATTTGGGCCGCGCTGTGGGTGACAGCGAAGCGGGTTGGGTGGCCACTGTGGGTGTGGGGGGAAGAGGCACCCTGAGAGATGCAAATTGGGATGAAGTGCCTGTGGAGCGCCAACGCCGGTTCCAGCCGGCTCTATTCCTCTACGATAACTACCCGGGTGGTGTGGGTCTTTCGGCGCCGCTGTTCGAGCAGCGGCAGCAGATAACCTGTGCTGCCCGGGAGTTGATCACAGGCTGCGATTGCAACTTCGGCTGTCCTGCCTGTGTAGGTCCCGTACTCGCTTCGGATGAGTTACGCGGATTTTCTGCGAAAGGTGCCGCTCGGGATATCATTCATCTATTTCTTGGCGAAGACGTTGGCACGGCTTGAAGATCGTCTGAAGGCGCTGAAGCGCCAGCGTTCGGGCGCCGAATCCGCAGCAGGCTCACTGGTGTCCCGCATGCGTAGGCTCAGGCCGAGGGGGCGTTGCAGAGAGGAACAACAGGGCTTCCCTATGGATGCGGATCACCGGTTGGCGCAGGGGCTCCTGGGACGGATCCTGGCCCAGGGATTAATTCTGCTGGAGCGGCTGCTGCCGCTGGCGACCCACCATGGGAAACAGCGGTTGTCGATACTGGGCCGGGGAACGGGAAGCTTGCCCTTGCCGGATAGGCCCAGGCCTCGGCAGTTGGTATTTCTTGATACCGAGACGACGGGACTCTCCGGGGGTAGCGGCACTCTGGCTTTTTTACTGGGAATCGCCCGTTTGACCGAGGGCGGGTTGCTGGTGCGGCAATATGTTCTGAGTCGTTATCTGGGAGAGCAGGCAATGCTGCGGACTGTGGCGGATACTATGGAGGCAGAGGATACCCTGGTGACCTACAACGGTAGCAGCTTCGACCTTCCATTGCTGGCCGGGCGTTGTCGAATGAAAGGGCTGCATATTCCGTTTGACCGCTTCGATCACTTGGACTTGCTGTATCCGACACGGCGCGCTTTCGGCGAGCATTGGCCAGACTGCCGTCTGCTCACGGCGGAGCGCAGACTGCTCGGCTTTCAAAGGCGATTGGATCTACCCGGTGCCGAGGCGCCCCGAGCCTGGGAGGAGTGGATTAGAAACGGAGAGCAGGTTTTGCTGCGGGAAGTTTGCAGCCATAATTTGCGCGATCTGGTTTCTCTCGCAGTACTGCTACCCACTCTTGGGTCCGTCTACGAGGATCCCGTTGCCAACGAGGCAGACCTATTGTCGGTGGTCAGGGGCCATATCAAGGCGGGGGGCAAGCTAACGGCGCTGCATCTGCTCCAGGCGAATGCCAATCACCTGGGCGAAGGCGGTCGCTCAGAGTTGCGTTGCTTGCGGCGGTGGCAGGAACGCCGCCGGCAAATACCCTTGGCTGATTGGCCCAGGAGCCCGGCCCACGACGGTAAATCGGGGGAGTTCGTAAACTAGCTACAAGCCAGGCATTACTATCTAGTACCCAAGGTCTATGGGCTCGAAGGGGTGTTTGGGTTTGCCGCCGAGAATGTTTCGAAGAATATCATTCATGGTGGCAACATCGTTGTCGAAACCGCCATGGCTGGTGGCACAGCTGCGTTTCCCCCCCGAAGCCTCAGACCCATGGCTGTAGACAACTGTAAGTCGCTTACCGGCGCGTTTACGCAATCCGCCGTTGTGGATTTCCATGCCCAGAATGGCTTCGGGAATTTGCTCCTCAAAGGCTCTCGACACCAGATAGAGCAACGATTTTCGATACACCTTCGCCACGTTATCGTCTTTCTCCAGCTGATCGTCGAGGTTGTATATCGTCATCCGGTCAATACCGAACCCCCGTTTGCGTTTCAATAGCGGCAGGTAGTGGTTTTCAAACAGGGCCACGGATGCAGCGGGGGCCATGAGGCTGCAGCTCTCAATTTGCATTTGGGGCGCGACCCGCTTCAGCGTAGCAGCTAGATAGGCCATAAGTATGGCGCCGGTGCTATGACCCGCCAGATGGATGTCGAGGCTGTGGCCGGCTTTTCTAAACGCCTTGACGAATGCCTCGATAACCGTTTCTCCTGCTTTTCCTGAATCGAAAGGACGCCTGGCTCCATACTTCATCTCCCGCCAGAGGGCACGGCCGGGGATGCGGGTGCCACGTTCCAGTAGGCGATCCGTCCAGTCGCTGAAGCCCCCGGCCCGGGCCTCGGCCTGATCCTTTTTTCCAAACACTACATCTTTGAGCTCCTCTAATAGCCCGGTGTCATACATGATGTGGTAGGGGTAAATTCGGTTCTGCTTGAAGGTATCCCGCATGGCGCTAATCCGGGACGCCGAGTCCTTCGGTGAATTGAGGCCGCCGTGGGCGTAGAGCAGCAGGTGATCGTATTTATCGCTCTCGGCGATTAGTTCAGCGGTCTGGCGAGTGTCGTGTGCAGTGCTCCAGTAGCGGCCGTGTTCATGGAAATCCCCATCATCAATATGGACAAAGTGGCCGGCGATCTCGGCCCTGGCGGGGGACCGCCCCGATTGTTCCCTGTCGTTTTGAATTACGGAATATTGATTGGGTGGATTGTGCCAGATTTGGGGCGTGGGCAGCGCCAATCGGAAAACCCAGGCATCGCGTATGTTCTTTTGCCAATCCTCATATAACCAGGTAGCTACACCGTCTTCTCCCCACTTCTCGCCCCAGGAATTTTGCACTAGAAAACCTTTGTCGTCGTATCCAATGATCGCGAAGGCGTGTCCTCCGAGTATCTCTTCCTGGGGGGTAATGATTCCATCTTTAATCCTGCTCCTGTCCCAGCCGCCATGCACCATGGCGGAGACGAAGACAGCGCCAACCTCATTCAGGGCTGTATGAAAATGGGAGACTTTGTGCTGTAGTCTGAAGTAGGCGCCGAGGGTGTTTTCCCGCGCTTTCTTGGCGCGGCGTATAGTCAATTCCCCTGGATTGGGTCGGTACGGCCAATCCTTATCTCGACAGACGCCCATTGCATACCACCCTTTGATTGCTCCCCGGCAGCTTGACCCGGCATAACGCTGGCCGGGCCATTCATCATGCCGTTTTGCCATTTCATAGAGCATTCGGGCACTGACCTGGTAACTGTGTTGACGTCGATGGTTTAACATATTGATGGCAGCTGCCAAGCCGAAGCCGGTACAGGCACCTTCACTGCCCTGGTCCAGTACCATCAGTTCCTTCGGCCTGTCGAGGCGCGCCTCGAGCCGTATAAGTGCCGGTTGGTAAATGAAATCCCTGAAGTCGGGAATATCAGGCTTCGCATTGAGTGGATGCTCTTCCAGGCTCGCGATTTTGCTGTTACCCATGAACTCCCCCTCTCTGTTGATGTGGTCGCCGCCGGACTGTTGCAAATGAGTATAGACGCCTTTGAAGGTCTCCCAGGGCGTCGGTGCATGGAGGTTTAACGGTTTAAGCCTTTTGACTGTCTGGCGGGGATGTACGTTTTATGAACTCAAGCACCCGGCGTTCGGGTCCCTGATGTTTTCCAAAGAAATACCAGAGGGTGAGCAGTGTAGCGCTGTAGACCAGGGCACCGGAGCCGACACTTGCGGCAAGTGGCGCAAGATTGGCCCACCCTTCAGTTGCAGGCATTAGGGACAGCGTGGCAACAACTGCAACGGCCATCGCCAACGTCGCCACCAGCGTTCTCCATATTTGTACAACGGCATTCATGAGTGGGCATCTTAATATTGCCAGCGTCACCGAAAGGCTGACGGCGAACAGGACGATATTGACGAGGCTGAGTGCCCAGGCGCCACCCACCAGCCCATAGCTGCTGCTGGCCCAGATGAAACAGGGGACCAGCATTACTACCCCCAGACCGGTAAGTATCGCCAACAGACGGGTTCTCCCGAGGGCGATGAAGAGGGGAACCTGATTGGCCATGGCCACGGAGGCGAGTCCATAGATAGCTAGTATTCGGATAAGGGGTATGGCCTCGATCCAATTCTCTCCCAGTAGAACCCAGACCAGAGGCTCGGCTACCAGGCCGATGCCCGCGGCGACCGGGAAACCAATCAGCAGAATAACTCCCAGTCCGTCCAGGAACGATGCCCTAAGCTGCTCAAGGTTCTCGCCCAGCTTGGCGTAACCCGGTAGCATCACTTTACGAATCGGCGCCACCAACTCACTGGTCGCGAGATTTGAGATTTCATGGGCCACTGCGTAGAGCCCAAGGGATTGACTGTTCATCAGCCTTCCGAGAATGATGGTGTCCGATCGCCGGTAGAGAAACCCCAGCAGATTACCGAACATCAGCCATTTGCCGAAGGCGAAAATCTCCCGCCAAAAACGAAGTGAGAGAGAAGGTCGATAAGGATGCATCCAATAGCTCATCAGCATCTTGATAACAGTACCGCTGACGATGCCGATAACCAGAGCCCAGTAACTGCGGAGAAAGAATGCCGAACCAATGGTTAAAAGAAATGCCCCGAGTTTGCTGCCTGCAAGGATGACGAATTCTTTTTCGAAACGCAGGTGTTTCTGAAAATCCACAATCCCGATGTTGTGGAGACCGTCCAAAGCGGCCTGGGCGGCCAGCGCTATGACAACGGCCTCCAGTCGCGGCTCCTGAAAGAAGATACTGGCTGGCTCTGCGAGCAGGTAGAGGGCGGCGCAGGTGATTAGCCCACGCATGAGCGAGAGTGTCCAGGCCGTGTTGTAATGATAGGGACCAGGTTGGGGATGGCGTACGATCCAAAGCTCGAAATTGAATGAGCTTAGAAGTTCGATCGAGGCCACCAGCAGCGAAGCCATGGCAACGATCCCAAAGTCAGCGGGCACCAGCAGACGAGCTAAAATAACGGTGCTGACCAAGCCCAGCAGCCGTATCGTCATTCGCGACCCGATAACCCAGGCCGCGCCTTTAACCATCAGCAGGCCAAGGCCGGCGGGTCCTCCGCTATCCCGGGCCATCGGGGTCGTCAATCTTGCCCAGAAGCTCGGCTAGACCGTCCAGCTGACTCTGGTCCAACCCGGAAAGAGGAAAGTCCGACGGCGTACGGGTACCGTTTTCCCGGGAGCGGCAGTGCGCAATCAACCGTTCGAGATTGGCGATGTATGTCTTCGCCAGCTGTTCTATGGTCTCCCTAGTGTGGAACTTGCTGCTGTATGTCCAGGAGGCGTGGAGAGAGTTGTCGACCACACTGACATTGACTTCCAGCAGGTAGGCACGGGGGCTGCGGCCACTGCGGACAGGCCCGGTATTCATTTCCAGCGGCCGCAGCAGTCCGGATTGGTGATGAGTTTGACCCAGGTAGTTGAAACAGAGTTGCGGTCTTGAGGCAGTGGCGAGGCGGGCTTTCAGTTGCTGGTCGGCAGAGAGGTAGGTCAACAATCCGTGACCCATTCCATGATCGGGAATACGGCGCAGCTGTTCTTTTACGGTCACTAGTTGCTGGCCCGGATCCGCAGAAGTATCAACGGTCAATTTGACGGGATAAACGCTGGTGAACCAGCCGATGGTGCGGGATATATCTAAATCGTCGAACAGGGATTCCCGTCCATGACCTTCAAGATCGAGATAGACCTCTGACTTGTTGCTCCAGCCCCCAATGGTTTGCCCAAGGGCGGCGAGCAGTGCATCGTTTATTTGTGTGCTGTAGCTTCGGGGGACTTCGTGAAGCAGTTCTTGAGTCTGCGCCTCGCCGAGGGATCGCTCTACGGTCTCTCCGGTTTGCTCCCGGTTGTCATGGGGGGGGCTGGGGAAGTCGGTGGGCAATGCGGCGGCTGGTTCAACTATCCCCAGCCAGTAATCCCGCTGCTTCTGTAACTCGTCGGATTGAGCATGTTCCGTGAGCCGGCCAGCCCAATCTTTAACGGAGTTGGTCTTTGGGGGCAGGCTCATGGTTTCACCGGCCAACAGCTGTCCACAGAGGGTCTCCATGTCCTGTACAAAAATATGCCAGGCGTGGGCGTCAAGGAGCAGGTGGTGGGCGACCATGAAAAGCAGTTTGGGGCTGCTTCCCGGCATATTGAAGCAAACCAGCCTCAGCAATGGCGCCTCGTTGAGCAAGAGGCTCTCACAGACAGTGGCGATTTTGTTTTCCAATTCACTTGCGATCAGCGATTCGTCGCAGATGGATAGGTCGATCGCTTCCAGGGGGAGGTCTAAATCTGGCTCCTGGAAAATTTGTGACCAATCGGCTCCGCTCCGGTGGAAGCTTGAACGCAAGGCGTCATGGTGTATGAGAAGCTGCTGGAGCGCCCGTTCTAGCATCTGAAACTCCAGGCGCTCATCGATCTGTAGCAGCAATGACTGGCTCCACTGCTGTGGGTCGACGGTGATCTGATTAAAGAACCAGAGCTGGATCGGCAGCAGGGGAACGGCCCCCGTAACCGGGCCGGTTTCGATCTTAGCTGAATTGATTTCGCCTACCTGTAGAGCCTGCGCCTCGATGGTCGGGCTGGAGAAAAACTTGTCAGGGGTGATTTGCAAGCCTTGTTGCCTGGCACGGGCGAGAATCCTGATGCTCAATAAAGAGTCGCCCCCGACTTCGAAGAAGTTGTCGTGCACGCTCAGCTCGTCTATCCCTATTACCTCGCACCAAATTTCTGCGAGTATGCGTTCCGTTTCGGTGCGGGGGGCTACTACCGCATTCTCTTCTGGAGCAGTGTCGGCCGGCTGAATCCAGCGCAGGGCATCGCGATCGATTTTCCCTGCCGGTGTTCTCGGGAGTCTTTGCACCAGGATGACCGATTCAGGCGCCATGTATGCTGGCAGCCGGGATCGTCCGTAGTCTTCGATTTCAGTATCCAATCCGGATTCAAGGGTTTCGCATTCGATGTAGGCTAGCAGCCTCTTACGGTCGCTCCCACCAGCCGGAGTCCCATCCGCTGTTGTCGCTGGAGGGAGTCCCAGTCGGTGGGCGAGTAGCAGGCGCCGGTTCGCAGACAACGACTGCAGCCGTTGGCGATGAGATTTGTAGTCATTCATCATCTCGCCTCTTTCCAGTCCTCTATTTAACGGCCTCTACCACAACCATCGAATCTGCCCACCAGGCATCGTTAACGTCTGCCGGCAGCTTCAGCTCTTCGATCAGCTGAATTCTGATGGAACTGAAGTATTGGAATAGCAACCGCTGGTGGGATCGGCTCAAGGAGTCGATCTCGTTGGTGAGATAGGTGAATATCCCCCCCTGGTGCAGATGCTTTGCGGCATGGGGGAAAAAATGCTCGGCGAACGTGGCACTCTGTCCGATCTGCTCGACAAATTCGGTTTCGTTTAGGGGGTAGGTGTGGAAGAAGATACCGTCGAATTGTTCCAGTGTCGGCAGCGTCTCCTGCCAGAGACCCGGCACCATACGCAACTCCCTGTCCGGATAGGCCTCTCTCCACGCCTCAAAGCGTTCTATCACGCTGTCATTGCACTCGATGATAGTGTGTGACCGACAACCGAACTGCTGTATAAAACCGGATGCGATTCCTCGACCGAAGCCGATTTCGAGAATCGAGCCGGAGTGCTTGGTAACGATCTCAGCCATTGCCCGCATTAATGGGATTTGCCAATCTTCCATGATCTCGTGATCGGAGAGATGAGCTTGGGTCCGGTCTGCAAGGGGCATTCCCTCATTGCCGGGAACAAATCTTGATGCGAGCCTCCCCAGCGCGCTCAAGTTGTCCGCAAACTCTGCCATGGCGCCGTTCAACAGCCAGTTGCGCTGGGCCTCACGGGGCGGATTGATGAATTTGTCGTCCTTGAGCACGAGGGAAATCTCCATATCCCGCAGACGTTTCAGCCTTTTGATCATCGCCGGTTGGTATCCGTATAGTCTCTCTATGGGTTAGATAACGCCGATATCTCAGCCAGAACCTGAAACTCTTCCAGCCTCTCCGCGTCGCTCAACAGCCTTTCCGCTTCATCGGAATCCAAACTATCTAGCGCCTGCTCCAGCATCTCAACGGTGGGTTGCGTCTCAGGTGTGTCAACCGTCTGCTGGGGAGAGTCGTAGGTCACGGCAACCTCTCTTACAGCGGGATGCTCCGCCAACACCGATTCCACCTCTTCCAGCTCTACCCGGTAGCCTCGGATCTTCACCTGATTGTCCACCCGCCCGAGAAATTCAATGGTGCCGTCGTCGCGATAGCGTGCCAGGTCGCCCGTTCGATAGAGCAGGGGGTCCGGGGTATGGCGGAAGGGATTGGGAATAAAGCGCTCGTTGCTCTTTTGGGATTGATCTAAGTAACCTTGGGCGACGCCTGCCCCGCCGATGCAGAGTTCTCCCGCCAGCCCGATCGGAGACGGCTGCTTATGTTTGTCGAGGAGATAGATGGTCGTATTTTGTATTGGGCGGCCAATGGGTATGCGTCTCCCGGGAGGTAAGTCGTCCAGGCGACAGGCTGTGGCCCAAACCGTTGCCTCGGTGGGGCCGTATTCGTTGAACAGTGGCGTATTGGGCATCCGCGCTTTGTGTTTTTCCACCAGGTGCCCGCTGCAGGCCTCACCAGCGACAATCGCCGTGGCCAGAGATTTCAGTTGTGCCTCAGTGGAGTAATCTAGAATGAGAAGATAAAGCGAAGGTACACAGAGCAGGTGGGATACTTGCTCGGAGGCGATCAGATCGCAGAGGTTCAATATGTCCTGCTCCGCTCTGTTCGCGGGAAGAACCAGTGTACCGCCCTGAACCAGAGTCCAGAATATCCCAGCCACCGAGCTGTCGGTCGCCAAGGAGGAGAGCAGCAGGAAGCGCTCTGGTGGATTGGAGTAATACCGCTGCCTGGCAAGGGTGGAGTTGACCAGACTGGCGTGGGGCACTAACACCCCCTTGGGGTGACCGGTGGTACCTGAGGTGAAGATAACGTAGACGAGCTGGCCGTCGTCAACGCCAAGCTGGGGGTTGTCCTCCTCGGCCGAGGCGATCTCACGCCAGTCACCATCTATGCAGAGCGCCGGGTAATTCCCACTGCTCACTTCGCTCATCAAGCGGGTACTGGTGATCAGAATAGAAGATCGACCAGATTCACTTTGGGCAAGATCGGAAAGCAGCAGCGCCAGTCGCTCTGAAGGATATGCCGGATCGAGTGGGACGTAGGCACTCCCAGCCTTGAGTATTCCCAGAATAGCCACCACGGCCTCGATAGAGCGCTCCAGCAATATAGGCACGAGCGTACCCTTTTTTATGCCGCGTTTAACGATGTAATGCGCCAGCTGATTGGCGCGTCTGTTTAGTTCGTCATAGGTGATCTGCTGTTGTGGGTAGTTGACGGCGATGGAGTGCGGTGAGCGCTCGACAGCCTGTTCGATGAGTTGATGTATTCCCAATGCCGAGGGGTAATCTGCCCGGGCGCCGTTCCACTCCACCAATAACTTGTGCCTCTCATCGCGAGAGTAGATCGGAAGACAGGAGACCGGCTGTGTTGTCTCCTCCAGTATATTCAGGAGGGTGGATTGCAGATGTTCGAGAATGCGGCGACTGAATCTGGAATCGTAATGGGCCCGGTCGTAAACCAGTATGAGTTCGAGCCTGTCCCCCGGAACCACAAGCATCGCCAGTGGGAAGTTGCTGTACTCGACAAACACTTCATTGCTCACACCCAGCGCCGCTCTTGCCGCGATGGCCGCGCTCCTGGGTGGGAAGTTTTCGAACACTAGAATAGATTGAAACAGGGGTGTGCCGGGAGCGAGTTCGCTGCAGCGCTGGATTTCACTGAGGGCGCTCAGCTCGAACTCCCGGGTCTTGAGCTGCTGGCGTTGAATACCCTGCAGCCAGGTTGCCGGATGGTCGTCGGTGATCTTCACACGCGTGGGCAGGGTGTTGATAAACAGCCCTGCGGCCGTCTCCACACCCTCGAGATCCGGGGGGCGGCCGGACACCGTGGCCCCGAAGACGACGTCATCAGTGTTGCAGTAACGACCCAATACCAGCGCCCAGGCGCCGACCACCAGTGTATTGAGCGTGAGTCGTTCCCCCCGAGCGTAGTTATCCAGGCGTTTTAGATTAGCGCTGTCGATTTCCATGCTCTCCACACCATGCCCTCGCGACAGGGTCCCTTGACCGCCGACCCGGGGAGGCTGGGTGGGTGAGGAGAAGCCTTTGAGGAGCTCGGTCCAATATGTCCGGTCATTGCTGGCATCACGCTTTTCCAGCCAACCAATGAATCGCGCGTAGGGGCAGGCATTCGGGAGTGGCGCCTCGGCTCCGGTAAGCAGTTGTCGATACAGCAATGCCACTTCATCGAGGATCAGCCGCACAGACCAGCCATCGAGCAGTAAGTGGTGAAAACTCCACAACAGTCGGTAGTGGTGCCGATCCAATTGAATCAGAGCAAGCCTTATTAGCGGAGCACTTGTCAATTCAAAGCCACGATCCCTGTCTCTTTGCAGCAACGAGGACCATTGGATCTCTTGTTCAGTCTCCGTCTGGTTGCTCCAATCCAGGTGCTGCCAGGGCACCGATACCCGATGACGAACGATTTGCAAGGGCTGGTTCCGCTGCTCCCAGGTGAATAGAGTCCTCAGAACCGGGTGTCTTACGACCACCCGGTCCCAGGCATTTACTAATTGCGAGGTGTCGATGGGTTGGTTGAACTCACAGCTGTATTGCTGGAAATAAATTCCCGACCCAGTCGATTCTAGAGTGTGGAAAAGCACACCCTCCTGTAGTGGAGAGAGTCGGTAAATCGCCTCGATGTTTTTGTCGCCCATATAGAACCCAGAAGATTACTCTTCCCCGAATTCCGCTAACAGAGCATCAAGATCACTCTGGTCGATATCGGCGTCGGGAAAGTCGGATGGAGTGTGTCCGCTCGATCCGGCGGAAAGGCAGTGATCGATCAGGGCGCGGGTATTGTTCAGGGTGGCGTCCGCCAAATATTCTATGGTAGCCGGCAGATGCATCCTGTCGCTGTAGGTCCAGTCCATATGGAGTCGTCCGGCAAAGACCGCAGCATTGATCTCAATGGCATAGAGTCGAATGCCGTGGGTACCGCACGAGACACTTATAGGCGCCGCCAATTGCAGCATCCCGGATTCACGGATGTTCCGCTCCCAGCGCCCCATGTAGTTGAAAAGAATTTCCCGGGGCGGCGCCTTTGCCAGCGGCTGCGTACGGGATTCATCGTGCACCAGATAGCGCAGCACGCCATAGCCTATACCTCGATTGGGGACAGCGCGCAGCTGCTCCTTGATCGAAGTCAACGCCCGATCGAAATCGCTCTGAGGTTGGCACTGGAGTCTCAGGGGGTAGACCGAGGTGAACCAGCCGACGGTGCGTAGCAAGTCTAGCCCGGGGGCGATCTCCTCCCTGCCATGTCCCTCCAGATCGATGGAGATCGACTGCTGCCCGCTCCATGCACCAAGAGTGGTTAGAAGGCCCGTCAGCATCACATCCACCACCTGAATACGGTAGGCGGCTGGAACATCATGCAACAAGCGCCGGGTATTTTCAGCGTCCAGGGTAACGCGGATTGTTTTCGCAGAAGCCAGTTCGTTTGCACCCTGGTCCAGGTCTCTCGGCAGCGGCTCGCCCGGTGAACAGGAGCTTGTCCAGAACCCGATCTCATTTCGAAGCGCGGCCGAGTTGGCGTAATCGGATAGCGCCTCGGACCATCGGCGCATCGAAGCGCTCTTTGGGGGCAGGGTAACGGGTACTTGGTCCCGTAACTGTTGGCATGCTTTGTCCAGATCCTGGAGCAATATCCACCAGGAAACCCCGTCGATTACCAGGTGATGTACGACCAATATCAGCAGATTCGGGGCCGATTTTCTTTGGAAATAGGCACCTCGGATCAAATCGCCAGAGCCTAAGTTCAGTGTGCCATTGAGCTGAGTCGAAATTTTCTCGATGAGTTGTAATTGATCGGAGTTTGCAACATCACCGAGGTCATGGGTATCGACGACCGGTTCTATGCTGTCAAGGCCGGTGATGGTTTGTTGCCACTCCCCGCTGTTTTGATCAAAGCGGCTGCGCAGTCCGTCGTGATGGCCGAGCACTAGCTTTATTGCCTCTCTCAACAGCGTCGGACTGATTCCCGGGTCTACCTCTACCCGAACTTCCTGATTGTAATGATCCGGGTTGGGTAACCCTGCCTCGAAAAAGCGGCGTTGAATCGGCGTCAGTTCGATGCATCCTTCGATAGGTTGCTGATCAGCACCGATTAGCGATACTCGTTTGGCGACGCCGGCCAGTTCGGCCACCGTGGGGTGATCGAAAATCTGCTGCGGGGTGATCGACAGCCCCAGTTTTTTGGCACCAGCCACTATCTGAATGTTGAGAATGGAGTCGCCGCCGAGATCGAAAAAGCTGTCGTTTCTTCCCACTCTGTCGACGCCGAGAATCTGCGCCCAAAGGTTAGCCAACTGGGTTTCGGTTTCATTCCTTGGTGGAGCGTAATTCAGATTGGCGTTTTCCTGCTGCCTTTCCGGTTTCGGCAATGCGGCACGATCCAGTTTGCCGTTGACCGTGAGCGGGATGCGATCCAGGCGCACAAAAGCTGCGGGGATGAAGGCCTCGGGAAGTTTGTCACCCAGCAGTTTCCGCAATTCAGGGGCGGGTATCTCATCGTCGGCAACGTAATAGGCAACCAGTTGTTGCTCGCGCACCGGGGCGCTATCGGAAAGATCGACTCGATAGCCGATTTCTTTGAGGATGCTGTTTACATTGCTGGGATCGATGTCATCCTCCAATTCTTCCCTGGCCTCATCCCGCTCTTTGTGGCCCAGGCGCACATCCCAGCTGTATGGGAGGGAGTAGTTGTGATAGCCCTGCTCCAGTTTATGTACATAGATACCGGCTTCGTTGATCAGACAGTTGGTGGAGCGGCCGGTATCCGCAGGTCGAATCCAGCCGGCTTTTTTATCCAGATAATCCAGAACCTCCTGCAGAGTTACGTCGCAGTAACGATAGAAGTCAACGAACTGTATGCGCTCAAAGATTTCGTCCTGCTGAAAAATCTCCACATCCAGGTGCTGTGAGATGACGTCGTCAAGCCGATGGTAGGCCTTGCGGGCTTCGATGATGGTGCGCTCGATCTCGCGGGGATCGAACACGCGGTTGCGAAAAAGATCGGCCAGCCGCGTCTCGAAAATCTGTCCCCTGGAGAGGCCGGTAAAAATGTAGTCGATGCCCCGCTCATGGGCCAGTTTCATACTCAGGGTGTAGATGGTTTTGAAGCAGCCGTTGCAGACATTGCTGTGGCGATTCAGACTATCGACAAATACCTCGTCCATGAACGGTGTCTGCCCGATATGCAGTTCAAGTCCAAGATTGTCGACCAGCCGACGAATATTGGCCTTGGCGCCGTCGGAGATGTAACCGTTCTCCAGAGTGAACACCAGCGGATTCAATCCCATATCGACCAGTTTGCAGAGTGCATAGGAGCTATCCTTGCCTCCGCTCAAAAGGGCGATACAATCCTGTTCTCCCTGTCGCGACGCCTTCGCCCGTTCTACAATAATTCGCAGATCTTCCATATGGCCGAAGTAACCGTAAGATTTATCCGCGCTGGCCTCATAATTGCGGCATATTCGACAAACCTGCTGCTCATCAAGGTGGGCATCCGGGTGTTTGGCCGACAGTCCGCAGCGGCAACAGAATTCATCCCCGGTCGCGGAGTCTGAGTGTTCCTCACGATCCAGTGCGACTACCACGCATTCGCTAATACCCTGCTGTTCCGCCAGGGTGCGCTCAATTTCCGCCAGCTCAACTCTGACTCCGCGAATTTTCACCTGGTGATCCCGTCGTCCCAAAAATTCAAGCTGAGCTACAGGGGACCAGCGCCCGAGATCTCCGCTGGCATACATTTTTTCTCCCGGCCGAAAGGGATTTTCCGTGAACGCCGCCGCAGTCTGTTCAGGCGCGTTCAGATATCCGTCGGCGACACCGGCTCCGCCTATGAAAATCTCGCCAACGACTCCCTCGGGAGCGGGGTTGCCGTAGCCATCGAGTATGTAGATATCCAGATTGTCGATCGCTCTTCCGATGGGGACCGAAACGGCATTGTCCCGCTGTGCATCAAAGTGGTGAATCATGCAGGCAACAGTGCCTTCGGTGGGTCCGTATTCATTGAAGATGTCAACCCGCTCGCCAAACCGCCTGCTGATAATTTCCGCCAAATCACTTCGAAGGTCCTCGCCTCCCACAATCAGTTTTTTCACCCGGGAATGGCTCACATCCAGCGCCTTTAGCAGGGCAAGGTGGGAGGGAGTCAGTTTTATGATATCGACCTGATTGTCCTCAATCACCCGCTGGATCATGACCTCTCGGCCCTCCATGCGTTCCGGGTAGATCACAACCCGGCTGCCCGACACCAGCGGCGTGAAAATGGAGGTAACGGTCAGGTCAAAAGAGAGGGAGGAAAAGAGTGGGAAATCGAGCACCTCGCCTTGGAGGTAAAACCGGCTGGCCCAGCTGATGTAATTGGCAAGGCCAGGATGATTGACCACCACTCCCTTGGGCTGTCCGGTAGACCCGGAGGTATAGATTACATAGGCGGTGCCTTGCAGGTGTCTGCAACAAGACGGGGCGTTGCTCGGCAGTGCGTCCAACTCTTTGTCGACTTGATCAATGTCGATACAGTTGAACGGAGTTTCGGGAAGTTTCGGTCTCAACGCTGTGCTGGTGATTATCAGGGAGGGAACAGCCGCTTCGAGGATTACCGAGGTTCGCTGAGCGGGATGCTCGATATCGAGCGGAATGTAAGCGGCACCGCACTTCATGATGCCGATCATTACCACTACAGCATCCATGGAGCGGGTAAGGTAGAGAGCGACACGGTCTCCGCTACCAATACTGTGCCCAGTGAGGTAGTGCGCCCATTGACTGCTCCGGCTGTCGAGTTCGGAGTAGCTCATCGTCTCCTGGCCACACTTGAGTGCCGTTGCCGCAGCGGATCTGGCAACTTGTTCCCGGAATAGGTCTACTATGGTTCCCTTAATGGTTTGGGGTCGCGCATCGCGGTTGTAGTCGACGATAAGCCGCTCACGCTCCTCATCCGACGTAAGGGGCACGGCGGCAATGGGCAGCTTGGGATCGTCCAGAAAGGCATCGCACAGTTTTATAAAGTGGGCGACGGCACGCGCTCTCTCATCCCCGGAAAACGCCTCCAGGCTCATATCGAAGTCTAAAGTCAGTTCGTCAGAGCAATCGAAGTCGTATACCTGCAGGCGCAGCAGATGGCCGCGGTCGCCGAATCCGGGGTGTATCCAGCGCGTATGGGAGGGAATGCCGTGGAAATCTCCAAAGGAGGCAGTGATGTAATTCAACACCACATCGTAATTCCGGTTGTGGGCAAAGCTGCTCAGGCCTGGGGCGGTATTGATGAGAAATTGTTGAGTTTCCCGGGCAATCTTTTTGTGCAGGGATTCGAATGTCTCGTCGGCATCGACAGGGCAATGTAGCGGGAATAATTCGATAAACAGGCCTGCGGTCTGTTTCAGCTGGGGGGATATTCTCCCGTGGGCAGGTGTACCCACTGCGATTTGCCGGTTGCCCGTTATGCGAAAGAGAAAGGCAAACAGTAGCGTGGCGATTATCTGATACTGTGAGAGATCGTGATTGAGTGTCCTGAAGCCGGGTTGGCCGCTCAACTCGCCAAGACGTCGAGTGCGGTCCTTTCCCAGCGGACGGGACAGCCGCTCGGTTCTTCCACTTCCCTCTGTCTCCATGCGGCGATAGAAAGTCGATGGTGAAAAGGGTGTTTTGAGTTTTCCGTTCCAGTATTTCTGGCAGCGGAGGTAGTGCTTTGAGGTTTTGCTTTTCGCTTCGGTTTCTATGTAGTCCCGATAGCTGGGGAGGGGGCTGGATTCGCCAAGCTTTCCGTTTAGCGCCAGACCGTAAAGACCTTGCATTCTCTCGAACAGTACGGCACTGGACGAGGCGTCGGTTACGAGATGATGCTGATTGAGGTACCAAACGAATAGATCTGCGCGCAACTTGATTAGTGCACTATGGGTGAGTGAGCGCTGCAGAGGAAACTGATATACACGCTGTTTTTCTACCCACTCTGAGAGGGATTCATCAGGGCTGGAAGAGTCTGAAAAATCCAACATCTCCAGCTGGCATGGTGTTTGTGATGAGAAGCGCTGTCGGGGCGGATCGCTGTCGGTTATCAGCGAGCAATTCAGGACATCGCAGCTCTCTACCAACTTCTGATGGGCGAGTTGGAAGGCATCCAGGTTTACTGCCCCGTGGAGTTCGAACGTCAGCACCATATTGTACAGGGGGTCATCCGGCTGCAGCCGTTGACCTGCCCAGATAAGAAGCTGGCTACTGGTCAGTGGATAAAACGGGCTGCCAGAGGACTCATTCACCATTCGTCTTCCCCATGACACGCAGCAGGTAAGTGTTGATGGAATTGAGATCGCGAAAGTTTTCAAAGGTAAAATCTTCCGGCGGTACGCTCACCGCAAACAGCTGCTCGATGTGGCCCACGAGCCGTAGCATGCCCATCGAGTCCACCATACCGTCGTCAAGTAGATTCTCATCGAAGGCGATAAGTACATCGCTGTGGAGGATCTCCTCCGAGATGAACTGCGCCAGTGCCTCTCTTGTGTCCATAGCTAACAATTACCCTTATCGCTCGCGATTTCTGTTTGCAGTGCAATACGATCGATCTTGCCGGTGGTGGTGCGGGGAAATGTGTCCCGGATAGATATATGGCCAGGGACGGCATACCAAGGAATACGCCGCTTGAGCCAGGAAAGTAGGTCGTTGGCATCGATGCTTGCCAGTGGCTTGAGAATGGTGCTGGCATAAATCTCCAGCGACCCCTGGGCGGCGGGCAGGATGAGTGTTGCAGCCTCTTCGACCGCCTCGTGGCTACAGAGTACAGACTCGACTTCGTCAAGCTCGATTCGGTACCCTCGAACTTTAACCTGGCGGTCCTTTCGGCCCAGAAACTGAAAACACCCATCTTCCAACTGCCTAACCAAATCCCCGGTGCGATAGTAGGTGTCAAGGTAACCCTCGAATACCGGTCGTTGCGCAAAGGCCTTGGCATTAAGATCGGGGCGGTTCCAATAACCCTGCATCATCGTGGGTGTGCGCGCCAGCAGTTCTCCGACTTCACCCGGGTCGACCGGGCGATCCTGTTCATCTACCACCAAGGATTCCACGATGCGGCTGACAGCGCCGATGGAGATGGGCTCGTCGGTTACAGGTGGAGAGGGCAGGGTGTAGTGCGTGATGCCATTAACCTCCGCGGGGCCGTACATGTTGTCGAAGCGCACCTGGGGTAATTTTTCCATCAATGCCCTCAAGTGTTTGGTGGGAAAAGGTTCCCCACCAAAGATGACCCAGCGTAAGTTGGAGAGATCTCGACTTTCAATAACGCCATGAAGCAGTAGCTGTATCAGGGCGAAAGGGACGGTAAAGAGTACCGAGACCTTTTGCTCCTCAAGTAGTTTGGAATAACTGGCGGCAAACTTGGTGTACTCCTCGGGAATGATAACCACAGTAGCGCCGGCAACCGCACAGGCGAAATAATCGAAAATCGAGAGATCGAAATGCAGGGGAGCATGATTGCTGAGTCTGTCCTCGGCCACCAGTCCGTAGGAGATGGCTGCCCACGCGGAAAAACTCATTCCACTGTGGTGCGTATGCATGATCCCTTTTGGTTGGCCCGTAGAGCCGGAGGTGTATATGATATAAGCCAGATCCTGCTCGATAATTTTAATCTCCGGCGCCTGCTCTCCTGGGAAGTTACTGATCTGATTCCAATCCAGGCATTCGAAGCTGAGACCAGGGGAGGGGGCAATTCCCATTAATAACTGCAAATCAGTCGACTTACTGTCGAGTGATTGTAAAACCCGAAGCCTGCTGCTGTCGGTTACTATACAACGAATCCCACAATCCTGGAGCACGAACATCAGTCGCTCCAGGGGCATTGCCGGGTCGAGTGGGACATAGGCAGCGCCGGCTTTCATTATTCCGTACATAGCAACCGGGACCTGAAGACCCTTGGGCATAAAAATCCCCACGCGATCTCGTCTGCGTACTCCTTTGGCACGCAATGCATGCGCCAACTGGTTCGCCTGAGTAACGAGTGCTCCGTAACTGAGTGTATCGCTGCGAAAGCAGACCGCCTCGCGTTGGGGATCGATTGCCGCGACCGAATCTATGAGCTGATGGAGTAGAAAATTCACTGTGTCAGTTGCTCACATTTGCCTCTGAACCGTGCTCCTTGGTTGCGAACACTAGAAAGACGTCGGCGATTGGTGCCAGGGAAATGTACTCCCTGATCGCGTCCCAGAACATTCGCATTTAGTTCGCGTTTTGCAAAAACCACGACTTCATTCTTGAACCCTAGCTGTTCTGCTGCCCAACCGAAATCCATCTCTCACCTACGCGAATAAAGAGAGGAACTGATTGGCAAGCTGACCAGCCGGCAAGTCGACTTCGAAGGCCCGTTCAACAAACCAATAGCTGGCGATCATAATCAAAACCGTGGCGCCGGAAGGCAGGCCGAATCTGATATAGAAGGCCGCATCGCGGAGTAGATATAGAACCGGAAAGGCTATGCATACAATAATCAGTTGCCCGACTTCCACACCAATATTGAACCCAAGCAGTGAGAGTGCGGTGTAATTGGAATGAATTCCCATCTCCGATAACACACTGGCGAACCCAAATCCATGGAACAGTCCGAAGACGAATACTAGCCACCAGATGCGACGACCGAAAATCGGATAAATTATATCCACTGCCACCAGCACGATAGAGAGGGCAATCACGGACTCCACCAGTCGGGATGAGACCTCGACCGCCCCCAATACCGCCAGGCTCAAAGTAATAGAGTGGGCGACGGTAAATATGGTGACGATTTTTACTATATTCAGCAAAGCCTCCCCAAAACTTGAAGCCGGTTGCCAACCATCAGTTTTACGCTTAAGAACCGAAGGTAGAAGAAGCGCAATGATGAACAACACATGATCGAGTCCGATGGCGATATGATGCACGCCTATCTCGATCATGCCGATCAGACCACTCAGTAAAGATCTGTTGGAGAGATCAAGGCGTTGCTCACGGGAGGATGGGCTGAAGGTTAATGCGACTTGACTCTCGTTGTTGAACAAGGTTGATTTCCAGTCGTTTTCTATAACCGAGAGCCCCCGGTGGTTTGGGTCGACGTCGAAGATAAGGGAATAGTTGATGTCGATAAAGGAAGGTATTGTGGTGAGACCGCCGATAGAAAAATCCATGGCCAGAAACTGGCCGAATGATGATTCAATCAAACGATAGTCGGAGAGTTCAAGTCTGGCGTTGCTACCGTCCGGATAAACACTGACATTATTCAGGATATAATTCTCTATTTGTTCGATATGGGGAGCCAAGGCCTGTTCGGTTTCAGCTTTATCTGCCGCGATTCCTAAATTCAGCGCCTTGTTCAAATCCGAGAGGGGAATTTCCACCCGCCCCTTTACAGAGTCTTCGAAAATGCTAAAGAAAAGATAACTCTGATCCGGGGCATGGGCCGCGAGCCTGACGGGTATCAGCAGTAGCAACAACAGGCCCAGCAAGCTAAACCGCTGGCCGATCTTATAAGTTCGATACATCGAGCTCCTCAGTAGTGGTGGTTTCGTGTTCACCCTGGAGATGTTTCTCGAGTCGTGCAGCCAACTCCCTGACTCGTGGCTCTCGCAATATTTCACTGTGTTTAGCTCCTTTCAGTCTTTCCACTTCAACTGTTTCCACAAGTCTGCTCCAACCCAATGACGGGTCGCGGATGCGCCAGTAGTGCTGCCTGCGAAGCCGAAAGAGAGTGACCGCACCTGGGTATTTTTCGATTTCCCCTAACTGATGTGGCCAGCCAAAATCGACAAACCAGTCGTTCTGCTGGGAAATCGGCGGGTCTGTGGGTTGCCATGCTGTTGTCGCCTTTTCCGAGATTTGGTCATCCTGCAAGGAACGCTCGGCGTTCTCCACGGAATATTTCCAGCGTCTCTTTAGCATTCCATGAATAAAGGCATTTCTCTCATTGGATGGCATCTGAATCAGCGACTGCAACCTGCCGCTGTAGTAGTCCGCGCGATCTATCAGCCGTTTCAGGTAATACCCTTTGGAAAGGGTGAATAGACTGAAAGTATCGAGGATGCCGAGAAACGCCACCCGGGAACCTGTTTCGGTCAGCTGTCTTGCCATCTCCAGGGAGAGTTGGGCGCCGGTGCACATTCCCAGGAGCTGATAAGGGCCGAGCGGCTGAATTTTCTTTACCGCCGTTATGTAGTCCGCAGCAACATCTGGCAGTTCGCGCACGGAAAGACGGCGTATCCTCTTGGTATCCGGAGGCAGCTGAACAACGTATATTGGCTGGTCGCTCGCTAGGTGTCGGGACAGAATGGAATAACCGATCGTCTGCACTTCTGGAGAGGCGACACAGAACAGCGGAGGCTTATCGCCACGGGTACTCAGCGGGAAGATTAGCCCCGATTTTGTAGGCCATGCCCCCTGATGCAGATTGCGTGACATGCCCCTGACAGTGGGTGTTTGGAACAGGGACAGAGTAGGGATAACTTTTCGTGTGGCGAGCTCGAGCTCGTTGACCAGGCGCGCGGCAAGAAGAGAAGTGCCGCCGAGATCAAAAAAATTATCGTCCAACCCAATGGTTTCCAACTCCAACAGTTGTTGCCACTTACCGATGATCAATTCCTCAATGACAGACAGGTCGATTGACTCCCTGCCTTGGATTTCCGCGCTGGTGTGCTCTGGGTTGAGCGGAGTCAGAGAAACGGAGGGCGTCCACGCCTGGCCGTTATTCTGTGGACACGCTGCTGATGGAGTGGGTACCCTGAAGCCTTCTATATCACCCAGGAGAGCACCGTCGTTGGCCCTGGAGAGACGCTTAAGAAAAACCGTCAGGCGATCCAGGATCTCGTCTAACGGGACAATGGTGCCGTAACCCGCTTGGAGTACTCCACCGACGGAGATTTGATCCCCCGCCTCCTCAACGCTGATCGTAAGGGGATAGGCGGTATTCAGTGAACCTCCGATGCCACGGACTTCCAGTCCATCGGGGGGTTGCATCGGTTGGCTGCTCAATGAAATAAGCAACGTATCGAACAGGGTGTCTACAGATGATATTTCACTCCAGCGCTGGATCTCTGCCAAAGACATGAATTCGAATGAAACCCGCTTGTAAGCCTTGGATTGTAAATCGATCAACCAGTCGCTTAAACGAGTCGAGGGCTGAAGAGTGACTCTAACAGGGAGGTTATTGATAAAGGACCCGATGATGGACTCCACGCCAATCAAATCCGGAGGTCTTCCGGATACTGTAGTGCCAAAGACCAAATCTCCACTTTTCATATAGTGGTTTACCACCAATGCCCAAGCAGCCTGTACAAAGGTGCTGATAGTGACACCGAACCCACGGGCAGCTTGAATAACAGATGCAGAATAGGCTTCCCCGAGTGCCAGGATTTTTTCGTTCGATTTCGCTGCGGTTGCTTCCAGGCTGGATTTATTCAGACCGGTGACCAGTGAGGTTGGTGTACTAAACCCTTGTAGCACCTCTCGCCAATATGCCGCCGCGGCATGCTGATCTTGTTGCTTGATCCAAGCAACATAGTCACGAAAAGGGTGGGGAGGAGGCAACTTGGGTTGGAGGTGATTTTGATTGGCACGATATAGTTCGAATAAGTCCGCATATATGGTGCCAAGGCACCATCGGTCCAGCAGCAGATGGTGGCTGCTCCAGACTAAAATAAATTTCGTGGCAGCAAGCTGAACAAGCATAACCCGAATGAGGGGCGGCTTGGAAATATCGAATCCAACCTCTTGATCTCTGACAAGAAAAGCGCTGAGCTCGGTTTGCTGTTGGTCATGGGAAAGCTGGCGCCAATCCATTCGCTCAAAAGGTAGCTTGAGCTTTTGGCGAACAATCTGCAAAGGCTGCTTGTCTGTGCTAACTATGAATGCGGTACGCAGGGCCGGGTGACGGTCCAGTAACTGTTGCCAGGCATTCTCCAGTGCAGCAGTGGAAAGCTCTCCAATGATTTCATAGCAGAATTGGTTGAACAACGGATCTATATCCGGCTTGGAAAGCAAGCGTAGGAGCATGGACTCCTGCATCGGCGTTACAGGGTAGATGTCGGCAACGTTTTTCATGAAATTACTTCTGCCAGATTCCCCGCCTGCTACCGCGTGTGCGCTTCCTGTGGGGGTGTGCTGTTTCGCGCACTTGCTTATAGTTGTTTGATGTCAGAGTAGCAAAACAGATGGCTAATACCAAGTGGGGCAATCGATGCCGATTGCTTGGCGTCTCGTTGTGAAAAGGTGAAAGAGGCGATATGCTGATTCCAAAACTAAAACAGTGGCTGCAAGAAATATAAAAGCCAAGCCGGCTCAACCACGATAAATATACTGCACGGCGGGAATCTCCTTCGTAGTGTGTTCCTGTTGATGAGTATGGGTGGGAGTCCATGGGAGAAAAATGAAAACCATTATATTGTCGTCTAAAGACGTAGTACGTATCGTTAAGCGAGTTGGATTGGATCGAATGATGGACGAAGCCATCAGAATGCTTGTCCAATCCTGCAAGAATTTCGATCCCAACGACTACCAGATTCCGGTTCGGGAAGGCTTCAACTATGACCATCCGGTAACTGGGCTGCTGGAATGGATGCCGGTGATGCAGGTTGGCGAGCGGATTACTTTCAAGATGGTTGGGTATCATCCCCTCAATCCCGAAGTACGTAGACTACCCACGGTTTTATCTTCTGCCATGGTACTGGACACATCTACCGGTCACATGATGGGCCTCATCGATGCAACCTTTCCAACTGCTTTGAGGACCGGAGCAGCATCGGCAGTAGCGAGCAGAATATTAGCGGCAGACGACTCAAAGGTATTGGGTTTGGTTGGTGCCGGATCTCAGTCCGTGACTCAATTTCATGCTATATCGAGGCTCTTTGAGCTGGAACGGGTTCTGGTGTTCGATATAGATGCAGATATCAGTAAAAGCCTGAAGCAAAGAATCGCGATCTTGGGCGTAGACTCAGATATGGTGCAGCACACTTCGTTGGCCGAAGTAGTCTGCAATGCCGATATTCTCTGCACCGCGACCTCGATTGGTGTTGGTAAGGGGCCGGTACTCGGTGATCTTGGGCTCAAGCCATCCCTGCATGTGAATGCAGTGGGCTCGGACTTTCCCGGGAAAACCGAGCTTCCGCTATCGCTGCTGGAGCGCAGTCTTGTTTGCCCCGATTTCGTGCAGCAGGCGCTGAAAGAGGGTGAATCTCAACAGCTTTCAATCGATCAACTAGGTCCTGACCTCGTGACCCTGATAAAAGCGGCGGACGACTATCGATACTACAAATCGATGCCAACAGTATTCGACTCTACGGGTTGGGCGTTGGAAGATCAGGTCGTCATCGAGATGCTATTCCGGTATGCGGAAGATATGGGTTACGGTACCCCTGTCCAGCTCGAATGCATATCCGCAGATCCCTATAATCCATATGGTTTTATTGCCGACGCTGATAACAACAGGGAGAGGCAGGAGGTCACCACCCGCCCCAATGTCGTTACAAGATAGTTTACCTTTCAGTAAGCGGCTACAGATCCATTGAGCGGTCGTCGTTCGCCAGCTGGCGGTGATTTCGCAAGGAAATTACGCGCGCGATGAGTCAAGAGCTGAGGTAGAATATAAATCTTTGTAAACCTGATTCCAGAGATTAACAGCACGCAGATTAATGAAATACCTGCTTTTACTACTCTTTTCTTTGTACGGCTCTAGCGCTGCTGCTGTGGACAGGGAACAATATGGTGCGATTAACGAGCTTGGTCGATTGAATGGCATCGCGCTGCATTGTGGCTTTATTGAGGAAACTCAGCGTATGAAGCTGGCATTGGTTGAGAATTTGCCGAAGCGGCGGGAATTGGGTCTGAGATTCGATCAAGTGACCAACGACTCCTTTCTGAATTTTATGAAGAGTGATGAGATTTGTCCCGATAGGGATAGTTTCTCTGGCATTGTCGACAATGCGCTCCAAAGGTTGAAGCAAGCCTTTGACGGGGAATCGGTCGCGAGCTGGTTTCAACCTTGGCAACATTTTTCCTCGAGATGAATTCGTAATCGGATTACCGCTCCGGCATCTCCTTCCGGTGTTTCAATTTTCATAAATCCATCCTCAAGTGCTCATGAAAAAATGCTGGTTCAATATTATGCGTTGGTTGTTGGTATGGCTGTTGTCTAGTTGCTGGGGGGCGGCCATAGCGGGGAACGAGTTTCGGGTTGTGGTCAGTATCAAGCCCGTACATTCACTTATGGCAGCGCTCATGGCAGGTACCGAAGGACCCGAGTTGATTGTCGATGGATCCAGCATGCCATTTGACTACCGGTTGCAGGAAGCTCAGCTCGCCATGCTTAATGACGCGAATTTGCTGATTTGGGTGGGGCCTGAATTAGAGTCCTTTTTAGCGGCACCGGTGAGTGGCCTGGACACTGACGTGCGGGTTGTCGAGTTGCTATCACACCCTGCTCTGAAAGTTTTACCCAGTCGCTGGGATGAAAACAAGCGAGACCCGTTTCTGTGGCTGGATACACGCAATGCCGTCATTCTGGTAGATGAGTTGACCCGTATCCTCATTGATCTTGACCCGGGGCGGTCCCATCTCTATCTGCGAAATCGTCGTAGCGTCCAGGCCAGAGTCTCAGAGTTAGACCGGCGTTTCGAATATGGTTACCGCGGATTGCAACAGGGGTCCGCGCTGGTATACCACGATACTCTTCAGTATTTTTCCCAAGCCTACGCACTGCGGCTAGGGGATGTACTCACCCCGTTGGGAGAACGGCCGAAAGATGTAGAGCGGTTGTTCAAGAGCCGAGCGCTTCTGGACTCGGAGGGGCTTGGTTGTGTGTTGATGGAGGAGGGAGCTGACACTACTTATCTACCTTTGTTAACCGAAGGGATTGACGATGTCTCTGTGGGTCGTCTCGACAGTCTAGGGCGCAAACTACAACCAGGGCCCGAACTTTACCGGCAGTTAATGGAATACAACGCCGAGGTCATAAGAAGATGTTTGGGCGGGGGGAGCGAATCTTCGGCCAGCTTTGCAGAGGAGGGGTTACTCGAATCTGCGCTTACTCCGCTTGGGAGTAGCTTTTTGCTTACCGATCATCGCGGGAAATTGGTGAGTGAAAAGGCGTTTATCGGAAACTACAATCTTGTCTACTTCGGATACACCTACTGTCCGGATGTCTGTCCCACTTCACTGCAGGTCATGTCATTGGCCCTCTCTCGTCTTGGCGATCAAGCCAAATTTTTTCAACCCTGGTTTATAACAATTGATCCTAAAAGAGATAATGTAGAAAAAATAAATAGATACGTTAAATACTTTAACGAAAATCTAATAGGATTGACTGGCAGTGCCGAGATGATCGAACGGGTCGCGTCACGCTATCGCGTCAAATATCAGAAGGTTGAAGATGGTGTCGATCCTGATTTATATATCATGGACCACACTGCAAGCCTCTTTCTCATTGGTCCGGACGGGCAATTCATTACCAAGTTTGCTTACGGTATAACGCCTGATGCCTTGATTGACCGACTCAGGGAGTACCTTTAGCGTCGCTATAGATTAATTAGAGAGCGGAAGCCATTGCCGTAGTTGCCTCCAGCCGTTGTGCTAGGGTTCGCAGCAACTCTTGATTGAATCTGGCCTGTAAATGATCCGGTGCCTTTCTTAAAGCGTCCGCCATCACTTTGACTACCAGCACCGGGCTGTTGCTGACGACGCTTGCACTGCGTGGCCTTTGAGTACCGTGGATATAAGCCATTTCGCCGAAGCATTGACCCTGAACCAATGCCCCCAAAGTTGCGCTACCTTTGGTAATTCTCGCTTCACCCGATGCAAGAATAAAAAAGGAACCCCCGATTTTCCCCTCCTTGAGCAGAGTTTTTTCAGCACTGAAGTGGTGCCACTTGCTAATCGCTAGCACCTCCCACAATTCCACATCGGTAAAATTTCTAAAGAACCGGAGCCTCTTGAGATGGTTGAATTTCTTAGTGTCGGACACGCGCTCTTTCGGATCTTCCATCTGCTCCTGTAGTTGAGCGAGTTCTGTGGTCAGTGCCGACCAGCTCGAATACCGATCGCTTGGACGTTTTTCCAGGCAACGATAAACGATTCGACAGACTGGATCCGGGATATTCGATCGAATCCGTTCTATGGGAGGTGGCGGATATTGGGTGACTTTTTGGCTCAGCTCGAATTGGTTGTCGCCGAAAAAAGGCAGTCGACCTGTCAACAACTGATACATCACCACGCCCAATGAGTATATATCGGTTTGGAAGTTAACCTTCTTGTTGGTAATCTGCTCAGGCGACATGTAGCTGGGGGTACCCACTGCATCCATCACTTCGGAGAGTACGGAATCCGTCATCAACGCGGTACCGAAGTCACTGATCTTTATGTCGCTATCCTTGCCCATCAGCAGATTAGCGGGCTTTATGTCACGGTGTATCAATCCCTGGTGGCAGGCGTGGTTGAGCGCGTCGGCACACTTGAAGAATATGTCCACGATATTATCCACGGACAGCAAATTCTCAGGCTTACAGTAGTGCCGCAGAGTTTGGCCCTGCACGTACTCCATCACAATGTAGTGCATATCGCCTTCGCTTCCAGCGTCGTAGACTTTGACGATATGTGGATGCGATAACTTGCCCGCCAAGCTCGCCTCGGTAATGAACATACTCCGGAATCGAGGCCCGCTGGAGGGGTCGTTGAATAGATTGTGATGGGCGATCTTAACCGCAACCTCTTGACCGCTGAAGGGATCTTCTGCCAGATAGACAGCGCTTGTGGCGCCCCGTCCTAAGAGTTTACGGATGCGGCATTTTCCGATGGTTGTTCTGGTGAGAATGTCGATTTCTGTCTCTCCCGTCTGTAGGTCTCACACTTGTCCAGGAACAGCTTGGTGCTTCTGGTCATAGGGACCCTTGCCTCGGAAAGATAGGTGATCAGCTCGGTGCCCGCTCTGATCAATTCGAAACCATCGGCGATTCTGGACTGCAACTCCTCACTACAATCCGCTGGGTCCGGTGTAAACTCTTCAACCGCTTCACGATTGGCGACAAATTGTGGCCAGACTTTAAAGAAAGCGATGTCGCTTTTCATGGTTTCTACCTGGAGCTTCGCGGATTCGATCAGTTTTGAGAACTGCTTCAATATTGGGTGAAACAGCCGGTCGTCGGTAAATAGGGCGACGATATGCTCTTCAATGCGATCGATGTCTCGCATCGTTTGGGCGATTTTTCGGTATCGGGACTCGAAAACCTGTTCGATTGGCTGGGTGAAAGCCTTTAGCGGCTCCCCCCAGAGCTCGTCGATACCTTCTTCACCACTGTAGTGTTTCACATGTTTGCCTAAGGTCAATGCTTGTTCGAAGCACTCCCCACACTCTTTCATGAGTTCATTGTTCCGATTGACTTTAATCCCCTTGGATTCGAGCTCAACGACAGCGGTGAAGATGTCGCTGGCGCGGTTGAAAAGCGCGCCAGCCAGCATAGCCCCGTTCACCCGCCGACGCATTGGGTCTTTCTCTTCCTCGAATGCCCGCCGGGCATCCTCGAGCCTTTCTCCGGGAGTATTGATACCCGACTCAGTGTGGTGAAAAGTACGCTTGGAGAGGTGATCGATAAGCAGTTTACGGGCAGCAAGGGTATCTTCCGGTATCGGATAGAAGCGAATCCAGTAGCCATCGTAGTAGATGCACTCTTTGTCCCCTACCATCCCCACGGTCCCGTTTTCTGGGTGTTTTTTCATAATTTATTAGAGTGTTGTCACTCGTCCCCTGTTCCGACGAAAAGAGACTGCAAACGTAATAGTTGACACTTCTCAGAGGCGTCCAACAATGTTCTGGATCATTGACCTAGAAGAGTATCGCATTAAAATTGAACCCTTAGGTTGCAATATTGGCAGCTAGAGATTCCAATGTGTATGGGCATTCCAATGCAGATTGTAGAGCAGCAGGAGTATTCTGCGCTCTGCCGAGGGCGCAACGGCGAAAGGACCGTAGAAACACTGCTGATCGGCCCACAGCGAGAAGGCACTTGGATCCTCAGTTTTCTGGGTACCGCCAGAGAGGTGCTTACGCCGGAGCAGGCGAAACAAATAGAGAATGGTTTGAGCGCCTTGGAAGCCTCAATGAACGGAGCAAGCGCATCTGAACTCGATGCCTTTTTTCCCGATCTCACCGCAAACGACCCGCCGCCTTGGCGACGGGACCATGAATAGAAAGGATTGATCCCAGTACCGGCATGATGCCAAGCCTAACCGATGCACAATGAATTTTTCCCAACCGATCTGAGATTCCGCCAGGGATTTGATCAGCCATGGTAGAAACCTCTGTGGGGCAGAGTATCGAGGGCATTCTCGGCATTCGCTTGAGGGTGGCTGACGGCCGTGTAAACGAAGTTACGATCAGTTCCAGTAGACCCGTGGGTATGACTCAGGTATTCGTCGGTAAAACCCCCGCGGAGGTCATATCTCTGCTGCCTTTGCTCTATAGCGTCTGTGGTGTTGCCCAGGGATTCGCAGCTGCTACAGCGTTGGAGCGGGCACAGTCGGCACCGTGTTTTGAGCGTGTCAATATCGCCAGGAGTCTGCTGGTGGATTTTGAGGCGGTGAGAGAGCATCTTTGGCGCATTGAGCTGGATTGGGCCAAGTATCTCGATAGACCTCCCAAACACCAATCGGTTTTTCTTGTAGGTCGTTTAATGCGCTCTTTTCGCCAGACGCTGTTCGAGGATCAAGACCCCTTCTCATCACTTGACGCGCATTCCATCGCCACAGCGGGCGATCCAGGTCGACCCCTTGAGGCTTTAGGTAACATATTGCAACAACATGTTTTCTCTAGTCCTCCAAGGTCTTGGGCCGAAATGGCAGATGAGGAGTCGCTACAAGATTGGATACGTTACAACGACTCGGTTGCGGCAGTGATGTTGGCCAATATCCAGGGAGAGGAGTTCTGCGAACTCGGCCGCTGTCAGGTAGAGGTGCTTCCCAAAATCCAGGAACCGCTGATTGAAGATAGGCTGCATGGGGACCAGGGGGAGTTTGTGGCCAGTCCGGATTGGCAGGGGGAGGCGAGAGAAACCGGCCCCTTGGCAAGACAGGTGAATCACCCACTGATGCAGACGCTGCACCGCAGGTGGGGCAACGGTCTGCTACCCAGACTGGTTGCGAGACTACTGGATCTGGCGTTTCTGTACGGGCGTCTGGAACGAGGTGTCAGGAAACTGGAGGTGGAAAGGGATGGTGTGATCGTTCCGGAAGAGCCTGGAGGCGGAGTTGGCCTGGCGTTGGTCGATGCTTCCCGTGGGCTTCTTATTCATCGGGTGAGGCTCGATCAGGGGCGAGTCGAGCATTACCAGATCGTGGCACCAACAGAGTGGAATTTCCATCCCCTGGGTATAGTTTCCCAGGGCTTGGTGGGTATCGCAGCGGACGACAGGGTAGAGTTAGAGAAGCGGGCCCGACTGCTCATTAGTGCTGTGGATCCCTGTGTATCTTACGAACTGTTCGTGGAACCGGCAGACCTCTGATTCCACATCTACCATCTAGGGCCTGTTAACACTTATTGGAACAGCGTCGCCGGAGGCCAATTTATCGCAGGTCAAGGCGCACGGAGCGCGGTGTAGCACGGCTACGTAAGCGAGGTGCAACGCGGAATTGGGGAAAAATGGCCCCGTCCCTCCGGGTTGCGCCCCAAAAAGGGCCACTCGGCGTTACTCGTCATTCATTTGGAACCACCAAACCTCACTCCTCGCGCCTTGTTTGGCCCTTTCTGGGGCAGCAACGACGCTGTTCCAATTAGTGTTAACAGGCCCTGGCTTTTTTTCCTAGTTTTCAAAACAGTGGCGGTCGGCTTTAAGATGCCGCAGCAGTTCCAGGCGGTCTTGAGTCGGGATAATGCGGCTGCTTTCCCGATAGTCGAGGTAGTAGTCGTAAGCAGGGTAGGCGTAAAACACCGGGGATATTGTAGTACCCAATAACAAGGCCGCCCCCTGATAGGGGTTCTCATAAAAGCTGGGCTTGTAACTGTAGCTCAAGGGTGTGATGGCGGCGATCTCTCTTTCGAGCTGAATGCAGTCCATTGTCAGATCCTGAGGAACCGGAATGGGAGCAACCGGGGTGCGAAAAAGCTGCACACCAGCGGCTGGAAACGCTGTTGCCAACAAAACCACCAGTGGGGGTAAACAACAAAACTGGTGTAATTTGGATGCGGGCATGATCCTCTCCCTAAGCCTTTTAATATTTTGCATTGAGCTTATCGTCACTTCTCAGGAAAGAATTTAATCTGGCATCGTCGGACTATTGGGAAACCAGTTCCTGTTGATTGCTATCTGGGTGTAGGATAACGCTAGCTGTCGTGATATTTAGCAGGAGTTTTCCACAGATTTAGGATGAAAAGCTTGTTTGCAAGGGGGCTGCTCGTAGGCGACCGAAGTTAGTTGGGTCCCCACTGCTTAGTCCGTATAGATGAGTCTATGTCTGGCATCGCTGCACCAGGTTATTACACCAAAGATGGGATGACCTTTGAGGTCCATCCTTGTATCAGTCCTGAATTGGACTTTACCGCCCAGCGTTGGAGGGAGGAGTTGAGATCAGGGTTGCAAAAGCTCTCTCCCCATTCTCGGTGGCAGCGATTTGCCTCGGGCTTGAGCGAGTTTTCCGAGGAGCAACTCGATTATCTGACTGACATCGACGGAAAAGATCGAGTGGCTTGGTGCGCAGTGCTTCCCCGCCAGGGGGATTACCAGGGATTGGGAGTCGCCCGCTACATCAGTCTCCAGCAGCAACCAGCAATCGCGGAGTTTGCGATCACGGTTATCGATGAGTTTCAGGGCCGGGGGATTGGTTCTGCACTTCTTTCAAAACTGCTGGAATCGGCCTGTGAAAACAGCTTCGAAGTCCTGCGAGGTTTCGTCTTCCCCAACAATACGAAGATGTTAAAGCTCTGCCGAAAATTCAATCCGAGGATGCAACAAGTGGATGAATTCCTGCAGGTGGATATTCCCTTGACAGCAGCCTGGGGTGCAAAGCTGCCGTTGTAGAGTAGGGATTCTAGCCTGGCCTCGGCAGAGTAACCACAGCCTCCAACCCGCGTTTGCGGCCGTTTCTCAACACCACTTCACCACCGTGACCCCGGGCTATGTTGCGTGCGATTCCCAATCCCAGTCCGGTGCCTCCCGTCGCCCTGCTGCGGGACCCCTCGCGACGGAAGAAAGGCTTGAAGAGTTTCTCCAACTCTTCCTCAGGCACACCCGCTCCATCGTCGGCGACGATAATGACCAACTCGCTCTCAGTCTGCCGCAGTCGTACCTTGGCCCGATTTCCATAGCGTATCGCATTTTCCACCAAATTACCCAGACACCGCTTCAGCGCCAGGGGCCTGCCTGGGTAGGGCAGTATACCTTCAGACGAGGCTATTTCCATCTCGGCTCCCTGCTCGTGCCAGTCGTCTTGCAACGATTCCAGCAAAGCGGGAACATCGACGGGGACGGTCGCTTCACTGCTTTCGCTACCCCGCATGAAATCGAGAGAAGCGTTTACCATCTGTTCCATCTCATCGAGATCCCGGGTCATACGCGTTTTGAGATCGCTGTCCTCCAAAATCTCGGCGCGTAATCTAAGCCGGGTGATAGGGGTCTTTAAATCGTGGGAGACCGCGGCCAGCAGCTTTCCCCGGTCCTCAATATAACGGCGCAGGCGTCGCTGCATGGTGTTGAAGGCAGTCGCCGCTCGGTGTACTTCCGACGGACCGGTTTCGTCGAGTGGGGGGCTATGGATATCCCGCCCCAATTGCTCAGCAGCATCGGATAGGCGATTGAGGGGGCGGGTAACCAGTCTCACAGCGAGCAGGGAGATAAGGGCAATAGATACTATCAGGGCGGCGAGGTAGGCCAGTATCCGCCCGGGCCAGCCGCGGAATTCCCGGGGTAGGGCATTATTGAAATTGAGCCATCGGCCGTCCTGGATGCGAACGCCGGCCTGAAATCCGGGTAAAGGCCTTCTACCGTTCCTGCGGTTCCATGCTTTCGCTGGTCGCTTGCCGTCTTTGCCCGCAGCCGGGTGGTGGTGATGCCCCGAAAAGTGAAAGCTGGGAGAAAAGATGATTTCCGACAGCTGATGTTGTGGTAGCTGCCGGCGCAGCATTGCTGTCAGGTGTTCCGCAACGATCGATTGCGGGGGGGCAGGCGCTGGGCTGGGGGCGGTAAATACACGAAACGTTGGCGTATTGAAGGCTTTGATAATCGATGCCTGGTCGTTCTCTGGCAGACTCTCGATCAGGTTGACTATCGCAGTAATGCGTTGAACCAGGTCGGAGCCGAAGCCTCTGCGGAAATACTCGTCCCTATCCTTCAGCAAAATCATCGTGCTGAGCACCTGCGCCAGTATCAATCCGGCGATCAGGGTGAGCATGAGCCGACCAAAGAGTGAACGCGGGAGCAACCTCATCAGTTGTCGCAATCTTCGACTGCGGCGGAGAGCACATAGCCTTCACCGCGAATTGTTTTTATTATACTGGGGGACCTTGGATCATCCCTTAGACGCCGTCGCAAACGGCTAACCAGCACATCGATACTGCGGTCGAAGGGGTCCGACTCCCGTCCCTGAGTCAGGTCCAGCAACTGATCCCGATTGAGTACGCGATTGGGATGCTCCAGAAATGTTCGCAGAAGCCGATACTCGGCACCGCTTAGGGCTACCACTGCACCGCTTTCATCATTTAGATGGCGGAAAATAGGATCGAGGCGCCAGCCCGAAAAGCAAAACGCCTGTGCCTGATCCGATTTGTTGGAATAGGGTGCGGCAAGACTGCGTCGCAAAACGACTTTGATGCGTGCCAACAATTCTCTCGGGTTAAATGGTTTTGGCAAGTAGTCGTCAGCACCCATCTCCAGTCCGAGGATACGATCCATCTCGTCTCCGCGGGCGGTGAGCATGATGACCGGAATTTGGGATTTTGTACGCAAATTGCGGCAAATCTCCAGCCCGTCCTCTCCCGGGAGCATCAGATCGAGCACGATCAAGTCAGGATTGGAAGCCTCCAATCGCTTCCGCATCTCCTTGCCGTCTCCCACCGAAAAAGCCCGGTAGCCATTCTTCTCCAAATAGTTTTGTAAAAGACTGCGGATGTCTGGATCGTCATCGACGATCAATATGTTCGGTACCTTCTCCATGAGCTATTTATAACCCACAAACTCTACAGCCAGGGTGTTTTTTTGTAACTCATTGTAACTGCGAGTCCAGAGCAACAATTAATTACAAAACACCCTTTGGCGGACATCCTGTAATTACAATCCGGTGTTGTGATAGCAGTCACCGGCAGGGCTGCTGCCGCAAACCAGAAAGAGGATGAGAAAATGAAGCGTTCTAGCAAGATATTGATTACTTCCGTGGCTGTTATCGGTATTACCGCTGCCGGCATCTCGCTGGTCTCGGCCGATGGCTGGGGCTGTCAGGGTTACGGCAAGCACGGGAGGGACTATCGAGGTATGGGCATGATGGGCGGAGCGCCGAGTGAAAAGATAGAGCGGCGGCTGGAATACTTGAAGAACGAACTCGAGATTACCCCGGAGCAAGAACCGGCATGGGAAGCGCTGAAACAGGATATATCTACTAAAGTGACCACCATGAGAGTAGGGTTTAAGCAGCGGGGATCGCAGCTGGCGGTCACGGAGAGAACCGAGCGCATGCGCCAAAATGCCCAGCAGATGAGTAATCTGGCGGATGCCATCGACGAGTTTTATAGGATCTTGACCCCCGAGCAGCAAGAAGTTGCCGACAACATGAGGCCTATGGGACGGCGCTTCTAAGCTGGTCGCTATCTCTTCCCGGCCGCCGGCGAACTAAGCGGCGGCTGGGTTTAGCTCGATCAGGAATTCTGGAGCATCATGGATGTGTTTTTTTACTGCGCACTGCTCCATGGCGCGGATGATCCCCGGTCGGTACTTCTCGGGAAAACCCGCCGGCAATGTGAGCTGCAGTGATATTCGAGTGATCATTTTGCGTTTGTCGTCGCGCTCGCAGACCATGTTCAGTCCCAATCCATCGCTGGAGAGTTTGCGGGATTGGCAAAATCCCAGTGCGTAAACACCTGCGCAGGTGGCGATGGCGGCGAGGAACAGATCGAAGGGTGCGGGAGCCGATTCCTGTCCACCATATTTTTCCGGCTGATCAGTAAGAATACTGAAATTGCCCACTCGGGCATTCACCTGTTTCCCGCCGGGAAATCCTACCGTTACGGCTTCAGTTGACATGGTGATGAACTCCGCCTGCGCACTCTATGGATCGATAGTCGCTAATACTACCAAATCGGGATGGGTTAAGAACCTGTTGGTATATGGTTTTTATCGGATTAGGACGGGATGTTAGGATTACGCTTACAAACGGAATACCGCGCCGGAGCAAAGATGGATCCCAGGTGCAGACGTATGGCTGAATTAACCGATGAGCTGGAGCTGGAGATGCGTGCTCTTGGCCAGTGGGGAGATGTCCGCCCATCGAGTACAGCGCTCGCAAGTAATATGCCCTTTTGCTACGACACCTTACCGTTCAATGAGTGGCTACAGTGGGTCTTCGTGAGTCGGGTCAGGCGACTGCTCGAGCAACAGAAGCAACTGCCAACGGGTTCCGACATTTTTCCCTTGGCTGAAGTCTGGTTCGATGAGCAGGGCATGGAGGTTACAGCAACTGCTGTATTGCAGATTATCCGCAGGATCGACGAATGTCTAAATGAAGCTATGCCTAGTGGGTTGCATTGAATCCGCGCGGTTCGCTCTAACCGGTAGTCACCTATTCCGGATAGAGGGGGGACAATGGTTGTTGCGCGCCTACTCTCTGCCTGGGATGCTCTCTAAGTTGCTCTTTAGCCGCCGACCAGAGCTTCGTCCCGTTCCAGGCGCTATTTTCATAGCCGTACAAATGCCGTTCAAGGGTGGAGATTTCCACTGCCAAGGCGGTTTTTGGGAGCTTCTTCGCTATTCCACCCAGGGAACGTGGGGGTAGCTGCGGCCAGCGAAGTGCGGCCCATTCCATGAGCGCCTTGGAGGCCGCTTCCGGATCGTTCGACCTACAGGCCAGTCGCAAAGCTTTGTTCACTGCACCATGCTTCGCAGGCACGATCCTGTTGTAGTTTTCTTCGCCTCTCCCGGTGGCGGTTCTTCGATGCCACATCCACCAGGCGATCAATGTGGTCAGCCAACCAAACCCCAGAACGAGGGTTAACCAAGGAATTTCATCCCCGGTCGCTTTATCCGGTGCCACTTCAGCGGAGGTTGCCTTGGGTGCTCGATCCGGCTGCCCTGGTGCGCTATCGGGTTGCGGTACCCCAGTCGCGGGTGCAGTCTCAGCCACCGGGTCGACTTGGACGACTATTTCTGGAACCTGGCTGACTTCCGGTTGGTCCTTAACCGTGTTCCACCAAGGTATTTTGATTGCGGGCAGGGTATAGCTGCCGGGAAGACTCGGTACGATGGCAACTTTGATCTGGCGCACCGAGGTTACACCGTTACTCTCCTCCCGGATTTGCTGCAGGGGCTGATCCTGGTATTGCTTGAGTCCTCTGGGCAGCTTCTGCATCAGCGTGGGGAGTTGTGCTGCGGTCAACCCTTCAGCAAATATCGCCAGGGTGCGGGTGGCCGGTTCACCCTGCCGCATTACGATTTTTTCTCCCAACCAACTGTCCTGAATCTGCAGATTTCTGGCGGGAAGCCAGGGTGTGGTAACGGCATTCGGAGGTGGAGCCTTAATCTTGATCTGCAGAGGTTTGGATTGAATCCGCCGAATACGGCCCGGTTGTCCGAAAGTATCCAGAGGAGAGTTGAAAAAACCGCCGCGCCTGCCGGCGGAACGCACCTCACCCTCGAATACGATGGGTTCCAATGTGACCGCTCCCTGTTGCTGCGGAAACAGAGCGTAGCGGCGCTCGACCACACCATAACTTCGGCCTTTCAGCTGGCGTTCGAATTGCTGATCCTCCCCAAGCTTCAGAATCTCCATATCCGGATCATCGGACCGAGGCGTGGATAGACTGGCATTACTGGTGGCAACGGCGTGGTGCAATCGGACCGTTAGGAGTACTTGTTGGCCCGGATAAGCGGTGTCGGTGTCGGTCTCCACCTCCAGATAAAGGTCGTCACCGACGATGTTCTTGGAATCGGCTTGTTCGAGTACCTCGATGCTGAGCTGTGGGCTGTGGTCGTTACCAAAGGGTATTTGGGGAATGGTGAGATTGCCGCTACGCCTGGCCATCAGTGTCAGTTGCCACAACCTGGTCTTGCTGAAGTTGCCATTGATCATCTGGATATTTTGTTGCTGATTTCGGCCACGGATCTCGAAATCTCTCTCTAAGGGAGAAAAGTCGGGTTCACCGTCGGTGGTATCCCGTGCCTCAAAGGTCAATTGGAACGATTCATCCAAATGCACCGGGTTTCGCGACAATTCAGCAGAAATTTCAGCCGCCTGAGCCGAGCCAACCGCAAGCAGCAGGGTGCAAGCCAATAAATACCTGGTCTTCAAAGAGACAGGTGATCTCCTGTTGTTCACTCTGCTGACATCTCCCGGTTGGCGGCGATTACCACGGTTTGTGCTCCGGGCGTCCCTGGTATTGCCGTTGATATTGGTAGCGAAACTTTCTTCGTAACAGGCCTCCGGGATCGTCTGGAATTTTTCTGAGCCACTGTCTGCTTATCTCATCCGTTGAATCCTGGTCTTGCTCGGGTTCGTTCTCGCTCAGTATCTGCTCCTCCTGCTGAGGTGTTGCTGATTCTTCTGAATCTCCATGACGACTGGCGGTATTTTCAGTCGTTCGCTCCGGTGGTTGGGATTGCTCCCGCGGTTGCTTCTCGGATTGTTTTTCATGAGCTGGTTGCTGTTCAAGCTCTTCTTTCCCGGGGGCTGTTGAGTCGGCTCGGGTATTCTCGGACTGCGGCTTATTCAAAGTTAGCCGCTCGTCTTGTTTTCTACCGCCGCTACTTTGCCCATCCTCCTCATTCGGTTCGCCCCGCTGCTGGTCTTGATGCTCGCCGTTTTCCCCGGAAGGCGGTTGTTGGTCTTGATTATTACCGTTCTCCCCGGAAGGCGGTTGCCGTGGTTGCATCTGTTGTTGAATCAGATCGCGATTGTACTCAGCGTCGGCGTGATGGGGATTTTGCTCAAGTACCCTGTCATAAGCCTGCAGTGCCTCCTGCAACCGTCCCAGCCGAGCCAACACATTACCCCGGTTGTAATCCGCGAGCTCTCCCTCCATGCTTTCAAGTGACGCCAGACTCTGCTCGTAGTCTCCAGCGCGGTAGTGCGCGGCGGATCGCCACAGTGGATCCTCAAATATGTCCGCCGCGGCGGCAGGATTCCCCGACGCCAAGAAATCTGCCCCAATTTGATCTGGGCGTTGCCAAATGCGGTCCCAGTCCAGAGCGTAAAGGGGTTGTGGCATCGGTAATAACGTGATCAGTACCAGCAGCAGGTATCCACGGCGAAACACTATAGCCGCCAGAACAAGGAGTGGCAGTAACAGCCAAGGCCCCTCTTCACGCCACTGATCGCTGCGGGCGACAGCTTGTTCCCAGTATTCGTCGCCCACCGCAGGTGAGACTATTTTTAATAACTGTTCTATATCCCGATCGTCCGCTGTTAACTGGATGAATTCCCCACCCCCAGCAAAGGCCAGACTACTGAGTTCATTGGTGTCCACTGCAGAGATCACGATCTCTCCAGCTTGATCTTTGAGAAATCCGCCATCGGGGAGGGGAATCGGTGCACCCTCGGGGGTACCTACTGCCAGCACGCTCACGGCAATACCGGTCGGCCTAGATGCCAGCCCTTCGGTTATGAGGGTGGCGTCGATCTCATCGGTGATGAACAGCAGGTCACCGCTGGCGCCGGCCGCCGACAGCAGTTCGAGACCACGGGCCAGAGCCAGATCAGGGCGGCTGCCCTGGCTGGGAAGGATACTGCTGTCGAGGCTGTTCACAAGGGCGGCAATGGTCTCGGTGTCCTCAGTTAGAGGAGTGACCACAAAAGGTTGCGCGGCGTACACGATCAGCGCGGTTTCGCCTTCGCTGCGGCGTGCCAGCAGGTCGAGAAGTTTGTATTTCGCCCGCACTAGGCGGCTTGGGCGAAGATCTTCCGCGTCCATGGAGCGAGATAGGTCCAGCAGAATTACCAGCGAAGAGCGCTGCTTAAATAGTGGTTGCTCGAGTTGTTTCCATGCCGGCCCGGCCAGGGCCAAAATCGCCAGCACGCCGCCGGTCCCCAAAGCAAGACTGATACGCCAGCGGCTGGTCGCGTTTTTACCCGCCAGCAGGAAGGGTAAGAGTGCGGAATCGCATACCCGATCCCAACTGCCGGCTGTTGGCCTCTGGTGGTGTTGCAGCCACAACAATAACCCCAAAGGCACCAGCGCCAGCAGCCACTCAGGTCGTAGCAGGTGAAACCCGTTCATAAACTGATCCGTCGCACAGCGGGGATTGTCAGAATCGCCGCTAGCAACAAAGCGGGTCCCAGGGTCCAGGGAAAGAGCGCTACAATGGGCCTGAACTGCCTGGCCTTCTGCTCCACAGGCTCCAACTCGTCCAGCAATTGATATATCTGCACCAGCTCATCAGCATTCCGGGCCCGGAAGTAGCGTCCACCCGTCGATTCGGCGATGGAGCGTAAGGCCTCTTCATTGAGATCTCTGGAGGGATTGATTACCTGAGGGCCAAACAGGGAGTTCACGGTCATCCTCTCGGCGCCAACACCGATGGTGTATATCTTTAAGCCTTCACCAGCCGCCAGTTCCGCAGCCCGCTCCGGTCGAATGGATCCAGCGGTATTGGCGCCGTCGGTCAACAAAACCAGTACTCTGTTGGCGGCCGGCCGTTGTCTCAGGCGCTTGATGGCAAGGCCGATGGCATCTCCGATGGCCGTCTGCTTGCCCGCCAGGCCGATGACGGCTTCGTTCAATAGTGTTGTAACCGTATCCCGGTCAAAGGTGAGAGGTGTTTGAAGGTAGGCGCGGTCTCCAAAAAGGATCAGACCGATGCGGTCGCCTTCGCGGCGTTCGATGAAATCACCCGCGACCCACTTGGTCGCCGCGAGGCGATCCACCCGCTGTCCTTGGATAATAAAGTCCTTCTCCTGCATGCTGCCAGATAAATCAATAGCAAGCATTAGATCCCGTCCGCTCACCGGCATGGCTATGGGTTCTCCAAGCCACTGAGGGCGTGCGGCGGAAACCACCAATAAAATCCAGGCGAAGGCCGCCAGCAATTGAATCCAGTGATTGCCCCGATAGCCAGGTAAGGGACTGCCCTGCATGCCGAAGTCTTCGGCGAATGGCACCCGCAGAGCGCTAGATGATGACGGTTCGGCGGGTTTCGCTAAGTACCTTACCAGGAGCGGTAAGGGCAGCAGTAGGAAAATCCATGGCCAGGCGAAATCGATCACGAAACGCCTCCCTGGCGGGTGGTGATCAGGATCCAACGGTGGCAGGTTGCCAGCAGTTTTTCGCCATCCACTTCAAGTTGCGGATTGAAGGGGGCCTCCGCCAATACTCTGCCTGGACCATCAATAAAAGAGCGAGGTGACTTTTCAGGTAGTTTTTGCTGTAGAAACCGGAGCCAATCCTCGCCACTCAACGAGGCTACCTGGGTGCGTGGATAGAGGCTCAGGCTGATGCGTCTGAGAAGAACAGAGAGGGATTGGCAGAGCGCTTGAGTATTGCCCCTTTGCTGGTAGTCGCGAGTGATTTCTTCGAACGCCATAAGCGCATGGCGCCTCAGTTGTCCGCGTTTTCGCAGGGCCATCGCCAACCAGACTGCCAAGACCAGCACTATCCCGAGTGCAGCTACCCACCACCATCCGGGTGCCGGAGGCCACCAGCCAACGGGCTCCGGTAGGTGAATATCCCTCAACGGCAGCTCCTGGGGCGTCACCTGGTCTCTCCTCCCAACCCAAGCATCAGCACCTGTAGCGGGTCATCTACGGTGTTGCAATCCAGCAAATGCATCCTGTGACGTCGGCAGAGTTGCTGTAGGCGCTGGGCGCGAGCCAGTTGATGTCTCTGATAGGTCTCGCGCAATTGCCCATTACCGCTATCGATGATGAGCCTGCGGCTGCCATCGCTGATCGGATATCTGCCCCGGATCGGTAACTCGAGCTCCAGTTGATCCCGGATCTGCAGCAATACCAGTTCGCAATGCCTGGAGAGCGCTGCCAAGTGCATCTCCATGGAAGAGTTCAGGTTTCGGAAATCGCTGATGAAAAAGAGCAGGGAACCTGGACGGGCGACCCTCCGCGCCCTAGCGAGGGCGTTCGCAGCGACCTCGCGTCGTCGTTCACGGTTTGTTTCCTGTCGCGGCAATGCGGAAGTCGCCGCCAGTAGCCTGATCAGGCTGAGCACAGCGCGATCGCCGTTGCGTGGGCGTATTTCTTGGTGTCCTTGTTCTGAAAACACCAGGCCGCCCAGTCGGTCGCCATGTCTGCAGGCGCTCCATGCCAGCAGGGCGGCGGCTTCACTTGCCAGCACCGATTTGAAGCGGCCGTGGGTGGCGAAGAACATCGGCGCTCGATAGTCGACCCACAATATTACCGATCGCTCACGCTCTTCCCGAAACAGCTTGGTATGTGGTCTGCCGGTGCGCGCGGTTACCCGCCAGTCGAGATTCCGTATCTCATCCCCGGGTTGATACGGGCGCGCTTCGTCGAATTCCATTCCCCGCCCGCGGAATCGCGAAAGATAGGACCCGCTATGCCGACTGCGCAACCGTGCTGCATTGAGTGGCAGTCTGATGGCGTGTTTTTTTAGATCGATAAGCGAAGCGGGTGTAGCGTAAACCAGGCCTTCGCCTGAGGGTGTAATTACTGTACTCTCCCGCTGCGCCACAGGTTGGGTTTTCCGTGTTCAGGGAGCAGGAACCCGGGAGATCAACTCCTGGATGAAACTGTCCGTCGTGATACCCTCGGCTTCCGCTTCGTAAGTCAACAGTATCCGGTGTCGAAGAACGTCCGCCGCCAAGGACTGTACATCTTCCGGGGTAACGAAATCGCGGCCTTCCAGCCATGCATGGGCGCGGGCACATCGGTCAAGGGCAATACTGGCCCTGGGACTGGCGCCGTATTCGACCCAACCAGCGAGGTCGTCGCCGTATTTTTCAGGCTTCCGAGTAGAGAGAACCAACTGCAGCAGGTAGTCTTCAAGCGGATCCGCCATATAAATCTGCAATAGCTGGTCGCGGGCCTTGAAGAGCGTCTCTTGGCTCAGGGGGTGCTCGGGAAGCACGGGCTCTGCATTGTGCTGCGCTTCCCGGCGCGCGAGTCTGAGAATCTCCTTTTCATCCCCGGTCTCGGGATAGCCGACGCGGACATGCATCAGGAAACGGTCGAGCTGTGCTTCCGGGAGGGGGTAGGTGCCCTCTTGCTCTATGGGATTCTGGGTGGCCATTACCAGGAATAGGGACGGCAGGGGGTAGGAAACCAGGCCGATAGTTATCTGCCGCTCAGCCATGGCCTCCAGAAGCGCAGACTGTACTTTTGCCGGGGCGCGATTGATTTCGTCGGCTAGGATCAGGTTGTGGAATAGGGGGCCATGTTGGAAATGAAAACTGCCATCCTGTGGGTGGAATACCTCGGTACCCGTCAGATCGGCGGGCAACAAGTCAGGGGTAAACTGGATGCGGTGAAAGTCGCCTGCAAGGCCATCGCCGAGTACCTTGATGGCACGTGTCTTTGCCAATCCGGGCGCTCCCTCGACCAGTAGGTGGCCATCCGCCAATAGCGCAATGAGCAGGCGGTTGATCAACTGCTTTTGGCCTACTATTTGCTGACCGATGTGTTTTTCTAGTGTTTGAATTTGCTGCTGCGCGGACATCTTGCGATTGTTATTCGGAGGATGCTCAAATTGGTTGTCTCAAGCTAGATCGAGATCGGATGATAAACTATTTTCCTTATCCTGGGACAGAGATTCCAGGGGGGAGTTCCAACGACTGCGGGTTCAATGATAGCGTCGCATTTGGCCCACTAGGACGCCTTGAATCTGCACCCGATCACTGGAGTATTCCAGGGGTTGCAGATTGGCATTCGCTGGATAGAGTACTACCCGGCCGGGTCGCTGTTCGATGCGTTTCAGGGTGGCTTCGCTGCCGTCAACCAAGGCCACAACAATCTCGCCGTTTCTAGCCTGGTCTCGTCGCTCCACAACTATGTGGTCACCGTCCAGTATGCCTTCGTCGATCATGGAATCCCCTTTCACTTGGAGCAGGTAGCAGGGTCGGCCGGTATGCAGGTAGGGGGGGACCGCCATGGTTTCACTATGATCCATGGTTTCGATGGGGCTGCCGGCAGCGATGTATCCCAGCATGGGCAGCTGATCTCCATCCTCCTGTGCCGCCAGCCTGATGCCCCGGCGCTGATTATTCATCGGTTCCACTAATCCGGCGTCGATGAGGGCTTGGATCTGTTTGTGCAGCGACCCCTTGGAACGAAGACCGAGCATTGAGCAGAGCTCATCCAGGGTGGGGGGATGGGCAAAGTCATCGCCGTGCGCGCGCAAGTATTCGTAGATTTCCCGCTGCCGGCGGGTTAGTGCTGAATCCATAGAAGCTGTACCAATAGTTGGTTCTACTTCTGTTCTATTATAGAGTGGGAAACCTGATTGGGGAAGGGTTAATTTGCCCAGGAAAAGATAACACTGACCCGGTTGCCCGGTAGCTCATAACGGACTTGTTCACATAGTTCACGCACCAGGGCGATGCCGCGGCCCGATAGCTGTTGGCTATCCCGCTGAGGATCCTTTTTCAGCCATCTTTCACTGTCGAATCCGTTACCGCTATCCTCGATTTGACATTCGATTGTGCCGCCGCCGACGGCGGGGCGGGAGATAATCCGCAGGGTGATCGATCCGGATTCGAGACGTTCCAGGCGCAAAGCGCGCATCTCGAGGTATTTGTCGAAACCGCCGGGTTGCTGTTTGATCGTAGAATTCAGACCCAGTACCCCGTGGTCGAGGGCGTTGATGTAGAGTTCGGTCAGCACCGTGAAGAGACTTCGCCAGTGGTGTCCCGGTCCTTCAATCTCTCGAATGTGGTTAATCAGCAGCGGCACGGGATCGACTTCCCGGAGTTTATCGCCAGACAGTGTAAGCGTGAACTCACTCTTGTCCTGGGTGTCGACGTTGCTTATGGCCTGGTTTTCCCCTCTATGTTCCGCGGATGGGTCCGGTTCCTGGGGGGCGAACGGCGGGAACAACGCCGGAATGCAGGGAATGGCCGCCATACTGATATCGTCATCTTGGGGTGCTCCGCTGCGAAAAGTATCCAACGCATGACCCAGGGCGGCGAGCAGGTCTGCAGAATCCCTGGGCTGCACCAGGGCTTTTTCCAGTCTGATCTCGCCGAAGTATTCTTTGGCAGGATTCCGCGCTTCCAGCACGCCATCGCTCATCAGCAGGATTTGGTCCCCGGCATCGATCCGGGTGTATTCGACGGCGTCTTGGTAATCGATCTCCGGGCTGATACTCAGAGGCAACGATCTGGAGGTGAAACGCTGTCTGATTCGACCGCTGGTCCCGTCGATCAAAAGGATATCCGGCATTCCGCAGTTGCACACCATAAGTCGATCGAGCGAACGGTTTATAGATATGAACTGAACGGCAAAAAACATACTGGTTGGTAGCAGCCGGTACAACTTCTCATTGATGCCGGAGAGGATTTGCTTGGCGGAGAACCCTTTGTTGGTCATTGCCCGAAACACTTCGGATGCAGGCAATGCACCGATAGCCGCCGCCAGTCCGTGGCCGGTAAAATCCCCCAGGACGATATTGATGTCCCCGGATGGGGAGTAGGCGCTGAGGAGTACATCTCCGCTGAATACATCCGCGGGTTTCAGCAGCGTGGAAATCTGCTCCATGGCAACGTTGTGGGCCAAAACGGCGCCGCTGAATACACTCTCTGCTGTCTCCTCGTCCTTTTTCAGTCTGCGGAATAGTTTACCGAAACGATCATATAGCGAGCGCACGCGATCCATGGTCAGAAGGCATGTCTGTAATTCTGCGGACTCAACCGAACCATGAAGAAAGTGATCTACACCAAGATCGATATAGCGTTCCGAAACAACGTCTTCGTTGGCACTGGCTAGAAAAACCAATGGTATGAAACGGCTGCTGTCTAGCGCCCGTATTTCCTGGGCCGTTGTCGCCTCATCTGTGAACACGATATCGGGAGGTGCGTTGAGCAGCAGCGCACGGCGTGCTTCCCCATCACCCGCATCTTCGACCCGATAACCCAGGGCGTGTAGTTGATTCTTAAGGCGGGTGCGATGGGCATGCTCGCTAACGGATATGAGGGCACTGTCCAGACTTTTGTCTCCTGTTGCTGGATATCTTCAACAAACTATTTATATGGTGCTCACTGCACAGAAATCGGATTAAACTTCCCACAACAGCGTTGAACTCCCGGCAGGTATCGGCCGATCAGATCGTATCTTGACTTGGGGAGGGTGTCTGCGCTGCATTCATGCAGGGAGCTGAGAGCGAATTAATCAGGGGCAAACTGGAGAGCCGATTCGGATCGAATTCAGCGGTCTGGGTGTTGTCGTCTGGCGCTGGAAGGGACCTTGCGGCCCAATATGGTGGGCCCGCCAATATCCGTGCGTGTGGCGCCAGCAAGGAGTGTGTCAATGGAGAGATGCTCTCGCCTGCGGTTTTCCCTGCGTCGCTCGGAGTAACCGGTCTCCCCGGATACGGGGTTGCGGCGCCGGTCGCCGCTGGCGGAGCGCTGAATGTACGGGCGGACCTCCATCAACTTGCCTTTTAGGTAGCTCCCGTCGAGTCGTTCTATGGTCGTCATTGCCACATCCGCCGGCTCCACATGGGCAATACCGTGAAACTCTACGGAGTCGTCCTCAAGATTGACGATCCGGAAAATCTCGCAATTGATTACTGCTGCTGAGGTTCGCCGATTAAACAGACTCCAGCGGCCCTTGGCTCCCGCCGAGAGGAAATGCAGCAGGTCCAGTCGCGTGACTGATTCCGGCAATCTACGTACAAAAACTTCCACCAAGCCACCTCAAAAAACCAGACTTAAGACTAAGTCTGTAGAATTTAGTATAGGTCGGCCAGAACATAAAAGGGGCTGGAATTGTGAGCTAGTTCACAAAACGTGAGTAATTTTGCTATTTAAAGTGAGAGATTGTTCTCAATACATGCTTTCTCCCCAAACTGCCGCTAAAGACCGCGAACGCTGGGTCCTGGGTTTTTCAGTTTTGTGAAACCGCAGGGGAGAGGGCGTGGTGCATCGTTTCAATCACCAAATTGGGCCGTCTTCTCTCTTTTCTGCGACGGTCCACGATGGCGATATTGTGGGAATCCGCGAGGTTGACTCTGCGCTCCCTCTTGGGTGAGCGTGGGTGATAGATCCGTGCTCTGATTTTACCTCCGCTCAACGCCTTGCCGTTTAGCTGTTTGGCCAGCGCCTCTCCCGTTCGCACGTCGTCCACACGGATCAGGGCCTGATATTCCGTGCTGCCGTCTTTTGGGTCGATTATACGGCGAATTTCACAGCTCTCCAGCAGCCCCTTCTTGAAAACCGGCAGCAACCATACCTTCCGCAACGATGTCTTCACGAAATGGCAAAGAGCCTCCTGAGTTGCCGACTCCGGGATTTGAAGAATCAATACGATCATAGGGAGAGTGCGAGAAAAACAGATAGAAATAATAACTAATAATAGTACGACTTGGAGAATTTATTCGGGAGCTCTTTTACTGAAGGAGCTATCAAGGACAAAAAACTCCTGCTTGGCATCCCGTTTGACAAGTTTCCCAGCTTATAATCCCCCGATCATTGTGATCGACGGTGGATGGATCTTTGAAGCAACTGATTCTGGGTGGAGCAAGGTCGGGGAAGAGCGGGCTGGCGGAGCATTTGGCAGAGCGAAACAGTGGGGAGGTGGTATATGTCGCCACCGCGGTCGTGGGTGACGCCGAGATGCAGCAGCGAGTCACCGCTCACCGGCAGCGCAGACCCTCGGAGTGGCGAACGGTGGAGGAGCCCCTGCATATCGGCAGGGTGGTGAATCAGGAGGCAGGACCAGGAGTTTGTCTGCTGGTGGACTGTCTCACTCTGTGGTTGTCCAACCTCCTGTTACATCCAGATAAAGAAACCCTATCAAGGGAGCGGGAGGCGCTACTGAATTCAGTGGAAAATGCAGCTGGCCCAATTATCATGGTCAGCAATGAGGTGGGACTCGGCATCGTGCCAACGGGAGAGATTTCCCGCCGCTTTCAAGACCAGGCCGGTTGGCTGCACCAAGCTTTGGCAGCTCGCTGCGATCGTGTGATTTTCACGGTGGCTGGTTTGCCACAGGTGCTCAAAGGGGAACTGTTGTGACGTTACAGTGGATGAATGATGCCGTCATGGCGGTGGATGACCAGATCAGCGCCCAAGCCGCAGCACGTCAGGACAGACTGACGAAACCCACGGGTTCCCTTGGGCGATTGGAAGAGCTGGCTATACGTTTGGCTGGGTTGCAGCATACCCATACGCCTGAAATGAATAGACCTCATATAGCGGTATTCGCTGCGGATCACGGGGTGGCCACTGAGGGCGTTTCCGCTTTTCCCCAGGAAGTAACCGCTCAAATGGTGGCCAATTTCGCCTCGGGAGGTGCAGCGGTGAGCGTGCTGGCACGTGAATTGGGGGCGTCATTGGAAGTGATTGATGTGGGAACCCTCACCGACGGCAATCTTCCTAAAGGTGTAGTGGATGCCCGCGTTGCCAGGGGCAGCTGCAATATCCGCTATCGAGATGCAATGAGCCCAGGTTCCTTGGCGATGGCAATGAACGCCGGCAAGGAGTCCGCTGAACGGGCAGCTGTGGGTAGAGCCGAGCTTTTCATCGGTGGCGAAATGGGTATTGGAAACACCACTGCAGCTACGGCGTTGGTCTGTGGATTGCTGGGGGCGGGGCCCGTGGATGTTGCGGGTCCGGGTACCGGGCTTGGCGCAGAGGGAATTCGACTCAAGATCGAGGTGGTGGAGAGGGCGTTGGCCCGTCTACCATCCTCCGAGAAGCGCCCCCTGGATTTTTTGCGCATCCTTGGAGGATTGGAGATAGCAGCCCTGGTGGGCGCCTATATCAGGGCAGCCCAACTGGGTATACCGGTGCTTGTGGACGGCTTTATTACAACGGCCGCCGCACTCACCGCCGTGCGCAGTCGACCGGATCTAAAGCCCTGGTTGCTGTTTTCCCACCGCTCCGCCGAGCCGGGTCACCAAGTCATGCTTGAGGCACTGGACGCGAATCCTCTCCTGGCGCTGGAGATGCGGCTCGGAGAAGGCAGTGGGGCGGCGGTTGCTGTCCCCCTGCTCAGGGCCGCTTGTGCCCTGCACAATAGTATGGCCACGTTTACCGATGCCGGGGTATCAGAGAATTGAATTATGGGAAATGTAGTCACAACCATCGATATGATTCGCCATGGGGAGCCTTTGGGCGGAGTGCTGATTAGAGGATCTCAGGACGATCCGCTGAGCGATAAGGGATGGCGCCAAATGTGGGAAGCCGTGGGCAAAAACAGGCCTTGGGAGGCGATCGTCGCATCACCCCTGTCTCGCTGCGCGGAATTTGCCCAGCGTCTGGGGCAGCGATTGCGAATACCGGTAACCGAAGCGCAGGGGCTCAGGGAGATCGGTTTCGGGGAGTGGGAAGGGGCCGACCCCGCTGCACTCTATGCCGCCGATCCTGCGGCAGTGGAAAATTTCTGGACAAATCCTGTGGCCTATCCTCCGCCTGGCGGAGAGCCCGTGACGGATTTTCAGGATAGGGTTATCGAAACATACCAGACGATCATAGATTCCTACTCCGGAAAACATTTGCTAATGGTCGCCCACGGGGGTGTCATCAGGATGGTCGTCGCCCATATACTCGGCATGCCAGCGACCCACCTGTTTCGAATGGAAGTTCCCTATGCGGCACTCAGCCGGATTTGTGTCGAGGAGGGTATCCCACGGCTAAGATTCCACTGCGGCAGTCTCTGAGCAGTGGGTAATCTGCTATATGCGCTGCAGTTCCTTACTAGGCTGCCGGTGCCCGATTTCGCTACGCCCCCCGAAGAATCTGCCCAGGGAAGGGTAGCGCTTTACTACCCTTTGGTCGGCCTGATCATAGGCCTGCTGCTGTGTCTATTGCTGCCTATCATCGGCGACGCCGGATCCGGGGTGCAGGCGGCATTGGTATTGGTGTGCTGGGTGGGGGTGACTGGTGCGATGCATCTTGATGGCCTGGCGGATCTGGGTGACAGCTGGGTAGGGGGGTTGGGCGACCGGCAGCGCACCCTGGAGATAATGAAGGATCCAGCCAGTGGCCCTGTGGGAGTGGCGTCGCTGGTATCCGTGCTGCTGCTCAAGTTTGCCGCCTTGGACGCGCTGTTGCTCCAAGGCGAATGGTTGGCGGTGTTAGTGGCGCCGGTCATTGGACGGGCCGGAATGGTGGCCGCACTCCGGGATTTGCCCTATGTGCGGGCAGGAGGGCTGGGATCGAACCCGTCGCGGTACCTGCCTAAGTCCATGGCCACCGCTGTGGTGGTGATATCTCTGTTGATACCGCTCCTGGTCTGGGGCTGGCAATGGGTGCCTGTATTGTTGGCGTTGGTGTTGAGTTACTTATGGTTGCGCAAGGCGTTGGCATCACGGCTTGGTGGGATCACCGGGGACTGTCTGGGGGGGATTTGCGAACTCCTGGAAGCCATTACCCTCACCGGCCTGGCTTTGGCTATCTAGGGCAGCGATCACCACCTCCACGGGATATGTTCCCCCACTGGTTCGAAGCCAGTCTATCGAGACAGCAGTTCCAGTACTCGGTCAACCTCCAAATGGCTTTCTACAGTATCTGCCAACAGTGAAATGCCCGCTTCCCGAAGCAGGCGATAGTCGGGTGAGCGAGGGTGTTCCAGTCCCGCCCAGCGCAGCAGCGCATCACAACACCGGGTAGATTCAAACAGACCGTGAAGATAGCAGCCCGCGATCTGGCCGTCAGCTGACAGCGCCCCTTCGTCGCGACCGGGTAGTTTGACCAACGGTCGCGACAGAGCGGTTCCCTGGCTTACCCCCATATGAATTTCGTATCCCGATACCGGGGCGTTGTCTATACACAGTTTGCCTTCGACCAACTCGAGACGCTTGTTCTCCAGTAGCCGGGTGTCCATGGAGAATAAGCCCAAGCCCTTGCTAGTTCCCGGTGGCCCCTCTATGCCCAGCGGATCGGTCAGTGTCTCTCCCAGCATCTGGAAACCCCCACATATCCCGAGCAGTTTTCCGCCGTAGCGGAGATGCCGGTGTATATAGGACTCCCAACCCGACGAGCGCAAGCCCTCAAGATCGGCGCGCACACTCTTGGAGCCTGGCAGAACTACCAGGTCTCCATGGGGATGTCTATGTCCCGGGGGGACCCAAATGACTTCTACCTGGGGGTGGAGTCGCAGGGGATCCAGGTCGGTATGATTACTAATCCTGCCCAGAATGGGGACCACAACCCGTAGTTTCGTATTGCCCTCTTCACGATGCTGATCAAGATGGAGGCTGTCCTCCGACTCAAGGTGTAGCCCTTTGATATAGGGCAGAACGCCAAAAACGGGCTTGTCGCAATAAGACTCCAGCCAGTCGATGCCTGGCTGCAGCAGGCTGATGTCGCCCCTGAAGCGGTTTATCACGAACCCGGCTATACGTTCCCTCTCTGATGAAGCCAGCAAAGCCAGAGTGCCGGTGAGCTGGGCGAATACGCCGCCCCTATCGATATCGGCGATAAGTAATACCGGGCAATCAACCGCTTCGGCGAAACCCATGTTGGCAATATCCTTGTCGCGGAGATTAATCTCCGCTGGGCTACCGGCCCCTTCCACCAGAATGTAATCATAGGCCTTCGACAGTCTGTTGTGGGAGGCGAGCACCGCAGCCATCGCCCGGGGTTTGTAATTGTGGTAATCCCAAGCCTCGAGATTACTGTTCACCGGATGGCCGTGGACGATTACCTGGCAACCGCTGTCGGTATTGGGCTTGAGCAGAACCGGATTCATATCCGTGTGCGGCGACAATCCCGCCGCCTGTGCCTGGACCGCCTGGGCACGGCCGATCTCACCCCCTTCAGGCGTCACCGCGCTATTGAGTGCCATATTCTGCGGTTTGAAGGGGGCTACTCTTAGACCCCTGCGCTTGAACACCCGGCATAGCGCCGCGACCAGCATCGACTTGCCTGCATCCGAGGAAGTGCCCTGAATCATCAGAGTGCGGGCACTCATCGCCTCCGCCCCGGATTGCTGCGGGACCAACTGAGAGAAAAAGCCTCGGCAATGGATTGCTCGCCGTCGCGCATCTTCACGCCGTAGGCCCTCAACAGGTTCTCGGGAGTAATGACCTCGGTGGCAGGGCCGACAGCGAGCGTCTCGCCGTTCAACAGGAGCTGCAGCCGATCGCAATAATGTGCTGCCAAGCGCAGATCGTGAAGCACGACAATCACCGATCCGCCGCTTCTGCAGTGCTGACGCAACAGGTCCATTACCTCCAGTTGATGGGCAAGGTCGAGCGCGGCCACCGGTTCGTCGGTAAGCAGAATGCGAGGTTCTACCGCCAGCGCCCGGGCCAGCAGTACCCTTGCGCGTTCACCGCCGGAGAGTGTCGGGAGAGCCCGCTCCGCAAGCGTCAGCAGATCGGTCTCCTCCATGACCCGGCGAATAACCTCACGATCGCGGGAACCGGGTGATTGCCAATTGCCGAGGTGCGGCAACCGGCCCAGTGCTACGATGCGTTCCACACTGATCGGCCAGTGCGCTGTGCCTTCTTGGGTCAGGTAGGCGATGATACGGGCCCGTTCGTCAGCTTTGAGTTGTCCCAACGGCACCTGGTCCAGGTAGATCGCACCGTTGCTGGAGGGCGTTATGCCGGCAATTATTTTCAGTAGGCTGCTCTTTCCGGCGCCATTGGGGCCGATCAACCCGAGCATCTCTCCCTCTTTAAGGTCGAGGGACACCTTCCGCAGAATCCGGTTCCCTCCCAGGGTGAGAGACAAGGCATCAGTATGCATGCCACTCATGTCTGCCAGCGCCTGGTCTTCAGAATTAAATAGAGAAAGAAGGGTGCTCCCACCAGCGAGGTCAAGACCCCGACCTTGATATCGGTTCCGGGTGGAAACAACCTGACCGTAATATCTGCCGCCAGAAGTAGTATGGCCCCTCCCAGGGCGCTTACCGGGAGCAGTCGTCCCGGTTGATAGGCCACCAGGGGACGCAGCAGGTGGGGGATGACCAATCCGATGAATCCAATAGTACCGGTTACGGCTACCGCGGAGCCCACCGCCAGGGCGACGGCAATGAAGAGACGCCAACGCAATTTGGGCAGGTTCACACCCAGGGTGTGAGCCGTCTCTTCTCCCAAAGTCAGAGCATCCAGGGGTTTTCCTGCTCCCACCAGCAATCCCCAGCCCAAAAGCGTCCCCGGCAACAGCAGCCAAAAGTCATCCATGCTGCGGTTGTCAATAGAACCGAGCATCCACAGGACAATGTCCTGAACCGCATAGGGGCTTGGAGCCAGATTGAGTATCAATGAGACCAGTGCCAGGGCGAGGGCGTTGATGGCGACCCCAGCGAGTATCAGGGTGGCTGTTCCGGCATCCCGGCCGGCCAGCAGGTAGACCAGAAATGTGGCCAGTAAGGCGCCGATTACCCCGCCGACGGGTAGGGCCAGCCAGAACAGGGTGCTCAATCCGGAATAGAGGATCACCACGGCCCCCAGCGCCGCCCCACTGGCGCTGCCAATTAGACCGGGTGCAGCCAGGGGGTTTTGCAGCAGCCCTTGCATTGCAGCACCACATATCCCCAGGCTGGCGCCGGCGAAGAGTGCGATCAATGCACGGGGCAGGCGCACTTCGGTCAGTATCAGGGAAATTACCGAGGGTGTGTCACCCACCGCCTCCATCGCTGCTTCGAGAACCGGGATCGGGCTCGATCCCACAAACAGCGAGGTGATAAACAACATCGCTGTGGCCAGCGACAAAAAGAGCGAGAGCATTTTGGGTTCGATAGGCCTCATGGCATTCCGGAGTCCACAGCTCGGTGGGCATGAGCCAGTGCCTCTATAGCCTCGACAATCATAGGTCCGCCGCAAATCCAATAGCGGTAGTCTATATCCACGATCGGCCTGCCGCGGGTGATTCGTCTCAGCGCCGGGTGGCGCAGATCTCGCTGTGCCAGGGAGTCGCTGCCCGGGGTGTATGCGGAGGTGAACAGCTGAGTGGGTTCACCCAGCAGCAGATGCTCGAGGTCAATGCCACTGTAGCCTTCGATGCCCAGTTCCGCCGAAAGATTGCGCCAGCCGGCGAGGATCAGCGCCTGATGCTGAAGTGTGCCACTGCCGCTGGTATATCCCCGGGGTTGATAGAACAGCGCTAATGGGGGTGGGTCTGCCGTCTGATCTCGGGAGACTCGGGAACCGACCTCGGCGATGCGTTGCTCCATCTCTCTGATAAGCGATTCTCCCTTGCTTTCACGGCCCAGCAGCCGGGCCACAAGCCGGATGTTCTCCTTGATGTCTTCCAGGTTGGAACTGTGAGGCAGTGTCTCCACCCGGTAGTCCAGCTTTTTCAGCAGCTTCAACAAATGAGGGGGCGAAAAGGGGCTGGCCAACACCAGATCGGGATCGGCAGCCAGCAGCTGCTCGATCTTGGCATCGTTCAGGGGGAGCCCTGCAGCCGCCTCGGCCATGAAGGAGCTGTGGGGCTCCAGTGCCAGGCGGCTGACTGAAGCGATCTGCTCCCTGGGGGCCAACAGCAGCAGCAGCTGGTCGCTACAGAGATTGATGGAAGCCACCCGTGACGGTGGGGCCGCCACAGATGAGATGGCAAGCATTAATGATGAGACCATCAACAGGACTGACATTCTGTACCGCATTTTTCCTCTCAGTGAGTCTGTCAATGGTCTCGGAGCGAAATCCGAGGTTGGATTCAGCGCGGCCTGTAGAAGACAGACAGAAATATCTCAGTGCCCGGCTCATTGTAGCCGGCCCTTGTCTGATAAGACTTGTCGAACAGATTTCTAACCTGTGCGCGCAACCCCCAATCGGGGGTGATGTAGTGGTCCATACGTAAGTCCAACAAACCGTAACCCGGTATTCTGACTTCGTTATCGGGGTCGTTGTAACTGTGACTGCGGGCCCTCACAGTCGCACCTACTCCGGTGCTGCCGAATCGGCGATCGAGGTCGAGGCGAAAGGTCTGTTTACTACGACTCGGAAGCAGGTTGCCGGTGTCCTTGTCCTTGGGATCCAGTAAAGTCAGCGCTGCGGAGATCTGCCAGCCGTCGAGTTCGGTGGAGGCGGATGCTTCGAGACCGTCGATTCGTGCGGAGGCTATATTCTGGGGCTGCCAGACCCAGGGTGCGACTTCCGCCCACTGTATCAGGTCGTCGATGTCGGTGCGGTAGGCTCTGAGACTCCAGTTTCCCCACTCCGGCGTACCCTCCAGTCCAAACTCGATACTCTGAGAAGTCTCCGGGTCTAGATCTGGATTACCGTTAGACCCAAAAGGGTCCTGGTAATAGAGGTCGTTGAATGTCGGTGCCTTGAAGGCAGTACCGTAAGAGGCGATCAGGCGCAGAGAATCCTGTATTCCATAACCCCAGGCGATATTGCCGGTGGTATGGCCGCCAAAGGACTCGTTGTCGTCGTAGCGTAAACCGGCGCTGACATTGTGTCTGCCGTAATCTCCCAGATATTGTGCGAATACTCCGGTATTGTCTCTCGTGGTTTCGCTATATTCGGTGGTTCCGTCAACTTCGTCGCGAACAAAATCGACACCGGCGGTTAGCAGGCCATTATCGCCTACTGCAAAATCGTTTTGCCAACTGGCCTGGGGCCTGCGGGTTTCGAACTCTGAGTCAAATTCGCCGTTTACGTAATTTTCACTTTTGTCTCGGCTCTCTCCGGCTGAGAGTGACATATCCCACCAGGGATTGAGGGTGTAGCTGAGCTTCCCGGTAACAACCTGCTGCAGAAAATCGGCATCGTAGTCGGCGCTCGGATCGAAGCCGTCGTACTCGTTGTTGCCAGATGCGCGCATGCCGGTCAGCTGGAATGTCAGGCCATTCTCGAATCGATGTTTGAGATTCCCCGAAAGGGAGGTCCTGTCGTACCCGTCCTTGTCGGGATTGTTATCCTCGGTGGCATCGAATCCCCGGGATTGCAGGCGGCCGATTCGGAGACTGTAACTGGTGCTGTCATTGCCGCCGCTGACGCCGAGATCTCCCTCGAAGGTATCATAGGTGCCATAGCCAATTTCTCCGTCCACCCGGGTTCCCTTGGCACCGGCACCATCTCGGGTGAAGATCTGGATCACACCGCCAATGGCATCCGACCCATAGATGTGGGATTGGGGGCCGCGCACCACTTCGATACGCTCAATTTGCGAGATGGGCACATGCTCCCAGGCGGTGGAGCCAATAGAGGCGGAACCGACACGGACGCCGTCTATCAGGACCAGTACTTGGTTGGAATTGGTGCCTCGTAAAAACAGGCTGGTGGTCTTTCCGAACCCCCCGTTGCTTGAGGTGTTTATTCCTGGAAGCCCACCCAGCAGTTGCGGCAGGTCCATCGCCTGAGTGGTATCGATATCCTTGCGGGTGATCACGGTAACCGAGGCGAGGGTTTCGTCCGCGGTTCGTGCTGTGCGGGTGGCAGTCACGTTAATGGTATCCAGCCGTTCTGCGGCCAGGGTTGGCGGGTTGGGTATGAGTAGTGTTAGGCCCACAACCAAAGGGCAGTGCCAAAGAGAAGATGCGAAGCTACAGGTAATTTGGGGCTGAGTTGTTTTCATGGTCATCCGTCGCATTCAGGTTGCCGCATAGGCAGGCAACGATGTGCAAACCGGTGCATCACCGAATTGCTTTTTCGAATTACGAGACCTCGCCCCCAGCGACAGAGAATGTCGGTTGGACTATTGGTGGCCGGCTTGCAGTGGGTGACCGGGAAACGTCCCAGCGAGACCGCAGACAAGCAAAACACCTTTTTAACGAAGGCTCGCTCGCATGCGTCAGCTAACGGAAGACCGCTCTGTCATATATCCCGTACGGCAGAATCGCGACGCTGAAAAGGCAGGTCTCCTGACTCGCGGATCCAGGCCTCGCACCGCCTTCCCGATGGATCAACATCAGTGGCGCTTGGGTACGAGACTACTCGCTTACAGTTGCGGGTACAGTCAGGGAATAGCGATCAATCGCATCACCCTGTTCCCTATTGGCCCTTACATTTTCGGGCACCTTTTCTGACGCCTATTCTAAAGCGAAAAAACCTCTTTGCAAAATGGTATCTACCAGTAAAATGCGAGGATCACTTCCAGGGAGAGAGATGGGGGCATGGGTGATTACAAGGACGGCACGACACTGAGTTGTGTGGCTTGCGGGGCGCGAGACGGAGAAACAGCGCTTTCCTGGCTCAGAACCGATGCATCGCAGAATCTTGGTGTCTGCTCAGACTGCCCCGAATGGGTTGCCTCCTGGGACCGGGAATTGCGGAGGAAGAGGGAGGCGACGCAGGCCGATCTGGCACTGGAGGAAATGATACGGCAAGCCTCCTTACCCTCGCTTTCCAGTGTGTTGCTGGAGATCTACGATATGTTGTCGTCCGATACTGCCGGAGCGGCGCAGATCGCAAGGCTCATCGAGACCGACGCGGGGCTTAGTGCCCGAACCCTGCGGTTGGCAAACTCAGCTTACTATGGGCTGCGCAGAAAAATCTCTACGGTTTCCGAGGCCATTGCCCGCGTGGGGCCTTTTGATCTCTGGTGGCTGTTGTTGGCCACAGAAGTAAAAAGCCTGTTTTACGGCATAGATCGTTCTCTCGCAGATATGGACGGCTTTTGGCGGCACAGCCTGATGGTGGCCTGCGCCAGCCGTACACTCTCCGAGCGCCACCGCATTGGTAACCCATCCCAATGGTTTGTTGCCGGATTGCTTCACGATTCCGGCAAGCTGATGTTTCTCAACTCTATCCCGGTCGAGTACGAAAGTGTTCTGCGAGCCGCCGCCAAGCAGGAGAAGCCGTTATCCGTCCTGGAGAGAGAGGTATTGGGCTTCGACCATGCACGGGCCGCCGCCAGGTTACTGGAACTATGGCAACTTCCGGCGCGTTTGATCGATCCCATTGAAAGTCACCATCAGCCTTACAGGCGTTTGACAGAGTTAAGCTTGGTCGCGGTAGCCAACGATCTGGTGCATGGGTTGGAGACGGACAGTGAAACCCGGAGTATTTCAGGAATAGAAAGTGAGGCAGTGGTCGCCTCCACCGAGGCACTGTTTAAACGACTGGCAAGTCTGGTGCTATAACTCGCCCCTATGGTTCAGAAGCCCTCAATTGCTCGCCGCAACTGCGGCATATGTAGCTCTGTCCGGCGGCTATTCTGTTGTTTCGCACAGCGCTGATTTGGTGGCTCCGGCAGCCGCAATAGTAGGTAAAGCGGGCCATGCGTCTGCCCTGTGATCGGCTGGTATCGAAGTCGTGGCATCGCTTCGGCTCGGCACCTAGCCGCCTCATCAGAGACTGCCACTGCGGTCCGTGGGGGCGAACTTTTTGCCGGTATCGGCGGGCTACCATCACATGTGCCACTTCGTGTGGCACCGTCTGCTGCAGAAACGCCTCGGCGTTGTTTTCGAGCAACTTGGGATTGTAGCGGATCACTGGCGGGGCTGCCTGGGGTAGACGCACCTGACCGGCCGCCAATCCCTTCAGATCGAATCTAATTTCTACCCGGGGGACCTCCACACCGAGCAGTTGACCGGCACGTTCCAGTAGCGCCCGGGTGCGGCGTTCTACTTGTCGCCAACTCTGGTTGCGGTTTTTCAATGCGCGTACCTCCACTTGGGAAATAGTTGAATAGCCCTGTCGTTCATATGGAGGTAAGGGTCATGGATCGAGGCACCAAGGCCTATGGGTTTTTCTTGTTGGCAGTGGGACCCGTACCTACTTGGTAGGCGTTGTACGAGGATCCCAAAGTGGTGGAACTCAATAAACGCCTTGCCAGCGACGCGGACATCCGCGCCTATCCCTACCGCTCCTGAGTCATCTTCACATCCCCTCGCTTAGCTGCTCCTGCTCGGCCATTGCGGCCACTACGCTGTTCCAGGCTCGAGCCAGGTTGTCTCTGTTGTAACCGCCGCCTCCAAGGGCCAACATCCCCTTGGCATTGCATCGCTCCCGCAATCGATAGAGTTGCCGGGCCGCGTGTCCGTGGGCGGCGTCGCTGAGGGCAAGATGAGTCAGGGGATCTCCGGCAAGGCTGTCGGCGCCACACTGCAGGATAATGAATTCGGGTTTGAAACCCTCCAGGAAAGATTCCACGCGCGGCCAAAGTTCAAAGAATAGCTGGTCATCTGCTCCCGGTGGTAGCGGCAGGTTGAGTTTTCTCCCGGCGGCCTTGCCGCGGCCGGTCTCGTCTATGCTGCCGGTACCAGGATAGAGGTATCGGCCGTCTTCGTGGAGATCGGCGAAAATAAGTTCCGGGTCGCTTTCGAATTCGTAGAAGACCCCGTCACCATGATGCGCATCGATATCTACGTAGGCAACGCGCCGTATTCCGTGTCGGCGGCGCAAAGCCTCGACGGCAATACCGCAGTCGTTGAACACACAAAAACCGGCAGAGCAGTCCCTGCGAGCATGATGCAGGCCGGCGATAGGGACGAAGGCTCCTGGCGACTCACCATTGATCAAACGCTCTACCGCATCGAGTACGCTGCCGGTTACCGTGAGAGCGGCCTCGTAAACTCCCGTGAAAACCGGCGTATCGATATCCAACATGCCGTGGCCTTCTCTGGATAGGCGTTGAACACGGTCCACATAGTCGGGGGAGTGGAACAGCAACAGATCTTCCTTTTTTCCGGAGACCGGCTGCAAAACGACGGCCGAGGCGTCCAGGTTCCGTGCTTGGAATTCCCGCCAGAAAGCATGGAAACGGTCTGGTCCAAAGGGGTGGCCCTGACCGAATCCGTATTCCGCGAGCGCTTCTCCGGCATACACCAACATGTTCCATCGTCCTCGATAATCGTATTGCCCAACTCTAGGGGAATTGATCGGATCTATCCAGTGTGTAGAGATCGAGGGATATGTTCTTGGGTGTAGATCGGATTCGTGCTACAAAGAGGAATCAAGACCTATGATTAAGCGCGGTATCGAGAAGGTGACAAAAGCATGAACGTTGCAGCAAACCGGATTTCGGTCAGAGATGTGATGAAAACCGAGTTCGCGATCATTGACGCCAAGGCTACGATCCACGAAGCCCTGTTGCTGATGAAGAAGCATCGGACTTCAGTGCTGGCTGTGGACAAACATCACAAAGACGATGAGTATGGTTTGCTGCTGGTATCCGATATCACTCGTAAAGTACTGGCGTTGGACCGCTCCAGCGACCGGGTTAATGTCTACGAGGTGATGATAAAGCCCGCAGTCTATGTTCACCCCGACATGGATATCCGCTACTGCTCCAGGTTGTTTGCCCGTCACGGCCTGGTGCGTGCGCTGGTGGTGGAGAATGGCGAGCTTTTGGGCACCATCAGCCCCAACTCGCTGGTGTTGGACGGCATGTTCGAAATGGAAGAGCAGGCCCGCGCACTTGCAGGATGACGCGGATTCGGTTCCGTATTGCCCTCCCCAGTGATGCTTTCCTGAAATATTATCAAGGTGTAGCCCGGGCGGTGATTGTCTCCGCCGACGACGGGCGGCGGATACAGTTGCCTGCAGATAGGCTGCGTCCGTTTCTCCTCGAAGACGGCATTCACGGAAGGTTCGAGATCCTATTGGACAAAGACAATCGGTTGATGGAAATACAACGGATTGCGGATTGATTAGTCCGCGATGATAGGGCGCGGTGGATATCTTTCCAGTGACCATGCCAGAGGGTTGGTGCTTGCGGTTGGCGGTATACTCATACTCTCACCGGACAGCCTGCTGGTCCGCCTGATCAGCGCCGATCACTGGTCTTTGCTGTTCTGGCGAGGCTTGATGACTTTCGCCACACTCAGCCTGTATATCGCCATTGGCCAAGGTCGTAGGAGAGTGATCGCATTTACCGGGATCGGTTTTCTGGGCTGGATAGTAGCGCTGTTGTTTGCACTCAATACCTCGCTTTTCGTGGTGTCCATTCGCCATACCTCAGTGGCAAACACTCTGGTGTTGTTGAGCGTAGCCCCCCTTTTCGCTGCGTTGTTCTCCAGTATATTTCTCGGAGAGCACGCACCTCTCCGCACCTGGGTAGCAATGCTGATTGCCATGGCAGCGATCTCTTCGATCCTTTGGGAGAGCCTGGGGGAGAGCCATCTCTCGGGAGACGCAGCGGCGATTGCTCTGGCGGTAACCATGGCTGCGATTCTCACCATCATGCGGCACCAGCGAGCCAACAATGCCATACCCATAGTCGCGCTCAGCGGCCTGATACTGGCGATAGCGATTTTGCCCTTCTCCGCACCGCTATCGCTTCACGGCGACGACTGGTTGTACATGGGATTACTGGGGCTGGTGGTGATTCCAATCTCCTTCGCGCTGACCCTCAGAGCACCGAAATATCTCCCCGCCCCAGAGGTCGGACTGATATTTCTGCTGGAAACGGTTTTGGGCCCTTTTCTGGTTTGGTTGGTGATCGGAGAGGAGCCCGCTAAAACGACTCTGGTTGGGGGAGGGGTGCTGGTCTGTACCCTGATAATTCACGGTGCCCTTGGCATCAGGGCCGAGAGGTAGACCGGCAAGGTTGGATTAGATAGCCCGCAATGAAAAACGGCCCCGGGGGGCCGTTTCGGTTCTTATAAGGAGATTAGTGCCTAGGCCCGCCTTCTTCTGGCTACGCCCGCCAATCCGAGCAGTGCCGAGCCGAATAGCCAAACCGCAGCGGGAATTGGGATAGGCGAAAAGCGAATGTTGTCAATCGCTCCGGAATCCTCCAGGGTGACCGCAAGGCTGATTATTGAAACACCGCCAAAATCTATAGTCTCAAAAAGGTTATTGGTTGGATCGTTGCCGGTATCCGAGTTGAAACTGTTAGTGAAGACACCGCCGCCATCGGTGGTGAAGGTGATGGCTCCCTGCTTTACATCGAACACATCGATGCTCTCGAGGAAAACCGCCTCGGAGAAGCTCAGTAGATAGCTCCCGCCACCCGCATCATCGTCAGGGGACTGGCCTGTGGGAAGAAGGGTCTCCTGGATAATAAGCACATTCTTGGGAGAGAGGGTGGTACCGCTGCCGGCGGCATCGGTGAAGGGAGCCGTCAGGTCTGGGTCTGCCCCGTTAGAACCGGTATCGTAGAGCCATCTCTCACCCCCTGCAGCGGTGATGGTCATGGTACCGGTGCCATAATTGACACTGGCCACGTTTCTTCCGTCCACCCCGTTAAAAGTGATGTCGCCAGGGGTATCGAAACCGATGTTGACGCTGGCGGCTTGTGCCAGTTGGGCGTGGGATAGCGCCAGGGCTCCTGCAATTAGTGTCGTTTTCAGGATATTCATCATCTCTCGTCCTCGGGATCTTGTGGTCTTTGGCGCCCTGGGTTTGGCCGTGCGGGAGATCGGAACCTGCCCTGTCGCCAGCCAAGCCGCTTCCAGGCTTAAATTGATTATTTTCATAAGGCAAATTTGACGCCAACCAAAAGAGAGTACAGAAAAACAGAGAGTTACGTTTTGAGCGGCCTCTTCATCAGCTAGGAATGTAAAGAATATTGACACAGGATCTTAGCTTCCCGGTGCAAATGCCGGCAACCGGGTTTGATTGCTTGGGGGGAGTGTTCTGTTTTAGCCGCTCTTTGGTCTTGATCCGCCCGCCTGCTGTGTTGTCAACATAATTTACAAATGCCGAGGGATTAAAGAATCACGATAATATAACCATCAGAATTAAATAATAAAAATAAATTGGCCTGTCTTTTGCATTAATGGTGGTGCTGGTAAGAAATTAAGCAAAAACCGCCCTCAAGGATTCACCGATGCACGGTGAGATGGTGGGGCTAAGAGGAGACAAAATGGGAACCAACTACTTACAAAAAACGGGTATGGCCGTTGCGCTATTGGCTTTGGCCGGTGCGGCGCAAGCCTCGCCTGTTCATGTGGCAACTTACAATGTATCGGATACCGCGCAAGTGGATTGCGGAAGCTCCAGCCATGGCCTCTGGACCAATAGTTACCTGAGCGGCAGCGGTGCCTGCGGCCAGTACTTCAGTTTCGACAGCGGCACCACGTTGGATGTCGACTCTACTACCGATTCGGCAACATTGACGGGTACCGCCACCAACAGCGCCGGGATCGTTGCCACAATAGATATAGAGTTCGGCGGATTCGGTAATCTGATCGATTCCGCTGGCCGCGACATCAAAACCGGCGGTGGGCCGTACGACAGAGTCCTCGACGACCCTGACTGGGACTTTTTCCACTTTATTACCAAGGGCGAGATCAGCTTTGACAACGGCGACGTCTTTAGAATCCTATTAGTAGAGCAACCCTTAGAGAAGGGCACGGCCTCTGTGGACGCCCCTGTTTTACAGATAGGTGAAGGGGCGAATGATAAGACCGGAGTGTTCGGTGCCTCCACCTGGCTAAATGCCTATGTAGGCAACCCGAACGATGGGTACAAACTGGTTGAAGGGCATTGGGATCTCAACATGGATCTGGCGCCGGTGCCAATTCCAGCTGCCGCATGGCTTTTTGGTTCGGCGCTGATGGGCTTGGTGGGTTTTGCTCGAAGGAAGAACAACGCCTAGCCGATTCCCTGCTTGCCAATACAACCCCGCTTCGGCGGGGTTTTAATTTGGCACTAGGGTTATCCCCAATATCACCCTGATTAATGTAATGAAATAATACAGATGGTAGTTTGTTTCCTGTATTAGGGTCTAATGCTAGTTGTTGTTTAGCCCGCCGCGGATGTCCGTGGCGGGTTTTTTGTGTCAGTTATTTTTACATCTTAATACTTAAGTTGTGCTGGCACGTGAATTAATCGCTATTAAATTAGAGAGTTACATTCTTGGCATGAAACTCGCGTGTTTACGATATGTGTAGTATATCGTTATAAGACGGCCGTTTCTAAATGGTATTTAGTACGACCTGTAATCAAAACTTTATAGAATCTCAGTAATGCTGAGCTGGAGGAATGACATGATTAAAAATTGTATAGGGATATTCGTTGCATCATGCATCGGGCTGTTTGTGGGTACGGCTCAAGCTAATACGGTTTTCATCTACGATTTGCTGGGAGATCCGATTTATGAGGGAAATCCGGACAACTTGAAACACTACAACGCCAGTTGTACCCCCGAAGCTGAAATCTGTATTAAAGGCTTTTTCGGGATTCCTGCTGTGCTGAGTGAAGACTCTGCAACGGGCTATGAAGTGGGCGATGCGAGCGCGGAGAATGAATTGGCTTTTCTGAACGGGTTGTTGGACGACCTGGGTTTGGAACAAGAGACCCAAGCCTTACAATATGATAGTCCTGCTCAGTCTTTCACAACAGACTTAGAGTATTTTTCTATAAAGCAAGAGGATTGGACCGCATACTTCGTTAATATGTCGGGCGGGAGTGTAACCGTAGAATTTGAAACAACCAACTTCAGCCACTGGACCGGTTATGGGGATCCAGTACCTTCGGATCCAATTCCAATACCAGCCGCCGCCTGGCTCTTCGGCAGCGCGCTGATCGGTTTTGTGGGTATCGCCAGAAGAAAGAAAAACGCTTGACCAAAACCTCTATTATCTCGTTACAACCCCGCCTCGGCGGGGTTTTTTAATCTGTATACAAAACGCCCCGTTGATGTACCATGGAATCATGTTTCTCGGTGGCTACAACATCAGGTGCCCGAAGTGTGGTTCCTACGATATCGAGCGGCTGCGCAGAACGCTGTTGGAGAGATCATTCTCCAGAAAGCGCAAGTATCGCTGCCACCAGGATAACCACGTTTTTTTCCAGAAAAAGCCAAAACAGTAATCACTGCCTTCAGCCATGGAGGTGGGTACGGCACCCTGGAGTGAGACTCGAGTCCTAAAGTTGGTGTTCTTTCCTGTAATCCTAATTCCAGGCTGTCACTGCGTTAGTATCTCAAACTGAGGGAGAAAATGGCGATGCCAGATGAAAAAGACCTGACTCCCGATCGGGAAATGCTGGCTACTCTCAAGCGCCATGGGCTCCTGGATGATGCAGCAACTGCGAACTTCACCGTACTAACCGGCGGGGTATCTTCCGACATATGGAAGGTTGAGACCGCTGGGGGCGTTTTCTGTGTTAAGCGTGCATTGGCCAAGTTGAAAGTCGATGCAGACTGGTTCGCCCCCGTGGAACGAAATCGCTATGAGGTCGCCTGGTATCGCATCGCCAACAAGATCATACCGGGGTCGGCGCCCCGCATTCTGGCACATGACGAAGAAGCCATGCTTTGCGCGATGGAGTACCTCGATCCCCATAGTTATCTACTTTGGAAAAACGAACTGCGGGATGGGCGCGTGGATACCCGGCAGGCGGCAAAGGCGGGCAGCTTCCTTGGTCGCATTCATTCCCAAACGGCCAACGACGATGCCGTAAAAGCCCAGTTTCCCAGCGCGGAGATATTTCAGGCAATTCGGCTGGAACCCTACCTGGAAGCCACGGCCCTAAGGCACCCGGATTTGCAAGCCCAGCTGTTTTCACTTAGCCGCAGAACAGCCGGCACTTCCATAACCATGATCCACGGGGATGTGAGCCCTAAAAACATCCTGCTGGGGCCCGATGGAGCGGTTTTCCTCGACGCCGAATGTGCCTGTATCGGGGATCCGGCGTTTGATTTAGCCTTCTGCCTCAATCACTTCCTATTGAAATGCATCTGGACGCCTTCAGCCGCAAGAGAGTTCATCACTTGCTTTCGGGAAATGACGGCGGGTTATCTCCGGGAAGTCGACTGGGAGGGGCGTGAAATCCTGGAGCAGAGGGCCGCAACTCTGCTGCCGGCCCTGCTTCTCGCCCGGGTGGATGGTAAATCGCCAGTCGAATACATAACCGCGGCACCAGATAAAGAGCAGGTTCGCCGATGCGCGCGAGCGCTTCTTTTCACTCCCCCGGCGAGCTTGGCCGAAGTAGCCGACGCCTGGTCCGAGGAGCTCTCCCTATGAGTACGAATATCACCAACATACTGGGCCGCCGCGTATGGGATTCCAGAGGCCGCCCGACTATTGAAGCGGAGGTGCGACTCTCCGGAGGTGCTGTCGGACGGGCAATCGCACCGGCTGGAGCGTCAACCGGAAGTGCCGAAGCGGTGGACAGGCGCGACGGCGGTCCCGGGTTTGGGGGGTACGACGTAATGGAAGGAGTCGCCTCGGTCAATGGCGAAATCGCGCTTAACCTGCGGGGACTTGACGCTTTGGATCAGGGGGCCGCCGATCAGTTGATGATTGATCTCGATGGAACCCCCAACAAGAGCCGGTTGGGAGGCAATGCCTTGACGGCCACCTCTATGGCGATTGCCCAAGCCGCTGCTGCTGCGGAGGGCCTGCCTTTATGGAAATTCCTCGGCAATGAGGGGCAGGAGTTTTTTCTGCCGCTGCCTGAAATCCAGATTTTTGGAGGGGGGGCGCATGCGGGAAGACGGGTGGATGTTCAGGACTTTATGGTCATCGCCGTCGGGGCCGGCAGCTATACCCAGGCTTTGGAGTGGACGGCGGAGGTCTACCTATCCGCTGGGCGGATCATGAGCGATGCGGGTCTTTTGCAGGGTGTCGCCGACGAAGGTGGTTACTGGCCGGCTTTCAGTGCCAATGAACAGGCTCTCGACTTTCTCGTGCGTGCCATCGAAGGTGCCGGATTGCAGCCGGGAGAGGAGGTGGCAATCTCACTCGACGTTGCGGCAACCAATTTCTATCGGGATGGCGTTTATCAACTTTCAGCGGATGGAAGGATCATGGACGTAGACGGGCTGTCGGAGATGTTATTGAAGTGGTTGGGGCGCTATCCCATCGTCGCCATTGAGGATCCGGTAAGCGAACAGGATACGAAAGCGATGGCAGAATTCACTAAAGCGGCGGGAAACAGAATCGAGGTCATTGCCGATGATTTTATCTGCACCTCCGCTTCCCGCATTCGAGACGCGTCCGCCAAGGGGGCCTGCAACACTGCTTTGATCAAACCGAATCAAGCCGGCACACTGAGCGAAACCAGGGCAGCACTTGATGCCGCTACCGAGGTTGGCTGGGAATCCATTGTTTCGGCGCGATCGGGGGAGACGGAAGATACGACTATTGTCCATCTTGCAGTCGGTTGGGGAGTCAAGCAACTAAAAGTCGGCTCTTTCGCCCGTTCAGAACGAATGGCCAAGTGGAATGAAGGATTGCGGATCGCCGAAGCCTTGGATCAGAATGGCGGCCTTCTGGCGCCCCGTAGCAGTTTCCCATGGGGAGGATAGGCAAATAGCCGTTCAAGCCCAAATCAGCGTAACCTGCTGTCGAAACGACGGCACTTGAGGGGGCTCCTTCTTATAATCCAAGCAGAGTGCGCGCTGGACCGGGGGGCGGGCAGAACGGCCAAGCTGGCGGTGTTAGCCTGAGCTTGGGGTCGAGCCTAGGTAGTCTCTATTGCAGTTGACCAGATCCATCACCGGGCAGCCTCCCAGGCAGTAGCTGTATTTACCGCAACTGGAGCAGCTTAGGTTGTTGGCCGCCTTGGTCGCCATTCTTTCCCGGAATCCTACCGTGGCGAGACTGCGCCATATATCCCGCAGATGCTGTTTCTTGAGATTTCCGACCCGGTGCTCAGGGGTGAAGGTACAAGGCAGGACATCCAGGTTGGGCAGCAGTCCGATGCTGGAACGAAAAGCGGAACAGCCCTCTAGATAGCGGGCAGCATGGGTGTCGAAGCGGTTACCCGTGCCAGTGACACCCGGTGTCAGGCAACAGTCGAAACCGACTCGCGTTTTTTCCGCGAGAGCGAAAAAGGTTTGCTGCAGCTTTTCATGAACTTCCTGGGGTGGAAGTCCGGCCAGCGGCTCGCCGAATGTCTGGCCTCGGCCAACGGGCTTGAAGGCGAGAAAGAGCACACCGTAGAGGTGGTGCTGGGAAAGACAGTAATCGGTGATCGAATCCAGTCGGGCAAAAGTATCCCGATTGAGGGTCACCTGGAGCACGGTCGGTATGCCACGGGCCTGGAGCTTGTTCAATGCCCGTTGGAAATGGTCGAACCCCATTTTACGATAAGGTGAAAAGGCCTCGCCCACCCCCTCCAGGCTCAACCCGACCGCACCGCAGTAGTGCTTGAGCAAGTCCAGCCTATCGTCGTCGAGGTGCAAGCCGCTGGTGGTTAAATTGGGTACCAGTCCGAGTTGGTGGCAAAGGGCTAAGATCTGTTCCAGTTGCGGGTGCAGTAAGGGTTCGCCGCCCCCCAGCGCTACCTGAAAGCTGCCCACCTCGGCGATTTGGTTCAGGGCGAGTTGAATATCTGCCCATGACGCATGTTGCCCTTCGGGAGTCGAAGAGGCATAGCAGTGGGGGCAGTCGAGATGGCATTGGTCGGTTATCTGGAAGTCAACCAGGGAAGGGGCAGAGAGTATCGGCACCGGCGAAGTGTCCGGGGGAGTATCGACGCTAATCTTTCTGACCGACCGCTGCTCCAGTTGAGTCAGGTTGCGCTTCACCTCCGCCAACAGCGTAGCTTCATCATCGCCGATTCTGGTTCCGGGGTTGTCGAAGTATTCCCAGAGAAAGGAAAATCCCGCGGTATCCAGTTCCAGGAAGGTGGCATCCGCCGGATCGAAGAGTACGCCGCCGAATGGTTCGGGGCGCAATACGATGGGAAGCCTGGATAAATTACTCGTCATCCAATTTCGCCTTGTCGGTACGCCGAAAACGGCGGATGATTCGTTCGATGACGAATACCGCGGCGAGCGTGGCCAAGATACCCCCGATGGTGAGCGTATTGCCTGCCAGATGACCAGGGGACTGCGGTGCCGCTGTTGATTTGGCGGGCGGAGAGGATAGGCCGGTACTCTGCTGGTTCGCACCACCGGTTTTGGGGATTAGGGCTATGCTGTTTTGGCTTCCCGCCGCGCCCTGACCGGTTGCAGGTGTTCCGGGGTTCGGGTTGCCGGCTCCGGCAGCAGGGGGGACCGCTTCGCCCTGTCCAGCGGATTCCTCCTCAGGGGGAGGTAACCACTCGGTGAATGAAGACGAGTTGGTGGTAAACCCGCGGCGTATACGAAGTATTCTCATAATGACCCCGCGATTCGATCAATAGCCGTTGGTCCAGGCGGTTGTGTTATCCATAGAAGAGCAGGATTCTCCGATACCAGCATTTCGATGTACACCAGGGCGCTCATTGTGCTGCAACCGGGTGGGGCTCAAAATGGGCCGCCACGCGGATTCCCACCGAGGCACCGATCTCCAGGGTTTGTCGTACCGGGCATCTCGCCTGCAATTCGTCACCAGAGTCCAGACGCAGTCGGACATCCTGGTGTGTACCGAAATAAGTAAGTGTTTGTATGGTGGCGCAGACCAGGCTGTCTTGTTTTTTTCCCAGCTCCAGCATCTCGGGGCGTACCAGGTAGCGGACCCCGTCCGAGAGCAGGTGGGCGCGGCCGTTGAGTAACGGCTTGAGTACCCTGCCGTCGAGTATGTTGGTGTCGCCGAAAAAGGCGGCTGCCCAGGCGTTCTTAGGCTGCTCGTAAATCCGCTTGGGGGCGTTGTGATCGATAACCACTCCATCCTTGAGCACCATAATGGTATCGCTGAAATAGAAGGCCTCTTTGTGATCATGGGTGGCGATCAAGGTGGTCATCTCCGCTGCTGCCAGGCGCTCTCGTAGACGTTCGTAGAGGCGTTCCCGCAACATATTGTCGATATTACTGAAGGGTTCATCCATCAATAATACCCGGGGACGGACTGCTAGGGCACGCGCCAGGGCGACCCGCTGTTGCTCTCCGCCGGAGAGCTTATCTATGCGCCGATGTTTCAGATGCTGGATCTCCAGCAATTCGAGAAACTGGTCGATTTCTCCGCTGGCTCGTCCTGGGTGTTTCAAGCCGAAAGCGACATTGGCTGCCACGTCCAGATTCGGAAACAGGGTGAATTCCTGGAATACCAGAGACATCTCTCGCTCCTGGGGAGGAACATGGATATCTTTCCCGCTGAGGCACCTGTCATCCAGGTAGAGCTTCCCCCCATCGAGGCGGTCAAGTCCCATGATCGTGCGCAGCAGCGTGGTTTTTCCGCTACCGCTGGGGCCCAGTATGGTTGTAGTGGAACCGCTTTCGATCTCGAACGAGACCTCGCTCAAGATCGGCTTGCGCCGCGCCATCTTTGTCAATGCATCGCCTAAGAGCACTCGGGTCTACCTCAAGTGAAGCCAGCGGTTGATGGAGAGTACCGGATATATGACCACCAGGATCAGGCATAGGGTGTAGATTGCCGCCGGTCCATGGACTTCTATATCGGCAAAATAATAGATCGATAAAGCCAGGGTTCTGAAACCAAAGGGTTGCAGCACTAGCGAGAGTGTCAGCTCTTTCGCAGTCAATACGAATACCAGCATTCCCCCGATGAGTAAGCTATTGCGAATCATGGGCAGCAACACCCTTAGGACACCCCGGCTGCGGCGGTGACCGGCGCACTCCACCGCCTCATCTATCTGGCTGGGTATGCTTTTGAACCCGCTTTCGACGCTGAAATAGGCGAAGGCGGAATAGCGTAGCGTGGTGGCGATAGCTACCAACAGCATTGAGTCCGCCAACCAGGCGCCGACAGTGGTGTCGTAGCTCAAGCCGGATAGATAGAGCAAGGCCACGGCCAGCACGATTGCCGGGATTACATAGTTGAGGCTGACTACCATCAGTGTCGCCAGAGTCCAACCAGGGCCCTGGAAGCGGGCATTTACCGCGAACCAGATTGCCAGCAGTAGGGCTCCAGCAGTGGTGCCAACGGATAATACCAGTGAGTGGAACAGATCCTGATACAAGGATGCCAGTGAAAACTTGGCGAAGGCCTCCGCGGCCCATCCCAGCAGCACCAACACGGGTCCGGCGAAACCCAGGGCAACCGGTAGCGAGAGAAACAGCAGAACCGGTAAGCGCCACCCGCGGGCCAGGGGTGCAGCTTGGCTTTGGCGCGGCCGGTTGGTGGGATTTACGAACTTCCTTCTACGGACCATCAGGCCGTATCCCGCCACCAGTAGCAGCGGGACCAGGGTACTAAGCAGTGCCACCTGCATCGCCAGCCCCGGATCGTAAGTATCGAACCAGATCCGGTGCACCGCCGTTGTCAGTGTCCGGACCCCGAGGATACTGGTTGTACCAAAGTCGCTGACCACCTCGATGATGACCAATAGCACGCCCAGCAACACCGCTGGCGCCGACAAGGGGAGCAGGGCACGGATCGCGATTTGATGGCGGGCGAGGCCCAGCGCCTGTCCCACCTCGATATAGTGCATGGCTTGGCGCTGAAAACTGGAACGACTCAGCAAATAGACGTAGGGATAGAGGGTAACTGCCAATACCCCGACAGCGCCCCAGAGGGACTCTACCGAGGGGAACCACGGGGAGGCGTGGGAGAGCTCGCGATAGACCATGGCCACGAGGTAGGAGGGCAGCACCAACGGCAACACCAATGCAGTGTCCAGCAGTCTCCTACCGGGAAAGGAGAAGAAAACGACAAAGAAGGCTGATCCGGCGCCCAGTACCAAAGTGACCGATCCTGTGAGTGCCGCCAGTAACAGTGTATTGGCGATATAGCCTGGCAGCAGGCTCGTCGAGAGCTGCTCCAGGCCCGAGTAGCCGGTGGTGAAGAAACCCTGGTGGAAAACAATCAGGATCGGCACTAGCAGCAGTGCCAGTACCGATCCCGTCAGAATGCGGCTCAATGGGGGCTGTCTCTACTTACTGTCGAAATTAATTCGATCGAGGAGTTTCACAACCGCTGGGCGTTTCGCCGCGATGTCGGGGAGCGGTACAACCTTGTATTTGAATTGGCCCCGCTCTATCCCCGGTTGCCCCTTGCCCAGTTGCCGGGTGCTGGCAGGCATTTCGATTCCCTCGATCACAGGGTATTCGTAGGTGGTGTTGACGATAAAATCCTGCCCCGTTTTACTTACCAGAAACTCCAGCAGTTTCGTCGCTTCGGCGACATTGCGGTCGGCCGTCGTCAACCCAGCTCCGCTGCGGAGGATGTAGGCGCCCCCTCTCTCCTGGTCGGGAAAAATCAGATAAGTCGCCTCTCCCCAGGGACGCTGCTTATCGTTTCCCAGCATCAGCGGCATGTAGTAGGAATTACCAACGGAGAGGTCGCACTGGTCCTCGTATATTCCCCGCACCTGGGCCCGGTCATTGCCATTGGGAACCCTTGCCAGGTTCTCGTGGAGCCCTGAGAGAAACGCCTGGGTAAACTCGGGCCCCCGGTCCGACAGCATTTGCGCGAACAGGCTCAGATTATATTGATGATAGCCTGAGCGAATGCATACCCGACCCCGCCATTTGGGGTCGGCGAGATCCTCATAGTTGCTGACTTCACCCGTTTTGACCCGGGCTCTTGAGGCGAAGATCGATCTGGGGCGGTAGGAAGTGGTGATATAGGCGTTATCGGAGTCTAGAAATTCCGGTTTCACCGTACTGGTGATGGTGTCCGACGAATAAGCTTGCAGCAATCCGTCCGCTTTTGCTGCTTCCAGGAGATCGGCGGCATTGGTTATCACCAGATCGGCTTCCGTGGGACGGGATTTGAGCCGGGCAATCAGCCCCTTTTTTATGAATACCGCTTCGATTTTTACGCCCGTCGTACGCTCGTAATACCCGAATAGAGCCTCGAGGTGAGAGGGTGTGCGGTCTGAAATTACTCTAATCGCTGAAGCAGCGAAGGTGTTCGTCATAAAACTGGCGGCCGCGAATACTAAGGCCACGATTAGTATTTTCTTGTTATCCATACTCATCCCCTTGGAAATGGCGATCAGCTAAAAGCAGCGGTGGTTACCACGACTATTCGAGGGTAATCAGCAATGTTTATGCCAGTCGTTTGGTTCCTGTCGTAGCCACTTAAAATGTTGATATTAATGAGGAATAGTCTATTTTGGCGATGATTGAACTGGTAAGCTGGTCTCTGACCTGTACAGAATACATACACCGGTGTTCACTTGCGCACAGTGTCTCCCGGCCGAGGAGAGATAATCAGCGAAGGGAGTGGGCAATCTGGTTTAAGGCGATCACGCTCAGTGCCGTCGCCACCAATGGATCAGACTCCATCGTGGCGGCCGAGGGGTTTTTCCAGGAGCCGTCCTCGTTGTACTGGGCAAGCAGTTGCCGAATGAGTGTATTGCGCCAGTTGTACTTGTTGCCTTGTGAGTCCTCCAAGTTCGGTTTCCCCAGCATCCGCATCACGCTGGCAAAGGCGACGTAATAGCGATACTGGTAAGGCAGGGGCTCTGTTGCCGGGGTGGGCACCGACGGCGGATTCTCCCGAGTCCATTCCAGGGCTGCGGCCACTCGTGGATCCTGGCTGTCGGCTCCAGAGCGGAGCAGGCTGGCCAGCCCCATGTAGGTCATCGCCCTCGAGGAGCGGTGTGCTTTTTCGCTCCCAGCGGTGGAGGATTGGGTGAAGCCACCGTCGTTTCCTGCCCATGATTGATCGTTGCTTGCCTGCAGGTTTTGCTGGCGCTCCATGAAACGGGCCGATTTTTCCCAGAACGGATGGCTGGGGCTCAGTCCTGTGAGATGTATCGCCTCGATGACCTGGTACTGCTTGGGTAGGTCCGCAGGCTTTTGTCCCGGGGCTGATACTCCCCCATACTGAGGTGCTGAGGGTTCCACACCCCGACGCTCATCGATCTGCTGTGACAGAAGGTACCTTTGGCCATTATCGATAACCGCTTTGTAGCTGGGATTTTTAGTGGCATGAAGTGCAGAAATGGCCAAGGCGGTGTCGAGAACGGGATCGTGATGCCCGTCGCTGATGGCGCCATCATCACGCACGTTGTCGAGAAGATATTTCACGGGGCGGGTGACGAAAGCGCCGTCAGATTCGTTGTATCGTTGGTACGACCCAAGGAAGGCCCGGAGCGCCAGGGCCGTGATGTGCACCGAGCCGGACCAAGCGCCGTTTGGGGACTGACTATTCCGGAGATAGTGAAGGCCGTAGTCGCTGTGCTTGAAGGCTTGGATACCGAGCTGCCTGTCGATAATCCCCTGCGCGCCAGCCTGCCAGGAGAGAGCGGCTAGCAAAAGGAGATACCAACAGCGGCGATTTCTCGAGTCGATTTTCAAGGCTGGATTCCTGGTGTTTTCGGGTAAACGTCCGCAGCGCCGGCGTAGGAGTAATTTCGTCGGCAAGAGGAGCGCCGGCAAAAGATATCACGAAAGGATCTGGTCTTGTTACCCGACGAGGAGATAAGAGAGAGGGTTACTTTGGTTGCTCGTTATCCAGCACATAAATAATAGGGTTATTCCGTATACAACTATATTAGAAAAAATGAAATAATTAATTTGGAGCTTTGGCTCTACCCATAGGCAGTGGGTTCCACCCCGCTGGGGAAACCTGGCGGGGTTTTCTTCGCCCCAACAAAAACGGCTCCCGAAGGAGCCGTAGTTGCCATTGCTGGGTGAGATCACGCCGCTTTCTTTCTTCTGGCCACACCAATCAACCCAATAAGCGCCGATCCGAAAAGCCATGCTGCTGCGGGGATAGGTATGGGGTTTACACCCGATACCTGCCACTGCTTGGATTGGGTAAATCCACCGCTCGTCTCGTCACCCTTGTCGGGGCCGGAGATATAGATCCCTTCTGTTGAAGTGATGTTGAGTTCCACAAAGGGATTGGACTCCAAGTCAGCAAGTGAGAGCCAATTCTCAAGACCGTTTTGAGTGGTCAGATCCACAGATTCAGAAGAGCCGTCCTTAAAATAGCCGGTAACAGTAAACGACACTGCCTGTTGATTCTCAGGGATAACACTGAAAATCACATCTTCGAAATAGCTGTTGTAAACACCGAAGGTAATATCGTGGATAAGGCCACCTCCGCCGCCTTTAATCGTAGCAAATCCACTGCCAACACCATCAAGGCCACCAGCGTCTGTTGAAACCCAGTAGGCCTCTACCGCACCGTCATTTTCACCTATAGATCCTGTCAGATGTTCATTTTGGCCCACAACTGCCTGATTGATGAAAATCTTCTGCTCGTCCAGCATTAGACTATTGTCAGGCAGCGTGTACATGTCAAACATTGCGCCATCATTGACAAGCGCGGAGTTTGCGTTTGTAGCAACAATGCTGAGGGCACCGAAAACCGTTACGCCCAACAACCCAAGTCTATTTCGGGTGTTTCTTACCTTTTGCATATTCATCCTCATCCCCCATTATGTTATGGAGTAAATGTCCTCCGTCCATGGCGATACTGCCATTATTACTGAAGGCATAATTTGTGCCGAAAATGAAATGAGTCAGGTTATCAATATGTTATATATTCCATGTTTTGTTGCAGATTTTAGTTCTGTAAATTCCACTGACATCTTTATTAGGGAATGATTGTATAGTCGCTTGCTACATCTGGCCGTTAGGTACCTGTATACGAACACCTGGAAGAGTGGGTTTTCGAAGTGCATCGAAGAGCGCTTCGATTCTGAAATCTGGTCGGATTGGCCGAGGTGGGCCCGTAGAACAGCAGTGGTGTAGATTATCCCCAGGATCTCCGCGCAGCCCTGTCACCATCTCAGTGCGGGGTTTTCTTTTAACTAAAGATATCAAATGCGCTGCCGTTAATCTCCGCACAGAGCGGCGGTGTCTAAGCCTCCGTACAGCTAGGGAAAGCAACTTTGATTCTGTACGCCATCGCCGCTCTGAGCTGCTTCAATACCCAGTTCGCTTTCGCTCAGGCCTTTTTCCTTACCCAATAAAAAACCGCCACTTCGTAGGTGACGGCCTGTCGCCAGATCCAAGGCGGGGTTTCGGCCTCCCTGGACGACGCGTTTAGTCTACGGTAATGGCCTTCTAGGGAATAGCGCGCAAGCTGTATAAGAGCGAGGTTTCTTTGAAGAAACCCTCATATTAAGAATTCCGTGTGAGTTTTTTACACCAATTTTATATAAAAAAAGACTTAGGATTGCTCTCTAAGTCTTTGTAATTATTGGTGGGCGATAGAAGATTTGAACTTCTGACTTCCACCGTGTGAAGGTGGCACTCTCCCACTGAGTTAATCGCCCGAATACGACATATCGGAAACCTTGAAAGTTTTACCCGCCTACCTGACTAAGCCGCCATCCTAAGGTGCCCGCGTGCCGCGGAATCGGGATTCTAGTAGTTACCCACTACTGCGGTCAATTCTTTCTGCGACCGGGTGCTCCCTCTGCTAAAATGCGCCTCTATTTGGCGACAGCCCCATTGAGAACGCAAGGATATGACCATTCGCACTCGGTTTGCACCCAGCCCTACGGGGTACCTCCACGTGGGGGGTGTTCGCACAGCATTGTTTTCCTGGTTGTTTGCCCGCCGGCATGGTGGAAGTTTCGTGTTGCGCATCGAAGATACAGACCTGGAGCGGTCTACCGCGGAGTCGGTAAATGCCATTCTCGAGGGGATGACTTGGTTGGGACTGGAATACGATGAAGGACCTTTCTACCAGACGGAACGTTTCGACCGCTATCACAAGGTGATAGATGAATTGCTGGAGCGCGGTCTTGCATACCGCTGTGACTGCTCTAGGGAACGCCTCGATGGGCTTAGGGAGACGGCGATGAAGAATAAAACCAAGCCCCGTTACGATAGCTATTGCCGGGAACGGAATGTGGATGTTGACTCACCACACGTGGTGCGTTTTCGAAATCCGGTCGACGGCACAGTGGTCTTCGACGATTTGGTCAAGGGGGCTATATCGGTCAGCAATGAGGAGCTGGACGACCTGATCATTCGCCGGACGGACGGATCTCCAACCTATAATTTGTCAGTTGTAGTTGACGACAGCGACATGGATATCACCCATGTGATTCGTGGTGACGATCACGTCAACAACACCCCACGACAAATCAATATCATGAAGGCGATAGGGAAGCAGCCTCCCCGCTATGGTCACGTGCCGATGATCCTGGGTAGTGATGGTACCCGCCTCTCAAAGCGCCACGGAGCGGTAGGCGTCATGGAGTATATGCGGGCGGGTTTCTTACCCGAGGCGCTACTCAATTACTTGGTGCGGTTGGGCTGGTCCCACGGGGATCAAGAGGTCTTTTCCCTGGAGGAGATGATCCAACTCTTCGATATTGAAGATGTAAACAAGGCGCCCTCAACGTTCAACGATGAAAAACTCTCCTGGCTGAATCAGCACTATTTAAAGGAAGGGGATCCCCTGCATATTGCACACTTGCTGGGCTCTCATCTCGGAAAACTCAATATTGACCCCAGCCAGGGACCGGCGTTGGTGGATGTAGTCAAGGCACAGAGGGAGCGGGCGAAAACTTTGGTTGAGATGGCCCAGATCAGTGAATTCATCTACCGCGACTTTGAGTCGTTCGACCCCAAAGCGGCCAAGAAACATCTTAGACCCGTGGCACGACAACCTCTGGAGGAGATTCGAAGGGCGCTTTCAACTCTCGAGGATTGGAACCGCGAGGCGCTGCACAATCGGGTCGAAGAGGTTGCAAACGCGCTGGAACTCAATATGGGGAAGGTGGCTCAGCCTTTGCGTGTCGCTATCGTTGGGCGCGCAGCCTCACCGGGTATAGACGAGACATTATTTCTCGTGGGCAGAGAGGCAAGCCTGAGGCGCATAGATCGCGCGCTGGAGTTTATTCGTGAGCGTGAGGAGGCGGCAAGCTGAGCAACCTCTAAGGCGTTCGGTGTTCACTGTAGAAATGTACTTAGAACGATTGAATCGGTAGAAAAATCAGAATGGGCGAACAGAATCAAGCTGCTGCCAGCAATTTTATCCGGCAGATTATCGATGACGATCTGAAGTCGGGTAAGCATGGAGGCCGGGTACATACCCGGTTTCCCCCTGAGCCGAATGGTTATCTTCATATCGGCCACGCGAAGTCGATTTGTCTCAATTTTGGCATTGCGCGGGACTATCAGGATGGCCTTTGCAATCTGAGATTCGACGACACCAATCCGCATAAAGAGAACAAGGAGTATGTTGACTCCATTATGGAGGACGTGCGTTGGCTTGGTTTCGATTGGGACGACCGCTTGTTCTACGCATCTGACTATTTTGAGCAGCTGTATGGGTTCGCTCAGGAGTTAATACGCAATGGCAAAGCTTTCGTTTGCGATTTAACTTCGGAAGAGATGCGTGAATATAGAGGTACCTTGATGGAGCCAGGGCGCGAGAGCCCCTATCGCAACAGGGATGTTGAGACCAATCTAGACTTGCTTTCCCGCATGCGTGCGGGAGAGTTCGAGGATGGCACCCGGGTGTTACGGGCGCGGATCGACATGTCTTCTCCCAATATGAACATGCGTGATCCCACACTGTACCGAATCCGCCATGGCGTGATCCACCATCAGACTGGGGAGGAGTGGTGCATATACCCAATGTACGATTTTACCCATCCGATATCGGATGCCCTGGAGGGGATCACCCACTCGATATGCACCTTGGAATTCGAAGACCATCGTCCACTGTACGACTGGGTGCTCGAAAATATCACCATTGATTGCCATCCACAGCAGATCGAATTTTCCAGACTCAACCTGCAATATACGGTGATGAGTAAACGCATGCTCACCCAACTGGTTCAGGAGAAATATGTCAGCGGCTGGGATGACCCGCGTATGCCCACCGTCGCCGGCCTTCGACGACGGGGATATACACCAATGGCGATCCGGACGTTCTGCGATCGTATCGGGGTTACCAAGGCGGACAACACTGTGGAGATGGGTATGCTGGAGGCCTGTATTCGCGAAGATCTGGATCATAGCGCGCCGAGGGCGATGGCGGTGTTGAATCCACTGAAAGTGGTGGTGGAGAATTTCCCCGAGGGTAAGGTGGAGGAGTTGTCCGCCCCCAATCATCCGAAAGATGAAACCATGGGTCATCGCACGCTGTTGTTTACCCGTGAAATCTATATCGACAAGGATGACTTCCGCGAGCAGGCTTCGAGAAAATACAAACGCCTGTTGAGCGGTGGCGAAGTGCGTCTGCGCAACGCCTATGTCATTAAATGTGAAAGTGTGGTCAAAGACGACAAGGGAGAGATTACAGAACTCCGGTGCAGTTACGACCCGGTGACCCTGGGGGCCAATCCCGTAGGACGCAAGGTGAGGGGAGTCATTCATTGGGTATCAGCCACTGAAAGTGTCAACGCAGAGGTACGCTTGTACGATAGGCTGTTCAGCCATCCAACCCCGGATGCGGACAAGGGCGTAAGTTCTTTCCTCGATCATCTGAACCCCGAATCGCTAGAAGTAGTGGGAGATGCGTTCGTCGAGCCCGGGCTCTCGACTGCGACTCCGGGGAGCCGTTACCAGTTCGAGCGAGAGGGGTATTTCTGCCGTGATGATACTGTTGGCGAAAAGGGCAAGCCGGTATTCAACCGGATCGTGACACTGCGCGATTCGTGGGCGAAGATTGAGCAGCAATCCCGTTAAAAATAGTGGACAAGGTTGGCCTCATAAACTAATATGCGCGCTTTGTTTGTGGGGCCATAGCTCAGCTGGGAGAGCGCAACACTGGCAGTGTTGAGGTCGGCGGTTCGATCCCGCCTGGCTCCACCAAAACGACAAAGTTAACCCGGATCCGTAGACTGCCGGGTTTTTCTTTGAAAATCAGACAAGTCCCGTTCATCTAGAGGCCTAGGATATCGCCCTTTCACGGCGAGTACAGGGGTTCGACTCCCCTACGGGACGCCAATGATTACAAAGACTTACAGTAGTTATATCTCAATTTACCTTAAGTGCTGCCACACCCCTATTGTGGCAAGGTGGAGAGATGGCTACTTTCAGAGAGCGTTCCAAAGGGACTATTCAGGTCTCAATTAGGTCCGGGGGAGTCTCCCCAACATACCGCAGCTTTCCTTCGATGTCCGAGGCTCAAGAGTGGGCTAGGGTCATGGAAGCGGACCCAAAGTGTTTGAGGGCATTGCTTCATACCTATAGAGATAGGGGTCTAACGAAGTCTCGCCGTCCTCTATCTAAATCAGATATCTTCCTTATTGGTAAGGTACTCAAGATAGGGCCAGTGAACCTGTTGCATTCTGCGATAGGAGACATCAAGGCCAAAGATCTACTCCAATGGAGAGATGAAAGATTGCAGTCGGTCAGTCCTCAGACCTTCAAGAAAGAGTTGGATATGCTTCATCGAGCCATCAAGTTCTCCATAGAAGAATTGGGTGATGAAGATATAGGGTACCTACCCAAGATCAATATTCCATCAGGTAGACCCAGGGAGAGGAGGGCATACTCCAAGGCTGAGATACTGGCTTTACTGAGAGCTACCAGGATAGCTGGGGGATACACCGAGAAGACAAGAAAGGTAGTTAGGGCAATCATCATTCTGGGTTATTACAGAGGGATGAGAAGGGGGGAGATGGGGAACATCAAGGTGGGGGATATCGACACCGACAGAATGACCCTTCAGATACCGGAGACAAAGACTGGGTATCCCAGGACCATCCCCCTGGATTGGAGGACACTAAAAGCAGCCACATATCTGTCAAATACCTACTTCAATATCTATGTCTTGTCCCGATGGTTCAGGGAGATGAGGGAGGTCTCAGGGATACCTGATGGAGATATCCACTGTTTGAGACATTCATTCTTAACCTGGACTGCAGAGAGGGGATTAACACCTCAACAGATTAGTGCAGTGAGTGGTCATAGGACATTAGCTATGGTTGCTAGATACACTCACCTGAAAGGTGAGAGCATTCGAGACCTGCTGTAACTATAAAGAAAAGTTATACCGATGAATCAAGGAGCAAGCCTGGTAAAGCTGGGCTGCTTCCCAGCATCCTCTCTGCGACCAGACCAAGGATTCATTTATCTTGGTCGTAAATCAAGATTTTCTCCTTTTTATACATTGTATAAGATTCATCAAAAGCCTGTCGATATAGCCAGTCAGGCTATCTCCAATCGATAAAGAGGGTGGCGATGAAAATTATTAGATCTATTGTCTTACTGGTACTTATTCACACAAACGTACATGCAGAAACTTGCAGGGACTACAGCCATGCGGCCACATCTATAATGGAGGCTCGATATAGGGGGGTTTTGCTGGATGATGTTATCGATGTAGTTAGTACCCATCGTAGCGACAAAGTCTCCCAGTATTTGAAAGATATCGCTATCAAGGCTTACAGCAAATCGATCTATGACTCCAAACGTAGTCAATACCGTGTAATCAGAGATTTCGAGGATGAGGTATATTCACATTGTTTAAACTCGGTGTCAATGATCACCTCAATGGAGCCATTCCGGGATCGGTTTATTGGAGCCACCCTGGGATCGGTTTATTGGAGCCACCCTGGGATCGGCCTAATGGAGCCACCTCAGGATCGGCCTAATGGAGCCACCCGGCACCGGTTTTTCCCTTCGAACTGACCTAATCGCCTCCCGTATCGTGACCGCACTTTTGTGTGCGGAGAAGAAACGGAATGGCCAAACGGAGGTTCGAGATGTATCACTATCGACAAGCCCTGGTGCGCATGCGCCTGGGGGATTCTGACCGACAGATCGCCAAATCGGGACTGATGGGCCGGCGCGTTGCCGCGACCGTCAGAGGTGAAGCCGAAGCGCGCGGCTGGTTAGACACCGATCAGGCGCTGCCACCCGATGAGACGCTGGCGAGCGTATTTGATGCACCTAAAAAGCAGCGTGCCCGCCAGAGCTCCAGCCTGGAGCCGCACCGCGATCAGATTACCTCATGGTACGAAGACGGTGTGCAGGGCACCACCATCCACAGTGCACTGCAGCGTCGTCACGGCTTCACCGGCAGCTATTCGTCGGTGCGTCGTTTTTTGCAGGGCCTGGCAGAGACGACCCCGCGGGTAACCACGGTGCTCGAGTTTGCACCCGGCGAAGCGGCACAAGTGGATTTTGGTCAAGGACCCAAGATCACCGACGTGCATACCGGTGAGCAGTTCAAGACCTGGTTCTTCATCATGACACTGGCCTGGAGTCGGCATCAGTACGCCGAGCTGGTACCGGATCAATCGGTCGAGACCTGGCTAGGCTGTCACCGGCGCGCCTTCGAGCATTTCTCCGGCGTACCAGCGCGGATTCTGATCGACAACCCCAAGTGCGCCATCACCAAGGCGTGCTACTACGATCCCCAAGTACAACGCAGCTACGCTGATTACGCAGAAGGCTACGGCTTTCTGATCGCCCCGTGCCCGGTCGCCGATCCGAAGAAAAAGGGACGCGTTGAATCGGGCGTCAAATACGCCAAAAACAATTTCATGCCGCTGCGCGAGTTCCGTGACCTGGTCGACGCCAATGCGCAGCTGATGCAGTGGGTGATGGGGCAAGCGGGCAATCGCGTACACGGCACCACCCGCACCGCGCCGCTCACCCGGTTCGCCGACACCGAGCGGGAGTTCCTCAAGCCACTGCCTTCACCCGCGCCGGAATGTGCGCGATGGACAACCGGGAAACTGCATCCCGATTGCCACGTACAGGTCGAGAAGTGCCGCTACTCGGCACCCTGGCGACTGGTGGGTCAAATACTGGATATCCGCCTGAGCGAGACCACCGTGCGGATCTATCAAGCCCATGAGCTAAAGGCTGTGCATCCACGCGGACGTGGGCCGGGTTACCGTCACACGATCGACGATCACCTGCCACCGGATGCAGTGGCCTACAAGATGCGCACGCCTCAGTGGTGTCTAAAGCAGGCCGCGGCGGCCGGTCCTCACTGCCTTCGTTTGGTTGAGCGACTGTTTGAGCACCGCGTGCTCGATAAGCTCCGGGCCGCACAGGGTGTGATTAATCTGATCAAACGCTACGGACCGGCGCGCACCGATGCCGCCTGTCAGCGCGCGCTGTACTTCGACAACGTGCAGTACCGAAGTGTGCGCATCATTTTGGAAAACGCGCTGGATCAAATCGTCGATACCGAGCAAGCGTTCGATTCCCTGTCCGATGCCTACACCGGCGGCGCCAAGTTCGGCCGCAACACCAAAGACCTGTTCGACCCACACTAACGGCCGTGCGTTCCCTCGACCCGTTGCTGTCCATGGCCGTGCGGCAACGACAATCCACTGACCGACAAGGTCAACCACTCAACCAAAGGACATTCAATATGACTACGATGACACCCCTACCAGAACTCACGCCTATTCTGAAACAGCTGCGTCTGTCCGGTCTGCTGGAAAGCTTGGAGACCCGCAACCGTGAAGCCATTGAAAACAAGCTGACGTACCCGGAGTTCCTGGCCCTGATGATCCAGGACGAAGCCGCACGGCGTGATCGAAAAAAGTATGACCTGCGATTACGTCGCTCCGGCTTTCGGGGTGACAAGACGCTCGAGGGCTTTGACTTCAACTTCAACCCGGGCCTGAACCAAGAACTGATCAACGAGTTGGCCCGCTGTGGCTTTGTCGATGAAAAAGTGGCCGTGTTGATTGCCGGCCCCTGCGGTACCGGCAAGAGCCACCTTGCACAGGCCATTGGTCACTGCGCCGTACGAGCGGGCGTCGATGTGATGTTCACCACGCAGTCGAATCTGCTGTCGCAAATCAACGCCGCACGGGCAACCGGCAATATCGAACGCAAGCTGCAGACGCTGACCCGCGTCCCACTGTTAATCATCGATGACTTTGGACTCAAACCCCTCAAACCGGGGCAGGACGAAGACTTCCATGACCTGATTGGCGAGCGTTACGAGCGGGCGGCCACAATCATCACCAGCAACTTAGATTTCGGCGAATGGGGCGAGGCCTTCCCGAACAAACTACTCGGCGCCTCGACACTCGACCGGATACGCCACGGGGCTTATCAGCTGGTGCTGGATGGAAAAAGTTATCGCGCACCACGACCCGGTCCCAAGCGCGCAAAAACAGCGGTTGAAAAATCGACCAAAACAGCGCTTTAATCTACCCCGTTCGGAGGCGTAAAACCGCATGAAAAAGTGGCTCCATTAGGGCGATCATGGGTGGCTCCAATAGGGCGGTCAGTGACAACCTTTACCAAAATCGGCATTGAGTATTGCCTGAGGATCGGCAGTATCGAGGTTCTGAATGTAGGCATTTACTACGGGAGCCCAACCAGACTTACCCCGACTATCAAATTGGTCTTGGAGACCCTGGCGCATTAGTTCTGGTGCATTCTCATACGCCCACTCAGCAGCCATTGTTGGGTCCAAGCCGCTCTGCTTCATGACGTGATTGAAAGACGCACCAGCAGCGTTATAGACGCTCTCAATGCCATTCATTACTACCGGACGGTCTACGCCAAGCTTACCTGCTAACTCTTCTATAGCCTGCTCCGGGATTGACTCAACACCATTCCCAGTAGCGAGTGCATTAACGATGTGGGTTACAGACGCGGGTGAAGTCTTTTCAATACCGTCAATGTTTGCAACTACAGATTCGTCCATTGCATTCCCATGATCGATAGGGGTAGCGATGTCTAGATCCTGGTCAGTGTTATTGTTGCTGTTATCGATGTTCTGATCATCACTACCAGCTTGTTGCTGCTGCGGTGTCGGTTGATGAACACTCTGCTGTTGTGATTGATGTGGTACAGGTTGTGGAGCGGGACTCTCGTTAAGATACCCACCCTTGACTGCATCATCATACTTCATCGATACACCATGAATGATTACTTCGTCGGGGTGACCAGTCCTGTAGACTTGGGGTGCAGAACTTGGCTGACGTTCTACTAATTGGTCTCCCTTTACCTCAATACTCTGTACTTGGCGGTCACCAACGTATTCGCCTGTTGCTGTGCTAAAAGATGCCATTACTAAATTCTCCTGTGATTGTTGAATTATGATTTGCCCAGACAATAGAAATCCCTACCACGGTTATTGCCCGAGCATTATTTATAAATCGTGGTTATGGTGGGGGGTATTACTGAAGGGTGTTACTTTGTACTACATTGATCAGAAGGGAATGAAGCTGCTACCCATGTATTGGTCATCATCGTGGGGATCATCGAAGCTATCAGGTAGCCTCGCTTTGCGTGATTCCCGATAGACAGCCTCTTTGTCTTCATCCCGAGTGATATCATAGTGAACGAATAGCAAGCGTAATTCTTCACCGCAGTGAGCGATAACCGCTTCAGGTTTTCTGGGATCAACTTTATCGAGATGTTTAATTCTACGCTCCTCTTCCCGGTCTCGCTTTTCCAACTCCTGCGACTGAGTCCAGCTTAATCCATCAATGATGTAGTCATCTCGGGTAAGCCTTTGGTGGACTTTGAGCATTCTGGATGCGGTACGCTCTGATATCGTATTATCGAGTTTCTTTACCAGCCCTTTGTATTTTAGCTTTCTGAGATACGGATCATTGCAGACTTGAATCCACGCTTCATTATCCTTCTTCCTTTGCTTCAGCTTCTCCTGCCAATCACTAGCCATTGGAAGTCTCCACTGCCGGATGAGTCATGTAGTTAGTATCTGTAGGTAGAAGTCGTAAAGTGATCCAAGTTTTCATCGTAGGCTGGTAGGCATTACTCTTCGACCTTCTACCAATGGATTTAAGATAACCTTTATCGATGATCTCTTTGATGTGAGCTATCACTGGAGTTGCACTCTTAAAGCCTCTATCTTTACTTAGCGCTCTCACACTGACACTGGTTACCCAATCCATTTGTGGATTCGCATGACGTATGATGGTCTGAAATGTTAGTAATGCTTTATCGCTAATGTCTTTGATCATATTGAGTCTTAGAGCGACAGTCATAGGCTGTTTTGCCCATGCTAAATGATGCGTGGGTTCGCGTGTGGGAATGGTTAGGTCGTTTACTGATCTCATACTAGTTTTCCTCTTTTGGTTTTGGTTAATGAATATTGGTTATCCCCAGACACACGCGCATAGATGCCCATCAGGCTCTATAGGAAGCCCGTGGAGAGGTTATCTGTGGGTGTGCCGGGGAATTAGGTAGGTGGTGTGGGTTTAGTACCGGTGCTGCTGTTTCAACTGGTCGTAAGCCGCAGCTACGTTAGCCATGACTGCCGTATTACCAGCCTCACGATCAGGATGCCATCGTTTAGCCAGCAATCTATAAGTGGCTTTGATTTCGTCTAAGTTGGTCCAGGGTTTCAGTCCAAACACTACGAGCGGGCTGTTCGAATGCCACCGACGATTCTCGGGGTCACGCATTTCCACATCCTCGATCTTCGTCACTAGATCTGCTATCCAATGATAGTTAATGGAATAGTCTACCATCGCGCTGATCAACATCAGGTGCAGTAACATGTTCCTCCTACCTGCTACTCCGGTAGCTTTGACTTCATCAGAACCCCATTCGAGTAACTTACCCATCTCTCGGATAGCCTCGCCGTTGATATCTCTATCATCGATAGCTTTGGCAATGAATTTCTCAGCCATCGTTTCATCCGTATCGTAATATGCCTCAGTAGCATCAATTAACTGACTTAATGCAGAACTCAAACCCTCAACCACATCGTTGTATTTCCAGGGTTCGCCCGTGGATTGGTTAATAGGATTTTTGAAGTGATCACTGATGAACTCCAAAGCACTTTGTAGAGTAAATCTATGCCTCGCCGCTTCCTTGAGTTGCTTCCTTTCTGCTGCTGGGATGCGCCCTAAATGACTTCGCTTTTCCTTCATCATCTCGATTTCCATCTCTGCTCGAACCTCAGCACGAAGTTCTGCTCGGATCTCGACGCGAATCTGCTCGATATCGATAACAGGCTCCTGGTGCTTCTCTTCTTCCGTCTTTGGGGATTTCTCCTCCTTCTCTGTCTTCGGTCCATCCTTTTCCTTGTTATCCAGCTTCCTCACCGCTGCATTCACAGTGACCTTCCCTTCCTTAATCTCTTCGAATAAGTCAGGGTCTTCGCGTTGGACTTTTTTCGCCGAATCCACCAAACGCGGAGATACACCCATGATCTTTGCCGCTTCTTCGATAGACACCTCACGCAAATTTGCGCCAGGTTTCGTATCGGTCCTTCGACCAGATTTCATGTTTGCCATCTCCGTAGTTACTGCCGCTCTCTGACTTGTACTCAAGTGCCTTCTGTTCAGGTTCTTATCCAGAACATACACGAGGGGGTCTACATTCAAATCAAACTCTTCGAAGTTAGGCTCAAGTCCCACATCACAGCAAGCCTCATATCGATGCCTACCATCAATGATTTCCCCATCCATAAGTACGATGGGTTCAAGCAATCCATGATCAGCAATGGATGCCTTCAGGTTCTCGTATTCCTCATCAGACATACGAGGAAAAAGTTTTGCTAGTTTGTGTATTTTCGTTGTACTACTGGTTTCGTTACTCATTTTTCTCGTTCTCTCTATATCGTTTGTAGTTTCTCGAAACAAAAGAAGTCCTATCTCCCGCCTAGTCACCATTGGGAGGAGGTACTATCGATTGCCTATTGGGTTTAGTGGGGTACTGCTAGGTTGTTGCGTATTGCTGCTGCTGTTTCATCACTTCAATTGTGTTGCTGCTGTTTAGCCACAGCTTCAGAAGCTCTCTCATCCGTTTAGACGGGATAAAGACCGTGATAGGGTCACCTCTCCGTATCTGCGACCTCCAAATCCACTGGATCATCTCTGACAGGGCATACAGATCCTCATGGACAGTGATGCCCCGATCCGTGAAGTAATCCTTGATCACGGTGATGTAGTGGATGTTGCACAGGTACGCCAAAGACCGCTTCTCGATGTGGTCATTAGTTGCCTTGGTGTTATTCGCAATCCACTGTCTGGCATATCTCGCCCCCTTCACCTTGTTCCTCTGGGGCTTGTAGATGGTCCACAGGTTTTGAGCTGCCGGGGTCTTGGCAATCTTCTTGAAGAAGTTCTCCGTCGATGCCCTGACCTTGCTCTGAATGGCGGATGTAGACCGCTTCCACCAGGATGATGAGAGCGGCTGCTCCTTTCCTTCAGGATCACCCACCTTGTTCATGGGTCCCTCGTAGATCGTGATCAGTTGGCGAAGCTCAGCTTTCTCCACTGACTCGTCCACATAATCCATCGGGATCAGCTCTCCATCACGTACCGCCAAGAGCATGTATGGGAATCGCTCAGTTCGCAGGTATGCCGCCATCGGACTACCCTCGAACATGTAGGTACAGACATATACATCAACGAAGTTCTCCAAGAACTCCGCAGGGAACTCCCATATCAACATCTTGCTGCGGAAGTAGACCAGCGTACCGGCATGACAGTGTGCCCGGATGTCGTCGAACCTGCCTGAGTAGTCACCATGATCCCGGTCATTCCATCTGAGTTTCTGAGTACCATCCTCAATCCAGACATACCCACTCTTGAACAATGCATCCCGGTCCTTGGTCGATAACTTCTGGAACATATCTACGGTGGTAAGGACTTCATCGATTACCAGGGTGTATCCCTGCACCTTGAACTTCTCGCTGATCTCAGGAGTCAGCATCGAGAACAGGGCGTGGGTGGTTACGATGTTGCTCCCTTCGTTTACCAGGGTCTCCAGGTGCCAGAGTTTCTTGCCCTCTACCGGCTGTGGATCTCGGAATCCTAAGGCGGGACAAGCCGCTATAAATCGCTCGACCTCGCTCAGACTCGGGACCACGACCAGATACTTCGGTACGGTCATTGCCTCATCGAATAGAGCAGCCCCATAGGTCTGGTTGATGTGGTCGATGATCCAGGTAGTCTTGCCTGTACCCATCATCGAATCGATGACGGTAATACCTGTGTTTCTTCCAGGCACAGGTGTGCCCTCATGTGCTGATGACATGATTTTCTATTCCTCGTTAGTTGGTTATAAATGAGAACTGCCCGGAAAGGACAGCTGTGTGTTTTTTTGTGGCTTGGGGGTACTACGGTCCTCCCAGAATCAAGTCTGGAATGACGCTGCTTGCCTGCGGGTGGCAGGCGGTAAATTTCGGCTCAGGATGCACGTAGAACGAGTGCTTGAGACCATAAAGGTCCATATATTTGAGATTCAAACTTGGACCTGTGCTTTGTAACTAGTTGTTTAGTAAGAAGAAAAAACGCTCAGCCTTAAAGTAAGAAGTATAGGATACTTGGTGCTGTTTTAGGGTGTTCTCAGCAGATGCTCTGGTTGAACGTAAGTCCAGATGTAGACCAGCCTTACTGTGTTGCAGAGGTTAACCTGAGAATACTTGTTCAGCCGTTCACGCTCGCTGAGGCTCGCTCCACTCGGGGGAAGACAATTAGCTCGCTATCGCTCGCAGTAAAGACATAAACAAAGAGAGTTAGTAACTATAGTCCTTGTACTTTATTTCTTCTCCGCGACCGAAGGGGAGCGGGATTATTCTTGCTGATCATCAGTAGTACATTGGTTCCCGTCAGAAATCATCACCAGGGTGGATACTGGTGTTCACCTGACATCCATCCAATCAATACCTGATACATATCATCTTCACCTTTTCTGTCAGCCTCGCTGAGTGCTCTGTCAGCCTCCATCAATGCCTCCTGGTGCCGTGCTATAGCTTCCCTGTCTGCTGCACACCTATCCAGGTGCTCACGCTCCTCTTTGGCTTGACGCTCAGCTCTTTCTATCGCTGATTGTCTATACTTCTCAGCCCAGCCTGGAGGTAGTGACTCATAAGGCTGTTTAGGCTGTCTCTTACGCTCACCGTTAAAGTCGCTCCAGTCCTGGACGAACGGTCCTGCTAGGTCTCCATACAAGAAACTCATTACTAGCTCCTCCTACCGAAGTGTTGTGATTTGTCTTCCAGCAACCAGTGAGCCTGTTCAGTGATTAGCTCATTGACTACCATTGAGTCGGATATGTCTCTGTCCAGTTCCTCCCTGTAGCGTTCCTTGCATCTGTTCACTATGCGAACAGCCTCAGGGGTCAACCTGAAGTGATACACACGGGAGACCCTGGTCACGTACTCTTTGACCTTGCTCATGTCTTGGTACCTCTAATTGGTTCTCGATAAAGTTGTAAGAATGGTTGGTAATTTGGTTGCCAGATTGCGTAAGAAATAGTAGCTCGCGAACAAACGCGAAGATAAACTAATGACCGCATCAATTAACTTAATGGGCTATTACTTCCTGGTCAGTTTGTGAAGATATATTCCGGTTGTGTTGGTAATAAAACGAATCTGCCACATTTCGGAGCCTCCACCACCAAGCCCATCGCAATCACAGCAGCGGCATCGAGGGAGAGTGATTAGCGAACAGGGTTACAACTAGTGGTGAAGGGGCAGCAGAAACCTAGCAACTCACTGGGGAAAACGGTTTCATAGGTACGTTCCTTACTGGCAACTAAACGAATCGCCACATTTCGAACCACCCCCTAGCGTGTGGCTTTACCCTGCCTAAGTGACTCACAGGGAAAATGTTTAGGTTGTGCCATAGCGGTAATTTAACGAAACGTTACATTTCTTAGGGACTACCACCCCATACAAGAAACCCCCATCAGCACGAAGCATCAGGGGGTCATAGTGGTGTATGTATGTATGAGTGGACTCGTTCCACGAACTACGTGTCTTATGAATTATTGAGAATGATGCCTTTAGCCATCTCCTGCGGGACCATACTTCAACACCTTGTACACTCCAGCCCTAGACAGCCCGAACCGTTCCTGGAGACTCTTCACGGATTCCCCTGATGCCTTCCTGCGCTTCAGGTCTGCCAGTTGCTCATCGGACAGCCTACGCTTGGCACCGAACCTGACACCATTGGACATTGCCTTAGCGCGACCCTCAGCGGTCCTTTCGTTGAGCAACGACCGCTCAAACTCAGCAAATGCCCCCATGACCTGAAACAGCAGCTTGTTCATACTGGAGCCATTACCACCAGGACTAAAGGTCAAGCCTTCCTTGTGGAACTGGACTACCACCCCCTTATCGGTAAAAGCCTTTACCAACTTCTCTAGATGAATCAGGTTCCTTGCTAATCGATCAATGGAATGGATATGCAGGGTGTCTCCCTCACGGCAGTAGTCCAGGCAAGCTTCAAGTCCTGGTCTCTTCACAGTGGACCCTGAAGCCTTATCCTCAAACACCTTCTGCAACTCCAGACCGTCTAACTGCCTGTCTGTATTTTGGTCGAAGGTTGAGACCCTGCGATACCCGATGTCGCACATGGATCTAGACTCCGTTACACGTATGCCCACCAGTCAGTATCCCGATACTGGAACTCCTCGACCTTACCCTGGAGGACCGCCTCCTGGTCTGAACACTTACCCTGGTGGACTGGAGTGTCTTTCTTTGTCTGGTCCCATACATCAGGCTGTAGTGCTTTCTCAGCGCTGACACCGTAGTGCTTAGTCGTGTAGAGCAGCAGTGTGTCACTGACCGCCCTATTGGAGCCACCCATGATCGCCCTAATGGAGCCACTTTTTCATGCGGTTTTACGCCTCCGAACGGGGTAGATTAAAGCGCTGTTTTGGTCGATTTTTCAACCGCTGTTTTTGCGCGCTTGGGACCGGGTCGTGGTGCGCGATAACTTTTTCCATCCAGCACCAGCTGATAAGCCCCGTGGCGTATCCGGTCGAGTGTCGAGGCGCCGAGTAGTTTGTTCGGGAAGGCCTCGCCCCATTCGCCGAAATCTAAGTTGCTGGTGATGATTGTGGCCGCCCGCTCGTAACGCTCGCCAATCAGGTCATGGAAGTCTTCGTCCTGCCCCGGTTTGAGGGGTTTGAGTCCAAAGTCATCGATGATTAACAGTGGGACGCGGGTCAGCGTCTGCAGCTTGCGTTCGATATTGCCGGTTGCCCGTGCGGCGTTGATTTGCGACAGCAGATTCGACTGCGTGGTGAACATCACATCGACGCCCGCTCGTACGGCGCAGTGACCAATGGCCTGTGCAAGGTGGCTCTTGCCGGTACCGCAGGGGCCGGCAATCAACACGGCCACTTTTTCATCGACAAAGCCACAGCGGGCCAACTCGTTGATCAGTTCTTGGTTCAGGCCCGGGTTGAAGTTGAAGTCAAAGCCCTCGAGCGTCTTGTCACCCCGAAAGCCGGAGCGACGTAATCGCAGGTCATACTTTTTTCGATCACGCCGTGCGGCTTCGTCCTGGATCATCAGGGCCAGGAACTCCGGGTACGTCAGCTTGTTTTCAATGGCTTCACGGTTGCGGGTCTCCAAGCTTTCCAGCAGACCGGACAGACGCAGCTGTTTCAGAATAGGCGTGAGTTCTGGTAGGGGTGTCATCGTAGTCATATTGAATGTCCTTTGGTTGAGTGGTTGACCTTGTCGGTCAGTGGATTGTCGTTGCCGCACGGCCATGGACAGCAACGGGTCGAGGGAACGCACGGCCGTTAGTGTGGGTCGAACAGGTCTTTGGTGTTGCGGCCGAACTTGGCGCCGCCGGTGTAGGCATCGGACAGGGAATCGAACGCTTGCTCGGTATCGACGATTTGATCCAGCGCGTTTTCCAAAATGATGCGCACACTTCGGTACTGCACGTTGTCGAAGTACAGCGCGCGCTGACAGGCGGCATCGGTGCGCGCCGGTCCGTAGCGTTTGATCAGATTAATCACACCCTGTGCGGCCCGGAGCTTATCGAGCACGCGGTGCTCAAACAGTCGCTCAACCAAACGAAGGCAGTGAGGACCGGCCGCCGCGGCCTGCTTTAGACACCACTGAGGCGTGCGCATCTTGTAGGCCACTGCATCCGGTGGCAGGTGATCGTCGATCGTGTGACGGTAACCCGGCCCACGTCCGCGTGGATGCACAGCCTTTAGCTCATGGGCTTGATAGATCCGCACGGTGGTCTCGCTCAGGCGGATATCCAGTATTTGACCCACCAGTCGCCAGGGTGCCGAGTAGCGGCACTTCTCGACCTGTACGTGGCAATCGGGATGCAGTTTCCCGGTTGTCCATCGCGCACATTCCGGCGCGGGTGAAGGCAGTGGCTTGAGGAACTCCCGCTCGGTGTCGGCGAACCGGGTGAGCGGCGCGGTGCGGGTGGTGCCGTGTACGCGATTGCCCGCTTGCCCCATCACCCACTGCATCAGCTGCGCATTGGCGTCGACCAGGTCACGGAACTCGCGCAGCGGCATGAAATTGTTTTTGGCGTATTTGACGCCCGATTCAACGCGTCCCTTTTTCTTCGGATCGGCGACCGGGCACGGGGCGATCAGAAAGCCGTAGCCTTCTGCGTAATCAGCGTAGCTGCGTTGTACTTGGGGATCGTAGTAGCACGCCTTGGTGATGGCGCACTTGGGGTTGTCGATCAGAATCCGCGCTGGTACGCCGGAGAAATGCTCGAAGGCGCGCCGGTGACAGCCTAGCCAGGTCTCGACCGATTGATCCGGTACCAGCTCGGCGTACTGATGCCGACTCCAGGCCAGTGTCATGATGAAGAACCAGGTCTTGAACTGCTCACCGGTATGCACGTCGGTGATCTTGGGTCCTTGACCAAAATCCACTTGTGCCGCTTCGCCGGGTGCAAACTCGAGCACCGTGGTTACCCGCGGGGTCGTCTCTGCCAGGCCCTGCAAAAAACGACGCACCGACGAATAGCTGCCGGTGAAGCCGTGACGACGCTGCAGTGCACTGTGGATGGTGGTGCCCTGCACACCGTCTTCGTACCATGAGGTAATCTGATCGCGGTGCGGCTCCAGGCTGGAGCTCTGGCGGGCACGCTGCTTTTTAGGTGCATCAAATACGCTCGCCAGCGTCTCATCGGGTGGCAGCGCCTGATCGGTGTCTAACCAGCCGCGCGCTTCGGCTTCACCTCTGACGGTCGCGGCAACGCGCCGGCCCATCAGTCCCGATTTGGCGATCTGTCGGTCAGAATCCCCCAGGCGCATGCGCACCAGGGCTTGTCGATAGTGATACATCTCGAACCTCCGTTTGGCCATTCCGTTTCTTCTCCGCACACAAAAGTGCGGTCACGATACGGGAGGCGATTAGGTCAGTTCGAAGGGAAAAACCGGTGCCGGGTGGCTCCATTAGGCCGATCCTGAGGTGGCTCCATTAGGCCGATCCCAGGGTGGCTCCAATAAACCGATCCCAGGGTGGCTCCAATAAACCGATCCCGGAATGGCTCCATTGAGGTGATCATTGACAGCAGTGCCTTGTCCTGGTCAGTCATCCCCTGGATAACCTCGAACCATAGAGTGATCAGCTGGGTTGTATCGGTCGATTTATCCCAGCAGGATTCGAACAGTTCCAGGTCCCCCAGGTGGTCTCCTACGTATTCGATACTGAGATCGAAGTCCTGTAGCGGGAAGCCTTGCGGATTTCTTGCTTCGGATAGTTTCTCCTTGAACTCTTTGATAGATGAGAAGTGGAACCCGAGTGATGAGGGATCGTAGGGATCGGCGTAGAAGGTGTGAATGGTTGCAGGGGTAGGGACAGCAGCAACAGCAGAACTGGTAACATTAGCGTTAGCCATGATCAATATCTCCGGTATTGGTTTTGGTTAGGCTGGGGATTGGTGCTCGAACACCTTTCCTCAGCTGCTTCACCATGTATTGGGAAGCTGTAGGTAACCGTAGACTTTTCCTGTCTACTTGTCAACACATATTTCGTAGACTTCTAAGTCATTGATCTGCTGTAGTCCCCAAAATGTGTAAAAACTTATAACTTGGTGGACTACTTTAGGTTCCTTTTTAGGCTAATTCTCATAGCCAGTTACCGTTAGTCAGATACTAGCCATAGCACCACTACAGGGATGCCACCTAAGGGGCTTTCTAAGCCATTCTAAGCGTGTTTAATTGTCTTTCTACGCAACACATTAAGATTGATACTTGCGGGGCTTAGAATGCCTTAGAATGCGTGTTTTGATAGGAAGGAAGGTTAGTGTGTTTGGGGATGAGATTGAAAAGTTCGGATGGGGGTATGGGGGGGTATTGCCCGCGTTCATATTAAGTGACACCCCCTCAGATTTTTCTACTATTTTTCTCAATAAGTAGACTAATTAGTAGACTTTCTTTGTAACCTATTCCTCAAGCAATAAAACGGATTTTATTCCCATAAAAATGACGAATAGGCTTTATAAAATATCTGTAGAATATGTAAGGTTAATGGAGGTATATAATCGACTCGTTAAATGGCAGTAGATTACTGAATTCAAACCGGACTAGGGATAGCAAAACAATGGCTAGGTCTTTGTACAAGTTTTTTCTGATTGCAGTAGCGCTTTCTTTCTCTGGCAGTCTCCAAGCAGCGTTGATTACATACGTTTATGAAGGATCGGTTGATTACGTGAGCGATAACCCTATTTCAATCCTTGCTGATATTTCAGTAGGAGATAAGTTCACGGGAAAGTTCATTGTGGACGATTCACAGAACACTCCCACACACGAACCCTGGGAGGGGGAATCTTGGTTTAGTGGTGCTCTGTCCTATATCGAGATTACCTACCGTACACAAACTGCTGGAGATCTGAAATTCAGTTCCAATAGTCCGTCAAGTTCAGTAATGCAATCAGAAGTACCTGGTTTTCCTCAAGACAAATTCTTTCTAGGGGAGAACGCCTTATCTTCTGATACAGATAAACTTGGAATTCGGGTATGGCTTTCTGATGAAGATGGTGGTTTATTCGATGATGTTGATGTACTTGACCCTGGAATATTGCCTTTAACAGATCTCAATAGAGCGGACAGTTGGGTTAGATATTATGATACCGTCACAGGTCGAGACTCAGATGTCCGAGGTAGTCTTACCCTTCTAGAACTTGAAGCAATCCCCATCCCCGCAGCCCTACCGCTCTTTGGTTCAGCACTGACTCTCATGGGATTTGTTGGCTGGAGAAAGAAGAAACTACAAGCTGGATAGCCCAACTTTACTGGTACTTAGAAATAGCCCCGCTATGGTTAGCCCAGGCGGGGTTTGTCGTTGTGGGTGATGATCATTGTCATGATGTATAATCTCCTTGGTTGATTTGTGGTTATGGTGGTTGGTTCGGGGCCTCAACGAAAGGGATCTAGACAGACCAGCAGTGAATCTGCTGCCCACCTGAAGGCGAAAAACAAGGATAAACCCGGAGAAAATAAGATTTGAGTTTTTATTCAATAGCAAATTCTAAAAGGATAGACAATTGGAATCTGATGAACGCATCCTAATATTTGCGGGGGCTGGTGCATCTAAAGCCGTCGCGCCTGAGTCTTACCCTACTACTATAGAGTTTTTTGAACATCTACCACCGTCGATTAGAAACAATCGGCTTTTCCGCCTTGTAGAGACCTACATAAAGGAATCAAACAGCGATGATTATATTGATATCGAGTTGGTTCTATGGCGTCTAAAGGAGTTGAGTGATTTTTGCTCCCTGGTTACTGACACCCGTTCACTCCCTGGCTGGTCTCTAGTAGGAAATCGACTGATATCTAGTCTGGGTGATTCTTCCAACTTGAATATTGGTCATCTTGTGCAGATTGGTAATAGGGGGAGTCAGAATCTAAAAACATTGATAGATGAAATAAATGCGCGAGTATATGAATACTATTCGAAGCTGCCAACATCAGAGCAGCTTGATAATACCTGGACTCCGCTCTTTAGTTCAATAAAAAATCTTGGTCTGAAGGTCGAAGTAGTAACAACAAACTACGATATGGTCTTAGAGACTGCTTTAGATGTAAATAAGGCAGCAGATAGTGGCTGGCGCGGGAGTGTTGTGAGACAACTGGAAACCGACCTATGGCTACCCGAACGCAGTACTCAGACACTAGGGTTGTTAACCAAGTTGCATGGCTCGGTAAATTGGAAAAAGGATGAAAGTCAGATTTATATAAGCGACCCACTTTTTAGCGGATCTCACGATTCTCACGTGATAATTTATCCAGGATTCAAGGGCAAGCCTAGTGAGTTACCATTCCAACATTTTCACGACTATTTCAGAAGAAGCCTTGAGTCATCAACTGCTGTTGTATTCATAGGGTTTGCATTTAGGGATGAATACACTAGTGTCCGGAAAATTAATCGAATAGATTCAGTTGGTTATTTGATTCGTGGTTTTTCATGTTCTGTTCACATCCGGTAAGCAACTGATTCATAGGAGTTGTTTCGAAAACAGTCAGGCTCAAAATCTGTAGAACTGAATAGAGGCTGGCTTTGATATTGAGTCGCTTTTTGATGATAGCGACGAGTACATATACGGATACGGCGATCCAGACCTGGGTCTTGACGGCGTTTTCCGAGGTACCGAAAAACGATTTGATGCGTAGGTGCTGTTTTATCCATTTGAAAAACAGTTCCACCTGCCAGCGGTACCGATAGAGTTCTGTGATTGTCAATGCCGGCAGGCTGAAGTTGTTGGTCAGGAAGACAAACTGCTTTTCGGTTTGGGCATCGTAATACTTGATCCGGCGAAGTTTGTCGGGATAGTGCTGAGCGGTATAGAAACCGGTGAGCACTACTGTCTGGTCGCAACGTAGGCCGGAAGTCTTGTCTACTACGTGCGAATAGATTCGGCGGCACTGAAGATTGGACTTTGCGCGAATGACGAAGAAGGCGGAGTCTTGCTCCAAATGATACAGCCGTTCGAAGTCTAGATAGCCTCGGTCCATGACATAGAATGCACCAGGCTCTGGCAAAAGCAGGTCGAGTACGTTGACGTCGTGGAGCTTGCCATCGGAGATATGGATAAACGATGGGATATTGCCACGCAGGTCGAGCAGTGTATGCAGTTTGATTGCTGCTTTGGTCTGCCGGAAATGTGCCCATGGAAAAACAGAGAGGCAGAGATTGATTGTAGTGGCGTCGAGCGCGTAGATCGTGTTGTCGAGTTCGAGCCCAAGGTTTTCGTCTGTGTAAAGTCGCCGAGCTGTTTGAATCAGTGACTGAGCGAAATCGGCATAGATGCGCCAATCGCGTTTTTCGTTGGCGTCGGCCAGAGTGCTGCGGGACACTTTGGAGCGAATGCCCATATGGTAGAGCTTGTTGCTCTGGGCTTTTAGGCAGGCTTCGATATCGCGTAGGCTGTCTCGATAGGTAAGCTGTGCAAATGCCATGCAACGATACTGGTCCTGGCAACTGAATCTTTTTACGTGTCGGTTGCCGTCGTAGCGTTGAATGCAACGTCGGAAGGTATGCATAGGCAGATGATCCATCGCCTGCGCAAAAACAAGTTTGCCTGTGTACATCGACTGATCGCTCCAACCCGGGATATCGGGCTAAAGCCTGACTCAGGGCTGGGAACCGGTTCAAGTCGGTGACAGGTAAAAAAGGCATATTATCGTTTTACTGACAGTGAGTTATGGATAAGTGAGTCTGGTTTTTCCGGACACTAGTGGGATGAATATATAAATGAAATTTGTGAGCGAAGTATAAAGCCCGACACAATATCAGTAATAATAAATCCCACCAGAATAAATGTGCCTTATGCCACAAGGGAGAGTAAGTATATAGAACTTCCGTTTAACGAAGAGTCAGCTAATGCTGCCACCGGTTATATTGAACGTACGCTGGAGAAGAAGAAAATGACCTCAGCCGTATAGACTTTTACTAGTTACTCGTTTACAGCCCCCGCAGGTGAAGACTATTTTCGCTATGGTTCACCCCTATAGGAATTTCTCACACCAACCTCTCCACCGCCTTCTGCATCTGCCTAATCCGTGGACCGTGGATATACGTCCGTGTAGCCTCAGAACTCCCTACACCCCCGTTAGAATGCCCGGTGATGTATTAGATGATTAGATGGTCCGCCCCAGCCCGATGGAGGGTAGTGATAGTAATAGAGCAGGGGAGGGGATAGGGCGCTTGCCCAAGCAACCAAAATCGGTCACTATTTCGCTCAGTTTCACTCTTTGAGTACAAAATTTGGGTACAAAGAGAGCGACAAAAGAGGCGAAAAAAGTCAATAAAATCAATAGGTAGCAATCGATTCTTGCGTTTCCCCTACGGGACGCCAATAAAATCAATGGGTTAATCGAATTCTAAGCATTGCCGTACGGAATTCGTATGGAATAACGGCCCTCAACAATCCCCGAAGTGTTGTGCGGAATCAGTTTTTTCGTACGCGATTTCTACGCTAAATTACCCCCGTCGCCCAGAGAGGCCGAAACCCCGCCGAGGATCTGGCGATAGGCCGTCACCTACGAAGTGGCGGCTTTCTTATTTGGGGGCAATGAAATTCCACCTCTGTTTCAGCCGCAACAATGGCCTTTTTCTTGAATAGGTGGGCAAGGCACCGTGCCATATGAGCAGAAAACACAGCAATCCCCTTTCTTAGGCTTTAGGAGAGCACCACACTGTCCGCATTCATAGAACCATTGGCACGCATTCACAGGCATAGTCTCGGTTTTCTCGTAGCCGCATTCTGGACACGTGATTTGGGATTTAGGGATGATCTCCGCCATAGCGACAACTTTAACACTCCGTCAACTCTAGCGCGGATTCCTGTAGTAGATAACCTCGCCAAGTCTCCCCAGCGGGGTAGGGTTTTTCCTAGTCCATGGACCACGTGGTATTGCGCAGCGAGGATGGCTTACCGGTTAATGCGGCATCCAGTTCGCGGTTAAAGTGAATATTCGATCCGGCTGTATTTAGAGTGGCCGCGAGATTCCCCCAGTTCCTCGAGCAACCAGCCGATATCCGATAGTGCTTGGCTGTTCAGGATACCTCCATCCACTTCCCGGCCTTCCTTACTGCCGATACCCCCTAGAATGTGCCCGATTCCAGCTATGCCATTGGCGACAACGCACATGGCGTTTCCGACAATCGTAAGCGTCTGGGCGACTACCGGATTGACCCTATGGTTTCAGGTCTTCCATTTTCAAATTCTGCGGTAGCAGGTCGAGTAATGCCTGCTCCGACTTTGCCATGGGAAGTTTCTCAAAAAGATAGTTCAGATAGGCCCAAGGCTCCAGATTGTTCGCCTTGGAGGATTCCACCAGGGTATATAGAGTGGCACTGGCGCCTGCACCCAGCGGACTGCCTGAAAAGAGAAAGTTTTTGCGGCCGATGACAAAGGGTCTGATCGCATTTTCGATGCGGTTGTTGTCGATCGGAATATCGCCATCTTCCAGATAGGTCTTCAGTTGCGGCCAAAGCGCCAGGTTATAAGCGATGGCTTCACCCAGCGGGCTCTTGGGCAATACTTGCACAACCTTCTGATCGAGCCACTCCTTGATCTTGTCCAGAATCGGCGCAGCCTGCGCCTGACGGATCGCTTTTCGCTTCTCCGGTGTCTTGTCCCCGGCAATGCGCTCGACGAGATATAATTTACGGATCAACGCCACCATCTGGTGGGCCGCTGCGGTGTTCTTCCGGCCATGGGTCGCCTCGACAAAGCGTCTCCTCACGTGCGCCCAACAGACAGCGTGTCCAAGGATACCGGGCGTCCTGGCCAGCGCGTTATACCCGTCATAGCCATCGGTCACCAGGTACGTCTCCCCGTCCAGAGAGTTGTCTTCCTGAGAATGCAGAAACTTCAACGGCACATCTCCACTGCGGGTGTCTGCATACTGGTACCAGATTACCGGTTTGTCCGGTGGACCACCACCATAGACCCACATGTACGATTGCTGGGTATTCTCCCGTCCCGGTTCATTCAATACCTGTAATCGGGTTTCGTCGATATGGATCACCCGGCCCTGAAAGAGTATCCGTCTCATCGCGGCCATCAGCGGTAACAGCCGTTCGTCGAGCTGCATCATCCAGCCGCTCATGGTCTGGCGACTCAGATCGATACCCTCTCTGGCATTAATGACTTCCTGGCGATAGAACGGCAGGCCATCCACGAACTTGCGGACAACGACATCGGCAATCACCGAGCTGTGAGCAATGGACTTGGGAATAATTTGGTCCGGACGCGGTGCGATTCTGACAGCTTGTTCGGCACCGGCGACCTCCTCATTGTTTGGGACATACTTGGCGCGCTTGTACGCAATGACATAGTACTGCCGGGGAATGACTGCCAGTTGCTCAGAGGTGTCGTAACCGATGAAACTCCAGTCACTCCCCATGGCAGCCTTCTCTTCATCCGGAAGGTCGATAATCTTCTCTACCCTATTGAAATGCGCGGGCAGCGGACGACGGATGGGTTTCTGCTTTTCTTTATCTGTTTTCTCCTGAGTCGTCGATTCAGAAGCGAACGGGTCTGGAATATCCAGATCCGCCAGCAGCTGTTCCAGTTCGGCCTCATCGAACAAATTGAACTGATCTTTGTTCGGACGATCCGCACTGGCACCAAACTGGCGTTTGCGCAGCAGCAGAATATAATCCAGTAGCTGTTCGATTCGTTGCTCTTTTTCTTTGACAGCGCCCCGCAATCGATCCACTTCAGACTTGAGCTGATCAGGATCATTGGGAAGCGGATAAGTCGCTGATTGCATGCGCATGATTATAACAAAAAGACACCCATCAGGTTGCAAAAAAGCGTATTAAAACAAGGAATAAGAAACTGCTTTATGCGCTTCGGTCCGGGTGATGTCCAGCCCTTCCAACAGCCAACTCAGTTCACGTGTCGAGATCTCTATGGACAGCTGTTCACCAGCGCCTGGCCACCAGAACCGCTGTTTTTCCAAACGCCGATAGAACAACCAGAATCCATTGTTGTGCCAGTAAATGATTTTGATTTTGTCGCGAAGTCGATTGCAGAAAACGAAGAGATGGCTGGAGAATGGATCGGCCTGCAAAACATCCTGAACCAATACCATCAATCCATTCACCGCTTTGCGCATATCGGTGGGACCGGTTGCCAGATAGACCTTGGTGTTTGAACCAAATGCGATCATGATGCACGCAGTACCTGAATGACCTGCTGAAGCTGTTGAGGATTGAATCCGGCCGGCACTTCAATGCGAAGATCATCCTGGATCAGGATCATAAGATTCGCGGGTTTCTCCTGCTGTACTTTCACCGGTAAAAAACGAACCGCTTCGGGAAGTGCGGCAACTGAGCCTTCAGAGTCTTCCGCCTTTAGTATTCTGCGCCACCTTTGAAAAGAGGCCAGCCCCACATGCTGATCCTCGCAGAATGCTTTCTGGGTTTGACTGCTATTTCCCCAAGCGTTGATCCGCTCACGCCAGCGCTGGCGGTTGAGATCTCTTTTCGATAAGCTCGGTTCCATGATGTATCCCCTGTCTGTCAATGTAAGATGGGTTCATCATGAGGACTCTGTAAAGGCTGGAAAAGATGTAATTCGCGAGACGCTTACCGTTTCCGACAATCGTGTCGGATTCGTCCATCTTTTCCAACTCATCCTGGGTCAGCGGCCGTTTTTCTGTAAGCAACTCCGGTCCCGTATACATGTTTTCCACAAGCGTTTGAAGTCCTCGGGCGCTCATCGTCTGCCCTCCAGGTAATTGCGTATATCTTCTGATGCGCTCAATGCTGCCACAAACCCGTTCCAGGCAAATTCAACGCCGAGGGATGAGAAGTTGTAGGGGGATCGGCCGCCGTTCGGCTCTTTAGTGGTTCGCGCTTCCAATCCCTTGAGCAACAACAAGCCCATTTCCATCCGGTACAGGCCGTCCTCGACCTCCTGTAGTGCTTCCAAGGCGGCATGGCTGTTGGCGGGATGCTGGCCGATGATGGGGTTTTGATTGGTCTTGATGACCGTCTGTATTTTCTTTACGTTTTAGAACACCCGTTAGGGCGGCCGGGAGGGTAGAAACGGCTACAGAACCGCCCTGGATATTCAATATATTTTCCAGGACTCCCGACCATAAATCGGACGGGCAAAAAATACCCTATGACTGACGGGCGCGGTTTCTGCTGTAAGAGGTTTCTACGCCTCGCAATTCGAAATACGCAACTCCAATTGGAGAGTCAAGGACGGCGCGCAATGACAATTTAACGGCTAACCCGTGCGCGGGTGGGGGGTGAGTGGTTTGTTCACTGGGCGTCAGGAATAATACCAGAAACCAATAGCGGAACATTCAAAACCTCATCATGTAATGAGGCTGTTAGTCTACCCCCGATTTAGAGCAGGACAGATCGGGAAGGCTAAAGAAATCCCGCACAGTGGCGGGGACTGGAAAGGTAATCTTCAATGTGTCCATTGCTGCCGTTCAATACCCACGCGATGAACAACCGCTACTCAGCAAAACCGGACTATCAAGAGAGCGAGCTGATCGCCTCCAATCGGCCAGAATCGGGCATAGGAAAAGAACTACTAGAACGACCACTCTAAACGAATACCGGACTTAGACGTTAAACTGTTATACTGCCGAATTTGGCAGTTAACGGACCTTACCTGCGGTTGATCAAAGAACAGAAACATACATTTTACGCCAACAAAGGAGATGATACTAAACCTTAAAATTCAGCACATTGATCCGCAGAAAAATCCTCTCTCCTACATAACATCTGCGGTATGCATCGCGTGTTACCTAACCATTGCTTTTATCGGTGTGTCGTTTGCCGAGACATCTGCCGCCCCTTTTTTGCCTTCTGAAAGTATCGACCAGTCAATTAAGCTCACGGTTGCCGAACTTGAACATCTGTCTAAGTCCCCTGTTATATCCGCTGCCGCAACACCTGATTGGCCGCCGTTCGAAATGCGCCAGGCGGGAGATGCCTATACCGGATTATCAGCAGATTTCTTGCGTCTTGCTGCAGCCAAGGTCGGACTGGAAATAGCGCCTGTGTTTGATCCTAAATGGGACAACCATACCAATCGACTCAAAAAAGGTGAAGTCGATGTAGTTGCGGGGTTGAACAAAATCCCCTCTCGCCTCGAGTATCTCGTATTTACCCAGCCGTACATCGAGTATTACTTTGCGATCTTTGTTGGGAGTCGCACACAAGGTATTAATGGCATCGAAGATCTGTACGGTAAAACTGTTGTACTGGAAAGTGGCTACGCGACTGCGCGCACACTGCCCAGAGAGCACCCGAAGATAAACACCATGCTGGTCGATACTACACTGGAAGCCTTACAGGCCGTTGCGAATGGCAAGGCGGATGCCTATATTGGTAACCATGTCGTGGGGTCATATCTGCTGAAAAAGTTTACCTTGGTCAGTGTCAGACCGGTTGCAATTTATAACAAAGACCAGCCAGGACAGCTGCGCATCGCGGTACGTAAAGACAGGCCTCTTTTGTTAGATGCACTACAAAAGGGACTTGATGCAATTTCCCAATCAGAGCGCGATACCATCCTTTCGACCTACATCGATATCAATGCAGGCTTTCGGCTGAAGACTTTTTTTCTCAAGCAAGGAGATTGGGAATGGTTACATCGCCGCCCAGGGTTGAATCTCGGTATATCCAATGATTTTCCGCCTTTTGAATTTGTTGGCCCCGATGGAGAACACCAGGGCATCGCTTCGGAGTACGCCAGAAATATTGCGGGCAAACTGATGACAGATTTCCGTCCGCGTCTGATCAAGGATCATTCAAAAAGACTTGAAGCACTATCCAACGGAGAAGTCGACTTAATCGCAGCTTTGGCCCGTTCACCGAAACGCATGCGTAATTTTCAGTTTACCGAGCCCTACCTGGCCTATCCCATCGTTATTTTTTCGCAGAATATAACGCCGCTGCCAACTGGGCTCGATGAATTGAAGGGGCACAAGGTCGCTGTGGTCCAAGGTCATGTAGCCCAAGAGTTTTTGCAGCAAAATCACTCTAATCTTGACCTGGTCGCATACAGCGATGCCGCCAAAGCAGTTGAGGCACTCTCTCTGGGTAAAGTTGATTTCCTGGTCAATGATATGGCTTCGGGATTTCATGCGATTGAGTCGAAAGGCTTTACAACTTTGAAAGTTACCGCAAGCACACCATACCAATTGGAAATCTGTATGGCAGCGGCGAAATCACAATCGCGATTGGTCGCCATTCTAGATCAGGCCCTAAATGTGATTAGTGTTGATGAGGCCGTCAAGATGAAGAGTAAATGGCTTGCGATGCGCTTCGAACACGGGTGGAATCTTGCTACGGTGCTGTCTTGGGCGCTGCCAATTTCGCTGGTGTTGGCAGTTGTGTTCGCTGTTATCTCGGTATGGAACCGCCGTCTTGATCGCGAGATCGAAAAACGCAAACAGGCACAGAAAGATCTTAAAGCGGCAAACGAGAAATTGCAGCGGATGGCTGTTTACGACGGCCTAACCCGAATTCCAAATCGAAGACACTTTGACGATACACTTGAGGCCGAGTGGCAACGGCTGAAACGAGATCGCGAACCACTGGCCCTGGCAATACTAGATATCGATTATTTTAAACTTTATAACGATACACGTGGACACCAGGCTGGTGATAGCTGCCTGGTGCAAATTGCCCAGACAATGCAGTCGCTTGTCCAACGGCCCGCTGATCTGCTGGCGCGTTGTGGCGGTGAGGAATTTGCGATTTTATTGCCAAACACGGATAGTGATGGCGCTGCGGCACTCGCTGAACAGGTACGCAAAGCCGTGTTCGGTCTTAAAATTAGCCACAGCCCTGAGGCCTCGCATCCTTTCGTATCACTCAGTCTGGGTGTCGCGTCAATAATTCCAGCAGCAGATACCAACTCATCCGACTTGGTGTCCCTGGCTGATGAAGCCCTTTATCGAGCAAAAGAAAAGGGGAGAAATCGAGTCGAAGTTTCAAAAGGGATAGGATATTCCTTTAGGCCAGCTTAGCCATAGTGCTTCCTTGAACTACCTGCTTCGGAGCATTACCAAAACCCGAACCAGTGTTTTCGGGCAATTTCCCGCCTTCATGTCTGGCAGCAGATAATCCAGATTATCCTTAGTAAACTCGAGATCCTGAATTTGCTGCAGCCAAGTTGTAACAGATCGACCGGGCTAGGCTCATTCCCTGGGTAGCTACATACAGCCCCCGAAAGCGGAGGTGTACCCGCTGAAGACTACTCGCTATGGTTCGATCAGGGGGCTTTCTGAAGGTTCCAATAATACCTATTTGGCTATCCTGCAGCGAAACCGCCTGTACCCTAATCCAGCTAAACCAATACCCATTAGTGCGACTGTTGCGGGCTCTGGAATAGTTGGGATTTGAGTGAGAGTGATTACCCCACCTGATGAGTCATCAAGTTCAAATCCCATTGATGGCTGAAAGCTCTCCCCATTAAGCAATGGTCCATTCGAAACATCAACACATGTTGGGCAAGAGGGGTCGTCAATTTCCTTGAAGGGTCTAATAGATATCGTAGAAAACACAATACTGAAATCCCCATCCGTTTCGACATCATATCTCCAGTGAAAATCGGTCCAATCGACGCCGGTACTATTGGTGATATCTTCATCAAGAATATATTGTCCGTCGCTATCAACTGTGATTGTTAACTGCATCGGACCAATATCAGAGTATTCTTTTACGACATCCATCCCACCGAAGTAATCATCTATCCATACTATATTCGAAACAGCCAATGAACCGTTTCCATTGTCATCAACTTCGGTCTCGATAATCGCCCCTTGCACTGCCGAAAAACTCAATGTGTAGATTATCCCCGTAAGGAAGCCAATCTGCGTTTTGTTCATAATTCTGCCCACTTTTTACGTTTAGCCGCTAGTTCTAGCTTTGAGAGCATTCTCTGCGAATAATATTCCCCAAAAACGTGGTTTCGAGGTGGAAGGAACTCATGCAATAATTAAACCATAATTAGTAAGGAATTGATAAATAGGGGAAATGCCACCAGTCCCAAAATGTAGTTGTAAAACTCTCTGACATCTCCTTTGTGCATGTCTATCTACGGCAATACTGCTTACAGATGTCATGAATTTTTTACCTTAAGCTTTTCGTATCAGACAAGCAGCCTCCCACCGCCACAAACCACTCCAGCCTCTTCACCGCCTCCTGCATCTGCCTAATGCGTGGACCGTGGATATAGGTCCGAGTAACCTCAGAACTCCCTACACCCCCATTGGAATGCTCGGTAATGTACTCGATCACTAGTCGGTCCACCCCAGCCCGAAGGAGGGCAATCATGGAGGGGCAGGGCGCTTGCTCGGGCATCGAAAATCGGTCACTATTTTGCTCAGATTCACCTTTATGGTGTGCTTAGGCGGTTTTCTTTCTTCTGCCCACGCCGACCAATCCGATCAACACTGAACCAATTGTAACCATCCCGCTGGGGCGGCATATAGAGAATCCTCCAGGGCTACCAGGAACAGAGAAGCCGATTGCCAGTCCTGCATACATATTGATAGAGGCAGCAGCTCAAAAACAGCATTACAGTACGTGTGTAAACAAGCTCTGGCAGGCGGATTTCGCTTACTTAAAGGTCGTCAGGGCGCTGGGCCCAATCAGGTCAGGACCCTGTACAAACCCAGGCGGCTCGGCGAAAGCTGGGGTCATGGTCCTAGGCTTCGCTGCTGATGTCTTAGTCCGCTTTCATTCAGTCCAATGATTCGCGAGCCAGACTAATGGCCAGCTTGCGTAGGAGCAGCCTGGAAACATTTTTCCATAATTGGATCTGTGCATCGCGTTCTAGATTATTTATTCCGTCATAGGTAATTTCTATAAGCTCAACCTTGCCGTCTGCGATCATGGTAACAGCACGTTTGGAACCGGGGTCCGCCAGCCCCTGTATACCAGTCACCGAACCTTTCTGATAGATCATATGGCGGAAGGGTGTGCGGAGGCTTGCACGCTTTACTGTGAGGTCACCTGACTGAATCAACCAGCAGCTAATAGCAGGCTCGCCCTTCTTGTAGACTCGATCGCCATCTTTAAGTGTAATAATTTTGGGTTGCAGGTTTAATAAGACCTGTTCCAGCTGCTCCAAGCTGAAACCCGAAAACAGCCTGGATTTTCCCAACAGATCAATAAGCTCGTTCGCCATATGATTGCCTCTAATTCACCTTTTCGCAAATCTAATATCGGTGCTCCCTGCAGGATTGAATAGCAGTTTTTTTATGATGAAGCAGCAACAACTGGTGCCTTCGCTTATAAATCATTGAGAAACCGGCTTCCGTTGGAAGCGAGCTAATAGCGATAGCTAAAGCAGCCTTCATCCATAGAGGATCTAAATTTAATCTACTATTTAAAGTGCGTAAATTGGTGATTTCCCTCTATTCAAAAAGGGTAATCCGTTTCACTTTGTTAGAGATATGCCGGTATCGAGCATGTCCCGAATGGAGGGTTAGAACTTAGAAGGGGATGTGGCCTCAAAATCAAGTCTAAATCCGAATCCCAGAAGAGAGACTTTGAAAGCGGTGCTCTCGATGTTAAATCTCCAGTACTGCCATGAGATCCGGGTGCACAAAACGCTTCTGGCTTTCGTTGACTTGCCTAAATTAAAGTAGTGTGGCTTTCTCTTGGAGTACCAATTCTCGAGGCCCAGTGCAGTTCATGATCTCTACAGAACCACAAATTCTTCAGTGGCCCCGGCTGAAACCGATTTCAACTTGAGAACTTGGTTACCCAACGCGCAACAGAGCCCGCCTCCTGGGAGAACGGGCCCTGCACACAAATACTCAATTCTGCAGTCAGTGGAACTTCTTCACACATCAATTCCGACTAAAGGAATGACAATCGACACAGTCGATGCCTTTCTCCCGGTGCTTCTTATGACCTTCTCGATACTCCTTGAAACTACCAGAAGCCCACTCGTCAGCCTTGTCTGATGAATGGCAATCGGTGGCGCAGGATGTTCTATCGGTGTCGGTCGGTGCATAACCGAGTTCACCCTGAAGGTCCATTCTCTCAGTGTTTAGATGGCAACTTCTGCAGCTTAGTGCATCGTCTTCCGGGCTGACTTGGTGGTTGAGGAGTTGAAAGGTATCGGTGGTCACCCACTGAAAGTCGTCGAAAGACGGGTTGCGGTAGCCCATATTCATAAGTCCTGACAACGCTGCGGCTTCGGCGTCCGCGGTTGCAAAGAACACACTGGTATCCAAGGCTATTAGTTTGTTAGTGGCAATGTGCAATGGATAATCCGACGTTTTGTACTTAAACGGATACAGTTTGCTATATGGGTCATCCACCCATCCGTCCGGAACACTGGTTTGATAGGTCGCAGTGTCGGCATTTTCATAAATGGTGTCACCCAACAGATAGTTATCACTGAGGCCATTCCAGTGTCGGTACACAGGTAAGACATAGTTGGCTTTGGTGAGAACAGGATGATAGGGCGGTGAGGTGTGGTCACTGCCAGCCTGCCAGCTGCGATCAATTTCGGTTGCCTCATCAGCAGCAGAATCATCGGCGTCTTTGCCGTAGAGCGGGATATGGCAGGTCTGACAGGCAACCTTTGTCGTGTGCCGATTCAGGTCGCGGTTGTCATGGGGCGTTGACCCATGGCAGCCTGAATTGCCACATTCCACTGGCTCGTCCAGATCCGTGGGCCGGATATCCGATCCTTTGCCAGGGAATCGGTGATTCTGCGGTGTATGGCAATCCTGGCATCTCAGACCTGCACCCGTTGTAGCCATGTGGACGTCGTAGTTCCTATCAGTCGTATTGCCGGTTGCCAATGCCAGATCACCGCGCTTGAGAGCGTCTCCTCCACCTGCTTTCGCATGGCATTGCAGACAGGTTTTCCGAGTTGGTTTATGAACCGTCTGAACCGCTTCGTCCATGCTAATGTTCATGCTGGCGGTATCGGGAACCATGAGTCCGTTGACTTTCTTGCGCTTGTATTGTTCCTGGTGGCAAATAAGGCAGTCAATATTTTCAAGCTGCGCTTGAGAAATATTCGGCTCTGGTTCAGCACCTAAGCCCACGTGGCAGGTGCTGCAGCCATCCCAGTTGCCCAGGATATTTCCACAATATGTATTGACTGCCCCCGCACTTTTACCCTGTAGGGTATCGGTGGCATTCAGCATGTAAGGTGTTAACCCCTTCCACCTATAGTGGGTGGAATCAAAAACGTCGTGGGCTGCGTAATCGTGACATTCCAAACAGGTGCCAGGGCCGTTGTAGACTAAATCCGAGTGCTCTGAGATATAATCATCGCCTCCGCCATTACCACCACCGTCATCATAACCATCACCATCACCACCGCCTTGGTCTTGGTCACAATCGGTTGGGGCATTACGCACGTTGGTGTCACTACTTTCGCCATTCGCCTCAGCGACCACCCGGCAGGGGGGCAGGTCAAGGTCGCGTATTTTCACTTCGAATTTGCCTTCTTTGTTGGCCTTGAAAAAGGCCAAAATACTGCCTGTATCGGCGTTACTGACTGTTACCTGGGCATAGCGTCCGGCATTGCGGCCTTTAACAACCAGATTCTGATCTCCGCTTTCCCATTTAGCTTCCCGAAGATCCACACCGGCTTGGGCATAACCCATCGCCGTCAATGAAAGAAACAAAATGAGTGCGGATAAGCAGTGCGTTCTTGCCTGGAGGGCACGATTTATTTTAATTGGTAGCATCCACAACACCTCCGATGATAGATATTTATCGTCAACGTTCGGTCTGGCAACGTTAACCATGATAGTCGGCAGGATTTAAATTGAATTGCGTAAAAGTTTACGTGAGCAGTTTCAAACTTTGCCGTATTGGCGAAACGCCTTTTATTTATTCTGGGATGCAATTCCAGTTTTATGATACTGCGTGTTTGCAACCTCGCTGAGATGCAAACTATTGGAACTAGCTGGTCTACATATACTCTTAAGATAAGCAAGTAGGGTTGAACTACGGGTTAGTAGGTAGGGCTGAATTACGGGTTAGTAGGTAGACCACTTCGATCGCTGGAGAAGCCATGGGTCGGCTTCGACTTGTAGCACTCAAAAGCAGTCACAGCGCAGCCTAACTATTATCAGGGTACTTGGCTGAATAGATTAGGAGTAGTCAATGACATCGAATTGATGCGCTGTAGGTGGAGATGTAGAGAAGCGGTATCTGGCGCATCGGGAGCGGGCATCGACACGGCTGGCAATTCACTGGCGTGTCTCTTGTCTGAGTAGTGCGGAAATACTGTGGATCAGGATTGGATGCTGGCTGCAGTTAGTTAATTGGTAGCAAGAGACAGCTGCTCGAAGTATTGGCGGAGACGGTGCTGAGCCCTAGCATAATCAAAACAGGCAGTTGAAGAGACGAAGGGTAAATATTACTCAGACTTTCTGGAATAGCGTGTGTCTGGTCTGGATTTGCAACCTTTAAGAGCTAAAACCAATTGAGGCCCCTCAAGTGTAAATATTCATGTACTTCAGGCAGATAACACGCAGGCAGGAGGCTAGATTCTTATCGTTGGCGACCAGGCAGTGGTCGTGGATGCGTTGGATGAGTTCAGGGAGCACCAGCTCCTCCTCTGCTGCCATCACTTCCAAAACGCTCCAGAACGCACGCTCCAGGCGCACTGTGGTGGAGTGACCGTGAATGCGGAACCCGCGTTTTTCCGGTATAAACTCGGAAATCTGATCCGTCGTACAGGAATTGAACATGTGGTCCAGCACATTGACGGGCTCAATGTATATGGCCATTAGATGCTCCTCGCGCTTGTTCTGCCTAACTGCATTAGCGCCGATATTAGCACGGAAAAACAGACGACTTGTCTATACTTGGAACCAGGGATTTGGATCTAAGATTTTGCACCAGAAACCTACTAGTCCAGAAGAGGAATGACGCGTTTTTTCAGTGGAAATCCCTTCGCAGGCGGTAGTAGCGGCCAGTTGGCAATAAATACCACCGATCAGAGATTCACTCACCGTAGTGTATCCGCATCGAGATCGGGACTGGGAACATTAAAAAAGTACTGGGAGGTATCGTAACGATGGAGTTTTTCCGAAAAACGCTCGACCCGGTTATTGCGCTCTCCGTAATCGCTGTGCTCGACGTTTTCATGTTCCTGATTATTGGTGCCTGGACCGTTGGCGGTGGCGAAACCATGATGACCGGATTAGCGGCTCAGGCGGTTCTTGGTGATGATCTGCAACGGATTCCTTTCTGGACTTTGGTATTTCAACCGGATCCAAGCTATTGGAAAATCTACATCAGTCTCGGCATGTTGTTCGGGGCTTTTGTCGGCGCCGTTCTAAGCAAAGAGTTCTATGTTCGATATCCGAGGCATCTGTCGGAATGGATTCTTATAACTATCGGCGGATTGTTGATGGGTTTTGGGATAAGGCTTGCATTCGTTTGCAATGTCTCGACTTTTTTTGGTCTTACACCGGAGATGAATCTCGGTGGTTATCTCGCGATTAGCGGAATTATCGCAGGAGCATGGGTTGGCTCCATGATCTACAAGAAAATTCTGGAGGGTTGAGCTGTGTCCGTTATTGGTGAGTGTTTTGTGGCCTTTATATTTGGTTCGGTAGTGGGGCTGCTGGTTCAGCGCTCACGCTTCTGTAATACAGCTGCACTGCGTGATGCGATTCTGTTCAAGACTTACCGCAATACCAAGGCGTTGTTGGTGGCCATGATGATTTTGACCATAGGCTTCACAACATTTATTACACTGGGTGATGGCAATCCGATGCATTTCGATGTGGGCCTGAATCAGATAGTTGGGCTGTTCTTGTTCGGCATCGGAATGGTGCTCGCTGGTGCCTGCACCGTATCAACCTGGGTTAAGACAGGAGAAGGGAATATTGGTGCCCTTTGGGCCCTGCTGTTCACTTTTATCGGTATGTTTCTGTTTTCGCTTCTCTGGTCTTACAACTACTGGCCACCTGCTCCCGCCAGCATGACGGGAGAACCGAATCTTGAGGCCTTGCAGTTGGGATATAGCAATGCAGCGACTCTCCAAGAGAAGTACGGAGTCCCGGCTATAGTGTTTGGTATTGGCCAGACGCTGGTGTTATTGGCGATTTACCGGGCAATTCTTAGAAAGGAACAGAAAGCCGGGTCGGCTTAGCCATTTTCTGCAGAATGAGAGGTGTGACATGTTTGGTTTTGGTAAGAAAGAGAAGGAAAACAAGAGTAGCCCTACGGGTGAGGTTACACTGGAAAACGGCTCTGCGGTGAAAATTGCCCAAAGTGTCGACTGTATCGGTGATTCCTGTCCTCGACCCCAGCTGATGACGAAAAAGGCGCTGAGTGCTGCTGGATCCGGTGACGTAATCGAAGTGCTAGTGGATAACTCATCATCAATGGAAGCAATCCCTCCCATGTTGAACGGTCTCGGCGCAACGTTATTGGAAAGCAGAAAATCCGACCGGCGATGGGAGATCTATATAAGGAAGAATTGAGCGTTGAGTTTTCACTCGGAAATCTATCTCACCGGTCTGGTCATAAGCAAGTATGTTGATGAGGATGGTATTGATTTGGATACAGCAGAGAATCACAATTTATTGGATATAGGCGCATGTTGAAAGTCAATCTTACACGACTATATGTCTACACGATTAGCCTGATTTGCGCCTTGAGCCTGATTTATGTTTACACCACGCCTCCCGAAACCCTGCGTGTAACGCGGGACGGTATACCCTTTTTCACACCTCCGGTTGCCCACCCGGAAACAGGGGAACCGCTGGATCTGGGTGAACTCGTTCGTCACTTTAAAGGGGAGTGAAACCGTGTCCTTCGATATTGAAACCGTTGCCCAGCTCATTATGTTTTTGGTTGCCTTTGCGGGTATGTATTTGGGGTTTGTCAAGGATTCACTGTAAGAGAATTGAATATGGATCGATTGAGTCTGCTTTTCTGTGTCACTTCTTTAGCGGCGAGTATTTTGATTGCTGTATTCTTCTTTCCCATGGCGACACTGACTTGGGCTGAGTTGGAAGCTTCCAGGCAAGCAACTCCTGCTGAGGAGATGGCAGATCTCGAGTTGGGTGATTTCGGCAACGTCAGTGTGCTGGAGATGGTTGACTACTACATCGAGAATCCGCCGGTTGCCCCCAGTGGCGATGCCCCCGAGCGCAAGGTGAGATTTCAAGGATGCTGAAGCCGGGTCGCTAAGCGGATGCACAACTCCACACTTTTTACCTTTTTCATTCTTGCAATCAGCGCTTCAGTCACGGCAAATGGCCGGGGCATTGAGTATCTTTCGGATACAGTAACCAGCAGTGCATTCGATCGGATTATAGACACTCGCTCCGCAGACCTTTGTAGAGAAAAAACCCTTGCAGGTGCCCGCTGCCTCCCCCCCGAAAAGGTATTGGGTCCTCATCGTCGAATGCCGAATTTCAGTGGGTTGCTCTGGCTGCTGGGCACCGCAGGGCTTGGTGGAGATGAACATGTTCTAGTGATTGGTGACGATAAAAATAGAAGGGACTTCATCGCAGGCATGCTCTATATCTCCGGTCAAAACCGGGTCTCTATTCTCGATGTCCCTATTACTGGAAGCGCTCGCTTTCAAACTGGGCCTGGTCTATTGCCCAGCAAAATCAGGGAGAGGGTTTATATAGCACCAATGCGTTCAGAAAGTGTCGTGTTACGCAGCGAGTTGAATGCGGTGATCATGAGTGATAACCCGCCTGTACTGCTGGATGGTCGCAGCGATGAGGAATACTGGGGGGCGCGTGTAAGAGCTGCGAGAGGAGGGCATTTACCGGGAGCACAGCATTTTTCCTCCACCCTGGTAGGTAGTAAGAACTATAAGGGAATAAGCTTTCCCCGTAAGAACGGCAGCCCAATCGCCTATGGGCACGATGGATATGAGGGTTTGGCCTATCTGGCAAGACTTATTGCCAATGATATCGACTCACAAGTCTATATAGAAGGGTGGTCCGGCTGGGCATCTGATGGCAGCTTGCCTATCGACAGTGCCAGCTATCCCCAGCATGCGCTTGAGGCAGACAGCTCGCCAGCAATAGCAGAGGAGGGCGCAGTTGATGGCATGAGCCTCAAGCCAATACTGGCGGCGGGGGGAGGATTTGCGATGCTGGGCTTTGTATTGGGCCGGATGAGTAAAAACCGAGGAGCTGGCTGATGGAGCTATTACTGCATATATCCAATTCCAAATCAGGTGCGATTGCCAGCGGTTTAGCAGGTGCATGCCGGCGGGCAGGAATAGATTGGGCTGTTTTCTTGACGAATGACGGAGTGAGGCTACTGGACGACGATGCAATTGCTTCAGCCTTGAAACATGCAGGCACCGCTATCGTCTGCCAGGATTCATGGAATCTGCACATGAGGGGGCGTTCCTGCCCTCTTGGACTCGGCAGCCAGACAAGCAATTCTGCGCTGGTATCTCAAGCGGTAAAGGCGGTTAGCCTGTAAGGGGCGCGGAATGGAGCATCAGAGAAGAATATTGGTGTTAGCGAGGCGCGATCATAGGGAGGCAATGCGGGTTGCCGCTGGACTGACTATCTTTGGGCATGATGTGAGGCTGGTCTTTATGTCGCGGCCTGTAACCGAGGAAGTCGGAACCAGCGAGCAGGCTGAACTGTTGGAACTCGCTGGCATAGAACCGGAGACCACTGTGGAAGAGATGAGGGAAGTTCTGCCTCTACTTGGCTCACAGCAGTTAGCTAGTGCAATCCAGGAAGCCGAACAGGTGGTCAATTTATGAGTGACACTAATGAGTTGGAACTGTTGGTGCTGGAATGCGGCCTGTTTCCCGACTCGGACACCGTGGAACAGGCTATCAGCAAGATCGATGGGTACCGGATTCGACGAGTACGGTTGGATGACGCAGACTTGTCATCAGAAGATTGGGATCAATTATTGATCAATATATTGGAATCAGAAAAGGTTGTTACGCTTTGAATATAATTTTATTGATAAAAGGAGGGTAATCATGAAAAAGGCCTTAGGGTGGTTTTTGGCTCCCCTATTGTTTTTGATGGCGGCAGTTGCCGGGGCTAACCAGCCATTGGTGGATGTTGCCTGGGTCAAAAGCAATATAGGAAAAGAGAACGTGGTTTTCTTGGATGTGAGAGGCAGGCTGGCAGGTTTGTCCAAAGCGGACTATTTGCGCGCGCATATTCCGGGCGCTGTTTACACCGACTATCTGAAAGATGGTTGGCGGGTAAAAGACAAAAACGGTACGCCGGGTATGCTTCCCCCCACCGACAAGCTGGAGAAGCTGATCGGTGGGCTTGGCATCGACAATGCTTCCCATGTCGTGATTATCCCAAATGGAGGTAAGGCGCTCGATATGGGCACCGCGACTCGCATCTATTGGACTTTTAAAGTACTGGGACTTGATAATGTCTCCATACTTGACGGCGGCATGCTGGCATATACCAAGGATGTGGATAAGAAGACCAAGAAACCGGTCAATCCATTGGATAGGGGCGCTGTGAAGCCTGTTGCCAAGACCTTTAAAGCCAGCCTCCGACAGGAGATGATCGTAACCAAAGCCGATGTAAAGGCAGCGATGGACAGCGGGGTACCGCTGATTGATCATCGCCCAAACGACCAATTCATCGGAATCAACAAACATGGAAAAGCAGCACGCAACGGAACCATTCCAGGATCGCTCAATTTACCAGAGAATTGGTTGACCCAAAACGGTGGCGGTACATTTCGGCCAAAATCAGAGTTAGAACAGCTCTACGCAGTGGCTGGCGTACCGCTAAATGGAGATGAAATATCGTTCTGCAATAGCGGTCACTGGGCTAGCCTCGGCTGGTTTACCAGTTCTGAGATTATGGGCAATAAGGCATCCAAGCTTTACGATGGGTCGATGATCGAATGGACCGCGGATAAAGCAATGCCGGTGGATCAGAAGGTGATTATAAAGTAGCTTGTACACATCAGTCCGAGGTTGGCTTGTATCATTGCTGGCCGGAGTGGTGTTTGCTGCCACTCCGGTCAGTGTGATTGCCGAAGGCGAACACTCGCGGCGAGTCGGCAGCGAGTTGCTGGTTCTGTTGGGTGATGTCGAGAAGCTGCGGAGTGGAGGTCAATCCGATAAGCATCAGCGTGGGCTACGAAACCGGATTGCAGGCTCCCTATCCGGATTGCCCTTGCTTTTACGTTTGGCTGACCAGGAGCGGGGGCGGTTTCAGAGTCAGCCGGATTTTGACCGCTGGCGTCAGCTTCTAGTGGAGAATACGCTGTCGAAGTTGGCCGAACAGATTTCCAGTCTGAGTGCAGCCTATCCTTTTGAAGGCATCGGTATACTTCCCGCGCAAGCCTCTTCCCCGCGTATCCAAAATGCACTGAAAATACATAACTCACTATGCGCGGCTTGCCACGATTTCGCTTCTCTGGATACCGAGCGACCGGCATTGAATTTGTACACACAAGCTAGGGAGCTAGGTGAGAGGGAGTTTGCCGCGCGAATGGTAGTGGGAGTACGCGGTGATGTTGTGACCGGGCTTGGCAACCCGTTTACCGACGAAGAAATAGCTGCGCTTATTGTACTCTACCGCAGCTATAATAATTCGGCAGAAGCGGGGGGGCGTTGAAACTTTTGTTTCTGTCTGACAGTCTTATTGCGTTACTCGGTATGAGTTGTGGAGTATAAACATTACGCTAACCGTATTGGCTAGCATTTCCCGATATCAGCACAGGATCTGGGTATTCCGAAAGTAATGCGACGAGGAGGGTACAGATGAAGATCGCGGTGTTTGGGGCAGGAGGAGTTGGCGGCTATTTTGGGGGACGCCTGGCCCAGGCAGGCCATGACGTTACTTTCATCGCAAGGGGTAAGCATCTTGGCGCGATTAAAAACGGTGGCCTAAGGGTCGAGAGCATAAACGGAGATTTCATTATACCCCAGGCCAAGGCAACAGATGATCCTTCGGGTATTGGTGAAATGGATCTTGTACTGGTGTCGGTTAAGGCTTGGCAAGTCTTGGATGCAGCACATGCGATTAAACCCATGATTGGTGGTACTTCCACTGTTCTGCCACTTGAGAATGGGATTGAAGCCGCTGCTGAGCTCGCAGTGGTGCTCGGGAGTCAACACATAGTCGGAGGGCTTTGTAAGATTATTAGCTATATCGGCGAGCCGGGACTTATTAGGCACGTGGGGGCAAAGCCCTATATTGCAGTTGGAGAATTGGATGGATCCGATAGCCCAAGAGTCGGTGAGATATGCGATGCGTTTGATTCTGCAGGAGTCAGTATCGAGAAAATGGACAATATTCAAGCAGCCATTTGGGAAAAATTCCTGTTCATCGCATCTTGGAGTGGTGTCGGTGCAGTCACCCGCGCTCCGGTAGGTGCAATTCGCACATACCAGCCCACCAGAGAGCTCTTGGCTCGCTCCATGAAAGAGATCACGAGATTAGCTATCGCTCAAGGCGTTGTGCTGCCAGATGATGTGATTGAGAAAAACGTAAATTTTATCGATTCGCTTCCGCCTGAATCGACAACTTCAATGCAGCGTGACATTCAAGACGGGCGCCCATCCGAGTTGGAAGCCCAATGTGGTGCTGTTGTGAGGCTGGGTGAACAGCACAACATAGCCACTCCGGTTAATTCATTTATCTATCATTCGCTATCCCTAATGGAACGGGTAGTGAGAAGCTCTTGTTAACCGTACGGGTAAGATACATACACCCGCAGCAAGTCAGGCAACATACTGCGTTCGATCTCTAAAGAGCGGCCTCTCTAATTAATTCTGGTATCTCCCCTGGGAATTCCTGGTGTGCAGTAATCTTGCAATCACGAGTTAGTGAGGTGGATAGTGGTGAAGATCATATGCATGGGTAAAAGTATCTTCCGTTTGGATCAAGCCGCGATTTGTCTTGTCAGCAATCTTTACAATTCGGAATCTTAAGAAATATATCGATAGAGTCAGCCAGTTGATTTTTCAGTATAAAGTTGCAAATGGTGTAAAACTTGCTATGCACAGTTGAATTTTCTATTTTGATTCTCCGCCAACATTGGAATCCGGGGAGGGTACCGGGATTGGTTGTTCATCCCAATTGAAGGTGCGCTGTCAACTGGGAATGCTTTGACAGATCGCGCGGCGCCTTAATTGCTGGAAATCGCTTAGGGCTTCATTCGCTATGCATCATTTTTATCCTAGCCCAATCAACACTCGGGCGAATTCCGAGCCTATCACACTAGAATCGAGACACCACTCGATAAGCAGGGGTGAGTCGATCTTTTTGTTTAGGTTCCTTCGATCCGCCGGTCGAGCCGGGTATTCTAAATGGGCGTCGATGTTCTCATCACTGGCAATTCTAGGTTTCCCTGCACCGACTAGATCCGCCATCACGGACACATCGACGATTGATGCACCAGCCAGTAATTATCAGCAGCTGTGTGAGACAGTCGGTGTCCTGTGCAATCCCCTCAAGAAGCTTTATTGGGATATAGCGGGACATTTCAGCTTTGAGGCCTGGATCCCCTATTTATTGGCTTTCGGTGCCGCTTATCTGATACTCATCCTTGATGGGTTGCGAAGGAGGGAGTCAAGCATACTTAGTGGCCTCAAATATCTATATCCTAAGGAAATCTATACTCACCAATCTGCCGTTGTCGACTACAAGCTATACGTGGCCAGAACAATTCTTGCTCCGCTAATCTCCCTCGTTTCAGTCGTAATCTCCAGTGCTATCGTGGCCGATTTGACCGTGCGCACAATGACGAGATTATTTGGCAGCGTGCAACTGTTCGAAGTAAGCTGGGTATCAAGCTTGTTCTATACCTTGCTTCTTTTTTTGATCGTCGATTTCGGATTCTTTTTGATTCACTATCTGGCCCATCGGGTAGCAATTCTTTGGGAATTTCACAAGGTCCACCATTCAGCGGAGGTGCTGACACCGGTAACGAAAAGCCGCATGCATCCAATTGATGACGTTATGGGTTTGGTGGCTTTAGGTATTTCGGTGGGTGTATTCAACGGGATTTATTCCTACCTCGGTTATGGAGCAGTTGACCCCATGACAATTCCGGGAACAGTGATCCTGTTGCTTGTTTTTCGTGCCACCACTGTACTTAAACACTCTCATATCTGGTTGCATTACGGTCGTTTCAGTCTACTATTCAGCAGCCCGGCAATGCACCAGATTCACCACAGCACCCGCATGCGGCATCGTGATAAGAATTTGGGTCGTATCCTCTCTGTATGGGACTGGGTCTTTGGAACTCTGTACATACCGAAGCATAGGGAATCCTTTCCGATGGGGCTTGATGGGGAAGAGGGCCTGGATTATCGAACCGTTGCCAACTGTTATCTAATCCCGTTTTCAAAGGCAACCCGGCTCTTGAGGGAGAGGGGCTACAGAGCACTTCTGCCAGTTCCAATTGGCAGTTCGGCACAGCGGACATGCGGGGCTACCCAACCAGAAGACTGAGCCAGTCCGTTATAGATTGCAGTAGCAGGGTACAGCTACAATTCAGGCTGCTTCACGGCTTCAACAACGCCTTGAAAGCCCCGGATTTACGAATTTTTCCCTCACTGGAATAGGCCTCATGGTTCTTCTCGATTCTACTGGCCTTATACAGATAATTAATCATCATACCTGCCGACTGGCGAAATCCTTTAGACGACGTATCCGCCAGCCAATTGATACGCTCCATGCTTGCGCCGTTGGAAAGATGAAAATGGGCTACTGGATCAAGCGCAGCTAACTCGTTTTTCGCTTCACTTAAGTAGCTCGCGCACAATCGCATCAAGGGACCTCGCATGGCTTCCTCCCTTTCCGGGTGGCGATACCAGAGAGATTGATCTTTGCACATAATGGGAAAGAGCTGCTCTATTGGCTCATCCACAACGGATTCCAATGCGTGCCTCTCACTTTTTTGCAGCAGATCTGCACCGACTTCAGTGATACGTTTTTGCATCCAACCGCAAAATCCAGGTATCGGAGACAACGTGGCGAAGGTCTTGAGGTTCTCAAAATCCATCGCGAGCGCATTCACAACCCGCTTGATGAGAAAGTTGCCGAAGCTAATCCCCTTAAGACCGGCCTGCGCGTTGGAGATGGAATAGAAGATTGCAGTATCCGCCTCGGAAGGCTCTTGAACTTCTCTGTGTCGGCTGTCCAGAAGCGCCTGCACATTGTCGGATATGCCTTTCACCAATGCCACCCAAACATAGATGACTGGCTCGCTGGGCATTTGGGGATGGAAAAACGCATAGCAGCGACGATCTTCGGCCAATCTGTTCTTTATGTCGGTCCAGTGCCTTACGGTATGTACCGCTTCGTATCGGGCCAGCTTCTCGAGAAGCGAAGCGGGTGCATCCCAGGTTATTGATTTGAGCTCAAGAAACCCGACGTCGAACCAGGATGCCAGCATATGTTTGAGATCCTGGTCCAGAGACTTAAGGGTGGTATCCCGGCGAACCAGAGGCATCAACTCTGCACGCATGTCCACAAGAAACTTCACTCCATCAGGAAGCGTGTTGAACTGAGACAAGAGTCGGATTCGAGGGGACCTCAGTACTTTACGCAGCTTTTCTTCAGCTTCATGGCGAAGTTCAGCGTTCCCTTCGGGAAACAGTTTTCTCCAGTTTTCTATGGCGAGAGAAAGCTCGTATTCATGTACACCGTACTCGCGAGCCAACAGCTCCAGAAAGTGTTGGCGCCCCTCCTCATTGAGCGCCAGATAAGTCCGCCCGACATCTGCGGCCCGGGCCCGTTGGGAGACATCGCCTCCCGAGCCTTCAAGACATTCATCTATTTGCTTGGCTAGACGTTGTTGATCGTCCTCCGGCAGGTCCTCGCGCACGCTTCCGGTGATACGTACACGGGCTGCTTCCGTGATATTGCTCCATCCGCGGCGCAGGTACTCGAGCGTTAGATGGGAAAGTATTCGATGCTCATTCTGGTCCATTTTTCCGCTCTTCCAAGAGGAGCAAGAAGTTGATAATGAGAAACCATAGATACAGTATACTCGCCGCAAACTAGCCAGAGCGAATCAAATCATTTAATCGATCCCACTCTTCCGCTAGGCTATTCTCCGGCATAGATTGATTGGCCCGGTTATACCAATATCGCGCGTTGCCTAGGTCACCCTCCACCCGATGGAGGTAACCGTGAATCAGGCAGGCGTTTTGATCAGCCATGGACTGTACAAGCCTATGTGCATCCACCCAGTTTCCTTTCTTTGCTTCGGCCAGTGCTTTGAGATGTTTAGATTGCATATCATTGCCTGCTTATAGATAGTTGATGATTGTCCTCCGAATACGACAACTTAGTCTGCTTGCGACCTGGGTTGGCTCTTCGGGAAATATATACTCCATACGAGCTTCCTAGCGAGCGTACTCATAGCGTTACCACTGTTAACTTTAAGATATATCGACCGGCTTGTGGGTGCGAAAGATACCTAAAGGTGTACTCACTAGCCTATCGGACTTGGGCCGACATGGACTACGAGAGATTTAGTTTCGATGGTGGGATACAACGGGCAACAACCTGAAAAATATGTTCTTGGAAACTGACTCCTGTGAAAAATCGGGAAGCTGGAATTAGTGTTGAACAATCCAACAGTGGGTAGGCAAATCAAGAGATTCTTAGAAAATATCAGTTAACTTGCACAGCGTTGTCGAGGCGCCGCGATCGAATAACAGATGCAGATCATAACAACCATAGGCAGCCGATATACAAATTATTAATAGGTAAAAATATTAGTTAAAACAGCTACCTAATGTACAATATTTGCGCGATGATTTAGATGTTCGGCTTAAGTCGAAACCTCACCAATCTTGTTGCGGATAGAGTCGACTTTCCCCTTCAATCGGTTGTCTTTTCCGTTTCGAATGTCGAGCTTGAGAGAAGAGTAGATTCTGTTGCATCCGGCAGCCTCTAGGATGGCATGAGCCCGCGCGACGATCTCCAGTGCCGCGTTCAGTGAGTCTGTCTCGATAATTGTGCCCATGGGGGTTAGTTGGTAGGAAATACCGCTGTCGTGGATCATGGTGATCAACTGGCTGACATAGGCACTCACACTTTCTCCCTTGTCGGTGGGAAACATGCTGAATTCGAGAAGCACGGACATAAGCATTTACCTATGAGTTGGTTACTAAGTTAAGGGTATCGACCGGCTCAAGGGTTCTGTCAACTTGACTGTAGATTGTCGACAATACTCCGATGACTAGTCTACCAAACTAACGCGGCGACTGGTTCCACCCGAGAGTAATCAATCACCTGCCGTGGTTTTACCACAGGATTATCTTGAGCTCGTATGAAACCTTGGATCGGCTGGCAAAACGCTATAGTGTTTTTCCGGCCGCAGAATCAGTTTCTTCAAAAGGCAAGGGATCAGAAACTATCATTGGGATTATGGATCGAGTCCGCGGAAGTAATACAAAGGCTTATCTGCGCGGTCTCTCCGGACGATATCCTACCCGATCCGCTTTGCGCTGTTTTGATGACTATCCCAGGAATAGCCTGGAACTCTATACGCTGTAGGGAAGGTGTGTGACCGTCCCATTGAAGATCACCCTAACTGGATTCACCCATTTAGTACCCTTGGTAACTGTTGCTGGCCTCTCGACTAAAAAGAGTTAGACTGTAACCGCAGGATCATCGATCACTCAACTAAGGGCGAGAGTCATGACTACTGGATTACTCTACGATTCCGTTTTTTTGAGTCATAAAACCGGTTTTGGACACCCTGAAAGAAGTGAGCGCCTCTCTGCGGTTATTCAGCATATCGAGCATCAACCATTCTTCGGGGAGCTTGTTCCCGTTTTACCAAGAAGAGCTGAACCAGAGTGGGTGCAACTAATTCATACTCCCCGTTACATGGAGCGAGCTGAGGAGGCTTGCCGAACCAATAGATCACACCTAGACAGCATGGATGTATCGATCTCGATGCAATCCTTCGATGTAGCGCTTCAGGCTGCTGGTGGTGCTACAGCGCTGGGAGATCAGGTCGTCTCTGGTGAACTCGACAACGCCTTCGGGCTAATACGGCCGCCCGGACACCATGCGGAAAATGAAATGGCACTGGGATTCTGCCTATTCAACAATATCGCCATCTTGGCCCGCTATCTTCAGAAGCGGCATGGATTGCAGAAAATTTTGATCCTGGACTGGGACGTTCACCATGGGAATGGCACTCAGCACACGTTTGAAGAGGACCCCTCTATCCTCTATGTTAGTTTACACCAGTACCCCTACTATCCTGGCACAGGTGCATTTTCAGAAACCGGCCTAGGTAGAGGCCAGGGTGCTACTGTCAACTGTCCCATGCCTGCCGGTGCGGGTGACACTGAGTATCAGTCGGCATTCACCGATACAATACTACCCAAGGTGAATGCATTCGGCCCTGAGATCGTGCTGATTTCCGCGGGTTTCGATGCCCATGCGGACGATCCATTGGCCCAGATAGATCTCTCGACCGATTGTTATCGCTGGATGAGTGAGCGTATGATGGAAGTGGCTGATAAGCATTCAAACGGTAGACTTATCGCATTGCTGGAAGGCGGATACAATCTGAATGCATTGGCACATTCTACTGCAACTCATTTGCGCGTGTTGTCGGGTTCTTCCAGATGAATATTCGTTAGCGGAAACCGTTGGAATGGCCGTTAATAAACTGTTGATTGCTCAAAGATAAATTCAGCGCGTTGGCATCGTTGGGGACCGAGTAATGGGGTGTGAAAAGACGCCTCAATTAACACAGATCCAGATCATTTCGTGACACTGACCAACTCGTGCTTCGTCGACCCCCGGGGTCTCTCAGTAACGCACCTCTTTCCATAAAGCCGACCAGATACGGCTAACCGCTATTGTCATCATCAAACGCATCGGATGAAGACATCCTTAGAGCTTGATCGACAAGCGATTGAAGTGTGCGGAGTCAAAAACGGTCTTATTTAAAACTGGTAAAATTGGCCTGGAGCGTCGTTCAGCTGACCTCGCCATCCACCTCTCGCCGGCTGGTTTGTCAAACAGGCTGGGTAAAAAAATCGGCTGTCTCGAAAACGCTGGCTGGAAAACGGTTTCCATTCCACCGCAGGCTGCGTTTCAACACCAGGTCGAACAACAGCGGGTGATGTTTCTGCAGTTCGGCGACTATCTCGGCGGCCTCGGTGTCGAGCAGGCCAAGCCGCTGCAACTGCCGCAGCGAAAACAGCGGTACTATACCTACCAGCGGGTAATCGGAACCGTTCAGAAGTCGATGGTGCAGATCATCGGCTTCGAGCAGTGTCTGCAGCGCCTCAGGTGACCGGTTGATCTGTGTCACGGCTGACAGGTCACCGTACAACAGATCTGCGTAATCGGGCTCAAGCATCATCTCCATAAATCTGCGGAAGTTTCTGAGCCCTGATTCCGTCTTTCCGTTGTGCCGGATATCGACGACTTCTCCAAGCGATGCGCAATGCGCAACAATGACCCGAACACCCCGTTCCAGGGCCCGCCGTAGGCGTATTGGATCACCGTATGACTGATGACCGCCCCCCTCCGCTGCCAACTCATGACCGCCGTGGGTCAACAACGGCATGTTCAGTTGTTGCAAAGTCGCATAGTACCGGTCGCAACGCGGCGATGCAGGATCCATCCCCATTGCCGGCGGCAGCCACTTGACGGCACGGGCACCATGCTCGGCGGCCCACTGCAAGGCATCAATCGCATCTTTCCGGTATGGATGCACCGAGCAGATCCATTCCCAGTCCGAATGCGCGGCTGCAACCGAATGCGTGTAGGCGTCTGAGATGTAAAACGTGCTGTAGTCGGGACGCCGGTTTCCGTCCTGGTCGTAGTTGTAGTCAAATGCCAGTAGCATGGGTCGACCAATTGCGGCAGCGTCCACCAATGCGGCCAGACGTTCCACGAACAGTGCGTCGCCGTTATCCGGGTCATCGACACAGGCCGCATTCATGTACAAACGCTTCTGCAAGAACTGGAACGGCTCCCACAGGCTGTCGAGTGAAGGGTTGACCCAGACCTGCTCTGGTCCCGTGCTACCGGTGCCGACAAGATGGATGTGACAGTCCCAGACCTTGGCGCTATCAATTCCGTCCAGCGCGTTCAGTACCACCGGATGCGTAGACAGATGATCGGGCAGGTCTGCACCGAGGCAGGGATTACGCAAGCCGCGATCGGGCAACCAGTCCCGCAGCCACCATGTGGCACCGCCTCCGGCAACCGTCATTGCGGCCGCAGCCATGAACGCCCGTCTCTTCATTGCTGCACTTATTGAGTTAAAGTTTGTGAAAGGAACATCCCTGACATTATACCGAAAATCCGATATCTACTCTTCGCAATAAAATCCGACAAGTGGTTACCGCACTTGTTCACATGGTGTTGATTCGAACTAAAATCTGACCCGGGATTATGGCTAAAAGAATCCTGTTTCTAAGTTGCCGGTCGGCCTGCTTGTCCACATGAAATATTATGTTATACTATTACATTAATGGGTGTCTTAGAACACCGCTCCGGATAGCGGCCGATGCTTTGAATAGGGGGAGGACCTTGATGCAGAAATTTCTGTTGCTGTTGTTACTCTTAGTGGCCGTAGGGTTAGCCGATCATTTGTCCATGTTTGCCAGCGTGGTGCCGATCCAGACTTTTGTTGAAGAGATCTGTGGCCAACACATGGATGCCACGCTGATGGACCGTCCTGTTTTCGACCCGCACACCTAGAAACCCCACCGCGATTAACCGGGGTATTGACAGGTGCCATGCTTTACATGCTTTCCACCAGTAGCCCTTGGGCAGGCTGGCACCGGACCATTCAGAATCCTGCAAAAAAAATCCATACAGGTAGCTTGAATAGGACACAAATGAGGATTATTGACTTACACCAATCAAGTATTGCATCGAGAATCTCTGAAATTTCCCAGTTGCCACCCGAGGTGCAACGCCATATCGAGTTTTTTGCAAAGAGGGGGCATGAACTAAACCCCAATGTCCGAGAACTTGTATTCACTCTCAACGAGGCCGGCTTCGTGACTGCGTTGTCTGGTGATATCTATGGTTCTGGTCTGGTCTACACAGATCTGACCGAAGAATCCTTTGAGAAAGTCAATCCCCAATCGCCGTTGTTCAACCGCAATAGGGAGGGTTGGAAGTTCACGTCTAGAAATATAGACATAGCGAAATGGGAGGTATTGGGGACAAAATTCCCAGTACCCTCACAGCTTCCACCCCCGGCACTGAAACATCTATCACCTGAAGAGTGGGCGGAGTATTGGCACAATCTCCAGACTGAGAAGTTAGAGAATCAATACACTAAAGGGACCATGTGGGATCGCCGGCGAGTTGCACGACCAGGCAACAAGCCAATCACCAGAAAAGAAGCCATACAGGTTGTGAAGATGCTGCTATGAAGATCAGAAAGGCCACTAGCCGCTCTAATTCTCATCTTAGCGATCTCTATTCAAAGGTAAGGTTTTCGAAAGATGTCTGCTATTGCATTCGGGCTCAAACTGAATGATTTACCAGCGGATATAGAAAGTTTTGAGGAAGAAGTTGTCTACATGGATATTTTTTCACAAACGAAAACCCGATTAACCTGGAATTATGGTTCTTTCGTTTGCCTGAACAAATAGCAATTAATATTTCGCGTGAAACTTTAAGGAGAGAAATATGACTACACGTCAAGCAAATGCCAAGTGGTACGGTACTCTTAAAGATGGAAATGGGTTAATGAAGTTTGGGGATTTTGAAGGCCCATATACATTCGCATCTCGCTTTGAAGAGGGGAAAGGTACTAATCCTGAAGAGCTTGTTGGTGCGGCACACGCTGGATGTTATTCAATGTTTCTTTCAGCGCTGATAAGCGCAGATAATATGACCCCCACCAGTATCCAGACAACCGCCACCGTTCACCTCGGTGCTGATGATGGCCCTAAAATTACCAGTGTTGATTTAGTTTGTGAGGCAACTGTTCCTGGTCTGGATGCCGATATATTTGCTGAATATGCACAAACAGCGAAAGAGAAATGCCCGATTTCCAGGCTTTTTGCGGGAACGGAAATCACTGTTTCAGCCAATCTAAGTGGTTAGAAAACAACCTGGGTAGTGAAACTGATTGTGAGGCGTTTACGGGTTTGGTGCTTGACGACCCGTCAGCGAAAATCAATCTTTATTTTTGATTCATAAAGTGAAATGTTATCACGTAACTAATTTTGCTTATAGGTTAATTGCTATGCTTAGATTTTCCAGTTACACACCTATCCTGGATAAATACGCAATTTCTGCTTCAGCAGTGTGTGCTATTCATTGCCTCTCGTTGCCAATACTGTTGAGCCTCTTTCCTGCATTGGGTACATCCATATTCGGTCAAGAGTTCATTCACGAATTGTTGCTGTGGTTGGTTATCCCTTTAAGCGTCATTTCTCTTTCACTCGGTTGCAAGCGGCATAGGAGCTGGCTTGTCGGGGTTTTGGGGCTGACCGGGTTATTAGTTTTAATCTTTACGGCAGTCCTCGGTCACGACGTGCTTGGCGAAGTCTTCGAGCGAGTTGCAACAGTGTCCGGGGCGACATTGATTGCTGCTGGCCACCTTCGGAACTACGCGCTTTGTCGGCAGACTTCATGTAACCATTGAACCGACGAGAGCCACTCCACAGGTTCGCTCTGGAGCAATATGACGCTATTAGACGGTGTCATTCTTACAGATATCAAATGAGCCCGGAAGTTGACGCCCGTGTTTCTTCAGGCGCACTCGGTGGTGCGCTACTTTTGGTGATAGGGTTGTTACTGCTGAGCACGTCGTTAGTGATAAAGCCGACGATGGGCCTGTAACAGGCCGTTAGAGACAGCGATCAGGCCACTTGGTTGTTCTCAAGCTGCGTGATGTTATAATGTTTTATAAGCGCGAAACTACCAGGCATTCCCCATCATTGCAACTGAAGATCGCCGCCACCTTGCAGAGCGCGGTGTTGAGCACTGGTGGCCTGACCATGGCCTATGGCCCTGACCTGCGGGCCGGGCCAACCATCATCTTGCTCGTGGGTGCGGTTTATTTATTGTCCACAATGATTACGCTGATCCTTTATAGCCGCCGTGCACGACTGGCCGTTGCGCCTGACCTGTGGACAGGAGAAATTCATGATTAAAAAACAACTCACCCATATTCTGAATAATGCCGAGACCCTCTGTCGTGAGCGTGGTACGCGGCTGACCGATCAGCGCAAGATGGTTTTGCAGCTGCTTTGTCTATCGGATAAGCCGCTGAGCGCCTACGAATTACTTGATCGGATGCGCGGTGTCGTCAAGAATCCCGCGCCGCCTACCGTCTACCGTGCGTTGGAGTTTTTACTCGAACACGGTCTGGTTCACAAGCTCGAGAGTCAACATACCTATGTCGGCTGTACCCATCCGGATCACCCGCATGCGAGCCAATTCTTGATCTGCGACGACTGCGGCGAGGTCGCCGAGGTCGAGGACAACAGTGTGGCCAAGAGCCTCAAAGCGGCCGGCAAGGCCATCGGATTCCGTACCAAACGGCCGGTTGTCGAACTGCTGGGAACCTGTGCCCAGTGCACAGCGAAACAAAACGATTAGCACTCTACACCTAACACACACTGAATTGTTGTCAACCGAAAACAAACAGGAGATATTGAACATGTACCTGAATAAATTCGTTCGAGCTGCTGCTTTGCTTGCTCCCATGGTGCTGGTCATTTCTGCGACTTCCGCGGAAGAGAAGCACGAGGATGATCATGACCATGAAAAACGCCAGCATGACGCCCATGTGCACGGTATCGCGGCCTTGAATATAGCGCTCGAAGGTCGAGAGGTGCATGTCGAACTCGAGAGTCCAGCCGCCAATATCGTTGGCTTTGAGCATGCACCCTCATCCGAGGCTGACCGCGCTGCCCTGGATAAGGCGGTCACCACCTTGAAAGACGGCAACCGGCTCTTCAAGTTCAATGAGGATGCGGGCTGCAAATTGGAAACAGCGAATGTCGCCTCCGAGTTGCTGGATGAAGAGCATGATGAACATGTGGACAAGCATTCGGATGATCACGACCATGAAGAGAAAGGTGGAGATGATCATGAGAAGCATGAGGACGAGGGCGAAACTCATTCAGAAATTGAAGCCGCTTATCATTTCGAGTGTGATCAGCCTGGTAAGCTGTCGCAACTGACCGTTGAATTGTTCGAAGCCTTTCCGGGCACAGAAAAGCTCAATGTTCAGTACGTTCTAGAAAGCAAACAAGGGGCCGCGGAACTTACCGGAGCCCATCATGTCATCAAGTTCTGATACGTGAGTTCGGGAATAGCCGGTTTACCCGCTTTGTATAGGCCGGGATCCATTCGCAAAGGGGGATCGATAAGTTGGTCATTGACGTAAGGGAGCTGGAGTTTCGCTGGCAACCCGACGCGCCGGTCGTGTTGTCGCTTGATGCCTTGCAGGTTGCAGGGGGCGAGCGCCTATTCATCAAGGGGCCGAGTGGCAGCGGAAAAAGCACACTGTTAAGCCTTCTGTCGGGAGTAACGACAACAGCCGCCGGAACGGTGCGCGTCATGAACCAGGCATTGGAACGGCTCGGCAGCGCCCAGCGCGACCACTTCCGTGCTGATCATATCGGTTACATTTTTCAGATGTTCAACCTGATTCCATACCTGTCGGTGGTCGACAACGTCTTGTTGCCGTGCCGGTTCTCCGCACGCCGGTACGCCAACGCATTGTCACGGGGCAAGGAACTGAAAGTTGAGGCAAGACGGCTGCTGCAGCATCTCGATATGGATTACCCCGATCTCCATCGACGCGCGGTTACGACGCTGAGCGTCGGCCAGCAGCAACGGGTGGCGGCAGCACGGGCCCTGATGGGTTCGCCGGAACTGCTGATCGCCGACGAGCCAACATCGTCGCTCGATGCGGATCGCCGAGAGTCTTTTATCCGGCTGCTGTTCGATGAATGCCGCGAGGTGGGTGCTACCCTGATTTTCGTTAGCCATGATGCATCATTGGAACACCTTTTTGATAGATCCATCGATCTCGCCGAGATTAATCGGTCAGGTCAAAGCGCCGCGGAGATCTAAGGCATGGCGATCTTATCCCTGGCCTGGAAAAGCCTGCTAAATCGACGCTTCTCTGGTGCGCTAACGGTGATCTCGATTGCCTTGAGCGTTACCCTGTTGGTCGGCGTCGAACGTTTGCGCACCGAAGCGCGAGAGAGCTTTGCGAACACCCTGTCGGGGACGGATCTAATCGTGGGTGCACGCAGTGGACCGGTACAGCTACTGTTGTATGCTGTGTTTCGGATTGGCGATGCCACCAATAATATCTCTTGGAAAAGTTACCGGGATATTGCCTCACATCCGAAGGTAAGCTGGACGGTACCGATCTCGCTCGGCGATTCTCATAGGGGATTTCGTGTCCTGGGTACGACACCGGCCTATTTTGAGCACTACCGCTATGCGCGAGACCGCCAATTGGCAATTGCCGAAGGAGAGCGGTTTGACGATCTTTACGACGCAGTGGTTGGCGCGGAAGTAGCAGACAACCTGGGCTACAAGATCGGTGACCCGATCATCGTTGCACATGGAGCGAGCGATGTTAGTTTCGCAAGGCACGAAGACAAGCCGTTTCGTGTAGTGGGCATATTAGGACGTACTGGTACGCCGGTCGATCGCACCGTGCACGTCAGCCTCGAAGCAATCGAGGCGATCCATGTAGACTGGCGGAGTGGTGCTCCGATTCCCGGCGTGTCGATCACGGCTGATGAGGCCCGAAAGAAGGACCTGACGCCAGAGGTGATAACCGCCGCTCTGGTTGGTTTGAAGTCTAAAATAGCCACCTTCCAGGTGCAGCGTTACATAAGCGACTATCCCGAAGAGCCGCTTTCAGCAATTCTGCCTGGAGTAGCGCTAAGCCAGCTCTGGAATTTGATCGGCATAGCCGAGAACGCTTTGCTGATTGTCTCGGCGTTCGTTGTTGTTGTTGGACTGTTCGGTATGCTGACGGCTCTGTTGACGAGTCTCAATGAGAGGCGCCGAGAAATGGCCATCCTGCGATCAGTTGGTGCGCGCCCAGGTCACGTGTTTGCGTTGATCATGGGTGAGGCGGGTTTTCTCACACTTCTGGGCGTGCTGTTAGGTTTGGCGTTGCTCTACCTCTTGCTGCTCGCAGGTCAACCCATTATCGAAAGCCGATTCGGAATCTTCATCGAAGTTGGTGGTCTATCGCAATACGAGTGGATTTTACTCAGTGCTGTAGTGGGCGCGGGTTTCCTGGTGGGTAGTATTCCCAGCTACCACGCCTACCGCCTGTCGTTAGCTGACGGACTGTCGGTTCGAGTATAGGATATTGTAATGCACATAAAACCAAATCGCTTACCCCTCTTTCTTCTAAGCATCGCGATGCTTGCCGGATTTAATCAATCCGGATATGAACAAGCGTATGCTGCCGCACCCGGGGCATCAGCTTCGCAGGCGTCGCCTGAACCCCCCGCTAACGAGGTGACGCCTGTTAATGAACCGGTAATCCAGGTTGATGAAGCCCGTGGCACGGACATCAGGGAGCTTGAGTGGGAGGCGTTGATTCCTGAGGACTGGCGACCAGACGTGTTGATGGATCAGTACAATGCTGACGAACTCAGTGATGACGACCCACGGGCGCAGCAGCTCCTCGACAAGCTCAAAGCCCTTTGGAGTGAAGCACCCGTTGTGCAGGCACTCGAAGGTCAGCGTGTCAAACTACCAGGTTTCGTTGTACCGCTGGAGATGGATGCGAAAAAGATCGATCAGTTCCTTCTGGTGCCATACTATGGAGCTTGCATCCATGTTCCGCCACCGCCAGCTAACCAGACCGTCCATGTGGTGACGGATGAAGGCAGGGCGTTCGAAGGCGGGCTCTTCGATACGGTATGGGTGACGGGAACACTACGTGTCGAAAGTGTGTCCAGTGAGTTGGCCGAAGCTGGATATCGATTGGAGAATGCAAGTGTGGTTCCCTACGAGTAACGACACGAATGCCGGAAGATTCACTGACCGGTATGGTGGGATGTAGGCACTCGTTATTGGGCTCTGAACGTGCGCCCGACTAGTGTTAGATCAAAACACTTTGTTGTTGTGAAAGAGCAGAATGGCTCGAAGAGTTACCATGACTTCGGTACCTTGCCTTATTGATTGTGGTTGCTAAGGAAGCGGATGCGGTACTGAAAGGCTATTGAGTAGCTTGACCCTCAACGAAGTTCTGCCAAACTGAATTCCCAGTTACCCATGATCTCCAACATCTCTATTTTTTGATAGCCGCATGGATAGTCGAAATCTGCAAACCTCACTGGAAATGTTTGAAGCTTAAGGACTAGCAAAGAGCCAAAAAAGCAAAAAATCAGCTCTCAATTGCAACAAGACGATCATAATAAAAAGAATTAGATAAATCATATAAATATATGATTGTTAATATAAATAAAGTTTTTATCTAGAAGTGGATTATTGACGGTAACAAAAGGGTTTTTAGTCTTGGTGTGAAACTGGCACAGTAAATATTTTTAACTAACCACCTACTCAAATGGTCAAGGGCGTGTGTTGCGTCAAAATGTCAAAATACGAATCCATGTGAAGGATTTATACGTCATTTCTGATAGCAACAGCCGCAATAAGGCAATCGATGAGCTTTCGCACTGTATACCCTTGTTGGCGACAAGTTCTATAAAGTGATGCTGCTGTACCGTAGTCGACGGATTCAACGGGAAGAGATGACGCTTTAGCGAGTACCTGACGCAATTGTTGCAGCTGCTGATCCTCGCGTGCGAAAGCGAGTAATTCCATGTACTGGAAGTCGCATGAGGCGATCTCCTTATTCATTATATCGTCTACTCGTTCATACAGGGGAGAGCCAGTAGCCTGCAGTAACTGCACCGGAGGCAGAGTTTCCGGGTGCGGCAATTTGCCACATTTTCACCTCCCGATACACAAGATACAATTTTAACCATAAAGGTTCTGCGATAAGACCAGAAAAGGGGTCAGCTGTATTCTGGGTGCTACTAAAAATTACAAGCCCAGCGCGCCCACCGATGTCTTTCTGCAGCAATCTATTCCAATAATTATCAAAAGCCCTGGCTCCCAGCTTTAGTGAAGGCCCTGCTTTTTTATACAATTTGAGAGTTCGCCCGCATGAGTTGCAATAGTCCAATAAAGTGTACCGGTCATACCCTATCAGTTGGAATATTGACACTGATCATGGGTAACGGCATCCCATATGCAGAGGCAGAACAAAACGCAGAGGAAAAATTACACTCTGAGATTGACACCATCAGTGTTACAGCAACGCGTGTCGAGCGCCCAACCAAAGACGTTCCCAAAGCCATTAGCGTAATCGATAGGGCGCGTATCGAAGGCGCAAAAATGATGAATATCAAGGACGCCATACAAGGCATTCCGGGCGTTCTGATCAACTCTAAGAATGGTGGATACGATGTACGCTTGATCATTCGCGGAGCCGGCCAGAAGGCCAACTATGGTGTACGCGAGATTATGGTACTTCGGGACGGTGTCCCCATGACCGACCCTGACAGCTTTTCCCGCTTTGACTACTTTGATACCCAGGATGTGGAGCGTATCGAGATAACCAAAGGTCCCGGCTCGCTCTATGGAGCGGGATCTGCTGGGGGTACGGTTCAAATCATCTCAAGATCAGTTTTCGATTCAGCGAGTGATCGGATCAAGATAGGTGCTGGCAACTTCGGTGCACTGAATCTGAACCTCAGAGTTTCTGGCGACATCAATGATGAGAATGCATTTGCCATCACTGCTTCCCACCGGGAATTGGAAAATGGCTGGCGGCGCTGGAACAACTTTGATACCGATCAGTTGGGCCTAAAACATGGACTGATGCTGGAAGATGGCTCTACGCTGGAATCCGAACTCAGCTATTCAGAAGCTAACCTGCAATTACCCGGCACAATGAGCGAAGATCAGTATCAGGAATACCGGGATACGGGCGAGCAGAGGGAAACCCAGTCCGCTTGGAAACATTCCGGCCGCTACTCTAAGGTTCTGTTCTTTAATTCCAGACTGGAGAAAGAGTGGGGAAACCTGCTTTTCAAGCCACGCATCTACTATAACCACTGGACCCACTATCATCCGGTCACCGGCAAGATCAACGACAACGACTCAGGAACGGATGTGTTTGGCACCGACCTGGAGTTTGTCTACAAACACCAACTACTGGGCGAAAGTACACTGGTTGCTGGTGTAACGGCACGGGTAGAGGATACGGAGGATGCGAAAAAATACGAATACAGGGATGTGGTAACTATTCCATTCGGCCCCCAGGCAGGGAGAATCGTCGCCACACTATCGGATGCAAAGGGCGACCTAATGGAGGTCCAAAGCGCCACCAACTCGTTGTACGGTATCTATTTTCAGGAGTCCATTGTGCCCACCGATCGTTGGCTCGTGGATCTGAGCTTCCGCTATGACCATTCCAGATTCGATATAGATACCAATGAAATCACGGCCTTCAACTATGCCAGTGGAAAGTACGTACCCGGGGTTGGCGAATATAAGATAGATAAGAAATTTAATCTATTCTCCCCTCAGGTCGGAGTAAATTACGCGTTGTCTCCAACAGTAAACCTATTTGGCACCATTGCCAGCTCTGATCAGGTGCCATCTGAAAACGAAATAAAAGAAAATCCAGACCTGGAAGCATCCACCGCGACCAACTTTGAGATAGGACTGAAGGGTCGCAGCGCCAAGTGGTCCTACGATACTTCCGTGTATTACACCAACGTGGAAGACGAAATCGTTCCTATCCTGCTGGATAACCACACCGGTTTTCAGAATGCCGGTCGTACCAAAAAGAGAGGCTTCGAGTTTGCCGGAGATTACGAAGTGATCAAATGGCTCCGCCTCGGTGGGAGCTATGCGTACAGCGACTACAAGTACGATGATTTTACTGAGATAGTCAATGGTGTGACTGTCGACCGATCGGGCAACCAGATGCCCTATATACCTCACCACCAGTACAGCCTCTTCGCAGACTATCGTCATCCCAACGGATTCAGCGCTCGAGTGCAGGCCGACACCTGGGGATCCTACTACATGGATACGGCGAATACCGAAAAATACGACGGTTATAACCTGGTCACCAGCCTGGCGATGGCCTACAAAACCGGTCCACACACCGTCTCATTTAATGTCGAGAATCTATTCGATAAACGATATGCCATCGAGGCGAAGAAGGATAGTCGCGGTAAAAAATACTATTCTGCAGCGTCCCCGCGCGCGGCCATGCTCAATTATAGTTTCGCCTTCTGACGGGGGAAGCGCAATGGATCCAAGAGGCGTTCTAATGGGTTGTACGCTGCTGGTCGGCTTGCTGGCCCAGGCACAGGAGAGTATCGCCCAAACTAAGCCTGAATCCCATTCACAGCCAAATCATGCCTCTGGGCAATCACATCACCGTGGCCCAAAAAAACTGGTATTGATCAATGGCGAAGGCGCCTCCGCGGCGTTGTGGAAGCCCGACCTGACTGTTTTGCCACTGGCAATAGAACATGGCGGTATTACCCTGCAACCCACCGGTGTCGACAACTACCATGCAGTCATCGTCGAGAGAGACTGGGGACAGCTGTCGGAAGTACTCATTCGATATGAGTATATGCGCGGGAAACCCAGCGGACACAGCACTAGTGAATTGACTGCGGCTGAAAAAACTACCTTCGAGATTATTCCCCATCCAGTGCCGCGTGAGCACCAGCATTACCGATCTGACCAGCTGTGGAGTTTCATTCTACGCTTCAAGGGGGAACCGGTTCCCCATATCCCTGTCATCCTGGAAACCAGCAACGGAACCATCCTGTATGAAAAGAGCGATGAAAATGGAAAATTCAGTCTGCGCATCCCGGATGACTTCCCTGGCCTCCGAGAGGGTGCGCGTGATAGGCGTAGCGCCGAGTTCAGTATAAGCGCTGAGATAGAAGATGGTGGACACAGGTACCAGACGTTACTCAGTGCTGAATACCGGGTAAATCCACATCACTGGCAGTCTTTTGGCATGGGATTGGCCGCTGTAGGCGGCGGGTTTCTAATTGGTGGTTTTATCGGACGTATTAGATCGACTGAAACAGGCGGAAGATCCCGATGAGTCCGGCCAGAAATCTTTCCGTCATTCGCAAGATGGTGCAGATCGCCACCTTCGTGTTTTTCGTATATGGCGGTACCCTCACGGGCTATTACCTAGCTGATAAAGTCACTGGAGCTCTGCCCGCCCTGAGTTGTGCCTATGACCAGGCGGGGGCGGATATTTGCGTCCTGATTCCGTTTCAGCATCAGGTGGACCACCGTCTTGGAGAGGCCATCGCCACAGGCGGCAATCTCATGATGGGGCTGATGCCTGTTTTGATTACCCTGGCAACATTTCTCATCTTGTTTGTCTTTTTGAATAAGGCCTTCTGTGGGTGGGTCTGCCCACTGGGTACATTTCAGGAATTGATCCACCTTCTGGGACAGAAATTGGGTCTGAAGAGACGAGAATCCCTCGATCAAGGGCTTGTCTATCGAATCCGCCCGGTAAAATGGTTGCTTCTATTGGTGCTGGTATTCGGATTTCCATTGATGACCGGTATCGGTTGGCTCAACCACGATCTGGGAGATCCCTTCTGCAAGATATGCCCGAGCCGTATCCTTACCAGCCTGGCCACGGGAGACAATACCCAGCTCTATGTAGACAGCGCCAATACCACCACGCTGGTACTCTCGCTCATCGCAGATTTCCTTTTTGGTCTGATGATTGCGCTCGCGCTGACTGTACGCCAACCCTTTTGCCGTGTTTGCCCGATGCTGGCAATGCATGCCGTATTTCGCAAGCTGGGGCTGCTGCGCCTGATAAAAAACGCCACCCCCAGATGCGATAGATGCGGGTTGTGTGCCAAGGCCTGCCCCATGGATATCAGCGAGATCCATAGCGAGATGCAGAAACGGGATGTTACCTTCGAGGATTGCACCCTGTGTGGCCGCTGCGTCGAATTCTGTCCGTACAAGAACGTACTACAGCTGCAATATGCAACATTCCCAGTTTTCGCCGCAGACCCAGCCTATTTCAAGCTACGTAAAAAGGCCCAGCGAAACTGGGAGCAGAATACCCTCTCCTCGATGTTGAAGCGTGAACGCAAAGCCGCTGAGAGTAAGATCTCATGATGCCGATGGATTCAGTGACGCTTGGCTTTGGCGCCGCTTTAATGCTGGGATTGAGTTTCGGTGCAGGACCCTGCAATATCGCCTGCCTGCCCTACCTGGGCCCGGTTTTCATGACCAGTAGCCAGGGTGTGCGAGGCTCGTGGCGCACGCTAGTTCCCTTCTCGTTGGGCAGGTTGAGCGGATATACCCTGCTTGGCACGGGTGCCGGCCTGGTGGGACTGCTGGTCCAGGACTGGATCGCCGGCCCCTGGGGCCGTTGGCTACTGGGCGGGGCCACCATCCTGGTAGCGCTGGCCATTCTGCGGCGGCGTACGGCAGCAATGTGTGGCAACACAATCGAAAGCAGGCCGGTTAAGGCGCCAGTCATCGAAAGGCGGCATGCTCCCAAGGCAATGTTACCTGGGGGACTTTTTCTGATGGGGGCCGGCATGGCGTTCAACCCCTGTACACCGCTCACAACCGTGCTCCTGGCCGCCTCCGCTACTGCAAGTGCCGGCGCGGGACTATCACTTGGTCTTGGATTTGGATTGGGTGCGGTAGTGATACCCACTTTTGTCTTCGCCTTAGGTATGGCGCACTTTGGCAGCCAGGTCCGCGTACACCTGAGTCAATGGCGGCACAGCCTTGAGAACGCCAGTGTTGGATTGCTACTGCTGCTCGGGGCGGGAACAGCACTAGGATGGATAGCACCATGAACCTTATCGAACTGCTACAGAAAGGGGGACCGGTGATATGGGTCCTTGCGGCTTATTCCTCTATCGGACTGGCCATCATACTCGAGCGCTACTTTCTGTTCCTGCGACTGCGCCGGCTCCCCCGCAATATAGTTGATCAACTCAATCATTTGCTGGATCAACCGGATGTGGAAAAGCAGGTCGCCGGGCTAAAAGGCCCGGAAGCCCGTGTCATACAGGCGATGGTTGACGCAGACCGGCAGGGAGTAAAGGATCTCCAGAGTGTTGGCGCCAGGGTCTGCGCTCAGGAGCAGGAGCAGATGAATTTTGGTTTACCCACCCTGGGTGTACTGGGAAGCACCGCCCCATTGCTCGGCCTTCTGGGAACCATTGCCGGCATGATCAAGGCATTTATGGTGATCGAGGAGGCGGGAGGCAAGGTAGATGCCCAGGCATTGGCGGGTGGTATTTGGGAGGCCATGATTACCACCGGTGTTGGCCTGAGTGTGGCTATTCCGCTGGTGATAATACTCCACTTCCTGGAAGGCGCGGTAGTGAGGCGCGGAGAGTCCATGCAGCGGTGCAGCGCGCTGTTACTGGAGCGTCGCTCGAGAAGCTCGCTGTTGGACGAGTCCCTACAGCAGCCTCAGCAGTGGGAGAGAGTGACCGATGGGCTTTAACAGCCAACGGCGCGCGGGTAGCATTCTCAACATCACGCCGCTGATCGATATCGTTTTTCTGTTGCTGGTCTTCTTCATGCTGACATCGCACTTCATTGAAGAGCAGGCAATCGATATCAATCTGCCAGAAGCTAAAAATGGCAACGACGCCATCGACAAGGAGTTTGTTGAGGTGGCGCTCAATTCAGATGGTGAACTGTTTATCGATGGTAGACAAATAGTGTTGGAGCATCTGGAGCAAGCCCTCAGGGGGGCGTTCCATGCACCGGACACAAGGTTTGTACGTCTCCGGGGAGACCATGAGGCCCAGCTGGGTCTTACAGTATCAGTTATCGATGCCGCACGTGCTGCGGGCGCGGAATCACTCGATATCCTCACGCAACAACCATGAAGACACAAAAAGTGGGCTGGTGGATACTCGCCATCACACTATCTGTGACACTCCATGTTCTGCTCTATCTCTCCTTGGACCGGCGAAATCTCAGGGCCTTCCCGGAGAGTGTTTCAAATGAGGGCCATGTGCGTCTCAGTTTCCTGCAGCCCACTTCCGCACCACCTGAGCCAGACCCTGAACCGGAGCGAGAAACTGAGCCCGAACCAGACCCTGAACCGGAGCAAGAAACTGAGCTCGAGCCAGATCCTGAACTAGAGCAAGAAACTGAGCCCGAGCCAGATCCTGAACTAGAGCGAGAAACTGAGCCTGAACCAGATCTTGAGCCAATGCCCGAAACAAAACCAGAACCCCAGCGCAAGGCGAAAACCAAATCAAAACCTAAGGCTGTTGCTCAGGCTGCGCCTACACCTGTGCCAGAGCAACGACCAGAGCCAAAAGAGGATGCAATGACTAAGACCGAGCTTAGAGAGCGGTATCTGGCCTCTCTGTTGGCTTTGATAGAAAAACGTAAATCCTATCCTCGGGTTGCCCGGAGACGATCCATAGAAGGGCTGGTGAGAGTATCTTTCACCGTGGAGTGTGACGGCTCTATCGGTCGCCTCCAAATCCGCAAAGGACATAAGCTGCTAAAACGTTCCGCGACGAAAGCAATCGATCTGGCCCAACCATTTCCACAACCACCCGAAGAGGTTAAGTGCCCACTGCCAGTCGACTATGTCATGGCTTTCGAGCTGCGAAATCGTTAGAGACCGCATTATTGGCCCGGCAATACGTAGCAACTGATTCAAAGCGGCGAATTCTTGAATCAGAAAGCGCTCCGCCAAGATCAGCGCTCAGAGACGTCCTGAACTTGTCCTTTAAAAAAAAATTCATACAACCTTCGGTACCGAGCCTGATTTGTGGTGTAGTCCGCTCAGGACAAGGGTGAACCATGGTTCACTCCAATACCTGCCCCTTATGAGAACCTGATCGGATTGAAATCATTGACATTTCCCGACAGCCACTTTCCGCTGCTCTAAGTGCTCATCGTCCTCAGCCATGACCGTCGTTAAAGCGTGCATTTCTCGGTGTCGGCGGACTACATCATCAATACTGGCGAATGGCGGCATGACAGAGTCGGCGATCGCTTCGAACGTACCGTATACCAGATTGGCGACATTGACAGTCGCACCGTCTGAGTCGGTTTCTGACGTCGCCAGTACAAGATATGTGCATAAAATTTGATCCGGATGGAGAAAACACGCTCTACGAAACGTTTCTTACGTGAACGTTACACATGCATTTGTGCTGTGGAAGTTGGGGCGTCTGCGAAGGGAGGGCGGTTTTTTTACCCCCTTAGACCCCGGATCGAGGATATCGGCTTATCAGCCACGCCAGAATAGGAATCTTAAACGATATGTATGATATAGGTTTGGATGATAATGAAAGGCACCCGGTCAAGGGAATAGCTTCTTTGATTCACCGAACGGTGGACGCGGTGGCTAGGCCTGATCATGCATTGGGGGGAGATTCAGCAGTTGAGGGCATCGATGCTGGTCGTCTGGCTAACGTGCGTTGGGGCTTCACAACCCGCCGTGCAGATCTGCGGCAGGGCCTTACCCTGTTGAGAAACGCGGTTAAACCACGGCAGGGTGACCTTGTCCTAGCCAAGGTGACGGCCATTGGACATCATACAAAGCTCGAATTGCCTCACGGGCGTCGGTCCCGGTTATATAAAGGTGATGAGATAGTGGTTACCTATGCTAATCGGTATGCCCCCGACCAGTTTGAGGCTGAGGTGCCTGATGACCTGGGTGGGTGTCATCTCGTCGCCGCCGGCGGCATTGCTGCCAGAATGTTGAGTAAAAACGCCAGGTCGAGAAATCCAACCAGAATACAACCTGTAGGGTTGTTGGCAGATGTGGACGGGAGGCGTCTGAACGTAAGCGACTGGCGGATCGATAGCCGTCCGTTTCCGAAACCGTTGCCACCTGTGATCGTGGTCGCAGGTACTGCAATGAATGCTGGCAAGACCACGGCCGCAGCGCGTCTGATCCGCGGCCTTGTTCGTGCCGGTAAGCGGGTGGGGGCAGCAAAAGTCACTGGTACTGGGGCCGGAGGCGATTATTGGCAGATGCGTGATGCAGGTGCATGTGAAGTTGTCGATTTTACAGATGCCGGCTATGCGTCGACCTATCAGTTGGCACCTCAGCAGATTGAGAAGCTGTTTCTACGGCTCCTAAGTCACCTGGGCAGCTTGAAAACGCATGTAATCGTGGTCGAGGTCGCGGACGGCATCTTGCAGGCGGAGACTGCTGGTCTTCTTGCATCTCCTGGATTTTCGTATTACTGCGACAAGTTGCTTTTTGCCGCCAGTGACGCCATGGGTGCGGTGGCGGGGGTACAATGGTTGCAATCCAATGGGCTAAATGTTTGCGCCGTAACTGGGGCTCTGACAGCTTCGCCACTGGCGATCCGAGAGACCTCCTGTGCGCTCGGCCTTCCTGTCCTGCCCAAAAATGTGCTGTCGGACCCGGACGGGGCGCTAGAACTGCTCAGTGACGACAGCTACTGATATGCAACTCCCCAAACTGGTTGCCGGCGACCGGCGGACTGCATTCTATCTTCTGCTGGTAAACGGTCTCGCACAGGGTGCGTTGGCAGTGCTAGGTGCCTGGTTGGTTCTGCATATATTCGACCTTCTCGGAAAACCGACCGACGCAGTACCCATATACTTTGCAGGACTCGTGGCTGTTGTGTTGTCGAGTGCCTGGTTGCGTCGCGGCGAACGTGTACAGGCTGAGGTATTGGGGCAGGACTATGCACGTTCAGTGAGGCTTAGATTATATCGCCGTCTACTGGCCAGCAATCCGCGCGAATTCAAGCAGCGACGAAAGGGGGCCGTGTTACTTAAGTTTGTGGGTGACATGTCCGCCCTACGGCGTTGGGTCAGTCTCGGTCTGGCGAGGCTACTAGTAGCGGGTATCATGGTTTCAATCTCATTGGCGACTCTGCTATGGCTGCACTGGCCGTTTGCGCTGGGTGTGGCGTTGGTTCTTACCGCATCCGCTGTTTGGACTCTGGGGCACAGCGCGTCCTTGCGGACGGCAATTGAAGAGTCAAGACGCCGCCAGTCACGTTTGGCCTCTAACGTCACGGAGAAGATCAATAATTTGGCAACCGTGCAGGCGTTTGGTCAGATAGAGCGGGAGCTTAGGTTGTTGCGACGTCAATCCAAACGGTTGCTACAGGCTGCGGTCAAAAAGGCGGAAAAGATCGGATCACTGCGCGCAGTGAACGATGCAACGACTGGCGCGAATATATTGCTGGTGTTGTTTCTAGCCTTCCTTTTCCCTCCAATCGATCTGAGTCCTGGAATGGTTGCGGCTGCCATGAGTATCATTGGTTTCCTTACCCCGCCGTTGCGGGATTTGGGACGGGTTCAAGAGTATTGGCTCTCGGCACAGGTTGCACGCAGAAATATCATCAAGATCTCGCAACTGACTAATAGCGTGCATGATCGGCACCGTAGTAAAGCGCTACAAGTAACGGAGGGAGAGATCGAGTTTCGCAATATCACTGTGCGCGGAGTGCTGTCGGGAATCAATGCACAGGCATCAGGCGGAGCAAGGATTGCCATTGTTGGCGATAATGGGAGTGGCAAGTCCACCTTGCTCGGCCTTGTCGGTCGTTTGTTCGATCCGGATAAAGGCAGAATCAGAATCGATAGTCAGAATATTGCTAAGGTTCGTCTATCCTCGTTGCGTAGGCAAATCGCCTATGTCAGTGCCGATATGCCATTGGTTCGGGGTAGTCTGAGGAAGAACCTTACCTATGGGGTGGGTCGAATCGAGCCTGAGCGGCTACAAGAGGTGTTGCAGGCCTGTGAACTTTATAACCTGATCGAGAGACTCCCAGATGGATTGGAAGCCGCGATCGCGGAAGACGGCGCCAATCTATCGCAGGGTGAGCGGGTTCGCGTGGCCCTGGCCCGGGCGCTGTTACGCAGTCCCGCCATTCTACTGTTAGATGAGGCCGATGCGAATCTTGACGAACACGCACGTCGTGCACTGGATGCCAACATTGCTGCGTTTCCAGGTACGGTTCTAATAGTGAGTCATCGACGATCAGCCATCAGGAATTGTGATAGGTTTTGGGTGCTGCAGGAGGGTCAATTGGAGCAACACCCCGAACCGAAGATTGAGTCGAATGTTGTGCCGCTAGAGATCGGACAATCAGATTTTCCCGTTGATCCTCATGACGTTGAAAGAGGTTTGCTATGCAATTGAGATCATCCAACGAAATCGAGATGCCGAGTGAGCATGGGAGCTTGAAGGATGGTGGTCGATCGGTCAGGGTGGACTCAGGTAGCGCTCCTCAGCTTGCCTGCTACCTTTACCTGCCGCGAGAACCACACCCAGAAGGGCGTGTTCTAGTTTCGGTTCACGGAGTCTCACGGAATGTCGAAGAACACATCGAACTTTTTGGACCGCTTGCCGACCGTTATGGTGTGTTTCTAATCGTGCCGATATTTGCTGCGAAGAGATTTCGCGATTTTCAGCGTCTGGGACGAAAAGGGCGGGGGCCACGTGCTGATCTGGCTCTTATACGTTTGATTAATGACTTGAGATGTGTGATCGGCCAGGAGACATCGGTTGTCGACCTGTTTGGATTTTCAGGAGGCGCGCAGTTTGCTCATCGGTTTGCGTTGGCATATCCCCAGCGTGTGCGTCGACTAGCGCTGGGTGCTGCAGGTTGGTACACCATGCCAGACAATACACTCCCGTATCCATATGGCACCGGTGATTCGTCTGGACTGGATGCGGTACGTCTTAATGTTACAGCGGCAGCTAGGTTGCCAACGCTAGTTCTTGTAGGAGAATGCGACAACCGCGCTAACGATGAGGAACTCAATCGATCGCAGATTGTTTGCAGGAGCCAGGGGCGAACCCGCTTGCAACGTGCTCGGAATTGGGCACGGGCCATTAATGCATTTGCTGAAGAGCAGGGTGAGACGAAGGAGGCAACGCTGATGACACTGCCAGGTGTCGACCATTCGTTTCGCGATGCGGTGGTGGAAGGTGGTATGTCGACGCACATATTCAGGCATTTTTATGGGACATCTGACCAGATCAGTACGCAATCGTCGCAAGATACTGAGAAGTTCGACAGGCATGGCGGCATTGTTGGAAGCCCGGATAAAAGTGAAATCGGGAACCAGTTATGAGCACACTAATTTGGATTGTTAGGCAATCACGCAATCTGTTGGTGCTGTGCCTTGTTGGAGGTGCTGCGTCGGCAGCGGTCCCAGTTGGCAGCGTGGCAATGTATTCGGATGGACGGGTTGAGAAACTTATATCGCACTCCGATGGCAAACTGCTCTGGGAAGACGATCGCAAACGTCGCTTTTTACGTTCAGAAAACCCGATCATACCGACATTGGAGCGAAAGGACTTTCTCAGTCGAAAAGGTTACTCGCAATGGGTTAGTGATGGTGATCCGGATTCAATAGATAGGTTAACGAGTGGTACCCGTATAGGTTTCAAGACCGTTCGAGTTCGACACAATGGTAAGCGGTCAACCCGTAATTGGGATTGCAAGTACCTAGGGAGCAAGAAAAAGAAAGTGTTGGGCATGATGCGAAAGCTCGATATGTTTGACTGCGAAAGATTTGTTGTTCATAGCAGAACTTGGCAGAAGCAATTCAGAGAGTCCCGGCAATTTTCCTATAGTTCTGAACTCGGCCTGATTGTCGATATGAAGCGCAAGACGCGCAAGAAATCCAACGAGTGGAAACTAGTCGCGATCCTACCTCCCGAGAAAACGGGCTACCGGCATCTCAGCAAACGGGTCCGTAAACTTCGAGGGACCAAGTAAGTGCAGCAATTTATCCGTACTGTGATGCAGCCATAATTTCGAGGGCGATAACAGCTATGAAAATCATTGTCGTAATCGCTTTGGCGGTGGCTTTTCTTCCGGGCTGTCAGACTACCGCAACGCGTGAGGATGGTGAACGAAGAATGTTAAACGTGGATGAGGTGCGACGCTTGTTCGTCGGCAACACTGTAGAGTCGTACAATCTAAATACTAAATTAACCAGTTTTACCTATTACCACCCCAACGGGCAGGCTATCCAGGAACGCCTGTGGGTAAACAGGATGGGAACCTGGTCGATTCGAGATGATGGCAAGATTTGTCTGGCATTCGGCAAACGCAAGTTGAAGTGCCGACATTTGCTGATCGACGATGGTAGATACTTCAAAATACTGCCCGACAAAAAGGGCAAGATGAGAAAGATCGTGCGTTACCGCTATTTTGCTCAAGGGAATGCGTTGGCAAAACGCCAAGTTGGCGATCGCTAGATAATATCTAGCCGTGCTCAGTCGCCGTCTTCGGCGTCGCTGTCTCCCCAATTCCCTAGCAGGGCCTCCTCCTCTTCTGCGCTGATCGGCTTGACATCTTCTAGATCGTACAGCTTATAAAAATCCGGTAATGCACTGCTGCCATCGTCAGCTGTGTCCAGATCTTCATCCTCGGAATCGAGTTTATCGTCCATCTCCGTAGCGGCATTCGATAAATGCTCAGCATAGGCTGTGATTGGAGTCATCGTTGTGGCGATGAGTAGCGAGGTTGCCAAAACGAGGACTAGGGGGCCGGCACTAGGTGCGGGATATACCGAACTTTGTGCCGAGAGAGGAAAAGAATCTCTCGATTGAATTGATTTCGATGGGGTTGGACTGATCTGACTCATGGGTTCCACGCTCTGGAGCGTTTTCGGGGATCCTCCAGGAATAACGAATTAGCTCGGTATTTTAATCCCATTGTGGGTGACTCATTGGCTGGAAATCATGGGAAATGGATAATATCCGTACCGAAAACCGTTACCCTATTGGCAGGCGTACACTTTTGCGCGGAAAATATGGTACAGCCCGACCTGACTGAACAACTTATAGAATTGATTCCACGCATGAGACGCTTCGCCACGGGTCTGAGCGGCAGCACTGCTTGGGGAGATGATTTGGTGCAGACGGCCTGCGAGCGACTGCTGAGGCGCAAAGATTTGCTTGCGCCGGGTACCAGATTAGAAAGCTGGATGTACCAGGTGATTCGCAATTTGCACATTGACGGCATCAGAGCCCAGGCTGTCCGTGACCGAAATGTGGATGATGCGGAGTGGGCAACTCAGTTGCGTACTGTAAATGCAGATCCTATTTATAGCCATATCCGCTTGAGGGAGGTTCATCAAGCGATGCAAAAGTTGTCGGAGGAACACAGGTCAGCACTAATGCTGATTTGTGTGGAGGGACTATCATACAAAGAGGCCGCCAAGGTTTTAGAGGTTCCAATGGGCACCGTTACCAGCCGCCTGGTACGTGCACGAAAATCACTCATTGACATGCTCGATAGTGAAAGCATGGAAATTGACGTGGGAGCGCACAGATGAATGACAAGCAACGGGTATTGATTAATGCGTTCCATGATGGTCAGTTGGACGAGAAACAGCGCCAAACGGCAAAGAGACTGTTAGAAGAGAGTCCCCAGGCGCGAAGCTATTTAAGGGAACTGGCTGGCCTAGACCGTCTACTGAGTTCGTCCTTTGATCCGATTCAGCAGGAACCGATTCCAGCCCGTTTTCACGTTTTGCTGACTAAAGAACGACCCCCTGCCTTTAGCAGATATGTAGTCCCGACCGCACTCGCTGCAAGCCTGCTCCTGGCTGCGATCTTAGTGGTTAAGCAGGAGACGGCGGATCAGCAGATGCGGGATCAACTGTCGGATATGAGGCAAGAGATTGCCCAACTGAGACAGCACGCGTTGGAGAATACTCCCAGCGGCAAGGCTTCATTCTGGGTAGCACCGGTCGGTCAGGCTCGCGCTGAAGTGATGCCACTGCAAACGTTCCGCGCAAATAACAGGCGTTTCTGTCGTGAATATGAAGAACGTGTTGAAGATGCCAACGGTGTCGAAATTCGGCGGGGAATTGCCTGCCGTACGGGAAACGGGCAGTGGCCGGATCTGATACAAAGATCTCCCAAGACATGACGTATCCTGTGGGTATAGAAAATAGGAGCTGGTCGATTCTGTTGCATATTTCATGGTGATCCTTGTATCCATCACTAGGCCGATCCAATCACTGCTGAGATTGATGACCACATTGGTTGGATCAAGGCTGTCATTGCAGACAGAGAATGCAGCGCTCCGGAATCAGGCGCCTCTGTATCGGAAATCAGGAAAAGCCAAGAAAGAGTCTACTTGGGATAATCAATACGGCGAGCTTTAGCGGACTAAGATGATGTTCGTTATTCAAGTAGAGGACGAGCTAAAGGTTTTTCTAAAATAAAAAAAGGACTTCAGTTGCTTGAAATCCTCTCTAAGTATTTGAATTCTATAGTGGTGCCGAGAAGAGGACTTGAACCTCCACTGGGTTACCCCAACTAACACCTGAAGCTAGCGCGTCTACCAATTCCGCCATCTCGGCATGATGTCCAATAGCCTTTCCTTGGTGTGGACGAATATCCTTGAGGCGCCGAACTTTAGCGGGATAGGGGCTGATTGTCAATGGTACGAGTGATTGGCGAAGTTGGTGCCGAAGGACCGCAGCCGGTGGAACAAATGGGAGCGGTTTCCTATTTTCGGGGACACTAACCTACTGCAGGCGTACAATACCGGGGTTAATCAACTAACACCGGAATAGGAAAACGTGGCAAAAAAAGGCAAAAAGAAAACCGCCAAGGAATTGGATCCGCACCGCGCTCGGGAGAGCCGCAAGTATTCAAATCCGATCCCCAGTCGGGAGTATATTATCGCCCTATTGGAGGAATATGGTGCACCAATGCAGGGCGAGGAACTCGCTGCGCAGTTGGACCTAAAAGCAGAGAATGAGCTGGAGGCCTTGCGGCGTCGTTTGAATGCAATGGAGAGAGACGGCCAGCTGGTAAAAAACCGTCGCGGTGCGTTCTTTCTGGTCAACCGCAAAGAGTTGATTAGCGGCCGGGTGATTGGTCATAAAGACGGTTTTGGGTTTCTGAAGCCGGACGTTGGAGGTGATGATCTGTTTCTTTCACCCCGACAAATGCGCACTTTGCTCAACGGCGACAGGGCCGTGGTACGCCTGGCGGGCATCGACTCGCGTGGCCGCAAAGAGGGTGCGTTGGTGGAGGTATTGGAACGAGCCAACCGCTTGGTGGTGGGACGTATTTATATCGAAGGTGGCTTGGGTTTCGTTGTTCCTGACAACAAGCGAATCAGCCAGGATCTGGTGGTAAAAGAGGCGGATCTCTTCGGTGCGACTCATGGCCAGATGGTGGTGGCCGAGATTCTCGAACAACCCTCCAAACGCAGTCAACCCATTGCTCGGGTTTCCGAGATTCTGGGAGAGCACATGGCCCCGGGCATGGAGACAGATGTCGCAATCCGCACGCACGAGTTGCCTGTGGACTGGCCCGCGGAAGTCGAGTCCGAGATTTCGAATTTGGGCAATGCGGTAAAGGAAGAGGCCAAACAAGGCAGAGTGGACCTGCGCCAACTTCCCCTGGTCACTATAGATGGAGAGGATGCGCGGGATTTTGACGATGCCGTCTATTGCGAAGCAAAACCAAAAGGTTGGAAACTTATAGTCTGTATCGCTGATGTGTCGAGTTACGTATTACCGGGAACAGCGCTCGATCGAGAAGCAAGGCTCCGCGGCAACTCAGTCTATTTCCCGGATCGCGTTATTCCCATGTTGCCCGAAGTGCTGTCCAATGGTCTCTGTTCGCTCAATCCGGAAGTGGACCGTTTGTCGATGAGCTGCGAGCTCTATATAGACAAGCAGGGTAAAATCATTCGCTCGAAATTCTATACTTCAGTGATGCGCTCGCACGCCAGACTTACCTACACTGAAGTGGCAGCTATGTTGCTGGACTCCGACAAGGTCCTATGCCAAAGATACGCGAAATTGCTCCCCCATCTTCGTCAGCTGCATGCCCTGTACAGGGTGCTCCATGGGTCGCGCAGCGTTCGCGGCGCCATCGATTTCGATACCACGGAAACCAAATTCGCTTTTGACGAGGAGTCGAAGGTTGAGCGTATTCTACCCATGCATCGTAGCGATGCTCACCGTTTGATAGAGGAGTGTATGCTGGCGGCAAACGTGGCTGCTGCCCGGCTGCTACTGCGGAAGAAGCTGCCCGCACTGTATCGAGTTCATGAGGGGCCAAAAGACGACAAACTCACTGAACTCAGAGCCTTCTTAGGAGAGCTTGGTTTGCAACTCTCCGGGGGAGATAAACCCCAGGCCAAGGATTACGGGGACTTGTTGCAAGCGATTCAGGGACGGCCAGATAGCCATCTGATTCAAACCGTCATGCTGAGATCGTTATCTCAAGCCGTGTACAGTGCTAATAACATTGGGCATTTTGGATTGGCATTCCCAGCCTATGCACATTTTACCTCACCGATTCGCCGCTACCCCGATTTGATAATTCACCGCGCAATAAAGCATCTCACGGAGGGACGCACCCCCGAAGATTTCGACTACTCTCTGGGAGAACTTGAGAGCTTGGGAGAACACTGCTCCAATACTGAACGGCGTGCCGATGAGGCTACCCGTGATGTCGTTGCCTGGCTGAAGGCGGAGTACATGATGGACAAAGTAGGGGAGGAGTTCGACGGTATCATATCGAGCGTCACCTCATTTGGCCTCTTTGTGGAATTGAGTGAGATATACGTAGAGGGATTGGTGCACATAACCGCACTGGACAACGACTACTACCACTTTGACCCGATAGGTCACCGGCTCACGGGAGAGCGCTCCGGCAGACGTTTTCGCTTGGGGGATCCAGTCAGGATAAAGGTGGCGGCAGTTAATCTGGATGACCGTAAGATCGACTTTGTTTTGGTGAGCGCCGGTTCATCTAAGCGTAGAACCGAGAGCAAGGAGAATCTGGGATATGGAGCGGGGCTACGCAGGGGGCGCGCTGGGTCCAAGGGTAAGCGCAGGGCCAAGAAGGAGCGCAAGAGCCGCCGCAGATGAAGAGGAGTCTGGACAGCGAAGCCAGCAGTGCACAGCTTGTCGCCGGCGTGCACAGTGTCCGTGCGGCATTGAAGCATGGTGAAGACGCAGTGCAGGAGATATGGGTGGACAGCGGGCGTCGAGACAGGCGAACCAATGAGTTGATTGCCTTGGCCAATGCCGCCGGGGTGAAGGTTCACCGCCGCACTTTGAACGATATCGAGGCTTTGGCAGGCGCAATCAATCACCAAGGTGTCGTCGCGAGAACCCGGGTGCCGACGTCTGGGAGTGAGATCGAATTACGGTCTCTACTTGAGGGCTTGGAGGTGGCGCCGTTTCTGCTTATTCTTGATGGTGTGCAGGATCCACACAACCTCGGGGCCTGCCTGCGCAGCGCCGAAGCCGCTGGTGTTCATGGAGTGATAGCACCCAGGGATCGTTCTTGTGGCCTCACTCCGGTTGCTTGCAAGGTGGCCAGTGGTGCCGCTGAACTCATTCCCTATTTTCAAGTGACCAATTTAGCGCGCACCCTGGATTGGATTGGGAGGGAACAGGGTGTCTGGTTGGTAGGTACTGCAGGAGAGGCTGAGAAGCAACTCTATGAGGCCGACCTAAGGGGTCCTCTGGGATTAGTGATGGGCGGAGAGGAGAGGGGTCTGCGACGACTGACCCGCGAGCGTTGCGACTTCCTGATGAAGTTGCCCATGGCCGGGAAGGTGGAAAGCTTGAACGTCTCGGTAGCAACGGGAATAAGCCTGTATGAGGCCGTCAGACAGCGAAATCGGGGTAAATGAAGGTGGCCCAAACCAATCATTGGGTGCGTCGGTAGGGCACGTATCAGCCAACGAAAACGATAACCATCCAAATATAAGAGCATGTATAGATTTTAAGCTCGCTAGTTCCCTTCGAGTTTGTTGTGCAAGAGGTAAGCGCAAGATTAGTGTGATGGGACTAACTCGATTTTCAGACCCTCGGCGCTCCTTTCCAGGGGCAGGCAAAGAAAAATGTTGTACCCAGCGGGCGAGGGGCCGGCATCGGTACGATCACTGCGATCCCTTTGCGACGCTATTCACCGGGGATTAATGCGACTCGTGAACTCCAATCTGTCTATTGAAAAAGTGCGTTCAGAGTCCGAGATAACGCTATATGAGATACCTGGCCCTGAGGAAGAACGAGACCAGCAATTGGGAGGCAATGATTAAAGAGTGATTGGTTCATCGCCTTCTGATGAACCTTCAATAAGTTTCCGATATTATACACAGGAACGGCATCTATCGACTGCAGTTAGGGGATAGACGGAGGGACGGGGGCCAGTCCAAATCGATAGAATCAGGAGATTTCATGGCTAAGCATCTAACCAAAAAGGAAATCGAAGGTCTTCCCTTACACCCCTACGAGGACATGCGTCGGGATTTGCAAACAGGCGATCTGGTTTTTTGCTCGGGCTCTTACTTTTTCTCCCATGCAATCCAGAAATTCACCCGCTCGGTTTGGAGCCACGTGGGCATGATTTACCGCGATCCCACCCTGAAGCGCGTATTTGTATTGGAGAGCGAGACCCTCATTGGGGTACGCTTGGCACCGTTGTCGAAATACCTGCGGGATTATCATGGGAAGAATCGCCCCTACAAGGGCAATATCGTCATCGCCAAGGTAGAGCCGCAGATAGATCCGTCCAAGCTAAATCATGCGATCAGTTTCGGTATGGACGAACTCACCAAGCCCTATGACAACCTCGAAATTATCCGTATTGGCATACGTATATTATTCAACATCAGTCGCCGCTCACGGGACCGCAAGTACATTTGTTCGGAGCTGGTCTATGAATGTTTTAACAATATAGGCGTGCCGTTCAAACTGCGGGACGAATATGTAAGCCCTGACGATATTTGGATGGATGATCAGGTGTATCCAAGATTCCGCATTATGTGATGGTTACAGCGGGTATCTGGTCCAATCATGGTTAAAACAACAGCAGTAGAGTTAGACAATAGTAACCAGAAAACTATTTGATCACCGCTAGGCCGGGCTGCCTGCTTAGAGATCCAGTTGCTCCGATCTCAGTTTGCCGGCTTTAGGCAGGGCAGCTGGTGTACCTTCTTCATTTAAACGAACAAAGGTGACGCTAGTGGTGAAAACCTCTTTCTCTTCCCGGTTCCCAGGCTCGTCCGAATAGACTGTGACGCCATAGCGGATCGATTTTCCGCCCCGTCTAGTAGGCTTTATAACGAACCTCAAAATGGCGCCACTAACTACACGATGTTTAAATGCGATCTTGTCCATGGCCACGGTGACCATGGTGCATGTCGGAAAGTCGAGAGTGGCGGTCATCCAGGCGCATTCATCGACCCACATCAGCAACACCCCGCCAAACAGATAGCCGTGGTGATTAAGATGTTCAGGCCGAACATGGATATAGTTTTCCATCTTTCATTCCCGCTCTGAGCTGCCTGGAAAGTCTTTCAGTGCTCCTCGCAACCAGTTTTCACTATACAGTCTGCTGCCCTGACATTCGACTTGATAGCGTTCTCCAGAGACACTGCTGCCGCTGGCAATACGATCTATGAACTCGTCTCCACTCCCCACCCAGCGTTTTGTTCCCGGGCTTGGGCAGCGCTGTATGCTCGGCTGTTGCGGAAAAAGGTACAACCCCATGCACCTATGTATCCCAGCAAATACTCGACCTCTGCCGCGGCACCGTCCTCTACACCCTAAGCTAACGACTGGTGCAAGAGGAGTCCCAATAGGCCAATCCGAACGAGATGAGTTGGGCTCAAAAAAGGTCTAGTCAATGGTAGAAAAACTGACCAACAGTGGGCTATGGTCCGACGAATCGATGGCGATGGTTCGGGCATCCAGCGGTTTGAGCCCTCTGAAGAATACCAAGTCCAAAGGATAACCGAATACTTTGGTTCGCTGGTCTTCTCCGAATTCAAGGGGCTGCAATGAAACTGAATCGGCGAGCTCCATGACATACTGGGTGCGGGTACTGGACCAGCTATTGAAATCTCCGGCTACTATGACCGGCCCCCGGTGACCTTCGACCAGCAGCCGTAGGCGATTCAGCTGCTCGCGATAACCCTGGGCATCAAGTTCAAAATTGATGCCATGCACATTGACCACCAGCAGCTCCGTGAATCGCTCCATCAGAGGGTAGCGGGTAATGAGCACCGTCTTGGGCACCCGGAACAGGGGCTCCTCCCGACGGTACATGCACTGGAACAGCGAAGGCGTGGTGGCCGCGGTCAGAACTCCGGTCTTGCGGTGGCGGTCGATGAAAGCCGAGCCATGCTGCCAGTGAAGAGCTTGCTCTTTCATCAAATCCTCCAGATGCCCCTCCAGCACCGCCTCCTGAAGCAATATCAGTTCGCGTCCGTTTGTCAGCCTTTTAAGGTCTCTTTGCCAATTCTCGCCCCGGCCCTTGTAGAGGTTCCAGACCAGTACGTCGATGCGGGTAGGGTCCAAACCCCGGGCCGGAAGAATGGCTCGGGGTTTGGCGGGTTGCCACAGCGAACTACAGGTTCCGAGGGTCTCCCTGTATTCGCGGCCGCCACCGGCGGTCAGGATATCATCCGCTGGAATAGTGATGCAGGAGCACAACGGTATGAGTAGCAGCAGTGATGTCAGTTTAATCAAGAATTGCTGGCTGGTACCTGACGGAATTATCCCGCCATCATACACTGTTGCCGGCAAACCACGCAGTGTAGGCAGCAGGGGAATCCAGTGTATTAGGATGTTCTGTGTTTGCGTCTAACCCGTGAATTACTTAGTATCTTTTGGGTGAAATCGGTGCATGAAAAACAATAAACAATGGTTTCCGTCTTTTTTAAGTTATCACCCTACGGAGGTGGATAATGGCAAGAGTAGTGCTCTGCCTGGTATTGGTTTTTTCCGGAGCTATACCCTTCTCGCTCCCCGCGTCGCAACAGATAAACATCGAAAAAGAGGTGGAAGAGGCACTGAAGTTAACGCCGAATCTTGAAAATGGCAGGAAACTCTACGAGCTCTGTGTCGTCTGCCACAGTCCTGAAGGATGGGGTTCCCACAGTGGCTACTACCCGCAGATCGCCGGGCAATTACCAGAGGTGCTGATCAAGCAACTTGCTGATATCCGTGCTCGTAACCGGGACAATCCCACCATGCTTCCTTTCGCATTGATACAGTCCCTGGGAGGTATACAGGGCATGGTCGATGTCTCTGCCTATATCGCCGCGCTGCCGATGTCCCCGAATAATGATGTAGGACCCGGTCACGATTTGAGATTGGGAGAGCGCCTCTACCGGGATGAGTGTGCGGAGTGCCATGGTCCCCGGGGTGAGGGGGATACCAAGGAGCATATTCCGCTGATACAGGGTCAGCACTACAGCTACCTTCGGCGCCAATTCAACTGGATCCGAATTGGCAAGCGCCGCAACGCGGATCCGAAGATGGTAAAGCAGATACAGCGTTTTACCCAGCGGGAGATATCGGCAATGATGGATTATGTCTCCAGACTGACACCCCCCGAAGAGAAGCTGGCCCCTCCGGGTTGGAGAAACCCGGATTTCCCCGGGTTTTCCCGTCGCGGATTGCCGCCCGAGATGCTACGGCGGGACTTTGGCGAGCCACCCGAAAAGTAGATGATTCGGAAAAAACGACCGGTTGTATTGAAAACGAGAATATTGCAGGAGCAGATGCGTGGGTGAAAAAGGTCTTTATCTCTGTCTTATTAGCGTCCATGGGTTGATCCGCGGACATGATCTTGAACTAGGCAGGGATGCCGATACGGGTGGCCAGACAAAATACGTCGTGGAGCTGACCAATGCCTTGGCCAGACAACCCGGTGTGGCGAAGGTAGAGCTCTTGACCCGTCTGGTTGACGACCCCGAGGTTGATGACATCTATAGCATGCCACGAGAAGACCTCGAGGCGGGGGCCAGCATCGTGCGCATACCCGCTGGTTTCGGCTATATACCCAAGGAGCAGTTGTGGGAGCATCTGGACAGCTTTGCAGACAACGCCATCGACTATCTCAACAATCAGCCGCGGCTGCCTGATCTGCTGCACAGTCATTATGCAGATGCGGGTTACGTGGGCAGCCGGCTATCTCATATTCTGGGTATACCCCTGGTTCATACCGGGCATTCGCTTGGCCGGGTAAAACGCAGCCGGTTGCTGGCTTCGGGCCTGGATGCCTCCCAGGTGGAGCAACGCTACAACATGACACGGCGGGTCCAGGCGGAAGAATTGACTCTAGCTTCTGCTGAAAGGATTATCACCAGCACATCCCAGGAGATCGAGGAGCAGTACGAACTCTATGACTACTACCAACCGGAGCAGATGGTGGTGATACCGCCAGGAACGGATATGACCCGTTTCCATCCGCCCGAAGGTCTTGAGGGGCAGTCACCAATCGCCGCGGAGATTGGCAGATTTCTAAGTGAGCCCGAGAAACCGATTATTCTGGCACTCTCCAGGCCGGATGCACGTAAAAATATTGCCGCTTTGGTATCCGCTTACGGTGAGGACGAGGAGCTCCGTAATCGTGCGAATCTGGTGATAGTTGCCGGAAACCGAGAAGATATCAATGAGCTGGACGATGGTGCTCAGGAAGTTCTTACAAAGCTTTTACATCTTATTGATCGATATGATCTTTACGGGAAAGCGGCCTACCCAAAGCATCACAATGCGGACGAAGTGCCCCTAATCTATCGCTTGGCTACATTGTCGGGGGGTGTTTTCGTCAATCCGGCTCTTACGGAGCCTTTCGGTCTCACGCTGATCGAAGCGGCGGCGAGCGGCCTGCCGATAGTTGCCACGGAAGATGGCGGTCCTCGGGACATTATAGGCAACTGTAACAACGGGCTGCTGATTGATCCATTGGACAGCAATACGATCTCAGAAGCCATCAGAGCAATCCTGTTGAACTGGGAAAACTGGCAAACGCGATCCGTCAACGGGCTTCAAGGTGTCCGCGAACACTACATATGGGACGCACATGCGGGTCGATACCTGGACATCGTACGTCCCCTGATCGAGAAAACCGCAGAGCCTCTGCAACGGTCGACGGTGCGCCAACGAACCATGCTCTATCGCGATCGTGCCATTTTTACGGATCTGGATCAGAATCTTCTGGGGAATACAGAAACTCTGCCAGAACTCATCAACCTGATACGGCAAAATCGGAAAACGGTCTTTTTCGGCATCGCCACCGGACGGCGCCTGGACTCTGCATTGAAGGTAATGAAGAAATACGGTATCCCGGAACCCGATGTTTTAATCACCAGTGGCGGCTCGGAAATCCACTATGCACCGAAGTTGACAGAAGATACGGCCTGGACCAGTCATATCGAGAAGCAGTGGACACCTCAGGTGGTAAAACGTGCACTGGCGGATCAGCCAGGAATCAAACTGCAGCCCAAGTCTGAACAAAGCCGCTTCAAGATCAGTTATTACATCGATCCGGAAAACGCATTACCGTTGGAAGAGATCAAGCAATTGCTCCACAAGGAGGAGCAGGCGGTCAATGTTATTCTCTCCTTTGGCCAGTTTCTGGATATTCTGCCGATACGCGCATCCAAGGGCCTAGCTTTGCGCTACTTTGCTGCCAACTGGGGCATTCCTCTGGAAAATATACTGGTGGCCGGAGGCTCGGGTGCGGACGCGGATATGATGCGGGGCAATACACAGGCTGTAGTGCTGGCGAACAGACACCATGAAGAGCTGTCGCAGTTGGAGAACATAGAGGGCGTCTATTTTGCGGAGCAGAGCTATGCGCGGGGTATCGTGGAGGCCATCGAGCACTACGACTTTCTGAATCGACCTGGTAAGCAGGATACGCCTGCACCGCCGGATTGAACGGCTAACACCGGGCCCGGTTAACACTTCTACCTGCAGCACTTGGTTCGGGACCAGGTCTCCGAGGCGGTGTCGCACTATCCGGAGGATTGATATATGAGCGAACAAGGACCACCGCTGATATATGGCGAAGTGCTGTTCGACTGCTTCGACGATGGGAGCACTGTGTTGGGTGGCGCACCGTTCAATGTTGCTTGGCACCTTCAGGCCTTTGGACTCTGCCCGCTGCTGATCAGCCGGGTGGGAGATGACCCGCTGGCTCGCCGGATTCGTGGGGCCATGGATCAGTGGGGTATGAATACCGCGGGCCTGCAGATGGACTCTGCCCACGAAACCGGTAGGGTTGAAGTTGAGCTTAGAGATGGTGAGCCGGCGTACGAAATTATTCCCGATACTGCCTACGACCATATCCAACGGGAGGTGATCCCGCCGCTTGCCCCTTCCTTAATTTATCATGGCACCTTGGCGCTCCGCCGTCCCGAATCTGCCGCCACCCTGCGTTATATTCGAGATCGCTACAACGTACCGGTATTTCTGGATGTCAATCTCCGTCCGCCATTTTGGAACAGCCAGCTGCTGGACGATTGCATGCAAGGGGCCACCTGGTTGAAGATCAATGAACACGAGCTGGATGTGCTCGCGGGCTCGGGTGAGGTATTCGCCGATAAAGTCCGCAGTCTGATAAAACGATACCAGATATCGCTGGTTATCCTCACCAGAGGGGCAGAGGGAGCCGTGGCGATATCCGCCGAAGGGGAGATCGCCGAGGCTCGCCCCCAGGGGGGGACAGCGGTCGTTGATACTGTGGGTGCGGGAGATGCGTTTTCCAGCGTCTGCATCCTGGGGCTAACCAGCGGCTGGGCGATAACCCTCACACTGGAGCGTGCTCAATCCTTTGCCTCGATGGTAGTCGCCAGGCGCGGGGCGACGATTAGCGATCCAGCCCCCTATCGCTTGTTGCTCGAACAGTGGGGATTCGATACCGGCATTGAGGGCTGAGGATAGCGAGGCCGCGAATCTTGCCGTTAGCCAGCGTCATTCTCTCGCCCGGAAGAATGCTATTGCCTTGTGGCCACGGGCAGGGTACCATCCCGCGCTTCCCACGTGCTGTCCAAGGACAGTCGTGTGGGCTCCTTGCCTCACCGCCAACGGGAGGCTACCTGAATCCATAAGGAGAGAAGATGAGACATTACGAAATCGTGTTCATGGTCCATCCGGACCAAAGTGAGCAGGTGCCTAGTATGATCGAACGCTACCGCTCGATCGTCGAGTCCAAGGGTGGGAAGATTCACCGTCTGGAAGACTGGGGGCGCCGTCAGCTGGCTTATCCTATACAGAAACTGCACAAGGCGCACTATGTGCTCATGAATATAGAGTGTGGGCAGGAACCCCTCAGTGAACTGGAAAACGCTTTTCGGTTCAATGATGCTGTATTGCGCAACTTAGTGCTGGTAATGAAACGCGCGGTTACCGGGCCATCGCCGTTGGTCAGGCCACAGGATGACCGCGAAGAAGCCCCGCCTCCGCCACGCAAGCCAGAAGCGGAAAGCAGCGAAAATGCTGAGGCGTCCGTTTGAGATGTAATAATCCGGATATCGATGCCGGAGCGGGTTTCAGAAACACCAACTTGAGGGATAACCATGTCACGCTTTTTCAGACGAAGACGTTACTGTCGCTTTACCGCCGAAGGAATTACCGAGATTGACTACAAAGACCTCAATCTCCTCAAGGCGTATGTAAGTGAAACAGGAAAAATAGTACCCAGTCGCATTACCGGTACCAAAGCCAAATACCAGCGGCAGCTCCAGCAAGCCATCAAACGAGCGCGTTTTCTGGCGTTGTTGCCTTACACCGACGGACACTGACAAGTCTGTCACCCACTGGTGACTGCGGCCCAAATCAGGAGGCTGGTTGTGGCATTAGTTCCACATCCACCACCAACCGGTTCGCAACGCCAGGTCAGCAAGGTGTTCTAGCTTTTCGAATTCGCACTATGCGCGCTTTAGCCTCATTCTCTATGCAGGGGAAGTCTCAGGCGGTAATGTCGGCCACAGTGTTGGCGATACTGTCTTTGATTCTGCCGCCGTTGAGCATTCTGAGCGCGGCAGTTGTGGCCCTGGTAACACTCCGGCAGGGCCCCCGCGAGGGCGTGCTGGTGATTGTGCTGGCAACATTTGCCTGCACGGTGTTGGCCGCCATCGCGTTTGGCCAAGTTATCCCGGTAATAGGGTTTGTGTTGCTGATGTGGCTTCCGGTCTGGGTGCTGGGTTTGTTGTTGCGCAGCAATCGTGCGCTTGGTTCGACGCTTGCAGCTGCACTGGTATTAGGGCTGCTTCTGTTGGCTGCGCAGTACCTCCAGAATCAGGATCCGGTCGCGGTATGGAAGGAGTTACTGCAACCATTGGTCACATCCATGGTGGAATCACAAATCATCGTGACCGATCAGAGCGAGGCGTTGATCGATCTGGCCGCGCGATGGATGCCGGGTGGGATCGTTGTCGGATTCGTGCTGCAGTCGATGGCAGCCTTGCTATTGGCGCGTTGGTGGCAGGCAGTTATGTACAATCCCGGGGGGTTCAGGGAAGAGTTTCACGGGTTGCGAATGCCCAGAGCTGTTGCCTTGGTCACGCTGCTGGTCCTGGTGCTCAAGTTGTTCGCGAGCGAGAGTTTGTTCGTAACCTATCTGTATATGCTGTTGCTGACGGCATGGTTTATCCAGGGACTGGCGGTGGTACATGCCGTATGCCACCAATTGAAGCTCAATGTCGCTTGGCTGGTGGGGGTATACGGCATGATGCTCTTTGCCCTGGTCTACACTGTCACCACGCTCGCAATCGTCGGATTTGCCGATGCCTGGGCCGATTTCAGGTCGCGTTTGAGCCCCAGGGCTGGAGTGGGTCCCGGAGAATAGATATTCAATTTGGAAACCTTATCAGAGGTATTTAGTGATGGATGTGGTTCTGTTAGAAAAAATCGATAATCTTGGCGGTTTGGGCGATAAAGTGAGCGTCAAGTCAGGATATGGCCGTAACTACCTCATACCCATGGGTAAAGCTGTTCCCGCCACTAAAGAGAACGTTGCCGAGTTTGAAGCAAGACGCGCGGTATTGGAGCAGCAGGCTGCAGAATCTTTGGCAACTGCGGAGGCGCGCAAAGAGCGCATCGAAGCCCTCTCTGGGGTAACGATAGGCCGCAAGGCCGGCGATGAAGGCCGCCTGTTCGGTTCTGTCGGCACCTCGGATATCGCAGAGGCGGCAACCGCCGCAGGTGTCGAGGTGTTCAAACGTGAAGTTCGTCTACCGGACGGCCCTCTGCACACCACTGGCGAGTTCGAGATTGTCCTGCATCTGCATACCGACGTAGACGCGATACTGCAACTCGCTATAGTGGCCGAGTAGTTCCCGGTCTCCCGAATCCCTGGATGCTATCCGGGGATCCCTGGCAACCAGGTTCTGGACAACGGCTTCCCAGAGTCGCTGTTTTTCACGTATGCTTGCAGCTGTCCGGTGCTGCCGATAGTAGGCCCTCTTTGGTCATTTTTCATGCAAGAACCCGCCGTCCCAGTAGATTCCTCCATGGACACTGACAGTCTGCGCGTGCCCCCGCACTCGATTCAGGCAGAACAATCGGTACTGGGCGGTATCATGTTGAACAATCACTCGTGGGACCAGATTGCCGACCGAATTCAGGAGCAGGATTTCTACCGGCTTGAACACCGGCTGATTTTCCGGGCAGTGCTCGGGCTGGTTGAAAAGGGTCAACCCTTCGATGTGATTACACTGTCCGAAGAGTTGGCTGAACACAAGCAGTTGGAGGACGCCGGGGGGCTGGCCTATTTGGGAAGGCTCGCCCAAGATACCCCCAGCGCAGCCAATATCCGCGCCTACGCCGATATCGTCCGAGAGCATTCGATCAAGCGCCAGTTAATTCGAGTTGGGACGGAGATCGCCGACAGCGCATTCCAGACCGAAGGGCGAAGCAGTACGGATTTGCTCGACAACGCAGAGAGCAAAGTATTTGAGATCGCGGAAAAAGGCACCCGGGGACCCGGTTTCCAGGAAATCAAATCACTGCTGACCAAGGCAGTTGACCGAATAGAGACGCTGTTCGCCAACGATGAGCCGATCACGGGCTTGAGCACTGGGTTCACCGACTTCGATCGTATGACCTCAGGATTGCAGCCGGCGGATCTGATCATAGTCGCCGGAAGACCCTCCATGGGAAAAACCACCCTGGCAATGAATATCGCAGAAAACGTGGCTATCAACAGCGGCAAGCCGGTGGCCGTTTTCAGCATGGAAATGCCAGGGGAAGCCCTGGCGATGCGCATGATGTCGTCTCTTGGACGCATAGACCAGCATCGGGTGCGCACTGGTAACCTGGACGATGACGAATGGCCGCGACTAACCTCCGCGGTCAGTATCCTCGCCGAAGCGAAGATGTTCATCGACGACAGCCCGGCACTGAGCCCGACCGAAGTGCGGGCCAGAACCCGCCGTTTGATGCGGGAGAATGGCGATCTGGGATTAGTTCTGATCGATTATCTGCAACTCATGCAGGCGGGGGCTGCAGCCGAGAATCGCACTAACGAGATCTCTCTCATATCCCGGTCGCTAAAAGCCTTGGCAAAAGAGCTCAATGTGCCCGTGATCGCGCTTTCCCAGCTCAATCGCAGTCTCGAGCAGCGTAACAACAAGCGCCCCATTATGTCGGACCTCAGGGAATCCGGGGCTATCGAGCAGGATGCCGACCTGGTGGTGTTTATCTACCGCGATGAAGTCTATAACGAAGACAGCCCCGACAAGGGCATTGCGGAGATAATAATCGGCAAACAGCGTAACGGCCCCATCGGAACCTCCCGCTTGACCTTCCTCGGACAATACACCAAGTTTGAGAACTATATAGACGATGTTTATACCGGGGACCAGTACTAGGGTCTGTAATACTGCGCATTTCCAGCGTTGTTTGTTCAGTTCCCGGTACCTCGACATTGAATTTGCGGGGGGCGAGTAAACAACTCCCTCCCTGCGCCTCATCCCACATGATATTGGCGGCAGTAAATGAAACATCGCACCAAGTTGACGGACAGTAGCCAGGTAGCTGAGGGATGATGGCTCCTCTTGCCCTGATCGATTTCTCAGCGCTGAGGCATAACCTCGAGCGGGCGAAGCAGGCTGCGCCCCGAAGCAAGATCATGGCTGTGGTCAAATCCAATGCCTACGGTCATGGGATGTTGCGCATTGCCCGGGCACTGAGCGGGCAGGCGGACGCCTTGGCGCTGGCGAGAGTGGAAGAGGCCGTCACCTTGCGCCGCGCCGGGATCGACAAGCCGTTGATGGTGTTGGAGGGCTTTTTCGATGTTGAGGAACTGCGTGCGGCCTCTGATTGCCGTCTGTCACTGGGGATCAGCAGGCCTGAGCAGCTGGCACTGCTGGAATCTACTCAGTTGCGGACTCCTGTTCGCTGCTGGCTGAAAATCAACACCGGAATGAATCGATTGGGATTTCCGCCAATCTCCTATGCGGAGAGTTTAGGGCGCTTGCAGGCAGCGGAGTCGGTAGCAAAGGCCATCGGGCTGATGAGCCATTTCGCCAATGCCGACAACCGCGCGGATGAGACGACCGGTCAGCAACTTGCTCGATTCAACGGATTGACCCCCAGGCCCGATGGCGACCGCAGCCTTGCAAATTCAGCCGGTATTCTTGGCTGGCCGGATTCTCATTTGGAGTGGGTACGGCCTGGCATTATGCTCTACGGGAGTTCCCCTTTTAGTGGTGGTCGAGGAGAAGAGGAAGGGCTTAGGCCGGTAATGACCCTCAGCAGCCAGCTCATTGCCGTTAATCATTGCCGGCGCGGCGACCCCGTTGGCTACGGTGGGCACTGGCGGTGCCCGGAGGCAATGCCTGTGGGCGTGGTCGCCATCGGCTACGGTGATGGCTATCCGCGGCATGCGGGTAATGGCACACCTGTCTTGGTGAACGGCTGCCGGGTGCCACTGATCGGCAGAGTATCCATGGATATGATCACCGTAGATTTGCGCACTCAAAGGAATGCCAAAGTAGGTGATCCTGTGGTGCTATGGGGAGCAGGTCTCGCAGCCGAAGAGGTAGCTGATGCAGCTGCCACCATCTCTTACGAGTTGTATTGTGGCGTGACCAGCAGGGTCCGTTTTCAGGAGCGGGACGATGGCGGGCACTAAGCACTCTGACAAGGTGTGTTACGTCTGTTCTAAATGTGGAGCTCAAACCGCCAAATGGGTGGGGCAGTGCCCGGACTGCCAGGACTGGAACACCCTGGAGGAGTCACTCCCCAGAGTCCATTCGGGCCGTTATTCCCGATATGAGGGCTACGCCGGCGATCCTCGGCAGGCGGGGATTCGCTTACTCGCCGACGTTAAACCGCAGGTGCAACGAGGTACCGCCACCGGGAATCGCGAACTTGACAGGGTACTGGGAGGTGGGTTGGTTCCTGGATCGGTTGTCCTGATTGGCGGAGATCCGGGGATAGGTAAATCCACTCTGCTGTTGCAAACGCTCTGTTCGCTATCCCAGACCATGCCGTCCCTCTATGTGAGCGGAGAGGAGTCACCGGAGCAAATCAGCCTGCGGGCGGAGCGACTGGATCTGCATCGGGATAGTCTCCGCCTGCTGAATGAAACTTGCGTCGAGCAGATTCTGAGCCTCGCATTGAAGGAATCGCCGGCCGCTATGGTTATTGATTCCATTCAGACTGTATACACCGATCAGCTCCAGTCGGCGCCCGGGTCGGTGGCCCAGGTGCGGGAATCCGCCGCACAGCTGGTGAGATTCGCCAAACAACACGGGATCTCGATCTTTCTCGTAGGCCACGTTACTAAAGAGGGGGCACTAGCCGGCCCCCGTGTGTTGGAGCATATGGTGGATACTGTGCTCTACTTCGAAGGGGAGGTGGGAAGCCATTTTCGCCTCATCAGGACAATAAAGAACCGCTTTGGCGCCGTCAATGAGCTGGGCGTATTCGCCATGACGGAGAAGGGACTTCGAGAAGTCACCAATCCGTCGGCGATATTTCTCTCCAGGCAGCAGCAGGAAGTTCCCGGCAGTGTTGTTATGGTCACCCGTGAGGGCAGCCGCCCATTGCTGGTGGAAGTGCAGGCGCTGGTGGACGAGAGTCCACTGGCCAACCCCCGGCGGGTCACCCTGGGACTGGATCATAATCGTCTTTCCATGTTGCTTGCGGTCTTGCATCGACACTCCGGGGTGGGGATGTTTGACCGCGATGTCTTCGTTAACCTGGTGGGCGGAGTGCGTATCACCGAGACTGCTGCGGACCTGCCTGTGTTGTTGGCGGTTTTGTCCAGTCACCGCAATCAATCGCTACCCAGGGATTTGGTTGCTTTTGGCGAACTTGGCTTGGCTGGCGAAATCCGCCCGGTACAAAATGGGCAGGAGCGTCTCAAGGAGGCCGCTAAACACGGTTTTCGTCATGCAATAGTCGCCAGTAAGAATGCCCCCAAACAGGCTATCGAGGGTTTGGAAGTTGTAGCTGTTGATCGGCTCTCAGAAACACTCGATCTGTTTTAAACCGGTAACTGACGGAGTCAACCGAGATTATCGAACTCCCGCTCGAGCAGGGATGGATCATCGGTATTTAGCTCCACAAGGCGCCTTAAGTGGGCGATGCTCTCCATGTCGATCTGTTCGCACCTCAGGCCCAAACTGTCATCCTGCTGATGCGCAACCCTGGCCTCCATGTGAATTTTAGTAGAGCCGTCATCCAATAGTACTGTCAGTGTTACCGGGCTGCCATTTTGGATATGCCAATCGTCGGGGCGAATAAGGAAGGCGCCATTTAGGGAAACATCCATGAGCGTGGTAATAAACTCATTGGTCCCATCGGAAATTCTCGCCGGAGAGTCGAAAAGTACGCGCTGATACCTGCGACGGTCTTCATGCTTTTCTAGTGTTGTCATAAATTTGTCTCAAGCGATCCCCGGTTTTAACTGCTTCGGCAGGTCCGCAGAATTCTTCACACCTAACGCCGCATCGACACGACCCGCTGCTAGACCCCGGTACTTTTTGAGACCGGTTTGAATTTTTTCGGATAGATTCTCATCATTTTAATCATATTGTCTTGGGTCTGCAGTATATCGATAGGGTAGCCATTCAAGCGCAGGCTAGTGCCGGGATCGGGAATCGTCTCCAAAAACTCGATGACCAACCCGTTCATGGTACGGGGCCCGTCGGTTGGTAGTTTCCAGCGATAAGCCTTGACCAGTTCCTTAACGTTGGCGCTGCCCGCTACCAGGTAACTCCCATCCGGCTCGGCGTTGGCTTCCTGCTGGCTATCGGATGGATCGGTCGAAAAGCCCCCCACAATCTCCTCCAGAAGATCCACCAGTGTGATCAACCCGAGTAAGTCGCCGTATTCGTCTACAACGATTCCGACCCGACTGCGCCGACGTTGAAAATTGATTAGCTGCTTGTTTAGCGGGGTCCCCTCAGGAACGAAATAGGGAGGGTCGCATATCTCTCGAATGATTTCCCTGTTGAGTTCTCCCTGAGCCAGTGCATGCATTGCTCGGCGTACATGGAGCATTCCAACGATATTGTCTATGCCCTCGTTGAAAACGGGTAGCATGGTGTAGGGACTGTTTTGCAAATGGCGCAGAATGGTGTCATCCGACGTGCTCAAATCGATACCTTCCAGGTCTTTGCGGGGAACCATGATATCTTCAACATGGACCTTCTCCAGGTCCAGCACGCTGATTAGTATAGACTGATCCTTTTGGGGAATAAGGGCACCTGCTTCAGCGACGACGGTACGTAATTCCTCCTGGCTGAGTGCATGCCCCTCAATGTCCTCGGGGCTCACACCCAGTAATTTCAACATTGAGTTGGTGATAATGTTTACTAGCCAGACCAGCGGATAGAGCAATTTGAGCAAAGGGGTATAGGCGAAAGCAGCAGGGAAAGCCAGCCGCTCGGGATGCAGGGCAGCCAAGGTCTTGGGCGTCACTTCGGCGAATATCAGGATAATCAGTGTGAGCAACCCGGCTGCTATCGCGATCGCGGCTTCCCCACCCAGGCGTAATGCGATAATTGTCGAGATCGATGAGGCGAGAATATTGACCAGATTATTTCCCAACAGGATTAGTCCTATGAGCCTGTCGGGTCGTGCGAGTAACCGGCTTGCGCGGACTGCTCCTGGATGCCCTGCTTTGGCTTGGTGCTTCAGCCGATAACGATTGAGCGTCATCAGCGCGGTTTCTGATCCAGAAAAAAAAGCCGAGAGCAGTATCAGCAAAAGTAAAACGGTAAACAGCGCACCGGTTGAGATGTCATTCAAGAACAGGCACCTTTAATATCGAGCCAACCCGGAATTACCCGGGAGCTAACAGCAGACACAATACAGCGGAGGGCCGGCACCGGTGGAAAACAGCGACCAGAACCCGTTTCCGGAAGGATTGTATATCGAAGCGCAATTGCCTCTCCACTGGAAAATGCGTGCCGCAGCACCTGAGCCGCCGCAGATTCAGAATCAGCGGCTATTGCGCCTCCTGCATCTTCTGGAAGAGGGAGATGGCCCCGCTCCGGATGGCAATTGCACCAACCCGGAATTGGAGCGGCTCGAGTTCAAGTTGGATATCATGCTTGAACTATTGACGCTCCTGGTAAGAGGTCAGCGCCAGGAGTTAGAAGAGGTGCAAATAAATCTGGGTATCGACACCCTGGTGTGGTTGTCGTCATCGGCCATCTCGCCAACCGTCGGGGATCGGCTCGATCTTTTTATCCATCTTGATGTGCGGTTACCCGCACCCTTGGTATTCGAGGCGCGGGTCGATGGGGTATCGGCCGCCACTGGTGGAGCGCAAAGAATTACAGCCAAGCTGGTGTTTGCTGACGAATCTGAGGCTGATTTGTTCAGCCGATTCATATTCAGGAAACACCGTAGGCGGATTGCTCAAGAACGCGGTGGCGGGCGTAGTTGAGTCGGACTCCGGTCACCAGTATGGATCGTTTGCAAGTGACATATACATCCTTGAGTGGCATTTTTTTGACATCCCATGTGAAAAGCGCTTAACATCCTATGGGGAAAGCAATTTTTCGGTAGGCGCCAGTATCGCGACAAGGGGAGTTGAGAAATCGGATGAGCGAAAATGCTGAATGCAACGACAGCTCCGGCAAGCACTGTGTACTGCTAGTCGATCCGGATCAGGAACGAGTTAATTATCTACGGCACATCTTTGAGTTCATAGATTACAAAATCGCAGCATTCCCTTCGGTGGCGAAGTTAGAATCGGAGTTCGCTTCAGGGAAATCGGTGCAGGCCACAGCGCTGTTGGCAGGACCGGATATGGCTGAGCAGGAGGTGGATAAGTTGGCGGCCTTCGCGGAACGAGGCTCACCCAAGCCCGCCTTACTGAGCGTCGCTGCCGAAAGGGAGCCCGGAACCAAAGGCCAAGGTCACTCGATTTTCCTGGGAAACATATCGCTGCCGGCGAGCTACGAATCCCTCAGCGACATGTTATATAAAGCTCAGCTTTTTCGGGAGCAACAGTCAAGCCAGCGTGGCAGACGTCCGCTGGAACTGTTTCGCAGCCTATCCGGCAACAGTCGGGCGACGCGGCAAATCAACAAAATGATTGAGCAGGTCGCCAATACCGAGGCAACGGTGCTCATTCTGGGTGAGTCGGGCACGGGAAAAGAGGTTGTCGCGCGCAAACTCCACTACAGCTCGGGGCGTCGTGGCAAACCCTTCGTACCGATAAATTGCGGCGCCATCCCTGGAGAACTCCTGGAGAGCGAGTTATTCGGCCATGAGAAGGGTGCTTTTACCGGTGCCATAAGCGCCCGCCAGGGCAGGTTCGAATTGGCCGAGGGCGGGACGCTGTTTCTTGACGAAATAGGCGATATGAGTCTGCCGATGCAGGTCAAGCTATTGCGCGTACTGCAAGAGCGGAGCTTCGAGCGGGTCGGGAGTAACAAGACCATACAGTGTGACGTTCGAATTATCGCCGCCACACATCGGGATCTGGAGGAGTCGATATCCCAGAATAAGTTCCGGGAGGACCTGTTCTACAGGCTCAATGTTTTTCCCATAGAAATGCCGCCTTTAAGGGAACGTGTCGAGGATATTCCTGTTCTCATAAATGACCTGATCTCCCGTATCGAAACAGAAAAGCGGGGGTCGGTGCGATTGACGCCTGCCGCTGTTATGGCACTGACCCAATACCGTTGGCCGGGCAACGTTCGTGAGCTGGCTAATCTCATCGAACGCCTGGCCATTCTTCACCCCTATGGAGTAGTGGATGTAAGGGAGTTACCGGAGAAATTTAGGGTCGGGATAACCAACCTTCCAGATACCGGAATAGAAATGCCCTTGGTGCAAACCCAGGGGGAAGAGCCGGAAACGGTCGCCGCCGTCCCGCGATTGCCGCACGAGGGGATAGACCTAAAGGTACACCTGAGCAACCTGGAGATGGATCTAATCAGACAGGCACTGGATGAATCGGGTGGCGTGGTTGCCCACGCTGCGAAACGGCTGAAAATGCGGCGTACTACCCTTGTCGAGAAATTGCGCAAGTATGGTCTGCAACGGGGTAACGAGGCGACAGTAAATTGACGCGTCGACATCGACATTTTACAACTAGTTGATAAATAAATAAAAATAAAATGGCATGATTTCTGCTGCTCTAGGCGCAAGCGAATCCCGCAGGTTCGCGTGCAGAGGCAGTAGAGATAAAAATGACCGATGTTGATGTCGCTCCCAAGCAACAACTAGAGAACGCTTTTCTGACCTTTACCGAGGTCTCGACCGAGCTGGCCGATTCCTATGCTCAGTTGCAGCAGAAGATAGGCCAGCTCAGTAGTGAGTTCGCCGCGGCTCGTGGCGAGCGCATGAGAAGATTGGCAGAAAAGGAACATTTCGCCCATCGCTTCGCCCAGCTTCTCGATACCCTTCCCGCTGCGGTGGTCGTAGTCGATGAGAACGCGTGCGTGGAACGGTTTAATCCCGCCGCCAGCGAATTGTTCGACAGCATTGCCGTCGGTCTCCCCTGGCAGCACCTCAAGGATCAATTTGTCTCGGCGCATCCCCATAAGAAAGAGCTCAGGCTGAAATCGGGTAGAGAGGTGAATTTTATCGAGCGCAGCCTGGGTGGGAATGCGGGCAGCATTATGCTGCTGTTGGATATTACGGAAACCCGACAGCTGCAGCGGCAGGCCGAACGTCAGCAACGTTTAGGCGCGATGGGTGAAATGGCAGCAAAACTGGCACACCAGATCCGCACTCCGCTATCCTCGGCGCTGCTATATAACAGTCATCTCTCCCGTCAGGATTTAACGTCACAACAACGCAGCCGCTTCTCCAGGCGCGCTCGTAGTTGTCTCCTGAACGTGGAACGTCAGATCAATGACATGCTCTCCTACGCACGAGGCGCGGAGTACCAGCTACACCCTCTATCTCTCAACAAATTACTCCATGAGCTGCGACAAACTCTGGAACCTATCGCCAGGGAGCGCAATATCGCCCTCAGCGGCAACGATAGCGGGGAATCGGCAGTGATCCGGGGAGACCGAAGCGCACTGCTTGGCGCATTGATGAACATTGCGGTAAATGCGGTGGACCACACACCGGATGGTGGTTGTGTATCCATTGATCTGGTAGTTGGCGCGGAGAGTTGGTTTATAGATTTCGAAGACCAGGGCCCGGGAATTCCGGAGGAACTCTGGCAACAGATTTTCGATCCTTTTTTTACCACAAGAAGCCAGGGCACCGGCCTTGGTCTGGCGGTCAGTCGGGCGGTGGCTGAGGGGCACGGCGGGCACATAGAGGTTGGAATCGCCGTTGCCGGTAGTGGTAGCCGATTTCGTTTTTCGCTCCCCAGAGCGATTCGAGGACAAGCTGAGGGAAATAGCGAGAGCGCGGGTAGTAAGGCGTTACATCATTCAGTGGAGGCAGTATGAGTCGACCTACGGTCTTGGTTGTAGAAGATGATCCATCCCTGAGCGCGGCTTTGTGCGACACCTTGGAACTGGCAGGGTACGGAGTGCAGTCTGCAACAGATGGTGAGAGAGCATTGGACTGCCTGGCGCAGCATCCTGTTGGCATGGTTGTCAGCGATGTGCAGATGGGACCCATGGACGGATATCAGCTACTGGGTCAGATCAAACAACGTTTCCCCCATATGCCAGTGTTGTTGATGACGGCTTATGGCAATGTCGAAAAAGCAGTAAGCGCAATGCGTAATGGTGCCATTGACTATCTGGCGAAACCCTTTGAACCTGAGTTGTTGTTGGCCAAAATAGAGCAGTCCGCTATTTACCAGGCCGACCTAGATAACGACCTGATCGCGGAGGATATCCGTTCCAGGGAGACCATCGACTTGGCGCGGCGTCTCTCCCAATGCGACACGACGGTCATGATTTGTGGCGAAAGTGGTACCGGTAAAGAGGTGATAGCCCGTCTTATCCATCGCCAGTCACCCCGGAGTGAGGGGCCATTCGTCGCCATTAACTGTGCTGCAATCCCGGAAAATATGCTGGAAGCAGTCCTCTTCGGCCACGAAAAAGGCGCATTTACCGGTGCATTGCAGTCTGCTCCAGGCAAGTTTGAGCAGGCCCAGGGCGGAACCCTGCTACTGGACGAGATTTCGGAAATGCCCCTTGGCCTGCAGGCGAAACTGCTGCGGGTACTTCAGGAGAAAGAGGTTGAACGGGTAGGGGGCCGCAAACTCGTGCAGTTGGACGTCCGGGTGCTCGCCACCACCAACCGAAATCTTCGCGAAGAAGTCGCCGCCGGAAGGTTCCGCGAGGATCTCTACTACAGGCTGAACGTATTTCCCCTGAGTATATCCCCGCTCCGGGAACGCACCCGGGATATTCTTCCACTCGCGAGGTATCTGCTACGTCGCCATTCAGCAGCACGGCAGATTTCGCCGCCATTGCTAAATCCTGTCTCCGAACAGCGCCTGGTAGACCATAAATGGCCGGGCAATGTGCGCGAACTGGAGAACGTTATCCAACGGGCGTTGATTCTCTCAGATGGAGAAGAAATTGGACCGGATGCGCTCAGTTTCGAAATCGTTCCGGCGGAGGGTGGGAGCGAGGAGCGATTGCCCGGCGGACTGAACAAAGACCTCAAGTCACTGGAAGAGCAGATAATCCTCGATGCGCTTCGCGCAGGCAACGGCAGCCGTAAGGACGCAGCCGAACGGCTCGGTATTAGTCAGCGAACCCTACGTTACAAGTTGGCTCGCCTCAGGGATGCGGGAGTAGCCATTCCGAATGGAGCCAATTGAGCGGGCCTGAATATTCCACGAGAGTGTTAACACCATGAGTGATCCGATGAACAGTATTAATGCACCCCATATCGAAAACGTATTGGCAACCATGCGTAACCTGAGAGCCCAAGCTGCGGGCAACCCGGAGCTTGGCACTCAGGCGGCTTCCGGCGAGGTTAGCTTCAACCAACTCATCAAGCAGTCGATGCGGACGGTGAACGATGCGCAGCTACACGCCAAAGAGATGAAGCACGCCTTTGTCACGGGTGAGAAGGATGTCAATTTAGCAGAGGTCATGATCGCCTCACAAAAATCCAGTCTCTCCTTCGAGGCCATGGTTCAGGTACGTAACAAACTGATCGATGCCTATAAGGAAGTGATGAATATGCCGATTTAGACGGCTGCGATAAATAGCTTTCCCACTCGAGAATTCCTCCTAAGGGTCGGAGTCAATGGAAATCGCCAACACAGATAAGAACGTTGCCACTATGCTTCAATCTCAGAGCCTGGCTCAGAATCCGGTCGTTAGACAATTGGGGGTGATGATAGGAATCGCGGCTAGCGTTGCGCTGGGCGTCGCGGTAGTGCTCTGGTCCCAAACACCGAACTACAGCTTGCTCTATGGAAATCTTGCGCCGGAAGATGCAACCGAAGTGATCGCCGCGCTGGAGCAGGCAAACGTGGATTTCAAAGTGGACGACTCAAATGGCGCCGTGATGGTGGCCACAGACAAACTCCAAGAAGCGCGTATGAAGCTGGCCGGTATGGGACTGCCGCGCAGCGACAGTCTGGGATTCGAATTGTTGCAGCAGGAGACCGGTTTTGGAACCAGCAGGGCCATGGAAGCGGCGCGATTTCATCATGCTCTGGAGGGGGAGCTGGCCCGCACCATCACCGCCCTGGCAAATATAAAAACGGCGAGAGTTCACCTGGCAACACCCAAACAATCTGTGTTTCTGCGCAATCGAGAAAAGCCTAGTGCCTCCGTTGTGGTCAGGCTCTACTCGGGTCGCAGCCTGGAAAAACCACAGGTTGAAGCCATCGTACATCTGGTGGCATCTAGCGTTCCCCACCTGGAAACCGGTCGGGTAACCGTTGTAGATCACAAGGGGAATATGCTGAGCAGTCAGAACGAAGATCGGGAGATAATGCTCAGTGCCAGTCAGTTCGAGTATACGAAGAACCAAGAAGAGCATTTTCGCAAACGCGTGGAGAACATCCTGGCGCCCATAATAGGATTGGATAAAATCCGCGCCCAAGTGACCGCGGAACTGGATTTTACACGCACCGAGCAGACCGCGGAGCGTTTTAATCCAGACTTTCCGGCGCTGAGAAGTGAACAGCTTGACGAACAGGCGAACAGGCAGAGCCCGGTACAGGGTGTACCCGGAGCACTGAGTAATCAGCCACCCATCGCTGGCAGTGCGCCAGAAAACGCCGCTTTGCAAGGGGAGGCGGCGGTAGCGGATGAAGGGCCCCTTAGCACCAGTAAGAGGGCGACGCGTAATTTTGAGCTCGACAGGACAGTAAGCCACACCCGTCTTTCCACCGGCAATGTACGCAGGCTTTCCGTGGCAGTGGTAGTCGATGATTTGACCACCCCCGGTGAGGATGGCGCTGTCGTTCGCCGCGAACGTACCCCCGAAGAGATAAACCGCATTACTCAACTGGTCAAGGAGGCGATCGGTTTCAATGCCACCAGGGGGGACAGCGTGAAGGTCATAAATGCGCCGTTCATGGTGGCCGAGGATATGGAACCCCTGCCTCAACCGGCAATCTGGGAGCAGCCGTGGGTGTGGGATCTGCTGAAACAGGTAGGTGGTGTCATCCTGGTGATAATACTGATCTTCTTTGTCCTGAAACCGACGCTTCACCGCCTCACTGCAGTTAACCAAACGCCCAGTACCGCTCCGGGTGAGGATGAAACCCAAGGTTTGGAAGGGCAGGCAGCAGCCGGTTCGCAAGCCCATAGTGCAGAGGGGGGATTCTCTCTGCCCGGCCCTGAAGCCTACGAGGACACACTGGAAGCTGCGAGACAGTTGGTTAGTGACGATCCCAAGCGCGTTGCACAGGTGATCAAGAGCTGGGTAACCGAAGATGCCGGATGAAATAGCCCATATTAAAGGTGTTGACCGGGCAGCTATTCTGCTGCTTGCCATGGGGGAACAGGACGCTGCCGCCGTGCTAGCCCATATGGGGCCCAAAGAGGTTCAGGAACTTGGGCTTGCAATGGCGGGTATGACCAACGTGAGTACGACCAACATGGAGCTGGTGATGCGTTCCTTTGTCGATACGTTGAGTAATCAAACCGCACTTGGGGGAGATTCCGATCAATACATTCGCAATGTGTTGACAAAGGCATTAGGCACCGACAAGGCCGGGGGGGTTATTGATCGCATTCTTCTTGGTCGAAATAGTAAGGGACTAGAGCAGCTCAAGTGGATGGATTCCCGATCCATCGCCGAGCTTATCCGATTGGAACATCCGCAAATTATCGCCATTGTCCTCTCCTTTCTCGATTCCGACCAGGCCGCTGAAGTCCTTGCCGAGTTTTCCGAGCGGGTACGCCCGGATATCATCATGCGCATAGCTACGTTGGACGGGATACAGCCCGCCGCATTGCAGGAGTTGGACGAAATTCTGGAAAAGCAGTTCATTGGCGCCAATAACGTCAAGTCTTCCTCTCTGGGCGGGGTGAAGACCGCAGCCAACATTCTCAATCTGGTTGATGGGGGTGTGGAAGGCGGCATCATGGAGCATATCACCACCAATGATCAGGAGCTGGCCCAGCAGATACAGGACAACATGTTTGTATTCGACAATCTTATCGATGTCGATGATCGGGGGATTCAGACCCTGTTGCGGGAGGTTGCTTCGGACCAATTGCTGCTCGCCCTGCGGGGTGCGGAAGACAGCCTCAAGGAGAAGATTTTCAAGAACATGTCCAAGCGTGCGGCAGAGATGCTTCGTGATGACCTGGAGGCTGCGGCACCGGCACGCTTGAGCGATGTGGAAGCGGCCCAGAAAGAGATACTGACGGTGACTCGAAGACTGTCCGATGCGGGCGAAATCATGCTTGGAGGCGCGGGTGGCGAAGATTTCATCTGATCTGATTTCCGAAGATGCCCTTCATGAAGTACACCAATGGCGACCCCCTAGTGTGCGGTCTGCCGCCGGAGAGCCACTTGATGAGTACGAAGAGCCCTCCTCGCCACTTACCGCAGAGCAGTTGGAATCAATACAGAAAGCAGCCTACCAGGAGGGATTCGACCGCGGTAGAAAGGAGGGGCAGGAGGCAGGACACCAGGAAGCGCTGGCGAAGGGACGTCAGCATATTCAAGCGCAGGTGAGCCGCTTCGAAGCACTCATGACACTTCTCGACCGCCCCCTCGAACAGCTGGACAATCAGGTCGAGCAAGAGTTGATCGAGCTGGTGATTACCATGGTGAGACAACTCGTCAGAAGGGAAATGAAAACACATCCAGAACAGATTATCGGCGTAGTGAGGGAAGCGCTTTCGATCCTGCCGGTCTCCTCCCGGGATATTAGAGTTCTGCTCCATCCTGAGGACGCCACACTAGTCAAAACCATCTATGAACTAAGCGAAAATGACCTCGTTTGGAAGATAGTGGAGGATCCAGTGTTGGCGAGAGGGGGCTGTCGAGTGGTTACTGAACTCTCCCAAGTGGATGCCACTCTGGAATCGCGATTGGCCGCCTTGATCGCTCCACTCCTCAGCGGTGAACGCGATGAGGATGGAGAATGAGCGCCGGGGAAACCACTGCCACGGCACTAGGCGAACTGGCATCCAAGCGTAACAGAATCTGGCGAACACGCCTGGGTGAGTGCAAGGAGCGGGTAAGTGAAAACCGCGGCCTGGTGGTCGAGGGAAAATTGACCCGAATGGTGGGTCTGACGCTGGAAGCGGTGGGTTGTAGAGCCGCCATCGGTGGACAGTGCGATGTGATCACCGGCAACGAAGGTCGGATAGAAGCCGAGGTCGTCGGTTTTTCCGATGGCAGTCTCTATCTCATGCCTACGGGGGATATCCGTGGTTTGGAGCAGGACGCCAGGGTGGTTCCAACAGGCCGGGTTTGCGAGGCGATGGTTGGCGACCACTTGCTTGGGCGGGTTATCGATGGGGCAGGACGCCCGCTGGACGGCAAGGGCCCGGTTCATACTGTCGAACGCCGATCACTGACGGGAAGAAACTACAACCCCCTGGCCCGTACTCCAATTCGTCAACCGCTGGACGTCGGTATAAGAGCGATCAATGCGTTGCTCAGTGTAGGACGGGGGCAGCGACTGGGGCTGTTCGCCGGTTCCGGTGTGGGTAAGAGTGTCCTGCTGGGTATGATGACGCGCTACACCAATGCGGATATCACGGTCGTGGGACTAATCGGAGAGCGCGGTCGGGAAGTCAAGGAGTTCGTAGAAAATATTCTTGGGAAGGAGGGACTCTCGAGGGCGGTCGTGGTAGCCGTGCCTGCGGACAATCCGCCTCTGCGGCGCATGCATGGAGCCATGTTGGCCACCAGTATTGCCGAGCATTTTCGTGATCAGGGCAAGCACGTACTGCTGCTGATGGACTCGCTTACCCGCTATGCCCAGGCCCAGCGGGAGATCGCATTGGCGATCCACGAGCCACCGGCCACCAAGGGGTATCCGCCTTCGGTTTTCGCTAAGCTGCCGCAATTGGTTGAACGGGCGGGAAACGGTGATCATGGCGGTGGATCCATTACCGCCTTCTACACAGTGTTAACCGAAGGTGACGACCAGAACGACCCGATTGCCGATGCTGCTCGGGCGATTCTAGATGGGCATATCGTACTGTCGAGGAGGTTGGCGGAAAGCGGTCACTACCCGGCAATCGATATCGAGGCCTCCATCAGCCGTGCCATGAACGATATTACCGGTTCTGACCATCAACAGGCGGCGAGGGCATTCAAACAGTTGTACTCCCTCTATCGTCAAAATCAGGATTTGATCAGTGTGGGAGCCTACGAGTCGGGTTCCAACGAAGAAATCGACGCGGCTATTGCAGCAATGCCGATATTGGAGTCGTTTTTGAGGCAGGAAATGACAACGCCGATCACCCTGGAACAGAGCCACGCCGACATGATGGCACTCTTTGACTCCCAATGAGCGCAGTTCCGGATTAACCCCTCAACGGAGAAGCTTCTATGTCCCCAAGCAAACGACTAAAACCGGTGCAGCGGGTAACGGAATCCCGTGAACAGGACGCAGCGCGCGCTCTCGGTGCCTCTCAGCGTGAGGTTCGCGATCAACAAGCCAGGCTGGAAGAGTTGAAGAGTTATCATCGAGAGTATTTGGAGCGTTTCTACCACGCTTCGAAAGCGGGTATGTCTTCTGCACAGCTAATCGAATACCGCGCTTTTCTAAACAACTTGGAACGGGCGATAGGGGAGCAGGAGAAAATCGTCCTGGCCGGTACCCAGGAGTGCTCCAACAAGAAGCAAAATTGGCAGCAACGTCATATGCGCACACAGGTGCTGGGAAAAGTGATGCATCGTCTAGAGGACAAGGACCGCCTGGCTGAAGATGCGCGCGCTCAAAAAGACTCCGACGACCGCAATCAGCGACTAGAGACCTCTGACTAGTCTGCCTCTTTCTCGGTGGCAGCATGGCCCGGTGGCCGCTTGCCTGAAACCAGATACGCAAAACAGATGACTTCCGCGATTGCTCGGTAGAGTGCTTCCGGAATTTCGTCTCCCAGAGGAATTTGGGCAAGTACTGCTGCCAATTCCGGATCACTCTCCAGGGGGATGCCATGGTGTTCAGCGACATCCAGGATTCGGCGCGCCAGATCCCCCTGCCCATGGGCGGTGACGATGGGCGCATTGTCGCCATCATAGAGAAGCGCGACTGCAATCGCCTCTTGTTGCTGATCATCTGGCTGCTTTTTCACGCTTTTTCATCCACCAGGGGATAGGGCGGGCGGGGTTTGATATCAATCTTTCCCTCACTGGCTGTCATGCGGCCCACCGTCAACCCTGCGCTGACAAATGCTTTATTCAGCAGGGGCAAGGCTTCGCTGATTCTGCGTGCCCCCTCGGGACGTACTGCGGTGAAATAACTCGAAATCACTCCACCCTGAAGGACCAAGTTGGCATTGACAGGCCCCAGAGGCTCCATGTCGAAATCCAGGGTCACAGACCACCCATGCTCTTGTCCATTCTGGCTGGAATCGTTTTCCTCGTGAATCTTGAGGTGGAAATTTTCCAACCCCTCCTTTCCGAGCAGAGGCAGATCAAAATGCCATTGCTGAGTGTTGCTATCACTTTGGGGCAGTGAGGCCAATTGATTCAGCAATACCCTGGCTAAGCTGCCCTCCGTTCGGGAAAACAATTCCATGAGCAGACCCTGAGGCGTCGCCACAGTTTTGGTCATCTCCTTAGCCGGGGTCGAAGAAGCGGGGAGGGGTAATTTTCCGCCGGGAAGACCGAGCTGCGCTCGTAGCCTGCTCAGGAGTTCGAGGAGGCTTGCCTTGAGATCATTGTCCGGCCGGCCAGCGGTTGCGAGATTGGATTCCAAGTACAAGCCGGAGGTCTCTAGCGTTTTCCGCAGCTGATCCGAAGTCAGGGGGTTGCTTACAGCAACACGGTGACTGAGGATTCGCTCCATGGCCTCCTGGAGCCTGCCGCCATCACTGCTGTTGAGCAGTGCTTTCAACGCTGCAGCAGTCAGTTGATCCTGGGTTCCACTCAATAAGGCGCTGGCGGCTGTTCTGGCCATGGAGTCGCCAGGTTTATGGGCAGCATCGAGACGCATACCTTGATGCTGCTCCGGTGCCGGATTGGCCGGTCGACCCTCAAGCGCAGCGTGCAGGCGCTCCATTAATCTGGATACCGGCTCTTGGTTGGCAACCGCCACGCGCATCGCGTCAACCCTTGGGTTTCGTCCCTCGGCTTCCCGCACCACCTGCAGTTGCAGTGGGTTCTTAGGCTGGAGCACTCTTAGTAACAGTTTTTCTCCCACCTTCAGCGATAATTGGGTGTGAGCAGTGACTTCTCTGCTCGCCATGCGCAAAACGACCTTTTGATCCGTCGTTGAACGCACCACCTGGGCGGCTAGAACTTGTCCAGCACGCAAAGACTCCAGCGCCCGGCTACGGGCCTGCTCAACGATAATCCTGGGCTGTAGCTTAGAATCCGTAATCTCCATAGACCAGTAGGGGATGGTGAAATTTTGCAATAACTATAGTCTACACCCCCAGCTGCCGATTGAAGTATATGGAGGTGAATCGGTGACTGAGAAAAGCAAAGGGACACAACCTCTTTGGTACTTCAAGCAAGTCCAAGAGATCAAAGGGCCGTTTCCCAGTGGATCCATCAGACGATTTCTAATACTGGGCCGACTCTCCTTGGATACAGAGGTCAGCGAAAATGGCCAGACTTGGATGCCGCTTAGTGAGGTCGCGGAACTCATGCCGCCGGAGTTCAGAAAGGCATTGAAAACAGGACATCTGGGTGACTTTCAGAGTCTGGTGCTGAGGGAGGACGAACGCAAAGGCCACGACCGTAGACGGCGCGGAAGCGACAACTCCGGGGTTGGACAGCCCAGGCAAGTTGAGCGCAGGCAACCAGAATCGGATCAAGTTCAGCGCTATCGCAAGGCTAAAACGGAGTTGCGCAAGTTGGAGCGCAGTAAGCTGCGAATACCCATTTCTAGTTTTTTGGTTGCGGCTACGTTGATACTTGCCGCCATCGGCTACGGAATCCATATCGGAGGTAGCGATAGCTCACCAGAACCAGACTGCGTGGCTCTCCCGGCGCCGGGAATCGATTGGAGAAATTGCCAACTGCGGGGGCTTAACGCCCAGAACAGCGATTTACGGGGTGCCATTCTCTTAAACGCCGCACTAGAGGGCTCGGTGCTGACCGGTTCTAGATTAGACGATGCTGATCTTCGCTACGCCGATTTAACAGCTGCCGATCTGAGCTTCAGTGAACTGGGGTGGGCGCGTATGAAAGGCAGCAGCCTCCGGGACGCGGATCTATCCTATGCCGATTTTAGTGGTGTGGATCTCAGTTTCGCGGATCTCACCGGGGCAAACGTTGCTGGCGCAGTATTTCAGGGGACTAAACTGGACCATGCAATCTGGACCGATGGCCGCACCTGCCAAGAGGGTTCTACTGGCAGCTGCCGGATCGAACCAGCTCAACATTAAATCTACCGGCAGCTTGCGCCTCAGGAGAAAGTTTCAGTTTGGTAACGCAGCACTACGATATCATCTGACCAGAAATCCCTGGGAAGCCCCGCTTTTTGCTTCAAATGACCGATGAAGTCGGCGGGATCTGGCAACTGGGACCAGACTGAGGGCAAGAACGTTCCTCTATTCCGCCCTTTCTGCAAAATCAGGCCATCAACGCCCGGTTTGATCTGACCGAGCAATTCCGCTTCTGAGTTGAAGAAGATCCTGGTCGCCGGCGACAGCACGGAGATCTGCAGATCCAGCCCCACCCGTTCCGCGGCGGTTAGTGGAGGAAACCGGGGGTCACGAAAAGCAGCAGAATAGGCGTTTTCGACCACATCGTTAACCAGGGGTTGGATGGGTTCCAGATGTCCGATGCATCCCCGAAGGGCGTCTTGGTGTTGCAGAGTGACAAAGCAACTACGCCGCGCCACTAAGTGCGGTTCGAAATCCTCGCTATCGAGATTCAGCATGCAACGCTGCGCTATTCCGTGGTCAATGGAGGCCCATGCCAGCGCAATCAGGCGCTCATGATCGCTGTTACTCAACCGATCCGCAGCAGGTTCAGTCAAACACATAGGCTCCATAGCCCACCACCCGGTCTTTCGAACCAGCGGTGTCCCCAGAATTTCGTACATCGATCGTTGTGGCCCGCAAATGGCGTTGCCTAGCCGCCAGGAGCAATCCATTGACGGGAATCCTGCCGCAGGCGTGGTGATTGCCGACACCACTCGGATTGAGCTGCTCAATAGCACGGGTTGTCTTCCGATCCATCTCCTGGGCATCGCGATAGCTAAGGTAGTGGCTGAGATCGGAGCTGATGACAATGAGTGTCTCCGGCCCGCCCCACAGCTTCTCCAGAACCTCCGCCACAGCAGTGTAATCTGTATCACCGATTAACAGAGGAACAATGCTGAAATCGAGCAGAATTTTCTGAAGGAAGGGCAATTGAACCTCTATGCTGTGCTCGTTTTCGAAGGCCGCATCCAGTTCCCGGAGCTGGGGAAGGGTGGAAACCTCTCTAAGCGATGCCGAGTCCACGGGTACACTGCCCAGCGGGGTGCGGAAGAGGGTGTCGGTGCTGTAGGCGATACCTCCGAAAGGAATGCGGTGTGCTGGGGCGAGTATGACTACCCGGGTGATCACTGCGGTTGAATCCCGCAGCTGTGCATAAGCGCTTCCCGCCACCGGGCCGGAGTACCTGTATCCTGCGTGCGGTGCGATTAGGGCCTTAGGGGATTTGGCTTGGGAAGGGGTGCCTTGGGCAATATAGCGCTGCACTTCCTCGCCGAGTGTCGCAGGGTTCGCCGAATAAAAGAGTCCGGCCACCGCCGGTTCACGTACGCTATTGGCCATCTTTCTGTCTCGTTCATTGCTTTGGTATAAAAATGTAACCTTGAAGGGAAAAAATCAAGGGTATATGACCCTATACTAGTACTTAGAAGGAATGAAACTGAATAGGATTAAAGCAGCAGCATGACCACGCCGTTCCCAAACACTCATGCGACAGACTATTGGCAACGGCTCCAAGATGGCCGTATTCAGTGCGATCTTTGTCCCCGGCAGTGTCAACTCAAGGAAGGACAGCTCGGGCTTTGTTTCGTTCGTGCCTGCCATCAGGGGCGGATTGTACTGACCACTTACGGCCGTTCCAGCGGCTTTTGCATAGATCCCATTGAAAAGAAACCCCTGAACCACTTCTTTCCCGGTAGCGCCGTGCTTTCATTCGGAACTGCGGGATGTAATCTGGCCTGCCGATTCTGTCAAAATTGGGACATGAGCAAGTCGAGGCAGATGGATACCTTGGCCGAGAAGGCCTCGCCAGAAGCCATCGCCAGAACCGCTTTGCAGCATAATTGCCGAAGTGTCGCTTTCACCTACAACGATCCAATCGTGTTTATTGAGTATGCCAACGATACCGCGGAAGCGTGTCATGAACTGGGCATTAAAACCGTAGCGGTTACTTCGGGGTATATCTCACCCGACCCGGGTAGAGAGTTCTGCAAACACTTGGATGCAGCAAATGTAGACTTGAAAGCGTTCAGCGATCGCTTTTATCACAAACTCGCTAGTGGTCACCTGCAACCGGTTTTGGATTTCCTTGTATACCTGAAAACGGAAACTTCTGTATGGCTGGAGGTCACCACCCTGCTCATACCCGGGGAAAACGATTCGGCGGATGAAATAGACAGGATGACACAGTGGCTACGAGAGCATCTGGGTCCCAGTGTGCCGCTTCACTTTACCGCATTTCACCCCGACTGGAAGATGCAGGACAGACAGGCTACGCCCCCGCAGACACTTTCCATGGCTCGTGATATAGCGCTCGGGAATGAGCTGCAGTATGTATATACGGGCAATGTTCACGATGCTGTCGGCGGTAGCACTTGGTGCCCTAATTGCGGCAGTCGGCTGATAGAGAGAAACTGGTACCGTCTCGGCGCTTGGAATCTCGATGCTGTGGGCTGCTGCCGCAACTGCGGTAACAGATGTCCCGGTTTTTTTGAGGAAACGCCGGGGACATGGGGTTCCAGACGGCTCGCAATAAGCTTGTCAGAATAGCTGGGCGCACCAGTGGTTCTCACGGGGAAACTCGCTCAGTCGACAACGCTGGCAAAGAGCGAAGAGTTTCTCCATAATTCGCGGTTTTTCTCCGGAGCTGCCCCATGTGGTTCAGAAATCTTCAGCTCTTCCGGCTGACCCATAAATTCGATTTCTCCGCGGAGGAACTCGATGCGCAACTCAAACGCAAACCAAGCCGGGATTGTGGCAGCCTGGAGCCCAATACCATCGGTTGGGAACCTCCATTGGGGAGACATGGCCGAATGCTGACCCATGGTGTTGCGCAATTCATCATGATTTGCGCCAAGCGCCAGGAAAAGGTTTTGCCGGCCAGCGTTGTCAGTGAGCAGTTGGAATCCAAGGTCGCCGTGATCGAGGAGTCCGAGGGGCGGAAGATACGGCACCGGGAGCGCCAAGATCTCAAAGACGGACTGCTGCTGGAGTTGTTGCCGAAGGCGTTTACCAAGTCTTCCCTGATCTACGCATATATTGATCGTCGCGACGGCTGGTTGGTTATCAATGCCCCAAGCGCCAAGAAGGGGGAGGAGTTGATCACTCTGCTCCGGGATACCTTGGGGACGCTACCCCTGCGGCCACTGGAGGTTGCCCTTTCACCCACAGACACTATGACCCGCTGGTTGAAAGGCAAAAAACTGCCTAAAATTTTCTCCCTGGGCGACGAGTGTGAGTTGAGGGATTCGACGGGGGAGGGAGGCGTTGTACGCTGCCGTGGTCAGGATCTGCAGGGCGATGAAATTAGTGCACATCTGCGAGCGGGGAAACAGGTTTTCAGGTTATCTTTAGAGTGGCAACAGCGCATCTCCATGGTGTTGGGTGAGGATTTGGCGATACGCCGGTTAAAATTCCTCGAGAGTATACGGGAGGAGGCGGCAGCCGATGAAGCGGAGGAGCCGGCCTCCCGTTTCGATGCGGATTTCGCGTTAATGACCCTGGAGTTCTCGCGTTTCCTGCCAGCTCTGGTCGACTCGCTGGGCGGCGAGGCTAAGGAAAGCTAGACTCCATAGTAGTCACGATACCAATCGACGAATCGCTGCACACCCTCCTCTATCGACGTGTTTGGCTGATATCCGGTATCCTGTGTAAGGCTGCTAACGTCCGCGAAGGTGTCTGGCACATCTCCAGGTTGCAGCGGCAAGAGATTTGTTTTCGCCTTGGTGTTCAAGCAGTTTTCCAATACTTCGATGTAACGGCCGAGTTCGACAGGTTGGTTGTTGCCGATGTTGTAAATACGATAGGGCGCACTGCTGGAAGCGGGATCGGGATTATCCCCACTCCAGGAGAGATTTGGCTCTGCAACGCGGTCGAGTACACGTATAACCCCCTCCACGATATCGTCGATGTAGGTGAAGTCCCGCCGATGACGGCCGTAGTTGAAAACGTCGATCGGCTCACCCGAGAGAATCTGTCGGGTGAACTTGAAAAGTGCCATATCTGGGCGGCCCCAGGGTCCATAAACAGTAAAAAAGCGGAGCCCTGTTGTCGGAAGCTCAAACAGATGGCTGTAGCTGTGAGCCATCAGTTCATTCGCTTTTTTACTGGCGGCATAAAGGCTGACCGGGTGGTCGACGTTGTCATGGACCGAGAACGGCATGCGTGTGTTGGCCCCATACACGGAACTGCTAGAAGCGTACACCAGGTGTTGCACACCCGTTTGCCGGCAGCCTTCGAGCAGGTTGCCGAACCCCACGAGATTTGAGTCCAAGTAGGCAGCGGGATTCTCTATCGAATAGCGAACACCTGCCTGGGCAGCTAGATTGACGACTTTGTCCGGCCGATGGCAATTGAAGACTTCGGCTATTGCTTCACGGTCTTCGATGTGAATGGGAAGATGGAGATAGTCCGGATGGCTCTCTGTTCGTGCCAATCGCGCCCGCTTGAGTGCGACGTCATAGTAGTCATTTAGGCAGTCGATACCAAGTACCTGGTCGCCTCGCTGTAAAAGCCGCAGCGAGAGCGCCGAACCGATGAAACCGGCGCTGCCGGTAACCAATATTTTCATCTGGAGGTTAGTGGCTGTCTATAGACGACCGTCCGAAGCACCTACCGCGAGGACGTGTTTAACATCGTACAGAACGCCCCCCGGCTTGCAATAATTACGCAGCACGGATTCTCCCATTGCCAGGAACTCTCGGTGAGCAACGGCGAGCACTACTGCATCGTAGACTCCGGATGGAACTTCTTCGATTGGGGTAATGCCGTACTCCGCTTCGGCCTCCTGAGGGTCTATCCAGGGGTCGTATACGTCGACGTCCGTTTCGTAGCTGCGGAACTCCTCTACTATGTCCACGACTCTGGTATTGCGGAGGTCCGGACAATTTTCCTTGAAGGTGAGACCTAGAATGAGCACCTTGCCACCGGCGATTGGGAGGCGTTGCTTTATCATCAGTTTTATAACTTCGCCTACAACATAGGCACCCATCCCATCGTTAATGCGACGACCTGCCAGAATAATTTCCGGCTGATATCCTATGGCCTGGGCTTTGTGGGTGAGGTAGTAGGGATCGACACCGATACAATGACCTCCCACCAACCCGGGACGAAACGGAAGAAAGTTCCACTTGCTCCCTGCCGCTTCGAGTACCTCCAGGGTGTCGATGCCAAGGCGATTGAAGATCAGTGCCAATTCGTTGATCAATGCGATATTGACATCCCGCTGTGTGTTCTCTATCACTTTGGCAGCCTCGGCAACCCGTATGCTGCTGGCCTTGTGGGTACCGGCAACGATGATGCTGCGGTAAAGCGCATCGACAAACTCCGCCACTTCCGGAGTCGATCCGGAAGTGATTTTCTTAATGGTGGTCAGCCGGTGTTCCTTGTCCCCGGGATTTATTCGCTCTGGGCTGTAGCCAACGAAAAAATCCTTGTTGAATTTTAGGCCAGAGATCTCTTCCATAATCGGTACGCAGACTTCCTCGGTCGCCCCGGGATAAACCGTGGACTCAAAGACCGCCACATCTCCCGCTCGAAGCAGAGTCCCAAGCATGCGGCTAGCCCCGATAAGCGGGGAGAGGTCGGGTTGTTTGTGTTCATCGATCGGCGTGGGCACAGTGACCACATAGAGATTGCAGTCCACTAGCGCCTGAGGATCAGCGGTATAGGTCAATAATGTTGCAGTTTTCAGTTCGTCTGGGTCGACTTCCAGAGAGCTGTCACGCCCGGATTTTAATTCCTCAACCCGCGCCGCATTGATATCCAGCCCAATGGTGGGCATCTTCTTGCCGAATTCCACTGCGAGCGGCAATCCAACATAACCCAGGCCCAGTACGCCAATGCGCACATTCTCTAAATCAAACATAAACTTTCCTTATCTGCGCTGTGCACCCCGAGATAGCTACACTGGCTCTTTCGGCAAACCATTGGATTTCTTAAAAGTCTCAATAATGTTGGACTCGATCCGAACTAATTGGTGAAGCAGGTGTTGCCTGCAAAGACGGGATTCTAGTCAGGATGCTTTATACGCGCAATCCTGTATACTTTTTAGGTTGTATATCCGGGGTTCGAAGGAGCAATTGGATTGAATCAAACGAGGGATGTCGAAGCGAATCACCGATTGGAGTGGCGGATCAGGCCTGCTCTAATGGCTGCGCATCCTTGGATGCCGGTGAGATGTGCTGGCGATAAAAGTGTAAATGATTAGAATCTTCGGTCACTACGTTTCCAAGATATTTCTGCTGCTTGGTGTACTGGAGCTGTTTCTGCTCTATCTGGGCGTACTGGGTGGGTATGTTCTGCGCGCAGCAGTGATGGATTGGCAGCTCGTCCTACCGCTTGATCATACCCTCCATGCCTCTGCAGCGCTCTATGCATTGCTGACCTCGGCTTCGATGATAGCGATGGGACTGTATCAGCGCGGTCTTCATGAGCCCGCCGCCCTGCTAGTACGCTTTGGCGTCAGCTTTTTTCTGGCAACTACGGCCATGAGCCTTGTATTTTACTCCTTTCCCGGGATGTTCGTCGGACGAGGAGTTTTCGGGTTCGCCATGCTGCTGTCCATTGCGGGGCTGCTGCTATTAAGAACCATTTTCTTTTACTTCGCCGGAGCCGATGCACAAAAGCAGCGTGTTTTAGTGCTGGGATCGGGGCTCAATGCCGCCCGTATCGATCACTTAATGGAAACAGAACCCGAGCAACTCGGTTTTACTGTCGTCAAGTATGTCAGATTGGAAGATGGCCACAATGTCATCGATGACCACAAACAGATAAAACTGACCGGGTCGCTGCTGGAATTGGTAACCAGCCTCGAGATCAACGAAATTGTGATCGCAGTGGATGATCGCAGAAAAGGGTTGCCGGTAGACGATATCCTGGATTGCAAGATGTCTGGAATCGTGATTTTTGACTTGTTGACCTTCTTCGAGAAAGAGACCTCCCGAATCAATATCGACCTACTTCACCCCAGCTGGATCTACTACTCACCCGGATTCTATCTTGGCGTGTTGGGGAAAAACGGCAAACGGTTGATGGACATCATCGCCAGCCTGTTGATGATCCTGCTCTTTTCCCCCATCTGGCTGTCCGTTTCCCTTGCGAGCTTGATCGAATCCAGAGGGCGCGATCCGATACTTTACAGTCAAGTCAGAACCGGAGAGAACGGAAAACATTTCCGAGTGTACAAATTCCGTAGTATGAGAACAGACGCCGAAGCTGATGGTGTTGCACGCTGGGCGACCACCAATGATACCCGAGTCACTGCGTTGGGGGCCTTCATCCGTAAGACTCGTTTCGATGAGATTCCCCAGCTGATCAACGTTCTGAAAGGTGACATGAGTCTGGTCGGGCCGCGGCCGGAACGGCCGGAATTCGTACTGGATCTAGAGAAAATGATCCCCTACTATCGAGAACGTCATCGTGTTAAACCGGGCCTGACCGGCTGGGCGCAGTTGCGTTATCAGTATGGCTCTTCTCTGGAGGATGCCAAACAAAAGCTACAGTATGATCTTTACTACGTTAAGAATTCGAATATATTCCTCGATCTAGTCATTCTCCTAGAGACTGTTGAAGTAGTCTTGATGGGCAAGGGTGCGCGGTGACACGAGGGCTGTTGGTTTTGGACTAGGGCGGCGCTAGGGCCAAATGTCTGATTTTGGATTTCTCGGGTTTGCAATCGCAGCCCTTCTCTTTCTCGTTCTCTCCCTGCTGCTAATTACCAGCTGGCGCGGTCGACTGCAGGGTGGGCTAATGCTGGCTGCGACGATAGTCGCCACTCTTTGGGCGTCTCTCTTCGCGATTCAATCCGGGTTCAAAATAGTCCCTGTTAGCGTTATTTGGTCCATCGAGGCACTTAAGAATATCGCCTGGTGTGCGTTCCTAATAGGCTTACTGTCCCACATGGCGCGGCAGAAGGGCGGCTCCAACCGCGTCTATCGCAGTATGGCGGCTGTGGTATTCCTGGCTAGCGGGATGCTGGTACTGCCGGACGCTTTGATCCCCAGCTTTATTTTCATGGATACCCGCTATCTTGGGCAGGTCATAAGCGCCATAGCCGGCATGGTTTTGATAGAACAAGTGTACCGCAACACTGCTCCGGAACAACGCTGGGGTATCAAGTACCTCTGTTTCGGGCTAGGTAGCATGTTCGCGTTTGACTTCTATCTCTTTTCTGATGCCCTGTTGTTCAAACGAATCAACGCCGATCTTTGGTACGCGCGAGGGGGAATCTACGCTATCACGGTCCCGCTGCTCGCGATTTCGGCTGCCCGAAATCCCACTTGGTCTCTCGATCTGTTTGTATCCAGGCGTATGGTTTTCCATACCACGACGCTCCTCAGTGCCGGCGTCTACATGCTGCTGATGGCGTTTTTCGGGTACTACATCAAGATTTACGGTGGTGCCTGGGGGTCGGTACTGCAGATCATCTTCTTCTTCGCAGCACTATTGATATTGCTTTCCCTGCTTTTCTCAGGGCAAGTACGGGCCAGGGTAAAAGTCTTTCTCAATAAACATTTCTTCAGCTATCGCTATGACTATCGTGAAGAGTGGCTACGCCTAATTCACCTGTTGTCGGGGCAAGACAGCAATGCATCTCTGTTTGAACGGGTCATTTGGGCAATTGGAGAAATCGTGGAGAGCCCGGCCGGACTGCTTTGGCTTTGCAGCAAGCGGGCAGGATGCAACTTGGTAGCACACAGCAATATGCCGATGCCCGAAATCGACGGTGAATTCGGTGTCGAATCCCTGACCCGTTTTCTGGAAAAAACACAATGGGTAGTGAATATCCCCGAGTACGTCAATAGCCCGGGGATGTACGAGGAACTCGAGTTGCCCTCGTGGCTGGTGGAGATGGAAGATGCCTGGCTGATAGTACCCTTAATCCACGACGAGCGGGTGCTCGGCTTTACTATCCAGAGTACGCCGCGCGCCAAGACTAAACTCAATTGGGAAAATCTTGATCTGTTGAAGACCGCAGGGCGCCAGGCTGCGAGCTATATTGCGCTATATAAAACCAGCCAGGCCCTGGCCGATGCCAAACAATTCGAGGGCTTCAATCGATTGTCGGCTTTCGTAGTCCACGACCTAAAAAATCTAATCGCCCAGCTTTCTCTGGTCGTTAAAAATGCGGAGAAACACCGGCACAAGCCTGAGTTTATTGAAGACGCGGTGCTGACTATCGACAACTCCGTGACAAAGATGAGTCGTTTGATGGCTCATTTGCGAAGCGCGGTGCCGGACAATAAAAGTACTAGGGTGGAACTCAGCGCTATTGTGAGGGCGGCGGTAGAGGCCAAATCCAGGCAAGCCCCGGTTCCAACATTCGAATCGGAGGTGGATGAGTTTTGGGTGAACGCAGACCCCGATCGGATGGAGGCGGTTATCGGTCACGTAATTCAAAACGCACAGGATGCCACTCCCGATGACGGTGAGGTCAGCGTTAGCCTCCAGCAAGTGGATAACAGAGCAGTCCTGAAGGTTGTGGACAATGGCTCTGGCATGGACAGTGTATTCATCAGGGAACGCCTTTTTCGTCCTTTCGATTCTACGAAGGGGCTCACCGGCATGGGAATCGGAGCCTATGAGTGCCGCGAGTTCATTCAATCCATCGGCGGGAATATCGTGGTAACCAGCACTGTAGGAAAGGGCACTGTTTTTAAGATATTCTTAATACAGGCCGATAGCTGATACCATCGACCCTCGTGTTGTGATTGGAGTACTCAGACTTGAGTGAGCAGGATAAGAAATTATTGATCGTCGAAGATGATCCGGGTCTTCAAAGTCAGCTCCGCTGGAGTTTTGAGGACTATGACGTCGGTATCGCTTCCGACCGGAGTTCTGCGTTGGCGCAGTTGCGTAGAATGGAGCCGGGGGTGGTGACACTCGACCTCGGACTGCCCCCCGACCCGGGAGGTGTAAGCGAGGGCTTCGCCATTCTGGAGGAGATACTAGGGCTGGTTCCGGACACCAAGGTTATCGTTGTGACGGGCCACAACGATCGTAGCAACGCCGTACGGGCCATTGGAATGGGTGCCTACGATTTCTATGAGAAACCTATTGATCCCGATCTACTAACTTTGGTCGTGCGCAGAGCGACGCGGTTACACAGCTTGGAGCGGGAGAATCGCAGGCTATCCATGCAGGCGGATCTCTCTCCCCTGGACGGAGTAATCGCGGTAAGCCCGGAAATGGTTAAGGTTTGTCGAACTATCGAGAAACTGGCCCCGGCCGATGTGTCAACACTCATCTTGGGAGAAAGCGGAACCGGCAAAGAGGTACTGGTCAAGGCTTTGCACAAGTTGAGCAACAGAGCCTCGAAGCGCTTGGTCGCGATCAACTGCGCTGCTATCCCGGAAAACCTCTTGGAAAGTGAACTCTTTGGCTATGAGAAGGGGGCGTTCACCGGCGCCGCAAAGACCACTGCAGGCAAGATCGAAACCGCTGAAGGCGGCATACTCTTCCTCGATGAAATCGGGGATATGCCCCTTTCGCTTCAATCCAAAATGTTGAGATTTCTGCAGGAGCGGGTTATCGAACGGGTAGGGGGGCGTAAGGAAATCCCTGTCGATGTGCGTGTTGTCTGCGCAACTCATCGGGATCTCGAGGAAATGCTGAAGGACCAGTCTTTTAGAGAAGATCTATACTACCGGATAAACGAGACGACAATAAAGGTACCTGCGCTCCACGAACGCCAAGGTGACGCAGTGGTTCTGGCTCGCTGGTTCTTGCAGCGATTCGCCCAGCAACTCAATCGTCCAGTTAAAGGTTTTACCCAGAAAGCGCTGGAAATGATCGAGCAGTTCGAGTGGCCTGGAAACGTTCGGCAACTGGAAAGCAGAGTTAAGCGGGCCATCATTATGGCGGATGGCGCATACGTGACCGAGCAGGAGATGGAGTTCGAAGAGATTCAGGAACCACAGCAGCCGTTCAACCTGCGGGAAGTCAGAGAGACCGCCGAATATCAGGCGATCATGCGTGCCTTGAACTTTTCCGATAGCAATGTATCCCATACGGCAGAGATGTTGGGCATTACCCGGCCTACCCTTTACAATCTGATGCGCAAATACAATATCAGTGTCTGATCGGGGACGTTTATTCATATGTTTCAATTCTGGAGAAACGAGATGAAGATTTGGGGGGGAATCCTGGCACTGGTTCTCAGCCTGTACGGGGGGGCGGGTACGGCGGATTCTGACGCCTACTTAAAGGATGCCCGTGATTACTTTGGCAAGGGAGAATTCAATGCCGCGGTAATCCAGTTGAAGAATGCCCTGCAGGAAGATCCTTCCAACACGGAAGCCAGACTGCTGCTGGGGGCGACCTATTTACAATTGAGGGATGGCGCGTCGGCGGAGAAAGAAATCCAGCGTGCTGCCAGACTCAAGGCACCCAAGCAGCTGTGGCAGAGGGAACTCGGTCAAGCTTATTTGCTGCAAGGCAAGTATAGAGAGCTATTGAGTGAGATCGAACCAGATCCCACTTTGTCGGGAGATATACAGTCCACCGTCATGGTGCTTCGTGGAGAAGCCTATATCGGTATCCGAGATTTGGAGAACGCGAAATCGTCTTTTGAGAAAGCCCTCGCCAGCAAACCAAAGAATAAGCAGGCTGAATTCGGATTGATTAGACTTAGCATCGCCTCTGGGGATACTCAGGAGGGCGAGAAAATGCTCAATCGGTTCATCGAACTATATCCTGATAACAGCGAAGCCCGGATTTTACGTGCAGAATTGTACCGGAGAGACAGAAACCCAGAAGAGGCGTTGAAAGACTACAACAAAGCGTTAGAGGTCGAACCCGAAAACCTGCAGGGCCTGCTCGGTCGCGTGGCCATCTTGATACAGCAGCAGAACTACGAGCTTGCCGCCAAGGATCTGGAACTCCTTGACAAGATTGCCGGAAACAATCCTCTAGTGCTCTACTTACACGGGATTTACGAGTTCCAACAGCGGAATTTAGACCAGGCCGAACAGTACATCAGTCAGGTGCTCGAGAGCCTTCCCAATCACCCCCAGAGCCAACTGATCTTTGGCGCAATCATGTTCACTAGAGGGGACCTGACACGGGCTGAAGACTATCTATCCCGTGCCATTGCCACTCTTCCGAACCATCTGCCCTCGATCAAACTGCTTGCGTCCACGAGAATGAAACTGCGGGAACCCAAAAGGGCGGTGGATGTGCTGGAGCCGGCAATGGAACGCTTCCCCCAGGATCCACAGTTGATGGTGATGTTGGGAAACGCTTATTTGCAGTCTGGCCGGTATCAGGAAGGCTCAGAGCTACTGAGCAAGGTGGTGGAACTAGAGCCCAATCTCGCTACCCTGAGAACGCAACTGGCATTTGGACTGCTGGCAAAAGGTGATACTTCGAAGGCTATTGACGAGTTGCAGTCTGCAGTCGACCTGGGACAGGATGTCATCCAGGCAGATATCCTATTAGTACTCTCTCACTTAAAGAACAAAGAGAATGATCTCGCACTTCAGGCGAGCCTTGCGCTGGAGGAACGGCAGCCTGAAAATCCAGTGGCCTACAATCTCACAGGACTTGCCTATCTGGCCTCTGGTGATGAGGATAATGCCAAGCAGCGTTTTCTCAAGGCTTTGGAGGTAGACCCCAAGTTTGTTACTGCCGAGATTAATCTTGCCAGGATTGAGCTTTCCCACCAGCGACTGGATAAGGCGGAAGAGCATTTCAGGTCTATTCTGGAACGTGATCCTTCCAATCTCACTGCGCTATTGGGGATGGCGGGCTTGGAAGAAAAACGGGGGAACAACAATGCGACCTATCGTTGGCTGATGGAGGCCCAGGAGAAAAACCCAAACTCTACCAGGCCGGGGGTATTGCTGACCCAAGTCTATTTACGGCATGGAGAAAAGCTTAAGGCACTACGAACCGCAAGTGAAAGCGTCTCTAATTTCCCCAATCAGCCTGAAGTGCTGCGCGCACTTGGCAGCGCGCAAATGGCTGCCGGAGAGACAAACAGCGCAGTAAACAGTTTTCAACGGCTTGTTGACCTGCAGGAAATTACCCAAAATTTATTGGTACTTGCCAATGCGCAGAGAGCATCCGGCAACCATAGTGAAGCAGAAGCGACTCTGTTGCGAGTTCTAGAACTGGAGCCGGACAATCTTCAAGCAATGAGTGTCATCGGCGCGATATCTCTGGATAGACAAGATTACCCTTCAGCTTTTCGAATGGCTACCCAAATACAAGAGCGCTACCCGCAACGCGCCGTCGGGTATGAACTAGAGGGCGCTACTCTGCTCTCAGAAAAGAAAATGCCCGAAGCCAATACTGCTTTTCAGAAGGCCTATGAGTTGGAGCCCAGCGGAAAACTTGCACTGCAGATCGCGCGTCTGCATGCATTGTCCGGGGATGTGGACAGTGGTTTGGCACAACTCGAAGACTGGTTACAGAAGCAACCCGATGACATACAGATTCGCACCACCTATGCGACTCTGCTCCAAGAAAACGGCCGTTTGGATGAGGCAAAGGCAGAGTACGAGCAAATTCTCTCATTGCAGCCGGAAAACTTACTGGTCCTCAACAATCTGGCTTGGACCTATCAACAGCAGGGTGACAGGCGAGCGCTCGAACTGGGGCAAACGGCTTACCGAATGGCCCCGCAACGGCCCGAAATTGCCGATACCTATGGTTGGATTCTGGTGAACTTTGACGACAAGCGGAAGGGGCTGGATATCTTGAAAGAGGCTTTTGACAAGGCTCCGACCAACCCGGAGATCGGGTACCACTATGGGTTTGCTTTGGTGGAAAATGGTAAAACCGAAGAGGCTAAACGGGTATTGCAGCGTTTGGTTCGGGATTTCGGCGATTCACCCTATGCCAAACAGGCGCTGGAACTGAGTGAAACACTAAACTGAAGCAAGCCCCAGCCGGTATAATGCTAAGGAAGCGATACCGGCTGGGGTATGGCCCATCCCTCCGCCTTGTGCTCAGCGACCACCTTTGTGTAAATTCCGCCGCGGACATTGAAGTCGGCGCTGACGCGCATGAAACGTGGCGACGTCGCATTGACCAAATCATCCAGTATCTTGTTGACCACAGCCTCATGGAAAGCACCCTGGTCCCGGTAAGACCAGATATACATTTTCAAAGACTTTAACTCTACACAGTGTCTATCCGGCACATACTCCAGCGTGATCTCCGCAAAATCAGGCTGTCCTGTCTTTGGGCAGAGACAAGTGAATTCTGGTACACGAATTCGAATGGTGTAATCGCGACTTGTCTGAGGGTTGGCAAAGGTATCTAGAACCCTGGTCGGTGTGCTGGACATAGTGTTCTGAATTAGCTCTATCGGATACTTGGCTGGCGCGATTATACGGGAATCTGGAGAAGGTGGAAGAAAATCCCGGCACATGCAAGCGCCAACGTATTAATTGAGTTTAATATTATACTATTTAACAATAAGTTAAACAGTACTCCTCATAATTTAAATAAGGCAATGTCTGCGCTTGTAACAAACACATCCTCTCTGTATCTTAGCGCCCTATGCGTCTTGAGAAAATAAAGCTCGCCGGATTTAAATCTTTCGTGGATCCCACAACTGTATTGTTCCCCGGCAATCTTGTGGGTGTGGTCGGCCCAAATGGCTGCGGTAAGTCAAACGTTATTGATGCCGTGCGTTGGGTTATGGGAGAAAGCTCAGCCAAATTATTGCGCGGGGAATCAATGTCAGACGTCATCTTCAACGGTTCCAGTTCACGTAAATCCGTGGGAACCGCCAGTATCGAACTGGTTTTCGACAATGCGGATGGCGGCGCCGGAGGTGAATATGCACAGTACAACCAGATCTCTGTAAAGCGCCAGGTCTCAAGGGATGGGCAATCGAGCTATTTTATGAATAGTTTGCGTTGCCGCCGCAGAGATATAACGGACTTGTTCCTGGGTACCGGGTTGGGACCACGAAGCTACTCCATTATTGAACAGGGGATGATCTCCCGCCTGATTGAGGCACGCCCAGAAGATTTGCGGGCCTTTCTGGAAGAGGCCGCGGGCATCTCCAAATACAAGGAGCGCCGCCGGGATACTCAGAACAGAATCAACAGAACCCGAGAGAATCTCGACAGGCTCAACGACTTGAGGGATGAAATAACCAAGCAATTGGAGCACCTGAAACGCCAGTCTGCGACCGCAGAGCGTTATAAGAACTACAAGGTCAGGGAGCGTAGACTTCAGGCTGAGCTGCTGGCGCTGCGCTGGCAGGGCCTGGACCAGGAAATGTCGAGACAAAGCAAAGAGATCGGCAAGCACGAGACGGATCTCCAGGCACTCATTGCTACCCAAAGAAGCCTGGAAACTGAGATCGAGCACGCCCGGGAAGACCACGTTGTCGCCAACGAACAGTTCAACGAAGTTCAGGGTCGCTACTATGCGGTGGGCGGAGATATCGCGCGGGTGGAGCAAGCGATACAGTTCGCCAAACAGACCCGGGGGCAACTGCAACAGGACCTGGAACAGACAGAACAATCCTGGCGCGAATCATCCTCCCACAGACAACAGGACGAACAACGCCTGAAGGAGATCCAATCATCGCTGGAAAACTCGGAACCGGACCTGGCCGAACTTCAGCAGCATGAAGCTGCTCTTGGGGAGCAACTCTCCATGCATGAGCGCGAGATGCACGTTTGGCAGACGGAGTGGGAAGATTTTAACCGTCGCGCTGCGGAACCCGCGCAGACAGCACAGGTGGAACGTACTCGCATCAATCACCTGGAACAGCAGGAACACAATCTACGCCAACGCATTGACAAATTCGATCAGGAGCTGGAACGTCTCAACGATCCTCTGTTGACCGAGGAGATCGGGCGACTCCAGTCGGCAGTTTCGGAGAGTGAATCCTCGATTTCAGGACAACAGGAACAGCTGGAGCAACTGTCCGAACAGATCACCCAACTTCGGGATGGGAACAAATCCCGCAGTCGCGACCTGGATGAATCTCGCGCCGACCTGCAACAGACCAAAGGCCGGCTGGCTTCTCTGGAAGCTTTACAGGAGGCGGCACTTGGCAAACGCAGCGGCAGCGTCAATCAATGGCTGACCAGCCAGGGTCTAGACAACGCCTCCCGGCTTGCCGAGCAGCTGAACGTCGAATCGGGCTGGGCATCTGCCGTGGAGACGGTCCTCGGTTTCCATCTGCAGTCCGTATGCGTGGACCATCTGGAATATCTTGCGGGGCATTTGCACTCCTTGGATTCCGGGTCGGTCGCACTAATCGATACGGCCGAGGGGAATGCGGCAGACGGCGAAATTGCAGCCGGTGATCTGATTGAGAAAGTCGAATCACCCTGGCCGTTGGCGCCCTTGTTACACGGCGTAAGCACCACCTCCAGTCTTGAGGCGGCTATGACCAGACGGAGTCAACTACAACCCGGTGAATCCCTGGTCACACCGCAAGGTGTATGGATAGGACGCAACTGGCTGCGTTTAAGGCCCGACACCGAAGAGACGGCCGGGGTGCTTGCCCGGGAGCAGGAAATCAAGTCGCTGGTCACAACGCAGCAGGACCTGCAGCTGCACACTGACGAGCTACATGAATCCCTGGAGTCCGGACGCGGGGAGTTGCAGCGGCTTGAGCGTACACGAGATGAAGCTCAGAGAGAATTCAACAAGGCGAGTGGCTCGCTCTCCGATTTACGCTCCAAACTGAGTGCCAAGCTGACACGGGCGGAGCACTTGCGCAGTCGAGGTGAGGCTATCCGGCAGGAGCAGGCCGAGTTGCAGAGTCAGATTGTGGATGGACAGACCAATCTCGAGGCCTCCAAGAGAAAACTTCATACCGCACTAGAGGAGATGGAATCCCTCAGCGAGCATCGCGAAGTTCTGATCCAACAGCGGGATGAGGTACGCAGCAGACTGGACAGGGCTCGAGGTTCGACGTCTGAGCAAAGATCAAAAGTGCAGGAACTGGCACTCACCGTCGGATCGCTTACGACATCCCGTGACGCTCTTCGGCAGAACCTTTCGCGAACCGAAAACCAGCTAGCCCATATGCAGCGGCGCATAGAAGAACTCGGGCTCAAGCTGGAAGAACAGCGGGCGCCTTTGCAATCACAGATGGAGGCGTTGGAAAAGTTGTTGGCCAGACGTCTCGAAGTGGAGGCGGAACTGAACCAAAGTCGGCGGCGTCTCGATAGCTTAGATGCAGCATTGAGACGGCTGGAGCAGGAACGCAGCGTTTCGGAACAGAAAGTACAAAACCAGCGGAGTATCCTGGATCAAGGGCGAATGCAGAGACAGGAGACGATAGTCCGATCAAAAACCGTGGATGAACAGTTGCTGGAAACCGGCTTCCAACGCGAGCAGCTATTCCTGGAGATGCCGGAAGAGGCCAGTGTCGGCGAATGGGAAAAGGAAGTACTCCGAATGGAAGAGCGCATCCGCCGCTTGGGGCCAATAAACCTGGCAGCCATAGACGAATTTCAAGAACAATCCGAACGCATGAGCTATCTGGACGCCCAGCATGGGGATATCACCGAATCCCTGGAGACGCTGGAGAACGCAATACGTAAAATAGACCGCGAGACACGCAACCGATTCAAGGAGACTTTCGACAAGGTCAATAGCGGCCTCCAGGACAAGTTTCCCCGGCTATTTGGAGGCGGGCATGCCTACTTGCAGCTTACCGGCGAGGATTTGCTGGACACCGGGATAACAGTCATGGCCCGCCCGCCGGGTAAGCGCAATTCCAGTATCCAGTTATTGTCGGGCGGTGAGAAAGCGTTGACGGCAGTGGCACTGGTATTTGCGATTTTTGAACTGAATCCGGCGCCTTTTTGCATGCTGGACGAGGTAGATGCGCCACTGGATGATGCTAACGTTGTGCGGTTTTGCGATATGGTCAAGGCAATGTCGGATCGGGTACAGTTTATTTTCATTACCCACAACAAAATCACGATGGAGATTGCCAATCACCTAATGGGTGTTACCATGCACGAACCAGGTGTTTCCCGCCTGGTGTCTGTCGATGTGGATGAAGCGGCAAGGATGGCCGCGGTGTAGGCAACTAGCTGGTGCCCGGTTGCGACGCTCGGGCTCGCCAGGGCGCGTCTTAGCATGTTTTGAAGCGAGAGGTCTAGCAGCACCCGATGAACGCCGATATTCTCCGACTGATCCTGTTTATTGGGGGGCTCGCGCTTATTCTGGGCATCTATCTCTGGGACCGCCGTAAGCGGGCCAACTCCCGTATCAACGCGGTTCGCAGGAGCGAACCGAAAGCGCAATTCAATGAGCCGGACGCAGTCCAGTCGCCACCACGACAGGAACCGGTATGGAAGGCGGCCGATGTCCCGTCACCGGAAATCGATGAATCCCCAAGACCTCGGGGGCAAGAGCATGAGTCCGAGGTGCTGCGACAACTCGGAGAGATGGTTCAAGAACAACCAAATGTAGACCCAGACCCGCTGTTTGAGCCACTTGAACAGACCGTCTTCAGCTTTGATCAGGAGGCACAAGATAAAGCCGAGCTGCCAGTAAAGCTACTGCAAATCAATCTCAGATCGCGACACGGAGTAATGTCTGGTGAAGCCATAGTGCAGGCCGCCAAGGAGGTCAATCTGCAACCCGGAGAGATGCAGATATTTCATCATCAGTTACCCGGTGGGAGAGGCCAGACACCGCTCTTCAGTATGGCCAGTATGGTGGAGCCCGGGACCTTCCCATTCGATGATCTTGCCGACTTCACCACACCTGGACTTACCCTATTTGCCCAGCTGCCCGGAGTTCGGGATGGGCTTGAAGTATTTGATCGCCTGCTGGATACAGCGCATCGCCTGTCGGTTCGGCTCGATGCCGAGATCCTCGATGAAACCCGTAGTGGCATGAGCAAGCAGACAATAGAGCACACAAGAGAAGAGATCAGGGAGCACAGCCGGCTCGTACGGCTGGCCCGCAGCCGGCGATGACCTCATCCGAGGATGCCGGTGCGCGAATATCCGAGTTGCGCCGGAACCTAGAAGAACACAACTACCGGTATTATGTACTCGACGACCCGCTGGTTCCCGATAGCGAGTACGATCGCATGTTTCGGGAGTTGCAGGCGCTGGAAGCCGCAAATCCTAATCTGATTTCTGCCGACTCTCCAACCCAGCGGGTTGGGGCCCAACCCCTCGATGAATTCAAAGCGGTTAGGCACAGGGTACCCATGTTATCCCTGGACAACGCTTTGGACGATCACTCACTATCGGAGTTCGATCGGCGGGTACGTGAACGGCTCGATACTGACAGCATCGTCTATACGGCAGAACCGAAACTAGATGGTCTTGCCATCAGTCTCAGGTACGAAGCGGGTCTCCTGGTGCAGGCTGCCACCAGGGGTGATGGAGAGCGGGGGGAGGACGTAACGAGTAACGTCCGCACGATTCCGTCGGTCCCCTTGCGGCTCCTCGGCAGCGGCTGGCCGAGCCCGCTGGAAATCCGTGGAGAAGTCTACATGACCTTGCAGGGCTTCGAGGAAATCAACCGCCGCGCCATGCTAAGCGGCGAAAAAACTTTCGCTAATCCCCGCAATGCAGCTGCCGGGAGCCTGCGCCAGCTTGATCCCAAGATCACTGCGGGGCGACCGTTGACGTTTATCTGTTACGGATTTGGGGAGATCGGGGGGGGCGATCTCGCCGCCACCCAGAGTGAAAGTCTGCGTAAGCTGCAGGCTTGGGGAGTGCGGATCTCCCCCGAACTACGCCGCGTCGAGGGCATCGTCGGTTGTCAGGAATATTTTGCCGAGATCTCCGGACGCAGGGAACGACTTGGCTACGAAATAGATGGCGTTGTATTCAAAGTGGACGATCTCACGCTACAGCGGACATTGGGATTTGTCTCTCGTCATCCGCGCTGGGCGATCGCCCGCAAGTTTCCCGCCCATGAGGAGATCACCCGACTTCTTGGCATCGATGTCCAAGTTGGGAGAACGGGGGCATTGACACCCGTTGCACGCCTGGAACCGGTTACCCTGGCCGGCGTGACGGTAACCAATGCAACGCTGCACAACGCAGACGAAATTCGCCGCAAAGACCTCCATATCGGGGACACTGTAGTCGTGCGTCGTGCGGGCGATGTGATCCCTCAGGTCACGGGCGTGCTTTTGGAGCGGCGGCCACCGGAGGCGCTGGCTTTCGAGATGCCGTCACGTTGCCCGGAGTGTGCATCAGAATTGCTTAGGGACGAGGATGGTGTGGTCCTGCGTTGTAGTGGCGGGTTGTATTGTCCCGCCCAGCGAAAAGAGTCGATAAAGCACTTCGCCTCACGGCGGGCCATGGATATAGAGGGCCTAGGCGACAAGCTCGTTGCGCAACTGGTCGATAGAGGCATTGTCAGCTCCCCCGCGGACCTTTATAGCCTGGATCAGGAGACACTATCGGGATTAGAGAGAATGGGCAACAAATCAGCAGCCAATCTGTGCCAGGCTCTGGAGCGGAGCAAGGAAACGACACTGCCGAGATTTCTCTTTGCATTGGGAATTCGGGAGGTGGGGGAGGCCACAGCACGGTCGTTAGCCAAGCAGTTCCCTGAGCTTGAGTCGCTGCAGGCAGCTACTCGGGAAACCTTATTGGAAGTGCCTGATGTAGGCCCTGTGGTGGCCGAGCACATTTACACCTTTTTCCGTCAACCCCATAACTTGGAGGTTATAGACTCGCTGCTCTCATCAGGGGTTTATTGTCCTGAGGACGAAGCAAGCACTGCTACAGCGGCAACGCTGGATGGAAAAACCCTTGTCCTGACCGGAACACTCAGTAGACCCCGGGGAGAAGTTAAAGAGCGCTTGCAAGCGCTCGGTGCCCGGGTTACAGGCTCGGTATCTGCCAATACTGACTATCTTGTGGCTGGCGAATCGGCGGGCTCCAAGCTGGCAAAAGCGCAGCGCCTTGGTGTCCGCATTATCGACGAGCAGGAGCTGGAGAAGCTGCTCCGCGGTGAAGATATTCCATGACCGCGGCACTGGAGGGCTTGCAACCTGCGCCGGTCTGGAATTATTTCTCCAGATTGACTCGCATACCCCGCCCATCACGGCATGAAGAAGGGGTAAGGCAGATGCTGCGCGATTTAGCGCGGCAACACCATCTTGCGATCCAAGAAGATGGCGTCGGCAACGTTATTATCCGCAAGACAGCGCACCGGGAAATGCGGTCGGCACCTCCGGTCATTCTGCAGGCACACATGGATATGGTGCCCCAGGCCGTCGCAGACAGCCAGCACGACTTCTTACAAGACCCTATTGTGGCTGGAATCGATGGCAACTGGGTGAAGGCCAGCGGTACCACACTTGGCGCCGACAACGGTATCGGCTTGGCCAGTATCCTGGCGATACTGGCCGACCCGGAACTCCGACACGGTCCGTTGGAGGCACTGTTCACATGCAACGAAGAAGACGGTATGGAGGGCGCATCAGGCCTTCAGCCCGGGGTGTTGAACGGACGTGTTCTGATCAACACGGATGCGGAGCAAGAGGGTGAATTGTGCATCGGTTGTGCAGGCGGCGCGACAGTTACCGGCCGTCTTAACTATCTTCCAGAGCCTCTTGAAGGAGACTGGTGCTGCTACCGCCTTCGAATCACCGGATTGCGAGGCGGACACTCCGGGTTGGATATTCACCGCGGCAGGGGAAATGCCAATGTGCTGCTTTTCAGGATACTGAGGTCCGCGGTACTCGAGCTGGGTGTGAGGATATCGGCAATTGAAGGTGGAGAACTCAACAACGCGATACCCCGCACCGCCTCTGCCACCCTGGCGATTCCGGCGACCGGGATCGTCGAGTTCGAGTCGCTATTGGATACGCTATCCCGGGAGTTGACCGATGAATTGGTCAAGTCGGAGCCGGGACTGAACATAACAGCAACATCGGAAAGCGATTTCCCCCGACAGTGGATACCTAAAGCCGAGGCGACAGCGTTGATCCACTGCGTTGTGGCTTGCCCCAACGGTGTCGTGCGAATGAGCGACACTATGCCGGGCCTGGTGGAGACATCGACCAATCTGGCGATCGTAAGGACAGACTCGGGCGTGGTGGTTGTGAGTAGTCTGGTACGCAGTGCCATTGAATCGGCAAGTCGGGCGCTTTCCCTCAGACTAGCGTCACTGTTTACCTTGCTAGGTGCCGCAACCGAATTCAGCGATGGATATCCTGGTTGGCAACCTGATCCCGACTCTCCGCTGCTGCATCATGTACTCAAAGTCTATAGCGAGGCATTCGGCACTCGGGCGGAGGTGGCCGCGATTCATGCAGGGCTTGAGTGTGGTATTCTGAAACAGGCCTATCCGGACCTTGAGATGATCTCCTTTGGCCCCACAATACGGTATCCCCATTCACCAGACGAACGGGTGGATATCGACTCTGTTAACCGCTATTGGAACTTGCTAATCGCTGTTCTGGGTAGTTTGCAAGGCGATGCGCTCGACCGAGCCTGATCGCAGGAACTGAAAATAATGGAATCGGACAAAGAGCGGGAGATACTGAGGGTAATGCGCCAAGTACTGGGTTCCGTGATTCGAGATATCACACCGGAACCGGGAATGCGGCATCCATTGTCGAGCAAGACCATAGAAGATGTGCGCATGTGCCTGGGACTCATCACCAGCCGGGAACGCGAGCTGGCGGAGGCCGCCGGTGTGCAGATGGAACGGCCCCAGTTTGCCGATGAAGTTTCAACCACAAAGGTCGTTCCGATCAGCAGAATAGGCCGGGTCAATAACGATGAGCCTTCTGGCGAATAGCAGCTAACTAGCGATTCGCACGATTGATTACGCTTTTCAGTACCGTCTGGTGCTCAAAATAGACAGTGTACTGTTCGTAAACCCAGCGGGTGATGGGAGGGTTTCCCACAGGTGCCATCCGCGTTTTGGGCTCGCCGAACTGGGCGCTAACCTGCGCCATATCCTGACCACGAACCGGCCTGGGTATTCCGCTCGAACTGTTGGAAGGCACATCCTCTATGACTTCGATTAAAAGCTTGTCCGCGGGTGTATTGCCCGTGATCATCATCAGCAGTGCAGTCAGTAGCGCGGGATATAGATTCTTCATAGCGACGATACTCCGGTCCTGATAATCTGACCGCAATATAGCATTTAATAAAGCGGGAATCTGGTCCCTATGTTCAAACCCCTGGAACTCTACATCGGATTGCGTTACACGAGGGCGAAGCGCCGCAACCACTTCATATCCTTTATCTCACTTACGTCCACATTGGGGATTATGTTGGGCGTAACGGCCCTGATTACCGTGCTCTCAGTGATGAATGGCTTTCATCAAGAAGTTCGGGAACGCATTCTCGGTATGACCTCTCACGCCACCATTTCCGGATATCAGGGCGGTCTCAAGGACTGGAAAAGCGCGATTCGGCGATCTGAAGATCACCCCAATGTCGTTGCCCAGGCGCCATTTGTCGAGGCGCAAGTCATGCTGACCAACGGTGGCAGGGTCAGTGGCGCTATGCTGCGAGGCATATTGCCGGACCACGAGGGTAAGGTTTCGGATGTAGGGCAGCACATGGTCGCCGGGGACATCTCGGTGCTCAAAGCCGGTGAGTTCAATATTGTAATGGGAAGGGAGTTGGCTTATATCCTGGGGATCACCCTCGGCGACAAGGTCACCGTGGTCACACCGCAAATACGCGTTACACCGGCAGGGGCAATGCCGCGATTGAAGCGATTCGAGGTGAAGGGGATATTCGAGGTCGGCATGGGCGAATACGACCGGGGAGTTGCGCTGATACACATGGCGGATGCGGCCAAGCTCTTGAAGATGGCGGACGAGGTAAGCGGTCTGCGCCTGAAACTCGATGACCTCTATCTCGCTCCCCGTGTCTCCAGAGAGCTGGCGAATCAGCTGCAGGGGGTTTACCGAGTCAGCGACTGGACCCAGCAGCACAGAAATTTCTTCAGTGCGCTACGCACGGAAAAACGGATGATGGCGCTGATACTCTTCCTTATCATTGCCGTGGCCGCTTTCAACATTGTCTCCACGCTGGTCATGGTGGTCACCGACAAACAGAGCGATATCGCAATTCTGCGTACCATGGGCGTGTCTCCCGCAAGCATCACTTGGATATTCATTGTGCAAGGCGCAGCCATCGGAATCGGTGGGACCCTGGCCGGCATCGCCGGTGGTATTGCCCTGGCGTCCAACCTGGAATCGATTGTACAGTGGGTCGAGAAGTCATTAGACATTAATTTCCTGGACCCCAACATCTACTACATCAGCGCATTGCCTTCTCAACTGGACTGGAATGATGTGCTACTTATCGGTTGCTCTGCGCTTGTGATAACACTGCTGGCCACTCTCTATCCAGCGTGGAAGGCGTCGCGCACTCGCCCCGCGGAGGCGCTACGTTATGAGTGAGAGCCCCGTATTGGATTGCCGCCAACTATTCAAAACCTTCAGCGAAGGAGGGCTTCACGTGGAGGTGCTGAGAGGGGTAACCCTGAAGCTAGAAAAGGGAGAGCGGGTAGCCATCATCGGCAGTTCCGGGTCGGGAAAAAGCACACTGCTGCACTGTCTCGGTGGGCTAGATCGAATTAACAGCGGCGAAGTCCTCATCGACGGTACCAATATCGAAACTATGGGCGAGAAGCAGCGGGGCAGGGTACGCAATCGAACGCTGGGTTTCGTCTACCAGTTTCATCATTTGCTCCCTGAATTCACCGCCATGGAGAATGTGGCCATGCCCCTACTGGCGGGAGGGATAAACGTAGCGGCGGCACGACAGCGCGCGTCGGAGATGCTGACCCACGTTGGGCTTGGAGCGCGAACCGAACACAAGCCCGGGGAACTCTCAGGAGGTGAACGGCAGAGGGCAGCCATCGCCAGAGCTCTGGTAAACAACCCCCGATGTGTGCTCGCGGATGAGCCAACGGGAAATCTGGATCGCAAGACAGCGGATCAGGTCTATCACCTGATGCTGGACCTAAACCGCGAATCCGGAACCAGTCTGCTGGTAGTCACTCACGATATGTCGCTGACGGAACAGATGGACCGAGTGGTTCATCTGCAGGATGGCGTGCTGGTAGATGCCTGAGGGAGGGATCAGCGGTTACTGCCCCCCAGCCTTACGGAGCTGACGACGTCTGCGCATATACTGCACAATATGCATGCGCCAAATCAGCCGAATTCCGAGAAATCCGACTACGGCGGCGACCAGGGCGCATATCAAGCTTCCCAGATAGAGCTGCTGCCAAATGGCAGCCAAACTCTCCTTCATACTGGCCAGTGTCAGTTCAAGCTCTACATCATTACCGGAACTGCCCATCAGCCAAGTACCCACCGTGTAGTTGAAATAGAACATGGGGGGCATGGTGAGGGGATTGGTAATCCAGACCAAAGCCACGGAGATCGGCATGTTTACACGTGCGGGAATCGCCGTGGCGGCGGCCGCTATCATCTGGAAGGGAATGGGTATAAATGCCCAGAAGAGGCCGATGGCAAAAGCGCCGGAAACCGAGCGGCGGTTCATGTGCCATAGATTTGGGTCCCGTAGAAAATCACCGAATACTTTCAGATGCCGGTGTTCCCTGATTTGGGAGTGATCTGGCGTGAAGCGTTTTATGATGTGTTTAGGCACCTCTCGCTCAGTTCACCCCTCGCTTTATCCTGATATCTGCTATTGAATCATGGCGTTGTGGATTTGACCAGCTACCCGCCGGTTCATGAGTTGGCGCGCCGTTTCATCGGATGTTAGCATGCGCCAGTGCGCAAAGCCCAAGGACGGGTCGTGTATCTCGGAACATTCGCATTTCTTTTGGGAACCCTGTTACTGCAGGCGCAATCTGACCTGCCGGATCCCCGCTATCTTTCTATATTGCCGCTGCTGCCGGCATTTCTCCTGAGTGTCAAACTTCGGGTAGTTGCGGCTTTTGGCCTTGGCTTTCTCTGGGCACTGGGCAGCGCCTGGATAGATCTCCAGCGGCAATTACCAAGTGAACTGGAAGGACGGGAACTGCTTGCCACGGGATTCATCTCCAGTCTGGTGGTACCCCAAGGCAGAGTGACCGGGTTCGACCTCCAGGTGACTCAATTGCGCTACCAGGATCAGCTTCAGCAGTTTTCGGGGAAGCTCAAACTCAGTTGGTATGCCGACGCACCGCAACTGATACCAGGGGAAAAATGGCAACTCAAGGTCAAACTCAAGCGCCCCCATGGATTCATGAATCCAGGAGGATTCGATTATGAAGGCTGGCTGTTCGGCAGGGGCATAGGAGCCCGGGGTTACGTTATCGCTGATGTGCTCAATCAGCGCCTTGAACAGCCGTCACTTGTCTACGCGCACCAACGGGTACGGCAGAAATTAGGGAGCCTGTTGGATCTGTATATCGAAGATCAGCGCGCCAGTGGGCTGTTGAAGGCACTGGTCATTGGCGACAGAAGTGGGCTCTCGGATGCAGACTGGGCATTGTTTCGAGAAACCGGAACCAGCCATCTGGTGGCCATCTCCGGGCTTCACATCGGTATTGTAAGCGGACTGGGTTTCTACCTGACATCTTTTCTATGGCGCAGAATTCACCATCTCACCCTTCGCCTCGCTACACCCCGGGCCGCTGCCATCGCGGCGCTGACATCTGGCCTTTTTTACGCAGCGTTGGCGGGCTTTTCCCTACCCACACAACGGGCACTGGTGATGCTTTCGCTTTTCATGGCCGGTGTGTTTCTGGTGCGCAAAACCCAGCCTATGCGCGGGTTGGCACTGGCAATGCTGATCGTTCTACTGGTTGATCCAAGAGCATCGATCTCTCCCAGCTTCTGGCTCTCCTTTGTCGCCGTTGGCGCCATTCTAATGGGCGTGTGCTGGAGAACCGCACAACCTGGGCGGTTGACGACCTGGAGCAGGACTCAGTGGCTGGTTACGCTAGGTCTTCTGCCGGTGCTCCTGAGCTGGCAGCACCAGTTCCCGCTGGTTGCGCCCCTGGTCAATTTTATTGCGGTACCGCTTTTCTCTCTGTTGATAGTTCCCCTGGCACTCCTGAGTACGCTGATCCTGGTGTTTTGGGTTGAAGCCGCAACGGTCATACTGCAGCCCCTGCTATGGCTGCTGCAGGGGACCTACAACCTGCTCACGCTGGCTGCCTCTCTGTCGATGCAGCTATCGTCGCAACCGGGACAGCCAGTGACCCATTGGTTTCTCGCCGCGTTGGGAACGCTGCTGTTGTTGATGCCGCGGGGGTGGCCAAATCGATGGTTGGGTCTGCCGCTGCTGCTACCCGCACTGCTGATACATCCAGCCTCTGGCCCGAAATCGGGTGACTTCCGGTTTCATCTCCTGGATGTGGGGCAGGGAATGGCTGCCGTTGTCCGCACCCAACATCATGTGCTGGTCTACGATACAGGTCCAAAATTCTCACCGACGTTCGACGCGGGTGCTGCGGTGTTGCTTCCTTTCCTCGAACATGTGGGTATCGACCAGGTGGATATGCTCATCGTCAGTAACGGCGACCGTGACCATAGCGGTGGACTGGCGAGCCTTCTAAAGGAATTTCAGCCACACAGGGTCAAGAGCGGTGAGCCGCACAGAATCGACCTTGAGGGGGTACAGAAGTGCGAAGCGGGTAGATCCTGGCAATGGGACGGCGTCCAATTCACCATTCTACATCCTGACCGCTCCCGGCCATGGCGGGGTAACAACGCCTCCTGCGTACTGGGCGTGGAAAACCAGGCGGGACGTCTGCTCATCAGTGGAGACATTGAAGCTGAAGCGGAGCGGCACTTGCTCGCCTGTTGTGCCGATGCATTACGGTCCCACCTCATCACCGTTCCCCATCACGGCAGTTTAACCTCCTCAACATCCGAATTCGTAGCAGCCGGGTCCCCCCGTTACGCACTGTCATCCAACGGTTATCGAAACCGTTACGGGTTTCCCCGGGAACCAGTTGTTCGGCGTTGGACGGATAACGGAAGCGAATTTCTTACGACCGCCGCATCTGGTGCCATCAGTTTCCACTTCGGTAATGACGGTAATTTGACCGGTCCCATTGCGCACCGCTCAATTGCCGGCCGCTACTGGAACTTTCGACAGGAATTGAGGGGTGACACCACCCGTTAGTGTTAGAGACCGCAGCGGGAATACAGTATGATATTCGATTTGGTCCCGATCCCGGGAATACCCATCAGCGCTACCATGGGGAGTCAACACTGTGTTGGAATTGGTCAAAGCGGGCGGTTGGTTGATGCTGCCGATTATTGCCTGTTCGGTGGTGGCGATGGCCATCATCATCGAGCGTGTATGGATGCTTCGGAGCAAGCGGGTGGTTCCCGAAAATTTGGTAGCCAAAATTTGGCAGGCACACCGGCACCAGCAGTTGACCAACGCCCAGATCGCAGGCATCCGCGAGGGCTCCCCCTTGGGACGAATCATCGCGGCAGGTCTCATCAACCGGAAATACTCGCGGGAGGTGATGAAGGAGGCAATAGAGGATGTCGGCCGTCAAGTTGTCCATGAGCTGGAGCGCTATCTCAACACATTGGGAACCATCGCATCTATCACCCCTCTGCTAGGGCTACTTGGTACGGTGATCGGAATGATCAAGGTATTCGCGGAGATAACCTCCTCGGGTGTGGGTAATCCATCAGTGCTCGCTGGCGGCATCTCCGAGGCACTGATCACCACGGCCGCCGGTTTGTGCGTGGCCATTCCCAGTCTGATGTTCCATCGTTATCTGAGCGGGCGGGTAGGATTGCTAGTGCTGCGGATGGAGGAGGAGGCGATGAAAATCATTGAGGTTATGCAGGGAGAGCGAGCCGATGAGAACGGGTAGGGCGTTTCCATGAGGCTGAGGCTGACCCGCAAAGAGCGCATTGAACCCAATATCACACCGCTGATCGATGTGGTGTTCCTGCTGCTGATCTTTTTTATGGTCTCGACTACCTTCGACAAGGAGTCGCGCATCAAGGTCCAGCTTCCGGAGGCGTCCACTCAGGACGAAGCGGTAAAACCGGATGATCAGCGCCTTGCAATAGTGGTTAACGCCAAAGGCCGCTATTTCGTCAATCAAAGGGAGGTGTTGGATACCGATCCCAGCACCTTGAAGCGTGCCATTGAAAAAGCCGTCGGTGACAAAAGGGAAATCCCGGTGATCATTACAGCCGATGCGAAAACCACCCACCAGTCGGTCATTAGGGTAATGGATGTCGCAAGCCAACTGGGCTTCAGCCAAATGACCTTTGCAGCAAAGCAACCCGCCACGCCTTGATACGCAGGAATGAAGCAGTCCCTTGATAGTTATTGGTATTCCTCCAATTCATTGTCCCATCTGTTACGCCCCCTCTCCTGGCTGTTTCGTTTTGGAGCCTGGATAAGAAGGGGTTGCTATCGGCTAGGTATACTGCAGATTCACCGGCTTAGGGTCCCCACTATAGTGGTGGGCAACATCACAGTCGGCGGTACAGGGAAGACCCCTTTGGTCATCTGGTTGGTGGAGCACTTGCTGCGTCGCGGCCTAGCTCCGGGCGTCGTATCGAGAGGCTACGGCGGCAAGAGCGGAGAATGGCCCCAAGCCGTTTTTCCCGACAGCGATCCGAAGGAGGTAGGGGATGAGCCGGTTGTTGTCGCCAGGCGAACCGGTTGTCCGGTATTTGTCGGGCCCGAGCGGGCGGAGAGCGCTGCCTATCTACTGACGGAGACCGATTGTGACATCCTGGTCTCTGATGACGGTCTACAACACTACGCACTGGGAAGGGATATCGAAATAGCGGTAATCGATGGCGAGCGACGATTCGGCAACGGTTATTGTTTGCCCGCGGGCCCGCTCAGAGAACCCGTAGCGCGGTTGGCCAGTGTTGATATTGTGGTTTGCAATGGTGAGGCCCAACCCGGCGAAGAACACATGGGGCTGGTGCCGGGAGATTTAATCAATCTGGTTGATGAGCGTCTTAAACGCGCGATCGAAGATTTTATTGGCGGTCCGGTGCATGCCGTGGCCGGAATCGGCAATCCGGGACGTTTCTTTGCAACCCTGAGGCAAAGAGGATTGGAAATCATTGAACATCCCTTCGCGGATCACCATACTTACGTCGCTGATGATCTGAATTTCAAGGATGAGCTTCCGGTACTCATGACCGAGAAGGATGCCGTAAAATGCACTAAGTTCGCCCGCGTGAGCTACTGGTTTCTAAAAACGGAAGCTGAGCTGGGACCCGGCTTCGCGGAACGCTTGGACGCCTTATTGAGAGACGATAGAGATGGATAGACAACTGCTAGATATTCTGGTTTGCCCGCTGTGCAAAGGCAAGCTTGTGTACAAGAAGAAGGAGAGCGAATTAATCTGTCCGGTAGACCGGATTGCCTTTCCTATCCAGGACAGTATTCCGGTCATGCTTGAGGAAGAGGCCAGGCAGTTGCCTGCAGATGAAGAGGTGGCGGCTACTTGAGCCTTACCGGATAGCTGGCCATGGATTTCAAGATTGTCATACCCGCCCGTTTCGATTCCACCCGATTGCCCGGTAAACCGTTGCTACCTATTCTAGGTAGGCCAATGATTCAGCATGTCCACGAGCGGGCACTGGAAAGCGGCGCCAACCAGGTCGTTGTCGCCACTGACGATCAACGGGTCGCCGACGCAGCAAGGGCATTTTCCGCCGAGGTTTGTATTACCCGCAGCGATCATACCAGCGGCACCGAACGTATCGCCGAAGTCTGTCGCCAGCATGGTTGGTCGGAGGAGACAATCGTTGTCAATCTCCAGGGTGACGAACCCGGAATGCCTCCGGAGTTGTTGGACCAGGTCGCTGAAAACCTGCACGCCCATGGCGACGCCAGCGTTGCGACCCTTGCCACACCAATCAAGCTAAGGGCGGAGTTGTTCGATCCTCACATTGTCAAGGTAGTAACGGACGGCCAGGGCTATGCACTCTATTTCAGCCGAGCACCAATACCTTGGCATCGAGACGAGTTCCTGAGTGAGCAGCGGGTATTACCCCCAAAACCGGCATTCCTGAGGCATATCGGAATCTACGCCTACCGTTCGGGATTTCTCTCCCGCTACGTGGAATGGCAAGGCAGCCCAATCGAGGAGGCCGAATCTCTGGAGCAGCTCCGGGTTCTTTGGCATGGTGCGCGTATTCATGTATGCGAGGCTGTCACCGCACCTGGTCATGGTGTCGACACCCAGGATGACCTGATTGCGGTAAAACGTCGTATGGGAGAATCGATTAATGGCTAATTCACTTCAGGATCAGCTTCTATCCAGCGGATTAATTGATAAAAAACAACTCGAAAAAGCTAAATCCGAACAGCGAAAAAAAAACCGGAGAAAGACCAAAAGCGGCCACGCACAGGCAGCCGGCAACAAAGCTGCCAAGCTACGAAAAGCAGCGGAGGAGTCCAAGAAGAGAGATCGTGAACTCAATCTAAAGCGGCGCCAGGCAGAAGAGAAGAGGGCACGTAAGGCGGAGGTCAGAGAGTTGATCTCCGCCCATCGAATCGCTATCGAGCAAGGCGAAATTGCCTACAACTTCGAAGATCAGGGTAAGATCAAGAAGCTGTACTTGGACCAGGAAGGTCGTGGGAAAATTCTCCGGGGCCTATGGTCGATCGTTCGTCTGGATCGTCAATACGTGGTGGTTCCCAGCACTATAGCCGAGAAAATCGGCAAACGAGACCCCCATGCTGTCGTTGGTCAGAATACGGCCGGTAGCAAAGAAAGCGATGAAAGCGATTATCCAGACCACCAGGTGCCCGATGACTTGATATGGTAGTTGGGAGTGGACTACTCGCAGGAAGATCTGCAGGGAGATGAGTAGCCGGGTAATTGATTAAATTAAATTCTAATAAAATTTATCAAAATATACCGCCAAGATATTGTTACTTAAGTAAAAATAAAATAACAATCGGTCATAAATAACGTCCAGGTGCTTTCATTTACTGGGGTAACAGGCGATAAACCGCAATCCCTGAGGCTTGATAAAGATACCTGTGCCACACTTGCATGCGATCAAGACGAAATCGAGCAGTTAGGCCGAACCCCCGCCGCGGAGTAGGTGATTATTCCGCAGGTCTCAATTCCCCCCAAGTATTGTGGGACCTTGCTTAGTCACAGATGTGCTGACTGCTATCTCTCTCCTGCGGTTGATTCATATAGGGCATCTTGGGCATTGAACCTTTCATCATATCGCCACATTTTCTGAGTTCTTGCACTGTGCGATCCTCGGCTATTTCTTTTCCATATGAAATCGCCATCTTCTGCGCCTCACTCCTCTTTCCTTCAGCACATAGGGATTTTACTTCTGCTTCCATAGTTCTCGAACGCTGCTCAAGTTCCCTCATCCGCGATTGGTCAACATTCTCCATACACGATTGTGCGGCCTGCATCTGTTGCATCATCTTTTGCATATCTTCTTCGCTCATTCCCCGATAGTTTTGGGCAAGTAAAACCATTGGAAGAAGAAATAGTAGGATTGCCAGTATTCTCATTTGATGTTTCCTTTACCGTAGTAGCTTGTTCCTGTGGATTGAGGCAGAGGACTGTTTGCACTGCCATACCACTTAGAGCTTACCCTAATGAGCCACTCTGTAAAACGCTCAGGCGGACAGCCTGTAAAACGATAAAACCTCCGCCAAATCTCCACTCAGGGAAGTGGAATGTCCCTATCAGCCTGTTCTCCCAAAAGGTGTCGGTGTGAGATTCCCTTTTGCCGATTCCTTAAGTGCCGAGCAACTAGTTGATGAGCTGCGTCGCATAATCGAGCAATTCGAGATAACTCATGAAGAATCTCCCTTTGGGGAAGTAACTGACAGTATCGGATCTGCCCTGAATAAATCCGGAATAGGCTGCAATATCAAGCTGCTGATCGCACTGGCAGATGAGACGTTATACGATGCAAATATAGAGGACGAAACCGGGTGGAAATGACTCAGATCTAATATCCACTGGGTATCTAAAGATAGCACGTCGAGGAAATTCCTTGTCTGCTTACTATGTTCATCGGGCGGCCCGCCTATGGGATTGGGAATTCAACATACAACAGTTTCCGGTTTGCCTATGATCTGTCGGAGAACATATTATATCTAGGTGCCAACCATGACCGACAACGAAAATCGGACCATTCCAGAGGTGCACTACTGCCCTGAGCATGAATCTGACGTAGGGTCTGAACTGGTGGAGTTGAGCTCTATACAAGATCACTTCGATTCCGTTGCCGAGAGATTGGGGCAGTGGCTGAACATAGCCCGCTTTGAGCGAGGGGTGGCTATTTAATTTGGAGCGGGATTCAACACACCGTCGGTCATTCGAAGGCCAGTAGAGAGAGTAGTCCAGACGTTGTCGAACTGGCGCCTGGTGCGCGTTAACGCGGATCATGCCGAGGTTCCACAGCAACTGGGCGACCGCGCGCTCTGTATCAAAAGCGACGCCGCAAGCATCATTTCAGCGTTGTGAAATCACTCCGCTAGTTGTTACTGTTTAAGTCATAATTTACCGGAAACAGGATCGATTTGACCTCCCGTCCAGTCGCGGATGCCGCGACAATGGTAATGAAACGATATTCCAAGCCGAACTGATTTATTGCTGAGCATTGCACCCACACATCATGAGCGCGCAACACAATCCAATACCCGAAAGACCAAACGCCATATATTTGTCACATGGCGGTGGCCCGTTGCCGTTGCTGGGCGATGCCGGCCACAAGGAGTTGGTCGATAGCCTAACGACCATTGCAGCACGCATAAGAAAGCCGTCGGCAATAATCGTTATCAGTGCTCACTGGGAGGCGGAAGTCACAACGATTACCCATGGCGCGCAACCCTCGCTGATCTACGACTATTACGGATTCCCAAAAGAGTCGTACGAAATTCAATATCCCGCGCCCGGCGCGCCAGAATTGGCACGAAATGTTCAGGCTCTACTTAGAGCCGAGCAAATCAAAGCGAAGCTCGATGACCAGCGGGGTTTCGATCATGGCCTCTATGTTCCGCTGCTCCTTATGTATCCGAAGGCCGATATTCCTTGTATACAAATATCTCTGGTAAACGGCCTCGATGCGTCGGAGCACATCCGAATTGGAGAAGCACTATCCGGTTTGAACCAGGAAGACTTGCTAGTTATCGGCTCCGGCTTCTCGTTTCACAATATGAAGGCCTTTGGTATTCCGAACACGCCCGAAACGAAGGCGATGAACAGAGCGTTCGAATCCTGGCTGATCGATACGTGCTCCAACCAGACTATTAGCGAAGCCGAAAGGAGCGCTCGTTTAACGGCCTGGGAAAGGGCACCGTTCGCACGCTATTGTCACCCACGAGAGGAGCATTTGTTGCCGTTGCATGTATGTTACGGGACAGTCAAACGACCGTGCAGCGCGCATCAAACGCTCACGATTATTAACAAGCAGGCAAGCATATACTGCTGGTAGCTTGTTGTACGTCTAGTGGAAAAGAGAATCGCTTGGCACCGAAAGAGGGCCGCTTTTGATCGAGGTTCTGCTCCTTCAATGACAATCGATAATCGCCGACCGACCGCTCAGCAAGCTAAGGGGGATCGCATTCCAAATACTTAGCAATTAGTTGAACTATCTTAATTATCTATCTGATAATAAATATATATTAACTATTTTCAAATACTTTTTGCTGCTCCCAAAACGGATGCTTTGGCCCTGACACATCTTAAAGATAATTCTGGCAACTTGCCTGGCGTGGCGATTTGGTTTTTTCCCTTTTGTCTCCTGCGTATAATCCAAGTCCTGGAGGAACGCCGGATCAGAAGATAAAGCCCTTGACCGTCACCGCGGATTCTAATTTTGCTGTGCCAACGAAGGGGTTTGATCTTATCTTGCTGATAAAGCACCCACTATGTGTCTCCAGGTACTTGCCGTAAAAGCATGTACCATGAATAAAGCGACAAACAGATTTATTTGGTAAACCCGCTAACTAATTGAATTAAAAAACAGTAATGAATACGCGTAAACCAGTCAAAGTGCTATTTGTGTGCATGGGTAATATCTGCCGTTCCCCCACTGCCCAGGGGGTGTTTCAGGGATTAGTCGAGAGCCAGGGTCTTTCCAGCCTGATCGAGGTTGACTCCGCCGGCACGCATGCCTATCACGTCGGCGAGGCGCCCGACCACAGAGCTCAGAAGACAGCTCGCCAGCGCGGCTACGATCTCAGCGTTCAGCGGGCACGCAAGGCACATTCCGAAGATTTCCAGGCATTCGACTATGTCGTTGCAATGGATCAGGAAAACTACATGAGTCTTTCTGCCATCTGTCCCGAGGGTTATGAAAACAAGATCCAACTGCTCATGGACTACGCACCGAGTTTCAGAACCAGAGAGGTCCCCGATCCCTACTATGGAGGCGGGCTATCGGGTTTCGAAAAGGTTTTGGATATGGTGGAGGTGGCGGCAGCCTCTCTGCTAGACGATATTCGACGGCGTCATAGCCTTTAGTTAACTCATGTAAAATCTTTAATAGCCAGTTAATTTTCTATCTATTATCACTATTATCGAAGTAATGATCCTCCATCACCTTCCTGATGTGTTCTGGTAGTTTCACCGAACTCTTGTTCTTGAAGTCGTAGTGAACAATCACCGCGGTACCTGAGACGCACTTCCGTTGGTGTTGCCAGGCTTCCTGGTATACATCGAAAGATGAACTCCCAATGCGGCTGACGTAGGTACGCAGTTCCACCGGATACTCGTAAAAGAGTTCGTTGTGGAACACGATATCAAAGCGGGCGAGTATCAACTGCCACTTCTTTACATCCAGATCCGGTGTAAACCAACGAAAAACCGGATCCCGGGCCCCCTCGAACCAACTGGGGATAATGGTGTTGTTGATATGGCCCAGGGCATCGGTTTCGAGAAAACGCGGTTTGATGATCTCTTTTAGCATTCGTGGATAGTCGTTCTTCTGTGTTCCGGTGGAGATTAGGAGAAGCAAACCGGAGCATAGGGTATCGAAGACACGATTGCCAATGGCATAGAAATCCACCTCTTGCGATACGACGCCTTTTTCTTCGACGGCACTAGCAGCCTAGGGCGTGCCAAACTCAAACTGTAGGCAAATACACTCCACTTATTCGCCCTGAAAAACACCGGGTCTGCCACTCCTTTCTGGGTTGTATTGTTGGAGTTTCCCAAATGTTGAAACCAACAATGCATGATCGTCTCCCACTGTCCGGCACCAATTGACAAACAACTGGCGTGCCAAGCCCAGCCGCCAATAAACCATTTCGATATCTTTCTTCGCCAGCGGGCCTACCGATTGTGATTCGGTCAGAAGAAGTCAGTGATTTCTAGCGACCAGTTTGGAGAAGAGCTATGCCAAAACATTACATATTTGAAGGCAAGTCAGCCAGAGAAATGGGAGAGGAGAAAAAGAGAGAAAAGGCTCAATGGAAAAAGCACAAAGGGAAAAATCGCATGTACCGCTATTCTGATGCAGAAAAGGCTTTTGCCGTCATGTTGCACCGCAAATGGCGCAATATAAGTGCGGTGTCTGTTGCAATGGCTACGTCCAGGGGCACTGTTTCCTCTTGGTTGAAGAACCCTCCCTTGACGTGGGAGGAGAGGGCAGAGATTGCGGAAAGAAACTACTTTGAGGTTTTGCACAAAGCAACGAGCTTTGATGCTCTCTCAGCCATGGTCAACCAGATTGCGCGTAAATAGCTGCCTCTACTGCTAGTGTGAGCGAGAGATGAAAGCCCATTGGATTGGGTTCGAGCACGCCAGGCAACTCCACCGTTGTCCCGCTGCACAGGCTACCCGGCATAGCCTTGTCGGGCCGGTATAGGGGTATTTATAACAGCTGGGAAATCTTTGGCGGTAGATGTATCCACCCATAAAAACGGTCAATCTAAGTTAGCATAGGTATGGTAAGCGCTCAGGCTAGTATTGAACCGCTTGCGATCCGGCGGAAAGCTGGGAAAACACCCAGACCAGGTTCCTTGCATTCTCTTCCATCACAGTCAGAAAATCGCCCGCAGAGGGACGGTTCCCGCAGGGATTCACGACAACGCTTTCCACCCCTAGTTCTCGTAGTCGCTCAATGCTCTCCTGTGCAGGCTTACCCACCCAGAGCATCCATTTCGTTGGATACTCCCTCAGAATCCCCTCGAGCCTGGCCCACTCGCTTTCCATCGGTACCTCCTCGGGTTCCCACATAAGGTTCCTTAGACTCAGTTCATAGCGACGCGCCAAGTACTGGTAAACGGGGTGCGATGCCAAAAGGTGACGGCCGGGATCCATCTGGCTGATCGAGGCGATTTGTTCGTCGAGCGCAAGCAATTCCCGCTGAAGTGACTGTAGATTCTGATCGATCTGACGCTTGGCGTCCGGCCGTTTACGGGTCAGGGCTTGAGCGATCGCCTCGGATTGTTGCGAGGCTTGGTCGAGGTCCAGCCAGGTGGTGAAGGCCACTCCGCCATGTTCGTGCTCACCGCCTGGGCCATGGTTGTGGCTGATGCCATCGGATTCATGGATATAATTGTCTTTGAACGCACGCGAGGTATCCACTAAGCGGGAGCGCGGGAGGCTAACGTTTTTCGTCCACTCGGCGTAATCCGCACCGTTCAGCAGTATCAGGTCCGCTGATTGATAGGCAATGATCGTCTCGGAATCAGGCATCCAGAACGCTGGATCGACGCCTGGCGGCACCGGGAAAGTCACCTCGGCCAGATCGCCGGCTATCCTCTCGGAAAAGTAGGCCAGCGGATAGTTCACTGCGTAGATTTGCAGCTTGTGGTTTTCCGAGTTCGTCCGCATCGGCAACGCCGAATCTTTCTGGTCCTGGAAACTCAGCGATGCCATCAATAGCGATATCGCTGCAATCCAGGCAGCAATAATCCTCAAACCGATCCGAAGCCATTGCTGGGAAAATCGCTCCCTAAGCCAGCCAACACCACCGGCTATATATACCAGACCGAGATTAGCCCCAACGAAACTTCCTGAAAGAGTAATGATCGTCGCTAGAACGGAACCTTCATCGGGTATCGACAAAACACCTATCAATACGCCACAAATGCCTAGTAGGATGACAAACGTGGTCAAAAAACCGGCCGGGTAGAGAGCCGATAGCATTGCTGCTAGAATGGCGACTAGCAGTAGTATAGGCTCTTCTCCGCCAGGCATTACGCCAAACTTCCCAAGAACTATTCCCAGGAGCATGGCGGCTGCAAATGTAAGCCAGGAAACGGAAAACCACTTCGGCCATCTCAGTCCAAGCATAACGCCTATCGCCAGAAGTGCGAGCAGTTGGCTGGGCGTCGAGAGCGGATGCAGGAAGCCGATGTAAAATCCCTCAATGCCTGGGATCGGGCTATGGGCTAGCGTATCGCGCGGAAGTAAAAGGCTACCGCAGAGGGCGGACGCTACCGCCGCAAGTCGCTTAGGCAAGATCAAACAGGAACGCAAAGCCAACCAATGCAATAACGCCGCCGCCTGCTCTTACGGCGTAGGTGCCAGCAGGCCATCGCACCAGCAGCCCGAAAGCGATGCCGATCAGGTGAAGAAGACCAGTCGCGATGACAAAGCCAACGCCGTAGGCTAGCGGATTTACCGCTTCGGGAAGCTCAGCGCCATGCGCGTAGCCATGGAAGATGGCGAACACTCCGACGATAATACCCGCGAGCCAGAGCGGCAACTTTACCGCCAGCAGAATAAGCAGCCCGAGCACCACAGCTGATCCAGCAATGCCTGTCTCAATAGCAGGAACGGGCACCTCAAGGACACCGAGCACCGCCCCAAACGCCATAACAAGAGGAAATACAATCGGTAACAACCAGATTGCCGGCACCCCAAGAAAAGCGCCCCAGAGGCCAACGGCAACCATCGCCACGACATGATCCCAGCCCAGAATTGGATGCGTAAAGCCACTTAAAAAACCCCCTGCGACTCCTGCATCTGTGTGGGCTAGCGTTAGGGCAGGAAACAATAACAATAGCAGTGCCGGTATGCCCATTACTTTGGCTCCACCCCATAGATGCTGATAACGGTTTCTCATAGTTAGCTTCACTATTTGTGGTCAAAAAAAACGCCCGTTTTTCTGGACTTTGGCTGATCTACTAAATTAACTAAAAACCGGCCAAAATACCGTCAAAAAAAGCAGTTCATTTAAACAAAGTTCTATTTTCGGTACTATGCTGAGTATAGTGAACTATAGCAGCGAAAGCGATGCATCGATGAAGGTCGGCTATGCCCGGGTGAGTACCAAAGATCAGAGCTTTGATTTGCAAGTGGATGCACTACGTAAAGCAGGCTGCGAAAAAATCTATCGCGAGGTAGTAAGCGGAGCCCGGGCCGAACGGCCGATATTAGATCAACTGACAGACAATTTGCGCGCTGATGATGTGCTTATGATCTGGAAATTAGATCGCCTAGGCCGCTCGCTGAAACATTTGGTGGAACTGATTAACGAGCTGCGGGAAAAAGAGGTTGGTCTACAAAGTCTCAACGATCCGATTGATACAACAACTCCACAAGGCCGATTGAGCTTTAATCTGTTTGCATCACTGGCGGAGTTCGAGCGTGATTTGGTCCGCGAGCGTACCCGAGCGGGTCTGTCTGCCGCACGTGCCCGGGGCCGCAAAGGAGGACGACCCAAAGGCCTGTCCGCACAGGCAGAAGAAACCGCTTCTGTGGCAGAAACGCTCTACCGGGAACGTAAACTCAGCGCAATGCAGATCGCCAAGCAACTGGGCATTTCGAAAACCACCCTCTACGCGTACCTGCGCCATCGTGGTGTGCCGATCAGCCCTTATCGACGTAGTCCCTGACATTTCGTTCACAAGAGGCGTGGTTGATTTTATCGCCCGTCAGCTCGATCTCGCACCAACGGCAATCCAGGATTATGGTCGGCGTATCCACACCCGCACCGATTATCTTTTGAACGTACGAGCGTATCTAGGTTTTCGCAAAGCCATGGCTGGCGACCTGGAAGACCTGACGCACTGGTTGCTACAGCTGCCGCAATACGGCTCCAAACCCGCCACATCAACAATCCACGACACGACCTATCTGCTGGATGGGATTCTAAATAACGAAACCGTACTGCCAATCTTGGAGCACACCACCGATACGGCAGGCTTCACCGATGTGATCTTTGCCCTGTTTGATCTGCTGAGCCTGCGTTTCTCGCCACGCTTGCGCGATACTGAATTTACGTACGCTAGATATCTTGTCACCGCTACCGCCAAGTATTTCCCAGCTTCGATAAATACCCCGAATAGAGTTGTTAGACAACAAACTGGGAACCTTTTTTCTTCTGCCTGCCTCTTCTAGGGTATGGAGAGGAACAGACCGACGCTAAACGCCCATCTTCAGCTATTCGATGCGCTCAGTGACAACGAAGTCATCGCACGGGTTCTAGCCGGAGATCATCCCCTGTATGAGTTATTGATGCGGCGTTATAACAGAAGACTGTTCCGGCTTTGCCGGGGGATATTGTCGGACGACCTGCTGGCCCAAGACGCAGTCCAGGAGGCCTATGTCGCCGCCTTTGAGCATCTGAATCAATTTCAGGGGCCCGACGGTTTCGGTGCCTGGCTCATGCGTATTACTTCTCGCAAAGCGCTGCGCATGGCGCGTAAGGAGTCATTTCTGCATCTTGTGGGTGTATCACTCGAGGGCGAGCGGATACCGGCGGAGCATACCGACGAGCCGGAGCACGCCGCGATAGATAGCGAAACGGCGAATCTGCTCGAACAGGCGATAGACCGGCTCCCCCGGGATTTTCGAGTGGTGTTGATACTACGGCTGATCGAAGGGATGAGCACTCTGGAGACAGCAGAGGCACTTGAGCTTAATCCGGCTACGGTTAAAACCAGGCTGCACCGAGCCAAGTCCCTATTACGTGCCCACTTCAAACATCGATTGGACGAACTGAGACCTTTGGCCTACCCGTTCGCCGGTGTACGTTGCGACGCCATCGTCCAGGAGGTATTCCGCACCCTTGGTCAACACTAACGAACACACTTAAAGGAGACAGGCGATGAGATTCCGTAATTCGGCAATCGTTGTACACTCCATCATACTATTTGTACTGCTCGTGGCATTTCCTCTCGCATCAGCAGCCGAAAGATTCAAGAGTGACCATCGGGTTTTCTATGACGTGTTCGACGCGGTAGTTAAGGGCCGAAACACCTTCCGTTTTGATACTTTCGGCAACGAGGCGTTCTGGACGGACGCCTTGAGGCTCCATGAAGCCATTGCCGGAGAGTCGCTGGGCGGCGTGGGTCCGGGAGTCGATCCGGCAACGGCGCTCGCCGTAGGGCTGAAAGTCGATGTCAGCGCTTTGCCAAAGAGGTTGAAACGGGCGCTGAAGCGCGGCGAGGTGGATCTAACCGACCCGGCCACAACCATCACCCTATTGGAACTCGACGCGGTGGTCGGAATCAGTGGCAAGGTCGACAGGCGCGGCCGCTTGGAATCGGTAGGTATTACCTGTGCGTTATGCCACAGCAGCGTGGATGACTCCCTCACCACCGGTATCGGCCGGCGCTTGGACGGCTGGGCCAACCGGGATTTGAATCCTGGGGTGATCATATCATTGGCACCTGATTTATCCCCCTTTGTTGATCTGCTGGGTGTTGATGAAGAGACAGTGAGGCAGGTACTGACTAGCTGGGGTCCCGGAAAGTTCGATGCCTCCTTGTTGTTGGACGGTAAAGCGTTTCGGCCGGACGGAAACAGCGCTGCGGTTCTGATACCCCCAGCGTTCGGCCTGGCCGGGGTGAATCTGCATACCTGGACTGGATGGGGTTCGGTCACTCACTGGAATGCACTGGTGGCCATCCTGGAGATGGGAGGGCAGGGGACTCTCTACGACCCCCGGCTGGACGATGCCAGTCGTTTTCCCATCGCTGCCGCCAATGGTTTCGGAGATGTCAGGCCGGAGCATGACCGGGTCACACCCAAGTTAGCTGTATTGCAGCAGTATCAACTCGCACTGAAGGCCCCCAAACCACCGAGGAATAGCTATGATGCGGGGGCCGCCGAGCGCGGAAGGAAAGTGTTTGACGAGCAGGGGGAGTGCGCACGCTGTCATGTACCGCCGCTATTCACCGAACCCGGCTGGAATCTGCACACCCCGGAGGAGATAGGCATAGATGGCTTTCAGGCTCAGCGCGGTCCTGAAGATGGCTACAGAACGGCGCCGCTGAAAGGACTTTGGACCCATGGAAAGGGCGGCTACTACCACGACGGGCGATTCGCCACGTTGCTGGATGTGGTGAACCACTACGATGCCACTTTTCAATTATCGCTGACACCCAATGCCAAACTGGACCTGGTGGAATACCTCAAGTCACTTTAAGGGACAGCCGCAGGTTGGGCGGTTGATCCGACAGCCACCCTTTCATCTGGGGTAGTTGTTAGACCAATCGCTTTTAAAGGCATTCCCCGATCGAGCCAGCGGCGCAGATACGGCCGTCGGTCCAGATAGCTTGATCGAATCGCGCCTTTATAAGGATTGCACCAACAAGATTAGCGCCTCTCAAATTTGCTCCTGTGAGATCGGCGTCGAAAAGACTGGCGCCAGACAGGTTGGCAAGCATGAGATTGGCATTGCGCAAATTAACGCCATGCAAGTGGGCGTGTTCCAGATTGCTCAACATGAGATTGGCCTCTTTGAGGCTGGCCAGCTGGAAAATCGAGCGGGAAAAATTGGTCCTCTCCAGGTTGGCACGATCCAGCCTGGCTGATGCGAATGAGCTTTCGTGCATATCCAGGCCCTGTGCCTCTACATCGATAAGGATGGCCCAGGAGCATTGAGATTCGGGCTCCAGTTTACAGACGGTATTCACGTACGCAGTCTCGGGAATATTCTCGGTCCAGGCCAGCGCAACAGTGATAGATCCCGCAAACAGCAGCAGGCCGATGAGTAAGAGATTCAACAGGCTAGTCCAGGGTTTCAAAGTTTCGGCCTCGAGGTTGGGTGAATTGAAATCGTGGGTCTTTTGATTTCGTGGAGCATAGGTCAATAGATCCATTAATGCCAATATTAACATACTCTATATGGTGCGTTGATTCCTAACTTATTCAACATGCTATTTGGGGACAAATTCAACTCCCGCCGAGAGGGGCAAGCTGATTTCACCTTGATTCTCAAGAAAAATAGACAAGTTGGGTATGCCGCCGGGCAGCAGCGCAACGACAACCCGACTGGAAACGGGATCGCGAAGTAGGTTTTTTTCACACTCATGAGCATTAGCGGAGTGTGCAGCCCGATTCGCCAACCACGCAGCTTTTCCAAAGGGTTAAGTAGCGCACACGGGCTTTACTCTTTCCCACAGGACTCAAACATTTGTAAGTCATTAGGCTTCAGTACTGAATGTTGAAGCCGTAGATATATCAATACCATACTGACTGAAGGAGTATGCGAGTGGAATGGGTGATTCTGGTCCTAATGGCAGTGGGGATAGCGGTTTATCTGATAAAGACTGGAGAAAAGAAGAAGAACTCTCGAACACCGTTACCACAATGGGATGAGCCGCAGCTAGCCACATTACCAAAACAGCGAACACCGAGTTTTCCCTATCGAAAAATCGGGCCTCTGCTAACACCTGCAGAGAGGTCTTTCTACGGCATACTCATGAAAGCTGTTAATAGTCGTGTTTCGATATTCAGCAAAGTGAGAGTATCTGATGTTGTGGCGCCGGAAAAAGGATTAGGCAGAAGTGGTTACCAAAAAGCCTTCAACAGAATAAGCTCAAAGCACTTTGATTTCGTCCTTTGCAAACCCGATGATTTATCTGTGTTGGCTGTTATCGAATTAGATGACTCCTCACATCAAAAGCAGGAGCGAAAAGCCAGGGACAGTTTTCTGGAAGAGGTATGTAAAAAAGCCGAATTAAAGCTGTTTCGAGTTAAGGCGAAGAGGGCATATACCGTTGATGAAATAAGAACTCTTCTTTTCCCACCTAGAAAAAAAACAGCGGGCAATGTAGGCAAGTTACAAGAATCCACAGCTGTAACCGATGCCAGTCAAACATCTTGCGCGATTCAGGGTAATTGATTCTTTTTCTAACCAGTAAGTAAATTGGGCTAGCGCCCAGCGCAAAAGAGTAGATAGAAATGAGGATATTATTTTGTAAAGAATAAATTCGGAAAATCTCATAATAAATAGCCGTAATCACCATTCCCCCACTCTTCACCCTCCACCTCCAGCTTGATACGTCTCTGCTGTCATCTACGAGCACAAGCGGTAGGAAAGTCTCTTGGACAATAAAGCCAGGTATTGTCGTATTGCTTGATGTCGCACGGTGTATTGATCTCGATCAAATTCCCATATTGAAAAAAAGGAATAAATATCCTATGGGTATCTATAGAGGGAACAATAATTGAAAGCCTATGAGGGAAAATAGAGCAAACACATTGACTAGTTCGAGCGTGTTGGGGGTGGTTAGACAGAGGGCCTTATTCCAAGACATTATGCGAATCTTCAATCTCGAACGGAGCGATAATTAGATTTTCGAGCTTGCTGAATGCTCTTCAAGATGGAGGGACTCAGACATGAAAGACAAGTATCCAAATCAAGGCAGAATCGCAATAGATATGCCGCTGCCATCAATCTCATTAAAGGTATTCATAGAAAAATCGCTGAACGATGATGATTTTTTCGAGCTTGCCTTGGAAAGTCCGTTGGCAGCGATGAAAGAATGTAACGTAAATATTGACACTTCTTCTATGGTTCCTTCCGACTTCAAGACATTTTTCGGTGCGCTGGCAAGTCTTAAGGAAGTTGTGAAAGAGAAGGAAATCGAGAATGTTACTTTCGAAAAGGTGTTCGGCAAGCCCGCCGAGATTCGAGGCTCGATCATAGAGGCAGAGCGAAACCAAGGGTTCTTTATGGAATGGGACAACCGCGACGCTTTTCGAGCGCAAGATAAGTGTTGGTCAACCAATAAGACCTTTGAGCGAGATCGGTCGGGAGGCGTAAAAAACATCGCCGAGATTGTCCGGGAAAGAGTGATTGATGAAACCCGTAACCGTACCATCAGGGTAGAAACCCAGCGCGACTTAATCAGCGAACGCTTTGAGAGTTCTGAAACAAACAACCATACGCGAACAGATTGGACCAACGATGCTTCAATGCAATCTGACAGGAGAAGCGATGCTGGGGTTAACCAAAACTTTGAGAAAGATGGAAAGAGGCCTATGGATGAACTGATGAACGGGCCTCTGGTGGATGCGGTCGATATCGCTGCTATTTCAACACGCTTGGATGTGGCGAGTAAGATTTTGAAATAGGAGCAAATCTGGCGAGGGAGGTTGGGAAGAGGGTTTTCTATGAGCATTTTATCCAGCCTAGTTTTTTCGTGTACATACAAATGCCCGATAAAATGTAAATTCTGTGGGGCTGAATGTGGCCCTGAGCAAACGGATCGTCTTTCGTTATCCGAGATGACCGAACTCATCGATACTGTTTATTCTTACGGCAAATTGGAGCTTGTCGTATTTACGGGAGGAGAACCATTCCTTTTGGGGAGGGATCTGAAAGCGGCCGTGCAGTACTGCAGCGATAAAGGGGTTTCCACGCGAATCGTAACCAATGCCTACTGGGCTCGAGATCTTGATAAGGCACTCCGTTCCATTCGCTCGCTGAAAGAGGCAGGACTAACCGAAATCAATCTAAGTTGTGATGATTATCATCAGGAATTTATCCCGCTAGAGCGGATAAAACATGCTAACGAAGCTTGTATTGAGCTGGATATTCCTTGCCTAATTGGTCATAAAGTCATGAAGGACCATACTCTGACATTGGAGTATCTAGAAAAATTCCTAGGCCATAAGCTTACGATATTTGACCCATCCAAGCCCAACCCCAAAAACAATCTGGTATCAACAGGATATACAGTTCCTGTCGCAGAGAATATGCATAAAATTCCCGACGAAGAAATACTTTACCCACCCTCTTGTGATAGCTGGAAAAGTCCGTGCAAAACCATACTACAGCGAATAGTCGTCACTCCCCGTAAGGAGCTTTCGATCTGCTGCGGCATGATTCGCCGCAATGTTGAAGAGGTGATATTCGGAAATCTAGAGGAGAGTAGCATTGAGGAGTTGATTCTCAAGGCGCATAACGATCTGATCGTAAACTGGCTTGCCCTGGAGGGACCCTATGGGATTATGCGCTTTATCTTGGAAAAGCGCCCCGATATCAAATTCCGGGAACAATACGTGAATATCTGCCACCTGTGCTCGGAAATACTGACTCGCAGGGAGTGTCGATCTGTCCTAGCAACTTATGCTCATGAAAAAGCGGCCGAAATCGCAATGGAAAAGGGGCTCTATGACTTCATGCGGAAGAAAGAGTTCAGGGATAGTGCTTGAGCCAGGCGCAATGAGAACATACAGATCTTAGTAGCCCGCTCGACACCCAAATATAAAAGTAATCTCGAGATTCGGTTCCATGGCCTTTGTGTTGCGTCTTCTGGAACCGATGACATCGGCTTTCTATCAGAAATCGACGCCAGATAATCTAAAGTTATCACGCTTTTAGTCGCTTGGTGATATGTCTCAATGAGAGACTACACATTGACTAATATGCCAAAGAGTAAAGCGCATGAAGCCTGAGATAGTGCCGCTAAACCAAGAGCGTGAGTTACCAGACGACGCTTACATTGTCTCGAAAACCGACCTAAAAGGCCGCATTACCTACGCAAACCGAATCTTCATGATAACGTAAATTTTTACGTGCACATTTTTTGAAGGGGGTGGCCCCGGTTTGTTAAAACAGTAATTGCCAAACCACTGTACAAACCAAAGAGGACCACCATGGCTAAAGATACCACGAACGGGCTTAGCAAGGTTATCAGGATTGACGAGGGTGAGATACGCGGACATTTGGAAGAGATGGTCAGAGGTACCGTCGAGGAAACCCTGAACGCCATGCTAGATGCTGAAGCAGACGAGATGTGCAATGCTCAGCGCTATGAGCACTCGCCAGATCGAATAGATACCCGAGCTGGCCACTACAAACGGAAATTTCACACAAAGGCTGGTGAGGTCGAACTGAAAATGCCCAGATTACGCCAGCAGACGTTCGAGACGGCTATCATCGAGCGCTATCGACGCCGAGATATCTCCATCGAGGAAGCCATCGTTCAGATGTACCTGGCCGGGGTTTCTGTGCGTCGCGTGGAGGATATCACAGAGGCTTTGTGGGGTACTCGGGTATCCTCGGGCACGGTTTCCAAGCTTAATCAGAAGGTCTATAAACACATCGAGCGCTGGCGCAAACAGCAAATTGAAGGCAAATATGCTTATGTATTCCTGGACGGCATTGTGCTCAAACGCAGCTGGGGTGGAGAGGTCAAAAATGTTTCCGTCCTGGCAGCAATTGGAGTCGACCAGGACGGTTTCCGCCGTATTTTGGGCGTTCAGGAAGGCCACAAGGAGGATAAATCCGGCTGGTTGGGGTTTCTTAAGCACCTGAAGGATCGCGGCTTGCAGGGCGTCAGGCTAATTATTTCAGATGCCTGCCTCGGACTTGTGGAATCAGCTTCAGAAGTGTTTCCGGAGGCTGACTGGCAGAGATGCGCTGTTCATTTCTACAGAAACGTGTTCTCTCATGTGCCTAAAAACAAAGTACGTGAAGTCGCTGCCATGCTAGGGCCTGTTAACACTAATTTTGATAAAATCATCGGATGAAAATCACATCCGAAGAATTCAAACTCATCAAAGAATTGCTGCCAAAACAAAGGGGTAATGTCACCGTATCGAACCTGCACGTGCTTAACGCAGTTTTGTATGTAGCGGAACAAGGCTGCAAATGGCGGGCGTTACCGAAGAAATTCGGCAACTGGCACACGATTTATACGCGAATGAACCGATGGGCCAAGCAAGGTGTTTTGGATGATGTCTTCTCGGAGCTGCAAGCCAACGACATCATCAACATTCAGGTTGAGCATGTTTCAGTAGACAGCACCGCCGTGAAAGTGCATCCAGACGGTACGGGCGCGTTAAAAAAAACGGCCCGCAAGCGATCGGTAAATCGCGAGCCGGATGGACAACTAAGATTCATATGGTAGCGGCGAATGAAAGGACCGCGGTTACGTTCTCGCTGTCGCCCGGTCAGGCGGGCGATGCGCCGGAAGGCAGAAAACTATTGAAATCCCTTGAGAATCAAGGTTGGGAAGGAACTCACGTGATCATGGACCGAGCCTACGAAGGCGACGAGACACTACAGTTGGTGCTGGACCTGGAAATGATTCCGGTAGTGCCTCCCAAGAGCAACCGTCTGACAAAATGGGACTATGACAAAGCGTTGTACAAAAAGCGCAATGAGGTCGAACGCCTCTTTCGACGGCTAAAAGGTTTTCGCCGAATCTTTTCCCGTTTCGATAAGTTGGATGTTGTCTTCTTGTTCTTTATTAACTTCGCGTTGATTACCGATACGCTGATTAGTGTTAACAGGCCCTAAAGGCTATTCACGCTCAGGAGAGCCGTGAGGCGGCAGAGGAGAAGGCAACAGGGGTAGTCGACAAACTCAAGGAAATGAAGCTGAGGACTGCGGCAGAACTTGTGGAGCACAACATTCATGAGACATTCAGTTTCTACTCCTATCCCTCCCAGCATTGGCTCAAGATCAAAACCAATAATCCAATGGAGCGGTTGCTGAAAGAGGCCAGGCGTCGAACTAAAGTGATTGGCGCGTTCCCCGACGGCCATTCGGCATTAATGTTGGTCGCCGCTCGGCTTCGACATGTCTCAGCGACAAACTGGGGCACAAGGAAATACATGGACATGAAACTACTTGAAGAGATGGACAAAGAGGCAATCTATTCTATTGCCTGACCAATTCCCGGGACCGCTCCGATAAAAAATGTGCACAAGAAAATTGACAGCACCATCTTCATGGAAATGGCTCGCTACCGGGAATCCGAGCTACTGGGGGTTCAGCACAATATCATCCGCCATCCGGATATGCCACGGGGCGCGTTCAAGCTGGTGTGGGACACTATCGCCCAGGGACAGGAGGTGTTCGCTTATGTCAAGAATCTCGCCAAGGATGGTCAGTTCTACTGGGTATTCGCCAACATCACTCCCGACCGTGGGGCCGATGGAGAGATTACCGGGTATCTTTCGGTGCGCCGAAAACCCCGTCGCGACGCCGTCGCCGCTGTTCAACCCATCTACCAACAGATGCTGGAGATTGAAAGGCAGCACCATGCCAAAGATCAGATGGAACACTCCATTGGTTTTCTGGTCGATGCCCTCAACACCAAAGGGGTGAGTTATGAAGAATTTATCCTTGCGATCTAAGTTCAATCTTCTGGTTCACGGCTTCAATTTCCTGATTTTCGCTCTGCTGGTCACCAGTTTCATCCAGCACGGTTTCGAGCTCTGGTATCTGGGCTTCTGGGTTCTCGCCAGTGCCTATGGCATCTACGCGCTGCTCTTTGTGAGACGTCCCTTTAGCACCATCGACGACATCACCGAGGTGATGAGCGAAGCTTCCGCAGGCCGTTTCGGACGTCGTATCACCTCTATTGGATCGCATGCGGAATTGTCCATCATGTCCTGGCAGATTAACGATATGCTGGATCAGATCGAGCCCTTTTTCCGGGAAGTGAACACGGCATTCGCCTACGCAAGCGAGAATAAATTTTATCGCAAGACCCAACCGGAAGGACTGCACGGAGAATTCAAAACCTCGCTCACCCACATCAATAGACTATTGGGGGTGATGGAGCAGAACGCAACCTACGTCAATCGCAACGAGCTGCTCTCCCGATTGAGTGGCCTGAATACACAGAAAATGCTGGCGAATCTGAAACTGAACCAGCAGGACATGATGAATGTCACGGAGCAGATGACAACAGTTGTGGATATTTCTCGAAAAAACACCGAGGAGGCAACCCAGGCCCAGCAGGCATTGGGACGTATCATCGGTGTCCTGGGCAGTATCACCGGCCGTGTCGACGCCACGGGAGACGCAATCAAGCATCTCAACGAGCGCAGTGCCGAGATGAATCAAGTGATCACCATGATCGCAGGTATTGCCGAACAGACTAACCTGCTAGCTCTAAACGCCGCCATCGAGGCGGCGCGGGCCGGCGAACATGGGCGGGGATTCGCGGTTGTGGCAGACGAAGTACGCAACTTGGCGGCCAATACAAAAACGGCTACTGACAAGATTACAAGCATGATCTCCAGCATTACTGCCGACACCGAAACGATGCTGATCGATGCCGAGCAAATGCGAAACATGACCAAAGACTCTCAGACTGTGATTACTGACTTCGAGCAGAAGTTTTCCGGTTTTGCAGCGTCGTCGCAAGCTACTTTGGAGAAGATCGACTACGCGCAAGCAATCAATTTTGCCTCACTGGTCAAGCTCGACCATCTGGTTCTCAAGCAAAACGGCTACGCTGCGGTCAACTTGGATATCGAGCCTGATGGATCGGAGGCCGCACAATACGATCATCATCAGTGCCGGCTGGGCAAGTGGTACTATGAAGGAGAGGGGCGTGATAGCTTTTCACACACGACCGCATTCAAGGCGCTGGAAGCGCCCCATGCTCAGGTGCACGATGCCATTCATCATGGTATCGACTATGCCAGCCAGGACTGGGAGCAGAACCACAACCTCAAAGATAAAATCACCCAGGCCTTCGAAGCAGCGGAGGAGGGGAGTGATAGGGTGATGAACCTCATTGACCAGATGGTGCGGGAAAAACATCAAGTTTGAAGCTGCGGTCTTTACAAGCTTGCTGTGCAGTAGATCCAGCTCCCCATAGAGCGACACCACTCTGTCATCTGAGAAAACAAAGTAGGCCCTTGTTGATAGAAAGGTCGTTTACCCGGAAAATCGACTCAATTACCTGGTGAGAAGATTCTAAATTGGTTGAGAAAGACAGCTAGACTGTTCCCGCTGTATTTGAGATCGATGTTAAGGGAATCCACTTCAACTGATTGACTACCGTGGTGATGGAAAGGCCGGGTGATAGATCATGAGACAGAAAATATTGGCATCGTTCATCATCGGTTTTATTGCAGGCCTAATAGACATTACCCCTGGGATAATTCGGGGAGTGGATATACATATTACCCTCGCGGGATTTTCTTTTTGGGCGATGATGGGTCCCACGATTGCCTTTGTAACACTTCCATTGAGCGGCTGGTTGAAAGGATTGGTTGTCGCTTCGCTACTGGCGATACCTGGTGTGATCCTAATGTCATCGATTGATAGAGATACAGTTATTCCAATGATAACTGTGACAATCGTTCTAGGAAGTATTGTTGGTTTACTGACGGAAAGGTACGCAAGATAAGTGTATGTTCATTCCACCGCTGACCTGAGCGTTGGAAATAGAATAGAAAAGATATAAAGCAGAGAAAACAAATGAGACTCTCTGATAAACGCAACAATCTAGACGCATTGCGTGCCAATCTGAAGGCAGGGTTTCGATTGTCTACAGCAAGGCAGGTTTCATCGGATGACTTTATTCTTTCTCTGAGTCAGGGGCTTTACCTATTTATCTTTATTCTCGCGCTGGATTTTGCCATCACGTTTACAATCGCAGATCAGCCAGCAGTTCTAGATTTATATGCTGTTAACTATTATGGAACAGCATATCTTGTTGAAATTTTCATATTACTTCTGATTGTAAACTGGTTGGGGGCAACAAGTGCTCAAGCGGGTCAATTGCTCATCGCCGGTTTTGCAGCCGCTCCGATTCTGATCTTGGCCTCTAGTCTATACAGTTTACTAGAGAAATATATGCTGGAGATGCTATGGGCCTACGGGACTATTTACCTACTTATTCTGGCATGGAATATCTATGTGGTTTTCCGTCTGTTTCGACTCTTTCTTGATCTGACAGCAATAAAATCTACTGTTCTTGCGGTCATAAACATTGTTGTAACCATTGGCTTTCTCATGCAGTTACCGCAAGGTGAATTGTGGTACACGGATGCCGACGATAGCGAGGATAATCCCTACGCAGAGCTCTGGAAACTGAATGTGGAGGATATTTTCTATTCCCAGCAATCACTTTTAGATAGGTCCCTGGACGGTCTCCTAGAACAAAGGCCTGGCGTGACAGATCTTTACATGCTGGCAGTTGGCGGCTATGGGCTAGAGAAGGTGTTTCTCAATGAAGTCGAGTATGTAAAGGCATTGTTCGATAGGCAGTTTGACACCAAAGGCCGTTCCTTGATACTTGCGAACAATGCGAAAACAACGACACGCTATCCTATGGCCAATGGACATAATCTCTCGCACGCGCTGGAATCGATTGCTTCGCGAATGAATACAGAAGAGGATGTCCTGTTTCTCTTTATGACCTCACATGGCAGTAAGAACCACGAGTTCTCTGTTGACTTCGGCCCCATCCGTTTGAATGATCTAACACCTGAGCAAGTACGTGCTGCTTTGGATAGCTCCAGGATCCGCTGGCGAGTCATCTTAATATCCAGCTGCTACTCAGGTGGGTTTATCGAAGCTTTGAAGGACCCTACAACACTCGTCATTACAGCATCTGCAAAAGATCGCCAGTCTTTCGGATGTGGATCGAAAAGTGAATTCACGGATTTTGGAACCGCTTACTTCAAGCAAGCACTGGGAAACAATAAAAGTTTCATAGAGGCCTTTGATCTAGCGTACCAATTTGTTACAGAAAAAGAGCAAAGAGAAAAACGCCACCCATCTCTTCCTCAGCGGTATGTTGGAAGTATGGTCCAAGCAAAACTCGACTCCCTATCAGCAGATTTGGTCCGTTACTACGAGACACGCAACAAGCCTGACCTATATAGTGAATGCTCAGAGGATAAACAGAATTTTCCTTGTCAATGATTATAGAATCGCAGCATATGTCGGACTGCCGGGAAGCGGGAAAAGCTATGGTGTGTGCAGAATGTAATACTGCCGGCACTCAAGGAAGGGCGGTTAGTCGTAACCAATATTCAACTGAACCAAGAACGGCTCCAGGCAGATCAAAAAAAAGATCAATCTACAAACCTTCGACGTTGAAAAGGCCCAAGAGCCGGAGTACTTCAACTCGATACCCGGCGGTGCAATAGTTGTCATCGATGAAATCTAGCGCCTATGGCCTACCGGTAAAAAAGCCGCGCAAGTACCTGAAAAGATCTACTCTCAGACATGGCGCCTTGTTGCCTATCTCTCATCTGAAGAGAAGAAAAAGAAAAGAGCTTATGTCGTCGGCGGATCGGGTATCCGGGAAATCGACTCAACTACCTGTAACAAAGTGAAAGGTACCAGTTCAGTGGAGTGCATCGTAGACGGAGAAATCTTTGCCACTTGGACTGGCCTTCAATTGGCAAGATTTGGCAATACCGCCATCGAGCAGCCCAACGGATAGAATGCGTTTGGAGCGGAGCGACAAACCGCAACCCTAGCCGTCAGGGATGAATCCCCCCATATGATGTGTCTCATAATTACCTTTGTGCTATTGAGGTATAATCGGGAAAAGTATATCTGGGTCCCGATTTGCTCATATTAATAACAAGAGAAAAGAGAAGTGAAGTATAATAATAACAGTGGGTTATCTGATTTAATTAGATTCTTTCTATTTCTGTTATACGGACCGATAGGGTCCATATAATAAACTGTTGGGCATCACAAGATGAAGCACTCTGATCTACCAGAAAGATGGAAGACTCGGCTGATCCAGTGGATCCGCGAGTTTGCCGATGATGAACGTACGGAACTTGCTGCTCAAGACTTCCCAATCTCGCACTCGGTCCACATCAAGTTCGAGGATGATTCAGAGGCCCGCTTCGAGTACGCGATTCTGATCGAGGAACCACAGCTTCGGGAGATTGGCGTGTTCACTGAGCACTGTGGCTATCATATCTTCCCCCTGGGTGGCACTCATGTCGCAAGGATTGAGAAGTGATGCCCAACAAGTCGCTCGAGAGGGCGTGGCTTCGCCGCGCCACTCAGCTTTTACGTTAGGAGCAGTAAAGAATTGAAGGTATTCGTAATTTTTCTGGTCGCTCTCTGCATTGGTGGTTGCATCAATCAGTACCAAGCAGATTCGGTTCTGAAGGAGCGTAAATCATCTTGGCGTGCTGAAATCGAGAATCAGCTGAATCAGTCGAAGTCGATTCAAGATCTGGAAGCATGGCTTCACGCGAAGGGTGTCGATGGAAAATTGAATCAACTCATTCCGGGCGGCAGTTACTCAATGAAACTGGAAACGGTGAATAACGAAAGTCTTCCGTGCGGCTACGCAGATATCAGGCTTTCGATTGAACCTACGAGTTATCCTAATGTTGGCGAGTTTTACGTAGGTTCGGTTTCAACATGCCAAGTTCTGCCGCAGTGATGCTCCTAACAAACGCATCATGTCGTTCGCCTACGGCTCACTGGGACGTCTCACCGCTGCGCGGCGAGCCGCCCCATATGCTTGGCGGTTAGGCAGATGAAAGGAGTGCAAAATGAATAACGTTTTTGTTAGTTATTCTCATTCGGATTCTGAATTTGTAAATAAGTTTATCGAAGATCTAAACTATGCCTCAATTCCTGCCACATACGACCGTTGGTTATTAAATGTTGGGGATTCGATCATCGAAAAAATATCCAATGCTGTTGTAGGAGCTTCAGCAGTTATACCTGTTCTTTCGAAGCATTCTGTAGATTCAAATTGGGTTAGAAAGGAAGTCTCGTTAGCAATGACAGGTGAAGTGAGTGCCCACGAAGTAAAGGTGCTTCCTGCCAAGATTGATGATTGCAAACTCCCTGCTTCACTAAGTGATAAGCTTTATGCTGATTTTACGAGAAATTATTATTATGGCATGCGCAGGATGTTAGAAGCTATATCGCCAGATATTTATAGTCATTACCAAAGAAGATTTCATCGAAAACAATCTATAGAAGAAATATCTGAAGAGTTTAAGGTATTTCTTGGAAAGAATAATGTGCCAGCACTTAATGAATGGATCACAAAAAATAGCTTTGTACTTGCTGGATTACTTGGAAGGCTGTGGGCAGTCTCAGAAGCAATTAAGAATTTCAAATTTAGCGAGAATCATAGATAACGTAAATTTTTACGTGCACATTTTTTGAAGGGGGTGGCCCCGGTTTGTTAAAACAGTAATTGCCAAACCACTGTACAAACCAAAGAGGACCACCATGGCTAAAGATACCACGAACGGGCTTAGCAAGGTTATCAGGATTGACGAGGGTGAGATACGCGGACATTTGGAAGAGATGGTCAGAGGTACCGTCGAGGAAACCCTGAACGCCATGCTAGATGCTGAAGCAGACGAGATGTGCAATGCTCAGCGCTATGAGCACTCGCCAGATCGAATAGATACCCGAGCTGGCCACTACAAACGGAAATTTCACACAAAGGCTGGTGAGGTCGAACTGAAAATGCCCAGATTACGCCAGCAGACGTTCGAGACGGCTATCATCGAGCGCTATCGACGCCGAGATATCTCCATCGAGGAAGCCATCGTTCAGATGTACCTGGCCGGGGTTTCTGTGCGTCGCGTGGAGGATATCACAGAGGCTTTGTGGGGTACTCGGGTATCCTCGGGCACGGTTTCCAAGCTTAATCAGAAGGTCTATAAACACATCGAGCGCTGGCGCAAACAGCAAATTGAAGGCAAATATGCTTATGTATTCCTGGACGGCATTGTGCTCAAACGCAGCTGGGGTGGAGAGGTCAAAAATGTTTCCGTCCTGGCAGCAATTGGAGTCGACCAGGACGGTTTCCGCCGTATTTTGGGCGTTCAGGAAGGCCACAAGGAGGATAAATCCGGCTGGTTGGGGTTTCTTAAGCACCTGAAGGATCGCGGCTTGCAGGGCGTCAGGCTAATTATTTCAGATGCCTGCCTCGGACTTGTGGAATCAGCTTCAGAAGTGTTTCCGGAGGCTGACTGGCAGAGATGCGCTGTTCATTTCTACAGAAACGTGTTCTCTCATGTGCCTAAAAACAAAGTACGTGAAGTCGCTGCCATGCTAAAGGCTATTCACGCTCAGGAGAGCCGTGAGGCGGCAGAGGAGAAGGCAACAGGGGTAGTCGACAAACTCAAGGAAATGAAGCTGAGGACTGCGGCAGAACTTGTGGAGCACAACATTCATGAGACATTCAGTTTCTACTCCTATCCCTCCCAGCATTGGCTCAAGATCAAAACCAATAATCCAATGGAGCGGTTGCTGAAAGAGGCCAGGCGTCGAACTAAAGTGATTGGCGCGTTCCCCGACGGCCATTCGGCATTAATGTTGGTCGCCGCTCGGCTTCGACATGTCTCAGCGACAAACTGGGGCACAAGGAAATACATGGACATGAAACTACTTGAAGAGATGGACAAAGAGGCAATCTATTCTATTGCCTGACCAATTCCCGGGACCGCTCCGATAAAAAATGTGCACAAGAAAATTGACAGCACCGAATCATATAATCGACTATCTAGTTGTTAACGGCCAGTCATTTCGATATGAATTCTCAGCCGTAAAAGTCCTTGAAGGAGACGTTTCTTTTTATTCGGAAGAAATGTTTAAAGACGAAGCAGATAAGTTAGCCAATTTTATTAAGGCTTGTAATTCTGACGTAGAGAGGTTTACTGGATTAGTTTCTCTACGTCTTTGTGATGGTTATGGGGCAAGCCAAGTCTTGAGATCTATGCCTCATCACCGTCGTGGTAGATTTGAAATCATAGGAAAAATCCTGATAGGGCGAAGAAGTAAATATGATAACTCTCTTAACGATTTGCGGGAACAACTTTATGATGCTAAGCCATCGATAGAAGTGATTTCCTATGATCGTATTCTTGATGTTCTCAATGGATTGCGTAAGCATTAACTTTGTTGCCTAACCAGTCATTCCAGCGGATTTGTGGGCTTTGCTAAACTACGCCCCCACAAACCGCAGAATTCTGCGTTATGTGTAAAAAGAAGGGGGACAAGGGATGAAGCGAATACTGCTGGCTTTAGTGGTTGTTATTTCTTCTATCTCGTCTTGGTCCAATGCCGGGTGGGTAGATAGGCAAGGCAACGCCATACCAGATTCTGAGCACATGAAGTCTGTGGGAGATCTAGTGGCGCAGTTAGTGGTAACTGATAACGAAGCTGAGGTATTAAAGAATTGGGGTACGCCTTCGGAAAGCGTATATTTCCCAACGGCCGAGAAAATCGAGCGAAATAAGTTGCTTTCAATTTTCGTAGTATTCGGTGGCTGCGCTACAGATCAGCAAGGCAACTGCGATCTTCGGATGAAAATCACCATCTTCCAGCCGAATGGCTCTGTCTACTCCGAATTGCCCGAAATGGAAGTGTGGTCGTACAAACCAGTACCGCCGAATCGGAGTCTAGGGTTGAGTGTTGGCTATATTCGAGTGCGTATAGAACCGAACGAGCCCCTTGGTGAGTACAGGGTTCAATCTCAAATATCAGATCGGGTGAGCGGCAACGCGATGCTGCTTGCATCCAGTTTCGAGGCAATCGAAGCACATTGAGCAGAAAAAGGACTTTCATAACAACACGGTCCAGCCATTAACAGAAGTTAGAAAGTATCGGCTGTGTGCAGGAGTCTAGTTATATTTTTTAACATAATATATATTATGCGCAATTATATATATCAAATTATCGACTCTAGGTCGCTCCGAACAACCCACTCTGCAGCAACCCGTTGAACATAAACTGCACTGCCAGCGCGGACAGCAATACGCCGAATATTCTGCTTACGACGTGCATGCCGGTCACCCCCAACAGTTTCTGTACGCCATTCGCCAGCAGCAACAAAACAAGGGTCAGCACCATAATGAGGAACAACGCGGATATGACTGCAACTTGTGCGGTAAGATCTCCCTCCGCATTGGCCATGAGTAATATCGCAGCCCCCATGGCCCCCGGACCCGCGATCAACGGCGTGGCCAACGGAAAGACGGAAATATCCGATTTATCGACCGCCTCGTTTTCCTCTTCGGAAGTTGTAGAGATTCCACCGGATGTGCGGGCGAACACCATGTCTATTCCCATCAATAACAACAGGATTCCGCCCGCCACTCTCAAGGCCGCCAGAGAGATCCCCAAACTGGCCAACAACAACTCTCCGACCAGGGCAAATGTGAGCAGGATTGCAGTACCGATAAATACCCCGCGTATCGCCATCGCGCGCCTTCTTTGAGGACTCGCTGCCGGCGTCAAGGCAGCAAACATCGCCGCTACGTCGATTGGCCCGACAGTGGCAAAAAAGGTGGTTAATGCGACAATCGCCGTCTCGATCATGGTGCTTATTCTGGATGCCGACCCCCTGCTACTAGTGATCTAAATGCTAGCAGATAGCACAGATCGGGAAACTATTATAATAGAATATCTATTAGAATAGTTACCTAACAAACTATTTTAAATAAGAATTATACTATTTATTTGTGAGATAGGGCACGGGTAAAACGAGAATACTTGTCGACTTTGGGGCAGATCGCGGCCGGGTGCTACATATATAGATAATCTTCCGTGAACTCGGCATCCAAATAGAGTTCTCGAGCCAAAGCATCCCGGCCGAAAAAATCAAATACCTCTGCTTCGCTACCGCAAATAGCCACCCTCGGCCGGGCATCGGCGCTGCTCCAGTGTTTACCTTTTAATTGTTCGCAGACGTATCCACCTTCCGCCATTGTATATAATCGGAGCTCCGACCATCCGTGTCCGGCATCGTCCGCTTGGCCGGGCAGCCCTAACCTGCCGGCACCCAAGGCCTCGGCAATCAATTCTCCATCGAACTGCAGATCGGAAGTATCGGTCGCGGGGATTACCATTTTGTACATCAGGGGCTCCTCAATTGTTATTAGTAACGGGATTTTAAAAGCGCAAATATGGTCAATTTGGGCGCCCCCGGTCATTGAGAATTGTCAAAGTGGGGTAAAAAACGCCAGGAGAAGAGGATCCTGTTGGGAACAATCAATGGGATCAGAGGCTCAGTTGTCTGGGGTTTCCGTAAGTTTTCCACCGGTTGTGCATCCACAGGTACTGTTCAGGCTGTTTACGGATAATCGATTCCATCGCCTTGTTCATCTCTGCCGTCAAACGGAATATCTCCGCCTTCTCGCTCTGATACTCTCCAGGCCAGATCGGATCGGCCACGTAGCCAAGGAAACCTTTGCCCGAACTATCGCGGCAGCAGGCGACCACGACAATCGGCCGGTTATACGAGGTTGCTAGAATGGCGGGCACCGGTGTGGTGGTGGCGAGGCGGCCGAAGAAATTGACCGAAATCGCCTTTTTGGTAGCCTGGTCGGCGAGCAGACCGATGGACTTCCCCTTGTGCAGCGTCTTTTGCAGCATGAACATCGCGTTTCGTTTGGGTATCAACAGTTGCCCTGTTGCGGTGCGGTCCTGATACACCAAGGCCTCAAGATAGGGGTTATCCAATGGCCGGGCGACTACCATCATGGGGACGCCGATATAGGCACTCGCGTGCGGCAGTACTTCCCAATTGCCCAGATGGGGCGTGACGAAGATGCAGCCTCCCGCTGTTTGGTGAATCTCTTTTACCCGAGCCAGCAGTATTTCGATGCTCTCCCGGTTGTTGGCGGTTTCCAGTATACGTTCCGGGTCATGAAGGAAACGGCGAAACCTGATGATTTCCAGGTAAGTGTGGAAGAACGACTTGAAACTTTCCCGGGCGATGCGCTGCAACTCCCCGTCATTGTAGTCGCTGCCAATGGCGAGCCGTAGATTCTCCAGTGCGATTTCACGACGGCGTCCGGCGAGCAGAAAAAACAGACGCCCCAGGAACGCCCCCAGGCCCCGGGCGGCGCTTTCGGGTAGCATTCGGGCGAGCGCGAACAACAACCATGCAAGCCCGTACTCGATCAGTTGAACCGGCTTGGATTTTCCGTGTTTGCCTGGGCGCCGTTTGGCCATAGACGAAAGTAGGGCTGATCCTCGGTCCTGAAAAATCAGACCGACTCGACCGCGATGATGGATATCTGCCCACCCACTCCCATGCTCGTCGAGAGGAACCTGCCGCCGGGATTCACCAGTGGTTGAGGTTGTGCGGAGATACTCAAACTCGCATAGGCCTCTTCCGCGCTCTTGAAGTGGCCGGTCCCCGGCGCAACGGACTCTGCTGCGGAACGAAGCCCGAAGACAATTTCCGCAATATCGCTGGCGGCACCCATGTGACCCGTTTGTGCCTTCATCGCGGAGACCGGTATCGATGTGGAGATAGATTCCGTCAGGCTGACCAATGCTTCCAGTTCGGCTGCGTCGCCTTTGCGGGTTCCGCTGCCGTGAGCGATCACGAAATCCAAGTCCGTCATGCCGCTGCCGGATTCATCAAGCGCCGACTGGAAAGCTGCTCTGTAGGCGTCAGGCGAGATTCCCAGACCATGTTCGGGTTCGGTGCTCATGGTGTTCCCCACGCCGGTGACCCAACCCAGGACAGGCGCTCCGCGAGCCTCCGCGGACTTCGCCGCCTCCAGGACCAGCGCCGCCCCGCCCTCCCCTGGAATAAAACCATCCCTGTCCCGGGAAAGCGGCCGGTAGGAGCGCGCCCCTTGATGGCAACCCGAAAGCAACCCCAGCCCCTGCATCTCGTAAATCGGAATGTCTCCCACCCAGCTTCCGCAGCCGACCGCCAACGCAGCGTCCGCGCGCCCCTGTTTGATACTTCGATAGGCCAGTTCCAGGGCATTTGAACCGCAGGGAGATTGGCTGGAGAGCGAAGTGCTGGGTCCGGTAAAGTTGAGGTAAGCGGAGAGAAAACTGAACAGGTTGTTGTTCAAGGATTCCAGGAGAAAAAAGGGATTGACCAGATCGATTGCCCCGCGGTTGAGCTTAGCCTGGTCGACACGCGTCCACTCCGCATCGCTGGCCAGTTTGGTCGCCGGATACATGAATTCATAGCCCACGCTGGTGAAGTCTCCAGCACCCACATAAAGCGCTCGGCGCTCCGGCTTGACGTTTTCCTCGGTCATGCCCGAACTCAGGAATGCCTCTCTGGAAGCTGCAAGCCCCAGTAGCGAACTGCGGTTGAGAAATCGAATCTGGCTGGTCAATTGCCTGGTTACGTCTTCCGGCGGATCGCACTCCCCAGCGCGGCCCTGATACTGGAAACAATGAGGCAGCTCACTGCGTGGGTAATACCCTATCGCAGACTCACCGCTGCTGAACCTCTCCCAGTTGCGCTCCACACCCCGGCCCAAGGGGGTGATCAAGCCCACCGCGGTAATAGCCACTCTATTGTCACTCATAACCCCGTCTTCCTCGTCCTAGCGCATGGAGAGCGTGCGGGTCAGAACCTGATACTCTCGTCTTTTTAGATCGATATCATCCAGCTCTTCCAGCGGCAGCTCTCTACCGGTGAAATCCGCCACTACCTTCTTCCGCCCGTTAACTCTGGCCATGCCGAGGTAGCGTGGGTCGCCATCCGCGGTCTCGCCGTTGACCGTCACCTCCAGCTCCACCTGGTCTCCGGGAAAAGCGAACCCGTAGTAGTTGCATTTTTCTATTTGCTCGATGACGAACCAGCGACTGAAATCCGAAGTCACGGCGCTGAGCCAACCAGTCAACTGCGCCAGAGATTCCAGCAGCATGACTCCCGGCATCACCGGATTTCCCGGGAAATGAAATTCCAGGAAGTCCTCGGTCATCGCCACGTTCTTCACGCCCTTGATAGACTTCCCGGGCTCAATGCCGGTGACATGATCGACTAACAGATATCGCATCGCTCTTAAATTCCCGTTAAATACTCAGACCGCCATCCACAGGTATCGCCTGCCCGGTGATATAGTCCGCCTGTTCAGAAGCCAGAAAAACCACCAATCCAGCAACATCCCCCGGCTGTCCGAAGCGTCCGGCGGGGATTCGTTCCAGGGTCTGTTTCCCCGCCCGGCTCATAACCCTCTTGGTCATGTCGGTCTCGACAAACCCCGGCAATACCGCATTCACTTGGATTCCCCTGCTCGCCAACTCGGCAGCGCAGGCCCGGGTAAAAGAGATCACACCACCCTTGGATGCAGCGTAGTTGGCCTGTCCCCGGGAGGAACGAATGGCGCTGACGGATGACATATTGATAATTTTTCCCGACCGCTGGCGAAACATCATCTCTGCACCTATACGGGTACAGAGAAATGTGCCCTTGAGGTTGGCATCAATGACACTATCCCAGTCAGAGGACTTCATACTCAACAGCAGGGTATCCTTGATGATTCCGGCATTGTTTACCAGAATGTCGAGCTGTCCGTAGCTGTCCCGCAGGATATCGAACAACGCCTCGACAGCGGCAGCGTCCGCCACATCCGCCCGTACCGCCTTGCCCTCGCCACCGTTCTCTTGAATCTCCCGGACAACGGCCTCGGCCTCGTCCGCGGCCGACCGGTAATTGACGATGACCTTTGCGCCCGCAGCCGCCAGCCCCAGGGATATGGCGCGTCCGATGCCCCGGGAACCCCCGGTCACCAATGCAATCTTACCGTTCAATAAAATATCCATGATGGGCTTACGCTCGATATTTCTTAACTACGATAGAGGCATTCTGGCCACCGAAGCCGAATGAATTTGAGAGTGCTGCCCGTATATTCACCTGGCGCTGGCCAGCGGTGACATAGTCGAGATCGCAGCGGCGGTCCCTGGTCGTCAAGTTCAGTGTGGGATGAACCTTGTCCTCACAAAGACTCTTCACGGTAAACACGAACTCGGGGCCGCCCGAAGCCGCCAGCAGATGACCGATCAACGGCTTGCTGGAATTGACCAGCAGACGCTCGGCGTGATCGCCGAAAGTCCGTCTTATTGCCTGGGTCTCCGCTTGATCGTTCAGTTTGGTCCCGGTGCCATGGGCGTTGATGTAGTCGATCTCATCCAAGGCGAGACCGGAATCTTCAACGGCAGCCGCCATAGAGCGGGAAGCCCCATGGCCCTTGGGATCCGGAGCGGTCACCTGGTGGGCATCCATGGAGGCGCCGTAACCCACGACTTCCCCATAGATTCGCGCGCCTCTGCGAAGCGCGTGTTGCTCCGCCTCCAGCACCGCGATACCCGCGCCTTCCCCCATCACCAGACCTGCCCGGCGGCGGTCGAAAGGCTTGCAGGCGGCAGCGGGATCCTCCCGGGTCGTGTTGGCGGCGCCCAGAAGTGCGAAGAACACCAGGCCAACGGGATTGATCATCGAGTCCGCGCCGCCGGCTAGCATCAAGTCGGTTTCACCACGTTGAATACTTCGCAGGGCAATTCCCAAAGCTTGGGTGGCGGAGGCACAGGCAGAGGTAACCGTACCGTTGTAACCGCCCAAACCATAGCGGGAGGCGATGAGGGCACCGGGCCGGTGGGAATTGTTGCGTACGATTGACTCCGGATGGACGCGCCGGAATTCCGCTCCGAATCGCCTGCGGTCGAACTCACCTGAGGCGGTCATCCAGGGGGCAATATCTTCGAGCCTGTTAATAGGAGCCCCTGCAGCCAGCAGCACTCCCCAGCGTTTGCGGCCGCCGGTTTCCAGTTCAGAGATCCCTGCATCCCGCAGTGCCGAACCGGCGGACCAGAGGGCAAACAGTGTTCTTTTCTCACCCTGGGTGCGCGCTTCATCGGGAAAGGCCGTGGTGATTTCATGCCAATGGGCATTGTCTATCTCCCCCACCGCCTGAACAGGGGAGCTTTCGGCGGCCGGGTAACTGAGCCTGCGGATACCGCTGATCCCATTCAGCGCCTTCTCCCAATTCTCTTCGACGCTCAGCCCCAGAGCGGTAGCCATACCCAATCCGGTGACGACGACCCGCCTGCTCTGCTGCCCCCGCTTGGTATCCATGCCGGAATTCATGAAGCGGAACTGGGATTGCTCAACCAGGAAGCATCCCGATTGATACCGCTGTAGTAGGTGAATAGCGCCCGCAATGCATCGGGGTCAACCTTACGGGTATGGCTATAGAGTATGCGTTCTACCGAAGCAACCTCCCGGCCGTCGACCAGGCAGCTGGCCCGCCCATAGGAATCCCGGCGAGTGGAAGAGATCAGTTCCGCCCTGATTTCGGCGGTAAACCCTGGCCTCAGAGTGGAGCTGACTTTCACTCCTTCGATCAAAGACATCACTGCCGAAAAACTGAAATCGTAGGAGTAGATGGTCAACCAGCCGAGAAGTTGAGCCATTGATTCGATGAAGATTACCCCGGGTACCAGGGCTATCTTGCGATGATTGCCACGGAAGTATTCTTCGGACAGGGGAAATGATTTGATGCCGACAATGGTCTTGCCCTTATCCAACTCATCGACACGATCGTAATAAAGAAACCTCATCTCAATGCTCCGCGGATCTCAGTTTCCCAGTGACTCGAGCAGCAGGGAGCCGGTGTGCCCCTCATAGCTGCAGGTATTGATCAGCACCACCTTCGGTGCATTCTCCAGGGGTGCTCCGGTGACCAATATGTCCGCGGCGATACTCTCCGCGGCATTACCCGCTGTGAGCGTCGGCGGGATCAGACCGCTGCTCATCATCCGCTCTGCCAACACCAGATCCACCAGTGGCGCGCCAGCCAGCATATGGCCAAAATTGCCCTTGGAGCTGTACAGTCGAGTCTCTGATTGCGCCTCGCCCATCAACTGGCGAATCGCTTCGACTTCCCTGCTGTCGACACCTCGGCTTCCCTCCCCGTGGGAAATGATGAGGTCCACCTCGCCGGGTTTACGGCCCCCAAGCTCCAGGGCACCCTTCATGGCATCGGCGAAGGCTTCGGCAGTTGGGCCTACCCCATCATCCGCTGGCGCCTGGGAGAAACCACAGCCATAGCCGCTGATAGCGACTGATGGGCTGATACCCCGTGCCTCGGCGCTGGATCTCGATTCAAGCACCACGACACCCCCACCCTCGCCCAAGATCGCTCCCGGGCTGTCCTTGGAAAAGGGTTGGCACGGAAGATTGCGATCACTCACCAAGCCATGCAGCAATGCTCTGGCGAGACTGGTCTCGGAGAGCTTCTCTCCCACACCGCCTGCCAGAATCTGTCTGTTGCGTCCCTCTTCGAGTGCGCAGACGGACTCCCAAATCGCCTGCAATGTCGCCTCGCCGTGAGGCGAGAAAACACTATTCTCTCCCTTCAGACCCAGCTTTACCGCTACCTGACAGAGGGCGATATTGTTGAGCATGGAAAGCGGCCAGAGCGGGAAAATCTCCTGATAGGCCTGCTGGTAAAAATGGTCGTAATCGATCTCCCGGCCGTTATCCAGGGATTTCGAAATCGCTCCCAGCAGATCCTCAACCCGATAGTCCACCATGCCGATGCCGGCAAAAAAACCGATCTGCTCTCCCCCTTGTGCGGCGCTCTCCAACGCTGAATCCTGCATTGCATCCTGGGCGCATTTCATCAGGATCATGGAGTGCAGGTCCATTATCCTGGACTCCCTGCGGGGAAGTTGCAGCTGCTCCGGATCTATACCCTTGACCGCGGCTGCCAGCCGGCAGGGGAAACCCTCGGCATCGAAGGCGGTAATGGGTTCGATACCGCTGCGTCCCTCCAGCAGCGCATCCCAGGTTTGATCGACGTCCAGCCCCAGCGGAGTCACCACCGCCCGGCCGGATATCACCACGGGGTCTGCTGCCGTAGGCATCGCTTATCTAGGCCCCGTCCCAGGCACCCAGGCAAAGACAGGCATTCTGGCCTCCAAAGCCGAAGGAGTTGGAGAGCAAGGTGCGATGGGGCTGGCTGCGCGCCTGATTTGGGACGTAGTCCAGGCGGCATTTTTTGTCCGCGAACTCCTGGTTAATTGTGGGAAGGAGGATGGATTTCCGCATGCCCATCAGCGAGAAAATGCATTCGATTGCACCTGCGGCGGCGATGGTATGACCCAGCATCGACTTGTTGGAGCTCACCGGTATCTCCAACGCTCGGTCGCCCAGAACCGTTTCAATGGCCCGGCTCTCGGTCAGATCGTTCTGAGCAGTGGAAGTACCATGGGCATTGATGTAGTCGATATCTTTAGCCTCGACGCCCGCATCCTCCATGGCCCTTTTCATTGCCAGAATGGCTCCTTCCCCTTTGGGGTGAGTATCGGTGATGCGATAGGCGTCCGCCGAATCCCCGTAACCTCGCAGTTCGCCAAGTATGGGAACCCCCCGCGCTTGGGCATGCTCGAGGGATTCGAGTATCACCGCGCCCGCGCCCTCGGACATTACAAAACCGTTACGCTTGCGATCGAAGGGGCGGGACGCGCTCTGAGGTGTAGTGTACTTCTCAGCCATGGCCTTGATGAGGACGAAACCGATGAAGCCAGAGAAGTTGAGTGTTGCCTCGCAGCCTCCGGCTACCATAGCATCGCATTTATTGTCTTGAATCAGCCGGTAAGCCTCGCCGATTGCCTGGGCCCCCGCGGCGCACGCGGAGACAATGGACTGACTGCTGCCCTGGCATCTAAACAGCTTGGCGAGGATTGCCGGCGCCACATCGGGTTTGCGCTTCAGAAAGCTCATGTAGCTGAAACCGCCGGCGGACTCCAGCCCCCTTAAATCCCAGCCTTCTTTTTCACTGTAGAATCGATGTAAAAACTGCATCTCCTGGATCGAGGGGTTCTCTCCATGAGACCCGAGGGAGAATCCTACCCGGTAGCGATCTTCCACATCGTCGAGACGCGCCATGGCCGCCGCCTCCGCTGTGGCCAATACCATCATATTGACCGCCCGGGAGGAGAACTTCTCGCAGCGGGACTGCTGATAGGACTCCAGGGTTTCCAGAGGAGCCAACCAGGTGTCGTCAACCTCACCGCCAATGCGGCAGGGTAGCCCGGTGGTATCGAAACCCCGAATTTCATCAATACCCGACTCGCCGCGGCTGGCGCGTGCGAAAGCATCCTCAGCGTTTGCTCCCAGAGGATTCAGGGTACCGTAACCGGTGATGACCACACGGCGCTTTTCAGGCTGACTGCTCATCCCTGCGAACGACTAAAAGAGGTTGTGTTGTTCCTGGGCGTTCTTCAGCCAGGCCTGGGTGAGGTCGTCCCCATTTTCGAAAGTGCCCGGGGCGCTGCATTCGCCACAGACGATTTTCGTCTCCTCGGTCTTCCAGGCTGAGGCACCGCAGGCCGTGCATTTTTCCGGCAGGGTGTCGAGAATGTCCAAAACCGCCCGCGCCATGGAATTCACAGTGACCAACTTGGGCACTTCGTCCATATCCATGCCTTCATCGATATCCGGCGCATCCTCTCCAAATCGCAGACGCAGCATGGCGAGCGCACCCTCGGTCAATTCGCCTGTATCGTCGTCAATGGCTTTGTCTTCGCCGAACAACTCTTCCACATGCTCGAGTACCTGGTGGCGGGCCATTTTGATACCAAAGGTCTGCTCCAGCTGATATACAACATCCAGGAAATCCAGCGACTCGGCACCCAAATCGTTGATCAGGGAGCTTTCGGCTTCAATCGTATCCTGTTCGATGCGCAAGGTGTCCGCAAGGATTCTCTTCAGCTCGCTGATAACCACTGCTTCTTGGATTAATTCCTGTTTCATCTCTACCTTAGACCTGAGTAATTGAGGGGGTTGAAAACAAATAACGAATTATACAGGAATGCGGGAGTCGGAGACGACCGATTCCTCAACTGCCCTGGTAGCTGAGATTGCTCATGCCGTGGTCAACGACAATGGTCTGACCACGGATCGCCCGGCTGCCGGGAGCACAGAGAAATGAGACCACATCGGCCACCTCATCCTCCTGAACGAAATAGTCCTCGGGGATCTGCTGGTCTTTCTCCCAAAATTGACGCAGCACCTTGAAGGAATCGGTTTTTACAATGCCTGCACAGACCCCGTTTACATTGACGCCCCTGGGTCTCAGGGATTCACCGCAGTCGCGGACCACTGCTTCCATGGCTGCCTTCATGCTGCCCAGTGGATAGGAGGGACTGTAGAGGCGGCTACCCAGGCTGGACAAGAATACGATGCGTCCGGCTTTTGCCTCCAGATGGGGGAGCGCTGCCTGGATACAGAAGATATTGCCAAGATAGTTGACGCCAACCAACTGTTTAAGATCCCGCTCCAGGAGTTTTTCAAACGGTTTAAAGGGAGCCAAAGCTGCATTCAAAATCAAATGATCCAGACCGCCCATGGCAGCCACACCCTCCTCCACCATTCTTTTGACATCGCTCTTGACCGCGATGTCACCCTGCACTGCGATGGCGCGCCGACCGAGCGATCGTGCCTGTTCACACAAGGCTTGGGCCTTGTCCGCCGATTTTCCCGACCGCCGATAGGTGACGACAATGTCCGCTCCCTGGTCGGCCAGCGACTCAGCTATGGCATGTCCGATTCCCCGGGAACTTCCGGTAATCAAGGCGACTTGTCCCGCAAACAACAACTTATCCATATCTTTGTAATTTGAGGCTGGGGATAAACAAAAGGGGGAAGAATAAAGAATTGCCCGGAAGTTTACCAGGGCAGTATGGCGTGGGACTAATGGTTGCGCAGACGCGGCAGAAAACGCCCGGTTTGCGCTTTGTAACCCGCGTAGTCGACTTCGGTCTGCCGCCCCATCCAGGCCTCCTCGTTTGCAGCCTTGAAGTGCATCAATAGTATGTGCAGTGTTGCGACGATCAGCATCGGGAAGGTTGGTACCGCAAGCAGTGTTGCCCCCATCATGGCAATACTGAGGGCATAGATCGGATGTCTCACACGACTGAAAGGACCATCTGTGATTAGCGTTGTGGTGCTGTTGGTATCCACACCCACGCGCCAGTTTTTTCCCATCCAGCGCCAGCAGTAGACAGTGGCCAGCAGACAAAGAGCCACGACCGCAGCGGCGACCCAGCGCAAAGCCAACCAGCCCGGGTCGAGTACGGCATCCGCCGGCAGCTGCCAAATCGGTGCCGACTGGTTAATCGAAAATAGCGGGAACAGATTCCAGCCGACGATAACCGGGACCCAGAATATCCACATTAACCTCTCGATGGGTGCAGCCGGGAGTAAACCTGCCCTACCCCCGCGCATGAGCCGCAAACGCGCCGCCATGAGCAACACTGCTGCCCAGTAGAACCAAACCGAAACCGCAGCCAGTAAGGCCGGACCTTGGCCGGTCTCAATCATCCGCTTTACTGGCGATATTCAACGATTGCTGTGGCTCTATGACTTCTTCAGTCAGCGCCGGGTTTTGCAGCACATTGATAATTTCATCAACCACCATTTTCTGAATCTCCGGATGTTCCTCGATGTTGAAGTGGTTGACCTCTTCCACCAGAGCGCTGTGATTTTGAGATGCTCTCAGGTCGCGATTGAGCACCAGGGTATCTTCGCTCTCGGTCTCAACGGGTACGCCGCGCAGCCAGGGCATCCAGTCCGTAGTGGGGCTGGAGCGGTAAAAATTCACGCAAAGCTTTACATTGGCCGGCACCTTGGGCGGCGTGGTGGGATCCACCAAGACCAACGCGGTCACTTCCACTTCATGCTCCTCAAGTATTCTAGCCAAGCGGATGGCGTCGTCCGCCCCGTAACTATGACCGGAAATTACCAGCGGGCCCTGGGACTGCCCTGCCCCTCTGTGTTGGTTGATCAGTTTTCCCAGATAGGGCCAGGAGGGGCCCGAGTGCACTGAGGCTTCGACACCCTGTTGCCTCAACATTTCACCCATCTCATCCATTCCCAGTGAGAAGACGTTGAAGAGCCCCCGCAGCAGATAGACCTCCCCGCTAACTGTCGATGGAGCGGTGGTGTCCGCGCTATTCGGTGAGTTTGGAGTGGTAGAAGCACATCCAGCCAACAGAATGCAGATCGTGAGTGCTGAAATTGCAAACTGCCTATTACAATACTTCATCTTTGAGCAACCTCTCGTATCCAGATTGATCAGTATTATCGGCTTGATATCCCGGCATTTTGACAATAAGCAATGAGCAGTGCCGATTACTGCATCGTTCTAGCTCTGGGGCCATTCAACCACCGGCCGATTAGACCATATCGGACCAGGTAACGGTAGCTGATCAACGCCATCATCAATGTTGTACCGGTCGACAGGACAAAGGCCAGAAACGGAGAGATGGATAGCGTAAAGCGCTCCGCCAGCGAATGAATTCCAATCTGCAACAATCCCACCAACGGCAGATGTATCAGATAAGTCCAATATGCGGAGTCGGAAACAAAGCGCACCCGTGGGGAAAAGTAGCGGGACCAGGAGAGAAACAGACCCAGAAAACCCCAAACGGCCAGCCAGGAGTAGAGGCCGACGATCAGTGGGAACAGCCACGCCAGACCAGAGAGTGAAGCGGCTTCCAACTCCGTTTGCCGTTGCAACGCAAAGGAGAATCCGAAGAGCAACACTGATCCCATAAGATAGATCTGATACCTGGGAACAAGCAGACTCAGTTGCTCTTTGATTGGAAACAGAAAGGTACCGACAACAAAGAATATCGAGTAGTAGGCAAGGTTGATGGGAGTGGGTAGCCAGAGATTGTCGAAGTGGGTATATATCTCGGGCTTGACCGACAGGAATGCCCAGCTGATCCCTACCCAAGGTAACAGGCGCCACCAACTCTCCAGCAGTCGAGTTGATATCCTGATTGACAGCCGCTTCGGCCACCATTGGACCAGGAAGAAATAGATCACCGAATAGATCAGGAGATACTGCAGAAACCACAGATGTCCCAGCCCCAGTAGTTCATTCTTGAGCCGCGCATCCTCGAAGCTCAACCGCAGTAACTCCCGCCAGGTAACCATCTCCCGCTCCACGAGCCCCAGCCCCCATATGAAATAGGTGGCCGGCAGAATGATGGCGATCGCGAATAGCAGGGGTACGCCGATACGCCTGAGTCGGTGAAGGAGAAACCCGTGCGCCCCTTTGGCTTGGCAAAGCAATGAGGCGAAGAAGCCTGCGATCAGGAAAAAAAGCGGTATACGAAAACCGTGGAGATACCAGAGGACCAGGTCGAACCCCCAGCCTTTCGATGGATCGGTCACCGGCCATAGCAGGCCGGGCATGGGCTCGCGCATATAGGCCGCCGCGCCATGGAGAAAGACCCCGAGAATCATAACCGCCGCGCGAAGCGCGTCCAGAGCGTCTATACGCCCAATCACCGCTGCCGGCGCTGCCGCTTGGTCCAACAGTCTGTTTCCTGGGCTAGACACTGCTACTGACCCGCTTTTCATGCACTTAAGTTTGGTCTCCCGCTGCAACCTTAGGCGACGACTATTGCTTTCCGATTAATACTGTCGGAGAGTGGAATTTTCCAATTTGCCGCTGCAAATGTCACCTTCTATTCTCAGGAATTCCAGCATCGCCATTGGGCTCTCGCTGCTGTGGTTAATGTTGCAAGGCTGTGCCAGCGTGGGATCGGCACAGCTTCGGGAGCAAATTCGCACCCAACCTGGTGATGCTCGGGACCGCTTGCATGTACATTTCATCAACTCGCCCCTGGACGTGCCCCAACTGGGGCGCTTGTCTACAGTGGCTGCCTTTTTTAGATCTGCGGGATTGAAGAACACCCAGTTTCACGCCGCCGCGAGCGGAGACTCACTGGCTGCTTTGGCGAGGGAGATTAGGCGCCAGGAGCCGGATGCCCGCATCGTCCTCATCGGCTGGAGTGGCGCTTCGTTGTGGGTCTGGGATGCCTTACAACTACTTGAGAAATCAGATGAAGTAATAGATCTAATTGTTTATTTAGACAGCAATTGGATAAAGAAGAGGACGGCCAGTCAGGGCCATCCTGAGAATGTAGCCAACAGTCTGCTCATTTATCGTCTAGACAACCCGCCAGTTTCGGGTGTACCTCATTCGCGGGTGGAGATCATCCCTACGCGGCAACACCTGGCGGTGGCGGCCCATCCCCGGACGGTACGGGTTCTGGGGGAATACTTTCAACACTTGATTGAAGAATCATCAAAATAAATATATATAATTACAAATAGTTAAAAAATATTAATAATGTATTTAATTAACATATAACACCGTTCGGCAATTCCTCCCCAAGCCATCCCGATCCGCTCTCGCCGGGCCGTGATCTAGATAGTTCCGCGACCCTGAAAAGTAAATACCCGAGTTCTCCGGTCTAATATTACATATATGCAGGAGATGTAGAGGTAGAAGTTCAGGTAGGAGAAGTAAATGGCTTCGATGAAACGAATTGCCGCCTGGTTGTGGGAGCGGCTCTGTTCCTGGCTCATGCATGAAAGCCCTCCTGGGGCTTCCCCACTCTGTGATTTTCGCCGGCTTTGTTTTGAACTGCGCCCCGGAGATATCGTCCTGGTGGAAGGCCGCAGTCGAGTTAGCGAGGTAATCAAACAGATTACCCAGAGCGCTTGGACCCATTCCGCTTTGTATATCGGTCGTCTATCCGACATCGAGGATCATTCACTGCGACAGAGGGTGCGGGTCTATTATCGTGGTGACAGTAACGAGCGCCTACTGGTTGAGGCCCTGCTGGGAGAGGGCACAGTCGTGGTTCCCGTCAGCAAATATCGCCATGATCATTTGAGAATATGCCGGCCTACGAAGCTGTCCCCCAAAGATGCCAATGCAGTGACCGGTTTCACTATTCGTCGGTTGGGTACCGCATACGATGTGCGGCAGCTCTTGGATCTGGCGCGCTTTTTCTTTCCTTGGGCATTAATGCCGCGACGCTGGCGTTCAAGTCTTTTCCATCACAACGCGGGCTCACCCACACGAACGGTCTGCTCCTGTCTATTGGCGGAAGCATTCAGTAGCGTAGATTTTCCGATTCTCCCTTTTATCGATCGGGGCACTGACAGCAATGTTCGCTTTTTCAAACGCAATCCCAAACTCTTTACTCCCAAGGATTTCGATTATTCGCCCTATTTCGACATCATCAAGTACCCCTTTCTGGGTATCGATGATCTGGGGATCTACCGCAGACTGCCCTGGGCCGACGAGGACCACCTATATAACGATGACCTAGAGGACTTCGATCCGGGTTCCCCCCCGCTCTCGGTGGATCCACCGTCGAAGACAAGACACTGAGATGAATATCCTAGTTATTGTTGTATTTATCGTCGCGACACTCTGGATAGTCGCCAACCTTCGGGCCCCCTATCCAGCTATTCCGCTATTGGTGACCCTTCTGTTGGCAGCAATTGCTCTGATTAGCGGGTTTTCTTTCACTTTATTGGTGGTGGCGGTGGTTGTGGCCACATCCCTGCTGCTGCTCGGATCTGCTGGTATTCGTCGACGATTTATCAGCAAACCCCTGTTGCAGCAATTTCGCAGGGTACTACCTCCCATGTCGCAAACAGAGGCGGATGCACTCAATGCGGGGACCGTATGGTGGGATGGGGAGCTGTTCAGAGGGCGACCGCGATGGCCCAGATTACTCGAGATACCCCGCCCCGCTCTCTCCCCCGAAGAGCAGGCTTTTCTGGACGGCCCGGTGGCGCAGCTGTGCGCCATGCTTGATGATTGGCAAATAACCCACCATGACCGGGATCTTCCCGAACCTGTCTGGAAGTTCATCCGCGAAAACGGCTTCTTCGGCATGATCATTCCCAAACGCTTCGGCGGACTGGGTTTTTCCGCACTGGCCCACTCAGCCGTGATCGTAAAACTCGCGAGCCGCAGTCTGGTCGCTGCGGTCACCGTTATGGTCCCCAACTCCCTCGGTCCCGGAAAGTTGCTGCTGCGCTACGGGACGGACAGCCAGAAGAGCCACTATCTGCCGCTCCTCGCAAGAGGTGATGAGATTCCCTGCTTCGCCCTCACCGGGCCGGAGGCCGGCAGCGATGCCGCTTCGCTATCTGATCGGGGCGTTGTCTGCTATCAACGGTTTCGCGGGCATGAGACGCTCGGCATAAGACTCAATTGGGAGAAGCGCTATATCACCCTGGGCCCGGTGGCAACCTTGATCTGCCTGGCATTTGTCTTGGAGGATCCGGAGTGTCTACTCAGCGAAGAGAAGACTCCCGGCATCACCCTGGCGCTGATTCCCCGGGATACTCAAGGTGTGGAAATCGGCCGTCGACACGTGACCCTCGATGTGCCGTTCCAGAACGGGCCTAACACCGGCCGGGATGTGTTCATTCCCATAGACTGGATCATTGGCGGGCAGGACGGCGCAGGAGAGGGCTGGCCGATGATTGTGGAAAGCCTCGCTGAAGGCCGCGGTATTTCCCTGCCGGCCCTGGCAGTGGGTGCCGGCAAACTGGTATCGCGCTATACCGGTGCCTACGCCCGTATACGCAAGCAGTTTGGTATTCCTATTGGCCGCTTTGAGGGCGTCGAGGAGTCGCTGGCGCGTATAGCCGGGCTCACGTATCAGATGGATGCCGCCCGCCTGCTCACCTTGAGCGCGCTGGACGCGGGAGAGAACCCATCGGTGATCTCAGCCATCGTCAAGTATCACCTCACCGAGCGTTATCGGCAAATAGTAAACGATGCCATGGACATCCAGGGCGGCAGCGGCATCTGTTTAGGTCCCGGCAATCTACTAGGGAGGGCGTATCAGGCGGTTCCAATCAGTATCACCGTCGAGGGCGCCAATATACTCACCCGCAGCATGATCATCTTCGGGCAGGGAGCGATACGCTGCCACCCGTATATTCTCGGAGAGATGGCAGCGGCCAACTCTGAAGATGAAACCTCGGCAATAGCGGCTTTCGACAAGAAGATATACAAACATTCTGCCTACATTTTAGGCAATATGGCCCAAAGCCTGCTGCTTGGAGTCACTCGCGGGTTGTTCACGCCCAGCCCGGCAAGCGGTGCCAGCAGAAGATACTTCAAGCAGCTGAATTGGATGTGCATTGCCTTCGCACTTTGCGCGGACGTCACCATGATCACACTGGGTGGTTCGCTAAAGCGCAAGGAACGGCTCTCAGCCAGGTTGGGGGATGTATTGAGCGAACTGTACATCATGTCCGCAGTATTGAAGCACTTCAGCGATGAAGGAGAGCAGGAAGAAGATGTACCACTGCTGCGCTGGGCTTGCGACGATAGCCTGTATCGTATCCAGGAAGCACTACGCGCGCTTTTTCGCAATTTGCCATCGCTTCCCCTCCGGGTGTTACTGCGGCTGCTGGTATTTCCCACTGGCTATCCCTACAACCAGCCTTGCGACACCCTCGGGCATCAAGCTGCTGCAGTATTGATTGCTAATTCCGCCACCAGAGAGCGTCTGACTCAGGGTATCCATATCAGTCGTGACCCCGAGGAAAAGGCGGGGCAGCTGGAACTCGCGCTGGAGCTGGCGGATGAGTCGGAGCGCATCCAGGGTATTCTCGATGGAGCGCAAAAAAGCGGCCTTGTTTCCGGCAACTCGCTGGAATCGTTGCTGGCGCAGTCAGTCGCCGGCGGGATAATAACGCACGAAGAGAGAGCGATTCTGAACTCGATGGAGCAGTTGCGCCGACGGATTATTGCCGTTGATGCTTTCGAGGATTACGGTAAATCAGGATACCGAGGGTGCCCATCTTGGGCTGCTTTCAAGGAGGACCCGTCTAAACCCCGCTAGTCGATCAGGTTCGTATGGTGTATATCTCTATTTCAGGAGGGCCGTTACACTTACCAACTACCAGGCCGCCGCCAGTATATTCAAAATGAAATCTACAGATACTATCTCGCTCACAGACAGTCGTACCCTATCCGGCGCCTTCCACGCCAGAGTTAATAGATCCCCGGAAGAACTGGCCTACATTCAGTTCGATGAGCCCTCCGGCACTTGGTGCCGATATAGCTGGCGTCAAACGGCGGACGAGGTAAGCCGCTGGCAGCAGGCGATGCTAGCAGCGGGGCTCCAAGTTGGAGACCGGGTGGCCATCATGCTGAGAAACTGCCGTGAATGGTTGATTTTTGATCAGGCCGCCCAGGGCCTCGGCCTGATCACCGTACCGATATACACCAATGACCGGCCCGATAACATCGGCTACATACTTCGGGACGCGGGGGTAAAACTCTTCTTGATCGAAACCGAGAATCAGTGGTTGGGTTTACAGGAGATCTCCGATCAACTGGCCGATGTGTCGATAGTGACCATGAATCCTGTAACGGCCTCGACATCGGAGCTCGACGTGACGACGGTGGCTGATTGGTTGCCGGAATCCGTTGGTGATCTGCACAACTGGGATGGGGACCCGGACAACCTAGCCACCATCGTTTATACCTCCGGGACCACCGGCCGTCCCAAAGGGGTGATGCTCAGTCATCGCAATATCCTCTGTAATGCCGCAGCCTGCCTGAAGGCGATCGATATCTATCCAGATGATTTGATGCTCTCGTTTCTTCCGCTCTCCCACATGCTGGAACGCACGTTGAGCGGCTATCTTCCCATGCTGGCCGGCTCCAAGGTTGCCTTCGCCCGATCAGTACCACAACTCGGGGAAGACCTGATAGAGGTGAAACCTACCATCCTGATTGCGGTGCCACGGATTTTCGAAAGAGTGTACGCAAAGATTCAGGAAAAACTCACGAAGGATGCACCGACGGTTCAGAAGCTTTTCAATAAGACCGTGGAGATCGGTTGGGAGCGGTTCGAATATCTCCAGAAGCGACGGGGTTGGTTTCCCGGCCTGTTACTCTGGCCCCTACTCAATCGCCTGGTGGCGAGCAAGGTGCAGGCAAAACTGGGTGGACGAATTCGATTTGCCGTCAGCGGCGGGGCTGCCCTGACGCCTGAGATTGCCAAACTCTTTATCGGTTTGGGTGTCAATATCCAACAAGGCTACGGACTAACCGAGACCTCACCGGTAATTGCCGCAAATCGAATCGAAGACAACATACCTGCCAGCGTGGGCATCCCCGTCGAGGGAATTGAGATAAAGATCGGCGAATCAGATGAGCTGTTGACCCGCGGTCCCTGCGTCATGCTGGGATATTGGAACAATCCTCAGGCAACCGGGGAAGTAATCGATGCTGATGGCTGGTTCCACACCGGGGACCGCGCCAAATTGGAACAGAGGCATCTGTATCTGACAGGCAGACTCAAGGAAATCATCGTGCTGGCCAATGGCGAAAAGATTCCACCTGGGGATATGGAGATGGCTATCGCCCTTGATGAACTGTTCGACCAGGTCCTGGTAATTGGCGAGGGCAAGCCTTACCTTTCGGCTCTGGTAGTGCTCAACGCCGATAAGCAGGATGATCTGGCCCGGGACTTGGGACTGGATCCTCAGAGCGAGGACTTTACCCGGAGCGAAGAGTTGGAGCGAATTCTACTGGAGTCCGTCAGGAAAAATCTCCACACATTCCCCGGCTACGCCAAGATCCAGGCTGTGGGAGTGTCAGCGGAAAGTTGGGATATCGAAAATGGACTGCTCACACCGACACTGAAACTAAAGCGGTCCAAGATTATCGAGAGGAACCAAAACCTGGTGAAGTCGCTTTATAGAGGACACTGAAGGAATTCACGGCCGCTTCCAGAACCACAGCAACAGGACCAGTTGTCATGCCTGCAATACCCCCTGAAGAAGGGCAGCTAACTGTACGTGTACTTGCAATGCCGGCGGACACCAATCCGTCAGGGGATATTTTCGGGGGCTGGTTGATGTCCCAGGTGGATATCGCCGGCAGTATTCTCGCAGTACAGGTGGCTGGAGGACGTGTCGCCACCGTGGCCGTACACGAATTCCGCTTTATTCGCCCAGTTATGGTAGGCGACCTGGTGAGTTGTTACGCAGACCTGGAGAGAGAGGGATCCACTTCGGTTCGAATAAAGGTTGAGGTTTTCAGCGAACGGGATCGCGATCCTGACTCCGTGGCCATGGTGGCAACCTCTTCCATTACCTACGTGGCGGTGGATGAGAATGCCCGCCCCAGGTCCTTGAGGGGCGAGCGCTGACGATCTCCAGCAGGGGTTTGCCGTCAGGGTATGAGCACTGTTGAGCCGGTAGTTTTCCGAGCTTCGAGATCCCGATGGGCCTGTGGGGTATCTCGCAGCGGATATTCCTGACCAATCAGTATCCTTACCTGGCCTGACTCCACCACGGACATTAAGTCGCTGGCGACAGTATCCAGTAATGGCCGATTACGAATGTAGGTCGCCAACGTGGGACGCTGCACGTAGAGAGAGCCCTTCTGTGCAAGCAGGCCCAGATTGAAGTCGGTGACTGCGCCTGAGGCATTGCCATAACTCACCAGGGTACCTGTCGGGCGCAGGGAATCCAGTGAGGCCTCGAGCGTAGAACGACCCACTGAGTCATAGGAGACCGCGACCCCCGCTCCTCCGGTGATCGCTTTCACCCGAGCAGCTATGTTTTCTGATTTGTAGTCGATAATATGGTCGCAACCGCAGGCCTCGGCCAACTCCGCCTTCTGCCTGGAGCCCACACATCCTATTACCTCGGCCCCTAAGTGTTTTGCCCATTGACAGAGTATGGATCCGACCCCGCCAGCCGCCGCCATGACCAGAATAGAGTCTCCGGGACGCACTGCATAAGAATCCTTGAGAAGATATCGGGCCGTCATGCCCTGCAACATCATCCCCGCCGCCGTTCTTTCGTCGATGCGCTGCGGCAAGCGGACCAACTTTTCCGCGTCGATGATCCTGCAATCGGTATAGGCCCCTGGGGCCATCGCATAGGCTACCCGATCACCCTTGGAAAATAGGCTCACGTCAGACCCGACTGCCTCGATAACGCCGGCACCCTCCATACCAAGAGTCTGGGGAAAACCATCGACGGGATAGAGGCCGGTGCGTTGATAAACATCGATGAAGTTAAGGCCCACCGCAGTCTGCCTCAAAAGCACCTGCCCCTGGCCTGGCATACCGGGTTCCGTAGTTTCCCACTTCAACACCTCGGGACCGCCAGTTTGGTGAATACGAACAGCGTTGCTCATGGGTCTCTCTCCCAAGTCTGTTGTCGAAATCAGGATTTACCGGTGGAACTGCCGGCGCTCCGGTAGGAGGCAGATTAGCACAGATTCTTCTAAGCGATCGGACCCGAATAAGCGTTCCTGTCACCTACTTGCACGGGTGAAGAGCGTAAAGAAGTTGTTCGTGCTAATTTCCGCAACCCGTTCGCTATCCAGTTGTCGAAGTTGTGCAATGCACTCCGCCACTCTGGCCACATACTGGGGTACATTGGGTTTGCCCCTATAAGGTACTGGCGCGAGGTAGGGAGAATCCGTTTCTATCAATAAACGCTCCTGGGGAACCTTACGGGCCACCTCCTTGAGTTCCACCGCGCTTTTAAAAGTGACGATGCCCGAGAACGATATATAAAAGCCCATATCCAGAGCCTGTTTCGCCATTTCCCAATCTTCTGTAAAGCAGTGCATCACCCCCCCGGCATCCCTGGCTTGCTCGGAGCGCATGATAGCGATGGTATCTTCCTTGGCTGCCCGGGTATGGATTATCAGCGGTCTATTACATGCCCGGGCGGCCTGAATATGCCGGCGAAAACGCTCTCTTTGCCAATCGAGGTCGCCGTTACTTCGGAAGTAGTCTAGTCCGGTTTCGCCGATAGCTACGTTTTTCGGGTGCGCGGCTAACGCCTCCAGTTCCCCAGGTTCCGGGTCTCGCCGCTCTCCATCATTGGGATGTACTCCCACAGAGGTCGAGATGAAATCATAGGGCTCTACCAGGCGGAGCATGGCAGGATAGGATTCCAGGTCGATGGACACACAGAGAAGATGGCCTATACCCGCCTCGGCTATGGTTACCATGAGTTTGCCGAAACTACCGTCGTATGGGGCAAGATCCAGGCGGTCCAGATGACAATGAGAATCTACCAGCATAGCGCTCCAGGCAAGTGTACTTGTACGTGCAGGGGGTATCATAGCGGGATTGGGTGCCTGGTTGTATTGTCTGGCGAAAGAGGATGGGCTGGGAGCGTTGTAACCTCATGAAAAAACCCCGCATGGCGGGGTTTCTTTGTCACATTTCTCCGTTAATGAACGGGAGGAGGTCTGTCGATCGCCCTACATCGTGTGTGTCGGACGCTCCGCTTTTAGCGCCCCCGCCAGATAGGTTTCGATCTTGTTTCTTGCCATCCCGTCGTCCTGCTCGCTGAATTGAACGCCAATACCGGTGGCGCGGTTTCCCTCGGCACCCATTGGGGTGATCCAGATTATTTTACCAGCCACGGGTATGCGCTCCGACTCATCCATGAGTGTGAGCAGCATGAATACCTCGTCTCCCAGCTGGTAGCGCTTGTTAGTGGGGATAAATAACCCACCATTTTTCACGAACTGCATATAAGCGGCATACAATGCGTTGGTATCCTTGATTGTCAGCGAAAGTATGCCTTGCCTGGTCGGGGGTATGCTGGAAGCCATCGATTCTCCTCACCTTTGGAAGCCACCGCCGTCCGAGAGAAACAGCAGCAAATCCTCCATCACCATCTGTTGATTAAGCTGCGCACCAGCGCTTCGAGATGCCTCAAGGGCTTGGTCCAGGAGCCTAAACATTTGCTTGGATTCTATTTCATTGGCTAGCAGTTGCAACTGGTTACGCTGGTCCGAATTCTGCAAATGCCCACCATCTGGGTCCGCCTGCAGTCTGATGATATCGATCAGCCAGCTGATACACCACTCTACCACCTGGACAGTATCCAACTTGCTCCACTCCGCAGCGACTGCGACCGGATCCTGACTGCCTCTCATAATAGCGGCAAATTCTTCGAATAACTTAATTCGTAGCGCCAAGGTCTCGGTTGGGTGGATTTTTAGCGCCGAAAGTGGCGCACCCGATGCCAGATCAAGCAATAGGTTGGGTTGGGGAGCATCGGGCAACTGAGACTGGAGCCAACTCAACCCACTCTCACGGTCAGGGGCAGCCAATCTGATCTGTTGGCAGCGACTCCGTATAGTGGCGGGAAGTCTCCCGGGTGTAGCGCTTATGAGTATCATCAAGGTCCAATCCGCTGGTTCTTCCAGGGTCTTCAGCAGACTGTTGGCGGCAGCGGTGTTCATCGCATCCGCAGGTTCTATGATGGAAACTTTGAACCCCCCCGCCTGGGCAGTCAAAGCCCCGCTACTGGTAAATTCCCGAATGGCATCAATCTTGATGAACTTACCCTTCTCTTCTGGTTCTATGGTGCGGTAGTCCGGGTGGGAACCGGCATCGAAAAGATGACATCCCCGGCATTGATTGCAGGGCATACCGTACTCATCGGATTCATTGCACAGCATCGACTTGGCCAGCAACTCAGCAAAACGCCGCTTGCCTACTCCACTGGTACCTGTCAACAACAGGGCATGTGGCAAGCGTCCCATTTCTCGAGCCGCCACCACCCGCTCCCAATCGGCGCTTTGCCAGGGCAACAAATCAGATTGGGGAGTTGCGGCGTGCATCTCTTTACTAATCGATGAAGGTTTCAAGAATCTGAGCTATGTCCTGCTCGACGTCGGCGGGCACCTGTGTTGCATTTACTACTTTCATTCTGCTGGGTTCCGCTGCAGCAATCATGAGATAGGTATTTCTGACTCGTTCGAAAAAAGCCGTGGTCTCTACTTCGAAGCGGTCTGGATCCGAGCGGCGGCCCGCTCGTCCTAATCCAATTTCCACAGGAATATCCAAGAGCAGCGTCAAATCAGGCTGGAAATCATCCATCAACCAGCGGTGCAATTGCCTGATACGGTCTTGCGGTATGCCTCTTCCTCCGCCCTGATAAGCGTAGGAAGCGTCGACGAATCGGTCGCACAATACCCAGTCTCCACGGTTTAGTGCCGGCTTGATCACTTGGCTCATATGCTCCGCACGGGCGGCAAACATGAGCAATAGTTCACTTTCTCCGCTAATGCCACCATCGCGATGTTTGAGAAGTAGTTCCCTGACCTCTTCACCCAGCTCAGTCCCCCCAGGTTCGCGGGATTGAACAACGTTGATCCCGGCAGACCTCAGTAGCCGCAGAACAGTGACCAAACTGGTGCTCTTACCCGCGCCTTCCACGCCTTCCAGAGTAATGAGTTTTCCTCTATTGCCCATACGTTCACGACACCGCTATTTTTTTAGTTGATATTTCCGCACAGCGCGATTGTGCTCTGCAAGGGTCTTGGAAAAATAGTGACTGCCGTCGCCTTTGGCGACAAAAAATAGGCTGTCACCTTCAGCGGGATGCACCACCGCATCCAAGGCATCGCTCCCTGGCATGGCGATGGGGGTTGGCGTAAGCCCTTTGTGAAGATAGGTATTGTAGGGGGTGTCCCGTTTCAAATCCCGGCGCCGGATATTGCCGTCGAAGCTCTCACCCAGGCCGTAGATGACTGTAGGATCTGTTTGCAGTTTCATGCCCTTGCGCAACCTGCGAATAAACACCCCAGCTATGATAGGTCGTTCGCTGGCTAGGCCCGTCTCCTTCTCGACAATGGATGCAAGTATGAGTACCTCGTAGGGTGATGCGAGGGGCAGATCAGGGTCACGTTCGTCCCATTTCTGCTTGAGCTTTCTCTCCATGGCCTGATAAGCGCGTTTAAGGAAATCGAGATCTGTGGTGCCTTTCGGGAAATGATAAGTGTCGGGCAGGAATCGCCCTTCCGGATGCTCGCCCGGACGGCCGAGTTCTTCCATGATCTGTTCCGTCGAACGCCCCTGAAGCGTCTGCTCCAGGTCACTACTTCCTGCCAGCGCGGCCAACACCTGCCGAAAGGTCCAGCCCTCGATGAGCGTCTGTGAATACCTGGTCACCTTGCCTGAAACAAGCAGTTCGAGCAGTTGTTTAGGCCTAGTGCCTACCGGAATGAAGTATTCTCCGGCCTTTAGGCGATGCGCCATGCCCTCCCACCTGGCAAATAGCCGCAGATAGAGTGGCTCCTCGAGATAACCTTGCTTTTGGAGATCATCGGCGAGGACTCTGGTGGTCATGCCGGGTTGGAGGTGGTAAAGGACACCATCTTCTGGTAATTGCAGTGGTGATTCGATGAAGTGATTGAACTGCATCAGGAACCAGCCCACCCCCAGGCTGGCGCAAATAATGGTGAATCCAAGGATGCGTTGCAGTGTGCGCATTTCTGCCAACCGGTTCAGGAGAAACGAAACCCGCGATCCATCACACGCTGCGTCAATCTTGGCGGGATGAGTTCCGGACTATAGGCTGTGCCCTCACATTCGCGGACTGGCCAAATCCCAATAACGGAGTTGGTAACAAACAGCGCCTGGGCAGATATCAATTCGTCGAGTGATATATGCTTTTCTTCGATTCGTAAGTCCATAGCGGCGCACTGCTCCAATACGAACCCTCTCATTACGCCTGCGGTACCGCAGTGAGTCAGCTGGGGGGTGCTGAGTATGTCACCATTTTGCATAAAGAGATTACTCATGGTGCCCTCGATAACGTAGTCCCTGGTATCCAGCATGAGCCCCTCGAGTATTCCGGGATCATCCCACTCAGATCTGGCCATGACCTGCTCGAGTCGATTGAGTGTTTTGAGACCTGCCAATGACGGATTGAGTCCAAGTCGGGTTTTGCAGATTTTGACTCGAATACCTTTGGTTATCTGATCTATCGGATGCTCCGGCCAAGAAGAGAATTGAACAATCCGCAGCGGACTGGTTTGTTTCGGGGGCCGATACCCACGTCCGCCGGGACCTCGCGTGATGATAATCTTGACTACTCCACGTGCCGCGTTGCCAATGACCTCGCGGGTCTCCTGAAGTAAACGCAACGGATCCGGCATAGAGATTCTCAGCCGCTTGCAGCCCTGTGACAAACGCTGCATATGCCGCTGCCAGAGACAGGGGTTGCCATCGTCCACCGGGATCGTCTCGAATAAACCATCCCCATAGTGCAGCCCTCGATCGGCAATTGGGACGACCGAGCTGGGTTTGCCATTGAGCAGAAAAGTCATCGCTGTCAAACCCTACAGGGAGAACAAAAACGAAACAGGCGGGAGAAACCCCGCCCGTCATCTCGATCTGTTACAGCCAGATCAGTCCTTAACCCGACTGAACACCACGGTACCGTTAGTCCCCCCAAAACCAAAAGAATTGGAGATAGCCACATCGATTTTCATCTCCCTGGCAGTATTGGGAACATAATCCAGGTCGCACTCCGGATCCTGGTTTTCCAGGTTAATAGTGGGGGGGGCGACCTGATCATGAACCGCCAGGGCAGTGAAGACCGCTTCCGCTCCACCGGCAGCGCCCAACATATGGCCTGTCATCGATTTGGTGGAACTCACCGCCAACTTAAATGCATGATCACCGAATGCCCCTTTAACACCCAAGGTCTCAGCTACATCACCCGCTGGCGTAGAGGTGCCGTGGGCATTTACGTAGTCGACGGTATCGGTGTTGATACCCGCATCCTTGAGGGCCGCCAGCATACACTCCGTGGCACCGACTCCACTAGGTGAGGGCGCCGTCATGTGATAGGCATCGGAGTTCATGCCGATCCCCAGCAACTCCGCGTATATCTTCGCTCCCCGGGCCCTGGCATGCTCATACTCCTCCAGGACCATCACCCCCGCCCCATCGCTCAATACAAAACCATCTCGGTCTTTGTCCCAGGGACGGCTTGCGGCTTCCGGGTCGTCGTTTCTCGTTGAGAGGGCCCTGGCTGCGGCAAATCCACCCAGACCGACGGGGGAGGTGGCCATTTCAGCACCTCCCGCTATCATGACATCCACATATCCGTGCCGTATGAGCCGAGCTGCCTCACCTATATTGTGGGTTCCGGTGCTGCAGGCGGAAACAATAGAGTAATTAGGCCCTTTGATGCCGTATTTGATCGAAAGGTCCCCAGCCACCATATTAATGATATTGGCCGGGACGAAGAACGGGGATATTTTCCTCGGGCCTCGTTCGCTGAATAAGCGGTAATTATTTTCTATCCCCGTGATACCGCCTATGCCTGCACCTATCGCGACACCGATTCGCTCCCTGTTTTCATCGGTGATCTCAATACCGGATTCGTCGATGGCCTGGCAGCCGGCAGCCAGCCCGTAGTGGATAAACTTGTCCATCTTGCGGGCGTCTTTCTTCGAGACATACTTTTCTACGTCGAAGCCATAGATTGGGCCGCCAAACCGTACGGAGAATTCGGAAACATCAAAATGAGTAATGGGCTGGATGCCGCTCTTGCCAGAAAGGATGTTGGTCCAGGACTCCTCAACTGTGTGGCCAACGGGAGCAACCATACCAAGTCCGGTAACAACGACCCTTTTTCGAGACATTTATGGATTACCTTCAAGAAATATCAGTGCGTAGAAGAGACATAAACATGCGCCGCTATCGGTGCGGCGTGTTTGAAGAAAGCCGGGAAAGATCAGCTCTGGTGTTCTTTGACGTAGTCAATCGCCTGCTGAACGGTAGTTATCTTCTCGGCATCCTCATCGGGAATCTCTGTTTCGAATTCCTCTTCAAGTGCCATGACCAATTCGACAGTATCAAGAGAGTCCGCACCCAGATCATCTACAAAAGATGCCTCATTGGTGACTTCATCTTCTGTAACACCCAGCTGTTCAACGACAATCTTTTTTACGCGTTCTTCGATAGAGCTCATGGTCAAAATTCCCTCCAGATCAAGGATATGTCACCCAGCGGCAACAGCTGGGTATTGTATTCATAAAACCGCAAAGTTGGAAGTGGCTGAAGCACCGACTTCGCCGCTTTTCGGGATAAGCGAATCCTGTACTTGTTAAACATCCAAGTCACACTGTTGTCGATGTTTTTACCGCCCCTTTAAAATCCTCACGGCATATACATTCCACCATTGACATGCAGCGTTTCACCAGTGATGTATGCCGCCGCTGGAGATGCCAGAAAGGCTACAGCTTCTGCGACATCCTCCGGATCACCGAGCCGCCCCAGAGGTATCCCTGAAAGCAACGTTTTCCGTTGTCCATCGCTAAGCTCCCGGGTCATGTCTGTATCGATAAAACCTGGGGCAACAGCATTGACTGTGATCCCCCTCGCTCCGACTTCCCGTGCCAACGATTTAGTAAAACCAAGCATTCCCGCCTTGGTTGCCGCGTAGTTCGATTGACCGGGATTACCAGTCGATCCGACCACAGACGCAATGTTGATAATGCGTCCGCTTCGAGCCTTCATCATGGCTCTAAGACAGGCTTTGGAAAGCCTGTATAGCGATGTCAGGTTGGTAGCGACGGTCGCATCCCAGTCCGCCTCCTTCATGCGCATCAATAGATTGTCACGGGTGATACCGGCATTGTTAACCAATACTGTGGGTGCGCCATATTTCTCGCCGATACGCCCCAACAGCTCGTCCACTGATGCCTGCTCGGTAACATCGAGCATCATTCCCTCGCCGCTCACTTGTAAGCTACCCAACCGCGCGCCGATGGATGCAGCACCGGATTCCGTTGTAGCGGTGCCAATCACCCTCGCACCCAGGCGTCCGAACTTGTCGGCAATAGCACTCCCGATACCACGGCTTGCACCTGTTACTAAAACGATTTCTGCTTTCAATGCTGCTATCCCCATTCCAAATTCGTGTTCGAGTTGCACACCCGCTGTCTGCGCAGAGGATGTCGCGCTTTACTTGGGCCCGAGCCAGTCTCTCCAGCTCGCGGTTAATATTTGACCAATGCCGATCCCCAGGTGAATCCACCCCCGAAAGCTTCCATCAAAAGCGTCTCACCGCGCTTTATCCGACCATCCCTAACGGCAGTGTCCAGGGCCAGAGGAACCGAGGCGGCCGAGGTATTACCCTGATCCGCTACCGTCACCACGACATGGTCCATGGACATGCGCAGTTTTCTAGCCGTAGCACGGATTATCCGGTAATTCGCCTGATGAGGAATAAGCCAGTCTATGTCCGACTTCTCAAGCCCACTCTTCTCGAGGGTCTCGTCCACAATCCGGCCCAGAGTATTTACTGCCATTTTGAAGACCTCATTGCCTCGCATCTCCACATAGGGCGCCTTGTGCACATCGTCATACCCTTTGGAGATCCCTCCCGGGACTTCGAGGAGATGGACATAGTCGCCGTCGGCGTGCAGATGGGTGGAAATAATGCCGGGCTCGCTACTGGCTTCCAATACAACGGCACCCGCGCCATCCCCAAAAAGCACACAGGTAGTCCGGTCTTTCCAGTTCAGTATTCTGGAATACGTCTCGGCCCCAATGACCAGCGCGCAACTGGCACCGCCACTCTTGATGAAATTGTCTGCCACACCCAGGGCATACACAAAACCGGTACAGACGGCCTGGACATCGAAGGCCGGACAGCCGTGAATATCCAACCTGCTCTGTATCAAACAGGCCGTGCTGGGAAAAATCTGATCCGCTGTCGTGGTCGCCAGGACAATAAGATCGATGTCTTTAGGCTCTTTGGAGGCAGCGTCCATCGCCCGCTTGGCCGCATTTACCGCTAGATCGCATGTCGTCTCGTTTTCGCCGGCAATATGTCGCTGTTTTATTCCCGTACGTTCCTGAATCCACTCGTCGGAGGTATCCACGAATTCCTCCAAGTCTTGATTCGTCACCACCTTTTCAGGCAGATAACTGCCGGTGCCTGCTATGCGGGAATAAATCACGGCCCTACTCCCTCGTTCAGATGTGACGCAACACCCTCTGCTATTCTCTGCGAAACGTTATTAATTACCGTCAGTTTGGCCACTCCGATTGCGTTTTCGAAGGCAATGACGTCGGCGCCACCATGGCTCTTGATTACCACCCCTCGCAGGCCTATCAGACTGGCGCCATTGTGCCGCCTCGGATCGATCCTGCGGCGAAATCCCTTGAGCACCGGTAAGGCGAGAAAGGCGGCGGTTCGTGTAAACAGGTTTTTCGTAAATCCGGTTTTCAAAAAATGGACGATCATCTTCGCCACTCCTTCCGAACTCTTCAATGCCACATTGCCAACAAATCCATCGGTGACCACAACATCGGCATTACCTTGGTAGATCCCATCCCCTTCGATATAGCCAACATAGTTCAAAGAACTTCCGGATAGTAATTGGTGTGCTGCCTTGACCTGCTCGTTACCTTTGATCTCCTCTTGCCCGATATTTAAAAGGCCGACACGGGGTTGAGGAATATCCGTATCCAAAGCGGCCACCAGTTCACTGCCCATGACCGCAAACTGAAACAGGTGTGCGGCGGTACAATCTATATTGGCGCCCAGATCCAGCATCCATGTCTGGCCATCGATTGTGGGGATGGTCGTAATTATTGCCGGTCTGTCGACGTGAGGTAGCATTTTCAATACGAAGCGGGCGGTGGCCATTAGTGCACCGGTGTTGCCGGCGCTTACGCAGGCATCCGCCACCCCCTCTTTGACCAAATTTATAGCGACGCGCATGGAAGAGTCCTTTTTTCCCCGAAGCGCCTTCGAAGGTGACTCATCCATACCCACCGCCTGGGATGCATGATGAACCTGGAGCCGGTCGCTGTTCTCACTCCCGCCAAGGTACTTTCCTATCTCATCCCGCTGTCCAACCAGTATCAGACTGACGTCAGGATTGTGATCTAGAAAGGCCTGAGCAGCTGGCACCACCACCCCGGCGCCAATATCTCCGCCCATGGCGTCGAGTGCAATTGTGATCCGCTCACGGTTTGCCATGATCTATGGTTTTTTCCGGAGGCCATATGAGACGACCGCTCCAATGGGAGCGGCCGAAACATCAAGCGCCTCGGGTGCTGTCACAGTGGCGGGTCATTCGCCTTTGACAGGCGCGACCTTTCGTCCACGATAGAAGCCGTCGGGTGTTACATGATGACGCAGATGCGTCTCCCCGGTTACCTCGTCCGTGGCCAGAGCCGCTGATGTGAGTGAATCGTGAGCGCGACGCATACCGCGCCGGGATGGGGTTTTTCTACTTTTCTGGACCGCCATTGGTTCAGGCTCCTAAAATCATGAATTGTCTTTTCCGGTAGCTTTCAAGCTTGCCAATACTGCAAACGGATTGCCGGTCTCGGATTCCCGCTCGTCCGTCACTAACTGGGTACTCTCTCGAGGATCTAAGGGTATCCTGCAATCGCCCTCGGGGTGAACGGGGATCTGGGGCAATGCCAGCAACAACTCGTCCTCCACCAACTCCGAAATTCGAATCTGTCCGTTCACCGCCAACACTGGTTCGCACTCCTCGGGTAGAAGCGCGGCTTGCGCATCAGCCTCGATCACCGCGAGATCCACCTTGGCATCCACGGGTAGCTCCATCAGACCCAAGCAGCGTTGACACCCCAAGACTAGGCGGGCCTTAACAGCCCCGGATATCCGCACCCTTTTCCGCTCGTCCGTATAAAAGCCGAGATGGTATTTCAGGGTTCCGGGAGCCTCCGCCACTGCCTCTACCAGTCGGGGTAGTAGCCGTAGCTCGGATTCACCGTCAATAGACGCTTGCCGCGATGCCAGGCGCCAAGGGTCAACTGATTCAGGGAGCCGAGTCGACATAAGCGGACAATAATATTACTCACAGGGGCCTAGGTCAAAACTATTTAGCCCTTTATTTCACTTGACCCGCCTCTTCTCGATACATCGGCGGGACAAGCTTTTGAGCTGGGTACCTGAATGGGGTAGACTCCGGCGCCCAGATCTAGCTGCGTTTCGTCTTGCCATGAAAACGAAATCCAAGGACAAGCCCCAATTGGTGCTGGCCTCGACATCTTCCTATCGCAGAGCCTTGCTGGAGCGACTCAATTTGGAATTCGTTACCGACACCCCTTCGGTGGACGAAACACCCATCGCCGGTGAATCCGCGGAGCAGTTGGTCATCCGTCTGGCGGAGGCCAAGGCCCGTGATGTCGCCGCAAGACATCCCCACGCACTAATAATAGGTTCTGATCAGGTGGCCTGTATCGACAAGGCCATATTGGGAAAACCAGGTTCCAAAACCCAAGCTGTAAGGCAATTGCTCTCCGCCTCCGGGAGCTGCGTGCGCTTTGTTACTGGACTCTGCGTCTGGAATAGCGCCAGCAATTCGGGAACAACAGTATGTGAACCTTTTACAGTTCACTTTCGCCAGCTAAATGAATCTCAAATTGAGCGCTACTTGGATATAGAAAAGCCGTTCGATTGTGCCGGAAGCTTTAAGTCCGAAGGGCTTGGCATCTCTCTATTCGAACGGTTGGAGGGGGATGATCCCAATGCGCTCATCGGATTACCCCTAATTCGATTAGTAACCCTTCTTAACAGAGAAGGTGTGTCTCTTCCCTGAGCAGTCAGTTAGGGGTTGTCGTACAGATCGAGCGACTCCGAAGGCCCTCTGCTCTCAGCCCGAATGCTCTCGAGTTTGGCGTTGACCCGCAAGGCGCGCTCGAGTTTCTCAGTTATCTCCAGCCTCGCAGGATCGAGCTTTAGAGCCGCTCTCCAAACCGCTATGGCAGACCCAAGTTGCTCATCTCGATAGAGCCGATCACCCAGCTTGATCAGAACTGCGGCCTGATTCTCCAGCGCGACTCGCGTCTCGGAGATCATTGTTCTCACTTCTCTATTTTCCGGGTCCTGCCTGAGCGCTTCCTCGAGAAGTGGCATTACATTGGTTAACGCACCCTGCCTGCGTTCGCGCTCTGCCTCTTCAATGAGTTTTCGAACCCGTTCCGACTTGCGTTTTTCAACTTGCTCGTGTTTTCGTGCCTGGGATGCCTGGGCCTTCTCTTCTCGACGGGCCAGATAAGCCTGCTCAATTTCCTCGAGTTTTTGTGAAATCTCCCGCAGGCTGGCCTGTATCTCCTGGCTTGGAGCAATTCGATTGGCGATTTGAAGACAGCGTCTTGCCAATCGCGGATCGTTGTCCCAGAAGTCTCTGGAACACTGCACCAGACCTTCTGTTTTCTGCTCCAGTGCATGCCGATTGTAGAGCATACGAGAGTTCAGCACTGGATCGTTTGGCTTTCCCAAGGAGAGCTTCTCAAGCAAAGCCTGTGCCTGGAGCAGGCTCGATGCCTCCACCAGCAGCAAGCGGCTCTCTAAGAGCCTCTGTTCCTCTTCCCAGGTCTGGTTGATGTCGTTCCTAAGCTCAGCCAACTCCACCGCCTCGGGATAACGCTCAACTCCACGCTGAAGCAGTGAAAGGGCATCGAACCAGCGCGCCTCCTGCCGTAGTGCGGCGCCCTGTTGCAGATAGTCTTCCGGAGTAAAACCCTCTTCGTCTGCAACCACGGTCTGCGACCAGCCCTCCACGGTGGATTGCAGCCCGCTGCACCCCGTGATCGATAGCAGGATCAGCAGGCAAACTACGAATCGGGTCAAGAGCTTCCCCCTGGATCTGGATAAATTGCGTCTAGACTTTGCTGAAGCAAATACTCATCCTCGAACATTGAATGATCAGATACGTAAGGGATGATGGGGGTGGTTCTCCCACGGACGTAGATGGGCCCCCTCCCCGAGGGCCGAATGTAACCTCGCATGCCAGGCTGAGCCGCAGCATCGTCGGTAAGTAGTATACCCCCAGGTTCCGCCAGGCCACAGATCCTGGATGCCACATTGACGGTATCGCCAACAACGGTGAACTGCATGCGTTCATGACTACCCAGGTTTCCCGCCAGCATCACGCCACTGTTGATGCCGATCCTGAAACCCACCGGAATCGCACCTACAGATATGCGCTTTTTATTGATTCTGGCGGCGACTGATTGAATCAGGATCGCACAAGTCAAAGCATGGAAAGCGTGTAGCTCGTCCTGCTCCGGAATGCCAAACAGAATCATTATGCAGTCGCCAATAAAGTTGTCTACCGTGCCGTGGCAGCTCTGGCCGGCAACGGCGAAATAGCGAAAAAAACTATTGAGGAGCTCGCTCACTTCCTCTGGTTCGAGCTCTTCAGAGAGCTTGGTGAATCCGACGATGTCGCAGAACAGAACACTCCCCTCGCTGCGGGTTCCCCCCAGCTGCTGCTCCCCATCCTGGGCAAGCACTTTATTGGCCACGGTGGGAGATAGGTATTTCGAGAGGGTCTTCTCTATCTGGCGTTTGGATTCGAGACCCGCCGACATATTACGGAATGAGGTTAGCACCCGGCCAATCTCATCACGTCTCTCCTGGTCTTCGAGGTCCCAGGTCTCTCCTCTGTCGATGGCCTCTCCTGCCTCCATAAGTTCATGAATGGGCCTGCAAAACCGATAGGCCAGCGGAAAAGCCAGAAACACACCCACGGTAATAAGCCCGACTGTTGTGAGCACCAGCGCATTGACGGTACGCCTGAGGTTTGTCTCCATCGGCCTTCTATCGATATTTATCGCCGCATAACCGACGTGCGTATTCTGGAACCTCACTGGTTTGGTATAGGAGATAACCATCCCGTCCTCACTCACCTTGGTGTGTACCGTATTCGGCTCTCCATCGAGTTGGGGGATAAGAGCTGTCTCTCCTGCACTTCTTACGAATGGGTTTTCCCCAGCAGTAGCGAGGACCTTTCCCGAGAGATCAAACAGCTGCATACCCAGAATGAGTTTATGTTTTTCCTGTTGGCTGACCAGAATTTCCAGGGAAAGGATATCATCGGCAACCAGAGGTTCACTGGCCGCACGGGTGAACTGATCGACGATGAGTTCACCCAAGAGGTTGGTCTGTTGGTGGTAGCTCAGTTGCTGTTGGCTAATGAGAAACCAGCCCAATAGCGACATAACCAAGGCGAGCAAAGCAGCGATGCTCGCCGACCAGCGTATCGCCAGAGGGATCGGATAAGTGTTAATTCGATTAAAAAGTTGCATCACACAGAACCATTGAAATATCAGGGGGTTCGGACACAAATTTCACATAATTTGACCATATTACCGGTAAAATTCTACCACGTTCGCGCTAAGGCCGTGCTTATGGAATCAAAGGAGTCTGCGGGCACAAGATTACTGCAGCGTGTATATTCGGTGCCGAACCGCCCCGACATCGAATCATTCACTCCCGACCATAGGCGCTTTCAATGCCCGACCAACGCAAGGCCCTCTCCTATGCCCTGACAACAGTACTGCTCTGGTCCACCGTCGCTACGGCATTTAAACTCTCACTGGAATACCTGACACCGATCCAATTGCTGTTCTACGCCAATTTGGCATCGATTATTACGCTGTTACTCTTGCTGGGTATCGAAGGGCGGCTGGCTATGCTCCGCCAGCTCTCCTATCAAGAACTTCGGCACGGTCTGTTGCTGGGTCTGCTAAATCCACTGCTGTACTACCTGATACTGTTCCAGGCGTACGACAGATTGCCCGCCCAGGTCGCTCAACCCCTCAATTATACCTGGGCGATCACCCTCTCTCTGCTGTCGGTGCCGCTGCTTGGGCACCATTTGAGCAAGCAACAGATGGCCTCTATCCTGGTCTCCTATTCCGGGGTATTGGTGATACTCACCAAGGGGGACTTCACTAGTTTGCAACTAGACGACCCGCTAGGGGTTTTTCTGGCTCTTTTCAGTACTCTAATCTGGGCGCTCTACTGGATATTCAATACCCGTAGCAAAATAGACCCGGTCATTAGCCTGTTGCTCAACTTCCTGGCCGCCCTGCCGCTGGTCGCGGCGTTGATGTGGTTTACAACAGGGTTTCATCCTTTGGATCTTCGGGGAGTCGCCGGTGCCGTCTACGTCGGTGTATTCGAGATGGGCTTGGCCTTTGTTCTCTGGCTGAAGGCGATGCGGCTCACACGTAGTACCGTACAAATCGCATCGCTTATCTATTTCGCTCCGTTTCTCTCCCTCATCCTTATTCATTTTCTGGTTGGGGAACGGATCCATATGAGCAGTATACTGGGGCTGATCCTCATTGTGGCTGGAAATCTACTCCAGCAGGGTCGCAAGTCACGTGCTGCCTGATCCGGGCCCGCTTGCGAAGCGGCGGAAAACCGCGTAATTTCTAGCGCCTTTCTCTGATGGCAGGCTGTATCCCGATGACCGACAAAATCTATATTGGCGCCCAGGATCTACTTCTGGATTCCTTCAGGTTGGGTCTTGAAATCTACAAAAGTGGATTTCGCCCGAATTTTATCGTCGGTGTTTGGCGTGGGGGCACACCCGTAGGGATTGCGGTACAGGAAATCCTGGATCGCTACGGTGTCAAAACGGATCACATCGCGATACGCACGGCCTCCTACAGAGGTATGGGGGAGCGTGCCAAGGAGGTTAGGGTCTATGGTCTCGACTATTTATTGAACAACATCAACCACGAAGACTCCCTGCTAATTGTCGATGATGTGTTCGATACAGGCTTGAGTATCCAGGCCGTTATCGCTTCTGTATCCAGGAAGGCCCGGCGTAACACACCCCATAGTATTCGTATTGCCACACCCTGGTACAAACCACTAAACAACAAGACAGAAATCTCGCCAGATTACTTCATACACGAAACCGAACGTTGGCTGGTTTTTCCCCATGAACTGGACGGCCTTAGTGATGAAGAGATGCTTCTCAATAAACCCGGGCTCAAGGACTTAATCGAAGATGTCGGTATCTAGTCAACGCCAGGATCCACCTTGTCAGAGTTGCAGGATACGCACAATTTCCTCATAAGCGTGGTCCCAAGCACCGGGTTCCAAAACATCGACATCTATACGATGGAGCTGGCCGTTTTGTTTCGCATCGGCGAGCAACTTTGAAGTCTCCATGGAACTGTCCTTGATCGTAAAAACCACCGCATGCCGCGCTGCTTCAGCTACTTGCGCGGCGATAGATTGAGGACCGACGATGAGTACGCCCGTCTCCGCTGCGTCATGGGCTTCGATAAAATCGGCAGTCATAATCCCCATGAAATCCGAGCCGTACTCAACGCTGACCAGCACCTCTTCCCTGGATTTCGCCAAGTGATAGTCGCTTTCGGATATATGACGATAGCTGGCATCCGTGATGCGGTGCCGTGTGGTAAACCAGACCGGCCGAACAAATCCATGTTTGACTAGAAGTCGCCGCGGCGCACGTCTGTCGCCACTCCAGACATTGCCAGTAATACACACCAACTTTTTATTTGTAGGAATCTGCATGGAAGTATTCTGCACCAAAATCCCTTTAACACAAATAACCATGTATGGTGGACAGATATCTCCACCATCTGTGGTTGTTTGCAATACGGGGAAGCGGCTCCAACCCTCGGCTCACTCCGAGTGGTGATTAACGGAACCCGCGTGAGGAATTAGCCGGTCACCTGCAGCTGCAATACCTCTCTGCCAGATTCGTCTGCCAAGTGGACTGCACAAGCGATACAGGGATCGAAACTGTGGATAGTACGCAGGATTTCGAGAGGCTGAGCGCTATCCTCCAACTGATGATTGTCCTCCAAAGCCGCCTCGTAAGCTCCTGCCTGCCCCCGCCCATCCCGGGGACCCGCATTCCAGGTAGAGGGAACGATGGCTTGATAGTTGGCAATCTTGCCGTTCTCGATCACAATCCAATGACCCAACGCACCTCGTGGAGCCTCCATGTATCCTGCGCCCTGGCAGTTTCTCGGCCAGCTGGAGGGTTCCCAGAACTCCTCATTAAATGTCCGGGTGTCCCCTCCCTTGATGTTGGCTAGCAGATCGTCGTACCAACCTTCCATGGCATCCGCCAGCAGTTTTGACTCCAAGGTACGGGCAGCCGTCCGCCCGAGGGTGGAAAACAATGCGTCCACGGGTTGATTCAACCGTTTTAGTGCCGCGTTGGTCAGTTCAACCGTGGCTTCGTGACCGTTGGCGTACATTAACAACACCCTTGCGAGTGGACCGACCTCCATCGCCCTGTTATTCCAGCGGGGAGATTTGATCCAAGAGTAGGCGTCCTCGATCTGAAGCTGCCTATACGGGGGCTCGGGGCCGCTATAGTTAAGACTGGTCTCTCCTTCATAGGGATGTAGTCCCACAGTATCCCCGCGCTCGTAGTCATACCAGGAGTGGGCGACGTATTCTTGTATTTGTGCTTTGTCATGCAGATCTATTTGCTGCACGCGACTGAGATCACGATCGAGGATCACCCCAGCTGGAAAGAGAAAGCTATCGGGTTCCGTCATGCTAGTAGCAGGCAGATCACCGTAGCAGAGAAAATTGCCAACACCCTCCCCACGCTGAAACCAGTCCGGATAGAACGAGGCTACCGCGAGGGTATCGGGTAGATAGACCTGATCCACGAAGGTCCGCATTTGGGCAATGACGTCCTGCACCTGTGCCAGCCGCTTGGCGTTGATCGCGGAATCGGAGTCCAGATCAATAGGCGAAGCCACCCCTCCAACGAGAAAATTGGGATGGGGATTCTTGCCACCGAATATGGTGTGTAACTTGACAACGTCTCGTTGCCAGGCCAGCGCCTCCAAGTAGTGGGACACTGCCATCAGATTTGCCTCGGGCGGCAGTTTGTAAGCCGGGTGACCCCAATAGCCGTTGGCGAATACACCCAATTGCCCGGAATCCACGAAAGCAGCAAGCTTCCGCTTCATATCCTTGAAATAGCCTGGTGACGACTTTGGCCAGCTACTGAGAGACTGGGCCAGTGCCGATGTCTCAGCGGGATCTGCTTTGAGTGCAGAAACCACGTCCACCCAATCCAGCGCGTGCAAATGATAGAAGTGCATCACGTGGTCGTGAATATACTGAGCACCTATCATCAGATTGCGAATCAATTGCGCGTTTCGCGGTATCTCATACTTAAGCGCATCCTCCACCGCACGAATGGAAGCCATACCGTGAACCAATGTGCAGACGCCGCAAATTCGTTGCGTATAAGCCCAAGCATCGCGGGGATCCCGACCTTTCAATATCGTTTCTATTCCGCGTACCATGGTACCTGAGGAGTAGGCCTGACTGATCCTGCCGCCTTCCATCTGCGCTTCGATCCGCAGATGACCCTCAATACGGGTGATCGGATCAACGACAATGCGTTCACTCATTAGAATTCACTCCACTCATCGGCCGGTTGGCCGTCTCTGCCAATAATTTCCGTCGCCGTCAGACTACAACTCTTCACCCGGCTCCTGATCCTCCACAAGGTGCTGCGCCACCAACTCGGTCAACCCCTCTATCGGAAGCTCCATGTTGTACTCCTCCAACCCCTCCTCGATAACCAGTCGGCAGTTTGCACAGGCAGTGACCAGCTTGGTGGCGCCGGTAGCCTCGATCTGTAACTTTTTGCGCTTGAATACTTGGGTACGCAGCTCCTCTGCATCGGTATTTGCGCTAACCCCGCCACCTCCCCCACAGCACCAGTTCCACTTGCCGTGGTCGGGCATCTCCACGAAATTGCTGTTTACCATCGCCATTAGGCTGCGAGGCGACTCGACCACTCCCCCCTTACGCACAATCGAACAGGGATCGTGGAAAGTCATGGGCTCTGCCGAAAGGTCGCGCGTCTTCAAGCGGCCTTCAGCCCGCAGTTGGTCCAACAATTCCAGAATGTGAACCACCCTAAACGTAAATGGGCGTCCGATTAGATTTGGCCCATTCCACCTGATCGAAGTGAATGCATGGCCGCACTCCGGACTTATCACGTACTTCACCTTCAATTTCTCAGCACCATTGACAACACGTTGCACCAATTCTCGAGCGATATCGCTGGAACCGATCTGGATGCCCGTGTTAGTCGCTTCGAATGCTTCGGAGCAGAGGGTCCAACTCACTCCCGCCTGCTTGAAGATGCGGGCCAACGACTCGATGTATTCAGGGAAATTGATCACCTCCATAGAGGAGAGTAGCGCCATATAGTCGGCACCCTCCACATCGAGGGGAATTGTCAGGCCGCTGTCAGCCTCGATGTGGCGGATCTGAGTCTGCAAGGCCTTCAACTTGATCCCCATTGGGCTACCGATAGTGACCGCACGGACAGCAGCAGCCTGCACATCCGCCGGCGAATTACCCGACGCCACCATCCCCTCCCGGGCCTTTCTGATCATGTAGGCGATATCGTTGCCAACCGGGCAGACCATAGTGCAACGGCCGCACATAGTGCAGCTGTCGTAGAGGAGCTCCTGCCATTCCTGCAACAGTTCGTCGGTTACCGGCTTTCCCAGACCGAGCATGGCCTTGATTTTTCCCGTCAGGGTGTACTCCTGCTCCCACACACGCTTTAGCGGTTCCAGCTTGCGGATTGGTGTGTACTTGGGATCCCCGGTCTCTGTGTAGAAAAGACATGCCTCGGCGCAAATTCCGCAGCTCACGCAACTTGAGAAAAAGGCCGCCACCGGCGCGTTAACCTGCTCCTTGAAAGCATTAATACCTCGCTGCAGTGTCGCCTCAGTCATGATTCAACCCCCCTGCGCCCACTCATTGCTCCGGTATACCAGCGCGCCAGAAACAGCGTGAATGTATGCATCAGCTTGGTGAACGGAAACAGGATCATCAGCAACTCGATACTCAGTATGTGTAGTCCGAGTATCAACGGATAGGGATTTACCAGGCGATGATAGGCGAGATAGCCGGTCAAGAGCGGCAGAAATGTCAGCAGCCAGACAAGATAGTCTTCCTTGTCATTGAGTATCTTCATTACCGGATTGGTCAAACGATGCCAGAGCGCGGCCAGCAGCCCGAAAATCGCCAATACTGCAGCCGCATCGACAATAGGATTTGGCAATCCCGGCCAGCCAAAGCCAAAGGTCTGACGAAACAGCTCGATATGAGGAATGAACAGAAACAGGCTGATCAAAAGACCGATGTGAAATACGTAGCCGACAATCACGGTGAGGGGCTGGCGCTTAAAGGTACCGCCATTCGGAAAGGTTCTGGTCACCACCGTCTTCACTCCGGGAATCAGCTCGGTGCCCTTGGGTTCTGCCAAATCCTTTTCCCTACCCAACGAGAGTATCTCGAATAGTCGAACCAACACACCGACCACGAATATGGTCAGTGCAATATCGAATGCCGGTCCTCTTACCCACAGCAGAAAATCCATGGTTTCGGTCATGACGTCTTCTCCAGATCCTCTACGGTGACTTTCTCATGCTGCTGCGCCGCCTTTTTCTTGGTTTTGCGGTTGAAACTGGCGGCCGCGACACCTGCTGCCAATCCAGCAACGCCTGCGTAAGCGGTATTACGCGATATGTCTCCTATGGGAATGGAAAGCGCGTTGTAGAATCCACCCGCATCCCAGAATTCCGGCTCCGAGCAACCTAGACACCCATGGCCGGATTCAACCGGCCAACTCGTGGCCTGATTCCACTTCACCGTGGCGCAGGCGTTATAAGCCATAGGCCCTTTGCAACCCAACTTATACAGGCACCACCCCTTCTTGGCCCCTTCGTCGTCAAAGCTATCAGCGAACAGCCCCTTATCATAAAAGGGCCGCCTGTAACAACGATCGTGGATGCTGGTACCGAAGAAAACTTTGGGCCGATTGAATTGATCAAGCTCAGGCGGTTTTCCAAAGGTAAGCAAGTGAGCGAGCACGCCTGTTATAACCACTGGAATGGGAGGGCAACCGGAAACGTTGATAATCGGTTTGTCTTTGATGATATCGGCAACGGCTACCGCCCCCGTCGGGTTGGGATCCGCTTTGGGGAGGCCGCCGAAGGCGGCACAGCTACCCACGGCGACGATCGCCGATGCCCCCGCTGCTGTCTCTTGCAGCATTGTAAGATTATCTATGCCCGCGATAGTCGAGTAGCCCGGATTACCCAACGGAATCGAACCATCTACCAGCAGCAGATATTTGCCCTCGTTTTCATGCATAGCCTGTTCCCGAGCAGACTCCGCTGCCGCTCCGGAGGCCGCCTGAAGCGTGTGGTGGTAATCGAGGGAGATATAATCGAAGATCAAATTTTCCAAAGCGGGTGAATGGCTGCGAGTCAAGGACTCCGTACACCCGGTGCACTCCTGGAAAGAAAGCCAGATAACCGAGGCCCGTTTGGTGTGTTCCAATGCTTTGGCAATGGCCGGGACCGTTGTAGGCGGTAACGCCATCAACGACGCGGTTGCAGTACAAAACTTGAGGAAACCCCGCCGGCTGACGCCGCTCTGTCTGAGGGCATCGCCAAGCGTAGTCGATTTTAGGTCTGCCATATTGCCTCCAGGATTCAATCCATCAGACCAGTATCTGAAGCTGATTCGGCCGCTAACTCACTGGTTAGCCGGGAGATACTCGCAACAATATCTTCAGGTTGGGACCTGAGTATCGAGGGAATATCGGTAATCTCTATTTGGAACGCCACACGAACCCCCTGATCGTTGTGATGTTCAACGACCCATACTCCGCTAAAGCTCGACTCTCTAATCCTGGAACCGCCCAGCGTTGTTAGTCGCGCCTCTACCTCCCCAACTCCAAGAATTGCAAGTAACCGCTCTTCGTCCCCGGGTGCGAAGGGTATGGCTCGAAGATCCAGGACGGTGGCAAGCCCATTGCGGGAGAGGCGTTCCAGAGCGTGGCGTATTTCGTGGAGCAGCGGCCGGGTATTGTGGGTCAGGCCCGCTGTATCAGAGGACGTTTCGATATGAACAGGGATACTGCCTAATATATTCATATGATGATGCACTTAACTACTTTGCGGGAGATTACCCCCTCCCCCCGCGCTTTGGGATGACCCAGATCAGTAGATCAGCAATTGCTTCTATTCCAATCGATAATCGATTCAGTGCTGATCTTGGTCGCTGCCTGCCTCCCGCTTCCGTTTGGTGACGAGCATCAATGTCAATGCAGCCACCTCTGGGGGCGCCCGATGGACAGGTTCTTGAGCGCTGTTCCTCCAGTACTTTGATTTTACACTATATTCGACAATTCTTATATCAGTTATTCCCCTTGACAAGCACCGGACGGCACCCTAATCTTGACCCACCCAAACACAACATATAGTGTTTCTTCGGCATTAAACAGCACCACACATACAATATATAGGCCGGGTATTTCTCTTAATTCTGTTGTCAGCAGGGTGCAGAGATCTGGGTAGCCGCCCCACTTGGCGGCAGGCGTTTATTGAACCGCGGATTATTGATAAGTCGCACCGGTCGTCAAGGACTTGCGGCATATTTCCAACCTTACTCAGGACCAGACGTTAATGAAGACAGCGCATCTCAAAGCAGTCCCCACCAGCGCCGCAGGCGTACCCCTCCAGGAGGCTTCGCTAGACATCTGGAATACCAAGTACCGCCTAAAAACCAAGGAAGGGATTCCCGTAGATCGGGATATCGACGCCACCTACAGCCGGGTGGCACAGGCGCTCGCCGAGACAGAAGCCACACCGGAACTGCGGCGAGAGTGGAGCGAGAAGTTTCTTTGGGCATTGAGGCACGGCGCCATACCCGCCGGCAGAATCACTTCCAACGCTGGCGCCCGGGATCACAAACCAGCCACTTCCACTATCAACTGCACGGTTTCAGACACCATTCGCGATTCGATGAACGAAATCCTGAGTAAGGTCCACGAAGCCGGACTGACGCTTAAAGCCGGCTGCGGTATCGGTTACGAATTCTCTACGCTTAGGCCCAAGGGTGCCTATGTCAGCGGCGCAGGGGCTTACACCTCAGGGCCCCTTTCATTTATGGATATTTACGACAAGATGTGCTTTACCGTCTCCTCGGCGGGGGGTCGACGTGGCGCTCAGATGGCCACTTTCGACATCGGCCATCCGGATGTCATGGACTTCATCCGCGCCAAGCGTGAAGATGGCCGGCTGCGGCAATTCAACCTTTCACTGTTGATTACCGAAGAATTCATGGAGGCGGTCAAACAGGACCGTAAATGGGACCTTGCCTTCCCTGTCAGCGAGATTGAAGCACGGGCGGACAATCTCGATCCGGCAAACTCCGAGCAAATCGTATGGCGCTATTGGCCCTATAAAAACGGCTATATTCTTGACGACTGCGGCCGCGTGGCCTGCAAGGTCTACAAGACCGTCAGGGCTCAACGGCTGTGGGACGTGATCATGTCCTCCACTTATGATTTCGCTGAGCCAGGCTTCATTCTCATAGATAAAGTCAATGAGATGAACAACAACTGGTTCTGTGAAGACGTTCGTGCCACCAATCCCTGCGGTGAGCAGCCCCTGCCGCCCTACGGCGCCTGCCTATTGGGTTCGATCAATCTCACCAAGTTTGTGCGCAATCCATTTACCAGTGACGCTTTTTTCGATTGGGAGGAATTTCGCAAGGTCGTGGCGGTCTTTACCCGCATGCTGGATAACGTGGTGGAGGTTAACGGCCTGCCGCTGGCTGAGCAGCGCGAAGAGATCCGGCGTAAACGGCGTCACGGCATGGGTTACCTGGGTCTGGGTTCCAGCGTCACGATGCTGAGAATGAAATACGGCGATGAGAAATCGCTAGCGTTTACTGAGCAGGTGACCAAGGAGCTGGCGCTTGTGGGTTGGCAAACCGCCCTGGAATTGGCCAAGGAGAAGGGTCCTGCCCCCATTATGGAAGAGCAGTTCACGGTCACCGCGGAGATGCTGGCCCGCCGCCCCGAGATGGTGGTGGACAACTGGAAAGAGGGTGACAAGATAGAGGGCAGGCTACTCCACAGCCGCTACAGCCGCTACATGCAGCAGGTTGCCGAGGAGGACCCGGAATTGGTCGAAGAGCTTTCCAAAGTCGGCGCCCGTTTTACCCACCATACCTCTATTGCCCCCACAGGAACCATTTCGCTGTCGCTGGCAAACAACGCCAGCAACGGCATCGAGCCCAGCTTCGCCCACCACTATTCCAGAAATCTGATTCGTGAGGGGAGAAAAACCAAGGAAAAACTGGATGTCTTCAGTTTCGAACTGCTGGCTTTTCGAGAGCTGGTCAACGAGAAGGCCCTGCCGGATTCGGATACACCGGAGGAGCGGCTACCCGATTATTTCATGTCAGCGGACGACATCTCCCCGAAACAGCACGTGGACATTCAGGCGGCGGCACAGAAGTGGATCGACTCTTCGATCTCTAAAACCGCTAATGTCCCTACCGAGTATCGCTACGAGGATTTCAAGGACATATACCTCTATGCTTATGAGCAGGGTCTAAAGGGTTGCACAACGTTCCGGTTCAACCCAGAAGCCTTTCAGGGTGTTCTGGTCAAGGAGAAAGATTTAGCCAATACCACCTATCAATTCACCCTTGCGGATGGTTCGGTGGTCGAGGTCAAAGGCAATGAGGAAATAGATTACGACGGCGAAGTACACACTGCGGCCAATCTCTTCGAGGCGTTGAAAGAGGGCTATTACGGAAAATTCTGATCCGCGGCGCTGCGTGGCTCGTTGAAAAAGGCTAACGCCTCAACCTAAACAACCCAAATGGGTAGTGTAAATTACTACGCTTCCCGAACAGCAGGTGCAAACCATGAGCATCAAGATAGATAAGAAAATAGTGGATTACAGTGTCATTAACCCGGAGGAGCAGGAAGCAGCTGAGCAGAAGCCGGAGGAAAACATTATCCACATGCATGAGAAGGTGGCCCGGCCAGACATGCTTTTCGGGTCCACTTACAAGATCAAGACCCCACTCTCAGAGCATGCTCTGTATGTCACCATAAACGATATAATTCTCAATCACGGCACGCCCCATGAGATTCGTAGGCCCTTTGAGGTTTTCATTAATTCCAAGAATATGGATCACTTCCAGTGGATCGTGGCCTTGACCCGGATTATCTCAGCCGTATTTCGCAAGGGCGGCGATATCTCGTTTCTTGTCGAAGAGTTGCAATCGGTATTTGACCCTGCCGGCGGATACTTTAAAAAGGGGGGGAAATATATGCCCTCGCTGGTTGCGGAAATCGGTGATGTTATACACAGTCATTTGGTTATGATCGGCATGCTAAAAGAGCAGGGCCCCGACGAGCATCAACGAAAGCTGATCGCCGAGAAACGTGCCGAGTATGAAGAGGTCATAAAAGGTTCAGACGCTGAACACTCCAGCGAATTCCCGGAAGGCGCTCAATTATGTAAAAAGTGCAATACGAAAGCGATGATCCAAATGGATGGTTGCATGACTTGTCTGAATTGCGGTGAATCGAAATGTAGTTAGACGTTTCAACCCTTTTCATCGGGGCGGCCGTTGTTCCGGTCGCCCTAGCTTTACCCTCTCACCTCCAATCTCTCCGGTATTGTCCTCAATCGCCCACTCACTAGGGCAGAACCGCGAATTTTATTCCCGTGTCAGACTGAAACATCGTTCCTGGTTACCGATTCCAAGATCGGTTAGAGTAAGCACATTCGTTGTCGCGCAGGGATCAAGCTATGTCAAAAAACGCGCTTTCGCCTTTCAGTAATAACCAGATTCTACCGTTCATTCTCCTACTCATTCTGCTAGCGCAAGTGGGTACGATTTGGGCGGTTACTTCGAAAACGGAGAGTCCCGTTCTGCAATATCGAGTGTCGGGGCATGTGTTGGGCTTTGGTTCCGATGGAGTGCTGGCAACCAGCCGGGACCACATGTTGCGTATTCGATTCGTGGATGCCGACTCCCAGCCGATTACCGACAATCAGGGGCAATTCAGGGAAGTCAGGTATTCAAACCTGTGGCCGGGCGTAGACCTCCAATACGACGCCGTTCCTGGCGCTTTAGCCGAGAGTACCTGGACCATCGCCCCAGGGGCGGATCCCGAACAAATTCTGCTTGGCTACAGTGCACCGGTGGAACTGACGCCTGCAGGCGCTCTAAAAATCCACTACGAAAACGGCTTTATGAGTGAATCGGCCCCCATAGCCTGGCAAGAGGTTGAGGGGAAGATTTTGCCGGTAGAAGTCTCGTTTCATTTAGCAGGAGAAACGGATAGCAAACATTTCGTAGGTTTTTCTCTTGGATCCTATGATCCTGGAAGAACACTTTATATCGATCCGGTATTGCAGTGGAACAGCTTCTTTGGAGGCGCTTCCACTGATGAGGGGCGTGCCATAGCAGTAGACACCAACGGCAACACTTATATCACCGGATTCAGTCAATCCACTTGGGGTGCACCGGTCTCCGCCTACGCCGGTCTCACCGACGTTTTTGTAGTTAAATTCGACAGAAACGGCAACCGCTTGTGGAACACATTTTTGGGATCCGCCAGTCTGGATCGCGGCTACGGGATCGATATCGACATTGGCGGTAACGTTTACCTGACCGGTTACAGCCAGGCGACCTGGGGAGCTCCGGTCAACGCACATTCCGGTGGGGGGTGGGATATTTTTGCCGTCAAGCTCGACAGTAACGGCAACCGAGTGTGGAACACTTTCCTCGGTGCTGCGGGGGCGAATGACGAAGGGAATGGCGTGGCAGTCGACGACTCAGGGAATGTCTATGTAGTGGGCTTCAGCAATGCCACCTGGGGTGCTCCACTCGGCGGATTTGCTTATGTCGGAAACAAAGACGCGGTAATGGCTAAGTTGAATATCAATGGTGCCCGCGTGTGGCATGTCTTTCTGGGATCGGCCGGCGACGACTGGGCTCAAGCCGTAGTGGTAGACAATGCCGACAGAGCGGTGGTGGTGGGAACCAGCAGCGGGACATGGAAATCTCCTGAACTGCCTTATAATGGGGATAAGGATGCCTTTGTAGCCAGATTCAGTAACGCCGGTGCGCTTTTGTGGAACACCTTTCTGGGTTCGGCCAGCTACGATGACGCGCTCGACGTGACCGTCGACAATGGCAGCAATGTCTATATTTCGGGTACCAGCCAGGCTACTTGGGGTGCCCCGGTGGATGCATACGCCGGCCTGAATGACGCCTATGCCGCAAAATTGAGTTCTGCCGGCGCGCTGCAGTGGCATACTTTTATGGGATCGGTGGTAGATGATGACTGGGGTCGAGGTATTGTGGTGGCAGCTAACAACACCGTATACGTTGGCGGTACCAGCGGTGCCACCTGGGGTGTTCCAAGCGAAGGCCACAATGGAGCACTCGATATATTTGTAGCCCGGTTGAGCAACAATGGTAAAAGAGAGCGCCATACATTCAGAGGCTCGGCAAACGACGATGAAGGCAACGGCATTGCGCTGGTGGGTTCGGGTAATCCTTACATGACCGGCTGGTCCGCAAGTTCCTGGGGAAGCCCGGTCACAGACCACGCAGGGGGTGTTGCCGATGGCTTCGTGGCATTGGTGGATCCAGCGGCCTGTACCTATTTTACCATCCCCTATTCTGCAAGTAGGTCGGTCACTGTCTGCATGTAAGTTATTTAAACCAGGTTACGGGGAAACCCACGAACCGGCCACTGGTTTTTTGCGGATCAAATAGCTGCCCATCGGCAGCTATCTGGGCGCAGCAAAGGATTGCATCAGATTGGCTGGGGCCCGTTGGTCTGAGAATCTACCACAGCAACTGCCGTCATGTTGACGATTCTACGCATAGTGGCAGATCGGGTCATTATGTGAGCCGGGCATCTCAAGCCAAGCATGATCGGCCCCACGGCAACACCCTCAGATGCCAGTATCTTTAGCAGTGTCGATGATATATTCGCGGCGTCCAGGTTCGGCATTATCAACAGATTGGCTGATCCCCTGAGGGGGGAGTCCGGAAATACACGCTGGCGCAGGCTTTCGAGAAGCGCAGTATCTCCCTTCATCTCTCCATCCACCTCCAGTTCAGGCATTCGCTTGCTGATCAGTTTCAAAGCCTTGGCCATTTTTCTCGAAGCCTTGTTGCGGCGGGAGCCGAAGTTGGCATGGGAGAGCAGCGCCACCTTGGGTTCTACCCCCACCTTGAGAAGCGCATCGGCGGCAAGGAGGGTGATATCCGCGATTTGCTGCGCATTAGGATTTAGGGTCACGTTGGTATCGGCGATGAATACCGTCGCTTTGGAGGTGATCAACATATTCATTGCCGCCACTGTTTTCACTCCCTTGCGCTTTCCAAGAACGTCCATGATGTACTTGAGATGTCGGTCGAAGCGACCAATGGTGCCGCAGACAATCGCGTCTGCATAGCCAAGATGGAGCAATAGCGCCCCCAGCACAGTCGGTTGGTTGTTGACCCTGATGCGAGCGACGATGGGGTCTATGCCCCGACGCCGACGCAGTTTGTGATAGGCCGCCCAACACTCATCGAAGTAGGGGTTGTCCTGAGGATCTATGAGTTCGAAGTGCTCTCCTTGGCGAATCTCCAAGCCAAGTTTGTCGATGCTGTCAGCGATTCGGTCGCTTCGACCGATCAATATGGGTTTGGCCAGACCCTCGTCAACCACCACTTGCACCGCTCTCAATACCCGCTCCGACTCACCCTCGGTGTAGATCACTTTACGCGGGTCGGCCTTGGCCCGTTCAAATACCGGACGCATTGCGCTGCCGGTGCGAAATACCAGCTCTCCAAGCTGTTCCCGGTAAGCTCCGAAATCCGCAATTGGCCGGGACGCAACACCGCTTTCCATCGCCGCCCGGGCTACGGCGATGGGGAGTTCGAGGATCAAACGAGTATCAAACGGCTTGGGAATCAGGTACTCGGGTCCAAAAACCAGGTCCTCACCCGAATAAGCACTAGCTACGTTGTCGGATGCCTGAGCCATGGTCATATCGGCCAGCGCTCTGACAGTAGCCATTTTCATTTCCTCGTTGATCGTGGTGGCCCCCACATCGAGGGCACCGCGGAACAAATAGGGAAAACAGAGGACATTGTTGACCTGGTTGGGAAAATCCGAACGTCCGGTGGCCACAATGGCATCAGGGCGCACCGCTTTGGCCGCATCCGGCATGATCTCGGGCTCTGGATTCGCCAGTGCGAGAATCAGAGGATTAGCGGCCATCGCTTTGACCATTTCCGGCTTCAGCACCCCCGGCGCCGACAACCCAAGAAAGATGTCAGCTCCCGGAATCACCTCGGCCAAGGTCCGGTGCGGTGTATCCTGTGCATAGCCCTCCTTGCGAGGGTCCATCTCTTCACGACGTCCCCGATAGACGACGCCCACTCGGTCGCAAACCGTAATGTGCTCCCGTTTCACGCCCAGTTTGAGCAACTGATCTAGACAGGACAAACCGGCAGCTCCGGCCCCTGAGGCCACCACCTTGACTCCCTCGATCGGCTTTCCTAGCAGACGCAGGCCATTCAGTACAGCAGCTGCGGCGATAATGGCGGTACCATGTTGATCGTCGTGAAACACCGGGATATTCATCCGTTCCCGCAACTTGCGCTCCACCTCGAAACACTCCGGCGCTTTGATGTCTTCCAGGTTGATACCACCAAAGGTGGGTTCCAACCTTGCGATCACCTCTACCAGCATTTCCGGGTCCTGTTCCTCTATCTCGATATCAAAGACGTCGATCCCGGCGAATTTCTTAAATAGAACCCCCTTTCCTTCCATCACTGGTTTCGATGCCAGGGGGCCTATGGCACCCAACCCCAAAACCGCCGTGCCGTTGCTGATCACCGCCACCAGATTGCTGCGGGCGGTTACCGTAGATGCCTCATGGGGGTCTGCAACAATGGCATTGCAAGCGTGTGCCACACCTGGTGAGTACGCGAGAGAGAGATCAAACTGATTTGCCAATACTTTTGTAGGGTTTACAGATATCTTCCCGGGTACAGGGGAACGGTGGTACTGCAAGGCCTGTTGCTTGAGTTCATCTGACATCTGTCTGCCTTACCTCGTTAGCCGGGTGTATCATTGACCCAGTCGATGAATCGGATATCGAACAGTTGATCAAATACAATCCCTCGATATGGTTTAAAACTGAAAACCCATCAGCGCTGGCGCTGCCATCGCCGACGGCTTGCGAAAAGATACCATAAAAACTACTTATATTTACCGTATAAAAATCTATCGCTCCAGTGCCAGCCGAGTACCCAGAAACAGCAATACGGAGCCTGAGACTCCGGTAAGCAAACGATGGGTATTGGGTGCCATCAGACTTCGGGAAGCTCTGGTAACCGCCAGTACCAGCAGCATCTGCCAGATATTGGCAATGAGAAAGTGGATACTCGCCAGCAAAGTTGCCTTGAGCATTGCCGGATCATCGGGCTGGATAAACTGAGGTAGAAAGGCCATGTAGAAGACCACCGCTTTCGGATTGAGCACATTGGAGAGGAATCCCTCCTTCAGCGATCTGATGGGCGATACAAGACGCACCCTGCCCCTGATCTGGGGCAGGACTTCCCCAGCACCCGGCTGCATTGCTGTCAGCAGACTGCTTAGGCCGAGCCATACGAGGTAAACCGCCCCGGCTAGTTTCAGCACGCCAAACAGCCAGGCCGATTGCATCAAGATAAAGGAGATGCCGCCAGCGGAGACCAAAGCGTGAACGAACAGCCCGGAACAAATAGCAAAGCTGGTCAGCAAGCCATCGCGCACGCCCCCACGCAGGCTGTTTCTGATCACCATGAGAGTATCCACACCTGGGGTTAAAGTCAGCAAAGTAACGGCAAAGATATAGGTCCAGATGCTGTTATCCATGACTTGGATAGCCACCTCCGTGCCGATTCGATCTAAGCTGCCCGCATATCACCCATCTGAGCCACCCATCTCTAGGCTTCCGGTTCCCGGATTTTCTCGTCCCGGTCATCGCCGGTATAGAATGCCGGCCATTCCAGCTTGACAATAGGTCCGTCGCTGGCCAAGGCATGGCATGTGTCGATGATTCTTGGTCGCATCCGTTGTGTCTTGCTTTCTTCACGTGCTTCCCGAGCAAAATGCATGGTCTGGTAAGCGGTACTCGCCATTGGCCTTAGCAGTTCGATTAGGTGGGTACAGCCCTCGGTCTTGCCGATGATTTGGCGTACCTTATCCAGCCAGTTGGGCGCGATCCTGAGCCCTACCAGGCGTTTCATCGCAGTGCTTGCATTGACACAAATATGGAACGGCGAGTAGTCGGTAACCGCTTCTATCCCACGAATGGTGAAATCCAAATCCAGGGTTACCCGCAGAGACATGCCATGCAGGGGTTCTCCGGCTTCAATCTCACCGCCTCGGTCGCGGTTGGGAAACGAGAATGTTTTGACGTCGGTTAAATGGGCTTCAATATCCCACAGTCCGTCACGACGCTTGAACCCTTCGCATCTGACATCGCGCGTGTGAAGATGTTCTCTTGCTGTTGGGGGGGATAATGGCACTTTGATTCCTCTGCGAATCAGATTTACGGTCAGGGTGAAATCGCTGCCGCCACCCGGGATTGGCTGGGTCGGTCCAGGTGATTGGAGATATACCTGCCAGCTTCGATCAAGCGGTCCAAGTCCACACCTGTCTCTATCCCCATGCCCTGAAGCATGAATACCAGGTCCTCGGTTGCCAGATTGCCGCTCGCCCCCCTGGCATAGGGGCAACCGCCAAGTCCGGAAACCGAACTGTCGACCACTGACACGCCCTGTTGTAGCACTGCCAATAGATTGGCCAGCGCCTGACCATAGGTGTCGTGAAAATGGGCCGCCAGGCGATTCACGGGTACCTGCTCCGCAACCTTCTCTACCATGTTGACGGCCGCCAGAGGCGTACCTATGCCGATGGTATCCCCGAGGGAGATTTCATAGCAGCCCAGGGAATCCAGTTCGCCGGCAACCCGCGCTACCGCCTGCGGCTCAACGGTCCCCTCATAGGGGCAACCCAGGACGCATGAAATATAGCCGCGCACCCTCAAGCCCTCAGCCAATGCTCTGGCAGCAACTTCACGGTAGCCTGCCAGGCTCTCGTCGATGCTGCAGTTGATATTCTTTTTCGAGAATGATTCCGAAGCTGCGGCGAAGATGGCGATTTCCTGTGCACCCGCCTCGAGAGCGTCCTCCAGTCCGCGCATATTGGGCACCAGTACCGGAAAGCTCAGTCCGGGACGAAATTCCACAAGTCGAAGCAGTTCTGCGCTACCGGACATTTGCGGTACCCATCGGGAGGAGACAAAACTACCCACCTCGACAACCCGGAGCCCTGCAGCCACTAGTTTTTCGATAAGCGCCAATCGCACCTCCAACGGCACTTGCCGGGGTTCATTCTGCAATCCGTCCCGAGGCCCAACTTCCACGATCTTGACCTTTTCCGGAAGCACTATTCGTAATCCAGACCCAATAGTTCATCACCCTCTTGAACCTGCTCCCCGACTGTGAAACATATCGTCTCGACGACGCCGTCTCCAGGTGCAGTCACATTGTGCTCCATCTTCATCGCCTCGATGATCATTAGCGTTTCGCCCTGTTTTACCCCGTCGCCCTCCTTGACTTTAACTGCAACGACCGACCCCGGCATTGGCGCCAACAGACCGCCCGATTCCCGCTCTCCCTCCATGGCATCGAGGCGGGGATCATGGAGTGCCAATATCCATATCCGGCCGCTGTCGAAAAGAGTCAATTCGCGATCTCTCTTAACTACTCTAACCTGCAGCCGTCGGTCGTCTATTTCCGCTGTAAGTAAGCCCTGATCATCCACTCGGCCCGAAATCCGGTGTTCTCCTGACGGCAACTCCAACAGGAAATAGCCGGATCTGAAATGGGCCACCACTTCAAGCTCGTAGCGCTCGCCACGGAACCAGAGACTGTGGAAATTGTCCTGGTTCATGCGCCAGCCACTGGCTGTCCCCCAGGGGGAATTGGGGTCTCCAGAGGCCAGTCTCAGCTCTTGCGCCTGCCGCTGTGCGGTGAGGAGCTCATAAAGGGAGGCCAGAGCGAGTATCTCCTCAGGCGGCTGTTCGGGCTGCTGCAGGAGTACATCAAAATGGTCGTTTATGAAACCGGTATCAATCCGGCCGTCGACGAAATCCCGTTGTGCGGCCAGTCTGGAGAGAAAGGCTATATTGGTTTGCACTCCAGCCACGTGGAATTCTGCCAGCGCATGCCGAAGCCGGCGCAGGGCGCCGGTTCTCTCCCTATCCCAGGTTATCAGCTTGGCGATCATGGGATCATAGTGGACACTGACCTCGTCACCCTGACCCACGCCTGTATCGATTCGCAGGTGGTCATCCTGGGCGGGAAGACTCAAATGGTCCAAGGTGCCGGTGGCGGGCAGGAAGTCCCGTTCGGGGATTTCGGCATAAATCCGGGCCTCGATGGCATGGCCATTTATCTGTAACTGCTCCTGACTGATCGGAAGCGATTCCCCTGAAGCAACTAGGAGTTGCCACTCCACCAGATCCTGGCCGGTGATCATTTCGGTTACCGGGTGCTCGACCTGCAGGCGAGTATTCATCTCCATGAAATAGAAATCGCCTTCCCGCTCCAGCAGAAACTCTACTGTTCCGGCTCCCAGGTAGCCGACGGCGCGCATGGCGGCGATCGCGGCCTCTCCCATGCGCGCCCTCAACGACTCGGTGACCCCGGTGGCCGGCGCCTCCTCGAGTACTTTTTGGTGCCGCCGTTGTACCGAGCAGTCACGCTCGAAAAGATGCACAGCGTTGCCCCAGGTATCTGCAAACACCTGTATTTCGATATGCCGCGGCGCCTGCAGATAAGGCTCCAACAGCATCCGGTCATCGCCAAAGGCTGCCAATGATTCCCGCCGCGCGGACTGCAGCGCCTGGCTGAATTCATCGGGGCTCTCGACAATGCGCATGCCTTTGCCCCCGCCCCCTGCGGTTGCCTTGATCAACAGCGGATAGCCCATTGTCGCCGCCTCTTTGGACAACCGGTTATCGGATTGATCTTCACCGTGATATCCCGGAAGCAGCGGGACTCCGGCGGCTTCCATCAGCACCTTGGCCCCGCTTTTGGAACCCATCGCCTCGATGGCCTCGGGCGATGGTCCAATGAAGGTGACCCCGGCATCCGCACAAGCGCTGGCGAAGGCTGCATTCTCCGACAAGAATCCATATCCCGGATGGATGGCCTGAGCACCGCTGCGGATTGCCACCTCCAGGATATGTTGATGGTCTAGATAGCTCTCACGGGCCGGTGCCGGACCGATCAGCCAGGCTTCATCGCAAGCCTCCACGTGTTTGGCGGCGGCATCCGCCTCCGAATAGACGGCAACTGTGGCCACCCCCAACCGTCGGGCGGTGCGCGCCACCCGACAAGCGATCTCTCCCCGGTTGGCTATGAGGATCTTGTCGAACATCACATCTACTCCCGCACCCAGGTCGGTGTCCGCTTCTCCAAAAAGGCATTGAGCCCCTCGCGCCCTTCGTCGGACCCACGTACTCTGGTGATGCGCTCCACGGTGTCCTCGATCAGTTCGTCGGTCTTGGGTCTTGACGACACCGCGGATATCAGTGACTTGGCCGCTGAGATCGCACCGGGCCCACCCAGCAGCAACTGCTCGAAGAGCTGGCCGATGGTGTCGTCCAACCGTGATTCATCTACCACCTGATGGATTAAACCCATCGCCGCTGCCTGAGTGGCATCGAAGCGCTCGGCAGTAAGAAAATAACGGCGTGCAGCACGCTCGCCTATGGCCGCGATGACATAAGGTGATATCACCGCCGGAACCAGTCCCAGGCGGACTTCGGTCAGGGCAAACCTTGCGCTGGGGACCGAGATTGCGATATCGCAACAGGCGATCAAACCCACTCCGCCACCATACGCAGGCCCCTGCACACGGGCAATGGTGGGCTTGTTCAAGGTGTCCAGGCGCCTCAGCAACAGGGCAAGACGGCCAGCATCCGCCCTGTTTTCCGCCCGAGAGTACCCTGCCATACGCCACATCCAGCGCAGATCCGCACCTGCGGAGAAACTGCCTCCCTCTGAGCCAAGCTGCAGCGCACGAATGGCTGGATCTTCATTGATCTGTTCCAAGGCTTCGATCATGGCCTCGATCAATTGGTCATCAAAGGCATTGTGGACTTGTGGCCGATTGAGGTTAAGCGTAGCCAGGCCGCGCCCATCAAGATTGAAAGTCACCGGTATTTCCGCACTCATGTTCACATCCTGAAGACGCCGAAACGCGTCGTTTCGATAGGGGCGTTAAGAGCTGCGGAGATACCCAGTCCTAGTACCAGACGACTGTCCACAGGATCGATCACACCGTCGTCCCAGAGCCTCGCGCTGGCGTAATACGGGTGACCCTGGTGCTCGTACTGCTCTTGAATAGGCGCCTTGAATGCCGCCTCTTTATCCTGGTCCCAACGCTCACCCCGAGCCTCCATGGCGTCCCGACGAATGGTTGCCAGCACATTGGCGGCCTGCTCTCCTCCCATCACCGATATGCGGGCATTGGGCCACATCCACAGAAACCGGGCACCATACGCCCGGCCGCACATGGCATAGTTACCAGCACCAAAACTGCCGCCGACCACCAGGGTAAACTTGGGCACCCGGGCGCATGCCACCGCGGTAACCATCTTGGCCCCGTCCTTGGCAATCCCCCCCTCCTCGTATTTCTTGCCTACCATAAAGCCGGTGATATTTTGCAGAAACACCAGGGGAATGCCCCGTTGAGCGCAGAGTTCGACAAAGTGTGCACCCTTGAGGGCGGATTCGGAGAACAGAATGCCATTGTTGGCGACAATACCAACCGGGTACCCGAAAATGTGTGCAAATCCGCAGACCAGGGTAGTACCGTAGAGGCGCTTGAATTCATCGAACTCGCTGCCGTCCACTAAGCGGGCAATAATCTCTCTAATATCCACTGTTTTACGTAGATCGCTGGGTGCGATGCCGAGCAGTTCATCGGTGTCGTACTTGGGAGCGGCGGGTTCCCGCATCTTCAGTTGCGGCCGCTTGCGACGGTTCAGGTTACCCACTATGCGGCGGGCCAGTCCCAAGGCGTGGGCGTCGCTGCTGGCGTAGTGATCGGTAACACCGGAGGTCCGGGAATGCACATCGGCGCCGCCCAGCTCCTCGGCACTCACCACCTCCCCGGTCGCCGCCTTTACCAGGGGCGGTCCACCGAGAAATATGGTGCCCTGTTGACGGACGATTATGCTTTCGTCCGACATGGCGGGTACGTAAGCCCCTCCGGCGGTACAGGAACCCATGACCACGGCGATCTGGGGCACAGCCGCCGCCGACAGATTGGCCTGGTTGAAAAAGATACGCCCAAAGTGATCCTTGTCGGGAAACACCTCATCCTGAGTGGGCAGATTGGCGCCACCGGAATCCACCAGGTAGATGCAGGGAAGACGGTTTTCCATCGCCACCGCCTGAGCCCGCAAATGCTTTTTTACGGTTACCGGGTAATAGCTACCCCCCTTTACCGTGGCGTCATTGGCGATAATCAGGCACTCCTGGCCACACACCCTGCCAATGCCAGTGATAATGCCCGCGGCAGGCACCTGGTCGTCGTACATACCGTAGGCTGCCAGCTGGGAGAACTCCAGAAAAGGGGAACCGGTGTCCAGCAGCACCCTGAGACGTTCCCGCGGTAGCAGTTTGCCCCGATCTGTATGGCGCTTTCTGGCGCGCTCGCCCCCACCGAGGGAGATGCGGCTCACCTGGTCGCGAAGATCCTCCACCAATTTTGCCATGATCCGGCGATTGTCTTTGAATGCGGCGCTTCGTACATCGATACCGCTGTTGATAACAGACATTTTTTACGCCTCCGCGATGGCACGGGAGATAACCAGTCGCTGTATATCACTGGTACCCTCGTAGATCTGGGTGATACGCACGTCGCGGTAGATGCGTTCTACCGGAAAATCGGCGAGATAGCCGTAACCACCATGAATCTGTATCGCTGCCGAACAGATGCGCTCCGCCGCCTCAGAGGCAAAGAGCTTAGCCATACTGGCTTCCTTGAGGCAGGGCTGGCCGGCATCCTTGAGTTCTGCAGCGTGCAGTACCATGAGTCGGGCTGCCTGCAGCTCCGTGGCCATATCCGCCAATCTGAAGGCGACCGCCTGGTGTTCGATAATGGGTTTGCCGAAAGTGCTACGCTCACGCGCATATGCCAGCGCTGCCTCATAAGCGGCTCGGGCCATGCCGATGCTCTGGGCAGCGATACCGATGCGCCCGCTCTCGAGGTTGCTGAGCGCAATGCGATAACCTTCCCCTTCTGCTCCGATCCGGTGATCCGCACCGATCAGGCAGTTCTCTAATACCACCTGTACGGTATCGGAAGCGTGCTGACCCATCTTGCGCTCACTGGCTGAAGCCTGGTAGCCCGGATTGTCCGTCGGCACCAGAAACGCACTGATACCCTGCTTGCCCAAGCCGGGGTCGGTCATCGCAAAGACGATCGCAACCTGGGCACGACTGCCGGAAGTGATGAACTGCTTGGTACCGCTCAGGCGGTAGTGGTCACCCTCCCTTACCGCCCGGGTGGCGATGGCGGCAGCATCGGAACCCGCCTGAGGCTCCGTAAGACAGAAACAGCCCAACATCTCCCCGGAGGCCAGTGGCCGGAGGTATCTCTGCTTCAAAAAATCGCTGCCGTACTTCAGCAAGGGTCCGCAAACTACTGAATTGTTAACGCTGAGGATGGTGGAGCAGGCACCATCACCCGCGGCGATTTCTTCCATGGCGAGCGCAAACCCCAGGTATCCGGTATCCGCTCCGCCCCAGGTTTCCGGGACGGTCATTCCATAAAGGCCCAATTCGCCCATCTCGGCCAGAACCTGAGACGGGAATTCCCCGCTGCGATCCCACTCGGCCGCGTTAGGGGCCAGCCGTTCGCGGGCAAAGTCCCGCGCCATGTCGCGGATCATAATGTGCTCTTCACTGAGAATCATAACTGTGTTCCGCGTTTCAAAGCAGTTCAACGGCCATTGCCGTGGCCTCTCCGCCACCAATGCATAGGGCGGCCACACCCCGCTTCAAGCCCGACTGTTTCAACGCCCCGATCAGGGTGACCAGAATTCTGGCGCCTGTGGCGCCAATCGGATGGCCCAAGGCGCAGGCACCACCGTGAATATTCACTTTGTCACGGTGAAGACCGAGATCCTTCATCGCCGCCATGGTGACAACCGCAAAGGCCTCGTTTATCTCGTATAGGTCCGCTTGGCTTTTTTTCCAACCGAGTTTCTGCAGCAATTTTCGAATAGCGAAGACGGGCGCTGTGGTGAACAACGCCGGTTCCTGGGCATGAGTGGCGTGTCCATGCACCCTCGCCAAGGGAGAGAGTCCCAGCCGTTCGGCCTCCGAGGCACGCATCATGACCATGGCCGCGCCCCCATCTGAGATCGAGCTTGAATTGGCCGCGGTCACTGTGCCATCTTGCCTGAAAGCCGGCTTCAGGCTGGGGATCTTTTCTATATTGGCGACAAAGGGTTGTTCATCCCGTTCCACCCGCTGCCGGCCTTGACGTTGATTGACCTCGACTGCCGTTATCTCACTGGAAAAGGCACCGGATTCAGTGGCGGCCCGGGCACGCTCAAGGGAGGAAATAGCAAATGCATCCTGCTGCTCGCGGGTAAATCCGTAACTTTCGGCACACTCCTCCGCAAAAGTGCCCATCAACCGGCCTCGGTCGTAAGCATCCTCGATGCCGTCCAGGAACATGTGATCCTTGGCTTCGGCGTGACCCAAGCGCATGCCGGCTCGCGCTTTCGGCAACAGATAGGGGGCGTTGCTCATGCTCTCCATGCCCCCCGCTACCATCACCCGGTTGACGCCACCGAGCAGCAGATCATGGGATAGCATCGCCGCCTTCATACTCGATCCGCACACCTTGTTGACGGTGGTGCAGCCGGTTGCCAGCGGCAGGCCGGCGCCGAGAGATGCTTGCCTTGCCGGTGCTTGGCCGAGACCAGCGGGTAACACATTGCCCATGATGACCTCATCCACCAGATCCGCCGGAACACCCGCACGGGTGACAGCCGCGCTTATAGCGGCAGCACCTAGCTCAGGCGCGGTCAGGCTGCCGAATGCACCTTGGAACCCGCCCATCGGCGTGCGGGCCATACTGACGATAACGACGGGATCCTGCATCTCAATTCTCCCCCAGCAGAGTGGTTATAACGACTCCCAAGGCGTCATCGGGACTCTTCGAAGAGTTCCCTCCCGATCAGCATGCGGCGAATCTCGGATGTGCCGGCGCCGATTTCGTAGAGTTTGGCATCCCGCAGCAATCGGCCTGTGGGATACTCGTTGATGTAGCCATTGCCGCCGAGGGTTTGAATGGCCTGCAGCGCCATCCAGGTGGCTCGCTCGCCCGCATACAGTATTGCCCCCGCCGCGTCCTTTCGGCTGGTCTCTCCCTGATCGCAGGCGCGCCCCACGGCATAAACGTACGCCCGACAGGCGTTCATTGTAGTGTACATGTCTGCCATCTTGCCCTGCATCAATTCGAATTCGCCTATAGGTTGTCCAAACTGTTTGCGTTCGTGGATGTAGGGTATGACCACGTCCATGCACGCCTGCATGATACCCACGGGGCCGGCGGCCAATACTGCACGCTCGTAGTCCAAGCCGCTCATCAGCACTTTCGCTCCGCCGTTGAGTTCGCCGAGGATATTCTCCTCCGGCACTTCGCAATCCTGAAACACCAGCTCGCCGGTGTTCGAGCCGCGCATTCCAAGCTTGTCAAGCTTCTGCGCGGACTCAACGCTGGAGACTGCCCGTTCCACAATGAAGGCGGTGATGCCTTGGGGTCCGGCGCCGGGATCCGTCTTTGCGTACACCACAATCACATCGGCCTCGGGTCCGTTGGTGATCCACATTTTTGTGCCATTGAGTAGATAGCGGTCACCTCGTTTTTCCGCCTTGAGGCGCAATGCAACAACATCGGACCCGGCACCGGGCTCGGACATGGCGAGTGCACCGACATGCTCGCCGCTGATCAATTTGGGCAAAAACCGCTGGCGTTGTGCATCGGAACCGTTTCGTTTGATCTGATTGACACAGAGGTTGGAGTGGGCGCCATAGCTTAGGCCGACCGAGGCAGAAGCCCGGCTGATCTCCTCCATAGCCACCACGTGCGCCAAATATCCCATGTCACTCCCCCCATCCGCTTCCGGCACCGTGACGCCCAGCAGCCCCAGGTCACCGAACTCTCGCCAAAGGTGCTGAGGGAACTCATTTCTCTCATCGATTTCCGCTGCCAGTGGCGCTATTTTGGCTGCGGCGAACTCCCGCACCATATCCCGCAGCATATCGACGGTCTCTCCGAGATGAAAATTAAGGGATGGCAGACTCGACATGTTTTATACCCCTCGCTGGCGCCGGCGGTGGACCACTGATCTGCCGGACAGGTAAATTTGATCTGAGCAAAAAATACCTTACGTTTACGTAAACGTCAATTAAGTGGTGGGTGAAATTGCAAACAGCGCGCTACTCATCTTGCTTGTCCCGCAGCGTCTTGAGCGCCTTGCGCACCCGCTTCTCCACTCCTTTGAGATCTTGCATGATCTCTTTAATGTCCCGTGTCTGCTGCTCCAGAGAGGTGCGACGCTGGTTTATCTTCTGCAGCAGATGCACCAGTTGCTTCTCACCGCCCGAATCAACATCGTACAGCTCGATAATCTCTTTCACCTCCGCCAGGGAAAATCCAAGCCGTTTACCCCGCAAAATCAATCGCAGCCGCACATGGTCCCGGTCATGGAAAATGCGCTGCCTTCCCTTGCGCTCGGGCGCAAGCATACCCTGGTCCTCATAGAAGCGTATGGTTCTGGGAGTCACATCGAACTCTCTGGCGAGTTCGGTTATCGAGAACGTACTCTCCCCAATATCCGTATCTCCATCCCCCGCTGCAGTTGCGGTCAAACGCTTGTCTCTCTCTGTCACGGCTATAATTCCTCTGGAGCAACCCCTCAAAGGCGACGGCGTTGCCGTTAATGGTGAAACGAGTATAGTTGACGTTTACGTAAGCGTCATGTAGCTTTTTTATCCCGTCTACAACAGGACCGGACGCAATGCACATCATCGGCCAAACATCCCCCAACGACGTGGCACCCGCTACTGCGCGGAGAAAGCTTAGATTCGTAACGGCAGCCAGCCTGTTTGACGGTCATGATGCCTCTATAAATATCATGCGCAGGATACTGCAGTCCGAGGGTGCGGAGGTTATTCATCTCGGCCACAACAGATCTGTGGCTGAGATTGTTGACGCTGCGCTCCAGGAGGATGCTCACGGCATAGCCGTCAGCTCCTATCAAGGTGGGCATGTCGAATACCTGAAGTATATGGTGGAGATGCTCAGGGAGAGGGATGGCGAGAACATCAGAGTATTCGCTGGAGGCGGGGGTGTTATCATCCCGGAGGAGGTTCAGGAACTCCAAGCGCACGGTGTTACCCGGATCTATTCGCCCGAGGACGGTCAGTCCATGGGCCTGTTGGGAATGATCCGCGACATGATCGAGCGTAGCGATTTCGACCCCTGTCTCCACGCTCCCACGTCGCTCGATCCTCTGGCGGCTGGTGACTGGCGTGCCCTCTCCCGGATATTAAGTGTGCTGGAGAACGGCGCCTCCAAGGAGATGATTGACGATATTCTCTCAACCGCCGGAAAACTGGGCAAACGGATTCCTGTGCTCGGCATCACCGGGACTGGCGGCTCCGGGAAGTCGTCACTCACCGACGAAATTATCCGCCGCTTCAGGCTGGGGCAGGACAACCGCCTGAAGATTGCCATCATCGCTGTGGATCCGAGCCGACGGCGAACCGGGGGCGCGCTCTTGGGCGACCGGATTCGGATGAATGCTATAGATCACCCGCAGATTTTTATGCGCTCGGTGGCTACCCGTGATGCCGGTGGAGAAGTCCCAGAATACGTTGCCCAGATGATCGCAGCCTGCAAGTTGAGCGGGTTTGATCTGGTCATTGTAGAGACGCCGGGCATAGGCCAAGGCAATGCCGGAATCGTTCCCTTCGTAGATACCTCGCTCTATGTCATGACACCGGAGTTCGGGGCTCAAAGCCAGCTCGAGAAAATCGACATGCTCGATTACGCTAATCTGGTCGCCATCAACAAGTTCGACAGAAAAGGGGCTGCAGATGCTTTTCGCGATGTACGAAAACAGGTACAGCGAAACCGTGAGGCCTTCTCGGAACCTGTCGAGCGCATGCCGGTCTTCGGCACCATAGCGGCACGATTCAACGACAATGGCGTTACCGCTTTGTACCACGCTTTACTGGCAGAGTTGGAAAAGGCCGGTCTGCCTCTGGAGCAGGACTTGTTGCCGGTTGTGGACTCGCCGATCTCTCAGGATGACAATGTGATTGTTCCCCCGCAGCGGGTCCGCTATCTCGCGGAAATCGCCGAAACCGTACGCAACTACAAGCGGAAAACCCAGGAGCAGGCGGCGATTGCCCGGGAAAGACAACAATTGCTGGAAAGCAGGCGTATGCTCGCAGAGGCGGGCCACTTCCCGTCTGAACTAGATTCGCTTATCGAAAGGCGTGAGATGTTGCTGGATCCGAGAGCGCGGAAACTGCTGGAGATCTGGCCGGATGTGAGGAAAAGCTATGCCGGTGACGAGTATGTGGTAAAGATCCGTGATAGTAAAAAACGCACCGCATTGAAACGCACCACCCTCTCCGGCACTCAGATCCCGAAAGTTGCACTGCCCAGCTATGAGGATCATGGTGAACTCTTGAAGTGGCTGCTCCTGGAGAATCTGCCGGGAACCTTTCCCTACACCGCAGGGGTCTTCGCCTTCAAGCGGGAGGGAGAGGACCCTACCCGTATGTTCGCAGGTGAGGGCGATGCCTTCCGCACCAATCGTCGCTTCAAACAGCTGTCGGCTCATGCCGAGGCGAAACGGCTCTCTACAGCGTTCGATTCGGTGACGCTCTATGGCTGCGATCCCGATGAAAGGCCAGATATCTACGGCAAGGTGGGCAACTCGGGTGTATCCATTGCCACCCTCGAGGATATGAAAGCGCTCTACCAAGGCTTCGATCTCTGCAGCCCCTCAACCTCGGTGTCGATGACGATCAACGGTCCCGCACCAATGATCCTGGCCATGTTCATCAACACCGCCATCGAGCAACAGATAGATCGCTTCAAGGAGGAGAACGGACGACGCCCAACCGATGAGGAGATCGAAAAGGTACGCACCTGGGCCTTGGAAAATATGCGTGGCACCGTCCAGGCCGACATTCTGAAAGAAGATCAGGGGCAGAACACCTGCATATTCTCAACCGAATTCGCATTGAAACTGATGGGAGACATTCAGGAGTACTTCGTTCATCACAGGGTACGAAATTTCTACTCGGTATCCATCTCTGGCTATCATATCGCCGAGGCGGGCGCCAACCCCATCTCCCAGCTCGCTTTTACCCTCGCCAACGGCTTCACCTATGTTGAAACCTACCTGGCCCGGGGTATGCACATCGACGATTTCGCCCCCAATCTCTCATTCTTCTTCAGCAACGGCATGGATCCCGAATACACGGTAATGGGCCGGGTGGCGCGACGAATCTGGTCGGTGGCCATGCGCTTCAAATATAAAGGAAACGAACGCAGTCAGAAGCTCAAGTACCATATCCAGACCTCGGGGCGTTCCCTGCACGCCCAGGAGATGGATTTCAACGATATAAGAACCACCCTGCAGGCGCTCATTGCCATCTACGACAACTGTAACAGCCTGCATACCAACGCCTTCGATGAGGCCATCACCACACCGAGTGAGGCGTCGGTACGACGGGCGCTGGCCATTCAGTTGATTATCAACAATGAATGGGGCCTGGCGCGAAACGAAAACCCGAATCAGGGCGCCTTCATCATCGACGAATTGACCGAGCTGGTGGAAGAGGCGGTACTGGCGGAGTTCGAGCGCATCTCCGATCGCGGCGGTGTCCTTGGTGCAATGGAGACCGGCTATCAGCGCGGCAAGATCCAGGATGAATCGCTTCACTATGAACACAAGAAGCACGACGGTTCGCTGCCCATTATTGGTGTCAATACCTTCTTGAATCCCGGTGGCTCGGTACCGACCAATATCACCCTCGCGCGCTCCACCGAGAAGGAAAAGCAGAGTCAGATAGATCGTCTGCGGCAGTTTCAGAAGAAAAACAGAGACCGATCCGAAGAGGCGCTCGCCCGAGTGAAAAAGGCGGCGATCGAAAACGGCAATATTTTTAATGAGCTGGTGGACGCGGTGCGATACTGCTCTCTCGGTCAACTCTCCAACGCCCTGTATGAAGTAGGCGGTCAATACCGCAGGAACATGTAATCCACAGCACGGGAACCGGGCCGGCGATCGCTAAAGGCCAAATCACCCGGCGATGTCGCCACCTTATTTCCCTGTTGCTACACCAGCGGCTCATTTTTTTTAAACATCTCCGGTTTTGTTGAGAAATTAGGGTTGTCAGCAGGGCGCTCTGGGGCTATGGTCCTCAGTCGATTCTCAAACAACATTCGAACCGAGGTAGTTATGAAAATAGAGTCTGTTGGGGTGGTTGGCGCCGGCACGATGGGTAATGGCATAGCACAGGTGTTTGCGGCATCGGGTCTGAAGGTCGTACTGCAAGATATCACCCAGGAGGCGCTCGACAAGGGTATTGCCACCATCGATGTCAGCCTGGACAGGATGTTGAAAAAGGACAAGATCAGCGAACTGCAAAAGAATGACACCCTCGCCAATATCAAGGGCGTGACCGACCTTCAGGAACTTGCGGACACTGATCTTGTAGTGGAGGCCGCTACCGAGAATCTGGAAATAAAGTGCGAGATATTCAGAACCTTGGATCAAGTATGCAAGGCCGAAGCGATCCTCGCCAGCAATACCTCATCGATCTCCCTGACCCGTATTGCCCGCGAAACCCAGCGACCTGGACAGGTTATCGGCATGCACTTCATGAATCCGGTTCCGATGATGAAACTGGTCGAGATTATTCGCGCCCTTCAGACCAAAGATAGTGTCTACACCACCGTGGAGACGCTGGCCCGTAAAATCGGCAAAACACCCGTCGAAGTCAACGACTCTCCCGGTTTCGTATCCAATCGCATTTTACTGCCGATGATCAACGAGGCTGTCTATACACTCAATGAGGGCATCGCCAGCGTAGAGTCGATCGATACCGTGATGAAGCTTGGCATGGCTCACCCCATGGGTCCTTTGGCGTTGGCTGATCTCATTGGACTGGATACCTGCCTCGCTGTGATGGAGGTGTTGCACGAGGGGCTTGGGGATACCAAGTATCGCCCCTGTCCGTTGCTGCGCCGCATGGTCGATGCCGGGTACCTGGGCCGCAAAAGCGGCAAAGGATTTTACGATTACTGATTTAAACTAAGGGGTAGCAAGCATGAGTTATGACAACGTTTTATTAGAGCAACTCGAAGCGGGCGTCTATCTGCTGACGATTAATCGCCCAAAAAGCTTCAACGCACTGAATAGTGCCACGTTGGATGATCTCTCCGCGGCCATAAGCGCTGTGGAAGCGGACGAAAACGCCCGCGTCCTGTTACTTACCGGATCAGGCGACAAGGCGTTTGTGGCCGGCGCGGATATTGCGGAAATGCAGGAAATCAGCTGCCTGCAAGCGAGGGAGTTCTCGCAAAAGGGTATACGCACCTTCCGACGGCTTGAAACCCTGCCTATACCCACCATCGCCTTGGTCAACGGTTTCTGCCTCGGCGGCGGCTGCGAACTGGCGATGAGCTGCGACTGGATCCTGGCCGCGGAGAATGCCGTATTTGGGCAGCCCGAGGTTAGCCTGGGAATTACAGCGGGATTCGGTGGTACACAGCGGCTCCAACGTTTGATCGGTCGCGGCAGGGCAATGGAACTGCTGGTTACCGGACGGCAAATCAAGGCCGACGAGGCCCTCGCCTGGGGCTTGGCCAACCACGTCTACCCAGCAGATCAATTGCGGGACAAGGCCATGAAGAGTGTCAAAGCAATCCTGGGCAAGGGGCCTGTCGCGGTGCGCTTGACCAAGGAGGCCGTGCAGAGAGGTCAGGACCTCGACCTGGAGAACGCCTGCATACTCGAAAGCGAGGTATTCAGCCTCTGTTTCAGCAGCGCTGATCAGCGCGAGGGTATGACCGCCTTTGTGGAAAAGAGAGCAGCTGATTTCAAAGGCGTCTGAGCGGTAACCACGGAGCGCGGAAACGGAAAGCCGCGCCCCTCCTCTCCAGGGTATTGCGCCCTCTCAGCGATTCGACCGCAACGATTAAGTAGTAACCTTGCCCCGGGCCGCTAGATTGGCCGAGGCCCCAGTACCTCGATTCCCCGGGTATCAAACCGGGTATAAATAAAAAAATCAGTAAGTTATAAAATAATAATTGATATCCAACTTAGTGGCATTGAAATCAAAAAAATGATAATCACTGTTGACCGAGGGTGAATTTTTCATTAGTGTTTGCAAGATATTTAGTTACGTTTACGTAAACGTAAGTTAGACCGAGACGCCGAAAACCCGATAACCGGGATTGACAAGAACAAACAGCGTAAGGCGCAGGAGGAGCAAACCTTGGCCTTGAGAGATATTCTGGTTCATGTTGATCAGACACCCGACTGCGACCGGCGCATGCATTTGGCGCTGCAGCTCGCCGCGGCCGAGGGCTCCGGGCTCACCGGCCTCTTCTCACAGGCCAATGCCTACCTGGAGAGCCGTACCAGCGGATTGGAGAAGCGCCGTGCCAAGCACCAGCAGACGAGCGAAGGACTGCGCAACAAATATCAACCCGAGGCGGACGCGGCAGGCGTTGACTTACATTGGGAAACGGCACCATTCGATAGATCCGACGATGTAGTCACCGATCACTTGGTGTTCTACTCCCAGCACGCGGATCTGGTCATAGTGGGCCAGCACAATCCCGATAAGTACGACGGCAGCATTCCCGCCGACATGGTTGGACACCTGGTTCTGGAGACCGGCAGGCCCATTCTGGTTATCCCCTACGCCGGTCACTTCCCGGTATTGGGAGAACGGGTAGTCGTGGCGTGGAATACGGCGCGAGAATCCGTGCGCGCGGTCAACGATGCGATCCCTCTGATGGGCAAAGCCAAGAAGGTGAAAGTCGTCGCTATCAATCCCCACGAGAAAGGTAAGCGTCACGGGAACACCCCCTCTGCCGATATCGTGAAACATCTTCAGCGCCACGGCATCCCCGCGGAGGCGGATCATTTTTCCACTGGCGGCGTGGATGAGGGAAATCTGCTGCTCAACATCCTATCCGATGAACGGGCGGATCTGTTGGTCATGGGTGCATATGGGCGCCAGCGGTTTCGGGAGTTGGTGCTGGGTGGAGTCACCCAAGAAATTCTGGAGCACATGACCACCCCCGTTCTGATGTCACACTGATGGATCACCCACGGTAAATCAATGCTTGACTGATAACTTATAAAAACCTGATTCACTGTCTGCCAAGACAAGAGACAAAACAAGGCACGTTAGAGGCCATCTCGGAATAGAGAGAGGAGTGAGGGAATGTCATCAAATCATTCCACAGCGGGAAACGGGCAGCAGCTCGATACCTTTCCCAAGCTGCTGCTGCACCACGCCAAGGTGCGCGCCAACAAGATCGCCATGCGGGAAAAGGACTTGGGTATCTGGCAGTCCTGGAGCTGGAGCCAGGTGGCGGACGAAGTTCGCGCCCTCGCCTGCGGCCTGGCATCTCTCGGATTCAAACATGGCGACAAGTTGGCGATCATCGGTGACAACCGCCCTCGTCTCTACTGGAGTATGGCGGCGGCTCAGTGTCTAGGCGGCGTTCCGGTACCGCTCTACCAGGACTCGGTGGCGGAGGAGATGGTCTACGTCCTGGATAATGCCGATGTGCGCTTCGCCATAGTGGAAGACCAAGAGCAGGTCGACAAGTTGCTTGAGACACGGGACGAGTCCAGCCAGATAGAGCACATCATGTACGACGATCCCAGGGGGATGCGTCATTACGATTACCCGTTTCTGAGCAGCATCGACGAAATACAGGAGGCGGGAAGCCGCTTCGATAGTGATAATCCTGGCTACTTCGAGCGCGAAAGCGAGGCGGTAACCGGTGATGATATCGCCATCATGCTCTACACCTCGGGTACCACGGGCAAGCCCAAAGGCGTGGTGCTGACCAATGACAATGTGATTATCACCGCCCGCAACGGCATTATCAGGGAAAACCTCAGCGCCGATGAAGAGGTTCTCGCCTACCTGCCAATGGCCTGGGTAGGAGACAATCTGTTCTCTTATGCACAATCATTTGTTGCCGGTTTCACGGTCAGCTGTCCCGAAAACGGGGCCACCGTCCTGACCGATTTGCGGGAGATCGGCCCCACTTACTACTTCGCCCCTCCCAGGGTTTACGAAAACATGCTCACCCAGGTGATGATCCGCATGGAGGATGCGAGCAAACCCAAGCGGAAGATGTTCCACTTCTTCATGGAACACGCCAAGCGAGTAGGCACTCGGATTCTCGACGGTAAAGAGGTTACCGTAAAAGAGAAGCTGATTTACAAACTGGGTAATTTCTTCGTCTACGGACCTCTACGGGATGTTTTGGGACTCGGCCGTATACGTCTCGCTTACACTGCGGGCGAGGCCATTGGCCCGGAGATATTCGATTTCTACCGCTCGCTGGGTATCAATATCAAGCAACTATACGGCCAAACAGAGGGAATGGTGTTCATTTGCGTGCAGCCGGATGGTGAGATCTATGCCGATACTGTGGGCACACCGGCAATCGACGTTGAAATTAAGATCGACGACAGCGGCGAAGTCCTCTACCGCAGCCCGGGCGTATTCCACTCTTACTACAAGAATCCGGAAGCAACCGCCAGCACCAAGACCGAGGCGGGATGGGTATACACAGGGGATGCTGGCTACTTCGCCGACAATGGTCATCTCCGCATCATCGATCGCGCCAAGGATGTGAGCAAGTTGAAGGACGGCACCATGTTCGCACCCAAGTACATCGAGAACAAATTGAAATTTTTTCCCTTTATCAAAGAGGTGGTGGCCTTCGGCGACAATCGGGAATACACCGCGGTATTCATTAATATCGACCTGGAGGCAGTGGGCAACTGGGCGGAACGCCGACACCTCGCCTACTCGGGTTACACGGATCTCGCTGCCCAGGAGCCGGTATACGACATGATCCAGGAGTGTGTAGAGAAGGTGAATGAAGATCTGTCCCGTGACCCCCGGCTCGGCAACTCCCAGATCCACCGTTTTTTGGTGCTTCACAAGGAACTGGACGCAGATGACGGAGAACTCACCCGCACCAGGAAAGTCCGCCGGGGCTTTATAGCGGAGCGTTACGAGGAGCTTGTGGAGGCGCTCTACTCCGAGGCCTCCGACTGTCACGTTGAGACCCAGGTTACCTTCGAAGACGGTCGCACCGGCATTCTGGCTGCCGATGTCAACATACGCAACGCTCGCCAGTTCCCCACTACTGCCACTGCGCACTGAGACCCGGAGAAGACCATGCACGAGAGAGATATTGGCGAAGTGGTCTTGGAGGTTCAGGGCATCTCCCTCTCCTTCGGTGCCATGCGGGTGCTGAACAATATCAGCTTCGACGTTCGCCAGAGAGAAATACGCTCCATTATAGGTCCCAATGGGGCCGGTAAGAGTTCCATGCTGAATGTGATCAACGGTGTCTATCACCCTCAAGAGGGAACGATCATTTTTCGCGGCGAGGAAAGGGCGGAGATGAAGGTACACGAAGCGGCCGCACAGGGCATCGCCCGAACATTTCAGAACATAGCTCTGTTCAAGGGCATGAGCACGCTGGACAACATCATGACTGGCCGCAATCAAAAGATGAAAAGCAATCTGCTGCAGCAGGCCATCTACTGGGGAAAGGCCCAGAAAGAGGAGCTGGAACATCGACGGGTAGTAGAAGAGATCATAGATTTTCTAGAAATCCAGGCGATCCGCAAAACCCCGGTTGGACGCCTTCCCTACGGTATGCAGAAGCGGGTGGAACTTGGCCGTGCCCTGGCGGCGGAACCCGATATCCTGCTTCTGGACGAACCCATGGCGGGCATGAACATGGAGGAGAAGGAGGATATGTCGCGCTTCGTGCTGGATATCAATGATGAGTTCGGAACCACGATTATCTTGATCGAGCACGATATGGGCGTAGTCATGGATCTATCGGACCGGGTGGTGGTTCTAGACTACGGTCTGCAGCTGGCCGATGGTCCTCCAGACGAGGTGCGTAACAACCAAGCCGTGATCGACGCCTATCTTGGCGTCGCCCACTGATCCCGGAGAAAGAATATGCGCATCGAACGCGACGTCATCTACATTTTTATCGCCACTCTGCTGCTGATGGTGATCATCCCCTGGATCGCCGGGCAACTCTCCGATGATATCTTTTTCGAATGGCCTTTCTTCTTCGAAGTGGCCATCGGGGGCCTCCTGGCGGGCGTCATGTATTCTCTGGTGGCTCTGGGATTCGTACTCATCTTCAAGGCCTCGGGGGTGTTTAATTTCGCCCAAGGCGCCATGGTGCTGTTCTCGGCACTGACCCTGGTGGGACTTCATGAGAAGGGGCTGCCCATGTGGCTTGCCATCGTCGCCACTCTGTTAGTGATGGCGCTCTTGGCCTTCGTTATCGAACGGGTGGTATTACGGCCGCTGGTGAATCAGGAGCACATCATCCTCTTCATGGCCACTATTGGCATCACCTATTTTCTTGACGGCTTTGGACAGACGCTCTGGGGCTCCGAGGTCAAGATTCTGGATATCGGATTACCCAACGAGCCGGGATTTTATTTCGATGGGAAGATCCTGATCAATGACTTCGACCTTATCGCTGCACTGATTGCAGGGGTGCTGGTCGTCACACTGGCGCTGTTTTTCCAGTACACACGCATCGGCCGCGCCTTGCGAGCGGTGGCGGATGACAACCAGGCTGCGTTGAGTGTGGGCATCCCCCTCAAGCATATCTGGGTCATCGTCTGGACAGTGGCGGGTATCGTTGCTCTGGTGGCCGGCATCATGTGGGGCAGTAAACTGGGAGTGCAGTTCTCCCTGGCGCTGATTGCTCTGAAAGCGCTGCCGGTTCTAATTCTCGGTGGTTTTACTTCGGTACCCGGTGCCATCATTGGCGGTCTGATTATCGGCGCCGGAGAGAAACTGGCGGAAGTATTCATCGCACCGATGATCGGTGGCGGCATCGAGGACTGGTTCGCTTACATGCTGGCTCTCGCTTTCCTGGTATTCCGTCCTCAGGGACTGTTTGGCGAAAAAATTATCGAGAGGGTTTAAAGCCATGATTTACCGAGAAGCGGGCGAGTTCAAATCCTCATATCAGGCCGATCAAGCGATCCTCACTATTCGTCAAGATCGCTGGTTTATCTGGGGCATGCTGGTAGTGGCTTTTTTTGTAATTCCGTTGATCTCCAGCGATTACTGGCTCACTACCATCATGATGCCCTTCCTTATCCTCGGCCTGGCGGCATTGGGGCTTAACATCCTGACCGGATATGCAGGTCAGTTGAGTTTGGGCACGGGGGGATTCATGGCCACCGGTGCCTTTGCTGCCTATAAGCTAGCAACCGCTTTTCCGGAGTTGCATATTGTGATAGTGATGCTGATGTCCGGGTTGATCACCGCCGGTGTTGGCATCCTCTTTGGCATACCCTCGCTGCGCATCAAGGGATTCTACCTGGCGGTCGCCACTCTCGCCTCCCAGTTCTTTCTAATTTGGATGTTCAATAAATTCGGCTGGTTTACCAATTACAGCGCTTCCGGTGTTATATCAGCGCCGCCTATGAGCGTTTTCGGAGATGTCCTGGTCACCGGCCCTCACGCTACCCCGGTGGCAAAATACCTGTTTGTGCTCACGCTGGTAGTGATTCTCGCGCTCATTGCGAAAAATCTGGTGCGCTCTAACATCGGTCGCGAATGGATGGCTGTGCGGGATATGGACATCGCCGCGGAGATTATCGGTATTCCCATGTTGTCGACCAAGCTCAAAGCTTTTGCCATCAGCTCTTTCTATTGCGGCGTGGCGGGTGCGCTGTGGGCGTTTCTTCAAACCGGATCGGTGGAACCCCTGGCTTTCGATGTCAACCGCTCATTCCAGATCCTGTTTATGATCATCATCGGCGGATTGGGATCGATAATGGGATCCTTTCTGGGGGCGGGGTTTATCGTTCTACTGCCGATTCTGTTGACCAACGCCCCCCACTGGTTTGGGCTCAACATTCCGGTGGACATGATCTCTCATATCGAATTCATGGTATTCGGAATATTGATTATCTTCTTTCTGATCGTGGAACCGCACGGACTGGCGCGACTATGGCAGATCACGAAGGAAAAACTGCGACTCTGGCCCTTCCCCTATTGATAGAGGAATCATCCGGAGTCCACACAAGCGGCAGAGATCCGAGACAGGGATCGAATGCCTTGGTTAAAACTGGAGGATAAAAATCGTGGACACAACAAGACTGAAAAACAGCATCGTTGCCGCCACACTGGGCGCCGCAACCTTGCTCAGTGCAACCGCATCGATCGCTGCCGACACCCAATTCATCGGGTCTCTCGTGTATCGTACCGGCCCCTATGCGCCGGGGGGTATTCCCTGGGCTGACGGCTTTTCTGATTATTTTCGCCTCCTGAATGAACGCGACGGGGGTATCAACGGTGTCATGCTGGAGGTCGAAGAGTGCGATACTGCTTATAACACCGATAAAGGGGTCGAGTGCTACGAACGCCTCAAGAACAAAGGCAGCACCGGCATGCCGGCGGTTAGCCCCTTGTCAACGGGTATTACCTATGCGCTGCTAGACCGGGTGGTCGCAGACAAGATTCCGCTGATTACTTCCGGTTACGGCCGCGCGGATGCGGCGGACGGACGGGTGTTCCCCTATGCCTTCGTGTTGCCCGCCACCTACTGGGGTGGCGCTGACATCGCCATTCATCACATCGCCGACCTGGAAGGGGGATACGGCAACCTGAAGGGCAAGAAAATCGCCCTGGTCTATCACGATTCGGCTTACGGCAAGGAACCCATCAAGACCCTTGAAACATTGGGTGCCAAGCACGGCTTTAAGCTCTCTCTGTTCCCGGTTCCACATCCCGGTTTGGAGCAGAAGGCCACCTGGTTGAAAATCGGCCGTCAATTGCGCCCCGACTATGTACTGATGTGGGGCTGGGGCGTCATGAATGCCACCGCCATCAAGGAGGCGGCAGCTGTCGGTTTCCCAAGAGACAAGATGATCGGTGTCTGGTGGTCCGGTAACGAGCCTGATGTAATCACCGCCGGTAAGGCAGCGGTAGGCTACAAGGCGTTGCAAATGAATAAAGTTGGCGCGGACTTCCCACTGCACAAGGAGATCATCAAGGTGCTCTACGACCAAGGCAAGGGCTCTGCGGACACCCCCAAAGATGTAGGGACCGCTATTTACAACCGCGGTATTCAGAGCGCCATTTACTTGGCAGAAGCGTTGCGATCCGCGATGAACCATTTTGGCAACAAGCCGATGACCGGTGAGCAGGTGCAGTGGGCCCTCGACCGTTTCAGTCTGACCGAAGAGCGTATCGCAGAGATCGGCGTAACCGGGTTGTTCGCCCCCGTGGAACTGAGTTGTGTCGACCACCAGGGACAGGGGCAGGCCATGGTAACCCAGTGGGATGGCAAGCAGTGGGTGCCCATCACCGAGCTGATAGCTCCCGACATGGAATTGTTGCGTCCAATGTATGAGGAATCGGCGGCACAGTATGCCAAGGAGAAAGGCATCACTCCGCGTACCTGCGGCTGATTCTGCCCATCTGCAGCCGCCCGCTACCACCAAGGTCGCGGGTGGCTGCCCTTCCTACCGACTATCACGGAGCAGCAGGAACCCATGACTGAACAAGAGGCGGTATTTCTAAAGGTCAATAATATCGAGGTGATCTACGATCACGTCATCCTGGTGCTCAAGGGGGTATCCCTGGAGGTATCCAAGGGCGGCATTGTCGCCTTGCTGGGCGCCAACGGCGCCGGTAAGAGCACAACCCTCAAGGCGATCTCAAACTTATTGGGTGCGGAGAGGGGCGATGTGACCAAGGGCAGCATAGAATACAAGGGTGAAGCCATCCACAACCTGAACCCTGCCGATCTGGTGAAACGGGGCGTCGTTCAAGTCATGGAGGGCCGGCACTGTTTCGAGCATCTTAGCATCGAGGAGAACCTGCTCACCGGCGCCTATACCCGCAAAGACGGCCGTAAGGGAATCAGCGAAGACCTGACCATGGTTTACGACTATTTTCCTAGACTCAGGGAGCGCCGCTCCAGTCAGGCAGGCTATACATCCGGCGGGGAGCAGCAGATGTGTGTCATTGGCAGGGCATTGATGGCGCGCCCGGAGATGATTTTACTGGATGAGCCCTCAATGGGACTGGCACCCCAGTTGGTCGAAGAGATTTTTCAAATCATCAGCCGCCTCAATAAAGAAGAAGGTGTCAGCTTCCTGCTGGCGGAGCAGAATACCAACATCGCCCTGCGTTTCTCCGACTACGGATACATCATGGAGAACGGCCGCGTGGTCATGGAGGGCGATGCCAAGGAATTGTCCGAGAATGAGGATGTGAAGGAGTTCTACCTGGGTATCTCCTCCGAGGGACGCAAGAGTTTTCGAGACGTAAAACACTACCGCCGGCGAAAGCGCTGGCTGGCCTGAGCCGAAAATGGCATCGATCGCCTGAGTCAGGCGCCCTTCCGAGCGGTATACTTTTATTTTGTCCAACAGCTAGAGAATGGAGCACTCTATGAGTGATTTTTACGACGCACTCGAAACTCGAGAGCCCGAACGGCGTAACCGGGAATTGATTGCTGCAGTAGCTGCGCAGCTGCGATATGCCAAGGAGCGAACCCAGGCTTACGCTTCCAAGCTGGAGGAGATAGACCCGGCGAACGTGGATAGCCCCGAGGCGATCGCCACCATTCCCATCACCCGTAAATCCGCACTGCTGGAATTGCAGCGTCAGTTACCCCCCTTTGGGGGCTTTTCGCCACTTTCCAGTCCCGAGCTCGCCTACATCTTTGCATCGCCCGGTCCCATATACGAGCCCGGATCCCGCCGCTCCGATTTCTGGCGAATCGCCCGCGCGATGCATGCCGCCGGTTTCCGCCGGGGGGATCTGGTCCACAACAGTTTCTCTTATCATCTCACCCCCGCGGGTGCGATGATGGACAGCGGCGCACTGGCGCTTGGCTGTACTGTAATCCCGGCGGGCGTTGGCCAAACCGAACTTCAGGCCCGAACAATTGCCGACCTCCGGCCGCAAGGTTACGCAGGCACACCCTCTTTCCTCAAGATCATCCTCGAAAAAGCGGATGAGTTGGATATTGATGTCAGCAGCATCAAACACGCCCTGGTCAGCGGCGAGGCTCTCCCCCCACCGCTTCGGAAAGGATTTCAGGCCCGTGACGTTAGCGTATTGCAGTGCTATGCCACAGCAGATCTGGGACTCATCGCTTATGAATCTCCTGCCCTGGAGGGGCTGATAATCGACGAGGGCATCTATCTAGAGATCGTTCGGCCGGGTAGTGGCGATCCCGTGCCCGACGGAGAGGTCGGCGAAGTAGTGGTAACCAATCTCAACCCAGACTACCCGCTGATACGTTTTGCCACCGGAGACCTCTCCGCCATTCTTGAGGGGCCCAGCCCCTGCGGCCGGACCAATCGCCGCATCAAGGGTTGGATGGGGCGCGCCGATCAGACCGCAAAGGTACGCGGCATGTTTGTCCACCCCGCTCAAGTCAACGAAGTCAGTCAGCGGTTTCCAGAGGTTATCCGCTCCCGGCTGATTGTGGACTGGGTAGATCAGCAGGACCGGATGATTCTGAGATGCGAAAGCGAACAGGGTTCGGAAACACTGCAGCAGGCAATAGCCGACGCCATCCGTGACATATGCAAACTGCGGGGAGAGGTTGAGTTCGTGACGCCGGGCAGTCTACCCAACGATGGCATCGTCATTGACGACATTCGACATTACGACTGAGGGCGGCGTCGGACCGGTCCCATCGCTTCCGGATCAATGCAGCAAGTTGAAGAGTTGCCTCCGGTAGCCAGCCACTAGTTCCGCATCAGGGATCAATTCGAAGGCAGCCAGGATATCTTTCTTTGGCGCTCCACCATCCAGTTTCGGCTCGGTTCGCATCAATTCGAACAGCTGACTCAGTGCCTTGTCGTACTCGCCCTCGAGCAGCGCCCTGGCGCCCTGCCGACGTCTCGGGTCGAATTTACTGCCGTCTTCGCGGGGACTCAACATGCGGTGAAACCGCAGCCGTGCCCGGAGCCTGCTGACTTCCGAGCTATCACCGACGGCGATCGGGAGTGCAGCGAGGCCCTCTTCCACTGCTGTGTAGTCTCCGCAATCAAGTAACAGTTCCAATCGTTGCAGTACAACCTTGTCATTGTCGGGATCGTCCTGAATGGCGTGCTCCAAAGCTGCCAGCGCGGCTTGAGTATCACCAGCTTCGGCCAATCGCATTGCCTCTGCTGCCATTTGATCCGAGGCTCGATCCAAGTGCTTGTCGAGAAACTCCTTGACTGCGGATTCGGGTAAGGCCCCCATGAATTCATCGATGGGCTGGGCGTCACGGAAGAGTTTTACCGTCGGCAAGCTGCGGACTTGATAATTCATGGCGAGTTGCTGCTCGGCATCCGTATTCACCTTAGCCAAAAGCCACTTCCCCTGAGCTGCATCAGCCAGCTGTGCGAGAACCGGCATCAACATTTTGCACGGCGCGCACCACTCGGCCCAGAAATCCACGAGAACCGGAACTTCCTTGGATTTTTCCAGGACTTTGCTGGCAAATTCTTCTGCGGTAACTTCAAACACCCAGCCGTTCATCTGTATGAGACCTCTCACTTTGGCGCACCCTCTGCACGAGGACTAATCTGGGGCCAATGGGAAAAGAGTTCAAGTAGGTATTTGATTTTCGTTCGTTGAAACCCATCAAGCTCGGCGTGAACAGCTGGCCCACTCGGCACCTCAACTTGCCGCACCCCCAGAAGTTGGTTAATTTCCCGGGTACTATTTTCGAACGCTATTGGTTCATTAAACCCATGCCAAATGCCGAATTTCTCAGGGGCTACCGGGTACTCGACCTCTCCCAGTATATTCCCGGTCCTTTTGCCGCCCGCTCCCTAGCCGATCTTGGTGCAGAGGTGGTGAAGATCGAACCACCCGGTGGCGACCCCATGCGGCAGTTGGATTTCACTGAGGGAGGCGAAGCGCTCTCGCCACTCTATCGGCACCTCAACCGGGGCAAGACCATTGCCTGCCTAAACCTTAAAACCGAACGGCATAGAGAGACATTGAGGAAGCTGCTGACCACTGCCGACGTGTTGGTCGAGTCCTACCGGCCGGGGGTACTGGCGCGTCTGGGTTTCGGCCGCGAGTATCTGGCGACGATCAACCCTTCGCTCATCCATTGCGCCCTTTCAGGCTTTGGGCAGACCGGCCCCTATCAGCAGCGAGCGGGTCATGATCTTACCTATTGCGCCGTCAGTGGGGCGCTGAGCGCTAGTGGGACCAGACGAAGGCCGGTAATGACTTTTCCCCCTATTGCCGATCACGCCGGTGCCCTGCAGGCGGTCAACGGAATACTCGCCGCGCTGCTGTCCAGATCGCGCAACGGCAAAGGTTACTTCCTCGATATTGCACTCAGTGAGTCTCTGCTCGCCTGGCAATATCCGGCACTGTTCGAATCACGGAGTGGGAATAATCCGGATCGTGAGACACTGCTGCTCAATGGCGGCGCTGCCTTCTACAATATCTACGCCACCGCGGACCACCGGTTTGTTGCCCTGGCGGCATTGGAAGAGAAATTCTGGCGACGCTTCTGTCAGGCTGTGGGACACAGTGAGTGGATCGACAGACAGCGGGAACCACTACCCCAAAAACCGTTGATCGGGGAAGTGGAAGCGCTATTCGCCAAGCGCCCTCTGAAAGAGTGGGTTACGGTGCTCGCTGATGTGGACTGCTGCTTCGAACCCGTACCCCTACTGACTGAGGTGAGCTCTCACCCTCAGATACAATCCCGAGAACTGCTTTCCGGTTTTGAACCCCGGTATCCCGCCTGGATAGACGACCAACCGCTCCCCGCTACGAAAGAGTTGCATGTGCTCGCTGAGAATGAATCGCCGTCATGGCGCTAAACTAAACTATAAGCTTCAACTTTCTGAGATGCTGGCGGATATTCTGCCGGGCAAGCGGCAATAGTTTGCGATTCAAGCCCGGATAGAGCACCTGTAGCATCTCCTCTACCTCTTTTCCGGCATGGTGTAGAAATAAGATGTTGTCCTCTCTTTCGAGCCTATGCTCGAGCACCTGCTCCAGCAGCCAGGTAGTTCCCGCCGGCAGACCGTGGGCGGGGATGATAAAACGGGGATCGAGGGCGATGACCCGCTGCAGGGTATCCAAATAAGCCTGCATATCACCCTCCGGCTCCGGAATGACTACACTGCCCATGGTCTGAATGAGGTCGCTGATCATGAACCAGGAGCGGCTTTCAGGCGCCAGGCCCACCATACCGTCATCGTGTCCGGGTAGTTCATAGCAACAAACGGGTTCACCCAGCCAGCGGGTCACGAATGTCCCCTCCTCCACGCCTCTAACGGATATTCCCGCCAGGTAGTCCTGCCCTTTTGTCGATTTCAGGCGTAATTCGGTTTTCCTGGTGCATAACAGCGGCAGCTGCAACTCCCTTGCAAGACGGGGGGCAAATTGATGGTGATCCGGGTGATGGTGAGTAATGAGCAATAGCTCCGGGGACCGCTCCCTCCGCAGGGTGTGCAACAGTTTGCGATAAACCTCCTCGCTTTCCGGTGAGGGATCGACCAACACAAGTGGGCTTCCTGCATCGCCAAACAGTAAAGCATTGGTATAGCGGGCTGGCGGTAATGTCATCGAGGGTACCGGAATAACCCCGATGCCCCTGATCAATTCGATGTAGGGCAGTTCAATGGAATCATCGAAACCTACATTGAGCGGGTCGACTTTCACCGTCTCGATCGATTCGGCCAGCGCCCGTACGATGTTTCGGGTGGGGACCACCATCAGCTCCTGCCCCCGATCGAAGCGCTGCAGCATTTTGTGGGGAGACTGCCAGCCCGACCAGGCGATTTCGTTGTGATCAGCTTTAATGGGGGGAATGCGTTCCAGCACGATCTTGAAGTGGTGCACCTGAAACCGATAGCGGTCGACAATCGGGGGGGATGAGCTACCGATATAATCGATAGACAAGACTTCACCGCAACGTAATGCCCGCTGGAGATCGAAGTTTAGCTCTTCTTTCAGTTCACGGCACAGACCCTGAATCCTGGCGGCGGGAAACGGATCGGTCAGCGGGTGACGATAGACCTCCTCACCGTCCTTGGGGTCGATCTTGCCGCCGGGAAACGCCAGGAATCCCGGAAATACCGCAAGGTAGGGCTGACGCCTCACAAACAAAACGAGCTCTTCGCAGACGATTACCGCGGTTACCGCGTCGCGCATATGGCCTCCAGCTCGCCTATCCCGCTTGTGAATGTGGCTGCAAATTCCAGCACTGGCTAGCAATGCCTGTTCGCAAAGAGGTGCAAAGTTTAGCGTCTCGCGGTTTCAATGTCACAATAGTCGAACGCGCGCCTGGAGGCGTCAACGTCTTCTATTTGGGGGGTCAGGGGGTATGACGGAGAGCAGAGCGACTGGCGGCTGTCTTTGCGGTCGAGTCAGTTATGAGATTACAGGGAATATCGGTATTTTTCAGTATTGTCACTGTTCCAGATGCCGGAAATTCACCGGCAGCGCATTCGCCTCGAATCTGCTGGTCTCGCCAGATCAGTTGAGGTGGATCACGGGTGAGTCACTCGTTGCAAGGTTCGAATTAGAAAAAGCCAAATATTTTGCAACCGCATTCTGCACCTGTTGCGGCTCCTCCCTGCCCTGGTTGGCACAAGGGGGCAAGGTGATTATCGTACCTGCGGGCACTCTCGACTCGGATCCGGGAATCAGACCCAGTCAGAACCTGTTCTGCGCTTCCAGGGCGGGCTGGTACGAGGCTCCAAGCGCGTTACCGGAGTATGACGAGCTCCCCAAAAAGAGTCATTGAGGGGAAACACATTGGCTGCTCTTGGAATCTGTGAGGAGCGCCTTCCAGAGAGAAAAAGCCCCCGCCGATTTCTCGGCAGGGGCTTCAGATCAGCTATCCGCAGCCTTACTTGTAAGCACCTACGCCGCAGAAAAAGTCTTTATTATTCTTGATGATATAGCTGGTCTTTTCCTTTATCTCGTCAGAACCGGGGTAGGGCCATTTGTAATCGACCCAGCCTTCACCGTCATTGGAGGCAACCTTGATCATATCTTGAAACAGGTTATCCCCATACTTGTTGAAATCTTTCAGGTTTTTACCAACGAGATCGGGTTTGACCGCATGAGACAGCATCTTGCCTTCCAGGTCCATGCAGAAAACATAAAGGTCCTTCTCAATGAACCCCCCATCCTTCGCGGAAAAAACCGAGAAAGCTTCCTCGCCCTGGGCGTTTACCATCTCGGCGGCTTTCTGGCTCATGGCCTTCGCCTCATCAGGCGTTCCCATCTCCGCTGCGGTTACCGACAAACTGGCTGTGAGCAACAGGGTTCCAACGATTGCATGATGTCTATTCACGTTATGACGTCTCCTCTTTATTGTGGTTGGCATAGCTTTTTTATCTTGCTGCACAGCGAACCATAGCCGACAGCCGGTGCAGCATTCAATAGATTCCCAAGGTTTTTCCGGTGAACTGCCACGATCATCACAGATTTTCCGTCCGTGAGTTATAGGACAATTCCACTCGCGTGCCCTCCCCCGGCTCGCTCTCGATCTTTATCTTGCCGCCAAGTCGTCTGGCTCTCTCCTCCATAATGGAAAGCCCGATATGCTCACCGGGATGCCCATTGGGTCTAGCGTTGATGAAGCCGATACCGTCATCCTCCACCAACAGCCTGTACCCCTCTTCACCGTTGCATGTGAGCAAGATGCGCACCGTTTGCGCCTGGGCGTGTTTGCGAATATTGGCTAGGCATTCCTGGACGATCCTGAGCATCTGCATCTCTTCGCTGGCGCCCAAACTGACCTGCCGGCAGTCGCTTTGATAAAAGATCGAGATACCCGTCTCCTGGCGGAATCTATGGGCCATTTTCTCCAGGGCCGGCTCCAGCCCCCTTTGATCCAAAGGCGCGCGAAAACTGTTGAGCAGCTCGCGCAATTCTGTATGCGCTTCATCTAGACCGTTACGTATGCGGCTGATCTCACGTCGCGCCCTGCCTTCGAATTGCTCCTGCTCGAGGGTTTCTTCGAGCATACGCACCTGAAACCGCAGGCTGGCCAGAGTCTGGGCCAGGGAGTCGTGAAGCTCGTTGGCCAGCGCCGTGCGTTCCTCAATGATCGACAGCCGATGTGCCTCCTCGTCAGAGCGCTGTTTGGCGATTGCGATACCCAAATGGTTTCCAATAGTTGCAAACAGGTCGATGAGGTCCTCCCGGTCCTCCAGCGCACGGTGAGGGACGTAGATGCGGAACATGCCTAGGATATCGCCGTGAAATCCAAGCGGCACTCTCACTACCCGTAAGTCATCGGCGCCGAACATCAGCCGGTTGTTTTTTTGCAGGCACTGCCTGGGGGCGCGGGAGCAGATGATATCCCCTCGGGATAGCACTTGGCCGCAGGCGCAGAGGGGAATCGGCAACTGCTGCTTCTCGGACAACAACTCTCCGTCGGGTCCGATACTGCCAACCAGGCGCGCCTGACCGCTGGTCGAAGTCAACTGAACTGTGGCGGCGCGACCATGCAGCATCTCCTTGAGAACCCGCATCAAACGCAACAGCAGTTCGTCCATGTCATCGACTTGATTGATATTGGCAGCGACGTCATAAAGTATTTTCAGCGAAGCGGTCTGTTGCCCCAGGTGCCGGGTCTGACGTGCCACCCGGTCATCCATATCCTCGTAGATATCGATCAATTCCCCGCTGAGGCTGTCCAGATCACGGGTGACGGGACCCAACACGCCCACGGTCTCCAAAGGCAGATTGGACCAGGGTTCCCCTTCACAAACATCGGCCACAGCCTGCTCCAACTCCGCCAGGGGTTTCAGTAACTGACTGCGCAGCCGGCTTACCCCCACCAGGATCGCAACGAGCGCCAGAATTACGCTCAAGAGCAACAGCGGAGCCGTAATTTGGTTGACCAGCCCGAGGGTGTAGAGAACGGCCAGAATCAAAATACCTAACAGAGCGAGCAGCAGAGTGCTCAATGGACCGAGCAGATTGCCGACCACGAGGATACGCAGAACCGGGGATTCCGCGATGAAAGTCGCCAACAGCCCCTCGCGAGTCCTTCTCATGGCTGCTTAAACTGCACGCCGTAGCTCATCTTTCCGCCTATGCCGACAGGGCCTTTATTTGATTCTGAATCGCGGTCAAACGCTGCCGCCGAAGCCGCCGGGCCAGTTCCCTGCCGCTGTATCCCTGTTGCGCCAGCCGTGCTCCCGAAACAGATCGAACCGCTTTGACAGCCGCCGTAAGGAGGCGTGGTAACTGCTGATGCTGCGTCGGCCAAAGTGCTTGGCAGGCAGTCAGGAAACTCTCGAAACGCTGGGTCTCTTGCAACGCCCGGGTACGCTCGATGAGCCGAAGCAACAAAGACGGATCCTCACGGGACAGCGACCGGTAGAGATCTGCCTCCCGAATCAGCAGTTCCAGCATATCCAAAAACTCCCGCTCAGCACGCAATCCATGGACGAAATCCTCTCCCCCCTCTGCCAGTGTCGCGGCGCCGTACATTACCACCGCGAACCGAGTGGGCGCATCGGCAGTCGGCGACAATCGTTTGAGCGAACTCATGGGTTGACTAATTACTGCGCTGCCGTGTCCTCCGGGTGGCGCCATCATCTGGCTGAGCTGGGGGAGCAGTATCCCCAGTGCGCCACAATTTTGCAGTACTTCGAAGAACCGCCAAGGCTGCTCTTCACCAAGCGCCTGCTTCATCTCTGACCAGACACGCTCCGTGGGAAGAGTCTCGAGTTCCACAGGCGTAGCCATGCGCTTCATCAATTTAAAAGTCCCGTGACTGAGGCGGAACCCCCAGCGGCCGAGACGGGCGGCGAAACGGGCAACGCGCAACAGCCGCACGGGATCTTCGACAAACGCGGGGGTGATGTGACGCAAAACACCATCATCCAAATCTCGCCGACCGTCGAAAAGGTCTATCAACTCGCCTCGATCACTATCCAGCGCAAGAGCGTTGATAGTGAGATCGCGCCGCTCCAGATCCTGTTCCAGGGTAACCTCGGGACCGCTCTCTACAGCAAATCCCCGATATCCCGGAGCCGTTTTGGTTTCTCGTCTGGCGAGCGCGTACTCATCACCCGTTTCTGGGTGTATGAATACAGGAAAGCCCGACGGCACTCTGCGAAACCCAAGTTCCAACATTTCCTCCTCTGTGGCACCGACGACCACCCAGTCTCGGTCGACTACTGGCAGGTTCAGTAGCTGGTCTCGAACCGCACCACCCACCAGATAAGTCTTCACAGGTCGCTCCCCGAAGCCTGTTCCTGCTGTTGCAGCAGCCACATGGATCGATAGATACCGTCCCGCTCCAGCAACTGCTGATGGCTGCCCTGTTCTACGATATTTCCCTCATCCATAACCAGTATCCGGTCGGCATCGACTACCGTCGACAGCCGATGGGCAATCACCAGAGTCGTGTGACTCTCCGCAACAGCTTTGAGCGTCTCCTGTATTGCCTGCTCAGTCTTGCTGTCCAGAGAAGAGGTGGCTTCGTCGAAAACGAGTATGCGAGGTCGTTTGAGAATGGCCCGTGCAATGGCGATTCGCTGCTTCTCTCCGCCGGAGAGTTTCAGCCCGCGTTCACCGACCACGGTGTCGTACCCCTGGGGCAATGCCTCGATGAACTCCCGAATGCAGGCAATACCGGCCGCCGCCTCTATCTCCTGCCGGTTGGCTTCGGGTCGCCCATAGACCAGATTGTAATAGATGCTGTTGTTGAACAATACGGTATCCTGAGGAACGATTCCGATAACTTCCCGCAGGCTCTCCTGGGTGACCTGCCGCACATCCTGACCGTCGATCAAGATGCTGCCGCCAGTAACATCATAAAAGCGAAACAGCAGCCTGGAGAGGGTGGATTTCCCCGCGCCGCTGTGACCGACCACCGCCACCTTCTCTCCTGGTTTGACAGTAAAATCGATGTTGTGGAGCACCTGCCGTTCGGGTTGATAACCGAAATCAACGGCCTGAAACCGAATCTCTCCCTCGCCGATCTCAAGAGGGGCCGCCCGCGGCTCGTCGCTCACTTCAGGCGCACGCTCCAGGAGCTTGAAGATAAGGTCCATATCGGCCAGCGAATACTTGATCTGCCGATAGACGATACCCAGGAAATTGAGGGGTATGAAGAGCTGCAACATAAAGGCGTTCACCAGTACCAGGTCGCCTATGGACATCTCTCCCTTCACTACTCCGTTGGAGGCGAAGAACATGATAACGGTGACGCCCAGCGCGATAATGGTTCCTTGACCGAAGTTGAGCAGTGACATGGAAGTCTGACTTTTTACCGCTGTCCCCTCCCACTGGCTTAGGGTGGTGTCGAACCGTTCCAGCTCCAATCTTTCATTGCCGAAATATTTGACTGTTTCGTAGTTGATCAGACTGTCGAATGCCTGGGCATTTGCTTCAGATTCCAACCTGTTCATCGAATGCCGATATTCCATTCGCCACTCCGTTACCGAAAAGGTGAAGGCGATATAAACCGCCACCGTGGAGAAGGTAATTACAGCAAAATAGGGATCGTAGTTGTGCAGGAGAATGACAGCCACCAGGGAAAATTCGACCAGCATTGGCAGAATGCTGAAGACCATATAGTTCAAAATCGAACTGACGCTGCGGGTGCCCCGTTCCAGATCCCGGCTAATGGCGCCGGTCTGGCGTTCCAGGTGAAAGCGCAACGACAGATTATGCAAATGAGAAAGCACCCTCGTAGAAAGGCGTCTCATGGCGTGATAGCGCACTCTGGCAAAGACGATGTCCCGCAGTTCGTTGAACATGGAACTGCTCAAACGCAACACGCCATAGGCAAACAGCAGGGCTATAGGCAGCACCAGCAAACCCCGCCCCCCATTATCCAGTGTGTCCACGATCTCTTTGAGGACCAGCGGTACCCCCACGTTGGCCACCTTGGCTGCCACCAGGCAGAGCAGAGCAAACAAAGCTCTGCCCCGATACTCCCAGAGGAATGGGAGCATGCCGCGGAGATTGTGCCAGTCCCGGCGATCCCGGTGAGGCCTAGAGTGGGCCTGAAGGCGGTGGGGCATGCTAGAATCGCTACCTGTTTTGATCAGCTTTGGATTTTATAGGAAACCGGAAGATAAAAAACGCCGGCTTTACCAAGGGTCCGTAATTCACGGGATCTCCATGACTCAAGATTGCAGTTACAACGAACTTTATCCCCTACAAGTGCTGGACGACAGCATGGCGCCGGAATTTCCGAGGGCTTGCGTTATCGTCATCGAGCCATCACAGGTCTGCGCTGATGGCGCCTATATTGTTGCCAGTGTGGCTGGAGAGCGCTGGTTTCGACAATTTCGAAAAGATGCTGATGGCAATGCCCGGCTGGTGGCCGTCAACCGGGATTTTCCGGAGATTCCCCTGGTCGAGGGAAATTACACCATAGAGGGCGTTATAGTGCAGCGAAACATCCGCCGCAAGATAAAACACTACGATCCCTATCGTTCCGACCAGGGTATCCCGCTGCAATAGATGACCAATAGATTCCGATTTATAGGTCTCACCGCCTGTTGCCTGACCACATTGCTCTTGCTGGGCTGCAATGACAATCCCGGGAAAGCGGCGAATAAGAGGGAACGAAGGCCGTCCCCCGATCACCTGGTAGAGATCGAAGCGGTGGAGCGGGCCGCTATCAGTACAGCGCACGAACGCTCCGGCACCCTGCGAGCTCGGCGGCAAGTACGGATTCACAATCAGGAGGAAGGCAGGGTGACGCAGATTCCCTTTTTTGAGGGCGACCGGGTCACAAAGGGGGACATCTTGGTGCAATTAGACGATGAATTGTTAGGTGCCCAGTTGGAAAAGGCGGTCGCTACTTCTCGTCTGGCCCGTATCAACCTCAACCGCCTGCGAGATCTACTGAAGAAGCGCGCCGCTTCCGAGGACGAACGGGTGCGGGCAAAGACAGCACTGGATGTGGCGCTGGCGGAGCAGAAATTACTGGAAGCGCGTATTGCACTCACCACCATAGAATCCCCGATGGACGGTGTGATCAGCGAGCGTCATGCGGAACCCGGAGATGTGGCCGCCAAACACAGCCATCTGCTGACACTGGTCGACCCCAGCTCGTTGATGACGGAGATCTATGTTTCTGAACTGCTGCTTCCCCACATCCGAGTTGGAGACCCTGTGAGGGTCCGTATTGATGCACTTGGCGGAGAGGTTTTCTCAGGTCGCATTCAACGAATTCATCCCGCATTGGACCCCATCACCCGCCAGGGTGTGGTTGAGATATCGCTTGATCCTGTACCCGAGGGCGCCAGAACGGGCCAATTCGCACGCGTCGAACTTAAAAGTGCACTCAGCGAGCGCATGCTGGTTCCTTTTGCATCCATAAAACGGGATCGCGCCGGTGAGTTCGTATTCCGGCTCAATGGAGAGGGGCGAGTAGTCAGAAATACGGTTAAGACCGGGATTCGAATTGGCGACAAAATCGAGATTACCGAAGGACTGGCGCCGGGTCAGCAGATTGTCAGCCGCGGATTCCTGGGACTCTCGGAAGGAAAGCGGGTAAAGCCGGTAAACGGGAACCAGTCCACTCCCTGAAGCCTACCGGCGTCAGACTATTGCTGCAAAGCCTGTTACTATCCTAGGTTGGGTGTAATCCTGGGGTAATAGAGGGTAAGTATGTTGTGCGGGACCTTCGCAAAAATTGAGTCTAAACAAGTTCGGATAAGGAGCGAAAAAATATGGCTGGAGTATTGGATATTGTAAAACCAGGCGTTGTCAGCGGCAGTGACGTACAGGCCGTATTCAAACACGCCAAGGAGAACGGCTATGCCCTGCCTGCGGTCAATGTGGTGGGCACCAATTCGGTCAATGCGGTCCTGGAGGCTGCGGCTGCCGTACGCTCCCCAGTCATCATTCAATTCTCCAATGGCGGGGCTGGCTTCTTTGCCGGTCAGGGCTGTCCTTCGGATCAAGCGATCGTGCTGGGTGCAATCGCTGGGGCACAACACGTTCACGCCATGGCCGAAGCTTATGGCGTAGCAGTGATACTCCATACTGACCATGCTGCCAAGAAGCTGCTGCCCTGGGTCGATGGCATGCTGGATGCAGGTGAGGCTCACTTCACCAAAACCGGCTCACCGCTCTACAGCTCGCATATGCTCGACCTCTCCGCTGAACCGCTGGAAGATAATATCTCTATCTGTGAAAAATACCTCGCCCGCATGAGCAAGATCGGTATGACCCTGGAGATAGAACTGGGTGTAACCGGGGGGGAAGAGGACGGTGTCGACAACACCGAGATCGACAATGCCTCACTCTATACACAGCCTGAGGATGTCGCACTCGCCTACCAGAGGCTGATGGCAATCAGCGACAAATTCACCGTCGCCGCCTCATTTGGAAATGTGCACGGAGTCTACAAGCCGGGCAACGTCAAACTCACGCCCAAAATCCTGGATAATTCTCAAGGCTTTATCCAGGAAAAGTTTGACACCGCCGAGCGCCCCGTCAATTTCGTATTCCACGGAGGTTCAGGCTCGGCGCGTGAGGAGATACGCGAAGCCATTTCCTACGGCGTGATCAAGATGAATATCGATACTGACACCCAGTGGGCCGCCTGGGATGGGGTGAGGCGCTACGAATTGGCTAATCGAGATTATCTGCAAGGTCAAATCGGCAACCCAAGCGGTGAAGATAGCCCCAACAAGAAATACTACGATCCTCGGAAGTGGTTGCGTGAGGGCGAGAAATCGATGGTTGAACGTCTCAAGGCTGCGTTTGAAGATCTCAACTGCCTCAATCGCAATTAATTAGGTCCAAACCATCGTGTTTCTCATTAAGCCCTGATCTAAGCCAACACTGCAGAGAACGGCTCCCCTCTGCGGTGTTGGCTTATCAATCCCCAACCTATTTGATGATCCGGTAACAGGGGGTATATTCTTTTCCGGGTAATCTCATTCTCCGCTGATCTACGAAAGAAGCCAGCAGTGAATCTAGCTGATTCATGATCTCAGCATCACCCCGTATCTCGAAATAGCCGTGGCGTTCAATCGCCCTGATACCCTCGTCCTTCACATTTCCGGCGACAATACCTGAAAAAGCCCGGCGAAGATTGGCCGCCAGCTGGTGGGGTTCCTGCTCCCGAGTAAGATCCAGGGCCAGCATATGCTCGTGTGTGGGGGTGAAAGGTTGCTGGAAAGTGTGGTCGATCTTCAGCAGCCAGTTGAAGTAGTAGGCGTCGTCACGCTCCTTTCTGAACTCTCTGACTTGCTGAATACCAGTGTAAACCGCTCTGGCGACCCGCTCAGGGGAATCGATAATTACTTGGTAGCGCCGCTGAGCCTCGGGGCCAAGAGTGGTGCCAATAAATGCATCTATGCGATTAAAATACTCCGCCGAGCCCGGCGGCCCGGACAGTACCAGCGGGAAAGGCAGGTTTTGGTTTTCCGGGTGCAGCAGGATTCCCAATAGATAGAGTATTTCCTCGGCAGTCCCAACGCCTCCGGGGAACACCAAGATAGCGTGCCCAGTCCTGACGAAGGCTTCCAACCGCTTTTCAATATCAGGCAAAATCACCAAGTCGTTGACTATGGGATTCGGCGGCTCCGCGGCTATGATTCCCGGCTCGGTGATACCCAAGTACTGCCCCCTTCCGATGCGTTGCTTCGCATGCCCAATCGCTGCCCCCTTCATAGGTCCCTTCATCGCGCCTGGGCCACAACCGGTGCAAATGTCCAAGCCCCGCAATCCCAACTGATACCCCACCTCCTTAGTGTATTCGTACTCCTCCCGGCCTATGGAATGTCCGCCCCAACATACCACCAGTCTCGGATTGAGCAGAGGGCGCAGAATCCTGGCATTTCGTAGAATGTGGAAGACGGCGTTGGTGATACCTTCCGAACTCTCCAATTCGAAATTGGATGCGCAGTTGACCTCATCACCCACGTAAAGAATGTCCCGCAGGACCGCGAACAGGTGCTCTTTGATACCCTTGATCATAACGCCGTCAACAAAGGCGCTGGCTGGTGCGTCACGCACCTCCAATTTGATTCCTCGCTCTTCCTGGATCAATTGAATCCCGAAGTTGGGATATCCCTCCAGCAACTCCTTGGCATCATCCATCTGGCTATCACTATTGAGTACCGCCAGTGAGCAGCTTCGAAACAGTTTGTAAAGTCCGCCCTGGCTGGTGTCCAGTAGCTTGTTGACCTCCAATCTGGAGAGCACGTCCAGATGCCCTTCGGGAGCGATCACAGCATTGACTGTATTCTGTTCCATAGATGCTCGTTATCCGGATAAACAATGCAAGGCGTGCAAACTAACCGATTCCGGTAGCGAAAAAAAGCATCAATTGATTACGGCGGGTCGGGTACCGTCCTGCTGGCTAAAACAGGGGCTGGGAGAATGATCTTACATGGTAGGATACAACTATCTTCCCCTCCTTGGTGAGTTTCGCGGCAAGGGGATACTCCGAGCCGTCGAGAATGAGTTGTATCAGCCTGCGGATACCCTCTTCCGGCCTATCTTCGGATTTCTCCTTCTCTAAATTTTTTAGGTAATGATCGTAGAGGGACTCGTCTACCAGTATTTCTATTTTTACTTCGTTCACCATTGGATTTCATGCTCCCACGTTGATATGAAGGTCTCTTCCGATGGCCAGGAGTAATCGGGTTGTAACCGAATCGCCCGGCTGATTAAGTTGGGTCTTTCCGACTAGGGCCTGTTAACACTAATTGGAACAGTGTCGCCGGTGGCCATTTTATCCCAGGTCAAGGCGCACCGAGCGCGGTGTAGCATCGCTACATAAGCGAGGTGCAACGCGGAACTGGGGAAAAATGGCCCCGTCCCTCCGGGCTGCGCCCCAAAAAGGGCCACTCGGCGTTGCTCGTCATTCATTTGGAACCACCAAACCTCACTCCTCGCGCCTTGATTGGCCCTTTCTGGGGCAGCAACGACGCTGTTCCAATTAGTGTTAACAGGCCCTAGTTGCGCAAAGGCTTTCCTGTTTGCAGCATATGTTCCAAGCGCGCCAAAGTATCGGGATGCTTGATCAACTCCATAAAGGCAGTCCGCTCCAAATGTAGCAAATCGGACTCTGTGACAAAGTCCGCGATATCCGCCGTTCCTCCGCTCAACACTCCCGCCAAAGCCATCGCCACAACCTGATCATGGGGCGTTGCCCGGCCGCTATGTCGAAAGCTGTCAACTGCCAGTCCCAAGGCCAGGCGGGCACTGGGGCCTGGAAGATGAACTTCTACCGGCTTGGGCGGGGAGTAATTGGCACTCATACGCAGTGCTCTGGCCTTGGCATCCCAGAGCAGCATATCGCGATTCATAGTGATCCCATCTTCCGGCCTCAGCAGCATTCGCGCCTGGGCCTCGGCGGCGGATTTCGCCACTGCTGCGGTGCTGATCATCTCGAAGCATTGAGAGATGGCGGGCATTGGACCACCGGGCCTTCTGCTGTTGGCGAGCCAGCGCATCAGCAACTCCTTGCAGCCGCCCCAGGCCGGAATCAGCCCCACACCTGCCTCCACCAATCCCATGTAGGTCTCCGCGTGGGCTTGCAGAGCGTCACAATGAAGGAGTGTTTCGCAGCCGCCGCCCAGGGAGAGACCCATAGGCGCGCCCACAACCGGAAAGGGAGCATACTTCATTGCGGAAAAAACCCGTTGCCCCTCGATAAGCAGCCCTTCGATCTCTGACCATCGGCGCTGCTTGGCGGCGCCAAGGAGCAGTCCGAGATTAGCGCCGGCGGAATAGTTTCCAGCTTCGTTGTAGAGCACCAACGCTCTGTATTCCCGGGGAACCAGGGCAACAACGGCGGTTTCAATCATTGCCAGGATATCCGGGTCCAGCGTGTTCATTTTACTGTGGAATTCCAGACAGACCACATCCTCCCCTAGGTCCCAGAGACTCGCTGAGGAATTTCGTTTCAGTGGCTTGCGATCCCGCTTGACATCTTCCAGTAGCAGCACTCCTTCGGGTCGCCGTAGACGCCGATACCCCCTATCCCTGTCTAGATACCCCAATCCAGGTTTTAACCCTGTGTAGAATCCCTTTTCGGCGGCGGTTTTCAGCAAAGCAGGAACTGCTGTTCCCTCGCGTTCAAGGCGGTCCACCAGAAAACCGCAACCCAACTGATCGGCCAACTCGAACGGGCCGTATTTCCAGCCGTAGCCCCATTTCATAGCCTGATCCACTGACAGAACATCGTCCGCGATCTCGGGAATTAGGCCAGCGGCGTAACAGATGAGCTGGGAAAATACTCTCCAAGCATAGGTGGCACCAATATCGCCATGCTCCATCAGCGCGACAACGCCCCCCTCCCTGGCCGCTTGCAGACTCCCTAATTTCGCCTTGCGCAGCGGTCTGTACTCTCCGCTGCTCAAATCAATGGCTTCCCTGCCAGCCTGCTCTCCGCGCCTGTAAAACCCCCTCTCCGCTTTGCATCCGTTATATCCCTGTTCAATCATGCTCTCGATCAACGGCGGAATTTCCATCTTCTCAAGCAGCGGATCCCCAACCGGCAAGGCACTCGCCATACTCGTCATGAGATAGGGGAAAAGTTCAAGGCCCACCAAATCAGCCAAACCAAACACACCGGTCTTGGGTATCCCCATCGGCCGCCCGAACACGGCATCGGCCTGCTCCACGGTCAGTCCCCCTGATATCGCCTCCTGAATCGCCGTCTGCATCCAATAGATACCGATACGATTGGCGATAAAACCCGGAGTGTCCCTGCACTCCACTACGCCCTTCCCAAGGGCACGTTCGGCGAATTCCCTGATCCCTGATACCGCTTTCTGATTGGTATGTTCTCCGGCAACCAATTCCAGAAGCCTCATGTAGCGAGGTGGGTTGAAAAAGTGCGTGATCAGAAATCGTCGGGAAAATGCGGAAGGCATATCCGCCACCAATGCAGCAAGTGGGATGCTTGAGGTGTTGGAAGAGAGCACTGCGTCGGGTCTCAGATAAGGCAGAATCCGCCCATAGAGCTCACGCTTGCGATCCAGATGCTCGACCACCGCTTCGACGATCCAATCGCAGTCACTCAGGCGATCCAGATGGTCCTCGATGTTGCCCGTGGAGATCAGCCGAGCGTTGCGCTTGTGCATAAAGGCGGCCGGTTCGCTCTTCAACAGTCGCTCCACTGCGCCGTCGGCAACAGCATTCCGTTGCTCGCCCTCCGCGGCGATATCCAGCAAAACCACCGGAAGCCCCGCATTGGTCAAATGTGCAGCAATTCCGGCCCCCATCACGCCGGCACCGATAACCGCTGCTTTGCGAATTTCCATCAGACGGCCTCTAGCAGGGTCGCAATGCCTTGGCCACCGCCAATACACTGGGTTGCCAATGCCAGAGACTTACCTTCACGCTGGAGCAGCGCAGCGGCCTTGCCAGTGATACGGGCTCCCGTCGCGCCCAGAGGATGACCCAAAGCGATGGCACCACCGTCTAGATTTAGGATGTTCTCATCTATCTCCAGCTCTCTGATACAGGCGATCGCCTGCGCGGCGAATGCCTCGTTCAATTCAATAACTCCTAAGTCGGAAATAGCGGCGCCGCCCCGCTCCAGTGCTTTGCGGCTGGCCAGCACCGGTCCTATCCCCATGATCTCCGGGGCGCAGCCGGAGATGCCGATACTGCGGATAACAGCCATCACCGGCAAACCATTGGTTCTGGCAAAATCTTCACTACAAACCAGCACCGCGGACGCCCCATCGGTCAGAGGCGACGAAGTTCCAGCGGTCACACTGCCTGCGGCATCAAACGCCGGTTTCAATTCTGCCAGCTCTTTTAGAGTGGTCTCTGGGCGTATGCATCCATCTTGTTCCACACCAGCGATGCCGACAATTTCCGGCGATAATCGATCCTTCTGTTGCGCCGCTGCCGATTTTTTGTGACTAGTGAGCGCGAAGGCTTCCTGTTCCGGACGTTCAATGGCATATTTCTTGGCCAGATTTTCTGCGGTTCTCCCCATCCCCATATAAGCCGCAGGCATCGCCTTCGCCAGTGCCGGGTTGGGGAGGGGATTGAATCCCATCATTGGGATTCTGCTCATGGATTCCACCCCCACACACAAGAAGGCGTGCCCCGCATTCAGTGCGATGGCCCCCGCAGCTTGATGAATCGCTTGCATAGATGAACCACAGAATCGATTTACCGTCACCCCACTTATGCTGGTAGGTAGACCAGAGAGAAGCACCACCATCCTCGCCAGGTTAAGTCCCTGCTCCCCTTCCGGGAATGCACAACCCAAAATCAGGTCCTCAATCTCGCGGGGGTCGACTGTCGTTCGCTCCACCAGCGCCCTGACCGCTGCGACGGCCAGGTCATCGGGTCGGATACGGGACAACAGCCCCTTGGATGCTGGTGTAAAAGCTGTGCGCACATACCCTGCGATAACCGCTCTGTTCATAGGTTTCCACCTGTCTCGGGCCCTCATAACGTAAGACCAATATGCCGGGGCATTCGTTCCGATAGATGTGGCGAACGCCGGATTACCAGTGTACACGGTGTTCAAAGCCGGAAGGCCCGACACCCCATCTCACCTGAAACCTAGCCAAGGAATGCGGTAACATCAATGGCTCCCGGCATTGCCTTCGACCCGACGTGCACAGTGGCAACACTGTAATCGGCTGACCTGGGTAATTCCGACTTACAGCGGCGGTATGGGTGGAGCGGAGGGTATGAAAAAAATCGTGCACTACGGCGGCGGCCTCGCCTCCTGGTCCATCGCTCATCCAATCGGTGTGGTGATGATCACACTCGCGGTGATGGTGCTCGGGCTATTCGCCTTGCAACGCCTCAACATTGATCTGCTACCTCATATCATCTACCCGGATATCAGAGTCAGAATTCTGGATCCTGGCGTTCCAGCCACCATTATGGAGGATGAAATTACCCGCCAGTTGGAAGAGCAGTTGGCGATCACCGAGGACGCGATCCACGTGGAATCCCAAACAACCGAGGGCCGCAGCGGGGTATCGCTCTCCTTCGAGTATGGCAAAGATATAGACATCGCCCTGCGGGATGCAAGCACCCGGTTGGATCGCGCCAAACGCTTTCTTCCCGATTCCATCGATCCGCCGATTATCTACAAACGAGACCCCTCACAGCGCCCGGTTGCCGAATATGTCGTGAGCTCGGCATTACGGAATCCCGTGGAGCTGAGAAGCTTTGTGGACTACGGTCTCGGAAAGTGGCTGCTAAATCTCCCCGGGGTTGCTGCAGCGGAGGTGGGTGGAGGATTGGTAAGGGAGATACAGGTCATTGCCGATCAGGAGCGGCTGGCGGGGCTGCGGTTGGACATCCTGGACTTGGCGGATACCCTGCAACAAGGCAACAGAGAAACCCCGGCGGGTCGATTGATAATGGAGAGCGGCGAAATAAGCGGTCGCACGGCGGGTCGTTTTCGGAGCATCGAGGAAATAGTCGATTTGCCCCTGCTTATCGAAGCTGAAGACGGGAAGTCTCGGTTGCTGCATCTGGGCGAGATAGCACAGGTGATCGACGGCGCCGAAGAGGAGCGATTGCGGATCCGCCTAAACGGCTTGCCGGGGATCAAACTGTCGATCCAGAAACAGCCCCAGGCAAATACCGTCAGTGTCGTGGACGCCGTCAACGGCAGACTTGACGAACTCTCTGAGACCGGCCTGATTCCCGACGACATCGAAGTCCATGGAGTGGATGATCAGGCCCGCTATGTGCGCCGTTCCCTTAATAATGCAATCAGCGCCGCCGCCAGTGGGGCCCTGCTGGCGATGCTGGTCGTCTATCTGTTCCTGGGCAGCCTGCGGAGAACGCTCATCATCGGTAGTGCGATTCCCATCGCGATCCTGGTAACCTGCATCCTCATGGCCACGGGCGGGCTAACCCTCAATATCATGACCTTGGGGGGTCTAGCGCTCGGTATCGGCATGTTGGTGGACAGCACGATCGTGATGTTGGAAAACATCTACCGGCACCAGCGCCTGGGCGAAGCACCTCTCGCAGCATCTGCAACCGCAGCGACAGAAGTCAACAGTGCCATCGTCGCTTCTACCTCCACCAATCTCGCGGCAGTGCTGCCTTTTCTATTTATCAGTGGGCTGGTTGGCCTACTTTTCAGGGAACTGATCTTCACCATCTCTGCGGCAATTGTGGCCTCGATGCTGGTAGCGCTCACCCTGGTCCCGGCACTCGCCGGCCGGGTATCCGCCGAGGGGGATGGCCTGCTGCGCCGCGTCGTCAACCGCGTGATGGAGAGCGTGCAAAAATTCTATGCTTGGCTGCTTGGCGGATTGATTCGAATACCCCTGCTGATCATCTTGCTTTTCGGCGCCGGCCTGTTCATGACCGTGCCACGATTCCTGGATAGCAACCAGATATTCCTGCCGCGAATGGATGAGGGCAGCATTCAGGTGAGTATTACAGCTGACCGGGGTATCAATGTCGCGGGTATGGACGAGGTGGCCAGCCGGGTGGAAGAGATTCTCGGTGCACAACCGGAAGTGGAAAGCCTGTTTACTACGGTGGGTGGTCACGTATTTGGACGCTCTCAGCACGAGTCCCCAAACCGGGCCAGTATCAAGGTTCAGTTAAAACCCTTGGCACAGCGTGGAGGTATCAGCAGTCGGCAGTGGATAAACAGGGTGCAGGAGCAGGTAAAGGCGGCGGAAATGGCCGGTGTCAGAGTCAGACTTTATAGCATCGGAATTCGCGGCATTCGCTTCAATCGCAGTGACGACGATTTCTCCATGCGAATTCAGGGAAGAGAACTCAAGGTACTCGAGGCATTGGCGGACCAGGCCGTGGAACGCCTGAAGTCGGTTTCCGGCATTCGGAATCTGGAACACTCAGCAGAAGACAGCAATCAGGAACTCTCTATTCGCGTCGATCGCGAACGAGCGGCCAGCCTGGGGCTTAGCGTCAGTGACGTCGGCGAGGCCGTGCAACTGGCACTCCAGGGCCGCAGAGTCACTGACTTCATTGCGGGAGATCGTTCCATCGATGTGCTGCTGCGGCTCGACCCTGATCAACTCTCAGCTCCCTCTGACTTGGAAAACATAGTCCTTTTCAGCAATGGCACCCCCCGTAGCCCCGTCAGGCTCTCGGAGATCGCCAGCATCGAGATCCTACCCGTCCCCTCCGCAATACTACGCGATCGTCAGCAGCGATACGTGGAGGTCACTGCGTCCCTCACTGGTGACCTTACCCTGGGCGAGGTCATGGCCCAGGCGGATCAAGCGCTGGATACACTGGAGCTCCCCAAAGGCTACGGCCTCTACGAGGCTGGTAACCTGGAGACCTTGAAGGCGGGGCAAAATCTGAGCTATCAGCTGCTGATGCTAGCGCTGTTTCTGGTATTTGTAGTGATGGCCGTTCAATACGAGTCCCTGCGCAATCCGCTGGTAATTATCTTCAGCGTCCCGTTTGCCGCGATCGGAGTGGCACTTGGATTGGAGCTTACCGGATTGCCCCTATCCATGCCCGTATGGCTCGGCATGATCATGCTCGCCGGAATCGTAGTGAACAACGCGATCGTGCTGGTGGAATATATCGAGATCGCGAGGCGCGACGGCCTGCCGGTCAAAAAAGCAGTGATTGAAGCCGCACGATTGAGGGTACGTCCCATCCTGATGACCACTCTAACTACGGTGATGGGTATGTTGCCCCTGGCACTGGCACTGGGCGAAGGATCGGAAATGCTGCAACCGCTGGCGGTAACCATTGTTTCCGGATTACTCTTCTCAACCCTGGTTAGCCTGATACTGGTGCCCTCAGTTTACTGCCTGATGCGTCGAGAGACATATATCACAGGTGACACCGCATTAGCGCAGCGAAAAGCAGAGGATAAAAATGCACGCTCCCTCAACAGCGATGGCCTTTCACTCAAATGACCCTGGAGAAGTTCTTCTGTTGTGTCTGGGGCGGGAGGTAGGCGTCGAAGGCCATACAGATATTGCGTATGAGCAAGCGCCCGCTCGGTGCCACCGTGATGCCCTGGTCGCTAATGCTCAAAAGCCCATCCGCCTCCATCTCCCGGAGCCGCACCAGCGCATCTTGGAAATAGGAGGGGAAGTCGATATTCCAGGAATCGGCCACCACCTTAAAATCGAGCTGGAAATTGCATATCAGCCGGGTGATCACATCGCGGCGGATCTCGTCGTCCCGATTAAGCTCTAGACCCCGATAGACCGGCAACCGGCCTTCATCCAGTCGTCCATAGTAATCATCGAGCCCGCGCACGTTCTGGCTATAAGTAGCTCCCACCATGCTGATAGAGGTCACCCCCATGGCTACCAAGTCGCAATCGGCATGGGTGGAATAGCCCTGAAAATTTCTATAGAGGGTGCCTTCCCGCTGAGCCCGGGCCAGTTCATCCTCCGGTCTGGCGAAGTGGTCCATCCCAATATAGACGTAACCCGCCGCCACCAGATGATCGATAGTTGACTTTAATATATCCAGCTTAACCTGTGGAAGAGGAAGCTCCGATGCGTTGATTCTTCGCTGAGGTTTGAATTGGGTTGGAAGGTGGGCGTAATTGAATACGGACAGGCGATCCGGTCCAACCTCTATGACCCGATCCAGCGTCCGCAAAAAGCTCTCAGCGGTCTGCAGCGGCAGTCCATAGATGAGATCGATACTCACCGAGCGGAACCCGAACTCTCTGGCCGCCTCCAGTACCGCCAGGGTTTCCTCCTCGGTCTGAATTCGGTTGACGGCTCTCTGAACTTTGGGATCGAGATCCTGAAGCCCCAGACTCAGGCGATTGAAACCCACTTCTCTCAATAACCCTATGGTGTCCCGCGTGGCTTCCCTCGGATCGATCTCGATTGAGAACTCACCGCTATCGTTATCGGCCAAATTGAAGTGTCGCGCGGTTACCTCCATCAGTGACCGCATCTGCTCGTGACTGATGAACGTCGGAGTTCCGCCTCCCCAATGGAGCTGCTCCACCCGGCGGTCGCTGTCAAACAGTGCTCCTTGTAGCGCGATTTCCCGATAAACACGCTCCAGGTAATCCCCCGCCATGCGTCGATCCTTGGTGGCGATCTTGTTGCAGGCACAATAAAAACAGATGGTGTCGCAAAAGGGGATGTGGAAGTAGAGAGAGAGGGGTCTTCCGCTTTGATTGCTCAGCGCTGCAACCTGGCGATATTCCGACTCGCCAAATCCCTCATGAAACTGGGGTGCTGTGGGATACGAAGTATAGCGGGGTCCCGCATAGTCGTACTTGTTGATTAGATCAAGATCAAAAATCAGTGACTGGTCCATCTACTCTTCATCTCCGAGATCCAATCCCTTGCGGTGAGTTTCATTTATCTGTCGCAGAAGGATCATGAATGGAATCTGCTCTGCATGCCGCTCGGCGATCTCCAAAAAAGGGAGGTCCTCGCGACCAAAAACGTACTCACCGCGACTCATCGCCGAAAATACCTCTTCGACACCCGACTCCAGCGGCTCTAAAAATACCGGAAAGCGACCGGACTCACCAATCTCTTCCATATCGTAGAGCAGACAGTTTTTGAGGTCTCCAACTTCAAACCTCGCCTGCTGCACCCACTCTGCATACTCGGCCGCGGTTCTCGCACGCTGCAATGCCATGGCTTAGATTTCCTCAGGACACACTGTGCTCAATATTCAGATGCGACTGGTATTCGTTAAGTTGCTCGGCTGTCAGCAGAAAAACCCCATCCCCTCCGCGCTCGAAATCGATCCAGAGAAATGGGATCTCGGGATAACGCGCCATCAGCGCCTCCGCACTGCTCCCGACTTCAACTATCAGCACTCCACCCACCTCCAGGTAATCAGCGGCATCCCGTAAAATCTTGGAGACAAACAGCAACCCATCCGGCCCCGCCTCTAATGCCAGTATAGGTTCCTGGTGATACTCCCGGGGTAAGTCAAGGTACTCCTCAAGGCTGACATACGGGGGATTACTGACGATCAAATCATAGCGACGGCCCTTGAGAGCGGTAAACAGATCGGACTGAATCGCCTCTACCCGCTCGGAGACCTGATGGCGTTCGATATTCTGTTTGGCCACTTCCAAGGCAGTAGGCGATATATCCACTGCATCCACGCTAACATCCGGGAGGCCAAAGGCGCAGCCAATGGCGATACAACCGCTTCCGGTGCAGAGATCCAATACCCTGTTGACTGAATTGGCATCGACCCAAGGCTGGAAACCTTTCTCTATCAGTTCCGCGATAGGAGAACGAGGCACCAATACATGCTCATTCACATAAAATCTCAAACCAGCAAACTGTGCTTCCCTGGTCAGATAGGCCCCGGGCACCCGCTCGTCTATCCGCTGTTGCAGAATTTCAAGTATTTGCTTTCGTTCCGACAGGGTGACCCGACTGTCCAGATAGATATCGGGAATACCGTTTCGCAGCGACAATGCGCTCTGTATCAGCATCAGCGCCTCATCCAATGGATTGTCTGTCCCATGACCATAGAACAGGCCGGCCTCATTGAACCGGCTGGCACCCCAGCGCACAAAATCCCGAATGGTCGATAATGCTTCTGTATCCTGTTTCATTTCCGAGCCCAAGCGTTGCGGGAAATGCCGTATCTGTTGAACTTAGATTGCATCGTGCATCGGATCGCGGGCGCTGCGTACCTACTGCGCTTTTGTATACCCAGGGGCGCATAATAGCTGAATTACCATCAACTTTCCTCGTCTTCCGGGAAGTATCAATGCTTGTCATTGGGGCTTGAATCAGGCAGTCTCAGCCCAAATCCAGGTCGATACCCGCAATGAATCTGCTCAGAAATCTAAGATTTCAGATCGCCGCGCCACTGCTTCTCATTGTGGTGTTGTTTGCGGTGCTTTTCACCGTCAATCTGGCGGCCCTGGAATCTCAACGCAACTACAATACTCTGCTCAACATTACCGCCAGACTTCAACACACCGCCCAGAGCCTCGTCGAGCTGGCCATGAACTACAGCGGTAATGTTCCCCCGGACCTCGCCAGCTACCAGAGGGACGTGGAACTTTATTATCAGGAGATACACCACCAGATTGAGCTTTTCGATGAAATCACCATGAGCTTCATGAGCGAAAATTTCAGTCCTAATCTGACAAGTCGCAAATTACCATTCCGCCCCAAGCTGGATTATTCGATCCAGTCTGCCGTGAGCGCCATCGAAGAGGCTTGGGCCAACTTTAAAGACCGCCTGAACCATGCCATTGGTATGGACGAAAGGGGCCCGCGAATCGATGAGGCAGCGGCATTCATCACGGCAAACCACCTCGTATTGACCGAATCGGTTGATGCCCTACGCTCGCAGTTACAGCGCCTTGCATCGACGCAGTTGGAAGAGATTCATCGGCTTAATTGGACGGCACTGGCAACAGTGATAGCTGTCACGCTGGGGCTGATGGGTTGGTTTTTCATCGCCATAATCCGTCCGCTGCGTCGCTCTGTGAGCGGATTTCAACAGGTTGCCAGAGGAGACTTCGGTCACCAAGTACCACTCTCTGGCAGTAATGAGCTGACGACACTCACGGCATCTTTCAATCTGTTATCGAGCCGTCTCCACGCTATCTTCAAACTCATTGATCAAATCCAGCAGGGATCAGATCTGGATGAGACACTCTGTTTCGTTGCCGATCGTTTTCCAGAACTTCTACCCCTGGATTGGGTGGGTGCACTCTTCGTAACCGATGACGGCGAATCCATCGCTTTGGAGAAAAGTTACCGGAATGGGCAGCCTGAGACCCGCAGACGATATGTTTTCGATTTACGGATGACACTGCTTTCCCGAGCTCTAGAAACCGAGCAACCGCTTCACATCCCGGATATGAAACGCACCGCTCGGGAAAACCCCAACTACCAATTTCTCAACCATCTCGTGGCAAAAGGGCTGCGCGACGCGATTTTTCTACCGGTCACCGAACAAAGCCCGATCCCCGGAGTGCTGGCATTCGCTACAGAGCAAGCGGATTCATACACACCTGAGCATCTGGAGTTGTTGACCAACATCGCCAAACTCATCACCCACAGCTTCGGCCGCACCGTAAAACTTGCCGAACACACCCGCTTGGCGGCAATTGGAGAATTTGCATCGGGTATTGTTCACGAAATCAGAAGCCCGCTTTCGACAATCAACATCGCCTTGGAGTACTTAAAAAACGCACAGCTTCCTGAACCGGCCGAGAAACGCGCTCTGCTTGCTCACCAGGAGACTGAACGTCTGACGCGCTTGCTGGAAGAGATCCTGCTATATGCAAAGCCTTTGAAAATCGGCAGGCTGGAGATCGATATGAAAGAGTTGCTGGGGCAGTTTCTGGACAATCACGCGGCTATAACCGAGCAGCGGGGACAGCGGGTAACTATTGAAGTCGATAGTGGTGAAAGCCAAATACTGGGGGATAGGGACAGGCTGGAGCAGGTCATGCTGAATCTCCTCAACAACGCCTCCGAAGCATCCCCTCCGAACAGCGAGATAAACTGGACGTTGACCAGGAATGAGGGGGAGCAGTGGTTGTATCTTAGGGTAAAAAACAGTGGAGAACCTGTGCCGAACACTGTCATCGAACGCCTGTTCGAGCCATTCTTTACTACCAAGTCGACTGGAACAGGCCTGGGCCTGGGCATCGTCAAACGGATCATTGACGCCCACGGCGGAGATATTGGAATCAGTTCAGGGCCTTCCAAGGGTACAGTGGTGAGTGTGAGGCTACCACTGGTAGGTCTATCCTGAATAACAACAAAGCCCCATTTCTGGGGCCTCGTCAATTATCGGGCTTCGGAATAGTGAGCTAGAATCATGCAGCCTGGGTACGCCGCGTGGGGAGAAGACCGTCATCGCCCCCCTTCTCCTTGATACACCCCTCTTCCTTCAGGCCGCCTCGTCGCACGAGTTCCGCTAGATTGATGCTGCTGAGGAAATTGAATATTTCAGTACTCAATTCATCCCACAAGTTGTGGGTCAGACACCGCTTGCCATCCTTGCAGTCTCGATTTCCTCCACAGCGGGTAAATTCTACCCACTCGTCCACGGCGCAAATGATATCTGCGATTGAGATTTCCTCCGGGGACCTGCCCAGGTAGTACCCCCCTCCGGGACCACGTACGCCCCGAACCAGATTTTTGCTTCTGAGACAGGCGAATAGCTGCTCCAAATAGGACAAAGATATACCTTGGGTTTCCGAGATTTCCGCCAGTGTCACTGGCCCATCCCCTCCCTGCAGGGTGAGGTCAAGCATCGCGGTTACAGCGTAACGGCCTTTCGTTGAAAGTCTCATGGTTAGTTCTCTAATAAATATGTGGTTGATCGGGGTGGTGGCAATTACCTAGCGTCTCAGTTGGTTAAAAACCTAGCATTAACCTATCTTTTTTGTCAAGAATTTGTTGGGTTGGTTCCCCAACTCTGAAAATATTTTCAGTGCTCGAGGAGCGTTCCTATGGTGGTGTCTAAAGCGATGGTTGCTTCACTGCCGTTGGGGCCTCTGTGCTGAAGCCGTGGCCTTGTTGAATACTGAATATCAACCATTTGGAGAGGAATAGGTTTGCGCGCCATTTTTGCCGCAGCGTGGGCAACTGGGGACCCGAATTGAGCGGGAGTACTTTTTGCCGTAGTTCGAGGATCTCGGTCTGCCGCGCGTCGTGGTATATCCGCAGTAAGGCGTCGGGGTCGGGAAGACGCTCTTCGGCGTTGGGGAACAAGTAAGTCAAGCGAACCAAAGTAGTATAGGGTGTCTGTTCCTCTATTCTCAAATGGAGATCGGTGGAATCTGCTATTCGGGACAGACGATTTCCCTCCAGCACCCTCACCTGCGGCACCAGACGCAGGAACAGGCGATAGTTCTCCTCACAGAGCTCCATGAGTTGCCCTACCGTTGGCCTGAAGCGGATCAAGGCGCCTAGATCCCATGAATCCTTTATCTTGATCACAGACAGGCCGTCCCGCGCGAGCCCGGCAGTTTTTCGGCAGTCATTTTTCGCATCTTTTCAGTATTGGCTAATGGTCTCAGAAGCTTCCCAATGGTTTCCGGTCATCTGCCCCAGTTTGCTCCTAATTTGTGCGATTTCCTCGGGAGAATCGATCCTAAAAATACCGGCCCTCAATGGTGGTCGATCGAGTGGGCTGCTCAAGCCTTGCTGCTCTCCTCCTGCACCTGCTTGTGAACCTCCGCCATATCCAATTCGCCAGCCTTCTGGATGAGCTCCCTGAATTGGCCCTCGGGCAAAGCACCAGGCTGGTTGTAGATGATCACTTTTTCCCTGAATATCATCAGGGTGGGTATGGAACGGATCATAAAGTGTTGGGCTATCTCCTGTTCCTCCTCAGTATTCACTTTGCTGAATACAATATCAGGATGATCTTCAGAAACCTGCTCGAATGTTGGAGCGAAAGAGCGACAAGGGCCGCACCAGGGTGCCCAGAAATCAACGATCACGAAATCGTTGCCCGTGACTGTCTCCTGAAAACTCTCTTTATTCAAGTCGATTACGGCCACTACAGACCCCTTTTGTCATATCGATAAGAAGGTGCCCGATTATATCAAGTAAAGCAGTTGCGGACGATAAGTAACGGACGGGGATCGCTGACCGAGGCCAGAGATCGGTCCGCAAGGCGCTACTACAGGCGAAAAAGCCGGGTAAAGAGTCTCCTCACCCGGCTCTAAAACATGCATCTGGTATCGCGACTAGCCCAGGGCTGCGAATATCGCATCACGGATTTCATCGACCCCGCCAACCCCGGGAATACGATGATGTTTGGGGGCGCCGGAAGCGCCTGTTTCGGCCCATTTAGAGTAAAACGCCACAAGGGGTTCTGTCTGGTCGTGGTATACCTTGAGCCTTGCCTTGACTGTCTCCTCCTGATCATCGTCGCGCTGGATCAGCGGTTCTCCGGTGACGTCGTCCTTCCCCTCTTCCTTGGGCGGATTGAAAGTTACGTGATAGGTGCGACCGGACGCCAGGTGGACCCTTCGTCCCGACATGCGCTTTATAATCTCGTCGTCGGGAACATCTATCTCAACCACTGCGTCAATCGGTACCCCCGCATCACGCAACGCTTCTGCCTGGGGAATGGTCCGTGGAAAACCATCGAAAAGAAAACCGTTCTTGCAATCGTCTTCTGTGATCCGCTCCTTGACCATACCCATGATGATATCGTCGGATACCAGGCCACCTTCATCCATGATTTTCTTGGCTGCGACACCTAGTTCACTGCCCGACTTGACATGCGCACGCAACATATCGCCCGTCGAAATCTGGGGTATGCCGTACCGCTCCTTGATGAAATTGGCCTGTGTGCCTTTTCCGGCGCCGGGGCCGCCAAGCAGAATTACTCGCATCTGATGACTCCTCTCTCTTGAATCGAAATATTAGGTTGTTGGAAGTGCGTCGAGGGGCGAAGTCTGACACAGCGCCCGCAGCAACGCCAGCCGACAGAGGGTATACCGAAACCGGGGGCATAAAGTACCCCCGGTAATCGGCTCCTCCCGGCTACGGCAGCCGCAACCGTAACAGGAAGGGGTTGGGTCGGCCCGTTTCAGGTGTCTGAGATGCTCAGAATCATCTTGTTCAGCCGTTGCACAAAACCCGCTGGATCGTTGAGTTGCCCTCCTTCCGCCAGAGTTGCCTGATCGAGCAGGATTCGCGCAAGATCTGTGAACACATCCTCATCAGGTTCCTGGTCCATCTTTTCAACCAGGGGGTGCTCCACATTGACTTCCAGAATCGGTTTGGTGTCTGGTGCTGACTGCCCCAGTTGCTTCAACACTCGCTGCAGGTTGGCGCTCATATCGTAGTCACCAACCACCAGGCAGGCTGGAGATTCCGTCAGACGCTTGCTTACCCTTACCTCCTTCACTGTATCGCCCAAGGATTTGCTTATCCGCTCCAACAATCCCTTGTGTTCCTCCGCACTCTTTTCCTCTTCCTCCTTTTCTTCCTTCGCTTCCAGCTCCCCCAAATCGAGCTGGCCTTTGGCTACCGACTGCAGATGCTTCCCTTTGTAATCGCTGAGATGAGAGACCAGCCACTCATCCACCCGGTCCGTGAGCAATAACACCTCCACTTGCTTCTCTCGAAAAACTTCCAGATGAGGGCTGTGAAGCGCTGCTGAGTAGTTGTCCGCTGTGATGTAGTAGATTTTTTCCTGTTTCTCCTGCATGCGCTCGATGTAGTCGTCCAAGGAAACGGTCTGCGCTTCTCCATCAGTGGCAGTACTGGCGAAGCGCAGTAGGGAAGCGATCTTTTCCTTGTTCTGGAAGTCCTCGGCGGGGCCCTCTTTTAATACAGTCCCGAATTCGGTCCAGAATTTTTGATATTTCTCCGTATCCTTCTCCGCCATCTTTTCCAACTGGCCCAGCACCCGCTTCACGTTGGCTGCGCGTATGGCGTCTATCTTTTTATTGTGCTGCAGCAACTCTCGGGAAACATTCAATGGCAAGTCGTCGGAATCCACCACCCCTTTGATGAATCGCAAATAGTGGGGCATGAGTTTATCCGCTTCATCCATGATAAACACTCGGCGCACATAGAGTTTGACGCCATGTTTTTGATCGCGGTCCCATAGATCGAAAGGGGCCCTGGCAGGTATATAGAGCAGTGAGCTGTATTCGTTGCTCCCCTCGACTCGGTTGTGCATGTATGCCAGAGGATCTTCGAAGTCGTGCCCGATGTGCTTGTAAAAGGCGTTATATTCCTCTTCGGTTATTTCCGATTTGCTGCGCATCCAAAGGGCGGTTCCTTTGTTAACCTGCTCCCACTCCGGTGCCTTCGGCTCTTTCTTCTCGTCATCGCTTTCCTCTCCGCTCGCGAGTTGTTCCTCCAGCATTTCCACGGGGATGGAAATATGATCGGAAAACTTCTGGATAATGCCGCGAATCCGGTAGCTCTCGGCGTACTCCGACTCCTCTTCTTTCAGGTGTAGCGTAATTTCCGTACCGCGATCGGTTTTCTCGATAGTCTCGATGGTGTAGCTGCCCTCCCCCGTTGACGTCCAACGAACCCCATGTTCAGGACCCAGGCCCGCGCGGCGGGTAGTCAAGGTTACCTTATCGGCGACGATAAACGCGGAGTAGAAGCCAACGCCGAATTGTCCGATCAGCTCGCTGTCCTGAGCCTGCTCTCCACTCATTGACTCAAGAAACTTTTTGGTGCCGGAGCTGGCAATTGTGCCGATCATATCCACGACTTCTTGCCGGCTCATACCGATACCGTTGTCCGAAATCGTTACCGTACGCCGCTCCTTGTCATGGGAGACCCGTATCCGAAGATTTGGATCATTTTCGTAGAGCGCATCGTCGGTAAGGGATTCAAAGCGTAATTTCTCTGCGGCATCCGATGCGTTGGATATCAGCTCCCGCAAGAATATCTCTTTGTTGCTGTACAGTGACCGGATCACCAGATTGAGTACCTGACTGACCTCGGCCTGAAACTCGGTGGTCTCTTTGTGCGCTTCTACTGTCATGGCCCTTATAAACTCCCGACGGTTGCAAGATTAAAAGAAATGAGCGCGATTATCGTCCCATTTTCGTACGGATCAAGTGGTTTGCGGTAAAGTTGGGGGCGATCACCTGAAAATCAAGCGCTGCTTGAAAGTCCTGCAGAGGTTGTAGATTCGGTGTGGGCAGTGCTCGATTCTCTACTCTTGCTGTGGTTGAATTAGCCATCCCTAACCAGCTTTCGACAAAGCAGGACATCATGAACATCCAGCATATTGAGACTCAGCCATTTTCCGACCAAAGACCCGGCACTTCAGGTCTGCGAAAAAAGGTAAAAGTCTTCCAGCAGCCACACTATCTCGAAAATTTTGTGCAGTCGGTCTTCGATACCCAGACCGATCTGCTAGGCGGCGCACTGGTATTGGGTGGGGACGGCCGATTCTACAATCGCACCGCGATTCAGACTATTCTCCGCATGGCCGCCGCAAACGGCGTCGCCAGAGTGCTGGTGGGCCAGGGAGGAATACTTTCCACGCCTGCCGCCTCCTGCGTGATACGCAAGTATGAGACGCAGGGAGGCATCATCCTCTCAGCCAGTCACAATCCTGGGGGCCCAGAGGAGGACTTCGGCATCAAGTTCAATGTGCCAAACGGGGGGCCTGCCCCCGAGAAAGTAACTGATGCTATCCACCACCAAACCAGGCACATTGAAAGTTATCGCATCAGCGATACGGTGGATATCGACATCGATCGGCTGGGTACCCAACAGCTTCTGGAAACGGTGGTGGAGATCATCGATCCGGTTGCGGACTACGCACTCCTGATGTCACAACTTTTCGATTTCGATGCTATAAAACAGCTCTTTCAGAGTGGCGACTTCAGGATGCGGTTCGACGCCATGCATGCAGTGACCGGGCCATATGCGACTCATATCCTGGAACGGATGCTGGGTGCGGAAGCCGGCACGGTAATCAACGGAAAACCCCTGGAGGACTTTGGCGGCGGACACCCGGACCCCAATTTGGCCCATGCCGATGAGTTGCTGAATATGACGCGTGGCGCCGGTGCTGTCGATTTTGGGGCTGCTTCGGACGGCGACGGCGACCGGAACATGATCCTTGGCCGGGATTTCTTTGTCACCCCCAGCGACAGCCTGGCTGTCATTGCCGCAAACGCCAAAGAGATTCCAGGATATGCGGGGGGAATATCCGGAATCGCCCGTTCGATGCCAACCAGTCAGGCCGCTGATCGGGTGGCACAGACACTGGGTATTGGCTGTCACGAAACCCCCACTGGTTGGAAATTCTTTGGCAATCTGCTGGACGCGGGAGAGATCACGATCTGCGGCGAAGAGAGTTTTGGCACAGGATCTGACCACATTCGGGAGAAAGATGGACTTTGGGCTGTGCTGTTCTGGCTGAACCTGCTGGCGGCCCGAAAGCAGTCGGTGGCGCAAATCGTGATAAGCCACTGGCAGCAGTTCGGTCGCAACTACTACACACGCCACGACTACGAGGGCGTCGACGCTCAGGCCGCGGAGCAATTGATGAGCGATCTGCGCAAGCGGCTGCCTGAACTGATAGGCCGGCAATTCGGAGACCTGCGTGTAGCATATGCGGACGATTTCAGCTATCAGGATCCCGTCGACCAATCTGTTTCCGAAAACCAGGGCATTCGCATCGGTTTCGAGGACGGTGCGCGGATGGTCTTCCGTCTGTCCGGAACCGGTACGGTGGGCGCGACTCTTCGAGTGTATATAGAACTCTACCAGCCAGATCCACAACAACAGCAACTGGAGACTGCACAGGTCCTGGCGCCATTGGTGGCCTTGGCGTCAGATTTGGCGGAAATCGAACAGCGGACCGGACGCAGGCATCCAGACGTCATCACCTGAATCCTCCCACTGGCAGGTGCTTTCGCTGGTTAGAGAGGGTGCGGGAAAAGACATGGTATTCAGACCTAGCACAAGCCCCCTCACAACAGTGTTTCATTGCGCGCAATTGAGTCGGCGGGTTTTCCCGGTCACATACCTACGGTTACAATAGCGGCCCGTTGCGATCACCGATTAACGGTTATCGTGACCCATTTTCTTCAGGAGTAATACGTGATCGAAAAACAAGTCGATGTCGCCATAATCGGTTCCGGCAGTGCCGGTCTCTATGCCCTCGGCAAAGTACGGCCCTCAGGTAAATCTTTCGTTCTGATCAATGGCGGAGAACTTGGCACCACCTGTGCCCGAGTCGGCTGCATGCCATCCAAGGCACTGATCCAGGTAGCAGAGGACTATCATCGGCGTTCTATACTGAACCGCTATGGCGTCGAAGGACATGCCCAGCTCAGTATCGATACAGGGGATGCCATGGAGCACGTTCGGGATCTCAGGGACACATTCGTCGATCGCGTGCTTTCCAACAGCACCGACAACCTAAGTGACGAACTTTTTATTGAAGGATATGCTCGCTTCATTGATCCCCACACCCTCGAGGTCGAAGGCCAAAGAATCCGGGCGCAGAAAATCGTCATAGCCACCGGCACCCGCCCTCTGGTACCCGAAGCCTGGCGCACATTCGGCGACGCCATTGTCACTACCGATGAGGTATTCGAACTCGAATCACTGCCTGAATCCATGGCTGTGGTGGGATTGGGGGTCATCGGACTGGAGATCGGTCAGTCCCTGGCCAGGATAGGGGTGAAAGTTACCGGATTCGATATGCTGAAAATCATTGGCGGACTGGATGATCCAGACATCGCGGCTCAAGCGATTGAAATTATTGGCAAGGACTTTGCCCTGCATCTGGGAAAGCCCGCCGAGATTTCCGAAGAGAACGGTCGCCTGAGGGTAACGGCAGGAGAGCACTCCGTTGTGGTCGACAAGGTCCTGGCAAGCCTGGGCCGGATACCAAATCTCGATAAACTGGATATTGAAAAGGCCGGGATTCAGCTGGATTCGCGGGGGATTCCAAGCTTCAATCCCAGCACCATGCAGGTCGGAGACAGCCACATATTTCTCGCAGGTGATGTCGATGGCGAGCGCCAGTTACTACATGAGGCAGGTGACGACGGGCGTATCGCGGGCCACAACGCGGTTAGCGATAAAATAACGGCATTTAGACGAAAGGTGCCCTTATCGATCAACTTCTGCGATCCTAATATCTGCCACGTAGGAGCCGCTTATTCCGATCTCGATCCGGAGACTACGGTAGAGGGCACAGTGAGATTTGCCCCGGTGGGGCGGGCCCTGATCATGGGTAAGAACCGTGGCATTCTCAAGGTCTACGCCGACAAACAGAGCGGGAGAATTCTGGGGGCAGAAATGGCCTGTGCAAAGGGGGAAAATTTGGCCCATTTGCTTGCCTGGAGTATTCAACAGGAACTCACCGTGGGTCAGGCGTTGCAAATGCCCTTTTACCATCCGGTCATCGAGGAAGCGTTGCAGGCTGCGTTGTACGATTGTTACAGCAAGGTTGAGCATAAGAATCCTGGTGAGATCACCGAATTGATTGCACTGGAATAACCCCACCAGGGGGCGCTCCACTCGCGTAGGCAGGGCGTCCCCGGATATGCCAGAATATTCAATTCGATTTGGTAGCCACACCCTATTCGCTGCCACCTGATCCCCAGGTACCACCCTAATACCGAGTTCAAAATGGCACAGTACATCTACACAATGAATCGAGTCGGCAAGATCGTTCCGCCCAAGCGGATGATCCTGCGTGATATTTCCCTCTCCTTTTTCCCGGGCGCCAAGATCGGTGTGCTGGGACTGAACGGTGCCGGCAAATCCACCCTATTACGGATCATGGCGGGGGTGGATAGCGAAATCGAGGGAGAAGCCAGGCCCCAGCCCGGAATCAACGTCGGCTATCTGCCCCAGGAACCGCAGCTGGATCCGGAGAAGGATGTGAGGGGTAACGTGGAGGAGGCGGTCGCCGATATCAAAACGGCATTGGCGGAGTTGGATCAAGTGTATGCCGCTTATGGCGAAACGGATGCTGATTTCGATGCCCTCGCTGCCCGTCAAGCCCAGCTGGAGGACGTACTCACCGCTAAAGATGGCCACAACCTGGAGCGCACCTTAGAGATCGCCGCAGACGCCCTACGCCTGCCGCCCTGGGACGCAGATGTCACCAAGATCTCCGGCGGTGAACGCCGCAGGGTAGCCCTCTGCCGCCTGCTGCTATCCAAGCCGGACATGCTCCTCCTCGATGAACCGACCAATCACCTGGACGCGGAATCGGTGGCTTGGCTGGAACGGTTTCTCCACGACTACGCAGGCACTGTGGTGGCCGTCACCCACGACCGTTACTTTCTGGACAATGTGGCCGGATGGATACTGGAACTGGATCGCGGATACGGGATTCCTTGGGAGGGCAATTACTCCTCCTGGCTGGAACAGAAGGAGCAACGGCTGGAACAGGAGCAGAAAACCGAGGCGGCCCGAATCAGAAGCATGAAGCAGGAGCTGGAGTGGGTGAGGTCAAATCCCAAGGGCAGGCATGCCAAGAGCAAGGCGCGATTGCAGCGTTTCGAGGAGCTGCAGAGCCAGGAGTTCCAGAAGCGCAACGAAACCAACGAGATTTATATCCCTCCGGGAGAGCGTCTTGGTGAGTTGGTGATCGAAGCCAAGGGGTTGAAAAAGTCCTTCGGCGACAACGTGCTCTACGAAGACCTCAGTTTCAATCTTCCCCGGGGCGGAATTGTTGGAATAATCGGGCCCAACGGCGCTGGCAAGACGACACTGTTCCGTATGATTACCGGTGAGGAGCAAGCCGATAGCGGAGAAATGCGTATCGGCGATACCGTCAGGGTGGCTTATGTGGACCAATCCAGAGATGCCCTGGAAGGCACCAAGACTGCCTGGGAAGAGGTCTCCGGTGGCCAGGACATCATTACCATCGGAAACTACGAATTCAACTCCCGAGCCTGGCTGAGCCGCTTTAATTTCAGAGGAGCCGACCAGCAAAAGCGGGTTGGCGATCTTTCCGGCGGTGAGCGCAACCGGCTGCACTTGGCAAAACTGCTCCAAAGCGGTGGCAATCTGCTGCTGTTGGACGAGCCCACCAACGACCTGGATGTGGAGACCCTGCGTGCACTGGAGGAGGCGCTCCTCAATTTTCCCGGTTGCGCGGTAGTGATTTCCCACGATCGCTGGTTCCTGGACCGGATAGCCACCCATATCTTGGCTTTCGAGGGCGATTCGCAGACCTTATGGTTCGAAGGCAACTATGCCGACTATGAGGCTGACCGGAAGCGGCGGCTGGGAGCGGAAGCAGATCAACCCCACCGCATCCACTACAAACGCCTCACCCGCTAACTGGATATCGTCTTAATGGAACCTGGCGATCGATTGATACACAGGGCGAGTCAGCTGCTCGACCGCCTAGAGAGCTTGCTAAATCCGAGCCAAGAGGACCTGGACTGGGAGCATATCGCGTTTCGCTGGCGCCGTGACAAAGGTCTGGAGCCGGTGATGCACCCGCATCTCATTCCCTTGGACGATCTGCTTTGCATGGATCGTCAAAAGGGGGAGATCGTGCGCAATACAGCGCAGTTCGTCGAGGGTTACAGCGCTAATAACGTGCTGCTCTGGGGTTCCCGGGGAACGGGAAAATCTTCCCTGATCAAGGCCACGCTCAATGAATTTGCCAGCCGAGGGCTGCGTCTGGTCGAGGTGGAGAAACACGATTTAATTGATTTGCCGGATATTGTCGATTGCTTCTTTGGACGCTCGGAGCGCTTTGTTCTCTTCTGCGACGATCTCTCCTTCGAGGCCAACGACGCCAGTTACAAATCCCTTAAAGCGGTACTGGACGGCTCGATTGCTGCTCCACCCGAGAATGTTCTGATTTACGCCACTTCTAACCGGCGCCACCTGCTTCCCGAATACAACCGGGAAAATCTAGAGGCTCGGCAGGTAGACGGCGAAATCCACCATGGAGAAAGTGTGGAGGAGAAAATCTCCCTCTCCGAGCGATTTGGTCTCTGGTTGTCGTTCTACCCCTACAATCAGGATCAATATCTGCAGATTGTCGACCATTGGCTATTGGCGCTGGGTGCGCCCAAGACCACGGGCGCGTCGGAAGATGCCCGCGCGGCTGCGCTGGAGTGGGCGCTGATGCGGGGATCCCGCAGTGGCCGCGTGGCCTTGCAGTTTGCCCGGGATTGGGCAGGTCGCAGCCAACGGGCGGCCCGGAGTTAGGATCTGCTCGGCTTGACTCCCTCAATGGTCGCCGAGACCAGATAGTCCTCAACCCCACGATCCGGAGCCCACTCTCTGATGAACGTCCTGGAAGTCTCTTTCGGCTCAATTCTAATCTGCTGAAATCCGGCTTGAGCAAGCGATTCCTCCAGCTCGTCTATCTGCGCGGCGTTCCCCATGCAACCTGCAATCAGCTCCGGGTCGTTGCGGATTTCAGCCGGCAACTCGGCGGTGGCTACTACGTCGGAAATGGCCAACCGTCCCCCGGGTTTCAGTACTCGGAAGGCGTCGCGGAAAACCTGTAATTTGTCCGGGGATAGATTGATTACACAATTGGAGATAATGACATCCGCGGTTCCATCCGGAATAGGAAGATGTTCGATCTCCCCGAGTCGAAATTCAACGTTGGAGTAGCGGCCCCGTTCGGCGTTAGCCCGCGCCTTGCTCAGCATATCCGGCGTCATGTCCACACCAATCACCCGTCCGCTTTCGCCCACCTCGCGTGCAGCGAGAAATGCGTCGAATCCACCTCCAGCGCCCAGGTCTACAACGACTTCACCGGCGCTCAGGGAGGCGATGGCCCTGGGATTTCCGCAACCAAGTCCCATGTCGGCTCCTGAGGGGACTGCTGCCAGGTCCGCTTCACTATAACCCAGGCGCGTCGAAATCAACGTGTTGATTGCCTGGTCGTCAGAGACGCCACAACAACTGGAGGCCACTCCAGCATCCGTTCCCGCGTCGCTGGCTTGTGCGACTTCGGCGTAAGCCCTGCGTACGTTTTGACGGTGCTGGTCCGCTGTCAGACTCAACGAAACCTGATTATCGCAACAGCCGCTATTGGGCACACAGTTTTTATCTTCATGTTGCATTAATCGACTCCCGAAAATCCTATTTTAATTACCTATTTTACCTCAGTCCCCTATCGAGGAGTATCTCGTCTATAATGCGTCGTTACAAATGGAGCAAAATGAAAAATCGAATCATTCCCATCGCGAAGTAGATTCCCATGCCAAAGTATTAGAAATCGCCCAAACATATTAAATTCCCACAACCGCAGGCCGCTGTCGGAAATAAGATCACAGTTTTTACCGCTGCTGCCGACTAGAATTGGAGAAGTTGTTGCTCGCTTCGATGGCTTAAAGATATGGGCTTCGCCTTTGATGATAAAAGCATAAAGGAGTCACTTTAAGCGATGGATACAAATCTAGTTACATTAAAGTGAATATTAGACAACGCTTCACAACCTTTCTGATCTACGCCCATTTCGGGCTGGCGTGGAGCCTGTCCGCTGTTGGCGCGGGTGCTGGAGCACCAAGTTCGGGCAGCAGTTCGAATTTCCAGATTGGTTCATTCTACAACATACCCTCGGATCAAGACCTCAAACGCCTGGCCCGTAGCGCGTTTCCGGTCGCGGAAGCCTTGGTCACAGTCCCCAATACCGGGCTGGACACCGATGAAACGCTCGATTTGAACACCGGTCAGAATGAGCTGAAGCTGCTTTGGTCGCCCCAAACGGATGGCGATCTGGTCTGGGGCCTGGGTCCAAGGTTAACACCCGGGAGAGATTTCTCGGGTACTACTGACGATCGCTTCGGTGGCGGAATGGTAGGGGCCCTATTCGGAACCAGAAATCGCTTTTCCTACGGCGCAGTCGCGGGCCACCACTGGGGAGAGAATAACCTGAGCCTCACCACCCTGCAGCCCATTGTTTTTTACAACATCGATGCCGCTCCGGGCGCCTACGTTGGCTACAACAATACCATTACCTACAACTGGAATACCAAGTCCGGAGATCACTGGGAAATACCCCTGGGACTGACACTGGGAAGGACACTTCCCCTCGGCAACCGGGGCCATGCGCTCGATCTGAGCTTCGGCGGCTACGGCGTTACTGACCGGGCCAACGGCGGATCGGATTGGCAACTCAATCTGGGTGTCTCCGTATTCTTTCCTTGATTCAATCAGGTTTCTGAAACTACTTTCTGTCCCAACTGTTCGTTTGCTCTTTTAAGTTACCGGGGGAATGCGGGGGACAGGATATGGGCGCTGCCATTAGTGTCTGACGGCCATCATATCTCCGGACTATATCCAGTCCGCGGAATCCCTCGAAGCGGTGATGATTACTGCTCGGCTCCCCACCAAAGCGGCCCGGAGTCGCTTTGACTACTGGTGGAATCCGGATGTAGAGATGCCGTAATGACTGCAGATCACCGACTGTAGCGTCTGCCCCGGATAGGGAGATTAGAGTAATCGATTCGGAAGCGGCGAAGATAATCACCACATAAATCTGCTTGAAACATGTATAGAGGCTGATTGCAACGGTGGCTGCTCCGGGTTTTATCCTAATTAGCCGCTTTGGGCTGGGTGAATCATCGGTGTGTTACGATGAAATTTACCCTATACCAGTGACCACAGCTGGGAATAGCACGTTAATCCCTCATGGCTGTATGCCAATATGAAACCTGCGGACCAAACCCATGAACGCCAACGGCAATCTAAAGACGAGGATCTGGGAGGTGTTTTGGCGTTTCCTTGTGTTGGGATGTATCAGCTTTGGGGGTCCCGCAGCTCATATCGGTTACTTTCGCAATCTATTCGTGGAAAAGCTGAAGTGGATCGACAGCCCCGCCTATGGCCGCCTTATAGCCCTGAGTCAATTCCTGCCCGGCCCCGGTTCCAGCCAAATCGGTTTCGCGCTGGGTTTACGGCGAGCCGGACTTATCGGAGGGATCGCAGCATTCATCGGTTTTACACTACCCTCGTTTCTGTTGCTTTATATGCTGTCGATATCGAGCCCCGAAGAGGGCGCGCCTGACTGGTTCGATGGTATGGTCCATGGCCTCAAGCTGTTCGCTGTGGTAGTAGTCGCAGACGCCACGCTGAGTATGTACTCGGCCTTCTGCAACCACCGCCATTCCATTGCCCTGATGGTGATGACTGCAACTGCGTTGCTGCTGTTTCCCAGCCTCTGGACCCAGATGGGGGTATTGGCGGTTGCTGCCATTGTTGGAGCCTTCTTCAGTGCTAGCGCAAAAACTCCGTATAAACCCCGCCACCACTTCCGGCTCCTGCCACTGATATTATTCGCCGCCCTATTCCTGCTGCTACCACTGCTGGGCACCCAACTAGGATGGGCGGCGCTGTTTGGCGACTTCTTCCAAGCAGGCAGCCTAGTTTTCGGCGGCGGCCACGTTGTGCTACCTCTCCTCCAACAAACCTTAGGGGATATCATCAGCAATGACCGCTTTCTACTCGGATATGCCGCGGCTCAGGGAGTGCCAGGTCCGATGTTCTCACTGGCCGCCTTTCTCGGCGCAGAGCTGAAACCTAGTCACAGTCTCATTGGTGCCCTGTTCGCAACGCTTGGCATTTTCCTGCCTGGATTCCTTTTAGTTCTGAGTTTTCAGGGCGCCTGGGAAAGTCTCGCCGCCCGTCCTCGGGTTAGCGGTGCGGCGGCTGGCATCAATGCATCTGTGGTGGGGCTGTTGCTGGCAGCCCTCTATCAGCCGGTTTTTGTGAGCGCGGTTTCCTCCGCAGCAGAGATGGCATTGGTAATCCTGGGCTTTTTCGCCTTGCGGACCCTCAAAATACCCATAGTATTTCTGGTTGTAGCATTCGCTGTCCTGGGTGTATTCATTCACGGGGTTTGACGCCGACGACTGGCGCAGCTATCTCCGCGACAATACCAACCAGAGACCACCGCCGATAAGGCAGCTTCCTGAAAGCCTTTCCAGCACGCAAATCCGGCGGCGGGAGAGTAGTTCTCCTCCGTGCCCAGCGAGCAGCGCATAGGCACCATCCAGCAATGTGGCTATTACCATAAAGGTGATCCCCAACAGGATGACCTGCGGCAATGGCGGTAATCCGGGATCTACAAACTGAGGAATAAAAGCGCCGAAGAAAACCAGCGCCTTGGGGTTTGACCAGATTACCAGAAAACCCTGCCAGAAGTATTTTCTCGGCCGCTTGGAAGACAACCCATCGGCTTTGAGGTCGCCGAGGCTGCCACCGGCACGCCATAACCCGATACCCAACCAGATGAGGTAGGCCGCACCCAGCAGCCGAATGATTTCAAACACCCCCGCCATGGAGTCGACAATGGTGGAAAGACCTGCCGCCAGCACAACCAGCATCACAGCTAATCCGGCCTGGGTGCCGGCTACATTCATCAATCCCGCACGGGCGCCGGACCTCAGACTGTTGGCGATAATCAAAGTCACTGTAGGGCCGGGCACGATCACCACGGCCGCCGAAGCGGCGATATACATCAGGTAGGTTGTCATATCCATGCCGCCAATCCCCGTTCGCCGATACAAAAAAACCGTTGTAAATAACAACCTAACCGAAGGAAGAGACGGATACCATCCTTATACCGAGTTGAGTCATGCCGGTTTTTGCGAGTGAGTGCTGGTTTCCTTCGGAATGGACAGCCCGACAAATTGAAATCGATTACCATCGAATAGCCCCCTGTCACTGAGCTTCAGGGATGGAATAACCAGCAACGCCATAAAGGAGAGCGTCATGAAGGGGGCTCTCAATTTCGAACCCTGCCGCCTCGCACGTTGATCCAGACGCGCGTATGTCAGCCCCACATGCTCGCCATCTTCGTCGCTCATCAGACCCGCTATCGGCAACGGCAGAATATCCACTCCCTGTTCGCCGGTTACGGCGATACCACCCTTGCGGTCAATAATTGCATTGACCGCCCGGCAGACTTCCTGAGGAGATGTGCCTACGGCAACGATATTATGAGAATCGTGAGCCACACTGGAAGCGATCGCCCCCTCCCGCAAACCAAAACCCTGAACGAAACCCAATGCAGGTTTGGCGGGCTGATATCGGTTGAGGACACAGATATGTAGAATATCCCGATCTAGATCGGCGCTCACCACACCATTCTTCACACAGGGCTCGAGTGTCCGCTGCTCGGTAACCAACGAGCCGTCCCTGACCCCTATCACTCTCAGCGCCTGCCCGTTTTCAGGTACCGCCAGATCGTCGGGACAGATTTTCGTGGCCTCGAAAATGTTTACCGGCTCCACCGAGACCTTCGGCAACAGCGATTTCCCTTCGGAAACTACCGCATCGCCCTGCAGCCAGACATTGACAGGCTGGAAGGAATGCAGATCCGATACTTCCACCGCGTCCATGGGATCGCCCAGCCGCAGTCGACCAAGTGGCAATCGATAGTGGTCGATGGGATTGATGCAGGCGCAACGCAGCAAATCGTAAAGGTCATACCCGGCTGCTCTTGCCCTGGCTACCATACTGTTTACATGCCCCTGGATCAGATCGTCAGGATGCTTGTCGTCACTGCAGAACATCACCCGCTCCGGCGACTCGGCGATCAGTGGAACCAGGTCGTCCAGATTGCGGGCCGCTGATCCCTCGCGAATCAGTACCCACATTCCAGCATTGATCTTGTCCCGGGCCTCTTCCATGGAGAAGCACTCATGATCTGTACTTATTCCGGCTTCCACATAATTCGCTGCCACTTTCCCCTTGAGACCGGGCGCATGACCATCCACCGGGTATCCGAGGCGTTCGGCCAGTGCAATCTTCTCCATCACCTCCCGCTCCCGGGCGAGCACGCCGGGGAAATTCATCATCTCCGAAAGACAGCAGACTTCAGGTTCCGCCAACAGGTTTTCTATCTCACTGCACTCCAAGCGGCCATATGCGGTCTCGAAGGGGGTCGCCGGAACACAGGATGGAGCGCCGAAAAAGGCGTTGAATGGCGTCTGGCGGGCATTTTGCAACATGAAACGAACGCCCTCCGCTCCCAGCACATTGGCGATTTCATGGGGATCGGAAACCACCGCAACCGTGCCGTGACGCAACGCCATGCGCCCGAACTCAGAGGGGGGCAACATGGCGCTCTCGATATGTACATGAGCGTCTACAAATCCGGGAATCAGATACCCCAACTCCGGAGTTGGCTCACCCAGCTCGCGTATCTCTTGGATCCGCCCCTCCACCCAGACGACTTCAGCTTGGAATATCCGCCTATCCTCGATTGAGGTAAGATTGACCCTACGCATTCCACTGCGGTTCTTAGTCATAGTAAGTTCCCAGACCGAAGGCTTTTAGGAAAACAACGTTTCGCCAGTATCCGGATTATACCAATCCGCCTGTCTATGGAGCGATCGTTGTAGTAGTTGGCAGAATCTATTCTCAGGGGGAAAAAATGATATCGAAAGCGCGCGCCCTTTTGACTCCGGCGGTGATCGCTGTATTTGGCGTCTGTAGCGTTCCGGCCGCATTAGCAGCGGATAAGGCAATCACCTTCGGCCTGTTGATGGTGGGTCCCTATAATGATCATGGCTGGAGTCAGGCCCATTACGAAGGGGGCCGCTATGTAGAAGAAAAGGTCCCCGGCAGCAAAATGATCTATATAGACAAGGTCAACCCTGCCGATCGTGCGGGACTCACCATCCCCATGGTGGTGGACGATCTGGTGGACAAGGGGGCAACCCTAATCATAGGTAATTCCGATGATATGAAGGACGGCATGCGGGAAGCCGCCGCCCAGCATCCTGGCATCAAATTTCTGCACATATCGGGAGACGACGTACTCACCGGTAAGGCACCGGACAATCTCAGCAATCTCATGGGCCGCATGGAGTACGGCAAGATGATGGCTGGTTTTCTTGCGGGACTGACCACCAGCAACGGTAAAGTGGCGTACCTTGGCCCCTTAATCAACGAGGAAACCCGCAGACTGGCGGTGGCGGCCTATCTCGGTGCCCACCACGCCTGGACCGAGGTGCGTGGCAAGGCTGCCTCAGATTTTGAATTCAAGGTCTCCTGGATCGGGTTCTGGTTCAATATACCCGGTGTCACCGCCGATCCCACACAGGTTGTGCGCAATTTCTTCGATACCGGCCATGATGTAGTCCTCTCCGGAATAGATACCACCGAGGCATTGATTGTCGCCAATCAGAAACGCCAGGAAGGGCAGAATGTCTACGCCATCCCCTATGACTATATAGGCAGCTGTAACAGCGCGCCGGAAGCCTGTCTGGGTGTTCCCTACTTCAATTGGGGGCCTGACTATGTCCGATTGGTAACCGCCGTTCGCGACGGCACCTGGGAGCAATCCTGGACCTGGAGCGGTCCGAACTGGGAAGACATCAACGACAAAGACAGCAGTACCATCGGGTTCGTGGTCGGTGAGACCGTAACGGAAGAGACGCGCAAGAAACTGAGTCAGTTCAGCGAAGCGCTTGGCAGCGGGAAGCTCAACCTGTTCACTGGTCCTCTGAACTATCAGGACGGCACTCCCTTCCTCAAAGCGGGAGAGACCGCAACCGACGAGCAGATCTGGTATTTGGAGCAACTGCTGGAAGGCATGGAAGGAGCAAGCAAATAGGCAACCCATGCAGATCGAATTGCAGCAAATTCATAAGCGGTTCGGTCCGCACCAGGTTCTCAAAGGCATCGACCTAAAAGTCCAGGGAGGCTGCATTCACGGGCTGGTCGGCGAAAACGGCGCCGGCAAGAGCACCCTGATGAAGATCCTCACCGGCTATCTGAGCCGCAGCAGTGGGCGCATTTTCCTGGACGGAAAGGAGAAGAATTTCCAGGATCCAGAGGCAGCGGCCCGGGCCGGCGTGGGCATGCTCTATCAAGAGCCCCAGGACTTCCCTACATTGACTGTCCTGGAAAACTTCATCGTCGGTCGAGACACTCTTGCCGACAACAACAGGAGCCGCCAGAGGTCCCGCCTGCAGGCGTTGGCCGAAGCGGTTCAGTTCCACCTGGATCCGGATCAGGTGCTGGAAAATCTCACCGTGGGCGAACGCCAGCAGTTGGAATTTGTACGGTTGCTGGGGCGCGATGCCAAGGTATTGATTCTCGACGAGCCAACCACCGGGATCTCCGAACAGCAGAAGGCAAGTCTGTTCCAAGCCTTGCGTCAAATACGGGACCAGGGCCACACCATTCTCCTGGTCTCCCACAAACTGGAGGAGGTCGCAGCACTTTGCGACCGGGTCAGTATCCTGCGGCACGGCGTAGTCACCGGGGAGGAAGATGCCCCGTTTCACATTCCCCGACTGCTGGAGTTGATGTTCGACAAGCCACCGACCAATCCTCCCAAGTACCGATTGCGGCCGCGTGGGGAAACACTGCTCTCCTTCAGCAGGGTCTCCTCTCCTGGAGAGCGCACGGGATTATGGGATTGCGACCTGAGTATCGATCAGGGGGAGGTTGTGGGTCTGGCGGGACTATCGGGCAGCGGCCAGGGGCTTTTGCTGCGGTTGGGTGCCGCACTGCGCCAGCCCAGCGCCGGGGAAATCCGCTTTAGAGGGCAGCACTTGAGCGGCTCCAATCATCCGGTTTTTCGCAGTTTCGGAGGCAGTTACCTACCGGCCAACCGCCTGGAAGAGGGCTTGATATCAGGCTTCACCATTCTGGACCACTTCGCCCTGGCCCGCGGACTCGGCCACGCGGAGGCGAAGCGCGCAGCACTGGAGGCCATCGAACGATTCAACATCCGCGGACACCCGGAAACTGCCGTGGAGTCACTCTCCGGCGGTAACCAACAACGCCTGTTACTCTCCCTCATTCCCCGGGATGCCAATCTGGTGCTGCTGGAAAACCCCACCAGAGGCCTGGACGTGGAGTCTGCGAGATGGGTCTGGGAGTATCTCCGCGAGCAGTATCTGCAAGCAGGCGCAGTGGTGTTCAGTTCCGCTGAATTGGATGAGATCCTGGCCACCGCGGACCGGATAGTGGTTTTTTTCGACGGCCGGGTGGTACGGGACCTGCCGGTACAACAAGCCGATTACCAGGATGTGGCCGCCGCCATGACCGGCCGCTGAAGGTGTTTTGATGCAGCGATTGAAACACCATTTGATCGATACTCTTCTAATTCTGGCAATTGTCGTCCTTTTCGCCGGTGCGTTGTTGCTGTTGGTAGGAGCTGCACCCCATGAGGCCTTTACCCACTTGCTGTCGGGTTCCTTTGGTTCCTGGTCGCGTTTCGCGCGGGTGCTCAACGTATGGATTCCACTCACGCTCTGCAGCCTGGGATTGCTATATGCTTTTCGCTCAGGACTCTGGAACATCGGCGTCGAGGGCCAGATGGTCTTGGGCGCCATTGCGGCGACCGGCGTATTGCGTCTGGGTATAGGTTCCGACCAGCCCCTCCTTTATCTGGCATTGTCCATGGTGGCAGGTATGGGTATGGGCGCACTCTGGGCTTTGGTTGCCGGCTGGCTTAAAACCCGTGGAGGAGTCCATGAAATCTTTGCCGGACTGGGTCTTAATTTTGTCGCGATGGGTGTGGTGTTGTGGCTTATCTTCGGCCCCTGGAAACGGGCCGGCATCGCCTCCATGAGCGGTACTCAGCCGTTTCCCACAGAACTCTGGTTTCCGGGAATAGAAGGCTGGCGCGTCTCCCCTTACGCATTGGGGCTGGCCATCCTGGCATTACTCGTCAGCGGTTGGATATTGAATCGCAGCGGTTTCGGTCTCAAGCTCAAAGCGGTTGGTCACAACCCCAAGGCGGTTCGACTGTACGGTATTTCGCCAAACCGATATATGTTGAGCGCCATCATGATTTCCGGCGCCATGGCCGGCCTGGCGGGCAGCATTCAGGTCAGTGAAATCTACCACAGGCTGATCCCCTCGATCTCCAGCGGCTATGGTTACCTCGGGCTGCTAGTCGTCATGCTGGCCAATTTCCGCTTGCTGCCGATACCCTTTGTCGCGCTGTTTTTCGCCGCGCTCAATGTAGGCAGTATCCAGCTGCCGATGATGATGCAACTTGACTCGTCGCTCTCCGGCGTGATTCAGGGTGCCTGCGTCCTGAGCGCACTGCTGGTATTCGGCCTACGGCGCCATCGGCAAGGCGGTAGCGGATGAACGACCTCCCCCTCCTGGTACTCTTGGCCAGTGTGCTGGCGACAGCAGCGCCATTGATAATCGCCGCACTCGGCGAGACAGTTACCGAGAAGGCCGGTGTCATCAACCTCTCGCTGGACGGATCCCTATTATTAGCCGCCATGGTGGCATTCGTCGTGACCTTTGAGAGCAACAGTTTTTTGCTCGGATTTTGCGCGGCGGCACTCACTGGCGGCATCGTCGCGATGCTGGTGGGTATGTTCGGCATCTATCTCGGTCAACTGCAGGTTGCCGTGGGTTTTGCCCTCACACTGATGTGCAAGGATCTCGCCTATTTTCTCGGAAATCCCTACTCCAGACTGCAGGGTCCACAGCTGCTCTCTTGGAAAATCCCGGTGCTAGGTGATATTCCGGTGCTGGGCCCTTTGCTATTCCAACAACCTATAGTTGTCCATCTGGCGCTGCTGCTGATTCCCCTGATTTGGTGGTACATATACCGGACAAATAGGGGATTGGAGTTGCGGGCCGTGGGTGAAAACCCGGAAGCTGCATACACCCGCGGTATCGACCCGCGCCGGAAACAGTTGTTGTACACGCTGATTGGCGGCGCGCTGGTCGGCATTGCAGGCGCCGCTTTTTCCCTGGGGATCAAACCCGGCTGGGGTCGACCCCAGGGAATAGAGGGCATCGGCTGGATTGCCCTGGCAATCGTGATCTTCGGCGGCTGGCATCCCATTAAGGTTGCCCTGGGAGCGCTGCTATTCGCCTTCTTGCAGGTGATCGGCATCAGCCTCCAGGGGATCTGGAGCGATATCCCCGCGCAGGTATTCCAGGTTGCTCCGTTCCCACTGATGATTCTTGCTCTGGTGCTGGTTAATCTACTGCAGCGGGAGGGAGTTCAGCGGTGGGTGGAGAAAAGACCCGCCGTCGCTGAGGTGCTTAGGCAAGTGCGAGGTGCGCCACCCAAGGCCCTGGGGCGAAGCTTCCACCCTGACTGACCCCAACTGCTGCCGGCAAACAGCCGACGGCCGGAAAGCAACTGCTGCCGGGCTGCTGCTTCTGGTCTAGAATCAGCCTACATCCAATGCAACCGGTAAACGTTAATGAGTGGATTCTCGGGCTTCCCGAAAGATTGCATTCCCTTCCTTCGAAGAACTGCTGCCGGCAAACAGCCGACGGCCGGAAAGCAACTGCTGCCGGGCTGCTGCTTCTGGTCTAGAATCAGCCTACATCCAATGCAACCGGTAAACGTTAATGAGTGGATTCTCAGGCTTCCCGAAAGATTGCATTCCCTTCCTTCGAAGACTCGCAAAGAATAACGATCGAGCCTGGTTTAACACCCACAAACAGGAGTACGAGACACTGGTGCAGGAGCCCGCACTCTCCCTGATCACGGCCATGGCACCGCCCCTTGAAAAACTATCGGGCCACTTCCTGGCGGTGCCCAAGAAAACCGGCGGCTCGCTGATGCGGGTGTATCGGGATACCCGCTTTTCCAAGGACAAGACACCCTACAAAACCAATATCGGTATCCAATTCCGGCACCAGCTGGGTAAAGATGTCCATGCCCCCGGCTTCTATCTGCACATCGAACCCGGCAACTGCTTCACCGGAGCCGGAATCTGGCATCCCGAATCCAAAGCGCTTACTCGTATTCGCGATTTTATTGTTGATAATCCGGCGGCCTGGAAACGGGCCCTGGATCACCGTCCGTTTAAGAGCCGCTTCGAGCTGGTGGGGGAGTCCCTGATTCGCCCTCCCCGCGGCTATCCTCCCGACCATGAGCTATTGACGGACTTGAAGCGAAAAGATTTCATCGCCTGCAGAAGCTTTAATGAGAGGGAGATAAACAGACCGGGTTTCGTCACCGTTGTCTGGAACGATTTCGAACGTACCCTGCCCTTCATGCGCTATCTCTGCGCGGCGGTAGAAGTCCCATTCTGAATCGGCGAGCGGCGACGTTGGTGGGCTCAGTTGCGGCGATGCCTGGCTTGGCGACTGCTGCGGACATCTCTGCCCGCAGTCCGGTTAGAAACTTTCCGGCTATCGAATGGTTGTAGGAATTCGGGCATTCCCCGGGCGCCGCACTCAGACCAGTCCCTTGCCAACAATGACCGGCGCTCCACTTCAGCGGCAAAAAGCACTTCACCCATACCTAGATAGACCAGTTCGAAGAGCCGCTTCAGAGCGATACGATGGACCTGTCCGGTTGCTTTGAACAGCCAGTCGCTCAACGCCATGAAACGACGGAAGGGCTGTTCCCCCAGAATCATTGGAAGCGTGTTAACGAAACGGCCTCCGTTGGCAATCATCTCCCAATAGCGGGAAAACCTGCTCAACCGCTGCATGGTTTGAAAATCGATATCACGATTACTTAGAATCTCGAACGGCGGGTTGGGGTTGTAACACATCCGGTATTCCCGGTTGTGACGGGCGATCGGTGCCCCCTTTAGACGCTTGAGAATTCCCAGCTGTATCTCCTGGGGATCCAGCGCCACCAGCGCATCGAAACCACGTGCAAAACCTTCAACTCCTTCTCCAGGAAGGCCAATGATCAGGTCGGCATGAAGGTGTGCCTTTGTCTCCCGCCTCAACCAGCGCAGATTCTCCCGGCTACGTTCATTATCCTGTTTTCTATCGATTCGAGTCTGGACCTCGGGGTCCATTGTTTGGATGCCGATTTCGAGCTGTAGCGCACCCGGAGGAAATTTACGCAGTCTTTGTTTTAAACCCTCCGGCAGGCGATCGGGAATCACCTCGAAATGGAGGAATAGGCCTTCCACCCAATGGGCGAGAAAGAAATCCAATATCTCGATACTTTGTTGCACCCCCAGGTTGAAAGTACGGTCCACGAATTTGAAATGGCGGACTCCCCGCCTCAACAACCCCTTCATCGCCTCCAGGAACACCGGCATGGCAAACGACCAGGCGGTCTTATCCAGGGCCGAGAGGCAAAACTCACACTTGAACGGACAACCCCGGGAAGCCTCGACATAGACTAACCGGTGGGCAATATCCTGGTCATCGTAGAATTGGTAGGGTAGCTCCAATTCGTCAAGGCGCGGGGGCATTGCATGTAGGATCTTTTCCCGTGGCGGCTCCCCCGCGATGAGTTGGCGGCAGTGGGAGGCAAATTCGAGATCGGCTTGCCCCGTAATCAGATAATCGGCCTGCTGCACCAAGGGTTGCTCCTGCCACTCGTGACTCACCTCAGGTCCCCCCAGCACCACCTGAGTTCGAGGACTGACCGCCTTGAGAAGCGCCACCAATCTGCGAGTCTGCTCTGCATTCCAGATGTAGACCCCCAAACCAATGACCGAGGGTTGCTTAGAGAGCAGCGCCTCGGCGATATCCGCCGGCCTGGATTCGAGAGTGAATTCCATGATTTCCGTCTGCTGACGAAGCTCCTTCATGTTGGCCAGCAGATAACGAAGTCCCAGCGATGGATGCAAATAGCGCGCATTCAGCGTGGCGAGAATAATTTTCCCCATGAGTTTTCGAATTGGAAATTTGTTAGAGTGGGGCCGAGTCGATAGCTTAGTTTCAATCTCATTTGGATTGGAGCGCCTGCCGAGTTAACCACAACACGCTCTCCTGATCCATGGATAGGCGTTTCTGGGGGTAACTCAAAGCTGAATCGTCGGCCAAGCTCAACCCCCGGGAGAAGCGACCAAGCAGGAGATCTACAGAGACGATGCGCGCCGGCTACCTTTGTCTGCAGACAAACCGAGAGAGTCCGGGATTGGTGAGGGTCCTGATCCGGGACACCCTACCCGATACCCGGCAGGAAACCTTAAGCGACCCCAAGATCCGCTACGTGGCGCGATTCAACGATGTAGATGCAGCGCAGATGCATGTGCAGAATAGCCTGGGTTCTCGATTGACGGACCTCGAAACCCGCACTTACCGAGTCGACTTGGGAGAGGCGATGGCGACCGTTGATGCAGATATTCTCAAGCATCGGAAAATCTGGGTCGATCCGGCGCTGGACAGCGAACTCTTAAAACGCATTGACCACCTGACTTCGCGCAAGAGGGATCGCCACCAGCGAATTGAGAGAATTTGGCAAATTGTGGGCAACCTCGCCGCGGCCCTGCTGGTCTTCCAATTACTCCTGACACTGTGACAGACAGTAGAGCTTGCGAAATCGGCGGGAGCTGGATGACCTCACTCATCCGGGCGGCAATTACCATCCCCGCTGCCCGGATGAGTAGTAACACTATTGTGGCGGTTGACCCTGCATCATTCTGTGGTGTTGGTCATGGTGCGCGGCGAATTCTTCGGCGGATATGCTGCCGTCTCCATCGGTATCGATATCCTCGAAAGTTGGCATCATGGCAGCACCTCGCATCATACGGCCCTCCTGGGCTCGCTGGGCCATGCGCTGCTCTCGGCCGGCAAGATACTCTTCCTGAGAAACCCTTCCGTCTTTATCGGTATCGAATTGCTGGTAGTGGGGCGGGTTATAGCCGGGACCGCGGTGAGGCATCTCTCCCCAGGGAGAGCGCTTGTGCACCATACGGGACTGTTTGAACTTATCCAGCTCTGCCTGGTTTATGCAACCGTCGCCATTTTCGTCGAGTTCAGTAAACTCGGGGAGCGCAAACCCGGGTCTGGACATCATGCCCCGCTGGTAGGGATAGCCCAGTTGCTGCATATAGGCCTGCCGCGCTTTCATCCGTGCCTGCATTCGCGCCTGATGAAACGCCATCATCTCCTGCTGAGTGAGCTGACCATCGCCATTGGCATCCATATCGGAAAACTCCGGCAGCTTCATGCCCTGGCGGTACATTGAACGTCCCTGGGCTGCACGGGCCGCCATACGCTGTTCCCGTGCCTGGTTGAACTCCTCTTCACTGATCATCCCATCGCCATTGGCATCAAACCTGGACATTGGCATCGGTGCCTGCTGAGCATTCACCAGAGTGGTCGCACCGGCCAACAATGCGGCTGCAAGTACACAATTCTTAATCATGCGTCAGTATCCTGTTGCTATCGTTTTATGTGAGAAACCGAGTTTCGGGTCTGCTTTCCCGGTCGCTAAATATAAGGTCACCCCAGCCGCTGGAATCAAACCAAAAAAATCTATCGGGGCATTACTGAAAGTGTTCAGTGGTCCTCATCGTGGTCCAGCCGTCGCAGCCGCTCCCGCAGACGCTCCACTTCTTCCATGAGATCGAGGGCCAACGCCGCGCCAGGCAGATTTACCCGCAGGTCGCGCTGCAAGTTGAGCGCCACCTCCACACGCCTTAGCATGGGGCCATTGAACCGCCAGTTGGAGGGGGAACTGCCAAGAGGTTCAACCACGCCCTCTTCCACAATACTGATTACAGTCTCCGCCCTCACCGTGCAACAACGACAGAGTTCCAGCAAACTCAACTGGAAATCGTCGTCCAACAGCTCCACGGTTACCGATGCTCTGGTCATCATTTGTTAGACCCCCATCCTGCTTCGTGGATTGAAATTCATCTGCTGTTTCATCTTTTGGTATAGCGCCCTGTCGGCGTCCGTTTTCGCTTTTGGTGTCTGTATTTTAAGCGTTACATACTGATCACCGGGTACCTTTCCCGGAAGCCCCCGCCCCTTGAGCCTCAGCTTGCTGCCGTTTTGAGTGCCCGCCGGTATCTTTAGGTCCACCTTGCCACCCAGGGTCGGAATTGCGATGGTCTCTCCGAGGGCTGCCTCCCAGGGCGTAATGGGAAGGTCCAGGTAGACATCCCTCTGTTGAGTCGTGAACAGGGGGTGCTGGGCAAAGCCCACTTCCAGATAGAGATCACCGGCAGGCGCATCCCCATATCCTACTCCGCCCTGACCGCGCAACCGGATGCGCTGTCCGCTGACCACCCCCGGGGGAATCTTCACGTTGAGCCGGTGCTCCCGGTTAATCATCTCGCCCCGGGCAGTGAACTCAGGCAGATTGAGGGATATAACCCGCTCAGCCCCATTGAAGGCATCCTCGAGATCCACCAGGATCCTGGCGTGATGATCCTCTCCCGCCAGACCGAAGTCCGCCGCTCCGGGCCGCCGCCGGGTACGAAATGCGTCTGCGGCTGCTCGGCCGTACAGCTGCTCGAAGAAGTCGCTGAAATGTGATTGATCGGCATCGGTAAAGCCGCCGCCTCGAAACTCGAATCCGGCATTCCAGTCCGGCGGCGGTTCGAAATCTTCTCCGGCACGCCAGTTACTGCCCAGATTGTCATAGGCCGCCCGCTTCTCGGGGTCTTTGAGTACTTCATACGCCTCGCCAACTTCCTTGAAACGCTTTTCTGCGTTGGCATCCTTGCTGACATCAGGATGATATTTGCGCGCAAGTTTGCGGTAGGCGCGCTTGATCTCATCCTGCGTCGCCCCGCGTTCCACCCCCATGATCTGGTAATAGTCTTTGTATTCCATGGCTTGTCGACTACATCAAATTTAGTATGCTGGGTACCGCTATCGCGGTTTGTCTCTGGTTTTAGATCGGGGCTAACCAAGCATTCTTCAATGGCCCCGGCTCAAGGTTCCTCGCCCTCCAATGAGATTGAACGCCACCCGCTTTGTACCGAAAAAAATAGCCTCCAAGCTAGCTGACTGAGAAGTCACTATTACTGTAAACTTAGCGGTTTTCGCGCCTCGCGGTATAACTGGGACCATTTGACAGATGAACAACGAAGAGGGGTACATCCTAACCGCTGCTTGTCCCGGAAGTCTGGGTATCGTTGCCGCCGTTTCTGGATTCCTGGCGGAACGTTGCTGCTATATCTTGGAGATGGCGGAATTCGACGATCTTGATAGCGGACGTTTTTTCGTTCGCTCGGTTTTCACCTCGGACCCAGACAAAACCCCGGCGCTCTCCAGGCTTAGAAAAGAATTCGAGCAGGTGGCGGCCCGTTTTGACATGGAGTGGACTATCCACCATCCCGCCTATCGCCCGCGGGTGCTGATGCTGGTATCCCGCTACGACCACTGCCTCAACGACCTACTCTATCGCTACCGAACCGGCGACCTGAGAATGGAGATTCCGATGATCGTCTCCAACCACCCGGACCTCGAACCACTGGCCCGATGGCACGAAGTCCCCTTTACCCATCTGCCGGTTACCCCGGAGAGTAAACCCAAGCAGGAAGAGCGCATCATGGAGATCGTCGAGGAAACCAAGACCGATCTGGTGGTATTGGCTCGCTATATGCAGATTCTCTCCGACGACATGTGTTCCAAGCTGGAAGGCAGGGCTATCAATATCCATCACTCCTTTTTGCCCGGTTTTAAAGGCGCCCGTCCCTACCATCAAGCGTTCAATAGGGGAGTAAAACTCATCGGCGCCACCGCACACTATGTCACCGCCGAGCTGGACGAAGGTCCGATTATCGAGCAGGTCGTGGAGCGAGTGGACCATACATACCACCCCAACCGTCTGGTCAGTGCCGGACGTGATATGGAGAGCCTCGCACTGGCCAGGGCAGTGAAGCTTCACATAGAACACCGGGTATTCAGGAACGGCAACAAGACCGTGGTCTTTCGCTGAACTGTAAGTCCGGTCCGGCAGGATCACTCAAACCACTATCAAGACAGGATCAGAAATTCATGGCCACCATTATCGATGGAAAAGCCCTCGCCGCCCAACTTCGCATGACCCTGGGTGAGGCGACCGCTCGGCTGCGGAAAGAACACCAATTGACTCCGGGGCTTGCCGTAGTTCTGGTAGGAGAGGATCCAGCAAGTCAGATCTATGTGCGCAACAAGGGTCGCCAAACCGAAGAGGCCGGCATGCGCTCTTTTCAGCATCGGTTATCCGCTGACACGCCCCAGGAAGAGTTGTTGGAGCTGATTAATAAACTGAACCAGGATACGGAGGTCAACGGTATTCTCGTGCAGCTACCGCTGCCGGGCCACATCGATGCCGAGTTGGTGCTGAATGCCATCGACCCGGCGAAAGACGTGGATGGATTTCATCCCGTTAATGTGGGAAACCTCTATACCGGCGGTACCGGATTGGTACCCTGCACCCCTCTCGGATGCATGATCATGTTGAAGCGTCAATTAGAGAATCTCAGCGGTCTGCGCGCGCTGGTGCTCGGTCGCTCGAATATAGTCGGCAAACCGATAGCTGCATTGTTGCTGCGCGAGCATTGTACAGTGACCATTGCCCACTCCCGCACCAAGGACCTCGCCGCGGAATGCAGGAGAGCGGATATCTTGGTGGCAGCGGTGGGACGGCCGGAAATGGTCAAGGGAGACTGGATCAAACCCGGAGCCACGGTGATCGACGTGGGTATCAACCGGGTTGAACAGGACAACGCCAAGGCGAAACTGTTCGGCGACGTGGATTTCTCAGCAGCCTCCGAGGTGGCGGGTGCCATCACCCCGGTTCCCGGCGGAGTGGGCCCCATGACAATCGCCTGCCTGCTACTCAATACCCTCACCGCCACCTGCAGGCAACACGGATTACCCGAGCCCGAGATTCTCTAGTGCTATTGCAAGATCCCGAGATCTGTCTCAACCCTGTTTTCCGGGAGCGATCTAGCCCCACCGCGACCAATACGCCGAGGTTATAAATCAAAGCAGCCACTAAAGCCTAAAATTCTAGACGCCAGCTGCCTTCCGGGCGCACAGGGGCAAGGTAGCGTTGCGCAAACTCACGAGCCTGCTCCCTCGACTCGATCAGCTGGGTATCGGTCATCTGCTCGGCCATCCGCTCCATCCCAGACTTCCCCTCGGAATTTCCTTGGGCCGCTGCCAGAGCATACCAGGCATAAGCCTGTACGAAATCCTTGGGGACACCAGAACCGCTGGAATGTAGCTTTGCGAGGCTTATTTGGTAATCGGCGTATCCTGCTTCCGCCAAACCACGAAACTCCCGATAGGCCTCGGTATAGTGACCGTTGCTTAAATGGGTGTGGGCCACGGCTGCATCGGTGGCAGAAACCCAAGCCGGACAGAGTGTTATAAACGACAGTAATGCTGTGGTTATCAACCATGTCATGAACCAACCTCCTTGCATTCATGCGATTGCCGTCCCCTTAAGAGAAGCTTTAGCAGGCGATTGGGGATTGTGCAATTGGAGCCAGTTCTCTAGTCCTTTGCTGGTGTCGACCCAAAAAACAGTGTGATCTGGCACCTCTAGCAACCAAGAAGCCACACAGCCGGGAAACTCTAGACTCCCAGATAGCGGTGTTGCAACGCGATGTCGGTCCTGAGTGCTTCGCTGCTTCCGCTCCAAACCACTCTGCCTTTCTCCATGATGTAGTGTCGATCGGCGATCTCCAGCAATGCATCCAGATTCTTGTCGATGACCAGGATCGCCTCCCGCCTCGATTTGAGTAGCTGCAGGCCTTTCCAGATCTCCTGGCGAATCAAGGGCGCGAGCCCTTCAGTGGCCTCATCGAGAATCAAGACTTTGGGATTGGTCATTAGCGCCCTGGCGATGGAGAGCATCTGTTGCTCCCCACCCGAGAGCTGGTTGCCGAAGTGGTCGAGGCGATCGATCAATCGAGGAAAGATGGAGGTAACCCGCTCCAAAGTATAGGGATCCGGGGATTTCGAATGGTTGGCGGCAGTGACTAGCAAGTTCTCCTTGACAGTGAGATTGGGAAAGATCTGGCGCCCTTCGGGTACCAGGCCGAATCCCAGTCGGGCAACTGTATGACTGGGCAGTCGCTGAATCTCTCGACCTTGGAAGCGAACACGACCACCCGTGGCGGGCAGCATACCCATGAGTGCGCGAATAGTCGTCGTCTTACCCATGCCATTGCGTCCAAGGAGCGTTACGACCTCCCCCTCGTTCATCTCCAGGCCAACCCCAAAGAGTGCTTGACTGCCGCCATAGCCGGCCTCCAGGTCAGTCACTCTTAGCATCAGACGCCGCCCCCCAGATAGGCTTGCTGTACCAGCGAGTTGGCGCGAATCTCATCGGGTGTACCGGTGGCCACCGCCTCTCCGTAGACCAATACCGTGATCCGGTCCGCCAGGGAAAAGATCACCTCCATATCGTGTTCTACGAGTAGTATGGAGATTTCGCCCTTGAGTCCCAGAATGAGCCTCGAGAGTTCCACCGTACCCCCGGGGCCCATGCCCGCCATGGGTTCGTCCAACAACAGTAACCGCGTTTTTCCGGCCAGCGCCATTCCCACCTCCAACTGACGCTTTTCTCCGTGGGAAAGATCGGAAGCCAGCTCCTTGGCTCGCGCCTCCAAACCCACGCGACACAAGGCATCGAACGTCGGCCCGCTGAGTTTGGGGTCGGAACCAGCCCGCCTCCAGAAACGGAAGCTGTGGCCCTGATGTGCCTGGATAGCCAAGGCCAGATTCTGCTCGACTGTGAGTTGCTCGAACAGGGAAGTGATCTGAAATGACCGGGCCAGTCCCATCCTCGCACGTGAGGCGACAGAGATCCCGGCTAAGTTGTTTCGATTGAAAAATATACTTCCAGAATCTGGATTAATTTCTCCTGTTAATTGATTGATTATTGTTGTTTTTCCAGCTCCATTAGGGCCGATCAACCCATGGGTCTCTCCCTCTTTTACAGAAAACGAGAGATTGTTGCTGGCGGTTACCGCGCCGAATCTTTTAGTCACCGATTCCACCTTGAGTAGCGGCTCACCCACCCCGACTTCTCCGTCCTGCCAGCAATCCGTAGACACCGCCCCGGGTAAACAACACGACCGAGATCAAAAAGGGCCCCATGATGACCATCCAGTGTTCAGTAACACCTGCCAGAAACTCCTCCATCAAAAGAAACACCATCGCCCCCAGCACCGGGCCGAAAAGCGTGCCCATGCCACCGAGAAGTACCATCACCAGAATCTCTCCGGACTGTGTCCAATGCAGTAACCCCGGGCTCACAAACTCCGTTTGGTTGGCGATCAATCCACCCGCCAGGCCCGCAATCGCGCCAGCGATAACAAAGCAGGCGAGCTTGTAGCGATAAACGGGAAACCCCAATGCCAGCATGCGCCGCTCATTTTCACGCACCCCTTGGATCACCTGGCCGAAACGGGACTTTACAAGCCGATCGCCGAGGAGAAGAGAGAGCGCCAGGATGGCCAAACAGAGGTAGTAGAAATGTTGATCATCGGCCAGATCGACACCAGGCATCCGGTTGCGGGAATATAGACTGAGCCCGTCGTCCCCCCCATACGCTTCAAGAGAGACGTAGAAGAAGTAGAGCATCTGCGCAAATGCCAGGGTAATCATAATGAAGTGCATACCGCTGGTGCGGAGGCTCAGCGCACCTATGATCAAGGCGGCAAGTGCTGCTGCCAACATCGCCAGTGGCAGTGTCAGCAATGCATTGTCTGTCCCTCCAATCTCCACCGGCCAAGTTGTGACTGGCGTACTCTCGAATCCATGAAACGAGAGGATCGCCACCACATAGGCGCCCACACCGAAAAAGGCGGCATGACCGAAACTTACCATACCGCCAAAGCCGAGAATCAAATCTAGGCTCATCGCCACGAGGGCATAAATGAGAAGGCGGCTGAAGAGCGAGACCAGATAGTTGTCCCCCAGGGCATTGGCAATCATGGGCAGCAGGAGTAACAGCAATGCGCCCGCGACCAATACTCCCGCCCTTCGCAAGGTCTCCGACATCGCGACTACCCTTCAGTCGGAAACAAGCCGCGGGGGCGCCAGATGAGGATGGCGGCCATCAAAATGTAGACCGACATTGAAGCCAGGGAAGCACCTACCCCATCCGCCTCTGCCAGCGGTAGAAAGAGCCTGAATAACGAGGGCAAAAAAACCCTCCCCAGGGTGTCCACCAGACCCACCAGGAGTGCCGCTATCATCGCCCCGCGAATAGAACCGATGCCGCCGATCACGATCACTACGAAAGTAAGAATGAGAATGCTCTCCCCCATGCCCGACTCGACTGCCAGTATGGGCCCGGCCATTACCCCAGCCAGTCCCGCCAGTAAAGCGCCGAGCCCGAATACCAGGGTATACAGTCTGTTGATATCAACCCCCAGAGCCGCGACCATCTCCCGATTGCTGGCGCCGGCACGGATCTGCATTCCCAACCGGGTGCGGGTAAACAGCAAATAGAGAAATAGTGAAACCGCTATGCCGACGCCAATGATGGCCAGTCGAAAGCTTGGATAAGGCGCACCGGGTATCAGCTCAACGGTTCCGGAAAGCCACGGGGGCACATCCATGAACAGTGGCTGCCGACCCCAAATCATGCGGGTCAATTCGTTGAAAAACAGAATCAAGCCAAAGGTCGCCAGTACCTGATCCAGGTGATCTCGATGGTATAGCCGGCGCAGCACCAGCCACTCCACCACCATTCCCATGAGCGCCGCCGCGGGTAGTGCTGCCAGCAAACCCAGCAAAAAGCTACCGCTCCACTGAGCCACGGTGGCTGCGACGTAGGCACCGATCATATAGAAAGAGCCGTGGGCCAGGTTGATTACCCGCATAATGCCGAATACCAGGGTCAGTCCCGCGGACATCAGGAATAACATCACCCCGAGCTGTAGCCCGTTCAGAAGCTGTTCGATGATCAGTAGCATGAAATGGGCTGGGACCTGTCTGCTTCAACTGCGACTGTGGGCATTCCCGGGATAACCGCTGCCCCGTTGTGTATCGAGGGCAGCGGTGACAGTGGCTGTCTCAAGAATCAGCCGGGAACAAGGTTACCCCCTACTATTGGGGCATATGGCAGTCACCGGCATAGGCATCGGCGTGATTGCTAAACACCTTGGTCAGTGTCTTATTCGTAACCCCGCCTTCAGGGCTTTCCACCACCTCCCGGATATACAGATCTTGAATCGGGTGGTGGTTTGAGCCGAAGCGAAACGCGCCTCTCACGGACTCGAAATCCGCTTTTTGCAAGGCCGCCCGAAATTGATCTCTCTTGGTCAGATCACCCCCCACTGCCTGCAAAGCGCTGCCTATCAACCTTGCCGCATCATAGCCTTGGCTGGCGTACAGGGTCGGTGTGCGCCCATAAGCTTGACGAAATGCCGCAACGAACTGGCGATTGGCGGGATTGTCCAGATCATGGCTCCACTGTGAGCCGTTACGCACTCCGAGGGCCGAGGGACCAACCGCCTTCAGCAGGCGCTCGTCAAATGAGAATGCCGGACCAAATACCGGTATCTGGGTATTGAGTCCAGCCTGCGCATACTGCTTGAGAAAATTGATTCCCATACCACCGGGAAGGAAAAAGAAAACCGCATCGGGTTTCGCGGCCCGCAGGGTGGCGATCTCGGCAGCATAGTCCGACTGTCCCAGTTTGGTGTAGACCTCTCCCGCGATCCCGCCTTTGAAAAAACGCTTGAAGCCTGCCAGCGCGTCCTTGCCTGCAGGATAATTGGGCGCCAGAAGATAGACATTGCTGAAACCGTTGTCATTCACATACTGACCGGCGGCTTCGTGCAGATTGTCGTTCTGCCAGGCCACATTGAAATAGTTGGGATGACAACCCTTGCCTGCAAGTGCCGAAGGACCGGCATTGGGACTGATATAGAAGACATCGGCTCGGACCACTTTGGGCACCACCGCCATGGCAACGTTGGAGAAGACGATACCGGTCATGATCTGGACACCTTCGCGCTTGATGAGCCGGTCAGCTATTTGCTTGCCCTTTTCCGGCTTTCTACCATCGTCCTCGACCATCAGGTCGACCGGAATGCCGCCCAGTAGGCCGTCCTCCTGGGCGATAGCCAATTTGAAACCATCGCGAATGTCCTCTCCCAAATATCCCGCCTTCGTGGACAGGGTAGTCACCATGCCGATCTTTAAAACCGGCTGGGCTGCCATCGCGGGGGCAACAGCAACCGCAGCTGCCAGGATAGTTGCTGTAAAAAAGCGCTTCATTCTCCTTTCTCCCCTTGTTAGGAAATCCGTGGGTAATATAGCAAAAGAGCCATCATAACCCGGAGTTCTCGGCTGAGTGAACCTGAGCGCCCGGAAGGCGGGCCCACCGCCGCTAATAACCGGGAGCCCTGGTATACCGTCCACTATGGGCATGTTTGCATTTACCCTTCACTGGCGTAGACTTTCGAGCATCCGGCAGCTTTTTGTTCCCTTTCCCAGAATGGTCGGTAGTCAGACGGCGTTCTGGCAGGGTAACCGTCCGGTTTTATAAACCAACGAGCGCAGGGTCAAGGTGAAACCGCCAGACCCATCGCTTGAACAATAACAGAGGAGTACATTTCCGATGAAGAAAACCCTGACACTGGTGGCAGGCGCACTGTTAGGCCTCAGCCTCAGTATGGGCATCCACGCCAAGACACTTCGTATGGCCTATGATGCCGACCCTGTCTCCCTGGATCCCCACGAGCAGCTTTCTGGCGGCACCCTGCAAATGTCGCACATGGTGTTCGACCCTCTGGTCCGTTGGAACCACGAGATGGGCTTCGATCCAAGGCTTGCGGAATCCTGGGAACGAATCGACAAACACACCGTCCGCTTCAAATTGCGTCAAGGGGTCAAGTTTCACAGCGGCAACGAGATGACAGCCGCTGATGTCGCCTGGACGTTCGATCGATTGAAAAACAGCCCTGACTTCAAAGGATTATTCCAACCATTTAAAGAACTGCGTGTAGTGGATGACTATACCGTGGATCTGGTGACCAACGATCCCTATCCGTTGGTGCTGCACATGGCGACCTATCTCTTCCCCATGGACAGCAAGTTCTACAGCGGCGAGGACGACAAGGGTAATCCCAAAGACCTGCTCAAGAAGCACGCCGACACTTTCGCGTCCAGCAACGCCTCCGGAACCGGCCCCTTCATTGTTACCCAGCGTCAGCAGGGGGTGAAGGTCGATTTCGAGCGCTTCGCAGACTATTGGGACAAGGCCTCACCAGGCAACGTCAAGAACATCGTGATGACACCCATCAAGGAGTCTCCAACCCGGGTGGCCGCCCTGCTCTCCGGAGACGTTGATTTCATCGCCCCGGTACCTCCGACCGACTTGGATCGTATCCGCAGCAATGACAAAGTGGAACTGGTGACCATGAGTGGCACCCGCATCATCACCTTCCAGCTTAACCAGCAGCGCAGGCCCGAATTCAAGGACAAGCGCGTTAGGCAGGCGATTGTTCATGCAGTCAACAACGTGGGCATCGGCAAGAAGATCATGAAGGGCTTTGCTACACCTGCCGCCCAGCAGAGTCCCAAGGGTTATGCCGGGCATGTTGAGACGCTGACCCCGCGTTACGACCTCGAAAAAGCCAAAGCACTAATGAAAGAGGCGGGACTGGAGGATGGATTCTCTGTCACCATGATGGCGCCTAACAACCGCTACGTAAACGATGCCAAGATTGCTCAGGCTGTCAGCTCCATGCTTTCCCAGATAAATATCAAGGTGGACCTCAAGACTATGCCCAAGGCCCAGTATTGGCCTAAATTCGATGAGCGGGCAGCGGATATCATGATGATTGGCTGGCATTCCGATACCGAGGACTCCGCCAACTTCAGTGAGTTTCTGACGATGTGCCCGGATACCGAGACCGGATACGGACAGTACAACAGCGGCAACTACTGCAACAAGGAGCTCGATGCGCTGGTGCTAGCCACCCAGGGAGAGACCGACGAAGCAAAGCGTGCCGCAACCCTGCAGAAGATCGAGCAAATGCTCTATGACGACGCCGCTTTTGTCCCCCTGCACTGGCAGGATCTGGCTTGGGCGAGCCGTAAGGGAGTACACATTGAAGATGTAGTCAATGTCATGAACTTCCCTTATCTGGGTGACTTGGTCATCGACTAGTTCGCTCGTCCTAAACTAAGGCAGTCGGCCGGACCGGGAGCCCTCCCGTCCGGCCGCTTGCTGCTTAGGATCGCCAGCATCGAAAACTGTCCGCAGGTTCACTGCATACTTCAGTTGAAGCGAGACACAGGTTTTCCATGTCAGAGCACTACCTCGAGAGGGATAAATGATCGCTTTTCTGGTTCGCCGACTGGGTCAGGCCCTGGTCGTGATGTTCGTCATCAGCCTGCTCAGTTTTTCCATTCAGGACAATTTGGGCGACCCACTCAGGGAGCTGGTTGGGCAGTCGGTGTCCGAAGCGGAACGCCAAAAGATGCGCGATAGCATGGGTCTTAACGATCCATTCCTCACTCAGTATTGGCGATTTCTCAAAAAGGCGGCCCAAGGTGACCTGGGGAATTCTTATTTCTTCAAAAGACCGGCCCTGGAAGTCATCATGGAGAAATTACCCGCCACCCTCGAATTGGTCATCGGCGCAACGCTGATCATTCTGTTCTTCTCCGTTCCCATAGGTGTCTACTGCGCCATTAATCCTCGCAGCTGGTTCACCAAGGTGATGATGGGGCTCAGCATCGTCGGCATCTCCATACCCGTGTTCCTCACTGCCATCATGCTGATATATCTGTTCTCCATCTACCTGGGTTGGTTGCCGTCATTTGGCCGGGGGGAGACCGTCATGTTGGGCTGGTGGGAAACCGGCTTCCTCACCAAGGATGGATTGCTACACTTGATTCTGCCCTCCATAGCCCTCTCGTCCATCATGCTGCCGCTTTTCATTCGTCTCATTCGATCAGAGATGATGGAGGTGCTGGAGCAGGACTATATTCGTTTCGCCTGGGCCAAGGGGCTTAAAAAATCCCGCATCTGGTTTCTTCATGCCCTGAAGAATACCCTATTGCCGGTGATCACCGTGGGCGGCGTTCAGATCGGCACCATGATCGCATATACGATTCTTACTGAAACGGTCTTTCAATGGCCCGGCATGGGCTTTCTCTTCCTGGAAGCGGTTAATCGGGTCGATACCCCGCTTATTATCGCTTATCTGATTATCGTCGGTCTCATCTTCGTGATCACCAACACCCTGGTCGACCTCATCTACGGGTTGGTAAATCCCACCGTCAAACTGGCGAGGGGGCACGCATGAGCCGCTACTGGCAGTTGTTCAGGGATTCCGCGTTCCTCTATCGATTCAAGCGGGACAAGGTGGCAATCGCCAGCTTTTCGGTGCTGGTAATTCTGGTGACGCTCAGTTTTCTAGCTCCGGTGATTGCTCCCTTCGATCCATACGATCCCACGCAGATCGATATCATGGACTCGGACATTCCCCCTTCATGGCAGCCTCAGGGAGATTCGCGCTTTCATCTGGGGACTGACGCTCAGGGCCGCGACATGCTCAGCACCATGCTCTATGGCACCCGAATTTCCATCGTCATCGGACTATTCGCGGTGTTACTCCAGTCCATACTGGGTATTGCGCTGGGGTTGGCCGCAGGCTATTTCGGCGGTCGCATCGACAGCTTCCTGATGCGGCTTGCCGACATTCAACTCTCGTTCTCAACATTGATGGTGGCCATTGTAGTACTGGCGATTTTCCAGGCGTCGTTCGGCACTGAACTCTACAACGAGTTGGCCATCTTCATGCTGATTATGGTCATCGGCATCGCTGAGTGGCCCCAATACGCGCGTACGGTCAGGGCCTCCGTTCTGGCGGAGAAGAAAAAAGAGTATGTAGATGCAGTGCGGGTAATCGGGCTCAATCCGCGGCGGATTATGTTCCGTCACATCCTGCCCAACACCCTCTCGCCGATACTTGTGATATCCACCGTACAAGTCGCCAATGCCATCATGAGCGAGGCCGCCCTATCGTTTCTGGGTCTGGGGATGCCAGTCAACAAGCCTTCGCTGGGCTCCCTGATCAACAGCGGGTTCGAGTATATTCTCAGCGGCTCCTGGTGGATCACAACCTTTCCCGCGCTACTGTTGGTGGTGCTGGTGCTGGTCATCAACCTGCTGGGTGACTGGATGCGCGATGTACTCAACCCGAAACTTTATAAGGACTGATCCATGCCGCTGCTCGATGTCAGAAATCTTGAAGTGAGATTTCCCCTTAGAGGGGGAGAGCTCACTGCATTGCGGGATGTGAGCTTTTCCCTCGACCGGGGCGAACGGCTGGGGATAGTGGGCGAAAGCGGTGCCGGCAAATCGGTGGCGGCCTTCGCCATATTGAACCTGATCAGCCGACCCGGCTACATCTCTTCGGGCAGCGTGATGTTCGAAGGCCAGGATCTGGCGGAACTGCAGCCGGAAAAACTGCGGTCGATCCGAGGAAATCGTATCAGCATGATCTTCCAGGATCCGATGATGACCCTCAATCCGGTACTTACCATCGGTACTCAGATGGTAGAGTGCCTGCAGGCTCATCAACAGATAAGTGAAAGCGACGCCAAGCAGATCGCCATAGCCAAGTTACGCAGTGTCTCCATCCCCTCCCCCGAGGCGCGTATCGAGCAATATCCGCACGAGCTCTCGGGCGGTATGCGTCAGCGAGTGGTAATAGCCATCGCGCTGCTTACCGAACCTTCGGTTATTATCGCCGACGAACCCACTACTGCGTTGGATGTCACGATTCAGGCGGAGATCATGGATCTGTTGTTGGAGCTCTGTGAAAAGAATGCCGTGGCACTGATCCTGATAACCCACGACCTGGGAGTGGTCTCCCAAGTCACCCAGCGCACCATCGTCATGTATGCGGGAAGAATCGTCGAAGAGGGGCCAACGCGGCAGATCATCAACAGCGCCCGACATCCCTACACTCATGGACTGATCGATGCTCTGCCAGAGCGCACCCATCCCGGCCAGCGTCTCAACCAGATACCGGGTGTCATGCCGTCTCTCAGCGCCATTCCCGAGGGGTGCGCCTTCAATCCCCGATGCGACCATGCTATGGATGAGTGCCGTAGCGAGATTCCAAATTACACGACCAGCGAGCACAGCCGTGTAGCCTGCCACTGGGTTGCATCCAAGGAGGTGTCCTCATGAGCGACGCAGAGAAGCCAAAAGAACAAACGCTTCTGCAGACGACCGCGCTCAGCCGGGAGTTCCCGCTCACCAGCGGGTTGTTGGAACAACTGCGTTTCGAGAAAGGTCGTATCACACGCCGCCGGGAAAGCGTCCGCGCCGTTAACGGAGTGGAGTTGACTGTCAACCGCGGCGATGCCTTGTGTGTGGTTGGGGAGAGCGGTTGTGGGAAATCAACACTAGCACGAGTGGTTATGGGCCTACTCAATCCCACCAAGGGACAGGTACGTTACGATGGCGAACGTATCGATAATCTGCCACCCGAGAGGCTACTGCCTTATCGACGCAAAATGCAGATGATCTTTCAGAATCCTTATGCATCGCTCAACCCGCGGATGACGGTCAAACAAACCCTGGAGGAACCGGTTAGATTTCACAATCCGGGCATAACCCAAAGTGATTTACAGGATAAGATTGTAGATGTCATGGCTTCCGTTGGTGTGGACCCGGGTTGGAACCTGCGCTTTCCCCATGAATTTTCCGGCGGACAACGGCAACGTATTTCAATCGCCCGGGCCCTCATGATGGACCCCGAGTTCATCGTCGCCGACGAGCCGATATCCGCATTGGACGTTTCCATCCAGGCTCAGGTATTGAATTTGCTGATGGATGCCCGAGAGCAGCGCGCCCTTACCTACATGTTCATTACCCATGATCTGTCGGTGGTAGAACACTTCGGTACCCGGGTGGCGGTAATGTATCTGGGCGCGTTGTGCGAACTAGCGGATACCAAACTGCTTTTCAGCACGCCGCGACACCCCTATACACAAGCACTCCTCAGCGCGATTCCCAGACTGGATCAGATGCGACCGAATTACGTCAAGCTAAGGGGTGAAGTTCCCACGCCCATCAATCTTCCGAGTGGCTGCTTCTTCCATACCCGCTGCCTCCACGCCGACGAGCGCTGCCGCCGGGAAACCCCTAAGCTGCACACTACTGAGGACGGGAGCCAGGTGGCCTGTCATGGGGTGCAGGAGGGGCGCATCGGCTGACCGCTAACATCAGCGATTGTAATCGAGAAACCAGGGCTCATCGGTGGGCCCTGGGTCCAATGGCGCCGGTTCGGTTAGCTGGTCAACCGCTTCCGCAGCGGATTGACCACTGAGCCAACGATTCTGATTCAATACCCGATCCATTCCCCTGCGCATGGCCTTGGTTTGCTTATTCATTTCAGCGTCAACTTTCTGGGTACTGGCGACCTCTCCCGACTCATACATGTCACGTCCGGCACCTACTATCTTGGGCGTGATAAGAATCACTGTCTCTGTATTCAGCATCTTCTTGGACTGGTTCGAGAACAGCAGATTTACAACCGGCAATTCCCCGAGTACGGGTACGCCCTTGCGCGCCTGGTCGACGCTCTGCTTTATCAGGCCACCTATAAAAACCGTCTGACCGTCGGCCACCAGCATGTGCGTCGAGACCTGAGTGGTACTCTTGGAGGGAATACCGGTGAGCGAGACCGAACCGGTGCTCACCTCGGGAGAGATATCCATAAGGATCTCACCATTGTCGTTTACCCATGAGGTGACTCTTAGGATGATACCCGAGGAGAGAAACTCCACGCTCTCAGTGGTTACCTGATTGATGGTCGTCGTCACCGTATAGCCCTGCTCTTCACCGACGATCACGAAGGCCTCCTGATGCTCTAAAGCCAACAATTTCGGGGATGACAGGGTACGCAATCTGCCCCGCGCTTTCAGCGCTTCGAGATTGACCTCAATATTGGAATTTACCAGGTTGAAAAACAGTCCACTATTGGCCAGACCGGTGAGCCCCCGAGTGCCGAAACTGCCGGATCCGTCACCGCTCGAAAACATTTTGCTCCAGTCCAGGCCAAAGGCCTCATCATCGGTAAGACCGACTTGAAGAATTTTCGCTTCTATCAGAATCTGTTTGGGCTCGACATCCAGCTCATCGATTAAGCGGCTAATACGTCGCACGAAGTTCGGCCGATCCTCGACAATAAGCATCCGTTGGTCATCGAGTTTGGTAATCTTGCCGTAGCTGGAGAGATGTTTTTTCAGAATCGGCTCCATTTCACTGGGCTTGGTAAAACGCAATTTAAAGGTGCGTAGATCAGTTAGATTGCTCAGATTGTATTTACCCGCCTCCTCCCGTTCGACAACAAAGTAACCGCCATTGCGCTCCTCTACTGCGTAACCCGCGGCATCTGCAATAGAATAAATCGCCTGCTTGAGCTCAACGTCGTACAGATTAACGGATATCTTCCCCTCCAATCCCTCCGCGATCATGATGTTCACCCGTTGTTGCTGGGAGAGCATCTGCATCACCTCGCGAAGCTCCACGTCCTGGAGCGTCAGCGTCAGGCGGGGCTCCCTCGCATGCACTGGCAACGCCAAAGACAGTACAACCAAAAACAGCAGACTGCAGATTGCAGATCTGTGAGGCACCCGCGGCCATAGTAAGATGCGAAACCACTTAATCATCAACCGCATTCCTTGATTCCGCCCCCACCTTCAGGGTGTAGTGCTTGCTTCCTTTAGAAAAAACTGCCTGCCCCTCATTCACCGAGACCAGTCGGTATCCCTGAAATAGGTCTCCCACGCCGATAATCTCTCCCTCAACCCCGACCAGAGGTCTCGCCTCCGAAACCAAGGTCGCCTTGAGAACAAAATCCGGGGGAACCTCCTTGATTTCCTCTCGCTCGGCTCTTTCGGTTACCTGAGCCGGTGTGGAATCAGCCGATGCCTCTGGACGTTGAAAAGGATTGTGCCGTAGACCGAAAGACATCTCTTCGTCAGCTGCCAGCGGATGGGCCGCTGTGGACAACAGGAGCATCAAGGCGACAACAACAAAGCAGCGAGACAACTTCATTGCTCCACCCGATAGGAGGCCATCGTGAGCTTAACTTTGAGTACCGGATCACTCTCCCTGCGATCCATGGGAGTCATCTCATAATCCTTTATCACTACAAATCCTAATTCCTGGTTGAGTTGTCTGAGCCAGTCAAAGAAGTCGAGGTATTTAGTGGCAAGCTCAACGCCAAACAATATTTCCCGAAAGATGTGTACGGTCTGTCCTTGAGTCGGCTGTACACTCACCAGCTCCACCCCGGTTCTCCAGGAAATCTTTTGCAGACGGCCAATGATGTAGGCCTCCATCTGCTCCATGGGGAGATCCGCCATATCACCGTGTAAACGGTGGCTAATTTGCTCTACATTTGCATGCTCCTCAACCAACACCCCAGGGAGATCGCTACCGCTCTCTACGATCTGCTGCAGCTGGCCACGGGTTTCTAGCAGTGATCGGTGGCTCTTGATTTCCGGCAACAGCATAAAGCTGAACATCACCGTGCCAAGCAACAGCAATGAAGATAGCAGCAGCAGGCGCATTACCTTGGGGTCTATATGTTGTAGCAGGCGCTCCATCAGCTATTGCTCATACCACCCACCACGGTGACCGCGAGGCTGAAATCAACCAGTCGCGTGTCGTTACGCCGTCGTAGCGTGGATTTAAGTACTCTCACTCCCTGAATACCGGGCTGGCTGATCAAACGCTTGACGAATCCGGACAAGGCCGCATGATCCAGTGCCTCGCCCTGTATCATCATGTGAGTATCGATCTTCCAGGTCTCTTGCTGCTTCCCACTTTCGCCCGCTGGCACAACGATGAAGTACCCGGTGTTCACGCTGTTATCGTCGGGTTTGACCGGAGATCCCGCTCGCTGGAATTTCCAACTTAGGAACCAAACATCATCGGTGGTGAGTGCTTTGTCCACAGTAAGAAAGATTTTCTCAACGGCCGAGCCGCTGCGCAGGCCGGTCAATAGCTGCCACTGCCTCTCAAGCTCGACCTTTCGAGTTCTGAGCTGCTCGAGCTCACTGCGCTGCCGTGTGGAAATAGCTTGCTGCGATTGGAGCGCGGTAATATCGGCCTCAACCTGACTGTTGAGCCGGTTATAGTGAATAAAACCAAACAGATTTGCTGCAACAATGGCCGTCAGTGCCACAGCCGACTGTTTCAACCAGCGTGCTAAGCGGCGTTGAGTTCGATAACCCTCTGGAACCAGGTCAATCTCATGCATGGTTGTCCATGCCTCTCAATGCCAAGCCTGCCGAGACCACCATATCCGGACTGATTCTGTCCGTCTCATCGATTTCTCCAAGCGCCGCTGTCGGGGCTGCCAGTTTCAGCCCATCATTAACTGTCAAAACCGGAATATCCAAGAGTCCATCCAGCAAGCGGTCGGCACCTGGCCAATAGGCGATGGCTCCGAGCAGGTAGATCTGCTTTACAGGATTACCTCTGGTTTCAGCGGCACTGTATATCAGTACCTGGTTTATGGTTTCCGCCAGCTTCATAAACAGCGGTTTGAGGATTTCCGTGAGCGTATGGGTAATATCTGTAGAATCCATAAAGGGCAAATCGCTGTGCTGAGATCGGCCTATATCGAAACCATTGTCGATGAGCAGTTGTCGCGCTGCATCGTTGGTTAGATCCAGTACTGAGGAGAGATGCTTGAGCATCATTTCTTCGCTGAAGTCCACCTGCTGATCTAACAACAACCTGCGGCCGGAAATCATCGTGAGGTAGCTGCTATCGTGCCCCGAATTAATAACCAGAATAGTGTCGGTGATGGAAGCGCCCGGCACTGAAGAGAAAATACGGTTTATGGCAGCCGGTCCGATATCCAGCGCCATGACTTCCAGACCGGCGGAAGTCAACACGTCGAGGAACTCCGTCACCCGTTTACGTCGTGTCATAGCAACCAAAGCCAAGCGCTCCTGATCATCGGGATTTGAGCGAACAGGAAGGAAATCGATCACGTATTCGTCTAGATCATCCTCAATGCGCTTTACAAGCAACTCAGCAATACTCTTCCCGTCATCTTTATCCGACTTGGGGTAGGCAAGCGGCATAATCTTCACTTCACCCGCCGGCAAGGCCGCCACCACTTGACGTCCACAGAAGCTGTGAGCCCTCAGCGCCGCCCGAATCATTTTCTGCAGTGATTTAGGTTGGCTCAAATGGCTCTGCCAACTCTGAGGATATTTCACTGTGCAGCGATCCAAAACCGAAAGCCCACCTGTTGGTGAACGCTGGAGTTGAATCATTCTCAACGCCTGTTGCGACAACTCCAGACCAATGGGGCCGGGCAGCATTGCTTTATTCGGATTAGCACCCACTCGTCGTCGGAGCCGTAGTGGCATCGAAATCATGTAATCAACCTGCGAATGCTTGCCTGTCTAGTCCGCTTTGTCCTACCTGGCGCCCTGACCTGGCCTTTACCCGATACAGCGCCTCATCAGCCTTGCGGTAAACCGAGTCCAGGGATACGGATTCCTCCGGTGATACAGTGACCATACCCACACTGATACTTACCTGTCCCTCAGCACTCGCGGTATCCAGCTGCGGATCGGATTTCAGTGCGGAGGCGGTGCCTGCTATCATCTTTTCCGGCTGCGCGTTGGTGGATAACAGTGCGAATTCATCGCCGCCGGTGCGGACCAGATGCTCGTTGTCACTGAACCCCATGAGAAAATTCGCTACCAAACGGCGTAAAACCAGATCGCCATAGTCATGCCCCTTTCTATCGTTCAGTAACTTAAAGGCGTCAATATCAATGATGGCAAAGTGAAAAGGCAGTCCGGACTTCTGGTACTCAGAAACGATCGGAGTGAACTCCTGCTCCAGAAATCGTCTGTTCCAGGCACCGGTCAATGGGTCCTTGAGCGCCAGCAGTTCCATACGGTGCCTGGCTTTCTCCAACTCATAGCGAGTGGTGATCTCATGTTTGCGTACCCCAATGTTACGGCCGATTACGATTAGAGTGGTTAAACCTGATCCCAGCATCACATACTGCAGCATCAACAAGGTATCGTGTGTAAACCTCCCGTCTACCGAGAGCGTGGAGACAGTAAAAACCAGATAAACCAGCAGCACGATAAGCAAACCTTCCCGAAGCCCCCATGGAACCAACGGCATGACCAAGAACAATAGAATTACACTACCTACCAACCAAGAGTCGAACTCCCTAGCCTGATGAGCCAACAAGACAAAAGCCACACCATTAACCACCAATAAGGTAATGCCAAGCAAATAGAGCACACGAGTCTCTTGGACTGTGCGAGAGGAAATCGCCATGTGCAGCGATAGTATCGCCAAGAGCGCGCAGGTATAAAAATAGACAGAATCGAACTCCAACACGGAATAGAGCACCGCAGCCGTTGCTAACATCAGCATCGTCACGACGGAAAGTAAAAATACTCCCCGCCGTGTATCGAGAAATATCAACTGCTCCGCGTATTCGGATATACCCGGCTGGCCAAAGTTGGTCAGCGACCAAATATCCCGCAGACCTTTCAGCAGATCCTCTGATTGGTAGTCGGTCATATTCTATTTATTCACGCACAGTCACATGGATTCCCATCCAGAATATCGGCCCGGGAAGCAGAATCTTTATCGGTGAATAGGTGCATGTCCGCACCGATGAAGGGAAGAAAAGTTCTTTAAGCGGCAGTATAAACCGCATCAGAATCCGTTTCCTATAACATGCTGCCTAACCCAAATGCAGCACGCCGCGTTTTCAGGAATTGACCGGTATAACCCTAACCGACAGCGCGTTGATCCTGGGGAATGATCAGACGCAATACCTGATCCACCTGCCGTTCTGCCTCTTCCCGGCAGGCCACACACTGCTGCAGAGAGAGATCGGTCGCATGCCAAGCAGTCACATCGACTCTTGACTGCCAAACCTCCGGCCCCTCATCCGCCATGGCGCTCTCCGCCATTAGCGACGCCAAGTGAACTATGCCCGTTGCCAAGGGAAACTCTTCAGCCTCCCCCGGATCGACATGCAGCTTGGTGGATTCCTGCAGGCTCTCCGGCAGTCCCCATTGAGACATCAGCAACCCACCTATTTGAGCATAGTCGAAGCCTATCAACTCCTGCTCTACTTTGTGGATGGGCGCCCCAGTTTCCACAGCTCTCTCCATGGCTTGTTGGGAGAGATCCGGAATAGACTGATACATGATGAGGTGGCCGATATCGCGCAAAAGCCCGGCAACGAACATGCGTTCACTGTCAAGAACATTGCACTCATAGGCGAGTAATCGAGCGACCACTCCACAGTAAACACTTCCGCGCCAGAAACGATGCACATCCATCACTTCGCTGGACATTCCCTCGAAGGTCTCGGTAACAGAGGTAGCCAGCACCAGATCGTGTACCTGCTGGGTGCCAAGCATGCCGACGGCGCGGGAGACGGTCTCTATCTTGGCAGCAAGGCCAAAATATGCACTGTTGACCATACGCAGTAGACGTACGGTCATGCCGGGATCCTTGTCAATCACCGCCGCTACATCTCCCATGGTGAAATCCGGATCGTCCAGCACTGTTTTAAGGCGCAGATACACGTCCGGCAGAGAAACCAGTTTGGCATCGGCTAAGACATGGTTCCAATGATCGGCCATCATCTACTCCCGACATCAATCGATGTCTTTTTAATTCCTATACGCAAGGGCTATCGGCCGGTATTGCGGGTTCCTTAGCAATGTTTTGTAATTTTAAGAAGCCGTGCTCATTCGAACTCAGGGGCTGCATTCGATCTGAATATTATCGAAAATGACGGTGTCCTTGTTCCCCATGGTTGGTGAAGTGACGAGGCGAATTCGCGTGGTTTCAGATATATAGGCGCTGATATCCTGGTTGAATGTCTGATAGGCGGCATCCGTGGCACTGCCTTGAAATCTCGTCAACTCGACCCACGGACCGTCAGCACCGCTGGAGGAAATCTCCAGCGCAACATAATCACTGGCACTATCCAGGCCGGAACGGCGATATTCAAAGCTCAACTTTGCTGACACTGCACCACTTAGATCTGCCTCCCGCTCCACACCCTCCCCGCCATTATTATTGTCCCGAAGCCACAACTGATAGGGCCCATTGTCATCGCGTATGCGCACATCGCCCGAGGCCGGGCCATCGGACTCACCTATCTCCAGCCAGTCACCCGTCCAGGTCAGTGTTCCGTCATTGTTACCAAAACTCAGCGCTCCGAAACCGTCCAGAAAGGTCCCGCTGCAATTTTCAGCGGCCAGATCCTCGATGACCTCTGCAGAGAGCGCACCGCTGTACAGGCGCACGTCGTCAATGATGCCATCGACCACCCGAGTACCGTCCACCTGCCCGCCCAGGCTAAGATCCAGATCATTGGCATTAATAGAAATGGATGCGGCCTGAGCAACCTCCTCCACCCCATCGATATACAGCCGCTGGGTCATGCCGTCATAGCTGGCGGCGATATGCATCCAACGGCCATCATCAGGATAAGAGGTGGTGGAATCTATGCGATAGGTATTGCCCTCAGTGTTCTGATTCAAGCGAAAAAAGACTTTCCCCGAATTGGAGAGAGAGAGTTCATAGCCGTCCTCATTATCGTACTGGGCCTTGCGGATAACATATTGGGTGCCCGTTTTGTTGGGCCTGACCCATGCAGCCAGGGTAATGGTTCCGGTGATATCCAGGGAGGCGGCGTCGGGCACCAGCACCCGGTCGTTGCTGCCGTCCAGACTCAGCGCACCGGCCAACTTGCCGCTCGTCCAGCTGGGTCCACCCATCAGGGTGCCGTCATTGCCGCGGCCCGATGAATCCAATGCGGTCAGGCCCGAGCCGTCGTCCAGCATCCAGTGTCCCACCAATACCGGTGCTGAATTCGACATGGCCCAATCCAGTGTACGCTGCAGGAGCAGCCATCCGGCAGGGGCCAGGTGGGGATCCCCCTCTCCGCTACCATAGGGCAGTAACACTCGACGGCCCGCGGCAGTGCCACCACCCTCCAGCGTCGAACCCGCTTCCAGTGCAATTAGCGCAGCATCACCGCCCGACCGCATCAACACTCTGGCATCAGCTGACAGGCTGCCGGTGGCGGTTGCCATTGCAGTCGGTCGCTCCTTAAGCAAGAGGGGTCCGGAGGGAAAAATCCGCGTGATCAGGTGGTCGGTGTCGACCAGGTCCGCATGGGTACCAATGGGAGAATCGCTATTGGAGGAGATACCCAGCTCATCGGTCAACGCCTGCAATTCGCTCACGATACCCTTCGTGGTGTCCGTCAATTTCGAACCAACACTGGCCGGCTCTGCGGAGCCCGAAATCAACACCACATCATTCAATTCCACCGCAAGGTCGAGCACCAACGAGGGGCTATCATCATCTATTAATCTGACTGTGTAACCCCAGTCTTTCAAGCGTGTGTATATGCGTTTTTCCCGCTCGGTCAGGGCGAATAAATCGCCAACGACCATCAGTATCTTGCCAGCGCTCCGGGGAGCTAAGCAGGGAGTGCCGCAATCACAGCTATAGGTGATAGTCAGTTGCGGATGCGTCGCCGCATCGGCGTTGTCACTGGTGCGGAAATAGGCGTCCCCGACCTGATCGTTTCCGGTGACCAATAGACCATGGTTCGACAAACCGCCATCTACCCACCGCTGTACCAGGTGGCCGACATTCCATAGGTGCCATCCGGTAAACCCTGGATTTACCGGGATCGAAGCCACAATCTCCGCGGTATGGTGGTTCTCCGGCCAGCTCCAGTTGCCGATACCATACGGAGTGTTCCAGTTAGCGCCGTCTCCCGAATCCCAGTTGTCACCCGTTCCCTCGCGCCACTGCTCCAACATGGGATAAACGGTAAAGATTCCTTCGGCGTCCGCGCTGGTCATCCAGTTGAGCGAAAGCGCCAGTTCAGCGGATACTATTCTGGCACCAGGTGGTACAGAGTGCAGATCAAACTTGAGCAGCATATGCTCCGGGTTCAATCCGCCGCTGACCTGGATCTCCTCGGCGGCACCATAATTAGCCGTTGGTTGAGCGTTCCTGACACCCCCATCTATCCCTACTGCCCCATCCGGCCGCAGGACCACTTGTGACGGAGGCATCTGCGGATGAATCACATCCAGTCTCTCCAGGGTGTATTCTGTGCCATTTGCCAAAGTGCCGATAGATGTGATTCCCGCGGCCGCTGTCTGCCGTGCGCCCACCACAACGTGTAAGTAAGGCCGCTGGGCCAGCGGACCTTCCCGGCTCACGTACTCTCCATGTACACCTTCTCCGGTGGAATCCAGCATGATGCCGTAGTTGGGCTCGCCATTGACCCAGGCCTGGACTTGGGCGGTGAGATTCGCTGAAACCCATACTTCATCCTTGGGCTGTGGAGGAATGGATGTCAGTATCTGATCGTCATACTTATCGTTCATGGAGTCCCAGGTAACACCGGCTTCCGTCCAGTCGTCGACTATTCGATACAACTCGATACCGCCTTCGGGGTGTTCCTTTCCCGTTTCGATATAGAACCAGGCAGTCGCCGACAGGACCTCTGCATTGGCTGGTAGAGAGGCAAGATCAAAGCGTACAAGAGGGCGCTCTATCTTTCCGCCCTCATAGCGGATGTGCAAATCCATCGTGCCACCGTTGTTCTTGCTTGTATCGTCGCTACGGATCCAGGCGTCCTGATCTGCGGCGAGGGTGTAGCCGTTGGTGACGGTCAGATCGGAGGCCAGAGTGGTGGTATAGCTGTGGGCGCCCAGGGGGATGCCGTTCATGTCTGCAGGAATCGTGCATCCTGCCTGCTCTACTTGCCAGAGGGCATTATTGAGCCCGGCCTCCGCCACATAGCGTGCCGTATCAATATCCAGCTCCCGGCCTGTGCGATCGGCCTCACCGGCGCTCTCATAATTGAGGCCAAAGGCAATCATGGCGACCAACACAATGGTCATTACCACCGGCAGCATGATGTAACCCTGATGCGACAGGGCGGATTTCGGATGAGAGCGGCGAATCACAACGCGGCGCCCACCCGTACTCGGGTCCTGAGCGAAACCGACTCCCCGGAAAGCGGACTGGCGAGCTCCAGTATGATTTCCACCAGAACCGGCTGGTTTCCAAGCTGACGCAAACGTTCCACTCGAAACCGGGTGACGTTATCGGCGATATCCGAGGTGATGAAATCGCGCCCGTTCACACTGCCACTGCTGTCTTCGTCCCAAGGGACCGGCATACGTTCCTTGAGAGTATTGCCATCCAGAAAGAATACCAGCGGATCGTACCAGTCTTCCCACTGCCCACCATCCTCGTCGTCGTCGTCGGCACTGCCCTCATCGACCTGCCCATCGCCATCGTCATCAACGCCGCAAATCCCGGGACAACCGTCGTTGTTCATGTCACTGGGGGGATCCTCGTCAATATTGTCGTCCCCGTCGTTGTCCAGCCCGTCGATAGGATCGTCATTCAAAGTGGAGGACTCGTCATCGGAATCACCGCTGATGTTTTCATCCACTATGCCATCGCCATCATCATCGATGAGATAGATCCCCGGCGCTGAATCGTAATTCCAATCATTGGGGAGGTCCTCATCTATCCTGCCGTCTCTGTCATTGTCGGCATCGGGAAATGAATCGTTATCATGATCGACGTAGTGCGGCAGCGTCACAGCCAGCACCGCGGTATATTTGCTGCTGTCGTCTGTCGGTACAGTGGGCGGAACGGTCTCCTCCCGTATGTTTTCCCTCCAATTGCTCCAGGGTTTGTCGTTGTGTGGCAGTAACAGCAGACGGGAATGGGATACTGAACGCACCATGCGCTGCAAGGCGAATCGGGCTTGCCGATTCAGATCGTTTTGCTCGCTGACGATATCGCGGCTCTGCAGAGCCTCACTCACAACTCCCATAAGGCCTATGGTCAACAGCGCGGCTATAGTTACCGCCGCCAGCAACTCAACATAGGTAATCCCGAATTGATGACGAATCCCTGCCTTCATGATCTTTTAGGTGACTTGGCCTCACTACCGGCGGAACCCTGTACCGGCCTCCCGTTCTCATCCCTCCAGTGTGTATCGGCGCCACGACTTGTTCGTTGAGAGTGAGCGAAAATCATGACAAAGAGAAGGAGAAGGTTATTGGCGTTAGAGCGCGAGCTTATGCCGGTTGCTACGTTTAGTGCTTGACTAGGGTCTGTACAGACTGGGGACCGCCTTCAATGGCCACTCGTATCCATAACAGACCCGTATCGGATCCCACGAAGCCCCGGGTATGGCCATCGTAGAACGCAAGATAGACCATACGACGATCCGCTGTACCGGCGGCGTCAGAATAGGCATCAACGAGGTTGTTGCTGCCGCCGGCAGTCGCGGCTTCCGCCGCCAGCTCGAAATAGGGTTGAGCAAACAACTCCTCCACTTTCTCGCTCAATCTATAGTGGTTCCTTGCCAGCTCGGTATGAACGCCTGCGCCCGCAATACCGCTGTGCATTGCGTCCAGAGCCGGGACCAAGGCAATGGCAACGAGAAAAGTGGCAATGAGCACTTCGACGTAGGAAAGCCCGGATTCCCAGGGACGGTTGCGGCAGAGGGAGGATGAGTTAATCTCACTCAGATCCGGAAATATTTTGTTATGCGTCTGGACAATCACTTGATTTGCACCCTACCGGTAATCGGAGACACCGAGACTGTTAGACTTTGCTCACCATAAGCCAGGACGATTTCTCCACTGGTCAACCTCCTGACGAACGCCTTGTTTACACGGACGGGCATGCCGGTGCTGTCAAAATGCACATACTTTTTCTTGCCCGCGACGCCTCTGTAAACAAAGGGGTTACCAGCTGCTGCGAGCCTTACATCTCTTGACAGGTCTGAGTTATTAAGCCTTAGGTTGTATGGCTGCTTGCTGATCGGATGGTAGCTTAGATAGGTCAAGTCCATTAGCGTTCCGGCGGGATTCACACGGTAGACGCTTATGTCGCCACCGACCTCCGAATTGTCGCCATCGATTAAAACACCATGGGGGTCACCGGTGCGTATGGACTCGCTGCGGGCAAAACGCAGCGCCTGTTCCACTTGCTGCGCGACATATTCGAGCCGGTAGGGGTCGGTAGATGCAAGATGCGGGATAATCGCTAGTGCGGTTATACCGAGAATAGAGACTACCAGGGTGATTTCCAAAATAGAGAGCCCGGACTCTCTGGATCGAAATGTTCTATCCATCGGGCCGTGCTCGGTGTATGGGGCTAGATTACCTGCACTGACGACTATGACAACTAGTGCTTATCATAGGAGAGCAAGGCTCCGGCACCATCGGGATCGGTCGTATCGTTGGCGATAAACTTTCCGGTCTTATTATCATATTTCCACCCGCCGTTGGCTCCATCTCCGTTCATGGCCAAATCTCCTGCGGTCACGACCACCAACGTACCAACCGCGGTGATGGGATTATCAGGTAGTTCCGCCTTCTTCAAATAGGGACCAAACCGGTGATTGGCATCCTTAACGCTGCAAGCCATGCCGTTCGCCGCGGTATACATACTCATCTGGTCCTTAAAGGTAACCACTTCGTTACCCGCTCCACCGTCACCCGTACCCTTGGTACCGGCACAGGCGTATGTGGAAACCGCTGTGGTCGAACCCGGATAGGATCCGTGTTGCTGATAATAGAGGTCGATCGCGGCGCGCATGTTAGAGAGTGTTGTGTCCAGTGCAGAGATCTTGGCATCGTCTGTCGAAGAGGCAAACTGGGGCACGACGATAGCGGCCAGAATCGCCAAGATAATAACTACAATCAGCAGCTCGACCAGTGTGAAACCCTTCTGTAAGACCTTGGAGCGGATCCTCATTTCAAGTTACCTGTATACGAAAAGACATGTGAAGCGTTAGCTATATCAACGGATATCGACATACGAATCCGAATCTTGAGGTTTTAATGGCTTTCCAATAGGGCCAGAAAATTCCACCAGAATAGACCTACAATTAGCAGTCAACCGTTGATTTAGCTAAGAAAAAACCACAGGATCAGGTTAGTGAACAGCTCGTGACAGCTTGAAAATCGGCAAGATCAAGGAGCTCACCAATATTCCGACGATAGCTCCCATTACCAGAAGCATCACGGGTTCCACCAGCCGGGTAAAAGTAGCCAGGTTTCTCGATAGCTCTCGCTCATAATAGTCGGCAAGCCGGCTCATCACCTTGGGCAGATTACCCGTCTCCTCTCCGGTAGTTATCATTTGCTGAACAACGGGGGGAATGAAGCGGGCATTGGAGAATCCGGCAGCGATGCCGACGCCCTCCTCGACTCGGTTTTGTACGTCAGAGATGAAATTCCGATAGATCTTGTTGCGGACAACTTCTTTGCAGCCGCTGAGTGTTTCCATGATACCCACACCATTGCTGAGAGAGAGTCCCATCACACGCATCGATTGAACCAGGTAGAGCTTGATGAATATTTGCCTGATACCCGGAGTTCCGATCTTCATCCTGTCCAACAGTCTGGAACCGCCAGGGCTTCTTATCCACAGACGCCCAAAAACGAGCGCAACGATGAAACTAGCGCAAACCAGGGGCCACTGCGTTCGTAATGTCTCGCTAACGGCCATTAAAAAAGTGGTCGTGGCAGGCAGTTGATCGCTGATAGCCGAGAACATCTCACTGAACTTTGGAAACACTGCCATCAGTACAAATATTACTACCGCGGTTGCAAACAACAAAAGAAAGGCCGGATAGGAGAGTGCCGAAACCAAAGTGTTGCGCAGCCTGTCCTTCTTCTCATCCATCTCCAGCAGTTGCTCCAGCACCTTATCCATGAAACCGCCGGTCTCACTGGCCGCCACCAGGTTGACGTAGGTCTGAGAAAATACCCGGGGGTGATGGGAGAGTGCACGGGAAAAAGTCCTGCCTTCGGCGATGTCGTTTACCAGACTATCAATCAATTGTTTCATAGCCGGGTTTTCTACCTGTTCCCGCAACGCCTTTAGACTAGCGTGAAGATTGGAACCGGTTCCCAGCAATAGCGAAAGTTGCTCCGTGAAAAACATACGATCTTTGTCTGTGATTCGCCGCTGCAGCTTAAGTGCAGAAGTAAAGCCCACCAGTGGATCCTTGACGCCAGTTGATGAGTTCTTTTCCTGTTGCAATTGTAACGCCATGAATATTGATCCTGTTGCGGCTGCCGGATTACCCCATCGGCCCTAGAGATTGATGACCCGGGACACCTCTTCGACGGTGGTCTTGCCTTTTAGTACCCGATCCAGGCCGTCATCGAACAAGAGTTTTTGCCCGCTGTCTGCCATGTAAGCTGTCAGCTGGTCCCGTGTCGGGTTGGATATTATTAGGCGTTGTAACGCAGTGTCAGTCTCCAGTATTTCGTGTACCGCCATGCGACCCCGGTATCCTGAGTCATAACACTCTGGACAGCCCCGACCCCGCATTAGGCGAACACTCCCCTCCTCCTCCCAGCCGTAACGCGACATCATCTCCGGAGGCGCAAGGGATGAGGTCTGGCAAGCAGGACAGACTCCCCGCACCAGCCGCTGCGCCATGACACCGATAAGCGCTGACGACAACAGATAGGGTTCGACTCCCATTTCAATCATCCGTGTCACTGCTCCGACACTGTCATTGGTATGCAGTGTAGAGAGCACCAAGTGTCCTGTAAGAGCTGCCTGAACCGCGATTTCCGCTGTTTCCTTCTCGCGAATCTCGCCGACCATTACGATATCAGGATCTTGCCGCAAAACATGCTTCAGCATCTTGGCGAAAGAGAGCCCGATCCCTTCCTTAACCTCGTTCTGATTGATTATATCGAGCTGATATTCCACCGGATCCTCAATAGTGACAATGTTCTTTTCAAGGCTGTTGAGATGATTGATTGCAGCGTACAGGCTGGTTGTTTTACCGCTGCCAGTGGGGCCGGTGACCAAAATCAGGCCATAACTGCGTGCCAGGAGACGCTTTAGTGTTTGCACATTCTGCTGTGTCAGGCCGAGTTTCTGAATGTCCAAGATGCTCTGATTCTTGTCCAACACCCTGAGAACCACCTTCTCCCCATAGAGACTCGGCAATGAACTGAACCGCAGGTCGACAGAGCGGCCCTGGGTGTGTACCTGGATGCGTCCATCCTGAGGAAGCCGCCTTTCTGCTATATCCAGATTTGCCATAACTTTGAGCCGCGACACCAATGCGGGATGGAGTTCAGGCTTGGGATTCATCACTTCGTATAGCAGCCCGTCGATGCGAAAACGGATACGGCATTTATTGCGCGAAGGTTCGATGTGAATATCGCTGGCACCATCGTGTACCGCGCGCTGAATGATCGAGTTGACAAGATTGATGACGGGGCTACCCGCGGCCATCTCATCAATGGCCTCATAGCTCTCTTGAGCGGAACCGTCGAAAACCTCAAAATCCTCATCCAGATCGGAGGCAAGTTCATTAAAGATATCACCGTCTACATAAGCATCCTTACTGTTTTTGATGATGTCTTCCTGACGAGCCAATACAGCACGCACCCGGCAGCCCGTACGCTCTTCCACTTCGCCAAGGCTGGCTACTGATTGCGGATCCGAGGTGGCTAGTGAGAGTATCCCCCTAACCTTGAACAGGGGTAGTACTTTTAGCCTGGATGCAACATCAGAAGGAAGCAGATGAACTGCCTCTTGGTCGAAAAGACCTGCGCGCAACCGTATATACGGGAGATTAAGTTGCTTACCCAAGGCCTTCAGCACATCCTGTTCGGACACCCAGCCTTTGTCGATGATTATACGGCCCATTCGCCGGCTGCCCTGCTTCTGAAGCTTGATTGCCTCCTGGATTCGCTCCTCGCCAATCAAACCTTCTTCGATTAGGATATCGCCGAGACGTCGCTTGTCCGTATTATCCGGACTCTTGAACTCCTGGCCGTTGGAATCCATTAGTCTCAGGCTCTTCGTTAATCCGGTAATCAGCAGAATCTCTCGAATTGCCGGATTTGCGTGAGCCAGCTTCAGCCACCCCCCCGCTTTCGCTAGTTGTTCTTGAAAATCTATCAAAGCCTCAAGTGCCCGGCTATTAAGCAAATGCACCGAGACCAGGTCTAAAACAATACGGGTTTCCCAATTTGCCAAACTTTCAAGTATGGCCAGTTTGAGACTCTCCAATCCGGCTTCATCGATGAGGACGCCTTTGGGTGCCAGATGAGTCATTGCGCCGATTTGTGTGCGTAATACGCCAGATACAGGCTCGATCTGATTGACACTTTCCATCAGGCGGTAGAATCCAACATAGCTGCTTGAGAGCAATAGCATCTATCAAGCTGTTCGACCAGCTGCGATGGTTTTCCGAAATGGTATCCTTGTCCAAAGTCGACACCTATGGACCGCAACAGGTCTGCTGCTTTCTGAGACTCCACCCACTCAGCGATGGTAGCCAGCCCCATCGATTTTCCGACCTGGTTGATTGCCGAAACCATACTTTTGGAGACCTGGTCGTCGGCAATATCTTTGACGAATGAGCCATCGATCTTCAAGTAATCAACATCCAGGTTCTTGAGATAGGCAAAGGAACTCAGCCCACTGCCAAAATCATCGAGAGAGATGGCACAACCCTGTTCTTTGAGTTCCCTAATCAGTATCTTTGCCTCATTCAAGTTGGCAATGGCAGCAGTCTCTGTAATCTCGAAGCAGAACCGATCAGCGGGAACGCAGCTCAACTGTAGTTGTTCAATTAGCTCGAATCGAAAACTATCTTCACCAATTGACTGGCCGGAAAGATTGATGGAGACGATGAAATTGTGTGTCTCCAATGAAGGCCAGCGCGGCTGCAGATAGGAGAGCAGCCTATCTATTACCCAGCGATCTATGGCCGGCATCAGATAGTAATGCTCTGCCGCTGGCATGAATGCATCAGGGCAGAGAATACCTCCCTCGTTGTCGGTTAAACGGACCAGAATTTCAAAATGAATATTTGGCCCATTGCCACCCTCTTCTAGCGCTACTATCGGTTGTGCAAACAGCTCGAATAGATCATCTCTGAGCGCTCGCTGAATGTTGTTTACCCACTTCATCTCCACCTTTCGGCGAAGCAGCTCAAGATCCTCCAATCCAAATATCTGCAGTTTGTTGCGACCCCTTTCCTTGGCGGCGTTGCGAGCCACCTCCACTGCGCTAAGAATATCCATGTAGGACTCGGCGCTCGCTCCTACAGGCGCCAGCCCGATTGCCACGCTGACTTCATGCACATTACCTTGGGCCTCAAAATTCAAACCCACCACCTGCTTTTGAATATTCTTGGCTATTCCCGCTGCGGCTTCCAACGGACAGTTGTAGAGTAGTACACAGAACTCATCCCCCCCGGTACGGGCAACCACGTCACCGCTACGCAGCTGCTGCTGAATCGTACGGCCCACTTCACGGATCAGTCGATCACCTGTGTTACGATTAAATATGTCATTGACGATTTGTAGTTGATCGATATCGATATTGAGCACGGCGTGGGTTCCGCCCCGCGTCTGGGATATCAACAGTGTCTCCTTGAGCCGACCTTCGAAGGAGTTCAGGTTTTCCAGGCCTGTCAGGGCGTCATAGCTGGACATAATCACTTTAGCCAGCTTTTTCGATATCGCGTTGAGCAGATTTCGATCGCTATTTCTGAAGTCAGGGCTATGCCGGGAATTCAGAATGACCAGCAGTCCCATAGGGTAGTCGCCGCCGACGTCGACTGGCATGGCAATGAGTTTATTGATTGTTTTTAGACCAATCTGTTCCCTTTTCTTGTGATCCTCACTATTGAGAACGATTGCTTCTTGGTGAGATTTTGCCCAGTTGTACAGACTGCCTCTCACATCCTCCAGCACCTGATGAGAATCATCGACGGGTGAGAATTCGTTTTCCTGAAATGCTGTGATTCCCTTTTCCGGCAAAGTGATTACAGCCATGCCCACATTGAGATATTCGACATACTGGGTAACCAAACTTTGCATGGCCTCTAGTCCCGAGGCACCCTCCCCAGTCGACTGATCCACCTCATAGACCAAATTCAGCTCTTCATACCGATCGGCCAGTTCGTTGGCTAGAGCATCTGTTTCCACACTCAGCTGATAGTCCCGCGCGATCCAATCAGTGATCACATTGAGGCCATCTTCCAATGTCTGCTCCGGACTATTGGAAGTGGCACCCGAGAATGCAGCTGCAAAGAGGAGTGTCGCCATCGGCTCCCCTCCTTCATTCATCAATACATTGCTATAGAGCTGTCGGTTACTGTAGAACTCCCTGGAATGCAGCGACAAATCTCCCGCAGGACGCGACCTCAGCCAGGCCAACACCTTTGGATCACACCTCTCCTGGAAGCCACCACCTTCCCATACGATGTTTTCAGCTTTCCCATAAACGACAAGGGCAAGGTCATTGTGCAGCAGTGCCTGCAATAACCGCAGGTATTTTTCGAAATCGATTAACTCCAGTTGGCTACCCGGCATGCCTCTCTCCATGGGAGCGAGACAAAGTGTGAAAATACTGCTCAAGTGAGGAAATCAGTCGACGGATACTGATTGGTTTCTCGAGAAATCGCAGGTTATCGATTAGACGCGACCAGTCACGGTGTTCGATCTCGGTCCTAGATGTCAAAACGTAAATGAGAAATCTGCGGTCCGGCATCTCCGCCTGGATATGACGACAAAGTTCTTCACCTGTCATCTTCGGCATTTGAATATCAGTGATCAATACATCGGGCTCTGTGCTATTTATCTTTTCGAGAGCCACCTCTCCATTGGGAGCAGAATCGACTTCGTACCCTATGCGCTGCAGCGACTGACGCAGTAACCGGATCATGTGAGGTTCGTCGTCGGCAATTAGTATTCTGGCCATTAGTTTGCCGCGTACAGCAGAGCCGCTGCCCCCTTCTCCAGACGGATGGCAAAACTGCTACCCTTTCCGGGAATGCTCTCAACGCTGAGCTCACCCTGATGTAAATCAACGATATGCTTTGTCAAAGAGAGCCCCAAGCCATGCCCTGCCTGCTCTCGCACGCTCTGATCCTCGGAGCGGTAAAACTTACCAAAAATCTTCTGTTGCTCACTTGAGTCAATTCCGATACCGCTATCGCTAACCCTGATCTCGACGTCACCGTCGGATTCAGCCGCAGACAAAGTCACTGTACCACCAGGAGTATTGTATTTAATTGCGTTAGTCAGCAAATTGTTGATGGCAATTCTTAGCAGGTCTTTATCTACCCACAGTGTGCTGAGCTCGCGAGGAAGATCGATATTAAACGACAGATCCTTGCCCCGACCGCTTTGAGAAATATTATTAAATGCATCCTCCAGCAGGTCGTTAAGCCGGGTGCGCTGGCGGTTGATGTGCATACCGTCCATCTCGAAACGATTAATGGCCAGCATGTTATTTATTAAGGTTGACAGACGTTCTACTTCATCGTGTATTACATTTATCGCCTCAATACGAAAGTCCTCGGTCGTGTTTTGATCATCCATCAATGACTCACTGTACATACCCAGCACATTCAAGGGGGTCTTGAGTTCGTGGGCCACCTGTGCGACGAATTCACTCTGGCTGTTTCTTGCTCCTTGCTCTTCGGTTACATCACGCAACACAATAAGCGTACCGAGCAACTCCTCCTCTCCCCGTGGTGCAAACAGGGGATAAGTATTCATCTCCACTACCCTGCCCGGAGAATGTGAGGGAGTAAATCGCAGTGGATCTGAAATACAGCCGGCGGTGCCAGCTTCCTGAAATCGAGAGAGCAATGCCAACGCCTGTTCTTCATTGCACCAGTCGCTGGGCCGCTGCCCCACTACTTCGTTGTGATCGACATCTAGCAGCGCCCCCAGCTTGGCGTTCGCGTAGCTGACCACACCCGATTCGTCCAGGACCACTACCGCTTCTGGCAGTGTATGTAAAACAGTTTCAACCCTGGACTGTTTATACGAAAGCAACTTGCTGGAAGTAATCAGGCCGCTCTGCTCCCGCTCCAGTCCCTGGATCCGCTCCTTTGTAAAATCGACGAAATGATTTAATCGTTCCAGGAATTCTCTGAGCTCTCCACTGGCATGCACCTCGACCTTGGCTTGATCCCCCTCCTCGAGCAGTTGTTCAACCTTCTGGTTAACTTGCTGTAGCGGGCGAATCTCCCGTCGAATAAGAAAATAGAACAACGGTGTCAGAAGAAAAATCGGCAATGCCAGAGTAGCGACAAACGGCAGCTGATCCATTTCCAGGCCCAAACTGGGCTGAAAATAGCCGAGCCGGATATGGCCAATGAGATCTCCAGAAGAGAATAGAGGAGCGTAGAATTCCAGTATCGAACTACCGCCCTCAACCGTTTGCAGTGTCCTCTCTCCCAACCAGGCTGACGGCTCCCTTGGTAGCGGCGCCTGGGGCACGATCACTCCGGGTGCGGAAATCGTTCGTGCGGGTTGTCCAGCAGTATCGACCACCACTCCGTAGGCGAAATCGACGTTGCCTTGACTCTGGCCCATAATCTGTAATGGTCCCTGACGTTCGGTTTGACCTACCAACTGCTCCCAGGACATTCCACCCAGCAAACGTGCCAGCCCAATCCCCTGTCCACGGATTCGATCTTCACGAAGGTCTCTTTGGTAGTGGAAAAGAAGCAAAATTATGACCGTGATCACCGCCAAAGATGCCAGGATCATGATCAAGCCAAGACGTTCGTTTCGAAAGCTCGCAATCATCGGTTACACGCCAGATACTAGGGGAGTTTTCCTTGTGAACTAGCCTCCCAAATGGGGGCCTTCCGGTCGTGACCTTTAATTCGGCATCTATCGATAGACCTTGAGATACAAGAAATATCAGTCCTCTAGACTTTGTCGTAGTGATTTCAGTCGGCCGTGCCTGGTTTTTTTATCCAGCCGGCGCTTCTGGGATGATTTTGAGGGCTTGGTAGGAATTCTGCGCTTGCGGCCGCTTCCCGCTAATATAAATAGTTGCTGCAGCCGCGACAGCGCATCTAAGCGGTTCATCTCCAGGCTCCGATAGCGTTGCGCCCGAATAACTATCACACCGCGGCTGTTGATACGGCGGTCCCCCATTGACAACAGACGCTGTTTATAGGTCTCGGGAAGTGAGGAAGACCTGATATCGAAGGGAAGCAGAGCCGCAGATGAGACTTTATTTACGTTTTGACCACCCGGCCCCTGAGACCGGGTCGCCAGAATCTCAATCTCTTGATCAGGTATCGAGATATGCTTCGAAACTCTCAAAACCCGATCTCGCCCCTGTCCATGGTTCTCATTCCAGTTCAGCCATCAATTCCAAATAGCCTTGTTCCGTCATCTCTTCCGCAGGAATAAAACGCAGTGCCGCAGAGTTGAGACAATAGCGAAGCCCGGTGGGTTCCGGGCCGTCCTCGAAGACATGCCCCAGATGGGAATCTCCTATCTTGCTGCGAATCTCCTGCCGTGGGTAGATTAGTTTGTAATCAGTCTTCTGTACAATGAACTGATCGGAGATGGGCCGGGTAAAACTGGGCCAACCGGTTCCGGAGCGATATTTGTCCCTGGAGGAAAAGAGCGGTTCTCCGGTAACGATATCGACATAGATTCCCGAACGCTTCTCATCCCAATAGGCATTGTCGAAGGGGCGTTCTGTACCCTCATTTTGAGTAACCTCATACTGAAGAGGGGTCAACCGTTGCCTAATCTCCGCATCATTGGGCTTTTTGTAACGGGAATCTTGTTCCGACGCGGAAGTGGTTGAGTTGATGCCCGGCAATTCAGCGTGCAATTCGTCACCCCAGACTCTTTCTAGGAAACGGTCGCGGCCTGATCCCCGCCGGTAGTACCTGTAGCGAATTGGATTCTTTCGATAGTAGTTTTGGTGATAAGCTTCAGCGCGATAGAAACGCTCAAAGGGGACGATTTCCATGGCCAGAGGCCGCTGGTAGCGCCCGGACTGCTCCAAAGCACTCGCTGAAGCTTCGGCGATTTTCCTTTGTTCCTCGTCATGGTAGAAGATCGCTGGTCGATACTGACGTCCGCGATCCGAGAACTGCCCCTCGCTGTCGGTGGGATCTATCTGCCGCCACAGGGAAGCCACCAGTGTTTCGTACCCGATCTTCGCAGGATCGTAGTAGACCTGTATCGCCTCGGTGTGCCCAGTCGCCCCGCTGGATACGGTCTCGTAGGTCGGGTCCTCGGTATCTCCTCCACTATAACCTGAGATGACCTCCACTACTCCCGGAAGCATTTCGAAACCTGACTCTACGCACCAGAAACAACCGCCGGCAAATGTTGCCACCGACAGCCCTGTGAGGTCCTTCTCGGGTATCTCCTCAACCTGCCTTTGTGTGGCATCCACAGTGGTAAAATGCTGAAGCGCCAGCAAACCTGCAATTAAAGAAAAAGCTGTAAGTACAAATGTTTTCATAGCTGATCCACTTATATCTCCATCTACCGCCCCATATCCCGGTTACTAATAGTACTAACTGGGTACTGAGCACTAACTATTCAGAATGTCTGACTCCCGAACCGGCAGTTGGTTTAACGGAAATGGCTCGGTGAGCTTTGGGCAGTACCCAGAACAGATGAATAGGAGGGTTTCGCCCGTAGTGCTTTGTGCCCAATTTACGCGAAGTAGGCTCACGGCCACATCACGAAAAGCTAACGAATTCATAACATGAAAAAAGGTAATCGGTATCCCAGTCGTAGATGAAGCGTTCCTGTGTTCAGAACGTGTTTTCATATTCCAGAATTGCCAAGCTGATATGTCGACCAACTTGATCCTGGAAATTAACCCAATCAGAGTAGCCTGATAATTCTTTTATTATCAGTGGTTTCATCTCATAATCTTCCAAACCTTCTTCATAGTATGTCGAAGCCAATCGATAGATTTCCGAGAGATAGTGTTGATAATCTTCGACTATCTCCCGGCCACCAACCGGCCCATGACCCGGCACGAATTTATCAGCATCTGTTGCCAAAGCCACTTTGCACGCCTCGATATTGCCCCGAAAGCTGGCATCATCGAGCCCGGCGATGCGTTTATGTGTAACATTATCACCTAGAAACAACACCCGTTCTTCCACCACTTCGATCATGATATCTGTGCCACTATGTGCAGCTTCGGGAGCATGGATCTTGAAATGCACTCCCCCCGTCTCAAGAACATCCCCGTTGGTCATACTCGTTTCAGGTATCACCGCCCGGGTGCCCTGAGTGTATCCAGCGGTCAATTCCATCATAATTCGAATCCACTCTGCCGCAGCATGTTCACGGGCTCGATCGATCATAAGCGGATGGGCGATTGCCTGCGCCTCCGGAAACGCCTCTACAACCGCCTGATTGCCCAACCAGTGATCGCCATGGACATGAGTATTCAGGACATGGGTCACGGGCTTGTTGGATACTTTGCGAATTTGCTTCAAAACCATGCGCCCAGCCTGAACACTTGAACCGGGATCGATAACGACGATTCCGGTACTTGTCTCTATAAAGGCGGGGTTGTTTATAAACCCCTGATTTTCGACCGTCGGAAAGCCGAGAGGGCCTTCGATCACCCATACCCGTGGGGTAATACTAACGGCGGGGTAGTCCTTGACCGCTTCCGCCTGCAGAATTGTCGGAAGGAGAAATAAAGCCAGCAATGATACAGATTTTAAATTTCTCAAGGGGTTGCACATAAGGACCTCAGGGGTTATCACTATTACCAAACAGTGCTCAGAGCTTATCATGGGCCATCTTCGATGGGATTTCACGAGCGATCTTCGGAGTGCAACAAACAACCAGTACCGGCTCTTGTGCACCCAGATGGCAGATTCTCCGTAGACCGGGAGGTTGGCAAATGCTCAGGTTGTTTCAGTCCATATTCGGGACTGTGGAAAAATCCAGTTCCAACTACGACGACCAATTACTGGAACGCGCCATAGAGCGCGTAGTCGATGGCACCGATCCCCGTCTCCGCGCATTGTCAGGGTATCGTCGGCGCCTGCGACCAGGGGTAATCGAGGCATTGGACTACACCTTCGAATTGGTGGATAGCCTATCCGAGCCTGTATTACTTTCCAGAGATCGCTTCAGTAAGGACGACCGCATTCGCTCGTTTTTCGTCTCTCCCGATCACATCGATGATTATCTGTCCAGAAACCGGAGCCTGCAGGTGTATCTCGACAAGCGTACTGGACTGGATCCCGAAAACCTGTTCGCGCTCCAGGCAATTTCCCGAGTAGAGAAAAAAGTTCTCGGTATGGAGATGACGGGAGATATACTTCGAAGGGATGTCTCACAGATATCCGTCAGCTTCACCAATCCTCGCCTTTCCGCTTTTGGGGACGACGAGGCCGCCACTCTCTTCGAAATCAAGAAGGATGTATTTGACTACTTTATCCAAATAGCGCTAAAGAATCTGGTTGCCACCCGCCATAAGCGCCAACCTAGCAGCAACAAGCCGGATATACACGCAGACAAGCTCCGCACCCTGCAATCCGCTAACTGGGGTATGGAGTCAGTTCTCTCAGGCGCAGAGGAGAGGCGGGTTGACACCAACAGGGCAGAGCGGGACATATCGAAGATTGAGAGCGAATTCGCTCATCGCCAGGCCGCACCGCCTACACTGGACCAATACCTGGAAACAGTGGCGGATTCTATGGCGGAAGTACGCAAGCTGCTGTGGAGAGAAGCTGTGACGATAAGGACCGACCGCATGGGGATCAAAGTGACAAAGGAAGAAAACGAGGCGGCGATAACTCTCGATCTGAATGAGTACTGCAGCGCAGAAGGCCATAGGGTAGTGGCCTTACCGGTTTGCATTCCCTTCGAAACGATACCCACTCGTCCCGATTTCCTGACAGAGGCCAGCCGCTATCTGTGAGCGGACAAGAGATAGGAGCATCCATTTTGAAACAACTTGGATAAAGATAGGGTTTACTCAAAAAAAAAGCCCCGAGGGGTACGGGGCAAAAATGGGAAGTTCTCTCTGAATGTTTCAGAGACAATTATCGCTTGCGATCCGGCGTCCAGCTTGTCCGCGTGCGCCAAACTGTTATCCGGCTCACTGCCTGCGATCTGCTGCCGTTACCCTTTCCAATCCATAATCCCGTTCCGGGGGAATCACAATCACTGTTTGATTGGCTTTGAGATCGCTGAGCTCCGATACCCTGCCATCGGGCCAGGTTATTCGGAGTTGCGAGACGTTTCCAATCGAACCGAGCCCGAAGTGGGCTTCCAACTCCTCTGAAGCAGCATACCCCTTGCCCGCTTGGACAGTACGGGATTGGGTTTTCCCTCCAGCTGTAATATCCACCCTTGCTCCCACCATTCGGTGTCCGTCGGATAAATCGGTCCTCACCACCAGATGGTGACCGGGGGCAGCATGGTTCTCCAGCAACACGACATTCTTTTTCGAATTGACAATCAACCAATCCAGGTCGCCGTCATTATCATAGTCCGCCCATGCTGAACCGAAGGCGGCCCCATCGACCCGTGCGTTAAGACGATCCGTCACGTCCAAAAGACGACCATCGCGGTTTTCATACAAGACGTTGGTTTCCTTCTCCCCCCCCTCCAACATGCCACCAGCAACGATTGAGAGGTCCTCGTCACCGTCGTTATCCCAGTCCACCATATTGACTCCCCAGTCGACGGTACCTCTATCCTCTAACCCCCACACTGCTGTTGCATCGCTGAATGTACCATCGCAGTTGTTCAAATAAAGGGTACTGGGACCATGCTCCAAATCTTCCGGATTGCCTCGGGTGTTGTTGGTAGAGACGACATCGAAACAACCATCACCATTGATGTCGCCGACTGCAAGCCCCATTGCGTGGGCCGGACCCGAAATCCCGGCTTTTCCGGTAACATCCGTAAACCCACCCCGACCATCGTTGTGAAACAATCGATCGTCCCCGAAATCCACAGCCTGATACAGATCAAGTGTGCCGTTGTTGTCGTAGTCGAACCAAGCTCCCATGAACGTTTTGCGGTTGACTACCGCAACACCTGATTCAACACCTACATCCGTGAAAACACCATTGCCATCGTTACGATATAAACGATCGGTGATCTCGGAGTCAGGTTCTGGAAAAAATCGATTGGCAACAAAGAGATCGAGATCGCCATCACCATCATAGTCAGCCCAAGCTGCCCCGGTACTGGAGCGCATATCCGCTACTCCAGACGTAGATGCCACATCGGTGAATCTACCATTGCCGTCGTTCCGATACAGGACATTGGCCGTATCGGCGCTAGCGACGTAAACATCTAAATCGCCGTCACCATCGTAGTCTGCCCAGGCAATACCAAAACCCCCTTTGGGTGCTGAGATACCCACACTTTGTGAAACATCGGAGAAGGTGCCATTGCAGCTGTTTCGAAACAGCCGCGCTCCTGTTGCCTCAGTAATTAGCAAGTCAACACACCCATCGGCGTCATAATCACCCCATCCGCCGCTTCTCGCACCGTCGGTCATCAATCCCGACATCTTGGTAGTGTCCTTGAATCCACCGGTGCTGCCAAAAAGCGATCTTCCCTGGTTGTCATTCATCGAGCTGCAACCGGTAACTATGGCCGTGGCTACTGCAATAATAGTGAATTCTCTATTCATATCCGCCTCCCGGGATGGGATACCCTAACAGGCCGGGGCCGCTACTTCGGCACCACTGGCCCTAATCACGCCAGCACAGCCAGCGCTGGTTCAGGCGCCGGATATCACCTAAATCAGGACCGCCACCGACATCCCGGCGACGGTCCACCGATTAGATCATTTGCTATAACCGTGTATCGCGTCTTCCTGCTGCTCGTTATTGGTGCGTCCCACACGCACGGTTGCAGGCTCAGACGGGGTAGGATTCGTTTTGGCATAGCCATGGACCTGGTCTTCCTTCTGTTGGTTATTACTCAAGCTGCCATCATTTTTCGCAGGTTGGGAAGGAGACGCCTCGGTCTTCTGATAACCGTGGATCTGATCTTCCAGTTGCTCGTTGTTGTTCATATTCTTGGCGCCGAAAGCTATGCCGCTAGCCGCCATACCGATGATTCCCATAACGATGTATTTTTTCATTTTCGATCTCCTCGTCGATTAACTTTCGGTCCATCTCCCTAACCGGAGATAGCTAGAAGTACGGGTGCTTCGTACTTGCCAACAAAAGACCGTTGGCTAGATCAATCCATTTCAAAATGACAACAACAGTGCGTGGCAAGCAGGCTAAAGCTTGATAAAATCGGCTGCGGATACAGTGCGGCCAGGATCCCTAAATTCTTCTGGGAATCGGCCACCGAAGATTCAGCTAAACAACTCAGTAACCAAAGGGTGAGTGCATGACAGACAAGGCAATCCTTACAATCGATGGCAAGCAATACGAATTACCCGTTGTGGTTGGCACGGAAGAAGAACGCGGTATCGATATCAGTAAACTGCGGGCCCAGACCGGCCATATCACCCTTGATCCGGGTTATGTAAATACCGGTAGCTGTAAGAGCGATATCACATTCATAGACGGTGAAAAAGGAATACTTCGGTATCGGGGAATCCCGCTGGAACAGTTCGCCAACGGCCCAAACTTTATCGAGGTATCCTGGTTGTTGATTTTCGGTCGCCTGCCTTCTGAGGAGGAATATCGAGAATTTGCCCAACAACTCACCCAACATGCAAACATTGATGAGGGAATGAAGCACCACTTCAGCAGTTTCCCGCGTAAGGCACCACCCATGGCGATTTTAGGCTCCATGGTCAACGCCCTCTCCTGTTTTCATCCCGAATTTCTGGATTTGGATGACGAGGAAAAATTCTACGCAGCTGCTGCACGCCTGATCAGTAAAATACGAACTTTGGCGGCCTTCGCTTACCGGCATGCCAACGGCCTGCCCTATCTATACCCTGATCCCGGCCTCAAATACGTGCCAAATTTCCTGCACATGATGTTCTCCATGCCCTACGATCATTACGATTGCGACGATCTCACCCGAGATGCGCTCAATATGATCTTTATTCTCCATGCCGACCACGAACAGAACTGTTCGACCTCTACTGTACGCATGGTGGGATCGAGCCAGGCCAACCTTTTTGCATCATGCTCAGCTGGGGTAAACGCGCTCTGGGGGCCTTTGCATGGTGGTGCCAATGTGGCAGTTATGGGCATGCTTGACCGCATTCACAAAGGCAACATGTCTGCAGAAGACTATGTCAAGTTGGCGAAAGACAAGAACAGCGATGTGCGGCTTATGGGATTTGGGCACCGCGTATACAAAAATTTCGATCCCCGGGCCAAGTTACTGGGCGAGATCGCGGAAAAATTGCTACCTAAGATGGGCCGAAAGGATCCGCTGCTAGATATTGCGCGCCGTCTGGAGGAGCTGTGCCTAGAAGATGAATACTTCGTAGAACGCAAGCTCTATCCAAACGTGGATTTCTACAGCGGAATAATTTTACGGGCTATCGGCATACCTACGAATATGTTCACAGTGATATTTGCCATGGGCCGCATGCCTGGGTGGATAGCGCACTGGTGGGAGCAGAAGCACATGGAGGGCGCGCAGATCAATCGCCCAAGGCAGATATATACGGGTAATGGACTCACGGATTATGTCCCCATGCCAGGCAGACAATATCCCAACCGTTAGCTCGGGCAATTAGTCCAGCGAGTTCTCTTCACAGGGAGCGGGTTATCCGCTCCCTGGCGGTAACGTTGTCAAGGCCACCATCATTGGCGAAACCTGATTTATTGGTTTTTACGAAGCCATGCGGTTTCCGCTAGCCGATTCAAGTGGGGGCTAGAGCAAAAAACCAAGCCAACTCCTCCAATAGTCCGGCGTGTAACTTCAACGGTATATCGCCTGATCCTCACTACCTTGGGTGCCGATTGGACAAACATCAGATCGAAGCGCGAGCCGGAGGCCAAACCTAGGTGGTCGGTGATCACGAATGCACCGCGACGGCTTATGTCCCTGGTAATACCTCGATAGCGTCCAAAGCCACCAGACAGGTAGACCTTGATTACGGCACTGTTCCGCTTGGATTTGCGGCGTTCACTGTAGAGCGGGCGGCGGGTACGACTCATGTTTATTCAAATGGGGTACGCGTTGCAACCCCAAATTCACCTCAGCACTAGGATATATTCTTGGACCTAGTAAACTAAGGCAATATTCGTACCTGCAGTGAATATATCAATATTATCAGCAGATTAGGGTTGATCAGATCTTAACCTCATCCGCTGTTTGTAAAGATAACTGACAAAAATCTGAACAGTCAGAGCAGTGAGAGACTCTCGCTGGGGGAAAAGATACTGGAGCCGACTCGATGCCTGGAATAAATATCAACGAATAGCCAAGGAATATGTTAGACGCTCTGTTCCCTTGTGTCGGTGGTCCTGTCTCCAGGCTTGCGGATCTGATCGTGCCCAGAACCACAACCAACCAGCAGTTCGCTTTCGGCCACCCCTGTGGTTCTGCAATCCCGACATTCAGAAACAATTCCACTCGACGTCCAGTAGATCGCTAATGCGACACCGAAAACAGATGTAATGACCCTAGACACGACTGACGCCTCCTAAAAAGTTCTTTACGTTCTAAAATCATAGTAAAATACTTGGTAAAGGCAACCTCAATCCTGTCGGTCTTTGGGCCCTCGTCCGCTTTTACCGTTTACCCAAATCCCCTAATAGACAGGGTGCGGTGGGTTGCTGTCATTTTTCTACCGTCATCAGCAACACCTCGAGCTAACAGAGCCGCCTTACGCGTGCCTCCTGAAGCCGCTGCAAATGCTACCACGGGCCAAAAGCAGCCCTGATCACCAGCTTTCGATTCAAGTATCGGGGAGCCAACGAGCCCCATTACTCCGGCACCAGGGTGTTAGCACGATTGAAAGCTGGCCTATGCCTGCTCTTCAATAACTACCGTCTTGTTCATCCGCTGGCGCAACTTCTTTGTCGCCTTCCATTTTTCTTCATTCAACTGCTCTATTTGTTCCTCACAGCGATCCTCGCGACCACACTCCCGTTTGATGTGGGCCAGCAACTCCTCGGCTTTGGCATCTATCCTGCCCTGCATCATGGCATGAAACTCAGCCTTCTCTTCCTGGGAGCCGAAGACATCGGGAATCAGTGTTACCGTGATCGTGGGTTCATATTCGCTTGCAGCACCTGTACCTATATCCACTACCGCACCCAATCCGGCTGTCAGCACATTGCCAAACACCCACGGATCCAGTTCGGCAACCAAATACCCCTCTCCATCTTGGTAACCCCGCTTGGAACAGAGTACTTGCACCGAGTGTTGATCCCGCTTGACATCGAACTCTCCCGGCGTCAGTACGCCGCCAAGCCTCTTCTTTTTCCGGTTAAGGAAACAGTATGCGCCCTCGGGACTGCTGTTTATCCTGACCGTCTGGATATTGCTACCTTCGTTCGCTACAGTCGCACAACCTGTTAGGGAGACAACTCCGACAAGAGAGACCACGGAGCAGACAACCAATCCTGATATATATTTTCCAAACACTTTAAACACACCTTCCAATAGCCTGACAAGAGAGTACTCTAACAGAGAGTTTCGGCGGAATACCCCGTCAGGTCAAGCACATGGAGACAAAAGGTAAAGGATGTGAATAGGATTCCCCATTCCACACTATCATAAATTCTAGTAACGGAAATTCTCATTATGAGAGGAGACGAGCTAATTGGGAATGAATATCATCTTCCCATTGCCACTAGAAGCAATGGCAAAGAGAGCATCAGCAGAACATCTTTTCCATGCCTGAGAAGGATTGTCAGTAAGGAGTCGTTGCCCGGAGCGAAAAGGCCAATGTCTTTATAGTGCACCCAGATTTCATACCCCTCAAGGGCGACGCCAAAGATCAACGGACCAAGCAAACCCCAAGCCGCATAGGGTGACCTACCCAATAGCAGACAAAGCATCACATGGGAAACCAGCCCTGCCACTACCAGCACCAGTTCCGGAGGGAGCGCCAGGGTTTCCCTTAAAAAGCTTTTGATTGTCGAGATCATGGTCTCATCAGCTCAGATCGCAAGTGTTATCCACTTCGTGTCCGTAAGAAACGACAGATCCGTTCATGGTTCACTCGAATAAACCTCTATCTGTCGTTTTCTTGCTCACTAGACAGTACGTATGCAGACAGTTTTATATCCTTCAGCCGCCCGATTCTATTTAGGGTGCTTTGCTGTTACCAGGTTCCGCGATTGGACCACCTTTGATACCTTTTTAATTACAGCCAGATGACCATCTGATGGTTCTGCAATGACAGACTGTCAACATTATTTACAATCTATCCATCAAGCTTCACTTTGTTCTTTTTCCTGATCAGTTTGGGAAATAAACGACCACTTAAAAATACTAGTAAATATTCGCCTATGGATGCTGCGGGAAAGATACTGGCACGATGAGTGCATAGCCTAATTCCGAGCTAGTATCGGAGGATAGACGGTTTATAGCTAGCTCCCAGGGGCCATCCTAAAGACTGGCCACCGTGGATAAAATAGAAAATGAACATAGCGGGGACGTGATAAATGCTCATAAAAAACTACTTGAAGGCCGTGGGAGCCGGGCTATTGCTGGTCGCAGGCACCTCATCCGCCTCAACGATTGCTGACGCCCAAATTTGGGAACCAACTGATGGCGACGTAAATATTATCAGCACCACTCCCGGGGCTGAGTATGCCGTATTTGAAGACTTGGCAGGCGATGGTGGGGGATTCATAACCCCTGTTATCTCTTTCATACCAGCGCCGATTGGGGAATTCAGTTTTACCCCAAACGCGAATCCCGGTGATTGGGATCTGCTGGTACTGACTGGAGACCCATCAACGCCGGCCAACAACAGCGGCACCTTGTTGGGCAGCGATGCTTTCAAGCTTGCTTGGTGGGATGGTGCAAGCTGGGTTGGCGAGTCGGCAATAGTACACAAGGGGGGCTCTGTCTACGATATCATCTTCGGTGACATCAGCAATGGCGCTACAACACTGACGGTTGATGTCAATCCGATACCAATACCTGCTGCGGCATGGCTGTTTGGCTCGGCAATAATTGGGTTGGTCGGTGTAGCCAGAAGAAAGAAAGCTGCTTGAAATTGATGTCTGGCAGTGCCAATAGCGGCTCCTCGGGGAGCCGTTTTTTATTTACCATTTCAGAACTCAAACGCACCATGCTGCATGTTGCTGGATCAGCAGCCCTGGATATTCTCGGTGGTGGTCCATCTGGCGATAAATGGCGGAGAGGCAGTCCGCCATACTATTGTCTATCATAATCCAACAACGTCTATTAAATTGCTATTTTACTATTAATTATAGATAGTTGGTGGATCTTATAGTCTAATAGCATCTATCTTAATCTTCCTGCATCCACAACAGAGTGGTGGGATAAGTGGTGGAATAGATGCTCACAGCAGTCCAAATCAAAGCGCTCAATAATCCCGGCAAATACGCTGATCGGGACGGGCTCTACCTCAACATCACCAAGAGGGGAACCAAGTCCTGGATCTATCGCTACCAGTTGCATGGCAGGCGTCGAGAGATTGGTCTGGGCTCCTTGCGGGACGTCTCTCTCAAGTCAGCTCGTGATAAAGCCAGCGAAGCACGATCCCTCCAGCAGCAAGGCGTCGACCCCAAGGCCCACAGAGACAGCCTGAAGCATATGCCCGTTTCTGCAGAGGTGTGGACCTTCGACAAGTGTGCGGGAGCCTACATCGAGTCCCATCGAGCGGGATGGAAGAATACCAAACACACTCAGCAGTGGGCCAATACCTTATATATGTATGCCAGCCCGGTATTTGGCCATCTGCCAGTTGACCAGATCGATACCGGACTGGTCATGCAGGTACTTGAGCCCATCTGGCGAACCAAGACCGAAACCGCTTCCCGCGTAAGGGGCCGAATCGAGAATGTCCTCTCCTGGGCCATCGTCCAGGGATACCGGGAAGGACCTAATCCTGCGCTCTGGCGCGGGCATCTCTCCATGCTGCTCCCTCAGCGTTCCAAGGTTCAGAAGGTCATACACCACGCTGCCCTACCTTATAGCGAGATCAGTGAGTTCCTTGATGAACTTCGTGGCCATAAGGGGTTATCTGCGCAGGCGCTTGAGCTAACGATACTCACTGCAGTCCGCACATCCGAGGTTTTGTCGGCAAAATGGTCTGAAATTGACCTGGATGCGTGTATCTGGACGATTCCAGGGAATCGAATGAAGTCGGGACGTGAACATCGAGTCCCCCTCTCTACCCAGGCTGTTGCCCTTCTAAATGGCTTACCAAAGATGAATGGTTGGGTATTTCCCTCCAGAAAAGACAAACCACTCTCTAATATGGCCATGCTGGTACTGTTGAAACGCGATATGGGTTATTCGGAGTCAACCGTTCACGGATTTCGATCCACTTTCCGCGACTGGGTCGCCGAGACAACCTACTATCCGAGAGAATTGGCGGAGTCCGCCTTGGCCCACGTGCTGACAGACAAGACAGAGGCAGCCTATCAGAGAGGGGATTTACTGGAAAAACGGAGAGAACTCATGCAGTCGTGGGCGGACTATTGCTACGCAACTTAATGACCACGAAAGAATAATGCCCTATCTCATAGGTTTTTTTGCATCCTGGTGGAACTATTTCGACATTAGAGAGTCCACTTACGAATTAGCTATAATGCGCGCATCCTCAAAGCAACGGCGCTACGCAACGGGTTAATGGTACTCCGTGCAACACCGCAGATACCTGGCGGAGAAACCATCATAAATTCAGGTACTTAGCACGCTAGCGAAGCGACGGCCAATCCTAAGCTCGTGCACCTCAAGAAAGAGGTGATGAAGTGAGCATCAAAAAACTTTATAAAATCAACGAGTTGATATCTTTGACTGGAAAATCTCGGTCAGGGATCTACACAGATATCGCCAATGGCCGTTTTCCAAGGCCGGTTAAAGTCGGCCCTCGCCTCAGCAGATGGCGTGAGGAGGATGTTCAGGAATGGCGATCCCATCTGCACACAGCCGGTACTTCTAGCTCACAATTTAAATAACACAGGCCGCGCCCGGTGGATTCCAAGCAGCGGCCTGAATAGTGACTGTCTGATCAATTATACCTATTAATTCAGTAAGTTGCACGAATCTATCGGCGTCTCGGCCTCCTAACTATTTGGAGGCAAGGACATGGATGTCCTCAAGAAATACATCGAATCCGACCTATACCTGGTCCCTATTCCCGTTGGGCAGAAAGGCCCTCGAACCAAGGGCTGGAATCTCCGGGATAGCTGCATTTCCAAAGCCGATCAGGCACATAGATTGAAGGGGAAAAATGTTGGGTTAGCACACCTTTACAGCGGAACATACGCCATCGATTTTGACCACCTTGAAAAAGCACGGGTGTTGCTGTCTCAACACAATATTGACCTCGACAGTCTTCTCAACGACCCGTGCAATGTCCAGATAACAAGTGGACGCAAAAATCGAGGGAAGTTGTTATTTAGACTTCCCGAGGGGGTCGATTCGCTTCAAACATCTAAAATTACTGACTCTGGCGAAACAGTCCTCGAACTGCGTTGTGCGGATAAATCTGGTGAGAAAACGGTGCAGGACGTGCTACCTCCGAGCCTTCACCCCAACACCGGTAAGCCTTATAGATGGCGAGGCGATTTTACTAAGCTCCCTACCCTCCCAGACGAGCTGCTAAAGTTCTGGAGAGTGCAGATAGAGCCCAAAAAGCCTCCGCTTACGGCGAGTTCCCAATCAGCGTCTTCCGTTGATATTTCTCGGATTCAAGATGCACTCTCATCTCTTGACCCCGATAGCGGCTATGACCAATGGCTGAGAGTCGGGATGGCGCTACGGTCTACTGATCTTCCTGGAGCTTTCGACCTTTGGAATGAGTGGAGTTCTAAAGGCAATAAGTATAAACCTGAGGAGATGGACGCCAAATGGGAGAGTTTTCAAAAGCTGGAGAACGGAATCACGATTGCCACACTGTTTCATATGGCAAAGCAGGCTGGTTGGAACGGAGGATCTGTTGTCTCATTTAACGTGATTAACGGATCAATTGAAGCTGCAGATAAGTTGTCGCTCGAAGAAACCAAGAATGCACTACAGGAATTATCCAGAACTAGGGCCTGTTAACACTAATTTTGATAAAATCATCGGATGAAAATCACATCCGAAGAATTCAAACTCATCAAAGAATTGCTGCCAAAACAAAGGGGTAATGTCACCGTATCGAACCTGCACGTGCTTAACGCAGTTTTGTATGTAGCGGAACAAGGCTGCAAATGGCGGGCGTTACCGAAGAAATTCGGCAACTGGCACACGATTTATACGCGAATGAACCGATGGGCCAAGCAAGGTGTTTTGGATGATGTCTTCTCGGAGCTGCAAGCCAACGACATCATCAACATTCAGGTTGAGCATGTTTCAGTAGACAGCACCGCCGTGAAAGTGCATCCAGACGGTACGGGCGCGTTAAAAAAAACGGCCCGCAAGCGATCGGTAAATCGCGAGCCGGATGGACAACTAAGATTCATATGGTAGCGGCGAATGAAAGGACCGCGGTTACGTTCTCGCTGTCGCCCGGTCAGGCGGGCGATGCGCCGGAAGGCAGAAAACTATTGAAATCCCTTGAGAATCAAGGTTGGGAAGGAACTCACGTGATCATGGACCGAGCCTACGAAGGCGACGAGACACTACAGTTGGTGCTGGACCTGGAAATGATTCCGGTAGTGCCTCCCAAGAGCAACCGTCTGACAAAATGGGACTATGACAAAGCGTTGTACAAAAAGCGCAATGAGGTCGAACGCCTCTTTCGACGGCTAAAAGGTTTTCGCCGAATCTTTTCCCGTTTCGATAAGTTGGATGTTGTCTTCTTGTTCTTTATTAACTTCGCGTTGATTACCGATACGCTGATTAGTGTTAACAGGCCCTAACGCGGATGCCTTAGAGGTTAAGTCCACCCTCAACAAGCTCGCCGAAAAAAGTGAGTTTGGTGTTCGGGACCTGACCCGCCAGTACCGGATATTTCAGGAACAAGATGCAGCGGGTGAGCCCGAAACTCACCACGACGTTGCGCAACTTTTAATTCAGGGGTTCACTGAAGAGGATGGCGTCGCGCCTGTTGCCTGCGAAGGGAGCATTTATCGGTATCAGGATGGCCTCTGGATTCCGACCGCCTTACCGAAGGTGGAGACGATAATCTCAGAGAAGTTCAACACCTCCAAGGCCTGCCGACGAAAAAACGACTACCGGCAAATCGCTGCGCATGTGTATGACCTGCTAGACGATCCTGAGTTTTTTCACGATGCGCCAACAGGGATTGCCACCGATGACGGTTTCTTCAGCATTGACGACAAAGGTGAGCTTCAACATCAGGAGCTAACGCACAAACGTCGGCAACGTTTTAGGCTCAAGGCGATCCCCCGCAAGGGCGGGATGCCAAAGTTCCGCAAACACCTCCGCCGCTGTTTCGCCGGTAGCGTAAAACCATCCACAGATCTCCTACAGGAAATTTTTGGTACCGCTCTGTTCGGCCTCCTTCCCAAGAAACACCGCGTGGCGATGTTCATCGGACCTGGACGCACAGGTAAATCGACGACTCTTAACATCCTGGCAGCGCTGATTGACCGAAGATACCAATCAGCCACCACGCCGTACCGGTGGGACAGTGAATATTACATCGCTGCTCTCGCTGGCAAAGCATTGAATATGGTTGGGGAACTGGCGGAAGACAAACCGATTCCAGCTGCTGACTTTAAGCGGGTCACAGGTGGCGATGTACTGCAAGGGCGCCACCCAACACACCGTCCCTTTGAGTTCGTCAACACGGCCAGTCATGTCTTCAACACAAACCACCTCCCGTATACAAAGGACCGATCTGACGCTTTCTTTTCGAGGTGGATTATATTGGAATTCAAGAATCCCATACCTGAAACGGAGCGTATCGATGATTTCGAGAAAAGCATACTCGATAATGAGCTTCCACAGATTCTTCACTGGGCGATGGAAGGTGCTCAACGAGTGATTCAATCAGGAAAATTCACGTACCCGCAATCGCATCTAGCGTCAATGAAGAAGTGGCGCGTACAAAGCAGCACTGTAGCCGAGTGCCTTCTCGACGAGGGTATATTTAAGATCGGTGGGGATGAAGAAATGCCTCGGGCCAATTTCTTCGCGGTTTACAGGGCGTGGTGCTTTGATAATGGCCGACGCTCCATGGGCAGAAACAAAGCGCTCGATGAGCTCCAATCCCCTGAAGTAACTCGTATTACCGGCATTCAGGTTACTCGGAATAACAAGGGCGAATGGATAGTAAAAGGAGTGCGCCGGATTTCCTATGCGGATAAATACTCTCATCTACGCTCCAGGTCTTTCTGACACTTTTTTTGGGGGGGTGGGGGTATATAGAAGAGTTTAGTTTTGGGTAGTGCCAAATAATAACTTTTCTTTGAGAGGGTACACCCCCCAATAATAACTGTCATTCTTATCAGCGCCAGCGGAAACTGCTGCTGCCAGAAAATGCTGTGTTTTAGGGGCTCCTCCCCCTCAAAAAATGAGGAAAAACTGTCCCACTGGACTGTGGGCAATCTAGTCAACTCAACATGAGGCAAATGTCATGAAAAACGATACGCAACGGACTGCAGATATGTTCAACCAGTTCCTCTCCTCGAAGTTTGTTCGCTGCCCTGGCTGCGAAAGTCATATCACCAGTTTCACTAACGTCGATATCATTAGTAAATCACTTAGTGAAAACACATTCTATCTACTGTGCCCCACCTGCTCAGAGACTATGGCTGGCTCTAATCTCCTTCTGAAAAAAGGGCTTGTTAATCTCATCGATTCCAGACTTCGAGAAAATCAATCATTATATGAAATCGAGGATCTGATAACTCAGATCGAGTCCCTCCCAGATGATGCAGAGCACCCTACCCGTACTGTATTCATCCATGAAGGCGCTGCTCACTGGAAAAACGACGACCGGGACTGGTTCAAGGCCCACCCTGGAAGGGCTCATCGGTTAAGACGCCATATCCCAGGAGAAGCACCCGTAGCTGCAAGTTGGATCCTTGTTCAGTGCCTCGCACCAGATACTCGGGCACGTTTCTCCATCCCGAATATGACTGATCAGCTTGCTGAAGCCTTGCAACACCGGGAAGACGATCTGCAAAGACTAGCCCAGATTTTGATTTCCGTCCGTACTTCTCGAAATCCAGACGCGAACTTCGTTGATAAACTGCTCGCTGAGATCGAGCTAAACCTATTTAGATCGGAGAGCTCTTCGAGTAGAACTCACTAACTCCCTGCGAACGGCAAGGGCGCTTAATCGTGCTCTTGCCCTCCTCCCCTCACAATCGCCAATAACTCCCCATCCGTCATGCTCTCAATCTGTCGCTTAAGTTCGCTCTGCTTCTCCGACAGTTTCTTCCGTTCCAACACCGGGTTGTAGTACCCCATCATCTTGGCAATCTCTCGCATCGCGGCGATCATCGCCATCGGCTGCTTCTGATCCCTCGCTTCCTGGAAGGCAGCAATCAACCCTTTGATCACATCGTCACGGCTAATCTGAAGCCTTCGCTCGGTTTCATTACATCGTCTTTCTACTTCAGCCTGTATGTAATGTTTGGACAAGAGCTGAACAGCAATCTGCCTGGCTGATCTTTCGCTGTACCCGGCAGCGCGAACGGCTTGTGCCCCATTTAATGAAACAAGGTACTCGTCGATGAATCTGCTCTGCTTTACGCTTAACATGTTGTTTATTATATCATTTTTAACGATATCAATAGGTACGAAAGCTCAATTTTTTCAAATGAGATCCCTGCACATCAATAACAGTCCTTCCTAGCCGCTCCCTTTAAGCAGCATGAGCGGTATACCGCTGGTTTTTGTAACTATCGGTGCTCGCTATGAACGAAAGTACGATTTTGTCTCTACAACAGGCGATGTTGATTCTGTCCGTGGCTCTTGTCCCGCTTTTTCCTGTGCCTGACGAACCCTAAGCTGGCAAGGCCGAGGCCCATCAATGCGAGTATTGTAGGTTCAGGCACTTTAACTACCCCAATATTCACTATTCCAGTGCCCAACTCGGTGGGGAGGATTACATCTCCTAATTCATCCCCCAAAACCGAGTTGCTAAACTCTAATGCGCCTGTTCCTTCTGAAAGTGCTTCAAATTGGAGCGTCGCAATTGTGAAATCAGCTGCCTGAAGGTTATTTAAGTCCTCGACTGAGTCAAAAGAAATCTCAAAGAGGTTAATCCCACCAGCAATAAATGAGGCGCCTGTTATACTGCCCAAGCCACTCTGGTCCAGCTGATCTCCAAATACAACGCCAGCCGGTAAACTCGTCACATTAATTACAGCTGCATCAAAGCTGACGTCTAAATCAAAGGTACCTAAGGATGGCGCCTCACCATCACCAAGACCTGAGATTCTGATATCCACGCTAAAGATATCGCCTAGCTGAACATTTGAGGTGGTGGGATTAAACGAAAGGACTACAGCTCGCCCCTGTCCCATAGTAAATAGAGCAAATAGACTGACAATAATACTGGCTACGCGCTTTGACATTATTTCCCCCCATAGATTTTATTAAGCCATTAATTGGCCGTTTTCGATGCTGCAGTGCTAGTTACGCAATTACTAAGCCGCCACATACATTGGACCATTTATCAAAGAGATGGCTTCTGTAATTTATAGAAGTACTCGTAAAAGTGTAAAAGATTACGACATTCGTTCTAATTAAGCCGATCAAGAAAATACCTAATGCCCACCATCTGGGCATCTGTGCAGGTAAATTTGTAGTGCAATCCCAAGACAGATTGAGTTTAAATCATTACACCAGTCCACATTGTACTTTCGCAAAAGAATGTCGATCGAGCATTGATTACTCGAAGGCACATCTAGGCCTAGTGCAAGTTAGCATCAGCTTTCGCGCATCCAAAGTGGTTATAACCCCATCTTGATCTAAGTCCATTGGATCTCCCAATCCCGACGCTGGCTCGTTTCTCCGACTCAGCAAAAGACTTACATCATCCCGGTCTACGTCTCCGTCATGGTCTAAATCGCCACCCGTTCCTGCCAATTTAACGAGTTCGATGCCGTAGAACCGGGAACCGGGTGATGGATCCCAGAATTCAACAACCAGTGTATAGTCATTCCCTGGGTCTGGTTGTTCTACGATTTTAACCTCGTCCCGACCGAACTTTTTGACAACATCCCATTGCATTCCATCACTTGAGATCGGCTCAGGCAGCCCAATAAATGTTGACGAAAATGCTTCACGCCGAAGCTCATCTGGCGGTAATGTGGGCCATATAGGAAGCCATTCGGTAACGTTATTTCCGTCAGGATCAGAGATTATAGTTGGAGAATTTGCACCTCTGTGGCGACCCACTGCTGCATGACTCAAGTGATGCCACGTTAGAGTATCCCCCTGTATGATTAGTTGATCGCGCCCATCAATATGAGCCTCAATTCCTATACGCATTACTTGTAAAGTACTATCGATATCGACAAAAGTCGCCTGCCCGGCCCAATGCTCTGGACGCGGAGACGGTGTATTCCACTCGTTGTTAATCGCCCAATTTGGAGTCGTTTCATCACCGATGTTTTCAATAAGTTGGGGGGTATTACCTGGCCTTGCATCGAGCACGTCGTAGTCACCGTCGTTATCCAAGTCGTCTACCGCCAGCGAATACGGACCATCATCATAATACGGGAGAACAGCCCATTGAGCTCGTTCTCTCCACAATGGGTTATTGATCGTCCCAATGTTTTCAAATGCAAATAGCCCACTCCTCCAAGTTCTAACCAAAAGGTCCTGGTCATGATCTCCGTCGAGATCTACGAAAGTATGCATCAGGTTGTATTTACCAGGAAGTTCAATATCCCATTTAGGCGTACGTTGCCACCTTGCCGGTACAGACCCACCTACGTTCTCATAGGCACGTATCGTATTGTGCTTAGCTACAGTTAGATCATTTCTGCCGTCATTGTTGAGATCTACAAACGCAGTCGCAAAGACTCGGTTCTCCTCTATATCAGGTATCAAAAAATCCCATTCCGATCGCCCCTTCCATATTGGCCCAGCAGCTGAACCTATATTCTCATAACCTAAGAGGGGGTTACGGTCATGTGTAACGTATGCATCTAAGTCACCATCGCCATCAAAATCATCAAAGATAGCGTTCTGATAAATGCCAAGTTGAGGAAAGTCCCACTCTGGTCTTCGGAACCATTGGGGCTCGTGGAGAGAGTCTTCTCTCTCCCATGCCTCCGATCCAATGTATAAATCCAGGTCAGCATCTCCCTGTGCCGCAGTACTCAAAATCAACACCACCACCGCCATCAATGTTGGTAATTTTCTTGCGAAAGGAGTAGATGGATTTACTTGCTTCTCACAAATCTTCATCGATTTCTCCTATACGTCGCACCACACTAGATGCCCACCACATGGTGCATTAGGTTTTATGGCGCAGTTTATATGCCCAATTAATTACCTTTATAAAAGTATAGTTTCTCTAATTTAAACTTAGTTTAAATAAAGTATGAAATCCAGGTTGGTTTTGTTGATTTGCATGTCGAATTACACTGAAAAACTGACCCGGGATTGGAGTGAAATCAACAGAGAGGAAAACGTCTCTCCTCTTATGATTTCCTGCATACTGCCTACTGGACTTGCGGATATCCTCCCTGATACCCACAGTGTCCACAGGCGCAGTTTCTCTGAAAATTTTTTCACAAATTTTTTTTGAAAACCGGTCCGCAATAAACACCAACCAACGGCAGCTACCAAAGACGCTGCCCGAAAGGAAGGCTCGGAACCCCCTCCCCCTTTCCTATACAGCACCCCCCACTTCAGATTCCGGTTTCTGATTCGGCCTCGGGGGACCCATGGGCCTTTTCCTCGGAAAGTTTTTTGACTTTCTCTTCTGGTGTCGCCGGACTGAACATAATCGGGGATTATGCGCAAAACGCTCTCGCGTATTGTCCGCTCGTACTCTCGCCGCATAATCTCGACTATGTATAAATCCGTCGACTGACACCTCCACGCTCCTCCGATTAGTTCTCCCCACCGCCCAGCGCTAGCGCTAGTCATAAATGCGCTCCGTGCTCATTCACTGCACAGGAGATAACTATGACCGCATTCATCCTCAACGAATCCACCGGCGAATATCACGTCAATGGGCCTGTTTCCCGGACAGAGATTCTCGACCAAGCCAAAGAGATCCTGCTCACATCCATCAAGCGCTCCAGTCTTGAGGAGTTCACAGAACCTTCTTCGGTGAAGGCATTTTTACACCTGGCACTCGCGGGCCAGCCTCGGGAGATCTTCGCCTGCCTGTTCCTGGACAACCGGCATCGACTGATCGCCTACGAGGAGCTGTTCTTCGGGACCGTCGACGGCTCAGCGGTTCATCCCAGGGTGGTGGTGCAACGCGCCCTTCACCATAACGCCTCAGCGGTCATCCTGGCCCACAACCATCCCTCGGGCATCAGCGAGCCCAGTCAGGCAGATCGACGAATTACCGAACGCCTGAAGGATGCCTTGGGTCTGGTGGAGACCCGTGTATTGGATCACTTCATCGTCGGAGAGGAGATTACCTCCATGGCGGAAAGGGGGATGCTATGAGCTGCTACAAGTCCCTGATCATCGAAAACGCTCAGCTCAGACGGTGTATCGCTGAAGCGGTCAAGGATATCGATACCCTTTTCGAGTTCCTGGAGTACAGCCCGGACTTCGTCAGTAAAGAGGAAGTCATCACCCGACTGGGCTGGATCGATCTCCCTCCCCTCACCGACTGATCACAGGCCGGGCATGTTCCGGCTTTCTCTTATCTGGAGACTTATCATGAAACCAAACAACCTATACCAGAAGATTACCGATCAGATCCTCGCTCTCATGGAGGAGCACGGCAGCGACTGGACAAGGCCTTGGACTGCCCACGGGGTGGGGATGCCGACTAACGTGGTAACTGGTGCGCAATACCGAGGTGTCAATGTGCTACTTCTTGGACTGGCTGCTGCGAAGAGCGGATTTGCTACCTCGCTATGGGGAACCTTCCGCCAATGGCGATCCAAGGGCGGCTGTGTCCGCAAAGGCGAGAAAGGCACTCTGGGTGTCTTCTATAAGTCCATGACTATCGAGGAAGGGGAGGAAGAGAAGACAGTCCCCGTCCTGAAACACTTCTATCTGTTCAATGCGGACCAGGTGGACGGGGTAGAGTTCGAGCCAGAAGAATCGATCCCTGAGCCTGAGCGCATCGCCAACGTCGAACAATTTATCGCCAACACGGGCGCTGAGATCCATCAGGGTGGCGACAAGGCCTGTTACTCACCGATTCGTGATCGGATACGAGTGCCTGTCATCTCAGCCTTCGCCAACAATAAAGCCTACTATGCCTCCCTGCTCCATGAGCTGGGTCATTGGACCGGTCATTGGTCGAGGCTGGATCGCAAGGCGGGTATGAAGTCTCGATTTAGCGATGAGGCTTACGCCATGGAGGAGCTGGTGGCGGAGCTGGGGGCTGCGTTTCTCTCGATCCAGTTGGGGATCGACCATGAGCCCAGATCGGACCATGCCAAGTACTTGAACCACTGGGTGCGGGTACTCAAGGACGACTCCAGGGCATTTTCCTCAGCGGCCAGTAAGGCCCAGGCGGTGGCTGATTATCTGATGGGGTTACAGGGGCAGGCTGAAGCAGCATAGGGAGCTGGGTGCCAGGGATGGGGTCCTTGAACTTTCGTCGCTACCAGCCATGGAGAGCAAAGCGAAGGCTGCTAGCCTCCGTTAGCCGTGAGGCCGCACTGCTTACCCGGCGTACCTTGCGCTAGAGGGGAAGCATAGCAGGCAAACGAACACGGTGTGAAGTCATCTCGTGAACTGGCAACAGAGCGGCAACAAGCTTCCTGTTTTGTTGCATAAAGCCAGTGACCGGGACAGCTAGAGCATTAACAGGTTGTCGAAGGCCGAGTCGAATTTGGTGCAGGGATACGAAAATGTTTCACGAGGTTAAAATCTCGCTTAAGAGTTTTCACAGTCTGGACCCCAAGCTGTCGTCCGGGCTTGTCAGTACTGCCCTCAGCCCTGTTCTCCATCGAGCTAGCGGACCTGATCTCAGCGTTTGTGCGCGTGCGAACCTAGTCGGATCATCTTGTACATTTGACTATCAACGCCTATGTTTGAGCGATAAAGCAGTTTTCTGGGATTCAATTCAGAAGGATGAACATGAAAACTTTTTTCTTTTCTACCTGTAAGCTCTTACCACTTCTGTTTTCTAGCAGTTTGACGTTTGCTGACGTGCAAACGGATATGACCCAAGCCCACAATCAAATTCGACATAAGGTCAACAATGGATTGCCGATCGACGGAGCGCTGGTGCAGCCGATTCCGAATCCAGGGCTATCTGACCTGGTTTGGGCAACGGAGATGGCTAAGGCAGCAGAGGAGTACGCAAAGTTGTGCAGAACATCGCACGACCCCAATACTACTGACGGTGAAAATCTTGCCTGGGGTTACCCAACGGCTACCGCGGCGGTTGCCGGGTGGGCAGTCGAAGTCAAGGAGTACCTTTACGACACAAATTCCTGCCGCCAAGGATCCTGTGGCCACTATACGCAGCTTGTCTGGGGCAATACGGGACAATTCGGTTGTGGAACGGCTGATTGCTCCTCCAAGGGTTTGGGTAAAATGTGGGTCTGTCGTTATCGCCCAGGCGGAAACGTCATCGGAGAATGGCCGTATTTTGCCGTCAATAGAGTTGCCGGCACCCACACCGTAACAGCGAACCCACCGAACGCGGCACTGACATCTATTCAAGTTGATGACAACGGCGCCGTTTATATTTCCGGCGGCTCCGGCACGCCCATCGCGGGCACGTGGGCCGGTCCTACGTTCACCACCACAGGCAATGCCATGTCCGACGGCCTGGTGATAAATGGGAAGTTTAATTTTACACCGGGAGCAACTACCGCTACTCAGTTCACGGGCACGATTACGGAGACGCCTCCAACGGTGCAATCCCAAAAAGTGTGCAGCGTCTTTTTACCACCTAGCTTTCGAGACAGTATAGTTGTGCCTAAAACTTGGGGACTCACTGACTGCAATAGCTTTCGCAAGATTGCCGGACTCGATTACGATGCAACCCAATATCAACTCGGTTGCCTGAACTCTACCGGTGTAGTGTACGGCTCGGCAGGAAACGACAACACGAATGCGGGGTTTCCGACCCCAGACTGTGGCTGGGCATTACCTGATGTGCACCCACAACCGGCGCAAAAAGCTTGCTTGGTGTACGACGACCGAACGTCAAGTCACAACAGATGGCGCGATGCGTTCGAGTCCCCTGCGCAAATGAAAAAAGAAGCCTGTGAGAAATACATGACGGCTACAAATGCCGTCCACTACAAACTCGCCTGCATTAATGAACATAGATTTGTATCTGGTGCGAAAGACGGTGGCCTCCCGAGCCCGAACTGCGGTTGGGGCGTGAAAACCGAGCCATCCACTGCTGCAGCGAAAATCTGCAGCGCTGTTACCCGATATCAAGCATCACCCTGGCGCGATACCCTGAATGTTGGGATGGAGTGGACAATTAGTATCTGTGAAACGTACGCGCATACCGTGGGAGCAGCAGCGGCCGATTACGGCTGCATAAGCGCGAAGGATGGCATTGTATTGGGTAAACAGCCTTTAGAATCCTCCGTCTGTCAATGGCGTTGGCAATAGGATAGATGGCATATCCGGGTCGTAGTTTTTACCGGTGGCGTACCGATGGGGGTAGGGTCAGATCTTGCGCGTCAGGGTAGCCGGGTTTCGTGCTAGCTTGGCCCACCTAGGCGGTATGAACCCTGCCCTACTGTAGTGGTACAAAGGGACCGCTGGAACAAGGTTGAGTGGCACTGTGTGGGTTCAGTAACCCGATAGCCGTTGCAAGGGAGTTGGCTGCCCCAAGACCCTCGACATCGGTATGACCCAACTCGCTCATAGATTAGCCTGGCACTTCAAGCGGTATGCTCACGAACAGCCGGAGGAGCAGCGGGAGGAGCATGCCTTCGCTGAATATGAGGCTCAAGGAAGGCGGGTTGGTTTATGGAGCGATCCGAACCCTATCCCCCCATGGGAGTGGAGAAAGGGAAAGCGATAGCTTCAACACACCTGTTCCTGCCGGTCCAGCTCCCCTTCCCCATCGCAGACTGATAGTTTCCATCGATCCTCACCGATAGTGAGCACGATCACTACGGCTTGGTCGACCTCCGCAGCGGCCACAAGCGCTTTGTGTATTGAAAGCTCATGCCTATGGTCGAACAAGCGTAGTAATGTTAACAGCTCGGCTTGAGAATCCGTAGCATCGTCCGCAAACAGCCGATCGACACAACCGGCAATGGAATCCGAAATGATCTGATCGACAGACACGTTTTCTTGTTCGTCTGAATTTAGCTGGATGTAGTTACTGAGATTCCACGCGTCCTGATCAGCAAATGAGATACCTAGAGTTACACCTTCAACCGCGCGTCCCTGGGGAGGATCTGCGCTCAGATCGATGATCAACATGGGCCAGCGAAAACCCTCCTTCGGCCAACCAGTAATTGCTTCGTATATGGCTGTCTTGTAGAGCTGCCATGAGCTGACATCATGACGTTCAGCTGCTTCTACCAGCTCAGTAGCCAGATCGATCAGTTTTTGTGGGCTTGTATCCATGACAACGGGTTATCGGCATGCCAGTGTGACAACTACAATGACGCACACCTCGGTACGACGCGCCTCTCTTCGCGAATCACAATAATCACTGGGGCCTACAAGAGTGGCGACTGGGTGTATATGCTACTGAGTGCCGATATCAGGCGCTCAGACAGAGATCTGAATTAAAAGCCTAGAAGAAATGCATCGTAGGGAAATGGCGAAGAGGGAATACGGATTCGACCACCCCATCCATTCAGCCAGCCCAACCTAAGTGGTGGGATAATCGGTGGGATAAATTTCAATAAGTAATAATTTATTCACTATAATCAATTAGTTATATTATTATTGTGGCGGAGAGGCAGGGATTCGAACCCTGGGAACCGCGAGGTTCAACGGTTTTCAAGACCGCCGCTTTCGACCACTCAGCCACCTCTCCTAAAAGTGAGGTCGAAGCATACCGATTCCGCACCGAGGTTTCCAGTGTCAACTAGGTTCGTGTTCAGCTCGAAGAACACTTGAAATGTTGATCTTCGCGCCCAATAAAGTAAGCTATGGAACAAACGCCTGGTCACAGAGTCTCAGCCTGTGAACAGTTAAATCGGTAGTTACTAGCGAGGAGATGATAACCAGATGAATCGATTGGATTATTCAGTTGCACGTCCGCGCCAAAGCGCGCTGGAAGTTAACAAGGTAATTAAAAACACCTATACCTTGCTTGCCGCAACGTTATTTTTCAGTGCCTTAATGGCCGGCATGTCCGTTATGTTGCAAATGCCGCCGATGACCTATCTGCTCAGCCTTGGTGGTGCCATGCTGCTGATCTGGTTTGTGCTTCCCAAGACGGCAAACTCCACTTCGGGCTTGGGAGTTGTGTTCGCTATTACGGGGCTGATGGGCTTCGGTTTGGGGCCAGTGCTTGAGGCATACCTTTCGTTACCCAACGGCTCTCAGATCGTGGGCATGGCATTCGGCGGTACCGGCGTGATCTTTCTCGGGTTGTCGGGCTACGCACTGACCACCCGCAAAGACTTCAGCTTTATGGGAGGATTCCTGTTTGCCGGAATGTTAGTGGTACTGATAGGCGCGCTGGCCAATATATTTCTCGAGATACCGGCATTTTCGCTGGCGATATCAGCAATAGTTATCATGTTAATGAGTGGCTTCATCCTCTACGACACCAGCAGAATGATCCACGAAAGAGACAGCAACTACATAATGATGACTGTCAGCCTCTATCTCAGCATGTTCAATATCTTTATCAGCTTGTTGCACATTCTGGGCATGACCAGCGACGACTGACTAAGGCTTGATCTGAAGAGTGATAAAGCCCCGGTAAGACCGGGGCTTTTTTTACCCTCACAGTAAAGGAGATTCAGACAAACATGGACTGGATGAAAATTGGTTCCGCAATCCTGATTGGCGCCATGATCGTGTTTCTATTTCCTCGCGCCAAAGCTATGTTGAAGCACAGCCCCGAGGCCAAACCTGGAGATTGGCAGGGAGCGATATTACCCATCTTGGCGGTGGTAGGTTTCGTTATCCTACTGGTAATGATGGTGTAGTTGCCGCAACCGGAATGCTAGTCCATGCTAATCCAGCGCGGGCTCCCGGCCTACAGCCCGCTGGATCTCATAGCGTCCCAGCCCCACCCATGTAGGGACGTAAAACATCCGGAATGCGGATACTGCCGTCAGCCTGTTGGTAATTTTCAACAACTGCCACCAGAGTTCGTCCGATCGCGAGACCCGAACCATTGAGTGTATGGACGAGCTCCGGCTTTCCCGTTTCGGGATTTCGCCAGCGAGCCTGCATTCTACGCGCCTGGAAGTCTTCGAAATTCGAACAGGATGAAATCTCCCGATAAGCGGACTGACCCGGCAACCATACTTCTAGATCATAGGTCTTGGCCGCGGAAAAACCGAGGTCGCCTGTACTCAGGGTGACCACTCTGTAGCTCAGTCCCAGCTGTTGAAGAATCGCCTCTCCGTGACCGGTCAGTTGTTCCAGCGCTTCGTAGGATTGTGCAGGTCGTACTATCTGCACCATTTCCACCTTTTCGAACTGGTGCTGGCGAATCATCCCACGGGTATCCTTACCGTAGGACCCCGCCTCGCTCCTGAAGCAGGGTGTCTGGGAAACCCAGCGGCGTGGCATCTCCGCATCTTCTATAATCTCCCCCCGTACCAGATTGGTCACGGGAACCTCTGCCGTGGGTATGAGAAAATAGTCCAGCTCTCCAGAAAGATGGAACAGGTCCTGCTCAAATTTAGGGAGCTGTCCGGTACCCCTGAGACTGTCCGCGTTGACCATGAAAGGCACATAAACTTCGGTATAGCCATGCGCACGAGTGTGAGTATCGAGCATGAACTGCGCGAGGGCACGCTGCAACTGAGCCATTGATCCCTGCAGAGTTACGAATCGCGACCCCGTAATCTTGGCAGCCGCCTCAAAATCCACCCACCCACCTTGGACCCCTAAATCGACATGGTCCTTGGGTTGAAAATCGAATTTGGGGGGAGTCCCCCATCTACGTTCCTCACGATTGGCCCGCTCATCTTCTCCGTCAGGTACGCTTGGATGAGGGATATTGGGGATACCCATGACAATATCCTGCAATTCCTGTTGTACCCGGCTCAACTCTTCCTCCACCTGTTTCATACGCGAGCCAAACCCGGCAACCTCATCCAACAGTGGTTGTATATCCTCGCCGGCCGCCTTCGCTTTTCCGATTTCCTTGGATCGACTGTTGCGACGACTCTGAAGCTCCTGCGCCTCGACCTGCAGCGATTTACGGCGGCCTTCGAGATTTGTAATTAGGGCCGTATCCAACACCATTCCTCGCCTTGCAAGTTTACGGGCGGTTTCTGTAAGTGCGTTTCTTAAAAGACGAGGGTCTAGCATTCTCTATTCACCACAATTTGCGGTAGCGGGCCAACTGACTATATGTCCTGGTTCCACTAGTTTGTTAAGGTCCTCAAGCACTGCGACCACTTTCTCCGGCCGATCGAAGAATTCGAGAACCACGGGAAGATCAAGGGAGAGGTCTACGATCGTGGATGAATGTATCTTCCCGGATTTTCCGAATCCCGAAATCCCTCGAAAAACGGTTACCCCAAGTATCTGCTCTTCATCATGCAGCAGTGACATCAATTGTTGAAATTGTTTCTGCCCTTCCGTTAGGTATATGCGCACCATCGTCACGTCGCTGGTCTTCATAACTGCCTCCCGAAAACTACCCCGAACCAAGCGGCGCCGAGACAAGCCGTTACGGACAACAGGATATTTACTACCGCTTTAAAGTAGTCGGCCTGCTCAACTAGCGATAGCGTCTCGAGGGAAAAGGTCGAGAAGGTGGTGAACGAACCTAATAGACCAATCAAAATGGCCCCCCTGAGTTCAGGGCTGACCGCCATGCGTTCGATAAACAGCACGTATAACAGCCCCATGACAAGCGAACCGGCCACATTTACAACCAGAGTTCCATATGGGAACCCTCTTCCCAGCAGCGAATATACGCCGCTGGATACCCAGAAACGCAAAACCGCTCCTACCGCGCCACCCGCTGCAATCGCGAGCAGCTGTGTCACTATCTCGATTTCTCATGTTCCAGCATGCGGCGCATTTTACACGCTGCAAGGGTACAGGACGATAGAGAATTCAATCAGCTGTTGTTCTTTGACGCTTGCTGCTCGTAACGCCGGTCCAGTTCACGCAGTCTATTGAGCTTTTCCCTGATTCTCAGTTCCAAGCCCCTCTCAACAGGGCGATAATACCTACGCCTATCCATACCCTCGGGAAAATAGTGCTCGCCAGCGGCATATCCGTCCGGTTCATCATGAGCGTAACGATAGGCTTTGCCGTAGCCCAGCTCCTTCATCAACCGGGTCGGCGAGTTTCGTAAATGTAACGGGACTTCATCCGAGCCGCTGCTGCGGACATCCTGCATGGCGTGATTGTAGGCGGTATAGACAGCATTACTCTTGGGGGCGGCCGCAAGATAGACCACCGCTTGTGCAAGAGCAAGCTCTCCTTCAGGGCTACCCAATTTTTCCTGCGCCTCCCAGGCATTCAGGGACAACGTCAAGCCCCTGGGATCCGCGTTGCCGATATCCTCCGATGCCATACGCACCAGTCTTCTGGCGATAAAGAGAGGATCGCACCCCCCATCGATCATGCGGCAAAACCAGTAGAGCGAAGCATCGGGATCGGAACCTCTGACGGACTTATGCAGCGCAGAGATCTGATCGTAAAACGCCTCTCCACCTTTATCGAAGCGCCGTAAGTTACCCCCGATTACCTGTTCCACCACCTGCTTAGGGACTACCGCGCCATCTTCGTCGCTCAAATCGGCACAGATCTCCAAAACGTTTAGAGCACGCCTGGCATCTCCGTCTGCAATCTCCGCAATCATTTGCCTCGAAACCCTATCCAACCTGACCCTCCGGGCACCCAATCCCCGGGAAGAATCCGCTAGTGCCATGTCGATTATCCGTCCTATGGCCTCTGCATCGAGTGGTTTCAATACATAGGTCCTTGCACGCGAAAGCAACGCGTTGTTGAGTTCGAAGGATGGATTCTCCGTGGTGGCACCGATAAAGACCAGAGTACCGTCTTCGACATGAGGCAAAAAGGCATCCTGCTGACTCTTGTTGAACCGATGCACTTCGTCGATAAACAATACCGTGCCACGTCCCTCTACACGGCGCGTGTTGCGCGCCTCCTCCACCGCAGCTCTGATCTCCTTTACTCCCGAGAGCACTGCCGAAATACTGATAAACCGTGCCCCCGACCTGTTAGCGACCAGTCGCGCCAGGGTAGTTTTCCCCGTACCGGGCGGCCCCCAGAGGATCATGGAGTGGAAGCGATCGGATTCGAAAGCCCGCCTCAGCGGCTTTTGGTCGCCAAAAATATGGTCCTGTCCGACGAATTCGTCGAGACTTCGAGGGCGCATTCTATCCGCGAGAGGCCGGTGATCGCTGGAGGAATCTTCTTCAAATAGATCGCTGGGTGGAGAATTCACCGGAGTCGTCCTCCCCTATCCGGCCTAGTGACTATAGCGATCGACATCATCAGGGGGGGTAAACTCAAACAATCCGTTCTGAAGTTCGGGATTTTGTTGGATACCGGAGAATCTAAAGCGGGTTACTTGCCCAAACTTGTCAATCATCTCCATGCGCAGCAAGGTGTTGTCGGATAGGCCGAGTTTGATGCGCGCAAACTGGCTCTCCTCATCGAACGGGGTGAGTTCTACCCATTCCACCCCCCCTGCTGGCCCGAGATCTTCTATATAAAAAGTGCGATCCACCGGCTCTCCACTGATCAACAGGGCAGCCGGCGTACCGTTAAGTGCCCGTCGTTGTGATTGCACGCTTACCTGCTCCAGGTCGGGATCGTATAGCCAAACCTGCCGGCCATCGGCGACAATCAGCTGTGGTTCGGGTTCCGAATAGTCCCAGCGGAAGCGGTCCGGGCGTGACAAGTAGAACACACCTTTCGAGAACAGCGGATCGACGCGATCTGGAGTAAACAGCGACTGCTCGAAATCGGCTCTAAGAGTAGTCACACCCTCAAGAAAACGCTCCAGCTGCACCGAGCCTGGGGTCGCGCCAAGGGTGCCTGCCCACAAACCGAGCCAACAGAGCAGAAACGCCGGTAATGTATTTGGATTCATCTACACCTCTGGTGGAGGTGGTGCCAGCACCTCCCGATTTCCATTGGATTCAGCGGGAGTGACAATTCCCGTGCGCTCCATCTCCTCGATTAGTCTCGCAGCCCGGTTATAGCCGATTTTCAGGCGTCTCTGCACACCCGATATGGACGCCCGTCTGCTCTCGGTGACGATCTTTACAGCCTCGTCATAAAGAGGATCTGCATCTTCGACGCTGCTTCCACCTTCAGCTGAGAGACCAGGGATCGACTCAGTTGGTTCCTGCAATATGGCATCGATATAATCTGGTTCTCCCATTTGCTTGAGGTGCGCTACCACCCGATGCACCTCATTATCGTCCACGAAAGCGCCGTGAAGCCGTTGCGGAATGCTATTTCCTGGAGGCAGGTAGAGCATATCCCCATTGCCCAGCAAGTGCTCGGCTCCCATCTGATCGAGAATGGTTCTCGAGTCTATTCGGGAAGAGACCTGAAAGGCTATTCGGGCGGGTATATTTGCCTTGATCAATCCCGTAATCACATCGACCGACGGTCGTTGTGTAGCGAGTAGGAGATGAATACCCGCCGCTCGCGCTTTCTGAGCCAGGCGCGCGATCAACTCCTCCACCTTTTTACCGACCACCATCATCATGTCCGCGAGTTCATCGATAATGATGACGATGTATGGCAGCGCCTCCAGCGGGGGGATAGCTTGATCATCCGAGAGGGGATCCGGCTGATACAGCGGATCCGGTATGGGTGAGCCCTTCTTCTCTGCGGCCACCACCTTCTTGTTGAAGCCGACGATGTTGCGCACCCCCAGCGAAGCCATCAACCGATATCGGCGGTCCATCTCGACCACACACCAACGCAACGCATTAGCCGCCTCCTTCATATCTGTGACGACCGGAGTTAGAAGGTGCGGAATACCCTCGTAGACCGACAGCTCCAACATCTTGGGGTCAACCATGATCAGGCGCACTTGCTGCGGTGAAGCCTTATACAGCAGACTTAGCACCATGGCATTGATCGCCACCGATTTACCGGATCCCGTGGTGCCCGCCACTAGTACATGAGGCATCTTGGCCAAATCGGCAACCACAGGGGTGCCCGCTATATCCTTGCCGAGCGCCAGCGTCAACGCAGATTTGGCAAGGTCGTAAATTTCCGATTGCAGGACCTCGCTGAGGTAGACCATTTCCCGATTTTCATGGGGGATTTCCAAGCCAATGACCGACTTTCCCGGAATAACCTCCACCACCCGTACACTGATTGTCGATAAAGCCCTGGCCAAATCTTTGGAGAGGTTAGTGATCTTACTGGCTTTGGTGCCGGGTGCAAGCTGCAGTTCGAACAGGGTAATCACTGGCCCTGGATATACTGCCACCACTTGGGCCTCTACACTGAAATCCCGCAACTTTAATTCAACCAGGCGGGACATAGCCTCAAGTTCCTGGCTAGTAAATCCCTGATCCCTGTGCTCGGCCTTGTCCAACAATGCAAGGGGTGGCAGATCCCCTTCTGCGGCCGTCTGGAACATCGGCACCTGCTTCTCCTTCTCCACCCGGTTACTGGGTTTCGGTGCCTTAATGGCAGGCTCGATGCGGGGAGGCGGTCGGGCTTCCCGCCGCTTGGTCTCCAGTTTGAAGACTTCCGTACGTTTACGCTTGGCCTCCCGCGCATTCTTGGCATCTACCCTGCGGTCCCGGATCGTAAGGGCGAATTGGGACAATCGCAGTACACCCTCACCGATGTAGTCCATCACCGAAAGCCATGAGACACCAGAGAACAGGGTAAAGCCAGCGAAGAACAATGCCAACAGCAGCAACGTGCTCCCGGCAAAACTCAACATCGAAACCAACAGTTCCTGAAGAAATGTACCGAGTATTCCCCCACCCTGTCCGGGCAAGCCAAGACCCGGACCGGAGATATGCAGTGAAGCGAGCGCACTTCCCGCGGCGAGGGTTAGAAAAAAGCCGATCCAGCGCCAAGCAAACATATGCAGATTAAGGCTTTCGTCCACCGTTCGCTCCTTGAATAGAAGCCATCCGCTCCAGGCAATCATGAGAGGAAACAGATAGGCGAACACTCCAAACAGGGAGAAAAGAACGTCAGCAAACCATGCTCCCAGCGGACCACCGGCGTTTTCGACCTGCTCGCGGGACCCGGTGTAGGACCAACCCGGGTCGGCGGGTGAATAGTCGACCAGCGACAGCAGGAAATAGGCTGCGATAGCCACGAGCAGCAACAGTACTCCCTCTCGCAAACGGCGCCCTACTTGCATAAGCGATACCTTCGAATTCCAGCCATTCGCCTTTGTCAATGGCATTTCCAGTCCAAGAACGTGGTTGGATATCTACACCGTTCTCGCATTTTCCCCGCCCCACGAGATGGTACAAAGAGCTGTGCTAATAATTATCAATATTATATAGTTATATGGTTTATTTCGTCTAACTTAGAAATACCGGAAATGTACCTCCACGGTTTCTGCGAGCGGATGAAATTCTTTACCGCCCAGTGAACATTCCGTAATATTCGAATTTTTGGTTACTGGCGTTTTAGGGAAGTTTAGCTAGCGTGGAGAAAAGTCCGTGGTGCCCCCTACATCTGAATATGATCGATCCCCAGATCCTCTCCTGGCTCTAGAATCGCTGCCACACCCGCCAGCCGGTTTCAGACACCCCGACCCACGGTTTCAACGGAGTAATTATACATGAGTGAGAGCAAGCATTGTCGTCTGCTTATTTTGGGCTCCGGCCCTGCCGGATACACCGCCGCTATTTATGGCGCTCGAGCAAATATGGATCCTGTGGTTATCACCGGTATGGAACAGGGCGGACAACTCACCACTACAACTGACGTGGACAACTGGCCGGGTGACTGGGAGGGAGTGCAGGGACCTGAACTAATGGATCGCATGTTAAAACATGCGCAACGCTTCGATTCCGAAGTGATATTCGATCACATCAACAAAGCGGACCTCAGCCAGCGGCCATTTATTCTAACCGGTGATTCCGGCACCTACACCTGCGACGCCCTGGTTATTGCCACGGGCGCCTCTGCTATGTATCTTGGACTGGATTCCGAAGAACGCTTCAAAGGGCGGGGTGTTTCCGCTTGCGCAACCTGTGATGGTTTTTTCTACAAGAATCAGAAAGTCGCGGTTATCGGCGGCGGCAATACTGCAGTCGAAGAGGCCCTCTATCTCTCCAACATTGCAGCGGAGGTTGTACTGGTTCACCGCCGTGACGCCTTGCGGGCCGAAAAAATCCTGCAGAGCCACCTCTTCGAAAAGCAGGCCAAGGGAAATGTCACTATTGCCTGGGACAGTGTGTTGGATGAAATACTGGGCGATGAAAGCGGGGTCACCGGAATGCGCATCAAGAATGTTAAAAACGGGGAGACTTCAAAGATCGATCTACAAGGGGTATTCATCGCCATCGGCCACAGACCGAACACCGATCTTTTTGTCAATCAGCTCGACATGGCGCAGGGATACATCAAGGTCAAAGGTGGCACCGACGGCCAAGCCACGCAGACCAGTGTCGATGGCGTCTTCGCCGCCGGCGACGTCATGGATCACATTTATCGCCAAGCCATTACCTCTGCGGGCTCCGGCTGCATGGCGGCGCTGGATGCCGAACGCTATCTCGACGCGCTGGAGGCCTCTGCGGAGAGCGGCTGAATCGGGTCTTAAATGGGCTGGATACAGCTCCTCCGAGAACCGCCAGGGCAAGCATTCGACGTTTGCCAGTAGAGGTGGCCACCCTATCGAAGCAGTCAAGGCCTCCGGCACCTGTGTGATTTAGCCACATGATCTATGTGCTGAACTCCCATACGCCCGAGGCACCTTTTCCTCCAGTGGAGAGGGCCGAAATCGAGCCTAATGGACTACTCGCCATTGGCGGGGACCTCAGCCCCACACGTCTTTTGAATGCCTATCGTTCGGGTATCTTTCCTTGGTATTCAGATGACCAGCCAATTCTCTGGTGGAGCCCCGATCCACGGCTCGTCTTATTCCCGGATAACATCAAGATCTCCCGCAGCCTAAGGAAATCCTTGAGGAATCGGGCTTTCGAGATCAGATTCGACAGCGCATTCGAACAGGTTATCTCGTCCTGTTCAGCGCCGCGGACCGGTCAAAACGGCACCTGGATCACACCGGAGATGAACGCCGCATATATCGAACTGCACCGACAGGGATATGCACATTCAGTGGAGATTTGGCAACATAGACGACTGGTGGGAGGACTTTATGGTCTAGCGATCGGGAGAGTTTTCTTTGGGGAGTCGATGTTTAGCAAAGAGCGCGACGCCTCCAAGAGCGCACTGGTGTGCCTCAGCAGGCTACTTTCGAAACTAAAATTTCGCCTAATCGATTGCCAGGTTTCTACGCCCCACCTTCTCTCTATGGGGGCAGAGGAGATCACTCGAGCTGCTTTTTGTGATGAAATAGCGATCGGTGTGGATCTGCCCGGCATACACGGTAGTTGGAACATGCTCACCACCAAATGCGACTAGAGCACCTCAATCAACGCCATGTTCATGACTGAACTCAAGCTCTATCTCTCTCCGACTCAGCCTTGCTCCTATCTGCCGGCAGAGACCTCCCAAACACTGGTTGTGGATCCTCACGCGGAACTGGACGAATCCATCTACGGCTATCTAATGGATCGTGGCTACCGCCGTAGTGGTGCCGTTATCTATTTACCCAATTGCAGCCACTGCCAGCTGTGCATTCCCGTGCGCCTGCCGGTTAGCCAGTTTCGCTCGCGAAGAATTCAACGCCGCATAGAGAAAAAATGGCGGGATATGACGGTAACTCTTGCTCCTCCAAGATATAGCAGCGAACACTTCTCTCTATTCACACGCTATCTGCGATCCAGGCATGGCGACGGTGATATGGTCGGCATGTCGGCGGATCAATATATGGAGTTTCTAAGCTGCGGCTGGTGTGAAACCCGCTTTGTGGAATTTCGGCGTGAGGGCAAGCTGCTCTGTATCGCTGTGGTGGATATTCTGTCCCAGGGGTTCTCCTCGGTCTACACCTTTTTCGACCCCGATGAAGCAACCCTAAGCCCCGGGGTATATGCCATTTTGTGGCAAATTGCCGAAACCAGACGCCGGGGATTAGACTGGCTCTATCTCGGATACTGGATTCCTGGTTGCCGGAAGATGGACTACAAAAGCCAGTATCGTCCATTGCAGGCGTACGACCGCGCCACCGATAGCTGGATTCCCTTAGACCAACTGCGATGGTAACGGTAAATTGGCCGGACAGCTCATAAGAACTGCCCGGCTCCATCTGACATGATTTAGTTCTGGCTCCAAACTATCCGGCCAACGCTTGATTAAAGGAACTACTTGGGCGCATGACGGCGGTTACTGTGTCCAGGTCAGGGTGGTAGTATCCGCCGATATCCACTGCCTTGCCCTGGGCCGCATTCAGCTCGTCCATAATAGTGGTTTCATTCGCCTCCAATCGATCAGCCATAGCCTTGAAATGGGTTTTGAGCGCCGGATCCTCATCCTGGGCCGCCAGGGCTTGTGCCCAGTACAAAGCCAAATAGAAGTGGCTCCCTCTGTTGTCCAATTCATTAACCTTGCGTGAAGGAGACTTGTTGGTTTCCAACAATTTCCCAGTGGCCTGGTCGAGCGCTTTTGCCAGAATCGCGGCCTTGTTGTTACCCGATGCGTTGCTCAGATGCTCGAGTGAAGCCGCGAGGGCCAGGAATTCTCCTAGTGAATCCCAGCGAAGATGTCCTTCAGCGACGAGCTGTTGCACATGCTTAGGCGCCGACCCCCCCGCCCCGGTTTCGAATAATCCACCGCCATTCATCAAGGGTACGATGGAAAGCATCTTGGCACTGGTACCGAGTTCAAGGATAGGGAAGAGGTCGGTTAGGTAATCACGCAGTACATTGCCCGTAACCGAGATCGTGTCTTTTCCCTCCTTGATGCGTTCAAGAGAAAATCGTGTCGCCTCCGTCGGTGACATGGTATGAATCTCCAGGCCCGAGGTATCATGTTCGGCAAGGTAGCGATTAACCTTCTCAATAAGCTGGGCATGATGCGCCCGCTCCTTATCCAACCAAAACACCGCAGGCGCACCAGTCGCACGGGCCCGATTCACAGCAAGCTTGACCCAATCCTGAATCGGCAGATCTTTCGCTTGACACATTCGCCAAATATCACCCTGTTCCACCACATGTTCAAGCAGGGATTTGCCGCTTGAATCAACGACGCGAATAGCGCCATTTGCGGGTGCCGTGAAAGTCTTGTCATGAGACCCGTACTCCTCCGCCTTCTGCGCCATCAGCCCAACGTTTGGAACGCTTCCCATCGTGCTTGGATCAAACGCCCCGTTGCGCTTGCAGAAATCGATCACTTCCTGGTAGACCCCCGCATAGCTGCCGTCCGGAATGACCGCTTTCATATCGTGCAGCTGACCATCCGGCCCCCACATCTGCCCCGAGGAACGCAGAGCGGCGGGCATAGAGGCATCGATAATCACGTCACTGGGAACATGCAGATTGGTAATACCCTTATCCGAATTAACCATCGCCAGCTCGGGCCGATGTTGGTAGCAGGATTGGATATCTGCTTCTATTACAGCTCTGCGATCTTCGGGCAAACGTTCGATTTTGGCATAGACGTCGCCTAATCCGTTGTTCGGGTCTACACCCAACTCGGCAAAGGTGTCTCCATGCTTCTCGAATACCTCATCAAAAAACACAGTAACGGCATGCCCAAAGATGACTGGGTCGGAAACCTTCATCATCGTCGCTTTCATGTGGAGTGAGAAAAGCACTCCCTTTTCTTTGGCATCGTCAATCTGTTCAGCTAGAAAGCGCCGCAGTGCGTTTTTGCTCATGAAAGTAGCATCGATCACCTCGCCCGGTAATAGCGAGGTCTTCTCTTTGAGGACGGTCACTTCACCTGCATCATCAACGAATTCGATCCTGACATCCGTGGCGTCAGCCACTGTTACTGATTGTTCGTTGGCGTAGAAATCTCCGCCCTGCATATGAGCAACGTGGGATTTCGAATCCGCGCTCCACTCTCCCATCGAGTGGGGATTTTTGCGGGCATAGCTCTTAACCGAAGCGGGCGCCCTGCGGTCTGAATTACCTTCTCGAAGTACCGGATTGACAGCGCTTCCCAACACTTTTCCGTATCTCGACTTGATCTCCCGTTCTGCATCGTTTTGAGGGTCTTCCGGATACTCCGGCAGATCGTATCCCTGGCCCTGCAACTCTTTGATTGCTGCCTTGAGCTGAGGAATGGAGGCGCTGATATTAGGTAACTTTATGATATTCGCCTCAGGTGTCTTTGCGAGACGGCCCAATTCCGCCAAGTCATCAGGCTGTTGCTGAATCGTCGTGAGCTTGTCTGGAAAATTGGCGATGATTCTACCTGCCAGCGAGATATCCCTGGTATCCACCGCTACCCCCGCAGGTTCTGTGAAAGCTTTAATAACCGGCAAAAAGGAGTAGGTTGCGAGTGCAGGTGCTTCATCAACCTTGGTGTAGATGATACTCGGTGTCTTTGTTGTCATGCATTTTCCCCAAGTTAAGGAACATCGATACTAGTGGTTTGTTTTTTCAGATCTCTGATCGCTTCGCGGTGACCATTGCCGACAGCAAGCGTGCCGAACCCAATCGCGGCAAACGGCTCGCCAAGTCAATACTCAGCCTACAGCCGCACACAGACCTTTCTTTGGAAACACCTCAACAGCAGCTGTTGGCGCTATTGGTTAAATTCTGTATCCAGGCACCCTGTTATGTGCGGATCAGAACAATTTATTACAGCGATTCTACAGACTGTTTATTGCCATTAACAGGTACATAAAATTCGCAGTAGTGGCAACAGTACTCCTCGTAGACTAGAGTCAGCCGACCCACCACCAGGCTTCGAGGAGCATACCCGTATCAAAAATGGGCTAGCAGTGCCATTGACCTCGGTTGACAGCGAACGGTGGTAAAACGCGGGCCGAGAAATATTCGATCATAAAACTTGCCTTCTCTGGCGTTTTAGAGATAATGGCGGGCTTATCTTACATGCGTTGACTGGGCGGTTATGGGCCGCAAAAAGGTCGACGTATGCTGCAACAGGAAACCGCATGGCCAAAGAAGATTTTATTGAAATGGAGGGTACCGTAATCGAAACCCTTCCAAATACGATGTTTCGCGTGGAACTGGAGAATGGGCACGTAGTTACCGCTCACATCTCCGGAAAAATGCGCAAACACTATATCCGCATTCTTACGGGCGACAAAGTGACAGTCCAACTCACACCCTATGATTTGAGTAAAGGCCGTATTACCTACCGCGCCCGCTGAGCTACTTATCTTGGGAAGCAGCTGCGGCGCTCAATGTACCTCCTCTTTCTCGAACTCAAATCGAAGGCCCTTTTCCGAAACGTCCACCCAGACGCTACCCCCATCTTTCAGGCGCCCGAAAAGTAATTCCTCCGCCAACGGCCGTTTAATCTGATCTTGTATAGTCCTCGCCATGGGCCGGGCTCCCATCTTTTCATCATAGCCATGCTGAGCCAACCATTCCCTGGCGTCGCTGGAGATGTTCAGTAAAACCGACTTCTCCTGGAGTTGCCCCTCCAATTCGAAAATAAACTTGTCGACGACATGACGAATGACCTCCATTGGCAATGGCTTGAACTGGACGATCGCGTCCAAGCGGTTGCGAAATTCGGGTGCGAAAAGGCGCTTGATCGCCTCCATGCCGTCCGAACTGTGGTCTTGGGTGGTAAAACCAATGGATGCCCTGCTCATATCAGCAGCCCCGGCATTGGTCGTCATAATAATGATCACATTGCGAAAATCAGCCTTGCGCCCGTTATTATCGGTCAGTGTGCCGTGATCCATGACCTGCAAAAGCAGGTTAAATACATCGGGATGTGCCTTTTCTATCTCATCGAGCAGCAACACCGAATGGGGGTGCTTGATAATCTCTTCGGTAAGCAGCCCACCCTGGTCGAATCCGACATAGCCCGGCGGCGCGCCAATCAAGCGCGATACGGTGTGGCGCTCCATATACTCGGACATGTCGAATCTTATCAGCTGCAAACCTAAGCAAATGGCCAGTTGCCGAGTCAGCTCGGTTTTCCCAACTCCCGTAGGCCCTGCCAGGAGAAAAGAACCTACCGCACCCATTTCCTTTCCGAGTCCGGAACGGCTCATACGAATGGAGGAGGTGAGCATATCAACAGCTTCGTCCTGGCCGAATACTACAAGCTTCAAATCGCGATCCAGTTTCTTCAAGGTCTCTGTATCGGAAACCGAAACACTCTTCGGCGGTATTCTTGCCATCTTGGCCACCACCTCCTCTATGCTTGCGGGAGTAATCAGCTTTTTGCGCCGCGAAGGAGGCAGCAGCCGAATACTGGCGCCTGCCTCATCAATTACATCTATCGCCTTGTCGGGCAGGTGACGGTCGTTTATGTACCGTTCTGAGAGTTCCGCTGCCGCCCGCAACGCTTTCTTGGCATACTTGACCTCGTGGTGCTCCTCGAATCGACTCTTGAGCCCATTAAGAATTTCGACGGTCTCTTCTACCGAAGGCTCGGTGATATCAATTTTCTGAAAACGCCGGGCCAGCGCCCGATCTTTCTCGAAAATCCCCCTGAATTCTTGGTAAGTAGTGGAGCCGATACAACGAAGCTCTCCGGAGGCCAGCACCGGTTTTATAAGATTGGAGGCATCCATCGCGCCTCCTGAGGCGGCACCCGCACCGATAATCGTGTGAATCTCGTCAATGAACAGGATCGCCTCTGGCTGCTTTTTCAGCTGTGCCAATACACCTTTGAGCCGCTTCTCAAAATCGCCTCTGTATTTGGTACCAGCCACTAGGCTGCCCAGATCCAGTGCATAGATAACGCACCCTTCTAAAACCTCTGGAACCTCGGCATCAACGATTTGCTTGGCAAGGCCTTCAGCGATAGCCGTCTTGCCCACGCCTGCCTCACCGACCAGCAAAGGATTATTCTTCCGCCTTCGGCAGAGTATCTGTATCGTTCGCTCTGTCTCGTTGGTGCGGCCAATCAGTGGATCGATCTTACCCTGACGGGCCAGTAGGTTCAGATTGGAGGCATACAGCTCGAGTGGGTTTTTAGCGGCACCACCTGCTTCATCCATGCCCGCACTCTGAATTGACTCGTCGCCGGACTGCTCATCCGACTCCCCGTGAACCTTGGAGATCCCATGGGAGATGAAGTTAACCACATCCAGTCGCGTTATATCCTGGTCATTGAGTAGAAAAACTGCTTGGGATTCCTGCTCACCAAAAATCGCCACCAGCACATTGGCGCCCGTCACTTCGCTGTACCCGGCCGACTGGACATGAAAGACCGCCCGCTGCAAAACTCGTTGGAAGCCCAGCGTGGGCTGTGTTTCCCGCTCCGAGTTGGGTGGCAGCAAAGGCGTATTTTCTTCGATAAAACGGCCGATGTTCTGCCTGAGGGCCTCAGTATTCGCACCACAGGCCTGCAACACCTTGGCGGCCGTGGAATTGTCTAACAACGCCAGCAAAAGGTGTTCGACGGTCATGAACTCATGATGACGTTCTCTTGCCTGATGGAAAGCCTGATTCAAGGTGAGTTCCAGCTCTTTGTTCAACATGGACATGTTCGTTCCAGCCTACTGACGTTGTGTTCGATCTATTTAAAATGTCTGCGGTTACGAATAGATGGACTCGCAAAACCAGATTCCGTTCACGCCTCTTCCATAGTACACAGCAGGGGATGTTGGTTGCTACGGGCATAATCGTTGACCTGGGTGACCTTGGTCTCCGCTATCTCTCTGGTGAACACTCCACAAACGCCTACGCCCCTGGTGTGGACATGCAACATGATGCGGGTGGCTTTCTCTCTGTCCATTCGGAAGAAGGACTCCAACACATGAACCACAAACTCCATGGGCGTGTAGTCGTCGTTCAATAACATCACCTTGTACATCGGTGGTTTTTTTAGTTTCGGCGACGCTTCCTGCAGTGCAAGATCGTTGCCCGAATCGATGTCGCTCTTCTTGCTCATGATCGCGATTCTAGCGGAAAAAAGCTCGATTGCGTATTCGTCGGTTTATTGAAACATCTTTAGAATAGCAATTCATAATCTATTGTTATTACGAAAGAATGAAATGATAATACTCTGGTTTTTAAAGGAATTTCGCGTGCAATTGATTGAGTCTTTCAAAACCTATTATTCAATATTTGACCATTGAATAGAGATAGCTATACTCTCCAAGTAAGTGGGGTTAAGGATCCTGAATCTCAATAAGCGTTAGGGTAAAAGCTTTAACACGCGGAAATTTGGTTCAATTGGGCAGATCTTAATAATAAAACCAAAGCCCAATTTGAAGGCAGGTGAGCAAGGTGTTTTATGTGTTTTCAAGAAGTGAAGGAGGAGTAATAGAGATGGCTACCGGTGTAGTAAAATGGTTCAATAATGCCAAAGGATATGGTTTCGTAACACCTGACGAGGGAGAACAGGATATCTTCATTCATTTTTCCGCGATCAGCATGGAAGGGTATAAAACGCTGAAGGAAGGCCAGCGAGTAGAATTTGATCTGGAGGAGGGTCCAAAGGGCCTACATGCTTCCAACCTCCAGGCCGCAGCAGATCGCTGACAAAACCTACCAGATAAAATAATGGGCATACCTGTCTGACAGTCGTCAGACAGGTATGTTAAGTATTCGCTTCCCGGCCAAGAACTAAATTTGCGGCCGGTATAGGCATTTGTCGCGCAAACAACAACCCCGACAACGGGGCTTTGGGCGACAGAAATCTTTTCCGTGCGCCACGATGAGAGCGTGAAGCTCGTTAAGTAACCCGCTATCGGAATCTAAGGTTCGTTCGACAATACCGCGAAGCTGCTCGTAGGGCTCATCCCCATTTATCAATCCCAAGCGCCGGAATAGTCTTCGGAAATAGGTGTCCACGACAAATACCGGGCGACCAAATGCATAGAGAAGAATAGCATCTGCCGTCTCCGGCCCCACACCATTGAGTCCAAGTAGATTCTGCCGCAGGTCGCTGGTGGTCCACTCAGCGAGTGCGGCATCGCCACCTTTAGCATCAACGAACTCCAGAAGATGCCTCAATCGGCGGGCCTTAACGTTGAAGTGACCCGAAGGACGAATCAGATCCGCCAATCGCTCCACTGGCAACGACAGCAGCCTGTCCAGAGAAATCTCGCATTCGGAACGTAGATTTACTAGTGCCTGCTCCACGTTACGCCAATTTGTGTTTTGGGTAAGAATCGCCCCGATCATAATCTCCAGGACGGACTCACCGGGCCACCAGTCTTGAACGCCATAGCAATCGAGCATGGTACGGAATACCCACCTGACTTTCGCCACCCTGAATTGCGGCATTGGCGTACTATTTTTTGCGCGAAGGTCTTGCGGGCTTCCGTCGTGGGACACCACGACGATCAAGAGAATGAGATTTACTGCTTCCTTGTTTTAGATAATCGCGATCCATACCGGCAACTTTTACAAGCGCTGCCAACTCAGAAGTCCGAAGCTCTCGACATTTCCCTACGCGTAATCTGCTATCCAACATTACCGGGCCGAATCTTACCCGTTTTAGACGGTTTACCTTTACCCCAACCGATTCCCAAAGGCGCCGTACCTCCCTGTTTCTGCCTTCCATGACTACGACGTGGAACCAGCGGTTGGCACCACTGCCACCGGACTCGACCACATCCTCGAAACGGGCAGGCCCATCTTCCAGGTCCACTCCGTTTACCAGACGAAGGACCATCTCTTCGGTAACCTCCCCCAAGACTCTCACCGCATATTCCCGCGCTATCTTTCCAGAAGGATGCATCAACCGGTTGGCCAATTCACCATCGGTGGTGAACAGCATCAACCCACAGGAGTTAATATCCAACCTACCTACGGCGATCCAGCGACCACGCTCAAGACTCGGCAATCGACCGAACACTGTCGGCCGCCCCTGGGGGTCGGAACGAGTGACCAGCTCTCCCTCCGGTTTGTTATAAACGATCGTTCTGAAGTTCGGGCGGGTCAATCGTTTAATACTGATCGGCCTTCGATCCAGCATAACTCTATCTTCTGCGGAGATGCGGTCTCCCAACTGGGCAAGCTTGCCATTGACCATTACCTCACCGTTGGCGATCTTTCTTTCGATTTCTCGTCGGGAACCGAACCCAGCATTGGCCAGCACCTTTTGAATCCTCTCTCCCGTCATAGTGGTGCGCTTAGTCACCTCCGGAGTCCTTCGGCGAAGTCTCTTCCGGCTGCTCCTGGGAGGGCTGATCAACCGTTGAGGAAGAAAAATCTTCCGCACCAGTGGACGCAGACCGAGCATGGGTTAACTCATCGGTAGAGGCGCGGTCATTTGCTCCCGCTGACTCCAGCATGCCGCCACCGTTCCCATCGATCTGTCTGTTTCCCTCCCCTGGGTCTAAACCTGGTTCATCGAGGGCTAGTTCACGATTGATGGAATCTAGGTCGCGGATTTCCTGTAAAGGCGGCAAATCATTTAGGCTGTTGAGTCCAAAATAGGTTAGGAAGTCTCTGGTGGTGGCATAGAGCGCCGGGCGGCCGGGAACATCCCGATGACCAACCACTCTGATCCACTCCCGCTCGAGCATGGTCTTGATGATATTGGTACTGACGCTGACCCCCCTCACATCCTCGATCTCGCCCCTGGTAATAGGCTGCCGATAGGCAATAAGCGCCAAGGTTTCCAGCATCGCACGGGAGTAGCGTGCGGGTCGTTCCTCCCAGAGTCTCGATATCCAGGGAGCCAATTCTGCGCGCACATTAATGCGATACCCACCCCCAACTTCCTGTAGTTCGACCCCCCTACCTTCATAGTCCTCCTTAAGGGCTTCAACTATTTTCCTCAGCGTCTTTTTGTCTGGACGCTCTTCTTCTGCAAACAACTCCTGGAGCAGGTCCAGGGTCATACTACCGCCTACTGCCAATAGCGCAGCTTCAACGATCTGTTTTAGCTTGGGATCCACACTCATCCGTCTGTAACCGCCTTCAAATGTATGGGCCCGAAGGATTCAGCCTGCACCATCTCAACCAGGGCATTTCGCATCAATTCCAATATAGCGAGAAAAGTAACTACCACACCTTGGCGTCCCTCCTCGATGACAAACAGGGAAGAAAAATCGGTGAATGTTTCCGAGTTTATCTTCTCCATGACCATACTCATGCGTTCGCGAACGGATAGAGCTTCGCCCTCGATCCTATGATGGCCATACATCTCAGCCCGCCGCAGCACTCCTCCAAGCGCTGACAATATTTCCCGCAAGTCGACGTCTGGCGGTCTTCTGGCGCTATTTCTATCCGGCACATCTACCTGTGTGGAAAACAGGTCTCGCCCCAATCTCGGCAGTGCATCGATGTCTTCCGCTGCCTGTTTGTAACGCTCGTATTCCTGCAGCCGTCTAATCAGCTCGGCGCGTGGATCCACCTCCGACTCTTCATCCTCTTGCTGGCGAGGTAACAGCATCCTGGACTTGATCTCCGCCAGCATTGCCGCCATCACCAAATACTCCGCTGCCAATTCCAGACGCATTTCCTTCATCAATTCAACGTATTCCATGTACTGACCGGTAATCTGGGCAATGGGAATCTCAAGGATGTCCAGATTCTGGCGTTTGATCAGATATAGCAGGAGATCCAGGGGTCCTTCAAAAGCGTCGAGAAAGACTTCGAGCGCATCGGGCGGAATATAGAGGTCCCGAGGCAGCGTTGACCAAGGCTCGCCCTGAACCACCGCGAACGGCATCTCACCTTGTTCGGGTTGGTTGTGGGTAGCGGATACATCGGCCAAATCACTCATAGCGCTCAACCAGTTACAGTTGTCTCAGGGACATGGCATGCCTAACCTCTTCCATGGTCTCCTGGGCGAAATCTCGTGCCGCCGCGCTGCCCTCAGCGATAATCGAGCGGACCAGCTCTGGCTGCTCCTCAAACTCCCGGGCACGGACCTGAATCGGTCTCAATTCGTCCAGAACCGCTTCGATCACCGGCTGCTTGCACTCCACACACCCGATACCGGCACTGCGGCAGCCCGCGGCAGCCCACTCCTTAACGCTAGCATCCGAGTAAACCTCGTGAAATTGCCAGACCGGGCACCTGGCCGGCTCACCAGGATCGCTGCGGCGTACCCGGTTGGTGTCTGTCGGCATGGTTCGGAGCGCTTTTTCCACCACCAAGGGATCATCGCGCAAAGCAATCGTGTTGTTGTAGGACTTGGACATCTTCTGTCCATCCAGGCCTGGCATTTTCGAGGCTTTGGTCAGCAGTGGCATTGGCTCGGGAAGAATCTGTCTGCCGCTGCCTTCCAGATTTCCCAATAGGCGCTCGCGATCATTGACCGTGATGTTTTGCTGCTCTTCCAGGAGGGCCTTGGCAGCTTCCAATGCCTCATGATCACCCTGTTCCTGGTAAGCCTTACGATATCGGGTATATAGCTTCGCGCTTTTTTTCCCCATCTTTTTTCTTGCCTGCTCCGCCTTGGCTTCGAAATCGGATTCGCGCCCGTATATATGGTTAAACCGGCGAGCGACCTCTCTCGTCAGCTCCACATGGGCCACTTGGTCTTCTCCCACCGGCACCATTCCCGCTTTGTAAATCAGAATATCGGCGGCCTGCAAAAGCGGATAGCCCAGAAAGCCGTAGGTTGCCAGATCGTGGTCCTTCAGCTTTTCCTGTTGATCCTTATAACTCGGAACCCGCTCCAGCCAGCCGAGAGGTGTGGTCATGGAGAGCAGCAGATGCAACTCGGCGTGCTCCGGAACCATTGACTGCACGAACAATTTCGCCTCGGTATGGTTAATGCCCGCCGCCAGCCAGTCGATCACCATATCCCAGATGCTGGCCGGGATGATTTCAGGATTCTCGTAGTGGGTGGTAAGCGCGTGCCAGTCGGCCACGAAAAAGAAGCACTCATACTGATGCTGCAATTCCAGCCAGTTCTTCAGTACACCATGATAATGCCCCAAGTGGAGGCTGCCCGTCGGGCGCATGCCGGATAAGACACGAGTGTGCTGGGACAAAACGGTGTTCAATCTCTACTCCTCGAAATCAGGTGGGCAACAATTGGAGGAATCGCTGCATGATGAATGTGGGAAGCGGTAACAATGTTAGAAAAAAGCTGGCCACGGGTATCAGTATCTTTCCCAGTATACCGGTAACCAGTAGTAAGATGATGACTATCAGCCCGTAGGGCTCCAGCCTGGCGAATCCCCGCGCCACTCCCTGCGGAAGTACGGAGCTCATCACCCTACCCCCATCCAGGGGAAGAATCGGCATTAAATTCAGTACCATCAGAAAAATATTTATCAAGATACCCACGATACCCATGTCGATCATAGCCCTGCCGACAGCCGCCGAGAAAGGCAGCATCAGAACTCCGATATTGATCAGCAGTGACCATGCAACCGCCATGAACAAATTGGCGGTAGGTCCAGCGATCGCGACCAACGCCATGTCCCGCCTCGGATTATCAAGATTCCGCCAGTTCACGGGAACCGGCTTGGCCCAACCGAAGATAAATCCCGTGATCATGGTCAGCATGGGAACCAATACCGTACCGATCATGTCGATGTGCTTGAACGGGTTCAATGTCACTCTACCGAGCATACGGGCGGTTGCATCTCCCAGCTTGTTGGCGGCCCAGCCATGGGCGGCCTCGTGCACTGTTATTGCCAGCAGCACGGGGGGGGCGAACAGAGCCACTTTCTGAATTATCGCAAACACATCCACGATAGCTACTATACCTGCTCCAAAGTGGATGCGTCCCCTTTGCCTTGTCTGAGCACTATCGGGGTCTCCTGCTCCATGTCTATTACGGTGGTAGGCTCCATGCCGCAGTAACCGCCATCGATTATGAGATCTACTGCATGACCCAACAGTGCCCGCATTTCATAAGGATCCGTCATGGGATCGTCTTCTCCCGGCATGATGAGTGTGGAGCTCATCAGGGGTTCACCCAGCTCCTCTAAAAGCGTCTGGGTGATCTTGTTGTCGGGCACCCTGATTCCTATGGTTTTGCGGCGAGGATTCTGCAATCGCCGCGGCACCTGCTTGGTAGCCCGGTGTATGAATGTGTAAGGGCCGGGGGTAAGATTTTTCAGGATCCTATAGTGCTGATTGCCCACCTTTGCGTAGCTGGCAATCTCGGATAAATCACGGCAAACCAGAGTGAAATTATGCTTATCATCCAGTTTCCTTAACCGTCGAATCCGTTCCATTGCTCCCTTGTCACCGATCTGGCAACCGAAGGCGTAACTTGAATCCGTGGGATAAATGACCAATCCACCAGCGTGAATAATTCCGACCGCCTGCCTTATCAGCCTGATCTGCGGATTGACCGGGTGGATCTGAAAAAACTGGGACATAGTACGCCACTGAAAAACCGGAAACCAAACCCGCAATGATAACCGATCAGACTTCTGTGTTGGAGATTGTTGGCCCCCACTCTTCCCAAATCGGTTGGCAGATCGAAGGAAGCTCTGGCAGTCTACCCAGCTCAAGCCACTGATGCGCGGGACCGTGGAAATCGGAGCCGGCAGATGCCAGCAGCCCAAAATCATTGGCATACCTCGACATTTTGATGATGTCTTCCCGGCTGTGGCTTCCGGATACCACCTCCAGGCCCACTCCTCCACTCCCGGTGAATTCGCTCAACAATCTGCGCAACTTACTGCGTGTGAAAGAGTAGCGGGCGGGATGTGCAACTACTACCTGCCCCTTCGCAGCCTGAACCCAGGCAACCGCCTCCTCCAGAGATGCCCAGTCCCCGGCGACATACCCCGGCTTGCCGCGCACCAGATAGTGTTTGAATACTTTTCTCAGATTGGGGACAACGCCCTTCTGCACCAGATAACGTGCAAAGTGGGTACGAGCGATCAAGTTGCCCCCGGAAAGTGCTTTCGCTCCCTCGTAAGCCCCGCTGATACCTGCCTTGTCGAGGCGATGCCCCATCTCCCGCGCCCGCCAACCCCGATGCTCCTGGAGTCGCTTCAAGCCCTTCTGGAGTTCGGAGCAATGGAGATCCACCCCCAATCCGAGAAGGTGAATAACCCGCCCACCCCAGGAAACCGAAATCTCGACGCCAGAGATCAATCGGATCCCACATCTCCCTGCTTGCTGCCGGGCTTCAGCGATCCCCGCTAGGGTATCGTGGTCCGTCAGCGCCAATACATTCACCCCTAGGTTGGCGGCGCGCGCTACTAACTCGGAAGGAGAAAGAGAGCCGTCGGACGCCTTGGAATGGGCGTGGAGATCGTATTTTAATGACATCAGTCCATTGTATCCCGTCTTCACTTCAAACCTATACATTCCTTCCCGCCCCAGGGTTGCGGCAGACGAGTGACTCTACTGCTGATAGAATCCGGCAAATGGAACTACCGCCGATAGACCTTGAGTGGTTTGCAGAAAACCTGGAAGAGGTGGTGAGCGAGATCGTCGACGCTTGGAACAGCAACGGCACGGTCGCTGCTACCGACGAAGCTCCACCCGAACTCCTGCGCCATGCCATGGCACAATTGGCGAATATCCTCGGTTCTGAAGACCCGCGAGAGAACTCGACCTCTCCCAACCATCACGAGATGGGGGCTCAGGATATTAGTGAGCTGGGAGAGTATGGGCTCACCATGCTGGGAGAGTTGGCCCTGTTGGCCACCGACTTGGGACTCAGCAATGCTGCGGAACGGTTGGAGCAAGTGGCGCTTTCGCTGGCACTGTGGGTTACAAGGCAAGGAGGGAAATTGAAATCGGCAGAGCTGGCCGTGAACGGACTCGCGCGATTGGCGAACTACAGCCGCCACCAAGCGGATTTAACAAGGTTATTCGGAGTCATGAGTGATGTGCTGGCGGCGATACCCAAGTCAGTCCGGGAGGGAGAAACTCGATCAGAGAACGAGAATGTCTACGATGTGCGACGCATCCTGCTCCTCAATCGTGCCATCGTGGCCACTCGGGCACTCTCTCCCAAGTTGATGGATTGGGCGTTCTCCGATGTGGCTCGGGAGTTACCCGATTCGGCAGCGGATTTTTTCAGCGAAGGTAAGGAACAGGTAGGTATTCAAGAATATCCACCGGAAGTAAGCGAGGTTATCGAGCGCTTCCACAGAGACTGGCCCAAGACCAGGGTGCTCCACTGAAAAAGTGAAAACATCGCAATCAGATCATGTTGGCAATAACTACAAAACTAATGGTTGATCCAAACTGGTGACCTAGATGAAATTTCTCCTAGATTTTTTCCCTATTCTGTTGTTTTTCGTCGCCTACCAGTTATATGACATCTATGTCGCCACCGCCGTTGCAATCGCTGGATCCTTGATACAGGTAGGTTTCGCGTGGTTGGTTCGGCGCCGGGTAGAAAAGATGCATCTGATCACTCTCGGACTGCTAGTTGTTTTTGGGGGTCTAACGCTGGCATTGCGGGATCCACTGTTTATCAAATGGAAACCTACTGTCGTGAACTGGCTATTTGCCATCGTGTTTCTGGGCAGCCAGTACGTGGGAAAGAAGAATATGGTGGCGCGCATGATGGATCACGCCGTAGACTTGCCCGCCCTTATATGGAATCGATTGAACGCAGCGTGGGCATTGTTTTTCTTCGCCTCTGGAGTAGCAAACCTCTATGTCGCCTTTAACTTTGCCGAGGAAACCTGGGTGAGCTTCAAGCTATTCGGTATGCTCGGACTCACACTGGTCTTCGTGTTGCTCCAGGCGTTCTATATTGCCCGTCACGTTCAAGACCTGAAAACCACGCAGAAGGAGCTTTGAATGTTCTACGCCATCATTGCAACAGACCGGGAAGACAGCCTTGACGCGAGGTTACAGACCCGTCCACAACATCTTGATCGCCTGAAGGCACTGCAGGAGGAGGGCCGCCTGTTGTTAGCGGGCCCACACCCTGCAATCGATAGTGATGAACCAGGCCCAGCAGGGTTTAGCGGCAGCCTTATCGTGGCAGAGTTTGATGATCTCGCCCAGGCTAAAGAGTGGGTCGATAACGACCCCTACACACTGGCGGGCGTCTTCTCCAGAGTGACCGTAAAACCGTTTAAAAAGGTATTGCCCTAGGATTCTGCAGGCAGCGGGTTAGACCCCGCTACTGCTGTCACCCACCGGTCATCGACATTACCCGCACCACCTGCTGCGGGCGACTGGTGAATTCGTGACGCTCCGGCTTACGGGCGATGGCACCGGCAATTGCATCTTTCAACTCCTGATCGCTCACTCCCTGGCGCAGCATCGGCCGCAGTGCAAGTTGGTCTTGCTGCCCCAGGCAGAGATAGAGCACACCTTCCGCTGAAAGCCTCACCCGATTGCAACTTTCGCAAAAGTGTTGCGACATAGGTGTAATGAAACCGATTTTGAGTCGTTTACCCTTGACTCGTAGATATTTGGCAGGACCGGCCCCACGCATCTTCGATGGCTCAAACTCGAAACGCTTTTCGAGAATCTGTCGGACCTCATCGAGACTTACATAAGACTCTCTGGCGTCCCGGCCCGCCGCGCCCACAGGCATGGTCTCGATGAACCGTAAAGTGAATCGATTACGGGCGCAAAAATCGACCATATCCCCCACTTCATCGAGGTTGCGGTCACGCATAACCACCATATTGATCTTAACCGGGTGCATGCCGGCATCCCTCGCCGCCTCAAGTCCGGCAATCACAGAATGCAGGTCACCTTGAGTTATCTCCTTGAAGCGCTGGGGATCGAGTGAGTCTAGGCTGACATTGATGCGACTGATTCCCGCCCTTGCCAACCCTTCGGCAGTCCCAACCAGCCGGGATGCGTTGGTGCTCATCGAAAGGTCGCTGATTCCCGGCAATCGGGAAAAGCGACCTACCATCTCGACGATGTCCTTTCGAACCAAGGGCTCCCCACCCGTTAACCGCACCTTGTCCACACCCATTTCGCTGAATACACGCACGACTCTGACAAACTCATCCAGAGTCAGGTATTTTTCGAAATCGGTAAATCCCTTGAATCCTTTTGGAATACAGTAGAAACAGCGAAAATCACAGCGGTCGGTTACGGACAGCCGAAGGTACTCTATACTGCGTCCAAAGGGATCAACCAAACGATTCATATGAGCCTTCTCAAGGAGACGATTTGCTTATTCTTCTCCCGCCAGGAGGAAAACACAATAGCCTGGCAAAAAAACGCCAGGCTAATGATGTTACGAATCTTGCAGCAAGGCCGCTAGATTTCGCCCCTGCCTATCACACAGACTACTGTTCCGCAGTCTCCGGCGAGTTCCATGTGGGGTCGAACCCATCCGGCAGCGAATGGGCGATGCCCTTGTGACAGTCGATGCAAGTATAGGTCGGCTCTTTGCCATCCACAGCCTCCCAATAATAGGGATCATGAGCATCCGCGGCCCGATCCTGCTGTTTTTCAAGATTCATCGAATTGAACCTATGGCAGTTGCGGCACTCCCTGGAGTCCGTACTCTTCATCGCCCGCCATACGTTTTGAGCCAGTTGAAGACGTTTAGCCTCGTACTTCTCTTCGGTATCTATGGCACCGGTCACGAAATGGTGATACAGCTCGTTGGAGGCCTGAATTTTGCGAATGATTTTATAGATCCAGGGCCTGGGTACGTGGCAATCAGGGCAAGTAGCCCTCACCCCAGTACGATTGGTGAAATGAATCGTTTCCTGCAATTCCGCATAAGGTGTAACCTCCATTTCATGGCAGGTTATGCAGAACTCCTCCGTATTAGTCAGTTCCAGGGTCCAGTTAAAACCACCCCAAAGGGCGATACCCAGCACTATTCCAACTACCAGCACCGCGAGAGTGCCTTTTTTACCGCCCGACGTCATCACTTTCCCCTATCTACATCATTCACAAAGTTTAGAAAATTGGAAGAAGAGATTCCGGTCTCCCGGAATCTCACTCCCGTTCAAGTTTATTTGACTCCTACAAAGGAATTCTCAACCAATGGGTCCGCGGTTACCTGCGGCGCATGACACTGATTGCAGAAATAACGGCGGCTGGAGAGCGTCTCCTCTACTTTCCCGTCCCTTGATACGTAGTGACTATCACCTACCTTGGGTGCTTTCTTCTGCTCAAAGGTCTTTTCGCTGTGGCAGTTCATGCAGGTATTGACTTTCAGGTTAATCTCATCCTTCTCGATTTCATGGGGAATAACCGGCGGCTGTTGCTTGAAGCTGCGTTCTATTCCACCTTTGACCACCAACTGCTGCCGTTTGGCAGGCTCCTTCGACAGCTCAGGTATTTCCTGGCCACCCCTCAGGGAGTCCACAGCTCCAGCCACAACCGCGCCCGAAAAAATAACCACCGCACAGGCGCTGATAAGGGTTGTAATCATCTTTTTCATATCTTTCTCCGTCTTCACGCTTTCTGGATTACCGTCAATAGTTACTATGCCGCATCAACGAATAGTTGCTTGTCCGTCGCCGCAGCTGCAGATTGGTTTTTCGAGTCTTCACTGGCAAATCGGCTTCCGAAACGGAAGACCTCTTCCGCGCATACATCAATACAACGCCCACAGTTGGTGCAGTTGGGAGAGAGGATAACCGGGCCGATTCCCCGCTTTTTCCCGTAGAGCGCTGGTCGTATCACCTGCTGTTCGGGGCACACTTCAAAGCAATCCATACAGTCATCGCACTTGTCCCTACCGTCCGCCACTACCCTGACCAAGCTCTTATGCCCCAACAGGCTATAAAAAGCGCCCACTGGGCAAATCCTTCCGCACCAGCCATCTTTGGAGACGAAGATATCGAATACAAAGATGGCCACCAGAACCACCCAGGCCAGCCCTAATCCGAACACGATTCCGCGAAAGGTAATCGAAACCGGATTAAAGAGTTCCCAGACGATAGTGCCTGTCAGCAAGGGAAAGATCAGTGTGAGGGCCAGCATCCAGTAGCGAGCAGAACGATCAATCAGGGTACTGGATTTAATTCCCAGCCACCTGCGTGTGCAACAGGCCGCGTCGCTCACCAGATTCACCGGACAAACCCAGGAACAGAACACCCGCCCACCGATCAATGCATAGAAGAGAATCACAATCACGACACCGATGAGCGCCTCTTTGTGGGGTTCGACTCCCGCCAACACAGACTGAAGGAGAACATGCGGGTCGCTGAGTGGCAGAAAGCTCAGGGTCTCGCTGAAGGCGAGATTACCCTTCACGATCCATAGACCGGCAACCGGCCCGGCCAGAAAAAGCGCCAGGATACCCAGTTGACTGGTACGCCTGAGGATCAGCCACCTGTGTGAGCGAATCCACCCCTTTTTCTCGGTTGCTTCCACGCCAGGTCTCGGACGAGTGGTCATCATTCGTCTCCGAAGCCCTTGTTCAGTGTATCCAGCGGGTTTGTGGAGACAGGCAACTCCTGCTGTGGATCAGCATCGAGAATCAACCCCTCCCCTTGCAGGTCGTAGCGTACGCCTTCTGGAAGATTGAACCTGTGCTCGGCATCCGGAGCCACTAGTGCTCTTCCCGCCTTGTCTTTCTCCTCCCAACCGAGACGATAGTGCTTACCCAGCTCGCCCTTGGCCAAATGCTTCGGAAACACCTTAATTGCAGCTTCTTCCAGTATGCACGCCTTTTCGCAAAGGCCGCAGCCGGTGCAAGCATCGGAATGCACTACCGGTATGAACAAGGCATGCTTTCCCGAACGATTATTGTGCTGATAGTCCAGCGTGATCGCCTCGCCCCGTATGGGGCAAATGTTGAAGCACACCTCGCAACGCAATCCCAAAAAGGCAATGCATGTCTCCTGATCCACCACCACGGCAAGCCCCATGCGGGCCTCGTTGATATCCGTAAGCCCGTGATCCAGCGCATTGGTAGGGCAAGCAGGTATGCAGGGGATATCCTCACACATTTCACAAGGACCGGTCCTGGCCTCAAAATAGGGCGTTCCGGCAGGTACTTCGTCACCGATTTGTCCAAGCTTCAGGATGTCGTATGGACAATCCCTGACACACATGCCACAGCGGATACAGGCCCCAAGAAAATCCTCTTCGGGGATTGCACCGGGCGGCCGAATCGCCATAGCAGGAAGAGATGAGGCCTGCCGAGAGTACATGGCTAGCCCCGCTCCAACGAGACCGACACCGCACGCGGTTCTGAGCAAATTACCCAGAAACTGCCTGCGATTGACGCCCTTCCGCTTTTCTGTACCCGATACCGCCATTTCGCTGCCGCTCTAAACCGCCTCTGCGCTCTTTGTCTCCCAATCTGCCGCCCACCGGCCCGGTAATCTCCGGACCGATGGGTTCTGCATTTACGCCTTGAGAATTTTCACTGCGCACTTCTTATAATCCGTCTCCTTGGACAACGGATCGGTCTGGTCCAGGGTCACCTTATTAATCAGGCGACTTGCATCGAACCAGGGAACAAACACCAATCCCTCGGGCACACGATTCCGGCCTCTTGTCTCCACCCGTGCGGTAATTTCACCGCGGCGGGAGACAATCTTGGCAAGTGAGCCATTACGCAGCCGGCGCTTTTTCGCATCCTTCTTGTGCATGAAGACCACCGCATCCGGTACCGCTCTGTAGAGTTCGGCCACCCGGCGGGTCATTGATCCCGAATGCCAGTGCTCCAGCACACGCCCGGTGCAAAGCCAAGTGTCGTATTCCTCATCCGGCGATTCAGCGGCGGGTTCATAGGGCGCGGTAATGATGTTGGCGCGACCGTCGGGCTTACCGTAGAATTTGACACCCTCACCCGCGGCGACATGGGGATCATATCCTTCGCGAAAACGCCACAGCGTCTCTTTGCCGTCAATTACCGGCCAACGAATACCGCGTGAGGCGTGATAGGCCTCGAACGGCGCCATCTCGTGGCCTTTCTTGATAATGTCAGGCGCGGAGTTGAACAGACGGTATTCCTCGAACAGACCTTTTTGCACATAGAAACCGAAGTGTTCACTCTCGTCGTTGGCGTATAGATTCCCCGCTCCATCCTTGATTTCTTCTACAGGGAACTTGTTGACCTGGCCATTCTCGTAGAGCACCTCATACAGCGTCTTACCCTTGTACTCGGGAGCCTTGTCCAGAACCTCTGCCGGCCACACCTCTTCCATCGTGAAACGCTTGGCGAACTCCATGATTTGCCACAAGTCGGATTTCGCTTCACCCGGCGCATTGACCTGCTGGCGCCAGAACTGGGTCCGCCGCTCGGCATTTCCGTAGGCACCCTCTTTCTCGATCCACATCGCCGTTGGCAGCACCAGGTCGGCTGCCATTGCCGATACCGTGGGATAGGGGTCGGTTACAGTGATGAAGTTGTCAGGATTGCGCCAACCCGGATATGACTCCTCATTCATGTTGGCTGCGGCCTGCATATTGTTGTTGCACTGCACCCAGAAGCAATTCATCTTGCCGTCTTTGAGCATGCGGTGCATCAAAACGGCGTGATAACCCACCTTGCCGTTCAGACTTCCTTCCGGGAGTTTCCAGATTTTTTCGGAGAACTTGCGATGAGCTTCCTTCTTGACCACCAAATCAGCTGGCAGTCTGTGGGCGAAGGTGCCCACTTCGCGGGCGGTGCCGCAGGCTGAAGGCTGGCCGGTCAGTGAGAACGGGCTGTTCCCCGGCTCGGAGATCTTGCCCATCAGCAGGTGGATGTTGTAGACCAGACCATTGATCCAAACACCCCTGGTGTGCTGATTCATGCCCATGGTCCAGTAGGAGCTGACTTTCTTGTTGGGGTCGGCATAAACCTTTGCCAATTTCAAGAGCTTGTCCTGAGAGACGCCAGAAATTTCGCTGGCTTTCTCCAGGGTGTAGGGCTCGACTGACTTGACGTACTCCTCAAAGGAAATCTTGCTGAGTTTCCCCTTGCCCGGGTTCTTTGCGGCTTTCTCCCTCGGATCCTCCGGACGCAGACCGTAACCGATATCGGTAGGCGTCTTGGTGAAGTTGACATGCTTGTCCAGGAACTCCTGGTTGTACGCTTTGTTCTGAATGATGTAGTTGGCGATGTAGTTGGCGATCGCCAGATCACTCTGAGGATGGAAAACCATGCCGTTGTCCGCGAGTTCGAAACAGCGGTGCTCAAAGGTTGAGAGCACGTGGACCTCACAGCCCTCCTTGGTCAGCCGGGTATCGGTCAGACGCGACCAGAGGATGGGGTGCATCTCGGCCATATTGGCACCCCAAAGCACGAAGACGTCGGCATGTTCCAGATCGTCGTAGCAGCCCATGGGCTCATCGATGCCGAAAGCCCTGATAAAGGCCCCAACGGCAGAAGCCATGCAGTGGCGCGCATTGGGATCGAGATTATTCGAGAGGAAGCCCGCTTTCATCAACTTCGATGCTGCGTAGCCTTCCCAGACGGTCCACTGACCTGATCCGAACATGCCGACCCTGGAGGGGCCGCCTTTCTTCAGCGCAGCCTTCCATTTGTCGGCCATCACGTCGAAAGCCTCGTCCCAGGAGACGGGCTCGAACTTGCCGTTCTTGTCAAACTGACCGTTTTTCTTGCGCAGCAATGGCTGGGTCAAGCGATCCTGGCCGTAGAGAATCTTGGGCAGAAAGTAACCTTTGATACAGTTGAGGCCGCGATTCACTGGCGCATCGGGATCGCCCTGGCTTGCGACAACTTTGTCGTCTTTGACACCGATCAGAACACTGCACCCCGTACCGCAGTAACGGCAGGCCGCCTTATCCCAACGGATACCCTCATCCTCCTCTGCCGCCATGGCGGTTTTCACCGCAGGCAGCGTGATTCCGGCAACAGAGGCCGCAGCTGCAATGGCATTACTCTTTACAAAATCTCGTCTAGTTAACTTCACGGATAACCTCCTCGTCCAGATCGTCTCCACCGTAGTGGTAAATCAAAGTTGAACTGATAACACCTTCCACAGAATTGAAAGACATCATGGTGTCTGCTGCCGATACCTCACCGGCATCCTCCACCGTGACAATAAATTTGCCCGTATCGTCCCCTCCCTGAACTTCTACGCCGGGCAGTTTTCCTAGTCTGGCCTGAACCGACTCACTCTGCTCCGGCCTGGCGTGAACTACTACGCTGCATATATTCATTTATTTATCGAGAGCTCCTCTCATGCGACACGCTGACACGAGTCTGATGGTGAAATTTCCACTGAACGGATCGGGCAGACGGCATAGCACTCCCCGCAGCCGGTGCAGGCGTCCTGGTCAATCTTGGGTTGGGCTATCCCCCCGAGTTCGAGTCTGAATCGGATGGCCTGGGTTTCGCAGGCCTCCCCACAGGAACGGCAGACCACCCCATTCATCGCCAAACAGGCGGGCAGCACCGCGGCTTTCAAATTCCAGGGTTCTGAAGGGGAGTCGACGTCATAGACCAGAGCCCCGGTCTCGCATACGGAGACGCAATCTCTGCAGAAATCGCAACCGGCGGTGGCAAAATCCAATACTGGGAATTTACCCCGTGCCTCGTGGATGATGTCGTAAGGACAGGCCTCGATGCACTTTCCGCAACCATTGCAACGTTCAGTGAATCGCTCCTCATCCAGAGCCCAAGGCGGACGAACCACACGCTTTCCGCCAAAATTTCCGGAAAGAAACTGCATTCTGCTTATGGAATCTGCCATCTGAGGCGTATTGTTGTCTTAGCCCGTTAGCGACATGCTCGACGCTTTATAGCACCATCGTTGGATCGATGGGCTTGACCAACATCAATACTGGCGCTGATTGCTCAGGATTATTGACATAGGTCAAATACTGACCTAATTCAGAAAAGTCTTACATATTCCCCGGTACTGTTTTCCCACCAATCAACCTGCTTTCCGCGCTATTTGGCCTTTATCCCGGCCGGGCATCCGAATTCTTCCGTTACCCACCGGATATTAAGGTTGCGTAGCGGTTTTCGGATCTAGCCGGTGTATGAGAATATTGCGGTTTTTGGTTCCCCTGCCTCATCATGTCCACACATTCAGCCAGCGATACTGATTTCGGCCCCTTCTCACCACCGCTTCCCCGCAATTCGGGAGAGCGTCTGCAGTGGGGACAGCTCTATGGACTCAGCGGGTCACTGGTAATCGCCTCGGCAGCACGAAAATTTCCTGGTCTGCTCATGGTCATCGCCAACGACGTGCAGACTGCTAATACCCTTGAACAGGAACTCAGCTTTTTCCTCGGCGAAGAGGGACCGGAAATCTTATCCCTGCCGGATTGGGAAACTCTACCCTACGATGTCTTTTCACCGCTGCCGGAGCTGGTATCGCAACGGCTGCGCACCCTGCACCACTTGCGAAGCCTGCAACGCGGGATATTGATAGTTCCGGTCAGTACCCTGCTGCAACGGCTCTTGCCCAGAAGTTACCTGGATGCGCACACCTTCATACTCAAAACCGGGGATGAGTGCGAGCTGGAGGTGATGCGGAGGCAACTGGAGCGCAACGGATACGAATGCGTTTCCCAAGTGGTAGCACATGGGGAGTTCGCAGTTCGTGGTTCACTTCTGGACCTTTTCCCGATGGGCGCAACCGCTCCTTACCGCGTCGACTTGCTGGACACTCAGGTGGATAGCATTCGCACATTCGACCCGGAAACCCAGCGTACGCTCGAACGCATCGAGACTATCGAGTTGCTGCCGGCCCGTGAGTTTCCCATGGATGAAGCGGGTATCAGTCGCTTCCGGGGCGCATTCCGTACCCAGTTTCAGGGCGATCCCCAACGCAGCCTGATCTATAAGGAGGTCTCCAGCGGTAACAGCGTAGGTGGCCTGGAATACTATCTCCCACTCTTTTTCGACGGGACCTCATCTCTATTCGATTTTCTTCCCGAGCAGCTGTTGATATTGGGCTTTGAAGGAAATCGCGAAGCCGAGGCAGCTTTCCTCGAACAAGTGGAGCAACGTTACGAACAGCGTCGCCACGACCTGGAGCGGCCCCTGCTTAAACCCCAGCAGCTCTATCTCAGAAGCGACGAACTGGCGTCTCGGGTGCGAAGCGCCCGCTATGTAAAGTTGCAACGGGCCGAGATCGAGTCTCGGCAAAAGGGGTATGCGCGCTTTTTTAACTTCTCCAGCCGAATCCTTCCCCCGCTCAATTTCCAGGCCAGAGCTGTTCATCCCGCGGGTGCACTGCAGACTTTCGTAGCCAGCCATGACCAACGCATTCTCTTTACTGCGGAAAGCGCGGGGCGACGTGAAATCCTGCTGGGCAGCTTACGGGATTTCGGAATCCAAGCAGTTGCAGTCCCAAACTGGGAGCAATTTCTGATATCAGAGCATCGCATTGCGCTGACCACCGCCCCGATGGACAACGGGCTCTGGCTGCCCCAATTGAACAAAGGGCTGGCGATCATAACGGAAACCGAATTGTTGGGAGAGCGAGTGCGTCAGGAACGCAGGCGCCGATCCAAACAGCGGGATGCCGAAATGGTGGTGCGCAATCTAACCGAGTTGCATATCGGTGCCCCCGTGGTCCATGAAGACCACGGCGTTGGACGGTACCTCGGCCTACAGACCCTGGAAACCGGGGGCATGCATACCGAATTCCTTACTCTGGAGTACGCCAGAGGAGACAAACTCTACGTTCCTGTCTCTTCACTGCACCTCATCAGCCGCTACACCGGCGCATCGCCAGAACATGCCCCGCTGCACCGTTTGGGTGGAGACGCCTGGGAAAGAATCAAACGCAAGGCGGCAATGCAGATTCGAGATGCAGCCGCCGAACTGCTGGAGATCTACGCGCGCAGGGCAGCCACTCCAGGCTATGCCTTCCCCGAGTCTGGCGAGGAGTATGCAACATTCAGCAGCTCCTTCGAATTTGAGGAGACGCCGGATCAACAACAAGCCATAAACGCTGTTCTCTCCGACATGTCATCGCCCCGTCCCATGGATCGGGTGGTTTGTGGCGACGTCGGATTTGGTAAAACCGAAGTTGCGATGCGAGCGGCATTCTCAGCAGTCCAGGGTGGGCGCCAAGTGGCGGTACTAGTTCCTACCACACTATTGGCCCAGCAGCACGAACAGAACTTTTCCGACCGCTTTGCGGACTGGCCCGTAAAGGTATCGGGACTCTCCCGATTCCGGAGCGGGAAACAGCAGTCGATAGTGATGAAAGGATTGGCGGATGGCACTGTAGATATCGTCATCGGAACTCACAAGCTGCTCCAGGGCTCGGTGAAATTCAAACGACTGGGGTTGGTGATTGTTGACGAAGAACACCGCTTCGGAGTGCGCCACAAAGAGCAGCTCAAGGCCTTGCGAGCTGAGGTTGATCTGCTCACGCTCACCGCAACACCGATACCCAGAACCCTCAATATGGCGATGGCGGGAATGCGGGACCTTTCCATTATCGCCACGCCGCCGGCAGCTCGCCACCCCATAAAGACATTTATTAGCCAGTGGAACGATGCACTGATCATCGAGGCCTGCCTTAGGGAGATCAAGCGCGGCGGTCAAGTTTACTTCCTCCACAATGAGGTGGCCACCATAGAGACCATGGCGGGGAAGCTGGAGCGGCTATTGCCCGAGATGCGTATTCAAACCGCTCACGGCCAAATGCGTGAGCGCGAACTGGAATCCATCATGCGGGACTTCTACCACCGGAGGTTCCACGTTCTGGTATGCACCACGATCATCGAGAGCGGTATCGATGTCCCCAGCGCCAACACTATCGTCATCAACCGGGCCGATAAGCTGGGCATGGCACAGCTTCACCAACTGCGGGGACGTGTGGGCCGCTCCCACCATCGGGCCTATGCCTACCTCATCGCCCCGCCACCGAAGAGCATTACCGCTGATGCCAGAAAACGTCTGGAGGCCATCGAATCCCTCGAGGATCTTGGTGCCGGCTTTACGCTGGCAACCCACGATCTGGAAATACGCGGTGCCGGTGAGTTGCTGGGAGACGAACAGAGCGGACAGATTCACGAAATAGGGTTTACGCTCTACAGTGACCTGTTGGAGCGCGCCGTGAAGGCATTGAAATCGGGACAGCATCCCAACCTCGACCGGCCGCTCGACCACGGTACCGAAATAGACCTTCAACTTCCCGCACTGCTGCCAAGCGACTACCTCCCCGACGTGCACACTCGGCTGGTAATGTACAAGCGCATCGCCAGCGCCGCCACGGCTGAGGAATTGAGAGAGCTACAGGTCGAGATGATCGACCGCTTCGGTTTGCTTCCCGAACCCGCAATAATGTTGTTTGAGATCACCGGATTGAAGATAACGGCATCCCCACTCGGTATCCGCAAGATCGAGGCGGGTGCAGTGTCCGGCCGAATTCTGTTCGATGGTCAGCCCAATATCGATCCGATCCACATGCTCAAACTCGTACAGACACGACCCGCCGAGTTCAAACTGGACGGAGCGGACAGGATCAGATTCTTCAGAGAGATGTCAGATACCGGTGTCAGGATCCACCATGTCGCCACAGTGCTGGACGAGATCGCTGGCAAGCACTAAGATCAACCCGGATTCCACAGATCCGGCATATGGTACCCCTATGAGAAAGATTGTATTGCTCCTGCTAGTGGCCGCTGCACAGCTGATATCCAACCCGGTCCTGGCCGCCAGGACTTACGATATTGAGCTGCTGCTGTTTGCAATCCAGGGAGACGCTTCCGGAAGCCAGCTACTGACGGATGATCCAGAGGGCGTTGATTGGGAAAACAGTACCCCGCTGGGGGACAACCGGCGCTTACCGAGTGGGCGCGGGCGACTCGGCGCCAAAGAGCGTGCGTTGCAGCGGGCAGAAGGGTTCGACCCTCTGATCCACGCCGCATGGCGGCAAAACATCCGCAGCAGGGAGAGCGCCAAGGCCTGGTATGTCAGATCGGAGCGCACAATCGCTCCGGGCACGCCCAAGGTCGAAGGCCTTGTGAAGCTGAGCGTCGGACGCTATCTGCACGTGGAGCTCGATCTTCTCATCAGAAAAAAGGCCGATGATGCTGTGGGCGGCTTTCGGAACTATCGAGTGACCACTCATCGAAGGATGCGCAGCAAGGAATTGCATTACATCGACCATCCCATGCTTGGCATGTTGATCGAGATAACCCCCGCCGGAGGTTAGCCGGCCGCCTGCTTAACTCATATCGCTATGGGCTTTCGCTTTCTGGCGAATCGACCCCGCCGGTTTCCGTAAATCAGGATGAGCAGGGCCGGAAGCAATAACAGGTCGAACAGCAGTGCGGTAAGCAATCCGATACTCGTGAGCAAGCCAAAGTGGGTGGTCGGTACGAACAGTGAAGTCGTCAGGACCATAAACTGGGCACAGAGGATGATCGTCGTGGTCATTACCGCCCGCCCGGCCTGCCGGTAAGTCCGTACCAATGCCACCAGCGGTGAGATACCCTGCCTCACACGCTGAAGGAATCCGTGATAAACGTGAATGGTATCGTCGACAGCGATACCCACTGCCACACTGGCAATCATTGCCGTCGCCATATCCAGATGAATACCGCTCACTCCCATGACGATGAAGATCACCACGATGGGCGATAGATTGGGTATCATGCACAGTAAGGCACTGCTCAGCGACCGCCACTGCAAAAACATCAAAACAAAAATCAGGGCTACCGCACCCCCCAGGCTGTAGACCTGCCCCTCTATCAACAGATCCTCCTGGTCAGCAAACAGTCTTCCGAAACCGGCGATATCCCAAGACATCTCGTCACCCACATGTTGCTGCAGATAGTGGCGGATTCTGTCCATGAGCTGGCTGATGTCGTTGGCCCCGTGTACATTGACATTGAGGTTGACATGCGCCAGCCGGAAGCTCTGGTCAACGAAATCGAACAGGTCTTCGCCATCGTAGACCAGCAGATATTGGCTGATGAGAGTGGGATTGTCGGGTACCTGTCTCGAGCTCTCATCCTCGCCATGAAACCCCCAGTTCATCTCTTCGATAAAATCAGCCATGGAGACACTGTTGTCCACCTCCGGCTGTTGCTCGGCCCAGACCTGGAACTCCCTTATCATCTTCAGGCGTTGAGGTGTCTTGAGTCCACCCACCTCGGGGCTTGAGAACACAACATCTAGAGAGGTAGTGCCGACTAGCTTCTGCTCTACGTATTCGTTATCCAATCGCACCTGGTGATCGCGGAAAAAGAACTCCAGAAGGTTCGTCTCGACAACGATGTGCCTAATTTGCGGAAGCCCCACAGCCAGCGCTACCAGTACGCTGAGTACGACTGCCAGAGGGTGACGCAGCCCGGTGTGGAACAGTCCCTTAACTAGCGCATCCATACCCCCCAGTCCCGTTCTCCGGGTGGGCCAGTCACCGAAATCGAAGCGTGAGAATATATGGGGTACCACGTGAATAACGATCACATATATCAGCGCCACCCCGGCGGCAGCCGTTAGTCCGAACACACTGATGGGTGGTATCGGACTTAGGCCCAGCGAAGCCAGACCGGCCACGGTGGTGAGTGCCGTGTAAAGTGCCGGCCTTCCCACTTCTCCTACGGCCCAGGAGACCCGGGCAGCTCCAGAGAGCCCGCGTTTGGACGCATAGTGTAATGCATTGAAGAGATGAATCAGTGCAGCAACGGTCAGGGCGGACAAGAGCGGTGGAATAATGCTGGAGATGAGATTGAAGGGTTGCCCAAAAACCACATAAAACGCCACCGTGCAGTTGACCACCACTCCAATAACGATGCCACTCACGGCTACCGCTAACCAGCGATGGAAGAGCAGCCAGATCAGTGTCAATCCGACAATCACGGTGCCCGGTATAAAGACCATGTTGTCCCGCAGCATCGAGCGCAGCTGAGCAACATCGGTTACGATCTGCCCTGCCATGGCCACGAGATAGCCATTGAGGCGTGCGTGCTCCACTCTGGCTAGAATGCTGTCTTCCAACGCCATGCGCTGCAAGCTATTGTTGATGGATAACGGTGTGATCAGCATGCCCACTGCCGACCCGTCGGCTGAAACCAGCGCCCCGGAGGCGAAGCGGTCCTCGAGTAAGCGCCGCAGCCGTTGGGGTGGTCGGCTGCTATCGAGGGTCGTAACATCGATAAGGGGTTCTACCAAGAACCCATCATCGGTACCACCGATGTGATCCTGGGTAGTTATACTGATGACATCGTCTATCCTGGAATCCGTAAGCAGATCTTCAGCCAGGCGATTAAGTGCCTCCAGAAAACCATCAGAGTAGAGGGCCACGCCCTCGAACAGCAATAGAATCGTCTGGTCGTTGGGAAACACCTCGCGAATTCGATCGTCGATAACTACCGACGGCGCATCTGCCGGCAAATAGACTTTCGGGGCATTGTTTATGTTCAGTCCCAGTAGCAGTCCCGATGGAAGCACGGTGAATATCACCAGAAACAAGACGCTGAAATAGAGTTTCCATGGCAGATCCAGAAAGATGCGCTTAAGCGTCACATCACGCTTGGTAAGCAGGGATATTTCAACAACCGGTTCCTCGTCGAAACGGGTCCTGCGGGAGGTGATGATGACAACTTCCTGGCTACCGTCCCGGGCCACCAGAGTAACTCTTACTCTCGAATCCTCATCCGAACCTTCACTGCGGCTGGCTTTACCAAGATGTTCGCGCAAACGCTCCTTATGGCGGTCCACCACCATATCCAGTGCGGGGGTCCCTTCCAGCTGTGCGAAATTCTCGTAACCGAGCAGTTTCAGAAATGCGGGATTTGCATAGACATACATGCCGTCATGCACAAAGGCAACAGCGCGGCTGTCCTGCTCGAGTTTGGCACGCTGTATGCGATGGTCCCCCATGGGATACGCCGGATAGCGCTTTAAGATCCTAGAACTTTGCCCGCCAGCCGAGCGTCAGCAGCGAGTGGTTCTCGTGAAAGCCGCCGGGTGTACCGTCAGCACCGTTGAAATAGTGGGCTTCCAGATAGACCTCGTGGGGTTCCCAGTCGATGTAGGCGATTTCCGGATTGATATAGACGTCATTCTCCCCCAGTCCCACATAGAAGCGGGCCTTTGCCCGCCAACGATTTCGAGCGAACGGCGCCTCCATTGAGCCGTTGAAAGAATATATGTCGGTGCGATCTATGACATTCGGCGGATTGATCATATTCATGCCACCCACCTGTAAATTAACCCTAGCATCGCCATCCCCCGGATAGAATTCCACCCCGCCACCCCAAGAAACGCTCTTCACGGTGGTGTAGGTATTATTTGTTTCCGTGACCGGTGTATCACTAAACCAGGCAGCCTCAACACGCCAGGTAGCCCCGGATGCCGTGAATGCCAGATCTCCCCCTAATACCCAGCTGCGCGGATACTCGGCAACGATTAAATTCTCCTCCGGGACCAGCCGGAAGTAGGGAACCGACTGGCGGTTGTTCTGCACCGTCAGCGCATAGTCCATTCCCTCTCTGGAATCGCTAAAGCGTATGCCGAAACCGCCATCGCTGTTGGGCGCATCGGTTTTATAGGTAGCGGTCTTAACCAACTCTGCGATACGAGGGTCGGATTCGACACCGATGATTTCGCCAGAGTCGCGATTGATCGGATACCAGACACTATCTTCCTCGGGCAACTCTGCCTCCCTGAATAGAGGGAGAAACACCAAATCCAGCTTGGAGCTGGCGAAAAAGCCTTCCGCCCGAATGATCGGCGCAGCTCTGCGCCTGTCGGGAAGATCATCGAGTATGAAACGGGTCATATCGACCACACTCACCCGGTCGGTCGGTGGGATCTCGTCAATCCGGCCCCATATCACGGTATCCGCGCCCAAGGTCAGGCGCCACTGCGCGTCGCTATAGCGGATGAAACTGTTTCCGTAATCCAGCTTGGTACTGTCGGAGCGCCGGCCACCCCACTGATAGTTACCGTCCACGCGGGCCGCCGCCTGTAGCTCCCAGCGATCATTGGGCAGCCAGCGAATCGTCGCCAAACCGAACAGGTAACCTTGGTTGTCCGCCTCGGAATCTGAATCGACAAAGCGGCCATACTCCGCCCGCACATCGTTCAGCCTAAAGGAGACCTTACTGGCAGTCTGTTCCGACGATACAGCCTCATCCATATCCTCCGCAGCTGCTTCCTCTATAACAAGTTCCTCCTCTGCCAGCGGTTGCAGCTCGATCTCCTCTTCGACCAATGCGGGTCCGGACTCCGTTCCATCCGGGGCAGAAGCCGGTGTTTCCGGCACTTCATCCACCACATCAGCTGATGACTCTTGGTCGATCTCGATCACTTCCTCGGTAGAAGAGGCTGGTGCTTCCTCCTCCTCGACGATCAGAACCTCCCCCCCGTCAATCCCTTCCTCCGCGGGGAAACCTTCGTCGATCTCGATCACTTCCTCGGCAGAAGAGGCTGGTGCTTCCTCCTCCTCGACGATTAGAACTTCCCCCCCGTCAAACCCTTCCTCCGCGGGAGAACCTTCGTCGATCTCGATAATCTCCCCAGACGCTTCCGGCATCTCAGGCTCAATACCTAGGTCCTCGTCTAGCAATATCTCTTCCTCTTCGACGATCTCCAGCGTCTCTCCATCGTCTATTACCAACTCACTCTTGTCGGCAACCACAGCGGGGGATGTCAGCGCCACCGTTATTGCTAAGGTCGGGACAAGGTGTGGAAATCTGCTGATAAATATCTTCATAGTCTCGGAAATTCTCCATTCTGGGCGGTCGCCACTGCCCTGCTGTCCTCGTGACTTGCGGTATCCCTCTCAGCCTGCGTCGCGCTGCAATACGGCAGCCTTTCGCACAGTCGACTAAGCACCCTGGCACGGCTGATGTCAAGGGCGAAAACGCTTCTCCCGACTTACATCCGAAAGGCCCTGTTTGGTGAATAGCACATCGGGTAGCCCCTGGTCGTATCGAATCTTCTTGGTGACGAGTTGGGTCTTGTGGCCGCTCTTGAGGTCGTACATGGTGCTGTCCAGAACCGTCCAGTAACCTTGAATGCGCTTCAACTTTCTCGCCATCAGGCGCTTGACCGGCTTCTTGATTCCCTTTTTGTAATAGTCGATCCGTAACGGGATCAAACTCTTTGGGTGAATCCAACTGATGCGCTTTGAATAGACGGAGTTGGAGGTGTCCACCGGTGTACTGATCAACACGTCACAGGCGATCTTCCCCACCTTGCCTTTCCCATAGAGGCGGTGGCGATCCATTTCCACCTCCCGATCTCGGAGGTCCTCGTAGAGAAAATCCGATCCGACAAACCGCCCCCCCTTTCGGGATGCGGAGATAACCCGCACCCGTCCCAGCGCCGGCAGATAGAGCCACTGGTTACTCTCGTCCCCGGGATAGTCCTTGGTTAACAGGCCAGTATCAGCTATGTCCGCGGGCTTCACAAAACGCATGAGTGTCCATCGCTCCGCCTTCCCCTTGTCCTTGGCAAATGAGTAGAGCAGTCGCGTCCGCGATTTCCTCCCCTTCTCCTTGAGCACCATCAACACCTGGGAACTCATGTCCTTACCGTCTTTTCTGTTGTAAACCTTTCTGGCGAGCGCCAATCCTGCGGTATCGCCTTTGACACCCGCTCCCTCGGCTGTTGTGACGCACTGAGCCAGCATAATAAAGAGGATTGCGGAGCTAAATATCAGCCAATTGAAATTTGCTCGCTCTGTAATCATCTACTTTAGAACTCCGAATCCCGCAACGCGATACCGACTTGCAGAAGAATTTTTTATATCCCAGGGAGCCAATTCCACAGCAAACTAAGGAACCGAATTCCCCGATGTTGTCATACAGCTATAGTTAGCGGCAACAGGAAATAAAGGCTTTAACCGCTGTCTTTAGACAGGAGCTTAAGTTAATTGACTTGATGGCTTGCCCTCTTCAACCCACAACAGGGCGACCCCTAGTCACGTCGGCTTTGCGCTGCCGCGACCCGAATTGGTCCCGGATGGTTCGTTTTCCCAAGTCTTCGCACGCAAGCCCATGGTTCTCGCAGCGTGCACCTCGAAAAAGGGGTGAAGCGATGCCGATACTTGTCGTCTGGTGGGAAGATACGCAATAGGTTAGTATTTCACAACATGCTTACTCATCACCCGTTGCAATAGATGCCGAACCGCCAGAGTGTGCCCAACCGAGAACCTATAGCAAGGAGCACACTGGTTAAGGCACTTCTGGAAATTCTGCCGGCAACTGCAGTGGTCTCGGAGGAGGAGGCACTGCGGCCCTATGAGTGCGATGGACTGCCCGCCTACCGAAAAATACCGCTGGCAGTGGCGCTTCCGGAAACCGTAGAGCAGGTCCGCAGGATCATGGCGCTATGCCACGGTCTTGGGGTCCCTGTGGTTGCCCGCGGGGCGGCTACAGGATTATCCGGTGGGGCGCTGCCCCTTACCGACGGCTTGCTGCTGAGCCTGGCCAAATTCAATCGGTTGCTGGAAATCGATCCGCTGGGGCGTATCGCCCGAGTAGAGCCGGGCGTACGTAATCTGGCTATTTCCGAAGCAGCGGCACAATTTGGTCTCTACTACGCACCCGATCCCTCTTCTCAAATCGCCTGCACAATTGGTGGCAACGTTGCCGAAAATTCCGGGGGTGTGCACTGCCTTAAGTACGGCCTCACAGTCCACAATGTACTCGAACTAAAAATGGTCACCGCAGAGGGAGATCTGGTCACTATCGGGGGCCCGGCACTCGACTTCCCTGGTTTCGATCTGCTGGCACTGGCCCACGGCTCGGAAGGGATGCTCGGCGTGCTGGTAGAGGTATTGGTCAAACTGCTGCCCCGCCCCGAGCGGGCGCAAGTCCTGCTGGCGGCCTTCGACAATGTAGAGACCGCTGCCTCCGCGGTCGGAGAGATCATCGCCGCGGGTATTATACCGGCGGGACTGGAGATGATGGACGGGCTCGCGATACGCGCCGCGGAAGATTTCGTACACGCAGGCTATCCTACCGAGGCAGCAGCCATTCTGTTGTGCGAATTGGATGGCTACAATGAAGAGGTCTCCGATCATGTCAGGCGTGTTCGGGAGCTGCTGTTGAGCCAAGGAGCGAGTGAAGTCAAGACGGCCCGCGACGAGGAGGAGCGCATCACCTTTTGGAAAGGACGCAAGTCGGCCTTCCCGGCGGTAGGTAGGCTGGCCCCCGACTACTATTGCATGGATGGCACCGTCCCCCGCAAACGCCTTGCCGAGGTCTTGACAGGCATCAGTGAACTCTCGGCTACGTTTGAGCTCCCGGTGGCGAATGTCTTTCATGCGGGAGACGGCAACCTTCACCCGCTGATCCTGTATGACGCCAACCGCCAGGGAGAACTGCAGCGCGCCGAAGAGTTAGGCGCCCGGATACTTGAGCTCTGCGTGGAGGTGGGAGGCACGATTACCGGTGAACATGGCGTAGGACATGAAAAACTGCATCAAATGTGCGTTCAGTTCAACGAGAAAGAGTTGAATCAATTTCGCAGCATCAAGTCCGCCTTCGATCCCGCACAACTGCTCAACCCTGGCAAAGTCATACCCCAACCGCGCCACTGCTCCGAGTACCGTTCTCTGGCACCGGACACCCTGATACCGCCAGCGCAACGCGCCAGTTCGAAATGAGTCTGGAGAGTGACCTTAGCGCGGACTATTCCAAGCGCATAACCGAAGCCTCAAAGAGGGGTATAGGGTTGGAACTGGTGGGTGGTGGCAGTAAGCGTTTTTATGGCCGAGTACCGGTAGGGGAGCCCCTGGATCTCTCCGGACACCAGGGCATCCTGAGTTACGAGCCGCGTGAATTGGTGTTGACTGCGCGGGCGGGAACCCGCCTGGACATTATCGAGCAGACTTTGCGGCAGCAGGGTCAAATGCTGCCATTCGAGCCCCCACATTTTGGCGCGTCGGCAACGGTCGGGGGAACTCTGTCCTGCGGACTTTCCGGGCCACGTCGGCCCTATGCAGGCGCCCTTAGAGACTTCGTCCTCGGCGCGCGAATCATCAACGGTCGGGGTGATATTCTTCGTTTCGGAGGCGAAGTCATGAAAAACGTCGCCGGTTATGACGCCTCGCGACTAATGGCAGCCGCCATGGGCTCCCTCGGCGTTGTGCTGGACGTCAGCTTCAAAGTGCTTCCACTGCCCGAGCGGGAGATTACGCTGTCCCAAGAGTGCGGCGCCAGCCAGGCCATAACCAAAATGAACCAGCTTTCAGGGCAGGCATTCCCAATCTCAGCAGCCAGCTTCGACGGCATCAGGCTGCACATTCGAATTTCAGGTGCTCCCAAGGCAGTGATAGCGGCTAATAATCGTATTGGTGGCGACACTATGAAAGATGACGATTGCTACTGGGAACAGCTGCGGGAGCACCAGCTTCCCTTCTTTGCTCACGACCTTCCACTCTGGAGACTCTCACTACCGCCAACCACACCCCATTTAGACGAACACCAAAACCAGTATATCGAATGGGGCGGTGCCCAGCGCTGGTTACTCTCCAAGGACGACTCATCCCGAATTCGCGCCCTCGCCGCACGCTTTGGGGGACATGCCACCCTATTCCGCGGCGGCGACCATAACGGAGAGGTATTTCATCCGCTAAGCCAACCGCTCATCGGGTTGCACCGCCGTTTAAAGCTTGCTTTCGACCCCCAGGGCATCTTCAATCCAGGGCGCCTCTATCGCGAATTCTAATGCAAACCCAAATTCCCACAGAGATGCTCGCTACGCCTGCTGGCAAGGAGGCGAATCAGATACTTCGGAGCTGTGTACATTGCGGCTTCTGCACCGCCACCTGCCCCACCTACCAACTACTGGGAGACGAGTTAGACGGCCCCCGTGGCCGGATATATCTCATCAAACAAATGCTGGAGGGGCGAAGCGTCTCCAAAATCACTCAACTCCATCTGGACCGCTGCCTGGGCTGCCGTAGTTGCGAGACGACTTGTCCCTCAGGAGTGCGCTACGCGCGACTGCTGGATATCGGCCGGGAGATCGCCCACACCAGGGTTAGCAGAGGAGTCGGGGAACGACTGCTACGCCAAACCCTGCGCAGCCTGCTCCCCTATCCTCAACGGTTGAAACCGCTCCTGGGGTTGGGCTGGCGCTTGCGCTCTCTGCTGCCGGAATCGTTACGCACCAAGGTGCCCCCAAGGCAGAACCCAGCCTATCGACCGGATAACCTACGCCACCGGCGGAGGGCATTGATCCTCGAAGGCTGTGCACAATCGGTGATGACACCTAACACCAACGCGGCGACGGCGCGGGTACTTGATCGCTTGGGTATCTCCCTGATTAGCCCGAAGAACCAGGGTTGTTGCGGTGCCATCAGCCACCATCTTGCGGCGACTGCTGAAGCTTTGGATTTTGTTCGTAATAACATTGATGCCTGGTGGCCCCATGTGGAGGCTGGAGCAGAAGCCTTGTTGACCACCGCCAGTGGCTGTGGAGTGATGGTACGTGACTACGGCACATTGCTGGCCGCAGACGAGCAATACCGGGAGAAGGCGGCAAAAATATCATCAATAACCAAAGACTTGTCTGAATTTCTAGCGGAAGAAGAGCTGAGTCCCCTGATCGGGGAGTCAGTGAAGCCACGAGTCGCATGCCATTCTCCCTGTTCCCTGCAACATGGGATGGGGCTTCCGGGGATCCTGGAGAGATTAATGAGGCGCCTTGATTTCCCCCTGGCTGCTACCAGCGATCAGCACCTCTGTTGCGGTTCCGCTGGAACCTACTCCATTCTGCAGCCGCACCTCTCGAAGCAACTGCTGGAAAACAAGGTTTCGAAGCTAAAAGAAGAGAGCCCGGAACTCATCGTTACCGCCAACATCGGGTGTCAACTACATCTCGCCAGCGGCGCCGGAATACCGGTACGGCACTGGATAGAACTGGTGGACGAACAGATGCCCGCTCAGCCGGGAGATTCAGCAACCACCTCCACCACCGCAGTTGTAAGAGAGCTCAAGTCTTCCGCGGATATTACATAGGGCGGCATTAGGTAGACCAGCCGGCCGAACGGCCTCACCCACACCCCTGCTTCGACGAATTTTGGTTGGATCCGTTTCATGTCCACTGCGCTCTCCAGCTCCACGACACCTATACCCCCCAATACCCGCACATCACGTACATGATCCATGTCGCGGCAGGGGGCAAGTCCGGCCGATAATCCGGCCTCCAGCTGGGCAATGCGATTTTGCCAGGGTGATTCCTCCAACAATTCCAGGCTCGATAGCGCAACCGCACAAGCCAAAGGATTGGCCATGAAGGTAGGCCCATGCATGAACAGGCCCGGAACACCCCGCCCTATGGTGGTGCTGACATCATCAGTGGTGAGGGTCGCCGCGAGAGTCATATAACCGCCGGTCAGGGCTTTACCGACACACATGATATCCGCCGATATTCCCGCGTGTTCGCAGGCGAAAAGCTTGCCAGTACGTCCGAAACCGGTGGCGATTTCGTCCAATATGAGCAGTACACCATAATGATCGCAACGCTCCCTTAAATGACGCAGGTAATCCGCCGAGTAGAAGCGCATTCCACCCGCACCCTGTACGATAGGTTCGATGATCACTGCCGCCACCTCGTCGCTGACTCCCTTGAGTGCCTGCTCCAGTTTATCCATATCTTCGGCAATACATGGCTGTCCGAATCGACTTTGGGGAGCCGCAATGAAATGGTGTTTCATAAGGGCACCGGCGAAGAGAGAGTGCATACCGTTGTCGGGATCTGACACCGACATGGCATTACGAGTATCGCCGTGGTATCCGCTGCGCACCGTAAGAAATCGCTGCTTGCGCGTCCGGCCTCGGGCATGCCAATACTGGATTGCCATCTTCAACGCCACCTCCACCGATACCGAACCCGAATCGGCAAAAAATACCGTCTGCAATGGATCTGGTGTCATGGCGATCAAACGCCGCCCCAGATCAGAGGCAGGTTGGTGAGTGAGACCACCAAACATGACATGAGACATTGCCCGTAGCTGAGCCGCAACGGCGCTATTCAAGCGTGGGTGATTGTAACCGTGAATGGCGCTCCACCAAGATGCCATTCCATCGATCAATTCCCGGCCGTCTGTTAGTTTAATACGCACACCGGATGCCGAAGCGACTGGAAAAACTGGCAGTCCGGAGTCGATGGCGCTGTAGGGGTGCCAAATATGCCTGCGGTCAAGTTCGATCCACGATCGATCTGCTTCTGAGTTCATTGGGGTACCGAAGTGTTGAGGTCAGGCGCAAAATCTTAGTGTAATTGCACGAGATCCGGAAGCCGGACCCATGGAGTACCCGAAATTGCGGGGAATACTGACTAGCCGGTGGATATTTGGTCCTGGACTGTCTCAAGTCATGGAACAAACCGATCGTAAAGCCTTCTAATACTGAAGTTAAAGTATTATTGACGAAATATTTCGCAACCCTATAAGCTTTGGATGAATAAACCTACCATCCTGACGATCATCGTCGTTTCAGTCGCAGTTGCCGCATACTATTGGCTCTCCGATGAGGAGACACCCGAGATCTCCGACAAGCGTGAGTACTCAAACCCAGGACCACTCGCCACTCAATCGCCTTACTCGTTCCGCCCGACCGATCGACCTAACTCAGACACAGCCGGACAACCGCCTGCCGGTAAACCGCCCACACCCCCATGGGAGTACAGCAGTCGCGCACCTTCGGTGACACCTCAATCTCCTTCACCCGGCATGGGTGATTATCAAAACGCACCTTTGTTTCGCAACCAGGAGCAGTCGTATCCGCGGACTCAGTCTCCTGTTTCGCCACCCTACCCTTATACATCAACTCCGGGTTTCGGTTATGACTACAGAGCAGATTCCCAGTCTTTTAAATTCAGGCCCGAAGATGAGCGCAGCAACTCCAGGCGCTGGACCGGCAGCTATCCACGGCCTCCCGGTTCGATGGATTCGGGCCGACCGTTTACGACCGCCCCTCCTCCCTCCTGGCAAAGCCCCGGCAACAGTCCCTGAAATCACAAACAAGCGCAATCGCTCTGTCGTCCATGAAAGAGTTACTTAGAAATCAGCGACTACCATGGAATCCAAATCGCTAGGTTTTAACTAGGGGCAGGATTCAAATTCAAAATCGTACATGCAATGAACTCATCGCTTGCACTATCCAACCGCAATGTGTAACGCGGGTACGAGGGAACTACAGACTGTGTTCCAACTTCAACCGTAGCTGAAGTTTCTTAGCCTGCTTGAAGGCCTCTTTCAGCATCAGCCGATTCAGTTCATTGAGGTTGTTGGGGTTTAGGCGGTTTACTTCGTCCGGTGATTTTACCGTCAGCTGTTTCTGGATACGGAAGCGCTGGATCAGATAGAACGCCTCCACCTCCGCTGCCGTCTCCTCTGGCTTGATATTTTGATGGCTGCCCACTGCACGTAATCGATCCCCGGTATTGGTGGCCCACACGCCGTGGGTCAAACTCCAGATCCGCGCGGCGTCCACAAAAGGCCTGGAGCCGTGCAGCTTTAAATCGATGGTGTGTGGATACTTTCTACCGCCATCGAACACAAAACCCCCGGTCCAGCCAAGCGACGGAGTGCAGGTAAGAGCCTCCTCTGCCATGGCTCTCAGAAAGCGTGGATGCTCAGCTGGAAGTGGCACTAGCCAATTGCGCAGGCTGTCCACCAAGTCGTAGCTGCCATAAAGTGGCCGAAAGTCGAAGAAGATGGTGCTGTTTAGTATGGCGACCGGCTCCGGCGTTTCCATCCAGCTCAGAAACCGCTGTTTCCACTCCTTCAGACTGAGACACCAGGCAGGATTGCCCGCCATAATATTGCCACGACAGAGACGGAAGCCGCAGGCATCCAACCCTACGTTAACCGCCTTGGCGAATGGCAGAAAGGCATCCCGCATTGCTTCGGTGTCAGACGTCTCCCCCGGGAGAAAGATGATTCCGTTGTCTTGATCAGTGGAAAACGTCTGTTCGAGCCGCCCTTCGGAGCCGAAAACCAGCCAGCACCAGGGCACGGCCGGCAAATCGAACTCATCTTCGATGAGCTCGATAATGCGAATGACAATGATATCGTTGAGAGCTGACATCCATTGACATATACCCTCGACACCCATGCCCGCAGCAAATAACTCAGCGCCGCGTCGGCGAATCTCCTCTGCCGCCTGGGCCATGGATTCAACGTCAACAGCGGTCATCACCGCTTCCGCCAGAACTTCTGCGCCACCACCGCGCAAGCCGAAAAGATCCGAGCGCGAGACCAGATTACAAAGCTTTCCGTCAGCCTCCACCAACACCACATGACGGACATTTCGCTTAATCATCAGTACTGTTGCACGGTGTGCGGGCGCATCGGCTGGCAGAGTGAAGGGTGCGCCCGTCATCATTGCGGCTATGGGCTGCTCCAGATCCCCCCCTTCAAATGCGATTGCATTTACCAGATCTCGGAGAGTCACTATTCCCAGGGGAATCTTGGTATCACTGTCGATCACTACAACCGCGTCACCACGAAGCTGATTCATCTGCAGCATTGCGTCCCTAACGGACGTCGCTGGAGAAACTTTTAGTGGTGGATGCTTGGCAAGCGCTCTCAGTGGGCCCTCTGAAGCCCCAAAGTATGAATAGAGTTCATTATTAGCCGCTTGCTCCTGTCTACTCACAATGACTCCATCTAACAAAAGGGATCCTGGCGCCGTTCCGGTCTCCAAAGTTGGAACCGCCGTCTGGCTTCGGGTTTAGTCCAATAGGGTAAGGGATGGGCTTATTCCTCCGGCCCGAGCAACGATGTGACCTTGGAGACAAGATCACTGGTCGCGAATGGCTTTGGAATATAAGCATCGGCTCCTAGGGACATCCCCTTGTTTATCTCCGCCTCTCGTCCCTTAGCAGTCAACATGACGATACGTACATTGGCTAGCTCTGGATCAGCTCGCACTGCCTCACAAACCTGAAAGCCGTTGAGCTTTGGCATCATCACATCAAGCAGCACCAAATCAGGGCGGTCGTTGCGGATACGTTGCAACCCCTCCTCTCCATCACGCGCCACTGTCACTTCGAAGCCTTCCCGCTTCATTAAGAATTCCACTGAGATGGCAATGTTCTGTTCATCATCGACGATGAGAATTTTTCTTGTCATATTTCGCTCTCTATAGACAGAGAAGCCGCCCTCTCTCCCCCAGAAGGCAGCTCAAAGGAAAATATAGCACCTTTTCCAGGTGTACTTTCAACAAACAGCCTGCCTCCGAAATTTTCAATGATCTTGCGGCTGATCGGCAAGCCCAAGCCGGTCCCCATGGGATTGGCCTCCCCTTCACGGCTTTGCCTGAATTTTTCGAATATAACCGGCTGCTCCTCGGTAGGGATACCCGGGCCATTGTCAGCAACACTCACTCTATATAACCCATCCTCTGACGAGAGGGTGATCTCCACTTTGCCACTTCCCTCGGGAATAAACTTAGCGGCATTGGAGAGCAGGTTTAACATCACTTGTTGTAGCCTATCCCGATCCGCCCAGACCACCGCCGGCTCCTGGGGCACGTGCAACTGCAATTCACCCTGGCGTTCGAGGATAAGCTGACCCGTTGTTTCCGTGGATTGGTTTATCACTTCGACTAGATCCACCTCACTGCTGTTCCACTCCGCGGAGCCCGATTCGATTTTTGCAAGTTCCAACACTTGGTTGACCAAACGGGTCAGCCTCTCCGTCTCGACCACAATGATCCCAAGGAAGCGCTTGCGCTCCTCCAATTCGATCTTGGGGTCGTCCCTGAGGATTTCCGAAAAGGCCCGGATCGAGGTTAACGGCGTTCGCAGCTCGTGAGTTACCGAAGACATGAAGTCGTCCTTGAGCCGATCCAGCTCCTGGAGTTTCAAATTCACTGCCTTAAGCTCGGTAGTGGCTGCTTCCAGCTCCTGGGATTTTTGTTCCAACTCCCGACTGTAACTGCGAATGCGGGAAGCTTCGTCCAGTATACCCATCACCTCTTCAAGACCTAGAGGTTCCTCCTGGGCCACAGATGCCACCATCACCCGAGCCGATGCCGAACCGATCGCACCCGCCAGCAAAGTCTCGGTAAAATGAACTGTTTGGGCGTCGGCAGACAGCTCATCGTTCAAATCCAAGCCGCGTCTTTTAGCGTACTTGCGGAACGAAATCCGGGCGCGCTTCTCTCCCAGAAAACGGCCGGTGAGTTGAATCAGATCCTCAACCTCGGCGCTACCACGCCACAACCCGGAGACCAATGACTTATTATGCTTCAAGGCATCGACGAATACAGTAGCCTGAGCGGTCTCCTTGGCATTCGGAGCCCTCCGCAGGGAGACGACCATAAAGGCACCAATATTGGCGCTCAGGCTCCAAAAGAGGCAATGACTGATTTCATCGAATCCATCGAGCCCGAACAATGCCTGGGGTTTGAGCAACGCAATTCCAAACAGGCCTGACTCCAGAAAATCTGAGGGAAGCCAGCCCGACTTCGCGAATGAGGGCAGCAACAGCGTATAAAGCCATACGCTGAACCCGGCTCCCAGCCCCGCCAGAGCTCCCTCGCGGGTTCCCCCCCTCCAGAACAGTCCACCGATCATTACCGGTGCAAACTGTGCTACAGCGGCAAAACTGATCAAGCCGATGGAAACCAGAGCATAAGCCTCTCCAGCTAGCCGGAAATAGGTATAGCCGAGAAGCAGAATAATAAAGATGGCGCCGCGTCTGATGGTCAGCAACACCTTGCTTACGTCCATCGTCGGATCACTGCGCAACCAACGCCGCAATAAGCCCGGCATGACCAGATCATTACAAACCATGGTCGACAGCGCGATGGTCTCTACGATCACCATCCCGGTAGCGGCAGATAAACCGCCTAGATAGGAGAAGAGCGCCAGCCACTGGTGCTGGTGGGCCATGGGTAAGGTAAGTACGAATGTATCGGCATCTACGCTACCGGCAAACTCCAGCTTTCCCGCAAGTGCGATGGGAAGTACGAAAAGATTGATCAGCAGTAGATAAAGCGGAAACATCCAGACTGCCCTTCTGAGATGTCTCTCGCTACTGTTCTCAACCACCGCCACCTGAAATTGCCGGGGGAGCATCACCACTGCCAGTGCCGAAAGGAATGTGAGGGAGATCCAGGCGCTGTGTCCCACCTCCGGCATTAGCATGGGTTTTAGATGCCCCGCAGCTCGGGCCCGCTCCACGATCTCCCCAAAGCCGTTGTACAGTCCATAGGTGACAAACAGACCGACCGCGGTGAGCGCAATCAATTTGACTATCGATTCAAAGGCGATGGCAGCGACCATGCCTTCGTGGCGTTCGCTGGCATCCAGGTGGCGGGTACCAAAAAGGATGGTGAACAGGGCCAACAACAGCGCTACGTGAAACGCCTTGTCCTGCCAGACGGGCACCGTTTCCCCGGCACCCGGCATGACGATTTCCGGATAGTGCAGCAGTATCGCAAAACTGCTGGCTACCGCTTTGAGTTGCAATGCAATATAGGGCAGCACACCCACCACCGCGATAATAGTGACCAACCCACCGAGCAGGTGGCTCTTCCCATAGCGCGAAGAGATGAAATCGGCAATGGAGGTGATACGCTGAGTCTTGCTGATGCGAATCATTTTGATGAGCACGAAAGCCCATAGCGCAGCCGCCAGTGTAGGTCCCAAGTAGATGGGTAAGAAACCGATTCCCGAGGCAGCGGCCCGTCCGACACTGCCGTAGTAGGTCCAGGCAGTACAGTAAACAGCTAACGATAGGGCATAGACGGTTGGGTGGGCGATGACCGACCGTCCCATGTCGGCACGTCTATCCGCCCAATAGGCGATGGCAAAGAGCAGGCCGAGGTAGGCGAAGGAGACAATAACCAGTAGAGATTGGCTTAGCACGCCCAATTCCCGCTGGCATTCCAGGTAGGGGACGAAGCTGGAATCACTCCCTACGTCCTCCCACTACCCAAGCCATTGCGGCTATCAACAGTCCCCAGATACTAAAAAAATAAACGTAGAGAGGCGGCATACCAAACAGTAGCCCAGGCCGGTCGAACAAGAAAATCATCGGTGAAATAATAAAAAATACGCCGGCGATGAAAACCGCCAGCAACCTCTGCCTGACCAAGGTCGAACGACGCATTATCCCTCCTTTTTGGCGCTTGAATCCTTATCGGGGTAGGCACGGTTGCCCCGTTACCGCTGAGTATAGCCAACCGCGGGTGATACTCCCGGGGTTACTGTAAAAATGAGGAGTTGCGGGGAGACCGAACCCGCGGACTTCACTAGGCAATACGCTCGAGCACCTTGGATACCGCGTTCTCGGCGCCCTCGGCGATTTGACCGATATTGGCATCCAACATATAGCAGGGGGTGGTCACCAGATTATAGCGTTCATCGAACACCACCTCTCCGTGTCCCGCCCGCTGATGGGAGCCACCCATATCCTCAATTGCCTGGGCAGTGGCACTATCAGTGCCGATGGTAACCTTGGCACCTTCCAGAATCTTGGTCACCACTGCGGGAGAGATACAGAGCGCACCAATCGGCTTGCCGGCCACCGCCATCGCCTTGACCGCTTTTTCGACCTCACCATTGACGCTGCAGTCTTTTCCGTCGAAAGCAAAAGAAGAAAGATTTTTTGCCGCCCCGAAGCCACCGGGAAATATAATGGCATCGTAACTGTCAGCCTCAAATGCCGCTAGCGGCTGGATGTCGCCGCGGGCGATGCGTGCCGATTCGATCAGTACATTGCGATCTTCATCCATATCTTCACCGTTGATATGGTTTACCACATGGTGTTGTGGAACGTCCGGCGCGAAACATTGATACTCGACACCATGGCGGTCCAAAGCCAGCAGGGTCAAGACCGATTCATGAATCTCGGCGCCGTCGTATACGCCACATCCCGATAGTACGACCGCTATTTTTTTCTTTGCCATGCTTTTCTCCTCCTTTGTCGTGATGAATATCACTATAACGCTAAACGCCCCCGGGCTTACAAGGGGCAATTTGAGTTACAGATCAATTGTAACCGCCCTATCACCATATTCCACGGAGTATTCTGGCGGCCCCCGAGCGCTATAATGATCTCGAATTGAAGAGGCAATAAGGTCGCGCCATGGCAGACGTATTCATCAGCTACTCGAGAGAGGATCAGCCAAGGGCGGAAAGCATCGCCAAACTGTTGGAAAGTCAGGGCTTCTCCACATGGTGGGATAGAAAAATCCCTCCCGGGAAGACTTGGGACCAGGTTATCGGCCAGGCGTTGGAAGAGTCACGCTGCGTGGTGGTGCTCTGGACCTCTGAGTCGGTGAAATCAAATTGGGTCAAAGAAGAGGCGTCCCAGGGTGCGCAACGGGATGCCCTGGTGCCGATCAGTTTCGATCGGACCGAGCCGCCGTTGGGTTTTGGGCGCATCGAGTCTGCTGATTTTTCGGATTGGCAGGGAGAGACAGATCATCCGGAAGTGTGTAATTTCCTGGCTGCCGTAGATGCACTTGTACGCCCGGGCCCACTACCACCCTCCTCGGCTCCACCGAACCGGGTCATCGAACAGAGAGCCACCTCCCCATCCAACGCGACGATCCTCGGTGCACCACGCAACTGGCTGCTTGCAGGATTGAGTGCGCTGGTGCTGCTGGGTGCAACCATTACTGTCTGGTGGTTGCTACTCAAACCGAACCATCAACTGGACGTGCGGATATGGGATGTGGAAGGAGATCGCAAGACCCACATCCTGGCAACAGGGAGCTTCGATGCCAGCGGCGACGACCTCCCGAATCCACTCATCGAATCGATGGTTCAGTGGATGCTTGCACAGCTGGTACCCGGCACCACCGCAGCTGCAAGGCCACTAACGGTCAAGATATCGATCCCCGCTGATCCGGGTACCGAGAAGCTGCGGATTGAACCCCCAGCCGACATCTCCGTGGAGACCCACCTGTACATTATCCAGGATACCGGCAAAGTGCGGGTAAGGAGTGATCTCAACCAGGAAACCCTGGCTCTACTGCAGCAGGATTTCGTGATCGAAGTCGGCTTGCCTGGCTACGCTTCTGTGCCGCTGAAGGTGAATTGGGGTACCCCGGTAGAAAAGCAAATCACATTAAAACCGGCCAAGATTAAATTGGCGGTAGAGGAATTTAGCGGTCCGGATAATCGCATTGCCGAGATCTTAGCCAACGCGCTCTCCAAACACCCTAGACTAAAGCTATATGGGCCGGATGCACTGGCCAGGCTGAGACGGGAAATCGAGAACAGCCGCGCCAGTATCGGTGTTCATAGAGCCGCGCAAATCGCCATACGGGACTCTCTAGGTGTGGATTACATCATTAGCGGGGATTACGGATTTCACTGACCACCGAACACCGCTGCAGCCCGGTTTTCAAAGCCCCATCAGCATGTCGAGAAATTGCTGTCTCTGACCCCGGCGGAGCTGCCTATAAAAATGGTAACTTGCATGTTGCTCCGGCTGCGCCGGATCGTATTCTATTCCCCAAAGGGGCGTTAGTGCCGTCGGCAGCATTGAATAACGGATATCCCCCAGTGCATTGTTTTGATTTCCGTTGCGGGTCACAAATCCATCGGAGAATTTCTGGAATCGGGATATATCCCTGGCCAGTATACTCCCCGCCTTGGGAGCCAGTGGGTCGCTCTCGGGTTGGTATTTGCTGATCTTACCCCCGGGATAGGTTCTTTGCTTCATAGCGCCAACCCGGACCGCGTCTACGTAAAACATACCATCGTATTCGTATACCGAACGCCACAACAACAAATTACCCATCGTCGGCTTGACCAGTAAGCGCTCGGGAGAGTGTCCGCGTGCTTCACTGACCGTCTGGATCTCATCCAATGCCCGTCCCTGTTGAACAGCCCCCAGCAACAAATAACTTGCCGCGAAAAGGAGAACCACTCGTGCCGCCCCAGGTTTCTGTCTATGCCAACCGAAGATCACACCGACCAGCAGGGGAATTGTGAACAAAGGATCAACTATGGAGATGATATTGAATGAGATGCGCTCATCGATCAGCGGCCACAGCCAGTAAGTGCCGTAGCTCGTACAGACATCCAGAAAGCCGGCAAGACTATATCCTAGCAAGGCGTAGAAGTAGATCCGCGGAAATGGCAACCGGGTTCTGAGCGGCAGCCACAATATCAGCGCGGCGACCAGCGCGCCCAGGGGAATGAAAAAGAGGGAGTGGGTAAAATGGCGATGGTACTCTATCTGCAGTAGCGGATCGGACGCGGTTTGGATTAACACATCGGCATCGGCCAGCAGGCCCGCACCAAATCCAATCAGTGTGGCCAGACGTATCTCGACCCGGCGTCCCGCGGATTGCGCCAGGGCAGCCCCGACGAGCCCTTGGGTCAATATATCCAAGGGAGTTTTACGACGGCGGATTTCACTCTGATCAATCCGCTAGCCAAAACGGTTTTGTAGATAACCGATGATGGCGTCAGACTCATAGAGCCAGGTGGTTTCGCCATCAGGATTGTCGATTCTCAGACAGGGTACCTTGATGCTTCCCCCGCCTTTGAGAAGCGCCTCCCGGGCGGTCTCATCGTGTTGGGCATCGAATGTCTCTATCTGCAGCGACAAGCGCCGAATAGCACGACGGGTCTTCATGCAAAAAGGGCAAGTCCGAAACTGATAGAGCGACAAGTTGCGAGTCTCCTCGTCCACTTGCCGCTGGGCTTCGGGTGTCCGCTCTACGCCCCGGGGCCTGGTCAAGCGCTCCCACAACAACATGAATGGCCCCAGTATGACCCGCAGGGACCGAAAAAAGAGCCGAATTATCCGCTTCATGGCACTAAATTCCCGCTGCCTACACTCGAAGCCTGGGGACAATATAGGCCGAAGAGAAAAATTACAACCAGGCAGCGCCTGTTTATTCGGGGCAAAACGTTTCAACTGGCTAGGACCTGTTAACAGGCCCTAAGAAAAACAACAGTGCGGAACGGGCGACCCGCCGATTTAGCGGCGGGTCAACCGCTGGACCAGTGTCAGATCTCCTCCGGTACAACTTCGATAGCGCCACAGGGGCACTCCGTCGCACACATGGCGCAACCTTTACAGTAATCATATTTAAACGCAAAGCGCTTGCCAGGCCCAAGCTTGGTGATAGCGTTGTCCGGACAAATACCATAACAGTTGTCACATTCGAAACAGTTGCCGCAGGACATGCAGCGGCGCGCCTCAAACAGTGCATTCTCCTCGGTCAAGTCGCCAACGACTTCAGCGAATCCGCTTTGCCTCCGAATCACCTCCAGGGTCGGTCTGACGGTCCTTGGGGCATCCGAATAATACCAGGGGTTCAGCATGTCGTATGAGACCACTTGATGTTTCTCCCCCGGATCATACTGCCCGTTCCTGAGCCAGGCATCGATGTTTCGTGCTGCTTTTTTTCCATGGCCGATGGCAGTGGTTACCGTACGCTCAGAAGGCACCATGTCCCCTCCCGCAAAAACTCCTGGAACCGCCGTCATCATACCGCTATCGACGGTCACCACTCCCCAGTTGATCTCAATATCCGGCAGCGTATCGAGCAGGCTCAACTCGGTATCCTGGCCTAGGGCCATCACTAGTACATCCCCCTCAATCTCCTCAAACTGACCGGTGGGATGAGGCCGCCCGTCATCGCCGGCAACCATCTTCTCCAGCACAAACGTCTTGCCCCGAATTTCCTTGATGGTACGCAAGTTGAGAATATCGACGGTCTCCTCCAGCGCCTCATGGATCTCGAATTCGTGCGCCGCCATTCGTTCGCGGGCTCGGCGCACGATCACCTTGGGTGTAAAACCGGTGAGCCTTTTGGCAGAGCGAGCGACATCCATGGCGGTGTTGCCGCCGCCGTAAACCACCACCTGGCCTTTCAGGTAGTTAGTCTGCTCCAACTCCACTTCCCGCAGCAGCGTAATGCCTTCCACTACGGTCACATCACCGGTCATGGGTATATCCAATGATTTTGGGGTATGCGCTCCGGTGGCCAGGAAGGCTGCATCATATCCGCCTTGTGCCATCGCCTCTTTCAAATCCGCAACCGGTGAATTGAGCTTGATCTCCACCCCCATTTCCTCGATGCGATTGATCTCCGCGTTGAGACGCTCCCGTGGCAGCCGATACTTGGGTATACCCCAACGCAACATGCCTCCCGCTTTGGCCGAAGACTCGTAAACGGATACCTCGTGTCCCAAACGCCGCAAGTGGTAAGCGGCCGACAGCCCTCCGGGCCCGGCCCCCACCACCAGCACGCGCTTGCCGGTGGACTCTCCAGCCTCGATTTTCCAGTCGTATTTTATGGCTTGATCACCGAGAAACCGTTCAACCGAGTTGATACCGACGGATTCGTCGAGCTGAACCCGGTTGCAGGCCGTCTCGCAGGGTTGATAACAGACACGCCCCATAATGGATGGAAAGGGGTTCTCCTCCATAATCTTTCGCCAGGCGGCCTCGTAGTTCCCCTCCTCTGCGTCAAACAACCATGCCTGGATATTCTCTCCGGCCGGGCAGGCATTGTTGCAGGGAGGAAGGCGATCAACATATACCGGCCGGCTGGTACGCCAGGTACCGGTTTTGTTGAGCAGGCTGGTGCCGACATCCAGAGTAACCGCAAAGGGTTTGGTTTGTATTACTGACTCGTCACTCATTGCTGCCTCCTTCCCCGGACATCAGGTCGAACCGCTTGATATTGCGTTCAGCGATACCCTCCAGCTGTTGCAGCTGATGGGCGTTTCCCGGCTTGAATACATGCGCGAACCGCTTTTGCAGTTTGAGATACTCGGCAACCGGAATCCGGTTTCGGATCTTGGTTACCGCGGTGATCTCTCCATACTCCCCCTCCAACAAGGGGAACATACCGGATTCAACCGCGTAGCGAGCCACTTTGATGGTATCCCCGGGTATGGAACCCCAGCCCAGAGGACAGGGAACGAAAATCTCTATATACCTCGCGCCCCGGATCTGCATCGCCTTGACCACTTTGTGCTCCAGATCGTGGAGGTCATGTACCGAAGCCGTAGCCACGTAGGGAATCTGATGAGCAATCGCGATCAATGGCACGCTTTTGCCTGTGTTGAAGGCATTGCCCGGTTCCTCACCTACCGGCATGGTTGTCGCGGTTCGGGCCGCCGCAGGTGTAGCGCTCGACCGCTGCACACCGGTATTCATATAGGCTTGGTTGTTGTAACAGATGTAGAGCACATCATCATTGCGGTCGAAAGTGCCTGAGAGGCACCCCAGGCCGATGTCCGTAGTACCACCGTCCCCGCCCTGGGCGATAACCCGCACATTGTCCTTGCCCTTGGCTTTCAGCGCCGCAGCGATACCTGAGGCCACGGCGGATGCATTTCCAAACAGGGAGTGGATCCAGGGAATGGACCAGGCAGTCTCCGGATAGGGGGTGGTGAACACCTCCAAGCAACCCGTGGCGTTGGCGGCGATGAGTTGATTATCGGTCACGCGCATAGCCGCATCTATGGCAAAGCGAGCACCCAGGGCCTCACCGCAGCCCTGGCAGGCACGGTGGCCCGAGTCCAGGGAGTTGGAACGATCGAGGGTGGCTTGTACGCTACGTTGTTCTTCATCCAGCAGACGGTTGCCGACGGTGAAGGTCCCGGTCTGGTAGAACTTAACTTTTTGTCTTGATTCGGGTAATTGTGGCATCTCTCCCTCCTGCTAAATGGTTTTGGCGGCGGCAACAACACCCACGTCGTGGAGAATGTTTTCCGCAATCGAGCCGGAGTGCCGCTGGGCTTTCTCTCGCTCCAACTCGCGATTGACGACATCCATCCGCATGTCGTGAAAGTGAATGTTGTGCAGCTCATCACGCAATCCTTTTCCGAACATGCGCCGCAAGTTAGCGCGGGTGATCGGCCTTCCGCCCAATCCCCCAATCACCGAATGTACCTTGAGATCCATATCACGGGTCGCCATGCGCACATCGTTTGCGAGGATTCCTCCCAGCCCCACCGCCAGGGATTTTTCAAAAACAATGACTCGCTTGGCATCCTTTAATGCAAGACGCACCGCCTCGATCGGAAAGGGCCTGAAAGAGCGCAGCGTCAAGGCACCAATCGAATGCCCTTCATCGCGCATTTCCACCAGCACCTCTTTCATGGTCCCGATAACCGAGCCCATAGTCACCACCACAGTCTCCTTACCGGCACTCTCGAATGTTTTTAACAACCCTCCCGAATCTCTGCCGATGAGGCTTTCGAACTCCTCCGCCTGTTTGGGTATTAACTTCAGTGCTTCCCGCTGCTTATGATGAGCCAGATAGCGGACTTCGGTGAAGGCCTCCGGTCCTACCATCGCTCCCATCGAAAGCGGGGCAGCAGGGTCGAGCACTTGACGCGGCTGAAATGGAGGAAGAAAGCCGTCGACTTCCTCTTGTGAGGGCATATCCACCTGGGAGTAGGAGTGGGTGAGAATAAATCCGTCCATGCAGACCATAACCGGCATGCTCAACTCCTCAGCCAGCTTGAAAGCCTGTATGTGGACATCCACCGCCTGCTGGTTACTCTCCACAAACAACTGGATCCAGCCGGCATCCCTGGCGGACATCGAGTCGCTCCAATCGTTCCAGATATTGATCGGTGCACCGATAGCACGATTTCCAACTGTCATGACGATCGGCAGGCCCATGCCAGAAGCGTTGTACACCGCCTCCATCATGAAAAGAATCCCTTGGCTGGAAGTCGCCGTATAACTGCGCGCGCCCGCTGCCGACGAGCCGATGCACGCGGAGAGTGCACCGAACTCCGATTCCACGAGCAAAAATTCACAGGGCGAAATCTCACCCCCCTTCACCATCTTGCCGAGGTCCTCGACGATGTGGGTCTGAGGCGTAATCGGATAGGCCGAGATCACCTCGGGGCGACACAGGGCAACCGCTCCCGCCACTGCTTGTGAACCTTCTATCTGCTTCAACATACCTTGTCTCTCCTCTGTTATTCGCCCTTAGTCAGAGTGTTGCCTGATCGTGTGCCGCCTGCGCCGCAATCACATTGGCTTGGCCCACCTCGCCGGGAAATTTCTTGCTGATAGCGCTACACACCGAGTCAATGTGGATCTCATCGCTCATCGCGGCCAATGCCCCCAACAGCACCGTATTCGGTGTTGGGCGCTTCAAGTGTTGCATCGCCAGTTCAGTGGCAGATACAGCCACGACATGACCCTTGGGCAACCTATCGGTTGCCCCCTCGATATTGAGTTCCTCCAGTGGCTTGGAGGTATTGATCAGCACCCAGCCGTCCTCTTTCAACCCGGCGAAGACATCAATGGCGTGAAACAGGGTGGGATCCTGGACTATCAGTAAGTCGGGATCGAGTACCGGTTCACGTAACTCGATGGGATTCTGGTCTATCCGAACATAGGCAACCACTGGCGCCCCCATCCGCTCCGAACCGAAGCTTGGCACGGCCTGGGAATGCTTGCCCTCTTCGAAAGCGGCAATCGACAGCATTTCTGCGGCCGACACAACTCCCTGCCCTCCCCTGCCGTGAATTCTTACCTGAAACATTTGTACGCTCCTCGCAATGTATTTGGATGATTCTGGAATCTATGATGACTTGTCCACCGCATGCCGGGATTCGGACCGAAACCGATTTGACACGCGCCCAAGATAATACCGGTGGTTTTTTTGCAGCTGTGCTCCAGCGGGTCCACCTGTCGACGATCCGATTTCTAACTTCGCCACACAGATCGGCGGGTAAATCGGAGCAGTAACCGCCATGTACTCAGACGAGGCCCGTGATTGATTCGCTTAGGCCGTTAGATGCTGCAGCGCTTGAGGTGAGACCATTGCGGAGCGGGATCAGGCTCATGTGCATTGTTCGTCTCATCTTGGTGAATGGCTTCATTTTGGTGCCGGGAAATTCCTGCAGGTTAGCTGTTGTTTTATTTTATACCCATATATAATTTCCATATTACGCTCACTGCACTGCAGTTATCAACCTGCTTATCAGGTCAACTTTTTGAGCATCCTATGTTACTGGCCGGAAGCGCGATCTGGGCCGAAGCAGGGTTTACAATCTCAAGCAGCTTGATACATGGGTCAACAGGGAAACAGTGGGGAAAGCGACCACTGGGGGAATAGTAAAGCTGTATCGGCGGGAGATGCAAAAGGCAATGCCTGAGACCACAGCCCAAGATCCGACCATTCTTCTAGCGCGAATGTTTTCACCGGTTTGAGGAATGGTAACTTTCTGAAATTTGGCTATGGTTAACTACAGATTCGTCTGCGTTAGGCCGAAACAACATCCTTCGAACCCCAGAGCATCACATACCAATCACCAAACGGAGACAAGATCGGTGGACAAGAAAAAAACCGAGAGTGGAGATCAAGCCCATGGAAACAGCAGTGACCCAGAGGGCGGAGACAAATCTAACGAAGTAATGTGCTGGAAGGATCCGACCAAGGCCTGCCAGTGCAAGTGGCCCCAACGGGGAATATTCTGTGGTCGTTTTCCGCTCCCCACTGACTGAGTTCGGTCTACATGAACTGCCCGTCTCACGTTAGACGGGCAGTCTTTAAGCCGCCCACCCCTCAACGCAGCGATGAGGAGCGAGCGCCAATCCGCTTCGTTAACCGTTTGTAAAAATCACACAGTCCCCCTGTGCAGGGATTCCCACAAAAAACTCCGGTATACCGCATGCATGATATTTTCATCAGCTATGCCCGAGAAGACGCGGAATGGGTCGAACGTCTCTGCCGCCGGATGGAAGCGCAGGGATTCAGCGTTTGGAAGGATTCCGCCATTCCCACTGGCCGCGCTTTCGGTCGTGTAATCGAGCAGGCCATTGAAGCCGCCAGCGTGGTCGTAGTGGTCTGGTCGAAACATTCCGTGGAATCTGACTGGGTACGGGCGGAGGCGATGGAAGGGCTCAAGCGCAATATCCTGGTCCCTCTGCTGAAGGAACAGTGCGAACCCCCCTTGCGTTACCGAACCCTGCAGACCTCGGATCTCACCCGCTGGCGTTTTCAGCCCCGGTATCCGGCTTTTTTGGATTTACTGGCCGCCTGTAGAGAAATAACCGGCGGGCGAGTCTCCATCCAATCCAACGCGCAGCAACAGGCTCCCGCGGTCGAAACATTTTGGAGCAATCGTCGGCAGTTGGCGATAGCGGGAGTGACCGCCCTCGCTCTCCTGGTTGCCTTGGGTATCTGGAAACGGCTGGAGAGTAGTAAGCGGCAACAGAGTGCGCTGAGTCTGACGGTCGCGGCGGAATCGATATTGAATCAACTGGAAAGCGAACAGCGGCGCAGCCGTCTCTACTGGAGATTTTTTCTGGACCGGAAAGCGGGACAAGCATCAATAGAGAGAGCAGTTTTGCTCTCACTGGAGGCTGTCGCTAGAGACCCTTCCCCAAGAACACTGCAGGTCCTGGAGTCGGGCCTCAGATTGTTGCCTTTACCTCGAAGTGGTACACCCGGATACGGCACCACCAGCCTAGCCACGGTAGCAACTGGGGGTAGCCGGGTAGCCTGGGCTCACCGGGAGATAATTCAGCAACTGGACCTCAACCATCCAAGTGCGTTGACACGCCTGGAGAACAGCGAGTACGTATCACACCTCCAATTCCTTTCTGGCAGCTACCCCTTGATGACTGTCGGTGTCAAGGGTGCTATCGATCTGTGGAAACCCCATACCGGAGAGCGGCGAACTCTGAATGCTGCAGCTGAAGCACCACTATTGTCTGTGGCATTGGCCGACGACGGCAATACCCTCGCGCTCCACCAGCAGGGATTCGCAACAATCTGGGAGCTTGGCTCAGGTCAGTTGAAAGCACGAATCGCCACCGAAAGCGACCCACTTGTGGGCAACGCCCAGAGTATTGCATTGGCCCCTGACGGTAGAAGACTGGCAATTGCCGGTCGGCAAAATATCCAAGTTCGAGACCTGATGGAGGAAGCCAATAGTTATGAATTGAATTTCGAGTACCTGGTTAGCGCGCTAAGCTTCGATCCGGCCGGGACTACACTCGCTAGCGCCTCGACCAGTGGGGAAAACCGGATTATCGAAGTATCGTCGGGGAAGGTCAGTCAAATATTTCAGGGCCTTGCGGCGAGAACGATACACTTCTCCGACAACGGAGAATGGGTAGTGAGATCCGCTTCCGGGCGGGTTGCGGTAGCCAAGGCGACCCGTCAGCAGGCACCAATTCTGACTTACAGCCATGATGACAGCATAACCGCAGTAGCATTCAGCACAGACGGGCGGCACATCGCTACCGGAGGGCGGGATGGTGTGTTGCGAGTGTGGAACTTGAACAACGGTCGCGAGCTGTTGCGTCAGGGATTCCTATCGAAGGTTCTAGACCTCGGTTTCAGCAGCGACGGAACGCTGGTAACAGCCGTGAGCGGCGATGGTGAGATCCGGCAATTTCCTTTGACCTACGAGGATCCGGCAGCAGCTGCGTGCCAAAGGATCCAACGGCAGCTAACCATTGAAGAGTGGCGAAACTACCTTCCAGAGGAAAGTTATCGTGTTCAGTGTCCGGACCTGGGGCAATCGTCATCACCTTTGGAGCGGTAGTGGCCAGCATCAGTTCAGCAGCCAACGTTTAATCCAATAGCCGATCTCCTGAATTTCCTCCATACAAACGCTGTGCTCCATGGGGTAGGTTTTGTATTCCACATCATAACCCCGCGCCGACAATGCATCGTACCCCTCTCGTCCAATCCTCTCCGGCACCATCGGATCATGGTCACCATGGTACAGCCGGATCGGTAGCCGGCTATTACCGCTATGGGGTTCGATACAATCCTTGGTGGCGAAATAGGTGGATAGTCCCAGCAGGCCGGCGAGGGGCTGAGAGTAGGTGAGCGCGGCCTGAATCGCCACCGCTCCTCCCTGGGAAAATCCTGCCACCAGAATACGGCTGCTCTCTATCCCCCGCTCCCGCTCCCTGTCGATGAGCTCCACTATCGCTTGAGCCGAAGCCATGAGTTGGGGTATATCGACCTTGCGCTCGATACTTGCCTCGATAATGTCATACCAGGCGGGCATTACATAACCACCGTTTATGGTCACCGGAATCGAGGGTGCGTGGGGAAATATGAATCGAATGGCAGCCGCTGCCGGCAACCCCAATTCGGGCACAATAGGTTCGAAATCGTGGCCGTCCGCCCCTAGGCCATGCAGCCATATTATTGCGGCATCGGCGGTGGACTGTGGCTCGATCTCAACACAAGGCAGATAGGACATGATAGGAGATTTATCCTTGATTGGTGTGGGCTCATAAGCTTACACGTTTAGACATACCGGCTGCATGCGTTGGATCACTGATTATCGCACCAACCAGACATATTTCGGTCACACAGATTCCGCATAATCCATCAGGTCGGGTACCGATTGAGCCGACGATCTGGGGGACATCACACGGCAATGCTGACCTATGGCAAGTCTTGAGCAAGATAGCCCCTGAGTGGGTAGCACCCCCAAGTATATGGTGGTAAATTCGAAGCTATTAATCGAACGGGTCCTGTGAACTGCGGAAGTAACATTTTTCGTTTTCTGCAGCGACCGATTTTTGACCTAAAGAGGGACAGGTGATTATGAGTACCACGCAAACCGGCAGAGCCAAAACCAATCACGCCAAACTTCTCGCATGGGTTGACGAGATGGCGGCACTCTGTAAGCCAGAGAAAATCTACTGGTGCGATGGTTCCCAGGAGGAGTACGACGAGCTCTGTCAGGAGCTTGTCGACGCGGGCACCTTCATCCGATTAAACCCAGAGTTGCGGCCTAACTCGTTTCTCGCCCGGTCCGACCCGAGTGATGTCGCCAGGGTAGAGGAACGCACCTTCATCTGCAGCAAAAACGAGGAGGATGCTGGCCCCACCAATAACTGGCAAGAGCCTGAGTCCATGAAGGCGGAATTACGGGAGAAATTCGACGGTTGTATGCGTGGCCGCACAATGTATGTTATCCCCTTCAGCATGGGACCGTTGGGATCTCCCATAGCCCACCTGGGTGTGGAAATCACCGACTCCGCCTATGTCGTCGTAAACCAGCGCATCATGACCCGCATGGGCCAGGCCGCACTGGACGTCCTTGGAGACGACGGCGAATTCATCCCCTGCCTACACTCTGTTGGCGCTCCCCTGGAGCCCGGGCAGGCAGACGTCTCCTGGCCTTGCGAACCAGATATCGGCCAGAAGTATATCGTCCATTTTCCCGAGACCCGGGAGATCTGGTCCTACGGCAGCGGATACGGGGGCAATGCCCTGCTCGGAAAAAAATGCCTTGCTCTACGCATCGCTTCGGTGATGGCAAAGGACGAAGGCTGGCTGGCCGAACACATGCTTATTCTCGGTGTAGAATCTCCCGACGGTCAGAAGACCTATGTCTCGGCTGCATTTCCCAGCGCCTGTGGAAAAACCAATTTCGCCATGCTGATTCCACCGGATCAAGGCTTCGATGGCTGGAAGATCACCACCATTGGTGACGACATTGCATGGATCAAGCCCGCGGAGGACGGCCACTTCTACGCCATCAACCCGGAATCCGGATACTTCGGGGTAGCGCCTGGAACCTCCATGAAGTCCAACCCCAATGCAATGCTCACCCTCAAGGAGAATTGCATCTATACCAACGTCGCTCTGACCGACGATGGGGATGTATGGTGGGAAGGCATGGACGGTGATCCCCCGGCCCATGCCATTGACTGGAAAGGCAATGACTGGACGCCTGCCAGTGATGTGGCGGCGGCCCACCCGAACTCCCGCTTCACCGCGCCCGCAGGTCAATGCCCCTCTATCGACCCCGCGTGGGAGGATCCTGCCGGCGTTCCGATCAGCGCCATGATCTTTGGCGGGCGTATCAGCCACAACTTCCCGCTGGTATTTCAATCCTTCAGTTGGGAGCACGGCGTTTACCTGGCAGCGACCATGGGTTCGGAAGCGACGGCCGCGGCAATCGGCCAAGCGGCAATGCGCCGGGATCCCATGGCGATGCTGCCGTTCTGCGGCTACAACATGGGCGATTACTGGAAGCATTGGCTACGCGTCGGTCGATCGAATGTGGCCACCCCGCCCCGTATTTTCAGGGTTAACTGGTTCCGCAAGGATGAGGATGGTAATTTCATCTGGCCGGGCTTTGGGGAAAACATGCGGGCTCTGAAGTGGATCGTCGAGCGTTGTCGTGGAAGTGGTGTGGGTATCGAGAGTCCTCTGGGCTGGGTACCCAGTCATGATGAGATCACCTGGGAGGGTCTGGAAGATTTCACACCCGAGCAGTTCTTCGAAATCATGAATATCGACAAGGAACAGGCCCGTACCGAAGCTTCGGAACAGGAGGAGTTGTTCACCCGTTTCGGCGATCATCTTCCGAGAGAGATGGAGCTGCAGCGAGAGATGCTTCTCAATCGGTTATATCACTCGCCGGATGTGTGGCAACTCAACCGGGTTATCAGGACCGAGGTATAGAACCCTGCCGCAGTAAAAAAGCTGGCCCCTTACGGGCCAGCTTTTTTTATTGCTGATAGAGATATCAGCTGCAGCGGCTTTTCTCTGGCTGCCTATTCAACTCAATCCGTGGCGCTTCATGTTTCTCGCTTCCTGACTGCGGAACTGCTGGAAACGGGGCAGGAACTTGGGCCAATCGATTACATGAGCATCAATTTCCGGACCATCAATACAGGCGTGCTTTCGTACCAACCTGCCGTTCTCCATAACCGGCACCATGCAGGCGCCACACATACCGGTGGCATCGACCATGATGGAGTTGAGACTGGCCACAGTGCGCACTCCGTAGGGCTTGGTAAGATCGCTCACTGCCTGCATCATTACCGGTGGCCCGATCGCCACCACTTCACCCAGCGCACGGCCCGTTCCCGATTGGGCCCGTTCAAGCATATCTCTCAGGGGGTCGGTAACCAGACCCTTTACGCCGACACTGCCGTCGTTAGTGGCATAGATCACATCCAATAGCTCCGGATATTGCGCCTCCAGTAGACCGATGCGTTGTTCCGGCTGCTCCCAGAACATCACTTCCCGATTGCGGAACCCCGCGATCAGGGTAACGTGATTACCCATCCTGAGGTGCTCGCGCATAATGGGAAATACCGGGGGCAATCCCACACCGCCGGCAGTGAAAACCACCGTCTGATCTTTGTCATAGGTGTGCAGCTGACTCGGCAACCCCAGCGGCCCGGCGATGCCAGTAAAAGCTTCTCCCACCTGCATACGATTCATCATTCTGGAGCTGCTGCCCAGCCCCTGGATCACCATAACGATAGTGCCCTTTTCAGTGTCCCAATCCGCTAGCGTCATGGGAACTAGCTCACCTTTCTCCCAAGCCAGCACCCGGACAAACTGCCCCGCCTTTGCCGTCTTTGCAACCAGAGGTGAATGCACCACAAACTCCACAATATCCTCTGCCAGATCAATGCGCTCGAGAATGACCGCAGCTGCCTGGCCTTGTTTGGTATAGCGCTCCGCACTGGCTACCAGGGACTTGATCTCAGCCTGGCTGAACGGAATTTGCCCGGCGATCTCACGAGCCGCGGCCTGGCCGTCGCCCGCCGCCTTGATAGCGGTCGAACCACCCCGATTGGCATCGCCGCCCGTATAGACATCATCTACCGATGTCTCCTGGCTTCCGGCGCGGATTTCAATGGTGCCCCACTTGCTGGTCTTGAGATCCGGTTCCGCATCCTTGACGATGGGGTTGGAAGCATTTCCCAGCGCCATGATCGCCAGGTCTACCGGCATCTCCTCCTTGTTACCTGTGGCTACCGGCCGTCTGCGGCCTGAGGCATCGGGTTCCCCCAGCTCCATGACGTCAAGCAGCGTGTGGGTGATGAAATGGGTCTTGTCGTTACCTACGAATTCAGCGGGTGCCCGCAACACCTTGAGTTTGATCCCCTCTTCCAGAGCGTGGTGTAATTCCTCCACTCGGACGGGCATTTCATCTTGTGTGCGCCGGTAAACAATGGTTACCTCTCCCCCGAGGCGCCGCGCGGTTCGCGCAGCATCCATCGCAGTATTACCACCACCGATTACGATGACTTGTTTTCCACGGGTCTCCGGCACCGGTGTTTCGTATTCGTCCCTGTGGGCCTGCATCAGATTCACCCGGGTGAGAAACTCATTGGCTGAGAGGATGCCCAGCAGATGCTCGCCGGGAACGTTCATAAAGCGAGGAAGACCCGCACCGGTGCCGATAAACACCCGCCAGAATCCGGCGCGTTTCAGTGCTTCCAGAGTCGCTGTTTTACCGACCAGGAAATTGAGCACGAACTTACCGCCCAGTTGCTCGATCTTTCTGACCACATCGTCGATCAGATCATTGGGCAATCGAAACTCCGGTATCCCATAACGCAATACACCGCCCAGACGATGGAAGGCCTCGAACACGGTGACCGGATAGCCCTCCTTGGAGAGCAGGTAGGCATTGATCAAACCTGCGGGACCCGAGCCCACCACAGCAATAGGGGGTTTTTCAGCACGAGCCCAGGGATTGATCACGGTCCCGCTTTCCATGAGCGCGTCGGGATCATGGATCTTTTCGCTCTGCGGCAGATACCATTCAAGCTGGCCGATTTCGATAGGACGCTGGTTGTGGGTACAGACACCCTGACACTGGATTTCCTGGGGGCAAACCCGCCCGGTCACATTGGGTAGCGGATTGGACTCCTTGATCAACTCGAAGGCCTCTCTGAATTTGCCCTCCCCCATGAGATGCAGCATCTCCGGAATATGGATTTTCACGGGGCACCCACCCTGGTTTTCGCCCCCATCCATCACTGGCAATCCCAATTCACAAGGGCGGTCGTCACACTGTTTGTCGCGCAATACCTCAAGCCAGACCAGCAGCTCCACCTCCCTGTAGCTGTAGCCCAAGCCCATGTATCCCAAATATCCCTGATTGACCAGATCGAAATCTTTGGCACGCTCCGCCGGCGGACGAATGTAAGGCGGAATGCTGTTAGCGCCTGGCCAGTCCTCGGAAAGCCCCTTGAACATCGGATAACGATTCGAAAGATAGCGGTCGATTGCGCGAATAAACTTACGCTTGTACTTCAGCGGGATATTCCATACGAAGCGAAGCAACAGCTTGCTCATATCATCGCCTTGCAACAGCAGATCCCAGAAGGACTTGGTGAAGCGTTCTCCCAAATCCTCCTGCTGAAATTCCCAGGCGATGGACTGCATCCCCTCGTTGATGAAGATCTGATCGAACGACCTGGGCTCACTGATAAGCCGCCGCTGCAGCAATTCCACTTGCTTCTGAAAAAGCTCGACCGCCTGGCTATGGGCCAGCTCCCGGATTTGACCTTTGGCATCATCGATACGATGCCTGTTCGACTCGATCTCTCGGTTGGCCTGATAGTACTTGTCAAGGTCCTCGCGATTATAAGTCTGAGCCATGGAGTTCGGGGGCATCTGTGATGCGCTGTCCCGGGGGGCGCCGGGCTGTTTTTCCGTATACTGTGACATACCTGTTCCTCGTGAATTCGTTGGCTGACCGGAAAAGTCGACTAGGGCGCGTGAAAACGTATGATCTCGGCATCGCAATCATCCGCCACCCGCGAGGCGCGATGCACCAGCTCGGGTGTAATCTCGACTTTCTCCAAGGCGCCGGGGATGACTCGACTGACCTCCTTCGATTGCCCGTCTTCCACGATCTTGGTCTTTTCGAATAGTTCGCTGAGATCTTGGTAGCAAGTCTTGCAGTTGGTGCACTTGGGCAGGTCGATCTCCAGAATCTCTACCAGGGGCTGACTCCCTCCTTCGGAACTCGCTTCCGCCACGGTCGGAGCTGCTCGGGAAATCTCCGACACAGGCACCTTGAACTCAGTCGGCGCTGAAGGTGCCGAAGAGGCTGCCGCAAGCTCTGCCATACCGCGCACAATAGAGTCGATTGTAGACTCTCTCTCATCGCTGGACTGCCGATAACGCTCTTCCCAAGCCGCCAAGTCTCGCCGGTGGTCCTCATGGAGTCGGTCGATGTGCAGACCGCTGAGATACTCCAGCATGCGCCAGTTTCGGCGGCGCTCTTCCGTAAGCTCGATAATGGCAGGTGAAACTGCCAATTTGATCAGATGTTGCTGCGCATCCGTGGACCAGACAAAAGGCGTCTTGTCGTGGCGTTTCTCCCTCTCCAACTCGATGAACTCATGCACAGGCACCAACTGCTCGGATTCTTCTACCCGCCGGAAGTGCTTTTTGAAGCGCCCTTCGTGGAGCGCGAAATCGGCGGCGGTATAGGGAATTTCCAGGAGTTGCGCGTTGCCTTGCTCATCGATGTAGTCAATGCTGGTCTGCACCCAGTCTTTGCCGATTTCCGGATTTCCATCCAACGAAAACCGCTCGGCCAGGGTATCGCCGCGTCTGGGGTCATGTACGAAGACCGGGCTCATGCGACTCTCGACGGCCAGCATCGCCTGCCTACTGCCGGCATCGTCGGCAATGCCATGTTCAGACATGCAGGTGGTATAGACATCCAGCAATGCCGGCGAGGCATTGTAGTTGAGGAAGTCCATGACGTTCTTCATGAAATGGGCCTGCAGCGCGGCATTAGTTTGCACTACCAGTACCTTGGGATGGAAGGCGGCGATCAATCCCAATTCTTTCCTGTCCTCCTGCTTGCCGATGTGGGCCATGCCGAATCGGCTCAGATCGGAATCCTGGGCGGTAAAACTGGCAGTAGAGGACTGCCCCCCCGTATTGGAGTAGGCACCGGTATTGAGGACCACCACCTTGAGGGGTGTATCTGTCACCAGCAACCGGGAAAGCGCGCCAAAACCGATGTCATAGGTGGCACCATCGCCGCCCATGCTAATCACCGCGGGCAGTAATCCGTGCTCCTCCTCGGAGAACTGGCTCCAGTGAAAATACTGGAAGAAGCGGTCGTGAGTGTCGGGGTCGTAGTGATCTTCAAGATCCAGCCTGGCGATCCGCATGGCGCTGAAATCTTCCACCGCACTGGCGCTCAAACCCTCGAAGATACCTTTGGCTACCGGAACCGCATCTTGGAACAGGCTGTTCACCCATGGGTCTGTGTAAGGGTTGTAGGGAAAGGTAGATGCGTAGACGCTGCTGCAACCGGTAGCGTTTGCGATTGCCGCACCGGCAGGACCATTGCCGGTTGGGCCACTTTCAAAGCGATAGAGTCGTGACTCCAGGGTGTTTATGGTCCTTCTCATGCGCTCCGAGCGCCCGGGATCCTGTTCGTCGTGGACCACCTTATCCAGCTTCTCATTCAAGCGCCGGATAAGATCCTCGAGCTCGTGTATATGGTCTCGCCGCCGGCGCTCGTGTATCGCATGATTGGTGGCGGTCAGCATGCGAATCGCGGTCACCTCCCCACAACCCCTGCAGGCACCGTGACCACCGGTCATGGCGTAATAGTTGTCATGGTCCAACAACAGCCGCTTGGCATCCCCTCCGGGCTGGGTGGCATTCTCGGTGAAACGCGAAGGCGTGTTGGGCAGGCGGCTGAGGAACTGAAAACTGCTTTGCAGCGCATTCAACATGGCAGTGTCCTGCTTTACGGCGGAGAGCGCACCGGGTCCACAGACATCGACACACTCCAGGCAACCACTGCATTTCCACGGGTCCACCCTGACCGAATAAAGACCGCCGCTACCAGGTACCGACTTTTCCATGACGTCGAAGAAGGGGCGTGTGCGCACAACGGGAAAACCCTCCAGCGCCTCCACCATTTGTTGGAAAGCCCGCTTCAGGGAAAGATTTTCCGTTTCTATCAGGGCAACCGCATCGGCAACGATTTCGTGGAACGGCTTAGGGTCTTTGCTCGGTAATTTTCTATAAGCATCCCGCACCGACTTGGTGAGTGGAAAAACCTGTCCGGACAGCAGCTCCCGCTGCTGCTCGGTTACCGGCAGTGATGCAATAGCGGTCAGCAACAGATCGTGGATCTCGTGCACCGTATTGGGAATCGCAGCATCCGGGCACACCACTGCACACTCCATGCAGCCAGTGCAGAGATGCGCGGTATACTTGGGAACCTGTAACCGAAACAGCCCCTTGTCCCGCCACGCGGCACTAGCGATGGGCATGAACATACCCACTCCCGGTACCACCGGCGCGGTACCGATACTACCGTCCTTGAAGGGGTCGTTAATCGTTTGTTGATAATAGTCCTGATCGAAAAAACGGGAGGTAGCGGTCAGGCTGGAAGCCCTCGACATCGAAGCCGACACCTCCACACCGGGGCCAGTCTGCACCGAGACCAGTTTCTCTGCTTCCAAGTACTCTGGCTTTTGATAATCCACCTTGAGGGTCGCCTCCAACCCCTCACGGATTACACTCATATTACTCTCGATAACGGTTTCACCCTTGGCACCGAACTTCTTAACCACTTGGTGCCGAATTTTCTCGAGGATTTTCTCTTCCGATGCATCGGAGACAATACGGTCCACATGCCCGCAGACTGCGCCTATAAAAGCGATGCCCATCATGCGGATTTCCAGATCAGGGGCTGGCGCATGGCGTTTCGCCACACTAAAAGCATCGACAACATAGAGGTGGATATCGCGTTCCCTGATGATTTTCCGGGCATGGGCTGGCAGCTCCCGCCATACCTCTGTGGGGGTATGGTGCGACTGCAGTATAAAGGTCCCCCCGGATGCCAGTCCCTTCAGCGGATTGGCATGGCTGAATACCTTATGATCTGGGGAGACTACGATTTCGACATCTTCGAGTTCCGCGTTGGTAATCTTGATCGGTTCGGGGCTGAAGGAGATATAGAAATTGGTGGGTGCCCCGCTTTTTTCAGACCCGTACTTGGGTGATGATTTAGAATGCATACCCAGTAAGCCAGCGAGTATATCCGTCAGCAACTTGCCCGTGGCGATGGTTCCATACCCGCCAATAGAGTGAAACCGGACCCTAAAGGCATCTTCAGGCAACAGCCTGGGATTTTGCTTGGTCTTGAAGGTCATGAACTCGGTTTCCGGGTAGGCATCCCGTAACTTCGTCTGCAGCTCGGCCATACCCGCTGGTGGATTGTCGGAAAAAAACTGAGACCCCAGGTAGAAAAAGGGGACGTTAATTGAGCTCTCCATGTTGTGGAAGGCGGCGATGAGGTCTCTGGGCTGCAAATCGTGGGCACCGAGCCCGAAAATACCGGTACTCAATTTGGGCAGGTTGTCTATGGGCGGTATGCCGGGATGGCGCACAAAAGCGCCGTTTTCCCGACCTTTGAAGAGCGCCTGGGTTACCAAGCTGGTTAAAGAGGTCACTTCAGAGCGTTCCAGCACGGTTACCGCTTCGCACCCATTGAGCACCTCCACCAGTTCGGCTTCCGGGAAAGGATGCAGCAGTTTGATGGATGCCACACCCACTTTCTTACCCTGGCGGCGCAAGTACGAGGCCACGGCCTCAGCATCGTCGGTGACTGAACCAAGGCCCAGGATGATGTGCTCCGCATCCTCCGTCATGAAGGATTGAACCGGACGGTATACCCGCCCCGTCAGCTTTCCGTACTCTGCCATAGCCTGATCAACGAAAGCCGGCACTTCATTGGCGAAGTGGGTGCGATGATCAATAGTGCCGGCCTGGAAATCGGGCTGGTTCTGTACGCCCCCTGTCAAGCCCGGGTTGTCAACATCCACCAGCGCCGGCACCCTCTGGCGGGTACCCCGCTGTCTGGCATTAAGCCATTGCCGCCGCCATTGGGGCTGCAGCTCTTCGGGAACCCACGGCAGGGTCTCTCCAATCATATCGCCGCTATTGTCCCGCTCTACCTCACTCTCCCGGGATGCCAGGAAGGATTGCAGTGCAGCGATATCCTGCTCGGGGATATCCGCCTGATGCCGTTTCAAGTACTGAGCGAGTTGAAAAACCCTGCCCTTAGCGCCGAAGAGAATCTCTTGCGCCACGGTTGGAGCCTCTATCCACTCTTCGGGATCACCGAGAAACTGCTCCAGCAGTTCCGGCTCCGGCAATCTGACCTCACTCTGCATGTGACTGGTAGCGAAGCCATCCATGGCATTGGCCACTGGGATCAGCGACAGTGAACTCACCCGATAGGCGATGGCAGCTAGATCCGCTGCCTCTTGGGGATTGCTGCCAAACAGGATCGTGTATCCCGAAGGCAGCAACGCATAAACGTCGTCATGTCCCGCCATTACATTGAGGGAGTGCCTCGAGACCACTCTTGCGGCGACCTGCAGCACAAATCCACCGATTTTCTTGCCTACGGTGACATAGTGTGATTCCAGTCCGTAAAGTATTCCCTGGCTGGAGGAGGCATTGGAGATATAACGCCCCCCTGTAAGGGCAGCGCCCATGGCTCCACTCTGTGCCGAGTGCTCACCTTCGGGTTCGAAGAAGAAGGGGTGTTTTCCCCAGACATTACACCCCCCGGCCGCGCGAAATGCCTCGAAGAGTTCCGAGATCTCTGTAGAAGGGGTGATCGGATAGCCGATAACGCCGCCGCAAACCTGGCCCATGACATGAGCTACGGCACCGTTACCGTGGATTACAGACTCTATCCCGGGATACTGGTATTGATCACCAGTCTTAGGCTGCTGTACGCGCTCTCTCCCTGCATTACCGCCGTCATCGTTCCCCGTTCGATCCTTCAGCAGTTTCTTAACCTGTGATTGATGCATTACCATGCTCCCGTATCTCTGTGCTAGTCAGATTCAGAACAACATATATTATTAATGCGCAATCCGGAGGACCATCCGGGTTTACCCGGAAGATCCAGTGCCCGAGCTTACGTGAGCCCGGGCTTATTCGTTTGTGGCTCTATATTAGCCGCACTTCGGACCGTTACGGAAGGTCCGTTAGTGCAATTTCTAACGCATATCCGTCTCATTATTAATTGCTTCCAGGATCCAGCGGCGAAACGCTGTCATTCCATAGCTGAGCTGTCGACCGGCCCTGGTGCAGAGAAAAAAAGCGTTGCCGGTCTCCAGTTCTAAGTCCAAGGGGATGATCAGTTGACCATATTTCAACTCGCGCTCTACCAGCATGCAATCGGTCAAGGCCAATCCAGCTCCCTCCATGGCGGCACTCAGTGCCAGGCCAGTACTGGAAAATGTGATGCTTTTGTCGATGGACGTGCGGGCAATCCCAGCCTTGTCTAGGATCATTTTCCACTCGTCCTGACGACTCGAAACCCTGATTAACGTATGGTAACGAAGGTCTTCCGGCGCCTTGAGCGGGTGTCCGTTATCGAGCAGATGGGGACTGCAAACCGGCACCAGCTTGACACTGTGCAAAAACTCCGATTGTGCACCTTCCCACTCGCCAAGACCGAAATAGATTGCCATATCTGTATCCGAGCGCTGGAAGTCCACATGTCCGGTAGAAGCGCTGAGGCGCAACTCGACATCGGGATACTGCTCCTGGAAGTCCCTGATCCGGGGAACCAACCAGCGGGTTAGAAAGCCGGGCACCACGCTCAAATTTACAGAGCTGGCGTTGGGGACGTTAACCAACCTCCGGGTGGCTATGTCGATTTCATCGAGTGCATGCTCGATAGCACTCAGATATTTTTCCCCAGCCGCGGTCAAAATGGTACGGCGGCGCTCCCGCCGGAACAGCAAGACGCCCAAATGCTCCTCCAGGGTCTTGATCTGATGGCTAACCGCCGAAGGTGTGACAAACATCTCCTGGGCAGCAGCGTTAAAGCTGCCTAGCCTGGCGGCGGCTTCGAAACTGCGCAACGAATTGAGAGGTGGCAGCTTTCTAATCTCAAGATTCCTATAGATGAGTATTTTTCACTTATTAGATGAAAAACTATCGCTTAATTATCCTAAGAATGGCCGTTAACATATCACACCAAGTTGGAACTAAGTAGTTTTAATACTAGCAGTTACGAGAAAACCGTCACAGAGCACCGAGTATTCTCACCAACTGGGCAAATGTAATAAAGTTGAAATATTTGGAGTAATCTCATGCAGTACAGAACATCCGCAAAAACGACCAAAGACAGCATCCGCGTTGACGAGTTTGGCAGCCCAGACGTTGAATACTACAGACGCAAAGCCCATCAGTTGCGTGCCCAAGCCATAGCTGACATGGGACACCAGTTTAAAGGGTGGATCAGCCAGGCGCTGCGTAAGTTCCACCACCCAACCGTAGGCTCGGCCATCAAACATTGATCGCCCGAAATAGCAAGGGTTGTCGGGAGAACCTTTTGCCCGCGCTATCCCTTGCACCAAATCCTCCTCTCTAAGAACCTCTGGTTTTTAGATTCAGGCAGACGTCTTCCGTCTGCCTTTTTTTTCAGCCCGAAACAGAATCGATCAAAAAAAGTTCTTGAGCTTGAGTTCGAATACCGCTCCGCTGGCGAGGAAATGCACCTCGATATCCAGCCGCAACTCGATTTTTATTTTTTTCAATGCCATTCCCTGCCCCCCGGTATAAGCGATTTCGCGCTCCACATCTCCCTCTTTTTCCACATATTTGCGAATCACCCAATCGACGAACCTGGAAATGAAGTCATCACCGTATTCCTGGCCCGTGTGAAGTTTTTTAGGCTTGGTCACCTTGCTGCCAAATCCGTTGTCGACAATCACCAGGGTCATTTTCTCGGCCATCTGGTCGAGAAAAAGAATAACCTTGAACCCGGGAAAATAGCTTTCGTACTTCTGTAGCTTGAAGGCAGCATGAGAGAAGCTGTCAATGGCGTTTTGATAGGCGTCCTTGATTACCGAAGCGATGATCTGCGCATCACCAGCAGTGGTGCCGATCTTTTCGATTAGCTCGGTGCAAACCTCCGGGAGGATGACTATTTCACCAAGAGCGTCGCTCTGCTCCGGCTTGCTGAGAGTATGCCAGTAGGCGAAACGGGGATCGTTGAAGATGACCGAGAACTGTCCGAGGATGGAGATATCCTCCATCTTCAGAGTGTTCTTCGAAAGGTAGAGTTTGAACAGATGGTTGAGTTCAGCAAGCGTCAGATCTTTTTTTCTTCGGTCTTGATCCAGCAGGCTATCTTCCGCCTGATAAACCACTGGGCCTTCCTTTAGCGTGCTTCGGGTCATGACGAGGGGGGTGTTTGTATCTGGCAACTGCAGGACCACTCCAATTTGGGCAAAATGATATGCAAACAAACAATCAGCGATAACGGCCGATTGAATTTGAACATTCGAGGATGATGTGGACCCTGGAGCAAATTACGGGCATCTGGTGTAGTCAACTCGTGCCTCGGTGAGGGTCTGGAAAAATACCGGATTTAGGCAACCGGCATCATCGGATAACTTGAAGCATTTTCACCACCCGCTCATCTTTTTCCTTGACGCCCGTCAACATCCATGAATTTACAGTGGTTACAATCTGCTTCGAGGCGGGAATTGATGACTTTCCGAGACAATCCCGGTCATCAATCCTTTCGCCCATTCTAACCCAGACTTTCCAGGGTTAAGTACCCTTGATTTCCTGCAATCCCCCTCTACGCTTTTTGTAAATGAAAATGATATTCAACTCTGGTCCTTGCAGATATAACACGAGAACAAATTTTCCTGAACAATCGGGAAGCGATACGGAAGGGAACCGAGCCCCTCACATCCCCCGCCATATTTTATTACCACCAAAACGGAGGTAGTCATGGATAGCAAGTATTTGAGGTTGGAGTTATTCCCAACACTCCTCGCCTGTGTACTGCTCACTATGACCACCCAAACTCGATCCGCTGCGGACACGGCCAGCGTCGGTTACGGTGACTCAGGCTATTATGCAGGTGACCAGGGCCTTACCCCATCTCAACGCGCCGGGCGGGAAATCTGGTACAAAGCCACCGCAGGAAACGACCGCTTTCACACCTACGTTTTTCAGCAGCGCATCGGGGTGTTGATTGATTGGTACCGGGTACTCGCCTCAAAGGAGCGAGATGACCGTTTTGCGGCTTGGGGGCTGATTAATGACCCCGACTGTTGTCAGCCGGGATCCAAGGATTGCCCAGCCAAGAGCCCTCAGGAGACCTTCGGCTTTGATTGGTGCCCAGGGGACGACGTGCTACTTCAGTACGTTGGGAAAACTGGTTACCCCGATCCTGCTTGCGATTTTCAGGAGGCTCCTGTAGCCGAGGGCAACCCACATTCCAATCCTGAGCAACGGCAATCGGCCTGTGATCTCGCTTTTGGGACATCCAGCGGTGCATTGGGTTTGAGAAAATTTCCAAATCCCAAGTTTGATCAGCAAAGATGGCAGCAAATCAGCGGAGGGGACCCCGCTGACTGGTCAGGATACAACCAGGCCCTGAGTGACGACCCGGCAAATTCCGACAGCCGCATCAGCCGCTTGCGCGACGGGTCCATAGAACCGCCATTCCGCATCGGTATGGCCTGCGGAGCCTGCCACATCGCTTTCGATCCGCTCAACCCCCCTGCGGATCCAGCGCATCCCAAGTGGGAGAATCTCAAGGGCGCCGTCGGCAATCAATATGCGCGAGTCTCAGAACTGATGGCTTCGGGAATGCCCGCCAGCAGTTTGGAGTGGCAAGTATTCTCCCATGCCCGCCCGGGCGCAACCGACACCTCGGCGGTCCCAACCGACCAGGTCAACAATCCAGGCACCCAGAATGCTCTAATCAACGTGGCACACCGGCCCGTTCAGCCGGGAGAAAAAGTGGATCGCTGGCGTAAAACCGCCAGCTGCGCAGCAAAGGCCGACGAAGAGAAATGCTGGTGCGAACCGGGTAAATCGGGCAAATGTTGGGAAAAAAGCGAAATGGTCGAGCCGGTGCACCACATCCTAAAGGGCGGAGGCGACAGTGTCGGTATCGACCTGGCCATTCAGCGGGTGTACATCAACATCGGATCCTGCTCCGAGAGTTGCTGGGTCAATCACCTCACCGATTTGCGACAGCTGGACCCTCAACAAAGAGGATTCGGTCAGACTCCTGTGGATATAGGTCAGTGCCGCCGGGATTGCCCCAACTTCAGGGCAATCGAAGATCGAGTGGACAACCTTATAGATTTCTTCATGTCGCCAAAACTTTACGCCACCGATTTGCGGGTAGCGCGGATGCGGGCAGCTCAGACCAAGGACCCTGAAACCGAATATGACGAGGATGATTTCATCGATGACCTGGAACTCGAATTCGGAGAAGGCGCGGTGAGTCGGGGTCGGATGCTGTTTGCCGAGCACTGCGCCAGTTGCCACTCGAGCCAGGAGGGGCCAGTGGAAAACCGGGATTTTCACAAGGTTTCAGCACAGTCTGGATTACGCAGTGACTTTCTCGGCAACGACCGCCCCATTCCGGTATCCGAAGTGGGGACCTTCCGTTGCCGTGCCCTGCATTCCAACCATATGGACGGTCATGTCTGGGCCGAGTTTTCTTCCACCACGTACAAGGAGCGGGCGCCGGAACTCAATATTCCGGAGCGGGCCGATGGTGGCCGCGGATACTACCGCAATATCCCCCTGGTGAGCCTATGGGCACACGCCCCCTTCCTCCATAACAACGCCCTAGGACCGGAAATCTGCGGCAATCCAGAAGTGAAAAGAAACGATTTCTACCGACAGACTTATGTGGATAAGGACGGAAAATTACTGACCGATGCCCCCGACTGCTGGGTCTACGATCCCAGTGTGGAGGGAAGATACAGGCTTTACAAGGCATCTATGGAAGCCTTACTCCACCCTGCCCGGCGGGTTCCCAAGATTACCAAGGTAAGTGAAGACATCATCATCGAAGTCGGCCCCAGGCTATGGGATGGGGAGCAGGAGCAGCAGGTTGTTGGCCTCAGCATCAGGATACCTGCGGGTACCAATGCAGGATTGCTGGGTAATTTTCAATACAAGGCCTTCGTTGTAGACCTGGTACTCTCCGAACGTAACCGCGACAAGCTCAGAAAGCGTCTGGAAGAAAGCATGAGCCCGACGGAAGCGGCGAACTTGATAGATGATTTGCGTCAGGTTGTGGAAGAGATCAAGGACGACCCCGCTGCATTTGTCGACGTCCTGGGCCGTCGACCGCAGCTATTGGAGTTGTACAGCTCCTGCACGGATGATATCGAGAATCGGGGACACGACTTCGGGGGTGAACTACCCGATGCCGACAAACAGGCCCTGATCGCGTTTATGGCAACGCTGTGACCGCAGGAGGCGTTATGTCGAACCGAACGCAGAGCACTCATATCTGTTTATTGATCTTGGCCTTGGCCGCCCCTTCACTACTGCTACTCTCCGCTTGTGGAGGGAAATCAGATGACGAACAGGCGAAATTGGAATTTCTTGACTATGGACCGGACTATGGAAGCAAACCGATGTTTGCGCGCCTGGAGCACAAACTGCCCATCGCCGACACCCCAGAACGGCGGGAGCAGCTTGCCCTGGTGACACCAAAGTATCTGGCCAGCCTCGATCAGGAGCAGGTAGACCAGATTTACGCTCGACTGACTGTTGGGCCTATTCCGGATGGCCCCTACGATGGTGAACTCTTTTTTCCGCGGGGCAGTAGCGGAAAATTGCGTGCCTCGGAGATTATCGGGGGACTCAAAGGCCTCGCGGTTAGAGTCAAGGGAAAAAAATTGGAAATCCTCGGTGAAGTCTTGTGGAAAGGCAAAGTCTTCTACCGTGACCAGATGCTGCTACGCAATCGCATTGAAGATCTGGCGATCCTGGCACCTATAGTCGATGACATCCTGAGCGTACCCAAAATCGAAGTCGACTCCAAAGACTCCTGGCTGATGTTTCCAGCACGCCTCTACTGTGGTCAAAGCTTACTGGACGGCAGGCGGGAGTCGCTCATCATCGATTACGCCTTTACCGATGAAATTGAAGGCTACCGGGAAAAACCCGATTTTCTCGCTGGCCGAAGGGGCTTTCAGGTAAGGGATGAAATCCGCATGGTTCGCCCGGGATTCTATCTCGGCAGGGCCTATCTCAATCGAGCTTTTATCCTCAATTTCACGCTCCATGATCCCGCGGTCACCGATGCTGAACTGAAACAGTGGGTGGAAACCGGCGAAGTGCAGGAGGACTGCTGGATAGGGCATCAACGTCTGGCGAAAGCGGCGGCAGCTCAAGTAGCAAAATGATTATCCTTTCCCTTGGAGGGAAAGATGGCAAGAGGCAAGTATCGAAGGCTGGCCTTGTCGTTACCACCAATTCGGCTGGTCGCTGTTATTTGGGCTTGCGTTATCGGAACAGGACTTCCACAGGCACAGGCCGCGGCTGTGGAAGAGCGAATCGCCAACGCTCGAAATCCTGCAAGGGAGGTAAGCGCCATAACGGATGCCCATTGGATTGTTGATTCCAGTCGCCCGGGAGCCGACCTTCCCAGCCAAGGCAGATCTCTTTTCGACCGGCTTTTTATCGAACTTCGGGAGGATGGTTACGAGTATGAGATACCCTTCCCCCTCTCCGCCCTTCGCGAGCGGCTGCTGTTGCGGCTGCGGCGGAACGAATATGGCGAGTCTCCCCTGAAAGAGGTCCTCATCCCCCTCGGGCGCTCACTTCAAAGAATGGCCGCGGCACCATCGTTCTTCCGTTTTCCAAGGGTCGTTCTCGCAGTAGACGGGGAGAGCGATGCGGAGCCCGGCATGATAGGACAACACCTCAAGGATCGACTCTATATCGGCTACATCGAAGAGCCCGGGGTACTCGAAGTCATCAGTTATAACGAGACTGCGGGGCGCTTCGAGTTCCAGATCGTAAAGAACTACCGTGCCGGCGGTGAACCGGAGGTGGTCTACGCCAACCGGGCGGTCTGCATAGCCTGCCACCAGAATGCAACACCGATTTTCTCCAGACCACTCTGGAGCGAGACCAACGCCGATCCCCGGGTAGCGGGCCTCCTCGAGGCAGAGCAGAGGGATTATTACGGTATACATGTTAGTCTGGGTATAGATACCCCCGCGGCGATCGACGCCGCCACCGACCGCGCCAATCTTATTCCGCTGACAATGTTTCTTTGGAATCAGGGTTGTGAGCAGAGCGGAGCCGGTGATACTGCGCGCCGTTGCCGAGCTTTGGCAATCGGTATGGCGCTACAGTACCGCCTGACAGGTTCCCTGTGGTTCGCCGATGACACTAAAAGCGATTGGCGCCTATTTGCTGGGATGATGGCATCCGCGGTAGAGAGACATTGGCCAGGGGGATTATTGGTGTCGAGCCCCGATATTCCCAATAGAGTGCCAATGACGGGTCAGCGGTCAGCGCAGATTTCAGGGACCCCGCCGCCGGCACTCGGGACCGCAGATCAAACCATGCAGCAACGGCATATCCCCGCCGCCTTCGAACCACTTCAGCCACGTCCACCCCTAGAGACCGTATCGGCAACAACTGCGGCCAAACGGCTGGTCCTTGGATTGGCGGATGCTTTGGCAGCCAGCGATATGGAACGGCTCGATATCGCCCTCCGAAACGGGGGATCAAACTCCGGCACCGAACGTATCTATGGCAGCCACTGCGTTTTGAAGCCAAGAGTGCGGCCAAATGGAGAGTATCGAGTCAGCCTTCATTGCCCGCTACCTCCGGAAAAAGAGGATGATGCCTTCTCCCTCAAGGGTCGAGTCTATTTCAAGGGCGAGAACCTGATTCGCGGAGCGATCAAGAGCGTAACCACAGCCGATGGCACGGATGCAGCGGGCCTGAATATTATCGCAGCGGCTTTCGAAGAGCGGAGCGGCAACAGGCAACTCAGGCTCTCTCTTGCCAGATCCAACATGCAGGCCCGGCTGGCTGACGGTAATGCAATTACCGAGCTACGCATCGACTGGCCTTTCGCCGCCAACGGTCGAGACATCCCTCTCCTTGAAGCCCTGGAGCCGGTAGCGGCCGAGATGCGGGTATCCCAGGATATGGCCAAGCTCAGAGATGCCCTCGACACGCTGCTAAAAAAACAGAACGGGAACAACGGCCTCTTCCACGCCGGCCCTTTTCAACGCCGCCAGTTGTTGGGCTCACTCTACCCGCTGCTGGGTACGGTACTGGCGGACTGCTGTCCTGACGATGCCGAGTTACCCGCCGCCCGGACCGACCGCACCCATAATAGCCGTCCGCCAGGGGTTGTAAGTTTTGCAGCTGGGGATCCCACCATCGGATTCTACGCGCTTTGTGCCCGCTGCCACTTTACTACCGAACGCTTTCCCCCGAATTTTCTTTTCGGCGACAGAAGCCAGGTGGAGACCAACTTGGCCCAGTGTGCGGAACGACTCTTTTTGCGCTTGAGTATGTGGTCATTGCCAGCGGGCAGCAGACCGAAAACACCGATGCCCCCGATTCATGCGCTGCCCATGTTGGACTTGGAAGAGGCACAATGGCGGGGAAGCGCAGATTTGGAAAGGCTACTCGACTACTTACGCAAGACGCTGCAGCAGCAGACAGGAAAACAACCGAGCCTGGCGGAGCTGATGGAGAGGGGATACGAAAACCTCCGCAGTTGCCTGGCACCAGTGGCACAACAAACCGCGCTTGGGAAAACGGGTTAGCGGTAGGTTTGTCCACCCTTAAAAGGACAAGATAGATGGCGCACACAACCAATGAAAACCTGGAAACAGGAAGCGGCCAATACCGAAAAGTCACCCGAAAATGCTGCTGGACTCTGATCCTGACACTCCTTGCATTGATCCTGCTCGCAATCCTGGCGTGGGTCAGGTTTGGTACCGACCGGGCCGTCTCCTACAACGACAATGAGGCACATTTCAAGTACGGCTCCACTGGTGGAGAGCGGGAGGCGGGATTCCCCTACTGGATCTGGAAGGCATTACCAAAAGTCTGCGCAGACCATCTACCCGGTGAAGGATACGCCTCTCTCGGGATGCTCTACGAACCCGGCCACGATCTCCCTGTGGGGGTATCCAAGCGCCGCCTGACGGGTATGGACCGGGTTTTTCTCAATTGCGCCGCCTGTCATACCAACACTTATCGCGAAACACCGGATAGCGAACCCATACTGGTTTCCGGCATGCCCGCCAACAGCTTCGACCTGATGGGTTTCACCCAATTCTTTTTCGACTGTGCCGCGGACGGCCGCTTTACCCCGAGCATCATCATTCCAACGATTCAAAGTATGGAGGCGGATCTCGACCTCATCGATCGTTACCTGGTATATCCCCTGGCGGTGCTCCTGATGCGCGACCAACTGATGATGCTGCGGCAGCGCTTTGCGTTCATCGCCGACCAGCCCGCCTGGGGACCCGGGCGGGTGGACACGTTCAATACCAACAAGGTGCAGTTCAATTTCCCCATGGATAATCTGGCACCTGAAGAGCTGCCGGGGGTCACTGACTTCCCCTCCATTTGGAATCAACGCCAGCGCCAAGGGATGCAATTGCACTGGGATGGCAACAATTCACGAGTTGAAGAGAGGAACCGCAACGCCTCCTTTGGCACTGGCGCCACGCCCCCCACGCTGGATAGGTCAAGTATCAAACGCATGGAAAACTGGCTTTTGGACGCAGCCCCTCCCGCCTGGCCATTCGGAAAAATCGACTCCGAGTTGGCGCAACAGGGAGCGGTCATCTACCGCCAGTATTGTCGCGATTGTCATGGGGTCAATGGCACCGATTTCAGTGGAAAATATGTGGGCAAAGTCGTTGCCATTGAGGAAATCGGCACTGACCGCCATCGTCTGGATTCCTTTACGCGCGCGCTGGCATTGAATCTGGGCACCGTTTATGCCGGGTATGGGGACGAGCGTTTCAGCCATTTCCGCAAGACCAATGGCTACGCCAATATGCCCTTGGACGGTATTTGGCTGCGGGCGCCTTATCTACACAACGGCTCTGTACCGACGCTCCGCGATTTACTGGAGCCGAGTAGCAATCGACCGCGGACTTTCTATCGAGGTTATGACGTCTACGATCCGGAGAATATCGGTTTCGTATCCGACGTCTCCTCGGAAGGTGCTCGTCGGCATTTTTTGTTAGATACCAGCACGCCTGGCAATTCCAATCACGGGCACGAAGGACCCGCCTACGGTACCGCCCTCTCCGCGGATGACAAGCGCTCCCTATTGGAGTACCTAAAGACCTTCTGAGCAGCTGCCTGAGGAATATAAGTTGGAGATTGACAATGACGACCAGTAAACCGGGGTTGAAAAGAAAACTCAAGATCACCGCCGCAGTTGTCGTCCTCATGGCCGCGGTTACCGCATATATCGGCTGGTATAAATTTTTTAGAGAAGTTCCGCAACCTGCGTTCGCCACAGCCGACGAGCGCTTCATGTACGGCTCCATAGGCGGTGAAAACGAAGCAGGAATACCCTATTGGATATTTTTAGTGCTACCGCGCATGTTCCCGGAGTACCTCCCAGGACCCGGGGGATATGCCTCGCTTGGTGTTGCCTGGGAAGAAGGGCGTGAAACCCCGATTGGATTCACCAAAAAAACCGTGGGCTTCCCCAGGGTTGGCAACACCTGTGCGGTGTGTCATACCGCCAGTTATCGGATTTCCGAAAATGCCAAACCCCAATTCGTTGCCGCCGGACCCGGCCACACCTCAAATGTCCAGGGTTTCTTCCGTTTTCTGCGTGACGCCACCGGGGATCCACGTTTCAATGCCGACAATCTCCTCGATGAAATTGGCCTGGTCACTGAATTATCCTGGTTGGACAGCCTGCTCTACCGATTCATTATCATCCCGTTTACCCAAAAGGCGATCCAGGAGCGCAACTTCGACTGGATGGAACGGGAGGATATGGCAAACTGGGGTCACGGCCGCGACGATGCCATGAACCTCACTAAGTACTTCATGCTCGATATGGAGGAAGATGGCAGCTATGGGCCCACCGACTTTCCCTCCATCTGGAATCTGCAGAAGTACAAGCCAGAAGAAGGTATGCGCATGAACTGGGATGGCGCCACTTTTGACGCTTACTCGGTACTGACGGACTCAGCGCTCGGTATCGTGGCAGAGCCCCAGGATGATTTCGTAGAGCAAATGAAGTGGCTCCACGAGTACTTACTCACATTGCCTCCCCCGACATATCCTCTTCCCATTGACAATGCGCTGGCGGAAACGGGCAGCGTCATATTCCAACAGCAATGCAGCCGCTGCCATGACAGCGATCGCACCGGCAAGCGCATACCCCTTGCCGAATTGGGCACTGATGGTAATCGCATCGACAGTTGGAACCATGAAGCGGCAAAAGCAGCCAATGTGACCGCAGCCGAGCTGGGCGTTGACCGCAGGGGCATGGTGGAGGATGAACCATTAGATGGTTACATCGCTGTTCATCTTGATGGAGTCTGGTTGCGAGCCCCTTATCTCCACAACGGCTCGGTCCCCACTGTCAGAGATCTGCTCAATCCAGCGAAAGATCGCCCAATCAGTTTCTACCGGGGATACGATCTGTACGATCCGGTCAATCTAGGATTCGTGACCCAGGGCGACAAGGCCAGCCGCTTCGGGAGCCTCCACGACACCCGCCGCCGGGGCAACGGAAACCAAGGCCATGAATACGGTGTGGAATTATCTGAACCGGATAAAACGGCTCTCATAGAGTACCTCAAGACCCTGTGAGACGGACCGGGGGGATAGGGGGTGACGGCGTCTGTTCATCGCAATCAGTCCACCAGATCCGTAAAAGACCGGACAAATCCACTGGCAATCCCTCTTGCGTCAGGGTCTGGATACAACGCGAAGAAAACTGGACGGCTGCCCTCGTAGCTGGTCGATGACAGCGAGTGCTGGCAAAATGCAGTTTGCCACTTGAATCTGGTAGTCCCCTGATCAAGCCCATCGATAGAAAAGGATAGAGAAAATATGACGGATACAGGCCATGTCAATCTCCAGCAGTTCATGGAAGGCGTTAAAAGACGTAATCCAGGACAGGTTGAATTTGTGCAGGCGGTGCAGGAAGTTGCAGAGGACATATTCGATTTCATCCAGGACAAGAACGAGTATCACGAGTATCAGCTACTTCGACGGATCGCTGAGCCGGACAGGGTCGTCAGCTTCAGGGTCTGTTGGGAAGACGACAACAACAATATTCGAGTACAGCGTGGCTGGCGGGTCCAGAACAACAATGCGATAGGGCCTTACAAGGGAGGCATACGCTTCCATCGCGATGTCAATGAGAGCGTGCTCAAGTTTCTCGCCTTCGAGCAAACATTCAAAAACAGCTTGACCGGGCTGCCAATGGGTGGTGGTAAGGGGGGAGCGAACTTCAACCCCAAAGGCAAGTCTGATCACGAAGTCATGCGTTTCTGCCAATCGTTCATGACTGAACTCTACCGGCATGTGGGCCAGGATACGGATGTTCCAGCAGGCGATATTGGAGTAGGCGCCCGTGAAATAGGATACATGTTCGGCCAGTACAAACGAATCACCAATGAATTTACCGGCGTACTGACCGGCAAAGCACTTGAGTATGGCGGAAGTCTCATTCGCTCGGAAGCAACCGGCTACGGAGCCGTCTATTTTTTGCAGAACATGCTTCAGCGAGCGGGCAGTTCAATTGAAGGAAAAAGATGCGTGGTTTCAGGTTCGGGTAACGTGGCCACTCACGCGGCAGAGAAGATCAACCAGCTTGGTGGCAAGGTTCTCACCCTTTCCGATTCCGGTGGTTTTATCTATGATCCCGAGGGCATAGACCAGGAAAAATTAAACTGGATCAAGGAGCACAAGACACGCCGCCGCGGTAGAGTTGCGGACTACGTCAAGGAGTACAAGAAGGCCGAGTTTTACGAGGGCATGCGACCTTGGTCTGTAGAGTGTGATCTTGCTTTACCCTGCGCAACCCAGAACGAGATCAATGGTAAGGATGCGCGAACACTACTGAAAAACGGCTGCATCGGTGTATCGGAAGGTGCCAATATGCCAACCGATTTGGATGGCGTGCATGCCTTCAAAGCGGCCAGGATTCTCTTTGCACCCGGTAAGGCGGCCAATGCCGGCGGAGTTGCAGTCTCCGGGTTGGAGATGAGTCAAAATTCAGCTCGCATCTCGTGGAAGGAAGAGGAGTTGCAGCAGTTGCTGGTTGATATCATGCAGCGCATTCATGATAGTTGTGTCGAGTATGGTGGGGCGCCGGGCGGTGACCACATCGATTATGTTCGCGGTGCCAATATCGCGGGCTTTATCAAAGTAGCAGACGCAATGCTGGCGTACGGTGTGGTGTAGCGCTCGCAGCTACTCCCGAGCTTTCGACTGTTACATGTGACAATTGGTAACCACAACTATTGGTGGCGGACGGGGGTCTCAATAACATCGTCCCCTACCCGCCTCCGTAGTTATCCCAAGTGGCTGGGCTTGAATTTCTTGTTCATCGTATTTTCCGTCATCTCTGGTGAACTGTAGAACTCTTCGACAAAAGTCTGCTCTTCAATCGGCGGCCGGACATAACCGATATTATCCTGCCGCGTGGGCAGGGTGATGTGCTCAGGACTCACATCCTGGTAGGGGATCATGCTGAGCAGGTGGCGAATGCAGTTCAGGCGTGCATGCTTCTTGATGTCGGCATTGACCACATACCAGGGTGCCTGCTTTATGTCGGTATATGCGAACATCGCGTCCTTTGCTTTGGAGTACTCCAACCAACGACTCCGGGACTCCAGGTCCATCGGGCTCAACTTCCAGCGTTTCAGTGGGTCGGTCAATCGGCTCTGAAATCGGCGTTCCTGCTCTTCGTCACTTACCGAGAACCAGTATTTGATGAGAATGATACCGGAGCGAATCAGCATACGTTCGAATTCAGGGCAAGAACGAAGAAATTCCTCGTACTCCTCTTCTGTGCAAAATCCCATGACCCGCTCCACCCCTGCGCGGTTGTACCAACTGCGGTCGAACAGGGCCATCTCACCGGCGGCGGGGAGATGGGGAACATAACGTTGAAAGTACCATTGGCTCTTTTGCCGTTCAGTTGGTGTACCCAATGCAACAACCGGGCATACGCGCGGGCTGAGGTACTGTGTAATCCGTTTGATGACCCCGCCCTTACCGGCGGCATCCCGCCCCTCGAAAATCACCACTACGCGAAGGCCCTCATATTTAATCCACTCCTGCAACTTCACCAGCTCGATCTGCAGCCTGTTGAGCTCTTTCTCATACAGATTGTTGGGAATCTTATAAGGTTTGGGTTTCTTATTGGTTTTCTGCTCATTATTCGCCACGCCAATTATCCTCTGTTTTCTTGGTTGGAAGGCTCAAACACCAGGGTTCGCAAATCCCGTTCCAGCCCTTTAGCCATTAAGCCCAGGCCGGTTGTGTCCTATGACCTTAGATCAGAACACGCTCCATTGAATCGCCTGGGTAGGTGTTTCCTCATCGACATCTATCAAGCCAAGCATAATCCCCTGTTGAGCAGCCTAGACAACGCTCTCACCTGAAGTGACCAGGGTTCAGCCGATCACCATCGGGGATTTGATCAAGTATAGTTGCTATAAACGCCCTTTTCCCGGGTTCCCGGGAGATTGGGTTATTGCCAGGAGGTAGACTATCCATCCCTCAAGCCATTTATGTTTGGCCGCCAACTTTCGATTTCAGGTAGTCTCAGCTTCAATGGCGGGTCTTTCATGCGCGTTTTTCCCGCACACAAGACCTGCAGGAGATGATAGAAATCTCCCGGCTATATTAAGAGGCAATATGTAAAAAGCGGCGTCCATTTGAGTAGCAGTCATTTAATTCTTCATGTAACCTCATTCTGAGTAAGCTTGGTTGTGTATACTCCCTCCTGGGTTCTGACTTCTCAACGGGTCACCAGTGTCTTGTACACATATCTCTACACCGGCCGACTAACAGGGTGGAGCAAATAATCTAATACCGGCTTAAACACTGAACAGCATACAGTAGCTGATCAATGGAGAATAAGATGAGTAATGCAGCTAATGTCAAAGAACACGCACAATCAAAAGCGCCAATATTCAGAAAAACGGCACTGTCGACCCTAGTTGGTCTGGCGGTCGTTATCAGCGGTTGTCAGAGCAATCCCTTTCAGACAGAGAATCCCTACACCGGTGAGACGGAGATCAACAAAACCACCAAAGGCGCGGGTATCGGTGCGGTCGCCGGCTTGGTTGCAGGGGCCATCGCCGGCGGCAGCCGCAAGGACCTACTAATCGGTGCGGGCGTCGGCGCACTAGCTGGCGGAGCCGTCGGCTATTACATGGATAGGCAGGATGCCAAACTGCGCGCCCAACTGCGCGGTACCGGCGTTAGCGTTACCCGAATCGGTGACCAGATTGCGTTGAATATGCCAGGAAATGTGACCTTTGCCACCAACTCCAGCAATATCTCAGCGGAGTTCTACGATGTTCTGAATTCCGTGGCGTTGGTTCTTAATGAGTTCGACAAGACCTATGTGGATGTTATCGGCCACACCGACAGCACTGGATCGCTCGAATTCAATCAAAGTCTCTCGGAACAGAGAGCTTCCAGCGTCACACGCTACCTCACCAGCCAGAAAGTATTACCCGCACGCATACTGACTCGCGGTTTGGGACCAAGCTCTCCGGTTGCATCAAATGACACGGTGGGAGGGCGCGCATTGAATCGCCGGGTTGAAATCATCTTGACCCCGGTTACCTAAATCCATATACAGTTGCGATCCGCCACGCATGGATGCCGCGGACCGTTTCGATTCCATCACGGAATTCTGCCTCATCAGTAATACAGGCACCATCATACATTGGGCACAGGAGATCTTGCCTTGGTGGCAAATAACCGAGAACGAAGTAGCAACGGGACCTCACGCAAACGCAGTTAGAGCACTAAAGAGAGGTCCCCAGGAAGGCTAAAGTGATACAGTAAACGCTATCGTTTAATGGTTACATCTCATGGTAAGATGTTAAATAATTTTCTAGATATATACCCTATCTATATGTATATATTAGACATTATTTTATAAAAATTATCGAATGCGTTTTTCCGTCTGGTCGTGTCGTGACGACATCCCTTTTCAGAAATCGTGACGAAAACCCAGGGTGAAGACGTCGCCATCCAGTACGGTATAAGTTCCATCACTGTTTCGGCCAACACCGGAGGGTTCACCGTATTCCACATAGGTTCGGGTTCGCTTGCTGAAATTATACTGCCAACTCAGTGCCCAGGTTGTACCATCGACTTTGCCTATTTCCGCATTACCGTAAATCCCTCGAAGGGTATTGTTTCCCAGATAGAATTCTCCTGCGATGGCCCAACTCTCCAGATCATCGGCATCAGTTCCGGAAAATACCTTTTCTCCATTCTCGTATTGTGCAATGAGCTTGGCCATGCCGAAATTCCAACTGCCGGAGGCGCCCAGGAGGTGTGAGTCGTCTTTGTCACCTGCCTCGTAGCTCTTAACATAACTGATACCGATACTGGCAGGTCCGTTTTCGTAGTCACCGGAAATGTTCCAGGCATCGACGCCACTCTTGGCCTCGTTGGCGCCATCCAGGATAGCCATCAAGGATGCAGTAAAGCCGCTGAAATTGGGCGTCTCGTAGAGGACCGAATTACCCGTTCGGAAAAGCCCAAAGTAGTAGGCATTATAGGCATCGTTGTTAAAAATATCGGTCTTGTTCGCCGAGCCGTAGTAAGGAGTCCACTGACGACCGATGGCTGCCTTTCCCCAACCTCCGTTCAAACCTGCATACGCCAGACGATTTTTGAGACCACCCGCTGTGGAGCCGCCGGATGCGCTGTCAAAGGCCCACTCCGCCTGAAAAATGGCCCTTAAACCATTACCCAAATCGTCTGAGCCCTTGACACCGATACGCGTGGTACGTGTGTTGATTCCCCAAGCTCCCTCTGTTTCGATATCATTTGCGGGATCGCGGTTACCGTCGACGTCAAATGCCTTGGCATCACCATCGATATAGTTGAGCATCGTATCGAGCCGCCCATAAAGGGTGGTTTCGGCGCCAGCCGACGGGGCAATCATGGTTGCCAAGATCGCCAGTGAGATCGATGTCTTTTTCATCCTCGTCTTTCCCCTGTTGGACTATCCAGTTTATTATGCTTGAAAAATTGTCCCAGCTCCTTCTTTATCAGAAACGGGACTGTTGAAGTAAAGTCCTGCGTCCTTAGTGAGAATCAAAGTAGCCAATCCTGCTGAACAACTAGGGCCTGTTAACACTAATTTTGATAAAATCATCGGATGAAAATCACATCCGAAGAATTCAAACTCATCAAAGAATTGCTGCCAAAACAAAGGGGTAATGTCACCGTATCGAACCTGCACGTGCTTAACGCAGTTTTGTATGTAGCGGAACAAGGCTGCAAATGGCGGGCGTTACCGAAGAAATTCGGCAACTGGCACACGATTTATACGCGAATGAACCGATGGGCCAAGCAAGGTGTTTTGGATGATGTCTTCTCGGAGCTGCAAGCCAACGACATCATCAACATTCAGGTTGAGCATGTTTCAGTAGACAGCACCGCCGTGAAAGTGCATCCAGACGGTACGGGCGCGTTAAAAAAAACGGCCCGCAAGCGATCGGTAAATCGCGAGCCGGATGGACAACTAAGATTCATATGGTAGCGGCGAATGAAAGGACCGCGGTTACGTTCTCGCTGTCGCCCGGTCAGGCGGGCGATGCGCCGGAAGGCAGAAAACTATTGAAATCCCTTGAGAATCAAGGTTGGGAAGGAACTCACGTGATCATGGACCGAGCCTACGAAGGCGACGAGACACTACAGTTGGTGCTGGACCTGGAAATGATTCCGGTAGTGCCTCCCAAGAGCAACCGTCTGACAAAATGGGACTATGACAAAGCGTTGTACAAAAAGCGCAATGAGGTCGAACGCCTCTTTCGACGGCTAAAAGGTTTTCGCCGAATCTTTTCCCGTTTCGATAAGTTGGATGTTGTCTTCTTGTTCTTTATTAACTTCGCGTTGATTACCGATACGCTGATTAGTGTTAACAGGCCCTAGGGTAGCCTCTGCTGTCAACAAACTGCCCCGCGCCGATGTCATAACACAAAAGTGCTCTGAACCACCACTATGGCGAGCATTCCTTGCTAGTTTATCAACGGTTTATAATGGGCCTGTCAAGCACGCCAGCTGCTTGCATGAGTAGCTTTGGGAAAAGCCACTAAATGATTGATCAAAGCCTCTATAAAGGGAACGAGCTAGCAACCACTCCGAGCGGTTATAGAGCACAAACTCAGGAGTGAATTGATTTGTTAGTGCGTAGCTGGTTGGAGATTGTAAACCTCCAAGGCCAACACCACAATCGCTGCCTTATTAATGTGCGAGTCAAACCCAAACCGTATGCCCCATCGCAGATTTTGCTGCACACTCCTCTTTCGACTGCGGACATGTTCCACAATCGATTTCGCAACGCATACCATTGTTTAGAGGAGCACCGAGATAAGACGGTCTCACGATTCATCGTGGACGATCAATCCGGCTTACCTCAACTCGATGCACGCTTTTTCGAGATCATGCCGGGAGGTTGGATTATCGCCTCAAAAAGTGTCACACAAATGCCATCATAATAATTTACTTTATTAATATTACATTTCTTATTGTTTTTATTATTACTATTGGATTTATTTCAGACTCTATTCGATTGCATTCACAACTTAAACTCTATGCTGCCCCGGCTAACGACTAGATTCGTTGACGATAGTATTAATTGACTGGCGGGCTGTCCCAGTGCGGATATTTGTAAATATCGACTTTGGAGAAAAGCCCCTCTATATTCAATACAGGCAAAGCAGACGATGGTTCTCAAGCGACAAATGATTCACCCAGCCCGTGTGCCTAGACGCAGTTGCCCATTTTTCAATACAACTACTCTCGGGTGACGCAGAAGCATGCGGCTATTCCTCTCCTACGCATCTGAAGACAGACAAGTTGCAGACGAAGTGTATTACGCGCTACTTGGAGCTGGACACGAAGTTTTTTACGACCAGCCTTCCCTGCTTCCCGGTGACAACTTCGAACAAAGAATTACTGATGCCTTGGATGCTGCCGACGGAATGATCTTTCTGATTAGCCCCAACTCGATCCATAAAGGAAGTTATACAGCAACTGAGCTGAAATGTGCCCGGGAAAAATGGGCTCATCCCAAACAGCGAGTTTTGCCTGTCATGGTAAAAGAGACGGATTTTGAGAAAATTCCAGCTTATATTAGAGCCGTAACCATTCTACAGCCTGAGGGCAACGTCGCAGCCGAAGTGGTTAATACGTTACGAAGATGGTACAGATCGAATAAACCGTTCTCTCAACGACCTGATCTGATTTCCCAGATCTGGCGGTTGCTCGCGCTTTTTCTAGGCAGTGTTCTGATAGCGCTATTACTGGGCACACTCTTTTCATATCTCTATCCTAGAGTAGTTATAGACTCCAGCCTTGCCTCTCTTTTTTTGGTATTTGGAATATCGATAGCTTTCGTGATTCGCGGAATATCAAACAGGATTCTCAAAAGGAAAAAATGGGAAGAGTGAGCACCATACTATGCTCTCATTTGCCAGCCGCGCTGTTGTTATTAGCTGCCTGTGGATGCTCGTCCTGGCCTGAGCCCAAAGAAAGCACATCAATACCAGAACACTCAACAACGCCACTATCGAAAGAACCAGCCGAAGAATCGGAGTCGATCATTGCTTCTGACTTTGATTACACTACAGGCACCCGGTTTCTAAAAATGACCAGAGGTGAATGTGAGATTCGAGGAGGGGAGTACATTTCTCACCCCAACAGCCGTCCTGAAGATATGATCGACTGTTCACTACCGGCACAAATCAGATTTTTGGGGTCGAATACTACCTATCTGAGACTGAGACCACGGAAAATTCTCGGCAGTGTTTACGATTATCTATATCGAGTAGGCGTAGAAAAAAGCGGCTATGGGCTTTACTCATATGTGCTTATTCCTTTACCGAGCGCGCGGAGCGAACACTTATTGGAAGAGTTGTTCAAAACCACCAGCTATGTAGAGTTGAATCAGATTACCTTCGCACATATCAACATAATTTACCTACCTGTAAAAGAGAGGACTATCAAATCGCTCCAGCCGATTATTAGTGACGGGTCTGCGCCGCCTGTCCATCAATTCTCGCGCGATCATTATGACTATGAAATGGCGAAGAAAATTCTATCGCTGATATGCAGCAAGCCGACCAAAGAGATCAAAGAGGTTTGCAGTTCAGACCTCTCACAGGGACCCTATTTATTTACCTATCCGCAACCGGCAAGTGAGCTCATGGAAATTCCACCGCCACATCTGTTTGTAGACTTGAGCGATACACATAAAAAGGCCTTTGGTGAGACCCTCTCTGCGTATAGGGAGCAGGTGAAGCGCTCCGACTACACCGACATGGAAAAAATCAGTGCGTTTCACCTTCGTGTTCTCGATGCCATATTGACAGCTGCTGATTGGATCCGCCCCATCAAAGCGGTGTTAGCCGACACTGTCCACATGAGTCCCCATGAAAGCGCTGACCGGTAGCAATTACGCTTGCCGTATCGTTTTTTATAAAGTCTGTGACGATGCCGCTGTCCCAATTATAGGCTTGCTCGGTCGTTATCTGGTATCGATATAAATTGGTCGAATTCCGCGAGACAGGCTCCGGCGTATTGGAAAAAAGCTGCGGAGCTGTAGAATGCTGGGTACTCGCTAAATGTTTTTCATCTGGCTCGCACTGAACGCTGTCGGTTGCATCTCTAGATGCCTAGTCTTATTCCGCTCACGAATATCGTTGCATCAGAGACGAGAGTTAAAAATGCGTGTCCCAGCTTTGGGGAGAGCTCGGTTGTTGCAATGCTGAAGTGCAAGCCACTTCAGAAAAGCGCATGTTATATGGAAATAGTCTGATGCCAATTCACTTGACTTACACGAGAATCGCAGGAAGTAGTTGGCGATACTTGTCACGGGTTCTCGCCGCTGTGCTGTTTGTTCTTTTTACAGTAAAACCCGCAATTGCAGTCGACGCCGCACTAGTCGACTTCCTGGAGGCCAGCCGCAGCACAAGTGACCTAGCGGATATGCGCAAGCGTAAACAGATACGAGCGCTGGTGACTTACAGCCGAACCGATTTTTCGATATTGCCGGACGGTAAAACCACAGGCCTACAAGTAGATCTACTCAATCAATACGAGAAGTGGCTAAATAAAGGCATCAAGCGCGAGGAGAACAGGATCCAGATTGTATTGATCCCTACAACTTTTGCGCGACTCCTACCGGATCTATTAGAAGGCAAGGGAGATATCGCAGCCGCCCTGTTGACACTTACTCCAGAACGACAGCGGTCCGTCAACTTTGCCAGCGGCGGTGCCATGAAAGTAGATGAGCTAGTGGTGGTCAATCGAAACATAGCTGACATTGCCACTGTTGAAGATCTCGCTGGACGCGAAGTACATGTACTGCGTAACAGCAGTTATGCTGAACACCTGCGTATGCTCAATAAGCAGCTGTCTGAAGATGGTTTGGCTGCGATCGAAATTCACGAGGCAGACAGCGAGCTGCTATCGGAGGATCTTCTTGAATTGGTGAACGCCGGCATTCTGCCCATAACCGTGGTAGATGATTATAAGGCTCATCTCTGGGCTCAGGTGCTGCCCAACATCAAGGTAGTGGAGAGTGCCAAATTACAGACCGATAACAAGCTGGGTTGGGCAGTGCGAAAAAACAATCCCCTACTGCTCAGAGACCTGGGGCGATTCTTGAAAACGGTCAAAAAGGGTACGCTGCTAGGAAATATGTTGTTAAAACGCTATCTCAAAGATCCCAGAAGAATTAGAAATCCTCTGGCCGAAAGTGAGCGCAGCAAGTTCCGGGAAGTCGTGGGTATTTTCTCCAAGTATGCCGATGAATACGATTTCGATACACTCGCCATTGTCGCACAAGCCTATCAGGAGTCCAAGCTGGATCACAATAGGCGAAGTCACCGGGGTGCCATGGGTATCATGCAACTGCTCCCGTCAACTGCGACAGATCCAAATGTGAACATAAAGAATATTTCCAAACTGGAAAACAACATCCACGCGGGAATCAAATATCTTGCGTACCTGCGTGATCGCTACTTTTCGGACCCACAAATAGCAGAGAAGGAGCGACTGGCATTCAGTTGGGCAGCGTATAACGCTGGGCCAGCGAACGTTATCAAGATGCGCAGCCAGGCCGAAAAGATGGGGTTGGACTCGAACATCTGGTTCGGCAACGTCGAATTGGCAGCCGCCAAGATTGTTGGGCGAGAACCGGTGAGATATGTTCGCAATATTCTCAAATATTACATTGCATACGCGCTAGTCCGAGAGAAGCTATTGGGGCCGGATACTTGAGTTTGTCTGGCATTCGCGACGGCCACCTCCTCTCTCTCGAGCCTAGTGCGCTAGTCCATACGCCCAGCCACTCATTTTGCGAAGTGATAACGGATTGGTCTTCTGCTCTGTTAAATTCAGCGGTACGGTACGGCGCTATGGGATCAAGCAAGAGTTTATTCAGCCGCATACGCCGCAACAAAACGGCATGGTTGAACGACTGATTCGAACGATCAAGGAACAATGCATCTGGCTTCATCGATTCAACTCGATCGATGAAGCCAATCAGATACTAGGGCGGTGGATTGATCGATATAACTGCCATCGTCTCCATCAGGCACTCGGGATTAAGACACCCCGGGAGGTGTATCAACAAGCGGCCTAGGCGTGCAGTTTTCGCTGGGTCAATACACTTGAGGTAGACCTCGAATTCCTGCTCAACATATCCGGGTAAGGCATCGTCCTGCGCCGCCAGTTGCACCTTGAACGCCGGGTAGTATTGCGGTTCAGGTTTCGCGCTCCTTGCGTGGAGTGACAAGCAAGTCAACAATCCCGTCAGCCTTCATGGGACGACCGAAATAGTAACCCTGAAAAGACTCACAGCCGGCCTGGTGCAGAAATTCCACTTCAGATGGACTCTCCACTCCCTCGGCGATGACGTCCAGGTTCAAATTACGTGCCATGGCGATGATGGTGCTGACAATGGCGGCATCCTGAGGATCTTTGTACACATCCCGAACAAAGGACTGATCGATTTTCAGACGATTAAGGGGCAAACGCTTGAGGTACGCTAAGGAGGAGTAACCAGTACCGAAATCGTCGATGGCGAAACGCAAACCGAAATCTCTCAATCGGGTCATTTTGCGCACCGTGTCCTCGATGTCCTCCAGCAACATGCCCTCGGTGACTTCCAATTCCACGCATTGCGGATCAATTCCTGATTGCACGACGGCGCGCTCGACCTTTTCGGTGAAATCCTGCTCGCGAAACTGACGCGACGAGACATTGACAGATACGGTATCCAGCCCCTTAGCCTTCGGAACATCATGCTGCCAGACGCGCAGTTGCTCCAGCGAAGTGGCCAGTACCCACTCGCCGATGGCCACGATCAGGCCGGAATCCTCGGCGATGGTGATGAACTCCGCCGGCATCACCAGGCCACGGCTTGGGTGCTCCCATCGCGCCAGCGTCTCCACGCCGATCACGCTGCCATCGGCAAGCACCTGTGGTTGAAACAGAAGAAACAGTTCGCTATTTGCCAGGGCATGGCGTAGATCCCGCTCCATCAGCAGGCGATGTTCCATAATTTCCTGCATGGTGGTTTCGTAGAAGCGGATCCCATTGCGTCCACTCTGTTTGGCCTGGTACATGGCGGTATCGGCGTACTTGATCAGGTCCTCGCTCTCCACCGTGTGATTGGGGTACATGGCGATGCCGATACTGGCGGTGAGTTGCAGATCATGGTTCTGAATCTCCATCGGCTTCGCCACTGTTCCGATTAGTTTCTCCGCCACCAGGTTGGCCTTGCTGATGGCCGACTCCATATCTCGGCCAAGCATCGGCAGCAACACCAGGAATTCGTCTCCACCCCAGCGGCAGAGAGTGTCATCCATCCTCAGCATGGATTGCAGACGTTCACTGATGCATACCAGGAGCTCATCGCCGATGGTATGACCGAGGACATCATTGAGATTCTTGAAGCGGTCCAGGTCGAGGAACAATATTGCTCCGATCTCGTCGTGTCGCATGGCCCGCCTCAACTCCTGATCGAGACGATCGGTAAACAAGCGTCGGTTGGGCAGATTCGTGAGTTCGTCGTGATAAGCCAGGTATTCGATGCGTTTGTTGGCGTAATGCCATGAGATGCCCATGCTCAACACGTCGGCAACCCGGAGCAGAAAGGCGCGCAGTTGCTCGTCTTCGTCCTGCTCACAGCTAAGACAATGAACCAGCAGGCCAATGGGAGAGCGGCCATTGACCAGGGGCACACAGAGATGCCCGACTTCCCCGTGATCGCCCGATTGTGTCGGTGGACAGGGATTGGCATGTTTGCAAACCACCACATCCGCCTGCTCCATCGCCTGGCCACAGGCGCAGTAGCCGAGCGGAATCCGCTTGCAGGCGGTCTGATGCTCAGCGGAGAACTGACGGCTGGCAACCATGTGCAGATGGGGATCTTCATCCCCTTCGATGAGATAGATGGCGTTGCGGGTTTCCGGGAAATCCCATTGCAGATTGTCGTTGAGCAACTGCAGGGCCTGGTCGAGGTAGTTGTTCAACGAAACCGAGCCCAGCGACAAGTTGAGCAGTTCGGTGAGGGCATGCTCACGCTGCATCGCCTGCTGGATACGATCATGGAAAATTTCAGTTCGCGGGTACGCTCCTCTACCTGTTGCTCGAGGGCATCCCGGATGGATTGCAGTTCCCTGTGGGCATTGGAAAGTTCTGTGTGGGTCTTTACTCGCGCCAGCACTTCCTCGATCTGGAACGGTTTGACAATGTAATCCACAGCGCCCATTTTGAAGCCACTCACCTTTTCGTCCGTCGCATTCAGGGCGCTGATGAAAATAATCGGCACTTCACGGGTTTTGGGTTCCGCCTTAATAAGTCGGCAGACCTCGTAGCCGTCCATTTCCGGCATGCAGATATCCAGCAGTACCAGATCGGGCACACTGGACCGAATCGACTGTAAGGCCAATGTACCACTGAGTGCCGCACGTACTTGGTAGCCGGCTTCTTGTAATATACCTCCCAAAACCCGCAGATTGTCAAGGTTGTCATCCACGATCAGGATAGTGACGGTTTTCTGAGGACTATCAATCATCTGTTGCCTCACCCCCGTTGAAGGCAGAGCGGGTTCTCGGGAGGTCTTCCCATAGAGAACTGAAATCGACTTGGTCCGATTCTTCCCCTAAGGCCAATGGTACTTACTTAAGGGCACCTCGAAAAATAGCTCATTTTTTGTAACATTCATATCGAATAAAATACCCACGCTGTTTTTTGGCGAGCCAAACCAGGAGTGGGTATGAAACAATCGGGACTTTTTAACCTTGAAGAACGCCATGCGGCATTGAGTAGAAAAGGTGACCCACTGGAAGTGCTGAATGACTCTGCCCACTGGGCTAGATTCCGCCCGATATTGAAAAAACAGCAGAAAAAAGATCGCAAGAGCAGTGCCGGGCGCAGGCCCTATGACCCGATCCTGATATTCAAGATCCTGGTGCCGCAGAGTCTGTACAATCTCAGCGACGAGCAAACCGACTACTAGATAAAAGACCGTCTCTCTTGCAAGCGTTTTCTCGGCCTTCGCATCGAGGACCGAGTGTCGGAGGCCACGACGATCTGGCTGTTTCGGGAGTCGTTGATAAACCATGGTGTGATCGAATCTCTCTTCGGCCGGTTTGATCGCTACCTGAACGGGTAGGGTTATCGGGCCCGGAGAGGACAGAGCATCGACGCATCTATCGTGCCGGTGCCGAAACAGCGCAACACACGCGAAGAGAACACACAGATAAAGCGTGGCGAAGTGCCGACGGAATGGGATAGCAAGTCTCATAAGCGAGCGCAGAAGGATGTCCAAGCGCGCTGGACCAGGAAACATGGCAAGAGCCACTATGGTTACAAGAACCATGTCAACGTAGACAACCAGCACAAACTGATACGCCATTACGAGGTTACCGAAGCGGCGGTTCATGATAGTCAGGTATTCGATGTGTTGCTTGACCCGGAAAATACGGGTGCATCGGTCTGGGCCGATAGTGCATGCCGATCCGATGAGACCGAGCGAACCCTGAAGAAAGCCGAGTATCGCAGTCAAGTTTTCCATAAGGGAAAACGGAATAAGCCGCTTTCTGAGCACAAGAATACCGTCAACCATAAGCGGTCGAAGGTCAAAGTGCGCATCGAACATGTGTTTGGCTTTCACCACTATTCGATGGGCGGAAAATTCATCCGCACCATCGGTCTGCTCAAGGTACAGGGAAATATAGGGGTCATGAATCTGGGCTACAATCTGATGCGATACACACAATGGGAACGAAGACACAGGGTCAGTCCGTCCTCTGCATGAGAACAAAGCTACCAATGGCCATGAAAAAAATGTGGATACGAAAATCGATGCAAGTATTCATCAAAACCTGGTTACTCCTTGTTTGGTGAGTCGGTATGCTGCATAGTTGGTTGGAATACGTCCTTGAAAACGGAAATTACGAGGTGCCCTTCATCGAACGTTTAAATCGAAATCTCTAGCTGGAAAACTCCAGCTGTGAACTGTCCGCTTGACGGCGAAGATTTCGCAGGAAACAGTGATGAATGATAAGCTAGATCTCCGTCGTTCCGCCAAACAGAGGGCGGCATGTAGCCCTGTTCTGTTCCCGATTTTCTTACTATCGGCCCTGCTTCTCATTCCACAGTTTGTGTTTGCCGCCTCCACACCGACTCAATCCGGCATCACTGATACGGAAAAAGTCGCCCTGAGCATAGAAGAGCGGGCCTTTATCGAAGCCCATCCCAAAATCGTGCTTGGTACCGATAGGGATTGGCGGCCCTATGTGATTCCCGATAACAACGGCGGTGTCCGCGGAATAGAACCCGACCTAATCGAACGCATCAACGCACTCACCGGCGCGAATATCCAGCTCGTCACGGGCGAATGGGCGCAGCTGGTTGCAAAAGCCAAGGCGCGGGAAATAGACGGCCTCGCGGTGTCCGCCCGCCATGCAGAACGCGCCGACCACTTTCTCTTTAGCAATAGCCCCTACAACGTCTCCAAGTTCATCTTTACCAGTTCGGTCGGGATCCGGCGCATTCAGGACCTTGCCAACAGACGTGTCGGACTACGCCAGGGCAACTTGCTCGAAGAGAAGCTATTACGGGAGATCCCCGGCATCACCCTTATACCCGCCGATAGTGACGCGGCGTTGCTCTCGCTGTTGACCAGCGGAGAGGCCGACGCAGTAATCGGAAGAGTCCGAACACACCTGGCCATTCAGGAGCAGATGATCCCCGATATTCGCCTCGCGTTCATCGTGCCGGGTAGCGAAACCGAGATGCTTTATTCGATCCGTAAAGATTGGCCCGAACTGGTCTCCATCATCAACAAAGCACTGGCCGCGATCCCGCTCGGAGATCGTCTGGCACTTCTGGAAAAGTGGGGGCTATCGGAGCTGAGGACGGGGGAGGCCTCCTCCATCCGGGAGCGGTTGAGCGAGGATGAGAGGGCCTGGCTCGACGCTGGTTCCGAGATTTCGATGTGTGTCGATCCTGCCTGGATGCCCTTCGGGGGGATCAACGCGAAGGGAGAGTATGAGGGGATGGTTGCCGACTACATGGCCCTCATTTCCGACCGGATGGGGCTCTCCTTCAAGTTGGTGCCGACGGAGACCTTTCAGGAGTCTCTCTCTAAGCTCTCCGCCGGCGAGTGTGCAATCCTCTCCTCATGGGCACCTGGAGGGGGGATGGATGATCCCGGTATTTCCACAATACCCTACCTGACCGTCCAGCCTGTTATGGCTGTGCACACCAGCCGCCCCTTCATCTCCGAGCACGATACCCTTGCCGGGCTGCGCATCGGTGCGGTGGCCGAGCACCCGACCCAGGGCGCGGTCGCGACCCTCTACCCGGAGGCCGAACTGGTGCTGGTGGGTGATGTGGACGAGGGGATACGCAAGCTCTCTTCGGGCGAGCTCGACGTCTTCGCCGCCAGTCAATCGACTATCGGCTACTCCATCCAAAAGCAGCATCTGACCAACGTCAAGCTGGGTGGATTGCTCCCTGGCACGAAGCAGGTACGCACGGTGGTGAACAACGGCGCACCGCTGCTGGCAGCCATCCTGGACAAAGTTATCGGATCGATTACGCAAGAGGAGCGCAAGAGGATCGCCGACAGATGGTTCACCGTCCGATTCGAGCGCGGTTTCGACTACGCGCTACTGTGGAGAGTCATAGCCGGATTCCTGCTGGTTCTGGCAGCCGTGCTAGTCTGGAACCACCTCATCCGGCGGCAGAAGCTGGTTTTGGCTCGGAGTGAGGAGCAGTTGATGGAGAGCGAAAAGCGTTTACGCCTCGCGAACAAGGCGCTCATGGATGCTAAGGAGGCCGCCGACGCGGCCAATCAGGCCAAATCTGTTTTCCTGGCCAACATTAGCCACGAACTGCGCACCCCGCTTAACGCTATCCTCGGCTTCTCCCAGATCATGGGAAACGACCCCACAGCCTCTGCATCCCAACTGGAGAAGACCGGCATCATCAACCGCAGTGGTGAACACTTACTGACTATGATTAACGACGTGCTCGACCTCTCAAAAATCGAAGCAGGCCGGGTGGAACTGGAACCGGAGGCTTTTAATCTCCCAGGAATGCTGAAAGACATCGGGGATATGATTGCTGTACGAGCCGATGCTGTAGACCTTAACTTCAACCTGGCCCTGGCTCCTACGCTGGCATCCTATGTCAAAGCGGATGCCAGCAAACTACGTCAGATCTTAATTAACTTGCTTGGTAACGCCATTAAATTCACCAAAGAAGGCGGCGTGACCTTGCGTGCCCGTTCCCAGCCCGTTGCGAGTGATTCCTCCAGGATCACCCTGCAAATAGAAGTGGAAGACACTGGCCCGGGCATCTCTGCTGAACAACAGCCACATATTTTCGAGCCTTTCGTTCAGGCCGGGCATGCCTCAAATACCAAGGGCACAGGGCTGGGGCTGGCCATCACCAAATCCTTCGTCGAGCTTATGGGTGGCGAAATCAACGTCAAAAGCCAACTCGGCAAAGGCTCCCTGTTTTGTCTGGAACTGACCCTGGCCTTGGCGAAGGCCACTGATGTCGTTGACACAGAGACCCGCCGTCCGGAGGTCTTGGGACTGGCGCCTGCTCAGCCGACATGGCGCATCCTTGTGGCGGAAGACAACACTGTAAACAGCCTACTTCTGACGACTATCCTGACCGATGCAGGGTTCGATGTACAAGCAGCGGTAAATGGCGAACAGGCGATTGTCACTGACCGCCCTATTGGAGCCACCCATGATCGCCCTAATGGAGCCACTTTTTCATGCGGTTTTACGCCTCCGAACGGGGTAGATTAAAGCGCTGTTTTGGTCGATTTTTCAACCGCTGTTTTTGCGCGCTTGGGACCGGGTCGTGGTGCGCGATAACTTTTTCCATCCAGCACCAGCTGATAAGCCCCGTGGCGTATCCGGTCGAGTGTCGAGGCGCCGAGTAGTTTGTTCGGGAAGGCCTCGCCCCATTCGCCGAAATCTAAGTTGCTGGTGATGATTGTGGCCGCCCGCTCGTAACGCTCGCCAATCAGGTCATGGAAGTCTTCGTCCTGCCCCGGTTTGAGGGGTTTGAGTCCAAAGTCATCGATGATTAACAGTGGGACGCGGGTCAGCGTCTGCAGCTTGCGTTCGATATTGCCGGTTGCCCGTGCGGCGTTGATTTGCGACAGCAGATTCGACTGCGTGGTGAACATCACATCGACGCCCGCTCGTACGGCGCAGTGACCAATGGCCTGTGCAAGGTGGCTCTTGCCGGTACCGCAGGGGCCGGCAATCAACACGGCCACTTTTTCATCGACAAAGCCACAGCGGGCCAACTCGTTGATCAGTTCTTGGTTCAGGCCCGGGTTGAAGTTGAAGTCAAAGCCCTCGAGCGTCTTGTCACCCCGAAAGCCGGAGCGACGTAATCGCAGGTCATACTTTTTTCGATCACGCCGTGCGGCTTCGTCCTGGATCATCAGGGCCAGGAACTCCGGGTACGTCAGCTTGTTTTCAATGGCTTCACGGTTGCGGGTCTCCAAGCTTTCCAGCAGACCGGACAGACGCAGCTGTTTCAGAATAGGCGTGAGTTCTGGTAGGGGTGTCATCGTAGTCATATTGAATGTCCTTTGGTTGAGTGGTTGACCTTGTCGGTCAGTGGATTGTCGTTGCCGCACGGCCATGGACAGCAACGGGTCGAGGGAACGCACGGCCGTTAGTGTGGGTCGAACAGGTCTTTGGTGTTGCGGCCGAACTTGGCGCCGCCGGTGTAGGCATCGGACAGGGAATCGAACGCTTGCTCGGTATCGACGATTTGATCCAGCGCGTTTTCCAAAATGATGCGCACACTTCGGTACTGCACGTTGTCGAAGTACAGCGCGCGCTGACAGGCGGCATCGGTGCGCGCCGGTCCGTAGCGTTTGATCAGATTAATCACACCCTGTGCGGCCCGGAGCTTATCGAGCACGCGGTGCTCAAACAGTCGCTCAACCAAACGAAGGCAGTGAGGACCGGCCGCCGCGGCCTGCTTTAGACACCACTGAGGCGTGCGCATCTTGTAGGCCACTGCATCCGGTGGCAGGTGATCGTCGATCGTGTGACGGTAACCCGGCCCACGTCCGCGTGGATGCACAGCCTTTAGCTCATGGGCTTGATAGATCCGCACGGTGGTCTCGCTCAGGCGGATATCCAGTATTTGACCCACCAGTCGCCAGGGTGCCGAGTAGCGGCACTTCTCGACCTGTACGTGGCAATCGGGATGCAGTTTCCCGGTTGTCCATCGCGCACATTCCGGCGCGGGTGAAGGCAGTGGCTTGAGGAACTCCCGCTCGGTGTCGGCGAACCGGGTGAGCGGCGCGGTGCGGGTGGTGCCGTGTACGCGATTGCCCGCTTGCCCCATCACCCACTGCATCAGCTGCGCATTGGCGTCGACCAGGTCACGGAACTCGCGCAGCGGCATGAAATTGTTTTTGGCGTATTTGACGCCCGATTCAACGCGTCCCTTTTTCTTCGGATCGGCGACCGGGCACGGGGCGATCAGAAAGCCGTAGCCTTCTGCGTAATCAGCGTAGCTGCGTTGTACTTGGGGATCGTAGTAGCACGCCTTGGTGATGGCGCACTTGGGGTTGTCGATCAGAATCCGCGCTGGTACGCCGGAGAAATGCTCGAAGGCGCGCCGGTGACAGCCTAGCCAGGTCTCGACCGATTGATCCGGTACCAGCTCGGCGTACTGATGCCGACTCCAGGCCAGTGTCATGATGAAGAACCAGGTCTTGAACTGCTCACCGGTATGCACGTCGGTGATCTTGGGTCCTTGACCAAAATCCACTTGTGCCGCTTCGCCGGGTGCAAACTCGAGCACCGTGGTTACCCGCGGGGTCGTCTCTGCCAGGCCCTGCAAAAAACGACGCACCGACGAATAGCTGCCGGTGAAGCCGTGACGACGCTGCAGTGCACTGTGGATGGTGGTGCCCTGCACACCGTCTTCGTACCATGAGGTAATCTGATCGCGGTGCGGCTCCAGGCTGGAGCTCTGGCGGGCACGCTGCTTTTTAGGTGCATCAAATACGCTCGCCAGCGTCTCATCGGGTGGCAGCGCCTGATCGGTGTCTAACCAGCCGCGCGCTTCGGCTTCACCTCTGACGGTCGCGGCAACGCGCCGGCCCATCAGTCCCGATTTGGCGATCTGTCGGTCAGAATCCCCCAGGCGCATGCGCACCAGGGCTTGTCGATAGTGATACATCTCGAACCTCCGTTTGGCCATTCCGTTTCTTCTCCGCACACAAAAGTGCGGTCACGATACGGGAGGCGATTAGGTCAGTTCGAAGGGAAAAACCGGTGCCGGGTGGCTCCATTAGGCCGATCCTGAGGTGGCTCCATTAGGCCGATCCCAGGGTGGCTCCAATAAACCGATCCCAGGGTGGCTCCAATAAACCGATCCCGGAATGGCTCCATTGAGGTGATCATTGACAGGCGATTGGCTTGTTCAAGGAATGGCACCCTCACCTCATCTGGATGGATATGCATATGCCAGTGATAGACGGTTACGAGGCGACAAAAAGCATACGCCAGCTACCTGGAGGCAAAGAGGTCAAGATCCTCGCCCTCACCGCTACCTCCTTCAAGGAGTACAAGCACCGCATCCTCGAATCCGGTTGTGACGACGTTGTCTACAAGCCTTATCAACCACGTGAAATATTCGATTGTATGGCCGAGCATCTGGGCGCGCTCTATCGCTATGCGGATGAGAAGCCTGTCGAGAGCAGTAAGCCGAAGGAGCCACGGGCAGAAGCTCTTGCCAAGTTGCCGCCGGAATTGAAGGAGGCTCTAGCTGCGGCAGCCACAAGACTGGAAATGGATGAGACCGCAAAAGTCATCGAACAGGTGCGCAGCATAGATGCTGAACTTGCCGGAGGGCTTCAGTCGCTGGCCAAGCAGTTTAGATTCGATAAAAGATAACGTAAATTTTTACGTGCACATTTTTTGAAGGGGGTGGCCCCGGTTTGTTAAAACAGTAATTGCCAAACCACTGTACAAACCAAAGAGGACCACCATGGCTAAAGATACCACGAACGGGCTTAGCAAGGTTATCAGGATTGACGAGGGTGAGATACGCGGACATTTGGAAGAGATGGTCAGAGGTACCGTCGAGGAAACCCTGAACGCCATGCTAGATGCTGAAGCAGACGAGATGTGCAATGCTCAGCGCTATGAGCACTCGCCAGATCGAATAGATACCCGAGCTGGCCACTACAAACGGAAATTTCACACAAAGGCTGGTGAGGTCGAACTGAAAATGCCCAGATTACGCCAGCAGACGTTCGAGACGGCTATCATCGAGCGCTATCGACGCCGAGATATCTCCATCGAGGAAGCCATCGTTCAGATGTACCTGGCCGGGGTTTCTGTGCGTCGCGTGGAGGATATCACAGAGGCTTTGTGGGGTACTCGGGTATCCTCGGGCACGGTTTCCAAGCTTAATCAGAAGGTCTATAAACACATCGAGCGCTGGCGCAAACAGCAAATTGAAGGCAAATATGCTTATGTATTCCTGGACGGCATTGTGCTCAAACGCAGCTGGGGTGGAGAGGTCAAAAATGTTTCCGTCCTGGCAGCAATTGGAGTCGACCAGGACGGTTTCCGCCGTATTTTGGGCGTTCAGGAAGGCCACAAGGAGGATAAATCCGGCTGGTTGGGGTTTCTTAAGCACCTGAAGGATCGCGGCTTGCAGGGCGTCAGGCTAATTATTTCAGATGCCTGCCTCGGACTTGTGGAATCAGCTTCAGAAGTGTTTCCGGAGGCTGACTGGCAGAGATGCGCTGTTCATTTCTACAGAAACGTGTTCTCTCATGTGCCTAAAAACAAAGTACGTGAAGTCGCTGCCATGCTAAAGGCTATTCACGCTCAGGAGAGCCGTGAGGCGGCAGAGGAGAAGGCAACAGGGGTAGTCGACAAACTCAAGGAAATGAAGCTGAGGACTGCGGCAGAACTTGTGGAGCACAACATTCATGAGACATTCAGTTTCTACTCCTATCCCTCCCAGCATTGGCTCAAGATCAAAACCAATAATCCAATGGAGCGGTTGCTGAAAGAGGCCAGGCGTCGAACTAAAGTGATTGGCGCGTTCCCCGACGGCCATTCGGCATTAATGTTGGTCGCCGCTCGGCTTCGACATGTCTCAGCGACAAACTGGGGCACAAGGAAATACATGGACATGAAACTACTTGAAGAGATGGACAAAGAGGCAATCTATTCTATTGCCTGACCAATTCCCGGGACCGCTCCGATAAAAAATGTGCACAAGAAAATTGACAGCACCCGATAAAATCAGGAAACTCTTGAGTTAATCGTTTCAGTGTCAGAGGGTGTCGATGCCAGTGCAATTATCCCCAATAGTGCCAAAGGTGCGACTATGTTGTGGTTTGTGGCCACAGAGTGCGCCATTACTGCGCTACATCCCTAACAAGAATTGATTTTTTAATTTAAAAATACTATATAGTTTATTGTTTTTATTGGTGCGGTTTGTGGCCACAGAGTGCGCCATTACTGCGCTACATCCCTAACAAGAATTGATTTTTTAATTTAAAAATACTATATAGTTTATTGTTTTTATTGGTGCGGGGCCGGAATCGCATTGATCATTTAACTTACTATTATTACAGCTTATATTACGATATGAATTTTCCAAGTACCCCCATAGATACCCCCTAATTTCACTAGTACCCCCACTACAAGCCAGTTTGATACTTTGACCTGGAATCCCACCCCTCTGGCTTTTCCTGAACTCATGGTATGGTGGGGTTTCCCAGCACCGCTTTGGGCGTCGGTTTTCGGGGCTTCGGCACTGGTCGCACTGGGTTACTTCTTCCAATGACGAAAGCCGGCATTCGGCCAGGCTCGAATCTACAGCTCATTGCGTCTCCTGATTCTAAAACTACCTCACGCGCGCCCCGAAGCAAGCGATTAATCATCTCGCACAGGGGATCAGAATCGTTTGTTATGCTTCATCTCCTAAAGTATGGCAAAGCAATATTTGGTATTGTCATATCTACTTCTGGCATAGCCACAATACTCACGTTCATCGGTAAATTCAGAGCAACCTTCTTGCCAGGATAATCAAGCATGCACCCCTCATGAGAGCATTCAAAATGTACCGTAGGCTTTTTGTACTCATCGAAATAGAAACGATTTAGTAGCGACTCTGCCTTTTTTATAATCATGGAAAAATCTATTTCATTATTAACTGGAGCACTTTTATTTACTTCAATTTTCCAAGCATCAATGGCAGCAGCAATTGCCTCATTCAGAGCACTATCTATTGAGAAGAGATGCCAGACATGTAATCTAATATCTCGATTAAACGAAAACGCTGAATTTTCGTCGTGGTGAACCGATCGGCAAGGAGCTAGCGCTCCATTTCTTGAAATACCTTCTACATAGTAGCCGGGAATAAATAGATCTTCTTGTGCTCTACTGTAGAAGAATATCCCCCGCAAAGTGCGCTGCTTATGCTTTAAGGCATTAACGATAGCTCCAACATGATACTTCTTATAGGGCTCGATCTTGCGCTCAAAAGATCTAAATCCCGGAAACTTGATTTTTGCTAAATACTGATTAGTGAATATAGTTTTCGACAAATATTTCTCATTGACGGGAGCGATTCCTTGCAATATAAGATAACAATCATCGATAAACTCCCGTAGCCGATAGAGTAGTCTTTCATAGACGACTAATAATTCCTTAAACTTACCAGTATCCTTTCCGGATTGATATTCACATTCTAGTTGTTCTAGTTTCTCGAAAACTGAGTTGAATTGACAAGCGACTTCATTCAAAGCATTTCGGTAAATACCCAAAGGATGACGAAGCTCATATTCGAAATGATGTAAATACCGTTCTGGAAGGCTACCCAGTAACGATAGCGAAACGGGAGAGCACCTATTTTTTAGCCTGATTGTGCCCACACCAATTCACTTTTTAGGCAGAACGCCAACCGTAACCTGCGCATCTGTAGTGAGCGCAGCAAACGAAAAATGAGTCTGAGTTTACGGCCTTGTTAGCACTGATTACTCGAACTTCCATATATCCAAAGCCATTTCAGATAATTCAATTTGTCTTTGATCAATCGTATTAACTGACCAATCGTTATAGGAATTAGCGATACTTGTTGTAATGAGCAACTCAGATTGCTTATAGAACGGCTTTTTTTCTGGATATGCTGAATTCTTGATAGCAGTATTCAGTCGTGCCGATAAAAGAGTCAGATTACCTAATCGATTGATTACGACCCCATGCTGGGCCAACCTCTGCTCTTCTTTTGGGGATTGCGGGTAAATGTGTTCTACATGTACTCGTTGTGGAGCAGCAACATCTAATTCTTCAGTCGTTCTTTTCGCTTTCTCAATCCGTCTTAATAAATAGCTTGCTGTTGCTCTTCGTGACACAACAGCAGTTTCGAATGCGGATTTAAACGCATTATTGTCCGGGCTGAAGCTTGATATGTCAGTTAGCAATTGTTCGTCCGTGTACTCACCACTACGTATACTCTTTGCGATTGAGTACATAACGTTTTCAAAAAGACTATTTTCGCGCTTACAAATTACCGAGTGGATAACGTAAATTTTTACGTGCACATTTTTTGAAGGGGGTGGCCCCGGTTTGTTAAAACAGTAATTGCCAAACCACTGTACAAACCAAAGAGGACCACCATGGCTGATAACGTAAATTTTTACGTGCACATTTTTTGAAGGGGGTGGCCCCGGTTTGTTAAAACAGTAATTGCCAAACCACTGTACAAACCAAAGAGGACCACCATGGCTAAAGATACCACGAACGGGCTTAGCAAGGTTATCAGGATTGACGAGGGTGAGATACGCGGACATTTGGATGAGATGGTCAGAGGTACCGTCGAGGAAACCCTGAACGCCATGCTAGATGCTGAAGCAGACGAGATGTGCAATGCTCAGCGCTATGAGCACTCGCCAGATCGAATAGATACCCGAGCTGGCCACTACAAACGGAAATTTCACACAAAGGCTGGTGAGGTCGAACTGAAAATGCCCAGATTACGCCAGCAGACGTTCGAGACGGCTATCATCGAGCGCTATCGACGCCGAGATATCTCCATCGAGGAAGCCATCGTTCAGATGTACCTGGCCGGGGTTTCTGTGCGTCGCGTGGAGGATATCACAGAGGCTTTGTGGGGTACTCGGGTATCCTCGGGCACGGTTTCCAAGCTTAATCAGAAGGTCTATAAACACATCGAGCGCTGGCGCAAACAGCAAATTGAAGGCAAATATGCTTATGTATTCCTGGACGGCATTGTGCTCAAACGCAGCTGGGGTGGAGAGGTCAAAAATGTTTCCGTCCTGGCAGCAATTGGAGTCGACCAGGACGGTTTCCGCCGTATTTTGGGCGTTCAGGAAGGCCACAAGGAGGATAAATCCGGCTGGTTGGGGTTTCTTAAGCACCTGAAGGATCGCGGCTTGCAGGGCGTCAGGCTAATTATTTCAGATGCCTGCCTCGGACTTGTGGAATCAGCTTCAGAAGTGTTTCCGGAGGCTGACTGGCAGAGATGCGCTGTTCATTTCTACAGAAACGTGTTCTCTCATGTGCCTAAAAACAAAGTACGTGAAGTCGCTGCCATGCTAAAGGCTATTCACGCTCAGGAGAGCCGTGAGGCGGCAGAGGAGAAGGCAACAGGGGTAGTCGACAAACTCAAGGAAATGAAGCTGAGGACTGCGGCAGAACTTGTGGAGCACAACATTCATGAGACATTCAGTTTCTACTCCTATCCCTCCCAGCATTGGCTCAAGATCAAAACCAATAATCCAATGGAGCGGTTGCTGAAAGAGGCCAGGCGTCGAACTAAAGTGATTGGCGCGTTCCCCGACGGCCATTCGGCATTAATGTTGGTCGCCGCTCGGCTTCGACATGTCTCAGCGACAAACTGGGGCACAAGGAAATACATGGACATGAAACTACTTGAAGAGATGGACAAAGAGGCAATCTATTCTATTGCCTGACCAATTCCCGGGACCGCTCCGATAAAAAATGTGCACAAGAAAATTGACAGCACCCCATGGCTAAAGATACCACGAACGGGCTTAGCAAGGTTATCAGGATTGACGAGGGTGAGATACGCGGACATTTGGAAGAGATGGTCAGAGGTACCGTCGAGGAAACCCTGAACGCCATGCTAGATGCTGAAGCAGACGAGATGTGCAATGCTCAGCGCTATGAGCACTCGCCAGATCGAATAGATACCCGAGCTGGCCACTACAAACGGAAATTTCACACAAAGGCTGGTGAGGTCGAACTGAAAATGCCCAGATTACGCCAGCAGACGTTCGAGACGGCTATCATCGAGCGCTATCGACGCCGAGATATCTCCATCGAGGAAGCCATCGTTCAGATGTACCTGGCCGGGGTTTCTGTGCGTCGCGTGGAGGATATCACAGAGGCTTTGTGGGGTACTCGGGTATCCTCGGGCACGGTTTCCAAGCTTAATCAGAAGGTCTATAAACACATCGAGCGCTGGCGCAAACAGCAAATTGAAGGCAAATATGCTTATGTATTCCTGGACGGCATTGTGCTCAAACGCAGCTGGGGTGGAGAGGTCAAAAATGTTTCCGTCCTGGCAGCAATTGGAGTCGACCAGGACGGTTTCCGCCGTATTTTGGGCGTTCAGGAAGGCCACAAGGAGGATAAATCCGGCTGGTTGGGGTTTCTTAAGCACCTGAAGGATCGCGGCTTGCAGGGCGTCAGGCTAATTATTTCAGATGCCTGCCTCGGACTTGTGGAATCAGCTTCAGAAGTGTTTCCGGAGGCTGACTGGCAGAGATGCGCTGTTCATTTCTACAGAAACGTGTTCTCTCATGTGCCTAAAAACAAAGTACGTGAAGTCGCTGCCATGCTAAAGGCTATTCACGCTCAGGAGAGCCGTGAGGCGGCAGAGGAGAAGGCAACAGGGGTAGTCGACAAACTCAAGGAAATGAAGCTGAGGACTGCGGCAGAACTTGTGGAGCACAACATTCATGAGACATTCAGTTTCTACTCCTATCCCTCCCAGCATTGGCTCAAGATCAAAACCAATAATCCAATGGAGCGGTTGCTGAAAGAGGCCAGGCGTCGAACTAAAGTGATTGGCGCGTTCCCCGACGGCCATTCGGCATTAATGTTGGTCGCCGCTCGGCTTCGACATGTCTCAGCGACAAACTGGGGCACAAGGAAATACATGGACATGAAACTACTTGAAGAGATGGACAAAGAGGCAATCTATTCTATTGCCTGACCAATTCCCGGGACCGCTCCGATAAAAAATGTGCACAAGAAAATTGACAGCACCTTGACAGCACCACCGAGTGTCTAACATAGGCTGATATAAAATACTTGAGATACTTGATTATTAAGTCAGGATCATTTCTCGATTCGAGAAGACTCAGAACTGGCGGAAGTAATACCTTTGCACCTAGGTTAGATACAGACTGAAGTAGGCTAGATATGGTGTCATTGTTGCCAAAATTACCTGATAGGATATCTTGGTAAACTAGCGCAGAACCCCTTAAATCTCTGGAGAAGTCTAGGCTATCAATATCGTCATCCAGGATTTTCGACTTTACTTCTCTATACAACGACCTTGCCTTAACGTCACCTTCCCTTGAAATCCAAAAGTGCCGGAAAAAATCTTGAAGCTTTGCGTCACTTTCAATCTCAAGTACCTCGCCCCATAGATCCATAATCTCTTCAATACTTGCTTGCTGAGCTCGCCTGAGAATCAGGTTTCTTAGTAAGTCGGTAGTAGATAACCCAATACCTCTATCATTAAGAGTCTCAAAAACTGATGATGCATTATCTTCATCTGTTGATATAACGGCTACAACACTTACATGTAAAGTAATAACCTTCAAAACCCTAAGCGCCCATTGGTGCGCGTCTTGTTGATTGTTTATTTCAGTGTACTTATCCTCAAATTTACGAGTAAAGAAATCATGTGCCTTTTCAATTAAGTTGTGAGATTCATATAGAGACTCTGGTCTCTGCCAATTTTGATTTCTTGACTCTAAAATGAATCTCTTGAAAAAATCTCTATCATATCGATTGAGAGTGATTTTAAAAGTGTAGTCTTCTAGGGCATCATCATAATCTGTCAAATATCTAGTGCTAACTCGCGTTGCTGCTCTATCATATCAGTCTTCTAGCATCATCATAATCTGTCAAATATCTGCTAACTCGCGTTGCTGCATCAGCCCTGCCAAAAAATCTCTAATTACAGAGATAAGTATTGCTGCAGTTGCAACTCTTTGTTGTCCATCCAGCAACAAGTGCGAGTTGTTTGTGTCAACAATAACAACTGCACCTAAGAAATATTCCTGTCCATCAATATTTTGTCCTGGATACTGGCTGTCAAACCTGAGCAAATCTTGCCAGAAAGTTTCGACTTCTACTGTTGTCCAACTGTAATTTCGCTGCCAATCAGGAACAATGACAGGGGGGCTAGTCATGGAGAGTATTTGTCCAATGCTCTTTCTGTCTGGCGTATATTTCATCCTAAAGCCCTCTCCGATTGTGTTGTGCTAGCGTTCAGGATTAGCCGCCCGCAAAAGCGTCAGCTTTTGTGGGTCGGATAGACCCGCTTGTTGTGTGCTGCGCTGCATTATGGGCGCCAACCTCTAGGTGGAGGCTCTACGTACTGGCACGGTACTTCAGACAACGCCGTGCTAAGAAAATGATCAAGCTCTGTTACACAGTTATGAGACCCATGCTCAGAGCCTAAAATATTTGACCTCAGATAGCCTGAGCTCTTGTAGCTCCACCCGACTGCGACACCAGGTGATTCCTCTGCCTCCCCAAACTGAATTGGCATGCGATCCGGGGCTTGCTCCTTTCCCGTGATACGGCCGCTGGGTGTTTCAAAGGCCCACTCATACGTGACAACGCTGACGATGCCGCCAGTGGATGTTTTAACTGGCGGAGCCACATTCGTTATGACGAAGGCGCCATATACAAAGCTAAAGTCTTGAAGCGACCCATACTTAACCAAAACCACTTTGCCGTTCTGTACCGCAACTTGTGAAGCATGCCCGGTATCTCCACAACCTGATGTGGCTGTTAAAACAAGTATGGCTACTGGTATCAGTCGAAGCTTCATTCTTTATTACACACAACGATAGAACTAATTTGCGCCTCTTGGCGTCAAATTAAGTTCTTTGTTATGACCTTTCTTAAACCTGGAGTGCCCCAGGTATGGCGGACACTTTCGAACTATGATTGGAGTGCCCCAGGTATGGCGGACACTTTCGAACTGGAGTGCCCCAGGTATGACGGACACTTTCGAACTATGACTGGAGTGCCCCAGGTATGGCGGACACTTTCGAACTATGATCTGAGCATAGGAGGAAGTGTTATGAGTAATCAGCGATTCAGTCCTGAGTTCAAGGACGAAGCCGTGGAGTGGTCCAATAGACATGTACACCCCAGTTAAGCATACTTTGTCTTAACTGAGGTAAGCAGATGAAAACCAGAAAGAAATATTCGAAGGAATTCAAGCTGGATGCGGTCAGCCTGGTGCTTGAGCAGGACTATAGCAGAGCTGAGGCGGCGAGAAACTTAGGGATAAATGCTCAGATGCTGAGCCGGTGGGTAAAAGAGTACCAAGCTGATGAGGGGCATTCGTTTCGAGGTAATGGGAAGCGCACACCAGAACAGGAGGAGATCAAGAGGCTTAAAGCGCAGGTTAGACGCCTTGAGATGGAGCGTGAAGTGTTAAAAAAAGCGACGGCATTCTTTGCAGCAGAAACGAAGTGAAATACTCGTTCATCACCCAACACAAGAATGCCTATCCAATCAGCCTGCAGTGTCAGGTATTGGGTGTGAGTCGCAATGGCTATTATCAGTATCTGAAGCGATTGGAACACCGGCCTGAAGATCCTGTGCATGACGAAATGCTTGAGTGGGTAAAGGATATTGCCGAGAGTTCCAAATATACCTATGGCAGCCGGAGAATGAAGAAGGCGCTGAACGCTTTGGGTTATCCGGTTAGCCGTAATAAGGCAAGGAAGCTGATGCGTGAGGCGGGTGTAAAGGCCCGTCAGAGAAAGAAATACAAGGTAACGACAAACAGCAATCAGCAGCAGCCGGTTTTCGAGAACCTGCTCAACCGTGAGTTTAATGTCGCCGAGCCAGACCAGGTCTATGCGTCTGATGTGACCTATGTATGGACGCAGGAAGGCTGGTTATATTTGGCGGTGGTGATCGATCTTTGTTCACGCCGGGTGGTCGGTTGGAGCATGAGTTCGAGGATGAAGGCACGTCTGGTCTGTGATGCGTTGCAGATGTCGATCTGGCGGCGCAGACCGAAGGCTGGTTTGATTCACCACTCGGATCGTGGATCTCAGTATGCGAGCCAGGCATTCAGGCGATTGCTGAAGGCTCACGGGATTCTGGGCAGCATGAGTCGCAAGGGGGACTGCTGGGATAATTCGGTGGTTGAGAGTTTCTTCGGGACGCTTAAACAGGAACTGGTGCAGTGGAGAAATTACCAGACGCGCCATGAAGCTCAGCAGGATATCCTGGAATATATTTCCATGTTCTACAACAGTGAGCGCCTGCACTCGTACTTGGGATATATGAGTCCCAATGATTATGAGCAGGGAATACTAGAGAGGAAGAAAGCGGCTTAACTTGGGTGTCACAAAACTATTGACCACGTCACCGTTCGCCAGATAGTAGATCGCGGTTATTCCGTTACCGAAGTTTCCGAGCGTCTGGGTGTTTCAGCCCATAGCCTGTATAAATGGGTAAAGGCCGTAAAGCCGGACAAGACCGATGAGCAGGCTGCGGCATTGATCGAGGCCCGAAGCGAAGTGTTGAAGCTTCGCGCACGGCTCAAGCGCACCGAAGAGGAGCGCGATATCCTAAAAAAGGCCGCAAGGTACTTTGCTCAAAACCCCGAGTGAAGTACCAGTTCATCAGCGAATATCGCCATGAATATCCAGTTAGAACTATGTGTCGGGTGCTGCGGGTTTCAAGCAGTGGATTCTACGACTGGTTTGGTCGGCCATTGTCCAACCATGCCCTTGAAGATCAACGCTTATTAATGTTGATACGTGCTTCGTACACTGCCAGCGGCGGGGTTTATGGTGCACGCCGTGTCTTCCTGGATTTGCGTGAATTAGGTGAGACCTGCGGTAAGCATCGCGTGGCCCGGATCATGAGAGTCAATGGCATCAAGGCTATCCACGGCTACAAAATTCCGCGCGGCCCTTACGGGAGACCTTCGATTATTACTCCAAACAAGCTTCAGCGGGAGTTCACTGTAGAGCAACCGGATCTTGCCTGGGTTACCGATATCACATACATCCGCACTTGGCAGGGGTGGTTGTACCTGGCTGTTGTCATGGATTTGTTCGCACGCAAAGTCGTGGGCTGGTCGATGAAACCAACGTTGGCTCGTGAGCTCGTGCTCGATGCAATTCTGATGGCCGTATGGCGACGTAGACCGAAGCAAAAGGTGTTGATCCATTCCGACCAGGGTACGCAATACGGTAGTGGCGATTGGCAACGTTTCTGCCGAGATCACAACCTCGATTCTAGTATGAGCCGACGCGGCAATTGCTGGGACAATGCTGTAGTAGAATCGTTTTTTAGCAGTTTAAAGAAAGAACGCATCAAAAAGCGTATCTACAAAACACGTGATTTGGCACGGGCCGACGTTTTTGACTACATCGAAGTGTTCTACAATCGAAAACGCCGACACAGCCATTTAGGCGGCATTAGCCCCGAGGCCTATGAACAGGCCTCATTTTGAGGTTTGACGGTGTCCGTGATACCTGGGGCACTCCAGGGAGTGGTTTGATGCCTAACCACGATGAGGTATAAAAAATGGAACAGGGTGATACAAAAATTGACTTACCGCGTAACCGTAGATACGCGACACTCATACGATATCTATTAACCGGCTTTCTAGCAGTGATAGGCATCATCACCTTGCTTGGGGCGTTAGCCGCGATCAGCAGCTTACCAAGTGCATACGCAGAGTTCGATCGTGAGCCCGAGGACTTCTACCTCTTGATATTCTGGTCATTTATCTGCCTATTCATCGGTTCATATTGTACAAGTGGCTTCATCGCAGGAATTGTAAATCGTGCTTTTGTACCAGGGCTTCTAGGACATACAAGCTCAATCATTGTATTTCTCATGGGATCAGGGATACTTGTCGTGGCAGCGTCTAGCTCACTGGATCGCTTTCTCGTTTATCCTGCAATCTTGGTGCTCTTATGCCCTGTTGCGTATTTGGGTCTTCGAAAGGTATGCGGAACCGTCTCCCGCACCTGATTTTCCACTTCGTCATCAACGGTCAAAAGGCGGATTTCGGAGTTGATGTCTAAATGGGAACTTGAGTACCCATTTGAAACGAGGAACTCGGGTTTGTGTTCGGCAAGCTGCATATACTTCGTGCATTGCCTACGACTCACCGGCATATTCGCCTCGATCCAGGGGATGAACTCGCCGTGGTTGAGGCGGTCTCTCAGACTGGGCGGCAGAGATGCCGCATTCTTAGCCACTACTGCCTAATAAAATCTGGCTTACTTAGCCGCAACAGACTATGTAGTATCGTGCTCCCTTTGCCATAATATACCCAAGCTGTAGCAAGCACTTTTCTTAAACGGCCTTTTCTGGTGTTTGAAAAACTGAAAGAAATTAACGGCAAGCCCGAAGCCTTTGAGCTATATACCGCAGATTCACTATGGGCAGATGAGTACCGCTCAAAACAAATGCTGGCCTTCCACCTAAATGAAGGTATTGATGTATCATCAAGAAACACCGAATTCATAAACCGTTCTTCATCATGGATTATTAACCACTTCCAACTAGGCCCCGGTAAGTCGGTATGTGATTTCGGTTGTGGGCCTGGTTTGTATACATCCAGATTCGCGAAATCAGGGGCTCAGGTAACGGGCTTAGACTTCTCTGAGAACTCCATCGGCTATGCGAGGGCGGAAGCTGAAAGCGCAGCTCTCGACATCAACTACATCCACGTGAACTATCTTCAGTTTGAACCGCTAGAACTGTATGACTTGATCACCATGATCATGTGCGACTTCTGTGCGTTAAGCCCTGCGCAGAGGAAAATGCTACTCAGAAAGTTCCACAAGTGTCTAAAAGACGATGGCGCTGTCCTGTTCGATGTTTATTCAATGATCGCTTACGCTATGCGCGAAGAAGCCACCCTGTACGAGAAAAACCAGTTAAGTCACTTCTGGTGCGAAGATGACTATTACTGCTTCGTCAATACATTCAAATATGATGACGAAGCCGTTGTGCTGGATAAGTACAGTATCTTCCAGAAAAACGGTAAAGCTGAGACGATATACAACTGGCTGCAGTATTTCAGTCCAGAGAGCTTAGCCGAAGAACTATCCGCAGCCGGATTTACTATGAAGCACGTCTATAACGATGTCGCTGGTAGCCCCCACTCGGAGCAACACCCTGAATTTGCTATTGTAGCTATGAAGAAATAGTGAATCTGCCAGCCGATCTCCACGATGTCCTCGGCTGTGCGTTTCATACGCCAACGCTGACCGCACGAGCACCGCTTCCAACCGATAATTCGAAGAAGATAGCTTCACCTACCGATTCGCTCGCTACGTGCAATTGTAGGTCCGCACAGCGCCTCTCCCATCATGTGCCGGATTAGACTTCTGCTTACCAATACTGCCCAAATTTAGTACTGATTAGCCCAATCATGGGGTTTGTGTAGAGCTCAATGGTTGGCGCTTCTTGAAGCCGTTCTGTGCACACCGACGTTTACCTGCTTCTGTCCGAGGTCCTGTCGATAAACCGCCATGTAATCGACAGCGACCGTTGGCATATATATCCCTGCGTTTACAAGGCGCCCCGGTGGCCTTGGTTCGAGCTCCACAGACCAGATCACTAAACTCTTCTAGATACTCGGAAAAACTAGGCGCCGGATTTGAGTAGCCTGATTCCTCCCATTCGGTAGATAGCCGTTTCTGTTTTTCAGTAAAGGTACGCCATCTTTGACGTAACTCTGATTGATAACAGTCGTTCATTTTACGGGCCTTTAAGTCAGCTTGACGTTATTCTCCAGCATGGCTACTCTTTGGTCAGAGCCTTGCGTACCGGAAGCTCTCCCGTCCCGCAATTGCAGCGGTGTAGGCAACTTCCGGCCAGGGCTTTTTTCATACACTACCACCCGCAGCACGTATTCGCCGGATCAGCTCCTCACGCTCCTGGCGGGCCTCACCAAGCAAATGCTCCACCGCTTGGCGGGCTGCCTCGGAATGATGCAAGCCATCACTTTGCAATGAGGCTGTAAGTTCCCGCATTGCGGCCTGGTCTTCAAGAGAAAGCTTATCTTCGAGTCGTCGCAAGCAAGTGGTTAGTGCCGTCATGCTACTGAACTTTCGCCCATTCCATGTGCCGCATGGCTTCGGGCTTGGTAACTCGCAATTCACTTTCTGCCAACTGGCTGATTATCGCCCTTGGTTGCAATCCAAGCCCTTTTAGCTCCTGTACTCGTTCTCTAATTGAGGATTCCCTGATCTTACCCGCGGCACGGTTAATATCGTCGATGATATGCCGTCGGGCCGTTGCTAAGGAATCGATCATAGTTCTCAAACTAGTGATTTGCACAACCATATCTTGTTCCAAACCTTCCAGATACGTTATCCGTTCACGTCGCTGTAGCCTATCGGATTCATCAAAATTGCCCAATGCGACTCTCCTCTGGAAGTTCTTATTCGTTGTTTCCAGTTCAGAAAGCTCATCCCGGGTTGCGACTAGAGTTTTCTCGATGCGAGACACCAACTCATCCAACGGATTCAACTCTGCCTCGATTTCGGTTTTTCGTCTTTCGAGTTCACGAACATTCATGATTTCACTCCCCGACTCTCAATAATCCGCAGGGTTGCCCGCTTCCGGTCCTGACCCAGCTTTTCGTCCACAACCTGGTCATGCGCCTCCCGCAGTACCTGGTCAGGGCGTTTATTTGGGTGTACCTTGTGAATCCTCTCAACATGCCGGCCTATACGCTTTGGCCAGGTGCCCTGCCGAACCCACTCTGGCTGGCTGCTGATGAATCGCATACCAGCCTGGTTCCATTGTTTCCTTGAATACATTGTTGTCTCCGCTAGTTGCCATAGTCGTGTTCTACGAGAAAGTTTTCTATTTGCTCTTGGGAAGCATTGCCGCCGACAAATTGCATTAGTAACGTTGCTGTTTGAGCCATGTGGGTCGCAATGGCTTGCCATTGCGGGATGCATTCATCAGGAATGCCGTAGTCCCATACCGTCAACTCATGCACTTCACCCATGACATCCGTGATCAATTCACGGGTCTTAGCCAGGGCTCTCTGATTGTGTTCGAGGGATGATTTCTGTCGGCGCAATTCTGAGAGTTCGTCTTTGGTCTGTTCCACTTGCGTTAGTAGCACATGGTGCTCATGGCCTTTGTTTCGAAAAATCGTCTCTTCAGTCTCTTTAAGCGCTTTCTGGATTCGATCATTTGCATCTACGCGAGCTTTGACTGTCTCACGCTGCGCCTTATCACGCGACTTTTTCAAGCGATAGAGTTCAGATTCTAACTTCTGAATCTTTTTCTGCTCCAGTTTCACAGCTTCCTGAACACGCTGCTCGATAAGTCTTTCTAACTGCTCACTAGTCATTGATTCTATTTACTCCTCGATCTTTCCAGCACTCAGCCCAAATTCGGGCTCACCCACCAGGCGGACCTGGCCCTCTTCGGCTTTGCGGCCTCCGATAAATGGCATGGCGATGAGGAACCCGCGTTCGTCAAGGTCAATACACACCTCATCACGCCGCCTTCCTGGGTAGTTTGAGAATGCAAAATTGCATTCTGAGATTGTTTTGTTGTTGATCAATTTCCGCAGGCTGCGGAGTACGGTTCCGTGCTGTCGCCCAAACTCCTTGGCTATCGTCAGCGACGAAACCAGGGGCTTGCCGCTTTCCAGATGTATTAGGTTTTGCATTGAGTTCCCCTATCCCCTATTGAAAAATCTGATTTAACTTTTCGTCCCTCACCGCCCTACGTGCCAGGTTGAGTGCAGTCAGAATTTCGGCGGTGGGCACTTCGGCTAGGCAGATTGCGTGGAACTCCGCGGCGATAAACTGAACTCTGTCTCCAGGCTCCATCGCCCGCAAAGCCCCCGCCTCTACCTGAGCGTCGCTTTCTTGCCAAAAATCCGCTTCAGCCATCGCTTTCTCGAAATTCGCCACTTTCATCTCCTCGAAGGCTTCCGCATTGGGTCGCCAGTACCCGCAACTACGTAGATGTCGGGTCATTGGTGGGAATGCGGGATGCCAACCGCAAAACATGCCAAGCTCTGCGCGCCCGCACTCGCTGCAGCGGACTAGATTCCTCTTGCTCATGCCCTTACCCCTCTTCCGAGATTGCAAGCCCGGCAGGTTGTTCGTAGATTCGAGAGATGGTGGGAGACACCCTGGGTGACACAACGGTGTCGTATCGTCACCGTCTCCCCCGTAGGGGGGGAGACGGGAGACGTTACTCTGTCGGCAACCGTCTTGGGTGACGTTGGGAGACGTTTGGGAGACATTGCGGGAGACACTCTATTCACCGAAATTCCCCCCGGATACTGGCTGGCAGAAGCCTGATTCTTCTACTACCAGACCCGCGTCAATGAGCGCCTTTTTTACCTTGTAGAAACTGTTACGGTTGCTGGCGACGATCTCCAGATTCACCGTTTTTTCCCGCCATTCCTTGGTAGCCACTCTTGCATTCTTGGCGTCATACCCTCCCCGCTCAAGGTTGGTCCTGGCGGTGTGGTACATGTCCTTGAGACAGGCCAGGGCCTGACCTTTTTGAGCCGATAACCGTTTCTCATCGGAAGAATCCACATACTCCGTGGACTCAAGGACCAGGCTGGTTACCTCCTCACCCTCTGAGTCGGTAATCTCTGGGATTTTAATGATCTTGGTTTTAAATGAGATCGGTGCGAAAAGTGAGGCATCCTTGGCTTTCTTGGAATGCATGCTGCATGCGAACCCAGGTTCTTGCTTGATCAGTATTCGGGAATCCGCATTGCCACGAATGGCATAGGCTCCGCGCTCCCGCTCGCCATCTCCGTGGCCTACGTGATGAACGATTTCGACACATGCCCCGAATCGATCTCGCAAATTGACATTGATGTTAGTCAGAAGTGCTGCGATATCTGGATTCGATGATTCATCGCCGTTGCCACCCATATTGGTTGAAAGCGTATCGATGACGATGAAAGCCGGATTGGGACATTTTTTCGCGACGACATCCCCAATCGCTGCAGCATTTCCAATACTAAAGAGTTCGGCGGGGACGCTGCTGATAAAGAATGGTGCCTGCTTGCCCGTCAGATTGTGGTGAATCAGCCAGGCCTCTACCCTTCGAGCGATTCCTCCCTGCCCCTCACCGCAGATATAGACGACGCCACCCTGATGAGTCGTATGACCATGATAATCCTCCCCAAATGCCACACAGAGTGCCTGGTCGAGTGCCACGAAGCTTTTATAGGCCCCCGATTCACCAAACATCACAGTTGTGGTCTCGCGTTCGAGGAAAGGCTTGATCAGGTATTGCGGGCCCTTGAGGCCCTTGCGGATGTCAGAAAGTCCGAGGAGTTGAAATCCGGACCGGGGCTCCTCATTTTCCCCGGCAGCATTAGATCTCGAACCGCCGTTCTTCCCATGCCGAGATCTATCCTCACCCGCCACGGTCCTCCGGAAGTAACGCCGCTGTTTCGGTGGCTCCACCTCATCGACCATTTCCTGAACCACTGCGGCCCATTCTGGGTCATCACGGTGATCTGCTGGATCATTACCACCAGGTGTGCGGGGCATGACAATTTCTGGGATTTCACTCACTGTCGTCCTCCCGCATGATGATGATTTTTCGGTCAGAGTGAAGTTCGGCGAGTGCTTCTGCCACATTCCGCTGATTAGATTTTCCAAAGGCCACAACCCCACAGGCGTTGCCATTTTTAATCTGAAAGACCCAGGCCACCGCACTAGCCCAGCCCTCAAAAATCAGCATCGGTAGGGCCGGATCAAGATCGTTTCCAAGAATGAGGCCGTGACCGGTGATCAATCCAAAGGTCTGTTTTTCACCAGCTGAATTGATGCACTGAACCGCCAACACTTTTCCGGATTGCAAATCTTGGACGGGCACAACGATGCAATCCGATTCCTGTCCGACGATGCGACCGGATGCCGTCACGCGACCCGCACCAGCGGCCCAGGTAATACCTTTTGCCATCGCGTAGGGGTGGGTTGCAATTGCTCTGTCAGAGCGATCACAACGCAACCAGAGCTCCAAGGCATAGGCCTTCTTCGACGCCTTGGGCCTGGATGCCTGAGTGGTCTTTAGCGCCACCCTGGCGGGCTGAATGTGATGTCCTGAACCGTCTATGCCCAACACGTCTGCAACAGCTCTCAGCGATTCCAGAGGACCCCAGCCATGCGTATGTTGCAGGAGACTGAACCCATCGCCATGCTCAGGACTACCACCACCGCCACAAAACCAGGATCCGCTTCCATCCTTGTCATCAAACCTGAAGCGATCCTTGCCGCCACAGCCCGGGCAGGGTCCGTGTCGGTCGATTAAACTTTCTGCGGGAAGTCCCAATGCTGCGAGAATCGAATTCCAGCGGCCCTGGGCGGCTTGGCTAATATCTCCAAATCCAAGATGGGGTGTTTGGTCGTCGGTAAGGCAACGCATGTCTAAGCCGCTGCTGCCTCAACGGCGTCAGTTTCGCAGTGTATGAATGTCGCCAGCCAGTTATCCAAATCGACCTTACGGTAGTAGATAGTTCGGCCGTCTCGCACCCACCTGGGTCCAATTACTGGCCTGAATTTGATACCACTTTGACGAGCCACCTCCTCCAGGTCCAGTTCGTCGTCCGTCACCCGCTGAAAAAGATCGGGGCTCTCCTGCTTCAGGAGCAGCGCCATTTCTTTAAGTTTGCGGCCATCCTGACTCCTCGTGTTTCTAAGCCATGAGGTTGAACGATCCACATAAATTGCCGCGGCCTGTTCCCGAAACAAATAAGGTTCGATATGCTGGGTTCGAGGCTTGCTCGGCCCTCTAAATTTCGTCTTTTTCTGCATCTTGAAATCCACTTTTGGACAGGTTTGGAGAAATTCTCCACCACAGGCTACAAGCGAAATACCGACAAAACGAGCAGCAATTTTCTAGTTAAACTCTAAGAGTAATTCAGAAAGATAGATACTATTTTTCAGTAGATTAGTGGATTATTTAGATAATTTACTTGCGAAATTGAAGAGGGAAATCTACCCCTGGCTAAAAGTTACCATGGGTGGTGATTTTTCACCCCGAAGGGGGATTTGAGTTTATTTTTCGAATGCTTCGGGGAAAACTCGGGGCCAAGGGCTATCGTCTACGACTTGTGTGAAAGTGCATAGCGATCCGCTGTGCACATGATGGGAGCGTCCCTTCAAGTTGTCTCTTAATGTCTCGGGAGAGTTTGGAACATAATCAGGGGCTAGCTTGAGCAACAAGGCATGTAGGTCACTGACAGTACCCTGGAGCGTGTGCTGATCAAACTCCGGATCGACCTGTTTTGCCGCTTGGAAAACAAGATCGGCTAGAGCTCTCGCCATCATTGGCCGTGCCATTTTAGTTCCCTGTTGCTTTCGTCCCTGTACCTCAGCTTTCCACCGCTCGACTTCGCGCACGAGCTCATCCCACGACGAGGGTTGTAAAAGAGTACCCTCTTCACTCTGGTCGCTAGCAGCACCCAAGGATGTTGAATCGAGTTTTTCTGAAACCCCGTGGTCTTGATACCGTCGAAGAGAAACTTCCACATCTGAGATACGACGCTGTATCTCATCCCGCTCAGAGAGGCTAGATACTCGCCCCAGCATAGAGGATAGCTCTTCTCTCTCCTCAATCAGCCTGGGCGGCTCAAGAACTAACTCTCGCTGGTACCCTTTAAGAGGAATCTCGCGCTCCTCTACAGCGGAGATGAGCTTCTCAGAATGGATTTTGAACCTCTCGGTAATAGCCCACTCCAAGAAATCGCCAACATGCAGTAACTTCTCTCCATCAGCAACGTCCACACCCCGCACCGTCCAACCCCTACTCTTTACGGTAAGAGCACGTTGCCAGAGGATCCAACCGGGGTGGGCTGGATTCATTATTGTAAGTGGTGGTTGACCGCTGATCAGATTTATAATTTCGACAAGCGGGAAAAAGCAACCACCCTCAGGTTGTTCACTGCTCTGATCAACTGCCATCATCCTCCCCTCCACGCTCGGGGCCATGCAGAAAAATGGAAGCGGGACAGCCCAGGCATGGTCTGGGTGTTCGGGAGCTACCCTAGCCCCGCTTGAAAATTATCCTCTCTCAATCTCACTCAGCTTGACGTCCCAAATCGCCCCGGAATCACACTTCCGCCCTCACGAAGCGAGTCCAAATTGTCTGCCCACCACTGCAGCATTTTTTTGCGCTCGGCAAGATACTGACTTCTGTTGTATGCAGCACGAACCTTGTTTCTTTCCGCGTGGGCGAGTTGCCTTTCAATGACCTCTGGGCGGAATCCGACTTCGTTGAGGGCAGTACTTGCGGTGGCTCTGAAACCATGGGAGGTAGCGCTGTATCCCATTCTGCGTTGAATGGCATAGTTAAGTGTGTTCTCGCTCATGGGCCGCTTGTGATTTCGGGTGTTTGGGAATACAAATCCACCCTTTCGGTAGGTCATCGACTTGATCTTCTCCAGCACAACCAAGGCCTGGCTTGAAAGAGGAATAATATGCTCTTCACGCATCTTCATTCGCTCAGCGGGGATCCGCCATTCACTGCGCTCCAGGTCGAACTCATCCCACCGTGCAGCCCTTAATTCGCCAGGCCTGGGAAAGGTGAGAATCAGTAGCTGCAGGGTGAGTTTCGTAAGGACGTAGCCCGGAAACTGCTCCAGGTCTCTGAGGAACCCAGGAAGAGCCTCTGCGGATAGGGCCGGCCGATGAGTGATCGTGCGGCTCTTGATGACATCCTTGAGGGAGTCGACTGGGTTAGACGTCGCTCGACCGGTGTAGATTGCGTATCGGAATACCGCGGCCATCCGCTGCTTCACTCGGCCAGCAACATCAAGCGCCCCCCGATCCTCCACCCTCCGAATGACTCGAAGCGCATCCTGGGCGGTTACATGCGCTATTGGTGTATCCCCAATTACCGGGAAGGCATCGGCTTTCAGTGATTGCAAGACACGCTCAGCATGATTTGGCGTCCACTTTCCGCGTTCTTTGTGGTGCCATTCAGTGGCAATAGCCCGGAAACTGTTCTGGCTTTTCTCGGCCTTGACTCGCTTGCGCTCCAGCGTTGGATCCTCACCCTGGTCAATAAGCCTTTTCGCATCCTCGGCTGCAGACCGTGCATCAACGAGAGATATTCCGGGGTATACTCCAAGCGCTAGCACCTTTTCCTTGCTGGCTAGACGGTACTTCAGACGCCAATACTTACGCCCACTGCTCTTGACCAGAAGATAGAGTCCCCCGCCATCGCTAATCTTGTAGTCTCTATCCCTCGGTTTGGCGTTCCTAACAGCCGCTGCGGGCAGCTTTCCGGTGTTCCTTTGTCGGGCCATTTAGGGGGTATCTCTGTCTAGCTAGCAATTTGATACCCCCAAGGATACCCCCAAAAAACATGTATTCCAATGGATAATTTTGCACAAGTTTGGATAACGAAATTTACAATTCGTTGTTTTTGCTACAAATAATGGATTACTTTGGATGAGACAGGATAAGAAATGGTGCCCGGGGCCGGAATCGAACCGGCACGGTGTTTCCACCGAGGGATTTTAAGTCCCTTGCGTCTACCAATTTCGCCACCCGGGCTTCCTGCAAGGTGAGTATTCTAATCGCCCGGAGACAAAATCTAAACAGCCTTTTGATCGGCTCGTACCTTGACTCGGCTATTACCGCCGAACGAAGGCCTGGGTAAAGGCCACCTTGAACTGATCAAGATCACTTTCTGGTAGAAAGTTAATACCCGCCGCCGCTTTACGGCCGCCGCCGGTGGCAAAGCCTCGGCACAATTGGTCAGCCCCTTCTGGAAAATCGAGGGGGGCTCGCACACTCACTAGATAGCCCCCATTTTCTAAACGGGTAAGGATAGCGTGTGCACGTGCTTTGGCTCCCTGGGCTATCTCATTGGCGAATACCCCACTGACCCTGCGTGCCCAAGGTTCAGCCGGCAGAATATACAGACGGTGGTTTCGAGTATCCAGATCAGGATCCACGCTAAGCGCCTTTGCCATATCCTCTCGATATCCTGACTGCAGTATTTCAAAGGTTTCATCCGCTGAGACAAACTCAAGCGGATTCTCGTAAGGCTGAATACGCCGATACAGTTCAACTGGTGAAATGTGCAGGTCCTCTAACTGGGTCCCATAGGCGTTGTAGTTCATTAGGATGCCAAGTTCGCGGAGGTCCTCCAACTGGGTGGGACTCAAGTTCAGCGTATCCGACATCGCGATGGCCGTAGCATCGAAATTGTCACCAAAGGTACCTACCAAAGCCCAGGCCCGGCATTGCCCCTGAAGGAAGCCGTCCACCAAATAGCTGGTCCCTATGTCGGGAGTGGTATCGATGTGTGCTTCCAATTCTGGATGATCGGGAACAGCACCGGCATAATGGTGATCGAAGTAGCAAACTTGAGCGCCCTGCTCCAGCAGTCTCTGGACGTCTTGCCTGTTTTTATCGAACGAGATATCCAGCGCGGTTATTCTATCATTCGCTTTCGCCTGAATACGCTGAAGAAGACGAATATCCCGCTTTACGCCGGTGATGAGCACGGCGTCTCGGGGATGCACCAACCGCAATTGTTGTAGCGCGCAGATACCGTCCGCATCACCATTGAAGACGTCGTAGTCCGCCATCGTGGAAACAGGTATTTCGATCAACTCGCCTTACTGGTGGCGATCGGGTCTTCCAGAGTACAGATTCCCCGTTGCACCAGATAGCCTATGACTTCATCGGCAAGTTGGCTTGGTGTTTTTTCAGCCGCCGATAGCGTGAGTTCCGCAGAAACCGGGGCTTCATAGGGATCGTCGATACCGGTGAACCCCTTTATCAGGCCGGCCCGCGCCTTTTTGTAGAGCCCCTTGGGATCTCTCTCCTCACACACATCGATTGGGGTATCAACGAAAATCTCAATGAACTCCCCCGGGGGTAAACCGGCACGTACGCGATCCCTATCGATACGATATGGGCTGATAAAGGCAGTCAATGCGATTAGACCAGACTCACAAAAGAGCTGTGCCACCGCCCCAATACGGCGGATATTCTCTTCTCTGTCGATAGCTGAGAATCCCAGTCCGAAGCGTTTGGCGAAATCTTCACCATGGGTTTCTTTGAGCATACCCGGCCCTGCATTCAGGGTATGTCGAACGTTATCTCCATCGAGCACTGTGCTGCGAATGCCATACTCGTAAAGCTTATGATCTAGCGCATTCGCAATGGTGCTCTTTCCTGAACCACTCAAACCTGTAAACCAGATTACACAGCCTCGATGGCCGTTCAACGCCTCACGTTTCTCTCTGGATACCTGGTGCTCGTGCCATTTTACATTGGTGTCATTGACCACTACTGCTTCCTTTTGATAGCTGATTGAAAAAGGGACCGATGCCCCGATGGAAGGGACACATTATCCTCTAATCGACCTCTCGGCGCTAAAACTTAGAGTTCTTAGAGCCAATCTGTGAGTTTTATGCCAACCCCAATACTGTTCACATTGGCATCGTAGTCGATGAGACTTTCACCGTAGCCGTTGAACCACTGTACATAGCCCCTTACCTTTTGGTAGAGAGGGAAGCTCCAATCAAGTTGCAGCGCCCCCCGGTTGCTGTCCGACTTCAGATTGTTGCGTGCGGTAAGTGAGAATATGTGGCCCGAGCGTTTGTATACAGTGAGCAACTCGAAGTTGCCCATGTAATGTTCAATATTGGGGTTGTCATCATTGTCGCTATCCTCTTTCAACCGGTACCACGGCTTTAAGGAGATTGCCAAATTGTCCTCTGCGCCTACCACGCCGGAGCGGTCAATGACGAATTGAGCAAACAGGCGGTTCCAGCTGCGCGACAAACTCCCTGAGCGGCCGTTGGATTGATGGCTGACTCCAAAGCTCGCTACCGAGGTATTGAACCCACCGAACTTCCAACCCGGCCGGTAGGCATAGAATATCTCCGGCTCGTGGTTGGTTTCACGGAAAGGTGAAGAATTATCGTTATAGAGCTGCCAGAAAGAGCGATTGGTATAGGCCGCGAACAGAGTGCCTCCACTGCTGAACAAATCTTTGACTATAGGAAACTTAAGGCTGATCTGAAACTTGACCTCGGTATTCTCCAGGGCATCCGCGTACTCCGGGTCCGCCTCAAAGGGCTCCCGGTTGACACCCGCACCGTTGTAGGCAGCAAACAGCAGATAGTTGGGATTGTGGGAGGTGATAACGAACTGACTCTCCTCAGTTACGCTCTCCTCTTCAATGCGCCGGGCAAGCGCGGTTCCATCAGCGCCCCCCTCCCCCAATCGCGCCCGGCAGTCAGCCCGCAGTTGCCCTACTGTCATATCGTCCTTGGCTTTACCGAGCGCGTTGAGAATGCAGTAGTTAACTGCCTCTTCGATTTCATTTTTCTCTTCCTTGGTGCTGGCATAGCCGCTGGGGACAGCGAAAATGATGAACAGGCAAAGTAGAAGTTTGCGCCCAGAAGAAACAGCCCTTTTCCTTAATAAATGGTAGATAATCATAATGATAAGTAAACTAGCTAAAGTGAGAAAAACGTAAACCACGTACTCGTTGCAAGACCTCTCCAAAGCCAAAGTGTCAACTAAGCTTTTGCTTTCCCGAACTCAAAGTGAAAAATCCCCAGCACAGACCGGTCAGTAGTTTATTTCCTAATCATTCTGGAATAAACTGTCTGCGGCGGAAAGGAATTCTGCCGCAACTGACGCATTAATCCAATCGACAAGGAGTGTTGATATGAATCTGCTGCAAACCAAATCGTATATTCCCCGTAATCTTGCCCCGGCAATCGCCGGAGTTTCCCTATATGCATTCTCTACGGCGCTGTCTGCTTCGACAGCCGTGTTCATCAACGAGGTTCATTATGATAACGCGGGCACCGATCAAAATGAGGGGGTGGAAATTGCCGGTCCTGAGGGTAAAGATCTCTCCGGCTGGAAGCTGATTCTCTACAATGGAAACGGCGGAAACTTTTACGGAACGGTTGACTTAACAGGGATTATCCCAGCAATACAAAATGGGTTCGGAACTCTGTCGTTCAGCATCAAGGGCATGCAAAATGGGCCGGATGGTGTGGCTTTGGTCGACAGCAACAGCAGTGTATTGCAGTTTCTCAGTTACGAAGAGCAGTTTCAGGCAACCAGCGGTCCGGCTGCCGGCATGATGAGTGAACTCATAGGTGTTGCGGAAAATGGACAGGACACCGATCAGAAGTCACTGCAGTTGTCCGGTTCCGGTTATCTTTATGAGGATTTCCGCTGGAATGGCCCCTCACCGCAATCTTTTGGCGAGATAAACGGAGATCAGCATTTCACGCGATCGGTAACTACTGTCCCACTACCTCCCGCGCTGCTGCTGTTCCTTTTCGGGCTCACAGGTATGGGCCTGGTGGGGCGAAGACGACCCAGCCTCTCTCTACCCGAAGCTTCTGCCTGATGTAGTCATCAACCCCGGCGTCCCGATAAAGGCTTAAATCGGGCCGCTGGGGGGATTTTTGCTTTATCGGTAACATAACCCGACAATACAACGCCAGGTGTAGTACCGGCAGAGCTTGTCCCCAGCCATAGATTCAATCTAAGCGATGCTGCTCTTCTGCCAATGCCAAGCATCTTCACACATCCGCTCAAGACCGAACTGGGCCCGCCAACCGAGTACCTCTAACGCATAGGAGGTATCCGCAAAACACTCAGCGATATCTCCCGGGCGTCTTCCCACCAGCTCATAGGGCACTTTTTGTCCACTCGCCTTCTCGAAGGCCTCGACCATCTGCAGTACCGAGTATCCGTTGCCAGTGCCCAGATTGACCGTAAGCACCTCTCCCCGAACCCTGTCAGCCAAGTACCCCATGGCGGCCAGATGCCCCTTGGCAAGATCCACCACATGGATGTAGTCTCTCACCCCAGTTCCATCCCGGGTGGGATAATCACTACCAAAAATACTCAGCCGGGGAAGCTTCCCCGCAGCAACCTGGGAAATGTAAGGCATCAGGTTATTCGGAATTCCCTTGGGGTTCTCTCCGATCAGTCCACTCTCATGGGCGCCTACCGGATTGAAATAACGCAGTAGTGCCACCCGCCATACCGAATCTGATTTGAAAAGGTCGTTCAGAATTTCTTCGATGATCAGCTTGGAACGGCCATAAGGATTGGTAGCCGAAATGGGAAAGTGCTCTTTGATAGGGACTTCGCGGGGATCTCCGTAAACGGTAGCTGAGGAACTGAATACAATAGTGCGGACCTCATGGCGTTTCATCGCCTGAAACAGAGTGACGCTTCCGGATATATTGTTGTCATAGTAGTCGAGAGGTAGTTGAGTCGATTCACCCACAGCCTTTAGCCCGGCGAAGTGAATCACTGTATCCACTTTATGGGTATTGAAAATCTCATCCAGTGCCCCGGCATCCCGAATATCAGCCTGATAAAAAGCCATAGGACTTCCGGTAATACGACTCACCCGCTCAACGGCATCGGCAGAGCTGTTGCATAGATTGTCGATGACCACAACATCATAACCCGCGAGCTGTAACTCCACACAGGTATGACTGCCGATATACCCCGCGCCCCCCGTTACCAAGATCACTCCCTCTGTTTTCATCAAATCCGCCTCCGGATAATGGCGATTAATTTCAACTCAAATCAATTAGCGTCTGCTGGTTAGAAAATAATACCCAGTTAACGGCTTTTCTCCCAGACGCAACACCCGGGTCTACGACGGAATCTCAAAATACCTCTCTGCCAACCGAGCTCCCGGTAGATTTACCGTTCAAGTTTGGAAGCTGCGGAAACGATCTCCGTTGTTCTCAGTCTTACTGGTTCTATCCTTCATCGATATAACCCTCTTTGAAAAGATAGAGTATCACCTGCTGGGCTGCCTGGGCTGGTGTCAGACTACCGGTATCAATCCTGAGTTCGGGATTTTCTGGAACATTGTAGGGATCACTGATACCCGTGAACTCGGGGATAATACCCTTTCTTGCCTTTGCATAGAGGCCCTTGCGATCCCGGGATTCACACACCTCCAGTGAAGTAGAAACATGCACTTCGATGAACGCGCCATGGCCTTCTATCAATTCACGAACCGCTCGCCTGGTCTCTCGGTAAGGGGCAATCGGCGCACAAATCGCCACTCCACCATTCTTTGTGATTTCACTCGCAACGAAACCGATACGCCGGATATTGATATCCCGATGGGCTTTGGAAAACCCGAGTTCACTGGAGAGGTTCGTGCGCACCACGTCTCCATCCAGAAGGGAGACCGGGCGACCCCCTGCCTCGATTAGCTTGGCGTACAGAATTCCCGCAATGGTCGATTTCCCTGATCCCGAAAGTCCGGTAAAAAACAACGTGAATCCCTGCCGACGGCGCGGTGGGTAAACTTTTCTCAATTCATCGATCACACCGGGGTAGCTGAACCAGTCCGGTATCTCCTGATCATGTGCCAATGCTGTTCTCAAATCAGCGTTGGTAAAAGCCACTCCCTCCAGCTGTTCCTGGGTAATCTTTTCGGCCGGCAGAAAGCGATGCCTGTCTGGCACATACTGCCAGTAATCCACAGGCACGATTTCAATTCCCAGCAAATCCTCATGCTCTATCGCCAGTTGTTGCGCTTCGAACAGTTCGTAGAACTCTCCAGCGGATTGGGTTCTGTTCGAAGCTGGGGAATTGGGAGGCGAGGCATGGTTCGGGCCTACCAGAAAATGGCTGCAACCATAGTTTCTATTGACCAATGCATGCCAAACGGCTTCTCTGGGGCCTGCCATCCGCATAGCTAGCGGCAATAGCGACAAGGCCGCCAAATTGTGGGGGAAGTGATCGCGGATGGCTCGGTAACAGTGGACCCTTGCATAGTAGTGCAGATCCCCCGGTTTGGTCACACCCACTGCCGGATGTAGCAGAATGTGTGTTTCATGCTCCTTAGCCAGATGGAGTATCATCTCCCGCTGCAGGCGATGCATAGGATTGCTGGTGTGAAAAGCCAGCACACGACTCCACCCCATCTTGTCGAACAGACGCTGCATTTCCAGGGGAGTATCCCAAAGCGTCTCGAAGTCATAGTGTGCGGGCAGCTGAATTCCTTCTAGGCGACCGGCCACATAGTAGTCATGAACCCGGGTATAGAGGTACTCGACTCCCGGATGTAACGCCGAATCGGTACCATAAACTGCCAGTGCCTCTACGCTTTTTTCGGGTTGCCAGATCTCCTCCAGGTGCAGCACCGCAGGCATGAATCCCTCCGCGTCGCGCAGGGCAATCCTGTCACCGACCGAAAGCCGTTCAGCCTGTTCAGATGGTATATCTAGAGTGATCGGAATTGGCCAGAGCTCGCCACTTGGAAGGCGCATATTTTCCAGCACCGCCGTGTATTCTGCCTGGCTCATGAATCCCCTTAGCGGAGTGAAACCTCCATTGAGCAGCAGTTCCAAATCGCACAACTGACGCCTTGAAAGCGTTATTGACGTAAAGGAGAGGGATTCTTCCCTCAACTCCAACGCCCGGTTCTCATTCACCAATGACTGACGTGTATCTGCGCCCTTCTTCAATTTCTCCATCAAATATCTCTTCTCGCAATCCTTCCAAATGGCGGCAGAGGGCCGCAATCCCGTTCCAGAAATCCAATCACCTGAGCACAGCGATCAGTTAGAATTGGCAGCTATTAATCAGCGGTTCGGGGAAACGCGACATTCGTAAACAACGAATGATACAGATGCTGAGCCACTAGGGCTGGCCCAACAAGACGTAAACCGCGGTATCACCCTCCGCCGATAACCCCAAGGCTACGAAGAAAGGACCAAGAAGACTATCGGCAGCGAAGAACAGGCTGCCCCCATATCGAGTCTCTTCGGAGTTCAAAGCACCATCCCCCAGAGTATTCCAGACTTTCCCGGACTCCAACGACCCTCCCAAGTAGAGGCCGCGCCCGATCAATGAAGGAAGAGAACTGACCCGCCGATAGTAGACAAGGTTACCGTACAACAAGTCATCGCCGCGAAACTGCTCGTTCGCATACCCAGACAATTTCAAAAATCCTCCCAGAGGGAACTGGTCATAATAAGGCATATCTTCGATGCTGGTTCCACCCCGGATAGTAGTGACGAGACTATTCGATCCCTTGCTAAGGGCACCGCTCCATTCGCCGAATATCCGGGCATACTCCTCCTCGGCGCCAAATGCCTCTAGAGGCGCCATCACTGACACCATCAGACGATGGCCGCTGGTGGGAATGTAGGGGCTATTGAGTGTATCGTTCACCAATGACGCCCTTATGCCAGAGTCCCACAGACCGCCATCGTGCAGTACGAATGGGTCTCCGGTATCGAGCTTGAATTGGGTTTCCCCAAAGTATGCTCCAAGACGCAGCTCCGGACCTATTGCTAGGGTGGTGCCCAAATCGGCACCGATCCGGTACCGGTTCACGTCATAGCGGGCGACCCGATTGTCGTCCAGAAACACACTCAGGGGGGTACCTTTCAAATCAATAAAAGGGGCAATGAAACCAGCGCGGTCGAGTCGGAAAGGCTGAAAGAATTCAGTGTAGAATCGGGGTTCATTACCGATATTGATCTCGCTCAACCATTCGGCGCCGAGGCTGTTCACCCAAGTCCTCCGATACGTTGCCCGAACGCCCGTACGCACGTCCCCCTTGTAGTCGGACATCACTCCCAATCCGAATTGCAAATATCCAGGACCCCAGGACTTTTCCAGTGCATTCACAATCAGCAGATTGCGGTTGTCGCGGGTAACGATACTGTAGTTCAGCCGTTCGAAATCTCCCCGCCCGTAAAGCAGACTCAAATCCTGGTCCAGGGCGACGCGGTCAAACGGCTTATTGGTCAACTCACCCTTGAGCGAATTGAACAGTGCGTCATTCACATTGTTCAGCCCCTTCACTTCCACTTCATTGACAATAATCGGAACCGGCGGTTCTGCACTAAATGTTTCGCGCCGCCATTTACGATACTCAGTTTCGCTTAAGCTGTAGCGTGAAAGCGCGGCGGCCGCATTGCGGGCAGCTTTTTCGCCAACGGCGATTGCTTCGGCTGCGCGGCCGAAATCGCCGGAGCTGATATCCCCTAATTCTGGAATAATGAGAACATCCCGCTGACGGTCGATCTCGGCCAGCGATCGCTCCACATTTTGCTCCGTCAGAATGGCAATCATCTGACCGGCGACTCCAAACAGCGTGCTAAGTTGCTCCCTGGTAAGATAGGTCGACCCCAGGTTAATAGCGATAATCACGTCCACATCCAAAGACCGCGCCACATCAACCCCTAGATTGCGCACCAGCCCGCCGTCCACGTATAGGGTGCCATCTATCTCGACGGGTGCAAACAACCCCGGTACTGACATGCTGGCGCGCATTGCAGATGCCAGCGAGCCACTGTCGAATACCTGCATCTGACCATTTTCCAGATTGGTGGCTATAGCCCGGAATGGGATCGGCAGGTCATCGAAGTCTCTGGTATTTTCCCCATTGCGAGCGAGGTCAGCCAAGAAGAGTTCCACCTTTTGACCTGCAATAGCCCCTTTCGCCAGCTCCAGTTCACCGTCCCTGAGGCCGATGGTAAATTCCCAGGTGGGGCGCAGCGACTCTTGTTTTCTGCGTGCTGGCCACAGCTTTCGGGGGGAATCGTCGACAAAGAGCTCATTCCAGTCTACTGACGTAACCCGGCTTTCCATCTCCTGGAGCGATAAACCGCTGGCATATACACCACCAACCAGCGCCCCCATGCTGGTTCCCACAATGACGTCGAACGGAACCCGCAACTCCTGGAGAACTTTGAGCACTCCGATATGAGCAGCTCCCCTGGCTCCACCGCCACTCAACACCAGGCCTATTCTCGGTGGTTTGGAGGACGCCACCTCCGCCAACACGCTATTGGTGATCAGCGCCAACACCACCATTGATCTCAGCCAGAATTTTTTTCTACTCCCCATATCTGTCTCACTTCTCAATTGCCGAGATAGCCCGCAAGTTGGTGGCTATGATACTCCCTCTGCAGGTCTACAGACAAAGCCCGAAAGGAGCTTGACTTAGTGCTGGCAAGGCTCAATTTGATTTTCTGTTCAGTTCGCCCGTTCAGCTTCGCGGCAGTGCATATTCGGATAACCCAATGGCATGAGTAGACAGGACAAAAACTCGGGTATCGACGTAGCCTTCGTTCAAGAGATAGCGGAGCGGTAAGCAATCCAAGCTCCGCGTGAATCTGAGATGGAGGCGTTACTGTGCAAATTTCAGAAAATACGATGCTGGTACTTGTAGGATTTCTCGCTATTCTGCTTTTCAGCTCCGGCTGGGCGGGTATACATGCGCTTTATTATAAGTTGAGCGGAGAACAGCAGACGATAAATGAAATGGCCAATTTTCAGGCTACACAAAATCAACAGTTTCTGGAAGGGAATCTCTAGCAGGCGGCAAACCGGTCACCGGCCAGTTTTCTTCCATCGCCCCCATCGTCAGCTTTAAGGCAACGACCCCACGTGTGTCTTCTGGGTAATTCTTCAAAGCATCAAAGACGCGAATGATCCTACCGCCTGTTTTTATGCGCGGTGCGATTCGGATATCAGTTTGCAGGACCTGTTATTGGCTGGAGGCGAATGCGCCGGCATATCTGCCAGCTCGAATGTCGCTGCCTAGGCTCTGGGGGATACCCGCTATCGTCAAGGGTTTGCGGCGAAAACAGCCGATGGGATAACTCTGGCGCCGGTAGTGGCTCTTCGAACCGGATGCTGCCTGAAGGCCCACGTGACAACTAAACCAGCCCCCTGGGTTCCAGAGAGAATACCGTTTCATTCCCTTCAATCTAAAACTGTTCTCCAAACTGAACAGATATCGATGCTCCCCAAACTCTGCCAGACGTGATTCACGGGCTGATTGATCAGCCTCGAATGGTGATCACAGTTTTGGTCACACATGGGGTTTATCCGTTACATAGATTGCTATGCATGTGTCTAGAAATCTACGATCATTGAGCTAAAAAGTCGTCTCTGTCTGTTATTGAGTCCAACTCCTCGAGTATCAGGGTGAAAGTAATCACTGTGGGTACTCGTTCATGGCTCTGATACCTACACCAAAGGCAACACCGATAAAACACCTGACCCTGATTACCAGAGTACGCTCGACAGTTAGATACATCCTGCCGCTGAAATGCACAATTTCTCGACTATTTGCTTGCGTTGCTGCTAGCCTATGTTCTAAATTTGCATGGAACTATCGGTACCGATTCATCAGCTTGGCCTCGTCTTTAAGCATCCAAAAACAACTGGCCCGCCGGGATATCAATTGAGATCAATTTTCCTAAAAATGAGTTCGATATGTCTGCTGTCATCACTGGCCATAAAGACTTATTGATATTCCTTAATGACTGCGTGGAAGAAGCTTTTTCTAAGCAGGAACTGTTTTCGCTTCTCTTTTTACATCTGCGCGGTATACGGCGTATAAACACCATGCTCGGGTATGCTGTAGGCGAGGAAGCGATGCATACTGCTATCGAACGCATCCGAGTCCTATTGCCGGAATGTGACCGGGTTGGGCAGGTTTCATCCGATGAACTAGTCATCGTTTCTCCCGATTGCAATTCGCCCTCATGTGCAATCAAGGGCAGTACAACGATGATAGCGTCACTGGGAGAAGCCATACTGATCAATGGCTCGGAGTGCACTGTCGATCCCGCTGTTGGAATTGCCATTTACCCGAACGATGGCGAATCCGCCACTCTCCTGCTACGCCATGCCGCTTTGGCTTCGGAGCGAGCCAGTGAGCTCAAAGAACCCCACTATGCTTTCTTCTCAGCTAAGCTGGAGGTCAACGCACTCAGGGAGTTCGATCTTCAACAGTCCATTCGTAAAGCCATAAGCCAACGACAGTTCGAACTGCACTACCAACCGAAGATTGACGCGATAACACTACAGTTGCATGGCTGTGAGGCATTGCTCCGCTGGCGCGACCAAGAGGGCACTCTGCGCATGCCCGGTGAATTTCTAGCTGCAGCCGAGCGAGGTGGATTGATGCTTCCGATTGGTTATTTCGTTTTACAATCAGTATGCGCACAGATAAGAGAGTGGATAGATCGCGGATATGTCAATGTGGGGATAAGCATCAATATATCCGCCGCCCAGTTTAATTCGCAACACTGGGTTTCCACTGTTGTTAATACAATCAAATCCGCTGGTATTCCACCTTCCAGTCTGACCCTGGAGATTACTGAGGAGAGTGCGGTATCAGAGATCGGCGATCTTATCGAGAACATGCATAAGCTACGCTCCCACGGTGTAAAAGTAGCAATCGATGATTTCGGTACTGGCCACTCTTCTTTAGCCTACCTCTCAAAGTTACCCGTTGACGAAATCAAAATTGACCGCTTTTTTGTCCAAACAGGATTCGAGAACCGCACCAATGCGTTGATTTGCAGAAACGTCATTGAACTCGCCCACGGACTCGGCGCCAAAGTAACCGCCGAAGGACTAGAAGAGCCGGAACAGGTAAAATGGCTTCGCGAACTCGGATGCGATACCTTGCAGGGCTACCTGTTTTCCAGGCCGGAGTCCACGGCAACTTTTGAGTCCTGGTTTAACCCGGAGGCACCGGATCGCGCTGCTATGGCAGCGTCGACCATTCCTGGTGCGTGAGTTTAATTTCCGGGTATCCCCTCTCGGATCATGATCGGCACCCGAGAATATTCTCCAGAAGGAGATGACAAAGTCCGGGAGTACATTCCTGCCACCCCTGTTAGCGTTTCACCGGTATCTAGGTAGGCTGCCGCTGATCCTGTCGTCTGGTCGCAGACCGCACTCAATGTCTTCATAACAGAGGCATAGTATTCGCCCCGGACGAAAGCGCGAATCTCTATCTTGGATATATCGCTGATCGACTAGCTTAGCAGCCCCGTCGAAAAGCGGATGGATGCCGAATGTGCGCAGTTATTGGTACGAGCCTGCCTATTGGGATTCCGGCTGTGCCCGAGTCCTCTCGACAGGCCGGGATCTATGAATACTGGTACGGTGTATTTCGCTATCCCCTGCGGTCAGTTTTCTGGAGTTGCCTACTTTTATAGCCGCATCTTCAGCGTCCAACATAAATGCGTTATTGCCACTTAGAATCACGTTATAACCATGGGTCGTCCAGACCAGTGTGAAAAGCGTACTGGTGCCGGTATCGTACCTGATGAGTAGATCAGGTTCCTCTCGCCATATCAGCCTTACTGATTTGAATCCGTCCTCAAACAAGTAGCCAGCAACCTGCCTCTCGTCATTCTCCCCATCTATCCGTACCCTATCAAGCATCTGCAGGGGGTAGGCTGACGCCAGTCCACAGGAACCGATCAATAAAATTGTTACACAGAAAAACGGAATGTGCGGAAAGGGAAACAAGCGGCTTGTTCCCAATTTTTTACCAATTATATTTCTGTATACTTCAAACAACATGGCCAAAATTCCAGCTACGACGGACTTTATACGGCAGGTCACGTTAAGCTGACGCAATATAGAGGCCACGTTCTGTCTGTACTCGGTTATTAAATAGCCGGCAAACCCACACAGCACTTAATATACTTTGTTAACTATTAACAATAATTTCCTGTTATTTATTGATTTATTACATTTTATTTTAATAGGCTATTGTGCCTTTTTTCCGCGTCTCTGGTTGAACCTCTGAGCTGAATACGCGGGAGTCGCATACGCTACACCCTCAGAAACGTAAAGAATGCTGACACTCGCTGGCCACAGTAACTGTCTTGGCACGGAGCTTGTGCAGCCCCCAGGCCTGCGGCTACGGCCGTCTGCTTGCTGTGATTCGATTTGTAAATCCACTAGGAGGACTGAACCTTATTCCAGCTCTTACTAGGTTTTCACCGACTGACGAAAACTCCGTCCGGAGTTGGTAGGACGGGGATGGTGCAGAAATGGTTCCATTTTTTCAGAGGCTTTTCAGCTTGATGGCGGCGGTAACCAGATCCCGTTAATCAGAGGCCTACTGGCGCAAGAGTTGGGGGCTTTCGGACGATAGGGTAACCGGTATCTCTTATGAGACCACCCTCTGGAAGCGGGAACACTGCTTGGGCGTCGCGTCCAAAAAATCAGATCCGAGAGAAAAAGGCCGCCAGGTTGAACCATGGCGGCGCGCACACAGAATGACTGCAGAATTTACTGGTTCTTCTTGAATTTTCTGATTTTTTGCTGACGCTTTCTCTCTTTCTCCTTCATTTTGCGCAAGTCCTTTATTACTTGCCTATTCCAGTCTGTAATAAAAACCATTCCTGAACTTTGGGTCCTCATAGTCACCTCAGCATTCCAGAATATCGTTTCTAAGAGTGGGTACGGCAGATAAAAAGCCCGCCAAGGATGCGCCGATGGCGGGTTTGTGCATTACAGTAAGATTATTCCATCCCTTACTTTTTTGTGGTATTCGGGAAAACCCGGCGTCGGGAACCGTTTCGAATGCATAAAAGCATCAACAAAGCGCACCCAGAGCAGATGTTAACAGTCGAATTTGAAACATCAATGAACGGCGCTTTCGTTGATGCCTGAGACTCAACCAGGAGGATTTTAATTCTTGTTCCAGGATAGGACTTTCCGCTTCGCTTTTCAGGAGCGGAAGCTGGCCATGCCTAGCAAGCTCTAGGATGAGCTTACTCGTCTTTGAGTAATATCGGCAGAATTACCGGCAGCAACTTCTCAACATCGAATTGGGTTGGTGGCTCAACGACACTCAACTGGGGCAGTGCCTCGATCCTGCTCATCGACCAGGTGCCAGAGGAGGAGGTGTCGGCATCCAAATAGTTAAACGTGCCCTCTGCGGTGAAGGTCGCGGGTATGAAATTTCCCGCCATTGTGACGCCATCCAAAAGCATGCCATTGACGACGTTGGCATTGTTTATGTTGATCAATCCGCCGGTTTCAGCATTCTCAACAACACCCCCATTAAGGCTCAATGACACCGGAATATACATCATGACATTACCAACTGAATCGACGATTGCGTGCACCTCCCCATCCAAATCGTAGGTGGTGCCGTCTTCTGTGCTTGTTCCAGTTACAGTTCCGCGATAGATACCGCCGTGATTCTTAAGAAACCCAGACGGCGATGATTTTTGCCCACTGAACTGGCCTGGTTCGATGCAACAGATCGAGCCAGAAATGCTGTTGCCGACAATCGTACCTGTGGCGGTATCAAATGGAGGGGAAGTTGTCTGAAAACTGAAGTCTCCACCCTGATCGACAGTGACGTTGTCCTTAAACCCCCCGGTCTCATCCAATCCGTCGAAATAGACCACGGCGGATTTGCCGCTGGTGCGCACCAATACAGAGAACTTACCGTTGTCTGTTGCTCCGAAAATATTACCGGTATACACCCCAGTATGTGGGTTATCGGTAGCCGCAACAGGGAGTGCAACGGTAAATCCCAAGGTCAGGAGCACTACCCAGAGTTTCCCTCCCATATGTGAGTTGTCGGAGCGATACCACTGCGGCCAGATTACAGTTTGCTCTTGCCTAATCCTCCTAATCGAAGTCAGTAGTTTACGCATATCACCTCCGGAGATTATCGTTATCCGACCCAGTGCCGAGTATAGTTGACTGCGGCAATGGCAAAACCTGTATTCATTTCTTCCACCAATCCCTCTTCCAGGCCATGGTATACGGAATTGGTCCAACGCTGACGAGCTATTGTTCGCGCAAAGAAAGGGCTATCAAAGCCGATTCTCGATAATGCTCGCCAGTTCGCCATCCATTAAACGGATGGGATTGGTGCGCATGCTGCCTCCCCTGGCGTGTTCGATAATGCGTTCGATATCTTCTTTCCGTACACCATATTTGCCAAGCCGGGGCAGATCCAGCTGTTCTGTCCAGTTCTCCAGCAGCGCAATCAGCGCATCCCAGGCTTCCTGCCGCGAGTGGAAATGGCGCCCGTTAAGCAGCTCGGAGATTCGTCCATACCGATCCAGGCTTGGATTATCCCCATCCCGGTTCAGCATCGACACGATATTGACCCGGGTTGCCTCTGCTACTAGTGTGCCACAGACAACCCCGTGGGGTATTGGGAAAAACCCGCCCAGGGGGGAGGCCAATCCATGCACCGAGCCCAGCCCCGTCTGGGCCAGACAAATACCCGATATCAGAGCAGCAAAGGCCATTTGCTCCCGACCCTGCGGATCACCCTGGTTATACCAGCAAATAAACCCATCTCGGACCGCCCTGAGGCCGCTCTCCACCAAGGCATCCGTGAATGGACCGGCTCCGATCGAAACATAGGATTCAATCAGTTGAGTGAGCGCGTCCATGCCGTTGGCAGCGATAACAGCCTGCGGACAGGAAGCCAGAAGATCCGGATCAACGATCGCGTATTGGGGGACTAAGCGTTCATGGCGAAATGACTTCTTGAATCCTCGATCGCCACGCACGCTTAAGACCGCGTTTTTCGTGGCCTCGCTGCCGGTTCCCGCCGTTGTTGGCACCGCGATCAATGGCACCGAAGGCCCCTGATAGGGTAGTTCTGGGCCTACACCCTCAAGGTAATCCATGACCGAGCGGTGATCCCTGAGCAGTCCGGCAATCGCCTTGGCGGTATCCAGTGCACTGCCCCCGCCAATTCCCACAACGACGTCGATATCATGATCGCGAAATGCCCCTGCCCCACTGTCCACCAACTCTGGAGAAGGCTCATCCTCCACTGCGAAATCTACCAGATACAACCGCTTGCGCCGAAATTCGCTGAGCACCGAGTGCCAATGAACCGAGCCCCGCAAAGAGTGCCTTCCGGTCACCAACAATACGCGTTTTCCGAATAGACCGGCAATATCCGGAAGTTGGCTGAATACACCGGAACCGAAAACAATCTTCGGCAAACGGGAGAGCGTGAATCCAGTTGTCATGGCGTTCCCGAGACTCCTACCGCAATCATGGCGAAGCTTTGATGCTGCGCACTATCCGCTACGGACTTGCAACTCCCATTTACGGCAATCGTAGTATCTAATTTCTTCCTGGTACGACGGATAACGCCCACAGTTAAAATAGCGCCAATAAAAGCTGTTGTAACCCAGGCAAGCGCGATTTTCTCGGTCTAGCAGCGGGCAGGCATTGCCTCCTGCCTCGCAACAATTTGAACAACCGCCGCAGGAGTCTCCGTGAACCCAATCGGGCCGAGGAAAGGCTATCGAAGGATCCGGCGCGGTACGGGGTGGACTGGCAAGTGGAACTGAAAACATAAAGCCCCGACTGTCTCCAACCATTATGGTTGCCAGCTTAAATCCATGGGGAAGCAGTCTTAGGCCGGCTCGCAGGTAGCGCCAAAAACGCCAGTCACCGAAAAAGTACCAGGTCATCAGCGGAGCGGTAAGGAAACCACCGATTAATGTGATTACCGAGAACAGGATATAAATGATGAAGACCGTCCGCGCTGCGGCCCAATGGATTGGGGATAGTTTCTTGCGCATTGGAAAACGCTTTCCGTTGAAGAGTTGATCAAGCGACCGGGAATACTAATCCCAATAGGATGCCACTCATTACATCTGACGCCAAGAGCCAGATTGGAATACCCCGACCGAACACTTCAAATCGGACATCTACCCCCGCTAGCATCCGGAACAAAAAGAAGTAGTGGCATTCGCCGCGACTTCTTTGGTCATTACTTCCTGGCTAGGATGCTTTTTCTATGAGATCGTCGCTGCTGCCTAAATCTCAATTGTCCTGCTCATAACTCCCGCGCGTGCTGCCTGTCCTTATCTCGACCTGGCTCGATAGCAGGTCCACCCCAGTACCGTCCAAGCCAGTTTCCAAACCCATCAATACCGAACCGGGAAAAGCTTGAAGATTAACTTACCTGGTCAAAATAGCCTGGCTGTTATCCGTTTCCACTCAACTGTGCGTTTTGGTTTGGGTTTTAACGCCGATGTCTTCGTCAGCTTGTCGGTTCGCTGAACAAAGATGCTATTCAGTTACTAATGCTTATGATGCATCATGCTGAGCATCGGATCTTTCATCGGTCCCCATAATTACGAGCAAGACTTGCGAAGGAACGCCAGGCAACTAGCGCTTGCTCCCATTCCACTAGACTGATGATGGGCTTCACGCCTTCGGGCATGGTGGCACTAACGCTGCTGATCGCCGCGCCTCCTGCCCAGATGGCGACTCCGGAGTCCACCTGATGTCTTAAGCCGCTCAACATGGCCAGGGCATCTTCGTTGCCAAAATGACAACTAAATGACAGCCCCAATACATCGATCTCGTGACGAGTTATGGCGTTTACAATGTCTCTAAGTGGCATTTCAGTCCCAAAGGGAATCACTTGGGCACCGCCGATCCATGCCAGTGCCTCCGCCATCAATAGCCCCAGGGCGTGTGGCTCACCCTGCAGCGTAGTCAACATAATCCGCGGGCTGCCTTCCATTTGATAATGTGCCGGCAATGCCTCCCGCACCAGTGCCGTTATCAGCTCGGTATAAAGGTGTTCCTGGTATATCTCCAATTCACCCCGGGCCCAGGCGTCACCAACAGCGCTCGTTGCCGGGGCCATCAGTCTGTGTACGAACGAACGGAGTCCGAGAGCCGCCAGCTGCTGTTGCAGATGTCCACGGAGGCTCAAGGTATCGTCTGTCTTCAGCAAAGCAATAAGCCGATCGATATCCAGATCTGCCTCTGCCTTGCTCATCAGGGAGCGGAGTTGAGAGAGTTTCAGCCCCACCAATTTTCCAGGACGGCATCCCTGCCCCATTAGATGCCTGATGGCAACCAGCTTTTCCAACTCCTCGTTGGAATAGATCCTGTCACCGTTGCGATCGCGCTCGGGTTTCGGGTAACCGTAGCGTCTCTCCCACATACGCAGCAGATTCTTCGGAATACCCGCGATCCGCGATACATCTCCAATAGAGTGACGACCGCTCATTGATTCACTGGTTTTTCACGTTCGGAGGAACCGGGTACTCCAAGCTTGCCCCGGATAAACCGGAGAAGCCCCCCCAGCAACGGCAGTTCCACCAACAGATCCAGCGCATCCCAGTAATCCCGATGCATGCTCACCCGGCCATCTGCGGCGAATTCCAGCCGGCTCACACCCTCGATCTCGCACTCTCTACCGCGCAGGCCAAAGCTGAAATTCCAACTGACCCAGGCGATACTGCCATCGGTTTGGGTCGCAGTGATTTCGAACCTGGGGTGTTCAGTTGCCTCAAACATATGCTCGAATACTCGGGCAATGGCCGCATGCCCCTGCACCTGGTTGAAAGGATCGCAAAACCGGGCGTCCTCATGATAAATAGCGCTCAATTGCGATAGTGTTTCAGGCGTCAGGGTGCTGTACCAGGCTACGAGTTCTTGAAGCTTCATGACTCTACAGCCCGGCTTAGAAGATGGAAGCGTATCCTGTCTGGAAGAAGACCCAATAGCTTCATCCAAAGAGTAAAACGTTTCGGAAAATGAATTTCGAAGCGCCCTTTTGCCATCCCGGCGACTATCGCCTGGGCGGCAGCATCGGGAGTAATCAAAGCAGGCATGGTGAAATCGTTCTGTTGTGTAAGCCGTGTCTCTACAAACCCCGGATTGACCAGGTGGACGCCGACACCATATGGAGATAGCTCGGAATAGAGTATTTGCGCAAGATTGATGAGCGCCGCCTTACCCGGCCCGTATGCCAGCGCCTTGGGTAAACCTGTGTACCCCGCGACACTGGAGACCAGGCAGAGACCGCCGCCGTTACGCTCGATGTAGACTGGGACAAGCGAATAAAGCAGGTTGTAGACCCCCTGGAGATTAATCGCCAGGGTTTCCCTGACTACCTTCAGATCCACCTCCCAGGCACGCATCGGGGTGTATACACCCGCGCAGTAAACCACCATATCTATGCCCCCCCAGCGTGTTAGCAGTACCGACATAGCGGTTTCCAGCCCGGCGGGGTCCGACACGTCGCAGGGCAGAACCACCCCCTGGGTCCCAGCGACGCTTTCTAACGCCGATTCGCGCCGGGCGCTAAGGGCTACTTCAGCACCCGAGGCAAGGAACTTTTTGGCTAGAGCTGCACCTATCCCACTGCTGGCGCCGATAATCCATACACGGCGCTCACGCCAATCAGTGATCTTGGGGTTTAGGGACTTCATGAACTCTTCTTGAAGAAGAGCAGAACTTCTCCAAGCCGGAAACCAAATTTCTTCATAACTGACCGATTGATGAGTACATCGTCCTCTTGGAGGTACATCCAATCGTCGAACTGAACCTCGTAAACTTTGCCATCCACGGGCAATCTGAGTGTATAGCGCCAATAAAGGCTGTTGCCCGATACTTCGCCCTGGGCCATGCCGATGACATCCTCGGCAACACCGCTGTAACTTTGTTCACCGGTTCGCGTTATATTCCAGACTCTTCGCTGGGTGCTGCCGTCGCTGTAGGTGAACTGCTCATCAAGTACACCTTTATCGCCTTCCCATTGGGCATCGATCTCAACCTTGAAGCGCTTGACCACTGTCCCGTCACGTTTCAAAAACAGGCCCCAGGCATCCACCCTCCCGTCGAAGTATTCCTCCAGAATAAGCTTGGGGGCTTCTCCTTTATAAGTATTCACGTCCACTGCGGCGCAACCGCTCAGCGCCAGCACAAGAGCCATGGAGAGTATTCGATTAAGCATGCGCCACCTCTAAGGAAGGCCGCCAGCGGATTAGTAATGCCGCCGACAGCAATTTGATCACACAGGGCACCCCAGCGTAGAAGACCGCGAGCTCAGTGAGCCCTACCTGCCCACCGGGTTGGTACCCGAAGCCGGAAAGCAGAGGCAAGCCCACCCCCGCTGCCAGTGCCAGTACACCCTTGTTAATAAGGCTCCAGATTCCGAAATACCCGGCTGTGTGTCCCTGTTGCTCGCGGGGTATCAGATCTGCTGCGATGGCCGCGGGCAGCGCCAGATCGGCGCCCAATGCTGCGCCGGATATCAGACAAATAGCCAGATAAGGGAAAAAATCCCCGGCACCCAGCTGAGTTGCCCAGAAAAAGCCGGTGACTGCCGCCATGGTACCCAGTGCCCAGGTCAGTGCTTTCCCTAGTCGTCGGGACAGACTGAGCCAAAGTGGCAGCGAACAAGCACCGGCGATGAAGTAAGTCGCCAGAAAGGCGCCGCTGTATGACTCCAGCTTGAGCACATCAGCGATGTAAAAAAGTGACAGGGTAGCGGCGATAGCTACTGCCAGACCGTTTAACAGAAACAGAAACGCCAGCCGTCTAAACGGTTTGTTGCGCAGTGGAAAGAACAGGCCCTGGGAATCCTGCCTCACCGCTACCGGTATGGGCGCATGACGCAGCAGAGTCCATACCGCAAATGCCAACAAAACTACAAACAAGAGACTGTAAGGTAGCCACAGTCGATCCGTCTTCCACCACTGGGCGAAAAGCATCGGCAATACGCTGGCCAGAATGACACCGGCCAACGCAAACCCCTCTCGAGTGGCAACGATTCGAGTACGCTCGTGAGGGTCTAAGCTGGCTCTCGCACCCCAGGCTAGGTAAGTAATGTTTAGGGCGCTGTGCGCCGTGTAGACCAGGATCAGCGCAATAGCAAACCAAACTGGCAGCAATCCCGGCTCATCCAGCGGCGGGTTGAACAAACCGGCATACGCCAATCCCAGGCAACCCGCGGCAAGCGTGGCCAGAACTGGCCAACCGTTGGGTCGTTGCTGCATGTAATCTGCCAGCCGCCCCAGCCAGGGATCCTGCAGTGTATCCACAATCCGGGATCCAAGCAGGATAGCCCCGGTCAAGGCCAGGCCCAAACCAAACTCCTCGCCGTAGAGCTTGGGGGTATGGATATACACCGGCAACGCAGCCATCGCCAGCGGAGCCCCGAGCATTCCATAAGCCAGCCGCTGACCGCTGGTCATTGGCGGTATCCGAGCATTTTCGCCCGCAAATCGGGCTCACGGGTTTCTGGATCGAGCCAAATAGAAAAAAAGGCCGAGGCCAGCTTGGCATCGGTGAGGCGGCCTAGCAACTTGTCGTCGCTATAGAAAGCAGCACCGCTACCGGGGTAGTGAACACCGGTGATGTGGTCCCCGGGGGATACATCTTTGAACACCGCCTGCAACTGCCGCTGCAGCGAATCCGGCTGAGCCGCCTCTCCATAGATGTGCTCTATCTCTTCCAGGGATTTGCGCGCCAGCTGCTCGCGGCTGAACCGCATCTTGTAGGTAATTTTCAATGCGTGGGGTCGATCCGGGCGATAAACCCCATCCGGTGAGTAGAGTGCAGCATGGTACACTTCGAGCCCCCACCAAGTGAGTTCACCGGCCCCTACTACCTTAAAGCCTTTTGGGGCTACGCTTTCCTGTATTCGCGCCTCCAGCATTCCAGACGACAACAAGGCGATTGTCAGTAGCCCTCCGGAGATCTTTCTGATCAAGTGCTTCATCTTTGTTCTCCCTTGACCAGCTGCAGTTGCAACAGATCGATACGGCCAGTCGCGAATCCGGCCTCGCAGTAGGCCAGATATAGACGCCAAAGGCGGATGAATCTCTCGTCGAAACCCTGTTTTCGAATTTGCTTCAGTTTGGCCTCGAAATTTTCACGCCACAGGCACAGTGTCTTTGCGTACTCCTGACCGACAGCATCGCACCGGTTGATTTGCAGCCCCGCTGCGGCCGCCAGCTCAGACAGTCTTCCTGGTGACGGCAGCATGCCGCCGGGAAAGATGAATTGCTGGATGAAGTCGGTTCCGCGACGGTATTGGTCAAAATGCTCATCGGCGATAACAATGGTCTGAATCGCCGCCTTGCCTCCACACGAGAGGAGCCCGTTAAGCTTATTAAAGTAAGTTGGCCAGTAACCCTCCCCCACTGCCTCCAGCATCTCTATAGAGACAATGTGGTTGTAGCTACCCTGGAGATCGCGGTAATCCTTCAACTCCAGATTTACTCGCGACTCCAACCCCGCCGTATCCAGGCGCTCGCGGGCGTACCGCAGCTGTTCGCGAGATAGAGTAACCCCGTCTACGCAGATTCCCTGCCGAGCAGCGTGCTCCGCGTAACCGCCCCAGCCGCAGCCGATTTCCAATACGCGCCCCCCCGAGTTGGCGCCGGCGAGTTCGGTCATGTGCTGATACTTGGCCTGCTGTGCCGATTGCAGATCATCTGCACCCGCCAGATCGAACCGGGCACCGGAGTAAGTCATGGAGGGATCGAGCCAGAGGCGATAAAAATCGTTCCCCAGATCGTAGTGCAGTCCAATGTTGCGGGCACTTCCCCGCCGCGAATTAAATCGCATCAAGTGGCGTAAACGATAACCCAGAGTAAGCAGGCGATTGCCGTGGATGGCTTTTTGCAGGGCAGCTTGATTGCGGATACCCAGGGCGACTACCGCCGTTGGATCGCCAGTGGTGACTCGCCCGTCGCGATAACACTCCGCCAGACCGACGTCCCCTTTGCGAAAAATCCGTCTTAACGCGGCCCAGTCTGCGAGTTGCAGGTCGGCCCAGGGCTTACCACCGTCGCCGAAACTCAACCGGTAACCTTCCGGTGTCGTCAGTTGCAGAGTGCCCCTGGTCACCTTTGCCAGCATCGCCAACAAGGGGCGCGCATGCCAAGGCAACGCGAGGTTCTCCAAGGTAGTAGTCAAACTGTTCATCTTGATATCTCCTCAACGGATGAAGACGGATTTGTGCTTATAGGGACTCCCTTGACCCACAACCGAACTGCCTGCCAGTGGATTCGAAACAGCACACCGAGGGTGAGTAGCGGTTGCCGCAGCAATGCTGACATCAGGGAGTGACGAGTCATTAGCCGGGTGTTACCCCAAATTGCAGTGTTGAGTTGCAGACGGCCTTCGTCGTAATAGTCGATACGCACGCGGGGCGAATCGAGATCAGTGTTGAAGTAGAATTTATAGCTGCCACTGAGCGGGTAAAAGGGAGAAACATACAGCCGCTTATCCGCTGAAACCTGCTGAAAGTGGCCCTCTGCATCCGGCCGCAACAGGTACACATGACGCCCGCCAAAGGTGTTGTTCACCTCCGCCAGGATGGCGCCAACAGAACCGTCCGCGCGCTGGCAGTACCAAAAACTGACCGGGTTGAAAACGAGCCCGAAGACTCGGGGAAAGGTCTGCACCCAAATTGCGCCTTTGCAATCGGTAATTCCCGCAGCCTGTAGCTGTGCTCTTGCCCATTGGCGCGGATCCCCACCATCACCATGATCTGCAAAGTTGAAGGAGAGAGGACGGAAGCGGTTAACCCCGAACAGCCAATTGTTGAGAGAATCCAGCTCGTCTAGATTTAGCAGCAAGGCAAACACAGGGTAGACGAATCGATTCTCCACTGGGTGCTTGCGGCGATGCATCACCCGCCCTGTGAGAACGCGGCTCAAAGTACGGCCGGCCATGGCGCCTCCACGTCGAAGTCAGCAACCACCCTTAGGGCAGACTTCAACCCATCCTCATGAAATCCGTAGCCGCACCAAGCACCGCAGTACCAGCTGCGGTTACGGCCTTGTATCGGAGCCAGGCGCGACTGAGCATCGATCGCGGCTTGGTCGAAAATAGGGTGGTCGTAATCAAACTGTGCAATCACACCCTCCGGCTGCATCGCCTGCGGCGGGTTCAGTGTCACCATCAAGGGAGTGGTGAACGGGAGTACCTGCAGCCGGTTGAGCAAATAGCTGACACAGACGGACCGGCCTTGGTCCCCAAGCGAAAGATAGTTCCACGCAGACCAAAGGCCAGGCCGCTTAGGTAAAAATCTTTGGTCTGTATGCAAAATCGCCCTGTTGGGTTGGTATCTGACTGCAGCCAGCAGTTCCCGCTCCTTGTCGTCGAGATCGCTTAACATTTCCAGAGTCTGGGGTGCGTGGGTCGCGAATATCACGGCATCGTAGTCGTGGCACTCTCCGCGGCTATGTAATTTCACTCCGTCCGCCCGTCGACTAACCGCTTCTACTGGCTGGTTGAGTCGCACGTCCAGGGAGGCCGCCATCTTTTCAACATAGCGCCTTCCACCTCCAATAATGCTCCGCCACTGAGGCCTCCCTTCTACCTGCAACAGGCGGTGGTTGATACAGAATCGAAGGAAAGTGGAAGCCGGAAAACCCAAGATCTCCGCCGGAGAGGAGGACCAAATAGCGGCTGCCATCGGCAGTAAGTAGCCCTGGCGAAAGACCTGGGAATAGCCGTGCTCGTCGAGCAGGCCACCTAGGCTCACACGGCGCTGCTCCGACCATCGCAGCATTTGACCGGCTCGGCTGTTGAAAAGAAGTATCTCCCGCAGCATTTGCCAGAACTGCAGACGCAGTAGATTACGCCGTTGGGCGAAAACCGTTGACAGATTGGAACCCGCCCATTCGATATCTTGCTGCGGCTGATTGACACTGAAAGTCATCTCCGTTTCGTGGGTCTGGATCCCGAGATACTCGAACAGCTGTATTAAATTGGGATAAGTGAGATCGTTATGCACTAAAAAACCGGTGTCTACAGGATAGGTTTCGCCATCCAGCGTCACATCGACCGTGTTAGTGTGACCACCAAGATAACCCGCTGCCTCGAAGAGGGTTACTTGATGACGGGAATTCAGCAGCCAGGCCGCTGACAATCCACTGATCCCACTCCCCACCACTGCTATTTTCATTACTTTAGATCTCTATTTTGTACTATACATAAATTGAAATATACAGCATTAATAGCAAAATGCAAGAATATGTATAGTACATTTTTTGTTGTATTTACTGATTCAATACTTAAACGGGATTCAGGGAGAAATTCCGTACTACACAGAGGCGGTATCAAAAAAGCAGTGCTGCCAGGGGGGAACAACCAAGCGGCAGCACTGAAGAAGGCTGTCCAGTATCAGATGCAGAGATCAGGCATCGGTTGAGGATTTCACCATTGCCATCCCTGGCCGTGCCGCCAAAAAAACGGGATTGAGGGTGATGGGCCCGCCGGGTCATTGCCCTGTTGAACAGAATCCCAAGGATTCTACCGCTTAATCCCGGGCAAAGCCGGAAAGGCGTGGGACAGCCCGCTATCTAGGGCCTGTTAACACTAATGGAAACGGCGTCGTTGCTGCCCCAGAAAGGACCAATCAAGGCGCGAGGAGCGAGGTTTGGTGGTTCCAAATGAATGACGAGCAACGCCGTTTCAATTAGTGTTAACAGGCCCTAGTACATGGGATTTCCGTTTTTCGATTCGGCAGGTATCTCCTGGATCGCGTCCCAATGCTCGACAATCTTGCCGTCGTCATCGAAACGGAAGAAATCCATAGTGACGTAGTGCTCGTTCCCCGGCCAGGTTTGATGAGTGTGAAGTGCCACCAAATCGCCTTCTGCAACTGCCCGCACGAATTCAATGGATTTCCCGGGATAGTCCCTAGACATCTCTTCGAAGTATTCGATAAAGGCCTGTTTGCCATCGCCTACCAAGGGATTGTGTTGAATGTATTCAGCACCTACATACCTTTCAACGGCCTCTGACGGATTGCCGAGATAGGCCATTCGATAAAACGCAATGGCGTTTTGCTTGTTCGATTCCAGATCTTGTGCCATCTCTAAGCCTCCATACCACTAGTCGTTATTCGAACTTTGCTTCCATTGGCTACCAGTCCAGCGCCAAGCTCCATCTGGCCCTTTCGAGGCTAGGAAACATTTCACCGGCTTATCAGAGCCACTACCATTTTTCAAAATCCCAGGATGGGCCAAAATGGGAATGCAGCAAACACTTCGATATACCGAGAACGTCACCCCGCCCTCCAAAGATCATATTGGTTGCGCTGCTGAGGCCTGCGATGTGGCTAAAGTAGTGCTTGAAAGATTCAAGCGAGAACTACCATAGATTTTAAGCAGGTCAGATACTGGGCTTGGGTTTCGGCTCCCCATCAAAGTAAATCCGCCCAACCACTTTGACTATAACAATCTTGCCATTCTCCATAGCGAAATCTGTAATTTCCAAAGTTTTTGAACTGATAGTTTGCCCTCCTGCTTCAAATTCCTCGCGAATAACGGAAACCACTTGAGAAAAACTACCGTCGCTTGCGATTTCCGTTGACTCGCGAAAAAACCTATAACTGGAACCTACAGCGCTCCATGCCTGTGCCAAAGAAGCAAGATACTGCTCTTTGTTCAAAGCTACTTGCGTCAATCCTTCCGGTGTGGGCACATCAACTTGGATTCGCGCTCGATCGCTTAGATAGCTGGCTATTGTGGAAAGATCACGATTCTCTGCGGCAGCATCGAGCTGACTTAAAACATCATGCAACTGCGAATCGCTGAGTGCGCTCAGGGTAGTTGCAAAAGACACCAGCATAAGTGTAGCGAATGAAAACAACTTCCTTTTGGTTAGCATATCTTCTCCTTGATTTCGCTTTTAAAGCCTGACTAATGCGTTTATTCGGACTACTGGATAAAACACTGCACCCGGGAACTGAGTAGATCCTTTTACAGTGTGTTATCAGCGGCATCGCCCAAACCATAATAGATACAAGTTTAATTTTCCAGGTTATTTCAAACTGTAATACAAGAACAATGATCGGCGCTCCGGACGGGTGGTGGGAGTTGCAGGGCATTGGGCCGGAGTAGAACGAGAGAGTTCGGATGCAAACCTTACTCCAGCAATTGGGATGCGATCCACTGTTTCCTAGACCCGGTCAGCCGGTGATTTCCTTGATAGGCTGACCGAGTCTCGCGCGCAAACGAACTATCGGCTATAGTCCTTTTACTCATACCGCTCGGCGTTGCTCAGATAACAACAACTCCCTCGAGGACCACCGTTTGCGACGCAACACTACTAACCCAACAACACCCAAAGCAACCAAGAGGGCAGTGCCCGGTTCAGGTACCGATGACGCGCTGGCTACTGCGGTCACGTTATCAATGAAAAAAGGACCCGCGTTGGCCTCCACTGGTGTACCCCGAGCACTGGGTCCTTCGGTATCGTGACGGAACATGATGCGATCCAGGTTAGCGAGGAGATCCGCATAGTCGTCGCCACCCGCCACTTGTGTCAGATCACTCTCCCGGATGCTGAATCTGTAGGTATCCCAGAGGCCATCCCCGAGCAGCACCTGGGAGACAGTGGAGGTCCACCGGTTACCCGCGCCAGGCCCAAAGAGCACCAGGCGAATGTCCAGTGGGGCAGCCCCTACGCCTCGCATCATATCGATCTCGATAGCCACTACTTCGGGATCGACGGCACCGGAGATATCAGCACCCGCATCGAAAGCAGCCAGTTTTCCACCTGGACGCACCTCGAGAGCCCGGCTAGAACCGGTTGGCCCTCCCGCTATATTGGAAGTATTGGCCCGGGGGGGTGCCCAGCCGCCCAAACCCCCGTCTTCGAAATCATCCAGCACCCCGGTAATGATGCCGGCCCATGCCGGCTGAGAAATGAGCAGTGTGAGAATAAAGATTCCAGAGATTCTGTATATAACAGTCTCCTCCTATTTAGGTTGACCTGGCAGCAGGAAATGCTGCCGCGTTCTAAACCCGCATTCGATCAAACCAGCTTCGCGGTCCCGGATTTGATCCCTCCATAGACCTCACATCATTCAATTGACCTACGAAATTTCCATGTTATTTCAAAAACGCAAGTCTTATGCCAGCAAAGGCAACCGGTTGATTAACTACGCTTTAACGAATTAAAGGATTTTCAGCGCCCGGCCAAGTGTAAAATAACCAGACATAATTTCTTTAAAATCAGGAGGGTATTAGATGCCCCATGGATTGAGCTCTAGCGTCGGCCTATTCGGGTTTATGCCGGCGAGGGTCTATCCGAGGCAGTGATCCGGAGAGAGGGAAACCTGCTATACAGGCAGAAGCTTTTGCCTAGGCGCCAAATTTAGCGTGGTCGGCGGGCGCAGCCTAACTAATCCAGAAACACCAAACGGTGGCAAGAGCGATCGCGCACAATGCCATGGCCCAGTTAATTGCGTTTGTTTTGGTCATATCCATTCCCACTTCATAATATGCTTTATTTATTACTCGTCACGACGGGAATAACCTTGAGCTCTTTAATTTAATGACTTATCGCCAGCATCCGCAGCCTGTAAATGCAATTCTTTTAGGCTTTGACACAGAGGAATCAATGACACTAGCGGGACCAAGGACTCCGCGGAAAGTTTAATTAGAGAGGGATAAGAATTGGCTCTTCATTTCCCGGTTCGTGCCCCGTCATCCATAAAGAAACGCCACGGCGATCACAGCCGCGGCCACTCCCGCCAAGTCCGCGGTCAAACCTGCGGCAAGCGCATGGCGAATGCGTTTGACCTGTACCGCGCCAAAATAGACTGCCAAGACATAGAAAGTAGTCTCTGTGGAACCCTGAAGTGTGGAGACCAAATAGCCGGTATAACTGTCAGGACCTACAGCCGGATCGTTGATAATGGATGCCATGACACCATAGGCACCTGAACCTGACAGTGGTCGGAGCAACGCCATCGGTAGCGCCTCGGCCGGAAGCCCCAAGAGGCCGGTAATCGAGCCGAGCCAAGTCACTACCCATTCCATCGCACCACTGGCGCGGAACATTCCCACCGCGACCAGAATCGCAACCAGGTAGGGGATGATTTTAAGTGCAACCTCGAACCCCTCCTTGGCTCCTTCGATGAAGGATTCGTAAATCGAAACACCGCGTGATACGCCAAAAAGTAAGAAAGCGATCATGAGTCCGGGCAAAATCCAGGAGGAGATAACTTGGCCGTAGAGCACAGTTAGCGGGATCAACGCCAAAAAACCCAGCAGCACCGCCCAGGAGACCCAAGGAGCATATCCCTCTGCCTCGGAGACATCTTCGTCTGTTGGAGAGGAGATTGCCTCCTCCTTTACCGGCCCTGCAGGTTCGGTACCGGGCAACGGAAAAAACCGCCGATAGAACATTGCCGCCATGATAGCGATTATGGTGGAGCAGACCGTAGCGAACAGGGTGGTGGGCAGAATACCTGCGGGATTATCGGAACCGGCGGCAGCGCGCAAGGCGATGACCCCCGTCGGAAGTAGAGTAATACTGGAGGTGTTGATGGCCAGGAAAAGCACCATGGAATCCGTCGCCGTACCCTTGCAGGGATTGAGCCGATCGAGTTCCTGCATCGCCTTTATACCGAAAGGGGTGGCAGCGTTGCCCAATCCCAACATGTTGGCGGACATGTTGAGAATCATCGCTCCCATCGCAGGATGCTCCGCCGGTACATCCGGAAATAGGCGCACCATCAGCGGACGAATGAGACGCGCCAGAATAGTGAGCAGTCCGCCTTTTTCGGCGATCTTCATCAAGCCCAGAAACAACGCCATCACGCCCACGAGTCCGAGGGCGAGTTCCACTGCCCCGCCGGCAGAATCGACCATCGCCTTCGAGAGCGCATCCATTGACGAGAGATCGCCTTGGTCGCCTGTGATTTGTCGCCAAGCTGCAACGACAAACGCAACGGCAACGAGCAGGAAGAATACCGCATTCATAGTCTCATCAATCCGGAAGTCGTCAGACTGGGCCGCTATTCTAGTCAATTTTATTCGTCTTGTTTATCTTCCTTGAGCCGCTGGGTAAATATGTCGGCCGTCTCACTCCTCAGGATTACTTTTCAAAGCGCCGGGGAACCGTTATGTTTGTTACACCATGCGTATCGTAGAGGTCATAACCGACTCCAAGCACTCGGAGGCCCTGTCTGGGATCGCCGAACACTACGAAATTACAGATCTCTGGAAGGGTGCCAAGAACCGGGACGGCAGGCGCAGCTTTCGCATGCTGGTAGACGACGACAAACGCCAGTCTTTGATCGACGCGCTTCACGATCTATTGGAATCCGGTGAGAATTCCCGCATTATCATCCTGCCCATAGACACGGTTATCCGGCCGAGAAAGGAAGAACAGGAGGAGGAGGCCAAAAACCGTCGCAATGCGGTGGTGGCCACTAGGGAAGAGTTGTTCACTCAAATAGAAAAGGGAACCCGGCTCGACAACAACTTTCTGCTTTTGACCTTTCTCTCAACAATTGTCGCTTCCATCGGTCTAATCGAAAACAACATTGCCGCCATTATCGGCGCCATGGTAATCGCTCCTTTGCTGGGGCCGAACATCGCACTCGCCTTTGCCGCCTCGCTTGGGGACAGAAGTTTAATGTGGCAGGCGTTAAAGACCAATTTAACCGGTGTCTTCATCGCCTTTCTCATCACCCTGCTGGCAGGGCTGGTTTGGCCTACTCCCCTAGGCAGCGATGAAATACTGTCCCGCACCACAGTGGATATCGGAGACGTAGCGCTGGCCCTAGCCTCGGGTGCAGCCGCTGTGCTCTCCCTTACCACCGGCATCTCTTCTACCCTGGTTGGCGTCATGGTTGCCGTGGCATTGCTGCCTCCAACCGCCACTGTTGGTCTGCTATTGGGCAGCGGCCAGCCCTCACTGGCGGGAGGAGCTGCACTGCTGTTGGCAGTCAATGTCATCTGCGTACTGCTCGCTGCCATGACAGTTTTCTTGATCCGGGGAATTAGGCCGCGCACCTGGTACGAGCGCACTCAAGCCCGGCAGTCGGTCACCTTTTATATATTTTTGTGGGTCGGCCTACTGCTGTTGTTGATCGCGATCATCTTCTGGCGTTCGTCGGCCATCCTTTGAATCAAACAAACCGATTACCCAAGACTGAAAGACCCAAAATGCTTACCGCTCGTCTCGACCACCTGGTTGTCGCCGCTACTAGTCTGCAACAAGGCCGCCGTTACATTCATGATAATCTGGGGGTCGAAATTCCCGCCGGGGGGGAACACCCGCAGATGGGCACCCACAACTGCTTGATGCAGTTGAGTCAGAATAGCTATCTCGAGGTCATCGCCATCAACCCCGATGCTCCCACCCCTTCCCATCCCCGTTGGTTCGGGCTGGACGACCCCCATGTTCGTTCATCCCTAAACCAGGGGCCGTTAATGCTCACCTGGCTAGTCAACTGCGCAGATATCTCTTCCCTTCGGCAGAGTGGGTATCCGGGTATAACCAGCGTTGCCGCAATGCGTCGCGACCATCTCAAATGGCAAATCACGATTCCCAAGGACGGACACCTAAACGGTGCTGGTATTTTACCCAGTGTAATCCAGTGGAATGTGAGTCCCCATCCTGCCGGCAACATGACTGACCTAGGCTGTTCGCTGACCGACCTTGAGATTCACCATCCCTATGCGGAATGGGTCCGGCAGGAGCTTGCTAAGATCGGCGCGGAAGAACTGGTAAAACTGCTGCCGCTGGCTAAGAATAGCGCGCCTTTCATGGTGGCCCATCTTCAAACCCCCATCGGTCCTCGCTCTATTACCAGCCGCCGGGACTGAAATACACTTGTGGGGATACTCCCTCATCGTGCCACGAATCGGCCCGCGTTTCTAAAGACCACACCGGCCGGTTGATGATCAAAACGTTTCTTCACCCACTCCCTTCCGCCGAGATCGAGCAATTCATGCCTGCTCAGGTAGGGGAGTTCGAGCCGCAGGTAGTCTCCATTGGCGTTAACAGTGACATGATATCCGGCAGCGCCCTTTAAGGGCCGGACCTGCAGCCGTTGCCAATCGATTGCCAGCCCCGCACGGCGACTGGCCCCCAGTCCCCCAACCAACGTGCGTAACTCTCCGGCGATTATTTCGCAAGTCTCCTGCTTTTCTCTGCGGGCCGAAAGATCTGCGAACACGAATACCAACCCATCAGGTGTTTGATACCGAGGCAGACGCTGGTTACTCAACAGCCACATACCCCGCCCCACAGGAGCGACTTCGGGAGAAGCAGCCTCATTCCCGGTCGAAAATTCGGGACAGAGATACATTGTGCAGAAATCTCCCAGGATGCGGGTTTCGATCCTGTCTGCGGCACCGATTTCCGGACCACTGAGGACCAGCGGGGAGCCATCGATAAAGATCACAGCCGCGCCGACGCCACCGGGCTGAACCTCCACTTCCACACTCTCCCTGAGCCGTTCCCTGAGCCGCTGTAAATCCCGGCTGAAAGCGGCTGCTCCAGACCGCCAACTAGTCAGCTTTATCCTCTCCTTGGAGCTATCCGGCCTCTCCAGAGCACTCTCAGAGATGACTCTTTCATAAGTGGCGATCAGCTCGGAAATGGAGATCCAGGCGAAATCCTGGCGGGCCTGCATATCGGCTTCTGCGACAAATTGCGTCAACTGCGTAAAGGCAGAGTCCCCCACAGTGAAACTGATCTGACTCCCGGCGAACGCGACCGGCGTCGGAAATCCCAAGACTAAGAGAAACCAGAGCATGGGCTTGGCGCCCCGTATCCCCAGTTTTCTCTCTATCGAGTGCATGAGCGATCCGAAAACGGCTGCGGGAGCGAGCAAGCAAGCGGAACTCGGGAGAGAGGTAGGATCAGGGCAACTCATCGTCGGCTATGTTAGTTGTAAGCGATTGACCCTGGCAATCGACAACGGCAGGAAATTGCGATTTAGAATCCTTTGACAGGCTCGGGGCGAGATTACCGCAACTGAACTCGTATTTGGGAAGTTGGTGCCTCCGGGCGCTGGGACCTGGGAGGCTGCAGGTTGAGTCCGGGTTTGGGGGAACCCGACCCAGCAATGGGTTTCTTACTACGGTTAAAAATATCGGCGTCTGTAGAATCAACTTTAGTCCTGGACGTGCTGGGGCACACAGAATGAGAGTGTCTTAAATCACAAAGGCAAGCGTCGAACCGGGTGAATCTATAGTCAGTTGATAATCGACATGGGATGCTATTTGCAGATTTTTTTATCCTGGGGAACTACGAATACAGGAAGCTAATTCTCAGCCATCAAGGTGTGGATTTTCATGGAAATTTCATCGCTCAGACGAGCAAGGGCACGATTCTGGGCGCTGACCAGTGGGCCCAGACCCGCCCCATCAATCTCCTCGGTGATAGTGGATGTCTCGATTGCCAGCAAACGCCTACTGTCTTGACCGGCGATCCGCCACTGGGCGACCAGGTAAACCTGGCTGTTCCCTGTCGGATCGAAACGCCGGACATCTATAGAGATCTGAAAGCGCGGGATTACGACCCGTTCCCACGGAAAGGTAACCACTGCCCCGGTACCCAGGCGATGGGATAGATTTTCAGCAGTGACTCGAGTTACGTTCGCTTCCAGTGTCCCTCCCCAACGTTCGAACTCCTCGACCACCAATTGGCCGGCCCCTATCCGACTAACGATCTGTGGACGCTCCAGATAGGCGGCAATTCTGACCGGACCCACACCCAGTATCAGCCTCGGGTATTCCGCCCTCGGTTTTGCAGTGGTCTCCGGTTCCAGGACATAGAACCGGGACGGCTTGGTTGTGCAACCTGCTGTTCCAAGAAGTAGAAGAAGGAGGCTTAAAGTGGTGTATTTGTACATATTCGTGCTCCTTGCTATCTCTTGCCCCGGATCAGGGCATCAGGGTGCCGCTCCAGGTAATCTGCCATTATTCTCAGGCTGCGCGCTGCCTCGGAGAGATTCTTGAGTAAAGTGAGAAACTCGTGGCGCAAGGGTGAATCAGTACCGATTATCTCATCTACCGTAATAAAGGTTTCATCCACCCTGTCGAAGGCCCGTTCAGCAGAATCGGCAGCGGCCCGAACGTCCGCCAGCGCAGGGGTAAGCTCACCGTCAAGTTTGGTCAGAAAACTACGGGCGTCCGTCGTCAGATTGTCAAGATTGTTGGATTGCCGCATCACCGTGGTTTTCGACTGTTTCAATAGATCTTCCAGATCCTCCAGCAGCCGCTGAAGGGAAACAGCGGCAGGTTCGACCCTATCATCCAAGGTCTCCGTCAATGACTCCAGATTGTTGAGAATGGCTAACAATTGCGGCGCGTTCGTCAATTTATCCAATCCCTGGATGACCCGCAGGGTTGAGGTGGCGAAATTCTGAATCGGCACCTCCTCAAGTGCTCGGAGAAATGTATCAAGGGTTGAGGGGATGGTCGGAATTTCTGACAACTCGGAGTCGCCCCCCCTGAAATTCACTTCCGTCTCCGGAAAGAACCCCAGTTCCACCCTGAGTTGTCCAGTGACCACACTCTGTAGTCCAAGACGTGCCCTGAGACCCTGTTCTATCAGCCTGTCCAGCAGACGGTCGCCCTCCATGCCCCCAAAGTGATCGGTCCAGAGAATCTTGGTGCCGTCCACCTCGATCACTACGGGAACGATGAAATCCTCGTCCTCTGGAAAAAAACCGACCTGTATCTGCTTGACCTGGCCAATATTGACGCCTTTTAGCACCACCGGCGCACCTATCTGCAATCCGGCGGCACTGCCGTGAAAATATACCGCGAAACGGTACCACTCGCCGCCGTAGCGGCCGGAGCCGAGATAGACGATCAGGGCAACACCGACGGCTATGGCGGCAAGCACAAAACCACCGATGAGTGTAGGATTGGCTTTCTTGCTCATATTTCGTTTCGTGGCTCTCCATCTCTTTCTCCCCGAGAGAGAAAGCGGATCACTCGCGGATCCTCGGACTCATCCATTAACCACTTCGGCTTCCCTGTGGCGATCATCGTTTTGGTTTCGGGATCGAGAAATACCGAATTGTCGCCGATGCTTAGCAGACTTGCCAACTCATGAGTCACCACTACCACTGTGGTTCCTAGGCTGTCTCTCAATTCCAGTATTAATTCATCCAACAGCCGTGCGCTGATCGGGTCCAGTCCCGCAGACGGTTCATCGAAAAACAGTACTTCCGGATCCAGCGCCATGGCCCTTGCCAAGCCGGCGCGCTTGCGCATTCCGCCACTAATTTCCGAAGGATAGTATTCCTCAAATCCATAGAGGCCAACCAGAGACAACTTGAAGGAGGCCAGTTCGGCGATCTCCTTTGGGGAGAGATTGGTGTATTCCTCAAGAGGCAGGGCTACATTCTCCGCGAGCGTCATTGAACTCCAGAGCGCGCCGCTCTGGTAAAGCATGCCGGTTTTCCTCATCAGAGCCAAGCGTTGCTCCTGAGTCGCTCGCCAGAAATCCACGTTCTGAAAAAGGATTCGTCCTTTTGCCGGAGACTTCAGCCCTACCAGATGTCGTAGCAGGGTACTCTTGCCACAGCCACTGCCTCCCATGATGATAAAGATTTCCCTGTGATTTATGGTGAAACTAAGGTCTTGCTGAATCACCTTATCGCCATAGGCCATCGTCAGGTCTTCGATCTCGATGTGGGGCGTGGGTCTGGTCATCTGTTAAATCCCGATGGCGTTGATCACCAGCGTCATAACAGCATCGGCGATGACGATGGCCACAATTGACATGACCACCGCTGCGGTTGTCGCCTCACCCACAGAGGCCGCGGAACGTCCGCAATGTATGCCTTTCATACAGCCAGCGAGTCCAATCAATACAGCGTATACGCCGCTTTTAACAACGCCAATGGCGACATCGGTAAGACTGATGGAAGACAGTGTCTGCTCCACGTAGAGTGTCGGCGTGATGTCAAACAGTGTGCTGCCCACCAACAGCCCCCCCAGAATTCCGAGCAAGTCAGCGAATATGCACAATAACGGCAGCATGAGCGTCAGCGCCAATATTCGTGGAAGAACCAGAAACTCTATAGGATCTATACCGAAGGTTTTAAAGGCGTCGATCTCTTCATTGACTTGCATGGTACCCAATTGAGCCGAAAAAGCCGCGCCCGTTCTTCCCGCCATGATGATGGCAGCCATCATCGCCCCCATCTCCCGGACCATCGCAATGCCAACCAGGTTGGCAATGTAGATATGTGCCCCGAACATGGAAAGTTGAATAGCCCCGATGAAGGCCAAGATCAAGCCGACCAGAATACTGATCAGGGCCACGATCGGCAGTGCATCCACTCCGCACTGCTGGATGTATAGAAACAGGTCCGAGTAGCGAAACCTCGCTTTACCTGACAACATTCTCAGAAATGCGAGGAATACCTCCCCCAAAAAGGATAACAACTCACCTGTTTGCCTAACAAAAACAAGGGCTCCGGTGCCGATTTTGGCGAGTAGTCCGCCTCTATTGTGCTGCTGCGAATCGTCATCCCGCTCCGGCACACTGCTTGATAATCGATACAGTCTTCGAACACCCGCGGGCAGCCCCTCTACATCCACTGTCACATGCAGTGCTTCGGCACCCTCAATGACACGCGCTATCCAGGCAACGAATCGGCTGTCCCACTTTTCGACGGCGGTAACATCGAAATGCAACTCATCCGCTCCCGAGTCCGAGAGCTGGACTACCAAGGAGTCGACTGGCGGCAGTTTGGTATCGGTGATCCAGCGGCCTGAAAAAGCAAGCATCAAACGCCCCATGCCATCTGACTCCAGTATGGCTTCGGGTGGTTTGTTGGGAACTTCTTGCGTGGACATGATCGTTGTATTCTAGTGCAGACGACTTGAAAAAGCCCCGTCTCTTCTGCTAGCAGGATAAGTTTATCGCTACCCTGATTGAATGGAACCTGAGCATGCGCGATTGGAGATTGTTAGAGCCCCGGGTTATCCAGGGGACAACATAGGTGAATGACCAGGGAGAGCAACATCGTTAACAAAGCACTTTGGCGGGGTATTTACCAGCGTTGCAGTCGACTGTTGGATCTCAGACCAGGAGAGTTTCCTGCGCTGACTTGGTCTTTCCTCTACTTTTTCTCGTTGCTTTGCAGCTACTACATACTCCGCCCCCTTCGAGACGAGATGGGTATAGCAGGAGGAATAGAAAACCTGCCTTGGGTTTTCACCGGCACTTTTCTGGTTATGCTGGGTGCCGTACCACTGTTCGGGTGGCTGAGCTCGCGTTTTGCCCGCCAGCAGTTTCTACCTGCCGTCTACGGCTTTTTCATCCTCAACATCTTGCTGTTTTTTGTTCTATTCAAGCTGGATGCGGACAGCCAAACTTCCGCAAGGGTGTTTTTCATTTGGGTCAGCGTCTTCAACCTGTTTGTGGTATCCGTTTTCTGGAGCTTGATGGCAGACCTGTTCACACCAGAACAATCGGGACGCCTATTCGCGGCGATCGCGGCCGGTGGATCACTGGGAGCGATCAGCGGACCGGGGTTGACCGCGGCTCTGTCGGTGCCTCTAGGCACCAGCAACCTGCTGTTGGTTTCGGCACTTTTTTTGGGGTTCTCGGTAGTGTGCATCTTTCGTTTGCTGAAGTGGAGAAAACGATCTTTGTCGATGCAGAAGCGCCCGATGGATAATGAATCAAAGCCCCTGGGAGGGCAATGGATCGCAGGGCTAACTCTAGTTATTAAATCACCCTACTTGTTAGGAATCTGCCTGCTGATGCTGCTGTTTACCACCCTCTCGACATTCCTCTATTTTCAACAGGCGAGTATCGTCGAGTCAACGTTCGATGATCCGGCGCATCGAACGCGGGTGTTCGCCCTTATCGACCTGACGGTAAACATTCTGACGCTTGCGATCCAAATTTTCGCAACCCGGAGGCTGGTGAAGCGTTTTAGCGTAGCCTGGACTCTCGCACTACTGCCAATACTTCTAACCGCGGGTTTTCTCCTGCTCGGTCTGTTCCCCACGCTTTGGGCGATCCTGTTGGTGCAGATCATACGCCGCGCGGGCAATTATGCGATTATGCGACCTACCCGGGAGATGCTGTACGTGGTACTTGACCGGGAACAGAAGTATAAGGCGAAGAACTTTATCGACACTGTCGTCTATCGGGGTGGAGATGCGGTCAGCGCCTGGTTCTATTCGTTACTCGGAGCGCTGGGATTCGCGCTCTCCGGCATTGCCTTTCTGGCAGCCCCGATAGCACTTTTCTGGGCCGCCGTTGCCTATGCTCTAGGTAGACGACAACAATCAATGGCATCCACACTAGAATCTCACCAGTGACGGAGGGCGACATGAACCAAGAGTTACTGAACCTGAAACGGCGATCACTGATAAAACTGCTGGCAGGGGCTTCGTTGGTCCCGTTTATCGGAGGCATAGGTAAAATTTCCGCAGCGGAGAATCGAATTATCAAGACCATCCCTTCGACCGGGGAGAAATTGCCCGCCATTGGTCTGGGAACCTCTCGCACCTTCGACGTTTCTCCGAATTCCGAAGTGATGGCGCGCCTTGGGGAAGTGCTGACTAGCTTCTTCCAACGCGGCGGCTCGCTAGTTGACAGTTCACCCATGTATGGAGACTCAGAGGAAGTCGTTGGAAAACTACTCTCGAGGATGGCCCGACCCGAGGCACTTTTCGCAGCCACCAAAGTGTGGACCACCGGGCGGCAGCCGGGAATTGATCAAATACTAAATTCCCAGCACCTCTGGGGATTGCCACGATTTGATCTGCTGCAGATACACAATCTGGTGGATTGGGAGACGCATCTGGAAACACTGCTTTCCTGGAAGGCCGAGGGTAGAGTCAGATATATCGGGATCACTACCTCTCATGGGCGCTATCATCAACAGTTGGAAAACATTCTCAGCCGCCATCCCTTCGATTTCGTCCAGTTGAGTTACAGCCTCGGTGAAAGGGAGGTGGAGCAGCGGCTACTACCGCTGGCCAAGGAGCGAGGCATCGCGGTGATCGCGAATCGTCCCTACCAGAGGGGAGCACTATTCAGGACGGTGAGAGGAAAAACACTCCCCACGTGGGCAGCAGAAATCGATTGCCACAGCTGGGGACAGTTTTTTCTCAAGTTTGTCATCTCCCATCCCGGAGTCACCTGTGCTATACCCGCAACCTCAAAACCCCACCACATGGCAGACAACATGGGCGCCCTCGTGGGACGACTTCCAGATGGTGAAATGCGTCAGCGCATGTTGGATACCGTGATGGCATAAATCCGGAAGAGATAATTTCAGGGTTTTTTCCGTAGATGCAGTTGCAGGCGTATCTTCAATATCACACCCAGGAAAAGCATGCCCGCGATCACCGACAGTAAAACAAAGTTGACCTGCTTCTCCATGAGATAGAGAGTACCCTGGAAAAACACGCTGAACCAAAAAAAGGCCACGGATACCACCCAGAGCGCCTTGAGGCGGTCGCGTTCCTTGACCCAAACCGATTCACTATCGGTGGTATCGTCATCTGGTGCTTGTTTTTCGGGTTCAGTAGACATTCTTACTATTGAGAAATGCACCCAGTCCCTTGTCGTGTTCGGCGATGTGAAGCAAGGCCCAATCCGTGGAGACATCGTAGTCGGAATAAAAGGTAGGACGAAAGCCTCCGGACACTGCATTGAGCAGGTCGTTTAGATGTCTGAGCAGCTCTTTGTGCTCCTTCTGGTGAGCGCTCGCGGCCGGATATCCATACCGCCGCATATATTCCTCTTCCGTTGCAAAGTGCTCGCCCGTGAATTCCACCAACTCTGCGAGCTTTTCCCGCAATTGCTGTTTATCGATACACGACTCAACGGCGGCGTGTAGCCCGTTGACCAACTCCAGTAGTTTTTGGTGCTGTTTATCGATGATCTCGACGTTGACACTGTACTCCTTACTCCAAGTGACAAAGGGCATATTTCAAAACCTCGTGTGTGGACTGTCTGCGCGCAGCGCTTGTTGTTCTACCTTTCCAGCTGTGGGGTAAGGTGCATGCTTCTGGCACAGATGATTGTCTCAGCAACCCTGCCCTACTATATGACAACAAGATGAACTTGGGAAACCAGATTTTTCAACCCCTTGTCACGCTTCCACTAGTCACTCAGCCAGTTCCTGGGTGGTAAGAAACGCTGGTATAAATCGCTCTCTTCCGATCCCGTTTCCGGATGCCAGTTATAACGCCATTTCACCGATGGGGGCATCGACATGAGTATGGATTCCGTTCTGCCTCCGGATTGCAAGCCAAACAGGGTCCCCCGATCATAGACCAAGTTGAATTCTACATATCTACCCCGTCTATACAGCTGAAATTCGCGTTGGCGCTCCCCATAAAGCATGTCTCTCCGGCGCTCTACAAGTGGTAAGTAAGCGGGAAGGAAATGATCGCCAACGCTTTTCATGAAACCAAAGCACTTGTCAAATCCCCAGGCATTTAGATCATCGAAAAACAGCCCCCCTATACCTCTTGGCTCGTTTCGATGTTTGAGGTAAAAGTAGTCATCACACCACTTTTTGAACCGCTCGTATACTCCATCGCCGAACGGAAGACAGGCGTTCCGCGCCATTTGATGCCAATGACGGCAGTCCGCTTCATTGCCATAGTATGGAGTTAAGTCGAATCCTCCGCCGAACCACCAGACGGCATTGTCCTCTGGTTTTTCTGCGACGAAGAAGCGTACATTGGCATGGGTCGTAGGTACGTAGGGATTGCGCGGATGAATCACTAGAGAGAGGCCCATGGCCTCGAAGGCCCTACCGCCCAACTCCGGTCGATGAGCTGTTGCAGAGGCCGGTAACCGGGTACCCGAGACATGGGAAAGATTGACGCCTGCCTGCTCGAAAACCGCGCCGTCGACAAGCACCCGACTACACCCTCCACCTCCAAGCCCCTCGTCCTTTGTACGTTGCCAGGCATCCTCCGCAAAAGACGCTACTCCATCCGCGCCTTCCAGCGCCGCGCAAATCTCATCCTGCAATGCGGAGAGATAGGCCTTAACCGATTCTTTATCCCGGGCTTCCACCCTCACCTCCTGATATGATTTCCGGTCTACATGCCGTTGGGATAATCCGCTGTTTTGGTCACACCGTTGGCTCTTACTTGGGCCAAAGCCAGAGCGTACTCCCGGAGGATCCCCAAGGCCCAGGAAATCCGGGCCCGGTAATAGCTGTCACTCTTTTCGTCATTCTCTTTTGGATTAGCGTTCAGTACCTTTTCAACCCGGCGAATGATGAGATGCTCCGGCAGATAGCATATGCGGTTGTTCTTGTAGCTACTCATACGCAGTTCAGCAACCGGATAGGCACCTCCATCCGCTGCGGAAACAGTCACAATCAAGGCGGGCTTGTGACCGACCTCGCGGGGGCTGCAGAGTAGAAAGAAATTTTTCAATCCCGAGGGTACCTGGCCGTGCCATTCCGGTGAGACGACAACAAAGCCATCGCTCTCGATAAGCCGTTCCCTGAGTGGACCCAACAACGCTTTCCAATCAGGGCTGCCTTCCCATACACCCTGATCCCAGAGAGGAATAGGATTCCCGGCCAAACTGAGAATCTCGACCTCATCGTCCTCATTGATCTGAAGCCATGAGGACTTGAGGTGCTCGGCGACTTTCATGCTTTGAGATGGATCGCGGTGGCTACCGCTGATGATTGTTATTTTCATATTGTTCCCCAATTAGTCCCTGGCTGCCCATTGTGTGCCATAAAGTTACCCCAATTTCCGGCCAGATGGCGAGTCTAGGAATCGCAGTCCGAATCGATGGCCAGCACCTGCACCAGCAAAAAGCCCTCTCTTCCCAACTCATCGATGACGGTGAAATGATTGCGGTCTGCGAGAGTAATCGACTTGGTTGGCAAGCCAAGGTCATGCCGATATTGGTGGAAACGCTTCATCTGCTCCTGAAACGCAGGGCGCTCCTCCCCGCCCGTAATCAATAGCATGGGTGCGCTGGTGGCCGGCCTCTGATGAATGGGGCTCTGGGATCTTGCTGTTGGTTCGTCCAGATGCAGTTTTTCGTTAATGCTTGTATACCTGAGAGGCTCAAGATCATAGATTCCGCTGATAGATACCCCACTGCTTACCAACACATCGGAAACTAGGGGATCCCATTTTGGCCAATTGGTGGACAACAGCATGGATACCAGCTGCCCGCCAGCGGAATGGCCCGACAACTGAATGGCACTCCAACCTCTTTGAACACGGAATGCACTGCGCCAGAGATAGCTGCAGGCCGATCGAACGGAATCGAGAATTCCAGGAACGGTAGATTCCGGACACAGGGGGTAGTTGACTATCGCCACATCCATGCCGGATGCGGTCAATTCCCGGGCAAGAAAACTGAAATAAGACTTGTCCATCGCCTGCCAGTATCCCCCGTGGAGAAAAACATGCAGGCGCCCGCCGCCCGATAAAAAAAGATCGAGACGCTCTCGGGGATGCTCACCGTAAGCCAAATCGAGTAGGCACTCGCTATGACGTCGAAACAGACGACTCTCTTCTCGCCAGCGGTCGAAAATCTCGGCATGCCCTGGCACAGCGGCCCTGGCATTGTATTGGTGCTCAAGCGTCCGATCTATCATATCGGTGCAGAACGGAAGCTTACCGACTCAGGCCTCCCCTCTGGCGGGATAGTCATTCTTAAGAATGAAGTCGAGACCTGCGAGCATCTCTTTGAAATTGGGTCTGGCAAACGGCATGGTCTGTAACGCGCACCAGTAGAGCGTGCGATCAGGCCGCATCAGGAAAACGCCTGGTTCGCTGAATAGATCAGGTTCCATGATCCCTAGCGAGGTTTTCCCCCTACTGCTCGATATGTACAACCCCCAAGCTCTAGCCACTTCTAAATCCAGCCCGTAACCCAAGTCCAGATTCTCGAGCTTCCAATTGAGCTTGGTTTCCCGCGCCCGCTCCTCTGTGTCGCTACTGAGGGCGATAACTTCTATTCCCCGCTGTCCGAATTCATCCACCAACCTGTCGAGTTCACCAATATATCCTCTGCATACCGGGCAATGGTAGCCCCGGTAGAAAACAGCCATAGAGAAGTTTTCGGGTGTTGCATCCTCAAGGCTCCAACGAGCTCCCGAGAGTGTTGGGACGGCGAGTGGAGGTACCGGTTTTCTCGGCATTAGTCTGCTCATAAACTGTCCTCATCAATTACTTGGCAGTGAACCCAAGCGCAACATGCGTTAATCGAATCACCACTGACAAACTGGTGAAGGCCGCAGCTAGCAACCAAACCGCTCTTTTATCCAGGCTTCGAACTCCTTGCCCAGCGCTGGATGCTCCAAGGCGTAATCCACTGTTGCCATAAGGTAGCCCAACTTGCTCCCGCAATCGTATCTCGTACCCTCGAAGTTATAGGCCTTGACCGATTCACGCTCCAGCAGCGTGGCAATACCATCGGTCAGCTGTATCTCCCCACCGGCCCCGCGTTGAGTCTCGCTGAGAATGGAAAAAATTTGTGGTGTCAATATATAGCGCCCTACCACACCCCGGTTGGAAGGCGCCTCGGCAGGCTTCGGCTTTTCCACGATCCCTTGTACACCGACCAATTGCCCCTCCTCGCTGCTGTCTACGATCCCGTAGCTTCCGGTGGCCTCCGGTGGAACAGCCTCGGTAGCCAGAATTGAACAGCTGTTCTCGGAGAAAACTTCGACCATCTGCTTGAGACAACCCCGCTTGCCGTCTTCGATCAAATCATCCGCTAGAACAACGGCAAAGGGCTCATCCCCTACTACGGGCGCGGCGCAGAGCACTGCGTGCCCCAAACCCAGGGGCAGGTTTTGTCTAATGAACACACAGGAGACCCCGGGAGGGGTTATGTTCTGAACCATCTCCAGCAAATCGGTTTTGCTGCGGGACTCAAGCTCCATTTCAAGTTCGTAAGCGGTATCGAAATGATTACTTATCGAGGTCTTATTGCGACCCGTTATAAACACCATCACCTCGATGCCTGCGGCTACCGCCTCTTCAACACCGTATTGGATCAACGGCTTGTCCACGACCGGTAGCATCTCCTTGGGACTAGCCTTGGTAGCAGGAAGAAATCTTGTCCCCAGGCCGGCGACAGGAAACACAGCTTTTTTTACGCGCTTGGTCATTATTCCTCCGGTATTGTCAGTAAATAAATTCAGCAAAGGCGGCCGTAGATCTCCAGCCTTCGGCGCACTCGATGCGCCAGACCTTCGTCCACTTGGCTCCAATCGAACCTCCAGTTCCAGTTGCCTTCGGTAGTGCCCGGTAGGTTCATGCGGTGGGAACCATCAAGGCCGAGTATGTCCTGCATGGGAAGTACAGCCAGCAGGGCGCGGGAGGCCAACGCGGCCCGGATAACGGGCCAGGGCATCGCCTCCTTGGAGCGCCCGAGATATTCGTCGACATACTGCCGGCTGTCATCGTCCAGGCTCAGATACCACCCCAGGGTAGTGTCGTTGTCGTGGGTACCCGTGTAAACCACGGAGTTGGTTTCGTGATTAAAGGGAAGATACGGATTGTCCGCGCCACCGGTAAAGGCAAATTGAAGAATTTTCATACCCGGAAGGCCATAGGCGCGCCGCATGATATCAACCTCCGGGGTGATGATGCCCAGGTCTTCAGCGACTAGGGGCAGGCCATGGTAAACCTCATGCAGCCTGTCGAACAGCAGGTCACCCGGTGCCTTAACCCAGCGTCCGTGGATGGCATACTCGTTTTCCGCGGGAATCTCCCAGTAAGCCTCGAATCCCCTGAAATGGTCAATCCTGATTAAGTCAAAAAGCCGCAGTTGAGTTTCCATCCGTTGAATCCAGAATGAAAACCCATCTTCCACCATTCGGTCCCATCGATAGAGCGGGTTTCCCCATCGCTGGCCAGTCTCCGAGAAGTAGTCGGGAGGAACGCCCGCCACCACCTCGGGAAACCCCTGAGCATCTAGAGTAAACATCTCCCTATTGGCCCAGACCTCGGCACTGTCATGTGCAACGAATATGGGCATATCACCAAACAGGCGAACGCCCTGCTCATTGGCATACTGCCGCAACGAGGACCACTGCCTGAAAAACTGGCACTGCTCAAACCTGATATAGTCGAGTTCCCTGGCCAATCGGCGACGCGCTTCTGCCAGTGCTTCAGGTTGCCTGTCCCTGAGTGCTTCAGGCCATTCCCACCATGAGCGATTACCCTGTTCTTCGCGCAATGCCCTAAACAACATGTACTCTTCCAGCCAGCCCCTCGCTTCCCTTGTAAATGCCTCGATCTCCGCATCCAGGAATCCATCTCCCTGTTCTGCATATACCCGCCATGCCGCTCGCAGCAGGCGTTCCTTCTCACGGTCGGATATGGTTGTGCGGAACCCCAGTTCCTGGGGTAGCAATCCCTCATCGGTCAACCGCTCCAGGCTGATAAACCGGGGATTACCCGCGTGCATAGAGATCGACTGGTAGGGAGACCCATCGCCATGGGTGGGGCCCACTGGCAACATTTGCCATACGCTGAGACCAGCCTGGGAGAGAAAATCGACGAGACGGTATGCCGCGGGTCCGAGATCACCAGTCGCGGAACTCCCCGGAAGAGAGCTTATATGCAGCAACAGCCCGGCCCGACGTCGATCCAGACTCTCCCCATACTGCTTGCTGTTCATGTCCTGAATTACTCCGGAACCTGCTGGCTACATCGACGGTTGCCCAAGGGAGTGGCCACCTCAGGCATTCTGTCTCATCACGCCCCCGTGCCTGGGATCACCGCTGCCTTGAGCGAAGACCTTTGAAAGGTATTCAGGTGGCTCCTCACCCAGCAGTCGATAAAGGTGGGTCAACTGCAGCCGGTACAACCTTTCGAAGTCACTGACGGTATCCCCTGGATTGTAGTCACCAAACCACCAGAACCAGTCGGAGCCTTCACAGTGGGCCAACTGCAGGGTAGCCAATTGTTGCTGTTGCTCATCCAGCCGGTCCGTTTGCATCACTCTGTCATAACAGTTTTTGGCTTCAGCGAGCATCTCCCAGGCCCGATTTTTATCGGGATCGCCGATCCAGGTGGAGAATGTTCCGTACACCCAGCTCCCGGCAACCAATTCCGTCAGCTCGGAGGGACGATCCACCTGCTCCAAACATTCCGAAAACGTGGTCAAGTGCAATCTGGGGTGCTCAGCCAACCTTTGGTAGAGCGCGCTGAGGAAAAACCAGCCGTTTTGCGGATAATATTCCCAGGCATTTTCCCCATCCATGATGATGGAGACGACACTGTTCGCATTACCCTCATTGGCATCGGCTATGGACTCAAGATGCTGTATGAAATTGGCGACCGCATCATCGGCGTGCCAACTCGCGTAGGTAAAGCCGATCAGATCGGAGAGACCGTCATCACGGAAAAAATTGCACAGCTTCCCTTCCCCCAGCTGATAGGGTCTGTATAGCCACTGCTCAGGCAGTTCATCACTACCGCCAAAGGCGCTCAGGCTATTGTGCAACACCTGCTGCCCACTGGCTGCCCAGGAAAACCCCTCCTCTTCCAAAAGCCTTAAGGTCTCACTACTGATGCCTCCCTCAGAAGGCCAGCATCCTTTCGGCAGCCGTCCAAAGTGGCGCTCGAACACCTCGATTCCCTTGCGTATGTGCCACCTTGCCCTGGGCTCTCCCCCCGGGTAATTTGCCACCGCTGGGAGGGTGATATCAGGCATCGCTTCACGTCCGGAATGCATCTCCAGCAACAGGGGCACTATGGGATGAGCGTAGGGAGTAACAGAGAGTTCAACCCGTCCTTGATCCGCCAATCGACGGTAACGGCGAATGATACCGGAAACCAGATCACCGATAACCTCGATCAATCGCCGGCGATCATCGGCGTTAAACCCTCTCCCCTTCCGTTCAAGAGACCTCACCCTGATATCGTTCTTGCGGGCAAACTCACCTATCCAGGCGAGGTGATACCAAACCAGCAAATCGATGAGGAACTGGTCATTTAGATACATCGATGACGCATTGTCTTCATCCAGTACGCCGGCGATATCAACCAGATGGCGGAAAATCGGGTACCGGTTAATCAGGCGGGCTTCATTGGCTCGCAGGCTGCTGCGAATAATGGCCTGCCGTGACTTTTGATCTGCGGGGAGTCCGGGGCCTGCCAAAGCCAGCAGCAGAGGATCACGGATCATCAACCCGCGACTCAGCCAGGCCTCGATTTGCATGGAGTAGTCTTCCAACTGTTCCAGCAAGATCGGTGCAAAGTTGACCACCGCCCTGGCATCCGGGTTGTCTTCGAGGTGGGCTGCCATGTCCGAATAATCCTTCATGGCATGCAGATAAACCCATGGCAGCTGAAACTCTCCACCGTCAGGCCCGCGATAGTCAGGTTGGTGCATATGCCAGCACAGCACGACCTTCAATTTGCCGTTATCTGACATCAGTGGAGGTCCAGTTTTGATATAACCGCGCTCATCAACACCTCTTCAAAAAAGTCAATTACAGCCTTATTTGTTTTACAATTGGGCAATATTGCTCTCAGGCCAACATAGATAACTCTGCTGGTCGACGTACCAACTTGCAGAGAGTCTCGCCGCTGAGCGGCCCCTCTCCAGTCCCCGAAATCCGTACCACTCTCTTGCAGGCACTCAGGAAGCCTGTACTTTACCTGCTACTGTCTCGGAATTGCCACCGCTTACGGCCTAGTTTCCGACAATTGCGAATCCGGGTATATGCTAACATAGTGCCTTGGCAAACAGTCCATCGTCATTGGGCATCTCCTTACACGCATCGCAGTCAAGATCAGTCAGCCAAATCATGGAAAATCAAAAGATTTCAGAACACTTGGTTCGAATACTCGAGTCACGCCATCACGACCCCTTTGAGGTGCTTGGCCGCCAGGTAGAGGGGGATACTGCCCTTGTTCGTGTGTTTCTACCGTCAGCCCGGTCGGCGAGGATCGCCGAGTTTGATCTGCCGATGAAACGTATCGAGGGTACCGATTTCTTTGAGTGGACCGGGAAGGCAACTGAGGTCGGTGAGCGATATCAGATCGCATGGATCGACGAAAACGGCCACGAGATCGTTAGCTACGACCCATATTGCTTCCCCCCCCAAATAGAGGAGTTCGATCTCCACCTATTCAACGAGGGCAAACACTGGCATGCCTATAAAATGCTGGGGGCCCATGAACATGAGGTCGATGGGGTAGTTGGGGTCCTTTTTTCTGTATGGGCGCCCAACGCCGACCGAGTCAGCATCATTGGTAACTTCAATCTCTGGGATGGCCGTGTTAACCCCATGCGCAGTCGAGGCGGCGCGGGAGTTTGGGAGTTGTTCATGCCTGGCATGTCGCCGGGCAGTTGTTACCGCTTCGAACTAAGATCCAAGCACGGTGAAATTCTAGTCAAGAACGACCCCTATGCTCATCTCTTCCAAAAACGTCCGGAAAACGCCTGTATTGTTGCCCCAACCAGCGACTACTCCTGGTGTGATCAGCAGTGGATGGAAGCGCGTCAATATCGGGATTGGCAAAAATCTCCATTTTCCGTTTATGAAGTGCATCTCGGTTCTTGGAGGCGAGGAGACGATGGTGGATTTCTGAATTACCGGGAATTAGCCCACCAGCTTGCAGCCCATGTGAAGGAGCTGGGTTTCACTCATATCGAGCTACTACCCGTTACCGAACATCCGCTGGATGCCTCCTGGGGATACCAGACCACCGGTTATTTTGCCCCCACCAGCCGCTTTGGACAGCCAGATGAATTTAGATATTTCGTTGACCATATGCATCAACAGGGGATCGGCTTGATATTGGACTGGGTACCCGCCCACTTTCCCAGAGACGCCCACGCCCTGGCTCGTTTCGACGGCAGCGCCCTCTATGAACACGAAGACCCGCGCAAAGGCGAGCATAGAGATTGGGGAACTCTCATCTTCAACTATGGTCGGGCAGAAGTTTCCAACTTCCTGTTGACCAGCGCCATTTATTGGCTGGAGGAGTTTCATCTCGATGGATTGAGGGTGGATGCCGTTGCCTCTATGCTCTATCTGGACTATTCGCGGGAAGCTGGCGATTGGGTACCCAATAAATACGGAGGCAGGGAAAATCTGGAGGCAGTTGAATTCTTGCGACACCTGAACAGTGTTACCCACGAGCAATTTCCGGGAACCCTGATTGTCGCCGAGGAGTCTACGGCGTGGCCGCAGGTATCCAGGCCAACTTGGCTCGGCGGTCTCGGATTCAGTATGAAATGGAACATGGGTTGGATGCATGACTCACTTTCATACTTTTCAAAGGATCCGGTGTTTCGTCACTATCACCACGACCTGCTCACCTTTGGCCTGCTCTACTGCTTTACCGAAAACTTCGTGCTTCCCTTCTCCCACGACGAAGTGGTGCATGGCAAGGGCTCGATGCTGGACAAAATGTCGGGAGATTCCTGGCAGCGTTTCGCATCCTTGCGCCTACTCTATGGCTACATGTTTACCTACCCTGGAAAGAAATTGTTGTTTATGGGTAACGAGTTTGCACAAGGCAAGGAGTGGAGCGAAAACGACCAGCTTGAGTGGCATCTCCTGGAATACCCCCAACATCAGGGAATGCGTGCACTGGTAAGCGAGCTGAATCATCTCTATCGTGAGCTGGTACCTCTGCACGAGCTCGATTTCGAAAGCGGCGGCTTCGAATGGATCGACTGTCACGATGCCAGTCAGTCTGTGCTGAGCTTCCTGCGCTGGGCTCAGGACGGCAGTTTTGTGGTTGTGGTGCTTAATTTCACTCCGGTACCCAGGGAAAACTATCGCATCGGAGTTCCCGTCGCGGCAGTATTTGGGGAAATATTCAATTCTGATTCCCAATTTTATGGTGGCAGCAACATGGGAAATCAGGGGCACGTCTTCAGCGACCCCCAGGATTGGATGGGGCAACCCCACTCCATCGAGCTGACCTTGCCCCCGCTGGGAATTTTGATACTGCAGCCGCAGTTCGAGTCAGAGTAATCGCAGACCCAGACATACGCACCAGCTTTAACGACCTTAGGGCCTGGGGACTGGAGGGAACAGGTGTTTTATCTCCGCTACCCCTCCCGCTTTTTGTATCGCTCGATCTTGAACCGGTCGATTAATCCAGCGGTAGACGCATCATGCGCTCCCGTTGGCGCCCCTTCCTTCAACTCGCCCAGAATAACGCCGGCCAGGGCTTTCCCTAGTTCCACTCCCCACTGGTCGAAGGAATTGATCTGCCAAATGATGCCCTGAACAAATATTTTGTGTTCATACAGCGCAATCAGGGCACCGAGTCTTCTTGGCGTCAGGTTATCTATAAGGATGCTGTTGGTCGGGCGATTTCCCGGAAAAACCTTATGAGGCAGCAATGCCTCCAGCTGGGCCCCAGTCAGCCCCGACTGCTCAAGTTCCAACCTGGCCTCTTCGGTTGTGCGACCTCGCATAAGCGCTTCGGTCTGGGCGAAAAAATTGGACAGCAGCTTCAAGTGCTGATCGCCGAGTTCATTATGACTATCGATGGAGGCGATGAAATCACTGCTGATCACTTGTGTACCCTGGTGGATCAGCTGATAGAAGGCGTGTTGGCCATCTGTACCCGCTGCTCCCCAAATAACTGGCCCGGTGGTGTACGACACCTCTGCCCCCTGGCGGTTTACCCGTTTGCCGTTACTCTCCATATCTGCCTGCTGAAGATAAGCGGGCAGATATTTAAGGTATTGGTCGTAGGGCAAAATCGCATGACTCCCGAAGGCCGCAAAATTGTGATACCAAACACCCAGCATAGCCAACAATACCGGCATGTTCTGAGCAAGTGGGGCGTTCAGAAAATGTACATCCATCTCGTGAGCGCCTGCCAGTAGTTCACGGAAACGCTCCATACCCACGGCTATGGCTATCGGGAGACCAATGGCGGACCATAGGGAGTAGCGCCCACCGACCCAGTCCCAAAATCCGTACATATTGGCGGTATCAATGCCGAATGCTTCGACTTCCGCAGCATTGGTCGATATGGCTATAAAATGGCGCGCTATGGCCGACTCGTCAGCCAATGCTTGCAGACACCAGGCCCGCGCAGCATGGGCGTTTGCTAACGTCTCTTGAGTGGTAAATGTCTTGGAGGCCACCAGAAAGAGAGTTGTTTCCGGATTCAGAGGCTTTAAGGTTTCGTTGATGTGGGTGGGATCCACATTGGAGACGAAATGCACACGTAAATTGGGGGAGTGGTAATAGCCTAGCGCCTCGGTCACCATCATCGGACCCAAATTGGATCCTCCGATTCCGATATTCACTACGTCAGTAATTGGACGCCCGGTAAAGCCTTTCCAATCCCCATTCCGCAGTGCACGGGTGAATCCCCCCATCTTGTCCAGCACAGAGCGAACACCAGGCATCACATCCACACCGTCGACCACTAGCGGATCGCCGTTGGGATTGCGTAGGGCTACATGCAGTACCGAGCGGTTTTCGGTATTGTTGATGGCTTCCCCGGCAAACATTCTTTTCGTCCACTCGCCTACTTCCGCGCGCCTGGCCAATGCCAGGAGGAGATCGATCGTCTCACCATTGATAAGGTTCTTGGAATAATCGAGCAACATACCGCAGCCTTCGATCGACATTCGGTCGAACCTTTCAGGATCATCAGCAAACAGCTGGCGCATGCTAGATTCCTTCATCGTCGACCAATGCTGCTCGAGAGCTTGCCATTCGCTAGTTTTATCGATTGAGTACATATAAAATCACCACAGTTTTAATAGGGATACTCAAGGAATTACCCGAGAAAACCGCTATAATAGCTCAACTTTACCGAGTACTTGCGGCAAAAATGTGACACCACCGCAGGAACGCTGCCCGTCTGTAGAGACCCCAACACTCGAGATGATCCCTCCCAAAATGATGCCGCTAAAAGTCCTCTTTGCCGCAAGCGAAGCTCTGCCGTTGATAAAGACCGGTGGACTAGCCGATGTGGCAGGCAGTCTTCCCCAGGCGCTTGCTGGGCTGGGACACGATGTCCGCCTGGTAATTCCGGCGTACCCTACAGCAGTCGAAAAAGCCATACCATTGCACCCAGTGGCCACGATAAAGACACCGGGAGGTGGAGACAAGATCCGCATTCTAGAGGGAAGCCTCAGGGGAGATCTGCCGCTATATCTAATCGATGCGCCCGGACTATTCGACCGAGCCGGCAACCCCTACACCAACGCTACCGGAGTAGATTGGCCGGACAATCCAATGCGGTTCGCCGTTTTTTGTCATGCCGTGGTCACCATCGCCCTGAATCGTGCGGGACTCAGATGGCAACCCGATCTGGTTCACTGCAACGATTGGCAAACCGGGTTGGTACCCGCGCTGCTGGCGTCTGAAGATAACCGACCGGCAACGCTTTTCACCATCCACAATCTTGCCTACCAGGGTAATTTTGATCTCGCTACTTTCAATGCCCTCGGTTTGGACCCTGCACTATGGTCACCCGAAGCGCTTGAGTTTCATCAGCAGTTCTCATTTATCAAAGGCGGGCTGGCCTTCGCTGATTGGATCACCACGGTCAGCCCAACCTATGCCCGGGAAATTTGCACCGCCGCCCTTGGTTATGGCCTGGAAGGCTTACTGCAACACCGCGCCGGGAGGCTTCAGGGAGTGTTGAACGGGATAGACTACACAATCTGGGATCCCGCGACCGACCCGGCTCTAGCTCAACACTTCGATAGCTCTACATTCGAACTCAAAAAGCGCAACAAGATCGCACTACAGAAGGAGTTGGGGCTGCCCGAAAACCCTGGGGTTCAGTTATTTGGTCATATCGGCAGGCTCGTGGAACAGAAAGGCGTGGATCTCATCCTTAAAGTACTACCCGGGTTTTTAAAGAAATCCAACAGTCAGTTGGTGCTCCTAGGCTCTGGAGACCCCCACCTAGAGAAGGCGTTACTTGAGGCGGCTGATACGCATCCCGAACGAGTCGCGGCGGTAATCGGTTACGACGAACCCCTTTCACATCGAATAGAGGCCGCCAGTGACTGCTTCCTCATGCCTTCCCGGTTTGAACCCTGCGGCTTGAATCAGCTCTACAGTCTACGTTACGGAAGCGTCCCTATTGTGCATCGAACCGGCGGTCTCGCAGACACTGTTACGGATGCTACACCCAAGAATCTGTTGAGTAACAGTGCCACGGGGTTCGTGTTCGACACTCCCACAGAAGGGGCCCTCTGGCAGGTGATCGAACGCGCCATGGATTTCTGGGAGCGACCGCCGATTTGGTGGCAGAAGCTTGCCGTAAGCGGTATGTCGCAGGATTTCAGTTGGCACAGCAGCGCTGAGAACTATCTCGGCATATACAATCAGTCTATTCAGAATCCGGCACCAAATCCGCTGGCCGGCGAGCTTACCTAGTGCTCATCATTAGTCCATGCCAAATTCAGCGCTCAACGGTAATGTTATCGATTAGCCTGGCCTTGCCAAGATAAGCCGCACCTAAAATTGTCAAGCTTCGATCCTCCGGACCCGGATCAGCCAAATCCTCCGCCCGACGAATCTGTAGATAGTCGGGCTTGAGCCCTGCATCCTCCAAGGCCTGCTTGCCCGATGCTTGCAGCGCCTTCAGCGATTCTGCTTTCCCATCACTCGCTGTCACTAATTCAGCCGTCTGCTTGAGCACGCGATATAGTGCCGGTGCCTTAGTCCGTTCCACCCGGGTCAGGTAACCGTTTCTACTGCTCATCGCCAGCCCATCATCCTCCCTCACTGTGGCGACGCCCTTGATATCCACTGGGATACAGAGATCTTTGACCATCCTGCGGATGACCAAGAGCTGCTGGTAGTCCTTCTCGCCGAATACAGCCACGTCCGGCTGCACCATATTAAACAGCTTGCAGACCACGGTAGTTACACCGACGAAATGACCAGGACGTGATGCGCCGCAAAGAATGGATGAGATCCCTGGTACCTCTACCAATGTCTCCTCCGATCGATTCCTAAAATAAACTTCCGATACCGGGGGATTGAAGAGCAGGTCGGCATTGCGATCAACGAGATGATTACAATCATCAGCCAAAGTCTTTGGATATTTATCCAAATCTTCGCCATCACCGAATTGAAGCGGATTAACAAACAGCGATACCACGACCCGATCCGCTTGCTCATGTGCCTTATCTACGAGCTTGAGGTGCCCCTCGTGTAGATTCCCCATGGTCGGTACCAAGGCGATCCTCTCGCCTGCCGCACGCCAACGGCATATGTGCTGCCTGAGGTTCTTGACCTTTTGTTCACTAATCATTCGAAGCTGTGCTCCGCTCCTGGAAAGCTGCCATCTTTCACCGCCTGGACATAAGCTGTAATCGCATCGGGTACCGAGCCCGCCCCTGGGAGAAAGTCCTTTACGAACCGCGGTCGTCGGCCAACAGTGATACCCAACATATCGTAGAGCACCAATACCTGGCCGTCGCAACCTGCACCTGCACCGATGCCGATAACAGGAATCTCAAGCAGATCGGCGATCTCACTGGCTAGTGGTGTGGGAACGCACTCCAACACCAACATCTTTGCACCGGCGGCCTCCAGCGCCATAGCATCTTCCTTTATAATGCGAGCCGACTCATCATCCCGACCCTGCACCCTGTAGCCGCCCAGCTTATGAACAGATTGAGGTAACAATCCAAGGTGCGCACAAACCGGTATGCCATTTGCGGTCAATTGGTCTACGGTCTCCAACTGAGTTGCGCCTCCCTCCAACTTAACCATATGCGCCCCACCATCCTTCATCAGACGGCTTGCGGTACCTAGAGCTTGATCCGCAGAGCTATAGCTCATAAAGGGCATATCGGCGATCAAAAGCCCCTGTTGACGGCCGCGTGCAACACAACGGGTATGGTAAACCATGTCGTCTACGCCAACGGGAAGGGTGCTCTCCTGGCCCTGAATGACCATTCCCAGAGAATCTCCCACCAGTATTGCATCTACACCCGCTTTTTCGAGCTGGCGCGTGAAACTGGCATCGTAGCTGGTCAACATGGTGATTTTTTCACCCTGTTGCTTCATTTGCAGGAGAGTCGCTATGGTTTTGTTCGACATAATGATGAGCATCCGTTTTCAAATCGGCGTTCAGGCCTACCAACAAAGCCATTGATGCCGCGGTGATCGATTTTACAGCATGTTGTGCACCGCAATATACACCATTAAGGCGAAGGGGATCGACATTAGCTTAATCGAGTCGCCACACGCCTTTTGGGGCACAACGACCTATAAGAACTGAAATGGGGCCAAACAATGGAATTTCCAAATCGGGGGCAATGTCAAACAGCGGATATAACACGAAGGGACGACGGCTTAACTCCGGATGAGGAACTCTGAGCTCTTCGGTATCGATAACCTCGTCGCCGAATAGCAACAAATCCAGATCCAACGTCCTCGGACCCCAGCGCCGCGATCTCTCCCGTCCGTGTGCGAGCTCGATCGCCTGGCATTCACAAAGTAGCTCCTGGGCGCTCAACACCGTGCTGAAACCGGCAACCGCATTGACATAGTCAGGTTGTTGGCCGGGACCCACTGGTTCACTCCCATAGAGCGGGGAGCAAACCAAGTCCCGGTTACCCGGTATGGCTGCCAGTTCATCCCTGGCACGATGAATCTGTTCCAACGGTTGTTGCAAATTGCTGCCGAGCCCCACGTAGGCGATTACTGCACCCGGAACCGCAACCTGATGCAGTCGATCCTCGGTCACAGTTTTTCGGGTGCTACAGAGCGATTTCGCCGCCGCCTCCCTCTACGGCGAGCTCTATTGGGAGCCGGGGAAAGCGATTGCTGCTGGCTCTGATCTACCACACGCTCTTGCAAATCAGTCCATTTGTCGGCGATGGCCTGATCCACTTCTCCAGCCTGCGCCCGCAGAAGTAGAAAATCGTAGCCTGCACGAAATCTGGGGTGCGAGAGCAGGCGCCGTGGCCGTCTCCCCTTGGGATTCTCTAACCGATGCTGTAAATGCCAGATCTCGCGCATTGGAACAGTGAATCTTCGAGGAATTGAAACCCGTTGAATCTGCCTCGCGACCACCTCATCGGCGGCCTGATGACTGGCCAGTGCGGGTACCCTTCCGCCTGATACCAATTGCTGCATACGCCGCCTCATGGGTTCCCACAGTAATACCGCGAAAAGAAATGCAGGGGTAACGGGTTTGTTTTCAGCAATCCTTACATCTGTATTGCGCAGTCCGTGAATCACGAAAGTAAGCGGAAATTGATGCTCCTCATAAGAGAGGCATTCATCGGTTTCAGGAAAGATTTTCGAGAATAGGTCATAGTGGCGCAGTTTCTCGAACGTCTGAACCGCGTTTCCTCCCATCAGCAGTTTCAGTATCTCGTCGAAAAGCCGCGCCGGCGGAACATCATGCAACAGTGCCCCCAGTTCCAATAGTGGTCGCTCGCACCCGGTATCGATAATAAATCCGAGTTTGGCAGCAAACCTGACGGCCCGCAGCATCCTAACCGGATCTTCACGATATCGAGTGGCTGGGTCGCCCAGCAAGCGCAAAGTTCCGCTAGCTAGGTCCTTCATCCCACCCACATAGTCAATAACGGAAAAGTCCTCGATGTTGTAATAAAGAGCATTGACCGTGAAATCCCGCCGGATTACATCTTCTTCGATGGTTCCGTAGACATTGTCCCTTAATATCATCCCGCTTCTTTCGGAGCTCCTCTCCCCGCCCGATTGGACATCCTGCACACTGCGGAACGTAGCGACCTCGATAATTTCCCGCCCAAAATGGACATGCGCCAGGCGGAAGCGTCTCCCGATCAATCGGCAATTGCGAAAGACTCCACGTACCTGCTCCGGACTGGCGTCAGTGGCTATATCAAAATCTTTTGGCTCCCTCCCCAAAAGGAGATCCCGCACCCCTCCTCCGACAAGGTGAGCCTGAAAACCCGAACTCCGCAGTCGGTAGAGTACCTTGACGGCGTTTTCGCTGATGTCGGCACGAGAAATGTTGTGTTGCTGGCGAGGAACAATTATGGGGTCGATGATCTTACCGTCCTAAAGTTTAAAAATTCACTTGGCCCCCTTAGCCAAAGACAGGCCCATCCCGATAAAAAGGTTGGTTCGTACTTGAGGCCGGCGTGGGCATGGGTATAATACACTGCCTCACGACCTGACGCTCCCTTCGTCTAGCGGTCTAGGACGCCGCCCTCTCACGGCGGTAACAGGGGTTCGATTCCCCTAGGGAGTACCAATGAAATCAATAGGTTAGCGATATCGTATCCCTCTCAAACACCCGATATACTTAACTTGTACTTAAAATCGGTGCCGAAAAATCCGTCACGAGACCATACTTAATCGATTCTTACGGACAGAATCCTTGCGTTAAACTAGACTATGTCGCCCAGGAAGGCCGAAACCCCGCCTAGGATCTGGCGATAGGCCGTCACCTAACAGAAGTGGCGGCTTTCTTATTGAGTAAGAAAAACCCGCCAGTATGAACCACAGTGGGATTCGAGCGAATGGGGCTGTACAGTTCGCTCCTTACTCGCAGATTACAATTGTGCAAAACCATTATTTTTGTCAGGATAATTTACACCTACCAAATTGGTATCATACGGCAGCTTATACAACCTATTGATAAATATGGTAATTATACTATCGGCATGATCTTTGCGATTTAAATTCCGCTCTCTTGTAAACATTGGCGATTAACATGAATATCAGACTGTTCTTACTAAGCGCGTTAATACTAGCGCTGTTGCTTCCGGGAAATTCTCTTGCAGCATCAGCCCGGGTTGATTTTGGATCTGCTGGCGGTTCTCCGGATACTTGTCCTCACTGCCTTCAAGGGTGGAATACCATTGTCACTGACCGCCCTATTGGAGCCACCCATGATCGCCCTAATGGAGCCACTTTTTCATGCGGTTTTACGCCTCCGAACGGGGTAGATTAAAGCGCTGTTTTGGTCGATTTTTCAACCGCTGTTTTTGCGCGCTTGGGACCGGGTCGTGGTGCGCGATAACTTTTTCCATCCAGCACCAGCTGATAAGCCCCGTGGCGTATCCGGTCGAGTGTCGAGGCGCCGAGTAGTTTGTTCGGGAAGGCCTCGCCCCATTCGCCGAAATCTAAGTTGCTGGTGATGATTGTGGCCGCCCGCTCGTAACGCTCGCCAATCAGGTCATGGAAGTCTTCGTCCTGCCCCGGTTTGAGGGGTTTGAGTCCAAAGTCATCGATGATTAACAGTGGGACGCGGGTCAGCGTCTGCAGCTTGCGTTCGATATTGCCGGTTGCCCGTGCGGCGTTGATTTGCGACAGCAGATTCGACTGCGTGGTGAACATCACATCGACGCCCGCTCGTACGGCGCAGTGACCAATGGCCTGTGCAAGGTGGCTCTTGCCGGTACCGCAGGGGCCGGCAATCAACACGGCCACTTTTTCATCGACAAAGCCACAGCGGGCCAACTCGTTGATCAGTTCTTGGTTCAGGCCCGGGTTGAAGTTGAAGTCAAAGCCCTCGAGCGTCTTGTCACCCCGAAAGCCGGAGCGACGTAATCGCAGGTCATACTTTTTTCGATCACGCCGTGCGGCTTCGTCCTGGATCATCAGGGCCAGGAACTCCGGGTACGTCAGCTTGTTTTCAATGGCTTCACGGTTGCGGGTCTCCAAGCTTTCCAGCAGACCGGACAGACGCAGCTGTTTCAGAATAGGCGTGAGTTCTGGTAGGGGTGTCATCGTAGTCATATTGAATGTCCTTTGGTTGAGTGGTTGACCTTGTCGGTCAGTGGATTGTCGTTGCCGCACGGCCATGGACAGCAACGGGTCGAGGGAACGCACGGCCGTTAGTGTGGGTCGAACAGGTCTTTGGTGTTGCGGCCGAACTTGGCGCCGCCGGTGTAGGCATCGGACAGGGAATCGAACGCTTGCTCGGTATCGACGATTTGATCCAGCGCGTTTTCCAAAATGATGCGCACACTTCGGTACTGCACGTTGTCGAAGTACAGCGCGCGCTGACAGGCGGCATCGGTGCGCGCCGGTCCGTAGCGTTTGATCAGATTAATCACACCCTGTGCGGCCCGGAGCTTATCGAGCACGCGGTGCTCAAACAGTCGCTCAACCAAACGAAGGCAGTGAGGACCGGCCGCCGCGGCCTGCTTTAGACACCACTGAGGCGTGCGCATCTTGTAGGCCACTGCATCCGGTGGCAGGTGATCGTCGATCGTGTGACGGTAACCCGGCCCACGTCCGCGTGGATGCACAGCCTTTAGCTCATGGGCTTGATAGATCCGCACGGTGGTCTCGCTCAGGCGGATATCCAGTATTTGACCCACCAGTCGCCAGGGTGCCGAGTAGCGGCACTTCTCGACCTGTACGTGGCAATCGGGATGCAGTTTCCCGGTTGTCCATCGCGCACATTCCGGCGCGGGTGAAGGCAGTGGCTTGAGGAACTCCCGCTCGGTGTCGGCGAACCGGGTGAGCGGCGCGGTGCGGGTGGTGCCGTGTACGCGATTGCCCGCTTGCCCCATCACCCACTGCATCAGCTGCGCATTGGCGTCGACCAGGTCACGGAACTCGCGCAGCGGCATGAAATTGTTTTTGGCGTATTTGACGCCCGATTCAACGCGTCCCTTTTTCTTCGGATCGGCGACCGGGCACGGGGCGATCAGAAAGCCGTAGCCTTCTGCGTAATCAGCGTAGCTGCGTTGTACTTGGGGATCGTAGTAGCACGCCTTGGTGATGGCGCACTTGGGGTTGTCGATCAGAATCCGCGCTGGTACGCCGGAGAAATGCTCGAAGGCGCGCCGGTGACAGCCTAGCCAGGTCTCGACCGATTGATCCGGTACCAGCTCGGCGTACTGATGCCGACTCCAGGCCAGTGTCATGATGAAGAACCAGGTCTTGAACTGCTCACCGGTATGCACGTCGGTGATCTTGGGTCCTTGACCAAAATCCACTTGTGCCGCTTCGCCGGGTGCAAACTCGAGCACCGTGGTTACCCGCGGGGTCGTCTCTGCCAGGCCCTGCAAAAAACGACGCACCGACGAATAGCTGCCGGTGAAGCCGTGACGACGCTGCAGTGCACTGTGGATGGTGGTGCCCTGCACACCGTCTTCGTACCATGAGGTAATCTGATCGCGGTGCGGCTCCAGGCTGGAGCTCTGGCGGGCACGCTGCTTTTTAGGTGCATCAAATACGCTCGCCAGCGTCTCATCGGGTGGCAGCGCCTGATCGGTGTCTAACCAGCCGCGCGCTTCGGCTTCACCTCTGACGGTCGCGGCAACGCGCCGGCCCATCAGTCCCGATTTGGCGATCTGTCGGTCAGAATCCCCCAGGCGCATGCGCACCAGGGCTTGTCGATAGTGATACATCTCGAACCTCCGTTTGGCCATTCCGTTTCTTCTCCGCACACAAAAGTGCGGTCACGATACGGGAGGCGATTAGGTCAGTTCGAAGGGAAAAACCGGTGCCGGGTGGCTCCATTAGGCCGATCCTGAGGTGGCTCCATTAGGCCGATCCCAGGGTGGCTCCAATAAACCGATCCCAGGGTGGCTCCAATAAACCGATCCCGGAATGGCTCCATTGAGGTGATCATTGACATACCATTGATGAACTTGGCTCAACGGTTCTAAGGGCTTCAAATTCTCCTGTTTCTGTGTATAGCATTGATATAGATGGTGACGGATTTGGTTTAGATTCCTCAAGCGCTGATTCAGTCAGGTCCGACTATCTCTACTCCGACACAAAATGGTCAATAAGGCTAACAGCGACCGATCTCCAATTCTTGAGAAGTACAAACATGCACTTCTGGGCACCCAGTGACCCAAATGTGTCAATTGGTTTGGTAAGTGTTAACGGACTATTTGTCCGGGCAAATCCCCGAGTAATTACGATTAGTAGTTATCTAGGTGGGGAAAGTGAATTGTTAATTGAGGGATCGATTTACGGGAACGCGTTTGCAAGAGTTGGTTTAGCAGGTTTCGGCCTTGGTAGCCCTGTCCCAATTCCAGGGGCTATATGGCTCCTTGGATCAGCGCTAATTGGGTTAGTGGGTTTAGCCAGTCGAAACAAAGCAGCCTGATCTAATCCAGCAATGGCATTTATTGCTCCTTTAGGGGCCGTTTTTGTTGGGCAAAGAAAACCCCGCCAGGGCGAACCGTAGCGGGGTAGGGTTTTCCCTAATCCGCCTGTCTCTTCAGAAAAGCCGGGAGCTTCTTTTCTTCGGCGTCCGGAGGATTATCCCGGATCAACTGGTAGTACAGCTCAAGCAACTCCTGAAACGCATTGTTGGCTTTACGACTTGCTACAAGCGCGGTACAGGTTGCGTTGTAGATGGTTGATTCATCCAGGGCATCGCAGCCATCAAGATGCAATGAAACGCCGTTGATCAGGTCGAGTATGCTTCGGAGGGTCCCCATGGCGATGTTGAATTCAGACTCCGCGTCAAATGCTTTCTCCGCATCAATTGCTGTTTCAGTCATGATTCACCCCTCCATGCCTTTTCCAATTTCTGGCGTACGTCATTAAGTTCATAACCCCACTCATCGGCGAGATAATAGCCGATCATTGCCAGTTTGTGGGTCTGGTCATCTTCCTTGCTTGCTTTCTGAATAGCCTCGAACATTACGCCCAGGTCGTGGATCTGGGAGCTTCCTAGGCTGGTAGCGTCAATCGCCGCTAGAATGAGACTTCTCTCAGGCATAGTACATCTTTGTACTTCTGAGGACTCAGAGGGTGAGCCTGCGGGTAGTATAATCGTGTTGCTCATAGTCGTCTCCTTTCAAGACGGTTGTGGGAAGGGATCGGTGGGTGTTGGCGCACCTGCCGGTCCCGCTTTACTTCTTGTCTGCCTCCTTGCGCAATTTATCAGCATACTTCTTCAGGCGATCCACTTTGTCAGTAGGCACCCACAAGCATACCTTCTTGTGGCCTCTAGCCCGCTGTCTGGCGTCATAGTCTTGCTGCCGAGTCATTATCTATCCTGTAGTAGTACGACTGAAAACTGAATAAGCGTAATGTTACGACAAGTCAACTACTTTAGATCCGCCTGGAGGGATGGGAGGTCAAGAAAAGAAAACCTTATTCGAAATGCTTGCCGTTAACCGCAACAATGGCCGCATTCTTGAATAGGTGGTCAAGGTACCGCCCCGTAAGAACAGAAAACGCAGCAATCTCCTTTCTTGGGCCTTAACAGGGCACCACATCGTCCGCATTCGTAAAACCATTGACACGCATCCGTAGACATTGTCTCGGTTTTCTCGTAGCCGCATTCTGGGCATGTAATTTCAGATTCAAGGGTGATCTCAGCCATAGCTATTAATATATCAATCGGGGAATCGATACCCCAATTTAGCCTGGACTCACCACAGGCAGGTCGCTTACGAGCCAGAAGAGCGCCACAACTTTGTGAGGTGATGGGATGGGATGGGATGGGATGGGATGGGATGGGCAGGATAAAGATAAAGGGGGGAGGCCGCCAGAAACCGGTAACAGATCTGATACCAGTTTTCAGAAGCTATCCGACCTCAATCTCAACAAAATGGTCGTCTCCCGCTGGCGCCAGAAGTGCGGGGATGATGACATGTACATGGCCTGCCATACGCAGCAGGAGATAGCAGAGGCGGTTGGAGTAGCAGTTGGATCGGTAAACGAGCAAATTGCAGATTTTTTCAAAAATGACAAAAACGCAGATTCTGAAATTTTCCGCGATTTCGAGCAGGACGGATCCTACAGCAATCAAGATGAGCCAAAATTACGGCTCACCTCTTTAACGGGCACAACTTTGCGCCCGTCAGGCAGTTCAGCTCAGCTGTTGTTCGGTAGGTTTTTACAACTTATGCCCACTGGGCATAAAAACTTAAAGCCCCCAAGAAATCTCACAGAACGGCTTTTTAGGGGCTACTGGGGATTTACTACCAGTGGTAGTAAAGCTAAATACCGGCGAAATCTGAGAATGCAAATTTGGACCCGTCTTCTCTAAACCCATAGGTTTTGTGGCCGCTGTAGTGGAAAGATGCAGTGTGTTTGATAAGCACATGATGTCGTTCGTTCTGTTCACTCGGACGCTTCGTCGGCGGCTCAGCACCGCCTATGCTGATCACTACACATTTAGGGAGAGATTGTGTTAGATATTTGGTATACATTCCCTGCGACTATGGGCGAAGACCAAGCGTGGATAACATACAACCATGGTTATGCAGAAGCTGCCGAAGTCGACTCTCTCCAGCATGTATTGAGAATTAAACTTCCGTTTAAAAATCCAGATGAATATGGCATGCCAACGAATGTAGAATTTCCTCAACTTTCGACAGTTGATGAAACTCTAGATAAGCTATTTTCTGCTGCAGGCGGAGTTTACGTTGGCCGTGTTACAGTTGGTGGCCATCGGTTTTTCTATTTCTACATCAATATTCCAGAAGAAAAAGCTGCAGAAATAGTCGAGAATGTTTCCGTTAGAACGTCCTACCAATTGCAGTATATATATACGCTTGATATAGAGAAAAATTTCTATTGGAATGAACTTTATCCTACAGATGACGATTGGCAGGTAATCCAAGATTTGAAGGTTTTAGATGCATTGTCTCAGGACAACGACATCAATGAAAGGGAAAGAGAAGTGATACATTGGGCGTACCTACCTAGTGAATCCATATGCAATGAGTTCACGGCTTGGGTTAAATCTGAGAACTACACTGTTCACTTTAGTGGCAAGGAAGAAAACAGCTCAGAATACGTTACGAAATATAGCCACGTAAGTATAATGAACCTTGGGGATATCACCGGCCATACGATTAAGTCAAACAGAAAGGCCATAGAATTAGGCGGGCAGTATGATGGTCGGGAAACAAGTGTCGAAAGAAAGTAAATGGAACATACAAGCGACTATTTAAGACTAGCGCTTAATCAGCGGGTATAGTGGACCTATAAACTCAGATCACCAGAAACAACGGATCGTTCAGAAGATGTTAATAAGCCGAAGGGGATTTTTGTCTCTACTGGGAGTAGCGGGTATAGAAACAGCCCTGTTTCCTATAGCTACCCTCGGAGCAGATGGGAATGAATATACAAGTTCTGAATTCGGTTTCTCATTGATTAAACCAAAAAGTTGGGATTTCTATTCAACCAAGGCTTTTCAGAAGTTGGAATTTACTGAAGAAACCGAACCATATGCCAAGCTACAAGCGGAATACAAGGAATGTGCTGAAGACTACCCAGTAGTAGTGATGTCGGGTTACCCAATATGCTCAGAAGGCTTTTTTCCTTCCGTACAAGTAATAGTCGATACAGATGTAGTAGATGAGCCGTTCTTTGATCTTTGTCGTCTAGTCCCGTATGAGTTGCAAAAAATTTATCAAAACTATTCAATCATAAAAAATGTAAACGAGCTGAGTATATGCGGCTTTGATGCTGCAGAATTTGCTCACGATTTCACCATTACGCATGGAGGTAGAAGTTACGCCCTTCGCGTTTTGTACACCATGGTGGAAACAAAAAATGCCTATTTAGTATTTGCTTTTGAAGCTGACCCAGAATATTTCATATCTGGCGCAAAAGAATTTCAGTATGTAAAAAGTGCTATCAAAGTGTGGTGAAAAAAGTGCCTTAGTTGAGTAAGTGTGACTTGACCTGACAGATAGTGTCAGATGAATCTGAGTTATCGCACCTTAGTTAGTATTGCATACCGGCCCGCACAGCTTGCCGGTGACGCCGTTTCTTTTCTGATTTGGTCGTTTTCCCACTCAAGGGGCGCACCGTGGGCTACCAAAAAAGGGATAGCTAGTTATGCTGCATCCTTTTGGCTGTGTATTGGTTGAATGTACTCCCTATCAAATTTGTCGGCTGACTTTTCGAATTCATCATCTGATGGCCCTAGCCGCGAAAAAACTTGGGACAGAAGCAGGCCATAGTTATATACCCCGACAGGGTAACTCCAGGCGGTAGTGTAAAGAATCTTTCGCTTTTTTTGGCGGTGGCTCCGGTCATTCGTCATGCTACCGAGTAATCTTTGTCTCTATCCATCTCTTCGAGCAGCCTCATGTTCATGTACTTACGGGTGCCCCACGTGGTAGCGGAAACATGCCTTAGTCGAGCGGCTACTAGCATCAATGCGGAATGACCATCTGGAAAGGCACCAACGACTTTCGTCCGTCGCCTGGCTTCCTTGAGTAGTCGCTCCATCGGATTGTTTGTTTTCAATTTGAGCCAGTGCTGTGGCGGATAAGCAAAAAATGTCAGCGTCTCATCGATCGCACTTTCCACTAGCTCAGCGGCCGCTCTCAATTTCATCGTCTTCAAGTTCGCCACAACATCAGCTGCTTTCGATTGGGCAGCTGCTCGATTCTCCTGCGCATGAATCGCCTTGAGCATGGCAGCCACCTCACGCACTCTAGTGCTAGGCACATGGGAAAACACATTGCGATAGAAATGAACCGCGGGACTGTTGAAAAAGGCTGATATTCTAGTGTCTGTCGATCAAGAACGAACATGCTTTATCCGAACTTTCGGGCCTTACGCTCCTGTCAGACAGCGGCCAGTCGTTTGAGATTGATCGCTGCGGCTGTCAAATAGGCCTGTATCGCCATATTACCCAGACCCCTACGTACCGCTCGTTTCATACCGTGCCATCGCTTCGCTTCAGCGTTGACTCCTTCAATATAACCCCGATGTCGGCAGTACTGGCCGATCTCTTTGTATTGCCAACGGTGACGACGGCGCCGTGCTCTCAAAAGTGCAGAGTAGCCATCGCTAATGGACACTGTACGCCGATCCACTTTTGGACTTAGGCATTCGGGACGCAGTGAACAGTGTTTACAGTCACGTGTGCTCGACCTGAAATACCAGCCATGCCAAGCTTTGCTTGAACGGCGCAGCGTTTTGCCTACAGGACAACGGACGATTTGGTTTACTTCGTCGTATTTGAACCGCCGCAGCGGTATCACGCTTCGGGGCTTTGGCTCAGCTTTTGCCGGAATCAATGGATCAATACCCCTATGCTCCAGTGCCTGGTACACCTTGCCATAGGCGTAGCCAGCGTCGGCGGTAACCGTTTCTGGTTTTCGGCCCAGGCGCTGACTGATACGATCAGTTTGACTAATAATCTCATTGCCTTCGTTGTAGTCACCCGAGGTAACCGCAACATCGACAACGACGCGCGCCTGGCTATCGGCTGCAATATGGGCTTTATAAGTAGGTTCAGTAAAGTGACCTCGGCGATCTGTCGCCATTGCGCAATCGGGATCAGTCTGACTAACGCACTTCAAGTGAGTCGCTCGGGCTGGTGGACCCGATAGCAGAAGCGGTTCATCGATATCTTGGACTAACACCTCCTCTGCGTGGCGCTTGACGAGGCTTTGCAAACTGACATCAGCACGCACCAAAGTTGCATCGATATGAATAAGGTCCCCTACGACCAAGCCGGCTTCAACACAATCCTCCACGGTGCGCTCGAACAACTCCAGAAAACGCTCGCTTCCCCAACGCTGCCGCAGTCTCGTTAAACTACTGTGATCAGGCAATCTATCCTCCAGGGAATAACCGGCGAACCATCGGATCGCTATATTGACCTGTGCTTCTCTAAGCAGTTTACGATCATGAACAATCCCGTGCAGGAAACCAGCCAACATCAGTCTTAGTGCTGCCTCCGGATCGATACTGGGACGCCCGTTATCGGAACAATAGCAGTCAGCCACTGCCACGCGTAGCCAGGAAAAATCGACTACTGCGTCGACACGCCTGAGGATATGATCTTGTGGAATAAGTCGTTCAAGCGAGGTGGCAACAAATAACTCATGCTGCCATCGATTCTGAGTACCCAGCATCTAATCGCTCCCCATAGAGACTGATATCTATATCAGAACACAAGGCTGCCTTTTTCAACAGTCCCACCGCGCATCTCTGCCAGTCTGCTTCCGGAAACACCTCTGCAAGCGATTCCTTCAGACCCAGGCAGGCATCGGAAATGACTAATCTGACGCCCTTTAGACCACGATCCTTCAGGTATTTGAGGAATCCCATCCAGCCTGACTTATCCTCCTTATGGCCCTCTGCAACTCCCAGAATACGCCGGTATCCACTCTGGTCAACGCCGATCGCAGCCAAGATTGAGACGTTTTTCACCTCGCCGCCCCAGCTGCGTTTTAGTACGATACCGTCCAAATAGACGTAGGCACAGGCGCCTTCAATTTTCTGGGTACGCCACCGTTCAATGTGTTTGTAGACTTTCTGGTTCAGCTTGGAAACGGTACCTGAAGAAACCCGTGTTCCCCAAAGTGCCTCAGTGACGTCCTCTACTCGACGGACGGAAACTCCCGCCAGATACATCTGAACAATCGCTTCCTCGATCGAAATATCTCTGCGCCGATAGCGTTCGATGATCGCTGTCTCAAACGTCTGTTTGCGCAGCTTTGGCATTTTGATCTCAACTTCACCGGCCTTCGTGTGAAGTGTGCGCTTATAGCTACCGGCACGGGTATCTATCCGGTCTGGCGAACGTTCGTAGCGCTGGGCGTTGCACATCTCGTCTGCTTCTGCATCCAACAAGGCATTCAGCGTTTCTTCAACTGTACCTCTGACCATTTCATCCAGGTGGCCTCGGATCTCTCCTTCATCGATGCGGATAACCTTGCTCAGCGGTTTCGTGGTATCTTTTTTCATGGTGGTCCTTTTTGGTCTGTACTGTTCTTTGGCGATTACAGTTTATACAGACCGGGGGCCACCTCCTCAAAAATGTGCGAAAGAAATATTACGTTATCTGCTCCTCTGCATCGCCCACTGCATAGGAATCCAGCATTTCGTACTTGGAGGCCTCAGCGGCTTCTAGCGCTTTGCGTAGCTGGGGCAGCTTCTCGGTTTCGATCTCTTCAATTCTTTCTCTGAGAGCAGTGTTGCGTAAAGAGATTTCTTGATTAGAAAAATAGACCTCTTGGTACTTTCGCCGTGCTTGCTCAACATTGCTTTCCATCGTTTCACTCCCGGTTGCTATAGAGGTCATCCTAGAAAATCTTTACTGACCCCGCAGTAGCAAGTGGTCAGCGAATCAGATCGAATAGTTTTCGTTGAGTACGGATCATCTCTGCACCGGATATAAAGGCCTGGTTGTTGATTTGCACCCAAAACTGACCCCCCGGGTCAGAATTCAGTGCAAATCAACATAGTGACCCCGAATTAGCTTCTGAAAGCCGTACGGAATCAATTTTTCCGTACTAGAAATTATTTCTGTGGGCCAATTTCGTTGACCAAGGAGGCCGACAACTCGCATAGGATCTGGAAACAGACTGCCACCCAAACAGTGGTAATTTGTTGATCACGAGCTAGACTCAATTAGTATCAGATACGACCGCAGTGCTCGTTATTTACTCTAAATCCAGGGGAGAAGAGAGCATGAGGATTCCCAGTTCGCTATTTTTGTTGAGCTTTGCTGTATTCGCAGGGTCAGCCCAGGCCTCTCTCGCTGTCAACGGTTCTATGAACGTGGCAGTTCCCCCGGATGTTAACTCATATAATGGAGTACAACCCGATTCATGGAACGATATCGCAATCAGTTCCTCTACAGACATTTTTGACAGCACTACGACATTCAACGGTTTTAATTGGGACTCAAGCGCCGATGGAGGAACTTTTGTACACGGGCTCGGCCCCATAAGCACAATTCCAGGAGAGGGTATTCTTCAGGAAATCTCTGGTCTCACAATAGGGGCAGTCTATGAGGTTAAGTTTGAGCAATCTATCTCATGGTCCACTAACCAGAGTGCGGGTGAATTAGGAGGAAACTGGGAAGTTGTATTTGGCAATGAAACACAGCAGTCGGCATTTATGAGTAATCCAGGTCAGGGAAACGCCTTTGGCTGGCAAAATCAGAGTATGCTTTTCGAAGCGATGGCGGAGACTCAAATTCTCAGTTTTCAGGTAGTGCCTAGTGTATTTGGGGATCGTGTAGATCTAGGGTTGGATGGGGTTTCAGTTACATCCTCCGTGATCCCGATCCCCGCCGCCGCTTGGCTCTTCGGCTCAGCTCTGATTGGATTAGCTGGGGTAGCGCGAAGAAAGAGAGCGACCTATTCTAATCTCAGCTATGGCGATTACAGCTCCTTCGAGAGCTGCTTTTACTCCTCGCAAAGAAAACCCCACACGAGGTGGGGTAAAGCTTAAAACCAGTTTAGCACACATCTGGGATTTCGTTTAAACAATATAATTACACAATAAAATAATTATAGATATTGGTACTAACCCTATACTTAAAGTCCTGATGGAGCAGCAGAACGCTGAAATCGAACTCTCTCCGTCCGGCCTGAACGATTACCGTTGATTCAGGCTTAGGTGTCTGTAGCGGCTGTTTCGTGACAGATTGCTTCGAGTGAGCTGCCTATATATCAACCTGGAAGTCTAGTCCCGCTTAAAACAGCTATATGGCTTTCTGGCTTATCGCTGGTTGGGTTCGCCGGGGTACTGAGACACGGGAAAAAAAGAACCCCGCAAGAACGGGGTTAAAGGTGCTGGAGGAGAGGGCTAAGGCACGACTGTGATTGTTCATCCTTAACCTGCGACTAAATAATAAAGGCTGGCCATATTTCGATCAGTGCCTTTTTACACTGGAATATTGTGAAAAAATCACATTTTGGTCTGTAAGACTTCTGGAACGACATTCTCCTTTTTCGGTTTTCACCCGGTACAATCATGCAGTCTCGTTATTGTCCGCGTCTTCGGGATCGCGAAACCTCGAATATCGGCCTCGAGTCCAGCCCCTGGAACTAGTTTTCCACGCGCTGAGAAGGGCTTCCGGTGTTTTATGATAATATCCTGCCGGCCCAATGGCGTTTAGCCATACCAACATTCTGCTTGATTCTGTAGCTAGCCCGCATCAGATGAGTAGCCGCTGCGTGGAGGATTGTCGTTTGGAGATTGCTTGTCTTGACTTGGAGGGGGTACTAGTACCCGAGATATGGATCAATTTCGCCAAGCGTACCGGCATAGATGAACTGAGAGCCACTACCAGAGACGTGCCTGATTATGATGTATTGATGCAACAGCGCTTGCGAATTCTCGGCGCTCACCGTTTGGGGTTGGGAGATATTCAGGAAGTTATTAGTGAGATGGGTCCCCTGGATGGCGCGACTAGCTTTCTGGATTGGCTTAGAGAACGCTTCCAGGTTGTGATCCTATCAGATACCTTCTACGAGTTTGCTGCTCCTCTTATGAAGCAACTCGGATACCCGACACTGCTTTGTCACCGCTTGAGTACCGATGAGAATGGCTTTGTAACTGACTACCATCTAAGACAAAAAGATCCGAAGCGATCTTGTGTTCAAGCTTTTCACGCCCTCCAATATAGAGTGATTGCAGCTGGAGATTCCTACAACGATACCAGCATGCTCGCAGAAGCGGATCAGGGCATACTCTACAGTCCCCCACAAAATGTTATAGATGAGTTCCCCCAATACCCAGTAGTAACAAACTATGTAGATTTTCGCGCTGCTTTTTGTAAGGCAAGTAATAGAAATATCGCCCCGTAACGAAGTATTGATCGCAGTATTTCGTACACCTACACCACAAGTCGAACCCGCTATCTTCTAGTTACCGGGCGAGTATATCGGCTGCAGCGAAAAACCCTTTCCGGAGTAAATCACACCGTTTTTACGATCGTAAAGAAGTGATTTCATTCTTAGCAAAGAGATAATTCTTGGCGCTGCGCCCTCCATACCAAGACTCAGGATCAATAATTTACTTCGGGAAAATTTTATATACGGGAGCTATCATTGTGTTTTTAAATGAATTATAATTCAAAATTCAGAAATTACGATCCCAGGACGCTAAAGGGTCAACGCCGCTAGGGTTGGCAGCAGGACAACCAGTTTACGCGCTGAGGTCTAATACATGTCAACTGTATTAATCCTTGATGATCAGTCGATCAGCCGGATGATTCTGGAAGAGTTAATTCGCTCCATTGATCAAAGCATTCATGTGGAGAGTTTTTCTGATCCGGTTAAGGCCCTTGATTGGGCCAAAAAAAATAGCCATGACTTGGTAATCACCGATTACAAGATGCCAGTCATGGACGGTGTCGAATTCACTCAATGGCTGCGCAAGATTCCATCCTGCATGGATGTCCCGATCGTCATCATTACCTGTGTGGATGACAAGACCGTCCGCTACAAGGCGCTTGAGGCAGGTGCTACGGACTTCCTTTCGAAACCCATCGACCACTACGAATGCCGAGCCCGCTGTAAGAACCTTCTACAGCTCAGGCAACAACAGCAAATTATAAAAGACCGGGCCAGGTGGCTGGAACAGGAGGTATATACAAAAACCAACCAGTTGGAGTTGCGGGAGAAGGAGACCCTCCTTCGCCTCGCGAAAGCAGGAGAGTACCGCGACGAAGATACGGGGAATCATGTCGTAAGAATGGCTGAATACGCCTTTCTCATCGCTGAGGAAATGGGCCTGGATAGCGATACAAGTAATGTCATTCGGCATGCGGCTCCCATGCATGATATAGGTAAGATCGGAGTTCCCGATCAAGTTTTACTGAAGCCAGGAAAGCTGACTAATTCAGAATGGAGCGCAATGCAGGTACACACCCGCATAGGCTATGAGATCCTTCGCGATAGCCCCTCATGTTTCCTGAAATCAGGCGCTATAATTGCGTTAAGCCATCATGAGCGATTTGATGGCAAGGGCTATCCTAATGGGGCCAAACGGGATGAGATTCCGATTGAGGCAAGGACAGCCGCGGTAGCCGACGTTTTTGACGCATTACTTTCAGAAAGGCCTTACAAGCTGGCTTGGACAATTGATCGTACGTTGGACTATATTCGCCGACAACGTGGTTATCATTTCGACCCTGATTGCGTTGATGCTTTTTTCAATCGTCTCGAGCATGTAATGATCGTACGCCGTCAGTTTTCCGATGATGATTCGTTAGCAGTCCGATAAGGTGAACATGGCCGCAATGGAGTGGGTTTTGCAAGACAGCACGGAGAGGCCTATATGAATCCAATCAACCCCAAGCAATGGAAAGGCTTCCGGGGATTGGCCGTGGCAGTATGCGTGCTGGCTTTGACATCTCTCGTTGTATTTGGCGATTTCTGGTTGCAGCAAACTTATCTCGGGCTGCTGCTGATTTCGGGTGCTATTGCAACTCTGCTATTACTGCTTACCCGAGATGGAAATACCCAGGATTCGACGCCCAGAGCCGCCTTAGAAAAAGATGAGATTTTCTTCGAATCTGATGAAGCTTCCGAGAAAGCAGAGGAAGGATCCCCATTAGACACCAATTTGGGAGAATCTATACCCAAGGAGGAGATATCTGATCGCAGAGTTCTATTACTGTCTAACGATAGATCAGACCGTCACAATATAGCTAAACACCTCCAATCCTGGAATTTAGAGCCCACGAAATGCGACACGGCAGCCCGAGCCTATTTCGAACTAATACAGGCCTCGGAAAACGGTCGACCTTTCCACGCAGTAATTGTTGACCGGGGTAGATTCGACCTAGACGCGAGCCAGTTCAGCACTGCAATGCGCTCTGAGTATGAGCTGCAGGAAATATATTTGATTTTAGTGGGCGTCCAAGCCGCTGAAGATCTAAACGATGAGTTTCAGCGCCTGGGCTACACTCGGGTCCTGTCTGTGCCATTGAACAAGACGTTGCTATTCAATGCACTACATAGTACTCACTCCATGCCTGCTAAAACCGACAATGGAGTAGTGAGATTCATAGACCACTACAACGGCACTCCGAGTCACCAACCGTTGAGCATATTGTTGGCAGAAAACAATCGTGGCACACAGCAGCGAATGCTCTCAGTATTACAACGAGCAGGACACCAGGTGTTTCTGGTTGATTCAGGGGCTAGGGTGCTTGATGCACTCGATAGCCACAGATTCGATTTGGCAATGGTGTCTCTGGATCTGAGAGAAATCAATGGCATTGATGTATACAAACTTTACCGTTTCACTCGAATTGATCTGCAGTGGACTCCCTTCATATTGCTTCTGAATCAACCTGGCAATGGTGATATTCGTCGTTGCGCTGAGGCCGGTATAGATGCCACCCTTGAGTGGGATGCCGACTCACGGAAAATACTGACCGTGGTCAAAAATGTCGTGCTTGAAAACGATCATTTTGATAGCCCAGAAAAAAACTTGGGCAACTCTAGCAATCAGCCCCACCTTTCGCAGGAGAATACCACCAGCGAAAACACGGCACTCGACAGACACCGGCTTATGGAACTCGACAAATTGGGTAGCAATACAACGTTCATGTCGGACCTAATCGATAGTTTCAACCGTGACAATAGGCACTTCGTAACCCAAATGCAGCTCGCAGTAGAAAACGGTGACCTCGATCGATTCAGAGATCTCGGCCATGCCATAAAAGACAGTGCTGGCAGCCTCGGTGCCCTGAAACTACACCAATTGGGTACTTCAGCCACCCTGCTTCGCAAAGATCTGTTTCGCCAACATGCGCCGGACTTGGTAAAGCAGATTACCGAGTGCTGTCGTCTCTCGAATAATGCACTGCAAAACTTCCTACATGAGCACAATGCCCGGGATTTAGATTACAAGAATACCGACTAGGCGCGTAACTCGAAATCAAGTGAACAGCATAGCGACCCGTCTCCAGAATGCTGGCATCTACGCCCATGGCACCCCCCAACTCAAACGATATGAAGGGCATATCGCCCGCTACTTTATCCGGGAGTACGCTCGCCTAAAAAGTCAGCCTTCCGTTCAGAATATTAAATCCGTCATCACTGATCAGGGGCCTATGTGGAAAAACACCGGTTCACTTATCGAACACCACTATAACTCGGAAGCGACCCCTTTCAGATACTTTCTCGACGATGAATTCAATGCCTATACGATGGCCTACTATGGTGAAGATCCCGAATCAATAGCCGCTTCCAAGCGCAGCCTTGAGGATGCCGAACGCGAGAAATTCAGACTGGCCTGTGAACGGGCGGATATAAGCGGTCACGAAAAAATTTTTAATATTGGGTGCGGCTACGGACCCCTCGAGACCTATCTTTTCCAAGCCTATCCGGGTGTGGAGATCACCAGCATTACGCCAAGCAAAGACCAAATTGAGTTTATCAAGTCGTGTATGTCAAATCCTAATCACCCCATTAGTTGCGGAGAATTACGTCTCATTGACGGTGATTTTGGCAAAGTACCAATTGATGTTCTTGGTGGCAGTGTCTACGACGCGGTTTTTGCCATTGGCTGTTTCGAACACGTCAATAACCTAGAGGCCGCATTCCAAGCCGTGGCAAAACTTCTAAAACCCGGAGGGCGTTTTTTTCTACATCTGGTGGTATCGCGTATCGTTATACCGCAGTTTCTAGACGACCAAGATACGATGATTGGTAGCTATTTTCCTGGAGGGAAAATTTGGCCCTTTGACGTCATCAAAGATCAAAACAAGTTGCTTGAACTGGAAAATAGTTGGTTCATCAACGGAATGAATTACTGGAGGACCATTGATGAATGGCACAAGCGGCTTTGGCAAAACATGGACAGAATTTTTGGGTCGGTGATCAGTGACCAACAAGAAGCAAAGTATTGGAACGACTACTTTATTCTCTGCAAGTCTTGCTTCGTGCCTTTTAAGGGTGAACTTTTCGGAAACGGTCACTTTCTGTTTCGAAAAGGGAAATAACAAGCTTTTCGGTCCACCGCAAGCTTACCGTAGAGTGCTACTCGAGAACCTACAAGCTTCGGATTGCAACCACCGCGTTTAATCCACCAAATGCAAAGGAGTTGGAGAGAGCAACGTTAAAGTGACAATCTCGCGCTGTGTTGGGCACATAGTCCAGATCGCAGCGATCACCGGGTTCCGTAAAATTGGCGGTAGGTGGGACTTGTGATTTCTGCATCGCCAGCAATGTCGCAATTAGCTCAAATGCACCTGCGGCGCCAAGGGCGTGTCCGTGCATGGACTTTGTCGATGAGACAGCTAAATTAGGCGCATGGTCGCCGAAAACAAGATGGATAGCTTCTGTCTCCAGCGGATCGTTGAGTTGAGTACCAGTACCATGAGCATTTAGATATCCCACCTGCTCAGGGTTGATACCTCCATCCTTTAGCGCAGCTTGCATTGCCCTAGCGGCCCCATTCACATTAGGAGCAGTAATATGATGTGCATCAGAAGACATGCCCGAACCTATCAATTCAGCGTAGATTCTCCCCCCGCGTCTGCGCACATGCTCCAGTGATTCCAACACCAAAACACCGGCACCTTCTCCGAGTACCAATCCACTCCTGTCCGCAGAAAAAGGCCGGCAGCTGTCGTCCGACAGCACCCGCATGGCGTCCCAGGCTTTCAGCAATCCATAGGTGAATGGAGCATCGGCTCCACCGGTCAATACAACCTCGGCCATCCCAGAACGCACCATCATCTGACTCTGAATCACTGCGTGATTCGATGATGCGCAGGCACTCGCCACGGAAAAAGCCGGACCAGAGATTCCTAGCTTAATGCTCATTTGGCCCACAGCCGCGCTGGGCATACCCCTGGGGATAGTCAAAGGATGAACTCGTGATTTCCCTTGGCGATAGAGTGACTCGTATGTTTGCTCATCGGTCTCCTTCCCGCCGCAACCTACCCCAAGTACGATACCGGCATCTTTAAGATCAGCTGCTCCTAGCCCAGAATCTTCTACCGCCTCTCTTGCAGCAATCAAGGCAAACTGGGTATGTCTGTCCAGCAGCGGAATTTCTTCGGGGGAAAAATACGCCAGAGGGGTATATTCAGGGACTTGGGCTCCGAGTTTAGCCTTTAAGGGCGCTCTATCAACATCTAAGCCGGTAATACTTGAAAAACTATCTCTACCACTAAGCAAGCCTTCCCAAAAAACTTTTACACCAAGACCCTGCCCAGAAATGATACCAAGCCCGGTTACTACGACCCGCTTCGACACGCGTCCTTCTCAGCGATAAGCTGATTCACCCCGGTAATAATATCCTGAACCGATATCAGCTCATCCAGCTTTTCGTTGTCTATTTCGACATCGAAAATATCCTCAACGTCATAAACGATTGTAATGGCATCCAAAGACGAGATTTCCAAGGTTTCGAGCATCGCATCAGGCCGAATCTGCTCCGGTTGTATGTGTTTTTGCCTCGCAATGGCGCGAATTACCTCGTACTCAACACTATTAATCATGGCAATTATTTGTAATATAAGGTATTTTCAGAAATAATCTATTCTCATTATACAACATATCTAATATCGCCGATTAATGAGCAATACTATCTCCAAACCGGTGACCTTTTTTAGCAGGTTCGAAAAGCACGGTAGTAGTGAATTCGAACAGGCGGCGGTACGTGTTGTTATCTCAGTTTGCCTGCTTTGTTATCTCATCTATAGTGAACCTTCTCAGCAGGACGCATACAACTCCTGGCTGTCCGGCGTGCAACTCCTGACCGGTTTTCTCTTCTTCTCTGTTCTCTTTCTGCTATCGAATATTCTGCATCCAAAGCCTTCTGTCCCGAGGAGATTGCTGAGTATCTTGATGGACGTTGGAGCACTCAGCTACGTAATCGCTCCGCTTGGCGAATTAGGAGCCCCTTGGTTTACCGTCTATTTGTGGGTGACTTTCGGCAACGGTTTTCGCTTTGGCGAAAAGTACCTCTATCTCTCAGGGGTGCTTTCGGTTATGGGTTTCACTTATGTTCTTGCCAAGAACAGCTTTTGGCAAGATCATCTCGGACTGGGGATTAGTTTGCTGATTGCACTTATCGCGCTACCGGGTTACGCCGCTGTGCTGATTAGGAGGCTGCGCACCGAACGCATTCGGGCACAGGAAGCTAGTCAAGCCAAGAGTGAATTCCTGGCTCGCATGAGTCACGAGATACGAACTCCGCTCAACGGCATCATTGGGACGGGGGAATTACTGAAATCCTGCCGCTTGGGGGATGAAGAGCGCGAGTATGTCGACATTATCAACACCTCGGGGAAAAACCTCCTCAAATTGATCGAAGATATCCTCGATATCTCGAAGATCGAGGCGGGTAGCCTGGAACTGGAACACACCAACTTTGATCTTCACGCCTTGATTAATTCGACGTTGCGTATGTTTTCACCCGAGGCCGAGAAGAAGCGTCTTCGACTCTCGTCCCACATTGGTCTCGAAACTCCCTATCGCCTGGTAGGAGACCCCCACCATTTACGGCAGGTATTAATTAATCTAATTAGCAACTCGCTAAAATTCACTGAAGAGGGATCCGTAGAACTGCGTTGTCATACGATCCGTCATCGAGAGGAAAGATCACTTATCCGGTTTGAGATAACGGATACCGGGATAGGCATTAGCGCAGATTCACAAAAAAGGATATTCGACAACTTTGCGCAAGCTGACGAAAGCACCACACGGCGATTTGGCGGCACCGGACTTGGAACTTCTATCGCCCGCCAGCTCGTGGAATTGATGGGAGGACGCATCGGGCTGCAAAGCACTCCGGGTTTGGGATCGACTTTTTGGTTCGATATCGAGTTTCAACTTCAGCCCGAATTAGTCGCTGACGACGAACTTCAGCAAGTCCAGGCTTGTCGGGTAATGAGAATTTGCCGACATACCGGCTCACATACCGAAATCTCGCACACCTTACTCGGATGGGGTGTTCCCTTCAGCGATGTAAGCAGTGCACGCGAGGCATTAAGACTACTCATCAAGAATCCAGATAGTACGACCCCTTATGAGGTAATCATCCTAGACGACATTGCTCTGGACCAGGAGATCAGACATTTTCTATCCGCATTGAGCAGGGACCTGTCCTTGCCGGACATAAAGATTCTATTGGTTGAATCGGAACAAACCTCCGTCAGCACCAGCCGATTGGACGATGTTGCCAACGTCGTACACACTATCAGACAACCATTTGATAAGGCGTTGCTTTTTAATGCACTACACTCCTCAAGAGTGTGTGACGATGACGATCGCGTAATCAATCTTTCCGACCATTTCGTACGCAATCGAAATGCAACCCATCCAATCAAGGTGTTGGTAGCGGAGGACAATAGCGTCAACCGAATGGTTACCGGTCGAATACTCGAACAGGCGGGATACGAGCATCACCTAGTCGAAAATGGGCAACAAGTACTCGATGCCTTGGAACAGCAAGATTATGACGTGGTGATCGTCGATATGCATATGCCAGAACTTGGTGGAATCGATACCTACAGAATGTATCGTTTCGCACATGCCAGCGATGACAACCCGTTACCCTTTATCATGTTGACAGCGAATGCCACTACCAGTGCGAGAAGAGAATGCAACAAGGCCGGCATTGAGTTTTTCCTTACCAAGCCGGTATCGTCGTTCAAGTTACTGCAGACGATTACAAAGGCGACAGCTAACAAACACCCAGAAGCGGACAATCCGCAAAGTAGCAACGAAAATCGAGATGATCAAGGGACGCTGCCTCCATCGACGGAGATTGTGGATACCGCAGTACTAGCCGAAGTAATCCAACTAGCACCAAACGAAGACTTCCTGCAGCAAATCTGTGGAAAGTTAGAAGAGGAGGGACAACTGCAGCTCAATAGTATGGCTAAAGCAATCGAGAATAGAGATCTGCAACTGTTTAAATCTGGTGCCCACGCTCTGAAAAGTTCGACCCTGAATTTGGGACTTGGTGAGCTATCGATGATGGCCACGGCAGCTGAAGCTATTTCTGCACCAAGACTGGAAGCGGAAGGACCAATGCACGTGAGAAGAATGACTAAAGCGTTGGAACGAGCCAGCACCAAACTGGCAGAATCGTTGGGGGTATCAACACCCTCGATGCGCTGATCAATCTGTTCAGAACATCGACACTGTAAAAGCAACATAGAGGAATGCTTCTGCCCACTAGCAAGGGAGCATCAGCATCGACTCCAACCGGCGACTACCCGCTACCGGTCTAGAGTTAATCTACCCAGCCATTGATACGAGCGGCTCATCGTTACCACACCAACGCTTTTCCTGAGCCCGCACCAGATACTCCATCAACCGTATATTTTTCTCCGATAGCTGGAGTGCGGTATCAACCCAAAGCTTCGTCACATCCAGCAGCTCTTTGTGGGACAACGGATTAAACTGCTCGATAACCCTATCCAACCCGTAGAGTCCGGTGCTGCGATGACGCTGTTGTTGAATATAGTCGTAAACAGCTTCTTTCCCGTAGCCGTCCGGCACCAGAATATCGACTACTCCTAGATCATATAACTCTTTTGCGGTGTAAACTTTACCGCTTGTTATCATTCGCTTGGCTAGTCCTGGGGCTACTTTTCGCGCCAGAAAGCTAAAGGCACCCATACCTGGGAACATACCAAAGACAGTTTCCGGAAAACCAAACCTAGAGTGCTTTTCTGCAATAATCACATTGGCAGACAACGCGGCTTCGAATCCTCCGCCCAGGGTTTCTCCCTGAACCAAAGCAATCGTCGTGAATGGAATTTCATAGTTGGTTGCGTTTCGATACAAAATATCAATACAAGTGGATGCATACTCAGATAATGCATCGCGATTCTTTTGCCGTATTAATTGGACAAAATAGGCAAGGTCGCCTCCAAGATTAAAGACACCCGGTAGATCAGAGCAAAACACTTGATACTTTAATCGATCGGCCAAACTATGCTCATATTCATTCCGAGCCTTCTCCGCGATTACGGTCTGCGCCTGTCCGACATCCCCAATTAGACCTCTATTCATACACGGACGACCAGAATACTTGAACTTAGCCCAGACCATGCTGTAGTCCGGCTCGAACTCCAGATCGAGATTTGTGTACTGCGCAGTCGAATTTTCTGTTTGTTGCTGAGTCATAATTTTGTCTCCAACACGTTAACTTCGTAAATTAACGCAAATTGCGTACCAAGCTACTTGAGGTCACAATTGACCCCCCTTTTTTAAAATTTTTAAACCGTACCGCTGTACGATCTATCCTTCGTTTGATTTTGCTGCGCCTCCTTACGCTCCGGCGAACGGGTATTACCGAACTGTTACACTACAATCGTTTTCGTTTCCTCCTAAGGCTAATATCACGGGCCAACAGCTTGCCAAATAGATCTGTCGTGTCAAAGTTTTGAAATATTGTAGTAGATCGCGGTATTGCTTCTGGCAAATCTGCGATCTCCACAAACTAAACCTGAGGTGAATGTTTGGACTTTATCCCTTTCGTAGCTTCGGCGGTCAGTGGATTTTCCGGCCAGTAGTGTTTGGGATAACGTCCTTTCAACTCCTTTCGTATTTCCGTATAGGTTCTCTCCCAAAATCCCATGAGGTCTCGCGTTATCTGAACCGGCCTGCCAGCGGGAGAAAGTAGATGAAGCTTGACTCGTACTTGTCCCGCACAAACACTCGGTGTCTCTCGACAGCCAAACATCTCTTGAATTCTGACGGCTAAGATAGGAATCCCTCCTGGCCGATAATCTAGTTTCCTCCGGGAGCCGGAGGGCAGCGATAGATGGGTGGGTGCAAGTTCCGCAATAAGTTGCTGTTGTGACCAATCGAGTCGATTTTTCACTATCTCTCCCAGGTTCAGCTGTTGCAGCTGCTGATACCGGGTGATGCCTTCGAGCCATGGCGCGAGCCAGTGATCGAGGTCCCCTGACAGGGCAGAAAGGGACACATCCGGCCAGCCAGCGTTCGGCTGCCACAGGCGTAGACAAAGCACTCTCGCCTGCCAGTCCCTTGCGTTTTTACTCCAAGGTAAGGATTCAAGGCCCAGGGACCGTATACCTTCGAGCAACGCCGAAAGCACCCGTGATCGATCGGGATTGGAAATTGATCTGGAAGCCAGTATCAAATTTCCCATGCGTTCCTCTTCTTTTGCGACAACGGACCGGGAACCTGAATCCCATTCTACTTCAGATGTAATTTTAATTCCTCTTTTTAGTGGGCTTTTTCTAATATCCTCCAAATCGACACCGCATCCCCTGTAGATCAATCCCTCCTTTTGACCCGCATCCAGTTCGACTGCAACCAAGTACTCACGAGCGGTTAAGGGATCTCCATCAGGCAAACGAACGCCCCTGCCCTTAACCAACAAGTATCTTGATGTATTCTTGGAGCGGCGTTTAGCGATACGGTCAGGATATGCGAGCGCCAGTAGCAGCCCCGGTGTAACTCTGTCCCCCAACCTATTTACCGTTCGTTTCCCAGTCTTGCACAACCGAGTGCTCAGCTTCAGCACACGCCTACATGCCTCAACATCACCCTCCAGTGCAGCTACGGCAGTCTCTCCTTGCGTACGCAGTCGCTCCAGCAAGGCCAACCGCTCCTCGATGTCGACAGACGCCCTATTCTCGATACCGCGACGAAAAACGTCCCTCTCTGCAATTAACGCAGCCAAATCGGCACCTAGGGCCTCAACACCCAACTCTCCCGCCATGACCAACATATGGGCTAACCTTGGCTGGAGGCCCGAGTTCAACATTCTGCGACCTGTTGCGGTGATTCGACCCGCCTCACTTAGAGCGCACAAGCTTACTAGCAGTTGCTGCGCCTGACTTACAGCGCCTCCGGGGGGCGGATCGATCCATCGCAATTGCCGGGGATTCGATACCCCCCACTGAGCGATTTCAAGCATCATACCGGCCAGATCAGCTTCCAAAATCTCTGGGGAAGTCGTCGGCTGAAGCCGCGCTTGAACCGCTCTGGTCCAAAGACGGTAGCAGACACCGGGGCCCAGTCGACCGGCGCGTCCCATGCGCTGTGTTGCCGACGCAAGAGATAGCCGTACAGTATTCAACCGGGTAAGCCCGTTGTTCGGATCGAAAGATGGCAAGCGGGACCATCCGCCATCAACCACCGTGCTGACTCCCTCAATGGTAAGGCTCGTCTCTGCGATCGATGTGGAGAGAACTACCTTCCGCCTGCCATTAGGGTCCGGTCGTATCGCCCTATCCTGCAACTGGCGGTTCGCGCTCCCATGAAGCATGTAGATGAGCGGCGATTCTGCTCCCAGGTGCTGAGAGATAATCGCAGCGGTATCGCGAATTTCTCTGGCTCCGGGTAAAAAAACCAGCATGTCACCCTGCTGCTCCTTTAGGGCTACCATAACGGCTCTTGCAGCCGCCCTGGAAACCCCGTCGCGCGGCTCCTTGGCAAGATACCGCACGTCGACAGGATAGGAGCGCCCCTGTCCCTCGACAACAGGAGCCCCCCCAAGTAGATCAGAAACTTTCTGAACATCCAGAGTAGCCGACATGATCAGCAGTCTGAGATCGTCCCTGAGATTGTCACGGACATCCAGTGTAAGTGCCAAAGCCAAGTCCGCATGCAAGGTGCGTTCGTGGAATTCATCGAAAACTATCAGCCCGATGTCCGACAGTTCAGGATCATGTTGGATCCTGCGCGTCAAAATACCCTCGGTTACCACCTCGATCTTGGTTTGTTCAGAGATCCTCCGGTCTAGTCTAACTTGGTAACCGACAGTGCCACCTACTGCTTCTCCCAGAATGTCCGACATTCGCCCTGCCGCCGCTCTGACCGCTAGGCGCCGGGGTTGAAGCACAATAATTTTTCGACCTTGTAGCCATGGTTTTCGTATCAGCTCCAGCGGCAGTACAGTCGTCTTTCCTGATCCGGGCGGTGCACTGACAATCACCCTCCCCTCGCTGGCAAGCGCTGCTCCAATTTTCGGCAAGACCGTATTGATCGGAAGGGTCTCAGGAGACCCAAGCGGATATCGCAGCTTATCGACCATGCTCTAGCCCGGTATTTGCCATCACCAATCGTAGCCCTGAAAGGCTAGGTATCAGCATGCGGGAACCCAATTTAATCTCAACACCGCTTCACCATTGGATATTCGACAAAAGAAGTATTGCGCACTATTTCGCCGCCTCACCATACACTCATTCACTTCACAGGTATTCCTGTGGTATCAAGTTGCAAGTCTACTGGAAACACCGATTGTTCTACGTATGAGCAGAAAAAAAAATCCTGTCACACCGGCAGTTCGCTTACTGCGCAAAGCTGGTGTTGAATTCATAGAGCATCCTTATCGATACATACCTGAAGGCGGCACCGCGGCCTTCGCCTCCGAAGCAGGAGTAGATGAACATTTGGTGGTAAAAACGTTGATCATGGAGAATGAGCGCAGCCAGCCCTTGGTGGTGCTCATGCATGGTGACCGAGAAGTTTCGACCAAAGAGTTGGCGCGACAGATCGGTAGTAAGGTGATACGACCCTGCGATAGAAACACAGCAGAACGCTATACGGGATACAAAATAGGGGGAACTTCCCCCTTCGGTACACGAAGAAAAATGCCGGTTTTCTGCGAGGGGAAAATCCTTGAGCTTCCCCGAGTCTATATCAACGGCGGTGCTCGCGGTTTTCTCGTTTCGTTGAGTCCCTCCGATCTGGCTCGTATTCTCGAACCCACCCTGGTTTCAGTAGCTCGGTAACTCACTCCATCGGGATCACTTTGCTCTACCACCGGTAGCAGAGCCTTTACCCAGCCAAACCACTGCAGCTAATGCTCCGAAGAACGCTGCGATCATTGCGCTATTAGTGTCCAATCCTAATTGTAGCGCTCCGAAGCCCACAACTCCCCCGCCCAGTACGCTGAATGCTAGGCTACGGAGAAGCCGGCATACAAAACACGATTGTTGAGTTTCCCGCATGGTCTATTGCGATTCTGGCGCTTCGTTGGCCATGCGGAGTGTCGGTTGGTCCCTGTTGCAGGAAATGATGCGATCAAACGGAAAAGCGGGCGGGAATTCTTGTGCCACGACCCAGATCTGTGTGATTTCATTACTCAACTTGGGCAAAACGCTGAGGGCGTTCCGGGTTCGTTCCTGATCGAAAAAGGCGAAGGGCTCGTCCAGAAAAAGAAACTGCGTTCCCTGAACTGCCTTATTCACCAACTCCTGTGAGAGCGCCAAACGTAATGCCAACATTATCTGGCGCTGAGTACCGCTGGAGAGCTCCTCCAGCACTACAAAATCCCGCTTCTCTTTGGAGAAAACCGTCACCGAAAGGTCTTCATCGATATGCAGATATTGGTACCGTTGCTCAGTGAGCAGCGGCAGGGTACGGCCAACCAGCTCTCTGAGATTGCGGTTGAAGACCTGGCTAAAATGGCGCGTGGCTCCAACAAGCAGGTCCTGGGCGAGATAGCGCATGGCGATCCGCTTCTCATGCTCTGCTATGCGCTTCTGAACTTCTTCACCGGCATGCGCAAGCCCCTTCGCCCGTTCGACTCTTTGGCGCTCGCGTTCGATCTCCTGAGACATTTGGTCGATCTGTTGCCGATAGCCAGCTAGTACCTTCTTCGTCTGGCCAGCCCGCTCATCAACAGCTGCGCTCAACTCATCGCCATCAACTTCGAACTCTAACACCCGGGGAAATATCCCCGAAGGATCTTCTTTATCCACACGATCTGATTTCCCGGTGTCTCCAGGCTGCAGCTTACCTTTGGGCGCGCTATCAGCCCCTTTGGGATTCTCTGACACAGCTCCGAGATCCAGTAGGTTAATCGGCTCCGAAGAACTCCGGCAGGCTGCTCGGATGCTTTGAATCTTCCCCTCCCGATCTGATGTCAGCCACCAGAAGAGTAAAAACATACCGGCACTCAAGACCGCGCCATACAAGAACCATTGTTGCCGTTCACCCAAAAGATTTTGGAGCCAAAGTGTCAAGGCATGCTCGGGTGCGACAACGAACATTCCCCAGCTGGCGGCCAAAAGCAGGGTTAATAGCAACGTGAGCGTTCTCAGAAATCTATAGCGGGAGTGCTCCAACACCGCATTGCGGTAGGCCGGTAGCAATTCCAGGTAAGAATCGCAAGCCTCCCCGAGCTGATGAAGTTGCTGTTGTAGGGAGTCCTCCGTCGCCCGCAGAATTTGCTGCTCTGCGATTTGGGATTCCAGCTTTCCCGGCTCGATATTCAGCTCTGTAAGTTCATCCTCTAGAACGTCAGCCTGCTTGCGGGCATCGACGGTCATCTGTTCTTCTACACTGATTTCATCTCCATATTTTTCGGATAAGCGCTCTAAAACAGCCAGGCCCGCCATCGCCTTCACCGCATGACTGTGGGGATGAGGTGTTGTTATTTCCCGCTGCGCAAGATAAAAGGATTCGATAAATTCTTCGTAGTTGTAGCCGATCAAAGCGTTCAGTGCCGACTGTACCTGCTCGGCGCCTCTGGCCATAGGTTGGTGCTCCAACCCCACCCTGTTTAGACGCGCGCTCTGATTGCCGTCCTGATCAAGAAAGCGGGTGATTTCATACTCGATCTGATCACCGGCAATAAATTGCAGCGTAATCGAACAACTCAGCTCTCCCCACATAATGAGGTGGTTTAGCTCCCCTTCTTCGAGAGAGTAAGTCCTGCCAAAGAGCACAAAACAGATCATTTCGCCGACGGAACTTTTTCCAGACTCGTTGGCTCCCTCAACCGCTATAAGCCCCCGTGTTGGGAAGTCCTTCAAATCCAATTGCGCGTACTTCAGTACATTTCTTGCCGAGAGGCCGGTTATGATCATAACCGCCCCTCTCGCTCGATGGTGCGAAGCCGATTCAAGACCATCACGACGGTGTCCTTAAAAAGCTCCTCGTCGAAAGGCTCACTGGAATTTCGCCTGCGCTCGAACTCCTGCTCGCAGTAGGAGGCAAATTCCGTAGCCGATCCTTTTAGCCTTGAACTGCTCAGCGGTTTTGCTTCTTCCGATCCACTCATTGTCCGGTCCCCTCAAATTTATTTAGTTATTGTCGCCGAGTACTCACCAATACCCTGACTTGTTTGCCAATTTTATCTGTTCTTGAATGCTAATAAAAACGCCCTCATGCTAATTTGAAACGCGCGATCTGATCCGGGATGTCGACGCTACTTAATCTGAGCTGACAAGATTGGTTTAACTGTAAATCCTGGACACCGGGAACTCTCGTCTCCAACGCCAGCTCCGGAATCAATAACAGCGTTCGACGCTCTTGCCGTTCCACCACCACACCCTCGCCTTCCCAGCCCGAACAGCGCGCAAGGTAAATCAGCTTCCAGTGCAGATTCGAAAGGCGTTCTGCCCTTCTTACCGCGATTGCCCCAGACTCCGATGCAGCGATCCGATCAGATAACTCCGCCAGAGAGAGTGGATTCACGCCAGTTAGGTGAGCGCGTAATTGTTGATGGGTCAGTAGATCCGAATAGCGCCTTAAGGGGCTGGTCGTCCGAGCATATGCCGCCAAGCCTAAACCGGAATGCGAGGCTTCCTGAGTCGTTTGGCGGGAAGGCTTAAACTTGCGTCGATAGGCGAACATACCAGCCAAGTCTACCGGCCGTTCTGAAGTATCCGGCGCTGGCTGGACCGCATAGGGAATCATAATCCCATTCTCCAAAGCATATTCCGCTACAGCAGCTCCAGTCATCAACATCAACTCAGTAACCAGCTGGCGGCTGTCCAATCGTTTCGTAGAAGTTATTGAAATCCCACCATGGGATGAAACCCTGACGCGAACCTCGGGCAGTTCCAGATTGGCCGCCCCCGCTTCCGATCGGAAATCCCGGAAGCGCCTAGCAAGAGCCATCAGCTCCGAAAATGGACTTTCCCCCATCCGGGATTCCACCTCCTCATAGCTGAGACGACTGACCTTGACCAGGGAGGGCAATATCTTTAAGTCCTCTATCCGCGCCTCGGCCGAAAGCAAAAAACCAAATGAGAGTGCCGGAGATATCTCCTCCAGGCCTAGCCCCAAACGGGTTGTCAGTTCCGGGGGTAACATGTGGACCGTTTTTTCCGGCAGATAGAGATTCGCTGCCCGGTTTCTGGCTTCAACATCCATATCTGAGTCGGGAGATACCATCGCAGCAACATCCGCCACGTGCACCCAGACACGGCCTCCCTCCAAACTGACTGCATCATCCGGGTCATCGCTGCCCAGATCATCGATTGCATACGATGCCAGGTGGGTCAAATCATGACGTGCTTCACCAGCCAGCGCACCCCCTGGGAATACCGGATCGGCTAATGAAACACCGGCGCGTGCCGGATGTGGGTTGTAGCAACTCTCCCAAACACCCAAGCGAAGCAGCATGTGGTGCGCAGATTCCGGTGTCTCCTTCTTACCAAGGGAAGCCAGGATTCTGCTATGCTGAGATTGGCCCAGCGCTAACTTTTCAACTTCCCGCAACCGATCTCTATCCCCAGCTTCGCATCGACCCTTTCCGAGTCTTTCCAGAAAAGCTTCCTGCTCCCGCCGAGCCGCCAACTTCGACTCCCGCGCCGCAATATCTTTGGCAACACTATCGGCGTCACGCGCGCGGATACTCTCACTGCTACCTTCGAAATAGAGACCATCCGATACCAGTTCCCACACTCCCCAGGCAGTAGCTGGCGTGTACTCGCCGTAGAGCAGCTCCGCCAGTTCATCCAGACCGACAGTCTCTCCGGACAACAGCTCGCAAACCTCCTCCAGGTCGCCGGTCACCCCCCCTAAATCCGCTAGGTCCACCAACGGGCCAGGATGCAACAGCATGATATCTTTCGGCCGCACCCGTTTGTGCTTACCCCCAGGCAGTAAGAGATCGATTTTATCGCTGACCGCGGTAACCTGGGCAGGTCCCGACTTGTACAAAACGAGGCTGCCGGTAGTGGGTTTGGATTCTTGCATTGCTACATCCGGGATTTAGTGGCAAGTAGAGAAAACTGCAAAGAGTTGAGGTGTAAATACCACAGATTTCGAGGAAAAGCGTCTCCAATTATGCCTGACACCCAGATCAGTTTCTCTTATCATCTGCCCATCTATTGAAGATTCGAAGCACGGGGTCGATATGAACAGTCGGTGGAAGGCGTTTCTTGACGAACAGCAGAGTGGAAATCCTAAGCACCAAAGTGCAAACCAGGTTAGGGAGGGAGATCAGGTTTTAGTTGACCTCTCACACCTGAGGCTGATTCGGGTTGCTGGGGACGATGCGCTGGAATTTCTCCAGGGACAGACGACCAATGACGTTAGAAACATCACCGAAACTCGATTTCAGATGTCAGGCGTATGCACACCAAAGGGTCGTTTGCTGGCCAATTTTTTGATTTTTCGTAGACAAACCGCTTACTTGCTCCAGATGCCCGAGGAAACTCACCAGATCATACTCAAGCGTCTACCAATGTTCGTACTCATGTCAAAAGTGGATATCGAGGATGCGAGCGACAGTTTGATCAGATTCGGTTTTATGGGGGATGGGGCTGCAAACCAACTCGCCAGCCATTTTGAAAAAGTTCCCGGAACGGCATGGGAATCGGTCCAGAAGAGCGGCTTCACCCTGTTGCGTCTCCCGGGGCCAGCGATGCGCTTTGAAATTCTGGGAGATGTCGATGCCATGATCCCGCTCTGGGAGGCACTGGGAGAAAATGCCTCTATACAGCCGGACAACTACTGGTCGCTACAGGACATCAGAACAGGGCTTCCCACTGTACAAGGTTTGACCACCGATGCCTTTGTACCGCAGATGATTAACATGCAGCTGATCAACGGTATCAGTTTCACCAAAGGCTGCTATACAGGTCAGGAAGTAGTAGCCCGTATGAAGTATCTGGGGAAACTGAAACGACGGATGTATCTCGCCCATGTCGACACCGATTCCAAGCCGCAACCCGGCGACGAAATCTATTCGAGCAGCAGCCAATCCGCTCAGGGTGCGGGAAAAGTGGTGGACGCGCAATCATCACCTTCCGGAGGGTATGAGGTATTGGCGGTACTGGAGATGACCAGCCACGATGCCAATGACGCCCATTTACATGGCACACAGGGCCCCAAATTGATGTTCCGACCTCTACCCTACAGCTTCGAGAATACTTGACTATGGGAACGATGATCACACAAGAAGAGTTTTCCGCACGCTTGGATGATGCCATCCGCAACAATCGGATCACGCTACCCACACTTCCGGAAGTCGCTCTTAAAATCCGGGATGCCGTGGAGCAGGATACTGCCAGCGCTAATAAAATCGCAGATATGGTGGCCACCGATGCGGCACTCTCCGCCCGCTTGCTCCAGGTGGCCAACAGCCCTTTATACCGCGGCCGCGTTACTATCGACACCATACAGATGGCCGTAACCCGCTTGGGAATGAAGCTGGTACGCAGCCTGGTGGTCAGCCTCGCCATGAAACAGATCTTCCAGGCAACCTCTGACGTCCTTGACAGAAGGCTACGGGCTATTTGGGAAAATAGTGTCCAGGTGGCGGCCATTAGCAGGGTTCTGTCCCAATCATTGCCACATATAGATAAAGATCAGGCGATGCTGGCTGGGTTGATCCACAACATCGGCTGCCTGCCCATTCTTACAATGGCTGAGTCATACCCTGTACTAATGGCGAATCCCGAATTGCTGGATAAGTTTGTGGCCAATCTTAACCCCGGGATCGGTAAGTTGATCATGGAAACCTGGGGGTTCCCTGAGAGCCTGGCTCAGGTTCCGGCAAACTACCAGAATTATAGTTATAACAGCGGTGAAATCGCGGACTATGTGGATATTGTGATGGTTGCGCGAATACAAACAATGGTCTCTCCGCCAGAAGATCTTCCCGCAGACATTCCGGCATTTCGCAAACTGGGCCTCGAACCAGAGGTTGAAGTGATACAGATTGAGGGTGTTGCCGAGGATGTTGAAGAAGTCAAACAAATCTTCCTCTAGTCCCTTCTTTGAGGCTGTCCAACATCAACCTAATTGTTTTTGGACATGCACCCTTATAATACTCGGGCTCTAGAGCAAACCGGTTGCGATAAATAATCGGTTAACTATTTATCGGTCCCAGGGTATCGGGTAAGCAGCAATAGGCAAGCGGCCGGTAACAATAGAAAGCGCCGAATAGCGAGTGCCAAAATAAGGATACCAGCGGGTAAATAGACCCATGTACCGGGAATTTGCGAGCGGGATTTTCAGGTCTAAGGGAAAGGTGCACAGTCTAAACTGCTTACAGCCTATACCGCAAAGGCTGGGCTTTAAGCTTTGCTCGCCGACGCCGGGTGAAGGCGGGTGGAAAGATTGCTGTATCACTGCTATTCCGGTCGCATGTGGGGAAACAGCAACACATCCCGGATCGATGGTGAATCGGTGAACAGCATTACCAATCGATCCACACCTATACCCTCCCCCGCCGTCGGCGGCATTCCGTGTTCCAAAGCACGAACGTAGTCAGCGTCGTAGTGCATCGCTTCATCATCGCCCGCTTCCTTCTCTTCGACTTGCTGCTGAAACCTTTCCGCTTGGTCTTCTGCATCGTTTAACTCAGAGAAACCGTTGGCGATCTCCCGGCCGCCGACAAAAAACTCGAACCGGTCGGTCACCGTGGGATCGAGGTCGTTGCGCCGTGCAAGAGGAGAGACCTCCGTGGGATAGGCGGTAATGAAAGTGGGTGATGAAAGCTGATGCTCGACTGTTTTTTCGAACAGTTCGATCTGAACCTTTCCCAAGCCATAGCTATCCTTGAGTGCTATTCCCAACCCTTCAGCGTAGGCCTTGGCCTGCGGCAGGTCCCGTAACTGACTCTCGCTGACATCCTTATTAAACTGCAAAAGCGATTCCAACACCGTCATGCGAGCGAAGGGCTGTGAAAAATCGAAAGTCTCCCCCTGGTAGTTGATCGTTGTGCTTCCCAGGACCTCGAGCGCCATGGTACGAATCATATCCTCGGTAAGATCCATGAGATCGTTATAGTCCGCATACGCTTGGTAGAACTCCAGCATGGTGAATTCCGGATTGTGGCGGGTCGAGAGGCCTTCGTTTCGAAAATTGCGATTAACCTCATAGACCCGCTCGAAACCACCCACAACCAAGCGTTTGAGATAAAGTTCAGGGGCAATGCGCAAGAACAGTTGCATATCCAAGGCGTTGTGATGCGTGAGAAAGGGGCGCGCGGTGGCACCTCCGGGAATCGCCTGCATCATCGGAGTCTCCACTTCGAGATACCCCTTGTCGTTGAGATAGTCCCTCATGGATTGGATGATGCTTGTCCTTATGCGGAAAGTTTCCCGCGAACTCTCGCTCATGATGAGATCTAGATATCGTTGACGGTAACGTTGTTCCTGATCGGTTAACCCATGAAACTTCTCGGGCAGTGGACGCAATGACTTGGTGAGAAGCTGAATCGCATCACAGCGTATCGACAACTCCCCTGTCCTGGTCTTAAACAGCTGGCCTTCGGCCCCCAGTATATCGCCGACGTCGAATTCTTTTTTAAAGACCTGATTGTAGAAGCCCTCGGGTAGCGCGTCACGCTGTACAAACAGCTGAATTCGGCCCGACATATCCTGCAGATGAGCGAAACTCGCTTTCCCCATGATACGTCGGCTCATGAGTCGCCCCGCTACTTTAGCCCTGATTCCCAGGGCCTCCAGCTCATCCCCATCCTTTTCGGCGTACTCAGCCAGCAATTCTCCCGCCATGACGTTGCGGCGAAAATCGTTGGGAAAGGCAATTCCCCGCTGACGAATCTGCTTCAGTTTTTCCCGGCGCTGAGCTATCAGCTTGTTCTCATCCTGGTTTTCTTCTTTCATTTGATTAACAATCCGACGCCGCAGCGCTCAAAAAATTCTGACTACAACCCGCTTTTCAGGCTGGCTTCAATGAACATATCCAATCCCCCGTCCAAGACCGCCTGCGTGTTACCGGTCTCGACCCCGGTTCGTAAATCCTTGATCCTCGACTGATCCAGGACATAGGAGCGTATCTGGCTTCCCCAGCCGATGTCAGACTTCGTCTCCTCCAACGCCTGCTGATCGGCATTCCGCTTCTGTACTTCCAACTCATACAGTTTCGACTTCAACTGTTTCATTGCCTGGTCCTTGTTCTTGTGCTGAGAACGGTCGTTCTGGCACTGGACTACAACCCCCGTAGGATTGTGCGTAATCCTTACCGCCGACTCCGTGCGATTGACATGTTGACCTCCGGCACCGCTGGCACGATAAACATCAATACGGAGATCAGCGGGATTGATGTCGATGTCGATGGAGTCATCGATTTCCGGAGAAACGAAAACAGCCGCGAACGAAGTATGTCGGCGATTACCCGAATCAAAGGGGGATTTTCGAACCAGACGATGTACGCCAATCTCGGTACGCAACCAACCGAAAGCATAATCACCTTCGAATTTGATCGTCGCAGACTTCACCCCCGCAACTTCCCCCGGCGAGACCTCCATTAATTCCGTCTTGAATCCTCTCTGTTCCCCCCAGCGCAAGTACATGCGTAGCAGCATCTCGGCCCAATCCTGGGCCTCTGTTCCGCCGGAGCCGGACTGAATGTCAAGGAAGGCGTTGGAGGCATCCATTTCTCCGGCAAACATGCGCCGGAATTCCAACTCACTTACCCGCTGCTCGCAGTCGTCGAGATCGGAGGCCAGTGCCGAAACCGCGGCATCGTCTTCCTCCTCCACCGCCATCTCCAACAGGTCCTCGGCATCAGAAAGCATGACTCCCAGGCTATCCAAGGTGTCGACGACAGCCTCCAGTCTCGCTCGCTCTTTGCCGAGTTTCTGCGCGTAGTCTGGGTTATTCCAAATATCCGGGTCTTCTAGTTCCCGCAGTACCTCCGTCAACCTCTCTCTCTTGAGGGGATAGTCAAAGATACCCCCTAAGGGATGCGCAGCGACCCTTCAAATCATTGATTTTATTAGTAATGGGATTTATGTCCTGCATTTCATTCCCCCGCTGAGAAGAGGGGCCGATTCTACAACACTCACAGCTCGAGCGGAAACCCGTCATTCGGCTGCTCTCCAATGCCACTACAGGTCGGAATTCTGTTGCTCATGACCGGCATTTTTTGTACGGTTGACCATAAGCTACGCTAACAATCTAAAAAATGACCTAACGAACTGCCCACTACCCCGAGTAATCTGCAGGCGCTATCTGAGTCTCAACTATGGAACTCGATTTAAACAAATTCAGGACGCTGATACCCATCAGCTCGCTTTACGATGACAACCTGCTCCACCTCGCCTCGAAAACCCGGGTGGAGCGGTTACAATGCGGTGATATCATTTTCAATATCGGAGACGAAGATACCGATTCGATTTTTCTCATGTCTGGTAAGGTTAGGGAGACATCGAATAGCAACCAAGCAGCGGAAATAAGCGCCGGAAGCGAAGAGTCGCTATACGCCCTAGCCAATTTCAAACCGCGCCAGTTCAAGGCAGAAGTCATATCAGAGAGCGCCACATTCGCCAGAGTGGATAGCCTGCTGTTGGAGAAGCTCTTGGCCTGGGGACAGTTTTCCCCGGACCTTCCGCTTAGAACGGAGCGTCAACCTGAAGGCAGTCACAATGCGGAACAGAGTGACTGGATGATGTCCATGCTACGGACGACTGCCTTCCTTAAACTGCCGGCGGCCAACATTCAGCTACTCTTCTCGCGACTGGAGGAACAGCTCGTCAAGTCAGGCGATCAAATCATCACCTACGGTGCACCCGGAGACTATTTCTATATTATCAAGCAAGGAAAGTGCAAGGTATATCGCCCCGCGGGCAGCGGTGAACGCGCGCTCGCCGAACTGGGTCCCTGTGACAGCTTCGGTGAGGAGGCCTTGATTTCCGATGCGCCGAGAAATGCGACTGTCAGGATGCTCACGGACGGTAAATTGATGCGACTGTCCAAAAGTGATTTTCTCGAGCTTATGGAAGAACCGCTGCTAAACTGGGTGGATGCACAAACCGCCTCCAATCTTATTAGCGACGGCGCCATACAAGTGGATGTTCGGCTGGAAAGCGAATTTGAGAACTCGGGGCTTCCCGCTGCTATCAATATACCGCTGCATCACTTACGTGAGAGAGCCAAGACGATGAACCGATTGCAAAAGTACGTACTCTATTGCGATACCGGGCAACGAAGTTCCGCTGCCGCGTTTTTGCTTCGCCAACTTGGATTCGACGTCTGCGTCCTCAAGGGCGGTATCTCCTGGAGTACTGGTTTCCCTACCCCACCGGGATAAACACGGCAGTGCTTTACTCAGGGCCGATAGCAGTCGCCCAGTTCGCGGAGGCCGTGCCCGATCCATTCCAGCCTTACACCCTGCTCGGATGCCGGCGCCCCGAAAGGCTCGCAGATACAAAAATCTGACACCGCCGCCAGTTCGCCATCCAGATAGATCAGCGGGATGCGGGTGCGCAACCAAGGTGGAATCCCCAGTTGCTGAAAGTAATTTTTGAATGTGCAAGAGTGCGCCCTACCCAGAGGTTTCAGCCGCCCCCCTTGCTCTTTGAATCTCAGTTCGATCCGGCTATTGCGCCACGCTGAGAGAGAGAGACCAAAGGAACCGACAACAGCCCTTAGCTGCCCCAGGCCCGCCGGGAGCTCCACTGGATTGTCGTCACTCCACGCTATTACCTGCTCTGAATCCATGGTGAGTAACGGAGGCCTTACATATAGCCGCCCGCGGTAGCGACGGATCTCGACACCCGGCCAATGAACCAGCGGATTGCGGTCCTCCGCAGCTCCCCCCATCTCATCCAGTATTCGATCCAGACGGGTGGTATCTGGTGTGGCGAAACCAGATGTTCGAATCCACAACCGCAACACTGCCCTACTCTCACAGGCAGGTAGCTTTAACAGCTCGGGAAGCGCCAGGCTACCGCTGCGGGGATCCACAAGATTGTGCAGCAGACGGTGAGCGGTCTGCTCCACCAGCTTCTGCGCCTCACTGCAATGGCGGGCGCTACGGGAAAGTGTACGCGACATCGCCGGCCAACGCTGGCGCATCAGGGGGATCACCTGATTGCGAAGGAAGTTCCTGTCGAAACGGTCATTGCTGTTGCTACCGTCTTCGACCCAGCTGAGATGGTGAGATTCAGCATAAGTCTGGATTTGCTCAGCAGAGACTTCAAGCAGTGGACGGCAGTGAAGTCCATTCCCAAACGAGGTGACGAGTGGCATCGCCGACAGCCCTGCGGGTCCCGCGCCTCGCAGCAGTTGCAATAGAACGGTCTCGGCTTGGTCTTCACGGTGATGAGCAGTGAGAAGCATCTCTCCCTCGCCGAGCAGCTCACTCAACGCCTCGTATCTGGCAGTTCTGGCCTGGGCTTCAACACTCTCGCCGCGGGCAGGGGACAATCGCAATGTCAGGCGCTTTATCGGCACCCCTAAGGTTTGGCAAACCTGCTCGCAGTGTACAGCCCAACCCAGAGACTCGGATTGCAGTCCATGGTCAATATGGACGGCGGCCAGGCGGGCGGGCAACTGCTTTTGCACGGCCGCCAATAAATGCAGGAGTACCTGGGAATCGCGACCGCCACTAAATGCCAGCAGATAAGCCGCCGGTTTTGATAAGGCCCGAAGCGTATCGAGCAATCTGTCCGAGGTAAGCGCCATCCCGTTCAGGACCTTGGGGGCTTATTCAGCCAGAAAACTCCCCATAGGAGAGCAAACGTTGGTAGCGCTCCTCGAGTAAACGATCGGTAGGCAGGCCCTGGAGATAGTTCAAGGCGTCCACCAGCTCCCTTTTCAACTCCTCGGCCATTGCGTCCATATCGCGGTGAGCACCGCCCAGCGGTTCCGGAACTATGACATCGATCAAGCCGAACTCTTTCAATCGATCCGAAGTGATTCCCATCGCTTCTGCCGCCAACGGCGCCTTGTCGGCGCTCTTCCAAAGAATCGAAGCACACCCTTCGGGAGAAATCACGGAATAAGTACTGTATTGCAACATCAGCAGTCGGTCGCCCACGCCTATGGCGAGAGCGCCACCCGAGCCTCCCTCGCCAACAACAGTGCAGACAATGGGAATTCTCAGATCCGACATCTCCAGCAGGTTTCTAGCGATAGCCTCGCTCTGTCCCCGCTCTTCTGCCCCCACACCCGGATAAGCTCCCGGCGTGTCGATAAATGTGAGCACAGGAATATTGAAACGTTCCGCAAGTTTCATCAGTCGCAGCGCTTTGCGATACCCTTCAGGTCTGGGCATACCGAAGTTGCGGTATATCTTCTCCTTGGTATCTCGTCCCTTCTGGTGACCGATAAGCATCACCGAGCGACCTTCAAGTCTGGCAACACCGCCAACAATCGCGTGGTCGTCGCTGAATGCCCTGTCCCCATGGAGTTGCTGGAAGTCTCTAAAGATGCGCTTGATGTAGTCGAGCATATACGGCCGCTGGGGATGCCGTGCGATCTGCGCCACTTGCCAGGGTTTCAGACTGCCGAATATATTCTCGGTCAGGGCCCGGCTTTTCGCTTCAAGACGCGTAATTTCGTCCTGGATATTTATTTCATTGTCATCACCAACCAGACGTAACTCTTCGATCTTTGCCTGCAGCTCGGCTATTGGCTGTTCGAATTCGAGGAAATTCATATCCATGGGGGGGCAATATACCGGATTCAGGTCGAGCGTTACAGTATGGAAGTCGATGCAGCCACCACCCCAGGCTTATCTCCCAATCTGTCTCCTGGCTCCATACCGCACCTCGACCGCGCCTTGGCCCAACAGACGTTCCAACCGCTTTATCAATTCATCGGTCGGATTGACCCTCCAATCATCGCTCAGGGCAAGTACCACTCTTGCACCCTGGTTCCGATAGTACAGGCGCAGTGGACAGTCTCCGCCCACGTAGGGAGACAGCAGCTGCTCCAATTCCAATATTCCACTCTGATTGGTGGACTCATTCCGATTTAGAATATTCCGCTTAACAGAAAGGTAGAGTGCACTAGCCGAAAGCGCTCGTGCTTGTTCAAATGCCTGTACCTGGTCGACCCTGATTCCCATACTGCCTTGGTAATCCTGGTTAAGGTTTCCGGTCACCACAAGCGCACGGTCCACTGTCATCAAATCACGATAGGCCTCGTAGGTTTCGGAAAACAATACTGCTTCGATACGGCCACTGCGGTCATCCAGAACCATAGTGCCCATGCGGCCCCGTTGCGCCTGACGATGGCTGACGGAAACTGCAAGACCCGCAATCATTACCCGCTGTCCACCTCTTCTGCGATACGCGCCCCTACCCGCTTCTTTCTCCTGCAGCGAAAGATCGGAGATCCTGGTGGCACCCAAACCCTGGAGTTCTCCACGATATCTGTCAAAAGGATGCCCGGTGAGATAGAGTCCAAGGGTATCCTTCTCGCCCTGCAAACGCAGATCTTCCTCCCACTCTTCGATATCTTCGGGAATAACTTGTGGATCTTGCATCGGAGCTCGCTCCCCGCCGCCAAGGCCGAACATGTCGCTCTGCCCTGTCTGCTGGATAGACTGTTGCTGTTCCGCCATCTTCAGCGCAAGCGGTAACTGTGCCATCAAAGATGCGCGGTTACTCCCCAGCCCGTCCAGTGCCCCGGCTCGAATCAATGACTCCAATACTCTCCTGTTAACTCGCCTCATCTCAATTCGACGGCAAAAGTCGAACAAATCGCTATAGTCCCCCTCCTGTTCTCGCTCGGTAACAATACTTTCGATCGCTGACTCACCCACGCCCTTTATCGCCCCCAGGCCATAGACGATCGTCTTCTCCCCGGAGACGGTAAACATAAACTCGGAACTATTAATGTCGGGTGGAGCTACCTCCAGCTTCATGCTTCGGCAATCCTCTATCAGCGTCACTATCTTGTCGGTGGTATCCATGTCCGCCGACAATACCGCTGCCATGAATGCTGCAGGATAGTGGGCCTTCAACCACATGGTCTGATAAGACACCAGGGCATAAGCAGCCGAATGGGACTTGTTGAATCCGTAGCCTGCAAACTTCTCCATCAGGTCGAATATATATCGGGCGGTCTCTTCTTCCACCCCTCTTTCAAGCGCGCCCTGCATAAAAATATCGCGTTGTTTTGCCATCTCTTCGGGCTTTTTCTTACCCATGGCGCGACGCAACAGGTCGGCACCGCCCAAGGAATAACCGGCGAGCACCTGGGCGATCTGCATTACTTGCTCCTGATAAAGGATTACGCCGTATGTAGGCTTGAGAATCGGCGCAAGATCCGGATGCGGATAGACGACTTCCTGATCTCCATGCTTCCGTGCTATGAAGTCATCCACCATACCGGATTGCAGGGGACCCGGCCGGTAGAGTGCCACTAGCGCGGTGATGTCGTCGAAGCAATCAGGCTGGAGCTTTTTAATGAGTTCCTTCATCCCTCGGGATTCCAGCTGAAATACAGCAGTGGTTTCACCCTTTTTCAACAGGTCGAATGAGGATTCATCATCCATGGGAATAGCAGCTATATCGATAGTCTCGAGCTGTTTCTTGATGCGTTCCCCATTGACTGTCTTCAACGCCCAGTCAACGATGGTAAGGGTTCGAAGACCAAGAAAATCAAACTTCACCAATCCAACTTTCTCGACGTCGTCCTTGTCAAACTGGGTGACCAGATTGTCCCCCCCCGCCTCGCAATAGAGAGGAGTAAAGTCGGTCAACACTGTTGGCGCGATCACCACCCCCCCTGCATGCTTACCGGCGTTGCGGGTCAATCCTTCCAGCTTCATGGCCATGTCAATCAACTGGCTGACCTCTTCCTCGTTGTCGTAGGCCTGTTTGAGCTCCTCACTCTCCAACAGCGCCTTCTGTAGTGTCATGCCGATTTCAAAGGGCACCAGCTTGGCGATCCTGTCAGTGAAGCCATAGGGGTGTCCCAAAACCCTCCCTACATCGCGTACCACAGCCTTGGCTGCCATGGAACCATAGGTAATGATCTGTGAAACCGAATCTCTGCCGTAGCGTTGCGCTACGTACTCGATCACACGATCACGCTTCTCCATGCAGAAGTCGACATCGAAGTCGGGCATGGATACCCGCTCAGGGTTAAGAAATCTTTCGAAAAGAAGATCATGCTCGATAGGGTCCAGGTCGGTTATTTTCAATGCGTAAGCTACCAGAGAGCCCGCCCCCGATCCTCTGCCTGGACCTACCGGAATATCGTTGTCCTTAGCCCATTTTATGAAGTCGGCGACAATCAAAAAATAGCCGGCGAATCCCATTTGATTGATTACATCCAATTCCAATTGAAGGCGCTCCCGGTATGCGTCGCGGGAGACCCGGATAGTTTCCGGTGTGACCCCTTCAAAACGCTCGCGCAATCCATCGAAAGAGGCTTTGCTGAGATATTCCTCGATCGTCATCCCCTTGGGAACGGCGAATTCCGGAAGGTAATTCTTACCCAGGCTGAGCTCCAGATTACACCGCTTGGCGATCTCTACGCTGTTCTCCAAAGCTTCGGGCAAGTCGGAGAAGAGTTCGATCATCTCAGCTTCAGACCGCAGATACTGCTGCTGGCTATGATTTTTCGGCCGCCGTGGATCGTCAAGTGTGCGCCCTTGATGAATGCACACTCTGATTTCGTGACCTTCGAAATCCTCGGCATCCAGAAACCGGACGTCATTGGTGGCGACAACAGGCAACGACATCTCCTCGGCCAGTCTGACACTGAGATGCAGTGCCTCCTCTTCCTGGAGTCTTCCTGTACGCTCCAACTGTAGGTAATACCGGTCGCCGAATCGTTCTATCCAATAGCGCGCAGATTCCGCCGCTTCAGACTGCTTTCCTCTCAGGAGGAGGCGGCCCACATCCCCCATTCGCCCCCCTGACAAGGCGATCAATCCCCGACAGCTGTCGTGATCCAACCATGCACGCTCCAGCATCGGTCTCCCCAGATGCTGGCCCTCGCGGTAGCTTCTCGACACCAACCGAGTCAGGTTCAAGTAGCCGAGATGATTCTGCACCAGCAGCACAATCCTGAAACTGTTGTTGATATCCTCGGGATCCCGCAGCCAAGCATCTACACCCACAATGGGTTTGATCCCCACCGCGTGGGCGGCATTGTAGAACTTTACCAGTGGGAACATATTGCACTGATCGGTAACAGCGATCGCCGGCATGCCTGCGCTCGCCGCAGCCTTGACCAACGACTCGATTCTCACCAAACCATCGACTAGCGAGTATTCGGAATGGATCAGAAGATGTACAAAAGCGGGATCAGCCATGAATCAAATTTAACCATAGCCGCCATATTGAGATCGAGACGCTATTTGGAGTGGCATCAACCAAGTTTAAAAGCATTGGGGGGGCGTTCCAGTGCTTTACGGACCGGCGCAAAGGAACGCCGGTGCAACCGTGTCACTCCCAATCGTGCTAGTGCCTCGATGTGCCCTCGGGTAGGATAACCCTTGTGAGCAGCGAATCCATATCCTGGATAATGCCGGTCCAGCGCCACCATCTCCCTATCCCTGGATACCTTTGCCAGAATCGATGCGGCACTGATCGAATCAATCTTGCTATCGCCACCGACAATGGCTTCCGAGTGACACTTCAGGGTGGGACACCGATTACCGTCCACCAAAACCCGATTCATGGGAACAGGAAGCGCCTCGACCGCTCTTCGCATCGCCAGAAGAGACGCCTGGAGAATATTTATTTGATCAATCTCCTCCACTTCGGCCCGCCCGAGCGCCCAATGGAGCGCCCTCTCCTGGATCGCAACAGCCAGCTCTTCCCGTCGCCTGGGCGTCAGTTTCTTCGAGTCTGCCAAACCGGCAATCGCTCGTCTGGGATCCAGTACCACGGCTGCTGCGACCACGGGTCCCGCCAGCGGCCCTCTGCCTGCCTCATCCACTCCCGCTGTCAGCAGAGGATAGTTTCGTTTCATCGACGAGATTCCGCCAATGCCAAAACCGCTGCTGCTGCTTGATCAGCGGCGCCTAGGCGCAGGGCCTTGTGAAGGTCGAGACAAGTCGACCGAATCTTGGCCACCCGCTCTGGCGAGTCAAGAATTTCGATCAACGCTTCGGAGAGTAAATCCGGTCTGGCGCGATCTTGAATGAATTCGGGCGCTATCTCCTCCCCAGCCAGCAAATTCGCCATGGCGATGTACGGGACCTTAACCAGATCGAACGTCTTGACTATCCAATAAGTTAGCGGACTTAGCCGGTATGAAACCACCATAGGCGCTTTCAACAGTGCACCCTCTAGAGTTGCGGTACCCGAGGCTGTCAATACCGCGTCTGCAGCCAGCATAGCGTCTCTCGATTGCCCCTCCAATATCTGCAATCCGGGCAAACGCGGCGCACGCCGGCATGCGGTTTCAAAGATATTTCGGGTCCTTTCATTTACCAGGGGCACCAAGAAACGCAGCCCTGGGCGTTGCTGGGCGCATAAATGGGCAGTCTGGAGAAAGACATCCGCCAACGCCTCGACTTCGCTGACCCTGCTACCGGGCAATATGGCGATCGACTTGACATCCGTCGTCAAACCCAGACGCCGCCGAGCTGCCTTAGGGTCCACATTTAACGGAATTTCGTCGGCTAGGGGATGACCGATATAAGTGACGGGCACGCGGTGTTGTTTCAGGAAGTCGGTTTCGAAAGGAAATATGCTGAGCATTAGATCCACTGCCGCCCTGATCTTCCTCACTCTTTTTGGGCGCCAGGCCCAAACGGTAGGGCTGACATAATGGACCGTCGGAATGCCCTTATTCTTCAACCACCGTTCTAGATCCAAGTTAAAGTCAGGTGCGTCCACGCCTATGAAAACATCAGGGGGATTCTTCAAAAAGTGGCGCTTTAATCCTCTCCTGATCGCGTGCAGCTCAGGCAAATGCTTAAGTACCTCTATCAGGCCCATTACCGATAGCCGCTCGAGGGGATAGAGGCTAATCATCCCCAAGCGCTCCATCTGCACGCCTCCCACTCCATAAAAAGCGATATTGGGCTGTTTATCGTGCAAGGCCTTCATCAGCCCTGCACCAAGCGTATCGCCCGAGGGCTCGTTGGCAACGATTCCCACTTTCAACACTTTGCTATATTCCGGATGTGGTAGAAATCTTGAAGGATTGACCGGTCATACATGCGGACCTGTTGATCGTCTGCTAAATTGAATCCGCTTTTTGTGGGTCATTTGTTGTGCTCAATCAAGAATAACGCTCAGCGCACAATGCTCCGGTCACTGTTCTGCAGAAAGGTTACGTAAACTTCTACCTCTGGAGTCTCGATGGCCTGTTTCCGCAGCACATCAATGGCCATATCAAGCTTGAGTTGTTGCATGTAGATAGTTTTATAGGCCCTTTTTAACCGCTGGATGGTCTCCTCACTAAATTCTCTTCGCCGGAGTCCCTCGGAGTTTATTCCATAAGGCTTGGCCGGGTGGCCGCTGACGGTAACATAGGGCGGTACGTCCCGTGTTACACCGGTACCCATGGCGCAAAACGCATGACTGCCTACGCGACAAAACTGGTGCACTATGGTAAATCCGCCGAGTATGGCGTGGTCATGAATCTGGACGTGCCCCCCCAGAGAGGCCGCATTGGCCATAATCACATGGTTGGCGATCTGACAATCATGGGCTACATGAGTATAAGCCATGAAAAGATTGTCGTTTCCGATACGCGTGGTAAACGCATCCTGTACGGTTCCCCGGTTGATAGTGGCGAATTCGCGGATTACGTTGCGGTCACCGATTTCGAGACGGGTCTCCTCTCCTGCATACTTCATGTCCTGAGGAACCTCCCCAACGGAGGCGAACTGGAATATGCGGTTGTTCCTTCCGATAGTTGTCGGCCCATTAATTACTACATGGGGACCTATCCAGGTACCTTTGCCGATAATTACACCTGCCCCGATAATGGTGAATGGCCCGATGTCAACATCCTCATCGATCTCGGCACCTGGGTCGACAATGGCTCTCTGGTCTATCAAGCGCTAAAGTCCCTGGCGGTGCACATAATGTCGGCGGTGCAAACAATCTTGTCGTCGACCATGGCGCTGCCGGTGAATACTCCTATTCCTCGTTTCAATGCCTTTTGATGCATTTCTATCAATAGCTGGTCACCAGGCTCAACCGGTCGTTTGAATCGCGCCTTATCAATACCGACGAAAAGGTAGATGTTGGTTTTACTCACCGTCTCTGGATTGGATGCCATAGCCAACAAGCCGGTTGCCTGTGCCATGGCCTCCACAATAAGCACCCCTGGCATAACCGGTCGAATTGGAAAATGACCGTTGAAAAAAGGTTCATTGTAGGTCACGTTCTTGACCGCGAGTATACGTTTGTGATGCTCGATTTCGAGCACCTTATCGATGAGGAGAAAGGGATAGCGGTGCGGTAACAACTCCAGCACCTGATTGATATTCATCACACTCAAGTTCGTACTCCAAGTCTTGACGGGGCGCGACCACCGATCACAGTGCAACTTCGTCAATGAATCTGCAATGCACCAGTCTAGCGCCCAAGGTAGTAACCTTACCTCAGTAGAAGCGTTCGCACACTGGATCCCCACCAGCCTTCGACAACCGAGGCGCGCAGCGAGCCAACCTACGCACTACAGCGCTGTGGCTGCCGCGGGAGTGAATATAAACTCCAGGAGAATCAATATCCTCTTCCGGCTTTCCGTGAATGAAAAGACCACAGACGCTACTGCCACCGGCCTTCCGTCGCAACGGTAATCTCAGCCGCGCTATTCTGTGTTGTATTCCAAAACCAAGCTATTTGCGGGAGGTCTTGTATTGTTTTTTGAGTCTTCTCAACACCTTCTCAGTGAGATTCACCCTGGCGCTGGCATAGACTGCTGAGTCGAGTATCAGATCGATATTTTCGTCCTTGCCCAGCTGATGAATGACCTCGGTCAATTGCCGCCGCAACTTTTGTGATTCCTCGTTACGTCGTAAATTGAGATCCTCTCGAAATTCGTCGCTTGTAGAATTGAGCTTACGACGACGGGTGCGGATGTCCTGTTCGAGGCGTTTGACCTCGGCTTCGCTCATGACTGAGCCGTCGCGAGCGAGTTTGTCGCTGAGTTTCTTGAGCTGCTGTTGTTTTGACATCAGCTCATCACTACGTCGCTTGAACTCAGATTCGAGCTTTTTACGCAGCTCCTCGGCCTGTGGAGACTCCTCCAGCAGCTTGACTACATCGACAACACCGATCTTCAGCTCTGCCGCGCCAGCTACCTGAACAAACCCGATAATCGTTGCTACAAACAGAACCGACAAATACTTTTTCAAGACTTTTCTCCAAAAACAAGGTTAAAACGCAGAACCAAATGCGAACTGGAAATACTCTACTTCATCATCCGGTTTGTCGTTTATAGGGTAGCCGAGACTAACGCCCAAGGCACCGAAGGGCGAGAGCCAGAAAGCTGATATACCCGTTGAATAACGGATTTCGCCGAAATCAAAACCGATATTCCTAGTATCGTATACGTTGCCGCCATCCACAAAAAGCCCAATCCTCACCGTTTTTTCCATCAGCTTGAAAGGGGCCGGGAAAAAAACCTCAGCGCTACCGACCAGCCGGAAGTTACCCCCTAGCGGATCGTCGTTGCTATCCCTGGGACCCAAACTAAAATCCTTATACCCTCGGACTGTTCTCATACCACCGGCGAAAAAGTTTCTCCACGGGGGCATATTGGTAGTAGCACCATATGCATCTCCGTAGCCCACGTCTCCCCGCAAGCCTAGAGTAAAAGCCTTGGAAAGCGGGATATAATACTTGTTGGTGTATTCTAATCTATAGTATTCGAGGTCACTACCGGGAATCGCCGCGCTCGCCGAGATGCGTTGCACTCCCCCTTTGGTAGGCATGATGGCTGAATCCCTGGAGTCGGAAGACCAACTCAGTCGCGGTCTCAGATTCAGATAGGATGTGCCGTTCTCGGCAGCGAAATTCTCGAGCTCGTCAGAGGCATTGCCACCAAGCTTTAGATCCGTGGAATCCAAATCCAGTTCAAATATCAAACGATCGGTGTCACTTGTGGGAATACCGAAATTTATACCTGCAACGAATGCGTCAATCAGATAGCGGGCGGTATCGATTTTGGCAAAATCCGTTTCCCGGTAACTGAGTTTGAAACCTCGGCTGATACCATCCACCGTGTAGTAAGGATTAGTATAGGCGAGAGAGTATAGGGTATTTGCTGAGCTGGTATTGAAGGCGGCGCTGACCCGCTTCCCCGTCCCCAGAAAATTATTCTGGGAAATACTGGCATTGAATATGATTCCCTGGGATTGAGAAAAACCAAGCCCGGCCCCTAAGTTCCCCATCGGCTTTTCGACCACCGCAATATTTACATCCACTTGGTCGGTAGTCCCCGCTACAGCGGGCGTTTCCACATTGACTTCTTCAAAGTAGCCGAGTCGCTGCAACCGCTCTTTGGACTTTCGCACCTGGGCGGCGGAAAACCAACCACTCTCCATTTGCCGCATCTCCCGGCGGAGCACCTCGTCACGGGTCTGATTGTTTCCGCTGATTTCCACCCGTCTCGTGTAGACCCGCTTACCTGGGTCTACAAACAGGGTGATGTCGACCTCTTTTGTATCATCATCGATTTCGGGAACATTGTTGACATTGGCGAATGCGTAACCATAATCCCCCAACATTCTGCTGATTCGCTCGGAACTACCGATAACCTCCTTGCGGGAAAAAACACCTCCCCGTTGCAGGTGAATCAGTGGGAAAAAATCCTCAGGAGGTGCGACCAGGTCTCCTGCCAGTTTAATGTCCCTGATAGTGTATACATCCCCTTCAGAGAGGTTGATGGTGATGTATATATCCTGGCTATTGGGAGTAATTGAGACCTGGGTAGAGACTATTTTGAAATTGATGAAACCCCTATCGAGATAAAATGAGCGTAGTTTCTCTAGGTCGCCCGACAGCTGCTGGCGCGAATACTGATCATCCTTGGAGATAAAGGAGAGGAAATTTGAGGTGCTAAGCTCAAAGACATCGAGTAAATCATCATCTTCGAAGGCTTGATTCCCGATAATGTTGATCTGCTTGATCCGCGCCGTCACCCCCTCCTTGATATCGATTCCAAGCGCGACCCTGTTCCGCTCTAGGGGGCTGATCGTGGTTTCCACCTGAACGCTGTACTTCCCCTGATTGAAGTACATTCGTTGGAGTTCCTGTTCAATCTTGTCCAGGACAAAGCGGTTTAACACTCTACCCTCTGCCAGCCCGATATCCTTGAGGGAGGTGAGCAGTTGCTCGGTTTCCAGCGATTTATTGCCACTAATATCGATCTTGGCAATAGCCGGGCGTTCACTGACGAATATAATAAGGACACCGTCCTCCCTTTCGAGCCGGATGTCTTTGAAAAACCCGGTTTTATAGAGCGCCCGGATTATTTCCGGTGTATCTTCAGGCCCGATCTCCTGACCAAGACGCAGTGGCAGATAGTTGAATACGGTACCCGGAGAGATACGCTGCAGCCCCTCTACGCGGATATCCTGAACAACCATGTTTTCGGCCACCACAGCCTGGCTGCACATCAAGGCCAGCACCAGCAGGATACCCGGGAGGAGACGATCTGGCCTAATCATTGAAAGGAGAAGAAATCCTTTGTTTTTGTTGAAACATCAATCCCATAGGTATGCGCCTTAAACCCTCTACGCATGTTTGTGGGCATCACCTCATCTGCATCTGACCTACACCAGGGCCAATGAGGCTCAGCAAAGCGTGTGATTATAATTAATCTTGGAGCGCTAGCCCAGTAAACGGGAGATATCCACGTAGAACGCGAGACACATCAACGCCAGGATAATCATCATGCCCAGCCGTTGGCCATGCATCAGAAATTCGTCGGACAGCGGACTACCCTTCAAAGCCTCGATCAGAAAAAAGAATAAATGACCACCATCGAGCACGGGAATCGGCAGTAAGTTCAACACCCCAAGACTTATACTGACCAGGGCTAGGAACTTGAGAAAATAGACAAAACCGTAGCTGGCTGACTGCCCTGCCGTCTGTGCAATCGATATGGGGCCGCTGAGATTCTCTACCGATGCCTTGCCCGTCAACATACGTCCCAACATCTCTAGCATGAAAATCGACATATCCCAGGTTTTGGACGTCGCGGATGTTAGCGCTGTCAGCGGGTCCAGCTTGACTTCCACTCTATACCCATCGTAAAGCCCATCGGGTATGCGGACACCTGCGCCAATCCTGCCGAACTGCTGGCCACCCTCCTCGATACTGCCCACCAATAGGGAAATCCGTTCGCGAGCGCCACTCCTCAACAACTCGAGAGTTACGCGCTCACCGGGATTTTCACGTATGAACGCTACCAGTTGAGACCACTTTTCCACTTTTTCGCCATTGAACGAGAGAATTTCATCACCTGGCAGAAGACCGGCTAATGCTGCCGCTTCACCTGCTACAATCTCCCCAATGACGGCCGGCACTTCTGGCCGTTTGGGTGCTATCCCGAGAAACACGAGTATGTTTTCCCGCTCCCCCAACCGCTGGAGTTGCTCCCCCGGCAGCACCCTAGTCTGAGGATAGCCGTCACCATCCATTACCTTGACATAAAGATCCCGTCCACTCAGGGACTCGCGCATCAAGACATAAATTGCAGTCTCCCAGCTAGGGGTTTCCCGTCCAGCTATAGACAGCAACTCGTCGTCCGGAAGGAAGCCCGCCTCATAAGCGGGTGTGTCCTCTATCACCTCGCCCACCCAGGGTTTGCTGCCAGTATCCCCAGAAACGAAAAGCAACCAATACGCCAGGATCGCAAACAGAAAGTTGAAAGCGGGCCCTGCCACCACAATGGCGGATCTCACCTTCAAAGTCTGACGGTTAAATGCGCGATCAACTTCTGCTGCGGGCACCTCACCTTCCCGCTCATCGAGCATTTTTACGTATCCCCCAAGGGGAATGGCGGCAACCACATACTCGGTACCGTCCACGCGGCCGGTCCGTTTCCAGATGGATTTGCCGAAACCGATCGAGAAACGCAAGACCTTCACGCCCAGTCGGCGTGCAACCCAAAAATGACCGAACTCGTGGACGGTGATTAAAATCCCGAGCGCCACAATGAAGGAAGCTACTGTGAATAAAAAAGATTCCATGGTGTCCCACCCGTACTTCCCGATAGCGATTTGATCATAACCCACCGCTCCGCCGGCCCGCCATCAAAAACCCCGCAGCCCCTCGACAAGCGCTTAATGGACCATTCCGGCGGCGATTTGTTCCGCCGCCCCCCGGGCCTCAGCATCCAGCGAGAGTAACTCATCCAACGTCTGCCCCACCCTACCCGCGAGCTGAGACAGCGTTTCATCGATAACCGCGGCGATCGCAGTAAATTGCAACCGCCCCTCCAAAAAGCGCTCCACTGCGACCTCATTTGCTGCATTGAGTATCGCCGGGGCGCCACCGCCTTGGCGAATCGCTTGATAGGCCAACGCCAAACAGGGGAATCGCTCGAAACTGGGCGCCTCGAAATCCAGGCGGCCAACGGCGAACAAATCCAGGCTTTCGACACCTGAATGCATTCTGTCGGGCCACGCGAGGGCATGGGCAATGGGTGTACGCATGTCGGGGTTTCCCATTTGCGCCAGCACCGAACCATCGTCGTATTCGACCATTGAGTGAATGACGCTCTGTGGATGCAGTACCACCTCAACTCGATCCGGATTCGTGTTAAACAACCAACACGCCTCGATCACTTCCAGGCCTTTGTTCATCATTGTGGCGGAATCGACAGAAATTTTTCGCCCCATATCCCAGTTGGGGTGAGCGCATGCCTGTTGAGGTGTGACAGAGTCGAGGAGCTCTGGTGCCATGTCCCGGAAAGGACCGCCAGAGGCGGTTAGTAGAATGCGTCGCACACCCATTGAGTCCAGCCCCTGATCCGCTTCCGGGGGCATACACTGGAATACTGCATTGTGCTCACTGTCGATGGGCAATACCTGAACGCCGTTGCGCTTCACAGCGTCCATAAAGATGCCCCCTGCGACGACCAACGCCTCCTTGTTCGCCAAAAGTATCCTCTTGCCTGCGTCCACCGCCGCCATCACAGGCAACAACCCCGCGGCACCCACGATTGCCGCCATCACATAGTCGACCTGCGGCAGTGCAGCGACCTCAACCAACCCCTGGCGACCACTCAGGACACGAGTCTTTAGTTGCCGTTGCCTAAGTTCCTGCCCAAGAACCTGGGCACTCGGTTCGTCGGCTAATACAGCGAAAGCCGGTTGAAATGCGATGCACTGTTGGAGCAATGTCTTGACATCCCTGTTCGCTGTAAGCGCTTCAACTCGGTATCGCCCAGGGTGGCGACCGACTACGTCCAGCGTCGACTGCCCGATGGAGCCGGTAGATCCCAGAATCGTCAGGCCAATCAAGAAATCCGCTCCATCAGCAGCAACCCGAACAAAAAGATCGGGAGTGCGGCAGTCAGACTATCGATCCTATCCAGTATTCCCCCATGCCCGGGCAATAGCTTGCCACTATCTTTAATTCCGGCCTGGCGCTTCATCAAGCTCTCGAAAAGATCACCTACGACGGAAAATACCGCGACGGTGATTGTGAATAGGATCACCAACGGCAGCGGCCCAGTTTCAGGACGAACCATATGGAGAAATATGCCGCAGATTAGTGCTCCTACCAGCGCCCCATAAACACCTTCGCGGGTCTTCCCTGGGCTCAATGCGGGTGCCAGTTTTGTACGCCCCCAACGTCTACCCGCGAAATAGGCGGCGCTATCGGCCACCCAAATAAGCACCATTGCAAACAACAAAAGATACGGGCCGTTGCGAAGTCCGTCGTGGACTGCCAGCATGGCGCCCCAAGCTGGAACCAGCACCGCCAGCCCCAGCAACAGCCGTCCGGCAGTTTTCCCCTGGATCAGATCGGCCGGAGAGGGATGTCCGGCCAATAACAGGGCTACCAGAAACCACCAGCATGCCGCAGCCGTCGCTAGCAGAAACAGAGAACTGCTGAAGTGCGTATAGAGCCAAGCGAGCCCCACCATGGACAGCACCAAAATCAGCATATACAGCAACTTGTCCTTTGTAGCCGACAGCTCCGCCAACGCCGTCCACTCCACCCCTCCCAGCAAAACCAGTGCGCCAAGTAAAAGTGCCAGAATATCGGTTGGTAGATACAGCAGCGCAACCGCGACCAGCGGAATTAAAACCAGGGCTGTCAGGACACGCTGCAAGAGCATGGAATTGGGCTGTCAGTCTTGTTCTACGGAAACAGAAGCGGCCAAAACCTGTTCCGTGGTCCGCCCAAAACGCCGTTGCCGGCCCGCGTATGATCGCAGAGCCTCATCGTAGGCGCGGGCATCGAAGTCCGGCCAAAGCGTCGACGTGAGGTAAAGTTCGGAATAAGCGGATTGCCAAAGAAGAAAATTACTCAAGCGCTGTTCCCCACCCGTGCGAATGAAGAGGTCGGGGTCGGGCAATCCAGCAGTCGACAGGGATTCGCTGATACAGGCCTCATCAATGTCTTCGGTCTTAAGCTGCCCGGTCGAAACCTGCCGTGCTATTTTTTGGGTCGCCTGGACCAGATCCCAACGGCCGCCGTAGTTTGCCGCGACCTGGAGCGTCAATCGGTCACAATCGGCGGTGCGCTCCTCCGCCTCGCCTATGCGCATTTGTAGCTTGTCTGGGAATGCCGAACGGTCACCGATGATCCGTAATCTCACACCATTTCGCTTGAGGCGCTTCACCTCTCGCTCGAGTGCCATAAGGAAGAGATCCATGAGAAGATCGACCTCTTTACGCGGACGACGCCAATTCTCACTGCTAAACGCAAATAGGGTCAATACCTCGATACCCAGTTTCACGGAATGCTCGACCACCGCCCTAACGGTTTCCACTCCCGCCTTGTGTCCTGCGAATCGGGGCAACCTCCGTCCTTGAGCCCAGCGTCCGTTGCCATCCATGATGATGGCGACGTGCCGAGGTATCGACCCTTCGCCATTCTCCCTTGCCGTCTGCTGTCCCCTGTTGTCCATTGGTTGCGTCTTCGCGATCAAATAGACATCAGATCTTCTTCTTTCTGCTCCAGCAACTTATCTACTTTGGCTGTGTACTGATCGGTCAATTTCTGTATCTCCTCCTCACCTCGACGCTGATCGTCTTCGGAGATCATCTTCTCTTTCGCCGCATCTTTTAGATCGGAATTGGCATCCCGTCTTATATTCCTTATAGCGATCCGGGATTGCTCAGCCTCCTGCTTGACTACGCGGATTAAATCTCGGCGCCGCTCCTCGGTCAATGGTGGTAGGGGTACCCTGATCACACTGCCAGCAGTATTGGGGTTCAAGCCGAGATCCGATTTCATAATCGCTTTTTCCACCGGCTGAACCATACCCTTCTCCCAAGGGGTTACAGCCAGGGTTCTACTGTCCTCGACATTAACGTTCGCGACCTGGTTGAGTGGCACTTCGGAGCCGTAATAAGAGACGGTTATATGGTCAAGAAGACTAGGATGGGCACGTCCTGTCCTCACCTTGGCGAGTTCATGCTCAAGTGCAACTGCGCTTTTTTTCATGCGCCCCAGTGCATCTTTTTTGATATCTTCGATCATATCAGTCTCCTTTATTGAACCAGGGAACCCACCGACTCACCCCGCATTAGGCGCAACAACGCGCCTGGCTCGTTGATGTTCATGACCCGCAAAGGCATGGCGTTGTCTCGACAGAGTACGATCGCGGTAGCATCCATCACCTGCAGCCCTTCTGATAGGGCACGATCATAACTGAGACTGGGATAAAATACTGCCTTGGTATCGGTAACCGGATCAGCCGAGTAGATCCCATCGACCTTGGTTGCCTTGATCATGAGCCCAGCCCCTATCTCTACCGCCCTGAGACTGGCTGCCGAATCAGTGGTGAAATAGGGATTGCCGGTGCCGGCTGCCATAATCACCACTTCCCCGCACTCCAAGTGGTGGACAGCGCGCCGGGGTGCATAACTGTCGCACACCTGCTCCATGTGCAGCGCGGACATCGCTCTTGCGGCGACTCCCGCCGATCGCAGTGCATCCTGCATCGCCAATGCGTTCATTACCGTCGCCAGCATGCCCATATGATCCGCCGAGACCCGGTTTGCACCGGATTTCGCGAGACCAGCGCCACGGAAAAAATTTCCCCCGCCGATTACCAGACCCACCTGCACCCCAGCGTCTACCAACTCCTTGATATCCGAGGCTACCCGGGTAATTACCTGAGGATCGATGCCAAAGTCCCCACTACCCATCAGTGCCTCACCACTGAGCTTCAGCAGTATACGCTGGCAAATCAAACTCGACATATTTACCTCGAACAATAGCGGGAACAGCACGATACCGTATAGTTACTCAAGGACCGGGCCGGCGGTAAACTCACCGGCCCGTCTAACTGCCTTTGCCTCTGATGCGTCCCGGTTCAGCCTCTCACCTGTGCCATGACCTCATCGGCGAAGTTTTCCTGCTTCTTCTCGATTCCCTCGCCGACCTCGAATCGCCTGAACCCAACGACTCTCGCTTCCGCCGCCTTGAGCAGCTTCTCCACCGAAGTATCCGGGTCCTTTACAAAGGGCTGCCCCAACAGGGTGACCTCGGAGAGGTACTTCCTCACCCTGCCATCGACGATCTTTTCGATAACCTTTTCAGGTTTACCGCTTTCAAGCGCCTGGGCTTGGTAGATCTCTCGTTCTTTATCGAGGGTTTCCTTGGGAACTTCATCTGCAGAAACGCAGAGTGGGCTGGAAGCGGCGACATGCATTGCAATGTCTTTGCCCAATCCCTCTTCACCACCCTCCAGTTCAACCACAACACCGATACGAACACCATGCCTATAACTGGCAAGCAGACCGTTTGCGGTTTCGAATTTTTCGAAGCGACGCACGTTCATGTTCTCCCCGATTTTCGAAATCAACGCTTCGCGGGCAGTATTGACCGTGGTCTCCTCTCCATCGTGCAGCGGCTGCTCTAAAAGAGCCTCGACGCTGTCGACGTTCGCCATCAATGCCCGCTCACAAACAGCGTTCGCGAACGAGACAAAATTGTCGTCCTTGGCAACGAAATCCGTCTCACAGTTTACTTCGACCATTGCACACTGTTTTCTATCATCGCTAAACTTGATGACGATAATACCCTCGGCGGCAGTGCGGCTGGCCTTTTTAGCGGCCTTGGCCTGCCCGGATTTGCGCATCATTTCAATGGCAGCCTCGATATCGCCGCCGGTCTCAACCAGGGCCTTCTTGCACTCCATCATGCCGGAACCGGTGCGCTCGCGTAATTCTTTTACCAAAGAGGCGGTAATGGCCATGCTCTCTATTCCTCGCTGTATATTCACATACAAACAACCCCCGCCGGGTATTTCCACCGGACAGGGGCAATTTATCGATTAAGTTAAGATATTTCCCAAACCGTGATTCGACCGCTCAGCGGCCTATTCGACAGCCTGTTCCTTTCCGGCTTCTGCCTCGACCTCGACGAACTCATCAGCCGCGCCGTTACCCCCCAGATGGGCAGCACTGGCTCGACCTTCTAGCACCGCCGCGGACGCTCCCTGCACGTAGAGTTGAATGGCGCGGATGGCGTCATCGTTACCCGGGATAATGTAGTCTATGCCGTCAGGACTGTTGTTTGTATCGACCACACCGACAACAGGAATACCCAGCTTGCGAGCCTCCGATACGGCGATATTCTCATGCCCGACATCGACGATGAACAGTACGTCCGGCAGCTTCTCCATCTGTTTGATACCACCTAGGCTCAACTGCAGCTTTTCCATCTCCCTGTGCAGGCCTAGAGCTTCCTTTTTGCTAAAGCGCTCAACCGAGCCATCTTCGAACATTGTTTCAAGTTCAATCAGACGCTTAATGCGGTGTCTTATGGTCTTGAAGTTCGTCAGCATTCCGCCCAACCAGCGGTAGTTGACATAGGGCATGCCGCAACGAATCGCCTCCTCCTTCACGGTGTCGCGGGCAGCACGTTTGGTGCCGACAAAAAGTATTTTGCCGCCATTTGCCGCAAGGCTACCCAGATAGTTCATCGACTCCTTAAACAGAGGCAAGGTTTTTTCCAGGTTCACGATATGGATTTTATTGCGGTGCCCGAAGATATAAGCACCCATTTTGGGGTTCCAGTAGCGAGTCTGGTGCCCGAAGTGCACGCCAGCCTCCAACATCTGGCGCATTGATACATCGCTCATGTTTCTAAACTCCGAATTATACAAGGGTTAATCCTCCACATACCCCAAATGCCAACCCTGTACCCTGGGCACCCAGGCATTCGTGTCGGTATGTGTGTGAAATTCGACGCACTCAGTCATTCAGCATAGTGTCGCCGCCCGGTTCGTTTGCGAATCCGGGTCGCGTTTTATAACATATTGGGTTTACCGCCACAATCACCACTCTCCCCGCAAGGGTTCTCTTCAGAAGCCTTGGAGTCATTATAAAAGCAGGGTTCTATGAGCGTCACGATCAAAACTGCTGAAGAGATTGAAAAAATGCGGGTTGCCGGAAGACTTGCGGCCGAGGTACTGGAGATGATCGCCCCCCATGTCCAGGCAGGAGTCCAGACTGGCGAGCTGGATGCCATTTGCCATGATTACATTGTCGAAACCCAGCATGCGATACCAGCACCCCTAAACTACCGCGGTTTTCCCAGATCAATCTGCACTTCGGTAAATCACCAGGTCTGCCACGGTATTCCCGGGGAGAGGAAACTCAAGAACGGCGATATTGTCAACATCGACATCACAGTCATCAAAGACGGTTTTCACGGCGACACCAGTCAGATGTTCTGCATCGGCAAACCTTCGATCCTAGCACACCGCCTGGTCCGCACCGCCCATGAGGCAATGTGGCTCGGAATCGCGGAAGTACGCCCGGGTATCCACCTGAGCAACATAGGGCACGCGATCCAGAAGCATGTGGAGGCGCGAAACTATTCGGTGGTGCGCGAATACTGCGGGCATGGTATTGGCCGCAATTTCCACGAAGACCCCCAAGTACTCCACTATGGGGCCCCGGGCAACGGCTTGGTGCTGCAGCCCGGGATGTGCTTCACCATCGAACCCATGGTGAATGCGGGTAAATACCCGGTGAAAACACTCCCGGATGGCTGGACGGTGGTAACCAAGGACCGCACCCTCTCGGCACAATGGGAACACACTATCCTGGTAACGGCGTCTGGATGTGAGGTGCTAACTTTGCGACGAGGGGAGCAGAGTGTGCTCCAGAACGCTTCTTGAACGTCCACAGCGTCTACGTACCTCCGCTGGTTGATGAAAACAAATTCAAAAAGCAACTGGAGGCGACAGAGAATCCGCTGACCTTGTTCAAGGATACTCTGCGGCATGGAAAAGAACAGCTCAGGCGTGGATTCGAGGCTGGCGAGCCGGTTACCCTGCTGATCAAGCAACACTCGGCACTAATGGACTTTTTGCTCACCGAGGCATGGCAACTGAAGGTTCCCCCAGGTGCCGATGCCGCATTGGTCGCCGTTGGCGGATATGGCCGTGAAGAGCTGCACCCAGAATCAGACATTGATCTTCTGGTGCTGCTGGGAAACGGTAACCTGGATACATTGGCTGAGCCCCTGAGCGAACTACTCACTTTCTTTTTCGATATCGGCCCCGATATAGCCCACAGCGTACGAGACGTTTCGGAATGTGTGGAAGAAGCTCGGGTGGATATCACCATAGCCACCAGCCTACTTGAAGCGCGCCTGATCTGCGGGCCAGAGCTGCTCTTCGCCGCCCTCAAACAGGATACGGGACCGGATAGGATCTGGCCCAGCCGGGACTATTTCGAGGCCAAACTGGTCGAACAGCGGCAGCGCTACGAAAAATACGCCGGTACCATCAGTGCCCTGGAACCTAATCTCAAAGAGAGTCCCGGCGGCCTCAGGGACGTACAGACTGTGGGCTGGGTGGCAAAACGCCACTTCGGCGCCAACCGCATGACCGATATGGTGAATCACGGCTTCATCACTGAAACCGAGTACTGGGACCTGAAAGCGGGGCTTGAGTGGTTGTTCAGGATCAGGTTTGCTCTCCACCTATTGACCGGCCGCCATGAGGATCGCATCCTTTTCGACTACCAGAAAACGCTGTCCGAGCAATTCGGCTTCCAGGACGACGAAGACGCCCTGGGTATCGAGAAGTTCATGCAGCAGTACTACCAGACGGCCATCCGCATCAACCGCATCAACGAGATGCTGCTCCAGCTGTTCCGGGAAGTGATTGTCTTGCAGTGTCACCTGGACGCACCCAAGCCCATCAACAAGTATTTTCAATCTCGAAGTGGTTACCTGGAAGCAGTAAACGAGCGCGTCTTTCTGGACCACCCCCTGGCCATGTTGGAGTTATTCCTGGTCATGGAGCAGCATCCGGAATTGAACGGTGTTCGGGCCAGCACCATCCGCTTGATTCGCAGCCAACGGGAGACCATAGACGACGATTTCCGAAGTAACGACCAGGCCAAGGCGCTATTCATGGAGATTCTACGCCAACCCCAGGGGATTACACACGAACTGCGGAGAATGCACCGCTATGGGATATTGTCCAGGTATATTCCCGCCTTCGCCAATATCGTGGGCCGTATGCAGTACGACCTGTTTCACGTGTACACAGTGGACGAGCACACACTCTTTGTTATCCGCAATCTGCGGCGGTTCATGATCGAGAAGCACCGCGGGGAGTTTCCGCTCTGCAGCGATATCATGGACAAACTGCACAAACCGGAACTGCTGTTTCTCGCCGCCCTGTTCCACGATATCGCCAAGGGCCGCGGGGGCGATCACTCGCTCCTCGGCAGTGAGGAGGCACGCAAGTTTTGTATCAACCACAACCTGGAAAAGCGCGATGCAAACCTGGTCGGGTGGCTGGTGGAACGGCACTTGTTGATGTCGATTACCGCGCAGCGCAAAGATATCAGCGATCCCGATGTCATCTATACCTTCGCCAAGATCGTTGGAAATCCGATCCGCCTGGACTACCTATATCTGCTAACGATAGCCGACATGCGGGCTACAGACCCAAAAAAGTGGAACAATTGGAAAAACTCACTGCTCCGTGAACTCTATTACGCCGCCCGCCACACCTTATTACGTGGGTTGCAGAACCCACAGGAGCGGGATGAAATCATCCAGAACAAACAGGCTGGCGCCCGCCACCTGCTCAAGGCCGAGGGCATCTCTTCGGCGCTCGCCACTGCCCATTGGCGGAACCTGAGTCTTGATTACTTTGTGCATCACAGCTGGGAAGAAATCGCCTGGCAGACGCGTATGATTCTGACCGCGAATCTGGATCAGCTTCCGCTGGTGCTGATCCGCCGAGCGGAGACACGTGGAGGGAGCGAGGTGTTCATCTACACCCGGGACCGAAAGGATCTTTTCGCTCTAACCACCAGCCTGCTGGACCAGCTTGGGCTCAATATCGTTAGCGCCCGCATTGAAACCGCAGACACCGGTTTCACCATCAACAGCTTTCTGGTCCTTGAGGGAGAAGGCTCCCCTATCGAAGACAGAGAGCGCAAGGAAGAGATACTGCTCACAATCGAGAAGGCATTGAGGGCACCCGACAAGGTGGATCTCAGCGTCTCCCGGCGCGTCCCCCGGCAGCTCAAGTATTTCTCTACCCCAACCCGGGTGGATTTCGCTGAAGACCATGCCAACCAACGCACGATCATGAAACTCGGCACCAGTGACCGCCCGGGATTGTTGTCCCAGATCGGATACGCCTTTGCCGCCTGTGGAATTCGACTGATCAATGCCAAAATCGCCACCATCGGCGCCGAAGCCGACGACACCTTCTTCATCACCGACATGGAAAACCGCCCCATCACCAACGATGCACAATTGAAATGCCTGGAACTGGCGTTGAAGGAACGGCTGGACACCAAATCGTCAGCCGCCTGACCCATCAGACCTCGAGGATTCCCTGACTTGAAGCCCATGATCGTTATTTATGGTATCCCTAACTGCGATAGCGTGAGAAAAGCCAGAAAATGGATGCAGGCCCATGATGTGGATTACAACTTTCACGATTTTAAAAAGCAGGGGCTAAACCCCGAACTACTGGAGCGCTGGATTGACACCCTTGGTTGGGAAAGGTTGATCAATCGTCGGGGAACCACTTGGCGAGCCCTCCCCGAAGAGGTAAAAACCAAATTCGACCAGGCAACCGCAGTCCGGGTAATGCTGGACTCTCCATCTATAATTAAACGACCCGTGCTGGATGCCGGCGGTACCTTGGCCATTGGATTCTCTGCGGAGCTTTACTCCGAGTTGCTATGCTAACCCTGCCCCGGCGGCGGAAGGCTCGTTCCGTCAGTCCACGATTGATGCGCCAGGTTGATTCTCCCCTTTCCCATCGGCGGGGCTTTTGTATAATGGCGCGTTGCACAATTGCTCCTGTTCAATCACACATCCGCTAATACCCAAGAAGTCACATGATAAAAATCAACGAAAACTACCTCAAACTGCAGGCGTCCTACCTGTTCTCCGACATCGCCAAACGAGTGGCAGCACACCAGCAGTCAAACCCCGATCTGGCTCTGATTAAGCTGGGTATAGGCGATGTAACCCGTGCCCTGCCTGACGCCTGTATCCAGGCCCTGCACAAAGCAGTCGATGAAATGGCAGCGGATAGCAGCTTCCGCGGCTACGGACCGGAACAGGGATACGACTTTCTGCGCGAGGCAATCGTAAAGGGTGACTTCCAGGCCCGGGGTGCGCAGATCGAACCCGACGAGATATTTGTGAGTGACGGTGCCAAGTGCGACTCAGGCAATTTTCAAGAGATCTTCTCCAACGATATCCGGGTCGCCATTACCGATCCGGTCTATCCTGTCTACGTCGACACCAACGTGATGGCCGGTCGCAGTGGCGGCGCCCGGGATGGACGCTACCAGGGTCTAGTCTACCTCGAGGGTAACCGGGAAAACGGCTTCATTCCAGCTCTACCCTCAGAGCCGGTCGACTTGATATATCTCTGTTTTCCCAACAACCCCACCGGTGTCACCGCCACCCGTGAACAACTAAAGGCGTGGGTGGACTACGCCCGAGACAACCGCGCCCTGATTCTCTTCGATGCGGCCTACGAGGCCTTTATCCAGGATCCTGAGATTCCTCACTCCATCTACGAGGTGGAGGGAGCCGAGGAGGTGGCAATAGAGTTTAGGAGCTTTTCCAAGACAGCGGGTTTCACCGGCACCCGTTGTGCTTACACAGTGGTGCCCAAGGCCTGCAATGCCTTCACTTCAGAGGGAGAAGCGGTTTCTGTCCACACCCTGTGGAATCGACGCCATACTACCAAATTCAACAGCGTATCCTATCCGATCCAAAGGGCTGCGGAAGCCGTATATACAGCGGAGGGGCAATCGCAGGTCAAGGAATTGATAAGCTACTACTTGAAAAATGCCGGCTATATCCGAGAAACCATGAGCTCTCTCGGTTACGACTGCATGGGCGGTGAGAATTCTCCCTACATCTGGATTGACGGCAAGAGCGACTCATGGTCTTTCTTCGATAAGCTGCTGAACGAGACCGGAGTAGTCTGTACACCCGGTGCCGGCTTTGGCAAATGCGGAGAGGGTTATATCCGCATCAGTGCCTTTAACAGCCTGGAAAACGTTCAGGAGGCCATGGCCAGAATTGGTCAAGCCTTGTAAACAACAGAGGTCACCATGCCAGCTTCAACTGATTTCCTCGACCGTCTCTCCGCGCGGATCGGGACCATCGCCGAACACTACGGAACTCCATTCCATGTCTACGACGAAAAAGGGTTACTGGAGACTGGCGAGGCACTCAAGCAGGCCTTCAGTGGAATCGAGGGCTTCCAGGAGTATTTCGCCGTCAAGGCACTTCCCAACCCACGCATTTTGCAGATCATGGGTGCCATGGGTTTCGGCTATGACTGCAGTTCCATCGCTGAGCTTCGAATGAGCCGCAGCGTAGGTGCCCGGGGCGACTTGATCATGTTCACCTCCACCAACACCAGCAGTAGAGAATTCACGGAAGCGGCGGCCGATGGAGGCTGCATTCTTAATCTAGACGATATTTCCCTGGTGGATAAAGTACCGCAGATGCCCGAGCGAATATGTTTTCGCTATAACCCGGGGAACCGGCGAACCGGAAACAGCATCATCGGCAACCCGGTGGAATCGAAATACGGGGTCTCCCACGACCAAATCCTCGACGCCTACCGCAGGGCCAGGGACCGAGGTGCAAAACGCTTCGGCCTGCACACGATGTTGGCCTCAAACGAATTGGACCACAGCTACATGGTGGAGACCGCCCGTATGCTGCTGGAGCTGGTGCAGTGGATTTCGCAGAAACTATCCATTCGCTTCGAGTTTATCAACATTGGTGGGGGGCTGGGCATCCCCTACAGGCCCGACGAAAGACCCCTGGATATACAAACCATGGGCGCGGAGATAGCTCAGGCCTTCGATGCCTTCAGGGAGAGAGAGGGCTACGCACCAGCGATGTTCATGGAGAGTGGTCGCTATATGACGGGTCCCCACGGCATCCTGGTAACCCAGGCGATAAATCGCAAGGAGATCTACCGCACCTATGTGGGTGTAGACGCCTGCATGTCCGCTCTGATGCGCCCTGGAATGTATCAGGCCTACCACCACATCACGCTCCCCAACCAAGCCGACGGCTCAGAGGTCGTCGATGTGGTGGGCTCCCTGTGTGAGAACAACGATAAATTCGCCATCCAGCGGGAACTGCCGGTGATCTCGGACGGCGACCTCATCTATATACACGATACTGGCGCCCACGGACATGCCATGGGGTTTACCTACAATGGCAAGCTGCGTCCAAAAGAGCTATTGCTACGGGTCGACGGCAGCGTGGAGCTCATCCGAAGAGCAGAGCGGCTGGACGACTATTTCGCTACCCTTGAATTCGAACCCGACCTGCTATTTTCAGAGTGAGAATGCCGGTACGCTGGAATCGGGCCGGCGTCGTCGATCCTGCTCCGAGGTATACATTGTGCGACAAACCCATTTTGCACAACCGAGAGCATGGCAATTTAACCGGAAGCCCAGCACCACCATCTGCCGGCCTTCCAACGGGAATTCGTGGCGTTCAAACATTTCGCTATAGATAAGCCCTGCCGACGACAGGAAAAATTCTGGAGTCCAAAATTGAGTGTTAAAACAGCACTGGAACGACGCCGATCGGTCCGCGCTTTTATCGACCGCGAGGTGAAAAGGGAAACAATCGAACGGATCCTTAGCCTGGCGCGCCTGGCACCCTCCGGCGGAAATACCCAACCCTGGCAGGTGGCAGTGGTAGCAGGTGAGCGCAAGCGCAGGCTACAACAGGAGATTGAGGCTGCGTTCCTGAAAGGAGAGCCGGCCAAAATGGATATCCAGTATTATCCAAAGATATGGCAATCTCCCTACCAGGAGCGCCGCAGGGAATGCGCACTGCAGCTTTATCAGGCTCTGGATATCCGACGTGAAGACCGGAAACGGCGCAAAGCCCAATGGCTTGCGAACTACCGCGCCTTCGACGCCCCGGTTATGCTGCTGTTCTTTGTCGATGCTGTGATGGATACCGGCGCATACCTAGACTACGGTATGTTTATACAGTCTGTTATGTTGATGGCCGTGGAAGAGGGATTGGGCACATGCCCTCAGGCGTCTCTAGGCGAGTACCCTAGTATCGTCAAACGCTCACTCGGTTACCCTGAGGAGAGCGTGCTTATATGCGGTATGGCCCTGGGCTATGAGGATCCTGCGGCGCCAATAAATCACTATCGCACACCCCGCGTGGCAAGCAGTGAATTTACCCGCTTCTACATGACTTGAGGTTGCCAGAATCCAGGATTATTCGCTGACAAACGCCAGCAGCCGTTTCTTGTTGGCAACCAGGCTGACATTCTCTACCTTTGGACCCAGTCCCCAAGCCTGCTTCTCCGTCGAGGTGTACATCCTGGTTTCACGCTTATCGTAGACTTCCCACACTCTTTTTTCTTTGTATGTCATACGCTTGTAGTATTTCAGGGTTTTATAACCCTCACACACGGTGACTTGAGCACAGATCTTCTTGTATTTTTTTTCCGGGAAGTTTTTGACGAAACACTGGATCAGTCTCCTGCCTATTCCATTGCCTCTGTGTCCCTTAGCGACGTGAAAGTGGAACTCCGGGCACTCCGGCGCATCGGGCATCTCATTGCAATTATGAAGCTTTGCGTGCAGCAGAAACTGTATCGCCCGCGGTCCCAGGCTGAGCGCATACATCAGCTTTCGGCTCTCCAGATAACTGTAGACCGGCATATACATCTTGAGTGAAATTTCTCCGAATTCAGCCTCGGCGATGCGCTCTGCGGTTCTATCCCGAAACTGCATCCAAGAGACCTCTCCGTCACCGGTCTCGACGGCGCCGCCCTCGGCCCCGGTGAAATATGCCACCAATTTCCCATCCGACAGATTATCCACTACGTAGAAAAATTCCCCGGCAAATTCGGCATAGGGACCTGTGACAATTCTCCCAAAGCTGAGGGCACCCGCTTTGGGTATCAACGGAAAAGGACGGCCGCCGGGCAGCGCGTTGCGCCAGCAGAGCTTACAGACCGGTGCTTCGTCCTGCCTGTGGTCATAGGCTCGAAAACCGTAGCTCCCCGTGGTGAGGAAATAATCTCTGCGGCCCGTTTGCATTAGGTGCGAAATCCAAAGTCGAATTTACGCATAGAGAGCATCCTGTTAATCACCCGTAGATTAGGAAGTAGTAATCTGAGTATATTGTAGATGGAATTAACCTGATAGGGTTTGTGGTTAAAAGCCAACGACCACGCCTACTGGCGCCGTAATTGGTGGAAGCGATCTAGTCGGCGGCCATACTTCCCTTAAATTTTGCGATTCTCGTTGCTTGAAATGATATCGATACTCGACGTCAAGGCTTATCTGGTAAAGGGTTTTTTCAACACTTGGGGAAGCCTGGGAGGCGGCTTGCTGAATTTCGGCTGGACCCGGGGATTGGAGGTACATCGAAACCTCCCCTACGGACCGAGACCGCAACAGCGACTGGACATCCTGTCCCCCAAGACTGGGAAAGGCCCCCACCCCGCCTTGATCTACTTCCACGGAGGCGGATGGATAAGCGCCAATAAACGCATATACAGGGGTATCGCGGCCCGCTTTTCCAAAAGCGGTTTACTGACTTTCAACGTTGACTACAGACTAGCACCCGGCCACAGGTTTCCCGCCGCGCTCCAAGATGCAGCACTCGCCATCGATTGGGTCCGTCGCAATCTGAGAGGCTACGGGGGAACCGCTTCCGCGATTTTTATCGGCGGTGATTCCGCGGGGGCGCAAATAGCTGCCTGGTATGCCTGCGCCATCGAAAAGGACTCCCTTTGGAACGAAGGGGGAATCGGCAACGATATTCGCAGAGTTACACCCAAAGGTTTGCTGCTTTTCTACGGAGTCTACGATTTCAGCACAGTACAGAATGCAGACTTCCGCTTCATCAGGCTCTATACGCAGAGCTTTCTGGGTGGCGATGCGGAGTCCTACAGCGACCACGCCAGGATCGCCTCACCCGCCTTGCAACTACCAAATACCTACCCACCAGTGTTCATCTGTGCCGGAGAGAGAGATGGGCTTTACCCACAATCATTCCAGTTTGCGGAACAGCTATCCGAGCAGGGTATCGAGTGCCAGCGGCTACTACTCCCCAAAAGCTATCGGGCGAACCACGGCTTCCTCTTCTTCAGCTGGCTGCAAACCTCCAAATTGGCTTATTCCCAAGCGCTGGCGTTTCTCAAACGATTAACCGGAATTGCCTGATACCCCACCGAACCGCTCCAGGTAGTCCCGCCAGACACCCAGCCAATAGTCGGTGGCGGCATAGGGAGAGGTCGCCCAAAGACCCACCAAATCGAGATTGGAGACATGGGTGGCGAATTCCCGTGAGCCAGGGGCCGCAAGCATTCTCTCCGGGGACTCTCTTAGAAACCGGTCGCCCCCCGCGTTGAGCAAAATCTGGTCTATGGAGGCAGTATCAGCAATATCCGATACTACCGAGACGAGAGTCAGCAACGCCTTGCGAAACAGCATCAGGTTTTCAGGAAAACCCATAATATTGTTGGCGGCGATGTCGTCCATCAGACGCTGGGACCACCCAAATCCCGGGAACTGCCCTTGCCGGAGTTCCTTCAGCGCTTTGGCCACCGCATCTTGCAAAGGAACTTCGGATGGTCGAGTTCGTCCCAAGCCCTGCAACGCCAGGCAAATGCGTCGCTGGTCGTGGGATAATCCACCCAACACGATTTGCATCAGATCGACACGCTGCGACTTTTTCAATCTACCTACCAATGTCCAATCCAGGATTGCCAAACGTTGATCGCTGGTACAGAACAAATTTCCCGCATGAGGATCGGCGTGAAACAGTGAAGATTCATCGCGACTCCAGAAAGGTTTGGCGATCATCGCCTCCACTAAGATTTGCGCGAATCTATGGTTATCTACTCCTGAGCAGGTTGTCTCGGTTACTTTACCGCCGTCAATCCTTGTCATCGCAGTGATCTTGGAGGAGCAGTAGTCGGGCAACAACCGGGGAATAACGACGGCTGCCTCATGGCGATAAAAAGCGGTCGCTTCGAGCAGATGCTGCTGCTCGAGTTCAAAGCAAACCTCTTTACGCAGCAACTGCCCCACGCTCTGCAGCGTCTCCTTGTAGTCGAGCATTGGAAGCCCATGATAGTCACAGCGCTCTTCCAGGTATGCTCCCAATTGGTTCCAGATTTCCAGCTCCTCGTGCAGCCGCTCCTCTACTCCCGGCTTGAGCAGTTTGAAGACACCTTCGCGTCTCTCTTTATGGCTATCCCCCGGTTCATGCCAAGAGAAGGGCAGAATCATCGCCACACTCGCCTCTGCCAATGGCCGATCAATGATTTCGATTCCCCGAATAGCCCTGAGTTGCCGCACGATATCTGCGGGAATTTCATCAAAGCGCGTTTTGGGCGGGACCGATTCCAGACTTTGAAGGCGCTGCCGCAGGGTGAGGGAGAGCCTGCGATCGCGGGCGATGATTTGTCCCAGTTTATGCAGCGTCGGGCATTGGTGAAGCAGACTTAGAACTCGGTCAGCGAAGCCGGTCCCGGCATCCAGAGTGAGCTGCTCCCGGATAATGGCGCGCAGTCGCGCTTCTGGCAGCCGCTCAAGAAAAAAACAGATACCGTCCGCCAACAGCGGTCGGTACTCGGCGTAATCCTGGGGCAGGATCGATCCGATATGCAGCGAGGTTACCAAATCTTCGATCGAAAATGGTGTCATGAGTCACCGGCAATAGTTTCCGGGGTCGTTTCTCAGTCTTGGTGGAAATATACCACCTTCCTTCATTCACAGTATGCCGGCAGGAAGTAACTTCAGAATTAAACGGGAGCGAATAAAACCACAGTAAACCTGTATTAGTAATCAAGCCCGTTTTCTTTACTATGATAGTGGGGAAAGAAAAGACAACCACTGGAGGAGAGTGAAAGATGTTCATAAGAAGATCGATACTAATAGGGCTAGCAACCTTATTGCTTGGTTCGGGTCTGGTACAGGCCAAAACACCAGCCCCCGAAGGAGCCGCCGTATACATCATTTCGCCCAGTAACGGAGATGTGGTGAAGAATCCCGTGACTGTCCGCTTTGGACTGCAAGGAGCGGGAGTTGCCCCAGCCGGCGTCGACAATCCCAATACCGGGCATCACCATCTGCTCATTGACGTTGATCAGCTGCCCGATCTGGACAAGCCAGTGCCTGCGGATGATCGTCACGTCCACTTTGGAGGCGGTCAGACGCAGACAACACTTGAATTGAGTCCCGGTGAACATACCTTACAGCTACTACTGGGAGACATGACTCATGTCCCCCACGACCCACCCATCGTCTCGGAGAAAATCACCATAACGGTAAAATAGAGCCCTGCCCCGCGCCACGACACCCGATGGCAATACCCGAACTGGGGTAAAGGATCAGGATGGAGAGAGGGTATCCAGGATAATCAGCAAGCGCTGGCAATCCTTGCCGAGCAAACCTCGGGCGGGTAGCTGCCGCAACCATCGGAGCCGCGACACTGCCCGGTCGACACAATAGAGGATGTCATCGGGCCACTGGTTCATGCGATCTCGAACCATCTGCCGCAATAGCTCGCGGTCATTGCCGAAATAACGGCTTACCGAATATACGAGCAACAGCAGATCACGGGCCTGGGCCATGGGCAGCGACATCGATTCGAGGGGATCGTCTTCAAAATCTATGAAGCCGATGATATTGCTATTCGGCTGTGGAAAAAGAATGTTGCGCACGAACCCCTGGCTAAGGTATTGGCCTCTGTCGTGGACGTGTGCCAGGGCATCCAGTATGGAACCCAGTAGATTACTCAATGCACGGGGATCGCCCCGGCAGGCGCGAAACCTAATGACGGCGGTCTCACCGAGATCGGAGATCAGCAGCCATTCCCGGTGCCAGGCAATAATCTCGGGGACCAATACACCAGCCTCCGATAGAGCATAGAGCCTGCGGCGTTCCGTTGCCAGAGCCGCCGAGCCTCCCGGCTGCGGCACCGGTCTGAGCATGGGCGCGTCGAGCCAATAACTGACCCAATCGAGAGCCCGGTAGCGAAGTGTTCCGCGGGCAGGGGCAGACTTCTTCAACCAGAGTGTTTGACCCTGCCTTTGCAAGCGGACGGTACGTGCGGATCCGTAGACAGCAGCCCGCCACGCTGCCGGATCCACGCCTTCGGGAATCTCAACCATTGCATCCCCGAAGAAAGGCGGTGCGACCACCGGGTCCCGAATAGCGCTTCCCCGGATTTTCGGTAGCCCTACAGCGACTCCGCCATCTCAGGCAATACATCAAAGAGGTCCGCCACCAGGCCGTAGTCGGCAACTTGAAAGATCGGCGCTTCCTCATCCTTGTTGACGGCAACGATCACTTTGCTCTCCTTCATGCCTGCCAAGTGTTGAATTGCGCCTGAAATACCAACGGCAATGTAGAGTTCGGGAGCGACAATCTTACCGGTTTGCCCCACCTGATAGTCGTTAGGGACGAATCCGGCATCCACAGCGGCCCGAGAGGCGCCAATAGCCGCACTCAACTTGTCCGCCACTGCTTCAATGAGCTTGAAGTTTTCACCACTGCCCATTCCCCTACCGCCGGAAACGACTATCTTGGCGCTTGTCAGCTCGGGACGCTCCGAAACGGTCAGCTCCTCGCCGACAAACTCAGAGCCGGTGAACTTCTCCGCAGCTTCTAGCCTCTCTACGGTGGCACTGCCACCCTCGCTCTCCGCCGGGTCGAATGCAGTGCTGCGGACGGTAATCAGCTTCGTGCCGTCCAAACTCTGGACTGTTTCCATGGCATTGCCGGCATAAATAGGACGTACAAAAGTATCCTCTGACTCTACCGCAACAATGTCAGAGATCTGCGCAACATCGAGCAATGCGGCCACTCTTGGCAAGAAGTTCTTACCGCTGGTAGTGGCAGGGGTCAATACATGGCTGTAGCCATCAGCGATTCCCATTACCAGGATGGCCAAGCCTTCGGCGAGGGGGTGAGCGTAATTCTCGTTGTCGACCAACAACACCCGGTCGACTCCCTTGACTTGCGCTGCTGCCTCGGCCGCCGCGTCACACCCGGAGCCGGCGACCAACAAATCCACATTGCCACCAATCCGAGTTGCTGCGGTTACGGCACTCAACGTGGCGCTTTTGAGTTCCTTGTTATCGTGTTCAGCTATTACCAGATTCGTCATCAGATCACCTTCGCTTCGTTACGCAGCTTGTCTATCAACTCGGAAACACTCTCTACCATAATACCTGCTTGCCGTTGTGCCGGCTCGGTCACCTTCAATGTCTTCAGTCGTGGTCGTATATCGACACCCGTCTCCGACGCGGCAAGCACCTCCAGCGGCTTCTTCTTTGCTTTCATGATATTCGGCAGCTTGGCATAACGCGGCTCGTTCAGTCGCAGATCGGCGGTGATCACCATTGGCAATTTCAGTTTCACCGTCTCCAGCCCGCCATCGACTTCCCGAGTCACATTGGCATCTCCGTCACCCAATTCAACCTCAGAAGCGAAGGTTCCCTGGGGCCAACCCAGCAGTGCCGCCAGCATCTGGCCGGTCTGATTGCTATCGTCATCAATCGCCTGCTTGCCCAAAATCACAATATCGGGGCTCTCTCGTTCCACCAGGTGCTTGAGTAACTTGGCAACGGCCAGCGGCTGCAGCGCCTCCTCGGTCTCTACGAGAATCCCCCGATCAGCCCCAAGGGCCAGAGCGTAACGAATGGTTTCCTGACACTGACTGGGACCCAATGAAACCGCTACAACCTCCTGCGCCTTACCCGACTCCTTGATTCGGATCGCCTCTTCCACGGCGATTTCGTCGAAAGGGTTCATGGACATCTTTATATTGCTGAGCTCCACACCGCTCTGATCTGCTTTCACCCGGATCTTGACGTTGTAGTCCACGACTCGCTTGACCGCGACCAATATTTTCATCCCACACCTTCTGTTTGAGTTTCTGACCAAGTAACGTAAACCCTAAAATATAACACACTCAGGATTGACCCATTAAGCACTGAAAGTATAATGACGTTTACGTAAACGTAAACACTAATATGCTAGATTTTGGAATCGGGGGGTGTATTAGCTCTATGCTCCGGAGGCGAAATAACAGATGACAAAACTCTCGATTGATGCCTTTCACGAGATACTCCGAGATGAGCTGCTCTGGGCCGACGAAATGGGCATGAGGCTGGAGAGTATAGAGGAAGGCGCTGCATCCATGCGCCTCCCCTACCGCCAGGACTCGACCCGCCCAGGAGGCACGATCTCCGGTCCCCACATGATGATGCTCGCGGACGCCTGCATGTATGCGGTCGTGCTAGGGTTGATCGGCGAGGTGAAACTTGCGGTCACAACCAGCTTCAATATCAATTTTCTGCGCCGCCCGGCAATGACGGACTTGCTGGCCGAAGGAAGCATCATAAAGCTGGGAAAACGGCTCGCGGTGCTCGAGGTATCGGTATTTACCGGCGATGACAAGGAGTTGGTGGCCCACGCCACCGGCACCTATTCGATTCCTCCCACTTCTTGAGCGTTGATAATTATCAATGAGCCACGGCGCAATCCCTGATTAAATTGACTCCAAGTTCGGAGAGGCTCGATCAAAGGTTGTATCGCAGTAGTATTGAGCCCTTCCGACTTTATCTCCTCCGACCTCCTTTGATGGTGGTTTTGCTTATGGCCCGACATCCATGTCGGGCTCTTTTTTACGTACCCCTATTGGCGAACTTACGGTAGTGTTCGATCTTGTTCGCCAGACGCTTTGCCAAGTATGGGCTGGCACTAGCCAGTGCTTGATGTATCAAACCCGCCTCCTCTCGGTAGCCCGCGATCTTACCTCCAGTCCAATGGGACGGCGGTGATTGCAGATTGGTGATTCTGTCAGCCAGCTTGACCATCCAGATCTCTTTGGGCTGTTTCTGTATGCGTTCCAGACTGTCCACGATTCGTGACCGGGTGTCCGGAAGTTCGGGGTTTTTACTCAGCGCTCGGACACCCTGGGCCACAGGCTCACCGAATCGATGCCGTAACGCGGAGTACCCGGTCTCTGTGTCCTCGAGCACATCATGTAACAGTGCGCACTGCACCGCCAAATCAGGAAGGCGTGTACCCTCCTGTGAGATCGCCACTATCACTTCCATTGCTACGCTACCCAGGTGGTTGGCGTAGGGAGTATCCGAACCCGGGAGCTTTTGAAAACGGTGGGCATGGCAGGCAAAATTCCAGGCATCGAGGTAAGCATCCTGACTGATGGTTTTCATTATTCTCATTTTCCTAGTGACGCCATCGGGGGCGCTATATTGATTTTTTTTAGCCACTGAAATTGTCGAGGTGTCTGAAATCACCACCCCCGGCAGAGGACAGCCCTCGAACGAAAATGGCATAATTCCCACTTTGGTATCAAAGCTACCGGTACCGGCGGTAAGCTGTAATCATATCGATGAAGAACCAGGAATCCCACGACAATCTCTATAAAGATCCTGAGGCACCCCCGGCTGGATGCTTTAGCTTCGACGATCGGGTCGCCAAAGTATTCACCGATATGATCCACCGCTCTGTGCCGGGATACCCGACAGTGGTCAACATGATATCTGTGCTGGCGTCGCGCTATGCTCAAGCGGGCAGCCGCTGCTATGACCTGGGTTGCTCTCTCGGTGCATCCACGGTGGCCATTTCCCGCGGAATTCATGGCCGTCACTGTCGCATCATCGGGGTCGACAATTCCCCGGAGATGCTCTCGCGGGCCCGCAGACATATCGAAAAACTAGAGCTGCAGAATCCTATCGAGCTGATATGCGCTGACGCCTTGGAGACGGATATCGCGGAAGCATCCCTGGTGGTCCTCAATTTCACACTGCAGTTCATCGCACCTGAGCGACGCCTTGAATTGCTCACTCGTATCCGTCGGGGATTGAAACCGGCGGGTATACTCGTGCTCTCGGAGAAAATCGCCTTCGAGGAGCATGAGCAGGCGTCACTGCAAAACGAAATGCACCACGCCTTCAAGCGGGCAAACGGATATGACGAACTGGAAATCAGCCGCAAACGGAGTGCCCTTGAGCAAGTCCTCATTCCAGAAACGCTGGGGTGTCACCAACAACGGCTCCTCGACGCGGGATTCAGGCGCAGCGATTTATGGTTCCAATGCTTCAATTTCGTTTCGCTGGTTGCCCGCCTTTGATCGACTGGCCATCGTTGGACCGGGCCGCAGCGGATACCCCCCTGCAGAATTCCGTACAGCTGATATATGAAGCAGTCGAATCGGTTTTTACCGAGCGCCCTCATGGAGAGCTGGAGCGCTGGAAAAAAATACTAAGTACTCTACCTGAAATAACGCCCGACCGGGTGGAGCTGGATCGCGGCATCGTCTGCGCTTCATCAGCAGCCGGAATCGATCATAATTTAATAATTCAGCTTAAAAATGCACTACAGCTCTTTCATCCTTGGAGAAAAGGTCCCTACTCTATTCACGGGATAGAAATCGATACCGAGTGGCGCTCTGATTGGAAATGGGAGCGCCTCGAATCTGCTATCACGCCCCTTAATGGCCGCCTGGTGCTGGACGTGGGTTGCGGCAATGGTTACCACCTATGGCGCATGGCAGGCGCCGGCGCCCGACTCGCCCTCGGCATAGACCCCACCCAGCTTTACTTGATGCAGTTCCTCGCGCTTCGGTGCTACCTGGGACCTGGTTGGCCAGTTCAGCTGTTGCCCCTAGGAGTGGAACAACTGCCGCCCAAACTGCGCGCTTTCGATACCCTCTTCTCCATGGGGGTCCTCTACCACCGCCGATCACCTATAGACCATCTTCTGGAACTGAAAGCCTGCCTACGCCCCGGGGGCGAACTGGTACTGGAAACCCTGGTCGTCGAGGGGGATGCCCAACGGGCGCTGGTTCCCGGGGGACGTTATGCCAAGATGCGCAACGTATGGTTTATCCCTTCCCCTGATATGCTTGCCGGATGGATGAAGCGCTGCGGCTACCGGAATATACGCTTGATAGACGTCAGCCGTACCACGACCGCCGAGCAACGCCCCACCGAGTGGATGCGATTCGAATCACTGGCGGACTTTCTCCTGCCCGATGATCCCACACGAACCATCGAGGGCTATCCGGCACCGCAGAGAGCAATCTTTATCGCCGAATCCAGCTAGTAGCAGCCAATTGCTTGCGCATGTCTGGGGAATTCAGATATCTCCCGGTCGTTGCAGAATATCCGCCAAATGTTCAAGGAAACGCACCCCCTCAGCACCGTTGATCAATCGGTGATCGATTGCCATAGTCACGGGCAACAGCTGTCGTAGACTGTCATGGTCATGCATGACTCCCGAGTGTGCGCTAGCGATACCAACAATCGCCGACTGGGGCCAATTGATCAGGGGGAAAATGGCGTCAACACCCATACTCCCCAGATTGGAAAGAGTGATACCGGCGCCCCGCAGCGCGTTTACACTCAAGCGGTTTGCCCTTGCATCTTCCTTCAGGTGGCGGAGATCAGCATCCAGCTCCTGCAACCCTTTTTGATCCACTCCTCTGACCACCGGTACAACCAGGCCACGGGGCGTATCCACAGCAACTCCAATGTCGACATATTGCCTCTGCAGCAGGCAGCCGTTGGCGGTATCGATAGAGGCATTGAATTTGGGAAATGCGACTAACGCATGTGCTAACGCCTTGATGAGAAAAAGTGTAAGTGACACTCCGGATTCACCTGTTCCCGTTCGTTGGCGATACAGCTCCAGATCCGTAATGTCGATCTGACGTTGCAGCCAGGCGTGCGGAATCTCACGCCAAGCCCTCGCCATATTGCCCGCTGTGGCCGCTTGAATGCTCGTCAAGGGCAGCTGATCTACTTGTCCAAACTTGGAGAGGTCTGGTAGCGGCGTGGAAACTATTGCGTGCCGGTGAGAACCAATCCCCCGCCCGATTAACCCTGCGCCATGGGCGATCACGTCCTGACGATTAATACGCCCATGACGTCCGCTGCCCACAACAGAGCTGATATCCAGCCCCAGTTTCCGCGCCATACGGCGCGCCGCTGGGCCGGCCGGAGCCTGCTGCTGGCGGATGAAATCGGAGCCCTGCTCGGTATTCGGATGCATACTCACCGAATCGCTCCCATGGCGTTCGGAGGGAGCAGACTCACCGACAAATGGAACGTCGGGGGCTTTCGCAGACGATGCACTGGAACGCAACGCGAGCAGCTCTGTACCGACCGATATCTGATCGCCGGGAGAGACAAACAGATCTACCACGCTGCCATCCTTTGGCGCGGGTATCTCCACCGTCACCTTGTCGGCTTCCACTTCCAGAACCACCTGGCCAACTGAGACGACATCGCCTCGTTGCACAGAAATATTAACGACGGTCCCGCTCTCGATCCCCTCGCCCAGGTTGGGTAGTGTCATTGCTTCAATCACCCTACTCACACCTCCGCGGGAGAGGGCTTGTCGGGATCGATATCAAAGTCGTGGATAGCCGCGGTAACCGATTCCACACTTATAGCTCCCTCTCTCGCCAAACCGTGGAGCGCTGCCACGACGATGTGGCGAGCATCAATTTCGAAATAGTCGCGTAAATCCGAGCGCGATTCACTCCTGCCGTATCCGTCTGTCCCCAGTACCTGATAGGGACCAGGGATCCAGGGTGCGAGACTTCCCGGCAGAGATTTCATATAGTCGCTAACGGCGATGAAAATCCCGGTTTGACATGACATCACCCGGCCAAGATAACTCTGCTGCCGAGGTTGCGCCGGATGCAGCCGATTCCACCGCTCCGCGGCCACCGCATCCCGGTAGAGTTCGGTGAAGCTGGTAACACTCCAGACATCCGCGTTCACACCCCTTTTATGCAATAATGATTGTGCTTCCAGTGCCTGCAGTACGAATGGGCCGCTAGCGAGAATATGCACCTGAGGAAACCGATTTTCGGTGGGTTTTCCCTTGCGAAAACAGTAAATGCCCCTCAGGATACCCTCCACCGTGTCCCTGCCAGCGGGCAGCTCAGGCATCGCGTAGTTCTCATTGTAGAGGGTGATATAGTAGAAACGGTCCTCCTGAAGTTGGTACATGCGATGCAGACCGTCCTGGACGATCACGGCTAATTCATAGGCGAAAGCCGGGTCGTAACTCCTCAAACTGGGCACGGTACTGGACAGAATCTGAGAATGACCATCCTGATGCTGCAATCCCTCACCGTTCAGGGTAGTCCTTCCGGCCGTGCCCCCAAGCAAGAATCCACGACACATAATGTCGCCGCAGGCCCAAATACTGTCTCCCACCCGCTGAAAGCCAAACATTGAGTAGAAAAAGTAAAAGGGTATGGTCGGTATACCGTAGGTGGCATAGGCGCTACCCGCAGCCATGAAAGTGGAGATGGCACCTATTTCGCAAATACCCTCTTGCAATAGTTGACCATCAGAGGACTGCCGATAGCTAAGCAGACTGTCGTTGTCCACCGGTGTGTAGTTCTGCCCTTCGGGTGAATAGATACCCACGGAGGCGAAGAGAGAGTCCAATCCGAATGTCCGCGCCTCGTCGGGTACGATGGGAACCAGGAAACGCCCGATCTGTGGATCTTTGAGCAGCAGCGAGAGCATACGCACCATTGCCATGGTGGTAGAGACCTCACGTTCGCCAGTACCCTGGAAAAACTCCTGGAAGCGACTTAGTTCAGGCACCTGCAGCGCCCCGCAACTCACCCGCCGATCGGGAAGGAAGCCTCCAAGACGTTGCCGCTTTTCCCCCAGGTAGCGCATTTCCGGACTATCGTCCGGCGGCCGGTAGAATTCGGCGCGATCGACCGCCTCTCGGGAGAGGGGGATCCCAAGGTAACGGGCATAGTTCCGGCGCTCTGGGATGCTCAGCTGCTTTTTTACGTGGGTGGTGTTGCGCCCCTGACAAGCCTCACCCATGCCATCCCCCTTGACAGTCTTGATCAATATGACCGTGGGTGCTTCCGTCTCCCCCGCCGCTTGTGCAAAAGCGGCATGAATCTTCAGCGGATCCTGGCCGCCCCGTCTCATGGCCTCAATTGCTTCATCGCTAAGAGGGGCTAGGATCGCCTCGATCGCTGGGGAACCGGTGCTCCAGAAACGCCGCTGCTCCGCTCCAGGAGAAGTTGAAAGCCGCTGATAGTCGCCATCCGGCGTCGCTTCCATCCGCCGTTTCAGGGCGCCATCCCGGTCCGCCGCCAGCAGCCGGTCCCACTCACTGCCCCAGATGACCTTGATGACACGCCAGCCGGCGCCGCGGAAATTCCGTTCCAGCTCTTGGATGATCTTGCCATTGCCCCGCACCGGTCCGTCCAGGCTCTGGAGATTACAGTTGATTACCAAGATGAGATTGTTGAGCCGCTCCCTCGCGGCGATGTTCAAGGTGCCCAGCACCTCGGGCTCATCCGCCTCGCCATCACCTATAAAACACCAAACCTTGCCCCCATTGGCCGGTTTCATTCCCCGATTCTCGAGGTATTTGGCAAACCGAGCCTGGTAGATGGCCGCCGGAGAGGCCAGCCCCATCGAGGCACTGGGTATTTGCCAGAAGTTCGGCAGCAGACGGGGATGCGTATAGGAGGGAAGACCGCCCCCCGGTTGAAGTTCGCGGCGATAGTTTTCGAGCTGTACAAGGGTCAAGCGACCCTCCAGCCAGGCGCGGGCGTAAATTGCGGGTGTTGCCGCCGGTTGCAGCATGACCAGATCACCACCGTATTCGGAGTCGGCGCATCGAAAAAAGTGCTGCTGCCCGACTTCCATCATGGTGGCTGCCGAGGCATGGGTGGATAGATGACCTCCGACACCGCTACCGCTGTCTGCAGCCCTGATCACCATGGCGGTGGCATTCCAGCGCACCAGATTCTCGATGCGCTGTTCGATTGCCAGATCTCCAGGATAGGATGGCTCCCGGGATATGGGAATGGTGTTCAGGTAAGGAGTACCCGTTACAGTATCGTCAATGGCAATGTCCAGGTTCAGCGCTCGCTGTTCCAAGAGGCTCAGGATCTCCCTAATCCCCTCTCTACCGTACTGCCTGTAAATGAAGTCGAATGAATCCAGCCATTCCCTACGCTCATCATCGAAGTCTTCCTGTGGATCTGGAATGCGTGCCATTACTTTCGTCTGCTCTTCATCTCGGCGTGTGACAGCGCGATACTCAGTAGCCGCATCGGCCGCAGCATGAACCCATTGTGGAGTTGCTGGGCAATGTCACATAATTCTCCACATCCACGCAACCTTGAAAGATGACCCGCTATGCACTCTCCCGCCGAGCAACTGCGCCACCTACTAGCGCGTCCGCGCATTCTGACCCTGCCTGGCTGTTACGACGCCATCTCCGCCAAGGTAATTGAGCGCGGAGGTTTCGAGGCTGGATTCATGAGTGGATTCGCTGTCTCCGCGGCCAGGCTCGCCCAACCGGATACCGGCGTCATCTCCGCCGCCGAATTGATCGCCCAGGGCCGTGACATTTGTACCGCAGTGGAGATCCCGATCTTGGGCGATGGCGATACCGGATTCGGGAACGGGGTCAACGTGAAACGCACAGTGCGCGAATACGCCCGCGCCGGTTTCGCTTGCATCATGATAGAGGACCAAGTTATGCCCAAACGTTGCGGACATACACGAGGCAAAGAGGTCGTCGGCCGGGAGGAAGCCTGCGCTAGGATCCAGGCCGCAGTGGATGCACGTAACGAGGGAGCGGATATTCTAGTCATGGCCCGCACCGACGCCAGTGCCTGCCTGGGGCTCGATGAAGCGATCGGGCGCTGCTGTGAGTTCCATCGCATCGGGGCCGATATTACTTTTCTCGAGGCCCCATTGACGCAGTCGGAGATGGCTCAGTACTGCAACCGGGTTCCTGGTTACAAGATGGCCAACATGGTTGAACAGGGTAAGACACCGATATTGCCTAGTTCCACCCTGGAGGCCATGGGCTACAAAATTGCCGTATATCCGCTCACCCTGCTCAATGTGTCCATCGGGGCCATGCAATCCGCCCTCGACCAGCTTGGGTCTGGAGAATCAAGTAGCAAAGTGATGGATTTCACAACACTGCAGGAGGTGGTGGGATTTCCCGACTACTACGCAGAGGAGGCGCGCTACCGCTTCTGAACCTGGTAGCACCCTTGGTTTAGTTTTCGGCTCGCCTCAAAGTCAGGACATTCTCCATCCCCGCCTCTGGCTTATTCCGTGACACCTGGGGATTGGTCAGCACCTCCTGTAAACCGTTTTCGCCGTAGACTTTGTCCCACATCATACGAAATATCTTGGTAGTGGAAGCGATGGGGTGTTTGTGCTGCCCGCGCACGGTATCGATCCGCCACTGCAGCCCTCTGAGCCTTTTTTGCTGTTGCTCCGACGCAACGGCTATCACCGACTCGATTGCCTCGCGACGCTGCTCCTCGAAACGCTCCGGGTTGGTTTCGAACAGAGTCCGCCATTCATCGAAGTCAAACTTGCTGCGCTCTGCATTCACGGCCTTCACACCCATTTCAAGATTCCGGTAGCGGAGATACCTGATATTAGGCAATAAGAATGCCATTCAAATAATTAGCATTAATAATCAGTTAATTGAAGATATTTTATAATGCTATACATTAATTAAATGATTGGTGAGTGTAAAAAAAATCAACATAGAGTCCCATCCAAGCATAGAGCCGTAAACCCCTGCTCCCGAAATGCCAGTCTCGGAGTGCAAGTGAGCAATCAAACAACCAAGTCCTTCTTCGATCCGGGCCAACTCCCCCTCTAATGGGGTATAGTGCAGGCCATGAAATTCAGGGATTTAGCCATCGGTCAGAAATTTCACTGCAGGGACGGAATCTTTACAAAAACCGGTCCTATTCAGGCCACGGCGGCGGGTTCTTCCAGCCCCCGGGTAATCCAGCGTTCGGCTGTGGTTAGCCCTGTGGATCAGTCCACCGGGTCGGTATCCCAAGGGCGCCGTGGCAATCTGACCGACATCCGTTCTACATTCGATCTATATCATGAGACCTGTATGCGATTGCTGGCATCCTCTACCCCAAGGCATGCCAATGACGATGAGTTGCGGGAGCTGGAGGAGCTGCGCCTTAAGCTACTGCATCTTCTGGAGTAGTCCGAGAAACTTCAGCCACTACCCTTGCCCGTCATTCCCGCCGTTCAGAAGCCATCCCCCCGATGCGGCGACGAAACCTGATTGGATTCGTCTGTACACCGTCAGTAAGGTGCTAAGCCCGGCGCCATGACGTCCCCTTGGGACCATCTTCCAAGAGGATACCCTGGGCCTTCAGCTGCTCGCGAATACGGTCTGCCGCATCCCAGTTCCTGGCGGTGCGAGCATCGAGACGCTGCTGGATCAATTCCTCGATGTCCTGGTCGCTGAGACCGTCTTCAGCCATACCGCCACGCAGATAGGCCTCGGGGTCGTCTTGCAGTATCCCCAAAATCCCACCCAAGCGTTTGAGTTCAGCTCCCAATTCGGCTGCCCTTTGCTCTTCGTTGGAACGCAACCGATTGATCTCTCGTGTCATATCGAACAATACTGCCAAGGCTTCCGGGGTATTGAAATCGTCCTCCATCGCGGTATCGAACCTCTCCGCGAACCCCCCTTCGGCTTTCGGTTTCGCCGCCGACAGCCCGCGCAGAGCTGTGTAGAAACGGGTAAGCGCCCCCCGTGCATTCAGCAAATGCTCCTCGTCGTAGTTCAAAGGGCTCCGGTAGTGACTGGTGAGGATAAAGTAGCGCACTTCCTCAGCCTGGAAATGGCGCAGAATCTCTCGGACGGTAAAGAAGTTACCCAGGGACTTGGACATCTTTTCGTCATCGATACGGACGAATCCATTGTGCAGCCAATACCTGACGAAGGTTTTGCCGCTGGCGCCTTCGGACTGGGCAATCTCGTTCTCATGGTGAGGAAAAGTCAGATCTGCTCCGCCCCCGTGAATATCAAAGGTATCTCCCAGGCAGCAGGTGGACATGGCCGAGCACTCGATATGCCAGCCGGGTCGCCCCTGCCCCCAGGGGGAATCCCAGGCAGGCTCTCCAGGCTTCGCCGCTTTCCAGAGCGCAAAGTCCAGAGGCTCGCGCTTGGATTCGTCAACCTCCACCCGTGCACCAGATCGCAGATCCTCGACAGATTTTCCCGAGAGTTTGCCGTAATCGGAGAAACTGCTCACGGCGTAGTAGACATCGCCGCTCGGCAATACATAGGCGTGCCCGTTGTCGATGAGCTTTTCGATCATTGCCAGGATTTCATCGATATGGGCAGTGGCCCGAGGTTCAGCGTCCGGCACCAACACGCCCAGGGCTTCGGCATCTTCATGCATTGCCCGGATATAGCGGTCGGTTAGATCGCCAAACGGCTCGCCGTTCTCATTGGCGCGATTTATGATCTTGTCGTCGATATCCGTGATATTGCGAATATAGGTAACCTCAAGCCCCCGCGACCGCAGATAACGGTATATCACATCGAACACCACCATAACCCGCGCATGCCCAAGATGGCAGAGGTCGTAGACCGTCATTCCGCAGACATACATCTTAACTTTGCCCGGCTCCAGGGGAATGAAAGACTCTTTGCGGTTAGTGAGATCGTTGTGGACCTTAAGCATGGTTACTCCAGCGGCTACTATGATGAGCGCCCAACGCCAGGGCCGGGCAGGCAAACGCGAATGTTAAACGAATACCCTGTTCCAAGAAACCGAGCTTTTTCAGACGATGGCAAACCCATGTATCATATGCCGCCTGTTAAGGGGGAAATACTACCTTCCCCATTGAACCAATGAGATTTTAAGGGATACTGCGACATGAAAAAGATTTTCGGCGGTCTGTTAATGGCGTTGGCACTCTCGATGCATCTGACAGCTCCGGCGGCTGAAGATAATCCGAGGGTGCTAATGAAAACAAGTAAGGGAGATATCGAACTGGAACTCTTTCCCAAAGAGGCACCACTCACGGTCGAGAACTTTCTTGTTTATGTGGACGAGGGTTACTACAACGGGACCATTTTTCACCGAGTGATTAATGGATTCATGGTACAGGGCGGCGGTTTCAACTCAGATCTGGACCGTAAACCGACACATGCTCCGATAAAAAATGAGGCCAAGAACGGCCTGAAGAATGATCGTGGAACCATCGCCATGGCCCGCACCAATGATCCTCACTCCGCCACTGCCCAGTTCTTTATCAACCACGAAAACAACGACAACCTCAATTATCCCAGTTTCGATGGCTGGGGATATGCGGTATTCGGCAGAGTGAGCAAAGGCATTGAAACCGTGGACGCGATCGCTGATGTCTACACGGGTACCCGTGGCGGCATGAGAAATGTACCTGAAGAGACAATAACCATCGAAAAGGTCACCCGTATCCCCACCGATTGAAAGCAAGGAGTAATCCAATGATCACACTCAAGACTAACCACGGCGAAATTGTCATCGAGCTTGATACCGAGAAGGCACCCAAGACCAGTGAAAACTTTCTCCAATACGTCCGCGATGGCCACTATGACGGCACTCTGTTTCACCGGGTAATAAGTAATTTTATGGTTCAAGGCGGCGGATACGGCCCTGGAATGGTGGAAAAACCTACGCGGGATCCTATCGAAAACGAGGCCAAGTACGGCCTTAGCAATCTCATAGGTACCATCGCCATGGCCCGCACTATGGCACCCCACTCCGCCAGTTCCCAGTTTTTCATTAATGTCGCGGACAATAAGTTTCTCGATTACCCGGGCCAGGACGGTTGGGGGTACTGCGTGTTCGGCAAAGTCACATCGGGTATGGATGTGGTGGATAAAATTAAAAGCGTGGCAACGACCAATAGCATGGGGCACCAGGACGTACCCTCCGAGGATGTGGTGATCGAAAAGGCAATCGTCAAGGAGTAGGCTGGTGGAGTCGCTCTTTATCTCCGATCTACACCTGACCCCCGAACGACCGGGTACGCTCACCCTTTTTAATAGATTTCTCCAGGAAAAGGCGGTCTCCGCAGACCAACTCTACATACTTGGCGATTTGTTCGATGCCTGGATTGGGGACGATTTTGACGCGCCTCCGATTCCCGACATTCTCTCGGCCCTGAGCCGACTGTCGTCTACAGGGGTTGAGCTCTACTTCATGCGCGGTAATCGGGATTTCCTGGTTGGAGAGGGCTTTGCCGCGGCCACCGGCTGCACGCTGCTGAATGACCCTTGTACGATAGAAGTTACCGGTAGTCGGGCATTGTTGATGCATGGCGACTTGCTTTGCAGCGATGATCTGGATTACCAGGCAGCCCGCAAATTGGTGCGCAATCCTGCCTTCATAGCCGATTTACTCGCAAAGCCCATCCCGGAGCGGATCGCCTTGGCTGCTGAGTATAGAAAACGCAGCGGTGAGGCTACCTCCATGAAGGCGGCGGAGATAATGGATGTGAACCAAGAGACCGTGGAAAACTACATGCTGGAAGCTGGTGTCGAACTGCTGATCCACGGCCATACTCACCGACCTGACCATCACCGGTTCCAGCTAGGGGGGCAACCGGCCAGGCGGATCGTGCTGCCCGAGTGGCATGAAGATCATGCCGGATTCCTACGCGTACTAGACGCCGGGCTGACCACAGAGCCGTTCGACTGATTGAAGAACCCAGCTTGAGGACTCCGAGGTCAGCAAAGCCGAGGCATTTTTCACCCTAAAGCCGCAACTGATTCTGCCGCTCAATGGGTCATGAACCGCACATCCCTTATCACACTGGCACTACTACTCATTGTGGCTGCGATCGAACCGGCACTGGCCAATAAGTTTGAAACTATTGGGGGGGGTGTCAGCGGAATGGATAAAGAAAAGATCGAATTGCTGCAGACGATCAGCCTCTACGCCGGGGGCTTTTTTTTCTTTCTCGCCATTACCGTTGCCCTGACCCGCAATCGCTTCGAGGGTTTCGTGGGATACTCTTCCCGAAAAGACCAGGGTATCGCCCTTAAAGGAGCGGCAACCTTGATGGTAGTCGCTTTTATTTTCGTGGGACTGAGCTATATCTGATTCGATTACTGGTCAAAGCTGCAGAAACCTGAACCCTCTCCCACTGCTACCCACTGCGAGTGGATAGTTGAAGAATCTGCCAATGGGCAACTAATGCCAGGTTTTCACTATTCTTAGCCCATCTGGCTAGCGAACCCCCTTGGCGATCTGGATCCGCCTGGGAGACCAAGCCCATACCCACAGTTATTCCCCTGTCCAGGATGCGACCCAGAACCAGCTAGATACTGACGTTGGACATAGACTCGACGGGTTAGCGGAGCAATTTCTCATGCTCCATCTCAAGTTACCGAGTTTTCCTGGTAAGGCTTAAAGAACATTGTGCTCGTGCCGAATAGCTTGAAGTACACGATTCACCCCCGTTCCAAGAGGAAAATCGTCTCCCTAACACCCACCGGAGAGTTTGTAATGCATTTCGAAAAACGAGTAAACGCCTTTTTTGTCAAGTGGTTGGTACTTGCCATTTTTCCAGTGGTAGTCGGCTTACCTCAAATCTCGGCAGCAGCTGATGGGCCTACGTCAGCCGAGTACGGTGTGGTACTCAACCTCTCCGGCAAACAACGGATGCTCACCCAGAAAATGAGTAAGGAGATCATGTTGATCGCATTGGGTGAGGAGAGTGAATCTAACCTCGCCAATCTGAAAAAAACATCGGACCTATTTGACAGGACGTTGGTGGGACTGCGCGACGGCAGTGAGGAGCTGGGTCTGCCCCCGACATCTAGCGGTAGAATCCTGCGACAGTTGGATAAAGTCTCCGCCATATGGTCTGAGTTCTATCCAGAAGTCAAGTCCATAATCTCCAGCGGTACCGTCAGCAAGGATCAGGTGGCCATGGTGGCGAAAACCAATCTTCCACTCTTAAAGCAGATGAACAAGGCCGTTGGATTATTCGAAAAAGATGCGAATAAGGGCGGATTGAAAAGTGCACCGGGTCTGGCTGCCACAATCAATCTCGCCGGTAAACAACGGATGCTCACCCAGAAAATGAGTAAGGAATTCCTGTTTGTTGCCTATGGCTACGAAGTGGAGGACAACAAGCTGAGTCTTCTTGAAACCTATAGCCTCTTCGAGCGTACTCTCAAAGGATTGCGGGATGGTGACGAAACCCTCGGTTTACCAGGCACGAAGTCTCCTCAGATTAGAGATCAGCTGGCGGTGGTAGACGGGCTCTGGACGGAGTTTAAGCCCATCGTCGAATACGGTGCCGACCATAAAACCAGCAGTATTCCCAGGGACAAGATCAAGGTACTGGCAAATACCAATCTTCCCCTGCTCAAGGAGATGAATAAAGCGGTCGGAATGTACGAGAAAGAGGCAGGTAAGTAACCCGGAAATTCCAAAGCGCAGAAGCCGCTTTCGCTGCCGAGTCAACACTATGCTGTTGTTGAAACTGAGTCACCAGAAAGATCGGAGTAACAGATGACCATCAAAATGAAGCTACTGGGTGGCGGTATTACAATCAGTTTATTGCTGGGTATGGTGCTGGCCCTGGTGGTCTACTCATTCGACAGTCTGAATGGCGGTTTCTCCGAGGTACTGAATAAATCCACCACCGGTGTGGACAACTCTCTCTCTGCCGAAGGCCGGGTTGCCATTGCCGATGGTGACCTTGTCAAAGTATCCACGGGAATGCTCAACCTGGCCGATGAGATCAACAAAACCAATATGCACGTGAAGGTACTGCAGCGGAAAGTGGGACAGGTTTCATCCGGACTTTTGGATCTACTGGAGGAAGTGGCGAACGTGGCAGCGGAACTGCCAGAGTATCTGGAAGCACGTGAAACCCTGGAAGATCTTACTGATGAAGTGGGTGATTTAGAGGAGACCATGCGTCGGGAGGCGCTGGTCAACCTAAGTGCAACGGTCAAAAAGATGGAGGATTTCTCCCGGCGTATTGATGAGCAGGTTGGCAGTATCAAGCAACTCTCTGCAGAACTCGGAAAAGTCAAAACATTGAGCTCAGAGGTGGTTTCTGCCAACAGGGAAATACAGACCCTCACGGAAAATTTCAGTACTGAGATTGGATTGTCTCGAAACGTTATCGGCGCAGTATTGGTCGGATTGGTACTACTTTGTCTGGTAGGTGTAATTCTCTTGACCCGGACCATTACCCGACCATTGAACCACGCGATATTAGCCATGGAAGAGATAGCTGATGGCGATGGCGATCTTACCAAGCGCTTGGACAGCAAAGGGTCGAGCGAGATGGCTAAGCTGGCGGGCGCTTTCAACAATTTCGTCGGAGAAGTACACCACTTGGTCTCCGACATTGCCGCTACTATGGCCCAGTTTGAGAAGGTGGTGAAGAACACCGCGGAAGTCGCAGATCAAACCAGCCAGGACGTGGTACAGCAACAAGCGGAGACGAACCAGGTGGCCACAGCGGTGAATCAACTCTCCTGCTCGGCTCAGGAAATCGCTGAAAACGGTGTCAGGGCAGTCGATAGTGCCAATCATGCCGAGGATGAAGCGGCCAGAGGAAAACAGGTGGTAGCCAAATCAGTCACTGCCATTGAGTCCCTCTCCAGAGACGTACTAGAGTCCGTCAGCCTGGTACAGAAACTGGCTTCGGATAGCGAAAACGTGAGTAAGGTTATCGCTGTTATTCAGGAAATTGCCGAACAAACCAACTTGCTTGCCCTGAATGCAGCAATCGAGGCTGCCCGTGCTGGCGAGCAAGGTCGCGGCTTCGCCGTCGTGGCAGATGAGGTACGGACCCTGGCCAATCGCACTCAAGCCTCTACCGAGGAGATTCGCGGCATCATCGAGCAACTGCAATCAGGGACCAAAGCGGCTGAGCTTGCGATGCAGTCAGGTGGTAAACAGGCAGAATTAAATATTGAACAAGCAGCGATCGCGGGCAAGGCACTGGAGTCCATCTCAGAGGTTGTAACAACAATAAAGCAGCAAAATCTGCAGATCGCCGAAGCGACTCAGCAGCAGACTTCAGTCACCGAAGAAATCAATCGAAGCGTCGTCAATATCAACGATGTGGGTAAGCGCACGGCCACCGGTGCCCAAACGGCAGCAACCGCCTGTGAAGAGCTTACCTCCTATTCAACCAGAGTTCAGAAGTTACTCGGACAATTTAAAATCTAAACTGGTTATAAAAGACAGGAGAACAGGCTCGTCGGGCCCTTGTATGCCTCTGTTGGAAATCGATCTGCTTCAGCCACAGAGCGCCAGCAGGCTTTCCAATTCAGTTTCACTGAATCCGGCCTGACGCCTTGCTTTGAGATTCAGCGGGCACCTGATTTCTCCATTGAGAAAGTGAGTTAGCAGATCCAGATAGGTCCTTTCCGGCTCCAGCCCCCGCTGAGCGCAGAGATAGTGAAACCAGCGGCTCCCAATCTCCACGTGGCCGATCTCTTCCTTGAGTATCAGCGATAGAATCTCCACCATCCGTGTATCCCCCAGGATACGGAATCGCTCGATCATTCCGGGAGTCACATCCAACCCCCTGGCCTCCAGCATACGCGGGACCATTGCCATCCGGGTGAGTGGGTCTTCCGCGGTGCGAAGCGCCATGTCCCAGAGGCCGTTATGGCCGGGAAAATCACCATAATCGCAGTCCTCATCGATAAGGTATCCGCGCAGCATGGAGAAGTGCTCGGCCTCCTCCGCCGCCACCCTCACCCAGTCGTCATAATAGGATCGAGGCATCTGCTGAAACCGAAACACCGCATCGCAAGCCAGATTGATGGCATTAAACTCGATATGCGCCACTGCATGGATCAGCGCCAGGCGTCCCTGTTGCGTGGACGTGGAGCGCCGCGGTAATTCCCGCGGGTGTACCAGTTGCGGTCTAGCGGGTCGCCCAGCGTCCCGCACGTCGGGGAGCGCCGTCTCCTTGATGCTCAAGCCGCCCGCCTGCCACTCATCCCTCATTGAGAGAACCAGCACCAGCTTCGACTCCAATTCACTTGCGCCTAAGCAAGCCCTAGCCATCGCAAACAGGCTATTGCTCTCAATACCTTCACCCATTGGTCTGACCTGCTCCCAGTTTCATACCTATAATAAGGTCCATTACGTTGGTTCCCGTTGGACCGGTTTGGATCAAATCGCCAGAGGCCGCAAGAAACGAGCCGGAGTCCGCAGCGAGAAGCGCTTTCTCGGCATCCAATCCGGATTTCCTGCCCCGGCCCAATGTTCCCCCATCCACCAGGGCGCCGGCATGCTGGCCGGGTCCATCAGTGCCGTCCGTACCCGCGCTAAGCAAGCAGACATCATCCACGCCCTCGATAACCAACGCGGCTGCCAACGCGAGGTGTTGGTTTCTGCCCCCGACCCCGGGGTTTGGAGGCAACTTCACCGTTGGTTCGCCACCCCAGATATAGACCCCAGGTATGGCATCAAGCAGCTCAAGTGCCAGCCGACGACCCACAGTCTCGGCCTCCGCATCGATCGTTGCAAGGCTGGCATGCACCTCATAGCCCAGACTGCAAGCCGCCTCCCTGGCATCTGTGATGGCATCGTTGAGCCTGGCCACCACATGAATGTCGGGTAACTTTCCAGAATTGGGTGTCCGCCATTTCCTGAATTTCACCAATTGTCCCATCCACTCCGGTAGTGGTAGCGCAGCAACAGATTCTTCGACAGTCGGGTCAGGAACCAACAATCCCGAGCCGATCACTGCCGGATCATCCCCCACCACATCGGAGATCAGAAGCGCAGAAACGGGCCTGTCCCCCAGATAATTAAGCAGCCCTCCTCCTTTTATCTCCGATAACGCCTTACGGACCAGGTTCATCTTGTGGATCGACAGGCCGCTGGCGAGCAACCACTTATTCACCTTTTGCAGATCATCGAGGTTCACCGGATCTACAAGCACTTCCACTAGACTGGATGCACCACCGGATATCAGTATTAGCAGCGGACGACCATCGGGGAGGCCGGCAATATAGTCTAGCAACGCCTGACCTGCAGCCAGGCTGCCCTCGTCGGGTAGCGGATGCCCCCCCTCCAATCCTATTAACCCGTGGGCCTCCAACAATGCAGCGTCCAGGTGACCCGGCTTGGATATCACCAACCCATCGATCAGCCCCTTACCAAGAACATCGACCGCTCCCAGGGCCATCGCCTGAGCCGCCTTCCCCACTGCTATAACAGAGCAAGTCGACACATCCGTTAGCCGCTCTAGGCAGCGGCTAACGGCACTTCTCCCTTCCACCCGCGATATACCGCTGCGGAAGATGCTTAACAATATCTCGCGCGCGTCATTGAGATCTTTCATTCCCCCTCCTCGCTGTACCTGGTCTCTCCCCAACGGAGCCTGGACATCGACGTCGTTTCCGGGGTATTTGTGATAAGCTGCCCCGTAGGTGTCGAATCATATAGTGGAGACGCGATATTGACGAGTATCTTGCGGCGCCGTAGATACAGCAGAAACATCCTGATTGAGATGTGTGCTCTGGGGATAGTCATCCTCTCGCTGGTGGTGTGGAAGTTCGATTTCATCAGCAGCGTATACTTGCAGCATCAACTCACGCCAACCGGAATTGTCATCAACACCACCATCCTGTTGTTGTTCGGGCTGGGAGTGGCGAGGATGATCTGGATGTTTGTCCACTATGATCGTGAAGAATTGGCCGTCGGCCGGGTTATCGACAATATCGCCAAAGGATTCGAGCCTCTCGATGGGGTGCACCCCGAGCGCATCGTCGCCACCCGTTACAATACGATGGAGACCCTGCATAACGCGCAGACGCAGATTAACCACAACGCACTTGCCTCCACCCTGGTGGCCACCGAAAGCACCCGTAACAGCCTGCCAAAGTTTATCAACAATATTTTGATACTCAGCGGCGTCTTCGGCACTATTGTTTCTCTCTCGATCGCCTTGGTAGGTGCTTCGGACCTGTTGGAATCCGCTGTCAGTGTAGACGGAATGGGGCTTGTGGTGCATGGCATGTCCACTGCATTGTCAACAACCATTACCGCAATCGCTTGCTATCTCTACTTCGGCTACTTTTACCTAAAGCTGACCGATGCGCAAACACATTTGGTTAGCGCAGTGGAACAACTCACAGCCAACTATTTCATGCCCAGATTCCAGGTGCAAACGGAAACCGTATTGCTGCAGTTCGCCGGCCTCATCCGTTCCCTTCAGGAGCTCATAGGCCAGCTTCGGACCTCCCAGGAATCCTTTCAGGATCTGGCCAACGAGATGCGTGATTCTCAAAGCGCGTTCGAAGATCTGGAGACCCGAATCATTTCCGCTCTGGTCGATGTGCACCGCACCAAGATACAACCGATAACCGAAGAGATGAACGACATCAAATCACTGCTCAAACTGGGTTTCCGGCTACCGGAGTAGATAAATAGGCCACGCTGGAGGGCTGCTCCGCCACTCCTGTAAATTTCGCAATACCCGCGCTCCGCAACACAAAGATGGGCTCAATGGAGAAGGCATCAAACCCGGCATCATACTGTCCCAGGCGCAAAACCGATGGGCTCGACCGACCCATCGCGACATCGATGGGAGCGCTACCGAGAAGCAGCAATACAGCGTATGTGTGCTGCTCTCAGTTTGGATTTTCCCGCGAAGTGATTCGCCGGTGAATTATGGCGGATACACCTGACGCCAGTCGTCCTTGATACTCACAATCACCCAACCTCTCCCCGGTCCCTCGTCGAGACCACGATCTAGCCTTCCGATATGGGATTCCCGGTCATACGCCCACTCCCTTGCCGCATCATCATGGTGCACGAGAAGGCCGAATCTTGGCCCGCTGCCAGCAGTAGTCCACTCCAGCATCTGAAAATCACCGTCTGAATTGCCAAACGCCATGATCGGGCGGCGGCCGATATGCTCGTGAATGCCAACCGGTTTGCCTGCTTTGTCGTCGACGAAATTCATCTCCGGAATCTTGACCAGTACCGGTGCTCCGTCGCGAACCTCGAACTTGGTTTTGATACTGCTGCCGATGACCTGCTCAGGCGGGATCCCGTAAATCTCTTCTGTCCAGGGTCGCATGAAGTCGATACCGCCCCCCGATACAATGAATGTCTTGTAGTCGTTGGCCCTTAAAAAGGCGAGTAGTTCGAGCATGGGCTGGTAAATCAGCTCGGTGTACAGTTTCTCTTTCGTGGGATGCTTGGCAGTGCTGACCCAGTCGTTCACTATCTGTGCGAACTCTTCAGCTGTCACTCCCGCATGAGTTGCCATCGCCATCTTGAGGAGCGCCTCCTCTCCTCCCGCAAGTGCACCTTTCAGATCGTTTTTCAGCACCGATGCGAAGGGTTCCTCGGTTTTCCATTCCGGGTGCTGCGGCGCGAGCTGCCTGATACGGTCAAAAATAAAAATCGCCTGGAAATACATTGGCTGCTCACTCCACAAGCAGCCGTCGTTGTCGAATACCGCGACGCGCTCGGGAATGGGTATAAAATCGGGAGATCCGCTTCTGGTGGTTTTATCAACAAAGCTGACGATGGCGTGCTTCGCCGCAGTATCGTTCCAGGAGGGTAGCGGATCCTCCATCGCCTGAGACTGCATCGCAAGCGCCATACTGGCGACAAAAGCCAGAGGGCCACAAGTTTTCCATAGCGCATATCTCATTGAATATCTCCAGATAAGATGGGCCGCACACACCCTAAGAATATGTGCGGCCTCTAGCTGCCAGATTGCTGGTTCCTACTCTCGCGCACCGCCAGTACGCGAGCATGGGTTTAGCGGCTTCCGATACCGGATCGCAGCTGCTCTTCGATCTTGCTTAGGTTGAAGGCGCCAGCCGTTTGGCTTGGTGGGTATTCCTTCATCGTCAACAGGAACTGCGCAGCAAGCCCCTGAATCGGAACCAGCACGAATACCCGGTCAAGAAACCAGTCGTTATAGGTGTTTGAGTTATGTTGCGCCTTTTCAAACGGGTCTCGGCGCAGATTGAAGAGCAGCGGAACACGCAGCTCGGTAAACGGTTCCCGCCATACACCGAATGCGCGGCCTCTGTTCTCCAGGAACACGACTTTCCAGTCATCGTAGCGGGCCGCAACGACCTGACCGTCGTCGTTTACGTACCAGAACTCGTGGCGCGGCGATTCTTTGCTCTTACCGCTTAGGTAGTCGTTGAGGTTGTAGCCGTCGAGATGGTTTTTATATTCCCGACCGTTGATCGTTGTGCCTTTTAGCAGTCGTTCTTTGACATTGGAATCGCCAGCCACTGCGGCAAATGTCGGCAGCCAATCCTCGTGGGAAACAATGCCGTTCAACGTTACACCGGATTGCCACTGGCCTGGCCACCGTACAAATGTAGGTACGCGGTAGGCGCCCTCCCAGTTAGAATTTTTTTCGCTGCGAAAAGGGGTGGTACCGGCGTCCGGCCATGTGTTGTAGTGGGGGCCGTTGTCCGTCGAGTACATCACCAAGGTATCGTCAACTATACCCAATTCGTCGAGCAGCTCCAGGAATTTGCCGACGTGCATATCGTGTTCCACCATGCCGTCGGAGTATTCATCCTGACCAGACTGGCCACGAAGCTCCTCCTTCACGTGGGTCCGAAAGTGCATGCGCGTCCCATTCCACCAGACAAACCATGGCTTGCCCGCCGTATGTTGCTCCCGGATGAATTCAATAGCCCGATCCGAGGTTTCATCGTCGATGGTTTCCATGCGCCTTTTGTTCAGCGGGCCGACGCTCTCGATACGTTGGCCACCCTTGCCGTCGGCCCAAGTGTGCAAAATGCCCCGGGGAGCGAACTGCTCGGCGAAGGTCTTGCCGTTTTGCAGGATCATGTCGCCCGGGTAATCCTCGTTTTCCGGCTCTTCCTCAGCATTGAGGTGATAAAGGCTGCCAAGGAACTCGTCGAAACCGTGCATGGTTGGCAGGTGCTCATCGCGATCGCCCTGATGGTTCTTGCCAAACTGACCGGTGGCATAACCCTGAGCCTTGAGCACAGTCGCCATGGTCACATCGGTCTTCTGCCAGCCTTCCTTCGCCCCCGGCAGGCCGACTTTAGTCATGCCGCTACGCACTGGAACGGATCCGCTAATAAAGGCCGCCCGGCCTGCAGTACAACTCTGCTGAGCGTAGTAATCTGTGAAGCCAACGCCTTCGGCAGCAATACGGTCAATGTTTGGGGTTCGATAACCCATCATGCCGCGATTGTTATGACTGATATTCCAGGTGCCGATATCGTCACCCCACAACACCAGAATATTGGGCTTCTTGGCTGGCGCATTTTGTGCGGTAGCTGGCGCTATTCCAGTGATTAGCATTATAACCATCACTACTAACAACCATAGTGAGAAAAGCGTTCTGTTTGCCATATACCCAGTCCTCTGTCTGTAACGAATCCAATTCTTAACAAGATATAGTTAATTTGTGTAACTCTGTCTATCGCAGACCATTACTTGGTAGGCCACACCATCCATCTCCGCAACAAGCTGGCCTAGAACCAACGAAGCGCCTGTTCAGGATCGCTGCAATACGCCTGGCTAGTGGCGGAGCAGACAAACCGGCGCTAACCCACTGCGGAAACCTGAGTTATAGGCAATGAAAAAAATACCTCCGCGTCTCTGAGAAACAGCGGTTTCTCCCCCACTCCCCTTGGTGTAACCTAAGCTGGAGCGGAGCCTGAGCCTATGGGTTACACTGTGAGCACTGCAACCAGACGTCAGGACTGCCGAGAGAGTCTAAAATTATGGCTTGCCCAACCCATGTCTACCGACGCCGGATTTATTGATCTCCGAATAAATAACCGGTCAGATCAACAATTTGAGAGCTTCTGGCCCAGCTTCACCGACATCATGACCGTGATCGTGATGATCTTTATGATCGCCATGGTGATCTTATTATTGCGCAATATCGAACTGGTAACGAAACTGCGAGCCACAATGGCCGCGGAGCGTTCAGCCATAGAACTCGCTCGCACCACCGGTGAGGAGAAAGAGGGGCTGTCGCTGCGCCTGATCGCTGCGGAGAACGAGCTCGCTATTCGCAGGATGCAACAACTGAAAATGGAGGAGACGATTCGCGGACAGGAACTGCTCCTCGAGAGCCAAGAGGATGAAATAGCCGCTCTCCAAGCCGCTAACAACACCCTGAGCCTGGAGAGTGAACGGCGGGAGGAACAAAGAAGGGAGCTGGCGGAACGACTTGACCGCAGCAATAACAAAGCCGCATCGCTGCAGGCATCCCTCGACAGCCTGCGACAAGTACTAAACACCACGCTCAACGAACTGGCGGATTCACAGCGCCAGCTCTCCAGAATCCAGCAGGATGTCGCTCAACTGCAGCAGCTGCAGGAAGAGGCGGAAAAACGCTATGAGGCACTGGACAAACGCTATGGGGAGCAGTCGCTGGCACTGTTGGAAGCTAAAAGCGCCATGCGGCGTTCTGGTTTCCAGCTCAATGTGTTGCAAGGTGAGTATGATGATTTAAAAATCCGCTACAACGAACTGTTTCGCCCGGCGCGCTCACCCGCAGGGCGATTCTTGGTGGAGGTCCGTTACTACAAGCTGGATGGCGAACGACGGATAGAGGTTGCTACCGATGCCGATAGCGGATTTAGGCGGGTGACTCGTGGTGAATTAGAAAAAATCCTAACTGTCCTCAAAGAGAGTAAAAAGGAAGGCCTCTACATCAAGGTGATTTTTCCGGAAGATAGCGGCCTAACCTACAACGAAGCGTGGAAATTTACTTCCGGGCTTCATGCCCGCTATGACTACTACTCCCAGGAAAGAGCAGAAGCACCCAGTCTGCCCATAGAGAGCGAGTAGGAATTCGGGCCCGCAGTGTGATTTCAGCACCATCCCGGGGTCGTGTCTTCGTGCGCATACTTCTGCCCTTTGCCCTCGGGTATTTCCTCTCCTATCTGTTTCGCACCATCAATGCAGTGCTCTCACCCGATCTGGTTGCGGAACTGGGACTTGGTGCCGATGATCTCGGTTTGCTCACTGCCACCTATTTCATTACTTTCGCCGTCGCGCAGCTACCGCTGGGGGTTCTCCTGGACCGCTACGGTCCCCGCAAGATCGAAGCCTCACTGCTGCTACTGGCAGCACTAGGTGCCTTGATTTTTGCGCTCGGTGACCAGACTGCTCACCTAATTCTGGGAAGAGGTCTGATCGGCCTCGGCGTATCGGCCTGCCTGATGGCGGCTTTCAAGGCTTTCACCCAGTGGTTCGATAGCCGTCAGCTTCCCTTGATAAATGGCATAATCATGGCTTCCGGCGGTTTGGGCGCCCTGGCTGCAACCGCTCCGGTGGAGCACCTGCTTCAAGTCACCGATTGGCGAGGCGTTTTTCTGCTCTTGTCGGTTGTCACGCTGCTCAGCGCAAGCACCATTTTTCTGGTGGTGCCAGATGCGCCGGTGCCAATGGGCCGTGAGGATTTGCGCAGCCAGATACAGGGCATCAAGACCATTTTCTCCGACGCTTTCTTCTGGCGTGTGGTACCTCTGGCCATGTTGTCCCAATCATCCTTCATCTCCATTCAAAGCCTCTGGTCCGGCCCTTGGCTGAGAGATGTTGCCGGACTCAGTAGAGCCGAATCCGCGGATGTTCTTCTGCTTATTGCCATCGCGATGATGAGCGGTTTTCTCGGTATGGGCTTTCTCGCAGAGCGACTGGCCCGGCTCGGCATTTCTCCGGTACAGGTGTCGGGGGCCGGCATGCTGCTATTTATCCTGACTCAGTCAATAATTGTGGTTATTCCCAGCTCGGAATGGGTAACAACTGTTTGGCTGCTGTTCGGGTTTTTCGGAACAGCGGGTATTATTCAATATGCGGGTTTGTCACAACATTTTCCCCCGCATCTCGCTGGGAGGGTGAATACGGCGATCAATCTGCTGGTTTTCGTATCCGCTTTTCTACTGCAGTGGGCTGCGGGCGCTATCATCAACCAATGGCCTCGAGAATCTCCAGATCAATACTCCCAGACCGGCTACCAAGTGGCTTTCGGCCTTCTCCTCGCTTTGCAGATCGCAGCCTTTATCTGGTTTATTCTTCCCGCAAACCAGGCCGGGACAGCGAGCCGACCACAATGACCTCAAACCGGTGTCGCTGATGTCACGTTTCTCCATCGACGGCCTGCTCCCCTATTTAGTGATTCCGGTAGCGATATACTTGGGAATGTTACTGCTGCTGTACCTGATGCAATCACGGCTCATCTACTACCCCAACCTCCCCTCCCGCGATCTTGAAACCACTCCCGCCGCCCTGGGGTTGGAATTTCGCTCGCTGACTATTTCCACGACCGACGATATCCGCCTTCACGCTTGGTTTCTCCCCGCAGAGAAGCCACGTGCAACATTGCTGTTCTGCCATGGCAACGCGGGAAATATTTCCCACCGCCTGGATACTCTGAGAATTTTCCACGGCTTAGGGCTGAATGTTCTGATTTTTGACTATCGGGGTTATGGGCTCAGTGAAGGTAGCCCATCTGAGTCGGGAAGCTATGAAGATGCGCAAGCGGTCTGGAGGTATTTGCGCGATGATTTAGGAATTCCCGCCGACAAGATCCTCATATTCGGGCGATCGCTAGGAGGCGCGGTGGCGGCCAACCTGGCCACCCGGTATGCTGCCGGTGGTTTGATACTCGAATCGACTTTCACTTCAGTACCGGATCTGGCTGCATCTCTCTATCCCTTTTTTCCCGTCCGTTGGCTAAGCCGCTTCGGTTACCATACTCAACAAGCCCTGAGTTCGATTAGCGCTCCGATACTGGTTGCGCACAGTCCGGACGACGAAGTGATTCCGTTTGAGCATGGTGAGCGACTGTTCCAATCGGCAACTCCGCCGAAGACGTTCCTCAAGCTATCCGGGGGCCATAATGATGGTTTCCTTCAGAGCGGGGAAACCTATATCCGTGGCCTCGACCTGTTCATCGAATCCCTGAGCAGCTCGCCTCAGAGTTGACCGAAATCAGCTCTAAACCTGGCAAACCGAGCTCACTGAAACAATACTTACAGAGAGAACGCTGACATCTTGACGGCAGATGGGTCTTGGCCGATTGGCATTACGCGGCGGGGACTATTGGAACACGAGCTCAAGGATAACGGACATGTCTTTCAGTGGAATCATTCTATTACGCACTCACCGCAAATGGGCTGTTGTCTTTTTTCTACTGTTTTTCATTGGCAATACCCACAGCGATGATGCATTTCAGCAACAGAGGGATGCGATGATCGAGGAAATCGAAGCGGACGTTCGGGCGACGGTGGCATATATCAAGAAAGACGCTCTCGACGCACGTGTAATGGAGGTAATGGCCAGCGTTCCCAGGCACGAGTTCGTTCCAGACAACGAAATACCCCATGCCTACGAGAACAGGCCACTTCCCATCGGCCACGGCCAAACTATCTCCCAACCCTATATCGTGGCGTTGATGACGGATCTGTTGCAGCTTTCCGCCGACGATCGTGTACTGGAGATCGGTACCGGTTCCGGATATCAGGCCGCAGTGCTGGCGACATTGGTGGCTGATGTCTATTCCATCGAGATTATCGAGGCATTGGGTACTCGGGCTGCGGAACGCTTCTCCCGACTGAAATACCGAAACATACATACCCGGATAGCCGACGGGTTTCATGGCTGGGAATCAGAAGCCCCTTTCGATGCCATCATTGTTACCGCCGCCTCCAGTCAGATTCCCCCTCCATTGATTGCGCAGCTTAAACCCGGCGGGCGCATGGTGATTCCGGTCGGCGGCCGCTTTCAGGTGCAGCAGCTGATGCTTGTCGACAAATCACCCGCAGGTGCTTTAACAACACGTCAGATACTTCCTGTACGCTTTGTCCCGCTTACCGGTAGTCATTGATGTCGGCCTTGGGAAACGACGGATCACTCGTCAGCCGAGTTTTCTGAACGGTATCTCCGAATCTTGAATACAGACCGCAACCTGATACTCAGCCCGCTGCCTGAAGCACGTCCACCCTATTTCGCACTGCTGCTCATCTCCGCCGCGGCTTTAGCGTTTGAAGTACTGTTGATGCGCCTGTTCTCGATCATTCAGTGGCACCACTTTGCCTATATGATTATCAGTCTGGCGCTCCTGGGCTACGGCGCCAGCGGAACCCTCATGAGCATCTTCGGTGATAGGTTGGCGGCCCACTTCACGACAACATTCGCCGCCTGTTCACTACTTTTCGGATCGAGTGCATTGGGTTGTTTCCTTATCACACAGCAGCTCCCCTTCAATACGTTGGAAATTGCCTGGAATCTCAGCCAGTGGGGTTACCTGTTATTGAGCTATCTATTGCTGTTTACTCCCTTTTTTTTCGCTGCGCTCTGCATTGGCTTGAGTTTTATACGCTTCAAGCGATGTATTTCCAAAATATACGCCTTTGATCTGATCGGGGCTGGTTGCGGTGCGCTTGGAGTCATCCTGCTAATGCGCTATTTCACCCCAACCCAAATCCTGCAGTGGGTGGCGGCGTTGGGTTTTGGGGCGGCAGCGCTGGTATCGCTCGGAAAAACAGCGCCCGGATACCGGTTTCAATCCGCTATCCTCGTACTTCTGGCGATCCTGATCGGCGGGCTTCCCCCCTCGTTCATTCAGCTAAATCAGTCCCCATACAAGCCGCTGCAGCAGATGCTTCAGGTGAAAGGAGCAAGGCTTGTTCAAGAGTCGTTCAGCCCGCTCGGGATGATTTCACTAATCGAGAATCCCCTGATTCCGCTACGCATCGCGGAAGGATTGAGCCTCAACAGCAGTGCTCATCTACCGGCCCAACTAGGCCTATTCCTCGATGGAGAGTTGATCGGCGCGTTGAACCGCTACCAGGGAGATCGGAGAACGCTAGCCTGGCTGGACCAACAGACGTCCGCTCTGCCCTACCATTTATCTCAGCCCCAACGCGTGTTGAGCCTAGGACTTGGAGGTGGCGGCGGTATTCTGCAAGGGATTTATCACAATGCATCCAATATTGAAGTAGTGGAAGATAACCGGAAGCTGATCGAAATCGTCCGGGATACCTATGGCGACTACACAGGCTGGCGCCATTTTGCCAGCCAGGTACAGCTTCATTCCAGCCAGCCGCGCAGTTTCATGTCAGCTTCGAGTGCAGCCTATGATCTCATTCAGATATCATTGGTGGATGGCGCCGGCGCGGGCTCTGGTGGCGTGTATGGGCTTAATGAGAATTACCTATACACGAGCGAGGCCATCTCTCAGTACTTATCGCGTTTGACACCGGGGGGCATGCTGGCCATCACCCGTTGGATCAATCTGCCGCCGCGGGATGGAATCAAACTTTTGGCGACAGTAACCGCTGGCCTTCGGCTCTCGGGTATTCAGGACAATGCATCCAGGTTGCTCTTCATCAGAGGCTGGAAGACCAGCACACTGATCGTAAAGAACGGTCCGGTGGAAGCGGTGGATATCGACAGAGCACGGCGGTTCAGTGCTCAGCGCTCCTTCGACCTGATCTACTACCCAGGCATTCAGCAGGAGGAGGTCAACCGCCACAATTTGTTGCCACTGCCCTATTTTCACCAGGGTGCCAAGGCTCTCTTGGGTGATGAAGCTAACAAATATATAGACCGCTACAAATTCGATATTCGTCCAGCGAGAGATGACCGCCCTTTTTTTTTCGATTTCTTCAGGTGGCGCACGCTCCCCGAGATACTCTCGCTATTTCATATGGGCGGCATGTCACTGCTGGAGTTGGGCTATCCGATCCTGATACTCACCCTGGCACAAGCCCTGTTACTGAGCATAATACTCTTGCTCCTTCCCTTGATGTCCATGAAGCGTCGCCATTCGAACATACAGCCGTCTCGACTGGTGCAGACTACGGGCTACTTTCTAGTTATTGGGTTGAGCTATATGTTGATCGAGATGGCATTCATCCAGAAGTTCGTTCTCTTTCTTGACCATCCTATCTATTCTGTGGCGATACTGCTTTGCGGTTTTCTGGTTTTTTCCGGGATCGGAAGTGGCTTCGTACATAGACTGAAAGAGCGCAACTTAAGCGGTACTGGCTTGCTGCTGCTGATGCTGGTCATCGGCGCACTGGCGCTGGCCAATCTTTGGGCAATGCCACTACTTTTCACCCACTTTGCCGACCTATCGCTGGTTTCGAAGACGCTGCTTACACTAGCCATGATCTCTCCCCTCGCATTTTTTATGGGCATGCCATTTCCCATCGGTCTGACACGAATCGCAACACAAAGCCCCCAGCTAACTCCCTGGGCCTGGGGGACCAACGGCTTTGCCTCGCTGCTCGGTGCCATTGTGGCCACGCTGCTGGCGATACATATTGGATTCCAAGGTGTGGTTGTTATAGCGGTGATGGGGTATGTCGTTGCTGGGCTGTTCGCCCAACCAAGTCGCTAACTGCTAGTTGAGCATCAAGTCCCAGCCTGGGGCGGAATGGCAATCCGGCGCTGTTGACTTGATTACAGAATAGAACAACCCGCGAATAGAAGCGTTCAAAACCCCGTTGGAGTATGAACCCGCTAATCGCGAACCAGATCAGCAAGTATGGGGACTCTGTGCCACATCAGGCTATTCCTGACTTCGGAACTGCTCAACAGCGGCAGCAATCAATCCCTTGCTCCGGTTTCCGCTTAGGTTCCGCGAAAGTGCGGGCTCATACTGCAACAGGGTCTTGAATATACTGAACGGCAACGACGGCGATTCCTTTAGACTTGGACTTACCTTCCCCTTGGGGCCAACGGCTGGACATTACCAGGAAATCGGGCTCCGCTGGCGGAAAAATCCCCCGCTGGGGCCATCATCCGGCAGGGTAGCGAGCCAGACGATGGTATCCGCTCCTTCTGCTGGAGTCAGATCGGCGCCGGCTCCTCCCATGTCCGTACGCACCCAACCCGGACAGACCGAATTGACCTTGATCTGAGTATCCCGCAGTTCATCTGCGACAATACGAGTCACCGCATTCAACGCCGTTTTAGAGAGCCGGTATCCCGGACAGCAGCCATTCATCTCACTGAGCTGGCCCATTCCCGAAGATACATTGACCACCCTGCCACGGCCGTTCATTAGGGGGATAAGCCGTTGACAGAGACGCAGCGGACCATATGTGTTGGTCTCTATACTTGTCCTCAGTGTATCGAGCTTTGCCTCGAATACACTGCTGCTACCCCCATGCGACGGAGTGTCCGGGAAAATACCCGCGTTGTTAACCAGCACATCGAGCCGGCCGTGATATTCCTGAATATACCCGGTAAGGGCATCTATGCTTTCAGCATCGGTGACATCCAGGGGATGATAGTGAAGGCCCAAGCCAGGACCCTCGATCTGTTTCACAGCCTGCCGGCCCAGGGAGGCATCACGGCTGGTGAGGATTACAGTCATCCCCAAGGCCGCGAGCTGACGGCAAGTCTCCAGACCCAAGCCCCTGTTGGCGCCTGTTACGAGAGCGATACGCAGATCAGTCATAGCAGTAGCCCCTTGCCGCCGATAACATTCCCCTCATTATCAACCCTTGATTCCCGGGGTGGGTGAAATGGCAGCACTTCCCAATGGTGGGTGATGGCCTAGATAACCGGACTTGGCTTACCTGCGGAAAATCCCATCAGTCTGGTTCAATGGGGCTTGGATGCCGCATCCTTGATCGACTTGGCCGCCTCCTTCACCCCATCTTCCACGGCCTCGGCGGCCTCTTTCACTTCCTCCTCAACCTTGTCCGCAGTTTCTTTTACCTTTTCGATCGCCTGCTCCGCCGCAGTAGATGCATCCTCTACTACATCTGACAATACATCCCCCACCTCTTCGACACCGGACTCGAACGTATCGCCCATCTCCCGGGCCAGGTCCCCAAACTCATTGCGTACGCCTCGATTGGTGAGCACATGTCCAATGACCGCCCCTACAGCGGTTCCGAGCAACACGGGAATCAGTGGTAAAGCCATATCTATCTCCTTTCGTCCCGAACCAAACCTACCCGACCTTCCAATGCCTGCGAGCAGGTACAGCCTGGTGATAAAACCAACGTATTCGCTGATTGTAGACGCTCTGAATCCCAGTGTGACAGCTGTCGAGCAAAGTTAATGACCTGGCTCAAATAGTGGTTGAATTAGGGTCCGCACCCGACCATTATCCCTGGTGTCGCTCAAGGATGATGCAGACGATATCGAGCCTCCCAAAAACCAGGCCGCCGATCGGCAACCGGCTTGGAAGCCGCTGCGCGCTGGCTTATCCTTAGGCCAGTACCAACTTGTACTTGGAGAAACAATGTTCACTATATTGAGCGCCGGCTTTGAACTACGGCTACGCGGGATGCTGTTTGCCGTTGGATTGCTATTGCTTCCATGCTGGTCATTGGCGGCACCGCCAGAAGGGTATCGCTTTCTCTCTTACGGAGATGCAATGGCCGAGGCCGCCAGGCTCAATAAACCGGTTTTTCTCTACTTCGGGCGCTACGGCTGCAGTGTTTGCCTGAGAATGCACCAGGAAGTATTCACCGACCCGAAGATCAAAGCCCGATTCAACGACCATTTTGTCCTCGCCTATGTGGACACGGAGAGCGGTAACCGCGTCACCCTACCCAACAACGAGCGCATTACGGAAATGCAACTGGCTGCCAGGGTGAGAATTTTGGGTACACCTACCTTCTTCTTTCTGGGCGCCGATCAAGCTCCCGTGATGAAGGTAAGTGGCTTCCAGTCTGCCGAAGAGATGCTGAAATACGACAGTTTTATCGAGGGGGGACACTACCGCACCCTCACTTTCAAAGACTATCTCTCCCAAAAATGAGAATAAAATTACTACCGGCCACACTACTTCTGTGGTGTTACCTATCCCAGGGCTTTGCGGGCATATCTTTCGGAGAGCCGATCCCGGTGACACCAGAACCGGTGGCGGGTGTTTTCCATCATCTCGATTCCGCCGGGCGCCGCAATATCGCTTTTTCGGGGGATAGCATAGCGGTAGTCTGGGAAGACAATAGGGACGGGCTACCTCAAATCTACATGGCCATTAAACAGCGCGAGGACCCAAGCTTCCAGCCCGCCATGATTATCAGCGGCGGCGGGGAATCATATGAACCGGCGATCACCGGGGTCGGCGACGGTATTTTTGTACTGATTTGGGAAGAGGCGGGATCGGTCTTTGCCCGTACCGCACAGACCGGTACCAGAGGACCGTCTCTACGCCTTTCTACTAATACCGCGGGCCATGCCACGATAGATAGCCGGGACAGAGAGATATATGCCGCCTGGCGGGAACAACGGGATGCCTACCCGGCGGTAGTTGTAAGCCGCATCGTTATGGAGAGTGAGGGTGGGTTGAAAGCGGAGAAATCGGTAGCCGTGGATACCCAACCCCCAGTGGCCCCTCAACTCTACCCTGCCATCGCCGCGGGAGAAGCCGGCATAGCCATTGCGTGGGAAGATCGGCGCGCGGGCCATACCCGGCTACTTTATAGTCATTCTGCAGATGGAGCCAAGTTCGCCCCCCCCGAGCACCTCAACGAGTTTTTCAGTAATCGCAATCAGTACGACAGAGGTAACGGTGTGACCCGGGTGGCACTCGCCACCCTGGGTGATGAAGAGGTACTGGCGGCTTGGATGGACAAGCGCAGAAACGGGCGCGGCTACTCCATTTATGCCGCCCTGGGCTATGATGGCGGACAGGCATATGGCCCCAACGAAAGGGTTCAAAGCGACGATGGTGACGAACTGCCCCACTACAATCCTTCGGTGGCCGGAAACCAACAGGGTCAATTTCTGGTTGCCTGGGATGACTACCGAAAGGGTACTTCGGATATCTGGTTGAGTACCCAGGACGAGGATCTTGACTGGGGAGAGGATATCGCCCCCCCAGCGGCGTCCGGTCCAGGCGAACAATCCAACCCAAGTATAACCATGGATGAGCAAGGGCTAGTCCATCTTGTCTGGCTCACTTACCAAGAGATGGGCGGACCCACCAGGCTTTGGTATCTTTCCGGTCGTTTGGCGCTCGAATAGAAACAGATCAAGAGTGAATCAGCTGCCCGGCCACAAGTCGAGGCGGCCGATTCCCGGAATCCGCAGCGCCCAATCATTGACATCGATTCCCGCCGAGAGGCCGAGCAAGTTGAATTCCACCCCCTCTTCGCGGGCCAAACCCATGCCCAGAAGGCCGTAGAGGGAGAACTGCCAACCGGTGCCGCTCGGCATGCGCGCAATCCAGCGGTCATTGGCCAAGTAGTCCTTGCCAATTGCGGTTGGTGGTAAGTCCAGCCCCAGTTCAGGCACTTCACGGGCAATAAAAGCGGTAAAGGTGTTACTGTTGGGTCCCGGCCATACCCGGTAGGTTTCAGCATAAGGATAGTCTGCAACTGCCGCCTCTATTCTATCGATCAGCGCTTCGATCCCAGCGCCATGCCGCTCGAGCAGCATCTCAGGTTCGGCGTTAAACCAGTAAAAATCCGGTGGTCCACGGTGTCTGACACTCACCGCCGATTGGCCCCGGTACAGATTCCATCCCAGCACCTGGTAGATCGAGTAATGGTCCGCCCCTTCCCGTTTGGTGGCTATCCAGGTGTGTATCCCAAATGCGCCGCGCCAGTTGAAGGCGCGTGCCCCGTAGACCTGCACACTCGCCTCACGGAGTGTCGCCGGTGATGGCGCCAGGCCGCTGCTCGCCAGGCTGGCGTCCCGCCAGTGGGTCTTGGTGTCGATCTCACCGAACGAGAACACCAAAAGGGGCCCCAGTAGCAACAGAAACACGAGCGCAGCCACCCAGCCGGTAAGCTTCGCGAACCTGCGTATGAGAATCGAGCCATTCACCGACATTCCCTACTGGTCATCCAGTTGCCGGGTATCAATCCACTTTACCCTGCCGGTTCTGTGTTTCACTTCGTTGTACATATGTGCTGTACCACCCGGACCGTCTCCGCCGCCTCCGTTCCACAATGTAACGAATCTGACCTTCTCCACATCCCACGCCAAAGCCGTATAAAGCAACCAGAGGTTGCAGCGTTCGAACGGATCAACACCCTCAGGCAGGGGACCCAGCTCCGACGGCATGATGCGCACCCTGCCCTGGCCTTCCAGCACCCGCTGTTTCACCGAGTAGTATCTGTCGCGCCAGGTATCGCCTTCCCACGACGGTAGGACAGAACGCTCAATGAACTCAGGTCCCGTAAACGGGAGGTAAATCTGACACCGCACTCCCAATTCCAGGCATGCCTCCAAAAATAGCAGGTCGCCTCCCGCAGCAGCCTGGCAAAGCGCCAAGTCCTCAGGGCCCGCACCCATATTGACAAGCGTCTCGAAGATACGTTCACCGGCTTTGGGCACCAACTCCCTGGGAAATCGAGGCTCCCTTCGATCAGGTGCGTCCACCATATGCCCGCTGAACAGGAACACCTGTCGCGGTTGCCAACTATCCGCCGGTCTGCTTAGGCGCCTCATGGCACGATCGAATGTTTTGATCCCCGCCGCTACCTGCTCGCGGCGAAAACCGAGGCGGTCAAGGAGCAGCAGCTGAGTGCGGCTGGAATTGAGGGCAAACCAGTCTTTGCTGTTTTTAGCTATCGCCTCTTTGTAGGCTGTACGCACATCCTCCGGATCACCCTCCAGCACTTGCAGATCACCCAACGTGCTCTTGGACCAGTAAAGCTGTTCTGGCGCAGACTCAACTTCAGCGGCGAAACGAACCGCGCCCGCCGCCGTGCTCATTAGCTGCAGATATCTCTTGTCACCCGTCAAATGCGTGTACAGATGCATTAAAGTCAAGGCATTGATGCCCGAGTAATAGTGCCCTGGATTGGTGTAGTACGCCTGCAAATACTCCTCGATGGCATTGCGCAGCAGCGCATCCTCTTCTGCTGCATCGATGCGCATATCCTCCTGCGAGGCTCCCTCGATATCCCAGGCTTTGACCCAGGCGTCCTTGTCCACTCTGCTCAATAAAGTCAGTGTCTCGGTATCTCGAGGAAACAACTCGAGCATATGCCGATAGTGGGCCCGGGCACGCTCAGCGGAGTGTCCTGGCCGCTCTTCCATCGCAAGGCGCTGCAGGCAGATGCCCTTCTCCTTTAGCCCGGTCAAATTATGGGGCTCGATCTCCAGGCCCTTTTCCAGCTGTTCAAGGGCAAAACCAAATCGCTCTAACTCACGCAATGCCTTACCCGCCTTGATCCACGCATCGGCACGAAAGGCTGTCACCGGCGCCTCATCAGCCAACACCAGCAAATCACCGACTCGTCTGCGGGCGCGCGCCTCATCTATGCGCCGCTCCCAGTCATCGTGTTGTTCCCAGAAGGCCCCCACATCACCTATCCGCAGCGACTTCCAATCCGGTTCCTGCAAGTTGGGCATCAAATGGTAGACAGGGCTGATTTTGCGGCCGTGCCAAGACTCCATGGTCTGCGCAACCATCGCCGTCAGCTGCCGCCGGTCTTCATCCAGGGTGTCGGGATCGACCCCCCCTTCGAGCAGACCATAGCGCAGTTTGCGGTCGGTATAGAGATCGAACGCGGTACTGCTGCGGCCGCCGCTTATCAATACCACGCCCCGGGCACGGAGCGCATGGCGCACCCCGACCTCGTACCACACATTGGGATTGTCGATGGTCAAATCGGCAACCACCAGATCGGCGACCAACAACTCCTGAAACATGTCGGTACGGATATCACCGGCGCGCTGCTCTTCGTCGGCACGTATTACACCCATCCCTGCCGCCTCCAGGGCGGGCTTGATTAGATCCCGATAGACTCCATTGAAGTCGATGAGCTGGCCATCGGCCCCCGGCTTCTCGCCGAAAGGCATGGCCACAAAGGCATGTGGTTTCATGCTCATCTAGTAATGCTCCCTTATTCAGCTGTGCACCGCACGAAAGAGGTACGTCCTAGTCCTCTCATCACTCGGCAAAGGGATTTAGCTTTTATCCACCCGGGGCATTTGTCAAATGGACCCTCAACCCGGGTTCATATCTTCAGCCCCAGCCGGACTCCCTGCTCTATCGCTCTTACTGCGTTCAACTCGCGGGCGTTCTCGGCCCCGCCGATAAGGTGGGTGGGTTTGTCCAGCTCGATTGCCAGTTCACGATTAGATTCTTGACCCGCACAGACCACCAGGTTATCTACCGACAGTAAGCGGGATTCGCCACCAACACGAAGCCACAACCCTCGATCATCGATCGACGAATAGTCGCAGCCGGACAGCATCGAGACCCCTCGCGACTTAAGGATCGTGCGGTGAATCCAGCCGGTGGTTCGTGAGAGGCCCTTGCCCACTTTTCCCGCACTGCGTTGGAGCAGCCAAACCCGCCGTAAACTCGGGGTGACTGGCGGAGCATTGGCCGACAATCCTCCCCGGTTGCCGGGTGCCATGGTGATTCCCCACTCTTCCAAGAAGCGGAGATCATCATCCTCATCGAGGAGTGTTTGCTCACAGGTGATCAGCTCTGCGACATCGAACCCGATTCCTCCGGCACCGATAATCGCCACGCGCTCGCCCAAGGGGCGCTGATCCCGAATCAGGTCTACGTAGCTCATCACCATCGGATGATCTATGCCTTCTATGTCGGGCACCCGTGGATTGACACCGGTGGACAAAATCACCTCCTGCCAGGGACCTCGGTTGAGAAGACCCGCCTCCGCCCGTGTATGCAGCCGAAGATCCACTCCCGCCAGCTCCAGCTTACGGCTGAAGTACCGCAGCGTTTCCTGAAACTCCTGTTTTCCTGGAATCCGTTTCGCCAGATTGAACTGCCCGCCGATTTCGGCGCTGGCCTCGAAAAGGGTGACACGGTGCCCGCGCTCCGCTGCAGTTACCGCAACGGCAAGCCCGCCGGGCCCTGCACCTATGACTGCCAGTCGTTTGGGGTGGCGCACCCGGGTGATCGTCAACCTGCTCTCCTCGCAGGCCAGGGGATTCACCATGCAGCTCGCCGTTCGCCCGTCAAAAATATAATCGAGGCAAGCCTGATTGCAGGCAATACAGGTGTTGATCTCATCTTCTCTGCCCTGCTGTGCCTTCACTAGAAAACCGGGGTCAGCCAACAGGGGGCGGGCAAGAGATACCAGATCGGCGTCGCCCCGGGCGAGAATCGACTCGGCCGCTTCTGGCGTATTGATACGATTGGAAGTGATAATAGGCAGAGAGAGCGACTGGCGTACCCGGGCTGTCACCCAACTGAAAACCCCACGGGGTACCATGGCGGCAATCGTTGGTACGCGCGCTTCGTGCCAGCCGATCCCTGTATTGATGATGTCGGCGCCCGCTGCTTGCACCGCCTCTCCCAGCTTGATGGTTTCTTCGGCGTTGCTGCCATCGGGGATCAGATCAAGCATGGAGAGGCGAAAGATCAGTATGAATTGCTCACCCAGCTGTTCCCTGATGCGCCGCACAATCTCAATCGCAATCCGCATGCGGTTGCTGTAACTCCCGCCCCAACGGTCGCGGCGCCTATTGGTGCGCGTTACCAGAAACTGATTGATGAAGTAGCCCTCAGAGCCCATGACCTCTACGCCATCGTATCCCGCGCTCTGCGCCAGAGAGGCGGCACGGACGAAATCGTCGATCTGCCCTTCGATCTCGATATCGCTCAGTTCCCTTGGCACCCGGCTGCTGATAGGCGCCTTTATCGCGGATGGCGCCACCGGCTCCGGCACTGCGGCATAACGCCCGGCGTGGAGTATTTGCATGCAGATTTTGCCCCCCGCGGTATGCACAGCATCAGTCACCGGTCGGTGACGCTCCGCATCCTCTTGTCCACGCATGCAAGCCGCCCCATCGAACACGGCCCCTTCCGGATTGGGGGAAATGCCCCCGGTAACGACCAGCCCTGCGCCCCCCCGCACCCGCTCTGCATAAAATCCCGCCAGCCTTTCGAATCCCCCCGGAGACTCCTCCAGGTTGGTGTGCATTGAGCCCATCACCAGGCGGTTCCTTAGGGTTGTAAATCCTAGATCCAGCGGTGTCGAAAGCAGTGGATAGCGATTTCCGGGGGCCGGTGAAATAATCCCGCTCAAGTTGTATCCTCTGTAGCTTTAACGAATCTTTCACCCTTATCACACAAGAGGTCGCTCTGAACACCCTGGTCGAATTCATCCAGGCCTTTCCGCGGCTGCTGGTTATCACCGGGGCAGGCTTGTCCGCCTCATCTGGGATCCCCACCTACCGGGACGACGCCGGGATCTGGCAACGGGGCGATCCGGTCCAACACCAGGATTTTCTCGACCGATACCCGGTTCGCCAACGCTACTGGGCCCGGAGCCTGGTGGGCTGGCGCCATATGGAACAAGTCGCTCCCAATACTGCCCATTTCTCCCTGGTGAATCTGGAGACTGCGGGTCATATAAGCCTGCTGGTCACTCAGAACGTGGATCGACTGCACCAGCGCGCGGGGCACCGAAGGGTCGTCGATCTCCACGGCCGCATCGACCAGGTCATCTGTCTGAATTGCGAAAGCAGGCTCCCCAGGTCCCGGATGCAGGAGATGCTTATCGAGCTGAATCCCGATCTCAGTCATTTGGCGGTAAGCGCCCTACCCGATGGGGATGCAGAGCTGGCGGACGATCTGATTGGGGATTTTCGGGTTCCGGAGTGCGGCCTTTGCGGGGGCAACCTGATGCCCAATGTGGTGTTCTATGGGGGTAGCGTACCCCGGCAACGGGTTGAATTGATCAACCAGGCTGTAGCAGAGGCGGACGCATTGCTGACGGTCGGTTCCTCTCTCATGGTGTTCTCGGCCTTTAGATTTTGCCGGTTGGCGCAACAGCTTAACAAACCCCTGGCTATTCTCAATAGGGGTAAAACCCGTGCCGACGACCTCGCCAGTCTCAGAATCACCGCAGACTGCGATGAAATTCTGTTTGATTTGTCACGCCAGCTGGAGTCCCGACCGCATTGAATACGGGTCTTGGTTACGCCGTCCCCCGTTATCCCGTCTATCCTCGCTGCTCAGATACCACGCATTGCTGATAATCATGACCTCGGTCATCTAATAGTTTACGACTGTCTTAAAGCTGTACACCAAGCAGCCGACATTTCCTTTGATCCGATCTGGAAAATAATTACACACAAGCCGGTAACACAGCGCTATCACATACTGCTCGAGCAAGGCAGGTTTAATCACTTAGATACGGCGGGAACTAGAATGAAATTTGGACTCGGCAACATCTCTCTCAAAGCAAAAATAATCGGCAATGCGGTTATATTGATGTCCTTTATTTTGTTGATCTCAGGCTACTCGCTGATTTCGATGAACCGGGCGGGGGTGGAGCTGGAGTCCATCCTCAAACGCCAAATTCCCCTCACCGAGCGACTGACGGCCATTACGGAGAATCAGCTGGAGCAGGCCATTCACTTTGAACGTGCAATACGCCTCGGCCGTGCGATGCTGGTCGATGACGATGCGACAGAGGGTTTCAAGCAGCAGCTGGCGGCTTTCCAAAAGCACGGTGCGCAAGTGCTGGCGGAGATCACCGATGCCAAAGCATTGGCAGACTCCACCCTGATCGATGATGCAGCCAACACAGAGAATTCGGCGCTGCAACAAGTGGCAAAAGCCTTGGAGGCTATAGCGGGTGAGCATGGGGACTACGAGCGCCAGGTCCAGGGGGTGTTCTCCATGCTCCAGGCCGGAATGCCCAGGGAAGCCGAAGGGATGGCCAACAGCGTGGTAACCGAAGAGGAGCAGCTGAACAAGGCCATCCTGGCGTTGCTGGCGAAACTGCAGGCTTCAACCGTCGAGGCAGGGGAGCGTGCCGAGACCGTCGAACAGAAGGCCAAGGTGTTCATGACCGCCCTCGCCGCGTTGGCCGTTGTCCTAGGTGCTTTGCTGAGCTTGGGTATTTGCCGCCACATTGCAGCGAGATTGAAAAACATGGTTTCCAGCGTGCAAACCATCTCCTCCGGCGATCTCAGACAGATGATAGAAGTAAGCGGTGGAGACGAAATCAGCCAACTCCAATCCTCCATGGCCGAGATGCAATCCCGGCTGCGCCAGATGATAACCAAGATAAACGACTTTACTCAGCAGATTGCTAGCGCCGCCGGGGAGATGTTGTCAGCCACGACCCAGACCAATACCAACATCGCTCGGCAACAATCGGAAACCGAGCAGGTATCCACCGCAATGCACGAGCTGGCCGCTACCGCAAGCGAGGTGGCAAAAAGTGTGAGCACCACTTCCGCCGCCTCTTTTGAGGCCAATGAAGAGACCGTGCAGGGCAACAAGGTGGTGTCCACTGCCGTAACGGGAATCGAAAAGCTGGCGAGCGAAATCGAGGGTGGAGCCGAAGTGATCGCTCAAGTCGAAAGAGATAGCGAAAACATCAACAAGGTCCTGGATGTCATCAAGGCTATTGCCGAGCAGACAAATTTACTGGCACTCAATGCTGCCATAGAGGCCGCCCGAGCCGGAGAGCAGGGTCGCGGCTTTGCAGTAGTCGCAGATGAAGTACGCACCCTCGCAGGCCGCACCCAGGAGTCAACTGCAGAAATCAACGAACTCATAGACAAACTGCAGTCCGGGTCGCGAAACGCCGTTGCGGTGATGAGTCAGAGCCGCGCACTGGCACGAGACGTGGTCGATCAGGCATCAGGCGCTGGCGCCTCCCTGAGTACCATTGCCGCCTCGGTCTCGAGGATCGACGGCATGAGCACCCAGATCGCCACTGCCGCCGAAGAGCAGCGTGCAGTTGCGGAGGATATGAGCAGCAACATAGTCAGAATTAGCGAGATGGCGAAGGAAAACGCAGCGGGCGCCGAACAGACCGCGGGGGCGAGCAGAAACGTGGCAACCATTTCCTCCGATCTCAAGGCGCTGGTAGCCCACTTCCAGGTCTGATGCGGCCGCTGTAAGATTAAACCGGAGGGGTTAGCGAAAACCACCGATCAATCGTTACGGGGAAGGCTGAGCAGTGCTTCGAAACAGACGCTACTGGGTATTCGACATGGACGGCACGCTGACCCTAGCAAAACACGATTTCGATGCAATGCGCGAGGCCTTGGGGTTACCCCCGGGTGGACCGATTCTGGAAACCCTCGCCGATCTGCCCGAAGCAGAGGCGAACCAGAAACGGCGCATGCTGGATGAGATCGAACGCAGTATCGCTGAGATTTCCGAGCCTCAGGCAGACGCGCGAGAATTACTGACTCATCTGCGAAACCGGCGTACCCGCCTGGGCATACTGACACGCAACACCCTTGCCAACGCCCTCTACACCTTGGAAGTTTGCGGCCTCGCCGAATTCTTCAACAGCGAGGATATAGTCAGCAGAGGATGTGCGCCACCAAAACCGGCACCCGACGGGATACTCAAACTCCTGACTCAATGGTCCGCCCCCAACACCGAAGGCGTCATGGTTGGTGACTACCTGTTCGATCTCCAGTGTGGCCGGGCTGCGGGAACGGCAACGGTCTATTTCGATCCTCGCGGTGAAAAGCTATGGAACGCCCATGCCGATTTTGCGGTGCATAGTTTGCAAGAGCTCGCGGCACTGGCGTAGCGAACCCAGTCCCTTATTCCAAACAACAGGGATGATGCGGCACGGCACCCGAGTGGTCTCAAGACGCTGAAAAGTCATCGTGCAAACCCCATTTCTGCACCCCAAATGTTAGCCAAATTCGATGTTTTCCAAATATTTTCTCGAGCCCGCCGGCCCTCAACGCGCTGTTTTCTTTTATAAAATTGAAAATACATGGACTTAGGTACCGTAGACAATCAGTGAATATTTGACATCTTGTACAGAATTCCTTTCCAATAGTTTTTCGCCGGTAATTAACAACTGACACAAAGAAACGAAAACCGGCAGCCCTGATCACGAATTGGCTGAATTTTCGAAATCAGCCTCCCGTACACAATTAACAGGGGCATTATTTATGGAGGAGAAGCTAGCGGCAGTTGAAGAATCCGCGGCACCCGTCCAGTCCATCCACGAACACATCGTGGAGATCGTGAGTGACTCGGGGGAAGGCGCCCAAAAAGCGGGGCAGACTTTCGGTTCGGTCAGCGCCAGGATGGGAAACGGAGTTTGGACTGTTGAAATTATTCCCGCGGAGATCAAACCCCCGGCACGCTCTCCAGCAGGTGCCAGCGGTATCCGTATTCGGCTGGGTTCCAAGTATGTCACCAATATGGGCGACCAGGCCGACGTGGTGGTGGCCTTCAATGAGCAGGTGCTTTACTCGCGAATAGCGAATGGTGCCTACAAGCCCGGAACTCTGGTGCTTCTGGAGAATAAATGGAAGGACGACCCGGTGCCTGAAATACAGGCTCAATACGCCCGGGCCGTCAACGAATTCCGGGAGAACGGTCTTGTGGTTCACGAGCTGCCATTGGAGCAGGCCTGCCGCAAGATTACTCCCAATCCCCTGGTAGGCAAGAACATGTTCGTGCTGGGGATGCTCTGCTGTCTCTACTCCAGGGATCTGGAGGTGGCCCGCAAGGAGATTTCCACCATCTTCTCCCGCAAGAGCCAGGAAGTGATCGATCTCAATCACAAGCTGCTGCAGGCGGGTTTCGATTTCGCGCAAGAAACCCTGGGCTTAAAATTCGAGATTCCCTCTCTCTCCGATCAGCAACAACAGCGCTTTATCGTTACCAACGGCAACACCGCGTTAGGACTGGGCGTAATGGCATCGGGAATGGAACTGGTCTCCATGTATCCCATTACCCCAGCAACATCCGCTTCCCACTACCTGGCAGACGTTTACCATGAGGTGGGGGGATTCGTGCATCAGGCTGAGGATGAAATAGCGGCCATCGGCTTCGCTATCGGATCCTCCTTTGCGGGGAAAACCGCCTGCACCATCACTTCGGGCCCGGGACTGGCATTGAAAACCGAGATGGTGGCGCTGGCGGTGATGTCCGAGATACCGCTGGTTATCTGTGTGGTGCAGCGGGGAGGGCCTTCCACCGGATTGCCGACCAAAGTGGAACAGGGCGACCTGCTGGCCTCTATCTATGGCGAACCCGGCGATGCACCCAAGGTTGTCATAGCCGCAGCGACCATCGAAGAGTGCCTGCATTTCGTGGTAATGAGCCGGCGCCTTGCGGAAACCTTCCGCACTCCGGTTATTCTCCTCACCGACGCCAATCTGGCCACCGGCGTCCAGCCCTACCCGCGTCCCGAACCCACCTCCGAATGGCTTGCTCCACCCATTGACCAGTCAGAGTGGGATCGCAAAGTCCCCCCCTACGATTGGGATCAGGAGACCGGTCTGTCGCCTCGCCCCATTCCGGGAATGGTGGGGGGACACTATGTTTTGACCGGACTGGCTCACACCAACGAGAGTAAAGTGGCCTACGACTCCAATTCCAATCAACTCGGCTGTAACATGCGCAGCCGCAAGATGGCGGCGCTGGCGGGTACACTAAAACCGCCCAAGGTGTACGGTGACGAAACGGGAGACCTGCTGGTGGTGGGCTGGGGCTCGACCCTGGGTGCAATAGAGGAGGCAATAGACCGCGCCCGGAAGCAGGGCCACAGTGTCTCTTCCCTGCACCTGCGCTTCCTCTCCCCGCTGGAGCCCGGGCTCAAAGAGATTTTCCAGCGCTACCGCAAGGTGATGACTGTCGAAATCAACTACAGCGACGATCCAAGCGCCCCTTTGACCACGTCTGAAAACCGACGCTATTCTCAGCTGTCGACATTATTGCGGGCACAAACCCTTGTCGATATCGATTGTTGGTCGGTGGTTCTGGGCCATCCCCTGCAACCAGGCATGATACGCCAGGTATTGGTAGAGCGGCTCGCCGCGATGAAGGGAGAAAACTGATGTTCGGTATGAAGGCAGATTGGTCGCTGGAGGTCTTCGAGCGCTACTTTACCATCGGCGATTACGCCGGCGGCGAGGCCCGATGGTGCCCTGGTTGCGGCGACCACGGGATTCTCACCGCGGTGCAGAAAATACTGCGCGATGAACAGGTACCACCGGAGAATACGGTGGCCGTATCCGGCATCGGCTGTTCCAGCCGCATGCCTCACTACCTGGGCACTTTCGGGTTCCACGGTCTCCACGGACGAGCACTGCCCATCGCCTGCGGCATCAAGAGCCGGCGCCCGGAGTTGGACGTCTGGGTCGCCACCGGAGACGGCGACTGTTTCTCCATCGGTACAGCCCATTGGATCCACGCCATGCGCTACAACATGGATATGACTCTGATGGTGTTCGACAATGCCGTCTACGGACTCACCAAGGCGCAGACTTCACCCACCAGCCCCCTGGGGTTCCGCACCAATACGCATCCCGCAGGGGCCATACTTCCTCCCCACAATCCGTTGACCGTAACCCTGGGCATCACCAATACCTCCTTTGTTGCCCAAGTCGTGGACTGGAGTCCTCCCCTGCTCTACGAAACACTGAAGGCGGCCCATCGTCACAAAGGCACCAGCTTCGTTCGCATCATTCAGCGCTGTCCGGTCTACGCCGCCTCGCTCTCGAAGCAGTTACAGGACGATCCCGACAGGGTCCTGCTGCTGGAGCATGAGAACGGTATCCCACTGAACGATGCCGTAAAACGGCAATTCTCCAACACCGTCGAGCATGACCCGGGAAATCTTTCTGTGGCGAGAGACATTGCTCAAGACGAATCCATGATACCGGTTGGGCTCTTGTATCACGATCCGAAGGCCATCTGCTATGAAACGCTCTCCAGTCAGGGAGTCGAGTTCACCGCCAAAAAGAGATTGGCAGGACTCAATAACGCACTGGATCGCTTCACGATTTAGTAGGAAGTGACCGGGGATGCCCAGGAGCAAACAGGTCTGCACAGGGGAGCTGCAAAAATGAATAGATCACAGGCCGCCCATGAGGAGCCCGATCAGCCGACAGCGGAAGAGGATGGGGACCGCCTACCCAGACTGACTACGGCGGTCAAAGACGCGGCGGCCACTCGGGAGTTGATGTTCACCCTGCGCCACTTCCATCTCGGTGACCCGTCGGCGAGCGACCGGCTGAGTCCCGTGGGAGATGACCTGCTCCCGGCGCTACTCGATCCCTACCGGGACAGCACGCGATTGCGCTACAACTTCCCTCTGGTACTCTTTCCACCAATTGACGAAGAGCAGCAACAGCCTTCGGCGGAAATCGCCCAATCCCTTGACGAGTGGCTGCAATCAGCGGCGCACAACGCGGCTCCTGGAGAAGGTGAGGCCCGGATACTCAAGGATCACCTTCCCTGGATAGAGCACAGGGTGCGCGAGCAGCTCATCAAACGCCGGGGCCCGGTAGATGCCAGACCTATGCTGGTGGATGTCACTCAGGCCTTGCAGCAGCACCTGCAGCTCCCCGAGGCAGAACGGCGGACGCTGGAGAAAGATGTCGGCAAACTCTTGGAACAGGTAGCCGCGCACACCCAATTTCTGGGATACGACCGTTATGCCGCCATTCACCTCCTGATTCACACTGTGTACACCCAGGCGCTCCCCCGGCGGCAGCGGCTCCAGCGCCGTATCGAGTCCACTATTCGCGATCTCAAAAGTTTGTTCGAAGTGGAGTGGGAAAAGTCGGACGAAGCCATCGAGCCGCGTATGGCGAGAGACAGTATTGGCCTGGCCAGCAACTATTTTGATCCCGCCGCTCTGTCAGCGGTAATGGATCATTCCCGCGGCACCCACCAGATGTCGGAGGAACGCCGCACCCGGGTGAACGGGGTGCTCTCGATTCTGGAATCCTGGCAGCCCCAATCGATGCTGTTGCACTTCACCCACAGTGGGGACCTCAGTGAACAGTGCCTGCAGCCCTATGATTTCTGCCAAGAGTCGGTCAATCCTGACCCTTGTGCCAGCGCCATGGCGCAGTTCGATCGGGCAGCCGACGATCTAGCGCCTCTATTCAGCGCTTTGCGGATTGCAGATCTGGAGATCAAAAGCCAATACGACCCGTTGATCCACGATCCCTGGTTCACCAATTTCCACTGGAGCTCTTTCTCTCTCGAGGAACTGATGCTGGTGCCGGCTGCAGTGGCCCTGGAATCGGCGACCCAGATGGCGGGCGACGGGCAGCACTCCCTCTCGCGGCTGCTGAGTTCAGGACGGCCGGTACAAATCCTGGTCCGGGTGCAGCCACATAACAATCCGGGAGCGGCCCCTGGGGAGGGGCCCTACGAGGCATTTAGAACCGAGCTGGGATACCTGGGCATCAGCCATCGCCAAGCGATGGTAACCCAATCGTCCCCGGCGCGCCACGCTCATTTGTTGGACTGTTTCAAAGCTTCGCTGAAGACCATGCGCACCAGTCTGCACATCGTCAATACCGGGCTAAGGCCCGCGGGCAAGCTAGTGCCGTTGAATGCCTGGCTCATCGCCGGCGCCGCCATTGAGAGCCGCGCCCACCCGTTTTTCCGCATTAATCCGGAAGCCGGAGATTCCGCCGCCGACCGCATGGACTTCAGTGAGAATCCGCAAGCTGAGCTTGACTGGCCTCCAGCCCCCTTCAGTTACTGGGATGAAAATGGAGAACGCGTCGAGATATCCCTCGGTTTCACCTTTGCAGACTACGCTCTGCTGCTGGAGCGTTTGCGGGACCATTTCCGGATTATCCCACCGCAGTGCGACTCCGATGCACTGGTACCGGTAGAGGATTATCTGGCCTCGGAGCCCGAACAGGCTCAACATCTGGTGCCCTTCGTCTGGGCGGTGGACGCCAACGGGATTCTGCATCGGCTGGTGGTTTCAATCCAGGTTACCAACGGCGCCCGTGACCGCAGGAACTTCTGGCGCGCCTTGCAGGAGATGGCGGGAATCAAAAACCGCTATGTGGAGCGCGCCATCGAGGAGACCCGGGCCGAGGAGCGCGCCAAAGCCGCCGCGGAGATAGAGGCGCTGAATACCGCTCACGCTGAGGAGGTCGAACGCATAAGAAACCAGGCTGCGGGAGAAGCCATGCAGCGCCTATCGGACATGCTGCTGGGGCTGGACACCACCGCTCCGGCCCAGCCCAGCCCGAGCCCTGCCGTATTGCCAGATCGCCCACAACAGCAACCGGAAGCGGCCGACGAAAGCGATGAACAGAGCCAGGCCGCCGAGGAAACCGCCGAACAAGCGGCAACCCCGATAGCAGAAGAACCCTGGATCGACACCCCACTGTGCACCAGTTGCAATGACTGCCTGAAAATCAATACCAAGCTATTCATCTACAACGAAGAGAAGCAGGCGAGCATAGAAGACCCCCACTCAGGAACCTTCGCCCAGTTGGTAGAGGCCGCCGAATTGTGCCCCGCAAAGTGTATACACCCGGGCACCCCGCTGAATCCCGACGAACCGGGACTGGAGGCCCTGATCGAGCGGGCCGCGCCCTTCAACCAATGAGCAGCCTGCTGGTGGCGCCGGCCATCATGACCGGTCTGGGACTTTTCTTTGCAGTGATTCTGGCCATCTCATATCGGTTTCTGAGAGTTGAGGAAGACCCACGAATTGAGGAGACCGAAACACTGCTGCCTGGCTCCAACTGCGGCGCTTGTGGCCAGCCAGGCTGCCATGCGTTTGCGGAAAAACTGGTCGCGGGGGACCTCAAACCAAGCCAGTGCACAGTCGCGGGTCCCGAGATCATCGATGCCGTCGCTGAGTTGCTGGACGTCGATGCCGGCGAGCAAGAACGGCGCGTCGCCCGGCTGCATTGCGCCGGAGGCCGAGCTCAAGCGTTCCAGATTGCCGAGTACCTCGGTTTCGAAAACTGTCGAGCGGCAGCTGTGGTCTCTGGCGGTGGCAAGGGCTGCTCCTGGGGATGTCTGGGTCTGGGCGACTGCGAAATCGCCTGCGGATTCGAAGCCATCGACATGAACGACAACGGGCTGCCGACAGTGGATATAGACAAGTGCACCGCCTGCGGTGATTGCGTCGCGGCCTGCCCACGCAATCTCTTCGAGTTGTTGCCAACGGCACAGAAACTGTTCGTGCAATGCAACACGCCCCTGCGCAGCGACGCGGCAACGGCCTTGTGCAGCGTCGCCTGCGATGCCTGCGGACGTTGCGCCTCCGATGCCGCGCCGGGGCTTATTACCATGGTCGACAATCTTCCGGTGATCGACTATTCCGCCGGCGGGCCGGCGCAGCCGGATGCCACTTATCGATGTCCCACCGGCGCCATCCTATGGCTCGAGGGCGCCCAATTCCCGGGAACTCTTTTCACGAACAACCAGGACCAGCGTCGGTATGCACAGTCTCACTGATTCAGCGCTACGACTACTGAGGCGTATCCTCGGCACTCCAGGTCAACCCAGCCCGGGCGCCGCCGGCACACCCGGAGTTTTTGATGGCAATACAGCGGTGGCTCTCACCGAGGCCGCTATCAGCGAGGGTGCAGGATCGACGCTCGCTAACTCCGCCAATGGCGCTCAGCTTGCCTGGCGCGCAGAGCGGAAGCGCCTCGGTTCCAATCTGCTGGACGGGTTGTTGGAAACATCGACGACCGAGGGCGCAAGGGGTTCGCTCGCCTATGCCGCGGGACTTTCCATGTCGGGCGTGCGGGCAACCGCCTTTCTCTCCGGCATTGAGCTTGCAGCGCTGCAGGATCTTTTGGGCACCGCCGCCGGCCGCCACTTGCCGCTGGTACTGCACGTCAGCAACCAGGCCCTGGGCGGTCACAGCAGCGCGCTTAGCAGCGGCCATGAGATCTGTCACCTGAGCGCAGATAGTGGCTGCTTCTCGCTGATCGCCGCCAATGTCCAGGAGGCGGTCGACTTCACCCTGATTGCCCGCCGCCTGGCAGAGCAGACCCTTAAGCCGGGACTGGTGTTCATGGACGTGCAGCAGACGGCGTTGTCTCCCCAGGAGGCGGAGCTCCCCTCTAAGTCTCTGGTCATCGACTTTCTCGGTAGACCCGCGGATCAAATCTCCATAGAGGACCAGGCGCAGCATATGCTTTTTGGGGAACGGCGCCGGCGCGTCCCCCGATGGCACGATCCTGACCGGCCGGTGCTCCTCGGTGCGATTCACCCCTCCCCCGCCTGGGGGCTAGGGCAAGCGGCATCCCGTCTGTACCTGGAGAAGGAGTTCGACCGGGCATTGCGGAATAGTTTGCAACGCTTTACCGCCGTCAGCGGCCGAATACGCGCTCCACTGTCCAGCCACCGGGTTGAAGATGCGTCTCTTGTCCTGGTCGCCATAGGTTCGGCTATCGAGACCGCCGAAGCGGTAGCAGACCAGGTGCGGGCCTCTGCAAAAATCGAGGTCGGTGTCTTGGGGCTGCGATGCCTCAGACCTTTTCCAGCAGCGGAATTCGCGCAACACCTAGAAAGAGAGCGAACATTCTGCGTGCTGGAGCGGCTCGAGCCTAACCTGACGTCAGACCCGCCCTTGCTGCGAGAGTTGGCGGCAACGGTGGCACGGGTAGCCGACGGCAGCGCAACGCCGGAAGGTCAGGTTAAAGCGCCTCCCGTTTTCCACCCAAAGCTGATATCTGCGGTCTACGGCAGCGGCGGCACGCCTTTAAGGAGCAGTGATTTATTCGAGCTCTGCCTCCAGCTTCCGGATACCCGACAGCGGCAATTTCATCTCGGCACCCGCTTCGATCGACCCTCGAGCGAATACCCCAAGCGAGAGGTACTGCTCGACAGGCAGCGGCGGCATTTTCCCGGTATCCGCCACCGGGGCACCCGGGGGCCGGAGGCCATTCCCGATATACGCCCCCCGGGATCGGTTACCCTGGCGGTACACCGCACTTCGGGTGAGACCGGAGGCGGGCTGGCGTTGAGCGCGGCAGAGTGCCTGCGGCAATTGGCGGAGGGAGGCCTCAGAAGCCGCCCTGCCCTGCCTCCCGCGCCCTGGGGCAACCCCTGCACAGATTACCTCACCTGGTCGCCCGAAGCGCTGCGCGACCCCGGTGACGAACCGGCGGCGGAAATCGCCGTGGTTGCCGCCTCCCGGCATTCCGGCTTGGACGTCCGTCTGGCCCCTGGGGGCGCCCTATTGATTTGCGGCGTCGATCCGCATGAAGAGACCTTCGAACCGCTGTTCCTGGAACAACTGGAGCGGCAACAGGGGCGACTGTTCACTGTCGGCGCGCTGCAGGAGACAGCCTCAGGCGCTCCTTCCCAAGACCAGGCCGAAGAATACATGCTGGGTGCGATATTCGCGATCCTTGGGCAACCTACCCTGCTGGACCTGGGCCAACGGCGTATGCTTACATGCCGAAAGAGCCTGCTGGAACACCTGCCCCAAAAGATTCTCGAGCAGCGCCTGGCAGCTTTTCAACAGGGCTTTGAAGATATTCGAGAGGTGGATCCGGACCGCCGCTCAGCCCATCCGCCGTCACCCGCGCCCTCGTCTCCCCAAGCACTTCCGGAGCGGCTCCGGGGATTTCAGAGCATCGATGATGCCTATGACAACCTACCGCGATTCTGGGATCAAATCGGGGTACTCTACAGAGACGGCACCGCTGGTGAAATTACCCCGGACCCCTATCTGGGCTTGGGTGCCATCCCCCCCTTCTCCTCTGCACTGAAGGACCTCCAGGGGCTGCGGGATAGGTTGCCTACCCTGGATCCCGAGGCCTGTACCGGATGCGGTGCCTGCTGGAGCCTCTGCCCCGAGGGCGCTGTCGGCGTCAACGCGATTACACCGAAAGCACTGCTGCAATTGGGGGTCGACCTCAGCGGCAAGAGTGGACTGCGGCCGCTAATCGCCCGCCTCGCCCCCCATATGACCGAGCGTTGCGGAAGGCAGGGCGCCAAACCGGCGACCGTTGGCGATATCCTCCAGGACGCCTTCGACTGGATTCAGACCCAAGCCCTGCCGGACAGCCGTAAAGCCGCAGCCGCGGAGGCATTCCCCGAGTTGATGGACAGTCTGGGCAAACTACCGGTTGCCATCACCGAGCCTCTGTTTCACAGCGCCGAAAAGCAGAAGTCGGGCAGCGGTTGCCTGCTGCTGCTCGCCATAAACCCCATGAGCTGCAAGGCGTGTGGAATCTGCACCACCCAATGCGCTCCGGGGGCACTGACGACCTCCCCACAGTCGCAGGCCTTGTCGCGGGAAGCCGAAGCAACCTGGAACGACTGGGAACAGCTGCCGGCGGTAACCACGGAGACAATCGCACACAGCGCCGCTCAACCCGAGCCCGGTCCCATGGCGGCGGCCTTGATGTCACCCAACAGCAGGCTGTCCCTGAGCGGTGGCGACGGTGCGGAACCGGGGTCCGGGGAGCGCCTGGCGCTGCGCATGGCGCTGGCGGCGGCGGAACTCCGGCAGCGACCGCTGGTTGCCGAATTCCTTGAGCGGCTGGACACCACACGGGAGAAAATCTCGGAACTGATTCGCAAGATTCTCGCGGATACTCTGCCCGCGGACGACCTGGACGCCCTGGCCTCGGGATTGCAAAAAGTCGATACCGGGCAGACCGATCTAGCACAGTTTCTCACCGAAGCGGAACAGAGCGCCGACAACCGCATCGATACCTTGAGACTGCAGCGCCTGGTGACCCTAGCGCAGGATTTGAGGGACCTGTCCCGCCAACTCACCAAAGGCCGGCAAGGCCTGGGCCGCGCATCGGTGGGCTTGGTCCTCTCCACCCACGCGGCGACGGGCTGGGCGGGCGGTTTCCCCGATAACCCCTTCGGGGTACCGGTCTCCGTTGAATCCAGCGGCGATGCCGCGCAGCTCGCAGCCGGACTGCAGCAGGGACAGCTGCGTCAGGCCATTGAGGGGATGGCACTAATGCGCAAGGCCACGCTGGAGCTGGAGAGCCCGGCGGACGCCGCCAGGCGCTGGTCCAAACTCGAGCGACTGCAAATGAGCGATCTCACGGATGAAGAGCGCGCCTTTTGTCCAAGGTTACTGGTGGTGGGCAGCAGCGCCTTGCTCGCCGGCCAGGGGCTGTCCCAACTCTCGTCGCTCTTGGCGGGTGATCTGCCGGTGAAAGTGATCGTCTTTCAGGAACTGGATCTCGGAATTGCAGCCGATGCGTCAGGGGGTGGTGGCCTCGACCCGTCACCACTCGCGGACTCCGTGACCGACCTGGCATTGCTGGCACTTGCGCGCCGCGAGGCATTTATTGCACAGGGGGCCATCGGTTATCCCGACCATCTGATGTCCACCCTTGGGAGCGCTTTCGAATTCAATGGACCCGCATTGATACAGGTGCACACCCCCAGCCCCAAGCGGCACGGATTCGAATCCGATCAAACCATCGAGCGCTCACGGCTAGCCGTTGCGAGCCGCACCGCACCGCTGTTTGAATACGACCCGAGGGAATCCGGAGTATTCGGCACGCGCTTCAGCCTGAAAGGAAATCCGCAACTGGGTTTAGCGGACGCCGAGGAGACCCCGGGCGAGGCTCCTTCCACCGCCTCCTGGGCAGTGGGTGAGCAGCGCTTCGCCCACTGCTTCGAGCCCCTGGAGGACGATGCCCCGGGGGCGCTACCGATATCCGAGTATCTGGCGCTGGATCCGCTATCGAGGAGTGGGAAATCACCCTACATCATCCATGCACCGGGTGGAGAGCGACTGCTCAGAATGCGGGTGAAGCCACCGCTGGCGGATGCCTGCGCGCACCGGCTCCAGGCGTGGCGAGCTCTCCAGGAGATTGCCGGAGAGGTCACCCCGTTCACCCAACGCATCAGGGAGCAGGCAGAGCAGGCGGTGGAGGGGGCGCACCAGGCCGAACTGCAGGCGCTGCGTGACCACTACGAAACACGACTCGGCAACCTCCGTCAGGAGGCGCTGATGCAAACCCGCGAGGAGATTCGGGTTCGGCTGATGGCGCTGGCGGGTTATTCCAACGCCACTGCTCCGGCAACCTCCGACGCCGATGACGATTCCAGCAGGAGCGTGCAGTGAAGGCATTGTCGAGGCTTTTGGAACTCACCTTCTCCCATGGCGTCCACCCCATGGAATCGAAGGGACAAACCAGTGCCCTGCCGATACAGCGCATGCCGTTTGTCAGCCACTATGTGCTACCTCTCAACCAGCACCTGGGTGCACCGGCAAGGCCGATCGTAGAGGTGGGTGAGGAGGTTCGCAGGGGGCAACAGATAGCAGAACCCGGCGCCTTCATATCTACTAGTCTGCACAGCCCCGTGTCCGGGCGCTTAAAAGCTATCGACAACCGGCGCTATCCCGGCGGCGTTTTTGCCAGGTCCATGATTATCGAGGCCGACCCGTTCGATACCCAGCGGTTGCCGCTCCAACCCAGGGACTGGAGGAGACTCAGCCCTGAGGAGTTCGTCGCGGAGGTGCAGCAGGCAGGCATAGTCGGACTCGGCGGCGCGGCCTTTCCCAGCCACGCGAAGTACTCCATTCCCGATGGTCAGCGGATTACCCAGCTGCTGATCAACGGCGCCGAATGCGAGCCCTACCTCACCAGCGATCATCGGCTGATGGTGGAGCGCCCGGAGGCCCTGCTGCGCGGCATCGAGATTCTGCTCCATAACCTTGGCGCCGAGGGTGCAACCATTGGCGTGGAGAGCAACAAGCCTGACGCCATCGACACGCTCATAAGGCATACCGGCGACCGCCCCGAGATTCGGGTGGTGCCGCTACGCGTCAAGTATCCCCAGGGTGCGGAAAAGATGTTGATCAAATCCATCTTCGGGCGTGAAGTACCCGCCGGCGGATTGCCCAGGGACCTGGGGATGATCGTCAACAATGTGGGCAGCATTGTCGCCATCGCTGACTGGTTTAGCAGCGGAACTCCGCTCATAGAGCGGGTGGTCACGGTTTCCGGAGACGGCATCGCCGAACCCTCCAATCTGATGGTGCCCATCGGAACCCCCCTGCGGGAGGTGCTGCGGTTTTGCGAGGGTTTCACCGAGGATGTCTCCCAGGTGGTCATGGGAGGGCCGATGATGGGAACCAGCGTGGTGAGCCTCGACGTACCGGTGCTCAAGGGCACCTCCGGGATTCTCGCATTCAGGAGCCCCAGGCGACGCGATGCCAGGGAGTACCCCTGTATCCGCTGCGGCCGCTGCCTGGAGGCCTGCCCCTACTTTCTCAATCCGTCGCGGCTGGCGCGGCTCTCCAGAGCCAGGCTATTTGAGGAGATGCGCGCCTATTCCGTGGAGGATTGCGTGGAATGCGGCTCCTGTACCTACGCCTGCCCTTCGGGCATACCCATAGTGCAACTGATCCGTTCCGCCAAGTCCCAACTGAGACAATCCGGGGGTGGCCCGGCATGAAAACGAGGGATCCCCGGCTTCAGCTTCAGGCGTCCCCACTGCTGCGGCAACAGCTGACGACCCGTCAGGCCATGCTGGATGTGCTGCTGGCGCTGGCGCCCGCCACCCTGGCCGGTATCTGGTTTTTCGGCTTGAGTGCCCTGCTGGTGCTGGCCTCCAGTATTGCCGGCGCCCTACTCATCGAATGGCTATTCACCCCCCCCGCTTTGCGCGGCGAACGGTTGAACGATTTGAGTGCCCTGCTGACGGGACTGCTGTTGGGATTGACGCTTCCCCCGGGGCTACCCCTGTGGATGGCATTCATCGGCGGCGCCGCCGCTATCGGGCTCGGCAAGCTGATCTGGGGCGGATTGGGGCAAAACCTGTTCAACCCGGCGCTGGTGGGGAGAGCCTTTTTGCTCGCCACCTTTCCCATCGCCATGACCACCTGGAGTGCGCAGAGCGGACCGGAGGGCTTTTTTGAGCTTCACTCCAGCACTCTGGCGGCACCCTTCATGCAAGCCACCTACGATGGCCTTTCGCAAGCCACACCCCTGGGGCTGATGAAATTCGAACAGCAATCCACGGGGCTCTGGTCGCTGATGACCGGCACCACCAACGGTTGCATCGGTGAAACCAGCGGGCTGCTGCTGTTACTGGGTGGGCTCTATCTGCTATGGCGGCGGGATTTCGACTGGCGCATACCTGCGGGAATACTGCTCTCCGTCGCGCTTTTCTCGACGCTACTCTACCTGGCCGACCCGGGGAAATACCCCGGCCCTCTGTTCGCCATCTTTTCCGGCGGCCTGTTGCTGGGTGCCCTCTACATGGCCACCGACCCGGTGACCTCGCCCCTTACCCCCGGGGGCACTTGGATATTCGCAGTGGGCATTGGCCTGCTGGTTGTCCTGATCCGGGTTTTCGGCGGGTTTCCGGAGGGCGTGATGTACGCCATTTTGCTGATGAATGCCGCAACCCCGCTAATCGACCGCTACACCCAGCCCCGCGTCTTCGGTAAGGGACTAGACCCGGAATGAGCAGTCAGCCGCAAACACCGGCGTCCCCGGCAGAGCCCAGCTCCATGAGGCTGGTGGCCACTTTGAGTCTGGCCGGACTGCTCTCGGGTCTGATTATCGTGTTCGCCTTCGAGGCGACCCTGCCCACCATCACCGCCTACAAAGCACAGATGCTTCGCGAGGCGGTATTCAAGGTGCTGCCCGGGGTGCAAAGCCTGCAACGGCTGGTGTACCGGGACGGCAGTCTCTCTCCCGCCGACGTGGAGGAAAAAGGCGATCAAGCCATATTCGGCGGCTTCGACAAGGACGGCAGACTGGTGGGTTACGCCATTCCGGGCGCCGGTCCCGGTTTTCAGGACACCATCCGACTGCTTTATGGATACCAGCCGGAAAAGCGCATGGTAACGGGGATGGAGATACTGGAGAGCCGGGAGACCCCCGGCCTCGGGGACAAAATATACAAGGACCAGGCTTTCGTATCGAGTTTTCAGGCGCTGCCCATCGACCCTGAGATCATCGCCGTCAAAAAGGGGAAACGGTCCGCTGCAAACGAGATAGACGCCATCACCGGCGCTACGATTTCATCCAAGGCCGTGGTTAGAATCATCAACCAGGCCAATAGCCTATGGTTGCCGAGACTGCCGGACTCGGCGCCCGAGGCGTCAGAGAGATAAGTATGATCGGACGCAAAGAGGATCCTCACCAGGAATTCATCAAGGGGCTTTGGCGCGATAATCCGGTTTTCGTGCAGGTGCTGGGCATGTGCCCCATGCTGGCGGTAACCAATTCCGCGGTAAACGCGTTGGCCATGGGGGGAGCCACCTTCTTCGTACTGGTGGCCTCCAGCTTTCTGGTCTCATCACTGCGGCGCTGGATACCCAAACAGGTGCGCATCTCCACCTATATCATCATTATCGCCACTTTCGTCACGGTTACTGATTTTACCCTCGAGGCGCTGGTGCCCAAGATCCACAAGGAATTGGGGGCCTTCATACCCCTGATTGTGGCCAACTGCATGATACTGGGCCGCCAGGAGGCCTTTGCCTCCAGACACTCGGTGCGCCTGGCGGTGGTGGACGCCCTGGGCATGGCCACCGGTTTCCTCTTCGCCCTCTTCACCCTGGGCGCGGTAAGGGAAATTCTTGGGGAAGGAGCGCTGTTCGGCGTCTCCTTGTTCGGCCCCAACTTTGAGCCCTGGGTGATCATGATCCTGCCGCCCGGCGGATTTCTCACTCTGGGTTTGTTGCTGCTGTTTTTCAGTTGGATCACGGAATACCGTAAACGATTGAGCGCGCGGTTGGCGAAGCTGGAGGGAGATCTGCCATGAACGATCTACTGTGGATCTTCATCAGCGCCCTGCTGATCAATAATTTCGTACTCTCCTACTTCCTTGGGCTCTGTCCCTTCCTGGGTGTATCCGGCCGCCTGGATACCGCCTTTCGCCTGGGGCTGGCGAATATCTTCGTCATGTTGATCACCGCTTTCTGTGCCTGGTTTCTAAACACCTATGTCTTGATCCACGCGCCCTATCTCAGACTCATCAGTTTCATCGTAGTCATCGCCAGCACGGTGCAGTTCATTGAGATGGTCATCAAGCGTTTGAGTCCCGGGCTATTTCGCGCATTGGGCATTTTTCTTCCCTTGATCACGACCAACTGCGCCATTCTCGGTCTGGCCATTTTCGCCACCAACAGAGGTTATGGCCTTGCCGAGGGGTTGGTATTCGCCCTGGGGGCCGGGGCCGGGTTCACCCTGGCGCTGGTGTTGATAGCGGGAATTCGGGAAGAGGTGGAGCTGGCGGATGTACCGGTGTTACTTAGAGGCACCGCGATGAATCTGATTATTGCCGGTATCCTGTCGATGGCCTTTATGGGCTTCGCCGGCCTCTTCAGCTCCACCTGAAGGAAGAACACAAGGTTTAACGAAGAAATGCTTGGATACATCATGGCCGTTATCGGACTCTCCCTCGCCTGCGGTGCCTGGGTGTTGTTCCAGCGCTGGGTGCAAAAGGCCGACCCCGGTCAGCCGGGTGTCGAACGCAGCAAGGGCTGCGGCGGATGCGGCAGCTGCAAGAAGAACCAACCGTCAAGTCATCTCTGAATCACCTGATCGTTCTCTCTTCTGTAAAAACAGATCGTTCAAGGGGCTGACGACTGCGGCAGCACCTCGGTTGATCAGGTGGGTGTAAATCTGCGTCGTGCGCACGTCTTTGTGGCCAAGCTGCTCCTGTACCGTTCTGATGTCCATGCCACGCTGCAATAAGTGTGTGGCAAACGAATGCCGCATCGTATGGCAGGTTGCCGGTTTGACAATGCCAGTCTGGCGTACAGCCTTTCGCATTGCCCGCTGAAACGTCCGCTCGTCGATATGGTGGCGCCTCGTTTTGCCGGAACGCGGGTCGACACTGCGCTGGCTGGCAGGGAAGACATACTGCCACCCCCACTCCCTCGGTGCATTGGGGTACTTTCTGGCAAGTGCATAGGGTAAGTAGACCTCTCCATACCCGTCGCTCAGGTCTTTTTCGTGGAAGTTTCGGACAGCGCCCAGATGTCTACGCAAGGGCTCTATCAAGGCGTCCGGCAAGGTGACCACCCGGTCTTTTTGCCCCTTGCCGTCCCGCACGACAATAGCCCGGTAATCGAAATCGAGATCTTTCACCCGTAACCGCACGCACTCCATAAGCCGTAGCCCCGCGCCCTACATCAGACAGCATCCCAGCCAGTGGTAACCATTGAGGCTCGACAGTATCCGACGCACCTCTTCCTGGGTCAGTACCACCGGTAGCTTTTGCGGCTTTTTGGCTCTGACAGCGCCAGCGATTTCGCCCAGGGGCCTATTGAGAACCGCTTTGTAGGTAAACACAAGGGCATTGAGCGCCTGATTCTGCGTACCGGCCGCCACGTTGCGATTGACCGCGAGATGGGTCAGGAACGCAGTCACCTCGGCCTCGCCCATTTAGGATAGTTCGCGATTATGCGAAGTTGGCGAGCATAGTCCCAGAGTATCAGTCAGTTACCTACAAACCACTTTACATAATATTTCCGTTAATTTGAGAAATGGCCATTTGGCCTGTAATCAACAACGGAGGATTATGTATGAACCCCAACACATCGAAAGCAAGAAAACTCTCACTGGATAAGCTGGTCTATGGCGCGCTGAGCCAACTTCAGGTTCTCCAATACAACCCGCGTTCAATACGTCGCTATCAAACTGTCTGGCGGAAATTTCTCGTTTACGCCCAACAACGTAACCACAAAGGAAAACTTCAAAAACACTTGATAATCGACTTTCTGGCACATCACGAGATTGACCCGCAATTACCAGTTGAGGTGAATAAAGGCTGGAAACTGCATGCAGAGTTTGCGCTCACGTTATTGTGGCGTTACGCCCGAGACGGTTATTTCGAACGAGACAAGCAGTATGTTAAAAGACTCAATGCGCCTGCCGCCATGCAAAAAAGCCTGCAAGATTTCAAAACGCACTGTGAGGAGGAATGCTATCTCAGACCTATCACCATAGTGCAATACATGCGGGAAGTTGGCGCGTTTCTCGATTTTCTTTCTAAACGAAATGTTACACGCTTTAGCCAAATAAGTCCGGAGGATCTCTCTGACTTTGTCTATTCCTTATCCCACTATCGGCGCAAAACCGTGGCCTCAAGAGTGTCAATCACGCGCATCTATCTTCAGTTTCTATTTTACATGGGCAAGTTATCGCGCGATCTCAGTGATTGTCTGCCCGGCGTGTACTTCCCTGAGCATGCGTCGATTCCGTCAGTTTGGGATAAAGAATTGCTCGCACAGCTACTTGAGAAAGTTGATCGACGTTCACCAAGGGGCAAGCGCGATTATGCCCTCTTACTCTTGGCAGCTCGACTTGGTCTACGTACAACTGATATTAGAAAACTGACGCTCGATCAAATCGATTGGGCCGCTGAGACGATCACCATCAATCAATCCAAATCAGGAATGCCCCTGCAACTGCCATTGACTGATGAAGTGGGTAGCGCACTGATTGATTACTTGAAACATGTACGGCCGGCTACGCACTACCGCGAGGTTTTCCTGAAGCTCCAACCACCCATCAAACCATTTGCCGATACCAATAAGCTATATACCATCATCAGTCATTGGCGCGACCTTGCAGGCATCCGTTTTAGAAGTCCACAGAAAAATGGATTCCATTCTCTGCGACACACCCTGGCGACGGAACTGCTTGAGGATAATGTTCCGTTCTCACTCATCGCTGACATTCTGGGACACGCGTCGATGAATTCCACCATGATCTATGCAAAGGCCAGTGTCGAGTCACTACGTGAGGTCGCATTGCGGATCCCGGAGGTGGAAAATGTCGAACAGGTATAAGCACATCAAATATGAAAGCCCATTAGCCCCGTTTATGGAGCGCCTTGTTCGTGAGAAACGTGCCAATGGCTACAAATACGAGACCCCGGCTGACGTTCTCAAGGATCTTGACTGCTTCTTGTGCGGTACGAATGTAACGTCAGATGCGCTACCGAAGTCATTAGTCGACCAGTGGCTATCACTGAAACCCCACGAGCGCCCGTCCACGGTTCAGCGCAGAATCATTCTTGTACGGCAACTGGGTCGGCTGATGGCGCGCCTGGGCCATGCTGCCTACATTCCGCCCAAGGGTATCGGACCCCGTCGATCCTTCGCATTCTCGCCAAGGATACTGACGCGTGAAGAGGTAAAGAAGTTGATTCAGGCTATTGATGGCCTGCCCCGCAGCCGGAAAACACCGCATCGCCATCTGGTCCTGCCAGAGATCTTCCGATTGCTCTACGGCTGTGGTTTCCGGCTAGGAGAGGTGCTGGCCCTAAAGGTCCGTGACGTCGACCTTCAACAAGGTGTCATTACCGTAAAGCAAGGCAAGTTCGGTAAAGACCGTCTCGTGCCACCTGCTACAGAGATGGTCCAACGTCTACGGCGCTATGCTGAAGCACTGGACAAGCTAACCTTGCCCAAGCGAACCGCCGAGTCCTACTTCTTCCCTTCAGCAAGCGATTCCAGCTGGCATAGCTCGGGAATCTACACAATATACCGGAAAGCCTTGTATCAGTGCGACATTCCTCACCGCGGTCGAGGTAAAGGCCCCAGGGTTCATGATCTGCGCCACACCTTTGCCGTCCATCGATTGCTGCAGTGGTATGAGGATGGCGCTGACCTGAATGCAAAATTACCGTTTCTGGTGGCCTATCTGGGACACAAGGATTTTACAGGCACTCAGAAGTACCTTCATCTAACCGCAGAGTTATTCCCCCATATAACAGCACGAATTAGCCACCAGTGTGGCGGCGTGATTCCGAAAGGGAGGTAACTATGAAGCCTACAATACTCTCTGTACATGTTAGCCGCTTTCTGAGTCACTATCTCAGCGGACAGCGAGATCTAAGCCCGAATACGATTAAGGCTTACCGCGATGTGTTCGTCTTACTGCTACGATTTTGTCGAGATGAGAAAGGGCACGTTATTGAACGCTTGGAACTTCAACACATTGATGCGAAGTTAATTGGCGACTTTCTGGACTATCTAAAAAATGAACGCCATTGCTCAACTCGTACGATCAATCAGCGGTTGGCGGTAGTGCATGCGTTCTTCCGTTACGTACAAGTCGAGGATCCTGAGTGGTTACTGCAATGCCAACGTATACTTGGCATTCGGCTGCGTCGTTATGTCCGCAAAGAAGTGGGCTACTTGTCTAAAGATTATCTTGCCGCGCTACTGAAACAGCCAGATACCAAGCGAGATAATGGACGACGAGACGCCGTACTCCTCAGCCTTCTTTATGATACCGGCGCGCGTGTTCAGGAAATCATTAATCTGACGGCAGGAGACATACGACTGGAAACCCCAGCCCAGGTCAGAATCCTGGGTAAAGGGCGTAAAGTACGAGTGGTGCCGTTAATGGAGAATACCGTCTGCTTATTGCGGCAGTATATTGATGAAAACGGCTTGGCATTGCCTCAGCAGTACGACCTCCCACTGTTCAGCAACAGGCAGGGAAATCCGTTGACCCGTGCGGGCGTTAATTACATTCTGCAAAAGTATGTGAAGAAAGCGCAAGAGAGTCTCCCGGCCTTCAAACAGAAAGTCACTCCGCATACGTTGCGGCATACCAAGGCTATGCACCTGGTCGAGTGCGGTGTCTCGTTAGATATTGTTCGTGACTTCTTGGGCCATGCGGATATTAAGACAACGGAGCTGTATGCCAGAGCAAACCTTGAGATGAAGCGCGCTGCGATCGAGAAAATTAGTCCAACGCCTGTCCCCGACATTCCTTCATGGAAGGAAAACAAAACACTACTGGAGTGGTTGCAGCGTCTATAGAGGACACCGAAATGAACAAACCAAACCGCGGACCACCAGCCGGGCACAGAATATTATGTGAAGTATTTGATCCACAACAATCTGATTATGGTGCAGTTTGTATCGCAGCTTTACATAAACACTTACTTGCCTAAATAGACTTTATGGAAAGCTTTACATAACGCCCATCTCCAGCGGATGGCGCTTGTGATGGAATAGAATAAACCGCTTAACCCAGTCGAGGTAGGCGTGCTCGGTCCGGATGCTGTAATGGCGCACGCGAATGGCCTCACGGACCTGGTCGAGAAAAGAGGATCTGGTGTTTTTCATTCGCTTCCCTGAGATGGATACTGGTGACTCCTGTCTATTGGCAACATAGCAATACCCAAGAGAGAACGCAAGGAGAACCTCGGTCGGGGTGATATGCGACAGATTGATCTGTTATATTCCCTATATTTGACGCGTATTTACAATGGGACTCTGCGTTATGGATGCAAAGGAATTGATTTCGCACAAGAAGAAGGCCCGGTCGCCGCAGCGGAAATCGTGTAATGGCGGTCAGCCTCTACGGGATATACGACAAAGTTGTCTTGTGCGATCAACCATAGTGCCGTCTACTCAGTGTTAGCTTTAGGAAATGATTATAGATGGTCTAAAATGCAGTATTCCGGTAATACTTTTCTCAATCGTCGTCATAGCTGCATCATTTTCTATGAATCAAATTGAAGGAGGGATCTACTTAATAGCCCTTACTTGGATGGGTGGAGCAGTATATTTGGGAAGCAAATATAGAAAGAAGTATGGCCCTTTGGTATTTGCGAGTGATGGAAAGGGTGTTTACCGGCTTTATGCTTACTCATTTGGATATACTTCAATTCTCGCGTTTGTCATTGCGTTGGCAAATTTTAGAATTGGACAGGAATTAAATTGGATATTTTCCATTCTCCTCTCAATGGTGACTGCTCTATTGTTGTCACTTCAAATGATGGGGGCTTTACTAATTGGCCGCACAATTTTTAACAAAAATCTAGATGATTAAGCTAACAAATAAATCAACTTCGCGCCTTCGGCGCCGGACGCGCAAATGCGCGCCGGTTATTTAAGTCGTTATGCGTAAAAAGAAATGTCGAACAACACGCTAATTAATCGAATCGAGGAAGCGCTTGCTAAGTATGAAAATGGCGATATTGATAGAAAAGCACTAATTTCCTCAGTCGAAGAAAATGGAAGTGCCCTTGAAATGATGCCCTACAGGCTAATTAAAGAAATAGAAGAAATTGAATATCAACTTACAGTTGCACAGTTTGCTGACGAAGATGAATTTTTGCCATGTGAAGAAGAAGCATTGGCTCGCTTATCTAGTTGGCTAAACGAAGTGCCGAGGGAGACCCAAGGGTGAAGGTATCGCATAACAAGAAAATCAAGCCACTCACTATCGTTCGCTGGGACGCTGTTGCTGCCGCTCCAGCGCCCCTTATTTAGGCGTTAGGCTTCAGGTGAAATCGTACGTTTGGTCAATTTCGTTGCTATTTGTTTCCGGCTGTACCCTCTTGAACATAGTCGATGACGGATACGGGCTATGTAGGAGCATAAATGCAGGCTATCCGGAGTCTCTTTACGAGGAGTTGAGAAGCGAGGCTAGGCGGGATTCGCCTAACGGTTACCTGACGCAGCCATATTCCCGTGAGAATTGGAACAAATATTGGAACAACCGTGTTTACTACGTGTGGGACATCGGGCCAGAAAGCTGCGGCGGAACATACGAAGGACTGTCTGGTCCAGAAATTATTCGTTTGATGCTTCGAAAGCGCCAATCTATGCAGCTACCGAAAATTGAATGGGATGAAAGAAACTCATCCAAAGATTTTGAAGCCTAACCAGGTAAAGCAACCGACGTTTGGCCCGGCTGCGCCTTCGCTGCCGCTTACGGCTTGCCGTGTCAAACGCGGCTGTTTACGGCGTTATATGGCCAAAAAGCATTCCTGTGTAGGTGCACGCTGATTTGGTGTTAATAGCAATCATTTTCCAAGAGCCGAAAAGAGGTGTTCTTGGTAGTAGATAGGTAGTTGCCAATACGAGAATTCAACGTGCCGGCAGTTACAAAAGTGTTGACGGTGCTGTCATTGTGGGGAAGCACTAGCTGAGTTAAGGTAAATAAAATCTGCGTCGAAGGTGGTATCTCTGGCGCTCATTCAAAGAAGTGCAAAAGAATGAACAAAGGGTTGTCTCATCATTGCGGTATTGACCCGTCGTGGTCTACTAAACACCGGCCATCTAACCAGTGGGTCAAATTCGCTCCGGGCCTTCGGCCCTGCGCGGGACGTCTGGCTTCGCCATCCGCCCCTTACCCAAAGCGTTATATGGCCAAAAAGCATTCCTGTGTAGGTGCACGCAGGCTTGGTGTCAATAGCAATCATTTTCCAAGAGCCGAATAGTGGTGTTCTTGGTAGTAGAAAGGTAGTTGCCAATACGAGAATTCAACGTGCCGGCAGTTACAAAAGTGTTGACGGTGCTGTCATTGTGGGGAAGCACTAGCTGAGTTAAGGTAAAGAAAATCTGCGCCAGAAGGTAGTATCTCTGGCGCTCATTCAAAGAAGTGCAAAAGAATGAACAAAGAGTTGCCTCATCATTGCGGTATTGACCCATCGTGGTCTACTAAACACCGGCCATCTAACCAGTGGGTCAAGTTCGCTCCGGGCCTTCGGCCCTGCGCGGGACGTCTGGCTTCGCCATCCGCCCCTTACCCAAAGCGTTAAATGGCCAAAAAGTATTCCTGTGTAGGTGCACGCAGGCTTGGTGTTAATAGCAATCATTTTCCAAGAGCCGAATAGTGGTGTTCTTGGTAATAGAAAGGTAGTTGCCAGTACGAGAATTCAACGTGCCGGCAGTTACAAAAGTGTTGACGGTGCTGTCATTGTGGGGAAGCACTAGCTGAGTTAAGGTAAAGAAAATCTGCGCCGAAGGTAGTATCTCTGGCGCTCATTCAAAGAAGTGCAAAAGAATGAACAAAGGGTTGTCTCATCATTGCGGTATTGACCCGTCGTGGTCTACTAAACACCGGCCATCTAACCAGTGGGTCAAGTTCGCTCCGGGCCTTCGGCCCTGCGCGGGACGTCTGGCTTCGCCATCCGCCCCTTACCCAAAGCGTTATGTGTAAATGGTCATGAAACTAGTAAATGATCCAGATTCATATGTCGAGCAACAGGAAATATTCACAGGCGAAATGATTGCACGCATAGCCAGGCATATAGAAGAAGCTGGAATAACCGGTGAGGCATTAAAATCTCTAACAGGTAACATCGTGTTTGAAGTGTGCAGTATGTTAGATGGCGTCTCAGAGGTTAGCTTCGAAGGTGGTAAATCAGCCCCTTTTCTCACGTTCCAAAAAGGAGATGAGGAGCTAATTGATTTCGGGGGCAATTCATATGCGCATGAATTGGTTGATGGAATTCTCGATGCAATGTTCGATGAAAACACATAACAATCACATTAAAATCGCCCTTCGGGCTGGACCTACGCGCTGACGCGCTTCGGCCTTTTATGTGGGCGTTATACGTAAATAGATATGAAACTTCGTGAAGCGATTGAAACAATTTTTGATCAAAATGATGACCAAACTATATGGATAAAGTCGGGTTCACCCGTTGCCCCAGAAACTGAAGTGATTTTGGCATTTAGGGCTGAAGCCGGAGGTCCTCCAGAAGAAGCTAAAGGGTTTGAGTATTTTCTAGAGGTATTTAATACCCAAGATCTAATAATTGGCATAGTGGGCGATCAAGTTGTTCCGAAATCAGAGGTAGTGTCAATTACTAATCGTGTAATTCAATTCGCTGAGAGCCAAGCGTAATGACAACGTATAACAAGCGGGTCAAGTTCGCTCCCTGCGGTCGCTGGGACCTCCGCTTCGCTGCGGCCCCTTACCCAAAGCGTTATGTGTAAAAAGGCATGGAACGTAATCTGAGCTTGGAAAACTCGCTTCAAGCATCACTTGCTGAATTCGCCCCTCAAATCAACCTCGGCGAATCAGCATACGAACTCGTTGCCCAAGTACCCGACAAAAAAGTTGCTGTAACTTGGCCCTATCCATTGATGGAAGTGTTTTTTGATTTCAACGGTCCGGGCGAAGAAATGTTCTCGGAATCAGTAGAGTTCTATGCGGGGGAAAGCTCAGCGGAATTGGCGGAGTATGTTACGTACGTGGCAAGAAGATTTCTGAATCTCAGAACTCGGCTCCATACCAAGAAGGGTTGGCCATCTGTAACAGAGCTGCAGGTTGAAGAAAAAGGCGAATGGCAATGCGTATTCGAGTGAAACACATAACAAGTCGGTCAAGCCGTTCGCTGCGCTCACTCGGACGCCTGGTGCTCCGCGGCTATTTACGCATGGCTTCGCCATGATTGCGCAAACGCCGCTCCACACTAGCCGCCGCTTACCTTGGCGTTATGCGTGAATAAGCATGAGCAACGTTTCGTTATTGAACCGAATCGAAGACGCACTCGAAAAATACCAGCGAGGCGAAATCAATCGGAAAGCCTTAATTTCTGCGGTTGAGGATAATGGGCGTGCGTTGGAAATGATGCCCTACACCCTGTTCAAAGAAATCGACCAAATTGAGTACCGTTTAACTGTTGCCCAGTTCGCGGATGAAGATGATTTCGTGCCAGAAGAGCAAGAAGTCATAAGCCAATTGAGGCAATGGTTGGCCAAGGTCCCGAGAGAAGGTGCCGGAGGCAGCTCTTGAAGAAACTTGGTGCCAATTCCTCTGTTCTATTGGGTCATCTACAGCGCAAGGTGGTAAGGGCCGAACGAGGAGGCAGTTGTTAATGCCGAGTACGGAATCGCATAACAAGGCGGTCAAGTCGCTCGCAAGCTCGCTCGGACGCTCAGCACTCCGCGCTTGCTCGGGCATGGCTTCGCCATGTTTGCCCGATCAATCGCTCCGGGCTGAGCGCCGCTTACCTCGGCGTTAGCTTTAGGAAATGATTATAGATGGTCTAAAATGCAGTATTCCGGTAATACTTTTCTCAATCGTCGTCATAGCTGCATCATTTTCTATGAATCAAATTGAAGGAGGGATCTACTTAATAGCCCTTACTTGGATGGGTGGAGCAGTATATTTGGGAAGCAAATATAGAAAGAAGTATGGCCCTTTGGTATTTGCGAGTGATGGAAAGGGTGTTTACCGGCTTTATGCTTACTCATTTGGATATACTTCAATTCTCGCGTTTGTCATTGCGTTGGCAAATTTTAGAATTGGACAGGAATTAAATTGGATATTTTCCATTCTCCTCTCAATGGTGACTGCTCTATTGTTGTCACTTCAAATGATGGGGGCTTTACTAATTGGCCGCACAATTTTTAACAAAAATCTAGATGATTAAGCTAACAAATAAATCAACTTCGCGCCTTCGGCGCCGGACGCGCAAATGCGCGCCGGTTATTTAAGTCGTTATATGCCATGAGATCCATCGGAATTACAGTGTTATCGGTATTTTCCGTTACAGGGGTTTTCCTATTGTCATTGCTAATACTTCAGGCTCTAGAGAACCCAAAGGGAGAATATGAGAATTACGAAGAAATGGAAAAAGCAGGTTTGATTAAGCGAGGGTGGTTACCAGAATATTTCCCGAAGTCAGCTAAGAAAATTCAAGAAAGTAACAATCTTGATACTAACGAAGTCTGGGCAACATTCAGCTTTGACAAAGAGGATATAAAATCAATACGTGCTGTATGTCGTAGCATGGCGGAGAATTCGTTGGGAATGAAGTTTGTTTGCCCTCCTTATGAAAATAGGACGGTCACAGTAATTCTTCGCAGTAATGGTACTGGCGAATACTACAGCCATGAACAGGGCATATAACAAAGCCATCAACCATCGCCCACTTCGTGGGCTGGACCTCCAAAGCGCTGCGCGATTTTCCGGCCGGTTATGGCAGCGTTAGGCGTAATACATGGTCGTTGAGCTAATCGTTTTCATCGTCGTGGTAGCGGTTAACGTGAATTGGTACCGCATCAAATACGAAATCAAAGAAATGGGGATGCCTGTGAGTTGGTGGTACAACCACCTACAAGATTTCTCCAGCCTTGATTCATTGGCAAAATCAAAAGAAATTGCCGTCTCTGAAAAGGCCAAGGCATTACGCGTCAGGCTATATGTAGGGGTATTTTCGTTTGTAGCAGCCATGATTGGTCTATTCACGTTCAGTGGGAACTAGCACAATGAGGCACGTCGAAATTGAAATTAATGCTGGTCTTTACATAGCCACGATCAAGCAAGGAACGGAAGAGAATAATCTCCTTATTGTTCAATCCGTTGAGGCTGCATCAGATACCGAAATTCAATCAAAGTTAATGGGTCTCGGATTTCATCAGCAAGATGTCTTTGATGCCTTGGCGGCGGCAGAAGGAAGAAGCGTGAACACTCCTCATCCATTTTTTGAAGAGGCGTTGGAAATGGCAAAGAATGGTGAGAAATAGCTTGGCTAACGTGCTTCGCCTAACAAGTAGGTCAAGTTCACTCCGCCCCTTCGGGGCTACGTGGGACGTCGGCTTCGCCGCCGCCCCTTACCCAAAGCGTTAGGGGCGCAAGAAAAACAATGACAAGAGTGTTAGCCTTGGCCTTTGCGTTACTTTTTACTGGAAATACCGAAGCTGGAAACAACTCCATATTTCTGAGTACGGGTGTCTGGGAGATCGTAAAATTAGAACCCGATAGTCATGATAGTCCATTAAATAACGAAAACTGGTACTTTGTCTTTCTAGAAAATGATGTATTACTTGAAGTACGTATTCCAAATAATGGAAAAGGTAAATTCTATACGGCACTACAGAAATATAATCTACTAAATAATCAGCTCGTAATTACAGATCAAAACAAAAAGCCAAGCAGTCATACAATATATATAGAAGGTGAACTGATAAGGCTTTCCGTGCCATTTGGGGCATTATGGTTAAAAGCGGCCCCTAACAAGCCCATCCATCCGACGCCAAAAAGCGGCGCGGCTGATGGGTAGCGTTAGGCCAAATTAATGCCATTGACTAGCACATTCGAAACCTGGAGGACAAAAGGACTCAATAAAAAACTGATGAAGCCTGTTCTTCAAGGGCAGCCCGGATGGCTTTGCATCGATGGCTATTTTTGCATTCCGAATACAGATCACTTTGTTTGCGGATTTGTTATGGACCACAAGCCATACGGAAGTGAAATTAACGTTTTTTCGGTTCCACTGTTCTCTAACGCATTAGATTTTAATCTAAGCTACGCCGATACAAAAAGATCTCCAGAAGATGTAATTGATAGAACTGGTAAAACTCCAACACAAATTGCCAATGCGTTTTTACGTAAAGTGACGCCCATTATCAGTGAGGCAAAAGAAAAAGATTCCATCCAATACTTTTTAACACGGATCGAAGAAGACGAGTTGTTCGAAAACACCCGTATCGGGTTTGACTATGCCCTAGCGTTAGTTTTGCAGGCACGGTTCGAAGAGGCACAAACGCACCTGATTACCGTTGCAAATTCTGAATGGGAAAAACGGGTGGTGCCAGAGGAAGCAAATTGCGCGAAAGACCTGGCCACGTTAATCGATTCAGATCCAGAATCTGCCGTCGATGTAATTCATGGTTTTCTTCAGACGAATAAAACGCAAATAACACAGTTTAAGAGTGCAATTTCATGAAAACTGAAGTTTGGCCTAACAAGCGCATGCAGACGGACGCTCCGCTCGCTACGCGAGCTGCGCGCCGCTGATGCGTGGCGTTAGGCATAAACACAAAGATATTGGCTATGGAATGAGAAATGGAAAATCGCCATACAGGCTATGGAAGTGCCCAGGTCTCTAAAACAGTTAGTGCTCGGTTAGTGCTTTGGGCATTACTCATAATAATTGCCGTAGCGGCGGCGATAATTCCGAATATCGGCCAACAGCTGTGGTGCTGTCAATTTTCTTGTGCACATTTTTTATCGGAGCGGTCCCGGGAATTGGTCAGGCAATAGAATAGATTGCCTCTTTGTCCATCTCTTCAAGTAGTTTCATGTCCATGTATTTCCTTGTGCCCCAGTTTGTCGCTGAGACATGTCGAAGCCGAGCGGCGACCAACATTAATGCCGAATGGCCGTCGGGGAACGCGCCAATCACTTTAGTTCGACGCCTGGCCTCTTTCAGCAACCGCTCCATTGGATTATTGGTTTTGATCTTGAGCCAATGCTGGGAGGGATAGGAGTAGAAACTGAATGTCTCATGAATGTTGTGCTCCACAAGTTCTGCCGCAGTCCTCAGCTTCATTTCCTTGAGTTTGTCGACTACCCCTGTTGCCTTCTCCTCTGCCGCCTCACGGCTCTCCTGAGCGTGAATAGCCTTTAGCATGGCAGCGACTTCACGTACTTTGTTTTTAGGCACATGAGAGAACACGTTTCTGTAGAAATGAACAGCGCATCTCTGCCAGTCAGCCTCCGGAAACACTTCTGAAGCTGATTCCACAAGTCCGAGGCAGGCATCTGAAATAATTAGCCTGACGCCCTGCAAGCCGCGATCCTTCAGGTGCTTAAGAAACCCCAACCAGCCGGATTTATCCTCCTTGTGGCCTTCCTGAACGCCCAAAATACGGCGGAAACCGTCCTGGTCGACTCCAATTGCTGCCAGGACGGAAACATTTTTGACCTCTCCACCCCAGCTGCGTTTGAGCACAATGCCGTCCAGGAATACATAAGCATATTTGCCTTCAATTTGCTGTTTGCGCCAGCGCTCGATGTGTTTATAGACCTTCTGATTAAGCTTGGAAACCGTGCCCGAGGATACCCGAGTACCCCACAAAGCCTCTGTGATATCCTCCACGCGACGCACAGAAACCCCGGCCAGGTACATCTGAACGATGGCTTCCTCGATGGAGATATCTCGGCGTCGATAGCGCTCGATGATAGCCGTCTCGAACGTCTGCTGGCGTAATCTGGGCATTTTCAGTTCGACCTCACCAGCCTTTGTGTGAAATTTCCGTTTGTAGTGGCCAGCTCGGGTATCTATTCGATCTGGCGAGTGCTCATAGCGCTGAGCATTGCACATCTCGTCTGCTTCAGCATCTAGCATGGCGTTCAGGGTTTCCTCGACGGTACCTCTGACCATCTCTTCCAAATGTCCGCGTATCTCACCCTCGTCAATCCTGATAACCTTGCTAAGCCCGTTCGTGGTATCTTTAGCCATGGTGGTCCTCTTTGGTTTGTACAGTGGTTTGGCAATTACTGTTTTAACAAACCGGGGCCACCCCCTTCAAAAAATGTGCACGTAAAAATTTACGTTATCACAGCTGTACGATGTCGGCGCAGATTTGCAGCTTATCGACTTTATTACAAAAGTAAGCTATTTCGTCTACGCTCTTGTGCTTTTTACCGCATGGAAGGTGACGCCAAAATCAAAACTAAGATGGGCGGTGTTGGTCCTTGCCCCTTTAGCTTACTTTCAACCAATACGTTGGGGTTTGGTAATGATTATCTGGTTAATCAGAGGCTTTGCGCCATGATGCAAGAATGCCTAACAAGTAGTTCTTGTCGTTCGCCTATGGCTCACTGGGACCTCGGCTTCGCCTCGGCCCCAAAACATAGGCGTTATGTGCATTAAATAATGAGACTATTGTTAGCAACATTACTATCAATCTTACTCTGTACACCTACGGCATTTGCTGAAACAGAAATATTTACAGTTGAAAGGCTAAACAAAGAAGGTTGGAGGATATCTGCCCCAGTATCAGTTGATGAAGCAGAGGAAAAGGCATTACGTGATATAGAGATAGCGCGAAGAACAAATAAAAATATTCCATTAGTACCATTCGGATATCAGCAATCTAAATGGGAAGGTTTTAAGAAGCTGTTAAAAAAAGATGAAAAGCTTATATTTATTTCATCGCCAGAAAGCCACTGGAAAAAACTAAGAGGCACGGAAGGCTATGCAATCATTAGAAATAACAAAGTTGCTTACTATTTTCGAACATTCGTCAATTAAGCACATAACAAGTCGCCTCATCCGACAGCCAGCTTCGCTGGCTGCCGCTGAGCTAAAACGTTATAACCCAAGAGGAGAAGATTGTGGCAATTAGATTTTTCGCAACAGTTTTTTGCCCAATTTTGCTATTTGGTTGTGCGTCGGGCCCGAACCCTAATCCTGGTGAAAGGTCTGCGGATATTGCAGCAGAACGTGGTGCATATGCTAAAGCACTAGAAATAGTAAAACCGAGGGCGAATCTTGGTGAGCCGTGGGCGCAATTAAGAATGGGTATCTATTATGAGTCGGGCGTTGGTGTAGAAAAGAACGGTTCTAAAGCAGTTGAATGGTATAGAAAGATTGCAGTTCGGGAAAAAAGTGATAAATGGGCGAAAGGCTACATTGTTGGAGCTACTGGAAAAGCCGGTTATTTTGCTGAAAACGAGGACGCGCTTATCGCCCAATGGCAAATGTCTGGCATATATTTAGAAGGTGAGCTTGTAGCTCAGGATCTAGACTTGGCATACCTATTAATAAATAACGTCAAAATCAAATCTGGCGGAAATCCTATCTTTTATTGCTGTAGTTGGTCTGGTGGTAGGTATGTCACTCAAGCAGCAATAAGTGTGCGAAAGGCAGAAATTGAAAATAGCATGAGCAAGGAACAGCTAAAAAGCATCCGTATAAAGGCGGTGACATGGAGTCCCGTAAAAGGGTTATAACAAGGCGCTTGTGTGGGACGCTTCGCCGCGATGCGGCTCACGCCCCACAGCTAGTCGTTATGACCAGAATAAGGGATGAAGATGAAATTTAAAAAATGGCTGTTAATTTTCCTTGCATTGCCATTAGTGGCCTGCGTTTCACAGCCGGTTAAACATAAAGCTACAGCACCAGTATCAAAGAGCGTCTATGCACAAAATAAGAAAAATCATGCAGTTGTACTAATGGATGTGAATTGGGGGCGTTGGTGGGGCTGCGGAGGCCGTGAAAACGCTCAGTTGATTTCGCTAGCATTCGATAAGCTCCCGTTGAAGTCATATGGAAACGAAGCGGAGCCTGATCTTGTTTTACATAGCCCCTCCCGACTTATGGTAGACCCTGTATTCACTAATTATGCTTATTCAATAGAGCCTGGTGAGTACGCATTAAGCGCGTTCAGCATCAAGGTTGCTGACTCACCTAGCAAGGTAGGCTTTCTTACGGCCCAACGTGACCACCTCTTCAATAATGGTAAGCCAGCCGGAGGAACTTTTGTTGCAGAACCAGGTGAAACAGTATTTATAGGTAACTTTTATTTGGACTGTGCGTATGGACCAACACTTTGGCGTTACTACCCCGAAAGGCATGCAAATTTTAATAGGCAGTTGAACGAGTACAAAAACAAATTCCCATTTATCGACATGGAAAATGTTATGTATCGGTTATTCAAAACGACGGAATTTGGTCATGACTACGAGCTTCCTCAAAAGCCATGAAACAGGTCATAACAAGCACATCAAATCGCTCACTATCGTTCGCTACGACGCTCCTTTCGTCGCGCGTTTTATGTGATCGTTAGGCTGACCGGAAAACACTGCATGTCGACGACACTCGATCTTGATGTACTAGCAAAGGAAATGAAAGCGGCTCAAGACTCTGTTCGACAGATCGAACCTTTCACCAAGCGTTATCAAGGCTTTGATCTCTCTTGTGCTTATGAAGTTGGTGCCCTAATACATCACGAAAGGATTGCCGAGGGGGCAACTCCTGTGGGCAGAAAGATCGGATTCACTAATTCTGATATGTGGTCAAAATATGGAGTATGCGAACCGATTTGGGCATACGTTTATGATACTACCGTAGTTCACTTACAAGGCTCGCGGGCGAAATGTTCGATTGGAAGATTTACTGAACCAAAAATCGAACCAGAAATTGTTTTTCGTTTCTGTTCGGGCCTTTCCGGGCCTGTTGAGCTTACTGATGTGATCAAAGCAATTGATTGGGTGGCACATGGTTTTGAGATTGTTCAATCGCATTTTCCAGGCTGGCGCTTCCAGGCACCGGATACTGTTGCCGACTGGGCATTGCATGGAACTCTTTTGATCGGTCCACCCAAGTCTTTGCACAAACTTGGAAGTGACCCAGTTGATACTCTCGCGTCATTGTCGGTAGAACTGACTTGCGATGATAATTTTGTAGAAAAAGGGACGGGATCTAACGTTCTTGGCAATCCGTTGGCCGCAATAGTTCATCTAGTATCGGTGCTGGGCAAACAGTCTAATCAGGCCCCCATAAAAGCGGGAGAGATCGTAACAACCGGAACAATCACAAGGGCACAGTCGATTTATCCGGGACAAACATGGCGCTCAGAAATTAAAGGCGGTGAACTTTCGAATATAACCGTAGAATTCGAGCCATGAAAGTTATCCCATGCCAGCCTAACAAGTGCATGCAGACGGACTTGCAAAACGCTACGCGCCTTGCAAGCCGCTGATGCGAGGCGTTGAGCCTGTCGGAAAACCCCTTAATTCGATAAAATTGGATGAAAGAAATAGCTGGTAGGGAGAAGAAAGAATGGCCCGGTACAAGGACTACAACTACGATCAGATGAAGATGATCCCGGTGTCCTACCAACAGCAAATTCTCCCCGGCAGTTTTGAGTATTCGCTTTCTTATCTTATCGACAATGGACTGGAACTCTCCGTCTTCGAGCAACACTACCGCAATGACGACGGTGGACACCCCGCCTATGATCCGAGGCTACTGCTGAAGATTATCATTCTGGCTTATTCGAAAGGGATCACCAGCAGCCGCAGGATAGAGCAGCTGTGCCGAGAAAACATCGTATTCATGGCGCTGTCGGCGGACTTGAGGCCCGATCACAGCACCATTGCCGATTTCATCTCCCGTTCACCCGAGGCGATAGCAGACCTTTTCAGTCAGATTGTGCTGATGTGTGATCAGTTGGGACTAATCGGCAAGGAGATGTTTGCCATCGACGGATGCAAGCTGCCCTCCAATGCGTCAAAGGAGTGGGGCGGCACCCACGCCGAGCTAGAGAAGAAGCGCCAGAAGATAGATCGGGCCGTTCGGCGCATGTTGCAAAGACACAAGGATCAGGATCTTGCTGAGCAACAGCCTGACATTCATGCCCGTGAACAGCAGCAGATCAGGAAACTACGAGCCGCCTCGCGCAAGGTCAAACGGTTTCTCGACAGCGAAGAGGAGCGCAAAGGCGTCAGTGGGCGCCGGGTTAAGAGCAACATTACCGACAACGACAGCGCCAAGATGAAAACCGCCCATGGCGTGATTCAGGGATACACGGGAGTAGCAGCGGTAGATGATAAGCACCAGGTGGTCGTGCATACGCAAGCCTTTGGCCAGGGACAGGAGCACGGCCTACTCAAACCGGTGATAGAAGGAATCAGGGAGACCTTTGCAGAGCGTCCTGGCGCGGGCGATCTGGAGAAGACGAAAATCACTGCGGACTCCAGGTATCACAACCGGGAGATGCTGGAATACCTGGAAGGGGAAGGAGTCGACGGCTATATTGCGGACACCGGATTCCGATCCAGAGATCCCCGCTTCAAGGATCACAAGGAGACGAAGGAGCGAAACAAGCGTCAGGACAAAGAACGTTTTTCGCGGAGTGAATTCAGAATAGACGCCGAGAATGAAAGCTGTGTCTGTCCTGCCGGGAAGTTAATGTGGCTGAAGGCGAGACGAGCCAGAATTGGTCATCATCTGTTTATGCAGTCTCAGGGCTATGAGAAGGATTGCAACGGTTGTGGATTGAGAAAGCGGTGTCTACGGAACCCGGATCAGCGGACACCCCGACAAATCAATGTGGCGGTGGACATTACCGACGGGCACAAGGCAAGCATCATCGAGCGGATGAAACGCAAGATCGACAGCCCGCTGGGCAGGCACATCTACAGTCAACGGTTGGGTACGGTGGAGCCGGTATTCGGACACCTCACCGATGCTATCGGGATCAAGCGGTTCAGCCTGCGTGGCAAGCGAAAAGTGGATGGTCAGTGGAAGCTGATGATGATGTTGCACAATATATTGAAGATTCACCGATACGGATGGGAATGGGCGTAGAGAGAACCGGATAGAGGCGTATTTTTCGCTTTATGTAGAAACTGTAGATTGAATGGCAAGAAACAATGAATGGGCGTAAGCGAAAATTACCAGGTGGGAAATCCGTTTCCAGAAAACGGGATTTTCGACAGGCTCGTTAGCCACAACCATTATCATTGGACAAGGATCATGAAGAAGTTATCAGTATCTTTAATCGCAATATACTTCTTATTTGGATGCGCTTCTCAAGTAGAGCAGCATACGTTCGTTTCGAATATCGAGCCAGGTACCGCAGCCGAAGCCTCTAAAAAAGTAGCAGTTGAAGTAAAGACGTCAAAGTATGTATATAGAGACTCTAATTTATCAGAAAGCATTAAGGATCTTAGTAACGCTATTTCTACTGAACTTAAAAGAGATTTACCAGAAATAAAGTTAGTAGAATCATCAGATGAAGATAAAGACATAATCGTAAGGGCTGAGATAGAGGAATTTAGGTACGTATCTGGTTTTAGTAGGTTTATGACGGGCATATTAGTTGGTGATGCCGTGCTAAAAATTCGAGTTAGAATATTTGATAGTAAGACTAATAAATTGCTTAGTGATACAACCTTTGATACTCAATCTAGAGCGTTACACGGGATATTTGGTGCGACAACACCTAGGCAAATTGCCGAAATAGCAAAAGCAATTAGTAATCAATACAAAGAGATGACAAAAACCGGCTAACGAGGTATTCATGTCGCAGCCCCTTCGGGTCTGCTGGGACCTCCGCCAGCTTACGCTTGCTCCGGCCCCATAACTTTGGCGTTCGGCTACATTGGCTTGCCTTGTCTTTTTTCACATCGTACGTACAATGTACATATGAAAGAGCTCCGTTTCGAGTGGGATAAGAAAAAGAGTACGTCCAATGAAAAAAAGCATGGGGTGTCTTTTGAAGAGGTGCTGTCAATTTTCTTGTGCACATTTTTTATCGGAGCGGTCCCGGGAATTGGTCAGGCAATAGAATAGATTGCCTCTTTGTCCATCTCTTCAAGTAGTTTCATGTCCATGTATTTCCTTGTGCCCCAGTTTGTCGCTGAGACATGTCGAAGCCGAGCGGCGACCAACATTAATGCCGAATGGCCGTCGGGGAACGCGCCAATCACTTTAGTTCGACGCCTGGCCTCTTTCAGCAACCGCTCCATTGGATTATTGGTTTTGATCTTGAGCCAATGCTGGGAGGGATAGGAGTAGAAACTGAATGTCTCATGAATGTTGTGCTCCACAAGTTCTGCCGCAGTCCTCAGCTTCATTTCCTTGAGTTTGTCGACTACCCCTGTTGCCTTCTCCTCTGCCGCCTCACGGCTCTCCTGAGCGTGAATAGCCTTTAGCATGGCAGCGACTTCACGTACTTTGTTTTTAGGCACATGAGAGAACACGTTTCTGTAGAAATGAACAGCGCATCTCTGCCAGTCAGCCTCCGGAAACACTTCTGAAGCTGATTCCACAAGTCCGAGGCAGGCATCTGAAATAATTAGCCTGACGCCCTGCAAGCCGCGATCCTTCAGGTGCTTAAGAAACCCCAACCAGCCGGATTTATCCTCCTTGTGGCCTTCCTGAACGCCCAAAATACGGCGGAAACCGTCCTGGTCGACTCCAATTGCTGCCAGGACGGAAACATTTTTGACCTCTCCACCCCAGCTGCGTTTGAGCACAATGCCGTCCAGGAATACATAAGCATATTTGCCTTCAATTTGCTGTTTGCGCCAGCGCTCGATGTGTTTATAGACCTTCTGATTAAGCTTGGAAACCGTGCCCGAGGATACCCGAGTACCCCACAAAGCCTCTGTGATATCCTCCACGCGACGCACAGAAACCCCGGCCAGGTACATCTGAACGATGGCTTCCTCGATGGAGATATCTCGGCGTCGATAGCGCTCGATGATAGCCGTCTCGAACGTCTGCTGGCGTAATCTGGGCATTTTCAGTTCGACCTCACCAGCCTTTGTGTGAAATTTCCGTTTGTAGTGGCCAGCTCGGGTATCTATTCGATCTGGCGAGTGCTCATAGCGCTGAGCATTGCACATCTCGTCTGCTTCAGCATCTAGCATGGCGTTCAGGGTTTCCTCGACGGTACCTCTGACCATCTCTTCCAAATGTCCGCGTATCTCACCCTCGTCAATCCTGATAACCTTGCTAAGCCCGTTCGTGGTATCTTTAGCCATGGTGGTCCTCTTTGGTTTGTACAGTGGTTTGGCAATTACTGTTTTAACAAACCGGGGCCACCCCCTTCAAAAAATGTGCACGTAAAAATTTACGTTATCTTTGAAGAGGCTCGCACCGTGTTTTATGACGAGAATGCAATCCACTTTTACGATCCTGACCATTCAGAGGAAGAAAATCGCTTCATTCTGCTTGGGCTGAGCTTAAAACCACAAGTGCTCGTTGTTTGTCACTGTTTTCGTAAGAGCGAAACAGTAGTCCGTATTATATCGGCAAGAGAAGCAGACAAAGACGAGGAACGAGAGTACTGGGAGCAGCGAAAATGAGAGATCACTACGATTTTTCCAAAATGAAAGGCAGGAAGAATCCTTTCATTAAATACTTAAAGCAACCCGTAACTATGAGGTTAGACCGGGATACGGTGGTCTATTTCAAATCGATGGCGGAAGAAACAGGCATTCCTTACCAAAGCCTAATCAATTTGTACCTTCGCGATTGTGCAATACATCATCGCAAGCTCAAGATGGAATGGGCATCCGAGTAGATTCCCCCGGCTAAAGCCGGGCGAATTACTGCTACAGCCGTTGGCTGAACCTGCCATCCTCAACTTCTCGTTGTCTGCCGAGAATGACAGGAACTCGCATTCATCCACGGGTAAACCCGTGGTGTTCTACCTTCGGCTTCGTAATAAAGCTGAACTTAATCGTTAGGAAATAAAATGCGCATCTGGTTGAGGGTTGTATCGACCCAGAGAAAAGCTGCACATGCTAGAGTCATTTACTAGAGGAGCGATGAACATGAGCACAGAACCTGAGGTCAAACGTTGGACTGCGAAGCGCAAGGCTGCCCGGGAGGATAGGAAGGAGTTCTCGCCATGAGCCAGGTTTCCCTCTTTGACATCAAGGACACCTCCGACGCTCAACCATGCGATCTACCCTCAGCGGTATCTGAAGCGCTCAATGCGTTCAGTCCACATCCCGACATCGTTTCTGCCGTTGCTGAAGTTCCCGGCGAGCGCTGGCTTCTTCAAGGCAGGGATGATCGCTGCTTCCGGGTTTTCCGCAATGGCGAACATGTCGAGATACGCGAAGGCGAACCGCGACATTACGCGTCGACTAAACTGCCGATTTTGGCTCGCGGGATTGACGCCAAGCCAGAGGTTCTCCTTGCACTATACGAGCAGGTCGGAAACTCCTGGCGGCACCTAACAGACGTACGGTTTAAGGTATTGGGTCTACTTCCGGCCGTCTCCGTGGTAATGTGGGTTCAGCTGCTTACAGCTCCCAGCGCGGCCACAAGTCCCGGCTCCTTAGCAGCAGTGGTTCTTTCTGCTATTGGCGCCTGTCTTACGTTCTTCCTGTATCGGTACGATCAACGAAATAACGAACTCTACAACGATCTGATTAGTCGAGGCCGCAAGATCGAGGAACAGCTAGGCGTCGACACAGGTGTCTTCCGGGGTCGGCGCAAACCAATGCCAGGTGGCCCAAGCCACGGCAAAGCCACTAAGCCACTATATCGGCTCACCATCACCGGTTGGCTGCTGATCCTCCTGTGGTTTTGCGCTATTTCCGCCGGTTTCATCTTTCCCCATGATTGAACGGTTGCTGTTTGCTGCTTTGCATACGCCACCGAGCCATATCGCTTTCTTAGGAAGTCTGGAGTATATGGATAATCAGGCATACTTGTTTTTTCGCAGGCATACATGATTCCAGTCGAAAAAGCTCAGGTGCAAAGCAGCTTCTATATCCTCCTAAATCGTGCTTGCATCAGCTTTGATTTGAAAAGGTATAGCGAAACCACGATGTAGTTTGTGATTTCTACCGCATAGCTAATATAGCGGTCTTCTCTTGTCATAAAATCAAAAGTCTGGATGAAGCACATGGTTGCGAGACAGGCGTAAATAGTCAGCTTTGCATTTGGTGTATATTTCCATCTTTTAAAGTAACCGGATAACGTAAATTTTTACGTGCACATTTTTTGAAGGGGGTGGCCCCGGTTTGTTAAAACAGTAATTGCCAAACCACTGTACAAACCAAAGAGGACCACCATGGCTAAAGATACCACGAACGGGCTTAGCAAGGTTATCAGGATTGACGAGGGTGAGATACGCGGACATTTGGAAGAGATGGTCAGAGGTACCGTCGAGGAAACCCTGAACGCCATGCTAGATGCTGAAGCAGACGAGATGTGCAATGCTCAGCGCTATGAGCACTCGCCAGATCGAATAGATACCCGAGCTGGCCACTACAAACGGAAATTTCACACAAAGGCTGGTGAGGTCGAACTGAAAATGCCCAGATTACGCCAGCAGACGTTCGAGACGGCTATCATCGAGCGCTATCGACGCCGAGATATCTCCATCGAGGAAGCCATCGTTCAGATGTACCTGGCCGGGGTTTCTGTGCGTCGCGTGGAGGATATCACAGAGGCTTTGTGGGGTACTCGGGTATCCTCGGGCACGGTTTCCAAGCTTAATCAGAAGGTCTATAAACACATCGAGCGCTGGCGCAAACAGCAAATTGAAGGCAAATATGCTTATGTATTCCTGGACGGCATTGTGCTCAAACGCAGCTGGGGTGGAGAGGTCAAAAATGTTTCCGTCCTGGCAGCAATTGGAGTCGACCAGGACGGTTTCCGCCGTATTTTGGGCGTTCAGGAAGGCCACAAGGAGGATAAATCCGGCTGGTTGGGGTTTCTTAAGCACCTGAAGGATCGCGGCTTGCAGGGCGTCAGGCTAATTATTTCAGATGCCTGCCTCGGACTTGTGGAATCAGCTTCAGAAGTGTTTCCGGAGGCTGACTGGCAGAGATGCGCTGTTCATTTCTACAGAAACGTGTTCTCTCATGTGCCTAAAAACAAAGTACGTGAAGTCGCTGCCATGCTAAAGGCTATTCACGCTCAGGAGAGCCGTGAGGCGGCAGAGGAGAAGGCAACAGGGGTAGTCGACAAACTCAAGGAAATGAAGCTGAGGACTGCGGCAGAACTTGTGGAGCACAACATTCATGAGACATTCAGTTTCTACTCCTATCCCTCCCAGCATTGGCTCAAGATCAAAACCAATAATCCAATGGAGCGGTTGCTGAAAGAGGCCAGGCGTCGAACTAAAGTGATTGGCGCGTTCCCCGACGGCCATTCGGCATTAATGTTGGTCGCCGCTCGGCTTCGACATGTCTCAGCGACAAACTGGGGCACAAGGAAATACATGGACATGAAACTACTTGAAGAGATGGACAAAGAGGCAATCTATTCTATTGCCTGACCAATTCCCGGGACCGCTCCGATAAAAAATGTGCACAAGAAAATTGACAGCACCAGTAACCGAAAAGAAAAACAGTCCCGGAAAGAGTGATCAATAACCAATGAATAAACTGGGTTCCTGAGGGAAAATTGGGATTTTGCAGTGGAATTAAAACTACTACGCCGAATAAGTACTCAATAAACCCAGCCAAGCCCCAGGCTGTCATTCCGACAGCACTCAGAATCAGTAGGTACGAGTAATATTGTGACACTCTTCCCATCATAGCGATTCTACCTTAAAAGTTGATCCAACCAATTCTTCAGATATATCCCACAAACGGCGGGCCACATCTTCCCGTTGAGAGTATTTTGTTCTTGTAGCGATTCCCGGAGGCCCCTTCATTTCGAAAAGGCCAGTGGGCCCAAAGTATTCTCCCCCTGCTACCTCAGTATCCAGGGCAGCTTTCAGGATAGGTTTTGCAGCATTCTCGGTTGAATGGAGAAAAAGGGGAACGAAGGTGTATCGGAGGATACCAACCAAAATAGCTGGCATGTGTTCAAACAATCCGGAATCCGTGCCGCCTGGATGTGCGGAAACTGAAATAATCTTTTTCCCCGCAACCCCAAGTCTTCTCTGCAACTCGTCAGCGAACATTAGACAAGCCAGTTTGGACTGGGCGTAGGGAACATCCCATGTGGTTTGTGAATCGCAATTTATGTCATCAAAATATATTTCAGATTTCTTGTGAGCCAAACTGCTTAGGGAGACCACGCGGGAGCTTTTGGAATCCGGCATTCGCTCGATCAACAGTGAGGTGAGCAAAAAGTGTCCAAGATGATTGGTGGCGAACTGCATTTCAATATTGGCTTTACTTCTTTTTGGTTTGCGAAATAATACGCCAGCATTGTTGACCAGAATATCCAAGCGCTGAAACTTGGACTTAAATTCCTTAGCGAAGGCTTTTATTGATTCAAAGTCCGATAAATCAATGGTCATAACCTCTGGTTTAGACGACGGAAGATCGATAAGAATCTGATCTCTAGCAGTTTTCGCCTTCTCAATATTCCGGCATGCCATCACGACTTGAAAGCCATTTTGTAGCAGGCCTTTAGTCACTTCTAGGCCAATACCACTATTGGCCCCGGTTACAATCGCCACTTTCACCTCTTTGTCCACGTTAACCTCCAATGTAATATCCTTTAATCAGAGCCTGCATTATGTTACACTGCTTAGTGTAATTTAATAATTCGAGGACATCAAGCAAAATTACACTAATTAGTGTAAATTATTTTTTGCTCACCAATATGGTTAGAAAAAAGAGAGATACCAGTAAAAAGCGGGCATCCATATTGAACGCAGCTATAGATGCGTTTATTGAGTATGGTTTCGAGAAAACGAGTATGGATGTGATTGCCGAAAGGGCGAACTCGTCAAAACGGACTGTGTACAATCACTTTTCCAGTAAAGAATCATTGATTGAAGAGGCATTTAATCGATTTCTCAGGGATGCCTTCGAAAGCAAGAATATTGAATACGACCCAGATAGGTCTATCGAAGATCAATTGGGTGAATTTGCAGATTCGAAGATGAAGTTAACCGAAGATCCGAAACAACTGGGATTGATGCGCGTTACTCTTAGTGCCTTCATCACTCATCCGCAAATGGCGAAGAGAGCTGTTTCATTCTCCGATTCCCAAGAAGATGGACTGGTGAAATGGCTAAAAAAGGCATCTCACGATGGCCGATTGAACGTCAAGGACCCAGAGTTAGCAGCTGAATCTTTTTGGTCTCTTTTTGCAGGCACTTTCTTCTGGCCCCCGATTGTTAGAGGACCTGTGGAAAAAAAGGCAGGCAAAAAATTGAAGACAGAGTTTATTCAGCTCTTTTTGGCAAGATACGGCAATCGGTAAAAAAAGGCTGTGGCCCTCTGCTGAATAGTTAGGAAATGCTTTCTCCCCATTTTCTTTGGTCTTAGATCCTGACATTAAGGATTGGGAGTAGCCTTTGGGCCCGAGCCGTGAGTACCGTTTGCAAAATGACACCAGATTGCCTCCCGTGGAAAATCTCCCGCGAAGGAATACACTTTATATAGCTACTACCCAGCTGTTCAGCGATTGGAACATGGGTTGTCCTGTTTCCGCATGAGGCAGAATCAGCATACCCACCTCAAGAGCATAAAGGCGCTGGTGAGTATTTCGTGATTGAAGGTAGCTGACGCGCACTTCTGTTTAAAGCACTAGCCAGCATAGGCGAAAAAAGTATGTCAGTTGACAAAAAGATTCGCGACTTGGTTTTTTCACACTTCGTCGAGCAATTCCCGTCCGGCAAAAATCTTACCGGCGAGGAGCCTCTATCCGCTGCCATAGCTGAGGCAGTCCTCAGCAGCTGCTTCGACTGTTTTCCAATCTCCACCGTTCATCACGGTGATCCCTCCCCCGCGGAGGTGATTGCCGGGTTTGCATTCGGTAACCGCTTGGATGCCCACGGCAATCGAATTCCGGGTCCCATCAACAAGCGCCTTTATGATTTGGTGGTCGCCTACTACAAGGCTGTCGAGGCTAAGCACGCTGCACCCCGGGTAGTCGTGCAGTGGGAAATTGGTGCCTATCATTCTGATGAAGACATCCCCTCACATGTATTGACGATACTGGAGCCACAGCCACAATCCGATCTCACGAAAGAGATTATCAAGTACATTAGCGGTCGTGTCTTCGCTGAGTACGTGTTATCGATGATAGACCCGTCAAATTCAATCGTTGTGGTGGCCCATCCTGATCATATTCATCGATGCACCAAAACATTTGAGGACCTTGGCTGTTCTCGGTCTATCCCAATCAAACACGATGATCCGCATGATCCAACTTGGTATGACCCACAGTCGGGTCAATTGTGGACAAGACACAGGCATCTGTACGTCCTTCACGACATGATTAACCGGCTCTCGATGCATCGCGAGGCTATGAACCGTTTGGCCAACAAAACCGGGGTGCGATGAATACATCATAGCAGCCCAATGGCACTGGCTGGCGTAGTCAGGTACTACAGTGACGGTGAAGAAAACGCCGTGATCGTCAACGTTGTAAAATAATTTCTGGGGTGAGAGGCTATGTGGCCGATTGGAGTGTACGCAAGGACTTACATCAGATAATCACGGCTAAACTTGTAAGTTACTCGCTAGTTCTTGTTTAGCTTTTCCTCTAGTATTAGCCACGGAAGAAAACATGCCGCCATCCAACCCCAAACCTATGGTATGCCAGGTACCCTTAGGTTCATTAACACCATTTTTGCTTATCACTTTCGGTATCGCTTGGGGAATTATCGGCATGTTCGTCCTTTTCCCAAACAGCATGGACAAGGTGTTTGGGCAGCTCACCGGCAATCATCCGCTTTTCTTCATGGCAGTATACTCCCCAGCAATCGCAGCATTTATTCTTGTTTTTCACAATAGTGGCTTTGTGGGCCTGCGGCTTTTCCTCAGCCGGGCATTACTCTGGCGCTGTAGCTTGGCCTGGTATGCCTTTCTCGTCATTATCGTACCGCTAATCTTCGTCGGTGGCTCCGCGCTTCGGGGAAACCTATTTGCAGAACCATTCCCGTTTCAGTCCTCTCAGACGCTGGCCGTAGCCGTTTTCCTCGCTGCCATCAAAGGCCCGATCGAGGAGTTCGGCTAGAGGGGATTGGCGCTTCCTCTTCTGCAACGGAAGTTTACCCCGATCTTGGCCAGTCTGATCCTCGGGGCCATATGGGGGTTGTGGCATTTCCCTGCCTTCCTCCTAAGCGGAACCCAGCAAAGCAGTTGGTCTTTCACGGCGTTCTTTGCCGGGTGCCTGGCTATAAGCATCATTGCCACTGCTCTGTTCAACAAGTCTCATGGAAGCATCCTCCTGGCCGCGTTCTTCCACTTCTCACTTATAAATCCGATTTTTCCGGACGCGCAACCCTACGATACATACCTGTTGATAATCGCAGCACTCTCGATAACTTGGTGGAATCGAAAAAGCATGTTCACCGGCAAAGATTCTGTTACAGAGGTACTGCCGCATGGAAAAACAGCCGATGGATAAGCATACCATTCATCCAGATGGCAATAACGCGCCGCGGCATCTTAATGGCTGTTGGAAAATTTCGGTTTGTATTCTTTATGATGTTTGAAAAACATACCGCACTCGCTTTTTCGACTGATTATATGAGATGCTAAATATCACAAGTATGCTACCTAATGGCTTATGACTAAAACTACGGAAACTTACTGGAACCCTTTGCTTTCTTCGAACTCCCATCGGTGGAAACCCGTTGATGGATAGAAGGCTTGGCTGAGGAGGTAACCCTGGCCATTGATAGTTTGACAGGGAATTACACAAGATTGACCCGCTTCATACCTGGAGCAGACACTTCCGCTTTTGGTTCAAAGAGCCACGATTATCCAGAAGAAATTTTTATTATTGAAGGTGAGCTCTACGATGCTGCCTTTGATAGATGGCTTGGGGTAGGAGACTACGCGAGTAGGCCACCGGGAGGAATTCACGGCCCCTTTAAAACACAGACCGGGTGCATTGTTTTAGAGATATCGTTTCCAAATCAGTCGGCAGGTGAAAGCAACGGAAGATGATACGGCAGTATTTTAGGCAAACCTAGCGCTCTAAAACATATCACTATGTGCTGACTACATGCGAGGTTCAGACAGGTAGCAAAACCGCAGACGTCATACTATCTGAAGTCTGCGGCCCAGGTTCATATGCAGTAAATCCAGGAGGCACAGCCCTCCCAGAAATAGACGCCGGTAAGGGTGGATTCGTCGCGCTAGACTACTTCGACCGTCCTGTTGGCTCGTTCTAGATACATAAAATCCGAACTATAATTCAGCAGCGATACGACCCTCGTCTTCCAGCCTCGCCAGAATTTTCTGATATACCTCTTCGCGGTGTACGAAGACATGTTTTGGTGCTTCAATACCAACCCTGGCATGTTGACCGTCAATTGACCAGAATTTGATCTCTATATCATTCCCGATTCGAATAGCCTCTCCAGGCCCCCTGGTTAATATCAGCATGATTCCCTTTTATTTGCCGAATTGAAACTGGTCGCTATTATGACACTCTTGGTCGTATCGTCAACATTCCTTTAAGATGCTATTGATTCGGTGCTGTCAATTTTCTTGTGCACATTTTTTATCGGAGCGGTCCCGGGAATTGGTCAGGCAATAGAATAGATTGCCTCTTTGTCCATCTCTTCAAGTAGTTTCATGTCCATGTATTTCCTTGTGCCCCAGTTTGTCGCTGAGACATGTCGAAGCCGAGCGGCGACCAACATTAATGCCGAATGGCCGTCGGGGAACGCGCCAATCACTTTAGTTCGACGCCTGGCCTCTTTCAGCAACCGCTCCATTGGATTATTGGTTTTGATCTTGAGCCAATGCTGGGAGGGATAGGAGTAGAAACTGAATGTCTCATGAATGTTGTGCTCCACAAGTTCTGCCGCAGTCCTCAGCTTCATTTCCTTGAGTTTGTCGACTACCCCTGTTGCCTTCTCCTCTGCCGCCTCACGGCTCTCCTGAGCGTGAATAGCCTTTAGCATGGCAGCGACTTCACGTACTTTGTTTTTAGGCACATGAGAGAACACGTTTCTGTAGAAATGAACAGCGCATCTCTGCCAGTCAGCCTCCGGAAACACTTCTGAAGCTGATTCCACAAGTCCGAGGCAGGCATCTGAAATAATTAGCCTGACGCCCTGCAAGCCGCGATCCTTCAGGTGCTTAAGAAACCCCAACCAGCCGGATTTATCCTCCTTGTGGCCTTCCTGAACGCCCAAAATACGGCGGAAACCGTCCTGGTCGACTCCAATTGCTGCCAGGACGGAAACATTTTTGACCTCTCCACCCCAGCTGCGTTTGAGCACAATGCCGTCCAGGAATACATAAGCATATTTGCCTTCAATTTGCTGTTTGCGCCAGCGCTCGATGTGTTTATAGACCTTCTGATTAAGCTTGGAAACCGTGCCCGAGGATACCCGAGTACCCCACAAAGCCTCTGTGATATCCTCCACGCGACGCACAGAAACCCCGGCCAGGTACATCTGAACGATGGCTTCCTCGATGGAGATATCTCGGCGTCGATAGCGCTCGATGATAGCCGTCTCGAACGTCTGCTGGCGTAATCTGGGCATTTTCAGTTCGACCTCACCAGCCTTTGTGTGAAATTTCCGTTTGTAGTGGCCAGCTCGGGTATCTATTCGATCTGGCGAGTGCTCATAGCGCTGAGCATTGCACATCTCGTCTGCTTCAGCATCTAGCATGGCGTTCAGGGTTTCCTCGACGGTACCTCTGACCATCTCTTCCAAATGTCCGCGTATCTCACCCTCGTCAATCCTGATAACCTTGCTAAGCCCGTTCGTGGTATCTTTAGCCATGGTGGTCCTCTTTGGTTTGTACAGTGGTTTGGCAATTACTGTTTTAACAAACCGGGGCCACCCCCTTCAAAAAATGTGCACGTAAAAATTTACGTTATCATTGATTCTCGATCTCTTGTTCGAACAAGCCCTCTGAATGCGCCATATTTTTCCTTTCACCCGGACACTCGGGTGTTGTACAACACTGACGCGAGTACTTATCTGTGTACGATGTGTTATGGCCCAGCACCGCCGGCAACGCTAGAAGACGGTAAGCAAATCTTGTAGATGAAAATTGTAGTCTGGACCTGTCTGAACTAGCGGTCACACTAGCAAAATCGGTGACTATGAGATCAGATCCGAATAATTTGATTCACTAGTCGCAAATGGAATTTTCGAAAACCGCATGATGTCGGTATTTTTGCGCTATTACGTAATTTGTAAAGAGATGATGCAACATTTGTATTCTCACCAACCGGAAGCCTGTCGACACTCAAGCTATATCAGGTACCTCCACGGTTTGAACGACGCAGCAGTGTGTGGTTGTGTCCATGCCTTTTGATGTAGATGCAGCCGGTCCTCCATCAGAATTTGCCAATACGAATACTCTTGGCGCAATATATAGGCTGCTGTTGAGGGGCTAAATATCGTTTTGAGATAGTGCAACTTTCGAAACACCAACTAGGTTAAAGCAACAATTTTGTATGGCGGCTCTGATATAACACTGCCCACGATATGGCATAGCTATCCGCATAAACCAATCTCAATATAGGATGTAAACATACACCATTTTTGTGAAACCGAGGGGCAACTAAAAATGATAAAATTTGTTATGTGTATAATGCGGCACCCCCATCTGACACGCGATGAGTTCAAGGATTACTGGATTAATAAGCATGGACCTTTCTTCATGAGCAATGCAGACATCATGGGTGCCAAGAAATATATTCAATCTCACACCCTGGATACGCCCCTGAACGATAGTTTGAGAACTTCAAGGGGAATGGTTCAAGAATACGACGGTATCGCCGAGGTTTGGTTCGAGTCGGAAGAAGCATTTGAGGCGGGAATGCACACACCAGAGGGACAGGCCCTTGGTACCGCGTTATTGGAAGACGAAGCAAAATTTATCGATCACTCGAAATCTACAGCATTCATAGTCAAGGAGTACGAGTTGTAAGTGATTAACGATTCCGTCAAACGTAACTTCCGTCCATTGCTCGTTCCGAGCTGCGAATTCGCCCTCATGCTTGCTAGTACGGGGCGCTGAATAATGGCCAGTAAAAAAGTCGTCATTGTCACAGGGGGTAGTCGTGGTATCGGCGCTGCTACTTCAAAGTTGTTGGCGACGAAAGATTATTCGGTATGCGTAAATTATCGTAAGCGCGCAGACGAAGCTGAATCGCTTGTATCTGAAATCAATGGGCGCGGCGGCAAAGCGATTTGTGTTGCCGCTGATGTTTCCATAGAGGAGCAAGCTGTTGCTCTTTTCGATCAAGTGGAAAAGCAGCTGGGCAGCATCACCCATCTGGTAAACAATGCGGGCATGCTCTTGGTTCAATCAGCTCTAACGGAAATTAGTGTAGAACGATTCAATAGGATACTAGTGACAAATGTAACAAGCTGTTTCTTGTGTAGCCGCGAAGCAATCAAACGGATGAAGTATGGAGGCGCTATTGTAAACGTCTCCTCGGTTGCTTCAAGAACGGGTGCGCCAAATGAATATGTCGACTATGCAGCTTCCAAAGGTGCCATAGATACATTGACCAAGGGCATGTCCCTGGAAGTAGCCTCCAAGAATATCCGTATAAACTGTGTCAGGCCAGGCTTCATCCATACCGAAATGCACGCGGATGGGGGGGAGCCTGATCGAGTGAATCGGCTGAGTTCCCAAATACCCTTGAGACGTGGAGGAACAACGAACGAAGTAGCCTATGCGATTTCCTGGCTGCTGTCGGACGAGGCCTCGTATATTACCGGTTCTTTTGTGGACATCGCTGGCGGCAGATGATTTCCTCAAGAGGCCGTACCTAAGCAAGAACTCACCACCCTGTTACCTACGACGGGTCTTACCGACGCATCGACTATCCAAACGGTGACGTGCCTTCGAATATTGGTGTATGCACAGACGTGGTAGTGCGATTTTTTCGTGTCGTCGGCATAGATTTACAGGTCAAGGTACACGAAGACATGACAACCGCATTCCATGCTTACCCATCTAAGCGTATCTGGGGACTTTCCAAGCCAGATACCAACATCGACCATCGGCGGGTGCCGAATCTCCAGGTATTTTTTGAGCGTAATGGGTTGAAGCTGCCGCTATCGACGGACCCGGTGGATTACGCCGCTGGTGATATTGTTACTTGGATGCTGCCAGGCAACCTGCCTCATATTGGCATAGTTGCCGACAGACACGATATAAAGACAGGAAATCCACTGGCGGTACACAATATTGGCCAAGGCCCCAAACTGGACGACAGACTGTTTTCGTATAAAATTACAGGCCACTATCGGTATACACAGGAGAGCTTTGGTATACCGAGGTAGATCGAGGAGAGATATAGTTGGCAACAGAAAGTATAGAAACAGTTCTATCACCTGTTACAGAACCCTCTTTGACAGATCTGGTCGGGCTGCTTTTGCTCGATGGGGATCAACTGCTTTCTTTGGCGAAATCCCATTTGGTAACGGGGGTGTTCCCCGGACTCTCCATAGAAGGTTTGAAAGCTGATCCAGGCCGTGCCGTCACAATGGGCTTTTCACTAGCCAGCTTTTTACGGCAACACGCGGCAAAACCCGCAGGAAAACAGTTGGCCAAGCTTTTGCGGGCATCTACCAAAGATGGCGGTTATGACATTTGCAAAAGGCTGGACTACTGCAACGAAAAAAAGACCATTCAGGAAAAGATTACCAAGGCACAAAAAGCGATTGGCGCAAAAATCGTACTCGATCAGATTGACGATGATCTAGAGGAAAACTTGCGAGAAATACTTGGTGACGAAGCATATGAAATCTTGGAAAGCATACTTGAGTATCTAGCGGATATCTCACAATGGATTGGAGAAAATCTGGAGTGGTTGGCTGATTTGGGTGCTCCAATTTTGACACCTGTTTCGTTGACACTGTTTGCGCTCATATATGCTTTGGACGATCTCTGTCAATGTGATGAAAAGCCCGAAAATCGTAACTGGCCAAAGCGAGAAGACAACTGACATCGGGTGAATGCGTTTCCCTAAACGGAAACAAGATTAACGATTCGGCGTGATACCTTTAGGCACCGGACTTGATGAGCCTTCCATACTCATCGCCAGTGCATAACCGCTCTGTTGTTCATTACCCCAAAAGAGAATTTACAGAGAATCAGGATGGAACTGCTAACTGGGCGCGTTCTCAAAAAACTACTACTCGCGATAGGGTAGCTGGACATCAATCTGGATGAAAATCGAAAAAGCTTTTATCATGGAAGCGTAGTCGCTCAAAGTAGCCTGCTACGTACGCTAACCACTGCGCGCGTTAGCTTGTAGTTTAATAGTGTAGCTCTTACAACGGAGGTAGAGACATGGGCATAACAGGAATCATTATATTTTTATTAATAGGTGCCGTAGCAGGCTGGTTGGCTGGTACCTTGATGCGGGGTGGTGGGTTTGGCTTGTTGGGTAATATTGTGATTGGCGTTATAGGCGCAGTGCTTGGAGGCTTGGTATTTGGGCTGCTGGGCATTTCTGCAAACGGCCTGATAGGTTCCATTATCACCGCTACTGCAGGCGCGGCTTTGTTACTGTTCATAGTAGGCATCATAAAAAAGGCATAGCCTCTCAGATAGAGCTTCGGCCCGCCGCCTCTCGCGGCGGCTGAAGCTTAATGTTAATTGGTTAGATCCGTGATATCTCTGCAACATTCTGATGCAAGCGAGGCGGTGAATATCCTGGTCGACGCCTTCGATTCCGATCCCCTTATGAAATGGTTGTCGGATAAGCCTGGCTTTCTGGAGTTTTTTTTCTCGCTTTCGGTCCCTCTGTTTTCACAATCCGGCGTTTGCTATTTTGACGATGGTAAAAAAGGGGTGGCACTATGGACGCCTCCGGGTGTCAGGCCTTCGCTGCCCAGCACCCTGAGCAACGCCATAGGATTCTGCAAAGCAGGCGGAGTTGGGTCACTACTCCGTTTCGATAGAATGCAAAGAAAGATGGAGAGACACGACCCGCCATACCCCCACTACTACCTGGCTTATATTGGCGTTTGCACTGAAGGCAAAGGGATGGGGCTTGGGTCTTCACTCGTTAGCCACATTCTGAAGGAATGCGATGAGAGGCAGTTCTCCGCTTACCTGGAGAGTTCCAATCCAAACAATCTATCGTTCTATGAAAAACTCGGTTTCAACGTTATGCAGGAGGTTGAACTCGAAGCCGGTGGACCAAGCCTCTGGCCAATGTTAAGGACGCCTGTCATCAAGTAACGGCTTCGATTTCAGGTCCCCAGGCAAAGCCTGCGATACGCTCCGAAAAACAACGCCCCCCACTAGGGCCTGTTAACACTAATTGAAACAGCGTCGTTGCTGCCCCAAAAAGGGCCAATCAAGGCGCGAGGAGCGAGGTTTGGTGGTTCCAAATGAATGACGAGCAACGCCGAGTGGCCCTTTTTGGGGCGCAACCCGGAGGGACGGGGCCATTTTTCCCCAGTTCCCCGTTGCACCTCGCTTATGTAGCGGTGCTACACCGCGCTCGGTGCGCCTTGACCTGCGATAAAATGGCCTTCGGCGACACTGTTCCAATTAGTGTTAACAGGCCCTAGCCTTTGCGGATGAAATAATTCCCCAAGCTGCGGGTTTACGAGCCCTGACCTTATATCTGCAATAGGTAGACGGCCGCAAAAATGCTACCCAACGCAGCGACCGTATAGACTACCTTGGCCACCAGCTTGTCTGCTCTCAGGCCGAGCCCATGCAGCGCCGTCCTCATACGGTGAGCGGCATGCCAGAGAGAAAGTGCTACCACTCCGAACAGCATCAGCTTGCCGATCCAGTTGGCAGCAAAAGCCTGCATGGTCTGGTAGTCGAGAGCAGCCGGCACATGACCGTAGCCGGCAGAGAGAGTCACGATCACAAGGGCCGGAATCACCAGTGCTGCCAAGGTGCCGCCGCCGGCAAACAAGCTCCATACCAAGGGTTTGTTGGATCTAGCCATTTCCGAATACCCCACTGATGTAGAGAATGAAAAGGGAGATGCAAATCCAGCCCACGTAGTGGCCCGCGGCAATATAGTGCCCGGGGACAAACTCCTCTCCGATCTGGACCGGCATCGCCTTGGGCGTTACCCCGAACCAGGAGATGGAATTCACCAGCGTAAAGGCGAGCACCAGCCAGTGAAAAATGAGAGCCAATGGAGAGCTAAGCCCTTGCAGAAAAGCGAGATAGGCCTGTTCGCCTTGGGAGAGTGCCTTAATCCCCCAAAGTAACAGTAATGCATACCCGCCTATAAAGATGGAACTCACCTCATTCAGCATATGGTGCAAGTCCCGCCATCTGGCGAAATACCAGCGGGTCTTGGATACTTCCCTGACGAAAGGTCTTCCGTTCACGACTTCTTACCTCCAAGTCCGATAAGATTCTGGAACCAAGAGACGGTGCTGGAAATTTTCATCTGCTGAATCGCGCTTGCCGGATCGACATGCTTCGGGCAGACGATAGAACAGGCGTCGGCAAATGCACAATCCCAGATTCCTTCGTTCGCGGCCACCACATCCTCCCTCTCCTCACGCCCCTGATCTCTTGAATCTTGGTTATAGCGATGGGCCAACGCGAGCGCCGCGGGGCCTATAAAATCAGGCTTCAACGCGTACTGAGGGCAGGCGGCATAACAACAGAGGCAGTTAATGCAGAGTGTGTACTGCTTGAACTTTTTCAACTGCGCGGGCAGCTGCAGATGCTCACCCTCTTCCAATGGTTTTTTCCGATCCCGGACGATGTAGGGCTTGACCCTTTGCAGCTTCTCGATGAAGTCGTCCATCACCACCACCAAGTCACGCTCGATGGGAAAGTTTGTAAGCGGCTCTACACGAATCACATTATCCGTAATATCCCGGATAAATGTCTTGCAGGAGAGGGCCGGTTCCCCGTTGATCATCATCCCACAACTGCCACATACCGCCATGTGACAGGACCAGCGATAGCTGAGGGACCCATCAAGGTTGTCTTTTACATAAATAAGAGCATCGAGCACCACCCAATCCTCTTCGCAGGGAACCTTGTAGGTCTGAAACCAGGGTTCGTCATCCTGCTCCGGACGATAGCGCATAACCTCCAGCTCAATAGTTCTGGCGCTCATGACTCTTTCCCTCCGTAGACTCGTTCAGCGGGCTGTGAACGGGTAATAACCACGTCCAGATAGTCTATGCGTGGCACTTCATCCCCATTGAAGTAAGCCAGGGAGTGTTTCAGGTACTGGTCGTCGTCTCGGGCGGTATAGTCCAGGCGCTGATGTGATCCCCTCGACTCTTTGCGCTCTAACGCCGAGTGTGCCATGGCGTGAGCCGCCTCGAGCATGGAACCCAGTTCCATGGTGTATATCAGTTGGGTATTGAAGACGCTGCTCTTGTCATCAACATGAAGCCGCTTGAAACGCGCGCGCAACTCCCCGAGCTTGGCGCATGTCTCCTTCAGCGTCTCTTCGGTTCGATAAATACCCGCGCCAGACTCCAGAGTTTGATTCATCTCTTTGCGCAATTCAGCGAGAGACTCTCCCTGATCTTCCCGGGATAGCAGTTCCGATACCCGCTCTGCCGCAGCGTTCCCTCTGTGGCGTAAGCTGTCCTCCGCCGCGGTCTCAACTTGCTGCGCGTAAGCCGCTGCATGCCGGCCTGCGCGGCCGCCGAATACTAGTAACTCGGTCAGGGAATTGGAACCCAGTCGGTTAGCCCCATTGATGCTGATACAGGCACACTCCCCTGCGGCATAGAGCCCGGGCATTGGTGTCGCAGCATCGATATCAGCGCTAATTCCACCCATCATGTAATGCACAACAGGACGTACCGGTACGAGATCGTGGACCGGATCGGCTCCGACGTAGCTCTTGGCAAGATCGCGGACCAAGGGTAGCCGCTCGTCAATCTTTTTCTCTCCCAAATGGCGCATGTCGAGATGAACCACATCCCCCCATTTACCACCCACCGTGCGCCCCTTTTGCTGCTCGTGCCAGAAGGCCTGGCTAAGACGGTCACGGGGCCCCAGCTCCATTGCCTTTTTTCGCGGCCAAGGATCCGGCGGTCCCAAATTGTAGTCCTGAAGATAACGGTAACCATCCTTGTTAACGAGGATACCCCCCTCGCCCCGGCAACCTTCGGTGAGTAGTATGCCGGTGCCCGGTAGACCCGTGGGGTGATACTGAACGAATTCCATATCCTTGAGCGGCACACCGGCCCGGTAGGCCATGGCCATGCCATCAGCGGTTTTAATCGCCCCATTGGTGGTAAAGGGGAACATCCATCCCGCTCCGCCAGAGGCGATAATCACCGCCTTGGCCCGGAAAAGTTTCATTTCACCACTGCGCATTTCAATGGCTGTCACTCCCTGGCATCGGCCATCCTCAGTGATCAGATCGGTACAATAATACTCATCGAAACGTTCGATCGAGGAGAATTGAATTGACGTCTGAAACAGCGTGTGGAGGATGTGGAAACCACTCTTGTCGGCAGCATACCAGGTGCGCTCGATTTTCATTCCCCCAAAAGGCCTAACCGCAACCCGTCCATTAGGCTGCCGGCTCCAAGGACAACCCCAGTGTTCCAATTGCGTCAGTTCCTTGGGGGCCTGCTCTATGAAAAGCTCAACCGCATCCTGGTCGCAGAGCCAGTCTCCGCCAGACACGGTATCGTGAAAGTGGTTCTCCAAGCTGTCGTCATCTTTGACAACACCGGCTGCGCCGCCCTCGGCAGCCACTGTGTGACTACGCATCGGATATACTTTGGAGATAAGCGCCACCTTCAGCTGTGGGGCGGCCTCAGCAACCGCAATGGCTGCCCTCAGACCCGCTCCTCCGGCACCGACAATAACGATATCGGATGTTATAAGCTCCACGTCCCCTCCCTGTCGCCATAGAATACGCAAAACGATGGTTCATGGTGATAGAGTTATCCCCTACCCGATTCGCATCGTCCGTCTCTTCAAAGATTGACCTCGTCAGCGCCAGTTGATCTGCCGCCGTTTCGCCTCTTTTACACCTGGGTTACAGGCCGCACCCTATTGTTAACTGTTTTTGATGCGTGTCCGGGCCTTTATCGACTAGACTACTATCACAACACAAATATGCAATTGCTGTCGTTTCCGTCTATAGTGCCCAAGGCTATACGGAATCTGGATAATAAGCAAAGAAATATAATTGAACACAGGAGGAGGCCAAAAGTTACCGGCCGATGAGTGCTTCTGCTTCCAATAATTAAAGTGCCCCAGGCACTGTCTGAGAATCTCCCTCTTCCACATCCACAGTTTTGAAGGAACGGTTTGCTATGGGGGATATAAGGATATCCGCAATGACTAAAAAAAATGTAGGCGAACTCGCTGAAACGATGCTGGACGGAACACAGGACCTAACAATGCAACCAGTAACTGTCCCTGAATACCTTGAGGAACGCTACTGGTGGGCCTATTTACATCCCCGTGGCCTGCGTTTCTTCGAGCAACAGTGGGTCATTAATTCAATCCTTTGGGGAAACTATGCCCGACTGCGAAATGCGGCTCTGGAGGCTCTAGGCAACAGAATCGAAGGCCGAACGCTTCAGGTCGCCTGCGTATACGGAAACTTGACGCCCGAGCTGGCTGCCCGGCGGGAGCCAGAGGGTCGACTTGACGTGGTTGACGTTGCGCCTATCCAGCTGGAGAACCTGGCCCGCAAAATGGACCCCACCGATGTCTCCCTTCATTGCCAGGATGCGGCCAATCTCAGGTTCGAAGGGGAGACCTTCGATCAGGTGCTCGTCTTTTTTCTGCTTCATGAGTTGCCGGCGGATGTCCGTAAGCAAGCGATCATTGAGGCGTTAAGAGTACTAAAACCTGGAGGGAGACTCGTCTTCGTCGACTATCACCGCCCTCTGGCCAAACATCCCCACCGTTACCTGATGCCGCTCATTTTCAAAGCCCTGGAACCATTTGCTTTGGATCTATGGAAGACAGAGATAGGAGAGTGGATAAACACCACAGAAATCCCCGTTTCACTGGAGAAAGAAACCTATTTCGGCGGTCTGTATCAGCGGGTCGTAGTACAAAAATAGCCGGTCTTCCCGTTGCCGACTTCACCTGCGATAGCTTCAGCCCTACCCGTTGTACAAGTTGTGGGCCCGGCGTTCGAAAGCCCTGACTGTGACTTGAGCCGCATCCACCAGCATGAGATCCAGCAAGGGCCTCAGCAACAGGGAGCTCGCCTCGCAGCGCAGCAGGAATTCAATATTGCAACCTTCATTAGGCGCCTGGCCGAATGACCAGCGGATAAGAAAATGATCGAACAGTGAATCGTTGGAGTGCACTTCGATGAGATCGGGCCGCCGCAGGTGGGTCTCGGTTCGGAAACGCCGCTGAACCGGCCCCAGCTGCAGGGCCTGCTCGGTCAGGTAGAGGTCTGGATTGCCCGGCGAACGAGTGATGCGGGCATCGCGCCACAGGGGCAGAAACTCCGGATACCGTTCTACATCTGCCACCAGATCAAAAATCTGCTCTGGCGTGAACGGAAGTATTTGGTGTTCGCGGTGGATGGGCATTTAGACCAATGCAGAAGGTCAGGAGGGCAGGAAGGCATTCCAGTTTGGCGCCCGACATCCGAACCTACTCAATTCCTCAGCGGTTTTCCTGTCTTGAGCATGTGCTCGATACGTTCCTGCGTTGCCGGCATACGAATCAGACGCTCTATCGCCTGGCATTCCAGCTGATTGATATCCCTGTCCTCATGGAGACCTGCATCCTTGCCCGACAGAATTTTCGCCAGCTCGGCGCCCACGACGCGGTCATGAGGCGACACTTCCCCGGCTGCTGCCAAAGCCTCTAGCCGCTGTTCCAATGACTTCTTCCCAGCGGCACCTGCGGTCCGGATAACCGCCCCCGCCGTAGGTTGGTATCCCTCGACCATGTCCAATGCCTTGGATTTGGCATCTGCCAACAGGCGATCACGGTTCATTGTGATGCCATCGCTGTAGCGAAGGATTCCCATGTCCCGCGCTTCGGCCGCCGAACCGGACACTTTCGCGCAGGCGATGATTTCGAAGGCTTTACAGGTGGCCGTGGCCACGTCCACGCGTTCGTTCCAGCGCTTGAGCATCTCCTTGCAACCGCCCCAGCCCGGGACTATACCGACACCGATCTCCACCAAGCCCGCATAGGTCTCCGCGTGGGCCTGGATCCCATCGCAATGCATGAGCACCTCGCAACCACCACCCAAAGCCAGCCCCGCACAGGCGCCGACCACGGGGAAGGGAGCATCCAGCATGGCGTTGTAGGCATCTTGTCCCTGCTCGATAAGGGCCGTTATATCGCTCCAAAGTTGCGCGTTAATGGCCCCGCGGATCGACTCTAGATTGGCGCCGGCAGAAAACGCTGGCCCTTCGTTGTAGAGAACGAGCGCCTTGAATTCACGACCTACGACCTGAATGGATTCCTGAATCATCTCCATGATCGCCGGTTCCATGGCGTTCATCTTGGTATGGAACTCCAGGCAGGCAACCCCATCACCAATATCCCAAAGGCTAGCAGCGTCGTTACCTGTCAACCGCTTCTGGCTCAGCTTGACGTCGGACAGCAGCAACACGCCGACCGGCTGCTTGAGGAGCCGGTAGGCGCCATCGGTCCCGAAATACGACAGGCGGCCATCGTCGACGCGATAGAAGGACCCGTCACCCACCTGCTCGATCAGCGGCGGCACGACACGGCCTTCTTTTCTAAGACGGTCTGCCAGCCAGTTGGCACTCACCTTGTCGATGAGTTCGAAGGGCCCAAATGTCCAGTTGTAACCGAGCTTCATAGCCTCGTCGACGCCGACGATGTCATCGCAAATTTCAGGCACCAAAGATCCGGCGTAGACCATGACCGACGACATCACCTGCCAGGCGTAACGACTCCTGTTATCGTCTTGGACAAACCAGGATCGGAGGCCCTCGCCCGCATCCCCCTCTGCGCCCGATAGATTCGGCCTCACACTCGGGTGGTACTCCCCGGTCGCGAAGTCAATGGATTCCTTGATTTTACCTTTCTCCGTCTTCCGAATCCGGTAAAAACCACCCTTCCCCTTGCGCCCTGTGTAGCCATCAGAGATCATCCGCTCCATCAACCGGGGCGTTTTAGCCAAGTCGAACAGGTCGTCGCCGGGCGGGAGGTTCTGAGTCAGGGACTCGATCACATAGGGCCCCAGATCGATGCCGACAAGATCCCACAAACCGAACACGCCGGTCTTGGGAATACCCATCTTGACCATGAGCGCATCTGCCTCTTCTACCCTAATTCGGGCCTTGATCGCCTCAACCAGGCTGGCCTGCATCCACAAGACACCGATCCGGTTCGCGATGAAGCCGGGTGTGTCCTTACATTCGACCACCCCCTTGCCGAGCTTCATATCGCTGAACGCTCGCACACACTCAATGGTCTCCTCGGATGTTTGCTTTCCAGCCACGACTTCCAGTAGCCTCATGTGCCGTGGCGGGTTGAAGAAGTGGGTGATGCAGAAATCTCGCGCAAATGCCTCGGACTGCCCTTCGATCAGGTGATCCAATGGGATGGTCGAGGTGTTTGAGGAGACTACCGTCCCGGGTGAGCGCACCTCATCCACGCGGACGTAAAGCGCTTGTTTAACATGGAGCCGCTCGACTACCGCCTCGATGATCCAGTCACAACCACCGAGCAAATACAAATGGTCCTCCAAATTACCCACGCTAACCCTATTCAGATTATCCGGGTGCATAAAGGCACCTGTTTTCAACGACCGCTCCAGGGCCGCTTCCGCAATCTGATTTCGATTTACCGCCCCATCGGGAACAATATCGAGCAACAAGACAGACACCTCGGCGTTTGCCATATGAGCGGCGATACCGCTCCCCATCACGCCGGCGCCGAGCACCGCAACTTTTTGGATCTTTTTTTCAGTCACTCGTCCACCCCATACAGCCAATACTATAAATCTCGGGAATCAGAATAACCATGGGTTATTTTTACGTCAATATTATTCCCTTAAAAATTTTTTTGTAAGGCTTTGCAAAACCCAGAAGTATTGAATGCCCTCAAGAAAAATTTGGACACGATTGACCAGGCTAAACTATAGTCCGTTTCCGAACGCTGCATGCCCAAGCGTGTCAACGGATGGGCTCTCAGCCCTAGTGCCATCCTATTGATTTGCAGTGAAAACCAAACCCCATGTTATTTCGGCGATTGCGCTACACATGTCATTCGGAAGTAAGTGATAACCGCAACAAGATCGGGAGTTCCCCGGACACCGAGCCCGGGGATACCCCAACAATGAAGTCAATAGGGAAATGCTGAGCCTAGGGGTCCAGCGCCTGTTCCGATGGGAAATGCTCGTAGCCGAGATCACGCGCCACCGCGCCATAAGTAACCCGCCCGGCGTGAACGTTCAGTCCTTCCAGCAGATGCGCATCCTCCTTGCAAGCCTGCTTCCAGCCCTTGTTGGCCAGTGCTAGCGTGAACGGAAGCGTAGCGTTGTTCAGCGCGAACGTCGAGGTACGGGCTACAGCGCCCGGCATGTTGGCAACACAGTAGTGGACGACACCGTCGACGATATAGGTCGGGTCGGCGTGGGTCGTCGCCTTCGAGGTCTCGAAGCATCCACCCTGGTCGATGGCGACATCGACCAGCACCGCGCCCGGCTTCATCTTCGAAAGGTGCTCACGGCGAACCAGCTTTGGCGCTGCGGCTCCGGGAATCAGCACCGCACCAACCACCAGGTCGGCATCCAGGACCAATTCCTCGGTCGCGTCCTGTGTCGCGTACTGGGTCTTCAAACGTGGGCCGAAGACATCATCGAGGTAGACCAGCCGCGGGCTCGACTTGTCGAGGATAGTCACGTCGGCGCCCATGCCCATCGCCATCCGGGCAGCATTGAGGCCAACCACGCCGCCGCCAATCACCACCACCTTGCCCGGCAGCACGCCCGGGACACCACCGAGCAGCACCCCGCGGCCACCGTGGGCCTTTTGCAGCGACAGCGCCCCGACCTGGATCGCCATGCGGCCAGCCACCTCGCTCATTGGCGCCAGCAGCGGCAGGCCGCCGCGGGCATCGGTAATGGTCTCGTAGGCGATCGCGGTACAGCCAGACTCGACCAGTCCCCGAGTCTGCTCCGGGTCCGGTGCCAAGTGGAGGTAAGTGAACAGTAATTGGCCCTCGCGCAGCTGGGTATACTCGGTCGGTTGTGGCTCCTTGACCTTCACCACCATCTCGGCGCGGGCGAAGATTTCGCTCGCGCTGTCGACGATGGTCGCGCCGATGGCCCGGTAGGAGTCGTCGTCGCAACCTATGCCCTCACCAGCCCGGGTCTCGACGATCACCTCGTGATTGTTATGGATGAGTTCGCGCACCGACGACGGTGTCAGGCCGACTCGATATTCATGGTTCTTGATCTCCTTTGGTACTCCGACAAGCATTCTGACATCCTCCTGGTTTCAGTTAAAAAGCAAACAATAGAATGCACTGATTATGGTCGAATTTGCTTATAATTTCTTTGCTATATAGAAATATCTTAGGATATTATCCTGCTATATAATAAATTTACCGAAGAATCTATGAGCAGAAATCTCGATAGTACGGACCGCAAGATACTCAATCTGCTGCAAGCCGACGGTCGGATCAGCAACGCCGATCTTGCAGAGCTCATCCACCTCTCGCCTTCGGCCTGCCACCGACGGGTCAAGCAGCTCGAGGAGAGCGACCTGGTCGATGGTTTCGTAATGATCGTAGACCAGGAGGCGGCCGGTCGGCCGACCAACGTCTTCGTAGAGGTAACGTTGAACAGCCAGAGCGACGAAATCCTCGATGCCTTCGAGCGTGCCGTGCTCAATTGCCCCGAACTTTTGGAGTGTTATTTAATGGCCGGCCAGGCCGACTATCTGCTGCGTCTCGCCGTGGCCGACATCGCCGACTACGAGCGCGTCCATCGCCAGTACCTGTCGCGCTTCCCTGGCGTCGACCGGTTGCGCTCGATTTTCACCATGCGAACGGTCTGCAAGAAAACCGCGATCGAATTCTGATCCGTAAGTACTCGGGCGGTCAGGGCGCCAACCGCTCGATGGTCCAGTCGTCGCCGTCACGGCGGTAGAGGAACCGGTCGTGGAGCCGGTTGGGCCGTCCCTGCCAGAACTCAATGCGCGATGGACGCACCCGGTAGCCGCCCCAGAACGACGGCAGCGGCACCTCGCCGCCGGTGAATCTGCGTTTCATCTCGGCGAACTTCTGCTCGAGCAGTTCCCGCGACGAGAGCACCGAACTCTGCTGAGACACCCAGGCACCGATCTGGCTCTCGCGCGGGCGGGATGCGAAGTAGCGTAGCGTCTCGGCCGTCGAAACGGAACCTACCTCGCCGGTGATCTTGACCTGGCGCTCGAACTCCCGCCAGTAGAAGAGCAGGGCTACCTTTGGATTGCCGGCGATCTGTCGCGCCTTGGTGCTCTCCTTGTTGCTGTAGAAGACGAAACCGTCATGGTCGAAGTACTTCAACAGCACCGTGCGCGAGCTCGGCTGGCCTTCGTCATCGACCGTCGACAACGTCATCGCTGTGGCATCAACCAGTTCTACTGCGGTCGCTTCACCGATCCAGCGCTCGAACTGCACGAAGGGATCGGCGTCGAGTTCCGCTCGGCGCAGGCCGCCACGAAGGTATTGTCGGCGGAAGTCCTCGAAGCTCACCAAGCCTGCTTCCACACTATTGGACCGCGATTCCATCGAACCAAAGCACGGTACGGATCGGGCCAGATGGTACCGTGCGATCCAGTCTCAACGGTAATATGGACACCGTGACTCCTTTCCGTCACGCCGAATCCTCGCCGGCAAGACCGCCCATGTAGAAATACTTCATCTCCGGGTAGTCGTCCAGACCGTACTTCGACCTCCCGCGACCATGCCCGGAGGCCTTGATACCACCGAACGGCGCCGGCGCGACTTTGCGCGCGACCAACAGGGCGAGGTCCACGACGTGCTCCAGGGCCAGGTCGTACCAGCGTCGCAGCAGTCGGCCAGGGCGACGACGGCGACCATCACTAGGCTAGGAGCCGATTGATCGAAGCGGCGATGCCGTAGAGAGCATTGCCGATATCGAGGTCACCATTGGACGGCATGCTCAAGGTTGACAACTGCGCGACGACGACTCCGGTCGTCGGGTTAGCGTAGATCATCTGACCGCCGACCCCGAGGTGGCACAGTGCCTCGCCGTCGCTGGTCATCTGATTGTGGTAGCAAAAGCCGTCGCCGAGGTAGTACGCCGTGCCCCGGGTAGTATCGAGGCAGTCGTCGATCCACGCCGCAGGCAACACCCGGGTGCCATCGTGGGCAACGCCGCGGTCAGCAAACAGCCGCCCGTAGCGGGCCAGGTCGCGCGGACGCAGGAACAGGCCGCCGGAAGCCACGGCCAGGCCGGTGGCGTCGACGGCGAACCCGGCATCGGCCTCGGCGCCGAGGTAGCGGTAGATCCGTTCTTGGAACAGTTTGGTGAAGCGCTGGCCGGTGACCTGCTCGGCGACGACGGCCAGCATGTCGGTGTTGGGGCAGAAGTAGTGGGTCTCGCCGGCAAGGTCGTACCCCTCCCTCCGACCCAGTGCCTTCAGGTAAGGCAACATGCCCTCGGCCTGACCTCCGGTGTCAGGATGCCACGCTCCGACCATCTCGTAGTCGTGGATGTCGGCGTCGGGATCGGTGAGGTCCTCGCTGAAGTCGAGCGCGACGTGCATGTCCAGCAGGTCCTGGACCGGCACGCCGGCGAATCCGGCGGCCACGCCGGGAACGTAGTAATCGACCGACAGCGTGGACTCGATCAGCCCATCGGCAACCAGCTGGCCGACCACGGCACAGACGGTGGTCTTGCTGACCGACTGGCACAGGTGGCGCTCATCGGCATCCATGCGCCGGTAGTTCTCGTAGACAATTTTGTCACCCTGCAACACCACCATGGCGTCACAGTGGCTCTCGTGTAGGTACTCTTCGAGCTGCATGTCGCGGCCACGGTAGTGAACGCTGGCACCCGAGAGATCGACCGTACGCGTACCGAGTTCAGCCACCGGACCGGCACCGCGGGAAATGGGCACCGTATGCGGAAACACCGTATCGATGTGACGGTAGCTCCAGTTGCGGTTGGCCGGCTGGTTCCAGTTGCCGAGGCCGATGGTCGACCCGTCCTGGTTGAGTGGGATGTGCGGGGCATTTTCGAAACCCTCAAGTAACTTTTCGTCAGACATTGCTTCCTCCACGTAAACCGCAGCAGGTGTCGCGACACGCGGAAATCACACTCTGTCGCGGAGACATCATACATCCAAGATCAGGATAGCTGCCCTGAGTAACCGGGGAAACTACCCGGCGAGGTGGAATCATATCCGTAGTGGCTCAGCCAGCACGAAGCGCCACCGCGCAGCCGTACCCGTAGCCGATTGCAGAGACCAGGTAGGTGGCCACGAGCAGGAATGCCAGCGGCCCGAGCGTGCCAGCGGCGATCGCTTGCGCGGTCAGCGCCACTGCGATCAGGTCACAAACCGCGTTGCCGACACAGTCGTGGAAACGTGGGTTGGTCCCGGCCGGGGTCTTCCACATCCCCCAGCCGATGCCGATTAGCAGCAGGCCGAATAGCTGCGCGAAGAAGTTGCCGATCGGCTGCACGTCGCCGCCGAACAGGGCGATTACCGCTCCCGTGGCGAGAACGAATGCCAAGCCGATCGGCATAATGACCAAGCCCTTGATCTTAAGAAACAATTGCGGGGACATGGGGAAACCTCTCTGTCGTATGTCGCTGGTGGCCGGGCCCGCGATGGGTCAGGTGAAGCGTGCGGTGACCTTGATCTCCACCAGCGCCTCTGGCAGAGCCAGGCCGTTGACCCCGACCGCGGTCCACGCCGGGTGTGGTTCGGGAATGAATTCCGCCTTGGCCTCGATCATCCGCAGGAACGCCTCATGGACGTCACCGACGTGGAAGCTGTCGAGGGAGATGACGCTGTTGAATCCGAGCCCCTGGGACTGGAGGATTTGGTCTATGGCCCCGAAGGCATTGCGCATCTGTGCCACCGGGTCGGGGGGCAGTGCTCCGTCGGCGTCAGAGCCGAGCTGGCCCGAGACGATTAGTAGGTCGCCAGCGCGCACCGCAGGTGCGAACTTGTAGTCCTCGTAGTACGCCTCCATCCCCTCGGGGATGACCGGAGTGAATGCGCTCATATCCCTATCCTCGATTACCATTCATGAGGCTCCAGAGGAGCCTGGAAAGTTGGGCCCGGAGCCGCATGTCGTACATGCGATTCCGGGCCATCTTACGTCACCGGTTCAGTCGAACCAACCCTGATGGCCGCCACCCTGGGCGCTTTTGATGGTGTCCTCGAACTTTTCTGCGAACTCGGCGATATGCTCATCGTTGAGAATCAGCGGCGGGTAGAGCTTGAAGATTGGCGCGTGCTGGGAACTGGTCACAACGTTGACACCGCGCTGCCACATGCCACCGAAGGCCTCCAGCGCCGTGAAATTCTGTTCGTTGAGTTCGATCGAGTAAAGCATGCCGTTGCGCTCGAGGCGGACGAGGTGATCGGGGTACTGCCTCTGCAGGTCGCGGATGACCTTTTCGAGCTTGTCGCCCGTTTTCATCGCCTCGGGCAACAATCGCTCGGTCTCGAGGATGGCCGCGTTTGTCGCTCGGCAACCCACATTCGACCAGGCGTAGGAGGACATACTCCGGTAGGGGTTCGGACCCCAGAAGTCGAGCATGTCTTCCGCGCAGACCACCGCTGCCATCGGAAAGACGCCGCCGCAGAAACCCTTGCCGAGGCAGATCATGTCAGGGTCGACGTTGTATGCCGAAACGCCCCAGACGTCGCCGAGACGTCCCATGCCGGTGACCACCTCGTCGATGATAAGCTTGGCGCCGTACTCATCGCACAGGCGACGCACCTCCGACCAGAAGTTCGGATCCTCGCTCCGGCGCCCACTGTAGTCGCTCTGCACCACCTCAAGGATCACCGCGGCGGTACGCTTGCTGATAATCGTCGCCAGCGAACCGGAGTCGTTGAAGTCGAACGCACGGAAACCCGGCACCAGGGGCTCGGCCCAAGCGCGGCAGTCGTCCGCAGTCATCATCGTCAGCGAGATGCCGGTGTGGCCGTGGTAGGCGTTGCTGGCGTAGAGCACTTCGTAGCGACCCGTGGCGCCTCGCGCGAGCTTGATCGCCTCGTCGACAGCCTCGGAGCCGGTAACGCACGGCAGCGTGATCTTCAGCCGCTCTGGCGTGGTGCGCGCCAGGGTCTTGACCAGCTCTCCCTTGGCTTCGGAGAACCAGAACAGGCTGCCGAAATCCTCTTCCTTCAGCGCCTTCTCGGTCTCGGCGATCACCGCCGGGTTGCGGTGGCCGAGGTTATTCAGGCCACCGACACCCCAGAAATCGAGCACGCGGTTGCCCTCGGTATCCCAGATATAGGCGCCCTCGCCCCAGGCCTCGATGAAGTAGTACCCCATCTGCTCGGTCGCCTTGACACGATCAATCCCAAAGTACTGGGCGTACTCCTCCATGAACTGCTGGCGGGTCGGGCCGCCTCGGTTCGGACTGGACATATCTTTTACCTCCGTCATGAGCTTGATGCTCTTGCCTTTCATGAGGCTTGATGATATCCGCGTTACGCGCTCTGATATTTGCATCGGGCGACACGTTATTGACCTATCACGACAATAGTGGCGATTGGCCGAGCATCCCACTGCGAAAACAGGGGCCGGGACGATGACCTCGTCGCGGCCCCTTCGGAATTCAGCATTGCGTGCGCACCGTCAGAACCACTGCTGGTGGCCACCGCCCTGCGCTGCTGCCATGGTCTTGTCCCACGCCTCGGCGAAGAACGCGACGTGCTCCTCGGTGGTTATCAGCGGCGGCATCAGCTTGACGATGGGACCGTGCTGGGAACTCGGGTAGATGTTGACGTCGTTCTCCCACATGCCGCCAAACGCCTCCAGGGCATTGAACTTCTCCTCTTCGAGCTTGACCGACCAGATCATTCCAGTGCGCTCGACGTCGACGATGTAGCCCGGGTACTTTTCCATCGACACGGCGAGCACCTCGTCGATCCTGTCGCCCATCTTCAGTGCCTGCGGCAGCAGCCTTTCGGTCTCCTCGATGGCCACCCTGGTGGTGCGACAGGCGATGTTCGACCAGGCGTAGGAAGAAACGGAACGGTACGGGTTCGGCCCCCAGAAGCGCAGCATCTCGTCGGTGCAGATGACACCGGCGATCGGTTGGGCACCGCCGGAGAAGCCCTTGCCGACGCAAATGGCGTCGGGTTCGATGCCCAGCGCTTCGCAGCCCCAGACGGTACCGAGGCGACCCATGCCGGTGATCACCTCGTCGATGACCAGCTTGGCGCCATGTTTATCGCAGACACGACGGACCTCTTTCCAGAACTCTGAGTCACGTGACTTGCGCCCGCTCCAGTCAGTCTGAACCGGTTCCAGGATCACCGCTGCGGTCCGCTCGGAAATGATCGAGGCGAGTGAACTGGCGTCGTCGAAATCGAACGGACGGAAGCCCGGCACCAGCGGCTCGGCCCAGGCTCGCATGTCGTCGGAGGCCATCATGGTCAACGACAGGCCGGTGTGCCCGTGGTAGGCGTGCTTTGCATAAAGCACCTCGTAGCGGCCGGTGACGCCACGGGCCAGCTTCAGCGCCTCGTCGACCGCCTCGGAACCGGTAACCGCGCCCAGGGCGCAGGTCAGCTTGGGGTTGGCGCGGGTGGCGGTACGGGCCATGGCCGCCATCAGCTCGCTCTTGGCATCGGAAGGCCAGAAGAAGGTACCGAAATCCTCCTCCTCGACCGCCTTGCGGAACTCGTCCCAGACGGCCGGGTGCTTGTGGCCGAGGTTGTAGAGCCCACCGGCGACAAACCAGTCGAGGACCCGGCGTCCGTCCTTGTCGACGACCCAGGGGCCGTCGCAGTCCCGCTCGAGGAACATGTAGCCCATGCCCTCGATTGATTCGAGGCGACCGCCCCAGTGTTGAGAGTACTTGTCGAAGTGCTCCTGGACCGCGATGCTGCGCGGGAACTCGGTAATTTCCGTCATGGCTGACCTCTCTATCTGGATGGAATGTCCGGAACAGTACTGTCCCACCCGGAGCAGGCTGCTGTATCGCCCCTCGTCGACTATAGATTGACTTTTTGCGACATCGATATATAAGTTGAGGAAGGAAACAACCGCAGGAGCACCTGATGAGAAAGGCTGTCATCTCCCCGTCGACCCCGCCGTGGACCCGTTCAGGGTACATGAACGTCATCATCCGTTTCCTCCGCCAAGCCGACATCGACCCGGTGGAGGTGGTTGGTCCCGAGGGGCTGCGCATCGCCGAGGCCGCCGACCCCTACCGCAAGGTCGACCTGCTAACCGTGCTCCAGGTCTTCCGCAAGGCCGCGCGCGTCACCGGTCGCTCCGACATCGCCCTTGAACTCGGCCTGAAGGAGCCGCTGGAGGAGTGGGGGCCGTTCATCTTCCTGTTCGTCAACGCCCCCACGGTCGGCGAGGCGTTCAAGGACCTGTGCCGCTACGGCGCAGTGCTACAGAGCCAAGCCCACTTCCAGCTGGTCGCCGACCGCCAGCAATTCAGCATCGAGTACAGTTCCAACCACCCTGAGTTACTGGGCTGGGATCTCGACGGCGAGATCACCGTCGCCCTGGTCATGCGCATGGTCAACGGCCTGACTGATACCGTGGTGACGCCCAGCGAAGTGGTGTTCGAGCACCAGCCGACCTGCGACCTGGCACGGTACCGCAAGTGGCTGCGGGTCAAGCCGAGGTTCGGCGCCGCCACCAACGCCGTCATCTACCCGGCCGAACTCGCCGACCGCGCGCTTCCCAACGCCAATCCCAGTCTCTACAAGGTGCTTAAGCGCCACATGCAAGACCTGACCGAGGCGGAGATCTTCGAGGACCAGCTGCACCACTTCGTGCGCAACAACATCGGTCGCGGTCTCAGCCCCGGCACCGCCACGCTGGAGCACATCGCCGCTGTACTCGGGCTGGAGCCGAGGACACTGCAACGCCGGCTCCGCAAAGAGGGTACCAGCTTCCAGGCGCTGACCGACGAGGTACGGCAGGCGCGCGCAATCTACTTCCTGCGCAAGACAAGGCTGAGCATCGCCGAAATCGCCCACGAGCTCGGCTACGCCGAGTCGAGCGCCTTCATCCGTTCCTTCAAACGCAGGACCGGCAAGTCACCCGGGCGCTTCCGGCAGGCGACTGAGATCCGATCCCGACCGGCGGCAAACTGAAGCGGTGCGGAGGCTACTTCCGGAAAGTCCTGCAAGCGGTCATTCCTGATTACTCACCTGAATAGCAATGTGAAGATTTTGTGACTAAACACAACTCTTTATTCGACAATCGCCTCTGAATCAACGCAGCGTTGCAACGTGACCATGGCGAGATTTTCAGTGTCAAATAAACAAGGACTACAAAGATGAAAACATCCTGTCTATTCGCGATCATTGCAGCGCTCAGCATCCCTGGCTATATACACGCTCAAGACGCAACGAAATTCACTCCCGGCAAAGGATACACCCAGGAACAAGCGCTCGCGCTCTTTCCCAGGTTCGACAAAGCCACTTGGAATCATGACGACGACTACGACTTCACCCGCTTCGCGTATCTGAACACCCCGCAGTTCTTCCCGCACGCTCTGATTCACCGCGCCGGTCCGGTTTCGGAGCTTGAATTGGCCTTGAGTCCCGGAATTGGGGAGATCAAAACTAAGACTGAGGCCGGCGAATTGACGCTCGACGAATGGGCAGCCGATCACACCGACGGGGTCTTGGTGATTCACAAGGGAAAGATCATCTACGAGAAGTACCCGCGCATGCGTCCCCACGACAAGCACATATGGTGGTCGGTCTCCAAAAGCGTCGCGGGAACTATCGTAGGGATGTTGGAGGAACAAGGTCTGGTCGATGTCAGCAAGTCTGTTGAAACATACATCGAGGAATTCAAAGGCACCGACTGGGAGGGCACACCGGTGATCGACATCCTGGACATGGCTTCTGGCTCCGAAGGTCTCGAGGCCGATGATCCCGAAGCCTATACCAATCCTGAATCTCCATTTGGGCTCTATGAAAGCAGCCTTGGAATGATGCCCAATACGCCAAAAACCACGTTCTCGACCTATGATTACATCCCAACGCTCAAACGACAGAAGCCAAGCGGACAAAAATACGAATACCACTCGATTAACACGTTTGTCTGCGGGTGGATCGCAGAGAGGGTCACCGGCAAACCCTACGCGGAGCTGGTTTCACAGATGATCTGGCAACGTATGGGAGCAGAGTCCGATGGGCTTATTATTATCTCGCCTGCGGGCGCCGCTGCTTCACACGGCGCAATCAGCTCCACTCTGCGAGACCTCGGACGCTACGGCATGCTCTTCACACCAAGCTGGCACAAGGTCGCCAAGGATAAAGTCATCCCCGAGACCCTCATCAAGCGCATCCAGACGACCGGGCGCCCCGATATTTACAGAGCAGGAATAACAGCCCCAACGATAGACGCCTACATGGGAGAGAAAGTTGCCTTTGAAACGCGTCAATGGGACTTCGTGCTGCGAGATGGTGATTTTGGAAAATATGGATACCATGGTCAAACACTCTATATCTCCCCTTCCAAGGATCTTGTGGTCGCTAACTTCGCTACCGGAAAGAGTTACGATACTTCGTCATTCTCGCGGGCGATTGCGAAGTCATTCGAGTAAAAAGTTAGTAGTTGAACAGGGAGTTACACCTGGCACCAAGGTCCTTCTGCCCTTTGGTCAGCAGAACTCAACGTTGTGAACGTCCTTTTGTCCGCATTTATTTCCTGAACGCATGTTCATCTGATTCAGATTAGCAAAGGAAAGTAGGTTGCAGCACATTTATCAGGTATTGTAGGACAACAACTGACATGAATTTAAACGAAAACATTTCTGCCGTTGTGACGGGCGGCGCGTCAGGACTTGGCGAGGCAACCGCGCGGGCTCTTGCAGCCACCGGCGTCAAGGTGGCCCTGTTCGATTGGAATGAGGAACGGGGTGTGCGTGTGGCCGAGGAAATCAGCGGGCTGTTCGCAAAGGTCGATGTCGCCAATCCAGAGGACGTCGCCCAAGGGCTTGGCAAGGCACGGGCGGCCCATGATCAGGAACGGATCATGGTCTGCTGCGCCGGTATCGCTCCGGCCGAACTGACAGTCCACAGGAAGGGTGCCCACGACCCGGCGCTGTTCGAGCGCGCCATCCGGATCAATCTGCTCGGCGTATTCAATTGCGCATCACAGGCCGCCGCCGGTATGGTGGCGCTCGATCCGTTCTCTGGCGACAATGATCGCGGTGTCATCATCAACACCGCGTCGATAGCGGCCTATGAGGGTCAGATCGGTCAGACCGCCTATGCTGCGTCGAAGGCGGGCGTCGCGGGCTTGACATTGCCGATGGCCCGCGATCTGAGCCGCCACGGAATCCGGGTTGTCGCCATTGCACCAGGTCTATTCATGACCCCGATGCTCGCTGAGGTTTCCCAGGAGAATCGAAACGCCCTGGTCGCCAAGCTCGTATACCCCCGGCGCCCGGGCCGGCCGCAAGAGTTCGCTTCCATGGTGTTACAGGCCTGCGTCAATCCTATGCTCAACGGCGAGGTGATACGGCTCGATGGCGCCTACCGCATGCCCCCGTCCTAGGGTCTGTTCACACTATGCGAATATCCATCGACGGAGGCCATTTTTTCAAAGGGTAAGGTGGCCAGTGACCTCAGATGAGTTACGAAAGAGGCTGAAATACCCTGAACATCGGTTCCCTTTTACCACGCCGTGCCAGGTGCCGTCCCGACCACACCTGTTTCGTTTCCCCCTGTGACTCGCTACACCTTCAGTGCAGTGGGCTTTCGCCACCTACTCCTCGCCGGTCTCCCGACGCACCCTCGATCGATTCTCCATCAATCCCCGCCGCTCCGCGATTGGCCTTCGCGCGCTCTCGTATACCTCCAGCACCAAGCGCTTTGGTATCACAAAGGATTTCGTCTGTGTCACCGGCTCATCCTCCAGACGGAGTTGACCAATGATTCGACTGAAGCAACCCGACCCCTTCGCTCCACACCCATTACAGGTGCATCAACGCTACTACAAGTCGGTCCGTCCTCGGTCCATGTATTGCTACTCTCAGTCTCGCTTTTCTTCACTTGACTGCCTCCCTTGACATCACGAAACCGAGTTCCCGCAGTTCCGCTGAAGCGCCTGAATCGAGTTCGCGCCATCTCTTTACCGGACACCACCCAGTAAGCAGGTTCTCCGACGGGCTCGTCCCGGAGATAGATGTGGCCTCCGGTTTTGATGTCCTGTATTCAGTATCGGCACCGCCACGCCGGAACAGGTCGCCGCTGTGCTCAGGCTGGAGCCGAGGACGCTGCAACGCCGGTTCCGCAAAGAGGACACCAGCTTTCAGGCGCTGACCGACGAGGTGCGGCAGGCACGCGCAATCTACTTCCTGCGCAAGACAAGGTCGAGCGCCTTCATGCGCTCCTTCAAGCGCAGGATCGGCAAGTCACCCGGGCGCTTCCGGCAGGCGACTGAGATGCACATAACCGAACAACGCACGACCTGATCCCCGGGCGTACACAGATGGGCGCGCGCCTGCCCCTAACTCGATCGCGAATTCGGGTTTCGGGTATCACTCGAAGCTGGCCGCCACCCGCTCCAGGAGCTGCACCGAGTAGCCGGCAGCCAGCCCCCCGTCCACGGCGATGTTCTGCCCGGTCAGGAAACCTGCGTCGGCGGCCGCGAGGAAGTGGAACGTCGCGGCGATCTCCTCCGGGTCTCCGAGTCGACCGAGCGGGTGGAAGGTGCCGAGCATATTCTTCTGCGGGTGGTCATCGGGCCACATCGGTGTCTCCTGCGAACCGGGACTGACGCAGTTGACGCGAATACGGCGCGGCGCAAGCTCCAGCGCCAGCGCCTTGGTCAGGTAGATCAGCGCCGCTTTTGCCGCTCCGTAGTGGGTCTCTCCGACGATGCCAGACATTCCGGAGAACGAGGCGCTGAACAGGATCGAGCCGCCGTCGCGCAGGTGTGGGAGGGCATCACGCACCATCCGGTAGGGTCCGAGGAAGTTGACGTCGAAGGTCTCCTGCAGGATCGCGTCGCTGGTGTCCTGCAGCAGGGTCATGTCGTGCGCGACCCCCGCGTTGGAGACCAGCACGTCGAGTCCGCCGAGCCGTCCCGTTGCCTCTTCCACCATGTCGCGTACCGCTTTCGGTTGGGACAGGTCGGCGGGGACGAACTCCGCGCCGATCTCCACGGCGATGTCGTGGCCGCTGGTGCGTCGGCCGGTGATCACCACCCGCGCCCCGTGGCGGATAAAGCGCCTGGCGGTTGTGAGGCCGATGCCGCTGGTGCCGCCTGTGATCAGGGCGGTCTTGCCGGCCAGTGAGAAATTGGTGTCGATCACAGGATCCTCCCGCAGGTGCTCAATTGTGGACCAGGCCGAACCGGTGGCCCTCAGGCAGCGGAGTCATGGCACCAGACGCCGCGGCCATGCCGGCTGCATCGACCGAGAAGGTCTCGTCCAACTCACGGATGTCTGCCGTTGCCATCACCTCGCGGACAGACTCACCGCCGAATAGCTCGATGGCCACCAGGTCGGGCGCGAAGACGAAGGCGTCCTCGGCGCCGGTTCCGGCCTCGACATAGGGCGGCAGGGTCGGGAACAGGCCACGATCGACCAGATCTCGCCAGGCCGCCTCGACATCGGCGCAGTAGTAGCTGAGGTGGTAGTAGCCGATCCCGGCGAGATCGTAGCCGTACTGGTCGACGTTGAGCACGTTAGGCGGGCAGAGCAGTTCGAGGAAGGCGTTGTGGTGCCCGGGCTGCCAGTGGCTATCAGCCAGCGCCATGAATCCGCTGCCGTCCCGGTCGTTGCTACTGAAGCGGTGCAGGCCGAAGTGCCCGCGCCAGAAGCGCTCCGAGGCAGCGAGGTCGTCGGTCAGGATACCGGTGTGGGTAAGCAGGAAACCGTGGAGATTCTCCGCACCGGAGCCTGCCTCCCGGGGCGGCGTGTCGTCCACGAGCTCGAGCAGAATGACCGGCAGCCCTTCGGCGCTGCAGACCACCGCGTAGTCGTAGGAGCGGCTGGAGAGCCGTCCGCTCAGCGGTTCGACACCGTTGGCGAGCAGATGACGAAGCGCCTCGGTGAGCCGCTCGACCACGAACGCGACGTACTGGATTCCCGACCCCGACGGCAGCCAGTCGACCCGCGGCGGCGATGTGAACAGCGCCAGCTCCAGGTCGGTCCCGGCCTGGCCGAGCCGGAGCGCCTCGACACCGCAGAACCGCTCGCTGCCCAGCTCGTGGTGCCCGAACAGACCACAGAACAGCGCCCGACCGACCCCGAGATCGCTGCAACGGATACCGATGTGATGTAAACGGTAGTTCATAGACTATCACCCGAGTGGCGCTGACCAGGACACGGCTTCGACGGCCGGAAAACCGACTTCCGAGCCACGTGGAGACCAAGGGGGCCCCACACTTGCAGTAAGGCGGGACCCTGTCGCGGTCAGGTGAAAGAGACCGTGCCGACCTACTTGTCCATCAGGATGCGGACGATGTCGTCCCACACCGCCAGCCACTTCTCGGTGTCGGCCTTGCTGTGCTGCGGCGTGATCAGCAGCATGTTGAAGTACGGCATGATCATGATGCCGCGGTTCCACGCGTAGGCATGGCTGAACTCGAACATGCCACCGAAGCCGATGCCGACCGACGCCGAGATCGGATCGTGGCAGCGCTCCGGGATGAAGGTGTAGGCGATGCGGTTGCCCATGGTCTCGACCAGGAACGGCGCGCCGTATTTCTCGATCGAGGCGTTCATGCCGGTGACCATGTCGTCGACGTGGGCACCGATCCTTCCGTAGACCTCGTCGGTCAGCACCTCTTCCAACGTCACCCGCAGCGCCCTGGCCGAGGCGATGTTGCCCGACAGCAGGGTACCGAGCAGGCCGAATCCGGCTTCCGCGAACAGGCCGCTCTCTTCGGTCTGGCGGTAGAGTTCACGCGCGATGTCCTCGCGCATGCCGAACACGCCGGTGGGCACGCCGCTGGCAATCGACTTGCCGCAGGTCCAGAAGTCGTAGTGGCCCTGCAGCCCCAGTTCGCCCACGGCACCACCGGGCCCGGCGGACAGCGTGTGGGTCTCGTCGTAACTGAGCAGCGTGCCGTACTTCTGGCACAGGGCATAAACCTGCTTGTTGTAGCCGTCGAGCGGCCAGGCCCAGCCGAAGTTGGACATGATCGGCTCCATCATGACGACCGCGACCTGACCGTCCTTCAATACCTCCTCGAGCGAATCGAGATCGTTGAAGTCGAAGATACGGGTGTGGTTGTTGATCTCCTTGGTCTGGTAGATGTTCATGCCGTGGACGCGGCTGATGACACCTTGGGCCACCTTTAGGTACTGGGTATCCTCGAGGTTGCCGTGGTAGGTGAAGTTGGGGATGGCGATGATGTTGCGATCCGTGAACTGGCGCGCGATGGCCAGCACCGCGCGGTTGGAATCCGACGCGGAGAGGTTGGCCATCCAGCACGGCAGGCCGAACTTCCCGGCCAGCAGTTCAGTGGCACGGACGCCGTCCTCGTTGCACGCCATGGTGCAGAGGCCGTCGTCCAGCATCGCCTGGGCCGCCGCCTTGACCGCCGGGTTCTCGCCACCGTGACCGAACATGTCCGGGGTGTCGCCGAGGCTCAGATCGAGGTACTCGTTGCCGTCGAGGTCCCAGAACTTGTTGCCGTAAGAACGGCTGCAGTAGATATTCTGCGCCATATTGTTCCAGTCTTTCTGGTGGTTGCCGAGCACGCCGAACGGCGAGGACTTGAACGCGCGCTCGGTCATCGCCTTGCTCTGCGGCTGCTTGGCGTGCCACTCGGCCATCTCCTTCTGGGCGAGTTCCATGATCTTGTCGCGCGCAAGCACCCCCGGCAGGTTCGTCGGGTAGGCGTCCTCGAGGGTCGCCTCGGGGCTGTACTTGAGCGCCGTAACGGTCATGATACCACCCTCGGCCGCCACTCGAGCCGGGACCTTGCGGCCCTCGGCGGCATCCACGCTGACTTGCTTGAGCATTGTCGACTCCTTGAAAATTCGTTATGGAAACAATATTCCGGATCAGCCCATAGTGAGCGGATACGCCGTCCCGCTCACCACCCACCCGGGTGGAACGCGGGCTGCAATGGTCCCCGGAAGAGGTCAAGAAGAACAGAAAAAATACACTTAAATCAATAACGTGTAAAATATATGCGGACACCAGGGCCCACTATTTGGGGGGGCGTCGGCAAGGTTGCCGCAACGGTACAGGGTCAACCTCGACCGATCGACCGCGCATCCCTGTCATTCCTGACCTCGCATGCGACCCGAATCGCCGTGTTGACTTTTTCCAGCGCCTCGTCGCAGTAGGCATGATCGACGAACAGGCCGGCTTTGAATTGCAGACGCGAGGCATCGAAGCCGGCGAAGGTCTCGATCCCGTTCGGCACCAGATGACGGTGGGCTCGTTCGAGGATCGATCGTTTCTCGCCCGATGCCGACTGCGGCAGCTGAAAGACCATTTTGGGCTCCTACGCTGCCTCCGGCTCAGTCGAGTTGGTGCAGGACATTGGCGATCCGGGTCTCGGTCTGGGTGCGGAAATAGTCCGAACCTTCGAGATCGAAGGACTCGGCCTCATCGATGCTCTTGCGCACCAGCCCCATCAACTCCTCGGCCTCGGCGTCGCTCAGGGTGCAGACCGGCATGAACTGCGAGCTGATGCGGTCGTTGTTGGAAAACAGGCAGAAGACGCCGTTTTTGTTCAACCGCTCGACTGCGGCAATGCAGGTAGCGACGTCGCGGTACTCGATGGCCATGAACAAGCCCACCTGGCGCAGGCCGACCACCTTGTCGGTCTCGGCGGCCAGGCGGTCGAACTCGCGACGGAAATAGGCCGCGAGCTCTTTGACGCGGGCCAGGAAGGCTGGGTTTGTGGCGATGTCCAGCGCGGTTTCCGAAGCGGCACAGGAGATCTCGTTGCCGCCGAAGGATGAGAAGTGGATCAGCGGGTTTGCGCGGAACACAGCCTCCATCTCGTCGCGGTAGACGGTCGCGGCGCTCGGCATCATCCCGCCGGAAAAGCTCTTGCCGGTGGTGAAGATGTCGGGGAGTATGCCGTAGTTCTGGAAGTTCCAGGTCCGGCCGGTGCGCCCCATGCCGGTCTGGATCTCGTCGAGAATCAGCAGGATGCCCCGCTCCCGCGTCACCCGGCGGATGTGCTGCATGATCTTGCGCGGGATGATGGTCATGCCCAGCGTGGCCGGTATGCTCTCCAGCGTCACCGCGGCGGTGTCGTCGTCGAACCAGTTCTCGATGCGGCCGAGGTCGTCCCACGGCACCTTGACGAAATCGGGCGGACTGGTGTTCCAGGCCTCGGTGTACTTGGCGTCGCCGGCACCCATCGCCAGGCCGGTGTGGCCGTGGTAGCCGCCGTCCAGGCAGAGGATCTTCTTCTTGCCGGTGTAGCCGCGCGCCATCTTGAAGGCGAAGTCCATCGATTCGCCGCCGCCGGCCGCCCACATCACCCGGCCCATGCGCTCTCCATCGACCTCGCCGGCCGATTCAACCAGCTTCTTCGCCAGCCGTGCCCGCTCGGGCGACAACAAGTGGTGGTTGCCGAGATCGAGGTGATCGAGCGCCTTGCGGACCGCGGCAATCACCTGGGGATTGCGGTGCCCCAGGTTGTAGGTGCCGCCACAGGTGTGGCAGTCGAAGAAGCGCCGGCCGTCGATGTCCCAGATGAATGCTCCCTCGCGCTTGCCCTCGATGACGTCCCAGTTGAACTCCTTGTAAAGCGCCCACTTGTACTTGTGGATGTAGCGGTCGTAGTGGTCGACGATCTCTTCGCGGGTCATTTCGTTCATATTGATTACCGATTGCTAGTGCGGGGCCCTTGGGCCCCCGAATTCATGCCAGGTAGTCGCCGGCCAGCGCGATGGCCGCCTCGATCAGCATCGGCGACAGCTCGCGTGCGGTCTCAGTCTCGTGACGGCTCGCGACCCAAGCGACGTATGTCAGGCAACGGGCCAGCAGGAAGATCGGCAGACGCTCCAGGTGCGCGTCGGGAAGTTCGCGTACCGAGCGGTAGCCCTCGATCAGACCGGCCTGGGCGGCGTCGTACTGCGGCTCGCCGAGCAGGAAGAACAGCGGCGTGGCCAGGTCCATCATGTGCCAACCGAAGCCGCAGTCGTCGAAGTCGATGATGCGGACGACATCACCGTCGACCAGCAGGTTCTCCGGCAGGAAGTCGGCATGGGACAGGCCGAAGCGGTCGGGGGTGGTGCCGAACGACTCGAGATCGTCCAGCAACTTCCCGGCGGCACGGTCGAGCAGCCTAGACTGCTCGCCGGTCAGGTCCGGGTGGAGGCGGAAATCGCCGAGGTAGCCATCGGTGCCAACCAGGCCGGGCCCGTCCATGACCGGTCGCACGAAACCCTCGGGCCGCGTCCAGCGTCGCCCCTGGTCGTGGATCCGGGCAACGACCTGGCCGGCCCGGAAGTAGTTAGCTCGGGTCTGCTCGTCACCGACGGTCGCGTTGCCCTCAATGTTGCCAAGCACCTCGCCGTGGACCCAGCCGAGCAGGTCACAAACCCGCGGCTCGGGAACCCCTGGCGCCTCGGCGGCGGCCAGCAGGTCACCGGAACGGGTGTGGATCACCTCGGGGGTTTCGATGCCTTCGGTCTTCAGCGCCTCCATCCAGGCCAATTCCGAGCACAGCGCGGCCTCGCTGTGGTACCCGTGGCGATGAATGCGTAGTGCGTACTTCCGCCCGCTAGACGGATCTCGTACGCCGAAGACACAGTTCTCACGGTACTTGAGCAGCCACAGTTCCGGTTCTTCGATCGCCCAGTTGGCCAATGCCGCTCGGGCGAGTTTCTCGAGTGCGTGGACCTGGTCGTCGACCGGCAGGTGGTAGAAATCGTCTTGGCTCATCACTTGTACCTCCTGGGAAACGTCGATGCCGAGAGCACATGACCCGGCGTCTGGCCTATCGTGGCTCGCTGTGGCGTCATCCTCGTGCCTCCAGGCTCGCCTCGATCGCCCCGAGCACGCCGAGGCTGACACCCGCGGTGATACCGCCGTCGACGGCGATCTTCTGTCCAGTGATATAGACCGAGGCATCCGATGCCAGGAACTGGTAGAGACCGACGAGATCGGCCGGGGTGGCGATGCGGCCCATCGGGCTCAGCACCTCCACCACTGGAATCTCCGGGTGATCCGACGGCAGCATCTCGCTCTCGACCGAGGCGGGGCAGACAGCGTTGACACGGATACCGCGCGGGGCCAGCTCCAGTGCGGCGGTGCGCATGACGCTGGTGATCGCCGCCTTGCTGGCCGAGTACTGGCTGTAGGTCGGCAGATCGATGAAACCGCCAGCGACCGAAGAGGTGACGACGATCGAACCGCCATCGTTCATCCGCGAAGGTGCATGGACGAACAGCGCGTACATGGCGTCGAAGTTGAGCGCGAAACAGCGCCGCAGCTCGGCCAGCGTCTGCTCCTCGAGCAGTGGGCCGTTATTGTCGAGTCCCGCGTTGTTGACTACGATGTCGAACTTGCCGATATGGCCCTGTGCGCAGTCGAGCGCCCTCACCAGTTGCGCCTCGTCGGTGACGTCGGCGCGGCAGAACTTGGCCGCGATATCGTTCGCGATCATGGAGCCCTCATCACGCCGCCCGACGATGACGACGCGCGCGCCAGCCTCGACGTAGCGGGTGGCGACGGCAAGGCCGATACCCGAGGTGCCACCGGTGACGAGCGCGCTCTTACCCTCAAGCGAGAACACCGACCAACCTCTTCAGCGTCGCCGCGCGAACGGCAGGATCAAGGCCAGGTAGGCGAGCAGCGCGATACCGGAGATGACGTTGACGCTGTAGTACCCCTCTCCGGTCAGGAACAGCCCGGCGACGGCCGGACCGAGCGCCAAGCCGGCGCCCTGGAACGCCGGGATCAATGCCGTGTAGCGGCCATCGCCGTCGACGCTGACCAACGTGCCGACCTGGTAAGCGATGCCGAAGTTCCAGCAGAAGCTGAACACCCCGAAAACGACGAAGAAGAAGGTCGCGCTCATGTCACCGAAGAAGAAAACCAGCATCGCGACCTGCAGCAGCACCGCGACCAGGATCGGTAGGAAGCGACCGAAGCGCACATCGAGCCAGGCCGAAGCTACGCCACCAAACAGTGCCAGCAGGGTCGTGCCGGCCAGCAGGTTGCCGACGGTCTGGTCGTCAAGGCCGCCGGCGGTACCGATAAGCTCGCCGAACGCCCAGATCCCCGACTGGCCGAGGAAGAATAGCATCATCGATGCCAGCACCAGGAAGATCGCCAGGTGACTCCGGACCGGCAGACCGTCCACCTCGCCACGGTGCAGTTCCTCGGCGTGCCCGGTCGATGGCAACAGGAAACCGAGCAGCAGGCCAACCGAGGCTAACCCGATGAACAGGTAGTAGAAAAACGGCAGGCCGTAACGCTCCACCAGGGACGGCAGCAGCAGGAACGCGGCCACCTGAAAGATCATCTGCGTCACCACGAACAGGCCCATGTAGCGGTCCGGGTGGGTGGTGCTGGCCACCACGCCGTAGGCCAGCACCACCGCGCTGCCACCACCGAGCCCTGCGACGAAGCGCAATGCAAGCAGGGTGCCGTAGTCGTTGATGCCGATGCAGGCGAAATTGGCCGCAATCAACACTGCCATGCCGGCCGCCCCGACCCAGCGCCAGTTCAGCCGCTTCATCCAGAACAGCGCCAGGACGCTCGCCACCGCCATACCGGCGAGATCCATCGACGCCAAGTTGCCCAGTTGCCCGTCGTCGTAGCCGTTCTCCGCCAGTGCGCCGACGTACAGCGGCAGGACCAGGAAGACGAACACCGCGATGGCGCCGAAGACCAGGGCTGCGAAGACCGTGGGAAACCCTACCGCATCAGCGGTCGGATCGTTATCCCGATCCTGTTCCATGGTCATCGTGGTCTTATTCATGTCGCCGAAATCCTCTTCATGTCGCCGAACTCTTCGGAATCACTCGTTCGCTCAGGACGTGATCACTTCGGGTGCCTCGCCCGGCTCTACCTGCTCCTCGTCTGTGACATGCAGCAGGTTGGCTAGCGCCGGCAGCAGGGTCAGGGCCCCAACCATGTTCCACAGGAACATGAAGGTCAGCAGCACTCCCATGTCGGCCTGGAACTTGATCGGCGAGAACATCCAGGTCGCCACGCCCACCGCCAGAGTCATGCCGGTGAACGACACCGCCTTGCCGGTGGTCTTCAGCGTCTCGATATAGGCGATGCGCAGCGGATGGCCGATGTGCAGGTAGGAGCTCAGCCGACTGTAGATGTAAATGCCGTAGTCGACGCCGATGCCGACACCGAGTGCGATCACCGGCAGCGTCGCCACCTTGACCCCGATGCCGAGCAGTGCCATCAGCCCCTGGCTCATCACCGAGGTCAGCGCCAGCGGCACCAGGATGCAGACCACCGCTCGCCAGGAGCGGAACATCACCAGCACCATCAACCCGACCACGCCGTAGACGTAGGCGAGGATCTCGTACTGCGCCCGCTCGATCACCTGGTTGGTCGCCGCTTCGAAGGCCGCGTTACCGAAACCGAGCTGGAAGGCGATATCGGCGTCATCGTGCTCGGCGGCGAACGCCTCGATCTTGCCTACCACGCGCTGCAGGGTCTCTTGGCGATGGTCGGCCAGGTCGACCTGCAAACTCTTCTTCTCGCAGATCTCGTCGATCTCGTTGGCGAAGCCGAAGCCCCCGGTGCCCATGGAACGCCCCAGCACCCGTTCGTCGCGCGGCAGCGAGTGGAGCTTGAGGTTCCCCTCGTTGGTGAAGAAACGGTTGGACTTCGAGGTGCCCGCCGGCGAGCTGACGTTCTGTACCCCCTCGGTCTGCAGCAGTTCCCAGTCCAGGCGGTCGATCAGGTCGATGGTCTTGTAGGTCTCGCACTGCCCCCTGGGCGTGCGCACGAACACCGTCATCTGGTCAGTGGAGGTCGAGAAATGGTCGAGGATGAAGACGTTGTCGCGGTTGTAGCGCGAATCGGCCCGCAGTTCCGGCGCCCCCTTATCGAGGTCGCCGATCTTGAGTTCCAGCCCCTTGTAGAAGCCGCCAATCGCCAGCACAACGCCGGCGACCAGTGCGAAGCGTGCCCAGGGAAGCTCGGCGAAACGGGCCACGTTGTCCCAGAGCGCCGATCTTTGGTCGAGCTTGTACTGGGCATGGCGGATCGCCCCATCGGTCACGCCGACGTAGGACATCACCACCGGCAACAGCACCAGATTGGTGAAGATCACCAGCGCCACGCCGATGCTCGCCGTCATCGCCAGCGCCTGGATGGCGCCGATGTCGATGATGAACAGCATGGCGAAGCCGATGCCGTCGGAGAGCAGCGCCACCAGCCCCGGCCGGTGCAAGTGGTGGAAAGTGATGCGCGCGGCCTCGAGGCGGCTGCGGCCAAGTGCCGCCTCGTGGGCAATGCCGTTGATCACCTGCACGCCGTGGCTGACCGCGATGGCGAAAACCAGGAATGGCACCAGCACCGAGAATACGCCGAGATCGTAGCCGATCAGGTTCAGCATCCCTATCTGCCAGATCACCGCCACCACCGAACAGGCGAGCGGCACCAGGGTCGCCTTCCAGCAGCGCGCGTAGTTGAACAGCAGCGCCGCGGTGATCACCAGCGCCAGGGCGAAGAACATGGCGATCTGGGTGAAGCCATCCACCAGGTCGCCGAGCTTCTTGACGTCGCCAATGACGTGGACGGAGATGGTGTCGGACTCGTATTTCGACCGGATCTCCTCGATGTCGGCCGAGAACTGCAGGAAGTCGAGCGGCTCCTTGGTCTTGGTGCTGAACGGCAGCACCTGGAAGTCGATCATGCTGGCGGTGAAGTCATTGGCGATATAGCTGCCGACGATGCCGGCGGTCAGGGCGTTGTTACGCACCTTCGCCAGCTCTTCGGGGGTGTCGGCGAAGGTGCCGTTGTCGATCACCGGGCCGCTAGCGAAGCCCTCGGGCGTGATTGCGAACCAGAGCATGCCCGCCGCCCAGAGCGAGCGCAGGCTGCCGGTGTCCACGCCGTCGACCAGCGACAGCTCGTCGCTGATCTTCTGCAGCGTAACCAGGTAGTCGTAGTCGAAAATGTCGCCCTGCTTCGCCGCCACGGCGACTCGCAACGTACTCACCCCGTCGTCGACGGCGCCGGCGAAGAAGTCGCGGGCGTTCTGCACGAATTCGTGGCCGTTGGGCACCAGGCGGTCGAGCCGGGTGTCGGGCTGGATAAAGGTGGCCCGATAGCTGAGGAACAGCGTCGTGACCACGCTGAGGACCAGGATCAGCAGCCGGTGGCGGAAAATCGCGTTCTCGATCGCGGTCGGCTGATGTGGCTTGTGTTCATTGCTCATGTCGGCATCCTCACCGGGCGGTACGGTCGATCACCTGGACGCCGCCGAAGCCGACCAGGTAGGTATGGGTGTCGGTGATCAGCACGTTGGCCAGCGGCAGGGCGTTGTCCTGTGCTTCCGCGCGCCAGTTCGCCAGGTTCGCGTCGCCGTGCAGCAGCACGCCGTCGGCGCCGACGATCAGCGCCGATCCATCCTCGAGCCAGGCACCGCCGGACAGGCCGGTGTCAATGCCGGTGTCGAGCTCCTCGGCGCTCTCGCCACCGTCTCGGCTAAGCCACAAAGACCCTCCCGGCCCGAACATCAACAGGTTGTCGCCGCCATCGCCCGACGCGGCGAGGATGTTCTGGAACGAACCGGTGTGGTCGGTCTGGACCGGGGCGAAACTCTCGCCGCCGTCGGTGGAGACGAACAGCAGGCCCATCTCGGAACCGAGGTAGAGGTTGCCATCGGAAGTCACGCTGATAGAGAAGAGGTGCCACTCGTCGAGGTTGTCGACCCGCTCGGAGGCGTTCTCCCAGGTCGTGCCGCCATCGGCCGTGTGGAACAGCTTGTTGTAGACGCCGACCGCGAGGCACTCGCTGGCGTCGCGACACCAGATGTCCAGCAGCGGGCCCTTGAGGTCGGCGTCGCGGTCGTCGAACTGGCGCCGCCAGCTCTTTCCGCCGTCGCTAGTGTGGAGGATTACTGCGTCCTCACCAACCGCCCAGCCGTGCCGGTCATCAGCAAAGGTGACCGCGTTGAGCTGCATGCGGGTTTCGACCTCGGCCTGGGTCCATGTGGCGCCGTTATCGTCAGAGTAGATCACGAAACCACGCTCGCCGACGGCGACGATCCGCTCACCAGCAGCCGTCACATCCAGCATCAGCGAGTACCGTGATGCGGGCGACTGCACGGCCGGCAGTTCCAGTGGATCCCGGTACTCAGCCTGGACCGGTGCGGCAAGCGCGGTGGCCAGGAGCCACCAAGTGCCCAGGCGCCCAACGACCCCTCGCGACTCGGATTGAGACTTGTCCATGACTTGTCCTCAATTTGCCCGCTCGATCCACGGCCCAAGTGAGCTTGATTGCCGGGCACAAATTGGGGGTCAGGATGGCACGCCATCCTGCCTCTCTGAAAAAATCCGGCGGCCCCCACGACCGCCGGGAAGAAGACCCGCGTTTAGCGGCCGCGGCGACGTACGGCGGCAGGCGTGAAGTAAGACGCCGGAGGCGGCTCGGAGTCGAAGACGTGCGCGGCCTTGCGCCCGTTGACGCCGAACACCGTGTAGTAAGCACCGACCTTCAGGTCGTAGTGGACGTAGAAACCCAGCGCCGTGACCGGGACCTCGGTCGCCGTCACCGGGTAGCTCAATCCGACGCGCCACAGGTCGCCGTTGCCGTCGTACTTGTCGGTCGCCAGGATACCCCAGGTGTCCTCGTCGATGTAGAACACCCGCTTGGCGTAGACATGGCGCTGACCCTCGGCCACCGTCGCCTCGAGCACCCAAACCCGGTGCAGTTCGTAGCGTATCAGATCGGAGTTCAGCACCGGTATCTGGTTCACCTCATCGAACGGGATGGTGTTGTCGTTGATGCGGTTGTTGTTGTACGGAACGTATAGCTCCTTCTTGCCGACCAGCTTCCAGTCGTAGCGCTCCGGTGAACCGCTGAACATGTCATAGTCGTCGATGACATTGATAGGGCGGTCCGGGGTGTCAAACGCCAGGTTCGGCGCCCGGCGCACGCGGCGCTCGCCCGGATCGTAGGTCCACGCCTTGCGCGGGAACTTTTTGCCGTTGATGTTCTCCATCGCCAGGATGCCCTCACCGGCGTCACGCGCCGGGATAGCGGTGCCGGTAGAAGCGTACTTGAAGAAGATCCCCGCCTCGCGGTCCTTGTCCGAGGCATTCGGATCGTAGTAGGTGAAGTGCACCAGGTTGCGGAAGGTCCAGAGCAACTTCTTGCCGTTGTTGTAGAAAGTCGTCTCGTTGGCATCGGCGATGTCGCGCACCAGCCCCAGGTAACGGAGGTTGTGGTTCCAGATCACCTCGTGGCCGTTCTTGGGGATCGGGAACGGGACCGCCGCCCAGGCGTTGGCGACACCGTTGCCGTCGTCGATCAGTTCGGCCTTGGTTGCCACCTCCTTGATGTTGTCGTAGACCCACTGGGGCCAAGCGGCGCTGCGCCGGGTCGGGTAGATGTTCATCTTGAACTCGGGGTAGGCCTTCATCAGCGCCATCATGCCCTCGGAGAGCTTGTCGGCATGCTCGGCCATGTTGGCCGCAGAGATGGTGAACTTTATTTGGTCGCCGGCGTACGGATCGGGCCGTGCCTCGCCGCGGGTCCAGCCGGCCGGCTCGCCGCTGAGGCCACCGTCCCAGGCCGGGATGGTGCCGTCGGCATTGCCGGCGCGCTCAGCGCCCACCGGGGTCAGCTCTGGGCCGCCCAGACGGGCCGCCTCGTCCGCGGAAATCGCCGCCTGTACAGTGCCGATGCCCAGCATCAGGGTCGCGGCCACCGCCATCGATATCGTTTGTTTACTCATTATCAGGTACTCCTCATGATCAGTGTCGCGGTCAGAACTTGTAGTTGGCGAAGAAAATCAGCAGATCCTGGTCCTCGTAGTCGGACCTTTTGCTTGACATCCACGAGTGGGTCAGGCCGATTTCGGCGGCGTTGCCAACAGCCAGCGTCAGACTGGTTGCCCCCAGCCAGCGCTTTTCTGCGAAATTGCCCCAGAAGTGCGAATCGCCTTTCAGGTCCCTCTGCACGAAGATGTCCAAGCTCAGGTCATTGCCGGCAAACACGTTGTTCCAGGTCGCCACCCACTCCGCAGCGACGCCGTAGGCGGTCGAATCGGCGGTCGCCGTGGTACCGACCGAGTCGATGGAGTCACGAGTAATAGCAGCCATCGGGGCGAGGTTATCGGTGTCGCCGTCAATATAGTCGAGGCCGAACTGTACCAGTGCCAGCTGGTTGTCGATACCGATGAAATCCAGTGGTCCGCCGAGCCAGATGCCGTGCACCGAGGCGTGCCAGCTATCATGCTTCTCCTGACCAATGCCGGCAGCATCCGTGACACCGAGCAGCGTGAACATTGGACGATCCGGGCGATAGGCAATCTCGGCATTGACCGACCAGGCCCCGAGTGTGGTCGCCAAACTCGCACCAAACATGTCGAGATCCTCAGGCCAGATTTGGCTGGCACCGAAGATTGAATACCCGCCGGTCCAGCGGATGAAAGGGAAAACCTCATGGTAACGACTGTAATACAAGCCGTATTCAGTGTCGCCGACTAAGGTCCGAAACGCGACGCCCCACTGTCCACTGTTTTTGGCCCTGATATCTGGATCGCGCATCGGTAGGTCTGGGGCCCCAGGACCGGCCAGCGCCTCACCGCTGCCCGGTACCGGCTCGGTGCCGCCGCGGAAGAAGGCATCGGAACCGAAGAAGGTGCCGACCGGCGGCATCTCGGCACGCCGCCACCTGAACTGTACGTAGGCCTCTATCGAAGAGTAGTCGCCTATGCCCAGGTTGGCGTATAGCGCCTCGACCGGGATGTACGCCTCCTTTAGGTCGCTACCCGGCGTGGTCAACTTATTGATGTTCAGCGGCACCTGCTGCGCGACACCGTCCAGGAAGAACAGCCCCTCGCCCCAGTTGATCACCTGCTTGCCTAAGCGGACCTCGAGCGGTGCCCCACTCTCACCCAGATTGAAGGCACCGAATACGTAGGCATCGAGCACATCGAAGGCGCTCCCGGAGTAATCCTCGGCCGCCTTTGTCCAAGGCGCCCGACCGCCGAGCACGGGGTTGATCGAGTCGCCGTTCATGATCTCGTGATCGTACTGGTATGAGAACGAGCCCACGAAGCCAAAGTTGCGGTAGTCGAGACTCAGCTCGCCGAGCAACACGATGGCGTTCGTGACCAGGTCCCCCTTGTCCGGCACACGGGCTTCGGAAGCGTAGTTGAGGCCCCTGTTGAACGGAACTAGATCCTCGTCCTGTGAATCCTCGGTTCGCCACTGCGCGCCGTAACTCACCGTGACATCGAAGGTCCCCGAGACTTCGCTGTCGTCGCCGAACGGGATCTCTTTCGCCGCGGCACCCGGCACAATAGCCAACTGCATAGCAACTGCAAGCGCGGCTGCGGTGGTTATACGACCAAGCCGCCAGTCGTGATGATCTGCCATTTTCATCTATTCTCTCCTCTTTCAGGTTTCAAGGTCTTATGCACCCTGGGATCACAGACCTCGCGCCTGCTGCATTTACTGGTGATCCACAACGTCGCTTACACGACCCGTTGCACGCTAGCGGGTCCCGATCACCAGGGCAACCGCGCCTCACACTCACCAGAATTTTCTAAAGCCTGTCCATGAATCGTTATAATTTTCGGGACATCCAAGTCTCCGTTGCTACTCTTGGTTTGGCCACGCCATCTAAGGCTAGGCCTTCCCGAGACTGGGGTGCAGGTGGAAACCGGACATCCAGGCGGTTCGTTTCGGTCAGCCAGGTGGGTTTCAAACCGACACCTCGGTCCATGCAAGGTAGCCCTGTTCAGCGATGGAAGCAAGCAGTTCACGGTGGCCGAAGGCTCTGGCAGGCGAGCAGAACCCCTTGGCACGGGAACCTCCAGCCAGTATCCGACGGCACGCCTCGGCGGCGAATACTCCGGTTTGGATATAGGGCGAGTTGCCGCGCAGCACAACCGATACACTGTTATTGTTACCGCGCCCCTGGCAAGATACCACACAGCGGTTCATGATCGGATCCTCGCGGCCCGGCTCCTCGGAAACGATGGTCCCGCCGATAGTGTTGGTTGCCTGTTCCTGCGCCTCGGGCGCGGCGTCGCGGTGCTTCTCCTCGAAGTCCTTGAGCACTCCGTGGACGGCGGAGAACATGACCTGGTCCTTGAACGCGACCAGCGTCTGGCAGTTGCGCACGCGGTCGTCGTCCTCGTACCAGACCGTTTCGCCGCCACCGGACCAGGGCAACGACATGTAGCAGCGGTGATGACCGGGGATATTTACTGTGTAGGCCTCGGCGTAGGGCCACATCACCAGCTCATCGTGCTCGAGGAAGTACTGCGGGTGAGTGCACATGCGCAGGAACGACTTGGTCGAGGCAACCGAGGTGTTGGAATCGCCAAGATAGGCCACCTCCAGGGTATCGATGCCCTGGGTCTCGAGGGCGATCTCGGTGGCCAGCAGGCCAGCGGCCCACATCCACGAGGTCGCCGGGCAGAGCAGCAGACCAGCATCGGCGAACTTCTGGCCGTAGTCGCGCTTGAGCATGAACATCCAGTCGGTCTCGCCGGTGGTGTCGAGGTAGCTGCAGCCGGCAGCCAGCGCCGCCTGTACGACCGGCTCACCGGTTTGCATAAACGGGCCGACAACGTTGTAAACCACTTTCTTGCCGCGCAGCAATTCGGTCAGCGACTCGACATCGTGGTCGGCCGCTCGGCAGATGTAGTCGTGACCCTGGAGTTCGGGCACTTTGGCCATCTGCTCCTCGAGGCGCTGCTGGTTGCGACCGGCGGCAACGAATGGGATGCCGGCCTCGGCCAACTTCCATGCGATCAGCTTGCCAGTGTAGCCGCTGGCTCCGTAGACGACGACTTCGTGTGTTGACATCTTTCTAGTCTCCTGACTTGGCGGGGTGCGCTGGGCACCGCATTCAGAACAGTTCGCTTGCGTAGATCCGCTCCTGGCTCTGAGGGCGCTTGAAGTCCTTTAGGCAGAAACGCTCCTGGGGTTTCTCGGAGGCGGTCTTTGGGATCTCCACCATCAGGTGCAGGTAAGAAGGGACGAAGTTCGACTCCAGCCGCCTGCGGCAGTGGATGAAGACATCCCGGGCGTCGAAGCTCTCGATGTCGACCGGCACGATGGCCGCGACCACGTCCTTCTCACCCGGAGCGCCGGAGGCCGCCTGCACGCCATAGACAAAGACATCATCGACCGCAACATGCTCGGCGAGCACCTTCTCGACGAAACCGGGATTGACAAAATCGCCGTTGTGGCGAATACCACCGCCCTTGCGGTAGTCGAAAAAGATCCAGCCCTCTTCGTCGGTGTGGACAATGTCGCCGGAATGGAACCAGCCGCCGGCGACCTTCTCGGCGCTCGCCTCGGGGTTTTTGAAGTAGTCGACCGGAGGGCAGCTGCCGTCCGCATTCTGGAACACCAGCTCGCCCTGGGAGCCGGCCGGCACCTCGTTGCCCTCTTCGTCGACCACCTTGGCGATCATGGTCGAAGGCGGCTTGCCGATGCTGCCGACCGGGCCGACGCCCGGTGGATTCAGGGTCAGGCCACCCTCGGCGGTGCCGTAGAACTCGTAGATCTGCACTCCGAAGCGTTCGGAGAAGTCGTTCCAGATCGCCTCGGGCATGCCAGCGCTGAGTACGAAGCGCACCGGGTTGTCGGCATCATCGAGCTTGCGGGGTTCGCTGTAGATCGCCGTGGTCATACCGCCCAGGAGGTTGAAGGTGGTGCAGCCGTACTTGCGGGTGATATCCCACAGGCGCGACTTGGTGAACTTGCGACTGATGACCGCTCGCAGCCCCATGTTCAACGTGTTGGCCAGCGTCAGCAGTTGGGCGTTGGCGTGGGTCAGGGATAGTCCGCTGTAGGGGCGGTCGCCCTCCTGCAGGCCGATGACGTGCGCAAGTTTACCAATGGTACCGAAGCGTGCGTAGGGCGACAGGATCGCCTTGGGGTCGCCGGTGGTGCCCGAGGTATAGAGCATTTGCATCGGCGCGTTGGGGTCGGTCACCGTCGGAGCGAAGTCCGGCACCTCGTTGGCGAGTTGCGACGTGAGGGTGGAAATAGTCACGCCCCCCGCGTTTCCGTTTTGATCGTCGATGGTTCCGTCGACCCAGAGCCAAGTGAAGTCCGGAATGTCGCCGACCACCTCGGCGAAGTTGGCCAGCGCGTAGTCGCCGATGAGGGCGCCACGGCACTCGGCGTATCCGAGCATGTAGCGCAGCTTGTCGCCCTTGGTGCGCGGATCGATCGGCACGAAGACCGTCCCGGCGAGGGACGACCCGATCATCGCCTCGACGAACTCCGGGGTATTGAGCATCACCAGGGCGAAGGCGTCGCCAGGCGCGAGACCAGTGGCGCGCAATGCCTGGGCCATGCGGCGGCCGTTGTCCCACAGCTGGCGGTAGGTACGCACTTCCTCGACGAGGCTGCCGTCCGGACCGACGCTGACGAAGGTCAACACGTCCAGGTCGGGCATTTGCTCGACTCGGTTCGCGATCAGGTCAGCCAAAATCAATTCGTTAGGTTCCACATATTCTCCTTAACGATCACGGGCCACTACCCGTTCACTGTTTTGTTTACTGGTTTGTTCAGTGGCGGCCCCGCGATCGGCACCCCCAAAATCCCACTTGCAGTTAAGTTACTCTTGGGAATTACCCCTAAGAACCACCCGGGTGGGTGGATATCCACTCACGACCACTCCCAATCCGCGGCTGAAACAGCAAGCGGCAAACTGTATAGACCGCAGTGGAATCCGCCCGTCCGGCTTCACCAGTCACTTGATTCAGAACTGATAGGCAAGGCGGATGGCGACCTCGTCGGCCCAGCGAACTGTCGACAGGGCATTGTTGTTATCACCCTTGGCACTGATGAAGTTCGCGAACAGGTCCGCTGTAAACGACTTGTTCGGTTTGTACCGGATGCCGGGCTGAACCAGCACTCCCCCCTCGAGGTCGTAGAGGATCGCCAGGTCACCACGCCAGGTCAGATTCGGCCACGGCTGTTGCAGCGCGAAGGAGATCGCATTGAACCCGCCACCTACCCCCGTCGGGGTGCGATCGGCGTCACCACCATTGCCGCTGAGATGACGACCGAACAGGTCGCTCTCGGTCTTGTGGAGCCACTGCAACGACATGAATGTGGCCGGGAAGGCAGCACTGAAACGTTGGTACTTCTCGAACACTAGGGACGTCGCCCACTCGTCCTTGACCAGGAACTCCTTGCGTAGCGAAGGGTGGGTAAACACCTTGTTCGGCGTGTACGTCATCTCGAACCGCACCAGCAGCTGGTCGAGCAGGCTGTCGGGCTCTGAGTAGAACATGTAGTTAAAGCCAACGCCATAGACCTCCTCGCGCGGGTAGACCCGCTCCAGATGACCCCTGAGCCCTCCAGAGAGCTGGAAGAAGAGATCAAGCTCTTGAGCGGCCAGGTCCTTGGTCGGCATCTCCACGGCACCGAGCAGCCCGGTCCACGGCTGGAAGTCCCGCACCGCCGAGTTGAGGCCCTCGTGGCCGTCGAGGCGCACTTGGGCAGCGTAATCGAACCACTCGGTCGCCGACCATACGCCGTTAGGACTGACCTCGAACGGTGTATTGGCGAGCACCGCCCCACTGCCCGGTACGACCGGCAGGTCACGGTTTACCCCCGACTCGGTCCAACGCAATACGCCGTCGGGATTGCGGCGGCTCACCACCATGAACTGCAAGCCCAACTCACCTATCTGGCCCTTCAACCGCAGGCCGGCGTTCCAGGCGCCTCTCGTGTCTCCGTGATGGACCACGAACTGGTCGGGAACGGTGTTGAAGGGCGTGTTTGGATTGGCCAGCACCGTGGGGTTGGACATCTGCGCGAAACCCTCGATCTCCCAGCCGTTGTCGGCACGGAAGCTGCCACGTACACCGGGCGCGGGAATACGCTCGTCGGCGTACTCCTCGGCCGCATAGTCGAGAATCAGATGACGTCGCAAATCGAGACCGTTGGGCACGTCGATGACACGGAAGAAAAGCGACTCGCCCCAGGCGATCTGCTGGTTACCGACACGCAGCCAGAAGGGTCCCTGGTTGAAGTCCAGGTAAAGCGACGGCACATCGAGCATCCAGGTGCGGCCATTGGTCTCGAGCAGGGAGCCATTGCCGCTGTGCGCCGAGCTGTAGAACTGGTGGGAATCACGGAAGGCGTCGTTGACGCCGTCCCAGCTGCGGATGCCTCGCAGCTTGGCTACTGCCCGGAGGCTCTCGTTAAAGGCTACTTCGAAGTCGAGTTCCGCGCGGGTCACGAACCAGTTGAAGTCATAGCTGGCGCCACCGGTCGGATCGACTCGGGTGGCCGTGTCAGTGAAACCACCGATCAGGGACGAATCTCGGACCACGGTGACGTTGTTGTAACGGTTGCCCTGCTGATTGAACGGGTTGTCCTCGCGGGTTGTGCGCGCGGCGATCTCCTGGCGCACGAACCCCGACACCGTGATATCCAAGGCTGCAGCGTTCCCCTGATACACCAGTCCTGCGATCAGCCCTAGGCTCGGCAGGGCTCTTTTAAGATTCTTCATCAGACTCCTCCTCTTGAGATGCGTTTCTTGAATTCGTAGTCAGTCCGGTCGCAAGCGGACGATGCTTCCCTGGTGACCGACAGCGTACGCCTCGACCCCGCCGCCCGGCCCCGGTTGCGCTGCCCCGACCACCCCCTGGTACCAACCGGTGGAGACCTCTTCCGTGGTGAAAGCCTGCCAGTCCAGGCCGCCGCCCCGGCGATAGCGGGCCGTCCGCATCCCAGTGACAAACAGCGTGTCTCCGTCACCCAACCAGGCACCGAGCAGATTGGTTGCGCTACCTGTATCCAGTGACTCCCAGCTCCGGCCGCCATCGCCGGTGCGCAACGCCTTCCCCTCCTGCCCGACCACCACGCCGGTCCCATCGTCACGCAACGCCAGGGCAAACAGCGACGACTCACCGCGGTTTACAGCGAGCCAGCTGGTGCCACCGTCCTCGGAACGCAGCACCAGGCCGAATTCGCCTACGACGGTGACCACGCCGTCGTCTGCCACATGGACGTCGTACAGGTGCGGTTCGATGAAGTCGTCGAGCAACGACTCCCAGTCGAGCATGACGGAGCGCCAGGAGGCACCACCGTCTTCGGAGACGAGCAATGTGCCGAAACCACCAACGGCTACGGCGTGCCCTTTCTCATCGATGTCGACGGCGAGCAGGCGGCTCTCCGTGCCGCTTTCGACGGCCCGCCACTTCGAACCCTGACGCACGAAAACCCGGCCCATCTGTCCGACGACGATCGCATACTCACCGCGCAAGGCGACGTCGAGCAACGCCAGCTCGGTGAGACGCGGCGCATGAGCCTGCCAAGTCGCACCACCGTCACGGCTCCCCAGCAGCAAGCCGCCGGCGCCGACCGCCAGGGCATTGGAACCCTCGAGCGCGATACCATAGAGGGCGTCATGGGGAATACCCCGATGCACGACCTCGACTCCGGCCACGACCGGCAGGCTGGCCCAGAGCGCCAGGCCGAGTGCGGCCAGGCGCGCAAGCAGAAAATCGTGGAAGGCTATTCCCATGGCGACGACTCCGCGGCGGGCATCCCGCTTGGATCGGGTGCTAGTCACGATCCGAGGCGGCGAATCGCCTGCACGGTCAGGAACTTGTCGTACAGGTCGGTGCGGTTGAACGCAGACTCGTATCCGCCCTTGACCTTGCGCGCTTGGACGAAGCGGGTCATGCGGTTGGATTGGATGTCGTGGCTCATGATGTGGGTCCACGACCAGGCCGGGTGAGCACCATCGAGGAAGCGCTCGCCGCCCTTTACGAAGCGGCTGTAACCGGGCTCGAACGACTTCCACAAGTCGCCGCGCCGATCGAAGGTATTGTAGGCGACGTACATCATGTTGCGGGAGTCGACGTAGACCCGCTTCTTCGATACCGGGGCACGGGGGTAGCCGGTCGGCTTGGCCTCGACGACAAGCACCTCGGGCACCAGTTCCATCCATGTATCGAAGAAGGTCTGCCCCTTGGCTCCGCCGTGGACCGGGCGCTCCCAGTTGGGGTCATCACCCATCCAGTTGTTGGAGATGGCAGCGAGATGCGGTTTTCGGTCGACGATCTGGTAGTCACCCCAGGTGAGCATCGGGTCACCGGCGGCCCATGCGTCGGAAAGGAAGAAAGTCATCCCCGGCACCAGGGGCTCGAAGCGCTGGTTGGTAGGAAAGCGACGCACGCGCTTGAAGGCCGGCAGGTAGCCGTATAGTTCCGGGTACTCGCTCTGGTCGTACTTCCAGATGTTCAAGAACGCCGTGCCCTTGGTGTCATTGGGCGCGGTGAACCAGACCGATTGATAACGCAGCATGTCCTCGCGACCGCTCCAGTAGGGTTCGTCAGCGACGACCAGTGCCACGGCGTTCTGCTCGGCCCAGACGAAGTCGTACTGGTAGGAGACCTTGCCATCGGGACCCAGATCCCAGTCGCGCACCGCGTACATCGATGAGTCGTGGCGACCCCAGCTCAGCGTCAGGTTGGCGAAAGCCTCGCGACCGTCAGTCGCATCGGGGAAGGGATTGCCGCCAACCCACGGCTTGCCGTCGGCGGTGACGACGTTGCCCTTTTCGTCGAACCGAGCCTGCCCACGGTTGCGCAGCGTCGCCTCGAGGTACTCGTGAGGGAATAGCTGGGTCGCGTCGGTGGTGGTCTGGATGATGTGGATGCGCCGCCCCATCTCCTTGACCTGGCGGTAGGCGATCGGGTCGAGGAGATCCTTCACCACCTCGACGTTGTCGGCGGTAACAGTATCGCCAGGCTTGATCTTGCCCTTGGTGTAGGCCTCGATGGAAAGCAGTTCCTCCGGATAGGCTTTACCGATCTCACCAGAGCTGGCGATGGTTGACCACAGCGGCGCCAGGATACCGGCCGAGGCCCCGAGCGCCAGGTTCTCGATGAACTTGCGCCTTCCATAGTCGAAGTCGTATTTCCTGATATGCATGCCTTGCTCCTCTAGTGTAGTTGGTTCTAAAGGTCGTAGTTTCAGCGGCTCGGCCGCGGTTCCGGATCGGTGCTCAGGTACGGGGTCAGGTCGAGTCCCTCGCCGATGCGCAAGTTCTCCGAACGGACGAAACGAGGCTGGATAAACCAGACCAGCAGCGGCAGGACGATCAGGGCGATGAGCATGTTTATGAGCATGACCAAGACCAGCATCAGGCCCATGTCGGCCAGAAACTTGAGCTCGGAGAGGAAGTACCAGGGCAGGATGCCGATCAGGACGATGACAGCGGTGAAGAAGATCGCCTTGCCGGTGGTCTTCACCGAGGCGAGGATCGCCGAGCCGTAGTCCTTGTGAATCTGGTACTCCTCGCAGATGCGGCTGAGCAGGTAAATGCCGTAGTCGATGCCGATGCCGATGCCGATGGCGGTGATCGGCAGCGTGTTGACGTCAAGGCCAATCTCCATCAGCACCAGTACCGCGATCAGGAACGCGTTGGCCATGTTCACTGGAATCAGCAGCAGGATGCCGGCGGTGAGTGACCGATATGCCAGGCTGCAGGTGACCAGGATGACCAGGTTGAGGGCACCGAGGATCACCCACTGGTAGACATCGACGGTATCGTTGATCGCCTGCTGCAGCGCGATGACGCCGGAGCCGAGCCGGATCACGAAGGCCTTGTGATCCAGGCCGATCTTATCCAGCGCGGCGTAGGTGACGCGCAGCGCTTCGTCGATCGTCTCCTGCTTGTTATTCTTGTACCACAGCGACACCGTGGCGTGCTGCTGCTCGAAGTCGGTGACGTGCAGGAATGCCTTTGGGCTGGTGCCCACCATTACCGCGCTAGCCGCGGCGTTGACCGCCTGCGGGGTCGGATCGAGCGGCGCCCACTTCGGGTTGCCACCGCTGAACAGTCGGTTTGCCTCGGGCAGGTAGTCGGCAAACGACAGCGTCGCCCGCGGCGGGGCATCAGAGCTTTCCACTAGGTACTGCAACCTGTGCATGGTCGCGATCGTCTCTGCTTGGCGGGCAACCCGTTCCCGTTCCTCGGGATTCTTCGCCTCGAAGATCACCTCCAGGGTGTTGAGCCCCGGGAAGTTGCGGTTGATCGCGGAGACGGCGGTGTTGAACTCTGAGTCCTGATAGAGCAGGTTACTGCCTTCGACGGGGTGGCCTAGCTGTATCTGGGTCATCAGGTACAGCGCAATGGAGAGCAGTACCGCCACCGCCACCGCCGTCGGCCAGGCCCGGGGCCCGTGCGAGAACGAAGCGATGTGTCCGAGCAGCACCTTTAGGCGTGCGTGGCCTGCTCCTTCCTCTTGCCCGACCACGCGGCGAATGTTCCCCGGTTCCGGTAGCCAGGACAGCAGCAGCGGCACCAGGAACAGGTTTGCCGGTACCAGGATCATCGCCCAGAATCCGCAAAACAGTGCAAAGCGCTCCATCGCTGGGATCGGTGCCAAGGCGATCAGAAACAGCCCGGCTGCGTCGGTAAAAATGCCGAGCGCCCCGGGTGCCATCATCACCGTCAGCGTGAGTTCGGCCGCCTTGCGACGGTTGCCGAGATGCAAGTGGATCTCGTTGTAGCGCTCTATGAATTGCACACTATGGCTGAACGAGCGGGCGACGAGCAGTAACGGCACCACCATGATCAGCGGCTCTATCGGGAACCCCAACCAGCCGACAAAACCGAAGCCCCAGATCGCCGCGACAATGCTGGCGACGATCGGTGTGACCACACCGGAGACGTTGCGCATGTAAAAGATCAGGGCGACCAGCAATGCGGTCAGCGTGACGGCGAAGATGGAGAGCATCTCCCCTTGGTAATAGTACACCCAGCCAGTCAGCGCCGGCTGCCCGGCCAGGTGGACATCGTGGTTCTCGTCGCGATTGTCTTCGACCACCGCCTGGACGTGGGCGAAGCTATCGCCGTAGTCGATCAAGCGCTCAATGAACGTCGCCTGAATTATGGTCGCGGTACCGTCCGTCGAAATCAAAAATCTGCGGGATGCCGGTGACTTGTCGACGGCAAGGCGGAAGGCTTCGATCTCCGCCTCCGTCCGGGGCGGCCGGTCACCCATCAACGGTCGGGAGTCTATTCCGTACGGTGTCGCCTCGGCGTAACGTGCCTTCTCGGTCGCGATCGACAGGACTTGGTCATGATCCACGGCGGGCGCGAGGTCGATGTCCCGTGTCATATCCCAGACTTTGGCCAAGGTCTCGGCGTTGTAGATGTCGCCACCCTTGCGCTTGACCATCACGGTGACGGTTAGCGGGTTGCCGAAGTTGGGGTGGTCCTTGAAAACCCGGACGTAGTCATGGTCCTTCGGCAGTAAGTCGGAGAAGATCGTACGCAAGTCCACCTGCGGCAGACCAGCGGCAAAAAACGCGGTGATCCCAAGCAGCAGTCCCAAGGTCAGGCCGCGATGCCGCATGGTCTGCCTGGCGACCATATAGCGCACTCCAGTCACACTTGTGCCTCCTCAACAATATGCGGGACTGGGCTTATTTCGCGGCCTTCAAACTCCTAATCGAAGATAGCGATCAGCGGCAAATTCCGCGCTATTATTATTGCTCTCATCCGTGGCGAACCCAACCAAGCGGCGCCAGCTATCATTGGCTAGCCGCCAGGGGTAGGCTTCGATCTTGGGCACTTCTTAATTCTATACGCGCATTGTCAACGCAGGAAGGCAGAGATTACCCCACCCTAAAGTATGGATATCGCAACCAATCCTGCAATGCAACATGGGAATTCCACCCACCCGGGTGGTTCCCGTCACCAGGGTGGCCACTAGACTGCTAACTCTAAATGTAGTGGTCCGGAACACGCGTGGACCTCAAGCCCCGTGTAGCAATGATCCAGATGACACCAATACGGTAGGGAGTCCCCTGACATGTCAGCCAACAGCACTATGAAGGTCCAGCTCGGCCTCAGCGGCCTAGAGACGGGATTGAGCGAGGAGGAACAGGCGGTTCAGCAAACCGTGCACCGATTCGCCAAAGAGGTGATGCGCCCGATCGGCGCCGAGCTAGACCGAATGGACCCCGAAGCAGTGATCGCCGAGGGCTCGCCACTGTGGGCCTTCTACGGTCAGTTCCAGGAGCTGGGTATCAGCGTTTCGTCGCTGGCCGACCTGGAACCGCTGGAACAAGGCCGGTTGCTCGCGCTGGTCTACGAGGAGCTGGGTTGGGGTGACGCCGGGCTGGCCATCAGCTTGGCCGCCGGTTCACTGCCAGCAGTGGTGGCCCACCACAGCGGCAGCCAATTCCTAATCGAGCAGGTGCCGGACGAGATGCTCGGCTGCTGGGCCATCACCGAGCCCGATCACGGCTCCGACATCCTCGACGGCCAGCGCGTCAACTTTGCCCCTAACGGCAGTTACGGCAGCCCCAACTGCATCGTCACCCTCACCGACGACGAGGTCGTCATCAACGGCCAGAAGGCGGCATGGGTCTCCAACGGCACCATTGCTCAGGTGGCGGTGCTCTACGCCATGGCCGACACCGGCAACGGCGGACCACAGGCCGACGGCTGCGTGGTCATCGTCCCGCTCGACCGGCCTGGCGTCACCCGCGGGAAGGCACTGGACAAGGTAGGCCAGCGGGCGCTCAACCAGGGCGAGCTCTTCTTCGACAACGTGCGGTTGTCGAAGGACTACGTTGCCGTGCCGCCGGAGGGCTACCAGCAGGCGCTCTATACCAAGCTTGCGACCGCAAACGGCCTGATGGGTAGCATCTTCACCGGCGTTGCCCGGGCCGCCTATGAGCATGCCCTGGCTTACGCCCAGGAGCGCAAGCAGGGGGGCGTGCCGATCTTCCAGCACCAGACCATCAAGCAGAAGCTATTCGAGATGTTCCGCAAAGTGGAGGCCTCGCGGGCTCTGAACCGCGCGGTAATCAACTTCAACTACTCGCAACCGGCAATGGCCCTACAAGGCTCGATCGCCAGCAAGATTACCGGGACCCAGACCTCGTTCGAGCTGGCCAGCGAAGCGGTACAGATCTTCGGTGGCAACGGACTGACCACCGAGTACCCGGTCGAGAAGCTGATGCGCGACGCCCGCGCCTCGCTGATAGAGGACGGCTGCAATGAGATCCTCGCCCTCAAGGGCGCTTCGCTGCTGGCCGACGGCTAACCGCCCCGGACGAAGAACCAAAAACGGAGACAACCTGATAATGAAGCAGAACGCCATGATCGCAGGGGTCGGCATGACGCACTTCGGCAAGCACCTCGACCGCACGCTCAAATCGCTGACCGGAGAGGTCGTCCAGGCCGCGCTGGCCGATGCCGGACTCGCCCCAAGCGACCTGCAAGCCGCTTTCATGGGCAATGCTGCCGCCGGCGTTATCGTCGGCCAAGTCTGTGTGCCTGGCCAGGTGGCGCTGCGCGAACTCGGCATCGGCCGCATTCCGGTAATGAACATCGAGAACGCCTGTGCGTCGGCCTCGACCGCATTCTACCAGGCGGCGACCATGGTCACCTCCGGGGCCTATGACGTGGTCATCGCCACCGGAGCCGAGAAGCTTTATCACGAGAATAAGTTGAAGAGCTTCTCGGTTTTCACCGGCGCTGTCGACGTCGAAAGCTACGATGACGTGGTCCACTCGGTCTGCGACCGCGCCCGCGCCGCCGGCATGGAACTCGATACCGAGGGCGCCGGGACATCGCGCTCGGTGTTCATGGATATCTACGCCTCCATGGCACTGGAACACATGCACCGCTACGGTACCACTCAGGCCCAGTTCGCCGCGGTGTCGGCAAAGAACTCGTTCCATGGCAGCCTGAATCCGCGCGCCCAATACCAGGAGGAAGTTTCAATCGAACAGGTACTCGCCGCGCGCGAGGTCACCTACCCTCTCACGCTGCCGATGTGCTCGCCGATCGGCGACGGCGCCGCCGCCGTGGTCCTGGTCAGCGAGAAGAAGGCGCGGGAGATGGGCCTGAAAGACCCGGTCCAAGTCGTCTCGTCGGTACTAATGAGCGGCTGGGATTACGGGCCCGGTGACCCATCGATAGTCGAAGTGGCGGCCGAGCAGGTGTTCGAGGAAACCGGTATCGGCCCCGAGGACCTCGATTGTATAGAACTGCACGACGCCTCGGCACCGTCGGAGATCATCTACTACGAAAACCTCGGCCTCTGCGGCAAGGGTGAAGGCGGAAAGCTGATCGCGGACGGCGAGACCCGTCTCGGCGGCCGCATCCCGGTCAACACCTCCGGCGGCTTGCTACGCAAGGGGCACCCGATCGGTGCCACCGGCGTCGCACAGATCGTCGAGCTAACCGACCAGCTGCGCGGTAACGCCGGCCCTCGCCAGGTCGAGGGAGCCCGAGCGGCATTGGCCGAGAACGGCGGTGGTTACGTCGGAACGGATGCTGCCGCTATGGTAATTTCAGTTCTCAAGCGCTGACCATCTGCCCCATCCCTTGGCGCCGCCGGCTCGGATCGTTTCTTTTCATCCCGAGGTTCCTTCAGTCGGAACTTACCGCGAACCGCCGGGCCGCGATGGACGCTTCAACCCGGGATTTAACCCCGAGCTTTTCGTAGATCCGCTTGAGGTGCCACTTGACCGTGTTGGTCGATAGGAACGCCTGCCTGCCGATATCCTCATTGCTCAAACCGCGAGAGAGCAATGCCAGAATTTGCCTTTCGCGCATGCTAAGGTCGACGCTTATCAGCTGCGGCGCGATTTCGATCGGCTTGGACCTCGCTTCGATGCCACCGCGCTCTGATCCGAGCATCCGCAACAGGAAAGCCAGCTGCGGCTGGTCCAGGGTGCACGAATCCTGGGCCTTGAGGCGGTCGGCCAGCTTGCCCATTAGCACCTTGGCCGGCACACCCTCGTCAACAAAGGTGCGCACGGCGCCGATGCCGACACCGGCCACCAGGGCGTCGTTCATCGCCCGCAGCGCCCCCTCCTCATCTCCAAGTTTGTCCCGGGCGATGGCGTAGAGTACCTGCAGTTTCAGCACCCGCCAGCGCCGGCCGTGCCGCTTCCAGGCTCCCATAGCCTTCTTGATCCGCGACAGCAGGTTTGGGTTCGGGTCGGTATGGACCTGCAGTCGCAGGGTCGCGATGTCCTCGCCAGTGGTCTCGTCCGACAGCCGAAGGTAGTCTCCATCAGAGAGTTTCGGCATCGCACCGGGGGCGGTGTCGAGCACGAAGTTTCGCGCCGCATCGAGTTTGTCGCGCAGCAGGGCGAAGCGGACCCGTTCCCAGCGCATGATCCTCGCCATGTGCGGCAACGGCCAACTGGCCCCGACGAGTTCTCCCTCCTCGACGATCGAGTAGGCCCGGTCGAGCTGACCCTCGGCGTAGGCGATCCGAGCCCGGATCAGGTACGCCAGGGTGACAAAATCCGGCGGTGCATTTCTGACCGTAAGTTGGAAGTAGCGATCGAGCAACCGGGCAGCTTCATCGATGCGCCCCAGTGCATAGAGCAGTTCCGCATGGAAGCCGACCGAAACCGACTTCGCCACGTTGCTGTTCTCGATATTCTCCAGCTTCTCCAGCGCACCGGCAAGGTTGCCTCGAGCTCTGTCGATCAATGCGCTGATGACGTCGGAATAGGTCTGGCCGAACACGCTTCCTGCCTTGCGGTGGTAGGCCTTCGCCTGAGCCACGGTTGCGGTCGCCTCCTCGAACCTTGAGTTGGCCACCAGGCAGTAGGCGATGATGTTCAGCAGGACGCCGCGATTGAACGCCAGCTTCTCCGGGATCTTGTCGAGGTTGGCTGTGGCGAGTTTGTGCGCCTCCGGCAGTTCATCCTGAAAGATTGCAAGCAGCGGCTTCAGCGTCCGGACGTCGGGATGGTCGGCACACGCCTCCTGGTCTATGATCTCCTTGAGCTTATTGAATCGGCGCAGAAAGGTGTAGGCCCAGGCTGCACCGCCTACGATCTCGGGGAAGCGTTTCGCCTTCTCTGGTCCGATACAGGATACGTAGTGCTCGACAGTCTCCAGCTGGCCGCGCTTGACCATGGGGTAGATACAGCGGGAAAGCATCTCCGCCGCCATGCCGGTATCGCCGGCCGCCAGCGCATGGGGCACACCTTCCTCCGGAAGATCGTGGGCGGTGAACCATTTGGCGGCGCGGGCATGCAGCTGCTTTACCGCCTCCTTGCCACGTTTCTCGAGACGGTTCAACAGGAAGTTGCGGAATATGTTGTGGTAGCGGTACCACTTGCCGTAGTTATCCAGGGACTGGACAAACAACCCTTTTTGGAACAAATCCCGGATTTGCGTGCTGCCCCCCTCAGAGGCCACGAGAACCTGACACAGGGGAGCACAAAACCGGTCCAGGATACTGGTCAGGAGCAGGAACTCCTGCATCGACCGGTCCAGACTGTTGAACACCTCCTGGGTCAGGAAGTCGTTGACATCCTCGGCGCGCCCGAGCAACAGTTCGACGAACTCCTCTGGCTTTGGGTGCCCCTGGACGGCGAGGAGCGCCAGCTGCACCCCGGCGACCCAGCCCTCCATGACGCTGACGATACGATCAAACACTCTGTCGGTGACCACCTTCGCCGGCGGCAGCAGGTGAAAAGCATCGACCTCGGAAGCCTGCAGGCGCAAGTGGTCTGTATCGATCTCGAGGAGACCGCCAGCAACCTTCAACTTGGCCAGTTTCCACGACGGTCTGACCCGCGTGGCGACGACCAGACATACCCCGGCAGGCAGCTGGTTCATCAACATCTCAAGCAGCCTCTGGCACTCCGGGTCATCGATGGCTTCGAACTCGTCTAGAAAAATTACCTCGGGAGCGTTGTTCCGTTCCAGTAACGCCGCCAGCAGCGTAGCATGTGCTGGGGCTACGCCCCGGATGCGATCGATGTCGACACGCACCCCCGCCACCGACTTGATGTCGGCCATCCTAAGCACGAGATCAAGGTAGTGATACAGCCGACCCGGGTCATTGTCCGCTTCGTCGAGCGTCAACCAGGCGACCCGTCGACCCTGGTCTCCTACCAGCTCGGCCCACTGACTCATCAGGGTGGTCTTCCCGTAACCGGCCGGGGCACAAATCACCACCAACCGCTTACCGGTCGCTAGGTCGACGATCTCTTGCAAACGCGCCCGCGCCAGGCTAATGGTCGGCGCCGAAGGCGCTGCGATTTTAGTCGAGATTACCGCCTCCGTCCCTCTGGACTTCACGTACAGCTCCAGTCATCGAACCAATACTGCTGCTCTGAGTTCATTTTTCCTAACTAGTGTTAACTTCAAGACACTGAAATTGAATATATTTTTACTTAAATTTTACTTATTTTGTGTATTTTGAATTTAGTCTACCGATAATCGACCTGTCAAGCCGTGACCGTCAATATCCTCCCCCTCATTTGTAGATTCATCCGGCCAAGCCGGAGTACTACTAGTGTAGGTCGCCTTGAATATTGAAACATTCGATTTGCCCGGTTTTGCAGGGTTTCTACAACAAAACAGCCTGAATCACTAAACTTATAAGTTACATACTGTTTGACGACCTACACTAGCGGATAGAGCGCCATTCAGAGCTGGTCATTCATCCACGGGTAAATCTCACTACACTAGCGGATAGAGCGCCATTCAGAGCTGGTCATTCATCCACGGGTAAATCTCACGCTGCCAGCCATGGAGAGCGAAGCGAAGGCTGGTAGTCCCTGGTAGCCGCGAGGCGAAACTGTAGACCCGACGTGCGATAGCGCCAGAGGGGATACAAAGAGAGCATCCGTACGCGGCGTCGAGTCATTTGCGGTAATGTTGTGTAGTCGCTTCCCAACGAGGAAGTGACGGAACGACATGTACGCAGGACGTCCAGGACGATAATAGGCTGTCGCAGATCGAGTGCGAAAGAGAGACTTGGAAGTCCTGTTTCGCATCACGAGATCAAAGACACGCTTGGCGGAGGTTTTCCGGCGCTTCGCGGCCGCGGCAAGGAGGTAAAAGGCCGGAGGACCGACCCCGAGCCGCATCCCCCCATCGGGTAGTTCCAGACGAACCGTAAGCGTCTGGGCGACTACCGGATTGACCCTATGGTTTCAGGTCTTCCATTTTCAAATTCTGCGGTAGCAGGTCGAGTAATGCCTGCTCCGACTTTGCCATGGGAAGTTTCTCAAAAAGATAGTTCAGATAGGCCCAAGGCTCCAGATTGTTCGCCTTGGAGGATTCCACCAGGGTATATAGAGTGGCACTGGCGCCTGCACCCAGCGGACTGCCTGAAAAGAGAAAGTTTTTGCGGCCGATGACAAAGGGTCTGATCGCATTTTCGATGCGGTTGTTGTCGATCGGAATATCGCCATCTTCCAGATAGGTCTTCAGTTGCGGCCAAAGCGCCAGGTTATAAGCGATGGCTTCACCCAGCGGGCTCTTGGGCAATACTTGCACAACCTTCTGATCGAGCCACTCCTTGATCTTGTCCAGAATCGGCGCAGCCTGCGCCTGACGGATCGCTTTTCGCTTCTCCGGTGTCTTGTCCCCGGCAATGCGCTCGACGAGATATAATTTACGGATCAACGCCACCATCTGGTGGGCCGCTGCGGTGTTCTTCCGGCCATGGGTCGCCTCGACAAAGCGTCTCCTCACGTGCGCCCAACAGACAGCGTGTCCAAGGATACCGGGCGTCCTGGCCAGCGCGTTATACCCGTCATAGCCATCGGTCACCAGGTACGTCTCCCCGTCCAGAGAGTTGTCTTCCTGAGAATGCAGAAACTTCAACGGCACATCTCCACTGCGGGTGTCTGCATACTGGTACCAGATTACCGGTTTGTCCGGTGGACCACCACCATAGACCCACATGTACGATTGCTGGGTATTCTCCCGTCCCGGTTCATTCAATACCTGTAATCGGGTTTCGTCGATATGGATCACCCGGCCCTGAAAGAGTATCCGTCTCATCGCGGCCATCAGCGGTAACAGCCGTTCGTCGAGCTGCATCATCCAGCCGCTCATGGTCTGGCGACTCAGATCGATACCCTCTCTGGCATTAATGACTTCCTGGCGATAGAACGGCAGGCCATCCACGAACTTGCGGACAACGACATCGGCAATCACCGAGCTGTGAGCAATGGACTTGGGAATAATTTGGTCCGGACGCGGTGCGATTCTGACAGCTTGTTCGGCACCGGCGACCTCCTCATTGTTTGGGACATACTTGGCGCGCTTGTACGCAATGACATAGTACTGCCGGGGAATGACTGCCAGTTGCTCAGAGGTGTCGTAACCGATGAAACTCCAGTCACTCCCCATGGCAGCCTTCTCTTCATCCGGAAGGTCGATAATCTTCTCTACCCTATTGAAATGCGCGGGCAGCGGACGACGGATGGGTTTCTGCTTTTCTTTATCTGTTTTCTCCTGAGTCGTCGATTCAGAAGCGAACGGGTCTGGAATATCCAGATCCGCCAGCAGCTGTTCCAGTTCGGCCTCATCGAACAAATTGAACTGATCTTTGTTCGGACGATCCGCACTGGCACCAAACTGGCGTTTGCGCAGCAGCAGAATATAATCCAGTAGCTGTTCGATTCGTTGCTCTTTTTCTTTGACAGCGCCCCGCAATCGATCCACTTCAGACTTGAGCTGATCAGGATCATTGGGAAGCGGATAAGTCGCTGATTGCATGCGCATGATTATAACAAAAAGACACCCATCAGGTTGCAAAAAAGCGTATTAAAACAAGGAATAAGAAACTGCTTTATGCGCTTCGGTCCGGGTGATGTCCAGCCCTTCCAACAGCCAACTCAGTTCACGTGTCGAGATCTCTATGGACAGCTGTTCACCAGCGCCTGGCCACCAGAACCGCTGTTTTTCCAAACGCCGATAGAACAACCAGAATCCATTGTTGTGCCAGTAAATGATTTTGATTTTGTCGCGAAGTCGATTGCAGAAAACGAAGAGATGGCTGGAGAATGGATCGGCCTGCAAAACATCCTGAACCAATACCATCAATCCATTCACCGCTTTGCGCATATCGGTGGGACCGGTTGCCAGATAGACCTTGGTGTTTGAACCAAATGCGATCATGATGCACGCAGTACCTGAATGACCTGCTGAAGCTGTTGAGGATTGAATCCGGCCGGCACTTCAATGCGAAGATCATCCTGGATCAGGATCATAAGATTCGCGGGTTTCTCCTGCTGTACTTTCACCGGTAAAAAACGAACCGCTTCGGGAAGTGCGGCAACTGAGCCTTCAGAGTCTTCCGCCTTTAGTATTCTGCGCCACCTTTGAAAAGAGGCCAGCCCCACATGCTGATCCTCGCAGAATGCTTTCTGGGTTTGACTGCTATTTCCCCAAGCGTTGATCCGCTCACGCCAGCGCTGGCGGTTGAGATCTCTTTTCGATAAGCTCGGTTCCATGATGTATCCCCTGTCTGTCAATGTAAGATGGGTTCATCATGAGGACTCTGTAAAGGCTGGAAAAGATGTAATTCGCGAGACGCTTACGACGAACCTACCCACCATGCCCTGTGGAACAGAGGTACCGAGGATAGGATGTAGCGCCAGAAAGGAGACCTGGGTCAGCTGCCGAACCGCTCCGAGACCAGGCAGAGCATCTCGAAGAGCAGCGTCGCACCGTTAAGCGCAGTGATCCCGGCGTGGTCGAACGGCGGTGCCACTTCGACAAGGTCGGCGCCGATCAAGTCGAGCCCTGACAACGCCCGCAGCATTCGCTGCGCCTCGCGCATGGTGATGCCACCTGCCTCCGGGGTGCCGGTGCCCGGCGCAAATACGGGGTCGAGGCCATCGATGTCGAAGCTGAGGTAGACGTGGCTGTCGCCGACCACCCGCCGCGCCTCTTTAGCGACAGCCCGCCAGCCGAGATCTTCGAACTCCTCGATGGTGATCAGCCGCATGCCGTGTTCCCGTGAGTAGTCGAGGCCATCGGCGAAATTCTGACTACCTCGGATGCCTATCTGTACTGTCCGCGCGGGATCGATCAGCCCCGCATCGGTCGCCAGCCGGAACGGCGCGCCGTGATGGAATTTGGAGCCCAGGAACTCCGGCCAGGTGTCGGTGTGGGAGTCCACGTGGATCACCGCCAGCGGCTGATCGTAGTGCCGTGCCAGCGCCTTGAGGATCGGGTAAGTGACCGAGTGATCGCCGCCGACGCCCAGCGGGGCCACCCCGGCAGCGGCAATGGCACCGTAGTAACGCTCGATGTCATCAACGGCTTTGTCGAGGCTGAAGACGTCTCGAAAGGCGATGTCGCCGAGATCGGCGACCCTGGCCCGCTCGAACGGCCGAACGCCGGTGGTGACATTAATGGCGCGCATCAACGTCGACTCGTCGCGCACCGCCCGGGGGCCGTGGCGGGCACCGGTGCGGCAGGTCAAGCCACCGTCGTAGGGGATGCCGATAATACCGATGTCGACCTTTTCCAGGTCGGTGACTGCGGGGCAGCGCATAAAGGTCGCCACCTCCGTGTGGCGCTGGCAGCGCATTGGGTCGAATTTCTCGCCGAGCAGGTTGGTGCGGCGATAGAATTCGGCAATGGAATCGGACGAAACAGACATGGTACACCTCTATCGGGCCCTAGCAGCCAAGTGGAAATGGTCGAAGCGGTTAACAGGGTCGAGCCCCGGGTTTTCGCCTTGGGGCACGGCCCGAGAAACGATCGTCAGTTGCTGGGAAAGTCGTACTTGATCCCTTCCCTCAAGCCGGCCGATGGCCAGCGCTGGGTTATGGTCTTGCGCCGGGTATAGAAGCGCATGGCGTCGGGACCGTAGGCCGACAGGTCGCCGAACAGCGAGCGCTTCCATCCACCGAAGCTGTGGTAGGCGACCGGCACTGGCAGCGGGACGTTGACGCCGACCATGCCGACATGGATATGGTCGGTGAAGTAGCGCGCTGCCTCGCCATCGCGAGTGAAGATGCAGGTGCCGTTGCCGTACTCGTGGGCGTTGATCAGGTCCATCCCCTCCTGCAGGGAGTCGACCCTTAACACCGACAGCACCGGACCGAAGATCTCGTCCTGGTAGATCTTCATGCCGGGCTTGACCTTGTCGAACAGGCAGCCGCCGAGGTAGTAGCCGCCCGGGTGGTCGGGCACCTCGATGTCGCGGCCGTCGACCACCAGCTCGGCACCCTCCTCGACCCCGAGGTCGACATAGCCGCGCACCTTCTCGTAGTGATCGCGGGTCACCAGCGGCCCCATGTCGTAGCCCTCCTCGAGGCCGTTGCCGACCTTCATGCTGACAAGCTCAGCCTTGAGCTTCCCGACCACCGCGTCACCAACCTCGTCACCGACCGCTACCACCACCGGGATGGCCATGCAGCGCTCGCCGCAGGAGCCGTAGGCAGCCCCCATCAGCGCGTTGACGGCATTGTCGATGTCGGCGTCGGGCATAACGATGGCGTGGTTCTTGGCCCCGCCGAGCGCCTGCACCCGCTTGCCGTTGGCGGTGCCGGTGGCATAGATGTACTCGGCGATTGGCGTCGAGCCGACGAAGCTCACCGCCTGCACTCGGGGGTCGGTGAGCAGGGTATCCACAGCCTCCTTGCCACCGTTGACGACGTTGAGCACGCCGGGCGGCAGGCCCGCCTCCTCCAGCAGCTGCGGCACGAACAGGGCCGAGGCCGGATCCTTCTCAGACGGCTTGAGCACGAAGGTGTTGCCGGCGGCCAGCGCCGCCGGGTACATCCACAGCGGCACCATAACCGGGAAGTTGAACGGGGTGATGCCGGCGACCACGCCCAGTGACTGGTGCTCGGCCCAGGAGTCGATGCCGGGACCGATGTTGCGGCTGTGCTCGCCCTTGAGGGTCTCCGGCGCGTAGCAGGCGTACTCTACGTTCTCGATGCCGCGCTGAAGCTCGCCCATGGAGTCGGCGAATACCTTGCCGTGCTCCTCGGTCAGCATGCGGCAGATCTCGTCGGCGCGTTCCTCGAGCAACTGCTTGAAGCGGAACATGATTCGCGCGCGCTTGGCCGGCGGCGTGGCACGCCAGGCTGGGAAGGCCGCTTCGGCAGCGGCGATCGCCTGCTCGACGGTCTTCTGGTCGGCCATCTCCACCTGGCGGATCACCTGGCCGGTGGCGGGGTTGGTGACCGGCTCGGCCGGTCCGCCGGTGGTGACCAACTCGCCATTGATCAGGTGGCCGACCGTCTCCAGGTCGGTGGAAAGCTGGGCATTCATCTCTTCTAAGGTCTGCATGACGATAACCTCTTGGCTATGCACGGCGGCCACTGCCGACTCGTGCGTTCCTGTTTCAGTGTAGGCCGGGGGTTCCACCCGGCGTTGTCGTTTCCGGACCCACGGCCGTGACGGATCCGACCGTGGTGATTCTTCTTCAGTCCAGTTCCGCGATCGACTCTCCGAGGGCATTGACCAGGGCGTCGATCTCCTCGCGCTCGACGGTGAACGGCGGCGCGAGTTGGATGGTGTCGGCGCCGTAGCGTACGTAGAACCCCTTCTCCCAGCATTTCATCGCCACCTCGTAGGGGCGCCGCGCCGGCTCTCCATGGTAGGCAGCAAATGTCAACCCGGCAGCGAGGCCGATGTTGCGGATGTCGGTGATGTGCTTCGCCCCCTGTAGCGAGTGCACGGCCTCTTCCCAGACCGGCGCCAGCTCGGCGACCCGGGCGACCAGGTTCTCCTGCTCGAGCAGGTCGATCGCAGCCAGCGCCGAGGCACAGGCCACCGGGTGCGCCGAGTAGGTGTAACCGTGCGGAAACTCGAGCATGTAGTCCGGGCCACCGGCGGCCATCAGAGTGTCGTAGATGTCTGTCTTGGCAACCACCGCGCCCATCGGCTGGACGCCGTTGGTTAGCTGCTTGGCGAAGTTCATGATGTCGGGCACCACGCCGAAGGCCTCACTGCCGGTCATCGAGCCGGTGCGGCCGAAGCCGGTGATTACCTCGTCGAAGATCAGCAGGATATCGTGCTGGTCGCAGATCTTGCGCAGACGCTGCAGGTAGCCGACCGGCGGCGGGATGACACCGGCCGATCCGGCGAACGGTTCGACGATCACCGCGGCGATGTTCGACGCGTCGTGCAGCGCCACCAGCTCCAGCAACTCGTCGGCCAGGTGGGCGCCGTGCTCCGGCTGGCCTCGGGTGAAAGCATTCTCGACCAGCTGAGTGTGCGGCAAGTGGTCGGCGTCGACCGCCTGACCGTAGAGCTTACGGTTGGGACCGATGCCGCCGACGCTGATGCCGCCAAAGTTGACGCCGTGGTAGCCCTTGGCGCGGCCTATCAGCTTGGTCTTGGTCGCCTGCCCCTTCTGCCGCCAGTAGGCGCGCGCCAGCTTCAGCGAGGTGTCGGCCGACTCGGAACCGGAGTTGGTGAAGAAGACGTAGTCGAGCCCGTCCGGGGTCAGCCCCTTGATGCGGTTGGCGAGCCGGAACGACAGCGGGTGGCCGTACTGGAAGGCCGGCGCATAGTCGATCTCCCGCGCCGTGCGGCCGACCGCCTCGGCGATCTTCTTGCGGCCGTGGCCGAGACCGCAGCACCAGAGCCCCGACAGGCCGTCGAACACCCGCCTGCCGTCGGCGTCGATGTAGTAGCTGCCTTCGGCTCCGGTGATGATGCGCGGGTTCTCCTTGAACTGGCGGTTGCCGGTGTAGGCCATCCAGTGCGCCTCTAGGTCGGCGCGGCTAAGGCCGGCCACGGTGGGCTGTTCGATGCGGGTTGCAGTCTCCATATCGGTCTCCTCGGAATCATTGTATCCAGGTTCGATCTATTCATTCTCGGCCCGAACTACAGTTGTGTAAATGATTTTGTTTCCAAGCTTGGTTTCATTGTTATGAAACATATACTAAAGGCCGCCCAGAGGGATCATCTGACTTGTCTTGCTAAACCTGAGGGCTCGGGGATACCAAGCTCCCAGTGGATCGCTGCCGGGCGCAGGCCGGGCGCGAAGGTGCCGATGCCGAGCAGTCCGAGGAAGTGGTCGACGCCCATGGAATCTACAGCCGTCCGGCACGAAGCGGCGGCCGCCGGTCGAACCAATCCGGGCGTTCGCGCTCGATCTGTCCAGCGACCTGGAACAGGCGATCCTCGCGACACCACGGCCCCTGCAACTGCACGCCCAACGGCAGACCGTCGGCGCCGCTGCCGGTCGGTACCGACAGCGACGGGTGACCAGTCTCGTTGGCCGGGATCAGGTAACGGGAGTCATGGACCAGGCCGCGCATCCATGCCATCGCCTGCTCCGGACTCTCGCAGGGATCAAGCGGTGAGAAGCCCCAACCTGCGCCGGCGCGTGATGTCGGCCCAGCATCGACCGGAGTCAGCAGCAGGTCGTAGCGTTCGAACAGGCGGCCGAAACCGCAGGTGAACGCACCGTTGTTGGCGTAGTGGGCGAGATCGTCGTCGGCGCTGAAGTGGGCCTCGGCGGCCTCCACCAGCTGCAGGAAGACCGGCTCGATGGTGTCTGCGTTCAGCTGGTGGCCGAAGGCTTCCGCGTAGGCGCGCCACTTGCGTGCGCCACCGATCCAGGTCGACTCGGTGCCCTGCCATAGGGTCGGCCAATCGACGATATCCCCACCTTCGATCTCCTCGACGTCGTGGCCGAGTTCGTCGAGCAGCGAGGCGACGGCACGGGTGTTGGCTGCGATGTACTCGGGCAGTTCCGCCTCCTGGCCCCACTGCCCAACACTGAAGGCGACGCGCAGCCGACCGGGCTCGCGACCGAGCTCGTCGGCGTACGGGCGCACCGAATCGGGGATCGGCATATAGCTGTCACCGGGACGGTGCTTTGCCAGCAGGTCGTAGGCCGCCGCTTGATCGCGCAGGGTCCTGGTTAGTACCCCCTCGACGCCGAAGTGCATCGACAGTTCGTTGCCGATCGACGGCGGCAGCGGCAGGCGACCACGGGTCGGTTTTAGCCCGACCAAGCCGCAGATCATCGCCGGCGAGCGGATCGAGCCACCGCCGTCGGAGGCCGACGCGATGGGCACCATACCGGCGGCCACCGCCGCGGCCGAACCGCCCGACGAACCGCCCGGTGTGTAGTCGGTATCCCACGGGTTGCGCGTGATGCCCTGGATCAGCGACTCGGTCGTCGTAGCCGCCCCCATCGGCGGGCACGCGGCGCGACCAACCAGGTTGAACCCGGCCTCACGGAAGTTGTTCGTTAGCGGATCGTCCTCTTCGAGTCGTCGGCCCACCATAAACACAGCACCACACTCCTGCCGTCGTCCGCGCATACCGGAGACGATGTCTTTCATCAGGCAGGGCACGCCGTGGAACGGACCGTCGGGATTCATGCCATCGGCGGCCGGGTCGTCGACGACGTCGTCGAACAGTTCGACGACGGCGTTCAGGTCGGGATCGAGCGCCCGCACCGCGGCCCGGGCTTGGAGCGCGAGCTCATGTGGACAAACTTCTCCCCGCTGCACTAGCCGCGCCATGGCGGTGGCATCGAGGGCGTCCCACTCCTGCCAGGAGAGCGTCAGTTCGTCATTCATCTGTCGGTTCACTCGTGGTTATCGTCAACCCGCCAGTAGCCCCCGTGCACCGAGGTGCTCGAGCAGCTGGTCGTGCGGTAGCGCGTGAAGAGTGTTGCCGTTGATGCCGACCATGGTCTCGGCGGCGATCAATGCATTGAAGACCGCCTCCTCGACGCCGTCGACCACCGCGTGGTAGAGCGGGTCCATCATCTCGTGCGGCAGGCAGTCGCGGACGACCACCCGGTTCGGCTCGGTCAGGCTGGTGCTGTCGTGCGCGGTGCTGAAGCCGAGGAAGATGTCGCCGGAACCGTCCTCCCCGCCGCCGCCGAGCAGGCCGAGCCCGATCTGGATGCGCTTGCACATCTTGTTGATCTGTTGCGGGGAGACGGGGGCATCGGTGGCCAGCACGACGATGACCGAGCCGGTGCCTGGCTTCGGGTTCGCCCCGCCGCCACCAGGCGCGATGCCGTTGAGCACTGGGTCGCAGCCGGTGATCAGCCGGCTCAGCGGCACGCCGCGGAACTGGAAGCGCTCGCGGGAGCCGTGGTTAGCCTGGACGAAGACACCGAGCGTGTAGCCTCCCTCGCCGTCGTCTAGCCGGCGCGACGCCGAACCGCTGCCGCCTTTGAAAAGATGCGTTTGCGTGCCGGTACCGCCGCCGACGTTGCCCTCGGTGATCGGCCCGGACTGCGCACTCTCGATCGCCTCCCAGGCGTGCTCGGCCCTGACGTGGAAACCGCGGCCGTTGTTGATGAAGCCGTCGTAGGTCTCGCCGGCGACCGGGTAGTGCACCGTCGCCCCCTCGATCGTCTCGCCGTGGAAGGTCAGTTCCTGGAACAGGTCGTGCTCGGCCCACCAACGGTAGGCGGCGTCGCGGACCAAGCCGAGACTGTAGGTGTTGGTCAGCATCACTGGGCCATCGAAGCGGCCGAAATCGTCAATGTAGTGGGTGCCGGTCAGCTCTCCATAGCCGTTGAAGGAGTGGCGGCCGGCGACGACCGTGGTCCGCGCCCTGCCGCGCGGCAGGATGGCAGTGACCCCGGTGCGCGCGAACGGCGAGTCGTAGCTGACGTAGTCTTCCGGCTCACCGAGGAGGATCGTCGAGTAGCCGACCTCGACGCCGGGCACGTCGGTGATGTTGTTGTGCGGCCCGGTCGTGCCGATGAACGGCAGGCCGAGGTTGCGAGCGCGGGGCTTGTTTGGATTGTCCATAGCTGGAATTCCTCGTAGTGGCCTATGCCCTTCACTGGCCTAGACTTGGATGATCACTCAGTTTTTTAACTTCTGCCAACCCGAAAGTCACCAAAATCGTGCATCTGAACCGAGTCTGTGTCGTAGAGATGGTCAACGAGCCTGTTGATGGTTTGCAGGCCAGTGAAGTACACTGCCCACTTACTCGTATAAGTCGCCTCTTAACTGGGAACAGACGCCAGAATAGCCGATGAGAAGAAATCTATCAGGTGCCTAACCTCACCTAACCACCCGGGAGGGTGGTGCACTGCATCCAGGCGAGATAGAACCTGCATTCGCTAAGAGACGTAGTATTGCGAGCATTCACCGGAATCGAGCCAAAAACCGTCGCAAGTGGCCTGCCAGCGAGTCTTGACCCCTGGCCAACCTGACTGGCATCCGTAACCCAAACCTGAAACGGGAAATAATCCCAGTGGATGACATACCCAACCCGACCGTTGCAAATCAGAGTCTGATAAAAGGCTTACCACCCCCAATCGGTAAGCGCCTGACCCTGGCCGAGGACGGCTGATTCGCCTATGGTCCGACTCTGGCCCCACTTTTTCTGCCTTGCGCTGCCCCACACACAGTCAGTCTTGACTGATCGGGGGCGTCCATAATATGCTTCAGACCTCTTTCACGGGGCTAAAGAGACGCTTTGAGCCCCAGACGCACCAATGCCTTGCATGTTAATCCTCCCCGTGCTACGCAGTAGGGGAAGACATGTTGATGAGCCGACGCCTCTCTATCAGCCCCAAACCATCAGACGCATTCCAGGACGGCATTTTCCCAGAACTGGATAAAGAACAGGAACGAAACAGATGTCTTTTCTACGATCTGGCCTCGCAGCCCTCGCCTGCCTGCTCACTGCGGCCGTTTCCACCGCTACCGCCCAGGAAGCCGAAACCATCTTCGTAAACGGCCAGATCTTCACCATGGATGCATATAACCCGCGGGCCACTGCCGTCGCGATCCGGGACCGCCGCTTGGTCATCGTGGGCAGTGATGAAGATGCGCTTGCTCTACGAGGCCCTGCCACTGAGGTAATCGACCTCGACGGTGCCTTCGTCATGCCCGGCATCATCGATCCCCACATGCACCCATTCGAGGACTTCCACCGCGACACCTACCTGCTGGGCATTGAGGACAACAGCACTCCCGAGGCGATCCTAGCAGCAGTCAAGGCGTATGCCGACGCCAACCCGGAGAAGGAATGGATCATCGGTGGCGCCTGGCCCCCGGGGATGTTCCAGGACGAGAATCCCAAGCGCGAGCTGCTGGACGAGGTGATTTCCGACCGGCCCGTCTTCCTCCAGGACCAGAGTGCACACAGCGTCTGGATGAATTCCAAGGCGCTCGAGCTTTCCGGAATCATGGCGGCCAAGGATGCCGAGCTGCCGGATGGTGCCGTCGTGGAACGTGACGAGGCCGGGGTGCCGAGCGGGACGATCCGCGAACACGCCATTGGTTTCGCCCGCCGCTCCATGCCGCCGTTCCCGCAGGAGGAGATGCTCGGGACCGCGCGCGGGTTCCAGGAACTGTTCCATGGCCTCGGCATCACCAGCGCCAAGGCTGCGGCCGGGTACCCCGCGCATGTGGATGCGATCCACAACCTGCACGAAGCCGGCGAGTGGAAGTTCCGCATGCTGATGGCGATGAGTTACAACTATTACGACGCCGGTAGCACGCTGGAAGAGCAGATCGGGGCGATCAAGGAAGCCGACGGCAAAGTACTGGATTTCTTCGACCCGCGAGGCTTCAAGATCTTCCTGGATGGTACGCCGCCGACGCGCGAGGGGTGGGTTCTTGACCCCTACCCGGGAACCGACTCCCACGGCACCCAATACTACTCGGCCGCCGACCTGGTTGCGCTGTTCGCGCTCTCCACAGAGATGGAGCGGACAGTGATGGCCCACGCCACCGGAGACCGCTCCGTGCGTGAGGTGCTGAATGCCATCGAGGCCACCCGGGACGCCTTCCCGGACACCCAGATCCGTCACCACTCGACCCACAACGGCATGGTCCACAGAGACGACATCACCCGGTTCCGGGAACTGGGCCTCACCATTGAGCTGTCGCCGATCGTCTGGTTCCCGGCAGCAACGGTGGCGGGTTTCGAGAAGGTGATGGGGAAAGAGGCTGTCTCCGCCTACACTAACCCCCGCCGACTGCTCGATGCCGGGGCTGACATCGCTCTCGGTAGCGACTGGTCCGTAGGCCCGCTCGACCCGTGGGCGCGGATTGGCTTCGTCGTCTCACGGGTCCGGCCAGACGACCCGGAGAGCGGACCCTATCTTCCGGATGCGGCGATCACACCTGAAGAGGCGATCCGCGCCTCGACGCTCGGCCCGGCCCACGTCCTCGGCATTGAGGAAGAGACCGGCTCCATTGCGGTGGGCAAGTACGCCGACCTGATCGTCCTCGACCGCGACATCACCGCCATCCCGGCCACCTCGATCAAGGACACCAGGGTACTACGGACCGTCTTCGCCGGGGAGACGGTGCATCTCGCCGCGAGCAGTTCAGTCTCTGTCATTCCCAGGATTCGGATTCAACGCGCAGCGTGCACCCACACGGGCGCCATCCACATCGACTTGGCTGCTCAGCGGGATCTCTTCCCGCTGTACGATGAGCGATTCGCGCAGATTTTGCGTCGGCACAAAGGCCGTCTTGTATTGCACACCGATATCCCGGAACATTATCCGAAAAAGCCCCAGGCTGGGTCTGGAGATTCAATGGTCAGAGGTCCCGGGAAGGCTCCACGCCGCGTTTCAGTAGCAACTCTACCGCTTCGGCCTTGAGTTCTTTCAGTTTGACGAGGTTGCGTTCGATCTGAGCCGACTCGGCCTGGAGTTCATGAATGCGGCCGTTAAGTGCCCGATACCCAACTTTCAGCTGAGCTACCCGGGTTTCGTCGACGTTGTAGAGATCAAGATAATCTTTGATTTCATCAAGGGTGAAACCAACGTCTTTGAGGCGTAGAATCAGCGACAAACGCCCTTTGTCGCGATAATCATAAATCCGGTTTCTGCCGACACGATTGGGCGCCAATAAACCCTTGTCTTCATAAAATCGTATAGCGCGGGGGGTGATCCCAAACTCGTGAGCCAATTCGGAAACGCTGAAGAACCTGCCTCGGTCTGCCATATTTATCGCTTTTTTCTCACTGGACACGTACTAGATTCGAACCCATGCAGCACCTGGGACCAGTGGTGTATGGCGAGGTGGCCTGTGTTAGGGGCTTGTTCATCCCGCTGGATTGACCAGTTGAATTTGTGAAGGGGCATTGATTGTAATTTTCCAGCCTGGTTTGAACGTAACCCTTAATTTACCACAATAACTTGCCATATTAATAATATAAGCAATAAAATGACGTGATTGTTTTATTGCGTTAGTATATTGACCTTAGGTTGATATTAGGTAATACTGTCAAAAACCAGGAGGAACAATCATGGCGACCTATTCAGCTCCAGTTCGCGACATGTTGTTTTTATACAATGAAACACTCGGCGGAGACGCTCTGCAACAACTCCCCGGGTTCGAAGATGTGGACGCCGATACGGTTGCAGCGATTCTCGAAGAAGCAGGTAAATTCTGTGAAAATATTCTGTTACCGTTGAATCGGGATGGCGACGAGATCGGCTGTACGTTTGCCGAAGGTAAAGTGACGACCCCGGCAGGTTTCCGGGAGGCTTATCGGGACTTTACCGATGCCGGGTGGTGTGCGCTGGCGATGGCTGAGGAATACGGCGGTCAAGGCCTACCCAAAACTTTGCATATGTTGGTGGATGAAATGATGTCAGCAACCAACCTGGCATTTGCACTCTACCCAAGCTTGACCAACGGTGCCTATACGACCATGGCGGCCTACGCCAATGATGAACTGAAAGCCATTTACTTTCCCAAGATGGCTGAGGGCGCATGGTCGGCTACCATGTGTCTAACCGAAGCACAATGCGGCACTGATCTGGGCTTGGTTCGTACCAAGGCCGAACCCGATACCGGCAATACCTACCGTATAACCGGCAGCAAAATCTTTATCACAGCCGGCGAACATGATCTCACCGACAACATTCTCCACCTGGCTTTGGCGCGCACACCTGATGCCCCAAAAGGGATCAAGGGGATCAGCCTATTCCTGGTACCGAAGTTCCTGGTCGACTCGAAAGCCGAGTTGGGTGAGCGCAACAATGTGACTTGCGGTTCCATTGAACACAAGATGGGTATCAAGGGATCGTCAACCTGTGTAGTTAATTTCGACAACGCTATCGGCTATTTGGTCGGCGAGTTGAACCAGGGTATGCAAGCGATGTTCAAAATGATGAATACCGAACGTCTTGCAGTCGGCATACAGGGTATCGGCATTGCTGAGGCGGCTTATCAAAATGCGGCTGCTTATGCCAAAGAGCGCTACCAGGGCCGGGCCTTGACTGGGGCTAAAGCGCCCGATAGAGCGGCTGACCCACTGACGGTACACCCGGACGTACGGCGCATGTTATTGACTATGCGCGCATACACCGAGGGCAATCGCGCGTTAGCGGCATGGGTCGGCATCCATCTCGATATCGCCAATCACCATCCCAATACCGAACAACGACAGTTGGCCGATGACTTGGTGGGTCTGTTGACCCCAGTAGTGAAAGCTTTTTGCACCGATACCGGTTTTGAATCGGCTAACCTCGGGTTGCAATGTTTTGGCGGCCATGGGTACATCCGTGAATGGGGCATGGAGCAGTTTGTCCGCGATAGTCGAATAACGCAGATTTACGAGGGAGCCAATGGCGTCCAGGCCATGGACCTGGTCGGGCGCAAATTGCCGGCCAACAACGGTCGGGCCATCAATCGCTATGTAACCTTGGTACAGGAATGGAACAAGACTAACCCTGGCGAATATAGCGACAGGCTGGAATTGGCGCTCGCAGATTTACAACAGGCGACAAAATGGCTGGCGGAGCAAGGTGCCGTTGATCCAAACCATATAGGTGCAGGGGCCAACGACTATCTTCATTTACTCGGTCTGGTGTCACTCGCTTATCTGTGGGCGCGTATGGATACACAAGCCGCTGCCCATGCAGGTGACGGCGAGCTGTTCTATGCCACAAAACGGAAAACAGCGAAATTCTTTTTTCAGCGACTGTTGCCGCGAACCACAAGCCTGTTGACACAGCTAATGTCTGGTGCCGATAGTTTGATGGCTGTTGGTGATGAAGAATGGTGATGTGATCACAAGTCAGAGGTTTTGGTCTTTATGGACGCTGGCCATGCCTGGACCTTAATCAATCACATGAACCCTACGGAGGTATGAAAGAACGATGAAAGTCCTTGTTGCCGTAAAGCGAGTCGTCGACTACAACGTTAAAGTCCGGGTAAAAGCGGATGGCAGCGGTGTGGAAACGACAAATGTCAAAATGTCGATGAACCCATTTGACGAAATCGCGGTTGAAGAAGCGGTGCGTCTAAAGGAAGCCGGAATAGCGTCGGAAGTGGTAGTGGTTTCGCTGGGTGTTTCGAAATGTCAAGAAACGATCCGGGTGGCATTGGCAATGGAAGCTGATCGTGGAATCCTGGTCGAAACCGAAGCTGAATTGCAGCCGCTGGCAGTCGCCAAATGCTTGCAGGCCTTGGTCGAAAAGGAGTCACCGGATCTAGTGATTCTAGGTAAGCAAGCGATTGATGACGATTCCAATCAAACGGGTCAGATGCTGGCCGCGCTCTTGGGTTGGCCGCAAGGAACATTCGTCTCCAAAGTAGTGGTTGGTGACTCTACCGCCGAAGTAACGCGCGAGATTGACGGTGGCTTGGAAACGGTGGAGCTGAATTTGCCGGCAGTGCTGACGGTGGACCTGCGATTGAATGAGCCACGTTATGCCAAATTACCGAATATCATGAAGGCAAAGAAAAAGCCGTTGGATATTGTCAATCCAGAAGATCTGGGCATAGATATCGCGCCACGGCTGACGGTGTTAAAAGTGAGCGATCCGCCGGTTCGAGAAGCGGGTGAAATCGTACCTGATGTGGCAACGCTTATTGATAAACTCAAGAACAAAGCGAAGGTGATATGACCATGACTGCCCTAGTACTTGCGGAACACGACAACAATACCTTGAAAGCGGCGACGCTGAATACAATAACGGCCGCGGTTGAGTGCGGGGATCCGGTTACTTTGATGGTTGCGGGAAATGATTGTGGTAAAGTTGCTGAGGCAGCAGCGAAAATACAAGGAGTGGCCAAAGTACTGCATATCGACGATCCCATTTATCAACACCCATTGGCCGAGCCATTTGCCGAATGCCTGATATCTCTGGCGAACGACTACCAATCTGTCCTGGCTCCGGCAACTACATTTGGCAAAAACGTTTTGCCCCGGGTCGCTGCCCTGAAAGACGTGGCGATGATTTCCGAGATTATCGCCGTTGAGAGTCCCGACACATTCGTACGCCCGATTTACGCCGGCAATGTTTTGGCAACTGTGCAATCCAATGACCCCCTCAAAGTGATTACCGTGCGCGGAACGGCGTTCGATGCAGCACCAACGGAAGGTGGAAACGCCACCGTAGAAACGCTCGATGCTGCCAACGACCCGGAAATCTCTCGTTATATACGGTCAGAACTGACCGAATCGGAGCGCCCGGAATTAACCACCGCCAGGGTCGTCGTCTCCGGTGGTCGTGGTGTTGGAAGCAGCGAAAACTTCGCTTTGATAGAGGCTTTGGCAGACAAACTCGGCGCGGCGGTTGGCGCATCCAGAGCGGCGGTGGATGCCGGCTTTATCGCTAACGACGCCCAAGTAGGGCAAACAGGTAAAGTCGTCGCGCCAGATCTGTACATCGCTGTAGGCATCTCCGGTGCAATCCAACATCTCGCAGGCATGACAGACTCGAAAGTTATTGTGGCGATCAATAAAGACGAGGAAGCGCCGATTTTCCAGGTCGCAGACTATGGATTGGTTGCCGATTTATTCCAAGTAGTGCCGGAACTGACGGATAAGCTTGCCGTATAGGCCCTCTCTCCTGGTGAGTGAATCGTAATGTTTACAAACACAAGGACCAGGGGAGTTGATTTTATTAAAAATTCAAAACTTTTTGGAGTTGATAGTGACAACTGTGAACAGAAAGCGCATAACTAAATCGAGACCTGAACTGATTAGCAAAATAACCGAAACATCCCAGGTGAAGAATTCAGTTCGAGATCAAGTCGAACGTGCTTATGAAAAAGCCAAGACAAACTTCGCCGATGCGAGCGCTCATTTTGGAGATTTGCGTGAAATCGGCTATGACATCGCCGGCTCATTAAAAGCATCGGGTTCAGCCGCCCTTATCGGCGCCAAGAAATTCGATCACCAATTACTGACCTACGCCAAGAATTCTTGGAATGGAACCACCGATACTGCGAAAGCGATCGTGGAGGCGAAAAAACTGAGCCAGGTTGCCGACATTCATGCCAGTTACATAACCACCAACATTGAGAACACGGCGATACATTGGAAAACACTAGCCGATATAACCGCTCAATCTGCTTTGGGTATTTTCACGCCATGGGCCGACCGCATGGGCCAGTTGGCGGCCTACACCGACAAAGCACGGGCAACCTGAAAAACCCTAGCGTAGATGCATGAGCCAGGATCGTTAGTTAATCTTTCACACACAATGATAACCAAGGTGGTACGTGGCAATGCCCAATAACGCATCTGGCAACCCGTGGCTAGTGCACTATGCCGAATAAAATTCCTGCAACGATAAGTCCCGATCGTTATCCCAACGTGGTGGCCATGATGGCTGAAGCTTGGGAGCGTTTCGCCGATAAGCAAGCGTATAGCAATTTTGGTGCAGGCCTCAGTTACCAGGAAGTCGATAGTCTATCCCGTGATTTTGCGGCCTGGTTACAACAAATTGCCGGGATCAACAAGGGTGATCGTGTCGCTCTCATGGCACCAAACATGTTGGCTTTTCCCGTCGCCATGTTCGGAATCCTGCGCACCGGCGCTGTACAAGTCAATGTCAATCCTCTCTATACCTCGCGCGAGCTGGAACACCAGCTAATCAATGCAGATGTCGAGACTATTGTCATCTTTGGTGGCTCGACGCCAACCCTAGCGGAGATTGTCGATAATACCCCGATCAAGCGTATCATCGTCATTCAGCTGGATGATCTGATCGGTTCTGGCCTGCCGGCAGAGCAAGTCGATTCGCGCTTGAGCGCTACAATTGCCCTTACCGAGGCCCTGACCGAAGGTGCAAAGCTCACCTTCACACCGGTTGACATCCAGAGTAGTGATCTTTTGTTTTTGCAGTACACCGGCGGTACCACCGGGCTGTCAAAGGGTGTGATGTTGACGCAACGCAACCTGGTCGCCAACATATTGCAATACGAAGCATTCGCCGGCGACAAGATCGACTGGGGTAACGAGATTGTCATTACGGCGATACCCATGTACCACATTTTTGCTCTTATGGTAAATGCGCTGTCGTACTTTCGTTTCGGTGCCACCAATGTATTAATCACTGACCCGCGTGATATGCCCGCCTTTGTCAAGGAGTGGTCCAAATGGCAAGTCACGATCTTTACTGGGGTAAATACACTCTACAACGGGCTGTTGCTTACCCCCGGGTTTGCCGATAACGACTTCAGTCGACTGAAGATCTGCATTGGAGGTGGCGCCGCGGTTCAGGCAGCGGTCTCGGAGAAATGGAAAGCAATCACTGGCAAACATATTCGTGAAGGCTATGGACTATCTGAGACTTCTCCGGTGCTTTCCCTCAATCCATTTGATTCGGATGAATTTAAAAGCAGTATCGGTATACCGATACCATCCACCGATCTTTCGCTACGGGATGAAGATGGCAAGGTGGTAGAAGTCGGTGAATCGGGTGAGTTGTGCGCTAAAGGCCCTCAAGTCATGAAGGGGTATTGGCGGGACGAAGGGGCAACGGCCGAGGCAATGACCGCCGACGGCTATTTTCGCACCGGTGACATCGCCACGATGGATCATGAAGGCTTTTTCCGTATTGTCGACCGCAAAAAAGACATGATTTTGGTCTCCGGTTTCAATGTGTTCCCCAATGAAATCGAGGCAGTGGTGTCTCACATGCCCGAAGTAGCTGAATGCGCTTGCATCGGCGTATCAGACGAGCAAACTGGCGAAGCCGTGAAGTTATTCATCGTTAAGCTCGATGCTGACCTTGACGAAGACAAGGTGAGTGCATACTGCAAAACCCAGCTGTCGGGGTACAAGGTGCCGAAGCAAATTGAGTTTATCGATGAGATACCCAAGTCGGCGGTTGGCAAGATTCTCCGCCGTGAATTGCGCGTTTTTTAAGCGAACTCGAGATTCCACTTCAACATCACAAGGAAAAACCCATGGCCACGACTGTTGCGATCGAAGAGCTTGAGTCCCGCGTAGGCGAGGAACTCGGACTGACCGACTGGCAGACTATTGATCAAAACCGTATTAATTTGTTCTCTCAAGCAACTGGCGACAAACAATATATTCACATCGACCCCGTCAGGGCAGCCGAGTCTCCGTTTGGCGGCACTATAGTGCATGGACTACTCAGCCTGTCGCTGGTGCCCAGCGCCATACTGGAACATGCGCTGGAGCCAGAAGGAACGGTCATGGGGCTAAACTATGGGTACGACAATGTACGTTTTCTAGCTCCGGTTAAAAGCGGCAGCGAAGTCCGCGTCCGCTTCTCCATAGATGATGTCAGTGAAAAGCAAGGCAAACAGGGCAAGCAGGTGATGGTGACCTACGATGTGCGAGTTGAGGTCAAAGGGAGCGATAAGCCCGCTGTGATCGCCAAGAACATTGCACTTTATATCACCGGTGAATAATCCTCGTAAGCCAACCCGGAGTATGGCGCGCTGAATGACGTTTATGAACCGCCCAGTGGGAGTAGGCTTACAAAGCTGAACAAATATTGGCAACTGTAACGAAAAACAACGCGAGGCGAGTAATGAGGTATCAAGCGGTTGAATTGACTAGACAGACGTTGCATCCACTCAGTGTGATGTTGGATTACACCCACGATCTGGCGACCCATCCCGCCAATCCGCTGAGTGGAACACCCATCGGGCGTTTTCAGGCAGCCGCACTCGAGACCACCCTGCGATTGATCAAGCATTACCCAAAGAAAGGTTTCGAATTCGGCACCATTCAGATTGATGGCAAGGGGGTTGAGATTTACGAGCGTGTTATTCGGAAAAAGCCATTTTGTCATTTGCTCCACTTTGAACGTGGGAACCAAGCGGATGCGCCGAAAGTCTTGTTCGTAGCCGCCCTCTCCGGCCATCATGCAACACTGTCCCGGGAAACAGTACGGGAGTTTCTTCCCGATCATGACGTCTACATTACTGACTGGCTCGATGCCAAACAAGTGCCGCTCGCCGAAGGGCGTTTTGGTTTCGATGAGTATGTCCAATATGTCATCGAGTTCGTTGAGTTACTTGGCCCTGAAACGAACGTTGTTGGCCTGTGCCAGGCGGGGGTGCCGGCACTGGTTGCTGCAGCGGTGATGGCGCAACGCGGCATGCCGACCCGTCCCAAAACCCTGTCGTTGCTTGCCGCTCCAATCGATATAAATGCCAACCACAATGAAATCACCAAATACGTCGATCGGGTCAATCTCAACCTCATGCGCTTGTTGATGCTACATAAAGTGCCTAAAGGGTATCCCGGAAAAGACCGCATGGTGTATCCGGGCTGGCTGCAACTCGGCGGTTTCATGACCATGAATCTAACCTCTCACATCGAAGAACACTGGCAATTTTTCAATGATGTCCTCCACAGTGATCTAGAGGCGGCAGACAAGCACCGTGATTTCTATGATGACTACTTCGCGACCATGGATGCCACGGGAGAATTTTTTGTCGAGACGTTGGAGCGGGTTTTTCTCGACCAGCATCTACCTAAAGGAATGATGACTTTTGAGGGTGAATCAGTCGATTGTACGGCGATCCGTGAAACCGCACTGCTGACTATCGAGGGCGCGAACGACGACATGGTGGCGCTTGGTGTCACCCGAGCAGCCCACGATATGTGCTCCTCATTAGCCGAGAAGCTACATCACCACCATGTCCAACAGGGAGTCGGCCACTACGGCGTCTTCAGTGGTTCGCGTTACCGCGCGGAAGTGGCGCCCTGTATAAAATCATTTATTGAAAGTCACGGCAACTAAGCAATAGCCAAAGAGCGAAACTGCATGTGCGATATCTCAGAAGCGGTTCAATAACTGATCCGACACAACCTATGACGAGATAATGATCATGAATACAAAACCGAATCAGCCTAACCAGCACCATGGTAGCTCCAGTCACTTTGTGGGTCTGAACAAACAAGATTTCCTCGAGGCTTGGTCCACGCTCGCTGATCAGGCAATCAAGCAGCCCGCCACTTTGGTTAAACACCATACAGCGTTTTTACAGGAAATAGCCAAGGCCTTTATCGGTGCTTCCGGTATAGCCCCCACCAAAGGTGACCGCCGTTTCAAAGATAGTGCATGGAGTGATAACCCGATTTATCGTACTTACATGCAAGGGTATCTAGCATGGACCAACGCACTTAATAATTGGGTCGATGATCTCGGGATGGATCGCAAGAATACTGAGCGAAGCCGCTTCCTGTTGTCACTGTTCACCGATGCCTTCGTAGCATCGAATACATTGCTTGGCAATCCCGAAGCCTTGCGCAAATTAGTCGATACTAAAGGTCAAAGCGCGGTACAAGGGCTTAAAAACATGATCCATGACATGAAAGAGAACAATTTCATGCCGTCGCAGGTAGACAAGTCGAAATTTGCGCTAGGAGAAAATATTGCTGTCACACCGGGAGCGGTGGTCTATCAAGAGGGGATATTCGAGCTGTTGCAGTACCAGCCGCAAACCAAGCAGGTTGCCAAGGTACCTATTCTGATTATTCCTCCGCAGATCAACAAATACTACGTATTCGATCTCTCTCCCGAGAAAAGTCTTGTAAAGTATCTAGTGGACAGCGGATTCCAAGTGTTTGTGATGAGTTGGCGTAATCCAACCTCGGATCAGCGTAACTGGGGAGTCGACAACTATGTCAAGGGAATAGAAGCGGCAACCGATGCCGTAATGAGCATCACCGGGTCAAGGAAAATCAATTTATTCGGCGCTTGTGCCGGAGGTATTACAACGTCGATCGCAGCTGCTTATCTCTCAGCCAAAGGGGATAGCCGCCTTAATTCACTTACCTTGCTGGTTTGCCTACTCGATATGGAGGCGACCAAGGAAACCGACTTGGGACTGTTTATGGGTGATACGACGGCCAAGTTGGCCAAGGCCAAGTCACAAGCATCCGGAGTGCTGGAGGGTTCTGATTTGGCAAGAACTTTTTCCTTGCTCAGACCGAATGATCTAATCTGGAGTTACTGGGTCAATAACTACCTACTCGGTAACGACCCCCCTGCATTCGACATTCTGTACTGGAACAACGATACGACACGGTTACCGGCGCGATTACATGGTGAATTTCTTGATATGTACTCCGCCAACCCGCTGACTGCCAGCGGTAAACTGGAAATCGCCGGCATACCAATCGACCTTCGTAGCATTGATACCGATGTTTTTCTACTTGGCGGCGTGAGTGATCACATCACCCCGTGGAAAGGAACCTATCGGAGTTGTGGATTATTCGGTGGAAACGTCGAGTACGTGCTGAGTAACAGTGGCCACGTACAGAGTATCCTCAATCCACCAGGCAACCCCAAGGCAAAGTATTATACCTGCGATGAAACTCCCGAAACACCCGAGGCCTACTTAGAGAAAGCGACGCAACATGAAGGCTCGTGGTGGGATCATTGGAATACATGGCTCAAGGAACGATCGGGTACTATGGAGTCAGCACCCGCAAAGCTTGGCAATAGTAGTTACTCAGCTATAGCGAAGGCACCCGGCAGTTATGTACAGTAACGTATAGATAGCAACTTGGCATTTCCCAATTGAAAAGGCAGCGTGCAGTCTTTCTGCAATATATCGATTTGGCGCAGATTGCAGCCAAGTGAGTGATGGATGGTCTCAACATTCCAAAATCACGAAGCCGACGACCTGGCTTTACGCCAACGACGACTGTCCAGTCAAAAGTGGATTGCGACAGGCCTGCTGGCCCTCGCAGTGGCTATTTTCCTCGCCACTCTATGGGTACCTGAAGCTGGTTTCTGGATTTTGTTGATCCGCGCGGCTAGCGAAGCCGGCGTTGTGGGTGGACTCGCCGACTGGTTTGCCGTCACCGCACTTTTCCGCCATCCCTTGGGGATTCCAATACCACACACCGCCCTGATTTCACGAAATAAAGATCGAATCGGTAGCAATCTCGGCACCTTCTTCGCCCGCCATTTCATGACTGAAGAAGTGGTATTGCAAAAATTACGTTCGATGGACCTCGCTGAAAGGATCGGAAATTGGTTGAGCGAAGAGCAAAATGCCACTTTTTTCGCCAATTACGTATTCGATTCGCTTCCCTCCGTTCTAAATTCGCTCGACGATGAGGAAATTCGCCGACTTATCAATGAAACAATGGGTAAACAGATCCAGAGTATCGATCTAAGTCCGGTATTATCCAGTGCTTTAGATCTGATTGTGCAGAACAACCAACATCGGCACTTGCTCGACAAAGCGCTGAATTACATAAGGGAAAGTCTATCGAAAAATCGCGCCTCGCTCACTCGCTTGGTCATAGAGCAGAGCCGTTGGTGGGTACCACGCTCCATTGACCAGGAAATGGCGCGGCTTATCGTCGACGCTACGTTACAGTTGCTCGAAGAATTGAATGATGAAGATCATGAAGTTCGTCATCGCTTTAATAACGCTGCCGCTGAATTAATCAACGACCTCGAGCATTCTCCGGAGCTCCGTGCGCAGATCGAGGGAGTAAAGCAATCACTCATGAATGATGTTGACCTGCATATTCTCTTCGGTGATCTTTGGACGAAAATTAAGAAGCTGATTGTCGATCAGACGAGTGACGCGACATCGCCGAATTTGCTCAGAGTAACCTCTCATGGATTGGTCCGTTTAGGGCGGCGACTGAAAAACGATGGAGAGCTTCGTCAACGCATGAATACAAGGATTGAATCCTTGATCATAAAGCTAGTGTTGCCATGGCGGGTCGAGATTGGCCAATTTATCGCAGAAGTAGTTCACCACTGGGACACCAATACCCTGTGTAATCAGATCGAGCTGGAAGTAGGCCGCGACTTGCAATTTATACGCATCAATGGATCCTTGGTCGGCAGCTTGGTCGGCGCCATACTTTTTCTGATCATGCAGGGGCTGACGTAAGGAGCGCTACTTGGATCTATTTTAACGGTCGCTCATTACACTCGGCAGTAACTGGATCGAGAGTATCTGGTTTGATTTAGTTCATCCAGTAGATATCCAGTCGTTTTGTAGGTTCAATGTAAGCTATTCTAACTTTCGACTTAAAATGAGGAATCCCCATGGAACGAGAAACGATGGAATTTGATGTCGTAGTGGTTGGTGGCGGTCCTGCCGGATTGTCTACCGCCTGCCGTTTGATGCAACTCGCGCAAGAAACCGGGACTGAACTCAGCGTCGTCATACTCGAGAAAGGTTCCGAAATTGGCGCGCACATTCTTTCTGGTGCAGTAGTGGAATCGACCGCTCTGGATGAACTGTTCCCCGACTGGCAACAACGAAACGCGCCGATGAATACCGTCGTCAGCCAGGACGAGGTCTTTTTATTCACCGGGCCGAATAAGGGAATTAAAACACCGAATTGGCTGGTACCAAAAACCATGCACAACGAGGGCAATTATATCATCAGCCTGGGCAATCTATGCCGCTGGCTGGGAGAGCAGGCAGATACCCTGGGTGTCGAGATATTTCCCGGGTTTGCCGCTTCGGAACTTCTGTATCACGAAGACGGCAGTGTCAAGGGCGTGGTCACCGGCGTCATGGGTATAGACGTGAACGGTGAACGAAAAGGCAATTTTGAACCCGGCATGGAATTGCTCGGCAAATACACCATACTGGCCGAAGGCTGCCGCGGACATTTGGGTAAGCAACTCATCAGCCAATTCAACCTCGATGACGGTGTGTCTTCACAACATTACGGAATCGGCCTTAAGGAGTTATGGGAAGTCAATGCCGACAAACATCAACCCGGGCTCGTGGTGCATGGCGCCGGCTGGCCGCTGAGCGAAACAAAATCCAGCGGCGGTTCCTTCCTTTACCATATGGAAAATAAACAAGTAGCCGTCGGCCTGATCGTTGATTTGAGTTACAGCAATCCCCATGTAAATCCGTTCGAGGAATTTCAGCGTTTCAAGCAGCATCCGAAGATTCGCCAACATCTGGAGGGCGGTAAACGCATTGCCTACGGCGCTCGCGCCATTACCAAAGGCGGTCTGAACTCGCTACCGAAAATGTCATTTCCAGGCGGTCTATTGATTGGCTGCGATGCTGGCACATTGAATTTCGCCAAAATCAAGGGCGTCCATACGGCCATGAAATCGGGCATGGTGGCAGCAGAAACCCTATTCAAGGCCATCAATCAAGGTGATAGTGCCGGCCGTGAATTAACCGAATACGAAAATGCTTTTAAAGATTCATGGGCGTATAAAGAATTACACGCCTCTCGTAACTTCGGCCCGGCCTTGCATAAATTCGGCACTTTTATGGGCGGCGGATTCAATTACCTGGACCAGAATATCTTCAAGGGTAAAATGCCGTTTACCTTGCTCGATCCGACACCCGATCACGCCACATTGAAAGCGGCCAGCGAATGCAAAACCATCGACTATCCTAAACCGGATAACGTGATCAGTTTCGATAAGAATTCATCGGTGTTTCTATCCAACACCAATCACGAGGAAGATCAACCTGTTCACCTACTGTTAGCCGATAGGGCAATTCCCTTATCTGTTAATCTACCCAAGTGGGACGAACCGGCGCAGCGTTATTGCCCGGCGGGTGTGTATGAGGTTATCGAAGAAAATGGCGACAAACGTTTTCAAATCAATGCCCAAAACTGCGTACATTGCAAGACGTGCGATATCAAAGATCCCAGCCAGAACATCACCTGGGTCACACCCGAAGGGGGCGGCGGACCGAATTATCCCAATATGTGATGAAATTCAGTAGATGCTACCTGGGTCCCAATAAATCAACCGGGAAAGAGGACAAAAACACGCAACAAGCCACCTGATATATTAAACATCCGCTGCGTGCCATGGAAGCGCAGGCACGTAGTCCCCAGGAGCCACGAGGCGATTCTGCTTACCCGGCGTGCCTTGCGCCAGAGGGGAAGTAAAAATCGTGTCCGAACGTGGCGTTCAGTCACTTGTGGGAACGGTGACGAAATGCTTCCCAGAGAGGAAGTATGGAGTCGTAGTGCAAGCGTGTCTTTGACAATCATCTATAGCCTCCCGAATATTTTTTCAGGGTGTGGGTATTTGGCCGAAAACCTGCGCGTAAGATAACTCTCGATTGTTCAGGAAAAAGCGGCTATAAATAGAGTCTCATCAAAAACTATAATATATTGACGGGGGAAGGCAACCCGGCCACGAGCCACTCAACCGACGAAATGGCACTGACTTGCGGCGGTTCTGGTGTCCATGTTCCGGCCCCTGTTGGTGTGATCATCTATCTCTGCTGCGGTCCCCAGCATCCTGCTGAATAGAAAGGTGGTAAACGCCGCTGATTCCAAAGTACTTTCGCTGATACTGCCCTCCTTATAGGGTTTCCATAACATCTTCAACAGAATGACCGCGATAACCGCATCGATGTTGACACAGTAAACATTGCGACTGACACCCGTGGTGAACAGTGCCTGCACCAGCTCGTGGTAAAAATCGACGAATATATTGTAGCTTCCGCGGTTCTCGAGCAGCTGGTTAACGAATACCTCGCGCGGATCGAAATTGACATCCTCTCCCTTGAAAACAGGATGGTTGACACAGGGTATCTTGAAATAGGACGACTCTCCCTCGGCCTTGGCTTTCTTCTTGTATCCCAGATACTCCCGGGCATAGCTATCGGCCATCTCCTTCAAATTCAGGCCATGGTGAGGATCTCCGGGATCCGCCAGCCCCGAATCGCGAAACCGCTCGAGCAGAAAGGAGATGGCCTCGAAGCCGTTGCCGCCGTGGGCATACCCGGTGTGGCTTAGAAAGCCGAGATAGCATTTGTTTACCTGAACCCGCTCTGGAGCCTCCGGGCCATCGGCGCTGACGGCGCCCTTGGGTCCCTGGGCGGAAATCGTGCCCGGGCCGTTGCTGATTATCAGACCCAGTAAAACAGAGAAGGCGAATAGATCGTCTTTACCCGGCCTATCACCCAACAGCGCCAAATGGGCGGTTTCTGCAAACTGCCATTCGCCCATCAATGCGCTGTTGTCAACGCCGCAAAACTGCCTCTCGTCCTGTTGCCCCGCCTCTGCCGCCGAACCCACCAAAGTGCTGAAGATTCGAAAATGCCAGGGGAGATTGACCAGGGTCAACGCCGAGATACGCTTGCGCATCAATGCCTTCCATCCCAGATGAACAGCAACGGCCGCCATGACCACCTGAGCCCTGATACGCCCCCCCGCCTCTGAAGCCAGTGCCTTGAGGAAGTCGATAAAGAGAGAGTTCGCCCCGCGGGCCTCAAGGGCCTTCAACATGGCGCTTCCCTTGTTGCATTCGGCATCGGAAACCAGCACCGCCCGCCCCTCCCCGGTCAGTGCATCCTGGATTTGGGGGGCAAAATCAAACTGCGTTTCCATGGGTTCCTTCAACCCGCTTTTCTTGAACAGGTCGATCAGTTTGGCAACCGCGCGTTGCGCCGGCTCCACCTGCTTTGGACCCACCAGGGCAATCGCCGCGCACAACGCAGTGTTCGGGCTGTTACCCGCCGCCCTCGCGGCTTCGGCCGCTGCCAGCCCGACATTGCCGTACTGGTTGACGTAGGCGTTGAGGGCGACATTAGCAAGTGCTACGCCGTTGTCGTCGGGATACTCTCTGATGAGACTCTTGACGATATTGTCCTCGAAGGTATGGGTGGATGCGTCGAGCACGCTGGTGCCGTGCACCTTGGTGACCTGAGTGCCGGGATCCATCATCGAAGCACCTGAGGCATCCTTCAGGGATTGACGGGGAAACACCAGACCCACCTGGTCTCCCAGGCCCTCGATCTGCTGACCGTAAGGCGCAATTGCCGGCACCACCGGGGGATCGAGTTGATCTGGAAGATCGATGCCCTGATTGTTGCTAAACCAGCATTTTAACGAGAGATCCCCCTTGGGCCTGAAATCCAGGTTGACCTCGTTCAGCTCCATGACCGCATTCATGGCCGCGGGCAAGTGGGCGATATTGACCACCACAGCCCCCTTCTTGGTACAGACGGGATTTTCCGGGGTGAAGATCGCATCGACCCCAAACTTTTCCATGAACCACTCCTCTTTGGCGGCGGCGCTGTCCCCGCTACCGGATATCGCTCCAGCATGGCCGCAGGCACGGGTCAGCTTGGCTTTCCATCGCCCCACTACACAGGCGATGACCGGTTTTTCGAATACCAGGTCCTTCTCATAGTATCCGCCCGGCTCGATATACATCACTGCAACTTTGGAGCGGTAGTCGCTATGGAAAGCGTGGGTGAACTCCGCGGCCGAATAGTGAATATAAACATCCTTGCCCGAGGAGATCGATGCGGTGGTGCCCCAACCGGCGGTAGCCAGATAGACGGCGATAGTGGTGGTGAAGTTTCCCGAGTTCGAGAAGATGGCGACCGATCCGGGGAGCAGCGACTCCGCAGGCGAATTCCCCCCCAGGGCGCCGCCGATGCGCACCCGATTGTGGGCGTCGGCGATGCCAAGGCAATTGGCACCGAATATGTCCACGCCGTACATCTGACCCAGGGAGCGGATAATCCGTGCATCGTGCACCGGCACCTTCTCCGTTAGGATAACGATCTTGTTGAGATCCGGATTAATACGCAGGGCCTCGAGAACGCCGTCACGGACACCGGATGGCGGCAGATAGATGACTACGACGTTGAATTTGTGGCCGGCCTCCCTCGCCTCGGCGATATTGTTATATACCGGTATGTCGCCAATGGGCGTCTTCATCACGGTACCGCTGCGCCCCGGAGCCGTTCCACAGACGATGTTACCCCCTGAATAGCTATGACTTACGGGTGTCACACTGCGGCTTTCCCCGCCAGTGATATTGAGTACGCAAACCCGATCCTGGCGTGTAGCCAGCTCCGCAAGTGAGTTGATGCCAACGAAATAGTGTGGAAATGCTGCTACGCCCTGTTGATGCATGTATTCCCCCTTGTCAAACCTCGAGCCCCTTCATCCCAACCACGCCGGTCCTCAGCTGATACCCATTTTCCTAGCGACCATCTCCCTGCCCCCGGCCTTCATCCACTTGTCCGCGGCCTGGGCATAATTCACCACCTCGCTCATGGCGGAATCGTAGCCAAACATCTGATACGGCAGCCCAAGACCGTCCAGCGTGTCACGCAGATAACCCATACCCCTTATCAGGTTGGGGCCGCCACGACCGACCACGACATAAAGCGGTTGGGCTCCGACATTGTGGAAATGGTCGCGCAAAGCATCGGCCATGGCGCGAAAGGTCTCGAAGATATCGGTGTTGTTGGCCTTGCCGCCGATAATGAACAGAACATTGGATTGGCCCAACCAATATTTGTAGACGATACGGGAGATGTCGTGCATTTTCTCGTAAGGCGGATTACCGCCGAAATCCGAAGAGATGGTGGCTGAGTCACCTAGTTGCTCGGTCACCAGCGCATTGGCGCCACCACCAAAGGTCATGGCGGTAATCGTCCCCTGCTCGTTGATTACGAAAACATCCGACTGCCCCTGGTAGGTACGCAGCGCGTTCACCTCCTGTTCGAAATCGGAATAGCTGGAGGCATCCAGGTCGGAAGGTAGGCCCAGTCGTTTCCAGTTTGGGTCGTCAGCGTCAAAGGCGCACTTGAAGTCGCAAGCTAGCGGGGCCAGGCGCCCTTTCCCCGCCGGCATCATACGTATCGGATTCAGTTCCAGCGTAGTCATTCCGTAGTTGTGGTACAGCTCCCACAGCTTGGGCAGATTCTGTACCAGGGGACTTACCAACTCCTGGGGTGCGTTGATTTTACGCAGCGCATTGGACACCACGAAGCCCTTCAGCCCCGTCAGCGGGTCAAAGGGTATACAGGCTATCTGGTCGGCCGGCAGCTCCTCGATATCCACTCCGCCGTGGTGAGTGATGGTTATAACCGGTGCCCGATACTTGGTACTGTCGGTAATCGAAAAATAGACCTCGTGCTCAGCGGGCACCGCGCCTTCAAAGGTTACCCCCTCCGCCTTGGCGCGGGTATTGTTGTGAAGGTGTTCGGCAAAGTAGAGCCGTTCCTTCTCTTTCATGGCAGTTGCTAAATTCCTGGCCTTGCCCAGCAGCCCGGATTTGCCTTTCTTGCCGACCCCTCCCTTGAACATCGGTTTGATGAATATCTCCCCCCACTTTTCGATCAACTCCTTGATCTGGTCGCCACTGGCTTCAGGCCCAAGAACTTCCGAGGTGGGATAGTCAACGTACTCCAAAAGCTTCGCCCCCCAATACATACCCGTGATCTGCATGGCTAAACCGCTCCCGATGGCTCTGAGGAATGTGAACCTTGAATGTGAAACGAAATGATGTTTCCCTTTCTTATAATCTTTATTTGTGCAGGGTATTTTCGATTATAGTCTCTCCTGGCCATTTGACAGCCTCTGCATGTAGTTTTTTTTCACCCCGAGCATATTCGGCTGGAAACCCCGGGGTGGGGATGACCCACCAATGCATGGAGAGTCAGCGTCTACACTGAAAAAGCGGTATCTTTCGAGGCACAAAGCACTTCTTATCCACCATGGATCAGTCTGATTTCAATGCCCGGCTGGAGCGCGCTGTGCAAGCGCTGGAAGCGGACCGGTCTCATGGTGCCAGCGAGCTGGCGAGGTGGGGTATGCGCATCGCCGGTGAGGCCGCGCGGGAGTATCCGGCAGCAGACACACCAGAGCTGCTCGGCGGATTGAGGGAAATCGCCGGTCGTGTCGCTCGAACACGGCCCAGCATGGCTCCCGTATGGAATCTGATGCAGCAGTGGCGGGAACAGCTCGGTCAGGTCTCCACAGACGAACTGGATGCCGTTCGCCTGTTCGCCGCGGCCGCCGCATCCGAGATCGAAATACGCTCCCAAAACGCGCTCCTTGAAGCTGCCCGCAATGCAGCAAACGCTATTGCCGAAGGTAGCACTGTCATCACCCACAGTTTCAGCACCACGGTAGCAGAGGTATTCCGGCTGCTTCGGGAGCACAAAATTCACGTCATCCTGAGTGAATCCAGACCGCTTTGCGAAGGGCGGCAATTGGCGGCATCGTTGGCCAATATGGGACTTTCGTCGACCTACATAACCGACGCCCAGATCGGGCATTTTGTATCCCAGGCCGATGTGGCCTTGAGTGGTGCCGACTGCATTCTGGAAAACGGCGCTGTGGTAAACAAGTCAGGAACCTATCTGCTGGCATTGGCCGCCAGGGCGCAGGGCATTCCCTTCTTCGTTTGCAGTGAGCATTTCAAGCAGCGGGTCGCTGGCATGGAGGAATTCCGACTTGAAGAGATGGATCCTGGGGAGATGGATCCTCCCAAGCTTCCTGGATTGACGGCTGCCAACATCTATTTCGATGTTACGCCCCCAGAGTTGGTTAGTCGTTTGATAACCGACCGGGAGCAGAATTAGTACTGAGCCGATGCACCGCCGGGGCGAATGATAGGTTCCACACCGGCCTATGAAGACCGCCGGTCAAACCGCAAATACGGCGTCTCAATCCTCTATCTGGCCAAAGGGATCTTGCAGCAGGTACTCTGCTACGACCCGACCGCCCAGGAGATGCTCCTGGATAATGCGTTCCAGCTTTTCGGGAGTGAGTGCCTGATAGTAAACGCCTTCGGGGAAAACCACTGCCACCGGTCCACTGTGACAGACACGCAGGCAGTCCGCCTTGGTGCGGTGAATACCCATCTTTGGATTACCGTGGCCCAATTCCTTCAGCCGCTGTTTGAGATACCCCCAACACTCGTCGCCGATCGGTCCTGAGCTGCATTTGGGTTTGGTAGGTGTTGCGCAAAGAAAAATATGTCGGAATACACCGCTGCTCAAAACATTCTCTCCCAAAAGGCTGCGACCACCATTGACACCCGCGGATGCAACCCCCTGGTCGATCCCGCTTGCGGTGCCAGCACCCGAGCCCTGAGTGACAAGTTTAACGGTGGGTTACCGGCTTCATCAATACACACTTGGTTTTGGAGAATTTGTGCCAAAGCTTCTGCAGCCGCCGGATAAGCAGTGGAAGGCGAAAGATGCAACGTCACCCCGGAGCAGTACCTCTAGATGGCTTCCAGTGCTTTCAGTACGTTGAAGGGTGTCAGCCACTGTGGCAGCAGCACGGGAGCCGTTCCATCTCCCGGATACAGGATGTAGAGTGGCACGCCCTCTCTGTTGAAAGACTTCAGGACCTGGGTCACCTCAGGATCGTTATTGGTCCAGTCGCCCTTGAGTGGAACTACGCCCTTTGCTCTGAATGCCGACCTGACTCTGGGCATACTCAACGCAACGCGCTCATTGGCTATGCAGCTTATGCACCAATCCGCGGTCATATTCACGAACACAGGCAGATTTTTTGACCGCAGTTCCGCCAGCCGCACCCCGCTGTAGGGTTCCCAGAAATCCTCCGCTGCTTTGGAACTCATGGCAGAGCTGTTGTGGAACCCCGGCAACAGCAGAAGCGCCAGCGCTGCAGTCACCGCCAACCCTGCGGTACCCCGATTGAAATAACGCCAAAAGATCCGCTGCGTACTCCCCAGGCTATACAGCCAGGTTGCGAACAGCAACAACAGCAATCCTACCAATATCGCAGCCACTGAAGTGATATCCGTCTCCCGCCCCAGCACCCACAGCAACCAGATGGCGGTCAAGTAGAGTGGAAACGCCATCGCTTGTTTGAATACTTGCATCCAGGGACCAGGCCTGGGGAGGAATTTCCCGATATTGGGCACAAAGGCAAGCAACAGAAAGGGAAGCGCCATGCCAAATGCCAAACCGATGAAAACCGGCAGAGCGTAAACGGGGGGTTGAGTAATGGCGTAGGCCACCGCGCTACCCATAAATGGGGCGGTACAGGGGCTGGCGACCACCGCCGCCAACGCGCCGGTAAAGAAAGATCCCGAATAGCCACTGCCCCTGGTAAGCGAATCCCCTACCCCCATAGCGCTCCCGCCCAGGGTCAGCAGACCGGAGAAATTGAGCCCCAGTAGAGTGAGCACGTAAACGAGGAGCGCCACAAACCAGGGTGTCTGCAGTTGGAAGCCCCAGCCGATACTCTCTCCGGCGGCCCTTAGTAACAGGAACACCCCGCCGACCGCAGAGAAGAAGCCCATCACGCCCAGGGTATAGAAAATCCCGTGCAGTCTGCGATCGGCTGTCGGCAGATTGACAGACTCGACCAAGCCGATCGCCTTCAGCGAGAGAACGGGGAATACGCAGGGCATGAGATTCAACAGCAGCCCCCCCAGTATCGACAGCGCAATGATCGAAGCCAGTGACGGACCGCCGTCCGCAACTCGCTCAGCTCCCGAAGACCAGGCCGATGAGGGCACGAGATCCAGATGATAGGTATCTTCCGACCCGGGGCGTTGCAAAATCATCAGGGCCTGGGTCGCCCCCAGGGATTGCCGACCGGCCTCCTCTAGAGCCGCCACGATCTCCAGGCGTTTGGGCGACCACTGCGCATCGATCCGATTGCTCGCCGAAACCAGGCCCGACTCCATGGGCAGCAGCAGCACGCCCGTAGTATTTTCGAACAGCCCCTCCTGAGCGCTGACTGTGAGCAGCAGGTTGCCCTCCCGGATCTCGAACCGGGACTTCAGGGACGCCGGCTTCATCGGCAGTCGGGAGAGGGCAGCGGAGATTCGCTCCCCCGAAAGGAACTTCCCGCCTCCGGATGCAGAGCCAACCTGCAGATTCCGGGACAACTTAATACCGCCACGGACGCAGATATCGTGACAAGCGAGCCAGGAAACCGTCGCTCCCAGGGGAAAGCTTTCCCGCGCTTCCAGATTGGCGGGGGGATGGATTTTGGCCAGCAACACCGCTTCTCTGTCATAACCAAAGCTCACCAGCCCCTGGAATTCAAAGCGCATTGGCACCGGCCACCGGGTGTCTTCGGCCCTCCACCCGAATGGGAGCTGCCATTGCAGTTGGGTTGGCAGGCCGGTGTCTCCCGGATTTCGCCAGTAGATCTTCCAGGGCGCCTTGGGCTTTAGACTGACTGCCGCCCAGAAGGGTTTGCCGGCGGCGATGGTTTCGGACTGAAACAGCAACTCGGCCACCACCTTGCTCCCCTTCGCTGCCTCCTGCCCCACGGCTTCAAAACCCATCAGGGCCAAAGCGAAAAACAGTATGGATCTCACTGATCGCATTAACATCTCCGGCTCTTATCAGACTGACAAAGGATCAAGCGAGCCGGTGGGCCAAAAGCGGCTCCAGCTCCTCACTGAATACGACCTGGATCCCGGATACCTCATTTCATAGACAGGTCTGAAATCATCCGGCCACATCATGGGTCCTAATGAACAAAGCCCGCTGCCCTTGGCACGGCGGTGGGGCCTGTTCAGCCTTGAGCCCAAGTGAGAGGAGTCTTGCCGGTGACCCTGTATTGGAAAATAGGCAGCTACCATATCCCGCTGGTTATAGTGCTACTGCTGCCAATCTGGAATCTGGCACACGGAGCGGAGCTCACTCCCCTGGATTCCCCGGAGCCGACACCGCCGCTTTCTCTCCCCGACCTGGGGGGACAGACCCATGACCTGACCGCTTTCGGCAAGGGAGCAGTGGTGATCAACTTTTGGGCCAGTTGGTGCGCGCCCTGCATCCGTGAGCTGCCGGCATTGGAGCAGTTGGACACACTATTGCGGAAGCAGGGAGGGGGCGTACTGGCGGTAAACTCCGGGGAAACGCGAAAGCAGATAGAGCGTTATCTGAGGCGCCACCCCAGCCAACTAAAGATTCTCCTCGACCAGGATACCGCCGCGACCCGTACATGGCGGATTGAATCCATGCCTACAAGTCTTGTGGTCGGCCCCAGAGGCCGGATCCTGGCGCGAGTGGTCGGTGAATACCCCTGGGGAGATCCCGCGACTGCAAAACAGATCTTAAACCTCCGATAGATTCCCCAGCAGATGCGACTGCCGGCCTAGCCCCGACATCGACTCCAGGGGGCTGGCTCTCCCAAAAGCGGACTGCGCCTCAACTGTTTGCTATAGTCCCAGCTTTTAGCAGTCTAGGTCGCTAGCCAATGACGCACGCAAACCCGATCGGAGCTCTCTGGTGTTTATTACTACTGTTCGCCGGCAGCGGAGTATGGGCAGAGGAGAAGCAAAACGGCCAAACGCGTGATTGGAGCTGGTATATCCAGGGGGGCGCCTACATTCATCCTCAGGACCGGGACGACTACGAAGGACCGCCCATCCTGGGCAGCATCGAATACCATAAGAAGAATAACTGGTTTGGGGGGCTGGCGCTGTTCAACAACTCCTTTGGCCAATTTTCCCAGTACCTCTACCTGGGGAAACAGTTTTATCCGTGGAAATCCCTTCCCCACACCAGGATCAAGCTCACCGCCGGCGTCGTCCAGGGCTACAAGGACGAGCACTATGACACACTCCCCATTCGCTGGGGTGATAGCTGGGGGTTGGGATTCGTGCCCTCGATCGGTTATCAGAAGGGTCGCGTAGGCTATGATGTCGCGATCCTGGGCGTGGCGGGCCTGCTCTTCGCGGTCGGCTATGAGTTTTAATTCCAACACTCACTCGCACAACGCAGTACAGCTTTTCAATTCTTTCTGTATGGATTTAATGTAAGTAATTTCTTCTATTACTGTCAGAAATTCTTACAACCAAGCAGTTACAGATCTCTCAGCCGAAACGGCCCTATCCATTAAATTCCTGAAAAAAGAACAACTAGCGTATAGCCAGTTGAGAATGGGAACGATTCTTGCGTCTAGCCCCTAAGCTGGATTGGAATCTAGCCGCGCGCAATAAGCTTATTCCTCCAGCAGATTCTATTACGCGGAGCCACATCCATGAAAAAGTCACAGCTTGTAGCACTTATCGCCGCATCGCCCCTGGCAGTATCTGCATCTTCCGCTTTCGCTGTCAGTGTAATGGACTACATGGTAATCACCGAACTTGCACCTTCGGAAGGGCACGCCTTCATCATGTCCGACTCCGAGATCGGCGCCATCGGCGTCAACGGGAGCACCTCCCCCCCCGGCTCACTACCTGCTCTGCCCGGCGGTACGGAACGGACGGTTAGCCCAGGAATTACGCTGGATGGGGATGCTGCAATCACCAACAACGGCACAATCACCTTCAGCAACTCCGATGTGCACGCGCAAAACACCGGGGACGCCAATCCAGGAAGCCAGGGCGTCGACTGCTCGAGTTCTTATAACGGCTGTACCGACAACGGCTCGCAGATTTCCTCGAACAACCGGTTCAACACCAGCAGCCCCGGGGCCTCGTTCAGCGCAATGGCCAACAACAACGGGGTCCAAGGAAACATCGACCACTCCGGGATCAGCGCGGAGTTGACAGATTACCGCAATCTGATCGGCAATCCGGCCCTCCTTCCGGCTACGGACTCCATCAATCTGGCCGACGGCCAGGTCAACAATCAAGCGAACGCCATCTGGGATTTCAGCGGTGACGGTGGCATGTTGAACGTGATCGATATCAACACCAACGGCAACGACTTTTACATAGCCAACTCCAACCTCACTATCAAGGGGGATGCCGGGGACACGATTATCTTCCGTGTGGATCCGTCGTGGACAATGGAAGTGTCCGAGAGCAACCTACTGCTCGATGGAGACATCGGCGATAACAATGTTCTGTTCTATGTAGATGCAGACCAAGGCGAAGAAAGCTTCAACTTCGACAATGCGACTTTCTACGGCATGAGTCTCTGGGACATAGGGACCGATGACGACAATGTCATCTCATTCAACAATGTTCAGTTTTGCGGTCAGGTGATTTCGGACGAAGTCAATTTCCAGAATGTTAGCGGGTCCGGTTGTGAATTCGATACCTCAGCGATACCGATACCGCCTGCTGTCTGGCTCTTTGGTTCTGCCCTGGTGGGCTTGGCTGGTGTTGCCAGGAGAAAAAGAGCCGGCTGATCCAGAAAATACGGCAGAGGGAAAAAACAGTGGCGGCTCCTTCGAGAGCCGCCTCTGCATCTACGCCTCCTCTGCTCTTGTTAACAGCCGCTACAGCGCCCACTCCAGGCGCAAGATCTTTGACGGAGAAATCCCAACAGACCCCCTGCGCTGGGACTACAACTACTCTATGATCCCCGTCGCCCGCACTTTGAGGGCATTTGCCACCCAATCACCTGCAAATTAAGCGCGAGGCAGGCTGGTCACCGCCTCTCTGCCGCTCGCGAAAACCGCCCGTTGATGACAATCCAGTGACATCTCACTTAGGGCCTGTTAACACTAATCCAGGGATGTACATTGGGTAACCGCGGGAAACCGGTTATCCTTGTGCGTATTCGAAGATCTTGATTTCTGCCCTGAGGAGTATGGACGTGGAAGCACTAGTAAAAAACGAGAACTTTGGGGGCCCCTCTGGCCCAGTAGTGCTGGTGGTGATGGACGGCGTGGGCATAGGTAAGAACCCCAAGAGCGATTATGTGAAGATCGCTCATACACCCAAACTGGATTGGTTGCGAGACCACGCCGTTTATACGGAGTTGAAGGCTCACGGCACCGCTGTCGGTCTTCCCGACGACAGCGACATGGGAAATTCAGAAGTGGGGCACAACGCCATGGGCTGCGGCCGCATCTTCGATCAGGGAGCGGCCCTGGTAGGCAAGGCTATCGCCTCTGGGAGTATGTACCAGGGAGAGGTGTGGCAAGAGCTGGTAAACAGTGTCAAGGAAAGAGGAAGCACACTGCATTTCATCGGTCTCTTTTCGGACGGCAATGTCCACTCCAATATCGCCCACCTGGAATCGATGCTAAGCCGTGCCAAAAGCGAGGGCGTATTAACAGCCCGCATCCATCCGCTGATTGACGGCCGCGACGTCCCTCCCACCTCGGCGCTGGAGTATGTTGACCGCTTCGAGAGGTTTCTGGGAGAACTCAACGAAGGCGGAAAGGTAGATTTTTGCGTAGCCTCCGGAGGCGGCCGCATGAATATCACCATGGACCGCTACAACGCCGATTGGTCAATGGTGGAGCGCGGCTGGCGTACCCACGTCAAGGGGGAAGGTCGTAAGTTCACCAGCATGAGGCAAGCAATCGAGGCCTTCCGCGAAGAGAAACCCGGTATCCTCGATCAGGATCTGCCACCCTTCGTCATTGAACGTGAGAATCAGGCTGTGGGACCTATCAAAGCCGGCGACAGCGTCATTTTCTTCAACTTCCGCGGCGACCGCGCCCTGGAGATCACCAAGGCATTCGAGGCTGAGGAGTTGACCGAGTTCGACCGCGGCCCCAAGCCGGACGTGCTCTATGCGGGGATGATGCAATACGACGGAGACCTCTGCGTTCCGGAAAAATATCTGGTCTCGCCACCGGCCATAGACCGCACCATGAGTGAATACCTGTCTAAAGCCGGAGTCCCGCAGTTTGCCATCTCGGAGACCCAGAAGTTTGGCCATATGACTTACTTTTTCAACGGAAACAATTCCGGAAAATTCGCCACCGAAACCTGGAAGGAGATACCTTCGGACAACTGCCCTTTCGAAGAGGCGCCCCGCATGAAGGCGGATGAGATCACCGATGCGGTGATCGAGGCCATCGAAAGCGGTGAATACCGCTTTATCCGCCTCAATTATCCTAACGGCGACATGGTGGGGCATACCGGGGTCTTCGACGCAGTGAAGATTGCCATTGAGGCAGTTGACGAAGGCGTGGGGAGAATCATGAAGGCGTTGCAGCAAGCAGAGGGCATCATGATCTGTTCCGCAGACCACGGTAACTCCGACGATATGTGCGAACTGGATAAAAAAACCGGAGAGCTGAAACTGGACGACGAGGGCAGAATGCTGCCCAAAACCGCCCACTCCCTCAATCCGGTTCCCGCGATAATCTACGACCCGGTAAACAGCGCCAACCTGCGCAAGAGCGCTCTGGATTCCGCGGGCATCTCCAATTTGGCCGCAACCTGCATTTCACTGCTGGGGTATCTGCCTCCCAGTGACTACACTCCCAGCCTGGTGGAGGTAGGTCCCTCAACAGCTGATTGAAAACCGGCCGCGGGATGCCGCTCAGGCCAGTAACTGATTGATAATAGTACCCAGCGCTTCCACCAGTTGTCGGCGCCTGGCCTCCAGGCCGCGGCTGCCCTTGGCGGTGACTACGGACGCCTCCTCTGCCAGCCGGTGCAAGAGCCGGATGTGCTCGACTACCGAGGACATCTGCCGTGGGGAGGCTGCCAGCCGCCTAATCTCTATATAGCGGGCGGTAACCGCTGCCGCGGTTTCGCCATCCAGCGTGTCCTGTATCAGGCTTTTCACAAACCTGACTTCGTTCGCGGTTATGGCGTTCCAGAAACTCTCCCGGGTCAATTCCTGGTCTGGGTCATAGCGCTCTGCCAACTCATCGAGCCCGGCATCAGTCACCTCGTGCTCAATAGGATAGTCGCTGCCGTAGTAACGCAACAGATAGCCCAGTGTGAGCATGTTGATGAGGGGATAGGCGTAGGTACCGGGATGCTTCTGCTCCAGCGACAGGCGATTGGCCTCCCGGTAACAATCGCAAGCGGTATGCAATGACTTCACCCGGGCCTTGGTGGCCGGACCGGAAAACAACGCCAGGCGCTTGTAAGCACTTCCGAGCAGATTCATTCTCTCGATGGTGTGTCCGAAATGCTCATTCAATTCCTTCAGGGAATCGATCCCCTGTGTCAGCGAACGCCTCCCGTCCCCCGCGTCTCCACTATCCGCCAGTCTCGCGGCATGACGCACCCTGAGATTCGCCAATTGTTCAAGATCGCCAACCGAGGCGGCGGGTTTCTCTCCCCTACAGCTGGCCTGGTAAGCCTCGATAGCTTTGGAGAATGCACCCAGCTCACCCCAGGCTCTGGCAAGCCCGACCTGAATATCCGCGTCAGCCAGCCAGGCCTTCGGCATCTCATCGACAATGCCCTCAAGCCGGATGCTGAGTTTATCCGGTGCTGCCGCCGTCTTGGCCTGGGCGGCAATATTGTCGATAAGGATGCGGCAATGGCCCTTGGAGACGAAATTCTGCATCCTGGGAGCAGAAGATCCGCTATTGCCCGTTCCACGATCGTCCAGTTTGAATCCGGGATCCCCATAGCATTGATAGGCGCCCCAGGTGTTGAACTGAGGATAGGCGCTGCGGGTCTTCGAGCGTGCTTCCTTGACCGACTCACCAAAGTTACGGCCCGCCAGCATCTCCCTGTAGAAGGATTGCGCAAATACCTCGGCGGCGGCATCCTGCACAGCCCACCCGGCAACAACAACGGCACGCACACCGCGCTCGATAAGCGATACTCCGAAATCGGCTGCCAGTAAATTGGGTCTGTCCAACGCCTGGTTTTCTTTGTCATCCACCCGCCCCAGATGACAACAATTGATGAACGCCAATTGAGGAATCGAAGGCATCTGATTTATCTCGGCGGCAGTCAGCACGTGATTCCTGCCAATCAGTACGCCAGTCATCTGCTCGGGAGGGTCATCATCCGCACACCGAACCGTGTGCTGCACTACACCGTGTCCCGAGATGTGGAGCACCCGGATTTGATCGGTCATCAAAGAACGGATGATCTCGGTCCCCCGTTTGTTCAGCAGCACCTTGGGATCGAAACGCCGCGCCAGCGCTTCTACCCCAAACATATCCGCTACGGTCTGCCCCTCTTTCGCCGCCCCGGGAAGCTGTGGGTAGTCAGAGCCCTCCAGATCCGGATCCGCAACCACCAATAGCCTTCCCCAGGCATTGGCGACACCGTGACTGGAGCCTGGTGAGACCAGTTGCCTTACCAGACTCGCCTCCGCAGCCAGCGCCCGGTCTTTTCCGGAGACCGGATATTCCAGCAACTCCCAGGGATAGATCGCAGAACGCCGGTCCACCAGTAGCACCAGATTTCTGCGCTCCGGAGCGTGATGTTTGAACTCCGTCGGTATCAGCAGTTCGAACAACACCCGGCCGACTCGGTCGCTGGTATAGATACTACTAGTCGCATTCCGTAAAAACGGCTCCACGGAACATCGCTGGGTCTGGGTGATCTCCATGGGGACCCGCGCCCCTTGATCGATGACGGTAAAACTCAACGCTCCTCGCTCCCCCGACTCGATTCGGATCCTCGGCCACCAGCCCTCGTGCTCCTGGGCAAAAGCTCGGCGCAAGCCGCCCTCTATCTGCCTGACCTGCCGGCCCGCGAGAATACGCTCGTTGTATCTCCCGGTCCTGCTGATCTGATTAAGCACGTGCTGCGCCAATAGCGCACGATCCTCGTAGAGCTCGACAAAGCTGACCCTCTGAATCAGGCGATCCCGGTTCCAGGTATCCCCAGTCAGTTCGTCGTTGGCCTCGAGTACACCCTGGATTATGGAGTTGAGTACATTTTCCATGGTGATGCCGCCCGAGCCGGAGCCGATGAGCAGACAGGCGAACTGAATCCCTATGCCGGGAACCACCGGCTCCTCCGCCATTTTCAATGCGTAGCTCTTGACTGCGGCACGCATACTTGCGGTCAACCTCCCTGGAGTAAGCCCGCCCACCTCCCCCAGGCCGACGACAATGGCCCCAGTCAAACCGTTTTCTCCGGCCTCGATGACAATCTCGTGGCTGCCGACTGCCCCGGGATAGAGCCCAAGCTGATAGCGCCGGTTGAGCCTTCCCTGGAGCTGGCGATCTAGCACCCCCTCCGCACTCACGATCTCGTCACCGGTGTAGTGCCCTACGGCGACCGGTAAATCAATGAAGCAGAGATCCCCATGAACCACTGATATTTCAACGGGAGGAGAGCCTGTCTCCGGGATGCTTTGAGCTGTGACACTCCCCAATGCCGCCCGAATCAGCTCTTCATCATCTGGGAGAAACTCGACGTTGTCGGGGGGCATCTCACGGCTCGCCTCCTTTCCTCTGATCACGGGTGGACGACCGGAGAATGCCAATGTGCCCCCGGTTTCAAGAATTTCCAGGATCCCTTTGAACCCGGGGGCATGATTCGCCAAGTCGCCGTGAGCCACGTCCAGGTACCAGTGTTGTATACCCTCGGGAATCCCTCCCTCCCAGGGTACGCGGCCATCACCCCGGGCTGTAGATCTGACCTTAACCTCGCCCTCCCCCACCATCACGTCCATTGGGGTCGCATCAGCCTGGCCGGCTATGTAGAAGATACGCTGACTGTCCAGCGGCTGGCGCTCGATCTCTCTCCAGAAACGGTCGGCCGCCCTGAGATCAGCCGCCGTTGGGGGAGACCAGCCTTTGTCGGCCAGCGGCTTGATCTGGCTCCAGATACCACTGGAAAAGAAATCTCGCGAAGCACCGGGTTCTCTACCGGATTCCCGCGGCAGTAGCTCGAGTACCCCCGGAAAGCGCCTGAAGATATTGATCAGTTCGGCCTCGGAGTGGCGCAGATCAACCAGCGCCAGATACTTGATGAGTTTTTCCTCTCCCAGCAGCACCCGCACCATGGAGTGGGAGCCGTCGTTCGGGGTACCCAACATCAGTACCCGGGATCCCGGTCGGCGGCAGACCTCGTCCCACACCTGGGGATGGCGGGCGATCATGGCTCGGACCACAAGTCCCCCCATGGAGTGGGCGACAAAGCGCAGCGGCTGGTGGGAACCTTGGAGATACTCCTCCACCGCCACCTTGAGCCGGTCTGCGCCAACGGCAATTGAGCGGCGCCAATCATAGGCAAAGGGGATAACCTCATGGGTTTCACCCAGGTAGTCCGCCAGTGCCCCATAGGCAGATACCAGCGGCTTCACCGCAGTTACCTCCGGGTTGCCGATTTCGAGTTCGCCGAATCCTCCCCAGATCAGCCCGAGCTTATCCACCCAAATGTGATCGTCACCCGCTGCCAATTCGCTACCCAGAATACCGGGAAGAATAAACACCGCGGGCACCTCGCCACTGGCCCTGCTTGGGGGTAGCGAACGGGCGATAACCTTGGGCTTCTGAAGCCTTTCAATGAAACCGTCGGGTCGCTGGGCCCTCAGCCCGTTCAACACCCCTGAGCGGGAATCACTGTTGGCGAAATAGGAGAAGTGGTTAACCTCGGCGCCCCGCAGTGAGAGCGCATGTATACCGAAGCGACGCCTGGTGCCGCCATCCATCGAAGGGGTATTGACTACCAGATCGTGCTCCCCCTTGTAGAAACGGTCCACCAACAGCATGGCGATTTTCTTGAAAATGCCGCGGGGTTCGATATCACCCTCTATCACCGCCAGCGGTGCCAGGGAACTGCCGCGGATATTGTTCAGCATCTGCATGGTCGGCGAGCCCGGCATCTGTGCCTCCAGCCCGGGAATTTGTTCAGCCCGCGACTTCTGCTTGACCACCGCCAACAGCAGCGACTTGACCATGCCGTATATGGCACTCGCCTTGAGTACTGGGATGAAGCCGATAACGTTCAGCAAGGTGGAAAGATAGGTATCCAGCCGGTTGCTGGCCAGGGTGGTTCCGCGTGCGGGACATGCCACCCGCACGAAACGCTCCACGCGGATCTCCTTTTCCCTGAAAAGCCCGTTCAGCTGCTGCAGCAGTTCGCGCTGGCGCGCATAGGGATTGCGTTTCTCGCGGGTGCTGCCGTGCTCACTGTTGATGGTGTCGATCAGGGATCGCAGGCCACTGTTCACCTCGGGGTTGAAAAACTCAAGATCTTCGTCGCTAAACGGCACCCGCTCTTCCGCCAACTGCCCCCGGCAAAGCAGCTCTCCAACGATCCCGCCCCGGGAGTGGGAGACCAGGTGCAGCCTGGCTCCCTTGGGAAGCGCCTTGAGCACATTGACGGTATTTTCGATGGGACTGAGGCTGAGTGTCCGATGCTCGAATCCCACGATATTTTCCGGCGGGTAGAGATCGGTGATCTGTTTCCAGGTCTGATCCACGCTTTTTTCCCAGAGATCGCTGAAACTGCCGCGGGTACTGGAAGCTGTGCCGTGAATAAAGAGCAGAATGGGATGGTCGATGTTGAATGCATCCCTACTTTGGGGCGCTACCCGGGTCGCACCCAGGGTATCGACTCGACGCAGCTGCTCCAGGGCATAGAGGGCATCCCGCTCACCGACGATTACCGATTCGATCTTATTCTTGATTAAATCGGAGATGGACTCCGCAGCAGCAGTCTCCACGTCCACCACGCCGATGCGCTTGAGGACAAACCCCACCAGTCCACGGGATGCATCCCCGGCACCGATTCGCTGCGGAACGACCACACCCTGTTGCCCATCCCTAGCGCTTCCGCCCTCCAGGAAATCGACTTCGAACTGCCGGGCGCTGGTGTAGATTCGCAGGCCGTCTTCGAGACTCAGCTCCAGGACGTCATCGGGATCGACATCAATGGATTCCTGAGCGGCGCCCCTAATGTCGTTGAGTGCCACTTTTTGACGTATTGAGGCAGAGAGAGCACCACTGAATCTGGTGTCCTCAAGCGGTGCCGCCTCGCCAATCACCGCCTCTCCCTTGACCAACAGCCTCATGGTTTTGGATGCCATTTTCCCCCCTGCCATTAGTGCTTGGTCACCCTATAGCCAGTGGCCCCTTATCGACAAAGATCCAGAGCCAGAGAGGGTGCCGAGAAGTGAACCACCACTCTAGCACCGATGCGCATGGGCGATGCACCAAGTTTAGAGCATGAAAAAAAAAGCGAAAGCCCGCGTGGCCGGCTAGTGCATTTTCTGTTGCAGTTTGCTGGAAGATCTGGGCATCAGCGGCAAGGATGCATGGTGGCACAGCATGCGCCATCCTGTTTGTTCCCGGATATACATGTTGGTGGCCAACACCTTGGTGGCGCGCGCCTGACTGCCTGCAGGTCGTATCCATTCCTCCACCAGATGCACCGCGAGATCTCCACCACTGCGGTAATGCAACAACTTCTCTTCGATCATAGGTGGATCCGCTGATGAGAAGATCTCGATCCAACTGCTTTCTACGTCTTGGAACCCGTTTAACAGTTGCCCCCCAGGGTGGATGCAGTAGACCTCTGGACTTTCCGACCAGACACGCCGCATCAGGTTAAGATCCAAATCACGAAGCGCGCGATAGAAAGCGGCTTCGCAAATTTGTGGAGAACTCAGCTCGGGGAATGTCGATACCATATAAACAACCAGCGGCTTGTTACCAAGGAATTGCTCTGCAATGATAACTCAAGAATAGCGGCGATACGGATTTTCAATAGTCCTGGAACAGCGAGGGGAAGAGATGAGAGAACCGAGTTTCACCATAGGGATCGAGGAGGAATATATGCTGGTGGATCGGGAAAGCCGAGACCTGATCAAGGAAGCGCCCAGCTCGATGTTCAAGGAGTGCCGGGCGCAGCTCAAGAATCAGGTAGCCCCCGAGTTTCTGCAATGCCAGATTGAAACCGGCACCCGCATCTGTAAATCTCTCGGAGAGGCACGCAGCCAACTGGCCTACTTGAGGCGCACAGTGGCGGCGGTGGCCGAGTCCCATGGACTGGCATTGGTAGCCGCCTCTACCCACCCTTTCGCCCGGCCTCGAAACCTGGAACACACCCGCAAACCGCGTTATAACCAGCTGGCGAACGATCTCCAGGAAGTGGTGAAGCAGCTGGTCATCAGCGGTATGCATGTTCATGTTGGAATCGAGGATGACGACCTGCGCACCGATCTCATGAGTCAACTGAGCTATATCCTTCCCCACATGCTGGCCCTGAGTACCTCTTCGCCCTTCTGGCGCGGCAGGGATACCGGGCTCAAGTCTTACCGCATATCGATCTGGGACGGTATGCCCCGCACAGGTCTTCCCGAATACTTCGAAAGTTATGGCGAATACCAACGGCATGTGGATGTGCTGGTGAATGCGGGGGTGATCGAAGATGCCACCAAGATCTGGTGGGATATTCGACCGAGCCATCGCTACCCCACTCTGGAAATGCGAGTCTCGGATGTATGTACCCGCCTGGATGACGCCATCTGTATCGCCGCTTTTTACCTCTGTTGGACGCGAATGCTCTACCGGTTGAGCCGCGAAAATCAACGCTGGCGACGATACAGCACTTTCTTACTCGACGAGAATCGGTGGCGCGCTCATCGTTATGGAATCGACGAGGGACTACTGGACTTTGGTCGCGGAGATATTGTCTCCTTTGCCACCCTCGTCGAGGAGATACTGGAAATCCTGAAAGAGGACGCAGCACATTTCAACGCTGTGGACGAGTTGAACCGGATGCATACTATTTTGGCCGAGGGCACCAGCGCCCACCGTCAAATCAGAGCCTATAAGAACGCGCTCGCCAACGGCGCTGAGCAAGAGGAGGCCCTGCGAGCAGTGGTTGATCTGCTGATTGAGGAGACGCTCATGGATACCGAATATTGATGCTGCGCCTCCGTTGCGAATCAGAGCTGGGAAACTAATACTCTTCCCGACCTGTCATAAGCTATATCGGTTTGGCTACAGGCGGGAGAAAACATTGACCAGCGAATTCAATCGTAAACGCAGAGTATTACTGGGTGCAGGATTGACAATTGGCATGGCACCCTTGTCGCTGTCAGCGGCATTCCCCACCCCATCTCAGCCCAGGGGGCCGTTCTATCCCCTGGAGCTGCCGCTGGACGACGACAACGACCTCACCCGATCCGCAGGTAGCGATAAGCCCGCAGAGGGCCTCTCCACCGATTTATCGGGTCGACTGCTGACCCCTGATGGCCGCTCCGTCGAGGGCGCCAGAATTGAAATCTGGCAGTGTGATGCCCGGGGTCACTACCACCATCCCCGGGACCGGGGTTTCGCCACCCGTGACCCCGGCTTCCAGGGCCACGGGCGAACAGTGACCGACCGAGAGGGCCGTTATCGGTTCCGAACCATTCGTCCCGTCCCCTATCCCGGCAGGGCACCGCATATCCACGCCGCGGTATTCATGGGTGACAGGACGGAGTTGGTCACTCAGATCTATATAAGCGGCGAGCCGGGCAACAGCAGTGATTTTCTCTTCAGCAGGGTACCCTCAGAGCGGCGATCGCTGTTGACAGCGGATTTCGTCAGAACCCCAAACGCCGCCAGCGACTACAGCGCCGCTTTCGATATGATACTCGGCCACACCCCGGTTCAGGCATAGCAATGGCGAGCGTGTATAATGATGCCAGCAGCTATTGTCATATCAGGCAGCGGAGCGGCATCCGTAATGGAAGAGGTGTTAACCAAAGCGGCCACGGGCCTGGCCATCATCATTCCCGCGATCTTTCTTATTCGCTGGATCCTGAACAAACGTGTGGGATCGCCGGAAGAGTGGGTTGAATACCACGTGAAGGAATTGCAACAGCGCTACGCCAAAGGCGAGATCGACGAAGAGACATACCAAAAGCGGCTGAAGGATTTAACAGAAGAGTAACCTCGCCAGCCGCCTGATAACCAGTTGCTTCAGCTGCCGACAGCGTCCTAGATATGGTGGCTGAATTCGCCCCTGTCCGCGGGCGCCATGAGCTCATGAAACTGCTTGCCGCTCACGCATACCAGGTGCTCATGATCTCCGGCCTCAAAAAATATCTCCGACTCTGAGCCCAGACTGGTGTTGGGATCCCATATGGTCTTCAATCCATAGGCCGGACCGATCGGGGGTACTGCGCCTACCTCACAATCGGGAAACAGGACAGCAACCTCCGGCTCGGTCGCCAGCCCCACGCCCTGATGCACAACCCTTTTGAGGACTTCAAGGTCGATGTGGTAGTCGGAGGGCAGCACCACCAGCAGATAACCGTCGTCATCCTTGATCACAATTCCCTTCGCCAAGGAGTCACCGGGGACATGCGCAGCCTCGGCCGTCTCCATACTGGAGCCTGAATGCGCATGCTCGAGTGTCTGGTATTCGATCCCTTTCAGCTTGAGATAATCCTGCAAACGTCCGGCTATAGCCATTGCTTCTCCCTTGATGTTCAGAGTCTGGCTCAATGTCAACGATATCAAAGCAGAATTGTCTGCCCATATCCAGCCGCAGAGACGCTTTTTCCACTATCGCCCGCTCTCCTCCCCCACCTGTAGCAAAGAAAAACCGTCATGCCTTTGGGATATTCTTGAGTTCTCACTGATTCCCGGGCGACCACCCCTGCTGACGATTGCGGTGCTATGTTGGTGAAAACCACTAGACAATCGCTGTATTCTGCAATTGACTTGTCAGTAATGGGTAATAAAAATAGCCTCAGTCACGCCCTTTACAGGAGTTTCATGATGCACTTCAGGCGCCCTACCCCCTTGTTGGCTCTCCTGGTTAGCTGGTTGATGTTCGCTGCTTTGCTTTCCCAGCAGAGCCTCTCCGCAACGCCGCCTCAGGGACGCATTACCGGTGCTCAGATATCGGAACATCCTGAATGGTTCAAGGAGAGTTTTCTCGATATCGCCGATGATGTCGACGAAGCGACGGAAGCGGGCAAGCACGTTATTTTGTTCATGCACCTGAACGGCTGCCCCTACTGCTACCGCATGACGGAGGAGAACTTCAAGCAGGCCCCTTATGTGAATTTCATCAAAGACAACTTCGATGTCATCCAGATCAACATAAAGGGGGACAGAGAGATCGTGTTCGATGAGAACACCAGCGTTACCGAGAAGGAGCTGGGCAAGTTGTTGAAAGTGAGATACACGCCCACCATCATCTTCCTCAACAGCGACAACAAAACGGTTCTGCGATTAAATGGTTACAGGTCCGTTAGAGATTTCGAGTACGCGCTTAGATATGTCCAGGGGCAAGCTTACCGCACCACCAGCCTTTCGCAATATATCGCCCAACACCCACCTGCCGACAGTTATCGGTTGCGCCAGCACCCGCAGCTGCAGGAGATCTCCGATCTGCAAGCGGCTGCTCAGCAGCCCCTGGCGATACTCTTCGAGGATAGTAGCTGTGACCTTTGCGACGAACTACACGATGGCCACTTGCAGAATCCCGAAGTCAACGCGGTATTGAAAAACTATACTTTCGTGCGCCTCGATGCGGGCTCCACAGAACCCATTATCGACCCGGAGGGCAATAAGACCACCCCCCGGGATTTCGCCGCCAGGCTCGGACTCAGCTATCGGCCTGGTATCGTTTTGTACGACAGGGGCAAGGAGATAAGCCGCATCGACGGGCTACTCTACAGCTATCACTTCACCGAGATGTTGCGTTACGTGGGCGAAAGGCACTATGAGAAATATCCGAAGAGTTTTTACGACTATCTCGATGTGCGCACCGAAAGCCTTTTGGCCCAGGGAAAAGATATCGATCTCTCACGCTAGCACCCGACGGGATGACGGGAGGCACCTGCTACGCTTTATCGAACGGGGAAACCCGCGGCTCCAGCGCCTGGAATGTCAACCGAAACTCAGCACCGGGTTTGCGGTTGACCACATCTACGCGCCCCTTCATGGCCACTACCATTTCCCGCACCAGGGCCAGGCCAATACCGGTGCCGGATGTCTCTCGGGTCAGCGCATTGTCGGAACGGTAAAATAGCCCGAATATCTTCTTCGCCTGATCTCTCGCAACTCCGGGACCAAAATCGCGGACAGTGATCCGCAGGCGGTCCGAGCCCAATCTTGCACAACCCACTTCAACTACCCGGGTCTCCGCACTCGATGCAAACTTGGTGGCATTGTCCACCAGGTTAATCATGATCTGGGTGAAGTAGTCGCTGTCTATATCGACCACCATGGGCTCTGCACTCTCCTGGAAACGCCACTCCAGGGAAAATCCGGCTCTCTCCACCAGGCTCTGAATACCAGGCCGCACACCCTGCATCAACTCGACCGCCGGTGTGGGTTTGAGGTCGGCCTTTATGCGACGGCGCGTCATCCTGGCTAGTTGCAGTACATTTTCGATCAAGCGGGAGAGCCGCTCGCTCTCGTTGAAGATATAGTCATAATAGGTCCGGCGCTTGTCTTCCGGAACCCACCCCTGCTGCAGCATCTCTCCATACATGCGAATAGAGGTCAAAGGTGTCTTAAGCTCATGGCTGACCGCTGAGACGAAGTCCTGCTGCTGCGCAGCCAGCTCCAGCTGCCGTAATCCCAATCTGTAGAGCAGGAAGCAGCCGATACTGAGAACCAGTGCGAGTATAGCCGATGTCCACAGAATAATATTGCTACCCGGTCCCGGCGGGAGGTGGGTAACAACCATCACCAGTCGCACCGCGTTCAGGGGTGGGGAGAGTACGCTTCGGAGTAATAACTGCCCCTGCAGATCGGCCTTGCTGTCGGTATATCCCCGAGGCGCTATACCCTGATATGTAGCCATTGCCCTCCCCCGGTGCGAAACCTGGAGCCTACTCATCCGCGACAGAGCCGTCTGCTTGAATGGAGCTTCTATCGTCTCGTGAAGGAATTCCTGGGTTTCTATCAAAGCGCCCTGAATAAACCGCTGCCCATCCCGCCACACCTGGCGATAGAGCACCAGATGACCACTATCCAGCAGATCGAGTTCGAAGGGGTTGAGTTCACTCTCGAAAATGGTAATCGGCACCGGAGAGCTGGCAACAGATCGAGGTTGGGAGGGTTGGGCTTCACTCGGGGCGCTGCTGGGTGCCGGAAGTAGGCTACGCTCTTTGCGTGCACGATTCGGTTCGACGGCAGCTTTTTGCCGCGAGACCCTGGCGTCCTCATCGTCTGCCAGTTGCTCCTGGAAACGCTGCTCCAGCCTGAGATCCAGTCCACTGAAAGCATCTGCTTCTGGAGCCTGGGTCTTTTTTTTCCCCAATAGATCAAAAGCCGCCTGGGCGCTGATGGGGGCCATGCCCGATTCGATTTCCCCGCTGCCGGTGCTCGCTGGCCTCTCTTCCCTTGCCGAAGGCGCTGTCCCATATTCGCGACGATGTTCCACCTCCGTCGCAGCTGTAGTGTCGCCGTTGGGTTCCATTGCCGACTCCCCGGTCGCCGGGGATACCAGCCTATTGTCGCTGAGAATCGTTCGAATCCGACCGGCCAGTTCCCGGCGCCTCCTCAGCTCCTCGTTATCGATACCGTAGGCATCGGTACGCAAGGGGGTTTCGGGGAGCAGAGGCGTTGAGAACACCCCCTCAGCATCCACCTGAAAATAGCCGATGACACCGGGTATGGCGCGCTTAACGGGAAACGCGGAGAGATCTGAGCGCTGCAGAAAACCTGCAGCTTCGCTGCCGAGGATGTTTAGGAATGTGTAGTCGGTGAAAGCCCTGGCGGATTCCGCCTCCATGATCGCGTTCAAACGACCGTCAATGCGGGCGACCAGCTCCTCTGCCAGCAGTCGATGCTGATGGAACACCTGCCATTTGAGTTCGCCCAAGGCTTGATAGACGAGGACCGCCGCTGGCAGCGACAAAGCGAGAAAAAACAGCAACAGCCAACGCCTCAACCCCCGGGCGCCGTCGGCAACCACCGGAGAGGTTTCCACTTCAGTCTCCTCCCGGCATCGGGGTATCCTCTACACTAGCCGTCAGCAACCGGTAGCCCGCCCCGCGAACCGTTATCAAATAGCGGGGAGTCGACGGTGCCGGCTCCAGCTTGCGTCGCAGTTTCGCGATATGAATATCGACAGTGCGGGTCTCGAGATCCAGGTTGCGCGCGTAACCCCAGACTTCGGTAAGTAGCTCTTCCCGAGACACCGGACGCTCCGAGTGGGCGGCGAGAAACTGCAGCACCTCCATCTCCCGGCGGGTGAAGCGAAGCTGATGCTCCCCTCGTCGACCACTGAGATTCAGGCAATCGAGAAATACCTCGGACCCCAGTTGGATCTGTTCCGGCCTATCGGGAGAACCGAGCGACCTGCGCAGTACCGCCTTGATGCGTAACAACAACTGAGTGACCGAAAACGGCTTGGCCACGTAGTCGTCGGCACCGAGGGTCAACCCCCTGATGATATCCTCGTCGCCCGCTTTCGCAGTCAGCATGATGACCGGCTGCTCCGGATTCTGTGCGCGAACCCGCTCGCAGATCTCATAGCCGTCTACACCCGGTAGCATAATATCCAGCAGTATCAGTTGATGGCGGCCGCTGAGGGCTTTGTGTAACCCCTCCCTGCCGTTCTCAGCCCAATCCACTTGGTAACCATGAAATACCAATAGATCAACCAGGCCGTTGCGAATAGGCGCTTCGTCCTCCACCACCAGAATTGTTGTCTTGCGTTGCGGCATCAGCCGAGTCTAACAGCCCCTCCCTATGTGGATGTAAAAAGTTTGTAAATCCACCCCTCGTTAATTTACCAAAGCCGGTCTACGCCTCCGCCGGCACCCTGCCTAGACTGGTCACACCAGGCAACACAGGAGGCAGTCAAACCATGGCACTCATTAGCAGACTATCACAGCTGTTCAAGGCGGATATGCATGCAGTCCTGGACCGCATCGAGGCACCGGATGTATTGCTCAATCAGGCCATTCGAGAAATGGAGGAAGCGCATTCGGGTGATCGTGCCCGGTTCGAGCTGCTGAGTGATGAGCGGCAGCAGTTACGGAAGCGCGAAGAGAGGCTTCGGGAGTCTTTGAAGGCCACGGAAGAGGAGTTGGATCTCGCCTTCGGCTCCGGTGACGAGGCGCTCCTCCGTTCGGTAATGCGCCGCAAACTCGAGAGGCTCAACGACCAAAATCTGCTACAGGCGAGATCGGAGATGCTCGGCGAGGCACTGCAAGAGCTGGAGCGACAGCTCGGGGACCAGGCGCAGCGCCTGGAAGAGATGCGGCGAAAATCCCAGTTATTGTCGCGTGATTGTTGCGGGTCATCGTCCCAGATTGCCATGGTTGCCAACGGAACCGGAGTCAGTGAACAGGCGGTGGAACTGGCACTGCTGCGGGAAAAAGCGAGGAGAAATACGTCATGAATCGCCCCCCGTTTCTCGAAGGTGCCGTGCTGGCAATGATCGCGGCCATCGGTGGAGGAGTTTTCCATACCCTGGCAAGCGTGCTACTGCCCATGGATCTGGCGCTGCGATTTCTTATCGCGGCTGTCAGTCTGGGATACATCCTCTATCTGCTATACCGTAGCCGAGAGCCTCTGGGCCGACCGACCACACTGATGATCTGGATGTTGGTGGCGTTACCGGCATTTCTGCTCCCCTCGCTGATCCTCTACGTGCTGCTCCACGTCGGTATCCTGTGGCTGGTACGCTCCCTCTACTTCCATAACACACTGCTGGCTGCCCTCTTGGATCTCATGCTCTGCGCCGCCGCGCTGGCCGCCGCGGCCTGGGCACTGCAACAAAGCGCAAGCATCAGCGCCGCCATCTGGTGCTTTTTCCTCACCCAAGCACTGTTTGCCTCCATTCCTTCCGGCCCCGGGCATCGTCAGACCCCCTCCACCGAAGTAACTGCCCGAGCGGCCCGCTTCAGCCATGCTCTGGCCGCTGCCGAATCAGCCCTGCACAAGCTCTCATCGACCGAGCCAACCCACAGGAGATCATCACTATGAAAACCAAACTCATCGCGCTGGCTCTCTTCAGCGCCACTGCCGCTTCCTTGGTCCTCTACCCGGTCATTGATGCGGGGGCCCGCCACGACACTCCCAAACCCGCCATACAAGACCCCGCCGGGTCGCGGCTGAGCGCCAACCGAGCCAAGGTCGAGGTAGTGTTCGTCCTGGATACCACGGGCAGCATGGGTGGCATGCTGGAGACCGCGAAAGAGAAGATCTGGTCTATCGCTGCCTCGCTGGCCTCGGCCCCATCGGCTCCCCAGGTGCGCATTGGACTGGTGGCCTATCGTGACCGGGGGGACAACTACGTCACCCAGGTGACTGACCTCTCCTCCGATCTGGACAACATGAACGCACACCTCATGGATTATCAGGCTGCTGGGGGGGGAGATGGCCCGGAGAGCGTAAACGAAGCGCTGCACGATGCGCTCACGAAAATCTCCTGGAGTCAGGATCCGGATACCTACCGCACAATCTTTTTGGTGGGAGACGCCCCACCCCATATGGACTATAACGAAGTGCAGTTCCCGGCCATACTCGAAGAGGCCCGGCAGCAAGGTATTCTGGTTAACGCCATTCAATGCGGAGAGAGTTCCGCCACCCGTAAGACCTGGCAGGAAATCGCGAGTCTGGGACAGGGTCGATTCTTCCAAGTCGAGCAGAGTGGCGGAGCTCTGGCAATCGCCACACCCTATGACGCAGAGATTGCCAGGCTGTCGGCGGAAATGGACGAGACCCGCCTCTACTACGGCGATGCCGGTCAAAAACTTAAGCAACAACGCAAGCTGGAGGCGGCCGCCAAAATCCACAGCAAATCTTCCGCCGAATCCCAGGCTCGGCGTGCGGCATTCAACCTCACACCCAGTGGCAGGGAGAGCTATCTGGGCGATAAGGAATTGCTCGACGACTTGTCGGCGGGCCGGGTGGTACTGTCGTCTATCCCCGAAGCGGAACTTCCCGCCCCGCTTCAGGCGATGGCACCCGAAACGCGCGCCGAGATCATCGAAAAGAAGGCCCGGCAGCGGGCTAAATTGGAGCAACGGCTAAAGGAGATCAACGGCCAACGCGCCCAATACATCGCCAGTGAAGTGAAGCAGCAAGAGGAAGCCGCGGAGAGCTCCCTGGATCACCGCATCTTCGACACTGTCAGGGAACAAGCTGCCGGCATCGGCTTGGAATACCGAAAGGAGGGATTAAGCTACTGACCCGGGCAATCGAGGTCGCCTCACCCGGAGGTTGTTCCCGGTGGGGCGGCAACTGCCGGGGGTCTGGCTGCTCAACCCTCCTCTTCCAGTCGTCGCAAGTGATCATTCCAGTTGTCCTGCTGATTGGCGCCCAACCAGTAGAGGTATTCCCAGTCGTAGATACCGGTCTTGTGTCCGTCATCGAAAACAAGCTTTACCGCATAGTGGCCCACTGGACGAACCTCACTGAGCGCCACTTGCTGCTTCCCCCGCACCAGAATCCGGTCAGGCCCTCTGCGTCCCCTAACCTCCGCCGAGGGAGAGAATACCCGCAGGTACTCCCACGGCAGTACATAGGCCTTTCCATCATTGAATTTCACCTCCAGCGAGCGGGAGATCTTGTGCAGTAGAATATCGGTGGGCAATGGGTGATCTTTCATAGCCTCCATTATAGAGGCAGGATCAGATAAATAACCCGTCCTCGGTTGTTGATTAAGAGTTCACAGCGGATTCCAAGGCCAGGCCCGAACCTCACTGACGTGGGCATGTGTCCGCTGGTGACCGCGTTGATTTGGCGTTCGGGCATCAAGTATGATTAGCGGCCTCGAGCAATACACTTGGCTGTTTGCGACCCGGATTCCCGCCGGAGTACTTTGGCAACCACGCCTTCAGAGACAATGATCCCAAACCCGAAGAGACTCCAAAGCCGATTCATAGCGATTCGCGAAAACAAGATTTTCGAGAGTTTCGTCATCGTGGTCATCATCGTTTCCGCCCTTGTCATCGGTGCCAAGACCTACGCCATACCTTCAGGGTTGCAGACACTATTCGGCATTCTGGACATTGCGATAACGCTCATCTTTCTCGCCGAGATCATCATCCGCATGATCGCCGAGAACAACCTCAAACGCTTTTTCACAAAAGGCTGGAATATCTTCGATTTCCTGATCGTTACAGCCAGCCTGGTACCGCTGGAGGACAGCGAGGCGGCGCTGCTGGGAAGATTGCTGCGAGTTTTTCGGGTATTGCGGCTGATATCTATCATTCCCGAGTTGCGAGTGCTGCTGAACGCCTTCGTGACGGCGATCCCGCGAATGGGTTACGTCTCCCTGCTGATGTTCATCATCTTTTACATATATGCCGCTGGCGGCAGCCTGTTCTTTGCTAACATCAATCCCTCGCTTTGGGGAAATATTACCATCTCCATGCTAACGCTATTCCGGGTCGCCACCTTCGAGGATTGGACCGATATAATGTATGAGACTATGGATGTCTACCCCTTGAGCTGGATCTTCTACATCTCGTTCATATTCGTGGTGGCCTTTGTGTTCCTGAACATGATGATCGGCATCGTTGTCGAAACACTGCAGGAAGAGCACGAGAAAGCGGATCGGGCCCAGGGCATCGGAGAGGCAGCGGAGGTGCATAAAATCGATCAACGTACCGAAGCGATTGCCCAGCGTCTGACGCGCATGGAGGCGCTTCTGGAGCAGATCGTCGGCAAAAACCCGACGAATAGCGGCTCACCTGACGATAAGCCCAGGCCGGGAAAGTAGGCACACTGAATTCCTTCCCCGATGGTGGATCGGGTCAGGTATTGATGCCCCAGTCCGCCGCGAGAGGAGATAAAATATGGGATTGCAGGAGTGGATTCTTGACAACGAGCTTCCCATCAGACTGAGCTTTTTCTTTGGGGTATTCGCCGTCATCGCCGCCTGGGAGACCCTCTCCCCAAGGCGGGCCCTAACGGTACCCAAACTGCTCCGCTGGTCCAACAACCTGGGATTGGTGTTTCTCAACAGTATCGTATTGCGGCTGCTGTTCCCCGCCGCCGCCGTGGGTGTCGCCGCTTACGCAGCCGAGCATCAGTGGGGGGTGTTGCACCTAATTGACTTACCCTTCCCGCTGGCCGTTCTCCTCTCCGTTGTCATTATGGATATGGTGATCTACCTGCAGCATGTTATGGTCCATTCCGTTCCCCTGCTGTGGCGCCTTCACCGGGTGCATCACGCCGATCTCGATTACGACGTCACCACAGGCGCGAGATTCCATCCCTTGGAGATCATTCTCTCCATGCTGATAAAGTTCGCCACCATCACCGTACTGGGCCCTCCCGTGATCGCTGTGATCATCTTCGAAGTGCTGCTGAATGCCACGGCCATGTTCAACCACGGAAATCTCTACCTGCCCGGCTCCGTAGATAAAGTATTGCGGAAATTTCTGGTGACACCGGATATGCACCGGGTGCACCATTCGGTGGCGGACGACGAAACCAACAGCAATTTCGGTTTCAACCTACCCTGGTGGGACTACCTTTTCGGTACCTACCGGGACCAGCCGCGGGATGGCCATATCGGCATGACGATCGGTATACACAAGTATCGTGATCCAAAGCAGGTGACATGGATCAGTGGTCTTCTGACATTGCCTTTCATCGGTCAGATCTCTGGATACACCATCAACAGGCGGCGCTGGAGCAACGAGGGAGAGGAAGACTAGGATACCGGGGTGAGGTGGTGGCTGAAGCGGCCTACCGAGAAGCAATCAACCTAAACCGCAGCCGGAGGGAATGCACGGCCTCCAAGGAGACGTTCATTGTGATCGGGATTTCACAGACAAGGGAAACGCGATGGAACTGACTACAGCATGGCAATTTGGAACCGCCCTGGGACTGGGTATGTTGATCGGACTGGAACGGGAACGCACCCGCGGCGAGGAACGAACGTTCGGCGGTGTGCGAACTTTTTCCCTGGTGTCGTTGCTTGGCGCAACTGCGGTATACGCGGGAGAGCAGTCAGGATTACCCTGGTTTATCGGACTGGTGTTGGTAGGAGTCATCGCACTGGTGGCGGCTGCGTATTATGTGACTGCACAACAAGGGAGTATTGGCGCTACCACCGAGGTTTCCGTCGTCATCACTTTCCTTATCGGCGCTCTCTGCGCTTGGGATCAGGTGGCCATCGCCGGCGCCGTTTGCGTAATTACAATGCTGCTCCTGGCTCTTAAGGGCTGGCTCCACAACCTCGCGCAAAGGATCGAACCTTCTGACGTAGAGGCAACACTCAAATTCGCCATCATCACCCTGATCGTGTTACCGCTGTTGCCAAACACCAACTACGGTCCTGAGGGGCTCGAGGTCATTAATCCCTACAAGACCTGGTTGATGGTGGTATTGATAGCCGGGCTCAACTTCGCCGGCTACATTCTGGTCAAGGTGGTGGGCCGGGAGCACGGTCTCGGTATCACCGGGCTGCTGGGTGGACTGGTATCCAGCACCGCCGTCACCCTGAGCTTCTCCCAGCGCAGCCGAACCGAACCGGATCTGGCCCCGGTCCTGGCGCTCGCCATTCTGCTGGCCTGGACAGTGATGTTCTTCCGTGTGGTGGTGGAAGTGGGAGTGGTGAACCCCGCCCTGGCCCGCGATCTCGCCCTGGGGATGGTACTGATGGGGATCGTCAGCCTGGTAATCTGTTTTCTGCTCTGGCGCCGTGGCCGCAGCTCGGAGAAGGCGGAAGTCGAGTCGGGCCACAATCCGTTTGAGCTGGGAGATGCCATCAAATTCGGTCTGCTGTTCGCGGTGGTCATCTTCGTGGCACGGGCGGCCCAGGTCTATTTCGGCGATACCGGCCTCTATCTAGCCGGCGCCTTGGCGGGGCTGACCGATGTCGACGCCATTGCACTCTCGATGGCCAATCTCGCCCAGCAGGACCCGGAAGTCTCCGGAGCCGCCGCGCGAACCATCGTCATCGCCGTGATTTCCAACACCATGGTCAAATGCGGCATGGCCATCTGGCTGGGTGCAGCTTCCATGCGCCGAACCATGGTCCCGATCACCGCAGCCCTGGCCGCCGCGGGAATCGGTGCGGCGTTCCTGGTGGGATAGTTGCGCCAGCTCGCGGACTATCGCGCTCTGGGACCGTAACTTCTAAACTTCTCTACATTTATTTCGATCTCGGCCTCGGATAGCACATGGGGACTGCCGATGGAAAGGCTGATGACATACTGCCGGGAGAGATTTTCCAACTCCTCGCTCAGCCATACCGCCTTGGCCAGGGTCGGACCCAAAGCGATCATGCCGTGGTTTGCCAACAGGCAGCAATTTCTTCCCTCTAACGCTATCAATGCGTTTGCCGAGAGCTCCGGGGTACCGAACGTAGCATACTCTGCGCAGCGGACTGAAGCACCGCCCGCACCGGCAATCATATAGTGGACCGCAGGGATTTCCCGACGGCAGATCGCCAGGGAAGTGGCGTAGGGAGAGTGGGTATGAACCACCGCGTTGATCTCCGGCCGGCTAGCGAGGATATCCCGGTGAAAGCGCCACTCGGATGAAGGCGGGTGCCTCCCTGAATGGTCCCCGGAAAATCCCATCAGCACAATGTCTTCTGTAACCAACTGTTCGTAGGGCACACCCGATGGCGTTATCAGCATCGACGTCTCGTGGCGAATACTGACATTGCCGGAAGTACCCTGAATCAACCCCATGTTCTTCAGCTTGAGACAGGCGTCGATAATAGAGCACCGCTTGTCTTCCTCAGCGCCATTCATGCTTCGACCTCCCCGTTGAGATTTCCGTCGAGTTCAAGCCTCCCTTCAGTCGCTCAATCTGCAATGTGGGAATCGCTCCTTCGCCAACACCTCGAGCCCAGGACGGCCGCAGCGGCACCTGCAATCAACAGCATCAGCGTTCGCAGCCTGAGGTCACCGTCTTCAGGAAGCAACCAAACGGAGACGGATCCTGCGAGGGCCCCTACAACAAGTGCGTTGAGACACTTCCATGTGCGCGCATAGACCGTGCTCACACAACCGCCCGCTGCCATTACCAGCAGGTAGCCCAGCACACCGATAATCCAGGATGCGGTTACGGCAGCTCCCGCATAGTCGGGATTACTCTTACCGAAGGAAAGCTGGGCCACCAAGAGAAAACTGAAAGCCACTTGCAGCAACAACCCCAGCCCGAGAGCAACCAGGGTTCCCGCCAAGAGCGCCTTCCAGGATATCATCGCCTCATACCACCCTTGACAGTGGGCCGGATCGATAGCTCACTAAAGAAGAGAATTCCGACCATTTCGGGATAATCCGATGAGCAACGAAAACTACCAGAAAATATGGCGCGTTGTAACCCTGATACCCGCTGGCAAGGTGGCTAGTTACGGTATGGTGGCGGATCTAGCCGGGTTACCTGGCAGAGCTCGACTGGTAGGCCGCGCGTTGCGCTCGGCACCCCCGGCGTTAGAACTGCCCTGGCACCGGGTGATCAATGCCAGACGGCAGATCTCGTTCGAACCCGGTAGTGCCTCCTATCGGCGCCAGAAGGCATTGCTGGCCGCGGAGGCAGTGATATTCAGCGGTAAAAGCATCCCGCTAGAATCCCTCTGGCGACCAGACTCCTCGGTGCTGCTGTGGCAGCTGGATTTTTGAGTCGGCTACAGGTATTTCTCGATTAGGGAGACCACCTCCTCGCTGTCCCACTCCGCCGGGCCTAGCTTAATTCCCACTGCCTTGCCATCCCGATCTATCAGGTAGGTGGCCGGAAGACCGGGTACCTTGAGCGCGACGGATACATTGCCACTCTGGTCGAGAAACTTCCCTAAAAAGGAGATCCCGGCATCCTCGTAGAAACGCTCTACGCTAACCAGCCCGTTAAGATCCGTGGATAGGGGAATCACTTGAAAATCGCCCCCCCCCAGCCGTGCCTGCAACCGATCTAAACCGGGCATCTCCTCCCGGCAGGGGGGACACCAGGTAGCCCAGATGTTGAGTAGCACCACCTTACCCTTGAAATCGGAGAGTGAGAGTGGCCGGTTGTTATCATCGACGAATTGGATCTCCGGCAGATCCTGGGGATCCGCCAGCAGGCTGATGGGCTCGTCCGTGGATTTTGCACCCTGGACGGCCGTTGTCAGATTCCTTGTCTGGTCGCCCGGAAAACGCACCATATAGAATATCGCCAATGCCCCGGCTACCAGTGCGACGGAAATCAACTTGTTCATTTTATCGTGGCGCCATAACCCGCCTGCTCTACTGCCGCCACAAGTTCATTAGCTGCGGGATTCCCATTGACCGTCGCCGCACCGGAATCCAGAGTCACCTCCACTTGATCCACACCCGGTACCGATTGCAGGGCTTCCTGCGCCCGCTTTACGCAGTGGTTGCACGTCATACCAGTGATCTCAAGCTGAAAAGTCTCAGACATACTGCCCTCCTCGGGTTTGAAGAAACGTAACCTATTGGCATTGGTGACCACGGTAACCGACGACAACGCCATCGCGGCGCTGGCGAACATGGGTGCCAGCAGCCATCCGGTCAGCGGATAGAACAGTCCCGCTGCCAGGGGAATACCGACCACATTGTAAATGAATGCACCGAAAAGGTTCTGCTTGATGTTGCGCAGGGTCGCCGCTGATATGGCGATGGCGGTACCGACATTGGCTAGTGAGTCCCCCGCCAAGGTGATGTCCGCGTTGCCGATGGCGACGTCGGTGCCGCTGCTTATGGCGAAACCCGTATCCGCCTGAGCCAGCGCCGGCGCATCGTTGACCCCATCGCCGACCATGCCGACCTTGAAGCCCCGCTGCTGCAATGTCCTGACCACTTGCAGCTTGTCCTCGGGCATGACCTGGCTGTGAACTTCATCGATGCCCAGTTCCAGGGCCACCGCGTGTGCCGTGGAGCGATTGTCTCCAGTACACATTACCAGTGTCACTCCTCGTCTGCGGAGCTGGGCCACTGCGGAGCGGGTGTCGGGACGTATCGGGTCGGTCAATACCAGCAATCCGAGAACTCCATCAGGGCCCGCCAACCAGACGGGTGTACCACCATTCGCTGCCAGTTTCGCCGCAGCGTTGCGCAAATCTGGTGGGGCACCGATTCCCCGCGACTCGATAAACCGGAGGCTGCCCAACAGATATGTCACTCCCTCCACTCTGCCGACGACTCCGCTACCTGCCAGCGCCTCGAAATCAGCAACTTCGGGAATGGACAACCCCCGCGACTGGGCGGCTCGCATGACGGCATCCGCCAGCGGATGCTCCGACCTCTGTTCGAGACCTGCTGCTAAGGTGAGTAGTCGCCTCTCATCCATCCCCTCGGTGGAAAACAGCTCAGTGACCGTCGGCCGGCCCAGCGTCAATGTACCGGTCTTATCCACCACCAGGTGGGTCAGGTCACTGGCGCTCTGCAGAGCATCGCTGTTGCGTATCAGGATGTTGAGTTGTGCGGCTCGACCGGTTCCCATCATGATGGCAATTGGGGTAGCCAGGCCCAGGGCGCAGGGACAGGCGATTACCAGGACCGAGATTCCAGTGGTCAGGGCGTAGGCCAACGCCGGTTCGGGCCCGGCTAAATACCAGCCGAGGAAGGTGAGTACGGAGATCACCACTACGATGGGAACGAATACCGCCGAGATCCGATCCACCAGCCGGCCGATGGGCGGTTTGCTTAGCTGCGCCTGCTTGACCAGGGCGATAATGCGGGAGAGGGTAGTTTGCTCCCCCAACCGGGAGACACTCAGCAACAGGGTGCCGGCACCGTTGGTGGTACCGGCCGCCACCCCGGTTCCCACCGGCTTCTTTACCGGTAGTGGCTCACCGGTAAGCATCGATTCATCGACGCTCGAGAGACCGTCGATGACATCGCCGTCCACGGGTATGGTCTCCCCCGGCTTGACGCGGACCCTGTCCCCCAACTGAAGCATCGAGACAGGCACGTCTACCACCTCACCTGCCAACTCCACCCGAGCAGACCGGGGCGCCAGTTTCACCAGTGATCCTATGGCCTCGCTGGTGACTCTCTTCGCCCGAGTCTCCAGAGCATGACCCAACTGCAGAAACGCGAGAATGAAGACCGCAGCATTGAGATAGAGATTACCCTCACCGCCGGGGATGAAATCAGGATTCACGATCAACAAGACCGACGATATCCAGGCGGCAGAGGTCCCCAACGCCACCAGTGTATCCATGTTCGCCGAGCCATACCTGGCCCGCTTCCAGGCGTTAGCGTAATAGTTGCGGCCGCTGTACCACATGACATAAAGGCAGAGTATCGCCACCAAACCCCAGAAAACCTGACCGCTCAGACCAAGAAGGGCGTTTTCGGCCTTGAGGCCGGGTAGGATACCGGCGAGTTCGCTGAACATCAGGGAAACACCCACGGCGCCGGCCACAGCTGCGCGCCTCCATGAGGCAGCGATCTCCAGGCGGGCAGACTCCGCTTGCGACTGGTAGGGATCAACGAAACGCTCGGCTATGGAGGCTTGAATACCGGCATGCCGCAGTCGCAAGACCAATTCAGCCGGGTGCAGCGTACTGGTTACTGCCAGTTCGGGCCAATCGAGGGAATAAGCAGTGGAAACAGGTTTCAGCAACTCCCCCAGACGCTCTGGGTCTGTTGCTGCCGGCTCTCCTTCCAACTTCAAGGTCAAGCTGCCGAAGGGTGCCTGAGTCGTCATCAGGGCCGCCCTGTAGCCAGTTTCCGTTATCCTGTCGATTACCTGCCGGGGATCGCCTCCTTTAACCAGGGCGCGATTTTCAACCAAATGCACCTGAACAGAAATCACGCCGGGTACCGATTCGATGGCCCGCTCCACTGCTGTAACACAGCTGGCGCAGGTCATGCCCTCGATATCGAGTTGGAAACGACCGGCGGCGTTGTCACCGGTAGCGAAATCCGATTGGGCGTCGTAACCCTTTGCACGAATAGCTGCCGCTACCGCCTCCGGTTTCCCACCCCGCACCAGTGCTGCGCCCTCAACCAGGTCAACGCTTACGTCGCTCACTCCGGCAACTTTCGAGACTGCCCGTTCCACCGCGGCCACGCAGCTGGAACAGGTCATGCCCGCCACACCGATCCTGTACTCGGGCGTCATTGCGAACGAGTCCTTCGCTGCAGTGTCCGCTGGGGGTTTCGTGTCGGCCCCCTGGCGCGGGTCCCCACCGCTTGCCCGGGTTTGACCGGCCTGATACCCCTCACCTTGAATTGCCGCGCATACGGCCAGCGGGTCGCCACCGGCCACGTTGGCGATACCCTGCTCCAGGCTAACCGCCACGTCGATGACCCCGTCCACTCGAGACACCGCGTTTTCCACCGCTGCACTGCAGTGGCCACAACTCATACCCGCCACTTCGATCTGATAACGGTGTACACCACCGGCTGTACTTATGTCGTTTGGATTGGCTCGATTGGGCATGTCCTGTCAACTATTCGGCAGCGGCTCTATGTCCCTTGGGATATGGGGTAACCGGTTGATGATACCGCAGCCAGCGGGCAGCATCATGGATAACAGACGAATAAACCCTATACGGGTATGGACAACGACCGGTTGGAGGCGGTTCCGAAGCCCTCCGCCGGCGGCTGAGCACTCCCTGGAAAAGTTGGCTATAACAGCCAAACCAAGCACCAGGAGTGTTTACTTGGCCAAAAACAACCTCAGCGCCAGGCCAATAAAAACCACGCCCGAGATGAAATTCAGAAACCTCTGCGCCTTGGGAGATCGACCAAACCGCTCCCCCAATGTGCCCGCCGCGACAGTAACAGAGCCAAAAACCAACAGCGTCGCAATGATAAAAATGCCGCCCAGCAGCACAATTTGAGCCGCAAGGGAACCGAGCGCAGGGTCTGCAAACTGGGGCAGAAAAGCGAGAAAAAAAACAGATACCTTGGGATTGGTTAAATTCATGATAATTCCCCGCCTGTAGAGTTGCAGGAGGGATAGATGCACTTGCGTCCCCCTGTTTCCGCTGTCGGCGACAGCGGAAAATGCCTTCCAGGCTAACCACAGCAGATAGCATGCGCCAACGGATTTGAGCAGCGTAAAGGCAATGGGAGATGTCTTGAATATCGCGGCTATACCCAATGCCACAGCGCTGGTGTGCACCAGAAGCCCGGTACAGAGTCCCAATACCACCGCAAACCCCGAACGCCGGCCATACAGCGCTGACTGGCTAAGGACAAACAGATTATCCGGCCCAGGTGCCAGACCTAATAGTAGAGAGGCAGAAAAGAACAACCATAGGTCACCGATGGGGATCATGACCGCCGACGCCACACCGACTAATCTGCGCCGCCTTCCAAGGACAGATCAATCGAATCCATGGGGCGGTGGATTTCAACGACCCATGCGGCGGCCGTGCCCTCCGCGGCGGGGCTTATCGGTGGCGATGTTGACTCGCAGCGGCCGTCCACCCATATCTTTACCGTTTTGCTCCAACGCCTTTTCGGCTGATTGCTGCAATGCGAAGGTGATGAAAGCGAACCCTTTGGGGCGGCCGGTATCCCGGTCCATGATCATAGAGAGCTGCTCGATATCCCCGTAAGCGGCAAAACGCTCGCGTAGTTGTGATTCGCTGACATTGAAGGGGAAATTCCCCACATAGAGTTTATTCTGTTGCATATATTCCATCCGTTCCGGCTGATGCGAAAAAAAAGCCCCGCCTGGCTGCGGGGCTCTTTTCATCGAAGGTATTGTCTACCTTGTCATAGGCCTACTGTGGCACAACGTTGGTCGCACTGAGTCCTTTCGGTCCATGCTCGGTGTCGAAGGTCACCTGCTGACCTTCAGCCAGGGACTTGAAGCCACTGCCCTGGATGGCGCTGTGATGTACGAATACATCCTCGCTTCCATCAGAGGGCGCGATAAATCCATAGCCCTTACTGTCGTTGAACCATTTTACTTTGCCTGTTGCCATTCTGCTTACCTACCAAATTTAGTTGTTGAACGATGTGTCGCGTGCTGATCAAACTTGAAAAAGTACGGGAGGATTTACTGCATACACTGCGATGAACTCGCCGGAACCGCTACAAGAAAAGACCGCCACACTCAGAAACCATATAACATAAGCTGGGATGAATCCATGTTTTTTTTACATTTTTTCCCCATGTGTTGTTCAAAGCACAGGTAAACGCGCGGTTATTGGACCTTCTGCTGTTGCGATTCGATCCTAGGCTTCACAAGCGAACACCCGCCTAGGCGCTGGGCTTTGCGGATTGACACAGCTGTTGATGGCGAAAACAGTGGGTGGTGTGGTCGTTAACCATACCGACCGCCTGCATGAAAGCGTAGCAAATGGTGGGCCCGACAAACTTGAATCCCAGTCGCTTCAGGCTCCGGCTCATTGCTTCGGAAACTGCTGTCGAGGCGGGTACTTTATGGTCACCCGACCAGTGGTTGATCAAGGGCACCCCCCCGACAAACGACCATAGCAAATCAGAGAACCCCTCCTCTTCACCCTGTATACGGAGCAGGGCCTGGGCATTGGCGATTGCAGCGCCCACCTTCAAGCGATTGCGCACAATCCCCGGGTCGGCGAGCAGTTGGGCTATTTTTTTCTCATTGTAGGCCGCCATTTTGCGAGGCTCGAAACCGTCGAACACCTCTCGATAGCGAGGCTGTTTGCAGAGAATGGTGTACCAGCTCAAACCAGCCTGGACGCCCTCCAAGGTCAGCATTTCGAAGAGTTTTCGTCCATCGTATACTGGTACTCCCCACACCTCGTCGTGATAACGTTGATAGAGCGGTGGCACATCAGTCGCCCACCCACAACGCGATACCACCGCCCTGGACTGGGCCTTTCGAGCGCTCACTTACTGAGTAACCTGACGTCCGCTCTCAACTGCTCTAGCTTACGCTCGACGACTTTCTCGAGGTGATCGATGTCACTCAAAATGCGACGCTGTATGTCGTTGATGCTGGCTTCGTTATTGACGATCTGGTCCAGTTCCCGGGCTGCCTTCAGCATGGTCGGTGAGATCTCGCTGATTTCTTTATATTCCCCCCGGCCGCTGTTGACTGGGATCATCTTGGTGGCGCGTCCATGACGGAACTTGACGCTGTGGGAGAAGAGATCGCCCCGCCGACGCCGGAAGTAGATCTTCAGAATATCCTCATCGCCCTCCTGGCGCAGGACATAGCGCTCGATTAAATTGATATCTGTGATCCCCATTTCACGCAAGGTGTCGTACATATTCGGTTTGATCCTGTCGGATTCAGGCTGAGGTGATGTCGCGGTCAAATCGCAATCGAGTGTAGAGTAATACCGAAGATCTTGAAAGGCGGTGCTCACCCCTGGGGAAGAGTGAAGCTAATCGAGGCCCCGCCCTGGGGCCGATTCTGCGCCATTATCGTCCCCCGCTGCATCTCTATTATTCGCCTGGAAATGGCCAGGCCAAGGCCTACGTGCCGATCCCGGCCCGCGGCATCCGCCGACTGGTAAAAGGGTTCGAATACATGATCCAGATCCGCAGTTGCAAAGCCCTTACCACTATCACTAACCTTAACCGCCACCTGCCCCGTTACCTGTTCCAATCGTAACTCGATAGCTCCACCCGCAGGCGTATGGGTGAATGCGTTCTCGATCAGATTCTCCAATACCCGCTCGGTAAGACCGATGTCGGCCTGGACGAAAGGCAGAGGGGGGGGTGGCAGCAGTTGCAGCTGAATCCCTTTCCGCTTCGCTGCCAGCTGATACTTCTGCACCACGTCCTGGACCAATTCCGCGGGCGGGAATGTCTCCAGCTTGGGGAGCGTATCCCGCGCCTCGAGGCTGGCTAATTCGAAGAGTTCATCCAATTGCCGCGACAACCGTTGGCTTTGCCTTATTGCGGTGGCGAGATACTCCTCACGCTCCGCGTTTGACAGCGAGTCCCCCTTTATCGAAAGCGATTCCAGATAGCCTTGTAATGAGGTCAAGGGAGTGCGTAAATCGTGGGAAACCTGGGCCACCAACCGACGCCGCTGACTATCCTGCTGTTTGAGCTGCTGCAGTTGGTCCTGGATACGCACCGCCATTTTCTCGAAAGTGCTGCCCAGACGGTCGACCTCGTCGCCCTGTTCCCTGGCGGTATCCCGGTCATGGGGCAGTGCCAGAAACTCACTCTGCTGAAAACCCTCCATCACCCGCGACAGGCGATGTAGCCGGCGGGTAAGGAGACGAAACAGAATCAGGCCCGCCAATAGGCCAAAACCCAAACTAGCCGTCAGCGACCATCCGCTGAGTCGAAGTACGAAGCTCTCCCGCGCCAAACGGTCAGCCGCCTCGAATTCCTCCCCTCTGAGCACAACGTACAGATAGCCTTCGGGGTTTTCCGCCGAGGGAACTTCGGTCACCGAGAAGGCCTTGCGCCGCTCATGACTACGGGGATCATCTCCCAACAACAACTCTCCGCCGCTGCCCCGGAGGAAGGCCTCAATGGGTGCCAGATCGACACGCCTGCGTTTGACTTTACCCGGGTCCGCAGAATAGGAGAGGATATCCCCCTCGCGATCCAGCAGGTAGATCTCAATACTCGGATTGATCACCATATACTGCTGGAAAGTCTCTTTGAGCGCGGCCTCGTCAATCCGTCCTTGGGCCACCAGGTTGCGGTCTGCTACCAAATTCCTGGCGAGATCCCGATTGAGCTGCAGATTCACTTCGTCGACATAATGGCGAATGCCTGAACTTGTAATCAAGGTGTAGAGCAGTCCCACCAAGACGAACAGTATCACCAGCACCAGAGCCAGGCGCGTATAGAGTGTGCGTAAAATCATGGTTCGGCAAACTTATAACCTACGCCCCAAACGGTGAGAATATATCGCGGATTGGCAGCATCCTCCTCGATTTTAGAACGCAGCCTGTTGATGTGAGTATTGACGGTGTGTTCATAACCGTCGTGGTTGTACCCCCAGACCTGGTCCAGGAGTTGGGCTCGACTGTAGACCCGCCCCGGGTTACGGGCGAAACAGAGTAAAAGATCGAATTCACGGGCGGTCAATTCCACTTCACGTCCGGCGACCAACACCTGATGCCGCTTCGGATCTATGTGCAACTCTCCGCAATCCAGCGTGCCCTCCCCCTCCGGCTCGTCGGTCTCCGCTACCAAGGCATCGACCCGGCGAAACAAGGCTCGTATTCGCGCCTTCAGCTCTGCGATGCTGAAGGGCTTGGTGAGATAGTCGTCAGCGCCCATTTCCAATCCGATCACCCTATCGATCTCCGTCGATTTAGCCGTCAGCATAAGAATCGGTACGTAACCCGGTGTAGCGCGCAAGGCCCGGCATACCGCCAGGCCATCACACCCCGGCAGCATAATATCGAGCACCACCAGATCGTAATCGCTGTTTTGGAATGCAGCTATCCCCTGCTCGCCGTCCGCAACTATATCGCCACCACAGCCAATATCGCGCAGTTGCAGTTGAACGAGCCTGGCAATATCCCGGTCATCCTCGATAATCAGGACTTTGCGGGCCATCCAACGCTCACTGTTTCATCTCCTTACCCATCATCTTTTCGCTCTTTTCGGTCATCTCACCCATCCCTTCGCTTTTCATCATCTCCGTTTCAGTATCCATGGATTTTTTACCAGAATGCATCATTTCGTCCTTACCCATCATCGCTTCGCCTTTGTCCGACATCTCTCCCATCTGCTCCCCTTTCATATTCTCCATCTCACCATCCATGGTCTTACTGCCGGAGTGCATCATCTCATCCTTACTCATTCCCTGCTCGCCGGACATATTCTTTTCCATGGACGAATCCATCTGCTTAGTCCCCTCTTTCATCATGCTGTCGGCGATAACCGGCTGTGAGCCCAATAATAGAGCCAGCAAACCGGCGGTGAGTAGCTGCGGTATCAGGCGATGGCGGGAGGGGTGATTGATTGGGGTTAATTCGACTTTCATGGCGTTCTCCAGTTTTGATCTAGCGAGGCGGATGCCTCGATCATCATTAAACTGACCAGAGTTAATCCCAAGATCACGAATTCCTAACTAATTTGTAACGCTGGCATACCCTCTCACCCGGCTCCTCCCCGAGATCCGGCCGCGGCAATAACGGCCTGCCCAAGAGAAATGCCCCCGTCGTTGGCTGGGAAACGTTCCGGGCTCAACACCCCCAACCCCCTCGCCCGCAGGCGGGCTGTAGTCCCCTCCAAGAGCAGCCTGTTTTGAAATACTCCACCGCTGAGAACCACCCGTTTCACAGCCAGTTTCTCGCACTGCCGGCCGGCAATATCCGCCGCCAATTCGCAGATGCAGTGATGAAAACGGGCTGAGATGACACCCAGTGGTTGACCATGTTGCAAATCATCGAACAATGCCTTCCAGAGGGGCGTGAAAGAGATAACGCCGACTTCTTCGGAATAGCCCAAATCCCAAGTATAGGCCGCGTGGGCCTGGTCTTCGAAATAGGGTCCCGCCAGAGACTCCAACCTCATGGCGGCCTGGCCCTCGTAACTCTGGAGTTCTGGGCACACCCCCAGCGCGGCAGCCACGGCATCAAACAGCCGTCCGCAAGATGAGGCAGATGGACTATTCACCCCTCTCTCCATCATCACGTCAAGCGTCTTCAGCGGTTTTTGCTGCAGCAAACGGACGATTTCCAGATCGGGGTGGCGGTCGCGCAGCCATTGCCATCCTGGCCCCCTCGATACTTGCGCATAGCAATTTCTCCAGGGCTCGAGCATGGCCCGGGTTCCCCCCAGCAGGGGCATCGGCTGGAAATGAGCCAGACGCCGGTATTGCCGGTAGTCCGCCAGCAAAAGCTCCGCCCCCCAGAGTCCGCCGTCCTCCCCGTAGCCAAGCCCATCCAAGGCTACCCCTAAAACGGGCGGCGTATCCATGGGCAACCCATGTTCCGCCATACAGGCGGCGATATGGGCATGATGATGCTGTACGCCGATCAGTTGTAACCCCCGATGCGCCGCCATCTCGCCACCCCACTTCGAAGAGAGATAGCCGGGATGAAGATCGACGGCCAGAATCTCAGGCTGCTGTTGAAACAGCTCCAGGTAGAGGGAGAGATTGCGCTGGTAATCCTTGAAGGTGACGGCGTTCTCCAGATCCCCCATATGCTGAGAGAGGATCGCCCTGCCCTGGCGCAGGAGGCAAAATGTATTCTTGAGTTCTGCCCCCATTCCCAGAACCCCATCGGCGCGCTCAAAGCCCGGGGGCAATACCAGAGGAGCGGGGGCAAGCCCTCTCGCCCGCCTCAGGACTCTTGGAGCGCCTGCCGCCACTCTAATTACAGAGTCGTCCAGCCGATTGACGATCTCCCGATCATGCAGCAAAAGAAAGTCGGCAATCCCCAACAACCGCTCTCTGGCGTCTTCGTTTGCGGTACATTGAGGCTCATCGCTGCGGTTACCTGAAGTTAAGACAATGGGGCCTGCGACTGCCCTCAGCAACAGATGATGCAGGGGTGAATAGGGGAGCATGAATCCCAGTGTCGACTGCCCCGGTGCAACCCCCGCAGCCACCGGCTCTCCGGCGGCCTCCATAATCACGATGGGCGCTACAGGACCGCTCAACGCGTCCCGCTCGGCCTTACCTAGCCTGGCGTAACGGCTTATCGTCTCAAAGTCCAACGCCATCAGTGCAAAGGCCTTTTGATCTCTCTGCTTGCGTCGGCGCAACCGCTCCACTGCCGACGAATCAAGAGCATTGCATGCCAGATGTATACCGCCGACACCCTTGACCGCGAGTATGGCACCCTGTCGCAGCAAGCGGGCGGCTTCCGGGATCGGACCGCCTTTTCCAATGGTCAAAGCAGAGTCACTTTCACCAGCTTCGATCCATACCTTTGGACCGCATACGGCACAGGCATTGGGTTGAGCATGAAACCGCCGGTCCGCAGGATCTGTGTACTCTCTTTGACACTGGGGACACATCCGGAACTCAGACATGCTGGTGTTGGAGCGATCGTAGGGAATAGCGCGGATAATGGATAGTCTGGGGCCGCAATGGGTGCAGTTTGTAAAGGGATAGCCGTAACGGCGATCGGAGCGCTCACCCAATTCAGACAGGCATGCATGGCAAGTGGCAGCATCAGCCGATACTGCGGTGCTGACCTCTCCCAGATCACTCTGGCGTATCTCGAACTCCCACGCGGGAGCCTCACCCGTTATCGTAGCGCGAACCACGCTCTCGATTTTCGCCAGCGGCGGGCAAGCACCGGGAAGGGCGGCCACGAGGGTGTCGATTTCGGTTGCGCTGCCCCAGGCTTCGATAACCACTCCCTCGCCATCGTTCCACACCGCGCCCGCCACACCACACTCCTGTGCCAGACGCCAGACGGTCGGCCGAAAACCAACGCCCTGGACGGTACCTTTTATGCGAATACGCTCGCCGACAATTCCTGTATTGGTCGGTATGTCAGAGTTCATCGAACCTGAATGGGGCAGTCAGCCGAAGCTGCATGTAATAGTCGCTGTCGCAAGATACGACCCGTGCGCCGTTAAGCGAGTTCAACGGCGTTTTTCCGCCACCAGCATTGCTATATCACGCTTGCCGCGCGCGGTATTGCCCAGCCTGCCTTCCTCGCGGTAGAACCTCACACGGAGCTGAGCAAATAGTCGCAGCAGCTCGTTGTCTTTAAGCCGATACTCCGGGTTGGAGGGCCCGCAGGCGGAGACCGCATCACGGCAAAAGGTCTCATAAAAGAGCAATCCCCCCGGACGCAGGCCTTCGACAATCGCCGGTACCAGACTCCGATCCAGAAAATAGCTGACCAGGATGAGATCGAAGCTTGCGGGTTCAGGTGGCCGGGTAATGACATCTCGGCACTGGGTCTGGACTTTGATACCAATCTCCCTGGCAAACATCTCCAGCCGGTTTATGGCGACATCCGATATATCCCAGGCGTGGGTACTCATGCCGCAGCGGGAGAGTTGCAAGGCGCCCGCACCCCGCCCGCAAGCGAGATCCAAGGCATCCCCGCCGGCTTCGGGAAGCAGGTGCAGATTCTCCGAGAGAACCGCAGGTACGGTGCCGATCCCTTGCGCCTTTTCATGGCGCCGGTTCCACTTTCCCAAAAGAGCTGCATCGGGTTTCACCGCCATATCAGAGTGACTCCAGCCCGCGACCCAGATCCCGCTGGATATCCTCGATGGCCTCCAGGCCCGCGGCGATGCGCACTAACCCGTCGCTGATTCCCGAGCGCTGTTTTTCTTCCGCCGACAATCGACCGTGAGTGGTGGTGGCAGGATGGGTTATCGTGGTCTTGGTGTCGCCCAGATTGGCGGTGATGGATATCATCCTGGTGCTGTCGATCAGCCGCCAGGCAGCGGATTGGCCGCCCCGCACCTGGAAGGAGAGAATTCCACCAGGTGCCCGCTGTTGTGCCGCCGCGAGCCGCTGTTGGGGGTGGGCCTCCAAACCCGGATAATGCACCCGCTCGATCCCAGGGCAACCCTGTAACCATTGAGCCAGTTGCGCCGCCCGCTCTGAATGTGCCGCCATGCGAAGCTCCAAGGTCTCCAGCCCCTTGAGAAACACCCAGGCGTTGAAAGGGCTCATCGCCGCACCTGCGGTGCGCAGCACGCCGAACACCTCCTCCCCGACTAACTTCTCCCCCCCAACCACCGCCCCACCCAGACAACGCCCCTGCCCATCAAGGTACTTGGTGGCGGAATGCACTACGATATCCGCCCCCAGCGCCAATGGCTGCTGCAGAGCCGGAGTACAAAAACAGTTGTCCACCACCAATAAACAGTTATGGGCTCGCGCCAGAGCCGCCAAAGCCTCCAGATCGGCTATTTCCGTCAAAGGGTTAGAAGGAGTCTCAAGATAGAGCAGCTTGGTGGTTGGACGAATAGCCCGTTCCCAAGCATCGATATCGCTCAGGTTAACCCAATCGCACTCGATACCGAATCGGGGCAGATACTTGTCGAACAGTACGTTGGTGGTACCGAACACACTTCTCGACGAGACCAGATGCTCGCCATTGCGCAACAAAGCCATGCAGACGGCGAGAATAGCGGCCATGCCTGTGGCGGTTGCCACACAAGCCTCCCCCCCCTCCATCGCCGCAAGTCGATCCTCGAAGCAACGGACGGTAGGGTTGGTAAACCGCGAGTAGATGTTACCGGGGTCATCACCGGAAAAGCGCGCTGCCGCCTCGGCGGCATCGGAAAACACAAAGCTGGAAGTAGCGAATATAGGTTCCGAATGCTCGCCCTCATGACTGCGATGATGGCCAGTCCGGATGGCCTTGGTAGACAATCCCCATTGGTCCTGATCCTGTTTCATATCATCCTTACCTGGTTAAGTCAGTCTCAGGCACTCCGGCTCCCCCGGGGCAGCACCAGGCACTAAAAAACCCGCCCAGCGACAGCCAAAGCAGGGGCCTCTGCTTTAGCGGCATTTATTGTGCGCCCGCAATCCGAGACAAATCGGCGCATGACCTGCTGTTCCACCGGAATTGTAGCAGGTTAGTTCGGTATGGCGTCAACGGGCAGTTGTCGGAGTCAAAGGCTGCTGTGCAGTGCCAGTACCGAATCGGACTCCTCCTCCACAGCATGCCTGGCGCTGTCATTTCTCAACAACTGCAGCTGTTCCAGATAGTGGTGACTCACATCGCCGGTCACGTATTCGCCATCGAAAACCGAAGTATCGAAACGCTCAACCATCGACTTGCCCTTTTTACCCACAGCATTGATCAAGTCCTCCAGATCTTGGTAGATCAGGCGGTCGGCACCGATGATTTCCTGCACTTCATCCTCGGTCCGCCCGTGGGCGACCAATTCGTTCGCCGCGGGCATATCGATCCCATAAACATTGGGATAGCGGACCGGCGGCGCAGCAGAGGCAAAATAGACCTTGCGGGCACCGGAGTCCCTCGCCATCTGCACGATCTGTTGGGATGTGGTACCCCGTACGATGGAATCATCCACCAGCAGCACGTTTTTCCCCTGGAATTCCGAGCCGATAGCATTGAGTTTTTGACGCACCGATTTCTTACGATGCTGCTGACCAGGCATGATGAAGGTGCGCCCGATATAACGATTTTTGATAAAGCCTTCGGTGTATTTCAGGCCCAGGCAGTTGGCAAGTTCCAGGGCCGCGGTACGGCTGGTGTCGGGGATGGGAATTACAACATCGATGTCGTGATCCGGCCAGATTCGCTGGATTTTCCTAGCCAGGCGGTCACCCATGCGCGATCGTGCCTTGTGCACGAAGATATTGTCGATGATGGAGTCCGGGCGCGCGAAATAGACAAACTCAAACACGCAGGGCGAGAGGACCGGACTGGCTGCGCATTGAAACCTGTGCAGATGACCCTGCATATCCACAAAAACCACCTCTCCCGGCTGAACATCACCCAACATGCGAAAATCCTGAGCATCCAGCGCCACACTCTCCGAGGCGATCATGTATTCGGTGCCCTCGGGCGTCTCCCGCATGCCGTAGACCAGGGGCCGGATACCGAAGGGGTCGCGGAACCCCAACAAGCCGATGCCGTTGACCATAGCCACTGCCGCATAGCCCCCGCGGCAGCGGCGGTGGACCGCAGCCACCGCCTTGAATACATCCTGAGCCTCGATGCGCATCTTGCCGAGAACCTGGAGCTCATGGGCGAAGATATTCAGCAGAATCTCGGAATCAGACGAGGTGTTGATGTGGCGCAGATCCTCCCGGTAGAGATCCTGCTTCAACTCATCGGCATTGGTGAGATTGCCGTTGTGGGCCAGCGTGACACCATAGGGGGAGTTGACATAGAAGGGCTGGGCCTCCGCCGAGGATGAACAGCCGGCTGTTGGGTAGCGCACGTGGGCAATACCCATATCCCCCTTCAAGTCGAGCATGTGCTTGGTACGAAAAACGTCCCGCGCCAGCCCGTTGTCTTTACGCAGATGCAGCTTTCTCCCCTCAAGGGTAACCATGCCCGCCGCATCCTGACCTCGGTGCTGCAATACCAGCAGGGCATCATATAAGGCCTGATTAACCGGGCCACGACCGAAGATTCCGACAATCCCACACATATCCGAATGTCTCCAGGCTAGCTTGACAGCAAGCAACAAATCCGAGACCGACAACAAACTTTTTTCCCGTCAGACAAGGTTGAACCTCTCTGCAAGATCCTCGGGCAACAGACTGGTAAGCCAGGTTGCCAGCTCCTGAAAATAGGGAATCAGCTGCGATGTCTGCCACCAGGGGTCATGGGGCAGCGGCGTTAGTCCACTGAGAAAGATTAGCAGGGTGACTAGCAGTATCCCCCGGGCGGCACCGAACAGTACGCCGATCAGACGGTCGGTGCCAGTAAGTCCTGTCTTGTCGACCAGCTGACCCACCAGAAAATTGACAAGTCCACCCACAATGAGGGTCGCCACGAAAAGCATCGCCATTGCCGCACCCAAACGCAGAGAGGGTACGGCTATCCAGTCCAGGTGCACCGCCAATTCTCGAAAAAAAGACCAAGCCACCCAGCAGGCGAGGAGCCAGACCGTCAGCGACATCGCCTCGCGGACGAAGCCGCGTAACAGGCTGATCACCGCGGACAGCGCGATTATTCCAATGATGACGAAGTCGACCCAGATCATAAAACGGCTTGGCAGCCAATAGACATCGCGGGAACGGTAAAGGCGGTATTTTAGCAAATGCTGTGTGGTATAAGAACCCGCTTATGGCTACGGTTCAGGGATAACGTTTGATGAGGCCTTTGAGTCCCAGGGATTTTACCTCCTCGTTCAACCGCACCAGCAGCTTTTCAGCCTGGTTGCGATCGACTTCAGGCCCAACCAAGACCCTATAAACCTTTTTACCTTTAATGGATTCCTGCTGGATTGAAGTGGAGAAATCCTTTTCCCTTAGAGTCTTAACCAACCGCTGTGCATTTTCCTGGCCGGAAAAACTGGCCACCTGAATCATCCAGGCTGATAACCCGGTTGCGGGCACGGGCGGTGCCGATGGTGAGGGCTGGGCCTGCTTCTCCGCTGGGGGTGAGGGATTCAGTGAAGGCGGCTTCTCCCCCGGTTGGATTGGAACAATTTCCTTGGGAGGACTAAAAAGCGATTCATCTTGGGCTGGCAGCACGCTGGTGCGGTACTCCCGCTTAGGTGGGATAGGAATGTTGCTTTGATGGATCTCCTGTTCCAGCACCGACTCCCTCTGCAGCAACATCGGCACAAAAATGACCACCAGCGACACCAATACGGTTGCACCTATCAACCGTTTTTTTAGACCTTCGTCCACTTGAGTGATTCCATTTTTCGATTACTGCAGCAGATTATACCAGTTCAGCCCCGAGAACCGATCCAACCACAGCACCGACCAGATAAAACGAACCGAAAACCAGAACGCGATCACCCTCCGCAGCAAGCGACCTCGCCGACTGATAGGCCTCCAAAGGGGACGAGCAGAGTACAATCGAATGCCTATCAACACCGGCGGCAGTCAACGCTTCCCTGATCGCCCTCGGTGCCAGAGCTCTAGGCAGTTCAAGTTGCGGTAGGTGCCACTCATCGATCATTGGGACAAGCGCTTCGACCACCGCTCCGGTATCTTTGTCTCCCATCATGCTGAATACCGCCAGGGTGCGGCCGTCGCTCTGGAGACGGGAGAGGTTATCAGCAAGCACCCTGGCGGCATCGGGGTTGTGAGCAACGTCCAGTATGGTGTCGGCCTTGCCGGGAAGAACTTGGAAACGTCCGGCAATGACCGCCGAACCCAGTCCCTCGCGTATCGAAGCCTCCTCCACCGGCAAAGTGTCGCCAAGAAGCTGCAGCACCATCAGTACCCCAGCCGCATTCTGCAGTTGATAATCTCCGGGCATGACCGGCATCGGCAATGAGTCAAGGAGCACATTATTGCCCCGCCACTCCCAACTCTCCTCCCCTTTCGAGTGGCTAAACTCTCTCCCGGCCAGATATAGTGATGTCCCCAGGGATGATGCATGCGCCAACAGGGCGTCCGGCGGATGGAGCATGGCACAAACCGTCGGTCTTCCGGCCCGCATGATACCGGACTTTTCCCTGGCGATCTGATCCAGGCTATTTCCCAGCCAATGGGTATGATCTAAGGCAATAGTGGTGATCAGAGAGACATCCGGGTCCACGATATTTACTGCATCCAGACGCCCTCCCAACCCCACTTCGAGGATCGCGGCATCGAGATCAGAATGACTGAAGATCCACAACGCCGTCAGCGCACTGAACTCGAAATAGGTCAGTGGGGTCTCATCCCTTGCCTGGTCCACCTCATCGAAAGCCCGACAAATGGTGTCGTCCGTGGCCATTTTCCCATTGATGCGAATACGCTCGTTGTAGCGTACAAGGTGGGGCGAGGTAAAACTGCCCACGCGGTAATTCGCGGAGCGCAGAATTTGATCCAAAAAAGCCACCGAAGACCCCTTGCCGTTGGTCCCGGCCACAGTCACCACAGTGAAAGGGAGCGGTTTATCCCAGAGTCGCTGCCACACCTTGGATACCCGATCCAAGCCTAGTTCGATCTCACGATGATGCAGCCCCACCTGCCATTGCAGCCAGGCTTCCAGGGAATTAAAACGCATCTAGCCCAGAAACCTCTCCAGCCGGGCGATTCCCTGCTCCAGTTTGGGAATCTCGGTAGTGTAGGCGAAACGGATATGCCGTTCCGGTAGGTTGTGGCCGAAATCCAGGCCAGGAGTGGCAGCAACCCCTTGCTGCTCCAATAAATTCATACAGAAGGAATAACTATCATCCGTCACTGCTGAGCAGTCTGCATAGAGGTAGAAAGCGCCCCTAGGTTCAACCGCCACTGTGAAGCCAAGTTCCCTAATTGCCGGCAGGAGAAAATCTCGTCGGGCCTGGAAGGCCGCCCGGCGCGCCTCCAAAACCTGGAGGGTCTCGGGCAGAAAGGCGGCCAAACCTGCATACTGGGCCACGCTTGAGGAGGATATAAAGATATTCTGTGCCAATCGATCTATAGCATCCACATAAGAAATCGGCGCCACCAGCCAGCCGACTCTCCACCCGGTCATGCCGAAATATTTCGAGAAACTGTTAATCACGAAGATATCATCTGCCAACTCCAGGGCAGAAAAGCCCCATTCGCCATAGATTAGCCCCTGATAGATCTCATCAACGATTAGAGTACCGCCGTTTTCCCGGACTACCTCATGAATGGCTGTCAACTGGCGGCGGCTGAGCAGGGTGCCGGTGGGGTTGGAAGGGGTAGCAACCATAACCGCCCGAGTATTTGGAGTCCATGCGGATGACAGCTGCTCAGCTGTAAGCTGATAGTCGGTTTCCGGACCCACCGGCAGACTCACCGGCTCGCCCCCTATATGCACCACGAAATTTCGATTACAAGGATAACCCGGATCTGCCATAAGCACCTGTTCCCCGGGATTGACCAATACTCCCATGAGCAGTTGCAGAGCCCCGGAGGAACCAGGCGTTATCACAACCTGCTCGGGATCCAGGGTTACACCGAAGCGAGCATCGTAAAAACCGGCAATTTGCTCCTTCAGCCGAGGCAATCCTGTGGCCGGCAAATAGCGGGTATGGCCGCCGTCGAGAGCCCGGTGACCAGCCTCGATCACCGCATCCGGTGTGGGGAAGTCAGGCTCTCCCACCTCCATGTGAATGATGGATCGCCCTTCCTCCTCAAGGGCCTTGGCTCGAGCCAGAAGCTGCATGACATAAAACGAGGGAATCTCGTCCATGCGGTGAGCGACTCTGTTGCAATCCAGCATGCTCAAAGCCTGCTTGGGACTCCCTTTGGGAGAGGATCGAGTTGTATTCAACTAGGAAGATCTCCTACCAATTAGAGTTTCCGAACCTAGACGGCAGATTGAATGGACCAGTTCTCAGCTGGAAGCCGAGATCCGGTGGATTCGTCGCAACAGCGGAACGTCCACCTGCCGCCAATCCCACATCTCCCCGGCTATTGTAGCGCAGGGAGAGTCTCCATCTCCCAGATGATCGACCACCAAGCTGGCACCGGGAAAATCTTCGCCAAGAGTGTATTCGTTTACGGTGATCACCACAGTAGCGATACCCGCACCCAAAGCCGACCGCAATCCGTTTCGGGAGTCTTCTATGGCTATGCACTCTCGCGCTTCGAGCCCCAGCTGCCTCATCGCCAACTGATAAATATCAGGCGCAGGCTTTTTCGCCCGAACCATATCTCCCGCAGCGATCACGTCAAACCAGGACCCGATATCCTCCCCGGGGAGATGGTTGAGCAGCGCGCTGACATTCTCTTCTGAGCTGGTAGTGACGATTCCAAGGTAGAGGCCGGCCTGCCGGGCCTCATCGAGCAGCCGCTTCACCCCGGGCCTAAGCGGTATACCCCCGGATTCCAGCAACTCCTTGAAGGCGCGGGATTTGGCAGCGTGCAACGCCGCAACAAGGCCGTTCTTGTCTGCAACTGACCGCTCCGACGGGGCAAATTCGTCGAGGTAGTATGCTATACGCTCCTTTCCGCCGGAAATCTCCAGTAATCGAGCGTATAAAGCTTCATCCCACACCCAATTGAGGCCAGCACCGGTAAATGCGGTGTTGAAGGCCACCCTGTGGCCCCAGCGTTCGGTATCAGCTAAGGTACCATCGACATCGAAAAGAAGGGCCCTTAATCCCACCTCTGGGCTCCCTGAGTTGAACAAGATTACAAAGTCCTCAGCTTAACCTAAAGTATTAATAGGATTCATCCGTTATTGCCAGTTGTTGCCGGAGAAGCGCAAATCTGGTTAATATACCGCCCTTCTTCAGTTCCAGTGTATTTCGCAGGAGTTACTGAATGGCCCAGAAACAGAAATCCAAACGAGAACCCGAGGGACCGTTTGGCTTCTCGCCCTACAAAGCGAAGAAGAATGAGGAGTATATGAATGAAAACCAGGAGGCCCATTTCCGGGCTATTCTGGAAGCCTGGAAAACCGAGCTCATGGAAGAGGTGGACCGCACAGTCCACCATATGCAGGACGAAGCCGCCAATTTTCCCGATCCCAACGACCGCGCCACCCAGGAATCTGAATTCAGTCTGGAATTGCGCACCCGTGACCGTGAGCGCAAGTTGATAAAAAAGATCGAGGAGACCCTCTCCATGATCGATAGTCATGAGTACGGTTATTGTGAGGCGTGCGGCGTGGAGATCGGCATCCGGCGCCTGGAGGCCCGCCCCACCGCCTCGCTCTGCATCGATTGCAAGACACTGGATGAAATCCGGGAAAAACAGATGAGTTAGTGGTTTTTCGGTGTCTATTCACCTGGATGAAAGCCGGTCTATGCCGGCTTTTTCTTTATGACAGAGGTCTACCGGGGGCGCTTTGCTCCTTCACCCAGCGGTTCCCTGCACTTTGGTTCTCTGGTCGCTGCCATGGGCAGTTATCTGGACGCCCGCAGCAGGGGAGGTACCTGGCTGTTGCGGATAGAGGATCTCGACCCCCCCCGGGAACGCCCAGGAGCCGCGGAGGGCATCATTCGTACCCTTGATGCATTCGGCTTTCAGTGGGACGAGTCGATTGTTTACCAGAGCCAGCGGATTCCAGCTTACCTGGAAGCGCTCTCCAAGCTATCCGACCTCGGCTGTACTTTCCCCTGCAGTTGCACCCGTAAAGAGATCAACTCCGCCGGGTTGGTGGGCCAGGACGGCCCCGTCTACCCCGGCTTCTGCCGTGACGGGGGCTATGATCGTAGTGCCGCTCATGCCATCAGGTTGAAAGTTCCTGACCGAATCATCGAGTTCCGTGACCTAGTCTGTGGAGTGATCAACCAGCGTCTCTCCCGAGACTGTGGCGATTTTGTTATCCAACGGCGCGATGGATTCATTGCCTATCAGCTCGCCGTAGTGGTTGATGACGCCTGGCAGGGCATTACCTCTGTAGTGCGCGGAGCCGACCTATTGATGTCCACTCCACGACAAATCTTTCTTCACAATCTGCTCGATTTGCCCGTACCGTACTATGCCCACCTGCCCTTAGTCACTGACCGCCGGGGTCTCAAACTCAGCAAACAGTCCCAGTCGAGACCGGTCACTCTTGACGATCCCCTGCCCGCCCTGCTGTCCGCCTGGTCTTTTCTCGGCCAATCCCCACCGCAAGATGTACCCGACAAAGTGGAAGCATTCTGGGACTGGGCGATTCGCTATTGGGACATTAAAAAAGTACCCTATCAGTCAGTGGCAGGATAATATGATTTAAACGGATTCCATAACGCTGATGGGGACCGGGATTTATTTAATTTTATTTATTATGTATTCTCTGTAATATCATGAAATTTAAATTAATTGTTGTGCTCACTGTAGAGAAATGGACGTCAGACCTGATCAATGCGGGGAGAGAGGCAGGCGCCACCGGGGTCACTGTTGTCAGCCACGGCAGCGGCGAGGGAATAGAGCCCCTCAAAGGCCTTCTCGGGACGAGCCTGGCCACCAGCACAGACCTGATACTATTTCTGGTTGAAGAGCATATGTGCCGGTCAATCCTTGAAAAACTGGTAATCGTGGGGCACATGCAGGAGAAGCACACTGGGATAGCCTTTCAGCTGGACGTCGAGGATGCGGTGGGCGTCTCCAGACAAATAAGCGAACTCACGCCCATTGTGGACGAGAAGCTTTGACTTAGCCATCCAGTCGAATACGCTTATCGGCACATCGTCCGCCGCAGTTGCCTCCCGAGCGCCCGACATGGGTAATATTGGCTGAATACACTCTTGCTTGATTCCATTGCTTCACCTCAAACCCGAGTAACCAATTGTTCCAGATGACCGGTTGCCAAGGGTATATTGGCCCACCCTGCGTTTCCCTGCAGGCAGGTGGTTTAGCCGCCAATTTCAAAGCTAAATGACCCGCTCTAGGGTGCTCTTGACCATTCTCAGTAGCCATGCAATTGAGTCCAGAGTCTGCGTTCATTTTCAAAGCGCTGGCACCCTGTAGACGTATCGCGCATCTACTCCAATTCCCTTGATAAATATGAAAACGCCAGGTCGTAAATAGCTTGAACCACGGGGATATGTGTCATTTTACAAACCAAGTGTGCCAAGATGAACGACGAGATCAAAACACTCAAAATGAGTACACATGAAAAAATTATTGTTGCTTGTAGCGATTTTCACGACACCTGCACCCGCTATGGATCATACCCGGTTTGACAAATACTCGGATATGGAAGGTGTAGCTACTTCTTTGCTGACACAAGAGATGCTCAGCATGTTTATTGAATCAGAAGCTGACCATCCAGAAGCGCCAGAATCTGATGATACTTTTGCTAGTTTGACCGCACTAAAAGTATTTACTACCGGAGACGAAAGAGTATCGGCTCAAATGCAAGTCGAGGTTGATAATCATGTGAGGAGTGCAGGCCTTGAAGAGTTAATGCGCATGAAAGATGGTGGCGCAAACATCAAAACGTATATTAATCAAGACAAGGACACTAACAAGGTTACAGAATTTTTGATTTTTATTACGGGAGCCAAAGGGATCAATATGGATTCAGGTTCCAACATCAATGGCCGCAACCGTGAACCAGTTACCATTTTATTAGTACTCACCGGTGATATTGACCTGAGACAGATTTCTAAACTTTCACAGAAAATAGATGTGCCAGGCGGGCATTACTTTGGAAAACTAGGGGGCATGTAATAGTAGATGAACCTTACAGATCAATATCTGTTAACTGGACCATTTCCAATGGCTTATTTAAAAAGCCCTATACGAATCACGAGAAATAGACGGTAAACATTTGGCCAGGGAATCACGGCCACCCTACCCGGTGCGGATTTTTCTTTCGCCCAACAACTATGTTGCCTCTCGAATTTGGCGAGAATGGTAGTGCCAGCCGCGAGCCTTTCGATAGTTATAAAATGGATGACGGTAGGTCAGCCTGGGAAGTCCGGTGAAGCCTCATCACTTCCTACAGAGATAGCACCAAGCTGAACACCCGTTGCATGTAAATAAAAAAGGGTCAGTGACCAGTTGGCCACTAACCCCGTTAGTAATTGGTCCGGGTGGCAGATATTCACTAGTGTGTTTTCGATGGGGCAGCCTGTGGGCCCCGAACCAGTCGTCCTGGTAGCTCGCCAGTATCGGAACCGTTGCGGTGCACGATACGGCCGTTAACGATAGTTGCGCAGTAGCCGTCGGCGCGTTGTACAAGCCTTCGACCTCCGGTCGGCAGGTCGTGGGCAACTTCCGGGGCATATAGCCTCAGTTGGTCCAGGTCAATGATGTTAAGGTCAGCTTTGTAACCTGGTGCAATGACACCACGATCCTCCAGCCCGACAGCACGCGCCGCGTCCCGACTCAACATGCGCACGGTTTCGGACAGCGACAGTCGCTCGCCGCGGGTTCGGTCCCGTACCCAATAAGACAGCATGAACGTCGGGAAACTGCCGTCGCATATGGTGCCACAATGCGCGCCACCATCCCCCAGGCCAAGCACAGCGCCAGGATGGCGCATCATAGCGAGCGAACTCTCCAAGGAGCCATACTCGTAGTTGCACAGAGTGACATAGAGCATGTTGTGGCCGTCGCGTTCCAACATCAGGTCATAGACGAGTTCCTCGGGGGTAACACTGGCGCGTTGTGCAAGCGCACGGATACTCCGTTCGAAAGGTTGCTCATAGTCCGGTGGGTCACCAAGGAGGAACATATGGTCGAACTCGCGTACCAGCCGACCAAGGACTATGGTCGGGTCAGGATCAACGGCCTCGGACAGAATTCTTGCACGCATCTCCGGTTGCTTGAGCACACCTATCTTGTCATCGAACGACAGGGACTCGAGTTCCTGGTAGCTGGGTGTAGTGTAAAAGGGGTTCAACGTCAGCTCGTGGCCCAGCATAACGCCAATTGCGCGACTAAGGACCTGTGCGCGAATCGGTGGCCCCGATTCGCTTGCCTCGGCTGCCCAGTCAAGTACGTCACGCCAGCGCAGAGTCATCGGGCCATAACCGCCTTCAAGTAGTGACACGGACAAGGGGCGATTGGACCGCTTCACAACTCGACGCAACAGATCAAATGTCTCCTCTACTGGATCAAAGTCCATGATCAGCTGCATCACACCGCGGTTGAGATCATTCAGAACGCCCGCCAGTGCGAGCAATTCGTTCTCAGCAGCTTCAAAGCTAGGCGTGGATTTACCATCGCTAGAACGGTGAAAAAATGTGCGGGATGTTGTGATTCCTAGTGCGCCGGCTTGCATGGCATCCCTAGCCAGATCAGCCATGGCCTTAAGGTCATCAGGAGTCGCGGGTTCACGATCCGCACCCCGCTCTCCCATGACGTAGACTCGCAGTGCTGCATGCGGAAGCTGGCTGCAAACGTCCATATCAAAAGAGCGGCCGGAAAGGTAATCGAGGTATTCTGGATAGCTCTCCCAAGTCCAGGGCAGACCGTCCACCAGCACTGGGTGTGGAATGTCTTCCACTCCCTCCATTAGCTGAATCAAGAGTTCGTGCTGATCAACACGACAAGGTGCAAAACCGACACCACAATTGCCCATTACGACGGTGGTCACCCCATGAGCCGAGGAAGGCACCAAGTGGTTTTCCCATGTGACTTGGCCATCGTAGTGGGTGTGGATATCAACGAAGCCCGGCGTGACCACTTTGCCCCGGGCCTCTATTTCTTCACGCCCTGCGTCTCGGACCTCTCCGATTTCGACGATTCGACCTCGGTCAATTGCGACGTCTGCGTAAACCGGCTCGCCACCATTTCCGTCGACGACCTGTCCGCCCCGAATAACCAGATCAATTGTACCTTTCATGATGCAGCCCTCCGAAAACCGACATGGATAGTCCGCCCCAAATTGCCCGTTCCTTCCATGATTTATGGCCGATCAGAATGTCTATAGACCCTTCGAGCGGCGACAGCTGGGATTTATACAAAGTCTAGCTCATCAGTCAGGGAAGAGACGGAAATCTGGAATCAGCCTAGAGCCGCACAATTCCATAAACTACTAAAAAGAATCTGTGGATCAGATTTGCTGGTCGACTGGCTATATACGCATGGAATTTGGCATGCCAACTCAGCTGAGCCCACGAGCACATCCATCAAGAGCAGTCACTCACAGAAACTGCCAACCAGGAAGATGGCAATTGTTTAGGCGAATTGGTCGGCAGCCTCTGTTCACGCCTTCCTAATTCCGTAGAATTGTGGGCGGCAAATCATGACTGACCTAGATCTAGGCGCGATCGACGACAAGCTATGGCGTATGGCGGCCCTAGCCGATCTAGTACGCGCTTACAAGCCAGAACATGGCGGGCAGATCATGCTTGGCGATACGGTATCTCTGGCGAACGATATGATCTTTGCATTTGCCTGCAAAGCTCAGAAGGCGGTTAATAAAAACCTGGATGCTCTACGACCGCAAGCAGACTAGGGCTACTCACCACCCCGCATGGGAGACCTGGCGGGGTTTTATTGTAACTACCGTTTTCCGAAGTGCCATTGAAGAAAAGAGGGTTTTCTCTTAATGGTTGCGGTAATCACATGGGATTGGGATCTATCGATCTGGCGCGATTCCGCTTCTGCTTCCGGCCTGTATTGCTTAAGTCTACCACCAAGTCCGCGAGCCTTGAGCATTGTCTCCATTCTGGCTATTTCCGCTTGGAGACGTGGAATTTCCCTCTTGGCGTACTTCCTTGTGGCTTCCGTCCGCTCGGGATCAACCATTTTCTCTTTGTTGAAAACGATATCACGCTGTAACCGCCAGTGATGATTGATCGCATCTTCTGAGGTCACCTCGAAAGGCTTACGACCCCACCCCTTGCACTGTTGACCCTGCTCATTATCATGCTTCCGGGCTTCACCGGTGGTGCGATGTAAAGAGACAGTTTGTCCGCAGATTTGGCATGTGCCTGTTGGAGTCGAGTCAGTCAAGATACATCCCTCCTCGATGAGTGCTGCACGGGGTTTCGGCCTCCCTGGCAAACAACCTTTTTTCGTGAAATGTAATGGTATGAATTAAAATGGTACCTATTCTGGTACCTATTTCGCCTGAAATAAAAAAAGGTTAGTGACCGCTAAGCCGCCAACCCTTTTCTTTATTGGTCCGGGCGAGATGATTCGAACATCCGACCCCTACAACCCCATTGTAGTGCGCTACCAGACTGCGCCACGCCCGGAATTTGTTAGCTGGAGCTTCTTTCGCCGAACCCTGGTGAGAAGAATTCGAGAGCCGCCCGCTCAGAGTGAGCGCGCATACTAGGCTCTAACCATCGGTATGTCAATGACGCAGCGTCAGCGCTTGAGAATTTGCAGTAGCTCTTCCAGTTCTGACCGCAGTTGACGGACGATCTGCTGGCTCTGGATGCTATCCTCTTTGGCCCCATCTCCCGAAAGCTGCTGACGGGCACCCCCAATCGTGAAACCCTGCTCATACAGCAGGCTCCGTATCTGGCGGATCATCAACACATCGTGACGCTGGTAATAGCGCCGATTACCACGCCGTTTAACGGGCTTTAACTGGGCAAACTCCTGCTCCCAGTATCGCAGCACATGGGGTTTAACCCCACAGAGGTCGCTAACCTCGCCAATAGTAAAATAGCGCTTGCCCGGTATTGCCGGTAAGTCCGATGTATTACTGCTCGCTTCCAGCATATGCTTCTACCCGTGCCTTGAGTTTCTGTCCAGGGCGAAAAGTTACCACCCGCCGGGCACAAATCGGTATCTCCTCACCGGTCTTGGGATTTCGGCCTGGCCGCTCCTTTTTTTCCCGAAGATCAAAGTTACCAAACCCAGAAAGCTTCACCTGCCCCCCATCCTCGAGTGCCATGCGAATCTTTTCGAAGAACATCTCAACCATTTCTTTGGCTTCACGCTTGTTCAAACCCAATTCATCGAACAGCCGCTCAGCCAGCTCTGCCTTAGTCAGTGACATCGATCAATCTCTCAATTGTGCGTTGACTTCCTGTTTCAGTGCCCTGATTACTGTATCCATGACAGCATCGACCTCCTTATCCGTAAGAGTGTGCGAAGTTTCTTGTAAAATCAAGCCTAAAGCGATGCTTTTTACACCTGAATCTATTTTTTCCCCAGTATAGATGTCAAACAGTAAAATGTCTTGTAGAATTTGCGGAGCAGCAGCAAGAATAGACTTCCTTATTTGGTCGTAGGAGACCCCATCGTCTACCAGAATTGCGATATCCCGCCTAATGGAAGGGTACCGCGAAAGCGCCTTGAATTCGGGTAGCACTCCCACCAGTTGGTCGTCCAGCCGAATTTCCGCTAAAAAGACCTTCCCCGAAAGCTCTAGCTGACGCTCGATCTGCGGATGCAACATGCCAATCCAGCCAATAGGATTCCCATTGCTGAGTATTCTGGCACTCTGCCCTGGGTGCAGAGACGGATGGATTTCCGCTCCATACCCTATACGCCTCAAGCCGCCAACTCCAATAGTTGCCAGCATCGCTTCGACATCGCCCTTCAGATCGAAAAAGTCTACTTGGCACTTTTCCAACCCCCACTGTTCCGGAGAACGGTCCCCAGATAGCAACAAAGAAATCATTAATTCTTGTTTTATTTCATTGTGTTGTTTAATAAACCTCAAGCCAGACTCGAATATTCTGACACGCGCCTGCTGCCGGGATTGGTTGTATTGCACTGTCTGCAACAAACCTGGCCATAGGCTAGTTCTCATGATCGACATATCGCTGGAGATGGGATTGTTGAGTTCCACAACCCCGTGTTGAGGATCCATCAGATCATGCATTTCCCTGCTGATGAAGCTATAGGTAATGACCTCCTGATAGTCTCGATCGACCAATAGTTGCTTAGCACGCTCAAGGCTGAACCGGGTTTCTGGACTCCCCTGCATGACGGTGGCGGCGGCACTACGGTGAGTCGGTATCTCGGTGTACCCGTATATTCGCCCGATCTCCTCTATCAGGTCTGCCTCGATAGAGATATCAAAGCGACAACTCGGCGCCACGACAAGCCAACCCTCCTCAGACTCTGTCACCGTCATATCCAATCTTTGTAAAATGTCCACGATCTGCGCATCATCGATCTTGACACCCAGCAGCCGTGCTACCCGCGCTCTGCGCAACAGGATCTCCGGTCGCTGCTCGATGTGTTCCTCCGCGGCAGCCTCAACCACCGGTCCCGGCTCTCCGCCCGCGATATCGAGCAGCAGCTGTGTGGCCCGCTCCATGGCCTGGCGCTGCAATGCGGGATCTACGCCGCGCTCATAGCGATGGGAGGAGTCGGTCTGCATACCATAACTGCGCGCCTTACCACTAATGGCAAGGGGCGAGAAGAAGGCGCATTCCAGAAGAATATCCCGACTGTCGGTCGCCACTCCCGAGTATTCCCCCCCCATGATTCCCGCCATGGCGACGACCTTTCGATGGTCGGCGATTACTAAAGTGTCCTCGCGTAGCTCCAAGTCGCTGCCGTCCAGCATGCGCAGTTTCTCTCCGGGAGCCGCCATTCGCACCTTTATCCCGTGCGAGAGCTGGCGCAAATCGAATCCATGCATGGGCTGTCCCAACTCCAGCATGATGTAGTTGGTCACATCCACAACCGGGTGAATGCTACGTAATCCACCACGACGCAGCCGCTCCTGCATCCAGAGTGGCGTATCTGCGTTTGGATCGATACCGCGAATGATTCTGCAGGTGTATCGAGGGCAGCCCTCAGGGGCCAATAATTCAACAGGAAAACACTCGTCGTGCGCGGCCGGCACAGGAGGCATTGCAGGAGGAGTGACACTGCATCGATTAATTACACCGACCTCGCGAGCCACACCGGACAATCCCAAACAATCTCCCCGGTCCGGAGTCAAATCCAAGTCGATAATAAAATCGCCCAGTGCCAGGAAGTCTCTGAAATCCGCTCCCAAAGGGGCATCGGCCGGGAGTGACATTATCCCCTCGGAGGACTCAGTCAGACCCAGCTCGGCTTCGGAACAGATCATGCCTTGGGACTCAACACCCCGGAGCTTGGCCTTCTTGATACGGAAGTCTCCGGGCAAACGGGCTCCGACCCGGGCCACAGGTACTTTCATGCCGGCAGCCACATTGGGGGCGCCGCAAATTATTTGTAGGAGTTCAGTTTCACCCGTGTCCACCTGACACAGACTCAGCTTGTCAGCATTCGGGTGCTGTTCCCTGGAGACAACCTGGCCTACAACCACACCTTCGAACGGGGGCGCCACCGGGGCTATGGTGCCCACCTCCAGACCAGCCATGGTCAACTGCTCCGCCAACGCCTCGGTATCTACCGGCGGATTCACCCACTCTCGCAACCAGGATTCACTGATCTTCATAACTCTCTATCCAAACGCCAAAATATCCAATTATTGATACTGGAGCCCACGCACTCAGGCGTTACTGCAGCCCGAGTCTGCCCGAAGCTATGCGAACTGCCGCAAAAACCTCAAATCGTTCTCAAAAAATAAACGTAAGTCATTGACTCCATAACGTAACATCGTCAACCTCTCCACCCCCATACCAAATGCGTAACCGGTGTATTTCTCCGAATCTATACCCACATGCCTGAATACTTCAGGGTGCACCATGCCGCAACCGAGCACTTCGAGCCAGCCGGTCTTGCCGCAAACGCGGCAGCCTTCGCCACCACACATCACACACTCGATATCCACTTCTGCGGAAGGCTCGGTAAAGGGGAAGTATGAAGGCCTAAAGCGCAGTTTTAGGTCGCGCTCAAAGAATTGCTGCAGAAAGTCGTAGAGCACTCCTTTCAGATCAGCAAAGGATACGTTTTCATCCACCAGAAAACCTTCTACCTGATGAAACATCGGCGTATGAGTCAGATCCGAGTCGCAGCGATAGACCCGCCCGGGAGCGATAATCTTGAGAGGCAACTCCGCATTTTCCATTACCCGTATTTGCACCGGCGAGGTGTGGGTGCGCAGTAGCAGGTGCTCATCGAAGTAGAAGGTATCGTGCATCGCCCGTGCAGGGTGATGCTGTGGAATATTCAGTGCTTCAAAATTGTGATAGTCATCCTCGATCTCAGGCCCCTCTTCCACCCTGAAGCCAGCATTCGCGAACAACCGTTCGATACGCTCCAGTGTCCGGCTTACCGGATGCAGCCCTCCCCGGCCGTTGCCCCGCGCCGGGAGTGTGATATCGATCTTCTCAGCGCTCAGGCGGTCGTTGAGAGCCTGCTGTTCGAGCTCCGCCCGGCGGGTCTCGATCCGCGCCTGCAACGCCTGCTTGGCGCGGTTGATCGCCTGCCCGACCTGGGGCCGCTGCTCCTTGGGTAACCTTCCCAGTTGCTTGAGCTGGGCGGTCAACAAACCGCTCTTTCCCAGAAATCTCACCCGTACTCCATCGAGATCCGAGAGCCCTCCAGAATCATCCACTTGAGCGATTGCATCGCTCAGTAGTCCCTGCAGATCGGTATCTGATTCACCACCCATTGATACTTCCCCTATTACGAAAAAGGGGGAAAGCCTTGACGGCCTTCCCCCATCGAGAATTGCTTCGTGCCCCGGTAACTAACCGTCGGGCTAAAGCATAGTCAGCTGGAGAGACTGGCCTTGGCCTTTTCCGCCAAGGCACTAAACGCCGGCTTGTCAAAAATCGCCAGATCCGCAAGTATCTTGCGATCAACCTCTACCCCGGCTTTCTTCAGGCCATTGATCATCCGGCTGTAGGAGAGACCGTTCTCACGCGCTCCTGCGTTGATTCTGGCAATCCAGAGACTGCGAAATTGGCGTTTTTTCTGGCGTCGATCACGATAAGCATACTGGCCTGCCTTGATGACGGCCTGCTTGGCAACTCGGTATACCTTGCTCCGGGCTCCATAATAGCCACTGGCTTCACTCAGCACTTTTTTGTGTTTGGCGTGTGCTTGTACGCCACGTTTTACGCGAGGCATCTGTCAGTCTCCTGGATCAGGCGTAGGGGATCATACGACGAGCGACCGCCACGTCGGACCGGTGCAGTTGCGATGGAGACCGCAACTGACGTTTACGCTTTGTGCTTTTCTTCGTCAAAATATGTCGACGATGGGACTGTCCCCGCTTGATGGCGCCGGAACCGGTTGTCTTAAACCGTTTCGCTGCGCCACGATTAGTCTTAATCTTTGGCATCATTCAACTCCGCATTCAAACTTCGGTTAATGTTTTATGGGGCGAAGCACCATCACCATCTGCCGGCCTTCCATCTGCGGTGCCTGCTCCACCTCACCATACTCGGCAAGATCAGCTTCGACACGCTGCAGCATCTCAAGACCCAACTCCCTGTGGGCGTGTTCGCGACCGCGGAAACGCATGGTCACCTTGGTCTTGTCCCCGTCTTTCAGGAAACGTATCAGGTTGCGTAGTTTTACCTGATAATCCCCTATACCCGTCCCTGGACGAAACTTTATCTCTTTTACTTGAACCTGCTTCTGCTTCTTTTTCGCTGCCTGCTTCTGCTTCTTGGCTTCGAAAACAAATTTGCCGTAATCCATTATGCGGCAGACAGGCGGATCGGCATTGGGCACGATCTCCACCAGATCCAACTTCGCATCCTCGGCAGCACTTATCGCCTGTTCGATCGGGACTATCCCCACCTGCTCTCCCGTGACGTTGATCAGCCTCACTCTGGGGGCGGTGATATCCTCATTCGTGCGATTTCTTTTTGGTGCAGCTATATCTATGTCTCCTCAAACAATAAAGCCTGCCCTGCCTCAACGCCAGGAGTTGTCCCCAGTGTCATTGACAGTGCAAGCCCTCAATTCGAACGACGCTCGATCTCGTCCCTCATGCGCAGGGTGAGTTCTTCCAGGGTCATATTACCCAGATTCTCACCGGTGCGGGTACGAACAGACAGCGTCCCGTTTTCCACCTCCCGATCACCCGCCACCAACAAATAAGGCACACGGGAGAGTGTGTGCTCGCGGATTTTAAAACCGATCTTCTCGTTTCTCAAGTCCAAATCAACCCTAAACCCCTGTTCATTCAGGCTTTGGGCCACTTTTTCTGTAAATTCCGCCTGTCGGTCGGTGATATTCATCACCACGGCCTGGACTGGCGACAGCCAAAGTGGCAGAGCGCCCGCTGAATCTTCTAATAAAATACCGATAAATCGCTCGAGCGATCCAAGAATCGCTCGGTGTAACATCACCGGCACCTTGCGGCTGTTGTCGTCGGCGATATATCCGGCATCAAGTCGATCAGGCATCGAAAAATCGACCTGCATGGTGCCACACTGCCATATTCGGCCAAGGCAATCGCTGAGAGAAAAGTCGATTTTTGGCCCATAAAAGGCCCCCTCTCCTGGCTGTAATTTCCATTCCAGGCCCTTGGCAGTCAATGCATCCTCCAAAGCCCTCTCCGCCTTGTCCCACACTTCGTCGCTCCCCACGCGCTTGGCAGGTCGTGTGGACAGTGCGATCTGCACCTCTTTAAAACCAAAGTCAGCATAGATTTCAAAAAGCAGATCGACAAATCGGGAGACTTCACTCTGAATCTGATTCTCGGTGCAGAAAATATGGGCATCGTCCTGGACGAAGTTACGTACACGCATTAAACCGTGCAGCGTACCGCTGGCTTCGTTGCGGTGACAGGAGCCGAATTCTGAGAGGCGCAGTGGCAGATCCCGATAACTCTTCAATCCCTGATTGTAGATCTGCACGTGGCACGGACAGTTCATGGGCTTGACCGCAAAGTCGTGATTCTCGGATCGGGTTGTAAACATGTTTTCCCGATACTTGTCCCAGTGTCCGGATTTCTCCCACAAGCGACGGTCAACGATCTGGGGTGTTCGAACTTCCTGGTATCCCGCATTGCGGATTTTTTCCCGGACATACTGCTCCACTTCCTGATAAATCGCCCATCCTTTGGGGTGCCAGAAGACCATCCCAGGGGCCTCTTCCTGAGTATGAAAAAGATCCATCGCCTTGGCGATCTTTCGATGGTCCCGCTTTTCCGCCTCCTCCAACCGGTGCAGGTAAGTTTTAAGTTCTTTCTTGTTACGCCAAGCGGTCCCGTAGATTCGCTGCAGCATCTCATTGTTGGAATCACCCCGCCAATAGGCACCCGCAACCTTCATCAACTTGAAGGCGCCGAGTCTTCCCGTGGAGGGTACATGGGGCCCGCGGCAGAGATCGGTGAAGGTGCCCTGATTATAGAGTGACACCTCCTCGTCCGAGGGTATGGCGGCAATGATCTCCGCCTTGTACTCCTCCCCCTGTTCGCGAAAAAAGGATACAGCACCGTCTCTCGGCATAACTACACGGGTAACGGTGTTGTCTGCCTTGGCCAGCGCCTTCATGCGTGCTTCGATTGCCCCAAGGTCCTCCATGGTGAACGGCCGTTCGTAAGAGAAATCGTAGTAGAAACCATCTTCGATAACCGGCCCGATAGTTACCTGGGCTTCAGGAAAGAGCTCTTTGACAGCCTGTGCCAAAAGGTGAGCCGTGGAGTGACGGATAATCTCAAGACCCTCCTCATCGCGATCAGTGATAATCGCTACCTCAGCGTCTTCCTCAATGATATGGGAGGTATCAACCAGCCGATCGGCTACACGGCCTGCCAGGGCCGCTTTCAATAATCCGGGGCCTATCGACTCGGCGACGTCTCGCACTGTCACTGGGTGTTGAAACTGATGGTGGGAACCGTCGGGAAGAGTAATCTGGGGCATGCCGCTTCTCTCTGCTCAGTGGTGGTCTATACGAGGGACCACATGAATAAAAACCGGGCCTCGAGGCTCCGGCTGGTAAATCGGGGGGATAGAAAAAGCCTGTCGCTGATATTGCTACCCCGTGGGCCGCTATTGTATTGGATTTCCCCCCTGAACGTAAGCAGTTATTTGGCTACTGCAAGATTGAGCCGGGTAGTAACCCGCTCCTTCGATCCACCTTCGTCCATGGCTACTGGATCTCCAAGTTTGATTCGCTGCGGTGGTAACTTGCCAGGGCCGGTCAGTTCCTGGCTGATGACCTCTCCCCGTTTGATGGCCAACTCAGTGAGTGCACTCTTGGGGAGCTTCTGGGCAGAGACCAGGCGAGCGTACATCTTTGAATAGCGCTCATCTTTAACGCTGGCCTGCTTCTTGGCTTCTTGCTTCTGTTTGCCGGGTGCTCCGGCCTTGATTTTCTTAAGTTCGGTTGCCGAGAAACGCTCGGCGAACAATTTCTCCAAGGCAGTTCTCGTGGCACGGTCGGAGAGGCTGACAGGATCGGGTTCGGCGCCCTTCTTCTGTTTTTTTCCCATACGCCTGGATATCTCCAGATCCAGCTGTCTGGACTTGAGCGCATCGGCATCGAATTTGTAGTTGAAACTGCCCTGGAGTTCGAGTGTCAATTGCGGACGCTTGGAGAGTATTTTGGCAACCGAACGCAATTTCTCCTGCTCCGGTGGCGACAGCGCATACTGACCGGGTTCGAAAAAAACAGTATCGAGATTCTCCCCCTCCACACCCATCGCAGCACCCAGCGCGCGGAATGGTGCGGTTACGATTTTTGTTAGCAAATTACCCAATGCTTTCCACACCAGGTGGCCGTAGCTAAACTTCGGATCATCTAAATCGCCGCTAACCGGCAGGCCCAAATCTATGCGGCCTTCGGTATCCTGCAATAATGCGATCGCCAGCTCCAGGGGCGCGTCTATCGCATCCGGACTCTCCACTTTCTCTCCCAGCACCAGGCTGTTAATCAGAATCTGGTTATCCCCCTTGAGCTGACGTTTGTCGATACCGTATTTAAGGTCCAGGGAGAGCCGACCAGATTCTATGGCGTGGCCGGCGAACTTAACCGTGTAGGGTGTCAGGCTTTCCATTTCCAAGTTCTCAAAAGAGACGGCGATGTCAGTGAACAACAGGGGATCGAAAAGATCAAGCTCCCCCTCGATTTTCGCGGATCCAAATTGATCGACACGCCCCTTTAGATTGCTGCCGGCTCTGGTCCCGGGAGAGGTGGACACATTGGCAACCACGCCCGTTAGCTCGCGAATTTGGGCGGAGAAATCGAGCGGCAGGCTTAAATCGGAAAAATCCAGCTCTCCGTTTTCCACGGCTATCCTGCCCACATTCACTTGGAAATGCCGGTCGTCTTGTTTAGCGGGCCCGCCTCCGCGCGTCCCTTCGGCTTGCGGTACAAAAATGTCCTGCCAGTTGGTGCTCAAATCCTTTTTGATGATAAACCGCCCCTTGGGAGCATTTAGCTTTATCTCATCTATCTCCAGCTCTCCCGGTGATGTGTTGAGATTGAGCGTCGCCGCGTTGAGGGATTTCCAACCCGCCAGCACACCACCGGCTCCGGGTTCGGTGACCACCAGATCATCGATTCGCAATCCGCCACCGTAACTGAGCGACGTCCCTTTAGCAGCGACCACTAACCGTCCCTGGGAAGAGACGCGACCGGAGTCAAGTGAAATCTTGGCGATCGACTGCAAATAGGGTTGTGCCGGAGTCAATACCAGATCGGCCACCTCGATGTTAAGCTGGCCCGCAGCCTGCGCCGGTTCAACCTGGCCCTTAGCGGATACACTGCCGCCACTTTCAAGGGTTAACGAAGCTTGCAGCTCCACCGGCTTGTCCAGCTTACTGCTGATGCCGCCCAAGTGCAGCGAGGCGGGATTGACAACCAGTTTCAGCGGCTTGCCGCTTCCCTGGTCAGTGATATCGAGCCGAAACCCATCAATGGCGGAAGAAGCGATATCCACTTGCCAGGGTGATGCATCCGGTGCCGGCTGTTCATGGGCTGCCGCATCCGGTGCGGGCTGTTCACTAGCTACTGGATCAGGAAGTGCCGGCTTCGGGACAAAGACATCTGACCAATTAAGTTTTCCGCTTTGGGCGCGCTCGATCCGGCCCCCGCCACCCTGCAGCCGCACACTATCGAAGAACAGTGTTTTTGCACCGAGGTTGACCTTCCCGCCCTCCAGTTTTGCCTCTACAACACTCACCAATGGTTCGGTGGCACCAGCCTGAATCAGGGAGAGTTCCGCTAAGGTGGCGTTGATGTCACCCACCTCGACTTGCAGAAGACCTGTTTCATCCTGCGCCGCTTCTGCATTCAGCACCACAGAGAATTCACCGACCTGCGATGTCAAGGGCGTAACAAGATCCTGATCCTCGAAGGTTATTTCAATCTTCTCAAAGTCGACTTGTTGTAATGCTACAAGCCAGGGCACGGCTCCATCCGGGGAATCCTTTTCGGCTCGATCACTTGCGGTTGTCGCCTTGCTCCAGATGGTTTGCCAATCGAGTAGTGTCTGCTTCCTAATAACCCGCAATAAGCCGTCTCCGATGTGCACTCCACCTATCCGCAGTCGATTGCCGTCAAGTGAAAAACTGCCGTCGGACAGCGCAATGTCCCGCATCCGCAAAATGGGTTCACTGGCATCTCTTTTCCTTATTTCCAGCCCCTTGATTGCGAATCCGATCTGATCCGCACTAAACTCGAGTTGGTCGTCCTCCACCGCCATTTGGTAACTAGCATTGAAATCGATGAGCCCTTGCGGCTCGTCGATGGCCAACTCATCTCGGAGAAAATTCCAGAGTAAAATGGGCTTGCTTCCTCGAAGCGACACCTTTCCCGTTACCCGCACCGGGCTGATTTCCAGCTTCCCATCAGCAACCAGCTTGCCCCCATTCTCAGTGTAGGCGGTCAAGGAGAACGACCCTGCCTCACCCGGTGTGAGCGAAATATCTCGTAGGCTGAGATTTATCGGTGAAACATGAGTTCTTGCCGGGGTGGCACCTGATCGATCCGCCACCTCGAGAATGCCATTGATCAAATCGACGCGATCGATGGAAAGTGGTAACGGCGCGCTTTCCGCTTGCGGCTTCTCTTCCGCGGGGAATTGGCTGCTAATGTCCTCTATCAAGCTATTTAGATTGCTACCGCCATCCGGCCTACGGTCGAAATTCAACCAGGGTGCCTGTAACATCACCTCTTCGATATTTATCTCTCCTTGCAGCAATGCTTGAGCGGAGAGATTCGCTTCCAGAAATTGTAAAGACGCCAGGCGAGCGCCTTCTCTCTCCAATAATTCCAGCCCGTCAACCCGGAGCAAAAAACTGAAAGGATTGAACTCGATCTCCTGAATGACGAGCTGGCGCTGCAAATGCTGTGCGACATACCCCTCAAGGTGTTGCTTAATCAGCTTTGGTACTAGTACGAATCCCGCCAGAGCATAGAGAACAAGGCCGGCTGCCAGCAATATCGATAACCCGGTAGCCAAATATCGGAGGAACGGTTTAGGCGCGGGTGCGTTTGTGGGGTCTGGTGCCATTGTCTTATTCTTTTTCGTTCTGCAGTGTATACATTCAATCCTAGCAAACCAATTAGGCTTCGCCAGTCTGAATAGCTACTACCGAAACCGCAGTATCATGGTACGCCACACCGCCATCTGGAGCGACGGGATCGGCGCTGACCAGTGCATTAATACCCACACCATCAGGGAAATCACGGCCCGGCCAAACCCCGTGAACCGACACCGTGCCAGGGGTAATGCTGTCTTTCACAACGGCCTCTATTCGTAGACTGCCCGTGCGACTCGAAATCTCCACTATCGTGCCATCGTCTATGCCCCTGACCTCAGCATCATGAGTATGGATGTGCAGGCGTGGATTGCCCTCTTTACGCCTGGAGCCGCCGGTCTCGCTGAAGCTGGTATTCAGAAAATGCCTTGCCGGTGGTGTAATGAGCCGCAGCGAATAACGTGCATCCACCGAATCAATTACCTCCCAGTGATCCGGAAATGCGGGCATATCTCCCCCATAGGGCCCCAACGACTTCCAGTCTGGTCGAAAACGGAAACGTCCGTCGGGCCATGCGAACCCGTTTAGGAAATTGGTTTCCTCAAACGCTCTACTGCAATCAAGCCAGCGCATTTTGCCCAGCTCGCTTAACGGTGGATAGTCTGAGTTTTCGAGAGTGGCTTCCAGGATCTGCTCCTCCGAGAGAGTAAAGCCGGGGTGCACGGTACCCAACCGCTTGGCCAGTTCGCAAACCACCCAGTGGTTGGAGCGGCAGGCTCCCGGCGGCGCGATAACAGGCCGGCCGATCTGGAGGAACATCTGCCCATAAGATTGGTACAGATCTAGATGCTCGAGAAAACCGGTGGCCGGGAGCAAAACGTCTGCCATGCGCGCCGTCTCGGTCATGAATTGCTCATGGACGCAGACGAACAGGTCCTTTCGTGAAAATCCTCGATGCACCTTTCCGAGGTCCGGAGCAACCGCCATTGGATTACTGTTTTGTATCAACAGCGCCTTTACAGGCGGTCCCTGTTGCAAGTCAGCCCTGTCCCCACAAAGAATCGAGCCTATCCGCGACATATCCAGGAGCCTTACCCGGTGATCGAGTGAATCCAGACCCTCGATGAGAGTCTTGTCCAGATGAAACAGGCCGCTGGTTCCCAGCAATGCCCCTCCGCCCCGATACTGCCAGCTGCCGTTCATGGCGGCGAGGCAACTCACGGCATGTACGTTGTGGGCACCGTTTCTGCTGCGCGACAAGCCGAAACCGAGGCGAATGAAACTGCGTTTGGTCTCTCCGAAGAGTTTTGAAAATGTTTCTATGGACTTCGCGGGCACTCCGGTAATGGCCGCTGCCCAGTGGCAATCACGGCGTCGCAAATGAGTCGCGAGTTGCGCTGAAAAATCGGTGTACTTTTCGAGATATGCGCTGTCCGCGTAGCCATGCTGGATGAGCTGCTGCATTACCGCGCAGGCCAGCGCGCCGTCGGTCCCTGGCTTGAGCTGCAGGTGTAGATCGGCTTGCTTTGCCGTCTCTGTGAACTCGGGATCAATGACCACCAGCCTCGCGCCCCGTCTCCGACGAGCTTCGCTGATTAGTGTCATGACGTTGACCTGAGTGGCGGCGACATTTCCACCCCAGATAACAATCAGATCGCTCTCAGACATCTGCCGGGGATCGGCACCGCGAACCGCTCCGGTGCCCGCCATCCAGCCGCTGTAGGCGGGCGTTGTGCAGATCGTTGGCTTTTGGCGGGAGTACCCCATGGTGTGGCGTAATCGGTTGATGCCGTCCCGCTGCAGCTGCCCCATGGTGCCCCCGTAGTAGTAGGGCCAGATCGCCTCCGCACCGCTCTCATCGGCAACCCGGGCAAAATTCTCCGCCACCTCATCCAACGCCTGATCCCAAGAGATGTGCTCAAAGCGGCCGCTACCCTTGGGGCCAGCGCGGCGCATGGGCCGGGTTAGGCGATCGGGATGGTGTACCCGCTCCGCGTAGCGGCTGACCTTGGCGCAGATAACGCCCTGGGTGTAATTGTTTTCCTTTGCCCCTCTGATCTTGCCGATGGTGCAGGGATCCAATCGCTCGACCTCCAGGGCACAGGCGGAGGGACAATCATGGGGGCAAACACTGGGCAGGTATTCGGAGGTCATCGATTTTTAGTTAGAAGGGTACCCAACCTGGCTTTGAGCCCGGTCACAGGCAAAGCGGGAGTACAGTATTGTTTTTCAGCTTGATGATATAGAACTTACAGCCGCCGAGCTTGGCTACAAAGGCATCGCCGCCTCCGGCATAAGGCTCTCTGGGCGCGCCGCCGCTCCAGCTCGAATCACCCGTACCGGCAAGTACGATCTGCGTGTCCGCATCGAGGGCGACGGCGAATCCGGTCTCCTCCCCCGCCGATCCCTGGAAACTGTGCCACTGCCGCACTCCATCGCCCCCAAGCATCGCTACAAAGGCATCGACATCCCCGGCAAATGCGTTCTCCGGGGTACCCCAGGTGGCGTCGCTACGCCCCACCACATAGAGATTGCCTCCCCCATCCAGGGAGAGTGCGTTTCCGGAATCGAAGCCTATGGACAAATTACCGACCGCTCCCATGAATGTATGCCACTGCAGCTCACCACTGGCATTCAGCTTGGCGGCAAAGGCGTCATCGTTGCCTGCGTAATCGCTTACCGGCAGCCCCCAGGCAGCATCACTGGTACCAACCAAAAATACGTTTCCGCTGGAATCCACTGTAATCGCATTACCCTGGTCATCGGTCGCCGACCCCAGGAAAGTGTGCCACTGCAGGGCGCCGCTGTTGTTCAGCTTGGCGGCGAAAGCATCATCGCCGCCGGAGTAGGCACGTTCCGGCGATCCCCATGCTGTTTCGCTGGTACCAGTCAGAAAGACATTTCCATCATCATCGACTGCTACCCCTCGCCCCCGATCTTCGTCTGCCGAGCCCAGGTACGTGTGCCACTGCCGGGCACCACTGCTGTTCAATTTCGTCACAAAGGCATCGTAGTCCCCTGCATGGCCATTCACCGGCGCACCAGATCCGACGCCCCAATCGTTGCCACTGTAGCCTGTGGCATAGACGTTGCCGCTGGAATCTACCGTAACGGCTTCGGCACTTTCCTGATCGAGTGATCCCATAAAAGTGTGCCACTCCCGGCCACCGTCCACGGCATCCAACTTGGCTACGAAGGCATCCACAAAACCGGTGTGTGCGTTTACCGGCGTGCCCCAGGGATCAACGCTTTGACCCGCCACATAGACGTAACCGTTGTTATCCACCGTAATCCCAAAGCCACGATCGATCGCTGACGATCCCAGAAACGTGTGCCATTGGCGCACTCCATTGGGGCTCAGCCTGGCGACGAAAGCATCCTGCCCCCCGGCGTGGGGTACTTCCGGACTCCCCCAGGTGGCCGAGCTGTTCCCCGCTACGTAGACATAGCCCCCGGCATCCACCGCAATGGCGTTGCCCGAGTCAGATGACGCTGAACCCAGAAACGTGTGCCAGGCGAGGACAGGGTCGATCAATAGCGGATGCTCGGGATCGTAAGACCCGGCCTGAAAGCCGACAATGGAGGCGTTTTCCCCAGTCTCTATCAGCTGGAAAGCGATCTCCACCGGATGTCGCAGACCCGCAATAACCTGCCAGGCTACAGGGGCGGATTCACTCATCCAGCCGGATGCGTATGGAATTCTCAAGCTGCCGTCCGCTGCGATCTCGACGGCCCTGTTATAGCGCAACCGGATTTGCCCGGGATGCCCGCCCGCCGCGATCTCCCATGTACTCTCGATGATGCCGTTGGGGCGGGTTGCATAGCTTAGACTGACAGCGGGCCAAAGCCGTGGGTAGACCACTTCAGATAATTGGTGGTCCAGAGCAAATACCGGCTGGGGTAGCGTCGGATTGGCTCCCTGGAATGCAACGTGCAGCAAGCGGTCACTGCCAGCGACGTAAAGGCCGTGGGTATGGAATCCGAGGACGTGTCCGGCAACGGACGTCTGCAGCAATTGCCCCTGCGGCAATTGCGGAGATGCCGATAGAATTGTGGCCTGCGTACTGAGAATGAGAAACAAGAGCGCGATTCGCATGGCAGAATATGTAACCAAATACTGAACCATGTTGCCACCCCTAGTAGTTGCCCTGAGGGCTGCAGCTCAGCCGCTCTGCACCGCCCCAAGGAGATATCGACGATATCGGTGACCAACCCGGACCATGATTTTCCCAATTTTGGCGCGGGGATTAGCTATCCAGGGTGACGAGGAAATACTTCGGTTCCGATTCCAGGTTCAATTCCACCCGGCCAGTATAAGAGCGGGTCTCATCGGGCTGGAGGTTTTCGGAGTCCACCCTTGACGTTGCATTCTCTCTGGATAGCCGGGCTTGACCAATTTGTATGCCACGTTCGTCAAAGAGGTACACTGTGACCAGTGGCCTCACTATGTTCATGCTGTTGTTGTGCAATACAGCCCGGTACTCATAGTTCTTGCTGTAGGCGGTACCTGTGAGCGTAAAGCCGATGTTGCGGAGATATTCCCTATCAATCTGCAACGTCTTGTCATACTCTAGCAGCGCCAGCCCGGGAATCTGCCCCACGACGAGGCTCGCATTCTGTGCCTCCAAATCGGCGATCCGCGCCTCCAGAACCTGAGTGCTGCCTGCGCCTTTCCTGACGCTGGCCTGATCTTTGTAGTACTTCCCCCGCATATCCGCCAGTTTTACGCTGGTCAGGAACCAGCCGATCGACAACCCCACAATCAGTACAAGCAAAACTCCTACGGTGATGCGTAACTTCAATATCTTTCGTCGCGAGCGGCTGCTATGACGGCGTGAGCTGTGGCTTCTACTGTGGCTACCGGAACTCGAAGACCGATGTTTGATCTGCTCAGGCATGGATCTGGGACTTTGCTCGTTCATCTGAGATCGGAAATCAGGGTCGTAATGAATGCGCTGACAATGTTTAGAGTAATCGGCAACGCCACACCTCCCTTGAGCCTGATAACCGTTCCAGCAGTACAGCCTAGCGCAGAATATGGATAGATTGCCCCAACATATCAGGTGTCACCAACACCACTCCTTTCTCTGTCACCCGGAACCCGTTTTTCCGGTCTTGCTCGGGATCCTCACCGATAACCATACCCTTGGGAATATCGCAACCGCGATCGATGATAGCCCGCTTGATCTGCGCCTTGCGCCCTACATTGACCTCGGGTAGTACCACGGTGTCTTCAATGTTAGCGAAAGAGTTCACCTTGACGTTGGAAAACAGCAGCGACCGGTTCAACTTGGCTCCGGAGACCACACAACCTCCTGAAACCATGGAGTCCACGGCCATACCCCGCCGATCGTCATCATTGAAGACGAACTTGGCAGGGGGCAATTGAGCCTGGTCCGTCAGAATGGGCCAGACACTGTCATAAAGATTGAGCTCCGGAGTCACCTCCAGCAACTCCATGTTGGCTTCCCAGAACGCATCTAAAGTTCCTACGTCCCGCCAATAGGCTCTTTTACCTGTGTAAATATCCCGGAACGGATAGGCGAATATCCGATGGTCGTCGATTATTCGCGGAATGATATTGTTGCCGAAATCGTGAGCGGAGTCCTCATCGTCGGCATCGATAATCAACTGATCGTAGAGGAACTGCGTGTTGAACACGTAATTCCCCATCGAAGCCAGACAAACATCCGGCCGCCCAGGTAACGGACGTGGATCTTTCGGCTTCTCCTGAAATCCAATGACCCGATTGTTCACGTCCACTTCAATGACGCCAAATGCTCCGGCAGCCTCCTCTATCGGCACCTCAAGACAAGAGATGCTCATATCGGCCTCATTCTCGGTGTGGAAGGCCAGCATGGCACCGTAGTCCATCTTATATATGTGATCTCCGGACATGATCAGCACATAATCCGGGTTGCTGGGACGAATGATATCCAGGTTTTGGTAAACAGCATCCGCTGTACCCTGGTACCAGTCGTTGTCGACCCGCTGGGAAGCAGGAAACACCTCCACGAATTCCCCCAGCTCACTCTTGAAGCCGCTCCACCCCCGGCCTAAATGTTTTACCAGGGAGTGAGCTTTGTATTGGGTCAATACCCCCACTTTCCGAATACCGGAGTTGATGGCATTGGAGAGGGGGAAATCGATGATCCTGAACTTGCCCCCGAACGGCACTGCAGGCTTGGCGCGCCAGCTAGTAAGCTCATACAACCGGGACCCTCTGCCTCCAGCTAGTACTAATGCCAGAGTCTTACGGGTCAGCAAGCTAACAAAACGTTGATGTATCGGTTCTTGCATTTTAATTCCCCAGATTAGTCTAAGTATTCTAGCAGAGGCCTCACCGCTCTGCGCCACCTCCCAGTCAATTAATCAGCGATCTGAGCATCAATGACATAGTTCTGCAATATTGGCGGGAAGGTCATCGATTGGTCATAATCTTCGTGACTGCAGATACCCTTGGGAACACAGATGATCCTTAACCTCTTCAAGAAACCTCGATGGCGGCACCGAGACCCTCAGGTGCGGATGGCTTCAATTGACGCCGATCGGCTCAATGAAGATGTACTCATGGAACTGGTCGACTCGGATCCGGATATCGACGTACGATGTGCGGCCTGCGAGAAAATCAATGCGGTGGCGAGGCTCACAAGATTACTGAAAGACTCCGACCAGCGTCTTTCCAACACTGCTCGCATACGGCTTGCCGCTCTCATCGGCGGCAACGAACAGATCGCATTGTCACTCGAGGAACGATTGCAACTGATAGAGTCCCTCGAAGATGAGGCGTTGCTATTCGAACTAGCCCAAAAAGGCGGAGAGGCGGAATTGCGGGAGTCGGCTCTTATGAAGCTCGATAGTCCACAGCAAATCCTGATGATAGCCATAAATGATCCTGCATCCGCCAACCGAGTGAAAGCGGTGTCGCTGCTATCGGATAAATCGTCACTCAGCAAGGTGATTCAGCGTCTCGGAAAAAGAGACAAAACGGCCTATCGCCTGGCAAGGAGCAGATTGAAGGAGATCAACGCACAGGAGGCGATGCCACTGATGATCCGAACCCGGTGCGAATCAATCTGCAGTCAACTTGAGCACTTGGGGCAACTCGGTACCTGGGCGGAGGACCACGCCAAACTGAAGCTCCTCGAACAGCAGTGGGCGGAGCTAAGCAATGAAGCCGATGATGAATGGCATGTCCGTTTCTCCAGCGGGCGGGAACAGTTCCTTAAGAACTACTCCTCCTATCGAACGATCAACGAAACGGAAATTAGAGCCGCTGAGGAGCAAGCCCTGCTGTTGGAAAGAGCTGAGGTCATCTTGAAAAACCTGCGGGATGGCGCTCAAGGGCTGGGTGCCGAGGCATTGCAAGCCCACATTGCCGACCACACCCAAGCTTGGTCCGAGTTGGCGGGCGATGACAGCCAGCAGTTGAAAGCCATGGAATACCGTTTTTCCAAACTGCGAAAAAGCCTCGAGAAGCAGCTCCGGCAGCTAACTCGGTTGGAGCAGGCCGGCGGCAAATTGGCGACCCGACTCGAACACCTAGAGGAGATTTCAGCTGAATCCATACCCGTCGACAGCAAGGCTGCCGAGAAGGCTATTCGGGAAACTAAGGCGCTGGTGGAAGAGATCTCCGCGGCACCCCACTTGAGAGCAAGACTCCATGCGCTGCAACAGAACATCGATGAAAGGCTCTCTGCTCAGCGTACTCGCGCCCAAGCCGACCTGGAACACCTGCCGAATCTGCTAACGAGACTCACGGAGACATTGGATCGTGGTGAGTTGAAGAAAGCGGAGGGTCAATTAGGCACGATTCGATCGCAAATCGATCTGATCAAGAAAAGCGGTCTGCCAACCCACGCGATCCCCCCTCTGGAAGCCCGTCTGCACGAGCTGAACAAAACGATCCAGGAATTGAGGAAGTGGCGAAAGTGGGGTACCGATCAGCATCGCGAGGAGCTGTGCGCGAAGATGGAGGGTCTTCTCGAGGGGACAGCTGAACCGGAGGCAATCATTGACCGAATGGGAAAGCTTCAACGGGAGTGGAAAAAGCTGGACCGCAGCGGATCGAGAGAGAACAGATCGCTTGGCGAACGCTTTCATCGCGCTGTTGAAGCTGCCCATGTGCAGTGTCAGCCCTTTCTCGAACAGCAGGCAGAAACTCATCGACGAAACCGGGAGGAGAAAAAGCACTTATGCGATCAGTTGGAAGCTTTTATCAGCAACGCAGATTGGGAGAATATGGACTGGAAAAAAGCGGTAAAAGCTGAGCGGGAAACCCGAGCCGCATGGCGGCGTATAGGGCCCGTCGGGCAAAAACACCAGGGTGCGCTAGAGAGGCGATTTCGGCGGGGCATCAAGCAAGTGGAAGCCCGGTTTGCAGAAGAGCGCGAGAGGAATCTGACCTTTCGCCGGGGATTGATCGAACAGATGCAAGCGCTGGCGGATAACCCGGATGTCGATGCGTCCATTAGAGAAGCAAAGAAGTTACAGCAGCACTGGCGGACGACTGTTACCGCAAATCGCAGTACCGAAAACCGAATGTGGAAAGCATTTAGAGAAGCGGCGGACCAGGTATTCGAGCGCCGTAAACGAAGGCATCAGGAGGAGCAGGATCAAATTCAGATCCATATTGAGCATTGCCAATCCCTCTGCCGTCAACTGAGCGGATTGTGTCAACTCGATAACACGGATCAGCTGGAGTCCAGACTGCAAGAGCTGCGGAAACAGTGGCAGCAAAGTCGTCAGTTGGATATACCTGCAAAACCCGCAAACGCTTTGGAATCCGAATGGAACCAAACCGAGGAGCGGGTTAAACGCCACCTGGAAGTGCTGCAGATTCGACGCCACAAGCGGAGTGTTGAATTGCTCAGCACCCTAGCCGCCCTCTGCAATCAACTGGAACAGGCGCCAGGCATGGACGATGCCCAGAAGCTGAATGCTGTAGAGGCGGCTTGGGCTGCAGCTCCGTGGATAGAAAATCCAGCAGATAGAGAAACCATGGAAGCACGCTTTGTTACCGCTAAGGATATATTTATTGGATCAGTTGCGGATCAGCAAGCACTGGTAAGTACACAAAGAAAAAACGGCGAGAGGCGCACCCAAATTTGCCTGCATCTGGAAATTGTTGCTGAGATAGACTCACCACCAGAGTATGCTCAAGAGCGCATGGCCTTCCAGGTATCACGGCTGTCCGAGCATATGGCCGACGGAGACGAAGATCCGCTGCTTGATGCAGACGCACTACAGTTGGAAAGACGTTGGTACCTAACCGGCCCTGCCCCCATGCCTCAGGCGGAACAACTGGAAAAACGCTTCGAGCTGATCAAGTCGGCATTGCGGCGCCAGGAGCAGTAGTTGATCGAGGAGACTCAATCAAGCACCGTGGAACAACCCGTAAAGAATGAACAAGGAAAATAACACGCCTGCGAAAAGCCAGAGACGGATAGCGCCCAAAGGGAAGCCCTGAAACCTGTCGATGAAGGAAACTAATCGCGCCCTTCCGAATACCGGCAACAGAATCGCTGCAATCAGTGTAAGCCACCCAACCACTTCAAATGCATTGGGTAATCGCGAGCTGGGTGCCGCCAGCAGCAGACAGAGTCCCAGGACGATACGGACTCCAACCGCAAACAGCATGCCCCAACGGGCTGCTACTGCAGCTCGAACCAGGTTGGTGAGTCCGCTCGTGTTAACCATCCCCCACAGCGAGAGCCCGAGAACAAGGGCCGCAATTATAGTCAGAATCCAATGTGTGGCTGTGATCATAGTATATCGACTCGATTCAATAGCTCCGGTTGGTTTTTCCAGTTTTCGTAACAACACTAAAAACGAAATCAGTCATCTGCAGGAAAGCACTTAATCGGATGCGGATAAACAGATGACCCATTCTCTGATACGCCACTGCAGTGCTGATCCGCGTTTACCACGCTCGAGCTGAAAGTAAACGCCCATCGCGTATGGCCAACCCGAGATTATCCCTTTGTTATTTATCCTTGCGGTAATAACCAATCTAGTCAGGGCTGTTCCAAACAGCCACCTTTTTTACTGGCAACCAACGCTTCCAGTGCTTTGCAGCGATCGCGTAAAGCCGAGGACTCTTCGATAATCTGGAAAATCGATGTCACTGCAGACTTATACTTACAGCGCATAAATTCGATATCCTTCAGCGTAACGATGTAGTAAACACGGGTTTCTTCGTTTTCCGGAGCAAACTCACATTTGACCGAATAGTCTCCATATCCCCATTGGTATTCCTTTAGCATCTCGTTTATGAGATCGCTTTTTTCCGCGCCATACATTTCAAAGTGTGCTATGGCCAAGTCTGCGGGGGTAACTAATTCTTCATTTCCGTTGTCGTTTAAGTGTGATTTCATAGTCAGTGAGCCGCTGGATTCATGTGGCCCAAATTTACAGAACCCCGTGTATGTCTGTTTTGTCAATCTGCGCCAGAATGTTGCCTTTACTGGTGAAGGGTGACTTACAGGAATGGGGACGAATGGAATTTAACGATTTGTGGGGCATCCCGCAGCACGTACTGCGGCTCTCGGGGATTATTCAGGCAGTTCTGCGGGTACCCCGCCTAGAGCCCTGGTGTAACCCTCTATTATGGAACCGTATTCAAAAAGTAGAGATCATGCTGCTTGAGCAAGTTTCTGTTTTGCGATGATACCTGGTCAGTTTCGGATACTGATTTATAGTGACGGCCAACCTGCGGCAAATATATGCAGCGGCTAAGCTAACTGATCCAATCAATGGGGTCAGGTCACCAGAGTCTCGTTGTTAAGTGCCATTTTGGTGGTCATGATGCTGTTCCCTCCCAATTCGAATAGGTGAGTAAAGCTACCGTGCACTCGACGACGATTCGCTACATCCTCGCTGGTACTACTCAAGGCTATCAACGGCACTTATCCCCATACAAAGGGTTTACCTGTACTCACCAGCCTTGGATGGCGAGCTTAGAACTCCATATCGGACTATCTTCGACACTACTCCCTCGGAATACTCAAAGTTTCTCTGCTTAACGGGACTCACGAAGTAATCGAGCACTAAAAAGCCACCCCTGATGACTCAAAGGGTGGCTACAATTTATTGATCTTTCTCGGTTTCTAATTTGGTAGGCGCGATTGGAGTTGAACCAACGACCTCCACGATGTCAACGTGGCGCTCTAACCAACTGAGCTACGCGCCTGAAGCGGAAGGGAATAATAGCGGCATCTCCCTGCAACTGCAACCGCTTTAATAACCTGCTGACCACCGCACTGGCCGCGCAAGATTTATATTTTGATGCCAGTTACCAGGCGATGGGGCATGGGCGGCGGAAAAGATTTCATTTCCAAATCGGTAAACCCCGCCTGGTCCATCCAAGCGGCGACATCCGCATCCGCGTGTACCCCTCCGTCGGGAGCGGTAAGCATCATGTTTACCCCGAAGAGAGTAGCGAAAAGCGGCCCCGTGCCTCCCGGGTCGGCAAATACATCGGCAATGATCAGCCTCCCCCCAGGATCCAAGCTGTCCTTTGCCCGTTGAATAAAGCCTCGGCAACTTGATTCATTCTCACGGTGGAATACCCCTGAGATCAAAACCACGTCGTTGCCGCCAGGATACTCGGGCTGGAGATAATCTCCCGGTGTAGTGTCGACTCTTTCACTCATTCCCATTGATTCGATAATCTCCCTGGCAATGGCGATCACCCCCGGGAGATCCAGAACCCTGGAACGCAATTCCGGATATTGACGTGCGAACAGGCAAGAGTAGGTTCCCGGCCCGCCACCGACGTCAAGCATTTTTCTATTGGCGCCGAGATCGACCAGCCCCAGCATCGCCTGGCCGATGCCCATTGCCCGGTCATGCATACCGTAGACGAAGTGGCGCGTGCGTTGTGGATCGTCGCCCGTATAGGCTTCGGTTGGCATGGGCGGCTTACCCTCTTTGAGCGCCTGCTCAAGGTTACCCCAAGTGGCATAAAGATTATCGCTGTAGCTAATGGCGTTTCCCAAATATCCGGGGGAGCCCGGTACCAGAAACGCCTCGCTCGACTCGCTATTCTGGAAACCATCCGCAGTCTCGGTCAGTAACCCCAAGGCCACGCAACACTTGAGCAAAAGCAGTGTCTCCCGAGGTTGAGTGCCAAGATCCGCCGCCACCCGATCTCCCGATTTAGGCCTGTAGCCAGTTGCTTGAAGAGCCCGATGCGATTAGCGGTCAAGAGTGCCTGCGATCCCCAGTAGGCGGTTGACAACTGCATGATCGGACCTGGATCGAGAGATTGCATTGACCGATCTTTATTGGACGCTTGTTCCATATCAACCGGCCTCTCTGTCCGCGTCGCACTCAAGCTGCATATAGGCACATCGATGACACATAAATCCCGGATCGATATGCAACCCGTGCCGTTGCCGAATGCCCCGGTACTCTATATTGAGGCGCTCGAAGAATCCCCGCAGACGCTGGAAATACTCTGGGTGATCCCGACCGCCGGTGGGCCAATAGAGTGAATAAACGGGGATAACGCCCATGGCACATAGAGCATCGGCGCCCTCTATGGCCAGTTCAGAGGCCTGTTCCCAGGTCATTCCGTACTCCGGCTCCAGTTCGATACCCGCCACCATGGCACTGTAGACTCGCCCCTTTCCCCATAACTGCGCCGCCTGTGCCAGAGAATCCAGCCACCTTTGGTAGCCCACGTTCTTGTTCTTGCCAGGACAAACCTTTGCAAACAGGGGCTCCGACCAGATTTCCAGGTTGAAACAGACATTGTCGAAAAGACCGCTGTCGTAAACCTCTTTCAACATGTCCGAAGGAAGTGCACCCGAACCGCAGCTGACGGGAATTTTGCCTGGATTCGCCTGTTGTACAGCTCTGCCCATCTCCAGATAGCGTTCTCCCTCCTGGCGCCAATCCGTCATCGAACCGCCGACAAGATAGATATGGTTGATTCCCCCCTCCGCTATCGCGGACTCCAACGTCTCCTGCATACGGCGGTAGGTCAAATCAGGTAAAGAAACTTTTCCCGGCAGTTGTCCGTAGTGCTGGACCCGTTCATTCGGCGCCCCGTAAGCGCAGAAAACGCACTTCATCGAACCGCCCTGGTCCCCCTTCTGGAGAAAGTAATCGCACCCCGGCGCTACATTGACCACTGCCATATCGCCATGCAGACTGACCCCCGCCTGAGCCATAGGAAAACCATCGCTGGTGGAACTTTTCATCCACTCCGGTAGCGGCTCGAACCGAACTGGCCCCGGGGACTCTTCCTCGCCCTCTTTCGCCAACATGTAGCCAGATTCCCGAGACCCGGTAACTTGCCAGGGAGACTGCCCGTTGCCCTTCACTCGCACGAGAGTGCCATCCTCGAGAGTGAAGAGATAGGGAATTGTCACCTTCGGCTGACCGGTTGGATTGGGTTCCCCGGGTTGGAAACGGTAGGGATAGTAATTGGGAAATGCGTGAGCTGCAGCAGCACCGAGCGCCTCCGAATACCGCAGTCCGTCGAACATCAAATCCACTTTCAGCTGAGCGGAAGGGGGTAGTTGGCTGTCATTCATCTATTTTGTTTCCTGTTTGCTCTGATCGCCATTCGCTTTCAGATTGGTCACACTTATTCTGATCTCGGTACCTAAAGGGGGAAGTTTAGTCTGGTCAATTGCCACCTCACCGAACCGGCCAAGGCCTATCCCCTGCTTGTGTTCTATGATGCTGTCCTGGTCGTGAATGAATCCGATCAAAGTGCCGGACTCCTCAGCGAGGTAGATATTTCCCGGAGGCACCATGGTGGAGCCAGTATAGACCCATTCGTTGGAGTCCACGGGTTTACCATCGAGCAAGAAAATCTCTTCTGGGCGGATTCGGCGGGTCTCTTCCCCCACGGTCCACTCAATAAGGATGCCCACCGGATCTCCCACCACCTCCCTCTCATCGAAATGATATCTGGGCAACACTGCATTATCGGAATCCAAGCCGATGAGGATGCAGGCCAAATTGAATTCAGTTGCCGTAGTTTCAGCATCCAGCACCGCCTCGTATGCCTTCATCCCCTCCCTCTTGACAACAAGATACTCAAGGGGCTGATCCAGCTTGATGACACTGCCCGGGAGAGTGAAACGGCGCGCATTACGGTCGATTGTTATTTTGCCGAGAAGATACTTTCCACCCCCTAGATCCTCTATCTTCGGTTCCTGTGCCCAGGCCCAATGAGGCAACAACCAAAGTGACATTAGTGCGGATATGGTCAGCAACCATTTACCGCCCGCTCGTCGAAATTTCACCGGTGACCCCCTGTTTTATTGTAAAATACTGGTCGTTTCGCCAACTCACCAATTACCAGCTTTTAGCGCTCGGTACAAATCGATATTAAGCTTAACCCTGCACGGTATGAACCCCCAAGTCCGTCTCGCAGTTCTAATTCTGATTTCCCTGCTGCTGCCTATCCTACCGTTTGTGGTCATCGGCGAACTTCCCGGTGAACGCTGGCTCTCATCAACGGATGACAACGCTCCGCTGTTCGGACTGATAGGCGCGGGATTGCTGATCGGCGATAGTCTGTTACCCGTACCCTCGTCTATCGTCGGCACCTTGTTGGGCGCACGGCTGGGATTTCTACCCGGCTGGCTCCTCGGGTGGGTCGGGCTGACGCTGGGAAACCTGGTGGGATACATTTTCGGGCGGCTGTTGCTATCCCGGTTCGGCACCGCCTTGCCACAGGTCCCCGGTCTACTCGCGGTTTTTGCCAGCCGTCCCGTGCCGGTACTCGCAGAGGCGGTTACCTTCACCGCTGGTGCGGAGCACTTGCCCTGGCGACGCTTTTTCCTTGCGTCCCTCGCTGGAAACGGGGTGTATACCCTAATTCTGGCAGCTAACGGTGCTGCCTTGTTACCCGACGGTCTATTGGGTCCCGGCCTCATCATTCCAATGCTGCTCCCGGTCTTGGCTTGGTTGGTCTGGCGTCGGATGACGAATCCTGTTAAAGATAAGCATGCAGACAAGTCCGACAGACTTTCCGACGGGAGCTAAAGCGATGCTGTATATGTTGATCAATGCCACCAAACAGGGGCTAACTGCCGATCAATACACTAAAGTGGCGGAACTAGCCAATCAATTCTACGAAAACGTCCCCGCCGGGGTAAAACTCCATGGAGACTGGTCCGCCAACGACCGCTCTCGCACCTTCTCTCTGATCGAAGCAGAAACTCCGGAGTTGCTTGAGGAGATTCAGAAACCATTCGCAGGCCTGGTGGATATAGAAACCATTCCGGTCACTGCGGTTAGCAGTTGGCGCACGGAATAGATTACTGCCTATTCTGTGCCCCCCTGCTCCTGACCGGACACCGGAACATAGATCGCTTGCAGCGCTCCTTGGCTTCCGTCCGGGCTGGGTGTGACATACACGGCCTCGAGTCCGCCTCCCTCAATCGTGAGCCGCACCACCGACCCTCCTTCGAGGGATGAGTTGAGACGCTTGAGCGTGCTGGCGTCACTGGAGACGGGTTCATGGTCCACCGCCACTATTCTAGATTCCTGGGGTAGTCCGAGCATGGAGGGCAGTTGGACATTCAGGTCCTCGCCCGCCGTGCCCCGGGTGACAGCCAATCGCTCCACCTCCTCCATGAATTCGGGAGCGACAGCCCCGGATATCGGAGTTCCTGATTCAAGAGATGCCGACTCCCGCTGCCCGTTCCAAGATTCACGCGCTCTGGCCACGCCAGCAGACGGTGACGTCGGGTTCTCTCTTCGGATTGCTTGCATCGACTCGGGAGAACCCACCTCTGAGTTACCGCTCACCAGGATTAGCTGATCGCCCCCCGAGAGCACCATGCCCTGTGCTCCGGCGTCAGTCTCCACAACGATCCGGTTGAGTTCGATCGCAATCACCCTGCCCCATCCCCTGATCGTTTCGCCAATGGCAACACGTCGGCTGCGGCCATCCCGGTCTTCTATGACCGCATATGCAACTTCAGAAGAGACAATTGCGGTGCCTGAGAGGCGAAGCTCGGGCTCTGCCGCGGACAATGATCGCCCCAACAGGAGCGACAGTGATACTAACAAAAGAATTACCGCGGCTTGGGCTTGAGGAACCCGGAGGTAAGAGAAAACCGACTGAGGTTTCAGTAGGAGGTACATCGGGTGGCCCGGTCTGTGCTCGCCATCCCTGGCATTGAACACGACCGGCTGTTCTAGATCAAGCTTCGATCAAGCTGCCTTGCGGCGGCGTACAAAACCAAGCCCCGCTAAACCCAGACCAAACAGAGCAATGGTCGCAGGCTCGGGAACCTGAGCAGGTGGTCTCTGGTTAAATACCTGGGAGAAACTGCTCAACGTGGTTGCCAGCGCCTCTTGATCGTCACCGAAACCGCTGCCGACCACCAGGATGTCTTTCTCCACTCTAATCCCGTCCGTCAATGCGATGGCGGTGGAATCGGACAAGATGCCCAACAGCGTATCGACCTCAAGGGTGGCATTATCCGCAGGCTCATCTATGCCCTCGGCGATGGTCACGGACCCTCCTTGATTCTCGTCGCCAATTTCAAACCCGGTTAAATCCAGGCCTACACCGGAGATCCTGTTGGGACCGCTTACCACGGTGACGTCGAAGCCGAAGGACCAATCACCAAAATCGAATCCGCTAACCGTCAACTGATCGCCCAAGCTAAAGTTGAGCACGATCGCCAGGGGATTCGTTGCATCCCCGCTCACGTCGATCTCGTCGTAATCCAAAACCCAGTCGTCCAGATTCAAGGAGGCATCATTCACCTCCCAGTTGGAAAACATCTTGTCGCCAACTTGGAGTTCTCCACCGGCCAAGAGATCGGACATCGGCACGGCCTGGGCGCTTGCGGTGGCGAACACCAGTAGCATCCCACCTGCTAGAGTTGAAAACTTCTTTTTCATTTTGTTCTCTCCTACGTACTCTTGAAAGCACGTTGGTCTGTTGTTGCGATTGTTTCACTCAATCTTCGAGTGGTCGGAGCGCCTCCCTGCGCACCCGCCACAAGACCTTCGTGCTACTTACTTTTCGTCTCTTGCCACACGGATACAGATCTTGGCATCGAGAGAAGTGATCACACCGTCGCCATTGGCGTCCCGAGGATCGCCGAGGTCTGCCTGGTCACCGCGGGATACCAGAATCTCGCGGATATCACCCGTGTCGATGTCGCCATCTTCGTCCGTATCACAGATCGCCAGCGAGCAGGCATCGCCCACACCGTCACCGTTGCTGTCATGCTGACCGGGATTGGCCGCATTCGGGCAATTATCACAGGCATCGCCTACGCCGTCGCCGTCAGCGTCGGCTTGACCCTGGTTGGAATCCAGTGGGCAGTTGTCGTCTGGATCGCAGACACCGTCGCCGTCCGTATCCACGCAGACACCACCGATGGCCCGCTCGAGCACCAGGATGGCGTAGCTCTGGCAAACATAGATATTCCAGCAGCTATGATTGATGGCGGTTTGCCCGTTGTTACGGAAAGAGCTGGCAGTAAAGCGGCCAGCGGCATCCTGCTGGGTCAAGAGACTGTAGGCGTAGTCGTAATACCAACGGGGCTTCTGCTCATCGTCCAGGTAGTGCTCGTACTTGCCGGGATTACCGCCAACCCGTGCGTCCTCGTCGGTGGTGAAGTCACGATTGGCCAGACGGAAGTCGCCACGATCGATGGTGATCGGCGCTGTGGCCTGGGTGCCCAGATCCATGGGATCCAACTTACCAGCACCCGCCGGAATACCGGCGTCATCAATTAGCGTATACGCCTTGGATGACGACCACATGTAATAGTAGTAGGACAGAGTCCAGGAGTTGTAAGCGGCGTAGATGGTCTGGTAGTTGTACGCATCGTATTGCCAGTTGAGAAAACCCTGCACCGCATCGTTGTTGACATCGGAGCCGCCCAGCAGGCTGACCCACATGGCGGAAGCGGTCTGCTGGTAGCTGCTGTTGGTCGTTCTCAGATAGCCGTGGCCACCATCGGCGTTCTGGTTTGCGGCATAGCCGTCTCGGGAGCGTTCGAGTGCCGTGTTGATAGCGGCAAGCCGGCCGCCCGGATCACCTTCGGAAAGATAGAAGGTCTTGGCCGCCGCCAGACCCGCCACTGCGAACTGGGTAGTGGAAGAGTCCGCGCCCGGGCCGGAGTAACCCCAGTAACCCTCGTTGATATTGCCCACGGACTGCGCCGCCACCGTGCGATCCACCAACCTGTCCATGGCGGACCTGAGGGTGTAGTTATTTGTATTTGCGACCTCGGGACCGCCGGTGAGGGCATAGACCGAGATAGCCATCATGTTGGAGCCGTCGCTGTAGGCGTAGAAAGCGGCCCGGGAAACACCGTAGGTGGTGTCATTCATGATGTTGACCATCGCGTCCCTGGCCAGGGCCTTGTCCGCAGCACTCGAGCCATCGTACCCCAGGATCGGCGCATCCGGGCTCACCCCGGCGCGTTTTTCCAGCAGCGCCAACAGAGCGATTCCCCGGGCTTGCCGCTGGGTTCCATCGTTGCTGGTGTATACTTTCTGAACCCTTAGATATTGCAATCCATCGTCAATTGCCGCGCCGACATCCGTCTCAAACGCTAGGTCATCCACTGCCCAGGATGCCGACCCGCTGAAGCACAGCGCGGCGGCCGCCAGGCCATTACAGAGTTTCTTCATTTTCATATTTATTACCTCTTCGTCTCAGATACGAGTCGGCTCCGGGTTCAAGGCCCCACACCATACAAACCGTGAGCTGTATCACATCCTTGCATAGGTTGTGCCATTTAGCTTATTGCTCAAAAAAACAACAGTTTAGAACTTTTTTTCTTTTCGTCAGCGCGGCAATTGTAAAATTTCTGGACACCTATTGCGCCTTGGGGCCCAATCGGCATTAGGGCTGGCTTGGGCCAGAGCACGGGTCATTAATCTCTTGAAATTACGGTTTCAGGCCGCTTTGCTGTAATGAACCGGCCCACTGAGATTCAGCAGGGAGAGAGGACGGCAGCGCACCCTAGCTTGGGGGGTGTAAAAAAAGTTGACGCCTGGTTGCGCGCGGCCATCGCTCATGTAATGCTCAACACATTGAAAAATAAGTTGGTTTAGACAGAGAGATGGGACGTTATCAGGCCATCTACCCGAAGATTCTGATTCCTTTTCTGGCAATCCTGGCGATTGGTACACTCACCGCTTGGTGGCTGGCCTCCTCTCTTTTTTCCAACACCCTGCAGACCCAGCGGGAGGGGCGGCTCACAAACGCCATCAGCGTATTGGCCCGAGGAAATTTACCCCTTACCCCCGACCTGCTCAGCCGTTTGGGAGCCTTGTTACAGGCAGATCTATACCTCATCGCAGAGGACGGCCGATTTTCTACTCCAGCTCAGCAGGAGCGGGCGCAACTCCTGACAAAGGCCATCGAAACCGCCTGGCAACAAAACAGTAGCGGAGCCTACAGTTCTATTAGCCAGGTTGGCGGTCACCAGTACAGCATCCTCATCCAACCATTGCAGCGGGAGGTAGGCGGCCGCTTCTCCGCCATAGCATCAATCTCGGGACTTTCCGAGCTTCGCCAGGCCTCCACGCAGATGGCACTGCGGCTGGGCATCGGCGCCATTGCGGGTATGTTATTGCTCTCTTGGCTGCTGCATCGTATCGCCCGAGGTATCACAGCGCCTATCACGCATTTATCGCAACTGGCAGAACGAGTAGCCGCCGGAGACCTGGGTAGCCAGGTGGACACCGGGGGCCCCCGTGAGGTCTCCGAGCTCGCCCAGAATCTTAACCGCATGTCGGCACAGCTGAAAAAATACCAACAAGAAATCGGGCAACAGAACAGGCTTCAAGCCCTGGGCGAAATGGCGGCCCGTGTCGCTCACGAGATTCGCAATCCCCTCACCGCTATCAAACTGCAGATTCAACTCCTAGGCGAGACAGGCAGGGAACCTAGACAGCAGCAGCGAATCCAGCGTCTGCTGGAGGAGATCAAACGCCTGGAGCTCATTGTCTCATCCCTACTGATGACCAGCGGGGAGATCGAGTTACGGTGTCAACCCATAGCTCTCAATGCGCTGGTTGATGAAGTCTTAGATCTGTTGCAGCCGCAGCTGGCACACAGGGGAATAACCGTTGAGCGACGCTTCGCCGTGCTTCCCGAATTGTCACTGGATCCCCACCGTTTAAAGCAGGTACTGTTCAATCTGATAAACAATGCAACTGACGAATTGACCCAGGGAGGCCAACTGTTGATCTCCACCGCGCTGGAGACAGCCAAGGAACCCCAGCAACTGCTGCTTTCGGTTGAGGATTCCGGGCCCGGAATGCCCGCTGAAATACTCCAGGAGGGGCCTTTCAAAGCCACATCCTCCAATAAACCCCACGGCTTGGGTATCGGCCTGGCTATCAGTCGCGAACTGCTGGAACTGCACGGAGGCACTTTACGGGCTGCTAGGAGCCAGGCGCTGGGAGGCGCGGCACTGATCGCCAGTCTGCCGCTACCCGGCTAGCAGAAAATCGAAATTAACATAAGCTGCTGAAAATGGGAAAAATTCTAATAATCGACGACGAAGCTGCCATCTGCCAGGCATTAGGTGAGATTGTAGAGCTGGATGCGCACCTGCCAATGAAGGCCTCCTCGGGCACGGAGGGTTTGCGAATAGTCCAGGAGCAACAGCCCGATCTGGTTTTTCTCGATGTGCAGATGCCCGGCATGGATGGTCTCCGAGTCTTGTCTGAGATCAAACAACACAGCCCGCAGGTCCCAGTCGTAGTCATGACGGCCTACGGCTCGGTGCAAACCGCTATGCAGGCAGTACGCCAAGGCGCCTTCGAATACCTGGGCAAGCCCTTAGAGATCAGCCAAGTTCGAGAGATACTGGAGCGCGCCCTAGGTGCGGATAAACCGCCGGCAGCCAAACAGGATGGTAGGCCGGTGCCCTTGCCCCCCGGCGATGAGTTGATTGGCCAATCCCCGCAAATGCAGGAAGTGTTCAAATTGATGGGATTGTTGACAACCAATGAGCTTACGGTCCTGATCAGCGGTGAAAGCGGCGTCGGCAAGGAACTCGTCGCCAGGGGTATTCATTCCAACAGCGCTCGCAGAGAGCAACCTTTCGTCGCGGTGAATTGTGGCGCGATTCCTTCGCAACTGCTCGAGAGTGAGCTGTTTGGGCACGAAAAAGGGGCTTTCACGGGGGCCTCGGGGAGACGCCTGGGGCGCTTTGAGACAGCCGCCGGGGGCACGCTGTTTCTGGATGAAATAGGTGAATTGAGCTATGAGCTGCAAAGCAAATTACTGAGAGTGCTCCAAGAACGCCGGTTCGAGCGGGTCGGCAGCTCAGAAACCCTACCCGTCCATGCCCGAATTCTGACTGCCACCAATCGTGATCTACAGCAGGAGGTAATCGAGAAGCGCTTCCGTGAAGACCTGTTTCACCGGATAAATTTGGTCAATCTCCACGTCCCCCCTCTCAGGAAAAGGGGAGAGGATCTAGAGTTGCTGGCCAATCACTTTCTGCATCAGGCCAATCAGGAACTCAACCAACAAGTGCACGCCTTACACCCGGATGCCCTGGATAAACTGCAGGCCTACCACTGGCCAGGCAATGTACGGGAACTGGAGAACACCCTGAGAAAAGCGGTATTGCTGTGTCGCGGTGACATGCTTACCAGTCACGATCTGAAGATGAGTGAGAAGACGCACCAACCGCCGGCCGAGCATGATGAATATGCTGCCGACGCGGCACAACGGATTCGCCTGGCTGTGCGTGAGCTGCTGCGGGAAGAGCCCGGTGATGGGGGCAATCTGTTTCACAATGTCATAGAGCTAGTGGAACAATCACTGGTAGATGAAGCGCTTCTCCTGACTAACCACAACCAGGTGGCCGCCTCCCGCCTCCTCGGTATCAATCGCACGACCTTGAGACGAAAAATAAATTGAGCCCGGACTGACAGCGTTCAGCCACCCTCATACGTTCTTGGGTAGAGGAAACAGCACTGTTATTGACCTTGTACATATACTGTACAGGCTGATCATAGAGTCTCCAGATTAATATAACTAATTGTAATGAAACGATTTAGATCCGCACTTAGCTAAATGAACAGATCTGGCCCTGTATAGATGATGAGCATGGAAGAGATGCCGTTCGACATTGGCATTTCTTCTAAGAAATTTTGTTACTCATTGTAATTATTGAACTATTTGTATAACCAACTCCACTGTAGGCGGTTGGCCCACGGATTGCATACTTTTTTTTACAACGTCTTCTTCTCAGATCGAAGCTGCCGAAACACCGGTGCACTGGGCCCACCCCCACAAAGGGCCAAGCGCACCGGCGGCGTCCACCGGGTAGGTGCGATTCAGCACGGGCAGTTTATTCCCAAAGTTAAGTGCCGGTGGTGTCGTTATAACAGCCACAACCCGAGCATTGTCGCTTGCGTGACGGTGTATGTAGTTCAGCAGTAATGGATGGGGCAAGAAAAATGTACACAAAGACACTGGGCATACCGAGAACAGGCGTATGGTTGGCTGGGGCCAAAGGGGATATCGCGGCAACCATGATGGCGGGCGCAGTGGCCCTGCGGGAACGGCATATCTCAGAATCCGGTCTTACGACCGCGGTGCCGCCTATGGATCAGCTGCCGCTAGTCGATCCGGGGCAGTTGGTGTTTGGTGGTATAGACATCAGCACCCAGCCGCTGATCGAGTCTGTAAACCGCCTCTACCACCAATCCCGAACCATATCGCGGGAGATATTGGATGCGGTGACTCCCGCCATTAATGAGATCGACAAAGACATTCTCGTGGATCGAAGCATGACTTGGCGCCCCGCCAGGCCCAATCCGGGCATGCCGACCTTACGGGAGATCACAGACCGCCTGACCGAGAACATGATTCAGTTCCGCGCCAAGCATGAGCTGGATCACTTAGTGGTGGTCAATGTCACCTCTTCCGAGCCAGAGCCGGCCCAGGTCCCTGAACAGGAAACCTTGGAAGGGCTGGAAGAATTGATAGACAACAATCGCAAGGGACTGGTCTCCCCCGGTGTCTGTTATGTCTATTCGGCGCTGCGCGCAGGTTGTTCCTACCTCAATTTCACACCTAATCCCGGCACCACCCTGGGCGCAATCGAAGCTCTGGCGGCAAAGCTCGGCCTCCCCTACTACGGCAACGACGGCAAGACCGGTGAAACATTGGTAAAGACCGCGTTGGCGCCCATGTTTGCTTGTCGCAATCTTCGCGTTCTAAGTTGGGAAGGCACCAATCTTTTGGGGAACAATGACGGCAAGGCCCTTGATGAGCCGGAAAATCGCACCGCCAAGATGCGAAACAAAGGCAACGTACTGGAAAACATACTCGGCTATTCCCCCCACTCAGGAGTAGATATCAATTTCGTACCCTCTCTCGGAGATTGGAAGACCGCCTGGGATTTAATTCATTTCCAAGGATTCCTCGACGTGAGAATGTCCATGCAGTTCACCTGGCAAGGTTGCGACTCGGTCCTCGCTGCGCCATTGGTGTTGGATATGGTCCGACTGGCGGAATTCGCCAACCGCAATGGTGAGAGTGGACCAATGCGCCATCTGGCTGCCTTCTTCAAGAATCCGATTCAACTCGATGAGATGGCCTTGCACGCTCAGTTCCAGCTGCTACTGGATTATACGGAAGCCCACATCGCCAACGCCCCGGCACAAAATACCGAGCTCGGCAACGCTGGCTGAGACGGGGATCTACCATCGGTATCGCCCATGAAAGCGACCTGGCAAATCTTGTTGGTTATCGCCGCTAGCGAGCTAACCGCCCTGGCGCTGGGAGTGGGGAACACTATCTCCGCCGGGGAGGCACGCTGGTCGCTGGCCGTCGTATGCCTGGCTTCAGGGTTGTTACTGCTGCTCGGTGACGAAGCTGACAAAGAGGGTGCGTGGCTCGTCTTATACCGACCTGCGCTACTGGCTGGCGTTAGTACACTCGGCGTACTGGTTTGGCATTTCCCTGATCCGCAATCATTAGTCGTCGCCGTCAGGCTGGCCTTGGGAGTTGCAGTTCTGGTTTTCACCTTTTCCGGTGCAACCTGGTTCCTTGCATCCGTTGGCGGGAATTTACAGATAGCGTCCTGGATAATTGTTTGCATCGCTGCCATCACTGCGGCAGCGCCTGTGTGGTGCGGGCCGCTGGTGGATATTGCCCAGTTTTCAACCTGGGGCACAGATTTCGTTATTGCCGTCAGCCCCCTCAGCTATCTTGCTTCCCTTGGCGGCTGGGACTATCTGAGGGGTGACTGGTTCTACCGCCACTCACCATTTGGCGGTCTGCGTTACGACTACCCCTCCGCCGATATCTCCAGTCTGGTGTATCTGACGATTGGCCTGGCCGGGCACTATCTAGGCAGGCAAGTGGGCCGATCAGCAATGGCCGTGACCGACAAAGCGGAGATCTCCGACTCTTCTCCCTATCACTACTCAACTTGAGGCATATGAAAAATGAAGCTTAATAGGCTTATCCCACTGACCTTGGTAACACTGCTGATGCCCCAAATGTCGATGGCCGCAGAGTCGAACATGGACCAGGAGCTGCTGGCCAAGGCTAAAGGACTGGCAGACGACGGGCTGCACTATCTGCGCCAGAATCAGGCAGAGGACGGCTCCTGGTCGAACTCGGTTGGGGTCACTGCTTTGGGATTGAGAGCCTTTCTGGAGAATCGCCGTGGTTACAGCGAAGAGGATGGCCCCTTTATCACCCGTCCTGTGAAATTTCTCCTGGACCATGTCAACGAGGACGGCTCAATCAGCGAGACCAATCAGAATCGCAATTACAATACTGCAGTAGCAATTACCGCACTCAAGGCGACCCAGAATCCTGCATACGACCAGGTGATAGCCAACGCCCAAAAATTCATTCATAAGCTGCAACTCGACGTCGAAGATGGCTATGAACCCGACCACAAATACTACGGTGGCATCGGATACGGAGGAGACGAGCGTCCCGACCTCTCCAACATATACCACGCCATCGAAGCGATGAAAGCCACTAACTTCGAAGAGAATGACCCGATGTGGGACAAGGCACTGGTATTTATCAGCCGTTCCCAAAACAATAGTGAAACCAACGATCAGGAGTGGGCCAGCAACGACGGTGGATTTGCCTATATGCCGGGTTACAGCCCCCATGGAGAAACTGTGTCCTACGGCAGCATGACCAGCGCCGGTTTGCTGAGTCTGCTGTATGCCGGAGCGGACAAGAACGATCCTCGGGTGAAGGCGTCTTACAACTGGATCCGAAACAACTATTCGCTGGAGACAAATCCGGGAGCCAAAAAGAATCAGGGGCTGTTCTACTACTACAATGCCTTCGCCAAGACCATGCGAGCCTACGGTGAAAAGGAGTTGGTTGACGACAAAGGGATCAGCCACAATTGGCGCGAGGATCTGACCCGGCAATTGATGAGCATACAAAACAAGGACGGCAGCTGGGTCAACAACCACTCCCCCCGCTGGTGGGAGGGAGATAAAAATCTCTGTACGGCCTGGTCGGTCATCGCCCTTAACCAGGTGATTAACGACTAGGCGATGTTTCCAGAGGGGATCACATCGCGCTCCACCTGCTGCTGGATGTTGGCCCTTTGCGCCTTTGTAGGCAAGGCCTTGGCGGGGCCACAGTTGACTGTGATTCCCGCCTGGGATGGAAAATTCGTTCCCGGCAACCCAAGCGAGGTGCGCCTGCACCTCGTGCCTCAGAGCGGCGGCCCATTCAGCCTGACTCTTTCGACTCCGGGGTGGAGTAGTCGACACGAGGGGGTAATGGAGGCGGAGACCGAATATCGTATCTCCCTCCCCGTGTATCCCCAACCCGGCAAACCGGTAGATATCTCACTGCAGCAGGAAGGAATATCTCCGGTGCAGCAGTCTGTGGAGTTCTCCCCTATCGACAGGCCGATCACCGCGGAGGTCAGGTCCGGCGGAGGTTTTTCGCCCCCTATCGAAGCCGTGGAGCTGGCCTTGGTTGATATCCATATGCTGCCGCGTACCGCGGAAGGCTATGGCGGTGTCTCCTCTATCGAAATCCCGCCGGAACTACTCACTCAGTTGACCACCCGGCAGCTGAAGGCCCTGGATTACTATCTCGGCGATTGCCGGACATTGATATTGCACGGTGGCGACGAACGGGTTGCGGCGGTTATCAGATCCCACGCGGGTTGCGGCGGCCGCAGTATCAAGCTCTCCCCGGCTTCCGGTATCAGACCGGAGAATCCACTACCGAGCCGCCCTGCCCTGGAAAACCTGCTCCCTGCCGATGGAGAGGGTTATACTCAGATAGCCGGCTTCTATCTAGCCGGATATGCGATCCTGCTCATCCTGGCACTGTTGACTTTGCGCCGAGCTACGGCGCTGGTATCCGTTCCGCTCATCGGCTCCCTGGCGATACCTGCGCTTGCCTATCTGGGACAGACTGAGCCCCATGTGGTTAGCTGGGTGGAGACCGAATCCGGAGATCCCAGCGGCCGCTATGCGATGCTGATTAAAGTCGAAGGCAGCCGGTCGCAGCAGCTGCAGATGCCGCTGCCTGACCTGGCCACGCTGCCCACTACCGATTCCGCGCCACCGATGACGGTCATCCTCTCGAACGACCAGAACCCGAAAAAACGGTGGCTGCAGCTGGATACTCGTCCGTTCACCAAAGAACATATTAGGCTAGTTGGCAATTTCCGGTTGCAGCAACCACTCTCCCTGGTCAGCAGCGCTTCGGGCACCCTGGTAACCAACACCGGAGGCACATCTTCGCCCGCCGCCCTGCTGGTTCTGGAAGGCGAGCTGCATCAGATCCCGCCGCTGCCCCCAAGCGCGCATTGGATGCCTTCCGAAGAGAGCCGCTCGGATCGGCAGAGCCGTCTGATCAGCCTCTTCAAAGCCCGGGCTGGAGTACCATCACTGCTGGTTCCCTTCACCCTCCCCTTTCTCCCTTCGGATCAATTCCAACAGGCGAACGGGTGGCTGCTGATAAGGGCGGGGAAGCGCGCATGAATCCAACGCGTGCCGCATTTTTAACCGGACTCTGCTACACCTTGCCACTGCTGGTCTGGTGTGTGCCCCTGGTGTGGGGGATCGAAGGCAGAGATCACGCAACGTCGCTGTTGGAACAGTTGACCGGCCTGATCCTGCTGCTCCAGGCGCTAGCCGTAGTACTGTTCGTGCCCCGCTTTCTGGGCCAGCGGACCTGGACTGCGGCGTTGACCGACACCTTGGTTCTGATTTCCGTTCCATGGCCACTGCTCACCTTCGCTTCGCTGCAAGCGGAGTTGAATCCCTGGATCGTGGTTTTCTCACAGCTCGCCATCGGCGGCATCGGCTTGATGCTCTGGGGTGCGTGTCGATTGCTCAACCACCTATCCTGGCCGCAAACCATCTTACGCCCCCTCTCTTACTCTACGGGGGTTATCGGGCTCGCCCTGATACTCGCCAGCCACTCAGCCTGGGCAGGTTATCTAACATCGTGATCGGTAAAACACCTTGCACACTCTCAGGGCTTATCGGCAGCGTCAGAAACCAACTCTGGGCCGATTTGCTAAGGCGCTGGTCAGTGCGGGGGCTTTGGTTTTCCGCGGCCTTACTGATCGCCGCCGGATTGGTGCATATTCTGCTATTGGACCTCGACACTCAGGTCGCGTGGGCACTCGCCTTGGCGCCTGGGGCAATGATAGTGCTCGCAGTCACGCTCTGGAGCCGGCCGACACAGGCGGAGGCTGCGCGCACCGCTGACCGCTGGGCAGGCGCGAAATCCCTGTTGATCTCAGCCTGGGAGCTGGGCAGGCGCAACGACAATCTGCCAGCCGTTGCCCCCCTGGTAATGGCGCGGGCTGAACGTAGCATTCCCCGGTGGGAGAGACGAATCGGGGCTGTATCCCATGCCAAACTCGGAAGTCACCCTGTGTTGGCCATGGCCCTGTTTTTGATCGGCGCACTGCTGTTACAGGCCCCGGGCAAGCGCCAACCCTCGATCCAAACCGCTATAACACCAATTGATCACACAACCAGCGAATCCACCACAGCACCCCAAACACTGGCAGCAGCGATAAAAAATATCGACCTGAGTCTAAACACCCCCGGTGAGGAATCAAGCATCTCTTCCCATCAGCGGGAACCGGCTCCCCCGGGTACCGGAGCACCACCCACCGCGACAGCGGCAGCCGATAAAATTGAAACCGCTGCGACCGCACCTGGCTCCAATGACCTGGTCCGGGCATCGACCGACGCTTCTTCCATCAACTCCAGGAAACCGAAAATCGAAAGCGGCGTTAAACAGGGGCCAACAGACCATATGGAGAATGACTCGAGCGGTCCCGCCTCTGGTGGCGGGAACCTGGCGGGTCTGGGCCGTGGCGGACCGCGACAGTCACCCGCCACCCAGAACTCAGCAATTGGACTCGAGACAGTGGAGATCAAGCGCAGTACCGGCGGGGGAGCTGGCGCCGCTGACCCGCGAGCGCAGGGGCAGGAATTGGGCACCCCAGGGACCATTGTTGCTGAAAACAGACGCAAAGGGGCGGTGGCGGCAGCCCGACTCGCCGCTGGGATGGAAGCACCGGGCCGCTATACACCTGCCGAGCAACAGCTTATCGCCAGCTATTTCCAATCGATGCGTAGCGGAGAGTGACCATGAATTCCAGTGTGCAAAAGCTCGAATCACAGTTCGAAGGGGCGGCTGCAGATCTCTCGCGAATGCTCGAAGCGCTGGAGGGTGCCATCGTCGGCCAGCACCGGTTGATAACCGAGCTTTTGATCTGCGTGTTCGCAGGAGGCCATGTGCTGATGGAGGGTCTACCTGGATTGGGTAAGACCCATCTCGCCAAGGCTCTATCCGCCACCATGGGTATGAATCTCTCCCGGGTGCAGTGCACTCCCGATCTGATGCCTGCTGACATTACCGGCAGTGAAATATTAACCACCTCAGATTCGGGGGAACAACGGCTCGCTTTTCGACGAGGGCCAATCTTCTCCAATATGGTACTCGTGGACGAAATCAACCGGGCGACTCCCAAGACCCAGGCCGCCCTGTTGGAGGCGATGCAGGAATCCCAAGTAACCCACGCAGGGGAACGGCACCCGCTTCCCGATCCTTTCTGGGTTCTTGCCACTCAGAACCCCATCGAGGTGGAAGGCACCTATCCGCTTCCCGAGGCCCAGTTGGATCGATTTACCGCCAAGGTTGACGTGGGATATCCCGACGCGGACGCATTAATGGCGCTTCTGGATATCTCCCTCGACGACGAACCGGCTGATCAGCTTAAAGCAGCGGTCACACCTTCGAGGGTAGTGGAAATCATGGGCCTGGCCCGGGCTGTAGTCATTGCCCGACACATCAAACAGGCAGCGGTCGATCTGGTTTTGGCAACCCAGCCTGGGTCCCCTGGGGAATCCGCGCTGGCCACCAGCCATTTCAAGTATGGGGCCAGCCCCCGCGGGTTGCAGTCCTTGCTGCGCTCGGCGCGGGTCAGCGCACTCCTGGACAACCGAGTGCAGGTCGACATCGAGGATCTCTACCGGGTTGCTCCCCAGGTTTTACGACACCGGATATTGCTGAAGGTTGAAAGCGAACTCGAGGGCATCAATATCAACCAGATCCTGGAAAAGATGCTCTCGGATTGGAGGGGGCGTTATTGACCCAGCCGTTGTCGCAACTTAACGAGGCCGAACTGCAGCGGCTTGCCAGAGTCGCGGAGCGTATGTTCGCCGGCAGACCCAGATTGACACCGGGAAATCAACCCCACCGTCTGCGTGCCGGTCACGGCATCGAGTTTCTGGACTACCGAGATTACCAGCCCGGCGACAGCTTGCGGGAAATCGACTGGCTGGCCTCCGCCCGCAGCCGCCGCCCTCAAGTTCGCAGGTTCCGCAATGAAACCTCCTCCGACTGGTATCTGTGCCTCGACGATAGTGCATCCATGGGCCTGCAACCCGGAAAATGGGCACTTGCGGTACAGTTGGCAGCTGCGCTCGCCTACTTGCTAATCCATCTGGACAACCGGGTCTCTGTGTTGCTTTTCAGCGACCGAATCGATGGTCTGAAACCCATGGGACGGGGCCAGCGTGCCTATGCCGGCATCCTTCACTTGTTGGCAGAGAAAACACCTCGAGTACGGGGCGGAGACAGCATCCTGAGAAGCTGCATCCCCTATCTCGCTTCCGGCTGCCAGTTTTTCGTCATCAGTGACTTCCTCAAGGCCCGAGGAATGCGGCAGGATCTCGCCCTTATGGCATCGATCGGCGAAGCGACCCATGCCATTCAGGTGCTCGATCCTGCCGACGCCAGCCTGGAGACTATGGGTAGTTCCACTCTGGTAGACGTAGAGTCCGGCAACTCCTACCTGTTCGACATTGTGCCCGAGGCCAACGATCAGGCAGCCGCGAAGGTGGCTGAATTAACGACAGGTATTCATTCACACTGCAGGCGCCAAAGGATCAGTTTTTCTTCCTGTAACACTTCACAGCATTGGCGGGAAGTCTTGGTGGGTCATCTCTTTCAACCGGGACAAGGCCTTGCCTGATCTACTCTCTCCCCTTTGGTTGGTGGCGCTGCTGCCGCTGCTGCCATTTATCTGGTGGTTGCACCGCTTTCGCCAGCGAGGGAGAAAAATCCAGGTATCCGCGCTCTTCCTCTGGCACGGCCTCTCAGGAGGGAACCAGTTAGGCTCTTTGACCAACAAGCCCGACCCTGCGTGGTTACAGCGCTTTCTTTTTTTGGGGGTACTGATTCTCACATTGAGCGGCCCAGTGTGGTGGCGGAGCCATGCCCTGATGATCGTCTGGTTTGACGACACACTGAGCATGAAAACCCTTGAGCGGGGCAAATTCCGGTGGCAGCTTGGGGTGGACGAACTCAATCTGACTTTGCGTGAATATCCGCGGTCCACAGTTGAACTGCGCCGCTTGAGCGCCCCCGCCACCGCAGTGCGAATAAACCCGGATGATCGCGACCGCATAGAATCGGTTGTCGAACAATGGCTGACCAGCCCGGGAAGAAAAACCAAACTCCCGCCACTGCCCCTCCAGCAGGGGCTGAATTGGCTAGTAACCGACGGCGCTGGCGGCGGATTGAAAGAGTGGAGCGAACAGGCCGATCTCGCTGGCATCTTGACGATCGGCTCAAGCACCGAAAACAGCGCTCTGACCCGGCTCAGCTTACGGCCGTCCTTGAATCAGCCATCCAATGCTGATTTGAACCTGCAGCTATCCAACCTGGGACGGCATAGTACAGTGACGGAACTCACCCTGTTTGCGGATGGCAATCCGCGATCGAAATGGGAGGTTGAGATTCCGCCGGGTGAGACTCTGACCCACAACACCACTCTGAGCATTGAGGGCATAGACGCCTTGGAGGCGCGATTGACCGCGACCAGCCCGAGATATCCAGATGCCCTGGCCGATGACGACAGCCTCACCATCCCGCTGCCAGGATCTGAGTGGCTGCTTCCGGTTGCACTGGACCCCGGCTGCCACGCAGCAGTGAGGCGCGTAGTCTCGACCATTCCCCGGCTGCAACCTGCCCGCTCTACAGCCCCCCAGGAGGCGCTCAGGATCAGCTGTACCGAAGAGACGGTAATGGCCTCAGGACGCCCACTGATTCGCATACATACGCCGCGTTCCGCTAATCTCCTTGGGGGGGATCCCTCCTGGCAACCGGCAGCAAATCCCAATCTAAGAAGGTTGAAATTGCCAGATAGCGTCATTAGGGCAGACAGCCGCACTCTCAGACCGGGAGAAGAGATACTCCTGCAGCAGGCCGGAATTCCGCTCATTACCAAACACAAAGCAAGTAACCGCTATGATCTTTGGTTCGATACCGGCTACCCGCCTCTCACTGCGCGACCAGAGTTTCCAATCATGATCGCCGGGATCCTGGAGTCTGCGGTTGGCCAGCCGCTGATTGACGGCATTTACTCGGTGCAACGCGAACCGTCGGAATCCCGAATCATACCCATTCCGCTTACTCTCACTGCAGAGGCAGCGGCGACTACTTCAGGCAAGGTCGCAACCGATCCCGCTGGCTGGTTGCTGCTGGCGGCAATCGGTTATCTGCTCATCGAGCTTTTCCGCATCTGGCGTCATGATCGCGGTTATCTGATAGCAGCACCTCCACCCCCTGGGCAAGACAGGCCTTGAACATCGTGGGGAGACAACTGCTGCGTGTTTCACTGATCGGCCGGCTACTGGCGCTGGCGACGCTCGTCGTAGCGCTGCTTGACCCACCACTGCCGTGGCGCAATGCACCATTGGATATCTATCTGCTGCTGGACGAATCGGTCAGTATGCCGAGCGAGGGGCGTGACCGGGCCTGGAAACAGATAATGGCCTTGGGCGACTCACTGGCAACCGGAGACCGCTTTAATCTGATTCGGTTCGGCGGCCGCAGCTTCCGCGAGATCGAGGATATGGAATTCTCCTCAGAGACTTTCCAGGCTCTCGCCGGCTTACCGCCACCCCGGACTGAAGCAGTCATCCCCGATCGGAGCGACCTAGAACAGGCATTGCGGACTGCACTGGTCTCCCTCGACCCCGGGCGGCGTTCGTTGATTGTCATGGCTACCGACGGGATGGAGACAACTGGCCAGCTTGACTCGGCGCTCCGAGCTGCAGGCATGACTGGAGCAACAGTAGCATGGATGCCTCCCCGAAATAACAAGAGCGACAAACCCATCTCGATCAACGCGCTGCAGGTTCAAGACATCGCCCTTTCGGGAGAAAAGCTTCCGGTCACGATAAACATCAACAGCGCGGAACAGTCATGGGCCACCCTGAGCCTTATCCTGAATGAGGGCTCTCGACAAGAGAAGGCAATGCAACTGCAACAGGGGACCAACGCCGCTCACTTCGAGGTCGAGCTGCCAGATGTGGGAATCCATCTTGTCGAGGCAGCCGTAAGCACCCGCGGGCCCACCTCCGAGCTGCTCGACAACCGCTCCGCGCTAGTGCGAGCCACTGGACTTTCGAGAATACTCGCGCTCACTAACCCTACGGTTAGTACGCCTTTTTTGGTTGCTCTGGAGACCGGGGGTTGGCGAGTGAGACGGGTTGCTCCGGCGGATTTCCAACAATCACTCCTCCGCGATACCGACGTGATACTAGTGGATGACTTGCCGGCATCCTCCCTAAGTGATGCGGACTGGCTTGCCATCGGCCGTGCAGTGGAGTTCGGGGGGACTGGGTTGATCGTTCTCGGCGGGCCCCATAGTTTCGGAGGCGGCGCCTACCGTCATGGGATCCTGGAGTCACTGCTTCCGGTTACTTCCCAATCACGCCAACCCCAGGATCCGGCAGCGGTACTTTTCGTTCTCGACCGCTCCGGAAGCATGGACCAGGAAGAGGATTCGCGCTACGGCAGCCGCATGGCCATCGCCAGGCGTGCCATTGCCCGCTCCGCCGCTCTTCTTGAAGCAGGAGACTGGAGCGGCCTATTGGCCTTCGATGCAGAGACCGAGGTCATATTGCCTCTGGGGCAACATACCGATGCCGAACCATGGATCGCCGGCACCCAAGCACAGACTCCACAGGGAGGCACCAGGTTGGCTCCGGCACTAAGGCAAGCGATCGATATGCTCTCTCAGGCCCCACAGCAACAGCGCCTTATCGTACTGGTTAGCGATGGATATGTGGAACAGCAAGCCGACTACGGGAAACTCGCGGCAAGACTCGAGTCCGCAGATATTGACTTGGTTGTAATAGCCATTGGCAGAGAAGCTGCCGAGAACCCCACACTCTCTCTACTGGCCAACCGCAACGACGGCGGGATACTGGTAGTAGATGAACTTGTAAGGCTGCCTAGATTGATGAGTGATGAGATACTCAAGCGGCGATCGGTAGTGGCCCAAGGTCCGGTTACTCCGGTCAACGGATTTCCCGTGGGATTTCGAATTCCGGGCACCCCTGCCTGGCCTGTGGTGGATAGCTACATGGTGACCCTTGAGAAAGCCGATGCAGTTGTTCATCTCAAAGCCCACTCTGGAGATCCGCTGCTCGCCAGCTGGTTCTTGGGCAACGGACGAGTAGTCGCCCTGCCGGCAGGGCTTGGAGAATGGACCGGCGCCTGGACCGAGTGGCAAGGCTGGGATACCTTCGTGGGCGGGTTGGTCGAGTGGACCGGCAGAATCCGGGGAGACCCAGGCCTGCATGTATACCGGCCGGATCGGCAAAATGCCCGCTACATCGATGTGGATGTCGCTACGGCGGAGCAGATGTGGGAATCGAGCACGGCGGTTTCAGCGCTGGTGACCGATCCTGCCATGAAATCCTCCCCAGCAGAGGTGACCATCCTGGGCCCGGGGCACTATAGGGTGCTCATACCGGCGACGCAACGCGGAAGGTATGACATCCAATTCAAGGCCGGCAGCAGGACGGTACATCACGCGCTTTTTCATGAACCGGTCACGGAGTTGAATCCTGCTCCCAGCCAGCGCGAATCAATGCAGGCTGCGTTGGAACGGGGTGACATTCGGATGTGGCAGCCAGCGCATCCCTTGAACGGATTGCCCGATATATACAAGGACAAGGGCAGTCGCCAGCTATGGCTGATCATGGCACTTCTGATGTATCTGGGAACCCTCATTGCCGAGCGCGATTTCCGTATTTCATGGCTATCGAAAACCCGCGCCCGCAATCTCACCCGCTGGTTTCTGGACTTGGCCCAAATGAAAGCCTTTACACGGTTGAGCAACCAGTGATGCAAAGAAATAGCTATTCGCGCGAGTCCGATAATAATGGCGAGATGATTACTGTCTGGGATCCGCTGGTACGCCTGTTTCACTGGTCACTGGTGGCCTCGTGTCTGCTCGCGTATATCACCCAAGAACAGGAGTACGAGCTTCATCTGTATGCAGGTTATACGGTATTGGCCTTACTGAGCATCCGTCTGGTATGGGGTTTCGTGGGACCTGGGTATGCCCGTTTTTCCGATTTCGTCCGGGGCAGCGGAACAATCCTCAACTATTTGAAGCAGCTCCTTGCGGGGTCTGCGCCCCGGTTTCTTGGCCACAATCCAGCAGGGGGGGCGATGATTGTTGCGATGATCGCTACCCTGCTACTGATTTCCATCAGCGGTGTGGCTCTGGACGCAGCTGAAAACAGGGCGGGACCGCTGAGGGGTATGCGCCTGTTTCTTTATACCGATATCATCAGCGACATACATGAGTTGAGCACCCATTTCGCCACCCTTCTAGTTCCCTTACATCTGCTTGGGGTCGCAGTATCCAGCAGATTGCATGGAGAGAATCTGGTTCGTTCCATGATTGACGGAAAAAAAAGAAAATGAAGTTCGCCTATAGCAGTAATGCCTACACCCGCACTTCCCTTCCCACGGCTCTGAGATCCATTGCCGAAATCGGTTTTCAGGGAGTGGAGATACTCTGCGACCACCCCCACCTTTTTCCCGGCCGCGTCGGCACCGGGGAAATTGACGAATTGGCTCAACTGCTGAAGGAACTGGGATTGCATGTGAGCAATCTGAACGTCAATACTGCAAACTGCTATTTCGATCCCCTGCCGCCCGAGAACGTTTTCGAACCATCGCTCAGCAGTCGTCATGATGAGTTTCGCAAATGGCGTATTCAATATACGATCGATGCGATCGCGATCGCTTCTCAACTGGGCGCATCTTGTGTGAGCGTTACCTCTGGACAGCCAGGGTCAGGAGGCACGCCGGCTGAGGGGCTGGCACTGTTTATCGAGAGCCTGAAGCGAATATGTGAAACCGCAGAAGCACAGGGAATCAACGTCGGAATCGAGTACGAGCCCGGCCTGCTCGTGGAACGGGCAACCGAGGTGGCCGATATAATCGAGCGTGTGGACTCACCGCGCCTTGGGGTCAATCTGGACATAGGACACTCATACCTCAACGGCGAACCGCCGGAAGCGCCAATCGAACTGTTGGCATCGAGAATTTGGAATGTCCATCTCGAGGATATTGCCGGGGGCAAGCACTACCATCTGATTCCCGGCACGGGTGACATGCCATTTCAGCGATACCTCGATGCATTGCTGAAGGTTGGTTACCGGAACTCTCTCACAGTGGAACTTTACACCTATACCCATATGCCGGAACAAGCCGGCCGCGAATCCTTAGACTTTTTACGTCGGCTAACGAGTGCCCGGGACTCCAATGTCTAATCGGCTCAGAGCACTGCTGCAGCTGGTGCGTCTACCGGCACTCTTTACCGCCTGGTCCAACATTTTGGCTGCCCATCTAATCGCCACCCAGGGAGCCATCGATTGGCAACCGCTAATGCTTCTGGTCCTCGCCAGCAGCGGGCTCTATCTGGGCGGTATGGTGTTAAACGACTGCTTCGATTTGGAAGAAGATCGGCGGGAAAGACCTCAGCGCCCACTACCCTCCGGCCGTATTGCCATTCGCAGCGCCTGGACCTTTGGGTTTTCGCTGCTGGCGCTCGGCTTGTTCAGCGCTGCGTTGGTCGGCACCCAGCAGCTCGCAATCGCGGTATTGTTGATGTTAACAATCCTCGCCTACGACGGCTGGCTGAAGGCCCACGCAGTCGGCACGCTGGTGATGGGGAGCTGTCGCTATTTGAACTGGCTGCTGGGGCTCTCCGTGGCCCCATTGGACATAACCGCTTGGTTGCTGCCGATACCGATTTTTTTATACATCACCTCTGTGACGATACTCAGCAGGGGAGAGACGGAGGCCGCCTCCAAACTGCTCCCCAGACTATGTTTGCTCGGCGTTTTCATCACCGGCATCGCTGTCGTCTCACTTCTTCTCGTCGGTGTTTTGAGTGATTATTGGGCACTGATACCCGGGGGCGTGTTCATGATCATGTTGCTACGCTCCCTCGGTCGCAACCTGGACACCCCGGAGCGCGTTCAGCATGGTGTCAAGATCTTGTTATTGGGCGTGATTCCACTCGATGCGCTGCTTGTCGTGGGAACGGGGCTGTGGTGGGAATCCCTGTTGGTGCTCACCCTGCTGATACCGGGACGGCTGCTCGCCGGGTTGATCTATGTCACCTGAATAGTGATGCCTATGCGGAATATCTCTAGACAATACTCAACTATGTTTACTATTAGCAAGCGTTGGAATTCAAGGTGGCAGCGCAGAGGGAGCGGCCTCCCATCGGCGGTATCCCATCGTCATGTAACAGCGCCTTTGGATGGCGTGGAGAATAGGATGCGGAACCGAGTTCCAGAGTTGTTTCAATTAGATCGAGGATTGCCGCTATGAAGGCTATGGTCGAATATAAAAACAGCCTGATGACCGCCCTCAACCAGGCACTCTTCCCAGAAGCTGGAACCTGGATGTCGGAAACGTTGGCTCTCCTGGGCAACAGCGCGGATCTGGAAAACGACCTACTCACCCGTTCCGCTATGGCGAGGCGGAAGTTGGGCAACGATCCCCTTGGAAACCAGGGTGCCTCCATAGACACAGAAGATGGTGTAGTGGATTTTTCTCACTGGAGCCGAAGCGACGCGGGACGCATTGTCTTGCTCATGGAAGCCATAGCAAAGGACCCATCCGTTAGCTGGGCCGACCGCCTATTTCGTGCAGGTGACGAAAGAGAGCGCGCCGCAACAGTCGGTGGGCTGTCGCTGCTTCCTTCGCCCGGTGAACTAAAGCACCTTGCCCTCGAAGCCGGCCGTTGTAACAGCCTCCTGATCTACTCTGCGCTGGCGCTGAAAAACCCGTACATCAGCCGTTGGTATGAAGAGCATGAATACAACCAAGTAGTTCTGAAATCGCTGTTTACCGGTCTAAGCATCGACCTCATATACGGTCTGGAACAGCGAGCCAACGCGGAGCTGTCCCGCATGTGCGAGCAGTACGCGGATGAGCGCCTGGCCGCCAATCGCACCGTGCCCGTGGATATCTCCTTGGCCATCGGCCCCCATGCCAGCGACCACGGGGATCAGCTTATGCTGCAGTTTCTGCAGGACCAGGATCCCGGACACCGCTACTACTCCGCTGTCGCCCTCGGGCGCTGCCTGAACCGGCGGCCTGATTTTGCAAAGGCGCTCCAACAACAGTTGGCGGTGGAGGAGAATGCAATGGTCAGGAACACCATCGAACAGCAACTCGCCCTCTGAAAACAATACCCAGGAGTCACCTGAGATGAGATATTTCGACCCCCATATCCACATGCTTTCACGCACCACCGACGACTACGAGAACATGGCTGCCGCCGGCATCATCGGCGTGGTCGAGCCAGCTTTCTGGCAAGGACAACCCAGGACTCAGGCCGCCACCTTCATCGACTACTACGATTCATTGATTGGCTGGGAGCCATTCCGAGCCAGCCAGTTTGGCATTCGCCATTTCTGCACCATGGGTATCAATCCCAAAGAAGCCAACAACGTACCGATGGCCACTGAGGTAATGAAGTTGTTACCAAGGTACTGCGAAAAGGATGCCGTGGTTGCGGTTGGTGAAATCGGTTACGACGATATCACAGACCCGGAAGAACGATTTTTCGCCGAACAGGTGGAGCTGGCCAAGGAGATGAACCTGCCGGTACTGATCCATACTCCCCATCGCGACAAGGTAACCGGCACCGAACGATCCATCGCGTTGGTAAAAGAAATCGGTATCGACGAAGAGCTGGTAATCATTGATCACCTAAACGAGCTCACACTGCCCATGGTCCTCGAAACCGGCTGCTGGCGCGGCCATTCGGTGTATCCATTTACCAAAATGTCTGAAGAGCGGATGGTGGCACTTCTGCAACAATACGGCACCGAAAAAATGGTGGTGAACAGCGCCGCGGATTGGGGGCGGAGCGATCCCCTGAAGGTACCGAAAACCGGCGAGGCCATGCTTGCAGCCGGATTCTCCGAGGCCGATGTTGAAAAGGTGTTGTTCGAGAATCCCATCAATTTCTATGCGCAAAGCGGCAGGATATCTCTTGAGGAGATGTCCAGACCCGCGATCGATCAAACCAAACTCTGGGAGGAGAACTCAGTGCTTCGTGGACAAACACCGGTTGTCGAATGACATCGGCTGAAGCATCGAACTGGCAACGATCAGAACTCGCATATTGTAGCAACGTGCACCCTTGCGACACGTTGGAATCCGCAAGGGAAGTCATTTGCCGCCATGTGGCAGCAGTTCGTCGCAATCGTAACTTGGAAACCATGAGCAGCGGACTCTGGCTCAGCGCTCAGGCGGCGCGGGAACTGAGTGCTTCGAATCAGCTACTGCGCAGTTTTGCGGATTTGCTGAAGGAAGAGGGCATCCAGCTCACTACCCTGAACGGCTTTCCCTATGGGGAATTCCACGGTCCCCAGGTGAAAGCCGCCGTTTATCGCCCGGACTGGTCGCAAAAGGAACGTCTTGCTTATACCCTGGATCTGGCGAAAATACTGGCCCACTGTCTCCCGCCGGATCAGAGAGAGGGGACTATCTCTACCCTCCCGCTGGGTTTCGCGCCGGAGTGGAGCGATGAGCAACAGCAGCGGGCACTTGCCGCCTTGTGCGACCTGACCGAATCGCTTCACCGCCTACACCAACGATCAGGACGAAAGATCCGCGTGTGCTTGGAGATGGAGCCGGGCTGCCGGTTGGAGTCCACTGACCAGGCGATAATCCTTTTCACCCATGACTTGCCGCAAATAGCGCAACAGCGCGGTCTTCCGGAACAACTGCTGCAAAACCATCTCGGCCTCTGCTATGACATCTGTCATCAGGCTGTCATGTTCGAAGAGATTGACAAGTCACTCTCTGAAATCTCCCGAGCCGGGATCGAGATCGGAAAAATCCAGATATCGAGTGCACTGGAGCTTGGCCGACCCGACCTGGAAAAGGGGCGACAGACGCTGGCGTCATTTGTGGAGCCCCGTTATCTGCACCAGGTTCGCACCCGGGATGCGGAGTCAAGGTTGCAGGGTGTTATGGATCTTGCAGAGGCGCTCCTGGAGGATTCACTGCCACGTCACTCCCCCTGGCGAGTACATTTTCATCTGCCGATCCAAACCAGAGTGCTGGCCGAAGGCAGGCTGGCCACCACCCGCGACGCCATATCCCAGGTGCTGGACCATCTCTCCAGAAACTCCGCACTGCGTCCCCACCTAGAGGTCGAAACCTACACCTGGCAGGTACTACCCGACTCTTTACGACCGAGTAACGACTCCCAGCTTCATCAGGGGCTTGGCAACGAGCTCCGTTGGCTGGAGCGGGAAATGTCCAGCCGCGGACTATTAAGGGAGACAGCTGTGTGAATCAGCCCAAACGTCAACTTCTGGTGCTCGATATTGTCGGCCTTACACCCTCGTTGTTGGGGCAGCACACGCCTCACCTGAACCAGCTGGTAGCAGATGGTTTCATGGCCACCATGGAGGGTGTTTTTCCGGCAGTGACCTGCAGCGCCCAGGCATCCATGTTGACCGGGTTATCCCCCTCGGATCACGGCATCGTTGCCAATGGCTGGTATTTCCGCGATCTGGCGGAAGTGCTCTTTTGGCGCCAATCCAACCATTTGGTCCAGGGTGAAAAGGTATGGGATGCGGCCAGGCGGCAGCATCCGGGGTTCAGCTGTGCCAAGATGTTCTGGTGGTACAACATGTATGCCGACGTCGAGTTTTCGGTTACACCACGACCAACTTATCCTGCTGACGGACGCAAAATTTTCGGCATTTACGGTAAACCGGACGAACTCCCTATCCACCTGGAAAAAAACCTGGGCCCTTTTCCGATGTTCAACTTCTGGGGTCCGGCCTCCGATATTCGCTCCTCAGAGTGGATTGCCAAGAGTACCCAAGCTACGTTTGATCTCAAGCACCCTACCCTTACCCTGGCCTACCTTCCCCACCTGGATTACAACCTGCAGCGACTGGGTCCGAACGATCCACGGATTTGGGAAGATGTTGCTGCTATCGACCGAGTGGCTGGAGCACTCATCGACCACGTCCGCGCCCAGGGCGCGGATGTTATGGTGGTTTCCGAATATGGCATAGAGCAGGCGCAAGGGGTCGTTCATCTCAATCGAGCGTTACGGAAGAAAGGGCTGCTAACAGTGAGGGAGACGCTGGGGTGGGAGCTTTTAGATGCCGGGGCATCCGACGCTTTCGCCGTAGCTGACCACCAAGCCGCCCACGTTTATGTCAGGAACCCTGCAGATATTGAGCGGGTGCGGCGTATTGTGGAGGCTCTGGAGGGCGTCGACCAGGTGCTGGGCGCTGAGGAAAAGAGGGCCTGGGGCCTGGATCACCCCCGCTCAGGAGATCTGGTGGCAATAGCCGATACGGGGTATTGGTTCTCTTATTACTACTGGCTAGATGACCTCAAAGCACCCGATTTTGCCCGCACCGTCGATATCCATCGAAAGCCAGGCTACGATCCAGTGGAGCTTTTTATCGATCCCCAACTAAAAATCCCCAAGCTGCGGGTGGGGCTAAGACTGCTTCAGAAAAAGCTTGGGCAGCGGATGCTGATGGACGTAATCTCCCTCGATGCCAGTTTGGTAAAAGGCACCCATGGCCGGCTACCCGACGACCCCCAGGATGGTCCACTCCTGATTTCCAGCAGAGGGGACCTGGCCATTGAGCGATGTTCAATGCTGGATATAAAGCAAATGATGTTAAGGCATCTTGAATAGAGGTAGGCAGCCTAATGATGACGCACTTGGATCGGCAATTATCGTTATTTCTGCAGGAAACAGATCGATGACACGGGAATTTGTCACCCTGGTAGACATTGACGGAAACCTGACCGGGCAGATGGAAAAGCTCGCAGCACATCAGAACGGCGGCCGCTTACATCTGGGATTCTCCATTCTGATATTCAACCCAAATGGCGAAATGTTGCTGCAGAAAAGAGCCCATTGTAAGTATCATTTTGCTGAACTTTGGTCCAACAGCTGTTGCGGACATCCCCGCCCCGGAGAAGAAATTGCCACTGCAGCAGCACGACGATTGTCGGAGGAGTTCGGATTCACCACCACACTGACCCAAGTGAGAACCCTGAGTTATCAAGCGGACGATCCCCACTCTGGACTCACCGAAAAGGAACACTTGACTGTTTTTACCGGTTGTTATCAGCAGGACCCAAGACCTAATCCTGAGGAAATCAGCAATTGGCGCTGGCAGGACATGAACGGTCTCGAGCGACGGCTAAAAAAATCCCCGGGGGAATACACACCCTGGTTCCTCATTCTCTGTCAGCAGATCGATCTGCCAGCAATCGCAACCTCAGCATGTTCAGGGCAAATTGTGCGCTGATGCGGATATTCTGCTGTCTGCTACCTGCAAAGCGGAATTTTTTAGAGTGAACACCACCAGGACCTGATGCCGCTATCCAGATGGTACCGACTGGCTTGTCCGGTGTGCCCCCTCCGGGACCGGCAATGCCCGTAGTGGCGATACCATAATCTGCACCCATGACTCGACGCACACCCTGAGCCATCTGCTCAGCCACTTCGGCGCTGACCGCACCCTGCTGGGCCAACCCATCGGCATCGACTCCCAGCACTCCGGTTTTGATCCCGTTATCATAGGCCACGACTGAACCCTTGAAGTAACCAGAGCTACCGGCGATTGATGTAAGCAAATGGCCAACTAATCCCCCAGTGCAGCTCTCCGCCGTTGCAATTGTAACCCCCTGCTGCAACGCCATCTGCCCCACGGCTTCCTGCATTTCGATATCGTCAAATGCGAATATCGCTTTGCCAAGCACGCTTTTCAGCCCCTCGATCTCCGCTTCCAGGATGTTTTCCACGCCCTCTCCAGGCGCACCCACAGCATCCAGCCGCAGACGGATCTGCGCATAGGCGGGAAGATAGGCCAGACTGACCCCTTGCGGCAGAGATTGCTCCCACTCTTTCAGCCGCTCGGCCAACATCGACTCAGCGTACCCGGCGACCCTTATGGTTCTACTGATTAGGCTGGGTAGGGAAAACCTCGCCTTGATTCTGGGAATGACCTCCCCTGTCAAAGCAGTTTTCATCTCCAGGGGCACCCCAGGCATGGCTACAACAACAGATCCAGGACGGTTGAACCAGAGGATGGGAGCAGTGCCCACAGTATTTCGAATAACCTCACAACCCTCCGGCACAAGAGCTTGGCTGCGATTTTGTTCGTTGAGTGGAATTCCCGCCGAGCCGAGGAACTTCCCCAGGTCGATCAACACACCTTCGTCGGTGACCAGGCGGGTATCGAACAGCTCCGCCAGAACCTTCTTGGTTACATCGTCATTGGTTGGACCTAAACCGCCGGTCATGAGTACCAACCTGGACCGCTGTAACGATTCCGAAACGGCGTCCTCAATCGCTTTTCGGGTATCCGATACCGTGGTGATCCTGGAGAGCTGTATTCCAGCTTCATGGAGCTTTTCCGCCATGAAGGCTGCGTTAGAATCCACCACTTGCCCAATCAGGAGTTCGTTGCCGATGGTGATGATCTCAGCTCGCATGACATGCCTCGTGGGCGCGCAAGGCGCTGGTCGTTGGAATCCGGTCGATCTTACGCCTCCCTGAATCCCGCAGCGAGTCTATAAGCTGCCTTCCTGGTTTCTTCGGCTGGGAGACAATTGATCCCACAAAGGCGTGGGTAAAGTCTCCTCTTGCAGTTGCTGCAGGGATCGCAGTCGACGCCTGACCTCTTCGGTTACTTTCTTGGCTTCATAACGATTACGGACTAGTCTCGGCGTGATCAGCATCACCAACTCGGTGCGCTCATCATCGACCCCCGTGGAACCAAAAAGCGCGCCGACGACAGGAATTTTTGATAGCAGGGGCAAACCCTCCCGCTGTTTAGTGGAGAAGTCGAATATCAACCCACCGAGTACAACGGTATCACCCGACTGCACCACCACGGAACTTTTGAATTTACGCTGGCTGATGGTCGGTGTTAAATCCAGTGAGGTATCATCGTTCGGTACCACATTGCTGACCTCCTGCTCCACCTCCATGATGATGGTACCGCTGGTGTTGACCCGGGGTGTCACGTTCATGATCACGCCCGTGTTACGGTACTCCACATTGTTAACGATGTTACTATCGTCGACAATGGTGCTCTGTTGTGTGCGGGTTACCACGGGTACTTCATCACCCACCTGCAAACTCGCGGTCTGATTGTCGAGGACCATGAGATGGGGAGATGAGACGATATTGATCGTGGTCTCGGCATCCAAGGCATCCAGAATTACTTTGGCATCAACCCCTTGGGCCACGAGCGAAAAACCGCTGTTCAGCGTGGTGACCAGCTGGTCGGGATCGGTCGACGGCACGCCGCGGCTGAGAACGCCGGTCACGTCGCCGGCACGGAACCACCACTGCAGACCGAAGCGCATCTTGTCGGTTAACTTCACTTCAGCAATGGTCGCCTCGATCAACACCTGCAATGGCACGATATCCAGTTTCTCAATGGCTGCAACCACCATGCGGTGATCCTGGGGGCTGGCTAAAATCAACAAAGCATTATTTACCTCATCGGCGATAATGCGAATATTGGCGGATTCTGAGAATGCCAGCCCCTCACTGGTGCGAACAGCGGCCTGGGGCGATCCGGCCGGCCGAAGTTCCCGGGCGATTTCCCCCACTGCCGTTGGTGTCCGACCTTCGAGTTCCACTGGCTCCAGCCCTGGAGCCAGTCTACCCAGACTGGTCCTTTCCACCCTCGTATTATTGCTGGAAAAGACCTCTGTCAGAATTTTTGCCACTTCACCTGCCTTGCCATTCTGTAGGTAGTGCACGTAGAGGTTTTGACCGGTGGTGGTATTACGATCCAATCTGCGAATCCACTCCTCAACTTTTTTCAGATAGGCAGACTGCGTCGTGATGACCAACATGGCGTTGAGTCTCTTGATGGGCTCGAACCGCACCAGACCCGCCAAAGGCCCCTCTGCCTCTGTACCGAATATAGCGTTCAGCTCCTCGATCATCTCTTCAGGCGACACCTGCCCGAGGGGAAACAGACCGATGGATTTTCCAGCCAGCCAGTCCACATCGAACATGTTGACTGTCTCCAGCAGGTAGCCCAGTTCGCTACTGGTTCCTGCCAGGATGATCAAATTGCGCTCGGGGTCCGATCTCAGGATTGACTTGGGGGTTACGAACGGTTCCAGAAGCTTCTCCATTTGCGCAACCGCAACATAGCGCAACGGCACCACAATCACCCGGTAGCCTGGGGGAAGCGGCGTACTATCCCCTCCCAGCTGAGGGATCAGATAGCCTCTGGGTGCCTCATCAGCCGGCATGATTCGGTAAGTGTCCCCTGCAACCAGCGCTGCGCCATTCATCCGCAGCAATGTCTCGAGGGTGGCCAGCACATCTTTTGGCGCAAGCTGGCGTGTGGTCTGCAGGCTGACCGTACCCTGGACTCTTGGATCGTAGACATAACTTATTTTCAGGAAATCGCCGAGAATAGTTCTCACCACCTCCCGCAGATCCGCGTTTTCGAAGTTGAGCACGATCCCATCGTTTGGAAGGCTGGGTGGTGTCTCAGTCTTGCTTGTGGGTTTGACAAACTCGTTGGTGCCGGGATAACGCCTGGGCTTGTCGAGGCCGGTTTGCGCGGGTTGAGTGCCACCACCGCCGCTGTAAGGCTTTGTGTTTGCCGTTCGCGGGGTAACGGTCAGCGCGGGTTCATCTAACCGCGCACCCGAAATTACGGAGTATGAAGCGAGGGGATCGCCAGTAGCGGGCGGCGGCTCAGCCTCTTCGGTAGTCGCGCAGGCAACGAGACCCAGCGCAAGCAGTGTCAGCAAGGTACAATTAGACCAGCTTCTCAATGAATTAAGCACATTCAATGGATCCCCAACATCCTTGATAACGCTCGAGTGTGTCGAATCCCCTGCAGATTATCGGATTTGCAGCGCCAGTTAAAGCACTCTGCCTGTACTTCCGATAAAAACTCAGAGACAATTCTCAGAACAAGGAACAACTGATATTCAATCTCTTATTCGGCACTTTTCAACGAAAATGAAGAATTCAATGAAGCGGAAAAAATGGTTTGGCTCCGCGGGCTTCACGCTTATCGAACTCCTGGTGGTTTTGGTCATCCTGGGCCTGCTCGCGGGTTTGGTGGGTCCCCGAGTGGTTGGCTATCTGGGCCGTGGTAAATCCGATACCGCGAAACTACAGATCGAGCAGTTGGCGGCGTCTCTGGATTTGTATCTTCTGGATTTGGGTAGATATCCCGCTGCGGATGATGGCTTTAGGGCATTGCTGGAAAACACCACGGGCGATGTCAATTGGCAGGGTCCTTACCTACGCAAGGAAGAGGTACCGGTTGACCCTTGGGGCAATGAATATCACTACCAACCCTCTGAGTCGAGCACCGGCTACGATCTCTATTCCCTGGGCGCGGACAATGCTGAAGGCGGCGAAGGGGAGAACGCGGATATTCGCCTTTAGGAGCGGCGGCTTCTCGCTTATCGAGCTGCTGGTCGCCCTGGCGCTGCTCATTGCCGTGCTGGCGATAGCACCGGCCTACTTCTCCAGGGGCGTTTCTTCCGCAGAGTTCAGAGACAGCGCCCGACAAATCGCCTCAGGCCTGCGATCAGCTCAGGCAAGGGCGATCTCGAGTTTTCAAGAACAGGTCTTTTTACTGGATCTAGATAAACTCTACTTCTCCATCGACGAAGATGAAACCAAGGTCCCCCTACCGGAAAATATAAATCTCAAACTAAAAACGGCGGAATCCGAACGAGTCGACGAATCCCGGGGAGGTATTCGCTTTTTCCCGGATGGTTCGTCCACAGGAGGAGAAATAAAACTATCGAAAGACGGCCGGTCACTGAAGGTAGCCGTGAACTGGGCCACGGGCATGATCACCATCGTCGGCAATGAGTAGGCGCTACCAGTCTGGCTTTTCTCTCATCGAAGTGCTGGTAGCCTTCGTTTTGTTGGGCATGACACTGGCCGTAATAATGCAGATATTTTCCGGCGGTCTGCGCAATGCCAGCGCAGCCAAACACCGGGCGCAGGCGATGGTGCTTGCCGAGAGTAAATTGGAACTGCTTGGCAGCGAAATACCCCTGGAACAAGGGGGAAGCCAGGGGGAGAACGGTCCGTTCGCCTGGGAAATCGAGATCTACCCATTCGACACTCTTGAGCTGTCCGAAGACGACGCGCCCACCTCGGCAGAACTGTTGGCCATCAAGATATCCGTACACTGGAAACAGGGCACCAGAATTCAATCCCTGACGCTGGACACCCTTAGAGTGGGATCACCCGAGTGAAATCACCTTGTCTCCCTCATTCGGGCACCACCAATTCCAAGACCCAGAGAGGGTTTTCCCTGCTTGAAGTTATCATCTCGATTACCCTGCTCAGCGTAGCTCTATCACTGTTGCTGGGTGGTTTTCGCTTTACCTCCAGAGCACTTGAGGCGGGTGAAAGAGCCAGCGCCGAAATCGCAAGCATTCAGACGACCCACCGAGTATTCGGCCGCATGGTGGAGCGTCTGTTCCCCGCCTCCCTCAAGCAAGAGGACGAGCATCAGTATGCCTTCATTGGCTCCCCTACGCGACTGCGTTTTTCCGCTTTTCTGCCTCCATACCCCAGTTCCGGTGGTTTGCATACGGTCGAGTTCTCCATCGAGGAAGGCGAGAAGCAGTGGTATATCTTTCTCAATATCGCGCCCTTTGACCCCCAAGCATTCGCTGAGAGTGAATTACCGGAGGAACAGCGCGCGTTGTTGCTGGAGACCCTCCACAAACCCCTGTTCCTCTATCTTGGGGATGCGGAAGATGGTGCCTGGCAGGAGCAGTGGGAAGACGATGGCCTGTTGCCGAAATTAATCAAGATCGAGTTCAAAGGCGAGGCAACGCCATGGCCGGAGCTGGTCAAGGGTATCCCAGTCAATGCCGACATCTCCTGCGCTTTTCCCGATTTTGGCGGCCATTGCAGGCTGGAGAATTGAATGCGGGCTAAAAGGAACCGGCAAAGTGGATTAGCGCTGATCATGGTGCTCTGGTTTGTGGCATTGTTCACGATCCTGGCCCTGAGCTTCTCGCAATCAATGCGCAATGACACCCAGGTTACCGCCAACCTGATCCAGGCGCAGCGGGCGAAACATCTTGCGGAAGCGGCAATAAACCGCGGAATCTATGGATTGGTGAATCAAGAAAGTGCGGTGGCGGACGCTGTATTGACAGGCAATGCCATCTCTTTCGACTTTCAGGGTGCAGAGATCTCGTACCGCATAGAGGACGAGAATGGAAAGGTGGATATCAATCAGGCTCAGCCCGAACTGATCGCGAACCTGCTGATGTCTCAGGAGGTCGATGCCGACACCGCCACGGCGATTGCCGACAGTGTTGCCGACTGGCGGGATGAAAACGACCTGCGAAGGCTCCAGGGTGCTGAGGAGGCAGAATATCTAGCCGCTAATATGCAACGGATTCCAGCAAACGCCCCCTTCCAGAGCATTGCAGAAGTTCAGCAGGTTCTGGGAATGAAGCCTGCATTGTACAAGCGCATCAGACCCTACCTGACGGTGCACAGCGTAAATGAAAAGATCAATCCAAGGTTCGCACCACGGGGCGTGCTGCAGGCGCTCCCCGGTATCGATGAAACTGAGCTGGAGGCCTTTGTCTCCTACCGGGAATCAATCACTCCTGAGAACGACGCCCCTGCTTTTCCGCAACTGACGGGTGTAGAATCTTGGCTGGCAACTGAATCGGGTCCGGTATATTCAATCCATGGAACGGCATCTCTAGCTTCCGGTGCCTATGCGGCCCGCAAAATGATCGTATGGATTCACGCGCGTGAGGAGAGCACCTACTACGTTTTGGAAAATACCGATGCCCCCCTCCGGCCCGAGCCCGGAGATCTAACCGAATGAACTCTGCCCTTACAACCAAGCCGGGGACAGATTTTGGTGTGCGCCTGAAGGCGTTTCTCAGCTGGTGGGGAGGAGAACTCTGGGAAATGGTCCCAGGTTTTCTCAAACAGGCCGCCTACCCTGATGAGGATCTGCTGTTAGTTTTTTTTCAGGGCGATGATGCGACTTTCTTCGAGCGAGAGTCATCGGGCTGGAAACAGCTGAGCAAGTCCTCTGCCCACAGCAATCTGGCGGAGATCAGATCGCTTATACCGGGTTTATCGTTGGAAAAGAAAACGAGGATTGCCCGAATCGCCCCCGAGGAAGTGCTGCAGCATGTCATAGAGCTGCCCCTCACTGCCGAGCGTGAACTCGAGAGGATTATCAGCTATCAACTCGACACCCTGTCCCCCTACCCGACCAACCGCATTTACCACGCCTACCGAATACTCGGGCGTGATCTCGACCGGGCTGTGCTGCAGGTTGAGCTTTACTTGGTACCCAAAGAGCAGGTAGACGCAGTGACGGCGAGAATGCGGGAGTGGAATATCACGCCTGACTTCGTGGATTGTGCTTCCGAGGAGGCGTCGTTCGATCCGGCAATCAATTTTCTCTCCACTCCCACCGGGAATACTGCGAACAAGCGCCGACTCTCCCGCTTCAATACATTATTGGTGCTGGTAAACATATTGCTTCTCGTGGCTCTCGCTTTTACTCACCTGCTGCAGAAAAAGCAGGCCGAGGAAGAGTTGAGCCTGCTTGTGGAAACAGCAAAGGTAGAGGCGGAGGCAGCAAACGATCTCCGCAGCAAGGTCAATGAACTGCAACAACAGGGGGCTTTTCTGCAGGACTTGAAAAATCAACGTGTGCCGGCGTTGCAAGTAATCGACGAACTAACCAAAATCATCCCTGACGATACCTGGATAGAGGGCGCGCTTTACCACGGCGATCAACTCAATCTCTCGGGAATTTCCGCCAAGTCGTCAACCCTTATCAGTACAATCGAACGTTCACCTCTGTTCCAGGACGTGGCTTTTCAGGCCTCGGTGGTTCAGGATTTCAGATCGGGCGGCGAGCGCTTCCAAATCCGTGCGAAGATTACGGCCCCTACTGAAGATGCTGAATAGATTGTCGCCAATTACACGCCGAATTTTGGCCCTGCTTGTCCTGCTAGGTATGCTCGTTGCTGTCGGTTCGGTTACGCTACTGCCGGTACTAAAGCGTTCCGCGGAATACGACGAATCGATCGACAGCCTCGAATTTCGTCTGCAGAGATATCTTCGACTCGCAGCTCAAGAGAATCCGCTAAAATCCAAACTGACCCAGCTCAGGTCTCAGCGCAGCACCGGGGAGGGGTTACTAGATGGTGAGAGCGAGGCAATCGCCGCCGCCAACCTGCAATCCCAGTTCAAGCAGTGGGTACAGGATGCTGGTGGACGATTGGAGAGCACGCAGATTCTTCCCGGAGAGGCCAGCGGTGTCCTGGATCAGATCGGCATCCGGGCTCAATTCTCAGGAGATATCGAAGCGTTGCAGCAAGTATTGCATAGTATCGAGTACGGCAAGACCATTCTGGTTGTGGACAAGATCGAAGTGCGCGCCAAAAGAAGTCGAAGACGCAGCAGGCGACCCAACCAGACAAACCAGGGCCTGCTCAGGGTCTCTCTTGAAATATCCGGATACCGGGCCAGGCAAGGGTAAGAAAATGGTACGGATCAATCAACAATTGCTGACGTTACTCCTCGCACTCTCTGCAGGAATAATGATCGTGGGGCTCAGTTTGGGAAACGAACCCTACTCACAGCAGCCACTTCCCCACCCTATCCAAAACAAAGAACAGGAGCCCGGCCCCGGAAGCACTCGGAAAAAGGATATCGGCATCGGCGAGCAAAACTCTGTGGCGCTTGCTCAATTCTCGGAAACCATCACCCGGCCACTTTTTTCTGACACCCGCCGCCCTGCTGTGACTGACGAAGAAGACGTCCCCGAAGTAAATCCCAGTTCCGGTTTGCCGATTGAGAAAAACCAGTTTCTGGTAATGGGCATTGCCATTACCAACAATGAGAAAACCGCGATACTGCAGCAGCTCAATAAAAAGGATGACATTATCCGGGTAAAAGAGGGGCAACGCGTGTCAGATTGGCTCGTAGAGTCAATTACCCCGGATACCGTGAAACTAACCAAGCGGGGCACCGCCGATTTCGTCAAGCTGAGTGACAATATCCTCTCTGCGGCGCAGAAAAGAAAGCTGGTTCAACGGGCTAGGCAAGCCCAGAAAAGGGAACGGGTAGCCGCCAGAAATGCCGCAAACCAACGCGACGGTACAAACCAACGCGGCAATACACAAACAAGGCTCAACGCACAGCGGCGGCGCCCAGTGGGAAACCGCTCCACGCGCCAACCCTCCCGTCAATCAAAAAGCGAGCTCGTTGACACTGAGGAGCGCCAGTAGTATCGAAAATATAATTCCGGCGATCAGTACACCCAAGGTCAGAATCAGCAGGGGCTCCAATAGACTGAGCATCTTTCTCAGACTTTGCGCAACCTCCTGGTCGTAGACCTCCGAGACATCCATGAGCATATCGTCCAGCCGGCCCGTCTCCTCCCCCACCCGCACCATGTGACAGGCGAGTTTCGGAAACACGTCCGTATCCAACATCGGGGCGGAGAGTGTGTCCCCCTCCTTAAGGCTCTCGGAAATTTGATCCACTGACTGAGCAAGGAAAGTGTTCTCCAGAGTCTCTTTGACAATAGCGAGTGCGGATAACAGAGAGACCCCGTTACTGAGCAGTGTGGAGAGTGTCCGGCAAAACCTGGCCACCTCTATCTTCTTGATCAAGGGGCCGATTCCGCTTAGGGACAGCAACCACTTGTCCCAAGCCAGTTTAGTATCCGGCCTGGCGAGCAGACGCGGTATTCCAAGCAGCAATACCAATAGTATTGCCAGCAGCACCCACCAATAGCTCTGTAACCAGCCGGAGAGGGCAATTACTACTTGAGTGGGAAGGGGCAGCGCCGCACCCGCCTCATCGAACATACGTTGAAACTGAGGCACAACCAATGTCAGCAGCAATATCAGCGAAAGCACGGAAACTACCAGCAGAATGGTGGGATAAATCAGGGCCGCGGAAACACTGGCCCGAAACTCCTTGGACTTTTCAAGATAGTCGGCCAGACGATCGAGTACGATATTAAGCGCCCCCCCCTCTTCCCCCGCCCGCACCATGCTGATGTAAAGACGGCTGAAAGGGGAACCCTCCGATTCCAGTGCGGTGGCAAAAGTACTTCCGCCTCTAATCTCCTCGATAAGGCGGGTAGTCATTTTACGTTCGCGCTCGTCCTCCGCCACCGATGCCAGAATGGTCAAAGACCTGTCGAGCGACACCCCGGCGCCGAGTAGCCTGGCGAGTTCCCTGGTAAACACCGTTATCTGCGCACTTGAGTGGCTTCGCAAGCGGGCCAGAATTCCTCCACCGGATCCTGATCCGCCGACCGCGACGGGCTGCGCGCTGATCGGTAAATGGCCACTTTCCTTGAGCCGGGCAATTAGCGCCGCTTCGTCTGCGGCCTCCATTTCACCCTCGGCTGGCGAACCGCTTGCCGTCAACGCCCTGTAGTGGTACATCGGCATCTGAATCAGTTTTCCCTTGTCACCCGCAATACCTCTTCGATGGTTGTGACGCCAGCGATAGCCTTTCTGATCCCGTCTTCCGCCATGTTTATCATTCCTTGAGCCCTTGCGGCCTTGTGAATCGTTGTAGCATCCGCGTGCTTCAAGACCAGGGCGCGTATATCGTCATTGATCTCAAGGAACTCGAAAATGCCTACTCTGCCGCTATACCCCCTGCCGGAACAGGTATCACAACCGCTGGCTTGGTAGAGTTCGATCTTGCTGCCTTCCGCCAGACGATCCAGCTGCATACGTTCGACCAACTCCGATGGAGGGGTATAGGCAATCCTACAGGATGTACATAGCGCTCTTACGAGGCGTTGCCCGAGTACGCCACTGGCGGTCGAAGTGAGCAAATAGTCTTCCACACCCATGTCCAACAAGCGGGTTATGGCCCCTGCTGCATCGTTGGTGTGCAGGGTAGAGAGTACCATGTGGCCGGTAAGAGCAGACTGAACCGCGATTTCCGCAGTTTCCAGGTCGCGCATTTCACCAACCATTATCACGTCTGGATCTTGTCGCACAATGGAGCGCAGCACAGTCCCAAATGACAGACCGATATCGGGATTCACCTGGATCTGCGTCACACCTTGAAGCTGGTATTCCACCGGATCCTCCACAGTAATGATTTTGCGCTCGGGCTGATTGAGGTGGGTCAACGCAGTGTAGAGGGTTGTAGTCTTGCCACTGCCGGTGGGGCCGGTAACCAGAAAGATTCCATGGCGTTGCGACAACGAGCTCAACATTTTGTCGAGGGTAGCCTTGTCGAACCCCAATACATTAAAGTCGAGGTCGACTGCATTATGCTCCAGCAGACGCAGCACCACGCTCTCTCCATGAAGCGTCGGCACAGTGGAGACTCGCATATCGATGTCCTGATCGCGCACCCTGAGCCGAATGCGCCCGTCCTGGGCGAGCCGCCGTTCAGCGATATTTAAATGGGCCATTATCTTAATGCGGGAAATGATGGCCGAGGCCAGGCGTTTCGGTGCGGAATCGACCTCCCGCATTACCCCGTCGATTCGAAAGCGCACCCCGAGCCGCCCCTCCGAAGGCTCGATATGGATATCCGAGGCACGCTCCTCGTAGGCTCTGCGAAAAAGTGTATTGACCAAGCGCACGATGGGCGCCTCGCTGGCGAGGTCTTTGAGACGCTCGATATCCTCCTCGCTGTCACCCAGCCTATCCTCACCTGCGTCGGCGATAATCCGATCCAGGGAGCTTTGACCATCGCCGTACAATACTTCCAGTGCCGCGTCCACATCTTTTTCTGTACCCACACAAGGAATAATCGGTTGCCTGGATACCATGGCGATGGCTTTGATGGCGTAGCTGTCACCAGGATTTACCATCGCCAACACCAAACCCTCATCATCCTCACGCAGAGGAATCACCCGCGACGATTTCAAGAATGCCCTGGAGAGTCTGCCTGGAAACAGGGGTGCCGCAGGGTAGTCCTCCTTAGCGGCAAGCGGCAATCCATGCTGGATAGAGAGCGCTCGGGCCCGGTCATCATCGGTAATAATACCGAGCTTGATTAGAATGTCACCCAACTCCTGCCCCAGTTCCTTTTGTGCTTTTTGGGCGCGCTCCAGGCCCGCGTCGTCAAGCAAGCCCTGCTCCAAGAGAACATCACTCAGTGTCCTGGGGGGCTGATAGGTTTCTTCGCTATTCGACATGTGGAGCATTATCACATCCGCAATTGAGTCTGGATAGAAGGACCATCATTAACCAGATTAGAAGGTCCTGCTTTAATTCAACAGGTTATCGGTTGTTTAGAGGCAAACCTGTACACTGCGCACTCGAAACCTATGCCCGTCGCGCGAGATAAGCGATCACCTCGCTGGGCTTCAACTGCTGGGTGCTGTTTCCGGTGCGGACATAAAAAGCCTCTTCATTCTCTCGCCGAAAAAATACCGGCTCCTGTGAACTCAGCCCCTGGATCAACAGCACTGGTTGGCCATCCAGTGTATAAATCCCAGATTTGGTCAGGGGCATGAATTCCACTCCAATATGTTTGCGGAACAGGGAATTCCAGTGCAGCAGCATTCTGTCTTCGCTGGCAAAACGGTCTTGCTCGAGCCCAAGTGCCCGGCCGTCATCGTCTACACCCACGAGCAGAATCCCCCCACCGCTGTTGAGAAAAGCGGCAATCGTTTTCAGGCATTGGTTCTCGATTTTCTTATCGGCCTTATCGGTGTGCAGATTCCAGCGCAGGGTGGACTTGAACTCCAGTTGATCGTTCTCACCACCGTTTATCAAGCGCCGCAGGTCAGATTCGGGGTAATCGCGGAATCCGCCGGTCACCTGTTCACGTAAGTCCTGGTTCTCCCTGAACAACGCCTGCCGCCCCGCATAAAGACGCAAGTGATTTCTAACCCGGGCAGCGACTATGGGAGGGCTGAAAGGCTTGACGATATAGTCCACCGCGCCCATCTCCAAACCTTTGCGTTCATCGGACTCCTCACCCTTGGCAGTGATGAAAACAATGGGGATATGGGCAGTGGTGCTATCAGACTTGAGGTGATTGCAGACCTGGTAACCATCCATACCGGGCATCATGATATCGAGCAACACCAAGTCGGGTGGCGGGTCTGCGCGGGCGATCCGCAATGCCGTTTCACCATCAATCGCCGCCTTTATCCTGTAGTGGGGGCTCAGCAACCCTCTCAGGATATCTATGTTAATCGGCGTATCGTCCACGATAAGAATCGTCTGCTTGGAACTATCGTTGCTCATCAATGATCGGTGCCCCCAGCAGTCATGTAGATTTGCTTGCGCTCGGATCGGAGGGTGGCTCCTCCGCCGCCTCCTCCAGTAGCTTGCCAACCGCTTCGATGCGTTGGATTCGGATACGTTCGTTTATCAGATCAGGATCGGCTTCTCCAGCCGCGAGGGGTCCAGCGTCCAGACCACTGATCCGTTCCAATGCCGCAAGCAGCTGATCCCTGGGCACTACAGAGAGCTTACCCGCAGCCGGTGCGCCGCAGATCGCCGCGCAACTGAGCAAAAATTTGCGAAAACGGCCGGGACGTCTAACGGCATCGGTCTCTTCGAGCAACATCACGATCTGCTCCGGGCTCATTCTTTCAGAGTATAGAGTTCGGCAGTACCTCGCTGTCAGCAGTGCCAGTTCATAGAAACGCTTGGGCGCACGCAGACGCTTGCAGAGCGACTCAATCGCGACAATCGATTCAGCGCTGCTCCCCTCTGTTGTGACCATCGACCCCGCAAGGGCCGCGAATCTGATCTCCTGGGACTGGCTGATCGACGCAGCGTACTCAAGGACACCCATAACCTGCTCATCTTCGCGGATTTCGGGGAACAATCGTTTCCATGCACCGCATTTCCCCAATACTTCGAAGAACAAGCATGGCCGGGGCTCCCCCAGAGCCCTGACCAGCTCCTGCCAGATTCGCTCGGGCACCAAATTGTCAACCTCGCCGCCGGTTACGATATTGGCCATTAGCGCAAGTGTCTCCTGCGCTACACTGAACCCGAGCTCCCCATAACGGGCAGCAAAACGGGCAACCCGTAAAACCCGAACCGGGTCTTCCGCAAATGCGTTTGAGACATGGCGCAATACCTTTAGCTCCAGGTCTTTTCTGCCATTGTAGGGATCGATCACCTCTCCTTCAGCATCCACCGCAATGGCGTTGACCGTAAGATCCCGCCGCAGCAGATCCTGCTCCAGAGTGACATTCGGCTGGGTATATGCCGAGGGGTCGCCAGCCACTCCCAACCGCCGCCGTTCACTGCGGGCCAGAGCGTACTCCTCTTTCGTCTGGGGATGGAGAAATACAGGAAAATCCCGCCCCACCTGCTGAAATCCCAGTTCCAGCATTTCGGCCGGTGTTGCGCCCACCACGACGAAATCCCGCTCCCTCACCGGACGGCCCAACAGCATATCGCGTACGGCGCCGCCCACCATGTATATCTTCATCGGTTAGCCGCCCCTGACGCTGGCTGGCCGCCGGCGTCCAACACCCGATTCACCGCCTCCCGTAATGCGGGTATCACCTGCTCCTGGAACCAGGGATTCTTCTTCAGCCAAATATTGTTCCGGGGGCTGGGATGAGGCAGGGGAAAGCAGTGGGGCGCATAGTCTTTCCAGCATTTGACACTCTCGGTCAAGGTACTCCGCCCCGCTTTTCTCAAGTGGTAGCGTTGCGCATACTGACCGATTGCCAATGTCAATTCGATATTGGGGAGCGCTGCGAGCAACCTGGCGCGCCAAGTATCTGCACACTCGCGGCGTGGGGCGAGGTCCCCGCTGCGGCCAGTGCCCGGATAGCAAAACCCCATAGGCACAATGGCGATCCTGGAGACGTCATAGAATGTCGTACGATCCATATCCAACCACTCCCTCAACCGGTCTCCGCTGGGATCGTTGAAGGGAACTGAAGTTTCGTGAACCCGGCGGCCGGGTGCCTGCCCGACGATAAGCAGTTTCGCGGAGGCAGCGGCCCGCAATACCGGGTTCGGTGTAAAGGGTAGATTCGATACACAGATTTTGCATGCTCTGATCTCATCAATCAAAGAGGCTAAGTGTGTCGCTGTCGAATCCAAACCGGATATATTGCCAGATCTATGCATTTCCTTTTGAGTGGTGCACCCCAATTCCATGGAGTGCACCCCTATTCTGTAGAATAGGATTAGTATATGCGAATTATCCCACAACAGATGCCGCCCGATTACCTGCCGGTCGCCGAATTTGCATTACAGTTGTGGGACACTGAGCTCAACTGACCCGGAACAATACCGGCTCGATATCTCCTAAGGCGATAGGGAGCATCGAGCCGATTGCCAGTACCTTCCGACCCCTGGTTTCATAAAGTACCTCATTGCCGCTGGGAAGGCGCAGTCGGTAGAGGCACTCTGCGCCCCGAAAGCTGCGCTCCACAATTTCGCACATCAATCCATCTTCTCGGTACACCAAGTGATCGGGACGTAACAGCATATCCATTGGAGTATCGCTGTCTCCCAGAGACACCTGACCAGGAAGTGGACCCAACTCGGACTGTAAAACGCCCCGCGAATCGCGCAATACCGGAAGCATAACGCCCTGACCTACAAAGCCCGCTACGAATCTATCCACAGGACGATGATAAAGATCGAAAGCAGTGCCCCACTGGCGTACCTTTCCCAAATCCATAACGGCTATTCGATCCGCCATTGCAAAAGCCTCTGTCTGATCGTGGGTCACCAACAGAGCCGTGGTTCCCTCCGCCTTGAGAATTTTCCGAACCTCCCGCGCCAAGCTCTCCCGTAGGCCGCCGTCCATACTCGAGAATGGCTCATCCAATAACAGCAGCGAAGGTTGCGGCGCCAGTGCCCTCACCAGTGCCACACGTTGCTGCTGACCACCGGAGAGCTGATGCGGGTAACAATCGGCAATCCCGGGCAGAGCCACCAGTTTTAGAAGTTCCTCGATTCTCGCCTGGCGCCGAGAAGCCGGCAACCCGCCCAATCCGAAGCCGATATTGCGGCTGACACTAAGATGGGGGAACAGAGCAAAATCCTGAAACACCATGCCAATTCCCCGTTTCTCCGGGGCCAAGACCTTAGTCTGGGTGCTCAGTGTTCGACCCTCCAAGCGAATCTTACCGGAGCACAAGGGCTCAAAGCCGGCAATGGCCCTTAACAGCGTGGTCTTTCCGCACCCGGAGGGCCCAAGCAGACAACCTATCTCTCCGGCTTCAAGGCCAAGGGATACCCCCCTGACCACTTGGGTATCACCGTAGGCGATATGCACATTGTCGATTTCAAGTGGCTTGCGCATATCCCGCTCCAGATTTACCAACGGCCCTGCTCAACAACACCACGGGAATGACCCCGACCGCTACGATAGAGAGCGCCGCGACGGACGAGTCGGCCAAGCGCTCATCAGAGGCGAGTTCGAAGGCCCGAACCGCCAGGGTGTTAAAATTGAAGGGCCGCAGAATGAGAGTCGCCGGCAGCTCCTTGAGTACGTCCACGAACACCAAAAGCAGCGCCGTGAACAGGGCGCCTCGTACAATGGGCAAGTGAACCTTTAGCAGAACCCCCCCAGGCGGAAGTCCCAGAGAGCGGGCGGCATCATCCATGTTGGGGGTCACTCTTGCCAGCCCCGACTCCACCGATTGCAGCGATACCGCAAGAAAACGGACCGCATAAGCAAATAGGAGAATAAAGAGTGTCCCACTCAGAAGCAGACCGCTGGAGATACCCAGAAACTCCTGCATCCAACGGTCTATGTTGTTGTCCAGCCAGGCGAAGGGAAGCATGACCCCCACCGCGATGACTGTGCCGGGAATCGCATAGCCCATAGCGGAAAGTCTTACCGCAAAGTTGACAGAGCGCGAAGGATGAAGCCGTCGGCCGTAACCGAGGAACAATGCCAACAGCAGTGTGAGCAATGATGCACTGAGTGCCAGTAACAGGCTATTGCCCACGAGCGCGAGAAAACGCTGATCCAGTGTCTCCTCGGCAATGGAGAATGCCCATATAATCAACTGCGCAGCAGGGATCAGAAAACCGAAGGCCAAAGGGATCAGACACAATATGAACAGCAGCAGACTCCACCACCCCCTGGTGGCCACGCGGTCGAGATGCCGGTAGCGGCCAGCGGTCTGAAAAAATCGCAGACGGCGGCGGGAATGTTGCTCTACCAGGATCAGAAAAAAAACGAAACTCATCAACAGTGCTGCGAGTTGGGCCGCCGCGGCGCTGTCGTTGAGCCCATACCAGGTACGGAAGATTCCGGTGGTGAACGTAGCTATACCGAAATACTGAACGGTTCCATAGTCCGCAAGGGTCTCCATGAGCGCTAGTGAGAGGCCGGTTACCACAGCGGGGCGGGCCATGGGTAAGGCAATGGAGACAAATACCTTCAGCGGACCAGCACCTAAAACCCGTCCAGCTTCCAGCACCGATAGAGATTGAGCCACGAAACTGGCGCGGGCCATCATGTAGACGTAGGGGTAGAGCACCAACGAGAGCATCACGACCGCGCCGCCGAGGGAGCGAACTTCCGGAAACCGGTAGTCTCCCGCAGACCAACCGAATAGACCCCGCATCAAACCCTGGACCGGCCCGGCGAACTCCAAGAGGCCGGTGTAGGTGTAGGCAATGATGTAAGCAGGAAAAGCTAACGGTAGTAACAATGCCCACTCAAAGAAACGGCGTCCGGGAAACTCGTAAGCGGTAACCATCCAGGCCGCGGGTATGCCAATGGAGAGCACCCCTATTCCAACCCCTGCCACCAATAGACCGCTATTGGTCAGATAGTCTGCCAATACGGTTTCCGCGAGATGGCGCCAGATCTCACCGGCGGGAACCAACAGAAAGCTGAAGACGGTGATAACCGGCAGGGCAAACAGCAGTGCCAATAGCAGCACCGCACCCTGCCAGGAGCTGAAAGACCGTCGAATCGGCCTTTCACGCGGTCGGTCGGTTATCTCCAACCGGCCCGGTCCATGATCATTACCGCTTCGGCGTTGTGCCTACCGAGCAGACCAAGATTGAGGTCGTCCGCCTTAAATTCACCCCAGTGCTGCAAGATATCGCTCCAAGTCACATTATCGCTCACAGGATACTCTTGATTTACCTCCGCATACCAGGATTGAGAAACGGGGGATACCAGAAATTCCAGCAGTTTGAGCGCATTATCCCGGTTCTTCGAGGCTTTGGTAATCACCGCACCACTGATGTTTACATGGGCGCCCCTACCCGCTTGGTTGGGCCAGAATACGGCGACGGCTTGCGCCGCCTGGCGCTGTGCCGGGTCCTTGCCCACCAGCATACCCGCCAGATAGTAGGTATTAGCGATGGCGATATCGCACTCCCCAGCGGCAACCGCCTTGATTTGATCCCGGTCTCCCCCCTTGGGCGAGCGAGCAAAATTTTTCACCAATCCATTGGCCCACTTCTGGGTCTTTTCCTTGCCATCGTGTGCGAGCATCGAGGCCACCAAGGACTGATTGTAGATGTTATTCGATGAACGAATGCAGATTTTGCCAGACCACTGGGGCTCGATCAGTGCCTCGTAGGTAGAGAGTGCCCCGGGACTAACCCGCTCCTTAGAGTAGAGTATCGGCCGCGCTCTCAATGACAGCCCATACCAGTGTGACTCCGGATCCCGGTAGGCAGCGGGTATGATCTTCATCAACCGCTCAGATTCCACGGCCTGGCTCAAACCGAGAGCTTTGGCGCGAAAGAGACGGCCGGCATCGGTGGTGATGAGCATGTCCGCGGGTGTGTTTCGGCCTTCCGACTCCAATCGCTTCAGGAGTGCATCGGCTTTGCCGGTAACCAGGTTGACCTCAATGCCGGTTTGCTCTGTAAACCGATCCAGAAGCGGTTTGATCAGCGCCTCTTTGCGAGCCGAATAAAGATTGACCTCACCGCCTGCCTGTACCGCCCCCGCGCACAGAGACAGCAGCAAGCCCAAAATAGCTGCCAGAGAGATACTTGATTTGGTCATGGTTCAAATAATCCTGTGGAAAAAATAGATAATGAGAAATATTCTCATTATCGTTATCTATTGGCAAGCGATACTTCTGCCTCGGACAAGCACCAGCCGACAAGCCGAGAGCCTGCTTTCCGGGTTCGGAGTCGGGTATACTGTTTTGGCTGACCTCGGTACTGTTGCTAGAGATCAGTCCGAACAGGAGTATAAAGCTTTGGAAAACCAAGAAATCAAAAAGGCGGGCCTCAAAGTGACCCTGCCGAGGATCAAGATTCTGTCACTGCTGGAAAGGCATGGCGGACACCTCAGTGCGGAGGATGTATACAAGCTATTGCTGAGCGATGGGGAAGAGATTGGACTGGCAACAGTCTACCGGGTTCTGACCCAGTTCCAGTCTGCCGGGCTGGTAGTCCGGCACAACTTTGAGAGCGGTCAATCTGTTTTCGAACTGGACCACGGAGAGCATCACGACCACCTGGTGTGTGTAAAGTGCGGAAAGGTCGAGGAGTTCGTGGATAAAACCATCGAAAAGCGCCAGCAGGCCATCGCCGAGAAACACAAATTCACAATCAAAGACCACGCGCTGGTCATTTACGGCTATTGCGATAAACCCGAGTGCCAGGAGAGCGATTAATCAGAATCCATCCAGGTTACCGGAACAGTGTTTAGTTTGGCTCAGCCGGCAACGCGATGACCATCCGACCGATCACCCACGACATGCCGTCTGTATCGCTCGATGAAGCCCTCGTAAAAGGAGAGCAGGGATGGCACAAAAAGAAGAATAAGAAAGGTTGCAAAGGCCAGCCCAAAAGCGATCGACGTCGCCATCGGAATTAAAAACTGTGCCTGCAGCGAGGTCTCGAACAACAATGGGGTGAGACCGGCGATCGTTGTCATTGAAGTCAATAAAACAGCCCGCAGGCGCTGACAAGCAGCCTCCTCCAGAGCCGCCACCAATTCCATCCCCTCTTCCCTGAGGCGTTGATAAAAAGTTACCAGGATAATCGAGTCATTGACCACGATACCGGATAGGGCAAATAGTCCGAACAGGGAAAGAATAGTCAGATCCAACCCCATAGCCCAGTGTCCAAAGAGCGCTCCCACCAGCCCGAAGGGAATCGCAGCCATCACCACCAACGGCCAACCGTAAGAGGCAAAAACCCAGGCCAGCACCAGGTAGATGAGCAGCAGGCCCAGAACCACCCCCTTTTTCATGTCACCGAGCGTTTCCCGCTGATCCGCCGAACGGCCTTCCAGTGAGTAGCTTATTCCATGGCGGGTGGCGATCTCCGGCAGGGTTCCGGACTCCAGAGACTCGATGATGGCGTCGGGATTAGCGAGCGCGGTATCCACATCCGCCGTAACTTCTACGGCCAACCTGCCCTCCGCATGACGCAACACCTCGAATCCCCGCCGGGATTTCCAGCTGGCGACACTGGTTAGCGGGACCTGTTCGCCATCGGGTAGGCGAATGTTCAAGCGGTAGAGAATACCGCTGCTGGACCTATCATCCTCGGTCAGCTTGACTCTGACCTCGACTTCTTCCGGCCCGTCCTGAAAAATCTGTACCAGACGACCGTCAAACGCAGTTCGCAGTTGCCGCCCTAGTTCGACAATGGTCAGTCCTTCGACCTCTCCCTGGGGGGTGAGACTATAGATTAGCTGTTCCCGACCATAGGCCAGATCGTCACCCACCTCGGAGACACCCGGTACCGAGTTGAGCGCTTCTGAGAGATCCAAAGCCGCCCGTTTCAGAACTTCCGGGTCGCCACCCACGAGCCGTACAGTCAGATCGCGCCCTGGAGGGCCGGCCCGGCGGGACGAGATAGTAAGACTCTCCAGTCCCGCGGGTATATTGATCCGCTCCCGCCAGGCTTTGATAAACGTCTCATTGCGAACGCTGCGCTGATCGGGAGGCAGCAATTCGACTTGCAACGCCCCCAAATGGTCGCCCTTGGCAAATGCTCTGAGCTGTTCTTCTCCCGCTCGGGTGCCGTGATGAACGATCGACAGATTGACCAGGCGGCCCTCTCCCAGGTCCTCCTCGGTCTGGTAGAGGCTCTCCTCCAGGTGCCGTAAAAAGCGCTCTACTTTTTGCCGTGGAGTGCCAGCGACCATGGAAACGTTGGCGTGCAACATCTCCGACTCGGGTGTGGGAAAGAAAAGAAACTCCAAGCGCCCGCCCGCCAGCAGACCCAGGGCCACGATCAATGAAGCCAGCGCGGCGCTAATAGTCACTCCGCGGTAACGCAGCGCGGTGCGAACCAGCGGCCGGAACAGGGACTCCCTGAAATGGACGAAGCCCCGATCCAGCTTGGCGCGTAGCGAGCCTGCTGATACCTTGTGCATATGCGTAAAGGAGTGACGAAGATGTCCCGGCAGCACCAGAAAGCTCTCCACCAGCGATGCCAGGATTACGCTGACGATTACCAACGGAATAGCGAACAGGATGTTGCCGATGATACCTCCTACCAGCATTAGCGGCAGAAAGGCGGCGATAGTGGTGAGCGAAGATGCTGTAACTGGCGCCAACATACGACGAGCGCCACCCTCTGCAGCCAGCAGGGGTGCCTCACCCATCTGATAATGGGCCAAGGCATCCTCCCCCACTACAATGGCGTCGTCAACGATAATGCCCAGTGCCATTATAAGAGCGAACAGGCTGATCATGTTGATACTGCCCCCGGCCATCCAGAGAATCGCAAGGGTCGCCATGAAGGATATCGGAATGCCTACGGCCACCCAGAAAGCCACCCGGCCGGTAAGGAATATATAGAGGATCAGCACCACCAGTACCAGGCCGCCCCCGCCATTTTTCAGCAGCAGCATGATGCGGTCCCGTATCAGATGCCAGGACTCATCGTAAACCTGAAGTTCGACACCCGGGGGTAGTGTTGGCAGCGTTTTCTCCAACCACTGGTCGAGACGTTTCGCTGCTTCTAGTGAGTCACCGCCTTCGGACCGTTTGAGGGAGAGGTCGGCGAGTCTGTGACCATTTGCAGAGAGCGTGACCTGGCCGTCTCTGGGTTTGCGCTCAATTACTGATACTGCACCCAATTCGATGTGCGACTGTTGTTCGCTCACCAAAGGCAGGCTGGCGAATCGTAACGGATCCCGGCGCTGTTCCAGACTACGTAACTCTTTGGCTCCCTCTGCACGCCCCAGGACACCTGCGGGCTGATCGCGGCTAAAGGCAGAAATCCGCTCGCTGATCTGATCAAGACTGATACCCAGGTGCTCCAATGCCACTGGATTAACCTGGATGGCTATCTCCTCCTCGGGCAGGCCGCTGATATCGACTTTGTCGATACCCGCCTCCAGTAATTCGGTTTCGAAGCGCCGCACCAACTGCCGAAGCTCCCGGGGATCATCCACACCGGTGACCAGTACCCGCGCCACGGGCTCATAACGGTTTATGCTCACCACTTTTGGTGGCTCCGAATCCCCCGGTAGATTTCGAAACTCATCCACCAGGCGGCGAGTTTGATCCAGGGCCAGCAGGGAATCCGTACCCTCGCGGAATTCCAAAGTGATGGAGGATACCCCCTGGGCCGAGGTCGATGTCATTTTGCGGAGGTTGTCCAGAGTCCGCAGTCGCTGTTCCAAGGGATTGGTTATGCCCTCCTCGATATCTTCCGCACTGGCACCTGTCCAGACGACTGAAACCGTTATCAGGTCCAGTTGGAACGTTGGGAAGAACTGGACATTCATGCGATCCAAACCCAGCACACCCGCCAATAACATCATGGTCATCAACAGATTGGCAGCGACCTTGTGGTGGGCGAAAATGCCGAGTAAATCGCGTTTGTGATCGCTCATTGAGAGGCAACAGCCTCCGCCCGAAGGCCATTAACGGCATTAGGCAGGTGGGTGATAACCAATTGATCCCCCCGCTGCAGGGCGTCGGAACGAATCAGCAACCGCTCCTGGCCTTCGGCATCGCGGTAACTCCCCAATATCTCCACGGCGACCCCCTTCATACGACCATCGTCGAGAGTGTAAATCCGGTCTCCGCCATAGACCGAGGGGAAGGGTACCGCCAGCGCCGATTCCTGGGGAGGGCGGATCAGGTCGAAGCGCAGCACTTGCCCCAATCGCAGCTGCGATTCCTCACCCGAGATGATTTTGAACAGGGCGTCGATACCGCTGGGTCTTGCCTCTCCCGCTATTCGTACTAGCCGCAGGTCAAGGACTTCTTGTCCCCGTTGGAGCGACCCCTCCAGGTTACGACCTGCACTCAGGGATTGTTGCAATTCGCTCACGTATGGCCCGGGGATGCGCGCTCTCAGCTCCAGGGTGTTGGGATCATAGAGGCTGAGCAGGAGTTCGTTGGCCTTGATCCGGCTACCCTCGGAGACAGCCACTCCCGCGACGATACCGTCGTAGGGAGCCAGCACGCGGCTGCGCTCCAGATTCAGCTGGGACTCATCCAGCCTTGCCCGCGCTTTCTGCAACCTCGCCTCCAGCGCCCGTTTGCGGGCGGGATGATCGGCGATGGATTGCTCCCGGCTGGTGATGGAAAGTGATTGGCGCACCAGCGCCTGGCGCGCTTCATCAAGGGCGGAATCTGACCCCAGCTTTTTTTTCTGCAACTGGCGGACCCGGTCCACATCTTGACGGGAGAGTGCCAGAAGCCTTTTTTCATGGTCCAATGACTCCAGATCGGACCGCTGGCGTATGTCCTCGCTCTCCAGTTTCGCCTCCAATTCCGCCACCTCCGCCTGGTCTTGCTGCAACCTGGGAAGAAAGTCCCGCTCGTCTAGAGATAGCAATAGTTGACCGGCAGAGACCCGCTCCCCTTCGCGTACCAGTACCTTGTCCACCCGCGATGCCACGGGCGCCGCTGCGCGAAACATCTCGGCGGTTTCGAGCTGACCGTAGAGCGTTAGTGAGGGTGACAGGCGCTGCGGTTGCACAGGCATCACCTCCACTTGCCAAATACGCTCCTCTATCTGTGCTGCGGGTTGCTCGGGACGGCTGGCCCGTAAATAAGCGAACGCCCCGATTCCCAAAGCAAGAATCAGCACCGGCAACGTCACTTTTAGGGCTTTGCTCACAAACAGAAGACTTCCAAGTTCACACCATTAATCACCGGGGTAAAAGGCAACTCAGGGGCCAGGCCACACCAGCAGATAGACCGATGGTTGCAATTATGGTTCACCCCGGGGACTTACACCCCGGCGGCCCTAGACTCTAAAGCACCTTGGCAATGGCGTCGCAGAGTGCATCCATGTTGTCTCGCGTCATACCGGCCACGCTGATCCGGCCAGAGCCCACGATGTAGACGCCGTGATCCCGATTTAGGGCTGCGACCTGTTCGGCATCCAGTCCGGAAAATGAGAACATGCCGTTCTGGCGGGCGATGAAGCTGAAATCCTGGGTCACTCCGCGCGATGCGAGGTTTTCCACAAACAAATCCCGCATTTCTTTGATGCGGATACGCATCTGCGCTACTTCAGTCTCCCACTCTGCCCTGAGTCCGGGGTCGTTGAGAATGGTGGTCACTATACCCGCGCCGTGAAAAGGCGGATTGGAATACACTGTTCGAATGATCGATTTGATCTGGCTGAAGGCGGTGTCGGCCTGCTCACCTTCCTCGGCTACCAAAGTCAAACAGCCGACGCGTTCGTTGTAGAGCCCAAAATTCTTGGAAAACGAGCTGGCAACCAGCATCTCCGGGTTGTATTTGGCAAACTCCCTCAATCCGGCCGCGTCTTCATCTATGCCAAGGGCGAACCCTTGGTAGGCAAAATCGAACAGCGGCAGCCATCCGCCCTCTGCCGAAGCCTTGGCCAGCGCCTCCCACTGCGCCGCGTCGGGGTCTATGCCGGTTGGGTTGTGGCAACAGCCGTGGAGCAGCACCGTATCACCAGGTTTCACGGCGGCCAACGAAGCCATCATGGCCTCGAAGTCCATATCCTTCGCCTCGGCATCGTAGTAGTCGTAACTAACCACCTCAAGACCGGCGGACTTGAATATATTTCCGTGATTAGCCCAGGTTGGATTGCTAACCCAGATACGCTGGCTGCTCAACTGCCTGGCGATGAATTCTGCCGCGATCCGCAACGCACCGGTACCCCCCGGGGCATGAGCCGACCTGCCGCGACCCTCGGTGACGATAGGACTTGCATCGCCGAACAGCAGTCGCTGCACGCTCTGACCGTACTCCGACGTCCCCTCTATACTCAGATAGCTCTTGCTGGTCTCCTCCTCCAACAAGCGGGCTTCGGCTTTCTTAACACTGGAGAGAATCGGCGTTGTGCCCCTCTCATCCTTATATATGCCGACACCCAGGTTGATCTTGCCGCTTCGCGGATCCTTCTTAAAAGCCTCTGTCAAACCGAGAATGGGGTCTGCAGGTGCAGTGTTGAGCGTTTCGAACATTGGGACTTCCTCTCCAGCGATACCTTGGCACAATTTGCCGGAAGCGATTATATCCCGGATATCCTAGCTACTCGAATCCCAAGGGCAGGTTAGATTATGTTTAGCTTTGGCGGGTTGCTGCAATAGACTGCTTGACTGCGGTATCATCCAGCATAAAGCCACTGCCAGCGCAGACCTCTTTTCCAGTCATTACCAGGAGAATCTCCATGACCGATCAGTCAACAGACGAAGGTGTCATTACTGCGGTACTCGAAAGACTGGAGAAATACCGGCTTCCCAGGGCATTGGATATCAAAAAGCGGGTAGACAGTGGCGAAACGCTATCCGATACCGATCTGGAGTATCTGCACAAGATTTTCGAGGACGCCAGCATGGTCGGGGCGCTCATTGACAAGTACCCCCAATATCAGGATCTGGCTACCCGTGTTTTGACGCTGTACAAAGAGATTACCGATAAGGCCCTGGAAAACGAAAAAGCGGGCTAGACGCTCAAAGTCCATCCGCCGGTTTATCAAAGCCGCTTTTGTGCACCCGAGATAGCGGCGGTTCGGCGGCCCGGTAGTTCGGGGATGGGTGATAAATCTGATGGCAGACCAAGAGATCATTGACACCCCCGCCACCAACGAACTCGGGGCCCAGCTGCTGTCGATCGTGCAGACCCTCTCCGGAGAACTCAGGCGCCAAAAAGCCAAGATCGCCCCCGGGCTGGATAGCCACCTTGACAGGGACCTGGGATTCGACAGTCTTTCCAGGGTCGAGTTGATACAACGAATCGAGCGCGCGTTTGATGTCAGATTGCCGTCGCAGTTGCTGGGACAGGCAGAGACACCCCGCGACCTGCTCACCGCGCTCAACAATGCAGGTGCCCGCAGGACCGGCGTCGTTCCGCAGCTGGATTCCCGGAAGCCCCTTGGAACCGCTGCGGGCCTGCCCGACAGCTGCCATACGCTTCCCGAAGTGCTCGATTGGCATCTCCGGGTCCAGCCGGACCGTCCCCATCTTTTTTTATACGACGAAGACGAAGAAGCCGAAGTAGTCAGCTATGGATCTCTAGCCCGGGGTGCGCAGTCGTTTGCGGCCGGATTGCAGGATCACGGCATTGGCTCCGGAGACAGGGTGGCGATCATGCTGCCGACGGGTATCGATTATCTTCACAGCTTTTTCGGCATCCTGCTCGCCGGCGCCGTACCGGTGCCAATATACCCACCGGTCCGGCTTTCCCAGCTTGAAGACCATCTGCGCAGACACGCCCGCATCCTCGACAATGCGGGCGCGACCCTGATGATTACCATACCCGAGGCCAGAAACGTCGCCCGGGCCCTGAAATCATTGGTTGAGGGATTGCGTGCAGTCGTGACTCCGGAGACGCTGAAGACAACCGGCGCCAACTTCGCAGCGGTTCCGGTGGACGCTGAGGACACAGCTTTCCTGCAATACACGTCGGGGAGTACGGGCCAACCCAAGGGCGTCGTCCTCTCTCATCGAAACCTGTTGGCCAACATACGCGCCATGGCGGAGGCGGCGGAAGCCGATTCGAGTGACATCTTTGTTTCCTGGCTGCCGCTTTACCATGACATGGGGCTGATCGGCGCTTGGCTCAGCAGCCTCTATCTGGCGATGCCCCTGGTGTTGATGTCACCGCTATCTTTTCTGGCACACCCGCAGCGCTGGCTGTGGGCGATTCACCGGCACAGGGCAACACTCTCAGCCGCCCCCAATTTTGCCTACGAGCTCTGCGTAAACAAGATCGAAAAGGCAGATTTAGAGGGACTCGATCTGAGTTCCTGGCGTTTGGCTTTCAACGGCGCAGAACCCGTCAGCCCCAAAACCCTGAGCAAGTTCAGCAGCCGGTTTTCGGAGTACGGTTTTCACCCGCAGAGCTTGACCCCTGTTTACGGGCTGGCCGAAGCAGCAGTGGGACTGGCCTTCCCTCCACTGCACCGCGGACCGGTTATAGACAGGGTAACGCGCGACTCATTGATCTCCGCGGCCCGGGCGCAACCGGCAACGGAATCAGATCTGCGGCCGCTGGAAATCGTTGCCTGCGGGCTGCCACTGCCTGGATATCAGATCCGCGTTGTGGATAATCAAGGCCGCGAATTACCCGAACGCCGAGAGGGCAAAATCGAGTTCCAAGGCCCTTCCGCCACTATCGGCTACTTTCACAACCGGGAGGCCACTGAGGCTTTGTTCAATGGCGACTGGCTGCGCACCGGCGACCGGGGGTACATGGTGGCTGGAGAAATCTATCTCACCAGCCGAACAAAGGACATGATCATCCGTGGGGGGCGCAACCTCTACCCCTATGAAGCGGAAGCGATCGTGGGTGACATTCCTGGCATTCGTAAAGGCTGCGTGGCCGTCTTCGGAAGCACAGACCCGGCATCCGGAACCGAGCGGGTAGTGCTGGTCGCAGAGTCGCACGAACGCGAGGAGACCCAGCTCGAGTCCCTGCGCGATCAGGCGCGGGATGCTGCCGGTGATGTATTGGGGGTCCCGCCTGACGAGGTGGTCATCGCCCCACCCCACACCGTGCTGAAAACCTCCAGCGGGAAAATACGTCGCGGCGCTGTCCGTGACCTCTTCGAATCTGGACGCATCGGCGGCAGGCGGCATGCCGTCTGGCGTCAGATAGCGCGCCTGGCGCTGGCCTCGGTTGTCCCTGGAAGTCGACGACTTTATCAGCAGCTCAAGGAGCTGCTGTTCGCCGGCTACGCCCACGTTCTATTTTGGCTGCTGACGCCCCCGGTCTGGCTGTTGATCGTCTTGCTCCCGGGTAAGACAAGCGGATGGAAAATTATGCGGGCCGGAGCCCGACTGCTTTTTAGACTATTAGGAATACCACTGAAAATCGAAGGCGACGAGCATCTCAAGGGTCTGGACAATGGCGTGATGATAGTCAATCACAGTAGTTATCTCGATGGCGTGGTGCTGGCCGCGGGGTTGCCGCGCTCCTTCTCTTTCATTGCCAAGAAAGAGCTTGCCGAACACCCGGTTTCCCGCCTGTTTCTAGAGCGTATCGGGGCACTTTTCGTAGAGCGGTTCGATCGCAATCAGAGCGTCGAGGACTCCCAGCGAATACAGCGGATTCTGGGTAAACGAGGCCTACTGCTCTATTTTCCTGAGGGCACCTTCAGGCGGGCTCCCGGATTGTTGCCATTCCGCATGGGAGCGTTCACAGCCGCTGCCAGCACTGGAGCTCCGGTGATTCCCATCACCCTGGTAGGCACCCGCACCATTCTCCGGGATGAATCCCGTTTTCCGCGTTATGCCAAGGTCAGCATCCATATCGGGAAACCCATCCACCCCGCCGGCGATGACTGGAAAGCCGCCATAGAACTCAGGGACTGCGCTCGCACGGAGATATTAAAACAATTGAGCGAACCCGACTTGGCTTAGAAGTGGGCTGCAGTCTATGCCCCAAAGCGTCCGCGCCGCCCATGCCCGGTGAACGGAATAGGTAAAACTAGCTTGGTCACCAGCTGCCAGGGATATAACCGCAGGTCTATAGCTGGATCCAAGGGGGCATTGGCGATGTTGTCGATCGCCTCACCCCGTAATCGCTCCCGCACAAAGACCGCCACCCATGGTGGTACCACCCTAAACCTGAAGTATCGATCGAGATAAGGCTGCACCCTCGACACTGCTGGCCGGCTAAAAAAGCTGTATTCCCAAGCATCTAGGAATAGGATTTCAATGGCTACCACATCTGTTGGATTTTCGTGCCGGGGATCAATATCCCAAATAGAGCGCGGTACTTTCGATTGTTTCATGCCCCGCTCCCTAAAGTCGATTTACGCTAAGAAAGGTAATTCTGTGGTTTCTTGTTTGAAACCTTACTGGTGGTTTTGGTTCCCCCTGTGGATATGCTGCAGCCGAACAGTTCGGAGTTGGGGCCCGGCTGGACTATAATCCCCTAGTGAGCCATCGGCCCATTTCATGACCCAGCTTCCTTCTACAATCCCGACTATCCAACATCCCCACACGGAACCCCGCTTGATCGGCTCAAAGCATATTGCAAAATCTCCCGTTATCACCGGTTACGGTCCACAACAGGGATCTACTGGGTGCCGTCTAAGTGGAGGATATAGACGGGCTTGGCCTAGCGGGTTGCTGCAGCTGATACTGTTGGTTCTGACTCTAACCCTGGCATATGGCTGCGCCAGCACCAAACGGCAAACCCAGACTGCCGCTTCAGGGAAGTTCCCCAATCTGGTCGCTGTCTCCCCATGGATAGATACCTCCGGACAACCTTCCGCGGCGCAGCTTGCTGCATTGAACAAGGAAGACTATCGGGTAGTGATCAATCTCTCGCCCTCCCATATACAAGGCTCGGAGCCTGAGGAAGAACGGATTGTCACATCCAAAGGCATCAGCTACGTCCACATACCCGTCGATACGGAATCCCTGGACCTGGTGGAGTTCGAGCTATTCAGTGCCATTCTCAACCAGTCCAGGGGTAGAAAGGTACTGGTCCATTGCCAATCCAATATCCGTGCCTCCACCTTTGTGTTTCTCTACCGGGTGATCGAGGAAGGTGTGGGAGCCGATGAGGCCTACGACAGTGTCACCCAGATCTGGATACCTGATGACGTCTGGCCCGCGTTCATTGCGCGTACCTTGGAGCACTATGGTATTGTGTTTCAGCCCTGACTACTGAGCCTAGGTCTCGCTACCCCGCATAGCACCCAGCCCATCGACCAAGACCGAAAGCATGGGGAAGTCGAGTGTTGCCTCGGCGCGAAATTCAGCGATCGCCTGAACATGACGCTGATGGGAAAAACCTCGGTCTTCGATCCACAGTTCCACCCGCTTGCGGGGAATTTTGTAAGGCCGGGTGGTACGTAAAATCTGAGCGGTAATCTCCCTCTGGTGGGCATTGAGGCGGTCGGTCAGCCTCGATTTGGCCAGTCCGTGCCAGTGGGTGCGCACCCGCAGCTCTTTTATCTGCCTTCGGAGCCAGTGCAGGTCCAGAATCATACCTAGGCTGTAGTACACCGAAGCCACCTGCAGCACCTCCACATTTTGTTCAACCGACACTTCTACGATATCTAGAGCGGATGCCATGGGCGCTACTATTCCCACGCGTTGGGCCAGCTCCCTGGGAACCCCGGCAGCTGCCAGCGACTTGATCTGGCGATTCAGCGCCAACCGATCCTTGGAAGCCAGAGGCTTGGGCATTCGCATACCCAGAGCTTCCACCCCTGAATGAAAAAACTCGACCAGGCTTCGTATGCCCTCACCGGCCTCTCTGTTTCGCAATACCCATATCACTGTCTGCTGAAGTTGTTGAGCCACCAACCGCATCATCTGCAGCTGCACCGCTGCCGCCACCTTGTTATCGAGCGCTTGAATTTGATTCCAGAGTGTGTCGATCGCAAATATCTTGCTAACCGCTGTATAGGCGCGGGTTACGTCCGCAATCGAGGCACCCACCTGCTCACGCACACGGAATCCAAAACCCGGGCCTACGTGATCCACTATGTTATTGGTTAAATGCGTTGCTATGATTTCCCGCCCCAGCCGATGGGACAGCATCTCCTCTGGATAACGTTCCCCAAGCACATGGGGAAAATAGGAAATCAACTCGGACTGGAGATACTCGTCATCGGGCACATCGGAGGTAATCAGAGAATCGTAGTAGTTCATCTTGCTGTAAGCATGGAGGACCGATATCTCCGGCTTTGTCAGCCCCCGATTCTGGGCCTGACGTTCGGCGATCTCCTTTTCGCTGGGCAAGAACTCCAACTCTCTGTTGAGGCGGCCGCGCTGCACCAGATGCTCAATAAAACGGGCATGTAGATGAAGGCTCTCCGGCGCTACCGAGGCTACCATACTGACCGCCAGAGTCTGGGCATAATTGTCCGATAGCACCAGTTCGGCCACTTCGTCCGTCATCTGATTTAGCAGCCGATTACGCTGCTTCTGTGTCATCTCACCATTGGCTACAATCTGGTTGAGAAGAATCTTGATATTGACCTCATGGTCGGAACAATCGACCCCCGCCGAGTTGTCGATGGCATCTGTATAAATCAGACCGCCTCGTGCAGCAAACTCAATTCGGCCCAGCTGAGTCACGCCCAGATTGCCGCCCTCCCCCACCACTTTGCAGCGCAATTCACTGCCGTTGACTCGTACCGCGTCATTGGATTTGTCCCTGACATCGTCTTGGCTCTCGCTTTCGGCCTTCACATAGGTGCCTATCCCCCCATTCCAAAGCAAATCGGCCGGCGCCTTGAGCATATAGCTTATTAGCTCATTGGGCTGCATGCGGTCCTGCTTGATACCCAGCAGCGCCTTGACCTCAGCGCTCAATGGAATCGATTTGAGACTGCGGGCAAATACGCCGCCCCCGGGGGATATCAGCTTTTTGTCGTAATCCTTCCAGCTCGATCTGGGTAAGCGGAAAAGCCGCTCCCGTTCCTTGTAGGAGATTTCCGGATCCGGGTCGGGATCCAGAAAAATATGGAGATGATTGAAGGCTCCCACCAATCTTATCTGGCGGGATAAAAGCATACCGTTGCCGAATACATCTCCCGACATGTCACCGATTCCCACTACAGTGAAGGGTTCCGTCTGGATATCTACATTGAGCTCCCGAAAATTGCGTTTAACCGACTCCCAGGCACCTTTGGCGGTGATCCCCATCTTCTTGTGGTCGTAGCCCACCGATCCCCCGGAGGCGAACGCATCGCCAAGCCAGAAACCGTACTCTTCGGCAACCGAATTGGCGATATCCGAAAATGTGGCGGTACCTTTGTCCGCAGCAATTACCAGGTAAGGGTCGTCGTCGTCATATTTCACCAGTCCCGCGGGCGTCACCACCTCACCCTCGACTAGATTGTCGGTGAGATCCAGCATGCCCCTGAGGAAGGTTTTATAGCAGACCACAACCTCCTCCATCAGACTGTCTTTGTCGCCCTCCGAGGGGGGACGTTTAATGATGAATCCTCCCTTGGAACCCACAGGCACGATGACCGTATTCTTTACCATCTGCGCCTTCATCAATCCGAGTACTTCTGTCCTGAAATCCTCCATTCGGTCAGACCATCTGAGGCCGCCACGGGCTACCCGACCTCCCCGCAGGTGGACACCCTCCATACGTGGTGAGAATACGAAAATCTCGAACATGGGCCTGGGCAGGGGCATGTCGTTGACCAGTTGCGGATTGAATTTGAAAGAGAGATGTTCGGCCGCCGAAGTCTCGTCTCCCTGGAAGTAGTTGGTGCGAAGGGTTGACATGATCAGATTAAGCAGATTTCTCAGTATCCGGTCCTGGTCAAGGCTGGAGACCAGTTCCAACTTACTATCGATCAGCGCCAGCGTCTTCACCAGCTTCTTTTCCCGCCCGCCGACACCCGGATCAAAGCGTAGAGTGAACATGGTCACCAACAGCCCCGTAATCTCGGGATTGAGTATGAGACTGTCAATGATGTAGGACTGACTGTAGGGCGTCTTGATCTGCTGTAGATAACGACTGTAGGCACGCAGCAGTGCCACTTGTCGCCAGGAAAGCCCGGCCACCAGAACCAGCTCGTTGAATCTATCGCTGTCCACTTCTCCCCGCCACACCTTGAGATACGTGGTGTGGAACCTATCGCTGGTGTGAGCATCCAGATGGGTTCCCGCTCTGCAGCGCATGGAAAAATCGTGAATCCAGATATCTCCCCAATGGCAGCGGACCTGGTAAGGGCGCTCCCCGAATACGCTTAACCCCATATTTTCAAGAATGGGAATGGCATCTGAAAGCGATACTGGAGTACTCGGAGAATAGAGCCGCAGGTGAACGCTGTCATCGCCCTCGACCATTGGCTGGTAAAAGTGGAGTTCGAGCCCCCCAGTAGCACGAGCACTCTCAATGCGCTCGACATCGGCGGCAGCGGCTCGTGATGGGGTGTCCTCTATGTATCCTCCCGGGAATGCCTCTGCGTAGGTCTTACCGTAACGTACGGCTGTCGCTTCTCCGAACCGCTCCCGTAGCGCCTCGTGCAACTCGTCGTGCCAGGTACGGGTAGCATCAATGACCCGCATCTCCAGCGCCTCCCGGTCTATCTCTGGTGCCTTCCCGGGTTCGGTAAAAACGATATAGTGGACGCGAGCCAGTATGGATTCTGAAAACTGGGTAGTGAATTCGACCTCGGTTCCACCCAGCGCCTCCATCAGCACCTCCTGAACCCGTAGCCGCAGCTCCCTGTTATATTGCTCTCTGGGTACATAGACCATACAAGAGAAGAAACGGTTGAAGGGGTCTTGGAAAAGAAAGATGCGGGTTCGCTGGCGCTCCTGCAGACTGAGTATTCCAAGAGAAATTTCCGACAGCTCGGCTTCGGGAATCTGGAAAAGATCATCCCGTGGATAGGTCACCAAGATATTGTGCAGCACCTTTCCAGAGTAGCTTTTCGGTGCCAGCCTGGCGTCCGCAGAGATACCTGTCACCTTCTTCCTCAACAACGGAATATCTTCTGGAGGGCTGCTGTAGGCCGCGATGGAGAACAGGCCCAGAATGCAGCAGAGACCATTGAGCTCCCCATCCTCCCCGTAGCGCTTGATCCCTATGTAATCCATGTAGGCGGGGCGGTGCACCACCGAACGCGCATTCGCCTTGGTTACAACCAGGTCCCCGGAAAAGCCGAGGTTTTGCCCGTTGACCAGGGGGATAACCTCTGCAGGCTGAAGCCCCTCAGCTGCGGTGTCACTGAACAACCCCAACAGGGATTGATTGTCCACTTGGTAGTGAACTGCAGCTTCCCGTTGCTCAAGACTGAATTCGCAATAGGCCAGAAACGTAAAGTTATCCTTAGCTACCCAATCCAAAAAAGCCTTTGACTCCTGCAACTCAGCAGCAGCCGATGTCCCGCTTGTCGACAGGGTGGCACTCATCTCCCCGGCCCGCTGCTTCATCTGCTGCCAATCCTGGTTAGCCAGGCCAACGCTTCGAATGACCAATAGGATCGACTGCTGTAAACCGGACAACACCTCGGGAGAAAGCTGCTTCTCCACATGCAGGCTGATCAAAGACTCACACCGATCGTTTGGCCCCTCCGCATCCCGAATCTCCAACAGTCTGCCCTGTTCATCTCTGATCGTTGATACCACGGGGTGTATGGTAAGTCCGATAGTGAGGCCCTGGCGATTGAGGCACATGGAGATCGAGTCCACTAAAAAAGACATGTCGTCGCAGACTGTCTCGATAATTGTGTGCGGGCTTTGCCAGCCATGTTCCTCGAATCCCGGGTTGTACACCCGTACCATGGGATCCTCGTTACGGCGGTCTCTGAGAAGTTGCCAATGAGCAATCACGGCGCCGATGAGATCCTCGGGCCGCTTTCCTTCCAGGTCTGCGGGTGAAACATACCGGTAATAGATGGTCAGCAAGCGACGAATCTGGTCTGCAGCGGCCTTCTTCAACCCTAAACTCTGTTGCCTCTCGAATACCTCTTCAAGACGCCGTTTCAGCTGCAGGCCGCGCTCGCTTTTCATCATGGGAATCCTTGGTCGAAATAAGATTTATCAACTACACACCCACCCTTCGGGAGTTGCGGTCCCCCTTGCGATTAGTGCACAGCCTGATAAAAAAATAGTCGCTGGATGGAAAAAAGGCCAGTGAAAATCAGGGAATGGTAGAGAGTTGGCGAACGAATTCAACCGCCATGAAGGGAAGTTGTACTAAGCGTATTCGTCAAGGCCAAATAGCTGCTGCATCCTGGCCCGTTCCTCGACTGCGGCCACGGATTGGTAGGCGTGGATGCCAGGTGGCGTACCCGCGGCTGCGTGGTTCCGGTCAACGAGGGAAATTGTGTTGTCCAGTTGCCGAGCACTGAGCAACGGTACATCCTGAGAGTGAATGATCTGTTTGCGGCGGGGATGAGCTTCCTCCTGAGCGGATCGTCCTGGAGTAGCGGGGTCGACACGGTTTACCCTGTTGGGGTGGGGCAGTGGAACTGGGTAAGAATGTGTTGCGATCGGTTGCACTTAGACTAGGGCCTGTTAACACTAATTCACTATTTACAAAATCATCCCGGAGGCCAGCCCATGCCTCTTCCGCCTAAGAGATGCAGATGTACGTGGAAAACCACCTGTCCACCGAGCCGGTTACAGTTGATGAGGGTACGGTAGCCCTCTTCGGCGATACCCTGCTCTTTCGCGACCGCTCTTGCCGCAAGATAGAGCTGTCCCATAACTCCGGCATTCCCGGGTTCCAGATCGTTTAGTGTTGCGATGTGACGCTTCGGAATAATCAATATGTGCACTGGCGCTTGCGGATTGATGTCGCGGAATGCGAGTACTTCATCATTATCGTAAACGATATCCGCCTCGATCTCTCCGCTCACCATTTTGCAGAATAGACAATTTTCCATCGCACCCGACTCCTAATCTCTACTCATTTCAGCTTAACCCGAATGCAAGCCCAGTCAGTACTCGCGTCGCCCTGCGAAGGCGTGGGAGAGAGTGCCTCCATCAACGTATTCCAGCTCGCCCCCCAGGGGAACACCGTGCGCTATTCTGGTTACCCGCACCTCCTTGGCCGTTGACATTTGGCTGATATAGTGGGCGGTCGCCTCCCCCTCAACAGTTGGATTGGTAGCCAGTATGAGTTCCTCTATACCGCCCTCACCCAATAGTGCCTCCAGTTGATCCAACCCAATCTCGCTGGGACCCAAACCATCCAGTGGTGAGAGTCGCCCTCCGAGGACAAAATATCGGCCACTGTAGACCGTGGCCTGCTCCAACGCCATTACCTCTGCGGGAGATTCCACCACGCAGATCTGGCTGCCGTCGCGATTGGGGTTAGAACACAAGCTGCAGAGCCGGGTTTCGCTGAGAGTCCTGCAGCGCTGGCAATGACCAATGCGCTCCATGGCCGCTGCTAACACAGCGGAGAGGTGCAATCCCGCCTCTCGCTGTCGTTCCAAGAGGTGGAACGCCATGCGTTGCGCCGACTTCGGCCCCACCCCGGGCAGGCAGCGCAGGGCCTCCATCAATTGTTGCAACAGCGGCTGGTCTGCCATAGATCCTTAAAAAGGGAGTTTCATCCCCGGCGGCAATCCCATACCGGTTGCCAGTCCGGACATGCTCTCCTGCGTTTTTTCTGCAATCCGGTGCACAGCATCGTTTATCGCGGCGGCAACAAGATCTTCCAGCATCTCGCGATCGTCGCCCACCAAACTTTCATCGATCTCCACCCGGCGTACCTCATGTCTTCCGTTCATGGTGATCTTCACTAGTCCACCGCCCGATTCGCCAACAAGCTCCTCCCGTGCAAGTTGTTCCTGGGCCTTCTGCATATCGGCCTGCATCTTCTGGGCCTGTTTCATCAGATTGCCTAATCCACCTTTCATCTGCTGCTCCTCGTTCCTGTGGCGTTGTCTAATCATCAACCGGTTGAATCGATCCCGGGACGATGTGAGCGCCGAAACGCTCCCGCATCGATTGCACCAACTTGTCTGACTCCATTTCCGCTTCCAGCGAAGCTTGGCGCAACTTTTTCGCCTTGGCCTGCTGCTGTGCCGGTGTCTGAGAAACTTCCGACTGCCGACCGACTTCGATCAATAATTTGACTGGCCTATCCAGAAGTTCCTCCAACGCCCCACGGAGCCGCTGTTCGGAACTCCCCACCTGCATATGCTGGTGGCTGGGGTCGAGTCGCAGCCGCAGGGTGCTGCCGTCCCACTGGTGGAAGACGCAATTACTGGCCAATTGACTGGCGATCCCGCCGATTTTAAGTGAAGCCACTACCTGCTGCCAATGACTTAGGTCTATGTTTTCTTTGCTGGTTTCAACCACAACTCCGGCAGACCGGGGCTTGTCCGAGTTGGCTTCATGAGGTCCTGGACCGGAACCGGAGGCTCCACTCTCAGGTTCAGACCGAGTTCGATCGCTGACCTCTGTCGAGGGTTTGGTCGCAGAAGATTTAGCGCTGGGCGTCGAGGGCGTTACCCCTCTCGCGGGGCGAAAAGCCAGCATTCGCAGTAACACCATCTCCAAACCGGATCGCGGGTCCGGAGCCAGCGGCAAATCACGTTGACCGATTAGGGCGATTTGATAGAACAGTTGGATATCGGCAGCATCGACTTTCGATGCCAATTCAAGAATCTGGCCGACATCCCCCATGCTGCTGTCCAGGCTGTCGGGAAGCGCTTGGGCCAGCGCCACCCGATGTAACATCATCAAGAGATCTCCCAAAACTCCAGCGAAATCGGGAGCGGATTCAGCGAGTGTCGCGATTTCCGCAAGCAATCCAGCGGTATCGTGATCGGCCAATTTGCTCAGCAGTCTGTGAATGCTCTCCTGGCTACTAGTCCCGAGCATCGTCCGAACTTCTGACTCCAACACCTTACCACCACCGAATGCAATAGCCTGATCCAATAGACTGAGAGCGTCCCGCATACTGCCGTCTGCCCCTCTGGCAAGCAGCTCCAAAGCCGGACCCTCGAAGGCCAAACCCTCCCTCTCTAGAATACTTTCTAAATAGTCACTGATCTGATCAAACGGCAAACGCTTCAGGTTGAATTGCAGGCAACGCGAGAGAACAGTAACCGGGACCTTCTGGGGATCGGTAGTGGCCAGCAGAAACTTGACGTGGGGTGGGGGCTCCTCGAGCGTCTTCAGGAGGGCATTGAAACTGCCCCCGGAAAACATATGCACTTCATCGATAAGGTAAACTTTGTAACGCCCCTGCACTGGAGCATAAGGCACATTGTCCAGCAGTTCCCTGGTTTGATCGACCTTGGTCCTTGAGGCGGCATCCACTTCTAAAAGGTCTATGAACCTCCCCTCGTCGACCTCCCGACAAACAGAACACTCTCCGCAGGGTGTAGAGCTTACGCCCCGTTCGCAATTGAGAGACTTGGCAAATATTCTGGCAAGCGTCGTCTTACCCACCCCTCGGGTACCGGTGAAAAGATAGGCGTGATGCAGCCGATCATTATCTAGGGCATTGATCAAGGCCCGCACGACGTGGGCCTGACCGACCAAATCCTGGAAAGCGCCGGGACGCCACTTGCGGGCTAAAACCTGATAGCTCATGGGATATTGGGACTCCTCACCCCCGGAACAGCGGGTGCAGGATTTCGAGGACGATATCGGGCGGCGACCCGAACCAGCCGCACCCCGGCACACGAGACGGCTGCTGCGGCTGCTCCCTTCCGGGCCTGACCGGGTTCACAGCTTTTCGTTGCGAGGGGACCGATTCGGGTCACCATAACTATGAGATCTCTGGACCTTTCATTTTCTAGCGGAAAAACGATCACAACCGGGAAGCCCGTTCTCTCGCAAGCAGCTGCAGTCATTGGTGTGATTTTTTGTCCCTTGAAATCGCGGGAGAGATTATGGATGCCCAAGCGTGCTTGGGTCAACAGCCGGTTAACCTCACCCAGGGACCAATCTGTCAGCCAAAAAAGCACTTGCTACAGTTTCTCGAAGCGGTTACCGGGAATGTTTTTACGACAATAAGTTGGATCGAATACCAGCCCGTTGATGGCAATGTACACACCTGGCGCGGACATCTGCGCCACCGCGACGGCATAACCGATATTAAAGACCGCATCGCTAACCCTGAGTCGCGCGGGTTGCATGGCACCGGTCAACACGATGGTCTTACCGTCGATTCCGATGAGCGCCATGGCACTCTCGACCATGGTGTCAGTTCCGTGGGTAATCAATATCCTACTGCTCTCATCCTTCACTACCCTGTCACGAATCATTGCCCTATCAGCGTCGTCCATGTCCAAGCTATCCTTGCGAAGTAAGGATTCCACTCGATAGTCAAAAAAGGTGTTCGCTTCCCGCAAGAGTTCCGCTATTTGGGGCTCTCCAATCTGAAACTCGCTCTTCGCATCGAAGTAGATTTTGTCGATTGTGCCGCCAGTTGTAAAAATTTTTAGGCGCTGGTTCATGGAAAGATCCGTCCCAAAGTTAGAGAGTCTTGAGAGTGCTGAATTGGACCGCGTCGGTAGCCGAGGCCAATTATAAACCCCAAGCGATCGTTCTTCGCGCCTCACACCAACTATTCGAGCAGCGGGGATCTGATCTCGATAGGGGGTTGATAATTCCGACAAATTAGCTAGGCTACTAGCTCATGGCCCCCCTGATTTAGACGCCAGGGAAAAATAATCGTCAAATCAGGGTTAACTTGATGGCATTCGCATCACGGTTTATGTGATTTGTCTGAAAAATCGCCTGTTTTCACCTTATTTTCATGTTAGATGACATTCCTTAGGAGGATATTGATGTTTGCCAAACAATTGACGATCAGCGCACTGATGGTTGCGGGTATCACGTTGGGTACAGCAACAACAGCCAGCGCTAATTCTTTCATCACCATCGGCACTGGTGGTGTCACGGGAGTCTACTACCCAACGGGTGGAGCGATTTGCCGCCTTGTCAACAAGGGGCGCAAAGATCATGGCGTGCGTTGTTCCGTGGAGTCCACCGGCGGGTCTGTATATAACCTGAACACTATCAGGGCCGGTGAATTGGATATGGGGGTAGCCCAGTCCGATTGGCAGTACCACGCTTACCAGGGTACTAGTAAATTCAAGGATCAAGGCCCCAACAAAGACCTGCGCGCAGTATTCTCTGTGCATGCTGAGCCCTTCACCGTCGTGGCCCGAGCAGACAGCGGCATCAAGAACTTTGCCGACCTTAAAGGTAAACGGGTCAATATAGGCAACCCTGGCTCTGGACAGCGCGGCACCATGGAGGTGTTGATGAACGCTCTGGGATGGACCAATGATGATTTCGCCCTAGCATCGGAGCTTAAGCCGGCAGAACAATCCAAGGCCCTCTGCGACAATAAGATCGACGCCATGATCTATACTGTTGGTCACCCTTCCGGTTCCATCAAAGAGGCCACTACCTCTTGCGATACCGTACTGGTTTCAGTCACCGGCCCAGAAGTAGACAAACTGGTAAGCGACAACGATTACTACCGCACCGCAGTGATCCCAGGTGGCATGTATCGCGGCAATCCCGACGATGTAACCACCTTTGGTGTGGGCGCCACTTTCGTTTCATCCACCAACGTCCCCGCGGAGACGGTTTATGTGGTGGTCAAGTCCGTATTTGAGAACTTCGACAGCTTCCGTAAACTGCACCCTGCTTTTGCACATTTGAAGAAGGAACAAATGGTAAAAGACGGCCTCTCGGCACCACTCCATGACGGTGCTGCCAAGTACTACAAGGAAGCCGGTTTGATGTAACCTGACTGGCGGTGGCGGTGCGAACCCAGGGGTTCGCACCGTCCTACTCTGTTAGAAGCTTGGGTACACAACGTCTGAGGATTACCAAAACTATTCTGCTCAGATTGACAGCGGACACTGCCTGAGACGATCACAGGATCCTCAACCCAGCAACAATTGCCGGCCCGATCCAATGACAGTGGGAAGTCGAACCATGAGTGATGATAATAAAAATACCGAGGTCATCTCCGATCAGGAACTGCAGGAGATGGTCGCTAAGAGCGACTCCGGAGCGCGCCACCCGTTGGGCACTCCGGGAAAAATATTGTTCGGTGTCCCGCTGGCCTGGTCTCTGTTTCAGTTGTGGTATGCCTCACCGCTACCATTCCTACTGGGATTCGGCGTCTTAAACGATACCGAGGCGCGATCTATTCATCTTGCCTTTGCTCTATTTCTCGCTTTCACCGCATTTCCCGCGTTTCATCGATCCCCGAGGGACCGGATTCCGCTACAAGATTGGGTATTCGCCATCGTCGGATCGTTTTGCGCCGCCTACCTGTTTTTGTTCTACGAGGAGTTGTCCGGTCGATCTGGTGCACCCACCCAGTTTGACCTGATCGTCGGCGTCTGCGGCATGGTTTTGCTCCTGGAGGCCACCCGTCGCGCCTTGGGCCCGCCGCTGATGATCGTGGCAATGATCTTTCTGATCTACACCTTTGGCGGCCCTTATATGCCGGATGTGATCGCCCACAAAGGACAAAGTATATCCAAAGTAATGTCCCACCAATGGCTTACAACAGAAGGTGTTTTTGGTGTGGCATTGGGAGTTTCCACCAGCTTCGTATTTCTGTTCGTGCTGTTCGGTGCAATGCTGGAGCAGGCAGGCGCGGGTAACTACTTCATCAAAATGGCGTTTGCTTTGCTTGGCCATATGCGCGGTGGGCCGGCAAAAGCGGCGGTAGTCGCTTCTGCTGCCACCGGTCTGATTTCCGGATCCTCCATTGCCAACGTGGCCACGACTGGAACTTTCACTATCCCGCTGATGAAAAGAGTGGGCTTCCCGGGCACCAAAGCCGGAGCCGTCGAGGTGGCTGGATCCACTAATGGTCAGCTCACCCCACCGGTGATGGGCGCTGCCGCGTTCCTAATGATCGAGTATGTGGGTATTTCCTATATCGAAGTTATCAAGCACGCTTTCTTGCCAGCGGTGATTTCATACATCGCTCTTGTCTATATCGTTCACCTGGAAGCACTCAAGGCCGGCATGAAGGGGTTGCCGAAGCGCACCCAAAGCACCCTCGCACAAAAATTGATGACTTTTGCAGCGATCGTAGCAGGTATATGCGCTATAGGTCTGGTGGTCTACTACGGTATTGGCTGGATCAAGGTATATGCCGGTGATGCAGCTATCTATATCGTGGGTGCAGGCGTTTTAGCAGCCTATGTAGCCTTAGTTAAATATTCTGCGCGTTACCCCGAGCTCGAAATGGATGACCCGGAAAATCCATTGCTGGAACTGCCCGAGGTTGGACCAACGGTAAAAGTTGGCCTCTATTTTCTGCTGCCCATCGCGCTTTTAATGTGGTGTCTGGTAGTAGAGCGGTTCTCGCCTGGGCTTTCCGCATTCTGGGCTACCATATTTATGATTTTTATTGTTCTGACCCAGCGCCCCCTGCAGGCTATGTTTCGTGGCACTGGCCTCCAAGGTATGTGGCAGCAGGGTATCGGTGAGTGCATCACTGGCTTGGTTCATGGCGCCAGAAATATGATCGGGATTGGTGTCGCCACCGCCGCCGCCGGTATCGTTGTGGGTACGATTACCCTTACCGGAATTGGTCAGGTAATGGTGCAGTTCGTGGAATTCATATCGGGTGGCAATCTAATGCTCGCGCTGCTATTCACCGCCATGATCTGCATCATCCTTGGTATGGGATTACCCACTACAGCAAACTATATAGTGGTATCCAGTCTTATGGCACCCGTGGTAGTGGCTCTGGCCGCCAACAATGGTCTGATCGTGCCCCTGGTGGCTGTGCATATGTTCGTCTTCTACTTCGGGATACTGGCGGATGATACGCCCCCTGTGGGCCTAGCCGCCTTCGCAGCTGCAGCGATTGCAAAGAGCGACCCGATTAAGACCGGTATTCAGGGCTTTCTATACGACATCCGAACCGCCATTCTCCCCTTCCTTTTCATCTTTAACACCCAACTGCTGATGATCGGTATTGGCAGCTGGTTTGAGCTGATACTTGTCATTTCTAGCGCCACCGTCGCAATGCTACTGTTCGCGGCCGCGACCCAGGGTTACTGGTTGGTAAAAAGTCGCCTTTGGGAGTCCCTGGCTATACTCCTGGTGGCCTTCACCCTGTTTCGCCCAGGTTATTGGTGGGATATGGTTTATGAACCCTTGGATATCGTCTCAGCCACCCAGATAGAGTCGCTCGCAGAGGATACGCCCAATGAGGGGGATCTGCGGATGCAGGTGCAAGGAGAGAATATCGACGGTAGATTTATCAGCAAGACCATTCTCCTACCCATGGGAGCCAAAGGCTCTGGCCCTGAAAGGCTAGCCAGCGCGGGCCTGGAGACCCGGGTGGAAGAAAACAAAGTGCTAGTTGACAATATAACCTTTGGCAGCCCCGCTGAGAAAGCCGGCCTGGACTTTGACTGGGAGATCGTAAGTCTTGAAGTGGAAGCGCAACGCCCACCCAAGCATTTGATGTTCATTCCAGCGCTGCTGTTGCTGGGACTAGTGGCAATGATTCAGAGACGACGTATGAACGCGCAACAACAGGAGGCGGTGTCATCTGCTTGAACAGTAGATTTGACGCCAGACTATCAGAAACCCGGCTAGGTTAACCGCGCCCTCAGGTCAGTTAGACCAAGGGCTGGCAAGGTATCAAGGACTATGTTCAACAGAATACTACTACCGATCGATCTCCAAGAGACTCAGCTCGCCGCCAAAGCAACCAAGGTCGCGATTGACGAGGCCCGCAAGCATGGCGCTGACGTCCATGTGATGACTGTAATTCCTGGCTTCGGTATGCCGGTTATCGAATCCTTTTTTCCGGACAATGCCATGAAAAAGGCAATGAAAGAGGTGGGCACCGAACTCAAGCGTTATCTGGCTGCAAACTTCCCCCCGGATATCAGTGTTCATCCAATTATTGGGCAGGGAAACCCGGCAGAAAAAATCCTAGCGGAGTGCAATGAAATAAAGGCCGATTTAATCATTATCCCATCCCATACCAGAAATCTGGGAGAGGTATTCCTTGGGTCCTGCGCTACCCGGGTGGTGGAGCACGCAAACTGTAGTGTTATGGTGGTAAAAAGATAGGTGTTTTAAGAGCCCCCATTGACAAAACGTCTCGAGTTAAGATCAAGGCAGAGACCAAGGTCAGCACTCTCCCGTCTTCTCCTTCTGGGTCTCGGCATCATTATCTTTTACGGCGGTTATTACTGGGGTAACCAGCATGCCCCGAATATACCCGAGTTTAGTGTGCTGCGATTGCTGGATCCGCCCCTGCCCCTCACCTCATTGTCCCTGCGGGATCAGTACAACAAACCGTTCACTGAGGAAAGACTGCGTGCGCATTGGAATCTTGTGCTGTTTGGTTATACACGCTCCGAGGAATCAAGCCGTGATTCGCTTTCCCTCGCGACCCGCGTTATTAATCGTCTGGCAGATCTCCCAAGACTACAACAGACCACGCGTGCGCTATTTGTAAGCCTCGATCCGGAGTACGATAGCCCCGAGGTGCTGATGAACTTCATCAACCGCTTTAGCCCGGATTTTCTCGCCCTCACAGGTACTCCGATACAAGTTCAGACGTTCGCCAGAAAGTTCGGAGTAATCTACAGCAGGGTTGACACGGAAACCGGCGAATTCCGAATAGATCATAGCACCAGCATTGGGGTTATTGATCCGGAGGGGTTGTTCGTCGGTTTGTTTACCGGCTTGGTGGATGAGGTTAGTATCGCCTCAGATTTAAAACGGCTAGCGGAGAGATATCGAAATTGAGAACGTCGCTGGATAAAGAAAAATCGACGCCGAATATACCTGATCGGCTATTTGCCATGCTCCAGCATCTGCTTCCCCACCACCTGTTGTCCCAACTCATGTATTGGTTGACCCGCAGCCGTTGGCGTCCTCTCAAGGAGACAATGATTCGTACGGTCATTCGGCTCTATCAGATCGACATGAGCCTAGCTGTTGAGCGCGACCCCCAACAGTACCCCAACTTTAACGCCTTTTTCACACGTCCGCTAAGGCCCGAGACCAGGCCTATTGCCCAGGGAAAGCACACGATTGCCTGTCCGGTGGATGGCACAATCAGCGAAGCTGGAATGGTCGAAGCATTTGACGTCATTCAGGCCAAGGGAATGCGTTATTCTCTGGCGTCACTGCTGGGAGGAGATCAGCAGCTTGCAAATCGTTTCCGGGCAGGAGCATTTGCCACCATATATCTGTCTCCCCGAGACTACCACCGAATACATATGCCATTGAGGGGCCAACTTGAGCAGATGCTGCATATCCCCGGTAGGTTGTACAGCGTATCACCCTCCTCCACCCGCTCCATCCCGGGAATATTTAGTCGCAATGAGAGAGTCGTTAGCATCTTTCGAACCAAAGCAGGGCCTATGGCAGTCATTATGGTGGGAGCCATATTCGTAGCCAGTATGGACACCGTGTGGTCAGGTACTGTCGCTCCGCGCAGTAGGGCTGTATCCCAGTGGCGCTACGGAGATGGGGGACTAACCGTGCCAGACCTGGAAAAAGGATGCGAAATGGGCCGCTTCAACATGGGTTCTACAGTGATTCTGTTATTCGCCAGGGAAAGTATATCCTGGGATCATGAACTGCGATCAGGCGTCGAGGTTCGTATGGGTGAAGAGATCGCAACTATAGATCGCGGCTGAATAACACAATAAGAAAAGTACCTCTCCGAACTCCTAGGCCCTCTCTAAGGGAAACGCAAGAACATCATTGATGTGGTCGACGTTGGCAATTTGCATCAGTAGTCGATCTATTCCGAGGGCCACGCCCGCGCAAGGAGGCAATCCATTTTCCAATGCAGCCAGAAAGCGAGTATCCAAAGGAGCCGAAGGCAGCCCCAACTGATCTCGTTTTTCCATATCCTTCTCGAATCGCTGACGCTGTTCCACCGCATCAGCCAGCTCATGGAAACCGTTGGCCATCTCCATACCATTGACGTAAAGCTCGAATCGCTCGGCCACAGGCGACTCCCCTGCTCTGATTTGAGCCAGGGATGCCTGGCTCGGTGGGTAGTCGTATACAAAACAGAGTCCTGTCGCCATTCGAGGTTCGATACAGTGGGTCAGCAGCAAGTCCAACCACGCGTCCTTGCTATCCAGTTGTAGTTGATTTGCTCCTGCTACTCCCTGTGCGACCGCTGTATCTCTCAACTCCGCTTCAGAAGCCGCAAGTGGATCAATACTCAAATGCTTCAGAAACAATTCCCGGTAAGAGATGCGCAGCTCTTCCCCGACCTCGGGCATCAAGACCTCGATCAGCGCAGCCACCTCGTCCATCAGCTGATGATGATCCATACCCGGGCGATACCACTCCAGCAGTGTAAATTCAGGATTGTGGAAACGTCCTGACTCACCATCGCGAAATACCTTGCAAACTTGATAGATCGGGCCCGACCCTGAGCACAGCAGGCGTTTCATGGCGAACTCCGGAGAGGTGTGGAGAAACAGCTGCCCTGCTCCGTCCCCGGCGCCAGGTCCAGAGTAGTGAGTTTTCAAGGAAGCGAGCGCAGGATCGGAGATTGCAGCAGCAGAACAGATAGGCGTCTCTACCTCCAGGACCCCCCTGCTGTCGAAAAAGCTGCGAATTTTAGAGAGAATTCGCGCTCGCAGACGCAGAATTCCAAGAGATGCTGAAGGACACCAGCTGGGAGAGTGGTTCACCCCTCCTTGGCGCGGGATACGTAAGCCCCAGTGCGAGTGTCCACCTTGATGGCTTCACCGGTTTGGACGAAAAGCGGTACACGCACTACGGCTCCGGTTTCCAGTGTAGCCGGTTTTCCACCGCCTCCCGAGGTATCACCCTTCAGTCCCGGGTCAGTCTCGGTTATGGTAAGCACCACGAAATTCGGAGCCTCAACACTAAGCGGTGTGCCATTCCAGAGAGTAACGATACAGGGATCCTGATCTTTCAGCCAGAGACGGGAATCGCCAACTGCGTTGGCATCGGCGCTGTGTTGCTCGAAGCTCTCCGGGTCCATGAAATACCAAAATTCGCCGTCCTCGTAGAGATATTGTAGCGTGACCTCCATAACGTCAGCTGCTTCCACCGACTCACCCGATTTATAGGTACGCTCGATGACTCGTCCGGTTTTCAAATTTCTGATCTTGACCCGATTGAAGGCCTGCCCCTTTCCCGGTTTCACGAACTCGTTGTCAATAATCGAACAGGGGTCCCCATCCAGCATTATCTTTAGGCCGCCTTTGAATTCGCTGGTACTGTAACTTGCCATCTCTCTTATCCATCCAAAAATCAGGAACCGTATATGATACATGGAACCGAACCGGCATTGCAGGCCTCTTCTTGGCAAGAGGAATTGCGCCAAGCCTTCAGGCATCCCCGGGAACTGCTCCATTTCTTGAATATCGAACCAGAATCGCTAGAGTCCACGCTGTTGCCCAATAGTACCTTTCCCATGCGCGTGCCCCGTAGCTACGCACAACGGATGGAAAAAGGAAATCCTCGCGACCCGCTACTGCGCCAGGTATTGCCCGTGGCGACAGAGAAAATTGGGGCCGCAGGGTTTGTAAATGATCCTGTGGCGGATTTATCGCACAATCCGGTTCCCGGTCTGTTGCACAAGTACCGGGGGCGCGCGTTACTTATTACCACCGGCGCCTGTGCCGTCAACTGCCGGTTTTGTTTCCGCCGCCACTTCCCCTACGCCGACCACTCCACCATGGGCGATAATTGGGGGAAGCTGGCAGAATATCTAACAGTGTCGGAGGACATAGAAGAAGTCATCCTCAGCGGTGGCGATCCGCTGATGCTGTCGGACGATCAGTTGGCCCGGCTCATTGGACGACTCTCTTTGTTTTCCCATCTACAACGTGTGCGCTTACATACCAGGGTGCCTGTGGTACTACCGGAGCGAATAACCCAAGACCTGCTGCGTACACTCTCCAACACCCGGCTGCAGACTATCATGGTCCTCCATGCCAATCATGCCCGGGAGCTGCTACCATCGCCTGTGAATAGGTTCCGGGAACTGGGTCAGAATGGTATCGTTCTACTCAATCAGTCGGTGCTGTTGCGGGGTGTCAACGACAGTACAGATGCACTTTGCACCCTCAGCGACGCGCTGCTGTCTCTGTCCGTGCTCCCCTACTATCTGCACCTGCTGGACAGAGTGGACGGAGCTGCTCATTTCGAGGTACCCGAATCCAAGGCACTGACTATCCACCGTGAAATGACTGCCCGCATGCCAGGATACTTAGTCCCCAAGCTGGTGCGGGAAAACACGGGCTGGCCGTCAAAAACACTCGTAGTCTGAATCGGTTGGAGAACAGTGAAGGAGCGCTCCCGAGCAGTTTGGGCTAAAGAGATGCCACTGCCCCCGATCTTATGCATTATAGAAAAACTCATGACAATCAACCACCTGCTGTAGTAGCATCTGAACCCACCTTAACAAGGTCACAGGACTATGGCCGTAAAGATATTTACCGGCCGGATTCACAGCAAAAAGTTACTCTCGCTCGACTGAAACCGGGGAACCGCTAAGTAACCACTCTATGGACATGCAAAATAAACTCGGTCTGGAAATCCCTGAACGAACTCCGGTTCCGGAAGGATCCTTTTTATCCAAGCCCAGGGAGGTGGAGCAGTGGATCTCCAGCCTTCCGACAGCAAACATCAATGAGACTTCGCGACAGGTTTTCAAGACGATCGTTGAGTTCAACCGGATGGAGATTCCCAATCTCCCGAGAATTAAAGCGGCTGAGATGTTCCGGCGCCCAATACGGTATCTCACGGAAAATCTGAAGAAATTTTATTTTGACAGCCAATTTCCGCTGTCGGCGAAGAACAGGAAAATCGCTGTTCTGAACCGCGAGCTCTACATGGAACTGGCGATCGCCTACAAGATTGTCATTATCGAGATGATTTCTGGTGAGGCCAGAAAAATCGATCGCAAGCTATTGATAGTGGCTATTCAGAGAGCGATGCGAAGCCTCACTTCGGTTCTTTATCAATCTGTCATCGTCTACGATCCGTTTCCCGATAACACCTGGGGAGAGATTCACCGCCTTTACGCCTATGCAGAGCAAAACCGTGTCCACGACTTGACGGTCAAGGATGCACAGCACAAAGGCCTCAATCGCAGTATTCGCGATATCTATATCCAGGCCATGCTGTTTTCAGTCATCTCACCGTACCGGTTTAGGCAACGGGAAATAGACCACTGTTATTCGCAGCTTGTGGCGTGGAGTGCCCGCACCAGCTTGACGGCTACGGAACGCGTCTCCTCCTCCCCCTCTACACTGTTCATCTCCCGCCTTAACACCAACGACCCTCCCACGCACCTAGAGTTGCAAGCGACCGCGACAAACCGTTTTTGCCGTCAGCTCAATACTATAAACCTGGTGAGATTACTTCAGAGTGTGCTGGACAGTGTAGATACCGACGAAAATAGAGAGGCGGCACTGTTGGCGGATGATCCAGGCCATCGACAACTCCTGAGTAAACTGATCCAGGTATTGAGCAGGGTCCAGAAGCGCAAATACGTTCGCACCCGCCTCAATTTCGAACTCAAGATCGCCGTGGGCCTGTCGGCAATTCATAATCTGCTGTGTCGTCCCGATGAAGCGGATGAAGCGCCGGTAGAGAAACAGTCAGCGGACGAAGAGGGAATTGAATGGTTTAAACCGAGAGAAACACAGCCATTGATAAATGTGCCCCAAGTCACTGAGGCGAATGCACATATTGGACTGGGAGAAGAGCAGCAATACAACCAAGTTGCCTATGATACCGTTATCGCACTGGATGAGGATGGCGTAGGATACGATGGCGGCACCCCTCTTCCAGCCTGGGTGGCTTCGGCTGAGAAAACACCAGAGCCTTTCTCCTGTACAACCGACAATGAGAGTGCGTGGGGTTACTGTATCGCATGGCCAACCGCCAATAGCACCAAGATCAAAGTCGGTGAACTCCTGGGTATACATGTTACCTCCAATAACACCAATCAACTCCGTATTGGTATGAGCCGCTGGCTGAGAAATCTTCCCGGTCACGGAATACAGGTTGGACTGGAGATCATTGGATTGGACTCGGTAGCTGTTAAGGCAACACTTGACGACACCAATACCGGGACTCCTACGTCAGTTGCGTGCATTCTGCTCCCGGCATCGCAAACTTCAGGACAAAGCGCTACGCTGCTGACTCCGATGCGCCAGTTCACAACTGGAGATCAGGTGCTCCTCGATCAGTCTGGAGTTAAGCGGCCAATCAGGCTAACGCGATTGCTCGAATCGACAGGGACCTTCTGTCGGTATCAATTCAAAGACGCACACATTACCAGCGGAGGGAACCAAGAGTCAGCCATAACCAACGGACTCCACGAGTAGGTACCCTGACTGATAATCTGCACAGTGCAAGACTCCTGATCCGTATTTGATCTCCAAGACTGCACTAATCCACCCCAGCTGGGTCCAATATCTAAGCGGTAGTGGACTTCAGGGGAACCCCAAAGAATTGCCAGGAAAAAACCTCCTAAATCGCTTCAGTCCCTACCTAAGATGCCGATACTATTCCTATTATTGGGCCCAAGTTTCACTATTGGGACAGGAGTGTTTCGGCAGCTAGTCGGAGACAAATAATAGTAGTGCACAGCCAGACCAAACCAAAATCCAGGGCATTAACATGACCGAGCGTGCGATTGAACTGATTATCATTGAACCCTCTTACAATACTGCCGAGGAACATGTGAGCGCCCTTCGTAACGCAGGAATGGCCATCCATCCTACTCGTGTCGATGGTGAATCCGATCTCATCAATGCACTCGATCAACAAGTCCCAGACCTGATCCTCTGCTCCGCCGATCTAGGCCGCAATGAATTTGAGAAGCATTTAGATCTCTGCGTGAGAGCCCACCCGAGTTCCGGTGTCATTGTACTGTACAAAGAACAAGAGCCAGAGGTATTACTGCAGGCATTGCGCAGCGGCGCCCGAGATGTGGTCTCGAAAAGCGATCCCGAACACCTCCAATTGGTTGTAAAGCGTGAATTTCATGATCTCCTGATCCGCCGAGAGATAGAACAGCTCAAAGTTCGACTTCAAGAATCTGAGGCACGCTGCAGTGCACTAATCGACAATTCTCGCGACGCTATCGTCTACATCCATGAAGGCATGCACGTGCGTGCAAACCACGTATACCTGGAAATGTTCGGATATCAGGACCAAGAGGATCTGCTGGGTGTACCGATTCTGGACATGATCGCGCCCGAACATCTCCCCCAGTTTAAGAAATCCCTGAAATCCGTGGAATCAGGCAAGGGGGAACTTGAGATCATGTGTAAGAAAAACGGGGGGGAGACGTTCAAAGCAATCCTGGAGTTCTCTCCGTCTACCGTGGACAGTGAGCCCTGCACCGAAGTCATAATCCGCAATAGTAAGAATGACGAACAACTGGAACAGAAGCTGCGGCTGGTCAGTGATCGTGATAGCCAAACAGGCCTATTGAATCGAGACCGTTTCATGCAGAGACTGGAGCAGGTATGTCAAGAACAAAGCGAGAGTAGCGAGCCCCAAGCGCTGTTCTATATCACGATTGATGATTTCCCGAATATTCGCAGCGAACTCGGCATTGCTGCCAGCGATAGGCTGATCCAGGAATTCTCAGAAATTCTCAGCGAAAAAATCGATGAAAACGACATTTTGGCCCGATTTGCCGATCACAGCTTCACAATGCTGTTGAGAGGAATCTCGGAAGATCCAAAAACCTTGGCGACCAACATACATGAAGCAGTAAAAGCGCATTTATTCCAATCGAGTAAGAACTTGGTAGAACCGAAATGCATCATTGGCATCGCTCCTTTGAACGACAGTATCAGCAATAGTCAAGACTGTATTAATCAGGCATACAACGCCTGCATTGCTGCTCGCGGTGAAGGCACCAATGGAATATGGCTACACCAGAAAGAGGAAGCACAATCAAAGCCCGAGGAGGAATCGGACAATTCCGGCATGAGAATGCTGATCGAGGATGCATTGGCCAATGATCGATTCAAACTGGCATATCAGCCCATTGTGAGCCTGGATGGCGAGAGCAGGGAGATCTATTCCGTGCTCACACGCATCATCGATAACCATGGGGACGAAATTCCACCCAGCCATTTTCTGGGTATTGCCGCCCAAAACGATTTCATGGCACCGATAGACCGGTGGGTTATCGAGCACGCGGTGGCCGAACTCAGTTCCCAGAGAGCCGAAGGCCGCAAGGTCATATTCTTCATCTCTCTGTCCTCGCAGACTCTGATAGATAAAGACTTTCTCATCTGGCTGTGCGACTGCCTCCGAGAACAGAACGCAAAAGGCTCCTGGATAACGTTTCAGCTCAAGGAGGAGGATCTGCGTAATCACCTTACTGAGGCGAAGACGCTCATCGAGGGATTGAAGAAAATACAGTGTAAAATTGCAATGGACCGTTTCGGGTTAATGCCAAAATCTGAAGCGTTGTTGAAACACCTCCCCGTAGACTTTATCAAGTTCGATTCGTCACTAGTGGATGGTATTGCCGGAAATCAAGAAATGCAGGATACGCTAACGACGATGAACCAGGAGGTCAAAGCATTCAATATCAAGACCATTATCGTCGGTGTGGAGGATGCCAACAGCTTGGCAGTTTTATGGACAGTTGGTGTCAACTACATCCAAGGATACTTTCTTCAAGAACCCGCTGACAATATAGAGTTTACTGGCACTCACTTTAGTTAACCCCGCGCTCTGCTTTGCGATAGGATAACGGGAAATGACACACTTTCGTTATCAAGGGGTTGGTCTCGATGAGCACAGCATACGACAAGCACAACCATAAAATCTCAAAGTACCGTTTTTGCTTGCTGCTCCTAACTAATATAACCATAGCTTCCTGTGCTTTGAATCAAACCAAGGATGCCCCACCTGAGAACATTCAGAGCCAAAACCAGCCCTGCTCTACCCTACCTGCAAGCAACCTTGAACTCGATGCCCTCGAGCTACTGGACAGCGGTGAGACAATACTAGCCAGAGAGAAATTGGAGTGCGCCCTGGTATTGAGTCCCCATTCCAGGCGAGCTGCACTACTATTAGAACAGCTTGACGAGGATCCCCTAGTTTACCTTGGGAGACAGTATTATTGGTACGAAGTGAAGAGTAACGAGACACTCTCCAAGCTTGCTGAACAATTTCTGGGCTCGCGCCTTAAATTCGTCATCCTGGCTAGATATAACGATATTGAAGTACCAGCCAGCCTATTCTCAGGACAGAGCATCAAAATCCCTGGACGTAGAGATAGACCAAAGCAGATGCAGACAACATCAGACAACACCAAGTTGTCCTCTTCTGAGACGAAAGCGGATTCGACAGTGTTGCGAGACGATGCTCAGAAGCGCTCGGGCTTGGAGCAGTTGCATCTGGAGGTGCTTGAACTTGAACGCGAAGGGATGCTGGACAAGGCTCACGCGTTGATGGTCCAAGTCCTCGATGAAGACAAAAACATTGAAGGTGGCGAACGCGATTTGTACAGAATCCGCACCAGCTTGATTCAGGAACTGGAGAACAAGGCCCAAGCCGAGACCCTATCTGGTAACCAGGAGAATGCCAACGTGTACTGGCAGCAGATACTGAAAATCGACCCAGAGTACGCCCCAGCCAAACACGCTCTCATGCCGCAAGCCACCGAGTAATCAAGCAGACCATCCAAGAAAACAGCTCACTGGGCTTCGTCAAATTGTTATCAACCCGACACAACATGCGCCGGTTATAACTAGCCATTCGGCAATCGATCCGGACTCGTGGGGCTAATCAACCACCCAACCGCTGCAGCCCGGGTTGTGAGCTGTTGCCACTTGAATACGGATCTCCTTCACAATTCAGCCGACTGAATCGCTGCGTCGCTCAACAATCTGGCAAAATTGTCGCTCTTTGAAACTGCCGGAAGGTAATGCTGAGTCACGTTGAACTATAGATACCGACTCCAATACTACTGGACGACAGTTTCTCTTTAGCCGACCGCTTACCCTGCCCGGAATTGAGGAACCGGTCTGTGCCACTTAACTGCAGAGGAATCAACATGTTACCCCGCCCGAGAACCACACTCACAGCTAGAAATGCGAAAACCACCTTAAGAATTGGTGTAATCATAGGGTCCTTAATTCCCGCAATGGTCATGGGGGCGGACAATGAAGCTCCGTCGGTGCCCGGAAATCTAACGGGATCCGCTGCCAACAGCTCCAGAATCGAACTCACCTGGGATGCTTCCGTCGATTACGGCGGTGGGATTGTGGCCGGTTACGACGTATACCGGGATGGAGTCAAGTGGGCCAGTAATGTTACTCAAACGGCCTATGCCGATACCCGTGTGGAGGGTGGCAAATCCTATAGCTATCGGGTTGATGCTTTCGATAACGCCACTCCTAGGAACAAATCCGCCAAATCCAATACCGTGTTGGTGAATGCCCCCACGGGTGGGGACAATATGCCACCCTCGGCCCCGAGTAACCTTACCGCCGCGGAGGAATATCCAAGCGAAATTACCCTTCGATGGTCTCCCTCCCAGGATTTCGGAGGCGGTTCCGTCGTCGGTTATGATGTCTATAGGGATGGAAAAAAGATCGCTCATACGGTAACCGACACGACTTACTTCGATGCGACTGTCGACCCTAATACTACCTACTCGTACCGCGTGGACGCCTTTGACGACGCCGAGCCTCGTAACAAGTCCAAGAAGTCAAACACCGCAACCATCACCACCGAATCGGATGTCACGGATTCTGGAAACGAAGAGTGTGTTGGCGTAACGATTTTTACTAGCGATGATGCCGCCGCGGTCATAGCCAATAGCCCAGCCGGCACCACTTTCTGCTTCGCCCCGGGTACCCACTACCTGACGAGCCCCATAGTTCCGCAAACTGGCGACCAGTACATCGGTGAGCCGGGTGCGATTCTGGACGGCGCCAATACCATAACGCATGCAGTGTACGGTTATGGAGGTGAAAAGGGACAAACGGATGTGACCATCCGAGGCCTGATCATCCAAAATTTTCAAGGTGTTTATGAGGATTTCAAGAAACGCAATGCCATTAAAGTCGGCAACGACTGGCTGGTCGAGGATAACGAAATCCGTTACAACTCGGAGACCGGCATCCACATCGGTGTTGGCCTTGTTCTGCGAAACAACAAAATTCACCATAATGGCCGCTACGGTATAACGGGTGGACCGGGTTTGGACCAAAATATACTCATCGAGGGTAACGAGATCGCTTATAATAATGCCCGCGACCTCCCTTGGGCTACTGCCGGCACGGCGAAAGTTGTTGGCTCTAGTCAAGGTGCGACCGGGCTCAGATGGATCGACAATTGGGTACACCACAATAATGGGCACGGTATCCACCACGATGGCAATACAGGACCCGGTATAGAGATTGCCGGAAACCTGATTGAGCACAATATCGGCAGCGGCATTCAGCATGAGGCGTCCTGGGGTATCGAGATACACGATAACCATTTCTACAACAACGCAAAGAAATTTCTGAAAAAATCATGCTTTCATGGTGCACAGATACTAAACAATAACAGCTCTGATATGAGAATTTACAACAACCATATCGAGTCTGACGAAGAGGCAAATGGTGTCTGCATGGTCGATACCGACAGCCGCGATTATTTTCCTAATTCAGAGACAGTAACTAACACAACCGTAACAAACAACACCATCAAATTAATCGGCATAGGCCAAAATGGCCTTGTTGGCAACGGCGAATTTGCACCCTACGATGAAGAGGATGTCTTTTTCAACGCCAATACCTACTACCTGCCCGATCCATCGCCTACCGCACGACACTGGGCTTTCATACAGTACCCACTGGATAAATCCCAATGGAATGCACTGGGACAAGATCCGTCATCGCAGTTTCTACAGTGGTAAGCTTTAGGTCAGGCCAACCGCACAAAGCTACCACCCATTTAGGAGTAGGAAGGTAACTGGAACGCGGAAAGTGTGCTTAAAGATCCGGGGTTGCAGGATTGAGGACGAGTTGAAGGACCACTCGCCCCTCAAACTGTAACCCCATTTGCGGTTTATTGAACAGAAACTCTTAATATTGACATTCGTAGAATTTACGAAAACAAAAAGAAAAGGTCGATATTGCCTGATTTTGGATCAAAGAAAGTCACTTAAGTAAGCGGCGCTTCAGAATATAAACCGTTAGCGCGAACGTGGTTGCAACGACGAATGCTTTCGCCAATACGCTCGGCGTCAGCCAGCTGGATCGGGGACGACGCCGGATTCGCGCTTGGAGTTGCTCTGATTCCATCCCACCCACTGAAGAAGCTGGCGCGAAGGATTCTTCCGCCCCTATGTCATTTCTTGATTGTTCCCTTGTTTGATCCCGGTTATTCGAAGTATCCAATGCCTGCCGCTTATCGAGCTTTCGGTTGGATACTAGACTCAATTTTGGCCGTCGATTCATTTAAACAGTTCCTCACCAAGGGCCCGCCAGAGCTCGTCGATCTCACGGGCCGCTTTTCCGCTGGAATCAAACTCGTTGACTGCCCGTCCATCAATCAGTGCATGACTGAAAGCTGCGCGTTGGCTGATAGCGACGTCACTCACGGGAATCCCATAGCCAGCTAAAGCCTGTCTGGCCTCCGCGACAATACGAGGTTCACCAAACCGGGTTGGGTGTGGGCAGGCGTTTAGAATTACTTTTGCTGGCGCTCCGATCTCTGCTACCAACTCGGTGGTGGTTCCAATAGCATCCAGGTCAAGGATCGCCGGGCGTGTCGGTATGAAAACCCGATCTGCCAAACTGGCACAGGCCCGTGCATCGGCGGAGTTATGCGGGGCTGTATCAACAATCGCAAATTGATAACCCGACTTTCTAGCACTTTTCAATACCGCCTCTAATTCCGCCCCATTGGACTGAACCAGTGCCGGCAACTCGCTTTCTCTGCGCTGCCACCAGGTCATCGCGCTGGCCTGTGGATCGAGATCGACTATTAGGACTTTCAGGCCATTCAGAACAGCCCTTACCGCAAGGTGGATAACCAGCGTAGTCTTACCTGCTCCGCCCTTCTGGGCGATAATGCCAAGCGTTTTCATTGCCCACCCGGGCCGCTGCCCATTAGTATTCCCCCAAGTCGGTTAGAATAGTACAACCAGCAGTCCAATGGCAGTTACAACTTTATGACAGCCGTCTTTAGCATCACCTGTCCGGGCCCACGACCCGATCAAAATTCTCTTCGGCATGGGCATACCAAGACTCAATGCTTTAAAATCGCGAGGCTTTTCCACAGATATCTAAACTGGCACCCACTGGGGCGTCGCTTAAAAGCGGGGCAACTCATTGGTTAGGTTAATTTTACGATAAGTTTAATATTAATATTTAACTTATTAAAAATTAATACTATTTTTCTTTGTAGTTACCGAAAAGCTGCTTAGCCATATCCAAATCAAAGGGAGTGACATTCTGAACTTTATCCTCGGGCTCTGGTGGAGCGGAAGCGTCGTGCTTGACCAGGCTATGATCACTTTTGTCCTTTAACACATCCGCTACTAATTTCTGATCGATTTTCTGCTGCTGCTCAGCAAACCCGTAAACAAGCGCGGTTTCGCAGAGCACATTGATAACCCTGGGAACGCCTCCGCTGGCCTGATAGATGAGATCACTAGCCTTATCTGTGAACAACGCCTGCTCCCGGCCTGCGTGACGTGTTCTGTGAAGAATATAGCCTCGCGTCTCCTTTTCATTCAGGGCTGAGAGATGAAAATCAACCGCGATGCGTTGGGCAAACTGCAGTAATTCGGGTCTCTGCAGGGTGGCTTTTAATTCCGGTTGTCCTACCAGGATCATTTGCAGCACCTGATCCTTGTTGGCATTGATATTGGAGAGCATACGAAGTTCCTCCAACACCAGCGGCTCCAGGTTTTGCGCCTCGTCGATAATCAGCACCGTACGCTGATTCTTGGCGTACTGATCGATTAAAAACTTGTTGAACGCATCATACAGGCCCACCTTATCGGCAATAGCATAGTCTTGATCAAAGGCCAGCAACACCCACTGCAATAGCTCGCCCATATCTCTGTGGGTGTTGCTCATCAACCCGACGGTGACATTATCCTTGACCTGTTTGAGCATATGTTGGATGAGCGTGGTTTTCCCACTACCAATCTCACCCGTAATGACAGAGAATCCGGCCTGATAGTATAGGCCGTATGCCAGCATAGCGTAGGCAAGTTTGTGCTTCTTTCCCAGATATAGGAAATCGGGGTCGGGCAGCAGGGAGAATGGCTGCTCTCTAAAACCGTAAAACGCTTCGTACATCGTTGCGCAAACTACCTTGTCAGTAAATTACAGTAGTAATTTTCAGTTTAATACTGTCATAGTATCCGCAGACCAGCAATACCGACCATCTTGTCAATGCTTTTTCGCCCTACTGACTTCGAAGCCTGGGTTTCGAGAAGTAATGAGGAGATTTCGCCAATAGTTAGCAATATAGCAATTTATTGACTTACATTTTTCCGAGTAATGACTCGGCATCTTCTCTGCCGTCATATTGCGCTCCCGAGGCCAGCGATTTTTCTAACTGCTCACGCGCCTCCTCCTTACGCCCTAAATCGAAATAGGTTCGTCCCAAATGGTAGTCAATCTCCGGAATCTCTGCACCGGCGCGCGATGCTCGCTCCAACACACTGAGCGCATCTTCCAGCTCACCTCTTTTGTAGTGAATCCAGCCCAAGGTATCCAAAAACACAGGATTGTCGGAAAGTGCAAAGCCCTTAACCAACTCCAGTGCCTCATCCAAGGCTGGCTTGTCAGGAGTACCCCGCACAAGTGTCATGGCTAAATTGTTTGCCGCCACCTTGAGATCAGGTTGTTTTTCCAGGATCCGGCGATAGATCGAAATGGCACTGGCTCTATCGCCATTCTGCTCAAGGATGTTCGCCAGCTGCAGTCCCAACGCTATATCACCGCTTTTTTCGAATCCTTCCTCAATAGTGGCGACTGCACCTTCCCTGTCTCCCTGAGCCACTTTCACTCGGGCAAGATTTTGGTATGGCTTAGCCCACTTAGGTTGAATTGCAATGGCCCGCGAGAACATTTCGGCAGATTCCTCATATTGCCGCTGAGTTAAATAGATTTCGGCTGCCAAGTTGAGGGCAACGAAATGATCGGGATTTTCAGCGATTGCTTCCCTTACTCTCCGCAACGCTTCCGCTGGTTGTTCCAGCGCCATGTAGCTCCGGGCAATCGCTACCAGCGGTTCTACTGCCTTAGGGCTGAGACTCAAGGCCAGCTCTAGTGGATTCAAGCTTTGTTCGAATTGTTTCTGACTCTGTAAAACTAATCCTTGGTAATAGTAACCAATCGCATCTTCTGGATACTTATCAATCAACGTTGTGGCAACATCCTCCAGCCCATCGAGTTTACGCTGCTGAATTCGTATCCGGGCAATACCGGTAAGTACAGCTCGGTTCTCAGGTGCGAATTGGCGCATCTTCTCCAGAAGCTCAAGCGCATTGTCCGGCTCGCCATTCTTGACAAGAAGTTGTGCGAGTTCCAGGTTGGGTGCCACTTCCTGAGGTTCGGCTTGGATTGCTTTTTCCAGACTCTCACGAGCCAATGCTATTTCTCCCCTCTGCAGATGCGCTCTTGCCTTCAGGCGCAAGGCCCGAACGTGTCCGGGATCCTCACCCAACAGCGTTCTAAGATCTGCGATTGCCTTATCACTCTCATTACGCTCCATGGAGATACCGGCTCGCATCAAGAGGGCATCCTGAGATTTGGGATCCTCTGCCAGTACCGCCTCAGCCAACGCCAGCGCCTGATCACGGTCTTTTGTCACCACCAGAGTTGCCAGTCTGCTCTGCGCGATCAAGCGATTGGGAGTAGATTCTGTACGCTCTATATAGGTTTTCAAGCTAGCCTCTGCCTCATCTTTACGCTCAGTGCTGGCATAGAGTTTCGCCAATGCTAGTTGTAAATCCAGGTCCTCGGGCGAACTCTCGACAAATCCCTTGAGTCGCTGTTCCGCAACTAGCCTGTCCTCCTCAGCGAACAGATACTCGATGAGAGCGAGTTTCGCTTTGCTGTCCTCGGGTAAATCTGACACCGCCTTTTCAAGTATCGCTTTCGCTTGGTCCTTCTGACCTTTCTTCAGATGATAGGCGGCAAGGCGAGTTCTTAGATTCAGGTTATCCGGTTGCAACTCGATTAAACGTTCGAATAGCTGCCTTGCTTGCTCTTCATCCCCCTTCTTTTCGTACAGACTGATTAAGAGCATGTGTGCGATAGGGCTATTCGGATTGTGTTCCAATCCCTGCTTGGCTACCTTGATCCCCTCATCCAGATTTCCCTGATCAGCGTGAAGCCTGGCCACCAAACCCGTTGCCTCGAGGCTTTTCGGGTCAATTTCGATAGCTGCCATTGCCTCCTTCATCGCCCCGCTTTTATCGCCTTGGCGAAATTCCGCGGACCCCTTGAGCACCAGCGCTGAGGCCAGCTCGGGATCTATAGCCAGTGCTGCCTCCGCAGCCTGCAAACCTTTTTCTACCTGACCACTCAATACATAGAGCCTACCGAGATGTACTTGTGCGTCTGCATGGTTAGGATCTAGTTCGACAGCCCGTAACAACAGGGCGTAGGCTTTACGCCAATTTTGGTCTTCTTCCTCAGTCCGGGCGTACATGTAATAAGCCTGGGCATCCTTGGGATCGATTTGGAGCACATTTTTGAATTCGAGACGGGCCTTAACGATGTTGCCCTGCTCAAACAGCTCCATGCCGCGCTCGAAATACTTTGCCTTGCGATCCTCGGCGCCACCACACCCGGTCAACAGCAGAACCAATAATAGGGTTAACCAATGGACAGCCACATTCCTATTCATACATCACCCATCCGGATTTGAATCGATACTCTCGATTGTACACAAAGTAAGACGCCAGGATACCCTAGCTTGGTTCTTTTAGAGCGGCGGGTCATTGGCGAACCTTTAGAATATTCGAGTTACCAGATACTTAGACGGGCAAGCACCTGCAAGGCCATAAAGCGTCATTTTTGCCTTAAGTCCTATCCTCTAAAATACCCCCAAGCCTCGCACCGTTAGAATTGCAAGAGTAAAGATGACCCCTATTCGCAGATTGTCCCAATGGCGTTCACGAGAGGAGATCAGCACCTCCGCAGCATAGAAGAGGATCATTATTTCGATCGCGATGACACCCAGGCGATTCTGTTGAAATCCAGGAAGGAATGGCAATATCAAAACAATGGACACGATAAGAAAATCCATTGGGTTTAGTCGAAACTGGCTGCCAGCAAAACGGACCCATATCGCTACTAACAATGCAAGTAGGATGAACGGTAAATAGAGATATCGGCCTCCAGCCGATACAAGCCAATCGGACGATTGGAGTAGATAGATCACGCATGCAGCGGCTGTGAAAACCGCAAGTCGCTCTAATAGAAAAAACGGTAAAAACTTGACTTTCAGCGTGATTATAAGGGACCCAAGAAGTACTAGCGAAAGAATGGCGTACTCAAAGTCGACTTCGGTAGCTAAAAAGGCACCTGCAACGAGAATTGTGGGTACCAATAGATTTATTAACTGATACGGTCCCTCAATCATTAACCGCTGGTGCTTAGCAACCGTGACAAAACGGGTCACAATCGATGGTGTTCTATGCTCAAAGGGTGTCCCCCCCGCGAGTGATTTAGCATGTGCCAACTTAAGTATCTGAATAACAGACAACGCAAAAGTCGTAAATACGATGGCGATTAAGAGATCCCAGCTGTATGCTAGTGCATATGCGATCAAAAGCAGCAGGATCTGCACTCCATAGATTAGCACCACGGACTCGTACTGACTCAATCCCAGATCGAGCATGCGGTGATGGATGTGACCTCGGTCGGGCGAAAATGGCGAGCGACCCGCATATATCCGGCGAATCATGACCCATCCGGTATCCAGAATCGGGAGACCGAATACTAAAATCGGTAATAGTGGACTCAACGCAGTATTTGAATCCTGGGTAACCATTAGCGCCAGTACACCTGCGCTGAAGCCCAAAAACTGGCTTCCGCAGTCTCCCATAAAGATCCGCGCGGGGTGGGTATTAAACCGCAAAAAGCCAATGGTTCCACCTGCAATGGCCAAAGCCAACATGACCAGTGCAGAGTCCCCCGCCTGGTAACCGAGAATCGCCCAGAATCCAAGGACCAGCAAACTGGTCCCCCCCGCCAAACCGTCCATCCCGTCAGACAAATTGATGGCATTAGTCACTGCAACGAGAACGAGAACGGTTACGGGAATGCTTAGCCAATCCGGTAGTACCTCACCTGGTACAAAAGGAAAGTGGTGCACCGCTACACCACCAAAATAGGAGAAGATGAGTGCGGCTCCGATCTGGCTGGCAAACTTGACGCGGTAGTCCAGATCGTGCCGATCATCCAATGCTCCGAATAAAGCTAATAGTAAAACCGCTGCAATGTAGCTGAGTATTTCCCGCTGTAACGGAACCCAGAGAAGCACGGGGATTAGTGCGCCTATGATAATGGCGATCCCACCTATACGAGGGATAACTTGCTCATGAATCTTTCTTGGGCTGGGATGATCGACTAAACCAACCAAAGGCGCCAATTTCACCAGCATTGGAACCAATGCTGTAGAAATAAACAGTGCCAAAAGGAAAATATAGGCAGCCAGTATCACGGCGTGTCTTGTGTGGCCATGAAGTGGTTCAGGCAGCAGCTAGAGTGAAGTGCAGGAAATCGCAAAATCAATGTCATCCGGCGAGCACAATCCTAACACACAATAGGAGCGTCAAAAGTACGACCTGCAAGGGAATAAAACCCACGAAGATCAATCCGGCAGATATTCTGCCAGCTTTCCGCTTATCTCTCGGGCGAACTGCTCAAGCGTCCGGTCGACTTCCTCAATGTTCTGTCCTGGACCAACGCTCGACACCAGACGCACTAAAGATCCGTCGGTACGATTGCGGGTAAGCGCGTCCCAAAAGAGATACCATTTAACTAGGTATTCATTGGTTACGACTCTGCCCCGTTGTTGAAACCAATAGTAAACCAGCTGCTTGACATCCCCCATCTGAATGACTACTCGGTTCACACGCAAGGGTGTGCCAGCCACATTGACTCCGTCAATCTGCTGTTGCTCAAACTGAGTCATCTTCCAGCCACCACCCGGCAAACAGGATCTGGGTGAATGTGCAGAAGCACCCTTCCTTTGGGATTCGTAATATGCGATGTAAAAATTGACGGGCGCACTACCCTCTCTGTAGTAGTCTGCTACCAGATAATCCGTCAGCTTTAAAACATCGAGGTACATCGTCTCCAGCCGATCTTTCTTCCCCTTCCATTCGCCGATTTCTTCGGGAAAGCTATCGAACGCTAGCCTCTCTGGTATGAACTCCTCTCTCTGCGGCAAAATTTGGGAGACCAATGCCATTGCTAAAATGAACAGAAAAGCGGCATAAAAAGGCGGATAAAAGGACCTCTGGCCAACCTCTGTGCCCTTCTTTACTGATTCGGGGAATTCCAGTGCGAAGGCTTCCTTTAGCGGCTTCCGGTCTTTACCCAATTTAGAGAGTATCCACATCTCAAAAAGCAGGACAGCCGCACAGGCCATAAAAATAACCCATCCCTCAAAATCATGTAGAAAGCCCTCCGCCATGGACTCTCCCCAGTGCTCAACCATTACACCGATCACGCCAATCCGGAAACTATTCATTAAAACAGTAATGGGTATGGTGGAGAGAAATATGATTACTTTCTTCCAAATTGCCCCTTTATAGATATACGCTGCAATAAAGCCCAGGGCCGTCAGCGGAAACAGGTATCTAAGACCACTGCAAGCCTCAACCACCTGCAATTTGTACTCTCCAAGATCGATCACATTACCTTCGAGGAATACAGTAATGCCGAACATACGTATTACTGCGACCCCAAGTTCCGATGAAATCAATTGAAGGCTGGAAGAGAGATTGTTATAGAGGAATCCAGGCAAGGGAATAGTGAAAAAAAGCAGCGCATAGGGGATGAAAATGATCCTAAATCCCTGCCACCCCATCAGTGTTATCAGTAGGCCTGCCAACGTAATGAGAAAGCTATACTGAATTAAGATGTAGAGCGTGCTCAATTCACCCATTAGATAAATCGTCAAACCGACTAGAACGACGAGTAGCCCACTCCATGTCGACTTGAATGGGACTCGGGCAAGTTCATCCGATTTCTGCCATACAAAAAACAAGGCCACAAATGGCAGAATATAGCCATGGCTGTATTCCTCTCGTTCCCAGGCGGCAACTAAAACTGTGAGGCCATCCCAGTAAACCAGGGTCATAACCGCCAGACAGGTGCCAATGACGATCCATTGCAGATAACTGTATTGCGCAAGCGGTTGCTTCATACTATTCTGGGCAGTCATCATCTTTAATTACTATTAATATCATTAAGTTAAAACAATAATTTAGTTCATCTTCTAAACTAATTTTCGTTGGCCAGAAACCAGTCATAAGTGCTCGCTAAACCGCTTTCCAGCGTGTATTTCGGAGACCACCCCAATGACAGCAGCTTATTGCTGTCCATCAGTTTTCTTGGCGCCCCATCGGGCTTACTGGTATCGAACACCAATTCACCTCTGTAGCCCACCACATCGCAAACAGTTTTAACAAGTTCGTGAATTGTAACATCCACCCCACTGCCGACATTGATGTGGGAGGTCATCGGCTCTGTAACCGCCTCGTACTGTTCATTTGAGCAATTAATCACATGTAAGCAGGCACTGGCCATATCATCCACATGGAGAAATTCCCGCAAAGCCTTCCCAGATCCCCATACCTCGACACTGGGTAGATGTTCCACTTTTGCTTCGTGCACTTTCCGAATTAGTGCCGGAATAACATGGCTGTTTTGAGGATGAAAATTATCGTTGGAGCCGTACAAATTGGTAGGCATCACCGACCGATAGTTTGTACCGTATTGCCTGTTATATGACTCGCACAGCTTAATACCCGCAATTTTGGCGACAGCGTATGGTTCATTGGTGGGCTCTAATTTACCAGTCAGCAATGCCTCTTCCTGCATTGGTTGGACCGCTAACTTGGGATAAATACACGAACTCCCCAGGAACAGTAAGCCCTTTATTCCCGCCTTCCAGGCTTGATGAACAACATTCGCCTCAATCATCAGATTTTGGTACAGGAACTCCGCAGGGTAGGTGTTGTTAGCATGGATCCCTCCTACCTTTGCTGCGGCAAGCACAATATATTCCGGGCGCACCTCCCTAAAGAACGACCGTACAGCGCTCGTATTTGTTAGGTCTAGCTCATCTCGTGTTGCAGTGATGATGTCCACATAACCGGCTGCTTTCATGGCGCGGACAATTGCCGAGCCAACCATGCCTCTATGTCCAGCTATATAAACTTTGGCTGATGTATCAAGGTTCGCCATACTACTCCTTGGTTAGGGTCACCTCGAAGCCACCCTCTTTCAGCGTTGCAAACCGTTTGGCCTGATCAAGATCGTATGCCATCATTTCAGTTACCATTTCTTCAAAGGTAATTTCCGGCACCCAACCCAACTGTTGCTTGGCTTTACTCGGATCGCCTAGAAGCGTCTCCACCTCAGTGGGTCGGAAATATCGTGGGTCAACACGCACAATTGTCCGACCGACCAATTGATCCGCCCGAATTCCCAACCCTCTCTCCTCCAGGGCCACTACTCTCCCTATTTCGTCGATTCCCTCACCTTCCCAAGTGATGGTAATCCCCAATTCATTTGCGGCCACATTCACGAATTCTCGAACAGAGAATTGCCTGCCAGTAGCAATAACGTAATCATCCGGACTCTCTTGTTGAAGCATGAGCCACTGCATTTTTACATAGTCCTTGGCATGCCCCCAATCCCGCTTTGCGTTCATATTGCCCAAATAAAGACAATCTTGTAAGCCCATCGCAATATTTGCTATTGCACGGGTAATCTTTCTGGTTACAAAGGTTTCCCCCCGCCGCGGCGACTCATGATTAAACAAAATCCCATTACATCCATAGATTCCGTATGCCTCACGATAGTTCACTGTGATCCAATACGAGTAAAGCTTTGCCACAGCATAAGGAGAGCGTGGATAAAACGGCGTACTCTCTTTTTGGGGGCTCTCTTGGACCAGACCAAACAGCTCTGACGTCGATGCCTGATAGAACCGAGTCTTGTCCTCTAATCCAAGTAGTCTGATAGCTTCTAGAAGACGGAGCGTACCCATCGCATCCACATCAGCAGCATACTCAGGCGCCTCAAATGAGACCGCAACATGGCTCATTGCGGCCAGATTGTAGACCTCATCGGGCTGTACCTGCTTTATCAAGCGTACCAGATTGGAAGTATCTGTTAGATCACCATAGTGCAGCCGAAAGTTGACATTGTTCTCATGTAGATCTCTATAGATGTGGTCCACCCTATCGGTATTGAACGAGGAGGCTCGGCGCTTGATGCCATGAACTTCATACCCTTTCTCAAGCAGAAATTCTGCCAGATACGAGCCATCTTGACCCGTCACGCCTGTTATTAGTGCTACTTTTCCTGCCATCACAACTCCTTTCTCGTGAATGAAACCATGTCAATTACCCAATCAATTAAAACTGCAGATACTAATTTCTAAGGTTGATCTTTATCCTTAGCGAATAAGGCTTGCCGAAACACCTTTCCCACGAATAGGGGTGCTGAAACAAAATTTCTCTTCCACATTCTCTTGGGTTCACGTACTAATCTAACTAACCATTCCAGACCTGCAGCGCTTGCCCAACCAGGCGCTCGCGGTGTCGTTCCCGCGAAAAAATCAAATACCGCGCCGATAGAGCCAACCACAGGAACCGACATCTGCTGACGATTCGCTTCCACCCATTTTTCCTGCTTCGGGGCCGTCATGCCAACCCAAATCACATCCGGGGCAAACGAATTGATCTCATCAATCATTTCTCGATTCTTGACCGCATCCCATTCACCGAACGGCGGTGATAAAGCACCGCATTCCTCTATGGCGGGATAATCCGATTTACACCTCTCCTTAATAAGTGTCAGTACTTTTTCCGTGGAGCCGAAAAAGAAAACTCTTCCAGTTCCATTCCCATTTAGCTCAGACATCAGTGCGTCGAAGTAATCGAACCCAGCGATCCGTGGCCCAGCATCTACTCCAAGCAATTTCGCCGCGATGGTTATTCCTATTCCGTCGGCGACTGAAAAATCCGCTCGGTTAAGTGCATCCAGAAAAAGTGGGTCAGTACCCGCAACGACGAGCGAGTGCGGATTTGCGCAAGCAAAAGTTAACGTCTTCTGTCGAGAACTTATGGCTTGCATTGATTGCGCTACGATATCGGTCAAATCGCCTGAGCCTACGCCCACCCCCAATAGGTTAGAGGATTTTTGCTTTTCAACCATGAGTTAAACGGCCATATATTTCGAGCAGCTGTACCAAATTCTTTTCTTGAGTATAATTGCTATCAAATAGATGCGCCGCATTTGTACCCAACTCTTCCATCAGTTCTTTCGAGCCCCATAGTTTCCTTACCTTGTGTTGAAGATCCCCTATATCACCAGGTTCGAATTTAAACCCATTTTTTCCATCGACAATCAATTCGTCCAAGCTTCCAATTCTAGACGCGATTACTGGTGTGCCCGTTGCAAACGCTTCCAACATCACCATTGGAAAACCCTCATACCATTCCGAAGGAATTATCTGAAAGGCTGCTTTGCTGACAATGTCTATTACCTCGTCTCGAGAAACAGAGCCCACAAAGCGAACTGGAATACCATTCTCCCGACAATAGTTTTCTAAATCCGCTCTTAGTGGCCCATCTCCTAAAATGACCAATGGAATTTCTTTCAAGCTTGACCAGGACTTAACCAGTGTCGCAACGCCTTTCTCTTGACTCAAACGACCAACATAGACGACGTAATCAGATTTATCGCTCAGTTTGCCGGGTGGATTGGGAAGGAAATTCGGTTTAACCAGAATCTTATTCGGATCGATACCACCTTCTTCAAATTTCTTCTTGGCAAACTGCGTGAGTGCAATATAGATATCGACATTCTGATAATTTTTTACCAGCCTATTGTAAGAGATCATGGATGCCAGCGGCAACGTCGCCAATATAGATCCCCTGTAACAACGATGCCTAATCGAGTTGATCAGTCCGCCCTCCAGACAATCATTACAAGGCTTATCATTTCGCTGTAGTAGTGCACCTGGGCAAAGAATCCGGAAATTGTGCAAAGTTTGTACGACCGGAACCCCGTTTCTTTTGCATGCGAGATAAACGCTAGGTGAGAGTAGCGGAAATGTATTGTGGAAGTGAACAATATCGGGCTTATGCTGCTTCAGCAGGTTATCGATCTGAGAATAGCCTCTGGATGACCATATCGTATCAATTCCTAAGCGTACTTTTTTGCCTATAGTCGAGTCATCAATGGTGTCATTCTGCACCTCGTGTGTAACGACATCGATGTCACTCTCTTCGAGCATCCTTCGCTCGTTCGAGAAAACCGCATCTTCACCGCTGGGTGCTGACGACCTATAGAATTCATGTACCAGTAACAGCTTCACTTTCTAGTTCTTAGCAAAACCGAATAATGATTTATGAGTGCTCTGCCAACTCAATAGCTGGATATATCTCTTCATAGAGTTGTGTCAAACGCTTCTCTTTCGACTTCCAGGACAAATTCCTAACCGCATGCTCCTTAGCCTGGTTTGAATGCTTGATCAGTTTGGCTGAATCCGAATAGTAATCCGTCAACGCATCAGCTAGTCGCTCTACAATCTCATGTCTATCTGTTACAGGTGCCAAATATCCGGTATCGGGTGTTACCATTGCACCAGGTCCACCATAGTCCAAACAAACCACGGGTAAACCAAGACTTAACGCCTCAATGACTACCATCCCTCCCCCTTCTGTACTAGGAAAAAGAAAAATAGAACTTCTTGCCATATACCGAAGTACTTCGTCCTGCGTACACCAATCTTTGAAAACAATTCTCGCCTTCAAACCTCTTTCCACCGCCAAGTGTTGAAGATTCTGTTGTTCTGGGCCTCTGCCAATCATAATGAGATTAGCATCAGGCATATTTACTGCAGCCTCGGCAAAAGCTTCGATTGCGATATGGGGGCACTTCGTTCTGTGAAATCTACCGACATAAAGCACGTCAAAACCTTCTTTCTGATTTAGGGCAGCTGGATTCATATTCGTCTCATGGGCGATAGCGCTTTCGACTATGCATTTCTCTCTGAACAGCGATATTGGAAATTGCAACCCGATCTCTTTATTGATTACAACAACTCGTTGGCTCCTTATTAGATTTGACCAGTACAATGGATCCACTACTCTCATTGATCTTTGAATTGACAGTCGGACGACTTCGTCGAACTTTGCCTTTCTGTGCGGAATCAAGCATTTTGGTATAGGAGGATGGCTACCTATCGGACCCCATATAGATTTAACCGGCATCAGCCCGACAAAACTCCATAACCAGTCGTTAACGAATGACACATGATGCGCCAACTGGAAATCTATAGATTTATGCAATTTCCTTGCATGCTTCAGGGCAAAAAACTGCCAAAGATAGTAGTACGTGCGAACGCCTCTTTGCCCTCTCTTCCAAAAACTAATCCATTTCGGAACGTCAACGTAGATAAAGTTGAGGTTGGTATTCGGGTTTTCCTTTAGAAATCGCTCTATGGGTTCTCGGTTATTGGCTTTTGTAAAAACCCATGCCTGGTCATTTTCAGCTATGAGTTGAACCCAGTTCCATCCAACTCCCGGCTCCGACCCCTTCTCTGGTTCACAAGCGTATGCACTAATACATAAACGCCGCGGTATACGTTGAGTTTTTGTTGAATTAAGTACCGCGCTCAGGATGCGGACTAGATAGGATATCTGACTGACCTGCTTCTTTTGATCTCCTAAAGGAGTCGAGCTATCTGTTTCCGCATGACGCAGAATCTCCCCTAGCAGATAAAGACAAAAATAATATGGTATATCATCTCTCTCAATGCCGATTCGAATTGCCAGCGAGGCAATAATCTGGTGTTTTAGTATTTTTTCGGACGTTCTTTCCGCTGCCCATCCTTGTCCATGTTGACATCGAGATCTAACAAAGTGAAATGCATCATTTAGAGCAGGAGCACTTTTCTCAGAATACTCCCAGTCGTAGGCGAATATTTTTCCAGAGTTACTTATCAGCAAATTCCAAGGTACAAAGTCACCATGAGCATTACCAACTATGAGACTCTTTGTAGAAAAGTACTGCTTAACCGAATTCACAGCATGTCTAATAGCGGATAAACTGTGTAACAAGTCATCGCAGTTTCCAATTTCTTCCAGTCTTTTTTCTAGTTTTTTCTGTCGTATATACGATTCTAATGTGGTTGCTATTTTACTGGCGCCAAGCGTTTTTAATATGAAGTCAGCGTGAATACTCCCCAAACTATTCAGCCGGATTGAGTACTCATTACCGGGAGCCGTAGTAAACAGATATTCCCACCCCTTATCCTGGCACTCATAGATAATGTCAGGAATTTCGTCATCGAATTGTTTAACAATTTCCCTTAGTGTTTGGCTCTCATGTCGCAGTAGAGTTTTCGCTAAATCAGACTCTGCTATTTTTACATAAGCCAGTATCTCTCCTGCGAGTGTGGCCTGCGCCGTAATTTTGGATCTGGGTCCTCCGTTTCCCATATAGTACGACACTTCTATGCTGTCATTGCCCAAGCATTCCCTAATTATGGTATCTGCCCTCGCCACTGGAAAACGGGCATAATTGACGGACGTTGTTTTTCTTGCAACAACAAACCTAGAAAACAGAGGAATGTACTTATAAAAACTAATGGCAGCTTTACCCTTGATGCTCGAAGGTTGGTACAGCGCATCCAAATGCATACTGGCCACATTTTTATCCAACAATAGCCTTGTTCTTCCATACCGAGGAAACGCTACTCGCTTCCTCATCGAAGGCTTATTTAAACGCCTCTGTAGTACGAGAAAGCAAAAGTGTTCTATATCGGCTGTGACCTGCTCGATATGCTGGTTAACGTCTACGATGAAATGTTCACCCCAGTAAGTGATTTCATTCTCATACCTTTTTGTCTGTGCTTCTATTACGGATACCGTCAGCTCTGGCTTTCTATTATGTATGGTTTGAGGGTCCCCGCTGAGTTGAATTGTCAAATTGGGATGAGGAACCAAATACGAAAAGAGTCGCATAAGCCAATGCGGTAACTTGAACCCGTATCTGGCAGGGTGTACTAGTATGTCTCCGAAATACCTTTCACCGACAATAATTGTCGATCTGACTTTTCTGGGGTATATGACTAGCCAATATCCGATAACGAAATCGGCCCAATAGTAAATAAACCTTATAAAAGAGAGTATCGAGCCATATCGTGCCTCTTCCGGCGGCTGAGGCGCAGCGTTCGCATTAGAGGACGATGGCTTCATTGGGGAGCTGTTCCCCAGTTTTGGAAAAAACTTGGGCCTCCAATGAAACCGCCACTGCTTGCGAAATGCTCTTTCCATCTTCTCCCTAATACTCTGGGATACTGTTGTCTTACCGCATCCGTCCGGACCCAGCAATACAATGAAAAAACCTGTAGGCTTAAGCACTCGCCTGATCGTTCTCCGTATTGTATAGATCAATCTCGTCCATACTTTTAGCGGATGTCTAATCAGAAAACGCCTTTCTATATGCCATTTTGAGGAATTGATCAATTCAGCAAGCTGCTTATATTGTTTTTTTTCCGCGTAACTGACCAATCTTTCCGTGAGTTTCCGTCCAAATAACTCAACGAGCAGCGCCCTTTCTTGATCTTGAACTCCCGCAACTCCTTCTGCTATATCTTCCCGGATACTTTCAACCGTAGCATTGCCCTTTAGCGCCCTCTTGACACAGAGATAAAGCGTTTCAGCGGTCCTGGAAACTCTATAATATCCGCAGTAACGATACCTATCCTTGAGTAATGACCCGGTGTTTAGATGATATCGCCCGATACCGAGTGGATCGTGAATACAATCAAGCTGAAGATAGCGTGTGGAGCCACTATGTGGTACTGCCAAAACAAAGTAATAGCCATTGGGCACATCGTAGTAAAGTTCTTGTATAAGAATAGCTCCACTATCCTTGCATACTCTTTCCAAAGACGGTTTTACACTCTGAATAGGATCATCGCCTACAACAATATCCACGTCAGAGTGAGTGTCGGGAAGCCCACTGTCACCGGGATGCAATAATGCATAGCAAATATTGCTTTTTTCCAGCTCGTTAAGTATTTTCAGCAAAATGTCTTGTACTACCTCAGACTCGACTTCAGCCAGACATGATGCAGTTGACTCAGTCATCCTTGACACTTTCCCAGTTAGTCATTTTTTCACCGATAGCAGCCTTTTCTTCCAGTTCTCCGTACAAATTTGTCAGGGAATATTTGAAGAGTGAATCCAAGGCCGAATAGATAATGTTATGGCTTTTTGAAGGAAATTTCGCCAACTCCTTCTCCCGGTAAACCGTGGTATATGGTAGTTTCAGATCATACTTCAAAAAATCCCCCACTATCCTTTTCGCATACTTATGATTACTATTGAAGCTATCAATATTCACCAATAAAGATCTATCTGAATGCTTATTTCGAAACTCCAGAATCGCGCGATTATAGCGGAGCCATGCAGTGGCAGGCAGCCAGGGAAAAATCTTTATTCTCCTATCCGTTCCACGTCGCCGAAGAGAGTCGATTACAGAAAATGGATTGCGGAAAAGAAAGACGAATTTACAGTCTGGTACTTGCTCAGCCCAAAATTCTAGGAACAAGGATGTTCTAGGATCTTTCCATCCCACAAACTTTGATGAATTAGCCTTGTCTTCAAGTATTTCCCGAGCTTCGCTTATCCTACGCTCCGAAATCCTTAGAGCATCCGTAGGTGAATACATATGACACCCATTATCTCTTAATATGGAATCGTGTAATTCCACTAAACCAGTATCTTCAAAATGTCCGCGGGTATTTCCCCGCATCGCACCTACCAGACTTTTTCCCATGCTAATTCCGCATGCATGAAAATAGCTTGCCATCAAGGAAGTGCCTGATCGGTGCATACCAGTAAGACAAACAATCATCGACTTATTCATCTCTTTAGGATACTAGGTTGGCCGTGTTGTTGTTTTTGATTCTTGGTGCTTGATAATGTCGCAGTATACGCATAGCCAATAATGCAGAGCAGCAGCATAAACGCGTGATCGTGCATAGAAATCCCGGAACTTGTAGCGGCTCTTATTGCTAGCACTACAGTAATCGCGCAAAATTCCGCATGGATACTTCTTTGCGACTGGTCGCGAATCCATGTGCGTCTCTTTACAGTCAACATCATCATACGATTTAACAATAAGATAATGGCGATAACCCATGGTATCGCGCCAAAAACGCCCACACCTACGATCACGTCGAAAAATGCACCGTGCAAGGTAGATGCTGCACTAGAGCCAGTACCGAGTATTTCGGTTCGTGCTGCTGCAGCAAACCCATGTCCAGTCCATGGCGACTGTTGAAACATTTCCCAAGCCGCATTCCAGCCGTGTGTTCGACCTGATAAGGAGGTCATCAATTCGACTGATTGTCCCCTTTGTAGATAGTCAGAAACCATTTCCGCACCGGAAGTAAATAGCATTACTATAGAGCCTAGAATCACTAGAGAAGCTGCTATTAGTCGCTTATTGTCAAAATACAAGTAAGTTATCAATCCCAATAGCATTCCAGCAGTCGCGGTTCGGGATTGTGCAAATATCAATGTAGCAACGGAGATCAGGAAAAAAATAATTGCCAGATACTTCCTGAGCCGACTTGGAGATCTAATGAATACGGCGAGATTATGTATGACTAGTTGAACACAAATAAAGCCCACTGTATTAGGGTTCAAAATTGGCGTGTGACCTTGAATAAAATATGGAATAACTCCGCGTGACGGACGAAATGCCTCTGCAGGCGAAATAAAAGCCCCCACAACAACAAAAACTAGCATTATCGTGTTATAGATCATCAACCAGCGATAGGCAGTCAAAGGGCCGTTTACAGATCGCGATGCTGCTAGAATACCTATCATCGCAAGCACATCTATATTAATCTCGATAGACTTCCACATTGAGTAAAATGCATTTTCAGGTACTAGCAACGAAGATAGAAAGGCTACTATTCCATAAATGAAAAGCATAATTATGGGCGTATTAACCGAGAAGACTAGGTTTTGGACATTCCTGAATAGCCCATGAATAGCGAATAATCCTGCCCCTGCTACAAGCACAATTCGGTAAATGTTTGCTGTATTTCCGAGTGTTCCTGGTTGTAAGTTGGTATCGAATTTATACCAAATTACGATGCTGAAAATCATGGCAATCCAGGCATAATAATTCGCAGAAAACATACTATTCTGGCGCGTGTTTTTTCTTTCCAATCCTATGCCTAGTGCCGAATTATCAGCCGCTTTTTTTGCTTTACTCATAGCATCTTAGCACCGGGTTCCGGTATTCAGGAAATGACTAATGCGTAGCTAGTATCTAGCTCTAGGAGTTAGTCTTAGCTTTTGCAACAACAATTAGTGTACCCGCAAGCACAGGAAATATTCTGTATAGATAAGAACCAAAAAAGTACTTTATCTTATTAAGAGTTGTATATGGGGGTTCTGTATAAGCGCCATACATTTCGATAACATGAAAGCCATGTCGGTCAAAAAGATGTAGTAGTGTTTCTGGAGAAAAAAAGCAAACGTGTTCAAAATGCTCCCTAAAATTCCCGGTCCAGCGACGTAATTGATAGTTCAATCCAAAAGCGTTATTGGTGGAAATGATCACTTTGCCATCTTTATCCAATAATCCCATTATTCCATCTAGCATAGACCCAGGTCGAGTGATATGTTCGAGTAAATCTCCAGCTAAGACTATGTCAAATGTTTCATTGATGTTCACTTTATCTAGTTGCTCTACATTTCCAAAATACAAGTTTCTAAATCCTAAAGATTTCATTAAATCCAAACTTTTCTTATCGATATCTACTCCGTGCAAACTCCCTACCACACCAGCCAACTTATCGTGTAGTAAACTTCCTCGTTCGATCCTCGCTTGAATATATCTTCCAGAACTACACCCAAGATGAAGTACCTTTTTATTGGCGCAAGCTGTAAGCAAATAGTCCAATCTACTCGTGTAACCTGAAAGTGTAATTTCCGCTGTGGCCATTGTCGTTCCCTTTTTTAAATTAACTTCGCCTATAGTAACCAGGCAATATTAATCGGTAAGCTATTTTCCGTATCACCTTTTGTGGTACGAGTACAAGTACAGAACTGTTATAACTATTTGCGTGATGAGTAATGACACCATCGCTCCATGCAAACCCCCGAATAGAATCAATGGATACGTGATTGTTAATGCTGTTATCGTACCCATTAAAGTTCCCAAGAATATTTTTTTTGTCAGTTTTAGCACACGCAGTCCAATACCTGCTGGCCTCTGAAAATATCCAATAAAGAAAAATAATGACCAGGCTACAACAAGCCAGCCATAACCGGAATACTCGTATCCGTATATAAGTTCTAACCAGTGCTCTGGAAAAACTGAGGCCAGAAGGGCTATTATCCCGGTAACCATACCGCCTGCGAATGTCAATTTCTGCAGATAAAGTGTTAGTCCTCGCTTTCCTAGGGAGGATAAAATTTGAGAGGCTCGGGGAGTAGCAAAGTTATCGAGTGCAAGAAAAAAAATGCTCACAATACCAACTATATTCCGAGCAGCTGCCATAGCACCAACGGCTGTCACGGACAGGAAAATACCGGTGGCATAGATAACCAACTGCGTACCCAACCAGTAAACGACATTTTTAGCTAGTAGCCAGTTTCCAATTTCCCAATGAGATCGAAATGTAATTGACCATTTTTCATGACGTTGGTCATTAGCATCTAACAAGCCTCTCGATCTAACGAAGCCATGAGTAGCTGCAAGGTATGACGTAAACGCCATCAAATAAAGGCACGACTCTACTGTGATGCCATAGCTGTATTCAAACCAAACTATTAGGGCGACCTGCAGCCCATAGCTTAGACAATCGTTTGCCAACGCCTCGCTAGGTTTTTGCAGACTGAAAAAAAGTTTGCGATAGTATTCCTGTAAAACGAAACCGGAAGCTGCGCAACTCAATGGAACCGCGTATCTCGTGGCATCAGAGCGATCGATTGCAACCTCAGCCAATGAGCCAATCAAAAATATGATGAAAAAAGTTAGGAGTGTAAATATATACTGGTGATTGGCAGCCGATTTATAGTAAGGATCAGATTCTTCCCGCTGCCCTTTTTGCGGCCCAATAACCAATAGTGGTGTAGTAAGTAATGCATTATGGATGTTGGAAATAAACAGAATCACACCATAGAGAAGTACAAATAGACCATATGATTCCATTCCCAGGAATCTAGCCAGGAAAAGACCGGTAACAAAATTGACGCCACTGACCAGTGTTTGATCAATTAGTGCAATGCTAATGATTTTCTTACCCAACTGTTTCTGTTCTCGAATAGTTGCATCACGTGTACTTCTGCTAGTTGATTGAAGAAATCCGCTCAATAATAAATCTTCTGAACTCAGTGGCGACACCGCTAACCTTTTCTGGCGTGCTATTCAATATCTCCTCTATGCTTTTCCCAGATACCGCTGCGTATGTCGCAAGATACCTCAGATCATCTACACCCTCCCGCCATGCCTCCCACTGCAATGTTGGTATTGGCTTTGACTTGGTAGGATACGCCATTACATTAGGACGATAGTTTGATACACCCCACTTCATCCAGTCATTCCAACACTCACCTGATTGATAGGCATAAGATAATGTGCCAGCAAATCCTTTCAGTGCTAGTCTGAAACCATAGGTATATCTTGTAGTTTCCGGTTTCTCTTCCCCAGCATGAGGCAAACCGTATGCTATAGGAGTGATACCAGTTTCCCTTAACTGGTCAATTAGTCGATCAGATGTACTATGTTGTACTAGCGCATAATCCAAATAGCCTCTGAGTGCTTTCGCGATTGCTGGATCGCTAACCGCGACTACATTCTTTTGACCAGTTTCTTTCGCTGCTCTAAATGTATGCAACGACTCTCTAAGCGTTCTCAGCTTTTTTTCATCTCTGTTGTAAACCCAAAAACCCTCCACTCCAGCGGATTGGAAGATTTTCATCACACGATTCATTTTTTCTGCGTATTTTTCTTTATCATCGTGATATTTCACTTTCCAATCGAGATAGATTATTGGTCGCTCTGTCAACCCGGCTTGTTTTACCAGGTCAATCTGTCTAGCCAAAACTTTGAGATTACTACGTCCAGCTCGAAGTAAATATTCATGATCTATTGTCACCTGATTGACTCCGTGAGCCTGCATATCTTTCAGCTCACTAAGCATTTGATCCCTGTTTTTTCCTCTTGCAACGAATATGGTCTTTTCGGAATCTTGAAGCCGGGCTAAATAGAACTGCCCCATATTGATTGTGTTATCCACCAGTTTGAACGGCAATACAGATAATGATAGTAAAACCTGCTGATCAAATGATGCTCCTCCTTCCGTCATGCCTTTGATAGATATACGGCCAATGTACTCTCCGGGAGTCGCATCTTCCGGGACAAGAAGTGTTATCCAGACCTGCTGATTCCTCCTCGCTGGTAAGTCGAACGCCTGGAGAGAATCTGAGTCTTTAAACTGCTGGGACATCCTGACTGAATTGGTCTGATCCTTCATATCCACGCGCACAAGGCCTGGGTCATGTAACAACAACTCCGGAACCAGTCTTTTATAGTTATTGCGCCTATTGATTCGCATGGTATCTGAGGATTGAAACCATGCTTTCACTAGTCGAATATCAATTGCTCCATTAGAGATCTTCTCCCGAATACCTACTTTGTTGACAAGCTCGCTCACTTCGATTTTGATATTTTTTAGCGCTACCGAACCAGCCTGAATCACAAAACTACCTGGCTCATATTCCCCGGGTGTTGCCACTATAACCAGTCGTCTATGCTTAGGCGCTTCTTTGAGAATTGAATAGGGAAGGATGCCGTCATCTAGGAAAGGTTTATCAAGAACTACTACTCTGGCCTGCTCCCTTTCATTGCCGCGTCTATGCTTGATGGCGACTTCGGGATTATTGGCTTGCGGATCACCATAGGTCACCCAAGCTTCATGCATCGAAGGCGTTCTTTTTACATTCGATTTATCGTTTGATAACCCAACACTACTCAAACCTTCCGCGGTCGATATAATCCCCAGAAGAATGCTGAAAAGAAGCATGCTTGGTAGGTGGCGAACTTTCATTTATGCATACTCAACTCTGCTACTCAATATTGCTGGATTTTCTTGCCACACCGCTCTTTATAACCTCCTGATCATGTTGACCTGGGGCCGAAAAGCCAAGCCCATTTTAGCAACGCCGTACAAAGCGATTGCAGAACTTTCCATTGGATTGAATAGTGCGGTACGTATCTTGCCGGAAAAGCGAAAAGATGGCAGGAATGTATCCGAAAAACACCTGATTCCGTCGATATCCGCTAGCGGGCAATATTCATTTTATAATGAACCGCAAAATAGAAAAATGCCTCCCAATCAATCCTTGATCGCCATAGATAGCTATCGGCTAGGCCAGAGGAATCTTTGAGAATCTTGTTTCTAGCGTGGTTGGCTAATAAATTGGTCCAAGCTTCCTAGCTATCGTGTTAGGAAGTCGACCTGGTAGAAGGGCTCTCAGTAAGATTTTAACCCGATTCGCAGCTTGATTATCTATCCTCAGTAGGGGGACTGTTTTACCCGTTGGGCCTTGTTCAGTACTGTTCCGAGGAAATGCGAATCCTCTAACAGATGAAGACTTTGATTAACCTCTGCGGGAGTGTTCACACCCTCCTCTACCACCAGCAGTGTGGACTCCACCTGTGGCAAGAAGGCTAAAGCATCGTCGAGATGTAGAAGAGGAGGTAAATCGAAAATTACCACTCGTTTGCTATAGCGACCGGTAATGTCCTTGACCAGACTGCCCATACGAGGAGTGGACAACAATTCAGATGAGTGTGGTACTGTCTTGCCGGCGGGAAGAATAACTAGCCTATCTATTCCCGGATTGAACAGAAGCTCTGGAAGTTCCGCGCCTTGTTGCAGAAAAGTCGTCAGACCTCGCTCAGATTCAAGCTCAAAGTACTCGTGGAGTGATGGTCGCCGCAGATCAAGGTCAACAAGCATGACTGTGTGATTCATTTCCATCGATAAGCTAACGGCCAGATTTGAGGCGATCATCGATTTACCGCTTCCTTTCGTTGGGCTGGTAATACCGATAGATTTAATTCCCTCCCTTCTAATCCTATGCAGCACCTTAGTCCGCAATACACGAAACACATCTGCTTGGGGATGATCCTTAATGTTCGCTACAACGCGATTCTCTCTCAAACGATCCTGAGAAGTCGGGACAATACGCGTTTGAGAATAGGTAATTTCACTATGATCCGGTTGCTCCGAACTTTCCACTCGAGCTTCTGCTCGCGGAATCAAGTTTTCGTCCCGTGCGTTCGTGCTGCGCTGCTGTCGGGCCTTTTCAAGGGCTTTTTGAATTCTTTCCATTTTTCGTTGACACTACTCCGATATTTCCCTCAATGGCCGAGGGCTAGCAAGGAAGCTGTTCTGTTCAGATGTCAAAATTACGGCTCCACAACGCTTGTATAGATCAATGTGGTTGAATCTAGATACCTGAATCTAAACCCAATTTTCGTTGAATAATAAACCACACCACATCCAGCGGATAATAAAAATAGTGAAACGCCGCAGCTGTTGCCGCGACCAACCCCAGTAGTATGATAACCATGAGAATTCTCAAGTTCCTTTTGCTTTTTCGGTTATCCTCCGTTTCGATATAAGGGACAACAACCAGTGGTGGCGCTCCGGTAACAGCGATTAAACCCTGAGAGCCCTTAATTGAATCACTCATACTCTCTGCTACCGCCACAGTTCCCACCCCGCCAGCCATTGAGAATACCATTCCCAAGAAAAAAATAGCCAGGCGATTCGGTTTTGCAGGTTCCTCGGGAAGCAGGGGGGGTTCTATGAGTGAGAAACGCTCGCCTTTGCTTTCGCGCTCTAGGGACTCCGCCAACTCGGCCTCTAACTGCTTGGCCTTGACCTCTTTGTATTTGGCCAACGCATTTTCGTAGTCTCTCGTCAGTGTGCGATACTCCCGCTCTACCTGAGGACTCTTCATTAGACGTTCTTCAAAATCAGCGATTTTAACCCTAATTTCTTCACGGCTTTGAAGAATTGACTTAAGCTCACTTTCGGCAGCGCTTAGTTGCGCCTGAAGTTGGATATACGCTGGATTATCGGGGCGCTGCACCTGAGAGGTGCGCCTTGGCTTAGGGCGCGACCTCTTAGCCTGCGCCAAGGAAGCTTCAGCAGTGTCGATAGAACGCTGCAGTTTCTTCACATCCGGGTGCTCTTTGGAATAGCGCTTGCGCAAGGATGCCATCTCAGCGTTTAGATCTTTCAGCCGGCGACGTATCTCATTGGCGTCGCCAACTACTCCTGTTTCTTGCTCCAGAGCACTGATTTCCCTACGCATTTTAATTAGGTCGGGATGGTCTGCGGAATAACGGGCAGCAGCACTTATATACTCCGACTGGAGCGCTTGTAAGCGATCTTCAGAACTCAATACGCGTTTTCCGTCGCTGGCGTATAGATCGCTCGTGGGACTCAATTGCGCCAGTTCTGATTGAAGATAGATTTTTCGTTCTTCTAATGTACGGATTCTTTGATCGTTGTCTTGAAGCTCGCGTTCAGCCCGCTCCATTAGCTGTATATTTAACTGTTGCAGCTCTGGCAGATTGTTGATGTTCTTCTCTTTGAACTCGGCTAGGCTTGTCTCAAGGTCTGCTACCAATTCCTGCAGCTTCTCAGACTCTGCGGCCAGAAATCCAGAAGTCTCTACAGCCGACTGAGTCCGTCGCTTCAAGTTTTCGTTCAAATAAAGCGACACCAATTCGTTTGTTACGCGTTGGGAAAGCTGGGGACTATGGTCACTAAAGGACAGTTTAAACGCGATGGTGGCTGTAGTCGGGCGCCCACTGCGCGGATCAACTACGTTGGCACTAATCATCTCCAACGAAATGTCTTCCCGCATCCTATCAACCAGTAGGTTTAAGCTGGTGTCCTCGCGATCCTCCTTGTACAGGCCATACTGCTCAATGATTTTTTTCAGGTTTTCCGTAGTCATTACCCTCTGGCTGATGATTTGAATGCGCTCGCCAGCATAGGATGTAACCGTAGAACGAACCAGATCAGAGGGGATCTCCTGCTGCTCGATAAGAATCGTAGCCTCCGAGCGGTATATCGCTGGGAGGAGCATTGCCACTGCAGTACTGATGATAAGAATAATAAGGGCTGGCCATATCAACTGCTTTTTCCTGCGCCCAAGAATCGCCAGGTAATCACCAAGGCCTTTTACGTCTTCGTCCATCTGTTGCCTGTCCTAATGCTTTTCTCGGTTAACAACAATCACAAGCTATATTAGCCAATACCTAATCCATTGTTACGAAAACCGTTCCCAATATTTAGCGAACAATAGCTGTATGGTTTGGCTCTCTTTTTTACGCCTACAATTGACTCCAACTAGAGATAGACTCTCTCGGCCAAATGTAGTTTATATTTAGGAAAACCGCGTTACTGGTCGCTCGGCCGGTATTGCCGGAAGTGTATTCCTGTGTCCTGTAACGATACGACCCGGAAATTGTCCACCAGCGTGTCGCACGCCAACTCACTTTGGGCTCGAAATAGAAGTAATCTCGATTCTGGCTATCATCATCTACCCCACCGGTGCTGGTGTTGCGATAAAAACCTGTATTCAGCGAATAACCAACCCGTTCCGAATATTTACCATTCACGTCGAGTTCTGCTGCGTTGGTACGCAACAAACGACCGGTGGAGCTGGGGCTTTCGTAGGATCTCAATACCGCTCCGATATTCATCGTTTCGTACGCCTTACTGAGTCTTAGTTCCAGCATGTAGTTGGTATCATCGGAACTCTCTTTTCGTCCTCCCGGGCCGCGGAAATCGAACTCGGTATACCTCGGACCGATCAGAAAAACACCTGTCCAAGTTTCATCAAACTGATGTATTGCCCCGACTTGAAACCAATAGCTGTTGTACTCCGAGAATACGTCCTTGGCTTCATACATAGACCGATTAAGAGAAAACTGGAGCTTCGTACGCTCCGAGTAATCGTATGTAGTCGAAAAGTCAGCCACATCATAGCGGTAGTCGATGAGACCGAAACGTTCGTTGTCTTCGTATTCAGAGTCCGAGTAAGAATAACCCAATCCTATGGAAGCGCGTTCGGTCGCTTGCCACTCCCATGAAGGCCTCAAATAGCGGTAAGTCCGGGGAATATTGGTCGCCACGAAGCCTGAAGTGAGCAGTTCACTGGTTCGCGTACTATCGTTGTAATACTTGCCACCTAGACGAAATGTGTGCAGTCCCGCCTTGTAGGCCAAATTCATGTCAAAGAACTGATTGCTGGTATCCAGATCCTGATGCCCGTCATAGGCAACTGTATCCAACTTTATCCCAAAGTCGGCCTCGCTAACTTCGGTACGTACCCCGAAGCGAGCGTTTGCTGCTAAATAGGTGCTGAACGCGGAATCCACGAAGCGGCTTGTAAAACGGACGTTGTCATCGTATCCAAATCGAGCGCGAAAATCGGGTTCGAAGTACCACTGCTCAGAAACCGCGTTAACGCTGATGGCAAGCGTCGAGATCAGCGTCAACGCTCTCAGGAGAAAGATTTTCCTTACCTGGCTCAAGGTCTTGGATTCTCTGGAATCTGGTCGTATCTGGGATGTCGTTGAATTACATCGGCTGGCGGGCCGAAAACTTTTCTCGCCCGAGGTGCCAACTCTCCTACACCAAGGATCTGGTTATCTCGTCTCCTCGGGTCAGGGAACCAAAACGACATCGCCGGGCTGCAGCACAATATTTTGCTTCAGGTCTCCCCGCTCAACAGCCTGATAAGAAAAAGGTATTGCAGTCTGCTTCTCTCCACTGCGGCGCAGTATCTGAATTTTCTTACCATTGGCAAACGGGTTCATACCCCCTGCCATACTGAGCGCCTGAACCACATCGACATAGCGATTTACCATAAATTCCCCAGGCTTGTTCACCTTACCAATAACGTAAATTCGATTCCCCAGATTCTGTGCCAGGCTCACGGTCACAACTGGATCGGGGATATATTTGGATATGCGCTTGGAGATCTCCTCTCCCAGCTCGGTCAAAGTGCGCCCTTTGGCGGCGATTTCCCCTACCAGAGGAAAACTAATCCCACCATCCGGCCGCACCAGCGCTTCCTGCTGCAGCCCCTCTTCCTTCCATACCGAAACGGAAAGGATGTCTCCCGGCTGCACTCCATATCCGCTGTCAACACTAGCTCCCTGCAGTGAACCACAAACTAGTAGAAGCAGAGCACCGAGCAAGTGGATCGACGGTTTAAATGAGTGAGAATAATTCAAGGCTGAACTCCACTGTCTGCTGTAAATCCTTAAGGGTTTTACAGTATTGAAGTGGATGAGTAAATAGGGACCCTGATAATTAGGAACTGGAATATCCCAGATTTGTCCCGACCATTTCGGAATCGTACTTCCAAGACGGGACAACGTAAATCGGGCCAGACCAGCAAGTCTGACCCGATATCTGTTTTTATTGTTCTTTGGATCTAGGCAGAAGCAGCGTTTCTGGAACGTCGTCTTCGCGCCACCCCAACCAACCCCGCGAGTCCAGTACCGAACAGCCAGGCAGCTGCAGGAACAGGAATAGGTGTAGTCCCATCGCCTATTCTGTCTGCGGTAAACAACCAGTCACTGGCCGCAAGATGGGTATCACATACGGAAGGTTTTCCGACAGGACAATGATTCAACCAGCCCCATCCGGATAGCGCCCCATCGTTGCGCCGATGCCCAGTGCCATCCTCATCTCCCAACTGGAAAGAGTAAGAACCATTGCTCTTATCTCTCAGGTCGAAATCCCCGAAAATGCTGCTAATAGTGCCGAAGTTCTGATTATCGGCAACCACCACTACATCCTCTACCCCCCCATCTCCGCCGGGAGTAGAGACGCCGACTTTATAAGTGAAACTGATATCCCAGACCGCCGTGGTCGCCCCGTCGTATACCGAGCCGATATCCTTACCGCCGAAAGCCTGGCCTTGGATGATGACAGTATCGATGCCGTTCCAGTATAGCTTCATATCACTGCTGGCGTGATCGAAATCGAAGGTGTAAATACTGTTGGTATCACCGTCAACCAATCCATCAAGGCGTAAACCGTATTCAGGGTCAGCGGCGTTACCATCGGGATGGTTACTCAGTTTATAGGTACCCGACATCAGCGCAAAGGCGCTAGAGGTCCAGAGTACAAAAGCCAGTAATAGCAATGCAGAACATAGAGACCGTCTTACCATTTTATTATCCTCCTCCATTACCGATTTAGTATCGCTGGGAGACCATACAAGTTCTGGGCCAAAATTCCACATTCATATAGAATTCAGCTATCTATCCCATCAATTAAACTGATGAGCGTTCCGGTGTGTAAACTTTTCTGACGCTTGATGTTGCGATGATTAATATTATAAAAATTAGGGGATTAGGCGATTTTTTACGGATTTCGGCTGGGCTGATATGCAGTTTGGCAACTAGCTTTTGGAACAAAGGTTTTGTTCAACCGCCATCACTGCCGCCTCGACCCGTGAGTGTACGCGCAGTTTACGAAGTATCGATTTGACATGGAGTTTGACGGTACCGTCGGATATGCCCAAATCCCGGGCAATCACCTTGTTGCTCTGCCCTGCCGCGAGGTGGCATAAAATTTCCCTCTCTCTGGGTGTCAGGTCTGTGAAGGCATTGCGGGTGGAGGTTTTTTCATTGTCGCCCTGAACCGCTTTCGCCAGTATGCCCATCAGCTCCTTGGCCACTACTGTATTGCCGCCCATGATATCCCGCAGGGCGGTGATCAATTCGTCGGGCTCCATATCCTTGAGCAGGTAACCCTGGGCGCCATTTTGCAGGGAGTCGATGACATCGGTTTCCTCGGTGCTGGTAGTCAGCATCGCAATCGGCATACGCTGCTTGCGGGCGCGAAGCTCCTTCATTACCTCTATCCCGGTCATGTCCGGCATGCGCATATCCAGTAACACCACATCGGGAAAGGTGCGGACGACTTCTTCTATGCCCTCCCGGCAGTCCCCAAGCGCTCGAACTACGTCAATGCCCCGCCGCTGAAGCAACTCCTGGAGGCCTATTCTGAATAGAGCGTGATCGTCAATCAGCAATACCCGCATTACGCACGTTACTCGACTTTTTGACAATGGGTGGGAAGTGTTGTTGACAGAATAACACAGCTCTGAACCCGCGCCTCCCATGTTGCCCGACCACGCTAATTTGGGCGCCGGCAAAGATCGATTCAGGATTGTGGCCGACGCTGGTGTGCCAGCACTTTATTGGCCAAATAGGCATCCCCCTCCTCCATAGTCACCGGGTCGTAAGCCTGATCCACCAAGGGCAGTTCGTAGTCGTTCCAGCCGCGTAACCCCGTCTTGAGATTAACGACATTCTGAAAACCCATCATTGACAAGGTCGCCGCGGCCAGCAAGCTGCGACTACCTGATCGGCAAATCACCACCACGTAGCGCTCTCGTGCATTTACCAACTCAGGCTCGGTCTCTTCATAATCCCACTCTGCGGCGGACTCAAGCACACCACGAGGCACGTTGATTGAGTCTTCGATATGCATGACATCGAATTCATTGGGTTCACGTACATCAAGAAGCAGTATATCCTTGCCGTTGGCCATCTCCTCTTCCAGGTCCCAGGGAAAGATTTCGCGCACGTTCTCCTCGCACGCCCGAACTAAATCCGCAAATGTCTTCATCTCTCTTCCTACCCGGTCAATCGCCTGCTTTGTCCAGAGATTCTATTTGGATCTGTTGACTGGATTGCCGCGTTTCCGCAGCTTCGGTCACGGCCTTGGCCTGATTCAACATCTCCTGCTGATTTTTGTAAAACGGTGTCTCTGTTGGAATCTTCGCCTCCTGGGTCCGACTGCGCTGGTCGCTGCACCCAAACAACAGCAGCGATAAAAGCAGCAAAAACAGCTTGTATTTGGCCATCAATTTCTCCCTGGGTGGGCAATTGCGGCATTCAACCACAACTCACCTAATGCCGGTAGCGTAAAACGCAAGATTGGAGGGATAAGCCGCAGGTACTCAAGATCCCTCTCACTCCGATACCAGAACGCCAGCATCTATTGGGATGCAAGAGTCCCGCCATTGATGGCATTGGCAAGAAATGCCAGTGCCTGGCTGACATTACCCTCGGCCCGGGAACTGAGACCCTCAACGAAAGGTTGAAAAGTATACCCCCGGATGGCCAGTATTGAGGCCGGAGTGCGGGCACCGAAGAGGGTCTCAGCGAGAAGCACCAGGGCGGCAGGGGACAACGAATGGGTATCGAAGTACCTCTCCGCATCGGTAGTCAGTGGTGCGTAACTGAAGGGAGCTGGAGTGTCCATGGATGCATCGACGAATACCAGCTGCCGGTAATCTCCCAATTCCATGGCGTACTCCACCTGCAACTGAAAATCCACACGGGTTTCTACGCCGGGCAGGTGCATTTCATTCAACCGCTCCATGAATACCGGAGCGATACCATCGTCTCCGCGCGCCGTGTTACCGTAACCGATAACTAATAGGGGCTTGGACTTTAGACTCACCCATCCCGTCTCATGCTGTCCAATACCCTGCCTTCAGCATCCTGGAGTTCTACTACCAGGGGCATCTGTCCGAGCGCATGGGTGGCACAAGAGAGGCAGGGATCGTAGGCGCGAACCGCCACCTCGACCTGATTGAGCATACCCTCGGTAATACTGGATTGCCCTGAAAGATGCTGTTTAGCCACCTGGGTTACCGCGCGATTCATGGCTTCGTTATTGTTGGTTGTGGAGACGATCAGATTGCAAAATGTCACCTGGTCGTTCTCATTTACCCGGTAGTGATGGAATAGAGTGCCCCGCGGCGCCTCGATAACGCCTACACCCTCCTCCCGCCGCTCTCCCCGCAGCAGAAGATCATCACCCTGGAGATCGGAGTCATGCAACAGGTCCCGGATCTTTTCTACACAGTGCAACACCTCGATCATTCTTGCCCAATGATAAGCAAGAGACATCTGATTGGGCTGACCCCGGGTAAGGGCACGGAATTCCTGGTGAGCAGCATCCGCCAGCGGAGTATCGATAAATCCAGCGGTGTTCATGCGCGACAGAGGTCCCACCCTGTACCAACCGTCCAGGTTTCCCCGGCGCTTGATAAAGGGGAACTTCATGTACGACCAAGGGCGTACCTCCTCCATGAGATGATCGTTGAATTCCCGGTAGTCCACCTGATCGAAAATCACGTTCCCGCCGGCATCTATGGCTCTAAGATTGCCATGATAAAGATCCATCGCCCCATCTTCACGGACCAGGGACATGTGACTGGAGTTGAAAGTGGCAAACGACTCTACCAGGGAGAGGTGCTCCAGCGTGTAACCGCGGGCCAGGGCCAGCGCCTCACCTGCCCATTCGATCATCTGATCCACATCCTTCAACAGCCCGTCGCGCTCGGCGATGCTGAGATGCTTGTTAATGCCTCCGGGCACCGCGCTGGTCCCGTGGATTTTTTTGCCGGCTGTAGCGGCAATCACCTCTTGACCGAACTTACGCATCTTTATCCCTTTCATTGCCAGTTCGGGGTGCGCCTTGATAATACCGAAGATATTGCGATCGGCCGAATCGCTCTCGAAACCGAAGAGTAAATCGGGGGAACAGAGGTGGAAGAAATGCAACACATTGCTCTGCATTATCTGCCCGTAGTGCATCAGCCGCCGCATCTTCTCAGCAGTGGGTGTGAGCCGGTCGACACCGACGATAAGATCCATGGCCTTGGAAGCTGCGAGATGGTGACTCACCGGGCAGATACCGCATAATCTCTGCACAATGACGGGAACTTCCCAATATAGCCGTCCCAGGATGAAGCGTTCAAAGCCGCGGAATTCCACGATATGCAGTCGAGCCTCCTCGACGTTACCGGCCTCGTCCAGGTGGACTGTGACCTTGCCGTGACCTTCTACCCGGGTCAGGGGGTCGATCTCGATAACGCGTGACTTAGCCATCTCTCTCAGCCTCGATATTTTCAGTCATATTTGATCAGGTCATATGGCAGCGCCTCGGGCTTTCCGGCGATCAATGCCGAGATCGTCTGCCACAGCGTATCCCCCGAGGGTGGGCATCCGGGAATTTGGTAATCCACTTTCACCACATCCGCCAGGGTATAGACTTTGTCCAGTAACAGCGGTAGCGCCGGGTCGTTGGGTATGCTATTGGAGGGGTTGGAGACATATTCGCTATTCAGGTAGGCGGTCTCCAAGCATTCCCGCAATGGATCCTCGGCGTGCATGATGGCGTTGCGCATCACCGGTAATCCGCCCATCACTGCACACTGCCCCACGGCCACCAGTATGTCGCAATTGCGCCGAAACGCCTGCAGGGTGTGGACATTTTCCTCATTGCAGCAGCCGCCTTCCACCAATCCGATGTCGCAGTGGCCGGTAAACCGCTTCAAGTCATTGAGCGGGGAGCGGTCGAAAGTGACGCTGTCAAGCAAATCCAGCAGACGCTCATCGATATCGAGCAGCGACATATGGCAGCCGAAACAGCCGGCAAGAGAGACCGTGGCAATTCGCTTTTTGGTCACGTCCCACCCTCCTCCGGGTGATCACCTCGCCCCCCAATCGGATGTTGATCGAACTCCCGCTGTCCAATGGGCGCGAAAAATCCCCGCCCTTTCTGAATGATGCACCCGACCGGGCAGGTTATGATATCGATCGCCTTGTCCGTGATGCTGGCATCGGTATCGGCCAAATTGGCGCCGTTGACCCCCACCTTCTTGTGAATCCCGCGACCCACATACTCGAAGACGTTTTTACCATCCACATCCCGGGAAGCGCGGATGCAGCGCCCGCAGAGAATGCAGCGATTGGTATCCAGAACGATATCCGGGTGGGAGGCATCCACGGGTCGCACCGGCTGCAGATAGGGATACTTGGTGGCTTGGGTAATACCCAGGCGATAGCCCATCGCCTGCAACTCACAGCGGCCGCTAGCCTCGCAGATAGGGCATAGATGATTACCCTCATGAAATAACATGCGCACCAGATCGCGGCGATAATTACGAATCTCCTCGGTTTCGTTTTCAACCGTGGCACCGTGGGCAGCCGGCTGGGTACAGCTGGCCACTGTGCGCCCGTTCATCTTCACCACACAAACACGGCAACTGCCCTGTGGCTTGAGCCCCTCGGTGTCGCAAAGCCGTGGTATATAGACACCAGCAGCATCTGCGGCCTTCATAATGGTCTGCCCCGGCTCGGCGGTGATTTGTACGCCATCTATGCTGAATGTGATTGTCTCGCCCATGGGATTACTCCGGATTGCCGCGGTCATAGGTAGGGTCGTAGATCATGGAACGGCGCTTGGCCAAGTGCCGCGACTCCTCCAGGGCACTCTGTATATCGAATGCTGCCTGCATGCCGTCTTTACTGGTCTTGAGCAGTGCCGCATATACCAGGGGAAAGTTTTTCAGGGTCGTCAGCACTGGATTGGGCGAGGTGTGGCCGAGGCCACAGCGGCTAGTTTCCACAATGGTCTTGCCCAATTCCCGCAGGTAGTCCAAATCCTCCAACTGACAGAGCCCACGGCGGATCTTGTCGATACGTTTCTTGAGGAACACATTACCCACCCTGCAGGGTGTACAGTAACCACAGCTCTCCTCGATGAAGAAATCGAGAAAGTACTCCACGATCTCCAAAATATTTCGCTGGGCGGAGAACACCATCACCGAGCCGCCGGTGTGAAGGTCTTCATTGCATATGCGGCGGCCAAACTGACTTACGCTTATCATCTCCCCACTGGGACCGCCCACCTGCACCGCTGCCGCTTCTTTGGCACCTATCAGCTCCAGCAGGTTCTTTACGCTCATACCGAATGGCAACTCGTATACCCCCGGCCGTTCACAATCGCCACTGATACTGAGCAGGCGCGTTCCGCTGCTTCCCTCGGTACCCAGCGAGCGGAACCAGGCTGCGCCCTGATCGAGAATGCGCGCCGCACAGCAGAAAGTCTCGACATTGTCCACAACCGTAGGAAACCCGAGATAGCCCGACTGCACCGGGAAGGGTGGCCGGGTTTTAGGTTCGCCTCGCAGCCCTTCACAGGAGCTTATCAGAGAGCTCTCCTCACCACAGATGTAGGCGCCCGCCCCCATCTGGATGCGAATATCGAAATTGAACCCCTCTCGGCCGCCGATATCTCTGCCCAACAGCCCCTGTTCGCGCCGGTGCTTCAGTATCCACTCGAGGTAATCCCGCAGATAGGCATACTCCCCACGCAGGTAGATAAGACCGTACTCAGCCTTCACCGCATAGCCGGCGATGGTCATTCCCTCGACCATCAGGTCTGCTCGCTCGGTGAGCAGCACCCTGTCCTTGAAAGTACCGGGCTCCCCTTCATCCGCATTGCAGAATATATAGCGCCGCTCGGCGGGCGTCTGCGCCGCCAAACGCCACTTCTTGCCGGTTGGAAAACCGGCCCCGCCGCGTCCCGTGAGTCGAGCCCGATCAATCTCCTCGATGACCAGCTGCGGCGACCTCGCCAAGGAGTTGCTGAGTCCGACTTCGGCTGCGACCTCACCAAGCAACACCTCTCCGGTAAGGCGGATATTGTTTCGCACCATGGAACGTATCAACCGGTGTTCGTTGTTACCGTCACCCATGGGCAGGTTGAAACTCTCCGGTTTAACTCCGTCGAGGAGCTGAGTTGCCAGTTGCCTCGCCCACCGCACATCCAAGTGGGTAACCACCCGGTCATTGAAGAGTGCCGCTGGCGCCTGATCGCTCATGCCGATGCAAGCGGTGTAGTGGAGGGAAAAACGGCCGTCTTCGCTGGTCTCACCCGGTTGGATTCCCAGCACCTCGCTGAAAACCTCTGCCACCGCCTCCACCCCGGCATGACGATCGATAATGTCGTCGCATAGACGAATGGTAACCTCTCCCAGGGGAGTGTCTGTGAGGAATGCGTAGAAACTAACCATGCCTTCCACCTCTACCCGATAGCTACCTATCTGGCGGGCGATGTACTCCATCAGCTCGGGTTCCACACAGCGGAACCTGGCCTGCACCTGAATCAGGATATCCAGCAGCCGCGTGCGATCGTTGCCTAAACGCTCGCAGATTTCTGTGACTGCCTGCTCTTTTTCACGCCGGGTGGATGTTTTCATAGTATCCCCGAGGAAGGTCTAAACAATACCCCTCGAACCAGCATATACCCTGACAATCACCGCACAACTCCAAAAAAAACAGGGTAACTGTAGCGACGCCGGGGCCCAGAGGGGTTCGATCACTGGTTACTGGTGACAGCATATTCAGTTGTCGGTATCACTGCCATGACCCTGGGCACTATCTGGTTCTACAGAATAGAGATTACTTTGACTTACTCGAACAACGCTGCAACCGATGGATCAAGCGCCATACTTTAATGTGAAGTGATGACAGGCTGTTGACCTGGACGCTGCAGTGGAACGAACAGCTCCCCCAGCAGATAAGGATCATCGAAATGCCGCACTGAACCGAAAGCAATGGCGTGACGTCCCCACTGCCGCATGGCACCTGGTGAGACGACGCCACTGGGCCAGAGCAGCCAACGCTCGGGCCTTTCGCTACCGTTTATCAGACCGTAAGGGGGGGAGTAAAGGCTGCGGTAGCCAGAATCCGACGCCAGGCTACGCAGTTTATCCAACGGCTCCAGCCGGTAGGGCTGGCCGGCTTCCGGCGCCGATACCCAACGGACACCTATCAGCATGTGATCACCACTACTGACCACGAGGCGTAAATGCTCCCCGGGTAAAGCTTGCCGCTCCGGTCCCCTTAACAGCAGCGGCGGCTCTCCCAGGGTTTCAGTAGCTCGCAACTCCAGTCCCCGTTGCAGTGGGATTAGTTTGTGATAACAGCCGCAGGGGTGAATGCTGTCCAGAAGCAGCGGCTTACCGTCATGATCCAGAGTCAGCCGCACTATCAACCCATCCAGCCTGCCCGCATAAATATCCAATGCCTGCTCCGGGGGACGCTCGTCGAACCAAATCACATAGCTTAATTGCAATAATTTCCTGTCCCGCCAGCGGGTGAAAGAGATTTGACTGAAGGTGGTCGGAACGAGGGCGTCAACGACGACACTTTTATCCTTCCAGCGGGGTATTCCGGGAAAATCGTGATGGCCGAGGGTCTCGATTTCCCAGATAGGTGCGAAATGATTTAGCAGTTGCCGTTGCCGGTCCAGGCTCAAGAGCGGGAGCCCAAGGGCACTTTTGGCGACAGCATCGCGCAACCACTCGGTGATCTGCGATTGTGCCAGCGGCTTGCCGGTTGATGGAAGGTAGATTCGTGCCGGATTCACACGCCCCCGCTCATAACGTGCTTTCAAACGGTTCTGTAACGGGGTTAGCTGTGACAGCATCAAATGGCGGCTCAGGGGGTAAAGCCCCAGCACCCTGTAACCGCTGAGATACTCCCTGGGATAGGGAGCCGCTCCCCATGAGGAGAGAACAGCATTTCTCCCGGCCAGTTCTTTCGCCTGGCGCTCAAGGCAGCCCATGAGTGCCGGCCCGGGCTCCGTTCCGTAGAGGTTGTAGTGATCAGCCTTCAGAGCCCGCGCCCCCAGCACCCGGCTGAGTTCGGTCCACTCTTGTCGCTGGGATTTCTGCCGCAGGTCCGGCAGCAAACTCCAAAGTAAACGGTCTGCTCTCAGGTAGCTGTAGTCTCCTAACGTTCTCGACTGAACGTCTGCGACACCCCGGCGCCCCGCAGTTTCATGCAGAGAACGCAGCTGTTGCTCACAAACTGTAGTTGGGGCTTCTTGTGCTCCGCGCAGGCTACAACCGGCACTCAATGCCAGGGAGGACAATACTAGGAGGAACCGCACGGCTATCACTATTCGGATAACGCCCAATAGGATCGGCCTTCCCTGGCCACAGGCCGCAATCCAGGGCGTTTACCAGCGGCTTTTCCAGTGACCAGCAGATTCGCCAAGTCCATCGATACCTGGGGATGGAAATAGAAATACTCGTGCCCGAGCATCTCATAACGGCCCGCCGGAGAGACATCCACCGTCTCCATTCCGTCAGCGACGGTGAGGAATTCTCCCGCCTCGCCTAGCCGTGGATATCCGCTGAGTTGCCGAGAAACTCTGAGCGGCGTATCCGTACCCGAGGCGTAGAGGGTAACCGCATCGGTGAGAGGCACCAATCCTGGAAGTCGATCGAGAAACGATTGAGCATCGAAATCGGGTGCCAGCAGCACCAAATCCCCCACCAGCGGCCGCCTGGAAAGCGTCCTGGACAACCACTCCAGTGCGAATATGGCCCCCCGGCTTCCCAGGCTGTGGGCTACCAGACGAATCTTGTCAGGCGCCAGCTGCTCTCCCAGCTCCTGAATAACCCTGGCAAGCAGCGGCACACTCCACTCCATGTCCGCTTGATCGCTGACATAGGCCATGGGATCACCGTCCGATGGCCAGCTGAACATTAGCACCTGGGCGTTACCTTGAATCGTGCGCTGCAATTCCGCGGCCATACGACAATTACGCTCGAACCCGTAGTTGTAACCATGAACGAACAGCACCACGGACTCGGTTGAGTTCTGCTGAATACTGGCCTTGAGCTGTTGCCGGAAGAGGCCCATCCGCGCAGCTTCGGCCACCCGGAGTTCGTTGGTCTCCCTGGGAATATAGAACTTTAGTTTGGGTGCAATATCCCCCACCACGGGAATCTTTTTGAACTCCGCAGTGCAAACTCCCGCCGCGACCGCTCCCCTGGCTCCGCCATATCCCTCATCCGGTCCTGAAGAGTTGCGGTTGGTGATGTAATAGACCGATACCGAGCTGGCGTCAGTCCCGGCAGCCACTGGAGTCATTTCCGGCACCGATTCTTCTGAGTTGCAGGAAACCATCGAGATCAGTATTGCCAAAGACAACAGTAATCGCTTCATGTGCACTCCAGGATTTCCCGGTAGACCGCTAGATTTCCCTCCACCATGGCATCGATGGAAAACTCCCTGGCCATCATAGCCCGGCCGCCCTCACCCAGTCGCTTGGCAAGGGAGGGGTTTTCCAGCAGCCGGCGGATGGCATGCTGCAACGCGCCGCTGTCTCTAGGCGCAACCAACAATCCCGATTCACCGTCCTTTACTGCCTCGGGCATACCACCTGCATCCGAAGCCACTACAGGGACACCGGCACTGGAGGCCTGTAGCAGCGCCACCCCCAAACCCTCCTTGAGCGAAGGGAGCACCATCATGTTCAGACAGGGGAGTATTCTCGGCAAATCATCCCGGAATCCGGCCATAATGACCTGGCCGGTCAATCCCAGATCGGAGATCTGCTTCTGGATTACAGGTCCCTCGGGCCCCCTGCCGAAGACCAATAGACGAGCGTTCGGAAAGTCGTCAATGAGGGCGGCGAATGCCTCGATGAGAAATCGGTGACCTTTGCGTGGTATCAACTGGGCCACCACGGCGATGACTGCGGCATCATCCTGAAGGGCGAATTCCCTGAGAAACCAGTCGCGGTCGCAACCAAGCAGATAGGGGCGCATATCCACTGCGCTGCGCACGCAAACCACATGATCGGTCGCCAGACCCTCCGACAACAACACCTTGCGAATACCTTCCGAGATAGTGATGACCTTCCGGTAGAGCGGATACTTCAGCCGAACCTGGATTGCCGTCTCAAGGTTATCAACCCGACGGGACAAAATCGCCGGAACGCCGCACCAGCGGGCGGCGATACCCCCGAATATGTCGGCCCCTCTGCGACTGTGGAGATGGACGATGTCCGGAGATTCATCCTTAATGACGCGTATCAGACGGGGCACCAGAGCGAAATCCAGATCGCCTCGCATGGGTAGCTGATAACTCCTAACCGCACCGATACCCTCCGCTGACGAGAGGGCGCTGCCCCGCGGTATAGCCAATGCGTTGTCCACTCCCCTGGCTGCCAGCCCCTCCACCAGGTAACGCACTTGGAGCGCTCCGCCGTAGAGATTTCTGCCCGACTCGATGTGGAGTATTTTCACGATAGCCCATCTGGCCCAGGCTATTCGATGAACTGACCGCGCCTCAGAAGATCGGCAGTCATCTTATCGAGTTCCTGAGCTCCCGAGTAGACAATGCCCGGATCCGGAGAGTAGTCGAGTTGCTTGTTGCGACCTGCGTAGTCGATGCTGTTCAAAATCCACTTGATGGCGTTCAATCTCGCGCGATGCTTGTTGTCCGCGCGCACTATAGTCCAGGGCGCAGCATGAGTATGGGTCATTTTGAGCATCTCGTACTTTACCCTGGAAAAATCATCCCAGCGTGCCTGGACCTGAAGATCGATCTCGCTAAGTTTCCACTGCTTGAGCGGATTGGTCTTGCGAATTTCAAAGCGCTTTGCCTGCACCGCTTTGCTGACACTGAAGTAGAACTTGATCAGCAGCGTGCCCTGGCGCACCAGGTCCTGCTCAAAACCGGCGACGCCCATCATGAAATCCTCATGCTCCTTCTGGGTACAGAACTTGAATACCGGCTCCACCATTGCACGGTTGTACCAACTGCGGTCGAAGATGACGATTTCCCCGCCCCGGGGAAAGTGGGAGATATACTTTTGCAGAAACCATTGACTGCGCTGTTCTACCGATGGCTTTCCAAGTGCGACCACGCGATAGTGCCGGGGATTCATGTAGAAGGTAATGCGCTGTATGGCCCCCCCTTTTCCTGCTGCGTCGCGCCCCTCAAACAGGATAATCATACGCCGGCCGTCGCTCTCCAGTTGCTGCTGCAACTTGATCAATTCCGCCTCGTAAGGTTTCAACTGCTCCTGTTTTCGATAACGTTTCAGCGCTTTATTGCGCTCCCGGGTGAGACGTTCGTTCTCCTGCTCCAGTGCCTCGATGCGACGCATGACAGCGGAAAAGTCTACCTGCTTGCCCCGGAACATCAGGAATTCGGGATTGCTGTTGTCGCTCATACCGCGCTGCCTATTTGCATTGCGACCCAGACACTTACAGTGAGATGAGTCAGGGCTGAAAACGTGCACTACCGGCTCCATTATATCCCTTGACCTGCGGGCTTCCTACAGAATTTGGGCTGGCGAATACGACTGTGTCATCCTGACTCTGCAGCATTCCGCAACCGCTGTAAGATAACCCTATGACCGCAGACAGCTCAGCATGGAACCCCGGCCTGGATTCAGAAATCCCAGTGCACTACCAACACCTGGAAACGATCTTCAGAAAGGAGAACGTGACCACGCGGATGTCTGACATCATGGAAATCGCCTCGCAAACAGGCCTGAGTTGGCGGGAGCTGGTTGTTTTTCGGCCTGAACGACTGGCATTACACGAGCTCATCATCAGAGTCACCGCCGATATCGTGGTCCACGAAGGAAAAGACGAAACCGATCTGGGCAGGAATTTTCGGCAAATAGCCCGCAGGCTGTTCAGCGAATATGTGCAACCCGGAATGGCCGGTATTTCCCGCGATCACCAACGCCTGCGGGAGGTGGTGTACCGGCGCATAGATCGTGAGCTGGAAGAGACTCTGTTTACCAGCCCGCGGCCACCGCCGGCCAGCAAGGGTCTGCGGCGCCTGTTTCCGGGCCGGACTCGCAACCACCAGCCCATGGAGTCCACCGAATCCCGGGAGAAGCGGGCCATCACATCCTTCAAGGAGCGCGGCCTCACTGCCGAGGATCCCCTTAGCCACGCCATCTATAAGGGTCTCTATCGACTCTTGAATGCCATTTCGGGCAACCGGGGTTACTTAGGAGCAGACCGAGAATTTCTGACACGGCTGATTAGCGACTACGTCTGCAACCGCTATGGCAGCCGCCTTATTGGCGAAACGATCGCCCCCTGGCTGGAGGAGGCCATAAAGCGGGAGGGCTACCTAAGTATCCGCAACGCGGAGAAGCCATTACTGATCAGCCTTAAAGGGGCATCGGCCGCGGGTAAGAGTTCGCTGCGGCCGATGCTGCGCAAAATGATGAGCCGCCGGGGAATTGGTACTGAAGGATACGCCACGATCAGCCCTGACATTTGGCGACGCCTGTTGCTGGACTATGACGCCCTCGGAGAGGCCTACAAATATGCTGGTCGCCTTACGGGCAACGAACTGGGACTTGTCGACCGCAAGCTGGATCACTACATCCGCGCCAAGTCCGACCGACTGGGTGCCATGCCCAACCTGCTGGTGGACCGCTTCCGATTCGACAGCTTTTCCACCCAGTGGATCTCGAAGATACTCCACGGTACCTACGTCAAACACGTCGATACCCTCTTCATGTATTTCGTCGTGACCCCGCCCCACGACACGGTCGAGAGGGGGTGGGAAAGGGGGCTGGTGACGGGACGCTACAAGGCCGTCGAAGATTTCCTTGACCACAGCGTCGAAGCCTATACCGGCATGCCAAGAGTCCTGTTCAAATGGCTGGCTTACGATAAGCCGCTGTTCAAGTATGAGTTTCTCGACAACAGCGTTCCCAAGGGAACTTTTCCGAGGCGCATAGCCTACGGTACCCAACGAGAGATGAACATCCTCGATTGCCTGCCGTTTGTAGATATCGAACGTTACAGAAAAATAAATATCATGGCCCGCACTCCCGGGGAGGTCTACCCGGCTGGCCCCGCATTCTCGATTGCCAGCAATATGGGATTTCTAACCCAATGCGTTAACAAGATACCCGTAGTCAATTTTATCGACCCTGTGACCGGGGTCGCCTATGCGCGAGCTCGCAAAGGACGTTTCGAAACTCTCGACGAGGGCATCCTGAAAACGCAGATGAAAGACCGGGAAACAGCAGAAATACTGACGCTGCTCTCACCGGATTTCAGTTGATATGAGGCGGCATACCCCGGTGTGGCGGCTACAACTCGGGCAGGACAGCCTCAGCGACTCCCGGGATGTTACCTCGCGATCAGGTAATCTCCACCAGTTCGATATCAAAATTGAGAGACTTGCCCGCCAACGGATGATTTCCATCCACAGAGATGGAGGTTTCCGCCAGTCCGACCACCGTTAGGTTGACGACCTGTCCATCGGGAGATTGCGCCTGCAGAGCCATACCCTCTGTGGGCTCAAGGCCTTCCGGTAACGCACTTCTGGGAACATCGTGAATCATCTCTTCGAGTCGTTCGCCGTAGGCATCCTCGCAGGGAATGACGACCGACTTCTTCTCACCCACATCCATCCCCTGCACGGCCTTGTCGAAACCGGGAATCACCTGGCCCGACCCGAGCGAAAACTCCAACGGATCCCGACCCGCAGAACTATCGAACTGGGTGCCATCCTCAAGGGTACCGGTGTAGTGTATTTTAACCGTGTCACCTACTTTGGCCTGGGTCATTTCTTTTCCTCTATATGATCAATGCACCCGCATCGCACCCAGATCGACAAGACCAGATCCGAACATGGCCACTCGGTATCGCAAATATGAGAGGGATAGGGATAGTTGAAGTTGTTTGTAAGTGTGTTAGGCCTACACCGTATCAGAAAAGCCATTCAAAAACGAGGCTATTACGCTAATGCGAAAAACTCCGAAGAGTGGGACCCGTGGTCAAAGCGAAATCTCGACCCGGGGACTCTCCTGATCCGCCGGGTCGAAAGTTGACCGGCACTCGGCAACTTGTTTGCCAGTCGCTCCCTTTTTCTGGATAAGGTAACGGCGCACCGTCCGTTTGCGCGCGATCGCCAGTTCGGACAGAGTCTGCGCTTCTTTGTCGCTGACGGCCGCAGCAGCTGAGTCGCTGGTGGAAGCCGGTTTGTTACGATCCTTCGCGGTTGAGCGGCCACAAACTCTCAATCTCAATTTGGGATGTTCCCCCAGCAATACCGCAATCTGATCGATATACCTTTCACTCTCATCATCCAACTGCGCGGAACCAGGAGCGAAGGTAATCGGTTCAAGGGTGGGGGTGCTTCCCTCCACTACGCCAGACAGGAGGGAGATCGCCATACTAGGTGGGAACACACGCTTCAGTGCACCGCCGACCGCTCTACCCACCGCGGAGCTCAGGTCCACCTTGGGTGCTTCCAGGGTACCTCCCAAGGGTAACGCCAGATTGATATGTCCTTTGTCATCCTGCAGCAGCCCCACAGCGGTCTCCAAGGGCACACCCAAGGCCCCCTCTACCCGTTCCGCATTCTCCTTGCTCAAAGCTGCAAAGGTGATGCCCTCGAGGTCGATTTTGATTTCACCCTGCAGCGTACCGGCAGAGGCCTTGCCGGTGACGCTGGAGTCTAACTGGCCGCTTTCAAGATGAACTCCCGCCAACTCCTCGATATAGGGTGAAAAAGTGGAGAGCTCCACGTTGTCCACTTTGAGTTTCAGATCGAGATCCGCCTGTGTATTTACACCTCCCACCCAGCCGGAGATGTCGACATGAGTAAACTCATTGATATCGCTGGCCAATCGCACTTGGGTGGGCTGCTGCGTTTTTCTGGTATTGACATTACGAATCCTCGCTTCCCGGAAGACGGCATCGACATTGACCTCCGGTTTTACCAAATCATCCCTGAACCGTATAACCGAATTGCCGGTGAGCGCTACCTCACCCAACTGAACCTTTGGGTGTGGACTCGACCTTGACAGCTCCGGCCTCGAAGTTTCCCCACCTCTGCTTTCCAGAACCGCCAGTAGCTCAGCAGTCACTTTGCCGTCCGCATGTATTCCCTCCTGGCGCTGAAACGCCCGAATCGCAGCCGCCGTGCGGGGCCCCATCTTCCCGTCTATAGGTCCGCTAGGAAACCCCAAAAGCGTCAACAACTGCTGAACCCTGCCCACATCGCTCGCGCCGGAAGCAGGCCCCCTATTCTGGGCTTTCACCGCACCCGCAGCAGCGTTGTTCTTGGCGACGCCGATGGGGCTGGGATCGTTCTGCAAGGCCTCCAGCATAGAACGCTTGAAATAGACATCGAGCCCGTGGATCCCCAAGGCGTCTGCTGCGATCTCCATATCTTGATTCAATTGCAACCCGTTGATTTCAGCTCGGCCTATCTTCAACGCGCCCTGCTCACCCTTAGCAAAGGCTGCGGATAGAGTATCCAGCGCTGCTCGCGCATTCAGCTTCCAACTCGGATCCCCTGCCACTGTCTTCAACACCACTGGGCCAAGTGTCGAATTCGCACCGGCAAGACCCACCTGCAACTCTGGCCGGCGCCCCTCAGGATGGATAGTGACAGCGAATCCGGCCAGCTCCTGATTGATTTTTTCCAATCGCAGCGAGACTGCATCCGCTCCGGCCCGGAGCGCCATACCATCAAGAGCAGTATTCAACGACTTGGCACGCAATTCTCCCAATGGACTCCGAGAAGTGATGGCACTCTGGTCACTCTGAAAATTCAACTGCAAGTCCAGCTTCCCTTGACCAGCATCGAGCTTGAGATCTTGGAGCCTGCTGCGCAGGCGATCCATGGAGATCTGGCGTTCCCCAACACCCAGCTGCACAGCCTGCAGGTCGGTATAGGAATCGACACCCAGAACTACCCTGCCGGCACTCGATTGCAGAGAAAAAGCTCCTCTGCCGGTTTCCAGATCTTTGACCTTCAGGGTGGAACGGGGAACCGAGAGTGAATTTCCGGAGAAGTTTTCCAACCCCGTATCCGCAACAGCAACATCGCCCGGCACCGACAACGACTGCAGGGCAGCCAAGACTTCGACCACGGTTCCCAAAGAGATTTCAATGGGGCCGGAAAACTCCAGCTGGCGGAGTTTGATTTCTGGTTTAAAGAAGAGACGGGTCTCGCCATCACTCTGGTATCCAGCCTCCAAATCGGTGATGAGCACATGACTCTCTTTGGAACCGAAGCGGATATCCGGCATTGAGGCCTTGCCGTCCTCGATGCCCAGTTCGATCTCTCCTTGTAGATTGATCTTGCCGCTCTCTTCACTCTGGAAAGCGATATCCAGCCTTAGGGCTGCGGACTGGAACGCCAGTTCCAAGCCCGCTTCGCGCCGATAATCGGCATCTCTGATATCGATCGTCCCACGGGTGTTGCCTTCTAGACGCCCGTTCTCAGATAGCGTCATCCGGTACTTCAAGTCTGCATCGTAAACGCCCCGCTGGCGTTCCAAACCCAAGCCCATGGGACCGGTAAACTGCAACACTTTGGGTACTTCTGCATGGCGGGTGAGTGAATCGATTTCAAGGCTGATATTATCGGCCAGGGGAGTCGCCTCTCCACGCCATTGCAGTTGAATATCGTTTACTTGGGCTTTCAGCTCGAACCGGCTGGGCTCATCCGCGGTCCAGGACCGCAAGTCGAACAGTGTGAACTGTTCCACATGGATGTCCAGGGATCCCCCCTGCGGATTTTCGAAGATCAAGCGCGAATTCCGCAGTTCCAGGGTGTCGACACCGGCCAACCAACCTAGCTCATCGTCAACGGGCGATGTCTCCGGCGACGATGCCGCTAGCCAAGAGGTCAGGGGGATTCCGTTGAGGCTGAAACCATCCTGGTCATCGCGTCTCAGGACTACATCAATTCCTTGCACCAGAAAACGCTCTACGGACAAGCGGCGATTGAACAACGGACGAAAACCCAGGCGAACACCCAGGTCTGCAACCTGGCCTCTCTCAGAATTGCTGGATCCAAAACGCACTGGACCCAGCCATAACTCACCTGCCCAAGGGCCAATCCTAATTGTCTCTATACCCTCGTGCTCTATCCCCCATTCCTCGAGTTGGTGGGCAACCAAATAGCGAACCACCAACTGAGGCGCGAAAGAGACCAATAAAACAGTCAGAACGATTACCAGCACCGCCACTACCCAGTAACGGTGCCTGCGTTTCCTGCCTACCGGGGAAACAGTCTCTTTACTCGACACCGGAGATTTGCCCTCCATCAACTGCGAAACCGTTGATAACCGGACAATCTGCTTCGGGCATTCTCGAAAACCACTCTACGCCTCCAGTCCCGAAAAAAGTGCTGATTTCGTGACTCGACTACCCGAACCAAGCGGTAATTTCGACGCCGCTGGTTTGCTGGTGTCTTTTGGTGTGGGGAAGTCAGCCTTTATTAATTATAGCCCATGGGAAATAGCAGTCTCCTTGGCCGATCTCGCCCCTGCACAGGGTTGCTAGTCAAGCCAGTGGGATTTCAACCCAAAGCGGCAGTAGAGAGAATTGCGCTAGTCGGCACGCCCACAAAGGCCGCACCTTCGCGATCGGGAGAGAGGTTCATCTCGATGATCTGCGGCCCTTTTCTGGCCAGTGCGATGTCCATGCCGGCGAACCGCACCTGCGGGAATGCCGCTAAAGCAGTCTTGGCAAGCTCTACACACTCTTCGAACCGGGGAACGGTTTCACCTTCAATTGCAGCATCGTGGTCTGGATGCCTGGGAAAGACATTGTGATGGTACAAGCCATCTATCGCCGCACTGAGCCTTCCTGAATTCAAATCGATCGGCGCCACGATGCCGCCGCTGGACTGGTTATCTACCAAGGAGCCAGCCCGGCCGATACGCAGATATGCGAGCAATGCCCTGGTCTCACCGCCAACCTCACGCGCCGCCCACAGGCGAATCGTGTTCACACTCGATGGGTTGAACGCCGCCAGCGCGGGATCCTGTTCCAGAAAGGCCTCGATCATGGATGATCCCTGGTGCTGACCATCTATTACCTGCTCTTTGAACTGGGCTACGTCGAGCAAGCTCTGGTTCTTCAAACGGTAGAGTTGAGGTATCGCGCCCGCCTCCCTGATCTCCGCAATTTCAAATCCCTCCCCCGCCCAGCCTTCTAGCGGTTTGAAACATACCTTTTGGCCGACTTCCAGCGCCTGTACAAACCCGATCAGATCCTCCGCCGAGCGAAGCGGCCGTCCTTGTGCATCCTGCCCGGCAGTAGTGTCAAAATACCCCAGATATTCCGGTGAAGGGATATGAAACAGTCGCAAAATCGCCGTTTCCGACAATTTGTTCTGTGACAACTTGCGGTAAGCCGCGGGATTCAACCTGTCGACTGTGCTTCGGTAGGAAGCCGCACTGAGATGTCCCTTCTTGTGTGCCCAGGGCACCCCCTTTCTCCAGAACCCCGCCATTTGATAAAAACCCGGCCCCACCTTATGAAAGGGCATAAGAATCAGCAGCTCGAGCAGCTGACGTATGGCGGACAGCTCTCCCGTCGACTCCCTCAACCTGGCAAGACGCATGAACTCGGAAAATGTGCAGGACTCTTTCATATCGAGCCTATACCCGTGCTGTTTTTAACCATAAGTAACCTGACTCGAGTTATCCGCCAATGCTGCTACGCAGCCGCCGCTTGATTTCTCCAAACCCGGAAAGCTCGGCCTCGAACTCGAGGTTGGATACCTCCTGCCCGTCCAACAAACGGGGCAGCGCATAGCGATTGGACGACTTCGTCACAAAACCCATTTCCGTAGTAGTGGCCGATATCACACCGGAGGCCTCGAGCGCTGGCCAATCACTCTTTTCATAGATACCACTTGGATAACAGAAATGCTTCTGATCACCGCGGACCAGTGGTGCCAGTGACTTGCGATTATCCGCCAGCTCTTGTACCAGGGTGCTCTCCCCCCGGTGAGAGAGACGGTGGCGATGGGTATGTAGCTGGAAGTCCATCCCCCGCTGGGCGCTGTCAGTAACTTGTTCCGGTGACATCAGGTGAAACCAGCGCCCCTGCTCGATCTCTGTGTAGTCGATAGCGAGCAAAGATCCAACTCGACGCACGAATTCCCTGCGAGCATCGACACCGCGAAATTCATCGGCCGCCTCCTGCAAGCGTTCAATGGCCAGGTTTTTCTCGCTATCGGTCTGCAATACCAGCCTCTCATTGCTTCCAATCCCCAGCTTTGCCAGGTCGATGTGAGTCGCCCGACTCCGCGCAACCATATACTGAATCGCCACGTCAAATACGGGCGTCTGCTTCTCGCAATAATAAGTCGTCAAGTAGATCATCGCCGGAAATCGCTGCGCCTCGAGTGCGGGCACCATGTGCTGGTAGCTGCCAAACCAGCCATCATCGATGGTGATTGCAGTTGAGCAGTCCTCCAGCTCATCCTGCTCCAGCCGCTGCAATGCCTCATCCAGAGTGATAACCGGATACCCCAATCGTTTCAGTTGAGCCATTCGATTAGAGAATTTTTCCGGGCTCATGTAGAGGAAATTGCCAAAGTGTTCACCCTGCCCAATCCATATCCCGTGATAACAGAGAACACGAACATCTTTGCGAGTGATCCAGCGGCAAAGTGCGAATACGCCCGTGTACTTCGCAAGCCAATAAACCAAATGCTTCATTGCGCCACGCCAACCGCGTTTTGAGATTTCCAGGCGATCAGCTCCGAGCGGGGCCATACCCGGGTGTAGACGGTGGGTATGTACCTGCCTTCATTGAACAGGCGCCTCCGGGAGGAGGATTTGGCTAGTGCACCCGACTTACCCTCGCGATCGATGCTGGAGAAAAGAATGGTCGCACCCTGGGCCTCGGGTTCGCGGCGCAGATAGGAGAGGTGGGGACTGATACCCTCCAGTGCGGGATCGAGAAACCAGCTACTACTGGTGACGCCCCGGAATCTTGGGTTCAGCTCCAATAATTCTGCCAATCGCACATATGTTTTTCGCCAGCCCGCCGGGTTGAAATCCTCCAACGCGAGTATGTGGGCATGCAGCTCCAGAAAGGGCCAAAAACCACCAGCCTGTACAAGACAGGCGCGTATGCCCTTGTAGAGTTGCCTTGCGCCTCCTTTGAACAGCAGAGAACGGGGTACCCCGGAGTAGGGATCCGCATACTCGGCTCCAACGGGAATCAACCGGTGTTTGAGAATGGAGAGATCTTTGACAAAGGCGTCGCACTCAAATCGAAAAAAGCGGCTTTCGCATGTGTCCAACTGGGACATGATGCGCTTCAGCTCCCTTGGATAGAGAGCCGCAACGGAATCGGGCAGAAGGCAGTGTCCAGCGGCCGGGTCGAAGTCTTCGAGAAGGCTGACGACAAGGTACTGATTGTAAAGCAGCCTCACCTTGTCGCCAGATGCTTCGAGCTCCCGCTCGCGGATGATTGCCTGATGCTTGATGTTGCCATATCCTGCAGAGCCGCTGAAGCTGAAATCATCCACATACCGATCAGGATCCAGTTGCTGCCCCAAGATTGCTATCTGCGCCAGGATATCCGCCCTTTTTCTCGAAACTCCTTCCAGCACGTCGTTCGCGACCTCAACCTGGTCCATTGTTTTCCCTTCAACCGCAAGGGCTGCTCGCCCTAAATCCGATTTTCCGGTGGTGTCGGCTGCTAGGGCCTGTTAACAGGCCCCGGCACATCAGAAGGTATCGGATGACATGCTGCCTGCTTGAGTTTACAACTGACTCTTCACTGCCCCGCCCGCGACCGATAGCCAGCCGGCCAGCTTAGGATAATGGCTTTGCTGCCCCGGCTGGCAAAAGAGATCAAAGAAAAGACAGCCCGCTCTTCAGGAGTTCCATCGCCTTGGCTCCCCCTTCACTTTGGGCATAATCCAACGCGACCTTGGCGAACTCTCCGATCATATCCGAAGACAACCCCAGACTGTCGAAGGTGTCGGCAAGTTGGGCAGCCTGCCCGAGGCTGGAATCGCTCCCCAGCATCGACGCGGCGGAGCCCATCAGACCACCCGAGGATTCCCCCCCGGTTCCCGCCAAACCCTTGAACCCCGGGGCCATCGACAGCAGTTCGCCGTACTTGTCACCACCCATATTCGACTTTGCCGCCCCCAAGAGCGCTCCCATACCCCCTGAGGCCTGCTCACTGGTGACGCCGAGCTGGCTCGTAGTTGCGCCAAGCAGACCGCCGACATCCATTGCAACGACAGCTGAACAAGCTACCAGCAACACCAACGAAAGCAGTAAACGTTCAATCCAACTTTGCACCATATCGCTTCTCCCTGCCCTGGTAATTGGGCGCTGAAAACAGTCTGAATCCAAGCTGCTTATCCAACAAGTTGAGCCGGGTATCAACCCACTCGACAGACATCGTACATTTTATCAGAACCCTTGGGCGACCACCCAGGCCGTTTGTCGCAAAAGCATCCCGATACGAATCTCACTTTTCGGAACCCGCCGAAAGCCGTGGTTAGTGCTCCTGGATAACTCACTGAGTCACAGATATGGGCCAGCGCAAGAGCAGTCATTTTTTTGAAGTAAAATATCTATAATAATTATATCTTTATGTAATATATTGATTTTTTACTAAATAAATGGTTTGGCGATAAGGGAATGGCAGTATTATGCATACTCCTTCTATCGTAAACTTAGGCGCTGGGAATCAGGGGCGCCAGGCTATTCACGTGGCGGCGACAGAGGGAGGCGCCAAGATGGGTATGGCTGACACCATCGGCGGCAGCAACTTGGCCGCCATCGAGGGCAGCGCCGTGATTGATAGGAACAACAGGAGGAGCTGAAAAAATGCCCGTCTACAATGCACCGGTTAGAGATATGCGCTTTGTGTTTTACGAGTTGTTGGATGGCGCATGCTTGCAGCAGCTACCTGGTTTCGAGGAGGTGGACGAGGAGACGGTCATTGCGATCCTGGATGAAGCGGGGCGTTTTTGTGAAGAGCAGCTACTCCCCATCAACCGCAGCGGGGACGAAGAGGCCTGTGCTTTCGATGAAGGCAGCGTTAAAACTCCAGCGGGATTTCGGGAGGCCTATAACGCCTTTATAGAGGCGGGTTGGAACAGCATCGCCCTGGATCCGGAGTACGGCGGCCAAGGACTTCCCAAATCTCTGCACATCATGGTCGATGAAATGCTGAACGCGACTAACATCTCGTTCAGCCTCTATCCTGGGCTCACCCATGGAGCCTGGACCGCACTCGCGGCCTATGCAGACGATGAGCTCAAGGCCCGTTACTTTCCGAAGATGGCCGAAGGTACCTGGAGCGGCACCATGTGTCTGACCGAGCCTCAGAGCGGAACCGACCTGGCGCTGTTACGCACCCGCGCCGAACCCCGGGAAGACGGCAGCTATCTGATAACAGGTTCCAAGATATTCATCACCGGAGGTGAACAGGATCTTACTGAAAACATCATTCACCTGGTACTCGCCCGTATGCCGGACGCACCACCGGGGATCAAGGGCATCAGTCTCTTCCTGGTGCCTAAGTTTGTGACCGACGACCAGGGCAGGCTGGGTGCCCGCAATCCTGTATTTTGTGGCTCCATAGAGCACAAGATGGGTATCAAGGCATCAGCCACCTGCACCATGAATTTCGACGGTGCCCAGGGTTGGCTGGTGGGTCAACCCCACCGCGGGATGCAGGCAATGTTCAAGATGATGAATACCGAGCGGCTGGCGGTCGGGGTTCAGGGTATCGGTGTCGCCGAGGCCGCATATCAGAACGCAGTTACCTATGCCCGAGAGCGGCTTCAAGGTAGGAATCCGCGGGGGGCTGAACAGCCTGAAAAAAATGCAGATCCGCTGACGGTTCATCCGGATATCCGCCGAATGCTGCTGACGATGCGAGCTAATGTCGAAGGGATGCGGGCAATGGCCCTATGGATAGCCCGGGAATTGGACATATCGGTCAGGCACCCGGAGCCCGAGCGGCGAAACCGAGCGGCCGATTTCGTGATGTTGATGACCCCGGTAGCCAAGGCCTTTTTCACCGACCTCGGCTCGGAAACCGCCAACCTGGGCGTACAGGTATTCGGCGGTCACGGATATATCCGCGAACACGGCATGGAGCAGCTGGTGCGCGATGCCCGGATCGCACAGCTGTATGAAGGCACCAATGGGGTTCAGGCTATGGACCTGGCCGGGCGCAAACTTTTCATGGAAGAGGGTAATCTGATTCGTGTGCTGCTCGACCCCATCTCATCCTATATCGATTCGAGTAGCAGTAACGCCAAGCTGGAGCCATTTATCCAGCCACTGCAAACCGCTGTGATACAACTCCAACGGGCCACGGAAACCATCCTGCGGCGAGGAGTTGAGGATCCTGCCGAAATCGGAGCAGCCGCAACCCCGTACCTTCGCCTGACGGGTTTAACCGCTATGGGCTATTTGTGGGCCCGCATGGCAGAGTTAGGTCTGGAGAAGGCAGAGAGCGGAGAAGCCCGTTTCTACCAGGCCAAAGTCAGGACTGCCTGCTTCTTCATGGAACACCTGCTCCCCCAGACGGCGGGATTGGCCACCACCATTGAGGCTGGAGCCTCAGCGCTGATGGATTTCGATGACGAAGCTTGGTAAAAAGCCCCATTACTTACAGGAGATTTTAACATGCAGCGGGAAACGATGGAGTTCGATGTCGTCATCGTCGGGGGAGGACCGGCCGGCCTTTCAGCGGCTTGCCGATTGATGCAGCTGGCAGAAGCACACGCAACCGAGCTGGAAGTCTGCCTGCTCGAAAAGGGATCGGAGGTCGGCTCCCACATTCTCTCTGGCGCGGTTTTCGACCCCAAGGCTTTGAACGAACTCTTCCCCGACTGGAAAGAGAACGGGGCTCCTCTTCAAACACCGGTGACTGAAGACCAAATGTTGTTGCTGAGAAGCGAAGAGAAAGCAATCAAATTTCCAGGTTTCATGATCCCCCCCAGCATGCACAACCGGGGAAACTATGTAATCAGCATGGGCAACCTGTGCCGCTGGCTGGGAGAGCAGGCGGAGACCAAGGGAGTCAACCTGTTTCCCGGTTTCCCAGCAGCCGAATTGATCGTGGAAAACGGCGCCATTAAAGGGGTTGTTACCGGGGACATGGGTCGTGATGCCGAGGGCGGCGAAAAGGATAGCTTCGAACCGGGTATGGAGTTGCGGGCCAAATACACTCTGTTTGCCGAAGGCTGCCGGGGCCACCTGGGAAAACAGCTGATCGACCAGTTCGATCTGGCGGAAGGAAAGGATCCCCAGCACTACGGCATCGGTATCAAGGAACTTTGGGAAATACCCGAGGAGAACCACCAACCGGGTTTGGTCGTGCACGGATCGGGCTGGCCGCTGGACAAAGAGACCAGCGGTGGCTGGTTTCTCTACCATATGGAGGAGCGTCAGGTCGCCGTAGGTCTGATCGTCGATCTCAACTACCCGAACCCCTATCTCAGTCCCTTTGACGAATTTCAGCGTCTCAAGCTGCACCCGAAAATACGGAAACACCTGGATGGGGGCAAGCGTATCACCTACGGTGCCAGAGCGATGACCAAGGGCGGACTCAACTGTCTTCCCAAAATGAGCTTTCCCGGGGGACTGCTGATTGGCTGTGATGCCGGCACGCTGAATTTCTCCAAGATCAAAGGGGGCCATACAGCCATGAAAGCAGGTATGCTGGCAGCAGAGCGGGTTCATGGGGTCTTGGCCGAAGGCAATCAAGGGAGTGATAACCTCATCCAGTATGAGGATGACGTTAGAGATTCCTGGCTTTACGACGAGCTCCACAGCAGCCGCAATTTCGGACCGGCACTGCACAAATTCGGACCCATAATGGGGGGATCGTTCAACTGGCTAGAGCAGGTCGTGTTCAGGGGGCGTATGCCGATAACGCTTCATGACACCAGGGCCGATCACGAGTGTCTGCGACCGGCTGCCGAATACACACCTATCGAGTACCCGAAACCGGACGGTCAGATAACTTTCGACAAATTGAGTTCCGTCTATCTCTCCAATACCAATCACGAGGAGAATCAGCCCTGCCATCTGCGCTTGTCGGATCCGCAATTACCGATACGGGACAACCTTCCCCGCTACGCGGAACCCGCCCAGCGCTACTGCCCCGCAGGTGTTTACGAAATACTGGAAGATTCGGGTGAGCCCCAATTTCAGATCAACTCCCAGAATTGTGTGCACTGCAAGACCTGCGATATTAAAGATCCCGCCCAGAACATCACCTGGGTAACCCCCGAGGGAATGGGCGGGCCAAATTACCCGAATATGTAAGCCAGGTTACTGATACTTCCCACTGCACATACCGAACGAGGGTCCACTAGCCCTCGTTTGGCGCCGCAGCATCCCATGATCGCCCACCCCCAATATCGTGGATCGTTGTCTCGATTGGCGGTCAAATAGGCTTCAGATTTCTAGGAAAAGAACGATACCTCTGTCAAGGGTGTGGGTTGCAGATTTCACGCCACGGTTTAAGATTGGAATGTTATTTCAGTGCCTCGGCCTGACGACAACGGGGCGAAAGAGTTCAGCACACACGCAGGTCACCGGTTTGATCAAACGCGCACTAGTCAACATTACTCTCGCCTCATTCGCCTTGGCCGGGCTGGTTTCCTGCCAAACCTTGGATACCAAGGCGCCTCAAGAAAGCGGGGTGTCGGCGGACCAAACCTCGATCGATGCCGAGCGTGACCTGCCCCCCGCGGAGCAGGTGAACATGGCCTTGAGCGCGCTCCAGACAGGGGACAATGAAAACGCCCGGCGTCTGCTAAATCATGCATTGCGGCAAAAACCCAACCTTCGAACCGCAAAATACCTTATGCGGCAACTGGACACTGATCCTGTCGATTACCTGGGAAAAGAGAATTTCGCCTACCGGATCAAACCCGGGGATACCCTGTCGGTCCTCGCGGCAAGATATCTGGACAGTTCGCTGCAGTTCGTGATTTTGGCGCGATACAACGGCATCCAGGACCCTAGCCAGGTTCACGTTGGGGAGTGGATCAAAGTCCCAGGGAAAAAGCCGGCGCCGATGCTTCTCCCCGCAGATGAAACCACGACAAGCGATATTCAGGCACGCCAACCACTCATCGATACCGAACCCAAATCCGAGTCCGACCTCGAATCCGATTTGGCCTCTGGCCCGGAGCCGGAGATGGAAGCAACCGTGGTCTCCCCCGCCCCACCTGAACCAGAGCAAGTCCTAACTGAGGAGATTACCCCGGTGGAGGAAAGCGACGACGTTTACCTGTATGCACAAAACCTCTATCGGGCGGGTCGCTATTCAGAGGCCATCACCGTCATCGAGGAGGCACTGGAGCAGCATGAAACCACCTCCACTCTGCGGGCGCTATTGCTGCGGGATCTACTGGTCAGGGTCTACGAATCCTACAGCGAACAACTCCTGAACCTGGGCAGCATCTCTGCGGCTCGGGATATTCTGAAAAAGGCGGTAGCCATGGACCCCGGAAACGACAAGGCGGTCGGTCAGCTGATGCGGGTTGAATCGGAGCTCGGCAGTACGCCTTGAGCATTCCCTCATAATTTTCAGAAATTAGATTATATAAGTGCTATAATCCATTAATTAGTATAGTAATAAATAGAATATAGGCTGTAGATTGATACCACTGGGCAAGAACTGAATACCGGTTACCTGCTGTTCCAGAAAAGACCTGAGCACCGAGATTCTGGCATTGACATCGTAAAATGTCGGCAAGGCGCAGTCATAACCCCAACTGACAATACCCGCCTGGACGAACTGGTTACCCAAACGAATCAGAAGCGGTCCGCCGCTATCACCCAAGCAGCTGGCTTTGCCTCCCTCCGAGAATCCTGCACAAAGCATCTCATCGGTAATCGCCCCCGGATAACTGGTCGCACATAGGGCATTGCCGATGATGGGCATGTCCGCTTGTTGCAGTATGTCGGGATACTCACCCCCAGATGCCAGGGCTCCCCAACCCAACACCCGGGCTGTATATCCTTCGAGGGAACTCTCTCCCCCGTACAGAATCGCCAGCGGCTGTTGGGAGGGCGTTTGCAGCCGGATCAGCGCGATATCATTGACGAGGGTGGCACTCTGGAATCCGGGATGGACGATCAACTCAGCTGCGCGGATCACCTCTGCCGGTGTATCCAGACTCAGATTGCGCATCCCGGTGTAGATTTCGATCCCATCCGCCGTCATGTCGTGTACGCAATGCGCTGCTGTCAGAACCCACTGCCGGTGGATCAAGGTGCCGCCGCAAAACTGTCCGAAAAACGGATCCGCACCAGTCTGCACCAGCGCCACCATGTAGGGCCAGTCACCGACTTTAGTATCCTCGCCCCCAACAATCCGGGCGGTTGGCACCGGTGACGAAACATCCTGGGCAATCGCCTGGTTGCAGGTGCCGACCGTTAGGAGGAGCAGAAAAAATACATAGCGCCCGAACGCAATAAGGGCCTGCCTGGGTGGCTTTTTCTGAATAGGAGGGGCTGACAACCGCCGGAGGCTTGGGCTGATTGGAGTTTCTGCTCTGGACTTAGTGTTCACTGCCATCTGATACCGTGTCACTGGCGCCGCAGACCAAACCACTATGCCCAAACGCCTAAGATTGTGAATTGAAACGCCAGCGTGTAAAACCTACTGGCGAAACCCCTATCCTATCAGGTTCAACCCCGGGTCGTTGGGCTGGTTCGTGATACCATGCCTACTCCAAGAGCTGAAGGAATTGTCTAGGAAATGGCAGACCAAGAAGACTTCGCATCGCTACTGGGTGAATACGAGCAGGAACATAGTGGGCCAAGCCAGGGCGAACCCAGAATAGGTGACAAGGTGAGCGGCATCGTGGTGTCGATCCAGGACGAGTTCTTGTTTGTAGATTTGGGCGGCAAGCGCGAAGGATTACTGGAACGCCAGGAGGCAACCGATAGCGACGGCAATCTGAAAGTCGGCATCGGCGATTCGATCAGCACTCTGGTCAGCGGCATAGACCAGGAGAGTGGCCGGCCCATACTGGGGCAACGCCACGGGCGCCGGGTCCATGGCAGCGATGAGTTGCGCGCCGCCTTCGAACAGCAGATACCCGTTGAGGGGCGCATCGTAGGCGAAACCAAGGGCGGCGTGGAAGTGGAAATTTCCGGGGAGCGGGCATTCTGTCCCGCCTCCCAGATAGATATCGCCTTTGTCGAGGATCTCGATCAGTTCAAAGACCAACGGCTGGATTTTCGCATTACTCGCTTTGAAGGCGGGAGACACATCAACATGGTGGTTTCCCGTAGAGTGCTGCTCGAAGAGGAACAACGGGCGCTCGCTCTCGAGACCCGTGCTCGCCTAGAGGTTGGAGCCGTAATGAAAGGCAAAGTCACTTCCCTCAAACCTTTTGGTGCTTTTATCGACCTGGGGGGTATCGAGGGGATGGTGCACATTAGCGAGATGGCCTACGGCAGAGTCGAGAAGCCCGAGGACTTGCTCTCGCTGGGGCAACCTGTGGAAGTTTCCGTGCTGCGCATTGAGGAAAGCGACAATCCCCGTCAGCCCGAGCGTATCGCCCTCTCACTCCGCGCTCTGGAAAAGGATCCTTGGCAGGATATCCACAACAAGTACGCAGCCGGAGTCTCTATCCAGGGAACCGTGAGCAGGTTGCAACCCTTCGGTGCTTTCATCGAACTGGAACCCGGTATCGACGGGCTGGCGCACATCAGCGAGCTCGGCGCCGAGCGCCGCATCAGCCATCCCCAGGAAGTTGTCAGGGTTGGCGACCGGGTTGAAGCAACCATCCTCGCTGTGGATGCGGAAAAAAAGCGTATCAGCCTCTCTCTCGATACCAGTCGGGCGACAGAGCATGCTACGCCTTCCGTAGCGAATAACAGCGTCAACGAAAACACCCCAAGCCGCCAAGGCTATTCCAATCTTGGGGATATTCTGCGGGAGAGCTTGAAAAAACAGAAGTAGCGCAGCTTATTCCTCTTCGTAGACCGGCTCCCAACGTATCTGGTCGCACCAGGGGGGCAACACCAGAATCTCGTGGGGCGGCACCACACCCGCCCCCAAGCCGAAGGCATCGAGCATGGCATAACGCTGGCAACGCGGCCGATTTGCCGCTCCCTCTTCGATGACCAGTCGAAAACCCACCAGTCCTGGATTCATCATTGCCCTGAGCAGATCCGCTTCGGTGTAGATACGGGCCACCTCCCGGTCTACAAGGGCTCGATGCGCCGGTTCCTCTTCACTGCCGCTTTCGCGGCCGTTAACAGCGACCATGATGTGAGTCTCCAGGCGCAAACGCGTCTCACGGTCCAATTCCCCGCCGGGCAGTTGCAGCCCGCCGGCACGAATATAAGCGCTGGCGAAAAAACGCGGATGCCCATCGCTCTGCATCAGTGCTCGACGGCCCTCTCGAATCGCTTCCCGAATCGCCGTCAATTGCTGAGGAGTATAGCTTTCTTCCATCACCGCGAACTCCCAAAATGCTGAGATCCGAGCTGGAAATCCCTATTTCCAGTACCCAATTTTTTACCGCCTAATGTGGATATAATAGCCTGCATGATGGAACTCTGGGGGTGCTGTCAATTTTCTTGTGCACATTTTTTATCGGAGCGGTCCCGGGAATTGGTCAGGCAATAGAATAGATTGCCTCTTTGTCCATCTCTTCAAGTAGTTTCATGTCCATGTATTTCCTTGTGCCCCAGTTTGTCGCTGAGACATGTCGAAGCCGAGCGGCGACCAACATTAATGCCGAATGGCCGTCGGGGAACGCGCCAATCACTTTAGTTCGACGCCTGGCCTCTTTCAGCAACCGCTCCATTGGATTATTGGTTTTGATCTTGAGCCAATGCTGGGAGGGATAGGAGTAGAAACTGAATGTCTCATGAATGTTGTGCTCCACAAGTTCTGCCGCAGTCCTCAGCTTCATTTCCTTGAGTTTGTCGACTACCCCTGTTGCCTTCTCCTCTGCCGCCTCACGGCTCTCCTGAGCGTGAATAGCCTTTAGCATGGCAGCGACTTCACGTACTTTGTTTTTAGGCACATGAGAGAACACGTTTCTGTAGAAATGAACAGCGCATCTCTGCCAGTCAGCCTCCGGAAACACTTCTGAAGCTGATTCCACAAGTCCGAGGCAGGCATCTGAAATAATTAGCCTGACGCCCTGCAAGCCGCGATCCTTCAGGTGCTTAAGAAACCCCAACCAGCCGGATTTATCCTCCTTGTGGCCTTCCTGAACGCCCAAAATACGGCGGAAACCGTCCTGGTCGACTCCAATTGCTGCCAGGACGGAAACATTTTTGACCTCTCCACCCCAGCTGCGTTTGAGCACAATGCCGTCCAGGAATACATAAGCATATTTGCCTTCAATTTGCTGTTTGCGCCAGCGCTCGATGTGTTTATAGACCTTCTGATTAAGCTTGGAAACCGTGCCCGAGGATACCCGAGTACCCCACAAAGCCTCTGTGATATCCTCCACGCGACGCACAGAAACCCCGGCCAGGTACATCTGAACGATGGCTTCCTCGATGGAGATATCTCGGCGTCGATAGCGCTCGATGATAGCCGTCTCGAACGTCTGCTGGCGTAATCTGGGCATTTTCAGTTCGACCTCACCAGCCTTTGTGTGAAATTTCCGTTTGTAGTGGCCAGCTCGGGTATCTATTCGATCTGGCGAGTGCTCATAGCGCTGAGCATTGCACATCTCGTCTGCTTCAGCATCTAGCATGGCGTTCAGGGTTTCCTCGACGGTACCTCTGACCATCTCTTCCAAATGTCCGCGTATCTCACCCTCGTCAATCCTGATAACCTTGCTAAGCCCGTTCGTGGTATCTTTAGCCATGGTGGTCCTCTTTGGTTTGTACAGTGGTTTGGCAATTACTGTTTTAACAAACCGGGGCCACCCCCTTCAAAAAATGTGCACGTAAAAATTTACGTTATCGGGAAAACTGACTATCCCCAAGGCATTCGGTATCGGGGCGGTAGTCAATATCGTGGGACTCCCCTTTGCCCTGCCCTACTTCGCCGCCCTCGACCAGATCCTCAAGGCCGATCTCACCGTAAGCGGCTCACTGCTGGTACTGGTGATTTACAATCTGGGATACGCGCTACCCTTCCTCACGGTTCCGGTGCTGGCCCTGGTGCTGGGGGACGGCAGCAGTGAAGTATTGAGCCGCATCAATGACAAGGTGGACCGCGCGAGCACCGTTTTAATGCCGCTGATGCTGGCCCTGGTGGGGGTTGCACTGGTGGCGGATGCCATTCTCTACTTCACCAGAGGCCAAGGGCTTTTTTAGTGGATAAAGGGGATGTATCCATATTCCCTCGTTTGCAGGTCTACCCCGCCCCCTCCTTTCCACCCTCAATCCCAATCTCCGCTCCACCTCGTCGACAAAGCGCCGGTTGCCCGTCAGTTGATTGCTGCTGACCGACTCCACGAAAAACCGCTTCTCCGATTCCGGAACCCCATTTTGGACAAACACAGGGTAGCGGTGTTTTCGCTGCTCATCGGTCTCTCCTAAACCGGTAGTCCTGATAAGCCAGAAATACCGCGTTCCAATTATGCTCCCGCTCTACGATATGATGGGGACAATGGGGTATTAATACCCTCGCCTTCCTTGGCATGGCAATCTCCTTTTGCCTTCATGATGAATTCAGCCCATCTGCTTCCTTGCTCAATTAAATAAATGTGTTCCCTTTAGTTCAATGCTTGTTCTTTAAACAATACTGGACCATATCATCAAATACCAAACTAGAGTTCTTACTAGTGATAAACTCCATCAATATATTTCCATCTGTCGCGATCACATATTCGATTTTTTTAAAAGCATCAATTTTTCCTTGATACTCCAAACTAACTATTCTTAAGCCGTCCGAAAAAACATCCTCACCAAATACCCAATCACTAGGAACAACATCATCTATCTCCTTTTTTGTGACTATTAACTGTCCTGATGCTCCCACTGGAACATCTAGTGTCATATTATGAAATAAGAGGTCCCCATTTGAATAAAAGCTATCAACTCTCAAAACAAACGTTTTCGGTATTGGGAAATCGCAACCAAAGATATCGATAAATTTATAGTCCTCTAGAGATATCGTATTTGCCTCGGCGGCAAACACTGAATGAATAGAAAATACTACTGTCAATAGAAAGTGATGCTTTTTGTTTTTCATAATTTTGATAATGAATAGGATAAAGGCGACGTATCTATATTCCCTCGTTTGCAGGTCTACCCCGCCCTCTCATTTCCACCCTCGATCCCAATCTCCGCTCCACCTCGTCGACAAAGCGCCGGTTGCCCGTCAGTTGATTTCTGCTGACCGACTCCCCGAAAAACCGTTTCTCCGATTCCGGAACCCCATTTTCGACAAACACAGGGTAGCGGCGTTTTCGCTGCGCATCGGCCTTCCCTAAACCGGTAGTCCTGATCAGCCAGAAATACCGCGTTCCGATTATGCCGCCGCTGTACGATATGATGGGGACAACGGGGCATTAATACCCTTGCCTTCCTTGGCATGGCAATCTCCTTTTGCCTTCAAGATGAATTCAGCCCATCTGCTTCCTTGCTCAGTTAAATAAATGCGTCCCCTTTAGTTCCTTTTAGGCAGATACTTTTCAAAATACCAATGAGCTATAGTGAGATCCTGACCGCATAACTCATTGAACTCTTCAGATAGGTTATTGGATTGCTGAATCTGGCACAGAAAAAATCTGTCGCAGTTATGTGTATCACCAGGAAAACTTTCTCCGACCCAATCAGGAAGCCTTAAAGCCGACAACCCCTCCAAATACTCTTTTTTTAGTAAAACGAAATTATCCCCTACATGTGCCGTAAAGTTGGCGAAACATTTTTTCATATCAACCACATCACTGTCCTTACTCGTGAATTCGTCAAGGTGATTGGAAAAAGTAGCGCAAAGCAATGGCTCGTAGCCCAACTTAACACCTACTGTCAAAGCTTGATCGACATTGTAATCTGCAATAACTTTTTCTACAGAGGGGATATTAAAACCAATACGGTAATTGCATATCCCGCGGTATTTCCCATTCTCCCTAACAACCATAAGGTACATATCATCACATACAAGTTTGATGTAGCGAACACCCCCCGTGACTCTATGTTTATTAAATCCTTCTTTTAGCAATGCATGTTCGAATTCCTTTGAGATATTCATCTTTATCGCCACGGAATAATTACCCGAATCAAGTTCACAGATGCAGGATAAAGGCAACGTATCCATACTCCCTCTTTTGCAGGTCTACCCCGCCCCCTCCTTTCCACCCTCAAGCCCAATCTCCGCTCCACCTCATCGAAAAAGCGCCGGTCACCCGCCAGTTGATTTCTGCTGACCGACTCCCCGAAAAACCGTTTCTCCGATTCCGGAACCCCATTTTCGACAAACACAGGGTAGCGGTGTTTTCGCTGCTCATCGGTCTTCCCTAAGCCGATAGTCCTGATCAGCCAGAAATACCACGTTCCGGTTATGCCCCCGCTGTACGATTTGATGCGAACAACGGGGCACTAATACCCTCGCCTTCCTTGGCATGGCAATCTCCTTTTGCCTTTCAGATAAATTCAGCCCATTTGCTTCCTTGCACAATTAAATAAATGCGTCCCCTTTAGTTTTCTTATGCCACTTTAAAAATAGTTCCCCAAGGGATCTTGCGTTTACATATGAAGCCACACTAATCGCTGGACTCTTAATGATTTCTGGAAACTCTTTTAGCAACAGATCTGTCACCTCATCCGAAAAATCACCTATACAATTAGAAAACTCATCTACACTGATTCGATTTTCAATTACTCGATCATTTACAAAATCATCGACTGTCAAATACACATCCAACCCCTTTCTAACTGCCCGCACGGAAACAGAACAGCTTGGGTAAATAATTTCTGCCTCGCTTTTTGAGAGCATTGTCTTGCAAAACAGTGCGTGGTAGGAGTCAAGTATATCAACCACATATTCTCCTTCTCCACGGACAATCACATCATCAAACGACAGATCCACACTACCAAACAAAATGGATTCCTTTATTCGAGCCCAATCCGCTTGAGATTGTATCCACTCTTTTGTAGCGTGAGGCGCCCGCTCTGTTTCAAGCAAAAAAGATAATTTGATCATCTGCGCAACAATCTGGTCGGAACCGATTGTGCATTGTACACACGCCAAACACCGTCCCCACAAGAGCCACAGGATTCAATTGTAAATCTCGCTGTCGATATGGAAACTCTAGCTGGTGGAAAGCTCTCGCCTATAGGTACTCGAAAGTCCATATAAATATTCAGCCTTCTAATATGTGCAAAATGCGGTTTCACTGAATGAAAGAATCGATAAAGGGGACGTATCTATACTTCCTCTTTTGCAGGTCTACCCCGCCCCCTCCTTTCCACCCTCAATCCCAATCTCCGCTCCACCTCGTCGACAAAGCGCCGGCTGCCCGTCAGTTGATTTCTGCTGACCGACTCCCCGCAAAATTGCTTCTCCGATTCCGGAACCCCATTTTCGACAAACACAGGGTAGCGGTGTTTTCGCTGCTCATCGGTCTTCCCTAAGCCGATAGTCCTGATCAGCCAGAAATACCGCGTTCCGATTATGTCCCCCGCTGTACGATATGATGCGGACAACGAGGCATTAATACCCTTGCCTTCCTTGGCATGGCAATCTCCTTTTGTCTTCATGATGAATTCAGCCCATCTGCTTCCTTGCTCAATTAAATAAATGGGTCCCCTTTAGTTCCACCTCCTTGTTAGTTCACCTTCAGTTTTTCTAGTGTGGTGAAAACAAAAATAGTCTGTTATTGTGAATAAATGAAACGCTCTTCCCCCTCTGCCGAACCAACAAATTGTTCTCGTCTATTTTAAAACGTTCCAACTCCGGAATACCGAGATCTCTTAAGTCTTCTACCCTGTAACCGCTTTCGTATCCCAATTTATTCCAATGACTAGTTGCACTATCGATTAAAGCTTTCGAAAGATTGTATACTTCGTAGCTGTATCCTTCTCCATTGAAATATGAATCACTCCTTTCGAATACTAAACTCACAAATGAAGGAAACAACCAAAACCCGCTAACGACTTTTAACCTATAATAACCGACGGCATGGTAGCCAAGAAAAATAACAATCACAATGACGATAATCGATCTTGTTTTCATAGCTTATTACTAATAGTGTACTTGAAACGGCTTAGCTCTATATAGCGGCCGCAATACCGCTCCACCTATTGTTTGAAACTGATTTGTCCAATCTTTTCTCCATGGAAATATATTAAAGTCGTACGTAACTATTCAGCTCCACAGCTGATGAAATGAACTCCTCCTGTCTTTTCCGGCATCTAGGTGCCACGCTAGAAATGACGTAAATAGAGGATAAAGGCGACGTATCTATATTCCCTCGTTTGCAGGTCTACCCCGCCCCCTCCTTTCCACCCTCAATCCCAATCTCCGTTCCACCTCGTCGACAAAGCGCCGGTTGCCCGTCAGTTGATTGCTGCTGATCGACTCCACGAAAAACCGCTCCTCCGATTCCGGAACCCCATTTTGGACAAACACAGGGTAGCGGCGTTTTCGCTGCGCATCGGTCTCTCCTAAACCGATAGTCCTGATCAGCCAGAAATACCGCGTTCCGGTTATGCCCCCGCTGTACGATGTGATGCGGACAACGGGGCATTAATACCCTTACCTTCCTTGGCATGGCAATCTCCTTTTTGCTTCAAGATGAATTCAGCCCACCTGCTTCCTTGCTCAATTAAATTAATGCGTCCCATTTAGTTGTTTCCTACCAAAGAGAAAAATGCATCACCCCGTTTTTTACGACTATATACATATCTAGGCTGCCTTCCTTCTTCCTGCTTCCTAAAAAATGATTTAGTACAAGCAGACCATCTTTTGAGTTAAGGTCAATCGTCGTGGTTTTCTTTGGTGCACAATCAGCTGTAGAGCCATAAACGAATGACTCTAATTCTTTTTTGCTTTTTTCTTTACTACCGATAATAGCTATTCCCTCGAATCCAGTTACCACACCTGCAGAGTGATCAATTTTGGTGAACTCAGCATAGTATGTATCGAGCCCCCTAAAACTATCTACAAATCGCTTAACATCAGAAACACACTCACTTAATACAAAAAAACTAATTTCACTAAATTCGCTTTTTTGTTCCTCATCAGAGCATACACCGGATGACATTAGTACAAAACAAATGCAGCAAAATAATCTCATCGTTATCTCATATTAAATGGCACTTCTTCGATTGGCACTATACCTATATTATCATCGTACAATAAAGGGGAACGACAAAGGCGACGCATCTATATTCCCTCGCTTACATGTCTACCCCGCCCCCTCCTTTCCACCCTCGATCCCAATCTCCGCTCCACCTCATCGATAGAGCGCCGGTTGCCCGTCAGTTGATTTCTGCTGACCGACTCCCCGTAAAATTGCTTCTCCGATTCCGGAACCCCATTTTCGACAAACACAGGGTAGCGGCGTTTTCGCTGCGCATCGGTCTTCCCTAAGCCGATAGTCCTGATCAGCCAGAAATAACGCGTCCCGATTATGCCCCCGCAGTACGATATGATGCGGACAACGGGACATTACTACCCTGGCCTTCCTTGGCATGGCAATCTCCTTTTTGCTTCAAGATGCATTCAGCCCATCTGCTTCCTTGCTCAATTAAATAAATGCGTCCCCTTTAGTTATAATCAGTCAGCAAGCCAGAAGTTCTAATATCGTTCATCCTTCAAGGCTTGGAGCATAATGAAATTTTCGATCTTTAGCGACAATGAAAAGGATGAGATCCATGCGCTGTTTACTCAGACTTTTTCCGATTCTGAAGGCCAAACAGAGGGAGAACTGATTGGTAGTTTAGTGCTCGATGTGATGAATGAGACCGACGACAACGACATATTTGGTTTTGTAGCCACGGAAGACAACCGAATAGTCGGATGTATTTTCTTCACGAGGTTGTTGTTCAACGCTCCTGTTGAAGCTTTCCTTCTTGCGCCTGTGGCCGTTCACTCGAATTATCAGGGTAAAAAAATCGGCCAAGAATTGATCAGATTTGGGCTTGACCAGTTAAAGCAGGAAGGAGTGGAATGGGTGTTTACCTATGGCGATCCAAAGTTCTATTTTAAAGTGGGCTTCAAGCATGTTCCAGCAGGTGTGGCTGAAGCCCCTTTTGAGTTATCTCAACCAGAGGGTTGGCTTTTCCAGTCTCTGAACAACAGTGAGATCGCGCATTTGCCAGGAAGCTCGGGTTGCGTTAAGGCATTTAGCTGCCCCGACTACTGGTGAGCTGCAGAATTGGTCGAGTTTGAGTCTTTTATCGTGGACCTCTCAGTAGGCAGTGCAATCGCTGAAGGGGAGTTTTTCGTTGCGATCATCCCCCAAGGTTCGGGGGGTGCCAATTTGGGACATAGACGCATCGCATTTACACTCGTCAAACGGGGCTTTGACACACTGAGTTAGAAACATGATGAATTCATGGAGCCACACCACTCAAGCGAACGCTATGGGCAAGCGGGATTGCTGCGATGATTAAAATAGAGGGAGGTTGCTATTGCGGTAATGTTTCTTACGTCGCAGAACTGACCGAGCCTGTTTCTAACTATACTCCGAGATCTTGTGATTGCGTTTTTTGCACTTCCCACGGGGCATCTTATATCTCAGATAGCAAGGGCAAATTGACGCTGGCAATTAAAAACGAGAGTGAGCTAAACCGCTTCAAGCAAGGAAGTGGTATTGCAGATTTTCTTATCTGCAGAAATTGTGGGAATGCGGTTGGAGCAATTTACGAAGAGGGGGGGTGTCTTTACGGAGCGATAAATTCAAACACGCTCAGAGGAAGTGTCGAAACAGGAGAAAGCCAGAGTGTATCTCCTGAGAAATTATCTGATCCGGAGAAAGTTTCAAGGTGGAAAGAACTCTGGTTTTCAGAGGTCAGCTTCGAATGAAATGGAGAACAGACGATGGTGGCTTCAAGTTGGATCATGCGAATCTGACCCATCCCCAAGCAGGCCTCTGGAAAACGGTGATAGGGGCAGTTTAGTTACAGCCCAGCCGATCCGCTACGGATTTGATCGCCCCATAGGCGCTGGTTACGGCTACCCCCGCCCCGCAGCGTTGACGAATCCAGTCCTGATTGGCGAGCAGAATACCAGCGGCAAACAGATGTTCACTGAGCGGTCGGCCGTCACTGTCGAGCGGGCGGAACGCCCTGTCTATCCGAATACCACAGCGATTTACAGGGTGGCCCCTGGGATCGAGATAATTCTGCCGATACCATCCTTCGCGATTCTCCGGCTGTACCACCGGAATCCCCAGCAAGGCCTCACGGATGCCGGTGCGCTCCGCTACCAGTCCCCCTGAGAGAAAACGCCCGGTCGCTAGAACCACCGCTTCGCTCTCGATCTCCACCTCACTGAAACTGTCATTGAGATACAGCCTGGCCCCTTTCTGCTCCAGCTCCAAGCGCTTCACCTTCTGCTGGGGAACCAGGGTCAATCCCCTGGCGGGAAACACCTGTTCGAACATCTCTCTCAGGCGAATCCCTGGGACCGCCGGGGGCATGGTGGGAATCTCGAACATCGGTACGCCCGACAACCGTTGCATTTCGCTGTGGACGCGATCCGGTTGATTCACTCCCATAATCGCCGGCACCCCCACGCAGGTCGCCCCACCGAGTACTTCCTTGATGCGTTCCGCCAGTTGCTCCCGGTGCTTGGGAACCTCCAAGGCCCGTGCCATCACCTCGGGAAACACGGACTCACCGCGCTCCATCCCGGGAAACGCCACCCGAGCTGTCTTCAGGTTAGACCAAACCGGAGCCAGGTTGGAGACTAACTCCCTGCCGCTGAAACCTTCCAAACCCTGGAAATCGACTATCAGGGTTTGGGCGTTGCGCTCGATCGCCTCAATGCCACTGACCATGGTGCGTGGCATGCATAGAGTCGGTTTGCGGGTACCCGCCGGCGTCAGTGCCAGGAGATTGCGCGGCCCCGGATCGGTATAGGCTACGCCCATCTCCCCCAGGGTGGTTGTAAACAGCTGGAAGGCCTCTCGGATTTCGGCTTCACTGAGAAGCCCAAGGGGATGCCCGGGTTGCTCATGCCTCAAAGCAGCCAGAGCCTGCCAGGGGTCCTCCACCCGGCGATCCTGGTGCCAGCCAAGCAGATCCAGATAGCCGGTAGTGTAGGCGATAGCTCCGGTATTACCGACCAGGGCGGTCTCAATTCCCCGCTGCAGGGAGAATACGCTGGCGGCAAACCCAGCCAGGCCGGAACCGACGACCGCCAAGCGGGTACGATAGTGCCTCGACTCCCGTATCATTCCTGCCCAGGGCTCTCGTCACAAGACTGACCGCCCTCCTCGCTCTCCAGATGATCCAACCCCAACAGACTGCAATGCAGCGCCTCCGCCAACTCCATCTGCGGCATTTGCTCCCCCCAGAGTACGGGCCTGACACCTCGAAACCGTTCACTGACGAAATCGCGAGCCTGAACCAGCCCTTCGGGCGAGCTGTACCGCCCCCGGTCGTAGAGGTGGGAAGTTACCCTGATGCTGCAAAACGCCCCCTGGCAAGACCCCTTGCCTACTCGGCTGCGCACTCCGATGGCCTTAAGTCCCATTTGCGATTCAGCGCCCGGAGCGGACTCCAGTATGGAGTCGATGGCGGATTGGGGCACCATTTCGCACTCGCACAGCATCCCATCGGCCGGGTCCTTCCGTTGAAACCAGTAGCGCGCGGAAAAACCCGGCTCCGTCCAACGCACCGCGTCCCCCGATGGCAGCGGCACGACGGCGGTACTGCTGGACTCCCTGTTACCCAGCCTTCTCGCCACCAGATCAGCCGTCTTTTCCGCCATCAGGCGAAAGGTGGTGAGCTTGCCGCCGGTGATGGTGGCGAAATTCCCCAACCCCTGATCTTCATGGTCGAACAGGGTGAACCCCCGGCTCGCCGCGCGGCCGTCCCCGCCTGACTCTGCCTTCTGAAGCAGCGGCCGTACTCCGGAAAAGGCGCGGATGAAGCGGGTGCCGGCGAGTGCCGGCACCATGGCAACACCCTCCGCGAGATTGCGCTCTACTTCAGCCACGGTCGGCCGCATACCATCGGGATCAGCCACAGTATCCGATGTAGTTCCCAGCAGGGATATGGTCCCGCCGGGCACCAGGATATCGCCGTCGCCGGGCGGCCGCAGACGATTGACTACACCGTTGGCGACGCGGGTATTGCTGACAATCAAAGTGCCTTTCGAATAGATCAGGTTCACTTCGCCGCACCCGGCCATCCTCGCCACCGACATCGACCAGGCACCGGCGGCATTGACCACCTGCCGAGCCAGAATGCGGCGTCTCTCTCCACTGCGGGTGTTGCGGCAGAGCGCGGCCCGTATCTCACCCTCTTGGATCTCGAAACCGGTCACTTCGGTATGGGGTAGATAGATACTGCCGGTCAGATCCTGGGCATGGTTGACGTTCTCCAGGGTGATTCGAAAGGGGTCCACTGTGGCATCGGGCACTGCGTAGGCGGCAATCAGCCTATCGCTCAACACGGGCTCACGCTCTCTCGCCTCGATCGCTGTCAATGGCTCGCAGGGAATACCGGCGTTGCGGCAGTGGAGGGGGAAACGATCTGCGAATTCCGGGTCATCCCCTTCGACTGCCACGAACAGGCCCCCGCAATCATCGACGCACTCGCTGGCGACCTGTTTAAGTATCTCTCCCTCTTGGCGGCACTCTGCAGCGGTCTCCCTATCCGCCGACGCATAGCGCCCTCCGCTGTGAAGCAGGCCATGGTTGCCTCCTGAGGCGCCGGCATTGAGGTCCCGCCGGTCGATAAGCAGGCAGTGGACACCACGCAATGCCAAGTCCCGCATCACTCCTGTGCCGGTGGCACCACCGCCGATGATCAGCACCTCGGTTTCGAAAGTTTCCCCCCGGTCTGTTAATCCCCCTCTGCCGTCGGTCATAGTCAATTCGCTCCGGAATCGGGAAGATTGATAGCGGCGAGCTCCGGCCCCAGGTACTTGCGCTCGTTTTTCCCCAGGATACCCAACGAAAGGCAAATCAGGGTCCAAAAATGGACCACCCGGTAGTGGCCGCCATAATGCTCCCCGATATCTTCCATCTGAGTATGGCAGTTGTGGCATGGGGTCAGTACATACTCGGCGCCGGTGGTCTGTATCTGATCGAATTTCCTTGCGCCATAGGCCCGGCGCTGTGCGTTCATCCCAGCCTGTAAAAAACCGCCCCCGCCTCCGCAGCAGTAATTGGCGCTGCGACAGGGCTGCATATCGACAAAATTTTCCTCGCCAACCAGGCGCTTGGCAACAAACCGCAAATCATCAGCCGCGGGATCGCCAAGAGATTTGCGCACCAGCTGACAGGGGTCCTGAAGCGTAAAGCGGATGCCCTCCGTGTTCCAGTCGGCGTTGACCGGTAGCAGCCCCTCCCGTATCCACTGGGCGTAGTAGCTCACCAAACTCGCCGGCTCGAAGTTGGCTTCCAGACCGAAACGCTCCACCCCTTTCCAAAGGGTGTAGAACGAATGTCCACACTCGGTATTGATCCAAACTTTGCAGCCCAGTGCATTGACCGCATCCACCCGCTGTTTCACCATCGCTTTCCAGGCTGCGTCATCGCCGCTGAACATACAGAAGTTCTCTGCCGCCCACCCCCTGGAGCCGTAAGTCCAGTCTGCTCCAACGTAGTCGAATATCTTCCACAGAGGAGCCAGTTCCTCGGGTTCCGCGGCGGGCTCCCGGGAGTTCTGGTTTACGAAAAAGTGTGCCCCCTGCTTGTCTACGGGCACCTCCAGTTCGGCAAAACGGGAGGATTCGGCCCGTACCTCTTCGGCGATCTCATCGACGATTTCCACGAAATCCTCGGATCTCAAGCCCATGGCGCTGGTACTTGAGAAGCGCAGCTGTGCCTCGCAGGAGCGGACGATGCCCCTGGGCTTCTCTTCCTGTGGCCAGGCGCCGCGGGCCAAACCCACCAGTAGCGATACATCAATGCTCATCGGGCAGACGTACATACAGCGTTTGCACTGGGTGCAGGTCCAGACCCAGGGCGTTGTGGAGAGCTCGTCGTTCATGCCGAGCATCGCCATGCGGATGAAGCGGCGGGGGTCCATGCCCTCCAACCCGGACGCTGGACATCCGGAAGAGCAGAGACCGCAGTTTAGGCAGGCGTCGTAGTTTGAGCCATGGGGCAGCAACTCCTTTGCCCGTGCCCTGAAGTCGATGACCATGGGAGGTTTACGCTCGGCAGTGGCCGCCATTGAATTACACTCCTCGGTCAATCAGGCAGGTCGAGTATCCGGAGCAGCGGATGCGGATTTCACCTCTCGCTCCCCATCCCGGGCAGCAGGTGTCGGTGCTAATTATCACCGCCCTGCGGGCAAGGCCGCAAGGGCCTGCAGGCCCTGCTTGGCCCGGGGTTATCGTTGACTATCTTCCAACCTCAGGATATGGGCGTCACCGATGTTTCGGAATCGCCCCGACGTGCAGGTGAGAACCAGTATTTGTGCATCTTTACCCGCCAAGGACAAAGCCGCTCCCATCGCCGCCACCCGCACAGGATCCGAATAGCCGAGCGTATCGTCGAGGATGAGTGGCCCGCCACCGTCGGTTGCCACCAACTGGGCCGCCGCCAGCCGCATCAAGATTCCGAGCTGTTCCTTGGCGCCGATACTGAGCGCTTCGAAAGCTAGCAGCTTGCCGTTCAGAAAGCGCGATGAGACTTGCAGATTTTCATCCAGCTCTACGGCGAAATCAGACCCGAAAACCACTCGCCCCAGAGTCTCCAACTGTTTTTTCAATGGCGCAATGTAGGCCCTGCGGGCATCATCCCGGTGGCGCTTTAGCGTAGTGTAAAGACAGCGGGCGGCAGCAGCTCGGCGTTGCCTTTGTTGATGCTCACCCTGTGCAGCATCGTATTCACTCTCGGCATTGGATAACTGTTCGAAAAGGCCCGAGACCTGCGCCCGTTCGAGTCGGTCATTGAGCACCGCCAACGTCTTGCCAATATCCTTGAGTTCGTCCTTGGCGCGCTGCCATGCTTGACGGGCATTGTCGAACACTGCCTGCAGACTTTCCGGATCCTGCGCCCGCAGCTCGGCTTCAAGCCGCTCCAGCTCCCTACTGCGGTTGTCCACTGTGGCGATAATGTCACGAATCGACTGCTCCAGCCGAGCGTCCGGGGTGTGCCGCCTCAGGGTTTCCAATTCCTCAACCGCCTCGTGGAGCCGTTGGGCAGCCGCATCCCGGCGACTGCCATGCAAAGCCGCCTCCGCCTCTGCCTTGATCCGCGCCTCAGCTGCCTTGGCATCGGCGGAACGCTGCTCCTCCAAGGCAGCCTGCATCCCCTGTAACTGCGCCTGGGCTTCGCGGCTCTGCTGCTGGACTTGCTGGGGTTGGAGCGATCCATCTGCAGGGGAAGAGAGGGTGAGCCGGGAGTTGAGCTGCAGAATACGCTGGGACAGCTGCTCGCGGGAAGTCCCGGCCAAAAGGGCCTGAAGACGCGCCCGTGCATGCGTCAGCGCCTGCTCGGCGCTGCTACTCTCCTCGCGTCGGGCCACAGCCGACCGCATATCGCCGGCACCGAGCTCCGCCATAAGTGATTCCCGCGCCAGGCTAAGCCTTGATTCCGCTTCCCGCAATGCGCTCAGGCTCGATCCGGGACGTACCTCGACCCTGGCGATGTCGGCGATTCGGATAGTGGTATCTTCAGCGGCGATCCGGGAAAAACCGGCACCCGCATCGAGGTGAATTGCCGCTTGCCCGTCAACTCTGATCTCCGTAGCTCGGGCACCAGCGGTGACTTGCAGCTCTGGCGCCCCCATCTCCAACAGTGCTCTCGCCTGCCGCCATTCACCGTCGAGCACCTCCAAGCGCCGATACTGCGGCTCCGTCATGGCGGCTTTCGCCAGCCGCGCCTCCGCCGCCAGTATCTCTTCATCCGCCGCACTTAGCTGCTCGGTCAACTGTTGCAGACGTTCCAGTTCCTGTTGCGCCAACACCTGTTTTTCCAGACGGTCCATTCGGCCTGCGTGTTCCGCTGCATCCTGGTACGCCTGCCGAGTTGCCTCGAGGGAGGCCCCCGCAAGCCTGCGGGCGGCATCGGCCTGGATGATTCGCTCTTGACTGAGAGCCCACTGCTTTTTCAGGCGCTCCAAATCCTGTTCCGCTTCGGCGGCGCGCACCACCAGTGCCTGCCGTCGCTGTTGCTCAATCGCCAGGGCACTGGCCCGGGCCTGGGTCTCCTCTAGCAAATGACCTGCCGCATCCCGCCGTTGGCGCAGATCGTTTATGCTGCGCAAACGCTGCTCCAGTTTTTTCACCCCCGCGGCCATCTCCGGCAAATCCCCGGAAATCTCCCCATGCTGTAGCGTCAGCCGCTCACAGCGTTCAATGTCGGCTTGTATCGATTTCAGCTCCTCGCGAAGACCGCCCAATCGCTGCCGCTGCTGCGCCAGCCTCGCCTCGGCATCGGCGGCACGCAGTTTGCCGCTCCGGGGTGTGAAGTAGCGGTGATACTCCTCGGTTACCCGCTCCAGGAGGTCACCATCCGGATCGCTGCCCTTTTCTCCCGCCGCCGCATCCAGTGCCCGGGCTAGCCCGCCACTATCCTTGAACCATGCCTGGGAAACCTCACCTCCCTGGATGACCTGCAGCGCCTGCCAAAGGTCGACATCCATGGTCTGTTCCAGCAGTTGACCCGCCCGCTCGTGGGCCTCCCGGCCGGTTAGCAACTCCCGCCGTGGCGAATGGATCTCCAACGATGTGGATTTCTGACGATTGAAGCGTTTGGTGTAGGTGGCATGGTAGGGGCCGGTGGCGAATTCCGCCTCCACCAGGCTACCCAGGTCAAGGCCAACCGGCTGCACTGCCTTGACCGATACCTTGGCAGTGGAATCCAGCTCCGAGAACAGCAGCCGCAGGGCTTCGAAGAGTGAACTCTTGCCGATCTCGTTGGGGCCCTCGATCACATTCACGCCGTCGCCAAAAGCGATCTCATGCTGGGCCACTCCCCGCCAGTTCTCGATTTTAAGGCGGATCAGCTTCATTCGCCCTGCCCTCCCTGGGCCAACCGATAGAAGAGCGCCAGGGCATCCCTAGCCTCGGTATCTCCCTCCTCAGCAGCGGTCACCAGCTCCAACCAGGCTCGTTTGGCATATCCGGAGAGGGCCGCCGCATCCTCGTCCAGGACATCGGGCACTAGCGCCATCTCGGTGGTCGCCGTCCGCTGGCGCAAGCTGGCGAATCGGGGAGCCTGACTTTCCAGCAGCCGCTGCAGTTCGGACCAGCCGGCCAGATTGACACTGCCCTCGAATCGCAGTTTTACGATACTCCAGGCCTTATCAGGCAGCGAGGAAAGCCAGCTTTCTAACGCCTCGATATCCTCCATGCCGTTGATGAAACGGTGCGCGTCAATGAAACGCCAGCGCCCCAGCGCCAGTTCGGTTAGCCGGGGGAGCCGATCTCCATTTATCTCCACCAGTAGAGCATAACCCGGGCGCACCTCGGCGAAGTCAGTGGCCTCTGGCGCGCCGCTGTACCAGATCGCCCCACTGTTACCCACTTTGGTGAGAGAGTGGCGGTCTCCCAATGCCAGATAATGCCACTGACCCTGTTCTAGAGCCGCTTCGGCCGCCGACAGGGAGAGGGTATCGGGGCGCCGCTCCGGCGTCATGATGTCGACCTGTCCGTGGGCAACGGCAACGCGAACCGTCCCAGCCGCCGGCGGTGTCTGTGCGCCCAGTGCCGCAACCAGATCCTCCAGCGGACGTTTGGATCGCCAAGGCGCTCCCACCACCTCTACGCCAGGCAGCCCGGCCACCTTTCTGGGTGTCATGTCATCGAGCAGCATCACATTGCCCGGTCGCTCTCTGAACAGCTTGGAGCGATACAGGGAACCAGCATCCAGGGGATCGTGGTTACCGGGTAGAAGAAACAACGGAACCTGCGCTTCCTCCATGGCATCCAGTGCGCGCTGCAGCAGCTGCAAAGAGAGTTGATTGGACTCGAACACATCCCCCGCCACGACGATAAACCGGGCGTCGTGTTTCCTCGCCAGCTGCCCCAGGGTGCGTATGGCATCGATCCTGTCCTGGGTAAACCTGGCCTGCGCCTCGCCTCGCAGAAAGTGGCGCGTCATCCCGATTTGCCAATCCGAGGAGTGTATAAAACGAACCACCAGGCCTCCCGTCTGTGAACCGTTGCCACGGCTATTATAACGGGGAGCGGGACTCAATCGACGAGCTTGGCCGAGGGGGTGTGCCAAGACCCAGGTATTGAGACTTGGCTTGTGATCTCGACGGCATAGCGGGAGAATGCGCCCTTGTTTGCGGCCCGGTAAGGCCGCTCCGCCCCGAGATCTCTATATTGTCGCGCACACGGGCTAACCTGATACTGTTACTGGCTGCTGCTATCTGGGGAACCACTTTTGTGGTCCAGCAAGTGGGATTGGGCAGCCTGGGACCGCTTTCCTTTACCGCGGCCCGGTTTCTACTCGGCGCTTTGGTGGTATTGCCATTCGCCTGGAGAGAGTATCGTAATCTACACAGAGATGGACGCGCCCTCAGTCCCACTGACATCACCGCCCTGATGCTCACCGGTGGTGCGCTTTTTGTTGCCGCGACGCTGCAGCAGATAGGCATTCTCAAGACCAGCGTTACCAACTCCGGTTTTCTCACCGCACTATATGTACCCTTGGTACCGCTGATCGCCCTGTTACTCTTGAGACGGAGCGTGCACTGGTCTGTCTGGCCAGCTGCAACCGCTTGTTTCGCCGGCACCTACCTGCTCAGCGGAGCCGATCAGCTGCAACTCGCGGGTGGCGACCTGTGGATCATCGCAAGTGCACTTTTCTGGGCAGTACACGTGCTGCTCATCGATGCAATGGTTCGTCGCACTCAGGCGCCCCTGGTAGTCGCCGCAGGACAATTCCTCAGTTGCGGTCTCTTCGCTGCCCTTGCCGGATGGGTCGTTGAAGCGCCTCAAGTGGCGCAATTCGTCGATGCCATCGGCGCCATACTCTATGCCGGACTGCTGTCGGTGGCCATCGGGTTCTCCGTAAGCGTCTCGCGAATTACATCTTTTCCAGCCTTTACAGAGTCCTCATGATGAACCCATCTTACATTGACAGACAGGGGATACATCATGGAACCGAGCTTATCGAAAAGAGATCTCAACCGCCAGCGCTGGCGTGAGCGGATCAACGCTTGGGGAAATAGCAGTCAAACCCAGAAAGCATTCTGCGAGGATCAGCATGTGGGGCTGGCCTCTTTTCAAAGGTGGCGCAGAATACTAAAGGCGGAAGACTCTGAAGGCTCAGTTGCCGCACTTCCCGAAGCGGTTCGTTTTTTACCGGTGAAAGTACAGCAGGAGAAACCCGCGAATCTTATGATCCTGATCCAGGATGATCTTCGCATTGAAGTGCCGGCCGGATTCAATCCTCAACAGCTTCAGCAGGTCATTCAGGTACTGCGTGCATCATGATCGCATTTGGTTCAAACACCAAGGTCTATCTGGCAACCGGTCCCACCGATATGCGCAAAGCGGTGAATGGATTGATGGTATTGGTTCAGGATGTTTTGCAGGCCGATCCATTCTCCAGCCATCTCTTCGTTTTCTGCAATCGACTTCGCGACAAAATCAAAATCATTTACTGGCACAACAATGGATTCTGGTTGTTCTATCGGCGTTTGGAAAAACAGCGGTTCTGGTGGCCAGGCGCTGGTGAACAGCTGTCCATAGAGATCTCGACACGTGAACTGAGTTGGCTGTTGGAAGGGCTGGACATCACCCGGACCGAAGCGCATAAAGCAGTTTCTTATTCCTTGTTTTAATACGCTTTTTTGCAACCTGATGGGTGTCTTTTTGTTATAATCATGCGCATGCAATCAGCGACTTATCCGCTTCCCAATGATCCTGATCAGCTCAAGTCTGAAGTGGATCGATTGCGGGGCGCTGTCAAAGAAAAAGAGCAACGAATCGAACAGCTACTGGATTATATTCTGCTGCTGCGCAAACGCCAGTTTGGTGCCAGTGCGGATCGTCCGAACAAAGATCAGTTCAATTTGTTCGATGAGGCCGAACTGGAACAGCTGCTGGCGGATCTGGATATTCCAGACCCGTTCGCTTCTGAATCGACGACTCAGGAGAAAACAGATAAAGAAAAGCAGAAACCCATCCGTCGTCCGCTGCCCGCGCATTTCAATAGGGTAGAGAAGATTATCGACCTTCCGGATGAAGAGAAGGCTGCCATGGGGAGTGACTGGAGTTTCATCGGTTACGACACCTCTGAGCAACTGGCAGTCATTCCCCGGCAGTACTATGTCATTGCGTACAAGCGCGCCAAGTATGTCCCAAACAATGAGGAGGTCGCCGGTGCCGAACAAGCTGTCAGAATCGCACCGCGTCCGGACCAAATTATTCCCAAGTCCATTGCTCACAGCTCGGTGATTGCCGATGTCGTTGTCCGCAAGTTCGTGGATGGCCTGCCGTTCTATCGCCAGGAAGTCATTAATGCCAGAGAGGGTATCGATCTGAGTCGCCAGACCATGAGCGGCTGGATGATGCAGCTCGACGAACGGCTGTTACCGCTGATGGCCGCGATGAGACGGATACTCTTTCAGGGCCGGGTGATCCATATCGACGAAACCCGATTACAGGTATTGAATGAACCGGGACGGGAGAATACCCAGCAATCGTACATGTGGGTCTATGGTGGTGGTCCACCGGACAAACCGGTAATCTGGTACCAGTATGCAGACACCCGCAGTGGAGATGTGCCGTTGAAGTTTCTGCATTCTCAGGAAGACAACTCTCTGGACGGGGAGACGTACCTGGTGACCGATGGCTATGACGGGTATAACGCGCTGGCCAGGACGCCCGGTATCCTTGGACACGCTGTCTGTTGGGCGCACGTGAGGAGACGCTTTGTCGAGGCGACCCATGGCCGGAAGAACACCGCAGCGGCCCACCAGATGGTGGCGTTGATCCGTAAATTATATCTCGTCGAGCGCATTGCCGGGGACAAGACACCGGAGAAGCGAAAAGCGATCCGTCAGGCGCAGGCTGCGCCGATTCTGGACAAGATCAAGGAGTGGCTCGATCAGAAGGTTGTGCAAGTATTGCCCAAGAGCCCGCTGGGTGAAGCCATCGCTTATAACCTGGCGCTTTGGCCGCAACTGAAGACCTATCTGGAAGATGGCGATATTCCGATCGACAACAACCGCATCGAAAATGCGATCAGACCCTTTGTCATCGGCCGCAAAAACTTTCTCTTTTCAGGCAGTCCGCTGGGTGCAGGCGCCAGTGCCACTCTATATACCCTGGTGGAATCCTCCAAGGCGAACAATCTGGAGCCTTGGGCCTATCTGAACTATCTTTTTGAGAAACTTCCCATGGCAAAGTCGGAGCAGGCATTACTCGACCTGCTACCGCAGAATTTGAAAATGGAAGACCTGAAACCATAGGGTCAATCCGGTAGTCGCCCAGACGCTTACGGTTCTCCCTCCAGGTGGTAGGTCAACGGTATACAGAGGCACCCGATGCCGCCATCATTCTAAGCTCCGAGACGCTGTTCGCAGCCCTGTCGGGCTATCTTTTTCTTGGAGAGTGGCTTACCACACTGGAGATTATTGGAGCAGCTCTGATCTTCGGCGGCATTCTTGCCGTGCAGTTGATTCCCCTGCGGCAAACAGCCAAAGAGGCAATAGGGAGAAAACAGTCTGTTCCGTTAAAATCCGAAGCGGCGGAATCCAGCTCGGCGTGAATCCCGGCGAAGGAGCTGATTTCCATTGCCGCTAGCGGATCAATCGATCTCTTTCGGCCGGATGACTTTCACGGACAACGCGCTACCCACTGCAAGATCATTCCAGGAATCCGGCAGCGCCACTAGGGCCACCGCAGCGGTGGGTAGTAATTTGCCGTTGGCCGGGATCTGTACCTCCTCGCCCCAGAGATGAATCAACAGCTCCTCCAGCCCCGGATTGTGCCCAACCAGCATTACCCGTTTCGCCTTGCGCGGCACAGAGGACAACACCTGCAGCAAGGTATCCACATCACTGCCGTAGATCCTTTGGTCCAAGTGGATTGCATTCTTTTTTACCCCCAACACCTCACAGACTGCGGCTGTGGTCTGCAACGCGCGTTCTGCCGGCGAGCTGACCACATGCTTGGGTTTCAGTTTTCGCTCCTTCAACCAAGCGCCCATGCGCGGCGCGTCCCGTTCACCCCGGGGTCCCAATGGCCGCTCAAAATCCGTAGGTGCATCGCTATCCCAAGAAGATTTCGCATGGCGCAGTATCATCAGCATTCTGGTCACGGAGATCGCTCCTTATCGTTGTTATTCAGCTGTGGAAAGGGCACCGCTTTCGACTTTGATATCGACCTCGAACGGCGCCGGGCCTTCAGGATAATAATAGGAAAACTGGAGTCAATATGCAGACCCGTTTGTTGGCTTTGCCCGATCGCTATCCGGTGTGGCAGCGCTACTCATGGGTCCCCGGAGCATAGCGGGCAACCTACACTCCTGCCCGCTTACATCACCGAGAAAACCGGTCCAGGATCGGCCCGCAGCAGTACGCCGAGGGTTTCCAATCCACTCCTCAGCCGATCTCGGTCGGCAACCGCGCTGAGAGAGATACGCACCGCATGGGGCGATGAATCCCGGCCCAGGGTAAAGGCGGCGGCGCCCATGACCAGTATTCCCCTGGCTTCCGCGGCCCGCACAAATTGTTCGCTTCGCCAGGGCGCAGGCAGTTTCAGCCACAGATGCAGACCACCGGGCTGACTCGCTATATCGAATTCCCCGAGTAGCTCCAATGCTAATCGGCGTCGCGCGAAAAGTTCTTCTCTCTGACGTTGCAACAAGCGCTCGGCACTGCCGCTGCGAATCCATTCACACACCACAGCCACCATCAACGGGCTCGCCATCCAACAGCTGGCCCGCACCGCTGCGCCCAGGCGCGCCTGCATGGACTCGGGTACCACCAGGTAACCGACCCGCACACCGCCGGCCAGGGTCTTGGAAAACCCTCCAATGTGAATAACCCTGTCCGGCGCCAAGGCCGCCATAGGTAGGGGGCCATCGGCAGCCAATCCCACACTGACGTCGTCCTCTATAACCAGGACCCCGTGGCGGCCGCAGATATCCAGCACCGCCTGCCGGCGCTCGAGGGACATGGTGGCGGTTGTCGGATTCTGGAGCGTTGGGGTACAGAACAGCAGTCGCGGGGAGTATTGACGGCAGGCAGTTTCCAATGCGTCCGGAATTATGCCCTCAGCGTCCATAGCCAGGGTTCGCACATTCAGCTCCAGGTGGTGAGTGATGGCGGCGAATCCGGGGTAGGTCAACTCCTCGGCAAGAACTGTGTCGCCCTTGCGGGCCAGAGCCATCATCGCCACCATGATTCCGTGCTGCCCACCATTGCTGATTACCAGCTGATCGGGTTGGGGACGCCAGCTGTCGCGCTCGATCCAGCCGCAGATAACCCGTCTGTGGGCCTCGATTCCAATATCGGGCTGGTAATCGAGAAGCCGGTTGATGTCTTCGGGATGGGCCGCAAGCGCAGACATCGCTTCGACCAGCAGATCAGCCCGGTTTTCCCTCAATGGTCGGTTGATATTGAGTTCCAGGAGGCCCTCGTTGGCGCTCTCCAGAAATTGCCATTGCCCGCTCTCTGCATCGCTGCCGATGCCGCTTACGAAGGTTCCTCTCCCAACTATGCCGTATACCAGCCCACGCCGCTCCGCTTCCGCATACGCCCGGGTTACCGTGCCTGTGGTGACCCCCAAGCTTTCCGCCAGGGCGCGGTGAGTGGGGAGCCGTTGATCCCGCTTCAGCTCCCCCGATCGTATCGCCTGCCCTATGGCCTCGGCTATGGCCCGGTAACGGGGACCTTGGGAGCAACTAATGTCTGGCGTCCAAATTGTCATGATGACAATATTCTTATTGACTCGATTATTCTCTCGATTATGATGATAATTATAAACATAACTAGCACTTAATCAAATATTGTAGCGATACAATATTGCTCTGTTACCACTTGTGAGGCGCCGAAAATGATACCCGACTCATGCAACCATCTTTTACCGTTGGCGCTGTTTGCTCTCACCATGGCAGGATCGCCCGGCCCCAACAACCTCATGCTGACGGCATCGGGCGCCAATTTCGGATTCCGGCGCTCTATACCTCATATCCTTGGAATCATCCTGGGTATGGCCTCGATGCTGCTGGGTCTGGCCGCCGGATTGAATGTTCTGTTCGAGGAATTTCCAATCATTCACCAAGGGCTGAAGGTCGTCGGGGCCCTATTCCTCTTTTACCTCGCATGGCGGATCGCCACCGCTCAGGGAAGACTTAACCAGGAATCTGCGGATGGCCGCCCACTGACCCTGTTGGAAGCGATGCTGTTTCAATTTGTAAATCCCAAGGCCTGGCTTATCAATATTTCCGCCTTGGCCACCTTTTCAACTGCCGGCCCCGAGTATTGGCACTCGGCCTTGTGGATCGTCCTGGTATTCACCCTAGTTATGCTGAATACGCTACCCTTCTGGACTAGCTTCGGCGTATTTGTCGGCCGCCTACTCTCCACCCCCAGGGCCCTTAAAAGGTTTAACCTGGGTATGGGTATTCTGACTGCGGCATCGGTGGTGTTGATTCTCAACTGATGCTTTGAGCATCAGGTCTTTAACAACGCCATGAATTCCGCCCTGGTGCGGGAATCACGCTGAAAGGTTCCGCGCATGGCACTGGTGACGGTAGTGCTGTTTTGCTTTTGGACGCCACGCATCATCATGCAGGTGTGACTCGCTTCCATAACCACGGCCACGCCATGGGGATTCATCGCCTGGGCGAGCGCATCTGCCACCTGGCCGGTAAGGCGCTCCTGAACCTGCAGCCGCCGGGCGAAGACATCTACAACTCGCGCGACTTTGCTCAAGCCCAATATCTTCCCATCGGGGAGGTAGGCCACATGAGCGCGGCCAAAAAACGGTAGCATATGGTGTTCACATAGCGAGTAGAACTCTATGTCGCGAACCAGGACCATCTCCTTGCAGTCCTCGTCGAAAAGGGCACCGTTGATGACCTCACCGGCATCCATTTCAGTTCCGCTGGTGAGATAGCTCATAGCCTTGGCGACCCGCAGCGGTGTACGCCTGAGTCCCTCACGGTCGGGGTCGTCCCCCAGACCTATGAGCATTTGGCGCACCAGCGCCTCGAATTCCGCATCGTAGACTTCGGTGTCGGAAGCTGAATCGAGATTGTCTGCATAGTGCCCTGCGGCTGCCATCGTCTGTTTTCCTTTCTTCGTACTCATAACAATCTATTTCCCGCTATCAACAGTACTTGGTTAAAAAAATCCAGTGCCGTCCGGATACCGAAATCAGGGCACCGGTTGCTTTTCTATGGCCGCCAGCGTTGCCCTGCCGCTGGCGGAGATCATCACCACTGCCAGCGCGCCCCTGCCCAAATCCCGCTCCAGTTGCAGGGCTTTTTCCTTAGGTGCAAACCAGGCCTCGATACCATACCTGACTTGCAACTGCCGGCCACTGCTTGAGCGAGGGCGGATCACCCTGCCCCGGATGAACAGGCCAGACTCCGGAGCGGAAAGGAAGGCGCCATCGAAATCGTGGATTCCATCCTCCCCTCGCTTGAGCCGCACAAAGATGGGCTCATCGTTGCGGATTCGATCTGGATTCTCAATCGCGCTGACCGGCACACTGGAGATCTCGTAGCGCAAACGGGCATAATTACCCCGAAACAGACTGCGGGGATCCACAGGAACGGTTTTCAGCCTAATTTCCTGGCCAGTCCATAGAGGATGGACCGCCCCCAGATACTCAGCTGAGAGCACCAGCCCCTGAAACAGAATTGTCAGTAGCAGCCCAACGGCGACCCACCTTGTGCTCACAATCTGCCTCCCTGCGAATACTTCAAACGCCAGTAGCGGGCCGCGCCCAGCAGAATAGCTGCGAAAACGCTGAACAGCACAGCTGCGCCTAGATAGTCGCCGACCAAATCGATATAGCGGAGCAACCCGGTAACCAGAATCACCGAGACTCCAAGGTAGAAATAGTGAGAGATCCCTTTGGCGATCCCGAGTTGAATCAGCACCGTGCCGCTAAGGATAAGCAGCAGGTTGACAATCACTTGGAACACCAGGGCGTCCTCCTGGTCACCGGCGAACATGGAACCGGCGAACAGAATAAAGTAGACAGCAGCGACAAGGATCGGGGTCCAGCGCCGGACACGGGAAATAAAGTGGAGCAGCAGCGAAATCCCTGCGCATACGAGAACGATAGCGATATTGATTTCGATATCACTTTGGGTTTCGCCGATGTACTCCCACCAGACGTCGCCGAAACTCATCAGCAACATAACCAGCAAACCCAGCCGCACCACCCAGAGATGAAGCAGGGCGCCATAGTCTATCCAGCGCGAGGTCCGGCCGCCCGCCATCCCGTTGGCCAGTGGCAGGGCGATAACCAGCAGGCCCGCGCCCAGGGTCAGCTGCTCCGCCCCAAATCGGTAGTAACCCCAGTCAGACAGCCACCAGCCGAGATTGTACTCAGCCCAGAGCGCCACCCCAAAGCAGAGCAGCATGAACAGCAGGTTGCTCTGCCGGCGCAGCAGTGCCAGCCAGCCGAGCGCCGCCAGGAACAGAGGGTAACTCGCCGGGTAGTAGTTCATGCCCGCCTCTACCCAGAACCATATGGTGCCCAAGGTAAATGCCAGCAACATGAGCAGCCGGCTCTCCAGCAGTATCGCAACCGGCAGCACACCGAGCGCCCACCAGAAGATACCGTCGGGAAAATGCTCTCCGAGGTGGTAGATCTGGGCAATCAACATGATCGAGGCGCCATAGCAGAGACCACCCAGGAAAAACGCGCCAACTGCGGTACTGCTACGGCCCTTGACGAAATGAAACAGGCCGACTCCATTGATCGCCAGTGTCAGCGAGATCAATCCCCCCATACGCAGAGCCCGGGGCACCTGTTCCCAGTTGGCAGCCACCAGTGTAATCACCGCCAGACCGACGAATAGATAACCGAGGATTAATACAAGATGGTAACCCAGTGAGTGCCGTGACGGATCCCGGTAGTCGATACCGTAACGCCCGGCGATCTCTTCGCCCTGAGGTTCGGTAATGATTCCATCCCTGACCCAGCCGTCAATCTCCTTCGCCAGATCGTTTTTCAGCAGTCGAAGCAACTTCATTCTCTTTTCTTCGCGACCCCTTGCCACCCGCCGACCGGGACCGCGCCGCCGGTTGATCTCTGCAGGTTAATGGGGATACAAGGTCCGTGCAATCAGCAAGAGGGGGCGGAACGTTTTCAACCGGGCTCAGGATCCGGCTTGCAGGGTCCTCCCATTGGCAGCATCCTGCTCTTCCTCCAGCGCGCCCAGCCATCCAAAATCATCCAGTATGGCGTAGACCGCCGGCACCATGAACAGCGCCGCTACCGTGGCGGTTACCATGCCAAAGGCCAGGCTGGTCGCCAACGGTATCAGAATCTGCGCCTGAAGACTCTTCTCCAAAAGCAAAGGCGTGAGTCCGGCTATGGTGGTGATCGAGGTAATGAGTATGGGGCGAAATCGTGCCCGTCCCGCTAATTTGGCGGCTGCGGGCACGGCGCGTCCGCGACGCTGTTCACTACGAATAAAGACCACCAGCAAGATCGAGTTGTTGACCACAACACCGAACAGGGACGCCATGCCGACAATACTCGGCATGGTCAGGTCCAGGCCAAGTGCCAAATGTCCGAATACCACGCCGATGAGTACCGTGGGTATCACCAGCATGACCGAGAGTGGCGCCAGATAGCCTCGAAACTGGAGAGCCAACAACATGTATACGCCTATCAGCCCCAGCAGAACGTTGCCCAGGATCGACTGGCCGGTTTTCGCGGATTCCTTACTTTCGCCCTGTATATCGAACCGAACGCCCGGATAACGCTGCAGCAATCCGGGTACGAACTCTGTCCGGGCGAGTGCCAGTAACTCCTGGGCATTGGCCCGATCGCGGTCTACATCCCCCTGCACCGTCACCGCGCGCTGCCCATCCACTCGATGGATGCGCGCCCACCCCCGCGCCTCTTCAATCTCTGCCGCCACCAGCAGAGGGACCAGGGCCCCGTCGCGACCCACCAGAGTGAATGCCTCCAGTTCCGCCGGGCTCAAGCGGTCATCCTCGGAAACCCGCAGGTTTACCTCGTAAGTCTCCGCGCCAACCGGAAACTCGTCCACTCTGACCCCCTGGAAGGCACTGCGGACCTGATCCGCCACCGCTCTGGCATCCAGTCCCAACATACCCGAACCGGGCTTCAAACGGAGGCGGAACTCTCCCTTGCCTGGACGCAGATCGTCACTGAGATCCAGTACGCCAGCATAGCTTCCCAACCACTGTTGTAATTCGTTCGAGGCCAACTTGAGCTGTTTCAGGTCATTTCCCAGCAGGCGCAGATCTATGGGCCGCCCACCAGGGCCGATAGTCGGCTCTGTAAATTTGATGGAAATCACGTCCGCTAGTATTCCCGTCTCTTGCCGCCAAACGCTGCGAAACTCATCCAGCGCAGCATCGCGCACTTCGGCGCCAAGTAGATCGACGACCACCCGGGCGACATGGGGTCCGCTTTCGAAGGCGTCGGGGTTGTCACCAAATATGACCGCGACATTACGGACCAGATCCGCGTTCTCGGGTTGGCGAGGCTGGTAAAAGGCATTGACCCGCTCCAATGACTCAACCAGTGCCGCCACCACCTCCTCGGTCCTCGCCAAGGGTGTCCCCTGAGGCAGTAGAATCCGGGCCTCAACCACATCGCCATCCAAATCGGGGAATCCAACGAATTTGAGTTTCCCTCCGGCGGGCATGGCCACTGCCAGGACCAACAGCATGATCAACACTCCGAGGGTTAAATAGCGGTAATCCACCGCCCAGTCCAGCAGCGGGCCGAACAGGCGTTCGCGAAGGGCATCGAATCCGCCGTCGAAGCGCTGCCGGAAGCGGGAAGCGCCACCCCGACCCATGGATGCCAACGAGTGGCTCAAGTGATGAGGGAGAATCAGAAAAGCCTCCAGCAGACTGACTGTCAACACTACGATCAAAACAATCGGCACCACTCTCAGAATCTGCCCGATTTGACCGGTGATAAAGGCTAGTGAACCAAATACCAGAAGCGTAGTGGCAAAGGACGACATAATACCCGGCAACACCTGCTTCACACCGGTGATGGCTGCCTGCCCCGGTAAATCTCCCCTTCCCATGCGGGCGGCGATGTTCTCGGCGATGACGATGGCATCGTCCATCAGCAGGCCCACCCCGATCAGCAGTCCCACCATCGAGATCATATTGATGGTGATGCCGAGCGCCGGTAGCACGAAGAGTGCGCCAAGAAAGGAGACCGGCAATCCCATAGTGACCCAAAAACTGTACCTGGAACCGAATACCAGCCAGAGAATAATGAACACCAGCAGCAGACCTTGACCTCCGTTTCGCACCAGCATATCAAGACGATCCTGCACCACTGACGCCCGGTCCTGGGTGAGGTGCAGCTGGATTTCAGCAGGAGCCCGTTGCCGCTCGCGCTCCAGAAAGGCACGGACCGCTCCAAGAATAGTGAGGATATCCTGGGCGCGGGTCTTGGAAACATCCAACAACGCAGCCCGGCGACCATTGAATATCACCTTCTGCTCATCCCGGTCGAAACGGTCGGTGATTGTAGCGATTTCCCCCAGCAGAAGGGTGGCGCCGGTGGTTCCCGAGATCACCACCAGGTCGCGCAGCGCCTCTGCGCTTTTACGCTGATCGTCGAAACGCAGCAGCAGGTCCTCCTCACCTCCCTCCAACCGACCGGCGGGTGTACCCACGCTATGGCGTCCCACAGCGGTGGCGATATCAGCGGCAGAGAGGCCGTATTGGCGTAGTCGCCAGGCGGGTATCTCAATACGGAGATGGTGGTCCGAAAAGCCACTGATGGTGACTTCCGCAACGTCAGTCTCAGCCATCATGCGGGACTTCAGATCCTCCGCATAGGCCTTGAGATCGACTTCATCTCCCGGACCCGTTACGGCGATGGATATTACCGGTTCCCTGCGTCCCAGTTCCTCCACCACGGGTAGTTCAGTCTCCTCGGGAAAGTCGTCGATGGCCTCCACTTCCGATTTGATATCGTCGAGAAAACGCACCATACGGGCGCCCTCACGCATAACCGCCGTCGCCGTACCCACACCCTCCCTTGAGTCGCAGCGCATTTCATCCAGATCGGAGACACCATCGAGGGCATCCTCGAGACGCCGGCAAACAGCGTCCTCGACTTCGCCCGGCGTCGCCCCCTTGTAGACTACTCGTACCTGTACCTTGTCTCTCTGGATCTCCGGCAATGTCTCCCGCTGGAGTGTGGGCAGAGCGACCAGGCCCAGGATCATAATTGCGGCCATCAACAAATTGGCGGCCGTCTGGTGGCGGCTGAACCAGGCGATCACAATCCGCCCCCGGCCGCCTCTATCGCTTTACTTAGTGCTACGTCGGTCTGGACAGCCAGCAGCATTCCATCGACCGCAGGTACCAGATCGGATACCAAAATCCGTTCTCCCGGCGCCAGCCCCCCCTGGATGACGCTGAAACGACCTTGGTTGAAAAGCACTTCTACGGATCGGTGCCGCAAGCGATTGTCTGCATCTACAACGCCCATGATCCCCTGACGAATGGCTGAGCGCGGTACCACGATGCGGGGCTGGTAACTTCTACCTGCCAATACCACCTGTAAGAACATACCCTTGGAAAGTGGCGGACGCAGGCCCGGTTTGATTTTGTCAAAAGGACGGTCGACCGCAACCACTACCCCTATGGTGCGGGTCTGAGGGTCTACATCGTCGCTAAAGCGCACAAACTCCGCATCCCACTCGGCGATGTGGTTCCCCAGGTCGAGTCGAACTCGGGCCTGAAACCCGGCGAGTTTCGGCAGCTCCTCATTGAGACGGGTGAGATCCGGCCTTATGTCCGGGCCTCCCAAAAACAGCCGCCGCAATGCGGACATGGCCATTTGTGCCTTGATTTCAACCCGCTCTACATCATCTCCCTGAAAAAGGCTTTGACCTATGCCCACATACTGCTCTGCCTCGATTGCGAGATCGGCGACCCGCAGGGTAAAAGGCGCCGCAATACTGGTTTGCTGCAACTTGCGCCTGGCCCGGTCGGCAGCGGCTTGGTTAACCCGTCGTTGGACAGGAATCAGTGTCAATGTATTGCGAAGTGTTTGCACCGCCGTGCGGGAGGTCAACATTGTCCGCTCGGCCTCATCAACGCTGGTTTGGGAACTGGTGCCACGCTCCATGAGTTTGCGCTTGCGAGTCACATCCTGTTCCGCGAGAGCCAATTTCCGCTCTTCGATCTCCAGAGACGCCTTCGCATTGCGTGCCTGGGTTTCCAATTCGGCCAGCTGCGCGAGGGCCTGCTCCAATTCCAATTCATAGTCGGCAGGGTCGATTCTGACCAGGGTCGTTCCAGCACTCAGAATCTCACCGTCACGCAGCTTTGGATGCACCTCCACCACCTGCCCCGCCACCTGGGAAACGGCGGTCCAAACTCTGGCTGGTCTTACCTGCCCATAACCCTCGGCGAGCGGGACGAAGGGCATCAGCTGAGCCTCTATGACACGTACCGCTCGCGCCGGTTCTCCCTGATTGGAGGGGGCTGGCGCCTCTCTCCCCGCCTTCATCCATATGAGAACTAGCACACCGATGACGATGGGTGGAAGAATCAAAACCCTTTTTTTCCAGCTGTTGCTCTTGTCACTCATCAACGGCCAACTCCATACCCTTCCAGAAAACTCTGATATTGACTACCAAGCGCCATGGGCTATGCTCCTGGTATACCGGGTAGCATCCTGCAACGCTGGATCGTGAGCCTTGGTAGCCTGTCTTGCGACTCCGTAGACGGCTCTCAGTTGCTGCTTTTTGAAACTTGCTTCTACCCTGTTAAGTGGAATTTATTTGTGCAAGGGCGGGTCTAAATTACCCAGTAAACAAGTAAATATTTCGGATTGGAGGCATCTCATGTCATTCGTTAACCTTACCCATAGCGATATTCCCCAAAATCTTCGTGCTGGGGTTGACGTTGAAGCACTTCTCAAGAAGAAAACCAAATCCACCGCGCACAGAAAGCCCGCAGAAAACCTATCTAAGATTACAGAAATTGCTGCCTATCTGCTAATCATTGCATCGGCTTCGTTGGTTTTCCTGACCGGGCAGTTCCCCTGGTTCATGTTAACGCTGATCGCCTTTATACCGCTCCTGATGCTGATGTCCGACCATCGGGAGGCGTGACAAAGGCACTGAATTCATTTGAATCCGGGATATTCCTCGACCCGCCAACGCTGGGGCGCGTGGTCGTCTTCGCCGGCCAGACGAAGTTTCGACCATGCGGCGACCGTGGCGACAATCAGCAGTATGGCGGTAACAGTAATGCGGGCTGGGGTAAACACTTCGGGTTATTCCTGTTTTCCCCGGCCAGGGTGAAACGTCATTTCGCATCCCGGTGCAAATACCCATTTATCTAGGCCTGTTGCTCGTATTTCAAGGACGGAATTTCCCCAATTCCGGCCGCCGCAAAGCACTTGAACAGGCATTTTATTTTTCACCCTGATCAATAAATTGCCGGCGTTCCAATTCGCTTAGCGCAGACTGCAAGCGGGTAACTGTTGCTGCGCCTGTTAAGGCAGTGGTGGAATGGCTTTCATGGTGCAACAGGATACTGCTAGGCGTACCTCTGATACCGGCTTCCATCCCGTTTTGATAATCCGATTGAACACGCCCGGTCATTCTGCCGCTCTCAAGACAGGCCTGAAAAGACTCACCGTCCAGACCGATCTCCTCCGCCAATGGCCTGAGACCCTTTAGGGGGAAGCCGTTGCCGTTCGAGGCGGTACGTTGAAAGATTAGCGCAGCAAAATTCCAGAAGGCCTCATCACCTCCCTGGGCGGCCGCGCACTCAGACGCCTCAGCCTGTACCTGAGCACCAGGATTGTGGAACGCCAGGGGAAAATGACGATAGACCCAATTTACGCGGCCTCCGCCCTGGTCTATAAATCGCTTGACCCTGGGATGAAACCGTTTACAGAAAAGACACTCGAAATCAGAATACTCCACCAGCGAAATAGGGGCGTCTCGATTACCGTAGACGTGGTCGTCCGGCGATAAGGGTCGGATATTTTGGCTCGGAATAACCTTTGATTTCTGCCCGTTGGGTATCGCCGGAGCAGTCTCTTTATCAAGCAGAGACTGCAATGCCTTCTCAACCGACCGATCCAACAACCCTTCCTCTTTGAGCATTATCTCGAGCTCCGCGCGAATTTCCTGGCGCAGCAGCTCCCGATTAACGTTATTAGAGTCGCATAAGACTGCGGCGCTCCAACAGGCACAGACCACCGCAACTGCAAAATGGACCGCCAAAGATCCAAACATCGAGGATTTATCTTGATCTCTTAGCATGTCATCCGGTTCGGCCTCCTGGAACCCGGTGCTATATCTGTCGCTATCCACAACATTTATTCAACGATCGAAATTTTGGAAAAGCTGGTCCCCCGAAGGTGCCTCTCCACTGCTGAAGAAGTCCCTGAATCCACCGACTGCACCGGCATCCTCGCTGCCCTTTTCTTCTGCAGATCGCTGTTCAGCCTCCGCCAGTGCCTTGGCTTCACGTTCCCGTTTTTCTGCGGCAGCTGCAGCCTGGCGTCGTTCTATATCCCGGCGCAGCGACAATAGGCGCGGATCATTTTCAACTACACCAAGCCCCCGGTTAACGTATTGCAGGCTCTTGCGGTAGTTGCGTCTGTTAAGCGCTGTCGACGCCAACTCCCCATAACGTCCGGCGATGCGCTGCAATCCCAGCTGTGCCTCTTGGTTGTCCGGCTCCATCAACAAGACGGCTTGATAGTGCTGCCAGGCATTATCATCGCTCGGGTAGCGAAGACGGTCCTGCTGCAGCGCCTGCTCTCCCATGAGAAGCAGCTCAGCAATTCTCGTCTGTTCCTTGGCGGCGGTTACACTCTCAGGAGGAGCTTGGTTCTCCTCGACCTCCGCCGGTTCGGCTTGGATGCCAGGCTCGGGCTGCTTCTCCGCAATTGTGGCGATTTCAACCTCCGTGGAGGACTCTGTTTCGGTCTGGACCGGAGAGCCAGGCCCACTTACGACCGCTGCTTCCAACGTCGTGCCGGGCACCTGTGAAATCCCTACACCGGCTGCAGTATCGGGCGCGGTATTAGATTCGGTTTTCGTTACCGGGATCGACTGTTGCTGCGGCCCGGCAACATCAGTTACCTGTTGCGCCGGTAGTTCACTCTGCTCCGCTTCGGCCTCCGTTCCCCCGGATTCCTGGGATACTGGTGCCTGTTGAGCATTCGGGATCGGTTCGGGAGTCGGATCCAAAGGCTCTGCTTCCGCCACCGGCTCGTCTTCGAAAAAGATACGCCCCGGCCGATGGTCTATCTCCCCCCCTTCCGTTATTTCGGGATTGGTGTGCACCGCGCCGGTATCCAATCGGGGGGAGATGTCCGCCGGGGAAGAATCATCCCCGCCGATGGAGTGCACCGCCACCGGAACTGCGGCAACCCGTTCCGGAGCCACTTCGGCCGCTGCTGAAAACACACTGGCCTCTATGTCCGCGGTCCCCAGTACATCGTCATTGAAATCAGTCACCGATTCCAGGATATCCGGATCCTTTTTTTGCGGTACGGAAAGCTCGTAGGCCTCCCCCCCCCCTGCCACCGCTGCCGACACCTGAGTAGGGGGTACCGGAAGAGATACGGGCAGCTTGCCGATATGCTCCCTCCCCGATTCTACGCTTTTCGCCCCGGACAACGCAGCAGACGCAGTGCGACTGACCACGTCTTGGGTCTTCGGCTCCGTTGATGAGACAACCGGCACTGATGACTGGCTTTGTTGCTGACCATCTCGGTCTCCTATCAACGGAAAGAGCACGAGTGCCAGCCCGACAGCTGCCGCACCAAGTCCAAGTATCCAACGACCGCGGCGATCCAACAACGGCATGCGGGACCGTTCTTGAGTATAGGCAGTGTCCGCCGAATCACCATCCAGTTTGTCAACCGCGTTACGGAAAGGAATCACTTCGTTATCGGCAACCGGGGGCGGGGGAGCCTGGATTGACGGGTCTGGGGTAGTGGATACCTCTGGGATGACAGGATCGGGGACGGTATCTGCTGGTAAGTCAGGTATTGGCGACCTGGTTCCGGATGGTACCGCCAGGGTGGTCTCCGGGTGGCGCCCCAGAAAATCTTTCTCCTCTGGAGTGAGGTAGACCATCCAGCTTTTATCAAGCGCCCTGGCGTCCATGAGGTCCAGCATACCCGGCAGGGGCTCTCCTTCAGTTGGGCCGGCAGCAGTGGAAAGGGGTAACAGCAGCTCTCCCTTTATCTCCTGAACAACGGACACCACATCGTCTATGTCGAGTCGATCTCGTTGCTCTACTGCTCCATGGAGAAAAAGTCGTGCACACAGCTTGCTAACATAACGCGGCAAACCTCCGCTGAAGCGATGGATCAGTACGAACGCCGTAGTCTCTATAACAGGATGGTTGCGCCAACCTGCGCACCGCAATCGGTGCAGGATATACTTCCTGGTCTCTTCCAGATTCAATGATTCGAGGTTACAGGCTGCCATCAAACGCTGGCGAAGCTGCTCCATCTCGGAACTCTGCAGACGTTCCTGCAATTCCTCTTGACCCAATAAAAAGACTTGCAGGAGCGGCCTTGATTTGAAGTGCATGTTGGTCAACAGACGCACCTCCTCAAGCGCCTCATGACCAAGGTTCTGTGCCTCATCGATAATCAGCAGGGCGCGAGGCTGAAGCTTCAGAAAGCGCTCAATCTCTCGCAACAGCGTGGCCTTGTCCATACCCTCGCCGTTGATCCCGAACGCATAGGCAATCATACGCAGCAGATCTTCCACCCCCAGCAGGGTACTGGTCAAAGTGGCGGTAACCATATTTCCAGGCCGCACACTGGCCAGGTAGTCCTCGACGAGTGTGGTCTTTCCCGTACCCGAGTGACCGGTAACAACAAGGAAACCATCACCTTGTTCCAGAGCGTGCTGCATATAAGCCTGCGCCTTCCTGAAGCTACTGTGTGCGTATACAAACCGAGGATCAGGAGTAAGCCTGAAGGGATCCGCAGTCAGTTCATAGTACTCTCTGTACATGGGCTAGTACGCCATCGCTTGCGCCGATTACAACCAACAAGAGGAGCCTATTGGGCATTGACTCGCGCAATCTGCCAGGTCCAGCTACTCGTTGGGACTCCCCAAACCACACAACCACCACCGGAATGTTCAACTATACCGCAATGCACTCCTACGCAGAGAGGGTAATTATGCCTGCTCTAGCATACAAGCTATGTGAAAAATTCTGTATTTTCAACATTTTATATATATATTATAGGCGTCAACTCACAGAATAATCCCACAACTTATTGAAATACTTTATTTTTTATAGTAACTCTTGTAGATTAACCGAGACATATACGGCATGGTTAAATATACCTCGAATGAAGGTTCCGCCGCGCCGTTCATCTACACCGGCTGCAGAGGATTGAGAATATGGAGAAGCCCCCCCGCAAAATGGAATCGGTCACCCGCCACTACCTTCCGGTTGCACTTACACTCATCCTCCTCCTTTTGCCCTGGAGCCTAGTGAAGGGCGCCCTCCCCAATCATAGAAGTCCAATGGTCTCCCTGATTTCAGGCAATCATTTGCTTGGATTCCAAGCGGATGGCTTTTATGTGGGGGGTGGAGACCACATGCTCCATGTCGGTTTTCTGCAGAGTTCGGGCTCGGTTCCGCGGATCGTGGAAGGCACCCTGGACCCGCGTCGAGCCACATTGCCGAAACAGGTGCAATATACCGATTTGTGGCCAGGAATTGATCTCAGTTACGAAACCGGAACCAAAGGTATCGCCCAGAGCACTTGGCGTATCGCTCCCGGCAGCCATCCCAGCATGATTCGCCTAAGCTATAGCGCCATTCCCCGGGTACAACCTGATGGCAGCCTGAAGATTCTCCTGGAAAACGGCTGGATGCGAGAGTCCGCACCAATAGCCTGGCAGGTCGTAGAGGATCAGCGAATTCCGGTCGTGGTTTCATTCAAGCTATTGGCAACTGCCGGCAGTCGGGCCTCGGTCGGATTTGAGGTCGGAGACTACCGTTCCGATCTACCACTGCTGATCGATCCCGTGCTGCAATGGAATACTTTTATGGGCGCCGCCGCCGAACCCGATCAGGGCCGCGCCATCGCAGTGGATGCAAACCATAATGTGTACGTAACTGGCACCAGCAGCAACGCCTGGAACGGCGACTGGGGAGATCCGGTCAACGCCTACAACGGTAACAGAGACGCCTTTCTGGTGAAGTTCGATGCTTATGGCAGATCTATCTGGCATACCTTCATCGGGGCGGCACACCATGACGACGGATATGCACTTGACGTCGACGACAACGGCGGGATTTATGTTGCTGGGACCAGCACCTTGACCTGGGGCACACCCATCAACGGACTAACGGGAAGCACGGATGCATTCGTAGCCAAGTTCGACAGCGATGGCGAGTTGCTCTGGAACACCTTCATGGGCTCCGCTGACCCCGACGAAGCAGTGGCCATCCACGTAAATGGCGCCGGTACCCTGGTTCATATTTCGGGGAAGAGCGCCAACACCTGGGGGACTCCTGTAAACGCCCATGCCGGCGGTACCGACGCGCTGGTATCCCGCCTGGACGGCAATGGCAACCGCTTGTGGCATACCTTCATGGGTTCCAACAATGCGGATGGTGCGAACGCCGTCGCCGCGGATTCTGACGGCAATGTTTATACCGGCGGCCTGAGCACTGACACCTGGGGTACACCAGTCAATGCACATGCAGGAAATTCAGACGCCTTCGCTGCCAAATTGAATACTGCCGGCGCCCTAGTCTGGCACACCTTTCTCGGATCTGGATCAGATGACGAGGCCAGGGCCATAGATGTCGCGGGGGACGGCAGCGTTTACCTGGCGGGCAGCAGTGCCGCCACCTGGGGCGCCCCGAATATCGCCTACACCGGAGGCGTCGATGGCTTTGCCGCCAAACTGGATAGCAACGGGGCCAGGTTATGGAACACTTTCTTGGGTTCAGCAGGCGACGACGACGCCGCCGCTGCATACTTTGGTAGCGAAGGAACGCTCCTCGTTGCAGGATCCAGCGACGCAACCTGGGGCACACCGCTCAATGATCACGCAGGCAGCACAGACGCTTTCTCCGTAGAGCTGGACAGTGACGGTGCATTGATCTGGAGTACGTTCGTCGGCTCTGTTAACGAAGATACCGGCAACGGAATCTCTCAGCTGGAAGACCGGATTTATATCACGGGTTCCAGCCGCTCCACCTGGGGCACTCCCGGAAACCCACACAATGGCGCGGAGCTCGACGCTTTTGCGGCGATGTTGAGTGACAATCCGCTGCCGGAAGAAGGTTGCAAATTCTTCACCATTAGGACGGCCAGCAATACAGCCTTTACAGTGTGCCTGTAGCGACTTCTGGGCCGCTTTTCCAGAATACCTATAGTCTAATATCGCGCTGCCGCTAAAAGACAATCCGGGAGTATTTGGTATAGCTGCCATATTGAACGGCGATATCATATAATCCCGGCTTTTGTTAAATGGAGAGTGGCGAAATTCTGCCGCTTAAAATGCAGGAGATTCCTATGACCCCTTTTGAGTCGGTTAAAGAAATTGTTGGGCAGGTACTCCAACTTGGGGACCGAATTAACGATTTCACCCCCGAGACTGCCCTTCTCGGCAGTGTGCCGGAGTTCGACTCGATGGTCGTGGTGGCCGTGATTACCGCAATAGAAGACGAGTACGGTTTTATAGTCGAGGATGACGAAGTGACCGCCGATATTTTTGAAACCATGGGAACCCTCCACCAATTCATAACTGAAAAATCCGCCAGCTAGCGCTGTCAAGTTGATACGCACCCTCCACATCCCCGGCAATAGGGGAAACCTGCTTGTTATCCTCCACCTCCCGGATAAGGACACGATTCCCGAAAAGTGGGTGCTGCACATACCTGCATTTGCCGAGGAGATGAACAAATCGCGGCATCTGGTGGCTCAACAAGCCCGGCAGTGGTGCGATCTAGGGTATGGGGTTGCCATTCCGGACCTTTATGGCACCGGCGACTCTGCCGGTGAGTTCAGTGAAGCAAACTGGGCCATGTGGGCCAAGGACATCCTATCGCTGACCCAATGGATCGGCAGACAGGGGGGAATTTCCGCCTGTCTCTGGGGTTTGAGGTTAGGGTGCTTACTGGCCTGTGCCGTCATCAAGGAGGCACCAGCCTCACTGGGCTTGCGGATCGAAAGGTTAATCTTCTGGCAACCCGTTATCCTCGGTGAACAGTTCATCAACCAGTTTTTGCGCATGAGACTCGCTGCTGGCCTGTTGAATGGCAACCGGGAGTCCGTAGCGATGCTGCGCGAACGGGCATCATCCGAAGGTGTGCTGGAAGTCGCTGGTTATCACATTTCCACCGATCTGATTGAACAGCTATCGAAGCTGAGGCTGGAGGAGCTAGCGCCTCCAGCGGCGATCCCGGTTGACTGGATTGAGATTGGCAATAGACCGGACAAACCGCTGTCAACGGCGGCCCAACGTGTCGCAGATCTTTGGAGGCAGTCGGGTAACCCGGACATCACTACCCATACGGTGACGGGAGATCCATTCTGGTCCACACAGGAGCTTGCGAGCGCCCCCACCCTGATCGAGGCTGGACGGGACCTCATTGCCCCCACCCAGATTGATCCCACTGTATCAGACCCGCCCCCTATCGCTGCCGCCGGAGAAAAGGGCACGGAGAGTGACAACGAGCTCTCTTTGATATTCAGCTGCCAGCAATCTCAACTGGTGGGTGTGCTGCATCGCTCCAGCCACCCTGCAGCTGTGGGCATACTGCTGGTCGTCGGCGGCCCCCAGTACCGGGTTGGAAGTCACAGACAGTTTGTATTACTCAGCCGCAGGCTCGCCGCAGCCGGGATTCCGGTTTTCCGTTTCGACTACCGCGGCATGGGAGACAGCGACGGCGAAATGGTGGGCTTCGAAGGCATATCCCCGGATATCAGGGCCGCCATTGATGCGCTTCTTGCCGCGGACGAGCATCTTCGTGAGATCGTCATCTGGGGTCTGTGCGACGCGGCAACTGCAGCCTGCTTCTATGCCGCTAGCGATGCCAGGGTCTCAGGGCTGGTGCTGCTCAATCCATGGGTTCGCAGCGAACAGGGAATTGCTAAGACTTACCTAAAGCACTATTACCGTGACCGGATACTGGACCGCACCCTTTGGCGCAAAGTTCTCAAGGGGGATTTCGATTACAGGGCAGCGGTGAAGTCCTTGTTCGGCCTGTTTAAAAGCGCTCGAGTTCCAACAGAAATCACCGAAACTCAAACTGCGAGCGAGACCAGAATGCCCGCTCAACCCCTCTCCGAGCGCTTTGCCGCGTCCCTGCGTCGCTACCAGGGAAGTGTACTTTTGATCCTCAGCGGAAACGACCTGACTGCCGCTGAGTTTAAGGAAGCGGTAAAAGCATCCGCGCCTCTTCGCCGTCTGATGAGGGCGGACAGGATAAGCCGACGGGACCTCCATGAGGCAGACCATACCTTCTCGCGTGAACCTTGGCGTGAGCAGGTGGCGAATTGGACGATAGAGTGGGTGAAGAAACTTTGAAACGCGCACTGTTGGTGGCATTCCACTATCCGCCCGTTGCTTTCAGCAGTGGGTTGCAGCGGACCCTGGCATACTCCCAGCACCTTCAACAACATGGTTGGCAGCCTCTGGTGCTCTCTGCACACCCAAGAGCGGCCCGAGGCGGAACCAGTGACCAGATCAACGATATACCCGCCGATGTAGTAGTGAAACGCGCCTTCGCGCTGGACAGCGGGCGCCACCTGGCGATAGCAGGGCGCTATCCCGATATCCTGGCCATGCCCGACCGTTGGGTAAGCTGGTGGTTCGGTGCCGTTTTCTCGGGATGGACCATGATCAAACGCTACCGGCCCGAAGTTATCTGGACTACTTACCCCATAGCCACAGCCCACCTCATCGGATTGACATTACACCGACTTACCGGTCTGCCCTGGGTGGCCGATTTCCGAGATTCCATGACCGAAGAAGGCTACCCAAGAAATTCCAGACGCCGTAAGGTATTTCGATGGATAGAACGAAAATCAATCAACGCCTGCAGCAAAGCCATATTCACCACACCCGGTGCCGTGTCGATGTACCGGGAACGATACCCCCATCTTCCCGACACCCACTGGGCAATGCTGCCCAATGGCTACAACGAAGAGATATTTCGCGATGTGGAGCAGAGGTTTGAAAAGCGGCCCCCTGCTTCCGGCGCGCGGCCGCTGACCCTTGTCCATAGTGGCGTCCTCTATCCCCAAGAGCGGGATCCGCGGCATTTTTTCAAGGCCATTTCGCGGCTGAAGAGGGAAGCCAAAATTTCATCGCAGCGCCTCCGGATCGTGCTGCGAGCCACCGGTTCCAATGCCTTCTACCAACGGATGCTGGAGGATCTTGGAATCCAGGATATCGTAAAACTTGCCACCAGTATTCCCTACCGCGAGGCGTTGTCCGAAATGTTCTCAGCAGATGGACTGCTGGTGTTTCAGGCCGCCGACTGCAATCACCAGGTCCCAGCAAAAATTTATGAATACTTCAGAGCGCGACGACCGGTTTTTTCCCTGACCGACCCTCAAGGGGACACCGCGAGCACCCTACGCGAGGCGGGCATAGATGCCATCGTTCCTTTGGACGATGCGGAGATGATTGCTGAAGGACTGATGAACTTTCTGAATCGCCTTAACACGGGAGATTATGCCATAGCCACCGAAAGTGCTATCAGCAGAAGCTCGCGACAGTACAGCGCTCAGACGTTGGCGAAGATTTTTGAGGAGGTGTCGAACAAACCTCAAGACACTGGCCGGTGATTGCCTTTCTCGGTGAAAACTCGGGCGGGATCCAGCCAGGGTGTTGAAGTTATCCCCCTTTACCTGCTCTCTCCAGTTGCCTCGCCTCCAGCCACAACTGCAGTACGGTCAGAATCCAAACCAACTCTCCGTAGTAGGCCGCATGACCTTCCCGATGCAGCTTGATCGCGCGATCGATAAATTCCGGTCTGAAATAGTTACGCTGCTTTAGTTTTAGCAAGTTGTCGTATGCCATTTCCTGCAGGGGTTCATGTGAGCGCATCCATACCCCAAACGGCAACCCGAAACCCTGCTTGTGCTTCTTCAAGGTCTCATCAGGCAACCAGTCCCGTAGTGATTCTTTGAAAAAATGCCTGAGCCGGCCCCTCTGCAATTTCCAGCTGTCCGGAACACAGCAGGAAAAGGCTACGAGTTCATCGGAGAGCATGGGATACTCAACCCCAATGCCGGCAACGGCACACATATGGCTGACTTTTCTCAAATCGTTGTCGGCAAGAGTAATCTGCCAGTCGAAATACAGCATGCGATCGAGCGTCGAACCTTGGGCAGGCGCTGAATAGATTTCGCGTTGAAGCCGTATTGGCTCGTCCGCGCTTACCTGGGACAGAAAGTCATCTGCGAAGATCTCGTTGGGTTTGTGCAGATGCAAAAAATTGTATGTCTGCAGACGATCCGGCAGTGGAATGTTGGCCTGCTCTATGTACCTGTGCAGTTTGTAGAGTACTGGCAGATTCCGGGGCAGTTTACGGAGTACCGACTCCAGCATGCTTTTTCTTAACCACGACGGCAAGGAGAAGTATGATTCGAACAACAGCTGTTTTGCGTAGCGGCTATTACCAGCGAACAGCTCGTCTCCGCCATCACCTGCCAACAACAGCGCTTTCCCTTGCTCGCGGGCGAATTTCGCACAGAAGTAGGCTGGCAGCGCCGAGGAATTGCCAAAGGGTTCATCATAGCTGGCCGCGACGAATGGCAGTGCCTCCACAACATCTTCCGGGGTTACGTAGTATTCATGCAACTGATTGCCAAAATGCTTCGCTGTGATTCTTGCATAGGGGATTTCATCATAGCCCTCGGCGGAGAAACCGATAGTGTAAGCATCTACCGGGTCGTCACTTACCTCGGCGGCCATACCCGATACCGTGGAGCTGTCAAGACCGCCACTCAAAAAGGTGCCAAAGGAAGCAGGATTCCGTTCAGCGGAACGGTTTACCGAAGCCTTGAGTAAACCTTTAAGTTCTTCGCCCATCTCCTTAAAATCTGCCTTCTCTTCGCGTTGAAAATCCGGCAGCCAATAGTTGACGATCTCCAGCTTCCCTGAGCGGTAGAGTAGATATTGCGCCGGCTGTAACCTTTCCACATCCTCATAGACCGATACCGGGCTGGGTATCATGTGGAAATAGATATAATCCAACACACTCTGTGAGCGAATATTCGCGTTTACCGCGGAATGGGCTGCAACTGCAGCCGCAGATGTTGCGAAAACCACTCCCTGTTGCTTGATGCTTGAGTAGTAAATGGGCAGTCGCCCCAGCCTGTCGACCCCAGCAGCGCAGAGTGATTTGTCGGGATCGAACAGCGCAAAAGCAAATGTTCCGCTAAGACGCTTGAGAAACTTCAGGCCATGGGAAGTGTAGGCTCTGGACAGCGCCGTTGCGTGATCCTGTTCACGGGAAGTTGCCGCTAATTCGCTATCCAGCCACACCGGATTACCAACGATACAGCAGAGCGGCCCTTGCTCCTTTCGTTGCAGGCCGCCAGTGCTGAAACATGCGGCGTTTCCGCTTCGCTCGAACGCCCCTGTCACTGAAAGATTCAGCGCATTTTCCAGCTGCCTCCGCTCGAGGCGGTAATCCACCGGTCGGGCATCGGAAAAATACCAACCAAACATGCCTTCAGCGAGTAACCTCGCAGCGCCGTTGTCGGCGACTGTCATTCCCAATATCCCAATTCAGTCAGCTTGTTCTTTAGCCCGGGTAGAGGGTACCCGGCACCATAGGCCTTTTTGGCAAATACCAGCGCCTCTTCATAATTCTCCATCTCGACCAGAAGTAGCGCGTAGTTATACTGAATTTCTGGATGATCGGGTTTGATGTTCAGCGCGTTCTCATACTGCTCCTTGGCTGCAGGATACAGCCCCTTCTGATGCAGAAAAATCCCATACAGTGTATATGTACTGGCATCTCTGGGGCTGAAGTTGATCGCTCGCTGAAACCAGCACTCCGGGGGAAGATGAGTGCTTTCCCCCTTCCTTACCTGACGAAAATAGTACTTTATCAGACTATTCAGTGCCCGATGGTGGTTGGGCCAAGCCCTGATAGTGTAGGCCAAATCACCTTCGATATTGGTCGTAGACTCACCCCTGACGAGCGCTTCAACATTAGGCGTGAAATGGTAGGCCTCCACTCTTTGCAGCTCAGCCGCCAGTGCACGCTTCTGAAGATAGTCAAAGGGGCCATAACCCTCAGCCCTGCCTACGCAAGGAATCCCCTCTATGCTGTTGCCCACAAACGGTGCGCTAGGTTTGTTCCCATAAACGAACGTTGAAAAGAGAAAAACGCATATCCCAAGTAAAAATCGCATATCTACACCTTGTGTCGCTGCTCACCCCGAGGCTCCTCCAGCCGCACTGTTGCGATTGAGGTGCCGAATCGGCTCTGGATCGGAAGTCGCAAAACAAGCTAATGCCATTCCCTGGCTGCTATCACACCTCAGAAGGTTGCACCAGACCCCGAATCCGCAACTGCGAACGGATTCGAAGACAACCGCTCCTTTGGTAGGCAATGATACATCAGAATGGCACCCTGTCTTTTGCCTTCATGGCGTTATCATGGAACCCGTTACACAATATGAGCTAACCACCCACCATGCGAGGAGGAAATCGCCACATGCCTGCCTCCAGGGCAGATCAAAAAGAGACACGCCACTCTGCTCAACACCATGGTTCGCAGTCAAGTTCCCGGCAGGATAATTTCCAACCTCCCTGCCGAGGGATAGCGACCGGCAAGGGGAGAAATCAAACTAAACTAGGTACCAAAGCGATGACTTAGCCAGACCATGTGTTTCAGGTTCAGGAAATAAGTTTTTTGGCTTGATCCACCCATTTGTCGCGTTTAATACGCCCTGAAAAACTAACGATTTTCGACTCCAGTTCATCGACATCACTATCACTGAGGTCCGCTATCTGTTGAAAGCGCGTAATGCCATTGTCCTTCAACTTCTTCTCCAGACCCGCCCCTATTCCCGATATTTTCTTCAGATCATCACCGGCTCGACCAGCCTTCGATGCGCTAGCGCCACGATTGCTCCCTTTCTTCTTCTTTTTACTGGGGGACTGTTTTGCAACCGTTTTTGATTGCTTTGCCGGATTCGCCGAACTCAGGTCACTAAACCAATGGCTCCACAATTGCTGTTCGGTCTCTATGGATTTCTGCATCGACTTTATGATGTCGTTGGATAATTTGGTGATTTTTTTAGCCGAGAGCTTGTGAAAATCGGCCATTTGAGACCAGTCCTCAAGCAGCTCCTTCTGGCTCTCCATGGATTCCCGAACGACTCTTTCCCAGGCCTCATAGTCGGGAAGGCTTGCGGGATCGCCACTGCCCTGCAAGAGTTTAATCCACTGCCCCCATAGTTGATTCTGATTTTCAAGCCAGCGCTTCGAAGATTGCTGGGCCTCGGCGCTGAGTTCTGCAAACAGCTTGGGTTTTAGCTTTTGCTCGTTGACCCGCTCCGTCCATTGAGCCAACCACTGCTGCTGTAGCTCCAAGGATTGACCGATTGCCTGACCCATTACACTGTTCACGTTATCCAGGGTCTGCTGCTGCCAGTCATTCAAGTTCGAGGGAAATATCGCTCCGGGGAAGCTGGCCATGGAATCTTTCCACAGCTGAGTCTGGACATCGCGAAGTTTCTTTAAAATCTCCTTATAGTCTTTGAACATACTATGGGCTCCGGTTAAACCATCGTGAATAATAGATGAATCGAGATTTCCCGCACAGGATACTGTTTACGCTACAGAAAAGAAAACCACAAGGGGGATGGGGCAAGCCAAAGCAGGGCAAATCGGGTTATTACGCTCCCTCCGGCTCAGAATTTAGTAGCGTCGCTGGTCAGATTGACACTTTTTCGAAGACCACTACCTGAAACCACCAGCAGTAGTCTGGACGAAGGAAGCGGTGGCGTATACCTTAAGACGGATTCCTGGGCAAAGTATCTTGGTATTGAGCTCATTATTCAATTTGGGCAATAAACTCATATCCTGACGCAGAGATTGAAGTGGTAATTATCACCGACTCCAAGGCAGCGAAGCAGAATTCTGCAGGTTGCAGCGGTATCAACCGCTTGGCCCCAGAATTTCCGCAGGCAGTTTTCAGAATCCAACCCGTTGACGACTACTGCTCTGAACTAGCCCCCTCGGAACGAGATACCATCGCTAAAGCCGTGCAGGGGAGAAAAGAGCAATACTCTACCGGAAGATACCTCGCCCACAACGCACTCCTTGAGCTTGGTGTGAACGAACCCAGGGTTATCACTGGGACTCATCGCCAACCCATCTGGCCCCGGGGCATCGTCGGCAGCATTTCACACACAACCCATTCTGCGGCGGTGGCGGTAGCATCCGCTGAACACTATCTGGGTATAGGCATCGATCTGGAACTGAAACGGCGCGTAGAGAGCGATTTAGTACCAAAAATCCTTACTCAACCTGAGCGATCCCGTTACCGATCGATAGATCCCACACTCATTTTTTGTGCCAAAGAGGCGGTATTCAAGCTCCTATTCCCTCTCCAAGAACAATACCTCGATTTTCTTGATATTGAGATTCTGCTTCGAGATCGGTCTGCCGGTTTCACCGCGACCGCGGTCGGTGCTGCACCTCAGCAACACCTGCTTGCCTCTGCTAGAGGTTGCTTCCTGTGTGTCGAGGAGCACTGGCTTTGCTGTGTGGCGATCGGGAATTAGGCTGTAATGCTGCATCTGGCGCTTTACCTGGATCATCTTGTAACTCAATCGCCATCAGTCCAGAATGCTCTCCCCGATTAACAACCAACGCACCGGATCCAAATCATGAAGCACCTTCCGTTCGTCGCTCTACTGATCCTCTCACTCTGGTTAGCCGAAGCGTCTGGCGATGAATATTCGGATACTCAGAAAATGTTCGAGGATGCCGGCCTCTCCCAGTTTTTCCAGACCGCCCATGGTTATGCGCTCTTCCCCATCATCGGCAAAGCGGGCTACTTTGTTGGCGGAGGCTACGGAGAAGGACGAGTCTTCGCTAACAGGGAGTACATCGGCGATAGTACGATGTTTCAGGGTACGCTCGGTTTTCAACTAGGTGCTGCCGGCTACCGCCAGGTCATTTTTTTTCAGAACGAGGCAGCACTGCAGCGTTTTACCAGCGGTAACTTCGCCTTTTCCGCCGGGGCACAGGCCGTGGTTTTAACAGCTGCGGCAGGTGCCGCGGCCACAACTAGCGGAAGTTCTGCAACTGCCAGCGGCGGGATGAACAATGCGATTACAACCGGTCAGTATCACAACGGAATGGCAACCTTCGCAATAACTATCGGCGGGCTGATGTACGAAGCCAGCATTGGCGGACAGAAGTTCAGCTATAAGCCACTGCCTGCTTCAGAGCCACTGCCGGCTGTAAACCAGTAACCACGATTGGCACCAAAAGAATAAACCAGGCCTATCGTATCGATAATCAGGTTTCCTGTGGTGCCAGCGGCGAAAGAGGTATAATCCACTCTCCACACAATCTCAAACCTTTAAAGAGGAACGCTAAACATGCAAACTTTTCTGCGCGCCGTGATTTTTGCTTCGTTGCTGTCACTGCCGTTCTCATCCGCTTTGGCCGATGAATACGCGGATACTAAAAAGATGTTTGAACAAGCCGGCGTATCCGACTTCTTCCAGACCGCCCACGGTTACGCACTCTTCCCGACAATCGGCAAAGCCGGATTCGTGGTTGGAGGTGCGTACGGAAAGGGGCGCGTCTATCAAGGCGGAAAACATATTGGCGATACCGCAATGACCCAGGCCACAGTGGGATTCCAATTGGGAGGCGCCGGTTTCAGCCAGGTTGTTTTTTTCCAAGATCAGCGAGCGCTGGATGAATTTACCAACGGTAATTTCGAATTCGGTGCCGAGGCACAAGCAGTTGCATTGACAGCCGCAGCCAGCGCTGCCGCCAATACCTCGGGCAGTTCGGCAACCGCAAGCGGTGGCAAGAACAATGCTAGTACTGTGGGTGGCTACAACAAGGGCATGGCAACCTTTACGATCACCAAGGGCGGCCTCATGTACGAAGCCAGCATTGGCGGTCAGAAGTTTAGCTACACACCACGCTGACAATATCCAGGACTAGTGTGCGATCTCGCGGCCCGGAAGGAATCGGGCCTTTCCAGCTCTCCAGCTTTTCGGGGTCAGATCACTGTTATTACCCAAACGGATAGCTTCTATGGTACGTCCGGCTAGGGGCGCAACCACAACCAACCAATAAAGCCTCAGATCCAATCCCCATTGCTCCTGCAACTCTTAGCCCTGGCGCAGCCATTGAGCGCTTTCGTGTTCGATCCCCGCTCTAGCATCAGCGGAAATTGTGGCATCCCAACCGCCCAATACTCATATTTCGCACAAGCATTTGAATCGAGGCAGTTTCAAACTAAGATAATCCGCATGTGCTCCGCATCTACGACCACGGGCGAACTGATTACCGGCGGGGGCTGGGAATAAGCACATGAGTGGCAACCATAGCATCGGCGATGTTTCCAGAATCACGGGTATTCCCAAAGATTTGCTTAGAATGTGGGAACGCCGATACCAGTATCCCAATCCCACCCGCGATGAGAATGGAGACCGCGTCTATTCCGATGCCCATCTGGACAAGCTGGTACTGGTCCGGCAATTGGTGGAACAAGGCAGGCGGCCCGGAAAGCTGATACCCCTGGATTTACCGGCTCTCAGGAGGTTGCTCCAGGAGGGGCGGGCTGAGATAGATGCCAGTGCTTTGGTAAGGTTGCTGAGTATGGGAGATGCTAATGCCCTGCGTGATTGGTTACAGCAGCAACTTATTGCCTACGGGCTGCGGGCATTCATTCACAACATACTCTCTCCTGCTATCAAGATCGTGGGAGATGCCTGGTCCAGCGGGGATGTAGCGATATACGAAGAGCATTTTTTCACTGAAACGGTATTCGGATTGGTGCGCCAATCTTTAACCGAGCACTATCACAAGGATGGGGAACCAAGGGTGATGTTGACCACTGTCCCGGGGGAACAGCACAGCCTGGGGCTATTGATGGTGGAATCCCTGCTGCGGCTTGGCGGTGCGGAAGTCGTCTCTTTCGGCGCAGGCACACCCTTCAGAGAGATCAGAGAAGCAGCGGAAAAACTCGCCGTGGATGTGATCGGACTTTCGTTCAGCGCAGCATTTAAAACCGAAGACGCTATCGTCATGCTACACGGACTGCGTCCCATGATCCCTCCCGACATCCAGATCTGGGTGGGCGGCGAAGCGTTCTCCGACAATCCGGAAATGCCCGACGGAGTGCGTCTCATTGATCAACTTCATGGTCTGGAAAGAGTATTGAGTGAATGGAAACTGCTTCCGGGGAAGTCCTGATGGTTTTCCCATCCACCACCGCTCAGGCGTGGGGCTGGCCCTGAATAAAAGGAACCGGCTGTACGCCGGTTCAAAATGGAACCACAATCAGATCATTGCGGCTACTTAGGAAATTTCTTCTACTCTTCAGTGCACGGTGATTCTCTTGGCTTCCGACCGCCTCGATCTGGGAAGATGAATCTCCAGCAAACCATCGTTCAATTCCGCCTTTACACCACTCTGATCAACCTCGGCGGGCAGTTGCAACATTCTATTAAACCGTCCGCGTGTTATCTCCGAATGGAAGAACACTCCCTGTTCCTCTTTTTCCTCTTTTTTTCTCTCTCCTTTGATAGTCAGCGCGTTGCCATTGATGCTGATATCCAGATCTTTTTTATCTACACCGGGAAGTTCGACACGAACCAAAAATTCATCCTTTCGCTCCAGCAGGTCGACCTTGGGCAGCCCTAAATCAAATCCGCGACCAATAGCCGGCCATCCCGGAAATAGTCCCTGGAACGGGCGTAACAATCGACCTTGAAAGAGCGCATCGAATGCCTCATCCATCTCTTCCCAAGGCGTGAGATGGCTCACCTCTTTGGGTTGCTTTTTAACAATTCCAGTAGTTTTGGTATTCATATCCTACCTCCTATTCCCAACTCATCTCCTATGTATATAAATGGGTCTAAAAGATTCGGTTTTCAAGCATCGGGCAAGATTTCTGGCAGTCGACACAGCCATCATGAATTCTCTGGAGAGACAACAGCCAGGGATTACCGGGAACCACAACTATTCGCTGTAGTCTTCGATGAGATACATCGGATTTACGCAATTGGCTAATTTGATCATTTCTTTTCAAGCCCCTTATCGGCGCTGGTGGTAAAATCATATAGAGGGTTGCCATAAGATGAAGGGAACTGACTACTCCAACCAAGAACGGCTGTTTCTCCTCCCCTGGTTCATAGCCGCCGGGGGTTGGTGTCTAATCACCCTGATCCTTCTCGACGAGTACAATCGAATCGGTGATCCACGCTATCTAGAGGAGTTGTTTCTCCTACTCTCACTGCTTTGGGCTGAATTCGGGTTCGCCGCCATCTTCAACGCTGCCTACCATGGGCGTTTCAGTCATCTGCGCCCCTACCTAGTGATTACCTTGCTACCGCCCCTGTGGGTATACGCCCTGTTCTTTCTTTGACATCAGGGTTAGTTCCCAATTACACATCCAGCGATTGGCGGTTGTATTCGCGCTACTCATTTATCGGCAATAAATCCGGACTCGGCTGGCCGTTTATAAAAGGAAATTGGTAGCACTTCCAGAGGTACAGCGCCCCGCTTTGGTGAACAGGATCGGGCTATATGGCACTAGCCCAACCAGCGCATGATCCCAGGGGACTGGGGGCCGATTATGTCCAGTGCAATGGGAGACCTAAATCTACACATCGGTGGTAGCCGCGAGCGCCCGCAACACTCCCTGAAGCTGCCACGACCCGGAGTCGAATCGATAGATCCTGACGTTGCCAGGGGATTCACCGAAGTTTGGCGCCTCTGCCGTCAACCCCTGCAATGCCTTCCGCAACGTCTGCTGCATAAACTTCTCGTCGGTTTCATTGTCGGTAATGAGGAGCCAACGGTTGAACGCCAGTTCACGAACCAGGAACTGAAGCTCATGGACACAACCCGCATGCTGCGGGGAAAAACTGCGCAGGTCCATGAGTACAGAATCCCCGCTCCCGGCCAGCTGTGTTAGAGCGGGTTGCCAGGAGTCGGCGTGGCAAAAAAAGGAATTGACCCGGTAACGGCCATCAGAATCGGCCTCGCGTTCCTGATTTTCCAACCGACGCCGCAGCGATTTCTCATCGCCCACGAAATGACTCGCCAGCCGACCGCTGAGATAATCCAGAAACTCATGGGGTTGCACGGTGGTACCGGCCACATCGGGCCCGGTAATCATCTGTATACTACCGATATACCGCCAGTGACCGGCTACACTTTGAAGCAGGGATTCGCTTCGCTTTCCCAGCGCGAAGACCCGTAGAAAAACCAGCCCCTTGTTCGCTCCTTTGGTAACCGGAAACAACAGGTACCCGAACCTCAATACCAACCGGTAAACGAAAAACGCCAACGGCAGCATCACTATCCATTCGAGCCCCCCTCGCACCAGCCACATACAGTTGGTACTGGAGAAGAGTAACCACATGGCATCCAGATTCAATGACTGGTCACTCAGCTTTCTCCGATGGTAGGCGTTGGCTATCCAACGGGCAAGCAACCAACCCAACAAAGTAAAAAGGAGCAGGGAAATCAGGGCCGTGAATCCCACCAGCCATAGGACATGCAGATTTAGATTGACCGAGAGTTCGACCGCCAGGTCGCTACCCTGCTCAGTGAACAGTGTGAGAATTGCGACCAGCGTACCCGCCAGCGCAGTAGTCACCCAGGCAAGCAACAGCGGCGCAACCGCCCGCACCCGACGATTGAAACAGAGCAGGACCAGCAGAGTGGGAACTATGTTGACCAGAAACCAGAGTCGCAGGAGAGTCTCCGGAGTCACCGTTGACCGAGCCGGTATCAGCAACGCGCCGATATTGACTGCGGGCTCGTTGCTGATGGTGGCTGCCCACCAGCCCACTAGCGTGAATCCCAAAAAGTAGATCAACAGATAGAGAAGCGACTGGCGCAGAGTCCCAGGTATTACCCAAAGCAGTGCCAGTACCACGGGCCAGAGATACACCCAGACGCCGACCAGAAAACCCGACAGACCTAGGCCCATTGGATATACACCCTGAGCGGGCAATGAAAACGCCGCGGCGAAGGCCAAACCCGCGAAGGCATACCTGGCTGCGGAACGGCGGGGTGCTCGTACCAGCTGCCCAAGTAGATTTTCCGCTTCTGAACGCTGATCTGAATGGGTCGCGGGCTGCCGCTTCGACTGGGCCATGCCGCCGCTTTCCCACTGCGGAGGGAAGCCTCCGGATATCGCCATTGACTTGGCCAGGGCGCGACGGTAGCGCCGCAACAGGTAGGCCGCTAACGGCAGTGTCAACACCGGGGCTGCTAGGGCGACCAGAAACAGGGCCACCTGGGTCAACTGGGGCGTCAGGCCCTCGATCACGGCTCAAATCACCGTCAAGAAAAGCTCAATCCTTGCGCCTTGTGGCCGTCCACTCCAACTCCTGCAGCACCTTTCCCTTCCAGTCCGTCATGATGAGACGGCAACGACGGGTGTTATTGTCGGGAAAATGGCAGCTACTCTGGTAATTGAAATCCAAATTGGCCGGGTTCTTCCACTCCATTACCCTTTTGCGCGCATCCCAGGTTGCCGGGGGCAGATATAGATAGGACCCGGAGGAGGAGAACACCCAGAAAGGATAGCCTCCGCTTTTGGCATCATAGGTCCCATATATATCGTCCCGGGTACCGTCGGGTTTTGGCCCCGCCCTCCCCTTGATGAATTTACCGTCCAGCGTCCACTGGTAACGCTCCCGATAACGTACCTCCTTGCGCTCCGGCTGCAGGGTTATGGCGTGCAGGTCCCAATTACCGATGAAGACCTCGAGCCCACCCTCGTCAGCATATACTGAGGAGCACAGAAGCAAAGATGTATACACGCACGCCAGGAGGGTAAGTCCGCGTGCCGGGTAAACTATGGAATTACAGGCACATCCGCCGACTGTCGGCGGTTTCGGGTACGCTGTTCTGTTCATATCAGCTCCTCATCGGTGATCAACTCCACCAGGGAGGTTCCAGGGTGGGAAAAAGCCTTGGTTAATGCAGCTTGCAGCGACTGCTCAGCCTCCACTTTGATTCCCAGACCACCGCAATCTGTGGCGAACTGGCTGAAGTCGGGATTGTGCAGATCGGTCTCCCACACCGGCCACCTTCCGGCCCGTTGCTCCTTGGAGATCTTGCCCAATACTGAATTGTTGAGCAGCAGGTGGGTGATATCCATGCCGTACTTGACCGCAGTGGTGAATTCCGCCAAATACTGACCGAACCCCCCATCACCGCTGATGGAAATCACCTTCCTCCCCCGATGTCGTTCATCGGCCTGGGTGGCCGCCCAGGCGCCGAGCGCAGCCGGAAAGCCAAAACCGATCGAACCCAGGTATCCCGACATCAGGATCGACTGGCGACGGCATTCGAAGTAGCGCCCGAAGGAATAAGTATTATTGCCGACATCAACCACCAACACCGCATCGTCCGGGCAAACCTGACTCAATACGGAAAAAATCACCGCCGAGTTCATACCCCTTCCCCGGTCCCGTTCCCGGCGGCGTTGTTTTTCCCTGCGCCATAGCTTCCAGCGCTTTGCCAGCAACGGCCGCTGGTCGACTGCTGTTGGCCGCTCCGGCAGGGCATCCAGCAGGGCGCTGCAGGTGGTGCCGACTTCTCCCCAGAGGGGGAGGTCGACCGGATGGAATCTAGCCAGTGCCATGGGGTCGAAGTCGATTTGAATGGTAGGCTTCTTGGCGGAAATGCCGGTGTGGTTGGAAAACGAGGCACCGCACACCAGCAGCAAATCGGCTTCATTCATGCACCAGCTGGCAACCGGCGTTCCGCTGCGTCCCAACACTCCGGCGGCCAGCGGATGATCGTCGGCGATCTGCCCCTTAGCCTTGAAGGTGGTGAGCACCGGGGCGTGGAGCGCTTCCGCCAAAGAGACCACTTTCGACATACTGTCGCGAGCACCGTAACCCGCTATTATCACCGGTCTGCTGGCAGCACCGATCATCTTCAGCCCCTTGGCAACGACATCGGCCGCCGGATGCATGGCCTCTACGGGAAGCCGCCCCTGCGGGCCCGAAGGGCTACTCTCTTCCCCCGCGGTAATATTTTGAACCTCATCGGGAAAGATGAGGTGGGCCACGTTACGCTCCAACAGCGCGTGCTTCAGGGCCAGGTTCATCAGTTCCCCATGACGGCTGCCTGGCAGCACCGTCTGACTGAATGCCGTGACCGCGGCGAACGCCGAAGCCAAGTCGATCTCCTGAAAGGCCCCTGGACCGAATACTTGTGTATTAACCTGCCCGGTCAGTGCCAGCACCGGGGCGCGATCCACATTGGCATCCCAGAGCCCAGTCAGCAGATTGGTAGCCCCTGGGCCGGCGATCGTCAGGCAGGCCGCCGGCTTGCCGGTCAGTTTCGCATACCCCGAACAGGCGAAGGCTGCTGCTCCCTCGTGACGGATACCGATGTAGTCCAGCTTTCCACTCTCCACCTGTTCACGAATGGCATCGGCGAGCCCCAGATTGGAATGGCCCACCATACCGAATACGTGAGTGACCCCCCAGTTGATCATAGTCTCCACCATGACGTCCGATACGGTGCGGGTCCTCTCTTCACGCTCCTTGATCTGCACGTAGATACCGCCGTCCTCCCGTACCTCCAACGGATAGGTGGCAACACCATCTTCGAAGCCGCCCGGAGACTTGCCGCTCAAGGGATCGAAGTCCCAACCGTGCCAGGGGCAGCGCAGCCAACACTCCCCTTCATCCCCGCACTCGATACTGCCCTCTGCCAGCGGACCGCCCTGATGGGGGCAGGCATTGTCCAAGGCCCCGAAACGCTGTTGGTGACGAGTCAGTGCAATCGTCTTGTTACCCGCCTGGACAGAGCGCACCTCGCCCTCTTGGAGATCATCCTCAGAAGCCACCCGGTACCAACGTGCTACCAATCCATGGGAACTGTCGACGTCTTCGGGCGTGACTCGCTTATGGCTGCCGTCGCAAAACGGCGGAGAGGCGGTTTGCTTACAAAGGCAAAAAAAATAGCGGTCATCCTTGTCGGCGGTAAACTCTACAGGCTGCAGGCCGGTCTCGGCATGACTGCCATCGCAAAAAGGCTGGTTTTTGGAACGCCCGCAGCTGCACCAGTAAACACGCTCTCCAGTCTTCAACTCAACTGCCTGGGGCCGGGTATCAACAATTCTAGGTTTCTTCATTTAGAGATCTCTCGGTACCATTTAACGACGTTAAGAACAGACGCTCAGTATGCTGTTCCGGCAGACACCGGATGTAGGTGTAACCCACTCCCCCATTTTCACGACAAAGGGATGGTAACTAAACAGAGATGTTACGGGATCAGGCTGCCGGGTCGCAGCAGATCCCGCCCATGTGGAGCCTCATAGCTACGGCCCCTACCGCGAAACGGTATTGCTGCGGACACAATAAATCGCTGCAACACGGTAGGTTTTCCTTTCCGGCGCCACTCTCCGAATGACGGGAGCCAGGGAGCTGCCATGGACTGTGCACACAGTTGAACTTGAGTATAGACGACGTCTGCGGTCTATCATTCGGGCGCAACCTCTATTGTTCAGTTTGCGACCACCCTCTAGCACTCGTAAAGCAAATGAGATTAGTAATAATTTTCCTTATCGATTAATGTTGAAGTGCCCGGACTTGGGAGGGACCCCTGTGGCTGTCGCCACCAGAGGCACCAACATTCCCATTATCGATACCGGAGAACAACAATGAAAAACAGGATACCCATAGCGACTCTGCTGACCGCCAACCTGGCGCTCGTTTCACTGCCTGGGCAGAGCGGGGAATTCGACGCTGCACTGGCTGCTTGCGCTAGAACCACGGCCTCCTGCAATAACCTGAGTTATGACAAGGATCTCTGCAATGCAGCGCGTGAAAAGTTGCCCGATTGTGATCAGAACAGCGGTGTCGGCGTCTTGTGCAAGCTGAAATTAAAAGATGTCGCTCCCACCCAGGTGTCGGTGGGTGTTCAGGCCACCGATTGCAAAGCCAAGGCGAAGTTCAAACGAAGTCAGAAAAAGATCCAGAAATACCTGCTGAAATCCACCCACCATGTGCCAACCGTCATTGGCCCTGCGAATGGCGCAGGGAAACAGTTCTATATCACTGATCATCATCATTTGAGTCACGCACTGTTGACGGCCAACCAGCAAGGCTACACGGACGTGGACAACCTCTATGCCTGCATTCTCAGCAACCGAAAGCAGGACAAAACCGACAGTTTCTGGTCCTTCATGGTGGAGAATCATCTGACCTGGCTGGATGACCAGAACGGCAAGGCGATACTTCCCACTGAGCTTGAGCAGCGGGCGCCCGATCTCAAGGACCTGAAGGATGACGCTTACCGCACCTGGTCGCGCTGGGTGCGAGACAGTTGCGGCTACGTGAAATCGGGAAACGATTGCGTGCCACCCAGTTATCCGGCAGGCGCAGCCTACTTCATGGAATTCCTCTGGGCGGATTTTCTGGAGAACAACATGCCGGGTCACAGCGACATTAAAAAGCTCTCCGACAAAGAGATCACCAAGCTGCTCAAACAGGCCATCACCCTGGCCCAGGGCCCCCAGGCGTTTCTAGAGAACCTACCGGGCTACAGTGACGGCACCGTGGTACCCGTCAAAATGGTAGAAATCAAGAATGGCTGTGAGGCGGACTGACCTACCGGCCCTTGCGTTCATGCCCCCGGATTGACGAAGCCCTGAAGGCTCTAAATAGCGGGGGCACGAGCAGCCAGAGTCGGCGGAACGTCTCCATGGGTTCGGGCAGAGCCTGGTGTAGTCTGCCACCCCAACCTAGAGGGCGTTTGCCGGCCAACTAGCGTAGAATCTGGCGCCATAGCCGATTTCCGGCGGAGAGTTTGAGAGTTTCCAAACATGAATCTGAGTTTCGAGATCAGCGATCCCCGATATAAAGAGCGCGTAATGGAGAGTTTCTCGCGCCAGGGCGTCATGCGTACGGTCAATGCTTCGATTGTGGATATCGGTCCGGGACAAGTGGAGCTGGAATTCCCCCATCATCCCAGTCTGACCCAACAGCACGGATTCATTCATGCGGGCATCATTACCACGGTGGTCGATAGCGCATGCGGCTACGCCGCGTTCACACTTATGCCGAGCAACGCGGCGGTACTGAGCATTGAGTTCAAGATAAACCTATTGTCACCGGCGGATGGCGAGCGCTTCAGGGCCGTTGGCAGGGTGCGCAAACCAGGAAAGACAATAACCGTGGTCGAGGGGGATCTGTTCTCGGTCAAAAAGGGTAAACAAAAACTTGCCGCTACCATGGTCGGAAGCATGATCGCAGTCTACGACCGGGAGGGCGTCGAAGGCTAGCCTAACTCGCCCTGGTCGTCCTTAACCCGGAACGCTTCCGAAACGCACAAAGCAGAGGCAAGGCAACGCACCCTAGACACTATCCAGGCAGGACTGCAGCAGTTTGCTGAAATGTCCTGCATGGGCATGCAACCAGTTCTCATGATCACCGGGGAGCTCATGAACCTGGACTTTGCCGCTGGTCAAATCCTTCCACCCCATCGACGCCTCCTCCAATTCGGGATAACCCTCCATGTAGTGCCGGGCCACCGTTATATCACCCTCATAGAGCGTTGCGGGGCGGTATCTATTGATCGCCTGATAGATCCTGTATTCGATGAACTCATGCCTGAACAGCACGCTCAGATCATGGTAGCGGAGATCGAAAATCGAGCCTTTGCTGAGAAGTTCGCGCAGCTGTCTGATAAGACGTAATGCTGCATATCGAATGGAGGGCGGCTTCCAGGCATGGGGAGCCGCCACCACCCAAATCAGCAGACAGGCCACCTTTTCTCCCTGCTTTTGCAGTTGTCGTGCCATCTCGAATGCGACTATCCCCCCCTCGCAGCCTCCGCCCAGATAGTAGGGACCTTGGGGCTGAACCGCCCGCATCTCTTCGATCATGTGGGCAGCAACTTCCTCGATTTTCCCATAGAGTTTCTGACCACTGGCAAGGCGCTGTTCCTGCAGGGCATAGACATCGAGCCGGTAAAACGGTTGGTCCGGCCTAAGTCCCCGGGCAACATCCACATAGCGCGGGTCGCTGCCGCCGGCGAAAAACGGCGGCATTGCTCCCCGGGGCGCGAGTGGAACGCAAATCTCGGAAGATTTTTCGAGGCCCTCCCCAGCGAGCATGGCGGCGATCTTTTCGATAGTGCGCTCTCGAAAGACCGCGATCAACGACACTTTTTGTGCCAGTCTTGCCTCGATCCTGGCTACCAGCCGCACCGCCAAAAGCGAATGCCCACCCAAAGCGAAGAAATCGTCGCGGACGCCGACTTTGGACAAGCCAAGTACTTCGCACCAGATCTCCGCCAGCGCGGTCTCGATCTCGTTGCGCGGCGCCAGATAGGTATCGGTCTCCGCGGCCAAATCCGCGTCCGGCTTCGGCAGGGCTTTGCGATCGACCTTACCGTTGGCGGTCATGGGGAACTCGGCCATGACTACATAAGCGCTGGGCACCATATAATCGGGAAGTAGTTTCTGGGTGTGCTGGCGAAGTTCGTTACCGTCTACCGGTGAATGCCCCTCTACCGCAATGATGTAGGCCACGATGCGCTTATCGTCCAGGGCATCCTCGCGAACGATTACCACGGCCTCCTGAACCGCCGGGTGGGCGCCCAATACCGCCTCGATCTCCCCCAACTCTATTCGGAAGCCGCGTACCTTCACTTGGTGATCGACGCGACCCAGTACTTCCAGCTTGCCGTCAGCCAGATACTTTGCGGTATCGCCGGTGCGGTAGAGCTTTTGGCCGACGGCGAACGGGTTGTCGATAAACCGCTCGCTGGTGAGCTCGGGTCGGTTCATATAGCCACGCGCCAGACCATCGCCGCCTATGTAAAGCTCACCGATAACACCTACCGGTACCATTTGCATATGCGCATCGAGTACGTGTAATTGGGTATTGCCGATGGGCCGGCCTATGGGAACCGCACCATTACCGCTGCTGACCCGCTCAACAGCCGACCAGATGGTGGTCTCCGTCGGGCCGTACATGTTCCATAATTCCACCCTCTTGGCGATTAGCTGTTCCGCCAGCTCCCTCGACATCGCTTCGCCGCCGCACAAGACTTTAAAACCCTCGCGCCCCGGCCATCCCGCTTCGAGCATCAAGCGCCAAGTGACCGGAGTCGCCTGCATGATGCTGGCGCCGCTCTCTTCGACCAGGCGGATCAGTCGCGCGCCATCCGCCGCCTCCTCCCGGCCGGCGATTTCCACTCTGCCCCCCACCAGCAGAGGTAGATAGAGTTCCAATGCCGCGATGTCAAAAGAGAGGGTCGTCACCGCAAGTAGCGTATCCTCTCCTGTGATGCCAGGCGCTTTGGCCATGCTTAGGAGAAAATTGGTGAGCGCACCATGGGCTATTTGCACACCCTTCGGCTTGCCCGTGGAACCTGATGTATAGATTACATAGGCAAGATCCTCAGATCCGGATAAGACCTCCAGCGCGCCCGGATCCCTTGATTCGATGGCCGACTGCTCCCTGTCCAAAAAACACAGCCGCCCCTTGTAGGGGGGCAAATCGGGCTGCAATTCACTCTCAGTCAGCAGCAGACCCGCGTCTCCATCTTCCAACATGAACCCCAGCCGCTCCTGGGGAAACAACGGATCCAGCGGTAAATAGGCACCACCACACTTCATTATCCCCAACAGACCAACCAGCATCTCCGGGGTACGATTCATACAAATCCCCACCAGCTGCCCGGGGCCCACGCCCAAGTCGCTGAGGTAACGCGCCAATTGATTGGAGCGTGCATCCAGCGTGCGGTAGTCCAATTCAACCCCCTGGCCTCCCACCGCGACCGCGTCGGGTGTAAGCAGCGCCTGGGCCTGGAACAGCTGATGAAATGTTTTATCCGCCGGATAGTCCATGGCGGTATCGTTCCAGCCCAACAGGATCTGCTCCCTTTCCGACTCGGAGAGTAGCCTGAGTTCCGACAGCCTTGCCTGGGGGCGCTCCACCGCACTGGCGATCAGCTGCTGAAAGTGGGTGACCATGCGGGCAATAGTGGCTTCCACGAACAGATCCGTGCTGTACTCGATGAATCCCTCGAGACCATCGCTAGTCTCCTTCAGTTCCAGAGTGAGGTCGAACTTGGATCCCTTGGTGTGGTACTCGACGGGCGTCAGCTCAACCTCGCCGATTCGAGTCACCTTGCGGGTATCCTGTACATGTAGGATGAACATCACCTGAAACAGGGGAGTGCGGCTGGTATCGCGTTGAGGGTGCAGGGTCTCGACCAGCTGCTCGAAGGGCACATCCTGGTGGCTAAAAGCCCCGGTGCAGGTTTTGCGCACCCGCTGCAGCAAATCGGTGAATTGCGGATCGCCCGACAGATCTGTGCGCAGCGGAAGAGAGTTGATAAAGCAACCGATTACGTTTTCGATCTCGGCACGATTGCGGCGCGCAATGGGAGAACCAATACAGATGTCCGAGGCGCCACTGTAGCGATGCAGCAGTACCTTGAAAACCGCCAGCAGCGCTACAAACAGCGTGCAGCCCGAGGCTTGAGTCAGGGTTCGAAACGATTGTGTTAACTCCAAGGGCAACGCCAAAGGATAAAATCCCCCCCGATAGCTGATAACAGCAGGGCGTACCCTGTCGGTCGGCAGTTCCAATACCGGTTCCGGTCCCGCTAGTTTGTCCCGCCAATAGGTGAGTTGTGATTCGAGCACATCCCCCTGCAGCCAGCGGCGCTCCCAAGCCGCGAAATCCGCGTATTGAACCGACAGAGGAGTCAGCTCGGGCTCGTTGCCGTAAATTCGCGCTTCATAGAGAGTCTTGAGCTCCCGAAGAAAAATCATCGACGACCAGCCGTCGGAAATGATGTGGTGCAGTGTCCAGACGAACAGATGATTGTCGGCGGCAAAACGCAGTAGGCGCATGCGCAGCAGCGGTCCCCGCTCCAAATCGAAGCAGTGATTGGCCTCGGCGAGGGCGATGCGCACCGCCTCCTCTTGCGAATCCTCTCTGCCACTGAGATCGACAACGGCAAATTCGGGGTTGGACGGCGGCAGCACTTGTTGCACCGTCACTCCATCGACTATGGGAAAAATCGTTCTGAACGCCTCGTGGCGAGCGACCAGCAATGCCAGTGCCGATTCCAGCGCGGGGATATCCAGTGGCCCTTCGAGACGATGGGCGTTGGGTAAGTTGTAGGCAACCCCCTGAGGGTACATCTGCATCAGGAACCAGAGTCGCTCCTGCATGAAAGACGGCACCAGCGGCTGGTCCCTCGGAACCGGCTCCAAGGGTACGGTTTCGGCCTCTTCCCCGCTGAGGATTTGCAGTATCGCCGACTTGTGGTCAGAGAGCTGTTGCCGCAATTCGGAAGTCAACACCCCTTTGGGTGCCCGCAGCCGCAGTTGCCCCTCCTCTGCCCACATCTTTACGCCCTGATTGGCGAGTTCCACCAGCAGGTCGTTCGGGTTCATATCACGACCTCCTCCATCTCTTCCTCATGGTCCTCAGGACCGGCCTCAGCCATACTGGAGAGCAACCACTGCTTGGCGACGAGCTCGGTTAACGCAGAAAGATCCTGGCTATCGAGAAAATCGGCCATTGGCAGGCTGATTTTCAAATCGCCCTCGATGGCAATGCGCAATTCCATATGCAGCAGCGAATCCATGCCCAAGGCGCTAAAGGGCTGGGAGGGGTCGGATAATTCACTCTCATCCGCACCGATGATTGCGGAAACCCTGCGTCGCAGATACTGCATCAATACCTGTTGCCGCGCCTCCGGTGCGGCAGCCGCCAGCTGTTGGCTGATTCCCTCCTCCGGTGCGGCCGCTCCGCCGCTCGATGTTGCCCCGGGAGCCCCGGCCAACTCTATGAAGAAAGCTGGCGTTCTATCGGCAGGAAACTGGGTGAGGAAAGCGGTCCACTCGAGGGGCAATACCGCCGACTGCACCACCTCATGAGCCAAAAGTTCACCCAGGGTAACGAATCCCTCCCGGGTGGGGATGGGCTCCCAGCCCTGGTCGTGCATACGCCGGGTAGCCCGCTCGTCCAGCTCGGCTGCCATTCCGGCCTCCGCCCAGGGACCCCAGTTCACAGACAATCCAGGTAGCCCCTGTTGCCGGCGGTAGTAGGCGAGCCCGTCGAGATAGGCATTGGCCGCCGCATAGTTCCCTTGACCCCTGGAGCCGAGTAGCGATGCCGCGGATGAGAAGCTGACGAAAAAATCGAGTGATATACCCAGGGTGCAGCGGTGGAGATTCCAGGCCCCCGCCACCTTGGGGGCCATTACCTTTTCCAAGCGTTCCCCATCCAGCTGTAACAACGCACCGTCGTCGAGCACCCCCGCGGCATGGATGATCCCACAAAGGGGCACCCCGGTTGCTTCGATCTGCGCCAACAGCGCCTCGACATCTTCGACAAGTGCCACATCCGCCTGCAGCGAATGAACATTGGCGCCCTTACTCCGTAACTCCTGTATCCTGCTCTCCGCCCCGGTGCCCAGCCGGCTGCGTCCAACCAGGTACATATGGCGCGCACCCTGTTCGACCAACCACTCTGCGGCCGCCAGCCCTAGGGCCCCGAGCCCCCCGGTTATCAAATAACAGCCTTCCCCGGCGACAGAGAAACCATCTCCCCCGGCAAGACGTTGCTCGATCAGGCGCCCGGCGTATCTCACTCCGTTACGGTAGGCAATCTGATCATCAGCGGTTTGCTGCAACAACTCCCGACCGAAAAGATCGATATCCCCGGCGGTTGGCTCCGAGGCCAAATCTATCCGAGTGCAGCGCAGTTCCGGATGTTCCAGGGAGATGACCGCACCCAGTCCCCAGAGCGAGCTTTGTTCCAGCTGCAGCGAACCTAACCGGGGCTCCACCTGCTGGGTTCCCTGGGTCACCAGATAGAGCCGCGGCGCTTGCTCAAGGCGGGCATTGGTAATCCCTCGCAATAGCGCCAATACACCACCACAACGCAGCGCTTCGGCTGCGACCAGACTGGCGGCATGGTCGTCGCGGGGAAATATGTGGCTGGCATCGATTATTCCTTGCAGCTGCTGCAGGTCCGCCGACAGACAAGCTTCGACGAGGCGCTCGTAATCTGCCGCGTCGGTCGGGTCAAAAACAAATTCTGTGGGTTCCAACTGTTGGAAGCCCGCTCCCGCTGTCGCGTTGACCACCTGGTGCCCCGCCTCCCGCAGCTTCCTTGCCAGACCGGCTGCGGCCGTACCGCCGTCACTCAGCAACAGCCAGCTGCAGGTTTCCGGGTCTGCGGTCTGATCTTCTCCCATAGGCAAGGGCTTCCAAGCCCGTTCATAGAGCCCGGCGCCACCTTTGGCAAGGCGCATACTACGGCGCATCGCACTGCGGCTGGCGCGCCTCGTAGTAGCGCCCTCCACCCTGGCGATGAGCTGTCCCTCAGCATCCAGTAAATCGATGTCGGCAACCCGGACCTGTCCGTCGCCGCCCCCTTGCGGTCTTATACGCCCATGTACCCAGCCTTGGGCCGCGCCGCCGCGAAACAGGCTTACCCGCTCTACGCCGACGGGCAGGAAGAGTTCATCCTCCGCCGGTGGAAATGCAGCACCCACCGACTGCCCCAGAGCATCCAGCAGTGCTGGGTGGAGCTGATATTGCCCGGCCAGGCCGCGCTGGGACTCGTCTAACCGCACCTCCGCTATCACCTCATTATCACTGCACCACAGGTTGCGAATCGGCTGAAATGCGGAGCCCAAATCCAACCCTTGACCGGCGAAGGCTGCATAACACTCATCCGCCGCCAACTCCCGGTCGCATGCCTCCCTTAATTCTGCAGGATTCGCAGCAGGCTCGGCGCTTTGCGCGGGTGCAGGCCCGAGGGCGCCGGAAACGTGCAGACTCCACTCCGATTCGGCAGTAGGCTCCAGGGAAGACAAGCTGCAAATTCTGAAGCGGAAACGATCATCTTCGGTGGGCTCCAACACCGTTTGCAGAATTGTCGCCACCTCATCCTGGAGATAGAGCGGTTGATGAATGACGATATCATTCAAGACGACATCTTTGCCGAGCGCCAACCGCCCCGCCGCCAGTGCCATCTCCAGATAAGCGGTCGCCGGCGGTACCAACTCGTTGAATACCCGGTGGTCGGCGAGGAAACCGGGTGAAGTCTTGGAGATACTGGACTCGAATAGCACAGCGCCCCGGCCCAGCGCAGCAGATTGCAGGCGGGCGCCGACCAGTGGGTGCAGTGTGCCCGAGCGGGTGCCGCCAGCCGCGCTCTGTCCAGCCCCATAGCCCTCTGCATCCACCCAGAATCGCTGACGCTGGAAAGGATAGGTCGGCAGCGGCAGCCGCCGGGGCCGCACTCCGCCCCGAAACCCCTCCCAATCGACGGAGACACCCCGTGTATAGAGCGCCGCAAGACTCTTGAGTATCTGCTCCCGGCCGTCGCCGCCACGGCGTTGGCTGGCCAGCCAAGTCAGGGATCGGTCGTCGATACACTGCCGCCCCATACCCAGCAGGACCGGCGCCGGCCCAACCTCCAGGAATATCTCAGTACCGGCTTGGTGGAGGGCCTGCATCCCTGCGGAAAAATTCACCGGCTGGCGAATATGCCGGCGCCAATATCCCGCATCGGCGACTTCCTGACTGACGATCCCACCGCTGACGTTGGAAACCAGTTTTAGACGCGGAGCGGAAAATGAGATCTCTCTGGCCACGCTCTCGAACTCATCCAGGATCGGATCCATAAGCGGCGAGTGGAAGGCGTGGGATACAGCCAACGGTTTTAACTCCACGCCGCTATCGGCCAATGCAGCAAGCGCCCGCTCGACGGCGGTCTGGCGTCCGGAGACCACCAGGCTGCGCGGGCCGTTGATCGCCGCCAGTGAGACTTGGTCGGCATGGGCCTCGATAGCTGCCTCGACGACCTGGGGCTCGGCACGCACCGCCACCATGGCACCGTCTTTGGGCAGCGCCTGCATCAGCCGGCCTCGGGTAGCTATCAGCCGCAGCCCATCCTCCAGACTGAAGACACCGGCGACGCAGGCGGCAACGTATTCGCCGACGCTGTGGCCCATCACCAATCCAGGCTCGATACCCCAGGATCGCCAGAGCTGTGCGAGAGACCACTCCAATGCGAACAGCGCGGGTTGGGTATAAGCGGTCTGGTCGAGCAAGACTTCGCCACTGTCAGCATCACCTTCGGCGGAACCGAAAAGCACTTCCAACAACGGTTGCTGGAGCTCCTCTCGCAGCAACGCGCCACACCGGTCCAAAGCGTCGCGAAACACCGGCTGGGAGTGATAGAGCGCCTCTCCCATTCCAACCCACTGGGAGCCTTGGCCCGTGAACAGGAAGGCTATCTTGGGCCGCGCCCCAACCTTCGCCTCGCCACTGGCCACTGCCGTCGTGGAGGGCTCCGCCCGATATTTTTCCAGCCCTCCGGCCAGACCTGCCGCCTCCTCTCCCACCACAGCAAGGCGGTGGGCAAAGAGCGCTCTGCCGCTATTCGCCGTGTGGCAGATGGCCGCGAGGTCTTTCTCCGCGGCAGTGGCGAGAAAATCCTCATAGCGCCCAGCCAGCTCCATAAGTGCATTTTCGCTACGAGCGGACAGACAAAGAATTTCAGGCTTGGAGTCGGATTTTGCGCTCTCCCCATCCTGCTGCGGGGCCTGCTCGATGATGACATGAGCGTTGGTGCCGCTGAACCCAAAAGAGCTGATCCCGGCTATACGCTGCCCGGGCAGCCAGGGGAGAGTGGACTTGGGCACCTCGACAGGGAAGGCTTCCCAATCGATATGGGGGCTGGGCTCTTTGAAGTGCAAGTGCTTGGGTATCTTCCCATGCTCTACCGCGAGGGCCGCTTTGATCAACCCCGCAATGCCGGCGGCCGCTTCCAGATGACCGATGTTGGTTTTCACAGAACCCACTCGCAGGGGGCGATCCTGAGGCCGGCCTGCCCCCAGCGCATCACCAAGGGCACCTATCTCGATGGGATCACCAAGGGAGGTACCGGTTCCGTGTGCCTCTATATAGGTCACGTCCAAAGGCTCCAGGCCGCCGTCCTTCAAAGCGCTCTCTATAACCCGCTGCTGGGCGCCCCGATTGGGGACAGTGAGTCCACTGCTGGGACCGTCGTGATTGATTGCGGTCCCCCGGATAACCGCGCGGATATGGTTACCGTCGGCAAGGGCATCGCTGAGCCGCTTCAGCACTACCACCCCGCAACCCTCGCCACGGGCGTAGCCGTCTGCCGCTGCATCGTACGTCTTGCAGCGGCTATCAGGCGCCAGTGCCTTGATTTTGCAGCAGAAGATGGTGGAGAGAGGTGAAATCATCAGATTGACACCACCGGCCAGGGCCATGTGGGTTTCCCCGCTCCTCAAGCTCTGGCAGGCGGCATGGACCGAGACCAGCGAAGAGGAACAAGCGGTGTCCAACAGCGTGGTTGGTCCGTGGGCGCCTAGCGCAAAGGCGAGCCGGCCGACGGCGATGCTCTGGGTGTTGCCCATCGCAGAATAGGCATCCAGCCGTTCCGGATTCATGCCGTAGGCGTTGCGCTCGTAGTCGTGCCAACTGAGCCCCATGAAGAAACCGGTATCGCTCCCTCGCACCCTATCCGCCGACTCACCGGCATCCTCGAGCGCCTCCCAGACCACCTCCAGCAGCATCCGCTGCTGCGGATCCAGAGTTTGAGCCTCCCGCGGGGAGATGCGGAAAAACTGGGGATCAAAGAGGTCGATATCGTCGACGAACCCCCCTTCGCGAACGTACATTTTTCCGGGCGCTTCGGCATCCGGATCGTAGTACTCGTCAATGTCCCACCGCTCCGGGGGAATCTCCGACATGGCATCGACACCCTCCTCGAGCAATTGCCAAAAGGTGTCGGGGGAATTCACTGCGCCGGGGAAGCGGCAGCCGATTCCGACAATGGCGATGGGTTCGTGCTTCTGCCGCTCCAGCCTTTCCAACCGCTCTCTCGCGTCCTTCAGGGCCTTGATGATTCTCTGCTGAGATGACATTTCAGTTTAATCCCGTCTTTCCAATTCCGACTCCAGAGCTGCCAACTCTGCCTCTATCGACTCATCAATATCGACACCGCTCAAGTCCTCTGCCTCGATAGATGCCAGATCCCCGGCAGCGTCTGCGCCGGCAGTGGGCTCCGGGGACTCCTTGGGGAAAAGCTGCTTCTTGAGATAGGCCACAACGTCATAGATATTGGAGTAGTCGAAGGCGAAAGTTGAGGCCAGGGAGATCCCCAGCCCCGATTGCAACAGCTCGCGCAGCTCCACTCCCATGAGGGAATCCATCCCCATCTCGCTGAACCCCCGCTGAGGATCGATATCGGCATGCCCCAGCAGCGCGCCCACGACTCCTGCTACATAGGCCCCCAGCTTCTCTTCCCTTTCATCCTCCGGTGCTGCCAGGATGTCGGCCTTGGCATTGCTGGTGGATGAGCGCGAACCAACCTGCTCGGCTTGGCCAGCCGGCTCCCAGGCCTTCAGGAAGGCCGGCACGCCACCCTTATGAAAAGCAGTGAAAAACTTGCCCCAGTGCAGGGGCAGCACCCCTACACTCGCTGCATCACTGTTTAGAAGCCGCCCCAGAATGTCTAAGCCCGACTCCAGGTCGATAGCGCCCCAACCGGCATCTGCGGAACGTTTGCGCTCCCGCTCACCCATGCTGGCAGCCATGCCCACGCTGGCCCAGGGACCCCAGTCTATGCTCACTCCCGGCAATCCCTGTCCATGCCGATACGCCATCAGCGCATCCATGTAAGCATTGGCTGCTGCATAGTTCGACTGTCCTGGAGCACCGAGCAATGCCGAGGCGGAGGAGAAGCAGACGAAGAAATCCAATTGCCGGTCCCGGGTCTGCCGGTGCAGATTCCAGGTGCCCTCAGTTTTGGGAGCATATACGCTCTCGAATCGCTGCCACGACTGATGTAGCAGCATACCGTCATCCAGCACACCGGCGGCGTGAATCACACCCGCTAAAGGCGGCATAGTCCCATCGATCTCCGCCAGTAGCCACTGCAGCCGTTCAGCATCGGCGACATCGCAGGAGAACAGCTTCAGCGTCACACCCGCCTGTTGTAGCGCCTCCAACTCCGGAGGCAGTGCCCCCTGCCACTCGCTACGGCCGCAAAGTACCAGATGACCCGCCCCCTGTGCCCCCAGCCATCCAGCGATGGCCCGGCCCACTCCACCCAAGCCGCCGGTAACCAGATAGGTGGCATCGGCCCTGAGAACGGTGCTCGAACCGGATTGAACGGCGGGCAAGCGGTAACGTTCCAGGCGCGCTGCGTAGCGTTTTCCCTGACGAAAGGCCAGTTGATCCTCACCACTCCCTATCTGCAGCTGTTGCGCCACGGCCTCAAGATCCACGCTCTCTGCTTCGGCGCCAAGATCGATGCAGAGGCACTGAATTTCCGGATGCTCCTGCACCACAACCCGTGCCAACCCCCACAGCGGCGCTGCTCCGGCTTGAGTAGCTGGCGCTCCCGCCACCGAGTGCACTCCCCTGGTGATAAATACCAGCGGGGGCAACTTTTCCCAACCGGCGTTGACCATCGCCTGAATCAGGTGCAGTGCGGAAGCGCTGCTGGTTCGCTGGATCTGTAACCAGTCACCTTCGTCTTCTGACTGCCCCACAATCCCACCAATACCCCAGAGATCGACAATCCCGTCGAAGGGGCAACGCCCGGGGCCGGCGGCAAGTCGCCCGCCCTCTTCGGCGAACAGCTGCTCGAACTGGGATCTTTCAAAAGGGTCCAATCGGTAGCCGCCATTTTCATCTGCACCATAACCGTCGCCCACCGACACCAATGCATAACTATCTCCTTTCGCCTCCAGAGCGGCGCCCAAACGGGTGCCCACTCCCTGGGTGTCGCCGAGTATCAGCCAATGCCCGCCGCTCCGGGAATCTGCTGGGCGCTCACCCCGGGGGAGCGGCAGCGCCTGCCAGCGTTTTTCGTACAGCCAGTCGCGGGTGTCCAACTGCAGATTACGCAACAGAGTCTCCCGGGGAAGGCGGCGGCATTCAAAACCCTCTATCGAAGCCAGAATCCCGCCGCTCTCATTGATTAGCAGGAGATCCCCGATTACGCTCTGCTCGGATGTCGGATCACGCAGCCGGGCATGGCACCACATGCGGTCACCCTCGGGTTGGCTATAAAGATTGAATCGCTCGATGGCAAAGGGCACGAAGATATGACCGCCTTCTGCCAGTAACCGCTGGCTCTCAAATTCGCGGCAGGCACGCAGCACCTGGAAACACGCCTCTATTACACCGGGGTGCAATTGGTAACTGCGGGGATCGTCGGCCAGATCGGGAAACGCGGTTTTGGCTATGGCCTCGTTGTCACCCATCCACAGATTCTCAATCCAGCGGAAGGAGGGTCCGGCATCAGGGCCCTGTACCCAGAAATCCCGATAGAACGCCTCACCATCCATCTCCCGGCTGCAGCGTGCCAGCGATGCCTGCAGATCGAAATCGCCGGGAAGTCGCTGCGCCTCCGCGGGGAGCAGGATCCGGGCTCGCAGGTGCCTGACCCAACCCTCTTCGTCATCCGCCTCGGCATTCTCTTTTAGGCTCACCAGCTGTAGGTTCCTCACTCCATTTTCGGGTGGCGAGAATATGAGCTGGGCCAGGCGGCTGCCGCCCTCCGACAGGGTAAAAGGTTGTAAAAAGTAGATCTCCTCCAGGGTGCATCGATCGTTGCCCAACTGATCCCTGGCTCCCAACAACAGCTGAGCGCAGTGGGAGGCACCGGCGACGACCAGAACTCCAAAGACGCGGTGATCCCCGACATATACCGGAGACTCCAGCGCGAAACGGGTTTCGTAACGCACCTCCTGAGACATGGGCAAGGTCAGCTTATTCCCCAACAACGGATGCGTTCCCTCGAACCCGGCCACCGCAATAGACTCCGACATCTCCACCCAGTGACGCTGGCGCTCGAACGGATAGGAGGGTAGCGACAGCCGGCGACGGCCATAAGGCGCGTCGAATCCCAACCAGTCCACCGTGATGCCCCGGGAATACAGACTGCCGAGACTCTCTAGCAGCTGCTGCCACTCCGCCACTCCCTCGCGCATGCTCGCCAGCCAGGCAGAGGAGCCGCCGTCAGTCACGCAGGAGCGCCCCATCCCGATCAGGACAGGTTGAGGTCCCGCCTCCAGATAAACCCCGCAACCCTGTTGCTCCAACATCTCCATACCCTTGGCGAACCGCACCGGCTGACGGATATGCCGACACCAGTACTCGGCTGCGGCCACCTCATCTCCCGCCAACCCGCCGGTGACGTTGGAGATGAAACTGATTTGGGGCGGCGCGTAAGTCACCTCGGCTGCGACGCGGGCGAATTCAGCGACCATGGGTTCCATCAGGGGGGAGTGAAAGGCGTGGGATACGTTGAGCGCCCGGCTTTCGATACCCCTGGCCTCGAATTCCCCGGCAGCCTTGCGTACCACCGCCGACTCACCCGAGATCACACAACTGTTCGGACCATTGACTGCCGCCAGTGATACCGCCCCCTGCTGTTGTGCCAGAACCTCCAGAACCTGTGGCTCGCTGGCGAACACTGCGTGCATCTCGCCATTACGGGGCAATGCGCTCATCAGGCGGCCGCGATGTGCAATCAGCTTGAGCCCGTCTTCCAGGCTGAAGACGCCGGCGACACAGGCCGCGGCATACTCACCCACACTGTGACCCATCAGCACGTCCGGTTGTATTCCCCAGGATTGCCACAGCTTCACCAATGCGTACTCGATCGCGAACAACGCCGGCTGGGTATATGCGGTGTCGTCCAGCAGCGGCCCACCGGGGCCTTTAACGCCTTCGAAGATAACCGCCAGCAGCGGTTTCTTGAGGTAGGCTTCCAGAATCTCGGCACAGCGATCCAGCTCATCACGGAATACGGGGGCGCTGCGATAAAGCTCCAGCCCCATCCCGACACGCTGGGCGCCCTGCCCCGTCAGCAGAAAAGCCAGGCCGCCGGGATCAGCGGCCGCGCCACGGAGAACTGTCTTCGCCGGGGTGCCGGCGCGGAAGGCTTCCAGCCGGGCGATCATCGTGGGAATATCCTCCGCCACCACCGCCAGGCGTTGATTCAGATCCGCACGGCCGGCATTGGCGGTAAAACAGATATCGCCGATCGCTGCCTCCTGTTGACTGAAAAAGTCGAGATATCGATCCGCAAGCCGTTCCAAGGCCTCTTCGCTCTTGGCCGAGAGCGTCAAGAGATGGCAGTTGCGTTCCAATGCCGGCCTCTCCGTTTCCACCGAAGGTGCCTCCTCCAGCACCACATGGGCATTGGTGCCCCCGATACCGAAGGAGCTGACACCGGCGCGTCTGGGGCCGTCAGAGGCCGGCCACTGCGTCGCCTCTCGCACCACGTAGAAGGGGCTGCTGTCGAAATCGATGGCCGGATTGGGTGACTCGAAGTGGAGACTAGGCGGCAGAGTGCCATGCTTGATCGCCAGCACTGCCTTGATGAGACCGGTGACCCCCGCGGCGGCATCGACATGGCCGATGTTGGTCTTTACCGAGCCGATGCCGCAGAAACCCCGCTCACTGCTCTGGTAGCGAAAAGCTTGGGTCAGAGCCTCGATCTCTATCGGATCTCCCAACGAAGTACCGGTGCCGTGGGCCTCCACGTAACCGATGGAATCAGGGGACACACCCGCTGCCGCCTGGGCAGCTGCGATTACGCCGGCCTGCCCCTCCACGCTGGGCGCGGTGTAACCGATTTTCTGGGCGCCGTCGTTATTGATGGCCGACCCCTTGATCACCCCGTGGATCCGGTCGCCATCGGCGAGCGCATCCTCCAGCCGTTTAAGAACGACTGCCGCTACGCCGCTGCCGAACACAGTGCCATCGGCTGCGGCATCGAATGCCCGGCAGTGTCCATCGGAAGAGAGAATCATCCCCTCCTGATGACGATAGCCCATGACCTGGGGAACATGAACCGTGGAGCCACCGGCGAGCGCCATCTCGCACTCGCCCTCGAGCAGCGATCGGCAAGCGGTATGCACTGCCACCAGTGAGGTTGAGCAGGCAGTTTGAATATTGATACTCGGACCTTTCAGGTTCAACTTGTACGAGGTCCGGGTGGGCAGAAAATCCTTGTCGTTGCTGATCATCACCTGGAACGCGCCGACCACCCCCGACTGAGTGGCTCGCTGATGAAGATTGTGGACCAGATAAGTGTTCATCCCCGCTCCCGCGTAGACTCCCACTCTGACCTGGGGCGGCTGTTGCCCGTAGCCTGCATCCTCCAGCGCATGCCAGGCGCATTCCAGAAACACCCGCTGCTGGGGATCGATGACTTCCGCCTCACGGGGACTATAGCCGAAGAAAGAGGCATCGAATAAATCCGCGTCAGCCAAAACCGATCGCGCCTTGATATATCCCGGCTGATCCAGATCCGACTGGGGTACGCCGCCCTGAAGCAACTCTTCATCGGAAAAGAAGCTGACAGATTCAATCCCCTGCTCCAGGTTGTGCCAAAATGCGTCGATATCCTCGGCCCCGGGCAAACGGCAGGCCATGCCGACGATGGCGATCTCCCCGGTTGCAGCCGCTGACCGTTGGTGGACAGCAGCCTGTCCCTCCCGGGAGCCGGAGGCGCCCTGTTCAACCCGCTCAGCCAACGCTTTGACCGTGGGATACTTGAACATTTCGGCGATTGACAGTTCGATACCGAAAAGGGTTTGGATCCCGGCTCTCACTTTAGCCACGAGTAGCGAGTGGCCGCCAATATCGAAGAAGTTCTCCTGGATACCGATCTTCTCCAGCCCCAACACCTCCGACCAGAGGCCCGCAATGGCGGCCTCGGTTCTAGACCGGGATCCGGGTTCAGCACGGGCTCCCTCGGTGCGCATCTCCGCGGGAGCAGGCAGTGCCTTGCGGTCCAGCTTGCCACTAGGACCCAGGGGCATCTCATCAAGCACCAGTATGTGGGAGGGCACCATGTAGTCGGGCAGTACGCGCCGAAGATTGGCTGTGATATCACCGATGTCCGCCTGCGTATTGGTCACCAGGTAGGCTACCAGGCGCTGGTCGCCAGGGATGTCTTCCCGCAGCACCACCACGCACTCCGTCACTGCATCCTGCTGCCGCAACCGGAACTCGATCTCCCCAAGTTCGATACGCAACCCGCGCATTTTCACCTGATGATCGATGCGCCCCAGAAACTCGATATTGCCGTCGGGTAGAAAACGGGCGAGATCTCCGGTCTTGTATAGCCGAGCACCCGGGTGCTCACTGAAGGGATCGGATATGAACGCCGCCGCAGTGAGATCTGGGCGATTCAGATATCCCAACGCTACCTGAGTGCCGCCGATATGGAGTTCACCGGCGACCCCGATGGGTACCGGCTGCAGCTGATCATCCAGGATATAGAGCTGGGTATTCGCAACCGGACGACCTATGGGCACCACCCTGCGGTCATCGCCCGGCCGACACTGCCAGTAGCTTACATCCACCGCTGCCTCAGTGGGGCCGTAAAGATTGTGCAGCTCTACTTCCGGCAAACAGGAGAAAAAGCGTTCCTGGAGATCGTAGGGCAGCGCCTCACCGCTGCAGAACAGGCGTCGAAGACCACCGCAGACACCAAGGTTGGCGGCTTCGATAAACAGTTGCAGCATGGAAGGCACGAAATGGAGTGTCGTGATCCGATGTTGCTCTATCAGCGCCGCCAGCCGCGCGGGGTCACGGTGATCCCCGGGTGCCGCGATGGCCAACCGGGCGCCAACCAGCAATGGCCAAAATAGCTCCCACACCGACACGTCGAAGCTGAGTGGGGTTTTCTGCAGTACTGCATCCCCGGCATCCAGACCATACTCAGACTGCATCCACAGGATACGGTTACAAATACCCCGATGGCTGTTCATCACCCCTTTCGGCCGCCCGGTAGAACCGGAAGTAAAAATCACATACGCCAGGTCGTCGATGCCCGACTGCGGCACCAAATCGTGATCCTGCTCCCGCTCAATGGCATCACCATCGACATCCAAGCAGATAACGTCAGCATTGCTGCCCGGTACCTTCGAGCGCAGCGCCTGCTGGGTCAGAACCACCGATGTCGCCGCATCTTCCATCATGAAGGCGAGCCGCTCGGGTGGATACTCCGGGTCTAGGGGAACATAGGCGCCACCGGCTTTCATAATCCCATAGATGGCTACCATCATTTCCAGGGAGCGCTCCATGAACACCGCAACCAGATCATTGCGCCCGATTCCGAGACTACGCAGGTAGCGGGCGAGCTTATTGGCGCGTCGGTTGAATTCACTATAGGTTAGTTTTCGGTCACCGAATTCCAACGCGGTGGCGTGTGGGCTAGCCGCTGCCTGGGCTTCAAACAGGAGATGCAGACAGTTGGCCTGAGGAAAAGCCACCTCGGTGTCGTTCCAACCATGAATCAACTGTGCCCGCTCGTCTTCGGTGAGCAGCGGCAGCTGACTCACCGAGCCGTCTGTCTTTTCCACAAAACCCTTCAGAATGGAAGCGACATGACCCAGGAGACGCTCGGCAGTCTCGGCATCGACCAAGTCTATGTCGTACTCGCACCGCAGTTTGGGCTGCCCGCCATTGATATCGACCAAGACTAGGGCGTCACAACGCTCTATCTGCGCCCGTAAATCGTCAAGCTCCGGGGAGTGGGGATCAGCACCGTCGTTCAAGATCAGCATCACCTGGAACAGTGGGGCGCGCGTAGGATCCTCCAATGCCAGGTCGTCAAGCAACGCATGCAGTGCTTCACCGCCATGGCCCGCAGCCTCGACGATCGACCCGGCAACCTGCCTCGTCAACTCGGCTGTTCCGGGATCGTTTGAGAGGTCGGCACGTAATGGAAGCAAGCCGAATTCCGGCTCTGACTGATTTGCCGTTTCGAGCCCGCCGACGGTGCCTATAGCCACGTCCGCCTGCCGCGTATAGCGGGATAGGACAACAAGCAGCGCGCTGCACAACACCGCTAGCAGCGACGATCCACTCTGCTCTCCGAGCCGGCGCAGGCTGGCGACCGTTTCGGCATCGATAGCCAGCGTCACCTCATCGCGCATGAAGGATTGGATTCCGGATCTCGGCCGATCCAGGGGTATCTCACACTTCGACAGGCCCGAGAATCGCGAGCCCCAATATTGCGCAACCGCATCCTTATCCTTGGTGACGCCACCAGCCGCTGTTTCACTCATCTACCCTTCTCCGAAAAAAAATCTCCAGCATCTCCCGACACCACCCTGGAAAGACGCTGCTTTCTATCCCGATCTACATAGCTCGCAACAGCAGCGGCACTGACGTCTGTGTAACCCGATCCGGTAAACGACGCTGAGTGCCTAACTGTATCCACAGCGCTCAAGCTCCGACTGCACTATCTTCAACACAACCGCCTGTTCAATCCCCGGAATCTCCCTTTTCCACTTGCCCACAGAACCGGTAAAGATAGGCCGTGAGACGCTTTGATGGTGAGAAATGGAACCCACATCCGGGAGTTCCTGGCCGATTCCCTGGCTGTGTTGAAACATGGCCCGATCAATACTCAAGCCCAAAAACTCGCACAATGTAGGGATCTGGCGCTCGGGATCAGCGACCAGGTCTTCGTATCGTATTTCGAGATAGCGTCCTGCATCCGCGATACGACTGCCGAACCGGCGGCAGGCCCTTACATTATCCCGCCAGGCCGTAGCGGCAACGGAATAGTTGCGCTCGTAGAAACCGGCTTTGACACAAGAGGCGACACAATCACGACCGTCTCGGACAATATGAATGTATGCCGCCGCCGGGAATACCCGAGACAACTTGCCCAGATAGTCGAAAGACCCGGGCGTGGTTTTATCGCCCCAAATCTGTTTTCCCGCCGCATGGGTATTTCCGTATTGTAGGTACACCAGGCTTATCAGACTGGCGAGGTCCCTACGTTCTCTCGGCAACGCCAGCGCCAGTTTCCGCAGCGTATCGATCTCAATACCCCAGCGCTCGAACTCATAGCCCTCTGAAAATGCCTGCAACACGGCATCAACCACCATCTCCCAAGACTGCCCCCGCAGTCCTCCGAAGGCGCGGATCATCCTCCACAGATTGCCATTCTCAGGAGGAATAAAGAGCTCGGGGTGACGGCACAGAATAGCCCGCAACAGAGTCGTCCCCGACCGCGGGTGGCCCACTACAAAAAAGGGATTCATACGCCGGTTGTGGTGCACCGATTTGACGGGCCAGCCCCGGGGTCCAAACCATGCGCTATCGGAAAACATCCAGGCATCCCGCAGATCCACCAGCGATGCCGAAGCTTTGGCCAGCATGTGATTCATGGAAACCCTATTCCAGTCGCTGCGGTTGCGGCACTCGAATCCCAGATCATCAATCTTTGGTCAACAGATAGTCACCGACGATTACCGCATCCAGATTGGCCGTTGAGAATGTTTCGATGGCCTCATCGGGCGTGCACACAATCGGCTGCCCACGGACGTTGAATGAGGTGTTAAGGACCACGGGCAAATCACTCAACGACTCGAATGCCTTGATCAGCTGCCAGAATCGCGGATTGTTCGACTCGCTGACGGTCTGAACACGGGCGGAACCGTCGATGTGAGTTATTGCCGGCATGATCTCCCGATATTCCGAGCGCACCCGGGTAACGAACAGCATATGGGCGTAGGTATCCTCCTCCCCCGGGGCGATATCGAAGTATTTGGTGGCCGCTTCGGCGGTTACCGCGGGAGCAAAAGGACGGAAGAGTTCCCGCTTTTTTATTAGTGCGTTGATTCGCTCCCGCATATCAGCAGGACGGGGATCGGCCAATATACTGCGGTTTCCCAGCGCTCGGGGACCGAACTCCATGCGCCCCTGAAACCAGCCGATGATTTGCCCGGCAACGAGCCGTTCCGCAACCGCGTCACAAAGCTCAGCTAGGGAATCATAGTGGGTAACTGAAAAATCACCCGCCTTGTCGACGGCCTTGGCAATCTGATCTTCGGTGAATTCGGGCCCCCACAGCGGCACGCTCATCCGGCGATTGCGGGATCCCGCATCCCGTTTATGTTTGACATACAGAGCGGCGCCCAGTGCCGAGCCGTCATCCCCGGACGCCGGTTGCACAAACATATTCTTAAACATTCGACTGCGCCGCAGTACGCCGTTGGCCGAGCAATTTAGGGCCACACCACCGGCGGTACATAGATTCTGCTGCCCTGTCTCCTTTTTGAAATGACGCAGGGTGTGCAGCAGGGCGTTTTGCAGTGCTGTTTGCAACGCCGCCGCAATATCCATGTGGTGTTGTGTAATCTCACTCTCCGGTGATCTCGGCGGTCCAAACATTTCGGACAATATCCTCAGCGTCGCCGAATAAGTCTCTTTCTCCTCTTCTGTCTCATTGCGGAACAGCACCGAGATGGAGTGTGTCCCATCCTCCTTGAGGTTGACCAGCTCCATCATTTTGTCCAGGTAGCGGCGGGGATTACCGTATGGCGCGAGCCCCATCACCTTATACTCGTCCATGTTGAAGATGAAACCCAGATACATGGTGAAAACACTGTAGAGAATGCCCAGTGAGTGAATGGAGGGCACCTGCTTCAAAATCTCTATGTCATTACCTCGCCCCAGGGCGATAGTGGTGCTGTGGTGCTCCCCCATCCCATCCGATACCAGGATGAGCGATTCGTCTAGACCGCTTACAAAGAAGGTACTGGCCGCATGGGCGAGATGATGAGGAACCTGGATGAACCTCTCCTGCCAATCAGTCTCCGCGAAGTGTTCATCGATACAGGCCAGCTGCGCCTCCCGGGAATAGACTTCCTTGAACTGCTGACTGGTGTACTCGCTCTCCTGGTAGGCTTCGGCGTAGGGTTGGTAATTGAATCCATGGGCGATGCAGTCGATGTCTTCAGGTTTTAACCCTGCAGTACGAAGGCAGTAATCGATGGCGCTTACCGGAAAAGACCCCGTGGTTTTTTCCCGGGTGAAGCGCTCTTCCGCCGCCGCAGCTTCGATTCCCCGGGGCGTAACCAGTGCCGCAGCCGCATCGAAACCCTGAGCAATTCGATAGCATACCGGTGAGAGATTGGGAAACCGGCGCTTCTTGAATGGAACACTGTTATTGAGACCACTAATTCCAACGACATTCATTTCTATTATTTCTCTCCAGGGTTATGGAAAATCGAACGGTCACGAACGCCTACAGGCATAGCTGCCCGAGAGACATGCTCTTAGTTGCCAGATCATCTCAATCGCTCTGAATACAGAGTCTCAATTGAACCAGCAACACTAAATGATACTTGGGTGTTTTTCCAAAGCCGCTGTAGTGGACCCCAATCTTAAAAAACCGACCTACTATATCTACTAGTTTCTCAGCCGCTTCTTCGCATCAGACAGGAGCGGTACAACCCTACTCACAACAAGGCATTCAAGATTCCAGCCTAAATGACCTCAACAAGCACGAATCGTACCTCCAGACATTTATTATTCTTAATCAGCATATTATTGATCAGGTGCCTGTGATTAACTTGCCGCCACTATAGCGATTGTAAATTAAGTTGACAAACATCCAGACACAGTACTTTTTCCCTCTCCCGATAGAATGGGAATTGGACTCCCCTCTAACCCCAAGAACTGGTCAATAACCATAAATATTAGGGGCATATGCCGAGGGCGTTCCGGGGTTTGTATGGCATGCATCAATGGCGCTGAGGCGGCAAGCATTTGATGCTGGCGGAAGGCTAGCAAATCCCTCGGCGGCACAGGCAATAAACAAAGGATTGTGTTTTTCCGCCAGGGGTAAGGTGGGTTTCCCGCTGGTGTTCCAGTAACTCAAACGGCAAACCGAATTCCCTGTGTAACTCTTCCGGTCTATAGCGCATCACCGGAAGCCCGCTGCACTTCACGGGACCGTCCTCGGCAAATGTGGCAACTATGACCAAGCCGCCAGGTTTGACAGCGTGTAGCACCTTGGCCACATATGCCTGCCGCTCTTCGGCGGCGGTTAGAAAATGGAAGACCGCCCTGTCGTGCCAGACATCGTAAGCGGCTCCCGGTAACTCGGCGTCGATGACGCTGCTCTCAATCCATCTGATACCTACTGCTCGCTTCCCCAGTCGTGTCTGCGCTGCGCGCAATGCGGTTCCGGCAATATCGAGAATAGTGATATCCCGGTACCGACTCGCCAACAAATCGTCGACCAACCTAGAAGTGCCGCCGCCTACGTCGATAACCGAAATCGAGGACGGCGATCCCGCCTCCCCAATTAACTTCATGGACAACTCGGCATGGACCTGATACCAGCTGAGCTCATTCTCACTCTTGGTCGAGTAGACTTGTTCCCAGTGAGCTTTCGAATGCATAACACTCCGGCCTATCCAACACGGCGAAACAAAACACTCTACTCAAGTATAATAATTGCACGGAAAGCCACAGATTGCATCGAGCCGCGATCCGAAACCCGCGATGTTTTTTTCGTTCGCTGGAAATCTTCAAGTAGGCCTTGATCAGCGCTTGAGTTTCCTCACGACCGCCACTGCTTTCGGCGATGCCCTTGAGATCTAATTACTCGGCAAATAGCCAACCAATCCCCGATATATGACCTTGGCCCAACCGTCAGCCTCATGCAGAATTGTCGCATCGTGCTCGGGCTCCACCACTGCGATCACAGGTGCATCTTTGGAACCCGCAGCACGAATGGCTTGCCCTTCGAAGCTCGGCGCCGCTGTCATCGGTATCCCAGCCTTGCGGCCACCCGTTTTGAGGGCTGCCGCCAACTGCGTGGAGTCGCCGATTTCCCGGGTAAGCGTATCCTGATCCCGCGCCTCGACATACTCCAGAATTTTCGAACCGGAGGTTGCTTCGGGGACATGTCGGCTATATGCCAGCGTATTGGTATCGAGCGTCAGCTCAATATGCGGATCGTCACCACCGGTTCGCGAACCGTTGAGGATTTCCCAACGCGCAAATTCTCCTGCCTGCGCATCGAGGGATACCCGTACCCCGGTGTTGTATATGCGGTAGGCACCGCCCTGCCCCGCGCCTCTACCACCGAGATCGGCTGGAGAGATATCGATCTGTTCCGCCGCGCTTGCAGTGCGCACATCGAGCACCCGTTCCGATAGCGGCGCCGGAGCGGACTCGATGCGGCAGTTGAAGAGCAGTGTCTTGAGCACCGGTTTTTCCTCCTCCGCCAGGGCCGGACTGAAGCTGAGCTGCAAGGTTAAGTCCGACCATGCTGGGGGTGCCGCCAGCTTTAACTTGATACTGTTATCATCCGATTCCAGGAGGGCATTGAGAAGATCGAGGGAAGAAAGCGAAGGCTCGCTTTGTTCGACTTTACGGTTGCTGAAATGGTAGGTCCAGGACCAGACCCGCGGTGCGTCGCTGCGGACTGCGAATAAATTCGCACCACTGCGCACCGTTCCGTCGCCACCAGTTCGTAGTGTGATGATGGCGTTTCCCGATGGAGGCATCGCTGGTCCCTCGGGATCGAATTCGAACTTTGTGCAGGAGAAGCCGATCGCCTTGGCGCCCTGCTGGTTCGGAAGAATCAACCCATAGTTCAACGGATTCACCGTTAAGCGTTTTCCCCGCTGCAGTCGATCGAGTTGTTCCGGGGTCTGTTGATCGGTAAACCCGAACTCCAGGGCAACCTGTTTCATATCGGCGAAGCGATAGTCGTCCTGTAAACTGCGATTGATCCTACGTTTGTTCTCGTCGAACAGCGGAGCCACAACCTCTGCATGGGCAAGGATGGTACTGGCATCGAACCCCTCGCCCGGTTTCAGCAGCTCGTGAATCTTGTCGAAGACTTGGTCCAGACCCCAATCAACGGCAAGCGGCTTGAACACTGTGGTTTCGTAGGATTTCACGAGAAGGTACAAGGTTCTCTGCAGCGAGAGCCTGGCCGCCTGCCCCATGCGGGCCACCATCTGATTGGCCTCGGGACTCAGTTTGCCCAGGGCCTGATTCCTCTCCCGCTGGAAGGTGACAACCGTATCGGCGTTATTTGCGAGCCGTGCATACCCATCGCCGATGGCCTGTAGCACTTGGCTCAGTTGGTGAAAGATCCGGCCCTTGTCTTTATTGAGAGAACGTATTCTGGCGACCAGCGCATGCCAAGCCGGATCAGCAGCGGCGAGTTTCGCCAGCTCGATCTCGATCTCGCTTTCGGATACCTGCAGAGCCCCTATCGCCTCACCCGCCAGGGACAACGCCGGGCCCAAGCCATCGCCGACCGCAGCCCAGGCGCTGGACTCATCCTGGGCGCTCTCCTCGTCCTCGCCCGCCTTAGCCTTTTTGGCTTTGCCCCGGACGCTTGTTGCCTTGTTGGCGGCCTCCCTCGCCTTGGAGATGGTGTCCCCCATCTTGGACAGGGTGTCTGGGGCTCCCTCATCATCGATATCGGCGACAATACCGGCGAGTGAGCCGACCGTACCCAATACTGGCTGCCCCACAGGCACCACCTGACAAATCGCGCCTGCCATCTTGATCCCAGCCTTGATCAAGGCCTTCTTGTTTATATCGTCCGCCGCTTGGTTGTAAAGCCGGGTCCGGAGCAGACCCAGATCGTTACCCAATCCGGCAAGCCGGGATTCGAGGGAGGTCAGCTCCTGATCCAGGGAGGTCATCCTGCGCTCCGCCTTGACCAACTCATCGGCAACCCGTTGGGTGTCCTTATTGGTTTCCTCGATGGCGCTGCCGAGGGCATTGGCAGCACTTTGTGTGGCGTTGGCCTTTTCCTGCACCCAAGCCGTCAACAACAGGGTTCGTACCGCATCCTTGGTATCCAGGTCGTAAAGTCTTAGGGTCGCTTGCAGCGACAGCAACGGCATATAGCCGGCGGGATTTCCAAAGTAATCCAGCTGCAGATGCAGCCGGTGGCGCATGGTGGCGATTTCGGATTGAGCAGCGTTCCAACGGGCTGCCTCGGTGGTGCTCCAGACTGCATTGTCGCCGAGTGCGAGTGGCATGGGCTGCGCCAGGGCGTCGGCATAGGGTAATAGTAGTGCCCCGATTTCCTCTCTCGCCCCGGCAAGCAGAGCGTCCCGCGCATACCGCAGTACCGACTCCAGCTGCAGCGGATCGATCCAGGCATTGGCGCATTCTATGACAGTGGGCGCCGGTGAGGAGCCGGCTCCTTCCGCGGCGGGTTTGCTGGAGTAGCTTTTTCCGGCGTGGGTCTCGCGCTTTTCCAGCAAGGTGTTGTCACCACCGGCAGTGCTGCTTGCCAAGTCGAAACGAATCGTCAAGTCATAGTGGGTTGCCGGCGAGGGAGTGCCGGCCCTGCCGCCGGTCACATCGGGGGCCTGGGCACCCGCCTCCCCGGCAGTGTTGTCCACAAACTCCGGCACCGATTCCAAATTCGATGTCACCCCGGCGCCATCCCCCCCTGAACCGGGTACGCCCGGTGGCAGTGCGTCCTCGCCACTGGTGGGCCAGGCGTTTACTCCCCGCTGTCCGCTCTCCAACACTACAATCCAGTGCCAGTGGTATTTGGCAAATACACAGGGTGACGCATAACGGGCGCTGAAGGTGTTCCACTGTACCTGCCAGGGAGCCCAGGGTTTGTGCTCGCCATGTCTGTAAGAGGCCGAGATGGAGGCCATATTGGTACCATTTTCCCCATTCCTGCCGATACCAGCCGCCTGGCCCCCACCGCCCCGCCCGACAAAGCGGGTAACAGTCTCCCCGTCCGCTGTATCGATAGTGCCGATAAACAGCTCGAAGCTCCCGGCATTGCGACCCTTGGCGCCGTTGGCGCCCCCTTTCTTCTTTTTTAGATCGAAGTCGGCCGCCCTCTCCATTGCCCAGTCTAGGGGGGTGGTATTGATACTGCCCCCCTCGCGAAATAGGACGCGGCGGGCATGTATCTTGATATTGCACTCCGGTAACGAAAGTTCGCCGCGGATTTCCAGCGTATCGCAAGCGATGCGCAAAGCCTTGGTGGCCACATCCGGGTTGGCGGCATCGAGCTTCTGATCACGGGGTACATGGAAGGCGGTATGCAGCCCGTTGGAGTGGCCTGCCTCGAAAAGGAGGTGGACGCCGGAAAGCAGATGCGTCTCGACGCCGTCCGCTCCGGTATACACCGACCGGTGTTGATAGAGGCTGTTGCTTGCCGAGGGCACATCGGCATAACTTGATATCACTTCACGAAACGCCGGCGCCGAATCCCCCTGCATAACACTCCCCAGTTAAAACACGAATTCAGGAAGGTATAGACGCCAGAGAGCCCAATTGTCAACTTTGCGTTAAAAACCCGATCCAAACCTTTCTTTTGCTGATGTTTTCCCCTGAGCTAATCCACTTCCCACGACCGCCCAAAGAACACTGCCAAGAGCAACCTTAATGAATCGCTCAGAACGGTAACGCGTTGTTCAACGCAAGACATTGTTTTAAGTGCCGCGTCTATATTTCACAAACTTCCAACTACTCACAAGACCGATAAAATAGTTTAAATAAATCTTATAACTAATTATTATTTATTTATTAATAGACGACTATTTAACGTTTCTGCACGGTGTATCCAGCACCTCCTCTCGAGAAACGACATTAACCGGTTCAAAAGAAGACAGGCGATGAGAAAGACCGCTCACACCCCAGCCACTCTTTCCGCCGCTCTGTTTTCAGTACCCGCTTTGCCGACTTCTATGACGACAGCGACATCCTCACCGGCAATGGTTAAGTGGTGGCAACATCGGGAGACACCCAGGTAATGCTCGAGCCCGGGCCCAATGGAACGGAAACCGGTGGGTTGTCCAAGCTGGATGAAATCCGGCGCAATGGCAGACAGCGATGCTCAATCCTACACGGTTCCGTTGCCAGAAAATTAACACCCGTGGTTCTCCCCTCGAACACGAGGGACTGGCTTGCAGCTGATGGAGATAAAAACTAGATTCAAGCATCGAACAGGTGATCTCTACCAGTTGCGCCAGAAGATGCTGGAGCGCAGCCCGAGGCCAGCAAGCCTGACTTCCTGGTACGCTTGTGCATCAATGAGGATGGAACGCTCAATCCTGGGATTAATCAATGGCCGGTGTTTTTATCAGCTATCGAAGGGACGACAGTCAAGGCTTCGCCGGGCGGCTGGCGGATGATCTAACCGAAATTCTGGGTGCCGAACGGGTTTTTCGCGATGTTGAAATCCCGGTGGGCCAGGACTTTACGGTTGTGTTGAACCGCGCGGTTGCCGCTAGCGATGTGTTGCTGGTCGTCATTGGGCGAAACTGGCACGCACCCCTGGAACCCCAAGGAAAATCCCGTCTGTTTGCTCCTGCCGATTGGGTAAGAGCCGAGATCGAGGCCGCCTTTGATCTTGGGATCCCCGTCGTCCCGATATTGGTTGGAGGCGCCCGAATGTGCGCTGCTCCCGACCTGCCGGATTCCATCTCTCGGCTGGCAAAGATTCAGGCTTTTGTCATGAGCGATCGAAATTGGGATGGGGAGATTATGACCCTGGTGGATCTGTTATACGAAATGGTGCCCTCACTGGAATCGCCCAGCAGGCGGGACGCAGACACGGTTACACCGGCACAAGTGTTAAGAGAATTGGGACACAGGTTATTCGACGAAATTGGCAAACAGCGCAACAGAAACACCCCTCAGAGTCCCCCAGTACATATCCCGCGAGCAGGATCACTGCCGTGGTTCCGCGGGCTGCTCAGAAAGGCACTGACGTTAGTGGCTGTGGTTGCTGTCATCTATATCGGTCTGCTGCTCTTCGGTGATAAGGAATTACTGCTACTCCTGGACAGGTTTGAGGCCCGCCTTGAAATAGGTTGGGAAAGATTACTCAGTTACATCGAATCTGTTGCCAACAATCAGGACATCCCTGGACCAAATCACTAATTGCAGCGCCTCTTCCCTCAAGCAGTTCTGAACTATGCACCCCCTATCCTGTCTTAGAAATTTAACGACAGTAAAACCGGATCCAAAGAAAATGATTGATCGACGGAGGCTGTTGACAGGCACTTTGGTGAGTGCCGCCGCACTGACTCTACCTAAACCGCTTCTTTCCATTGCAGCAGCTTCCCGTTACGGCATCGTGGGTCGCACTGCGCCGGAACTCGATATTGGATACTGGATAGACAAAGAGGGTATGCCCACCTCCTTCAAGGTGTCCGATCACCAGGGAAAATGGGTGTTTCTCAAATGCTTCCAGAGCTGGTGTCCCGGATGCCGTTCCCATGGACTGCCCACTTTGAAAAAAATGTCGGATGCCCTCCGGGGAAACCCCAATATTGTGTTTGCCTGTATACAAACCGTGTTCGAGGGCTACTCAATCAACACCAGAGAAAAGGTCAGGGAAACGCAGTTGGAGTACGACCTGCACCTCCCCATGGGGCATGATCCGGGGAGCGAGGGGAGACGCCCGGCCACCATGGTCAACTACCGCACCGGGGGTACCCCCTGGATGATACTGATCAATCCAGAGCGAAAAGTCGTCTATAACGATTTCTCCATCAACGCAGACAAGGCAATTGAGTTTTTGATTGAGGAGACGGCATCCTAGTCACTGCAAAAACTAGATTGCGAACCATTGGATTTAGGTCGTTTCGCAAAGTCCCCATGATAGTGTTCAAGGTTTGCTCTGTTAGCCCTGGTTGGCGAACCGCAACAGGGCAGGCCCACTGACCTGCAATTCGGCAGTTTTCGGTGCTTCGGGAACCATATCCCGACGCTCACCACCCTGCTTGCGGCTGCACAGCCATAGTCGGGAAATCTTCGGGTCGGTCTCATTGGCGTTAACCTGCTGCTGCGGATACTGGTACCGCCAACGCGCTACCGACATCCGAAATCAACAGAGCCTCTGTGTTTTCCAGGCAAGCCTCCTAGGTGAGTGACCGGGACGGTCAGCGGCGATACTTTTGTATTAACACTTATAGTGATAGCCCAAATACCCAGCTTATGAACCGGAAATGGCGGGGCTTTGGCCTAGGCCGTCAAGACGAAGATAACGTGCATTAACACTTGCCCTTGGATGCCGCTACACTATGTTATGATCATCGCATAACCCTCTGTTATTTTTAGTATTTATTTTCTTATTGTTTGTTCCGGAGATTACCAGTGAAGATGAAAAACACACCCCATTTAATGGTAAAAGGCCTTAGTATCTCTATGTTTGCCGCCACCCTTGTATTGACTCCAATAGCCTTCAATACGGCCGACCTCTCATTGAGCTTGGACTCTGCTCTCGCCAAAGGCGGTGGTAACGGCGGTGGTAATGGCGGTGGCAACGGCGGTGGTAACGGCGGTGGTAACGGCGGTGGTAACGGCGGCGGCAATGGCGGCGGGAACGGCGGCGGAAACGGCGGCGGGAACGGCGGCGGGAACGGCGGCGGGAACGGCGGCGGGAACGGCGGTGGTAACGGCGGCGGAAACGGCGGTGGAAAAGGCAATGGCGGTAACCACGGATTGGGGCAGGCAGAGGCCAAGGGGAATCAGGGCCGCGGAAATACGAAAGGCAGCAATCATGGCGCAACCGCCAGCTCACTCGGCCGCCTCAACGCAGCACACGCTTCCCCCACCGCAAGGGCCAATGCGGCACCCCATTCAGCGGTGGGCCGCGTTGCCGCTTACGAAGACGCTGCATACGCCTATAAGGAAGCCGACACCGTAGCTCAAGCGCTCGCTGAGAAGGCAGCAGAGAATCCTGACGACGCCGAACTTCAGGCTGCTGCCGAGAAGGCCGCGGAAGAGGCGGATGAGGCACACCAGCAGGCGGCGGAGGCACTGGCTGCTGCATCGAACAAAAGCGTCGACCATGCAGTTGCCCAAGCGGTGAACGACCTTTTGGGCATCGATCTCGACACCCCTCAGCAACACCAAGACAACTAGCAATAAATCGACCCGCAGGGGCTTACCTCTGCGGGTCTCGGAAACGGTGCGGCGGGCTCTCAGCTTCTGGTCTTACGAAGCTGCTCCACGAGGTCTCTATTGGAAGCTCCATAGGCACCCACGGAATCTTTTGCATAACGTTTAATGGCCCGGTTGGTCTGTGCTCCCCTGAATCCATCCACATAGCCGGGATCGTATCCCAGTTGCGAGAGTCGATGCTGGATATAGAAAACGGTTGGCTGATCGCTGTAACGCCCGATAGATTTACGCGGCCGCCAGCTGGAGGCAAGATATTCAGCCCTTTGCCGGCGGTCGGCTCTCAAGCCGTCGCACACCTTGCGCCTGACCTGCTCCGGCGCAGTCTGAGTCGGTCCTGATTTGGCAGCCAGGGTCAGCCACTTACACCCTTGCAGTGGATGTACGGGCAGCCCAAGACCTCTGGCAAAGGCTACTCCCAATGCGTACTGCGCATCGGCATGCCCCTGATTCGCCGCCTTGCCGTACCATCTTGCCGCCCAAGCCTGATCCACCTCAACTCCCCGGCCGTTCATATAGGCCACCCCAAGTTGATACTGGGCCCTCGCGTTTCCCTGATTCGCGGCGCGTTCAAACCAGCGGACGGCCTGGCGATCGTCCGCCGCAACTCCATTGCCGGTCAGATAGCTGATACCCAGCATATAAGCGGCATCGGCGTGTCCCTGCACAGCCGCTTTCTCAAACCAGGTGGCGGCGGCAGAATCGCTTTGCCAAACCCCGGTGCCGCTGGTGTAGCTCAGACCGAGTTGATACTGACTTGGGGCATCGCCCGCCAGGGCATTCTGCTTGAGTCTATCTGTGGACTGAGAAGAGAAACCAGAGAGATTGGCGCAGGAGCAAAGTACCAGAGCTGCTACGACAATAAGCGTGCGTACCATCAATCGGTAATACACTGTGGGTTGGGTTGTTATCATCTGTTTCATTGGCTTAGAGTGAACTCCTGCATATGGGCGCCTGAAGCCCCTTAAAAGAGCTGCAGCCGTTCCAGTAGGGCGGGCATTTATTTCGACTCCTCTAATGATCGGCCAGATATACCGTTCTATTAGCCAATCAGCGACTAAAGCGCGATAAGCTCGCTCTTGGTGACCGTTTTTCCGCTTTTTCTCAAGAGAGTGCTACCCGGTTTTCGGGTTATCCCAGATTGACCAAATAAGAATATAAATCCCATAAGGTCAGTTTTATCCTAGAAAAATATTCGTATGATGGAAATTCCTTGAATTACTATACTTTAATTATGGATATAAAACTCCCGGCGAACAGCAGACGAGGGATTCACCAATGAAACATGAGCTAAATTCCGTGATAAAAAATGCGACTTTCGTGATATTGTTTGGCGCTTTTCCCCCTCTCGTCGCAACTGCTTTAGAGCTGACACCGGAAGAAATTCTGGGCCGGTCAATCTTCTTCGATACCAATCTATCGATTGCAAAAAACCAATCCTGCGCCGATTGCCATATGCCTGCAACGGGTTGGACGGGACCGAATAGTGCAATCAACTCGGCAGGCGCGGTGTACGAAGGATCTATCCGTGGTCGATTTGGCAATCGCAAGCCGCCCAGCGCTGCCTACGCTACATTGAGTCCCATTTTCCACATAGACAAAAAAGGGCTATTTATAGGGGGTAATTTCTGGGACGGAAGAGCGACAGGAGAGAAACTTGGCAACCCAGCGGCAGACCAAGCTCAGGGACCATTCCTTAACCCTGCTGAGCAGGCGCTACCGGATAGTGCCTGTGTAGTTTACAGGGTTTGCAATCCAGCAGAACCCGAAGAGTATCCCGTGTCATTTACGGCAATCTGGGGTGAGGAAGCCTGTAATATTGCTTGGCCAGAAGATGAAGATGTAGAGCTGCAATGCGAAGATGAACTTGGGCAACTGGAGCTGAGCGTTGAGGATCGAAATACCGCAGACGAAACATACGACTACATCGCACTCTCTATCGCCACTTACGAGGATTCACCAGAGGCTAATTCCTTTAGCTCCAAATTCGATTTCGATTCCAAGAGCGTGGCGAAACTGAACAAGCAAGAAAGACTTGGATTCTCCTTATTTCGCGGAAAGGGAAAATGCAGCAAATGTCACTCTAGCAATGGCCAGCGCCCCCTGTTTACTGACAACACATACGACAATCTTGGGATCCCCAAGAATCCGGAGAATCCAATTTATTCCGAAAACCCAAACTTCATTGATGCAGGGCTGGGTGGGTTCTTGAAATCATTGGGTTATCCCGAAGATATCTATCTCAATGAGTGGGGCAAACAAAGAGTGCCCACACTGCGAAATGTAGGCCTAAAACCAGCACCAAGTTTCGTTAAGGCATACGGCCACAACGGTTATTTCAAAACGCTAAAAGGCATTGTGCACTTCTACAATACGCGAGACCTAAAGGATACCTGCCCGGGGTCCTATACCGAGGTGGAGGCATTGTCTGCGGACTGTTGGCCCGAGCCGGAGGTGGCTATCAACGTAAACAGTGAAGAACTCGGCAATTTGGGACTAACTGATGCAGAGGAGGATGCGATCGTCTCCTTCCTTGAAATCCTTTCCGACGGATTTGAACCCTAGAAGGAGCTTGGATAAACAATATCGTCAGCAATGCTGGAACGTGCTAGTAGTAAGCAGATGCAATTGCATTTTCGGCGCCCGAAAGATCGTAGTAGGGTGAGGGTCGCTATGATGAAAGATAAGATAGGCTTTGCGCCACTTTTTTAGCAGCGAGTTACTGTATGTGGATAGTGCGCTCGTACCCGTTTAGAAACCGGCGTTCATCCCTGAACGCCGGTTAATTCAGATCAGCGAAAGACTATTTGGGAATTGGTTACTCTTCTCCCATCCTCGGATTACGGAGGAAGGTATCGTTATCGAGTATCAGCTCACTGGCTTCGCTGGGTTCCTCGGCGTAAAGCGAATTATCCGCTGTCGCCTCTAGCAGACTGAGCAGGATCTTCACCACGCCGCTTTTCAGCTTGCCAATCGCCTTCTGCCCGTTATTGATGAATGGGGATCCCTCGATTTGGCCGGCAACCTCGAACAAAACACTGCCCCCTCCCCGCAGGCCGTATGCATTTCGCGCAATACCTGCGAAGCTGCCGCCGTTATATCGCGTCAGCTCTACATTGCCGATCTCAAGCGATCGTTTTTTCATAACCAAGGTCATCTGCTTGGAGAGGACTACCGCATCTGGATGGACATCAGTGTTGGTCGGCCAGAGAATCGAGCCGGTGACATACTGGCCCGGCCGACAGGCCTGGTCGGCAGCGCACTCATCCGGATCGACGACGTTAAATCCCTGATTGTGTACATCCACCGCCCAAATCGGCTCATATTCATTGTAAGTATCGATCACGGCCTGTGATTCCGGAACCGGATTGACTGGATAAATCGGATCCCCATTGCCGTCAACGTTACACAAGTACTGCCAGCTATCCTCCCAAACGGGCCAGTGATAGCGGTTGATGTCATAGGAGTATAAGACATCGCCGGTCACCGGGTCCGTGTAGCTGGTGGAAAAGATACCCTTGCCGTCGGGATCGCTGCCCCCGGCGGCGGGACACTGTCCGGTATCTCTGGGCTCCGCCGAAAAATCAATGTTGCCGCGCGTTGGAAAGGTGGCGCCATCCGGGTTAACCCGGGGAATAATCAATACATAGAGTTCATCAAGAATTTTTCGAGCCGCCCCGCTTCCGGTACCGAGATATTTGATGATCTCCAGCGCCGATTCAGTACCATGGGGCTCATCACCATGTTGCTGAGTAAAGATCAGCACCGGGGTGTTGGATGGATCACCGATTTTCGCCAGCCAGACCGTGCGCCCCTGCCCGGTGGTACCTGCTTCCTCCAGTTCGATCAGCCCTTTGGAGGACTTCTCCATCTGCTTCAGTTTCTTTTCCAGCTGTTCGTTACTTTCGAATGCTTCTAAAGAGATATGCTGATTGGGCGTTACCCAGGGACCATTGGGTTTCGATCCGGGCGCAGCCAACACAGACGTTGTGGTGATGGCGAAAGTGATAGCGGCGCTCAGGGCGCCGACGGCATAACAATGTTTCATGTACCCCTCCTTCTCATCTTTGGAAAATTTTTGGCCGTACCAATTGGTAGGAACTTAAGTATAGGCCATAGATAGCCACAGGGGTGGCTCAAAACCGCGTTTTCAAACAGGCGGCTTACAGGGGAGTCACTCCTTAAATGCACTTTTGGAGTTACTAAGCGGTCTCAAACACTGCCAGGTTCTTGGCTCATATTCGCAGACTCGGAGCCAAGCATTGAGCTGCGGGGAGATGAAGACTTATACCCTTTGGATGAGGAAGTATATAGCGCCTGCCCTGGTTTTATCTTTGTATGACAAACTAAGAGGCCGACGCTGAATAGCGCCGGCCTTATTTCACTTGCGATCGGTATTACGAAACCTTATCTATCAGGTCATCGCTGTTGTCACGATCACCACTCACTTGCACATAAGGATTGGTGCGACCGTTGCTCCTGACATCATCCAGGTTGGACAGCACATCGGTTTCAGTTCCGTTGGGCCCGGACTCAGGCATCACATAGGCCTCTCCCGGTGTCGCCACCACTTTGCCGTTGCCGGTGAGGATGTCGCTGTCATTGTCCAAGTCCGCGAAGCTGGCACTGGAAAACAGAGCGGCGGAAAGGATGGCTGCGGTGTATGCGGTCTTTTTCATGATGTATCTCCTGTTGAGTTGGTTAACTTTGTTACTTGACAGAAGATATTGCAGAGGCCGTGCCAACTTTTTATTTTTTAGTAAATAAATATATTTTACATACTGTTATAGAAATATTCTAGAATCTATATGAGATAAAACAAACCGTTTCAAGTTAACGAAACGTTGAGTTTGGGCGTATCGATCCTTTTAGGTCTTAACATTCCGTTACTCGTTGCCGGCGGATACCACCAGTTCAGCCGAGACGCTGAAACTGCCCCACCCGTTTTTCATCGATCCAGCTGATGGTTTCTTCATTGAACTCTTTGAAGTGCCTCGATTCCAGGTGTGCCATGAATGCAGCCTGATCTGAATAGATTTCATAGAGCATGACATGCAGACTGTCATCGCTGTCTATACAGACGTCGAATTGGTGGCAATCCCGCTCTTTGGTAAGCGAGTCTTTGGCCTGCTGTCTGACGCGCTCGACGAAACGGATTGCGTAGGCCTCCTTGACAGTAAACTCAACCAGTACCGCATGCATTGTTATCTCCTAGATTCAACTCAACATCCTATGGGAAAGCGTTGGCGCAATTCCTCAACCTGCTGATCGTTCAAAGGTACGATGTCTCGGCCCTGCAGCAGTAAGAAAAGTTTCGCCGTCTCTTCGAGCTCTTCGATGGAATAGACCGCATCGAGCAGAGACTTACCTGCAACGATGGGGCCGTGGTTTGCCAACAAAACGGCATGGTGCTCGGAAGCCATCTCTGTTACCACCCTGGCGAGGTCGACATCCCCGGGGGGGTGGTAAGGTACCAACGGCAACCGACCGATTCGCATCACATAGTAGGCTGTTAACGGCGGCAGAACATTTTGTGGATTGACTCCTCGCTGGCAACTGACGGCCACGGAGTGTGTGGAGTGAAGGTGAACTATAGCACCTGCCTTGGGACGCTGTTGGTAGAAACCGGTATGCAGAAACGACTCCTTGGTGGGCGCATCGCCGCCGATATGCAGACCCCTGCTATCCAGCTTGGAGATACTGGCCGGATCCAGATTACCCAGGGATGATCCCGTCGGCGTCATCAACCAACCATCATCCATACGCACGCTGATATTCCCTGTAGAACCAAATGTCAGCCCACGTGTGAACAGGGAGTGACCAAGTTCCGCGATCTGTTCACGCATCTGATGCTCACTCATCTCAGCACCTCGAATGCCTTGACGAAAAAATCCTCACCGCCGAAATTTCCAGACTTCAGTGCCAACGCCAACGGCCGCTCCCCAACCGCCGATGTCCAAGGCACGCCGGGATCGATTTCGGGGCCAATGCTCAGCGCCCCAATTTTCAATGCGGAAACAACAGCGCCGGAGGTTTCGCCTCCTGCCACGATGATGCGATTAAATCCGGAGGACGCCAAGCCCGCGGCAATCTCCCCCATGGTGCGTTCAACCATTTCTCCCGCCGCTTCGACGCCATAGCGCTGTTGAATTTCCGCTATCTCATCAGGACCTGAAGAGGCGAATATAAGCACCGGTGTCTCCTCGGGGTTTGCCTGGGCCCAATCGACCAATGCCGCACTCACCGGCTGACCAGAGGCAACCGCATCGACATCCAGTTTTCTGACGGGCCAGGACTCCTTAACAAAAGCTATCTGCCGGCGGGTCGCTAGAGAGCAACTGCCGGCCAATACCAGAGACCGACCAGCAGCCTTCGGCAGGCTGGGCTCATACCGGGCTTGCAGCAGGCCTGACCGGCGGAAATTGTCCGGCAGTCCCATGGCAACGGCGGACCCACCGGTTACCAGCGTGTGGGTGGCAGCTGCCTTGCCTATGGTTTTGATATCGCCGTCATTGATGGCATCAACCACGCCATACCGAATACCCTTGCCTTTAAGGGCGTCAATTTGCCGTTCAATCGCGGCCACACCGTCTCTGACGGTATCGATATCGATCAATCCGACAGTGTGCTCCGACTGATTCTGCATCAGCCGAAGAAGACTGGAGTCTCGCATCGGCGTCAGCGGATGATCTTTCATGGAGGAGTCGGCCAACAGCACATCGCCAACAAAAAGGTATCCCTTGTAGATGGTGCGCCCGTTTTTCGGGAACGCCGGACAAATCAAGGCGAAATCGCTGCCGAGGGCATCCAGGAGGGCGTCGGATACCGGACCGATATTTCCTTGGGGTGTCGAATCAAAGGTCGAGCAGTATTTGAAAAAGAGCTGCCTGGCCCCCGTCCCCAGCAGCCAATTTGCAGCGGCCAATGCCCAACCCACGGCTTCGGCTGCCGGGTTGGTGCGAGACTTGAGCGCCACGACCACCGCTTGTGCATCCCCGATATCGGTGTGCTCGTCCGGCACACCGATCAATTGCGTGACCCGCATACCCTGATTGACCAAGGTAACGGCAAGGTCTGTTGCACCGGTAAGATCGTCGGCTATAGCGCCTATCAGTATCCCCATGGTCCAGTTCCCCTCACCATTGCGTCAGCTCTCCTTCAAGTCGTTCATCACCCCGATGTTGACAGCTGCCAACGAGGCATACCCGTGCCGCCGAGATTCGGGGCAGAAGCACCCGCCCTACCCTTGGATCCAGATCAACCATGGTGGGCAGGCTCGAGCAGGGTGCTAATGAAGCTGTCACCGGAACGGCTCTCGAGCTCCCGGGAGAAAAAACTTTGCAATGCAGCGATTAAGGCACTCTCCTCCCCCATAGCCGATGCCATGCGGGCAATGTAGTCCACATCCTTCGCGGCATTGGAGAGGCTGAATTTGTGCCCGTCGTAGCTGCCTTGCAGCGCCCTCGGGAGCATTTTCCGCAAGGTGGCCGAATCAGCCCCGCCACTACTCATGACCTCGTACATTGCAGACCTCTCGATCCCGCAGTTGTCGCATCGTCGAAAGGCCTCCACGAGCAACGCCACCTGGCCCATGGTAATGAAATTGTGCACCAGCTTGGCCCTGTTTCCGGCCCCCGATTCGCCGAACCTGACCACTGTTTTCGAATAGCAGGCAATCAGGGATTGAGCGCGTTCGCAGGCCGCCAGGTCTCCACCCAACATGGTAGTAAGCGTACCGGCCTCAGCGCCGGGGGGACCGCCGGTTACAGGCGCATCCACGAAGTCTATGGCGCTAGCTTCGAGCCGCGCACTTATCTCTCTGGAAGTCTCGGGTAGGGAAGTCGTGGTATCGATCACCAGCCCACCCTGGGAAAGATATGGCGCTAGTTCCTCCATGACCTGCGCCACGATATCCGCGTTCGGAAGACACAGAAAGACAGCTTCGCTGGTCTGCCCCAGCGTTTGCAGATCCGACAGTTCAACGGCCCCCAACTGGCAAAGTTGTTCGATGGCGCCGCGATGACGGTTTGCCACGACGCTGAGTCGATTCCCAGCGTAGAGCAGTCGCCTGGCCATACCCGAACCCATCAAACCAACGCCGACGAAACCAATACGCGTGCTCAAATCTCACCCCAGAGTATTGCAAGTTTCGCCGACCGGAAGAGCGCCGGGTTCATATCTGACTGAGCCCATGCTTCTTCACCAGCTCTATTAGCATTCGGCCGCTGCGTTCCCGATGCTCGCGATGCAGCCTTCTGGCGGCATCCGAGTTCCGCTGTTCAATTGCCTCGAGCACGGCCTGGTGATCACGATTGGAATCGACGGGCAACGGGCGAAGACGAAGGGTCAGCATGCGGAATCTGTGGGACTGATCGATGAACGTTCTAACCGCCTCGATCAATCGTTTGTTACCGCTCAATTCCACCAATGCGGTGTGAAACCGCTCGTCGGCCTGAGCCCAGGCCTCCATGTCGTTGGCTTCCAGCGCCTGGTCCATCTCTGCGACCGCCTGGCGTAATTGGCGGTTCTCCTCCTTTGTCAATGCTTTCCCAGCCGCCAGTGCGGCAGCTGTCGACTCCAGTGAGGTGAGCACCTGGCATATTTCCCCCATGTCCTCCAGCGACACCGGCTTTATACGCATGCCATGACGAGGGCGAATCTCCACCAGCCCCTCTCTGGACAACTGCAGCAGGGCCTCACGCACCGGTGTCCGACTCATAGCGAGCAATTCTGCAAGCTCGTGCTCCATATACTGTTGACCAATCACCAATTCGTTTTCGAAAATGCGTCTCTTGAGTTCCTTGTAGGCCCTGTCGGAGAGAGATTCCCGGCGATTGTTTTTCAAGTTACGAACCGTTTGTGACATTTTCGATCCAGTTCAACCAATAGAGGCGACACACACTGAGCGTGTCACACTGCAATTTTCTTTCCGCTCTCGGATGATTTATACACCGACGCCTCAATGTGGAGATTAGTCAGATATTCGCTGCCCCGATTCATCAGCGGAGCCCCGAACAGCAGATGATCGACCACATGCTTCTGTGTCAGGTACACGCAATCTCCGGCGTAATCCCGATCCAGCCAATCGTACGGAATATTAATCCAGCTGTTTTCCCCATGCTCGCGAATCCGGATAGCGCCGTCGCCGTCCAGACGCAAGCTGCCGCCCGACCCCTCGATACACATCTCACCCATTGTCAGGCGACGATTCTCCGCCTTGTGATCCACCAGTCTGTTGCCATCGAAGAGGCCGCGGCGGCCATTGGCGAAATCGAATAGTATGATTCCCGCGTCTTCTCCCGCGATAACGGGATTGAGCTTGACCAAGTCAGCGTATACCGCCTTTATTTCCCCAAACAAGTACCTGAAGGTATCGATGAGATGGATGGCCGTTTCGTGTACCAGAAACCGCTCCATTTGTTGGAAATAGGGCTGGCGGCTGAGATAGGCGTCGGCGCCCTGGCCGTCTCCCGGCCGCAACCAGAACGACACCTGATAGGGCTCTCCTATAGCACCTTGGTTCACGAGACTTTTCAATTTTGGATACCAGGGTTGCATACGGAAATTCTCATGCACGACCAACAACCCATGTCGCCCATCCACATCCCGCATCAGCGCCTCAGCCTCATCCAGGGTGGGAGTGAAAGGTTTCTGGCAGATCACCGCAATGTCGCGCTCGACCGCTGCCCGCGCGAAGGCGGAGTGGGTCACCGGTGGCGTAATGATATCCACCAAGTCCGGTTTCACTTCGTCCAGCATTTCAACAAAGCTGTTAAAAACTGCAGGTATTCCATAGCGTTTCGCCAAAACCTCGGCGCTGGAGAGAGTTCTATTACACACGGCCTCTAGCGAGACCAGCCCTTCTTTTTCCAGCTGCTTCCAGGCGTTGTAATGAAACTGGCTGAAATAACCCGTTCCTGTGGTGGCAACGCGTATTGGTTTTTCCACAACAAATCTCCTGGTTAGTGCATGGGATTTTCGAATCGAACCGCCGGACTATTGGTGCCCGTCACCAGCTCGTGCTGGCCCCGGAAAGTGCCAGTGGGGCGGCGCAGCACCGGCAACAGGGCTGGAAAAATGTGCGATGCTGTCGCCCAACAGACATCCAAGATAAGCGGTCCGCAGATCAGAGCCCCCGAATGCGAGACTCGATATATTTCGAAGAATACGGCTCTTGACCTGATCCAGATGGGGTCTGTTCATCTCGCCATTCTGGAACGCCTGCTCTACCCATTCCAGATGCGCTGCATCGTTATCCTCCAGTACCAGTGTCTGCCCTCCTTCGGCATCAACTCTGATCACCCGATTGCTGACAATGCTGGTAATCCAGATTCCACCCTGCTCATCGAAAGCGAGCCCATCAGGATAGGTCCCAGGTCCGAATTCCGTTACGGTTTCCCGATTACCCAAGCTGCCGTCAGCGGCGATTTCGAATCGGCTCAATGTACGGGTAAACGTTTCGTTGACATAGAGATGCCTGCCGTCGGGATGGACCAGGCATTCGTTGGTGTAGCCCAGGCCATCGGCCACCACACGGGCGCCTTTACTGTCCATCAACACCAGGAAACCGTCAGCATTGTCCGGGCGGTATCCCAGAGCACGCGGAATAAGGCGGGTACTCACGGTAATCCAGAGGCGACCAGCCACATCGAGATGGGCATAGTTCGTAGGAGGCAGCGCAACCCCTTCGACTTCCAACAGAAAAGGGGACAGACTACCATCAGCATCCAGGCGGAACACGCCGCCGTCTTCAGCCCCAAGATGCGTCAACAGCACCCCGCCGTCGGCCAGCAGACATATTCCGTTGGGACGCACCTGAAAATCACTGCTATTGGATTCCAAAAGCCACTGGCTGCCATCAGGCTCGATAACTCCAACCCCCCCGTTACCCCGCCAATCCGCAGTAAAAATACGCCCGTTGCGGTTGCAGAGAACACACTCGGGCCGAGTCAGCTCCGCACCGATAAATTGGAGCGTTTCCAATTGAACGCTATAAGCAGATTGCACCATTCGTCAGCCTGTGGGTTGAAACGACTCTAGTAATAGCCGAATGCTCATCTTCCCCCGCGTGCTATCCGGGGGAACGACGGGAATTGCCACGAATTTAAAATAACGTGTTTTTTTACGCATTGCAAAATTTATAAATTAACGTATACACTATTGTATCGCCTAAAAACAGCTTAGAGTCCTGGGCACGGTGTTGCACTCAATACACAGCCGGCATCAGGGGGGCGACGGAGGAGGTGTGAAACTCTCCCCGAGACGAGAATGCCACACCTATCGCGCAGCGCATTGACCACAAAGTGGAGAAAAACGATGAAGAGAGTGTTGTCAGTTCTATCGGCCTGTTTAATTGTCGGATCGGCTGCCTATGCCGGCTCCTTCCCTGAAAGAGACATAACCAATGTCGTAGTCTGGTCCGCGGGTGGAGGTACAGACGTCAGCAACCGTGTCGTCTCCGCGGAGATGGCTAAAGCGTTGGGCGTCAACGTCAACGTAATCAACAAGCCCGGGGGCGTTGCCGGATCGATCGGCATGAGCTATGTATCCAAACGCCCAGCGGACGGCTACACCATCGTCGGCCTTTCCGAGTCCTGTGTCACCGCTGGTGTGCAGGGCGGCTGGGACCAAAGAATGGATATTTGGTACCCCTTCATTATCGGCGGTTCTCCTGATCTTATCTCGGTGACCGCAAGTTCGCCCTACAAAACACTGGACGAGCTGATCATGGCCGCCAAGAAAGACCCCCGCTCCATCAAGGCATCGGCCAGCGGCGCCGGTTCTATTCATCATCTGAACCTGCTGGCGCTGATGAATGGCACTGGAGCGGAGTTCAATTTCATTCCCTACGCCGGCTCCGCACCAGCCCAGACCGCGGCCATGACCGGAGAAGTAACCGTGGTAGTGACTTCGCTCGCCGAACAACAACAATTGTTGAAAGGAGGCAAGTTACGAGCCCTGGCCACCTTGACAGAATCGAGTCAGACCCTCGAGGGGGTTGGCGAAATACCCTCGGCCCTGGCGTCTCATCCGGAGCTGAAGGAGCATCTGCCGATATCCCAGGCCATCGGCATGGCGGTGCGCAACGACGCGCCTGAAGAGGTGAAGGCCGCTCTAAGCGAGGCCTTTGGCAAAGCCTTGGCAAGTGAAGCGGTGCAGTCTTGGGCGGAGAAGAACTTCTATGTGCTTTCCGGGAAAACGGGTGAAGAGGCTCGCAAAGAGTTCGCCAATCTAGAATCCCTGTTCGGCTGGACGCTGCACGAACTCAACGCCGCCAAGGTCGATCCTGCAAAACTGGGTATACCCAAACCCTGAAGCCTTTTACCGATAATTGCGGGGGTGGCGCACGGTTGTTCTGAACCGTGCCCGCCCCGCGACGGGCAGCCAATGCACCAACCACCCAGGGGATTTGCAATGGAGAGTGAAAAAACCAACCTTAGACGTCTCGATTTCAGAACCGGCATTCTGCTGTCGATACTAGCGGTCGGCATCATCTGGGAGGCGACCTCCTATCCGATGTCGGATTCCTACGGCGGGGTGCAAAATGTCTGGTATGTATCTCCCGCCCTGTTTCCGCTGCTGGTGGGTGGCCTGTTGCTGTTACTTTCAATAGTCCTTATTGGGAATGCAATCAGAGAACTTGGATGGCCGGAAATTCTCCGGAGCAAGGCCGGTGGCGATAGTTGGCTCAACGAGCGAAATCAGCGCTTCCTGGCAATCGTGTCACTGATTGCAACATATGTGTATGCATTTATTCCCAATGTGGATTTCTATATCTCCACGGCACTTTTTTTGTTCGCGTTCATCACAGCGTTTTACCTCGAGAGATACGAACCTCTAGTCATCAGTTCGGTGGCTTTTCTCTTCACCGGCCTGCTGGTACTCACCGCCGGGCGTATCTCAGGGGACGGCGTATCCCAGGCCGCAATCGACATTTTCACGACCCTGGTACTCGTCGCCTTGTGCCTTTACTACTTTCGCTTTTTCCACGCCCGGGCGATCGGTATTCGCCGCCTGGTGACCACGCTGTTGGTGGCAGTTTCCGTGCCTCTGCTCCTAGCACCAGTATTTCGCTTCGGTTTACTCGTCCCGCTGCCCACCGAGGGCCTCTATATCGAGGCCATGGAACAGTTGAAATACCTCCTGCGTTCAGCATTATAGGGAGCGCGTGACATGCAGGACTTCCTCACTTTCTTCAGCACAATCTTCGGACTGCTCTCCGAGCCCTCGAATATTCTGCTGCTGATGGCATCGAGCTTCATCGGCATCATCTTCGGCGCATTACCGGGACTCACGGCTACACTTGGGGTGGCGCTGCTGACAACACTCACCTACGGCATGGATCTCAACACGGCGCTCATTGCTTTGCTTGGAATGTATGTCGGCGCCATCTACGGTGGGTCCTATCCTGCGATTCTCATCAATATACCGGGTACAGCCGCAGCCGCTGCCACATCCATGGATGGATTTCCACTCGCCGAGAAAGGCGAAGGGGGACGCGCTCTTGGTCTGACGACGACAGCTTCCTTTATTGGCACGACTTTCGGCATGATCGTACTGGTGCTGGCAGCGCCGTTGATTACGGAAATGGCGTTGCAGTTCACCTCCTATGAGTTTTTTCTGCTGGCGATATTCGGGATCGTTATCAGCGGTACATTGACCAGTGAAGACCTCGTTTTCAAAGGTTGGATTGCGGGCCTCCTCGGTCTTGCACTGGCCTGTATCGGCCGTGACCGACTGCAATTCTTTCCACGGCTCACGTTCGACTTGCCGGAACTCGACGGCGGCATCGAAGTCGTCCCGGTATTGATAGGCGCATTCGGCATTCCCCAAATTATCAAAGTACTCCGAAATCGGCTGAAACTCACCAAGCCAAAGAGTTTCAGGCGCATTCTGCCCGAAATCGGAACCGTCTTACGCAACATAAAACACATCGTCCGGTCCGCCATGATCGGCGTTGGCATCGGCTCGGTGCCGGGTGTGGGAGAGGACATCGCAGGATGGGTTTCCTATGGAACGGCCAAGAACACCTCCAAGCATCCGGAACGATTTGGCAAAGGGGAGCCGGTGGGCATAGTTTCCAGCGAAACGGCCAATAATGCCTGTATCGGGGGCGCATTGATTCCGCTCCTGACTTTGGGTATTCCTGGGAGCCCACCGGCTGTCATGCTGCTCGGAGCGCTGATGCTTCACGGCGTTACTCCGGGACCGATGATCGGTCTGGAGAAACCGACCTTTTTTGTCGAAGTCTGTGCTGTCCTCTTCCTCGCCTCCCTGGCAATGTGGATCAATGGGATTTTTCTGGCACGCCAAGTAGTCAAGTTGCTACTTATCCCCACTGCGCTCTTTCTTCCAGTGGTCGGCGTCTTGTGCGTTCTCGGTTCCTACGCCCTCGGGCTGAACATTTTCAATCTCTATCTCATGGTACCCATAGGGATTGTTGCCTACTTTCTAACCGAGATGAAGTACCCCATAGCGCCGCTGGTCATCGGTGTCATTCTTGGCCCGATGGCGGATGAGAACCTGCGCCGCGCCCTGATGGTTTCAGAAGGTAGTTTTCTCCCGTTTTTCCAACGGCCGGTGGCCGTGCTCCTGATACTCGTGATTATCCTGCTGATATTCACCAGGCTACCCATCTATCAGCAATGGAAAACCGGAGTGGTGACATTCCTTAGAAATCGACGCGCTGGTTAAACAGCGTCGATGGCAGCGTCCCGCCGCCAGATTTTAGTGGTTGGATGTAGTTTGAGTATGGATCGCTGGTTCCGGTTTCGACAAATTGACAGGTAGAAATATGACCCTAGAGAGCAAATTTCGAATTGCGGTTATACCAGGTGACGGCATCGGTCAGGAGATCATGTCCGACTGCCTCAAAATACTGGACTGCCTGCAAGAAAAATTTGCCGGGGTTCATCTAGTATACGAGCACTTCGATATCGGCGCAGGCGCTTTCGCCCGGACAGGTGTGGATATGGGTGAGCAGGATATCGAAAAAATAGGCGACACCGATGCCATCCTGTTGGGAGCCATCGGCCTCCCGGGTATCCGCAACACGGACGGAACAGAGATTTCACCGCATCTCAAACTTCGCGAGGCCTTCAACCTGGTCTCCGGTGTCCGACCAGTCAAGGCCTACCCCAATGTCCCGCGCCGATTATTGGATGAACGCGCCGCCGAAATCGATCTTGTTGTTCTGAGAGAATCGACCGAGGGGCTGTTTTATACCCAGGGGCGGGGCGAGGTGATCGACGACAGGGAAGCGAGAGAGATCATGCGAATCACCCGCCCCGTCTGCGAACAGCTTTTCGACTACGCTTTCGAACTTGCGCGACAACGCAAGGAACGGGGCGGAAAAGGCCTGGTAACCTGTGTCGACAAGGCCAACGTCTTTAGAGCCATGGCCTTCTTTCGCAAGATATTCGATGAACGGGCTGCCTTACATCCCGAAATCGAAGTCGGATACAACTATGTCGATGCCCAAGCGCTGGATCTGGTAAGGCGACCATGGGATTTTGATGTCCTGGTCATGGAAAACATGTTTGCCGATATCATTTCCGATCTCGGTGGCGGATTGGTAGGTGGTATGGGAATGGCACCCTGCGGGGAGATAGGGAAAGATCATGCCATGTTTCAGCCCGCGCACGGCAGCGCCCCTGATATCATGGGCCAGGACAAAGCGAATCCCACGGCGATGTTCCTATCGGCAGGGATGATGCTCGATTGGCTGGGCGTCCGCCACGACATCCCTCCGTTACGGGAAGCCGCGCTGGCGCTCGAGACAGCCGTTAGCGAGGGGTTTCGCAGCGGTAATTTGCGTCCCATGGAGTTCGGTGGCGACCAGGGAATGCAGGACTATACAAACAACCTGCTGGCTATTCTCGATCGCTAGCGAAAACTCAGTCACAACGAACTCTCAACAGGCGTTTGCCGTGCGAAGAGCGATTACCGTTACTGCTGCTACTTATAACGCGCATCGTCGGGATAATTGTCAAACTCATCTGCGAGCGCTCTCCAGGATTTCAACCACTCTCCAGCAACCTCATGCCCTTCCATCCGAAGCTGCCGCAGATGCCGCAGGTCACGGTTGAACTTGGAGGTATGGCTCAGCTCCCAGGCAGTCTCCCGCCGCATCTTAATGGTCCTTATGGCGACGTGCTTCTTACTCAGCAGAAAGGGATGCTCCGTATCTACTGCGGCAATCCATTTGTTGAGGGTAACGATGTGGTCTAGTTCCTGATTGAGTGAGATGTTACCGGTCAGTTCGTTTTTCCGATCACCGATATCTTCCAGCGCAGGCGCTTTACCTGAATGTGGCATCTCCTGAGGATTGATGCGAATCACCCAAATCTCATCGGGTTTTTCATTTTTAGATTCCAGGTCAAGGAATTCCCTTACCGGAGGGTTCTGGGAGTAGAGGCCATCCCAGTAGAATGCGTCTCGTCGAATAGACTCTCCCGGTGTGCAGCTGGGGAAAACGGTATCCTCGATTCGCTCCGCCCTGAGCACCTCGGGAAGGGTTCCGGAAGCGGCCACTCCCTGGAGAGAAAAAGGGCGCCGCATTTTCCAACGGGTTCCTCCCGACCGGTCGCATTCCTCGGCGAGCGGCCTGAGCTCCATATCCTCAAGAGATTTATTTGAATCAAAGACCTCGAAATTGCCGCTGAGCACCTCTATCGCGCCCACCAGAACCCTAAGATCCTGTTCGGCGAGCGCCGCCCAATCTACAGTATCAAAATGGGGACAGAGGGAATTCAGCAGCGCCGGGAACGAAAGATACTGCTGCCGCGCCCCCATAAGGGAGAGCCCCGCCGCTGCCATGTCCCCGAAGAAAGTATAGGGATTGGATTCAGGTAATGGCGCACCCCGCTCCTTGAGATTGATCAGGGCGCCGACAAACATATTCTGGGACCGCTCGATGGGTGTCTTGGCGGCAAAGTTTGTCCATAGGAAATCCAAGCGCTCGACCGCCTTGTTGATGGATCCGCATTGGGGATCCGCCTTATTGGGAGTCAGCCCGTACCATACTGCGAGGGCGCAGAGTGCGCCCGCGGAGGTACCGCTGATGGCAACAATATCGAATCCGAGGTCCGCCCTGCCGTCAGCATCCCACTGCCGTTTAGTTTGCAGTATCCTGGTAAGCACTCCCCAGGTGAATGCCGCGTGTGTACCACCGCCCTGGCAAGCAATGGCAATACGTTTTTTTCTCATGGTTTATCGACCCCAAGCCCAATTCTGTCAAGAACTCACAATACCTCTTTCATGATCCATTGCCGAGGCAATTCCACTGGCAACCACTCTGCCTCGCTGGCCCTGGTATTTTGGTAAATATGAAAAAGAACCGAACCGTTTACACAACTCGGTTGCAGTCGCGGCCGCATGATTTTGCTTCATTGCGTAACCTGATGTAACCGGTTATACACGAGCCGGCCGCAACAAATCCAGGGACAGGAACCGTGCGGTGAATGATTGTTTGTGAAAAAGATTCGATACCAACCCAAACTCTGTTTCAAGCTAGCCCAAGTGTTTCATTTGTACTATTGTCTTGTTCAGGATACACAGATTCGGGTCACTGCTTTTTTACGCTCGGGTAGCTTGGCTCAGTTGGATCTCGAACGGAGACGGGAGGAACGCTAGATGAGAATCTCAACGCCATCGGTTTGCTTCTTTCTTACGGTGTTGGTGACGATGCCTAATTTTGGCTTCGCCACGGTACTCTTCGCCAATCCTGTTCTCGGCACAGATGCTCATAGTAACTCGGTGGCAGCGGCTTTCGGGGCAAGGCGAGTTGTTCTGGCAGATTTTACCATCCCGGTGGGAGAGAGTTGGGAGATCACTGACTTTCACTGGAACCATATTTGGCAGGAGGAGACGACTCCCGTTGGCGTCGGTACCGGTATGGAGATGCTGTTTAGAGCCGATGCGGCTGGCACACCAGGTGCTCCTATCACAGGGCTCGTCAATATTACCTCGTACTCAGAAATAGCCACCGGTAACTCCTTCTTCGGCAGCGCAGAGGCAACCTCTTCCATTGAATTCGACCCGATATTTCTTGGCGCAGGTACCTATTGGTTCGAGGCTACGATCGTCGGCCCAGAGAACAACTTTTGGTTGAACGCTGCGATAAGCGGGAGCGAGCTGTGGTTCGACTATGACGATTTCCCCGGGGGACTTCGCTCCGGCGATGATCTTGGCTACCTGGATTTGAATTTTACACTAACGGGCAATTCTGTCGTCCCAGAACCGAGTACGTTTGTACTTGTAGTGACGACCCTTGGCATCTTGCTCATCAGCAGCCAACGACGAAAACAGCGGAGTATTCGCTCACAGTAAACTCAGCTGGCTGTGATCAATGGAGTGTCCATCGTGAGCAGTACAGGGCTACACCACCTATGGCTAGTGTCAACCGCAAACCAGGGTCGATCTATAAAACCGGTAACATACCTTTATCCAAAGCGATATCTCTTGGGAGATTCTTGAGCCTCGCGGCTTTGCAGCACCAGAATACCAATTGCAGCATGTGTGCATCTGGACTCGGGCAGCACTTTATTCGCACTTAACTCAAGCAACTGAATATTTTCGAACTATAAGCACCATGTTTCACGCCCAGAAAAAGCTTGGGCCAACTCCCAACGCGAGTGCGCTCAGAATCTTGCCTCGAAGGTGGCGCCAAAGAAGGGAGCGGTAGACAGGTCGCTCTTGCTGATCAAGTCGCCAGACGAATCCTCCAAGCGGAGACTTGCACCGGTTTCAGCACCCCCTATGATGCTCAACTTGATTTGATCAGCAATTTCATACTGAGCAAGCGCGAACAAGGGTATCGCCTTGTCTTGACCTACCCCATCGGGCCCCGGACCACTGTCATCGAGGCGGAACCTGGTCTTTTCATATCGTCCTCCCAACACAAACTGCCAGCGCGGATTGTACTTCCAGCGTAACTGGAGACCTGGTCCCCGGGTTGCTGCGAATCCCCCGCCGGTTTCAAGAGAGACTGTATCGGTGATTTTCCAATCGATGATGAGTATGGGAAACACGCTGGTGCTCGCCTCGATCTCACTGAATACGCCGATTCCTGGGCCGATCGTAAGCCGATCATTAACCCGATAGGCCGCACCTGCCAGTATCCCGCCGTTCTTACCGTCGTTGAGCGAGGCTCCCGACTCCGCATTAAAGCGCAGTGATGGGATAGCATAGACCGTCCAGCGCTCGTCGACAAAGTACTGCATAGGCATACTGATGCGCAGGTCCCGGACTCGGTCCCAGGGATCTAGCCCACCGAACCCGGAGTCGCCACTGAAGTCATAGTTGGTCTCTCCAAAACCCAAGGAGGCGCCTATGCGCCAACGGCCGTAAAACATCCGACCGACACCGGCGCTGATGAAATACCGACCGGCGCTCATATCTCCCCCGGAGTCCAGGGAGGCCTCCAACTGTTTCACCGCACCCGCTTGAAATGACCACTGCCATTGTTCACCGCCGGCTCCGGGGTATTCTCTGGCCATCGATACACTGGAGATTGAGATCAATACCAGAGCAGCGAAACACCGCTTACTAAAATTCATCGATGACTCCTCGTTGTTCGGGTGGGGCTGGCAGGATTTCCCGCCATCATGATAGCGCGGTTCAAAACTCTGTCATAATCAAGGCCAATTATCGGTTTTTTGTCTGGCCGCAAGCTACCCAAATTAACTGACCAGCCTAATGTAAACTTACTTACTCCGCTTCGGTATACTTAGGTAACAAATCTCCTGTGAAAAACCTTGGCGCTCCCCTGCTAAACGCGTAGGCAACTCTCAACACCGCCTCGGTAGCGTGTGGCTTGCCGATTATCTGCATGCCTATCGGAACCCCCTCAGAACTGATTTCAACGGGAACGTTTACCACGGGACTCCAGTTGAGGATGTTGAACGGTAATGTGTACTGCATTCCCACCGCTTTGGGGAAAGTATTACCCTCTTCTGACAATGCTTCGTCCGCTGTGAAGTCATAGTCAGCAGGAACGTGACTGGTCGGCATGGTCGGCACTATGATCACATCAATGCCTTTCGCATAAACCTCGTTGGACAGCTTCTCAAACATTCTGTTGGTCAGCTCTTCTCCTGCCTGGAGCTGCTTGTTGCCATAACCACCGGTAACTGTTTTCTCAATGAAGTGGCTGGCGTAGTGGGTCATTTGATCGGTTTTGTCCGCATACCCGGTAAACATTCCACCCATTGAACCCGCCAGCGCTATTTGACCGAATATTTCCGTTAGGCTTTGCTTCAGTTCGAAATTGAATTTTAGCTTTGTGTTGACGGTGGCACCTTGAGCCTTGAGGATTTCGATTGCGTCCGCCATCGCCTTTGTGACATCTTTCGAGGGCTCCACGATACCCATACCCCCTAGGTAAGCAATCTTCACATCTCCTATGGATTCGTATGTCAGTGGATACTTGGGGGAGGGGGCGACATTGACAGATGCCGGGCCCGGGCTGGCGATCACGTTGTACATCATCACCATATCCTCAAAGGTGCGCGCCATCGGACCGGTTCCCGAGAAGTGCGCAAACGGAATACCTGTGTGTACATAGCCAAAGGCTGGCTTGATGCCGTAGAGCCCGTTGAAGGCAGCAGGTATGCGAATAGAGCCTCCCATGTCGGAGCCGGTTGCCAAAGTAACATAACCCGCAGCCAGCGCTGCCCCGCTACCGCCAGATGATCCCCCTACCGCGTAACTTAAATTCCAAGGATTGCGACTGACTCCCCAGGCGCGGGTGGCAGTAACAAAATTTAGATAAAACTCCGGTACGGTCGTCTGCATAACGGGAATCGCCCCGGCCGCCCTGAGTTTGGAGACGATTGGATCCGCGTGATCCTTTGGTGGATCGTCTTTATGAATGAGAGAACCCTGAGTAACAACCCAGCCTTTATCGTAGTGCTCGTCCTTGACGCCGACCGTGATTCCTTCCAAATCCCGGTAGCTGCCCTCTTGATAGCGCTTGGCAGATTCCACGGCCAGCTTCATCGCGTTGTCCCAATACGCAACCGTCGCAGCATTGACTTTTTCTTCGGTGCGGTCGTACTCGGCTTTCTGCGCTTGGACCACGTCAAGCGGTGTGATATCGCCACGCTTAAAGAGTTCGATTTGCAGGGTAGCGGGCATATAGGCCAGCTCCCTCTGGGAGAATTCTGCTCCATTTACGGGAGCCAGGGCTCCCCAGAGGAGGAGCGCGAAAAATGAGTTTTTTATTATGAATTTAGTTTGCATGTTCCCTAATCCCTCTCCTATCCGAACTTTAGCCGCTCAGCGCGTCACTATAAATCGCGTTTGAGAGCAAATAGCCATGGGTTTATTAGTGTAAAGTTTAGATGATAATCCACAGGGCAAGTCCTTTTCCTGGTCGATTTCCAGATATCCAATCAATGGGGGCGTTTCGCCTGATTGAATCGAACAAGGTCTTACCGATAGTATTCACCGGTCAAGGCAGCAAATGACATATGGTTAATCCAGTCATGGCCACCAGGGAACGGCACCTAGAGTGACAAACCAGGCGTCTCTATCCGGCTTTAAGTAGCAAGGGAACATGCGGTGCTTTCTGTTTTTTGAAGAAAATGGTTACGTAACCGATGGTCAATCCCAGCTTTTTCAACTTAGCCTTGTTAATCATAACCCCGCCGGGCTGTAGAAACATCCAATCCTCAAACTTCACCCGGAGACTCCCCGCCCCGATTTTAAGATCTAGTTGATAGCGCCAGTTCAGGGTGTTACCGAACGCCTGGCCGCGAGCCACCCCCACCACGTCTGCCGCCCGCCCTACATAGCCGTCGGGGCCTTCCCTTTCAATATGCCAAATGCGCTCATCTTGCTCTCCATCGTCATATTGGAATGTTTCTGTCAAAACCAGCTGGCCCGATTCACTGCGCCCGTTGATGTTGACAGTGAACTGCCGCCTCACTTTTCCGAAGCGATCCTCAAACAGACCCCAGGCCTTGGTCTCGCCCAGAAAAAAATCATAGAGATCGAGTTTGGGTTGCCGGGGCTCATGTACCGACGGATGTAACGGCTTATTGTCATCTGCCGGATAATCGATCGTCCGGGGTGTCGTATGACTCATGCTGCATACCTCGCCATGTCAACTGGGTTAAGCCTCTTGGAGGCGGCAACGACGGTTGCCACCGGATCTCTTGGGCAAAAAATTTCAAGCTTCTCTTACACCCAGCTTACGCTGAGCACCGGGTATCGGATCATAGCTGGTGTCAAGAGGGGCTATCGGGAGCGCTGCAAAACGCACCGTTCTGTTTTTTATGTATATAAAGTTTGCATAGCCCACAGACTAATCCAGCAACGGGCTTACCACGTCTATTTCGAGCTTGAATCAGCGCTGTCAGGCCCCGTGGGCGCATGCTGACCAAAGTGATCCGGAACGGACCCAATTGCGTAATTGCAGGTAGACATTGAATAGGACGTTGATATGATGCGAGCCGTAATGACCACATCATCCATACCCGCCAAAGCAGCGCAACCATCAAACCAGGAGATGGCGTGCTGGCTCAAAGCTGTTGCTGCAGATCGTGACAAGCGCGCCTTCGAACAGCTGTACGGCCAATTCGCCCCGAGAATCAAGCATTACATGATGCGCCATGGGGCGGATTATAACTGGGCTGACGATTTAGCCCAGGAGACTATGGTACAGGTGTGGCGGAAGGCGGAACTTTACGATCCGGGCAAGGCCGCGCCTGCCGCCTGGATTTTCAGGGTAGCGCGTAATCTTCAGATCGACAGGCTGCGAAAGCAAAAAATGCACGAAGTGGAACTTACGGCGGAAGCAGATCGCGCGGACGAGGGCGTCGAGGGGCACGAGCGTACACTAGACAGCCCTGACACCGACAAAATCAGGACACTGGTGAACACCCTCCCGCCGGAGCAGATGGATGTGGTGCGGCTGGCGTTTTTCGAGGGACTGAGCCATACCGAGATCGGTCAGAGGCTCTCTGTTCCCCTCGGCACAGTTAAATCGCGGTTGCGACTAGCCTTCGGCAAGTTACGGCAAGCGATGGGAGAGAAGATATGAAAACATTAAACCACCACCCCGACTTTTCTACCATAATGGCATATGGTGCGGGAGCTCTAGGCGAAGGTTTTTCGCTGGTACTCGCGGCTCACGCAGAGCTTTGTCCTCAATGCCGGAAACAGCTGGCTGAGACCGAAACTCTGGGCGGAGAGTTACTAAATGAATTGGAACCTGTAGAGATGGCGGCCGACGATTTGTCTGGTTTTTGGCAAAAACTGGCAGCCACTCCTGAGGCCATCAATCCAGCGCCACGGAAAACCATACCTGAACCAGGGATACCGTCGGTGCTGGCGCCCTACATGGAGGAAGGCTTAGAGTCTCTGCGGTGGCGCAGCCTGGTGCCCGGTATAAAGCAGCACGTGTTAGAAGGAGTTGATAGCGGTAAAGGAAGCGTTCGGCTGCTGTCGATTGCACCCGGTACCACCATTCCCCACCACACTCACGGTGGCGGGGAACTTACACTGGTGCTCAGAGGATCCTATACAGATGAGATTGGCAAATTCCAGAGCGGAGATATTGCCGATCTAGACCCATCCGTTCATCATCAGCCGGTTGCTGATCCTGGCGAGCCCTGCGTCTGTCTGGTAGCGACTGACCAACGCCTGCACTTCTCCGGCATGTTCAGCCGAATGCTGCAGCCGCTTATCGGCATTTGATCCCTCCCCTATTCGAAGGTCATCCATGGCATGGTACGGGTGACCTTCGAATGAAAATCCGAATAGATAGAAATCCCGGCTGATCGGCGGGAACTTAAAACAAGTTAACGGCGCTCATCTTCAAGTAGTCGACTTAGCAGTCATCTTCAAACTCGCTAACGTATCATGCGTATTCATGTCGCTGTGCAACCCCCCTTTCCTCGAATCACTCAATAGACTGCGCTAACAAAGCCATCCGCGCTGGCTATCGCCCCAGCCACTATGGCAAGTGGAAGCCGATGATCCGTTAACCGGTGTCCTGCGTAGTAATAAATAAGAAACATAATCCGGAGAGGAGAAGAGAGATGAGCACTATTATCGAAGGCTACGGCAGAACAGATGAATTGACATTCGGCAGCAATGTAGCGCAAAGGCGAATGGCCCGAGCAGAGGCTCAGTCAGAGAAGTGGGAACCACTGCTGATCATGGCCTATCTGTTGACCATGGTCGCCACGACGATTACGGGCTTAACAGGGCATTTTCCCTGGTTGATGGTTCCATTCGCTGCGCTGCTGGCTATGCTGGTTCTACGGCCTTCCGTTTCACTGAACGACGACTGACACACTGCTGCTACATGTTGAGCGCCCGTACTATGTCGTTTTCAAGAGCACTGCCAAGAGGTTTGATCCTTGACCCGTAATAGCTGACTTGCATGCCGTCCCTAGAGACCAAGTACTTATTGAAATTCCAGGTCGGTGTTTTTCCAGTCTTTTGTGCAAGTCGTTTAAACAGCGGGTTGGCATTCGGGCCCATCACCGAACTGGGCGCCAACATGGTGAAAGTCACACCGTAATTGATAAAGCATACCTTAGCTGTCTCACGCTCATCTTTTGCCTCCTGAAAAAAGTCGTTCGAGGGAAAACCGACAATTTCCAAACCGTCGTCCTTGTATTTCTTGTACAGCGCCTCTAGCCCCTTGAATTGGGAGGTAAAACCGCAATGGCTGGCGGTATTGACAACCAGCACAACCTTGTCCTCGTAATCGCTGCAGAAATCCACGCGATCTTTGGACCTCAGTTTGTCCGCCTCATAGTCGAGCAGCGCCCCGCAGGTTGCAGCTGCCTGACCGGCGAAAAACACTAAGGGAATTGCGATAACTACTGACCTAAATCTCATCTCTCTATCTCCCGCATTCGGTTTCTCTGAGGTGTTTACTTCGTTGATCGATAAAACCGGAAAAAACTCAGCCTAATTATAGGTACGTCGTCAGAAGACTCGTGGATCACACACAAATCAATTTCCTTACACCAGCCGATGGACCCTGACCCATTGAACTATTAATATCTCCAGTTGACGGGAACCCATTTTTCACAGGAGGCATGCGCATGTCGGACGATCTTCTCAGCATTTTGGAGCAATCTCAGTTGTTTCGTGAATTCACCCCGCAACAACTTGAAGATGTCATGGTACACATGCAACCCAAGGCGATCACTCTTGATGCTGGAAAACATGTATACGATAAGGGGGAGCCTGCGGACCGGTGCTGGTTGATACAATCGGGCAATCTGGTAGTAAAGCGTGCAAGTCTGCGCACACCGTTTCGCAAAATGATTTATCACACAGGTGCGGTAACCGGCATACAGGGATTGGCAGATCCTGGATCAAAACGCGCGGTCACCATGATAGCGGAGGATGAAGTAAGGCTTGTGGAAATCACTCATGAGGGAACCCTTCTACTGGAAAATGAGACTCAGCTACAGCTATGGAAAAACGTCTCCAGGCTTCTACTGCACAAACTCTTCCTCTGTCTCTCCAGAGAGTCGTTCGATTAAGCCGCTGATCCACAACGCGATATTCGGAGCATTTGATCACCGGCCTACCGTTGACCGGGCCGGTGTCAATGATGATGGCCCGGTCGGGCGTTGACACCAAACGAGAGAGTCTGTCCAACATTACTGGAAGATGAGTGCCGATCCAGAATGCGAAAATCCAGCTTAAATGAATCGCAGGCAACCAGCTCAACTGGTCTGTAACCGGCTTACGGAAAGTCACCGGGACTCACTTTGCGCGGTCCCAGCCTATCGCTGAAAATTGCCCTCAAGTTCATATTGTTGAGATGCTCTTATGCGAGGGTATCCCCTGCCTGAGACCATAATAGCTCGGCCCGGGTAGGTTCCAATTTCGGAGCGCAAAATCACCGCTTCATCGGCACGCAGTATAACGACGGTTTCGCTGCTGCGATTCAACAGGTTAGACGCCACTGCGGCCACTTCATCGGGAATGGCAAAGCTTTCCTGCGCCTTAATTGTCAGGAGAGTGTTGTAAACACTACAAAAGAAAAAAGGGGAATGACGCTAAGCTTGGGAAGATCATGATGGCGCCCTCCGCGCAGGAACTGGTGCCAAACGGATGGTTTGGGAGGGATGGCTGATGCGCCACAACCGGACGGTCATCAGCACTCCGCTGAGGCTGAGACCGACAACCAGAGCAATCCAGAAGCCCTCGGCGCCCAAAGGCTCACCCAGTGCACCACCCAAACCGAGGGCATAGCCCAGCGGGAGAGCAACGACCCAATAGGCGAACACCGCCAATAGCGAGGGTACCAAGGTATCCTTGTAGCCACGCAGTGCACCCTGTGTGGGTACGACAAAGGCATCCGCCAACTGGAAAAGCGCGGCATACAACAGCAGGCGGGAGGCTAGATTAGCTACCGCCGGGTTCTGTGTATAAAGCGCCGCAATCTCATCGGTGAACGAAGTCAATACCGCGATGTTGAACGCCGCCGCGGTAATGGCCAACAGCACCGCAGCAAGGGCGGCACGCCTGGCCTTTTCCGGTTTTTCTGCCCCGGTCTCCGTCCCCACCCTTATGGTCGCCGCCACCGAAATACTCAAAGGTAAGGTAAAAAGCAGGTAGGAGACGTTCATCGCGATTTGATTGGCAGCGATTTCGGAGCCCGGACGGCCACCAAGAAACAGCGCGATCAAGGCGAAAATGCTGACTTCCACAAACAGCGTCACCGCTACCGGCAGGCCGATGCGCAGGAGGTGGCGCACCTCCACACCGTCGAGGGGTCGAAAACAACGCCATAGCGAGGCCTTGCCGTAAGCGGGATGGAAGTGGGAGTAACACACCATCACTCCGAAAGCTGCCCAGAAGGCTAGCGCGGTTGCCCAACCCGCGCCGGCACCGCCCAGCGCCGGCGCACCCCAGGCACCGAAAATGAGGGCATAGTTAGCGGGTATATTAACCGCCAAGCTCACCAACGAAGCCACCAGATGGGCGCGGGTGAACGAGAGTCCTTCGCTATAAGGCCGAAGCAAAAAAGTACCCACCAAAGCGGGAACTCCCCAGGAAAAACCATCGATGTAACCGCCGGCAACCCGCAGCACCTCGGAATCGCCGATAATACGGGGCAGATACCAGGGATGAAGCTGCAGCAGAATGATCATCAACACCGCCGATATCAGGGCAACCCGCACCGACTGGTGCATGAAATTGGTAACCTGATGGTAGCGGCGAGCACCTGCGTACTGGGCAACGATTGGATTCACTGCCATGAAGAGTCCCATGACACCGATGCTCAGCATCAGCCAGAGAGCGGAGCCCAGGGAGACACCGGCAAGATCCGCCACACCTGCCCGCCCTGCCATCAGGGTATCCACCAACCCGGCTGTGGCCGTCAGCAATTGGGCGAGCGCAACCGGCAACGCCAGCCGCACTAGGGCAGCCATTTCGCTACGCAGAACCATCAGACCATGCTCCTTGAGCGAGGCCCAAATAGAGATAGAGCGGCGTTCATTTGCCGAGTCTCCATGGCACCGCGGTAGACAACTGTCGGCATGAGGCCGCAACCGCATCGTAGACTGCGTTGGGATTGTCCTCAGCCCATCCAAAGCCTTGGAACAGCGCGATCACGTGGCGGCGGACGGTGCGCTCCAGGCGTTCGGCGTGGGTATCCCGCATCGACTCCGGCGTAATGACATAGTTGATGTGGGCATTGCCGATGCTCACGGCCCAGAGCCCGTGGCTAAAGGCGTCAATCTGGTGGTCCAGCCGTTCCCCTCTATCCAGCTCTCCAGCCTGGATTGCATCACCAATGACCGGCTTCAGACGTCTCTCGAAGACTTCGCAACTTTCCGGGACCTGCTGGTGGCGACGGAGAGAGGCACGCTGCCAAATAGAGGGTACACCCGCGAGTTGCGTGGCCTCAAAACAGATTGGGTGGTCGATATTGTAACGATGACCCATAATGCTGAACGCAAGCAGCCGCCGCACGGGTGTGGCATCACCCTCCAGGGCTAGAATGAGAACCTGCTCCATTCCTTTCCAGACATCCATCGCCATAGCGATGATCAGATCCTCCTTGCTTTCGAAATGGACGTAGAAGGTCCCCACTGAAACACCCGCCAGTTTCGCCAACTCGGTAATTTTCAGCGCCAGAAATCCCTCGGCGGCCACCAGTTCCCAAGCAGTGTCGAGAACATGCCTTTCGCGGGCGAAGGATTTTTGCAATCGGCTGGACATCGATATTGCTCGCTATGGGAAATAATAAAATACTCTTCGAATAATATTCGAATAGTATTTTACTTTTTAGATCAATTATATGTTTTGACTTCGGGAGAGAGGGTTCTCAGCCTCTCCCAGGTGAACCGATATCGGCAGCGCCGGCCGGGGCGGCCCAGGTCAACGCCTGCTCCAGGCGATCATTTCCCCAAAACATCTCCTTGCCAATGATGAATGTGGGAGCACCGAATATCCCGGCTCGCACAGCCTGGTCAGTCTGGGTGCGCAGTTTTGCTTTGCCGGCGGTACTCGCCGCCTGCTGCAGCAACTCGCGGCCGTTCAATCCCAATTTATTCAGGCACTCTAGTATCACCTCGGAATTCGCGATATCGAGGTCTTCGACAAAATTGGCACGATAGACCGCACGTGAAAATACTCTTACCCAGGGTTCAGCGGAGTACAGGCAGGCCACCCGGGCAGCCAGTAAGCCGTTGCGGGGAAAAGCAGAGGGGCGGACAAAGGGAAGGGAAAGATCCGCGCAGACACGCTCCAGATCCCGCCACATGTAGCGGCCCATAGCGGGATAAATATTGAACGGTGAATCACTCCACCCCTGAGCCCTGAAAATTGGACCAAGCAGAAAAGGTCTCCATTCGACCTTGATGCCCACCTCTTCTGCCATACGGTCGATACGCATTGCTGAAGGATAACTGTAGGTGCTTCCAAACTCATACCAGAATTCGATAGCGTGCATTGCAGACAGACTCCCGTATCGGTTAGTGGCTAGCGTGAGGGAATTCTTACAAGCCCACTGGCCAGTACCTAGACGTTTTACAGACTAGCACCCTTGAACTCTCGGTTGCATCCGATACAGCCACTCCTCGGGGATCGAAAACAGCGAAACACCCTATCGAATAATAGGCGTAAACTGACCACTGCATACTGTACCTTGAGTATTTCTAGCCGCGCCCGATAAAAGGATCCCCAGCACACTGTTGATACTGTTTCGACGGCGTCTGCATCCTCAGCTCTCCGGGAGAAGGGCTGAACGGACGTATCCAGAGCCTGGCGGATAAACAGGGTTCAATGTAATGCCCCATTCTTGCAGTTGGATGAGCCCGGTAGAGGTACCGAGTCTTGCTACTCTCGTGGATGAGTTGGTATGGTCTTGTGGAGTTGCACCGGTTTGCTTCGCTTTTTACGCATGTGAATATTGAGCATTTCCACAATCACGGAAAAGCCCATGGCGAAGTAGATATAACCCTTGGGAACATGCATGTCCAAACCTTCGCCGATGAGTACCGTACCCACCAGGATCAGAAAGCTCAATGCCAGCATCTTGATACTAGGATGGCTGTCCACAAATTCGCCAATGGGCTTGGCTGCCAACATCATCACTGCCACAGCGATTACGATAGCGATCACCATGACCGGAACATGATCGGCCATGCCAACCGCAGTAATAACGGAATCCAATGAGAAGACGATATCGATAATCGCTATTTGAACCAGCACTATGCTGTACTTTGGAAAATGACTGGGCTGGTCGGACTCCTCTTCATCCATACCCTCAAGGCTCTCCCATATCTCGTGGGAACTTTTCCAGAGAAGGAACAGCCCTCCAAAGATCAGAATCAGATCGCGCCCCGAGATTTCCTGCTCCAAGACAGTGAATAGAGGGCTGGTCAGGCGCATCATCCATGCCAGGGATAGCAGCAGGAGTATCCGGGTGATCATAGCCAACGCCAGCCCCTGTATGCGCGCTCTATCGCGTTGATGCTCCGGCAATCGGCCCGCAAGTATAGATATAAAAATGATGTTGTCGATACCCAGTACAATTTCCAGAGCGGTCAGGGTAAACAGGGCTATCCAGGCTTCTGGACTATAGATCCATTCAAACATGTTGGTATTCTCTCGATAGCAATCGGCAACAGCATGCACTCAGCAGTTTGGCAACCACTTCTCCAGCCCCGGCCCCAAGTAACGCTGAGACCCTGACACACAGCTTCCATAATGATCGGCTGGAGGCAAGGGCCGCTCGCATCGACTCACAGGCGCTGCTCGCGCGGATTTATTGAGCATCCCTAAGCAAGCTGTGCGGCTCTTAGGGTCTCATTTAGCTGGTCTTTCGCTTTGCACCGCGTTTTTTTCTTAATCTGTTATTTTAAGCACGTAATTTGCTCAATTAATATCAACTATTTTAGTTTGAATATTCGTAAAAAACGAAGTATTGGCAACGCGATGATAAACTACAAACATCCACGTTAGGCTATTGGCTGAGCTGACTGTTTACCGCCTTGATCGTTACTGCCCGACCGCTCTATTCCTCCCGCAGTCGGCACGAAATTCTTAGTCAACACCCTCGGAAAACGCGGGACTATCTTCTTTGCAACGGAAGAACCGAATAGGCGACTGAAGGACGAGTTTCCCTGCTGTCTTGATAGTGCACCGATACTGTCACCCGGTACCGGAACCCGCTGCGATCCGGCATCTCTTATCGCACCTGCCGCTAGCGAAACGGAAGTCCAGTGGCAGAACAGAGTGATCGCGATCGGCCGGTCTCATGAGGAGTCAGCTTACTTTTACACTATTTACGATGAGCGCCGTGTCACACATCCCGTTGTCTCTGCGCTGATGAATACAGCGCCTGACTCCCTGTTTGCCGATAGATAGCCGTGAAATCCTCGCCGAGACCAACTGCAGTGCCTTGAACTGGAAATGAAGGCTACAAGTAAAAACGTCATTGAAACCCACATCCCTCTGAATGGGTATTTAGCATCGAGTAGAAGGTATCTCGGGAATCCAATATTCAAATGACTAATTGCGTATAATCTGTATTGGATCAGACCGCAGTTTCTGCTGACCGAAACAGGCCCGGTGGGTACAATCAATGTGACAGCGATCTGATTCGCTACTCATGAATCGATGATTGTGTTCGCTGAACGGCCGCTATCGGATTTATGCCGCTGTCTGGATTGTCGGGCACCAAGTTACGGGGTACCGAATAATGTCCCGGGGAGACCAGTTAAATCAGACACCTGAGCAATGGCATTCATTGAGCGTCGCACAGGTATCCGAACTACTCAATACTTCCCACAAGGGACTGGATTCATCAGAAGCAGAACAGCGTATTGCTGAACACGGACCCAATAGTTTGCCCGAGGCAAAATCTCGGGGCCTATTAGTTCGGCTATTCTCCCAGTTTCACAATGTTCTGATCTATGTACTACTGACCGCAGCAGTGGTGACTGCGTTACTGCACCACTGGCTGGATTCCGGCGTAATCCTTGGCGTAGTGATTATAAATGCCCTGATCGGATTCGTTCAGGAAGGCAAGGCTGAAGACGCGTTGCGTGCCATACGTCAAATGCTGTCACCTAAAACAGTAGCCCTCCGCGATGGTCGTCAGGTCACTATAGACGCTTCGGCATTGGTTCCGGGTGACGTGGTACCCCTAAAACCGGGTGACAAAGTCCCAGCTGATCTGCGTCTGTTTCAATCTCATGGTTTGCAGATCGAAGAGGCCGCCTTGACAGGTGAGTCGGTACCCGTGGAGAAGAGCACCGAATCAGTACCCTTGACAACCGATCTCGCCGAGCGGCGGTGCATGGCCTACTCGGGAACACTAGTTACCAATGGCCAGGGCTTGGGTATCGTAGCCGAAACCGGAGCCAGCACGGAGATTGGCCGCATCAGCGAGCTGGTGGCCAGTGTGCAACAGCTGACTACCCCTCTACTACAGCAGATGGCCCAGTTTGGACGCTGGCTGACTGCAGCCATCTTGGTACTGGCTACCGCCAGCTTCGCATTTGGCGTACTGGCCCGGGGTTACTCCGCGGCGGATATGTTTTTGGCATCTGTGGGCTTGGCGGTAGCGGCTATTCCAGAAGGTCTGCCGGCGATCATGACCATTACTCTCGCCATTGGAGTTCAGCGCATGGCAGTGCGCAATGCCATCATTCGTCGCCTGCCGGCGGTTGAGACACTAGGCACCGTGGCTGTAATCTGTTCGGACAAGACCGGCACCATGACGCGCAATGAGATGACGGTTCGCAAGCTGGTGACCAGCAACCGTGAACTGGAAATCAGTGGTACCGGATACGACCCCCATGGAGAGCTGCTGCTCAATGGGAAGTCTCCGGCACCAGCCAACACACTGGAATTACAGGCGTTACGGGCTGCGCTGTTGTGTAACGATGCCGCATTGGAGCAACGCAAGGGCGAATGGGGAATCCAGGGTGATCCCATGGAGGCCGCGTTACTGATTGCCGGGGTTAAGGCCGGGCTGGATCCTGAGAGTGAGGCCAGTAAGTACACCCGAACCGACCTTATACCCTTTGATTCCGGCCATCAATTCATGGCTACTCTGCACCACAACCACGATGGAGAGGTATATATCTTCTTAAAAGGTGCGCCCGAACGGGTCGTGGAGATGTGTACTCTCCAGCTGGGGGAGAGGGGGGATCTGCCTCTTGACCGCGACATGTGGCAAAGAGAGGTTCTAAACATGGCAGCCCTGGGCTACCGGGTACTGGCGGTGGCGACGAAAAAAGGGCGAAGACACCAGACGGAGCTGGATTTCTCCGATTTGGAAAACGACCTGGTTTTCCTGGGGCTGTTTGGACTCATCGACCCTCCACGCCCAGAGGCGATAGTCGCAGTGAGAACATGCGCAGATGCGGGCATCAATGTAAAGATGATCACTGGCGATCACGGTGTTACTGCGGCTGCAATAGCGCAACAGGTGGGCCTGGCCAATGGGGAAGTGGTACTCACCGGTCAGGAAATCGACAAGACCCCCGACGAGAAACTACTCCGACTCGTTGAACAGGTGAATGTCTACGCCCGGGTCAGCCCGGAACACAAGCTAAGGCTAGTTTGTGCTATGCAAGAAACCGGGACAGTTGTCGCCATGACCGGTGACGGTGTCAACGATGCGCCTGCATTGAGGCGCGCCGATGTGGGCGTCGCAATGGGCGGGAATGGCACTGAGGTGGCGAAGGAAGCCGCAGAAATGGTGCTGGCGGACGATAATTTTTCCTCAATCGTCGATGCTGTAGAGGAGGGCCGGACGGTCTACGACAATCTGAAAAAGGCCATTCTCTTCATACTGCCCACCAATGGGGGCGAGGCGCTGGTGATTCTCGGCGCAATCCTGTTCGGTTTTCAGCAGTTCCCGCTAACGCCGGTACAGATTCTCTGGGTCAATATGATAACTGCCGTGACTCTGGCACTCGCATTGGCATTCGAACCACCTGAGCCAGGAGTAATGCGGCGCCCACCAAGAAACTCTAGGGAACCGCTACTATCCAACTTGTTTCTTTGGCGCATTGGATTCGTCTCGGTCATTCTCATGAGCGGTACCTTCGGCCTATTTCTCTGGGACATGAGTACAGGTGCCAGTATTGAGCATGCGCGCACGGTCGCTGTAAACACGCTGGTCGTATTCGAGATTTTTTATCTTTTCAATGCCCGTTATATCACCGCGTCCGTACTGAATCGCGCCGGCCTTTTGGGTAATCGCTACATACTGCTGGCAGTGGGCTTGCTCATCCTGTTCCAATTAGGTTTCACCTACCTGACACCGATGCAGGCGCTGTTCGGAACGGCTGCTATTGATGCCTACACCTGGATGCTGATCGTCATAGTGGGATTTTCTGTGCTGGTACTGGTTGAATTGGAAAAAGCTATCTTACGCCACATGGGCTGGACTCAGGTTGACAATTAGGATCCAGAATTATACATGCGCGAGCACAACGCACATTCGCTGGTACCCGGTTGGGGCGGGTATCGTTTCCGGAGATTAGACGTAAGAACCTATCCAAGAATCTCCCTGCATTTTTCCAAGAAGCACTGGCCTAGGGCCGTCTCCTGAAACGCTTCATGAGTGGTTGAGACATCGATTTGGGGGATTCCACAATCAATCCAGCTATTTCATCCCTTGCGCTGCCACCGTTTACATCGATAATCTTTAATTGATTGATCATATAGATTTTCTCCTTATCAATTGGATCATATACAGGACTTGCTTTATCCACGATCGTAAATCCATTATCCTGGGGACCATACTCTCTTAGCCTACTTTTTGCTTTCCATGGCAGGCCTCATTTTCGGACCTGGAATTAACCTAGGGCGCATTGATTAATATAGGGAACGTAACTATGCGATTGAAAATGCAGACGAAAAAACAACTTTCACGCGAACTCGACTTCAAGAGCAGAGTGTATAACAAATCTCTCAAAACCGTTCGCGCTTCCCCATTAATGCCCTCTCAGCGACGATACAATATCACCATCTCCCATAGCGATAGATTCATCTGGTTCAGGGTCGCCAAAGTGGCCACCCGGAGTATACTTCAGGAGCTGAAAAATAAGGGCGCTAACCTGGATGCGGAACATCCGATGTCCATCCACTATCCTATCAACTCTTACCAGAACTATTATAAATTCGCATTTGTGCGCAACCCTTGGGATCGGCTCGTCTCCTGTTGGTTAAACAAAATCGTCGACAGAGGCAAACCCGCCGAATCAGGGGTTGTGCGATGGAACCAATTATCTAACCAAGAACCGGGGGAATTGGATCAGTTCCACAATTTTGTCGATTTTGTCGCCACCCAAGAGATAGAGAATTGCGATATTCATTTGCGCCAGCAATCGTCACTAATCGACCTCAACAGTATCGATTTTCTTGGCCGATTCGAAAATCTGGGCGCAGATATCGCGACTATCTTTAACGCCATTGGGTTAACGCAACCGGAGCTGGGATGGAAAAACCGCAGTCTGGGTAGGCGAGACTACCGAGATTATTACACGGACGATCTCGCCGAACAGGTGTATCGAATATACGAACGGGATATCCGAATCTTCAATTACACTTTCGACTGAGCTCGACCGCTAATCCGAGAACTCAATCGTCCACTGCAAATGCGTGAAGGGATCGCAGCTTCGTTCAACAAAGCCGCGCTCCCTTGCACCCAGATCATCCGGGTGCATGGTAAAGCGCTTTAGGGTAGCATCCAGAATGGCTTGCTCGCCTCCCGCAGGGCGTCCACCCTGGTAATACCGATATCCTTGAGCTGAGTTTCGCTCAGACGACTCAAATCACGGCGTTGCTTGGCTGTATCAAGCCATCTGTTTAGCAGACCCAGGTATTTGCGGGCGGGCACCACCATCCAGCTCGAGTTGAATGCCACCGACTCCCCATAGCGGGATTCAGGATTAGTGGGTAGGTAATCACGTACTAGAGTGCTCATTTAACTTCTCCCAAGATTCTAGCGAGACTGTAGCGCTAATTCTTGAATCGTTACAGATTCAAAAATAGTGTTTGTTATACATAACAGATTGAGAGAAACTGCCACTGTTAGGCTTCGCTTTGAGACAATCTGTACTGTAAAGCGCTATGGAAACACACCTGTACAGCAAAATAGCCAGTCAGATCATCGATCAAATTGGCAGTGGGATCTTCAAATCCGGCGATAAACTACCCTCGGTGAGGACACTCGCAAAACAGCGGTCCGTGAGCATTTCCACTATTCTGGCGGCCTATGGCGTTTTGGAGGACCGGGGATTGATCGAAGTTCGGCCGAAGTCGGGGTATTACGTACGGCGCGTTCCCATGAAGAAACATAAACCCCCTTCCATCAGCCAGAAGACCTCCGCCCCGCGAATGGTGACTACTCCCCAAAGGGTCATGGAAGTCATGGGGGATTCCAGTTCACCGAATTTCATAAGTTTCGCCGCTGCTTTGCCTGCTAACGATTTCCCTGTGGTCAATCAACTCAAACGGATCTTTTCACGGGTGATCCGCAATTCCATTTTTTTGGGCATAGGTTACGACTCGCCCAAAGGCAGCGAGCCTCTGCGGCGACAACTCGCCAGAAGGGTGATGGACGCAGGCATCCTCTGTTCACCGGAGGAAATAGTCACAACCCTTGGTTGCCAGAGTGCCATCGGACTATGTCTGCGGGCATTGACCAAGACCGGTGATATCGTCGCTGTGGAAACCCCCTGCTACTACGGTCTGCTGCAATTGATCGAGGCGTACGGCTTGAAAGCCATTGAAATTCCATCCGACGCAGAGACCGGCATGAGTATCGATGCCTTGAGGCTCGCCCTGGAGCAGTGGCCGATCAAAGTTGTTCTCTGTATACCCTGTTTCAGCAATCCAATCGGTTCGCTGATGCCAGACGCGCACAAGCGTCAACTGATTGATTTAATTTACCAGTACGACATTCCTTTGATCGAGGATGATATCTACGGTGATCTGGGTTACCAGGATACCCGCCCCAAAGCGGTAAAGTCTTTTGACGAACACGGCCGGGTGCTGCTCTGCTCCTCGGCTTCGAAGACCCTCGAGCCTCAATTGGGTGTCGGCTGGGTCATTCCCGGATGCTATCAAGAGCAAATCGAGTACCAGAAATTCATCAATAGCGTTTCTATTTCACGTCTGCCCCAACTGGCTGTAGCGGAAATGCTGGATCGCGGTGGCTACGACCGCCATCTGCGGTTGGCACGTGAGTCCTATCGTCAGCGCCGGAACAGGCTGATCGACTTGCTTGGAGAGCACTTTCCCGGCGAAACCCGGATTTCCAAACCCCAAGGGGGATTTGTAGCCTGGATCCAGCTGCCCCATCGAGTTAACGCATTGCAACTCTATCTTGATGCCAGGACCAAGGGTATTCTGATATCTCCCGGAGAGCTCTTCTCATCGAATCAAAATAAGTATCGAAGTAGTATTCGGCTGACCTATTCCCATCCCTGGACTCCGGAACGGGAGCATGCCATGCGTATACTGGGTGACTTGGTTAAAGAGCAATTAGCGCAATAAGTGATCCCGCAACCAGTAAGCGGCTGCTAACCCGAATGAATGGGTATGGGCACCTGAGCAGTTTACTCAGCACAAACCGTCAGAAGGCAGTATGCAGCGCCTAGCTTGCAGACTAAATACAGCAGAATTGCAACTCCATTGCCTGCGTTCATCCAATTGTAATACTCACGGCACATTAGAGCGTTAGTCTCTAACTAAGGGCCATGCTGTTGATCCACGCCGAATAGGTCACTTCACTTTGACAAGGGCCTGTTAACACAAATTGAAACAGCGTCGTTGCTGCCCCAGAAAGGGCCAATTAAGGCGCAGGGGGAAATAGGCATTTCACTCGGAGAACCCGAAAATGATAGAAGATACTACCGTTGCTCACATGCCCAATTCGAACACGACAGAAGCGCATTCCGGGCTGGAATTAAGCCCAGCCGAGAGGAAGCAGCGAACCAAGCGTTCGCTGAGTACAATTCATAAATACGTTGTCATGTCCTCCGGGATGGGGTTCGTGCCCGTTCCCCTTGTCAGTCAGGTAGCCGTATCCGGCATTTTGGTCTGGATGCTGGCCGAGCTTTGCGGGGAATACGGTACCAGGGTTTCGGATCACAAAATCAAGGTCGGCGTGGCATCGGTTCTGGGCGGTGCCCACTCCGGTTGGATTTCCAACTACACAGCAGTCCATATCGACCGCTTGGTGCCCGGGTTGAGTTACATGGCGGGCCAAGTGATAAGGCCACTCACCGCCGGGGTGATAACCTACACAATCGGTCGAATGTTTTTACGTGAATTGGAGTCGGGCAACTGGGGTAATGAATCTTAACTCAACCCTCGCACTCAAAGATCGGCAATAAGTTGCGGAGTTGTGTTTAAAGGGCTGGTTTGCCCAGGTCTTGCGAACTGAACTTTGATCTCCACTCAAGTACCGGCGAGTCGTTTCAACAGATGCCTATGATGCTGAGCGCGTAATCTGGATCCCATTCAACCGCAGTGCAACCAAAACAGCAGTAACCTCTGCCCGGCTCAGTCTAATGCGCTTGACGCTTTTAAAGATACTCAACTCGTCCAAGTAGAGTTGATCTATCTTTGCCACTGAATTCAAACCCGCGAGCGCAGATAGAATAATCCCTTCAACTGCCACATGGCAGGAATCCACAAAATATACAGCACCACGATGAGGCGAGTAATGCGCACGATTCATCGCAAGGTTAAAAAAAATGCCGACTTCGTCCACCGATGCAGGTAAAGAGATCTCCCTACGGCCTTTGCAGAGCGCCTTTGCACAGTGGGAATCTACCGGGCCGATCATTTCAATATCACCACTCACTCTCTTGAGTCCGAACTTCTGCAGCGCAGGATATTTATTACCCTATCGCACGGATGCTTATCGAGTCCGTCCATAGGTTCATTGCTTCAGGTTTTCCAGCACAGACAGTATAGATCATGAATGCTAATATGTTCCTATGTCGGTACAGGGTTGGTATTCGGACCACACGGAATAGATCCATGAGAAAGCTACCAGCGTTTTTAAATTGTACACTGTTCGCCGCTCTGCTCTGTCTTCCTCTCGCCATTGCCCAGGCCGAGGAACCTGTCTTCAGCGAAGCGGAACTCGACCAGATGATGGCGCCGATCGCGCTCTACCCAGATTCCCTGCTGGCACAGATTCTAATGGCCGCCACCTATCCTACCGATGTCGCCGAGGCATCAAAATGGTCAAAGGCCAATTCGGATCTGCAAGGTGACGACGCCGTGAAAGCGGTACAGGAAAAGAGTTGGGATCCCAGCGTGATGTCGTTGGCCGCCTTCCCACAGGTTTTAGCCATCATGGGCGAAAAACCGGAATGGGTGAAGGATGTTGGGGATGCGTTTCTGGCAGCGCCCGAAACCGTGATGGATACGGTCCAGAAACTACGCAAGAAAGCCAAAGACCAAGGTAATCTGGAGACCACGGAAGAGGTAAAGGTGAAGGTAGATGAGCCGTCTTCCAGCGAGACCATCATTGTTGTGGAACCGGCGGATCCTCAAGTTGTGTATGTGCCGAACTACAATCCAACCATCGTCTACGGCACCTGGTGGTGGCCAGGATATACACCCTGGTACTACTATCCCCCGGGTTATGGGTTCGGTTCCGCGGTTATCAGAGGTATAGGTTTCGGTATCGGCATCGGCATAACCAATGCGCTCTGGGGTAACTTCCGTTGGGGTTGGGGCCGTGGAAGCGTCGACATCAATGTCAACAGATATAACAATATCAATATCGACCGAAATCGAATCGATGGGGGCCGAAAGAGAGCCGACTGGAAGCACAACCCCGAACATCGCGGTGGGGCACCCTATCGAGACCGAAAAAGCCGCGAACAGTTCGCCAACAAGCGGGGAGGCGCAGACCAGCGCAAGAATTACCGCGGACGCGATGCCCAGCGCGATAGCGCCCGTAGCGCGCTTGAGAAGCGAGGGGCCAGCCCCGCGGAAGGACGCAAACAGCTTCAGGGCGCCGGTGGGGATAAAGTGAGGAATTCCCTGGACAACGCCAATCGCGATGGCGCACGAAGCAAGCTTGGTGAAAGGAACGCCGGCAAAGCACGCGGTTCGGGAAGGTCGGACAGGGCCGCCGGCAAGCACTCACGCAACAATGCCTTTTCCGGGGCAGGCAATGGGCGGCAATCCCGTAAGAACATCCAGCGAGGGCAGGCCAGCAATCGTTCCAAGCGTGTCTTTGATCTCGTGATGCGAAACAGGACTTCCAAGTCTCTCTTTCGCACTCGATCTGCGACAGCCTATTATCGTCCTGGACGTCCTGCGTACATGTCGTTCCGTCACTTCCTCGTTGGGAAGCGACTACACAACATTACCGCAAATGACTCGACGCCGCGTACGGATGCTCTCTTTGTATCCCCTCTGGCGCTATCGCACGTCGGGTCTACAGTTTCGCCTCGCGGCTACCAGGGACTACCAGCCTTCGCTTCGCTCTCCATGGCTGGCAGCGAATGAGAAGTCGAAGCGGTGGTCGCGCCGGTCGCAGCGGCGGCCGTCGCCGATAAGCAGGAGAAACACATGGACTTTATACCAGCAACGGTTCAGCAGGCTGTTATCACCCGACTGGCGAAAAACACCAAGTCTCTACCTGGCATAGTATTGATTATTTCACTTCTCTGCACTCTCCCCCTCCCCGGTGTCAGCCAGGAAAAAACCGACTCGGTTGCAACCCCGGCCGAAGGCCAGGCATTGTTCAAATCACCGGATGAGGCGGCGAGCGTCCTTTATGATGCTGTAAAAAATGATAACAAGGCATTGTATAGCCAACTGTTCGGTAACGGTTTTCGGGAGTTTCTCCCACTACCTGAAATTGACGACGAGGATATTCAGCGTTTTCTCAACGCCTGGGAGGAGCATCAAGTGCTGCAGCACCAGAGCGATAACGAGGTGCTGATTGCCATCGGAGGCCAGGAGTGGACTTTTCCTATCCCCATTGTGAAAACCACGGCGGCGGATTGGTACTTCGATATCGAAAAAGGACGGGATCGTATGCGGATTCGCGCGATCGGCAGAAACGAACTAGCAGCCATGAAAGCCGTCCTAGCCTACTACGACGCACAGTTGGAGTACGCCGAGGTGGACCGCAATGGTGACGGGGCGCTGGAATACGCTCAAAAGTTCATCAGCTCCCCAGGTAGCTTCGACGGACTTTATTGGGAGGCAGACGCTGACGAAGCACAAAGCCCGCTGGGCCCGCTGTTCTCGGAATCGACTCCTGAGGGTGCCTATCACGGCTATTTCTACCGTATTCTCAATGCACAGGGTCCACAGGCACGTGGCGGAGCCTACAGCTATATGCTCGGTGATCGCATGCGCTACGGTTTTGCACTTCTGGCCTGGCCGGCCATATACGGAGAGACCGGGGTAATGAGCTTCATGGTCAACCATGATAGTATCGTCTATGAGACTGATCTCGGTTTCGATAGTGCGGAGCTCGCGGCCGAGATTTCAAGCTTCGATCCGGGACCGGGATGGACACCGACCAAAGAGTTGCAGAGCGGCAACGATTAGAATGGGCTTTGGTTGCCAACAGTATGACGCCAGCTGATTCGAGAGCTGGCGACAAAACCTCGACTCGGTGTCACGGATGAAACCCTGCTGCTTGTAATGGCCAAACCCTCAGCCCAAGAACGCTGGGTCGGGCATGCGGATCTCGACGCCTTCTATGCCAGCGTGGAGGTACATGATCACCCTGAGTACCGGGGGCGTCCGGTTGTGGTGGGCGCGCTCCCCGGTCACCGCGGCGTAGTAGCCGCGGCAAACTACGAAGCCCGCGCGTTCGGTATCCACTCCGCTATGCCAATATCCGATGCTTATCGCCGCTGCCCGGATGCGGTCTACCTGCGCCCCAACATGGCCCGGTATATCGAGGTCTCCAAAAAGATCTTCACGCTCCTAGGGGTAATTACCCCAGTGGTCGAACCGGTCTCGGTCGACGAGGCCTATCTGGATTTATCCGGGCTTGAGAAACTCATCGGACCGCCGGCGACAATCGGAGAACAAATAAAGCAACGCGTTCTTAAGGCTACCGGGCTGACTGTCTCTGTGGGAATAGGGCCTAACAGGCTGGTCGCGAAACTCGGTTCTGAACATGGAAAACCCGATGGAATGACTTTAATAGGGCCCGATCAGGTCCTCGAGTTCCTGGCGCCTCTGGAGGTTTCCAAACTAAGAGGAGTGGGAAGCCAAACCCACAGGATTCTCTCCCGTCTGGGTATCAAAACAGTAGCTCAGCTTCGGACGGTGCCCCTGCCCTGCCTGCAGGAACACCTGGGAGAACGGGCTGCAGCAAACCTCAGTCAGCAAGCTCTGGGTATCGCTTCATCGGAAGTAATACCCGGCCGGAGGCGTAAAAGCATTTCCAAGGAGACCACTTTTCAAGAGGATGTGAAGGAACCGGCCATTCTGCATGATGTGCTCTTAAGGCTTTCTGCCGAGGTCGCTGCGGCTGCCCGGAGGGAGCACCTATCAGGCACTGTGGTCGCACTCAAGATCCGCTTCAGGGGATTCGAAACCCATACGCGACAACACAAGCTCGCTATCCCAACCCACGACGAAAGGGTCATATTACGGGAGGCGTGGTCCCTTTTATCCAACAGCCGGCTCCCCAAAAGACCGGTTCGACTCATCGGGGTGGGTATCAGCGGCTGGCAAGCAGTGGAAGAACACCAGGGTGATCTGTTCGATCAACTCTACGAGCGGAAAAGAGAAGACAGGCTGCTGGCGACACTGGACCGGGTAGCGAATAAATTTGGTAAAGGGAAGCTTCAACTTGGCTGTCTTGAAAACAGGAGTAAGAACAACCCCCGCAGATAACGCGGCTGTCACTTTGTAAGGGCGCTTGGTTATTTGCCCTATTCCGAAACAGAAAGGGCCCCGTACTCGACGAGGCCCCCGATCATTCGTCAAGCGAGCTAAGCGCGGACTATTGCGGTACTACATTGGTAGCGCTCGGCCCTTTCTGGCCCTGCTCGATATCGAATGCGACAGTCTGGCCCTCAGCCAACGATTTGAAGCCACTGGCCTGAATGGCGCTATGGTGAACAAAGACGTCTTTGGTACCATCGGCGGGTGTGATGAAACCGTAGCCTTTTTGATCGTTGAACCACTTAACTGTTCCTGTTGCCATGTGTCTATTACCTTTTATCAAATTGAGAGAACGTAGGTGCAGATGCTTGTCGACTACTGACCGAGAAATCTTCCACAAAATGAAAAATGGCAGTGACCGGCTAATACAAGTACTCCGCAACGACGAAACTATATTGAGTACTCTCGATAATCACAAGCAGTATTAGATATGACTAATACAGACTACAGCAATCATTTTACCTAATTGCAGTATGGTATATTCAGCTTGAGCACCACCAACTGGAGGGGTGGAGAGTGCTAGGAGCCGCAGGATAAACTCCATCGCAACCGAATCATGATACAGGCAGAGAGGTTGAGTCGGTCCCCGCCTAATCTAATAACCCATTTAGATACGGTAAAATGCAGTGAGAAAGGCGCTGTACTCTGCAGCCAGTGGTCTGCGGCACAGAACCCACAGCCCCAAGCATCTGCATTGATAACGCAGAGAGGCTCTAGACCGATCTATTACTGGTTCTCAAGAGATATCAGGCTCGGTGGCCCTACCATGGGCGAATTTGAATATCACGTCCGGAGATTCAAATAGCGAGCCTCCCGTGACCTGGAAACAGTTATAAGATGAGCTAAACCATGGCGAGACCGAAGACTCCACTGCTCACCGCAGACACGATAATTGAACTCCACGATCATCGCGATCGCCCTATATTACTCATAAAAAGGCGATACCCCCCGCCCGGATGGGCGATACCTGGTGGATTCGTAGATCGAGGGGAATCCGTAGCACAAGCCGCAATAAGGGAAGCAAAAGAGGAAACCGGCCTTGACGTCACTCTCCTCACTCTGCTCGGCTGCTACTCCGATCCAGAGAGGGATGATCGTGTGCATACCGCCAGCGTAGTGTACGTCGCCAGCGCGAAGGGCGTACCAAGAGCCGCTGACGATGCCGTCGATATTCTGGTTTGCCCGCCCCAACTGCCCCCTTCCCCCCTTGCATTCGACCACGCACTAATACTGGAGGACTATGTTAAATTCCGTATTGAAGGGAGATTACCACCCCCGATTGCTGTCGAGGAATCTTGAACCAGGGAGTTGAAAAAATACCGTTAAAAACTCTTCGATTTTAGTACAACCGCCCCGATTCCGTAGAACCGGAGCGGTCTAGCTGATCCCCAGTTTTCCGCCCCTATGCAGTACGCACCTCTATTTTTCGCGGCTTGTACTGCTCACGCTTTGGTATATGGAGCGTCAATACGCCATCCTTCAGATTTGCCTCCGTCTGTGCTCCGTCCAATTCGCTACTCAGAGAAAAACTCCGCTGGTAAAGCGTGGACCGGACATCAGCATAAAGTGCTTCCATACCTTCCGGCATCGATAGTTCAGCCCTGCCTTCGATAGAAAGGCTGTCATTGTCTATCTGAATATCAAGCCTATCCCGTGCTACACCCGGCATATCTGCCTGAATGGTAATGCCTGATTTATCCTCGAAGACATCAACCATTGGGCGTATCGCCCGCTGCTGTACAACCGATTTCTGTGCCGAACCGGAAGAGGTCTTGGTCACGTCTTTGTTCTCGCTCATCTCTATCTCCTCAGAAATCTATTTGACTTCTATCTGCCGCGGTTTACGGGCCTCGCGCCTTTTCACGCTGATACGCAGTATTCCATCGCGGTAGCTCGCATCCACTTTCTCCGCATCCGCATCATCGGGCAAAGTGATCACCCTGTGAAATGGGCCACCAAACCGCTCGCGCCGAAAATAGTCCGCTTCCTCTCTGACTTGCGAATTTCGCTCACCGTCAATAGTGAGGAGATTCTGCTGGACAGTGATGTTTAAGCTTTTAGTGTCTATCCCCGCAGCGAACAGATAAACATCTACCTGATCCGCGGAGCTCCCGATATTCACGGGAGGGTAGGTCCCTCTGGCCACAGCACGAATGCCATTGGGCGTGGAACCTCCACTAAACATCTGATCCATCTCCCGCTCAAGGCGCCTGAACTGATCGAACAGGCCACCGTCCAAATTGCCGATATACCCCAACATTTCAATACCTCCTATCGATTTCTATTAATCTGACTGGGAAGTCTGCTCATTAGATAGGGACGCTGAATTTTTTTTCAAGAACGTAAAACCGATAAAAAATACTAAATATAACTTATTGTTTATAATTTATTTTTATAGGACTGTGTAGAAATTCCCGAGTGAGTCAATCGTATCCATTGCGCCGTTGAAAACAAGCGGGCAACCGACCATGGTAAAGCAGCGATACGGAAGAAAATCGCTTCAAGTCAATCCTTAGAGCACCCCGACTACACCGTATTCGTGTCAAGTTATTTCAATCGCGGAGCCCAGGCCGAGTAACAGCCCGGGCCGGCGATCAACGCCACTTCGATCTCGAAACCAGAGCTACCAGCTCAAGACCAGGTAACGCTGCATTGTGCCTTTACGCAATAACAGTAAAACACGCCTGGCGCTACTGGACTTTTCAAACTCGCGTTTAAAAGCAGCTGCACTGGTGACCGGCTTTCTATTTACTTGAAGGATAATCTCACCCGGCTCTATTCCTGCCATAGCCGCAATGGAGCCAGACTCTACTTCAGTCACAACGACACCTTCACCTGCACTAGTGTTGAATTGTTCCGCCAATCGTGGGGTGAGCGTTTGCACAGTTATACCTAGCGGCCCTGCGCTCCGTGCTCCGTTATCGGCGACAAGATTTTCATCAGTGAGCTTACCTATGGTTACACTGACAACCTGCTGCTTACCACCTCGCAATACGGTAATCTCAGCAGTGCTACCTGGAGGCGTCAGTGAAACCTGATTACGGAACGCGCCTACATCCCTAACCTTTATCCCCTGATAGGCGGTGACCACGTCCCCCTGCTTCAAACCCGCTATTGCTGCGGGTGATTTCTCCTGTACCTGGGCAATCAGGATGCCTTGGTTCTCGCCAATGCTAAACGACTCTGCAAGCCTCGGCGTCAGCGGCTGAATAACGATTCCTAGATATCCACGCGTGACCTCTCCCCTGTCGATCAGCTGATTGGCGATACCCTTTGCCAGATTTATGGGAATAGCGAATCCAACGCCCATATATCCGCCACTACGGGAAAAAATCGCGGTATTGATTCCAACGACTTCACCGTTGAGATTTACTAGTGGACCTCCGGAATTACCTGGATTGATAGCCGCATCGGTTTGAATAAAGTCTTCGTAGTCGCTTATGCCCAGACTGGTGCGGCCCTTGGCGCTGACTACACCAACAGTGAGCGTATTGCTAAGGCCAAAAGGGTTGCCAATGGCAACTACCCACTCACCAACCTCCAGATCCGATGAGTCACCAAGCGGCAATGCCGCTAGCCCCCCCGTTTCGATCTTCAATACTGCAATATCAGATTTCGGATCACCGCCAACAATCTCCGCTTCGAACTCACGGCCGTCCTGCAGCTTCACGCGAATCTTATCGGCATTCTGCACTACGTGATTGTTGGTGAGTATGTAGCTTCTTTCCGTTAACAAATTTGAATTCGTCGCAAAAATAAACCCGGAACCTTGCCCCTGAGTACGGTGTTCCGACCTGGGTGGCCGTTGCCCTGGGCTATTGGGAAAGGGATCACCGAAAAATCGCTTGAACATATCATCACCAAACGGCCATTCCCTGCCAAAGGGATTCGGAAAACCGGAAACACTTCCACCGGAATTTCTGCCTTCCACTTGCACAAACACCACGGAGGGGGAGACTGCGCGTGCGACTGATGCAAAGGCCTTACCGGTCTGGCGCAAATTTTCGATTCCCCCTACCTTCGCTTGAATAGGAGAAAAAACCGGTAAAATCATGAAAATGAAGAGAGCTATCTGAATTCTTTTCATCTTGAAGACCTCACAAATATTTTATGGATTGTGCGAATACTTTTTCTTCCAAGAAAGCGCTATCGGATTATGACTGTGAGTAATACTTCCAGCCGGGTTCCACATCCCCTCTAGCTGGGGACTGCAGAAATCTCTTTCAATACTTGTCTTGGGTTCTCCCGAGTCCTGCTCTCCAACTTCTGATCTCAGCCAGTCCGCCACCGATTCCCAGAGGCCCAGGACGACCTTGTTATCTGGCTGTTGCCACCAACATCGCAGAATAGTTATCGTTAGCGAAATACAACCGGATTACCAGGGTCATAAGAGAAAGAATTTCGTTGATATCCTAATCCCCTTTATCCCAGGGATAGAGTCGTGGGATCAGCATCGTGAGGAGTACAGCAAGACCAATAGCTATGGCCGAGCCGTATACGAACATTGCCCAGGTAGACGGCTTGATAACTCCCAAAGCGATGATTAAAACAGCATGGATAGATCCAGATAGTGGGTAAAGGAGGCAACGAGCTTTCACCTCTCCCGCTCCAACTCCTCTGAAATCTTCCCGCTCTTAAGCGCATCCTGGGTGATACGCCGGAGTTTCAAGAAATAGAGCCGGGTAACTGTATTGCCTTCTACGAACTCGACTAGGAACAGGCAGACCATACCCGCAAGCCAGGGTATCTCGATGAAATTCCAACCACCGTAATACTGAACAGTGAACCAACTGCCGGATAAAAGCAGTAAAAGCGCTCCGGGGACAACCACGCCGTCGTAGAATACGACAATGTACTGAACAGCCTCTGAAAACCGGACTATGTCCCGGTGTGCCTCGACCTCAGATCAGCCAGCCAGACTCCCACAAGCCCGGCACCCATGAGAACGGCACCCAGAACATGGAGATACTTCAAAATAGAATAATCCATGGTTAACCCCGTTTTAACCAAGGATTGATTCATTTTTCTCAACCTGCCGGACACCTTCAAGCCGTCTCGAATGTTCATGCCCATGAGCGTCAGATTGAACGCCCCTGCCAGCAATTCCACACCCTGCACGACGTAGAATTTTGTATCGAACGAAGTTGAAATAAATGGTGGGGAAGTTTGAATCCTAGAATACTTGCAATCCGAACGGACTGTTAAAACAGTCCGTTCGGGTCATCCTACGAGCGGAGCTTCAATCAAAGCTCCTCTACATTGGTATCTATACCGTCGATTAGTGAGCCACGCACCTTTAGACTCCCCTGACCATCGACCTCTCCATCTGCATCCGCAAAGCTTTCGACCTTGAGGCTGTCTTTATCATTCTCTACCAAGATACTCCCCTTAACTACGACCTGAACTTCACCGTCGACAAACTGCTCAATCTGAATGCCGTTATCACCATTGTTATTGGCTCTGATGGCGCGTAGGTCAACGATGACATCTCCTGCATCCTCCTCAGAGGCCTTGATGGCTTCGTCACCATTGGATTGAGCATGTATATTTGTCAAACGAAGCCTTATATCACCCTCACCTTTTTCATCGAAATCGAGGCCTTCGTCCAAATTCCCATTGACTACAACGTTCCTTACCAAGCCAACCAGGGAGCCGTCACCGGCTTCGTCGATATCAAACCCATCATCTAGGTCCAGTTCACCATCGTCGATACACTTTTCGTCTATTGGGTTCTCTATATCGAGGCCCTCGCAGTAACCACCATTCGTTATGAAGCGGGTATTGCGCACCGAAACGATGACGTTACCGCTGCCGTCTTCGTCGAGCTCAGCCCCGTCTGCACCGACGCCGACGAATGTTGAGTTAGTAGCATTCAGGAAAATATCCCCCTCATCCCGCTCGTCAATCCGCAGACCATCCGCATCAAACACGCCGTAACCGACATTCTCTATGACGACGTTCCTTAGCATAGCGTAAACCGATGCATCCGAACCCTTGCCTCCACTGTCACCCCCTGAACCGCATTCGTCACCCCCATCGCAATCTGAGACATGAACACCGTGGTAACCCACGTCCGATACGGTGACATGCGTCAGATTCAGATGAACGGTATCGGACCGTTGTTCACCGGTACCCAAAACGTCCACAAAAATCCCCTTGCCCCGGCCCAAGCTAGGCGTATGGACGCTAAAGCCACCGATACCGACAAAGTTCATGTTCTTTATAGAGAGGTCGGCCCCTTTGGTAATCGCGAGCAAAGTAAAATCATCACTGCCCCTGACAGTTGACCCTCCGCCAATAATCTTGAGCGGTTTAGTGCCGGTGTAGCTGAGGGTCTCATGGATCCAGATAGAAGCCACCGAAGGTTTGACAATAATCTTGTTGGCGCCACTCTGGAGTGCATGGCGCAGAGAGCCAGGCCCACTGTTGTCGCCATTTGTGACCCTGGCTACCGAGTTTGCCATAGATGCAGTAGAGACCAGAGTTAATCCCAGTAGAGCAACCGCAAGCTTCAGGGTGGTCAGGCAGTTTTTGTACATTGTTTTTAGACCTCTCTCGATACGATTTGTATTTCCCAAAAAATACCGCTGCAGTATCGCCACAAACTGTGAAGGCTTTATTACAGCTTGAGATCGGTCAAACGTTACACCAAGTCCTTTGGAGTGGAGGGATAGTCGCGGGATAATGTACTTCTTGAAAAAAGTCCTTGTTTGCGCTGCCCTTGCAATACTGCTGATGGCAAAGGGATTCAGCGCTCTAGATTGTAATCACTGATCGGAAAAAACGGCTACCTGCAATGCAGATAGCCGCTATGCCCTACCGGGCGTTTCGCTTGCTCCAAGCAAGCGGATAAATCAATCCATGTTTTCCTGTACAAGAAAAATTCGCCGTTACCGGATCTTACTATTGTGAAATACCCTGTTGCAGCACACCCCAAATGAAATCAAGGGCTGCTGGAGTATCGACTCTCACACTGGCGACGAACCCTCTCGATGTGGGATTCCCCCAACTGGTTATCCCAAGAATAGTATTATCGCCAGGGAGAAACTTCGGGGATCCGGAATCGCCCTGATCACTGTTTCCCGTACTTCCTGCGTTGAGGTTCTGATGCTGGCGCAGAAAATCCTGAGTCAGAGCAAGCAGTCTGGAAGTCGACACTCTGCGAATTCCGTCGGGAGGATAGTATCCCGGGGGACCCTTAATAAAAGGCACGACACCGTAGCCGACGTTTACAATCTGCAACTTTCGCTTTTCCTTTTCACTGAGTAGATCGTCAAGAAAGCCTTCATATGGCAACGATGCAGGTGCGATATGGGGTACTTGCAGACGGAGTTCTACAATCGCCAGGTCGTTCACAAGCGCGTTTCCCTTGCCTGGACTGTTGCCGGGTGAAGTCCATTGACCGGTGGGATAATCCGGATGCATAACATAATCGACTACAGGAATCGTCAATTCTTTTATCGGCGCGGCAAAGTTTGAGAAAGATACGCCAATATAGGGTTTCTCTACAGTGCTGATCCAGTCGATGCAGTGGGCCGCGGTCAGGAAATGAGACTCGGAAATTAACACGCCGGAGCAAAAAGTAGATACATCATCGCCGACCAGTTGAGGGTCTATCGCTTCGTCAAATATAATTAACACGCCTACATTTGCGTATTCGTTGGTAATATCAGGCTCTCCGACACCCGCACTTGCAAATTCCATCGTACTAATAGCGAATAGCAATAGAGTGACTAGCGTACTTTTTCGCATAAACATTCTCCTGACTGGTTAATAAGTCGTCTAATGATTACCCGCGTTTGCAGATCAAAACGCAAAAGCGCGAACAGGCCGGTTTTTTCGACAAATTCGCACCCCACCGGGGGTCGAGTCACCACTATTGGAATGGGCCCATCCACGCACCCTATATTCTGGTCGCACTCTCAAGTCCGATTCGCACTGAAACGAGGCAGCCGTTGTTGTAACGATCGCTTATTACGGCTCTGGTAAATCCGGAATCGTTGTTGAGATACTTCGCGACCCATCATCGTCAAGTACGCAACAAACCGAATAGCTTACAGCCACTGGCTAACTACCGTCATCAACACTAAACAATAAAGCCATGGGTCCCGATACACGATAGGTAGAGGCTACTAAGCCAAGTCACAGCTGTTGTTCTTGACAGCATATAACAGGGATGCAAATAACAAGCCTTGTAAGCGAATAACTTACTCACCAGAAAAAGATACTTGACGAATTCAACAAAGTTGGCCGCAAAAAATCGATGGCAAGTCATGAAGTTGAGGAGGGAATATGCTTCAAAACATAAAGCTTAACAATTCTGAAATATCCTTTTCACAAAATCCTATTTTTTCCCCTCTAGCTAGACTTTGAGAAAACTGTAAATTAACCTGACACTGACTGTGTGAATAAATTTATCACCCTGTTTTTTACAGTCCATCAACGCCCGACCCAGCCTCCGCAGAGAGGAAATACCTGCCCGACAAAGCAATCGGCCGCGTCAGAACAGAGATAGGCGGCGAACTGCGCATCCTCATCGGCGGAAACAAGTCGACCCAGGGGTACCTCCCGCTTTAGCCGTTCCTGAAAGCGGGGATTAATCTGGACTTCGGGAGGAAAGTAAGTGGGATTGTCGACAAAGTTCTGGGCAATGGCATTCACCTGGATATTGTGATGCGCTAGTTCTACGCCAACGGCCTGCACATAGGCAAGCTGAGCCCCCCTTGCGGCACTGTAAGTCGAAGCACGTTTCATACCCCGGAGCGCGGAAGCGCTTCCCATGACTAGAATTTTTCCACGGCCACGCTCAATCATCTGCGGCAGCAGCGCCCGCACCAGTCGGGGCAAGGGATCAACCAGAGCGGAAAAGGTATGCTTCCACTCCTCATCGGACGCATCGAAAGCTTGCGAACTCGGGGCCGGGATCGCCAGATTTGCTACCAACGCATCTACCTCCCCGCTCGCATCAACCAGTTGCGCTGGGCTCTCGGGTGCGAGCAAGGAATCCCTGCTTTCGATTACATCCGCGCCCTGCGCCCTGAATACCCGGCATAAAACCGGTCCCATGAAAACATCAGCGTGGGTAATAAGGACACGCCTGTTTTTGAGTTTAAGATCGAGCATAGGTTCTCCCATTATCGAATAAACAAGTCAAAAAGAATTCTTTGAGTATTTTGTTTACGGCCACCCCGCGTAGTAAAAGGGCATAATTACGGAGAGGAGACGTCCAGGAAGGGGATACACCTGTTACCTTATTTTCGCTTCATCCGCGCAGTACAGCCCAATTATTGCGAGTACCCCGTGGGTTCACTATCGAGTAAATGTACATGCGTTTCACCGACGACGATCAAGTTGGGTACTCACTCAATCCAACAATAAAACTTGGACTGTGATTTGATTACCTTCGAGATGCTTTTTCAACGCGCTGGGATAGTACTATTGCAACCCCACCCAGTGTTGCAGCTGAGGACAAAAATAATCGCCAGGTTATTGGCTCGGACAATAATACAACCCCGCCAATGGCAGCAATGGCCGGTACAGAAAGTTGGACTGTTGCCGCACGTGTCGCCGTGAGACCGGGAAGCGCTGCATACCATACAGCATAGCCGAGACCAGAGGTTATGGCACCTGAAGTGGCTGCCAAGAGAATACCCATAAACGTAGCCTGCAACTCGCTAACGAAAAAGAGGCTGATAACAACGATTAATGGTACTGAGTAGATGAAATTAGCCGCCGTAGCTTTCAAGGGATCTGCCACCCCCCTACCTAACAGCGAATACCCTCCCCAAGCGATTCCGGCAGTGGCCATCAATAGTGCCCCGATGGGATCGGGTGCAGTCAGCCCAGGCGAAACCAGATATAAGAGTCCCAAAATCGCTAACGAGAGACCGATCCAAGATAACAGCGGAAACCGCTCACCCCCGCTCAAGGCAAAGAGAAACATTGTCAGCTGCACCGCACCGAACAGAATCAGCGCACCCGTACCCGCATCGAGAGAAAGATAGGCGAGCGAAAAACATGCCATGTAGGTGAATAGCGTTGCAACGGAAAGCCAATTCACCGGTGATCGCTCCTGGGTCCTCCAGCGTGGTAACACCATGATGGCCAGCAAAAGTGCACCGGAAACCACCCTGACACCAGTAAAGCTCACCGCATCAATCAATTCTTCTCCCAAAGCAAGCCGACACAGCAGAGAATTGGCAGCAAAAGCCAACATCGCGATTCCCGTCAATAGGAGGGTTCTTGCTTTACTCGATTTGTAGTCGCTACTTAAGATGCGCCGCTCCCTCAAAAAATATCCACCCGACTACCCTTATGCAGACAAACCACATCATACGCTTCTACTCGAAAAGCTTGGTACTCATTCAGGGAACTGCTGCGAATGGGCAACCCATTGACTTCTAGGATTTCAGCCGATGCCCCGGTGTATTGTGAACGACTGCGAGAGAACGCCGGACAGCAGCCCGGCAATTTGGCATGCAGGCAGTAAACTGGTGAAAAAACTCTCAGATGAATACAAGAGATGTAACGCCCCATTATATAGTCGATGAATCGATACGCAGCTTTCAACGTATCGTTAATTTCCATCCCAAATATAAATACTCTCCACTGAAAGACTCTGATCATAACTTGCTGATTAATCGCAATATAAAGGGGATAATGGAAAGTTGGCACGGCATCTGCACTATCTCCTTTCAAGTACGAACTAAATCAACTTAACAGGAGACACACCATGAAAAAGACGACTTACACCGCAGCCATTATTTCTATCGCTCTGTTTTCAAGCGCCAGTTTTGCGGGCTTCGATAACGACAGCGATGTCCTGACAGGGGGCGCCAGGGTTGTTGCCACACCGGCCGAACCTTATGTTACGCCGGAATCCGGTCCGAACGGTACCGAGACCGACGTACTCTCCAATCTGGATGAAATCCGCACCGATGGTCGAGTAAGCCCGTATGAGCGTGTCGGTGGCGATCGCGACAACAGTGACGATTTGATCGACAAGATTTCATAAAGGCTGCAGTTCTGTTGGGAGGGTCAGTGGCGAGAGCTGCTGGCCCTTTCTCTGGTCTGGTCCGAACCCGGTAAGCGCAACTGATATCCAGCCATTAACCGATATTCCGTCGCACCCCCACGATTCCGCAACATCGCCAACCCGCACGCTACCGCTATGCTTTACTTTCCGATTGGGGGGAAAGGTACTGAAAATGTTCTTCTTGCCCCCTTCGGAAAAGGGTTGTACTTCTGATGATCAACATCGCAATTACAACCGAAAATATTGCACGCGCCAATATAGGTGTTGACCAGTTCCACCGCAAACGAAGTCGTCACCCGAAACGCTCTCCCCTTATTCCTGGTTTTCGGATCAGCCCGCCAAATCCACTGATTTTGTGGCTGAAAAGTATTGTGGGCAATAGGCACTACCGAATTCAGGTCGTTGAGGCATCCGTCGTCCCTACCACTCACTTTAGGTATGACAAACTCCCAATGGGCATTATTTACCCGATCCACCGACTTATTGTAGATACTTAGATCCGGAATACTGATTGACAGGCTCTTGCTTATACTCATTCCTCCTGAAACGCTGGCCTGCTTGCCTTTATCGGAGTAGCTGACATTACCGCTGATCGAATATGAGACCGAACTGACGGCGGTTCGCGACCCCGTCGTGGTGCTCGGGCTGTTCTTTATCATCGAAACCGCAGTGTCATTCGGATAATCCGCAGGCCAGGCGTCCATCTTGTAGTTATCCACATACCATGCGCGCTGGCGCTTGGCGTTCCTGAAAAAACCGTTGCTCGGACTAAACTGGCCAATCTGGTAAACGTAGTACCAATCACTGCCATCGTTCTCGCTATGGCAGCTGTATGCAAAACTGGTTATCTGAAAATAGTTGGTGAGCCTCTTTTTCTTAAAATTGAGGACACCTACCGGATACAGCCTCTGATCCTTAAAGGCCTCCGCCAGGGTTGCCAAATTTTTTTCTTCGTCTGTAACATCCGCCGTCATGGTTAGACTCTTCTTGTGGATGCGATCAATGTGTTTCAGGATTGCAGCGACACGTTCTTTCGACCAGGCCTTACTGGGGTACATACGTACCGTGCCTACATCCATGTTGGCGATCTGTTTACTGCCATCTGCATTAATGTGCTCTTTCTCGATGTTGAACGAGTACACCTCAGGTGGTGCATAGATGGTGACTTGGCGTATACCATCCGATTCTCGCTTTATTCCGAAAAACTCCACACCTATCGAATCGGATTCCGCATCCATTTCCAAGCCGATCCCGGTATACAAGGCCGAAATGTCTTCCGAGACTGGATCCAAAATCCCTACCAGCTGGCCTTTTTCGAATGCACTCTTAGCCATATCCAGCCCCTCTTGTAACACCCCGTCCCGACAGGTACTGAATATCAAAGGTGCCTTTTTTTTCTTGCTAAGCTTAATCTTGCTGCGCACCAGCTTGCCGATACCCTTTCTGCCGTCGCCTATGAGGTTTATCGAATAGCGAACCCGTCTGGACTTCTTTCCTCTTTTCTTAGGCAATTTTCGACTCCTGTAATCTAGATTCTTCGCTCAAGCTTAGAACAATCGAGAAAATTTACGAGGCCGGACTTACCAGGGTGCTCCTCCCCGCCAATCAAACTGGCATCGCGCATCAACGAGGGTCTCAAACACACTTGATAAACTGTGATCTCACAGGCATATACCCACCCACTCCACCTCAAAATACCTCGTAAAAAGTACGCTATCTATTAGCCGTGCCTGATCGAAGTTTCCCTCTAAGGGCGCCTGCATCAACAGGTTTATTGGCGCGAGGAAGAGATCAGCAACCTATCACTATCCACTCCTAATTGATTTGTCTGTTCTGTAAACGCACTCGCGAAGAGTTCTCGATTTATTGGAATGATCAATTCCGAGCCATGGTGCGTCGGGTCGAGCTGCTATTACCTGCGCCAGCGATTCGGCAAGATATTCCAGTTACTCATAATTCAAGAATGAATACAGGTGAAGTCTCTGTTTAAGTTCGGTCGTAGGTAATCAGAGGTGGAAAAAGATACTATGCGGCAATTGGTTTGCTTCTAGGTTTGACTCGCCTAACTGCGGAATTTTACCGCAGATGGCCTGGTCAGCCGGTTTATCGTGCGAAGCCTGCAGAGTAGTAGCCAAAAAGTAAAGGGCCAGCAGCTCTCGCCACTGACCCTCCCAACAGAACTGCAGCCTTTATGAAATCTTGTCGATCAGATCGTCGCTGTTGTCGCGATCGCCACCGACACGCTCATACGGGCTTACTCGACCATCGGTGCGGACCTCATCCAGATTGGAGAGTACGTCGGTCTCGGTACCGTTCGGACCGGATTCCGGCGTAACATAAGGTTCGGCCGGTGTGGCAACAACCCTGGCGCCCCCTGTCAGGACATCGCTGTCGTTATCGAAGCCCGCAAAACTGGCGCTGGAAAACAGAGCGATAGAAATAATGGCTGCGGTGTAAGTCGTCTTTTTCATGGTGTGTCTCCTGTTAAGTTGATTTAATTCGTACTTGAAAGGAGATAGTGCAGATGCCGTGCCAACTTTCCATTATTCCCTTTATATTGTGATTAATCAGAGAGTTATGATCAGAGTCTTTCAGTGGAGAGTATTTTCATGTGAAATGGAAATTAACGATGCGTTGAAAGCTGCGTATCGATTCATCGACTACATAACGGGGCGTTACACTCACTATTGCCCGAATGGCGTCGGGGGAATCAAACCGTGCGGACGCTATGTCATACAGGCACGCAGTTATTTTGGGGAGCCGTGACCTTTACAACCGAAGTTCGCCCCGCTCCTGAGTACAAGAACTCAAGTACCACAGAAGGTTTGGTGCACAATCTCGTGGGGTTCGGGCGGGGATCTATAAGGTGCGCTCTCGGGTCGATCCTCCCAAGGCGTAGCGAGCGCTTGTAACAACTCCTCAAACGGATCGAAATCACCTCTGAGAGCAGCCTCGATCACCGCCTCGATGCGGTGATTCCTCGGAATGATTGCAGGATTCGCCATGCGCATCCGGGCCGCCCGCTTCGCTGAATCGGCCAACTCATGATTTAAACGCGCCCGCCAATTGCCGAGCCATTCTACACCGGCGCTACTGTTGCCAAGCTCCACGCGGGCCCCACTTTCCATCCCCTCAGCAGCGTCGCACAAGGCGCGGAAAGTATTGGTGAAATCAGCACTGTTCTTCGCCATTACTTCAAGCAGCGTATCGATCAACCCGGAGTCATCCGGGTGTTCTCGCTGCAACCCAAGTTTGTCTCTGAAGCAATCAAGATAAGCGCGCTCAAAGCACTCCGGAAAGGCATCGATTTCGGCCTGTGCTTCTTCAACGGCCCGATCCTGATTCTCGTCTATAAGCGGTAACAGAGCCTGCGCCAAACGAGAGAGGTTCCAGTGGGCGATGCGCGGCTGATTCATGAAGGCATATCGGCCACCCTGGTCTATCGAGCTGTATACCTGAGCCGGATGGTAGGCGTCCATAAAAGCACAGGGACCGTAGTCGATTGTCTCTCCGGCAATGGACATGTTGTCGGTATTCATCACGCCATGAATAAAGCCAATGCCAAGCCACTGCGAGATAAGCCGTGCCTGGCGGGATACAACGGCACCGAGCAACGCTCGATAGGGATTTTCATCGTGTTCTACTTCAGGATAGTGCCGGGCAATAACATAGTCGGCAAGACATCTAATTGCCTCTCCATCCCGACGGGCAAAGAAATACTCGAAGGTCCCAATACGCACATGGCTTCGCGCAATTCGGGTAAGTACGGCTCCTGGTAACGGGGTCTCCCGGTAGACCGTTTCTCCGGTCGAAACCGCAGCCAGCGCTCGAGTAGTCGGAACCCCGAGCGCGTGCATACTCTCACTGACGATATACTCCCTTAGGGCCTGTTAACACTAATCAGCGTATCGGTAATCAACGCGAAGTTAATAAAGAACAAGAAGACAACATCCAACTTATCGAAACGGGAAAAGATTCGGCGAAAACCTTTTAGCCGTCGAAAGAGGCGTTCGACCTCATTGCGCTTTTTGTACAACGCTTTGTCATAGTCCCATTTTGTCAGACGGTTGCTCTTGGGAGGCACTACCGGAATCATTTCCAGGTCCAGCACCAACTGTAGTGTCTCGTCGCCTTCGTAGGCTCGGTCCATGATCACGTGAGTTCCTTCCCAACCTTGATTCTCAAGGGATTTCAATAGTTTTCTGCCTTCCGGCGCATCGCCCGCCTGACCGGGCGACAGCGAGAACGTAACCGCGGTCCTTTCATTCGCCGCTACCATATGAATCTTAGTTGTCCATCCGGCTCGCGATTTACCGATCGCTTGCGGGCCGTTTTTTTTAACGCGCCCGTACCGTCTGGATGCACTTTCACGGCGGTGCTGTCTACTGAAACATGCTCAACCTGAATGTTGATGATGTCGTTGGCTTGCAGCTCCGAGAAGACATCATCCAAAACACCTTGCTTGGCCCATCGGTTCATTCGCGTATAAATCGTGTGCCAGTTGCCGAATTTCTTCGGTAACGCCCGCCATTTGCAGCCTTGTTCCGCTACATACAAAACTGCGTTAAGCACGTGCAGGTTCGATACGGTGACATTACCCCTTTGTTTTGGCAGCAATTCTTTGATGAGTTTGAATTCTTCGGATGTGATTTTCATCCGATGATTTTATCAAAATTAGTGTTAACAGGCCCTAATACAGGTCCGAGCCATGCCCGCCCATCACCGGCACGAGAGAAAGGCGTACGCCCGGAGCCCTTGAGCTGAATATCATAACGATTGCCCTGTGAATCCAGAATCTCTCCCAAGAGGATTGCCCGCCCATCACCGAGCTGGGGTACAAAGTTTCCGAACTGGTGACCAGCGTAAGCCATGGCCAGAGGTTCCGCACCATCTGGTACGCTATTGCCCGATAATACAGAGAGGCCAGCGGCCGAACTCAACCACTCCCGGTCTATCCCAAGCTGGAGGGCGAGTAACCGGTTGAGCTTCAACAGGCGGGGTTTGCCCACGGCAACCGGGGGTAATCGAGCATAGAAATGGGAAGGCAATCGCGCGTATGTATTATCAAAGACGAAATTCATCCAATTCTCCTCATATCCGCTACTCCACTCATTCGGGCACCTGCTTGCGTGCAACCACTCACCAACTAGAGGCTTGTGTAATGATATTCGAGTTCCGCTTTTCTATTTCAATACGATAATTGGGCATCTCCCGATGGGGTAAATACCGTTGCGTGGGGGGCATATGGTTCCTGCAATCCTATGCAACTGTCGGACTCCCCTGAGCAACGGGTAAGCAGCTCCAATACTCACATCTCCAGGCACTGAGAGAATCTGCCCAGCCCTTAAAGCCGCTTTCCAGTCTGATATCATCGACCCGATGAAACCGAGCCCAAACCTCATCAACTGGTTGTTATTGCTTTGCCTGATCTTTCTATGGGGCACATCGTTTCTGTTCACTGCGCTAACACTCGAAACCATCGACCCACTCTCCATCGTTTTCTTCCGCGTGATTATCGGCGCCGCTGTTCTAACCATTTATCTCTTTGCCCGCGGGAAGCGTCTCCCACGATCGCTCAAGAGCTGGCTAATCTTCTTGCTATTTGGATTTGTGGGGAATTTACTGCCGTTTTTTCTGATTGCCTGGGGACAAAAGACAATAGACTCGGGACTTGCAGGAATGATTATGGCGATCATGCCGCTGATCACCATGCTATTAGCTCACTATTTTATACCCGGCGAAGATCTCAATGCTTTCAAAGTCGCTGGCTTTCTATTGGGTATCACCGGGGTTGCCATACTGCTGGGACCGGTAATAAAGGGCACAGTGCTGGAAACCCTCAGTGGTATAGCAGTGTTTGTCGCCGCCTGCAGTTATGCAGTTAACACTATACTGGTTCGCCGCTTACCCCGCTTCGACCCGGTAGTGGCTGGTGCCGGACTGTTGATCGCCGCTAGCTTGGCTTTGTTTGCACCCTGGTGGCTATTGGTCGAGCCCGTCACTGTTGCAGCCAGTGCAACATCCATAACCGCATTAATCTGGTTGGGCATAGGGCCAACCGGAATTGCAACTATCATCTTGTTTTTTGTCATCGACCGGGCCGGCCCGACATTCGTGTCGACGATCAATTATCTTGTACCTGTGGTTGCATTTTTCTCCGGTGTTACGTTTCTTGACGAACCGCTGAGCTGGGTTAGTTTTTTGGCCTTGGCGATAATCCTATCCGGCATCTCTCTCACCCGGATTCGGGCCAACCACAACGCCCGTCCATGATTTAAAGATCTGTGGGTTAGAACGGCGCTTCTGGACCGTGCAGCTACAGTAGCCGCTATATTCAACAAGTATGGGGTGCGGGGCCGGTTTCATTTACCCACGGGCAATCCCGGTGTTTGACCGCTGCACGGCCATGCACAACAAGATACTCCGGAAGATCCTAATACGTCGTCGATTTAATGTGTGATCCTACTTTTTCTGGCGCTTGGATATATCCATACTCTGATAGTGCCCGAGGTTGTTCCGCAATCGGCAATACTCCAGCTGAGGCTTGGGCGTCCTGGTTGCTTGCCGGAGTTTGATGCTGGACTCCGGCGTAAGTGAAATAAAGTGATTCCAACGACGGCAGAGCGGTGGTTCCGATTGGGCTGTTGGTCATTGGTCGATTTGAGAAAATACCCTTATAATCAGCCCGGTGGTAGAGTCTTGTTGCCCCGTTCTTATCGAGGTTCTTCATCGAATTGGAACCGGTTCGGACAACTCCTCCCCAAGCCAACAGCGGGTGTATCGCCCTACGATTACTACTAGATGTGGAATGAGCATGAAACCAGAGAAAATGATGAAGGTATTTATCGCTGCGCTATTTACTGTACTGCTAACCGGCTGCGGAGACACTTGGCAAGGCCTAAAAAAGGACACGGGAGAAAACCTCGAGGCAGCCGGCGAAGCCGTTGAAAAAGCCGGCAAGAAGATTAAGGAGTAGGCTTCTGTTTAGTTGTCAAGGGAAAACGCGGCACCTCTCTGTTGGGAATGTTGTCCAGCAGCTCCGTCACTACAATGCAACGCGGCTTCGAAACCCCGGGAGCGGGAGAAGCATCAGGACCTGAGTAACCGTTTTAGCAGCATTCAAATCGGCGGTGATTCGCGGTGTGATTTTTCGGATTGTCTGCGAAAAGCCTGTTCAGGCATCGCCATAGCGACAGGCAATCTCCACGATCGCGAATGTCCAGGCTACCAGTCCTACCTTATCCAATCGATGCATCAAACCCACAGAGAACCCTTGCCAAATTGCCAGAACAGACGCTCGCCAGCCACACTCGAGCTGAGCTTGTCGGTCGAGTGACGTATATAAATTGCTTCCGGTGAATTGGATAGGTTATGCTCCCGACACTCTGATGCTGATCTTTTAGCAGATTGGCCAGACAATCTTGTCAACTCATTTCGAGATTGTACTGACGCATCTTATCCGGAAAGGCAAACACTAATGCGAAAAAATACTCACCCTATTTCGTTGATCCGCAAGTTGGGCCTGGCAATAGGAACCTGTCTGGGCATCGGATTAGCCTCTGTACCTGCTATTGCCATCAGTCAAATCGACTCCGAGGCTGACAAGATCCTGCGATCTATGTCAACCTATCTCGGAGGGTTGTCCACTTTCAGCGTGAAGGCAGATATCGATACGGAAGTTGTTAACCTGGAAGGTCAAAAAATACAAATCAGCGGCTCGTCAGAAATCCTCGTCGAGCGGCCAAACCGGCTCCATGCCAGACGTCAAGGAGCGATTGCGGATGTGGCATTGATCTTCGACGGCTCTACACTAACGATCCACGAGAAAGAGCACAATGCCTATTTTCAGACCAAGGCCAAGGGCAATGTCGACGATGTACTCGACTTCGTGCGGGTAGACATTGGATTGGATGCTCCGGCGGCAGATCTGCTTTATGTAGACTCTTACGCCAGCCTCTCATCAGGCGTGGTCAGCAGTACTTATCTCGGAACCGCATATGTGAACGGGGTGGAATCTCATCACTTGCTGTTTCGTGAAAATCAGCTCGATTGGCAAATTTGGGTTAAAGCTGGTGATGAGCCTCTACCTATGAAGTACATCATTACGACTAAGTGGCTGACCGGCGCGCCACAGCATTCGGTTCGGTTCCGTGATTGGAATACCGAACCGAAAGTCGATCCCGGCCAGTTTGCTTTTTCTGCGCCAAGCGATGCTAGAAAACTCGAGATGATTCCGGTCGACGAATTGGGTGAGCCTAATCTGGAGGAGCTTAAGTGATGAAAAATGGCATGAAGATTCGGACACTGATCGTCGCCGCTTGCATGATGGTTACAGGTGTTGTAATAGATGGCTGGCTCCATAGCGGTGTAATTATCAACGATAGCTTCGCTCGGCTTGGCAGGCCTGCGACACCGGCAAGCGTTGCTGGTGTCGCCCGTCGCACCACGAGACGCACTATTCGCCGCACCACTGTCTACGCGGCGACATTACCGAGAGGTTGCACGACAGTTGTTATCGAAGGCACCTCTCTGCACCAGTGCGGCGGCACTTATTATCAAGCATATGGTACCCAGTACGTAGTCGTGAACGTCAACTGAGCTAAAAACCAAAACCTACAACCCAGCCCCGCCTCGGTTAAGCCCGGCGGGGTTTTTTATAGTTTGCCAGCAAAAAGATTTTTCCGGTTTCCGGCATCTCCGGTCCAAACAGCCAACCATTGTTGCCTCTCGGCGTCGGAGAAACCAACACTGCCAGATTGTCAGCCATAGCCTGGGCTACAATTCTCGGAATCAGGCGGTGATATCTTTTATTATATCATAGCTTTATATGATAAAGCTTATAGCGATTATAGAGATTGTTATCGCGCTGGGGCTGAATGGCACCACAGCGCTTTTTGGCCTATGCTGCCAGTTCGAGACCCACGGATGCTTTTAGCCGATGACGATCACTATTCTTATCCTTCTGAGTGGAATGGGGCTTCTACTCATGGGCGTAGGCCTGCTCGGCACCCTTCTCGGCGTACGGGCGACTATCGAGTCATTCTCCAACATTGAAATAGGGTTAGTGATGGCCGGGTACTATGCGGGCTACATCGCCGGCACACTCCTGATCCCACGCATGATCCAAAACGTCGGCCATATTCGCACATTCGCGGCCCTGGCTGCCGTCGCTGCAGCGACTTGCCTGCTATTCAGCCTTGCGATAAATCCATGGATATGGTTTGTGCTGAGAGCAGTGAGCGGATTGTGTGTAGTTGGTATCTACTTGGTAGTAGAAAGTTGGCTGAACGAACAGAGTGTAGGGCCCGCGCGCGGGCGTATCTTTTCACTCTACATGATGAGCACATTGATCGCCCTCGGATCTGGCCAGTTTCTGCTCGTGGCTGGGGATTCCTCTGGCATACAGCTATTCTCCATTGCAGCGGTTTTTATCACACTAGGTGTCGTACCCATTGCGGTGAATAGAGTTACCGAACCGAGGATAGAGAAGACAGTGCCTGTGAGGCTTTCCCAGCTCATAACAATATCGCCGCTCGGTGTGATAGGAGTCCTGAGCGCTGGGGTATTGAGCGGCTTGTTTTGGGGTATGACCCCTGTCTTCGGTCAACGATTTGGGTTGGAGGAGGGGCAGATCGCTCTATTAATGAGCGCAACTATTTTGGGCGGCGCAACACTTAATTGGCCCATAGGTCATCTATCAGACTTGGCAGATCGCCGTGTGGTGTTGATTCTGTCCAGCCTAGCCACGGCTTTAACAGCCGCAGCCGCGGCATTTATAGTAGCTGTAGGGTATTCGGGACTCATTCTGTCCGCCTTTGTGTACGGAGGTCTCATGTTTTCTCTTTACGGCATTAGCGTAGCCCACACAAATGACCACCTGGAGCAGGGTCAGGCGCTCGAAGCAACTCGAGGTCTGCTCTTTGTCTTTGGCTTTGGAGCACTCTGCGGTCCGCTCCTGGGAGGCATTGCCATGGAGAGCGCCGGACCCGTCGGGCTTCCCGCTGTATCGGCTGCAACCGCAGTCGCTTTGGCGCTTTATGGACTTTACCGGGTGACGCAGCGGCCATCGACTCCGCTCGCAGATCAGACCAAGTTTATCCCCATGGTACGCACTTCACCTGTCAGCTTGGAGATGCATCCATATGCAGATCCGGAGCCTGAGTTTGATTTGACCCGCGGCCCCGAATAGCTGTTAGAGATGGCTTCCGACTATTTAGTCGGGAGTAGCTAGTATCGACCAACTCAAGCTTCTAAGAATTTTTTTGCGATCCCCAGAATATATAAATCCACCGCATCCCAGCCGCACCTCAAGGTCTGAGTGCCACCCCATTGGGGTTCCAGATATTTCTTTGTTACAAGGAGTTACGTAGATGCGGACTAATGGATCGGACGCGCCCCCTGATCAAGACCTCACGAGCGGACGCAGCACTCTAACTTGTTTGACTGGCAATTCCGTCCCGATAATCGCTTAAGTCTGCGTTGTATCGGTCGATAGATCGCTCAACCCTAATAGCATAAGGCTTTTTCGAAATGTCTTTATCGAATCTACGCCAGGCTTTTGCACTCATCGTGTTGTCTATTTTGCTACTGGGTGTTGGCTTCCCAGTCATTCTCTATCACCTGCTAGAAATCCCCGGTCAAGTATTCGCCTCTTTGGTGCTCTATTCACTGATCTCCGTTACTGCCGCATACGCTTTGATGCATCGTTTGCGAATCAAGCCCCTCCAGGATGGCATCGATTTAGTCCTTGAGCATATCGATGGCGATGAAGAACAGCAAAAAAAATGAAACCGGGGGCATCTCGAAGCAGGTTGTTGACGCACGCGGTAAGCTTCGTCACATTGAGTCATCCATCCGACGGCAATACGGCAGCAGTGTCAGCGCAGTGGAAAAGTGTGGAGATATAGCCATCGCCGGTGCCGAGGTCTCCTATGCAGCGGATATGCTGAAAAAGCGTATCGAGGGGCAAGTCTCGGATATCCAGGGCATAGCAGAATCAGCGACTCTGATCTCGCAAAACATCGAAGATGCTGTCTCCAACTCCAGTACCTTGAAAGAACTGTCGCGATTGACCCGCCGGGCAAGCTACATAGGCCAGGAAGACATAACCGAAGCCCGCGAGCAGATGCAGGAAACCAGCGCCCACGCTCAGCAAGCTGCCGATCAAATCGTTGAGCTGGAGAGTAGAGCTGAGCAGATATCCAGAATCACCAAAGTCATTGGGGAGATTGCTGATCAGACCAACCTGCTCGCGCTCAACGCTGCCATCGAGGCAGCACGGGCAGGGGAGCGGGGACGTGGCTTTGCCGTAGTGGCGGAAGAAGTTAGAAATCTGGCCACGCGGACCGCAACTTCCACTTCCGAAATTGGTAACATGGTAAAGCAGATAAATGACGAAACCGGCTGCGCGGCCAAGACAATGTGCCTGCTGGTAAAGGATGTCGATGCAAGCCATAACAAGACCGAAAAGGTAAATGACCAATTGGAAGAAATTCTCACCCACGCCCGTGAGGTAGAGCAGCGAGTCACGGCTGCAGCAGAACGCTCGGAACAGAACAGGAGCTACCAGGTAAGAATCACGGGTGCCGTGGAGAGCCTTAGCGAGAGCCTCGAGAATTCCGCCAAGGAGGTAGAGTCGGTCTCCAGTCAGTCTGTCTGTCTTTCGGAAATGTCAGAATCGATTTATGAACTATTCGGTCAGGCGGGCCTCCAAGGCGAGCACAAGACGGTATTCGAAGAAGTGATGCATTCCGTAGGGGCAATCGAAGCTTGTTTTAAGGATGCCATTGAAAGAAATGAGATTTCTGAGAACGATCTGTTCGATACCACATATCAACCTATCGCCGGCTCGAATCCGCCGAAGTTTCATTCCAAGTTCGATGAGTTTACTGACAAGAATCTACCTTCGATTCAAGAACCGGTGCTGGATAGAAATAAATTTATTGCATATGCCGGGGCGGTCGATCGCAACGGATATTTTCCCACGCACAATAAACGTTACTCCCAACCGCTAACCGGTGATTTTGAGAAAGACCTAATAAACAACCGGACCAAGCGAATCTTCAATGACCGTACCGGGGCAAGATGTGGAAGCAGCACCAAGCCTTTTCTGCTACAAACTTACAAGCGGGATACCGGGGAAGTCATGCACGATCTCTCAATGCCGATCTTCGTTAGGGGGCGGCATTGGGGGGGATTCAGGGTTGGTTACAAATCCATATAGCTGCGGTACCCGGCCCTGCCAGTAGAATAGCCTGAAACCAACCGCCGACAGTCCCAATGAGAGAGAGGCTGCCAGGAAGCTGGGGAGTTTCAGGTGGAGAGAGTACCTGGCGGCACTCTGACGTTAAAAAGTACGAGTATAGCGACTACACGGCTTAGTTCGTGAACCCAGACCTCGAGGAACAGTAATCAATTCAGATCCATAGGCAGGGAGAGGTATAAAAAATCTGCCATGATGAATGCGGACTGTCAGTGTGGCGCCAGGGTAACCACCTTAATGGAACACCTTTACCTTATCCACTATCCCAACCCAGTCTTTCGGCATCCAGTTTACAATAGTGTTTCTTCAACCACACCGCCGAAGGTTGGAGAAGAGGAACCGGCTTCGTTAGGTTATTTTCACCCAATTGACTGCGGAATACAGCACAAATAGCTGGTAAACTATCAGGCCGTTTACCTGCTAATAACAATACTGTCAGATAGAATGCTTATTGCGCTTACCCCCTCCTCTTTTCAAAATGTATGCATTTTTCAGCGAATGAAGGGGGAGACACTGCTTTATCGGATGTCCAGAAAATGTCGAGCAAACAACGGTTATCCGACTGGTCCAAATTTAGTGGAACTTGTTCATCGCTCTATCTCCGGCGACAGCTCAGTAAGATACCAAAATGGTCTCCAAGATGGCCTGTTGGAATTAAAACAGCACGGCACTGGGCTTAATAGGTAAGGCTATGGGTGTAATAAAACAGCAATGGGAACAACTTTCCTTGAGTCGACAGGAATTTGGAGCAGTATTCGAGATTTTTCCCAACATGATTTTCGTCAAGGAAGCGCAACACCTACGCTTCGTGCATTTGAACCGGGCGGGCGAAAACCTGTTGGGAAAGTCTCGCGATGAAATAATCGGTCGCACTGACTATGATTTGTACCCAAAAGATAAGGCCGCCACCTCAATCGCTAAAGACCGCCAGATCCTTGAGTCTGGAGTACCGGAGTATACTGGAAAAGAAACTATCGAGACCCCGCAGGGTACCCGCATTCTTCGAACCTTTAAAACCTGTATATATGATGAAAATCGATGCCCTAAATATCTTCTGGGTATCTCCGAAGACACCACAGAACGCAAAAGGTCGGAATCATTTACAAAAAGAAAATCTGTGATTCTCGAAATGATCGCAAGAGGGGAACCAGCGTCTAGTATCTATGATGCAATCGCCTTGATGTATGAAGAGCATCATCCGGGTATGCGATGCTCGATGCTGGAATTAGAGGGGGATATACTTTTACACGGTGGCGCACCAAGCCTGCCACAAGAGTACTGTGAAGCTGTACACGGACTGAAAATCGGCCCCAATATCGGGTCCTGCGGTACATCTACTTTCACAGGAGAACGTTGCCTTGTTGAGAATATCGAGACGGACCCTAAATGGGCCAACATAAAGCATGTTGCCCTTCCTCATGGTTTGCGTTCCTGTTGGTCTGAACCCATAAAGGATTCGACTGAAAAAATACTGGGCGCATTTGGCATGTATTACGATTACCCAGCTTTGCCCAGTGACGAGGAATTACATGATTTGATGTCTGCGGCGAGACTCGCCGGCATAGTCATGGAACGGGATCAGGCTCAGAAGCGTATCCGGCAATTGGCCTATACCGATGACTTAACCGGACTTTCTAGTAGAGCCCACTTCTATCAATTCTTGGAAAATCTATTAGTTACATACGAGCGACACAATAGACGTTTTGGCCTGCTGTATATCGACTTGGATGACTTCAAGGATATCAACGACAGTCTCGGGCATGATGTTGGCGATTTACTCCTCAAGGAAATCGCGAAGCGATTGAAGTTGGCCAGCCGTGAAACAGATTTTGTCAGTCGTCTTAGTGGTGATGAGTTTTGTATTCTGGTTGACGAGGTCCCCGACGACTATTTGAGTGCAAATATCGCTCAGCGCTGTCTCGATACCGTATCTCAACCTATTGAGCTTTCCGGGAGAAAAGTCACCCCCTCTTGCAGCATAGGAATTGCACACTATCCTGATGATGGGGAAAATTCATCAGCCCTTTTAAAGGCTGCTGATACCTCCCTCTATGCTGCCAAGGAACGCGGGAAAAATCGCTATGCATTACACAAACCCGAACTCACTCTCAAAGCAGAATACCGATTTCAGTTTGAGCAATACTTGAGGGAAGCCATCGAGAAACAAGAACTATCCCTTGTCTATCAGCCTCAGGTTGACGCCAATACTGGTGAGATCATCGGACTCGAGGCATTACTGAGATGGAACCACCCAGTTCTGGGTGAGATTCCACCGACTGAGTTTATTGCAACAGCCGAACGCATCGGGATGATAAAGCCTCTTACCGAATGGGTGTTGAACACAGCCTGCAACCAAGCTGTTGCTTGGTACCGAGCCGGTGCACCATGTCTTCGCATGGCTGTAAATATTTCCCCAAGTCACTTTCTCGATAAAGACATCATATCACTGATAAGACGTGTTCTTGATAATACTAAAATACCACCAGATAAATTGGAGTTAGAAATCACAGAGAGCTTTGTCCAGACTGATCGACAAAACCTCTCTATTCTTCGGGAACTGAAGGACTTGGGAATTCTATTGGCAATTGATGATTTTGGAACCGGCTATTCCTCTTTTGCTTCTCTCAAGCACCTTAAAGTCGATCACCTAAAACTGGACAAATACTTTATCGACGACATGTTTTCCGATGAGCCCACTCTCGTCCTGATTAGATCGATGATCGATATAGGGCACAATCTGGGGCATGAAATTATTGCCGAAGGGATCGAGACATCGGAACAACTTTTTGCACTTAAGAAGCTCGGATGTGAGACAGCACAGGGATACCATATCAGTAAACCCCTTAGTGCAGCGGATATTGCGGAGATTTTGCATAGTAACTTATTGATCGGACAATCCCAGGATTTACGCGGTGTTGATGAGTGTAAAAAATAGAAGGCGAACAAGCCTGTTTTCTCTGACCTAAGCTGGGCTGTGAATTTCCATTCTGGGCTAAAATCATACTCGCCTCCTAATGGTGGTAAACAAACAGAAATACCGATCCTGGCCGTATCATTTTGCAGCTGTATTTGCCACCCCATTCTCATCTCGCTTGCGCAGCCTGAACGGCCCATCCAGCATTGCGAGCACGCTTGAGTCTCGTTTGTAGATATCTGGCCTAAAATGCACCTGGCTGCCAACACTGGGCACACGGGCCGTATTGTAGGCAATAAGTATCCGCATTGGGTGCTTTAGGTTTACCCGCGTAGTTTCCCCTGAAGCGATGACCTCGTCGATTTGGGCACGATCCCAATTCTCCTGGCCGGACAGCAGCCGTTCGGCCAGATCAAGAGGATTTTGCACTCGAATACAACCGGAACTAAAGGTCCGCTTTGACCGATTAAAAAGTTCCCGGTGATTGGTGTCGTGCAGGAATACGAAATGCGAATTAGGAAATAGAAATTTAACCTGCCCCAATGCGTTGTTAGGGTCGGCCGGTTGCCGCACAATGTATGGAAAACCTTTCAATTGCGCCCAATCCACTGACTTTGAATCCACTGGTTTTCCGTCCATTGTCAATAGTTGGTAACCCTTCTTGTCCAAGTATGCAGCATCTTTTTTTAGCGCGGGTATTACACTACGACGTAGGATTCCCGGGGGAATAGTCCAAGTGGGATTAAAGTCCAAATACTGGACCTCACCTTTAAAAATCGGTGTTCTAGTAAACTCGCTTCCAACCTGAATCTTCTCACGCCAAATTTCTTCGTTGTTCTCGATCCAGTAGATCTCAAACCCGGCGATATCAACAAGCAGGAATTCATCGTACACTTCGTGTAGAATCCAACGTCCGCGCTCCAGGTTAACTCGAATTTGATTAATTCGATCCTGCACCGACACGTTGAGCACCGCCAGCGTCCCCGGGCCGACCACTCCATCCACATCTATTCCGTGTCTGTATTGAAAATTCTCAACCGCTGACTTTAGCTCATCATCAAAATAGTCAGGATTACCCGGCGGCCTGCTATCCTTCGAGAGATCACCAGTGACCAGCAGACGTTCGCGCACCATTGCAACGCGAGGATGAGTAGTTTCGGGCTTCAGTGAATCCCCCGTCGGTATCGGCTCCCAACCTCCGGCTGATAGAAATGCCCGGTAACGGGCTAAACCCTGTTTCAGCCAGACGTAGTGTAAATTTTTGGGTCGTGCCCAATCGAATGCTTCATCGATTCGAGATTCAGAAATATATTTGATCAAAAAGGACTTGGGATCACCCTCTTCATATATCCGTGCGAAATTGATATCTGGATCCAACAGCTCAGGATCTGCCTTGCCGAAGTAAAGGTTGTAGATGGCACGCAGAAAAGACTCAGTCAACAGGATATCTAACTTCGCGGTCTGCTCGGAGTCCAGGGCCGAGACATCGGGTGCATTCAACTGTGCATTTATCGCTGCGAAACGATAATCCTCTGGAGTCAGGCCATCCTCCTCAAGGGCGTTGAGGGCGGTGCCTAGTCGAGCTATAGAGGAGTTGCTCCAGAGCTGTTCAAATCCTCTGGCCTCATACATCCTGCGAAGGATACTGGTGCCGTAGAGTGTCTCGCCAACCAGGGTCACCAAAGCCTGGGAACCATCTGCGCCCAGCATAGCGGCTATCTGCAACTCTACCGACCCTTTATCGGCTGTGGTTGAATGGAATGGGACACATAGTAGAAAGAGTGCGAGGACTCTTGGAGATAGAGATGTTACCAAGATACTTGCTCCTGAAAACTTTTAGCTGCCGAACAATTGAGCCGCCATCGAGCCTGAATACTCCAAGGCGATAAGTCTACTAAACGTTGATTGGATAAGCGATCAACAATGAGTGCTCTCTATCGTTCACAACAGCGCTGGTTCACTGTCAATCAGCATCCGATATCGAAGGGATACCCATGCCTTGCCAGCTCCAAGTCGTATTCAGGAGCAGCTAGGGGGGGTAAAACAAGCTTTGCGGTATCCGAAAGATTGTTGTCGCTTCGTCCGCTATGGCAGCAATGGAATTCGAACTATTAAAGCGCAAATCTCGCGCTGCCATTGACGAGATAAAGAAGTTTCCAGTTCTGCTTACCTTTTGAGCTGAAGCTTCCTCCAAAACAGAAGACTATTGGTCCAGATCTACTCAACAGCTCAGATTTAGTCCGAACACCGCGGTTGGCAATTTCTAATGGGAATCGATATCAAAAGCAATGTTGCTTGGCAGCCTTATTGCCTGTTCTCTAAGTTTGATTGAAATAAAACTGACAATACCTGTTGGTATAACTTCTGAAGAGACAAGGCCACGTCTATTTCGCAACGGTGATCCAAGCGTCTTGGCATTGTTGCTCAGCGGACAATTTCGGCAGTACCCCGCTGTATGCTCGGAATGACAAATTTCATTATACTATGTGTGTATTTAGTGTCGGCAGCTCTTACAGAGTCGGCAATAGTGCTGGTCAAACGTTAGAAGGGATAAGCGATGGAAATCAAGAAAGTTGGTGTCGTGGGATGTGGAGCAATGGGTCTGGGAATGGCACAGGTGTGCGCTCAGGGGGGAGTTCCCGTCGTTGCGGTAAAAGCAACGCCAGGATCGACGGACAAGATTCAGGCAGGGCTAGAGAAATCGCTGGGTAAATTGGTGGATCGGGGCAAGATGTCTGCCGAAGCTCGGAACTCCACGCTCAGTCTGCTGCAATTGAGCAGTAAGGAGGAGGATCTTGCCGATTGTGACCTAATTATCGAATCCATCATTGAAGATCTAGAGATCAAAAAAGCACTGTTTCAGCGGGTAGAGAAGATCGTTTCCTCAGAAGCGCTGTTGACTACTAATACATCTACGCTGTCGGTGACGGCGATGATGGCAGTGTGTGAGCATCGCGGTCGGGTGGCTGGGCTGCACTTCTTCAATCCGGCAACAGTAATGAAGCTGGTGGAAATCATTCACGCTTTCGAGACTTCAAGCGCCACAATCAATACATTGAATGACTTTTGCAAAAAGCTGGGAAAGGATCCGGTCATTGTACAGGACACCACCGGGTTCATTGTGAATCGTTTGCTGACACCGTACATGCTGAGTGCCATCCGCCTGCTGGAAATGGGCACGGGTACTATTGCCGATATTGACCACGCGATGAAGTCCGGTGCGGCACATCCGATGGGACCGTTTGAGCTCGCCGATTACATTGGACTGGACGTGGTGGAAGCCATGACCGTAAATATCTATCAAGACATGCACCAACCGCATGTTTCACCACCTCATACTCTGACCCGCCTGGTACAACTGGGGTATCTGGGACGCAAGACCGGCAAGGGATTCTACGACTATTCCAGCAAGCCGCCGGTCGCTAACCCGCAGTTGCGCCATCCGGTTGCCTGATCCCGATACCAACCACACTTAGTTCAGGAAATCTCCAATGCGCCAGGGATGGCGCACCGCCCCCATCTCTTCTGCTAAAAATACATGCTTTCCAGGAGTGATTTGCGAAAGGATTCAAGCAGGTCAACCCAGGCGATATTTACGCTCTTACAAAGAGTAAACCTGATGTGAATCAGATTTCGTTCGCACATGTGGCAACCGAACTCTCATACGCTTTACAATAGGCGGCCGGGAGAGTTTGGACAATCGCATTTGTATACACCCAAAAAATGACGACATCATCAACCAAAGAAACTTGGATAGACTTCGGACGAGTTGTAGAGATCGTCGGGCTTGTTGGGATCATAGTTTCACTTGTCTTTCTTGGCTACGAATTGAAGCGCTCCAACGACATCGCTGAGACCGAAGCTGTTTCAACAATCTATAGTATGACAAACGAGATGAGTTTGGCACTGGCTGTTAATCCTGAGCTATCCAGAATATTCAGTCAGGCGCTTGCTGATTTCGAATCATTGAGCCCTGAAGACCGTTGGACTCTTTATGTGCTACTTGAATACGTGATTAACGTGAATGAGGCCGCCTGGAAGTACTATGACAAGGGTATCATCAACCAGGAAGAGGCCAATTTTTACACCCGGGGCCTTTGTAAATTGATTGGACGCCACCCTAGTCTTGTCGCGGCCTGGCAAGCAAACAAGCAGGATCGGCTACCGGGTTTCTACGAATATGTAACGGGTGTCTGCGATCTGTAATCTCCGTTTGGATAAATTACCAACTGATTCCCATATTTTTGCTGGATGGCCTAACAGCATGATATTAGCCATCAGCCAGCTATGTTCCCCGATTCTTTGATTTTTAAATGCTTCACAACTCTAATCCACATCAATTTCATCTGCCCAGTGCCACTAAGAGCTCTCGTACACTTGTGCAAAGAAGTTGGCGAATCCCGCAATAGTGGTGCCGATGGTATTATCAGCGGTGCGTGGCAGGTCGACTGCTATTAATTCATTATCAATAGCTTGTCCCAATTCCAGCAACTGGTCGCTGACATCTGTGCTCATACCTGGACCCATCATTCCTTATTTTGCATCTTCAGCGGAAAACTGCACATACTGTAAATTTGGTTTTCTGATTTTCTCACCGAAAACTTTGGTCACTTCATGCATCGAAACATCGTGTTCACCGAGTAATTCGTGTATCCCCTTCTCAGAAAAATCCCTTTTTACTAAATGAGCAGCTGTAACCGAAGCGATATCTCTGGTAGCGATCATGGTGAACTTCACATCGCCCTTAATATCGCCGCCAGTAATGCCAAGGTTTTAATCATTGCAATACTCGCAAACTTACTACCGATGTTACCACTCGCACCCATAACTACGTACATCGTACTTACCCCTGCCATTTTCTTTTAAACCATTTCGTCTATCGGATTTATGTTATTGGAATATCTGTTTCCCAAGATACTCTCAGCCAGCGGGTTAGGAGATGAGGTACATGGAAAATCCGCCATTGCTCCATAACATTGTTCGCACCAGCTGGCCAAATTTATGAGACTATTACAAATGCGAAACAGCCGCTGATTTTATAATCCCACGCGCTGCACCCGCTATATTGAGAGTCATACAATGGAACGGATTTCTATATTGTTTCCCGCTAGGTCTCTTATATATATCGAACGGCCCATACCCGTTGCTCCATACCTGTCTTTGAACTCGTCACACTCAACACCCCTACTTTTCAGATAGACTAATAGAGAGGTGGACCCCGGTAGCCGGACAGGGATGAGGAAAGTTTAAGTGTCTTCTGCAACACTATTGTCCAAGAGACAGGAGCAGAAGATGAGAAGAAAGCGTAGAAATCATTCGTCCACTTTCAAAGCCAAGGTAGCTGTGGCGGCGTTGAAGGGAGACAGAACCCTGGCAGAGTTGGCTGAACAGTTTGATGTTCACCCGAATCAGATCACCGAGTGGAAACGCCAATTGGTGGGTAATGCTGATCAGGTGTTCGGGCGTTCGGAGAGGCAGGCTGAAGCTAACGATCACAAGGTCAAAGAGCTGCATGCCAAGATTGGCCAGTTGACGATGGAACGGGATTTTTTAGAACAAGGGCTGGAAAGGATTCACGGTCCGAAAGGAAAAGGATGATTGATCAGCAAAACAGGCTGCCGGTGACCCGTCAATGTCAGTTACTGTCGCTGAATCGCTCAACGGTTTACTATCAGACCAAGGGCACATCAGACGAAGATCTGAAGCTGATGCGGCGCATTGATGAGATGCACCTGAAACGTCCCTTCTACGGCAGCCGTCGGATTCGTGACTGGCTATGGGAAGAGGGTTACGACATCAATCGCAAGCGTGTACAGCGGTTGATGCGCCAGATGGGGATAATGGCCCTGTATCCCAAGAAAGGTACCAGTCGGCCGGGCAAGGGGCACAAGATCTATCCTTACCTGTTGAAAGGGCTGGAGATCAATCGTCCCGGCCAGGTTTATTGTAGCGACATCACCTATATTCCGATGGCCAGAGGCTTCGTCTACCTGGTGGTGATTATGGACTGGTTCAGCCGCAAGGTATTGAGCTGGCGATTGTCCAATACGATGGAGAGTGATTTCTGTGTTGATGCATTAGAGGAAGCCATCAGCTGTTATGGTGCGCCGGAGATATTCAACACAGATCAAGGCGCTCAGTTCACCAGTGAGGCGTTTACGAGCACACTAAAGGCTGCAGGGGTAAGGATCAGCATGGACGGCAAAGGTCGCTGGGTAGACAATGTCTTCGTTGAGCGGCTATGGCGAAGCATCAAATATGAAGAGGTCTATTTACGGGCCTATGCGTCTGTGAAGGAAGCACGTACCAGTATTGGAGAGTACCTGAGATTCTACAATTCGGAACGGAAACACCAGGGCATTGAGAAAACCCCGGATAAGGCGTATTTCGGAGAAACTATTTTGCCGGAAGCAGCATAATCAGAGAGGCAGAATACACTTAAGCGGCTGTCCGAAAATCGGGGTCCATTTCTTAGCTCACTCTCCTTGATAGGCTCTACCTGTATGCAAAAGTGATCGACATTGTTTCCCATTTCTGTTGGCGCGGAGCCACCTTTTTTACCGAGTTTCCCCCGAACATCCACAATGTCAATCAATGCGTTACCCGCTCTTAGCTGAGTAAGGCCAAATTCCTGTGTAGTTTCTCGCTCAATGCTACAACCGAGTACATCAACGTAAAAATTAATAAGCTCTGCGTAGAGATCCGTACGCAACACGATGTGATCAATTGCAAGAGGCCTTATCATGGACTCTTCCCTCCCATGCTTTCAAGATTATATTTGACTGCTATTCCACGAATTCGAACAGTAGGCATAAATTAGTTTGCGGTGACTGACATAGATCGCCAACAGATGATGCTATCAGGATTTGTCTTAGTTCTTTTTCGGTGATGGATTAGAACGAATCGGGATACCTTTTCACTATGAGCAGTATAGCCCACAAAATCATGGCTTCCCTATCCAATACGGCGCTCTCGCTGATCGCCGGCACGGCGAGAATTTCAATACAAAGAGTGAGTTTCTATTGTCTTACCCAAGAGAGTGTTTAGCCAGCAATCACGAGCTCTACTAGGGAGGAGAGAGAGAAACAGGCGGCAGAGAACGCTGAGAGACTATATAATCACTATCGCGATTTCAGGCGCGTTTCGAGTTCTTTTTCCACAGGAAGACATACCCGAGTCTAAATAAGAGAAGTTACCATAACTAAAAGGAGGTACATATGAAATACAGACTGTCCCAAAATGCGGTTCATTCGGCTGGTGTGGCCGGTTGCTCGATCTTGACTGCCGCCGCACTTTTCTTCGTCACCGCTTGTGCCACGACGCCACCGCCGCCATCCCCGGAAGGCGGTGGCGCGGTCGCTTATCAAGAAGGAGTACCGGGCGGGGTCATTGTCAATACCCTGGAAGTAAGTGCACGTGTAACTGCCATTGACTCTGCTGATCGTAAGGTTACGCTTCTGACTTCGGGCGGGGAAGAACACCTAGTCAGGGTGGGACCGGAGGCAGTCAACTTTGATCAGATTCAGGTGGGAGACCTGGTGAAGGCCACTGTTACGGAAGAACTGGTTATATTTCTGGACGAGGAGGGCGCTCCCGCAAGTGAGGGTGAAGCCGGTGCGGTAGCGCTTGCGCCAAAGGGTGCGAAACCTGGCGGAGTGCTAGCCCAGGCAACCCAGATTATAGGAACAATTATCGAAATAGACCAGACGAAGCGCACTGCCACGCTGCGATTCGATGATGGCAACACCGAGACGTTTCCGGTGCGTAACGACATAGATTTGAGCCAGCGCAAAGTGGGTGAAAGGGTGGTATTCCGCCACACTGAGATGATTGCGATCTCCGTTGAAAAACAGTAGCTCCAGTATCCTCTGTTCCGTTGATATAGTCTGCATGGCACGAGGTTTACACAAACTTGAAAGTACGTCAGATGCTGTACGTTATCCCCAGCATTACTGCGTAACTGATTTGTATGCGGTGCTGTCCCGTTAGATCGCGATTCCGGTAGCCAGGGATGGCTTCCCTCTTGGCACTTCCCATCAGACTATCCCACCAAGGAACCTGTCAATCGACTGGCAACATTACCAAGATGCGTAGATTCATCACTGAGGCGATTCTATATTGCACGACTCTTTAAGGCTAACACCCAGAGTTTGTTGATTCTTGGTGTCAGTCGGCTTTTCACCAATTCCAGGCATCGTTTTTCCGTATATTTATTTTTCTTTCTTTATAAATTAAAGCCAGAGTTATCGGCCAACTCGATAGCGTTACCGGAGTCTGGAAAACGATATGAAACTGTACTTACCCGAGCCTGGCTGGAAAATCAGTCACACATGGCTTCCCCCGAAGTAGTCTTCCGTGGATAGCTGATAATCGGCCTTGAACAAATCTACGTATCTGGAAATTGACGGAGTAATACAACCAATATTGCTGATTACCTGATCGAGATGAATCACCGCTAATTGGCTATACTCGTGGTTTAGTGGTGTCGGAACCAGAAAGATATTATTAAGGAGAGATAGAATGGACAGGCTGCGACTTGAATTCTTTGAGGAAAAGGAGTGGTGAGCAAACAAATCGAGGCAATAGCACTAGCAGCAGGTTTGGTATTCGGTGGCGCACTACCGCCATCAGCAGCAGCTATACTCGATCAGTCTAACATCTATGATCCGGGATTCGCCGGACCAGCAGTCGTTACAGCTCAATCACTGGCTCAGACATTCACCACCGGAAAAAGTGGGCTGCTCAGGAGGATCGAGCTGCAACTGTACAAAAACACGGGTACCTCAGGCGATCTGATACTCGATATAAGAAGAGTAATCGGAAATGCCCCTGATTCAGACAACAGCAATGCCCTACTCTCGATGAATATCGGTTTGGATCTACTGCCAACAAGGGACTTGGCGGGGAGAGATTGGGTTCCAAACATCCCCGTAACTCTGACGAGTATAGATGTAGCTGGTGCTGCCATCTTTGTACAGTCTGGTGATCAATTCGCGTTGACTCTTAGACGCAATGCTCAAGGGACACCGCCCTGGGTAATCTGGAGCAATGGGGCAGATACCTACGGTAATGGTTCTGAATACTACCGCGCGAGTCAAACCTTATCTTGGCTGGCGCGTCCCAATAGTGACATGGGCTTCCAGGTGCATATCTTGGAACCTGCAACATTCGCATTGATGGGTCTTGGCTTAGCCGGTATCGGCTACAGAAAATATCGAAGTAACATCACTCCATAGTAACAATCGAACAGTTACCAATCCTGACTCCTGTCACAACCCACTCAGCGTCTATTGGTGTTTGGTTTAGGTCCGGTTTCTCGAGTTTTATAGCGCCCCGAGCAAGGCCTATGGGCTTGGCTTAGAGGCTTTTCATCTCGTTTTATAGTTCTTGATTAAGACTGAAGTGTTATGCCGAAATGCAATATTTCTAATCTGCCTCAGAGGGTTTATATAGAGAATTTTATTGTTGAATATTGGCAAATATGTACTGTATAGAAACCCTCGACCCGATTCACGGTCATTGTCGAGCATTCTTTAAGGTATCTTCCAAATTACTGGGATATCAGTTCCTTTAAGGGTAGTCCTCGGGGACTTGCCAGAAATGCAGGCCAATCGATTTTAATGGGCGTCCATCAACACCAGGGTCGATATCATTGCGCAGCATTAGAATCAGATCAGAGCTCACCGTCGGAGATTTACGAAAATAGCTGTGGCCCAGCCCATCTGGTATAAGGCGTCGCGCCCCATCAGAGCCAGAGTAATTGATAAAAGCGGTATTGTGCCGACTGTATTCCAGTGCGGATTGGAGATGATCGGTTGTGTCCTCTATACCCAGCGTACCGACCCGCCCACGCGGGCTGGCAAATAGCTTCGCAGCCATGCCAATTGCCCTGTCTTCGGGCGAAGCGTAGATAGTAAGTCGATTGACACTAAGCCCCAGCCGATCTCCGAGCATACGCTGAGTGGTAACCTCGACATCAAGATCGGCTGCCGCCAAGACCAGATTATGAATCTTATACCTACGCCTGGGATCGATCCCAGCAGCTCGCGCCTGTAGGCTCAATTCTCGGACTGCATCGGCCACCACATCCGACCCACGGCTATGGGCGATGATATGAATTTTTTCCAACGATGGAATGCTGGACAGGAGTTTTAGCGTTTGCCTGAGGTGGAACACAGTAAACTCGCTCGACTCCCTATCGTAGGTATAACCAAACAAACCGGGGTAGCCTGCTGGCCAGCTGTAAACTATCGGCACCCCTATACGCCCAAAAAAGTGCCAAAGCTCGGCCATTGTCATAGCAGCATCTTCAAAATCGCTATGGTAACCATGGACGTACAGAAAAACCTCCTTCCGGGCTGTCAGTCCAAGCCGTCTTTCTATTGATTTACGGATATCAGCAACCGCATCTTCGAGCTGCTTCGCCAGATGAGTCTCTTCGATGATTTGACCATCTATCTCTTTGAAGGGGAGTGGCATATCCGGTGTTCGAACAATCTCATCGACCTTTCGAATCGCAATTGGGACACGCTCAGACCGACGCTGGGTATTGCTGGCTCGCAGCAACGCTTCCCAGCTCATTCCAACGCCGAGTGCAACTTCTACCGTCCCGAACGACAACGAAGGGGAGCGATGATATCCGAAACGGAATTTTCCGGCTTGTTCCTGCTCTGCTGCGCGGTCGGTGACATAGAACAGTGCCGTGCTGGTGCTACGCAGTTCTGGAGCGATGTCCGCATACCAATTCTGACTTTCTCCCACTAGCACATTAGGCGTTGGCATCAGTTTACGGGTAACACTGCAACCGGCGGCCGATAATACGGTAGCTACCAAGAGCAAGACGACCATTCTTGATACTGATCTCATTGACGAAATTTTGTATTAGGGCCTGTTAACACTAATTGGAACAGTGTCGCCGGAGGCCATTTTATCGCAGGTCAAGGCGCACCGAGCGCGGTGTAGCACCGCTACATAAGCGAGGTGCAACGCGGAACTGGGGAAAAATGGCCCCGTCCCTCCGGGTTGCGCCCCAAAAAGGGCCACTCGGCGTTGCTCGTCATTCATTTGGAACCACCAAACCTCACTCCTCGCGCCTTGATTGGCCCTTTTTGGGGCAGCAACGACGCTGTTCCAATTAGTGTTAACAGGCCCTAGCTGACCACAGATCCGGAATTGAGTTTGATACCATAGCCTCGCGGTATACCATTTAGTGACAAGGAAATTTGCTTTGTATACGCTTCATACTTACCCCATCCCCTGTTACCGCTTCATGCTGATACAGGATTGACAGGAACCGCATCATCACCGTTTTCTCCATTGTTTTCCTGACTCTCGCTCTCCTCATCGTTGTCGTCCTCAGGGGGAGTGAGCAGGTGGAGATCGAGATCTTCATCGATGAGCTCCTCATGGCTGACATGACGATACAGGTCGCTGGACTCAAGCAGAAAAAAGTGGGAAGCAAAGCGATTGGGCGCGAGATCCTGCCAGTTGGGATAGCGCTTTCGAAACCGACGCCAGTCCTTTTTCGTCCCATTTGACGCCTTTACGAAAGCCCGGCGCATCTTTACGAATGCTTTTAGTGCCTTGCGATTCTGCATATCGTTAAATGCAGGATCTCGAGGTGTCAGCAAGATAATGACGGCAGTATTGGTCTCGACGGTAGTCTTCTGTGAAAACAAGTATTTCACAACCGGAATATCTTTTATTACCGGCACACCGGTATCAGCCAACCGTGATTCTTTCTGGTTAAGACCGCTGAGGATTAAGGTCTGACCAAGGTTGAGCACGGCCTGACTCTTGACGCTGAGTTTGTCGAAAACAATGTCTTCATCGGCTGCCTGGGCGGTTAGGATCTCAAGGACACTGGTGCGTTGAGCCTCGACATCCAGATGGACACGCAGGGCGCCATTCTCATCCCGTGTTCGCAGAAGTGTTGGCGTGACGAAGAGGGAAGTGCCAAAAGGATAGGGTTTGATATTTCCGGTTTCGATTCCGCTCACCCTGAAGATCCATTCACCACCAGCATGAAAAGAGGCGGGTGTCCCATTGAGTGTGGTCAGATGCGGACGGGCGAGAACAGATACGGTGTCCTGAATCGCATTGGCGATACTGACGTCATAGTCAACGGAAGCGACCGTCAGGGAGCCGGATGAAGGCAGATTGATCTTGGGACCGGTGGTCCCCGGTGCCGCCAATCCCAGTAAATCTCCGACAAAGTCGGTCGTATTGTTAAAATAGGTAAAGCTCAGATTTATTAAGCGCAGAAAATTGAACCCTACACTTTCGATATCATTGCCGGTAACCACAAACAGGACGGCATCCACTTCCAGCATACGCTGAGGATCTCCCGTATCCGCCCCTGTCAGGTCGAGTACGTCGGGCCATCTGGCTAGAATCCGATCCAGAATACCTCTCTCTCTGGCACCTCGGGTCCAGCCCGTCACAGCCAACACGCCGGCGTATTCTTCCACCGTCAAATGGGGTAAAGGGCGCAACAATTTACGTAATGCATCGGGCGTCATCGCAGGCGTCTTGGAGGGGCTTGCTTTCTTCGGTGGTGGCGGCTTGGGCGGTGGCTCTGGCTGCTTTTCCTGCTTCTCTTCAGTTTTTTTTGGATCTTGGGGATCATTTTTAGATTCCGGACCTTGCTTTAGCTCAGGAGGTTTTTCCGGCGCCGGGTCTGAGGCTGCTAACAACAATCCCAGGTTATGACGGGCGATGGAATTTGCCGGGTCGCGCTGCAATGCCTCTCTATAGGCTGCAGCCGAAAGTTCCGGGAGCCCAGCCTGAAAATAGGCTTTTCCCAGGCTGTTGTAAGGAGGAATGTAGTCCGGGTCGTTTTTTACCACAGCTTCGAGTACTTCGGCGGCGGGAATCGCCTCGCCTCGCCGGACCAGAAGCGTCCCGAGATTGTGGAGAGCCTCGTTGTAGGTTGGGTCAATCCTGGCGGCGCGTTGGAAGGCGACCATCGCCTGCTCTTCCACACCTTGGGATATTAGAACGCACCCCAACATATAGTGCGCCCTGGCATCCAGTGGGTTAGCCTGGAGTGCCATGCGCAGTACTTTTTCCGCCTTCTTCTTTTCTCCATTCTCAAATGCCAACTCCGCAGTGTGGAAGTAGTTGCCATTTAGTCGTTCTGGCAAGGATCGGTTATCGAAATCTGGAGTGGAAGTGCAACCGACAAACATGACTACCGCAAGCGAAAATGCAACCCAGACAAGAACAATCCTAAATCTCAACGCCACATATAAACCCCTAGCCTTCATTCTCAACCTCAACGAATCAGTGCCCCTCGATGAAAACGAAGTTCTTCCAGCTCTTCATACGCAATAGGATCTGCCGGATGATTTTAAACGCATGAGCGTATTCGCTGTACACGGCCACACCTCCGCTGCTCCCCGGCGGTAGCTGGTAGGCAGAGAGGTCGTCGAGTATCTTGATTTCCACCAGTACCCGCCCGGGTTGCGACCGCGACAGCGGATCGATCAAGGTGCCCCCGGCCTGGATTTCTCCCTCCACCATCGCCTCGACAATGCGCCCGACCTCACCTCTGAACACCCGGCCCGGCACCGCATCGAAGGCGATTTCCGCTTCGTACCCGGTCCTCACACGCTGCATGGCGTTCTGTATAAAGGCTGCGGTAAAGGTCACGTTACCGGTGGGCACGAACACCATTGCCGGCCTGAGTGGCAGGGAGACGACCCGCTGACCCGGGCGAAGAGGCACAATGGGCGCAACACCGTCGCTTGGCGCACGTATAACAGTAAGTTCGAGGTCGCGTTCCGCATCTTCGAGCCGGGATCGGATCTGAGCAACTATCGTATTCACACCCTCGATCTGAGATTCATAGGCCAACCGTGCCTCTTCCGCGATTGCGATAGTACCTTCCAGGTCCGCATCTTTTGCCAGGTAGAGCTGACGCTGATTCTCGATCTGCTGTTTGGAGAACGGCGCGGCTCCTGGGCCTGCGATGCGATTCGCCTCCTCGAAGCGTTCGTACTCGGACTTGGCCCGGTCCCGCTCGGCTTGGGCCTCATCCACTTCCGCACGCGCAGCATCAAAGGCCGACTTGAGCTGGAGGACATCCTGCTCGGCATCGGCCAGGGCAGCGCGCTGCTCATCGACGACCAACTGGTAATGTGCAGGATCCAGCTTGAATAGGACATCGCCTTTTTTCACGGGTATATTTGGCTTGATCTGAACCTCGATGACCTGTCCATCTATTTCCGGAACAACGGGCACCGAAGCAAAGTAGAACCGACCGAATGGAGTGAACGGATGATTGTAGTTCATGAACAGCAGAATGACCGAGATGAGCACCACTCCTCCCAAAACTGCAGTAGGCACCGTCCACTTATTTACTGGGATCTTGAATACCTTGAAGGCAGCGTATGCTAGTGCTGCATAGCTCAGAATAAGCAGAAGATCCATTACTTCTCCCCCTCGCCGGCTCGCTCCTCCAGAGACTCCAGGCGGGCCTCGAGTTTCTCCAGTGTTGCCGAAAGTTCCAGAAGTTCAGGTTGATCCGATACCGAGTGGAAACCATAGCCCCGATCTGGGCGGTATAACGTGGCCCAGATCCAAAGGAAGGGCCAAATTACGTGCAGGGTGAAAAGGCTGATCCAGCCTGCGACATGGATCGCATCCTGATGGGGGTGATTGCGCTTCCTGGCCATCTCGTAGGGGATATCATGAACCGCGATGATCCCATAGAACAGGATCACGATGACAGAGATGAGTACTCCTAATGCAATGTAATCTAGAACCATTCTCGTGCTCCATTGGCTGTACAAAACTGGAAGTCGTTATCATAATGAGCCCTTGGACATCGTATCACTTCGGGACAAACTGGTTCTAAGTCCAGATCCATATCAAGAAACCTATCTCTACCCTTTTATATGGTATCCATTACACTTCTTTGCCATATTTCTCGTGAGAAGAAGTACAAGATCGGCGACGCGGTATCGTGGCCTCAAGATTGTATAGCACTCTCGCTCGACCGAGTCCTTCCCAAGGACGGGCGCCGTCCACGATGCCCGTTTCCAAATGTCCGGAACATTCTAGATACCTGACTACTCTTCAGCTCACGACTACTCTGGACCATCTTCCGCGCTGCCAGGAGATTCACTCTCTGTAGGCGTTGGCTCCTCGTTAACTACACTGTTGGGATTTCTGGGATCTAGGGGACCTCTCGGGTCGGCAATTCCCCGGGGATCCGCAATACCTCGCGGATCGGCGACGCCCCTGGGATCAAGGACTCCCCGTGGGTCGCCAACTCCTCGGGGGTCTCCTGGCGCGTGCCGACCTGCATTGGCCACAAAGGTAGAAGAAAACAGTAATATCAGGGCCGAAGCGATGACGCCGGTGCGTACGCCGGGCATACGTTTTTTCCTATTCATAAACTATCTCCGGTTGCAGTTTCTGGGAAAACTCACCAGAACAAGAAACGCCTTAGTTTCAACCAGCCCGAATCGCTGCCGTTGTCCCGCATATCACGCCCTCTACAAGGCCTTAGTTCTATGGACTACGAGTACGATTCTGTACCCCGGGCTGACTCAATCACTTCGATTCCTGCGCTCCGCGCAATTTCGTCGAATCGGATAATGGGTGGTTCAGCAGACATCTCCATAACAGCGATGAGTGTCTTGCACGCATCGGATGCAAGATACCTGTCTAATTCCCGTTGAGATGACCACTCTTCGATCAGCGTAAAGGCATTGCTGTTTTCGATATCCGAGAAGAGTCGGCAAGTGAAACAGCCCGGCGCCACCTTGGTCGGCTCAACAATCGCGGCCATGCTGCTCAGGAATCCATTACGACTTTTGTCCGGAATGACAACACCGAGTGAGAACACGACCATGAGCAGTCTGCAGAGTAATTGATCCTGACTTTATGGGATGCAATAACCCTGCCGCTTGCCAATGCCCTGAGACTTGAGTTGAATTATTAGTAGAAACAATAAGTTGATGTGAAACTGGCAGAAAGGCATGAAGGCAGCTCAAAAAACATCTACGCTATACCGGAGTTTTTCTACGGTATTACGGAGCCTGGCCTTTGAATTCCCAATTTCTTCATCCGTGATTCCAGAGTCGTCGGTTTGGTTCCAAGAATTTCTGCAGCCCCACCGGAACCGCGAATACGCCAGCGGGTCTGCTCCAGCACCCGCAATATGTGTGCTCTAGTCATGGCATCCAGGGTGCTGGCCGCAGCCTCCACGGGTGGGACGACCGGTAGAAGTCCCGGCGCAACCTGCAGTGTGCTTCCCGACGTCAGAATCATCGCCCGCTCGATTAGGTTACGCAGCTCTCTCACATTACCAGGCCAAGGGTAACCAAGGAGCGAGTCCATTGTTTCATCGGATATCCGTTCAATCGGCCTGCCCATTGACTTGCTGAACTCCCGGACGAACTCCCAAGCCAGAAGTGGTATATCCTCAGGCCGGTCACGTAGAGGGGGTACAGTGATTGGAAAGACGTTCAACCGATAGTAGAGGTCTTCACGGAACCGACCTGTACAAACCGCGGCTGCGAGATCACAATTGGTCGCTGATATCACCCGCACATCAACCCTAATGGTCTTGGTACTCCCTACCCGCTCGAAACAGCCGTCTTGGAGCACACGTAGCAACTTGATCTGCAAATCGGAAGGGAGCTCGCCAACTTCATCAAGAAAAAGGGTAGAACTGTGTGCCAATTCGAAACGCCCGATCTGGCGGGCCAGTGCACCCGTATAAGCCCCTTTCTCCCTTCCGAATAGTTCAGCTTCAATAAGAGTCGCTGGCAATGCTGCACAATTAACCTTAACCATCGCCCTTTGACTCCGACGGCTCATACCGTGTACGGCGTCAGCCAAAACCTCCTTACCGGTACCGGTTTCACCAAGTAACAACACACTAGAATCGGTTGGTGCTACCTGTGAGATCTCTTCAAGCAATCTCCTGAAACGGGGTGAACGACTTTTAAGCTCACGAAATGAACTCGCGTTCACTGACTCCCGGAGATAGGAGTTCTCCGATTCCAGCCGGTCCTTCAGATCGACTATTTCAGCAAGGGCCTCGGCAAGCTTGGCTTCACGGCGGCTGCGTGCAAGCGCCTGGGCGAACACCTCACCGACGATCTTCAGCCGGGTAATTACTTCTTCGGACCAATCGTGCGTGCGTTGAAAGGCGGTAAAGGCAATAGCTGCAACTACTTTGCCACCAACTCGCAGAGGAATACCAAGGTTGGACTTTAGACCGATACGGCGGCAGTACTCGGCTTCAGCGATGGCCTGGTCAGGAAGATGCTTTGGAATCGAGCCCAGCAATACGATCCGACCAGCAGCAAGCTCTGAAAAATACCAGGGAAGGGGCGGCAAAGTTCCCGGCGTCGTCGGCTGGAAACCCGCGCGAGCAACAGAGCATAGGATATCGAACTTATTGGTTTCGTCTGCAAATTCCGCGAATGTGCATCGGTCGTAGCCCAGAAATTCAATGAGTCGATTCAAAGCACTTGATATCTCATCGACCACCCGATCCGAGGGAAGATCTGCGAAACTCGCAGAAAGATCTCCCAGCAGGCGCTCAAATGCCAAGTGCTGAGATTGAGTCATATCACCTTTTTCTGGTGTTGGTACCATTTCTACAGATACTTCTCCCGATTTACGAAACCATTGCTCACTAGAAAATACCTAAGTGATTGTATATCCCTGGCTTATCGAAAAACAGGTTTCCAACGGAGCCAGACCTGCGGATATACGTCCGATTGTCATATCCGCCGGCGGCAGAGCGCGAGAATCTCCAGCGGCCGATGGATGCGTCACTCGTTGAGCCAATCGGTTTTGGCAAAACCCAAAGTATCCGAATATTGCCAGAAGCAATCCCTTGGAGCCTTGTGTTCAGTAAGGACAGCACCGATCACCACCCACAAATCTCTTTAGATGGAACCCAATAGTAAATCGCTCGAGAAATATATTCGGTCGAATATCCCGATATCACTACGCTTGGAGGTTGCGGAGAAACCTATATCTGAGGGGCCGTCCACTATGTAGAGACGCTGCCGCTAACGGTAGTTTCAGCTTTTCTTTACACCAATGGGGAAGAAGTTACTTACACATAATAACTTCTTCACTCTCTTTAGGAGATCTGCCATCCAAGAACTTGGAACGATGCTTGATAGTAATAGATGAAGACACAGTGTTTCTATCAGGCACTAATATAATTTTCTGCTTAGCAAAAGCGTTGCCCGCTCCTTGTAGAGACAGCTCTTTCGCAATGAATCCTTTTAGTGAAATATCCTGCTTCGAAACACTCCTCTTACTCCTCTGTTGGATAAATATCTCTACATCCCTGAAAGGTGCATTCTGGGCAACTGCCTGTGTAATTGGTGCGCTGTGTGAACCAACCAAGAATGTTGCAACATAGGTACAGAAGGGCTTTCTGTTTCTGATGGTCAGATTTACGAGACTCGCATCAATGCAATCAACAAACCCTTTTTTGACTGAATCTCCATTAATACGGGATAACGTAAATTTTTACGTGCACATTTTTTGAAGGGGGTGGCCCCGGTTTGTTAAAACAGTAATTGCCAAACCACTGTACAAACCAAAGAGGACCACCATGGCTAAAGATACCACGAACGGGCTTAGCAAGGTTATCAGGATTGACGAGGGTGAGATACGCGGACATTTGGATGAGATGGTCAGAGGTACCGTCGAGGAAACCCTGAACGCCATGCTAGATGCTGAAGCAGACGAGATGTGCAATGCTCAGCGCTATGAGCACTCGCCAGATCGAATAGATACCCGAGCTGGCCACTACAAACGGAAATTTCACACAAAGGCTGGTGAGGTCGAACTGAAAATGCCCAGATTACGCCAGCAGACGTTCGAGACGGCTATCATCGAGCGCTATCGACGCCGAGATATCTCCATCGAGGAAGCCATCGTTCAGATGTACCTGGCCGGGGTTTCTGTGCGTCGCGTGGAGGATATCACAGAGGCTTTGTGGGGTACTCGGGTATCCTCGGGCACGGTTTCCAAGCTTAATCAGAAGGTCTATAAACACATCGAGCGCTGGCGCAAACAGCAAATTGAAGGCAAATATGCTTATGTATTCCTGGACGGCATTGTGCTCAAACGCAGCTGGGGTGGAGAGGTCAAAAATGTTTCCGTCCTGGCAGCAATTGGAGTCGACCAGGACGGTTTCCGCCGTATTTTGGGCGTTCAGGAAGGCCACAAGGAGGATAAATCCGGCTGGTTGGGGTTTCTTAAGCACCTGAAGGATCGCGGCTTGCAGGGCGTCAGGCTAATTATTTCAGATGCCTGCCTCGGACTTGTGGAATCAGCTTCAGAAGTGTTTCCGGAGGCTGACTGGCAGAGATGCGCTGTTCATTTCTACAGAAACGTGTTCTCTCATGTGCCTAAAAACAAAGTACGTGAAGTCGCTGCCATGCTAAAGGCTATTCACGCTCAGGAGAGCCGTGAGGCGGCAGAGGAGAAGGCAACAGGGGTAGTCGACAAACTCAAGGAAATGAAGCTGAGGACTGCGGCAGAACTTGTGGAGCACAACATTCATGAGACATTCAGTTTCTACTCCTATCCCTCCCAGCATTGGCTCAAGATCAAAACCAATAATCCAATGGAGCGGTTGCTGAAAGAGGCCAGGCGTCGAACTAAAGTGATTGGCGCGTTCCCCGACGGCCATTCGGCATTAATGTTGGTCGCCGCTCGGCTTCGACATGTCTCAGCGACAAACTGGGGCACAAGGAAATACATGGACATGAAACTACTTGAAGAGATGGACAAAGAGGCAATCTATTCTATTGCCTGACCAATTCCCGGGACCGCTCCGATAAAAAATGTGCACAAGAAAATTGACAGCACCTAATACGGGGGTCATTGAGGCAAAGATAGATGCCTTTGGAGTTTGCTTTTACGGAAACCGTGGCCATCAGCACAGCAAGAAGGATCAGCCAACGGCTAAGATGGTTCTTCCCATTCAACATGAGTGTGCCCCCTAGTTCGATATCTGACCCAGACATTCACCCAGCTAATGGGCCTGCTGCCCAGTCCCAGGTCAGCCTCCCACTTCATTTCCAGGTTAAGAACCTCCAACATCTGAAGGCATGAGTCGTCTATAGAAACTAAATCAAGGGAGAGAGATATTCTTATCAGATTGCGCCAAACCGTTATCATGAGAAACATCGACACCGGATTGGCTCAAAGCTGCCACCCAGAAAACTAAGAAACGGCCATTTCACTGACAACCATCAGTACAGGACCGCTATCTATTTCCATAATCGCCGATGCGATGGATTAACCTGTCCACATGACTACGATTTCCTACGACCTCAGATGAGGCTGGATTTATGAAGGACCAAGAAATACACAGCAAACGGTCAAGATAGTAGCGTTCGCCGCAAAGCGATGGGCCGCTATGGATTTACCTATATCTACTGAAGATGAGGAGCGGACACAAACGCAAGGGTAACAGCTACCCATTCTCGTCCGCTACCAATAGACGGAATGCCGGCCATACGCCGCCTATCGATGAGTAATTATCAAGGAACGACCCCGGTAAAAAACCATCGATTACGATATCAGTCTTTGGTTAGTTACATCGCGGTCGGCTGCACTAATCTAAAAGTTATTTTAAGCACATATCCTAGCCCAGATAGTCATCCGCAACGCACAAGCCAGCCTATGGCAGGATCGGCATCGATGTTTCCCTCACCCCGGCGATAGGCGTCAGACGCCAACCTTATTTGACGCCGGCAATCATGCGTCGAAACTCCGGATTGTTACGCAGCAACTCACCACCCACCTCAATCAGCGTATCCACCTGCTCATCCGTCAACTTGAAGCTGGTGGGTATTTCGTTTAGAAACTGGCGCCTCTGCGGTTCATTCACGTCTCTGAGGTCAACCCGTATAAAATAGGGCTCGACCTGTTTCTCCGCGGTCGACAATTCCTTGGCCCAGCGGGCCACGGAGCGATTCATCAACTCCAGTGTCGCCACGTTGTAGCGATGCAGTTGGATATCGCTCATGGCATTGATGGTTTCCTCCAGCGATGGCTGCTTATTGGTTAAATCCATCTCGGGCTCTGGGTCGGTGGAGGCATTGACCGATATGATCACAATACGACTGGGTGGACGCCGGTTTCCCTTTTCCAGGTACCGTTTTGCACCTCCCGTCAATTCGATAATCTCATATAGCGTTCGCAGTCCCAGGTTATCGGTAATCCCCCCGTCGACGAAATGAGCATAGTTTCGCTTGTCGCGCTGATAGTAGGTCTTCAGTCCCTCAACGACCAGCGTCAGTTCGGGATTGTCGGCAGCGTTTTTCTCTGCCTCGATCAACCATGCCGGCGGCTCCGCGCCGCACTCGCTGTAGTTTTCGGTCACCACCGGATTAAACAGCACCGGAACCGCCGAAGAGGCGGTGACTGCCCTGGAGACCGGGTAGGTGGAAATATCCGAGCACAACAGATTGAAATACTCCTGGATGAAGGAGAAGCGTACGCCGTAGCCTAGATCGGATGCATTGATCAGGATCATAGGGCGCCCTTCCTGCTTCATGTCGTTGAAAGTCGCACCCTTGAAAACACGCTCCTCGTAATATTGAGTGGCAAGCTCGGTACGTCCGGTGGAACTGAACCAGTGAAACGGGTTCAGCACCCTTCGAATCAGCTCGCCCTCCACATCTTGGCGCAGAAAGACCTCTTCGAAATCCTCGAAGATTCCGTCCCCATGAAGACCATAGTAAGCGGCGGTGAAACTACCGCCTGACACCGAGCTGATACTGTCGACTGCATCCAGCATCCGGACTTGCTGACCGCGGTAGGAAACGGTCGTGTCTCGCAATTCCTTTAGAACCCCATAAGCCAATGCCGCCGCCCGTGTGCCTCCACCGGAGAAGGCCAGCATGACCATATTGTCGCCGCTACGCCACACATCCTGGTATGATTTAAGTGAGTAACCCGCGCCATTGGAGCCCTCGCTTAACGGTTTGTTGTCGATCACGCCGTAGGAGGCGCAGCCTGAAACCAGCAGCAACGCCCAACCAGCCAATATCAGTCGCAACATAGTAAGTTCCCCTTATTTTTATCTCTGCCAGATACCGACATATCGCAACCCGTTTTCCGCGAGCTCGCTCCCCGCTTTCTGGGTATCCAGACTTTTGGTTTACTAAAACAGAAACTTCGCCCCAAGAAAAAAGCCGCTCAGATTCATATCATCGAATACAGGACTATCGTCAAAGTCCCAGTCGATATAACGATAGCCCAAAATGGCATCCACTCTCTCAAACCGATAGCCGATGCCGGCAAAAGCCTGCCAGGTCAGATCCGTCTGCCCAGCTCCCACATCCAAGTAGTAAGGTACATACCACTGCTCGGATAGATTCAGATGGCCGCTGACCCCGACAATGGCGTCCCAGACACCGTCAGAATCGGAAACATCACCCTCGCGATCCTCCAGTGGACCGGATGACTTTACCTTCAACTTAGCATCCAGCCACAGGTATCGGGCACCACCAAGCACATCCAAGCTGCCCTTCTGATTTTCAATCAAATTGTAGCGAACCTGGGGCGTTATCACCCAGCTCTTCATATCCACCTCAGCACTGCCAGTGAGATCGATCTCGCGCCCACGCGGTCCAACGGGAATGGTGATCTCCCCATCGTTCTCTTGGGAAACATCGAGATAGATCAGGTCCACTGCCAGCGTCCACTTGTCTTTACGGGCAGCGAATGCTCCCATGAAAGCCATCTCCAGGTCATCCAGCAGTTTATCGATGCCGATATCGATGTCGCCGCCGCTAGCGGTGGTACCTCCTATTGATGCACCCCAGAAATAGATCTCAGCGCCGAACTTCCAATCATCCGGTGAATCCGTGCCCCCCAGAACCGGCAATGGGAACCCAGTAAGCAGGAAAAGAAATATGCCAACGCAGCCGGTGCGAATCCCAAATAGCTTGCATCTCATTTTATTTAACCCCCTTCGTCGATTGCGACTGATAGCTCTGGAGCAGTGTGCCCCCATCACCCCATAAGTAAGCTCAGCAGCTTTGTTGAACATAGCAAATTCTTCGGTTCCTTAGAACAATTGGTGTCCTGAGCCTACAATCCACATCCGACTTTCATCCGGGTTCAGGTTAGATTTCAGAACCAACCGAATTTCCGACGTTAAAGTCACGTGGAAAACAACTGTAGCCTGTAGCACAATTCTGTCACTTATTTCTCGCGTAGGAACAATTCTTTTACGGAACTACCGGTAAAGGCGGCAGCAAGCAAGGCCCCGGTGCCCACGAGCATCAGCATGACAATGCTGCAGAACAACCGGCTCACACCGGCCAACCATTGGCCTTCGGATGGTTCGCTGGCCTGTGTGCTTATCGAATTCTCCGGAATTAGCACGGATGTGGAGGCTATCAGCAATAAGCAGGGCATAGCGGTCGTCCACCCAAATCTGCAGGCGGTCATGACAACAGTGCCACTTGCGAGGGTGACCACCGAGGTCTTGCCATTCAGTGTGATAGTGGCCGACTGGGCATCGAAGATGGCAGTGGTGTCATCGTAGCCGTATAAATGACCAACTCGCTCCACTTTCTCTCCATAGACCACCACAGCTTACCTCCTCCATTTCAGGAGTAATTGGCTCAACTCGCAAAGAAACTCGTGCACCTCCTTTTCGGCTGCCGCCAGGGATGAGTCGATTTTGATAGTCATTCTGGCTTTCTCTCATCACTTAACTTTCATATATTAAAGTATGCTTCCTTAATCCGCTGATGCTTGTCACTTTACCAGACCCAGCCTTTTCGAGAGGCGTAGTACCGGCGAGTTGTCTTCGTCTCCAACTCCAATGCAATCTTCAAGCGCGTCATGGACCTCGACTTCGTCCAAAGACTTACGAGGCCCGATGAATACCAAATCCGTTTTAGCCTGTTCGTCCCGTTTCCATGCTCCCATGTCGTTGAACTGCACGCGTTTGCCAACGAGATGCAGGGCGATCTTTTGGCCCGGCAGCTCTTCGAGACAAAGAATGCCCTTGGCGCGATAAACGCTTTCAGTCGCCTTATCCAGTGCCGCGCGTAACCGCGGCAGCGACAGGGGTCGATGACTTTGCCAGTGAAAGGTCGAGAACGGGTGATCACTGGTGACTGGACTGGCGTCAACCCGGTGTACTCCGTGCTCGCCTTCACGGCCGAAATCCGACGCCCCCTCACCATGTCGGAATCCCAATATAAAATCGAGAGGCACACGTCCGTGGCGGGATTCTATAATTCTTGCCTGTGGGGAGATCTCTCGGACGAGGATCTTAACCGCCATCAATTGCTGAGCATTCACCAAATCCACCTTGTTCAAGGCGACGAAGTCGGCTGCCTGTATCTGCATACGCGCCAAAGTCATAGAGTCACCAGCTAAATATGGCAACTGTTCGGCGTCCACTACAGCCAGTAGACAATCCAGCCGCAAATGGGATTGGAGCTCAGCCCTCCCTAATCCGTTGACCACCTGAATGGGATCAGAAACACCGCTGGTCTCGATAATGACGAGCTGCGGATCAGTTTTTGCCACCAGCCGGACACAGGCATCCAACAAGTCGTCACGGATGCTGCAGCAGATGCACCCGTTGTTCAGCGATATGGTCTCACCCTCCACATCGACCACCAGGTCGGCATCGATGTTCACTGCGCCGAAATCGTTCACCAGGACGGCCGCACGGACACCGTGATTTTCCTGGAGTACGTGATTCAACAGGGATGTTTTGCCCGCACCGAGAAATCCGCCGATCACAACGACGGGAATCCTGCCCCTAACCGCCTGTCCCGGATTGGGATCGGAGATGTTCATACCCTCTCCTGTCTATCACTGTCAGGAACAACGGATCGGCTGGCCGGGAAAAATACCGTCTACCGTTTCCGAGTCCCTCACCACGACCGCTCCGTTCACCACCACATGGGGAATACCGCTGGAGGCAAGACCTCCTTGCTCCATGGTGGAATTGTCAGTAACGGTTTCGGGGTCGAATACGGTGATGTCGGCATCGGCACCCTCCTGCAGGCGACCCTTCGTGGCCATCTGGCTGACGCCATTTTCTTCGAGATATCTGGCGATCATGTAGGTCATTTTCGAGACCGACAGCATCAAGGGGATATTTACCTTTTTCTCCCGGGTCAGACGAAGCAGGCGGGCATGGGTACCCGCGCCGCGTGGATGGCCATTGACCGCATCAAAGGGCGTATCCCAATCGAGCGCGACCTCGCCGGTTTCGATAACGGTATAGGGAAAGGCATCGCTCCCGAGCACTGACGTGGGATGGGCCAACGCTGCATTCACCGTCTCCTCCGTGGCGTTGTAGAACATCACCGAGGTACCTGGCGCTGTTTTCACCAACTCCTCGTAACGCTCCTTGGTCAACGGTGTGACATTGGAAGTTTCAATGATGTCTTTGTAATCGCGACCCATGTTGGGACCATAGTTGTCGGGGTGGAGGTAGTCGGCTCCAACAATGGTCCCCCCAAAGTTATAAGGATAAATCTCGGCCAGGACCTGAATGCCCTTCTCTCTGGCATCGTCGATGAGTTTCAAGGCCTGGGGCGATTCGGACAGGGACTGTGCCGTCATATGCTGGATGACCAACCCGCCACCGTAGAGTTCTTGAGGTGCCATCTGTTCGAGAAAGCCCAGCAGGCCACTGGTGGGGGGCATCTGGCTGGAAAAACGCCCGTGCAGGAAAACCGAGCGGCCATACTTGGCAACCAGCTTCTGGCAGATCATGGACTCTTCCGAGGTCGTGCCACCGACCATGTAACCCGGGCAATGCCCGATGCCGATGGAGCCCTGCTGCAAGCCCTCCTCGAGCTTCCGGGTGATCTCTTCGGTCTGCTCTGGGGTGGCGACCTCGGTGGACCATTTCATGGAGGTGTTGGTTTCTTCCGCGGCCCCGGTCATGTCGTACACGAAGTCGCCGGCGAACTTCGATGTGTAGCCGTCATTGAAGACATGCTCGCGAACGGCGATGGTACCGACGGACGCACCGAAGTTGGTGCGGCTTTTGCCCTCGATGGCCGCGTACCATTCATCAATGGGATAGACCCCGGCCTCCAGTTCCAGTGGCGTGGTCACACCGTCGCGCAAGGCAAGCTTCTGGCCGAAGGGCGCACCGGCGTTGTGGTGGTGCATGTCGATGAATCCCGGCGCCACCACCAGACCGGTGGCATCGATGCTTTCCTTTCCCGAAATGTCCTGCTCGGTGACCGACGCGATCTTGCCGCCATTGATCCCGACATTGCGTACTGCATCGAGACCGGTTTCCGGATCCATGACGCGGCCGTTGGTAATCACAAGGTCGTACTGGGTGTTGTCAGCTGCCATTTCTCTTCTCCAATTTTTTGTATTCGTCAATCCGGTGAAACTTATTCCGATTCCTGCTTGGGGTTGGTCGCCAGCCAGTCGGGAACCCTAAGATCCCAGTGGATGGCTGCTGCGCGAAATGCAAAGATCAGGAGTCCGCAAAGCAATGCGGACAGATGCGAATGACCGGGGAACCATGCCAGCAGGATCACGTAGAGTGTGGTCCCGAAGAGTACGGGTACTGCGTAGATTTCACGGCTCATCAGCAGTGTCTGACGTCCCGCGAGCACGTCTCGTATCAGGCCTCCGCCGATGGCGGTGACGATGCCCAACAGGATCGGTGCCAGGGGAATCCCGAAATTCAGATGCCAGACCTTTTCCGTAGCCTGTATTGCGAATAAAGCCACGCCGAGCGCATCGAGATACAGCATCAAGCTGTATATCTCCTTTCGGGTGAAAAGCGATTGGGCTGCAAACGCGGCGATGCTCGCACCAAGGGCTACCCAGATGTAGATCAGGTCTGTGGCCCAGAACACAGGCACGTCCAGAATGATATCCCTAATTGTTCCGCCCCCAATGGCGGTAATGATCCCCATCACGCAGGCGCCGAAAAGGTCGATACCCCGCGGGGCGATGGCAAGCACAGCCGTCACCGCGAATGCCAGGGTACCGAAGATGCCAATCCAACCGTTTAAAGAGTCCACTCGCTAAATCCCAAACCCAAACGCTCCCCTATAAAGAATAGCGTGTCTGTGTCATCAATACGCATTTTTACCAATTTTGTTTTTTGCAAAAAACATTGGGTTATTCAGAAATGCCGAATCCTCAAAATCCGAAAGTGTAAAACTCACTCATGCGGTCCTCGATTTGGTTTGTACCGGCGATAGGCCCCACATCTCCAAGATACCAGCGTACGCTGATCTCCGGTTTGGAGAGATCGGAAGTCGTATTGACCAAGGTCCTCTCGTTCGGCCCTGCTTCGGCCAATTCATCGTCGATGAAGGCACAGTGAATGGCATCGGTTAGTGCCGTTGCATCTTCTTTCTTGAAAGGTGGACTGAGACTATCGTAGGTATCCCTCAGTATGCATTGGCGCGTGAAGGTGTTGTGCTCATGCGTCATATCGAAATCCGGATAGGTGCTCGGATCCGGAAATTTGGTATTTGGGTGATTCGTCGCGTACAGCGGTTCATTTGCTTCACGGTCAGCAAAGACATAGGCCTGTGAATGCTGGTCGATCTCGAATACGGTGGCGTTGCCGCCTGCATCCGCGATCAGCATGTGCCCCCGCATGATGGTCTGCATGATGCGGTTCTTGAGGATTGTCTTCTTGGCCTCTTCCACGGTTGAACAGCTATCCAGTATCAGCGCGAATAGCTGGGTCAAAGACACGCCGGACACGTTCTGTCCGCCTGCGGAACCGATTTCGTCGCCCACGCCCCAGGGGTCGTGAAACGCTGTGACGTACAGGCCTTTCTCGTTGAGGGCATCGAGCCAGGGGGCCAGGAGTTCCTGCCCGCCGACGTGAATGCTCCGGAAGCCGCCCTTCGGTCGGGTTTCGAGGACGATTCCGCGTGACCACCCATTGTGCGCGCCTTCAGGCGGTTCCTTGCCGAGCAGGCCGCTCCACAAGGGCATCGCTGAGAGGTCGAAGTTCCTGGAAACGTATGTCGCACCGACATTGCTCTTTTCAATGGGCAGAACCGCTGCCGAGCAGGTATTCGCACCAAGATCCCTCCCCCGCGCTTCATCGTACCAATCGAACGGCAGGCAGGTGGCATCGTATACGACGTCATTTTCCGGCAGGCCATAGGCTCGTTGAACACCCCTGCTTCTCTCCAGCATTTGCGGCCAATTCTGGGCCAGATACTCACGCCGCGCCTCGGCATATATCGGGTGATCGTAGACACTCAGCCTTGCGCCATAATCCTTCTTCGCCAGGGTAGCCAGATCGAAACCAATCTCCTGGTAAGTACCTTCCACGATGATGTGGTGGGGCCTTGAGTAGTCTCCATCCTCAAACGGATAAACAGGCTCATTTTTTAGAATGCTCATCTCTCTCTCCGCAGTTATCTGGCGATTTACACTTACCTGAACGAGACCAGATGCAAACGTGCAAACCACGGTATCTGCATACTCGATCCACTCAGTTCTTCCAAATCGGTCTTCTCTCTTCACGATCCAGAAAACGCTTCAATGCGAGTATCGGTGATTGCGTTTCATCCCCGGTTCCAATGCAGTCGTCAAAGGCATCACGTAACGCATCGCTGTCTATTCCGCCTGGCGAGCCGATCATCACGATTTCGGATTTCGGCGCCTGCGTTCCCCAGGGTTCAGTGTCGCCAATGTCGTATCTCTTACCCACCATCTGTAAAACGAACTGGTAAGACGGCAGTTCTTCCAAATAAACAATACCCTTGGCTCGGTAGATGCTCTTTGGTAGAGCTTCGACAACACGCCGCAATTTGGGCAACGAAAGCGGCTGGTCACATGCCCAGTGCCAAGTGGCAAAAGAGCGGTCGAGCACCTGTCTGGCATGATCGATCTGAGTCACTTTGAACCGAGCATCAGTTTCTCGAACACTGCTTCTCAAAATCGCATTGAGCGATATGCCTTCGCTATTAGCATCAAGTATGCGTGCTCTCGGAGCGATTCGGTGCACCAACTCCCTGACTGCGGCTAAGCGATTCTTGTCTACAAGATCCGTTTTACTCAGCACCACCATGTCGGCATCCTGCACCTGCGTGCGCGACAGAGCTGCCCTTTCGCCGCTTAGGAGCTCGGGGAAGTTCTCTGCATCCACTACCGTAAGGACGCTGTCCAGCAGGATTACGCGCTCGATCTCCGGCAACATAAAGGTATTGGCAACCTGAAATGGTTCCGAAACCCCACTCGTTTCAACGATCAACAGTTCCGGAGGATCATCGCGTTGCATCAGTGCCACGCAGGCGGGAATCAATTCGCCGCGTATGCTGCAGCACACGCAGCCATTGGCCAGGCTGACCGTATCGCCTTCGACGCCAATCACGAGTTTCGCATCGATGTTGATGGAGCCGAAATCATTCACCAACACAGCGGCCCGCATACCATGATTCTCTCTCAGCATACGATTGAGCAGTGTAGTCTTCCCCGCTCCTAGAGAACCGCCAATGATGATTAGAGGGACTATCAGAATTCCTCCTAGTACTCAGCACTTACCAGATAATCGCTTTCGCCTAGTTTTTCTCACCCGATAGCTTTGGAGCCCAATGGTCATCGATGATCAGCCAATTCAAACAGTCATGCCCTTGATAGCGCGTCCCGGATACACGGGCAGGACTTCCGAATCCCTGACCACTATCGTCCCGTTGACAATGACATAGGGAATGCCTGTAGACGGCAGAGTCATTTCACCTTTTACAGGTTTGGAGTTGTCCGTAACGGTGTCCGGGTTAAAAACCGTGATGTCGGCATTGGCTCCTTCTTTGACACGACCCATCTGCTTCATTTCGGGCACGAAATCTTCAAACCATCTGGCCACCTCATAGGTCATTTTGGAGATCGCCGTCATCAAGGGCATGTAATCCTCCTCGCGCACGAGACGCAAGGTCTTCGCGTAGCATCCTGAGCCACGCGGATGCCCCTGACCGCTCCCGTATGGTGCATCCCAATCAGGAGGATTTCCTTTCTCATCGGTGTACCCCATCCCATCCGAACCGATGATGACACCATTGCGCTGCATGGCCGCATTCACATCAGACATTCTCATATGGTGCATCATCATGAGCCCCCCCGGATCTTGCTCCCGATACTTGGCAAGCAGCTCCTTGGTCATTGTTTCCCCAGTCTTCACATAAGTAATGTCGGGGTAATCCATCTTCATCTTTTCCTGGAACCCTTCACCGAGATAGTCAGCCCCGATGATCGACGAGCCGTAGTCGTAGGGATAGGCCTCTGCGAGGATGTTCAAACCTCTTGCACGTGCGGTATCCACAAGATCAAGTGCCTCTACGGTACGATGCAGGGAGGTGCTGTGGATATGCTGAATAATCAGCGGTACATCATGGGTGAAGGCGAGTGCGATGGCCTCCAGCACACCCATGATGCCGCTGGGCTGCACATTGGACATGTAACGCACATGGGTCGCGATGCAGGTATCGTAACGCTTCGCCAGTTCGAACACCGCCTCCAACTCGGCGGAACTGACCTTGTTGTAGTAACCCACGGGAACTCCGACGCCACATCCACCCTGTTGGAGTCCCTCTTCGATATTGGCCAGGATCTTTTCCAGGTCCTTGGGGTCGTCAGCCAGTTTTTCGTGCCACAGGGCACCATCGGAAACCGCCGCATTGATGGCGCCGGAATAGAGACCAAGCCCTTTCGGGTCAACTCCGTCCAAAGCGGCCATTCGTGCCCAGACGTGGCCGACAGAAACTGCGTAGTTAGCCTGTGCTTTCCCTTCCCGCTCCTTGTAGTAGACATCAACGGGATAAGCCCCGGCCTCTATCTCTAAAGGAGAAGTCACTCCATCTCGAAGCTTTAACTTGATGGAAAATGGATCCTGGCCATGGGCATGCAAGTCTATAAATCCTGGTGCAACCACATGACCCGAGGCATCTATGACCTCCTCGCCCGATATCTCCTGATCGGTAACGATTGCAATCTTCCCATCTGCGACGCCAACATTCCGAATTGCGTCGAACCCAGATTCAGGATCCATGACCCGACCGCCGGTGATCACGAGGTCATATTGATTGTCAGACGTCACCATTTGTCGCTTCCTTCCGTTGTTTTTCCGTTACAACTCCAAACGCGCCAACCTGTAGTCACCCAAGGCAACCTGAGCATAATTACTTCTGCTTGAGATTGATTGTCACCTTGTCGATAGACCCTGTGAATTTGCTGGTGGCGCGCGTGTATTCATCGGATACCGGGGTTTCTGCATCGACACCCACACCGGCCGTTTCATCGGCCGAGAAAACAGCAAACTCGGTCTTCTTCACCTCCGCCGAGCCTACGGACTTACCGTTGATGTACAGGTTTGCGGTGCCGCCTGCGCCTGGCTTCTTCCCGCCTTGATATGCGAACTCCATCTTCACCGTTGCTTTGCCCTTGGGCAGCTTCTCGCTCGCTGTGGCGGTGTAACGGTCGATCCCAAGGTAGTTGTACATGAACACCGGAGTGCCCTCCTTCACGTACAGACTCCAACCGCCGAATCGTCCCCCCTGGGCGATGATGACGCCGTTGACCGGTTTATCCCCCGTTTCGACATCGGCGATGATCTCGAATGAGGTGTTCTTGATGTTGATGAAATCGTTTTCGAGCAGGTCTGTCATACCCTCGTACAGGGTCAGGCTGTCGCGACCAAACATCAGATCCGGTCTTCCCGCCAGCTTTGGATTGAACAGTTCCTGACGTCGGTCGTCCAAGGGCAGTACGTTGTACTTGACCGCCTCGCTGAGGAAGACCTCCTGCAGCTTGGCGAGCAGTTCCGGATGTTCCTTGGCGAGATCCGTGGACATACTGAAGTCTTTCTCCACGTGATACAGCTCCCAGATATCCTCGGTGAATCGGTTCTCCACCTTGCCCCAGGGCTTGAGGTGAACGGTGCCCGCAAACCAACCGTCGTAGTAAATGCCCCGGTTGCCGAACATCTCAAAATACTGGATCTGGTGCCGATCTGGGGCCTTGGGATGATCCCAGGAGTAGACCATGCTCACCCCCTCGATGGGGCGTTGCGGTGTGCCGTTCACGACCCGCGGTTGAGGTAGCCCGGCGGCTTCCAGGATGGTTGGGACCACATCGATCACATGGTGCCATTGGCTACGAAGTTCGCCCTTCGCTTTGATCCGGTTCGGCCAGTGGGTGATCATGCCATTGCGGGTACCGCCATAGTTGGAGGCCACCTGCTTGGTCCAGGTAAAGGGCGAATCGAAGGCCACCGCCCAGCCTGCAGCCATATGAGGATAGGTGGTGGGATCGCCCCAATTGTCGTAGTGCTTCAACATGAAATCTATATCCGAACCCTGGGGCTCGTTGTTGAAATAGGTCATCTCGTTGTACAACCCATTCATCACACCTTCGGCGCTGGTGCCGTTATCACCCGCAATGTAGAAGATGAGCGTGTTGTCCAGCTCGCCCATGTCTTCGATAGCTTGTATGAACCGGCCCGTTTCGTGATCGGCCATATCCAGATAGGCGGCAAAGACCTCCGCCTGTCGAGCGAACAGCTTCTTCTCCTTGTCTGAAAGGTCAGCCCAATCCTTGATGTCGTCCGGTTTCTTCGCCAGCTTGGTATCAGCCGGTATGACGCCGAGCTTTTTCTGCTGTTCGTAGATCCGTTCCCGAATCACATCCCAGCCCTCATCGAACTTGCCCTTGTGTTTTTCGATATATGACTTGGGCACGTGGTGAGGCGCATGGACCGCACCCGGTGCGAAGTAGACAAAGAAGGGCTTGTCCGGAGTGAGTGCCTGCTGGAAACGCATCCACTTGATGGCCTGATTGGCCATGTCGTTCATGAAGTGATAGCTGGGGTCGTCGGGCGTCTCAACGCGGTTCTGATTGTGATAAACCGCAGGTGCCCACTGGTTGGTCTCCCCTCCCATAAACCCGTAAAACTCGTCGAAGCCCTGGTGATTCGGCCAGCGGTCCATGGGGCCGGAAGGACTGATCTCCCAGACGGCAGTCTCGTGCCATTTGCCGTACGCGGCCGTGCTGTACCCGTTGAGGCGTAGCATCTCACCGATGCTGGCCACATCGTTGGGCAACATACCCGTAGCGCCAGGAAAGGAAGTCGCCACCTCGGTGATCTTCGCCTGGTTGGCGGAATGGTGGTTTCGACCCGTCTTAAGCGCCTGTCTTGTCGGTGAACACAGAGCCGTGGTGTGAAACTGGTTATACATCAACCCCTGGCTGGCAAGCTTATCAATGTGGGGTGTTTCAATCACGCCACCGAAGGCGCTGGTGCCGCCGAAACCCAGATCATCGAGCAGGATAACGACCACATTGGGTGCGTCCTCGGGCGCCTTGACCTCGAACACCGGAGGCGCCTTGGCTTCCCGTGCATCAAGTGTCGTGATGGGCGGATACCAGGGTTCTTTAATGGGCAGTACGGTACGGTCAACCTGCGCCTCTTGTGAAAGCGCGGACGACGACAAAATGCAGACCAACAACCCCGCTGCCATTCCCGATCCTGGTAGTAGATGCATATCTGGTTACCCCCAAACTCTCGTGTGTTTCTCACTGCAAACCATCCCTTACCACGCCATTAGACGGATTATCGCTACTTCAGCAGCTCACTCTCATCAGGACGCCAGGTCTGCTTGATCCACGCCTCCTCCGGATCGTACATCCTAAGTACAATTCACCAACTTTGCCCGGAGTGGTCTGCAGCTAGTCACCTTCGTGCCCCTGTGGAAAAAGATGCGCGCGTCGGGGCTATAGACCCCGTCGTTCACGAAGCTGGTGTGCTTATCGGCATAGGCCATCACCTAATGCTCTCCTCGCCATAAACCTAGTTGCCCTACTCACGCGGGGCAGTGATGAACGCGGGGATCTTGGTAGTTATCTTCAATATCTGCGGTTGTACCGCACTGAGTTGCGCGCGACCTAAAGCCAGGTAGGGTAGATTGGTCAATCTTGTAAAGTTCCTCACTCGCATGTTTCTATCCCTTTGAAGTTGAAAGGGCAGGTAGCTGAATGCTTTACAATTTCGTTGATACAACTTCCCCGGAGCCTCATCCTGTCATTCTCGCAGTTGCCGACTTCAGATGTCTTCGCCTAATTGGGTTGGTCGTGCTTGGAAAAGCCGTTATATCGCTCGATACCCTTTCCAGCCTAGCGTGACTGCAGTAATCTCTACTTCCGTCGTGATCGCAACTTGCACACTGGCCAGTAAGCCCTGGCTTGGTTGCACCATCGATAGTGATTGTTAACCACGATCACATGTCATTAAGAATAGCTTGCTTTTTACGCTTATACTCCTCTGGCGTGATGTAACCACCCGCCGCCAGCTTATCCAGCTCCTGCATACGCTGCTGTGGTGATTTAGCAGCTGGTGCCCGGGCTGTCTTTTGCGCCGCAGCGGCCTGTGCCTCTTCAGCTTCTGTCCGGCGCTGAACATTGTTCATGACCTTGGCCGCGACAACGCCGCCGATAAAGGCACCCGCATCGCTAGCCAACGCTTGTCCTTCGGTGAGTGCGAACGCCATAGTGATAAATACGGTAGCTGCATGTATGCGAGCTCTTTTATAAATGGACATTTTGCTACCCCATCAAAGTGCAGTACAAACACCGAAAACCAGGAAACTGACACCATCTCCCACCCCGGCGCCGCTCATATTGCCGTTCTCCATATTGACCGCAATATCCCAACCACGACTGTTTTCAACGCCTTGTAAGATCAAATGCTTGGTATTTACTTCAATACTTTTTACTTGAGAGATTGCGTCCTTACCGCTTCCATGTGCGCCCCTTACGGCCTTTTCTTCTGCATTGAAAATGAACAGCCCCGGCAGGTTAAATTCTCGGGCGTCACTCTGAGCACAACCCCCTGTTTCCAAACAGCCCACTACATCTCTTACCGCGCAGACAATATCCTTGGACCCATCCATTGCTTTCACAGCGAAACTGGGCATCAACAGCAGCAGCGTTGCTATGGCAACGGCTGCAGGGATTAGGTTATTTCTCTTGGTGCTGAACATTGAGCCTCCACTGAGTATGCACATCACGAGCGTCTGGGATCTGTATCGAAAATTTTGCGACGCCACGAAAATACACTTCCAAAATCCAGGTTAGGTCAGTCGTCCGTTCTATCTGAACCCTGCAAGAAATCAACCGAGTAGATTGGGAAATGCAGCCTATACAAGGAATCAAGCACGCCACTCAATTCTGCTTGATCCTCTACCCGCAACAGTAGTACCGTTGTGTTCTCTGTCCGCTCTTCAATACGAGCATTTCCGATATTCCTGGCGATGCCGTCAGTGATTGCCCCCCCTACCTCTACGCGGTAGACCGCAGGCTCTGCAAATCCACAACGGCGAGATCGATGCGAGTATCTCAAAGCAGACCTCCGGCCTTTTCGCAATCCTCTGCTATAAATGCTCCTAGCGATAAACCTACTACTCGTTGCTTAAAACATCATCTCTGAAAACAAGGGGGAAATAAGGGGGATTGGTATCAGAGACGCCTCTTTGGACGGCCATAGAAGACCTGGTCCGTAGTCTCGGATGGTAAAGAAACCTGACCACGATAGATTGGGTTAAAGAATTTGTGATTCAACGGTTGGTAATCAAGGCAACCGCTTCGCGCCGACTGTTTACACCCAGTTTCCGGTAAATATTCTTGAGATGGAAGTTTACCGTCTGGCTGGATATAAACAGGCGATCCGCTATTTCTTTGTCACGCAGACGCTGAACCAGCAATTTCAGAATCTGCTGCTCTCTGTTGGTCAGCAGTTCAAACGCGGCTTTATCAATATCCGGTTTGTTTGGATGGATTCCCGTCACGATCTCGCTACTTGGGTGAGCCTTGGGAAAAAAAGCACGAAGAATGTTATCTATGTAGTAACGACTCTCCAGACGACCCGCCAACTGACATAGCGGCTCCTCAAGATCTGAACCAGGCTCCACAAAGGGTCTTATCCAGCTACCGGGCTCGCCTAAACGTAAAGCGTTTTCTAACACCATAAGTGCATCCTGCTCACGTTTTTGCTTGAGGAATACAAGGGATTGAAGTGCCAGTATGTCAATCAACTGACAAATGTTGTGAGTGGATTCCGCAACCTCGCGGAGTACCGCGAGCAGCGTTTCGGCGCGCTTGAGATTATCGCGGGATCCCATTGCGGCAAGCACCCTGACCTGGGTGATCGATGGTACTTCCAGCCAGATGAGCATCTCGGTTCCAGCAGGCGGGCCATTAAAAGTGTTCAGCCATCGGCATGCCCCTTCCATATTACCCTGGGCCAGAGCAAGTCTTGCCTTACCGGAGCGTGCCACTGTCAAATGGTGGGAACCGGGCATCTCTTTCGCAAACTCTATCAAAATCTCTATCGTTTCTAATGCAGTACTCGACTTGCCCTGCGCCTCGTATGCGAGTGCCAGTGTAACTAGTCCATCGACGACGGTACGGGTATGCATATTGTATCTCTGGCTAATGGCAGGCCCCAGGCATTTCACCGTCGCTTCGATTTCATTGGCCCGGAAGTGGTATAGTCCTCTCATAAACCTGCCCAAGCCAACCACGTAATCAGAACTGTGCTCACGACCCAGATTGTCTAGCCAATAGGCATCGTCGTTGATCGGGTTAAGCTGTCCTAGAAGCATGTTTACAATTGCGCGCCCCAGGATGAGCTGGCTAAGGTACTTAAACTGTAACCGATGTGCTTCGCTGAGTTTGTTCTCCAAATCGTCCAAGACCACTTTACTCCGGCCATCCATGTGCCCAGCCAGTGCCAGATAAAACTCCACAATGCCGGATACGGTGAAACAGGTTAGGGGAATGAGCCGGCGCGCCTCCACCAACAGTTGCCTGCTTTCTGATGCCTTCCCTACCCAGTAGCACAAGATCCCTTTCCACAGCTTCCATTCGCCAAGGGAAATGGGGTCCAGTTCATCCCCGCGGACGAGCTGCTCCACTATGCCCACGATCGGCGCAATCGCTTCGAGTTTGAATCGATAGTGCATGATCAAGGCCTCGGTGAATAACAGCGCCGGTCGCTCTTTTTTGATTTTCGTAGGCAGCCGGCCAAGCCATGTCTCCACATTGCGCCAGCCATCCCGATCTAGGGCCTGTTAACACTAATTTTGATAAAATCATCGGATGAAAATCACATCCGAAGAATTCAAACTCATCAAAGAATTGCTGCCAAAACAAAGGGGTAATGTCACCGTATCGAACCTGCACGTGCTTAACGCAGTTTTGTATGTAGCGGAACAAGGCTGCAAATGGCGGGCGTTACCGAAGAAATTCGGCAACTGGCACACGATTTATACGCGAATGAACCGATGGGCCAAGCAAGGTGTTTTGGATGATGTCTTCTCGGAGCTGCAAGCCAACGACATCATCAACATTCAGGTTGAGCATGTTTCAGTAGACAGCACCGCCGTGAAAGTGCATCCAGACGGTACGGGCGCGTTAAAAAAAACGGCCCGCAAGCGATCGGTAAATCGCGAGCCGGATGGACAACTAAGATTCATATGGTAGCGGCGAATGAAAGGACCGCGGTTACGTTCTCGCTGTCGCCCGGTCAGGCGGGCGATGCGCCGGAAGGCAGAAAACTATTGAAATCCCTTGAGAATCAAGGTTGGGAAGGAACTCACGTGATCATGGACCGAGCCTACGAAGGCGACGAGACACTACAGTTGGTGCTGGACCTGGAAATGATTCCGGTAGTGCCTCCCAAGAGCAACCGTCTGACAAAATGGGACTATGACAAAGCGTTGTACAAAAAGCGCAATGAGGTCGAACGCCTCTTTCGACGGCTAAAAGGTTTTCGCCGAATCTTTTCCCGTTTCGATAAGTTGGATGTTGTCTTCTTGTTCTTTATTAACTTCGCGTTGATTACCGATACGCTGATTAGTGTTAACAGGCCCTAGTTCTGCCATACGATGCCTTTCAAGGATCTCCGCAGCGTATTCGGGGTCCACCGCTTTTAAGGCGTGCTCTATGGCTTCTGTGATATATCCGTTCGATTCAAACCAGCGACTGGCTTTTAAATGAAGTGCCTCAATCTGACTGGGTTCCAAATGCTGTTCCAACTCCGAGCCCAGCAACTCCTGAAAAAGATGGTGGTAACGGAACCACTCTCCCTTTTCATCCAAAGGAATGGTGAAGAGATTTTGATCGTGCAGCTCTCTAACAAATTCCTCACCTGTAATTCCCACTGGTTTCGATGGGTCCTCCGGTGTACACAGGTCGTCGTATAATCCCGCGCAGAATCGATTCAGAATCGCGCATCGCAACAGACCATCGCGTAAATCCGCTGGCTGCCCCTGAATGACCTCCTGGAGCAGGTAGCGGTGGATGCTCCAGATACCCCCTTGCAGCTGCTTTAGGAAAGCGTCGGGATCTCCAACTTGTCGCAAAGCCAATGAGACCAGACGCAGTCCAACCGCCCACCCCTCAACTTCCTGTTGGAGATTGACAATAGCAGCTTCGCTTAACTGGCCCTCCACAGAGATCTGCAGCAGCTGCTGGGTCTCAGCAGGGGTAAAACGAAGATCCCTCTGGCGCACCTCGGTCAGCTGTCCCTGGGCCCGTAGACGAGTCAAACCCAGCGGCGGATCCCGACGGGTAACGATAACTAAATGAAGGTGCGTGGGTGGGTGCGCCAGCAAACTGCGCACCAGCTCCTGGATTTCCGATGCTCCCTGGATCCGGTGATAGTCATCCAGCACCAGTATCAAGGGCCCATCCATGCCTTCTAGTTCGTTGGAAAGGGACCTGACCATAGCACCTAGTGGTGGCAATTCGGCGGCATTTACCATCTGCCGGGTTAAAGGGCAAGAACCCGGTGCGACGGTTTCGATGGAAAACAGCAGATAGTCGAGAAACGAGCTAACTTTGCTATCCGACTCATCCAGCGAAAACCAAGCACATGGCGTCTCTTGCAAGTCAGACCAATGACTAACCAGAAGACTCTTGCCATAGCCGGCTGGAGCAGAAACCAACGTCAACGGCGTTATTGGACCTTGATCCAGCACTTTATGCAGACGCAGCCGACAAACAAAGTCTCGCGGCATGCGCGGGCGATATAGCTTGGTCCGTAAGATGTCGCTCTGTCGCTGCTTGGACATTTATGGCAGTTCCACGCTTTTCGTTAATCATACTGCAACTAAGACCTGGGTCCACTACATACCATTAATGCTACCAATATCCCGCACTATGATTTACCAAGGTAAGAAACCTGATTTGGGTACTTCAGTACAGAGAACTAACGCGATTTTTACTGACGAACCTAACACTCATCGCCGGAGAATGATATTAACTCTATGTATTCTCTTGGAATACCGACTCGCGATACCTATGATTTGATTCCCGTTGGTCATTATTTTAGATAGATCGCTACAGAGAAAGGTGATCGCAAACCAGCTCTCAACTTAGGATCCGAACGCGGAAACGCGACACCAGAGGTTGTTTGTCACCTTGAAAACTCGAATGACGGACAGTAGCGGTTGCCGTGGGTAGAGCCTATCTGTGGATCCAATACTCTCAATATTTTACCACTGATATTTTGTGGTATTGTGGAATAAATTCATTATTGCTTAGTCCTTTTTTTTGGGGAGGAAGCAAGCTATGAAAGAAAACATGCAGGAAAAAGAGATAGCCGGCACCAAGGCAGTAAAACTTCAGTCTGAGACTAACCCACGCCGCGACTTTCTGAAAAAATCTGCCAAGCTGGCAATGCACCTCGAGTGTATGCAATTGGGGAAAGCACTCCCCAAGTAGGCGCCAGGCACCGGCTTTCAGGCTCAGCGCAATGGGAAACGGCTTGACATGAAATCGTTCTGGCTCCAACAGCGCAACCTCATCAGAGAAATACTGCCATCCGCGATGGACCATAGCGGCAGTCAAACAAGACTTCCCACTACCGGAAACACCGGGTAGCAACAAGCATCTTCGGCCATCGCTGACAACGCCCGCATGGACATATATGAAGAAATCCGAGGCGTTGATTGCGTCCTGTGCTACCACTCCTTTGACACTAGCCCCGAGGCCCTCAATACGGCGGCATTTTCGGAAACAGCGACCATCACGGTAAATTAAGATTTGTCGGCACTAGTGTCCGGAAAAACCAGACTCACTTATCCATAACTCACTGTCAGTAAAACGATAATATGCCTTTTTTACCTGTCACCGACTTGAACCGGTTCCCAGCCCTGAGTCAGGCTTTAGCCCGATATCCCGGGTTGGAGCGATCAGTCGATGTACACAGGCAAACTTGTTTTTGCGCAGGCGATGGATCATCTGCCTATGCATACCTTCCGACGTTGCATTCAACGCTACGACGGCAACCGACACGTAAAAAGATTCAGTTGCCAGGACCAGTATCGTTGCATGGCATTTGCACAGCTTACCTATCGAGACAGCCTACGCGATATCGAAGCCTGCCTAAAAGCCCAGAGCAACAAGCTCTACCATATGGGCATTCGCTCCAAAGTGTCCCGCAGCACTCTGGCCGACGCCAACGAAAAACGCGATTGGCGCATCTATGCCGATTTCGCTCAGTCACTGATTCAAACAGCTCGGCGACTTTACACAGACGAAAACCTTGGGCTCGAACTCGACAACACGATCTACGCGCTCGACGCCACTACAATCAATCTCTGCCTCTCTGTTTTTCCATGGGCACATTTCCGGCAGACCAAAGCAGCAATCAAACTGCATACACTGCTCGACCTGCGTGGCAATATCCCATCGTTTATCCATATCTCCGATGGCAAGCTCCACGACGTCAACGTACTCGACCTGCTTTTGCCAGAGCCTGGTGCATTCTATGTCATGGACCGAGGCTATCTAGACTTCGAACGGCTGTATCATTTGGAGCAAGACTCCGCCTTCTTCGTCATTCGCGCAAAGTCCAATCTTCAGTGCCGCCGAATCTATTCGCACGTAGTAGACAAGACTTCCGGCCTACGTTGCGACCAGACAGTAGTGCTCACCGGTTTCTATACCGCTCAGCACTATCCCGACAAACTTCGCCGGATCAAGTATTACGATGCCCAAACCGAAAAGCAGTTTGTCTTCCTGACCAACAACTTCAGCCTGCCGGCATTGACAATCACAGAACTCTATCGGTACCGCTGGCAGGTGGAACTGTTTTTCAAATGGATAAAACAGCACCTACGCATCAAATCGTTTTTCGGTACCTCGGAAAACGCCGTCAAGACCCAGGTCTGGATCGCCGTATCCGTATATGTACTCGTCGCTATCATCAAAAAGCGACTCAATATCAAAGCCAGCCTCTATTCAGTTCTACAGATTTTGAGCCTGACTGTTTTCGAAACAACTCCTATGAATCAGTTGCTTACCGGATGTGAACAGAACATGAAAAACCACGAATCAAATAACCAACTGAATCTATTCGATTAATTTTCCGGACACTAGTGATTTGTCGGAAGTGCTGAACGATATCCAAAGCGACATCCGGCGAGCTATTTTGGCGCACCTCAAGATGAGCCAGGACCGGACCGACCCATCGCAGCTGGAGTGCAGATCCGAACCGGACCTGGATGACAGAACCGAGTAAACGGTAGTTGCGCCGGGCATAGACAGCATAGGTCGACAAATGGGGTAAGTCGCCTTTTACAACAGGGGAGTCGACCACCGGGCGGGGCGCTAACGGAAATGAACGACCTCCGCTAAGCAATCCCTCATGGTTCCAAAACGCCACGGACTGCATGACATACTGTCGCGCTTCTTTGGCAGAAATACCGAAATCACTCTGCAGACGCGCAATGATCCCTTCCGGTCTATCGCCCTCTTGCAGATTACACCAAATGTAGGCGGCACTGCCGTTGAGTCCAAAAATACGCTGTGAGCGCGAATCATTGAGCATACCCGCATCATCCAGGCCAAAAAACAACCTCATTGGCAACCCGGGCGATCGTCCCACCCGATGGGACAAGCCAACGTGATGACAGCAGATCCGTACGGCGACGCTACATCACCTCGGCGAGATAATTGCCCAATTCCATATCCGGGCCCAGAATATGGCCCGTCAACCAATGATCGAGATATTGGATATCGACTGCCGACAGAGGGTTATCCGCCGACACGCGCTGTTGAATTGCCTGGGCACTTTGTATCAATTCCCGATGATCCAATCGATGCTCATCAATGCCTGGGTACTCGTGTTTCAACATCAAACGTTCTTCATGCTTGAAGTGCCAGGCCGTACAGGCAACCAGTTCGTCCAAGATGGCCTCGATATAATTGGAGGCTTCATTGTCAGCCACCGCATGGTTGAGTAAGTTGAATAACCCTACCAATACTCGGTGATCCTGGTCGATCTCATCCACCTGTACGCTCAATGTCTTGTTCCAACGGATGTCTTTCAATGCACTTTTCTCCCGATGACCGTGGGCAATCGACTGATTTCCAGACCGTCGCTCCGGTCAAACCTAGCGCGCCCCAAATGGTTGACTGGTACAAATCATACTCGAACGAATTCTACTCTAATACCCCGGGCAGAGCAGGTTCCGCTTTCTTCGCACCAGCTCACCCAAGCTCGATAGTGGTCAACGTCTCTGCCACGAGACCTGGGGAAACCATGCTGTCGCGGGAGTTTAATCCCCAGAAGGGCCCGATCCCGGCAGGCCATGAAGTGTCAGCGAGCTCTGAGCCGGCGATCGAAATCGAATACTCCCGAAACTTGTCAGCAAGTCCAGCTGATTCTCTCTGGTAGCCGAGGCGACCGATGAGCGGTCCAAACGGAACAGAAACTGACGTGCTGTCCAATCTGGACGAGGTCAGAACCAATGGTCGAGTCAGCCCCTATGAACGTGTTGGCGGTGACCGTAACAACAGCGACAATGTGATCGACAAGATCTCATAAGGTTCCGGAAAGGTGTCAGAGGGGTCAGTAGCGAATGCTGCTGGCCTCTCTCTTGTCTCGACCGATGAGAAAAAGAGTCGTGTGCGAATGGTATCCTTGGAAGAATTTTTTTAGCTTTTAAGTCGCGCGTACAAATGCGACGTCAATGGCATCCCGGAATCCAATATTATTTTCGGCTCTGGGCTCACCCCAAGCTGCTCTCGGACTGAGATCAAAGCTGTGTAGTGAAGCCAGAAACCTTCAGCAACTCATCCCTCCTTGATGCAGCTGGATCCCTTTGGTTCATCAGCCCGGAGACTGGGGTGCAATTCCCTCGGCCTGCTCCTGCTTGCGCCGATACATGTCTTCGTCTGATCTCTTGAGCAATGTCTCCAGATCACGGCCATCTTCGGGACAGAGGGCGATTCCGATGGCAGCACTAATGGTGACAGTAGTGCCATCTTCTACCGTGCCGACCAATGATTCCAACGGTGTCGCGAGAATGCGTTCGAGCTGATCGCGTAACGCTATCGCATCGTTGCGATTCGCAACCTCTTCCAGAAAGACAATAAACTCGTCACCGCCATACCGAGCGGCCAAATCGCTTTCGCGCAGGTTCCTCGTCAAGCGCTGCCCCATTTCTCGTAGTACGCAGTCGCCCGCCTCGTGTCCAAACCGATCGTTAATTTGCTTAAACTCATTGAGATCCAGGAAAAGTACTGCAAAGGGATGACTATCTCCACGTCGACGCTGACGAATGATACGATCTTCTATACGCCGAACAACTGCCTCTCGATTCGGAATCCCTGTTAACCGGTCGGTCAACAAATGTTCTTGCATTGTCGCGAAAGATTTTGCCAGCTCACCAATTTCGTCATTCCGGTCTATCGGGATCTTTGCATCTAGAACCCCCTCGCCAATTTCCTTGGCTGCAACAGCCAATTGACGAAGGCCTTTTGCAATTACATTAAGTGTCGCGAACCCAACTAAAGCGATTAGAGCACAGGCGATGAATGCCATTACAATAGTCTTGTGGACATTTTCCGTAACCTTGTGCATGAAATCGCTTCTAGGCACGGCTACCACCACAATCCAATCCAGACCGGCTGCATCTCGCAGGCGTGCATAGCCAGCCTGAACGACAGCACCATTCGGCCCCGTGAATGAACTGGTTCGGGGACCTGATGGCGCACTCCCCTTTTCCGTCAACGCTTTCACAACTTTATAGGTTGTCGCGATCCACGGGTCACCACTATCTATCGCACTTAGTCGTCTATTGTCTTCACCAACATCTTTACGCAAATGAGGCCCTCGGGAAGTCGCCACCAGATTGCCATCTGACTCCACTATGAATGCAAAACCGTTTGGGCTCAGCTTGATTTCCTTAAGGAATTCGTTCAGCAGCTGCATGGACAAATCTGTGGCTACGACACCTTCAAATTCCCCTACAGAATTATTGACACGCCGGGCCCGTGTGGTAACTAATTGCAACGTCTTGAAATCAATATAGATCGACGTCCAGGTCTGTTGCATAGTTTCATGACCCGCTTTGTACCAGGGACGCTCGCGTGGCTCGAATATGCGCTTCTCCTGCTCCGGATTTTTTAACTTGCCATGAATGCGGGAGTAATGATAGATCGTACGCGGTGATTCTCCGTTAGTACGTAAACGCAGCTGGGCTTCAGTCTCGGAAAACCGCCAAAGCCCAATGAACTGTCCATGGCGATTGCCATAGTAAACATAGTTATTCGGGTCACGATGTATCGAAGTTGCCAACCAGAATCTTGTGCGCAGTGCTTCCAGGTCATCCAGGATCGATGATGATGGAGGGATATCCGGCGGAAAAGCTGTCTCTAGAACGGCTTCGGATCCTGATATGTGCTTGTCCACCGCCTGTGTAATGCGGTTGACAGTTTCGCTAAGCACATGATCCGCCAGCGTATCTACTGCTTCTCGACCAGCATTGTATGACAACATGCCAATTACAGCCGCGGCAAGCACCACCAATATCACGTAAGGTATGGTGAGCATCTGGCGCAACGAGGCACGTGAGTAGAAATTCATAATCGCATCAACACACGCATCGTAAAAAAACACCTCGTCCAACAGTACAATTGAGAGTCACGCACTCGCCCTCTTCAGAAACTCTTACCATATGATACTATTCACTTGTTTAAAATGACTTCTGTCTGTAAGAAGCGGTTTCCGCTGCTGAAAAGGTGCTGAATCACCAAGTCATACTCAGAGCACTGAACGTGTTCTTGTCCACTGCGTTTCGGCCTGACATGCAATACTGCTGACGATGTCAGCACAGAAACGTTGGGTTGGTGTCTTCCTTTGAACCAGCAACTGACCGTAAATTTGTCCCGGGCTGCACACCAATAGCCGGAGTTGGACAATACCCGGGTGATTATCCACTCTGTACCCGTCGGTGTGGGCATGTAGATCACATCCTATTGCTGCTCAATCAAATGCCGTCTCAGCTCCATCGGCCAATTCCTAACCCTGGCTGGAACAATACACTCAGCATCATCAGAATACTGCATCCGGTTGTCGGCATGACGGTTTTTGCACCCTGCCGGGAGCCTCGACACAAGGAGACGAATTCACCAGCGGGGATTGCGCGTTAGCAAGGCTTGCACCTTCTTGGCGTCAATGGGTTTGGAAAAATGGAATCCCTGTGCGGTAGCGCACTGCAGGGCACGCAAAAGTTGCAATTGATTCGCATTCTCTACGCCTTCGGCAGTGACATTCATATGCAGCACGCGTGCCAAGGCAATAATCGTGCGGACAATCTCAAGGCCGTTCCCGCCACTGTCCATCTGCCTAACGAATGACCGGTCGATTTTAAGCGTATCCACCGGAAAACGGTGGAGATAACTCAGCGATGAATAACCGGTTCCAAAGTCGTCCATTGCCAAAGCGATGCCCTTCTTTTTTAGAGAATCAATGAGAGCTGATGCAATCTCGGCGTTCTCCATGACGAGGTTTTCGGTAATTTCCAGCTTGAGACATCCTGGGTTCAGTTTGGTCCTGGATAAAACGGCAGTAATCTGCTCCACCAAGTCAGCCTCGACAAACTGCTTGGCTGATAAATTAACGCTCACACTCAGAGTCGGCAACGATGCTCGTTGTTGCCAATCACTGAGATCGGTGCAGGCACGTTCCAGTACAAAGCTCCCCATGGCGTTAATCAGGCCGGTTTCCTCGGCCAAAGGAATAAAATTGGCGGGGGCGATCAGTCCTTTTTCAGGATGCCGCCAACGCACGAGTGCCTCGAATCCTTCAATCTTCCCGCTCTGTAGCGATACCATCGGCTGATAATGGACGACTAGCTCGTTGCGATGGAGGGCACCCCTCAAATCGTTTTCCAGATGCAGTTGCTGAAGTACGTCCATGCGCATAGTGCGCTTAAACAACTCAACACGTCCTCGGCCGAGTGCCTTAGCCCGGAACATTGCCGTGTCAGCGTCACGTATCAGGTCTTCCGCGCAGCTCAATTCGCCGTTGGTCAATGCGATACCGATACTAGCAGTAATGAAAACCTCGTGCCCGCCCAGATGATAGGTCCGTGCAACATCTTCAGATATTCGCTTTGCGGTTGAAATAGCTTCGCCTTCCCGATCGATACCATCCAGCACCAAAGCAAACTCGTCCCCGCCAAAACGGCAGACGCTGTCACCTGTTCGTAGTCCTCGCTGAAGTAGGCGGGCAATCGCTTGCAACAATTGGTCGCCAATAGCATGACCCAGGCTGTCATTGACAACCTTAAAGCGGTCCAGATCCAAAAACAGTACCGCGAATAAATAACCGTCGTGACGTCGTGCCCGCTCCAGACACAGCCCGAGCCGATCCATAAACAGCGCACGATTCGGCAGATTGGTCAACACATCATGCAGGGCATCATGTTGTAGTTGCTGTTCCGCTTTTTTGCGCTCGGTGATATCCGTTAGCGATCCTGCCATACGATATGCGACACCACTCTTACGCCGAACGGCCAAGCCGCGCATCAGCATCCAGCGGTAATCTCCACTGCGGTGACGCATCTGACATTCGCACTCCAGATGCGGTGTACCACCCTCAAGGTGGCTATCGATCGCTGCTCTTACCAAGGCGATATCACTCTCGTGCAACAATTCAAATGCGGCATCCAATGAGTTATCAAAGTCAATATCAGAATAGCCCAGCATCGCCTTCAGACGATGGGAGTAATAGACCTTATTGGTCTCCAGATCCCAATCCCATAGGCCATCATTTGCTGCCTTAGCAGCCAATGAGTAGCGCTCTTCGCTAAGCGCCAACGCCTGTTCCGCTTTAAAGCGCTCCTTTATATGATGCCATTCGCGGAGTGAGCGCTCGGCGATACGCGCCATATCCGCCATGTTTGCCTCTGACTTGACGATATAATCCAAGGCACCGGCGCGCATGGCGGCGACTGCAATCTCTTCATCACCCTGACCTGTCATAATAACGATGGGATAAGCAGGTGAATGCGTCGAGCCTCCCTGAAGCAGCTCGGTACCGACACCGTCTGGCAAACGGTAATCGGTTATCACCAACATCGGTTTGTGCTGTTCGAGAAATGAGCGCGCCTCACGTAGAGTCCTTACCGCACTAACTACGTAGCTACCCAAACAATCTTCCAGGGCACGCTTGATGAGTAACGCATGCGGTTCTTCATCCTCCACAAGCAGCACAATCTTAGAATCTTTAGCTACGATTTCTTTAGTATGATTAATCACTATGTGAAACCTGGTGTCACCAAGGACTATGGTTCCATGCAAGCCAGTAGTAACCTAGTTCTTCCATTAACTTGGAAAACTTCCCATAATCCATCGGCTTGGTTACAAAACTATTCGCGTGATGTTCATACGCATTGGCGACATCACGTTCAGCTGCGGACGTTGTCAAAATCACCACGGGTAGGCGCCGCATGCGCTTAGATTCTTTGATTTGCCTCAGCACCTCCAAGCCGTCGACCTTGGGCAAACGAAGATCGAGAAGCACAAGATTCACCCGGTCTTCAGGCCGCAGTGCGTGGTAGGGGCCGCGTTGAAACAGAAAATCCAAAGCTGCCGCGCCGTCGCTAACATGGTGGACAATATTTGCTATTCGGTGATTTTCTAAACTACGAACCACCAACTCCGCGTGCGCTGCATTGTCTTCGACCAACAGGATAGCCAACGGATCCCCGTTCATTGGCCCCTCAATCATGTCAATACCTCGTCGGGTTTGGGCAAGGAAAAACTGACACGGCAGCCGTTGTTGTTACCTTCCGATACGATCCATATTCGCCCACCATGGACTTCAATGATACGTTTTGCCAAAGCCAGACCGATCCCCGTGCCTTCGATCGTCGGATCGAGTCGTTCGAACAGCCCAAATACCTTATCATGATAACGCGACTCGATTCCGGGTCCGTTATCAGCAATGTGGCAGATTACTTCCCGCAGATGGTCTTCATAAGTGATTTCGATCCGCGGTCTCTGGGTCGTGCTCACAAATTTACCAGCATTGTCTATCAGATTAAGAACAACTTCCAACAATCGTTTACGGTCACCGAATACTTTAGGAGAGTTCGGAGCAACAGAGACTCTGACTCCGTGCTCGTCAATCCGACCGGTGGCCATGATCAGTGCTTCATCTACCAACTCCCCTAGCTTGACCCTTACCGGGGGATTTGTGATTCTGCCAATTCGAGACAGCTCCAACAAGTCGTCGAGCAATGTCTGCATGGTATCCGCCGCCGAGGCAATCTGCTGAAGATCCTTCTCCACGCGATCTCGATCATCTGCTTGCAAATCACTAACCAACAATCCCACAAAGCCCCTGATCGTAATTAGTGGGCTCTTCAAGTCATGTGAGACCGTGTAAGCGAATCGTTCCAGCTCCGCATTCTTATCTGACAGCTGTTCGATCAAGCGTTGGCTCTCGGTTGAACTCGATTCCAGGCTGTCCGCCATCTGGTCGAAGGTACGACCCAGGTCCCCGATTTCATCTCGTCCCCGAATATCTGCCCGAGCGGTAGTTTCTCCCTGCGCGAAACGATGGGCCGCATGGGTTACCCGACCCAAGCGACGGGTCAGCAGAAAGCCCGCAGTCAAGCCCACGACAGCGATCAGCAACATGCCGAGAACCGCGATCCCGATACCCAAGTTGCGCGCCTCAACGCTCTTGTCCTGCAACGCAGCATCCGATATTTCTATGGCCAGTACTCCCAGCCAATGATCCTCACTTCGAACATCAGCAGTACGCCAGAATCGGCGAGGCTGGATCGCTGTATTGTTACGGTCAGACCGCGAAAAGGCGGTCGGAAATTTTCCGATTGATTCTGGTCGGGTACCGGCAACAACGATCCCACGCGCATCAACCAGCAGAACCTGTTCGATCCGTGTGTCCTCTAACAGATTCTCCAAATAGGGCTGAAGTTCGGAGTATTCACCGGTCAGCAAGGCGATATGGCTAATACCGCTCATGATATTGAGGATCGTACGCTCGCTACTAGCGAATTGCTTCCCAATTGCATCTTCCAAGTGATCAAGCGTCGCCCACAAGACTGCCGTCATCATCAGTGCTTCGAGAGCGAAGATAATGAGGGCAATACGGTATTTAAGCGAAATTCGCACAGCGAAGCCAGCAGACCATTAAGGTTGGATCTATCGGTAAATACTCACTATTTCACAGTGTCTGAATTTGTACTTTCGAAGCTGGCATAAGCTACTCCGATGTACTGTTCGTACACCCTATCCACTACACCCTGTTTTAACAGTTCGGCAAAAGCGCGGTCGAAATCGCGCTGTAACTCGACTTTTTCCCGGTTGAAGGAGATATACAGGCGATCGACTGAGAATGGAGGTAGGATCGGGTGAACTCTTAACTTGTGCTGACGCACAAAAGCAAAGGTACTCGCGAGATCAGCGACCGTCGAATCGAACTTCCCCTGTGCTAGATTACGAATATTGGTCGGATCGTCTGCACCGTATACTACCTTGAGGTTTAGCCTTTCGAACAGATCGAACAAACCTTTCGTGTACTTGAAACCTTTTACAATACCGATCTCGGTGCCTGACAGATCATCATAATGTGTGATACCGCTGTTGTTTCTAACCCAGATAGTATCTGTGTAAGAACTAAAGCTGGTTGGTCCCTGCAAAAACTCTTTACGCTCAGCGGCGTCCATAACCGCGTCAAGTTCGCCCAGCCCTACCTTTTCAAGACAGTCGTTCCAGTTCATCTTAAAAAATCTTATTTTAATACCAACTAGCCGGGCGGCCTGTTTGACAATCTCGACACTGATACCATCAGGGCCGTTCTTAGTCATCTCGGTGTAGGGAGGCCAATCGTTAAAACAGAAACTAACTCGTTCGGCGGCGCCAGTATTGAACGCTTGAACTATCAGCAAGCTGATCAACAACCACCCTGGCATGCGGCGGTTTCGGAACGAACAACTGAAGTTCTTCATGAAGCTGGGCTCCTCTGAGCAGTTGTATAAGGGCCTGCAGAAACTATTATCGTCCTATACGCACTGGAAGGGTACCGAAATATTTGATATCACGGAACCGAACCTTAGACCCGCGGTAGCGGAGAAACCCACAGCTTGGCGCGAGTTTTTGGCGCACTTTTTTATCTAGATATATTAGATAGGTCGCAGCAAAAAGCGAACTCTGCGGCCTTGTAAACTGTTGCCCTGATCTGAGCCCATAGGCGTTCTACTCGCTTATCTGTGACCAGCCCTCCCGCCTCGCGCAGAAGGGCCGTCAAAGCCACTTTCGTTTTGAACGCCGATTAATGATTACGTCTCTTGCGCCATGTCATCTTCTGCTTTTTCGAGAATCATACTGCAGAAGATCTCACTTATCCGAAACCCTCATCTGTCAAAGTAATGGGGTCCAGCTCTGCCTATTCGCGAGAGTACAGCTAGCGCATACACCTATACTTAATCATAGAGTGCTGCTCTCCTAGGGCCTGTTAACACTAATCAGCGTATCGGTAATCAACGCGAAGTTAATAAAGAACAAGAAGACAACATCCAACTTATCGAAACGGGAAAAGATTCGGCGAAAACCTTTTAGCCGTCGAAAGAGGCGTTCGACCTCATTGCGCTTTTTGTACAACGCTTTGTCATAGTCCCATTTTGTCAGACGGTTGCTCTTGGGAGGCACTACCGGAATCATTTCCAGGTCCAGCACCAACTGTAGTGTCTCGTCGCCTTCGTAGGCTCGGTCCATGATCACGTGAGTTCCTTCCCAACCTTGATTCTCAAGGGATTTCAATAGTTTTCTGCCTTCCGGCGCATCGCCCGCCTGACCGGGCGACAGCGAGAACGTAACCGCGGTCCTTTCATTCGCCGCTACCATATGAATCTTAGTTGTCCATCCGGCTCGCGATTTACCGATCGCTTGCGGGCCGTTTTTTTTAACGCGCCCGTACCGTCTGGATGCACTTTCACGGCGGTGCTGTCTACTGAAACATGCTCAACCTGAATGTTGATGATGTCGTTGGCTTGCAGCTCCGAGAAGACATCATCCAAAACACCTTGCTTGGCCCATCGGTTCATTCGCGTATAAATCGTGTGCCAGTTGCCGAATTTCTTCGGTAACGCCCGCCATTTGCAGCCTTGTTCCGCTACATACAAAACTGCGTTAAGCACGTGCAGGTTCGATACGGTGACATTACCCCTTTGTTTTGGCAGCAATTCTTTGATGAGTTTGAATTCTTCGGATGTGATTTTCATCCGATGATTTTATCAAAATTAGTGTTAACAGGCCCTAAGAGAATACGGGCCGATTGATGACCTCGAAAGAATCGGGTTCGTCGCGCCATTATGGAAGTTTCTCTACTAACCAGAAAGTTTGATGTTGGCTTTGGAGCCGGACCAGCCTATTTCTCTGGCCCAACAAATGGTGCAGGTATTCTCTCGATTTCAGCAGACTACTCCTTTGAACACAAACTGGGACCTAGGATTAAGGCTCAATCGAACAGCAACAGAAAACGATCTAGAGTCAGACAATGTTCTGGTTGCGATCAGCCGCAAGTTCTAAACTGCTAAATTGTTCTTTTCCTGTCTCTGCTACTTTGCGGATCTGGTGCGGCGATCGCTACTTGAACTGAAGGGTGTGAGCAGTCATCCACTGGATGATTTCATCACTATACCTATTCACAAGCACCAACAACTCCCCATCCGACATACCTTCGAACTGCCGCACCCACTCCAACCAAAATATCCTATAATTAAGTTAGGGATAGGGCGCAAAAATGGCCGCTTGGACTAGCATCAAAACGAGAGATTTACAATGGGTTTTTGTATGCCTCTCCATGGTATTTCTCTCTTGCGCGATTAAGAACCTCTTCATTTTCTTCCTCTCCCGATCTTCCTTCTGTGACAACCTCTGCCCTCTATTTTTGGACGAGAGGTATTCTCGTGGCCCGAAATCGTTAACCAGCTGTACCGCTTTCAGTATTTCATCGTAGAGGCTACCCAATATTATTTCAGCACACTCGTCATCAATGATAAATATCTGCTCTTCACCGGTATCGTTGTCATTCCGCTCATTGAAGAAACCCTTTATAGAGGTCCCATTTTCCTGCTCAGAAAGTACGCCCATTCAATCCTGTGGTGGCTAGTCGCGTTGGGACTGATCACGCTGTTTGCGATGTCTCATAATCGTAACGGCCTCGCCCTGCTACCCCTGTTCGTACTCGGATTGAGCTCAGCTTGGCTGATTATGAAAACTCGTAAGTTCTGGCCATCACTAATGCTTCACTCCCTCTATAATCTCTACTTCTTCTCTAGCGAACTCTACACAGCAATGCTGTGGGCGGATTGAATCTCCAGTTTTCTTCTAACGTCCCCGACAATTTCATAAAGTGTCCGCAGGCCCAGATTGTCGGTAATTCCCCCACCGACAAAATGAGCATATTTACGTTTGTCACGCTGGTAATAGGTCTTCAACCTTTTAACAAGCTCAAGCTCTGGTTTGCCGGCGGAATTCTTATCCGCCTTGACCAGCCATGTTGGAAACTCGGTTCGCCCCGTGGAACTGAACCAGTGGAACGGGTTTAGCACCCGACGTATCAGCTCATCTTCCACATTCTACCGCAGGAACACCTCCTCGAAATGCTCAAAAATGCCATCCCCATGAAGGCCATTTCCAGATCGTCCAGCAGTTTACCTTTACCGATATCGATGTCACCACCGTTTGTCGCTGTGTCGCCAATCGATACATCCCAGAAGTAGACCTCCGCACCGTATCGCCAACCGCTCTGCCTCGTCGACTCGGCCTGGACTAAAAAGGACATGGTGGCCAGCAGCAAAAAGGCATGGGGAGCATAGGCCGTTCTTTTCGTCCCCTGCTTGTAAACTGTCATTGCTTTCGATCTATAGTTATTTTTTTGACATATCTCGTAGGCGGATTTCATTGGGCAGTTGACTTTGGCTCAGCCCCACCTCCCTGAGGAACCAGAGTGTTCTTGTAAAGCCAACCATCCTTCATGATCAGTTTCAGATTGTTCTCATAATCCTCGACGATAGACACATCCTCGAGTGGATTCTTGCTGTAGATCAGGATATCCGCCAAGGCGCCCTTTTCGATCACACCCAGCTTGCCGTAGGGATTGCGCTTTCCCGATAGAGCCACCGTGGCACCCCCGTTACCAGTTGCCTGGATCATGATCTCCGGTGAGGTGAACCACTGTTTGCGAATTGTCAAATCCTGGAGTTGGGTTTCATTACGCAACTTGATGTCATTCAGGAGGTCGGTACCCCAGGCCATATGCACTCCATATTTCTTTGCCCATTTCATGACATCGGCCGTTCCTTCGTAAGCCAACTTGGCCTTGATGTGGCGTATGTCGTTTTCGGGATAGGCATCCATTATCTGCTTGGCCGTCAGAGGCTGTACGGAGATATGCACACCGTGCTCTGCCATCATTTTTACTGCCTCCTCATCAGCACGGCTGTTATGGTCGATCGACTTTACGCCGGCTTTGATCGCCCGCTTGATAGGTTCAGCGCTGTGCGCATGAGCCATTACGTAGGTCCCATAATCTTGAGCCGCGCGTACTGCGGCCTTGATCTCCTCGGGCAGGAACTCGTGGACGTACAAAGGATCAGTGAACGAGATCACGCCACCGCTCACTGCAATCTTGATCTGCGCTGCGCCCTTGTAGAGATTGTCACGGGTCGCCGCAAGCACTTGTTGTGTACCATTCGCCGTGATACCGACGCCTGTAGCCTCCAGCGGGTCGCGCGGACCGCCCCACTCCTTGGGAAGAAAGTTTGGATTGCGAAAATCCACATGACCCGAATACTGCCCAAGCACCGCCTGACTCGGATAGATACGCGGACCCGTCAAATAACCTTCGTCTATGGCGCGTTTCAGACCGGCCACATCCCCGCCGGCATCTCGAACTGTGGTCACACCACGTTTCAAGAGTTGTTCAAGTTCCCAGCTGGCTATTGAAATAATGTAACTTTTTGGCGAGGTCATCATCTTGGCGGGCTCCAGGCCCAAGACGGCATGATAGTGAACATCGATCAGGCCGGGGGACAGATACCCGCTCTTCCCATCGAGGACCTGGTCATACTTGTTCTCTTCTCCACCGGTTTCAACCAAACCCTCAATTGTATTACCTTTAACTACAACATCTTTGCCAATGATGAACTTTGCCGATGTTCCATCAAAGATGCTTACGTTCTTGATGAGTGTCTTTGTCTCGGGCGGGGCTTTTCCGGGAACTACGGCATGCCAGTCAAAGGCCCAGGAAACCGTAGTGACAAAACAGAGTACAGCGGTTTGGAGAAACCCGGTAATGTGCTTCGTTCTGTTCATGGTGGCTACCTCAATTTTTAAGACTCAAGATTTCAATGACCTCAAAACATCGGGGACAATTCTTCCGATACCCTCAATGATGGGGAATATGTAATTTCGTTTAGTCACCTGCCTCATCATCGAATACGAGACAACGACTCAGCTGATCACGGATTTTTTCCTGGTCAATACACTGACCGATGATTACAAGCTTGTTTTGACGGGATCGCCGGCCCCAGTCTGTCCGTTCCATGGTGAAACGTTGGCCACAGAGACTAAAAAGGTGTCGTTCATCGTGGCCACTGAACCAGAGTATTCCCTTGGCACGTATCGCTCCGGCGGGTAACTGCTCTGCAAAAAAGTACTGCAGCTTTTCTGGATCAAAGGGGCTTCTTCCGTTGAAACTTACAGATGTAAATCCTTCGATCGAGGTATTATCGAGGGAATGATCGTGGCTATCTGCCGGTGATGCTGGTGTACTTGACGGGAGCATAGGCCGAGGATAGATCTGCTCGGGTGCAAATAGGTCAGTATCGAGTATCAGCGAAAGGGGAACGCGGGCGTGGTGAGTACGGATAATTCTCACTCCGGTTTTGATAGTCTTTACACGCGTTTCCACCAGATCGATCCTGCTCTCGTCAACCAGGTCTGTTTTGTTAAGCAAGACGATATCGCTGTATCGAATCTGGTTGTGGGCAACCTCGTTCTTGAACTGATTTCTGTTGAAATTTTCGGCATCAACTAACGTAATGATCGAGTCCAGTCGGGTATGGGGGCTCAGATCGCGACCGACGAACGTCATGGCGACCGGCATGGGATCAGCAAGCCCGGTGGTCTCCACAATAAGATAGTCAAGGCTATCCCGGCGTTCCAACATTCCGGCGACGGTTTCGACCAGTTGATTATTGATGGTGCAGCAGATACAGCCATTGTTCAGTTCCAGGACTCCATCTGTATCGGATACGATCAACTCCTGGTCGATACCGATCTCACCGAACTCGTTGACCAGCACTGCGGTTCGCACACCCTGCTGATTGCTCAGGATATGGTTGAGCAGCGTGGTTTTGCCGCTGCCGAGAAACCCGGTAATGATGGTCACCGGTAGTTCGTGGCCCTCCTCAGGCAGTTCAATCACCCGTCCTGGACCTCCCTCATCACACGCAATGCATTGCCACCGATAAACTTGATCAGATCATTGTCCGAAAATCCTGTCTCAAGCAGGCTCGCGCAGATCACCGGGAAATCCTCATAATTATTGAACCAGTCTGGCATGGCCGGCGTAATGTAGTCGGTGGCCCAGCCCACGTGGTCGATGCCCACGGTGTCCACCATCTTCTTAACCGCCTCGGCGAATGCCCCCAGGGTATCGACACCGAACGGTGGTGTACAGGTCCAGGTGCCGATTACCCCACCAGTTTCGGCGATTAGAAATGCATGGTTCTGTGTGATGAAGCGCGGGCGGTCCTCGAAGTAGGATCCGAAGCGGGGCGAGTCGTACTTCATCATGGTGTGGGACAGTACGATCGGTCGGCCAGTGATCCTGGCCATGTCCATGGCGCCCTCGTAGGATGCGTGGGCTGCATCCACCAGCATCCCGAGGCGTGTGGCCTCCCTGATTGCCTCTTTCCCGAATGGTGATAGGCCGCCATAGGTTGCTGCATCGGTCTGGTTGTCGCCCAGGGTGGTGCGTACATAGTGGATAGGCTGGAATCGGTGCACTCCATCCTTGTACAACTGTTCCAGACGACCGAGATCTTTCTCCACCATGTGCCCACCTTCGGTGGTCAGCAGTACGGCCAGTTTGCCGGCAGCGTGCAGTTCCTCGATCCGGCCCGGATCTGTGATCACTTCCATGGGATATTTCGCGCAGAAATCGTCGACCAACTCACGCTGGCGCCGGTATTCCTCCCAGGCCTCGTCGCCCTGATAGTCCCTTGATTTGTTCCCGGGTTTGGACAGGTCAACGACCGGGTTATCGCTGGTCACACAGAGCATTGCAGCCTTGCAGGGGCCGTTGATCATCTCCTGGATATTGCGCTCCATCCGATCGTCACCCAGATACCGGGTGATCTCGAACACATCGGTCAAACCCTTGCCCTCCCAATAGCCGAGATGGGTGTGCAGGTCTATGGATGGATGAACCGCGAGAATCTCCTTCGCACGGTTCAGGTTGTCAACAGCGGATTGTGTGGACAGGATCATCTCCTCATTCTCCAATCGGGCTCATTGGCATCGCTTTAGCGAAGGGATAGTTCGTCTTGGTAAAACTCGTCATCAACCGCGTATCACGAGACGCCTGAGTACGATCTTCATAGATCTGATGCAGCGGACACCAGGCCTTTGCTTCCGGTGGCGTTCGATAGTTGGGTCCGGCAAACCACTCTGTTGTATTGTTGGCCACCTCCGGTACCTCCTGGAGGGAATTCGAAGAAGTACTCGGCGACGAAATACTGGACTGTTTGTCTCCCTTCGGCTTGAGCTGTTTTGAGGTGGAATCAGGATGGACGCCGCTGCTGTCAATGGTGTGCACGCGTAGCCACTGAGTTCTGGATGCCGGGACAAAGCGACCTTTGTCCTCGGTCGCGAAGCGGATCGGCTGACCGGTCCAGACCTTCTGGAACTTCGAATCCCGGACGACGATCTGGCCGTTGACGATAACGTAGGGAATGCCGGTAGTCGGCAAACCCTGTTCACCTGCCTTGTAGGTCGAGTTGTCCCTGGCGTTAACTGGGTCGAAGATCGTGATATCTGCGACCATGCCCACCTGCATGCGACCCCGGATCTTCATGGCCTCTACGCCCGCGTCTCCTAGATGCTTCGCCGGCCAGTAGCTGAACTGGGCGATGCTGAACATCAAGGGTATGCCATGCTTCCGGCCCAGCCGCAGCACCTTGCCGTGGGAGCCTCCGGTGCGGGGATGCCCGGCGTACTTTTCGTAGGGATCGTCCCAGGAGAGACCGGACCACATCGAATCGGCGCCGACCGCCATGTGCGGTGTCTTCAGCCAATAAGGCAACCACTTTTTGCGGGGCGGGATGTAACTGATAATGGTCCGACCCGGGTCTTCCTTGGCGAGCTTTAGGTATTCCTCCTTGGTCAGGAACTTGTCCTGGGAGGGGTCATAGATGGTCTCCTCATACTTGTAGCCCATGGCCTGTTCCCAGGATTCGGGACGGAAAAACTCAGCGCCGATTGTGGTCGAGCCGGCTGTGTAAGGGTAGTACTCTGACCACATGTTTAGTCCCTTTGCCCGGGCCAGCTGCAGTTTCTCCTCGATCTCCCACCAGCCGTAGTCGTTGTCGTGGCAATAAATCAAGGGCGCATCGAGCAGGAAGGCGTTGGTAAACAACTCATCGAAGCCCAAAGGTGCCTCGGTGGGCGTCTGTGAAGAGGGATGAAAGCGGGGGTGTGCGGCGCTCAACCGGCCATAGCGTGCGGCGGCACGCTGGGCCTCGAACATTTCGTAGGTGGTGACACCCTTTCGCATATAGCCCACGGTGGAAGCGACACCCAGGGCCCCTTTGCGCAACCCCTCGTCAAGGATCTTCGTAATCTGATTCATCTGGTCAAAATTACTGCGGGTCTCGGACCACCCGTTGACACCATCCTTGGCCGCCTCGGCCCGGTACTTTCCTGCTGCGCTGGCATCGATCGGGCCCTGCATATCCAGCTTGTCATGGACGATCATCCGGGCCCCTTCGTGGCTGATCGCGGTACCGTAGTTCATCGGCCAGGCGTCTTTCTTGGCCGCATACCACTCATCAATGTTCAGCGCACCCCATTCCAGGTCCATTCCGGTGGTCACGCCGTCGCGCATCGCCATCTTCACAGCCAGTCCATCAAGGGCGTGATAGTGGGTATCGATGAATCCCGGTGCAATCACATGGCCAGTGGCATCGATCGATTCACTGCCCTTGATCTCGTTGTTGGTGATCGTGGCAATCTTTCCGTCCTTGATTCCCACATTGCTCACGGCGTCGAACATGGTCTCCGGGTCCATTACTCGTCCCCCAAGAATGACGAGATCGTAGGAGTCCGCAATAACACCTGCCGGCAGAAAGGTGGAGCAGACAGCAAGCAGTGACACGCTGATTCGGTTTGAGAATTTATACATTCGTTGCCTCCTGATTGAATTAGGGGTTCGGGTCGACCAGTGTGGCATCAGGAAACCTCCACTTTCCGTCAATTACCTCCTGGCGCGGTTGATACATACGCACGGTGTAATTCCATCCTTCGGTAAGCGGCAAGAAGTTTATTGCCTTGGGATCACCCCCAAAGTGAATGGTATAACTTCCATCTTTATTGGGTTTGGCTGTCTTGTTGTTGAATGTATAAGCGTTGTATTCGTTCTTTTGAAAGAACCCGTCCTTGTTGTAGACAGAGACCGACCAAAATCCATCAACGGGAACATCCTTTACCTGCAGTACGTAGGCCGTGTTTCCATCATTCTTCTCTGGCGTAACCTGTGCATACATTGCAGCTTTTTCTGGGTTGCCCCCCCAGCCGTAAGCCGCCCCTAGCAAATGTTTGACGGGATCTAGTTTTTCTTTGAGGCCGAAATACCCCTTGAAATCGGTGATACTCAGGCTGCCCAGCTCATTCAGCAAGTCGCGTACTGCAACCCGTGACTTGTCGTCCCAATTCGGTAACTCCAGAGTGCCCGGATTCTTTTGCTCGATTTTGATGCCATCTTGCAATGCATGAGCTGCCTTCATGTCCTTAGGATCGTTGGGGTCGGCAAAGGTACGAAAAGTTACCCATACGTAGCGGGTACCAATATCCTCCTTAGTGATTGTGAAAGTGCCCGAGCCACTTTGTGTCGGGGGAATCGAGTGGTCCTGATTTGCCATCATCATGGACTGAAATCGATCCGGGGACTCCGGCTTCGTGATAACAACGGGTGTCGTCAGATCGAAAACACCAAACGAGTACAACGTATCCCGGTTTCCTCGAATCGTGGGTTGCTGATCGGGCTCCACCGACCACGGCTCACGCAAGTGCAACAACTTGCCGATGCCACCAGCCTGCTGGACATACTGCTTCATCTGATTGTCGCTTTCAGCCCTTACAAAATTAAATACTGTAACCTTGATCTGTTCGGCCGCAAGAGATGTTGATATTGAGATAAGAATTACCGCTGCTGAAACTAGCGCTCTGGCCCCCTGTCGGTTTTTGAATTGCTTATTCATTGGTTACGTTCCTCAAGCTGTTAAACTCTCCAGAAAAAAAACGATGAGGGCTGTAGCGACAAGAGCATCTGGTGACATTCTTAGTTGTTTTTCCGAGAAAGGGATCTTGAGAAGCGACCCGAGGCTGAAGGCTTTGGGCTGCTCGACAATAGGCTGTATCCGTGCCCCAAAATCCCAAGGCTTTCCGCCGAAAACTCTGGTCTTATCCTTATCTGACACATCGAATTCGGTAGGTAGGCCGAAATCACTTTTATATACAGCGCACGGTGCTCATGAATGCCTCGTCGAGACTACACGGTAGGCCCGATAAACCCATGTCGATGCCCTCAGTTACACTGAGCGCATCCATCACGGCTCCCCATCCGTAATCCTAGGCACTGAACTTCCAGGATTCCCAAGTAATTGCTAAGGTCGCGAACTCAGTAGAGCCTATTTAATCAACCTGTTGCGTAACTATTCGAAATATTGCTGTTAAATCTCAGCAAGTATCTAGCTCAACAGTTCCACAACCACACTTTTAACAAAACCCCGAGATCATTACTTGCCATATCGCGCCATATGTGAGATTACTGCTTTTGTTAACTATGGAGACATTCATCTTGGAAGGGCAATTCGTGGTTAACTCTCATCCAACTGTGATGCAAGTGGATACACTTTAGCATGTCACGGCCTATCCCCAGCTGTCGGTTGGAACATATCCGGCCCTATGCCAAGTTCCTGCACGATATGGGAGTCCCTGTCAATCACACGTTGACTCGCCATCGACTGCCAACCCTCCAGACAGAAATCCCCGGTACCTATCTGCCCCTGAGCCTGGTTTCCCATTTCCTGGAATACGCCGCTAAAAGCCAGGGAATCGATGAATTCGGTTTGCGCGCGGTGGGTACTCTGCGCATCGACAATCTGGGTGAATACTTTGTCACTCGCGCAAGAAATTCGCCTACCCTGCTCGTCGCGCTAACCCATTTCCAGCGGCTCGCGCCGCTTGAGGACACCAATACGTTTGTTTGGATGACATCCAGGGAAAAAGATCTTAAGCTGTCAATGAACAGCTGTTTTCCATTCAACCAATTCGTTCTCGCTCTGCATGATCGTCATCTTCTGATTACCCTGATCGCAATCGTACGCGGCTTTGCGGGGCCTAAATGGGTGCCAACCGAGATCGGCTTTCGTTCCACGTGCCCGGTTGACACCTATGCTGCCGAGTGTTTTCCAGATACGCGCTTTCATTATGGACAGGGAGAAACTTGGATCAGCATACCGCACGAACTCTTGAGCTTGCCTCCAAGTTTCGACATCTCCGGTATGGTGCCGACCGAGCAAGACATCCGCTCCCCTTCACGACCGTTGGACCTAACCGAGTCCATCAAGCGAATCATCGCTGGCTATCTGCGTGATAGTTATCCCTCGATGTACTTCATTGCATCAGTCGCGCAACTGAGTCCACGCACCTTACAGCGGCGCCTCAAGAAACTCGGTACCAGCTATTCGGAGCTTGTTTTGCAGACAAGGTACGAAACCGCGACCAGAATGCTGCGGGAACCCGGCTGCAGAATTACCGATATCGCCTACGAGCTCGGTTATAAAGATCCGGCACATTTCTCCCGTGCGTTCCGCAGAATCGCTGGCCTCAGTCCACGAGCGTTCAGTCGGCAGATTCAACATTGAGAACGTACCTGTACTCCTGTTGTATGGTCGCGCTTGGAATAATCGCCAACGATTACAACACCAAAAAAGGCTTTTGATCCTCCCCTTTTGAATCGGTCCACCGCTAATATGAGTAAGAAGGAGGATCAAAGAAGGGAGTTCAGCGACATAATCCGGAAGAAATCGTCCGAAAACTACGGCAAGTAAAGGTTCTGGTCGGACAAGGCATGCCACGGTGTGACGCGACTGATCCGGTTGCAGGATGCGTCATTCTATCTTGGCATGGATCGCAACCGATTCAATAAGGAAGTGCGACCACAACTAGTGGAAATCCCGATTGGAGATCAGGGAGTAGCTTTCGACAGACTTGAACTGGACGCCTGGGTAGAGCAGCATAAATCCTGCAACGGGCGTCCCGCCTCTGAATCAAGAGGAAAGAAATCTTGGGATGTAAGCGAAGCCTAGGGCTCAGGAACCGTGGCGGGATTTGGCATATCGAAAAGCAGATCCTCGGCCGAATGGTTCACGAAAGCACTGGAACCAGCAACCTCGAAGAAGCGGAACTGATCCTGGCCCGCAGAACCGAGGAGATACGGCAGGCAAAAATATTCGGTGTCCGGCCCAAGCGGATTTTTCGAGAAGCAGCTGCCAGGTTTCTCGAAGAGAATTTGCATCTGGCCAGTATCGGTGACTACGCCATGCACTTGAAGCAACTGGACTCCTATTTCGGTGATCTGCCACTAGAGAAAGTGCACCTGGGAATCCTTCAACCTTTTATCGAAGCGAGAAGGAAACAGGGCATCAAGACCAAGAGCATCAACCTCGCCCTCGGCGTCGTGAGACGTATCCTGAATCTGGCGACAAGGTTGTGGCGGGATGACAGCGGCCTGACCTGGCTGGATGTACCGCCACTGATTCAGATGCTACCGGTTAATGATGCCCGCAAGCCCTACCCGCTGTCATGGGAGGAGCAGCGAAAGTTGTTCCAAGGGTTACCGGGGCACCTGGCCCGCATGTACCTGTTCAAGGTCAATACGGGCTGTCGGGAACAAGAGGTCTGCCAACTCCGCTGGGAGTGGGAGGTCCGGGTTCCGGAACTGGATACTTCGGTATTCATCATTCCGGGTAACAAAGTAAAGAACCGGGAAGACCGGTTGGTGGTGATGAATCGGATCGCGAAATCGGTGGTGGAGGAAGTACGAGGTAACCATCCTGAGTTCGTGTTCACCTACAATGGAGAACCAATCCGAAGCATCAACAACAGTTCGTGGAAGCGGGTCCGAAAACTGGTGGGATTACCACTCGTGAGAGTGCATGATTTGAAACATACTTTCGGACGCAGACTGCGGGCTGCCGGCGTACCCCTGGAGACCCGGAAAGTATTATTGGGTCACCGTAACGGTGACATCACGACACACTACTCCGCCCCGGAACTGGAGGAGCTTTTAGAGGCGGTAAACAGAGTATGTGAAGAGCAGTCCGGCAAAAGTCCGGCACTGGTTGTGCTGAAACAAAAAGCGGCTACCACATAACACGATAACCGCTTGATTTTATTTGTCTTTTATGGCGCGCCCGGAAGGATTCGAACCTCCGACCCCCTAGTTCGTAGAGAAATCCTCCAGTATTTCGTGAGGTTTCACCGCATTTCAATATGTGACTATTTTTCATTTTAATATTAGCTATTTACTGCTATTCTATGTTGCATAGTATTGCAGCATGTTCTATCCGTTGCCAAGTGCAAAAGGTTACCACAAGGTTACCCCGCGAAGTACCTGGTAGAAACAGAGGGGGTCAGGATGCGGTTTACAGATCGCTCACTGAAAGCGCTAAAACCAGAGCTAAAAAGATATGAAATCGCGGAATCAAATGGGCGGGGATTCCGTATCCGGGTCTTCCCCAGCGGCAAGAAATCGTTCGTCTGGCGGTACAAGTATCAAGGTCGATCTCGTGTGCTAGTACTCGGGCAATACCCAGAAGAGATATCCCTCTCCAAAGCGCACTCTCTCCATGCTGAATACGTGCGTCAACTTAAAGAAGAAGGAAAAGACCCCGGCGCCATAAAGATTGCGAAGAAGGAGGCGGATAGAGCCGCCGAAACCGTCAAGGAACTCTCCCAGCAATATATCTCCCGCCACGCCAAGAAGCTGAAGAAATCTTGGGAGGAAGACCAGCGAATGCTGGATAAGGATGTGTTACCGGTGTGGGGGCACATCAAGGCTAAGGATATCCACCGCCGGGATGTAATCGCCCTACTCGATGGGATTGTGGACCGGGGATCGCCTGTCATGGCCAACCGGACCCTTGAGGTTATTCGGAAGATGTTCAACTTCGCAATAGAGCGGGACATCCTGGAGCACAGTCCCTGCCATTTGGTAAAAGCCCCCGGTAAGATCAATCAACGGGATCGGGTGTTGAGTCCCGATGAGATTATCCAGTTTTGGCGGAAACTGACACTAACGAACATAACCCCATTGGTACGCCTGGCGCTCAAGTTTCAGCTTGTGACCGCACAGCGGCGTGGTGAGGTGATAACAGCCGAATGGAAAGATATTGATTTGGATAATGGCTGGTGGACGATCCCAGAAACCAAGAACAGATTATCCCATCGAGTGCCACTATCGCCTTTGGCGCTTACCTTGCTGCGCCACATTAAGCGCCAGTCAGGTGAAACCGAATGGCTATTTCCTAATCCCTCCCGTAAAGGCCCGATGACCGAGAAGGCCGCTACCAGGGCACTAGCACGCAATCTGGAAGTGATCGCCCTACCCCACTTCACCCCTCACGACTTACGGCGTACAGCAGCCTCCCAAATGGCTTCTGCGGGTGTTCAACGCCTAGTCATTGGCAAAGTGCTTAACCATGCTGAATCCGGCGTTACGGCTGTTTATGATCGCCATAGTTATGACCGGGAGAAGCGCACGGCTCTGGATGCCTGGGGCAAAAAGCTGGAAGAGATTATCTGCGGCAATCGAGAGACCAACGTGATACCGATGGAGCGCCGGAGATGAGCAAGAAACCAAAACCGAAGTACGGCTACCAGCCTGAAGGTTTTCTGGAAGACCATCCACTATCAAATGAAGAAATATCCAGACTCCGGGACTTAGTCGACGATGATGCATTCATCGGACGTATGGAACTGATTACCTCCCTGTATCTGAACCTCGCTAAAGAAGATCTTGAAAAGCCAAGACCCTCTGAGATTAGAGCGGCTCTAGATGATCTGGAGACCAAGATTTTTGAATTAAGGCAAGCTTTCACCACCTTGGATAGTGAAACAAGTGATTTATTGCATCAAACCATCATGGAATATACTAAGAAGCTTCCCCCAGTTCCTTTGCTCCCCAGAGAACATGAACGGTACCTTCAATGGTTTGAAGGTATGGTGACATATACCCGTCTAAAATACTCAGTGAAAAAGCACAAAGACCAAGCCTCCCGCTTTCTTGCAGGCCAAGTCGCTGAGTTACTTCTCGAAAGAAATATCGCCCTTGCTGATTCTGTAACTGGAGATTTCTCCAAGTGCCTGCAAATTGTATCCGGAGAAAGCCCCGATACAGTCCGCAATTGGATCCAAATCTATTTGGGTAAAAAGTAGCCCTCGTAAGGAGGGAGTTTTACCCTATACTGCACTAACCCGTATCCCTAGCATGTGTTCCACGTTAACCAACGAGGAACCATGCAATGCCAGAACGTTTTCTCCCCTTCTCTGAAGTTCAAAAGATAACCGGCGGAAAATCCCGAACCACTATTTGGCGCTGGGAGAAAGCCGGGCTTTTTCCCAAACATCGAAAGATCGGACCCAACACCAATGGTTGGCCTGAGTCTGAGGTCAATGCCTGGGTCGAATCTCAAAGCCTGTCAGCCGCTTGAGGGAACTCCAATGACTACAACAACCACACGTCCCAGTTATCCACCCCAGCCCTGCGAATGGGAGGCCCTGCCCTTCATCAATCATTCTGGTAAGAAGAGTACACGCGGGAACTGGAAAGTCGAACCCACTGACGATTACGCACTGGCTTGCAACAAGGGCGCCGAGTACGCAGCTCATATGGCCTGCTATCTGCTCCAGAATCCTTCCTGGGTCGGCAGCAACATGTTGGGCCACATTGCTGGGCATATCGACTTTGCTGATGATTCAGAGACAAAAGGATACTGGGTTGGATTCTTCAGTCACCTGGAATACATGCTGTATTACTTCAGTAAGGAGCATGATCCCTGGGACTTTCATTTACAGATAAACCGCCACTTCGAACAGCTTCGCAAGGATCGTGAGCAGCAGGTGGCTGAATGAGCGTACATATCCCAATCAGTAGATCAATCGCCATCGGCAGCGATACTTACCAGTGGATTATCAAGCGAGCGGCCAAGGATAAGGCCGGTAACAAGGTTTGGAGGCCAGAATCCTACTACACCACCCTGGAACAAGCTGTTAGGGCTTTGCTGGACGCTGCTCTGCGTGATTCCGCAGCCCAGTCGGTAGGTGAGCTTAGGGTAGCCTTGGATAACGCCGTCAGCAGGCTCAAGCAAAGCCTATCTCCAACACAATACCGGGTAACGGTTGAAGGGCCACGCCCTGAAGGTGATCCCCCGGTCAATGCGTCTCAAGTAGGCCGGATACCCGTTGAACCTGGACCAATGAGTGGGAGGAATGCCGCATGATCACCTCAGAACTCGACACAATGTTTTGGGGCAGCCACTTTCCCGAAGGTGGGCGCAAACTGCGGTTCCAGATCACCCCGGAGACAGCTTCAGAAATCGCTGGAGCCGTAGCAAATTTCAAATCTCAAATGGTCGTCACGCTGCGTTCTGTGAACTGCCTGATATCCATTGCTGCCAGCGAAAACGGCGAGAGCCCGTCACCCGAGCTCATTAGTGAATGCGCCTGGGGGCCGTCCGGCTTGGCCGACTTGGTTCATGTGCTGGACAGCATCGAGCGGGAAGCGGATCGGATGAGTGAAAGGAGTCAGGAGAAATGACCGATCTCGAAATCCAGCGCGTCAATGCCGAGATTGCCAATCTCATGGCTCAAGCCGCCAAAGCTTCGAAAGAGGCTCGATGGTATGAGATCACCATTGCAGTAGCCGCTACGCTGGCTGTTGTCGCGGTGGTGAAACTGTTTCTCTGAGGTGAATCGATGAGCCGACGCACCAAAGCAGAGATCGAATACCTCAAGGCCCATCTCTACCACATCGTGAAAGCAATGAAGCCCATGACCGTTCGCCAGATCTTCTATCAAGCGGTATCGCTGGGGCTGATCGCCAAATCGGAGCAGGAGTACAAGGGGACTGTTGTTCGGTTGCTCACGCAAATGCGCAGGAATGATGAGCTCCCCTGGCAATGGATTGCGGACAACACTCGCTGGATGCGCAAGCCCAATACCCACAACGATCTGAAAACGATGCTGGAGGAGTCCCAGGAACTCTATCGCCGGGCATTGTGGCGGGACCAGGATGCGTATGTGGAGATCTGGCTGGAGAAAGATGCCCTATCGGGGGTGCTGTATGACGTGACCAGTGAATGGGATGTCCCCCTGATGGTGACGCGAGGCTATCCCTCCTATTCCTACCTGGCGCAAGCGGCCCAGACCATCGCAGCCACGGATAAGCCGACCTACCTCTATTACTTCGGGGATCACGATCCCAGCGGTGTCGATATCCCCCGGCACGTGAATAGCGAGCTCAGGGAACTTGCGAATAAGGCATTCCTGGCCAACGACCCCGAGAAGGCTGCATTTAACCTCGCTGCTGCATCGGTCTTTGGATCGGGGCTTTTCGGAGATGGTCCGGAGATCCACTTCAAGCGGGTGGCAGTCCTACCGGAGCAAATTGTTGACCTAGACCTACAAACCCGACCGACCAAGAAAACAGACACTCGGGCCAAGAACTTCAAAGGCGAATCGGTGGAGGTCGATGCCATTCACCCGGATACACTGCGAGAAATGGTTCGGAAATGCATCATCCAGCATATCGACGATGAGATTCTGGAGAACACCCACCGGATCGAGCAGGCCGAGCGGGAAACGTTATCCGAGGTGATCGAGGGATTAGGCCCATGAACGAGTTAAGCGAAAACGTCTGAGAGCTTGAAAGCAGATTATGAACTCCCCCGCAGTCGACTACGTCCAATCCGGCTTCGTGTTGGTGCCGATCCCTTCAGGGAAGAAGGGTCCAACAATTGAGGGATGGAATACCCGACCGCTCTGTATATCGACAGTGGAGCAGGCGCAGCAGTTGAACGGCGGCAATATTGGTCTGGCGCATGCCTACAGCGGAACCTGTTCTATCGATATCGATCAGTACCAGGCTGCGGAGCAATGGTTGGCGGAAAGAGGGATTGATCTTGCGGCGCTGCTTATGGATGAGCAGTCCGTTCAGATATTCAGCGGCAGGGATAACCGGGCGAAGTTACTCTACCGGTTGCCGCATGGAATGACACCGCTTCCAAAAAAGTCGGTCACCAACCAACACGGGGACTTTATCGATTTCCGTTGCGCCACTGCCAGTGGGCTTACTGTTCAGGATGTCCTACCCCCTTCCATCCATCCAGATACCGGTAAGCCGTATCAATGGAAAGGGGACTTTCACAATCTGCCGGTATTGCCGGATGGGTTGCTCAGGGTATGGCGCAGCCTTCTCGAAGCCACTACAAACACACCACAAAGTGTGGTCCTGGAGACACTGGGACTGTCCTCCTGGACGATCAGGCTCATTCGTGAGGGCAATGAAGAGGGCAAATATCCAAGCCGCTCAGAGGCGATCTACGGGGCGCTGAAAGACTTGGTGAAGGCGCGTCTTGATGATCCAACGATCTGCGCTGTCATGACCGACCCGGCACACGGCATTGCACAGAAACCATTGCAGCAATCAAACGGCGATATCCAGCGGGCGATAAAGTGGATCGGTAACCAGATCCCCAAGGCAAGGGCGGAGGTTTCAGACGAAGCCAAAAACCTTTTCCGGATCGCCCCCTTGATTCAGAAACCAGAAAACTATGGCATGAAACCCATCAGTTGTACCGAGCTCCTGGACCTAACCTTTGAGGAACTCTGCTGGATCGTAAGGGCAACCATACCAGCGGGAACCATGCTGTTCTTCGGTAAGCCCAAGAAAGGGAAGTCCTTCCTAGCATTGATGGTTGCCATGAGTGTGGCCGCCGGGCAGAAGGTATTCGGGAAAGAGGCAAAGCAACGCCGGGTGCTCTACATGGGGTTAGAGGATAGTGTGAGGCGATTACAGCGCCGGGTGAAGGGATGCGCGAACGCCTTGCAGATCCCCCACGAGGACTTCTCCAGCCGGTTGCATGTGACCACTACCTCGAACCGGCTCGATACCGGACTTATGGATGAGCTGAAAGGCTGGATGGAGAAGCATTCTGATACCGGGCTGATTGTGGTGGACATGCTGAAGAAGGTCACCGCAGCCAACCAAGGAAAGAATCTCTACGAGGAGCAGGCCCAGGTTGGCGATACATTGACCCGGTTTTGTCATCAGTACCCTGAGCTGGCCATTATGGTCGTTCACCATAGCCGTAAGGCCGAAACAGACGACCCTTTTGACATGGTATCCGGTACCACAGGGTTGTCCGGTAGCTATGACTCCCTGGCGGCGATTACCGATACCGAAGGCGGGCGAATGCTCCACATCACCGGTAGGGATATCGAGAACCGGGATATACCCCTAAAGATGAACGATGCGGGCATGTACACCTTGGAAGGCGTAGACCCCGAGGAGGAACGCCAGGCCAGCATGAGCGATACCCGCCGGAAGGTTTATAAAGCTGTAGCTACCACTACTCCTATGAGTAGGAAGGATGTGGTGGCAGGTTGTGGATTGCCGGGAAACATCGTTGACCAACAACTGCGAAAGTTGAAAAAAGATGGCCTGATTAAGCATACAGAGTATGGCAAGTATCAGAAGACCGGGAAGCGATTCTTCGAAGAGGGGGCGACGGTTTTCCCCGGATTAACAGACCTGGAGCCGACACCATGACCAACAGAGGAACTCTTAGTACTGGTATGTATCCCCATAAGACTCATAAGACCGTAAGACTTTCTGGGGCATTCCCTAATAGAAGTCTTATGACTCTTACTACTCTTATGGGGGGGATATAAGGACACATTGTGGAACAGAAGAATACAAGACCATACCGGCCTAGCTACCTAGGCAAGACCAAACGCGGCACACGTGTACTGGTCCGCCACCGGTACGACTGCGACCACTGGCGCAGGCTGCCGTGTGATTGCGGGCGCTCATTGATTGTGGAGGCCCCGAGAGGATAGGGGGGTGTAAAAGTCTGGTGGACCAACCGGACAGCGCGCTCATACCTTCAGCACCATAAATCTGTTGATTTCAGGAATTGAGTAGATATGCCATACAGCGCACCTAGACCCTGTACCTATCCTGGCTGTAATGCCCTGGCTTACGCCGGTAGCAGATGTGAGAAGCATCCCTATCAGGACAGGACAAGAGGCGGATACAACAACCAGAAAGGCAACCGCCATGCTCAGGGATACGGCTACCAATGGGTAAAGCTACGTCAGCGTATTCTCAGGCGAGATCGATACATCTGCCAGCAGTGCGGATCTAATGCTAATCAGGTAGACCACATCATCCCGAAGGCGCAAGGCGGGACAGACAGCCCAGACAACCTGCAATCGCTTTGTAAACGATGTCATCGAAGTAAGACAGCAGGGGAAGGGGGGGATAAAAGTCTGGAGGTTTCGTCTTAGGTAGCGCGCATCCAGGGAAATTTTCACTGACAACACCCCGGTTCAACGAAAAATGAGGTCAATCATGAAGGCACCAAAACATCTGAAATCCACTACCAGACGTTGGTTCGAAGGCGTTCTGGAAGAATACGAACTGGAACCCCATCATATCCGGCTACTGACTTTAGCGGGAGAAGCCTGGGACCGATGTAACCAGGCCAGAGAGATCATCGACCGGGAGGGCATGACGTACCTCGACCGATTCGAAGCCCCCAAGGCAAGACCAGAGATCGCCATCGAGCGGGATAGCCGCCTGGCCTTTGCCCGGTTAATTCGGGAGCTCGATCTGGACGTTTCCCCACCTCCGGAGGCGTCCCGAATTCCCAGCCTACGCAGCAATCGAGGTTAGTCATGCCAGTAAAACGCCGAAGACCGAAGCTGCGTACATTGCCTTTGGCGCCCTGGAAAGTGGATTTCCTGCTGACCGGGCTATTGCCGGAAGATGATACCCCCGGATTCAACAGATATGAGGGACTTAACTGGCAATATCACAACCCTCGCAAAAGGGTTGACCCTGCCCGAATTGCTTGGGAGGAGAACCGGGAGGTCCTGATCAAGGAGTGGTCGAAAAAGCATCCCGGCCACAGACCCTATGCCTGGTGGCGGTATGATGCCCAGGAGCCCCGCAGAAGAATCGGCGGAAAGGGTACACCGCTGTCCGAGGTATTCGCCGCGATGAGCGATACCTACGAGTTTGGTGTTATCACCGACTGGCTCACTGAATCCTGGGCTGGAATAAAAACCTCTGGCGACTTCGAGCCCTACGACCCCGATGATCCGCCAGCATTTGAATCCGAGCCGGAATACCTCGCACGTCTAGGGCTTCTGACCGCAGAGGAATCAAAAGCCTTGGGGCATTCTCCGACCTAAGATTTGCCACCCGGTAATGCAGTCCATCGATCCCAAGATCCAAGACCTGGTCCAGTGTTGGGATGCCCAGCGCAGCGGGCAGATGTTAGCACGACTACCGGCTCAGGAAGTCGTGCGAGTGGATGGGCTCTTATCTCAGGTAGCCAATCCTGAAGACCTGAAGTCGCTTATCAGTCAGGGTCTTAAGTCCCGCATCGGATCGACTCGGGGACGAAAGGACGCGCTGTCTGTGTTAACCCAAAAAGTGATCGATGGATTAGTCGCTGAAACGGGCAAGAAATCCAAGGTTGATGACATCATCAAGGCGCTGTGGCGATTCGACAGCCCGGACGAGTGGTCTGCGGTGATTCAGGAGATCAGCGGAGAAGATGAAAAGATCTATTGGATCGACAGCCGGGGAAAAGAACGGGAGACCTCCTTCGCAGCGTTCAGGAAAAGGCTCCAGCGCCTGGACGCTATGCGTTAGCGTCCACTCACCCCAGATAGACTGACAGCATATTCAGACTACAGGAGAGGCCCGATGTCGAAAACCAACCTGCGAATGGAAGACTGTCCCGAATATGTCCGGGAGAAGATGAGGATGGACAGACTCCAGGCGGAGTTTGAGAAAGCCGAGAATGAAATCAATCGGATGATCAGTGATCGCAACGAGTTGATGAGAAATCCAAATGCGGCGGCTGTATCTGCTCTGCTTGATAGGGACCCTGAGGATATTGGCGAAGAGGGTGATATCACTATCACCACAACGGCCGGTATTGAGGAACAGATTGGCGAGCTCAGAAATAGAGCCTCGATTCTGAAATCGGCGATCAACGCCCAGCGAGCCAAGTTTACCAGCGCTGAAGATAAAGCCGTTGCCCAGATTTTGCCTGGCTATCTGTCAGAGTACCGGAAAATCATCAAACGCATGGCCGAGGCGCTGATTACGGTCAGTGAATTGGTAAGGGAAGAGGCGCTATACAAGCAAGAGCTCTCACTGATCCACTGGAAGCTACCCACCAGTCTGAATCCGGTCACGGCTTCTCGCGTTGGGAGTCCCAGCGACTCATTTTCTTACTTGCGCGATTTCTTGGATAGGGCCTGCGACCAGGGGCATATCCCGAAAAGCATGATCCCAAAACGATAAAGAGTACCGGGAATGAATAGAAAGCAGAGCAAAACGGTGAGCCAGTTGATCGCTCATGATGTCGAAAAGCTACTGAAGCAGGATGCTTCCCTGTCAGCGAGGTATAGTAGTCATAAGGGGCTTCGGAACGCCAAACGAAAATCAATCCTATTGCGGCGAATGTATCTGAGATATCGCACCTCGAAACTACCGCTCTCGGCATTTTGTACTGAGGGGAAACGGTGGAGTATAAGTGCGAGGCCGAAGGGGAAGAAAACGGCCTGGAGTCTGACCACCAAGGACACGGACGGAAGATTATCGACCTATAACTGCATCTTATAGTCGCGAGATGTATCGTAAGCGTCTCGAGAAATACATCTTTTCCGTTCTTTGCGACTTCTCCATGATGCTCCAATCCAAGATAGATCCATTGGAGGAGCATTATTAATTCAAGCGTATCGAAACGAGCCATCAATCGCCAGTGGTGGCGTGATCTGGATATCGCGTCCTAGTTGTCAGGATCAGAAGTACAAGTTGTCCAGTATTACCCTACAGAGATTGCCTTTGCGGGTTGGTATCCATATATATTAAAAACGGATTAAGATGCTTATTCTCTGACTGAGTAGCAGGTACCGAGATGTTTTTTAACCGATCAGATTTCTTATCCAAATAAGAGCCAATTGAAATAGCCCTACCTCTTGTTGCTGGGTCTTCAGACCACTTTGCTTGCATTGTGTAGGCCCAAGAATACCATGGGAAAAATTTCTCTGACTTGCTCGACCAATCCAAAAGCCGATCTCTATATCCTTCATTCTCTGTCGCCTCTAGTAACATCTCGCAAATCTCCGCATACTGGTATTCAGTAAATAATGGGCGAGATTCTGTGTGGGGGCGACGATAGAGCGCTAAGTCTAAGAATCTATTGGAATGATCATAATCACCATTCATCCCAGCTAACACTCCCTTAGCAAGATAATAGTCGAACCGATGTTGGCTACTAGGAAATTCCTCTAATATTTTCCCTATTCCAGAAGAGTCACCCACTTTGGCAGACGCATAAGCATAATAAGGCAGTATATAGCCGAACCTTACGTTTGCCGTACTATAAAAACCAACGGCTTCTTCTAAAATCTGTAAAGCTAGATCGTAATTTTCTGCTCGGATATTTCGATAGGCCTCAGCAAAATATACCAAATCAGACTTTACTCTAACCTTTTCAGATCGCTCTGTCGCCCCAATGGGTAGAGTAACACCACCTTCGTGAAGTAAAGGTCCCAAAACGTATTGTTTACTTCCATTTGGCGATTCTCGGTATATTTGCTTCCATCTATTTTGAAGTTGCCAAACAGGTTGATCGATTGCTTCGATACTTTTCGCTAGATTCTCTGATGGAAATCGATCAGTAACACCAGCACGAAGTAGATAGACTGCCGCGTAGCTGTCTCCCTGTTCCGAAATAAGTGATTTGTATTGCTGGACCCACGAAGCAATTTCGTTTTCATCGAATGATTGAAGATGGTGACCTGTTAGGGCAGTTTCCCATACATGTGGCTTATTTTGCCTATTCACCAAAATATTAAATGCGTTCCAGGCTTTATTATTTTCCCCAAATGCATGTAGTATTCCAAGATAATCCCTATAAGCATAGGAATTATTATATCTATTGGCTCTTCTCATCATGCCCTCGGCGGCGAGGTCATACTTCCCCTCAAGGATATTCAATCTTATTTCGCTAGAAAGGCTTCCACCTGAGCCAGTATTCAAATCTGCGGAAATCCTATAAAGCGGTATTGCGTAGTTAAAATGTCCAGTCCAGAAAAACCATGAACCAGCGATATAGGCATTGTTAGCACGCCTGACCCGATTACCCGTGGCCTCACTGCTAAATCCGGGCCAAGATATGAATACATCGTATGCTTCCTCAATTTTCCCCTTTTCAAAAAGCATGATTCCGAGCTTTGAGTAATTATCCCAGTGAGTCGGTGACGCCTCGATACCTTTTCTGTAATAGTTCTCTGCTTCATCTGGCTTTTCCAAATCTAATAGGTGTTTAGCCATAAAGGTAAAGTACTTTGGATTTCCGTTGAATCTACCCTTGATAGAATCTAACAACTTACTCATCTGCACTGATTGGTTTTTATAAAAATACCCAAGCCGCTCCACTTGCCTAAATTGATAGGTAGAATTTTCCAACGCAGAAGTTGTATTGGCGACTATTCTGTCTGTATTACCCCCTTGCTCCCAGGTTGAGAAAAAAGGTTTATAAGGATAGTCAGCTGAGTAAGGATTGTCAGAGTATCCATAGTCTTGTCGACCTAACTCACCACTTAATCTAAATGCCTCCGCAGCAATCATTGTTTGACCTTGAGACCAATACGTGGCATTCAAAGCGTCCAGATAAGCTGATTTCAGTAAGCTCTCTTTCTCTACCGCCCTTTTGCTGGTAGCAAGTGCTTTACGTGTCTTACCTCGGTAAAGGGCATACCTCGGGTGACCTTCATAAACTGACTCAATCGTGTCAAGATGTTTTTTTGCACGATCTGGAGATCCTTGCACAGATATCAAAAAGTCAGCACGACGCATCAGATTATCTGTAGCTACTGCTTCTATAAGATCAATGTAGTCAATAGGTGTAGGATAAGGACCCAGCAATCTGCAGCACCATCTTTCAGGCTCCAGTTCTCTGATTTTATTTCCATGCTCGATTACAGAGAGGTTGATAATTGAACGTATCGCTTCACTATCACCAACAGCGTCAGCTCCTTGTACTATTCCTTCTAATGTGAAATCAGAGAGTGGAAAAGCTTGATCCAGCAGAAGCTTTAATTCCACGTTGTCAAACTGCGACCATTGGTTCCAATCCACCATCGACCTGGCGGAAAAAAACGGCCAGATTTCTCCGGGCAAGCCTAAAGATGCCGCTGAGTTTGCTGATGACTTTGCATCGATTATTTGATAGTGAGCAGCACTAGTGTCCGGAAAATTAATCGAATAGATTCAGTTGGTTATTTGATTCGTGGTTTTTCATGTTCTGTTCACATCCGGTAAGCAACTGATTCATAGGAGTTGTTTCGAAAACAGTCAGGCTCAAAATCTGTAGAACTGAATAGAGGCTGGCTTTGATATTGAGTCGCTTTTTGATGATAGCGACGAGTACATATACGGATACGGCGATCCAGACCTGGGTCTTGACGGCGTTTTCCGAGGTACCGAAAAACGATTTGATGCGTAGGTGCTGTTTTATCCATTTGAAAAACAGTTCCACCTGCCAGCGGTACCGATAGAGTTCTGTGATTGTCAATGCCGGCAGGCTGAAGTTGTTGGTCAGGAAGACAAACTGCTTTTCGGTTTGGGCATCGTAATACTTGATCCGGCGAAGTTTGTCGGGATAGTGCTGAGCGGTATAGAAACCGGTGAGCACTACTGTCTGGTCGCAACGTAGGCCGGAAGTCTTGTCTACTACGTGCGAATAGATTCGGCGGCACTGAAGATTGGACTTTGCGCGAATGACGAAGAAGGCGGAGTCTTGCTCCAAATGATACAGCCGTTCGAAGTCTAGATAGCCTCGGTCCATGACATAGAATGCACCAGGCTCTGGCAAAAGCAGGTCGAGTACGTTGACGTCGTGGAGCTTGCCATCGGAGATATGGATAAACGATGGGATATTGCCACGCAGGTCGAGCAGTGTATGCAGTTTGATTGCTGCTTTGGTCTGCCGGAAATGTGCCCATGGAAAAACAGAGAGGCAGAGATTGATTGTAGTGGCGTCGAGCGCGTAGATCGTGTTGTCGAGTTCGAGCCCAAGGTTTTCGTCTGTGTAAAGTCGCCGAGCTGTTTGAATCAGTGACTGAGCGAAATCGGCATAGATGCGCCAATCGCGTTTTTCGTTGGCGTCGGCCAGAGTGCTGCGGGACACTTTGGAGCGAATGCCCATATGGTAGAGCTTGTTGCTCTGGGCTTTTAGGCAGGCTTCGATATCGCGTAGGCTGTCTCGATAGGTAAGCTGTGCAAATGCCATGCAACGATACTGGTCCTGGCAACTGAATCTTTTTACGTGTCGGTTGCCGTCGTAGCGTTGAATGCAACGTCGGAAGGTATGCATAGGCAGATGATCCATCGCCTGCGCAAAAACAAGTTTGCCTGTGTACATCGACTGATCGCTCCAACCCGGGATATCGGGCTAAAGCCTGACTCAGGGCTGGGAACCGGTTCAAGTCGGTGACAGGTAAAAAAGGCATATTATCGTTTTACTGACAGTGAGTTATGGATAAGTGAGTCTGGTTTTTCCGGACACTAGTGAGTGAGCAGCAATACTGTTTTCATCAAATCGACTTAGCACCCTTCCGACTTGAGACTCTATTTTCAGTATGAGTTGTTTCAACTCAGGAAGATTGCCATTAAGTGCTGCCAATAGCGCTCGCTCCTCATTACTGGCTGGAGACTCCAACAGGTCTATTGCCGCTGGCCGAAAACCAAGCAGCATGTACGCTCTTGCCTTCAGGGCTCTATAACTTGATGAGTCTGGGGAAATTCTACCTACTTCAAGCAATGACCTCTCGATGAATCGCTCACGTGTCCGTTCTGCGTAGCTAGGTGTCAGATAGGACAAAAATTGAAGTTTATAGGCATTTTCTACGGGATCACCGGTGGTTTCTAAAAAAAGATCCAGCGGCCTTTCAGGTAGCCGTATATCTTGCTTGGGTGGTGTCAGGAGCCGTTGACTTTTCTCAGCAAGTTCCATATCCAGCGCGGCTAGAATCTCGGGCAGCATCGCATTGAAAACGCTAATCGGTGGAGTCTCGGGAGAAAACGGAATATTGGAAAACTTCTTTTTCCCTTTCCCCGGAGAGAAACTGGAAGTTGGAGCTCTCCCTGTCTCTAGGGCCTGTACGGTTAAATGCATTGTGTTATGTCTGTTGTGTCCAACATAAACCCATATTATCTTTTCTACACCTAACCGCTTGGCTAACGAGTTAACTTCGATTGGTGCATACTGTCGCTCCCCTTCACCAAGTGCACGATAGAGCAAATACGGATCAGGTATCTTGAGTCCAGTTCTATTAGCAACGGCATAGGTTAGTTCCGCTGTCATTAGTGAGCGTGTCGGTCTATCAAAGGCGTATTGTGAGACCTGAAAGGGGACGACCATTAGATCATAGGTGCCCCTGGATAACAGTTTCTGATATCTCTCTTTTTGTAAAGATTGCCACTGAGATTCTATGCGTGGAAAACCAGAGGGTATTCCCCTGCTAAAGGCAATATCCCTATAAGGACGATAGTCCATACTCCTAATAGATCTAATGGTTACCAGCCCGCTTTCAGAACCCTGGCCAAAATTGGGTTGCTTTGCTTCCGTTTGCGCTAGAGTGATAAAGCAGCAAGAAACAAATAGAAAAACAACTTGCCATACACGGTCAGAACTAATCACAATTTTCCCTTTTACTTATCTTGGCGCTTTCAAAAAATCTAGACTGCCAATTAACATGCAACAAGCGCCATTGTGCGTATGAATGAGATTACTCACCTTCAGCAGGAATACCCATTCCCATACTAGACTAAGGGTATATATACTATGTCGAATCGTACTTATGGCAGTTGACGCAGATCAGAGTTATGTACAGGATGTATAATTCTATCTATTCAATTCAAAACCGCAGAGCCTTGGGTGAAATCCCACCTCAACATGGGTTGAGTTTCCACCAAATGAGGTGTCTATAATCTGGAGCCAATCCATCTGTGGTTCGCCCAGGCGGGTTTTTTATTCGCATAAAAACTATATATGCCAGTAATCAATTTGACCTTAGTGATTATGGGGAATAATTGGTGTACGATTTGGCGCAGTAAATACTCAGCTTAAAGAACGAGTTTGTAAAATGAAGCGAGCTAGTAACTTTTTCAGACTTAGCCTGTTTTGGGCGGTGGTAACTTTTTCATGCCACGTTAGCGCAGCTCTGCACACCTATGTATTCGAGGGTTTCGTTGACATCATCAGCGATAATCCAGTCGATATGCTCGCAGATATTTCCGTCGGGGATCGATTTACCGGGAAGTTTATCTTAGACGACTCAAAAAACATCCCCACTTCCAATCCTCACGATCTACTGATTTGGTTTATGGAGGCAGTGCCCTATGTCGATATCACCTATTACACTGCTTCAGCAGGCGAGATAACTTTTATCTCTGCTGGGCCGGATAATGCTCTTATTCAAGCGGACCTGCCAGAAGACCCTCATTTTGGAGAACCCCCTCAGCACCACAAAATGTTTGCAGGTGCCAACGCCATTTCATCACCCGGCGAGAATCTTTGGGTTCGTGTGGCCTTGAACGATTTTTCACGTGAGTTGTTTGGTGATCCATCAGTGCTTGAACCGGGAATACCGCCCCTATCTGAAATTGATTGGGCAGTTGGGTGGGTTAGATATCTTGACAGCTCCACATCAAGAGACACTAATATTTTTGGCGACCTTACTCGCCTTGAAGCGGTAATCCCCATCCCAGCCGCAGCCTGGCTTTTTGGCTCAGCACTGATCGGATTGGTTGGCGTGGCAAAAAGAAAGAAAGCCTAGGCGATCCTAGAACCCTCAACAGACCCGCCATCGTGCGGGGGTTTTACTTCCGATTCAATTTCCTTTCTCAATCGCATGAGCCAGTGCGTGTATGTACTGCAATTCAGACCTGTCGCAGTCGCCCTCTCTTTTTGAGTCCGAGTCCCTTTTAGCCGCAACACGCCAAATTCCAGGCCTGCCACTACACGGTATTTTGTGCCTAACCGCGATAGTACCCGCTCCACGATATTGAATGCCCAGAGTCCGGGATCGTCTATGTCTGTTGGGATCTTACTGTAGTAATTGAGATCAAACCGGAGATCTCCCTTCTGGAGCATCCCCAACGTGGTGGTGCTGGAATATCCCAATGAATTGCCCTTTCGAACTGTCAGCTCAGCCCACTGATCGAGGAGGTAGTCGGCGTGTCTCATCGGCCCACCCCCAGAATATCGAGGTCGAGCGAATCTCGGGTAACCGAAATTTTAAAAAGGTTACCCCATAGGTTACCCCAGAAAGAAAAAAGACCTAGAGCAATCACTCTAAGTCTTTGATTTACTTGGCGCGCCCGGAAGGATTCGAACCTCCGACCCCCTAGTTCGTAGCCAGGTACTCTATCCAACTGAGCTACGGGCGCCCGAGTGGAACGCGGATTCTGCGGATTTCTCCCAACTTTGTCAACCTTGCATCGGCAAGCCGGGGACGGATAACAGACAGCCGAAAATACCCCTACGTTTGACGCCAAATAAAAACCATCCCAGAGGGCGATTGCCCGGCACCTTAGACCTGATGCACAAGATAGTCAAAGGCTGCCAGGGCAGCGCGTGCACCCTCGCCCGCTGCTATCACCACCTGTTTCTCCTGACCATCGGTTACATCGCCAGCGGCGAAAATCCCTCTTACCCCGGTGTCCGTATTGCGGTCCACCCTTATCTCTCCTCGTCCATTGGTCTCCAGCATATCCAGCGCGTAGTCAGAGTTGGGAGATAAGCCAACCTCGATGAACACCCCCTCCACTTCGAGTAAGGACTCCTCACCACTCTGCCGATTCGCAACCTTCAGCCCTTCAACCCGACCCGTACCGAGAATCTCCAGCGGCTGGAATCCTTTCAGCGCCAAAACTTCAGATGCTGAAACCTTATCCTGAAGGATCACTTCACCAGACCATTCTCCTCGAGATACGAGATAGACTTTGCTGGCAATACCGACCATCTCGATCGCAGCCTCCAGTGCCGAATTTCCTCCCCCGACAACCGCTATGGCTTTATCCTTGAATAGCGGACCGTCACATGTCGAGCAGTAAACCACCCCCTTACCCGCTAGGTCCTCCTCGCCGGGAATATTCAATTTGCGTTTGTAGGCACCGCTGGCGATTATCACGGTACGCGCGCAAACGGTGCGTCCAGAAGCCATGGTGAGTATTTTGCAGCGATCTTTTATTTCAATATCCTGAACCTTCTCTCCGATAAACTTGTCCATACCGTAGCGCTCCCCCTGCTGCTCGAATTGGGAAACCAGGTCGGGCCCCGTAGTTGAGGCGATACCGGGATAGTTCTCGATTTCGTAGGTTGTACCCATCTGCCCGCCCACATCCAGGCTGACCACTGCGGTACTCAGGTTCTTGCGCACACTGTAGAGCGCGGCCGACATGCCCGCCGGCCCCGCTCCCACAATCGCCACATCGTAAAGTTTTTCAACCACACCCTTGGACTCGATGCCCAACAAACGGTCGAGTTCTCCCCGGGCGTTCAATTGGGCAAGATCATCGTAGCCTCCGATAGACAATCCATCGACAAATATTTGCGGAACAGTCTGACGACGAGAGCGTTCAATCATCTCCTTTTCACCCTCCTCATCGTCGGTAATGTCTATTTCGCTGTAGCCTACGCCCTTGGTTTTGAGCAAGGCTTTGGCCTTGTTGCAGTAGGGGCACCACTGCTTTGAATAAATAATTATTTCAGCCATAGGTTTGGCCCTCTGTTTTTGGAATTGCAGAATAGACCCGAGACCGCGGCAAACCATTTCCTCCGCTTGCCCGTTTTATTCGCCAGTACTGTATCGCCACCGCCTTCGACTTGTCCAAGTCCAAGTCTCTAATGATCGAAGCCAGCGTCGAGTCGCCCGAACCTCTCACGCTAGGGTATGATCTCCACCTTCGTTTTCACGATTCGAGGAGACTAACTCATGCCTGAATTGCTGGATCTCGCCGTATACCTGCTGACAGGCATGGTAGCCGGCATATTCGCCGGGCTCCTGGGTGTGGGCGGCGGCCTGATCATAGTTCCGGCGTTGGTATGGGTGTTTCATGGAATCGGTTTTCAACAAACTATAGTTGTACATCTGGCCATCGGCACATCGCTGGCGACAATTATAGTTACTTCTATCTCATCGATTCGGGCGCACCATAAACGGGGGGCGGTTATTTGGGATATTGTGAAACGGCTTTCTCCCGGCATAGTGCTCGGTGCCTGGCTCGGCGCCGCAATCGCCGATCTCCTTCCCACACTCTGGCTGCAAAGAGTTTTCGCCTGCTTCGTAATCCTGGTTGGGCTGCAGATGCTGACGGGTGCCCGGGCGGAGGCCCATAGGGGATTGCCAGGTGGATTCGGCATGTTCGGCACCGGTGGTGTTATCGGCATGATATCGGCAGTAGTCGGCATCGGTGGGGGCTCGTTGACCGTCCCCTTTCTCAACTGGTGTAGCATTGACATGCGCCGCGCGGTAGCCACCTCCGCTGCCTGCGGTCTTCCCATCGCTATCGCTGGCGCGCTCGGTTTTTTGATCGCAGGTTGGAATGAAACGGCACTCCCGCCAGGCAGTAGCGGTTATATTTTTTGGCCAGCACTAATATCCATCTCCATAGCAAGCTATGCATCGGCACCGCTAGGTGCCCATATGGCGCATACACTGCCCATCGCAGCACTGAAACGCGTGTTTGCCTTGCTCCTTCTGGCAGTCGGTCTGCGGATGCTGATGGGCTGAGTGAAAGCTCGAGTGGCAGTGCAAGCCAGCGCCAGTTTCCCAACCAGGGCGATCAACTACCCGTCTGTACCGCCGCTCCGTGGCGTCCCATCCACTGATCGAGCGCCGACACCGCTTCTGCCGGTAACCGCAGGCCTTTCTTGGAACGGCGCCACAGTACGTCGTCCGCAGTCAGGGCATACTCCTGAGTCATCAGATAGCGCACCTCGCATTCGTAGAGCCCGCCCCCGAAATCTCTGCCCAACGACTGGACACTGGTAGATTTCCCGAGAATCGATGAGATGCAGGTCCCGTAGTTGCGGCAATAGTCGCGCAGCAACGCTTCCGGAAGCGCAGGATAGCGTCGCGTGGTTTCCGCCAGGAAGCGATCGAAATCTCCACCGGCAAAATCACCGCCCGGCAACCGACTCTCAGCGGTCCAGGGGGAGCCGCATTCAATACCGGCTTGCTTGAGCAATTCGATCGCCTCCTCCGCCAGTCTCCTGTGGGTGGTGACCTTACCCCCAAATACCGAAAGTATCGGTGCCGCCTTAGTATCCAGGCGTAAGTGGTAGTCCCGGGTAACCTTGGAGGCATTCTGTGCTGCATCGTCGAACAGCGGCCTGACGCCGCTGTAGCTCCAGACGATATCCTCGACCCCTATTGGTTCTTTGAAATAGACACTGGCTGCGGTACAGATATAGCTGGCCTCTTGTTCCGACAGTGTCAGCTTTGCGGGCATCTTCGCCAGTTCAAGATCTGTGGTACCCAGCAGAGTGAAGTCCCCCTCAAAGGGGATGGCGAAAAGCACACGACCGTCCGCGTGTTGAAATATGTAGGGATAGTCATGGTGAAACAGACGCGGCACTACAATATGGCTCCCCTTTACCAGCCGGATATGATGCGTGCCCGGGGATTGTTCAGAGATGTTCAATACCTGATCCACCCAAGGTCCAGCCGCATTGACCACTGCTCTGGCATCTACCCTGAACACCTGCCCGGAGAGCTGATCCCTGAGTTGCGCGATCCAGCGATCGGGTTTACGTTCCAACCCTTCGCACGCCGTACGTGTATATATGGCAGCTCCCCGCTGTTGGGCATCCATGGCATTCAAAACCACTAGACGGGCATCCTGAACCCAGCAGTCCGAGTATTCGAACCCGGCCTTGAGATCAGGTTTTAGCGCTCCACCCGCTGCATGTGTACTCAGGTTCACACCGCGGCTTGCGGGCAACGTCTTGCGCCCACCGATGTGATCATAGAGAAACAGCCCGATACGTATCATCCATTTCGGCCGAAGCCCTTGGCGATGGGGTAGAACGAATCGCAGTGGCCAGATGATGTGCGGGGCACTTCTCAGCAACACTTCCCGCTCTGCAAGTGCGTGCCTTACCAGTTTAAAGTCGTAGGATTCCAGATAGCGCAGTCCGCCATGGATCAACTTGGTACTGGCCGAGGAGGTATGTTGCGCCAGATCTTCGCGCTCGCACAACAAGACATCCAAGCCACGCCCTGCGGCATCCCTTGCGATGCCGGAGCCGTTGATACCGCCGCCGATAACCAGCAGATCGGTGGAAATCATGTTGCCCCGTTTGTATTCGCCCGTAGCGGTCCGCAACGAAAAAAACAGTAACTCAGCACCGGATCAGACCCAGACAAATACGGCAATCAGAAAAACGATGGAGATTGCAAGTGCCCCCCAAAGCGGCGTACCCAGCAACGCCAGCCAGCCGAGATGAATAAAGGCACTGCCGACCAGTGAAATGAAGAGGCGATCACCCCTGGTTGTGTCGAGACCGAGTATCCCCCGGCGGGGCCCTCCACCTGGGCTGAAGTGTTCCCACACCCCCATGGTGGCAATCGCCAGGATGATGAACAGGAAGAATGCGGCAGTGGGCCAGGTCCAGGCCATCCAAGATAAGAACATTGATCAATTCCTCCTCACACTCGGCCCAATGCGAAGCCCTTGGCAATATGGTTACGCACGAACCAGATGACGAATGCCCCCGGGACAATGGTCAGCGTGCCTGCGGCTGCCAGCAGTCCCAGCTCGTATCCGGAGGTGCTGGCGGTACGGGTCATGGTAGCGGCAATCGGCTTGGCGGCCACCGAGGTGAGCGTCTTAGCCAGCAGCAGCTCCACCCAGGAAAACATGAAACAGAAAAACATCACTACGCCGATCCCCGCAGCAATGGTTGGAATAAAGATCTTGATAAAAAAATGCCAAAATCCGTACCCGTCCACGTACGCCGTCTCATCCAACTCTTTTGGGACACCCGACATGAAACCCTCGAGAATCCAGACTGCCAATGGGATATTGAAAAGGCAGTGTGCCAGAGCCACCGCAATTGGCGTATCGAATAGCCCGATTGCAGAGTAGAGCTGGAAAAACGGTAAGGCGAACACCGCGGGCGGTGCCATGCGGTTTGTGAGCAGCCAGAAAAAGAGATGCTTATCACCAAGAAAACGATAGCGGGAGAATGCATACGCCGCAGGTAGTGCCACTGACACCGAGAACAGAGTGTTGATCGCCACATACGTAAGGGAATTGAAATAGCCGTTGTACCAGGTTGGATCGGTAAAAATGGTGATGTAATTGTCCAGCGTGAAATCCTGAGGCCAGAGGGTGAAACTTCCGAGGATTTCGTTGGTGGTCTTGAATGACATGCTCACCAACCAATAGATAGGCAGCATCAGAAACAGGATGTAGAGTGCGGGCGATATCCATTTAAAGCTTCTCATCACTTTGCCTCATTACGCATCATCAAGGTGTAGAAGATCCAGCTAAGCAGCAGAATGATAAAAAAGTAGATCAGCGACATAGCCGCCGCGGGACCTAAATCGAATTGCCCGAGTGCGATCTTTACCAGATCGATGGAAAGGAACGTGGTGGAATTGCCAGGCCCACCGCCGGTGAGAACGAATGGCTCGGTGTAGATCATGAAGCTGTCCATAAACCTGAGCAGGATGGCAATAGTGAGAACACGCTTCATCTTCGGCAGTTGGATATAGCGAAAAACCGCCCAGCCGCTGGCGCCATCGATACGCGCAGCCTGGTAGTAGGCATCAGGTATCGAACAGAGACCGGCATAGGCAAGCAGCACCACCAGCGACGTCCAGTGCCAGACATCCATGAGAATTGTGGTAAACCATGCTGCCACCGGCTGTTGGGTAAAGTTGTAATCTATCCCCATGCTGTTGATCATCTTGCCGAGCAATCCCAGCTCCGGTAGGGCGAAGATATTCCACATTGCGCCGACCACGTTCCAGGGGATGAGCAGCGGCAACGCCATCAGCACCAGGCACACCGACACCCAGGGGCCCTTCCGCGGCATGGTGAGAGCGATGACGACCCCCAGTGGAACCTCGATCAGAAGAATGATTCCGGTAAACAACATCTGTCTCAGCAGGGCGTCGTGGAATCGTGTCGAGTGCAGGATCTGCTCGAACCACTTTACACCTTCCCAAAAAAAGACGTTGTTGCCGAAGGTTTCCTGCACCGAGTAGTTGACAACCGTCATAAGCGGTATCAACGCATTGAAGGCCACTACCGCCACTACCGGTGCCACCAGAAACCACGCCTTTTGATTCGTCGTCTTGTCAATCATGTTCGCCGGCCCTAAGTCAGTATCCAACCGTCCCCATAAACCTGGGTCCTGTGGGGATCAAAGACCACTCTCGCTTCCTGGGATGGAATCTCGAAGTCTTCGGGAATGACCATCTTCAACTTGTGCCCGCCATGACGAATGTCGACCACCCGATAGCGTCCTACATCGTCTACCTGTAAAACCTCAACCGGAACACCTTCCGCAGCGAAGGAGATGAACTCTGGGCGAACACCGATTTCCAGCTTATCGATGTCGCCCTGCTCGCGGATGGTTGATGATATGGGTATCGGGTTCTCGAGAAACCAGGGGGTGCCATCGCGGATTTCACAGGGCAGCATATTCATCCCGGGTGATCCGATGAAGTGGCCTACGAAGGTGTGGCTGGGTTTTTCGAATAGCTCTATCGGTGTCCCGGTTTGGACTACCCGCCCCTCGTGCATCACCACGACCTGATCGGCAAAAGTAAGCGCCTCGGTCTGGTCGTGGGTGACATAGATCATAGTGGCACCCACTTCCTGGTGCAGTTCCTTCAGTTTGGAACGCAACTCCCACTTGAGATGGGGGTCGATAACCGTCAAAGGTTCATCGAACATGATCACATTTACATCGGATCTGACCAGTCCCCGGCCGAGGGAGATCTTCTGTTTACCATCCGCGGTCAAACCGGAAGCCCGCTGTTGTAGCATCTCCTCGAGATCAAGCATCTGCGCAATCTCGGTAACTCTCGGTACCACCTTATCCTCAGCGATGCCGCGGTTGCGAAGCGGAAAGGCGAGGTTATCGAATACCGTCATGGTGTCGTAGACCACCGGAAATTGAAAAACCTGAGCGATCTCCCGGCGGTCGGAGGGTATGTCTGTGACATCCTGGTCGTTGAACAGTACCCGCCCATGGGAGGGACGAAGTAATCCGGATATGACGTTCAGCAAGGTCGTTTTGCCGCAACCCGAGGGTCCCAGCAGTGCATAGGCACCGCCATCGGACCAGACGATATCCAGCTTCTTCAATGCCCAATCATCTTCTGTCTGAGGCTTGCCGACATAGCTGTGAGCAATATTTTCCAGTGTTATCTTTGCCATTCAAACACCCTGCCTGGGAATCAACAGTTGATCTGCATCGAAGTAAAAACATTTGTCGAGCTGCACGTACAGCCTGACTTCATCGCCACGCTGCATTTGATGAATGCCTGGGGATAGCGAGACCCAGGTATCTTCCTGAACCCTGGCATGGATGACACTCTCCGAACCGCTGATCTCAGTGACGACCACCTGCCCATCCACGGCAATCGTCTTTTTTGCGTCGCCCTGCCCGAGTGCAATGTGATGCGGACGAAAACCTAGGATATACTCCCCGTCAGGGAGTCCGGCATAAGCCCCCGCCTCCCAATTTACCGAATCCGAGTAGTAGAAACGCTCACCCTGCTTGCGTATGCGTGCCGAGTTGATCGGCGGATCGGAAAACACCCTGGCGCTGACTAAATCCAGAGGTTGACGGTAAATTTCGGCAGTCGGCCCGAACTGAGTTACACGCCCCTGGTGGAGGGTGGCGGTAAAACCGCCCAGCATCAGCGCCTCCGCCGGTTCGGTTGTCGCATACACCACTGTGGCCCCGCTGTCCGAAAAAAGTTTAGGCAACTCCTCACGAAATTCCTCCCGCAGCTTGTAGTCCAGGTTCGCCAGAGGTTCGTCCAACAACACCAGATCCGCATCCTTGACCAGCGCTCGGGCTAAAGCCGTGCGCTGCTGCTGCCCCCCGGATAGCTCGCTCGGCATCCGCTGCAGCATGGGAGTGATCTTGAGGAGCTCCGCAACCTTGCCGACCCGGGTTTCGATTTCTTTGGACGGCGTACGCGTCACCCGGAGCGGAGAGGCAATATTGTCGTATACCGAAAAATTGGGGTAGTTGATGAACTGTTGATAAACCATGGATACATTGCGCTTCTGCACTGCTACCCCGGTTACGTTGTTACCTTTGAACCACACTTCGCCGGAGGTGGGCTTTTCCAACCCGGCCATCAACCGCAGCAGTGTCGTCTTCCCTGAGAGTGTGGTACCGAGCAGAACATTGAAACGCCCCTCTTCCAATGCCAGGCTGGTATCGTAGATGTGGGTTTCCGCACCCACCCGCTTGGTCACATTTTTCAGTTCGATCGCCATACCTGGATCCCAGTACTCTTTGATAATTTTTGGGAGACAACCAACAGTATTGAAGAAACTCAGTCCGGAAGCCCAGTTCAGTGCGTTACCCTTTCACCCCGAACCCGCCTTTCGAATCTTTTTAGACGCCATTGAAGTGACCACTTTTACGCCCTGCTCCTGACACAGCCGCTGAATCCTTTTCGGTGGCGAACTATCGGTCACGAAATAGTCGAATTGCCCAATACTGCCGATGCGTATCGGGGCGCTACGCTGAAACTTCATCGCATCCGCCACCAGCATCACCGATCGCGCATTGGCGATAATTGCCCTCGCAACCCGGACCTCCTGGGCGTCGTAGTCAAGCACACTGCCATCTTCGTCGAGCGCCGATGCTCCAACCACCGCGAAGTCCACCTTGAATTGTTGGAAAAACTCCACCGTGGCATCACCGATAATTCCGCCATCTTCCCGGCGAACCGTACCTCCGGCAGTCATCAGCTGTGTGGTCTCGCTGTCCATCAGTGTGTTGACCACATTAATATTATTGGTAATCACCAGCAGGCCGATGTGATTGATCAGATGTCGAGCCACCTGCTCGGTGGTAGTGCCAATATTTACAAACAGCGACGTATCGTCCGGAATCAACGCTGCGGCACACTCGCCGATCCGCCTCTTCTCTTCGACTGCAAGATGCCGTCTTGCCTCGTAACCCAGGTTGAACACACCATCGTGGACGACAGCGCCCCCATGAACCCGTTGCAGCAAACCTAGTTCCCGCAGCTGATTCAAATCACGCCGGATGGTCTGCGGCGATACGTTGAAGATCTCCGCCAGCGGCTCTACCTGCACTTCGCCGTGTTTTCTAGCGTGGTTCAGGATCTCCTTCTGCCTGGGGTTGAGATTGGGCGCTTTGAGCGGATTGTTCATTGGCTTTTCGGCACCGTCCGTTAACTCGCTGATGGCGATTTCTCAATGGGAGAGCTTGGACGGAATCTCCGCAGGGCAGACACTAGCTAGCTGCCTGCCCTGCGTACCAGCCTCGCAATCGCTTATCAGCTGGCTTCCTGCCAACGCTTCACCAGCTCGTCATAGTCGATGGTCTCACCCTTGGGTTTCTCGTTTTCGAGTTTCGCTTTTGGGGAGCCCGGCTGATTGAGCCAGTGGGACGGGTCTTTCTCTTCGTTCAAGCGTGGACCGCAGCCGCCATAAACCTTGGCCTTCTCGTCTGCAGTCTGCATCCGTGACATGGTGATATCCATCTCAGCTGCCAATCTGTCCATGGCCTGCTGCGGTGTGAACGCACCCGAGTTCACGTCCCCAATCTGCTGCCACCAAATCTGCGCTAACTTGGGATAGTCGGGAACATTGATGCCGGTTGGAGTCCACAGCACGCGATCGGGTGAACGGTAGAACTCCACGAGGCCGCCCAGCTTCGGTGCCCGCTCTGTAAACGATTCGTGGCGAATCGAGCTGTCGCGAATAAAGGTGAGTCCGACATGACTCTTCTTCACGTCCAGGGTCTTGGAGACAACAAACTGCGCGTATAGCCAGGCCGCTTTGCGACGATCCACAGGGGTGGACTGAAACAGCGTCCATGAGCCGGCGTCCTGGTAACCGAGTTTCTGACCCTTTTCCCAGTAGGGACCATGGGGAGAGGGGGCCATGCGCCACAGCGGCATGCCCTTGTCATCAACTGTGTTATTGCCTTCGCTCTTGGGAGCAACCATCGATGCGGTAAAGGCCGTGTACCAGAAGATCTGCTGTGCCACATTACCTTGTGACAGTGCCGGCAGGGACTGGTAGAAATCATAGCTCGCCGCGCCCGGAGGTGCATACTTGCGTAACCACTCATCCCACTTGCGGATAGCGTAGACAGCAGCCGGCCCATTGGCAGCACCACCGCGGGAGACGGATGCGCCTACGGGGTTGCAGCTACCTTTCTCCATACGGATACCCCACTCGTCTACCGGAACACCGTTGGGCAGCCCCTTATCCCCTGCACCCGCCATTGAGAGCCAGGCATCGGTCATACGCCAACCCAGATCGGGAGCACGCTTGCCGTAGTCCATATGTCCATAGATACGCACACCGTCAATCTCCTTTACATCCTCGGAGAAAAACTGGGCGATATCCTCGTAGGCAGACCAGTTGACCGGGACACCCAGGTCATAGCCATACTTCTCTTTGAACCGTTTCTTCAGCTCAGGACGGTCAAACCAGTCTTTGCGGAACCAGTAGAGATTCGCGAACTGTTGATCAGGAAGTTGATAGAGCTTGCCGTCAGGTCCTGTGGTGAAGGATTTGCCGATGAAGTCGTCGACGTCCAACATGGGATTGGTGACATCCTTGCCCTCGCCGGCCATCCAGTCGCTGAGATTGACTGCCAATTGCAAACGTGAGTGGGTACCGATCAAATCGGAATCGTTGATATAGGCATCGTAGAGGTTACGTCCGGTTTGCATCTGGGTTTGCACCGCCTGCACGACCTCTCCCTCGCCGAGCAGCTGATGATTGACCTTGATACCGGTAATCTCCTCAAACGCCTTGGTCAGCGTCTTGGACTCGTACTCATGAGTGGGAATGGTCTCTGAAAGTACGTTGATTTCCATGCCTTTGAAGGGTTCCGCCGCCTTGACGAACCACTCCATCTCGGCCATCTGCTGATCCTTGGTCAGGGTAGACGGTTGAAACTCCTTCTCGATCCACATCTGAGCCTCTTTCGTGCCTGCCGACACCCAGGGCGAGGCGCAGGAGAGCGTGATTGCCACTGCGAAAGCAATCCTGGTTTTCATTCTGAATTCCTCCAGCTTATTGGGATTTTCGTTTTGAACCTTGCGATAGGGATACTAGCACATAAACGATCCTAATCAATGGGGTATTTTGATCGAATGATCATGTTTTGTTCATATTTCGAACATAAGTGACTGCCGTGACTACTTATCCTCCATGGACTCGACCTTTAATCTGGGATCAAGCAAACTGTTCGTCGATGGCTATCCGCTTCCTAAAGTGGGTGGAATCCGATATATCAACGCTGTAAAACAGGCCAACAGAAGCTGGAGATTCAACATGGCAGACAATCCGCTGATACTCAGCATCGATCAGGGAACAACCAGCTCCCGAGCAATACTCTTCGACCTGGAAGGGCGACCTGCATTTACTGCACAACAGGAGTTTCGCCAGATATTTCCCGACTCAGGCTGGGTGGAACACGATGCAGAAGAGATATTGAGCACCACATTCGAGGTCTGTAGATCGGCAATCCAGGCCGCCTCCGAGCGCAATCAGAGTGTGCTGGCGATCGGCATCACCAACCAACGGGAAACCGTTGTAGTTTGGGACCGCGATACGGGCAAACCAATTCACCATGCCATCGTCTGGCAGGACCGCCGCACCGCCGATCTTTGCGAAAATATGAGAAGCGCAGGCAATGAGCCCATGGTCAGCGCCCGCACCGGCCTCCTGCTCGACCCCTACTTTTCCGCCACCAAGATCCGCTGGCTCCTCGATAATGTCTCGGGCGCCAGGGCCAGGGCCGAACGGGGAAGCCTGGCATTCGGCACCACGGACAGTTGGCTGATTTGGCATCTCACCAAGGGTAAGGTTCACGCTACAGATGCCACCAACGCCTCCCGCACGCTGTTGTTCGATATCCACAGGCAACGCTGGGACCCCGATCTCCTCGCCCTGTTCGACATTCCCGCGTCTCTGATGCCCACCGTCAACGACAGCGCGGATGACTTCGGCACCACCGATCCTGAGTCGATAGGTGCCGCTATTCCCATTGCCGGCGTCGCAGGAGATCAACAAGCTGCAACAATCGGCCAGGCGTGCTTCGAGCCCGGGATGATCAAAAGCACATACGGCACCGGTTGCTTCGCCGTACTGAACACCGGTAGCACACCGGTAAAATCAGCAAACCGGTTGCTATCCACCGTCGCCTACCGTTTAGGCGGGCAAACCACCTACGCCCTGGAAGGTTCGATATTTATCGCAGGCGCGGCGGTGCAGTGGCTCAGAGACGGGCTGGGAATCATCGATTCCGCCGCCCGCACGGAAACGATGGCGGCCGGGTTGTCGGGAAATCGGGGGGTCTACCTGGTGCCCGCGTTTACCGGGCTTGGGGCTCCCTACTGGGACCCCAGAGCCAGAGGCGCCGTTTTCGGGTTGACCCGTGATACCGGACCGGCCGATTTTGCCCGCGCTACTCTGGAATCGATCGCTTACCAGACCCACGACCTGCTGCAGGCCATGTCCGCCGACGGCGCCGAGTTGAATTCGCTACGCGTAGACGGTGGCATGGTGGCCAACAACTGGATGGTGCAGTTTCTGGCGGATATCATTTCCATGCCGGTGGAGCGACCCGAAATCACCGAAACCACTGCCCTAGGAGCGGCTTGCCTAGCGGGACTGCAGCAAGGGGTATTCAACTCGCTGGAGGAGATTTCCAGGCGCTGGCATTGCGAACGGGAATTCCAACCCGACCTTGCGCCCCTGGAGCGGGAGCAACTGCTGGCGGGCTGGAAGCGAGCCGTCTCAGCCGTGCTGACGCGCTAGTCTTATCTGAAGTTTGTAGATGCATATCAGGAGCAAACTGGTACTGGTATTCGGGCTGGGGCTGGCGATCAATCTGGCCGTTGGCCTGTATGCGATTTACATCAACAGGATCGCCACCGACAACGCTTCCCGAATCTATGAGCGCTCCTCGCAGATCGTAGCCACCAGCCTCACCGCCCAAGTCCACTTCAAAAAACAGGTGCAGGAGTGGAAAGACATCCTGCTGCGCGGGCATGACACCGCGCTCTACGAAAAATACCTGAATCAGTTCTATCACCAGGAGCAGTTGACTCGGGAGTGGATCGAAAGGCTGATTGCACTGCTGGACAACTACTCCGTTGCCAAGCAAACCGCGCTGCAATTCCTGGAGTCCCACTATGAATTGGGTGAGCGCTACCGCGAAGCGCTGAGACAGTTTCAGCCCGGTACTTATAGCGCGTTGATTCGGGTGGACCAGGGGGTGCGGGGCATCGACCGCCAACCCACCGATTTGCTGGACGAGGTTGTCTCCGCTTCGCAGCAATATAAGAACGAGCAGTTGCAACTGATCGCCAACGACTTGAAACGCTTAGAACAGGACACCCCCCTACTCATGGGGCTGGCGATGACCAGTGCCATTTTGCTGTTGCTTTGGCTTATAGATCGAACCGTGGGCCAGCCGATCGCCGCCGCCACACACATCGCACAGCTGATATCCGAGGGACAACTGTCAAATCGAATCGAGGTAAGCGGCCGGGATGAGGCTGCCAGACTGTTACAGGCCCTCAATAACATGCAGGAGAGTTTACGCTCCTACCAGGACGAACTGCAGGAGAGCGAAGCACGCACCCGACTACTCCTCAACTCCTCGGGGGAGGGTATATATGGGGTCGGCCTCGACGGGATCTGTACTTTCTGTAATCCGGCCGCAATGCGGATGCTGGGATACAGAGAGGTCACCGATCTCATCGGCAAAGATATTCACAACCTGATGCATCACACCAAGATGGACGGCTCACCCCTGCCCATTGAGGAGTGCCGAGCTTCAGCCACCTACCACACAGGCCGACCCACCCACGTCGATGACGAGTTATTTTGGCGTGCCGATGGCAGCAGCTTTCCGGTGGAATATCGCTCCCATCCCATATATCAGGACGAGGTATTGATCGGCGCGGTGGTGACCTTCTCCGATATCACCCAGCGTAGGATCGACGAACTGGCGCTGCAGAAGGCACACACTGCACTGGCGGAGGAGCGCTCGCTGTTGGCCCTGCGAATACAGGAGCGTACCCATGAGCTGAATATTGTCAACCTGGAACTTGCCAAATCCTCACGAGCCAAAGATGAGTTTCTGGCAACTATGAGCCACGAACTGCGGACACCGCTTACCACTATCCTCGGAATCTCGGAAATGCTGGTCGATCAACTCTACGGTCCGCTGGATCCACGTCAATCCCGGGTAATCGATACCATCCACGAAAGCGGCACGCATCTACTGTCACTAATCAACGACATACTCGATGTGGTCAAGGTTGAGGCCGGTAAAATGGAGATTGCCTGGGAGCCAGTCTCCGTGGATCAGCTCTGCGAAGCCAGTCTCCGGTTGGTACGCCAATCCGCCAAGCGCAAGATTCTGCAAATCAACAGCCAGATCGATCCCCAGGTCAAGGTAATACAGGGAGACGCCAGACGCCTCAAGCAGCTGTTGGTGAACCTGCTGGGAAACGCGGTCAAATTCACACCCGAAGGCGGTGCCATCGGATTGGAGGTCAATGCGGACCCAACCAGGGAACAGGCCTGCTTCACTGTATGGGACACCGGCATCGGCATTCCCAAGGAACAGCAGGACAAGCTCTTCAAGCCGTTTGTGCAGCTGGAAAACCGAATGTCCCAGGGTCACAGCGGCACCGGTTTGGGGTTGGTACTCGCTTACCGCATGGCGAAACTTCACGGCGGCAGCATCACGCTATCGAGCGAACCCGGGGAGGGCTCCAGATTTCAGGTCAATTTGCCATGGCACCCACTGGACAACGAGATGCCGAAATCCGACGACAGCATTATCGAGGAGGCCCCCCCTCTTATGCTGACCGAAGATCACCAGCCTTGGTTACTACTAGCGGATGACAACCAGACCAATGCCCATGTGCTCTCCTCCTATCTCGCTCACATGGGCTATCAGATCACCACCGTACATGATGGCGTGGAGGCGGTGGCCGCTGCCTTGGAACAGCGGCCGGATATCATTCTGCTCGATATCCAGCTCAAGAGCATAGATGGGCTCGAAGTGACTCGGCGGCTGCGAGCCCAGGAACCTACCCGCAATACCCCGATCATCGCTTTGACCGCGCTGGCAATGCCAGGTGACAGGGAGCGCTGCCTGGAGGCAGGTGTGAGCGACTATCTCAGCAAACCCGTGGGCATGAAGGCGTTGCACAGGTTGCTGCAATCCTGGCTCTAGCCCAGACCCAAGGCCGCATGCTTTCTAGGCAACCGGCGCTGCTGTTAGAATTTCACCGTGATCACTTTGCTGCAGCGATTTTTTCTCCACGCCGACAAACTGGCCGCCGTCTGGGCGCTGGCGATCGCCTATTTGTCACTGACGCCGCTCCCGGAGCTACCGGCGATGCCTTCCAGCGACAAAGTCCTGCACTTTTCTGCCTACGCCCTGCTCAGTTTTCTGGCCTTGGCTACCCGCGGCACTCTCAGGAGTTTCGCGGCAATGGCGCTGGCGATCCTGGTGTACGGCGGCGTCATTGAAATACTTCAGCCCTACGTCAACCGTTACATGGAAACAGGCGATTTTATTGCCAATACCTTGGGTACCCTTGGCGGCGCCATGTTGGCTTACGGACTGAGGCGCTACCATGTGGCGGGAAACTGATCGGTCATGGGCGCCATACCCGCTTCCCCTGCGACTGACCCTGTCACCAGGTTGCCGGCGGCGAGGTTGGTGGTAGCCCTGCCTGCCGAGGCCCGCCCCATTATTCGGCATTACGGCCTGGGTAGAATCGCCGGTGAAACACCCTATCCTCTTTATGCGCGTCAGCAGTTGATGTTGGTGTTGAGTGGTGTCGGCGCAGCCGCGTCCGAGGGGGCCACACGGTGGCTGTGGGCACAACAACCAAGCCAAGCAAATCCCAGCCCTTGGATCAACGTTGGGATAGCCGGCCACGCCCAGCGCCAGCTGGGTGAGGCGGTATTGGCGGCAAGCATAGAGGACGCGGACAAATCAGAGCGTTGGCAAATTGACCTGCCGCCCCAGATCCCCTGCCCTAGCGGACATCTCATCACCTGCTCCAGACCTCAACATCTCTATCCCGAGGATGCTCTGTACGACATGGAGTCCGCCGGCTTTTTACGAGCGCTTGCCGCCCTGGAGGGAACTACGCCTTACTGCCTCAAGATCATATCCGACAACCGCCAGCACACAATCCGCCAAATCAACGGCAAGCGGGTAGCACAGCTGGTCGAGCGGCAACTCCCGATCCTCGAAAGGCTAATCCGCTGTGTCACATGAACCTAAACGGCGATGAATAACAATCTACCAACAGACCAGGGTGGAGAGCTGTCGCTTCGGTCCTGCCTGGTAACCGGGGCGAGCCGGGGCATTGGCCGCGCCATAGCGGAGCGGCTGCTGGACGAGGGCATAGAGGTGGTGGGGGTTGCCCGCCGGTTCGAAGAGCGGCTTAAGTCGCGGACGGGGTTTAGGGCGGTGAATATAGATCTGAGCAAGCTCGACGAACTCCCGAATGCACTCAAGTCATTGGCGGCAGAGCACGCCACAATCGATACCGTGGTATGCAACGCCGGTTATGGGCGTTTCGGTTCCCTGGAAGAGTTTTCCCCGCGGCAAATCCGCCGCATGATCGATGTCAACCTCACCAGCCAAATATTGGTGGCACGCACCTTTCTTCCGCTCATCAAACGCATGGGCCGCGGCAATATGGTATTCATCGGATCCGAGGCGGCCAGGACGGGTGGGCGCAAGGGTGCAGTCTATTCAGCCGCTAAGTTCGCCCTGCGGGGATTGGCCCAGTCGCTGCGGGAAGAGTGCTCCCCTTCCGGTGTGCGTGTTGGCATAGTGCATCCGGGAATGGTGCAAAGTGGATTTTTTGACGCCCTGGCATTTGGCCCCGGGGAAAAGGAGGACCAGCACCTGAAACCGGAAGATGTCGCGGATGCGGTTTGGTTGATGATCAGTGCACGCCAGGGCGCGGTAATCGATGAAATCGAGCTGTCACCCCAGAAAAAAGTCATTCGGTTTGATCATTCCCGCTGATCCGATATGGACGCGCGCCGTTGGGGATTCATCGATTTTACCGTTACAATAACGGCCATGTCATCTCTGGCCTAGTCGATCCCTCCGGATGTCTCAGCGCTCTGTAAAAGCACTGCTAATCATGGCATGGATGATCGTTTCCCCATCTTCTCTTGCGGAAACAGTCAGGGTCGCGGTCGCCAGTAATTTCGCCGACACTTTGAGACGGCTGGCCCCAGCCTTTCAATCGGAGAGCGGGCACCAGCTCAAGATCAGCGTCGCCTCCACCGGCAAGCTGTACGCCCAAATACTACACGGCGCTCCATTCGACGTTTTTCTTGCGGCAGATGGTATCAGGCCACAAGAATTGATAAAGCGGGGGTATGCCCACGCCGATACTCTGACGACCTATGCCCGGGGACAGCTGGTGCTCTGGAAGCCAACCGCACCGAATAACAGCACTGCCAAGGGAGAGGAATTACTGCGGCAAGGGAAATTCAGGCGGCTGGCGATCGCCAATCCGAAAACTGCACCCTATGGGGTAGCCGCCGTTGAGACACTGCGTAGCCTGGGCCTGTGGAAACGGTTGAATGGCGAAATCGCCAGGGGGGAAAACATCGCCCAGACCTTCCATTTCGTCAACAGCGGCGCTGCTGATCTAGGTTTTGTGGCAGGCTCCCAACTTAAGCGGCAAAGCGTCGAACAAGGCCTTGTTTGGGCGGTTCCCCCAAATCTGTACAGCCCGATTCTGCAGCAGGGGGTGGTGTTGCGCAAGGCTCACAATCCAACCGCGGCCCGCACCTTCATCGCCTTTCTAAGCACTGCGCTGGCAACCCGGCTCATCATCGACGATGGGTATCTGGCCGATGGAGAAACCTGACCCGTGTCATCTGACCTGGCTGCCCTCTGGGTAACTCTGCGCCTGGCCCTGGTATCAACCGCCATCCTCCTGTTATTGGGTACGCCCCTCGCCTGGTGGCTGGCGCGCTCAAGAGGACGGCTCAAGATACTGGTAGAGTCGCTGGTTGCATTGCCGCTGGTTTTGCCGCCAACCGTGCTGGGCTTCTACCTGCTGCTGTTGCTATCCACCAACGGCCCCGTTGGCGGCCTCTGGCAAGAGCTGACCGGCAGCGGTCTCGCGTTCACTTTCACGGGATTAGTCATCGGCTCAGTTCTCTATTCGCTGCCGTTTGTAGTGCAGCCCCTGCAGAACGCATTTGCAGCCATCGAAGAATCGGTGTTGGAGGCTGCCAGCACGCTTCGCGCTGGGGGTATTGATCGTTTTTTTTCCGTCGCCCTGCCCCTGGCGCGCCCGGGTTTGATAACCGCCGCGACGCTGGGCTTCGCGCACACCATAGGAGAGTTCGGTGTGGTGCTGATGATCGGCGGGAACATCCCCGGAGAGACCCAGGTGCTCTCGATAGCGATCTACGATCACGTGGAATCGCTGCAGTATGGCCAAGCGCACCTGCTCTCCGCAGGTTTGCTGGTGTTCTCTTTTCTCATTCTGTTTCTGGTTTATCGCATGAATGCCAGCGTAGGGATCGGCCGTTGAAAAAGGGGGTGACATTCCGTTTCAGACTGCCCCTCGGCGACTTCGAACTGGACGCTTCGGGGCACATCCCCGGCACCGGGGTAACCGCCCTATTCGGCCGCTCCGGCTGCGGTAAAACCCGATTGCTGAGATGCCTCGCAGGACTAGAGATCGCTCAACAGGCTTGGCTGTCGGTAGACGGTGACTGCTGGCACGACAGCGCGAGAAACATCTTCCTCCCACCCAACGAGCGCGCCATCGGGTACGTCTTTCAGGAGGGTGCGCTCTTCCCCCACCTAAGGGTTCGCGGAAACCTGGAGTTTGGCTTGAAAAGGTCCGGCTCCCCCAGAAGGAAGGAGCATTTTGAGCGGGTTGCGGAACTGCTAGGCTTGACACCGCTGCTGGAGCGCTATCCAGCGCGGCTCTCCGGGGGTGAGAAACAGCGCGTGGCCATTGGCCGGGCACTGCTCAACGAGCCGCGCATGCTGCTAATGGATGAACCGCTGGCTGCCCTGGATCGGAGTCATAAAAGAGAGATACTGCCGTATCTGGAATCACTGCATCAGCAATCCGAGATACCCATTGTCTACGTAACCCACGACCCCGAGGAGCTGGTTCGCATTGCCGATCATCTGGTGCTGATGGATCAGGGTAATGTATTGGCCCAAGGTCCCTTGACAGAATTGTCTACGCGCCTGGACTTACCGATGGCAAGGGAGTTCGATGCCGGATCGGTCATCGATGCCCGGGTCATCTCTCACGACCCCGAGTATCACCTCTCAACCCTGGGCTTTCAGGGTGGTGAATTGACTGTGGCATGGGTCGACCGGCCGTTGGGCAGTGCAGTACGTATCCGGATCCACGCCAGGGATATCAGCCTGGCACTCTCCCCCCCGGGGCCAAGCAGCATCTTGAATGTGCTGCCGGTGATCATTGAAGACATGGCGGTGCATGGTCGAGGGCGAATGATCATTCGCTTAAACTGTAATGGCCTGCTGCTACTCGCGCGCATCACTGCAAAATCCCGTGCCAGGCTTGACCTCGCACCCGGTATGCAGGTCTATGCGCAAATCAAAAGCGTGGCTCTGACAATCTAACAGCCCGCGACGCCAGTCCAGAGGCATTTACCCAAAGGGGAACCAGTGAGTATCGGCCGGTTCTTTGATTTGATTCAATTCGATCCAAAGATTATCCGGACCCACGAGTATGGCCACATCAATCTTGAACTCGCCGTCGTCAATGCGTTCTGGTGTCAACGGTGGTGCCACGAAAGTCGTCTCCAGATATTTCCGTCCGTCATCCTTCTTCATTTGCTGAAACTGTCGTACCTTTTCCGGCGTCAGCACGAATTTCGCCCCCTTTGCCTCAAGCTCCCCTATTGCCGCATCCAGATCCTTTACCCTCAGCCCAAGATGCTCGCGAAACATAAACTCCTCTCCAGGTCCAGGCGGTGGGACGAATTGCGGGTCTTCACGAAAAACTAGCGTAATGCCGCAGGCTATCAGACGACTGAAGGGCAGGCCCATCATCTTGCCGCGAAAAATCACTTCGGCATTGAACATGCTGCACCAGAACTCCTCCATCTTCTTGGCATCAGAACAGGCCATGGAAACTTCGATAAATGGGTATTCTTCCATCGCGCTCCCTCATCTTTGTAATCGAATCTTTCTTATGGAACTGGCGATGACCAATGTTTCGCCGGGATTACCAAACAGTACCACAAATTTTTTATGGATATGCAGCTCACTCAATATCAAGGGAGCTCGATCTACTGTAGCCCCGCAGGTCTTCTAAGCGGTGCACTCCAAGCGAGTAGAAACTCAGCAATCGCAGAGGGATCGTTCAGATCTAGCACCGGCAGATGGGACTTTGGAGGAACACTGTCTGTCGCCACCGCGATAACCCTGGGATCGTCGATGTAAATGGGCGGCTTACCGAGGCTCGGCCTGTGCAGTGCGAGTTTGGGAAACGCCTGATCACGGAATCCCTCCACGATGATCATGTCCAGACCAGACTGATCCAGCCGGTCGATCATCTCCTGCAAACAGGGATCGCGATTCTCATCGGTATCCACCATCAAAGCCCAACGCCGACCAGAGGCAACCAACATCTCGCTGGCGCCCGCCTTACGCAACTCATAGCTATCCTTGCCCGGCTGATCTACCTCGAATTGGTGGTGGGTGTGCTTCACAACGCCTACCCTGAGTCCTCTGCGCTTCAAGAGCGGCAGCAGCTTGGTCAACAAGGTTGTTTTACCCGTACCGCTATATGCACACAGGCCAATCACCGGCACGCTGGCAACTAAGCTTGATTTTTCCATCTCTTCCGTTAACTACAGGTTACAAGTCGAAAACGCTGCCAGTATAACGATTCCCAGAGGTTAAAACCCTGAGTAAGCGTTCCTCGGCCATCCGTATGTAAAATAGTCATTGATTTCCTGTTTCACATGATTATTATAAGGTAATTATCTAATAATTATCAAAGCACCAAGTCGTTTTCAAGAGAGAATGAGGATTCCAACGTGAACAAAGACAAACATCATCCTATAGTTGCCGTGACCGGCTCTTCTGGCGCAGGAACCAGTACTGTCAAAGAGGCTTTTGGGCACGTGTTTTTCCGCGAGAAAATCAATGCGCTCCTGATCGAGGGAGATAGCTTCCATCGCTATGACAGAGCAGAGATGAAAATAGAAGTGGCCCGTGCCCACAAAGAGGGGAGAACGCTCAGCCACTTCGGCAGGGATGCCAATCTATTCGATGAACTCTCAAGCTTGTTCAAGACCTACCGTAAGACAGGCCGGGGAAAATACCGTTACTACCTGCATAACAGCGAGGAGGCTGAACCCTGGGGGCAAGAGCCTGGGCAGTTCACTCCCTGGCAGGAGATCAAACACGACTACGATCTGCTGATGTACGAAGGTTTGCATGGCGGGGTCAGCGAGGTGGCGCCCTATGTCGACCTACTGATTGGGGTAGTGCCAATCATCAATCTCGAATGGATTCAGAAGATTCAGCGCGACATCAATTCACGGGGCTATGCGCCCCAGGATGTGGTATCCACCATCAAAGAGCGCATGGACGACTATGTCGACTACATCACACCCCAGTTCTCGCGCACCGATATCAATTTTCAACGCATCCCCACTGTGGATACATCCAATCCCTTTATTGCCAGAGACGTGCCTTCCGAAGATGAGAGCCTAGTGGTCATACGCATCAAAAAACAGTTGATCAAAAAATACGATATCAATCTGGTATTCCTCAAGAACATGATTGAAAACTCGTTCATATCCAGGCGTAACACCCTGGTTGTACCGGGCCCGAAAATGGGTCTGGCGATGGAAATTCTGGTGACACCCATAATCGAGGATCTGGTTTCCAACAGCCCCAGGTTCAAACGAAAGCAGAAGATGAAAAAAATGGCCAACTAGCAGACCTCCCCGGGTGTTGGTGTGCCACTGCCAGGTTTCCTAGTGACCTCAGCCTTATCGGGGGTCGAACCAGATTGGGCGCTCATTGAGCGCCTGAACGGGCCTGGCAGTAGCACCCAGCAGTTCCTGAAAATCCGCGATCTGCCGTATTGAGACCTCGAGGGGGTTTCGCATAATGAACCAGGTCACCTGTTCACTGCAGGGGGGCGTGGTCAACGACCCCTCGTATGTGTAGTAACTGCGATCCGTGGGCATCAAAAACACCGGCTTAATTCCTACCCGGCGGTAGTATCTCCGTTCTCCGGGGTTGATCGGCAGGTATTCCCTTAGCCGCTGGAGCATCACATTGAAGCGCCTGCCCGCTACCACAGGTATTGCGATAATCCCGTATCTGCCGTTCTTGTCGCGGTGGACCAGGTGAATTTCCAGTTCGCCTGGTCGCCCATCTACAAGGTGCTCACCTGGGGAGTGGAAGTGAAATTCCTTCAATTCGAAACGGCGGCTGCCGACACGCATGTAGCTCCCAGCCTGATAGCCGATACGAACCAGGGAGTTAGCGTGTTCCACCTGCAGAGGGCTGCTCTTGTAGTGCAGAGCCAAAGCCGGCAGGCGTCGAGCCCGCGTATTTCGGATTTCGATTGGAGATTGTCTCCTTCCTTCACTACAAAGCTTATACTGAGCGGATAAATGGCCCCATCGATCCGGCCCCCGGTCTCCGCTGTAACTCCAGCTGACACCATTCTCCCCGACTGCATCGAATGCTAGCAGCATGAAAAAGCTACAACAGAGGAATATACGCATCAATTATCAAGACCCTGGTTACAAGCTGCCTCTCCTTGCCGTCAAGCATATCTAGAATATTCCTAACCACACAAGCTATGTGTGGCCTCGGCTCATCGGAAAAACCAGCCAAAAGGCGGCGCTATCGCCATTTACCCAGGAGTTAGGTACCGCTATCATGACCACCCCCCATTGTTAAGATCTGCGACAGCAGCCTGGCGGGAAAGTTTGGCGGCCTCGCGCCAGCAGCGCAAGCTCTAGGAGCCATCATGATGATCACTCACCCGATCAGATTTATTTCAGCACTGCTGTTTGGCCTCTCCGTAATCTTCCCTGGAGGGGTCGCAGCGGAAACCAAGGTCGTTAAGGTAACGGCAATTGTGGAGCACCCCGCGCTGGATGCAGTAAGAAAAGGCGTAGCGGATGAACTGGAGGCCCTCGGCCTGATCGCAGGCAGTTCCCTCGACTGGGAATTCCAAAGTGCGCAGGGGGACAGCGGTATTGCCGCTCAGATCGCCAGGAAATTTGTCGGCGACCGCCCGGATGTGATAGTGGCCATAGCCACGCCATCCGCCCAGTCGGTGGTGGCGGCAGCCCGGGGCACCGTACCAGTGGTATTTTCCGCGGTCACTGATCCAGTGGATGCAAGGCTGGTGGATAACCTGGATAGTCCGGGTGCCAATGTGACGGGTGTTTCCGACCTGCTCCCCCTCAAGAAGCACCTCGGCTTGATCCGTGAGATAGCAGAAGATGCAAAGAAAATCGGTATTCCCTACAACCCCGGGGAATCCAATGCAGCTGTGCTGGTAAAACGCCTGCAGCAGCTGGCTCCCGCTTTCGGCTTCGAGATCGTTGCTGCGGCTGCACCGAGCAGCGGTGACGTATTGATGGCCACCCGTTCCCTTGTTGATAAGGTCGATGTCATCTATGTCACAACAGACAACACCATCATATCGGCATTCGAATCTGTGGCCAAAGTGGGTATAGATGCGCAAATTCCCGTATTCGCCGGTGACACAGATACCGTCTCCAGAGGTGCTGTTGCAGCAGTGGGGTTCGACTATTACGATGTGGGTAGGCAGACCGGGGCGCTGGTATTTCGGGTACTCAACGGAGAAAATCCCGGTCAAATTCCCATCCAGGGGGTAGCGAAAACAAGCCTCCACGTTAATCCCACCGCAGCCGCCAAGATGGGTTTCGAGTTACCGCCAGGAATAATCGAGAAGGCCTCTAGGATTGTAGAATAGCGGATGCTTTTCGAGCGGCTCATCGGAGACCCTCGGGCTTGAGCCTGATTGCCCTGCTCGGTGCCGTCGAGACTGGCCTGCTGTTCAGTCTGGTCGCCCTCGGGGTATATCTCAGCTTCCGCATTCTGGACTTTCCAGATCTTACAGTGGATGGCAGTCTGCCGCTGGGTGCAGCCACCGCAGCCACGTTGATCATCTCGGGAGTCAATCCGTTTTTGGCAACGCTGGCTGCCGTCATAGCAGGAGCCGGCGCCGGCTTGGTCACCGCCATTCTCAACGTCAAGCTGGGAATACTTCATCTGCTGGCCAGTATTCTGACCATGATCGCCCTGCACTCCATAAATTTGCGGATCATGGGAAAGCCTAATCAGGCCCTGCTGGGAGAGGAAACCGTCTTCACACCCTTCGAGGCGTTGGGTCTTAGTTACTACTGGATGGCACCTATCGTATTGCTGGGCCTGCTCACTCTGGTACTCATCCTCCTCAATCGCTTTCTTACTTCGGAAATTGGCCTGGGTATGCGGGCTACCGGGTCTAATCCACGTATGGCGTCCGCGCAGGGGATAAACACCGGCCGCATGAAAATGCTGGGTGTAGCGGTCTCCAACGGCCTGGTCGGTCTTACCGGTGCGCTGTTCGCGCAGATTCAGGGCGGTGCCGACATCACTATGGGTGTGGGCGTGATCGTGGTGGGATTGGCTGCCGTGATACTGGGTGAGGCAGTACTCTCCACAAAGACCATTCTACTTGCAACCATCGCCTGTGTGGTTGGTTCTATCCTCTATCGACTTGCAGTGGCTTTCGCCCTCAATGCCGAGATCCTGGGGCTGCAAGCTCAGGATTTAAAACTGATTACAGCCATTTTGGTGGTATTCGCGATGACGTTGCCGGCTATCCGCAGACGCGGGACTGCAGAAAAACGAAATAGATAGAAACACTGGTGTGATCAAACTCAAGAAAATCAAAGTCACCTTCAACCGAGGCACCGCCATAGAGACCCTGGCACTACGCGGTTTGGACCTGACCATTCCCGAAGGCGAGTACGTCACGGTAATCGGCAGTAACGGCGCGGGCAAGTCGACATTATTGAATGTCATTGCCGGAGAAAACGCTTGCGATTCAGGACAGCTACTCATCGACGAAACCGACGTTACCCATTGGAGCACGGCGAAGCGATCTCGATGGGTAGCTAGAGTTTTCCAGGACCCCATGGCAGGTACCTGTGAAAATCTCACTATCGAAGAGAACCTGGCCCTGGCCTGCGCCCGAGGTCGCCGGCGGGGACTGAGAGCTGCCATCGACAGAAACACACAGCAACATTTCCGCAATGCCATCTCACGCCTCGGCCTCGGCTTAGAAAATCGCCTGGAAGACAAAATGGGACTGCTCTCAGGGGGTCAGCGACAAGCGGTCAGCCTGTTAATGGCAACTCTAAATCCAATGAAGATATTGCTCTTGGACGAGCATACGGCTGCCCTCGACCCAAAGACTGCTGAGTTTGTAATGCAACTTACCGAAAATTTCGTGGCAGAAATGGGTCTGACTACCATGATGGTCACCCATTCTATGCGCCAAGCGCTAAATCATGGCGACAGAACGATCATGCTTCATGAGGGACGAGTGGTACTCGATGTGGCTGGGGAGAAGCGCGCTCGGCTGTCCGTGGAGGACTTACTAAGTATGTTCGCGCGGGTGCGCGGGGAAGCACTGGATGATGACAAGCTGCTGCTGGGCTGAGTCGCAGTCAAATGTTCTCAGTGTTTCCGTGGAGCATCACCACCAGTTCCGCCTCGCTGACGCTCAAACCGAGGCGTTCCGCAAGCATCTGTGGGGTTGCTCCCTCTTTGACAAGTTGAATCGCATCGCTGTAGGGCCTGCCACCATCCTGCGCAGGTATGCCCATGTTACCGACCTCCCTGCTGCGCTCCTGCTTTTCGAGCACGGAGACCCGCAGGTCAGCTCCCACGGCACCCGCGCACAAGGCGCCGATATCCGCTTGTAAAAAACCGATTTGCTGCTGTTGTCGTTTCAGCTCCCGCCGCTGAGATAGGACAAGGCGAAACTGTATGATTACTCCAGCCGCAAGTAGTAGCGCGATCCCTACTGCTGCAATTAAAATAGCCGACATATGTCTCTACCTCAGGCGTAGTCGTCAATAATCGGAGTATCTCCCCCTCCAGGAACTCGCTCCCCCTGCTTCTCCCGGTTGTCCTCTTGCTCGGTCGGTTTCTGTCGCTGGCCCTGGCGCCTTTCTCTCCGCACCGGCCACAAGGGCTTAATCGGTGATGGTTCGGTGACATTGGCCATGTATAACGTTCTCCATGTAAAGGTCGCTGGGCGGAACACCCGAAGGTGTACCATCATCAGTGTTAGTCAGCCATTTCCAAGCTCGCTCCACTGTTCTGCGGTGAGCAACCTATTTAGATCCACCACGATCAGCAGTCCTTTTTCAATCGTGGCCACGCCTTGGATATAGCGCGCACTCTCTTCGTTACCCACATTTGGGGCCGCATCGACCAATGAGTCCTGCAAATCCACGACTTCCGCCACGCTGTCCACCAGCATACCGATAACTTGTTCATCGGATTCGATGATCAGAATGCGAGAGGCATCCGTTAGCTCTCCCGGGGCCAGGCCAAATCGATCACGAGTGTCCATAACCGTGACCACATTCCCCCGCAAATTGATGATACCCATCACATAAGGCGGAGCACCGGGCACCGGTGCAATCTCGCTAACCCGCAGTACTTCCTGAACCTGCATGACGTCGATACCGTAGGTTTCGTCCATCAATCGAAAGGTAACCAGGCGGATTACGGGATCGTTCTCCTGAGACTCGGCTGTATTGGCTGTCATCTTGTCTCCTTATCGGCATCAACTGCCGCTGTCAAAATTCTGGCTTCTGTTGCAGGCCTTATTGATGCTTAGCACTTTTCATGCCCGGTTATTACCCTAGCCAATCCTCGGGGTGGTACTCATTCTCGGGACTTACCGATACGCCCGGAAACCCGCTCCCTCTCGGCAGCCATGATGATTAAAGAGACACGGCGGTTTCTTTGCCTACCCTCTTCACTGCTGTTTTCCGCCAGTGGCCGAAACTCCCCATAGCCAATAGCCGCCATCCGGGTGGAGTCCACATCCAGTTTGGTAAACAAGTGAACTACACTCGCCGCTCGGGCCGCAGACAGCTCCCAGTTGGAAGGGAAGGAGAGGGTCTTGATGGGAACATTGTCGGTATGCCCCTCCACATGAATGTCATTCGGCAGCGGGGAAACGATGGCTGCCACGTCCCGCAACGCCTTGAATGCCGACGCGGAAAGTCGAGCACTGCCGCTTCGGAACAGCATCTTGCTTTTCATTTCAACCTCGATACCCCTATCGGTCTGGCTAACGCTTACCAAATCCTGATCTATGAAGGGGCTCAGCGCCTGCTGAAGCGACGCACTCACTTCATCAATTGTAGGTACGTTGACCTCTCCCGCGCCATTCAGGGGTATGACTTCCTCATCCGGCTTTGGATGCGGCAACTCCGTGCCCGCTGAAGTGTATTCACCAATACTGGGTACGAGTGAACGCACCTCGTCACCAATTTGGATTGGATCTACGTTCTTTGCCGGTTGCACAAAAGCTTTGGTCAGTGTGTTTGAGAGCACTCGGTATTTGCCGTCGTTTACCGAGGATATAGAGTACATAACGACGAAAAAAGCGAATAGAAGCGTGATGAAATCTGCGTAGGAAACAAGCCAACGCTCATGGTTCTGAGGTTCTTCGCGTTTACGTCGCCTGGACAAGACTAGCTTGCCTTGATCCGGATAACACTGGAATCGGCCCAATGCAGAGTTGCTTGATCACTGATGTGTATCAATTCAGATACCCCTGCAACTTAGACTCGATATTTCTTGGATTCTCACCTTCCGCGATGGCGACAATCCCCTCGATAACCATCTCCTGATAGTGTGATTTGCTCATCGCAACCGAGCGCATCTTATTGCCGAAAGGCAGCAGGAAAAGATTGGCCAGCCCGACACCGTAGATGGTGGCAACAAAGGCAGTCGCAATACCACTACCCAGTTTTCCGGGGTCAGCCAGATTCTGCATCACATGGATCAATCCCATCACCGCACCAATGATGCCGATTGTGGGTGAATATCCACCCATGGACTCGAACACTTTGGCAGCCTCGAGGTCGTGCTGTTCCCGGCTATCCAACTCAACCTCGAGAATATTACGGATGGCTTCAGGTTCGCTCCCGTCCACCAATAGCTGCATACCCTTTCGAATAAACAGGTCGGGCTCTCTTTCCGCCGCCTCTTCCAGCCCCAGCAGTCCCTCTTTGCGGGCGACATTGCTCCAGTTGACGAGCTTCTTTATCGCGGGATGCACTCTGTATCGCGGGGGACGAAAAACACTGCCCGATTGTCGTATTGCATGGACAAACACGGAGAGTGGGGACTGTAGCATCGTTGCGCCTAGAGTTCCGCCAAACACAATCACCAACGCCGGCCCATTCAGCAGGGTGCTGATATGACCACCCTCTAGAAAGTTACCGCCGATGATCGCTCCGAATGCGATGGCAATACCCAGAAAGCTTAAAAGATCCACATCAGACCACCCTGACTAGCGTCGGCCCAATATCATCAAGCGGCAGCACTTTGTCCGACAATCCCGACTTTTCCACCGCCTGGGGCATTCCGTAAACCACACAGCTGGCTCGATCCTGAGACCAAACCGTGGAACCTCTTTCCTTCAGAAGCCTCGCCGCCTGCTTGCCATCCGCACCCATTCCGGTAAGCACTATGGCCAAGACCCCGTCGGAGAAGGTGTAAGCCGCTGAACTCATCGTGACATCTACACTGGGACGGTAGGTTTGTCCGGGACTGCTTTCTCTGACCCGTACTACGGTGTTTGCTCTCCACTGATCGAGGACCATTTGCCGTCCCCCTGGAGCTACCAGTGCCTGCCCCGGCCCCAGCGGGTCACCGTCCACCGCCTCTTTTACGCTAATAGCGCACTGGGCATCCAGGCGTTGCGCATAAGTGGGGGTAAAGCTCTCGGGCATGTGAACAACCACCAGAATTGGTAGTGGAAAGTTTGCGGGTAATGCACTGAGCAGCTTCTGAATCGCGGTTGGCCCACCAGTAGAGGCGCCTATTACAACCAGCCGATAATGACCGGTGCGATCTGCTCGACCGGTTGTCCCTCGCTCGTGCCTCACTTGCCCGATTGTTTGCCGTACACGACCACCGCGTCCCAAGGCCAAGACACGTTCTGGCAACAGGTCACGTATAGGATGAGGTCGCTGGGCTATTTGAGTCGTCTGCTTCGGAAGAAAATCCACTGCCCCGGCATCCAGGGCATTCAAAGTGGCCTCTGCTCCCTCCTGGGTAAATGCAGAGAACATAATAATGGGCGTTGGTCGTTCAACCATGATCTGCTTTACCGCTGTTATGCCATCCATCACAGGCATCTCAACGTCCATGGTGATCACATCTGGCTTCAGGCGCTTGGCTTCAGATACAGCTAAAGCACCATCCCCAGCTGTACCAACTACCTCAATAGAAGGGTCCCTCTGCAGCTGCTCACTGATTCGCTTTTGAAAGAATACCGAGTCATCGACAACTAGGACCCGGATAAGGGCACTCATGGGCTTACCTCGTCAACGCCTACGGACATATTTTCTCATCAATCCCGGCACATCCAGTATCAAGGCGATCTTTCCATCCCCGGTTATCGTCGCACCTGCCATACCATCAAGACCCTGCAACAGTGCACCCAGCGGCTTGATTACTACTTCTTCCTGCCCAACGAGGTGGTCTACTACCAGGCAAACCTGTTTACCTCCGACGTTCACAACGACAACTTGCCCTTCTCCCTGCTCTCGCTCCCCACAGCGATTGACCAGCCACTCACGAAGATAGAAAAGTGGCAGTGCACGCTCTCTGACCAAGATGCTCAATTGCCCATCAACGGTATGGGTACGACTAAGATCCAAATTGAATATCTCCACCACGCTGGAAAGCGGCAGCGCAAAAGACTGGCTGCCTAGCACAACCATAAGGGTGGGCAAAATAGCAAGAGTCAGGGGCAATTTAATGGTGATGGTGCTCCCAACCCCAAGCTCGGAATCGATCTCCACAGAGCCGTTCATCTGGGCTATACGGGTCTTCACCACGTCCATTCCAACCCCACGGCCAGAGACATCAGATATCTGCGCCTTTGTGGAAAATCCCGGCTGAAAAATCAGATTGTAACAATCCTTTTCGTCCAATCGTGCTGCAGTCTCCTGATCCATCATGCCCTTTTCTACGGCCTTTTGCCGCAAGGTCTCGGCCTCCATGCCCCGGCCGTCATCCGCAATCGATAGGAGAATATGATCCCCCTCCTGGGCCGCTGACAGTACCACTTTGCCCTGCTCCGATTTACCCGCTTTCTTCCTTTCTTCCGGTGTTTCGATACCGTGGTCCACGGCATTGCGTACCAGATGAATCATTGGATCCGACAAGGCCTCTACTAGATTTTTGTCAAGATCGGTATCTTCACCGAACATTTGCAGATCTATTTGCTTGTTCAGGTTACGCGCAAGATCCCGTACCACCCTTGGAAAACGGCCGAAAACCTTCTTGACTGGCTGCATTCTGGTTTTCATTACGGCATTCTGAAGATCAGCGGTTACGAGATCGAGGTTGGCTACAACAGTGGCCACCTCATCATCCCCCAGCCTCGATTTCAGGGTGGAGAGACGGTTACGAACCAGTACCAACTCGCCCACCATATTCATTATTTCATCAAGTCTGGAGGTATCCACCCGCACCGTCGTATCACCCTTTTTGGAAGGCCTGCCATTGTCGCGACCCTCTACGGGGCTGGCTGGCGGTGGAGTCGTCTGATCGTTTGAGCCTGCAGCGGGAGCGGTGGGTTTCTTGGTGATTTCCGGCACTGGTGCTTCGGTTGAGACTTGCGGCTGATCGGGGTTGGTATCTGCCGCCGGCTTCTGATTGACTGATCCCTGTCCGGGTACACCTCCATGCCGGCCCGGTCCATGAAGCTGGTCGAGAAGTTTCTCAAACTCCTCCTCCGATATTTCCTCTTCCGCAGCAACGCCCTGCGGTTTCGTGTTCCCTGAATTTGGGATACCCCCATGCTTGCCTGGACCATGGAGCTCGTCCAACAACGCATCAAACTCTTCATCTGTTATATCATCCGAACCCGGCTCCGGCTTCGGGGCGGTGTCGGAACCGCTTTTAGCTTCCGTTGTGGTTCCCGTTTCCTGGGCCGCTTGCTTATCGACAGACTGCTTCTGATCCGGCTCAGCCTCGACTTCCGCTTTTTCGGACTCGCTCAGTGTAAGTTGAGTGAGCATTTTCAGCAGCGCCGGTTCGGCATCGGCGGGAGTTTCACCAATCTTGATGGACTCGAACATCTCATTGACGATATCGAGCACACGCAGCATGGTATCCATCAAACCAGCATCGACTTTTCGATTGCCTTGGCGTAGAACGTTGAAAACATCCTCGGCCCGATGGCATACCTCGACCAGCGGATCGATGCCCAGAAAACCAGCACCACCCTTGATGGTATGAAAACCGCGAAAAGCTGCGTTTAGCAGATCAAGATCTTCCGGACGTTGCTCTAGGTCCAGTAACTGCTCGTTCAACTCTTCCAGAATCTCTCCAGCTTCAACCAGAAAGTCCTGCAGAATCTCGTCATTGATATCAATGGACATTGCTGGCCACCCTTAGATATCCGCTGTGGATATTTTCGCTTTTAGAATCCCAGGCTGGACAGTAAATCATCTACATCATCCTGGTCGTTCATTACATCACCCTGCTCAATACCTGGAATGACAGGCCCTTCCAGTTTCGCGCCCTTATCTTGAGGTACTGGCATCTTTGCCCCCGAGATTCTGACCAGGTGCACTAATTTCTCTTCAACGTCATGAATCAATGTGATTACCTGACGAATGATTTGCCCTGTTAGGTCTTGGAAATCCTGGGCCATGAGGACATCCGAGAGCTTTGCATGGATCTCATCAGCGTGCTCACCGGTCTTTTGAAGAAAATCGACCAGTTCTTTACCCAATGCATCGCAACCTTTACCCACATCGCCCTGCTGTTGACTGTCGCTCCAGTCAGCGGCCAGTCGGCGTGCTTCGTTTGCGAGTTCTCCAGCCAGTGGCAAACTGGCTTCTACCGCATTTAAACTGGTGTTTGCGGCCTGCTCTGTCATATTGATAACGTAGGTGAGACGCTGGCTGGCATCCGGCATCTCCCGCTCGGCCAGTTGGGCGATTTGGGAGTCCAGAAGAAATCCGTTAATAGCGTCGTGCAGATCACGGGTGAGCCTGCCCACTTCCTGGAATAAGCCGCTGGTAGCTTGATCCGTGAGTTTGGCGAATGTCTTGTCCGCTTCATCTGAGTCACCCGCCTCGATCTGTGAAACCAATTCCCTGGCCAACTGCAACCTGATGTCTCTATCCTCTTCGCTACTCACCCTGACTGCTTGCCCATTCATGCCTGGACTCGCTCGAAGATCTTGCTGATCTTCTCCTCAAGTGTTCCCGCGGTAAAGGGCTTGACCACGTAACCATTAACTCCGGCCTGGGCAGCCTCCACGATTTGTTCCCGCTTGGATTCCGCCGTCACCATTAGAACCGGTAGAGTTGCCAGATCGGGATCTGCACGTACTGCCTTGAGCAAATCTATTCCCGTCATACCAGGCATATTCCAGTCAGTTATGAGAAAATCGAAGCTACCGGAGCGCAACATCGGTAACCCGGTGTTACCATCATCGGCTTCCTGGGTATTGTTAAACCCGAGATCCCGCAGCAGGTTCTTGATAATCCTTCTCATCGTAGAGAAATCGTCTACTATGAGAATTTTCATGCTCTTATCCAAAACATCCTCCGAATTCAAAGCGGTTTTCATTCATTGCCGGCATGTCCTTCTTACATTTCAGAGATATCGGAAAGCCAGTCTGATAGTCTCGATCTGAGACGCAACGTGGCTTGGCTGTGAATCTGGCATACCCGTGACTCACTAACGCCCAACACCTTGCCAATTTCCCTGAGATTGAGCTCTTCGTCATAGTAGAGCGCAATAACCAAGCGCTCCCGCTCTGGTAATCCGGCTATTGCATCCGCCAGTGCCCGCTTAAAGGCATCCCGCTGCATGCCGTCGAATGGGCCGCTGAGGGCTCCATCCGAACGCTCGGGAGGCAATTCCCCCACTGCCTGCAGATCTTCCAGACTGAAGATGCGGCAACCCGAAGCATCCTTGAGTATCTTGTGGTACTCGGGTAGCGACATGCCCAATACCTCCGCCACCTCAACGTCACGCGCATCCCGCCCCTGTTCGTTCTCGATCTCCCGCATGGCATTGGCCACTAGACGCGCCTTGCGATGAACCGAGCGCGGTGTCCAGTCACTACGCCGGATCTCATCGAGCATGGCCCCACGAATGCGTATACCCGAGTAGGTCTCGAAACTCGCTCCCTGACTTGGATCATAATTTCTGCTCGCTTCGAGCAGCCCAATCATTCCAGCCTGTATGAGATCGTCTGCCTGAACGTTTGGCGGCAGTCTGTTCATCAGGTGATACGCAATGCGTTTCACCAGCGGTGCATGTTTCAACACTAGAGCTTCTGAATCGATATCCTTTTCCTGAACTGATGTATAGGTCGCTAAGCCGTTCACCTTCAAATCTCCCCAATTTGACTCGAATATTGAATAAGACGCTCCACGAAGAACTGAAGATGGCCCGTAACACCCTCCGGTGTGGGCCAATTATCGGCTTTCTTCGCGAGATTCTTGAATGACTGGGTCGCCCGACTGCGTGGAAACGCGTGTACTACCGGCTTCTGGCTGCGCACCGCTTTCCTCAAGGCTTCATCATAGGGAACACACCCCACGTAGTTGAGCATGACGTCGAGATAGCGATCTGTAACCCGCCATAGCTTTTCATAAAGTGCTCTCCCTTCCTGGGCGCTACGCGCCATATTTGGGAGAATAAGAAAACGCTCCACCGCGTATTCTCGATTGAGTAGCTTGATAAGCGCATAGGCGTCTGTGATCGAGGCCGGTTCGTCACAAACTACGACCATAACCTCTTGGGCTGCGCGACTGAAACTGATCACGCTGTCGGATATCCCAGCAGCAGTGTCGATGATAAGCACATCGAGTTCTGCAGCCAGGTCGCCGAATGCGTGAATGAGCCCGGCATGCTCCGCCTCACTGAGTTCCGCCATCCTTTGCACACCGGAAGCAGCGGGCGCTACGCGAATTCCCGAAGGGCCTTCGACAAGGATCTCCTGCAGGCCCATCTCTCCCCTAAGCACATGAGAGAGATCGTACTCAGGATGCAACCCCAGCGCGACATCGATATTCGCCAATCCGAGGTCGGCATCCAACAACAATACACGCTTGCCCATGTCGGCCATGGCTATCGCCAAGTTTACCGACACGTTAGTTTTACCGACCCCGCCTTTACCGCCAGTCACTGCTATCACCTGTATGGGTCGTGGATCTACCATCCGTCTTAACCCCGTGGCCTGATCTGGCATCGAATCAACCATGAGCATTTGAACCAGCACCTCCGAGGGCCAGCGCCAAATAAGAATCGTCGAGTTCCGCGTTCCGCTCCTGTCCCAGTGTCGCCGCTCGACTTACCAAGGTATTCGCATGCGCTACATGAATATCTTCCGGAACCTTTTGTCCGTCTGTGAAGAATGCAAGAGGAATTCGGGAGCGAATAGCTGCTGAAAGCGCGCCCCCTAGAGAGGCCGCTTCATCGACTTTGGTCAAGATACAACCACCAATAGTGGCCGCGCCGAATGCCTTGATTGCCTGCTCCAGCGCCGACTGTTGAGTAATTGCGGAAAGTGTAAGAAAGCTCTTTACCGGGCGAGCACCAGAGGTCAGGAAAGAGAGCTGCTCACTCAAACGCAGATCTCGTTGACTCATTCCTGCGGTGTCAACCAGCACTAATCTCTTGTCTGACAGTAGATTCAAAACCTTACCGAGTTCCTCCGGCGTAGAAGCAGAGCGAACGGGCACACTCAGAATCCGTGCATAGGTGTTGAGTTGCTCTTGTGCGCCGATGCGATAGCTGTCTGTAGAAATGAGTGCAAGATTGTGGTGTCCATGTCTCAGTACATAGCGAGCGGCAAGTTTTGCAATCGTGGTCGTTTTGCCAACACCGGTTGGTCCGACCAATGCGACCACCCCACCTTCCTCGATCAGGCTTTCACCGCTAACTGGCAGTTGCGATGCAAGCAAATGAAGCGCCTGCCGCCATGCCTCATCGGGGTTTTCGATCTCATCTATCTGCCCCGCAAGCTGGTTGCAGATATCAGGGCTCAGATCCAACGTCATGAGTTTACGAAGCAGTTCCTGTCGCTTCGGATGTCTGCCGCTCATATCATGCCAGGCTAGTTCCGACAGCTGATTTTCCATTAGCTGTCGCATCGCTTTCATCTCACGACGCATCTCAAGCAGAGCGGGCTCCTGACTCCATTCGACTCGCATCGGGCTAATTTTCGGCTGCTGCTTTGCAGGCTTCTGAGTAGGCGCCTTATCCAAAAACCTTTTGGTTTTTCCGGAGAATTCACTCACCGACGCCGCAGGGGGCTCGACCGACTTCTGCGTCGCATGAAAAGCGTTCTCATCATAGTCCTTGGCGGCAACCAACTCGACGCCACCTTCCACCGACTTATTCGATAGGATTACCGCATCCGGACCCAAAGCCTCGCGAACCTGGCGCAGTGCCTGGCGAATATCATCTGCGAAAAACCGTTTTATCTTCATATCCTGCCTATGTCCGACCTTGCCCGTTTATCCCTGGTTTTCAACTGTTGAAGAAGCAGCGGTCAAACCAGGCTCAATCATCAGCACTCTGTTTCCCAACCGTGGCAACCACCTTGATGCGACGATTGTCAGGAATCTCGTTGTACGAAAGCACCCGCATTCCTGGTACGCTGTGCCTCACAAACCGTGCCATCCAGGCCCTGATTCCCGCAGCCACCAGCAAGATGCTCTGTTGTCCGGCTATCTCCTGCTGGCTGGCACTATCCGTGAGTGCTTTCTGTAGCTGTTCGCCCAGCCCCGGCTCGAACCCTACTGCCCCCTCCTCTGAGGGCTGCAATGATTTTTGCAAGATCTGTTCCAAACTCGGATCAAGCACGACAACAGGAATTTCTTCAATAGGACCAACAAGTTGCTGAACGATATTGCGTGAAAGCGCCACTCGAGCAGATGCTGTCAAAGCGCCGATGTCTTGACTCTGGGGGGAAAACTCCGCCAATGTTTCGGCAATGGTGCGAATATCGCGAACCGACACCTTCTCCTGCAACAGGTTCTGCAGCACCTTCAGAATCTGACCCAAGGAGAGTTTTTGGGGAACCAGATCCTCCACCAACTTCGGAGCTGAGCGCGCGAGCTGATCCAGAAGCTGCTGCACCTCCTCATGACCGATCAACTCATGGGCATTGCTCTGGAGGATCTCACTCAGATGAGTGGCCACTACGGTACTGGCATCGACAACAGTATAACCCAGCGTCTGGGCATGGTCACGCTGCTCAGGTTCAATCCAAACAGCATCTAAACCGAACGCAGGATCTTTGGTTTCCAAACCCGCCAGCGTGCCGAAGACACGCCCCGGATTTATCGCCAGATTGCGGTCAGGGTGAATCTCACCCTCACCGACGCAGGCGCCGTGAAGCGATATTCGATAGCCGGCAGGACTTATATCAAGGTTGTCTCGAATGTGTACCGCTTGAACGAGAAATCCCAACTCCTGAGAAAGTTTTTTCCGTACCCCTTTTATTCGATTCATCAACTCTCCCCCCTGATTTCTGTCCACCAGGGGGATTAGCCGGTAGCCCACCTCTAAACCGATGATGTCCACTGGCTGAACATCATCCCAGGTAAGCTCTTTGTGCTCGCTGGGAACCTCTGCCACCGGGATCGGTTGTTCGGCAACCGCTCCTTGCTTTTGCTTACGATATATCCACCATGCTCCCCCAGCCGCCAAAGCCGCAAGGCTTAAGAAGGCAAAGTTGGGCATGCCGGGTATGATTCCCATCAATCCGAGCATCACGGCAGCCACCACCAAAGACTTGGGCGTGGACATCAGCTGGCTGAGAATCTGCCCCCCCATGTCCTGGGTCGAGGCAACGCGAGTGACGATAATGGCCGCGGAGGTCGACAGCAGCAGCGAGGGAATCTGCGCCACCAGGCCATCGCCGATAGTCAGTAGTGCATAAAACCTCAGGGCGCTCGAAAAATCGAGATCGTGCTGCAGCATACCGATGGCCAAACCACCGAGAATATTGATTACCAGGATCAATATGCCGGCAACGGCATCCCCCCGGACAAACTTACTCGCTCCATCCATCGAGCCGTAGAAATCGGCTTCCAGCGAAATCTCCTCCCGCCGCATCTTTGCCTCTTCCTGACCGATAATGCCTGCATTGAGATCTGCATCTATGGCCATCTGCTTTCCAGGCATGGCATCCAGCGTGAATCGGGCACTCACTTCCGAGACTCGACCGGCACCTTTGGTGACCACCACAAAATTGATGATCACCAGGATCGCGAAAACCACAAGGCCTACCGCATAGTTGCCACCGATAACGAATGCGCCAAAGGCTTCGATCACCTTACCCGCTGCATCGCCACCTTGGTGCCCCTCCAACAATACGACACGTGTAGAGGCGACGTTAAGGGCAAGACGCAAGAGCGTGGCGACCAACAACAAACTTGGGAAAACACTAAAATCGAGTGGCCTGAATGTGTAAACCACGACCAGCAAGACGACCAGCGACAACGCAATGTTGAAGGTAAACAGCACATCCAGTGCCAACGGTGGCATGGGAATTATCACCATTGCCAACATCATCAAGAGAATCAGCGGCGCGCCCAAGCCCTGGGTGCCCGCACTCTTCACATTGTTCAGTATTGCAGTCGCATTCATGATCGGAACTCTTTGATCCGTGTTCAGTCAGTAGGGGGATCGGCGTCCGCCTCGGCGCCGGGAACCTGCAAATCTGGCGGTACTTCAAGATGATCTGGATAACCCGGCCTTTCCCCTTGGCCGCGGTGATATGCCTTGAGTTGGAAAACATAGGCAAGCAGTTTGGCTACCGCCAAATAGAGCCCCACCGGAATGGTTTCATTAAGCTCCGTGTGAGTATGTATGGCCCTCGCCAACGCCGGCGCCTCCATTATGGGTACTTGATGCTCATCAGCCACTCGGCGGATATTGGCGGCAACCAGTTCCACACCCTTGGCCACCACTTTAGGAGCCGCCATTGTCGTCTGGTCGTATTGGAGTGCTACTGCATAGTGCGTCGGATTGGTTACTATTACATCAGCGTTGGGCACCTGCTCCATCATTCGCCGCTGGGCAATCTCACGCTGCAGACTCCGGATACGCCCCTTCACTTCTGGCCGACCTTCGGTTTCCTTCAGTTCATCCCTGACTTCCTGCCGTGTCATTTTCAACTGCCGTTTGTGGTCCCAGACCTGGAAGGGAACATCGATCATGGCAATCAAGATAAGGGAGGTCGCTATTAGTACGAACGAACCACCAACCAACCACACCAGTTCCATCACCGCCGGACCAGGATCCAGTCTGCTGAGCGCCACAAAGTCATCAAGCAGCACCCACAACAGAAATGTGGTCGCTCCTCCAATGAGAACGAATTTGGCCATCGCCTTGAGCAATTCAACAAGGGCCTTGACGGACAATATGCGTTTCATTCCCTTGAGGGGATTCAACTTGCTGAGCTTGGGTGTCATTGCCTGACCACTGAATGCCATACCACCCAGCGCCAGTGAACTCAGCACAGCGGCTACGGCAACCGCGAGAAACAGCGGGGCCAATATCATCAATGCGTCCATGACCGCTGCCGCTAGTCTTCGTAGCAGTGAACCGGGATCGAAGATATCAGCACGCTCGATGCTGAACCCACTGGACATTATCTCGGAGAATCCAGCTCCCATGTGCCCGCTCATTCCCACCAGTGCAATACCACCCACCAGCGTGACGGCCATGGTGTTCATCTCTTTGGAACGGGGAATCTGCCCCTTCTTTTTCGCTTCATCCAGCCGCTTGGCTGTGGGTTGTTCAGTCTTCTCCTGGCCGTCCTGATTCTCAGCCATGATTTATACCCTGATGGCGAGCAGACGCTGGATTAGAACGAAACCGTCCTGGAGTAATGCCTCGAAGTTATCCATAACATCGGGCAGGCTAATCCATATGAGGAGAAACCCGATTAGCATAGTGACGGGAAACCCCACAGCAAAGATATTGAGCTGCGGGGCTGCGCGAGTAACCACACCCATACCGAGATTAACCAGCAGCAAAGCAGCCATCACCGGCAAGGCCATCAACAATCCGCCGCTAAACAGCTGAGTACCCCAGCCAATCACCTCGGAGAGACCACTCTTGGTTATACCATCCGCTGCAACGGGAAAAGTTTGAAAACTTTGATAGAGCAGATCAATCAGCAACAGGTGGCCATTCAGAACCAGGAATAACAGGGTAGCGAGTATCAGATAGAACTGCGCCACAACAGGTACCTGCACACCATTCTGCGGATCCATCATCGAAGCAAATCCTAAACCCATACTGTAGGCGACCACTTGCCCGCCAAAGACCAGGGCACCGAACACCATTTGCAGAACAAAGCCCATGATAAGTCCCACCGCAATCTGCTGTAGAAGTATCATCAGCGCCTGGTGGCTAAAAGTTTCCACCTGGGGTGGTGGCGGAAGCAGAGGCATCATCATCCAGGTCAGCACCAAAGCCAATCCGATTCGATACTGCACGGGGGTTTGTCGGGAGTTGATCACCGGTGTCGCACTTAACATGGCACTGATACGTAACAACGGCCAGATAAAGGCTGCTAACAGTTGATTAAGTTGCGCCTCGGTGAAGGACATCTGAACAGAGTCCCGTGGGTCAGCCGATGAGCCCGGGGATGCTTTCTATGAGGTCGATACTGAATCTCATAATTACACGCAGCATCCAGGGTCCTGCCAGCATAAAGACCACCGCCACGATCAGCAGCTTGGGAATAAAGCTGAGGGTCATTTCGTTGATCTGGGTGGCTGCCTGGAACATCGCAACCAGCAAGCCGACCAACAAGGCGGGAACAAGCACCACAGCACCAAGTGCGGTGGTCACCTCCAACGCACGCTGACCGACATCAAGTACTGTATCCGGCGTCATGATTAGACCAGAAAACTTGAAGCCAATGTGCCAAAAATAAGTGCCCATCCATCGATTAGCACGAACAACATAATCTTGAAGGGCAGAGAGATAATCAGAGGTGACAGCATCATCATGCCCATAGACATGAGCACGCTAGCGACAACAAGATCGATAATGAGAAAGGGAAGAAATATCAGAAAACCGATTTGAAACCCGGTTTTCAACTCTGATGTCGCAAAGGCTGGCAACAGCAATGAAAACGGTACATCATCCCGAGACTGCATGTCGTTAAAACCACCGATTCGGGCAAACAGAGCAAGGTCGCTCTCACGGGTTTGTGCGAACATAAAGTCCCTTACTGGTACCGACGCCCGCTGCAGAGCCTCATCTACTTCGATCGTTTCCTCGAGATAGGGTTTTACTGCAATCTGATAGGTCTCTTGAAATACCGGCATCATTACAAAAGCGGTGAGAAACAAGGCCAGTCCGATTAGTATCTGATTTGAGGGGGTATTCTGTGTGCCCAGCGCCTGCCGGAGGATCGCCAGCACGATCACTATGCGTGTGAAGGAAGTCATCAGCAACAGCGCCGCAGGCAACAGACTGAGCGCTGTCATAAACAACAACACCTGAATGCTTAAAGTATAAGTCTGTCCTCCATCCGCATTCGGTGAAGTAGTCAAGGCGTCCAGGCCGGTGGCGGCGGGAGCGGCCAACGGTAGCAGGAGAAACAGAAGTGGCATTAGCCGGCGCATTAGCTCTTCCTCTCCAGCTGTCTCTCCAACTGACCCTGGAACCCCTGCTTCACTTCGGGATTGTTGAGAGATTCGTCAGCACCTAAAACGTGAAGAGTTTGTACCCGTCCGGGGGCCACTCCAACCAACAACCGGGTAGATCCAACCTGCAATAGAACCGCTCTTTCCCTTGGACCCAGGGAAACACCGCCCATCACACTCACCACGCCTTTACCGGCAAATGTTCGTTTTCCGAAGCGGCGAAACGCCCAGCTCAATCCGATGATCAACCCGATGATCAGCAGCAGTCCCCAAGCTGTCTCCATGATGGCACCGGTACCCAGTGGCGAAACAGGAAGCCCCGCTCCATTGGCGGAAACTTCAGCAGCGACCGTAAGTGGTAGGGACAACCCCATCCCGGTGACAAGAGTGGCTACAAAGGGCGGTTTCACTACCTAAGCCTATTAATTCTATCAGCGGGACTGATGACATCAGTCATACGGATACCGAACTTTTCGTTGACCACCACTACTTCACCCTGGGCAATCAATGTCCCATTGACAAGAACATCCATCGGCTCACCGGCTAAACGGTCGAGCTCCACTACTGAACCTTGGTTCAGCTGCAGCAGGTTGCGGATAGGTATCTTGGTCCGCCCGATCTCCATGGAGATAACAACGGGAACATCGAGAATGGAATCGAGATTCACCTCACCATCGGCCGCCGGTGCGGACTGGTCTTCAAATTCCTTGAATGCAGCGGACTCCGCCTTCTCCACTTCGGTACCGGCCGATTCAACCGCACTCTGTTCATTTAGTGCCGCTGCCCATTCGTCCGACATTGCATCATCTGATCCCACTTCAATATCACTCATGGTTGTACCCGATCATTGCTGATGTTCCCCGTGTTGGGGATGCTGTATGAGTTCCTGCAGCCCGCTTTGGCTTTTCTTTCCCAGCCACTCCTGCAGTTGGATTGCGTAATTTCCGTCCGCGACACCCAGCCGGCCGCGGAAGACAGGAATATCTGCCGCCTCTACCTCTACCTCTTCTGGAATCTCGAGTGGAATAATGTCGCCGACTTTCAACTGCGCCAGGGTGCGCATACTGATGCGGGCCTCGGTGAGCACACTGCTCAACTCCACCTCGGCCGACATGATTTCATCCTTCATCGATTGTGCCCATCGTTCATCCCTATCTCCTCTGTCACTTTGAACACCAGCGTCCAGGAGGTCCCGAATCGGCTCAACCATTGAGTAAGGTAGACAAAGGTGCATATCCCCGCCGCCCGCCTCTAGATCTATATGGAAAGTAGTTACCACCACCACTTCTGAGGGGCTGACAATATTGGCGAACTGGGGATTGACCTCGGACCCTACATATTCAAATTTGAGATCCAGAATCGGCCTCCAAGCCTCCCGGAAATCTTCGAAAGCCAGATCGAGTAACAATCGCACAACACGAAGTTCAGTCGGGGTAAAATCTCGCCCTTCGATCTTGGTGTGAAAACGGCCGCTACCACCGAAAAAATTGTCCACTACGCTGAAGACCAGTTTGGGGTCCAACACACATAGGCCCTTGCCTCTGAGCGGTGGAAGCTTGACCAGGTTCAGACTGGTAGGCACGAACAAGCTGTGCACAAACTCGGAAAACTTCAGCATCTGCACGCCCGATACAGAGAGTTCTGCGGAGCGCCGCAGCATATTGAACAGACTTGAACGGTAGATTCTGGCGAAGCGATCGTTGATCATCTCCAGGGTGGGCAGCCGTCCCCTAACGATCCGATCCTGACTGGCAAAATCGTAAGAGTGTGCCTCACCGTCGAATAAATCGATTTCATCGGTTTCCACATTGCCGCTGTCCACGCCATGCAGTAGCGCATCGATTTCATCCTGCGAGAGAAGATCGTTACCAGACATGGCGTTACTGCATCACAAATGTAGTGAAGTAGACGGCCTCGATTTCCCCGTTACCCCCCTGCTTCTTGACAATTTTGTTCATGCTCTTGATAACCTCTTTCTGTAATTTCTCTTTGCCCGAGCGGGAAATCAGAGTCTCATCGCTCTGGGAGCCCAAAAGATTGAGCAAGCTGTGTCTTATCATTGGATCATTGTGTTGAACGAAGTCGATCAGGGACTGATCCCTGGCCATAATCTGGATGCCGACTTGAAGCAGCTTCGCCTTGCTACCAGGTGGTAGATTGACAATGAACAAGGGATCGAGAGGCAGATAGATGGCAGGTAGTTGCTGCGTTTCTTGGGAGCTGTCCTGGGCATTATCCGCGACAGAGCTATCGCTATCCCCACTCATCAGGAACCAAGCAATGCCGGTCCCTGAGAGCAATAAAACAGCCGCTACCGCGCCAATAATGATGAGCTTCTTTTTGGAACCCTTGCCCTTCTCAATGCCAAGGTCCAGGTCTTCTTCCAGTTTTGCAGCAGCCATAGACAGATTTCCTCCCGATATCTGATTCTAACTACTAGCAATTGATATGCCATCGGGAGAGGAGACTATAATTTTTAGTTATTTCAACGTGTTAATAATAACTAACAGACTGTCGTCGAACTTTTGACATCCGGGGTACGGACCAGAGGGCGAATTTCCGGCAGTAGAATCCAGCCGGATTGCTCCTCGGATAAGTGGTGGTAGAGACGGGAAACGCCGTTGGTAAGCACTGACAATTGGCCGCACTGCAGATTACGGATACCGTTCCGGTACCGGGTGAGGTTAAACAAGCCTAGGGATAGTGCTCCGCTATTTTATCCCTGGGCCAGGCGCTGATCACGGCCTGAACCAATGTGGCGAGAGGGATCGCGAAAAACACGCCCCAGAATCCCCATAGCCCGCCGAACACTAGGATAGCGACGATTATGGCCACCGGATGGAGATTGACGGCCTCGGAGAACAACAGCGGTACAAGTACATTGCCATCCAGGATCTGGATAACAAAATAGGCCACGGTCAACCAGATAAAGTCAGCTCCCCAGCCCCATTGGAACCAAGCGATCACCAATACGGGGAAAGTCACTACGGCCGCCCCGATATAGGGGATAATCACGGAGAAACCGACCAGCACCGCGAGCAGAATCGCATAGTCCAGGCCCATGAATGTGAAGGTTACAAAGCTGGCCGCCGAGACAATTATAATCTCCCAGAATTTACCTCTTACATAATTTGCAATCTGCCGGTCCATATCTTGCCAGACGGTGTCCGCCAGCCGCCTCCCCCTGGGCATCAAGCCACCGATCCAGTTGAGAATCAGACGCTTATCCTTGAGAAAGAAGAACACCAGCAGGGGCATCAGCACCAGATAAACCAGAACGGTGATGATTCCCACAACCGAGGCAAAGGATATTGACAACACCTTTTGTCCGAATGTGGCGATTTCCTGGCGAATGACACCAATAATTTCCGCCACCTGTTCCGGCGATATCAGCTCGGGATAGGATTCGGGCAACTGCATCAGCAACGACTGCCCTTGAGCGGTCATCGAGGGTATCTGCTGGAATAGTTGCGTCACCTGGCGCGAGAGCTGGGGTAGTAGCCCAAAGAGCAGTAGGGTAACGAAGGCTAGGAAGGCCAGGTAGACCACGCTGATAGCCAGTAGCCTCGGGACTCCCCGCCGCTGGAATGCCGCGACCACCCCCTCCAGCAGATAGGCAACAACAATGCTGGCCAGCACGGGTGCCAGCATGTCGCCCATAGTAAGCACCACCGCGAATCCGAGCAGGAGGAATATAGTCAGAAATATGACCTCCGGGTCGGAAAAGTAGCGCTTGAACCACTGCGTCAAATACTGCATGAAATGGGCAATCCTTAGGGCTTCTGCCCGGGTGGCGAGTACTTTGTTTGATAGTGATTCGAGAACAATGCCTCCAGGTCGTCTATCACATCGGGCGCCGTCCGGCCGTGCATTATATGCGCCGACATCAGGGATGAAGTTTCGGTCAGCAATTCGGATCTATCCAGCATGTAGTAGGTCTCTGAAAGCCTCTTGATGGCACCAATTACTGTCTCCTTCTTGGGACGCCCTATTTTTTTCGGCAGCTGTGGCGTTATCTGTTGATCGGAACTATCAACTGTTGTTGACCCGCTCCGGGAGACGAGGTACTCGGCAAAAGCGATCAGGGTCGTTCGCTCGGACGGTTGTAATCGATCAAAGTGGATCAACAGCGACCTCTGCTCAGAACTAAGTTTCGATCTGGAAATCACCTCTGCTTTCCTCCAGCTATGGGGGAGCATTCCCTGCAAACTAAAGAATATCGAACGCGTGGAAACGCTGCGCCCTAAAGCTGGGTCTGGAGAGAACCGCCCCTTCTAATTGTCTTTCTTACCCTGCCTGAGCGTCGCCTGCATGCTCAGCGCAGTAGGTTTGCGCGAATTCCAGCAGTTCATCCATCACTCGCATGCGGAACTTCTGTTTCTGGTGTACGAACGAAAATGGTCTATCCAGAGATGGATTGAGATTTATCGCAACCAATGTTCCCAGTCTGAGTTCTTTCTGAACCGTGGCAAGGGAGACGACAGAAATCCCCATTCCTGCTTCTACGGCTCCTTTGACGGCCTCCGGGCTACCGAGTTCCATCGAGACATTTAGGGCGTCCGGACTGCTGTTCACCAATGACAAGTATTCATTGATGACTTCCCTTGTTCCCGATCCCTCCTCCCGGCAGATAAAAGGATACTTCAACAAGTCTTCATAGGTCAGCAGATCCCGGTCTGCCTCTGGGTGGTCAGGCGGAACGATAGCCACTAGATGATCCGCGCGACAGCGCTCAACAACCAAATTCTTGTTGGCTACCGGTGCCTCCACCACACCCAGATCGATGGTGTTGTTTTCTACCATCGAGACGATACCCTCAGTATTCGATACCTTCAGATGGATGCTGATGTCGGGATAACGTTTCTTGAAGTCGCCCAGAAGGGAAGGAAGCATGTACTCGGCTATAGTGGTGCTAGCTCCAATGGTGAGCGATCCGGTTACCTCGCCGGTCATTTCGCGGACGGCATTTTCCATCTCGTTGTAAAGCACAAATATTTTGTCTGCGTAGCTGTAGACACGATTTCCCGCCTCTGTGAGGCTGATGCGATTGTGCGTACGGTCGAACAGCCGGGTATTGAAGTACTCCTCCAGCTGACGTACCTGAAAGGTTACCGCGGGCTGTGTCATGTGCAACGATTCTGCGGCTTTAGTGAAACTCAAGAGGCGCGCAACAGTAAAAAAGACCTGCAATCTGCGATCAGCCATAGTGCTCTTCTCTCCACCCACACCCCGGTACTTATAAGCTCTGTTTATATCATAATTTACTAAACAAAAGCCATATCGCTATGTAAATCGCGAGGCTGCGCACAAGGTCTGTACAAACTTGAAGTATTGCTGGAGTTTACTTTACTAAGATGCTAAATTTGCGAAGTTAAAAAGGCAATATGGAAGCATGCTCGTCCACCATCTACCGATGCTTTCAATACACTTGCGTCTTGACGGTGGTAATGGAATTAGCTGACAGTGGGGGGTCAAATGAAAACACGCATACTATGGGTAGCCATGGCCGTTTGTTCGACTCAGTTAATGGCTGCCGCCTACAAGATACCCGAGCAATCCATCAACTCTACCGCCCTCTCTGGGGCTTATGTCGCCAATGCCAAGGGCGCGGACGCCAGCTACTACAATCCGGCAGCCATGGTATACAACAAGGAGGGGGCGACGCTGGAAATCGATCTCACCTATATCCACTTATCCAGTATTTCCGGTACCAACAACTCCCCTGCATTCGCTGACGACGAGACCAAATCGGAGAATTTTCTCATACCCACTTTTCACTACGTCAGCCCAATGGTAGGTAACGCCCGCTTTGGCCTGTCATTGGTCGCCCCGGCGGGATTGACCAAACGCTGGAAGGGGGTCAACCGTGCCTTTGCCGAAGATTTCACCCTCAAGACCTTCGAGATCAATCCCACCGTCGGCTATAAGATAAACGATCGATTTTCGATAGGTGGCGGACTGCGGGCAGTATACTCAGACGGCGTTGTAAAAAGCTCGAGTAGCGCCCATCCGCTAGTTACTGTTGGTGGGGAGATGAGTGGGGATTCATGGGATTTCGGTTACAACCTGGCGCTTCAGTTTCGGCCCACCGATGCACTCGATCTGGCACTAACCTACCGCTCCAAGGTCGACCTAACCGTGGATGGTGAGGCAACCCTGTATGGCAGCATACCTCCCGGCCTGCCGGGCGCCGGCTTTCCGTTACCCACCTATGACGGCGGAGCCAAGGTTACCATACCGATTCCGGCAGCTCTCAATCTGGCGGCGGCCTATACATTCAATGACAGAACCACAGTTGAATTGGTCTATGAGCGCACTTACTGGTCTTCTTACGAGGATCTGGATTTCAAATACGACCAGACCTTAAACCCAGTTTTTACTGCCGCGTTTGACGATCCGATCCCGAAAAACTGGAAAGATTCGAATACCTTTCGCATAGGTGTCACCCACCAGCTCAACAATCGCTGGACTTTGATGGGTGGATTCGCCTACGACAAGACACCGATTAAGGAGCCCTATGTCAGTTTTGAGTTGCCCGACTCCGATGCGAAAATCTTCTCCATCGGCACCCGCTACCGCTATTCGGATAAACTCAGCTTTGGCGCCGCCTTCCTTTACGATAAAAAGGATACTCTTAAAATCGAGCCCGGAGAGAGCATCAACAGCGCTCTTGCAGCAGGGGCCAAGTTTGAAGATGCCACGGCTTATCTGTTGACCGTTGGCATGAACTACGACTTCTGAATCGCCGGAACCCTCCCACATCATCCTGGAGAGAAGAGAGTGGGAGGTCAGCCAGGGATTCCTTCACAGTTAGACAAAAAAAGGCCGCCGTCTGATCCAGACAGCGGCCTTTTTTAAACTGCGCGGAAAAACAGGTACTAAATATATAAACAAATATCGGATTCGCCGGCGAACTCAAAAAACCGGGCCGCGCCCGCATACTCGATACCGTCAATGAAATCTGATGGCGCCATATCGAATAAATCCACGGTCATCTGGCAAGCGATCAGTTTTACTTCTGCCTCCTGGCAAAGTTCTCGCAGCTCTTCCAGACTGGCAACTCCCTTGTCCGCCATCTTTTTCTTCATCATATAGGTCATCATGGACTGCATTCCAGGCAGCGCGGTGAGCGCCACCGGGAACCATTTGTCCATACTCATTGGCATAGGCATGCCTGGGTTTCCGAGCGGCGTAACCTCCAGAGACAAGTCCTTCTTGAGCAGTTGTAATCCATAGAATGTAAAGAAAATCTCAGTCTCGTACCCAAGCGCTGCTGCGGTAGACGACAAGATAAAGGGCGGATAGGCCCAGTCCAGCGACCCCTTGGTAGCGATGATTGCTAATTTCTTCTGTTCCATCCGAATCTCCTCCCAATCTTTAGTATTTCAGCAGGTTGATTTCAGATCGCTATGGCCCTCAAGCCTTCTTGATCAGAAAATGGAATTTACCCCCCTCTTCCTTGGATTCCATCAGCTCATTTCCAGTCTGCTTGGCGAAGGCTTCAAAATCTTTCACAGAACCGGGATCCGTAGCGATTATATGCAGCACCTGCCCTGCCTCCATTCCGGTCAGACTCTTCTTTGCACGCAGGATCGGCAGGGGGCAATTGAGCCCGCTGGCATCCAGTTCTTGATCAAAATCAGCCATGTTAAGCCTCCACAAAAAGATCGATGAGAAATAGCATAAAAATCAGACATAACTTATATTCTAACTAACGAAAAAACGCAAGTCATGCACTGAGTAACAGGGTGGAACAAGAGTCTCCGGGTTCTGAAAGTCAACCTGACCCGCTATGGTCCATTCTGGCGTTTGATACTTAACTGGATCAGACAATCTAGAGTGCGGGGATTCCTAGGGCCTGTTAACACTAATTGAAACAGCGTCGTTGCTGCCCCAGAAAGGGCCAACCAAGGCGCGAGGAGTGAGGTTTGGTGGTTCCAAATGAATGATGAGCAACGCCGAGTGGCCCTTTTTGGGGCGCAACCCGGAGGGACGGGGCCATTTTTCCCCAGTTCCGCGTTACACCTCGCTTATGTAGCGGTGCTACACCGCGCTCGGTGCGCCTTGACCTGCGATAAAATGGCCTCCGGCGACACTGTTCCAATTAGTGTTAACAGGCCCTAGTCTCATCAGCCGTAAGCCACGATTTCAAACCGATTTCTAGCCCAATCGATAATTCCGCCCTTGAGGTTGATCACGTTGTCGAACCCTTGTTGCATTAGATACAGACAGGCGTGATAAGAGCGGGCTCCACTGCGGCAGTAGAGGACGATGTCCCTGTCCTTGGGAAATTCATTCATTCGCACAGGAATGAGATGCATTGGCAGGTGGGTGGAGTTGGGGAGCATACCATGCACCACTTCGGCTTCACTTCTGATATCGAGCAGGTACGGGCTTAGCTCTGAACCAAGGTTCAGCTCTAGCTCGACAGATCCGATTTCTTTCACCATGACAGCTAATCCACCCCCATACCAACTTTTTATTATATTATAATTTATGCTATATAAGCAATAATAGATAAACTAATGAAGGCCTGGAATTGTTCCCGCAATGCACCCATGCTAGAGTTCGCTTTTTCGCGGGCATGACCTCATTAGAGCCTTGAACCGGCCAATCGCAGCAGACCATCGATGGATTTTCTACCCCTATTTCTAAATATAAAAGGCAGAGTCTGCCTGGTTATCGGTGGTGGAGAGGTAGCCGCTCGTAAAGTCTCGCTGCTACTGAAGGCGGGTGCCAAAGTAAAAGTGGTTGCTCCTGATCTCTGCGATGAGCTGAAGAAGCTGCTCGATAAGAGGAAAATTAGTTGCCGCCTAGGCACTTACGAAAGCGAGGATCTCGAAGAATGCCGCCTGGCGATCGCAGCAACGGATGATGGGCAGATCAATCACCTGGTCTCTCTAGAGGCGGATAAACGCGGAATCCCCGTCAACGTCGTGGATCAACCTGATCTCTGCACCTTCATCGTACCCTCTATCGTCGATCGCTCACCGGTTGTGGCAGCCGTCTCCACGGGAGGCGCCTCACCCATACTGGCGCGTTTGATTCGTACCCGTTTAGAGACCCTGATTCCAGCGGGATACGGCCGCTTGGCGGAACTGGCCAACCGCTTTCGTGGGCAAGTAAAGGCGCGCTTCGGAAAATCCGTCGATCGACGCCGTTTTTGGGAACGAGTGCTTAGCGGCAGCATTGCCGAGCGGGTGCTCTCCGGTCATATGAAAGATGCGGAGATTGCCCTGGAGAAAGCACTCTCCGCTGAGGGAGAGGATGGCGATCTCGGCGAAGTTTATCTGGTCGGCGGGGGACCAGGTGATCCAGATTTGGTCTCGTTTCGCGCCTTGCGCTTGATGCAGCAGGCGGATGTGGTTGTGTACGACAGGCTTATAGCAAAGGCGATACTGGAGATGACGCGAAAGGATGCTCAGCGCATTTATGTCGGCAAGGAACGCGACCAGCACGCCATGCGCCAAGAAGAGATCAACCAGCTTCTGGTTAGATTGGCCAAACAGGGCAAGCGTGTGGTGCGGCTGAAGGGTGGCGATCCTTTCATTTTCGGCCGGGGTGGTGAAGAAATCGATACACTCTCAGACCAAGGAGTCCCCTTCCAAGTCGTGCCTGCAGTTACCGCAGCTTCCGGTTGTGCAGCCTATGCAGGAATTCCCCTCACCCACCGGGAGTTTGCCCAGTCGGTCACATTCGTCACCGGCCATCTAAAGGATGGCACCATGAATCTGAATTGGAGCCAGCTGGCACAGCCGAATCAGACGATTGTCTTCTATATGGGGCTATTGGGGCTGCCGGTCATTTGTGAAAAGCTGATAGCGCACGGATTTACTGCCGACAAACCTGTTGCGCTGGTACAACAGGGAACTACGAACCAACAGCGCGTCTTTACCGGGACCCTGGAAACCATTCAAGAAATCGTCGAGCGGGAAAAGCCGAAACCACCAACACTCATAATTGTTGGCGAAGTCGTCAAACTCCAGGATAAGCTGAGCTGGTTCAAAGCACCTACAAACCCGGGGATATGAGCTTTTAGGCACATGTATAGCCCCCTAATCCGATGCCTGCTTTTTTCAGCCTCCCGCCAACCCACACCGCATACGCCAATCTGCATCCGCTGTACATTCGGATCTCGGAGTAACTATGAAGCCAATTTCCCTACCTCTTCCCAGCCTTCCTTCAATTCTCTCTATCCCCATCGGAATGGTGCCGACGCGGCTTCACAGTGAGGTGCTGGCGCGGGTACTGAACAGGCTTTTCGCCCCCGAGTTGGCTGACGGTGAATTAGATTTTCTGGAGGGAAAGGTCATGCTGATTGAAGTAACTGACCTACGCCTACGTTATCGTTTGACGCTCACACGGGGTGATTTGGCCGCGGTTGCGGACAGTGCCCTGCCCAACGACTTGAGCATTGGTGGCACTGCATACGATTTTCTGCTGTTGGCCTCCCGCCGGGAGGATGCAGACACCCTCTTCTTCAACCGTCGCCTGAGACTGGGGGGCGATACTGAACTTGGCCTCTACGTGAAAAACTTTCTGGACGCGTTGGAACTGGAGGAGCGGTTGGGGCCCCTGCTCAAGGTGCTCGATGGAGCTACCAGTGTCGTCGGTCGCTTCGCCTAGGATAGGCGAAATGGATGCGAAAACGCACGGCGAAGGAAGCAGTCACCGCCATCTAAACTGATATTCGTCGTGACTCTGAGACAGTATCAGCCGTCATTTAGCGATCTGGCACTCTCGGTAACGCTTTTCATGCCTGCTTCACCGTGCCAATAGCCATCGCAAGTGCCAACCGGTGCCAACCGGCTCAACTGCTCATTGCCTTCGACCAGACTCAGCTCACCCGAAATGCAGCGGTGAAAAATATCCGCAATCCTGCTTGTGTGCCGAAACTGGGGGCTTAGGCGAACGACATCCACCCCCATCGTCTCCATCCTATCGAGTTCTGCCAACAGATTGCACGTCTGTGCAGACTGTGTCTGAATCCCATTCAGAGCGAGGAAGCGGTTGCCGTCCTGAGCAGAAAGGGTTAACCCATCGGGATAGTCCAGACAGCGATATTGGCAGTCGTCTTTTGGCAGATTGTGGGCCCTAGCGGTAAAACAGCGGGCGGAGTAGGCGAGAGGCAGGCGGCCGTAAGCGAATACCTCAGTCTCCACCGGGATCTTTGCTGTCAACATGTCAGCCAGTGCCGCAGCCGATAGTTCCAGAGGAAATACCCACCGGCACATGCCCTCCGCCGCCAACAAGTTCAGAGTCCTGTCGTTATAGATATTGACGCTGTGTCCAGCAACGAACGGCCGCCCTCGCAATAGCTGAACAGCCCCCATATCATTTGCCTCCACCAGATATTTCTGGTTGGCGCAAATCCGCCGCAGTCTCTTCAACTCCGACTCGGCTTCGAGCAGTGCAAGAGTGGACAGCACAACCTCTTTCCCAGCCTCATCGAGCAGTGCGGCCACCTCAAGCCAGTCGTCGGTTCGCAGCAAGTTGCGTTTGGAGCAGATGGTCTCTCCGAGATAGACGATATCCACCGGGGATTCCGCAACCTCTCGGTAAAAATCCATTACCTGGTCCCGTCCCCAGTAGTAGAGGAGCGGACCCAGTGAGAGCCTGAGATTCATGGTCATCTGGATCTTCTCTCTTGGTGTCTTATTGCCAAGGTCGGGAATAGGCGCCGAGCGTGGTCTGGGTACCCTCCGATACCTTTCCCAGCTCCTCGAGCCACTCCCGCTGGGGTCGATAGCGAGACGGATCCCGCGCACAGCTATCCAATGCCGCACGCCAGACGCGCGTCACCTGGGCCACATACACTGGGCTGCGCTGGCGCCCCTCGATTTTTACGGCCGAGACACCGCATTCACGGAGTTGAGGAAGTATCTCCAGGGTATTCAGGCTGGTGGGCTCCTCGATAGCATGGTATGTGTTACCACCCACACAGAAACTGCCCTTGCAGAGTGTAGGATAGCCGGCATTCTCTCCCCTGCCGTAGCTCTCGATCAGCACGCCGCCCAGCCGGGTCTCCAGACTCTCCGCAGTCTCCCTCCACTCTACATGGCTGGCGGGCGAGCAAGCTCCAAAAGTGTTGGGTGATTGCCCCGTTACATAGGAGGAGAGGATGCAACGACCCTCGACCATGACGCACAGACTGCCGAAACCAAAGACTTCTATCTCCACAGGGCTGTTGGCAATCAGATGCTGCACCTGGGACAAAGAGAGCACTCGTGGCACTACCGCCCGACGCACACCGAACCTCTCCCGGTAGTATCTCAACGCTTCATAGTTGGTCGCCGAGCCCTGTACGGAGAGATGTAGATTAAGGTCGGGAAAATTCTCCGCAGCGTAGGCAAGCACCCCCAGATCAGCGGCGATCAGGGCATCGACCCCCAAGGTCACAGCGCGGTCCACAGCGGTCTGCCAACGCATCCACCCCCTCGATTGGGGATAGGTGTTCAACGCTAGGAAAACCTTGACGCCCCGCTCCCGGGCATAACGGATACCGGCTTCCATTTTTTCGGGGCCAAAATTGAGACCGGCAAAATGGCGGGCATTGGTATCGTCTCTAAATCCCAGGTAAACAGCATCCGCCCCATTGTCTACGGCCGCCTTGAGGGATGGGAGATTACCTGCAGGACAAACCAACTCCATTACTGAATTCCTATTAACATTTCACGAATATCCCGAACTTCTCCAATTCAGCAGCGGGAGCCAACGAACCACTTAGGAGGAGTTGTGCAGAATGACACAGGCATGTCCCAGTCTCCTTGACGGGAATCAACCAATCCCCCGCTACTCAAGAACATAGGGCGGTGAACCCTTCCCTGGCGTGCCACCTCCCTCCCCCGACCTACCCGGCTGCCAGGTGGCAACAGACTCGAATTGGTTTGCAAGCTCGAAGTCTTTACGGGTAATACCGTCGGCAGAGTGCGTTCTCAGACGTACAGCCAAGGCACTATAGTTGAGGATCAACTCTGGATGGTGATATGCCGCCTCTGCGAGATGACCCAACGCCCCCGCCAACAGCATGGTCGCCCTCCAACCACTGGTCTTGTAGTCGCGGCAGATGTGGCCCGCCTCCAGATACCAGTGGGAAAGCGTGTTTCGCAGCTCTGCTTCCACCTCGCTATCGCTGTAGACTCGATTCGCTTCTGACATGAAATCTCTCCTTGCGTCACTGGATCTATTTACCATGAGTCGAGTGTAACAGCCGCTGAAGCTCGGATGCAGCTTCGAGGAAATCTCACGGAAACGGGCTAAAGTTTATTCGGCTTCCAGGGACATCAGGTGCAAAACGCAGCATGAAAGGCAAAAGATAGTGAGCCGCCACTGACGTATATTCTCGGGGAGCGCTATAAATCGTGATTGTCCTGCTGCAGAAAGCAGGTGGATACCTGGAAAACACCAGGGCAGAGATCTTGGAGCGGGTGTGGCTGAAGCCGCGGAAATCCACTCGGCTGAAGAGCTTCAGTCCGGATCCCATCGACAGGGAGGAGAAGACATCGATTTTGTTTCTCGGAACCAGCACATAGAACAACCCTTCAGGCCTCAACAGGGCGCTGACAACAGAAATGAGGCTATCAGGTGGCAGATATGCCGCATGTCGGGCCTTGCATCTCGACGATGCTCGCGGCCTGGAGTCCCCGTCAAAAAAGGGAGGATTGCATATGATAAGGTCAAAGTCTTCTACTGCTTTGTGTGCAAAATCCCTAATATCCTGGTTTATCGCAATGAGCTTGTCAGACCAGGGAGCAAGGTGAAAGTTTTCCCGAGCCTCGCTGCATGCCTCCTCAGTTAATTCCACTGCTGTTGTCATGGAAGCGCCCATTTGCGCCGCCATCAGGGCTAGGAGGCCGGTCCCCGCACCGATATCCAGCACTTTGTCGCCCCGGCTGACGGGTGCCATGGCGCCGAATAGTGTTGCATCGGTGCAAACTTTCATCCCTGAGCGCTCCTGACGCACCTGAAATTGCCGGAACTTGAACACTGCCATTTCTCTCTCCCGGGCGATGGTGCCATTACCGCGCGCACCCTGCATGATTTGCCTCTCCTATGCTAGTGTACTGTCTCGCAGCCAAGCAGTAGACCCTGGTATAGGGGATCACCCCTGTTCCACAACCTGTATACCAACAATTGTTATGGAGAAAAAAAAGTTACCTGGGAAATCCAGCCCATCGGAGATCGACAGTTTCCTCCGTAAAGTGGCTTCCACACCTGCGGCAAAATCCTCTGGTCAACGAGGGCGGCTTTTGTTTGCCATGGACGCCACAGCCAGCCGCGAGCCCACTTGGCGTCAAGCCTGCCGCATACAATCAGAAATGTTTGAGCAAACCAGCGCCCTCGGTGGATTGGAGGTACAACTCTGCTTCTACCGCGGATTGAGAGAGTTTAAGGCGACCTCTTGGCTTAATGACAGCGCCGCACTGCAGGAGAAGATGTCCACCGTCAGTTGTCTCGGAGGCCACACACAGATTGAAAAAGTGCTGCGCCACGCGCTGGCGGAGAACCGAGAACGGCGGATCAATGCCCTGGTTTTCGTGGGTGACTGCATGGAGGAGTCCGTGGATGTCCTGTGTGGAGTCGCCGGCCAGCTCGGTATTCACAATGTTCCAGCCTTTCTATTTCACGAGGGTCTAGATCACACAGCACGTCTTGCATTCGAGCAAATCGCAAGACTGACCGGCGGTGCCTGCTGCACGTTCGACGCTGGCAGCGCCCAGCAGCTCCGGGAACTGCTAGGCGCGGTAGCAGTCTACGCCGCCGGAGGCAGGCCCGCCTTAGAGCAGTTCAGTAAGAACCGGGGCCACTCGGTGAAGCTTCTTACTCAGCAACTGCGGGGAGACTGAGCGCCGTGCGCCTAATGGTTGTTCTGGTAGCTGTAGCGCTGGCTTATCTCGGGTTCCGCTGGCTCGCACGTCAACCCAGGAAGACCCGTTTTCAGGTTGCTGCTGTCATCATAGGCACTGGGCTGGTGTTTCTTGCCGCCACCGGTCGGTTGAACTGGGTCTTCGCACTCATCGGCTTACTGCTGCCATTCGTTCGCAGACTGTTAGCACTGATAGGCTATTTGCCCGTCCTGCAGCGTTTGTACAGACAGTTTAGCGGCGTGGGCGGAGGACGTCCTGCCACCGGGCAGCAATCCACGGTGGAGACACGGTTTCTAAGAATGGTGTTGGACCACGATACTGGAGAGATGGATGGCAGCATATTGGAGGGAAAGTTGAGCGGCAGCACCCTGAGCAGCCTCTCATACGAACAACTTTACGAGCTGTTCGAAGAGTACGACCGGGAAGACGAAGAGTCAGCCCAACTGCTTGGAGCTTATCTCAGTCGGGTTCACGGCGACCGTTGGCAACAGGCTGAGGGCAGCTCGGCGGAAACTGGCGGCGATGGCTTTGCCAGCGATATGACTCAGCGGGAGGCCTATGAGATCCTGGGCTTGGAAGAGGGTGCAGATGCCCAGGCTATCAAGGCGGCGCACCGAAGATTGATGCAAAGGCTACATCCGGACCATGGCGGGTCCACGTTCCTGGCGTCCAAGATCAACCAAGCCAAGGACCTGTTACTGCGCGGGCGATGATTCCGACGGCTTGCCATCGCTCTCCCAAGCGAGCCTGCAGGCCTCCCTGCCATCCTCGGTAGGCACGGATTCACCGAGCACCCTGCGAATCGGCACGTGCAGCGGACTTGTGATAAAAGTGAAAAGCGTGCCGGTCAGCTCCACCGGATTGATCCGGACTTTGAAATCATCGAAGCTTCCCTTCATTCCCACGGGAGTGGCGAGACTGAAAAACTCCGGCCTCTTGGCCTTGGGTACGGCGCGTACCTGGACTTTTCGTTTGCGAAAATCCGCCTCTAACTTGCCAGCTACAGACATGTTGGTGGTATCCGCATACACCAGTCGATCAGCCATTATGCCATCCTTCATATCGAGTCGCAGGATGACACAATTGACTTCCGAGCCCTTGTTGCCATCTACCCGGCCCATCACCGATGTCATAAGGTTAACCGCCCACAGGTCGAACAGCGCGGCATCTAGGCCCTTGGGCCAAATCCCGAAATCGAAATGACCGCTACTGTTTTGCAGTAACTGCTCCAGCCCTGTAACACGAGCAGAGAGGTCGATATCCAAACCAATTCGGCCCCCGACCGGGCTGTCCCCCTGTATACGGCGTGCCAATATTCCGTAATCGAATTTATCTACCCGGGATTGCAGATGGACCTCTGTCTCATTCGCCCGCGGATGGTAGAGAAAACTCAACCAGGCACTGCCCCCAGGCAGGTTGATTTCCAGCGGTTCCAGCAGTAGCCGGCCATTAGCCAATTTCATTTCCAGCATGCCGCTGCCCAGCTTGTCATTCCCCGAGAGAACTTGTTCCACCTCAAGGGTGACATTGGCATCACGGCCGTTGAGAAACTCCTGGCTGAGTAGCTCAACTGCCCCCTCTGATCCCCTCTTCGAGTCGGAACCTGCATCCGGCCCGGTGGGGTCCGTTTCGGGAGACCAATCACCAAGATCGAAATCATCGATGCGCAATCGCTCTGACTTGAGGGCAACCTCCAGCCGCGGCGGCTGGCTTGCCGTAAGGTAAGAGAGATCCCCCGACATGACACTGTCCCTAACATCGATGCGGAGCCCTCGGAGGTGGTATCCATCCTGTTCCAGGGCGAACCGTCCAGAGAGTGCGTAGGGTCCTAGCGGTGGTAAATCCAGTCCTGTGAGTTGATTGAGACGACCAAGGCTCTTTCCTTTGAGGTTCATGGCAAAACCCAAGTCGAGAAGATTGAGTGGCCGCTTGGCCATCGATTCCAGCCGCATTTGGGCGTCAGCCGTTGCGATGTCCACAACGATTGGAAGCTCAACGCCTTTTTCCAGGTAGTCAGCCAGTTGGGCGCCGGTGATCACGATAGAGACAGCAGACTGACCCAGCCTGCCATCGATCTCCAGTTTCAGTGGTTCTTGCGGATTGGCAAGAAAACGTCCGGAGGGCACCTGAATAGGGAGTCGATAACTGGAATTGACATCTTCAAGAATCCATGTGGCCTTGTGCAGCGACATTTCCAGAGTCGACCGGGATAACAGTTCAGTCAAACTCTCCCCCTGCAATACCACGCTGAGGGAGAGACCTTCAGCCGTCGCTTCCACCCCCTCGATCATCCCCAGCCAACTGAGCAATGCTCCGAAATCCACTGCTCCCACTTCCATACTCGCTTCCACCCCGGTAGCGTCTCCAGGCGGTAATTCCCCCTCCATCTTGACGGGGGTACCGGCAATTTCCGCATCCAGAGAAACAGGCCAGCTTTGATCCATATCCTTCGTAACCGACATCCCTCCGCCCTTTAGAGCAACTCTGAAAGGAGCCCCCTGAAATCTCCCGCGAAGATTGAAAACGAAATCCTGGCCCCAGGGTAATTTACCTCTCAACTCGTCGAGTTCGAGTTGAAATTGCTGTTCTAACTTCTGATCACGATAGCTGAGCTTGATGTCATTGAGCTCGATATTGTCAACCGCGTGGAGTTCAATGTAAGGCTCCTCCTTCGCTGGCGTTTCAAGCGCTTTGGGCTGGTCACTCTCTCCGATGAATCGCCAATTGGCTACCCCCTGGGGATTGTTCGCCAGATTAGCGGTCACGGTGTCACCCAGAATATGCTCGACATGGATCTTTCCCCTTAACAGGGGCATAAGCCCAAGCTTCAATCGCAACCTTCCTGCGCGTGCGAATACGCCACCCTTCCAATTGGGCGGATTATCGATTTCAACATTTTCTATTTCCACTACCGGCCACAGTGTAGGTGTCAGGGATACCCTGCCCTGCAGTCTGACTTCCCGCCCCAGTATTTGTCGCGCCGCCGCCTCCATCGGAAGCTTAAGGGCGCTCAAATCAACCCGAACCTCCAATGCAACTATGATGGCCGAGATCAGCACAAGTAACGCCAGCAGTATCGCCAGCCACTTGCCAATGATTCGTAGATGTTTCACGGGTTTGCCGTGTGAGTCAGCGCATCCACCTCAGTACGGGGTGCCATTGCGTAACGGACAGCATGATCGTCCAAGTCGAATACTCCTCGAAGTATTTTGGTTAGCTGGGAACCCAACGCCCCTTCCTGCTCACTGGTACTGAGTATCGTACAAATCTCCTCCCCGGTCATGGAGAGGTGTCCCTCGTGGTGCGCAGTCAAGTCACGCTGCCCGAAGAGATACGTTAAACCGCTGGATGACTTGTTCATCACGTAGATAAGGAGGCGCATGAGGGTATTGAGTCCGTTGATGGTCCTTGCCACCGCCAGGTAAGAGTATGAGCAGCAACTTACCGATTAGTATCCAATCCAATGACTGTTTCTCCGGCCACAACAGGCAACCGTAGCCATGGAAATACCGGCATCTCCTATGGCTTGAACATATGCTATTTAGGTGTGAGGTGCTGACGGTCTAAACGCCTGCCGCTGCCAACTCACTTGCTGCGCAGGCGCTTCAGAAATACCCTCATCTCTTTCACACTCTGTACATCACCCCGTTCCTCCGCCACTCTTATACCCGCCTCGTATGCCAACACCGCCGCTTCTTCCTGCCCCTCCGCCGCCAAGGCCTTGGCATAAAGCTTCCAGCTGGCAGAGTGATTGGCATCCAGTTCAACAGCCTTGCGCAGGTGATCGATCGCTCCAGCGAACTGCTTATCCTTTACTAAGAGAGCACCCAGAGTGTAACGAAGCATGGCACTATCGTTACCTTGATCCAACATCGCTTCCAATGCCTTTCTATCCATTGCACCCACACCCCCAATGGTCTTTTTTTGCCTCTTGCGGCATTCGAACCCCTGCGGTCTAGAGAAAGCCCTTGAAGTGTTTGCGGCTGACCTCCTTGGAAACGGCCTTACCGACCCGCTGCAGCTGTGAAATATACTTCGTGGAATCAAGCCGCTGCACCCATTTGGGTTGTATATCGGTCAATCCCAGCCGATCAAGGCCCTCTCTCGATAGTTCCGCGTTGTAACGACTGTATGTAAAGAGTTTATTCTCCAGCGGCCAGTGGACGTCGTCCCCGCGATCGACGAGGTCTCCTATCTCTCGGTCAAGCGTCTCTCCATGCTTGCACTCACCAAACACACGACAGAGTAAATCCTGTTCATTGAGTGCTGCCAACATCAAAGCAGATGGAAGCGAACTGGCATTGTAGATCAGGTTCATTTCTCCGGGACTGAGATCCTGGTTGGCGTCAGGGCTGGTGCCGGTCCCCACGGAGACGATGAGCAACTTGTCGACACCAGTCTCCCAGTTGAGCCGATAGGGTCCCAGTGTCGCCATGAGGAAGGTCTGGAACGCCGGATTGTTGTACATCGTGATTCCGCCATCCACGAAGATGAAATCCTTTTCTCCGATCTTGACCTTCTCGGGAGGAAAAAAGACCGGCGCTGCTGTACTGGCGCGCACCAACTGCCAGAGTGGTAGGTCCAGATTACAACCCGAATGCTCAGGATGATTGTACTTTGCCTTCGGATTGTTGCTGACAGGCCAGGGGGAGTCGGTGGTGGCATTGCGCATCACCATCATCAACAGCGTCCTTAACTTTGCGCTTCCCAATGTCGTGCGAATTCCAAATTCCTGCTGCAGTGTCCTCCGCAGCGCATCATCTCCATACTGGTACTTGAACCGCTTCAAGAGGCTGGCCTTGTCGAACATCTTGTCGCCACTGTCGATGTAAAATCGGCCGATTTTCTCTACCGGCCACCCCAATGAGAGACAGGCAGCAATAATGGCGCCGGTGCTGGTGCCGGAGATATAGTCAAAATAGTCAGCTAGCACGAAGTCATCGCCCCCGCCCAGCTCTTTTCTCAGCAGGCTTTCCATGCGCCTGAGAATCTCCACAGTGATCATTCCTCGGATACCACCGCCATCCAAGGTCAGTATTTTCTTGGGTCCTGGGCCATTGATCTTTTGACTGAGACTCATAGCATCTCCTCTGATTGCGAGAATTCAAACGCAGTTACATAGATTGCTCGATTTCGACGCTGGCTTGAGGGCATTACCCCAAACTCAGAAAACGCATTGAAACATCATCACTCTGATTACCATCAGTTTTACACAACCACCTGCTTTTCCTGAAATTGATGTCATGAGAGTACATCCCCTGAACCCTTTATCTGACGCGTTTACCACCGGGTGGTCGACGAATATGCTCGGGGATTGAACTCACAATCGATTTTCATATCATACTTACTACAAGTAAACGGGTTTTGAATTACACGGGCCTTAGATGGAGCTTGTCGATATCATTAGGAGTCCAAAGGAGAACGTTGCGGTGAATTTATTCAAGAACAATGTGGGAAAAGTCGACAGAATAGTAAGGGTGGTGCTGGGCGTATTGTTGGTTGCGAACGTCTTTTTCGCCCTTCAAAACCCTATTGGCTGGGTCGGGGTCATTCTATTGGTAACCGGCCTGGTGGGAATCTGCCCCCTCTACAGCCTCCTCGGGATAAATACTAAATCTCTGGGCGAAAAGGCGGGTTTGAAATAGACTGAGGCCAACTCCAAAGCAAAACGGCCCTGCACTTAGCAGGGCCGGTAAAAAGAAGTTGTTACCCAGTCAGGTGTACTTATACATCTCCTTTACGGTGCCGACGATTTTCGGATCGGGGGCGACCGCGATGTCCTTGTCTTTACCTGTGTAGGGCAACGAATTTAGCACGTAGCGCATGCAATTCAGTCGTGCCCGCTTCTTGCCATCCGAGCGAATCACGGTCCAGGGGGCCCATTTGCTGTCGGTATGTTTGAACATCTGGTTCTTGGCCTTGGTGAAATCATCCCAGCGCTTGAGGCCGTCCTGATCAACAGGGCTCAGTTTCCACTGTTTCAGGCGGTCTGTTTCGCGGGATTTGAAGCGACGGAACTGCTCTTCCCTACTGACGGAGAACCAGAACTTGAATATACGGATGCCGTCATCAATCAGCATTTTCTCGAAAACGGGGGCCTGCTCGAGAAACAGTTTATGCTGTTCCGGCGTACAAAAGCCCATAACCGGCTCAACGACGCCGCGGTTGTACCATGAGCGATCATAGAGCGCCATTTCACCCGTGGTTGGAAGCGTCTGGATATAGCGCTGGAAATACCACTGCCCCTGCTCCCGAACACTGGGAATGGTTAACGCCACCACGTGGGCTTGACGAGGATTCATGTGCTCCATAAAACGTTTGATTGTTCCACCCTTGCCACCGGCGTCCCGACCCTCGAAGATCATCACGATCCGCTCGCCCTTTTCCTTGACCCACTTCTGGAGCTTGAGCAGTTCAACTTGTAGATCCTGCTTCTGCGCCTCGTAATCATCCCGGTCCAGTTTTCTCTTGTACGGGTACTGAGGCCCGATCAAATGCTTTTTCTTGGCGGTAAAGACCTTTTCAACAATTTCCTCAGGGACGCCCTTATCAAGGTCTGAAGGTTTAAACAAACGTTTTCCCATCATGCACTCCTTCGTCAGGATTGGTGGATGCTCTCTAGTTATTAAATCTCATTACTTTTTGAACGGATTAGAATGCCCGTGCATCATGGATGAGTCAACCCGAATCTTTGCCCCTTACGAAGGGACAGAAAAGGCAAACCACCACTAACCAAACCGGAAGAAAAATAGGGTATGGCGAGGATTGATTATCAATATCCCCTTGCCGCCGAAGTGCTGCGACGGGGATCCGCACCACCGTACAGGGTTCCGTCATCCCCCACCATAATGCTCTGAATGGCACCCATCGCCGCTTTTTGATTAACGCTATGCCCCATCTCCTCCAGCAGCTTGATGGTATCAGGGCTGATACCCTCTTCGATGCGTACCTCATCCGGTAGCCATTGATGGTGAACCCGTGGTGCGTTGACTGCGGCCTGGATATTTAGATTGTGGTCGACGACATTCATAATCACCTGCAGCGTGGTGGTTATGATTCTCGAACCGCCGGGGCTTCCGGTCACCAGGAAGTTCTTTCCGTTTTTCTTGACGATAGTGGGTGACATGGAACTCAGCATGCGTTTACCTGGTTCGATCTTGTTGGCCTCGCCGCCAATCAGTCCATAGGCATTGGGAACTCCCGGTTTGGCACTAAAATCGTCCATCTCGTTATTCAGCAGAAAGCCGGCTCCATCAACTACTATATGGGACCCGTAGCTGAAGTTGATTGTGTAGGTGTTGGATACCGCGTTGCCATACTGGTCGACAATGGAAAAGTGTGTGGTCTCATCACTTTCGTAGGCCACCGGGTCTCCCGGCAGGATGCTGTCGCTGGGTGTGGCTTTTTTTACATCGATGGTGCCTCGCAAATGCTCCGCGTACGCCTTCGACGTCAGCCCTGGCAACGGCACCTCTACGAAATCGGTATCCCCGAGAAACTTGGAGCGATCAGCGTAAGCACGCTTCATGGCCTCGGCCATCAGATGAATAGTCTGCGCAGAATTGTGCCCGGCTTCGCCAATCTGAAATCCTTCGAGTATATTCAGAATCTGCACGATGTGGGTTCCGCCGGAACTCGGGGGGCTCATGGAGTATATATCGTGCCCCCGATAGGCTCCGTGGACTGGCTTACGGACTGTTGCACGGTAGTTTTTCAGATCCTCATGGGTAATGAGACCGCCGCCCCGTTGCATCTCCGCAACGATTAGGTCCGCAGTTTTACCCTCGTAAAAACCGGCAACGCCCTTGTCGGCGATTCGTTTAAGCGTAGCCGCAAGGTCTGGCTGAACAAATCGTTCTCCCGGCTGATAACTGCTGCCATCAGGCTTGAAAAACACCTTGCGGCTGGATTCTATAGCGCGAAGCCGTTCAGCCCTTTTTTCTATACCCTGGGTGAACCGGGCAGGAACATCAAACCCCTCCTCTGCCAGCTTGATGGCCGGCGCCAAGGCCTCGGGCAAGGAGAGGGTGCCGTACTTTTCCAGTGCCAGCGCCAGACCGGCTACTGTCCCCGGCACACCGGCAGACTTATGGGAGAAGCGGCTACGCTCATTGTCCACCTCGCCATCCTCACCCAGGAACATATCCCGGTGCGCTGCCCCGGGGGCTCTCTCCCGGTAGTCGATGGCCACTACTTCGTCGACCTTTCCCGACGAGATCAACATGAACCCTCCACCGCCGATATTTCCAGATCTTGGCTGTGTTACCGCCAAGGCGAAGGCTGCGGTGACGGCTGCATCAACCGCGTTCCCCCCCTGCTTCAGAACTTTCAAAGCTTCATCCGAAGCGAGGTAGTGGCTGGTTACCACCATGCCTTTGCCCGCGCTCGCAGGAATACTTCTGTCCCCTTCCAGTATGACCCCCGCAGCGCCAACCCATGCAGATGCGGTAGCAAAGCAGACTGCCAGGGAAGCTGCCAGCCAACGGGATCCAGCCAAGTGGGAATATTTTGAGGACTTCATTATCATCGCAGCCACCTCTTAGAATGGGGTGTAAGGGAACCGGCTTCCTACTGCACAAGGGTAGTCTCAAAATCGGAGTTTTGCAGTTTGGAATTACAGTCGGTCGGCAGCGATGCAGCACCCGGCGGCGGAGGCTGTTAGGATCTAACCGCACCGTGGATAATAATAATCGCCAACTGTCAGATCCTGAAAGCCCGGACCAGTCGATGAACTACCTTGCCCATGCGTTTCTTAGTGACGACGATCCCGAAGAGCGGCTGGGCAGCCTGTTGGCGGACTTTACCCGCGGCCGCCTGCAGACCCTGAATCGACAATACACCGCCGGTGTAATCAAAGGTATAACCCTCCATCGGCGGGTGGACCGATTCACCGATGACCATCCCCTGGTATTCAAGAGTCGGCAGCTGTTCTCCGGTAACCGCAGGCGTTACGCGGGCATTATTCTCGACGTCCTCTACGACCACTTCCTCAGCCGTCACTGGGAACGCTACTCGCCAAGGAGACGCCAATCATTCATTGACGATATCTACAGTCTGCTGGAGGGAGAGCGGCACCGCCTGCCGCCCAGAATGCAGAGAGTAACCCAGCTAATGACTCAGCAGGACTGGCTTGGGGGCTATTGGCACATCGAGCGAGTAGGCCAAGCCTACGACCGCCTCTCGCTGCGTCTGCGGCGCCCTAACGGACTCCTTGGCGCGGTAGAGGAGGTCCAATCCCATTACGCGCATCTGGAATGGGAGTTCAACCGCTTCTTCCCCGATCTTCTGGACAATCTGACCACCCTTAAAAAAGGGAACCCCGGACTATGATCCCCTTGAAAGTGAAGCGAATCCTGGCAGCCCACGGGCTGTCGGAAATCGAATTCGAACCGGGCAGCACACCCACTTCCGAAATGGCCGCAGCTCGACTGGGTGTGGCCGTGGGTCAAATCGCCAAGTCAATGTTGCTGAAGGGAAAAAATGGCAACTTCTATCTTGTAGTCTGTCCCGGCGATCGGCGTATATCCAGCAAAAAAGTAAAGGCCGAGACCGGAACCCGTATTCGTATGGCACGGGCGGACGAGACTGAATCTGTGACTGGTTACAGACCAGGCGGCGTTTGTCCCTTCGGCCTCGACAAGGTTGAAATACTCATCGACGAAAGCCTGTCGCGGTACCCGACAATCTACCCTGCCGCAGGCACGGACGCATCGGGTGTCCCCCTGACCTTTGACCAGCTGCGCGTCATTACCGGAGGCCGCGTGGCCAACCTGATGGAGGAGTGACGCCTGCCGTCCCCTGATTCGCACGCAGAGAGTCAGTAAAACATCTTGTGGTAGTCGGTAGCGTCGAATATCGCCTCCAGGCGACGAATGCGCCCACCCTCCACGCAAAAGAGTATGGCAACGGTACGAGACAGATAGCCCCGTATGGTGATAACCGCATCAACAATCGCCACCGCTTCGCTCCCATTGACCATCAGTTGGCGTATCTCCAGCCTCTCGAGAATTCCTCCCAACGCGGATATATTGGCGATAAAACGATCTGCGTCATCGAAGTGGGCGATGGGGCTGAGGTAGCTGAATCCGCGTTCAGCGAGAAAGCTACGCGCATGCTTAAAATCATGCCCGGCGATAGCCGCCAGATATTCTTTGATTACTACCTCCGTCTCACTCACCGCTCTGTCCCTGTACCGCCCCGTCGGAAAAAACATTATGGGAAGCACAGACTATCAGAAGGCATCACGTCCCGGTATCCCGGGATGGAGCCCGCCACTATGCCTGCCAGCCATTATCGGCTAGTCTCTGGCATCATGAATCAGCATGACGAGTTTCATAGAGTCAGGGACTGGATCGGCAGCGCATCCCGTATTTCCATCCTGACCGGAGCCGGCATCTCTGCAGAGAGCGGAATACCCACATTCCGGGGATCCGAAGGACTTTGGCGTAAATTCCGCCCTGAAGAGCTGGCCAGCCCGGAGGCCTTTTCCAGAGACCCGACATTGGTTTGGGAGTGGTACGACTGGCGTCGAAAGCTGGTGGCGGAGAAGAGCCCCAACGCTGGCCACTTCGCCATTGCAACCTTGGAACGAAACCATGGTGGTGTGACGTTGATCACCCAAAATGTGGACGGCCTCCATGATCGGGCTGGATCTGTGGCACCCTTGAGGCTGCATGGAGACCTCTGGCACCTGCGTTGCAGCCGTTGCCAATTCCGGAGTATCAACCAGGATACACCGCTGGATTCAATTCCTCCTCTCTGCGAATGCGGCGCAATTCTTCGCCCGGATATCGTCTGGTTCGGCGAAATGCTGCCGGAAGATGTATTGCGGCAAGCTTGGGAATCGGCGGCGCGTTCGGATCTGTTTCTGGTAGTCGGGACCTCAGCGCTGGTCCAGCCCGCTGCGAGCTTACCACTGGTGGCCAAGGAGGGAGGTGCCAGGCTAGTTGAAATCAACTTGCAGACAACGCCGTTGAGCGAGTATGCGGATATCTCATTGCTCGGACCCGCAGGCAAAGTGCTGCCGAGACTTTTACCTGCAGGCTGACCATTCAGGGTTCCTCCTGCAGGACCTATTTGCGCTGTAACTTGGTGCGCTCCTCCGAGCGCCTTCGCACTTCAGCCTGCAATGCCCCGTCTTGCTTTGAAAGCCAAGCGGAAAGGCCATCGCTGCGGATTGCCTTGATACACTGCAGACCTTTGTGGAAGTGCCAAATCGCAAAAAACGGAGCCAGGATACCGCCCACGGTCATAAGCAGAAAAAAGGCTGTCATACCCCATCCTTTCCCAGCCAAATTGGCCTGCCACTCCCCACTGAACAATGCACTGGCAGGGCCCCCGGTATAGATCAATGCCCCCCAAACAGCAAACAGAAAGCCCAGAAACCACGGCCTGAGAAGCTGTCTGGCTAAATGTGCCACTTTCTCACCCTGGGTCATCCCCTCTCCCCCGGCAGCCAAGGGTGCCGAATTAAATCGAAATCAGGAGAAATCTGCGTAAACCGAGATTTCACACCGCACTGCAGCATAGGTCAGCACCCGGTTCAATTCAATCCACCCATTCATCCAATCGAACCATGCGGAGCTGACGCGGGCTCTCCCCCGTTGCGGAAGGCGATTCCTTTGGTGGGCCGATGTATGGCTATCAATCGAGCTTTAAAATGAGTGCAGCCAACATCAACAACAACGCAACCCCCTGAAAAGCGATGCGAGTATTCATCAGCTTTGCAGAGTGGCCCTCGTCGTACTCCCCACCCCTAACCATGGACAGCAGCCCCCAAAAGAGACTTGCCATTGTCGCAACCAGCGCAACTACCACCAGAATATTGAAAAGTGACATGCTTGGGCTCCCTAATCTCGCACAACCCTCGTGCAATCCAAAAACAAGGCTTCAGGTTTAAAACTCGCCGGTAGAAGCACCCTCCATGATTTCTCTCATGACCCGCCGCACCCGCAGTGCGCTGCTCTTCAACTCCGGAGGAAGCTCACGGGCGCCGTGAATTAGAAAGTCCATATTCATCGCATACAACCAGATGCGTCCCTCCCGGTCCTCGACGACACTGATAACGCAAGGCATAAAGGCGGAATAGGCATTATTGTGATCGAGCATCTCGATACCCACTCTTACATCGCAAAACTGCATAAAGGCAACGTGGCGAAAGGGATTGCCGGTGACTGCCTCGGCCTGTTTGTAGAAAGGCGATTCGTTCACAAACAGGAAGTTGCGCTCCACCGCCAAGCTTTTCAGAGAGTCTTTGACGTCTTCCACCTCGACGCCTTCCTCTACCGGCACGGCCCACACAAAGGCGTCCGCAAGATCACCCGTCTCCAACAGCTTCCCAACAAACTCTTTGTAGACGCCAAAGGCATTGGGATCGAAGTCCCGGGTAGCCGACCAAACGTGGTGAGCCAGGTATCCGAGGATCAAAACAGCCAGTAAACCGATCAATGCCAGAAGATTCTTGATAATGCTCATACCTCCCCCCTTTCGCTAAAAACCATTTGTTTATTATTCCACTCTGGGAAAAAACGCAAAACGACCTACCCGCGCCTTACCCATGCTCCCAAATTATAGATGACTACCCGGAACAGAATAAGGTTAACTATATCTGCTATTCGACAGCTCCGTCTCATAAAAGCTCAAACCTCGCAAAAGGGTACGAAAGCCCCAAAAACCTGCGCTTACCTCAATATTATGTTGCAGTGCACACAAACCAGAGGTAGGCTAAGGTTTTGACGCACAATTTGGGGGCGTCTCTGTAGGCAACCCCAGTTTTTAGAGGAGAAATTACAAGTGACCATCAAATCCGTGGGTATCGTTGGCGCCGGAACCATGGGGTCCGGTATCGCCATTAATGTTGCGCAGAGTGAGTTCAAAGTATACCTGACAGATTTATCCGAGGCGGCATTGGAACGCGCCAGAGCTGGGGCCGCCAAATTCTTCGGACGGGCGGCGGACAAGGGGCGTATGACCCAGGAGCAGGCAGACGAAGCAACTGCACGCATCACTACAGGTACCGATCTGGCTCCCCTGGTGGATTGCGATCTGGTCATCGAGGCGGTATTCGAGGACTTGGATATCAAGCAGGAGACCTTCCGCAAGCTAAACGCCGTCGTGCGTGACGACACCATCCTCACCACCAATACCAGCTGTCTCAAGGTGGGGGATCTCTCCCAAGTAGTTAATAACCCAGGACGTTTTCTCGGTACTCACTATTTCAGTCCAGCCCAAATCAATCCTCTGGTTGAGGTAATTCGCGGCGATCAAACCCAGGATGATGTTGTTGAAAAAGTGATCGAGTTTTGCAAACAAACCTCCAAAAAGTCCCTGCTTTGCAGGGATCAGAATGGGTTTGCCGTGAACCGCTTCTTTTGCCCCTATACCAACGAGGCGGTTCGCTGTGTTGACGAAGGGCTGGCTACTCCAACCCAGGTGGATAACATCGCCAAATCCGTACTGAATGTTGCTTTTGGCCCTTTTGCTGTAATGAACATCGTTAAACCCCAAGTCAATCTGCATGCCATTCGCCACCTGGAGCCGCTAGGGCCCTACTATCAGGCCGCTGAGAGCATGATCCGGGTCGGGGACGCGGGAGAAAGCTGGACGCTGGACGAAACCGACACCGAACCCACAGACGAATCCGTAAAAAAGGTGGGCGAACGGTTGATGGGTTCCACGTTCTTCACCATCCTTCAGGCATTGGACGAAGAGGTTGCGGAACCGGCCGCCTTCGATATGGGCGCGCAGATGGCGTTGCGGTTCGATAATCCACCTTGCAAAACCATGGATGACTTGGGAAAGAGTGAGGTAGAGCGGCTGCTAAAGCCTCTCTGCGCTGCCTATAATACTCCGCTGCCCAACAGCCTTGAGCGCGTCGGCAGCCTAGTATCCTGACGCTGTACTCAGGCAACAACGGTAAAATAGGTCGGCCCCGGCAACTTCCAACTCCCCCATGCCGGGGCCGACTGCCATTCCATAGCCACTAAGTCCCAAAAACCAACCGCTCCGGGATCGGTTGCCCTTAGTGTTCAGGATTCTATTTCACCACGCTCTTCAGCCTGGCGTTTAGCGACGGAGACACGCATTGGGCAATTCTTGCCATTATCACACTTGTCACACTCCATATCCGTCCAGGCCTGAGCCAGAGCGAAGGTCATGCGCGAAAAAAAGCGCCGATTATCGCCCCCCATTTTCTCCAGGGTGCCGGTGCTCCGCATCGCGTCCATGAATTGTTTCTTCATGCTTGCAACGATAATCGTAACGTCGACCTTCTGCAGCCGCTCACTCAAATGCATCAATACTTCCTCACCGGTGGAATCGAGAGTATTGATACCCTGAGCATCGAGGATCAGATACTCGATCTCGGGGTTGTCGGCAACCATCTCCAACACCTGTGTCTCGAAATAGCCCGCGTTAGCGTAGTAGAGAGACATGTCGAACCGAAACATCAGGATTTTCTTGCATTGATCCAGCTCAGGATGAACGGAAACATCGCGGAAGGTTCCGTCATGAAAGCGTGACAATACCGCAATACGCGGTCTCATGGTGCGGTAGATGAACAAAGACATGGCCAGCACCACGCCGATTAATATGCCGTTTTCCAAATGGGGCGCCATTACCAGTGTCAGAACAAAGGTCACCACCGCCACGATGCCGTCGTGTTTCTCAGCCTTCCAAGAGTGGATAACCGGTTCAATCTTTACCAGATTGATAACCGCCATAATGATCACCGAGGCCAGGGTAGCTTGGGGCAGGTGGTACAGCAGCGGGGTAAGGAACAGAAGCGTCACACCAACCACTCCGCCGGTGATGACCGACGAAAGTCCGGTGACGGCGCCGGATTCGATGTTAACCGCAGACCTGGAGAAGGAACCCGACACAGCGTAACCCCCGAACAGGCCGGAAACTATATTGGACAGCCCCTGCCCCACCAACTCCTGATTGGCATCGATACGTTGGCGGGTTCTGGCCGCCATCGCCTTGGCAATGGAGATCGCCTCCATGAAGCCGATGAGGGAGATGATGACTGCGGAGGCAAACAGCTCCTTTACAATCTCCCAATCCAAATAAGGTACGCTGATACTCGGCAGACCGGCTGGTATAGCACCCACAATGGCACCGCCACGCTCCTCGAATCCTATAGCCCAGGAGAGCAAGGTGCAGATGGCGACGGCGAGTAGAACCCCTGGTACCTTGGGGTAGTACGTTTTCACGCCCCAGATCACCCCGATTGAAATTACCGAGAATACGAAGGTGAGCCAATGGGTGTTCTGCGCGGCCTCGATAATGGTGTAGTAAACGGTTTCATAGTGGTGGGGTTGTTTCTCCACGCTGACCCCGAACAATTTGTTCAGTTGCGAAGTTCCGATGATAATGGCGCCGGCGTTAGTGAAGCCCACAACGACCGGGTGGGAGAGAAAGTCGACCAACACCCCAAGCCGAAATAGCCCAAGAAACATCTGAAAGACGCCGATCAAGATTGCGAGCAGGACGGCGTAGGCGAGAAACCCCTCGGACCCTGCCGTCGCCAGAGGCTCCAGGGTAGCGGCTGTCAACAGCGATACGACGGCCACCGGGCCAGTAGCCAACTGTCGGGATGAGCCGAAGATAGCCGCAACCATCGGCGGCAAGAAAGAGGCATAGAGACCGTAGTAGGCGGGTAATCCGGCCAATTGCGCGTAAGCCATCGACTGGGGAACCAACACCAGCGCTACAGTTATCCCGGCGATGATGTCTGCTTTAAGAACGCCGGGTTTCCTGAGATCACGAAGCTGGTACAGCGAAGGGAGAAACAGCTCCCTCAAGCGGACGAAAACTCCCTGGATTGTCATGAGCTGATCTGCCTCTTATTGTTGTAAAGCACCCCGCGCCAAGTCATAAACTGCTCAGAGAGACAACCCGACCCGCCCTGAAGCCATAGTCTATTCGTTGTCGGCACACCCGTATTTCGGATCCAAATCTGCGCAGACGGCATGATGGTTACACCTGCAGCTGACAGATCTCCCAGCATACTACCGGTGAGCCTTTGCCAACTTTAGCGGGTAACACTCCCACACTGCTGGCAGCGACGGCACAGGCAGTAATTAAGATTATCATTATAAAAAAATAACCTGAATAATGATATTCCCTTGAGCGGTAATGGGGAGTTGTCCCTGGATAGCGCCCACGCAGTGCCTATACTTGTCTCCGTCGGATCGCCTCTGCAAACCGTCAAGTAAATCAATCCCGGTGGGCATCCTGCAATAGGCTCTTGCGATTCAAGGGCTAAAGTAGTAAATGAAAGGAGCGCTTGTTGCTACCAGTATTGACAAACTGTGGTCAAAATAAACTACTATAGAATTTAGCATTTAAAACAAGAAGATGTATGCACTGTTTAATAACAATTTTAATTCCCGCATTGAAGAAAAAGCTGGTTATTCAGAGGTCAGGAAATTGAGACACCATGAGTAGCGATGCGACTGCGGTTGAGATACATACGCTGCGGTTAGAGAAACACGGCGAAAATCAACGCCTTTCCGCGTCAGTTGATGGAACCGATGTCTGGTTCCAGATGTCATCAAAAGTACCCTTGCCCCCCCGGGTGGAGGCGTTCCTGGTTCCTGCGATGTTCGAAGCCATGGTCAGAGGCGCCCCTGTCACCATAAGTGACGAACTGCCGGTTTCGCCGAGGCTGCTGCAGGCACTGCCGACCATCCAGTCCATTTTCAGATGCTGGAACCCCGACTTGCATCTGGTGGATATCGAGGCTCGGGCAGCTGCACCCGAAACCCAATTAGAGAGTGCTATTTGCTGCTTTTCGGGAGGCGTGGACAGCTCCTACACGCTGGCATGCCACGACGATGAAATCTCGCATTTGCTGGTGGTCCAGGGTTTCGATACCTGGCGCTCTGCGACTGACTGGGAGGAAAACGTCAGGGCCCGTTCCATCTTTGCCAAGGCAGCTGGTAAAAAGTTGATCGCCGTAGACTCCAACGTCAGGGAATTCATTGAGGCGCGGGATATTTACTGGGGATTGGTCATCGGCAGTGTACTCGGCGGACTGGGCGCAACCCTGGCCCCCCGACAGTTTCTGGTGCCATCAAGCTGGACCTACCAGGATCTTCACGCCTACGGTTCCCATCCCCTGGTCGACCCTCTGTGGAGCACCGAAGCCACCGAGGTGATACATCATGGAGCCGACAAGTGGCGCACCCAGAAAATCGAGCGTATCGCCGCATCGCAACTGCTGCTGGATCAGCTTCAGGTGTGCTGGAAGTCGTGTTCGCACAACTGCGGAGGCTGCCCCAAATGCGTGCGTACTTCGCTGGTGCTGTATCTTATGGGCAAATCGGCCAAAAGCCTTCCACCCTACACCTCTGACAAACAGTTGAAGGTACTTAAGCCCTATGGAGAAGGTTCCCTGCCCTTCGTGGAGGACTTGATCCTGGCCTGCGGTCGCTACGGTGAGAAAGATATTGAGCAGAAACTGTTGCGAATGCGAAAATCGTATCTGCTCAAGGACACTGCCATGGAATTCGCAAAGCTGTTGAGTGGGCGCTGGGGCCAAACCCTCTACCGAAAACTGTTCCCCAAAGAGTGGCATCAGAAACGGGCCACATTGCGCCCCCACAAGTCACCCTTTTAGGAGCCCTAGCTGGACGACCACAGGAATTCAAGTCGAATCGATCGCCGCCCGATACCCTACCCTGTCGGCCGCCGGAAACCAGACGCCAACCTGAATACCCTGCTATGGAACAACCACAATGAGCACTGATCCCGTATCGATTACCAACATAAAACTGGAAGAGTTTGCCGACCATCAGCTTCTTTCAGCAGATGTGGATGGCGAGAATATCTGGTATCGATTACCGGTAGAACTGACCCTGACACCGCGTCCGGAGGCCTTCCTTGCCCCTGCACTCTTCGAGGCCATGGTGCGCGGCGTACCGGTGGAAGTGGAAGACGGAATGCCGGTATCCCGAAAGTTGCTGCAATCAATAAATGAAGCACAAACCATTTTTAACTGCTGGAACAAAGAGCTGAACATTGTCCCTGTTCATGCCCAGTCCGCAGCCAACCCTCCCGCCGGGGATATTGTTGCCTGCTGTTTCTCCGGGGGAATAGACAGCAGCTATACCTATGCTCATCACCGGGAAGAAATAACCCATTTGCTCCTAGTCGAAGGATTCGCCGCCGGACGCGGGGGACCCAATGACTGGGCCGAGAATATCGAAGCTCGTCGAAAATTCGCCGAGGCGGAGGGAAAATCGCTTGTTGCGGTCCATTCCAATGTCACCAAGTTTCTGGGCTCCCGGGACATATCGATACTTCTGACCCACGGCGCGCTTTTAGGTTGCCTGGCAGCAGGGCTTGGATTCAAGCAGTTGCTGGTTCCGGCAAGCTATACATTTTCCGAATTGATGCCCTGGGGCTCTCACCCCTTGCTCGACCCTCTCTGGAGTACAGAGTCTTCGCGGATCGTTCATCACGGTGCCAATGCGGCGCGTATTGAAAAGACGGCCTACGTCTCCAAGCATCAATATCTGCTCGATCAGCTGCAGGTCTGCTGGTTCGCCGGTGGCAGAAACTGTGGTACTTGCGGTAAATGCATAAGGACTTCTCTGGCGCTCTATCTGCTGGGAGCCCACTCCAAAAGCCTCACGCCTTATAGCGAACTCAAACAGCTAAAGGTGCTCAAAGATGTCAACGCTCAGGGATACCCCTTCCTTGGTGAACTGGCCAAGATGGCTGCGGATGCAGACGAAAAAGCCATCGCCAGACGCCTTAGGGGATATCTACGTAGATACCGGATCAACCAGGCGGTTACCGGCATCCTGCGTGAGATGGCCGGAACCCGCGGCAGAAATTTGGTTCGACGTATCAGACCCCATGCCTGGCATTCTGCGAGAGGTTCGTTGCACGCGGTGAAAACAACCACGCCATCGCACTGAGTTTCAGCAAATTGGTCAGGTTCCTGGAATCCATTGAACAGGCCACCTACTGAGCCTGCTTTCGGTGTTGGATCCAAGCCTGTAACGCAGCGGGTGACAACACCGCCGGGTCACCCAGTTGATTGTCTGCCGCCCTTTCCAGCTCAGGGGGAAGATGGTCGATCAGCAACTCCAGATCACGATGGTCATGTATCTCCTCGTCAAGTACCCGCAGCATCTCTTTATTGGTGGGTACCCCCCGGGCGACAACCGCTCTGCGAAGACCCAGCAGCAGCGTCTCCCAAGTCGTCATCGGCCCCTGAGTAATAGAGGCTGACTCCGCAGCTGAATCGATAAAAGCGAACGGCACTTTGGTAAATGGCTCTCCCATACTGAGAGCTGCCAATATCCAGTCCGTGTCGAAGGAGAAGTCGTAAACCGTCGGTTCGGCAATAATCTCCTTTAACAGATCGCTCTGATAGAGCTTTAAAGCGGCCTGAGTATCCCTGATGCCCTGTGAGAAAATAGCCTGACCCACCATTCGCTGGATATGGCGGAGCACCTTTATGCCGATTCCCCAACGCCCCTCCTGCTTAACCAGTACCGCCTCTTCGTGCTTCCTGTCGCCCAGTACCATGCGACGATTTTCTTGTAGATAGGGACACAGCAGCAGGCCTATTTGTCCCAAGTGCACCGAATTGTCGGCATCGGTATAAATCACCGCATCGACCTGCCGTTCCAGTAGGCGCATGCAGCCATAGATTATTGCGCCCCCCTTACGCGATGCGTCCGCACTGGAGAGTTTGGCCAGCGGCCCTTCCGCGGCGGGCAACGCATCCGCTAAAAAAAGCACCTCTACCCGGCCGCCCAATGGGTGGGTGTCGGCGATTTCCTGTGCCAATTTACCGCTACCGTGCGGACAGCCATCGTCTACGGCCACTAGCGTCCAGGTCACTGGTGTACCCTGGGTTACCCACTCCAACTGGGCTATCTTAGTCCGCAGCGCATCCTCGCCGTGCAGATTGCTAGCGCTTTTTGGTTGCAGGCGATTCTGTTCACCCCACATGGCAAAGACGACCCCTATTTCCACCTTGCGGCGCACCGACTCCAAGTAGCGGCGGGATTCGACCAGCTTGGCTGCAATGCGGAACTCCAGGGGTGTCGCCGGCTCCAGTGCGAGACGCTTTAGATCGGAAATATCCAAATCCGGCAGCGTCAGCAGTGAATCAGCAAGGTGGTATAGGCTCGATTGGTGCTCGGGTTCCGTCAAATCGAATTTCGACTTCGCCCCTGAAACCAGCTCGGTTGGAATATGCATAGGCCAAGTTTTCCTCTTTGTGATCTATGGGCCAAGCGCTCGGATGTGGCCAGCATAACCCGCGCATTTCCAAGATCCAACGGCCATAACCTGACTCAGCATACTCGCTGGACCGCGAATAGCGGGTTGCTTGTTTTCTGCTGGCAGCATTGATTTCGCCGTTCTGATCACCCGCACCCCACCAACGGCACCAAATGGCCATCTTGACGCAAATTTGACGGCGTTGTTCACATCCGGATGACAGCACTTACATAAGCTTCCCGGTAACGAAATCAGAGCCGATCGATTTCGGAAGACTAAGCAACCAACCGAGGAGAAACAGCCATGTCACTAACCAACACCATCAATACACCTATGATGAGCCGAATTTTCCGAATTGCGGTATTCCTCAGCATAGCCACAGCACTGGTATCCACCTTGACGGCTCAACTGGGCCTTCCGGTGATCGCATGGACACTCATCTATCTCAGCCTGATGGGGTTTCTCCTCATCCTCGCTATCGCAACGATCATTGGCATTGGTTGGATCTTGGATGCCCTGGACGAAAGGCGCGGAACCAGAGCCGCCGATGCCCTGGAGAACGGTGCACCCAGATAATTCCCGGGACGGTGATCTGCGGTCACGCCCTACATAATGCTACCGGAGTACTACCAAAATGCACGCCTGTACAGAAACATTACCGAAGCCGACCCGTCGGCCTGGCGGTCCACTGCAACTGTTGGGATCGATCATCGCGGTCGTCCTGCTATTGTACTCCTTGACACCGGGAAGCTACTCAGGCCGTTAGTAATCCCAACTGCAGAGACGACGCTCCGGTCCAGACTTGAATGCAGTAAGCGGACCGGAGCCTTCGACCGCTTCGCTTAGGAGCCAGCGTCGGGGTATACGCCATTGCAAAATCCCGGAGGCAGATCGATGCCTTATATGTGCTACCATTATTCGCAGGTGCCGCTACACCCTTGGCGGGCAGAATAAGAGCACCGAAATACAGGGCTCAAAACCTGGCATTCAACTTTAAAAAAACCGCGGCTAGAAAAATGTTCAGAGGTTGTGATGTTTGACAACAAATCTGAATCGGGATCCTTGAGTGCTTCTTACCGACGCACAGTAGCGCGCAGAAAAATCCACGTCCGGCTCAGCGGAGATAACGGATGCAACTGACGTTGTTTGGTGGTTTTCAACTTTTTGGCGATGGCGAAAAACCTTTAGCGGTAAGTGCCCGTAAGGTAAAAGCCCTGCTCGCCTGGCTTGCTTTGAGCCAGGGACAGAGCCACTCGAGGGACAAACTGGCACTGCTTCTCTGGGAAGAGAGCGGAGAGGTACAGGCCCGTCACAGTTTGCGCCAGGCACTCACCGGATTGCGGAAAATCCTGGCTGATGATTCGTCAGAGGCGCTGGCCACCCATCAGGAACACATCATACTCAATCCGGGATACATCGACGTCGACATACTCCAGTTCGAGGCCCTGCTGGCGGCCAACCCTTCGACAGACGACCTGAGCAGGGCAGTTGCTCTCTGTCGCGGAGAATTTCTCGAGGGTTTCAACCCACGGTCCAATACCTATGAAGAGTGGTTGATGACGCAAAGAAGCCACTATCGAGAACGGGCCGTGGCGGCAATGTCCAGGTTATTGGAACACTACCTTGAAAGCCAACAACTCGAAGCGGGCATACGCCTGGCCATTCAACTGCTCGGCGCGGACCCGCTCCGGGAGCAAACCCATCGTACGTTGATGAAACTCTATCAGCGGATGAATCGACCAGCCGATGCACTACGCCAATACCGCCAGTGCCGGCGGGTGCTCTTGCGGGAGTTGGGCTTGGGTCCCGAACCGGAAACCGAGCGGCTGTATCGGCAGATATCCAAGGCCCGCAATCGGCAGGACTGCGCCGAGCCGTTGCTACCCGCGACCAACGCCGCTACAGAGCCGGCTCAGGCATGCGGCTCTAGCATCAAGTCTGGACAGCCGCTTGCTGATCGCCAGCTACGACAAATTACCGTGGCGCATTTCCACCTGGCCGGATACGGGACATTGATCTCAGAAGATGATCCGGAACTTGTGGGCGATATGCTGCAGCGATTTCTCGACAGCGCAACCGGACTGGCGAGTCGATTTGGCGGCCAGGTTCACCACCACCATGCCAATGCAGTGACGATCGTCTTCGGCCTTGAGAAAGCCTATGGTAACGAGCCCGAAAAGGCCCTGCAGATGACACTGGCGCTGCTGGAAGCAAACATCAGTGTATCTGCGGCAGAAGATTCCGGTCTGGCTGTACACTGTGGGCTGGATTGCGGCTCCGTGCTTTACGATGGCCGCCACCCCCCCACCGGTGCTGTCTTCGCCCAAGCGGAGGAGCTGGCTCGCAGGGAGCGGAGGATCATCCTTTCGGATGCCATCTACCAGGGGCTGCACCAATCCATTCAGGCAAGTCGGCACCCTTCCGGCGGCTGGATACTGGAGCAAGGCGGTCAAGGGCCAGAGTCGGGTGGTGAAGCCCCGGTTTTCATAGGCCGCAGCCGGGAACTACGACAGTTAGAGGCCGGGCTGCAGACCTGCCTTGAAGACGGCGCCGGGGAGACCTTTTTGATTCGTGGCGAGGCCGGCATAGGGAAAACACGTTTGGTCAGCGAGTTTACCGACCGTGCTGAGACTCTAGATGTCACCTGCCATCGCGCTCTGGCGCTCGATTTCGGGATGGAAAGCAGAGCAGAACCCGTGGCTACCCTCATGCGGCGTCTGCTGGGTGTCGAAGATGACGCCAGCGCGGAGAAGATAGCGGAACGCATTGAAGCTTTTCTAGGAAGCCATTGGGACCAGGAAGTGCATAGCCGGGCCATGCACGCCCTCTTCCGGTTGCCCCTACCGCAAGGGGATATGAGTCAACAGGAGGAGCGCGAAGACAATGTCCGGGGCAGTGCCGTCTATGAAATCATGGACGGTATTTTGGCGAGCGCCAGTAGAGAGAAAGCGCGTATGCTGATCGTTGAGGATATCCACTGGGCCGGTAGACAGACGCTGACCTATCTTGCAGAACTCGCATCGATGGTAAGCCGCTGTAAGGCACTCCTGATCATTACCTCCCGCGTGGAGGGAGAACCTCTGGACCCCGCTTGGCGCGGCGCCATGCACGGTGCCCCGTTGACTACGCTGGACCTGGGGCCGCTGCGTCCCGACCAGGCACTCTGCCTGGCCCAGGAAATCAAGGGCGTCGATACGGAATTCGCCAACCATTGCGTGGTGCGCTCCGGGGGCAACCCATTTTTTCTGGAGCAATTGCTCTGGGGAAACAGAGAACAGAATGGAGCGGTACCAAGTTCAGTCCAGAGCCTGGTATTGAATCGCCTGGATATGCTCCCCGAATCCGATCGTCAGGCGGCGCAGGCAGCCAGCATTTTGGGACAACGTTTCAGATCAGCCACGCTACAGCACCTGCTCGGCAAAAGCGACTACCGTCTCGACCGCCTACTCAAACAACGGCTTATAAGACCCGAAGTAGAGGGTTATCTATTTGGCCATGCCCTGCTGAAAGATGGGATCTACGCCTCTATTCTCCCCTCCCGGCGTAAAGCGTTGCACCTAAAAGCCGCGGAATGGTACCGGGAATCGGACCCTATGCTCTATGCAAGGCATCTGGACCTGGCCAATGACGAGCGCGCCGCCCAAGCCTGCCTGCAGGCGGCCCGATTGGCGATCACCGCCTTCGATTTCGAGCAAGCCAAAAGCATTAGCGCCCGGGGCACGGAAATAGCCGCCGATCCCGGATTAAAAACGACGTTGAGAATTATTCATGGGGAATTGCTGGTTCAATCCGGCGAATTGGATGAGGCCAATCAGGTCTATGAGTCAGCTGTCAATTCCGCCGTCACCGCGAACCACCGCTGCCACGCTCTGATCGGATTGGCTACCAGTCTAACGGTGCAGGATCAGCTGGATCGAGCGCTCGAAACCCTGGACCAGGCCGCCCCCCTGGCAGCGGAGAGCGCTGACCAGGGGCTGTTGATCGAACTCCACTATCGACGCGGCGATATCCTCTTCGCGCTGGCCCGGGCTGACGAGTGCCTTGACGCCCATCGGCGGGCGGAGCATTTATCCAAAGAAGCAAACGAACCCCTGCTTGAAATTCGCGCCCTGGCGGGCATGGCAGATGCCTACTACGCCCGAGGGCAGATGCAGGCCGCCTTTTCTCACCTGGATCGTTGTATCGAGCTGTCAAGGCGCGAGAAACGGCTTCCCCAGGAATTGGGCAACCTCTCCATGCGCGGATTGACACGCTTCTACACAGGCTCGACGGCGAAAGCACTGGAAGACGAGCGCGAAGCCGGAAGGCTCGCCGCTCGTTATGGCAATCTCAGAGCCGAGATGTCGGCTCACATGGACGTCGCTCTCATAGGACTCTACACCAACGACGTGGCGGAGTCAGAACAGGCGGGGAGACGGGCGTTGGCACTTGCGGAGCAGCTGGGGGCCAGTCGGTTCTATGGTGATTGCCTGATCGCCATCGGCGAGGCACTGCCGCTTCAGGGCCAGTTGGATTCGGGCCTGGCCTACATGGAACGAGCCTATCAGGCGGCACTGGACAGTGTACCCACCCACATATGCGCCTTCATACTTGGGGTGCTCGCCAGATTCACACCCGATGAAAACCGTCGCAGGGAGGCGATAGAACAGGGGCAACGGTTCCTCGACGCGGGTAGCCTCAGCCACAACTATCTGCACTTCTACCAAAATCTCATCGAGGTTTCCCTGCAGTCCCAGGACCCCGAAGGGATGCTGCACTACGCCAGCGCACTCGCAGATTACACCCGCCACGAACCAATGACCTGGAGCGATTTTTATATCTCCAGAGGGAGACTGCTGGCCCGAGCAATGACCGGGCCCGTCGGTGAAAAGGAGAGACAGCGGGCTAGAGAACTGCTATCCGATGCCCACGACGCCGGATACTATTTCGGCACTCCGGAACTGGCCGAACTGGCCGCCGACTAACTCAAGTCGGTCACCACCCATCCTCCGCGACCGGTCCTCATCGGAAGCAAACGCCGACTCATTTCCCGGCACGGTTCGACGAATGATACCGGACCATCCGACCAGCAATATAAAATAGGACGAAAGCCCCATATCGCTTGCTGTGTAATGGTTCTCGTCAATCAATAAATCTCTGCGTCATATCAGGGCAGCCTCAACCCAGGAAGCAGCCCACCTGCTCGCGGCTCTCAATCGTTTTTTCCCTCGCGGGCACGCAACATTTTGCCCATCGTGTCCTGCAGCGCCGTCATCAGTAAGGCGGTGGAAACCCCGATCATCAGTACACCGTTGATCGATTCCAGAGGACCGAGCAGCCGATGATCCTGAGACATGACCAGATCGCCATAGCCCAGCGTCGAGAAATTGACCGCAGAGTGGTAGAAGGCCTCACTGAAGAGTTCGAACTCTCCGAGAAGCAGAAACAACAAAGCCCAGATGGCGACCTGAAGGAGATTACCAGCCACCAATAACAACATCACACTCTTGAGGATCGCAAGGCTTGACCAGAAAGAGCCCTGTTTGATCAGATGCTCGTTGTTTACATAGTAGCGGACCACCCTGATTAGCAGAATCGACTGCATGAGCAGGCAAATCACCATAGTCAAAAGGCCAAGTACGAAATTCATCAACATCAGATTGATTCCTGGGTAAGATTACCGAAACGTCGGCTGGCATGGCGGATCCTGATCTGTTCCAGCACATAAACCGCAAGCCAGGCATACAGCGTAACTGCAATAAACAATCCCATGCGCACCGCGAAAGCCGCATATACATCTTTGCCACTGGCACTGTCCTCAACCGCCGGTCCCAAAAGAATGAGCATGGTAACCGCGGTGTTCTGCCAAAAGGATGAGGGATACTTGCTGGGAATGACTCCGTACAACTTGCTGGCGAAATAGACGCCAAACAACAGCATTAGCCAGAAATACATCCACAAGCTGGTGTCTATGCCGAGCAGAAACCAGAATAGGATGGCGAAACAACCACCCAGAAAGGTGGAGCCCAACAACTCACGTCCGGCATCGCGGGCGCTCATGACCGACCCCTGCTGCCCGAGGGAGACGGATTTCATGATAATGGCGAGGTACATCAGGGGATTGGTCAGTGCCAGTATATAGGCCGGCAGAACGATGAGCATTGCCCGCAGAGCGATCCACCTGGAATTCGCCGCACTGGGCCCAGGTGGCTTGGCGCCCCCTTTGGTCAACGCCTCCTCGGGAAACCAGGGATAGACAACCCATTGGCTAATGATAGCGATAGCGATGCCCAAGACCAGGCTGTTGATCACGGTAACAGCCAGAGAGTAGTCAACAATGCCCGCGGCGGAGATGAGGGTGAAGCCCACGGTGAGCAGTGCGCCGACCAGCCCTTTTCCGAGGTGCAGCGTAATATAGTTGCTGAAATAGAGTCCAACCGCCACGATCAGTATCGCCGAGAAGGGGTAGTATTGCAGCAGCGGAATCAGCAGCAAACCAACGCTGAGGGTCAGCAGAACCAGCAGGATGAGGCCGAACAACCCCTTTAACCCCATGGGGGGTGCCGGTGCCGCGGTGAGCATCAACGCGAACAACGGCGCAATAAAAGGGAGGGGCAGTTGCAATCCATAGGCGACGGCCAAGGATACTGCAACGGTAAGGCTCAGACGAAAAACGCGTCTCGCGGCAATAGACATGCCGGTCTCAACCTCCCTCAGTAGGCGTAGGAAAGATAGCTCATCAACCTTATATATAACTTGCCCAAAAGGGTCAGCGGCTTATAGCGGTCGGTATAGGACATGACCGCAGCCTGCCCGCCAACCCGCAGCTGTGAAATATCGAAATCCGGTTGTGTCGTATCGAAACCGATGACCACAGGAAACCGCTGGGACTGCCGTAGCCAGTCGCGATTGTTCTGTATGGTCGGCAAGGCACCGGGCGGTGGCGGCTGACCCTCGCTCACTCCCAGACCGATACTCCGTACCCGGCCCGAGAACACCTGACCGGGCATGGAATCGAACACGATCTCCACCGGACCACCGGCCCGCATATACCCCAGATTGTTCTCGGTAAACTGGGCATTGATCCAGACATCATGGATAGCGACCAGGGTCATTACCGGGCTGCCAGTGCCCGCATACTGGCCGACATCGGTGCGCAGATCCGTGATGACCCCCCGGGATTCTGCTTTGACGACCGTGTTGTTCAGATCGAGTTGCGCCTTCTCCACTGCGCTCAAGGCAGACTTCAGTATGGCGTTGTTCTGATCGTCGTCCCCCCCCTTCTGCTCGATCGCTCCCTGGATGTCGGCTTCGGCAGCGGCCACCTTCGCCCGCGCCTGCTCCAGAGAAGCCTTGGACACTTCGAGCCTGCGGACCGAAATGGTTCCGGGATCGCTCTGGTACAGACGTTCCAGGCGGCGGGCATCCTGTTCCGCCTTTAACTCATTGGCCAAAGCAGCACGCAGATTGGCCCGCGCAGCGCTTACGTTCGCGGCACCCGCTTCGACCTGCCGTCGCGACGTTTCCAGGTCCGATTGTGCCCGGCTCAAGGCGATACGATACTGGGAGGGGTCCACCTCGAAGAGCCGCTGCCCGACTTCCACTTCCTGATTATTCTTGACCCATACCTGGGTGAGCACTCCGGCCACCTTAGGTGCTACACCTACCACATAGCCCTGGACCCGTGCCTGGGTTGTATAGGGTACGAACCGGTCGGCAAGTAGATACCATGTAAGGCTCAGCAGGATCACCAGGCTGATTAGCAAAGTTCCTTTTTTTACCGACGAGCCGGCATCCTTCTCCCTGGGTTTGTCCTGTTCTTCTTCGACCCTGGGCTCTTGGTCACTCATGCTGCGAACCCCCTGCAGTTGAAGTTGGTTTGGAATCGATAAGGGGCACAGCCTCATTGAGCAATGGCCCCCAATCGGTGCGCTGCCCCATGGAATCGCGCACCCGGCCGGGGATCATCTGTTGCATGGACATGGGCTGCCACCCTCCTCCGAGCGCCTTGTAGAGCGCAATGACGGCACTGACATGACTACCTTGGTTGAGCAGGTCTCGCTCGGCCTGGGAAAACAGCGCCCGTTGAGCATCCAGCACCCGTTGAAAATCGGCGTAGCCCTCGCGGTACCTGGTGTTCGCCAGTTCCAGTGCGCGCTGAGAAGACTCCACGGCTTGGGTAAGTATTCCCTGGCCCTCCAGCGTTTTCACTACGCTGACGGCTGCATTGTCAATTTCCCGTACCGCCTGTAAAACAGTCTCCTGGTAAGATTCGATAAGTTGTTGCAGGCGGGCATCCTGCACCCGCACGTTGTTCTCAATACGGCCATAATCGAAAATGTTCCAAGCGAACCCCGGGCCCAGTGTCAGGCCACCTGTGTCCGGGCTGTTTGCCAGACTATTGCCTGACCAGCCAAGCGTGCCCAGTAAACTGACCGAGGGGTAGAAATCCGCTTCCGCGATTCCGATTTGTGCCGACTGTACTGCCACCTGCCAGGCAGCGGCGCGGATATCAGGCCGCCGAATCAACAATTGGGTTGGCATATCACCGATGACCTGCGGTCTCGCCTTGGGAAGCGCCTTCACCTCGCCTGCCAACTGGGCTATATCACCTGGGGGGCGGGCTAAAAGCGTACAGAGAGCGTTTCTGGTCTTTACCAGGCTCGATTCCAGATCGGGTATCGCAGCCAGAGTGGAGAGGTACTGTGTCTTCGCCTGCTGCAGGTCCAGCTCCGACTCCTCCCCGCTTTCGTAGACCTGTCGGGTGATGTCGTAGCTGCGCTTCTGGATTTCCGCATTCTTCCGGGCAATCTCGATCCGTAGTTGGGTAGTGCGGTAGGTGTAGTAGAGATCCGCAACCTGGGCCGTAAGCAACACCTGGGCATCCTGCTGATTCGCTACTGAATTGAAATAGGCGGCATCCGCAGATTCAATACCTCTTTTGAAACGCCCCCAGAAATCGAGCTCCCACCCCAGGTTGAATCCCACTTGATAGCTGAAAAAGCGCTGGCTGTCCGCCGGAAGCCCCCCACCACGTTGCCTCGTATCCACGTAGTTGACCGCCCCACCCAGCTGCTGTAACTGCGGATAGAGGCTGCTGGCAGCTATCCCGAGTTGGGCACGGCTCTCGAGGATGCGAAGCCCGGCGATACGAAGTGATCGATTCTTACGTCGTACCTCATCTATCAACTCATTGAGAGATGTATCATTGAATAACCGCCACCAAAAACGCATTTCGTCCGCTGTGCGCTGTTCGGGCTCGCCCCGCTGGCCGTACAGAGAGGCTGAGTAGCTGTCCAGCCAGTCCACTTGCGGCTCCTCGTAGTCAGGCCCGAGGGTCGTACACCCACTCGCAGAAAGCGCGGCAAAGAGAGCAACGCCCCACCAAGAAAAACCCCTGCTGTGGGTGAACACCCGAACGTTACTCTTCCGATAAAGATGCTCCGGCGGTTGCTACCGGCTCCGCCTCGCCACCCCCGCCCGGCTGCTCCTCGTCCACCCAATCCATGAAAATCTGATAGCCCACGGCCAGCAGCACCGCACCGATAAACAGGCCGATGATACCCGCGGAGACCATCCCCCCAAGAGCCCCCAGCAGTATTACCGGCATGGGAACATTCACCCCTCTGCCGAGCAGTAGGGGTTTCAACAAACCATCAGCCAACCCAGCAACGACCAAGTAGATGGTGAGAATGATATTGAAAGTTGTGGAGCTGTCTCCAGACCACCACAGGTAAGCAATAGCAGGCAAGGAAACTAGGGCCGCCGGAAGTTGCATGATCCCCAACAAAAGGACGATTACCGCGAGCACGCCGGCAGCGGGGATACCGGCAATGATGAAGCCGACTCCCAGCAGCAGCGCCTGGATAAACGCCACGCCGATGACGCCGGTAGATACGGAACGAATCGTTGCGGTGGAGAGGATATGTAGCTCCCCCCCCTTTTTCTGACCGGCGAGCCGCTTGGAAATCCGCAGCATGGACTCGCTTCCCGACTTACCGTAAGCCATCATGATCCCGGCGATAATCAGCGAGCCAAGAAACAACAACACACCTCCGGCGGTGTCCGCGGTAATCGAAAGGACAGATCGGGCGAATTTACCCAACTGCGGCTGCAGCTTTTTGAGGAAGGCGGGCATATCGGTGGCGGCGGCGTTCCATTTCTCATATAGCCGGGGCCCGATAACCGGCCAATCGGCAATGCCGGGATCGGGCGGACTCACCTCCACTGTATTGTTTTCGAATGCCTCATAGACACTGTGAATATGGGTTACGAACGAACTCCCCAGCATCAGAGTCGGCACCCCTATCAGCAACAGACCGATCAAGACGATTGTCGTCGCCGCATAACCCTGTCGGCCCCCCATATAGACGGCCAGCCGCTGATGCAGCGGATAGATAGACACGGCCAGTATCAACGCCCAGATAATTAAACCCGCAAAAGGTGAAAACACCTGCACGCACATGATAACCACGAAGGCAATGAGCCCAACGCGAATGAGTACATCGACCAGATCCTTGGACATGAGTTTACGAAAGTTCGCACTATCTATTTGCATCTGGATTTACTCAAAGAAAATATTAGAAGAACGTGGATTCAAGGATCTCGGAAGGGCATTTTCCGATCCATACAAAAGCACAAGGGGCGCCATGCGCCGTTACCTTTGACTCCGATCTTTTTCACTCCGCTTATCCACCCTAATTGCCTGGCAGCTGACCATCGATCGGGGGCCGAAAATGTCCTTGTTTTTATTCTGTTATTCTGCACCGGCGGAGCTGTCCCCAACGGCGACTATACTACAACGTTTGCAGGAGAGAACTCCAATACCCGGGAATACCCACGCTGGCGGCCGATTCTGTTATCTTAGTGCCCTCTGACCCTTGAAAATCAACCCTACTTCAATTCCCAATTCTAGGCCGTAAATTAATGGACAAGCTGTTCAAGCTCACAGGATTCACGCCCTTTCTACTGGTTCTCTTTCTCAACGCCTTTATTGACTTGGGCCACAAGATTCTTATCCAGAACACCGTGTTCAAGATTCACGACGGGCAGACTCAGATCATTCTAACCGCCATCGTCAACGGCCTGATTCTGCTGCCCTTCGTTTTGCTCTTCACCCCATCCGGATATCTCTCAGACAAATTCCGCAAGCCTCGGGTAATGCAGTTCAGCGCCGCCGTGGCGTTGGGGCTCACGCTTCTGATCACGCTCTCCTACTACCTCGGGTGGTTTCAGTTTTCCTTTGCCCTCACCTTTATTCTGGCGGTGCAAAGCGCCTTTTATTCTCCCGCGAAATATGGGTATATCAAGGAATTGGCGGGCAAGGAACGACTGACTACCGCCAATGCGGCTGTGCAGGCAGTTACTATCGTTGCCATTCTCTCGGGCATCTTCGTCTTCTCGCTGGTATTCGAGCAGAGACTGGTTGGTGTCGATTACCAAACTGAGCACGAATTGTTGCAGGCGATAGCTCCAATTGGCTGGATACTGGTGGTCTGCGCGCTCTGCGAACTGATAATGGCACTGCGCCTCCCATCCACGACACCCAAGGCACCGGGTCTCCAGTTTGACTGGCAAAGCTATCGCAGTGGCCACGCGCTTAAGAACAATATCGGAAAACTGCGCAGTAATCGCACCATCTGGCTGTCCATCATCGGTCTATCGGTGTTCTGGGGCATCTCCCAGGTCATACTCGCCGCCTTTCCGGCGTTCGCGAAGGAGTTCCTGCTACAGACCAATACCGTGGTGATTCAGGGCATGATGGCGTGTTCCGGTATCGGGATCATCATCGGCTCTTTGATCGCTGGCCGGGCCTCGAAGCATCATATCGAGACCGGGCTGGTGCCCTTGGGGGCACTGGGAATAGTGCTCTCCCTGGTATTGCTGCCCAAACTGGAGCAGACCGCGTTCCTGGTCATGGACTTTCTGGTCCTGGGAATCGCCGGCGGTCTTTTCATTGTGCCCCTGAATGCGCTGATACAGTTCAACGCCCGCGATGAGGAGTTGGGAACCGTCCTGGCCGGTAATAACTGGGTGCAAAACCTGGTTATGCTTGGATTCCTCATCCTCACTGTACTGTTCGCGGTGTGGGGCATCGGCAGTACCAGTCTACTGTACCTGATGACCGCTACTGCGCTGGTGGGTGCCATCTACACCGTTTACCAGCTGCCTCAGTCGATGGTGCGCTATGTTATCGCCCGCCTCTTCGCAAGTACTCACCGCATCGAGGTGCTGGGCTTTGATAATCTCCCCGGGCAGGGCGGTGTGCTTCTCCTGGGCAACCATATCAGCTGGCTCGATTGGGCGATGGTGCAAATCGCCAGTCCCCGCCCGATTCGATTCGTTATGCACAGAGCAATATACCAACGCTGGTACTTGAAATGGTTCCTAGATCTCTTTGGTGTCATCCCTATCGCCAGCGGCAAAAGCAAGGAGGCGTTGAGTGATATCAACCGCCTGCTAAATGCCGGCGAGGTTGTTTGCCTGTTCCCCGAGGGCAGCATCAGCCGCAGCGGCCAACTGGGTGAATTCAAGAGCGGCTACGAACGAGCGGCGGAGAATGCCGACGGGGTTATCGTACCCTTTTATCTACGCGGTCTTTGGGGAAGTCGCTTTTCCCGCTCCAGTGAAAAGCTTCAGGAAAACCGAAACACCCAGATTCGGGGCGATGTCATAGTTGCCTTCGGCAAACCGCTGCCCTTGGACACGCCAGCTCATGAACTGAAGCGCCGGGTTTTCGACCTTTCCATCGATGCCTGGGAGCAACACACCCGACAGCTCGACTCCCTGCACCTCGCATGGATGCGTATGGCCAAACGCCGGGGCAACCATCTTTGCCTGGCCGATGCACAGGGAGATTCATCTCTGTCCGGCCATAAAACCCTGACGGCAGTCATCGCCTTTTCCCGTCTGATTGCCCGCCATAGCCCGGAACAGAACATCGGGCTCCTGCTCCCCACCAGCAGCGCTGGACTGATCACTAATATGGCGGCGCTATTGCGGGGAAAGACGCTGGTTAACCTAAACTATACTGCCAGCGTGAGCGCCCTGGAGTCGGCGGTGGCCAAGGCGGAAGTCCGCACTATCTACACTTCCAGCCGCTTCATAAAAAAGCTGCAGCAGCGGGGTATCGATCTGGAGGCGCTGCTGGCCTCGGTGAATGTCCACTATCTGGAGGAATTGAAAGACGAGATCCGGCCTATAACCAAACTGACTCTGTTCAGCCTGTCCATACTGCTTCCTGCATCTTGGCTGTACCTCCTGTTCGGCCGCTCTGTAGAGACAGAGCAGCCGGCTGCCATTCTCTTCTCCAGCGGCAGCGAGGGCGAACCCAAAGGGGTAGTACTTAGTCACCGCAATATCATGGCCAATATCCAACAGGTTTCCGATGTCCTCGACAGCCGCAGGGAAGACGTGGTTATGGCAACACTGCCCCTGTTCCACGCTTTCGGGCTCACCGTCACCGGACTGATGCCGATGGTCGAGGGCATTCCCGCAGTCTGTCATCCCGATCCGACCGACGCCGTCACCATCGCCAAAGCGATTGCCCGCTACCAGGCCACAGTATTCTGCGGCACCTCCACATTTCTGCGCCTGTTCATCCGCAACCGTAAAATTCACCCCCTGATGCTGGAATCCCTAAGGGTGGTGGTGGCCGGTGCAGAGAAGCTCAATCCCGAAGTGAGGGAAGCCTTTAAACTGCGCTTCAACAAAGAGATCTACGAAGGTTACGGCACCACGGAGACCACTCCGGTGGCTAGCGTTAATCTGCCCGACAGAATCGATCTAGGAGACTGGGGCGTGCAGCTGGGCAGCAAGCCGGGCACGGTGGGACTGCCGCTCCCGGGTGGCAGCTTCCGCATCGTCGACCCGGAGACAATGGAGACGCTTCCAGTGGGTGAGGACGGTCTGATTCTTTTCGGCGGTACCCAGGTGATGCTCGGTTATCTGCACGACCCCGAGAAAACCGATGAGGTGATCGTCCAGCTGAACGGTCGGCGTTGGTACAAAACCGGGGACAAGGGACATCTGGATGAAGACGGTTTTCTGACAATCGTCGACCGCTACTCGCGATTTGCCAAGATAGGCGGAGAGATGATCAGTCTCGGCGCCATCGAGGGGGAGATAGGAAAAGGGCTGCCCGAGGAGGCAGAAATCCTTGCCACGGCTGTACCCGACGGCAAGAAGGGCGAGCAAGTGGTGCTGCTCCATGCAGGCATAGACAGAACAGCATTGGAAGCGCTTATCCGGCAGTCGGGACTCAACCCGCTGATGCGCCCGGCCGTGCTGCTAGCCGTGGAATCCATCCCCAAGCTCGGCAGCGGCAAAAGCGATTTCACTACAGCCAGACAACTTGCCTTGGATGCTACTGCCGCATAAACACCCAGGTCTTACGATCTGCACTAGCCGCTGGCATTCCCGGCAGGACCACCGCCGCTGGCTTCGCTCGCTGCCTGGAAACATTCATCGACCAGGTAAGCGATAGAGCGGTAGGGAATGCCCGTCTCCCGAGACAGTCCGATCTCGCAGGTACGGCTGTTGGAGTAACCCGCGTCACACCCCTCGGGCAACTGAGAACGCAGCCGCCGAAGTGCGCTGGCATTCAGTTCCGGAGCGGAGAACCCTTTGTCCCCTGCAAATCCGCAACACCCCTCCTCTTCCGCCAGAAACACCCTGTCGGCACAGCGTTCAGCCAATTCCACAAAGGCATCGCCGAGATTCATCTTGCGCGCACTACAGGTGATATGCAGCGCGATCTGGTCAACTTTCCCAGTTTGCTGCAGGTGGGGTAACAACTGCTCCAGAATAAAGGCGACAGGCTCCTGTACCCGGAGAGGTTTGTTAAACTGCTCCACCATTCTCGCAGTGCAGGGGCTGGTATCGCAGACGATAGACAGCTTCCCCTGCTCGCTGCTTTCCCACAGCGACGCCTCCAGTCTTCGCACCGCAGAATCGGCACTCTCTTCAAATCCCTTGCTGGAAAAAGGCATACCGCAACAGAGTCCAGCAATGTTCTTGGGGACGATGACGCTGAATCCGGCCTTCTGCAGCAACGACATCATTACCCCGCGAAGATCTTTCGATGCGGGATCGCAACTGGCGGTGCCCATGCTGCGGCTCACACAGGCGCTGAAGTAAACTACTGCCCTGGCAGCCGAGTCTCCGGCGTAACCCTGTTCCGCGATCTCCTGCGATGAGCTCGACCTTGGCATCCAGCGGTGCCAATCCGGAATCCGGTTGCCTGAGATTCGGCGCATGCCCTGGGTGAGCATCTCCAGCGGAACGGGGCCGGTCACCCTGCTGACCCCATGGGCCAGGCCCAGCCCCATCCGGGTGGCGGTGGTAACTCCCGACATATGGGAATCCACCCAACTGGCAACCCGCCGACCTAGCCTGCCCCGACCCTGCTGCCGCAATTTTTTCATCATCGCCCCGGTATCTATACCTACTGGGCAGCGGGCGGCGCACAGACTATCCGCGGCGCAGGTCCCCTCACCCAACCACTGGTAGGCCGCAGTCATCTCTTCCAGTGCACGCTCCTCGCCTGCTGCTTTCAATCTCGCCTGCTCCCGCAGCAGCACAATGCGCTGGCGGGGGGTGAGACTCAGATTTCGAGAGGGGCAAATGGGTTCACAGAAACCGCATTCGATACAGCGGTCGACCAGGGGATCGACCGCCGGCATAGGTTTGAGATTCTTGAGATGGACCTCTGCGTCTTCGTTCAGAATCACTCCGGGATTCAGCATCCCATGGGGATCGAAGAGCGTCTTTAATTCGCGCATCAACCGGTAGGCCGACTCTCCCCACTCCAGCTCCACAAAGGGAGCGATATTACGCCCGGTGCTGTGTTCCGCCTTTAGTGAGCCGTCGTATTTTTCAACCACCATGTGACAGAGTTCATCCATGAAGTCCCGGTAGTTTTCGATCTCTTCGGGCGCTGAGAAATCGGGGGTAATAACGAAATGCAGATTGCCCTCGAGCGCGTGTCCGAAAATAATCGCGTTGTCATACCCGTAGGCGGACAATAGACGCTGCAGATCGGCAGTGCCCGCCGCCAGCTTTGGGACCGGGAAGGCGATATCCTCAATGACCGCCGGGGTGCCGGTCCGGCGCACCGCCCCTACCGCGGGGAACAACCCCTTGCGAATCTTCCACAGTTTCTCGAATTCCTCGGGTATCTTGGTAAATTGGCAGTCTCCAAGGGTAGCGGATTCAGTCAATGCATCGCTGATGCGGCCTATCTGCTCATCAAGCAAGCTATCGTTCTCCGCCCGGGTCTCGATAAGCAATGCCGAAGCAGCGTCAGGCAGTCTCTTAAGATGCTCGGGAATACCCGGCTGATCCTCTACTGACCTCAGGGCCGCCCGATCCATGAATTCCACTGCGGCCACAGGTTCTTGCTTCAACATTGCAACTGCTTCGCAGGCAGTGGGGACATCACGGAAACACACCAGCGCACTCGCCTTGTTGGCGTGTTCGGGCACCGTCCTGTAAGTAATCTCGGCAATGAATCCCAGGGTACCCTCCGAACCGATCATCAGGTGCTGCATGATGTCGATCGGATCTTCGAAATCGACCAGGGCATTGAGGCTGTAACCGGTGGTGTTCTTGATCTTGAATTTGTGGCGAATGCGTGCCGCTAGTTGCTCATTCTCCCGGGTCGATCTCCCCAGGGCATCCAACCGCTGGATGAAATCTGGGCGAGACTCGCGAAAGGCCCGCCGACTCTCCTCGCTCCCAGTATCCAGCAGGGTGCCGTCGGCGAGTATCACCCGCATGCTCTTTAGCGTCTGGTAGCTGTTCTGGGCAACTCCGCAACACATCCCGGAGGCATTGTTGGCAGCAATCCCGCCGATCTTTGCAGTGGCGATCGACGCCGGGTCAGGCCCGATTTTTTTTCCCAGAGGGGCCAGGTATTTGTTTGCCTGCTCGCCGATAATACCCGGCTGAAGACGGATACTGCCTCCCTCATCTTCGATCGAGTAGCCACGCCAGGCATTCCCCTCGAGAACCGCCAAAACCGAATCGGTGATCGCCTGGCCGGAAAGACTGGTTCCGGCAGCCCGAAACGTCACCGGCGTATCCTGGATGTGGGCCTGTTGCAACAGTAAAGCCACCTCTTCCTCACTGATCAGGCGTACTACAAGCTGGGGTGTCAGACGATAAAAGCTGGCATCCGTACCGTAGGCCAGCAAGCGTAACGGTTCATCGATCAAACGTTCCGTGGGTATGCGGTGCTCAAGTCCTGCCTTCAACTGTGCGATCGGCGCTGCAATAGTCATATGCTTGCCTCATTACCTGAAGTGCCCTCGGGGCCTGGGGCACCCAAAGGTGGACAGTGGCCGATATCGGTGGTGGCCCACAAGTCCTGGCAGGAGGGGACACAGGATACAGCCACGTCGATTATATTGTTAAATGGTTAATTGGTATTACCAGTGTAATTTACGCGATATATTTTGGCATTGTCAAGAATATCGATCATATTCCTGCAGAATGCCCACCTTCCTTTTATTGAATAATTGCATAATTTTAATAGGTATTTTTCTTTAATGGGCGGATATTAAAAAAATCTCTTGAGGACTTGGCCCCCTAAGCTTAAGTTTAGATTGTGTGAAAAAGAAGCAAAGAGTTGAATTTTTTCTTCCGTACTATAGAATGTAAGGCAACTGGTCTTACCATTTTTTCGCATACCCACATGAAGATCGAGCGCCTTTCCGACCGCATCGCTCAAAGAATCGAGGACATGATTGTTGACGGCACCCTGGAGCCTGGAGGGCGTCTGCCGGCAGAGCGTCAGTTGGCGGAACGCCTGGGCGTCTCCCGACCATCCCTGCGGGAGGCAATTCAGATGCTCGCCAGCAGAGGACTGCTACACACCCGCCAGGGGGGTGGCAGCTACGTCTCCCGTGAACTCAGCAACAGCGTTACCGATCCTCTCCTGGAGGTGTTGAAAAAGCATCCGGAATCTAGATTCGATGTACTGGAGGCGAGGCACGCCCTTGATGGCCAGGCAGCCTATTATGCGGCACTGCGTGCCACCAAAGGCGATCATCGCCGTATACGGCAAGCCTTCGATACCATGATTCGGCTACACCATGAGGGTGATGACCCTATGGCTGAGGCCAGAGCCGATGCCGCCTTTCATCTCTCGATTACCGAAGCGTCGCATAACGTGGTTTTGCTGCACCTTACCCGTGGCTTGTTTACAGTGCTGGAGAACACTATCGAGCACAATCTGGATAAGCTCTACACCATACCCAGGGTCTTCGAGCCCCTGTCCCAGCAGCATGAAAACCTGATGCATGCGGTAATCGATGGCGAACCTGACGCCGCGCGGCAGGCCGCTCAGGATCATATGGTATTCATTGAGGAATCCCTGCAGACCATCGATGAGCAGCAGGCGCGTCACAAACGCTATCTTCGTCAAGCATCAATTTTGACCGAACAGGGTGCATGAACAGTAACCCCCATGAGCCGGGCTCTGCAGCACCCCTGGCCCCGGGGGTTCGTATCTGACCCAAATAACAACGAACAAGGGGGGCCTTGAGTCTCAAGCGCGGGCCATTTCCATTGAGGAGGAAAATGTGGCATTACCGAATGCAGTCTATTTCTACGGTACCTGTGTGATCGACCTGCTGTACCCGGAGGCAGGGCTGGCCGGCATGGACCTGATACGAAGCGCTGGCATCCAGGTGCGTTACCCTAGGCAACAGACCTGCTGCGGGCAGCCCGCTTTCAATTCGGGCTACCGCGATGAAGCGCTGCGCGTAGCCCGGGCGCAACTGACTTGCTTCCCGGACCCCTTTCCCATTGTCGTACCCTCGGCTTCCTGTGCTGGAATGATGAAACACCATTGGCCGGAACTCTTCGCCGGTCAGCGGGACGAGACAAAAGCCAATGATATCGCCGGGCGTGTTTTCGAACTCACCGAATTTCTAGTCGACGTTGTAGACCTGAAACTCACCGATCTAGGAGCACCGCTTAAGGTGGCGGTGCACACCTCCTGCTCCGCTAGGCGGGAAATGGGGGTCGGTGATCGGATTCGCTCCCTTCTTGGCCAACTGGAAAAGGTGCAGATAGTTGAACACGAACACGAAAAGGAGTGCTGCGGATTTGGAGGCACCTTCTCGGTAAAACAACCGGATATCTCCGGCGCCATGGTGACAGACAAAAGCCAGGCCATTGCCGCCACCGGAGCAGATACACTGCTCAGTCAGGATTGTAGCTGCCTGATGAATATCAGTGGCGCCCTGGAAAAACAGGCTATAGGTCCCAGCAGGTCTCTTCACATTGCACAATTTCTGATGGAGCGTACCCATGGATCAGATGACTGAATTTCATGCACGCATCGATACCGCGCTGAACAACAAGCAGGGGCGTGAAAATTTTCGCACCGCCATGGATGGTTTCATGGCCAAGCGCGCCGCACAGTTCCAGGATACCGAAGCACTCTCACGGCTACGTGATCTGGGACAGTCCGTCCGCTCCAATTCCCTTCGCAAGCTGCCCCAACTTCTCGAGCGGCTCGAGCAACGACTGATGGCCAACGGCATCGCAGTGCACTGGGCGGAAACCCCGGATCAGGCCAACCAACTGATCCAGGAGATACTCACTGCCCGGGGTGCGAAAACAGTGGTGAAGGGAAAATCGATGGTTACCGAGGAGATCGAGCTCAACCATCACCTGGAGCAACACGGATTCGAGGTGTTGGAATCGGACCTGGGCGAATACATTATTCAACTCGCCGGTGAGACGCCCTCCCATATCGTGGTCCCTGCGGTGCACAAAAACCGCAGGGAAATAGCCAATCTATTTGCTGATCACTTTTCTGAAGTCGAGTATACCGAGGATGTCGATGCGCTGACTCAAATCGCCCGCGGTATTCTGCGAGAAAAATTCGAGCAGGCGGATGCCGGGATTTCCGGCGTCAACTTTGCCGTCGCCGAGACCGGCACCTTGTGCCTGGTGGAAAACGAGGGCAATGGCCGAATGTGCACTACCGTGCCGCCCCTTCACATCGCAGTCACCGGTATAGAGAAAGTGGTAGAGAAGCTGTCTGACCTTCCCCCGCTGCTCACGCTTCTGCCACGTTCGGCCACGGGTCAGCCGATCACCACCTATGTCAACATGATCAGTTCTCCGCGGAAGGCGGATGAAAAGGATGGCCCGCAGGAAGTTCATCTGGTTCTACTGGACAACGGCCGCTCACGCATCCGCGTGGACGACGAGTTGCTCGACACCCTCAGGTGCATTCGCTGCGGCGCTTGTATCAACCACTGCCCCGTATATGTCCGCGTCGGGGGCCACGCATACGGAACGACCTATCCAGGACCTATTGGCAGCGTGTTGGAGCCACAGCGTCTGGGAATAGAGAATGCGGGCAGTCTCGCCTCCGCATGCTCGCTGTGCGGAGCCTGCGGAGAGGTATGCCCTGTGCGCATCCCGCTTCCCCGGCTCATCAATCGTATCCGGGCAGAGGCGGTGAAGTTACCCGATCAGCTCAATACCGTGCGCGGCAGCGGGGCCCTGCGTAAAAAGTTTGAGGCGTTTACCTGGACCCTGTGGCAGCACTTGTATGGACGGCACCGAGTGTATAGAGGATTCGCTTGGTTGGCGACCCGCTTCCGAGCACTGCTGCCCAATCGCTTGGCACCCTGGACGGACTATCGGACACCACCGAAGCTGGCCTCCCGCAGCCTTCATGAACTCGCCACCCGGGAGGGATACGGAAATGAGTGACGCGCGCAGAAATATCCTGGAGCGACTACAGGCATCTCAATCCGATGGAATACTGACACCCGAGTACGGTACACAGGACTCCAAGGCCGAAGGCGGCAGCGCCGACCGTTTCATTGCCATGATCGAAGCCGTGCGCGCAAAGGTCGTCCGCACCCCAAGCGCGGATTGGCGCCACTGCCTGGAGAAAACACTGGTGGAGCATAAGGTCCGCCGGCTTCTGGTCGGAGCCGCTTCAGAGCCGGGAAAATCCGTAGCTGCCCAACCCCCGCCGAAGATCGAGATCGTGGACTACGCCGCGAGCATCGAAAGCTGGAAGCACGAGCTGTTCCACGACATTGACGCGGCACTGACGAGTTCCATAGGCGCCATCGCCGAGACCGGCAGTATCATGCTCTGGCCTTCGGTCGCCGAGCCCCGGCTCATGTCCCTGGTTCCGCCACTGCACATAGTTGTCCTGGACGCGGGTAAGATCTATGGCACGCTAGCAGAGGCGCTTCGGGCGCAACGATGGGCGACCGCCATGCCGACCAATGCGCTGCTGATCTCCGGGCCTTCAAAGACGGCTGATATCGAACAAGTGCTCGCTTATGGGGTTCATGGGCCCAAACAGCTATTGGTCATTCTTAGAGAGTAGCTGGATCGCAGCCAGCGTTGCGAGTACAAGCTAGCCACCTATTCCAGCCACTGGCTTGTCAATCCCTAGGGCAATACCTGCATCGGCGCATAGTTCTGGTAGCCGGGCCGGCGTTTCCCAGTATGGGTGCCTCAGGGGACTATGGGACTGAAAATCGCGGGAATGGTTTACACCAAACGTCTCGGGGACCGGGGCAGCTCACGCTAGCGCGCTGGGGGTAAGGCGTCTGCTCCAAGGAATCGAGATAGCGCCCTCTGTTACGAATCCCGAGCGTGTGCCCAGCTCGTCGTAGCCCACGCATTCCCCCCCTTCGAAACAGAAGTCCCCAATATAGCGATGAGTAATCTTGCGCTTGAGGTTCTCGGCATAAGGCAACCCGAGAAAGTAACTGATCAACCCTCTAATGACTCCGGCGTGCACAACAACCAGGATGGTCTTGCCGCTGTGCTTGTGGGTAAGCAACTTGAAGAATTCGACGCTGCGTTGCTGCATTTGGGAGAAGCTTTCGCCCTCCGGGTAGACGAAATCCGGGTCTTTCTTATGCTGGGGTATGTTTGTCTCTACCCACGACTTGCTGGTCTTGTAGAACTTGCCGTAATTGATTTCGTTCAACGCCTGGGTATCGCGGACCAGATGAATACCGCGCTTCTTCGCATAGAACATACCCGTTCTGCGCGCCCGCTGCAGGTAACTCGTATAGACCACAGAGAAGGGAATATCACGTTCGACCAGGACACTGTTTACGTACACCATATCGGCTTCCCAACCCTTCACCGGGGGAGCGTCCCCCCAGCCCATAATCAGGCCGGATTCATTGATCAGTGTCTTATAGTGTCTTACGACTATAGCGCGCATGGGCCGTTGGACTCGGGCATCCTCCTGTGGGTACCCTGTTAGCATACCGCGCAGCGCTCCTACTATTCCACTGGGAAAACCAAATTTTTCCTTATTTGACCGATACTTTTTGCCATCTACTGGCGCGGTGTCGACTCCAGTCCTGGTTTTTCACTCTGGCATCGCCCCCCTCGGGAACCACGTTCTCGGTTGTCATCGTTCCAGAGTGTCAAGAGAGAAAAAACTCGACATACGCTCCGCCAAATAGGGGTAGAACGGATTCCACCTTAGTCGCAGCATATCCGATGCTGGAATATCCAGGACACCGCGCTCACCTCGCAGTGCGATGCCACCCAGGTGAATGACGTCAAAAGCATTGTCGGGATTTCCGCCATAAACGGGATCGTTTTCGGGGAAGGGGAGCGCGACATGTGAGAGGGAGTAGATATCGATTGGCCACGACAGCTCCAACTCGATTTTCTCTGCAGAAGCTTGCTCCCCATCCCGTCGATGGACCACTACCTGAGAGCTACTATCGCTTTCATTGGTGATCACACTGAGTGTGAAATCCCGATCTGCACTGTTAACCAAACCCTGTATCACCGAACCGGGATTGGGGCGCAGAATGGGCTCGATCTCTGCCATTCGGTTGATGTCGAACAAAACCAACTCGTGCCCCCCGTTGGGAAGCCGAGAGAAGAAACCATCCACCAAAGCTCGAGCCGATACCGTGGCATCCACAACCGAAGAGAAAGCGAGAGTCGGCGGAAAACCCGATAACTTCCCGGTGCCTTCGAGACTGGTTAAATCTTGTTGGATCTGCAAGGTCAAACGATAAACCACATCCCCCGCATTCACCGCGAAAGAGCCGTACTTGTAGGGATCGTATTCCGGCAGTATCGAATTCCATGCCAGCTTGTCGAATCCCAGCAGATGGCCAACTCGCGCCTGCCAGACGGCCAATGCCGCAGCCGGTGATACCCCGATAGCGGGAGATATCATGACCAGCCTGTCTACCTCAGGCAGGCTAGAATCTTCAAGCGTCGCCAGAGCATAGTGGACCGCGAGTGCTGCCCCGTTGGAGTAGCCGACCAGGTAAAGCGGCTTACCGGCAGTCGCTTGAGCCAGATGATCAACCGCGAGACGAACCGCGGCCGCCATATCTTTCCAGGTTATTTCCACCAGGCCCGATGGCGCGGTTCCGTGTCCCGGTAACCGCAGCCCAATCACGTGCGCACCGGACTTGTGCAATTGTTCCCCCAAGTGTCGCAAGCTGTAGGGGGAGTCGGACATGCCATGGAGCAGCAACACTCCCGCTTGCGGTGAATCCACGGGTAGTTCAAAACTCCGGTTCCAATTACGCGGTTGTCGACCAGGGTCGGAGAGTCCGCCTCTGTTAAAACGATTGATGGTACGCCGGTGCTCCGGAAGCAACTTCTGATACACCTGCTCGTCGAGTTGATCAAAGAGGCGCTCTTCCAACTCGAGATAAGCTTTAAGGGTTTGGATGTCGGAGTCGGCTCTGAATTCATTGTCCAGATCGGCCAAGTGCCAGACATGCAGGTCTGCTCGGTTATTGAGATAGAGCACGAAAACCACCACCAGAACCACCGCTGCTCCAAACAGGCTGTAAAAAACCGACTTCAGCCCGCGCTTGATCAACCGGCCCATACTTAATCTCACGTTCCACTCCTTACCAGGGTCACGCCACAACCTCTCGGCCGGTCGGCTCAATCGAAAACTCTAATTTCGTTTATTACTGGGTGATGTCGCCCTTCCGAATTGGGCATATTAGATCTGGTGAAACGGATCTACCGTACTTTTAAATTTCCCACGGCCATATCCGCGAACCCGCATGCCAAAAATCAGACAAGAGAAGATTCAGGTCCCCGACGATACTTATCACGGAGCGAGAATATCAGGAGTGATTGATCCCTGTCACCAACCCTTTCTTGAGTCCTAGAGAGGAGGCAGCGAGGCGGTACAGCAGCTGCAGCTACCCCGCTGTTTATAAATGGTAGCGGGCTCTCATTGCACTCATATCCAGCGTATTCCGACTGGGCATTGGACCGCTACGCCAACCCTGGTCTTAGTTGCCAAATCAAAGATCGAACAGGGATACTCTGCTTTTTACCAGCCCGATTCTGGCATACCATGGCGGTTCTGCCCCGGAAACCGACAACGCACTGCTGGACAATTCGACGGAGAGCTTCCTGAACACCCGTAGTAATCAAAGAACCCGCGTGATACAGCAGATTGGAATATCAAGCTTACTGCTTTTTTGCCTTTCCGGGGCTCCCCAGCATGCAGTATGCGATCCCGAGATCGTTATCGATCTCAAACACAACATCGTTCTACACCATCAGGATGCAAACCTGCCCTGGTATCCCGCGTCGCTCGCCAAAATGATGACCCTCCATCTGACCTTCGCTGCCCTTGATACGGGGAAACTGGGTCTGGACGACAAACTCATCGTCTCCAATCATGCCGCGGGACAGTCAGGCTCCCGTCTCGGATTGGTCGGTGGAGAAACCATCACTGTGGAAGAGGCTATCATTGGTGTCGCCACGGCCTCCGCCAATGACGCCGCGGTCTTGCTGGCGGAGCGGCTCGCCGGTAGCGAGAAGCAGTTCGCGGTACTAATGACGGACGCGGCTAATGAACTGGGTATGGTAAACAGCCGTTTCAGCAACGCCAGCGGCTTGCCCAACGGCGGGCAAATGACCACTGCCCGCGACATGGCACTACTTGGGAGTCTGCTGGTTCAGCGGTATCCCCAGTACTTTCACTACTTTTCCAACCCCTCGTTGCTGTTCAAGGATGCACGCCGCAGGGCCACCAACAGTCTGCTGGGATCCTATCCGGGGGCTGACGGTATAAAGACGGGTTTCACCTGCGACGCCGGCTACAACATAGTGGCCTCAGCAGAGCGAAACGGTCGTCGCTTGGTTGCAGTAGTCCTCGGCGCCGAAGATGGCCGGGAGAGAAGCCGCCGTGTCAAATCGTTGCTGGACCAGGGCTTTGACAAGCCAGTGGACGAAGGACTCGCCTTCGACAGTTTACAGCCGAACGACTCAAACCCGGCCATGCCCTCTGTTCGCCTATCCCCTACACAATGTTGGGCTGCATCCGCACTTACAAAACCGCCTCTACCCGGTTGGGGTGTATTGCTGGGTGTCTATGCCAAGCGGGAGCAAGGGGTGGCAATAGCCCGCCGGGCACGCAACAAGCTGGCAGGAGTAGTACACATCCCCCATTTGGCTGTACTCAGACGTAACTTCAACCAACGCTCTTCCTGGAAAATCCTGTTGGTGGGATTGAGCCGGGAACGAGCCGGTAGAGCCTGCAGACATCTGCACCAGCAAAATATCGAATGCCTGGTCCAGTCTCCGAGATTGATGATCCGCCGAGGGTATATCCATCGTTGACCCATGGCCCAGGGAGCCATCTCCTCTCACTACTTGTAGCAACAGCTTACCGGGGCGCACCGGCCCTTCGCCTCTTTATCCAGTGCGCCAATACCAGACCACACAAAAGCGACAAAGCAACCAGCGCCAGATTGCGGGGGTCGGTAAAGGAGGCGCCCAGTAGTACGAAGGTGAGCAATCCGGGAAGAATACCCAGAAAAGTACCCAGTGCGAACTCCACCTGCCTCAGACTGCAGGCCCCTGCCAGGTAACCCACGAAATCAAATGGGAAATGAGAGAGGCGCATGATGAATACGGAAAGAAATCCATTGTCTTGAAACAGACACTCCATTTGCTTCATCTTGGGCGCCCTGGCGGTCATCCAGTCCATCAAGCCCTGCCCAAAGTATTTGCCGATCAGAAAAGTGAAATTGGCCGACAGATTTTCTCCTATTACGGTATAGAACACCCCCCACCCAGGCCCGAATACTAAGCCCGATACGGTAGTCAGCAGAGTCGCGGGTATAAAGAGAAGTGGACGCAGCAAATAGATCAGCACGTAAACCACGCCGCCCCAGGCCCCGTATCCCTGGACCCATGCCCTTATCAATTCCGGGTATTCCGAAAGAGGTACACCCACCGAGTAGTAGTAGCCAACCGCGCCGGCAACCAATCCCGCCCAGAGCAGTATTAGAACGATCTTCGTGTAACCGGTATGCTCCCGCCTGGTAACCATCGAGGGGCATCGACCTCCACTTGTTACAAATCCGTTTCGGGCGTATTCTCCGACTGGTGCCTGGCTACAAACTCTAAGAAGACGGCATTCACCCCCAAACTGCATAACCAATTCAAGAGACAATGATGAGATTACCACAGCTCGAGCAGGAATCTTTTCGAACTTCGTACGCCTTTGTCGTGCGCACAGGCTTGGCGGTTGCTCTTCTGGCAGCCGCTTTTGTCGTGTTTGCAGCAGAGGCCGGGGCAGCTACTGAATCCCCCGACTGGCTGCAACTGATTCTGGGATTATTCGGCGGTCTCGCCCTTTTCCTGGGGGGTCTTCAGCTCCTCTCCGAGGGCATGACCAAGGCTGCGGGCCAGACCCTAAAAAAGATTCTAGCAAGGCTTACGACCAATCGCATCAAAGGCGCTTTAACCGGCGCTTTTATCACCGGCGTCCTCAATTCATCCACGGTGACCACGCTGCTGGTCGTCGGCTTTATCAGCGGCGGAATGATGACACTGACCCAGTCCGTGGGCGTCATCATGGGAGCAAATATTGGCAGTACGGTGACCGCGCAACTATTGGCGTTCAACCTCTCCGCCTACTCATTGGGACCCGTTGCCATCGGCTTTTTCATGTTATTCAGCGCCAAGCGTGAGAAGGTGAAGTATTACGGCATGATGATCATGGGTATTGGCCTAGTGTTTTATGGCATGGGGCTGATGAGCGAAGCCATGACCCCGCTAAGGAGTTTCGAGCCTTTTCTGGACATCCTGAAAAGCCTGGAGAATCCGGTGGCGGGCATCATCGCCGGTGCGGTATTCACAGCTATCGTCCAATCATCGGCAGCCACGGTGGGCATTGCCATCGCCATGGCCAGTGAAGGACTACTGGCCCTGCCGGCGGGCATCGCCCTGGCTCTGGGGGCGAATATCGGTACCGCGGTCACCACCGCCATTATGGGTATTCTCAGCAGCAAATCCACAGAGGCCGTCCAGGCTTCGGTGGTTCATGTCGCGTTTAATATCATTGGCACCTTGATCTGGCTCCCCCTCATCTGGCTGCTGGTAGACATGGCAGTATGGATTTCCCCCGCCAGCCCAGAGCTAGAGGGCAGCGCCAAAGCAGCTGCTGAAGTGCCACGGCAAATCGCCAACGCCAACACCCTGTTCAATGTCATCAACACACTGCTGTTCATCGGTTTTACGGGGTGGTTTGCGAAACTGGCCGAAAAGATCGTTCCGGAGCGCAAGACCCCCGAGGGCGTTATCGTGGAGCCGGAATTTCTCGAGGAGGCAGCCTTGGCGGCGCCATCATTGGCACTCCAACAGGTACGACTGGAACTGGGAAGGGTGGGTGATATCACCCTGGATATGCTCAAGGAGGTTGGACCCGCTCTCAGAGATCGAAACGTCGAAATGCTGGAGCATATCGAACGACGGGATGATGAAGTGGATCTATTGGAGGCGGAGATCCTCAAGTACATGGGAAAAATCCGCAAGAAAATGCTGAGCGAAGAGGAGAGTTCGGAATTTCAGGGTTTGATGATGGCCACGGACAATCTTGAGAATCTGGCCGATGTCATTGAAACCGATATCGTGTCACTGGCTCGCAAGGCATTTGCGGTTAACACTCGTTCCGGGGAAAAAACCCGGGAGATGCTATCGGAGTTTTTTGTCTCAGTGGTTAATGCTGTGGAGTTCGCGGTACAGTCGATCAGGGACAACGATCAGCAGGCAGCTGAGTCTGTTATGCTGTTGAAAGACACCGTTCGAGAGCAGTCGGATCTGCTGCTGGGAAGAAAAGCCGCGCGGCTGAAGGATGATGATCCCGATTACTTGGCATTGGTCCGTCTGGAGATGTCGTTCGTAGACCAGATGCGCAGAATCTATACTCTGGCGAAACGAATCGCCAAAACAAATCTGCCTCCCCTGCTGGCACAGCGTGCTTAAGGGTGGGCGAACCGGCAACCTGTTATCGAGCTGGAATCGATAGCATCCAACTTCTATCTACTCTGCTATGAACGGCAAACCAGCAATACTTGATTTGGTTAACAGGTCTCCGAAAATCACAGAAGCATACGATGCCAGTACGCCGGCGTTTCTGCAGTACTTGACGGCAGTAAAAGCCTGGTATCAGGCACATGATCAAGACTATGAATCGGTAGATGCCGAGGCGCGCCTGCTTGAGCCTGAAGCGGACGCGGTAGGTTTCAGGCTGGCACTGAAGATCGCTGAATCTCACCACATTCTCAGCCGCATCGAAAAACCGGTAACCATAACGCTGTTGAATCCCGTTTACAAAGAGACAGCGAGAATGCAAACCCGCCTAGAGCATCCCCACGGAGAGGATTCCATTCGGGTCAAGATGCGCGTGCTGATGGGGATAGAGCAGCTCAATCCAAATTTAACTTGCCGCCTGTTCGTGATCGACGACGGCTGTCCGGACAACTCGGGAGCTTTCGCAGACTCTATCCTCAGCACTGACTTTCCAGAGGCCCGCCAAGAGGGGAGAGCCCGTGTCTACTCGCTCTCGGAAGCGATCACCGGCAGCGATCCCGACTTGCCGCCCGGTGTAACAGAGAAAAACGGCGACAATCGCAGCGTCAAAGGCGGTGCAGTACTGCTTGGAATGCGTAAAGCATTGGCTGACAAAGATTTATTCAATGAACACATTATAATTGACAACGATGCAGATCTCTCAACCCATCCGGACCAGATCGGCCTGCTCATCGAACCGATATTGAAGGGAGCGGCCGGGGCAGTAGCTGGGTCACGCAGGGAATTCGATTCGGTGGCACTAATCGGAAGTTCACGCAATAGTCGCGGACGTCTGTTTATCCAGATTTGGCAACACCTGCTGCCGGAGCTGGCGAAAAAGATTACCGATACCAACCGAGCATTCAAGGCATTTTCGGCGCCGAGCCTTGGACGCATAATCGATAGTATAGAGACCTACACTTTCCCCTATCAGATCGAATTGCTGCAGGCCTGTATAAGCCTGGATGTGGATTTGCAAAAGCGCGGCATTGCCTATGTCGACAGCGAGGCCGCATCGACGCAACAGGGAGAGGCGATAACGGAAACTTATCTTCATCAGATAAAGAAGATAACGGACATCGCACGGCGTTATAAAACGCTAGATGCCACAGATCCTTTGCTGAATTATCTGGAGTCGATCGTCGAGGAGGACTGGCAGCGAATAGAAAGCAATCCTCCTGAGCGGCTCGAGGATCTGCTGCGCTGATACGCTGCTTCAGCACATGGGTAACTGTAAATTTACAGCGCTAGGTTCCAGCTTCAACAAGCCCTTCCATCACGATGAAACACTCGTGGGTAATAGTGTGACTCAATGATGCGATAGATCTTGTCTACCCGCCCGAATCAACTCCTTTGAGGTGACGCAATGTATACTATTTTCGTTCTCATCATCGGCATCTTCATCGGCTGGAACCTACCGCAACCCCCTTGGGCGAAAAGACTGCAAGACCGAGTTACCCGGACTCTACAGTCGATCCTGAACAGCGGAGAAAAACGACCCTGAGGGGCCAACGGAAACCGAGCCAACCTCTCCAAGCGGATATCGGTGGGCAACCCTGCCCACCGACTGGCTGTCATTAGAGCTCTATTCCCAAAGAATCCAGGGTACGGATGGTCAACCCTCCGCGCGGCAGTCCCTTCTCTTTTTGATAGCTGTCCACAGCCCGGAGTGTGGCACCCCCGATGATACCATCCACGGTACCCACATCGTATCCTGCCTTTTGCAATGCGGCCTGGACATTGGTGACAATTTCTTCAGTCATATTGGTTTCGCAGAGCACCTCACGCCACTCCAGCCGCTCGTCGGCAATTTTGTTGCGTTTGGTGACGGTTTTATATTCGGCCGGTATCTTGCTGCGTTTTTCACTGGCATTGGAAACCAGCTTGTTCACCTTCACCGTCGTATGTACTGGCGCAATGACTTTCTTTTCGACCAAAGCTGCAGTTCTGAGCAGTTGCTTCTCGTATTCGTGATACTTGGCCGGAATCTCCTTAAAGCAGATCTGATTACCGGTCCTGCTTCCCTCTGGCGTCTGTTCATCGTGAGCGGCATGCCAGAAGAAGACGGGATCCGATTCCTTGATCTTGGTACTGACCGACTGGTATTCCTCGGCCACAGCCGATCGCTTCTCCGCGGCTGGTGCCAGTTTATTGCGTACCTTGATGGTCGTATACTCGGCCGGAATCTCCACCTCTTCCACTGTTGCCGCCGATTTAACCACGCGTTTACTTATGGTTTTATATTTGGCGGGGATCTCCACCAGGCACATGATCTCCCCAGTCGTATGGTCTACCCGCTCCACCAGGCCATTACCCTTCTTCCACACGGTTTTTGCAGGCTCCACCAATACCTGCTCGGTGATGTTCTCGTAGCTCGCGGGGACCTCGACGATCTTTTTTGCCGCCTCTTTAACGAGCACCTGCTTCTCAATCCACTCGTACTCAGCGGGGATTATTTCGATAGCCTCCGATGCCTGTTTAACCAAGATCTCCGTATCCTCGGCCTTATACTGTGCTGGCCGATAGTACTCGTGAAAACACATGCCGGGAATCACGGATTCCACATCCACACCCGCCGATTTCGCAGTCTCAAGAACTGCAGGATTAACGGGGATACCTTTCTTCCCCAGGTTTGTTACCCAAAGGGTCTCGCGGGGGCTGATTTCGATGCGCTCCTGAACTGTCTCATATACCGCCGGCACCGGGATGAGCTCTTCATCCTCCTGTTCGACGAGCACTTGCTCTTCGACTTCCTCATACACTGCCTCCACTGGTTCGATCAGCTCTGCCTCTTCCGCCACCAGAACCTCCTCGGTCTTGGTCTCATACTCCGCCGGTATCAGCACCTTGGCATAGCACTGGCCGGGTCTGGCATTTGGCAGCGTATTGGTCGCATCCACCGTTTGTGCCAATGATGCGCTGCTGAATACAGCAATACTGGCGATCAATACTGTAATTTCAGGCTTCGTTCCCATGAATGTATACTCCCCTTGGTCTATTCCAGACCGAAATAGTAATATCGTTCCCTCGACGAATTCTACATGAATATGTGAACTCGCGCCCATTTTCGAGGGCTACTGACTCAAGCCACCCTCCGGCCAAACCGGCAGTGCGATTATAGATTTCCTCAGTACTTTGAGATCCGGATAGTTTGGCAAGCGCGAAAGGTTCCCACAATTTCAGGTTGAATCCTTAGAATGGAATTCAGCCTCGTATGCTAGTGATCAGCTTGCCTTAGCTCGCAGGATCCAGGATCCGATGGGGAATGCTTGGCGGATCGCAACTCACCCAAAGCCTGGGTAACTATAAGCGAGGAGGAATGCAGAAATAGCGTCGCCATGAGCATGGCGACGACCAAATCGGGCCACTGGCTCTGAGTCAGATAAACAACCCCTGCAGCGAACAGTACTGCTAAATTTCCGATGGCATCATTACGACTGCAGAGCCAGACGGACCTTACGTTGGCATCGCCATTCCTGTATTTCATCAACAGAAGAGCGCTTATGATGTTGGCGCCGAACGCCATCAGCCCAACCAACCCCATAACCATTTCATTGGGTATTCCCAATACGAATACCCGGTGGATCGTGGAGCCCAATACCCACACCCCCATGAGAGCCAACGTAATGCCCTTGAACAAAGCCGCAGATGCCCGCCACTGCACGGAATGTCCGATAGCGAGCAAGGTTATGGTATAGGTCAGACTATCCCCTAAAAAGTCGAGTGCGTCAGCCCTTAGTGCCATCGACTGGGAGGCAATGCTGGCTCCGAACTCGACAACGAACATGACCAGGTTAATGGCGATGACAATCCACAACACGGTTTTATATCTACTTGATAAACCGTCGAATTTGATGTTGTCCCCACATCCGCATCCAGCCATATCTTCCTCTGCCATGTGGCTTTTTGATTCTCAGGGGTTATCCTAATACCTACAGCGACTATAGCTTCAAGAGATCCTAATCATGAGCCGAATCTATTCCATCGGTGAGATGGCAGCAAAGGGAAACTGCAAGGTACAAACCATCCGCTACTACGAACAGATCGGGCTACTTCCCGAGCCTGAGAGAAACAGTGGTAATCAGCGAATATATCTTCAGAAGCATCTTGATCGACTGGGATTCATAAGGCATAGCCGCGAGCTCGGCTTCTCTCTGGACAGGATCAGGGAGATCCTTGCCTTGAGTGACGACCCCACTCACTCTTGTGGGGATGTCGACCAGATCGCCCGTAGCCACCTGCAAGAGGTGGAACACAAGATAAAACGGCTGCAATGCATGGGTAACGAACTTAAACGGATGATCGGCCAGTGCGCCGGTAACAGAGTGGCGGATTGCCGAATTATCGAGGTACTGTCCGACCACTCACTCTGCTCGACACAGACTCACTCCAATCCCTGATCGGCTCTTCCTCTAAGTACCTGTGGCCGCTGCAACTTGCTATGGGTGGGTGCCTGGAATCGAAACACTCTGAAATAGTGCCAGTATCGGCCCAGGGCGGGAGACAGCTGGGTCTCGCAGGAGCGGTGAAGAGAGGAACACCGCACTGCTGCCTAACAAGCAGCAGCGCGGTCTTGCCGATACTGCGACTACCCGAAGTTGACCGTCACTTCCGAAGCGACCTTCCGAAAGTCCTCTATCTGATGGAAGTTGAGATACTGATAGATTTCTTCGGCCATGGGATTGATTCCCGAAACATGCTGCAAGTATTCCTCAGCGGTTGGAATCTTACCCAGTATGGAGCACACAACCGAGAGTTCCGCGGACCCCAGATAAACATTCGCTCCGTTCCCCAAACGATTGGGGAAATTCCGGGTCGAAGTGGATATCACAGTAGCGCCATCCTTCACCCGTGCCTGATTTCCCATGCAGAGAGAGCAACCGGGCATCTCGGTGCGCGCGCCAGCCCTGCCGAAGATGTTGTAATATCCCTCTTCAACCAGCTGGTGCTCGTCCATGCGTGTGGGCGGGCAAATCCAAAGCCGTGTGGGGATACTGGAAACAGGCTCCAAAACCTTGCCTGCCGCTCGGTAGTGTCCGATATTGGTCATACAGGAACCGATGAACACCTCGTCGATCTGGTTTCCGGCCACGTCCGACAAAGTCTTGACGTCGTCCGGATCGTTGGGGCAGGCCAGCAGCGGCTCTTTGATTTCGTTCAAATCAATGTCGATGACCGCTGCATATTCGGCGTCTGAGTCAGCTTCCAGCAACTGCGGATCGGCGAGCCATTTTTCCATATTCTCAATGCGGCGCTCGATGGTGCGAGCATCCTTGTAGCCATTGGCAATCATCCACTTGAGCAGAGTCACATTGGACTTCAGGTACTCGATGATCGGCGCCTTGCTCAACTGTATGCTGCAACCCGCCGCGGAACGCTCTGCAGAGGCATCGGATAATTCAAAGGCTTGCTCCACCTTGAGATCCGGCAGCCCTTGAATCTCTAGAACACGGCCGGAAAAGATGTTTTTCTTGCCCTCCTTGGCCACCGTCAGTAGGCCATCCTGTATCGCCTGGTAGGGAATGGCGTTGACCAAATCGCGCAGTGTGACTCCCGGCTGCATCTCACCACTAAACCGCACCAGTACCGATTCGGGCATATCCAGGGGCATTACCCCCGTAGCCGCGGCGAACGCCACCAATCCAGAGCCCGCCGGAAAAGAGATACCCATTGGGAAACGTGTATGGGAATCACCGCCGGTGCCCACTGTGTCGGGTAGCAGCATGCGGTTTAGCCAGGAGTGGATAATACCGTCTCCCGGGCGCAGCGAAACGCCACCGCGAGAGGAGATGAAGTCGGGCAATGAATGGTGGGTATTGATATCAACCGGCTTCGGATATGCAGCGGTATGGCAGAAAGACTGCATCACCAGGTCTGCCGAAAACCCGAGGCAGGCGAGATCCTTGAGCTCATCCCGGGTCATCGGGCCGGTAGTATCCTGAGAACCGACGGTGGTCATCACCGGTTCACAATAAGTGCCGGGGCGAACCCCCTCCACTCCGCAGGCACGCCCCACCATCTTCTGCGCCAAGGTAAAACCCTTTTTGCTCTCAGCGGGTGCCTGGGGGAGTTTGAATAGATCCGAGGGCCCCAGCCTCAGTGCCTCGCGAGCGCGACTGGTGAGCCCACGACCGATAATCAGAGGAATGCGGCCACCCGCCCTCACTTCATCGAGCAATACATTGGTCTTCAATTCGAAGCGGCAGACCTCCTTACCGGAGTTGTGCTCCCGGATCACTCCCTCGTAAGGGAAGATATCGATCACATCGCCGCTGGACATCCCGGAGACGTCGCACTCGATCGGCAGCGCCCCTGCATCTTCCATAGTATTGAAAAAGATGGGAGCAATATTGCCCCCGAGACAATACCCGCCGGCTCGCTTGTTGGGTATGAAGGGGATATCGGTTCCAGTGTGCCAAAGGACCGAATTGGTCGCCGACTTTCTCGACGAGCCGGTACCCACCACATCACCTACATAGGCCACGGGATACCCCTTCTCCTTAAGCTTGGCGATGATCTCTAGCGGGTTGCCCTCGAGGCCGGGCCTGGGGTTTTTCAGCATTGCGTTTGCATGCAACGGAATATCTGGCCTAGACCAGGCATCTGGAGCGGGAGACAAATCATCGGTGTTGGTCTCTCCGGGAACCTTGAATACCGTGACGGTGATCTTTTCCGGTACATCGTCGTTGCTGGTGAACCAGTCGCCATCTGCCCAGGATTGCAGAATTGCCCGGGCATGTTGGTTTCCGTTGTCCGCCTTCTCCCTCACATCGTGAAAAGCGTCGAACATCAACAATGTGTGTGACAAGGCCTCCACGGCCTGGGGAGCCAAACCATCGTCGTCCAATGCTTCGATCAGAGGTGCGATATTGTAGCCCCCCAACATAGTCCCCAACAGGAACACCGCTTTGTTTCTATCGATCAATGGAGAACTGCAGTTGCCCTTTACCAAATCTGCCAGGAAAGCAGCCTTGACATAGGCAGCTTGATCTACCCCGGCAGGCACCCGGTTGGTGATTAGTTCGAGTAAAAACTCCTCCTCCCCCGGGGGTGGATTTTTCAGCATCTCAACCAGGCTTGCTACCTGCTCGGGATTCAGCGGCAGCGGTGGAATTCCTTCTGCTGCCCGGGTTTCTACATGCTCGCGATAACTCTCTAACAATGGGTCTCCCTCCAGCTCATGCACCGGTTTTGGCGCGTCGATAAAATCAGCACGAATGATACGCTATTAGAATACGTTATCTTCCGAATTTTTTCTTTTATACCCTAATCCGAAGAAAATTTCTGCACTGCAGCAAGAGTGGTATAATTCTGCTCTCTTTTACTCGAATCCAGCGTCAGGACAACACATCCATGGAACTCTCCGCCCTCACCGCCATTACACCCATTGACGGCCGCTACGGCAGCAAATGCGCAGATCTCAAATCCATCTTCAGCGAATTCGGATTAATCAAGGCCCGGGTATTAGTAGAGGTACGCTGGTTGCAAGCATTGGCCGACCACTCGGGGATTCCGGAAGTGCCGCTACTGAGCCAAGAGGCAAGAGATATCCTGGAAGGACTGGCCGCCCAGTTCAGCGTGGAGGATGGGCAGCGTGTGAAAGAAATTGAGCGCACGACCAATCACGACGTCAAGGCAGTGGAGTATTTTCTGAAAGAGAAGATCGTCGGTAATCCTGAATTGGAAGCAATCAGTGAATTCTTCCATTTCGCCTGCACTTCGGAAGACATTAACAATCTCTCCCATGCACTCATGCTCAGCGAGGGTAGAGATAGTATTCTGCTACCCCGCATGGAAGCGATCATCGATGCAGTCAAGCAGATGGCGAGGGAATATGCTGATATTCCCATGCTAAGTCGCACCCATGGACAACCCGCAACACCCTCGACGCTGGGTAAAGAGCTGGCCAATGTCGCCTATCGCCTGGAACGCCAGAGAGTGCTTGTATCCGGCAGCCAGCTGCTTGGCAAGATCAACGGCGCCGTGGGCAACTACAACGCCCATATTTCTGCTTATCCGGATGTTGACTGGCCCGCATTCTCAAAGCGCTTCGTTGAGTCACTGGGGCTATGCTGGAATCCTTATACCATTCAGATCGAACCCCACGACTACATGGCGGAGCTGTTCGATGGGATCGCTAGATTCAACGTGATTGTTATAGATTTCTGTCGCGATATCTGGGGATATATTGCGCTGGGCTACTTCAAACAGAAAACAGTGGCGGGAGAAGTGGGGTCATCGACCATGCCTCACAAGGTCAATCCGATTGATTTTGAGAACAGCGAAGGGAACATGGGAATGGCCAACGCAGTGCTTGGGCATCTGGCCCAGAAACTACCCATCTCCCGCTGGCAACGAGATCTCACCGACTCGACAGTGCTTCGGAATATGGGGGTAGGTTTCGCTTACACGCTTATCGCCTTGGATTCTGCCCTCAAGGGCATCGGCAAGCTCGAAGTCAACAGAGTGCGTCTTGCCGCAGATCTTGATGAGAACTGGGAGGTACTCGCCGAGCCCATTCAAACCGTGATGCGGCGTTACGGTGTAGAGCGACCCTACGAGAAACTCAAGGCTCTGACCCGGGGTCAACGGATTACAGCAGCGGAGTTGTCGACATTCATCGATAACCTGGATATTCCACAAGAAGCGAAAGCGCGCCTCAAGTCGCTCTCCCCCTCCAGTTACATTGGCAATGCAGCAGAGCAGGCCAACTGCATCTAGTAAGCCTGAGGTAGCCGGCGCGTACTCCTTAGCCTGAATCCCATCTACCCGTCTCGTCTCGAACTTCTGCGAGTAGTGATGAAAACTAAAAACCGGCAGCTGATATCAGCTGCCGGTTTCTGTCTATATAGGGAGTGAGACCACCCTCCCTTTCGAGGCTACCCTAACTTAGTGGGTTTCAACCTCGATACGACGGTTCTGGGCGCGGCCTTCGCGGGTGCCATTATCAGCAACCGGGTTGGTCTCACCCTCGCCCTTGGTGGTGATGCTGTCGATACCCTGAGATTCCAGGTAGTCGGCAGCGGACTGAGCACGACGCTCTGAGAGGCCCTGGTTATAATCTTCGGGCCCGACGCTGTCGGTATGCCCTGTGATGGTTACAACTTCATGGCCTGCACTCGCCTTGATACGGTCAGCCAGTTCAGTCAGGGTGGTTTCCATGGCTGGGGTCAATACCGCGCTGTCGAAGGCAAATTCTCCTTCAACCAGATCGATGGTCAGGTTGCCAACAACTTCACATCCCCACTGATCTACCTCTGCACCCGCACGAGTACCGGGGCACTTATCCTGGGAATCTGGCACGCCGTCGCCGTCGGAATCACCGTCAACTTCAACTTCTTCCATCGGCATTGCGTCCCCGCAGGCTTCCTGGGGACCGGGAGCGCCACCAACGGTGTTCACGCAGTTGCCAGAGCCGTCTTTGACCATCGTCTTCGCACCGTCAAGCGCATAGTGCTTCATGTCGTGCGAGTCGGCTACAACCTGGGTCGACACGGCAAAGCTTGCTACCAGACCGACAGAAGCGAGCAATGTCACAATTTTTTTCTGCTTGAACATATCCTTTTTTCCTCTCGTTATATTACTAAAATTCGATGTGTGCAGACCTGGTGTCTCTGGAGATCCCCAACCCCACCATCGGCACAGCTGTACCGGCTCTTCTACTGAGCGAAGATTGTCATATAATAGACGAAAATTCCACCATTTTTTATTAAAAAGTAGCGCAAATCGGAGGCTTTTGCGCTTTCCAGGGTGAATTAGTAGGTATTTTTTGAAACCTAGCAGAGAAAATAACATTTCGGCCTCTTAAACGAAAGCGATTACCCCACATTGTAACCATAGACTGTGCACCTAACGCGTTGACACGTAGCAGCGAAAATCGTCAGAACACGGGTTGAGATGAGACTTCGTTTTCCTCATGGGCTGAATGCGAGTGATTTCCTACGCGACTATTGGCAGAAAAGCCCCCTACTGATGGCTCGGGCACTACCATACTATCGCTGTCCTGTAGGTCCGGGTGAGTTGGCAGGACTGGCCTGCGAGGACGAGGTCGAGTCGCGTATTGTGCTTGAGAGGGGAGGTATCCGCCCATGGGAAGCGCGCCAGGGGCCATTTGATGAGAAAGCCTTTTCACAGCTACCCAGCAGTCACTGGACTTTGCTGGTACAGGATGTGGAAAAGCACGTCCCAGACGTTGCGGAGCTGTTGACTGCATTTCAGTTCCTACCGAAGTGGCGCCTGGATGACATCATGATCAGCTATGCGGCGGATCAGGGATCGGTGGGTCCCCATATCGACGATTATGACGTTTTTCTAGTGCAAACGATGGGTCGGCGCCGGTGGCAGATCAACACTGAGACCGATGCCGGTGAAGATTACATTCACGGGCTTGATCTGCGTATTCTTCCAAGCTTTACTGCCGAGGTACAGTGGGTTCTGGAACCTGGGGATATACTCTACCTGCCCCCCAATGTAGCCCACTGGGGCGTAGCCGAAGGCAACGACTGCATGACTTGTTCCGTGGGCTATCAAGCCCCTAGTCTTCATGAATTGACTTCAGCCTGGTTCGAGGAACTGATACAGACGCAACTGCCCCGGGAGCAACGCTACCGCGATGGCGAGCTTTTTGTACAGCAACACAATGGGGAAATCGATCGATCCAGTCTTGAACGAATTGTCGCATTCCTCTCCCGGCTACAGGTGCAGGACTTCCACACTCAAGCACGGTGGTTCGGTCGATTCATAACCGAGCCGAAACCTCATCTTCCCGTGTTTCCCATTGACAACCCCCTGACATCCACGACACTGAGGGAAGAGATTGGAAAACATGGATTATTAGCCAGAAACAGGCGTTCTAATTTTGTTTTTATTCGCGGGTGCAAAGGAGAAGATTACCTCTATGCCAACGGTGAAGAATTTGTTATTCCCGACCATCTGATAGAGTTTCTACAATTAATATCGGGTACACAGGAAATGGATATCGATACACTCAAACCCTGGCTCACACATCGCGACTCTCTTCGGCTCATTACCGATCTCTACAACGCTGGCCATTTACTGATTCCGTGAATACTAGCACCGAATTCAGTGTACGCGTTGCTAAATGGCCGAGTGAATGCGATGCCCTAAAAGATGTGCGCACACGCGTCTTTGTGACAGAACAGCATGTAAACGAAAGCCTGGAATGGGATGCATTTGATGCCACTGCGGTTCACTTTCTGGCGGAAGATGCTGAAAAAAGGCCAATTGGCACAGCACGACTATTGGCCAACGGCCAGATAGGTCGCATGGCGGTTTTACTTTCTTGGCGAAACAAGGGTGTCGGTAACACCCTTCTCCGCGCAGTACTAAGCTACATTAAAGCAGAGGAGTATCCCGCTGCGTTCTTGAATGCCCAATATCAGGTGATTCCCTTTTATCAACGTCATGGGTTTCGCGTCACGGGCCCGCTTTTTGAGGAGGCGGGTATTGTTCACCAAAGAATGGAGCAGGCCGATGGGTCGTGACGAGCAGAACCTTTCTGAGAAATCTACTCAAACCGGGCTGATTCGATTACAGGACTTGGAGAGTCATGCCAACGCCGCTGCCAGGATGGCTCAAGGGGCCAGGCGACAAATAGAGATATTTACCCAGGATCTAGAATCCAGGATCTACGACCAGCAACCTTTCCTCGAGGCGGTAAAGCACCTCGCGATTCATACCAAGGGCCTGTCTGTGCGCGTCCTATTGCACCACAACGGTCCAGTACAGCAGCAGGGCCACAGACTTGTGGATTTGGCACGCAGGCTTCCCAGCAGCATTCAGATTAGAAAAACACACCCTGATTTTATTGAGCACAGCGAAATTTTCATGGTGGTGGATCGCTCTTGCTATATCAGAAAAAAGCTCATCGAACGACTCCTGGCAGAAGCGGACTTTCATGACAGATTCAACGCAAAGCGACTGAGTGAATTTTTTGATAATGTCTGGGATAGCAGTGAGCGAGACCCGGAGTTGCGTGGCCTATATATCTAAAACCCATGTTGTAAAGCACCACTGCGGTTCAGAGACCACACCCTATGGTCGATATAATAGTTCGACTGCAGGGCTACAGGTGATTAATAACCTAGGTGGGGTGCGCTTTCGGGACAGCGCAATTACCGTTTCTTCGAAGGGACCACAAAGATGAACAGGGTTGCACTCCTTCTCCTTATCTCCTTTACTTCTCCAATTTGGGCGGACTACCCTGTGGAACTCATCGAATTAAAGGGGCGTCCCGCAGTAGAAATCATCCCTTTGATTCAACCATTTGTAATAAAAGGGGGGGCCGTGACGGGCATGGACAACAACCTTGTCCTACGGACATCGCCCGAAAATCTCCGGGAAATTAGGCGAATTCTCAGAAAATTGGATCAACCTCCCCGGCAGCTAGTAATTCACGTACGGCAGGACTCGGGAAGCCAGGGCGCTGCAGGGGGCGTTGCTGTTGACCTTGACGCCCAACTGGGAAGTAACACCCAGGTTACTGTGGGACATCCAGATGAGAAAAACTCGATTCAGATTCAAGGTTCAAGTCAGCATACTCGAAGCAACCTCGACTCCACGCACCGTGTTCGGACGCTGGAAGGTCAACCCGCATTTATCGCAACTAGAATGTCAATTCCGATATCAGACTACTATGTCTACGGGGGGCCGCTGATTCCTCGATACCAGAGCAACACCCGATTTCGTGATGTCACCACAGGATTCTATGCGACCGCTCACGTCAACGGAGAGCGGGTCACGCTAGACATTATGCCGCATCTTGAGCGCCCCGGGGCGATAGACGGAACTTTCGACATACAGCGTGCGCGCACCAGGGTAACCGGAAAGCTGGGCGAGTGGATTAGCTTGGGAGGAGTGGACCAGCACACGAACGCTCGGAGCCGGGGGATCGGTTACCAGGTGGGAACCCGCAACCAAAGGGAACGGGACATCTCGCTGCTGGTCCTGGAAATCCCCTGAGTTTCTTTCTTCTCCGACTGTTGTCGCCAGCAACACACTGCACTAAGATGTCGCCCTCATGGGCGAAGCCAATACCTGAACAACAGAAATAAACCGGTATATACACGAGTATTGTCCTCGCTCCATTTCGTCCTTTTCATTTCTGATGGATTTGCCTTCAACGAGGAGCTCTCATGATGCCCGAAGCAATAGATCTAGAAAAACTTGTTTCAACCTATGTTATTCCTTGGTCGATCAATATCTTCTTCGCTCTGGTCATATTTATCATCGGCCGCTGGATAGCAAAGTTCCTGGTCAGCTTGCTTAGCAAAGGTCTCACCCGGGCGGACATGGATCCCATACTGGTCAAGTTTATCGCTTCCATTGTCAGCGCCGCTTTGTTGCTGTTCGTCATCATCGCCTCATTGAATCAATTGGGGATTAACACCACCTCCCTCATCGCATTGCTTGGCGCTGCGGGCCTGGCCATCGGCCTGGCACTGCAGAACTCACTGGCAAACTTCGCTTCCGGTGTGATGCTGATTATTTTCCGGCCGTTTAAAACCGGCGACTTCATTGAGGCCGGCGGAACTTCAGGTGTTGTCGAGACCATCAGTATCTTTACTACCATTCTACGCACCGGCGATAACAGGGAGGTCATTGTACCCAATGGTGCAATCTACAACGGCACTATCACCAACTATTCCGTACGGGAGACTCGACGCGTCGACATGGTATTCGGCATTGGCTATGGGGATGATATCAAAAAGGCCAAAGACATTATCCAGCAGGCGCTGGATGCGGATGAACGGATTCTGAAAAATCCAGAGGCTCTGGTGGCAGTGGGAGAATTGGCAGACAGCAGCGTAAACTTCAACGTCCGTCCTTGGGTTAAGAGTGCGGACTATTGGGCGGTAAAGTTTGACTTAACCGAGAAACTGAAAATTGCTTTCGATGAAAACGGCATATCCATTCCTTTCCCGCAGATGGATGTCCACGTGGAAAAACAAAGCTGATTCGTCGGAAGGTGGTTGGTCTCGAATTCGATCTGGTGCTCAACTCCACTGCTTTTGGAGCCGTATCCGGTTTGAGGCCAACCACTGCATTGCTATGATGCTGCTAGTAGAATTGATCCTTCCGGTGTACAACTCACCGATCGCCTTCTCGGCTGATACGACATAGACCCTGATATCCTCTCCTTCGTGTTCGACTCCGTGAATTCCACCAACGGTGGAGGAGTCCACTTGACCGCAGAACAGGTGAATGCGCTCTGTAGAGTAGCCAGGACTGACAAAAAATTCACAGATGAACTCCATCTCACCAACCGCACACCCCGCCTCTTCCATAGCCTCTCTTCGCGCCACCGACTCTGGCTGTTCATCACCGTCTATAACTCCTCCAACAATCTCCAGCATCCAGGCATCTGCTCCTCGCTCCACTCCCGAAATTCGAAATTGCTCGATGAGCACCACCTGATCTCTGCGTGAATCGTATAGCAACACTGAGGCTGCACGATAGCTTTCTACGCGTTCCCTGAGGATAGGCCGGCTCATTCCGCCTGCGAACAGGCTGTGTCTCAAACGGAAATGCTTAAGGCCTAGAAAACCATCGTAAGCGATTAGTTCATCGAGCACTTCAATCTCATATTTCATCGTAAATCCTCATAACTCAATTGGCTTTTGCAGGCATAATTTCATATAATCCTTATATACTAAAACTATTAAGTTTTCGCAGTTACTGACGAAATCTAATAGTAGCGTTGCAAGAGATGTAGGTTCGTGAACACATTGCGGAAATTCGCAGCCATTTTTCTGCTACTGGCTGCCTGCTACCCGGTAGATGCCGATCACCCGGAAGGGAGAATCAACCCCGTAGACTGGTCGAAGGAAGCCACGGTGGCCCGCAACAACGGGCTACCTCTAATGGTGATCTTCAGTGCAGACTTCTGCCCTTATTGCCATCGTCTTAGAAAAGAGGTGCTCGAGCCACTCATCGAATCCGGAAAACTAAAAAACCGCGTGTTGCTGAAAGAGTTCAACATCGACAGTCCTGGAAAGGTCATCGACTTCGACGGCGATCCGATACGAAGCCGAGTTTTCGTCAGGCGGTACGAAATCTACGCCACACCTACCGTGATTTTCCTTGACTATGAGGGTGAACCCCTCACTGACCCCATAATTGGTTTCAATGGTCCCGAGAGCTATACAGAGCACTTGGATGAAGCGATAAGCACGGCGGTGATGACACTGGCAGCCTTGCGATCACCCCGTTTCGCAACTCTTGACCGCTAGGAAATCGAAGCAGCCTGATTCTTGGGCAATCAGGCTGCCAGCAAGGAAGCGTCAGAATATGTCTTGCTGTTACTTGGCTGCAGCCAGCGCCTGATCCAGATCCTCGATAATATCGTCGATGTGCTCTATACCAATCGAGAGGCGAACCATGTCTTCGCTGACACCCGCTTTTTCCGCCTCTTCCGGCCCCAACTGTCGATGGGTTGTAGTCGCCGGATGACAGGCCAGCGTTTTGGCGTCTCCGATATTGACAAGGCGTACCGCGAGCTGCAGAGCATCTATAAAGCGCGCCCCCCCTTCTTTTCCGCCCTTGATACCAAACGAGAGAATACTGGATGCCCGTCCACCCATGTATTTGTCTACCAGCGGGCGGTCTGGATGATCGTCGAGACCTGCATAACGAACCCAGGAAACCTGCGGATGTGCCTGCAGGTACCTGGCTACAGCCAGGGCATTCTCACAATGCCTGTCCATTCGAACAGGTAATGTTTCTATTCCCTGCAAAACCAGAAAACTGTTAAACGGCGATATCGCTGCTCCCATATTGCGCAGCGGCACGACCCGGGCACGCCCAATAAAGGCAGCCGCCCCCAACGCCTCTGTGTAAACAACCCCATGATAGGAAACGTCCGGCTCGTTGAGGCGCCGGAATCGTTGTTTGTGCTCCGCCCAGGGAAATTTTCCGGAATCCACTAATATCCCACCGATGGAATTGCCATGCCCCCCCATGTACTTCGTCAATGCGTGAACGACTATATCTGCACCGTGCTCGAATGGCCTACAGAGGTAAGGTGTAGGAACTGTGTTGTCGACGATCAAGGGTAAACCATGGCTGTGCGCCAACTCCGCAAAGGCGCCAATATCGACCACATTGCCGGCCGGATTTCCGATCGACTCACAGAATACAGCCTTGGTACGCTCATCTATATTGGCCGCCATCGCATCCATATCGGAGGCATTCACAAATCTCGCCTGAATACCCAATTGTGGCAAAGTATGGGCAAAGAGATTGTAAGTGCCACCATAGAGTGTCGATGTGGTGACAATATTATCCCCCGACTCACAGATGGTGAAGATCGCATTGGTAATCGCCGCCATTCCCGAAGCCAGTGCGAGCGCCCCTACCCCCCCTTCCATCTCAGTCACCCGCTTTTCCAGAACATCATTGGTGGGGTTCATAATCCGCGTGTAGATGTTGCCCTGCACCTTTAGGTCGAACAGATCCGCACCATGCTGGGTGTCGTCGAAGGCATACGACGTTGTCTGGTAAATGGGTACTGCAACGGCTTTGGTGGTTGGGTCCGGTGAGAATCCGCCGTGAACCGCGATGGTCTCGATTTTCATGCTGAGCACTCCCCCTGAATTATTGTTTGCAATTGCCCCGGCATCTTACCCCCCCCTCATACCACTGTCGACGCCAGCCGGCGATAAGGCCAGCCACATTCGCTTGCGTCTGACTAGCTAAACTCGGGGTGGGGCGGAGATGCGATCAAGGGGAAAAAGACTCAATTAAGCGTGATGGGGCCGGAGAGATCAAAATACATCGAACCTGCCTTGCCCGGCAAAAAGGCATCGAGCTGGATCCGGGCGGTACCTGCTTCTATGGCGAAGTCAGTAGCCTAAAAAATAACCAAGAAGCGGAGAACCCGCCGCCCCCAGGGTTGCGGGCCTCCCTGAACCTGGAAAAGGTTGGTCGCTATTTATCGAGCGATTGATAGTAATTCATAAGAATCTCAGCTACCTCAGGTCTAGAGAATTCCGGAGGCGGTGCAATTCCCTCACCCAGCATTTCTCTAACTCGAGTGCCGGAAAGCAACACGAAATCATCCTTCTCGTGATCGGGTGCGTCACGCATCATAACCACTCTGTTGAGTTTTTTGGAATAGGCGGTATGGTCGGCGTTGAAGATCTGTATGTCGAGTGCATCCTCCGGCACCTCGGACTCGAAAACCGTCTGGGCATCGAAGGCACCGTAGTAGTCTCCGACACCGGCGTGATCACGACCGATGATGAAGTGGGTGCTGCCCATATTCTGTCTGAAATAGGCGTGAAGGACGGCTTCCCTGGGACCCGCGTAGAGCATGTCAAACCCATAGCCCGTAACCATTACAGTATTGGGTGGAAAATAGAGTTCCGCCATCTTGCGGATAGCCGCATCGCGCACCGGTGCAGGAATATCACCCGGCTTTAATTTTCCCAGCAGCATGTGGATAACCACACCATCTGCTTCTACAGCCTCCATCGCCATCTTGCACAATTCCTCATGGGCTCGATGCATCGGATTGCGGGTCTGGAAAGAGACGATGGTGTTCCATCCTCTCTCCCGAATCTCATTGCGGATATCTACCGCTGTTCTGAACGTGTCGGGAAAATCACTCTGGAAGTAACTAAAACTCAAAACTTTAATAGGGCCGGAAACAGCAAATCGTCCCTGTGAATTAAAGGTCTGAACACCAGGATGCTCGGCGTCTGTGGTTCCATAAACCCGCTGGGTCATGGTTTCCATTTGCTGATCGCTGACCTCCTCTATCGTGTTCACCTCCATTACGGCGAGCACAGGATTGCCCTCGACGTTGGGATCACGCAACGCGATACGTTTGGCACCCCTGATATCGTCAACATTCTCGAGCAGACACAAGATGGGAACGGGGAAGAATCTACCGTCGGACATTTTCATGTTTTCGGCACAGCCCATAGCGTCGCCAACGGTCATGTAGCCCTTCAATGGGGTGAAATAGCCTCCGCCCATCATCACCGCGTTGCCTGCAGTCTGCGAACTCACCACCACTGAGGGAAGTGTCTCCGCTTCACGCTGCAATCGATGATGCTCGTCCGTGTCGTAAACAAATAGTGGTTGCAGTTCATCGGATCCGACGGGCTTGATCATCGTTACATCTTCTCCTTGCTAATCGAAATCATGTTCACTTACATCTAGCAGTTGCTACGCAAATACAAACTACCAGCCCTGTTGAGATGGTAGATATTTGTAACACTCAACCCTACCACACCAGAGGATTCTTCTGGCAATACATTTATTTATACCGGCTATAGAAAATGTGTCGACTCCAGGCCCTCCGAGATAGAGAGGGCTTGTTCGGAAGGAGGTCAGCCGCAAGCGCATTAGAGTATGACGGGTTGCAGTCGACGGCAACCGATCATCCGATGCCAGCCTCAAAGCAAGCCCAAATTGGCACCGGTAAAACACCGGAAAGAGCAACCCGCCTCAGGCTACAGCAGAAGACCAGTCGGTTCTGGGAGAAAAGTCCATCTCGCACTGCCGTGCGGGAATGACCTGTTTAAGCCAGTCAAGTACCGGCTTCCAGTGTTCCCTGTCCGCGGAAGTCATACCGGGATTGAGTTCGCTGATTCCAAGACCGGATTCCATGGCAATGGCATAGTTCTGAGTATCCCTCAACGCCGCCACCAAGGGCAGACCGGCACTGTCGGTCAGACTTTTAATAGCCGTACGGGAAGGGTTAACGGCATTAACTCGGTTAGCGATGATGCCGATATGCTTTTTTCGCTGGCCGCGGTTCAATAGACGACCGAGTTCCTCAAGGAAACAGCGCATGGACAGTAGATCGATAACCGAAGGCATTACGGGGATCAGGATGGAATCGGCCTTGTGAAACAGATCCACCAGTTTATTGCCTGTGATGCCCGCTGGAGTATCGATTATTGCGATTTCAGTCTCTTTTCCGCTGTAAAGCTGCCAGGAACGGGTCATTCCTGTAGCAGGGCGAACGGCGTTGATGGCCTTTATCTGGGGCTCTCCGGGAGAGCGCATCTGTAGCCAGTGATAACTGGACTGCTGGGGATCGAAATCCATCAATGCCGTATTGTAGCCTTGACCGGCGAAATAGCATGCCAAGGTAGTGGCAATCGTCGTTTTGCCACAACCGCCTTTGGCGTTGAGCACCATGATTTTGTGCATTTGGCCCACTTCCCCACGAAGTAAATTAGACCGAATTATTAATGGTTCCCAAGTCAAAGGCAAGAATTGAGTTCTCGTTATATTGACCCGGGTTCCTCACCTGCGAATAACCTGGAGGCTACCCCGAAAAACAGCCGAGGCGCCCCCTCTGATCGATAACACTTATACTTAGTATCGTTACGTTCTATTATTTCTGAAGTTTTTTCCCAGGAAGCAAAGGGGGCGCTAGAAAAAGGAGTGCCCATGGCTGCGGCTAGCTTCGATTTCGCCGCACCAAGACACTGAACACAACGAGCACCGCGGATCCTAGCATTAGCATCAGTGAAACTGCGTTGAGTACCGGCGTTGAGCCTTCTCGGAGACGATCGAACATTGCAATCGTGAGGGGTGCGTCCGAGCCGACAAGCATCAGGGTGGTATTGAAGTTCTCGAAAGACATCAGAAAAGCAACCACCCCCGCCCCAATGAGCGCTGGGGCAAGAAACGGCAGGGTCACAGTGGCCACCGCGCTCAGACGGCTCGCGCCGAGGCTCATTGCAGCCTCCTCGAGGCTTTGGTCGAACTTTCTCAGACGTGCAGTCAGGATCAAGGTGCAGATAGTGGTGATAAAGGCCACCTGGCCCACTACCACCAGCAGTAGCCCCGGCCGCAGGCCATCGATGTCGTAACCACTCCATGCCTCAACTCCGTTGGCTATGGAACTGCTAAAAATCAATATCGATACTCCGAGAATAACGCCGGGAATAACCAAGGGCATAAGCATAAGAATATAAAGCAAATTCTTGCCGGGAAACTGTTTCCGCTCAAAGAGAAATGCGTTACTGGTGGCCAGTAAAAGTGATAAGCAAGTAGTGAAAAGGGCGACCATGACACTGGTACCGATACTTTCCAGTAACTCATCATCGTGCAGAATTCCAAGCATCGGCTCCTTGTCACTGAAAAACCATGCCATCGTCCATCCCCCCCAAGGCAAAGAGGGAAAGAGGCTGTCATTGAAGGCAAAAACGGCGACAACCGCCAAGGGTGTCATCAAAAAGAGAAAAAAGAGCAACACATAAGCCCGGTAGGTGGCGCGAAAATAGAGGCTTTGCGGAATTGAGGGGATCATCGCTTCCTCAGTACCTTCAGCGCATGACTTGAGTGAAGGACTGGCGACTTAGCCGAAGACCTAGCCAAACCATGGTTGACGAAAGCACCAGTAGCAGAATGCCGAATGCCGATCCCTGCTCCCAGTTGAAGCGGGTGATGAACTGGGTATAGATCTGCTCCGTGAACCACAGGCTCTCTTTTCCTCCTAGGAGTGTAGGTGTCAGGTAATTACCCAGGGTAAGCATAAATACCACAATACAACCGGAGACAATGCCCGGCATGGCATGGGGCACAACGATTTCCCAGATTAGGTTCCAGCTGCTGCCGCCGAGGTCGTAGCCTGCCTCGATCAGGCTGTCGTCCAGACTATCTAGGGTAGTTATCAGGGGCACCACCATGAACAGCATAGCGCTGTATACCAGGCCGACCATAATGGCGGCATCGTTGTATAACATCTCCACAGGAACTCCGCTCAAACCGCTCCACTGCAGGAAACCACTGACCAACCCGGATTCCCGCAGCAGGATCATCCAGCCATAGGTGCGGACCAGTTCGCTGACCCAAAAAGGAATTAGGCACATTAGGAAGAGAGCGCTTTTCACCCTTCCGCGCATCATCTTGGCGATATAGTAGGAGACAGGAAAGGCGATAATGAGCGTTATCGCCGTTGCCAACAGCGACATCAACGCTGTCCGCGCGAAGGTGCGCCAATAAAGCGGTTCAGAAAAGAACTCGCGATAGTGTCCGAAACCGATCACATACTCCCGGGGGCCGACACGCTCGCGAAGGGAGATCCACAGCAGATCCACATGAGGCAGTAGAATCAGCAATGCCAGCCACAACAGAAGCGGCGATAACAACAACCAGAGCCCCAGATTGATACGGCTGCGGCTCATGCCCCCAGTGGAAACGCATGGCTATCGCGCCATTGCCAAGCCAGATGAACTTCGTCTCCGGGGGCAAGATCGGAAACTTCCCTGGATTGGGGCAAGTTTGCGGTAATTTCCTGCTGAGATCCCTGCTGGCGCACCAATACCTGACTACGAGCCCCGTCGAACAGCAGACTAACCACCCTGCCCCGGATCCTGTTCTCTTCTGCCGGAACTGCCGCCGGCGACCGCGATATAGTGATCATCTCCGGACGCACAAAAATCTCGACTTCTTCTTGCCCGGCATCCCACGCCTTAACTGGAAGTGCGGTAAACAGCTCCATGCCCTGATCTGTACAAACCCAAACCCCTAACCGCTTTTCATCCCGCTTGACCACCCTCCCCCGCCAGTGATTGTTGTCTCCGACAAAAGCTGCGACAAAGGGCGTAGACGGTCGATAGTAGAGATCCTGCGGAGTACCGATCTGTTCGAAAACACCTCGATTCATCACCGCTACACGGTCCGACATCACCATCGCCTCCGACTGGTCGTGGGTAATGTAGATGAAGGTGGTACCAAATTCAGCCTGAAGTTTTTTCAGCTCCACTTTCATATGTTCGCGGAGTTTCAGGTCCAGCGCACCCAGTGGTTCGTCCAGCAACAAAACGTCTGGCTCCAATACCAGGCATCGAGCAAGCGCCACCCGCTGCTGCTGGCCTCCTGACAACTGCTGAATACGCTTTTCACCGGAGTCACCCAGACCAACCCGATCGAGCACCGCCTGCACACGTTGCTGGCGCTCAGCTGCGGATACCTTCCGGCGGCGCAGTCCATAGCCTATATTCCTGGCCACAGTCATATTGGGAAACAGGGCCAGATGCTGGAACACCATATTCACGGGACGTTCGTTGGGCGGAACCCCGAGCATCGAACGTCCCTTGATCAAGATATCCCCGTGATCGGGGGCCTCGAACCCGGCAAGCATGCGCATCAATGTGGTCTTGCCGCACCCTGAAGGGCCCAATATGGAAAAGAAGGAGCCCTTGCCCACGGCCATGGAGACCCCATCCACCGCGGTGAACCGGCCGAATCGCTTAACCAGTTCACTGCACTCTAGATCAATCATAAGCGGTGGTCTTCAGGGAGCTCAACGTCTAGCCGCCCCTCCGCGACCAGCCCCTACTTAGCCGCCTTTACGCGATCCAGCACCTTGCCTTCGATCTCCTCAAGCCCCGCCGGAACCGGAGGGTACCACTTGATATTGTCCACGGCCTCGGCGGGAAAACTCTCCAAAAATCGCTTCTTGAGGCCCTCCTCGACGAACTCGGAAGAGTTCTTCGATGCGGTAAAATTCCCCGCAGATGCGGTGATCATGGCGGCGATCTCCGGACGCATCACGAAATTGATCCATTTATAGGCCGCATCCTCAGCCTTGGTCTTACGAGGCAGGGCGAAGGTATCGATCCAGCCCAGCGCGCCGGACTGGGGAGCCACAAACTGGATATTGGCATCCTCCTTGTTCAGCTTCCAACCGCCGGCATCCCAGGCCATGGCTGCAACCACTTCTCCCGAGCGCATCAGATTGAGCAAATCGTCACTACCGCTCCAATACTTCTTCACGTTTGGTTTACAGTCGATCAGCTTTTCCTGCACCTTGTTAAGGATTTGCTGATACTTCACCTTCTCGTTGTAGGAGGCAAAGGGGTCTTCCCCCAAGGCGTAGGCAAAACCTATCAGCGTCGGCCGCTTTAAGCGGTAGGACACTTTGCCTGCCAATGACTTGTCGCACAAGTCAGTGAAGTCTGCCACTCCCTTTGCCTGCTTGCGATTGACTACCAGACCACTGGTACCCCAGACATGAGGTACGCCATATACCATGTCACCGATCGAAGTGTTTCTGACGGTGGCGTCAAGCATGGAACTGATGAACAGATCGCTGTTGATGCGCGATAAATCAACAGGTTTGTATATATCAAACTCCGTCTGCGCGCCGACGATACGATCCTGGCTAGGCTGTGCCAGATCGAAGCCCGCGCCGCGTGTGGCCCGCAATTTCGAGATCATATCCTCGTTATTGGACTTGGTGACCTTGACCTCGATGCCAGTCTCCGCCTCGAAGAGATCCACCACCTCTTTCGGTGCATAGCCACCCCAGGTGAGTAGCCTCAATGTCTCGGCCTCGACGGAGAAACCTAACAACAAGGCACTCCCTAGGAGCAAACACGATGCAATTTTCTCTTTTTTCATCGTCATGTTTCGATTTCCCGGATTTCAATAATTCTAATGTGAACCGACCTTCAAGCAGCCAGAAGAAGCCAGTGTAACCATTCGACCAACATATTTACAGAATTGCCGAATGTGTCACATTTACGCCTGATTCTCGCCTAGGCGAGTACCCTACCAGACTTTAGTGACTGGATCTGGTCGCGGACCCTTGCCGCATCCTCGAACTCCAGATCCCGGGCATGCTGATACATCTGCTTTTCTAACATTTTGATTTTGCTGGACATCTGCTGTGGTGTCAGCGCAGCGTACTCGGCCTGCATATCTGCTACTTTGGCATATGCACGGGGAGACATGGGTGCGCCCGCGCGCGCACCTTCCATGATATCTGCTACCGCCTTGCGAATAGTCTTGGGGGTTATACCGTGCTGCTGATTATAGGCGATTTGCTTGGTCCGCCGACGCTCGGTTTCCTCCATAGCGCGCTGCATGGAGCCAGTGATCCTATCGGCGTAGAGAATCGCCATGCCGTTGGCATTGCGTGCAGCCCTGCCGATTGTCTGTATCAGTGAACCTTCAGAACGGAGAAAACCCTCCTTGTCCGCATCGAGAATGGCCACCAGCGAGACTTCCGGCATGTCCAGGCCCTCTCTTAGCAGGTTGATACCGACCAGTACATCGAACTCCCCCAACCGCAGGTCGCGAATAATTTCCACGCGTTCCACAGTTTCGATGTCGGAGTGCAGGTAGCGCACCCGCACACCATGTTCGTTGAGATAGTCGGTCAAATCTTCCGCCATGCGCTTGGTTAAAGTGGTGACCAGAACCCTTTCCTGGCGCGCAACACGTACATTGATCTCCGACAACAAGTCGTCCACCTGGTTGGTGGCCGGCCTGACCTGAAGCTCTGGATCCACCAGGCCTGTCGGCCTGACCACCTGCTCCACTACTGCCCCTGATCGCTCCAGCTCGTATTCCCTTGGGGTAGCGGAGACAAAAATGGTCTGCGGCGCTCGCCCTTCAAACTCATCGAATCGCATGGGGCGGTTATCCAATGCCGAAGGGAGCCTGAATCCATACTCCACGAGAGTCTCCTTTCGGGAGCGGTCGCCTCTGTACATACCGCCGACCTGGGGAATCGTGACATGGCTCTCGTCCACTACCAGCAAAGCGTTGTCCGGCAAATAATCGAATAGCGTAGGTGGTGGCTCTCCCGGTTCTCGACCCGAAAGGTAGCGAGAATAGTTCTCTATGCCGGTACAATAGCCGAGTTCCAGAATCATCTCGATATCGAACCGGGTGCGCTGTTCGAGGCGCTGGGCTTCCACCAGCCGGTTGTTCTGTCGCTGATGCTGGAGACGCTCTGTCAGTTCCGTTTTAATCTGATCAACCGCCTGGAGCAGAGTCTCCCTCGGTGTTACATAGTGAGATTTGGGATAGACCGTGTATCTGGGTACCCGGCGATTGACTTCACCGGTGAGAGGATCAAAAAGCGAGAGTTCCTCGATTTCATCGTCGAAAAGTTCAACCCGGATCGCCTCCCGGTCGGATTCTGCCGGAAAGATATCGATTACGTCGCCCCGCACACGATAGCTGGCCCGCTGTAGCTCAATGTCGTTTCGGGTGTACTGCAATTCTGCCAAGCGGCGTAGGATACCCCGGTGGTCTACTTGCTCTCCCCGCACCAGATGCATCACCATACTGAGGTAGAAACGGGGATCTCCCAATCCGTAGATGCAGGACACCGTTGCTACGATTATGGTGTCCTGGCGTTCCAGCAATGCCTTGGTGGCGGACAGACGCATCTGCTCGATGTGCTCGTTCACCGAGGCATCCTTTTCTATAAAGGTATCGGACGAAGGGACATACGCCTCGGGTTGATAGTAGTCGTAATAGGAGACGAAATACTCCACTGCGTTGTTGGGAAAAAACTCCCTCATCTCCCCATAGAGCTGAGCCGCCAGGGTCTTATTATGGACCAGCACCAGGGTCGGTCTCTGAACCTGCTCAATTACATTGGCAATGGTAAATGTCTTTCCCGACCCGGTGACCCCCAATAGTGTCATACCGGCTTCGCCGTCATTCAGACCTTCGACCAGACTGGCAATCGCCTCCGGCTGATCGCCAGCGGGCTGAAAATCCGACATCAACTGAAATGCTTTTGGCATCGCGAAATCCGCTAGTTAGGGTAACGGATTATTATGGCATCTAGCTCCTGATCCCGGAAAACAGATTTGACCCAATCCTCGGTACACTTGCGAATTAGGAAAATTATTCCTATTCTGTGCTTACTAGCGACCGGTAATCTGACTAGCCAGGGAATGGATTCCAGGCCAAGACTGCCGGTGGGAGGAATAGGGATATGGAGATCCCCAAACAGCACACAAATTACCGATCCATCGGATTGACGCTGGTGGAGTTATTGACGGCGCTGGCGCTAGTCATCATCGTGCTCAGCATCGGTATTCCAGGATACCGAAAAATCGTTGGAAACAACCGAGTGACTGCGGCGGTGAATGCGGTAGCCAGCCACCTCCATTTCGCTCGCAGTGAGGCGGTAACCGGCGGTGTCCCTGTGGTGCTTTGCCCCAGCGTCGATGGGGAGCACTGCGATGATACTTTTTACTGGCACGAGGGGTTCATGGTATTTGCCGACCAGAATGGAAACCGCACAGCTGGTGAAGGTCAGCCCCTGCTTCGGTACTTCCGCTCCGATACCGGCGTCTCCATACGGACCTCGGTAGGCCGCAAGAAGCTTGTCTATCAGCCCAGCGGAATGTCTCCGGGCTCTACCGCCACCATCACGGTTTGCGACCGCTCCAAAGATATAAAGCCCAAGGCAATCATTGTATCGAACGCCGGCAGACCTCGATTATCCAAAAAGGGAGCAGACGGTAAGCCACTGAAATGTGGCTAAGATTCTCCAGTTTTTTTGCCTATCCTATTGACCGGACGTAGCGGTGTGATTAGTATACGCGGCTCGACTTATTCCTCGGTAGCTCAGTCGGTAGAGCGGGTGACTGTTAATCACTAGGTCGGCGGTTCGAGCCCGTCCCGAGGAGCCAGGAAAAACAAGGGCTTGGAAGAAATTCCAGGCCCTTTTTCTTTGCTCATGGGACACTGCTGGGACATCGACGAAAAATAAACTACAAGTAGATGGCAGCACCTCCCAAAAGACTGGCCCCGGAGGTGGTGACAAATCCACGAGGCCCTAACCATCGCCAACCTGATTAGGAGGTTCGGCAATAGCTACTATAAGTAAACGCGGAGAAAGCTATTAAGAAAAGGTCCGGATCAAGGGCCACCCAATCCAGACTAAAACGTTTCGGCGACTGACCGATGCAAAACGATGGGGTACCCAAACGAAGGCAGCAATCCGGGAACGGCGACTCTTAAAGACTGCCGAAGCAGAAAAACACACTTTCGCCGACCTGGCCGACCGCTACATTGCCGATGTTCTGCCCACAAAACCGAAGAGCCAATACAAACAGACTCAACAGCTAACGGGGTGGGTGGGCTCCATGGCCAGATAGAGCAACCAAGAAGCGTGCGGGGCCTGTTGATATTCGCTATGAAGGAGGAGAAGAAGTTAGGAAATATCTTTGGGAATGCCCTGGAGAAACACCTGTAACTCTTGAACAGTTCTATGTATCCCAGCATTGACATTTTGAGCATAGTCAGCTGTATGAATTGCTTGCAGTTTCCCAAAACCATACGATCAAATTCTCTTTTCTTGGGCCAACAGCTGATGTTCTTCAGGAGTTGTTAGCTGATCCGAGAGGAATTGTTACTGAAACTGGTTTTTTTTGATCCTCGATTCTGAGCCCAATCGGCATATTACTATTGACGACTTAGTAATTTGTTCTGAAGAAATTGAAAGAATTACTCAGCTACAGCGGAATATAGACGCGATACCTGCGCAAGTGCCCAACGATGGAATCATATCCAAGACACACAAACTAGAGCCAAGAGGATCAGATGGCCAAGATAAAGAAGGTTTCCTGGATACATCGCGACAAAGGAATGGCAGCCAATCAGCTTTAAATCACGATCTAAAATGGCAAGACAAGGCAAGCAAGTGCGCCCAGAAATATATGGAGGAGTATGGTGTCCGGCCTAAAAAAGAAAAAATCGCGATTTTACTAAGCAAAGAACCCTCATTCCATGAGATGGATCCTGTAATTATTGGGCGGAGAATTAGAAAGCAATGGTAGATTATTATGGGCATTGCCTGATTTTGCCTGAATAACTTACTGATTCTTTTAAGAGCAATGATTTTCCTGGGCGCGCTTGCGCCTTTTTTTCGCCTGTGCCAAATCTCCCTCAACAGCAGGCAAAACACCGCCTGTCCGATTAATCACCGGCATGTTGAGGCTCGAAATTTCTACTTCTACAGAAAACCAGAATAGCGGGAAGATCTTGATCGTTGTCGAGCAGTATTTGGCATGGGCTATGAACGAGCCAGTACCAGATATCCCTGCTCATGAAACTACCCGCCTCACTGTAAACCAGTTTGCTGAAGCACATCCCGAGTTTCCCATAGGTGGAATTCGCTAGAGTGTTTTTAATGAAGACACGAATGGTCTGAATGAATCCGGCGCCATTGTGCGTTTTCGGTGCAGTGCTCCAAGCCAGAGAAAAAAGCCCCGCTCTGAAGCGATTGCAGTCTAAAGGAACCCCAATGAACAACGCCGACCACACATACCCCTGGCAACCAGCAGGAGATAGAACCATGACGACCAAACGGGAAATACTATTCGAATGACCTGCTCATGATTGACGAATATCAGTGATAACCAAGTGCTCGTTTTACCGAACTCTTGTCCTCCAAGGCATCGGCTTACCGGACACCTTCACCACCTGATGATCGAATACCGCGTTTCCAGGCGGTTCCCTGAAAACAGCCAGAACGATAAATGCAATAGCAATAGGGTGAATAACCCCTCTTAAATGGGGTCTATTGCCCCTTATTAGAAAATCGGATTATTCCTAAAGTCAGCCTATAAACATGAAAAGTAATAGGGTTAAATTCGACAATGGTCGATTGCCGTTCCACCTATGAAATCCATAAAACATAATCAACAAGTAAGGGAGGCGAGACCACACCATGAAAACCAAGGCTCTCCATTCCAGTTTCGCCGCTATACTGGCGGTCAGTTTTACCGCGATTGCACACGACGACCCAGAGAACGTGCCAGCCGATACCTATTTTGCACTGGCAGTGACCGAGAACTCTCATAACCACTATGGCGAAAACCTGCTCTATCTAAATTTTCTCGAACATCTGAACACCTCGCTGATTGCGCCGAGAGTCGTGATATCTCCCCGCATGGAATCGGGCAGCATCACTCTGGATGGCAGCGCAGACGACTGGAATCCGACTTATCTAAGCAAGATCTGGGGAAGGGTGATGAGCAACTATCCTCTGAGCGAGTATTACGATGCAGTGCCAGGCGAAATCACTGTCGGATCGGCTTGGGATGACGACTACGTCTACTTTCTGGTCCGCTGGGTCGACGCCAATCATGATGCTTCGATTCAACGTAACCTTTGGGTCTACGACGGAGAAACCTGGAAAAAGAAAAAGCATGTAAAACCTAAGGAGGGCACACCTGCAGCCAACGCCATTAATGTCGGTGATGAACTCTTCGGAAACGAGAGTGAGGACCGCGTCTTCTTTATGTTTCCCATCCAGGACATGCAGCGTAATTTTCGCGCCAATGGCCTCGGCTGCGCCGCCTACTGTCATGCAAATGCCGAAATAAGCGGCGCATTTACCGAAGCATCGGTCGGCGAGGATGTTGCGGCAATGCACACCAATGTCGCGGGTGACAAGGCTGATGTATGGCATTGGATGTCCACACGCTCTCTCCCCTCGCTAACATTGAAAGATGGCCATCTCGTCTATGGTGTTGGAGACTACAATGGCAGGAAATCGGACAAAGGCAACGCCCCCTCGATACCAAACGACACCAGCAAACTTGGTATGGGTAAAAACGCCCAGCCGGCTTATATGAGCTATAGAGACTCGATGTCTGGCAGCTACGGAAGTGAGTCCAATGACCGAACACAATTCGAAATTCAGGATGCGGTGCCCATCCAGGGTGAGTTTACTATTGGTGATACCATTCCATATTCAATTAACCGTCCTTCGACTGGCGACCGGGGCGATGTGACGTCCTTCGCCTCTTTTGATGAGAAGAGCAAAGTCTGGACGCTGGAGATCCGGCGACTACTCAACACCGGTGATGGAAACGACCATCAGTTTGTCCCTGGCTCCAGCGCCGGTGAACCTGACAATCCGGCTGCTATCGTCGGAAACGCCGAACGGGGAAAACAGCTGTACCAAACTCAAGGTTGTGCGGCTTGCCACATGCAAAGTGGTGAAGGGCTCTATCAAAACGGAAAATGGGTATTTCCCCGAGTTCAAAGAACCTCCGGTGCTACCATTCTAAAAACAGTGCGTTTGAACCGTGAAATGCGTGGGGCTGTGCGCTCGTTTATAGCTGATGAGATGAGGCAGGCGACTCAACGCATCATGCCGGATCTCGAAATCACTGAGCAGGAAGCTGAGGATATTGCATCCTGGTTACAGACACAATTCACTCCATTGGGGCAGTAAAAATTGGCGACTCTTTTTTAATTGTGAAACCGGAAAGATTAACTGATGTGGCTCGAATCCTCTGCGTTACGCATACGGAAAGCAGTCCTGAGCACTAAGGTTCATATGTAGATTCAGTTCCTCCTGGGCTGGCCACCTCCCGTAAAGCTTGACCACGGATTATTCGAAAACCCGCCCCCCCGGAAGGGGGATCGGTTTTTTTAAAGCCTGGTGTGGTCCGGCCCTACGCCAGGGGCTCCGGGCGTTCACCCTATAAAAGCCAAACTATTGGCTTTTATTTAACGGGCTCACCCTACTTTCCGTAGGGAACTTGCCCCAAATCTCTTTGGTCACTCGACGGGGGGTTACCTTTGTTCATGGGGGATACCTTCGGCAAGGCCCTGAAGCTGGCCGGCGAAAAGGTCGATCCTAGCTACCGGCGATGGGTAAAGATGTCGCAGGCACGGGATTATAGAGACCTGACCTGCATTGGTGTAGGCGGCACCGAGGGACTAATGCCCGTCCCGGGGGGTGGAGAGTTCAAGCATGTCACCATCGGGAAGGTAGGCGAAACTTTTAGGCTTGCCAAGCATGGTGCCATCTTCACCCTGACCCGTGAGGCGCTGATAAATGACGACCTGGATGCGCTCAAGTCTCTGTATTGACCCAGAGAAAAGCTGCACATGCTAGAGTCGTTCACTAGAGGAGCGAAGAGTATGAGCACAGAACCTGAGGTCAAGCGCCGGACTGCGAAGCCTAAAAAATCCTATCAGGGTAGCGGTTTTGGCCGAACCGGTTCCTGGGACGATAGCCAGAGGGCTTGTTCTGGAGTTGCTGAGAGAAATGGATGAATTATGCCTTGCGAAAAACCGCAGACCCGCACAAATCATGGCGTAAGGCGCATATGGCAGAAACGAGTGCAACGCTTCGTTTTACGCGATGGTTGAAGTCGGAAGTTCAGTTCAAGAAGTGGCGGTTGAGGCCCAAGAAGACCTGCCAATAGGGTTGTTGGTTTGCTCAGCATCGGTGTCGCCTCCTTCCACCCAGCTCAGCCGCGCGAGACCGGCCAGCACCAACGGCGACAGCAGTGAACTCAATGATTCCCGTAGCGGTTGATATCGTACGGTCACGAGTTCCATTCCGAATTGGTGGTTTCCCGTTGTGTGGCAGCGCGGCTTAGGCCGCGCTGTAGACTGGGTCATTGGCGCTTCAGCATTCGCTTGGCTTCAGCTTCGAGGTTTTCGTACGACTTGCCGGAAACAGAAACGCCTACCTTCTGGATCGTCCCGCCCTTGAATGCACCCGGTGTCTCGTACAATTCGCTGACAGCATCTCCGCTGTCATAGCCGACACAAAGACCATCGCCTGACAGCGTGAACTTACCTGGTTGTGTCCGCATATCGCCGGTTGCAACCACTTTGTCATCGATATACAAAGTGGTTTTCCCCAAGATTTCCCCGTTATCGCCCTTGCCCATCATCTCGAAGTTCATACCTAAAGTGTAGGCGCCGGGCTTCAGCGTCTCCTTCGATGTGAACGTCTGCTCAGGCTTGATACCGAGGAAGTTGTACACATAGTGAAGTCTCTCGTCCTTGATAAGGAGCGCGTGACCACCGAAGCGTGAGCCGTGCGCAAAGATCACGCCGGAAGCGTCGGCATCGGAGATCTCGACATTCGCAAGTATTTTGTAGGACCGACCGCGGATATTCACCGCAACGCCCTCCGGGACCGGTGCAGTATTGGAATAATAAATATAGGTGTCGCGCTTCTTTTCTGCGGTTGGGCGCTCTATGCCAAGAATCTCGACCGCGCTACGATCGTCCAGCGGCAGTATGTTATTTTTCGCTGCCTCTTCGAACCATGCCGCAATCATCTGCTCCAGCTTTTCCGGATTTTCCTTGGCCAGGTTCTTCGATTCCGAACGGTCTGCGGCAACGTTGTACAGTTCCCACTCGTCTTTATCGAAATGTCCTTTGCCGGTCAATGGCGAATGCACCGCTGCGGCTTTCCAACCCTCCTTCCAGATGCCACGTGTACCCAGCATCGCGTAGTACTGAACCTTCTTCTCGGTCGGGTCGTCAGGCTTTGCATCGAAACTATAGGCCATCGATACGCCTGACAATGGATACTGCTCGACACCGTTGTTCGTCTTGGGCATCTCGAGGCCTGTGATCTCCAAGATGGTCGGCACGATGTCCACGGAGTGGTGATACTGATGCCGGATCTCACCTCTGGACTTGATACCTGCAGGCCAGGATATGACCAGAGGATCATTGGTGCCGCCGGCGTACTGCGAGTACCGCTTGAACATCTTAAACGGTGCAGAAAAGGCCGATGCCCAGCCGGTTGGGTAATGGTTGTAGGTGTCGGGTCCCCCCAAAACATCCATGTACTTCAGATTCTCCGCCAGATCGTCCGGGAAGCCGTTGAAGAACTTGTTCTCATTGACCGACCCATTTGGCGTGCCCTCGCCTGATGCACCGTTGTCGGCCGCGTAAATGATTACCGTGTTCTCGTATTGCCCTGTTGCTTTCAAATAGTCGATTATCCGGCCGATCTGGGCATCGGTATATTCAGAAAAGCCGGCGTAGACCTCCGCCATGCGCGCGAAAAGACGCTTTTCATCGTCGTTCAGTGATTCCCAGGGACGCACAGAGTCGTCAGCATTCGCCGCATCCTCGCTCATTGGGTTCATGGGTGTGTTGACTGTGCTTTTAGGCAAGATGCCCTTGTCAGTCACACTCGACGACAGCGATTTCGTATAACCTACAACATCAGAGGCTTATTGACAGGACGGCATTACCCTCACCGACAACACCTGTTTTTAGCGTCAACACCACCGGCATAAACATAATCGTCAAAATAGCATAAACGGAATTTTAAGCCTGCATTCTGGCCCGGTGCATTGACCTCATTTTCGCACAACACCCACATGCAGGGATCGAGGTACAACCAAGGTCCCCAGCCTAGAAATCCCATATGTCTCCGTAATCGTGGCGTTTGCCGCAGTAGCGACAAGTAAAAGTCTCACCGACTGTTCTGTAGAAAAACGGTGGTACATTCTGGAAGGCACCCGGCCAGGTGATGCATTCCGGATTCTTACAGGAGATCTCCGCGAATTTGTAAATTTTTGGCGGCATAGCCAAGCGAAATTTCGCCTTCACTGATCGGTCCTCAACGTGATTAACCGTACAGCCGGGAGAAACAGCGGCGAGCTTCTTGAGCTCGGTAGGACTAATCTCGAGAATATCCGGCAGCGACATAATTCCCTTGTAGTTGTGGGGATCAGTGGTATGAAATACGCCGTGTGAACCCCGGACGTTGAGCTTGAGAATGCGTCGTATCCTATAGATGCAATCCCAAATCTCCTCCGGTGTGCGACCTTTCGCGATGTGGTCTATTACCGTTCCGTCGTCAACGGGCTTAATCCCGACCTTGAACCGATCCTCTACACGTGATTTACGGGTGATCGGAACCTCGGTGATAAAGGATTTCTCTTTACTTTCAGGAGCAGGACCAGCGCCTTCGAAGTCACTCCCAAGTTGTCCGGCGACCAAGGCTAATTCGATCACCCGGGTAAAATACCCGTTAATACTCTGAGCATCCCAGCCGTTTAGGTGGGTTTTATCTAGAAATGAGGGGATAACTGGTTTCTCTCTGTGGCGGGGAAGCGGGTGGAAAAAGCGCGTATTTTCCGGAAGTTTATCCAGCCATCGCTGTCGAAAAGTGACCGCTCGCCTGAGTTCTGTCTCCCGGTCGCGAACCTCGTCACCCATTCGTTCTAATTGTAGCCTTGTGAAGTACCAGCAGTTGCTGATTTTTCCGGAGCCGAGGTACTCTTCAATGCTCGCCCACTCCCGAATTTCGAAACCATTATCCTCCATCCGACTTTTGTACGAGGCTGGCAAGGTCAACTCCTCCGGAGCGACCAGATCGACGATGACCGAACGGAAGGCTTTCAGCCCGTCTGTCTTGGAGTGAACTGTCCTTCCATGGTGAAGATCACCAATCAATGCCACGTGGATATAAGAATCATCCCAACCCTGCTTCTCGAGAAAGGTAAACTCGTCGAGGAACTCCTGGGTGGGGTGTTCATGGCGGCCGTCACCAGCGTTGATAAATACCGGCCTCTCCCGGCCGATATGATCGGCATACTCCCCAAGCTGCTCCTGCAGGGCTCGACATACACCCTCCATCTTTGTTCGCATAACGAATATGGACCTTCTTCCATATCCGAAGAGCATCTTAACCGTATCGACTAAACTCTCAGATTTTTTGAAGGATGAAGAAGAGGCGTCGAATACATTGAGCTTAACGTCGTGAAAATTTGCAGCATTGCGGAAAGACTCTTTAGTACGGGTGGAATCCTCGAGAAACATCAAGTATACGTTCAACTCCGGATCGCAGATGCGAAAAGGCGAGAGGTCTCCACCCGACGCCCATGCTGCTTTGAGTTCCCGGCTTTTCTGGTATAGATAGCGCTGTTCGTCGACACTTAGGTCGGCGGTGGCGGCCAAGGTACGGCCCCTAAACGAGTTCATACTAGACATCTGAAAAATGGCTCCTGTCGGTATTACTCTTGGCGTATGGCAGGCGGCAATTTCGATCTTCATCCTCCCAATGTTGGAAAAAGAGTGACACTAGGTGGATAGTAAGGGCATTTATTTGGCAGCAACCTAAGCCAACGAAGTATGTTTTGGATGGGGGCCGCATGTTGCCATTATCAGTTTCGGCGCGAAAAATGCCGACGATCTCTTACACAAGACGATTCACACCAAAAGCATGCACTCCGATTTTGGAATTCCCACCCTCAACAAGGGAATCAATACACTGGATTTTACTACGGCTTTGACCTTCCGCGTATCGATTTTTTTACGATACCAGCCTTACACCGGGCAGTTTCTTCAATCCAGAAACTGCATTCTTGACCAAACTCCAGCGAGTCGCCAAATCCAACATCTGCGAATGAGTGTGTAATAACTTGTGATACCGTTCCTGGGCATAGTGAGGGATGGGATACGGCCGCCCGACACAAAGCCCAAACCAGCAACTTCCGAGACAAAGCGATGCTCAGCATTTAGGTCTGTAGTTCGGGGATATTCCGGTAGAGTTCCAGAGCTTCCGGATTAGCGAGACTACCCACATTTTTGACCGTATTTCCGTGGACAATATCCCGCACTGCTATCTCTACAATCTTTCCACTCTTGGTACGCGGGATATCATCCACCCTAACTATCCTGGCCGGTACATGCCGCGGCGTGGTTTTGCTTCGTATCTGTTGTTTGATCCTGGTGACCAGATCATCGTCGAGTTGAAGTCCTTCCCGTAATCGCACGAACAAAACCACGCGTACGTCGCTCTCCCATTGCTGTCCGATCACCAACGATTCCAGTACTTCGGTCATCTTTTCTACTTGACGATAGATCTCGGCCGTACCGATGCGCACGCCACCCGGATTAAGCGTTGCATCTGAGCGGCCGTGGATAATCATGCCGCCATGAGCTGTGATCTCGGCAAAGTCCCCATGACACCATATGCCGGGATATCTTTCGAAGTAAGCGCTCTTGTAGCGTTTGCCATCGTTATCATTCCAGAAACCTATCGGCATGGAAGGAAACGAACGCGTGCAAACGAGTTCTCCCTTCTCCTCCCTCAAGGGGTTTCCCTCTTCATCATAAACTTCAACGGCCATTCCCAGCCCCCTGCATTGCAGTTCACCTTCCCAAACGGGAAGCATCGGGGCACCCAAAGTAAAGCAGGAAATGATATCGGTGCCCCCGGCAATCGAGGAGAGTTGAATATCTGCCTTTATCTTTCGATAAACATAGCGAAACCCTTCCGGCGAGAGTGGGCTGCCTGTGGACAGCAGCGTTCGTAAGTCTGCCAATCGATGTGTCGCCGCGGGACGCAGCTCGAACTTGCTACATGCCTCGATGAACTTGGCGGAGGTTCCAAATTGGGTCATCTTCTCGGAATCGGCGAAATCGAAAAGAACATGTTTGTCTGCGGCGAAAGGACTACCGTCATACAACAATAGGGTGGCACTGGAAGCCAACCCGGAAACCAGCCAGTTCCACATCATCCAGCCACAGGTAGTGAAATAGAAAAGCCTGTCACCTGAACGGATATCCGTATGAAGCTGATGCTCTTTCAAATGCTGAAGTAGCGTCCCACCTGCTGAATGGACAATACACTTGGGTACGCCCGTGGTACCAGAAGAGAACATGATGAACAGCGGGTGACTGAAGGGGAATTTCTCAAAGACTATTTCTTTATAGTCAAAAGGCGAGAGGTAGGCATCCCAATTGATCCCCTTTTCTTCGCCATCCAACAGGTCATTGCGTCTATTGATGTAGGGAACAACGACAACTTGTTCAGCGCTAGCCAGCTGCCGGGATACTTCCCGATTCTTCTCCATGCAGTCGACAATCTTTCCGTTGTAAAAATAGCCATCCACGCAAAAGAGCACCTTGGGTTGAATTTGGCCGAATCGATCCATGACCCCTTCACTTCCGAAATCGGGAGAAGCTGAAGACCAAATAGCGCCAAGGGATGTAGCCGCGATCATCGCGATAACGGCTTCCGGTAGATTGGGAAGGAATCCCGCCACCCTGTCACCCTCAGTAACACCGCTCTTTATTAGGGCCTGTCTGCAACGAGACACGGCCACCCGCAGTTCGTCGTGAGTTAGGTGTCTTTTTATCTTTTCCTCGCCCCAAAAGATCAAGGCTTTTTCGTCACCTTGTTGCTTGAGAAGATTCTCAGCAAAATTGAGTCGCCCATGGGGAAACCACTCCGCGCCCGGCATCGGGCCCGGATCAGCAACAATAGTTGCCCCCTTCTCTCCGGCAACACCGCAAAAATCCCAGACAAGAGACCAAAAGGCTTCCCTGTCGCTAATAGACCATTCCCAAAGGGATTGGTAATTCTCAAGATTTCTACGGGAACGCTCAGACGCCTCGAGCATGAATCTGCTGATATTCGTACCAGCTATATGCTCGACCGATGGTATCCAAAGGGGTGAATCGTTCATTGATATATCTCCGGGGAATAGTCTATATCCATATTCTGTACACTCCTTTGGAATGAGTCGACTAACCGGCAATCAGCCCCCTCTCACCAAAGGTAGGTCAACCCGGTTACTCGGCATCGGGTTGATTCTCCGGGGCAGCATCTAAGAAAGCGGGTAATTCGTTGCACCGTTCGGTTATCTCCCTTATTCTGGGAAATTCGTCCAGGGGGCATTGGAAGCGATTGGCATTGTAAACCTGGGGTACCAGGCAGCAGTCCGCAAGTGTTGGTCGCTTCCCATGGCAATAAAAACTATTACCAGGGTTTTTATCCAGCAGCCTCTCCACACCCATCAACCCCTGATGAATCCAATGGCGGTACCAATCAAGTTTAGTCTGGGGATCAACGTTAAGACTGTCTACCAGATAATCAAGCACTCTTAAGTTGTTGAGCGGGTGTATCTCCGATGCTACCGTTTGCGCCAGGGCGCGCACCCATGCGCGGTCCGTAGCTGACGACGGCAGCAGCGGTGGGCGTGGGTGGACTTCTTCCAGGTACTCGATAATGGGTAAAGATTGAATCAATAAACACTCATCGGATTCCAGAGTCGGCACCAAACCCAGTGGATTTTTCGCCAGATATTCGGCCCGATTGTTTTCACCGCCGCCGCGAACAAGGTGGACGGGGACCGTATCATAGGGCAGTCCTTTCAGATTGAGCGCAATGCGCACCCTGTAGGCCGCGGAACTGCGAAAATAACTATATAGACGTATCATGCTTTCTGGTTTCTTTTTTGGGAGGACACTAATCCAGTGCCTTGAACTCGGACTCGTGCATCCAGGCAGCATGTCTCGGTGCCCGCTTTGTCTTGGACCACTTCTCGAGCATCTCCCATTTCACTTCATCAAGCCGCCGCAGCTTCTGTTCCACTGCTGGATCCGGGCAGGCCAGTTCAATCCGATGACCATTGGGATCGAAAAAATAGATCGAATGAAAGATAGAGTGGTCGGTGACGCCGAGAACTTCAATTCCGTTCGCCTCCAAGTGTTCCCTGAACTGGAGCAGGGTTTCCCGGTCCTTGACCTTGAATGCGATATGCTGAACCCATTCCGGTGTATTCGGATCCCTACCCATCTCTGGCTGAGTGGGCAATTCAAAGAACGCCAGTACATTCTCGTTTCCCGCATCCAGAAAAACGTGCATGTACGGATCCGGTGCCTTGGTTGAGGGTACGTGGTTTTCTGCAATTGCAAGTACGAAGTCCATGTTCAGATTCGTTCTGTACCACTCAACCGTCTCTTTTGCATCCCTACAGCGATAAGCCACATGGTGTATCTGATCAATTTTCATCTCTCACTCCAAACGATTGGAACTCTCTAGTATTGATGAAGAACCTGGCAGGCTTCCTAGTCCCGGGGCGATAACAACGTCCCAACCACTTCTCCGAAGCCGATCCGGGGACGACCCTCAGTTCCACACCAACCCCGCATGACAACAGTATCCCCATCTTCGAGAAAGGTTCTTGTTTCACCATTGGGCAGTGTGAGGGGAATCTTTCCTCCCTGAGTCAACTCAAGTAGAGCACCCATCTCGTTCTCCCCTGGACCCGATTGGGTTCCCGTACCCAATAAATCACCGGGCGTTAGGTTGCAACCGTTACTCGCATGATGAGTAACCATCTGGGCAACGGTCCAATAGGCATGCTGGAAATTTCCCAGCGAGATCCTTCCGGGTGGTTCATTGGTAGCTTTCATTTTGTCGGTGAGAAGCAGCACCTCCAAAGAGATATCGAAGGCTCCGGCCTGGCGATTGGTGGCTGACTCCAGATACGAGAGTGGCTGGGGGTGCTGTTGTGGTCGCGTCCAGGCTTTTCTATAAGGTACCAGCGCCTCCAGGGAAACTATCCATGGGGACAGGGTAGTTGCAAAGCTCTTCGATAGGAATGGGCCCAGTGGTTGATACTCCCACGCCTGTATATCTCTGGCGGACCAGTCATTCAGCAGACAGATGCCAAACACGTGCGCCTCGGCCGCATCCAACGAGATCTCGCTTCCAAGCTCATTCCCCGGGCCAATGAAGATACCGAGCTCGAGTTCGTAATCCATGCGTTTGCTCGGCGCCACTTCAGGTTCGGTCGACTCAGGAGATTTGAGTTGCCCCTTGGGACGTGGAAAAGTCTGTCCAGATACGCCGATGGATGAGCTGCGACCATGGTAACCAATGGGAACCCATTGATAGTTCGGCATTAGCGGATTATCAGGACGAAACAACCTGCCAACGTTTGTTGCGTGGTGAATAGAGGTATAGAAATCGGTATAGTCGCCAATTGTTGCGGGCACTCGATATTCAGCAACCTCCTGAGATACAAGACACTGCTGTAACCCCTCAATAACCTCCGATCCGTTTCTCAGCGCTCGAGAGAGAGCCAGACGCAGTGCAGACCAAGCGTGTGGCCCCATTGCCATCAGTCGATTCAGGGTCTCTCTCCCTGCTGCCTCCAGAATAACGGGGTCCAGGTTGGGCAGTACAGCTTTGGCAGCTACAAGATCGACTATCTGGTCCCCGATAGCGATTCCTCCCCGAAAAGATTCGCCGCTCCCCTTCCGGCGAAATACGGCGTACGGCAAATTCTGAATCGGAAAGTCACCCTGAGGATCGTTTGCATTTTCAACCCAACTGGTGAGCTGCGGATCATGAGTTTCATTCAGAGTGTACATAGAGCATTCCTGTTAGACCTACCGGCCCGGATCATATTGAGATTTGCGACAACCGAGCGTTTGGGAGATAGCCAAGATGTCGGTGACAAGGCTTCCGATAGGGAGAACCCGCCACTCTGGACAATGAGCGGAAATACCAAGGCTGCAGCTGCCTTTATCGATTCCCCACCAAATTTCACTGTGGCATTGTCTTGTTTGAGTAATCATCGCCTTCTGAACCCGTAACGAAAAACAGCATTTCGTTACACGGGGCGTATTCTACGATGTCACCAGCCGACTATTCCTTTTGAAGCACCGTTAAATATCTTTACGCGCCAAATCCATCGCCTCGCGCAGTACTTGGAGGTCGCCGATATGATTGGAAAGAATTAAAATCAATTTCGCGTTGACCATGGCACTTTGGTCGTCACTGAGATCCCGATGCATACTGATCAGGGCCTCGTAGAAATCATCGCCCGCCTGATAGTGTCGAAAATATTTTTTTCCGGGCTGATAAAAATTGCCTTCTCTTTGCAGCGGCATGATTCTTTTCCTCAGTTATTTGCGGTGGCAGTATTAACCGCAGCGACTACCCTGCTCCGATCAAAGGAGCGCCAACGCGCCGCGACATGCTGGTCGGGTCGCAGCAGATAAGTGGTCCCATTTGTCGCGTCATAACGTTTTTTGGCGATACCCTGTGAATCGATAACGGTTGCAAAACCGCCCGCCTCTCCCCCCTTGTCTAACACCACTAGGGGTTTGACAGGTATTTCATTCGAGCCAAGGGTATTAAACTCCTCAAGCAACTTACCGTTTAGTGAAGCAACATCTTCGATAAAGTAAAATAGGGTGAAGTTATCGCCAACCAGATCGATCAGCCATTGTGACTCTCCAACCCCCTCAACTGGTGCATCCAGCATTACCGCACCGGGAATCATATCTCCCGCGAACTCATCCGCATCCGCAGTGTTGAGTGTGGATTCACTAAGAAATGCCGCATCGGAGAGACGCCCTGAATTCACCAATGCCCTGGCGAAAGGCTGATCCCGAGAAAGCTCCAGTACCGCATCCCGAAACCTGTGTGAGACCTGGGACTTGGGTGTAATAAAATCGGTAGAGCGTGTCGAGTTCATGATGTTTTCATCCGCCGCATACACCCGCTCATCCGAATAACTGTCCAACAGACGCTCTGGCGCCTTATCGTCCATGACCAACTTCAGTTTCCAGATCAGGTTATCGGTATCCTGGACACCCGAATTGGCGCCGCGGGCACCGAATGGAGATACCTGGTGAGCGGCGTCGCCAACAAAAAGGGCTCGTCCATAGCGGAATTTTTTCATGCGTCGGCAGCGAAACGTATAAACACTGCACCATTCGAGTTCGAACTCGATATCCTCTCCAAGCATCGCTTTGACTCGTGGTATTACATTTTCTGGTCTTTTTTCCTCATCTGGGTCGGCGTCCCAACCGAGTTGAAAGTCGAGACGCCACACATCATCCGATTGTCGGTGGAGCAGAGTTGACTGTCCACGGTGGTACGAGGGGTCAAAGGAAAACCACCGTTCTGGAGGAAAACCGGCTTTCATCACCACATCTGCAATTAGGAATCGATCTTGAAACCACTGGCCAGTGCTCTCAAGCTTCAGGTATTCACGGATTGGGCTATTGGCGCCATCCGCAACGATCAACCAATCGCAACTCAACACATAACCACCGTCTGGGGTATCAATGTTCAACAGTACCCTATCAGCTCCATTTTCCACACCGGTCACGCGATTTTTCCAGCGTACCTCGAGATTACTCAGCTGATCCATCCGCCTCACCATGTACTCTTCCAGATAATATTGCTGCAGATTGATAAAGGCAGGAATCTTGTGCCCCTCTTCAGGCAACAGATCGAATTGAGAAACCAGCTCGTCGCGGAAAAATATTTTCCCGACATTCCAGGTCACACCCTTTTCGATCATGGGTTGGGCACAATGCAGTCGGTTCATTATTTCCAGCGCCCGCTTCGAATAACAGACTGCTCGAGAACCCACGCTAACGGTATTATCCTCATCCAAAACCAAAGCTCTGATGCCCCGCTGCGCAGCATCAATAGCAGCTGCCATCCCGACGGGCCCAGCACCCACCACAATTAGTGGATGGTGAATCACCGAAGTCGAATCCTGGTCCGGTGATTTCCTATACTCGTATACCGGATTTTCGTAAGTTAGGAACATCAATCCCTCCTTGCATCAAATTCAGCTCTGGTCAGACTGTAGCCCGTGCCACATCTCCTGATCACGCTCAGCGGTCCAGATTCGCGGATCGCATATACCGGAGGCCTCGTCGTACGCCCGGGTTACATCGAATGGAAGGCAATGCTCGTATATGAATACATGTTCAAATTTGGGATCCATCTGCTGCCGAGCGTGAGCCATTGTCTGCTTCAGGTTCTTGTTCTGAGCAACAGCTTGTTTGACACTATTGAACAAGGTGGTGACAAAATCCCTGGTGTAATCGAGTGCTGCCTTGACCTGTTCCGGATTTTCCAGAGCAGGTCCGCGTCCCGGAATCAGTTTTTCCGGTTTTAGGTCCGCCAGACGTTCGAGCGTCTCGGGCCAATCTGCCAGGTATGCATCACCGGTGTAGCAGGCTGCCTCGAACTCAACCAGGTCCCCCGAGTAGCACACTTTTTCCTCTGGTACCCATACGATCGTATCGCCCTTGGTATGCCCGCGCCCGGGATGAGATATTTTTAGTTCCAGCCCCCCGAGCCAAAGGGTCATCTCACTCCTAAATACTAACGTGGGCCAGGTAAGTCCAGGCACCGAATCAACACCTTTGAACAGCCGGGGGAAACGGCCGATCTCCGATTCCATATCCTGCTGCCCCCTCTCCTTGATCAGTTCGTAGGTCTCCTGGCTCGAAATAATCTGTTCCAGCCCTTCCTCCTGATAGCCGGACGCTCCCAACACACGCACTGCGTGATAGTGGGTCAGTAATACGTACTTGATCGGTTTGTCGGTAATCTCACGAACCTTTGCTATAACATCCTGCGCCATGATTGGCGTGGCCGTTGCATCGATGATCATCACCCCGTCATCACCGATGATGACGCCGGTATTGGGATCTCCTTCGGCGGTAAATGCCCAGCAGTGCGCTGAGAGTCGAGTGAAGCTAATCTCCTTTTCTTCAATATCAGCTGTTGAAGCAAACCTCGATGACATTGTAAACCTCCATAATTTACGTAATATATAAAATATAACTCATCATAGATAACAAAATTAGATTTTATAATAAGTAAGTTTTCAACATATCTTTAATACCGCTTATTTTATTTTATGCAATTCGTAAAAAGAGACCAGTAATGAAAGACAACAGAAAGGTAAGCGCTGCCAGCAAGAAGAGAGGGGGTGTGCAGTCGATTGATGTGGGAATGCATCTATTCAAGACACTGGCCTCTATCCGCGGCGATACAACTCTCAACGAGCTTGCCGGTATGATAGATATGCACCCCGCGAAGGTGCACCGCTATCTGGTAAGTCTCTCCGAGTCGGGGCTTGTGGAGCAAACTGCGAGAGGGCGTTATGACCTTGGGCCTTATATATTGGAACTGGCTACCAGCTATCTTTCCAGGCTGGACCCAATGGCCATCGCAGGCCCCATGATCGAAGATCTCTGGGCACAAACCAACGAGGGAGTTATCCTCTGTGTATGGGGAGAAGCCGGTACCACGGTAGTTCGCTGGATGCAGTCTCGAAGGCCTATTTCTGTCGGTATCAGACCCGGCTCTATCTTCTCGACGACTATGTCCGCTTCAGGAAGAGTCTTTCTCGCCTACCTGCCCCCCCAGCTAACAAAGGGCACTGTCGAATTCGAGTTGCAACAGTTTGCTATAAAACCGAATCCCTTGGCGCCAAAATCCCTGGAAGAAGTCGATGCCATAATTGATGAGACACGAACAAGAGGGCTCGCCAGAGTTGAAGGCCACAGTGTCGAGTATGTTTCCGCGGTTGCTGCACCTGTTTTCGACTACAAGGGAAATCCGGTACTCGCCCTGGCGCTATTTGGATTCAAATCCGAATTTGACGTTGACTGGGATGGTGATAATGCCCGCATGGTGAAGCAAACAGCGGCCGCTATATCCGGTAAGCTGGGATATATCTCAGAGAGCCGCTAGCCAGAAACTCAGCCTGCCACATTGAGAAGGTAGCCGTCGGCATCCGATATCCGGCGTTCCTTTCCAGTTTCCCCATTACCTCTCGCCGGAAAAAGACAATACACAGGCATTGCCCATGCCCTCCTTTCAGCCCCGAATACCTATCCAATCAATCGAAATTGGATGGTAATGAGCAACGTTCCGAGGAGGAACCAAGCGACAAAGCGACTACTAGCTCGAATATCTTGTTACCTCTCCAGCACGGGAGACCGGAAAAGCCAAGGCGCCGAACTGAATATCAGGCGTAGATTAAAAAACCCGGCACAATGGCCGGGCAAAGGTTGAGGCTTCCAATCTCTGAGAGGTGCTTCCCTGCGGACTTCCTGCCCATTGCTGCTTGACGTCCGTTGTCATTCCATGAGTTGGGATTATGCTTGCAAGTTACTACAGAAGTATGACAAAAAGATTGTAGTTCCGCTCCTTAACTTGCTTTGGATTCACTCCGGGCATCCTGAGGAGAAGCAGAGGATATTCAATTGCTTAGAAACATGCTCTCAAAACCAGAGTGAAGCTTAGAGCTAGAGATGGAGCTAGTGTGGCGGCAGGAGGAAGAATGCCAAAGCCGCAGATTCAGCTGCCGCCCCGGCAGCCTGGGCAAGTAGGGGAGTGCCGACTTCGATTTCGGTCTATTGCGTCTCAGACGAGGGCTCGGGATATTCCTCATCCCCGAATAAATCCTTCAACGAAGCATAGTGACCGAGTTGACTGACGCCATCCGTGTTAAAGGCCGGCGCTTTGGCTGCGGAAGAGAGGCTACCGCTCAATATCTGTTCCACCCCAAAATCCAGAGCCGCTTCGGCTGTGGCGAACAGATCCTCGAAACAGATATCATCAAGGTTGGGGAGGGTGATACTGACATGCCAACCCACTGCAGTGAAGAGATCCTCCCCCTCGCCTGCCATCTCCTTCGCCTCTCTTTCACTTAGATAAGTGGCCAGCACGCTCCATTCTTCTCCATTATACTCTTGATTGATGATAACGATGGGGGAATCGAACCGCTCAAGACCTGTCTTGATCATTAAAATCCTCTGGGAAACATAGGCCACCTAGCATAAAACACTACCTTATTGTCATTACACTATTATGACAATACCAGTGCGCTTGGTCTCATTTCCGGCCTCTCGTAAAATTACGAAAATACTTCGCGGCAAACCTGCACCAATCGCCGTTTTCCGCGGAGTGACCGCTATCTGATACGGCGACCAATCTTGGGCTAAGTTGAGCGAAAACAGCGGCGGTATTTTCGCTTTAAGCGTTTGGCCCGATGATGAATATCCTCCACCATGAAATCTTCTAGTGCCTGGGGGGCCATATTGGCAGCAAGTGCCAAGGTATCCTCTGGTAGACTTACCTGATCGGCATCATCACCCCCAAACTGGTCCCATTCCACCCCATCTTCTTCGGCGAAATCCACGAAGGCGAAAAAGCGGGTCAGGAAATTGGTTGATTTAGGAATATTGAAATCAAAATAGACCAGACCAAAAAGCAAGGTGGCCTCAACGATAGATAATTTTCCCTCTACCCGCACCAAATCACCCGAATTATCCGAGACCCATAGTTCGCGGCGACGCTTCTTGGATGGCTTCTTCCATTTATCTTGGGATGCGATCGACCTCAGAATACTCCGAGTGGCCAAGGCAAATTCCTTATCGTCGAAAGCAATAAAATTTTTGTGGGGATTCGTCATTAGAAATCCTGATTCAGAAGTACGTTACAGCGAACACTAGATGTTGATAAAGTCGAACGAAATGCTTATTTCTTTAGTCTCTTCCATTTCGCTGATGGCTTTTTCGAGGTCAATTTCGTTGGGATTGTGACTTTCACTGGCGGCAAGTACATCGAACAATTGACGCTGTTCCAATATCGAATGGCTACCGTCGGATCCCTGAATGTAGGCGGCCCAAGGTATGAACTTTGTAAGCGGAAATATCTGTTCTTTTTTCGGAGAGATATCGATATTCAGTCCAGCGATAAATAGAAGCCTGCGGCCCTGGTAGTCCTTTTCCATCAGAATCGATCTATACGCCCTATCGAACTCAACCTGGGTATTGATCTGAGCCGCCGCTAGAGCGGGCTCCGGGTGGGTAAGGATCCAGGGCATGGGATCGATAAGATTCTGCTCAAGGTGACCCTGACTTTCGGTATCCACTACCAGATCCCGTTTATATCTGAAAAGATCGGGAGTTAGCAGTCGACCGATAGGCATAGGTTCGCCCCCCTCCTCTGGCCAATGCTTACCGATTCTTGCGATTAATTCTGGCGCCGCCTCGAAGGTCCTCGCAGTACTTAAAGAGCGCACTAGTTTGGGATTACCTCGCTCATCCCACGAGATAATTCGCTCCAGATCGAGAAACAGCCCCTCTTGGCGCCCCGTTCTCAACAACAAATTGTTGATGGAGATTCTCCGCTGGTTACCGGAAGGTTCGAGCACAATATTACTTCTGGCAAACTCGAATTGCTCCTGATACCAGGCCAACACCCCCATAACTTTGCCGCAATTCGAACTATGGTGACAATCCTTGGTTTGAAGACGTCGGTAGACGCCGAATTTCTTGGTTTCCGGCTCGTAACCCACGTGGCTTGCCTGAATAATCACCATATCGTCACCATGGGACGCATGTGGCCCATGGCGATCTGTGGCAACCACACCGCCCACCAATCCATGGTTAAACGGAAAAGTACCGAACTGCTTGGCGATCAGAATGATGGGAAAGCCTTGACTCTCGTCTGAGCAAAACGCCCTGGAGGGCATGATTTTTCCTGGCACCATACCCAGTGAGAGGCAATAACTATAGAGTCGGGGAATGAACCTGCTGTAACGCATCATCATCCCATCCAACTGAAAATCATTGAGCGCGGTGTGAAAACTACCCACCGATGATGCTGAATACATAGTAACGGCCGCCGGTTATCGTCCCGGTGGTTATTATACCCGCAGTGCCTACCATGTTGCGATTTCTGTTCCCTCTGCCGTCAAGGCTGAGGGCGGCGAAACCCGGGAATAAAAAAAACCCGACTGGTTGGTCGGGTTAATTCAAGACTTCGAACCGGATGGCGCATCCCTGCGGAATTCCATTTCCAAAACTGATCAACATCCTCGCTACTTCCTTGACTTCACATTCTGTGCGGGATTTGTTACAGGATTATGACATAAGGCATTGCGTATTATCATGGTCTGGACCTTCAGCGAGATGATAGGTTCATTATATTCGTGCGACCAGTTCTGGAGATAATCCGGTGAAGAACGATTTCGTATTGCTGTTGGCGATCATTGGGGTTGTCGCCCTGATATCGATCACTGTCTCTTATATGTGGCAGTAGTCATTCAGATCTAGATTGCATGCGGGCTGGTATTGAGCGCGGCACCTGCCGCCGCTCCCAGTTTGGATCGACTATCGATCAGCCAATTTCCTCTCCTATAGCTTCAATACATTCCGGGCCTTCGACCCGGGGATTGCCCATGCGGCGGCTCACCGGGTAACCCTCCAACCATTGGGCGGGGCATGGCTTCAGCAGTGATAGCAAATCCGACTGTTTCGTGTCTTGGGCCAACCAAGCGTCGTGGTGTTTGGGATCCAAAATCACAGGCATTCGGTCATGCACAGGAGCTACGGTAGGATTTGCTGAAGTAACTAAAATAGTGCAGGACTCGACAGCCTCTGCCTCACCCCTCTGCCAACGTTCCCAAAGCCCCGCAAATGCCATCAACTGCCCATCACCCATTCGAAAATGGTAGGGCTGGTTGCCGCCGCGTCCCGGACGCCACTCATAAAATCCAGTTGCGGGAATAAGGCAGCGCCTGGCTCTAAAGGCGTTTCGAAACGACGGCTTTTCCGCGACCGTCTCTGCACGGGCGTTAATCATACGATACCCAACCTGGACATCACGCGCCCAGGAGGGTACCAACCCCCAGCGCAACATTCGCAATGCCCTGCCTTGCTCCCCGGCGCTTACCGCTATGACCCTTTGTGAAGGAGCAATATTGTAGCGTGGCGTCAGCGTTAGATGTTCCCGTATCTCAAGAAAATCCAGCAGTGCCTGGGCATCGGTGATCAGATTATAACGACCGCACATAACTGCCTAAAAAGAGTAGTATCCGGTGCGGATTTCCATGGGAAAATGTCTGCCTAAATGCCTGGAAACCCAAGACAAGTCTCTGTATTCAGGAGAGAATGGCATCCAATTGTTCGTGTGTATAGCCGGCATCATCCCCGTACCGACGCCGCAAATCCCGGTCAGCTTTAGCTCTGGCACGCCCCTTACTCTCGCCTGACTCCAGGTGAAACTCGTACTGTGAACGCAGGAACTGGTGCCTTTCCCACGCCTTTCTATGGGTCAGGGCAACGCTCTCCTTCTTGGGGTTGGGACGTGGTTTCGATGGCAGACTTTTGTCGATACCAGTTGCGGAGACCTGACCTTGTCCGCCCTTCAGCTCCAGAATAAGTTCATCGCGCTGGCGCAGCTCCTGCTGCAACCGCTTCACCTCCCTCTTGAGTTCTTTGGGTGATTTCTTTGTAGAAGCCTGCTTGAGCTTACGATGCTTTTTCTTATCTTTAGCCTTTTTCTTGTTTTTACCCTTTTTCATCGTCTGCCTCGCGTATTACTCCGTACCTGTGACGACATAGCACCAATCACTCAACAGCACGCCTGGCGATCATCGGGGAGGAAGTTCTTCCAAATAGGTCCTTTCTATTGGCGTTTGGACATACAACTTCTTGCCATCGACCTGTGTCCAGAAAAAGTAATAGCCCTTGTCCGGCTCACTGGTCACCTTGCCATCCCGCACTTCCCAGCTTTTTACATGATCTCCTTCCGCGTAAGTTACACGATAGTCTCCCTCCAGCCAGCTAACCCCGACCCGGGAGATTCGATTTTGTTGTTCCTGGGTACATCCGCTCAGAAAGGCCAGCAAAAATACTGACAAGCCAAATCCTAAAAGTATCCGTTCCATACCCTCACCTCCTTATCTGTCGGTTAATTTTATTTCTATCCTACGATTTCGCTGATAGGCGGCTGCAGTTTCACCGTCATCAACCGGATGATACTGACCAAATCCGGTCGCAGCCAGACGTCGAGGCGCAATTCCTCGGGAAATGAGGTAGCGCACTACCGATACCGCCCGTGCTGTCGACAACTCCCAGTTCGACGGGAACTGGGCGGTATTGATTGGTTGGCGGTCAGTATGACCATCCACCCGCAATATCCAACTCACATCCTCCGGGATGCGTGTTGCGATGTCCGCCAGAGTGGCCGCTAATTTTGCCAGCTCCTGCTTACCGCTATCCCCCAGTCTGGCGGATCCGGAAGAAAAAAGCAGTTCTGAGGGAAATACAAATCTGTCCCCGACTACTCGAATATTCGGATTTTCCGCCAACACCTCCCTCAGACGCCCGAAAAACTCGGATCGATACTGCTCAAGTTCATTTACCTGTTTCGCCAACAGCAGATTGAGACGCTTACCCAGGTCGACGATTTCCGCCTCCTGTCCTCGGCTCTTATCCTCAGCCAGCTTCAAAGCGCTGCTGATGACAGTCAATTGTTCACGGAGGGCAGCAATTTGCTGATTGAGCAAATCAACCTGTGCCCTGGCACTCGCAGATAGCTGTTTCTCCTGATCCAGTGCGGCTTTGCCCGACTCTGCCACCATGAATAACTCTTCGATACGAATATCTTTGCGCGCTATCTCTTCCTGCGCCAACAGAGTGCGTTCTTCCGTTTCCGCCAGCTGAGCCTGAAGCGCCTTGGAGCGATCACGCAAGGCTCCAACCTCCTCCTCACTGGAGGACAATGCAGTGGAAAGACGCCCGACTTCATCCTCAAGCTGCTTTCGCAGCGTTCTTAGTGCGACGATATCCTGCTGCAGCGATGTCAGGGTGCGCAACTGCAATTCCAATTGCTCCTTGTCCGCCTCCACCACGGATGTAAGGCGCTCAACCTCTCCGAACAGCTCGAACTGCTGTTCCAGGCTAGTGCTATATTCCTCGGAAATACGCTTCACCTTGGCATCCAGCTGGCGGGTCTTGTCTTGCTCTAGATCCAGAAGACTGCTGATCTCCTTTAGCCTGGCATTAAGATCGGCCAACTCCTGATCACGACTGGATAGGGTTTCACCAAGAAAAAATTGCGCCAGGGTGAAGATCAACAGCGTGAATATCACCAGCATCAAGAGAGCCGACAAGGCATCCACATAACCTGGCCAAATATTGATATTGCTGCGATCCCGGCGACGACTGGCAAGCATAGTGGGCTACTTCCGCGGCTCAGTCGTCTCGCGACACTTCGCTGCCGAGCCTCTCGCGCAGCAGCTGATTCTCCTGCTGCAGTTCCGAGACCATCCTGGACAGCTCGATTGAACTGTCGCTTCGCTTGGCCATCTCCACCTCCTCCATCGAGACCGGCTCATCGATGAAGTGGGTCATCCCGGAGAGCCACTCCTCCAGTCCATCGTAAAAGCGGTTTTGGGCATGGCCCGCTTGTATGTCGAGGAATCCTAGTATCAGCGATCCGCCCAGTCCGAATAACGAAGAACTGAAAGCGGTCCCCATACCAGCCAACGGCTTCAGCAGCCCCTGCTTTAGCTCTTCGAAAACTTGACCAAACTCACGTTGTCCCACATCCAGCCCCAGGATCACACCGCCCACAGCATCGATTGTCGCCAACAAACCCCAAAATGTGCCCAACAATCCAAGGAAAACCAGCAGGCCTATCATATAACGGGAAATTTCACGAGACTCGTCGAGACGTGTCCTTATCCCATCCAGCACAGTGCGAAGAGAGAGTGCAGACATACTGAAGCGATCACGTTTAACATGGCTGTCCAGGCTTTGGGCCAAAGGCTTTAAAAGTCGGGGTTCACGAGTTACCGATAGTCCTGTCTGTCCCGTCCGAAATACTTTTATCCACTCCAACTCCGGACGCAAAATTAGCACTTGGCGAAAAGTGATCAGTACGCCCACCAGCAGTACACCCAGTATCAACCCATTGAACACAAAATTGGCCATGAAGGCCGATCTGAGGGGTATATAAAGGAGTGTGCATACTGCGGCTACTACAGCAAGGTACACCAGCATCCAGAAGATGGTATGTTTAGGGTTACTCATGACGACATCCCGAATATTTCCCGAATCCGACTAAGACCAATGTCAGCCTGCCCGAGCGCCTGTTTGCGCGCCAACATAACATAAACCACCCGCATGAGTCCCCAATTCCCTAGCGCACCACACCTACCCAAGTTTGCAAAGCGTCAGCTGCTATCACTCATCTCGCTGCTGCTCCTCGGTACCGTCCAAGCACAGCCTGTTGGCCAGCCTATGGAACTCTCAGGCCGCCATTCCACTGGTGATAGGTTTATGGATATACGCCTGCTGGGTGCATTGGCACTCAGAGGCAATAAACGGCTGGCTGAACTTTCAGGGTTGGCATGGGATGAGGATGAGCAGGTGCTGTACGGCGTAACCGATCGTGGATATTTACTGCATCTCCAGCCTGAGTTTAGAGATGGAGAGCTGGTACAGGTCCAACTACTGGCTGACTACCCGTTGAAAGACACCCAGGGCAAACGGCTATCCAAGGGCTGGCGCGATGCCGAGGGCTTGGCGATTACCAAGAGTCACAACGGCCACAGGGGTGACAGTCGGCTGCTGATCTCCTTTGAAGGCAGAAACCGAATCGCGCGCTATACTCCCGAAGGTAGATTGGAGACGACACTGGCGCTGCCGGGGATACTTCGGAAAAAGAGCTTTTATCGCCATTCCAACAACGGCCTGGAGGCACTCGCCATTCATCCCGAGCTGGGGTTGTTAACGGGTCCTGAAAGAGCAAAAACCGAGAACAAGATCTCTATAGTAACTCAGCAGGGGGACCGCTGGTTCTATACTCCCTTCGAGGTGGACGGCGCCTTGGTGGCACTCGAGGCCGATCGGCAATATGGCGGCATACTGATCTTGGAGCGTGCTTATCGTTTTCCCCTGGCACCCTGGGTAATCACTCTGTCGCGGGCATATCCAGAACAGAGTCCTGTGGGCTCTGTTCTGGAGGCAAAATTGATCGCGAAGTTCGACAGTACTCAAGGCTGGTGGGTACAAAATTTCGAGGGTCTTACTCATCATCGTGGCAACCGCTATTTTATGGTGAGTGATGACGGTGGGCATGGATATCTGCAAACTCAGCTTCTCTATTTCGAGATTCATTGACGCAGCCGCAACCTGAATCCTCTCCTGAAGTTTAACCTGCTTGAAATTTGGCAACAGAGTGTAACGATTGACAAATATTTTAGGCTATCTACTCACCCGGCACTGGCGTGATAGTCCTTCCGGGATCGAGCTTTCGTTCTGGGCCTGGACATCTTCCGGCCCCCTCCAACTTCTCTTTCCCAATCAGCCGGCAGTCTGCTTTGTAGCAGCAGCATCAAGCCTGCCTCCCGTAGATTGCGAGAGACGTGCTGTCCCACTGAAAGACCCAGCAGGTCAAGCCGTTCACGGCCTCTATTTCAAACAGCAGTCGATTCTGCGGCATTTACGCCAATCGTTGGCAGCCGATTCCCTTGAGTTGCTGGAATCAGATATCAAACCCACCGATCGCTTTCTCATGGAGCGCTTCATCACCGCCGGTTTCGAGGCGCAGGGTGTTGTCGAAGCAGTTTCAGGATATGCGCGCATGGTCAACCCCAAGCTCAGGTCCGCGGCGGTCGAACCCGAGCTGAGTCACGTAAGCCTGGATATAGAAACCGATGGGCTGGAAGGAGCAGTGATTTCCATTGCCTTCAGTGGCAATCGGTTCGCGGTCGTGCATATGCTAGGCAAAGAAAATCCATCGCAGGGCGGGCCGTCCATACGTTGGTACCAAAACGAGAAGTCACTGTTACAAGGTGCCCTCACCCATCTTAATCAGTTGGACCCGGATATCATTCTCGGATGGAACCTGGTGAACTTTGACCTCACATATTTGCAGCGTCGCTGCCGCCACCACGACCTGCAGTTCACACTTGGTCGTGCTGGAACAACAGCCGCCATAATCCAACCCAGAGTTTCCGGGCAGCGGCGAATCGCATCAATACCCGGCAGAGTAGCCCTCGATGGGATAGATAATTTACGCGCCGCGTTCTGGTCATTCGAGAGCTTCTCGCTGGGCCAGGTGGCGCGCCAGCTACTAGGCCAAAACAAACTGATTGAGGAGTCGAAGGACAAAATCGAGGAAATTCGCCGTCTCTTCCGAGAGGACAAGCCGGGACTGGCAGCTTACAACCTGGAAGACAGTCGCTTGGTGGAGAAAATTTTCGCCAAGTCGGACCTGATAAATTTTTGCGTTCAGCGCTCCGCCATGACCGGACTGGCACTGGGTCGCCAGGGTGGATCCGTGGCCGCTTTCGACAATCTCTACCTGCCGCGGTTACATCGGCGTGGATATGTCGCCCGGGATGTCGGTGCACGAAGCTATAGCGACTCCAGCCCCGGGGGATACGTAATGGACTCCAAACCCGGCATTTATGAAAACGTTCTGGTGCTCGACTTCAAAAGTCTCTATCCGAGCATCATCCGCACCTTCAAAATCGATCCTTTGGGCATGGCGCAGCCTGGCCCAGACCCCATCCCCGGGTATCTGGGTGCGTGCTTCTCAAGAGAGGAGAACATCCTGCCCGAAATCATCGCAACATTGTGGAAGCAACGTGATGCGGCCAAGCGTGCCAACAACCAGGCTTTGTCACAGGCAATCAAGATCCTCATGAACTCTTTCTATGGCGTTCTTGGATCCAGCGGCTGCAGGTTCTACAACCCGCAACTCGCCAGCAGTATCACCCGGAGAGGACATCACATCATCACCCGCAGTCGAGATTGGCTGGAGGATGCTGGCTACCCGGTGATCTATGGTGATACAGACTCCCTGTTCGTGTTGCTTGGTCCCGACAAAGATGAGGTGGAGGCAAAGCAAACGGGCCGTCGGCTGGCTGAGGAGTTGAACGATTGGTGGCGGAATCAACTTCGAGAGGAGCTGAAACTGAAATCTTATTTGGAGATCGAGTTTGAAACCCACTTCATACGTTTCCTGATGCCTACAATTCGGGGCTCGGAAACCGGTAGCAAGAAGAGATACGCCGGTTATGTGCGAACGAAAACGAATGAATTCGAGATTAGATTCAAGGGCCTTGAGAGTGTGCGCAGTGACTGGACACCCCTGGCCCGCCGTTTTCAGCAAGAGCTATATCGACGGATATTTTTTGACGAGCCTTACCGGGACTATGTCAAAAAGGTAGTGCTACAACTCAGGACCGGAGCGTTAAACAACCAACTCGTCTATCGCAAGCGCCTGCGCCGCCCTCTGGATCAATACCGCCGCAATCAGCCGCCCCATGTACAGGCGGCCAGGAAATCCAAACGCCTGGGCCGACACGTCAGTTATATTATTACGGTAAATGGCCCGGAACCCACGGACAGTGTTTCCAGCCCCATCGACTATCAGCATTATATCGATAGGCAGTTGGCTCCCGCAGCGGATGGTATTCTCCACTTTCTAGATGACAGTTTTGCTCAGATAGTGGACGATCAAATGGTGCTTTTCTGAACCTGATACCGAATACTTTCTAATCCTCCCGCAGCCGGCCGTCGGGATATATAACAGGCAGGCCAAAGATCCGCCATAGCTGCATGCCACCCCGATAGTAGTAGAGCTTCTCGGCGGGATAGCCAATACTCAAAAGGCCCCTGATTGCAGTGGGTGACTGACCGCACCAAGGCCCGTTGCACCAGAGTACAACCTCTCTCGCCCCACTGAAGTCCCAGGTTTCGTCTTCCAGAGTTACACCCAAGAGCAACAACGAATCCTCCAGTGTCAACTCATCTGCACCCTGATTCGGATTGAGATGTGTATAGGGAATGTTCACCGAACCGGGTATGGTGCCCCGTTGATACCAATCTGCAGTCCTTGCATCGACGAGGACACCCGCGCCCTCTTTCAAGCGTGTCTGCATGAATGCCACCAATTCCGCCTCGCCGATGGTCGCCACTGCCGGTGAGACCAACATAGGTTGCGCACAGAAAGGGGGGCAGGGCCTAGAAGTGCGGGCGAAATCGGGATCTATCAAGGCATCGGTATCTTGGTTTCTCCTGATTTCTACCTCACGTTCACCATGCTTAACCATGAACGCCTCAAGCTCGCGAGTAATATTGACCTGTTGAGAAAACGCATACCCGGCAAACAGACAGAGAGAGAATGAAATTATTATCCTATAATTCATGATTTTATTGAGTATTTATCAAGTATTTTTTCAGTTACGAGTTCGACGAAAACGAACCTCATCTATCAACGCAGTTGCGGTCCGAACCCCCAAACGCTGCCTACAACAGAGGCCGCCCCGGCTCCCAGACGCTTGGCGAAACGGTCCCAAAACTCCTCCTCGCTCCTGAACTCCACTATCTCTTCCGCTTTAATCAATTCACGGGCCACGTAGCTGCTGCTGCCCATGCCATCGGCCAGCCCGAGTTCGATGCTTTGCTCTCCTGTCCAGAACAATCCGCTGAAGATCTTATCGTCATCTTTCAAACGATCGCCTCTACCTGCCTTTACCGTATCGATGAACTGTCGATGTATCATTCCGAGCATCGATTTAACGTGTTGTACGTCGTACTCCGACACTGGAGAAAAGGGGTCGAGGATGGCCTTGTGTTCCCCCGAGGTGAGTAGCCGTCGTTCCACACCCAGCTTTTCCATGCCCTTTACAAATCCGAAACCATTCATTAGTACGCCGATAGATCCGACGATACTGGCCTTGTCCACATAAATCTCATCGGCCGCGACGGCTATGTAATAGCCGCCTGAAGCACAGAGGTCGGTCACCACGGCATAGACCGGCATTTCCGGATGTTCGCTCTTCAGGCGCGTTATTTCGTCATTGACATAGCCTGCCTGCACGGGACTGCCACCGGGACTGTTGATTCTCAAGATGACCCCTTTGGTATTCTCGTCCTCGAAGGCGTCGCGCAGACTGGTGATGATGTTGTCGGCACTGGCCTTGGTGTCATCGGCAATGACACCACTGACATCGACCACCGCCGTATGTGCCCCCGCACTTTGCAATGTCGTTCCAGGCAATTGGTCTGGAAGCCACATCAGCGCCAGAGCTAACAGGTAGGCAAACAAAAGTAACTTAAAGAATATCCCCCAACGTCTGGCACGCCGCTGCTCCTGTAATGAGGATAGCGCGAGTTGCTCGACGAGATCCTGTTCCCAGCCCTCTTTCCGATCGGACCCACCAACACTCTTCTTGCCAAACTTTATCATAATGCCGTATCTATATGTTGTTAATGAATTTCTAACGATTGAAACTTACAGAGTTGACTGCCCTAGCCTCTATTATCCGACCCACCTCTCGACTCGAGCCAGGGGATCAGTTCACTTACATCGTGGATGATTCCCAGCGGGGAATGCTGCAACAACCGGGCTTCCTCATGTACTCCATAACTTACCGCCAGCCCGCAGACACCAGCATTGGATGCCATCTGCAAATCATACTCGGTATCTCCGATCATCAGCGCCTCCTCTGCGGCTACACCGAGTTCATCCAGGAGCTGCAGCAGCATTTGCGGATGAGGTTTGGAAAACGCCTCGTCGGCACTGCGGGTAGCGTGAAACAGCGGTTCCAACCCGGTCTGGCGCAGCACCGAATTGAGACCTTGTCTCCCCTTTCCGGTTGCAACCGCGAGCAAATAGCCCCGTTCCGCCAGCTCTCTTAGCACTTCCTTGGCCCCGTCGAACATCGGCGTTGGCGTCTCATTCTGGTGCAGGTAGTGGCGTCTGTACCCCGCGACGACGCTGTCGACAAGTGCTTCATTAGCCGTTGGGAACAGTACTCTGACTGCTTCCCGCAAGCCAAGACCGATAATCTCCCGCGCGGCATCCTCGCTGGGAATCGGGACTCTTGCATCCTCAGCCGCGGCGCGCATACAGGCAAGAATACGCGACTCAGAGTCCATCAGAGTCCCGTCCCAATCGAATACTAGTAACTTTGGATTAGCGCTCATTTACAATCACTTAATCGGCTAACCGAACCTAAACTGATCACTCTTACAACGATATCTCACGCGTCGGCTAAAGGCCCCAGAATTTCAACCCGAAGCCTGGGACAACCGCTCCAGTAATGCCTCTAGAGGGGATTCAAGCGGGGCACTAAAGCGGGTTTTATCAGAGTCTCCTGGCCAATAAAAACCTATGGATTCAGCATGTAAGAACAACCTCCTCAGTCCGAGTTTGCGAAAAACCCGATTTTCACCGTCGTCACCATATTTTTCATCTCCAATTATGGGAGTGCCTAAATGGCGGGCGTGCACCCTGATTTGATGGGTGCGACCGGTCACAAGTTCCGCTTCCACAAGCATGCAGCGGGAATAGCGCTGGCGTACCCGAAACCGGGTACGCGCGGACTTACCCAGCCTGTCAACCCGAACCATGCGTTCGCCACTTCTCAAAGTGTTCTTCATTAACGGCGCATCGACTGTGATCTGATCCTCTTCCCAAGAGCCGGCGACCAGGGCAAGGTAACGTTTCTCCATCTCATGGGAACGCAGCAACTCCTGTAAGGCCCTGAGAACACTGCGACGCTTACTGATCAACAGACAACCTGAGGTATCCCGGTCAAGGCGGTGAACCAACTCCAGATGCTGCTCCTTGGGGCGCAGATGGCGTACAGCCTCGATAGCACCGAACTTCAAACCGCTGCCCCCATGCACCGCCACTCCCGAAGGTTTATCGAGCACTAGTAGGCGCTTGTCCTCGTGGAGGATCGACTGTTCGAGGCGGTTCAACAGCCGCTGGTCAAACCTTGGGGGCTTGCTATCGCTAAGTCTAAGCGGTGGAATACGTATGGAATCGCCAGCCTGAACCTTGTAACTCGCAGACTTTCTCCCTTTGTTTACGCGAACCTCTCCCCGACGTAGTATGCGATAGACATAACTCTTGGGAACACCCTTGAGTTCACTCAACAGAAGATTGTCGATACGTTGCCCATGGCGATCACCAGCGACGCTGATATAGCGCACTTCCGATTTTTTTTGTTCTGGTTCTGACATTTACCTACTATACCAGTACTGCCCACAATTGATGCAGCTGCACTTCGGAGCTATAATCGCGGCTTATCATCCGGCGAAATCTCGTAGGGGCGAAACATCATGGTCCCGCCGTGCGGAGCGACTAGCGCCCATGCAGGCGACGACTGGCATTTTACACCCGCGCATAGAGCAGAGGACTTAGGGCTGAATTTCCTACCGATCCGAGTGAATTGGATCTTTTTGCACTTGCGGATCGATAGGCATTGGGTGCCTGGGCGAGACGATATCGGATGGATACACGATTTTTTGCTTTTTGCCGAAGAGGGTGAAAAGCAGGGTAAGTTACAACGTTAAAGAATCGCACCTGCGTCAACTGGCACGCGCCCAGGGCTTTATAGCCCACGATTCGACAGATGGGGATGCAACCAGACCAAGAAGGCTGGCTAAACCCTTCTAGCCGCTGGGCGAGCGGGCCACAGACAAGCTGAGTGTCGGTGAGGGTAAGCGCCGGCACCCGCGGTAACGCGCGTGCACAAGGAATTCAATAATGAAACGAATGCTGATCAATGCAACTCAGCCGGAAGAGTTGCGCGTGGCTATTGTGGATGGCCAAAGATTGTTCAATCTCGACATCGAGGCCCCGGGCCGAGAACAGAAAAAGGCAAATATCTACAAAGGACGAATCACCCGAGTGGAACCCAGCCTCGAGGCGGCCTTCGTCGATTACGGTGCAGATCGCCATGGATTCCTGCCTCTGAAAGAGATTTCTCGCAGTTACTTCTCTGAGAAATCTCTCGAGAGCGGCAGCAAAATCAATATACGGGAAGCGATAAAGGAAGGACAGGAGCTAACTGTTCAGGTAGAAAAAGAGGAACGCGGTAATAAGGGTGCCGCATTGACCACGTTTATCTCTTTGGCTGGTAGATATCTGGTCCTGATGCCGAATAATCCGAGGGCGGGGGGTGTTTCCCGCCGTATCGAAGGCGAAGACCGCAGCAATCTCCGCGAGGCAATGAGCAGCCTGACGATACCGGAAGGAATGGGTCTCATCGTCAGAACCGCTGGTGTCGGTAAAAATACGGAGGAACTGCAGTGGGATTTGGACTACCTGTTGCAGCTTTGGCGCGCGATAGAGACTTCCGCCCGGGAGCGCTCCGCTCCGTTTCTGATATATCAGGAAAGCAACGTCATTATCCGTTCGATCAGGGATTATCTGCGATCCGATATCGGTGAGATCCTGATCGACCACCCTGAAGTTTTCGCGGAGGCCTGTGAATTCGTCGAGCAGGTGATGCCACAGTACCGCAGAAAGGTCCGCCATTACCAAGATGATGTCCCTCTCTTCAGCCGCTACCAAATCGAATCCCAGATTGAGTCGGTTTTCCAACGGGAAGTCCGCCTACCCTCTGGTGGTGCCATTGTCATCGACCACAGCGAGGCTCTGACTTCAATCGATATCAACTCAGCTCGTGCGACAAGGGGTGCCGATATTGAGGAAACGGCACTGCACACCAATCTCGAAGCCGCCGATGAAGTGGCGCGCCAATTGCGTATGCGGGATATGGGTGGACTTTTCGTTATTGATTTTATCGATATGTCACCCGCCCGCAACCAACGCGAGGTGGAAAACCGACTGAAAGATGCGCTCAAGGAGGACCGCGCCAGGGTACAGGTGGGCAGAATTTCTAGATTCGGGCTGTTGGAGATGTCTCGGCAGAGGTTGCGGCCCTCCCTGGGGGAGTCCAGCCAGAATCTCTGCCCTAGATGCAGCGGTCACGGATTTATTCGGGGGATCGAGTCGCTCGGGCTCTCCGTGTTACGGATTATCGAAGAAGATGCCATGAAGGAGAGTACGGCACGCATTGTCGCTCAGCTTCCGGTTGAAGTGGCCACCTTTTTGCTGAACGAGAAACGAGAGGCCATTCACGCCATTGAACAGCGCCAATCCATAAACGTGGTCTTGGTGCCGAACGTACACATGGAGACTCCCCACTACGAAATCCAGCGCGTTCGCGCCCAAGATCAGATCGCCAACGTCGCAGAAACCGCAAGCTACGATCAAATTCGTGAACCCGAAAAAGAGGTGACTCAAAACGAAAAGTCTTCGGACGCTAAAATCGAGGAGCCCACGGTCAAACGTATAGCTCCCACTACCCCCATACCTCAGCAGGTCGAAATCAAGAAGACGGGCGAAACGGGGGTGATTCGCCGGCTTTGGAAGGCACTGTTTACGGAGCCCGAGCCGGAATCCCCGGAAAAGACCCCTCAGCCTCAATCGGATCGCAGGACCGGACAGGGTAGAGCGGGGAGGCAGGAGAACGACCGTTCTCGGGAACGGCGTTCTGGTGGTCGATCCGGTGGCCAGGGACGCTCACAGAGGCGCAACCCCAACGCACAGGGAAACCGAGGTGTCGGGGGAGACCGCAACCGGCAGCGCAATCGCGCCGGTGATGGCAAGGAAGAGAAAAAAGTCCAACCGACCAACCGAGTGGAAAACACCCAGTCGACAGACAACGCCTCGGGCGACCAACCTCGCAAGAGCAGTGGAAGAAGAGGCAGGAGAAGCGGCGGTCGACGGCGGCGCAGACCGGCAGCTGCAGACAACGGCAGGCAAGAAAATTCATCCTCAGCCAACAACCAAGCTAGCACTGCAACCAGCCCCCCACAGGAGGAGGGTAACAACCTCAGTCACGCCGATAGGTCGAAAAAGTCAGCCGTCAGTAATGCAGGTGGCTCTGATTTAAAGCCTCAGGCGGATGCTGAGAGCACCCCGCGTAAAGAGACCCAATCCACCGGAATCAACGATACACCCCATACAGAGACCTCTCGTGGACAAGCCTCAGTCTCCAAAAGCGAAAACGTCAGTAGCAGTCAGCCGGACAACGCCAGCAGCGGTCATGGCAACCGCAGACCACGCAGGCGGTCGCCAGGCAGACGTCCGCGCACAGATAAAAACAAGGGCTCTCAGGATCAGCCGAGTGCAGATGGGGGAAACGCATCGACCGGCACTAGCGACGGCACAACCATTGTTAACGAACCACCCGTGCCGAGCACTGGTGCTCAGGCAAGCGCCCCAGAAAAGGTTGCAGCGGCTACAGAGAATTCCACAACACCAACCAAAACGATACATCCGGGGGGTAGGGAAGCTCAGTCTGACTGAAAGCTAGCTGAGACCGGCTGTTCCCGCAAACGGCTTCAGCAGTCCATCTGAGCTGGGTCCCGCGGCCAACCTATTTTCCGGGGTAGGAAGGTTGGTACCTGCCTGCGGCTTCAGGCACTCCGCCGGGATCCGTAAAGGGGTGCTGACCGCTCAAGTTAGGATAGGGTCCATAGCCAAACCATTGAGACCGTCCCCATCCCCACCCGCTATGCGGCGCCATGGGCCGCGACCACCGCCGAGAGGCATCAGTACCTTCGGTGCGACGCTGGTAGCTCAATGGATAGCCAGGCCAACTGGGAGCGGCGTATCCAGGCCGAACATAGTCGGGGCGTCGAAACCTCAGCTGACGGCGGTCTATACCTCGGCGGTCTTGAAATCTGGCGGGCGGTGCCGGTCGGCGATACCCAAACAATTCCCGAAATGCCAGAGGCTCTGAGGCGGGCAGTATTTGTGACTGGGTTGTCCCGTTCTCTGCGGACTCGAAAGGTTCCTTGGCTTCCGTATCGTCCCGGGGAGAATCTTTATCCAAAACTTCAGTGGCCGTTCTTTTCTCATTGGCCGTTGTTGTCGATGCTGCGACCTGTTCCGAACCGGTAGCCTGGACTGGCCTCTTGCGTTGGGCATCGGCAACCTCATTCGATTCCACCATTATCGTCCCCAGAGTTGTATCTTCCTCGCCCTTTTCCTGTGTACTGTCAGTCGTCGGTGTGGGCCCCGCGGGGTCCGACGCCTGCTCGATAGCCTTCAGGGCCTCCGGGGAAGTCGCTGCAGAAACCGCCCCGCCCATTCGGGAGTCGCTAGGATCCGCCGGCGTTAGGGAGGATCCCGGCGCATCTCCAACCACAACCGCCGAATCCACTGGGCGATTTGTTTCGGACATGGGGAGACTGGGACGCCCTTGACTAAAAAATCCAGCCTGAGCAGCGTCATCCGGATTATCGACTTTAGCCTCCGCCGTCTCTGCAATAGCGGGAGGCTCCGTTGGTGCCACTCCACTACTGATATTACTACCGTCACTGGACGGCCCGTCGGAGCCCGACAGCTGTTCGGGTAGGGATCCCCGCTTCGAGTCCCCGGCGAACTCTCCGTCGTGGACTTGGTGGCGAATGAACAGAAATGCAGCAATAACAAGTATGGTTGCCACAGCCACCTTCCGCCAGAACCCTTTGGCAGACCCGGTTGTATCGGGGATTACCTGTTGAACAGCTGTTTGCGACATCGGTTCCTCCCTTCTGCTGCTCTCATTGTTCAGCGATTCAGTCTCAGTAATCGATCCCGGTTCCGATATTGCAGCCACTCCCGATTTCCCCGAATCTACTTCGGCTTCGCTCCCTATACGGGGCTTCTCAGGGTTGATTTTTTTTCTGACAATGCGCTTTTTTTGGGTCGCCTTCTTCTGCGCAGCTTTCTTCCTGATGGCCTTGCGCTTCACGATTTTTTTTCGTACCTGCTTTTCAACTTCCGGCGACTCACCGCGTTTTTCGCCTTCCGATTTCACTTTAGCTTTAGGTTTTTTGTCTTCGGCCATCTCTTAGACTCCCATGTCAGGCACTACGATTGACTACTGAGCGCCGATCAATAAAAACCGAACAATAGGTTCCGACCGAATTACCACACACAGTAACCTAGACTCATATCTGCGCGTAATATTAGATATTTACCCGCTAAAAAGTTAAGCAGATTTCTTCTATCAATCCATAAACTTTTGACATACCACTTTCAAGATGGCGCTCTATCTCTTCCATGGTGATCTCTTCCCCGCCCCGCCCTGCAGCCCAGTTGGCCACGACACAGCAACTGGCGTAACAGAGCTCCAGTTCCCTTGCCAACGCCGCCTCCGGCATACCAGTCATTCCCACCAGATCACACCCGTCTCTCTCCATGCGACTGATTTCTCCAGCCGTCTCCAGACGCGGTCCCTGAGTTGCACCATATGTACCTGAGGTTAGGATTTCGATGCCACGGGCTGCCGCAGAAGCGATAAGTGCCGAGCGCAATTCCTCGCAGTAGGGCCTAGTAAAATCGATGTGGGTAACCTGCGAGAGGTCATCTTCAAAGAAGGTGTGTTTACGTCCGTAAGTGTAGTCGATGATTTGGTCCGGAATCACGATGGATTCGGGTCCCATTTCAGGATGAATTCCCCCTACGGCAGCGATGCCAAGAACCCCCTTGGGCCGATGTTGTTTCAAGGCCCAAATATTGGCCCGGTAGTTGACACGATGAGGGAGTATGGTATGCCCTACCCCATGCCGCGGTATGAACAGCAGCTCATGCCCCCTATATACTCCGTGAACCAATGGCGCAGAAGGCGCGCCATATGGGGTTTCGACTTTCTCCAGACGTATGACATCCAACGACTCGAGTCGGGTAACCCCCGAACCGCCTATGATCGCGAGTTCAGTCATCTTCCATACCTAATTCAGGCTGCTGCTAATCGTAGAGCGACTACTCGTTAGGCGACGGGTGACCGATCGGGTGTCAGGGCCTCTGGCGAGTCATAGCGCACTTAGTGACAAATAAATATATCATCCTGGGGATGACACCCCCACCGTTCAATCGGCGCAAGAGTAGTTAATAGCCGTTCTCTGCAATAGGGATGGCTGATTTGTCAGGGTCGCCAATAACCACACTCCCAACTCTCCGGGGACGGAATCGGAAAAACTGGGGAGCTAGCCAATAGCCATTTTCCTGCCGCTGAGCTAGTTTTCCGCGGCAGCGAAAACGCCACTTTTCTCCAATTTCGGGAGTAACACTTCCTGCTCCCTGCGGATCCGCGATTCGATAGCGGAAAAGACTTCGTTTGTCTCCTCCAGAAACGCATCGCTAAAAGTGAAATCACAATCCTTGAGCCATTTTCGATGGTAACTCTCAAACTGTTTCCTGAGTGGCTTTTCACCACTAATAAACCCCCATGCCAACGATTTCAATTTTGGATCCTCATGGGTGAGCAGGGGCGGATAAACCCCGCGATCCTCTTCCGATAGGTGCTTATTGAGCTTCTTACCCAACTCGCAGAGATGCTCGTGAGCGGCTTTGGCGTTCGGTTTAATCTTGAGCAACTCCGGTTTCAGCATGGCGTTCAAATCGCCCAGCATCTCCAACAGCTCGTTCTGCCTACTCCTGAATTCGTTTAATATTTCCACTGCTAGTTGCCTCCCTATTCCAGGCCGTTAACCCTGTCGTGTCGCCTCAGTTGTATAAAAGCGAAACAAGGTAAAAACATACGGTGAATTACTACACCCTGATCCCGCAGGTATTCAACGCTTGATAGATGGGAAACCCTATTATCATAATTGCTTTATAATTTACTGATTTACTTGGCATTTTATTCGAAGCCTAAGCTAACATCTCTCACATCCTGTAGATAAAAGCAAGTTGGCTGCTCCGCTTTCCTTGCATTTACGGCTACCAGCCTCAAATCCCAAGCTCAAGTTCTGGATTGTCTTGGTAGCGGGTAATAACTTCTACCGCCTGGTGCCACCGGGGATCCAAGTGGAGCCGCTCCTTGACAATCTTTTTACGCCCATGCATGCGAACCAAACGCATCTGTGCTGCCGGGTCGAGGTGCTCTTTGAGCTCTTCCAGCACCAGTTCGGCGCCTTCCGCATTGTTACAAACTAGGATCATGTCGCAGCCAGCCTTCAAGGCGAACCTCGCTCGCTCACGATACCCCCCAGCTGCTCCCGCTGCCGCCATCGTCAGGTCGTCACTAAAGACAACACCCTGGAATCCCAGCTCGCCACGCAGTACGTCTTGGAGCCAAAACTTGGAGAAACCCGCTAGTTCCGAGTCGGCATCGGAATAGACGACATGAGCCGGCATCACTGCCTCTATACCGTCCGTAATGAGTCGCCTAAATGGCAGGAGATCATCCATTAGGATGTCCCCGCGGGGACGCCGGTCAATAGGTAAAGATAGATGGGAATCTTCGAGCACCCCGCCGTGGCCGGGGAAATGCTTGGCAACTGCGGCCATACCCGCTTCATGCACTCCAGACATCCAGGAATGGGCAAGCTCGGCAACAGCAATCGGCTTCTCGTGAAATGCACGATCCCCAATAACCCGACTCACCCCAACGCCCAGATCCAGCACCGGAGCAAAGCTGAAGTCTATGCCGACGCTACGCAGTTCCGCCGCCATGAGCCAGCCAACCGCCCGCGCTGCCAACAGTCCCTGACTCTGGTTCCGTTGGTATAGCTGCCCATACCATGCAGCAGGTGGCAAGCGTGTAAATCCTTTGCGGAATCGCTGCACTCTGCCCCCTTCCTGATCCACTGCCACCAGCAAAGAAGGCCGCCTAATATTGTGGATCTCCGCCACCAGCTGTTCTACCTGTTCCGGGGACACGAAATTCCGGGAAAATAGAATCACTCCCCCGGCGGCAGGGTGCTGGAGCAACTCCCGCTCATGGTCAGACAATTCTGGGCCTGCAATATCTAACATGAGGGGGCCGTGACTCATCGGGAACTCCGTTACTTGATTGGAAGGGGTATCTGTGACCTGTGGACTTCAGACAGTACAAGCCATGCCGATATAGCCTTAACTCGGCATTTAACCACGGAAGATAGCAAAATATGCGACCGACAACAGCAATGCTTCTGGCCCTTGTAGTGCTCACTTCTCCCCGATTAATGGCTGCAGAAGACACTGGAAAGGATGAGCCACCGCCGAGTACAACAGAATATTACGAACTCAAACCCTCACTAGTGGCCAACCTCAACAAAGGGGCGAACTACATTCGTTTCGATATTCAGTTGATGACCCGCCAGGAGGAGCATTTGCACCAATTGCAACTCCATGCACCGGCCCTCCGCCACGAACTCTTTTTGCTGATGAGCGACCAGGATGGGGAGGCATTGAAAGGCGCTAAAGGTAAAGAGAAATTCCGGAAATCCTCTCTCAAGGCACTACAGAAGGTCATGCAAGAGCTGGCGGGCGAGAAAATGCCCGATGATCTCTTCTTCACCACTTTTCTGGTCCGTTAGTCACCAGTAATGCCCCACCTGCGATTCTCCGATTTCGGTGAATAATCGCCCATCCATCCGCAATCGCGGTCGAGCAAGTGCCTGAGGAAAATCCAAAGCAGTATTCAACGGGTTATTATCACTTCGGTTCCCGAGGACACCCGATCGAATAAATCCAGCAAGGCTTCATTGTGCATTCTCACACAGCCATGGGAGAGGGGAATGCCCATTGGCTCCGTATCTGGGCAGCCATGTATATAGATAAATCGACGCAAAGTATCTCTGTTACCCCCCCGATTATGTCCCGATTCACGCCCCGTGAGCCAGAGTATACGGGTTAGTATCCAGTCTCTGCCGGGATAGCCAGCTGCCAGCTCGTTGTTATAGATCTCCCCGGTGGGTCGCCGCCCGCGATAAACCGAATTGACCGGGAGGCCTACTCCAATCTTGATACGTATAGCATGGACCCCGGTGGGCGTGCACCCGCTGTTGATCAGCTCTCCCGGACCATTACGAGCGGTGGAAACCGGGTAACTTGACAGCTCTCGATTCCCTGCCATGAGAGAGAGCTGCTGCCGCGCCAGACAGATCTCGATCCGTTGAGCGACCAAAATAGCTCTACCACCTGCTATAGGGATGCTTGATAAGGTTCACATTATAGTAGCGCACATCTTCCGAAACCTCGGCGCCTGCCCAATCCGGCGGCTCGAAACTCTCGTCCTCCGAGGAGAGTTCGAGCTCTGCAACGACAAGACCGCGATTCTCTCCGTGAAACACATCCAATTCCCATGTATGAGCGCCAGACCGAACCTTGTATCTGGTTTTATCTATGTAAGGTTTCTCAGCGACTCCAGCCAGCATCTCCTCTGCATCTTCCAGTGGAATCTCATACTCGAATTCCAGTCGCCTGATGCCGATAGTGGTACTCTTGATATTGAGGTGCGCCTTGCCGCCCCCCAGGCGCACCCGGATAGAGGCGTTGGCGCTGTTTGAGAGATACCCCTGCTTGAGCCGTGACTCTGACACAACCTCTTTGCGCCAGAGATCATTCTTCACCAAAAACTTGCGTTCGATTTCAGTGCCCATATCGCCCCTTAGCGTTGTTTCCAACTACCTTTAGTATTCTGGTACCACCACCCCTTAGCGGCCTTGCTCACCCAAGTCCGGGCGAAGGTGGAGCGAATCTCGTCCTCCCACTCCGGATGGCCATTGGCGGCGGCCACAGCCTTGTAAAGGGCATTGCGGTCGCGATTCTCATCAGTGACCAGCTGATTGACACGATTCTTGTCTTTCAAAGGAATAGCAGAGGCACTGCGTACCGCCACCAGCGCGTCGCGGGTAAAGCCAATGGCGCCACTCGCGTAGTAAGGTTTCAGCGTACCGTTGCGAGATTTCATGCGGGCCTGAAGCTTACGTATCTGCGGCGTATCGACAGTAAAATCTGGTTGAGCGGCTTCGGCTACGGGTATAAAAAAGTCCAGTATCCGACCGGCAATCTGCAGCGATTGGAACCGCGGAATACCAGCGCCTTTATCCTCTTCCGGAGTCTGCGGTTCACCGAGGATGTCCTCTACAATCCTTTCCGCTGCGGCCTCCGCCTGAGCTGCCGGAAAGTAGATATTGATGGTGACGCATGCCACCAGGAGTAGCAAAACCGCAAGTGCACTCGATAATTTGATCAGTTTCATATTCCCGCTTCCTTGTTTAGCTATTCGATTATGGGTTCCTGGCCCGCCGCGATCTGTTTAAGTTTTTCCTGCAGCGTAGCCCAATCCGTCCGCCGGTTGAACCCGACAATATCGATACGGGGTACACCACCGCCCTTCACCAGGTAGTATCCCACCTTGGCCGGTGCAATTCCGCCCATTTCACATACACCCCCCTCCAGGCGACAACTAATACCCAGTCGTTCATAACCAAAATCTTTGAAGATATTCAGAAAGCCGCGGGAAATCACTCCTGAGATCCCGGCCCCTCCTAGGTTGGATATATTGTCTACAGCCTCCTGACTGATACGATGGGGTCCCGGATCATCATCTGGCGTTGTAAAATGAGCGTCGAACGATACGGGATGCCAATCCTCCAGCCTCAAGGCGTCGATTCGACCATCGAGTCTTCCAGTAATCTTACCAAAGGAGAAAGTACTGGTCAGTGTTTTCAGGTCAAGGTCGACAATCTCAACATCCGCCTGCAGTATGGGGAGCACGCCAAACAGATCTTCCAGCACTAGGTTTCTCACCAACACTCGGCCGTCGAACATCTTGATCAGAGAAACACCGCGAAGCTTGAGCGCACCTTTTGCGAAAGAAACGCCCGGTATCATTGCCGAGAACTGTCCCGCCAGTGGTGGCCAGCCCAGAGCTTCACTTAGTCGCTGCATTGAGAGAGGGGTGATATAACCCTGGAAATCCACATCGGGGCCAGCATAATGCACGCTCAATTGCTCTGCCTGCAGGAGACCGTCGAGCAGCGCAACTGACACCGGCTCGGCAAGCCAGAGTTGTTCGGAATCGGCATTTACAACTACACGCCCCGAACCGAACGGTATTCTCCCCAGCAAGTCCCCCCGCTGCCAAGAGAGAACACTCTCTTTCAGGCCCGGTCCGGAATCCCACAATAGGGTTCCGTTCAGCCCATCTAGCCCTAGATTCCCGCCGACACCATCTTCGTTTTTTCCTTGCCGCAGATTTACATTCTGCAGCCGCAGTCGCAGGCTGGTTTCCCTATCTTTTATGATCTGCAATTGAACCCGGCCGGAAAAATTAAGTTGCTGAAAGAAATCAGCGGCCAGAACGGGCTTGAGATAGCCCTCGTAGAGGCCTCCAATCCCTACACTGGAAGTGCGAAGCTTCAGATTCTTGAGGCCCGGTACATCGCCGAGCATTAGTGTTCCTTCGGCATCGAACGCCAGTCTGTCCTCGTGTTGAAAGCTAAGTTGCTTAAATTCCAGGCTGGTCAGGCTAGCATCGGTAGCAAATGCCGATTCAACCGTAATAGGGATACCCTCTGGATCGAGATAAAAATAGGGTGACAAAAAGGCGCCTTTGTTCAGCTGCAACGACAGCCGCCCGCGGATGGTCTTGACACCTCTTGTTGCAGTTCCCTGCCAGCGACCGCGCAAGCCATCGGCGAGGTACTCGCCCTCGGTATCGGCATACCCCAGACTATGAAATCCGAACGACCAGTCAGCCCTTCTCCAGCCACCACCATCACCTTCCAGTCGCAGGCTCAGATCTCCCCTGCCAGCTATCTGAATATCCGGCAGTGTGAAACCCACTGCCAGGAGCCTTTTCCACAACTCCTCCATCGATATGCCGCTGCCATCAACCGACAGCTGCCAAAGTGAGCCTTCACCATGCAACTCCAGCGTGGCTTTCCCGCCGGCGAAGCCCAGCTCAGATAAATACAAATCATATCTCGGCTTATCGCGCTGCCAGAGTAGACGCAGAGGGAAACGATCATTCTCCAGCAACGGAGATTCCAGCAACAGCGTGCCATCCTCACAGCCCAACTTCAGATCATCGATTTGACCACGGCGGCATTGCATGGTGAATGCACCAACCGCAGAATGAAAAGCGGGGTGTAACAACTTTTCGACGACCAGCGAATACCCCGCCTCCCGACCCTGCCAAGAGATCTGCAACTCCACACCCTCGGCACGCCAATCAGCAGAGGAGAGTACACCCAACCGCACATTGAACGAATCTGCGGCCTCTACCCACGCGTATACAAGCACTACAAGGGTGACTGCCCCCAACCCCACTGCTTGGGCGCTATTCAGAGACAAAAACACCGGACGAGAGATAGCGGTCCCCTCGGTCACATACAACCGTTACGATAACTGCATTCTCGAGCTCTAAAGATAGTCGCAAGGCGGTGGCGACAGCACCGCCAGAAGAAATGCCCGCAAATACGCCCTCTTCCACCGCCAACCGTCTGCTGGTTTCTTCTGCATGTTGCTGAGTGACGTCCATCTCCCGATCGACTCTGGCAGGATCGAAAATCCTTGGAAGATATGCCTCCGGCCAGCGCCGAATACCGGGAATGCTCTCCCCCTCCGCTGGGCGAACCCCGACAATTTGGATTTCTGGATTTTGCTCCTTCAGAAAACGGGAGACACCCATGATAGTTCCGGTGGTTCCCATGGCGCTGACGAAATGGGTGATACTCCCACCGGTTTCCCGCCAGATTTCCGGCCCGGTGGTTCGATAATGAGCATCTGGATTATCGGGGTTGGAAAACTGATCCAGGACACGGCCTTTACCCTCTCTGGCCAGCTGCTGGGCCAGATCCCTTGCCGTTTCCATGCCTTCCTCGCGGGTGACCAAGCGCAACTCCGCACCATAGGCCAGCATTGCAGCCCGCCGCTCTTTGCTCATATTCTCTGGCATGATCAGTAGCAGACGATAGCCCTTGATGGCGGCGGCCATTGCCAGCGCGATACCGGTATTACCACTTGTGGCCTCGATTAAAGTGTCACCGGGGCGTATTTCGCCCCTGCGTTCGGCTGCCTGTATCATGTTGAGAGCCGGTCGGTCCTTGACCGAGCCAGCGGGATTATTTCCCTCCATTTTCAATAGGATCTGATTACTGCTGCGCTTGATCATACGCTGCAGACGGATGAGTGGAGTGACTCCAACACACTGTTCAATGGTGGGATGTATATTGGTATCCATATCGACTCGGCTGTATCAAACCGCCTAGCGGGTGACAAAAACTCCAGGCAGGAGCGAAAAAAGTGTACTCCAACCGACTATCTAAAACGATCAATACGGACGGTGCTTTCACCCCGAACCGTGAAGTTAGTTCACGCTGCCCCTTGAAATGCCCCTGGAGAAGCTCTTCAGGGGTGTTAAAATAACACACAGAACAGTGACATACCCACACCCAGGAAGAGACGTGGCGTCGATCTTTGCAGGACAAAATAGGGACATAGGCAGATTCAAGTTTAGCTCATGCACGATCCCGCATACCCTAAGAATTTTTCTTCTGCTGCTTACCCTGCAGACAACCGTGGCCAACGCACAGCAGCTTATGCTGATTACGAGTGGCAACTCCAAGGTGTACAACGCGGTTGCCTCGAAGATTATTTCCGAGCTCAAAGCAAACTGCCCGTCGCCGGCCTCCAACTGCACCTCCATCAAAGTCAGTCGGACTGCTTCCTTCGATCGATCCACACTTGCCAAGCTGCACCTGGCAGCAGATATCAATCTGTTGGTAACCGTTGGTTTGGAAGCGGCCATAGCAATTAGAGCCGAGCGGTTACCTATTCCCCAGCTCTACACTGTAATACCGAGGGCTGCGACATCTACGCTGAATTTGCAGTCGGTGGATCGGCGAGTATCAGCGGTTTATATTGATCAACCGGTCGACCGGCTTTTTCGGCTCATCGAGTTGATCAGGCCCGCGGATCAGGAAATCAGAGTATTGCTGGGGCCCGATACCCGGTGGTTGCAACAGTCAATACAATCCGCCGCTGGGGCATCGAATATCACCGTGAAATTGAAGCAGGTCACCCAAGAGAGGGAGATTGGCCCGGCAATGCGCGAGCTGCTTGACAACCATCAATTTCTTTTAACCTTACCCGATCCACTGATATACAACAGAAAGAACATCCGTAACATTTTGTTGTTCAGCTACTATAACCAGATTCCTGTTATCGGCTTTTCTGAAGCCTATGTCAGGGCAGGCGCTATGATTTCACTCTATTCGTCCCCGTCGGATATCGGTCGGCATGTCGCCGAGATCGTTAGAGAAACGATAGATCGGGAAAAGAGCTACGTACTACCGCCACCAGCCGACCCGAAATATTTTACGGTAAGCTTGAACGACAATGTGTCCAAAGCACTGGGATTCAGTCTCGACCGAGCCTCTGATATCACGTCCCGGCTGCAAGCGATGGAAAATCCATGAAATTCCGCGGTTCCTCTAGAATTATGGCCCGGGCCATGATGCTGGGAATCCTCCCGGCAGCGACGATGGCCCTCACGCTGATTGGCTATGTTATCAGCGCCCAGTTGGGAATTCTGAACCAGGCCTTTCAGGAGAGAGGGAGAGCCGTCGCTAATCAGGCAGCCTCCGCCAGCGTCTATGGGATTTTTAGTGGTGATGTCGGCATTCTCAAGACCAATTTTTCAACCATCATGGACGATCAGAAAGACGTTCTCTCCATTTCGGTACAGGATACGCATGGAAAAAACATCGCCTACCTTGCCCAAAATCAGGCTGCAGGCGGTGCCAATGCAAGCCAAGGCCACAAGAACATAGTCAAGTTTTCTACTCCGGTTTTTTCACTGCTTACACCCAGATCGGTTGGTGACTATCCCAATCAGGTGGATATCGAGCTGGATCCACAGGACACACACACTTTGATCGGCACAGTTACCGTGCGCATGTCGGCAGACATGTTAGATGGTGAACACTGGCGAATTGTTCGCAACAGTCTCATGATGTTGCTGATCGGCCTGTTGGTAACCGGTCTTTTCGCACTGGCGTTAAGCCAGCGGGTTACCATGCCATTGCTGGGACTGACCCAGTCAGTGATCCGAATGAAACACGGTGACTTTTCGGTGCGTGTGCCTGAAGTATCCGATGGTGAGATACGTAGCCTCGAAGAGGGTTTCAACGCCATGGCTAAGGAACTGCAGCATTCCAGGGAAATTCTGCATCAGCAGGTAACGCAGGCAACCGGAGACCTCAGGGAGACCATGGAGGCACTCGAAGTTCAAAATATCGAACTTGATCTTGCTCGAAAGAGTGCACTGAAAGCGAGCCGAGTTAAATCTGAGTTTCTGGCGAACATGAGCCACGAAATTCGCACCCCCATGAATGGGGTAATAGGATTTACCCGATTGCTGCTGAAGAGCGACCTCAAGGGCGAGCAAATCGATCTCGCGAAAACCATTGAGAAATCAGCTACCAATCTTCTCAGGATCATCAACGACATTCTCGACTATTCAAAGCTAGAGTACGGAAAGCTGGAACCCGAATATTCGCCATTTAACGTACGTGAATGTATTGAAGAACCAGTGGTGTTACTCGCACCCGATGCCCATGAAAAAGGTATAGAACTTGTCGTTTTGATCTACGCGGATGTGCCGAAAAAGCTGATCGGCGACGAAACCCGAATCCGCCAAATACTTGTCAATCTACTGGGAAACGCTATCAAATTCACCCATCAGGGGGAGATCGTCATCAGGGTCTCTGCGGAACAAAAAGACAAGAATGAATGCGCACTGCAGTTCACTGTTACCGACACCGGCATCGGTATAGACCCCATAACCCAGGAGAAACTCTTCAGCTCCTTTTACCAGGGCAGTGCCTCAACCAGTCGCATGTATGGCGGTACCGGGCTGGGGCTGAGCATCTGCCGCAAGCTAGCGGAAACCATGCATGGGAAAATAGAAGTGGAAAGCACCGAAGGAGAAGGCTCCTGCTTCACAGTATCACTGAATCTGGTACGCGTACCCAGTTCAGAGGGACATCATGAAGAGCTGATTCGGGAAAGCCATCGCTGCGTTGTTCTCGATGACCACCGCCTCACCAGACTGGCCATGTCACATGCTTTGGAATCACTCGGACTCAAGGTGCTGCATTTGAATACCGAGAAGATCTTGGAGGCGGGGAGCTATGCACCCAATCTGTTGGTGCTGGGTCTTTCCAGCCAGGCGATCGTCAACAACCAATCCCAAAGTTTGGTATCAAACGTACGAGATCAGCTCTCTGCAGAAGTACCACTGCTGGTTTGTGCCAGCACCTCGGAACGCAGAGTACTGGAGGAAATTCAGGAATTCGGGGCTACGCGATGCATCAGCAGACCATTTACCCGGTCTGCTTTACACCGTGTAATTCTGGAGTTGTTCTCTGGCAATCACCCACACCAATACTCGCAGCAGCAGACCACTACCCCTTCTCTGACGGGTTACAGGTTTCTGGTAGCAGACGACAACAGCGTAAATCTCTTGTTGATTTCGTCGATACTGGCACAAAGCGGCGCCGAGGTGGTGGAAGCTGAGAATGGCGAACAGGTAATCGAGAAGCTGAGCGGTACCGTGTTTGACATGATTATCCTGGATCTACACATGCCTTACTTGGATGGAAATGAAACCACACGGAGAATCCGCGCAATGGAGGCAGAGGAACGGTACACGCCGATCATCGCCATTACCGCTGATGTAATTCCCGCACATCGTGATCTTGCCATCGGCGCGGGCTTTGATGACTACCTCATCAAGCCCATTGATGAATCCCAGCTATGGCATGTTATCGGAAAGCTCTTACACCCGAAGAGCGGGACCACTCAAGAAATAAAGAAACTGGAATCCCCCAGCGACAGCAGAGTCTATCCCACTCGCGACACAAAGGCTGCCATGGACTTTACCGGCGGACGCGCCCAACTCGCGGAGACGCTGTTCAATCGTTTTCTGGTCGAACTACCCGAACAGTTGGACGAAATTCGACAGCATGCGCTTAAGACCGAATGGCAACAGCTTGCCGCGGCAACCCACAAACTGCACGGAGCCACCGCTATTTGCGGTGTCCCAGCCCTCAACAATATGCTGGAGAAGCTGGAAATTGCGGCCCACAACCAGGCCCAGGATAAAATACATAGCCTGCTATCCGATATCGAGGAGGAGTCGAAAAAGCTGTTGTCGGACGCGGCAACTCTCGTTTAGTCACTTTCCATCGCGGCCGAAGCTTAGGTCAACCCCAGCCGCTGAGTTGCCATCAATCGCTTCATTTCGGCTACCGCCGGCCCCAAGCCGACAAAGAGTGCGCGAGCGATAATGGCAAACCCGATGTTAAGCTCGGTAATCGCCTGAATCGCTGCTATTGCCGATACATTGTGGTAATCGAGACCATGGCCCGCATTTACCTGTAGACCGACATCAACGCCGTGAGCGACGACTTGCCGAATACGTTCAAACTCCCGCTGACGAGTTGATGCGTCGGGGGCATCGGCGAACCGCCCGGTATGGATCTCCACCACTGGAGCACCAACGGCCACGGCAGCATCCAGTTGTTGTTTATCGGGATCGACGAAAAGCGAAACCCGGATTTGAGAATCCCTCAATACAGCACAAACCTCCTGCAAACGACTCTGGTTGGAACAGACATCCAGACCCCCTTCCGTTGTCAGCTCTTCACGCCGTTCGGGCACCAGGCAGCAATCCTCCGGTTTAACGGCTGCAGCAATAGAGAGCATTTCATCTGTGGCGGCCATTTCCAAATTCATTCGCGTCTGCAGTATTTGGCTTAGTAGTTCAATATCGCGTTCCTGAATATGCCGACGATCTTCCCGCAGATGAACCGTAATGGCATCAGCCCCCGCTTGTTCAGCTACCAGTGCTGCCTGCACCGGCTCGGGATACCGGTTTCCCCGCTGCTGCCGAAGTGTCGCTATGTGGTCTATATTGACGCCCAAGAGAATATCAGCGGTATCCTTCATTTTTTCTATCTAACCTCTCGAAATAGTTCTCGGCTCTTAAGTGGCCGTTCACCCAAGTAGCGCGCTAGTACTAGCCGCGTGAGCGCGCGTGCCTCACGTAGCGCCCGCGGTTCCAGCAACTCACGCTGGAGCATCGCCAGCAACGTCGATCCACGTATTGCTCCGGTAATACCGGGCTCTGCCAGTACCGGTCCTCTATCGATTACATAATTGTACTCGCTGTTGGGGTTGAGCTGCGCACCTGTCTCAATCTCCCGATCTAACACCAACCCATATCCGAGTTGCTCGAGCATATCGACCTCAAAGTGGCGCAGTGACACTTCCATAGAGAATCCTTGGGAAAGCGTTTCCAGGGTGTGCGCATATCGGGCGAAAAGTGACTCATGGGGATCATTACGCCCCAAGAGACGCATCAACAGCTCATTCAGGTAAAAGCCGCAGTACAGCCGATTCCCTTGTAATACCAATGGCGCCGCCGCCGGCTCGAAGTTGACCAGCGTTTTCACTTCGCCCTTACCGGACCACGCTACAAGCAATGGAGTAAAGGGCTGCAAGATGGAGGCACTTCGAGATCCCCGCTTTCCCTTTACTCCTTTCGCCAAAGCGGGAAAGCGGCCGCCGGCCGGTGTAAAGCACTCAACTAGCAAGCTACTGTCGGAATACGACCGGCGATGCAGAAGATAGGCCGGTTGCAATAACGATTGCTTAGTCACCGTAGCCCAGGCGGACTAACGCATTTTCATCACTGGACCAGCTTTTCTTGACCTTGACCCAGATCTGTAAAAACACCTTGGTGCCAAAAAAGCGTTCCATCTCGATTCGCGCGTTTTGTGCGACTTCTTTGAGTGCCGCCCCTCTTTTCCCAATGATGATATTTTTCTGTCCCTCTTTCTCCACCCAAACCAGAGCACTGATCCGATAGATTCCATCGCTCGCCTTGAAGTCTTCGATCTCAACTGTCAGAGCGTACGGTATCTCTTTGGCATAGCGACGAATCAGCTGTTCCCTCACGAATTCAGCGGCAAAGAAGCGCTCATTGCGATCCGTCAGCTGATCTCCCGGAAAGAGAGGCTCACCTTCCGGCATAAGGTCGAGTATCTTTTGCTCGAGAAGATCCACATTGTCTCCGCTCTCCGCCGAGATGGGGATAATCTCCGCGAAATCGTGGCGGCTTCTGAGCTCATCGAAAAATGGGAGAAGCACGCTCTTGTCCTTTACCCTGTCAATCTTGTTGACTGCAGCCAGCTTGACCGCGGTCATCGGGATAATGGACTCGAGTACCTTTGCATCCTCCAGCGTCCACTGAAGCGCTTCGACAACCAAAAGGATGATATCCACATCGGCCATCGCCGAACGCGCTGCCCGATTAAGGTAGCGATTCATGGGTTGGTCGCCACGCTGATGCATACCCGGGGTATCTACAAAGAGAATCTGGCCGCCCTCTAGTGATTTCACACCCAGTATACTGTGTCGAGTGGTTTGTGGTTTGCGCGAGGTAATCGCCAGCTTCTGCCCCACCAATCGGTTTATCAACGTCGACTTGCCGACATTGGGCCGTCCTGCTAACACGCAATATCCGGCGCGCTGAATGCTCAAACTCTCAATTCCTCCAAAACCCGCGAGGCGGCATCCTGCTCAGCCTCCTTTCTGCTGCTTCCCCTACCCCGACAGGATACCTCCAGATCAGCAACTTTGCATTCGACTTCAAAGCGCTGCGCGTGGTGCTCCCCAGAGACCTCCAGAATGGTATACATAGGTAGTGCCAGACGCCGCGCCTGGAGATATTCCTGAAGACATGTCTTGGGATCCTTCTCCTGGGAGTCAACAGAGAGGTTCCTAAGATGCGTCCGGAGCAGATTGTGAACAACCTCTTGGGCGGCCAGATATCCACCATCCAAATAGACCGCGGCAAGCACGGCCTCCATAGCATCCGCCAGAATTGAATCCCGGGCATGCCCACCGCTGCGTAGCTCTCCTGCTCCCAGTCTTAAATACTCGCCCAAGGCAAGCCCTTTGGCGATTTTCGCCAAGGTATCCTTTTTAACCAGTCGTGCGCGCAACCGGCTAAGCTGACCCTCTCGTGCGGTGGGGACTTTGCGATATAAGGCATCAGCAACGAAGAATCCGAGAATGGCGTCGCCCAGGAATTCCAGCCTTTCATTATTGGGGTTGCCCACACTTCTGTGGGTCAAAGCCTGCTCGAGTATCTCGCGTTCTTTGAATTGATAGCCAATTTGACGGGAGAAACGCTCCAGCGGTTCCGTCAATTGGACACTAGCTCCACTTGATCGGAAAAGGTCACGATTGCATCAACATTGCCCGCCATGTTAGTGCGAACATCATAGCTGATATCCACCGTGGTCACTCCGCTGCTTCGCTTGATCTTTATGGCATCACGCTTCATATCATAGACTCCATTCACCTTGAGTCTCTTCTGCACAAGCTTGCGGATCTCGGCCACTGATTTCTTGGTAATCAGCGGCTCCTCTTCCAAGGACTTCAATACCGTCACTACAGAAAAATGTTCAAGGTAGATAGGTCCGAGTTTAAGAACAAGCAGTGAAAAAAAACCAATCAGCGCCAGTATCACCAGCCAGCCAGTACCCGTAACTCCATTTTGTCTGTGACGATTGTTCATTGCCATATCTCCTAACCATTTCCTATTTACTCAATACCATTGCCTATGCGCTCCCAGGAGATGGGAAAGCCCGGGAGGTTACCGTCCCAGCTCATCCAAATACCAAAGGCTTTGCCAACCAAATTTTCTTCCGGCACCAAACCCCAGCAGCGGCTATCGTTGCTGTTGTCACGGTTGTCTCCCATGACGAAATACTGGCCATTGGGGACTATGACCGGTCCCTGCTGGAGTACTTGGCACCCGTAGCCGAAATCAGGCACCCTGGGATTGATCAGCACATCGTGCTCCCGTGTACCCAGCTCCTCTCTGTTGTGCTGGACACCCGTCTCTCGTGATCCGCTCCCGCTACCTGTATATTTTCCCACCGGGGTCTGCGGTTGCGGCTTGCCATTTACATAAAGCGTCTTTTCCCGATACCAAATTTTGTCTCCCGGAATCCCAACCACGCGCTTGATGTAATCCACTCTGGTATCCTGCGGGTATTTAAACACCACCACATCGCCCCGTTGCGGCTCTCCCATTTCGATCACCTTACGATTGAGCACCGGTAGGCGAATTCCGTATGTGAATTTGTTGACCAGTATGAAATCGCCTACCAGAAGCGTAGGCATCATCGAGCCCGAGGGTATTCGGAAAGGTTCAACAAGAAACGAGCGCAACACCAGCACAATGAGGATGATGGGAAAGAACGATCGTGAATACTCTACCAGCATCGGTTCCTTAACGGTCTCATCACCCGCCGCTTCACGCCGCTTGCGTGCGAAAAACACGACATCCACCAGCCAAATGAAACCAGTAGCAAAGGTCGCCAAAACCAAAAACGCGGGAAAATCGAAATTCATAAAATCTGCTCGCCTACTTTGATTGACCAAACACGCCGGAAATCAGGTGTCCAGGTTTTCCAAGACCGAATAGGCAGGTACCAGAATACCTATTAGTCCTCTTTACCCACCTTCAATACTGCAAGGAAGGCCTCCTGGGGAATCTCTACACTGCCCACCTGCTTCATACGTTTCTTTCCCGCTTTCTGTTTCTCCAACAATTTCCGTTTCCGAGTGATGTCACCACCGTAACATTTAGCGGTAACATTTTTGCGTAACGCCTTCACTGTCGTACGCGCCAGGATCTTGGTGCCGATAGCTGCCTGGATCGCCACTTCAAACATCTGCCGGGGAATCAGCCCCTTCATTTTCACCGTGAGTTCCCTGCCTCTTGACTCAGCATGGTCCCGGTGGACGATTACAGAAAGCGCATCAATGGTCTCGCCGTTGATCAGGATATCCAGCTTGATCAGAGGCGCGACCTGAAATCGCTTAAACTCATACTCGAACGAAGCATAACCTCTGCTAACCGACTTCAGGCGATCAAAAAAGTCGAGCACCACCTCATTCATCGGCAAGTCATAGGTTATCTGCACCTGCCCCCCCAGATATTGCAGGTTCTTCTGCTGGCCACGTTTTTCCACACACAGCGTGATCACATTCCCCAGATAGTCCTGGGGCACCAAGATATGCGCCTCGATAATCGGCTCACGCACCTCCTGTAACAGGTTGGATGGGGGAAGATCGGCGGGATTGTCTATCAGTGTGATCGTGCCATCGGTTTGCACCACTTCGTAAATGACTGTTGGCGCCGTGGTAATAAGATCGAGGTCGTACTCCCTTTCTAATCGCTCCTGGACGATTTCCATGTGCAACATGCCGAGAAAACCGCAACGAAAGCCGAAGCCCAGTGCCTGCGAAGTCTCGGGTTCGAAATGTAGAGCTGAATCGTTGAGTTTCAGTTTCTGCAAGGACTCCCGCAAATCTGTGTAATCGTCCGAATTCACCGGGTAGAGACCGGCAAATACCCGGGGCTGCATCTCCTTGAAGCCGGGCAGTGGGCTATCCGCCCTGCGATCATTCAGCGTAAGAGTATCGCCCACTGGCACGCCATCTATTTCCTTTATTCCGGCGATGACAAATCCCACTTCACCGGTTCCAAGCATTCGTTTCTCAACCCGCTTGGGTGTGAATACTCCTACCTTATCGACCTGATAAGTTCGTCCCGTAGACATGACATAGACCTTGTCCCTCGGTCTGAGCACACCATTCTTGATCCGAACCAGTGAGATGACACCGACATAAGCGTCAAACCAAGAATCAATAATCAGCGCCTGCAACGGCAGACTTTCGTCACCTTTGGGCGGCGGCACAACAGCCACCAGCTCTTCCAGCAGTGAAGGAATCCCTTCACCGGTCTTGGCGCTTACTCTGATGGCATCCGTTGCTTCCAGACCGATTATCTCCTCAATCTCGTTTATAACCCGCTCAGGCTCCGCGGCGGGAAGATCGATTTTGTTCAGTACCGGTAATACCTCCAGATCCTGCTCAATCGCGGTGTAGCAATTGGCTACACTCTGCGCTTCCACACCCTGAGCGGCATCCACGACCAACAGCGCCCCCTCGCAGGCAGCCAGTGATCGCGACACCTCATAGGAAAAGTCGACGTGGCCGGGGGTATCGATAAAATTAAGCTGGTAGACTTGGCCGTCGTTAGCCCGATAATCCAAGGTCACACTCTGGGCCTTGATGGTAATTCCCCGTTCGCGCTCCAAGTCCATGGAATCCAAAACCTGAGCCGCCATCTCCCGCTCCATTAATCCACCACATATCTGGATGAATCGATCAGCTATGGTCGATTTTCCATGGTCGATGTGGGCTATGATGGAAAAATTGCGAATGTGCTGGAGGTCAGTCATTTAGTAACCAAAAAACGGAACTCCCCGATTCGGAAAGTTCCGTCGCTGTTCTCGGACCCGGATTATAAACCGCCTTATAATACCCCAGATCGGCCCACTCTCAAACCGTTATCCGCCCCTCATCTAAGTGTCGCATCAGCGCTACAGGATCCAGGTAGTAGTTGCACAACACTTGGTCGCCGTCCGCGAGCACTGGGACCAAGGGACCAAATCGAGCCGCTAAAGTGGCGTCACTATCAACATTAACCGCTTCTATTCTGAAGGGCCGGTCGACCTGCAGGCGCTGCAAATGTTGCCACATGTCGTCGCAGAGGTGGCATTCCGGCCGATAATAAAAAGTTAGCGCTGCCTTAGACTGCTCCAAAAGGCTAGTCGCCTGGTATTTTCATGGGAAGAAAGATTTGGCCTGATCGCCGCATTACTAACACCGCCACCGTGCGCCCTTTTGGAAGTGATTTGATCAAGTCCCTAAAACTCTTAACGTTCTTCACCTTGATCTGATTGACCATCTGTATCAAATCACCGACCCTGATATCAGCGTCTCGAGCTGGGCCTTCGGCAACCTCTTTAACTAGAACACCCTCAGCATCCGCTATACCAAGCTGTTCTTGATGTTCCGGGGTAACGTCTTCCACTACCAAACCCAAAAATTCCTGCTTTTTTTGTGGTGCGGCACCAGCCTCAGCCATCGCCTCCTCAGAAGGCAATTCCCCGATGTCAACAGTGAGAGCGATAACCTTACCACCCCTAAGCACGTTTAGCTCTGCCGGCTTGTCGACCCGGCTGGATCCCACCAGGGGGGGAAGCATGGAAGAGTTGGATATCGGCTTACCGTTGAAACTGAGTATGACATCGCCGGCCTGCATGCCAGCCTTGCTGGCCGGACTGTCTGGCAGTACCCGCGCCACCAATGCGCCTTTAGGGTGGTCCATGCCGAATGCATCTGCCAGTTCCCTGGTGACGTCCTGGATCAACACACCCAACCAGCCACGGGTTACTCTCCCTTTTGTCCGCAGTTGATCCACCACATTCATTGCCATCTCTATAGGAATGGCAAAAGAGAGTCCCATGTAGCCCCCGGTTCGACTATAGATCTGGGAATTGACACCCACGACCTCTCCATCCAGGTTGAACAGGGGGCCGCCGGAATTCCCTGGATTAATTGCGACATCCGTCTGGATAAAGGGGACATAGTTCTCGCTCGGTAGGCTACGCCCCTTAGCACTGACTATGCCTGCGGTGACCGAGTGGTCAAATCCAAAGGGGGAACCGATGGCCAGCACCCACTCGCCCACTTTCAAATCCGAGGTCTTGCCGATGGTTACTACCGGCAGACCGTTCGCTTCGATCTTCAGCAGCGCCACGTCGCTACGCTTGTCTTTGCCGATAATCTTCGCCACAAACTCACGCCGATCGCTGAGTCGGACAACCACCTCGTCAGCACTCTCAACGACGTGGTTGTTCGTCAAGATATAACCATCGGCGGAAATGACGAACCCAGAACCCAGAGACTGCGTATCGAAGCCTCTGGGAGACTCCTGAGGACCGCCTTCTCCAAAGAACCGCTCAAAAAACTCGTTGAATGGACTATTCTCGGGAAGATCAGGAATCTGAAATTCGTGGCGAAATCGATTACTCGTTGTTTTGTGCTGCTTGGTGCTTATGTTCACCACTGACGGGCTATTTTTCTCCGCCAGTTCCGCGAAATCGGGCAAAGACCGCGCCTGGGCGACCGCCGCTGAAAGTAGACACCAGCCCAGGAACAATCCAGAAGCGACGTGTCGATTTTTTACCAACGAAGAAATCATAGAAGTAACACTCCAGCGGTACTCAGGTTGTCTCATAAGGCACGGGCACACTCACGTCCCATCTCAATATCACCGCCTGCGGCTGTTCGGAGCAAGCCGCGAGATCGCGTTTCCGCACCCACAATAATGCGGCTACTAATCCCAGTAGACCGCCCGCTACAGACCAAGGTTCCGTAGCGTCGAATTGTAAAAAACCCGCAAGCCACTGGCCAGCCATGGCAAAACCCATCAGCGCTAACAGGGGCAGGAGATAAACAGTGAAAGAGGCTTTAGAAAAATCGGATTCATTCAGGCCGATAATTACCTGATCTCCCGGGTTGGCTCCAATGGCATTAGACACGGTTACCCGGACTACTTTGTTACCAAACAACCCCGCCAAGACACTGGTCCCGCAACCGTCCCGCGACTCACAACCACCACAGGCTGTCTGACGTCGGGTTTCGACCAATGCCAACATCCCGCTGGTGGAAACGACCCGGGCTCGCTCTTCGATCACGGGTTAGTGGCCCGCCCGCCGCAAAGCCATAGCCGCTTTTTCGACGGTCTGCGCTGGAACGGTGCCCACCGCGGTGATCTGATAGCCATCTACCTGGCGCCCGAAGGCATTTACGGCACCCATCCCAGAGCTTCCGGTCAGGCCTTCACCCTCTTCCAGATTCTCTACATACACCGACAAAGATGCCAGACCATCTGACAGAACGAAGTGCTCGGTGGATGAGTTCTCGCCATCTCCCGCCGGTATCCGCGCCTGGAGACTGATTGAAAAACCTGCGGGGAGCCCTTCGAAAACCCACCCTATCGCATCCTTGCCTTGAACTACGCGGGTTGGCCTGTGCTGCTCCCAGTGGTAGTCCTCCCTCCCATCGAGATGGCCAGCCACACCGACGTCCACGGAAGGATCTATCTGAATTGACGTAAACATGAGTTGGGAGACCACGGATCCATCGGTGTCCAACATGTCCGTCTTTAGTGGCAGCGCACTATCCAAATCGAGAAACAGGCGGTATCCGTAGCGAAAGCGGTCCCTGGGCAGTATCGCAACTATTTGAGATTGGCGATCTGCTACTCTGGCACGACCCAGCAGTTGAAACGCGTAGTAGGCCGAAAGCTCTTCCGTCTCCAGTTCAGAGATGAATACGAGTCCACTGCTAGACTTTCTGCCGTTGATCAGGATCGATTTTGCGTCAGGTGCTATACAAGTTACCGATGCGTCATCCCTCACTACCTCTCTAGCGGCGCCATTGAGGGAAACCAGCCGCTCCTTCTCACCGTTGGCGTCCACCGTATGTATCACCCGCATTAACTCCAGATTGTCGTCATGCAGATGAACGAAATCACCCTGGTAGTTCAGGGTTCTGACACTCTCTACCATTGCCTGAAGCCAGCCCACAACATCTTTTTCCACCGCCGCAGCAGGAGCATGCAATGAAAAAACCGCAAGTAGCGGAAACAGCCGCCCGGCCCAAGGTATCATTTACCTACGCCGCTGCCGTCGTAGCTGACAAATGTCGAGTAGGGCATGAGTCCCATACCCGCTGAGGCGGCATATTCATTGTGTTTTACCAGCAGTCTGTTCAGCTTGGACTCCACCTTGGATTCGTCCAGATTTTTCCATCGGGTACCCATTTGCGGGCTGGGTGAGACCGGAACCGGGGCAACTGCTACCTGCAGTGGCCTTGCTCCAGTACCAACATCGCCGCTGTCGGTAATCTCGGTAAACGTGAGTACCGCGACAGTCGCCACGGATGCCGCTACGGCCGCGCCCATGGCCGGGCGCATCCATCTATCCGGCTGCTTCATTTGCGAAGCCGCTCGAGGCGCAGAGACTATAGCGGGCTCCCGCTCGATTTGCTCCCGCACCTGAGCAGACACACCCGCAGCGGTTGTCCTCAACCCTTCACCTCTTAATACATCACCAATGAGATGATAACGATCCCAGGTATTTCTCAAAGGCTCTGAGGAGGCCACTCGATCGAGTAGAGCCGAGTTCTCGGAAACAAATTCATCATCCAGTAACGCCGACAGTTGCTCTTCAGTATTAATTGTCATGGTTTGTTCGACATATCGAAGTTCTATCTGTTCAATTGCTGTTAACCATCTTTACGGATCCAACAAGGGCCTGAGCCGTGAATCGATCGCCGCTCGGGCCCGAAAGATCCTCGATCTAACAGTACCCACCGGGCACTCCATGGCATTGGCGATCTCTTCGTAGCTCAATCCCTCCAGTTCTCTCAGAGTGATGGCAGTTCTGAGATCCTCCGGAAGATCTTCCATCGCCCGCCGCACTGTCTCTGCGATCTCCGCAGAGAGAAGATGCCGCTCAGGTGTGGCATGTTCCTTGAGTCTGCTACCTACGTCCAACTGTTCCGCAGTCTCGGCATCGACATCAGAACCCGGCGGCCGCCTGCCCTGAGCTACCAGAAAGTTCTTGGCAGTATTAATGGCAATTCGGTATAGCCAGGTGTAGAACGCGCTCTCGCCGCGAAAATTGGATAGTGCCCTGTAGGCCTTGATAAAAACCTCCTGGGTGACATCCTGAGTCTCGCTGTGATCGCGGATGTATCTCGACACCAGGTTTACTACCTTCTGCTGGTATTTCAAAACCAACAAATCAAAGGCCTTCTTATCTCCGCGCTGAACCCGGGAAACAAGTTCCTGGTCCACCTCTCGTTCACCCATTCAGCTGGACTCCATCTTCACGGGCAACCGATTTAAGAGATTTACTCTGATTGACCGCCTGCTATCTGATAAGTTCTCTACCACAGTAACTTTTTTGGTTCTCGTTTCCCCGAAATTACGCTAATCTTTACCGACTTAATTGCCAGGAAATTTTCTGAGGGACAACCATATGAATTATGACCTCTCACTAGGTTTGCAGCAAATCCGGAGCTACCCATGAGCCAACTGAAATTTGATGTGCTGATTATTGGCAGCGGTGCCGCCGGCCTTGGTCTGGCACTTCGTCTTCCCAAATCGCTCAAGATCGGACTGATCGCCAAAGGTCCGCTTAGGGAAGGAAGCACCTATTATGCCCAGGGGGGCATATCCGCTGTGCTTGACGAGACCGACTCCCTCTCCTCCCACGTCAAGGACACCCTGGTTGCGGGTGCGGACCTGTGCAATGAACCCATCGTCAGAATGGTGGTAGAAAAAGGGCCGGAGAATATCCGCTGGTTGCTCGAGGAGGGGGTTGAATTCACCCGCGACCAGCCCGCCGGGTCCGGCTATCATCTGACTCGCGAAGGAGGTCACTCGCACAGACGGGTTATCCATGCAGCCGACGCAACTGGGCAGGAGCTCGAATCCACGCTGGAATTGCAGGTGGGAAATCGAGACAACATTGAAGTATTCGAGCACCATAACGCCATTGACCTGCTAATCGGCAACCCTGGTGAGAAACAAGACAAAGGATGCCGCGGCGCTTATGTACTCGACAGGCACGAGGGTAAAGTCGAGACCTTCGTTGCCCGCTTTACCGTGCTCGCTACAGGTGGCGCCAGCAAGGTCTACCTCTATACCAGCAACCCGGATGTTTCGACCGGAGATGGTATAGCCATGGCTTGGCGCGCCGGGTGCAGGGTAGTCAATATGGAGTTTATTCAATTTCACCCCACCTGCCTGTTCCACCCTCATGCCAAATCGTTTCTCATCACCGAAGCCTTGCGCGGGGAGGGAGGGAAGCTCCTGCTACCGGACGGCAGCAGATTCATGCCAGGATTCGACTCCCGGGCGGAATTAGCCCCCCGAGATATTGTGGCGCGCGCTATCGACCACGAAATGAAACGGCTGGGAGCGGACTGTCTGTTTCTGGATATAAGCCATAAACCCGAGTCCTTCATCCTCGAGCACTTTCCGACGATCCACGGAAAATGCCTTGAATTCGGTATCGATATAACCAAAGAGCCCATCCCCGTAGTGCCCGCGGCCCATTACACCTGTGGCGGTGTCATGACCGACCGCAGAGCACGCACAGACATCCCCAACCTGTTCGCGGTTGGAGAGACCGCGTACACGGGGCTTCACGGCGCCAATCGAATGGCCAGCAACTCGTTGCTGGAATGTCTGGTGTTCTCCCAACAGGCCGCAGAGGAGATCACCAGGCAAATGGGCGAAACCCCTTTCCCCGAACGAATCCCAGATTGGGACGAGAGCCGGGTAACCGACTCCGATGAAGAGGTAGTCGTGTCGCACAACTGGGATGAGCTGCGTCATTTCATGTGGGACTATGTGGGTATAGTACGCACTAACAAGCGTCTGCAACGCGCCAAGCGCCGAATCATCTTGCTGCAACAGGAAATTAAGGAGTACTACGGAAACTTCAAGGTTAACAACGACCTGCTTGAATTGAGGAACCTCGTGGAAGTGGCGGATCTAATCGTGCGCTGTGCCCAGCACCGGAAAGAGAGCCGGGGCCTGCACTACACCCTGGACTTCCCTAGACGGGACGACCGCTTCCAGCGCAGCCCTACTGTTCTGATACCCGATAATTTTGACAGCGAACTGGCCCTGGACATCTGAGTAAGTCAGTACCCTTGGTTCTGGTGAATGCGCAGATACGCTCGCAATCTCCTAACCTGTTCCGGGTCTGCATTGTCGATGGTTATGATGACGTGACGGATACCGCTGCCAGCCATCGAGAAACTTAGAATGACTATCCAGGGTGAGACAAAACAGTGAGGTATCAAGCTGGCGGACTGCTGCTCCCCACTCACCAGAAAAAGTGTCCATTTGCTGTCGCTGCAACAGACCAATCGCGCTATCGCTGTCTGAGCCGCCCGAGAAACGGTTCCCGACCAGCTTCGGCGGAGGCTAAATAGCGGTAAAACCAGGAAAAGCCCGAAGATGGGATAGGCCACTGCAAGGATAGAGATCGCCGCCAGCAGAGCGCTATGGACGACAATGACATAGGCCGCCAGCCATCTGGAATGGCCAAACTCCAATATAATTGGGGATGTCATACCTGGCATCACCTCCCTGTGATCCCAAAACGAAACTGATAGTCCTACCTAGAGACGGTAGGCACTAACCCCTTATCCCCCGACGCAGGATCCTTAAAAATCGTTCAATCTCCTTGTCGTCGATTTCATCCTTTCCCAGTATCAGGCGATGCAGCTCGGGATCCTGCATTTCCAGGAGTTTTCGAAAGCAGACCTGGTCCGCCTCATTCGCCATTGGATAGGACGCTTCCAGATAGTGGCTCAGTACCACGTCGAGTTCCTTCATGCCGCGCCGGCAACGCCAGCGCAGCCGGGAAATCTCGCTCGCAGATGTCACACTAGAGCCGCCGTTTGACAAGCAGCTTCTTGGTCTCGCCGATTGCCTGAGAAGGATTGAGCCCTTTAGGACATACCTTGGCACAATTCATGATTGTGTGGCATCTATAGAGTTTGAAAGGATCTTCCAGCTCGTCGAGCCGCTCACCTGTGGCTTCGTCCCTAGAGTCCACGATCCATCTATAGGCATTGAGCAAAGCGGCGGGGCCGAGATATCGATCACTGTTCCACCAATAACTGGGGCAACTGGTTGAACAGCAGGCACAAAGAATGCACTCGTACAGGCCATCCAACTTCGCCCTATCCTCTCTCGATTGCAGCCGTTCACGATCCGGTGGCGTTGGAGACTGAGTCTTCATCCACGGCTCTACCGAGGCATACTGGGCGTAGAAATTCGAGAGATCGGTAACCAAATCCTTGACCACGGGTTGATGTGGCAGCGGATATACCTTGACATCGCCCTTGATATCCTCAATGGCTTTGGTACAGGCGAGTGTATTTTCACCATCAATATTCATCGAACAGGAACCGCAGATGCCCTCTCGGCAGGAGCGGCGCAACGACAGTGACGAGTCCATCTCCCCTTTGATTTTCAGTAGAGCATCCAGCACCATTGGACCACAGCTGTCCATATCCACCTCATAGGTGTCGGTGCGGGGATTCTCACCACTGTCCGGGTCAAATCGATAGATAACAAAGCGCTTGATGTTCTTAACGCCCCCCTCTGCTGCAACTGTCTTTCCCTGCTTGACTACAGAGTTGGGTGGGAGTGTGAATTCAGCCATCTCTTGGGTCCTCAGTAAACGCGTTTCTTTGGTGGGATCACTTCACACTCATCGCTGAGGGTGTACATGTGTACAGGTCGGAAGTCAAAAGCGACTTTACCCCCTGCGTCGATCCAGGCGAGGGTATGTTTCATCCATTGCTCATCGTCGCGATCGGGATAGTCTTCGCGCGCGTGACCGCCACGGCTCTCTGAGCGATTTAATGCGCCCTGGATAATTACTTGGGCCTGAGCCAGCAAGTTTTCGAGTTCCAAGGTCTCCACCAGATCCGTATTCCAGACCAATCCCCGATCAGATACACCTACGTCCTTGAAACCGGCAAAGATCTCGTTCATCTTGTCCACACCCTCCTGCATGGAATCACCAGTTCGAAACACCGCGGCATGCTTCTGCATAGTACGTTGCATCTCATCGCGGAGCTTCGCAGTTGGTGTTTTTCCATTCGCGTTACGTAAACCGTCCAATCTTGCCAAGATCGGTTCCACGCTGGATTCGGGCAGGGTCTTGTGGGGTGTGCCCTTCTTAATAGTATCAGCCGCCCGCAACGCCGCTGCGCGACCAAAAACCACGATGTCCAACAGCGAATTGGAGCCCAGCCTGTTAGCACCGTGGACGGATACGCAGGCTGCTTCACCGATGGCCATCAAGCCTGGCACCACAGCATCGGGATCACCATCCTGCAGGGTCACCACTTCGCCGTGATAGTTGGTGGGAATCCCTCCCATGTTGTAGTGCACTGTGGGAATCACGGGAATCGGGTCTTTAGAGACATCTACGCCGGCAAATATTTTTGCTGATTCCGCAATGCCCGGCAATCGCTCGTTGATAATCTCCCCGCCGAGATGCTCCAGATGCAGAAAGATATGATCCTTTTCGCTCCCAACACCCCGGCCTTCGTTTATCTCTATGGTCATGGAGCGGCTCACCACATCCCGGGAGGCCAAGTCCTTGGCGTTGGGCGCATAGCGCTCCATAAAACGCTCGCCCTCGGAGTTGGTGAGATACCCACCTTCTCCCCGGACACCTTCCGTAATCAACACCCCGGCACCATAAATACCGGTGGGGTGGAACTGAACGAACTCCATATCCTGCAGTGGTAGGCCGGCTCGCAGCACCATAGCGCTGCCATCGCCGGTGCAGGTATGCGCCGAGGTTGCCGAGAAATAGGCCCGGCCGCAACCGCCGGTCGCCAATACCACGGTGTGAGCGCGAAACCGGTGGATCTCACCGGTTGCCAGATCCCAGGCGATTACCCCGCGACAGACACCCTCATCCATGATTAAGTCGATGGCGAAGTACTCTATATAGAATTCTGCTTTGTGCTTCAGCGACTGCTGGTAAAGGGTATGCAGAATAGCGTGGCCGGTACGATCAGCGGCGGCGCACGTACGCTCTGCCCGTCCCTCACCAAAATTCGTGGTCATTCCGCCAAACGAGCGCTGATAGATTTTACCCTCCTCGGTTCGCGAAAAAGGCACGCCGAAATGCTCGAGTTCGATAACCGCGGGTACTGCCTCGCGGCACATGTACTCGATGGCGTCCTGGTCTCCCAACCAGTCGGAACCCTTGACGGTGTCGTACATATGCCACTGCCAGCTATCGGGCCCCATATTACCAAGCGAGGCGCTCATTCCCCCCTGGGCTGCCACAGTATGACTGCGGGTAGGGAAGACCTTGGTGATGCATGCGGTGGAAAGTCCCGCGGCGGCCATACCCAGTGTGGCCCGCAGCCCCGCGCCTCCCGCTCCAACTATCACAACGTCGTAAGCGTGATCAACCAACTTATATTTTTCGCTTAGATTAGCTTGCGACATGTATCAGGCCCCCACGGCAATCTTTAGAACAGCGATCACCCCGATGACCGCAAACAGCAAGCAAAAAAGTCCAACTGCAACGATGGCGCCCGTGCGCCATCCATGCGACGGAACATAGTCTTCGATGATGACCTGGAGTCCCAGTTGCGTATGGTAAAAAAGCGCTGCTATCAACAGCACCAGGCCAATAGTGACAGCGGGTGAAGCAACCCATGCAACCATAGTGGCATGATCTGCCTGGGGCAATGCTGCGAAAGAGAAGGTTAGCCAGAGGATCAGCGGTAACAGCAAGATGGAAGTGAGGCGCTGCCGCCACCAGTGGGTGACCCCCTCTTTGGCGGAGCCCAGACCCTTAGCTCGGGAGAGTGGTGTACGTAGATCGTTCATGGTGTTCATCCTGCTGTCAGGGCAACCACCCAGGTCGCCAGTGTCAAGATCACGGCCCCTCCAAGAACCACCATATCGCTCTTGGCCGCCTGCTCCAGTTCGAGCCCCCAGCCGGTATCCCACAGCAAGTGACGCAGCCCGTGACAAAAATGGAAAAACAGCGCGAAGGTAAATGCAAACAGCAAAATCTGCCCATACCAGGCTGAGAGATGGGTGTGCATTGCGGCATAATAGTCACCCCCCACAGCGACGCTGGAAAGCGCCCAAACCAGCAGCACTGCCCCCAAGCTTAAAGCCGCGCCCGTGGCCCTGTGGGTAATGGATATCAGGGCAGTAAGGGGTAGCCGGTAGATTTGTACATGGGGTGAAGTAGGACGGTTTTGGTTATTCATGATGTTGTCCAGAATTCCTCTATCTTGATCGTTCTTGGGCGCTTCTGCTGGGTGGCCGGACCCTTTAGAAATCTATGCAGCGCCCATTCTTTTCCCAATCGCCGTAGCGTGTCGGCTCCTTGCCGGGCGGTCCTCCATACTCCTTTGGCACTGCCTTCCCGGCCCCATCATTCGGCTTGGTTGGCGGTTCGGGCGCCTCTGTTCGTTCGGTTCGTGTGATTGACTCCTCTGACATGGCAATGCTCCACATTTTGCTGCACCTGCACACTATGATGCAATTACCCCCAAATTGTCAAAGTCGCAACGATTTGGTCAGGGCATCGGCGGCTTTGGCCAACCTCCCGGGGTGTCAGGCGATGGCTAACGACCCGCGCTGTAATCGGGTGGCTAGGTAATCAGCTGCTTCTAACTACCCAGCGCTAGTTCGAGAATTAAACCCACAAAGCACTGGGAATGGGGATCCCGCGCCAGGAATTATAACGGCTGGCTCGGGATTTGGCAGCCATTTCTTAATGCACCCATTAGGAAAATTTAGGATTGGGCCGGTTCCTCTGGGTTTTTTGGTATCAAACCATCCAGATAAGCGAAAAGTTGGCGCCGAGCCGTCGCCCCTCGAGCGTTGCCAAAATCCAGCTTAGCCGAATCGATGAGTTGCCGCAGTTGCTGTTTGTCGCCCACTGGAAAACGATCCGATAGATCGCTCAATGCGACGTCCCCCTCCGAAAGCAGTCGGTCCCGCCATGCTTCGAGCAGATGCAGACGCCGAACCTCAAGGGCGTGCCCCATATCCAATCCTTTGAGAAATCGCTTGAGCGGCTCCAGATTTTGTTCCCGGCTTAGCAGTTTTCCAAGTCGGCGCTCATGGCGCTTTATGGCCCCTCCCCCTTTGATTCTCAGGGACTCCTCCAGCGCTGCCATAACCTCTGGGCTTAAACCCAAATCGCGCCACTGATTTGGGTTGAGGTGCATTGCTCTTGCACCCAGCTGCTGCAGTGCCAACATGTCACGCTTTTTTTGGCTCTTGCTCGTCACTGCCTTTCCTGTCTCCGCAAATGTAACACCCAGTCTGAAATGAACAAACTGATGAAGATCTCAACAAATGCCAGCGTATCAACACCCCGCGGTTGGGGTGTTCCAAAGCTAGTATCACGAACTTTAGCCCGCTCAAGAGTGAATTGATACAGCCGATAGAATGGCTGTTAGATGATTTCGAGACACAAGGCAGCGGCCTGCAATATACGTCTTCGAACTCTGGGGGAGGGATCGAATTCAAAGACAATCGGAATGGTTCAAATCTCTATTTCCCAAGATTGTTGCAAGTTTACCCGGAAATCGAAAAAGTTGTACACTTTCGGATTGTCCCCGACACAGGAGTTGGAGTTCGGGACGCGCAATCGGGATGCAAACAGGAAGCCCGACCCAACTCTTGATCTGTCTCCCTCCTCAATTTTCGTATACCGCTAAGAAACTGGAATTGACATTGGAAAGTAAATTAACTGACATCTTACGCTGCCCTGACTGCGGTGGAGACCTGGACCGATCGAACCAAAACTTGGCTTGCACCAACTGCTCAAAGCGCTTCCCACTTAAGGGAGAAATTCTGGATCTGCGACTGGGCAGGCACGACTACTATTTTAATCCCGTACCCAGGGAGCCCATGCGGGAGCTCACCTCCAGAATCGAGAACGAGCCATGGGCGGACGTAATCGAAACGTTTCTCGAACACGTTAACTTCAATCAGGACTGGGTAGATAATCTAGTTGCCGCTGGCCGCTATTCCTGGAAATTGTTTCTGCCCCTGCCCGCGGACACTGCCGCCCTGGACCTGGGTTGTGGCCTTGGTAATCTATCAGAATCTCTTGCTCCCCATATCGCAAAACTCTATTCGCTCGACCTTACATTCGAACGCCTCGAATTTACCCAAGAGCGATTGAAAAAATTCGTTCCGGATGCTAACGCCTGCCTGATTGCCGGCGGGGATGGAAAGCGATTGCCGTTTGCTGACAACTCTCTTGACCTGGTGTGCCTGTCGGGTGTTCTGGAATGGATTCCCGATGTAGATGAACTGTGGGCATCAAGCGACAATAAATGGGAAAAACTCTGGCGCATGATTCGGGTCAATATAGGGGAAAGCAACCCGAAACGGATGCAGCAACATTTTTTGCGGGACATTGGCCGTGTTCTAAAGCCCGAAGGAAAAATATTCATAGCGATTGAGAACAGGCACAACTACGAGTATTTTCTTGGCCGCCCTGACCACCATTCCACACTCAAGTACGGCGCCCTTCTCCCCCGTTGGGCCGCTAATCTCTATTCTATCCAAAGAAACAGAAGACCCTACCGTACCTATACCCATGGATACACTGGGTATAAAAAGCTACTCGCCTCCGCTGGTTTCTCGGTAAATAGCATGATTGGCTTATACGAGGGATACAGTCATTTAAAAAGACTGAGGCCTTTCGACTACGACAAGTTTTGTGAGTCACCGGCACCCGATCAGGGATTCGCACAAAAGTTCAAGGAATCAAAATACACCTCTCCCGCATATGGAATTATTGCAAACAACGTCCTGGAGGATCGAACTGAGCCGCCCCTCTTTATCGACCGACTTACAGATCAGGTCCTAAAAGATGCGAATTTCGAAAAATCGGACTGCTGTTTCTCGAAGATCTTTGTATCCGGAAAGCAAAAGACGATTCTGAAACTTGATGCCAGGGAAACGAGTATAGCCGTCAAGCTGCCTTGGGAAGCCCATACAGTTACCCAAGAAGAGAACAATCACAATTGGATATCCCGACTAAATGATTTCGGGTTCCAAGAGTTTTCCTTTCCCAAGCCAATCGGTAGCGGTAACTATCAGGGATTAAGGTATTTCGCAGAATCCTGGATGATCGGAAAAAACACCAATCTTCAATTCCAGAATGACAAGATTTCAACCTTGTTTGAACGCTCATTCAGATCCTTGTCCGATCTCCGGAGATTTCAACAACCAGCCCGGATCCGTTTGGAGAACGATAACTATAGCCACTATGTAGACTCTCGTATTGAAAAAATTTCAAAGGTGTGCGGAAAGGAATTTGCAAAGTCTCTTAGCAACATAGCCAAAGAGCACCTCATGGAAAGATCGGTATCTATCGGGCTGACACATGGTGATTTCTCGGTTTCCAACTTTCTCTATTCGAATACTTCAGGGGTCCCAGTAATGCTCGACTGGGAGCATTGCGAAGATAACGGAATAATCGGCCTCGACGAGCTCAACTACTTTTCCAGTCTTGGTCGTCATACAGGAGAGTTCTCCACCTTACTGGATTCAGTAATCGAAATCTGCGAAGGCATGACCAGCGATTTCGGGCGCGAATTCAGGCAAGCGATGGAACACAACCAAGACCAATTCGTCGCAATAGAGAACCAACGAGACTGGAAGGCTTTCGGCTTTCTCTATTGGTTGGACCACATTTACAAACAGTTGGATACATCGATGCGATTCAATCGAAAGTGGGTGCAAAACAATATCGAGAAGCTTCCAGAGATGCTTCCGTAAGCTTACCTGGTGCTCTAACCCAATTGCCTCGAAAGAAAAATCTCCTCCAAGCCATAGACTTGAAGGAGTACTAGTTTTCTATATGCTCGATCAACAACTGCAGAGCCTGCGTCCCCCGATATTCGTTGACGCCAAGTCGATAGGCGATATGTATTTTTTCCTGCTGCAGCCGTGGATGGTCTTCCGCCAGCCCAAAACCTATCCCATCCAGTAGCTGCTTCCCCAGCGCCGGCATCAACTGCAACTTAAGATGCCGTTCGGCAACCACTCTCTGACTGACAAGGGTGAATTCACCATCAAAAACAGGTTCCGCGAATCCCTGCCCCCAAGGTCCCGCATATCGAAGTTTTTCCGCTAACTCGATTCCCATATCCCCCGGCTTCAACTCGCCGTCCGAGAATATCACCCCTCGCAGGTCTTCCTCGCCCAATCGACTTCTTACCTCTTGATCAAATAGAACTGAAAAACGATCTAGATCACTCTGCGCCAGACTGAGACCCGCGGCCATGGCGTGCCCACCAAATTTTTCTAAGAGTCCGGGATGACGGGATGCAATCGAATCCAAGACATCCCGGATATGCAATCCGCTTACGGACCGTGCAGAACCCTTCAGAATCCCCTGTTGCTCACCACCGGCAAAGGCTATCACAGGCCGGTGAAAATGCTCCCTGATGCGGGCGGCCAGAATCCCTATCACCCCCTGGTGCCAGGCCTGACGGTAAAGACAGATGCCCAGCGGTGGAACCTTGTCCGGCACTAGGCTCTCCATGTCGAGTACGGCCTCTTGCTGCATTTTTTGCTCGATGGAACGGCGCTCCAAGTTCAGCGCATCAAGACGCATTGCGATGCTCGCAGCTACCGATTTATCATCCGTCAACAGACACTCGATCCCATGGGACATACTCTCCAGGCGGCCTGCCGCATTGAGCCGCGGTCCCAAGGCAAACCCCAGATCCGAGGCAACCAGGCTGCCCCGGTTCCTGCCCGAAATCCCGATCAGCGCATCGATGCCGGCACAGCATCGCCCGGCTCTGATACGCGCCAGTCCCTGATGCACAAGTATTCTGTTGTTGTGATCGAGGAGCACCACATCGGCCACGGTGCCCAAGGCAACCAAATCGAGAAAGTTCGCAATATTGGGTACCGCTATTCCCCGGTGTTCAAACCAACCCTTCTCCTCCAGAAAACGCCTAACAGCAGCCAAGAGATAAAACACGACGCCGACACCGGCCAAGTTTTTGCTGGGAAATGAATCCCCAGTCAGGTTGGGATTTACGATGACATTGGCACTCGGTAATTGGCTGCCCGGAAGATGATGATCGGTAATAAGAACCTGAAGACCCGCCTCGCGCGCGGCCGCAACGCCTTCGATACTGGAAATGCCGTTGTCCACCGTGATCAGCAGGTCGGGGGAGTACTGTAATGCAACCTGGAGAATCTCCGGCGTCAAACCATAGCCGAAGCGAAACCGGTCGGGCACCAGGTAGTCGATATTTTCAGCACCCATGGCCCGCAACCCGCGCACCGCCAACGCACAACTGGTGGCGCCATCGGCATCAAAATCTGCGAGAATCAGAATCCTTCGCTGACTTACGATTTTTTCGTACAACAGTGCTGCTGCGGCCTGGGTGCCGGAGAGCAGGGAGACCGGTAGCAGTTGCGACAACCCCAGATTCAGCTGGCTGGGATCCGAGAGTTGTCGCTGGCTATAAACTCGCCGCAGCACCGGATGCATCTCTTCGGGAAACATCTCGGCGTCGGCCAATACTTGCCTGCGCAGAATGATTTTTTTAGATGGCGCCATTGATGCGGTTACCGGAAATTCTATGAGCAGCAGGTAGGGATTTTAAACGCGAGTGTAGCGAATACGATCGGCCGCGTCCCCGGCAGGTTGGGAATATACCCAACCTGAATTAAAATTCGCCGATGCACGACCTGATCCAATGGCAAGCTGCCCGGCGCCCCGAATCCACAATTGAGCCTGGTCAGGTTCATCTCTGGCTGATCGACCTGGCTGTTGAGCGCCGAGGATGCCAGGATTTTCTTTCTAGTGCAGAGAAACGCAAAGCCGCCCGCTATCTCGATCCTGAAAGTAGACGCCGCTACACCAATGCGCGAGGCAGTATGCGGACGATCCTCGGCGCCTACCTGGACACACCGGGAGATCGCCTTGAAATCCGTCACGGTCGTCTGGGAAAGCCGTTTATCGACGCCCCCGGGGAAACCGACTTGTCATTCAATCTGAGTCATTGCGGAGACGCCGCATTACTGGCAGTGCACGCCTCCTCAGCCATCGGTGTCGACCTGGAACGAATCGCACCGCGTCCAAACGCCAGAAAGATAGCCAGAAGGATATTCGATTCCCAGCTCTACAATGCCATCGAGCCGCTCCCGGAACCGGTATTCCTACAGCATTTTTTCACCCATTGGACCGCGCTGGAGGCTCGGGTAAAGTGCCAGGGATTGGGGGTATTCAGTACCCCAGACCCGGAAATAGCCGTCGCAAGTTTCAGGCCTATCGATGACCATATCGCAGCGGTCGCCTTGCCATCGGCCGTTCCCCCCATCGCAACATGGGGCAAGTTCAGGCTGTCGGGATAAAATCTCACCCGGTTGAGTTAAAAACGCTTAGAATACGCGCCGGTAACCTACCACTCCGGATGCAGGACAGATATGGAAACTGAACAGATATTATTACTCTCCCTGGTGCAAGGCCTTACCGAGTTTCTTCCTGTTTCCAGCTCCGCGCACTTGATCCTGACTCCCATCCTATTTGGCTACCACGACCAGGGACTGGCTTTCGACGTGGCTGTCCATCTGGGCTCACTGGTCGCCGTGATTGGGTATTTCCGGGCCGATGTCCTGCACATGGGCCGCGACTTTTTCGCCTCCCTCGGGCGCAAGGGCGAAATGACTGCAGAGGCCAGGCTGGCCTGGATGATCATCATCGCCACACTACCCATCGTGGTTATTGGCGCCACCTTCAAATCATTGGTGGAAACAGATCTGCGCTCTATGCTGGTGATCGCCGCCACAACCATCATCTTTGGGCTCCTGCTTTATTGGGCTGATGTGCGTGGACGCAGAACCCGCGACGAATATGGGTTGCGATGGAGAGATGCCCTTGTTATCGGGTTGTTTCAATCCCTGGCAATCATTCCGGGGACTTCAAGATCGGGAATTACCATTACCGCCGGACTGCTGCTGGGATTGAGTCGCGCGGCCGCTTCCCGCTTCTCTTTTCTGCTGGCTATCCCCACGATACTCATGTCGGGGGCTTTGGTCACCCTGGATCTGGTGCGTGCGGACACTGCGGTGAACTGGAACGAGTTGCTGCTGGGCACCGCCCTTTCGTTCGCTAGTGCGTACCTCTGCATCCACCTGTTCCTCAAACTGATCGAACGCATGGGTATGTTGCCGTTCGTCATCTACCGTTTGCTGCTGGGCACTCTGCTGTTGCTCTACTGGTGGTGATTTACGGGGCACCTCAACTACAGATTCTGGCCGTAAAATGGCCGAGATACCACGACCGGTATTGACCTGGCTCCGGCTGGCATCACCATTGGAATGGAGGTGAGGGTCGTGACCGTAATTGATTTGGGATAAGTTCTAACTTATCAGGGCTCGACGCCCGCCTGCTTTAGCAATCGTCTCACATGGTCCGCAGGTATAGCGTAGGCGATGCCGCTGGGGGAGGATAGCGCAGACTCTTTGGTGCCCTTCACGAACACGCTGTTTATTACGCCGACCACGGCACCCGACTTGACACTGTAGAGGGGGCTACCGCTGTTTCCAGGATAGGCGATCGCATCCAGCTGAAATACGTCGTAGGGCTTCTTCATTCTGCGTATCTGCTTGGCAGTCAAGTTACGGGAGGAGGCAGAGGGAATCGCAATCGGAGTAATAGCCGAGACTATACCCTGGTGAGTTACGGGGTAGAGACCTAGAACCATACCGATGGGAAAACCGGTAAAGGCGTACTGCCGTCCCTCCTCCACTGTTGCAGAGCATTCCAGCAGCAGTGCCGGCAGAGGCGCTCCCTCTATCTCCAACAACGCCAAGTCATGGGCAGTATCTTTGGCAACGATCTCGGCCCGGCGAATGGATGCCTGCTTTCCACGGCCCGCGAATACCGCGATCGACTCCTTGCGGGCAAAATCCAGACGCTCCGGGAGCACATGCAAGTTAGTGACCACGAATTGACCGTTTGCCACTGCGAATCCGCTACCGAGGAAGGTCGATCTCGGACTTTTCGTGGGATGCAACGTACCCACCGCCACCACGGCAGGGCGGACGCGCTTGATTGTATCCGCCAAGTCAGCATGGCTGAAGGAAGCTGTCCCGATTAAGCATATGAACAATGCCAACAGGGTTGATCTACACATAGTCATCATCGATCGCCTTATCGAAATACCCAATGCATTCTATGTTCCCTGTTCCTCTGAGGATACTGCCCATTGCAACAGCCGGGGAGAAAAGGTCTGACAGCGAACGCCGATAACAATACAATCCACATCAGAAATGGCAGCGGTTGGATGCGGCACGCGGAAGGGGAACAGAGAGGTGATTGAAGGAGACGATCTGTTGCAGCCTACCCAAAAACAGGGATCGACCTGCTATCCACAGATCAAGGCCAAGCCTCGGCTTCGTCCGTGGCATCTGTGGGCGGGGGCACTGGCCATTGCATTGTTGGCAATTTGGGCTATTGCCCTGTTCGATTCACGAGCCCACCTTGGGTTAATCGTGGGTTTCAAATCCTCGGAATCTGATTTCAGTGAAACCGCGGAAACTCAGCCCGCTCCCGGCGATGACGCAGCGGGGCCAGAGCACCCACCACTGGTACGAGCCGGCTACCCGCGCATCCTGCTTCCCCAGCTGATGGAGTGGTCCGGTGATGGCATCGCCGAGGTTATAAAACAGAGGCAAGGTCACCATGGAGATGCACTACTAAGATCCTTTCCACCCTGCGCCAGTGACGAACTACCTGGTCTCGCCTCCTGTTGGCTAGCCACCGGCGATCCGAATATGCTCAGGAAACTGATTGCCGGATTAAAAGCAGCCGAGTTGGTTGCTCCACGAACCCAGGGTGAGTATGGAAACCTCTGGGCGTTGGCGCTGGCCTATGACCTGGCACGGGTCAGCCCCGCAGTGAATCCCGCCGACCAGCGCCAGATCGAGGAGAAGATACGTAAAGGCGTCATACTTTCTCTGGAGCTGCTGGACGGGACCGAGCTATCGCTCTGGCATGGGCGGGCCACCCTGGCATCAAATGCCTGGCTCGGGGCTATCGTTTTGAACCAGCAAACGACTAGCAACCGTATCCTGCAAGCCCGCGCAAAACAGCATTTCCTGGAAATCATTGCCGCGCTCTCACTTACTGAGGCCTGGCCGGAGGGCTATACCTACTGGGTCAACGATCGCGGCTTTTTCATCACCCTTGCGGCATCCGCCTATCTCAATGGGCTGGCGGAGACACCGAGAGCGGATGAGATTAGGCAGCTTCTGGAGCGTGTCGGATACTGGCATGTCTACGCCACCCGGCCCGACGACAGAATTCAAGGATTTGGTGACGAGGGGCCACGGGTCGACTTGCGAGAAGATACCCGCCGCATTATCGACCTCATCGTCGGCGCCACACAAAATCCCATCTTGGCGGCTTTCTCCCGCTATTTGGGAAACCTGCACGGCCCCCGGAGCTACTATCAAGAGTATCGGTGGGGATTTCTTCTCTTCAACGATCCTCTGGTGACCCCGGCAGAAGGGGACGAATTTCTCGATTTCGCCGCCGCCCTGCCCACTGCCACAGTATTCGGTAGGGGCGCCCTCAATCTGGCCTATATCCGCGGTGGCTGGTCCAGGGATGACACCTTCATCACTCTGCGCGCCGGTCACTCGTTTACCCATCATGGCCATTACGACGCCGGTGGGTTCACCCTTTTCAAGGGTGCACCGCTGGCGCTGAACAGTAGCGTCTATGGCGACTACACGGGAAGCAACCGCCTCTCTTACGCAATTAGAACGATTGCTAAAAACTCCCTGTTGATTTTGCGACCCAACGAATTAGTGTCAGACAGCCGCCTGTTCAGTGCCAACGTAGCCGACGGGGGGCAACGGCTGACCATGCCCACAGGCAGCGCGTTAACCGGCGTCTCCGATTGGCGGCGCAATCTGGGAGCGGGTCTGCACCTGGAGGGGGGGCGGCTGGAGCAGTTCGATCATCGCCCGGGAGACTATACCTACCTCTCGGCGGATATCACCCACGCCTACAATACCCCCGGGCACGACGAAGGCGGCGACGGGGGCAAGGTTACCCTGGTCAGGCGCGAGCTCATGTACCTCGATAAAGAGGATCGGCTGATTCTTCACGACCGGGTCGAGTCCACCGATGCCAGCTATGTGAAAAAGTGGATCCTGCACACCAGAGTGCGTCCCCATGCTGCGGCACTCAGTATCCTGCAGGGCACTGCGGAGAACGGCATACTCGAAAGCCGAGGGGAGAGTATACGGATTGAGGATGAGGGCGCATCGCTACATATCCATCGCCTGTTACCGCAGCAGGCCGTTACCCGGCTAGTTGGGGGAAAGGACTACCAGTACTATATAGAAGACGATGGTGACGAATCGAAGCTCGACGGTCACAACTATTCCCAGGGCGCGATTGACAAACCCTGGTACGACAACGGACTCTGGCGAGTCGAGATCCAGCCGCTGATTGCTCGAAAGATTGACCGGTTTCTGACGCTATTGACACCACGATTGGAAAAAAATCCCGTATTTGGGGATAGGCCCATGCCAATAGCCGTCAACAATGGTACAGGTATTGCGACCACGGAATCGGTGACACTGTTTCTGGAGAATCAGCCCATCGAGCCCATAGAATTATATATTCCCTCCCATCGGGAAACCTTGCGTATAGCCTGCCTGGGCTGCAGTGATCCAATCCAGCTGAGCGCCGGCAACTACCGGACGCACCTGTCCAGCGCTGGAGGCGCCGTCTATCATACGCATCTGAGAAATCTCCCGACTGGGCAGATAACCCTTTCAACGGTTACCGACTAAGACATGCCGATACTACTTCACCATTTCATCGAACAATCTGCCGCCCGCACTCCCGAGGCCCTGGCCCTGATCCACAAGAAGCAGCAATACAGCTATGAAGCGCTTTGGCAGCAAATCCGGTCTACAGCGGATGGGTTCACCACGCATGGATTGACAACCGGAGAGCGGGTCGCCGTACTGCTGCCCAAACTCCCGCAGACGGTATTCGCCCTATTCGGCACCGCCCGCGCCGGTGGCGTTTTCGTCCCGGTCAACCCACTGCTCAAACCGCAACAAGTCGCTTACATTCTGCAAGATTGCAATGTACGGATACTGGTCACGTCCAGCGACCGCCTCAAACTATTGGAACCGTCATTGCAAGCTTGTCACGACCTCAGATCAATAGTCCTCGTCGACGAGCGACCGGTGCAGCTCGACAAGCCGCTTGCGGTGGATCTTCGTCGCTGGTCCGATTTGTCTGAATGCCCAGAAACAGAGATGCCGCGGCGCATCGATACCGACATGGTATCCATCCTCTATACCTCGGGCAGTACCGGCAATCCCAAGGGGGTCGTACTCTCCCACAAAAACATGGTTGCCGGCGCCGAAAGCGTTGCGGAATATCTGGGCAATACCTCAAAGGACAGGTTGTTGGCAGTCTTGCCGTTCAGCTTCGACTATGGTCTGAGTCAGATGACCACCGCTTTCTCTGTTGGCGCTTCCGTGGTCTTGATGGACTATCTGCTGCCCAGGGATGTAATTCGTACAGTTGCCGCCCATGAAGTTACCGGCCTTGCCGCAGTTCCTCCCCTCTGGAATCAACTTGCGGACCTTGAGTGGCCTCCCGAAGCGGCTGCATCTTTGCGATACCTCACCAACTCCGGCGGCGCCATGCCAAAGGCAACAACAGCCAAGCTTCGCGCCTCCCTCCCCAAGACCGATTTTTTTCTGATGTACGGACTCACCGAAGCCTTCCGCTCCACCTACCTGCCCCCCGAACAAGTCGACATCAGACCCGATTCCATGGGAAAGGCCATTCCCAATGCCGAGATCCTGGTGGTCAGAGAGGACGGCAGTGAGTGTGCTCCGGGCGAGCCCGGCGAACTGGTGCATCGAGGTTCCCTGGTAGCGCTGGGTTATTGGAATGATCCCCAGAAAACCAATGAACGCTTCAAGCCGGCACCGGGCCAGCCAAGCGGTATTCCCCTGGTAGAGATTGCAGTTTGGTCGGGGGATCAGGTGCGAAGAGATGAAGAGGGCTTTCTCTATTTCATCAGCCGCAAGGACGAGATGATAAAGACTTCAGGCTACCGGGTCAGTCCCACAGAGATAGAGGAGGTACTCTACAGCTCGGGATTGGTCAAAGAGGTTGCAGCTCTGGGAATTGCCCACCCGACACTGGGTCAGGGCATCGTGCTGGCGGTTACGGGTGCCGAGGGAAACTCGGATAGAGAAACCATAATCGCCCATTGCAAAAGCGAACTGCCCAACTTCATGGTGCCTCAGGAGGTGTTCTTCCACGAGGCTCTACCGCGAAATCAAAATGGGAAAATTGACCGCAAGAAGCTGAGCGGCGAATATCTCCACATCTTCCAACAGGATGAGTGAGATCTATCCAGCATTTCCCAATCAGGCTACCCTGGCAGTGAAGCCTGCTCGGGATAGGAATGAAAGTGTATAACCGATGAAAAAAACACTAACGCATGCTCCGATGGAGCAGTTTACGATCGCCGGTGGGGAACTGCTCCTTGGCGGCATTCCGTTGACGCGTCTCGCCGCCAGAGCGGGCCACTCGCCGTTCTACGCCTATGATCGCAGTATCATCAGCAACAATGTCGCTAGCCTGCGAAACAGCCTGCCATCCGAGATACATCTCCACTACGCCATAAAAGCCAATCCCATGCCGGCAGTTGTGCAGCACCTGGCGAAGCTTACCGACGGGCTCGATGTCGCCTCCCTGGGAGAGTTACGCACTGCCCTGGACTGCGGTGTGCAACCGGAAACAATCAGTTTCGCCGGCCCGGGAAAGACGGATACGGAACTCAAGGTGGCAATTGCCTCCGGTGTCATCATTAACATGGAATCGGAGCAGGAGATGGAGCGCATCGCCGGAATAGCGGATAGGCTTGCGCTCCGGCCAAGGGTCTCAATTCGGGTCAATCCCGACTTCGAACTCAAGACTTCCGGCATGAAGATGGGAGGCGGTCCCAAGCCTTTCGGTGTAGATGCTGAGCGTGTGCCGGATATGCTCAAGCGGGTGGCAGAACTCGGCCTGGATTGGCAAGGGTTCCATATCTTTAGCGGTTCCCAAAATCTTCAGCATACTGCCATTATCGAAGCACAAACAAAGACGTTCGATCTGGCAATCAGACTGGCGCAGGACGCCCCATGCCCACTCACCTGGCTGAATATCGGGGGGGGCTTTGGCATACCCTATTTCCCCGGTGACGTAAGACTGGATCTCACGCCGATTTCGGATAACCTTGCAGCGCTGGTCGAGCAGCACAGAAAATCACTCCCGCAAGCGGAAATCGTGATCGAGCTTGGACGCTACCTTGTGGGCGAAGCGGGTATCTACGTCTGTGAAGTCATAGACCGCAAAGTCTCCAGGGGCGAGGTATTTCTCGTTACCAACGGCGGGCTACATCACCACCTCGCAGTCTCCGGTAACTTCGGGCAGGTGATTCGCAAAAACTATCCAGTCGCCATCGGAAACAAGTATGGATACGAGACCCTGGAAACCGTCAGTGCCGTAGGTCCTCTGTGCACTCCCTTGGATATCCTTGCCAGTAAAATGGAGTTGCCGGAGGCAGAACCCGGGGATCTTGTTGTGGTCTTTCAGTCCGGCGCCTACGGCCACACGGCGAGCCCGAAAGATTTTCTCAGCCACCCGCCACCGGTGGAGCTCCTGGTTTGAGGTACCCTATACCCCAATCGCCCGAAGTCAGCCAATAGAAACCAGAGAGTTCAATGTTGTCTCTTCTCAACCTGCTCGCACCTGGCGGTAGCCACGGAAAGCTATCGGTACTCATCTATCACCGAGTGCATGCAGCCGCTGACCCGATGCGGCCCGGGGATTCCCATGCCAGCGAATTCGACTGGCAAATGAAACTAATCAGCCGCGTCTTCAACGTCCTGCCGCTCAGCGAAGCCACCCAACAGCTCAGAGAATGCCGATTGCCCCCCCGCAGCCTCTCGATCACCTTCGACGACGGCTATGCCGATAATCATGATGTTGCAGTCAAAATACTTCGCCAATACGGATTGACGGCCACTTTCTTTGTTACCAGCGGCTACCTGGACGGGGGCCTGATGTGGAACGATGCCGTCATTGAGGCGATGCGTGATGCCCCACCGGGGAGATTGGAACTCAGTGACCTGGGGATGAACTCTCTGGAACTGAATACCCTGGAATCCCGCCGCCAAGCCTGCGGAATAATTATCACCGCTATAAAACACAGGAATCAGGACGAGCGCCAGGAAATCGCAAATCAAGTCGCCCAAAGAGCAGCTTGCAATCTCCCCACCGATCTTATGTTGTCCAGCGAGCAGGTCAGGCTGATGCACTCGGCCGGCATGGAGATCGGAGCACACACACTAACTCATCCCATACTGGCCAAGACTACGCCGGAAAAAGCATGGGAAGAGATCTCCGGTGGGAAATCCGCTCTGGAAGGTATCATCGATGATGAGATCAGGCTGTTTGCCTACCCCAACGGAAAACCCGGCGTCGACTATCTGCCGGAACATGTAACCATGGTGGAGAAGGCAGGATATTCCGCCGCAGTCTCCACCCAGTGGGGCGTTTCCAGCCCACAGACGGGTAGATATGAGTTGCGGCGATTCACTCCCTGGGACCGAGGGCAGGCAATGTTTCTGCTTCGGCTACTGAAAAACTATATTCACGCCGATTGACCCGGGAACTTCCGTGTGCCCTATTTCGGATCCGCAATCCGCGAGCGGGAGACAATAAGCTCGTCGTACCAGGTGTAAGCTTCCGGGTGATCTTCGGACGGATCTTTTTTGGTGTGGTAGGGCAAGAGCCAAACCTTTCCATACTTCATGAATGGCTTTTCGGGCCTTCTCAAATTCAGCTTGTGGTCGATAACAAGGCGCGAAGGCTTACCCTCTCGAGCCACCCATACCTTGATGTTGCTGGAACGTTCGCTGGACTTACTGCTATCCGCCCATTTTCCAACGGTCACCTGTACCTGAAAAGTCATCCACTCGTCCGGCTGCAATAGTTCGCAATCTTTCCAAGCCTTCTCCAGCCTGTCTCCAGTTTGAGGATGGTATTTCCAACACTTGTTTACGCCCCCTGGCTGACTGTCGAACTGACCGTTACCGCGTTCATTCAATCCGTGATAAGTGCTCAGACCCGCGTACCATCCGCAGGAGTGATACATGGAAATGACACCCTTCTGCCCCCCATTGATCATCACCAAGTGTTGTAAAGTACATGAGTCGACAGGATAGTTCAGTTTTCGGTGATCACCGGCATTGATAATAACGGTTTTAAAGCCGCCCTTGCCGCCTCCTAAAATCTGGTACTTTCGCCGTGCACCCGTCTCATCAAAAAGCATTTCGTAAGAAAAGCGTTGCCGCCATTGCACGAAGAAGGTCTCTCCCTCTCCGAACTGTACAGAATTATCCGGTGTGAAATTAACCTGAAAGTAACCCGAGTCGTTGGCATCGCTGCGGGTCGGTATCGTGAACTTCAGAGATCCTGTGCCCGATGCTTTCATTTTCCGGTCCAGTTTGGGAGGGTGAGTCACTTTCTTGGAGGCCTGGCGCATCCACCGCCAGCTCCTGTACTTGCATTCTCTTCCGGGCAATCCATCGGCGCAGGGTGTATTGGCATCCAATCCCACACTGCGAACCCGCCCCGTATCGAGAGGATCACAAAGTACGACATCTGGATGAGCGCAACGGGTTTCAAAGGTTTGGGGCCTTTGCGCTCCAGACATCCCCACGGATGAGGATTGGGTTGATGCTATTCGAGGCGATATCGCAGTCGGTGTTCGACTAGGCTCTTGCTTGGCTTTCTCCCTTTTATTTGGGACAGGTCGGACAGCTTGTGTCCGGACATGGTTGTCGATGGCCCCCGGAGGCCTGCCGGAGTCCATCGCTGGCCGGTACAGCCACAGTCCCTCATCGATGTTGTTAAAGCCCGCAAATGCTTCTAATTCGGGCAGCCAAAACCAACGCGAATAGACCCCTCTCCCCCGGTTCTTTGGCGTCCTGGGCCCGGACGTCAATTCCAGCCATTCTTTTGAATCTGGATCGAATGCCACAACACGCCCACCCCCATCCCAGAATACCAGCCGAGCCGAGGGGGGGTGGTAAGCCATTCCCCATTTTTGGTCCATGCCCGGCGCCAATCGGGCTATCCGCAACGGCTCCGACAGCACTTCCGGCTTTAAGTCGATCATCCAGAGTCCGCGTTGTTGGGTGAGATAGAAGTGATTGCGTTTCGGATCCCGGATGGCGTTGCCATCGCCAAGATCGGGGCCTTTTCCGGAGCGCCGCTTCACCTCCTTTGTATGCGCATCCAACTGAAACAGCATGGATCTGGTGAACACCAGAATATCGCCATTGGCGGCAATAGCGGTACGGGCGAACCTGGAGAACCGGTTCAAATCAGGCAGCGCTGTCCAGCGGCCAGTCCGTGGTTGGTAGGACCAGGTTTCCCCGGCATTTACCATCGCGTTTCTGCAGTAGGGTACCGAGCCAAACAACATGATCTCGCCAGTCGCCGGCACCCATAACACACCGTCGTAACTATGCACCGCAGGTGGACCTTGAATGGGCCGTGGACAGCCCTTGACCATATCGGGGCCGGTCAAAGGCTGTGGATCCCCGATGCGAGCCGCCTTACGGGTGTTGAAATCGATGGTGTATATCTCATTGCCCCCATAGTCCGCATGCCCGCCACCGGCAGGTAAATAAAGCACCTGAGTGCTATGGTCGAAAGCTCCGCCATTCCAGGCATAGACCGCAGAGGCGGCGCTCTCGCACTTGATCTGAGTGAGTAACTCGCGAGATATACTCCGCTCTTTGCATGAGACAAGATACGGCCGCAGGGCTGTTCCGGGCACCAATTGCCATTCTCCCGGCTTTGGCAGATATTCGCGCAACCCACCCATCGCCGAGGATCTGCGGGCAGGGGCTGTTGAAGCCCGTGCGGTCATCCGCAGTGTAGCGGGCTCTGGATCCGATGCAGCCAGTTCGGTCCCGTAATCGCGCTGAACAAACATCGACCCCTCTTCAACCTGATGCTCGCCGGTAGCTTCGGGGCCGGGTTCTTTCGTTGCAACAACAGGTTGCTGAATCGCCACATTCCGAGGCACTGTTAAGGCGCTGTTTTCGGTGTGCTTGTTTGTCTTCTCGATGGTCTGCGGCTTGACGCCATTGGTTGTGGGTTCCACATCAGCCACGCTCTTCGGGGTCTCCATTTCCGCTGCCATAGGTGATGCTGTCTGCTCCAGAGTGGAGGGCATCCGGATTATGTTTCCATGTTTATCCCTGGTTAACTTACCCGGGAGAAATGACGATCCCGAGGGCAAACCCTTCCCTACCTCTTCTCCCAGTGCTGTGTTAGCGACAAGGCATATCCATAACGGTATCCCAAACAACGCAGCCGAGAGCGGATAGGATCTTGGACTGGAGTGTACGAACCAAGGGTTAAAGTCTTTCATCGAAAAAATTAGCCCATCATGAAATTCAGGTTTTGCAACTAAGAGCCTGAAACAAGCCTTCTAAAATCGAGTTAGACACTCGCTAGTTCCAAAGTATCCATTCGTTGCTCAAGCGCTGCCTGGGCCTACCGCAATCTTTGGAATACGATCAGGTCCGAAACTGAAATGAAAACCACCTTTCCAGCGTGCGATTTGTAGTCTTTTGCCCAGTGTCAGAAACCATACACTGTCGACCACTTCCGCCTTCATCCGGAGATGCGCCCGAAGCGACGATTGATTGAGCGCATCGACACGACTCGCGGTCCAGCGAATCTGTTTTGCATTCATCCATTCGTTTGAAGTATCCCAGAGCTGAAGGAATAGCCTGCTGAGCCGTAACTCTGGGACCACGTAAATATCGAAATCCCAAACCGCCCTCCCCTCTGGAAGGGGAATGAACTGGCAGCGTACCTCATCTTCCAAATAAGCTCCGGGTATCAGCCATTGACAACCTACTGCCCGATCTTCCTTGAAAGCGACCCAACATTTGGCTCCCTGACGGAATCGATCGTCGATCACTGGCGCAGGCCGGGGGAACCAGTCGTGCTGGTACTCCTTTTCCCCAACCAGCCGGATATCAATCGTTTTCTGCCCACGATTCTTCAACAGGGGCTTATCGGGAACTTCCTGAACAAGTAGACGATAGTGGAATATGCCGATACCCACAGGGCTTGCCACTCTTCTCAGAATATACTCTGTGGCGAGTGCTGGAGGGAATTCCTTGTAAATATTGGCAATCTTTTTCATGAGACTCTCGGATTCAAATGACCAAGGAGACGGATTCGTTGGGGGTGAGTGTCAATTCGAGATGCTTCTCATCTTCGGCAGAATAAAACGACCGTGACCCGATCACGAGGGAATCCGTTTCAAACGTCCTCAGCTGATAGAGTAAGGATTCCCGGGTACTCAACCATAGCAATCGACCTTGGAACAATATTTCGTTATATCGATACGGACCTCTGGCAGGGTCGACTGAAAAGAGGATTAAATCGACTCGCCCTTTAAATTCAATCTTTAAGACCTGGAAACCGTTGCCTGCATCGAGGATACTAATCTTCGGTATATCGCCTACCCCATCTCCCAAGGAGATTAATAGCGCACTCAAACCGCTTCGCGGAGTTCTAATAAATACCTGGGGCGCAGGAACCAACACTCCATAAGCAGGTGATACCCAGCCTGCCATTGGATCAACACTCCCTTGGAAGATCTTGGCTTCACCAAGACCACTATCACCAACCATATGCCAGATACTGTCTCGTAGTTCAGTGCGAACCCAGGGTGACTCGGCAGCGGCCTTGGACAGGTTGAGCGTTTGATCGGGAGCGAATTGAAACCCATACCAACAGGTTTTGTCCTCGAGTGCCGTTGGCAAATAATCACAAACCACCAAATACTCACCTGCAATCTGAATAAGCGTGCGACTGTATCCAGACAACTGCGATTCGCTCTCGCTCCGAGAATGTATAAAAGCCCCCATAGAACGCTTATAAGAACTTACATCCGAAACAGATTCAGTAAAGCGCCTTCTCCGGAAATCGCCTCCCAGTTCGCCCACTGGGTCCAAACCTTCTACGATGAGCCCGTTATGAGCCGCTGATCCAGCCAGATATCTACGCCAATTCGCTTTCTCCCCCGAATCGAGCTGAAGATCTCTGCACCGATAGCTGAAAGTGCCGGGATCCACCAGAACCCGGCTACCCTGGTGAATTTGAGAGAGTGAAAACAGATCGGAATGGGCGTGGCCACCGATTACCTCGTCGGCTATCTTTGGTCCGGTACGAAATATTGTCTGCAGTTGCTGTTCGGTATCTTCGGTTACGTAATATCCACCTTGGGAATAGCTGCAAAAGCGAACTCCGGGTGCAGGTTTGGTCTTCTTGATTGGTTCATTTTGTCCTGCCAGCATCCAGAACACATACTCCAACTCCGGACAATCTTCTGAAGAAGAAATATCACTGCAAAAAAGAAACCGCTGTATTTCCCTCCAGGCAGCGCCCAATGGTCTTGCCCCGGTATAGACCGGAAACAGCGGATCCTCAGTCCCGTTTCCTATGCCCGGCCCCATACCCCGGCGACCGCTGATGTCAGCCTGAAACTGCAACATATTTCTGATTCGACTGTTGATTTGCGATTTTACAGATTCCTTGCTCCGCTTTTTGATCAGTAAATATGCTGAGGCCATTTCGCAGGAAAACTCATGGTAGTGAATCGATTGCTCAAAACCGGTTCCATCCTCCAAGGTCTGCGCAGTCAATTCGTCCAACCAATGTTTTTCGTAATCTATTTCTCTAAAACGCGGAGCAATAAGACCAGGAAACAGCGCGGTTAGATACCATCCACAGAACCAATCCACCAACAAGTGATTATTGGCATATGATGAACCCAACCTTGGCATCAGGTAGCTGATATCTGTTTCCAAAATACGTAACAAGAGCACCCCAAGATCTCGGTAAGCGGACTCTTTGGGCGCAGATAGGTAAGCGAATGCCCAACTGGTGGCAAACACGCGCTGTATAACGACCAGGTTGCTTGTATAGGCTAGGGACGATCCATCCGCTTCAACGAAGCGCATCCAGTGCTGAAGTATCGTTTGCAGTTGCTCCGGACGGCTGTATCCCAACAAACAGCCAAGTGCAAGGCGGGGAAGGAAATTCATCCGGTGAGGCCGAACCAGATACAGGATATCTTTTGATCCGTAGTCCGACCCGGGCCTCCATTCAAATCCTTCAAGTAGAAAAGGTCCCGGAATGGAGTAGACTCTCAACGGTTCCGAGAGGAGCTCCGCTACCTCCTTTTCAAGTGCGTCCGACCATGAAGAATGATCCCGACCCATCCTGTCGGCAAGGGAAATAATTTCACTGCCGTCAGTAAAAAAACGATTGTAGAAGTGGGTTCGAACCTCATCGATCTTAAGTTTCTCAGCACCAAGTTCCGGAAAGTTTTCCTGGAGGCGGGTTTCCAATCTTACACCAGGAAATCGCGGCTGATAGGAGGATTGATCAGGTGCTTTAATACCCAATCGTTGGCAGAGAATTCCCAAAGTTTTTTTTAGTAGATGCAACACGCAGTTTGTCACCTTGCCATTATTATCGGCACAGCAGTTGCTGATAACCGCACAGTAAAGATCCGAAAAAGTCCTAGCGAGTGAACCTGCCCGCACATATCAAGCGACTATTCTGGATCGGGGGAATGGAATGCCAAACGCTAGTGATTTCCGCATATATAAACGTCCACTTTCCCACATTTTACGGTATCGGTAGAGAAAACGTGGCGCCCGATTCTAGTTAGCCCCTGTCAATCTAGTCAAGCATCTGCGATAGGCATTGAGAAATTCCAAAATGAAGCGTTGCGACTTACTCAATTCCGTAAGCTTGTTCGCAATGGTACCACTGTAACCACAACGCGACCGGACATGTAGTTAGAGCTCAAGACCCACTTCATGACCTGACGAAAACCGATTGGATTTTGTCGACTACCATTCGCTCGATTCCATCCGGCTTTGATGCATATACCCAAAGCAGGTAGACAATCGCCGAGTAAACTATGGCACCGAGTGTAATCATCGATACCAAACTCAAAACGGGCGCCAGATCCAATGAGTTGACAGGAAAAACCAGCAAAGCCATAACCGATCCTGCGACTAGAGGCCGTACAACCGGTTGTAAGAGTATCGTCGTGCGCGTATTCAGGGTAACAGCACTCAAACGAAACATAAAAAGAAGCCCTATGAACCGAACCGCAGTAAGTGCGATCAGCACGCCCTCTGGGCCATTCCAAAGAAAGGCGGGATAAATCACAGAAACCGCCAGTAACATAAAAATTACCGCAAGTATGGTGACAGCTCTTATTCCACCGGCGGCCAGCAATAGTGGCCTATTGGTTCCACCCAGAAGTTCCACCACTCCCAAGACTGCAGCGATTTGCAACATCGGAACTATAAACAACCATTTTTCTCCCAGAATTACATGGGTGAAATCTTCGGCTATCAAGGGAAAACCAAAGGCTATGGGTGCACCCAGTAGGGTCGCCGCGCGCAGGACCATACGAAACAGATGAGTCAGCCGAGGAAGATCATGCTTGACTTTTGCGTACCCTGGCACCATGGCACGGGACATCGGCAAGATCAGTTCTGCGCTTGGCAGGCGAGCCAACTCCAAGGCCATGGTGTACCCCCCGAGAGCGCTCATCGGTAACAGGCGCCCCAGAATCAGGCGATCAGCCTGATTGGAAAAGAATCGGTTAAGATTTATAAGCCAGACCCCAGCGGAAACGCTCATGATATCCCGACTATGCTTAATGCAAAATCGCGGGCGATAGTTGCTCATCCAGTAACTGACCACCACAGCCGCAATTGAGCCGGCAAGAATGCCCAACACCATGGCCCAGTAAGTTCGCAACCAAAAGGCCAATCCAATCGTCGAAATGACTCTGACTGCATTGACGATGAGATTGTACTGAAGGTCCCGGCCAAAACTGAGTTCTTTGCGGAAGTCTACTATGCCGATATTGACCAAACCGTGTATCGCCAGCGCAAGGGCCGCTACTTCGATAACCGCCTGTAGCCTCGGTTCGTCATAGAAACTCGCTGCCTGGCCGGCAGCAAGAAAAAGGATTATGCCAATAGCGCCAAACTGGAGGATTTTTATAGTCCAGGCTGTATCGTAGTGCTCTCGGGTAGCGCGCTGATTCCGAATCAGCGGCAGCTCCACATTGAGGTTGATCACACCTTCTATAAGCCCTTGGAACACCATGGCCATCGCCATGATGCCAAAATCCTCCGGATCGAGAATCCTCGCCAGGATAATTACGCTAAACAAGCCCATGAGTCGAATCAGCCAGCGCATGACAATCATGAGCACGGCTCCGACCTTCACCCGGCTTTCGATAGATTTGGTCATAAACGTCCGCTGGGCTTGATATTGCCCCGGTTACTCCAACCCTCACCCAAAGGCTGAAAACGCCAAGCCAAGTTCAAGTTGACAAAGTATTCTAGCTGGTGCCGACCTCGGTAGTCGGTACTTCGGAAGCCGCGAAATAGGGAGGACGACAAAAAATCAGTTCCTGTTTCACTTAGGTCAAAAGGAAGGGCCAGGCCTGAGGACTGCGGCATTTCAAGTGTTTCTTGCGAGTACGAGAGGTACTGTTTTTCTTGAAATATGGGGTGAAATGCTGCTCTCAACATACCCCGTCCCACCAATCGGATTCATTCCAATCCTGATCCATGACCTCCAATTGATAGATGAAGATCCAATTCCAAAACTGACAGTTACATCGGACATAGTATAGCGAAACTAAAGCCCAGGATGCCCTAGATATCCATCCTATTCGCTATTATCCGATTCGGTTTAACAATAATAAGGAAAAACGGGGCCACCAACTTGGCAGCCTCGGCAATGCATTCCTTGCACCTATTGCACAGGAAGAACAGTGACCTGGCCGTTGCTGAAACCCCATTGAAGAGGGATTTGCTTGAGACCCAGGAAAGATATCACCCGATTAGACTCTCCCTAAAAACTCGCTGCTTCCGGGACTTCTTTTCATCGCTTTCGGAACCGCTGACTTTGATCAGTATTGGTAATATATTTCCAACCTGGGTCGCAGACTGGGGTCGTCCAGGTGCTCCCGGGCGTAGAAGTACTTGGTGTTGCTGTTGCCCGACACACCTACCAGATGCCAGCCGTAGTTGGATTGCTGACCCAGACTCATCGCCTGTACGCTCTCGGTAACATCCAGCTCCAGCCATCCCGGCGTCCAGCCCGCCTCCCCCTGAGGACTCCCCGCCACCGCATAATCACTGCCCGAACCCGATCCGCCCAACTCACTCCACGGCATTCCATCCGCCGCCTGTTCCCAGGTCGCTTCCTCCTCCGACCAATCCAGCAAGACCGCATGAGCCCGGTAACTGTAGTTGTAGTACGAGGATTTATACAGCGACAGCTTCGCCGAAGTGATCACCGCTCCCTCCGGCACCGGTCCCCCCTCCCCGCTGAATATCGCAAACCTGATCAGCGGATTGTAGGTGTCGTTACGGCTCGACAACTCCTCCCGGGAACCCAGCGCCGCCGTCCTGAAGTAACGGTTCAACGCCGTATCCGCAGCACCTGCGTAGTTGTTGAATCCATCACGCAATACCACCAGGTCTCCCGGCGGCGTATTGTCACCCTCCACATTGACCGTCACCGGCTGCGACGTCTGCTGCGCCCCCCCGTCGTCCGTCGCCACCGCCGTCAACGTGTAATTCCCCTCCGCAACTCCATTCCAGATCACCGTATAGGGCGCCGTCGCATCCAACCCCAGGGAATTCCCATCCCAGAAAAACTCCACCCCAGAGACACTCCCGTCTCCATCCGTGGCCGTCGCACTGATCTCAATGTCCGACCCCTCGTCATAGACGGATCCGTTCAGCGGCGCCTCTATAACCACACTCGGCGGCTGATTGATCACCTCCTCTACATCCACCGTCACGCCCGCAGAGGTGCGCTTCGCACCCTCGTCGTCCGTCGCCTCCGCCGTCAATGTGTAACTACCCGCCGCCGCATCCTGCCAGATCACCGTGTAAGGCGCCGTCAAATCCACCCCCAGCGAAACCCCACCGCGGAAAAACTCCACCTGCGATACACTGCCGTCGGCATCGCTGGCCTCCGCGCTCAACAGGATATCCTCCCCTTCCGTGTAGCTCGAACCAGACTGCGGGGCGGTCAAGGTCACGGTGGGCCGTAAATTGGCATTGCCGTCGGCCTGATAGTAGATCTCCAACCTGGGTCGCAGACTGGGGTCGTCCAGGTGCTCCCGGGCGTAGAAGTACTTGGTGTTGCTGTTGCCCGACACACCCACCAAATGCCAGCCGTAGTTGGATTGCTGACCCAGACTCATCGCCTGTACGCTCTCGGTAACATCCAGCTCCAGCCATCCCGGCGTCCAGCCCGCCTCCCCCTGAGGACTCCCCGCCACCGCATAATCACTGCCCGAACCCGATCCGCCCAACTCACTCCACGGCATTCCATCCGCCGCCTGTTCCCAGGTCGCTTCCTCCTCCGACCAATCCAGCAAGACCGCATGGGCCCGGTAACTGTAGTTGTAGTACGAGGATTTATACAGCGACAGCTTCGCCGAAGTGATCACCGCTCCCTCCGGCACCGGTCCCCCCTCCCCGCTGAATATCGCAAACCTGATCAGCGGATTGTAGGTGTCGTTACGGCTCGACAACTCCTCCCGGGAACCCAGCGCCGCCGTCCTGAAGTAACGGTTCAACGCCGTATCCGCAGCACCTGCGTAGTTGTTGAATCCATCACGCAATACCACCAGGTCTCCCGGCGGCGTATTGTCACCCTCCACATTGACCGTCACCGGCTGCGACGTCTGCTGCGCCCCCCCGTCGTCCGTCGCCACCGCCGTCAACGTGTAATTCCCCTCCGCAACTCCATTCCAGATCACCGTATAGGGCGCCGTCGCATCCAACCCCAGGGAATTCCCATCCCAGAAAAACTCCACCCCAGAGACACTCCCGTCTCCATCCGTGGCCGTCGCACTGATCTCAATGTCCGACCCCTCGTCATAGACGGATCCGTTCAGCGGCGCCTCTATAACCACACTCGGCGGCTGATTGATCACCTCCTCTACATCCACCGTCACGCCCGCAGAGGTGCGCTTCGCACCCTCGTCGTCCGTCGCCTCCGCCGTCAATGTGTAACTACCCGCCGCCGCATCCTGCCAGATCACCGTGTAAGGCGCCGTCAAATCCACCCCCAGCGAAACCCCACCGCGGAAAAACTCCACCTGCGATACACTGCCGTCGGCATCGCTGGCCTCCGCGCTCAACAGGATATCCTCCCCTTCCGTGTAGCTCGAACCAGACTGCGGGGCGGTCAAGGTCACGGTGGGCCGTAAATTGGCATTGCCGTCGGCCTGATAGTAGATCTCCAACCTGGGTCGCAGACTGGGGTCGTCCAGGTGCTCCCGGGCGTAGAAGTACTTGGTGTTGCTGTTGCCCGACACACCCACCAAATGCCAGCCGTAGTTGGATTGCTGACCCAGACTCATCGCCTGTACGCTCTCGGTAACATCCAGCTCCAGCCATCCCGGCGTCCAGCCCGCCTCCCCCTGAGGACTCCCCGCCACCGCATAATCACTGCCCGAACCCGATCCGCCCAACTCACTCCACGGCATTCCATCCGCCGCCTGTTCCCAGGTCGCTTCCTCCTCCGACCAATCCAGCAAGACCGCATGAGCCCGGTAACTGTAGTTGTAGTACGAGGATTTATACAGCGACAGCTTCGCCGAAGTGATCACCGCTCCCTCCAGCACCGGTCCCCCCTCCCCGCTGAATATCGCAAACCTGATCAGCGGATTGTAGGTGTCGTTACGGCTCGATAACTCCTCCCGGGAACCCAGCGCCGCCGTCCTGAAGTAACGGTTCAACGCCGTATCCGCAGCACCTGCGTAGTTGTTGAATCCATCACGCAATACCACCAGGTCTCCCGGCGGCGTATTGTCACCCTCCACATTGACCGTCACCGGCTGCGACGTCTGCTGCGCCCCCCCGTCGTCCGTCGCCACCGCCGTCAGCGTGTAATTCCCCTCCGCAACTCCATTCCAGATCACCGTATAGGGCGCCGTCGCATCCTCCCCCAGGGAATTCCCATCCCAGAAAAACTCCACCCCAGAGACACTCCCGTCTCCATCCGTGGCCGTCGCACTGATCTCAATGTCCGACCCCTCGTCATAGACGGATCCGTTCAGCGGCGCCTCTATAACCACACTCGGCGGCTGATTGATCACCTCCTCTACATCCACCGTCACGCCCGCAGAGGTGCGCTTCGCACCCTCGTCGTCCGTCGCCTCCGCCGTCAATGTGTAACTACCCGCCGCCGCATCCTGCCAGATCACCGTGTAAGGCGCCGTCAAATCCACCCCCAGCGAAACCCCACCGCGGAAAAACTCCACCTGCGATACACTGCCGTCGGCATCGCTGGCCTCCGCGCTCAACAGGATATCCTCCCCTTCCCTGTAGCTCGAACCAGACTGCGGGGCGGTCAAGATCACGGTGGGTGGACTGACGAGTGGATTTTCCACGATGACGGAAACAGCAGGGGAGATCGATTCGTTTCCATCGTTGTCCCGGGCGATGGCTTCAAGGGTGTAAACTCCGGCGGAAACCGCGCCGAGCACGGTTGTGTAGGGCGGCTCAACGAAGCTAGCAATCGTCTGTCCGTTCACCAGCAACTCAACCTCAGTGATTACCCCATCGGCGTCTGATGCCATAGCGGAAATCATCAGGTCATCTCCAGGGACGACAACACCTTCGCTCACAGGTTCTGTGACGAGGATGCGGGGCCAGTCCGTGGAAGGCTCTACCCAGTCTTCGGGCTTGTAAAGCCAAACGTTTCCGGCTCGCTTGTCCTGCAGTGCCATAAAAGCGTCCAACTGGGCAATATATTTCCACTTACCAAGAACACCGGAGCCCGCCCCAAGTGCCGGAAACTCGTTAATGATCAGCGGACTTTCCAGCTTCTCAAGATCCCATCCCTGGGTAGACACGACTGCGGGGGGATACAATGCCCACACATCAGCCCCCTCCTTCCAGAGCAGTAGCCGATTTCTCGACGGATCGTAGTCCATTCCGTAACCCTTATCGAGAACGAATTCACCACTTGCGTCAAAAGGAAAAAACGCAACATCGTTATTTGACGGTCCGCTGAAAGCGAGATCCCAATAGGCGAAGAAGGATCTGCCGGTGCGGACGAAAATATCGAGTCCAGGAAGATAAGCGCCAGTGCCCTGACCGTGGACGACGTTCCAGTACCTACCTACCTTTTCCCACCCATCTTGGGCAGGATCGAACAGGTTGTTAATCGTGTACCTATATAGCGCCAGCGCTGTTGAGCCAGAGTTGGCGCTTACGTATACCACATCCTTGCCATCCTCCCATGCGTATCCAGTAGCACCATCGATGTACGAAGCAGGGAAAGAGGCGTTCGGGATATTTCCCGGGACGTCCCGGTTTTCCCACATCTCCCCCCCTAAGATCTCAGCATGTGGACCACTCCACTGGGGATGGGAGCCCGTACTACCGCCGACCTTGTTGCCATCCGCGAGTGACAGGTCAAAAAAATAGGGGCCGGTGGACCGATAGCTGCCATCGAGTTCCCGCAATCTATAGGAGCCCCCGTGCTGATATGCCGCGCCGCCGAAGGTTAGGAATCTATCCACTCCCGGCAAATATATGTTGTTGTCGTATGTGTGCGCAGAATTCGGAGCCCAATCCACGCCATCGATGGCGGACCAGAGGATGCCGTCGAAAATCATTTCGCTGGGTAGAGAGATACGCTCCCATTGCCTCGATGTACCCCTCCAGCGGTAGACTTCGTTTCCGCCATAGTTGGCATGTCCACCACCATATATCACCAAGTCACCCCGCCTGCTATCCCAGGCGAAAGAACTCCAGGCACTGATCACAGGTTCAGGTGTAACCGGTGCTCCGCCGTTGTACAAGACTCTGAGTTCAACGGGCGTCCAGACGTCCTCGAACTCATTTAAATTGACCCGCACCCAACCGTTCTCCGGCGTACCGCGCAAAATCGAAAGCAATGACTCGAGCTGTGGCTCAGATGGGCGCGGATCGACGTCCTGGGGGAGTTCAGAATCCGCCCAAACGGGCGCTATAGAGAGAGACACAATCAATACAACTAAGCACCGGACGAGATGGCGAATGAAATTCATATTAGCGACTTGCTTTTCTTCCATATCACACCCATACTGCCCCAGTTGTCCGTGCTGCACCCGATTAGTTGCGCTTAAGATACCGTGATTTGAGCTTAGCATCAGAAAGTTTTCCAATCTAATATTCACCCCTTTTCAGAAGCACTTTTACAGCGAGTAAGAAATTAAAGTGTGTGGCATTCACGGAATTCTCGCCTTTTCCCCAGATAGTCTTCCCGTTCCCAGCCAATTGCAGAACATGGCGGGAATTTCCTCCCATCGTGGCCCTGATGATCAAGGTTTTTTTCTTGATAACGAAATCGGTTTGGGGCAAACAAGACTATCTATTATCGATCTAGTTACCGGACATCAGCCAATAGCAAATGAAGACCAGACTGTTTGGGTTGCCTGTAACGGGGAAATCTATAACTTTCGTGAACTGCGTGAAGATTTGAAGCAGGCTGGCCACATTTTCCGCACCGGCAGTGATAGCGAAGTCCTCGTGCATCTCTATGAAGAGGCTGGGGAAGCGTTGGTCGAGCGGCTCGACGGTATGTACGCCTTCGCTCTTTGGGATAGCCGCAAGAAAAAACTTCTCATCTGTAAAGATCGCCTCGGAATCAAACCGCTCTATTTCGTTAGTAACGACAAGTTTTTCGCCTTCGCATCGGAAGCAAAGGCCCTAATAACTTTACCGGGAGTATCCCCAGAGATAGATCAACTCGCATTGCGCGAGTATCTCTCGTTAGGATACGTCTCCTCTCCCCGCAGCCTGTTTAAGAATCTGCGTAAGTTACCGCCAGCCACGCTACTGACGATAGAAGGCAAAGAAGTCAGAGAACAGCGTTATTGGACACCGCCCGCCGAAGTTTCTCAGGAATTGGGAGAGGCCGAATGGGTGGCGTCCATCAGATCACAATTGGAACAGTCTGTTTCCAGCCATCTCGTCAGCGATGTTCCGCTGGGTGCCTTTCTTAGCGGTGGAATAGACTCAAGCGCTATAGTTGCACTCATGGCCGGCATGTCGGACAAACCCATTCGAACATATGCTATCGGTTTCGAAGACAGCGGAGCTGGAAGCTACTACAACGAGTTACCTTACGCCCGACAAGTTGCGGACAAGTATAAAACCAGCCATCGAGAAATCATTGTTAAGCCAGACACGGCGAACCTGCTGCCTAAGTTGATCTGGCACCTGGATGAGCCGATCGCTGATTCTGCATTTGTAACCACATATCTGGTATCTCAATTCGCCAAGGAGGATGTAACCGTAATCCTTTCGGGTGTTGGAGGTGATGAGCTGTTCGGTGGTTACAGGAGGTATCAAGGAGAGTATTACAAGCAGTACTATCATCTACTCCCGAATTGGCTGCGGTCTCACGTGCTGTCACCACTGGTCGCCAAACTGCCCAGCGACCGACACAATGCAGTGCTCAATTTTTTTCGTTACCTGCGCAGTTTCATCATGACTGCGGAACTCTCTCCCGAGGAGAGCTACAGGGCATACGTCCAAGCCTTTTCTCCATCGCAAGTGGACAAACTGTTAGTTGACAAGATTTCCGGGACGGAGGATGGACTAGATCACGCCTTTCGCCAACACGGCTCGAATGATTCATTGCAGCGCCTGGTGGAAATCGACATGGCAACCCAATTACCGGATGACCTACTTCATCTCACCGACCGCATGAGCATGGCCACGTCGTTGGAGTGTCGTGTACCCTTTCTCGATCATCACATGGTGGAGCTGGCAGCGCGAATGCCCTCACGATTCAAGATGCATCGAGGAAAGCTGAAGTACATACTCAAGAAGTCCCTCTCTGACCTTCTTCCCGGAGAGATTCTCTATCGGAAGAAACGTGGATTCGGTGCACCGATGGGAGCCTGGATCAAGGGTGATCTAGCGCCCATGCTGAAAACATTACTAGGGAGAGAATCTGTGGAGAGCAGAGGCCTTTTCGATTGGGCAACAGTCGATAAAACAATCTCTCTACACCTTGCACAGAAAGAAGACCACACCGATCACCTTCTGGCTTTGATCAATTTTGAAATCTGGGCTCGAATGTATATCGACAACAGATCGCCCGATGACGTCAGCCAGGAACTCGCCGGAAATATCGCTACGTGAATATACTCTATTTGTGTCATCGTTTTCCTTACCCACCAAATCGAGGGGGTAAGATAAGGCCCTTCAACATGATCAAGCATTTTACGGATCAGGGCCACAAGGTAACGGTTGTTTCTCTGGTTAGATCGGAGGAAGAGGCGAGTCTAACGACTGGCATAAAAGACCACTGTCATCAACACTATTTGGCCCGAGTAGGGGCCGTATCCGCTTGGACTAGAATGCTTCTGCTGCTGCCCACCCGTTCCCCATCCAGTTACGGATACTTTTATTCCCCGGAAATCGAAAACAGGGTGCGTTCACTTTGCGAAGAACAGTCCTTTGATTTGATTTTTGTTCATTGCTCATCGGTTGCGCAGTACGTCGAGAAAATTCAAGGCATTCCCAAGATACTCGACTACGGTGATATGGACTCCCAAAAGTGGTTGATCTACTCAAAGTTTAAAAAGCTTCCACTGTCACTGGGCTATCTCCTCGAGGGGAGTAAACTACAGCGGGATGAGGCGCGGTTGGCAGGACGGTTCGATTTTTGCACCTGCACCACAAAAGCTGAATTGGAGACTTTAAACAGTTACAATACAGGCGTCTCCTCGGACTGGTTTCCAAATGGAGTCGATAGCGAATTTTTTCATCTCGCCAAGGAGCAATACGATCCGGATACTATCTGCTTCATAGGTAGAATGGACTATTATCCCAATCAGCTGTGCATGTTTGATTTTTGCAGAGATACTTTTCCTCTGATAAAAGCAGCACGCCCGCAGACTAAACTACTTATTGTGGGCGCTGAACCTCCGGCATCGGTTCGAAAGCTCGGTGAGATAGATGGAGTGACTGTAACTGGGTCGGTCCCCGACGTCAGGCCCTATGTTCATCGTTCTGCGCTGACCGTTGCTCCCCTGAAGATTGCCCGCGGCACACAGAACAAAATCTTAGAATCGATGGCCATGGGCGTGCCCGCGGTAGTCAGCATCGAGGCATCTGGTGGAATCGACGCAGTACCCGGGGAGCATGTTCTGGTGGCGGATAGTCCGCTCGAATACCGTGACGCCATTCTAGCATTGCTGGATAATCCCGCGCAGAGAGAAAAACTTTCAAAAGCGGCCCGTGAAAGAGTATTAATCCACCATGACTGGAGCAATTCAATGAAGCGGATGGATGCAATTGTTGAGCGCTGTCTACAACAGAATCAGGAGCGTCTTTGACATAGAACAAGGCATTTGGGTGAGCCAGATCCTCTCGGTGGTTTTACGATCTCCCGGAATCTAGGCCTGTGACTCTACGATTAAAGTTTTACCTTGTTACAGGCGATATCAGAGTGCACGACTTTGACTGATCTGGCTTCTGAAAAATCTAATACCGAAAAGTTTATAATCTCAATATAAGGACTTATAGTGAATATCAGCATATTTGGGCTTGGCTACGTTGGTGCAGTTTCTTTAGGGTGCCTGGCGCGGGATGGACACCAGATCGTTGGTGTAGACATAGATCAAACTAAACTCGACCTTATTCAGTCTGGCAAGAGCCCAATTATTGAGGAGGGCATTCAGGAGCTGATCGAGCAAGTAGTGGCCGCCGGCCGGATAACAACCACTACGGATGCAGCTGCGGCCGTTAGCACAACAGAAGTATCTTTTGTCTGTGTTGGCACACCCTCCTCCAGAAACGGCAGTCAAGATCTTACCGCCATTCGAAGACTTAGTGAGCAGTTGGGAGAGGCACTAAAGCAGAAGCATGATTACCATCTTATCGTAATCCGCTCAACGATTTTTCCGGGCACTCTGGAAGAGGTTATTCAACCTATTATCGAAAAGCATGCGGGAAAAAAAGCAGGGGAAGGATATGACATCTGTTTCCAACCGGAATTTCTACGGGAAGGCTCTTCTATTCGAGACTATGACAACCCACCTATGACTGTCGTAGGCACGGGCTCGGAGCGGGCTACTGAAAAGATGCGGGATATTTTCGCCCATCTACCCTGTGCTTTTATTACTACAGATATCCGCACAGCGGAGATGTTAAAATACGCTTGCAATATCTTCCACGCTCTTAAAATTACATTTGCCAATGAGATCGGGCGCTTATCACAGTCCCAACAGGTCGATCCTCATTCTGTTATGTCGCTGCTTTGCCAAGATACCCAACTCAACATATCCAAGGCTTATCTACTCCCCGGTTTTGCTTATGGCGGGTCATGTTTGCCTAAGGACCTGAAAGCGATGCTATATGTGGCAAGGCAAAAAGACGTATCTATACCGATGTTAAGCGGTATCCATGAAAGCAACCAAAAGCACATCGACCACGCCTCTGAGTGGGTACTCGGTTCAGGCAAGAAAAATGTCGCTATGATAGGTCTCAGTTTCAAAACGGGCACCGATGATCTCAGAGAGAGTCCACTGGTGGTTCTGGCTGAGCGCTTTATCGGTAAGGGCCTGAATTTGAAAATTTACGATCCGGAGGTTCACCTCTCTCGCCTGGTTGGTGCCAATCGACGCTATATCGAGGAGAGCATTCCTCATATCGGATCTGTGATGGGAGACAACTTGAAAGAGATTGTTGCCGATAGTGACATAGTGATTCTGGGTTTGAATGACTTTGAGATAATCAGTCAGCTTGAATCACTGCTGACAGCCCATCAGACTGTTCTCGATTTGGTTAGGATTCCCGATCCCGCCCGCTTTAAAAGTGCGTATCACGGTGTCTGCTGGTAGCTGCACCACCGCGAAAATTTTTCTATGTACCATTTTTCGTCGTACTTTTGCTGACACTGTTGATACAGGCCCTCCAACGGGCCGGGATTCTTCCAGGACAGGTGTCGAACGGATTACCACCGAAGCTTATGGTATTGGGTAAAGTCCAATGAAAGTTCTTCATGTTCTCGACCACTCTGTTCCCCTACAGAGCGGATACTCGTTTAGAACACTCTCAGTACTGCGCTGCCAGCGGGACCTGGGTATTGATACTTATCATTTGACCAGCCCTAAGCACCATATTGGAGATTCTCTGGAGGATTCGTCTGAAGGATTCCACTTTTACAGGACCCTAAAAGGAGGGGGATTGGCCGACCGACTACCGGTCATCAATCAGCTACGTGTGATTTCCCTGTTGGAAAAACGTCTGCAAACAATTGTTAATGAAATCAAACCGGATTTAATGCACGTTCATTCACCTGTACTAAATGGTTTAGCGGCACTTCGCATAAGAGCCAAGACATCCATACCAGTCGTATACGAAATGCGCGCCTCTTGGGAGGACGCAGCCGTAGACCATGGTACGACACATGAGTCGAGCTTAAGATACCGAATATCCAGGTCGCTTGAATCCTGGGTACTGAGGCGCGCAAATGCGATTGTGACCATATCGGAAGGATTGCGAAATGATATTCTTTCTCGGGGCATAACCAGCGATCGTATTACGTTGGCACCAAACGCGATTGATTTAAATGCATTTCAAACCCATACGGACAAATCCGATACCAGCATGCTTGCGGACCAACTCTCACTGGCGGGGAAAAAGGTCATCGGCTTTATCGGTTCATTCTATGGGTACGAGGGACTGGAGCTGTTGGTTGAGGCATTTGCCAAATTGAGTGCTACAGAAGACGATCTCAGACTGTTACTTGTTGGCGGAGGGGTTCAGGAGGAAAATCTTAAACGTCAAGTGAAAGATCTCTCTCTGAATAATAAAGTCGTATTCACTGGGCGCATACCCCACGGTGAAGTCACCCGTTACTACAGCATAATTGATCTTTTCGTTTATCCCCGGCATTCCATGCGATTGACAGAGCTGGTCACTCCCTTGAAGCCATTGGAGGCGATGGCTAGTCAAGGCGCTGTTGTCGCGTCAAACGTCGGCGGTCATCGGGAGTTGATCAAAGATGGTGAAACCGGTGTGCTGTTCCAGTCAGGATCCATTAAAGATCTCTCAGAGAAAATGGGCATGGTGCTTGGGAACCCAGCTCTTGCACAACAGCTCTCTGCCAACGGAAGGAGATTTATTGAGACTGAAAGGAATTGGCGAAATACAGCTGAGCGCTATTTGCCGGTCTACCAAAAATTAGTCTAACGCTTCAATTTCACAAACGAACCAGTGCTTTTCAAGCTATTCCTCTCTGGTCTGTTGCTTGCAGTCTGCTAGTCGGTTCCTTTTGTAAAACTGATTCTGCCTGTGTTCGTAAGATCATTAGCAATGCCATCACGTGCCACGGCAGATCGAAATAGGCAAGACTGTAAAAGGCACCGCCGGAAGCATAGGCGATCAGTGATATCTGCAGCATTTTAGCTAAATCCACAAGCCAATCATGCTGCTCAAATCCCCTACAGTGCCGAATTATCCATACCGCATTTTTCCATGAAATATATAGTAGTGAAAGAAATAGGATTAACCCAATCCATCCGTGGTCGGCGAGCACTCCGAAGTAGATACTATGTGCAGCATGCACATCGCCAGGGTCCGGAGCGTAAATGTAAAAGGTCTCATAAGAGTAGGAATTATAGCCCGCACCTGTCAAACGACTGTTGGCCACATTAAATGCATATCCCCAGGCATTTATGCGTCCCATGGCAGAGTTGTCTTCCTCATACTTAGATATGGTATCCATACGGTCATACCAAGTTTGAGGTGCAAAAGCCAAGAGACCAGACAACAGCACCGCAATGGCAATAGTCATCGGAAACTTGTTCGAACTTTTCAGCCAGAAGAAAAACGCCACTGCAAGACCTGCAAGCATGCAACCTCTGGATTGGGAGCCAATGATTGATACTGAAATAAGCACCATTGCGGCCAGCATTCCCCAACGCATCCATTTTCTGTCTAGCTGTTTATAGAGAAAGTAGAAAAGCGGTAGAATCATCAGTAATGCCAGGCCGAGTTCGTTGTTATCTTCAATAAATGAACCCGGAGGACCCCATACGCGAGACCCACCACCCGTTGAAATGGTGAAGATCCCGCCCTTGATTCCGAAGAAACCGATGGACAGAGCAATAACCCAAACTAGCTGAATAATCTTTTCTCTGGTATCAATTAGGAGCAGAGTCACCAATATTCCGAATTGCACCTTTAATATCTTTATAAAGTGTGATTGGGCATCTTCCGGGAGAAGAGCAAACACCGTCGTTATTCCCATCCAAATAACAAACAGAATAGTAAGAATGGTAAACGGGTTTATCGGGAAGCGTTTGGGGTCCTTGGAAAGGAATAGACTAACAAACGTAGCAATCACCACGATTTGCGCAAATGCAAAGTCGTAGGCAAATCCCCAGGTCAATCGATGAGGATTCATATAGCTCAGCCAAGACCAAACCAGGATACCTATGTATGGCCTCTGGAATATTAGTGGCAGAGATCCAAACACGATCATTGTCAGGATGATATCTCTCATTTTCTATTCACCAGTTACTTGCTCAGGAGAGACATGGCTTACCACGTATCGAAACTTCCCCGATTTTTCTCGTGGAATGTTCTGAACCGGTTCAATCGAGATATCAACCGCTTTTCCCAGACGCTTTTGGAAACCTTGTCTAATAACATCATTATGGGCATCAGTATAGTTATCGCTTGGCACAAGTAGAATTCTTGTATGATGGATATCTTCCTGGACAATTTTAAACTCTTTTACTTCGGGAATATCGCGAAGAATGTATATCAGTGCCAACCCATGCATGATCGTACCATCTGTAGCTATCACGAAATCAGTATTTCTTCCCTCCAAGCTAGACAGTAGTGGAAGCCCTCGTCCGCAAGCACAAGGTTCGTTCGATACCGCTGCAATATCTCCGGTACGGTAACGAATAAAGGGAAAACTACCGGTAGCTAAGTGTGTGACGACAATCTCTCCTGAGGTGCCCCTGGATACGGGCTCCCCGGTCTCGTCCAGGATCTCGACAATTATGTCCTCCGCGGAGATATGCATTCCACCCGATTGACACTGATGTGCGATAAATCCAGCATCCCTACCCCCGTAGCCATTGGCCACTCGGCATCCAAAAACACGCTCGATTGTCAGCTTCTGGTGATCATACAATCGCTCAGATGTCACAAAGGCCACCGCAATGCCCAGTCTATCCATCTTCACACCTAATTTCTCTGCTCGCTCTGCAATCAACGAAAGTGAAGAGGGATACCCAAACAACATCTTGGGTCTGAATGCTGAGATCTGCGCAATGAAGCGGTCGACATTTTCCATGGACATCTCGAACGCGGGAACCAACCGGCTTCTCAGAACGGAATCCCGCAGCGCCCTAACTCTGTCTTGAGCCCCCAGTTCCACCGGTGATCCCCAGATCACGATTTCACGATCACCGATGTCAACATCCCACCAGCGCGTCGCTCTCCATTTGGCCGCAACGTCATGACTCACCCGGTCCATACCCATATAGAACACCAGAGGCTCACCGGAGGAGCCTCCGGTATTGTAACGCTGCAGACGGCCCGCGTTGTCGGCTTTCAAATCTTCAATGTTTTCTCTTATTAACTGTTTTGTCAGCAACGGGAGTCGTCGAAGATCCGATAGCTGACTCACTTTACCGGGTGTTATACCGGAAGCGTCTATTACTTTTTTATAGTAGGGTACATGGTCACGTGCCTGACTCAAAAATGAGTTGAGCCGCTGCAGTTGGTCCGCCTCTAACTCCTTTGGCGACCACCACTGACTCTTCTCCAACCTATTTAATAGCTGGACCGATTCGTGCCCCTTCAGCTTTTCGTGAAGAGGAAACAAAAAACGACTCACTAGTCGTGTATATAAAGCACTCATCTCGATAGATCTTTTATAACACCCATGACTTACTTGTTGCCGACCTTCCTGCTATAGGCTTTCTGCCCAGGTTTTGGGGTACGTTTTCATTACCTATTCCAATAACCAGATCATCCTCTCCCGTAAATTCTACTGGCAAATAATCCCCGAAAAATACACACCGTACAATCTTAGCGTTTGGCTGCCTTTACGAGTTCCTTATACACCTGCATCCAGTTGTCATTTACCGCTTGCCAGCTGAAATTGCGAACGAGTTTTTGTCCGTTTTGAACGAACACAGACCGGGTATCTTTGTTTCTGGAAAGGAAAATGACGGCCTCCGCGATCTTCTTCCAGTCACCGACCGGAACCAGCACTCCATTGACGCCATTCTCGACGATGTAACGGATACCCCCTGCATCTGTCGTCACTATTGGAACGCCTGCTGCCATGGCTTCTAACAGGGCATTCGGCATATTATCAACGCGGCTAGAATTAATCATAATATCCGCAGTTTGGTACAGCTCTGCCATTTCCGCCAAATTCAGTCGCCCAGTAAATCTCACTGTGGGGGAAATCTGCAATTCGTCGGCAAGCTCCATTAGCCTAGCTTTCTCGGGCCCCTCCCCAGCGACGGTCAAATAGGCCTCGGGAACAGCACGGGAAATTTCCTTAAATGCCTTAAGAGTCGTTTCTATATCGTAAATCTCTTCCAAATTCCGGCATGAAGCAAGATGGAGAGAATTATCGTCAACAGGCCTACTTACCAAAGGCCGGAAACGCTCTAGGTCAACGATGTTGGGCACCACTCGAGTATTGATGTCAAAACTTCCAAATACCTCTTTTAAATATCCTGAAGGAACAACAACGCTACCTGCCTTCCTCAACAGAGGCCTCACCAACCGAACATGTTTCTCCAAAAATTTTTCCGCTTTTCCACCACGATAATTCACTACAACTGGAATACTGAACAATCGCGCAACCAATATCGCCGGCATTGCGAAAAAGTACCAGGCCCAGCCAGAGTTCGCCATTACGTGGACAACCTGTGCTTTATGCAGAGTTGTCAACAACTGATAGAAATGGGGGACCAGTCGGGCGAACGCTCGCACCCCCCTGATTTTTCCGACCCACGAGGGACGGTAAGGTGCATTACTTTGAATCAGGTCTACTTTGATCCCCTCGCCGCGCAACAGTTCTGAAAGCTGTTTGGTTTGATTCGCCATACCGCCGAATGGTGGTGGTAGCGGACCAACCATCGCTAGCCTCTGAATTGTGGATGTCTCCCTCAACTGAGCCTTTGCCTTTGTCGCTATGTAAACATGTCAATATCCAGATCCAACAAATTCGTGCCTACTGGAACCCAGAAAATTCTGTTCAGGAATTGAACTCTTTCAAAAACGCTTCAAACATTAAAATCGACCAAATCGGAGCACTGTGATCCCTTACACTACGATTATGCTGATCTATCAGTTTCCGCAGATAGTCTTCACTGAAAATACCGGTATCGAGCAAGCGTTCTCCCAAGATAGCTTCTCTTACCCGTTGTTTTAACGGCCCTCTAAACCATCCCGCCAAGGGAACCGCGAATCCCATCTTCTGGCGGTAAAGCACAGACTCAGGGAGCCGTGGTTCCAGGGCCTTCTTGAAAATGTACTTTCCCTCTCCCTTGGTAAGTTTGAGATTGGGGCTTAAACCAGAAATCCACTCCACCAGTTCATGATCTAGCAGCGGTACCCGCACCTCGAGCGCATGCGCCATGCTGGCCCTGTCGACCTTGGTAAGAATATCTCCCACGAGGTATGTTTTTATATCCAAATATTGAACAAAAGAAAGCGGATGATCCGTGGGTGAGTTCTCAGCATGCCTACGCATGACTTCTACGCCATTATATCCCTGCAGAGTACGTCTAAATTGGTTACTAAAGAGCTGGCTACGCATTTCATTAGAGAGCAGAGACACGCTATGAAAATACCCCTCAACTGCATCTCTTGCCATGGCCTGAAATGTCGATTTCGCTCGGAAGACTCTTGGCATCCAGTCAAGTTTTGGATATACGGTGCCAAGCATGCCGAAAAGGGGACGGCGTACTCCCAACGGCAGTTTCGATCTCATCCACTCTTCGTAGGTATGCCACTTATATCTTCTATATCCAGCAAGGTTTTCATCACCGCCATCACCCGATAACGCGACGGTTACTCTACGCTTGGCTAGTTCGCATACCCTATATGTCGGCATTGCAGAGCTGTCCGCATACGGCTCATCGTAAAGTGCTGCCAACTTATCAACGAGATCAAAGTCGTTGGGGTCAACTTCGCTTTCCTGGTGATCGGTGCGAAACCGCTCGGCAACCATCCTTGCATACTTGGATTCGTTGAATTTGGGATCGCCGAATGAAATTGCACATGTATTCACAGGTTCGTCGGAAAGTCCCGCCATCGCCGCCACAACCGCACTAGAGTCCACACCACCTGATAGAAAGGCACCTAAGGGTACTTCAGAAACCAAACGGATATTTACCGCCTCTTCAAGCCGTCGCATTAGTTCCTCACCAACTTCCTGATCTGAGGTCGTTTCGACTGGTTTGAACGGCACATCCCAGTAGGGTCTGGGTTTACACGTCGTATCGCCGTGCTTCACCACCAGTATATTGCCTGGAGGCAGCTTAAAAGTAGACTTCAGTATGGTTCGTGGTTCGGGGATGTATCCGTATCCGAAATACTCCTCCACTGACCGCGGTTCCACTTCTCGATCCAGTCCCGGATGTTTATAGAGCGCTTTCAACTCAGAGCCGAAAAGCAAGTGGCCGTCATTGAGCAGAGTAAAGTACAGCGGCTTGATGCCCAGCCTATCGCGGGCTAGAAATAACGTGTGCTGATTGCGGTCCCACACACCAAACGCAAACATGCCCCGAAAACGGTTTACACAGGATGGGCCCCATTGTTCCCAGGCGTGCACTATTACTTCGGTATCACAATGAGTTTGGAAGGTATGCCCTAAGTTTTTTAGTTCTTCAGAAAGAGCCTGAAAGTTATAGATTTCACCATTGTAGGTGACAACAACCGATTTATCCTCGTTGAACAAAGGTTGCTGGCCACTTGAAAGATCGATAATGGATAGCCTGCGGTGCCCAAATCCCAAACCTGGTTCTAGGTGTATTCCGCCCTCATCGGGGCCTCTATGGTGCTGCGTCTCATTCATCTCAGATAAAAGTTCTCTGGATATTTCGCGACGCGCTTTCGTATCAAATATACCTACAATGCCACACATTATCTTTGATCCATCGTCGGGGACATTATGATCGGAAAGTAACTTAGGATACCGGGATTTATATTTAGTGGGGTACGAACAACTAAAATCGGATGTTGGCCATCTTCGGCTGTTCTGCTTCTCCGCTGTTCACATACCTTTTCCCGGCTCGCCTCAAGGCCGTCGTTTACAGTGGATAAAAAGTGTTCTGAACTCAGAAATCGCATTCTCATAAGCAAATATCTCTGATGCGATACTTCAATCAGTTCCCAGGCCAACATTGCGATTAAGAACCGCGTCGTATACTTGCAAGTACTCGGCAACCGTTTTGTCCCATTGAAAAAACTCATCTATCTTCTCTAAGCTTGCTTTACCCATTTGTTTCCGTAGATCTGAATCCAGCAGCAACGTTTCCATACCTTGCATTAGTTTGGCTGCATCTCCTGGTTCAACAAGCAATCCGTTGAGTTTGTCAATGAGTTCCGGATTCCCCCCCACCCGAGTGGCGACTACAGGCAAACCGCTGGCCATAGCTTCAAGCAGAGTATTCGATACGCCTTCCCCCAATGAAGGCAGGACAAATACATCCATCGCTCTCAATAGCTCTGGAACGTCACTTCGATCCCCCGGGAGCCAGACACAATCCCCGATGTTTTTTGACTCAACGCTTTCGTGGATTGCAGCCGATACAGGACCATCCCCTACTATCAGCAGTCTGACACTACTTCTCGTTTCCGGGTGCTTTTCCAATAGCAGTCCGAAGGCATCAACCAGTATCGAGTGGCCCTTGACTTCGGCCAGACGCCCAACGGCCCCGAAGAGGATGCCATCCTCTGGGAGAAATCCCCTTGGCAATACACCGCTATTTCGCTTGGGACCGGGAAAGAACAGGCTGCGCTCAACCCCATTGTATATCTGAGATATCCGTTTCGGATTCACCGAAACCGTTTTCTCAAGCCAATGCTTAAGATCCTGGCTCACGGTAATGTAATGATGTACTAGCGGCCTAATTGCTTTTCGCAGCAAGTTGTACTTCTTATTGCTGCCATACAAATCATATATATCTCTGCCATGCTCTCCGTGGACACGCCGTACGCCGGGAAACAGGCTCGCCACCAGTTGCATCTCAAGCGCTGTAAGATTTCGCGTATGGACGATAGAGGCTTTCAGTCGTCTTAAGGCAGACCACATACGCAAATAGACGCTTATGTCGTTTCCCGGTTTCTTGTGTAACTCGACAATTGGTATTTCTTTTGAATTCAACCTGTTCTTGAAATCGTGGGCTTGAGTTAAACACACAATAGCGTGTCTGTAGGTTCCCTTTGGCGTTCGATTAATAATGTTCACTAATCCATTTTCAAGCCCCCCCGTGCCCAATGCATGTATCACATGCACTACGAGTGGGAGATTCGAATGCTTGGAACTAATTACCTTCATTAGCCGCCATATCCAATGCTTTTTCTATACTTGGTAGCATGGAGTCTAAAAATTCTTGCAGCACCAATTCCTGATCGACGCTATCCTCAGTCGTTTCAAGGGCGACAACTATATAGGTGCCATCAAGTCGGCTAAAAGTGAGGCGATTTAACACTTCTAGCAATTTTGCAGTGTAGGTACTGGAGGTGTACTTCGATCCGATGCGGTACCAGTGCCAAACAACTAAACTGGTACTTCTTCCGACAATATGAGCCGCTTTGACTCCCAAATTGTCATTGTGAAGTTGCACCTGCTCCGTGTAACTCTCAGTGATTCTCCAGTTTTTGTCGCTAGATGAGAGTAGCGTGTTTCTAGAGTTAACCGCCTCCGCATCCTGCCTCTGTGTAAGATATTGTCCGAGATACAGGCCGACAGAGTTAAACCCATCGGTAAAAAAACTAAAGGATAGATTGTCCGCATTGAATAGCTGTGGTTCCCATGTCCATTTCGGTTTGGCTAACGGCATCCAGTCGTCGTTAGGTTCAGGTTGCTGCAATGAACTTCCTTCAGAAGAGGTTTGATGTTGGTCGAGAGCCTGAGCGAATAGCGGCCAAGCAGCCCCGATAAGCAATGTCAAAATAGTAATTTTCCCCGCAGACTTGACCTGAATAGCAGCCCCAGAATCAAGCTTTGTATCCCGGAACTTGAGTGGTACTTCGTGATCACGCCAGATCGCTCCCACACCGAACATAAGTAATATGATAAAACCAAAAAATACCCATCCGTATATGATGTGGTCGACGCCTGTTGCGAGTTTCATCTCACTCAAATGGCCTATCATCACAATCATATAGGCTCTCAATCCATTTGCGACTATCGGAACAAGAACAGAAAAGAAGATGAAAACCAAGCGCTTTTTTAGGCTCGTATAGGTAAGGTAGGCATAGAGGCAGCCCAATGTGACGGACGCAATAAGGTAGCGAATACCGCTGCATGCCTCGACAACAGACCAACTACCCGTAGGCAAGAAAAAGTACAAACCTTCTCGATATACCGGTATGCCCGTAATCTTGAGCAGACCGATTGTAAAACTCGCCGTATACTCCATAAGAAGCGGTATCAGATCTTCGCCCATCGGAACGCAAAAGAATAGGTAGGCGAGAGGAAACGCCATGGCTTTGGTTACTTGGTTCCCCAGAATCGACCAGACGGCGGAAATAAGCATTAGCACCAATGCCATTTGTTGCAGTACCAATACTCCGGCTAAGCTTCCAAGCAGCCAAAAAAAACCACTACAGCAAAGAGCCACAAGCCCCCAATACTGTGGTTCTGGCTGCAGTCGGACTAGTTTCTCTCTGCGTTCCCAGATCAGCCAACCCGAGATGGGGAGTATTATGAAGCCGTGAGCAAAAGTGTCAGAACGCGACCATGTATCAACCAAGCTCAATGTGGTCTGGTAGAAGAACAACACGAGACAACAACAGGCCGCCACCGTTGAAATGGCATATTGTCTCCAAATCGACCGCTGGCTATGCTCATTCGGATTCCTAACGGCTTCGTTCATATCGGAATACTTACTTTGGTGATGCTCTGGCGTGATCTTCACACCCCTGAGCCGCACTGGAGTAATACAGGTTCGCTGCCTTGAGAGTATTGTTCTTCCCGGGCAGGTACATTAGAGGTAATCAACCCAGATTTCTGGCCAGCCGAGGGCCTATTAAATTGGCAACAGGCAAAGGCAATTTTTTCCATGCCTTTATGAATAGCTGATACTTTGGATTGAGTGGGTTGATCTCTGAAATCGCTTCCGCCTTAACGAGATAGTTCTCGTAATAAAGTTTGGTCGGAGTAAAACCCCAATTTTTTTTAAAACTATAGGAGCCCGTACCCTCTTTGCTACGGCCATAATCAAACACTTTTATTCCCTGCTCACCTGCTCTTCTCATAAGCTCCCAATACATAAAATCGTTTCCTTTGAGGGAGCGGGCCTGGGAAATACTACCACCGTAGTATGGCAGTACCTGGTCTCGAAAGTAGAAGCTCATGACCCCTGCAATATCTTTTCCTTGATGCGTCACCATCAAAACCTGACAATCACTCTTAAAAACTTCTCTTAGCACCTGAAAGAGTCGCTTTGGAAAGACAGGCGTCCCTAAGTTCCTGACACTCTCTGAATAAACTTGATATATACGCTCCCACCCGCTAGTGGTTTCACTTACGAGACCGGCTTTGATGCCCTTGCGCACCATAGCTCGCTGTTTTCTGGGAATAGCCTTGAGGTTGACATCGGGGTCGCTATCAATTTCCCGCCGAAACGTCACATAAAGCTCCTTTGTGGGCCAGGCACTGTCCGAAAGTTCACTATTACGTAACTCGAGCGCATCGACCTTTAATGCTTTCGCTAGTTCACAGGCTGCATCCCGTAACGCTACTTTTGCCACCTCTGTCTTGGCGACAATACCACCAGTCACACAAAATGGCGTTGATACCAAATTGTTGCCAAACAGAAAGCTCTTTACATGTCCAAGAGGAAGTATGCCCTGAATCTCCCCATTTTGCTCGGCGAACAGGTATGGAGCCTTGTGCCCCAAGCCGCGTTCCAGAACCGTTTTCCAGCCTGAGCGATGAAAGAATGTAGCATCCGGACAGTGTTCCAGGAAATTGTCCCACTTTTGGTATTCAGGCTCAGTCAAATTATGGATCTGTAGAGTCATCGCAACCCCGAGTAATAAGAACTTCCAACCCCATCCGTGGTAAGCCAAAAATGAAAACCTGCCACCGATGACCTTAAAAAGGTAACGGCATTGCAAGGCATATGTTTAAATAGGGTAAATTGGGTAATCTGTCCGAGAGCTGTCTAGAAAAACCTCGTCCATTCGCCCCCAATTGAAATCATCCAACAGTCGCTGAAGTCGACTGTCCATACGCTTAAGATTCAAATAGTGACGAAATTTTGTCCTGGCCTTGATACCTGCTTGTTGAGGTTGATCGGGATCGATTTCCCATGGATGAAAATAAAAAACAGCCGGTTTGCCATCTGCTTGGTTGACCTTGCGTATTGCCCACCGACTGAATGCGTACGGGAAAAGTCTGAACCACCCTCCCCCGCCACAGGGTACGTTTCGGCTACCCATCGCCAATGTGGTGACAGGCACCTCCAGCAAATCTGTACCTTGAACAGTAAAAGGAAACCGCGGAGCATCCGGCATTCCGTAAAGATCATGCTTAATGGGAACGATACTGGAACTGTACTTGTGTCCCGTTTCGGCAAGTATATCCAGTGCCCATAAATTGTTCTTTCCAATCGAATAACTTGCGGCACGGTAACCTTTTATTTCCTTACCACCTATATTCTCCAGTAACGCCTTTGCTCTTAGTACATCAGCTCTAAATTCATCCGGACCCTGATGTACGACACGCGTGTGCTCCCAGCCATGACTTGCCAATTCATGGCCCTCTTCTACAATTCGCTTGATCATTACAGGATAACGTTCAGCTATCCAACCCAAGGTAAAAAACGTCGCTTTGATATCTTTCTGATCAAACAGTGCCAAAATCCTGTCTACATTTTTTTCGACACGGCAAGGTATAATGTCCCAATCTGATTTCTGGATATGATTCTCGAATGCTGATACTTGGAAGTAGTCTTCAACATCCACGGTCATCGCATTGATTGTTTCGGATGTCCGCTCTGCGCCAACTGGCCCCTTGTATTGGTATACATCAATCTTGCTGGCCGGCGATTCCGAAAACCCTCGTTTCATACGAATTCCCTCAAGCCGATAACTCATTTCCGTAGCGGCTGATGTACCATTCCCGTATTGACTCCGCTATTCGCTCTGCGGCCCTACCATCCCAAAGTCGAGGGATCCTGCCTGACTTCCCGCCTGTCCTCAATACCTCATCCAAGCAGGACTTAATCAGTTTTGAATCGGATCCTACCACCGTATTCGTTCCATCTGTTACGGTAATAGGCCGCTCTGTATTTTCGCGTAAAGTAATGCAGGGAATACCGAGTGCCGTGGTTTCCTCTTGAATACCGCCGGAATCGGTCAATACAACTTTTGCGTCTTCCATAAGCCCCAAGAGCTGCAGGTACCCTAGGGGTGGCAAAGTCACGATTCTTCCTCCTTCCACAAGCGTCCATAGTTGATTTTCTTCGATACGCACACGGGTACGAGGGTGCAGCGGAAATATAATCGGTAGCGTTTCACTAATCTCGGATAACGTCTTGAGCAGGCGTTTTAATACTTCAGGCTGATCCACATTCGATGGCCGATGTAAGGTTACCAAAGCGTATCCCGGACTTCCCTCAAAAAGGTCGGGTCGCTTTATCTGTTCAATAGTTTCAGCAGCCGGTACTGCATTTGCTCGATTCGACATGAGGGTATCTATCATCACATTCCCTACGAAACGCATGCGCTCTTTGGCAATGCCTTCTCTCGAGAGATTGTCCTCCGCCTCCCGTTCCGTCAGAAATAACAAGTCAGAAATCTGGTCCGTTAGTACACGGTTGATTTCCTCTGGCATATCTCGATCGTAGCTTCTAAGTCCCGCTTCTACATGAATAACCGGAATCCCCTTTTTCACAGCTACAAGTGCACAGGCAATTGTCGAGTTCACATCGCCCACTACGAGAACTAGGTCTGGATTCCATTTATCGATTTCCGGCTCAAATCGCAGCATAATCTCTGCAGTCTGCTGTGTATGGCTGCCGGAACCTACACCCAAATCTATATCTGGTTCCGGAATTCCCAGCTGATTGAAAAACGCTGCCTTCATCTCTGCATCATAATGCTGGCCTGTGTGCAGCAGTCGCGCGGCAATACCGCTTTCGGGCCTGTTGAAAACCCGCATTATTGGAGCGATTTTCATAAAATTCGGCCGTGCTCCAACTACACAAAGAATTTTTAATGCCATAGCTTGTTAACCGTGAAAGTTTCTAGAAGACTGAAGGTGGGCCACAAACGCGAGGTGGTAGTGGCACCGCAGCTAACGACCTTCTAATGGCCCTGCCACTTTTCAACCGCCTGCCAATGAATCCCTGTTAATCCAGAGAATCTTCGATATCCATGTCCATTTGTATCAAGATTGCTTTGCGAAGCAACTTGCGTTCATGCTGCAAAGTCTTCTTGAGTTGTTGAATCTCCTGCTCCAATATACCCAGGCGCTGCATCAAATCACCACCCGCAACCGGAGTATTTGGTAGGCTCGAAACATCGATAGCCTGCCTAGCCTGTGGGCGAGTAGATTGAGGAGCAGGATCTGGCCTGCTGGTTGCGCCCAATCCCTCACCCTCGATCTCTTCTATCACCGTCTTGACCGCCTTCTCATCTAGGAGGTGCCTCTCCTCCAGGCAACCAAATAATAGAAGTCGATCACAGAGTGTATTGATACGCCTTGGCACACCCTTCGTGAAGCCATAGATTTGTTCAAAAGCGCCAGCGGTAATTTGCGGATCGTCTTCCCAGCTCACCATCTTAAGGCGAAATTCAATGTAGGCTCGAGTTTCCTCTGCATCCATTTCCTTGAGGTGGAGCGCAGCTATTATTCGCTGACGAAATTGCTCCATGCCTGGCGCTTGTATGGTCTTGTCAAATTCCATCTGTCCAAGTAAGAAGCTTTGCAGTAATGATTTACCGTCGATCTGAAAATTGGACAACATTCTCAGCTCTTCGATTGATTTAGGTGGCAAATTTTGGGCTTCATCAACGACCAACAACACCCTTTTTCCTTCGGCGTTACGCTGGCGAAAGAATTTCTCCAACTTATCTAGGAGCGTCGACTTTGGCGCGCCTTCCTGACCGAGACCAAAAGATGAACACACAATACGGAGCATATCCTCTGGTTCAACTTGAGTGGTGACAAGTTGAGCGGCAACCACATCCGTCGACTCAAGTTCGCTCAGCAGGTGGCGGACTAGCATGGTTTTCCCGGTCCCAATACCTCCTGTTATGACGATAAATCCCTCTCGCTTCTCAAGGCCGTATCTAAGATAGGCCATTGCCCGATTGTGCGGTTTACTATTGAAATAGAACCGAGAATCTGGACTCAACTGAAAAGGCTTATCGCTCAATTTGTAAAATTTGCGGTACATATAGACTACCAACGTGTCGCCAGCGATAGCGTGGCTCGATTTTCCGTATAACCCAGACTAGACAGCTCTGCATCCCTGTTGATGTGGCTTAGAATGAGAGAGACGTCACTTTTAAGTGACAGGTCACGTGTCACTCCCAGTGTAAGTCTCCAGGTCTGATCATCCAGTTCATCCTGTTCATATCGACTTTGTCCCCACCTGAAGTTCAGATTGGAGGTGGTGTTAGCAGCGAGATTATGAGTCCAACGGGCACCGAAACCCGCGGTACGCTCGTCCCTTGTCGATATTTCATAGTCTCTTATACGGTAATACATATTGAAACCAACGGTATCGCGTCGACCAACCTTTAGGTCATAGTCAAAATTCAAAGCACTCAGAATATAAACCTCCCGACCTAAGGAGGGAGCACCAGGCTCAATAAAAATTTGCTGGCCAGTTGCTGGGTCTACAACGAAATTACCGAATGCATCATTGGGCTGGAATGTCTGCTGCCTCGTGGCTTCCTCTCTGGCGCTGGAAGGTTCGTGGGTAAGACTGGCAGTTATTACACTTTTCCTCTGACGATACTTTATATCGAAATACAAATTGTTTCCGAAGTAGCGATGACCATAGGCGACATCCACCTCTGTCCTGGGATTGGGAGTCCAGGTAACTCCGACACCGTAGATAACACCCTTGGGGTCATCCCTTGTCGTGGCATAGTCGTTGTTGTCGTAACCTATATACGCGTTCGGGCGCCAGTGCCGATTGACGACATAGCTCATTCTCGCCAAGGTACTTCGAAACTCATCCACCCCTGTATCGAAAGGGCCCTCCCTTCCGTCGTATTCAATCTTTTTATAGTCGCCTGTTACAGACCAAGGAAAATCGGGAAAGTCCCGCCCACTTTCCAATGAAAATCTAGCGCTGTGGCCAGTGCTATCCTGGGCCAGGCTGGTGTCATAGTGGACCTGATCAAAGGTATAGCGCAGATTAAGATCTGCAAATCCCTTCAAACGTTTTCTGATATAGGGGCTGATCGAGTAAGTAAACGTTTGGGTGGTATTTCCTGTAGTGTTGAAGTCATCACCGCCGCTGGGCAGAAAAGAGAAAATAAGGTTCTGATTCGCGTTGGCTTTGACATCCAAAAACAAAACATCTCTATAGAGCTCGGAAGTCCAATCCGCGGTAAGAAAATGTCGGAATTCATCCCTGGAACTAGTTCGCAGGTAGTCGAGATAATCCAGCCGGTACTGAAAGTAGAGTTTGTTCCTGGCAGCGTTCCGCCTTACGCCGATACTGGGAGATATTCTAAAACCGAGGTCGCTTTCAGGATTGTTCGAGCTAAGCTGGATATTATCACTCAAGATTCCCTGTACAGTCAGGCCAGCATTAGTATCCCAACCGTTTTTTGCTACTACGTCTACAGAAAAGCAACCCAGTAAACTGAGCGCTAGGAATACCCTGAAAAAGGTGCCCCCAGACCCCATCTGCCTATTTGTCTCCGTAGGCACCGTAACCGTAACCTTTCCCGTACCCGTAGCCATATCCTCCGACGTGGCGAGAGAGAAAATCATCCCTGGTCTTGTTCAGGACGAGTGAAACGGCTTCTTTGTTCTTCAAGTGGCTCAGCGCTTCTTTGACTAAAAACTGCGGCGTTGCACCATACTCTACGACCAATGCCACCTGTCCCATGTGGCTTGCCAATACACTGGCTTCACTGGTTGCCAGAAGTGGTGGTGAATCAAACAGCACGATGCGGTCGGAATATCTCGCCGACAATTCCTGCAACCTCGCCGTCATACTATTACTGGCGAGCAACTCCGTGGCTCTGTTGTTTCTTGTACCCGCGGGCAGGACTGTGAGTTTTGGGACATCGGTCCGCAACATAAACTGCCCCATATCTATGGACTCATCTTTTAGGCACTCGGTAAATCCTGGTCGATCACTGATACCCAGTAAGCGCGACATGCTGGGCTTGGCAAGGTCAGAATCTATCAGTAACACAGTCCTATCCATCTCCATGGCGATGGAGATAGCCAAATTCATCGTAGTGAATGTCTTCCCCTCTCCGGACAGTGCACTGGTGATCATGACTAAATTCAGCGGCTGGTCGGCATCATATTCACCGGAAAAAGCCTTGACCAACAACGGCCGCTTGATCATTCGGTACTCTTCGTCCAGCCTTGACCTGCCCCCTTCTGGGGAGAGCACCCCCTCGAGTTCCAGGCCGGAAATATCGACATCCACTTGGCTCGGGTCTCGGTTCAGTACATCTGGACTTGAGGCTGCATAGCCGCCACTACTGACTGTGGATTTGGGATCTGAGGAGGTAGGCCCTTGTAGCCCCTTTTGATCCGCACCAGGAACAGTATCCTGGCCCTTGTTTTCGGGCAGTACACTGGGCTCGTCTTGTTGCAAAGCGACTTTCTCGCTCGAAAGCCTATCAACCGCCTTTTCGATAATACTCATCAGTACAAATCCACGTCCGCTATATTCCGGCGATCTTCCTGATACCGGAAAAATAACCGTCGATGTTGAGTTCCATAAGATGAACGGCAACGACAAGGGCGTATACCGAGACCAGGCCAAGCAATCCCACCAGAAAACCCAAATGGCGCCGCTGCCTCTTTTTAACCTGTAACTTCGTCCAGACCATGCTTACACTACCGAGCACCGGCACTCCGGTGAGTTCGTTCAACGATCGCCTGTCGTCATAGGTTGGTCTGACCTGGGACATGAAGAACGCTAGCACCACCCCTAGACCCAATCCAGACAGAACGACGATGCTGCTTAGCATAACTCTCGGTGGTCCTGAGGGAGTTGGCGGAACCCGCGGGGGCTCAACAATACGAAACCGCACAGATCCAGACCGCGTATCCGCATCATGGCTCAGACGGGCTGACTCCAACCGCGCCAGCAACTCTTGGTGCTGTGTCTTCAACAAACCATAATCGCGGTTAAGTTGCGCAGATTCTGCCTCGACTTGAAGTACTTTATCCACTGCCTTGCTCAGTGTTTCGATGCGCTTTTTATACTCATCGACAACTGCCTGCCGAGCAGCAACATCCGCCTCAACCTCGGCCATGTTGATACGCATCTGTTGATATACAGGGTTGTTTCCCAGGGAAGAGAAAGAGCCGGTAGTACTCACTTCTTCTATCGATGCGATCTCTTCGTCACGCTGTTTCTTCAACTTCGCAAGAGTCAGACGTAGTGCCTGCACATCTGGATGTCTACCTGTATAGCGCAACAACAGGTCGTCAAGTTTTTCCTCTATGCCTGCGATGCGGGATTCGAGCGCGGGATTGACAGGCTGTTGTACTGCGGTCGGTTGCTCTTCGACTATGCCAAAAGTGGGGACCTCACCTTCAACTTGCTGGCGAAGCACAGTCAGGCGATCCTGCTGGATTTTGAGCTCCAACTCTGCCTGAGAAAGCTGTTGCTGAGCTGCCTGCAACCGCTCATAGTAGCCGCCTTTTTCCCCCGGCAGGAAGGCCAGGTTCTTCTGCTGGAACCGCGTTCTCCTGGACTCTGCCTCTACGAGACGTTGTTCGTAATCCGCGATTTGCTGTTCCAGGAATTGTCGGGCGGAATCCTGCTCTTTTCGCGTTTCTCCCAGATTCGATTCCACAAATATGGTTAGCAGGGATTTAACGATCAGTTTGGCTAATTCCGGATCTTCATCATCGTAACTAATCGTATATAAATTGATCTGCTTGGTAGATGCCAGTTGTATCTTTTCTCTCAAATTATCGATGATTTCCTCGGTATCCTCGGCAGTCTTTGCCTGAAGATCCAAGTCAGCCATTCGCATGACTTTTTCCAAATTCGGCTGACTGAGAAGTGTCTTGGCCATCAGCAAAAGCCTGTGCTCCTCGTTTCCCTGAACCGCCAAGCCCCTGAGTAACGGACCCAGTAGGCTCTGGGTATCGACGTAGACTCTCGCTGAGGCCTGGTATTGGTCTGGCAGCTTCGCCACCACAACCCATCCCACGGCGGATACGAGCCAGGCAACACCAAGAATCCACCAACGATAACGCCAGATACCTCTCAGTAATCCTAATATTTGAGTGATCAGTTCATGCATGATGATTTGTCGCTAGAACCAGGACTCGGGAATAATCAAAATGTCCCCTGGCTTCATATCCACATTGGCGGTGATGTCACCATCACGAATAAGACTTTCGATGCGCACGTTGTATTGTTTACGCTCACCGTCTTCCATACGCACGATTAAGGATTCATCGCCTGCAGCAAAATCCGTGAGCCCACCTACAGCGATCATCACATCAAGCAGAGTCATGGAGTCTCTATAAAGTAGCGACCTCGGCTCCGAAGCCTCCCCCACGACCCTAATCTGATCCTCGTAGATACCGACAAACCCATTAACGATTACCGTTACCAACGGATCCCGTAAATAGGTAGAGAGCTCTTTTTCTATATCTCTCGCCAACTCGGTTGGTGTTTTCTCGGCGGCGGGAATATCCTCCAACAGCGGAGCGGTCATGAAACCATCCGGCCTGACCGTCACCGTTGTAGATACGTCGGGATTTCGCCAAACAAAAATCTGAACGGAATCCCCAGGGCCAATTCGATATTTCGAGGAAAACTGAGCATTACCCTCGGATTCTGGTAGCTGGGGGAAAGGGTTCTTGGTGGCGCAGCCTGAAAGTACTAGGCCAAAAATTAAAAACCCCAGAAAAATATGACGTGTGTTCACGGTCACTTTACTCCCTTCGATTCTCTTGAGGCCTGGCTATCAACTTCACCGGGCGAGTGTTTTGTCCCTTAAGTGTCGCTGTTGCCACGTTGAAGCCCGGCGATTTTTTGATGGAAATCGGCAGCGAGAATATCATGTAACAACGAGCGAGTCCCCTATTATCTGGAGTATCCTTGTTGCCCCAGTTTATCGGTAAGCCCCATGCATACTTTAACTCTGGTGGGAGAGCCAGGTCTTGAAAAACCCATTCACCCCCGAGAGTTGTCGGGCTTATCTATCCTACAATATTCTCCGCTATGTTTGCACAACACCTCTGCTTCGAGTCAGTAACACGCTAAAATGAGACTCACCACACAGTTCTGATTCGAATGTACTAACAACCCATGAAAAACAATCCCGTCACCGGTATGCGCTGTCTATTGCGCGGCCTCAAACTATTGTCTCATCCTGGCCTCAAGCGCTACCTGGCTGTTCCGATCTTGGTCAACATCTTGGTGTTTTCCTTCGTTGCCTGGCTGGGAATTGGACAATTTGAACGCTTGTTCGACAGATTTCTGCCGGAATCAAGCTGGCTACACTATTTCCGCTGGATACTCTGGCCAATATTTATCTTCGCGTTTTTATTAATAATTTTCTATACGTTCACTGTCATAGCCAACTTGTTGGCAGCGCCGTTCAACGGAATTTTGGCGGCCGAGGCAGAGAAAAGGCTAACGGGAATAGCTCCTCCGGAAGCTCCCGGCAACATCGCCTCCGAGATTATTCCATCCATCGCCTCAGAACTGCGAAAGCTGGCCTATTTCTTGATTCGTGCCATACCGCTGTTGCTGCTCTTTCTCATACCGGTGGTGCAAATCGCGGCACCTTTTCTGTGGATGGCGTTCAGTGCTTGGTTTCTAGCGATCGAGTATATGGACTACCCCATGGGCAATCATGGATTGAGGTTCAAACAGCAATTCAGCAAACTCAGACGCATGAGGTACACAGCCCTAGGGTTCGGAGCAGGAGTTACACTAATGATGATGGTCCCGGTGCTAAATTTCGCGGCGATGCCGGCGGCAGTGGCTGGTGCCACCATACTCTGGTGTGAGAGCAGGGAGGACGACGGTCTAGTATGAATCCAGGTCTCCCTGCCCGGGATAATGATCAGAATTCCGGTGGGTGTGGCTTATTCAGGAGAGATTTGGCGATGAGTTAGTGTTCCGATAAGTGTCGCCAGGCAATCCCTCATATCACGTCGGTCGACAATCATATCGACAGCACCATGCTCCAGCAGAAACTCGCTACGCTGGAATCCTTCGGGCAACTTTTCCCGCACTGTCTGTTCTATTACCCGCGGACCCGCGAAACCAATCAGAGCCCGGGGCTCGGCAATATTCACGTCACCTAACATAGCGAAACTGGCGGATACCCCACCCATTGTGGGATCCGTTAGTACAGATATAAAGGGTACGCCCTGGTTCGCCATACGACTGAGCGCAGCACTTGTCTTTGCCATTTGCATAAGAGAAAACAGAGATTCCTGCATACGAGCCCCACCGCTGGCAGAAAAACATACCAGAGGAATCCGTTGCTCCAGGCAGATATTTACCCCACGGACGAACCGTTCGCCTACTACCGAACCCATGGAACCACCCATGAAATTGAACTCGAAGGCAACCGCTACCAAATCCATGCCCTTGAGTTGCCCTTGCATCGCAACCAGGGCATCTTTCTCACCACTCTGTTTTTGGGCTTGAGAAATTCGGTCTTTATATTTCTTGCTATCCTTGAACTTCAGCGGGTCAGTAGGTGTCAGTTCAGCTGCGATCTCCATCAGGGAATCGGGATCCAGGAATATCTCCAGCCGCCTTCTAGCGCCCATCCGGTTGTGGTAGCCGCATTTGGGGCAGACATCAAGGTTTCGTTCCATCTCCGCCCTGTAGAGAATCGCACCGCACCCAGGGCATTTGGCCCAGAGCCCCTCTGGAACGCCCCGTTTGTTTCCGCCTTCTATCCTGATGCGGCTAGGCATCAATTTTTCAAACCAACTCATCGGGAAATTCCTGTCAGATCAGATCCATGGCTGCGCGCATTTCAGAAAGAATACCCTTTATCGCTGGGGCAATCGCAGTTTTGTCGCCGACCAGAGCTTCGATTTGATTGACTAGAACACTACCGACAATGACTGCATCACCCACTTGGGCAACAGCCTGAGCAGATTCAGGGTCCTTGATTCCAAAACCGATCCCCACAGGCAGTTTGGTTGCTTTCCTGATGCTGAATACCCGACTCGCGACCTCACCGATTGCCAACTTGGCCGCGCCTGTGGTCCCCTTGACCGAGACATAGTACACAAAACCGCTCGCGGCTTCACAAATGCGCCTTATTCGCTCCTCGCTGCTGGTTGGCGCCAACAGAAATATCGGATCTATTTTCGAGGTATGCAAGGCGCCTAGATATTCTTCGGCCTCTTCCGGGGGCATATCGACAGTGATGACACCGTCCACACCCGAAGTGCTGGCAGCTTCGGCAAATCGGCCGTATCCCATCGTCTCTACCGGATTGAGGTATCCCATCAGCACCACTGGGGTATGGTCATCCTGATGGCGAAACTTGGCCACCATCGCGATTACGTCCTCAAGCGTCATCCCATGCGAGAGCGCACGCTCGTTAGCCCGCTGTATGACTGGCCCGTCGGCCATGGGATCGGAGAAGGGTACGCCCAATTCGATAATATTTACGCCCGCATCCACCATCTCATGCATTAGGGGAACCGTCATCTCCCGATCAGGGTCTCCGGCGGTGATAAATCCAACTAGGGCTACTTTATTCTGCGCGTCCAGTCTTTCGAAGCAACGAGCTATACGGCTCATATCTTTAGCCCATCCAACGAAGCCACAGTATGCATATCTTTATCACCCCGACCGGAAAGGTTCACCAGAACTATTTGATCTGGTTCCATCTCCGCTGCGAGTCGTGCTGCATGCGCCAATGCATGACTGGACTCCAGCGCAGGGATTATACCTTCGGTACGAGTAAGGAGATGGAAGGCATCCAGCGCCTCCTGATCGGTAACCGCCAGGTAGTTTGCGCGCCCAATATCCTTGAGCCAGGCGTGTTCCGGCCCGACTCCAGGATAGTCCAGCCCCGCGGAGACGGAGTGTGTCTCAATAATCTGCCCATGCTTATCCTGCATGAGATAGGTCCGGTTACCATGGAGTACGCCAGGACTCCCAGCGCACAACGGAGCTGCATGCCTTCCGGTTTCGATCCCCTCTCCCGCAGCTTCCACTCCGTAAATCTTTACACTGTCGTTTTCCAAAAAGGGGTGGAATAAGCCAATGGCGTTAGAGCCTCCACCCACACAAGCCACCAGTGCGTCGGGCAACCTTCCGGTTTGTTCTAAAATCTGCTCTTTTGCTTCTCTACCTATAATTGCCTGAAAATCCCTCACCATCACCGGATACGGATGGGGTCCTGCAACAGTGCCGATAATGTAGAAGGTGTTGTCGATATTGGTAACCCAATCACGCATGGCTTCATTCAATGCATCTTTGAGGGTTTGCGAACCCGACTCCACTGACACCACCTTCGCACCCAGGAGTCTCATGCGGTAGACGTTTGCTTCTTGACGGGCGATATCGACTGCTCCCATATAGACCACACACTCGAAACCTAGCCGGGCGGCAACCGTGGCTGTCGCCACACCATGCTGACCGGCACCCGTTTCGGCAATGATGCGTGACTTCCCCATTCGCTTAGCAAGTAGCGCCTGGCCAATGGTGTTATTTACCTTGTGAGCCCCCGTATGATTGAGATCTTCACGCTTCAAGAAGATTCTTGCTCCACCAGTCTCCTGTGTCAGTCGCTCAGCAAAGTAGAGGGGGGAAGGGCGACCAACATAGTTGGTTAAGTCAGCGTCTAGTTCACTGAGAAACTCCGGATCCTGCAAATATTGCTCATAAGCCGCCTTGAGCTCCGCCAGCGGTTCCATCAGCGTTTCAGCGACAAAGAGCCCCCCATACGGCCCGAAGTGACCTTGATCATCGGGTAATTTCTGACTCATGTTTCCACTACTTGTTGGCACGTTCCACCCCTCGCATCAATGCAGCAATCTTGTCATGGTCCTTAACCCCCTTCTCCGCTTCCACCCCACCGCTCACATCGACGGCATAAGGGTTTACTCTGAGTATCGCCCGCTCAATGTTCTCTGGTGAAAGCCCTCCGGCGAGTATCACATGCTTGGCGATACTGGGGGGCACCCGGTCCCAATCGAACACGGCTCCGGTACCACCCGGTGTGCCTTTTCTGTACGTGTCGAGCAACAGACCCGATGCCTGCGGATAGCCATCCCTGATCCGAACGATATCTGTTTCAGGCCGCATCCTTACGGCCTTGATGTATGGGCAACCGAATCCGGCGCACTCTTGCGGTAACTCATCACCGTGAAACTGGATAACATCCAACTTAACCTTGGACATCACCTGAAATATTCGTTCCCTGCTCTCGTTTACAAACAGGCCGACTACGGTGATGAACGGAGGTAATACTTCCACAATCGAGACTGCACGCTCAGGTGTGATCGCTCTAGGGCTGGGTGGAAAGAATACCAGACCAATGGCATCCGCGCCCAATTTCGCCGCTGCCAGTGCGTCTTCCGGTCTCGTGATACCGCAGATTTTTACCCGGGTCCTCATAGGGCGCCCTAAGATACAGGATCTGCCGCCCATGAGAAAGACAAGCCCCGCTATTCTTTAGGATTGCAGCATCACTGTTTGCTCGGAAAGGCTGTTTCAAATATCAAGAATTGGGGGATTGGGGGGAAGTTTGAAATTCTCCGCGTATTCCACGTGAGTCAGGTAGAGTCCATGAGGCGGTGCCGTTACGCCACCCAATGTACGGTCTCTGTAACCCAGCACCTCAGTAGACCAGGATACTTCTCTCTCTCCACAGCCAATAGCAATCAAAACGCCTGCGATATTCCTAACCATGTGATGCAAGAATCCGTCGGCTGTGACATCGATGTAAATACGGTCTGAAACCCTCTGAACATCTATGTGGCTTAGCGTTCTTATTGGGGACTTGGCTTGGCATCCCAGTGCACGGTAAGAAGAAAAATCATGAGTCCCAAGCAGATGCCTCCCTGCAGTCTGCATTGCTGTCTCATCTAGCCTGCGATGTACCCAGACCGCCCTGCCACTCCAAATCGCAGACCGTGTACTTCGATTTAATATCACATAGCGATAGCTGCGGCTGAGAGCTGAAAATCGCGCATGAAACTTTTCCGGAACCGGTCTTACCCAGTTTACAGATATTTCCGCCGGTAGATTGACATTGCTACCTAAAAGCCAGCTTCTTACTGAGCGATCAGCATCGGTATCGAAATGCACGACCTGCCCCAATCCATGCACACCAGCGTCTGTGCGCCCGGCGCAATGTACCCTAATTGGATGATCGGCCACCTTTGAGACGGCCTGTTCGAGTCGCTCCTGGACCGATTCGGCATCTTTTTGAAATTGCCAGCCATGAAACGACAGGCCATCATATTCCACGCCCATCGCTATCCGCATAAAAATTAGTCTCCCGCGCCTCAATAGTGCAAAAGGCGCACCGAAGTGCGCCTTTGCCTTACGTCTCATCAATTGTGAATCAGGCAATGTCCTCCAACATCTGCTGGGCCGTTTGCTTCTGACGCTCACTACCTTCGCTCAGCACTTCATCGAGAATGCCCCGCGCTCCCTCGGCATCTCCCATCTCCACATAGGCTTTTGCCAGATCGAGCTTGGTATTCACCTCATCAGCCGAATAGGCAGGCTGATCGGAGAAATCCGCCGTCGTTCCCGCCCCCAAATCATCCATATCCGGGAGTTCCAGCCGCTCCTCATCAGCCATTTTCAGTTCCGCACCCTGAGACTGGGCTGACGAAAAATCAATAACGGTATCGTCGGTTTCGCTGTTCATGATGTCGTCGAGAGAGTACGCCTCAGCTTCATCTTCTTGAACGGCATGGGTCTTGAGTTGGGATTCTTTTTCCCTCTCTAAATTCGCCCCCGGGTCACCGAGGTCGAAACTGTCAACAGCGGCTCCCCCCTCTATCTGGAGTTCAGATCCCCCGACATCACTCAGATCCAATCCGGTTTCATCCAGTGCGGGTTCATCCAGACCGAGATCTGACAATTCTATTTCGCTGCCGTCTTCGAGAGATTGTTGCAGATCTCGATCAATTTCGAGGTCGTCAGTAACTTCTCCAAGGTCTAGATCAGCCAGGTCGCCAAAGTCCTCTTCTAAACTCTTGTCCGTATTGCCCCCGGAATCAGCCGCGCCCTGCGCGAACAGCTTATGGTCAGGCAAGAGTTCGGCACCCATAGCCACGACTGCCTTCCATCCAGTCGCGTCGTTCTGCGGCATTTTTGCAAGTACCGCCTCCTCCGCCAGGGATGTGAACCCCGCTTTGTTCTTGGTCGCGTAGAGAATTTCGAACAGCTTCCGCTTCAGTTCAACTCGCTGAGGATCGCGTTCCACCGCCTGGCGGATCAACTCCTCCGCCTGCCCATAACGACCGTAGGCTATATAAACATCGGCCTCGGAGAGAGGATCGACTTCCCCGGTTTCATCTTGCAGTACATCAATGTCACTGGGTGAGAAATCGCTCAGGAAAGATGTTTCATCCGTTGACACCGCTGCGCTTTTCTCGATATCTGCACCCGCTGACAGCTCGCTTTCCTCGCTCTCCTGAAGCGTATCCACCAGGATGCTTTCCTGAAATTCTTCGTTGCTCGATTTCCGGCGCCTGACCAAAAGCCAAATCAGACCGATAATAAACAACACTGAACCCGCCGCCACGCCCATGAGCGTGGTGTCTCCGCTGAGTTTCTTCAAAAGTGCCATTGGGCCCGTCTCTGATCCCGGTTTTTCGGATACCGCGACCATGGGTTCCGGTTTGGGCTCTTGTGCATTCTGCACGGTTGTTGCGACAGGAGCGGGAGTCTCTACAGACTCAGTGTCGGGAGCAGTTTCAGAAGACGCTTCCAACTGCTCGGTTGACGCCAATTCGATTTCTTCGACAGAAGCCTCCTCAGTATCTATAGCAGCGGCATCATCTATAGCGGCGACATCGATCTCAAGCTCTTCCACTTCAGTGGCAGCTTCCACTGGCTCGATAGTCGGCTCAGTCTCCGCGGGCGCCTCTTCATTCTCCGTGTCCAAAAACACAGGAGGTGCTTCCAACGGGCTCACTGATTCATCAGCGCTTGCCAATTCTTCCCCGACTCCCTCAGCGGCCACCGAGATTTCCTCTGGTACCGTGGAATCGGCGGTAATAACTGGATCGAGCTGACTCTCTGTCTTGGCTACTTCCTCCACCCCTACGGGCTCGGCCGGGACCTCAGCCTGTGGGATGGAATCGGTTCCCAGGGTCTGTTGCAATCGCGCCAGCTGTTCGTCTTTCAATTCCAACAACCGTTGCAGATCATTGAGCTGAGACTCCAGGCTCTGGATGCGAGTCTTCAGCTCCTGCCCCTCGGTGAGGGCGCTCTCCCTGATCTCTCGCGCCACCATCAGATCTTGCTTCAGTTGGTCGGTCTCAGAAGCAGTCCCGGTTTCTCCTTCGGCAATGGCTTCGGATGTGCCCTCTTGCGTTTGCACGCCAGCTATTTTCAACTCGGCCTCGGGCACAGCGACTTCCGGCTCAGCTGCTTCTTCCCCTGGCGGCTGAATCTGGGTGGCCGGGCCCGCAGATTCCTCGGCGACTACTTCCTCGGCCACCGGCTGTGGCTGACGCCAGCTCTCGAGCTGGTCGCGAAACGCTACTCGCGCTTGCCGTGGAGTTTGGGACAATATGCTGTCCAACTCGGGCACCCGCAGAACCTCGCCAACCTTTAGATTGTTGACGTTGTTGTTTATGAACGCTTGTGGATTTGCCCGAAATAAAGCCATCAACGTCTGCTCGATGGTGGCGCCTCTGGGTCTCAGCTGTTTGGCAATTGCCCAGAGTGTTTCGTTTCTACGGATTGGGCCATACTCCCCAGCTGTGCCACTTTGTGTACGGTTAGTTACCGTGTTGGCTGACGGAGATGAAACCGCACGATTGCGAGGCTGAGGCTGGGCGGTGATTCTAGCGGGCTGGACCGGCGCTGGAGCTCTGCTGATGGTGGCTGGCGGATCAAGGAGGACTGTGTATTCGCGGAACAGTCGACCCTTCGGCCAATTTACCTCCACCACGAAATTCAGGAACGGCTCCCTTATCGGGTCGTTGCTGGTAACTTGGATCAGACCCGTCCCGTCGGACATTAGCACCGGCTTGAATTTAAGCCTTGTCAGGAAGTGCGGCCGCTCTATACCAGCCCGTTCGAATACATCCGCAGAAGCGATCGAGGCTCTAATGTCCTCAATCTCTTCATCCTTTAACGACAGCAGCTTTATGTTAGCGTTGAACTGTTGGTTCAATGCAGACTTGGATTCGATATCTCCCAGTCCAAGCGCATTTGCGGCAAAGGGAGTAACACCCAATGCCAAGGCTACTGCCAGGGACAGTTTGCGAACCATGTAACCCCCTTTCCCGCTTTAACCCTTCCCTGGTGCCGGTCACGGATTATTTGATCGACGCTACCCGTCCCAGGTTCCGGATTGATGAGTTTCAATAATATTCCCGGGCTTCCATCGGTATCTACTACCGCTACCCGACCCTCTGTCTCAACGATAAAGAAAAAGCTTAATCTTTCTTCGCTAACCCTATAAGAGGAGCCGCAATTTTAATTTAAACTTTTGAATATACTCCTTTCATTCGTAGGAATATAGTACCTTTATCTAACGCTTTCACCGTTCAAGCAGTATACGCAGCATTCTGCGCAACGGCTCCGCGGCTCCCCAAAGCAACTGATCGCCAACGGTAAATGCGGAGAGATAATGGTCACCGATATTCATCTTCCTCAACCGGCCAACTGGAACATTCAAAGTGCCAGTTACCGCTGCCGGACTCAATTCCCTGGTGGTGCGATCCTTGTCATTGGGTACTACCTCTACCCACTCGTTTGCAGCTCCCACTATCTCTTCCACTTCGTCTATCGGCAGTTCCTGTCGCAACTTAATAGTCAGTGCCTGGCTATGACAACGCATGGCTCCAACCCGCACGCATAGCCCGTCGATTGGTATTGGATCTCCCACCCGGCCGAGGATTTTGTTACTTTCGACGCTGCCCTTCCACTCTTCACGGCTTTGACCATTCTCCATTGCTCTGTCAATCCAGGGAATCAAGCTGCCAGCAAGCGGAACACCGAAATTCTCAGTGGGAAACTCCTCATGCCGCAGGGCTGCGGATACCCCGCGATCAATCTCCAGAATAGCGGAAGACGGGTCCGCCAGCAGGGGTTGCACCGCGCCGTGTACTCGCCCCATCTGCGCCAGCAGTTCCCGCATGTGCCGGGCACCGGAACCGGATGCCGCCTGGTAGGTCATCGCCGTTGCCCACTCCACCAGGTCGTTTTGAAAGAGCCCACCCAATGCCATCAACATTAGGCTCACGGTGCAGTTTCCACCGATAAAGTCTACCACTCCACTTTCCAAACCTTCCGTGATCAGGTTCAGATTCACTGGGTCCAGCACAATGATGCTGCCCGAATCCATCCTTAACGAGGACGCAGCATCTATCCAGTAGCCCCGCCATCCGGCCGACCTCAGTTGACTATACACCGCAGTGGTATAGTCCCCGCCCTGGCAGGAGACGATGGTTTCCATTTTTTTCAACTCACCGATATTCAGCGCATCCAGCAGCAGCGGAGTCTCCTTACCGATATCCGGCCCCGGCTGTCCCACCTGGGAAGTGGTGAAGAACACTGGCTCAGCGATCAAATCGAAATCATGCTCTGCACGCATGCGTTCCATCAGCACCGATCCCACCATACCTCTCCAACCAACAAAACCTATACGCTTCATATTCTTACACCAAAGTAATTCTTGTAATTCTGGTCATCACCGCCAACAACTGCCGGCAAGCAGCCGCTTCTGTCTGACATCACGCTCTCAAGGCAGCAACAACGGAATCACCCATCTCCGTTGTACCCACCTCACGGGCGCCTGATGAATAGATATCGGGGGTTCTGATACCCGAGTCCAACACCCCCTGCACAGCTTGCTCCAGCCTTTCAGCCATATCCGGTTCGTCAAGCGAATATCGCAGCAGCATCGCTACGGAGAGGATGGTCGCTAGTGGATTGGCCAGCCCTTTACCGACAATATCGGGAGCGGAGCCGTGAATCGGCTCGTACATGCCTTTGCCGCCTTGGTCCAGTGACGCAGAGGGCAACATACCGATGGAACCCGTCAACATCGCGGCGCAGTCCGAGAGGATGTCCCCAAACATGTTAGTAGTCACCATGACGTCGAATTGCTTGGGTGCACGCACCAGTTGCATTGCCGCATTGTCCACATACATATGCGACAACTCGACTTCCGGGTAGTCGCGACCTACGCCAATTGCCGTCTCCCGCCAGAGCTCCGTGCACTCAAGCACATTGGCCTTGTCCACCGAACAGACCCGCCGGTTTCTTTTCATGGAGATATCCATGGCTACCCGGACGATCCGATCGACTTCGGACTCCCTATAAACCAGGGTATTGAAACCCTCCTTCTCGCCACCCTCAAGTGTGCGCACGCCCCTGGGCTGACCGAAGTAGATCCCACCGGTCAATTCTCGAACGATCATGATATCCAGTCCCGAAACCACATCCGGCTTAAGTGTGGAAGCATCTGCCAGCTGCGGATAGAGGATTGCCGGGCGCAGATTAGCGAAAAGTCCCAGTTCCGCCCGCAGTCCAAGCAGCCCTCTTTCTGGGCGTACAGAGTAGTCCAGCGGTTCCCACTTTGGTCCACCCACTGCGCCCAGAAGGATAGCGTCGGCCTCTCGCGCCAAATCCAGTGTGGGCTCCGGCAGTGGATGGCCGACAGCGTCATAAGCCGCCCCTCCCACCAAGGCTTCGTCCATGTCAACATCCAGACCAAAATCGTCGCGCAGACAGGCGAGCACCTTTACCGCTTCGTTAATGATCTCAGGGCCAATACCATCCCCGGGAAGTACCAAAATTTTCTTACTCATAACTCTATTCAACCCTGCGGTTTAACCGCCAAATTTTATTTCTACCGGACAGAAGTGCCTTCGGGCTTCGATGGACCGGAACAGCTTGCCTCTCTCAGGAAGTGAATACCCATGGTGCCCGGCGTCGCCGCCGGGCTTCAAACGCCGTTATCTCATCCCGGTGCTGCAGTGTCAGGCCGATATCGTCCAATCCCTCCAACAAGCAGTGTTTCCGAAATGGCTCCACTGCGAATTCGATCGTCTCTCCATCTGCCAGGGTAAGCACCTGACTCTGCAGATCGACGGTCAGTGACAGTGGTTTTTCCTTAGTCGTTTTACGGAAAAGATTTTCTATTTCATCTTCTTTTAAAACAATTGGTAATATGCCATTCTTAAAGCAGTTGTTAAAAAATATGTCGGCGAAACTGGGAGCGATCAATACCCGAAACCCAAAGTCCGACAGCGCCCACGGCGCATGCTCCCGTGAGGAGCCGCAACCAAAATTTTCCCGGGCAAGGAGTATTTCCGCCTGCTGGAACCGAGGGTCGTTCAAGATAAACTTCGGATTGAGCGGGCGCCCTGCACAATCCTGATCTGGCTCGCCCTGATCAAGGTATCGCCATTCATCGAAAAGATTCGGACCGAAACCTGTTCGCTTGATAGATTTAAGAAACTGCTTGGGAATAATCGCATCCGTATCCACATTAGACCTATCCAGGGGAGCGACCACACCCGTGAAGACTCTGAATTTTTCCATTATCCCGCCCCCTGCAACTCACTAACGTCTACAAAATGTCCAGCTATGGCAGCCGCTGCCGCCATCGCCGGGCTCACCAAATGGGTCCGCCCATCTTTACCCTGTCTTCCTTCGAAATTTCTATTCGATGTCGAGGCACAACGCTCCCCCGGTTTGAGCTGGTCCGCATTCATAGCGAGACACATGGAGCACCCGGGCTCACGCCACTCGAAACCCGCTTCAGTGAAGATGCGGTCCAAACCCTCCTTTTCTGCCTGGGCCTTCACCAGACCCGAGCCGGGGACAACCAATGCTTGGGTGATGTTGTCCGCCACCTTACGACCCTTTGCAACCGCTGCCGCGGCCCGAAGATCTTCGATACGCCCATTGGTGCAGGAACCGATAAACACCAGATCCAGCGGAATCTTGGAGATCTCCATTCCAGCTTGCAGCCCCATGTAATCAAGCGCCCTGCGCATACCCTCCGCCCTGGTCGGATCGGATTCGACAGCCGGATCGGGGACCTGACCAGAAACCGGCACGACCATTTCCGGAGATGTACCCCAGGTAACCTGAGGTGGTATCTCAGCGGCATCGATTTGTACCTCCAGATCGAACACCGCACCCTCGTCGCTATGGAGGGTTCGCCAATAAGATTCCGCGGCAGCCCAGTCGTCACCTGCCGGTGCATGCGCCCGCCCCTGGACATATTCAATGGTTTTCTCGTCAACCGCTACAATACCCGCCCTCGCACCCGCTTCGATCGTCATGTTGCAAACCGTCATGCGGCCTTCCATGGATAGTGCCCGCATCGCCTCTCCGGCAAATTCGATCACATAGCCGGTGCCACCCGCGGTACCTATCTTGCCGATGACTGCCAATACAATGTCCTTGGCTGTAACCCCAGGACGCAGGTTGCCATCGATGCTGACCCGCATAGACTTGGACTTTTTCTGTATCAAACACTGGGTAGCCAGCACATGTTCCACCTCGGAAGTGCCAATACCAAACGCCAAGGCGCCCAAGGCACCGTGAGTGGAGGTGTGGGAATCCCCACAAACTACAGTCATTCCCGGTAGTATCAACCCCTGCTCCGGACCAACTACATGAACCACTCCTTGCCTGATGTCACTCATGCCGAATTCGGTAATACCGAACTCCCTGCAGTTGCTGTCGAGTGTCTCCACCTGGATACGGGCAATCGGATCAATAATTCCGCCTGCTCGATTCATAGTGGGGACATTATGATCGGGTGTCGCGATCACGGCATCTGAGCGCCAAGGTTTACGACCTGCCAATCGCAAACCCTCAAAGGCCTGCGGAGAAGTCACCTCGTGTACTAGATGGCGATCTATATATAAAAGTGTGGTGCCATCCTCCTCGACCCTCACCACGTGATCATCCCACAGCTTGTCGTAAAGTGTTTTTGCGCTCATAGCCTTACTCACCTAGTTCCGAAGCTGCAAGAATAGGCCCGATACATATATAAAACAAATTCATCTTTTTTATATTAATGATTCTATATTAGAATAGTAATTGTGGAGATAAATGAATTAAAGGCGTTTGTTGCTGTTGCAGAATCGACATCCTTTTCCCGCGCGGCGGATTCGTTATTCCTTACCCAACCTGCAGTCAGCAAGCGGGTCGCCTGCCTAGAGGAGAAGCTGGAGACCCGGCTATTCGATCGCATCGGCCGGCGAACCTCCCTGACAGAGGCCGGACGGCGTCTGCTACCGCGGGCTCGCCTGATTCTCGGGCAGCTCGCGGATATCCACCGCAGTATTTCCAATCTGAGCCGGGAAATTGGAGGTACCCTGACGATGGCCACCAGCCATCATATCGGGTTACGGCGTCTTCCCCCGGTACTCAAGGCTTACAGCAGGCACTTCCCGCAAGTTAAATTGGATATACGTTTCATGGACTCGGAGACTGCCTGCGCAGAGGTCGAGCAGGGGATACTTGAACTGGCCATCGTAACCCTGCCACCTGCCCCCCCCAAAAGCCTCAAGTTAAGAGAGATTTGGTGTGACGTACTCCATTTCGTCGTCGCTTCGGACCATCCGCTGGCGCAACCCCGGTCTGTGACTTTGGATGAATTGGCCGCCTACCCCGCGGTATTGGCATCCTGGGGAACCTACACCAGGGAGATTTTAGAGCGGGCAATGAAACCCTCTAATCTGCAGATCCAGGTGGGAATGTCCACCAATTATCTCGAGACCCTCAAAATGATGGTGTCCATCGGCCTTGGCTGGAGCCTGCTTCCGGAAACCATGACCAATGAAGATGATTTGATGCGGCTCAACGTCGAGGGCACCCGGCTGACTCGGCCCTTGGGTGTGGTGTATCACCGTGGACGTACCCTCTCCAATTCAGCCAGGGCCATGCTCGATACCTGTCTCGATTTTTCCGAAGAGACCTTGGCATAGGCCTGACGGCGCCCGGGTCCCAACAGCGAAGCGGGAGTGGGCGCTCGACTTGAAATAGTATCTTTTTGTACAATATTATAAGATAAGTATTAATAAATACTACTTTAGAGGCGAACAATGGCGCTGCCAATTCCCCAACAAACCCAGTACTTGGAGTCCCCGCTCGATGAACCCACTCCCCGGAAGGAGATGGCTAGCGTCGGTCTAAGGGCCTTTTTCAGCATCACCGAAGAGTGGGGGCTCAATACGGCACAGCAACGGCAACTGCTCGGGAATCCGGGCCGCAGCCGCTTCTTTCACCTCAAGGGCGGTAAACGTACCAGCGTATCCGATGATGAATTGGACCGTCTGGCCTATGTCAGTGGAATCTACGCCGCTCTGAACATACTCTACAGCCCGGAGAATTGTCGACGCTGGATATCTAACCCCAGCGCAGCGGATTCGATCTGGCATGGCCAGTCGCCGCTCGACTATATGCTCAGCGGCGGGCTGGTGGCGTTATCCGATATCTACCGCTATCTCAATGGACTGCGCGGCGGCGCATGAAGTTTGTGCTGCCACGGGTGCGGCAACTGCGCTGGAAACAGCAGTACCGAATCATTGCCACCCGCTATCCGCCCGTTGATTTGTTCGAACGTCTGGATCTCAACGACGGTGACAAGCGTGCCCTGTGGGCACTGCAATCCAGAATCAACCCGCGCTTGCTGCAGCAGAGTGGAGACCTACGGTTGGTAAGGGAGGGAGATCTCGTATCCGGCCCCAACGCCAGCGTAGTGATGTCCGCATTTACCCATATCGGATTCAACAGTCGATTCTCCTCCGGTGCATACGGTATCTACTATGGGGCGCGGACATTGGAAACCGCCATAAAGGAGACCTGTTATCATCGCCAGTTGGATGCGGTGGAGCGGCGGCTGGCTCCTCAGGACTTCGATATGAGAGCCTATATCGGTAAAGTCAGAAAACCGATGTACGACGTTCGGGGAGTGGAGTATGGGTATCTTCACGATCCTTCACCGCAAAACTACCCGGTTTCCCAGGCATTCACCAACACACTGCTGGAGAGGGATGCAGATGCATGGGGCATCGTATTCAACAGCGTTCGCCAACCCGGTGGTGCCTGTATTGCCGCGCTCCGCCCCCCAGCGGTCTCGCTACCGATATCGGGCCCCCTGCTCACATATGTATGGAATGGAAGCAAGATTGAGATGGTCTATGAGAAGTCGGGTCCCCTGGTTCGCTTTGACGACGAATGAGCCTATAAGGCCTCAATCCATCGGCAAGAAAAGGGGGAAGTGGAAGCGTTGGTAATCCCTCTGTTCCGTAGGCGCACTCGGGGTTCAAGCCTCCCTCTCTACCGCCTCCAACCTACGTTTCAAGGCCTCTACCTCTTTGGCTTGCTGGCGGAAGGCCTTCAACAATTCCGGCAGCCGGGCAAGAGCCGCATACTCCCGTTGAACCCGACGCATGGGTCTCGCGGGTATACCCATTACGGTTTCCCCAGCAGGTACCTCCTTAGTCACACCAGCGGCGCCCGCGATAACTGCGCCCTCTCCCACCGTGACGTGATCGGAAATAGCCGACTGCCCTCCGATCATCGTACGGTCCCCTATCCTGGCACTACCCGCAGTACCGACCTGTCCTGACATTACAACATGCTGCCCAATCTGGCTGTTGTGTCCGATCTGCACCAGGTTGTCTATCTTAGTCCCCCGGCCTATGACCGTTACGCCCAGGGCAGCACGGTCTACACAGCTGTTACACCCTATCTCGACATCATCGTCCAGCCTGACCCCGCCGATTTGGGGAAATTTATAATAATGATCCTCCTTCCATAGAAACCCGAAACCCTCTCCGCCGATAGTCGCACCCGCATGTATGACCACCCGATCCCCCAGGATTACTCCCGAAAGCAGAGTCACATTGGCCTCTATCAGACAGTCACGCCCTACCACTACTCCGGAAGCGATATATGCGCCTGCGTGTATCTGCGTCCCCGGGCCTATAAGCGCCCCACTAGACACCACGGCGCAGGCGCCTACCCCAACACCCTCGCCGAGTTCGACTCCTTGCTCCACACACGCCCTGGGATGTATCCCCAGCGGCTCCACAGGATCCATGTAGAGCTCCACTATACGAAGAAACGCCAAGCGTGGTTGATCCACACGCAACAAATTCTTGCCAGGTACGGATGGGAAATCACTGCCGACAACCACTCCTCCCGCGTTGCCTTCGCTTACCTGGTCAACGAAATGAGCACTATCGGCAAAGGTCAACTGCCCATTTTCTGCTAACTCCAGCTCCGCGACACCGGTTATCAGGTGCTCCTCATCACCCTCCACGACAGCTCCTATATGGCCCGCCAGTTCACTTAGACTTCTCTTCATCATCTCCCCCATCTAGTTCATTGACTACCCAGCGCCAAGCCAGCAACGCAGCCAACAGTGAAATAACCGTGGCGCTCCCGAAAGCAAAGCCAGGACCCGCACTGCCCCATACCAGCCCGCTGTAGAGGCTGCCTACCGCCCCCCCGGCGCCAAAGCTGAGGCTACTATATAGTGCCTGACCGCGCCCTTGATGTCGGCCCCTAAAATAGTGGTGCACCAGGTGAATGGCCGATGCATGGAAGGTACCGAAAGTGGCGGCGTGAAGTATTTGTGCAAACAGCAACGTCGGCAGCGAGAGGGGGAAGGCCGCGATCAGCATCCACCGCAATGCCGCCAGCAGCAGACTGGCAATGAGCACTGTGCGCGCACCGAATTGATGAAGCAGCCGATGCATGAAGAGAAATACCACTACTTCGGCTACTACGCCCAGTGCCCACAACTGACCTATAAAAGTCTTGGAGTAGCCGACATCCTCCATGTAGATGGAGAAGAAGGCATAGTAGACTCCATGACCGGCTTGCAACAGAAAGCAGACAACGAAGAACACCAGAATCTGAGGTCGCCTTACAATCGTAATGATAGCGGGTTGCTCACCCATCGAGGAGACATGCTCGGGGTCGCCAATCGTGAGACTGGAAATCCAGATCCCAAGGTAGATCACGAACAGAACCGGCAGCACTACCCCCGGACCGTGGTAATCGACAGCAACTCCAAGTGCCGTGACAGTCAGAATGAAGCCGATCGATCCCCATGCACGAATCCGCGCATAGCGGGCGACGCGATCGCCTAAGTACTGCAGCGTTACAGCCTCAAATTGGGGTAAGACGGCATTCCAAAAGAAGCTAAAAAGGGCCATGGCCAAACCCAGCTCCCAGAAACCCTGTAACCAGAATACCCCAAGGAAAACAAAGCTCGTGAGAAACGCCCCGATGCGGACTATCAACATCCGCCGACCAAAATGATCCCCGATCCATCCCCAAACATAGGGCGCGATAAATTTAGTGGCCATAGGCACGGCCATCAACTCACCTATTTCCAATGCGCTGAAACCCAGTTGTTTGAGGTAGAGACCCCAGAACGGAACAAGGGCACCCAGTGCTGAGAAATAGAAAAGATAAAATCCAGAAAGACGCCAGTAGGGCATCAAGCGCTGCCCACCACTGGTAACATGTAGTACGACACTGAAGCCACCATCTTCTTTCCTCTGGATCCAACCGCTGCGAGGACGATCAGGGCCTGTCGGATAGTCGGTAAAAAGGTAAAATTTCCCAGGATACTAATGCCCGATCGCGAAAAACAGATGGTCTATAAAACTCGTAGGGAGCTAGAGTACGCTTATATGGAAGCCGGTATTGTGGGTGTGCTGCAAACCACTTCACCGTTCTGACCACGCTGCCTCAATAGATGATCCATCAACACGATCGCCAGCATTGCCTCAACGATCGGTGTGGCCCGGATGCCGACACAGGGATCGTGCCTGCCCTCGGTCACCACCTCCACCGGCGCACCCGTCGTATCGATCGTGCGCCCTGGCAGCCTGAGGCTGGAGGTGGGTTTGAACGCTACACTGGCGAGGATGTCCTGCCCGCTGGAGATCCCCCCCAAAACACCCCCCGCCTGGTTACCGATAAAGCCCTCCGGAGACATCTCGTCGCGGTGGACCGTACCTTTTTGGGATACCGATTCAAAGCCTGCTCCGATCTCCACGCCTTTGGCAGCATTGATACTCATTAGCGCGTGAGCTATGTCTGCATCGAGGCGATCGAATACTGGTTCACCCAACCCCGGAGGAACGCCCCGGGCTTCAACATTGATGCGGGCTCCAACCGACTCCCCCTCTTTTCGCAGCGCATCCATATAGGCTGCCATCTCCGGCACCTTGTCGGGATCTGGGCAAAAAAAGGGATTCTTATCGATCTGATCCCATTCCAGCCGCTCCGCTTTGATCGGACCCAACTGTGCCAAATAGCCTCTTATCTCGATCCCGCATTGCCACGCCAGGTACTTTTTCGCGATCGCTCCGGCAGCTACCCGCATCGCAGTCTCCCGCGCCGAAGACCTGCCACCACCCCGATAGTCCCGGAACCCGTATTTTTGGGTGTAGGTATAGTCCGCATGACCGGGTCTGAAACGATCCTTTATTTTGGAATAGTCTTTGGAGCGCTGGTCCGTGTTTTCGATGAGCAGCGCTATCGGTGCTCCGGTGGTTCTCCCTTCGAAAGTTCCGGAGAGAATCTCAACCTGATCGGCCTCTCGTCTCTGAGTAGTGTGGCGGGAAGTACCTGGTTTGCGTCTATCCAGATCAACTTGCAAGTCCTCCGGCGACAGCGCCATTCCCGGGGGGCAACCGTCGACAATACAACCGATGGCGACCCCATGACTCTCACCGAATGAAGTGACTACAAACAGCCGCCCAATAGAATTTCCAGACATATCGATGCCCGCCGTTGCTCATTTCTCAAGCCAGCTATTGACCCGCTCCAGATCGGCGCGGGTAAGCGTGCTCGCCGCCTGCTTCAATAGCAAACCGTTGATGATGTAGTTGTAGCGTGAAGCGAGATAGTTACGTGTGGAGTCAAACATGCTGCTCTGTACCGTCAACACGTCTACCAACGTACGGGTTCCCACGTCATACCCTGCTTGTGTGGATTCGAGTGCGCTCTTTGAAGAGACGACTGTGGCCTTTAACGCGCCAACCTGGCTGATCGATGAGAGAACCCCCCGATAGGCATCCCGTACCTGGCGATTTACGGCTCGCCGTTGCTGATCGAGTGCCTCCCTGGCGGCATCGTAGTCGAATTGAGCCTGACGGGTGCGGGAGTTGACCGCACCTCCCTCATAAAGTGGAATATTGAGTTCCAGGCCGATGATACCCGCATCCACGTCGGTCCCCAATTCCTGCCGAGAACGACTGGCACCATAGGACCCCACCAGATCCAGGGTTGGGAAATGGCCGGATCGTTGGATCTCAATATTCTTCTTCTGGGCCTCGGCGGCATTCCGGATTGCAACCACGCTGTAGTTCTGTTGGACCGCGGCATCAGCCCACTCCTGCATATTCTCCGGATCGGGCCTGTTCAGAGGCAATTCCTCCCCCAGCTTCGCCAAATCCCTGTGGGGCTGCTCGCCTATGATCTCGAATAATGCCTCCCAAGCGCTGTCGACGTCGTTACCGGCGACAATTTGGTTGGCACGGGCACCGTCGAAAGCGGCCTGTGCCTCGTGCACATCGGTGATCGCGATCAATCCTACATCGAAGCGCTGCTTGGCCTGCTCCAGTTGGCGTTTGTTGGCCTTGGTCTGCGCTTCCGATACCGTCAGATTATCCTGAGCGGCAAGCACGTTGAAGTATGACTCTACCACCCTCGCCATCAGATCCAACTCGGCTGCGGCGTACTCCGCTTCCGCCTGGGCGATCACATTGTCTGACTGCTCAAGGCGTATCCAGTAGTCGCGGTGATAAACAGGCTGCAGCAGGTTAATTGCCAGCCCATAATTGCCAAATGTATCAATGCCTGTCCCCCCCTGGGGGTCGTCACTCACGTCCAGCCGGTTGGTGTTGACGTCACCAGAGACGCTCAGGCTTGGCAACAGCAGCGCCTTGGCCTGCGGCTTGGTCTCTCTGACGGCATACAGAATCTGTCTCTCTTCGCGTATCTTGGAGTCGTTTTCCAATGCCAACTCATAGACATCAATCAGATCCGCGCCTTGGACCGCTGCGGCTGACAACATGCATGTAAGGGCAATCAGGTGGCTGGCTTTGTTCATTTTCCGCATTTCCCCGCTGGCTTCTGTTGGGCAATTCGCATCGAGTTGAGCATTATACCGGTTAACCGAACCTATGCCGATCATCTCGTATTTCTAGACAACACACTTGCCAGCAGTTGCGGGTCGATGCCGGTACTGTTCAGATTCACCCCGACAGAAAATCGGTTCTCTCATCATCGCGCTGGCGCCCCTTTTTACCGCTGCCGAGTCGCGGCAGATACGATCATACTCTATGGGCTTGGGCGTAACCTTACGTTTTGGCAGGCGATCGACGCGCTGTATCTGATATGCTCTTTATCTTGTTATTCAGTGGCTGTCCTTGGGGGGGTTCCGTCGGGAGATTCATGGTCAAGCGGGCGGGCTGGGCATTGTCCGGAAAAAGCGGAGGAGAAAAAAACCTGCATCGACATCCCGGAAGCTGTGCCGCCCAAATCTACCCGGGCACCGTGTTGGGTCTTGCCTAGAATGAGCCCATTCCGAACCATCCGGTCTTCCAGCTGCAGATCCTCGCGGGCGGCTACTTGGGTCACCGCCAAGGCAATCAGGACAATGATTCAGATAGCGTTTCGCATATATTCTCGGTATCAAGCGGTCAATGGCCGCGGAATATGGCGTCGCACCACACAAATTGGTGTGCGTGAAACGATCGGCAGTATTCGCTGTGTGGATCCGGTGCACATAATCGGCCCACCCGAGCTGCCTTACCTCTCTCTCAGTACATGACTCAGCCCACCCAGGACACCGAATTGGAGCAGCACCCAAGCCAGACCTACAGTTGGCGCGAGGTGACAGAAATGGTGCTCTCCCACAAATCAGAGTTGCTGAAAGCCAATGTCATTGCCCTATTCGGGGCATTACTGAGTGTTCCCATCCCCCTGTTGATTCCACTGCTGGTCGACGAGGTGCTCTTAAATCAACCGGGATCGGCGATAGCGTTAATGAACGGCCTCTTTCCCGAGGCGTGGCAAGGCCCTATCCTCTATATCCTATCGATATTGCTGTTGACCCTGCTGATGCGGCTCGCTTCCCTGGTGATGGGAGTCTGGCAAACCAGGCAATTCACCATAATCTCAAAGGATGTCATTTATCGCATTCGCAGGCGTATGCTCAAACGCCTGGAGCGGGTCTCCATGTCGGAATACGAGACTCTCGGTAGCGGCACGGTGGCCTCCCATCTGGTAACCGACCTGGACGCGATAGACAATTTTATCGGCGTTATAACCAGCAAGTTCCTAGTTGCGATCCTGAGTATCCTAGGGACGGCGGCAGTACTGCTGTGGATGCACTGGCAACTGGCGCTTTTCATCATGTTTCTAAATCCGCTCGTTATCTGGGTGACGACCGTATTCGGACGCCGAGTCAAATTGTTGAAAAAGAGGGAGAACAGCGCTTATCAGGTTTTTCAAGAATCACTGGCGGAGACGTTGGATGCTATTCAACAAATCCGTGCCAGTAATCGGGAGCAGCACTACATTTCCCGTATTGTCGACAAAGCGGAACACGTTCGAAGCCACTCTGCGGCGTTCACCTGGCAGAGCGATGCGGCACAGAGATTATCTTTCACAGTATTCCTGTTCGGCTTTGATATATTCCGCGCGTTGAGCATGCTGATGGTGGTGTTCTCAGACCTTACAATCGGTCAGATGCTGGCGGTGTTCGCCTACCTCTGGTACATGATGGGGCCGGTGCAGGAAGTCCTGACTATCCAATACGCATACAATGGTGCCCGGGCGGCGTTGGAGCGTGTAAACAGATTGATGGAAATCGATCTTGAGCCGAGCTACCCGCATAATGCCAACCCGTTTCTTGGAAAAGAGACAGTTTCCCTGGATCTGCGGCACGTCTGTTTTCGCTATGGTAACGGCCCCTTGGTGCTGGACGATGTGAGCCTCCATATCAGGGCTGGAGAGAAAGTCGCACTTGTAGGCGCCAGCGGTGGAGGGAAGACGACGCTGGTCCAAGTCATCCTCGGACTCTACCCACCCGAGTCTGGACAAGTTTTGTTTGAAGGAGTACCGGTATCAGAGATCGGTATGGATGTTGTGCGAGACAATGTGGCGACCGTTCTGCAACACCCTGCGCTGTTCAACGACAGTGTGCGCTCCAATCTCAGCCTCGGTAGAGAGTATTCGGAGGGGGCACTCTGGCAAGCGTTGGAAATTGCTCAATTGGATGAGGTTGTCAACGCACTCGATGAGGGCCTGGATACCCTGGTGGGCCGCGATGGTATTCGTCTCTCGGGGGGCCAACAGCAACGCCTGGCCATTGCCCGCATGGCTCTCAGCGATCCCAGAGTAGTCATCCTCGACGAGGCGACCTCGGCACTCGATACCACTACCGAAAGCAGACTCCATCGGGCTCTGGGTACATTTCTTCGGGATCGCACCACTCTCATCATCGCCCATCGGCTCAGTGCTGTCAGGCAGGCGGACCGCGCCCTGGTATTCGAGAATGGCAAAATCGTCGAGCAGGGGAGTCATGACGAGTTAATGCGTAACAAAGGTCTGTACGCGTCGCTATACGCCAACCAGCAGACGTAAGGGTTCTCCAATGGCAACCGATATGCCCCATTCGTTACCACGCCGAAGGGGCGCCAACAGTTGTGTCACAAGGATTGCGGTATTGAGCTTCCGTACAACTAAAGAGGGGGCGTCGCCCCCTCTTGTAGGTTAATTCGTCAGGCTTTTTCCGTAGCTATCGCCTTCATGCTGAGACGAACACGGCCCTGCTTGTCAACCTCAAGCACCTTGACTTTGACGATATCCCCCTCAGAAAGCTTGTCGCTCACCTTTTCCACCCGCTCTTCGCAGATTTGAGAGATGTGCACCAGGCCATCGCGGCCAGGCAGTATGGTGACGAAAGCACCAAAATCCATTAATCGCGCAACCTTCCCTTCATAAACGGCCCCCACCTCAACATCGGCAGTGATCAACTCGATGCGCTTGCGAGCATCTTCTCCAGCCGCCTTGTCGACGGAAAAGATCTTAACCATGCCGTCGTCAGAAACATCCACTGTGGCCCCAGTCTCTTCGGTGATGGACCTGATTGTGGTCCCGCCTTTACCGATCACGTCACGGATCTTGTCAGGGTCGATCTTGAACGAGACGATACGGGGTGCATGCTCCGACATCTCGCTACGAGGCGCATCGATTACCTTGTTCATCTCGCCGAGGATGAAGAGCCGGCCAGCTTTAGCCTGCTCCAGTGCAATCTCCATGATCTCCCGGGTAATCCCGTCGATCTTGATATCCATCTGCAGGGCATTAACGCCAGACTCGGTGCCCGCGACCTTGAAGTCCATGTCGCCGAGATGATCTTCATCTCCCAGGATATCGGTCAAAACCGCAAATTCGTCACCCTCCTTGATCAACCCCATTGCTACGCCGGCGATGGGTGCCTTGATGGGCACACCGGCGTCCATGAGGGACAAACTGGTTCCGCAAACCGAAGCCATCGACGACGAGCCGTTGGATTCGGTAATCTCGGAAACCACCCTGATGGAGTAAGGAAAGTTGTCCAGGCCTGGCATGCAGGCCAGCACTCCCCGCTTGGCCAAACGCCCATGGCCGATTTCACGGCGTTTCGGACTACCGACTCGGCCGATTTCATTTACACAGAAGGGAGGAAAATTATAGTGGAGCATAAAAGGCTCGCGATAAGAGCCCTCCAGCGCATCTATAATCTGCGCGTCCCGTTCGGTGCCCAGCGTGGTGACAACCAGTGCCTGGGTCTCTCCACGGGTAAACAATGCCGATCCATGGGTTCTGGGAAGTACGCCGGTGCGAACGGTGATGGGCCGCACAGTTTTGGTGTCACGACCGTCTATGCGTGGCTCTCCCGCCAGGATCCGGCTCCTGACGATTTTCTTCTTCAGTTTACCGAGGGCATTTGATACCTCTGAAGCGGACCACTTGGGCTCATCGCCTCCGCTGAGAGCTGTCAGGGTTTTATCAACAGTCTCGTCGATGCGGCTGTAGCGCTCCATTTTGTCGGCAATGGTGTAGGCCAGTTCAATCGCCTCTCCTGCCTCCGCCTCAACCGCCTCGGCCAGTGCCTTATCCTCCTGAGGGGCTGCATAGGCCTCGACTTCGCGGCCCGCTTCCGCCGCCAATTCCTTGATTGCCTGGATGGCGACTTGCATCTGCTCGTGTCCGAAGAGGACGGCACCCAGCATGACCTCCTCCGAGAGTTGATTAGCCTCCGACTCAACCATGAGAACAGCGCGCTCCGTACCTGCCACCACCAAGTCCAAATCGGTATTTTCGTTCATACCGGTACCGGGTGCATTGAGGAGGTATTTCCCATCCTTGTAACCCACTCGGGCTGCCGCGATTGGACCATTGAAGGGCAGGCCCGATATCGAGAGAGCCGCCGATGTTCCAATCAGTGCAGGAATCTCCGGGTCGACATCTGGGTTGAGAGACATGACCGTGCAGATGATCTGAACCTCCTTGGTATAGCCCTTGGGGAACAGGGGCCGTACCGGCCTGTCTATCAACCTGCAGACCAGAATCTCTTTCTCTGCAGGCCGTCCTTCTCGACGGAAGAACCCCCCGGGAATCTTACCTGCAGCATAGGTCTTTTCCTGGTAATCCACAGTCATGGGAAAGAAATCCCTGCCTTCGCTGCCAGACTTGGAACCCACCACGGTGCACTGCACCACGGTCCCATCCATATCGATCATAATCGCGCCATCTGCCTGCCGGGCAATCTCTCCGGTTTCCAGGGTTACGTGATGATCGCCGTACTGAAACTCTTTCTTTATGAAAGTCACAATGCTGTCCTCTATGACATCGAAATGGGATTAACGGCGCAGGCCGAGGCTGGAAATCAAGCCGCGGTAGCGCTCTACGTCCTTTGACTTAAGGTAGTCAAGCAACTTGCGGCGGGAGTTGACCATACGCACCAGCCCTCTGCGGGAATGGTGGTCATGCTTGTGCTGGGAAAAATGTTCGGAAAGTTCGTTGATTCGCGCGGTGAGCAAGGCCACCTGCACTTCGGTTGATCCCGTATCGTTGGCCCCACGGCCAAACTTTTCAACGATTTCCCGCTTTTGATCTGCTGTAATTGCCATGAATATCTTCTCCTCATTGGTGATTGATCGAAACACCGCTCCCCGACAATGAGCCCAGGGTTTGCGGTTCTTGGTCTGTCAGACCGACAAGATCACCGGACAGCCGGCAAAAGCCGTCGGGCATCGAGTAAACTGTTAATTATGATGCTTTCCGGGGTTGCTATCAAATGCCCCTACATAAGCCGTTTGGGGCCAACCCGACCATCATCGAGTATCTCCCCCACGCCGATAAACTCGCTGTTTCCGTCGTATAGCCGAACGCGTCCTGACGTGGGTGCATTGGGAACCAAGACAGGTTGTCCCTGTTTCACATAGTAGCTGCTATCCGGTGACAACCGTACTGCCGGCAGGTCTTGTAGCGCGGTGTCTACGGAAAGTAGCAATGCCTCCAGCGCATCGCGCCCCTGATCAAAGGCTGCGTTGAGATCTTCCATATCGACTATCCCCTCTAGACTGAACGGCCCCACCCCGGTGCGCCTCAGTGCGGTGACGTGAGCGCCGCATCCCAGCACACCACCGATATCCTCGGCGAGAGTACGTACATAAGTTCCCTTTGAGCAGTGCACATCAAGCTCAATGTCAGGAAGGCTACAGTCCAGCAAGGCAAGCTCGTGGATACGTATTGTTCTGGATTGGCGCTCAACTTCGATTCCGTTTCTGGCCAGATCATAGAGTCGCTGACCTTGATGTTTAAGCGCTGAATACATTGGTGGGATCTGTTGAATCTCCCCCTTGAACGATGTGAGCGCGTTCCTAACCTCGGCCTCTGTCACACCCTCCACTGGTCGTTGCTCCAACATCTCTCCCTGGGCATCACCTGTGGCAGTCGTTTCACCCAGTCGAATCCGCACCCAGTAGCGCTTATCCGCATCCAGAAGAAATGCCGACACTTTGGTGGCGGAACCGAAACAGATGGGTAAGAGTCCGTTGGCCAGAGGATCGAGACTTCCAGTATGCCCTGCCTTGCGAGCGAAAAACATCTTTTTCACGTTTTGCAGCGCGGCATTGGATGTCTGACCTATAGGCTTGTCCAGCAGCAGTATCCCGTGGACATTTCGCCCTCTGACCCGGCGCCTGCCCATTTATTTCTGCTCACCGTCGGATTTCACCGCCTTCTCGATCAACGCCGAGAGTCGTTCGGCAGCTTCGATGGAATCATCGTGGCTGAATTGCAGCTCAGGAACAGTTCTCAGACGCAGTTTCGCGCCAAGCTCATGACGAAGAAACGCCGCTGCGTCGTTCAGAACGTTGGCGGTTTCCTGGCTGCTCAATTCGCCCGCCATGACTGTAAAAAACACCTTCGCCTGGGAAAAATCCCGTACCACCCGAACCTCCTGGATAGTAATCAAACCCAGTCGTGGGTCATCGAGCTCCTGGCGAATCAATTCAGAAAGCTCGCGCTGAAGCTGGGAGCCAACGCGATCGGTCCGTTTAAATTCCCTGGCCATCCCTGCTATTCCCCGAGTAACGCCCGGAAAGATCGCGTGGACCTCAAGTTTCGAGCAACCACCGATGAAGCGGCAGCCAACGTCTCTCGGTGATGAATCACTGGCCTCAGATTTCCCTGGCGATTTCTGTACGCTCGAAGACTTCTATCTGGTCACCCACTCTGACATCGTTATAATTCTTGACACCGATCCCGCACTCTATACCGGCCTTTACTTCGGTGACATCGTCTTTATGTCGTCGCAGGGATTCCAGTGACCCTTCGTAAATAACAACGTTATCTCGCAATACCCTGATAGGGTTGTTCCGCTTGACCGCCCCTTCGAGAACCATACACCCGGCGATGGATCCCAATCGAGAGGAATTGAATACATCCCGAACTTCCGCAAGGCCGATAATCTCCTCGCGCACCTCGGGAGAGAGCAGTCCTGACAGCGCCTTACGCACATCGTCCAATATCTCGTAGATGATGCTGTAGTAGCGGATATCAACTCCCTGCTCTTCCGCCGTGCGCCTAGCAGTAGCATCGGCGCGTACATTGAAGCCGATAATCGAGGCATTTGACGTCAAGGCAAGACTAACGTCCGACTCGTTTATTCCACCCACCCCGGTGGCAACCAGTTTCACCTTGACTTCATCAGTGGAGAGCTTACTCAGCGCGTCGCGCATCGCCTCGACGCTGCCTTGTACGTCGGCCTTCAGAATCAGATTGAGGAAATTACTTTCACCGTCTCCCATCTGCGAAAAGAACTCATCCATTTTGGCGGCTTTCTGGGCGGCGAAGCGGTTGTCCCGACTACGCGTCTTACGACTTTCGGTCAATTCCCGCGCCTTGCGCTCATTGGCCACGACAATGGCATCATCCCCCGCATTGGGAACACCCGACAGCCCCAGCACTTCTACAGGTATTGAGGGTCCGGCAGTTTTGATCTGTCGCCGGTTCTCATCGAGCATGGCACGCACCCGGCCGTACTCCTGACCACTAACCAGCATATCCCCCTGCGCTAAGGTTCCTGATTGGACCAACACGGTTGCTACCGAGCCACGCCCCTTGTCCAGACTGGATTCGACAACGATTCCCCGCGCAGGTCCATCCACGACTGCGGTGAGTTCCAGTACTTCAGCCTGTAACAGCAGAGCGTCAAGAAGATCATCAATACCCTCTCCTGTCTTTGCAGAAACTTGTACGAAAATGGTATCGCCACCCCACTCCTCGGGTATTACTTCATGCTGAGTCAACTCCTGCATAACCCGTTCCGGATTAGCCTCAGGTTTATCCATCTTGTTGATAGCGACGATCAACGGCACATCTGCCGCTCTGGCATGATGAATCGCTTCGACAGTTTGCGGCATAACGCCATCATCCGCCGCTACCACCAGCACCACGATATCGGTCGCCTTGGCACCGCGTGCCCGCATCGCCGAAAACGCGGCATGCCCAGGAGTATCCAAGAAGCAGATCATTCCCTTGTCAGTCTCTACATGGTAAGCACCGATATGTTGTGTAATACCACCTGCTTCTCCCGCCGCAACTCTCGATCGGCGAATGTAATCGAGCAAAGACGTCTTCCCGTGGTCGACGTGCCCCATGATGGTGACCGCAGGTGCCCTCGGTTTGGTCTCCCCCTGCTCGTCGTCTTCCAAGGCGCTCAATACCTCCGCCTCGATATCGGCGCTCTTCTGGGCAACGGCCTTGTGCCCCAACTCCTCGACCACCAGCGTGGCAGTATCACTGTCAAGCTGTTGATTGATAGTCACCATCATTCCCATCTTCATAAGTTCCTTGATGACATCGGCGGCCTTAACAGACATCCGCAGGGCGAGATCGGCTACGCTGATTGACTCCGGTATTTCTACTTCCCTTATCACTGGGGCGGTGGGCTTGACAAAGCCGTGCTGAGAGTCGGTTACCGGCGCCACGCTCTTTTGGCGCACTGGCTTGCTGCGCCTGCGTCCCCGCTTATCTTCCGATACGTGAAGCTCCCTGCGTCCCCTTCCACGACCCTCGGGGGCTTCTTGTGAAGCGCCCTTCTTGGAGGCAGGTTTTTTACCAGCGCGCTCCCTTACCGCCTGTTTGGCTTCGTTCTCAAGCCGGACTCGCGCGGCAGCTTCCTCCTGCCTGCGTAACTCCGCCTCTTCCTTTTCAGTTCTTAGCCGCTCCTCTTCAAGGCGTTTCTTCTCTTCAGCTTCCTGCTGTTTTCTGGCCTCTTCCTCGGCGGCGCGCTTTAACGCCTCCTCGGCCTCACGGCGCTTTATTTCTGCCTCTCGCCTTGCCTCGTTCTCCTTCTCGATACGGCGACGCTGTGCAGCCTGTTCCTCCAGCGCCCGCTGCGCTGCTTCGGCTTCGTTCTTACCTACCTTGTCTTCGGTAATGCTGCCCCGCTTTATGTAAGTACGCTTCCTTCTTACCTCGACACTGACTGTCTTGCCCCCTCGATGGGAGGACGCACCCCGCCCTGCTGTTCTGGCCGCTGTGCCAGGCTGTTTCAGTTCAGTGACCGTCTTGCGCTTGAGCGTTATTTGCCGGGGTGTGCCCGTCGCTCCCGCGCTCTTCTTGCCATGGCTCTCTCGCAGATGGGTCAACAGCTGCAGTTTCTCTGCTTCTGTAACAACGTCTTCCGCGCTGCTCTTAGCCAACTTGGCCTGCTTCAGTTGGGCCAATAGCAGCTCTACCGGTATACCGACATCCGTTGCCAGCTGTTTAACTGTAATCTCACTCATTTTGAAAGGACCTCCGATTTAGTCCTATCCTTGCTGCCCATCATCTTCGAACCAGGGTGCCCGGGCGGTCATGATGAGTTCCCCGGCACGCTCCTCGTCCATTCCCTCTATATCCATTAGTTCGTCCACAGACATTTCGGCGAGATCTTCCATCGTAACAACCTCCCGATTTGCCAGCTGGTATGCGAGATCCTTGGTCATACCCTCCATGTTCAAGAGATCCTCGGCTGGTTCCTGATGGCTCTCTTCCTTCGCAATAGCCTGGGTCAGTAACACCTCTTTGGCACGCTCACGCAGTGTTTCGACGATCTCCGGGTCAAACTCCTCGATTTCCAGCATCTCGTTGATGGGCACGTATGCCACTTCATCCAGCGATGTAAAACCCTCCTGGACCAGAATATTGGCAACTTCCTCATCAACATCCAACTGCTTCATGAAATTCTGAATGTACGCCCTACCCTCTTCCTCGCTTTGGGAGGCGGCGCTCTCCTCGTTCATGACATTCAGTTCCCAACCGGTGAGTTCACTGGCGAGACGGACGTTCTGTCCGCCCCGGCCAATGGCCTGGGAGAGATTCTCCTCACTAACGGCGACCGTCATGCTGCCCCGATCTTCGTCGACGATAATGGACACTACGTCCGCAGGAGACATGGCATTAATCACGAATTGGGCGATATTGTCGTTCCATAGGATGATATCGACACGTTCACCGTTCAATTCGTTGGACACTGCCTGAACACGAGAGCCACGCATGCCAACGCAGGCACCCACCGGGTCGATTCTTGAATCGTTTGAACGTACTGCGATCTTTGCCCGCAGGCCCGGATCGCGGGCTGCGCCCTTAATCTCAATGAGTCCTTCCCCCACCTCCGGGACTTCCAGTCGAAACAGCTCTATCAGCAATTCAGGGCGGGACCGACTGACAAATAGCTGCGGACCTCGTGGCTCAGGGCGCACGTCGTACAGGTATCCGCGTATGCGATCGCCGCTGCGCACCGACTCGCGGGCGATCATCTCTTCCCGGGGGATGATCGCCTCAGCATTGGAGCCGAGATCGAGCATGACATTGCCCCGGTCTACTCGCTTCACAACGCCTGTCACCAGCTCACCTTTGCGATCGAGATAAGCCTCTACAACCTTGGCCCGCTCTGCCTCGCGTACTTTCTGGACAATCACCTGTTTCGCAGTCTGAGCAGCAATCCGACCAAAGGCAATGGAGTCCATTGGCTCTTCGATAAATTCCCCCACCTGCAAATCCGGATTCACCTGTTGCGCAGCTTCCAGTAAAATTTGTCTCTCAGCGATCAGACCCTCTTCCTCATCGGGCTCCTCAACTACCTCCCAACGGCGAAAACTCTCGTAGTCACCAGACTCCCGGTCGATCACAACCCGGACTTCTATCTCACCACCATGCTTCTTGCGGGTAGCGGACGCTAACGCAGCCTCAATAGCCTCGAATATGGTTTCCTTGTCAATATCCTTCTCATTGGAAACGACATCAACGACCATTAGTATCTCTTTATTCATCGTCTAATTACCCAATCAGAAATCCGGTACTAACCGCGCTCTGTCGATTTGAGCCATCGGCAAACTAAATGTTTCACCATCTACCGCAATCAAAACCTCGTCATTTTCTACACCTACCAACTCGCCGACAAAACGTCGCCTGCCCGCGATCTTGGCGCGCATCCTAACTGTCACGCCACTGCCCTTGAAACGCTCAAAATCCTTCTTAAAAAACAGAGGCCTATCTAAACCCGGTGACGACACCTCGAGATTATAGTTGCCGTCAATAGGGTCCTCTACGTCGAGAAGCCCACTTACCTGATGGCTGACCTGCGCGCAATCGTCTAAGGTTATGCCCTCTAGGTGATCAATGTAGATTCTCAACACCGCCCCCGACTCGGATTGGCCGTGAAACTCCAATCCAACCCACTCATACCCCATTGCCTCAACGGTGGGGGCAATCAACTGCGTCAATTTGTCGGCCACCTGTAACATCTAATGCTCAACCCAAGCCACAAACAAAAAATGGGCCAGCGGCCCACTTCTCGGCTGTACCCAGGATACGTTTCAGCAAACCGCGTTTGGTGAAAGGCCCGAATTCGGACCCCTCCAATAAAAAAACCCCGAACTCGGGGTTTCTCGCGAAACGCTCTTCCCAGGCTCACCGCCCATACAAGATCCCATCCAGACGACTACTCGTTCTCATAAAGCCACACTGTGAACCCGCGAAATAATATCGTAGAGAAGGGCGAGATGCAATCTCCAGAACCCGCAAACACGTCAACCCCTTCGCTGCTCAAAGAAACTCAGGAATCGGTATTGTGCATATGCCAAACATCGTTGGCACCAACTGAAAATGTCTGTTACAGCACCTTCGCTCTCCTTCCAGGACCTCCATCGAGTAGGATTGGCGTCGAGGGTCCAGTACGGTTGCCTACCCCGCATCCTTTTCCAAGCGGAGAGGTTAGAATGGGGGCTCCAATCGATACCCTATCCTAGTGGGAGCAACTGTGGACCCATCATTCTGGCATCAGCGTTGGGAACGAAACGAGATTGGCTTTCACCAGAGCCGGGTGAATACCCATCTCCAGGAACACTGGCCTTCGTTACACCTTGCCGAGGACACAGCAATTCTGGTACCGCTCTGCGGAAAAAGCAGCGACATGCTGTGGCTGAGATCCAAAGGGCACAGAGTTTTCGGCGTGGAGATCAGTCCCATCGCGGTGGAGCAGTTTTTTCTCGAAAACGACCTGCACCCATGCGTCACCACTGAGAGTCTTTTTTCAAGGTGGGAAATGGATGGCATCACCATTCTCTGTGGCGACTTCTTTACTCTGGAGACTGGCGATCTGGCAGCTGTCGGAGCCATCTACGATCGCGCCTCCCTGGTTGCGCTACCCCAATCGATGAGATCTATGTACGCCAAGCACCTGGACTGCCTCGTTGCTGCCAATACACCAGGTCTGTTGATTGCCATGGAGTATCCTCAGGAACAGATGCAGGGGCCACCTTTCTCGGTCTCTCAGGCGGAAATCAGAGACCTATTTCGTGACGCGTTTGAGTTAGAGAAATGTGAGTCCGTGGACGTGCTCGATGAACATCCTCATTTAATGGAGAGGGGGCTAACTCAATTGACTGAACATATCTACTTGCTTAAATCCAGAGGATGATCGAGTTGCAATTGATCACCTGCTGCCAACATGACTCTCACACCCCAGTTTTGGGAAAGATCGAATCAGAGATTCTCAACCCGAGATCCCCGACTATCCGCCACCGCGGTGGAAATACATATCAAATTTCTCCATGAATTTGCGCCTCTCTTCCGCATCCATACCCGAAAAAGAAAACGCAACCGGTGTAGAGGGCAAGGACATCGAAGCAATACGTCGAGTAGTGGTTTCGCCCAATTTGATCTGCACCTGACCGCTGCCGTTTAAAATAGTGATTTTGCGCCCATCCAGGACAAAGTCTCGAGGTGCTATCGCGGCGGGCAGAGTGCGCATGAACTCGGCAAACGTCAGGCCCATTTCCCTTGCGAACTCTTCCTCAAAATTGCGGTTCATGAGTACACCGTATTGGCCAAGTGGTCGCAGTTTTGAGCTGGAAATCGTTACTAAACACTGGCTCTAACAAACCAGACACCCCGATATCCAGATCCGTCACCCCCCAGCAACCGCTGGCCAGACTGCAAGTTCATCGCCCTCTTTCAAGGGTTTATCCCGTTCAGCGGGGGGGATGAATACACCGTTTACCAACACCAGGTGCACTTGCGTTAGGGGCACGCTGTACTCCTTGAGCAAACCGATTGGCGAACTGCCCTCAGGCACCTCCAGTCTGATCTGGTGACCCTCAGAACCAGGGGGTAGATACTGGCTCAGAGAGGCGTAAAGCTTAAACGTGAGTTTCAATACCTAGATCCCCGCGGCGCTGTGGGTGGCTCCAAGGTAGGCCTCCATGATGCGGCTGGGATCACTGATCAAACGCCGCTTCCAATTTCCCAGGCGAGTGCGGCTCTGGATCATCCCCCGAAGCACCCCTACATGCTCCGTCAATCCAAGGGTGATAGCGCCGATTAGGCGGTCCTCTGCGAATTGCAGCTTTATATAACGGTAGCGTTCTTCATCCAGTAGCTGCGCCGATTCTCCTCCCTCAGTACCCTGCCATTGTCCATAGGAGGTGGATATCAAACCTAGCGTATCCAACACGTTCATTACCAGACTGCCCTTATGAACACTCTGACTACCCGCCATATTCAGAGCCGCGAGTCGGCCTGTCTCGGCTGCTACTGGTTGGATGGCGTGGACAGCGGCCTCGCCACTGTTCCAGTCCATACCCTCACACACGTCTCCTGCAGCATAGATCCCCGCCTGAGAGCTTTGCAGGTACTCGTCCACCACCACTCCCTGGCGTAATTCGATTCCACTATCTCTCAAATAGCCTACTTCCGGGCGCACTCCAGTCGCCACCACCACCAAGTCCGCCTGAATATCCGCCCCCTCTCCACAGCTAAGCACAAAGCGTGACCCACCACTGGGATTCGCTTTCACTCCTGTCACCCGGGTGGAAGTTTTCACATCCACCCCGCGCGCCATGCACCAGCGCTTAATCAAGTTCCCCGCCGTCTGGTCCATCATACGCGGCACCATACGGTCCCCCATCTCCACTACCGTCAGTTCCACCTTGCGATGCATCAGCGCTTCCATGATGATCGAGCCGATGAAACCAGCTCCCATCAGCACCACCTTGGACCCCATATCCGCGTATTCGGCAATATGGCGGGCATCATCCAGTGTCCAACAGTGATGAATCCCCGGCTGATCCAAACCCTCTATGGGCGGCTTGACCGGCGTTGAACCACTGGCAAGCAGCAGCCGATCGAACCCCAGCGCCTCACCGGATTCCAATCTAAGAGTTCGCCCGCTACAGTCCACATGGGAGACAAGATCGCGGATGCAACGAATACCCAGATTGTCGAAATGGGCCGGGTCATGTCGCAGGTAGGTACCCGACTCCTCGATCTGGTTTGCAAGCAGGTAGGGTATCGCCATCCGCGAATAGGCGGGCTCCGGTTCACCTCCAATCAGCACCACCTCTCCTCCGGGGTCTTGCTGACGCAGCGTCTCGGCGGCGATCACTCCTGCCGGCCCCGCGCCTATGATCACATGTCGCATACTGGACACTCCTGAAGAATATGGAAGACCGCCCGATCTGGGCTAAAAGGCCAGCAGGCGAACCGGGGATCCGGTCCGCCCATAGCTCACTGGTTCAGAGCCCCAACCGCTGCAAGGTTTCGGAGGTCGGCACCCCCTCAGCATCCCAGCCGCGCAGCTGATAATACTCTGGCAGCATTTCCTTCAGGCCGTTCACCTTACCCGCCGCCGGGCCCGTCTTGGCCGCATCCTTGCGCAATCGCTTGGGCAGTGTGTCGTCCTTGCCGGTGAAGCCAGCCGCCAGATTGAATTGCCTCTCCATATTCCAGATCCGCTCTCCCACCTCCGACAATCGTTCCAGACTCCACTCACCTTCGCAGGCCGCATCCACTTGAGGCTGAAAATCATCCAGCGACCAGGCAAAAGTTGTAAACAGGCACAGACCGGTGGAATCCACCGCTGCCGTGGCATCCTGGAAAGCCTTAACCAACCCAGCCTTGCCCTCGGTAGCCAGCGGATCCGTTTTCTCCGGAATCCCCAGGATCTCGGAGGCCACCGTGTAACTGCGCAGATGGCAGGCCCCCCGATTGCTAGTCGCATAAGTAAGCCCCATCCCCTGGATGCCCCGTGGATCGTAGGCTGGAAATTCCTGGCCCTTGACACTCATAGAGAGCTCCGGATGACCGTACTTCTCACACATCCGTTTAGAACCCAGCCCAAGAATCTTGCCGAATCCCTCCGCCTTGCCCACCAGCTCTGCCATCTTGGTCAGCGCTTCGGCGGATCCGAAGTTGAGAGCCACACCTCCGGTATCCTGGTCGCTGATGACTCCCATCTCGTAGAGTTCCATGGCCGCAGCCACTGTCGCTCCAAAAGTGATCGGATCGTATCCCTGCTCGTTGCAGACAAAATTGGCGAAAGTCAGCGCGTCCAGGTCATTCACTCCAGTATCCGCGCCCAGCGACCAAGCCGCCTCATACTCCAACCCTCCGGATGCACCCCAATACTCGGGACGGTTGGATACCGTGTAGTGTTCCTTGTCCACCCGCGAGATGCGCCCACAGGCTATGGTGCAGCCAAAGCAGGCCTGATTGGTAATGAGATTGGGCTTGTTCTCGCTTCCCCGGGGCTCATGCATCGCCTCGCCGGAAATGTCACCGGCTCCCTTAAACTGCACATCTCGTGCGTTATGAGTCGGCAAGGCACCAACTTCATTGATCACGTTCATCAGCACCTGGGTGCCATAGGTGGGTAGCCCCTGGCCGGTTACCGCGTTCTCTGCAAGTATCTGTTTCTTCTCCCCGACTGCTTTCATAAATCGCGCCGGGTCCTTGACCGAAACCCCCTGGGTCCCCCGAACCGCTATCGCCTTGAGATTCTTGGCGCCCATTACCGTTCCGACACCCGAGCGTCCAGCCGCCCGATGCAGGTCATTTACGATGCAGGCGTAGAGTACGCCCTGCTCTCCAGAGACTCCGATTGCTGATACTCGCAGCTGCGGGTCCTGATGGCGGGCATGTAGCAACTCATCGGTCTCCCAGACACTCTTGCCCCACAGGTCATCCGCCGCCAGCAGCTCAACCCGATCGTCGTTGATGTAGAGGTAAACCGGCGAGGGCGCCTTACCCTCGAAGATGATCATGTCCCAACCAGCAAACTTCAGCTCCGCACCGAAATATCCACCCGAATTGGAGCAGGCGATCGCGCCGGTCAACGGACCCTTGGTAATAACCGAATAGCGGGCGCTGGTGGAGGCCATGGTTCCGGTCAGCGGGCCAGTGGCAAATATCAGTTTGTTCTCCGGCGACATGGGATCCACCTTGGGATCTATCTCCTCCAGCAGATACTTGGTCGCTAGACCCCGCTGGCCCAAATATTCCGCCGCCCACTCCATGTTCAACGCTTCCGGTTTACAACTGCCGTCGGATAGGTTTACCCGCAGGATTTTCTTATTCCATCCCATCTCAGCTACCCCCTCACGCCTGTGTGGTTGATTGATTGTCGGTCCGCTCTGCCCAGTCACGCATCTTGTCGTAACCGGTCCAGTTGGCGTCCAGATAGGTGATCGCCTGGGTTGGGCAGGCTTTGGCACAAGCCGGATCACCACCGCACAGATCGCATTTGACTACCTTCCCCGTCGCCTGGTTGTAGTTAACCGTTCCGAACGGACAGGCAATGGTGCATACCTTGCACCCCACACACAGGCCTTCGTTAATCTCCTTGGCTCCCGTTACCCCATTTATCTGTATCGCCTCCGTCGGACAGGCATTCATACACCATGCATCAGAACACTGGGTACAGGTGTAGGGAACATGTCGCCCAGTCTGCTCGAATACGAATACCTTGATCCGTGATTTGGACGGATTGAATACACCCTCGTTTTCATATGAACACGCCATTTCACACTGCAAACATCCTGTGCATTTATCCGGTGAGATTGACAAAGATCTCATCATCTTCGGGGTCTCCTTGTGATGGGTTTTGCTAGAGCCATAAACCGCGCTGCTGCTTGGATACTAGCGACATATAACGCGGAATGCGGTCTAAACTCTTGTTTTTTGGGATGCGAATCTATACCAGAACAGTAGGGTTTATCTGCAATCCTCTGGTAATAACCCCCAGTCAGGCATCATGATGCACTTGTAAAGAATAGCGGAAAACCGCCTCTATGCAAGCTTGGTGAAGAGGGTATGGGTGCGGATCATGGGAGGCGAGCATCCCCTCTCCCCTGTTGCAAGAGATGTGGCTTTCGGACCCAGACCCTGTGTTGAATGCACTGCTGCAGTTATAATCCCGTAACACCCACACTATCAAAATATCGAACCGGAACGAGTGGAGACACTGAGCGAAGCCAGCCGTCAGGCGCTATACTTGTTATTTACGGGAGACAAGGCGCTGTGGACGATCATCGCCATCTCCTTTACCGTGTCGCTACGCGCGATTTTGTTTGCCGCCCCTTTGGCACTGGCAATCGCCTTCCTTCTTGCCTATGTGAGATTTCCCGGGCGACGCCTGCTCATTTCCCTGTTCAACACCGCATTGTCCATTCCCGCAGTCGTGGTTGGTCTGACATTGTATATGCTATTGTCCCGTGCAGGACCGCTCGGAGATCTCAGGCTTCTTTTTACTCAGGATGCCATGATCATCGGCCAGATGGTGCTCTGTTTTCCAATCCTGGTTGCCATGGGTCACTCGGCGTTGCAGGCGACCGACAGGAGGGTGTGGGAAACCGCGCTAACATTGGGCGCCTCCCCCCTACGCGCAACGCTCACTGTTATACATGAAACGCGCTTCGGGCTGATGGCAGCACTGGTAGCCGGGTTTGGGCGAATCATCGCTGAGGTCGGCAGCTCCATGATGGTCGGGGGAAATATCCTCAACCACACCCGCAATATCCCCACCGCAATCGCGCTCGAGACCAGTCGTGGCAGCTTCGCCCAGGGGATTGCCCTGGGTCTGGTGCTTCTCCTGCTGGCGCTGGCCCTGAATCTCACTCTCTCCAGTATTCAAGGTAAAGGAGAGGTGTCGCCATGAATGCTGGAGAGTCTTCTAGCTGGCTGCAACTCAGAAACCTTGAGTTCAGCCATGGGGGCAGAATGATATTGCGCAATATCTCCATAGATATCGAACCGGGAGAACTGATTCTGCTTACCGGCCACAACGGGTCGGGAAAAACGACGCTACTACGTATAATTTCAGGCCTTCTGCCACCTGACCGGGCTGAACTGGTCTATGCGAACCGCCATCATTCCTACGGTATCGGTAGCCGCAACTTCTTGCGAGCGAACACCTGCTATTTACATCAGCATCCCTATTTATTCGACGCAACGGTTTTCAAAAACATCGCCTATGGGTTGAAACGGCGAGGGAAAAGTCGAACCGAAATAAACGCACGGGTTCACGAAGCGTTGCAGGCAGCGGGACTGGAACACCTGGCGGAACGTCATAGCCATGCGCTTTCAGGGGGTGAAAAGCAGCGTGTGGCCATGTTGCGAGCTTGGGTGCTCTCCCCTAAGTTAATGCTCCTGGACGAACCGGTAACCAACATGGACAAACCGGCACGCCAAAGGGGATTTTCTCTAATAAATCAAATGCGGGACGACGGTATCGCGGTGATTGTAACCAGCCACGATCCACAGCACGGTGAACTCAATATCAGCAACCACCTACACCTCTACCAGGGCCGTATGGTACGTAAGAAAACACCATTTACACACCGCCAGGCGGTTTGATAGACCCAGCTTACAAAGAGCCAGGTATTACTCCCAACTTGCCACCAAACACCAGTGACACCGACACAATGAAAGATCAGATTACGACGGCCTCCAGTTGCCAGGACCCAATGGAAAACGCTCTGAGTATGGATGACGCATTGAATACGATTCGACAACAGCTCACACCCATTTCCGACGAACGGGTATTGGGCCTGAAGGAAGCGCTAGGTGGCGTACTGACCCAGGCCGTCGTTTCACCAATAGACGTTCCTGCCCATCGAAACTCCGCCATGGATGGATACGCTTTCAGTGGTGCGGACTTACCGGCCGAGGGGATTGCAGAGTTGAGGTTGGTCGGCACTGCCTTTGCGGGAAAACCCTTTAAGGGCAGCTTGAATCGTGGGGAATGTGTTCGCATTATGACGGGAGCCAAAATGCCAGAGGCTGCCGACACCGTTGTCATCCAGGAACAGGCCGAGTTGGAGGATGGGCTGATACGAGTGGACAATCGCAATAAACAGGGTCAAAACGTTCGCCAGGCTGGTGAAGATATCCCCCAAGGGTCCGAGGTACTGAGCCCCGGCACAGTGCTTGGAGCCCCTCAACTGGGCCTGCTCGCATCTTTAGGGATTTCAAGTGTGGCAGTGGGCCCGCCCGTGCGAGTCGCCTGTTTTTCCAGTGGGGATGAAATCAAGGGTGTCGGGGAAACCCTTTCCGAGGGTCAGATATTCGACAGCAACCGCTACACTCTGTTTGCCATGCTACGCAAATTGGGTGTGGATGTAGTCGACTTGGGAATAGTCGAGGACAAACAAGACACGATCACTGATGCACTCCGAGAAGCTGCTGCCAGTGCTCATCTGGTACTCACGTCAGGAGGCGTATCTGTCGGAGAGGCCGACTATATCGCCGCTGCGCTCAGAGATATGGGCACCTGCTATTTCTCCAAAGTTGCCATCAAGCCAGGCCGCCCCCTAACCTTCGGTCGCATCAAAGGCACACCTTTTTTCGGGCTGCCCGGCAATCCGGTGGCAGTAATGATAACCTTCCTCCAGTTCGTAGTGCCGGCAATTCAGTCGCTGCGGGGAGAGCAGGAGTCCAGTGTCCTTACCATGGAAGCTGTTTGCCAATCCAACTTGCGAAAATCTCCAGGGCGCACGGAATTTCAGAGAGGCATTCTGGAGTTTGACGCTGCCGGTACCCTAAGCGTGCGCACCACCGGCCGACAGGGCTCAGGGGTTCTAAGTTCGATGAACATTGCCGATTGTTTCATCTTACTCGCCGCGGATCGGGGATCGGTAAGCCCTGGTGAAACGGTGACTGTACAACCATTCGCCTGCTTTCCCGGCCTCTAGCTCCAGCTGACATTTTGGAGCTTCTACCCTGCTACCAAATGCAGGCGGTTTCCCCTCAAGCAAGCCCCTGGCCATGCTCAAGATCCAGGGTTTTCGGTCGAAAATTAGAAAACATGGCATGGATATACGCCATCCTATTGAATTTGGAATTGTCAACGCTGTGAAGACGACGACAACGCTGGGCGTCCACAGCGCCGATCTTTCCACTGATAACAACAGTCGTTGGACTGCCTGTGCTGAGAGGGAAACAGCTATTCTGATCGTGAAACATGGAATCACATCTACAGCAAAACGGAGAAAACAGAAGGCAATTCCAACGCATTGAGGTGGACCACACTGCGGCACTGTCCTATGGTGGTCATAGCTTTAGGGATTGCCGTATCAAAGACTATTCAGCGGGTGGACTCTATCTTGCGTTTGGTGATCCCGCGAACCCTCCACATGGGTTGGTTGAAAATGCTCAAACCGGTCCCACAGATGTGGCAATTGAGGTACCCGTCTCTGTAGGTGGTCACAGCAGCCTTTCAGTAGTCGCCCGCACGGTGCATATATCCGAATACGGAGTAGGCGTTGCCTTTCACCGTGAAAACACCCAACTGACCGAGTATATCCAAACAATTCCCGAAATTTCCTGCCAGCACCCCCCCCAGTTTACCGCCGAAGAAAAGGCAAGCGGCTTTAAGTTGCTATATGCTGTTCATGATTTGAGCCAGCGGTTCCTGCGAAAACACATCGCTGATTTTTTCAATCGCGCTCAGGAGCGTCTCCTAAGTGCCGCAGACCAAGCTTCCGATTCAAGACAGGCAAATATTTTTCACACGCTGTCGAGCATCCGGGATCAACAGCAGACTATTTCCAGAACATTGGAAAACGAGTTAGAGCGAAGATTCGATTCTTTGCGCGCGGGAAATAGTGTAAGCAACGACGCTCCCTCCCCGAATCCAGCAGGCCCGGAATTGAGCCTGGTCGACAAAAACGAATTTGAGGAGTGGCTGGTTATTGTTGGCTTGAGCCGTTCTATCGAGGCGAAGTTTTCAGCCCAATTGCATAGTTTGGAACGAACACTCACCTATCTCACCACCCAGCCCATCAATGGTGACCGAAATCCCATTGCACCCGTCAGTCTGTTATCGGGACTAAGCAATGTTCTGCGTGGACTGGAAACGGAATATGCTGAAAGAAAGCTGATCTACTCAGCTTTTTTCGAGGGCGTGCTAACCAAGATCCGAACGCTATATGAGGAAACCAATTCACTGCTCGGTTCCCAAGGTATTCTGATTCAGGAAGTGGATCATCATGGGACTGGTGGGCCAGAGATACCAAGACCCACCGCTGCAGCTGAAAAACCCGTTCGGACTTCTGAGCATGCTCAGCCGGTTCTAAGCACACTGACATCGATAGCTTCACTAAATAGCGGCGCGAGAGAGCAGGCAGAGGACACCGACAATGTAGAGACAATAGGTCGGGAGAAAATTATCCAATCGCTCTACAGTCTCACACCCGAAAAAAGTCAAACCGTACTCCAACGCATAGAAGCCGATCTGGCTCAGAGCGCAAATGGAGAAATCGCGATACGCTTGGACCAGAATACTCGCTGCACGATAGACACGACCGAACAACTTGTGACTGCACTTAGCGAGGATGAGCGTCTTGGCGCCGAACTACGACAACTCGTACGCTGGCTCGAGCTACCCATGATCAATGAAGCGCTAGCCGAGCCGAGCCTTCTAGACCAAACAAACCATCCGCTAACTGGGTTGCTTGAAAGTATCGACCGGCTTTCAGCCTATACGGAAGCTGAAAAGACAGATGAAGAGACAAAGCTTGCGTTGAACAACATTGTCGAACTATTTAAAGATACACCAGTCGACTCCAGCAGGAATCGGATACTGCAAGCCAAACGCGAGATAGACGAGCTACTAGACAAGAAGCAGAAGGTTTTTGAGAAAAATCGTGCAATAGTTGTGGACAGCCGAAAACAGCGAGACAGATTCGATCAGATTCGTGGTCTCGTAACAGAGCTTCTCAGAAAACGACTCGAAGGAAAATCCATATCCGTAGCGCTTGACCGACTTATTCATCTTGGGTGGCCTGGGCTATTGATCCATAGCGCCGTGTCTTCAGGGATTACCGCGAACAAGACTACAAGCTACCTAAGTGTAGTCGACTATCTTCTCAAGGTGTTCGCCGAAACAAGTGCTCCCGGCAACGTTAGCGAGGGTAGTACCGCGCGGCTTTGCAAGATACTCAAGAAAGGATTTACCGAATACCCGGTGCACCGTAGAGAAGCAGAGGAATTGATTCGAGAAATAGAGAACGCGCTCCATGGAGATGAAGATATCCATCGAGCGCTGGTAGCAAACCGGGTGCTGGTCGATGAAGATTATCTGCAACAAACGCTGCAATCCAAGGCCTCGGCTAAAACCGAATCTAATGTGGCAACCGATTCGCCCGATAGTGACTGGCCTAATCTGCTAAAGCAACTAGATATCGGGGAATGGATCGTTCAACAACGGGAACAGGGGCAGGTCAGGCTGCTCAATCTCGCGTGGAAAAATCCATCCGCTACACGCTTTGTATTTGTAGATGGAAGCGGAAACAAAGCACTGGATACCGACATATCGACTCTGTCGGGTAAGTTCGAGGAAAAACAGCTTTCGTTGCTTGAGAATGGAGAGCTGCCCTTGGTTGAAAGGGCAGTACAAAAAATGCTGGAGGGCACCTTCGATAAGATTAAGCAAGAAAACCGCACCGACACTTTGACCGGATTGATGAACCGCAAGACTTTCGAGCGCGAAGTAGAATCCTTGCTGAAATCGTCGAGTGAAAGCAGTAATGAGCATGTTCTCATTTTGCTGGATATCGATCGGTTCGAGATGATAAACGATTTGTGCGGCTACGATGGTGGAGATCAGCTACTACGACATGTAACCAGAATTATCAGAACTTACCAGGGTAGCTCCGCCTCTATAGCCAGGACCGGTGATGACGAGTTTGGCATACTTATTAAGAACAGCAGTATCGAAAAAGGATATCAGGCTGCTGAAGCTCAGAGACAGGCGTTAAAAAACTTTCAATTTGTTTGGGAGCAACAAACTATTCCCGTTTCTGCCAGCACTGGGATCGTCGCTATTGATAAAACCGCCGTCAGAGCGTCAACCATTCTGAAAGCAGCTGCCTCCGCGTGCAGCCTTGCCAAGAAGGCAGGTCGTAATTGCTCCCGTGTTTATCAATGGTCGGATCAGGATCTCCAGGAACAAACACGCCTGGTCCAATCTCTGCCCATCGTTGAAAAAGCACTCCAAAAAGACCGTATTGAACTTCATGCACAGCTGATAACCCCCCTGTTTCGCGGAGAGGGGCAAGATCACTATGAAGTGCTTCTGCGGGTGCTTGATGAGAGCGACAGTCCCACTAGCCCCGTTGATTTTATTATGGCGGCAGAGCGCTTTGAACAGATGAGAGCTGTCGATCGCTGGGTAGTAAACGCATTTTTTAACTGGGTCGGCAGGCAGCCAGAGATCCAACCTAGCCAAAACTACAGCCTCAACATTTCAGGCCAATCGCTCCTGGATGATCAATTCAGGAAGTTACTGAAGCAACATCTCAAAAGCGGCGTATTTCCAGCTGACAGGCTGGGATTTGAGATTACGGAGACCTCCCTGGTTAAAGAGATACAGCAGGCGAAAATGTTTATCAACGAAATCCGCCAACTGGGTAGCAAGTTTTATCTGGATGATTTCGGATCGGGCTACGCATCCTATTCCTATCTGAGAGAGCTCCCCGTCGATGTCATCAAGATAGACGGTGTCTTTATAAAGGATATGGTAACGGACAGTTCGAGTTATGCGATGGTGAAGTCTATCACCGAAATTGCCCACTACATGGATAAGAAAGTCGTAGCCGAGTATGTAGAAAGTAACGAAATTATTATGTCATTAAGGGGATTGGGTGTGGACTACGGTCAAGGTTACGCTATTGGCAAGCCGATACCACTTGACTCGACTCTGGACAATACTCAGGCACCGGTTGCGGCCCCAAATACAGCAGTCTGAATTTAACTGTCGTCCATTAGCTTCCGCCAAGCGGTGCGAACCCCAAGGACACTCGCTAACCATAAGCCCCCATGACTTTCGAGGCCTGACACCGACCAATCTCTATCATCTCGTCGGCACGATAGAACTCATAGAATGCGCAACTGTTTCTGGGCACCGAGATAATGACATCGGGAGCATAGGACGCCAGCTTGAACCTAGATATGGTATTCTGCATGGTCTCCATTGCACTCGATACCAGGTCGAAAACTCCAACCTCCTGCTCACTGTTTTTCACCAACCGTTGCTGCAAGGTATCGACAAATTGTGAAATACGGCTGCGATAGTTGCTGTCATCCCCAGAGGTCTCGTCTTCGACGAACCGCTGATTTTCGCAAGAGGGATCCCGGCTGGCAGAAAGATCGACCGCTATCGTCAAGTCTGTTTTGTCCTTTAGAGTTGGCGCAATGGGAATGGGGTTGATTAATCCTCCGTCAACCAAGGTTTTTCCTCGATAATTGACGGGAGTAAATATGGTCGGAATTGCTATCGATGCACGAATGGCATCAAAGAGTGAGCCGTGATTGAGCCAAACCTCTTTTTGATCATCGACATTAGCGGCAACGGCGGTGAAGGAGATGGGCAACTCCTCGATATTGCGATCCCCTGTCAAGCTCTTCAGGGTCTCGATGACTCTCTCGCCCTTGATAAGACCACTGCGACTAAACGACAAATCAAATAACCTCAACACATCTATCTGGCGAAGCGCCTTGACCCAATGAGTGTAAGCCTCGAGTTCACCGATGGCATAGATGCCGCCAACCAGCGCTCCCATCGAGGATCCTGAGATCGATTCGATTTGATACCCCTTCTCCTCGAGCCACTGAATGATGCCTATATGGGCCAAGCCTCGCGCACCGCCGCTCCCAAGCACCAGAGAAACACTTTTTCCCGTCATTTTTGCCATCCGCAGATAGTGAATGAGCTGGTATCTTTCCTTGGTCCGTACGCTCTGAATTAGCGGGCGAACACCAACGATATCAACCCTCTTTTCGCTTCGAGCCCATGGAGCCGCAACTCATATCCATCCGCCCGATGTCCGACGTGGGTCCAATATACCACGTTGAAAGTATCTGTTTGTGTCTTTGTTAGATTCGAGAAAACTGAAATCTCAGGAGACCACCATACGGAAGCCGCATCTGTGTCATGAAACGGTAGGAATTCCCGTTCAAGGAGCCCATTTATCATCCGATAGATTGAGTAGTAATAAGGAGAAATCATGATGCCGTCGCATCGATATATAGATCAGAGCATAAGAAGCTCCCATCCCGGTAGTCATCATCGCTTGATTAGGAGGGAAAATCCACAGGCCCGAGAACCGCGTCCAAAGAACTCGGTTGAATCGGGCGCGCGCGATAAATCGCGACCATCCTCTCCTACCAAGCCCTCCGGATCGGTTACAACATCGATTTAGAGATCCATCAGATCTGTATTTGGCATGGGACCCCTAGTGCAGATCCTGTGTGAGTGAAGCTCTTATAGCATCGGGCATTTCGATCTCGACAGAATATGCCGGGTGGTCTATTCCCGCAAAAACCTTTGCATTCGACCTGACTGCCTGGGCAGCACTCTCTCCCAGCTCGAATCGCACGAAGTGCACTGAAGCAGTCTTATCTTCTGTCTCCCGGTCAAGATCCTCATTAGCCACCGGTCGAATTTTCTCGAATCCCTCGACCTGAATCCATAACGACCTCTCGATCCCAATCAGTTTAGCGAGGGCTCGACGTCTTTCATCCACGTCTTCGTACTCCATCATGAATGTGGCTTTCCAGTTGGTCCCATCCGGAATCAGTGGATTGTAGACATCGAGCTCTTCTTGAACACCCTTTTGTTCGAAAATTCGTTCAATTCTGAGCATTTCCTGAATCTGATACTGCATGGTCAGAACATCTTCGAAGTAGAGCGCGGCATGCTCACCCAATGGCAATCGCCGGTCTTTCTTGTGGTCGATAACCTTCTGGCGAAAAGAATCCCGGTTCTTCGCGTACTCTTCCAACGAGTAGAGATCTGAATGTGTCAGCTTATTCATAATGGCAACCTCCTATGCGTTATAAACCGTATGCCTTGCGTATCAATGTCATCGGATGCTGGGCAACACGCCCGTCTGCCAGACCCTCTTCGATGTGATGACCGGCCATTGCACAATCACTGCCATAGTAGTCAGCATCAGCCTTTTTTACTTTGTTCACCACTGGTCTGACGATTTTCATGGAACTGTCATGAAATTCACTCTTCACCGCATAGGTGCCGTCATGCCCTGAACAACGCTCGATAGCGTCTATCTTCGTTTCTGGGATCAGGGCCAACAAGTCCCGGGTCTTGGGACCGATGTTTTGAACTCGCTGATGGCAAGCGGCATGGTAGGCAACTCTTCCCAGCGGCTTCTTGAAATCCGTATCCAGCATGCCGGCTTTGTGTCGCAACATCAGATACTCGAAGGGATCGTAAAACGCCGCCTTCACCTTTTGAACATCAGGATCTTCCGGAAACATCAGCGGTAATTCCTGCTTGAACATCAACACACACGACGGAATCAAGGCGGTTAGATCCCAGCCTTCGTCCACCAGAGCAGCTAAGCGTGGAATGTTGAACGACTTGGCTTCCTCCACCGCCTCCAGGTGTCCGAGTTCCAGCTTGGGCATTCCACAACAACGCTCCTCTTCCGGCAGCCGCACGGGAATACCATTGTGCTCAAACACCGATACCATATCCTCCCCGACCGAGGGTTCATTGCGATTCATGTAACAGGTCGCGAACAAGGCCACCCGCCCCTTGGTATTCCCTGCCGGTTTCGCTACCAGGTCACTGTTATGTTGCTTAAGCCGTTTACGCAAGGTGTTACTATGAAACTCCGGTAGCTTGGCATCTGGATGCACACCCAAAACCGAATCCATGACACGCCGCGCTGGTTTTAGCCGGTTCGTGGCATTTACGACTTTAGAGACAACCGGTATTCCCGCAATTTTCCCAACCGTGTCGGTGCTGGTAAGTATGCGGTCCCGAAGTTTTACATCCCCCTGTTTGTACTTGACGGCCTTGGCTCTGAGCATCAGGTGGGGAAAGTCGATATTCCAGTCGTGAGGCGGTACGTAAGGGCATTTGGTCATGTAACAGAGATCGCAAAGGTAGCAATGATCGACGACCTGCCAAAAATCTTTTTTCTCTACACCATCCAACTCCATGGTTGACGATTCGTCCACCAAGTCGAATAACGTGGGAAATGATTGGCACAGGCTCACGCAACGCCTGCACCCATGGCAGATATCAAACACTCTCTCCATCTCATTGAAGAGCGAACCCTCATCATAAAAATCGGGATTCTTCCAATCGAGGGAATGCCTCGTCGGTGCTTCGAGGCTGCCTTCTCTGGGGGTTGTTGCTGCCATGGTGAGTACCTCTATATCTCGAAGAGGGGCAGCCACAGGCTGCCCCGCAATCCGGACTACTGCTCCATCTCATTCAATGCTTTCTGGTAACGGTTAGCGTGCGAGCGCTCGGCTTTCGCCAAAGTCTCGAACCAATCCGCCACCTCCTCAAATCCCTCTTCGCGGGCGGTCTTGGCCATTCCCGGGTACATGTCGGTGTACTCATGAGTTTCACCGGCGACTGCCGCCTTGAGGTTGTCCGAAGTGCCCCCTATGGGCAGACCGGTTGCCGGGTCTCCGCACTCCTCCAGGTATTCCAAATGCCCGTGGGCATGCCCAGTTTCACCTTCAGCGGTCGAACGGAATAGCGCCGCCACATCGTTGTAGCCCTCAATGTCGGCCTTGGCGGCAAAGTATAGATAACGGCGATTTGCCTGGGACTCCCCGGCGAAAGCGTCTTTGAGGTGCTGTTCGGTCTTACTACCTTTCAATTGCATGATGTATTCCTCCAAAATTTTGGTCAAAACGGTGCGTCCAGGAACATGATGTGCAAACCTGCAGCATGTGGTCGACCAAGGCTCGCCGAATTCCTGATTCACTTGCATATTATAGAGAGAATTGATCTTTGCTCTAATCGATTATATATATAAAAACAATAGATCAGTTCTATCATTATTTTTTCCATCCCCAATGGCAAACGAGAGCCGTTCTCATGAATCTACGCGATCTTAAATATCTGGTGGCTGTTGCTGAAACCCAGCACTTTGGCAGAGCCGCTGAGCGTTGCTTCGTAAGCCAACCTACGCTTAGCAGCCAGATCAAGAAACTCGAGAATCAACTGGGTGTCACCCTTTTCGAGCGCACCAATCGAAAGGTTGCCGTGACCCCTGTAGGGGAGGAAATCATCAGCCATGCCCGAAAAAGTCTGGGCCATGCTACGGCAATCGAACAGACGGCGCGCACTCACCAGGACCCGCTGGCCGGCACGCTGCGGATCGGCTCCATCCCCACCCTTAGCCCCTATCTGATTCCCCTGATATTTCGTCCCATGAAGACGCAATTCCCAAAACTTCGACTGCTGTTCTCCGACGAAGTGACCAGTTCCCTCGAACGCCGGTTAAGCGCTCACGAGATTGACGCGGCCCTGCTCGCGACCCACTCAAGTGAAAAGGGGCTGGAGGAGATGCGATTGTTCGACGAGCCCTTCTGGCTGGTACATCCGCGGGACCATCCCCTCTATACGAAAGAGGAGATTTCCCGCGCCGATCTGAGCAAACTGGAAATTCTTCTGCTATCGGATGCCCACTGTCTCTCTCAACAAGTGATGGAAGTTTGCCGTATTCAAAACCGCGACCACGACGAATCCCTTGAAGCGCTCAGAGCCTTCGGACTGGAAACACTAATTCAGCTTGTATCAGCCAACTTTGGATGCACCTTGGTGCCCGCGCTGGTAATCAGCGGCAGTTGGATGACCGGCTCCGGGGTGGTTGCCAGGAAACTGGAGATACCCGACGCCTTTCGTCGCATTCGGCTTGTGTTCAGAGCTAGCTTTCCACGGGTGCAGGCGCTGGAGGCAGTGGCCCGCGTCATCCTGGAGAACCTGCCCAACACAGTGCGTCCCGTTTCATGATGGGTAGGCGCCACGTGATCATCCTCGCCGCCAGTCATGGAATCGCTCTACCCACTGCAACAGACGTTCAGGGGCGTGGGCCCGCTTCCAGTTTCCTGCCGCAAATTTGTTGGCCTCTGTCCAGGTCGGGTATATATGAATCGTCCCGAGAATTTTATTCAACCCCAAGCCATATCGCATAGCGGTGACAAACTCCGCTATCAAGTCACCCGCGTGTTCCCCTACAATGGTCGCTCCCAGGATTTTATCCTTTCCCGGAACCGTCAACACTTTAACGAACCCATGATCCTCGCCGTCGGCAATAGCGCGGTCCAGATCATCCAGGCCATAGGTAGTCACCTCATAGGCGATGTTCCGCTCTGCGGCATCCTGCTCGTTTAGCCCGACTCTGGCCACTTCCGGGTCGGTAAAGGTAGCGAAGGGAATCACCGAATAATCCACTTTGAAGCGCCGGAACATGCCAAACAACGCATTGACCGTTGCATACCACGCCTGGTGGGAGGCGGTATGGGTGAATTGATAGGGACCTGTGACATCGCCGCATACAAAAATATTGGGGAAATTGGTCTGCAGGAATTCGTTGGCCTGCACTGTGCGCCGGTCAGAGATCTCCACTCCTAGTTCCTCAAGCCCGAAGCCACTGATGTTGGCGGCGCGGCCTACGGCAACCAACACCTGATCGAAGCCGATGATCAGTTCCCCCTCATTTGACTTTGCTACCAGTTGCCGCTCCCCATTCAATTCCCGGAAGGCGGTGGCGGTATGCCCGACCAAGACCTCTATACCCTCGGCCAGGAACTTCTCTTCCACACAAGCTGAAATCTCGGGGTCTTCCCGTATCATCAGGCGGGGTGCCATCTCTACCAACGTCACTTTAGATCCAAATCGCGCAAGACTCTGGGCGAGTTCACAGCCGATAGGCCCACCCCCGAGCACCAGCAGTCGTTGGGGCAACTCCCTTATTTCCCACAGACTATCGGATGTCAGATAGGGCATATCGCTGAGCCCCTCGATCGGCGGCACCAGGGGACGCGCTCCGGTAGCGACGACAATACTACGGGTGGTCAGTGTACGGCCGTTTACTTCCACACTGTAAGGAGAGGTGATTCGCGCCTCGCCCTGGATTACATCGACACCAAGCCCGGTAAATCGCTCCACGGAGTCGTGAGGTTCCACTTTCTTGATTACGTCGTGGACTCGTTCCATCACGTCGGAAAAATCGAAATCCGCTGTGGCCGATTTAAAACCAAAATTTTCATGCCGTTGGATATGGGAAAGATAGCGAGCGGAGCGGATTAAGGCTTTGGAGGGGACACAACCGGTATTTAGGCAATCACCTCCCATCTTGTGCTTCTCGATGAGCGTCACTTTCGATTTAACGGCGGCAGCGATGAGCGACGCTACCAGTCCACCGGAACCAGCGCCGATGACAATGAGGTTGCGGTCGAAACGCTCAGGCTTCGGAAAAGCCGCCAACACCTTGCGTGCCTTTATGCCATCTAGAATTTTTTTTGCGATCAACGGAAATACCCCAAGTAGTACGAAGGAAAAGAGTAGCCCGGGAGAGAGAATGCCGGACAACGACTCCAACTTTCCTAGCTGGGTACCCGCATTCACGTAGACGATCGTACCTAGCAACATACCCAACTGACTCACCCAGGCGTAAGTGAAGGTGCGTATATTGGTCAAGCCCATCGCCAGATTAATGATGAAAAACGGAAACAGGGGAACGAGGCGCAATCCGAATAGGTAAAACGCACCATCTTTCTCGATGCCCTGATTGATAGCGCCCAATTTGTCGCCGAAACGCTCCTGCACGGTATCTCGCAGAAGAAATCGGGCAATCAAAAAAGCCAGGGTGGCTCCCAGCGTGGAGGCGAAAGAGACCAGCAATGTGCCCACAACCAGTCCGAAAATCGCTCCCACGGCGAGGGTCATAATGGCGGCCCCCGGCAATGAGAGAGCCGTAACCAACACATAGACCGCGAAAAACACCAAGGCACTCTGCCAGGGATTTTCGGCGCGCCACGCCTCCAACGAAGACTGCTGCGCCTTTAGGTTCTCCAGCGTAAACAGACTTCCTAAATCAAAAATAAAAAAGCTGGCGACGAGCGCCGCCAGTACGATCAATACCAGGCTCTTGCGTAAATCCATTAACTGCACCCTTTGTTTTTGTTAAACAGGTATTAGGACCCGTTTACCTCGGTTTTGTTTTCAACCAAGCCTAGCAGATTTCGGGAGACCAGCCCCTAGCTGCTTCGGAAAAGAACAAAGCCCACTCCATGTGGGGTGATAGAGCCGGCACCATAGAGCGGTCGCGGCGACCAACGCCACATACCGCTCTACAGTGAATCGACGTGTCAGGACCGCAATAGACCGGCCTGAGCAGCGGCAAGACGCGCCACCGGTACCCTGGGGGCGGAGCATGAAACATAATTCAGACCCGCCTCGTGGCAGAAGTGGATCGAATCAGGGTGACCGCCATGCTCCCCGCAAATGCCCACACTCAGATCTTCGCGTTTTTCGCGTCCCCACTGCACGGCCAGCTTCATCAGCTTGCCGAGACCTGAGGTATCGAGTACCTCGAATGGGTTATCTTGAAGAATTCCCCGTTCATTGTAGAAAGGCAGGAACTTGTTCTCTGCATCCTCCCGGGAAAATGAGAACGTCGCCTGGGTCAGATCATTGGTTCCGAAAGAGAAGAACTCCGCCTCCTCCACCAAAGAGTCCGCCCGCATGCAGGCGCGCACAACTTCGATCATGGTACCGAAGCTGAAATTCAGCTTGTGCCCCCGCTCCTCCTCGATCTCTGTACGGATCTTGTCGACGATTATCTTGACCTGCTTCAGCTCACGTGAGGTACAGACTTGAGGAACCATTATCTGGGGATTGACTTCAATGCCCTTGGCGGCACACTCTGCAGTCGCCTCCAGCACCGCGCGGATCTGCATCGAATAGATCTCGGGAAAGGTAATTCCTAAGCGTACCCCGCGATGTCCGAGCATGGGGTTGGTCTCGAATAACTCTCGTACCTTGCGTAGCATGATCTCCTTCTTGGTGATGGCCTCTTCCACCAGTTGAGCATCCACTATATGGCGCATTGAATCGGCCTCACTCTTGGCCTGGCCCGGTTCACGGAGCAACAACATGCTATTGGCCAACACTTCCATGCCGCGGGCCGAATCCCGCAGGTGGTAGAGCTTTTGTAAATCGTCCTGTAGCTGATGCTCGCCTGGGAGAAATTCGTGAATCGGCGGATCCAGAAGGCGGATAGTGACGGGATGGGGAGCCATCGCTTCGAACAGCCCCTTGAAGTCCTCTCGCTGCATGGGCAGCAATTTGTCCAACGCAGCCTGGCGCTGCTCCACGTTCTCCGCCATGATCATGTCGATCACCACGGGCAGCCGTTCCACATCGTTGAACATCCGCTCGGTGCGGCACAGTCCGATACCCTTGGCACCATATTTCACCGCCCGCAACGCATCTTCGGCGGTATCGGCATTGGCCAAGACCTTGAGATGGGCCGACTCGTCCGCCCAAGTCAGCAGGGTTGTCAATTCACTCGTGAACTCCGGCTCCACGGTGGGGATCTCTCCAAGATAGACATTGCCGCTGCTGCCGTCGATGGTGATCAAATCCCCTTCGGAAATTACATGGTCCCCGACGTAAGCCTCGCGGCGCAGTACATCGACGGAGATACCCTCTGCACCGGCCACGCAGGGCTTGCCCATCCCCCTGGCCACTACGGCTGCGTGAGAGGTTTTACCCCCGCGACTGGTGAGAATCCCTTCGGAGGCAAAAAAACCGTGAATGTCCTCTGGTTTCGTCTCCTCGCGCAGCAGGATTAAACGCGCACCCTCGGCCTTACCCAACTCCTCGGCACGATCGGCATCGAAAACGGCACGCCCGCAGGCCGCCCCTGGTGAAGCGGGTAGTCCCTGGGCCAGCGCCTTCGCCTTGGCCTTGGGGTCGAGCCGGGGAAACAACATCTGCTCCAGCAACAGCGGCTCGATACGCAGCAGTGCTTTCTTCTTGTCGATCAATCCCTCTTTTTCCATCTCCACCGAAGTACGCACCATGCCGACAGCATTCATTTTTCCGTTACGCGTCTGCAGACAATAGAGTGTGCCGCGTTCAATGGTGAACTCGAAATCTTGCACCTCCCTGTAGTGAGTCTCCAATCGCTTCCGAAGATCCTCCAATTGCTTTGCCATCTCGGGCATTTCTTCGCGAAGGCGATCGATTGGCTTGGGGGTGCGAATTCCTGCGACTACATCCTCGCCTTGGGCGTTGACCAGGTACTCTCCATAAAGTTTGTTCTCTCCGGTGCCCGGATTGCGGGTAAATGCCACACCGGTGCCAGAGTCGTCACCCCGGTTGCCGAAAACCATGGTACAGACATTGACGGCGGTGCCATTAGCCATGTCCGTCGTAACATTGAACTCCCGCCGATAATCCACGGCGCGCTTACCGTTCCAGGAAGAGAAGACGGCCTTTATGGAGATTTCCAGCTGTTTATAGGGATCTTCCGGGAACGGACGCCCGGTGTGGTCGCTAACCACTTTGAGAAAGCGTTCGCTGATTTCCTTGAGATCGTCGGCGGAGAGCTTTACATCCGATTTGACACCGGCTTTTTCCTTGACCCCGTCAAACTCAGTATCAAACAATTCATCCGGCACTCCCAGGGCCACTTTACCGAACAGCTGAATAAAGCGGCGATACGCATCGTAGACGAATCGAGGATCACCAGTCTGTTCGATTTCTCCTTGCAGCGTCTCGGCATTCAACCCCAAATTCAGAATGGTATCCATCATGCCGGGCATAGACATAGCGGACCCGCTGCGTACCGAAACCAATAGTGGGTTATTACGGTCACCGAACCCCTTGCCCGTGGCCTCTTCGACCTTACGCATTTGCTCCCGAACTTGATCCAATAACCCTTCAGCCAGCTCACCATCATCCAGATAATCCAGGCAAGCCTCGGTAGTGATCACAAATCCAGGCGGTACGTTCAGCCCGATCTGAGTCATCTCGCAGAGATTGGCACCCTTACCTCCCAGTAGTTTTCTTTTTTTCCCATCTCCCTCGGTAAATGAAAAGGCCCATTGATGTTGGCGTGATGATTCGCTTGTCATAGTTCCAAATGGCTCCAGTGGCAGTGAGTTGACGACTGTCTGTCTCAAAACTGCGGGCAGACCGATGAAGTTCGGTATAATAACCAACTTTGCGACGTTAAACGCTAATTATTACCCCAAGATTTCATACTTCCGATGGAAAAAACTTACGACCCCCACAATATTGAAGAACGCTGGTATAACTTCTGGGAAGAAAACGATTATTTTACCCCGAAAGGAGGCGACGGAAAGGCAGCTCCCTACTGCATCATGATCCCACCGCCGAACGTCACCGGTAGTCTTCACATGGGTCATGGATTTAATAACACCGTGATGGATACCCTGATCCGGTTCAATCGCATGCGGGGCCGCCCTACGCTTTGGCAACCGGGTACCGATCACGCAGGCATTGCCACCCAGATGGTGGTGGAACGCCAGCTCGAGAGCGCCAACCAAACGCGGCACGACCTGGGGCGGGAAAAATTCATCGAACGCGTCTGGGAGTGGAAAGCGGAGTCCGGTGGAAATATCACCCACCAGCTGCGCCGCCTGGGTTCCTCCCTCGATTGGCGGCACGAGCGCTTCACCATGGACGACGGCCTATCCGAAGCGGTGCGGGAAGTATTCATCCGCTTATATGAAGAGGGATTGATCTACCGTGGGAAAAGGCTGGTAAATTGGGACCCGAAGCTGCACACCGCCGTCTCCGACCTGGAAGTCATCTCGGTGGAAGAATCCGGCCATATGTGGCACATGCGATATCCACTGACCAACGGTCAGGGGCATTTGGTTGTCTCAACCACCAGACCCGAAACGATGTTGGGCGATTGCGCTGTCGCGGTAAATCCCGAAGATGAACGCTACAGGAGCCTGATAGGGGAATATGTCGAGCTGCCATTAACCGGGAGGCGTATTCCGATAATCGCCGATGAGCATGCGGACCCTGAGTTCGGAACCGGTTGCGTCAAGATCACTCCGGCCCACGATTTCAATGACTACCAGGTTTGGTTGCGGCACCGTGACGAAATCGCTATCTCCGGGCAGCCCCACGGCGGTCTCATCAATATCTTCACTGCGGACGCAGCGGTTCGCGGAAACGAAGCGGAAGAAGATAGGCTAATACCCGAGGCATACCTGGGAATGGATCGCTATGCGGCCCGAAAGCAAATCGTAGCGGACCTGGATTCGCAGGGTCTACTAGTAAAGGTGGAGGATCACAAGCTGATGGTCCCCAGAGGCGACCGCTCAGGTTCGGTTATAGAGCCCTTCCTCACCGACCAATGGTATGTCCGCATCGGACCGCTGGCCAAACCCGCCATCGAGGCGGTAGAAAATGGCAGCATCCGCTTCATTCCCGACAACTGGAAAAACACCTACTTCGAGTGGATGCGCAATATCGAAGACTGGTGTATCAGCCGTCAGATTTGGTGGGGGCACCGAATACCAGCTTGGTATGACACAGAGGGTAACGTCTACGTGGGCAGGGATGAGGGTGAGATCCGGCGCAAACACGGTCTCTCTGACGACTACCCGTTGGCCCAGGACGAGGATGTGTTGGACACCTGGTTCAGCTCTGGGCTTTGGCCTTTTTCAACCCTCGGCTGGCCTCAGGATACCGATCGCCTGCGGAGCTTTTATCCCACCAGTGTATTGGTTACAGGTTTTGACATTATCTTTTTCTGGGTCGCCAGAATGATTATGTTCGGATTGAAATTCATGGATGAAGTACCTTTTCGCGAAGTGTATATCCACGGACTGGTGCGCGACAGCCACGGCGACAAGATGTCGAAATCGAAGGGCAATGTACTGGATCCAATCGATCTGATCGACGGGATCGAATTGGAGCCCCTGGTGGCCAAACGCACCAGCGGCATGATGCAGCCCCAACTGGCCCGAAAAATAGAAAAAGTCACCCGGGCGGACTTTCCCCGGGGTATTCCCTCTTTCGGAACTGACGCGCTGCGTTTTACATTCGCAGCGTTGGCGACCACAGGCCGCGACATAAAATTCGATCTCGGCCGCATCGAGGGGTACCGCAACTTTTGTAACAAGCTCTGGAATGCCTGCCGGTTCGTACTCATGAACACCGAAGGAGAAGACTGCGGCGCGGGGCTAGCTCCAGGAGACCCATCGGTAGTTCTGTCCATAGCCGATCGCTGGGTTCTCTCCCGCCTGCAATCGACCATCGAAACGACCACCGAATCTATCGAGGGTTATCGTTTCGATCAGGCGGCGAAGGCGATTTATGAGTTCACCTGGAACGAATACTGTGATTGGTACCTGGAGTTGTGCAAACCTGTACTCAACAATAAAAACAGCAGTCCCGAGGCACTCCGGGGCACCCGACAAACCCTGGTGGGAGTGCTCGAGCACCTGCTGCGCCTGATTCATCCCATCATGCCCTTTATCAGCGAAGAGGTGTGGCAGCGCATTGCGCCTCTCGCGGGTGTGAAGGGCAAGACTATCATGACCCAACCCTACCCCCAGGCCGATCCTCAGCTCATCGACGTTCAGGCAGTCAGCGGTATGGAGTGGGTCATGGCATTTACCCTGGGTGTCCGGCGCATTAAGGGTGAGATGAACATCGCCCCGGGCAAGGCACTGCCGGTGATGCTGCAGAATGCTTCGACACAGGATTTGTCGCTGCTGGAACAGAACCGGCACTACCTCAATGCCCTGGCGCGTCTGGCGTCGGTAACCGTCCTTGGAGCAGATGAACCGGCACCCGATGCTGCCACGGCTCTGGTAGGAGAGATGAAAATCCTGATTCCGATGGCGGGGCTTATCGATAAAGAAGCAGAGCTCGCTCGACTGCGGAAGGAGACGGAAAAAATCAGGATCGAAGTGGAGAGGCTGGAGAAAAAACTAGCGAACCCGAACTTCGTTGAAAAAGCGCCGGAAGCGGTGGTGAACAAGGAACGGGACAAACTTTCGATGCAGTTGTCGGCCCGGCTCAAGCTCCAGGAGCAGATGGAAAAGATCACCAACCTTTAGGCGGTGAAAGTTACCTGATCAGAGCCATCCTTGAATCGATACGCTACAGCAGGAGGATCCACAACCATGAAAATCACACGCCTGGAAAACTGTGCAAGCCTGCCGATAGAGATGGAGGGTGTCTCAGGCGCCACCAAGCAGCTGCCTATCGGCCGCCAGGACGGCGCACCCAACTTTTCGATCCGGGTATTTACCCTGGAACCCGGGGGCCATACCCCTCACCACAGCCATGAGAGCGAACATCTAAATTATATTCTTGAAGGTGAGGGGGAGATAATGGACGGCAATACTCCCCGAGCCGTTAGAAAAGGCGATTACCTGCTGGTAGAACCCGGCGAGCACCATCAGTATCGAAACACCGGAAAGGCCCCGCTGGTGTTCATGTGTATGGTCCCATGCGCCTATGAGTAGGCTTGCATAACACCTTTGCAATCACAATAATCGAAAACATCGAACACACCAGTTTAGGAATACAACCATGCCAACCTACGATTATTTCTGCGACGTCAACGAACGCAAAGTTGAAGTCAGCCACAAAATGAGCGAAGAGATCGCCTCCTGGGGAGAGCTGTGTCAGCGGGCCTCGATCGATCCCGGGGATACACCCGCCGGCAGCCCCGTCAGAAGGCTGGCCACTGGTGGCGCCATTATCAGTAGCAGCAGCCAGGCTGAGCCCCCTTGTGCTACTACCGGCAGCTGTTGCCCCAGCGGTATGTGCGGGCTCAACTAACCGCAGACCCGGCACCCGCTATCGGCTAATCGGCCATCCGCTCCATTATCAGCGCTGCGATAGCAAGGCCAAAACCTGCTGTGACCGCGACCGAAGACCCGAAGCCGGCGCAGTTCAGGCCCGCGATGGCTTGCTTCTCTGACAATTGATCGCAGGCAAGATCCGTCTCCTGGGGGGGACGGATTTGTTCCCGCGAATAGATGCAGGGTACACCGAAGCGTCTTTTGGTATTGCGACTGAACCCGTAGTCCCGGCGTAACAACTTACGCGTTTTCGAGAGCAGCGGATCCTGCTCACTCCGGCTCAAGTCACCCCTAGTGATCTCTAGCGGATTGGTCCTGCCGCCGGCGCCCCCGGCCGTCACAATCGGGATTTTACGGCGCCTGCAGTGGGCAATCAGTGCCGCCTTGGTGCGATAGCTGTCGATACAATCGGCGACGAAATCGTTACGCGTATCTACCAGACGCTCCAAATTGTCCCGATCGATGAAATCGTCCACCAGGGTAATACTGCAGTCGGAGTTGATTTCTCGGATCCGCTCGGCCATGACTTCCACCTTGGCTCTGCCGAGTTGCCCTTCCAAAGCGTGTATCTGCCGATTGATGTTGGATTCGGCAACATGGTCCAGATCCACCAACATCAATTCACCGATACCACTTCTTGCCAACGCTTCTGCCACCCAGGAACCCACTCCGCCTATGCCTATCACGCAGACCCGCGCATTGGCGAACCGAGTCAGCGCGGACGCGCCATAAAGGCGCGCAACACCGCCGAATCTGCGTTGAAAATCCATCTCCTTTTGCACCGCCTTCAATCGCCCCCCTGTGGATGTTACCGCCCAACCCAAGGGGATTATATCCTAGCCCCCGGTGTAGAATGTCCGCCCATTCCAGGGGAGAGCCAGTATGAAGCGAATAGGAGCACACGTCAGTGCCAAGGGTGGCGTCGAGAACGCCCCACTCAACGCCCACAAACTCGGGGCCCGGGCTTTCGCCATGTTTACCAAGAACCAGCGGCAATGGAAGTCGCCGCCATTGAGCGATGAAACCATCTTGGCATTCCGAAAAAACTTGGAATCGGTCGGGATAGCGGCTCGCCATGTTCTGCCACACGACAGTTACCTGATCAACCTCGGGCACCCCAACAGCGAGGCTCTGAAGAAATCCAGGGAAGCCTTTTTGGACGAGATGCGCCGCTGCGAGCAGCTTGGGCTGCACTTACTCAATTTCCATCCAGGAAGCCACTTGAGGCAACTGTCGGAGGAGGCGAGCTTACGGCTGGTCGCGGAGTCCATAAATATCGCCCTTGAACAGACCCAAGGGGTGACCGCGGTTATCGAAAACACGGCCGGTCAGGGGAGCAACCTCGGCTATCGCTTCGAACACCTGGCCGCCATCATAGAGGGCGTCGAAGACAAATCACGGGTCGGTGTGTGTATAGACACCTGCCATACCTTCACCGCGGGATACGAGCTACGCACTGCCCACGATTGCGAGCTAACCTTTTCCGAGTTCCACAGGATCGTTGGTTTCGAATACCTTCGGGGCCTGCATCTCAATGACTCCAAACCGGACCTGGGTTCGCGAGTAGACCGCCACGAAAGCCTGGGACGGGGTAAGCTGGGATGGGAGGTGTTTCGCTATATCATGAACGATCAACGGTTCGATGAGATGCCCATGGTATTGGAAACCGTAGATGACAGCCTCTGGGCGGATGAGATCCGCCAGCTCTACGCTCTCGAATCTGGCGGCGATTGATATTTGCGGTATGCCGTGCCCGGATTGAGGCTCTCGCCATGCAATCCGTAGAACCACTTCATCACGAAGGGGGGTACCAAGGTCGTGAGGCCGATGACGATCACCATGCCCGCATAGATTTCATTATTGAAAATACCGCTGGCGCGGCCGAGTTCAGCGAATATCAAACCGACCTCCCCCCGCGGTGCCATGGCCAGACCGATAACGGTGCGCATCTGCCAGGACTCATTGATCAACAACGCCCCGGCAAACTTTCCGACGATGGCAATGACGAAAAACGACAGCGAGAAAGCCCATATGAAGTGGGAACCCCAATCTATCTCACGAAGATTGAGTGACAACCCCACAATAACGAAAAAAATCGGCGTGAACAGCTGAATGATCGGCCGCATCTGTTCATCAATACGCCGTGCAAAGGCAGCATCGGTGCGCAAGGCGATTCCGAAGGGAAGAAAAAATCGCCGTGATAACGCCAGGCCGGCAGCGAATCCTCCGAGTAGTTCGGGCGCGCCCACTGTGTGTGCCAACCAGGCAAAGAACAATACCAGGGCTACGATGCTTGTGGGTATCAGCCCGGGGATGTCGCTAACGGCATCGAACCGCCGAATCAACAAGGAGATCAGCTTCGCTGCCAGCGGCGCGGTTACAAAAAACACTCCGACGAACAGCAGAACCCTGCTGGCGTTCATTATGCTGATGCCGCCACCGATGGAGAACTCATACAGCAGTGCCAGCAGGATAACGCCCAAAACATCGTCCAGCACCGCCGCACCCAGAACGACCTGTCCCTCCCTCCCCTGCTGGTGCTTCAGATCAGAGAGGACCCGGATAGTGATGCCAATGCTGGTTGCCGTAAGCGTGCCTCCAATGAAAAGAGACACCAAAGGCGACAATCCGAAAACCCAATAACCCAGGGCAAACCCCAATGTAAAAGGCACGACGAAGCCACCGATTGCGACCACGAGCGACTCCTTGCCCGCCCGCACCAGTCGTCTGACATCCGTCTCCAAGCCTACCTGAAACAACAGCAGGATAATGCCGATTTCCGCCAGCAATTTCAGCACCTCGTTGGGTGCCAGCCAACCCAGAAGGCTGGGACCCAGCAGCACGCCAGCGATCAGCTCTCCGATCACCGAAGGCGACTTCAGTCGCACGGCGATCTCGGCGAACAAGCGCGCCGCAAGCAGAATGATCAGCAGCTGTAGAAAGAAAGTGTGCGTATCCATCCCGGTGTCTGCCCTGCCAACAAGCGCTCAATTCCTCCTACTGCAGCCGTCGTCCCCGTTATTTTTTTACCACCCCAGGGTAATGCTTTTATGTCGCCAATGCGTTGATATATGTCGTCTTTGCCCCGATGAATCTAGCGCTCCAAAAATGCTGGGGAACTGTCTGCCGCCATACCGATTAAGCCAAGATCAGCGGGTCGCGAAGCCCTTGACGACATAGACATCGTAGCGGGTATTGGGAAGAGATATTTCCATGCTGGGTTGCTCTCCTCCCAGCCAAGGCGATCCCGCGGGCCGCTTCACTACCACTCTGTGCGCTGCACTTACCCGAGCAGCAGCAAGCAACGCAGGAGCATCCTGATCATCTCCCACCAGCCGGCGCAGTATTCTCATCTCCTTCTTCACCAGCGCCGACTTGCGTCGATGGGGATACATTGGATCCAGGTAGACGACGTCGGGGCGCTGCTCCCGTCCCAAGCGGCTCAGGTATGACATCGAGTCGGTGAAGTGGAGATCCATGCGCGCCGCCGCCCCGGCGGATGAAGGGTCCAGGGTGGCTCTGTGAATGGCGTCGTGCAGCAGCGCAGCAACCACGGGAGAGCGCTCGATCAACGTCAAGCTGCAACCTAGCGAGGCGAGAACGAAGGCGTCGCGCCCCTGTCCTGCGGTAGCGTCCAGTACACTGATGACGCGTCCAAACCGAAGGCCGACTGCCCTTGCAAGAGGCTGCCCGATGCCACCGCCATGCCTGTTTCGATATCCCTGGCGGCCACCAACGAAATCGAACCGAACCGGCCCCGTGAGGTCACTCGCCGTTGAGCGTAGCTCCACCCCGCAAGCAGTCACAACCAGTAGAAAGTCAGTGGGAACCGCCTCCTCTTCTCCCAGGGGTAGGCAGAATCTAGCCGCCAACGCTTCGGCTCTTGCCTTCCATTCGACACCGGCGGCAACGATCGGTACCGGAACTCCGGGAATCATTGCCAGATATTGACGTCCTTACCCTGCTCCCGTATGTGCTCGGCGCGCGAAGATAAATACCGTTGGAAACTCGGTTGTTGCCGATAAGCCCCGCTGACGGCATAGTCGAGGATCGATTCGGTGTGAAAACGCTTAAATACCGCTTCTGAACGGATGATCTCTTCTCCCTTGATGCCAAAGAGGATAAAGGTGGGCGCGAAATTGACCCCCAACTGGCGAGCCCAGGTCCGAGCGTTCAGTCGCTCCCCCTGCGGAGTGATGACCGGAGTTTGAGACCACATGTCCAGCTGCACAACATCGAACTTTTGCAGCAGCGCTCGTATGTCAGGATCAGCCAGCACCTCTCGGTGTAGTCGATCGCAGTCGGGACACTGAACCTGCTCGAAGAATACCGCCAGTGGCCGCTGCCCCCGTAAGGCAAGGTTAAATGGCGGCTGCATGTAGTAGTCCTCGCTGTTGAGTGCGCCCCGGGGTTCGGTGGGTCGGTTGGCGACGAGATACTCACGATAGGAGGCGGTGCGCTCCATTCGGCCAGCCACGTAGTCGAGGGCCAGCTTGAAATTTTGAGGCGGTATGTACCCATTGAGGCGTAAAATCACCCGGCCCCCTTCATCAAAAAAAAGTAGCGTGGGTGTGAATTGCACACGCATCATGGCGGCAAACGCCTTTTCCGTCATCACCTCACCATTCAATGCGGTGACCTCCCGGTCGCCGAACATGTTGACTGCGATGACGTCCATTTGCTGGCGCATGACGCCCTGGATATCCTTCTGAGAAAGATTCCGCTCCACCAGCAAATGACAATAGGGGCAACCGTCCTGGTGAAAAAAGATCACCACCCGGCGACCCGCCTCGGCGGATTCGTTTATGTCTTCACGAAGATCGAGAAAACTCTCCTTAAACCACTCGGGATACTCGGTTTCCCGTCCACCGAAAAATCGACCTTTCTCCTCTGCGGCGAATACAAAAGCGGGTTGCAGTAGGAAGAACAACACAAGTAACAGCGACAGACGGCATTTCAAGACCAACATGGACACCAGCCTCCCTGGGCGGTTTGACGCCCGATTGTGCGGATACTCCCTGCCCTAGGGCCTGTTAACACTAATTGGAGCAGTGCCGCCGGAGGCCATTTTATCGCAGGTCAAGGCGCACCGAGCGCAGTGTAGCACCGCTACATAAGCGAGGTGCAACGCGGAACTGGGGAAAAATGGCCCCGTCCCTCCGGGTTGCGCCCCAAAAAGGGCCACTCGGCGTTGCTCGTCATTCATTTGGAACCACCAAACCTCACTCCTCGCGCCTTGATTGGCCCTTTTTGGGGCAGCAACGACGCTGTTCCAATTAGTGTTAACAGGCCCTAGGTAGACCCGGCAGGCGAGTTCTGCCATTTCATTGCACGATCTAGTGGACATCTTGCCCCAGCAGAGAGGGAGTAACAACCGCGCTCAGGGTAGGGTGATGGAAAAGTTTCCGCCGCCCAACCCACTTCCATTGGCGATATGGATTCCGCCTCGAACACCGCGATTGTCATGCATCTCGGCCACCATACGCGCAAAGTGGATACCGAGTCGTGTCCGGCCTTCTACAAGCCCGGTACTATCCTTTGAGACATCGGCGCTCTCCAGCATCTCGGGTGGAAATCCTTCGCCGTCATCTTCGACGCTGAGCACCAGCCGATCGTTCTGTTGGCGAGCGGATACCAAAAGCTTGGAGCGGCTGTACCGCAGACCGTTGCCGATCAGGCTATTGATCACGCCGCGGATCAGTGCCTCATCGAAATATCCATTGAGGCCCGGATCGCATACCCAACTGAGCTCGATTCCCTGGGCGGTTGCCGCGGCACTGTTCTCCAGCACCAACTCCTCGAGAAAATCATCCAGACTCAGCTCCTCCACATCCAGAGAGACCCTGCCATTCTCCAGCTTGTAGAGGGTTAACAGCTCTATGAGATTGCTGCTGAGGCGCTTAGCCTCCTGCTGCAGTGTGCGCAGTCTGTCCCGGGGTACCGGTATCCGACTAGCCTGTGGCTCATCCTCCAGACTCTCCAGCGTATTGATCACCATCCACAATGAGTTTTTCATATCGTGAATCGACGAAGCCAGGATGTCTGCGAATTTCATGGTGAGTCCTTCAGGCACTCGCTCTCAAGAGCTGCTGATACATACCCTGTACCCGCCGCAGCTGAGGATTTTCCGGATCGCTGCGCTGAACTCGGCTGATGAATTCCTGTACCTTACCCACATGCTGTCTATTCATACCGGTTTCCCGCATGAACATAATCAGTATCCGGGCGCAGTTGAGATTTACCACTTTATTTGCGGGCATCGCCTTCGCTGCCTCCTCGAAGAGACCTACAGCTTCGTGCAGTTTGCCCGCCCTGGCCATTTCTACACCTTTGTTGTTGAGCTGAATGATCTCCCTGCGAATATCACCGATGAACTGCTCGGCATCCATCCCCATATCCAGCTCTTTGACCACCTCACCTACTTCACGCAGCAGCTCATGTTCAGCATGGTTGTTGCGCACTGCATCCTGTAACAGCGATTTTGCCCGTTCGTGATCGCCCAGTTTACCGAAGGTCCTTGCCATCTCCAGAGTCAGCTGGGGCGAAGCCTCGTCACCGATCTTCTGATAGAGGCTTTCCGCACGCTTTAAGCAGGCTGCGGACTCCTCATCCCGACCCACGGAGTTGTGTATCTCCCCCTCCACCATTGCCGAGTAGAGTGCTGCCTCTTCTCCGCCATGAAACGCCCTCTGCATATCCTGGAGTACCTTAAGCCCCTGGTCACTGGATCCTTTGGCAGCCTTGGCGCGAGCCAAGCCCGCATAGAGCGCGGGCTTTTTATAAACAGAATGTCTGCTCAGCTTGACTGCCTTCGAGAGCGCCTGCTCCGCGGTATCATGATCATCATTCTTCAGCGCCAGCTGCCCCAATGCCCCTTGTCTCAGTATCGCTTGCGGCGACAATTCCACCGCCCGCTCCAGCGTCTGTTGGGCATCCTGTGTGCTATCGAGACTTTGTTGAGTGCGGGCAAGCCAATCGTATCCCGCTGCCAACCCAGGATTGTCCCGGGTCAGTTCATCGAAGATCATATTCGCTTCGTCGATTCGTCCGGTCGCGAAACACACCTTTCCCAATCCCAGTCGTGCCCAGGAGAGATCGCGCTTCAATAGGACGCCTCTGTAGATTGCCTCTGCCCGATCGTGAATACCGCCACGAAAACACAACTCTGCCTGTAGCCGTTTCAACTCCCCGGGGTTTCTGGCGTCCGCTGCAATCTTTGCGTCCAGCAACTCGACAGCCTTCTCGAAATCCCGAGCACGAACCGCGCGCTCCACATCTTCCAGATCTTTGTGTTTAGCGGCCAGCTTTTGCAGACGGGAACGCAGCAGCTCTTTAGTAAAGGGCTTGGCCAGATAAGCATCGGGTTCGTATTCCACCGCGCCCATCACCATTTCCCGGGTATTCTCCGCGGTCACCATGACAAACACCGCCCCCAGACCCAGCAAATCCCGATGCCTAGCCTCCTCTAGAACCTGCTGACCGTCTTTTCCCGGGCCCAGATTGTAGTCGCAAAGGACCATATCGAAACGACGTTTCTCCATCGCCTCTATCGCGTCGTTGCCGTTAGCCGTCAGGACGATATCTCGGACACCGATGGACCCCAGCATGCTCTTGATCATGCTGCGCATGTCGCCAAAATCATCCACTACCAGGAACGATTTTTTTTCTATTGCATGTCGTCTGAAATTGACTGACTCCATTCCTCTTATTCCATGATTCGCTTGGATTTTGATTTGATTCTGGTTGTTTTCGTATCGGCACCGTTTCAAGGAATCTGAAGTACATTCGCGGCTGCGGTCATCAATACCTGGAAAAACGCCGGGGTATCTCTCGGGCAGCCATTCTCCCCTGATGGTAACGTCTCCGGACCGGGACTAAGGTATGATGGCTGCCGCACAGCCGCCCGGAATTCCAGGAAACTCCTGCTACCCATGCATCATCAAACTACCACTGACACCCGAACAGGGGTACTGGCGGCACTCAGCGCCTATCTCATCTGGGGTTTTTCACCCCTTTTTTATCGGGCAGTCGGGGCGGCGCCCGCTCTGGAAATTCTCGCTCATCGAGTGATTTGGTCAGCGGTGTTCTGCCTGCTGCTGGTCGGACTGCGAGGAAGGCTAGGCTATCTCTACAAAATCGGCAGGGATCGGCGGGAGTTGTCGATGCTGCTGATCAGCGCTCTCCTGGTATCAGTCAACTGGCTCGGTTTTATTTGGGCAGTGAACAACGACCGGGCGCTCGAGGCGAGCATGGGCTATTTCATATTTCCCATCGTCACCGTACTTTTGGGACGAATATTCCTGGGAGAACGGTTGAACCGCAGCCAGATCGCCGCCCTGGGGCTGGTGGTCCTGGGGGTAGTGATTCTGCTGTTTGACCAGGGAAATCCGCCCTGGATTGCATTGCTGCTGGCAATCTCCTTTTCACTTTACGGGTTGGTGCGAAAGCAAATCCCCACCGGCCCCCTATTGGGGCTGACCATGGAGTGCCTAATACTCTCCCCCATGGCGCTAGTCTATATCCTCTATATTAGCGTTCAGGGCACCCTGGTGTTCGGCGCCTTGAGCAGAGAGCTGGATATCCTGCTTATCTGTTCCGCCCTGGTGACTGCTCTGCCCCTTATACTCTTCACCACCGCAACCCGCAGGTTACGGCTGGGTACTGTAGGTATGTTGATGTATCTCAACCCAACTTGCCAATTTCTCCTGGCGGTATTCGTCTTCGGAGAACCCTTCACCCGGGCTCACCTATTCACTTTCACGGCGATCTGGGCGGGCTTGTTGCTTTTCACCCTAGATTCTCACCGGCGCTCCAGAATGAGCCGTCTTGGCTAGAGGGGTGTCTTGTTCAGTACGCGCGGGTAAAAGGACCGCCTCCCTGGGAGAGCCCGATACCGGCGTGTTCCTACCGTTGCAAGTAGACTTGTACTAACGACAAGTTAATGGGACAGACCTAGTTTAAGAAGGGGTTGGTTCTCCGCTCCAGACCCAGACTGGACATGGGTCCATGTCCAGAAATGAAACTCACCTCATCCCCGAGGGGCAAAAGACGTTCCTTGATGGAGTTGATCAGTGTAGCGTAGTCACCCCGTGGAAAATCCGTCCTGCCAATGGAGCCCCGGAACAGAACGTCGCCGACAAGAGCCAATTGGCTTTCCGGCTGGAAGAAGATGACGTGACCGGGGGTATGACCGGGGCAGTGGTGCACTTGCAGCTCAAGGTTACCCAGCTGCACCCGATCGCCCTGATCCAGCCACCTGTCCGGCTCGAAGGTCTCCACGCTGGGCATACCAAACATCTGGCTCTGCTGCGGCATACCTTGAATCCAGAAGAGATCCTCCCGGTGGGGGCCCTCGATGGGCAGGCCCTGGGTCCTGGCGAGTTCCCCCACACCACCCGCGTGATCGATGTGGGCGTGAGTAACCAGTATCTTCTCCAATTCAACATTCTGCTCTGTCACCGCTGCCAGAATTCTATCCAGATCGCCACCGGGATCGACCACTGCTCCCTTGCGGGTCTCCTCGCACCAGATCAGGCTGCAGTTCTGCTCAAAGGGAGTTACTGGAACAATGGTGTATTTCATCTTGCAACGGTATCTGGTAGAGAAATCGGAGCGCCATTATACCCCAGATGTGCTGCTATCATCGGTCTCTCCCCAAAGGGCCTCGCGCAATCCCGAACTTCGTTGGGAGCGGCGGCCGATGGCGACCTCCAGTATCTCTCTGGGGGCACGAATCTGAATCGTCGACCTGGCTCGGGTAATCCCGGTGTAGAGCAGCTCCCTGGTCAGCAGTGGGCTGTCGCGATCAGGTAATACCATGAGTACCTGCTCGAATTCGGATCCCTGGCTTTTGTGCACTGTCATCGCAAACGCGGTTTCGTGGGCCGGCAGCCGGGAGACCGAGATACTGCGTACAGCACCCTGAGAACTCTGGAAGTACACCCTGCCTCTCCCCTGGTCGGTTGCCAGGCAGATGCCAACGTCCCCGTTGTAGAGGCCCAGCCCATAATCGTTACGCGCAATCATCGCCGGCATCCCGGGGTACCACCCCTGCTGGTAATGCAGCAGCCCCAGGGCGCGGAGTTCGGATTCGATGGCTCGATTCAGACCTTCCGCGCCCCAGATCCCCCGTCGCAACACCGTGAGCACGCGAAAACGATCAAAGACGCGAAAGACCTCCTCTGGAGAAGCGGCAGAGGCGACAGCTTCCATATAATGACGAAACCCGGCAACCGCATGTTGTATTGGATCCTTGTCTGATTGCAGCCATTCCACGTCCCGCCATTCTTGGAACAGCAGCGGTGAGAGATCGCCGTTGTTGACAGCCTCGGCAACCACACCGATACCGCTATCCTCTGCGAACCTATAGCTGCGCCTGAGCATCACAATAGAATCGGCCAGCGGAGCCAGCGAGGAATCCCCAGCGAGGGAGACCCCCAGCAATCTTTCCAGCCAGGTTGCGAAGTTAGCGGAGAATGCTCGGCGATATCCACAGATATCGCCCAACACCGCACCCGCTTCTACGGAAGCAAGTTGATTGTGATCACCCAAGAGTATCAGTCGGCTCTGCATAGGCAGCGCCTCCAGCAATTTGCACATCAGTGCTATATCGACCATCGATGCTTCGTCAACTATCAAAACATCGACGACCAGTGGATTCTCCCGGTGATGACGAAAATAGGGCGATCCGGGCTGGCTGCCCAGAAGCCGATGTACTGTCGTCGCGGTATTCGGAAGCTCCGCTGCAGCAGGGCTGGACGCTTCCAGTCTCTCGTTGGCCTGGCGCAGCGACGACTCCAGCCGGGCAGCCGCCTTCCCGGTAGGAGCAGCGAGTGCTATGCGTCGAGCCGGGATGCCCTGTTGCTGCAACAACGCGATAATCCTAACCACAGTGCTGGTCTTGCCGGTGCCCGGGCCACCTGAAATTACGGTGAAGTTGCGCAGCAGCGCAGTTGCCGCCGCCACTCTCTGCCAATCAATATCGCTTTGCTTGTTCGCCGGAAACAGGCTATTCAGCCCCTGTCGCAATAGACCCTCATCCCTGAGGGAGGCGGTTTGTACCCCTCGTAACCGCAGTATCTCCGCCACCCGGCGTTCGTAGTCCCAATAGCGATAGAGATAAAGCCGCCCCTTGGGATCCAGGATCAAGGGTCGGAACTCTCCCGGTTTCCCTACCAGGGGCGAGTTCACCAATTGTCGCTTCCAAACCGACAATTCAGGCGTCCGACAAATCTCTGGTGTGCCAAGGGCAATGCCCGCCATCCGTACCAGATCCAGGCAGACATGCCCCTGCTCCCTGGCAGCACTGCAAAGCGCCGCTGCCAGAAACAAAGCCGCGGGCTCATCATCACTCAGTCGCCCCAGCATCTCGGCAAATTGGAGGTCCAGCTCCCCAAGCAACCCCTGTTGTTGGAGGGCGCGTGATTCCGGCAACGCCGTCACGAGCTGTTCCCCTGTGGAAGTCCGATATATCCGTCGAGCGCCTCGATGAGATGACGCGGAGGTCTGGCGCGATAAATTCCGCCAACGTCCCCAGGTGTCGCGGTCATACCTCGCAGGAACAGGTAGTAGACGGCACCGAAGTGCCGATCGTAGCGATAACCGACGATGCGCCGGCGGAGATAGCGATGCAGCGCCAAGGTGTAGAGGAGATACTGCAGATAATAGTGCTCCGCAGCCATGGCGTCCGCCATCCTTCCTTGACCGTAATCCTCTAAATCGGCCCCCAGCCAGTTCGATTTGTAGTCGACAAGGTAGAACCTGCCCTCGAATTCAAACACCAGGTCAATAAACCCCTTCATGAATCCAGCAACCCGCGTAAAACTGAGCCGCTGCAAGTCAAGCTTTAACTCTTCCCTGTCAGCGAAACCATTGTCCAGCAGCAATCGGGATAGATCCCCACTATCGAGATCCAACACGGGATAGCAGAATGCCAACTCCACCAGACACCGAGACCTGGGTATCCGCCCCAGGCGAAAGTCCGGGCGGTCCCTATCCAGGGGGGAGGCGAGTACCCGTTCCACCATATCGGAGACCACCGGAGTCCAACTGCTGTCTATCCCAAAGGTGCGGAGCTGTTGGGAGACCAGTTGCTCTATTTCACTGCGGTCGCCCGCCTGAAAATCCAACTGCTCGAAAATGCCGTGGAGACAACTGCCAGGACCTGCCCCCCGCGGAAAGGCAAAGATGTCACGGCTGGCCGCTGCCGAGAGGGACAAGGGCGCGGCAACGGCGACGCCATCATGGTCGGGAACTTCCACCCCACCTCGTCCGGAAGCGAGGGCGGTAAAGCTGGAGATGCGGCGAACCCGCCAGGAGGGCAGATCGATGGTTCGGGCACTTAGCGTACGGTTGTCGTCAATGAAAGAGAGCGTTGGCGTTAACTGCCGCTGCGGTGGGTAACCAGCCAGGATAGTGCCACCGGAGTCAGCAGCCAGTTGTCGCAAACGCTCGACATGGTCATCGGCCTCCAGGGCTTTCCACCGCGATTCAAGCGCCGCAAGTGGATCCGCTTCCGAGGCGACACCATCGCCGTAGAGCAGCCACGCCAACGCGGACTGCCAGGCGCGATTGACATTACCCCAATAGAGATAGCAGCGTTGCTGGGCCCGGGTAAGCGCGACATAAGTGAGCCGCAACCCCTCCGCCATGGATTCCTGGAGTGCGTAAACTCGATCTTCCTGCCAACGCTGCGATCCGAGCTCCAGTACCGCCCTGTGGTCCATGGCCGGGTCGTGAAACTCATATGGTTCGCCCGCATTGATGGACTGCGGGCCTCCGTCCCAGCCAAACGGAAAAAAGACCACCGGGTACTGCAAACCCTTGCTCTTGTGGATGGTTAGTATCTGTACCAACTGAGCGTCGCTCTCGAGACGCAGCTGAGCAGTCTCTTCTTCGGCGATCTCGGATGAACGCCTGTCGCTGAACCAGTTGATCAGCCGCTCGATACCCGGCCCGCCGGCGCGTTCCTGCTGGTGCAGCAGTTCCACCAGATGCAGCAGGTCCGTTAGTCGGCGTGCACCGAACTGCATTTCCAGCAGGCGCTTGGATACCCCCTTATCATGTAACAAGCGCCCGATCATGCGCATAAATCCCTGCTCCAGCCACAGCCGATGGTACTCACGGAAGTCTTCCTGGATGGGTTCCAAGGCTTCATCTTCATGAGCGATCCGCAGTAAATCGGCGCCCTCGGCCCCCAGAATGTCGGTCGCCAACGCCCCCAGAACCAGCCCTTCCCTGGCGGGGTCCGCAACCGCCTTCAATACCAGTTCCAGGCTTTCGGCACTCTTCGACTTGAACACATCTATCAGTGAATGCTGGACGCTGGACACACCCATGGCTAGGAGCGCCTGCTTAATCCACTCACCCTGGCTGTGGGTGCGTACCAGCACCGCTATGTCCTTGCCGGTCAGTGGCCGCCCATCGAGAGTCGCTTCACCTTGACGACCCGCGCCCAGCAACCTTGCGATCTCAGTGGCACACGCCTGCACCGAAACATCTAGAGCCTCCTTACGGGTCAATCCATCAGGCAGCAGCGAGAGGCGGAAGGCCTGTTTTTCGCTCTCTCCGGTTACCGATAAAGATGCCTCTTGATGCCTTCCCGCCGACGATTCGAAATATTCGATTTCGTCATAGAAAAAAGGCCTGTCACATTGGCGAAAAATGGTATTTATCGCGTCTACCAGCGCCGGGGTTGCACGCCAGTTGCGATCCAGCGTATAGCGGTTCGCAACATCCCGGCCCGCCCTCAGGTAGGCGAAGATATCGGCGCCCCGAAAGCTATATATCGCCTGTTTGGGGTCTCCCACTAAAAACACCGGCCGCTGGCTCTGATCGAAAATGGCGCGGAATATCCCATACTGCAGGGGATCGGTATCCTGGAACTCGTCGATGAGGGCGGCTTCACAACTGCTGCGAATCCGCCCCGCCAGCTTTTCCCCGGTATCGGACTCGAGGGCGCGTTGCAGATTCACCAGCAGGTCGTCATAGAACTGCACTCCCCGTGTTCGCTTGCGACGCTCAAGTTCACCCTCGGCGTAGTCGAACAATTCGGTAAGCAACCGCACCCTTGCAAGTTCGTAGGCCTTCACCAGAGCTTCCCTGGCAACCAGCAGGCGGTCACAGTGGTCAAAGAAAGGGTGGCCAGGGGGGAGATGGCCCTTTTTCACCGACTTGCCGAGATTGGCGCTGGTGAATTTCGGGAACTGCTTGAACCAGGTTCCCGGTGTCTCCTCCTCCAAGTAGGCCTGCATACTCGCGAGCCAATTGGTAATCCACTCTTTACGGTATTGGCCGCGATGCAGGCCAGTATCTTCCAGCAACACTTTTTCCACCGACGCCCGCTGCTCCAGCCAACTGCGGCGTGTTAGTGCAAAGCTTTGCAGATATTCGGTCTCGAGCGCGACGGTATCTGCGGGGGCTTCCCCCCCACGGCGTTCGAGATAAGGTCTGCCAACCCGCCCCGAAAGCAGGGTTACCAGCCAATCGGAACTGAAGCCCGAATCCAGAAGGTGGCTCACCAGTCCTGACGGCAAATCTTGAATCCTCAGGCGCCAGAAATCATCCACGACCTCCTGCAGCAGCAGCCGCTGATCCGTGAGCATCTCGGTCTGGAAGGGCGAACCACTTTCAAAAGCGTGATCTGCAAGCATACGTTGGCAGAAGCCATGGATAGTGGAAATATTGGCGCGATCGAAATCGAGAAGCGCGCGGCGCAGGCGCCTGACAGCGGCCGCCGGGTCATCGCAGCGCACGGCCAGCTGTGCGCAAATTCCCTCGGCCTCATCCCCCTCCTCCAAGGCTGCGAGGGCAGAGACCAGGAGGCCACGTATCCGTTCCCGCAACTCCGCCGTGGCAGCTTTAGTGTAGGTCACCACCAGTATCTGCTCCACCCCCAGGCCCAGCTCTGCAACCAGGCGCAGATAGAGGCCGCAGATGGTATAGGTCTTACCCGTTCCGGCGCTGGCCTCGATGAGGTTCAAGCCCTCGAGCGGAGTATCGAAGAGTTGCATCGCTGCCATCTCAACGCCTCTCGCGTGCCCTGAGCAGCGGTGCAAACACCTCATCACTCAGTTGGCAGAAATCGCTGTCTAGCACATCACCTCCGGGGAAGACCAGGCGGTAGTAAGGATCGACATCGAATTCGGAACTGGTGCGGTAACCTCCCCACCATTTTGCTGCGGCTTGGTTGAGGCAGTAGGTCCCATCCTTGCCCTGCAACCGGCTTTCCGCATAGGCAAGCGAACTTTTCGGAAACAGATGCAGTGGCTGACGGAGACCCTGCCAATAGCAATGGAGTAGTCCGGTCACAATCTGTTCGGCATCCGGATTCGGGGGGAAACGAATCAACTCGTCCCCACTCTGCCATTGGGTCTGCGCCTCGACGTCTCCGGCGCCGGCCAGATTCAGAAGCAAATGCTTTATCCACAGACCAAGCAACCGGCCGGCTGAAAGGGGGCGAAAACTGAACCCGGCTATCCCCGCAGCACTGATCCCAGTAATAGTCCCGGTGATCCGGAACGCGTCCAGCGACACATCGATGGCCAATGGTTCATCGGCCGCCGCAGGCATCACCGCTCTCAACGCCTCACCCCTGCGGCGAGCGATCCGCTGCAGCGCCCGAAAGGCTTGGCGTCCAACCTCGCCGTGGGGCAGGCGGCCCGCTGCCCGCTCCAGCGCATACAGATCCTCGGCCCCCACCTCCGGGGATGACAACTCCGCCTCCAACAAACGCTTGCCGATTCGCTCTCCGTGACGCCAGTCAAGGGCAATGGGATCCCGCGAATCCATCGGTCCCTCTGTTCGGTCGATCGCTATCCCCAGGCGCTCCCTCAATAAAAACCTGACGGGATTGTTAAAGAACTGCTCCAGGCTCTGGAGATCCACCTGCCGCCACTCATCCCCGGGCTCCGGAAGAGGTGCCGGGATCAGCATTCGCCCCTCATCCCCCGGTGTCAGACTGGCCCTGGACGCGGGAACCATTTCGTCCGCATAGCTGAACAGCTCTCCGCCCCCCTGAAAATAGCGGAAATCGAAGGCTTGCAGCGGATGACGGCGGGGAAAGCGGTGCGCCGGCCAGCGCCCCGATTCAGCAGTGGATGACTTTCGCAGATAGTCAATCAATTCGCTGACAAATACGGAGGGCGCCAGCGGGGTGTTGTCGTAGACACTCTGACCGATATAGCTGATGTAGAGGCATTGGCGTGCAGAAATTATCGCCTCCAGGAACAGATACCGGTCGTCCAGCCGGCGTGGCCTATCCCCAGGCCGAAAGTTCCCGGCCATCAGATCAAACCCTGGCAGCTGCCGGTTTCTGGGAAAGTTGCCGTCGTTCAGTCCCAGCAGGCATACCACCTGGAAGGGTAGACAGCGCATCGGCGTCAAGGCGCAGAATGTTATGCCAGAAGTCAGGAATCCCCCACCAATACCCGAGGCTGCCTCAAGCTGGCGGGAGAGATGACGGCTGATCACCTCGAGTGGCAATAGATGATCGCTACCCCCCAACTGGGCATACCTCTCCATCGCATTTAGCTGATCCCTTATCGTCCTGAGTACCGGCTCTTCATCGGGCAAAGGGTCGAAAAAGCGATCCAGCAGGCGCAGCAGGCGATCGGTCCACACCGGCATGGTGTGGGTTCCCCCAAGCTGCCCGGCCAAGGAGAATACTGCCTGTACAAAGGCACTGAACGCCCCGAGCAGTTGACTCTCGGATCCTTCGATAGGGTCATAGGGCAGCACACCATCGAACAATCGCGCCTCTCCAGCGGGTAGGGCGTAACCCAGCAGCATCCGATCCAGGCCGGCTTGCCAGCTGTTGAGATCGGTATCCGGGAGCCCAAGAGCCTTTCGACCCGCACCGTCTCTGCTCCAGCGTATGCTGGTATCCCTCACCCATCGGCTGAGCGTTGGCAAATCTCCTTCTGAGATCCCGAAGCGGCGCTGAATCGCGGGAATCTCCAAAAGCGAAAGCAGTTCTCCGCACTGGTATCGGCTCCCGGGGCTTTCGAGCAATTGGAGAAAGGCATCAACGAGTGCGCTGTCGGCGGGCAGCGAGCGATCGGTGATGGAATGGGGGAGCTGACGAGAAGCCGGAGGAGAGTCGAACACCGCAGTGATATAGGGCGCATAGAGATCCAGATCCGGTGTCATGACCAACACATCGTCCGGCTGCAGACCAGGCAGCCGATGCAGCAGATCGAGCAGCTGGTCACGCAATACCTCAACCTCCCGCATGGGAGTATGGCAGGCGTGGATCTGGATTGAATGATCTTCGGCCGCCAGTGTCCGGCCCGGGCCTGTGGTCGCGTCTTCCAAATGCAGTATGTCTCCCTGCACCCGGTGCAGCAGTGTTCCTTCACCCGGATCCTCGAATATCTCCACGGCTGCGGGTTCGCATGTCAGCAACAATCGCTGAAAATCCCGGCCCAGAGTTCCCCAGGATGCCAGCAGGGGATTGCCCGCATCCAGATACTCCTCCTCGCCACCGGTCTCCAGCTGCCGGGCGCTAATGGCCGCTGGATTCCAAATCCCCGTCCACTCCATTTCACAAGGATTGAGCTGATATAGGTGGACCTCGGTCCTGCGTGAGAAACCCTGCAGCAGCTGCAGATATCCTGGGGAGAGGGTATGCACGGCGAATAGGGAGATGCGCTCTGGAAGGACGTTGGAGTCCGGGTCCGCTGCGTTTAGCAAGGCCAACGCCCGCTGCTGGTAACTGATCCAATGATCTCTACCCAGGCGTCGATTCAAGAGCCGCCAGAGCGCCGCCTGCCATTGATCGGACAGTGTAGCGCTATCTCCCCGCTCCCATTCGATCACCCACTCCGGCCGATAAACCAGATACTGATCGAAACAACGTGCCAACTCCGCAGCCAAATCGTAGCGCCCCGCCTCGCCCGCAGCCTCCAGGTAATCAGTGACGGGTTGGAAACGGGGGTCGCTTGCAACCCCGTAAAGTTCTGCGTGTATTGCCCACTGCATCACGTCGGGGGAGAAACGATCCTGCTCCGGCAGCGTCCCCAATAGCTGATTCAACATTTGCCAGATGAAAGTCGCCGGAAGTGGAAAAGTCACATTGGCGCAAATACCGGCGCTTTCCGCCAGCCTGAGCGAAAGCCAGCGCCCCATACCGGCATGGGGTACCACTACTATCTCGGGAGCCAGTGGATCCGCAAGAGGAGAAAGGGTGAGTTCCGCAAGCAGATCGGCCAAATACTCCAACCGATTGCTTTGATATAGCTTCAGCATTCAGCTTCCAATCCTCTACCCGGCTAGCATCTAGCTGCGGGTATTATTCCATAGCTGAAGACTCAGGGGACGAGTCCGCATCACAGTCTATTTGGGGTCGCCTGCCCCTCCCTGGCGAAAACTCAGCAACTCAACCAACTCCCTATCGATGACCTGACCGGACGCCGCGACTGTCTTGCGAATCATTTTCACATAACGTTTGATTTCGGGAGCAAACCAGATTTGGTAATAGACACGGACCGGTTCCCGGTCCCGCTCGATTGTACTGCCGGAGGCGGTCCTTGTGCTCTGAAGTTCTACCAGCAGAGCCTTGAATTGCCCCGCCGGCACAGTGACCTGTTCATGCTTTTCGATGGCCCCGCCACTGCGCCATCCGCCCCATTCGGTGTCACTGTGGACGGTCTCTATGTCGCGCCATTTCATGCCCCGTTTAAGCTCCGTAAAGGACCCCAGGTAAGGACTGAACTCTGGTCCGATAAACGGATCGTCGCTAATCTGGATGGCCGGACCCGCGATCCGGCGCTGTCGTTGTCTCTTCGATGGCGTTGGCCTGGTTACTGTTTTTGTGAGCGATTCCAGGAGAGTGTTCCCGGAATCCGAAGCGATTTGGATAGCGACGGAGCGCTCGGGAATACTCGGCCACTTGCTGCGCAGCCGGTAGCTCCAGCGATCCCCGCGAAGTGGCAGCCGCGTTGTGGGGGCATCCTGGGTGGCACTCAATCCGTCCGACCTAACTGCGTCCGCTGAGCGCCTGGCTGGAGGCACTACCCTGAGGCGTCTGCTGACTGCCTGCCCCCCTCCTCTGGCCTCCAGGACATAGAGCGTCTGCTCAGTCGGATTTATTTCAACGCAATCTTTTTGCGGATCATTCACCCTGCCCGGATGCGGTTGAATGTTCACTCGCTCTGCAGAGCGCACCTCATAGCAGAGGCTTAATCCAGTTTGGGTGGCACGGCTGGTAAAGCGCAGGATGCTGGGGGGCTCCCGGCGCTTCGCCGGCGCCGTCGATTTCTCGTTGCCCATAGGCTGCGGCGAAGTCTCCCCTGCGTCTTCCCCGGGTTTCACCGTCGCCGCTTGTACCGATTGCCTGGGCTGCGTAACTACCTCTGAAGGTCCCGGTTCCATCTCTGGCGTAGATTGCTGGGATTGAGAGGCCTCGGATTGAGGATCAACAATTTCGACTGCCTCTTGATCAGCCGGCTCCGGGTGAGAAGTCTCTTGTTGAAGTGTGTCTTGCTGAGTTAACTCCGGTGGGTGTGAATCTGGCCCAGGGGCTTCGGCTCGGGACTCATCCGATACTCTCTCCCTTTGCCCCTCTGCATTCGGAGGATCTTTACCCATCAATGCCGGTGGTGGCTGCTTCTGCTGGAGAATGGGGTCATCCACTTTTTCGGGTTTCAATGGACCGGGTGCGGGAAACCAAAGGTAGGCAAACACTGCAAGAGTCGCAATTATCGCCAACCCGCCGAGCCAGCCGGCGATACTACCGCGCCCTGTAGCCGAATCATTCGGCTCCCGGACCTGGCCGGAGTCTGGCTCCCGGCTCGGCTTCCCAGGTGTTTTGGGTCTCTGTTCGCGGGGAGCATCAGTGTCCAGGATCCGACTCAGGGCATTAATCAGCTCTCCAGTAGTTACCTCCCACTGCTTGTGACTGACGGTGATGGCTTGTCGCCGACACAAACCAACCAGTTCATCAGGAACCTCCTCAGCCCGCGGCATGGGTGTACCCTCCAGCAGCACGGGAACAACCCTGATTTTCCGCCGCAATGCGGTACTGGTCTCAATACGGATGAAATCGTTGGGATCATCGAGCCGCCTCCGCCCCTGTTCGTCGGTGAGATCGACCCAACGTTTACCTATCAGGACAATTAGCACCTTGCAAGAGGTCACCGCCTTTTCTATGGCATCCACGAAATCGGTTCCAGGCTCGATGCCCTCGACATCCATGAAAACCTTGTCGGCCCCGAAATGTCCCGCCAGGCGATCATAAAGCCTGCCGGCATAGCCTGCCGAGTCTTCTCTCCGGTAACTGATGAAAACACCATCCACGCCTTGATCCTCTCCTGGGTCCGCCTGATCGGTGACACGGGTGCTGTGACTTTGCGGGCTGACGCCACAGATAGCGATGACCCTCAATTCCGGGAACTAAGGTACCAGATTTCCGATCCTGCACCAGAGTGGTATGCAATCGGGCTGGCCGGACGCACGGAAAGGCGGGCGCGGATATACGCCCGCCCTGTTGCTAGTGGCGGATTATTCGTCCGACAGTTCGCCGAAGAGAATGTTTCCCCTGTTGAGTTCGATGGTTTTCTCCCCCACTCCCTTAACTTGCATTAGGTCGTCAGTGGTCCGGAAAGGTCCGTATTTTGTGCGATGCGCTACGATGGCATTGGCCTTGGACGATCCAATACCCAACAAATTGTCGGCCAAAGCCTCTGCATCTGCTTTGTTTACATCCACTTGAAGAGCGAAAACCGCCGCTGCGGAGAGCAGCAGCAAGAGAGCAATAAACATCCTTGTATACCATTCCATGGTGTGTTTCTCCTTTACTGATCAATCAATACCGTGGTTTCCTTTAGGAAGCCGCGTATCCCCTTCCTGGGGATAGCACCGAGCCTAAGGCGCCAATACTTTTCTGTCAACCACCGACGCAGCCAGGGGGAGACCTCTAGCGTTTAAAGTCCGAAATACTCTCCTGAATCGCCTGCAGACTGGCAAGTGGGTCGGGTGCGGCGGTGATGGGGCGGCCGATGACCAATAGGTCGGCGCCGTTTTGCAGAGCATCCAGGGGCGTCATGACCCGCCTCTGATCGTCCAGGGAGGCGCTGCCAGGGCGGACGCCGGGCGTAACCAAGAGAAAATCGGCGGCGGATTGATCCCGTACCGGTTGGGCCTCCAGCGGTGAACAGACGATCCCGTCCAATCCGGCATCCGCCGTCAGCCGAGCCAATCGCAGCACATTGTCCACCGGCTCCCCGTCGTACCCCACCTCGGCAATATCAGTTTTGCCAAGGCTGGTCAGTATCGTGACAGCGACTAACCGAGGCCGCTCCGCGTGATGTGCCAAACGTTCCATAGCGGCTTCCATCATGCGCCGCCCTCCGGAAGCGTGGAGATTGACCATCCATACACCCAGATCAGCCGCTGCATCACAAGCAGCGGCGACAGTGTTGGGAATATCGTGGAACTTGAGATCGAGAAAGACCTGGAAACCTTTTTTCATAAGCTGGTCCACGATCTCCGGGCCCAGGCGTGTGAACATCTCCTTACCAACCTTGAGCCGGCAAAGCTCAGGATCTAGTTTTGAAACCAATTCGAGGGCCGGCTCAGCAGCAGGAAAGTCGAGTGCTACGATGATTCTATTTTTCTCGTTAATTACTTTCATTATATTTAATATCTTTATGTAATTTATATATTTTATAACTTTATTCTAGATTGAGCCTGAGGATCTTCCAGGACCCCGTTAAACGGTTTTATACTGCTCCACGATTTACAACCGGGGCAGTGCCAATGTAAGGTCTTGGCGCGAAATCCGCAGCGATCACACCGATATCCCGCACGGCCGTCCAGCAGCTTTTCAATCAGTTGTCCCAATATTTCAAGAATCGCCTTGTCCGTACCCGGAGGCGCTTCCACGCTCAAAGAAATGAGTCGATCTATGCCCTCTATGTCCGGATGCCCCTGTAGGTAATCGACAAGAAAGCTCCGCGCCTCGGCGTCCCCCGCTTCGGACTTGAGCAAGTCGGTAAGTGCCAGGGCTGCCTTGATACTCGGATAGCGCTGCAACAAGTGCTCCAGGTAGTGCCGCAGTTGTTGCCGGTCATCGAGCTCTATGTAGCAATCCAGCAGCAACGAAAGCGCCTCGGACAAATAAGCGGCGTTTTGGTGCTCCACTGTTTTGAGTGTCTCGATCGCTTTTTTGCAGAAACCCTTGTCGATCTCCAACCTGCCCTTCTGCAAAGTTGCGCGTACACAGAGGGGATCGCAGCCGAGGGCCTGATCCAGCGCCTTTAACTCAGCCGTGCGATCCTGCCGGGCACCGGCTTCCTCAGCGATTTCGCAATAGAAGTGGGCCCGTTCCACGGCCAGGGACTGATCTAGGAATCCCTCCAGCCGATCGGCGATCTCCAGGGATTTTTCCCAGTCCTTTTCCTGCTGGTAGATGACCAACAAGTTCTGGAGTGCCGATTCCTGGTAAAGCCTCATTTCGTCGAGTTCACGAAACAGGCTTTCGGCCCGATCAAATAGCCCGGCACGCATGTAATCCTGGCCGAGTTCCAGCAATGCCTGGGCCCGCTGGTCGCGGCTCAGCGTCGGGCGGGCGATGAGATTTTGGTGAATCCTGATCGCTCGCTCCACTTCGCCTCTGCGTCGAAACAGATTACCCAGGGCCAAGTGGGTCTCCACCGTTTCACTATCGACTTCCAGCATCTGGATAAAGACGTCGATCGCCTTGTCCGGCTGCTCATTAAGCAGGTAATTGAGCCCTCTGAAATAAGCTGGTGTATGTTTGCTCTCCCCTGGCTCCGGTGCGCGCATACTGCGCCGTGCAGCAATCCATCCGGATGCGGCGGCAATGGGGAGCAAGAGCCAGAGAAGTTCCAGCATTCCGAGAATTAGCTTTCTTTGATGGGTAGAGAGCGAAGGTTGTTGACCTCCTGAGAGGCCAATTGCACTTTGCGCTTCAGGGTAGAATTTTCCCGCTTCAGACCCGCCAGCGCACCCAGGCTTGCCACAATCCCCAACAGGGCACCTACACAGAGCGCGACCAATAGTACAACGGAAAGTGGAACCTCAGCGGTACCGAAATAGTAGTCCAGATTTACATGCTCGGCATTCATCACGGCAAATGCCGCACCTGCCACCATCACCAGCAGGAACAACAACAGCTTTAGAAAACGCACTGCGCGAATACCCTCCGACCATTAACTGTGGGGGCTATGATACTCGTTGGCTCTGGTGACCTGCCAGCTATTTGTCGGAATCGGACTGCCGGGTGCGGTCAGGCGTAGTCGTCCAACAGCCCTTGACTGCGATACGTCTGCACTCCACTCTCACTCGGAACAGCAGCCTCGTCCGGCTCACCACTGAAGGGAGCGTCAGCTTCCTGTCCACCCTGATAATCTCCTGCCGCAGATTTCTGATCACGGGTATCGCGATGGGTTACGTCCACATTGACCAGCTGCATGTTGTTCTCCTGAAACATCTCCCGCAATCGCGGGAGACTGGCCTCGAGAACTTCCCGGACCGCCGCATGCTGTACATTAAAGTTCACACTGGCCTGGTCCTGCTGCAAGCTGAGCTGAATATCAATAGGCCCCAAGTTGGGTGGCGTAATACGCAAGGCGGCCCCCTGGACAGATCGTCCGACCATCCACAGCACCCGCTCCCCCAGAGCTTTATCCCACCCCTTGGCCCCAAGGGGTAAATCGAGATCTGCCGGATTCGTGGGGGCCCCGGGTCGAAGTGACAGACCCTGATCAAGACTGCTGTGGGTGACGACGGCCGACAGGGGATTGACCAGCGAAGGGCCACTCTCAATCCCGCTGGGAACCGACGCCAACAATAGCGACGAAAAGTGCCCCCCTGTTGTCACTCTCGAGTTGACGTCCGCCGCGGGCATTGCTTCCGATGCGTCTCCGGCATAGCGGGCGCTCAGAGCCGGCATTACCTGGGTAACCACCCCTGACTGGGGCCGCACAGCTCCCTCTTTTGTTGGTGCAACAGCGATCGCCAGGGATTCGGGAGCCTCCGAGAGGGCTGGGAGCCCCTTGATTTCCGCCTTCATGGGCGGGGGTGTCGGCACGGTGGAAACTGCCGCTAACGGCAAATTGTTGCCGTCGGTCAACATCGATTCGAGTTGCACGTACTGATCCGGCGGTAAAACCGACTTCAACTCTTCGAGTAACTCTGGCAATTTACCCTGAGCCGACAAGAGTTGAGCAAATTCAGTATCTTGGAAGCTCAACTCAGAAAAGTTACCCGAAGCTCCCTGTTCCGATATAGCCATCAAAGCAGAGGTAAAACTACCTATACCGGTACCGTTTAGCAGCATATTCATTCACATGGACTCGTAATGTTGACTTACACTCGAGCTATCTGCAGATACCATGCCAACGAACCGAGGCGGAGGCTCACCCTAGAAAATCGGAGCGGTCGGCCGGCCTCCAACTGCCAGAGGTGACCCACCATTCCCCCTCTTCTTCCCGCACTTCCAAATCGAAACGGTAGAGATGGGCTCTCAAACTGGCAAGGTCATCGACGCCGGTTATAGCGTGACCTGCCATGGCGACATACACCAGAACCCTAGCCCGCTGCTCGTCAAGCATCTCAATACGGTCGGTTTGCACCAGTAGATGAATATGCTTGTGGCGCCAGAACAGACCGGCGAGGATCTGCATCATTTCCTTGCGCCCCCGGCCCTCATGATCCTGAAAAACAGGAGAGATAAGTTTTCCGGTTGCGGAGAGAGAGCGAGACTCCACCGCGGATTCGCCAGCGTCGATCATCCGTTCGATACGCTGCTGCGGAGTATCGGAATCACCACACGCAGAGAGCAATAGTAACGGCGTCAGACAGGTAACGACTACTAAGACGAAGCTCCGGGAACAGAACAGAGTTCGGTGGATGGGCTGCATACTCAAACCGCTGTCGGGGTGTTCAATTCAATCCCAGAACATCCTGCATATCGAACAGCCCGTGGCCTCGACCGGTGAGCCACAACGCGGCCCTCACAGCGCCCTTGGCAAAGGTCATGCGGCTCGACGCCTTGTGAGATATTTCCACACGCTCACCTAGCGCCGCGAACATGACAGTATGCTCGCCGACGATGTCGCCCGCCCGTATGGTCTCGAAACTGATTGTGCCCGATTTACGTTCACCCGTAACGCCCTCCCTGCCATAGACCGCGCATTCGCTCAAATCCCTGCCCAGGGCTGAAGCGACCACCTCCCCCATTCGTAATGCGGTACCCGAAGGGGCGTCCACTTTGAAGCGATGGTGAGCCTCGACGACTTCGATATCCACCTCATCCCCCAGAACTCTGGCCGCAGTATCGAGCAGTTTCAGACAGAGATTTACACCGACACTCATATTGGGGGCGTAAACGATGCCCGTCTGCTCCGATGCCTGTAGCAGCTGTGTTTTCTGTTGCGCATCGAATCCGGTGGTACCGATGACCATGAATTTTCCATGCGCGCGACAGAATTCGAGGTGGGAGAGAGTGGCCGCAGGGGAGGTAAAATCTATGACGCCGTCAAAATCATCCGCCACCGACTCAAGATTGTCGGTCAAGCTGATACCGAGCCGTCCAACACCCGCCAATTCACCGGCGTCGGAACCGACGAGGCTGCTGCCGGGATACTCCGTGGCGGCCCCGAGCCGAATTCCCTCACTCTGGCTTACCGCCTCGATAAGGGTTTTGCCCATACGCCCACCGGCGCCGACTATTGCGACTCGAATCATCCCGCACCCCACCAATTGTTCAATTGAAGACCTCTCCCTTGGTGGCCTTACCCTGGTTCCTGAATGCCTCCCCGGTCAAGCAGACGGGCGCCATCGAAAAAATATACTACTTTAAAACCCAACGCCTTCCAGAAACTTCTTCACTCCATCCATCCATGACGTATGGTGAGGACTGTGTTTGCGACCGCTGTCACTGAGTGTGCTCTCGAATTCGCGCAGCAATTCCTTTTGGCGATCCGTGAGGTGCACCGGTGTCTCCACCATGACTTTGCAGATCAGATCTCCCGTGGAACCACCTCGAACCGGCTTGACACCCTTGCCGCGGATACGGAACAGTTTCCCGCCCTGGGTGCCAGCAGGTATCTTGAGCATTACCTTGCCCTCGAGCGTGGGCACCTCAAGCTCCCCACCCAGGGCTGCCTTGACGAAAGAAATCGGCACTTCGCTGAACAAGTGGTTGTCGTCTCGGGTAAAAATCGGGTGTTCCTTTACGGCCACCTGGACGTAGAGGTCCCCAGGAGGACCGCCGCTCTCACCCGCCTCACCCTCGCCCGCCAGGCGTATTCGGTCACCGGTGTCTACTCCCGCCGGCACCTTTACGGACAAGGTCTTGTGCTGCTGAACTCGGCCAGCACCATGGCATGCACCGCAGGGAGACTCAATGACCGTGCCTTTGCCGCGACAAGTCGGGCAAGTCTGCTGCACCGAGAAGAAACCCTGTTGCATTCTGACCTGCCCATGGCCGGCGCAGGTCGAGCAGGTTTTCGCCGTGGTACCTTTTTTGGCGCCGCTGCCGTTACAGACGTTGCACTTGACCAAAGTCGGCACTCGAATCTTGGCACTGGTCCCGGCGACTGCCTCTTCAAGAGTCAGCTGCAGGTTGTACCGCAAGTCGGCTCCCCGGTGCACCTGGGATCTGCCGCCCCCTCTGTTGCCGAAAATATCCCCAAAGACATCGCCGAAGATGTCGCTGAAACTGGCGCCGCCACCAGGATGACCGGCGCCCATCGACGGATCTACCCCTGCATGTCCGAATTGGTCATAGGCTGCCCGTTTCTGCCCATCTGAGAGCACCTCATAGGCCTCTTTGGCTTCCTTGAATTTCGCCTCCGCCCCGGCTGACTCCTGCCCCGTGTTGCGGTCGGGGTGGAATTTCATGGCCAGACGGCGATAGGCCTTCTTCAGTTCTGCCTCGCTGGCGTTTTTATTGACGCCCAGGACCTCATAGTAATCACGTTTCGACATAGTTTGGTTCGCTGATTTCTACTGCCCGATTTGCCGGATTACCGGTTTAACCGGGTTCGCGGATTGTACCCGCAAACACGAAAACGTGCGGGTGATTCACACACCCGCACGTCCTTACTGCCATACCGATTGACCGGTCAGCGGCGACAGCCTATCACTTCTTATCGTCTTTGACCTCTTCAAACTCCGCATCGACCACATCATCCTTTCCTGCCGTGCCGGCGCTTTCGGTTGCGGAGCCATCAGCTCCGGCATCACCCGGGCTGGACCCCGCGGCGTCACCTGCCTGCTGAGCATACATGCGCTCGGCCATTTTCGCCGAAGCCTCCGTCAGCGCCGTGGTCTTGGCCTCGATAGTCTCCTTGTCGCCTTCTTTCATCACCGCTTCCAGATCGGTTATGGCGCTCTCAATAGACTCCTTCTCGCCGGGTTCCAGCTTATCTCCCAACTCCGCCATCGATTTCTTGGTGGCGTGGATCATGGAGTCTGCCTGGTTACGGGCCTGAACCAGCTCGTGGAACTTCTTGTCCTCGTCGGCATGGGCCTCGGCGTCCTTTACCATTCGTTCGATCTCCGCATCGTTCAACCCGGAAGAGGCCTTGATGACGATCGACTGCTGCTTACCGGTGGCCTTGTCCTTTGCCGAGACGTTGAGAATACCGTTGGCATCTATATCGAAACTCACCTCGATTTGGGGAATACCACGAGGTGCCGGAGGAATATCACTCAGATCGAAACGACCCAACGACTTGTTGGCCGCAGCCTGCTCACGTTCACCCTGAAGCACGTGTACCGTCACCGCGGTCTGATTGTCCTCTGCGGTAGAAAATACCTGCTGCGCCTTGGTCGGAATCGTGGTGTTTTTCTCGATCAGCTTGGTCATCACCCCGCCCATAGTCTCGATCCCGAGAGAAAGGGGTGTGACATCCAGCAACAACACATCCTTGACATCGCCGGTCAGGACACCGCCCTGAATGGCTGCTCCAACCGCCACTGCCTCGTCCGGGTTGACATCCTTTCTCGGCGCCTTGCCGAAGAATTTCTCCACCGTCTGTTGCACCAGGGGCATGCGAATCTGACCACCCACCAGAATAATGTCATCGATATCCGAAGCGCTCAGGCCGGCATCGTTCAGCGCCACCTTGCATGGATCGATGGTGCGCTTTACCAGATCGTCGACCAGGGACTCCAGTTTTGCCCGGGTAAGCCGGATATTCAGGTGCTTGGGTCCGCTGGCATCCGCTGTGACATAGGGCAGATTGATATCGGTCTGCTGACTGGAGGACAACTCGATCTTGGCCTTTTCAGCACCCTCCTTGAGCCGCTGCAGGGCCAGGGGATCATTGCGCAGATCCACCCCCTGCTCTTTTTTGAACTCGGATACCAGAAAATCGATTATCCGCAGGTCAAAGTCCTCGCCGCCCAGGAAAGTATCGCCGTTGGTCGAAAGCACCTCGAACTGATGCTCTCCATCGATTTCCGCAATCTCGATGATGGATATATCGAAGGTGCCGCCGCCCAGGTCGTAGACCGCTATCTTGCGGTCACCTGTCTGCTTGTCCATGCCATAGGCTAGTGCTGCGGCAGTGGGCTCATTGATGATTCGCTTGACCTCTAGACCCGCAATGCGACCGGCATCCTTGGTCGCCTGCCGCTGGGAGTCGTTGAAGTATGCAGGAACGGTGATGACCGCCTGCTTGACCTCTTCTCCAAGGTAATCCTCAGCAGTCTTTTTCATTTTCTGCAGCACCTTGGCAGAGATCTCCGGCGGTGCCATCTTGTTGCCGTTGACGTCCACCCAGGCGTCACCATTGTCAGCCTGAACGATTTTATACGGAACCATCTCCATATCCCGCTTCACTACATCGTCGTTGAAGCGGCGTCCGATCAGTCGCTTGATGGCGAACAGAGTATTACTGGGATTGGTGACCGCCTGACGCTTGGCCGACTGTCCGATCAACACCTCGTTGTCTTTGGTGTATGCCACAATCGACGGGGTGGTGCGATCACCTTCGCTATTTTCAATGACCTTGGCATTGTCACCTTCCATCACCGCAACGCAGGAGTTGGTGGTGCCCAGGTCGATTCCGATTATTTTTGCCATTTATGTCTCCGGGTAAAACACTAAGCTAACATTCTTTAGATTTGGCCTTCATGCAACACCAGATGGGGGGTAACACCACCATTTCAAGGCCTTTGACACAATTCACTTGGGGTAACTATCCCCCTGATTGAGATACCATCACCATCGCCGGGCGGACCAGCCTGCCGTTCAGGGTGTAACCTTTCTGCACCACAGTGACCACAGTATTCGGCGGCACATCGTCCCGGGGTACCATGGACATCGCCTGATGCAACTCCGGATCAAAGGGCTGGTCCAGCGGGTCTACCTGTTCCACATTGAATTTGGCCACCACGTCGGTGAACAACTTGAGGGTGAGTTCCATCCCCTCCTTCAGCTTCTCGACAGTTGCACTCTCTTCGGTGGCGGCGCTGACACCCATCTCCATGCTGTCGCATACCGGCAACAGCTCATTCACGAACCGCTCCAGAGCGTATTTGTGCGCATTCTCCAGCTCCCGAGTCTGCCGTTTCCTCAGATTTTCCATCTCTGCACGGGCGCGCACCAGTTGATTCCAGTTTTCCTCGGCCTTGTTTCGCGCGTCCTCCAAAAGCTGAAGCAACTCCTCCCGGGTTTCAGCCTGTACTTCCCCGGAAGCCTGCTCGCTCTCTGAGACCTGCGCCTCCTCGGCGGATCCCACTGCCTCCTCCGCCAACTCCTCCGCTACCTCATCAACCACCGGCTCCCGCTGGTCAGTTTCCTGCTCTTTTGCCATGCTCAAAGGACCTCTGCGTGAAAATGAAACCAAATATGTATAACCAACAGGTCCAAAGACCCGCCCTCGCCCGCGGAATTGCTATGAAATCCGTTGAAGCTGGGTTCTTTGGTTATCGTTAAATAGGGGTGTTCAGCGTGATTTCAAGGCCGCGCCTAGTAGTTTTGCTGTGACATCCACAATGGGGATAACCCGGTCATAAGGCATTCGGGTAGGTCCGATGACTCCGAGCATGCCGGCGACCTGGTCATCGATCTGATAAGGCGCCGTCACCAGGCTGCAATGATCCAATGGACCGTAGCCCGACTCTTCCCCAATGAATATCTGCAATCCCTTGGCTTCCATCGAGACGTCGAGCAGGTGAAGTAACTCCTGCTTCTGATTGAAGGAATCGAACAGGGAGCGGAGCCTATCCATCTGCGCCAATTCGTCGAAATCCATGAGATTGGTCTGCCCGGCGATGACACAGTCCCCGTTCTCTCCCGTACTGTCGATAACCTTTTCCGCCATCTCCAGGGCACGCACCATGATGTCATTCATGCCACTTCGGGCCTGGTCCATCTCTTCAAGCAATTTGCGGTGAATGACTTCCAACTCATCGCCCGCATAGTGCTGATTCAGCACATTGGCGGCTTCCTGCAGCTGAGACAGGGAAAACGGCTTGTTGGTCTCGATGATACGGTTGTGAACCTCTCCCTCCATGGTAACCAATATGGTGAGCACCCGATTCCCGGATAGCGGCAGAAATTCTATTTGGCGAAAAATCACGCGCTCACGGCGGGGCACCATGACCACACCCGCCAGATGTGTCAACCCGGATAGCATCTGCGAGGCGGACTCGACGATAAGTTTGTCCTGCCGATCGCCGACGATTTCCTCCTTCAACAACAGCACCTCGCTGGAGTCCAGCGGCTTAAGGGTCACCAGGGTATCCACGAACAGCCGGTATCCGGAGACCGTCGGCACCCGTCCGGCGGAGGTATGAGGCGATTCAACCAGCCCCATCTCCTCCAAGTCCGAGAGGACATTGCGAATCGTCGCAGGACTGAGGTCCAGGCCGGAGTCGCGGGCTAAAGTACGCGATCCGACGGGCTCACCTTCTCTGATATAACGCTCTATCAACACCTTCAAAAAGTGCTGAGCACGTTCGGAAACTGGCTTTTCCAGGTGGACCTCTTTCTGTTCCACGACCCGACCTCGAGAATCTTTATCCAGCGAAATCTTGGCTGGCACTGCCTCCCCAAGAGTGCCAATGAGGATTATCATTTTCGCCTCTGAAACTGTCAAGACACTGACACCGGCGATCTCGGCCTCCACGACAGTGCACAGCCCTCGGTAAATTGGTTGGCGTCACCGGGGGTGCGTGTTAACTTGCAGCAACAATCCGAAACAGCACGAAATACCAGATAACCACTTCTTGACGACAAAATTATGCCCCAACAGTTTCGTACCATCGGTCTAGTTGGTAAGCACAGCGGCTCCGTCCCCCGAGAAACACTCATTCAGCTGGCGAGCTTTTTGGAAGGGAATGGCCAGCAGGTACTATTGGAAGAGGAAACCTCCAAACGGCTCTGGAAACACCCTTTGGAGAGTGCCAGCCTGGCTCAGATCGGGCGCGAATGCGATCTAGCGATCGTAGTCGGGGGAGACGGCACCCTGCTCCACAGCGCCCGGGGGCTGGCAGACTATGATGTACCACTGCTGGGTATCAACCTGGGCCGACTGGGTTTTCTGGCGGATATCCCCTCTGATGAGATGCTGGCAACACTAAGCGAGATCTTCTCCGGACACTACCAGGAGGAGCAGCGGTTTCTGCTCCAAGCGGAAATCAACGGCCAGAGTTATACCGCCTTCAACGACGTGGTGATTCACAAATGGAACATTGCGCGCATGATCGAGCTTGAAACCTATATCGACGGTGCCTTTGTCGAGAGCCAGCGCTCCGACGGCTTGATCATTTCCACGCCCACCGGATCCACCGCCTACGCCCTTTCCGGCGGCGGGCCGCTGCTGCAGCCCAATCTAAACGCCATCGTCATGGTTCCAATCTGTCCTCACACTCTGAGTAACCGGCCGATAGTGGTGAGCGGAGACAGCACCCTGGAGCTGACTATCAGCGGCCGCACGGAGATCGGCCATGCCCGGGTGACCTGCGACGGCCAGAGCTGCGTGCCATTGCGGGCGAAAAAGGTCACCATCACCAAGCACCACTCCATGGTCAGGCTGATTCATCCCCGGGGCCACAACCATTTCCACATCCTGCGGGCCAAACTGGGATGGAGTGGCCACCCGGTGTAGACGCCGATGCTTTCACACCTGCATATCAGAGATCTGGCGGTAGTCGCCAATCTAACCGCTGAATTCAGCCCTGGAATGACAGTACTCACCGGAGAGACGGGCGCAGGAAAATCAGTACTCATTGACGCCCTCGGCCTGGCGCTGGGGGACCGGGCCGACAAGAGCATGATCCGTGCCGGCCGCCCAAGGGCTGAGATCAGCGCAGTTTTCGATATCCAGGCCGGCAGCCAAGCCCAGGCGTGGCTGCAATCTCATGAATTCGACACGGAAGAGCCCTGTATTCTGCGCCGAGTGCTGATTCGGGACGGCGCCTCCCGCGCTTTTGTCAACGGCACTCCGGTGCCACTGAGAACACTTCAGGAACTGGGACAAACCCTGGTCGACATCCACGGCCAGCACGCACACCAATCGCTACTGCGTCCGGACCAACAGCGCTTGCTTGTGGACGAGTTTGCCGATCATCCCCAACTCCAACGCGAGGTCGCAACTACCTATCACGCCTGGCAACAGAGCCAGAGCAGATTGAACGACCTGAAAAGCGGCATGCAGGAACGCCGCGAGCGGGCCGAACTGTTGGGCTTCCAAATAGTGGAGCTGACCGCGCTCAATTTAAACCCAGGAGAGGTTGAGGAGATCGACCGGGAACAACGCCTATTGAGCAACGCCGGCGAACTGGGGCAAAGGAGCGGCTTGGTTCTCGCCCTGTTGACGGACGAGGAGGAGTCGATAGAGGCCCGACTGCATAGCGCATCCCGGGAACTGGAAGCGATGTTGGAATCCGCACCGGAGCTCCAGGAGTGTCTGGAGATGCTGGATACTGCTGCAATACAAGTTGGAGAGGCCGGCTCCACGGTTCGCCAGTTCGCGGAGAATATCGAGTTCAATCCCGAGCGCCTCAGTCAGGTGGAGCGCAGACTTGGCGACATTCACGACCTGGCGAGAAAATACCACTGCCGCCCCGAGGCGCTCCCGGAACGGCTGGCCGAGATGAAGAGTGAAGCACAGGTTCTCGGCCAGGACGATAGCGAGCTGGAAGCGCTGGAGCAGCAAACCGCGAAGCTGGAGCAAAGCTATCTGGAACGCGCAACGGCGTTAAGCAGGGCCAGAAACCAAGGTGCCCGGAAACTCGGAAGTGCTGTCAGCGAGTGCATCTCCGCTCTGGGAATGCCAGATGGGCAGCTGCAGATCAGGGTTGAGCAACAGCCGCTCGCCAAATCCTCCCCCAGTGGTCTCGACAAGGTGGAGTTCCTGGTTAGCACCAATAAGGGGCATCCCGCACAGCCGCTGGCGAAGATCGCCTCCGGCGGGGAACTTTCGAGAATCAGCTTGGCAATCCAGGTCTCAACCATCCGCTGCGGGCTGATCCCCACGCTGATCTTCGACGAAGTGGATGTTGGCATCGGCGGCGGAATCGCAGAGACCATCGGTCGCCTGCTGCGGCAATTGGGTGGAGAGCGGCAAGTGCTGTGCGTAACTCATCTACCTCAAGTTGCCTCCCAGGGACTTGAACATCTGTTGATCAGCAAACAGGCGGAGGGGGACAGCGTTACCACCCGCATCGTCCGTCTGACGGGAGAATCGCGAATCGCGGAGGTCGCCCGTATGCTCGGCGGAGTGCAGATTACAGCCAGTACTCTGGCGCACGCAGAGGAGATGGTATCGCTCTCCTCCGGCTAGCGGGCGTCTGTGGGGCGACGCCTGTCAGGTGTTTTCATTGTGGGTTCTCAGGTATGATTTGCAGTGTTGCGCCTTACTAATACCCGGACATATCCCATGCAGATTCCACGCTTTCTATGGTTTGTATTATCAGGACTCGCGGTTACCGGTTGCTCCACATTGAACGATGTAGGTGAGGCCATACCCGATGCCCTGGGCCGCACCAGTCTTATGTACCGGATAAACGTTCAGCAAGGCAACGTGCTAGAGCAGTCGAAGGTCAATCAGTTGGAGCCTGGTATGTCGAAGAGCCAGGTACGCTATATCATGGGGTCTCCTCTGTTGGTGGATGTTTTTCACCAGGATCGCTGGGACTACTACTACAGCATTGGCAAAGGCAAGAAAGTTTTGGAGCGCAAACGCATCGCGCTATTTTTCGAAGATGACCGGCTAGTGCGTCTGGAGGGGGATATGAAACCCGTTCCACTCGACGAAATCACCGATTTTAAAGAGGCAAGAGTTTACTCGGTACCCGATTACGACAAGAGGACCGGTCTCTTCGGCGGTATGATGAGGATGATGGAAAGCGACGAATCCGAGGATTCATCGAATAGTGAAACACCGATCCATGGCGATACGTCCGAGGAGCGATCGATGGAGGCCATGGGGCAGGCAGAGACGCTGGAGTAAAGCTCCGACCTTACGATTAAAGGAAAACTGCCGCTTCCCGGAGAACTCCCTCACCCCCCTCCTTTTTTCAGCGATTTACCTTCCGCGGCGCGTTTCTTACGCGCCTCCTTGGGATCTGCTATTAGTGGCCGGTAGATTTCCACCCTGTCCCCGGCAGACAGCTTTGTAGTGCGGCTCGCTGCCTTCCCGAAGATCCCAACCTTAGCACTCTGAGAATCGATTTCTGGATATCGAGCAAGAATGCCGGAGCGCTCGATGGCCTGCTCGAGGGTAGTCCCCTGCTCAACTTCCAATACCACAATGTACTGCTCTTCCGGTTTGGCGTATGCGACCTGCACTTCAAGAACATCATCTGCCACCGTACACCTCGCCCGCGCGTTTGGAAAAGGCGCTCACCATAGTATTGGCGATCTGGCCGAACACTTTGCCAAAGGCCGCGTTGATCAGTCTCCCAGAAAATTCGAACTCGAGATTCAACTCGACTCTGCAGGCCCGCTCACCCAATGAGGTAAATCGCCAGGCCCCCTGTAAATGTTTGAACGGCCCCTGGTGCAAACGTATGTCGATTCGCTCGTAAGGATGGAGAATATTGCGGGTGGAAAAAGTCTGGCTGACCCCAAGCCGCGCCACCTCCATCTCACCGCAAACCTCTCCCTCACTTCGCGAGATCACCCTGGTTGTCCGGCACCAGGGGAGAAACCGCGGGTAGGATTCCACATCACATACCAAATCGTACATCTGCTCTGCTGTGTGAGTTACTAGCGCACTCTTTTGAACGATAGGCACTTAAATCACTCCCCAGACCGACAGTGAAACCAACAACAATCCCAGAGGCACCACAAATCTGGTCATCAGGTACCACCATCGGAGACCCATTGTTCCCAAAGCGAGTTGAGCCAGCAGCGCTTCCCGGGGCAAGACCCAACCTGCAAACAGGGAGAGAAATATCCCTCCCACTGGCAACAGAACCGCTGCTGTAAGAAAGTCCAGAACATCGAACAATCCGTTGTCACCTTTCACGCCTGCTATGGAGAAGGTGAATGACCAATCGCTGAAGGACATCATGACCCCAAGACCCAGTATCCAGACTGCAACTCCCACGGCAGCGGCCGACCAGCCGCGTCCAATACCAAAGCGTTCGCAAAGCCAGGCGACCGCGGGTTCCATCAAACTCAGCCCGGAACTCCATGCCACGAGAAGTAGCATAAGGAAAAACAAGCTACCCAAGACAGCGCCGCCACTCATATCGCCGAGAACCACCGGCAGCGCCTGGAATATCAGAGCCGGCCCCTCAGCCATGGAAAGGCCGCCGTTCATAAGGAGCGACAGCAGCACCATCGCCGCAAGCAGCGTCGCCAGTAGGTCGAAAGCCAATACCGAAACCACCGATCCGGTAACAGAAACTCCTTCGGGCAAATAGGACCCATAGATCATGATCACCCCCATTCCCAGGCTGAGGGTAAAAAACGCTTGACTCAAGGCTGCCAACAGCGCACCCACCGAGAGTTTCTCGAACTCCATTGAAAATACAACTTCAAACGCCTTCTCAAACGCTTCCAACTGCCAGGCATGGAATAGCAGTAACAGCAACAGCAATGCTTGTGCAGGCATCATGATCCGCAGCCAGGGCTCGAGTCCCGATCTGATACCCCTGGCGGTAACCGTTGTCGTTATCACCACGAATAGCGTATGCCAGCCCAGGAGCTTCTCGGGGTCGGAAATGAAGCTGTCGAAGATGCTGCGCGCACCCTCAGCGGTTACCCCCTCGAATACCCCGCTGGCGGTTCGGACCATATAAGCCATGGACCAGCCGGCAACCACACTGTACATGGCCAGTACGCAAAGCGCACCCAGCATCCCAAGCAGGGCTGCGAGAAACCAGGGAGCCCCCCCCCGATGGCCCAACTCTCGCAGACCCTGCACTGAGTTCTTGCGGGCACTGCGACCAAGGGTCACCTCTGCCAACATCAGCGGGAATCCGATAACCACAATAAACAGCAGGTAGGCGGAGAGGTAGGCGCCACCGCCGAACTCCGCCGCCAGCGAAGGAAATCTCCAAAAATTCCCCAATCCCACCACCGCACCGGTGGTGACCAGCACGAACATGATGGGAGAAGACCACTGTTCGCGGCCCGTGCTGTTTGTTGAGGTATCGACTTCAAACTCCCGCCATGAAAAAACGGTGTCAATTCTAATCCAATTGCGCAGCTTGACCAAAAATCCGCTGCACCATGACTTCCCCGGCAATCGGTTGTCTCTGAAAAATGGGGAAAGCTCCTAAATCGGCCGGATAATCGCTGGCACCCGACTCCCCCACTCGCATACAATCGCCGCCTATGGCGAAGAAGAAAAAAACCAAAACCGGTCACAGCGGCACCACCATCGCTTTGAACAAGAAAGCGAAGCACGAGTATTTCATTGAAGATCGCTTCGAAGCGGGTATTGCCCTGGAAGGTTGGGAGGTAAAGAGCCTGCGCGAAGGCCGGGCACAAATCAGCGAGAGTTATGTACTGATCAAGGAACGCCAAGCCTTTCTTCTCGGCTGCCTAATTACGCCCCTGCCGACCGCCTCCACTCACATATCCCCCGATCCCACCCGCACCCGCAGGCTGCTGTTGCATCGAGGGGAACTCAATCGCCTCATCGGACAAGTCGAACGCAAGGGCTATACTCTGGTACCCACGGCAATGTACTGGAAAAAAAACGGCCGGGTGAAGCTGGAAATCGGTTTGGCGAAAGGCAAACAACAACATGATAAACGGGCCAGCGACAAAGACCGGGATTGGCAGCGAGACAAACAGCGCATCCTTAAATCCCATTGAATGTGACAGGGAACTTAACGCGCACTATACTGTCTCTTGAATTACCACGGGGGCGACATGGCTTCGACGTGGGTAGCGAAACCTAAGGTGCATGTCGAGGACACAGATATCCTCGTAAAAAAGTCTGTAACACGAATAGTTGCCAACGACGACAACTACGCACTCGCCGCTTAATAACCGGTAGATGCCGTCTGACTGGAGCCGTGCTTGTGCGTCCAGCGCCCCTCGGGGCATTCAGGCGTCATATCTCACAAGATCGCGATGCGGCAGGTCCGGGGCCAACTCGCTAAAACTAAACCGGAACCGCCCCCTGGCTGCCCTGTCTGTCGGGCATCAGAGGGTTAAATATAATAGATAGATCTAAGCATGTAGAGCCAAGGGCAGAGTACTTGCGGACGCGGGTTCGATTCCCGCCGCCTCCACCAATTCAATATCCAAAGCCGTCCCAGGACGGCTTTTTTATTATCTTAATACAGCGACTTAACCTAACATACGTATCCAAGGACATCCCATAGATGCCCCCAGAATCCGAGAGCAGACGGGGGCATTTACGGGGAACACTGGAACAGATACCAGGAGAGTTGCCCCAATGCCTCTTACAGATACCCAGATACGAAAAGCCAAACCCATAGAGAAAACACAACGTCTTTTCGATGGCGGGGGCCTTTACCTGGAGATTTCCCCGAAAGGGGGCAAGTGGTGGCGACTCAAATACCGTTTTGGGGCAAGGAGAAACGGCTCTCCCTCGGCGTCTATCCCGATATTTCACTGAAAGAGGCCCGCGAACGGCGCGACGATGCCCGCAAATTGCTGGCCAACGAGATTGACCCCAGCGAAAACCGCAAGGCGGTGAAGGCCGCCAAAGTAGAGCGGGCCGGAAACATTTTCGAGGTTGTAGCGCGAGAGTGGTACGCCAAACACTCCCCCAACTGGTCAGCGAATCATGGCAATAGAATCATCCGCAGACTGGAGCGTGACATCTTCCCCTGGCTCGGCGGTAAGCCCATTGCAGAAATCAGCGCCCCGCAACTGCTGGAAGTTATCCGCCGCATCGAACAACGGGGAGCACTAGAAACCGCCCATCGCGCCCTCGGCAACTGCGGACAGGTCTTCCGCTACGCGGTAGCCACAGGTAGGGCAGAACGTGATCCATCCGGCGACCTGCGCGGCGCATTACCTCCCGCTAAAGGGACACACTTCGCATCAGTTACCGAACCGAAGAAAGTAGCAGAGCCCTCTTTAGCCCTTGATATGTTTCAATCCACGCACCCACGCAGGGTGCGACATGGCCAACCCCGCTTTCATGGTGTACTCGATGTTTCAATCCACGCACCCACGCAGGGTGCGACTAACGACAATGGAAAACGGTGCCGCCGGTATCGAGGTTTCAATCCACGCACCCACGCAGGGTGCGACCAGTTATCGAAGCGCTGGGCGCAGCGAGTCACCGAGTTTCAATCCACGCACCCACGCAGGGTGCGACTTGATTCCTTTGCCGCCGCAATAATCGAATATGCGTTTCAATCCACGCACCCACGCAGGGTGCGACCGCACAAACTGATTAAGGCGTTTGATGTATTGGAGTTTCAATCCACGCACCCACGCAGGGTGCGACAGTCACCAGCTTGTCATATATCAGCCCGAGACCGTTTCAATCCACGCACCCACGCAGGGTGCGACCTACGAACAAATCCTTGCTTTAGATACATCAAAAGTTTCAATCCACGCACCCACGCAGGGTGCGACTGCGCAGGCTAACGCGAAACGCGAGTTGTTCGCGTTTCAATCCACGCACCCACGCAGGGTGCGACCTGGGTAGTGGTAGGGTTTTCCCTATATCAGAGGTTTCAATCCACGCACCCACGCAGGGTGCGACCAGGTATATCCCGATTATCCCTGTTGTTGGCGAAGTTTCAATCCACGCACCCACGCAGGGTGCGACGGCAAAGCAGAGGCAACCCTAGCCCTGCACATGCAGTTTCAATCCACGCACCCACGCAGGGTGCGACTAACCGGAAAACCGATTATCACAGACCTACGGAGTTTCAATCCACGCACCCACGCAGGGTGCGACATATCGAGGAAATGCAGGAAATCCTTTGATGCAGGTTTCAATCCACGCACCCACGCAGGGTGCGACTCAGCTCATCGCTAAATGCCTTTTGGCTATCGAGTTTCAATCCACGCACCCACGCAGGGTGCGACCACCCATACGGCGGGTGGCGCCCATCATGAGCAGGTTTCAATCCACGCACCCACGCAGGGTGCGACCCTATTTCTCTCTCTCTTTCAACTACTTAAAAGAGTTTCAATCCACGCACCCACGCAGGGTGCGACTAGGCTATGATCTTCTTAATGTCCCGGCGACGCGGTGTTTCAATCCACGCACCCACGCAGGGTGCGACAAAACGTAAACGAAGAGGGCTGTACTAATGAAACGTTTCAATCCACGCACCCACGCAGGGTGCGACGCAACTGAGACCCGGACGGCAACACACCAGACTGTTTCAATCCACGCACCCACGCAGGGTGCGACGCGCCATCGATACTACTTCGATAGCAGGTAGGTCGTTTCAATCCACGCACCCACGCAGGGTGCGACAGGGCGAAAACGTTAGCGGTACTAACATTTTGAGACGTTTCAATCCACGCACCCACGCAGGGTGCGACGTTTCCCATGGGACGCCCGTATCCATGCCGGATGTTTCAATCCACGCACCCACGCAGGGTGCGACAGCGCCTTGGGGTTCGTCATCTCCGAACCCAAAGTTTCAATCCACGCACCCACGCAGGGTGCGACTGCTTCTACCGCACCCGGCACGCGGGACACGGTCTGTTTCAATCCACGCACCCACGCAGGGTGCGACCCCTGGGTTACGCCGGTTGGATCAATGCTTGGAGGTTTCAATCCACGCACCCACGCAGGGTGCGACAAGGGTGTCCAAGTCGGGTTCACTACGCTGCTGGTTTCAATCCACGCACCCACGCAGGGTGCGACACACCTGGAAGCTTTGGAGGTCGGTTTAAGTGAAGTTTCAATCCACGCACCCACGCAGGGTGCGACGTAAGCGGAAACGCACAAGCCGGAGACCCGCAGGGTTTCAATCCACGCACCCACGCAGGGTGCGACGGCGTGGTGGTGCCCCCTTGCGAGTACATAGCCTCGTTTCAATCCACGCACCCACGCAGGGTGCGACCTTTGACTTGTATGAGTACACGGCAGTAGTCACGTTTCAATCCACGCACCCACGCAGGGTGCGACGCGTCTTGCTTGCGGTACCGTTGCTTGGGTGGGTTTCAATCCACGCACCCACGCAGGGTGCGACAGGGATATGAAAACCTAAAGAAACGGGTGAGTGAGTTTCAATCCACGCACCCACGCAGGGTGCGACCCCCATGGACGCCGACGTGTCTTGTAGCGACGTGTTTCAATCCACGCACCCACGCAGGGTGCGACCATCCAAGTGTAACTAATTGATATCAATTACCCAAAATCCCGGGTTCCGCTAACCAACTGTAAAATACTTCGATTGTTAAAGATCAGGACTACAAACTTTTTTTATTTCGTGAATATCAACATGTTAATTTACCGCTAACGTCTTGTTAATCTCATGAGAACGTGCGTTTAGCGGTCAGAGAATCAGGGCATCGTTTATAGGGTCTACTACAGATTTAGTGCCGATATGTTCTACTTTTTTCCGACCCCTCTTCCCCAACATATAGAAACGAAGGCTATCTTTATCCGGGTCGAAGATGTTCATCAATTCATTTTTCAATCCCACATACTGAGCCGGGGTCACTTCACATTCGAAAACTGAGTTCTGCACCCGCATCCCATAATCGAGGCATGTTTTGGCGATGTTTCGTAATCGTCTCTGGCCGCCTTCGGAAACGATATTGACATCGTAGGTTATCAGCACCAGCATCGCTATTTCACCAGATAGGGTGGATAGTATTCGGTATCGCCCCGAATATGCCGGGCAAGCAGCATGGCCTGGCAATGGGGTAACAGCCCAATTGCGACTTTCTCCTCCAAGTAGGGATGAGTGATCTCGACCTGCTTACGCTCCTGCCACGCGGTTAATAATGTCTTTCTGGCATCATCGGTCAATCGTACGGCACTACTAGCCTCAGTAATGAAATCCTTTTGTCGAATCTGTCTGCGGTTGAGCAGTGTAACTACGAAGCGATCAGCCCAAGGTGCGCGAAATTCCTCCAACAGATCAAGCGCCAAGCTGAGACGTCCGGGGCGATCTTGATGCAGAAAGCCGACATAAGGATCAAGCCCGACTCCTTGCAATGCCGAAGCGCACTCGTGAGTGATCAAGGTATAGCAATATGACAACAGTGCATTTACCTGGTCAGTGGGCGGTCTGCGCACTCGTCCCTCAAAATGAAAATCGCTATCCCGCAGCAACTCGTTGAATACTCCAAAGTAGATGTTGGCAGCATCACCTTCGATGCCCATCGCTTCGGCAACAGATTGGGCCTGTTTTGCCCGCCGCAGGTTGGTAGCGAGCCGTCTTACCGCATCCGAGAGAGTATTATTTTCTCCATGGTTGCGTATCTCCCGCATTAGCACAGAGCGGCCGTTGGCGACCTTGGCGGCGACCATCAGGCGAGCAATCGCGAGCGCCTTATTGTCGCAGTCAGCCCAGCGGTATTGAGCGCGGCGCAATAGCACATTGCCGGTTTGCGGCCCCTGAATGCGGGCGAGAAATTTACCGTACTGGGAATAGAAGGCAAGGCCAATACCCTGCTCGCCACAATAGCCCATTAAAAATGGGGAGACACCAACCTGTCCGAAACAAAGGATATTTGCGATGCTGATGGCGGGAAACTGTCCCAGCTTTTCACCCTCCTGCTTGATGACGATGGTCTCCCGCTCTTTGTGCAGATAGCTCTTCTGGCGAGTGATGTACAGAGTATTGAGCAACTTTTTCATGGCTGTGGTCCGTCACAATCCGGCATCTGTGAAGAGAGCGTCAACATAATGCCCGGAATGGTCCTTGCGAAAGACCTCCGGCTCGCAGATCTCTTGCAGTGAACAGGCGCCGCATCGCTGTTTGAATGGCGTTGGCACGGGGGTTCTGCCGGAGGCGATAAGGGCATGTGCTGCTTCGATGGTCTGCTCCGTGACGGATCGCAAAGTATCATCGAGCTCTACAGGCTCCCGTTTTCTCACCTGCCAGTACCACAGGGCACCTCTGTCGATGGAGATCTGCCGCATCTCCTCCAAGCAGAGGGCCTGAGCGCAGAGTTGAATCCGGTCCCAATTCTCCACCTTGGGTTTGCCACGTTTGTACTCCACCGGAAAGTAATGGGCTGGCGGCTTGCCGTTGATCGCCAGCAGGTCGAGCTTGCCGTGGATGAGCAGCCGGCTAGAGAGCACTGAGATACTCCGCTCGTACCGAGTATCGCCACGCTGCTCCGACTCGTAGCTGTCGACGCGCTCGTGCAGGAGTCGGCCGTGGGCGGTATGGAAGTTTTCCGCCCACGCCTGTTCGATGTGGATCAGCGCGAACTGGCGTGGGCAGAAAGCATAGTGCTGAAGAGCAGAGAGCTGAAGCCAGGCTTGATCATCCATCGATCTGTTACTCTACCTCCAAAATGGTAACACCCCTTTCCTCCAGCCCACCGCTGTTGACCATGATTTCATAATCATCGAAACCGTTGGCCGGTGTGCCACTTTCTCCGTTGATCCGATTAACGCTGACCAGTTCGAACAGCCTGTGCGAAGGCATATTGCCCAAGGCGTCCCGATGTTTGAAGACAATCAGTTTACGGGCGACCATTTCGCCGCGAGCTGCTGAGTGATCATGCTCGAACATCATCTGTAACGCCTGCCAAAGCTTTTCAAGATCGGCCTCTGAAAAGCCGGTCTTTTCGGCCAACTTTGCGGAGATGAAGCCGTGCATGCGGTAGAGCCCGTAGGGGACGATACTCTTGCGCCCCATGGTGCGCTCCTTCTCCAGGTCTTTTTCATTGGTAACCGCCATACGGGTGATCGATATTTCGAGCGGAATGATCGGGTCGATCGATTTGGCGAAGGCGAGTTGCACCGGGCCGCGCACCTGTCCGCTGTTGACCTCGGTGGTCATCACTGCGCCAAAGGCGCGTACATCGTAGAAGTTTGCGCACATCCAAGCAGTGATTTCATGCGCTTTCTGTTCGTCTTTAGGCAGCTTTTTAGCAACCGGCTCGATATCCAAGGCATCGTAGGCCTTCCGGTTTTGATTGTTCAGCACGGCTTTCTCTTGCACGTAGATGTCGTAACCCGGTGCATCCCCCTCTGTCAGTTCGATGAAGTTGCGGATCTTGCGTTTTAGGCAGACATCGGTCACCAGCCCCTTGCTCGATTCTGGATCGAGGCGCGGCATGTTTCCAGCATCGGGATCACCGTTCGGGTTGCCGTTGGTAACATCGAACAGGTAGACGAATTCGTAGCGGTTTTGAATGGTCATGATCGTATCTCTCTTAATATTTTAGTTTGCTTCAGTGCCAGTCTGATCGGAATCATGACTGCTGGACGTGAAAAACCGTTCGCGCTGCTGATAGTAGCCAATACTGAAACACCCCTGGTCATTCATGGAAAAATGTTTGGGATAACTGGATGGTAATTTGTCGACGATTGAACCCAGTTCCTTGTCTAAGTTCACGGCATACCCGGGCTTAGTTTTGCGTAACTTTGAGAGGTGACTTTTGCTTCCGGCAAGCAGTCGCGGAAAAACTGAATAGGGTATGGTTGACGCAGCCCCATAATAGCGATCGGTAATGGTGGCATTGGCGTCCTTGATGGCGCTGGACTGAATGCGTTCCAGAACAGCAAAGAGCCGACCCAACAGATAGGCGTCATTGGTATTGTTTTCATCCAAACTCATGGGAATTTGCTCCTTTGAAAAGTTCTTTCGAAAATCTCGGTGTAAAACTGCCTTGATCATCGCAATCCGAAGCGGACTTATGTGCCCGTCGCTTCGTATACGTAGAAGAAGTTGCGCCAATAGGGCCTGGGGATATCGCTCTCCAGTCAGGATTGAGCGCATCAACTCCCCGGCCAGATGGGCTGGGATCTCCTCCGACTTCACTTTCTGCCCGGCTCGGTGAGGCACTAGTTCGATCAGTAGCCGCCAGATCGAGGGCGGCTGCTTCCAGGGGAGCGGTTTGAGCGACAGATCGGTGAAGTGCTCTTCGATACGCTCTGCCAGTTCGCCAAAACTGCTGTCGAGCCAGAAGCGAATCGAGATGCGAGAGGCGTTCGGGGCCAGTCCCAGCAGATAGAAGCGGGTCGCAAGATCAAGGTCGGGCTTGATCTCCGCCAACGGGCGACCTTGGGCAAGTTGCTCAACCAGCGGTTTAAGCTGCACCGCCTCGCCCTCGTCACTGGGACTGATAATCTGCATAAAGAGCTGTTCACTCTGCCGCGCCTGCTTACTATCCTTGGCGACAGCCCAGAAGACCGTGCTGGCGTCACCCACCGTCAGGCAGTGGCGATTATCCCGATTCAGCAGATAGTTGAGCGCCGTGGTGTATTTGAAGGCGGCCAGTTCCGAGACTGGGGCGTTGTCGCCCTGTTCCTTGCCGTAGGACTCGAAGGAAGTAGCATTGAAAGAGACGATAGAGCCACCTGAACTCTGCCCACCATAGACCCCTTTGATGGAGGGATGAAGGCGGGCGATGGTGTCCCGTTTTCCAGTTACCAGGCAGTGGCGTTTATCCGTTTGACTCGACTCTTTCAGCAGCTCGGCCCATAGTGTTTTGGCGGCCTCGCGGTCATGCAGATAGCAGCGGTCGCCATCCAACTGAAACACGATATTTGTTCCAATGATTTCCTTGTCTTTCAAATCCCGATCAAAATGTTCGGGCCGCCATTTATCCAAAAAGGTGAGAAGCGCCTGTAATCCCTTATCCTCATTATTGGAAAGATGCTTTTGATGGAAACGCTTGAACGACCGAAATGGCAGTCTGGTTTCAATCCATTCATACTCTGAGGACTTATCAGCAGCATTGATGCCAAGCGCATATGCGGTTTTATCCCACAGAAAAAATGCGTTGTCCTTGCCCGACTTAAAACTCTTTTCCGTATATTGGCCGGTACGTTTGAAGGATGCGGGGACAAACATCTGTCTTGGCCGACGCTTGCCGCCAACCTGTTCGTAGATGGGATAACAATCGACGATATCCCCGCTCTTTGAAATCACTACGACATAGCTGATCTTCTCTTCAGTGAATCCAAAGACAGGGACTTTGGACAATCCACTATCCCGATCAGGTTCTTCAGCCAGCCGGTCATAGTAGTGGTTCAATGCGGCGAACATCATGCACTCACCTCCTCGGAATCAAACGGAGGTACCTGGATGATACCCCCCTTCATAACGGCGCGGAAAAATTGGGGGGTGTTGTCGTTGTTGAAGTCGATATCGTGCAGCATCCACCCTAGATCACGGTCCTTGCCCTGATCGAGCAGATTGGAAATGGGCTGGTTGTCACCCTCAAGCAGAGCAAACTGTGCCGGGAACTCCCGTGTGCCAAGATAAGGGTGGTGAAAGCACTGCCCCTTACGGGCGCGGCGGTTGAAGATATCGAGATGTTTGCCCTCGTTATCCTCCGCCGTGGCTTTACCAGTCAGTTCAAAGTGGGCCTCGATCACATAGCCGACATTGCGCAGTATCGTAGCGGCCCGCTGCTGCCGCTCCTTGCCCTCATCGACCACTAGACAGAGATCGGCGGTTGAGCCTTTGCTCATAGCGCTGTTGGCATTGCGGGCGGAAATCTTGCTGGCCACCTCATTGCGCCGGATCGACTCGAAGCGGATCGGCTCAAGCACATGGAGGCAGTCGATAACCCACTTGATCGCTGGTTTCCAGTGAATCGCCTCCAAAATGCCCCGAGCCGCCGACGGAGTGATCACATCGTAAGAAACCCTCTCGACTTTCATCTCCGGTCGGGTGAAACAGGCATGCTCACCCCAAATATGGAGTTTTATTCCGTAAGGCATGGTTGCCCCTCCCTTCTAAGTTTTCAGTCCACTACCAAATTAAAAAACCAACTTTTCTGCATTGATATAGCTTGGGCTTTCCCAGCTTAATCCAGCCTCGTCGTCATACAGGCTTTGGTTAATCAGTTCCCAAAACTGCTCGCCAAAACGCTCCGGCGCTATGGTTGCAATCGCAGCTGCCGATTTGAGCGACAGAAAAACCTCTTCCGGTACCTGCACAAGGTAGGGCTGCAATCGCCTCGCAATCTGCCCAACAAACTCCGCATAGCGCAGCCGCTCGATCAACGACTCTGCTTCGCTGTCGAGCGAGATGATTATCGGTCGCATGGTGCTTTCGATAATCCGGTATTCACTGGCGATGGTCTGAAACGGAAAACTGAAGCGTTCGTAGTGATCCCGGTGTAACTTCAGGAGATTCTTTGCATCCAGTCGTTTCTGGTTGCGCCAGAAGAGATCCCTGAAATACGCGCGAATCGCATCCGGGGCAAGCAGTTTCCCCTGGTGGTTGCGTATCACTGAGCGCATGCTGGCCGCCTGATGCTCCAGCTCAGGCGGCGCATTCCAGTCTGGTGAGCTGAAGACCAGTACCTCACTCGCCTCTTTGGAGTGCCGTCCCTCGCGGTTGCAGCGTCCCGCTGCCTGGGCGATCGAATCCAGTCCGCTCTCTGCCCGCATCACCAGCGGAAAGTCGACATCGACCCCGGCCTCGATCAGCGAGGTGGCGATCACCTTGCAGGGTTGCCCCTCTTTCAGCCACGCACGGATCTCTTCCAGTCTCTCTTTGCGGTGCTTGGCACACATCAAGGTGGTCAGGTGATAGTTCCCTTCGCCCGAACCAAGCAGATCGTAAAGCGTCCGAGCGTGACGGCGGTTGTTGACGATGATCAGGATCTGCCGGTTCGTTCTCAGCCGTTCGGCTAGCTCTTTATCGGTTTGAACACCAATATGCCTGACTGTGACCCGATCCAGTTCGTTATAGAGTTGCTCCGGATCGGGAGCGATCTCCCGTACATGCTCGAAGCCGTTGTAAAACTCATCTGAACGCAACAGGGCCGGTTGGGTGGCGGTGCAGAGCACCACCGAGCAACGGTAGTTTCGGACCAGCTCATCGATGGCGGCCATGGTGGGGCGCAGCAGCTTCTGCGGTAGCATCTGCGCCTCGTCCAGGATGATGACACTGCCGCTGATGTTGTGCAGTTTGCGACACTTCGAGCTTCTATCCGCAAACAGGGACTCGAAGAACTGCACCGCAGTGGTCACCACAACCGGCGCATCCCAGTTCTCCATCGCCAGTTTGAGTTTGTCCTTGGTCTCTTCCCTCCATTCGAAACCACTATCGTCAAACGCACTATGATGTTCGAGAACGATATTCTCACCCAACGGCTTGAAAATCCTGCGGAATTCACCGGCATTCTGATCGATGATGCTGGTAAACGGGATGACATAGATCACCCGGCGCAATTGGTGAGCCAGCGCATGATCCAGCGAGAAGGCCATCGAGGTGAGCGTCTTGCCACCGCCAGTCGGAACGGTGAGCGAAAAGAGGCCAGTTTCCAGTTTGGATTGCTCTTTGGCATGTGTGAGCACCCTCGCCCTAAGGCGATTGATATCACTTATCGTGCCTTTGGCCGCTTGCTCCATCAGGTCAGCAAGATATTGATTGAGCTGTTGATGCAATTGTTTGAGCGGTGGTTGTTGGCCTCGCTTCGGTACTTCGCCTTTGAGCTTCAGATAGTGCCGTTCCGTATCTAGAAAGTCCGCATCGACCAGACAGGAGTAGAGCATTCTGACCAGAAATGCCCCTTGGAAACCGCCCTGATTTTCAGCCGGTTTGAGCGGCGGCAGTGGCAGATGCTCCGGAAGACTGATCTCTTCTTTCCAGATCTCATCCAGTTCGGGAATAACACTCTCCAACCGGTCCTTGAGTGTCGATCTTCCCTCGCCCTGGTCGACCCCATTGGCCAACCCCGCGTGGTGTCCGGCAATGGCATAGGCCAACAGCTTTCCCAACTGACCCCACATCTCCACCGCGACCTTGGCTCCCGCCGTGGCATGATCCACTCGCCTGCCACCTTCCAGCCGCTGGGCGAACGCTTTGCTGTATTTGCCAAGGTCGTGCAACATGCCACACAGTTCGGCAAGCCGCTCTGCACCAAAATAGCTGGCATTCTCTCCCGCTAAATGCGCGGTATGGGCCAAATGATCAGAAAGCCGCTGCCAGTCTGATTTAGCCGGATCATTTCCTGAGTGGGCGTAATAGATTGTCATACTGCATCCTATTGCACTTAAACCAATATAGACGGGCAGCCGGTTCGATTGAGTAAATGTTGCATTGCATGCACAATCTCTTCGCCCTATAAGTCGCTAGATATGTTCTCTAATCATCTACTACCCGCAGAGCGGGTAGTTTGATGAAAGCCCCCCAAGGGGGCTATTGTTAAAGTCCTGCCAGTCTCATCTGCTCCTGGCGTTTCTCTTCCCTTTCCTGGTTCTTAAGTACTCTCGGATCATCTGTTCATCTTAACCAACAGTACTCACACAATACCCTCGGGCCCAAAAATGGCGTCCCGTGAAATTTCGCTTCACCTGCAAGTAATCTCTGAATATCCGTATCGCAGATTTCCCTTTCAGAAACCCTATGGTATTCGCCACGCTAAACTTTAGCGGTATCATCAACAGCATATGGATGTGATCTCTCATCGCGTAGCCTTGGACTAGTTCTACACCCTGTTGGCAACATAGTTCCCGCAGAATACCCCAATGTCCTTTCTCAGTGTCCCGTAGATTGATTTCTTCCGGTATTTCGGCACAAATACAACATGATATTTGCAATAATGCTTAACGTGAGCTTGGCTCTGCCAATCTCTCATAATGGCCTCCCGTAGAACTTGCCGGTTCAAAGGAGGCCATTTTCTTCGATGCACGCCGTTACGGCGGAGCCTTTTCGCGTCTCACCGCCAGAGGCGGTGGTTTACCAAGGTTTAATTAAAGGGTTTTCCGACAGACTCAACGTACCTACTTGAAAGACATCTGATGCTACCAATAAAGCTGTTAGGATTTTTTCCTTATAATTTATTGTTGATCCACAAGAATCCTGATAGCCAAACTTTGCTGTTAATCGCAGTTCGGCCAATGGTCATTCATCAATGGTAAAATTGGCTAATGATTTCGGGAAAATCGAGAGAGAAAAATGGCCAGCATGGGTAGCGGACGGCATTGGTATTGGGGCGCGAAAGACTCCACCGACGATTACCGGTCCATCGACGTGCGGCGCTGGAAACGGGATGGTCTGCTTGAGCCCCATCAGTCCTTCGGCTGGCAGTGGTCACGGCATGGCGAAGTAGTTGCCTCCATCCGCGTGTGTACCGAACCGGACCGAGTGATTCTCGCCTACCGCCACCGCAGCGGCAGCGAAGACTGGCAGGACGAAAGCTATCCCGTCTATCTCGACTGGACCGCTTGCAACCTTGGTGGACAACGCTCCTGGTTCCTCTGCCCTGCCCGAGGTTGCGGTCGGCGCGTGGCGATCCTCTACGGCGGCGGCATCTTCGCTTGCCGTCACTGCTACCAGTTGGCCTACGCCAGCCAGCGGGAAACCTGGGATGACCGGGCGGCACGGCGGGCCGACCAAATCCGGGATAAGCTGGGATGGGAGCGAGGTATCCTCAATGGCGACGGATGGAAACCCAAGGGGATGCACTGGAACACCTTCGAACGATTGACCGCACAACACGATGCTTTCGTGCAGATTTCACTGGCTGGGTTGGTGGAGCGGTTGAATCTGTTGGGGGAGCCACTAGAACAGTAGATTCATGATGCTTTGATTTGGAATTACCCTGTCGAACTGTGTCTGATTGGGACAGGTCACGACTGAAATAGTTTAGTAGAATTGTATAATTCTCCATCTGAATACTATGAATCACTGCACAATCAAAAATAGATGAGGCTTTGGTGTGGGACGTGCAAAAGAAGAGTGGCTCCGCCAACAAGAGCTAGGATACAGTTCAGCAGGCGAGAAATATGTCTGCGCTGAATGTTTTGAAGACTACGCCATAAAGGAATTTGTCGAAAATCAAAACGATACTGAGACCTGCACATACTGTGATGGTGGCCATGCAACCCATCTGGATCATGTACTCGAATTCATGGCAGAAGGCATAAGATCAGAATGGGGCGAGGCAGTCGATGAAGGAATTGCATGGGAATCACGGGAAGGCGGATGGCAGTGGAATGTTCTCAACTCCTATGAACTTCTTTTTGAAGAAATTGGACTGGAGGTTGGTCTTAATCTTGGTGATGACATTGCGAGCGCATTCATAGACTTAGAATGGGTTGAAAAGAACCCATATATGCTTCGCCCAGAGCAAACTCTGATATTTGGTTGGCAGAATTTTTCGGAGCTCGTCAAACATAAAACCCGATACGTTTTTTATCGTAGCAAGACTACTGCTGATGAAGATCAACCTGATGAAATTGAACCGAGAGATATTCTTGATGAAATTGGTAGGGCCGCCATTAATCTCAACCTTTGCCGCACATTGAATGCAGGAATAACCATATATCGTATCCGCATCATAGGCCCAGGAGTTAAGATTTCAACAGCTCAAGAGCTAGGGACTCCTCCGATCGAGTATGCCAGATTTTCCAACCGAATGAGCCCAGCTGGAATTCCGATGTTCTATGGTGCACTTGACCGGGAGACAGCGGTAGCAGAAACATACGTTCCCGTCCCAGGCTCAACTCAGAAACTCATTACAGGTAATTTTATTTCTAAAACTGATTTATCTGTTCTTGATCTCACAGTTCTTGATGGTCTCCCAAGTCTTTTCGATGAATCCTACAGGCACTTGAGGTCCAGCATCCTGTTTCTCCAGGAGTTCATCTTTGACCTGTCGAAACAGGTAATTAAAGACGGGAGAGAACATATCGATTACGTTCCAACCCAAATCGTCACAGAATACTTCAGGCATTTGTTTCATACTAGAGAGGACTCACCTGTTGATCGGCTGCACGGGATCATTTATCCAAGTTCTCGCCACCAGGATGGGAAAGCTTGCGTATTGTTTGCTTCAGCAGAACAGTGCGTGGAACCAGATGACCCTCAACCAACAGAAGACGATCCAATTCTGATCTTGCAGAATATCGAGGAAGAGATTGTATCTGTACCACCTGAATAAAATTTGGTTGTCCGCGGAACAAACCACAGATTACGCGGGGTAACATTTGGGGTAACTGCACTAATCGAACAATACATAATCATTATTAATCAATTGGTTAGTAAGGTTTTTCGGTAGTCTCCGCCCCAATAATTTCTTTTTTTTCATAGCAATACGCCGCTCTTATAAAGCATCACTTCAAGATAAAAGCTTCCGAGTATGATTCCGCATGCAAGAATTAGATTCGGTCGAACCAAGCGATGATATCGCAACTATATCCACCCATTCATCGCCCTCTCCCGCTTTTCCGAGTTGTTCGAAGCCTCTCTTCGCCACTCTACCCCGCTTACCAGCCTGTCAGTCCGTTCCGCGCTTAAGTCCTTCCGGAAGGCAGCAATCAGCACATCTCCATGGTCTCTCCGTTAAAGCCGGTGGCCTCGTTTTTAGGCTAGATACCTGGCGCGTTAGCTACGCTCATGGGTAGGTACAACGAGAACCGGTTTGCTGGATCCTTGGAGTACACCTTCGCTGATACTGCCCACCAGCAGTTGATACATCGCGCTATGTCCATGGGAGCCGACCACGATCACATCGATATCCAAGTCCGCGGCTTCCTTCAAAATCACGTCAACCGTCTTGCCGTGAACAAGAAGGGCGGTTGCGTCTACCCCTGACTTACGAAATCGCTCTGCCAGCTCCTGAATCTGGCGGTGCTGCTGATGGAATTTCTTCGCGAGAGATTCCCGAGCCTCGATCGGATCTACTTTGAATTCAATCGTGTCCGGTTCCGGCATTGCGTTATGCAGCAGCCAGACCTTGGCGTTCATCGGCCGGCACAGCACCTCGATCCGTTTCAGGATCTCTTCTGTCGAATCCGACAGATCAACACATACGAGAATCTTCATGTCCCCTCACCTTCGGTGAATCATATAAGCGCTGAGTCGGCTCGACCCGGGAGTTTTCAAATGTCCGGAATCGGAAAAAACACGACAAAGGCCCGCATGCACACCAACACGGTAAAACCTGCGATATTCAAATGTTGATTTTCCTGTGGATGGCGGCATGCAGTTATCGCGACAACGCACTGCGGCAGTTAGTGCCAGGCAGTTGCGCGAATCGACAGTCATAAATCGTAATCAATGGTTATAAAACAATTAATTCAACGTTTTTAGAAAAGCAATCAATTCCTTACGATTGTCCAAATTCTGCATGTTTTCAAAAGCCTTGGCGTGTTTGGAATCGTCTTCTTTTTCGGCCATTCTAATGCCCGGGATAAGTCGATCTGGATCGGTGATGAGCAAATCAAGGTTGATTTCAGACCAAACGTACTGCCTGGCATCGACAAACTGTCGAAAAGCGTCGCTGTACTCGTACCCGTCAGCAATGCCTGCGGGACGGTCCACAATTCCCCAGAGATAAGGGCCCCTCTTGCTTTTTTTCTCAGCCGACAAATCGTGGCAACCGCCACAATTGGCAACAGCCAGTTGCTCACCATTCTCGATACTCGACCAATGCAGCCACAAGCCAAGCACAAACACCACCATGAGCATGAAGATGAATGGTTTATGTTTCACGGCAACCCTCTCGGTCCGGCGTCTATTCGGCAGGTATGGCGAAAATGACAACAAATGCCAGAATGCCCGCCACTGTAAAGAAGTGTGCGTTGTGCTTGAGGCGAACCTTGTCTTCGTGATGATGGCGGTTCGCCATTATAGCGACGAAACACTGCAAGAGGTAGTACAGCGCAAAAGCACGTGACGCGACTGAAATGATTTCCAGCAGGTCTGCAGTCCAAACCAGCGCTATGGCGAAGATCGAAACCACCAGGTATCCCATGTTGGTCTTCAGTTTTCCGCGACTGCTCTCGCTTGCCAGGCTCCCGGCACCCACAGTATCCGCGACGGCGGCGCTGAATTGGCTCATGACCGCCGCCACAATCAGCATGAGAGGCAATGCGGTTGCCACCAGCCCGGTAGCTGCCACGATTTCCTCGACCTCGATATGTTCGAGATCGAGATGCTGCACAATCGGCATCAATGCAATGACCGACACCACAAACAGGACACCTGCAATCAACTGTGCATGGCGCATGGTCCGTACGCGAACGTCCGCGTGGTATTTCTCACCCAGAAAGCGCGATGTCTCAAAGCCCTGTACCACAAGTAGAATACCCGCCAGGATAAACGTCTTTTCCAGCATGCCCCTGTCCTGAATCTCGAAGGAGAGCGTCTGTTCGGATTGCATGAAATTGAAGTCGTAGACGAATACTCCAAGCAGCAGTGCCGCAACAATCGACAACTGCAGTGACATTGAATATGCCTCGAGTTTCTCAAGCCCACCCAGTCCGCGAAAGTACCCCGTCGAGGCAATAAAAACTATTACGGCGGTTGTCAGGGTTCTCTCCAGGGTGAGTTCATTCTCGTAACCGAGGAAGGTCAGGAGAAAAGCCGACAACAGCGACAGGTAGAATGCAACCGCGGTCACGTAGGCGAATGACAGCGCCGCATTGGCAACCAAATCGACCTTGCGCATTAAGGGGTGAGCCTTCCTTTCATGCAGTAGTGGCTCGGCGTAAACAATGTTGAAGCGAATGACACTGCCAATCGCATAGGCGAACAAAACAATGCCAACGACAGCGACAGGGGAATACACTCCGACCACGCTTACAAGTAATGGCGGCAGGATGAGAAAGCCGCTACCGATTATGGAGGAGAGTGGCGTAAGTGTTGCGTGCCAAGCGTTGTTCTTGGTCACCCTGGGGTGGAACATAAAAGCCAACACCACGGCTGCGACAACTACGATTATGATGTTCAGCATAAGCCCCCTTCCATACCGTTCGCTTTTTTATTACGCCAACATTACAGGAATAATCTATCCGGTGGAATCTAACCGCTTCGCGGTAGCTCTGTTGGTCCCGACATTGGGTTGTGCATTGACCATGCTTTCGTAAGACCAACATTCGGTCTTTCACACGGAAGCAGGACTATTAGCGAATTACGTCAACAGATAATCGATGCCGTGCTGCTGCGGGGATTTTCACCGCGGACCCATGAGAGCTATCTGGGAGCGATTTCCAAGACCATCGTTATTACGGGGGTATCCGCCACGGAATTGGTCGGCCGCTGGTCGTCTTCGACACAATCAGCCGTGAAGTTAGGAGATCGAGCCTGAGTGAAAGCGCCGGTTAACGGGCCCTGCTGTAAAGCATGGTGACAACTGATCCCGCAGGATCCGGAATGCCTCTTCCTGGCTGCTGGCACCCGTTCAGCGTTCTTACCAAATGGAGCAGGTCAACGTAACCCCTAGAACCCAATGCCCAGCCAGCGCCTTATCCGATTCAAGTTGATGCCTTTCTCGTGCTTCGGGCACTTGTTCGAGAAGAACTCGGCGGATTTCTGCTCGGCATCATCGATACAAAGTAGAAAAAACAATGGCTAAACAAAGAACTATACCGAGCAGTGAATAACCTATATCGAAACTTGCTTCGAAGTTATCGTCTTCTGATTTCACACGGGCACCGGTGTTAGAGCATTTCTTAGCGGAAGTAGTTAGGTCCTTCCCAATTTCATGGCAGTAGTCCGACGACATTGGCGGAACTCCAGGTCTCATTTTGACCGTTCTAGGTTGACGATCAGGATCAAGTTCAGTGATCCCTCTCACTCTCTATTGGCAGGAAATATGAATCCTTTAGGTGCATCAATCAGGTGTGCTGAATGGCCGACGCAGAGGACAAGAGAGTTCTGCTGCTGACCAATGTCAGGTTGGCGCCCGGGCAATCAGTCCTAGAGGCAATCTTCATAAATAGCCGATACACGGAACAACTTACTTGGCGTGATGCCGCCACGGGCAGGATTCTTGCCGAGTCCGATTTTTTCGAGCCCTTGACCGTAAATTCTCTCACCCCTCCGGGATTTGGCGGCCGGATCTACTTTCCGACAGCGACCGGTAGGGGTTTCTATGTGTTGCAGGTCATGCCAAAGATTCCGACGCCTGTAGCAAAGTAGCCGCAATCTGCGGGGATACCGGATTATATTATTTTGGAGATCAACACTATTGCTCTTTTTTGTAGACAATTCTCTTGTTGTTCATGCTTGGAGCACTCACGCGGTCGGTAAGCACACCGAAAGCAGGATGAAAGTTAATAACTATGCTGTCAGTAACTGCGAGTGTATATTTCCTGGCAGGCTACCCGACAAAGAGCCTTTCGATGGGCATCGATATATATGCCCGCTGACGATTCCAAGCTGCCGACCAAGCATAAGATTACCCTTCCCCAGAATACTTCATCACATAGAGCAGCCTGTCGTTGAAATGCCTGCTGTTGAATTCCGGCCAGGGTTTTGGCGGGGGTGGGCCCTCTATCAACAGCGGGATGATGTCTGGCTGATCATCCTGATTCCTCTTCTGTCGCTCCAACGCGTAAGCAGCTTCCTTGTGAACCCACTCTGATCCTTTGGAAGCTGAAGACCAGAACAGCAGGAAAAGGTCGCAGCTATCAATCTCTTTGTAGAGTTCTCTCTCCCAACGATCACCCGGATCCAGATCCAGCACATCCTGGAAATAGTCGATTTTTAGGGCGCCCAGCGTTTGCACCCGCTTCAATACCTCTACCCGATCCTGGGAGGCGTAGGATATGAACGCCTTGTTGTACCGGTGCGATAGATCTCCAAGGGCCTCTGCGGGTGCCTCCTCCTCAAGTGAAGCTTCAACCCCTATTATGAATTTGATCGTCCCTGCCGGTACTCCATCTACAAGCAGCCTCACCGTACCCCGGTGTTTTCCAAGCTTTGTGCCCTCGGGAGCACTGACCCAAAATGATATTCCTATAACCCTGTTGTTCCAACGGATCTGACCAACACCCTCCTCATCCACAGAGAGATCTCCAACTTCAAGCTGTACTCCCACCTGGGTTCCTGGAGCAAGGTCGAGTCTGAGCGAGGTAAAGCCCCGCCACGCAGCCTCTGAGTCAAACTCCTTGGCACCAGCCTCTGCTTCTGCCTTCAACGCAGGGGGATGGAGATAGATCTGCACGAGGATTTCATCGCCCACAGCCACCTTCGGTGGGGCAAAGACGCTGCAGTCTACTGGTTGGTTTTTGTTCGAAGACTCCTCTTCGTCACGGTTCTTGACCGTCGACGTCATTCCGAGCAACAAGGGCAGAAACTTGTAACCCAACCATCCCGCCAGAGCGAGACCCCCGCCTATGAGAGCAAATTTGAACAGACGTCCCGGCAGTGAGGCTCTCGGTCTAGAAGAGTACGTAACTGCATCAGACTTATCATAAGATCTTCTGGTGCTCGCAGTTCGACTCCGTCTAGCTGGCCGGGTGCTGACAAGCCCCCCTGGAGCCTTAACCTCAGATGGTACTGTTGTAAGATTCGAGTTCTTCCTTGCTACCAACGGCTTTTCATTATCAGGAGGAGAGGTTTCGCGGAAGGCTATCGCCCGCCTCAAGCCAAGGGGAAGAACTGCTGATTGACCGAACGAGTCCCTCGGCTCAGCCATGAGTGGTGGATCAATGCTTGGGTTAATACCGGGTTGAGGATCTGGAGCAGCCCCAACACTCGCCTGCTCCCACTCTGCGTCGTCTTCAGTCTCCAGCTCACCCTCCAGAGTCTTCAACATGTTCGAACAAACAGAAACGAACTCTCGAAATTCAGGCGCCTGGGGATCACCATTCCAGCTTGACAGATCCTGCTGATCCATAGGTTCGATCGGGTAAGGGGCGTGGATATTTTCATCTATCACTACCGGAACTATCCGATGACTACCCAGTAGCGACTGCAGCTCATCTTTCCCCCACTGGAAAGCTACGCTCGTTTTCGACCACACAAGAACGACCCGCGATGCTTCTTTGAGGACGGCCTGGGCTTCGGCGGAGAACAACAAAGAGGGGCTGAGTGTGGGGAAATCCAACCAGACCGGCAAGCCATGTACTTTGAGACCATCTGCAATGAGGCGGACACGGTCAACATCTTCCCGGGCATAGCAAATAATGGCTGTCATCGATTTTCCGCCTCCCCCTTGTGGTGAAAGATTGGATTATATTCGCCCCTATCCAGTTCAGTTTCCAGGGTGATTACCAGCACTCACCCATTACAGCAGCTCTCTCTCCTAAGCCGCAGCCGTATTTCCCCAATCTTGACCTCCTCATTCAAAGGCCCCAACATGAATAGGGCAGCCGGTCTCCGAGCGGTTCCGCGATTAGAGCAGGATTAAATCGCAGAGCTCTCTGGGGTTACCCCAGGGAACAGAGGTAGCCGGGACATAGCATGTCCGGTGCGACGCTGCGCTCCACGCAGATTTGCACCGGAAAAACGAGAAGAGTCGGAGACCGGTTGCAACTTGCCCAGCAAACTCACAAAAGCGCGATGGCTCGCTCTCTCGGTTCAGGGCGGACCCTGGACACGGGAGACTGTTGTTGAGCGAATCGCGCGGGTCTTACCGCCGGAGTTCGGTGACCTGGAACGATTGGCGGCCAGACTTAGCTGCCAGTTCGATGAAAACTCCGCCCCGGGCATTGACGATTTGGCAGGATTTTTTCTCAGGGAACCATCGTTGCAAACCGCACTGGAGAGCAAAGTATCTATTTCGCTGTCTCTTGATTCTCCGGTTATGGATGAGCACCCTGCCGGTCTGGTCACATTTCCCCTGCCTCGGCTTTCGACATGGAAAGATGTGGGTTTATGGTTGTCGCTGGATGACCGGGAGATCGCCTGGTTCGCGGATTGCAAATTGCGGCAAAGCAGAGTGACCGAAAAGCGGCTGCATCATTACCACTACTCCTGGATTCGAAAAAGATCGGGGAAACTACGCCTGTTGGAAATCCCGAAATCTCGACTGAAAGAGATTCAACGGACTGTTTTGCACGATATTCTCAACCGCATCCCGGCACATCCCTGTACCCACGGCTTCCACCGCGGCCGCTCTACCAAGACGTTTGTTGCTCCACACATAGGCCAGGATGTTATCCTTCGTTTCGATCTAGCCGACTTTTTTCATTCGGTACCCCTGGGGCGTATTACGGCCCTATTCCGTCGTCTGGGTTATCCCCCGAACGTCGCCCGTTTGCTACAAGGCTTCTGCACCCATTCTGTTTCCCCCCCTCTCGCCGGAAACGCCTTCAATGAACTGCCGTGGTATGCGCGTAAAAGACTGCAATGCAAACATCTGCCACAAGGCGCGCCCTCGTCTCCGCAGTTGGCGAACCTCTGTGCTTGGCGCCTGGATTGTCGGCTCCAGGGATTCGCGGATCGCTTTGGCTTTCACTATACCCGTTATGCCGATGACATGGCATTCTCTGGGGGGGGAAGTTTGGCCAGGATGTCGGATTTCATCGAAAGACTTGTAGGCGGTATCGCCATCGAAGAGGGGTTTCTGTTAAATCATCGCAAGACGCGTCTTCGAACATCGTCGCAGCGCCAGTACCTGGCTGGAATTGTTGCCAACAAGAAATTAAACTGCCGCCGATCTGATTGGGATCAGCTGAAGGCTATCTTATACAATTGCGTAAGGTACGGGCCGGAAAGCCAAAATCGAGACCAGGTTGCCGATTTCAAGGCTCACCTGAGAGGGAGATTGGCCTATATCTCGTGGATCAATCCCTCTCGGGGAGCGAAGTTGAAACGACTTTGGGATCAGATTATTTGGAGCCAATAGAGACTCCCTGAACAATCCGCTGCAGCGCGTCCGTTATCCTGTCTGCCGAAACGGTTCAAACCCGGCAGCCACCTGGATGAGTTGATATATCCACCGATACCCCGTTAAATTGCCACTAACATAATGCCTGGTCGACCCGGCATTTAACCAACCCTGATTTTATGGCATGTGAATATTCTGGGGATTTCCGCTTACTATCACGACAGCGCTGCCGCGTTGGTACAGGGCGGTGAACCCATTGCCGCAGCGCAGGAAGAGCGTTTCTCCCGTAAAAAGCACGATCCCCGTTTTCCCGCCAACGCCATTGCTTACTGTCTCTCCGAGGCCGGGATCACACTGAAAGACCTGGATTACGTGGTCTTTTATGACAAGCCTCTGGTGAAATTTGAGCGACTACTGGAGACCTATCTAGCCTATGCACCATCAGGGTTTCGATCATTTCTGGCAGCAATGCCGGTTTGGCTAAAAGAGAAGCTGTTTCTCAAGGAGCTACTCAAAAAAGAGTTGATGAAATTGGGACGAGGCAAAACCGAAGCCCTGCCGAAATTGCTGTTTAGCGAGCACCATCAGTCCCACGCCGCTTCGGCATTCTTCCCCAGTCCCTATCGTCAGGCTGGCGTACTTTGCATGGATGGCGTGGGCGAATGGGCTACCACTTCGGTATGGATGGGCGAAGGCAACAAGCTCACCCCCCTTTGGGAGATAGATTTTCCTCATTCCCTGGGCTTGCTTTACTCAGCGTTCACTTACTTCACGGGTTTCAAGGTTAATTCCGGGGAGTACAAAGTTATGGGCTTGGCTCCCTATGGGGAACCGATATACAAAGACCTCATTCTTAAAAATCTGCTCTCACTCAAAGAGGACGGCAGCTTTCGTATGAATATGCGGTACTTCAACTATGCCAATGGGCTGACCATGACCAACAGACTGTTCGACAAGTTGTTTGGCGGCCCACCGCGTAAACCGGAGTCACCCGTAACCCAACGGGAAATGGATATTGCCAGCTCTATCCAGGCGGTAACCGAAGAGGTGGTCATGCGCCTCGGCAGGACGATGCACAGGGAGACCGGCGTGGACTACCTCTGTCTTGCTGGGGGTGTGGCGCTCAACTGCGTCGCCAACGGACGGTTGTTGAGAGAAGGGCCATACAAGGACATCTGGGTTCAACCGGCTGCCGGAGATGCCGGCGGTGCCCTAGGCGCCGCACTTTCCGTCTGGTACGAATATCTCGATAACACTCGCAGCGCCAACGCTGCCGATGATATGCAGGGTGCCTATCTGGGACCGAAGTACACTGAAGTGGAAATCAAGGATTATCTCGACTCTATCGACGCCAAGTATAAAAGGCTCGACGATGACAAGTTGATGCCGCTACTGGCGGAAATTCTGGACAACGAAAAAGTGATCGGCTGGTTCCAGGGGAGAATGGAGTTCGGACCACGTGCATTGGGAGGACGCTCCATAATCGGCGATCCTCGCAGCAAGACCATGCAGTCGGTTATGAACCTCAAGATCAAGCAACGGGAGTCTTTTCGGCCGTTTGCACCATCGGTGCGGGCGGAAAAAGTGTCCGAGTATTTCGAACTCGATCGCGCCAGCCCATACATGCTGTTTGTGGCGCCCGTAGCTGAAAACATTCGTACCGAGACAACAGCGGAAATGAAAAACCTTTTTGGCATCGAGAGACTGAATGTGCCCAGATCGGAGATTCCCGCTGTTACCCACGTGGACTACTCAGCGCGGATTCAAACGGTACACCGGGAGACCAACCCCAGATACTACGATCTTATTCGCCACTTTGAACAACGCACCGGTTGTCCGGTTGTTGTAAATACATCCTTCAACGTTCGGGGCGAACCCATTGTCGCCAGCCCGGAAGATGCCTATCGTTGTTTCATGGGTACGGAAATGGACTATCTGGTGCTGGAAAACTTTCTGCTGGAGAAACAAGAACAACCTGTGGGGAACCACGATGGCGCCTGGAAAAACGAGCTCGAGCTGGATTGAGGAAAACGATGGCGCATGAAATACCCGAGTTGGACCGTAAAGGATTAAGACAGTTTGGCTTAGTGACGGGCGGCATTATCGCTATATTGTTCGGTCTGTTTTTTCCGTGGCTGCTGGAAATTTCCATTCCCCGCTGGCCTTGGGTGATAGCGGCCTTGCTTTCGGTTTGGGGTCTTATCGCACCCATGTCACTCAGTCCTGTCTATCGGTCATGGATGAAATTCGGACTGCTGCTCAGCCGGATTACAACACCCGTTATTTTGGGTACCGTTTACTACCTCCTGATTTTTCCCATGGGGTTTGTCATGCGCCGCTTCGGCCGAGATCCCATGACGCGTAATCTCGATGACAAGGTGGCAAGCTACCGTGTAGCGAGCCGCAAAGCCCCTAAGAGCAATATGGAGCGGCCCTTCTGATGATGGAACTAGTGAAAGACCTCTGGCTGTTCATGCGTGAGCGAAAGAAGTTCTGGCTCCTGCCTATTATCTTGGTGATGGTGTTGTTGGGTGGGCTACTGGTATTAACCCAGGGGTCGGCGGTCGCGCCCTTCATATATACGCTATTTTGAATTTGACTTAAATTCGTGAGAAGCACGTGACCGACCTGGTTCGGCCACGGAGTGTTGGGGTTAGGCTGAGTAAATAAATCTCCGCTTACCAATCAATATCCATGCCGGACAGAGACAATGCACAATGCAAGGCGGGTGACTATATTGGGATGGGCGCTGATCATTCTCGTCAACCTGTTGTTTGTGCTGGGCATAGGTGAGATCGCCCTCCGACTGGTTCCGCCCAACCCTCGTACCCTGTTGGATATTGTGGAAAGGACGGACGATTCCAGGCCATACAGGTTGCAGCCAAATACCCAAACTTCGTTTCTCGGTTTTAGTGACCCTATGCCCCACCCCATCACTTGGCAGATTAACGATCATGGGATTCGCGCCGACCGGGCGATTGCAGACAAGAACGGTCGCTTCCGTATCTTGACCTATGGCGACAGCGAGACTTTCGGCTGGTCAGTTCAGCTAGAGGACACCTGGCAGCGGCGCATGGAAGCCATCGACGATCGTATCCAGGTCCTCAATCTCGGCATTCCGGGTTATAACGCTGAGAATGTGGCAGAACACATGGAATTGACAGCGCCTGCACTGAACCCCGACCTCATCATGTACCTGTTCCACAAAAATGATTTCTACGACTCTCTAAGCATCAGCCCGGTGTTGTCCAAGTCGGAGCTCTATGTTCATTTACGAATGGCAATATACGCATTGGGCGCGGATCGGCGTCATGCTTGGCGCAGGTCGCCGGAGGCATATCGCTTCGTGGCTTCTCAAATCGAGCGCATGCTGGCGGTAGCCAAGCGCATTGATGTGCCCTTCGTCATCGCCTTCCGCCATTGGAAATACCGGGGAGTAATGGAGAGAGAATACTGGAGAAATGATGCCCTTGCGCTGGCAAGCGCATTGCCGCGCACCCCGAAGTTCAGTGCCGAAGCGGTGAACATTGAACCCGTTGTAGAACCGTTTCCCCGTCGCGACAACCACCTCACCGAGCCTGCGCAAGAGGCGCTGGCTATTCAGTTATGCGAATTCCTGTCGGGAGTTCCGGACAATGGATGTTACTGGTCTGGCGCCGGTCACTAATCCCAGTAAAGGTGACAATAGGACTCTCACGATGAAAAGTCTTCCTAGCGTTTACATGGGTCAACCAGGAGAGCCAGCTCTTATGCTGGGGGTAGAATGCAGCCTCAGCGTTAAAAAATACGGATTTACTGCATTGCGCCTGGGTGCGGGTACAGAATAGGACTTTTCGCTGCCATCTGGACTTGTACTTGACTTTTCACGACTATTGGTTAGGATTCCTAACCATGAAGTTCGATAACATCACTGAGCCACTCGCCAGCCGCTTAGCCGATGGGCTCACCCGCCTGGCGGCTGTAGCGCGTCAATTAGACTGGCAAACTGCTGAAACCGCCGGCTTGTCACCGACTCAGGCTGACATCCTCCGTTTCGTTGCCAACCGGCCGGAGGGGACACGCCTAACCCAGACTGCCGGTCATGTCGGTGTCCGTAAGGCGACGGCTAGTGATGCCGTTACTACCTTGGAGCGCAAGGCGCTGATTCGCAAATACCCGGACGCCTCCGATGGCCGCGCTGTCGCATTAAAAGCAACAGCCAAGGGTCAGCAGGTCGCACAAGGCTGGCCCGCCAGCTTCGTTCCTGTGGTCGAGGGTCTCTCCCTAACCGAGCAGGAGCTTCTGTTGGAACTGGTAGTAAAGATGATACGACAGCTGCAGCGACGCAATTTGATCGCACCGCAACGAATCTGCGTAACCTGTCGCCACTTCCGTAAGAATGTGGCACCCCGGACGAGGGCACCGCACTTCTGTGCTTTTGTAAATGCGCCAATGGGAGAGCGGCACTTGAGGATCGACTGCCCAGAGCACGAAGCCTCCGGCTGACAGGGAAAAGAACTGTCCAAATCTCAGCGGTTTGGGTGCTAATTGATCTATTTAGTTAGGAGTCCTTCTTATATCGGTAACAACTTTAAATATCAATTTTCAGCTTCGCACCACGCACTACGATCGGCGGCGCTGAACCCCGCCCTTAGACATCGGCATCGTAACTGCCGATTTACACAAAGGAGGAAAAACTCATGAAATCATGTCTATTGACCTTGGCCAGCACAGCAGTTATTGCCCCATCCTGGGCCGCAGATCCCGAAGTTTCCTATCCCAGCGGCTATCACGAATGGAGACACATCAAAAGTATGGTTATTGAGGAGGGCCATCCCCTCTACGAAGCCTTCGGAGGAATTCACCACCTGTACGCCAATAACAAAGCCGTCGAGGGTTACCAGGCAGGGCGTTTTCCCGATGGTTCAGTCATCGTATTCGATCTATTGCAGGCGGTGCATTCGGATCATGCCGTGACCGAGGGTGAACGGAAAGTCCTTGGCGTAATGCACAAGGATATAGAAAAGTACCCTGACACCGGAGGTTGGGGTTTCGAAGGATTCAGCGGCGGTGATCCCTCCACACCGGTTGTAGGCAACAACGCTGCCTCTGCCTGTTTCGCCTGTCATCTACAGCAACAGAGCCAGGACTATGTTTTCAGTCGCTTGCGCGACTAGATCATCCTGTTAGATAAATGGGCGCGATGCATCACTCCTTTCACCAGCGCTTACAACTGAGCGGCTTATCGTCGGCTCAACACCGAGAGGAGTGAATCATTCCAGGGAGCGCACTTGCTGATAACATTCGGGGCGCTCCCTGGATTTTACAGGCAGGCGTCCTAATCCCGGTTATTTGGCTCCTCTGGAGCCGGCTCCTCAACTTTGGCCGTCGGGGATTCTTGGGTGCCTTGATCCTCTTGACCCTGCATACCGCCCATTCCCTGCTGGCCCTGCATGCCGCCCATGCCTTGCTGGCCCTGCATGCCTCCCATTCCTTGTTGACCCTGCATACCGCCCATTCCCTGCTGTCCCTGCATGCCGCTCATGCCCTGCTGGCCCTGCATACCGCCCATGCCCTGCTGACCTTGCATGCCACCCATGCCCGGCATTGCTCCCTGCCCGGTATAGCCCTGGACTGAGGGATCGTAACCCCAATTGTAGTACTGTTGACCTTGGTACTGCGGTACACCGTACCCCTGTTGATACTGAGGAGCAGGCATCATCTGACCACCGTAGCCCTGCTGGTACTGAGGACCCTGCATCATCGGTGCGCCATATCCATAGCCCTGCTGGTACTGGGGACCTTGCATCATCGGCGCGCCGTATCCATAGCCCTGCTTGTACTGGGGACCCTGCATCATCGGTGCGCCGTATCCATAGCCCTGCTGGTACTGGGGACCTTGCATCATCGGTGCGCCGTATCCATAGCCCTGCTGATACTGGGGACCCTGCATCATCGGTGCGCCGTATCCATAGCCCTGCTGATACTGGGGACCCTGCATCATCGGTGCGCCGTATCCATAGCCCTGCTGATACTGGGGACCCTGCATCATCGGTGCGTCATAGCCGTAGTCCTGCTGGTACTGAGGACCTTGAACCATAGGTGCATCATAACCATAGCCCTGCTGATACTGTCGGCCCTGCCCCAAAGGCCCACCATATCCAGACTGCCCTTCGTAGTTGTGATACCCGCCATGCTCATAGCCGTGTCGGGAGTCGAATTCACCGGGATACCCTTGCGGATACCCCTGTTGGCTCCCGGGTGGATAGGCATTCTCCTCTTGTCGCCAGTTTTCCTCCCCCTTGTTGTCGCCAAACATCTTTCCCGGACTCATCCATTTAGATGGATTCATCATGTTTCCCATATCGATGGCGGCAGCCAACGGGGATATTGTCACCAGTGAAATGGCTGTAGCGACTATTGAAATTCGATTTTTCGCGTTCATCTGGTACTTCTCCGTTTTGATTTTGACGAGCATGAGCGCAAACGACTCACGCTCCCGTTGTCATCGGTTTTCTCATTGCTCAGGCGCGCTTTGGCCTACCCAATTGAGATTATTCGACCCCATATTTCCAACATGTTCAACAGCAATTGCCCCCAAGAGTGACCTAAAACAAGCCTCCTCAAGGTGAATTTGAAGCTCGACATTGACCCGAATCCGGTTCCCTCGTAGTCTCAACTCATTCGTATTACCGAGCAATGGCGATCCCTATGCGCACCCGAATTGAATTAAGCACCCATAACCGAGAAGAATTGGTGGACATAACCCCGCAGGTCGAGCAGGCGGTGGGCGAGAGTGGCATTCGAGACGGCATGGTGTTTCTCTACGCCCAGGGTGCCACGGCCGCATTGATGATTCAGGAAAACTGGGACCAGAGTGTGCAAACCGATGTGGTCAACTACCTTCGCGAGGCCATACCCAGGGGCGTGTGGCTACACGATGCACAGGACGGCAATGGCGACGCCCATCTCAAATCCGGGCTGGTAGGGCCCTCCGAAAGTATCCCATTGATTGGCGGCAGCCTCGGGCTATCGCGCTGGCAGAACGTATTCTTTTGTGAATTCGACGGCCCACGGGCATCCAGGCAGGTTGTTTGCACCATCCTTGCGGATACTGAATGAAAGGATTTCGGACAAGCCGTTTACCAGCTCAGTAGCGAATCTCCAACACATGTACGTGCCGAGAGGCACATCGAGTCACCTTACCAAGAAAAAGTCCAACGGCAGAGATATCCGCGGGAAAAGTTGTGCTATTCGGGCTAAAGTATGGAAGTAATGGTTGACATACAAGGTATCCGGTGAACTGGTTCAAGATTCCCGCGCTGTTCAAGTTTTTTCTCGGTACTCTGCTGATTCAGGGAGTAACCGCGATACTGGTGTATGCCGCGCTCAACAATCCCACTGCGGAAAATCAGATGCTTCTGGCAGCGGTGGGTGCGGCTCTGGGCCTGGTCGGGTCATTGTGGTTTACCACTATCGCCGGCAGTGACAAGAAAGAGGCGCTGGCACGGGCCACGGAGCGACTATCAAAAGAGCGGGAAAAAATCCGTGTCCGGGCAGAGAAAGAGAAGAGCAAGATACGTGAACAAACCCAGAAACAGGCATCAAAACGGGTCAATCTCCCCGCTTCAAAATCTCATTTCAAAATGGGAGCGTCCACCCTGGGGCTGGTCGGTGTGGGCGGATTGTTGCTCGTCACCCAATTCGTCTCCCTGGGTATGCTGGTGATGGGAGTGTCTGGCGGCGCTTTGGGCGGTTATCTGATGCGGGTCCGGCAGGAGCAGAAGAAAAAATCTGCTACGGGAGATTCAGAGGGGCTGTTGACAAGAGGTTGGAGTAACCAGCTATCGGTGGAAGGTGAAACCGAGGGAGCCGCGAAGAAAAAGCGGTTGAAAGTGATTAAGAACGATAGATAACCATTGACTGTTATTCACCCTCCCTACCTCAATCGTCAAGACCCCTCTTCCCCATCGTTTCCACGACATAATTTATTAGCGCTGTGTCCTTCTATGTACAGCTCGATGAACCTGATTCACTAGAGCAATCCACTCATCCGGGATAACATGTGCACCCAGAAGGATCCTACCCGAATCGGTGGAAAAGATTGTTGCGACTTGAGACTTGCGAGGGGGCAAATAGAGATGCTGTGGGTCAGGCCTCTCCCAATGCCGGCAAGATCAAGTTTCACCGCCCGGCGGCCGACATTCGAAACAATGTGTACGAGACCAGCTCCATTGTTGCGACCCAGTAAAACCTCCGGACCGATCCTACAGTGGCTGGGGGTCTTCACCCTATTGGTATTGCTGATTGGTTCCGTGGCGGCGGCCACCGGCCCGCGCAATGAGCCGATCGTACCGATCCCGGTCGACCATGGTGAGGACCGGGTTAAGGCCGCGCTCGGCGACCGATTGTTCCATGATCCCCGCCTCTCGGCCAACAATACCCTTAGTTGCGCAACCTGCCACCGGCTGTCCACTGGTGGCACCGACGGTCAATCCAGGTCGCGCGGCATAGGCGGTGCGATGGGTCCGATCAAGGCCCCGAGCGTCTACAACAGTGGCTTCAACTTGTCCCAGTTCTGGGACGGCCGGGCGCCGACGCTCGAGGCCCAGGCCGCGGGGCCCGTGCACAACCCACTCGAGATGGGCTCGAGCTGGGACCAGGTCGTTGCAAAGCTGCGTGTCGATCCTGGCTACCAGGCTCTGTTCAACCGCCTCTACTCCGACGGCATCACTGGGCCCAACGTCCAGGATGCGATCGCGACCTTCGAACGCACGCTCACCACGCCCGGTTCGGCCTTCGACCGCTGGCTGGAGGGAGACAACGAGGCGTTGACGGCGCTCGAACGGCGCGGCTATGCCTTGTTCAAGTCCTATGGTTGTATTGCCTGCCACCAGGGGGTCAACGTGGGTGGCAATATGTACCAACGCATGGGGGCACTGGGTAACTATTTTACCGAACGCGGCGGTGAAATCACCAACGCCGACCTAGGTCGGTTTAACGTGACCGGCGACGAGCTGGACCGTCATATGTTCAAGGTGCCCAGTCTGCGGCTCGTCGCGATCAATCCCCCCTATTTCCACGACGGTTCGGTACAGGATCTCGGCGAGGCGGTCCGGCTGATGGGCCGCTACCAGCTAGACAGGGACATCCCTTCTCAGGACGTCGACGCCATCGTGGCATTCCTACACTCGCTCGTGGGCAGGCACCCGAGGTTGACTCCGTGAGGCTTGGGCGCCTCCATCTGTTCCCATATACCCTGCTCGTCGCGAGCGTGGTCGTGATCCTGCTGTTCTTCGAGTGGCATACTCCGAGCCTGGATGAGCACAATCGGCGCTCTGGCCTCCTACAAGACCTAAACCGGTTGGAGGCCGAACTAGACAAGCTGGTGCTCGCGACGGCCTCGCTTCAAATGTACAACTACGATCCGTATGTCAACTTGGCCCGTGATTTTCATGGTGTCAGTAACTCGCTGCGGATCGGCACCGGGTCGGAACCACCGGCTCCCGCCTTCGGGGCGCTGCTCGACCGCTACGAAGAAACCCTGAGCGCCAAGCTCGCCTTGGTCGAACACATCAAGAGCCGCACCGCTCTGATCAAGAACGGGATGCACTATCTTCCATTGTCCATTGCCGGGATCAGTGAAAAGTCACCAGCACTGGGGCGACGCCTGAACGCCCTCCTCAATCGAGTCTATCACTACAAGCTGTTCCCCAGCGACCTACTCGCCCAACAGATAAGCGCCATCGTCTCCGACCTTGAGGGCTTCGTCCCAGCCGAGCCTGAACTGGCGAGCGCCCTGGACAATACCCTAATGCACGTACGTACCAACCTAGCTTTAATCGGGGAACTGGAGCGGTTGCGCAATCGCTACGATGCCGTACCGACCCGGCAGCTGCTCGGCGACCTGTTTCTGTGGGACAACGAAGATCACAGTGCTAGGAACCGGGATACTGGACGAGTCAGCCTGGGACTGCTGGTGCTGACCGTCGGGCTGTTGACGGCGCTGGGATTTACACTGCACTGGCTGGCCCGATCAAGGCGCCGGACCGAAAAGGCATGGTCCCAGCTTCACGATGCCGTCGAAAGCTTGTCGGAGTCCTTCGTGCTGTTCTCCCACGAGGGTAAACTGCTGCTCTACAACCGTCGGTTCATCGAGTTCTACCCTTGGCTCAAGGGACGCATGGACGGTGAAACGGACATTGCCAGAATTCAGAAATGGAACGAGGAGGCCGGTGTTGTCCCCGAGAAACCGCCGCTGACTGTCGCAAACGAGGGTGGAACACCGGGGCGGCAAGAAATCTATATCGAGCGCCTCCCAGACGGACGTTGGTACCAGGCCGGTGACTCGGTGACATCGACTGGCGAGACCGTCTGCGTGCGCACTGATATCAGCACGGCCAAGCAGGCCGAACAGGAGATGCGCAAGCTCCACCGTGCCCTCGAGCAAAGCCCAGCCTCGGTGGTAATCACCGATATCCAAGGCAACATTGAATACGTAAATCCCAAGTTCGAGGAGCTTACCGGCTACCGCTTCGCGGAGGTGAAGGGAAAAAATCCGCGTGTGCTCAAATCTGGCGACAAATCCCCGGAGGAGTACCGCGAGCTTTGGGACAGCATCATGGCCGGTAAGGTCTGGCGCGGCCAGTTCCACAACAAGCGCAAGGACGGCGAGATCTTCTGGGAAGCCGCCTCCATATCGCCGGTGCGCGACGAAAGCGGCAAGACAACTCACTTTATCGCCGTCAAAGAGGACATCACAGCCCGTAAGCTCGCCGAAGACCAACTGCGGATGAACGCCACCGTATTCGATACCACATCGGAAGGCATCCTGGTCACCGATGCGGATACGCGCATCATTACCGTAAACCCGGCGTTCACCCGGATCACCGGTTACCAGGCGGAAGAAGTGCTTGGGCGCAAGCCAAATCTGCTCAGCTCCGGGCGTCACAACAAGGCCTACTATGAGCAGATGTGGCAGACCCTCGATACCAGGGGGAGCTGGTCCGGCGAGATTTGGAACCGTTACAAAGACGGCAGCGTGTTCCCCGAATGGCTGTCAATTGTCTCTATCAAAGACAACGAGGGCCAGGTCACCGAATACGTCGCCGTGTTTTCGGACATCACGGTCCGGAAACGGAACGAAGAAAAGATCCAGCGCCAGGCGAACTTCGATGCCCTGACTGGTCTGCCCAACCGCACACTGCTGTCCGACCGGCTCGATCGCGCCGTCTCCCGCGCCCATCGCGAATCTAGGAAGATGGCCCTGCTGTTCATCGATCTCGACCGCTTCAAGGTGGTTAACGATACCCTCGGTCATGTTGTCGGAGACCAGCTGCTGCAGCAGGTCTCAGAGCGTCTGTTGAACTGCGTGCGTGAAGTCGATACCGTGGCGCGATTCGGTGGTGACGAGTTCGTGATCCTGCTCGGCGACATCGACAAGGCGGAATATGCCGCAGAGGTTGCCAAGCACGTTATCACTGTTCTCGGCGGCGAGCTCGATCTCGCCGGCCGTCAGGTGTTCATCGGCGCGAGTACCGGGATCAGCCTCTATCCCGACGATGCCCAAGACGCCGACACCCTAATGCGCAACGCCGATATGGCCATGTACCGGGCCAAGGATGCCGGACGCAATAACTACCAGTTCTTCACGCGCGCGATGAACAATCAAGTCGAGCAACAGCTGGAACTCGAATCGGACCTGCGTCAGGCCTTGGTACGCAACGAACTCGTCCTGCAGTACCAGCCTATCGTCGACGTCTCGGAGAACCGTATGGTAGGCGTCGAGGCGCTGATCCGCTGGCGTCATCCGGGGCGCGGCCTGGTGATGCCCGGCCAGTTCATCGATCTCGCCGAGGACACCGGGCAGATCGCTGCGATCGGCCGTTGGGTGCTGGCCACAGCCTGCCGGCAGCTGGCGCAATGGCGCCGTCAGGGACTGGACCTGAAGATCAACGTCAATCTCTCCAGCCGGCAACTGAGCACCGGGCTACAAGTCGCGGAAATCGAACAGTTAGTGCGCCAGAACGATTTGCAGGGCAGGCTCCTGACTCTAGAGATCACCGAGGGCCTGCTGTTCGACGGCGGCGAACCCACTCTCGACTGGATGCGGCAAGTGCGTGAACTCGGAGTTGAACTGGCCGTTGACGATTTTGGTACCGGTTATTCCTCGTTGAGCTATTTGAAGCGCTTCCCGATGAACGTGATCAAGATCGACCGCACCTTCATACGCGACCTGCCAGGAGACGATGGTGATGCGTCGCTGGTCCAGTCAATGGTCGCAATCGCCGACAGTCTGGGCCTGAAGGTCGTAGCCGAAGGCGTCGAGAGCTCTGAGCAAGCCGCATTCCTGGCACAGCAGGGCTGCGCTACGATGCAAGGCTACCTGTTCAGCAAGCCGGTCTGGGCCGACGACATCCCGGGCCTTGTCTCGCGACTCGGCCGGGGCGACACCTGGACCGACGCGAGCGACGGTGTGGCTCACGGGTGATTTTCCAGCGGCGGTTACGGGCAACCCTCGCTGTTTGGGCAAGCTAAAAGCCGTAGGGCTGCAGCTGCTGGAGACACGAAAAGTCTTGCTCGGACACCGTAACGGCGACATCACGTCGCACTACTTGGCACCCGAGATCGAGGAGCTGTTGGAAGCTGCAAATCGTATTTGTGCGGTGCAGTCACGCAATGACTTTGCTGAAAACAAAAACGGCCTAGAGATCGCTCTCTAAGCCGTTGTTTCTAAACCACATAATTGGTAGCGGGGGCCCGCAAGCTACTTAACCTATCCGAGCAGGACAAGATGGTTGCGGGAGGGTGCAACCGCCTTACCCTTCTCTTTCAATCGATAGACATCCTGGCGCCCACGCCTTCATCTGACGAAGGCCCGCAGCCATGACGCAGGATCGCTCCGCAAAGGCTCGATTATCACCCTCGTTTGCATTTGTGGCTGAATCGGCGAAGCCAGTTCGTGGGAAAAAGCCCTCGCCCTTCTCCCTACGCCTGAGTGCTGATGAGCGGGCCAACCTACAAGCTCAGGCGGGGGGCCGTCCTCTGGGGGCATTCATCCGTGAACGACTGCTCGGCGAACAGGCAGAAAAGCGCCGATTCCAGCGCAAACCACGCATCGATGACAAGCAGGCCGCTATGCTGCTCGCCGAACTCGGGCACTCTCGCCTGTCCTCCAACCTCAATCAGCTGGCCAAGCACGCCAACACCGGCTCGCTGGATGTATCCCCAGAGGTCGAACGGGAACTCCATGACGCCTATCTGGCCGTCCTGGCCATGCGCGATGCGTTGATGGCTGCTCTGGGTCTGAAATCCGGAGGCGGCCAATGATCTTGCACGGAAACCAGCGCGGTGGAGCCAAAAACCTCGCCTTGCACCTGCTCAAGGAAGAAAACGAGCATGTCGAAGTCCATGAGCTGCGCGGGTTTGTCTCCGAAAACCTGGTTTCGGCGCTGAATGAAGTTTACGCAGTCAGCCGGGGCACCAAAGCCCGACAGTTTCTATTCTCGCTGAGCCTTAATCCCCCACCGAACGAGAACGTTCCGACGCAGACCTTCGAGGATGCGATCGAGCGCGTCGAGAAGAAACTCGGGCTGGAAAACCAACCCCGCGCCATTGTCTTTCACGAAAAGGAAGGCCGCCGCCACTGCCATGCCGTCTGGTCACGGATCGATACGAAAAGCATGAAGGCTGTGCAACTATCTTTCTCCAAACGCAAGCTGATGGATATATCCAGGGAATTGTTTCGCGAGCACGGATGGACCATGCCGCGCGGGATGATCGACGCCCGCGAGCGCGATCCCCGGAACTTCACCCTGGCCCAGTGGCAGCAGGCCAAACGGACTGGCAAAAACCCCAAAGCCATGAAGGCGCTGTTTCAGGAGTGCTGGGCGGCCAGCGACAATCAGGCCGCACTTGCCCAGGCGCTCAAGGAACGGGGCTACGTGCTCACCCGCGGCGACCGACGCGGCTTCGTCGCGCTCGATCATCGATGCGAGGTATTTTCGATCGCCAAATGGGTCGGAATCCGGGCCAAGGACGTGCGCGCGAAACTCACTGACCCGGAACGCCTCCCGAGCGTCGCTGAGGCCCGCACGCGCATTGCCCGAGACATGGAAACACACCTGGATGCGTTGCAGCGTTCCCAGAATCTGGCCATCCGTCAGCGTATTTCGATCATCGAAGCCGAGCGCCAGCGCATGGCGGAAAAGCACGCGCGCGAACGCGCTGAACTGATCGAAGCCCAATCTCGCCGCCGCCACGAAGACATCATGGCCCGACAGAAACGTTTCCGAGGCGGACTGCGCGGAATTCTGGACCGGGTGACCGGAAAGCACAGACGCATCGAAAAAGAAAACCAAGATCACGCCTGGTTTGCGCACAAGCGCGACCAGCAGGCGCGCGATGCGCTGATCTTTCAGCAGCTTGAGGCCCGGTGCACGCTGCAAACACGGATCGAACGACTGCGGGTCTTCAATGAACGCAGTGCCCAATCTCTTACCCAGGATCGCGAGATTTACCGCGACATCCGCGAACAACGCCGAGACGAGTTCGAGACGCTAGGACGTAGCTCCCGGAAGCGCCCTGGACCTGGACCCGCACGGGAGCGTTAGGGAGAAACGGAATAACAACAAGAAGAAAGGAAACACCACCATGAAACCGACCACCCAACAACAGGACCTGTTCAATGATCTAAACGAGGCAAGCGTGTTCACCTGCATTGCGGGGGCGTTCATCGGCAAATTCACACCAGATACCGACGACCCGGTAATGCGCTTGAGCGCGTATTTTGAAACGCAGGCGGCTGCGGAGGCGGCGCTGGCGTCAGGCCACTGGCCCGAAGCTCTGCCGGAAGATTGCGTAGACGAAGAAGAAACGCATGAGTCAGAGCGTGCTTCGCTTCAAGAGTGTTTTCATCAAGCACTCGTGGTTTTCGATGCCCAAGACGGGTATCGCCCGGCGTCTGCTGACGAAGTCCTTGATGCAGCTGTGAAACAACTCAATCGACGCTTCGCGCAGGGACAGGCACTCACAAGCCCTGAGGACACAAGACGCTTCTTACAACTAAAACTGAGTCATTTGGAGCATGAGGTCTTCGCAGTGCTATGGCTGGATAACCGTCACCGCGTATTAGCCTTCGAAACGCTGTTCCGGGGGACCATCGACGGGGCCAGCGTGCATCCGCGCGAGGTCGTCAAGTCCGCCCTGCAACACAACGCGGCGGCCTGCATCCTGGCTCACAATCACCCCTCCGGAATTGCTGAGCCCAGCCAGGCCGATCAGCGCATTACACAACGCCTGCAAGAGGCTTTGGGGTTGATCGAGGTGCGCACCCTGGACCACATCGTGGTTGCGGAGAACACCTGTTCGTTCGCTGAACAAGGGTTGCTCTAGATGAATAATATCGTGACACAACTTATTGTTTTTGTTATAATTATATAAGTGAGGAGTCAACAAATGGACAAATCTTTCGAGGAAGCCAAGGCCAATTCTGCAATCGAAGGCGTTCTTCTGAGACCGGAGGAAGCGGCATTGTTCGAGCGCATGATTGCGCTGTGCCTTGATGAGGAAGAAAGCAATCGAATGATCGATGCCTATCTCGCGAATCAGCAGCCCCACCACCTGGCTGCGGAATGAGTGATACCGAGTATTGCTACCCACCTGATTTCACCGTTCTCAAGAACAAGGCCGGTCTGCGGGATGCAGAGCAGCTCGAACAATTCGAACGACTGAAAACCATCAATCGGCTTCGGTACTGCCCGCTGGATATCCCGATCAGCTATGAAGGCTACAAAGAAATCCACCGGCGGATTTTTCAGGATGTCTACGAGTGGGCCGGGCAGCCGCGCTCGGTCGATATCCGCAAGGGCGATTATTTCTGCCGCGCACCCTACATCGATCAGGAGATGCGGCGTCAGTTCCGCACGCTTCAACGCGAAAACAACCTGAAAGACCTGCAAGCCGCCAAATTCGCGGTGCGAACTGCCGAGCATCTTGGCGAGATCAACGCGATTCATCCGTTCCGGGAAGGCAATGGACGTACCCAGCGGGTGTTTCTACGCAATCTGGCGCATCAAGCGGGATACGCGATCGATCTGACCCGCTTGACCCAAGACGCGTGGCTGGATGCCTCCATCCGCAGCTTTCGAAAACAGGACTATGCCCCCATGGAACGCGTGATCCGTGAAGCCATGGCCCCGAGAGAACGCACGCTGAAGAAGGCGCGCGAAAAGCACTTGGCGAAAACGGAAGCGGCGCGAGCAATCAAGCCGAAGCGCGATCGGGGTCGGGATCGAGAGCGTTAACCTGCCATTGCTCTTGCCTCCAAGAAGCGCCCGACCCCGCTCAATCGACGCTGTGCCAGTTCACAATAGCACGCTTCCAGTTCGACCCCGAGATAACGTCGCTTGTTCAGCGCAGCGGCCACGGCAGCACTGCCGGACCCGGAAAACGGGTCCAGCACCACGTCGCCTGGCATCGAGAAGGCCTGAATCAAGGGCTCAATGACCTCAACGGCTCTTTTTGTCGGGTGTAAGCGGTTGCCGGTATATCGCCACTGTTGAACATCACTGATCGGTCTACACGGCTTTGCGGGCCGACCCTTGGTCAATACGTAGGCGGACTCGTGACGGTACTGGGTATGTCCTACGCGCGATGAATAGTCCTTCGCCCATACGATATGGCCGACGACAGCGAAACCGAGCGTTTGCCACTTTCCAGAAAATGCCGCAATCGCCGACCAACCGCAAAAGGTTATGCAATAGCGGTCGTTTTTCAGAACCCGGTGGATTTCGTCGAACACACCCAGAACCGCCTCGGGGCTGTCGTCGTTTTTCACCCGCCGCCCGTCTCGGTCCTGATAGCGGACCAAATACGGCGGATCGGTGACGACAAGATCAACGCTGGCGGCTGGGAAATCAGCCAACACGTTGGTTGATTCTCCGCAGATAATTTGATTGGTTCGCATGTCAAATGCCTTTCTCTTGAGGGTTGAGGTTCAAGCAGCGCCAGCAGCGCGCGCTTGGAACCTCTGCCCTTTGGCGAAAACGGGGTGTGCAACCGGAAAGACAAATCGACGGCGGGCGCAGGCGCAGCCGAGCCTCGGGAGACCGTCTGTTTTTCTTGAAGTGCGCTGAGGGGCTGGCCCCTAAGCATTCGCGCAAGGGATGGAAGTTGCACTTAGAAATGCCTGGATGAATGGTCACGACAAAAACTTCAACGGCCAAGTCAGAGATAGTTGTCTCAACGGGGAAAAGTCAACGAGACGCGCAGATCGCTATTGAGCAATGGCGATACCCCTACTACAACCGGCGCCCTCATTCATCACCTTGCTATCATCTGCTGACACCGGAAGCCACTCGGTCCGAAACTAGATTCATCGAGACCGGAAAGACATTACAGTAAGCTGAAATTCTCTCACACCCACTGGACGTAAAACCTGTCCGGCATACGTGGCGTTAGCCCCGAATGGAATATTGCGAACCGAACGGAGCACCGGAATAATGGTGCCTAGGCAATACACCGCGCTTCCATTGCTCGCTGAATTGAACATTAGTTGGTCTCGAGGATAAGTTGATGAAGTTTGGTGATGCGCAGCAACTTGGCAATCTTGGCGAGAAAACGCTGGCGCGAATCTGTGCTGAGCACGCTATCGTAGCAACACGAACTGACGAAGACCGGAACGGGTGGGATTATTTTCTTGAAGTCCCACGACGTGAAGAGGATACGGACGCGCTAGACAAAGCACGCCCCATGCTACGTTGCCTAGTACAGGTGAAAGCTACGAGGACAAAAAGACGACACGTAGCCTTAAGAGCAACATCGCTCAAGCCATTAGTCGACGCGGATCTTCCTGCCTTTATTGTTCTATTTGAGTTCGTCCGTAATGATTTGAGCAAATGCTACGTTAAACACGTCGACGACGTCCTTATCGAGAGAATCCTTCGCCATTTACGTCGTCACAGTAAGCCTATCGATAATGGCAGCTCAAAAACTGGAAGAATCACCGTAACCTTTGAACGCTCTTGCTTGATCAATGCTACTGGTGAGGCGCTGGCGGCGGCATTATTGTCTGCCATGCCTTGTGAGATTTCTAAGTACCTAGAGGAGAAGGAAAGATATAGAAGATGGGTAGGCTACGAGTCTTTGCCAATGAAATTGACTTTTCGGTCAAAAAGAAACCCAATCATCGACTTAATAGAGCACGATTTAGGAGTTCTTGACGAAGTATCTGTCGAAAGGCTGGTTCTGCGAGATCGCAGATTTGAAGTCGAGTTGGAAGAGCCTTTGGTCAATCTCACGCAGGGCAGGATGAGGTTTACGCCCCGCGAACCATCGACGAATGACCGAGTGTCCGTTTCGTTTATCGATGATGCTGGTCATCTGTCGTTCTTTCTTCCCGCGACGCTGCATTCTTCACAATTCAACACATGGGTCCCTTTGCAGGATCGTCGATTTCGTCTTCAAGCAGGCTGGTTCGACATCCTGGTTTGTCCGTTCTCGGAATCATTAGAAGAGGAAGGAACTCACGACAAAGCTACGTTTTCGGGGGAAGGCTTTGCACAAGTCCGCCAAAATATTGATCCGACTGTAACGTACGGCGGTGAGTTATTGTTTAACCTTGTTGGTGCATCACACCTACTGTCGATCAAGGAATATCTTCGCTTTGTTATATCGTTTGAAAACTCTGGAGCTGGAGCGATCGAAGGAACACTCGCTGGTCTCGCTGATGGCTCTCAGATGGAACCCGAGCTTAATCTCTTTACGTCCCTGCAGACAATTTTGGACGAAGGAGATTTGAAACTATCCACGTGTTCTCTCTCTTTGAGTATGTTGACTTCACAAACATATGACATTTCATTCTTTGCAAGCATCGCTATGAACCGTCCGAAGGGTAGTGATTTCTGTACAGCCATAGTTCCACGGACAAATGGAGTTGAGAAAACTGTGATACTGCAAAATTCAGGCGTGTGGTTTGCGATTGGAGTTCTCCGATTGGGGCGGCTCAATGTGGTCGCGATGGCTGGTCTTGAGTTAACCGAATTATCAGTCGATTACAGTGCAAATACGCTTAAAGGGGTAGTGATAGAAAGTCAGCTATTGTTAGTAAGCCCCATGGTCGATCTTGTGCTCCCGAAACGAATCCTCCGGCAGGGGGTTCAGAATTACCTGGCGAAATCACAGTTTGACCTGATTGGCGCTTCCATTTTGCCGTCGCTTGAGAGTCTCATGGGTGACCTATCGGATTTATCGGACTCGCTCATGGATGATCTACTTGTAGACATCTAGACTTGCTCTGACGGTCATTGTCAAATCACCGAGCCCTCTCTGCGAACTATGCGGACATAGGAGTTTGCCGGTCATATAGCACAGACAGCCGCTAGGGTGATGGCTTGACAATTCATAATCCGGAAACCGGAAGAAATATGAGGCGCTCGTGCAGAAATCACACAGAATTTGCGTGAGGGCCCGCCCAGCGCAGCGCCAGGTGGAAACCGTCAATCTTCTTGATGTCGAGGAGGGCAAGAGCCCCTAAACGCGTCAGGGATCGTCACCCGAATGGGCTGAGACCAGGCATGGACTCAGTGGCAAAGCTATAGAGCCCGCCCGGACGCCCAAATCAATCAAGCTGTCACAAAAGCGCCATTTGCCAGTAAATCCAGCGAAGCCTATTCTTCCCAGCGCATACAGACGAAGCCGGATTGCGGGCATGTATCTACATGTCCCGGCTTGAGATAGGTCATGCCTCATTGCGAGACCGACGGACATCTTGATTGAAAGGGAGTGTTTTTATGTCTCTGAGCATCGCGACGTTCAACCTGAAGAACCTGATCGAGGCTGGGAAATCGATCTATTTCAGCAATAAGCCCGTTTACTCTAAAAAAGAGTACAAATCCAAAGTACAGTGGATCGGTGAGCGCCTGAAGGAAATGGACGCCGACATCATTGGCTTTCAAGAACTCTGGCAAGTTAGCGCTTTGAAGGATTGCTTCAAGGCCGAAGGCCTGGAAGGTGAATACGACATCATTGGCCGTGATGCCCCAAACCGCTTTAAGGTCCAAGTGGCTTTTGCAGTGAGAAAAGGCCTGCTGCGCGGTTCAGAGACCTGGCATGAGAATTTCCCGGACGACGCGAAATTCATCAAACGGCGCAGTGATGACTCCACCTATCACATGGAAGTCGTGATCGATAATTTTTCCCGTCCGCCGCTGGAAATCCGCGTTAAGCCAAAGCGACGCGGTGCACCGGAAATGAGCCTGTTTTGCGCGCATTTGAAGTCGAAAAGACCCATCGAACTGGACAAGACGGAGCGCAATAAACTCCCAACCGAGGATGAAGTCGCTATCGGTACAGCCCTTGCCAATGTCCGGCGCTCAGCAGAAGCGGCAGCATTGCGCATGCTGCTCAATGAACGCATGCTCGGCAACGACGATCCCTTTATCGTACTTGGCGATCTAAATGACGATTATCTGAGCGTATCAACGACGATTGTCACCGGCGATCCTTCCTACAAGCTCTATGAAAGCAGCCGGGTTGGAGCAAGAGCCAGCAAAAGCGGTGACCTTGGGTTTTACTCAACCCAGATGCTCAAGCAGTATCGCAGCCTGCGCAACGTGCACTACACGCATATCTACAAGAACAAGCTTGAAGTGCTCGACCACATTCTCGTGTCCGAGCAGTTCTACGACCACTCCCCCAAGCGCATTTGGGCCTACCGCGATACGCAATACTGGAACGACCACCTGGACGATCATTCCAATTCAAACATCACCACCGATCACGGAATCGTGCTGGCACGCTTTGATTACAAGCCGCTGGCCAAGGTGATCGAACGCGCAGCCAGAGACATGGCAGGCTGATTCATTTTTTTCGGGGCCCGGTGGCAAGACCATCGGGCCTACGCGGACGCCCGAAAACTCACAGGTTCAAGCCCAGCTCTTAGCCCTCGTTTCTGAATAGGACTTCGAGCAGGCTTGTGGACAGGTTTGGAGTTGCCACCTGGCATGGAGCCGAAAGACCAACCGAACGATTTCTCATGCCTTATGGCTAGCGTCAGCAGGTCATTCGACCGGCAAGCGTGAGGACACACTCCTTCAGATTCCTTATGGCCAAAGAGGTACCAATCAGACCAATGCATGGATGCTTTCTGGCAGCCTTACAAAAAGGTCGCGGGCGGTCCGCGGTCCGCGGCCTCCGCTAAAGAAGGAGGCGAGTGACGAAATTGATACCACGCTATGAACCTAGGCTAAAAACCGAAGCTGAAACGCGAGCAATGGCCCATGAAGCCTTTCGAGCCCCATCTTTTTGGGTGTATTTGGATATTCTTGTGGATATCAGCAGATAATCCTTGCCTTTATGGATATTTATGGGTATTTATATGGGTATGAGCCTGAATGTAGACACGCTGACGATTACGCCTGAAATCCTGTCCCTCATCGCCGAGGTCGATGAGTTCAAGGGGGCTTGGCGCGCGCTGGGAACATTGGCTCCTGAGCGGCTATCAGCCCTGCGCCATGTTGCAACGATCGAGAGCATTGGCTCATCTACTCGGATTGAGGGCTCCAAGCTCAGCGATGCGCAAGTCAGAGCGCTGCTTTCAAACCTGAAAATCAAGAAGTTCGAGACGCGCGACGAACAGGAAGTGGCCGGATATGCCGCCACGATAGAAACGGTCTTTGCTAGCGCGGATTCCATTGTCTTAACCGAAAACCATATCAAGCAGCTCCACCGCGACCTGCTTGTTCATAGCCATAAGGATGAGCGCCACCGCGGCCAGTACAAAACCAACCCGAACAATGTCAGCGCCTTTGATGCAGACGGAAATGAGATCGGCGTGGTGTTTGAGACCGCAAGCCCGTTTGATACGCCGCGCTTGATGGCAGAGCTGGTCGAGTGGACACGCGAAACACTGAGGCAAAATCAGCTCCACTCCCTGCTCACCATCGCGATCTTTGCCGTCACATTCCTGGAAATTCATCCCTTCCAGGATGGGAATGGCCGCTTGTCGCGCATCTTGACCACGCTGCTCTTGCTGCGCGCCGGATACGCCTACGTGCCTTATAGCTCTCTGGAGAGCGTCATCGAACAGAGCAAGGAAGGCTACTACCTGGCGCTTCGCGATACGCAAGGCACCATCCGCACAGATAGCCCGGACTGGCAGCCCTGGGTTATGTATTTCCTGCGCGCCCTTCAAAAACAAAAGCTACGGCTGGAGGCGAAAATCGAGCGGGAAAACATCCTGTTCGAAAATCTGCCGCCTTTGTCCCTGCAGATTCTGGAACTGGCCAAAGAGCATGGTCGCCTGACCATCAGCCAGATCGTCGAGATAACCGGTGCGAACCGGAATACAGTTAAGAAGCATCTTCAAGCCTTGGTCTCTGCACAGCGCCTCTCTCAGCACGGTCAAGGTAAAGGGACCTGGTATAGCTTACCTCGCTGGTCACAAGACTAGTGGATTATGAGAGATAGTGAGCATGAAAGATATTAAATTTGATCCATATGATTTTTTCGGATATCTGGCCTCCGGATATCTCATTGTCGGCGCCTTGCAGTTGATTGTTGGGGTTCCAGATTTTTATGGGAGAGACCTAAAAGCGTTTGAACTCATTATATTGACTATTGGTGCATACATTCTCGGCCATATCAGCGCTTCGCCAGCCAAGTTTTTGTTAGAAGATATCGTGGTTCATAAGTTACTTAAAGCTCCTTCTGAAACACTTATGTCTGATGCAAAGAATGGATTGTTTAGATATATCTCCCCTGGATACTACAAGCCTTTACCAGAAGAAATCAGAACTAGGATCAGAAATAGAGCAAAAAATGAAGGCTGCCCTACTTGTACCGGCGAATCCCTTTTCTTGCATGTGCGATTTAGAGACTATATGAGAACTGATGCGATACTTATGGAGCGCTTGGGCCAGTTTGTTAATAAATACGGTTTTAATCGAAATCTGAGTTCTACATGCATAATATTTGGATGCATTGTACTGGTTTTTGAGGGCATCGATTTCTGTTCTGATTCAACCAAGTACGCATTGATATCCTTAGTTGTTGGATTTCTTTTGTTTCTTCGTTACCTAAAGTTTTTTCGCCAATACAGTTACGAATTGTTTAACACGTACGCAGGCAAAGACTGACGTGGCTACTGATCTGCATTTCATAAATGTTGGCCAGGGAAACATGACACTTATGTCTCTTGATGATGGCTCGACAGTGCTCTACGACTGCAACGTAACAAACAACAATGAATATGATGTGCTTGGGTATGTTGAAAAAATTATCGGCCGGGGTGCGCCTATAGATATATTTATTAATTCGCATAGAGATGCTGATCACATGCGGGGAGTTAAAAAGGTACATGAAAACTTCCCTATTCAAAAGATATGGGATTCCGGAGTAACTGGTAACACGCCCGATTCATCGGAGTATAGAGATTACATGGATCTGCGAAGACGCGTGGGTTTTCTAGAAATTCGTGCGCAGAAAAAATGGACTTTCGGAAGAACCCTCTTAAGGGTCATGAACTCAAAAAATAGTGATCTGAAAGATGATCCAAATGCGCAAAGTATAGTTTTAAAAGTTCAGCATACCGATTCTACTGGAGGATTTCTTTCGAGCGCCCTATTAACTGGTGATACGGACGCATCAGTTTGGAAATACTCAATAATCCACAGATATAGTAAAAATGACCTGAAAACGCAAGTGCTTTTAGCATCTCACCATGGATCTATTAGCTTCTTCGATGATCCAAAGGACGATAAGTATTACTACACAAACCACCTAGAGGCTATGAACCCTGCTATGACCGTAGTTTCTGTCGGTGATAACAGTCATGGTCATCCGGACGAGAAAGCACTTGAACTTTACGAGAAGCATACTCGTGGCTCAAACAAAGGAAACAAATTGGTGCGAACAGATACGCATGGCAATATAAGATTATTGCTGAAGAATGAGGGCGGATGGACTTTATGGCATGGCCGATAACCGCGACATAGAATAGAAGGATTAGTATCTTTATTTTATTCGTTACTCTGCCTTACTTGTACGATGCTTTGCAAGCAGCGCCCTAAATCCGCCGGGCATATGAATCAGAAGCACCGATGGTGCCAGCCTGGCAATACCAACTGCGTGTGCAGTTTGACGGTCAAGCCCGGACGGACCACTGGGTTTCAGGTGGCTATGCCACGTGCCGAGACAATAAAGAGTCCAGTTTGTTCCATTAGAATAGTTCTCTATCTCCCTTCGGAGACCCTCCCGGCCGAGTACAAACTCATGAGAAGATCGCTCGCTATCGGGAGGTGCGGAAAGAACGTCAACAACATAAAACGCTCTGGATACTTCATCCTGACGCCCTATCAGAACACCCCCCGTTTCCACGTTCGGCCATCGGGAAACCTCCTTAGCAATTTTGACAACAGTCTCTGAAGAAATATGAACTGACCACTTCTCACCATTGCCGCAATTCAATGTTGTAAAGGGCGGTATATTCACGTGACGCCACAAAACGCCCAAGCCGTTGTTTTGAAGGAGCCCCACCAGAATTTCGCCGCCCTTTTTAGGAAGTCCATCACGCTGTCTAGATAGCAGGTACTCAGCGGTCGCAGCACCGAAGAGAGAAATCCGCCCATCCGACATACGTATAGTGGACGAACCGCATCCTTGGCCAATCGTTGTTCTTTCCAGGCCTTGTCCGCCCGCCCCAAACAAAACATCTCCTAGAACATCATCGGACCTACAGTAAGCATAAAATGACGCAAATAGATCACCAAGGTCTGGGTTGCGGTTTGGCCCTTCCGTTGCAATAAGCCCCAGTTTTCCTCCCCCGTACAAAATGCTCTCAATCACACGTGCCCGCAGACTGTCACCAGCTGCAACCATAGCAGCACGAACGCGTAAAGAAGCTGTCGTGTTCACAATGGCCCACGTGCTTTTCGGCCAGGCTTCTTTTGTAAGCGAACGCGTTTGTATGATTTTTGCGACATCATCGGCCAAGGGAATGGGAGTTTGCGAAAATCCCCTAATGGCTTCACAGAGGAGTTTGGCTTTCGTGTCGATTAAACGAAGTTGCATATCATCCGATGGGGGAATAAGGGCATGACGTGCAACATTGTGGGGGCTCATATTGCTGTCATCAATGACCGAAACGGGCGCACGACCGGCCCTTGCCATATGGATGGAGAGCTTTGAACCCAAACTTCCGGCCCCTATGAGCGCCCACGAAGAACCATCAAGTTTTTCCTTTTGGCTTTCCACGTTGGAAAGCCTAGCGAGCAAGGAAGACGAAATATGATCTCGAATCCCTGCAGGGTGTACCAAAGTAGCATCATCGTACAAAAATGCATCACCCGCGTTGAAATCAATGAAATATGCACACAATTCTATAGAAGATGCCGCACCGATTAAATTGAATGGCCTTCGAGCGCAAAGAACAATTGCTAAGTTGAAAGGACCAGCGGTTTTGTAGCCCTTAACACATGTGATGAGATGGGAAAGAGCGTCGTTTAACTCTTTCTTACAGCCATAGAAGGCTGACTTTGCTTTTAGGGAAGACAGGTTTGTAACATCTTCAGGCGCGTATTCGCCGCAAACAATCAGTTTGCCAGATGGCAACTTTCCTGGCCATACGAGAAGGGACAAACCGATCCCGGCATAGAGCTCGCCGTTCTTTCCTATAGGCCTTTCTTTAAAAAGATTTTTGACAGAGCTTTTATTGAACGGTACCTGTCTATCAACGATTACTCCATGAATTGAGTCAAACCCATTTTTACCTACACCGCGAAGATATTCATATTGTAAAAACAGAAACCCCCCACGCTTGTCAACATGCTTACGAAGAGCGTCTTCGTCGGCTATTAGGTAGTCGTGTAATCCGTCACGCCGCGTTGGCTCCCATCCCTGTTTTTCATCGATCAGCCGCCCTTCGGCGGCGTGGTCTAGCCATAGGACAATTTGGTTGATAATTCCCCGAACACCTTCCTGGTGGACGAATTCGGACAATTTTCCATCCTGAATGCATGGCACAGGACGACCATCTTGCGTTGTCCAGGGTTGCACGTGCGCCAGATTGCGGCTGAAATCCGGGCGCAACGAAGGTTCCGGTGGGTCGAGGGGAAAACCAGCAGGGAAATCCAGACAGACCTCTTCATATCGCTTTACCCCATTGGGGCTTTGTCCCTCCGCCCTCCAAGCATTCGGGAGCGGTACCTCAACCAGGATCATTACCCGGACAGGTGTCTCAGCAAAATCCGGTTTTCCGACCTGCTGAACCGCTGGATGCGATAAAACAACAGCGCAGGCATGCTGGATATTCTTGCGATACTGTTCCGTCGATCCCTTGGAATCAGCCATGCCCCAACGGCTGGCGGCCAACCGCGCCACTCCCCAGTATCGTGGCTGCGGCCAGGTTCTTTGTCAGACGTTTTGGACCGTCTTTAGTCACCTCAACCTCAAGTACATCCGGAGTGTCCTCGGATGGCAATTCCCCAACGCATTTGAGCTCACCGGAAAACTCGACGGCCATATCCTCGTATTCCCGCTTGGCGCGAATACAAGGTGGATCATTGTTATCATCCTTGATCGGGTCGCTACTTGCGATGAGAAGAGCGCCGGAGAGCCCCTGGGATAATGCGTTTCGCGCGGCCTGACTAACTTCGGCATCCTCGCCAAGATCACTCCAGCTATCGTAAGATAGGCTGTGCCATGAGCAATGGTGGGGGGTCAATAAAACGTCATATTTCAGACAATCCAGATCATCCTTGTGCCTGTCCCACATTTCTTCCCAAATGACCACTTCCGCGTCACCACCGGTCAGGTAGCGGCATTTGTCGGCGTACCCTTCGCTAGTGAGAGAGAACTGAAGGATTGTGCTGGACTTGTTCTTCGATAAGTTCTCTTCGCGCGCGTCATCATCCGTCGGCAGCGGAGCGAGGAGGTAGGCAGAGAAAGTATCATCGTCCTCACCATTCACACGGCTGAATGTTTCGTCAACGCGGACAAGGATATCTTCGAGATCGTCAGTCTTTCCGTTTTCGTCTTCACCGAGGATAAGAATTCGATCACCCTCGCCGACATCACTACCATAATCTCGAAACTTCTTAACCCTTCGCCGCGCTTCAGTGTTAAAAGCTTTGGCGTCTTTACAAAGCGTGTACTTACTGCTGGCCCGTCGAAAAACCATCGGCGACGACCACATCTCCCTGATCAATACTTTGTCGTCATCTTCAGACCAGTCATCAGGTGGGCCGAGATGGAAATGATTCCGCAGTCCTGCACAGTGATCCTTATCTGGATGACTGAGCAGGAACGCATCGACATAGAGCCTATCTTTAGCGTCTCTCCTCAAGCGATCACGCAGCTTTGTTGCGACGTCCGGTGTTTTATCATCCGGATCATCAGCTGCGACCCGAATATTGATATCAACCAGGATCGTCTTTTTCGATTCCGTCTCTATCAGGGTCATGTCCCCGTTACCAACGGGGAAGAAGTTCAGTTTTGCTTTCATAACCATTCCTCTGCGCTGTGATTTGCAGCTACCGGCCAAAGAAAAGCCTTGTCACACCTTTGATAGCCGTTTCCCACAACACCCATCCTGCAAGTTTGCCGACCACATCATATAGTCGCAAATTCACCTTTCACCCACAATATGTAGATATAGAAGAAGCTTAGCCCCTTTTAGCACTCTGTCAAGGAGAGTGCCAAAAGCTTTAAGAAGGTCGTCGTTCGGATTGATACTTTGGGCGTTTTGCGCTTGGTACGGGCTCATTTTCGTGAGTCCATGGATAGAAATCCGTGCTCTCGCTGGCAAGGGGCGCGACCGGAGCCGATTCATCGATGGGGCCTAGGGGAGAGCGAAGTCTCCCCAGTCTCGATGAAATCGCCATGGGGGTGTCGGGGGAGCTTGGAGGCTCCCATGACTGGTGGGCGCAGGCGGCCAAACGCCCTGCGAGTGACGAACCGACGATACGGTTCAATGGCGCATAGCGCCATCAGGCCGGGGGTATCCAACAGGGGCGCGCAGCGGGCCCCTATGGCAAGCGCGCTGGACGCAACGAGGCACGAGTGTAGTACAGCGCACAGCTTGCGGTGAGCGCGAAGCGTCGGACCGGTAGTACCGTAAGCTTCCCTGTCAAGGCGACAGTTGAATAGTAGAGTTTCTGGCCTGTTGTCGGGCTTCTGCGGGTGTGCAGTCGCCCAGTGAATCGTGAGGTCGCTCCTCGTTGTATTCGATCATCCACCAGTATGTGGCCTCGCGGACGTCATCCAGTCTTGCAAACAGGTACTGATCCAGCAGTTCGTCACGATAGGTTCGGTTAAACCGCTCCACATAAGCGTTCTGGTTCGGCTTCCCGGGTTGGATGTACTGGATCGCCATACCCGCCGCCTTGGCCCAGCTGGTGAAGGCCTCACCAAGAAACTCTGGACCATTGTCGGTACGCAGCACCTGCGGCAGACCATGCTGGTCCTCCAGCCGCTCGAAAACCCGGATCAGGCGCGCTGACGTGATCGAGGTGTCGATCTCGATATGCAGCGCCTCGCGATTGAAGTCATCGACGACGTTGAAGGTGCGAAACCGGCGCCCACATGCCAGCGTGTCGCTCATGAAATCTGCTGACCACACCGTGTCAGGCAACCGGGGCACATACAATGGCACACGCAGCCGCTTGGGTAGCCGCTTTTTGGCCGGGCGGCGTAAGTGCAACTTCATCCGCTTGTAAACCCGGTAAATCCGTTTGTGGTTCCATGGATGCCCCTGGCGCTTCAGCAGCTTGCGGCATTTCCAGAATCCTCGGCTCGGACGACCTTCGACCAAGGCGGCGAGTGCCCCGATGATCTCCGCATCCCGCACCGTCCAGTGCAGTGGGGCTCGGTAGTACGCCGACCGATGCAGTCCGACACAACGGCATGAGCGGGAGATTGACAGCTGGTGTTGCTCGACCAGGTATCCTGCTGCTGCACGCTTATCGGCCGGCGCTAGAGCTTTTTTTCGATCAGATCCTTCATCGCCGCGTTTTCCAACGCGAGCTCAGCGTACATCCGCTTGAGCTTGGCGTTCTCGGCCTCTAGCTCTCGGTTCCTCTTCAAATCCGAAGCCTCCATGCCGCCGTACTTGGATTTCCATTTGTAGTAAGTCGCATCAGAGATGCCATGCTTGCGACACAGCTCCCCAACCTTCATCCCGGCGTCAGCCTCTTTCAGGATCGAGATAATCTGCGCCTCGGTAAATCGTGACTTTCTCATCTGAGCCTCCTGGGCATAATGTGCCAGAAAGCTCTACCGACCGCCTGTCGCTCATTCGGGGAAGCTTACGGTACGAGGTGACGATAACGCGGTATTACAAAGGTTTTGCGGACAGATACCGGAACCAATTCCGCGTATTTTTCGGCATTTCCAAATGCTAGAAACACAGAGTGGGCGGCTCGCGGGAGCCGCGATGCGTGGAACCGGTGGTACGAAGCATCGGCGGTACGAGCACTAACCCAGTCCCAGCGAATTAACGCGATATACAACTCTGCCTGACAGCCAACAAACACATTGGTAACGAGACGCCCACGGATCACGAATAGCACGATTCAGCGAACTCGAAGTGACCCAACACCGATGCGGTTATACGTCTAGTGTATGGACGAACTTCAATGCCACTAGGGTTCCTCCCGGTACGGTAGACCCTCCGTCATATGATTTCGCAATAACCTCCCTGAAATCGATGACGGTGGCAACGTCGGCCATTGCGTTCATGTTTCCCAGTTTCCGGAATGTCCTTAGATATTCTGCCAAATCAAGAACAATGACTTTTTGGGGCGATGTTATGGCTCAGGACATAGTGGACCTCACGATAATCGTTCTGGCTGGGGCTGGTCTCTTGTATTGCTTGCTTCAGAGAGAAAAAAGCGCCGAATGGATCATCGCCTTTGCGATCAGCTTCTTTCTGGCGATCAACGCTTTTGCGATCACCCCGCTCTCCTAAGGACCACTGCGGATCGCAAACCGTCGAGGCCTGATAGCCAGACAACAGTTTATCGGGGCGCCATATGCCAGTTGGAATAGATACTTGAGGAAGATCGCGCCGTCATCATTAACCAAATCTTAACGCTATTGATATAGATTTGTGATGCGCCCGTGCACGTCGTTATGGCAACGGGTGCATATAGAAACGTAGGGAGGCAGGACAATGGGGCATGGAGCCACATCGAGATTACGGATCAGCGGCAAGTCTATTGCCGCTGATCCATGGTCTGCGGTAGCAGACCGCCGCTCCGGGCTGCGATCATTTTTCGTCCGATTGCCGGACTCGGCCTGCGAGGTCGGATATGCCTGATGCGCCGCACTGCCTGACAGCAACATTTGATGCGGCGCGTGACGTCGCGGCTTGCGAAAAAATCCGCCTCGAACATTTTGATCTGCGCCAGACCGAAATTAAGCTGAGTGACGGTATCCTGGACCCAGATCAGGTCAGCCGACTTGTGAATCCAGCGCGCATCCTGAAGACATCACAGACTTCGGGAGAAAAGAAGCGCAAAGCGGATGGCGAGCGCGTCATGTTCATGATGCTGCTTGATGACATGCGCCAGCGGCTGGCTGATCTAGATGCAAGTCTTGCACAGCGCTACGAAACCTTGCGCGGCAAGTACGGCGATGATGTGATCGGCGGCATGGCGGACACATTCCTATCTGCCGAGCAAAAAGCCGGGCTCGAAACCGACGAGGACAAGATGGCGGCATTGGCCGACAAATTCCTGAATCCTGATGGCACGATTAAGGACGAATACAAGGACCTTGAAGAAGCGAAGTATGTCCGGGATTGGCAAGAAGCTCAGAAACTACGACCGATAGTGGCAAAGTATGATGGGCGCAATGACCTGTCGGCCGCCGAAAGGCGCGAGGTCTATGCTGTGGCTCAATCAGTGGGAATTGCGGCACAAAACAACATGTACCTGCAATCCGAAAATCATCATGTGCGTGATACCGTCGAGCAGGCCATGGACGAAAAACGAGCTGATAACGAGAGTGTGACCAACACAACAACGTTCGGTTTTGCCAAGCCGACCTGAGTCTCTTACTCATATCCGTGGACTTTGTGCGCCGCCTTCGCGCGGTCCGTTACCTTGTTGATGTTTCTCGCAGCCTCATTGGGCGGCCAAGGGCCCAGAGATGAATATCCGATACGAAACGAAAGCGCTACGCCGTCCCTGTTCGTGTTGTAGAAGTAGTACCGTGACTTATATCCCCGGTTTTTCAGTTCACTAACGAAGGCCTCTCCAATGGCTGCTGCTGTCACGCCGTTCTTGATGCCATAGCTCATGATAATGCCGATCCCGCCAGTCTCGAAGGAATAAGCATTTGCCTTTTCGAGCGCATCTCCCAACGAATTGGCCTGTTCGCCGAGGGCATCTGCTGCGAATGCCGAGGCTGAAAAAACAACCATCGCCAGCAAGAAAATGCTTGCCGTGACCGGCCGAATCCTGCCATTTAAAAAGGAACCTTTTTGGTAGCTTTTTCATAACCAGTATCTGGATGTGATGAGGTGCAAAAGTGATGCGGATTTCTGCGAAGTTGACGGGTTTACGGGCAAGAAACCGGAGCCTCCGCCGCGACGATCAGAAGGGTTCCCTTTTGTCTACACTGCGGGCCTACGGCAAAGACTTAGGGCGATTAAACCGGTTAGCGGAAGAGCGACGACGATGGCAGTTTACGGATACGCACGGGTCAGTACCGAAGACCAAAACCTCGACCTTCAGCGCGATGCACTGCGCGCTGCCGGGTGCGAACAAATCTTCGACGATGTCGGCGTGTCTGCCGTCGCCAAGACCCGCAGAGGTTTTGATAACCTCGTCGACGTGTTGCAGGACGGCGACACGCTCATCATTTGGAAGCTGGACCGAGCGTTTCGCTCGCTACGCCAGGCACTTGATGTGCTGGAAGTCTTTGACCGGCGCGGCATTGAGTTCCGCTCACTGACTGATCAGATCGACACCACGACGCCGATGGGCAAATGCATGTATCAGGTGCGCAACGCCTTTGCGGAACTGGAACGCTCCCTAATCAGCGAACGGACCAAAGCGGGAATGGAAGCTGCCCGAGCGCGCGGCAAGCGGATTGGCAGGCCGCCCGTCTTGACTTTGACCGATATTCAAAAAGCGCGTCAAACGCTAGCGAATAACCCAGACGTGTCTCGAAAAGTGGTGGCAGAAAAACTGGGCATATCACCACAAACTCTTTCAAGAGCATTAAACAAGGAGCCACTTAAAGCGCCTGAATAAATATAGCTTTAGTTACCACCACTTCTCCCGCAATCTCATTACTCACCAGCCGGTCAACAAATCCACTAAGCCAGCGGATACTCACCAAGCTTGACGCGTGCAGGGGACTTAGATAACAAACACTCCCCCCGATTATGGAGCAAATCAGATTGAATCAGTTTTGTGCTTTGGATGCCTTCTGATACCAATAATCTGCTTGAACCGAATCTTGTGTTACTCCCCAACCATTTTTATAGCAGTCGCCCAGATTGTTCATGGCTAGCCCATACCCAGCATCCGCAGCTTGTCGGTACAAGTGAACGGCTTGCTTCTGGTCTTGTTTGACACCCCAGCCGTTTTCATAGCAAACACCAAGATTAACCATGGCTCGCCCGTCACCCACTTCTGCACCTTTCTGGTACCAGTAAAAAGCTTTCTCCCAGTCTTGTTCGACACCCTGGCCCTTTTCATAACGAATACCGAGATTCAACATCGCGGGGCCTTCACCCGCTTCCGCTGCCTTTGTATACCAGTAAAGGGCTAGCTCCAAGTCCTGTGCCACGCCCTCGCCTTGCGCATAGCTAAAGCCAAGGTTGTTCATGGCTCGTCCATCACCTGCATCGGAGCCCTTCTGGAACCAATAAGCAGCTCGTTCCCAGTCCTGTTTTACACCTAGACCATCCTTATAACAAACACCAAGATTGTGCATGGCTCGACCTTCACCCAAATCGGAGCCATTTTGGAACCAAAACACAGCTTGTGCCCAGTCCTGTTCCACTCCCAGACCTGTGGCATAGCAAACACCAAGATTGGTAATGGCTTGCCGAACATCCAAACTCGCGGCTTTTCGATACCAGTGAACAGCTTGCTTCCAGTCCTGCTCCACAGCCTGTCCTTTCTCATAGAGTAAACCGAGGTTGCACATAGCTTGGCCCTCGCCTACATCGGAGCCCATTTGGTACCAGTGAACGGCATTCACCCAGCTCTGCTCCACACCTAAACCTTTTTCATAACACAAACCAAGACTGTTCATAGCTAGACCGTCACCGATATCAGCAGCCTTCTGGTACCAAAGAGCGGCCTTCTCCCAGTCCTGCTCAATACCCAGGCCATATGCATAGCAATCACCGAGGTTGCTCATCGCCAGAACATCACCAGCGTCGGCAGCCTTCTGATACCACTGAACCGCTCGATCCCAGTTCTGTTCTACACCCCGGCCATTCGCATAACAGATACCAAGGCTGTTCATAGCCGAACCATCGTCGTCCTCCGCACCTTTTGTATACCAATGAAAGGCCCGTCCATAGTCCTGAGACACACCCTGACCGTTTTGATAGCAAAGGCCAAGAGTGTTCATCGCCGGACCATGCCCGGCATTCGCGGCCTTTTGGTACCAGTGAAAAGCATTCTCCCAACTCTGTTCCACACCTCGGCCATTTTCATAGCAAACACCAAGGTTGTTCATGGCTGGCCCATCACCAGCATCAGCCGCCTTCTGATACCAATCAACAGCTTTCTCCCAGTCCTGCTCAACACGGCCTTCACGGTACCAATCGCCAAGATCGAACATCGCTTGAATATCGCCAGAGTCTGCTCCCTTTTTGTACCAATACATTGCCTTATCCAAGTCCAACTCCACGCCTTGGCCTTTTGCATAGCAACCAGCAAGATTGGTCATGGCCGCTCCATGTCCAGCGATCGCGCCCTTCTTATACCAGTGAAAAGCTCGGCCAAAGTCTTGTTCCACTCCTTGGCCTGTTTCATAGCAAAGGGCAAGAGTGTTCATTGCCTGATCAACCCCAACCCCCGAATTTGCGGCTTTCTGGAACCAATGAACAGCTTGCTCCCAATTCTGTTCCACGCCTAGACCCTTTGCATAGCAAACACCAAGGTTGTTCTTAGATCGGCCTTCACCCGCATCAGAGCCTTTTTGGAACCAATGAAAAGCTTGGCCGAAGTCTTGTTCAACACCCTGGCCTTTTGCATAGCAAACACCGAGATTGAGCATAGCCAAACCATCACCCGCATTGGAGCCCTTATGGAACCAATGAACAGCCTGCTCCCAGTTCTGCTCTACACCCCAGCCACTTCCGTAAAAAGAGCCGAGATTCCTCATGGCCAGTCCATCACCCGCATCTGCGGCCTTTTCTAGCGCTCTGAAAATCCCTATCGGTAAAGAATATCCGCCCGTGTACAAATGCCCACAAATCGCAGCCGTTGCCTTCGTCAAAGCAGTATCTGATTCGCTGTCCGGCGGGGGGTAATCGATCATTTTTTCTGTAAACACATGATCTGGAAAATCCTGCGCCAACCGAACTAAGAATTCAGCCACAGCCTTCGGCGCGTATCGCCAAGCCACATCCATGAGGTTCTCAAAATCCTGGCCTTTTCCGCAGGCATGTAACACGAACCATTCACCCAATAGATCAGGTTGTAGGTTCGGCACTGACTGTCCGACGCCATCAGCTCCACCACCGATCGGTCCATCAGCAAATACGATAGCTTCTCGCCGAGTCTTTTTGTCAAGCCTGGGTAACAAGCTTTTTGCTGCTGCCTCTGCGCAATCCAAGCCACCGGTCATTGTCGCGACTAGAGCGACTTTCAACGCCAAGTGATCGTCGCCAAGCTCTGGATACCCCGCACCAATTGCTCCAAACCAACGAAAATTGATGTTTCGGTAGAGTGCTTCAGTTAACAGGCTTTCTTTTGCCCACTTTTTGGTTAGTCCACTCTCTGCAATAGCCGCACCTAGAAAGTAAGCGAAGAGCGGACGCCCCTCAGGATCAATGTGTTTTAACTGCCCTCTGATCCACTTATCGCCACCCTCAATCGCTTGCCCACCGGCAAACGCAGAAACTTCTTTTACCAATTCCACCTGCGCTGTTTGGTCCAGTGCGGTAAGCTCCAAGACACCATCCTGAAAACGGTGTGCTTGGAAATCGCCGTCATTGCCGTCGGGACGGTCACAGAGTTTCAAGAACCATTCCGCACGGTCCTCGAACACGTTCGACGAAAAATCATCCTGAATTTCTGTTCGTTGGCTTTCTTGTTGATCGCTATTTTTCTTGTGAATCCCACCGCTGTCCCACCGCTGTCGCTCTACCAACAGAAAACGGACGTTTTCGCGGAATCGGCTTCTACGGCATGAAAACGCCTCCATCAACTTGCGTACTGCATCTTCTCTGCCGACAACGTAGTCAAACACAATCAGATGCGCCTTATCCGGCTGCCATTCCAACCAACTTCCCTGAAAAAGCCGATAGTGCTTCGGCTCCAACAATCCCGCACTCCATCCAGCCTTTCTTGCGCGAGCGACCAATTCGAAAGCTAGACGGCTTTTCCCTTGTCCCGCCACACCTGCAACCTGGAACCATGCAAAGGGCATATCGCAATCCAAGAACTCTCTGAGACGTTTCTGCTCCTGCTTACGTCCAATGACCTCAAGTTTCCGGTTGCCGTAATAGAATATGCCGCCCATTTTCGGCGGATCAGAAAGAACGGGCTGTTCAGCGCTTGGAAGCGCTCGGGGGGCCTGAGGATCATTTTCCATCTCGGCACGAACACGCCCCACTAAATCGGGAAAATCCTCATCTAGAAACGGGATATGCTGATCCCAACCTTCGCTAATACAAGCCTTGACATAACCCAATAGAAACGCATCTAGGCTGGAGGATGATGTCAATTCTGCCGCTGTGCAGATGGCGATTTCCGCCATTTCAGGGCCCGAACCAGCACTTGGCATCTGACTCAACGTACCGAAAGTGCGTCCGTTTTCTCGTAGTTGTTGGTCAAACGTATTGTCTTTACCCCAGTCCGACGTCCGAACTTTGCTTTTAAGGTAGAGAAACAGACAACGCCCATGCCACCGCTGTTTATCCGCAACGGATCTCTTCTGAGAGGGTAAGTACTCTGGTTTGACCCGATCGCAAACTGCTACGAAAAACGGCGTCAGTTCATGTGAAAGTCTGGCAGGATCATGGACGCTACCAAGATACGTTTTTCCCTTTCCCACATCTGCTCCAAGCAAAGGCCGAAGTGACCATTCCGAATCCCACCTGAAACCTAGGATAACAACTCCTAAGGGTCGTTACTCCACCAGTAATCGTTGTAAATCTGCTGGGCTTTGTCATGACCAAAGACACGATCAGCCTCCACCCAAAGCATCCACGCCAGTACCTCTGCGGGTGTTTTACCTTCCGTTACGCGACGCTCCTCACAGAGCTTATTAAACAAATGCCGATGCCCATTCAGCACGCCCTCAATCGTTAGCGTGACCTCTTCAACGCCTCGATGCTTTTCCCTTGCTCTCGCCATCGCTGAAATCCCTTTCGCTCTAATTGTTTTTCTTGCGCACCTATAGCCTTACCAGACTTCGTCGAATTATGTCAAGAAAATAATCGAAAAATCCGTCACTTACACATTTTCCGAAATCTTTCGGAAACTTTCGGTCGTGGCTTCGTGGTAGGCGCCTACTGCGCTGATCAATGCTAGGCCCTCATGATTTTTCGGGCCCGGGAAATCCGTTTCAACAATTAACGGAGAACCCCATGAGAGATCAAAGAGTGGTTATTGTTGCCAGCAATGTCGAATTGACCAATTCGGTCTATCGCCGCCGGTTGTGGATTGCCGCACGCAATCTGCCTGTCTCACGGCGCGAACTGATGGATCAGATCGCAGCGACGATCTATGACTTTCCGGGGAGGATCATGTGGCCGAACGGATGGAAGTATCCGACGCCCGATATCGATGACGTTTTTGACGCCGATGGACGCTGGTTCTCCCTTTACTTCGAAGAAAGCGAAGGCGAACCGAAACGCAAGCCTCGTTCCACGTCGATCGAGAAGCTGCGCGTAATCGATCTGTTCCTCCGCATCAAGTATCCAGACATCGCCCGGCATTTCGAGAAATAAACCATGAACGAAGCCGCCGGGGTGCCCCGGCGGTTTTTTCCACTGCTTGTTTCCCAGCCTCAATGACAGCGATCCGTAGGATGGATGACGAGCAAGCCCGTTGAAGGGAGAAACCGATGAACTTCTCAAACTTACTAAACAAAACCCGTGGCACGTCGCCAGCGCATCCCGAAACACCTCAGGCTGGACTCTCGCGCAGCACGCTGGATTTGGCGCAGGCGCGTGCGAGCAGCAACGTGGACCCACTTGCAGGCCTAGCCGACCTTCGCGCTTCACACGAGGCTCGAATCCAAGCCGAGCAGGACACTCTGCGCCAAGCTGTTGCAAACGCAAATTCGCTTCTCGTGTCTCTTGGACCCGAGGACGATACGAAGGTCGATCTGGTTATTGCGCTGGACGGTATCGCTGCGCGCGTCGGATTGCAACTGAGCGAACTTGTCGACGCCATCCGGGTGGCTAAAGAAGATTTAGAACATTGTCGCCTACGACATGGCCTCAGCCATAGACCCGAAGAAGGGAGGATGGCGATCGGCGTCTTGCTTTTGGCGCTGATGGTCTTTATCGAAGGCGGTATCAACAGCTCGTTCTTCATGAACGCTCACATGGTCGCCGGCCCGTTTGCGGCCTTGCTGACCAGCGTGTTGATCTCGTCCACCAACATCCTTGTCAGCGCACTAGCCGGTTTTCATTTTGGTCGCTACTTGCACTTTGGTGAAAAAGCGCCGGATCGCAACGCAATCGAGTTCGTCAAAGTGCGGCGCAAAGCACGTCGCGGATTGATGGCTTATCTGACCGTCATAACCGGATTTCATCTGACCGTGGGCCTGATCCGATCCGGCGAGGCGTTAGAGCGTGTCGAGCACGGGTTGGCCGCCTATTGGGCTTTGCTGACTTCTCCGGAAGCGACTTTTCTGGTCCTGACCGGCGTGGGGTTCTCTGCCCTTGCCTATCACAAGGGCAAACACCTGGATGAGTCGTATCCAGAATACGGTGCGATGCATCGCCGCGTGCTGGCGTTACGTGATGACCTGCTTGATCTGCATGAGTCCGCGATCGAAGAGATCGGCAACGAGTACGACGATGCAATTTCCAACGTCAACAAACAGAGCAAAGCGCACAAGGATGCATGCAAGCAGTACAACCAAGCCGTAGGGGCTTGTATTCATGCCAAAGGCCGCGTCGATTCCGCGATCGCCGAGGCCAAGTCAGCACTGCAGAGTCAGGTCGCAACGCTGACCTCAGCCTTCAAACCTAAACGAGGCCGTAAGCCCAAGGGCGCAGACGATGCTCTAGCGCAATTGACCAATTTCGATTCCGGCTCCGCTATCACGCTTCCGGAGTATCTACCGATGCCGGAAATCGGCACGCAAAAGGCCGCTTTAGCGCAATCGCGCGCCAAAGCCCTGCAGCGCCTGAACACGCTGTTCCATGGCGCGTTGGCAACTGATTTCAATGACATGCAAGGAGACGATTCATGAAACGCCGTACTCGTAAACAACTCCCCATGCTGCTTGGCCTGAGCACCGCCTTGATCGCCGCTACAGGCGGTTTTGGCTACATGGCCTATGAGGCGGCTAGCGCCGTGGTAGCCGATCATCACGGCTGTTTCGAAGATTTCAGTGGCAGACATACGGTTGTGTGGGTCGATGCCAGCCCGCCAACCTGGAACGATGAACAGCGTCGCTCGCTGCGCAATCGCCTCGATCAGCTCTATGAGGGCTTGGGCTTCAACGAACGCTTGAGTGTATTCACCACGGAAGGTGACATCATCAACGACGTGCCAGAGCCGCGCTTTCATGTATGTGGGCAGGCGCGCTCATCGCACCAATTGGAAGCCATCGGTGCATCACCAGCGCGAGCAGGCTTTCTGAAACGTCAGAAGGAACGACTCTACGAACGCGTATTGGCACCGGAGCTGGATGCGCTGCTTGCCAAGCAACCCGATGCTGCTCGCGTGCAGAACCACCAGTCACCAATCTTGGAACAGTTGGTCGCGCTGTCCCATCGCCGGGAAATCGAATCAGGTTCGAAGCTGGTAATCATAAGCGATCTACTCCAGAACTCGGATAGTTCACGTTTCTGTCTCGTGCAAATGGCCATGCCAAAATTTGCGGTCTTCCGCAAACGTTCAATCTATCAGGAGCGCTTGAAGCCCAATTCATTGGCCGGTGTCGACGTCGAAGTCTTGATGCTTCAGCGCTACGGCTACGGGCAGAAAAATGCACTGCCCTATTGCCGAAACGAGGAAGAAATCAAGGCATTTTATCGAGACTACCTTGTCGCCGCCGGAGTCCGTTCGCCGCGTTTCCTGCGTATCCGTCAGGGGCGGAGTTAAGGGTAATGGGCGTCGATAGCACTCACCCGTCTGACAGCGCAGGGACGCAAGCGCACGCAAGCCGAACCGAAGCAACGCTAATCGCCGTTTTGTCTATCGGAAAGACTCGGCCCAATGAGTTCCAATAAAAACGCGCGCCCCAACCTCGCAGGCCTGGTGATCCTCACTGGCTTACTGGATTGGGGCGCATTGCATACCGGCCCGCCGATGCTTGGCGGGCAGATACAGGTCGTCCCCGCGATGCTGACCGTCATAGCGGGTCTCGGGTTACTGCGTACTGCAATCGAACTCCTGAGCCTGATGGCCCGCCTAGCAGACCGCCAATCCGCTAAGCGGCCACGCACCATGCCAGGCAGCGCGCGCTGGGCAACCTGGAAGGACTGGAAGGTCCAGCGAAGCTGCAAAGACACCAGTCCACTCTGGGGCCTGATGAAGGGCCGCAGGAGGCGCGCTCTGTGGACCGACTATGCATCCAACGCGATGACCATCGCCCCCGCCGGATCGGGCAAGGGTATCTTCACCGTCATCATCATGGGGCTGGCCATCCGTGTCGCCAAGCTGTTTGTCGATTTCAAAGGAGAGTTGGTCTGCATCCTGAAACCCGCGCTCGAAGCGCGCGGCGAAATCTGCCGCTTCCTCAATCCCGGAAACCTATGGGAGGACCAGCTTGGCGAGGGTGATTATTACAACCCCCTTGTTCTGATCGTTGATTGTCTACACACGCCGGGGGCTCTTCGTGATCTACCAGACATTTTGCGCGAGTTCTCATTCGTACTGTCGAAAGAACCCGCCAAGTCGGAGAACGACAACACCTACTTTCGCGAAGGTGGTCGGCGCGGAATCTCTGATACCACGGCGATCCATGCGATGGTCGATGAATACGACGCAGCAATGTCTGATGTTGCGCTGACGCTCGAAGACCGTAACGCCTTCGAACACCACATGCGCTAGGTCGTTGGCGTCGACCTTGAAGGCAAGCCCTTGCCGGAAGGCCCCATGCCCATCGAACAAGCGGCCTGGGCACAGAAGCACCGGCCCGAAGATGTCACCGAGTTTGCACGCTGGATTCGCGCGCGCGCCGCGAATTGGATCGCGTTGCTGGATGGCGAAGGGAGAACATTCGACAGTTTCATCTCCGGTGCACAGCAGGCCCTGGCACCATTTGCGACCGGGAGATTGGCAAGCATCACGCGCCGCTCGACCTTCTCGATGAATGATCTGAAGCGCCGCGATCAGATCACCAATCTATTCCTCGTTGTCGATGCCAGCCGGATGGAGACCTATAAGTCATGGATCGAAATCATGCAGTGGTGTGTGCTGACGACGCTCAAGCGCCACCCGGACAAGTCTCAGCCGGTCTATCTGATTCTTGACGAGGTCACCAACTACGTAATCGCAGGCCTCGCCAGCCTGCTGACCTGGGGACGATCCTTCGGTATTCGTCTGCATCTGATCTTTCAAGATCTGGCCGCTTTCGAGCGCGAGTATGGGAAAGAGGCCCTGGAAACCCTCGAATCGGAGACGGAAGTCAAACAATTCTTGCCGGGACAACGTTCTCCGAAAACGCTGGAGCTGATCTCGAAGATGCTGGGCGAGCGGACCGAGGTTGCGACCGGTCGCTCCCCGAACGAGACCGGTATCCACTATCAGATGAGCGATACGACGCGCGCGCTGATGAAACCCAACGAAGTACGGGAGACACAAGACGGCATCTTGATCGTTCGTCAAGCGCCGCCTGTGTGTTTCACACCGATCAGCTATGCCGAGATCGCCCCATGGCGTGATCAGGTCGGCATCAATCCGTTCCATGGCAAGCCGTTCCGCAAAAGAGTCCGGCTCAAAGTTACAGCGTGAGGAGGTTTCACATGGCGCAGCAAATCCACCGTAGATTATCGCTCTGGCGCGTACTCGCCGTCTTGTTGCGCGGAATCGGTTCCTTGCTACACGTCTGGCCGTTGCTGGCCGTGGTCGTGTGGTGGATCGCTCCCACAACCGTACACATGCGCTGGGAGTATACCTATCGAGATATCGGCACTTACCGGGTCTATTACGACTGCACCTATCTTGGGCCAAGCGGCCTTACACGATACATGCACGGCGACCGGTGCCCATTCTTCGCGTTGATTGCACAAAAAGGCGGTTGGTCTTTCCCAGAAATCCGCTGGTGATCCGTGATGATAACCACGTAGATGAGTGGCGGACCACGAAAGGACTACACCATGAATGAGCCGACAACCCTGATAGAGACCTTGCCTCGGGTGATGGGCTACACCGGGACCTGGATTATCGGTGGTATCTGCATGAAACGCTATGCTGAGGCCGGTGCACCGATGGACTTCGCTGCCAGTGTCACCGCCAGCGCGTTCGGTATGGCGCTGGCCGTGCCCTTGCTGAAGGCGACAGGTATCGGTCTAACGATGGCAATGACCTCGGCGCTTTACATCGTGGCGATGGCGGTCATCGGGGCTGTCGCCTTTGGTGAGCGCATGACCGCCACTCAAGTGGCAGGGATCACGCTGGCCTGCGCATCGGTGATTCTGATGGCTTTACCGTCAGCGAGCGCAACCAAGCCCACGGTGCTCGATGAAGCACCGCCATCCAACGACGCTTCTACCCCAAACGCATGAGGACAGAAACATGAGTGATCAATCACCACCGACCAATGACAGGTCAGAGAAAGGGCGTAAGCCAGATGTTGTGGCGTATGTAGAAAGCAAGCCTCACGGCGATAGAACATACCTGAACCGCATCGGCGCGACCTGGAAGCACAGGGACGGCCATGGCAGTACAACCGAGATTGACAAGAACATCTCAGTAAGCGGTCGCTTGGTAATTCGCGATGTCCGCGACGAGCACATGCAACGTTACGACGAGGAACGCCGCGATCAGGCGATGAACGAGCAGGAGCGCTCGCCTGAGCGTAGCCGCCGCCGTGAGCGCTCGCGTTAAATCGCTGGCTGAGCGACGGGATGACGTGATACGCGCCGAGCTGCGCCGGGGACTGCCGGACAGGCTCCGGCAGACACCCCCCGTAAAGCGACCCTTTGACCATGCCCGCGACCCGCTGATTCGTGCGCAGGACCACGGCAAGACGGAAACGCAGCGCCGTGAAGAAGTTAGCGGGCGGGGCTCAATGATGGTCAAACTGCACAAGCCGTTTCCCGAGCTTCGGCCCAAACATGAGCTGCGGCCCTTACGGGCCGCTTTCAATCAAGCGTGGTTACGCGAGCAACGCGAGGCCGTATTTGCGCAACTTGAAACACAACGCCAGCAACGAGGATGGGATCGGGGTTGCAACATCGAACTCGTTCGAACCGTAGACCATGAACGATGAAGTTATCCACAGAAAAATTTGACGGCGATCCAGATTTTGTTTCGAGATTCAAAAATGTTCACGTAATGTTCTTCTTTTCGAGCGCAATCAGGAGCAAACAACCCGAGCCCAAGGATACAGAAGTTGACACATAAGCCTACATCTGATGTTACGTTTAGCGCTCACCCTCACGAACACGCAGATGTGGTTCGGCGTCTACAGCTCGTAGAGTTGGTTCGTTTCTTAGGCCGCGAAGCAGCCAAAAGAGACTTTGAAGCCGCCGTGATGCGATCAAGCTTTGAAGATGCGAGAAAGGACACTTCATGATGAGAGTAGCGTTTTACGGTCGATACTCATCGGATCTGCAAAGCGACACGTCGATCGAAGACCAACTCCGATTGTGTAAAACATACGTTGAAGAAAAAGGTTGGAAACTTGTCCAATCTTATACAGACCACGCAGTTTCCGGAGCCAGCATGATGCGACCGGGTGTCCAAATGCTCATGCAGGACGCTGCTGCTGGCAAGTTTGATGTCATAATGACCGAAGCTCTAGATCGTCTGTCCAGGGATCAGGAAGACATTGCGGGCATCTTCAAGAGGACGCAGTTCGCGGACGTGACATTATTCACCCTTGCTGAAGGCGAAATAAGTACGCTTCACATTGGCCTCAAAGGCACGATGAACGCGATCTTCCTTAAGGACCTTGCCGACAAGACACGGCGGGGATTAAGCGGTCGGATAGAAAAAGGAAAATCTGGTGGCGGTAAGTCTTATGGGTACGATGTCGTCCGACAACTAGGCGCAGACGGACGAGAGATTAAAGGCGAGCGCCGAATCAACCCAGAGCAAGCCGACATCGTCAACAGGATTTTTAGAGAATACGCTGCTGGACGCTCCCCAAAGGCTATTGCACATCAACTCAACCGAGAGAGCATTCCCTGCCCTTCTGGCAAAGAATGGGGCTCCAGCACAATCAACGGTAACCGGAAGCGCAGAACCGGCATTCTGAATAACGAGCTGTATATCGGGCGGTTAGTCTGGAATCGCCAGCGCTTCCTGAAAGACCCAGATACGGGGAAACGCATAGCGCGGCTCAACCCGGAAAGTGAGTGGATCAGAACAGAGGTTCCAGAGCTGCGAATCGTTGGGCAAGAACTTTGGGACAAAGTAAGGGCAAGACAGCAGAAACTCTCGTATAACACCCGCAAGGGGCAGTTCTGGGCAAACCAGCGTCCAAGAAACTTGTTCTCGTACTTGCTCAAATGCGGTTGCTGTGGCGGCGGTTATAGCAAGATTTCGTCAACTCACTACGGCTGCTCTACGGCTAGAAACAAAGGGACTTGCACGAACCGCTTGTCAATAAAACAAGAGGTTTTGGAGACAGCTATTTTAAATGCGCTGCAGAACCACCTGATGGACCCCGAGCTTTGCAAAGTGTTTTGCGAAGAATATACGAAACAGGCCAACCAGCTTCATGCGGCTAAGAATGTGAAAGTGAGAGGCTTGAAGAACGAGCTGGAAAAACTTGCGGGCGAAAAAGCAAAGATCGTACAGGCAATCAAAGACGGTATTCCCGCCTCAGAGTTGCTGGCTGACTTGAACCGGATCATCGGACGACGAGAAGAAATCGAACAACTGCTAGATCGCACCGAAGAAACTCCCGTACTGCTCCATCCAGCCATGGCAGAACGTTATCGGCAAGAAGTCGCAGCATTGCGCGAATCATTGAACAATCCAGATGGCAGGTCAGAAGCAGCGGACCTATTAAGAGCGCTGATAGAGCGCATTGAGCTGACACCGAAGGATGGCGGACGAGGACTCGCTATCAATCTCTATGGCGATTTGGCGGGGATACTATCGATAGCCTCTGATCGAGATAAGCCGTTGATAGCCAACGGCCTATCTCATCAGCAGGATAAGTTGGTAGCGGGGGCAGGATTTGAACCTACGACCTTCGGGTTATGAGCCCGACGAGCTGCCAGACTGCTCCACCCCGCATCTGTGGGCGTGAATACTACCGTCGGCATACGTCCTTGGCAAGTACTTTCCGATGATCTCCGGGTTCAAAATGCTATATACCGATGGCATTGGCGCAGAGAGACAACAGAGTAGCCGGAAACATACCGAGAAGCACCATCATCAAACCATTCACTGAGAGCGCTATCTGCGCATCCATCCCTGCAACGAGCGGGGCCTGATCAACAGGATCGTCGAAGTACATCAGCTTGACCACTCGCAAATAGTAGTAGACCCCGATGATCGAGAAGAAGACGCCGATAAGGGCCAGCCATACCATATCGATACTGATGACCGCCTCCAGCACAAACATTTTGGCAAAGAAACCGACGGTGGGGGGCACGCCCGCCATTGAGAACATCAATAGCATCATCATTGCTGCAAACCAGGGATTTCGCTGGTGCAGACCCTTGTAGTCTTCCAGGTTCTCTGCCTCGAATCCCCTGCGGCTTAGCAGAATCACAATACCAAAACCGCCGAGGGCCATTATGGCGTAAGCGATGCTGTAGAACATGGCCGCCGTATATCCCTTACTGGTACCCGCGAGAATACCCAGCAGAATGAAACCGACATGGGAGATTGTGGAATAGGCCAGCATGCGCTTGATATTTGTCTGGGCAATGGCGATAACGTTACCCAGTGACATGGAAAGCACCGCCAGAATCACCAACATCCCCTGCCAGTCGGACTGCAGCGGCTCCAATCCATCAACCAGAAGCCGCATAGCAAGAGCGAAGGCGGCAATTTTGGGTGCACTACCAATGAAGAGAGTTACTGCGGTCGGCGCGCCATGATAAACATCGGGAACCCACATGTGCATCGGCACCGCACCAAACTTGAAGGCGAGGCCAATGACCACGAATACCAGCCCGAAGACAAGCACCAGGTCGTCCATTCCAGACTTTGAGGCCGCCGCGGCAACTGCCTGAAACTCGATCGAACCGGTGGCGCCGTAGATCATCGATATCCCGTAGAGGAGCAACCCAGAGGCCAATGCCCCAAGCACGAAATATTTCATCGCAGCTTCTGAACCCTGGTGGGAATCGCGGTCCAGTGCCACCAGTGCATAGAGAGAGAGTGCCAGTAATTCCAGACCGAGATAGACAGTAAGAAAACTGTTTGCAGAAACCATCACGGTCATACCCAAGACCGCAAAAAGGCCTAGAACATAGAACTCGCCTTTGAACAGGTCTCGGTCACGAAGATAGTCCTTTGCGTACAGGAACGCACCTGCGCTGATCAGATAGATTGCAGCCTTGAGGACATCACCCATAGGATCACGAATCACACTGCCGTCGAATATCACCTGGGCCTCTCTGCCGGAGGTAACATAAACCAGGCCTACGGATAGCAGTAGCGTTATCTGGCTCAATCCATAACTGACGACCCGCTGTTCGTCCTTCAGAAAGAGATCCACTACCAGAACTACGCAAGCCATGGTAAGCAGGAACAGCTCCGGGAGAACCGGAATCAGACTGGGCATCTCAAATTGCATTGATACTTATCTCTCTCGGGCCATCTCAAAGTTTTGAAACAGCGATATGCTTCAACAGGTTGGTGATAGAGACGTCCATCACCTCCACCAGCGGGGCGGGCCAGAGCCCCAAAATCAGGACGGCAGCGGCTAGAAAACCGAGTATCAGGAACTCTCGCTTGTTTATATCTTCAAGTGTCGCGACCTTGTCGCTAGTCACATCGCCGAATACCACGCGCTTCACCATCCAGAGGGTATAGGCAGCTCCGATGATAAGGGTGGTGGCCGCGAGGAACGCGAACCAGAAATCAGCACGAAAACTCGCGAGAATTACCATAAACTCACCGACAAAACCCGACGTACCCGGGAGCCCCGCGTTAGCCATAGCAAAGAAAACCATAAAGCCCGCGAAAACCGGCATGGTATTGACTACTCCACCGTAGTCGGCGATTTGTCTGCTGTGAAGGCGATCGTAGAGAACACCCACACAGAGGAACAAGGCCGCGGAGATAAAACCGTGGGACACCATCTGCACCATGCCCCCCTCCATACCGAGAGCAGCTCCGCTGCTGGTATCTGGATTCGCGGCGATTATGAAAACGATAAAAAATCCCAATGTAACAAAACCCATATGGGCGATGGATGAGTAGGCAATCAACTTCTTCATATCCTGCTGCACCAATGCCACGAAACCGATGTAAACCACAGCCACCAGCGACATGGTAATAATGAGCCAGTCCAAATGACTGCTAGCATCCGGTGTAATCGGCAGGCTGAACCGGAGAAAACCGTACCCACCGATCTTCAGCATGATAGCGGCAAGAATCACGGAACCGCCAGTTGGCGCCTCCACATGGGCGTCAGGCAACCAGGTATGGACCGGCCACATCGGTACCTTGACCGCGAAGGCCAGCAAAAAGGCGATAAAGATCAGTATCTGTTCTGTAAGACCCAATCTGAGATCGTGAAATGCCAGGATATCGAAGGTACCGGACTGAAAATACATGTAGATCAGTGCCACCAACATAAACACCGAACCGAAAAAAGTGTAGAGGAAGAACTTGATAGTGGCGTAGACCCGGTTTGGACCACCCCAAACCCCAATGATGAGAAACATGGGGATGAGCATCGCCTCCCAAAAAACATAGAAGAGCATTGCATCAAGAGCTGAGAAGACGCCGACCATCACCCCCTCCATGATCAGGAAGGCTGCCATGTAACTAGCTGGCTTGAACTTGATCACTTCCCAGCCTGCGCCAATGACGAAGATGGTGATGAATGTTGTCAGCAAAATCAGCGGCATGGAAATACCATCGACGCCAAGGTAGTACTCAATATTAAAGAGGGAAATCCAAGGAACCCGCTCCACGAATTGCATTTCCGCAGTGTTAGATTGGAAACTGGTATAAAGGGGCAGGCTAACTATAAAGGTCAACACAGAGATTACCAGCGCTGTTCTGCGGGTGGCCTCAGCGGCCTTGTCTCCGCTGGCGAGCACCAATATTCCGCCGATGATCGGTAGCCAGATGGTCAAACTGAGTATGGGCCAATCTGCAAACATGCGTAGCGTCCTACCTTCTTAAGCGGCGATCACGAACCAGGTCAGAAGCAACAACAGACCTAGAATCATGGCGATGGCGTAGTGGAACAGATATCCCGTCTGCATGGTACGGACCCAGTCCGCCACACGCCCAACGGTCCGGGCTGAGCCGTTGATGATTATCTCGTCGATGATACGTCGGTCACCAACGGACCAGAGCTTGTTTCCAATGGCCCGGCTGCCACCAGCAAACAGAAACTGATAGGCCTCGTCGAACCAGTATTTGTTGGAAAGTGTGCGATATATCGGCTCCAGAGCGCGCTTCACTTTGTCAGCGATATCCGGCTTAACCAGGTATACAAACCAAGCTACAAGTACACCGGCGAGTGCCAAATAGAGGGGCGCACCAACGAAGCCATGCATGATCATGGAGTTTGGCCCGTGCAGCCCCTTACCCACTTCTGCCAGAGCATCGTGTTGGGGCAATACGAACAGCGCATCTTTAAACCATCCGCCAAACAGCATGCTGTCCATTGTCAGATAGCCAATACCAATCGAGGGGATAGCCAACATTACCAAAGGCACCCAGACCACTTTGGGTGACTCGTGTAAATGGGCCTTGGCATGCTCATCCCTGGGACCCTTGCCGTGGAACACCAGGAAGAACATGCGGAAACTGTAGAGTGCGGTGATGAACACCCCAATCAGCACCGCTGCATAAGCGTATCCTGAGCCGGCGATGGTGGAGTGGTGCACCGACTCGATAATGGCATCTTTGGAAAAGAAGCCTGAAAACCCGGGAAAACCAATCAAGGCCAATGAACCGATGAGCGATGTCCAGTAAGTCCACGGCATGTATTTGCGAATTCCGCCCATATTGCGGATATCCTGATCATGGTGCATACCGATAATAACCGAGCCCGCAGCGAGGAACAGCAAAGCCTTGAAGAAGGCATGTGTCATAAGGTGAAAGATACCGGCGGCATAGGCGGACACACCCAGGGCAACCATCATATAGCCCAGTTGGGAGAGTGTGGAATAGGCTACCACCCGCTTAATGTCGTTCTGAACAATACCGATCAGGCCGGTAAAAAACGCCGTTGTAGCGCCGATCACCAAAACAAAGCTAAGCGCTGTCTCAGAGAATTCGTAGATAGGTGACATTCGCGCCACCATAAACACACCGGCGGTTACCATAGTTGCAGCATGTATCAGAGCGGAAATGGGAGTCGGACCTTCCATGGAATCAGGTAGCCAGACATGCAGCGGAACCTGCGCCGACTTGCCCATGGCACCGATGAAAAGCAAAATACCAATCACAGAAATCAGGGACCAGCTTGTGTCACCGAAAATCTGTATCTGAGTATCGGCGAGACCAGGAATAGCGGCGAACACCACGCCGTAGTCAAGGCTATTGGTATACAACGCGATGGCGGCGATACCCAGTATGAACCCGAAGTCACCTACCCGATTGACTAAAAATGCTTTCAGATTGGCAAAGATCGCTGTTGGCCGAACGGACCAGAAGCCAATCAACAGGTAGGAGACCAGTCCAACAGCTTCCCAACCGAAAAACAGCTGTAGGAAATTATTGGACATTACCAGCATCAGCATGGAGAAGGTGAAAAGGGAAATGTAACTAAAGAAGCGTTGGTAGCTGTTGCGGCCGGCCAAACTGGTGTCAGGCCAATTCTCCTCATCGTGCGCCATGTAACCGATGGTATAAACATGGACGCAGAAAGAGACGAAGGTAACTACAGTCATCATTACCGCGGTTAAGTGGTCCACCAGGAACCCCACTTCCATCCGCAGCCCATCGCTGACCATCCAGGTGTACACCGGGCCGTTGAATATTTCCAGGTTACCTGAAATAAAACTATAGAGGACGAAGAGCGATAGCAGCGTGGAGAGTCCAACGCCACCGCTTGTTACCCAGTGAGCGCCCGCCCGGCCGATGCGACCGCCCCAGAAACCGGCAATAATTGCACCGATCAGAGGTGCCAGCACGATGATCAGATAAATGGTTTCCATGCTCACCCCTTGAGCGCATCAAGGTCTGCGACGTTGATAGTACGCCGGTTACGAAACAGTACTACAAGAATAGCCAGCCCGATGGCTGCCTCCGCCGCGGCAACCGTTAATATGAAAAAGACAAACACCTGACCCACTGTATCCCCGTGAAAGTGGGAGAAGGCGATAAAGTTCATGTTGACCGCCAACAGCATGAGCTCAATGCACATGAGCAGGATAATGAGGTTCTTGCGGTTGATAAAGATCCCGGCCACGCTAAGGGAGAAGAGAATCGCGCCAAGAATAAGAAAATCGGATAGGGCCAGCATATCAGTCTTCCGCCTCCATCTTGATCACTCGAATACGATCATCACCCTTACGAATCCTGACCTGTTTGGAGGGATCCTGGTATTTGGTGTCTGGACGCTTACGCATGGTAAGACCGATGGCGGCGATGATTGCAACCAATAAGATAACTGCCGCCACTTCGAAGGGGTACATGTAAACCGTATACAACACGCTACCCAGGTCGGCGGTGTTGCTGTAGCCCTCCAATTGCGGTGGCGGTGCGGGATAATGCTCCAGGGAGAACCGGCCCGTTCCCTGCACAATGAAGATCTCGACGGCCATGACAATGGCGACAACTAGAGCCAACGGAAGATGCTTCACGAACCCTGCACGCATAGTGGCCACATCGATATCGAGCATCATGACCACAAACAAAAACAAAACCATCACCGCACCGACGTATACCAGCACCAAAACAATGGCGAGAAACTCAGCCTCCGCCAGCAGCCAAATGGCGGCGCTGGTGAAGAAAGCGAGCACTAGAAACAGCGCAGAGTGCACCGGATTGCGACGGGTAATTACCATGAAGGCAGCGGCAACCAGGATTGCAGCGAACAAGTAAAAGACAAACAGTTGGAATGTCATCAGATCGTCCAGTCAGAAAACAGTTTTTCCGATGCGAAGCCCACTAGCGATACCTCGCTTCCGCCGCGATGTCCGCGGCTAACTGCTGCTCGTACTTGTCTCCCATAGCGAGCAGCTTTTCCTTGGTCATAATAGCGTCTTCCCGGTTCTCGAAGTGGTACTCGTATAGACGAGTCTCAACAATGGCGTCTACCGGGCAGGACTCCTGGCAATATCCGCAAAATATGCATTTAAACAGATCGATGTCGTAGCGAGTGGTTCGCCTTGAGCCATCGTCACGAGGCTCGGCTTCGATGGTAATGGCCAGCGCCGGACAGGTGGCCTCGCAGAGTTTGCAGGCGATACATCTTTCTTCACCACTGGCGTATCTGCGCTGGGCGTGAAGACCGCGAAAACGCGGAGAGATAGGCGCCTTTTCCTCAGGATACTGCACCGTGAACTTCTTTCGGAACAGGTAGCGGCCGGTGAGACTGAGGCCACGCATCAACTCCAGCAGGAATAAACTCTTTATGTAGTCTCGTACCATTTTCATCGGTGATGCCCCCTCAGTCGAACCACCACGGCATCTGATAAACCACGGCCAGCCCTACGACCATGATCCAGACGATGGTAATGGGAATAAACACCTTCCAGCCCAGGCGCATGATCTGGTCGTAACGATAGCGGGGGAAAGTGGCCCGCAACCAGAGGAAGAAAAACCCAACGAAAGCAGTTTTTGCAAACAGCCAGACAAACCCAGGCACCCAATCGAAAGCCGGGCCAAGCAGCGGCCAACCCTGGAAAGGGGAGAGCCAACCACCGAGAAACAGCAACGCGGTCAACGCCGATATCAATATCATGTTGGCATACTCGCCGAGAAAGAAAACGGCAAATGGCATGCCTGAGTATTCCACATGAAAACCGGCGACGATCTCCGACTCTCCCTCGGCCACGTCGAAGGGCGCCCGATTGGTCTCGGCTACTCCGGAAATGAAATAGATAAGGAACAGTGGGAACAGTGGTAGCCAGAACCAGTTGAATAGCCCCCCCTGGCCAGATTGCGCGTGCACAATCTCCCCCAGGTTGAGGCTGCCGGCAGCAACCAGCACACCGACGAGAGCGAATCCCATAGCGATTTCATAAGAGACAATCTGGGCAGCAGAGCGCATGGCCCCAAGAAAGGCGTACTTCGAATTGGATGCCCAACCAGCGATGATCACCCCATAGACACCTACGGATGTAAGCGCGATGAGATAGAGCAGGCCGGCATTTATATTGGAGAGTACCAGTCCGTCATTGAAGGGAAATACCGCCCAGGCGGCCAGAGCGGGGCCTAGTGTGAGCATCGGTGCAATCAGAAACAGCGTCTTGTTCGCACCAGTGGGAATGGTAATTTCCTTAAACATCAGTTTGACGGCATCGGCGATTGGCTGCAGCCACCCTTTGGGGCCTACCCTGTTGGGACCGATGCGTACTTGCATGTAGCCGATGATCTTGCGCTCAGCATAGGTAAAATAGGCCACACACAACATCAGCGGCGCCACTATGATGATGATCTTGATCAGAATCTGAATGACGATCAGATTCTCACCCAGCCACTCCCAGATGTTCATCAATACATCCATCGGTTACGCCTTCTGCAAGGTTACTGAGCCAAATTGCCCGCCAAGCGTCTCGGTTCCCGCCAGCCCGGCGGCAATCCTCACGCAGTGATCGGGAACGGCGGTATCAATCTCGACCGGAAGCGTTGCCCGGTTTCCAGCCTGCTCGACCAAAGCCATGTCACCTTGCTTCAGGCCCGCCGCATCCGCGGTAAGCTGGCTGAGTCTGACCGATGCGCTAATGGCATCCCGGGTGCGCTGAAGCGACTCAGCGCGCCGCACCAGAGGATCGAGAGCATAGATGGGTACGTCACCCACTCTGGAGATATCCGCACTATCGCTTTGCAACTCCGGCTGGTCCACTATTTCACTGCCATCTGTATTGTCTGGCGTGTGGTCACCCACCGCCTTCTTGACCTCGCTAAGCACTTGTTCGGAGCTTGTTTGGTCGAATCCCGGCGCGTCAAGCATATTGCCCAGTACCCGAAGCACCTTCCACGCGGGCCGCGCCTCTCCCGCCGGAGTCACTGCGCCTGTGAACGACTGCCAGGCACCAGCAGCATTTACAAAGGTACCTGAAGTTTCGGCAAAGCCGGAAACAGGTAGCAGCACGTCTGCAGCTTGTTCAAGGGAAGGGCTGCGAAATGCACTCAAGGCAACCACGAAATCAGATGCCTCAAGGGCTGCGGTGGCCTGGGCGGGATTCCAAAAATCAAATCCGGGCTCAACACCCATGAGTAAGTACCCCTTGCGCGGGTTATCGAGCATGGCCAGGGCATTGAGGCCAGCTTTTTCCGGTAACGCACCCACAAGTCGGGCGCCCACACTGTTGGCTGCTTCAGGTAGATAACCCAGTCGAGCGCCACTGTTTTCGCAAATTGATGCCGCTAATGCTCGGATAACTGAATAATCTTGATGGGCTACCGCCAAATTACCCAACAGCAGAGTGGCGTTTTCAGCCTGCTTGAGCTGGTCGGCGATCCACTTATGGGCATCTTTAGGTTTAGCTCCATCAACCCACTGGCCACTGGCGCCTAATGCGCCGGCTACGGCCGCTAAATCTGAGATCATACCCGCAGGGGCATTGACCAACTGGGTGGCACGGTAATTTAGATCCAGCGCCATGGGATTGATGAGGCTTACATCCGCCCCTTTCTCGACGACGGCTTTTCGCAAACGATGACCAAGAATGGGCTGCTCTTTGCGTATGTTCGAACCTACCAGCAGCGCGGCATCCAGTTTTTCCAAATCCTCGATAGCCTGTCCGAGCCAGGGAAACTTGGGTTCGGTGCCGCGAAAATCGCCTTGGCGCAGACGGAAATCGATGTTATCGCTACCCAGGCTACGCATCAGCTTTTGAGCCAGGTGCAGCTCTTCCAGAGTGGAGGTCGGGGATACCAACGCGCCCAGCTGACCACCCTCCTCCCCGCGAGCCTGCTTCAGCCCGTTGGCCGCAGTCTCCAATGCTTGGGCCCATTCAACGACCTCCCAACTACCATCCACCTTGATCATGGGCTGGGTTAGACGGTCATCACTGTATAGCCCCTCATAACTAAAACGATCGCGGTCGGAGATCCAGCACTCATTGATGGCCTCATTGTCCCTGGGATGTACCCGCATTAATTGATCGCGGCGAACGTGAAGATGAAGGTTGGAGCCGACGCTATCGTGAGGACCAACACCGCTAACCTGATTTAGCTCCCAGGCTCGGGCACTATACAAGAATGGTTTGGAGGTTAGGGAGCCAACCGGACAGATATCAATAATATTGCCGGACAGCTCCGAATCGACGCTACTCTCCACAAAGGTGCCGATCTCCATGTGCTCGCCCCGCCCTGTGGCCCCCAATTCGCGAACCCCCGCGATTTCCGCACCGAACCGAACACAGCGAGTACAGTGGATGCAGCGGGTGAAATCTGTGGCAATCAATGGGCCGATGTCCCGATCCGGAACAACCCGCTTACCCTCCACAAAGCGGGAGGCATCCTGGCCGTATCCCAAGGCAATATCCTGGAGTTCGCACTCCCCACCCTGATCGCAGATAGGACAGTCCAGCGGATGATTTATCAACAGAAATTCCATGGTCCCCTGCTGTGCAGCAAGCGCCAATGGAGACCTGGTGGACACCTTCATGCCCGCATTGATTGGCGTTGCACAGGCCGGCATGGGTTTGGGTACTTTCTCGATTTCGACCAGGCACATACGACAATTGGCGGATACCGAGAGTTTGTTGTGGTAACAGAAGCGGGGAATACTGATTCCCGCCGCATCAGTGACCTCGATGAGCAGCGAGCCAGCCTTTGCCTGCAACTCCCGGCCATCGACTTCGATTGTTACCATCTGGTCATCAGACATTGACATTCTTCTCTATAACCGGTTCCTGCCTCTACAAGAGACAACACCTATTCCCAATCACCAACCGTGACACATGCAGCGGTCCTGCAGAGTGACAACACCCGCTACCCGACCATGCACCGCTTGTGTTCGATGTGATACTCAAATTCATCGCGATAGTGCCGCAGCATCCCTTGTACCGGCATGGCTGCAGCATCGCCCAGTGCGCAGATCGTCCTGCCCGCTATCTTCGCCGCCATATCATCAAGCAGCGCCAAATCCTCGGGTCTGCCCCGGCCTGTCTCGATTCGGTTGACCACACGATAGAGCCAACCGGTGCCCTCACGGCAAGGCGTGCACTGCCCGCAGGACTCCTCATAGTAGAAATAAGACATGCGCTCGAGCACCTTAACCATACAATTGGTGTCATCGAGGACGATGACCGCGCCTGAGCCCAGCATCGAGCCCGCCTTGGCAATAGCGTCGTAATCCATGGTGATATCCATCATCTCATCACCGGGAATTACAGGCGCTGAGGAGCCGCCGGGGATAACAGCCTTGATCTTACGCCCGTTTTTCATCCCACCCGCCATCTCCAGCAAAGTCGAAAATGGTGTTCCCAGCGGAATCTCGAAGACACCCGGGTTGTTAATGTTGCCAGAGATTGAAAACAGCTTCGCGCCGCCGCTGTTCTCTACACCCAGTGTCTTGAACCACTCCGCGCCCTTCTCCAAGATGACGGGTACCGAAGCTAGAGATTCGGTATTGTTGATTATGGTCGGACATCCATACAGCCCGAAGTGAGCAGGAAAAGGGGGCTTGTATCGCGGCTGTCCCTTCTTGCCCTCAATCGACTCCAGAAGCGCGGTCTCTTCTCCACAGATGTAGGCGCCGGCGCCCAGGTGGGAATGCAATTCGAAGTCGAATCCCGAGCCCAAGAGGTCGCTGCCGATAAATCCTGCTTCCCGCGCCTCCTTGAGAGCATCTTCGAAACGTTCGTAGGGTTCCCAAAATTCACCGCGGATGTAGTTGTACCCAACCGTGGCCCCGATGGCATAGCCCGCGATAACCATCCCTTCTATCAACTGGTGCGGGTTGTACCGAAGAATATCCCGATCCTTAAAGGTGCCGGGCTCTCCCTCATCTGAATTGCACACCACATACTTCTGTCCTGGTGCATTGCGAGTGATAAAGCTCCACTTGAGGCCCGTGGGAAATCCTGCGCCACCCCGCCCTCGCAAGCCGGAAGCCTTAACAATGTTCACGATTTCTTCGGGAGAGGTCTTCTCTTGGAGGATGCGAGTCAGAATATCGTATCCCCCACGGCTGCGATACTGCTCCAGAAGCCAGGGCCGATCGAGATCCATATTGCGGAAACAGACTTCGTTAGCCATCGCGGTTACTCCAGACCATCCAGAATCGAGTCGATGAGTTCAGGACTCAGATTCTCGTAATACTTATGCCCGATCTGGAACATAGGCGCCCCTCCGCAGGCTCCAAGGCACTCGACCTCTTTCAATGTATAGCGCCCATCCTGGCTGGTCTGACCTAGTTTCACGCCCAACTTGTTCTCCAGATACTTTACGATCTTGTCGGAACCGCTCACCATGCAGGACACATTGGTGCAGACGCAGATCTTGTGTTTCCCGACGGGCTTGTGCTCGTACATGGAGTAGAAGCTTGCAACCTCATACACCGCGATTGGCGCCATATCGAGGTAAGCTGCCACTTTATCCATCAGTTCTGTGGTCAGTGAGCCACCATTCGCCTGCTGTACCAGGTCCAGTGCCGCCATAACCGCTGACTGCTGCCAGCCCTCTGGATATTTAGCAATCCAACGGTCGATCTCGGCGGATATTTCGGCAGGAAACAGGTCTTCCTTGTTCTCAACCGGTTTGACAGTGGTCATTGGTAAATTCTTGAAGCCCATCAGCGATCGACCTCCCCGAACACGATATCCATGGTGCCGATAACGGCCACTACATCTGCCAGCATGTGCCCGTTGACCATTTCGTTCATGGCCGAGAGATGCGCAAAACCTGGCGCCCTGATCTTTAGCCTGTATGGCTTGTTGGCTCCATCGGAAACGACGTAACAACCAAATTCACCCTTAGGAGCTTCTACCGCAGCATATGCCTCTCCGGGGGGAGGACAGTAACCTTCAGTAAACAGCTTGAAGTGATGAATCAGCCCCTCCATCCCCTCTTTCATTTCCGAGCGGTTTGGAGGGGCAATCTTGTGGTCGGAGACAATGACTGGTCCGGGGTTATCACGGAGCCACTGAATACACTGTTTAATGATGCGGTTGGATTGCCTGAGTTCCTCCATCCGAACCAGGTATCGATCATAACAATCGCCGTTTTGTCCCACCGGGATGTCAAAGTCCATATTGGCATAAGCGGCATAAGGCTGTTTCTTGCGTAAATCCCAGGCCACGCCCGACCCCCGTAGCATTGCCCCGGTGAAGCCGAGCTGCAGGGCGCGTTCCGGTGATACCACTCCGATGGAGACTGTACGCTGCTTCCAGATTCGGTTCTCAGTAAGCAGTGTCTCGTACTCGTCCACCAATCGGGGAAAACGATTGCAGAAATCCTCTAGGAAATCGAGCAACGACCCCTGGCGGGCTTCATTCTTCTTAGCGATCTCTTTGTCGCTACGGAACTGATTATTTTCATGCTGAGGCATTGCCTCGGGCAGATCCCGATAGACACCTCCCACCCTATAGTAGGCGGCATGCATGCGAGCACCCGATACCGCTTCGTAGCAGTCCAACAAGTCCTCACGCTCCCGAAAGGCGTAAAGAAACATTGTCATTGCGCCAACGTCCAGTGCATGGGTACCCACCCACATCAGGTGGTTGAGAATACGGGTCACCTCGTCGAACATGGTTCGAATATAGAGAGCTCGTTCGGGAACCTCGACTCCGAGCAACCGCTCCAGCGACATAACGTATCCATGTTCGTTACACATCATGGAGACATAATCCAGCCGATCCATGTAAGGAATGCTGTGGTTATAGGGCTTTGATTCCGCCAATTTTTCGGTAGCACGGTGCAGCAATCCGATGTGAGGGTCAGCGCGCTCTATGACCTCACCATCCATTTCCAGTACCAAACGCAACACACCATGGGCAGCTGGGTGCTGGGGACCGAAGTTAAGCGTGTAGTTACGAATCTCAGGCATCTACTGGGTCCTGCGGTTTGTTTTCGTCCCCTTGATACCGGTTATCTTCGCGAATCACCTTGGGTATCAGGGTACGTGGCTGAATGCTCACCGGTTCGTACACAACGCGGCCCTTTTCCATGTCGTATCGCATCTCGACTTGCCCATGCAGGGGGAAGTCCTTGCGGAATGGGTGCCCTACAAATCCATAGTCTGTCAGGATTCGGCGCAAATCCCGATGACCGTTGAAAAGAATACCGTACAAGTCGAATGCTTCGCGCTCATACCAGTCAGCGCAACTCCAGATGTCGGTAACCGAATCCACTACCGGATGGGCCTCGTCAACATAGGCACGAACCCGCAGTCGTTGATTGAGCGAGACGGATAACAGGTGATAGACCACCGCGAAGCGCTTCACGCCGGGGTTATCCGCACCCATTGCACCTGCATCCACTCCACGGCCAAATCCGGTGAACGAGGCGTTTCCTGTAGCCCATTCTGATCTGCCGTAGTGAGCGTAGTCGATCCCACACATATCGATGAGCTGCTCAAAGCAATAAGCATCGCCATCCCTTAACTCCAGAGCCACCTCTTGTAACTGCTCTGCGGGAACCACCAAGGTTACTTCCCCAAGCTCTAGTATCGCCTCGAAGCCCTCGGCGGCAAATCGTTGCCTGAGGTTTTCCAAGAGTGACTCGTGGCGTGCAACCCAACCTCTTTTCACGATCTCGCTCATCGTTGCTCCCGGCTACCGTGCAATGGTGCTGGTTCTACGAATCTTCTCCTGCAGTTGCAGGATACCGTAGAGCAAGGCTTCGGCTGTTGGTGGGCATCCGGGCACATAAATATCAACAGGAACCACCCGATCACATCCACGAACCACTGAGTAGGAGTAATGATAGTACCCTCCCCCATTCGCGCAGGAACCCATAGATATTACCCACCTCGGCTCCGCCATCTGGTCGTATACCTTACGTAAGGCAGGTGCCATTTTGTTGACTAGGGTACCGGCGACAATCATTACATCTGACTGACGAGGACTGGGACGAAAAATGATACCGAAGCGGTCCAGATCGTAGCGGGATGCGCCCGCCTGCATCATCTCGACAGCACAACACGCAAGTCCGAAGGTCATCGGCCAGAGGGACCCGGTTCGTGCCCAGTTGATAAGCTTGTCTGCGTTAGTGGTAATAACGCCTTTCTCAAGGATGCCCTCTACTCCCATTCCAGCGCCCCCTTCTTCCACTCGTATACGAAGCCAATAACCAGGATCCCCAGAAACAAGGCCATCGCCAGATAGCCGATCATGCCGATCTGATCCAGCGCTACAGCCCACGGGAAAAGAAACGCGATTTCCAAATCGAAAATAATGAAGAGAATGGCAACCAGATAAAACCTTACGTCGAATTTCATCCGGGAGTCTTCGAACGCCTCGAAGCCGCATTCGTAAGGGGATAGCTTCTCGCTGTCTGGCTTGCGTGTTCCAAGAACGAAACCGAGGGCGATCATCACCAGCCCAACCGCAATGCCGACGGCAATAAATACGAGAATAGGTAGATAGTTTTCTAGCATTTCTCCCCCTCCCCCGTTGCGGGAAGCGTTGGGCCTGGAAGCGGCTCACCAAGCGCAGAAGTTTATTCTAGCGACCCCGAGCTGTCAACCTAACTCGGACTCAAAGACCTTAATAATCAGAGGCTTATATGCCAATTTCCCAGACGCGACGACGGCACCGTCGGAATCCAACGGTGCCGTTCCCATATGGTGCCGATGGCCGGATTTGAACCGGCACGGCTTACGCCACTACCCCCTCAAGATAGCGTGTCTACCAATTCCACCACATCGGCCTGATGTCTTGTTTAATTATATAGTTATTAATCCCGCTATTCTTCTGTTTTTGACGCGCCTTCGTCTATCGGCGGGGTAGAAATCACCGGTACGGAGGATACACCGGTCGGGGCCTCTGTCGCCTGCCCCGGCACCACAGGGACCTCATTGGCCGGTGGGGGCGTCGTAATGGGTTTGGTTTCCACCTCTTCAAATTGCTGCTCCTGCATCAGGCCAGGTCGTTCTGTAGTCTGCATCGAGAACCACGCCAACGCCAAACTCGTAACCAAAAACAGGACTGCAAGAATTGCGGTGCTGCGGCTTAGAAAGTTGGCCGCGCCTCTAGCGCCGAAGACAGTGCCTGAAGCACCAGAACCGAAAGCTGCGCCGGCATCCGCACCCTTTCCATGCTGCATCAAAATAAGCCCTATCAAGCCTAGAGCTAAAAACAGATGAACAACCACCAATATTGTTTGAGTCATGTGCACACTCACCGGATAAACCGGTTTTTTAATTCAATCGCCAGATCGACTCAGGGCGTTACTCACCCCAGACCTCAGTTCGCGGCAGTGCAAATCCCGAGAAAGTCTTCTGCTTTTAATGAGGCGCCGCCTATGAGCCCGCCATCAATATCGGCCTGAGTCAGTAGTTCAGCCGCATTCGAGGGTTTCATACTGCCCCCGTAGAGGATGCGAAGATCGTCAGCGATCACGGCATCATGGCTCGCCACCCGGGCTCGGATAAATGCGTGCACCTCTTGGGCCTGTTCGGGTGTTGCGGTCATGCCTGTTCCGATTGCCCAAACCGGCTCGTAGGCAACTACGCCATCACCCAGCGCGGCAACCCCCTCAAGATCTATCAGAGCGTCAAGCTGCCTCGCCACCACAGATTCGGTGATTCCCTGCTCACGCTCCTCAATAGTTTCCCCCACGCAGAGGATCGGTATCAATCCGGCGGCCCGCGCAGCGGCGTACTTTTCGGCGACTAGTCGATCGCTTTCACCGTGGTAGGCTCTGCGCTCGGAGTGCCCGACAATGACGTAGGTCGATCCGAAATCCAGCAGCATCGAAGTCGAAATCTCGCCAGTAAACGCCCCGGACGCCTCTTTCGAAACATCCTGGCCACCCCAAGCAATTCCACTGCCCGCGAGTTGTTCTTGCACGTCCCGCAGATAGATGGCAGGGGAGCATACTGCCATCTCAGCCACCTTGACAGAGGATTCCTCCCGTTTTAGACCGTCTAGCAGGACCTTGATACTCTCTCTGGAGCCATTCATCTTCCAATTGCCAGCAACCAGTGGCTTGCGCATCGCCTAATCCTTAAATTAGTGCCGAAATGAACGCGCAATGGTACCGCCAGGCAGGATTGAAATCAATCACGCAAGCTGTTGAACCACACTGGCAAGCTGGCGGGTGAGTGTCTCAACCTGTTTGCCGTTCTGACCCTCTATCATTACCCGAATCAGAGGCTCGGTGCCCGAGGGTCTAAGGAGCACACGGCCCGACTCGCCCAATTCCGCTTCAACCTCGTGCAATGCCTTGTCTAGATATTCCGATCCCATGATCTCGTCCACGGTGGCATCTTTTAAGGCGACGTTTTCCAGTAACTGCGGATACTTGACCATGTCGGAGCGAAGCTCTTTGAGACTCTTGCCCTTTTCGTAGACGGCCGCCAGCACCTGAAGTGCGGCGATAATCCCATCGCCGGTCGTGGTCCTGTCCCCGCAGATAATGTGACCGGAAGGCTCGCCTCCGAGCACCCAAGATTTCTCCTGTAGCCTGGCGATAATGAAGCGATCACCCACATCGGTCCGTTCCAGTTCAATACCGTGGCGCCGCAATGCGTGCTCCAATCCCAGATTGGTCATTTTAGTGCCGACCACAGCGCCCTTGAGGGTGCCATGCTCCTTGCGCGAACGGGCGATAATGTAAAGAATGTCGTCCCCGTCCAGTATCTCTCCATCGGAATCCACCATAATCAGGCGGTCCCCATCACCATCTAGGGCCACTCCCACATCTGCCCGGTGGGTTCTGACTGCCCGTTGCAGCGTTTCGATATGGGTGGAACCCACGCCGTCATTGATATTAAGGCCGTCGGGTGAAGCACCTACAGAGATCACTTCTGCGCCTAGTTCCTCAAATACATAGGGTGCAATATGATATGTGGCACCATTGGCACAATCCACGACTACTCTAAGTCCTCGGAATTCGGTGGCCCAATCTATCGAGCTCTTGCAAAATTCGATATAGCGGCCGGATGCATCATCCACCCGATAAGCCTTCCCTAAAGCATCTGACGCCACCGTCTCCAACGGCTTTTCCAGCTCCCTCTCTATAGCAATTTCTAAATCATCCTGCAGTTTGCTACCGTCACTGGAAAAAAATTTAACGCCATTGTCGTAGTGTGGGTTGTGAGAAGCGCTAATAACGATTCCGGCCTGAGCGTGCAGGGTTCTTGTCAAGTAAGCTATCCCGGGGGTCGGCATGGGGCCCAACAAATGGATGTCGACTCCGGCGGCTACCAAGCCTGCCTCCATAGCCGACTCCAGAAGATAGCCGGAAATCCTAGTATCCTTTCCGATGAGCACTTTGCTACCCTGCTCGCGGCCGAGCACGCGCCCCGTGGCCCAACCAAGACGGAGCATGAATTCGGGTGTAATGAAACCTTCCCCAACTCGTCCGCGGATTCCGTCTGTTCCAAAATATTTCTTCTTCATCATTCTCACCATCGGCCTGGTCTGGCCGGCTACTGCAGTCAGGTGGACTCCTGAACCGCCGAAAATACCCGCACTGCCTCAACCGTTGGTCCGACATCATGAACCCGGAGTATTCGTGCGCCACGCTCCATTGCCATTAACGCGGCACATACACTCCCGATTAGACGCTGATCTTCGGGTACACCATCAAGAATAGCCCCAATCATTGATTTTCGAGAGATACCAACCAGCAGTGGCAATCCAATATCGGTAAAACGCTGCAGATTCTTGAGCAGGACGAGGTTATGTTCAAGTGCCTTGCCAAATCCAAAGCCGGGGTCGATTACCAGTTTCTTTCTGGAGATTCCCCCTGCCTCGCAGGCGTCGATCCGCTCCCTCAAAAACGCCATAATTTCCCCTACCACTTCCCGGTACCTGGGGGCTTTTTGCATCGTCCGTGGTTTTCCCTGCATATGCATCAGACACACAGGAACCCTCAACCTGGAAACGGTCTCTATTGCTCCGGGTGCTCGGAGTGCCATTACGTCATTAACCATTGACGCCCCTGCGGATACCGCCTCCCCCATTACCCCTGGCTTGCTGGTATCAATTGAAACGGGTACCCGGATTTGTGTTGAGAGGGCCTCGATTACGGGAATTACGCGATTCAATTCTTCCTCGGCAGTCACAGGCCTGGCGCCTGGCCTAGTCGATTCTCCCCCCACATCTATAATGTCTACCCCCTCCTCGACCATCTGATTCGCCCGGGCAATGGCCAGCTCCGTCGAATAATGCCGTCCGCCGTCAGAAAAAGAATCGGGGGTTACGTTTAGAATTCCCATTACCAGGGGGCGGGAGCTTCCCCACGCCTGGCCACCAAACTCGATTACCGACACCGGTGCCTCCGTTAGCTAGCGCTTTCCGCTATCAGGAATGTGGAAGTACTCACTGTTGCGTACACGAAGAAAACGAAACCAGCATTGACGAGTCACGTACGGTGAACTCATCAATACCGGCGATTAGAGCAACGAACTGTTACGGAAGTAGAGTGCGGACGAAACCGATCATCAATGTTGGCCCGCAGGTCCACCGATAGGGCCCTTATCCCCATCTTCCGCCTCGTCCTCGGAAGAAACTTCCAGCCCGTCGTCATCTGACTTGGGATCCGAGTCGTCCTCAACCCAATCTTTAGGTGGTTGCGGCTTGCGCCCTTCCATTATCTCGTCGATCTGATCGGTATCGATGGTCTCGTACTTCATCAGCGCTTCAGCCATCAGGTGAAGTTTATCCAGGTTCTCAGTCAGAATCTTCTCTGCCCGTTGGTAATTTCGTTCGATGAATCCCCGGACTTCTTCGTCGATCGTATGGGCAGTCTCATCGGATACATTCTTGTGCTGGGTTACCGAGCGTCCGAGGAAAACCTCTTCCTCCTCTTCACCGTACATCAATGGTCCAAGTTTCTCCGAAAGCCCCCATTTGGTTACCATGCTGCGGGCAATCTCTGTTGCCCGCATAATGTCGTTTTGGGCGCCGGTGGTAACCAGTTCCTTCCCGAAGATAAGCTCCTCGGCGATTCGCCCCCCAAACAGACTGGATATCTGGCTCTGCAACCGTTCCTTGCTGGCGCTGTACTTATCCTCCTCTGGCAGAAACATGGTCACGCCTAAGGCGCGCCCACGAGGAATGATACTCACTTTATAAACAGGGTCGTGGGAAGGAACCAAGCGGCCAACAATGGCGTGTCCGGCTTCATGATAGGCCGTCAAACGTTTTTCGTCCTCACTCATCACCATCGACCGGCGCTCTGCTCCCATGATGATCTTGTCCTTAGCCTTTTCCATGTCCAGCATCTCGACCAAGCGCTTATTGGCGCGAGCGGCAAAAAGCGCTGCTTCATTCACGAGATTGGCCAAATCTGCCCCCGAAAAACCAGGAGTGCCCCGGGCAATCAGTGAAGGTTTGACATCTTCCGAGGCAGCCACTTTGCGCAGATGTACTTTTAAAATCTGCTCTCGGCCACGAACGTCTGGGAGTGGTACAACAACTTGCCTGTCGAAACGCCCTGGTCTTAGCAGCGCTGGATCAAGGACATCCGGTCGGTTGGTGGCAGCGATAACAATCACACCTTCGTTGCCCTCGAAACCATCCATCTCAACCAGCAACTGGTTGAGTGTTTGTTCCCGCTCGTCGTGCCCACCGCCTAGACCGGCTCCGCGATGACGGCCCACCGCATCGATCTCATCGATGAAGATGATACAGGGGGCATGCTTCTTCGCCTGGTCGAACATGTCGCGCACACGGGAGGCACCGACGCCCACGAACATTTCTACGAAATCAGAACCGGAAATGGTGAAAAAGGGGACTTTCGCCTCTCCTGCGATGGCTCGGGCCAGCAGCGTTTTTCCGGTTCCGGGTGATCCCACCATCAGCACGCCCCTGGGTATCTTACCGCCAAGTTTTTGAAACTTTGAGGGATCGCGCAAAAACTCAACCATTTCCGAGACCTCATCCTTGGCCTCCTCCACACCAGCCACATCCGCAAAGGTCACCTTGACCTGATCTTCGCTCAGCATGCGCGCCTTGCTCTTACCGAACGACATAGCCCCTCTGCCGGCACCCCCTCCCTGCATCTGCCGCATGAAGAAGATCCACAAGCCTATAAGAATGAATAGAGGAAACCAGTTGATGAGGATTTGCATCAAGATCGAGGGTTTTTCCGGGGGTGACGCCACGATCTCGACGTTATTGTTCAATAAGTCACTAACCAACCCATCGTCTTCGGGGCTGTAAGTGTTGAAAGTCGAGCCTGAGGCAAGAATACCGTCTATTTCCCTGCCATTGATGGTCACCGACTGCACCGAGCCTGCTTTAACCTGATCGATGAAATCGGAGTAAGCCAGGGTGTTCGGACGCGCCTTCTGTGCGGTGAAGTTGTTAAATACCGACATTAACACTATCGCTATTATCACCCACAGAATCAGATTTTTTGCCATATCGTTCAAAACGGATACCCTCTGCAAAGTCCTTAACTGTCAGGTCTGCCAGGCCGAGTTCAAGTCCCACGAGCTCTTCTGGTACAACCTTTATTCCTACGTTTTACGGAGAATGACTCTCGACAGCTCTTGAGTTGTATACGGAGAATTACTCTCAACAGTTCAAGTTATTAGTGGAGTTACTATACACTATAGTTCCCCGCAACCAGGTAAACTTCCCTACTTTTCGGTCGTGAGGCCTTCGGCTTTCTGGTAACCACTCGGGAAAACGAACTCCTGACCTCCCTAATGAAACCATCAAAACCCTCCCCCTGGAAAACTTTCACTATGAGTCCACCACCGGGCTTGAGGGTTTCCCGGGCAAATTCCAGTGCTATTTCGCACAGATAAATGGCCCTGGGCTGATCGACCGCCGCCATACCACTTACATTGGGCGCCATATCCGACATTACAAGGTCGACCCTGTTTCCGGCCAGAAGTTTTCGAAGTTCTTCCAAGGGTTCAGCTTCGCGGAAATCTCCTTGGATGAAATCCACACCGTCGATAGGATCGATAGGTAGCAAATCCAGGGCGACAACCCGACCACTGCGGCCGACAATGCCTTTGGCGAACTGACTCCAGCTCCCCGGCGCAGCGCCCAGGTCAACAACAATCTGCTCCGGGGCCAACAGTTTGTCTCGAACCTGAATTTCCTGAAGCTTGAATACCGCCCTGGACCTGTAGCCTTGCTGCTGCGCCTGCTTGACATAGGTATCGTTGAAATGTCTATCGAGCCATTGGCGGCTGCTTTTACGACGCTTCATAAAGCCTACCTCCCGGCGACCTGTCTTTCATCAATCAATCAGGTAGAATTGCAGATTGAATAAACGGAGTCTGTGATGTCCCTAAACGAAAAGCAAAGGCGCCATCTCAAGGGCCTGGCTCACCACCTAAAACCAGTAGTCATAATTGGCCAGCATGGGCTGAGTTCGGGCGTTGTCGATGAGCTAAAGTCTAGATTGAACACCCACGAGTTGATTAAAGTCCGGCTCAACGCCGCGGACCGCCTGTCGCGGGTAGAGATGGTGCAAACAATTTGCCGAGAGTCCAATGCCGAACTAATTCAAACCATTGGCCATATAGGCGTTTTCTACCGCCGACACCCAGAGAATCCCAAACTCCAGCTACCCAAATAGCAACATGGTGGTTGGGCACAAATACCGCCGCCATAGCATTATTCGTAACGCACCTGAAGGATCTCCAGATGTCGAGCCCCCTTGGGGGTTTCCACCACAGCCACATCATCAACTCGCATGCCGATCAGCGCCCGAGCCATAGGAGATCCAACCGAAATCAGGCCTTGCTTGATATCGGCCTCATCCTCACCGACGATCTGAAAACTGTGCTCTTCATCTGTCTCCTCTTCGTAGACGTCAATAGTGCAACCAAAAACGATACGCCCGTCTGCGTTAAGCTTGGTCACATCGATAATTTGGGCATTTGATAATTTACCCTCAATCTCCTTGATCCGCGCTTCGATAAATCCCTGCTGCTCCCTCGCCGCGTGATATTCCGCGTTTTCCTTAAGGTCTCCATGGGCTCTCGCTTCTGCAATGGCCTCGATTACTCGGGGGCGGACAACGCTCTTTAACTCGCTGAGCTCTTCGCGCAGCTTGTCCGCACCGCGAATCGTTAAGGGTATCTTGTTCATGGGATATTCTCCTGGCCCTGTCGGTGGTTGGTTCCACCCAGCCGCGCCACACGCTGTAATGAGTTCAAATCCGATGTAGATCTTGCAAACGTCTGACCGACGATGTATCCGCTTGCCGGAGCGCCAGACAGAAAGCTTCCCCACCGGACATAGTGGTGGTGTAAGTCACTTTGTGCCGTAGCGCCGCCCGGCGGATCTCTGCCGAATCCTCTATAGCCTTCTTACCTTCAGTTGTATTTACAATGATATCGAACTCATCATTCTTGATCATGTCGACAACATGAGGGCGTCCCTCAAATACCTTATTGACGCGAGTACACTCGATACCCTCACTCTGAATAACTCTGCAGGTCCCGCTGGTCGCTACAAGTTCGAAATTCTGCTCTCGCAGTTCTTTCGCAACTTTTATGACCCGCTGTTGATCCTCTTCCCGAACAGACAGCAACGCCCGCCCTGAGCGGGGCAGAAGATCACCTGCGCCCTCCAGTGCCTTGGCAAAGGCTTCGCCAAAATTTCTCCCGACCCCCATCACTTCGCCGGTGGACTTCATCTCCGGTCCCAGCAGCGTATCCACACCAGGAAACTTGACAAAAGGAAATATAGCCTCTTTAACAAAGTAGTGCATGGGCACCACTTCCTTGGTGAATTGCTGCTCCCTCAGGCTGACTCCCGCCATGCAACGAGCGGCCACTTTGGCAAGCTGGACTCCAGTGGCCTTGGATACGAAGGGTACGGTTCGCGATGCCCGCGGATTAACTTCCAGCAGGTAGATTTCGTTGTCCTTGATAGCAAACTGAGTATTCATCAACCCCACAACCTTCAGTTCCAGGGCGAGCTTGACGATTTGCTCTCGCATGCGGTCCAGAACCGCGGACGACAAGGTATAAGGCGGTAACGAACAGGCGGAATCTCCCGAGTGCACTCCGGCCTCCTCGATATGCTCCATGATGCCGCCAATCACCACATCGGTGCCGTCGCAAATGGCATCAATATCTACTTCGATAGCATCGTTTAGGAATCGATCCAACAACACGGGAGAATCATTGGAAACACTCACCGCTTCACGCATGTAGCGCTTCAGGTCATCCTCATCGTGGACAATTTCCATAGCCCGCCCGCCCAGTACATAGGAAGGCCGAACTACAAGCGGATATCCTACTTCCTTGGCCAGGCGAACAGCTGCCTCCGGACTAGATGCCGTGCGATTGGGAGGCTGCTTGAGAGACAACTTGTGCACCAATTTCTGGAAACGTTCCCTGTCCTCGGCGAGGTCGATGGAGTCCGGGCTGGTGCCGATTATCGGCGCCCCGGCAGCCTCCAGATCCCGCGCTAGTTTAAGCGGGGTCTGTCCTCCATATTGCACAATCACCCCTTCAGGTTTTTCCAGCGCTATTACCTCTAGCACGTCCTCCAGCGTCAAAGGTTCGAAGTACAGACGATCAGAGGTGTCGTAGTCGGTAGATACAGTTTCCGGATTACAGTTGACCATGATGGTCTCGAAGCCGTCATCACGCATTGCGAAGGCTGCGTGCACGCAGCAATAGTCGAATTCGATACCCTGACCAATACGGTTGGGCCCGCCGCCAAGAACCATGATTTTTCGGTTGCCGGTAGCCTCCGCCTCACACTCCTCCTCGTAACTCGAGTAGAGATAAGCCGTGCTGGTTGCAAATTCAGCCGCGCAGGTATCCACCCGCTTGTATACAGGCCTGACACCCAAATCCCATCGTAACTTGCGGATCTTTGCTTCACTGCTTGCAGTCAAGGCAGCCAATCTCAGGTCCGAAAACCCTTTGCGCTTTAAAATCCGCATGCGCTCCTGGGTCAGGCCATCCAAGCCTGTTTCACGCACCTCTTCCTCGAGAGACACCAGTTCCTCGATCTGCACCAGAAACCAGGGATCGATTCGGCTTATCTCATGCACTGCATCCATGCTCATGCCCGAACGGAAAGCGTCAGCCAGGTACCAGATCCGCTCCGCCCCGGGCTCTCGCAACTCATAGCGAAGCACGCTGGTCAGCTCATCCGAGTCCAAATCAACAACTCCATCCAGGCCGCTTTTTCCAGTTTCCAGGCCTCTTAGTGCCTTCTGCAGCGACTCTTGAAAACTACGACCTATCGCCATCACCTCCCCGACCGATTTCATCTGTGTGGTAAGCCGGTCGGGCGCTTGTGAGAACTTCTCGAAAGCAAATCGGGGAACCTTAGTTACCACATAGTCGATGCTGGGTTCAAAAGACGCTGGTGTCGCTCCGCCTGTTATTTCGTTACTCAGTTCATCAAGGGTATAGCCGATGGCAAGCTTGGCAGCCACCTTGGCGATAGGAAACCCCGTTGCTTTGGAGGCCAGTGCCGAAGATCGAGATACTCGGGGATTCATCTCAATTATGATCATACGGCCGTTTTCGGGATTGATGGCGAACTGCACATTCGACCCACCGGTGTCCACACCGATTTCCCGCAACACTGCAAGAGAAGCATCGCGCATGATCTGGTATTCCTTGTCGGTCAAGGTCTGTGCAGGAGCAACCGTAATTGAGTCTCCCGTATGTACCCCCATCGGATCCAGATTCTCTATCGAGCAGATGATAATGCAGTTGTCCTTACGGTCCCGCACTACCTCCATCTCATACTCTTTCCAGCCCAGCGCCGACTCTTCGATCAGCAGTTCATTGGTGGGCGAGAGATCGAGCCCTCGCTCGCAGATCTCTACAAACTCTTCCTTGTTATATGCGATACCGCCACCTGATCCGCCCATGGTGAATGAGGGGCGAATAATGGTAGGGAATCCAATCACCGTCTGCACCTGCAATGCCTCTTCCAGACTATGAGCCATGGCGGATCTGGGCATTTCCAGACCGATCTTTTTCATCGCCTTGCGAAACAAATCTCGATCTTCAGCCTTGTCGATGGCCTCCCGAGAGGCGCCCACCATCTCCACACCATATTTTTCCAGTACTCCTTCGCGAACCAGATCCAGAGCACAGTTCAGCGCTGTCTGCCCCCCCATGGTCGGCAGAAGGACATCGGGACGCTCCTTATCAATGACACGCTCCAGCGTCCGCCAAGTAATCGGCTCAACGTAAACCGCATCTGCGCTGTCCGGGTCGGTCATTATCGTTGCCGGATTGGAGTTAACCAAAATGACGCGGTAACCTTCTTCCCGCAGCGCCTTACAGGCCTGCGCACCAGAGTAGTCGAATTCGCAAGCCTGTCCGATGACAATGGGGCCTGCGCCAATGATTAACACACTCTCGATGTCTGTTCTTTTGGGCATAAGTCTACAAACCGCGTTTCAGCGCTAGAATTTTAAGTGAGCGGGCCTCAGCTTCGTTCCGTTGCAGCGTTGATCAGCTCGATAAAATGGTCGAATACTGGGGCAACATCGTGGGGCCCGGGACTTGCCTCCGGGTGACCTTGAAAACCGAAAGCCGGCCTGTCGGTTCGGTGAATTCCCTGAAGAGAGTGATCAAAAAGAGAGCGGTGCGTAGCCACCAGGTTCTCGGGCAAACTCCCCTCGTCAACAGCAAAACCGTGGTTCTGACTGCTGATCATCACGGCCTGGCTCTCAAGATCCTGCACCGGATGATTGGCGCCGTGATGACCAAACTTCATCTTGACGGTCTTTGCGTCGCTCGCCAATGCCAGCAGTTGATGGCCAAGGCAGATTCCGAACATTGGGATTCGGCTCTCGGACAGTGATTTGATGGCTTCGATCGCGTAATCACAGGGTTCCGGATCACCCGGGCCATTGGAGAGAAAAATCCCATCCGGCCGCATCGCCAACACTTCGGCCGCGGGGGTTTGTGCGGGTACCACCGTCACCCGGCATCCTCGGTCGACCAACATCCTCAGTATGTTGTGTTTGATGCCGAAGTCGTAGGCTACGACATGGTAAGTTAGCAGATCGTCGCCGGCATCAAGGGGCGTGGGCAATCCCGCTTCCAAGGTCCAGCTCCCTTGAGTCCACTCGTATGGCTCGGAAGTGGTGACCTCTTTCGCCAGATCCATCCCCTGCAGCCCGGGAAACGATTTAGCGGCTGTTAGTGCATCTACCTCATCGATCGCGTCACCCGCCTGAAGGCAACCACTCAACGCCCCTTTTTCACGAAGAATACGTGTCAGTCTGCGGGTGTCTATATCTGCAATTGCCACGATGCCCTGATCCCGAAGATATTGATCCAGGGGTTGTTGGTTTCGCCAACTGCTCGCCAGTATCGGAAGGTCTCTGATCACCAGGCCCGCAGCATGGGTTTTTGCGGACTCCTGGTCTTCGGCATTGGTGCCGGTATTGCCAATGTGGGGGTATGTCAGGGTGACGATTTGCCCGCAGTATGAGGGGTCTGTGAGTATCTCCTGATAACCCGTCATTGCAGTGTTGAACACCACCTCGCCCACGGCCTGACCATTTGCGCCGATTGACGCACCCCGAAAAAGAGATCCATCTTCCAGGACTAGAATAGCAGCTGTTTTCAAAAATCAGTCCCCTACAGGCGTGCCGACAGGGATGGAACCTGATCAGGTCCCATCCGGAACTTAAGTTATTCACGGGAACGGGTTCACCGGCCATTCGGTGACTTCCGATCCCTGGAATAGTACTTTATGCTGCACCGCAAGTCCACGGAAAAACCCGATGCTTAGAGATTCTTGCGAGTCCAGGAAACAAGCTGAGAAGTCTCCATGGCACCGGCCGTGCGAGCCAACTCCTGGCCGCCCTTGAACAGCGCCAGCGTCGGAATACTGCGGATCCCGAATCTGGCAGCCAGCTGCTGAGACTGCTCCGTGTTCACTTTGAGTAGGCGCACCTTAGGTTCCAGCAGCTCCGCGGCGCGCGCGAAGGCCGGCGCCATCGCCCGGCACGGGCCACACCAGGGCGCCCAGAAATCTACCAATAGCGGAATATCACTGCGCTGCAGCTGACGAGCGAATCCCGCTTCGTCCACTTCGACTGGTTTTGACGTAAATAGCAGGTAATGACACTTGCCGCAGCTGGGCCGCTCTCCGGCCCTATCGGTGGGAACTCGATTGATGCCACCGCAATGGGGACATACAATAAGATTGGTATGGGACACGTTTACTCACCTTAATGTTTCAGAATTACCTTAGTAAGTGGGCTCTGCATTTACGAAATCAAGCGAAACCGAATAGGGCGCGATTAGATGTTGCCCCAATGCGACACTCAGTCTGCACCTAGTGGAAGAATTCCCGGCCCAGGGTCACTCTCGATCCAGGGGAGACGGTTGCACAGATAATGAGCAAACCGATGAGCACAACAGGCAACAGACTACCTTATCTTGGATTTGGACTGCGACTGCGTAGAGAGTATGTTTCACAGGTAATCCATGAACGCCCCCCGGTGGATTGGTTCGAGGTCATTTCCGAGAGCTGTCTGGACAGCGATGGAACAGATGTACGCCAATTGGAGATAATTCGCACAGACTATCCCTTGGTGTTTCACGGTATTTCGTTGGCGGTGGGAAGCCCCTGGCCGCTAAACTTCGACTATCTCAAGCGACTCAAGAAAATCATCGATATTCTTGACCCCGCATGGATATCGGACCACCTCTGCTGGAGCGGTGCGGATGATGTCCAAGGCTGTATGCTGCCTCTGCCTTACACGGAAGATACGTTAGAACATCTGGTACCCCGAATATGCGAGGTGCAGGATTTTCTAGGAAGAAAAATCCTTTTGGAAAATGTCCCAATGGACCGTTGCGGCGGAAAACACCAAATTGCCGAGGCTGAATTTATCCGCGAAGTTGCGAACCGGTCAGATTCCCTTATCCTGCTCGATGTCGCCAATCTGCATACAACATCACTCAACTCTTCGACAACACCAAGCAATTACCTCGCGCAGCTACCGATCGAGAGAATTCAACAAATACACCTGGCTGGCGCAATCACCCTTTGCAGCGAACAGGAACAGAATCACCCCGAAGCAGATCCCTTGTGGGAGCTTTACGCGAGTCTGTTGGATTTGCTGGGCCCAATATCAACCATGGTAGAGAGAATGGACAGCATTCCCCCACTTGGCATTATGCTGACTGAGCTGGAGAAAGCTCGACACGCAGCGGATCTCTGTGCCAGCGGTTGTTAATCGGTGCAACCTGGTCCCAGCGAACAATCGATATCGGTAATCATTCCTACTTTCAACCGTGCCGCCACCATTGAGCGCGCCATTGGTTCTGCGATTGGGCAGTCCCTCCCACCCACTGAAATCATAGTGGTCGATGATGGCTCGGTTGATAGTACGCCGACCCTGGTAAATCAGCGATTTCCCAGCTGCATTTATCTGAAACAAGAGAATCGCGGGGTCAGCAGCGCCAGAAATCTCGGAATTTCCGCAGCCAAAGGCAAATGGATCGCACTACTTGACTCTGATGACGAATGGCTGGAGGGCAAACTTCAGAATCAACTGCTCTATCTGCAATCCCAACCAGATTGCCGCATTTGCCACACCGAGGAGATCTGGATCCGAAACGGCACGCGAATCAATCAAATGAAAAAGCACACCAAACGGGGGGGACGGATCTTCCAGCATTGCCTTCCTCTATGCGTCATCTCACCCTCTTCGGTGTTAATACATCGCACGTTGTTCGAGGAGATAGGGCTATTCGATGAGTCGCTTCCCGCCTGTGAAGACTATGATCTTTGGCTGAGAATTTGCGCCCAACATCCTGTTGCCTTCGTGCCCACTCCACAGATCGTCAAGTACGGCGGCCACCCAGATCAGCTCTCTCGTTCGGTCTGGGGGCTCGATAGGTTCCGCGTCCGAGCGCTGGAAAAAATTATCCTCAGTGGCACAATTTCAGGCGCGGATTTACGGGCAGCTTGTGACATGCTGCGGAAAAAGGCGGAAATTCTCGCAAATGGTGCAGCCAAGCGGGGAAAGCAGACAGAGGCAGCACACTATCTGCGTACCATTTCCCGCATCGATAAAGCCGAATAATGCAGTCTCCAAGTGCCGAGAAATTTTTCGGGTGGGGGAATCTATCCGGCTCTCAATCGAGAACACCCGAAACCGACTCCGATTTAAATTCCGATCAAGTAACACTCCCGGCGTGTCGACAATAGTCTGCAGCGCGTTAACGTTCGCCTTCTCCAAACTAAACATGGGGAGGACGAATGATAACGTAAATTTTTACGTGCACATTTTTTGAAGGGGGTGGCCCCGGTTTGTTAAAACAGTAATTGCCAAACCACTGTACAAACCAAAGAGGACCACCATGGCTAAAGATACCACGAACGGGCTTAGCAAGGTTATCAGGATTGACGAGGGTGAGATACGCGGACATTTGGAAGAGATGGTCAGAGGTACCGTCGAGGAAACCCTGAACGCCATGCTAGATGCTGAAGCAGACGAGATGTGCAATGCTCAGCGCTATGAGCACTCGCCAGATCGAATAGATACCCGAGCTGGCCACTACAAACGGAAATTTCACACAAAGGCTGGTGAGGTCGAACTGAAAATGCCCAGATTACGCCAGCAGACGTTCGAGACGGCTATCATCGAGCGCTATCGACGCCGAGATATCTCCATCGAGGAAGCCATCGTTCAGATGTACCTGGCCGGGGTTTCTGTGCGTCGCGTGGAGGATATCACAGAGGCTTTGTGGGGTACTCGGGTATCCTCGGGCACGGTTTCCAAGCTTAATCAGAAGGTCTATAAACACATCGAGCGCTGGCGCAAACAGCAAATTGAAGGCAAATATGCTTATGTATTCCTGGACGGCATTGTGCTCAAACGCAGCTGGGGTGGAGAGGTCAAAAATGTTTCCGTCCTGGCAGCAATTGGAGTCGACCAGGACGGTTTCCGCCGTATTTTGGGCGTTCAGGAAGGCCACAAGGAGGATAAATCCGGCTGGTTGGGGTTTCTTAAGCACCTGAAGGATCGCGGCTTGCAGGGCGTCAGGCTAATTATTTCAGATGCCTGCCTCGGACTTGTGGAATCAGCTTCAGAAGTGTTTCCGGAGGCTGACTGGCAGAGATGCGCTGTTCATTTCTACAGAAACGTGTTCTCTCATGTGCCTAAAAACAAAGTACGTGAAGTCGCTGCCATGCTAAAGGCTATTCACGCTCAGGAGAGCCGTGAGGCGGCAGAGGAGAAGGCAACAGGGGTAGTCGACAAACTCAAGGAAATGAAGCTGAGGACTGCGGCAGAACTTGTGGAGCACAACATTCATGAGACATTCAGTTTCTACTCCTATCCCTCCCAGCATTGGCTCAAGATCAAAACCAATAATCCAATGGAGCGGTTGCTGAAAGAGGCCAGGCGTCGAACTAAAGTGATTGGCGCGTTCCCCGACGGCCATTCGGCATTAATGTTGGTCGCCGCTCGGCTTCGACATGTCTCAGCGACAAACTGGGGCACAAGGAAATACATGGACATGAAACTACTTGAAGAGATGGACAAAGAGGCAATCTATTCTATTGCCTGACCAATTCCCGGGACCGCTCCGATAAAAAATGTGCACAAGAAAATTGACAGCACCGGACGAACCCAATCTAGAGCAACACAATGGAGTAGCAAGATGGCTTTTGTTTCATGGTCTGCCGAGCTTGACACGGGCATCGACATCATCGATTCGCAACATAAACGCATCGTGGATTACATCAACTCGTTGCACGATGCACAGCAAGCAGATGATAGGGCGAAGGTAGGTGACGTTATCGATGAACTCGTTGACTACACAGTGTCTCATTTTGCGTTTGAGGAAAGCTTAATGGAGAACGCGGAATACCCCTTCGTAGGACCACACCAGAGAGTTCACGGACTCTTCGTCAAAAAGGTCAGCACGTTCGTCGATCGATTCAAAGCGGGGGAAGATGTCACCGATGAACTGCTCACCATGCTACAGAAATGGCTAATTAACCATATCAAAAATGAGGATGGTGACTATAAAGAGGTGGTATTAGAGAGCATGAGTAAAATGAAAAAGAAGAAAGGCTGGCTGGCACGTAAACTCGAAAGTTTCTTTGGGTGAGTCACATTATCGGAACTGCACCGGGAATTCACTGACTGGTAAGGAAAAGGTCGGGATCAGGGGAAAGGACCAAACCCACGTAATATAATAGCTATCTGTTTTGTTTGCACACTACCAATATGGCGGAGAGAGAGGGATTCGAACCCTCGATGGAGCTATTAACCCCATACTCCCTTAGCAGGGGAGCGCCTTCAGCCGCTCGGCCATCTCTCCGGAAGAAAACAATCTGGCGCCCTAGCGGTCACCGAAAAACGCCGCTATTCTAACTTATTTCTACGCTTTGTTCCTCAACTTAGAGTAGTGTTATCGGGTGAGGGCTCGCTCATTTCAACCGATTGATACAGATAAGGAATTCTTAAGTGGCGTATAGATCCGGGGGCATCCTTGCCCGGACCCACGAAATCGTAATCTCAACTATTCCCGGGTTCCTGGTCGTTTAGCTGTTCTTGTTTGATTCTCTCGTAGATCTCCTCACGGTGAACTGTGATATCCCGAGGCGCATTGACACCAATTCTTACCTGATTACCCTTTACACCCAAAACCGTTACGGTGACTTCATCACCGATCATCAGTGTTTCGCCAACTCGGCGAGTCAATATCAACATTATCCTGTCTCCCTGTATTCAATTTTACAGTTCCTTCATCTTCCTGGACCGCAGTCTCTCCTGAAAATGCAGTAACTGAGCCAACCAAGCTCTAACACCACGAAACACACCATGGAGCAGGGCCTCTGGGATTCTAACAGCAGGACGGCTCTACCTAAAGGGAAATACATCACCCAGTTGTCATATTTTAATCCGCGGCAGCAAATATTTCCCTGTGCTCACTGCTCAGCGGCCAGATCGAATGCCTCGTGGAGCGCACGCACGCCGAGCTCCAGATATTTCTCATCCACCACCACCGACACCTTAATCTCAGAGGTGGAGATCATCTGGATATTGATCCCCTCGGATGCCAGAGCCTCGAACATCTTGCTGGCAATGCCCGCATGAGAACGCATGCCTACCCCCACCAGTGAGATTTTCACGATATTGTTGTCTCCGACTACCTCTCTGGCGCCAAGCACTTCGGCAGATTCACTAAGGATACCCAACGCCTTGTCGAAGTCGCTTCGATGGACCGTAAAGGTAAAATCCGTAGTATCGTCATGAGAGATGTTCTGAACGATCATGTCCACCTCTATATCAGCTCCCGAAACCGGACCGAGAATACTGAATGCCACACCAGGCTGATCCGGCACCCCGCGGATAGTGAGCTTTGCCTCATCACGGCTAAACGCGATTCCGGCAATCTTGGCATCTTCCATATCTTCATCCTCAAGGGTGATAAGTGTCCCCTCACCCTCTTCGAAACTGGAGAGCACACGTAGAGGAACATTAAACTTCCCCGCGAACTCTACCGAGCGTATCTGTAACACCTTCGATCCCAGACTGGCCATCTCCAGCATCTCCTCGAAGGTGATCCTATCCAGTTTACGTGCCTTGGGTTCAACGCGCGGGTCGGTTGTATAGACCCCGTCGACATCAGTGTAAATCTGGCATTCATCGGCTCTTAGGGCCGCCGCCATCGCCACGGCTGTGGTATCTGAACCACCCCGTCCCAAGGTTGTGATATCACCTTTTTCATCAATACCTTGAAAGCCGGCAACCACCACCACGCGCCCGGCATCCAGGTCTGCTTTTACCGGTCCGTCATCAATTTCTTTGATTCGCGCTTTGCCGTGGACACTGTCGGTGAGGATTCGAACCTGAGCACCGGTGTAGGAACAAGCAGGACACCCCGCTTTCTTCAGTGCCATGCACAACAATGCGATCGTGACCTGCTCTCCGGTGGAAACCAGAACATCCATCTCCCGTGGGTCGGGTGCTGGCGTAATATCATGGGCCAGTTTGATCAGACGATTGGTCTCCCCCGACATCGCTGAAACCACGACAACCACCTGGTTTCCGGCACCTCTCGACGCCCGGACCCGCTGGGCGACGGCTTCGATCCGCTCGATGCTACCTACAGAAGTTCCACCGTATTTCTGGACAATCAACGACATTTTCAGCTACTCATGGGGTAATACACGCCGAGCACGGGCAAAGGGCGCCAATTAAACACCATTTCTTTGTTGGGATAAATACCTTCGGCGAATACTGGTGATGCAGCATAGGGAATTGCAGCAGTTTTCTGGTATCGATAGCCTGGATCGCGACAACTCCTCAGGATTTCACCCGCCCTGGAGCCTTTTGCGTACCCACCCTTCCACGCTCTGAAGGGCACTTGGAAGCGCTTCCGGATCACTCCCGCCCGCCTGGGCCATATCCGGGCGTCCCCCCCCCTTGCCTCCTACCTGCTCAGCAACGAATTTCACCAGCTCACCCGCCTTGACATCACCTGTTCTATCTTTGGTTACACCGGCTACCAGATTTACCTTGCCGTTGCTGGTAGTACCCAGAACAATGACCGCGCTACCCAATTTATCCTTAAGGCTATCCATGGTCTCGCGCAGTGATTTTGGCTCAGCCCCTGGAAGCGATGCTGCCAACACCTTTACACCCTCCACCTGGGTCGCTTTCTCCGCTAAATCGCTGCCCGCAGCGCTGGCCAGCTTACTCTTGAGTTGCTCGAGTTCCTTCTCCAGTTGGCGATTTCGCTCCACCAATTGTGCCACCTTGACGCCCACCTCCTGCCGCCCCGCCTTTACCAATCGAGCCACCTCCTGCAGGCGGTTATCCTCGTCTTCGATCAAACCGATTGCGGTCTCACCGGAAACGGCTTCGATTCGGCGGACACCCGCAGCGATTCCCGTCTCAGCGATAATTTTCACGATACCTATATCACCCACTGCGTTTACATGAGTGCCGCCGCAAAGCTCGGTAGAGAAATCCCCCATGCGCAGCACTCTAACCCGATCCCCATACTTTTCCCCAAAAAGTGCCATGGCACCGCTCTGCTTGGCCTCATCCAGAGACATGATGCGTGTCTCCACGGCATGATTCTTCCGTATCTGCTCATTGACCAAGCGCTCAATAGTCTGCAATTGCTCCCGGGTGATGGGCTCAAAATGGAGGAAATCGAATCTCAGGCGGTCACCGTCCACCAAAGAGCCTTTCTGCTGCACATGGTCTCCCAGAACCTCTCTCAGCGCTGCGTGAAGCAGATGGGTAGCAGAATGATTGAGTGCGGTGCGCAGGCGTCTAGCCTTGTCTACTTTTGGCGAGACCACCGATCCCACCGTCAATGGCTGACCAGTGTGTACACCGATATGCAAGTAGAGGCCGTCACTCTGCTTGCGTGTATCGCTCACCAGAAAACGACCGCCGTTTGCATGGATGATTCCGGCATCCCCCACCTGCCCTCCAGCCTCCGCGTAGAAAGGGGTGCGGTCAAGGATCAGCATCGCTTCATCACCGTCACTAAGAGACTCTGCAGCTCCCCCATCCTTCAGGATCGCGAGCACATGGGCTTGGTCTTCTAAGCGCTCATAACCGGTGAACTCTGTATCCGTGTCGAGCTCGACGGATACCTGCTCACCCGCACCAAAATGGCTCGCGGCCCGCGCCCGCTCTCGCTGAATCTCCATTTCCCGCTCGAATCCTTCCATGTCCAGGGTAAACCCCCGCTCCCTGGCAATGTCCGCTACCAAATCGGTTGGAAATCCGTAAGTATCGTAGAGCTTGAAAACGGTTTCTCCGGAAATCTGCTGACCATCCAAGGACTCGATCGCTTGCTCGAGGATCTTCATCCCCTGTTCGAGAGTCTCCGCAAATCTTCCCTCTTCGAGTTTCAACACCCGCTCCACTTGAGCACGGCTGTCCACCAACTCGGGGTAAGCCTCACCCATCTCCTCACAAAGGGGATTGACTAATTGATAGAAAAAAGGCCGCTTCACCCCCAGCATATAGCCGTGACGAATGGCTCTGCGAATAATACGGCGCAATACATACCCGCGGCCTTCATTTGAGGGAAGAACTCCATCTACGATCAGGAATGCGCAAGAGCGGATATGGTCTGCTATGACGTTGAGGGAATTGTTTTGCCGGTTTTCGCACCCCGTGGCTACTGCGGCGGCTTCGACCAAATGGCGAAACAAATCGATCTGATAATTGCTATGTACACCCTGCATAACGGCTGCCAGGCGCTCCAATCCCATTCCCGTATCGACCGACGGCCGTGGCAAAGGCGTCATATTGCCCTCAGCGTCCCGATTGTACTGCATGAAAACCAGATTCCAGACTTCTATATATCGATCACCCTCCTCTTCCGGGGAACCCGGAGGACCACCCTCGACCTCGGGGCCGTGATCGTAAAATATCTCGGAACAGGGGCCACAGGGGCCGACGTCCCCCATGGACCAAAAATTGTCCTTAAGGCCGCAACGGGAAAAGCGGGTGGGATCCACGCCGATTTCCTGTAACCAAATCGCCGCCGCCTCGTCGTCTTTCTCGTATACCGTTATCCAGAGTTTTTCCTTCGGCAGAGCGAGTGTGACTGTCAGAAACTCCCAGGCATATTGAATCGCTTCCCGCTTGAAATAATCCCCGAAACTGAAATTGCCCAGCATCTCGAAGAACGTATGGTGGCGGGCGGTGTAGCCTACATTCTCCAGATCATTGTGCTTGCCGCCTGCGCGAACACAGCGTTGGGAACTCACTGCGCGGCTGTAGTCGCGTTTCTCACGTCCCAGAAACAAATCCTTGAACTGCACCATTCCTGCATTGGTGAACAACAGCGTAGGATCATTCTGGGGCACCAAGGAACTGCTGGAGACTTCCTGATGATCCTTTTCCCGGAAGAATTTAATGAATGCTCTGCGAAGTTCTGCGCTGGTCTTCATATAGCCCGTCAATCGATGACCCAAAAGGTTTGATGTTATGCAGAAAGATGGTGGTTGTCATCAGCTGATACAAGATTTCTCACCATCGGTTGCCACGGCCACTGCAGTGGCTATCTTTCGGCTGCGACTACGGCGGAGTAGAAAGGGGACTGGTTTGCGCTTTTGGCTTGTGCTTCGAGCCGACAGTGGCCTCAGGTGAAGATCAGCTTTTTCTGCTATGACAAGCACCCACTTAGACGAGAAAAGCGGGTGTCACATAAGATCACCCGCCTGGGTTGGGTGTTACCTTCGGAAATTAGGGCTGCGCCAGCTTGCAGAATACCCAACGAATCCTCACCCAGCCGCAGCTGGGGTGCTATTTGGAAACAGCCCAATCCGGAACACAGCACTCCCCTAATGATCACTCGGATCTGACCGGCCGGCCAGGCAAAGTTGTCTCGGTTGTCGCCACCGGTGGCCCCCGATACAAGAGAAATACAATAATCCGACTGAACAATCGATCAACTGGATTTAACCAGGCGCCTTATAGATTCTGACGGAAATCCTCGGTGCGCAAGAAAACGGGCTCTCTGTGACCACTCTCGGTAATTTTTTGCTGGCTGTGCCCCGAACCGCCGTACTTCCACCCGACGCAGCGCCAACTCCCAAATTGGATCCGTCTCATCCAGGTACTCCTCGATCAACTCCGGCACCACGCCTCTTTCGCCTAGTTCAGCGTGTATACGCTTGGGCCCGAAACCCTTGCCGGACCGGGCGGTAACATATGCCTCAACAAATCTTCGGTCACTCAGTGCCAGGCTGGACTGAAGACCATCCAGCACCTTTTCCACCAGTTTTGGATCCGCGCCCTTCATGCGGAGCTTGCGGTTCAACTCCCCACGGGAATGCTCCCTGGTGACTAGCATACGCAGAGCCCGCTGTTCGAGTCGGCCGATGTCATCAGCATCGTTCTGATCCAAACCTGAAGACATCAGACCTTCACCTCCTCCAACACCGGTGCTTCAGGTTGCGGTTTGGGGAACACCAACTCCCGGATCCTGGTATCGATGGCGCTGGCAATATCCGGATTTTCCTTCAAAAACTTTTTAACATTCTCCTTGCCTTGACCTATGCGGTCGCCTTGATAGCTATACCAGGCCCCTGACTTGTCGACGATGCCGTTCTTGACCCCCAGTTCAATCAGCTCCCCCTCGTAAGAGACCCCCTCTCCGTAAAGAATCTCAAAGTTCGCCAACTTAAAAGGGGGAGCGACTTTATTTTTCACCACCTTGACCTTGGTCTCGTTGCCGATAATCTCATCACCCTTCTTGATAGCCCCTATACGACGAATATCCAGGCGTACCGAGGCGTAAAACTTAAGGGCATTACCACCCGTAGTGGTCTCCGGCGAGCCGAACATGACGCCAATCTTCATGCGAATTTGGTTGATGAAGATCACCACGCAGTTGGAGCGCTTAATATTGGCAGTGAGTTTGCGTAGTGCCTGAGACATCAGGCGGGCCTGGAGACCGACATGGGTATCACCCATCTCACCCTCGATTTCAGCCTTGGGCGTCAAAGCCGCAACCGAATCGACCACCACCACGTCCACCGCACCGGAACGAACCAGCATATCGGTAATCTCCAGCGCCTGCTCACCGGTATCCGGCTGGGAAACCAGCAGTTCATCAACATTCACCCCAAGCTTCCTGGCGTAGACCGGATCCAGTGCGTGTTCTGCATCAACGAAGGCCGCCGTTCCACCGGTCTCCTGAGCCTGAGCCACCACGTGCAAAGCCATGGTGGTCTTTCCGGAGGACTCGGGACCATAAATCTCAACGATACGCCCTTTTGGCACCCCCCCCACACCGAGGGCGATATCCAGTCCCAGGGAGCCGGTAGATATGGCCTCGATATTGGTCACCACACCGGAATCACCCATGCGCATTACGGAGCCCTTGCCGAACTGCTTCTCTATCTGGCTAAGTGCCGCACTCAGTGCCTTTTTACGATTTTCGTCCATTTTTCCTCCGTATTTGCGGTTGGGCGACGGCATCCAGCCCCCGCCAAGTTCTCTAATTGTTCTCTATTATTGCATAGCCAGAGACTCAAGTCATGAGCCCAGGGGCCATTTTTTTATGATTTGATAGCGGCCTGGACCTGCACCGCTCATGGAGCGAACGAGAACGAAATCCGTCACTGGCCAGCGGAACGTCGGGAACAACCTGCTGCCGGCAACCACTCCTGACCGGCGGTAGAGTGTGACATGGGGAGTGTAGCGGCGTTTTTCAGGCTGAGAGCCGCAACGCTTCAGGGCATGCTGCAGGAGATCAACCAGCATAGTCAGCTCCGAAGGCACCGAGCTCGGTGCACACCATAAAATACCACTGTGTCGCCAGTGTCCGAGGCTATCCAATACCAGTTCGAAGGGGGGAGGTGGAGAGATCTCACCAACAACCCGCTGCACACACTCCAGCTGCGGTTGTTCCACCCCCCCCAGGAAAACCAGAGTGATGTGGAGATCGGCCGGTTCCACAGCGCGGCCCTGTGTGGGCCGCACAGATTGAGACAGACGGTGCAACTCCGCCCTTACATCTTCCCCCGGCCAGAGGGCCAAAAAGAGGCGTTGTTTACTCCCTTCAGGCATCTGAAATCCACGAATTCATCGACTCCAGTAGCTCCCCCATCGCAGCCGGGGTTCCCGGTAAGTTGCGAATTTCATTTTATTCCCCAAACACGGGCAACCCAAGCCAGACGCAGAGCGCACCCCCACTGACACCTGAACGTCAACTGGGCTAAACTGGCGGTTCACGAAGCACTAGCCGGAAACTGTCATGGAAATATTGTGTGAACATCGGGCCTCCCCCGCCAAACTCGATATCCTGGGTGTCTACGATTGGCCCATTTGGGAGAAGGAGGTCTCGGAGTTTCCCTGGACCTACGATCGCGAGGAGGTTTGCTACATACTCCGCGGCAAATTTATCGTCACACCCGAGGGAGAGGCGCCTCAGGAATTCGGCCGTGGAGATTTGATCACCTTTCCCGCAGGGATGCGTTGTACCTGGAAGATACTCAAAGCTGTCGAAAAGCATTACGCCCTCTCCTGATCGCCAGCGGATACGGATTCAAGCCCCCGGTCCAGCCTTTGGGAAGCTGACCTTCACCCGCAGCCCAGGCCTGTTATCCTCTAGATCCAGAGTGATCTGATGCAGTCTGGCTACCGCAGCAACCAGGCTAAGGCCGAGGCCGTTTCCCGGTAGCGCGCGGCTCTGCTCCAAGCGAAAGAAGCGGCGAAACACCTTCTCTCGCTGCGCCTCCGCGATACCGGGACCGGAATCGGCGATGACGACACAGGGGAGCCCCTCCTCCCGCCCCAGACGGATCTCGATGCGCCCATTGAAGGGAGTATACTTCACGGCGTTGTCCAGAAGATTGGCAAAGGCCTGAAATAACAGATCCCGATCGCCGGCCACCGAATTCGTCTCATCCAGCACTAGATCGAGACGTTGCTGCCGCTCATCGGCTACGGGCCGATATAGTTCGGCCAGATCCTGCACCAGCGCCGCCAGGGGCACTTGGACGAATCCCGCTCGGTGTTCACCTGCCTCGATACGCGCGATACGCAGCAGGGCGTTGAAGGTTGACAACAGCCCGTCTGCCTCCGCAATGGCATTCGCAATAAGACTTTTACGCTCACCCTCTTCAGCAGACTCAGTCAGGCTCAATTGCTCCAGGGAATTTTTTAGCCGCGATAAAGGTGTCTTGAGATCGTGGGCGACGTTGTCGGAAATGCGCCGCACCTCCTCCATAAGGGACTGAATACGGTCCAGCATCGCATTGAGGTTAACGGCGAGTTCATCGAAGTCATCACCGGTGTGAGCAACAGGTATTCGGCGCGACAGGTCTCCTGACATGATTTCGCGACTGGTCCGATTCACCGATTCAATCCGTCTCACCAGGGTACGCGTCATCATTACCCCACCGGCGAGCCCCAGAACCAGAGTAATAATCAATCCCCAGAAGAGGGCCTGTGCAATCCGCCGCCGGGTATTGTCCAGCTCGTGAAGATCGCGACCCACCAGCAGCTGGTACCCCCCTCTGAGCTTGAACGCACGGGCCCTGGCCCGGTGTACCTCTCCCTGTGGCCACCCCTCACCCTCGAGGCTGAAGTTCAACCAGCCGTCTTTCGTCGCCCGTGTCTGCGGCCAACGGCTGATATTCCCCAACAGGGGCCGGAAGTTTTCATCTACCAGCAGAAATATAGAAGACCCCGCGGGTCGGCGTGACATGCGCTTTTTTATCGAATCGCTGAGGCCCTTGAGCCCCTCTGTCCTGTAGCGCTCCCCCAGTCCTGTTATCTCTGCACCGATTGTAGCGTCAGCCTGCTCCGCCATGTGACGGGCCGTCGACCAGTAGATAAAAGTCAGCAGCACCAGCACGGAACCACCGAACAGGGCCATGTAAATCAAGGACAGGCGAAACGTGGAACTGCGCAGATAATTATTCAGGTGCACGCAACTGATATCCGGCACCGCGCACCGTGTGCAGCAGTGGATAATCGAAATCTTTATCTATTTTGCCGCGCAATCGGCTGATATGCACATCGATAACATTGGTCTGGGGGTCGAAGTGATAGTCCCAGACATTCTCCAGCAACATAGTTCGGGTGACCACTTGACCAGCATGACGGATCAGATACTCCAGCAACCTGAATTCAGTAGGCTGCAACTCTATCTCCCTGCCGGCGCGTTTTACGCTTCGAGACAACAGGTCCAGTGTTAGATTGCCAACCTGAAAAGCGGTCTCTGCCTGTAGACCATCAGCGCGGCGGGTGAGGGCCTCCAGCCGCGCCAGCAGCTCCACGAAGGCAAAGGGTTTTACCAGATAGTCGTCGCCACCAGCCCGCAGCCCGGTTACACGGTCGTCCACCTCCCCCAGCGCACTCAGAATAAGAACCGGCGTACTGTCGCCCGAGGCACGCAAGGTCTGGATTATCGTGAGCCCGTCCAAATGGGGCAACATACGATCCACGATCAGCGCATCGTAATCACCCTCCATGGCGAGAAAAAGTCCCTCTTTGCCGTCCGCCCCATGGTCAACGGTGTATCCAGACTGGCGCAGACTCTTACTCAGATAGTCTACGGTCGCAGTATCGTCTTCGATCACCAGAACACGCATTGGCCGGTCGTTCCTTGCCTCAACTTTACCATCGATCGTGGCACCCATCACCGAGCCCGATTTCAGGGGTGTCTGACTCTAGGGCGCCACGATATATTATGGTATCAACTGAGTTCTACAGTCACGAAACGTTGGCTTCCTTGGCGGTTGATCAATAACAGCACCCTATCCCCGACACTCTGCGCCTGGATAATATCCACCAGATCCCGCGGCTGGGATACCAACTTGCGATCCGCCTGCACGACCACATCGCCAGGTCGCAATCCCTGTTGTGCCGCGGGGCTACCTGGCTCCACTTCGACCACCAGGGCCCCCTGAACCCCTTCGGCGACGGCCATTTTCCGCCGCAGTTCATCGCTGATGGGCGCCAATGCAAGGCCCAGCCTTGGCCCCGGCTCGGCCGGGTTTTCCAGCGAGGCCAGGGTATCTTCTTTAAGCGCCGCGATCGTTACCTTGAGTTTGTGACGCTTGCCTTGCCGCCAAACAGTAACCTTGGCCTCCTGCCCCGGTTTAAAATCCGCCACCAATCGGGGTAGATCGCGCATTTCGTCAATCTCCCGGCCATCGAACGAAAGGATGACGTCCCCTACCTGAATCCCCCCATTCTGCGCCGGCGAAGCGGCCGTGACAGCAGCCACCAGCGCGCCTTTGTCGTTTGGCAGCTCAACACTCTCCGCCAGCGCATCATCTAGGGCCTGAATCTGAACCCCGAGCCAGCCCCGCTCTACCCGGCCGTGATCCATGAGTTGGGCAATCACCGCCTTCGCCTGAGTGGCGGGAACGGCGAAACCGATACCCACGTTTGCGCCGGTGGGCGAGTAGATCGCCGTATTTACACCGATGACCCTGCCATTGAGATCGAACAGCGGCCCACCCGAATTGCCGCGATTAATGGGCGCATCGATCTGCAGATAGTCGTCATAGGGCCCCGAGTTGATATCGCGTCCCCTGGCGGAGATGATGCCGGTCGTCGCCGTGCCCCCAAGGCCAAACGGATTCCCGATCGCAACCACCCAGTCCCCCGTCTGTGCAGTATCGGAATTTCCGAACACGACATACGGCAGCGATTCGTCGGCATCGATCTTCAACAGTGCCAAGTCGGTTTTTGGATCCCGACCGTGAACTTTAGCCGGTAGGCGGCGCCCGTCATTGAGTACCACTTGAATCCGAGCGGCGTTGTCAATCACGTGGCTGTTAGTGACGATGAAACCGTCCTCACTGACGATAAACCCCGAACCTACACCACGGACATTGAATTCACGCTCCGATTTGTCGCCGTGACCGGGAGCTTTCTTAAAGTAGCGCTCGAGAAAGTCTTTAAAGTGAGGATTCCCTGGCACCGGCAGATCGGGCATCGCTGGGTTGTGCTTGTTTCCCCGCTCGGCTTCAACGGTAATGTTCACCACTGCTGGCTTGACGCTCTGGATGAGTGTGGAAAATCCCGAGGGCACGATAACCGCCGGTTGCTCCAGCGTCAGTGGGGAAGCCTCTGGCAGACTCGCATCCGTTTTAGCGAAGACGTTCAAACCGCTCAGTGAAAGCGCGACGGCGGTTACGATCACCGAATATCTGAAAATCTTACCTCTCTGCAGTACTTGTCTACCGGCAAACTTGCCGCTATCGAATAACTGGGGGCTCATGGACACTCCTCCTGTAACAGATTGACTAAATAGAGCCCCACGATAGGCTGAGAAGCCTTACGGCCAGATGGCCACCGGATTACAATTTTTTAAGGTTTGGCTTTCCTTGTGGGCGATATGACTAAAGCGACTGGCTGTGACCAAAGGTAATGAGTATCCCTTTACGGCTGCAGCGCCACACTTTGCCTGACCGGGAGAGGAATTACCAAACGCTTGTCGACAGGGAGAGGTGAAATCCCTTCACATGCCATCTTGCATCATCTACTACCGCCGTATTGACGAAGAACACCGGCTGATTGGACTATATGCCTAACGCTACCTGCTCTCCCTCCATTCCAATATCGAAAACGCCCGATTCGGGTTGGGGTCATGTTCCTGTGCCAGGGCTCAGGTTTATAATCCAGCACCTTCGGCACAATCAAAGGCTGCCGTCAGGCCGGCACCTCAGGCATAACAACCGGAACAGCTCATGACCGACAAAGTCTCCCACACTCCCATGATGCGCAGGTGTTTCATCTTTGTTTAACAAAGATTTTTTAAGATCAACGGCATAAAAGCTACACTACTGGTTACATTTTTTCAGCTCCCTGCTTCGTAGTGTGTTTTTATGTTGTAACTAGGCTACCTTCCGGGCTTTGACTTCCAGGTGAATGCCCTCCTGTTCCTGCAGATGTTGGATCACCGCAAACAGGTTACTCGCCTGGGGTCATGACATATCCACAGCCTTCATACGACAGAGATTACCTTTGTATCGATCAGTGAACGTAGATGCTCATCAAGCAACCGGGGAATTCGCCCCCCACTGATCAGCACCCCGGCCTCCATGTTCTTCTCCATTGCGAAACCCGTCAGATTTGCGCTGGTGATGAAGCATATATTGCCATCAGCCACAGCAACTTTGGCGTGGACGGAGCCATCCGAGAACAGATCGATCTTGTCTTGCCACGCATAGAGTCGCGCCGAAGGGACCAGCATCTTCATCTTACCTATCGCGTCGAAGGTGATACTGCCGCCGTGGTCCTGTGACAATTCCAGCAACATCAGGATATTCACCCCCCTCTCTGAAGCGGCATTCAAAGCCTTGACGATAGTGGAGACGTCATAAGCCACGAAGCTCGTGATGAACAACGTATGTGCTGCTGCGTTGATCACCTGCAACAGTGCTTGCTCCGTTCGGCGAGCCGAGACGAAGGGCGTCGTCGGTCCTGTCCATACGAGTTCCGTCGATTGCTCGGAATCCACCTTGTTCAAGACATGGCTGGCCGCGAGTAGCATCAATGCCAGTTGATCGGCGCTCACGGTGGTGGCTCGCCAAGCATCGATGAGTTGATCCACCATCTCAGAGGCCATCGGTGTGCCGACCACACCCGTCAGCGCACCTTTGGCGTCGTTGGGTTCGGTTCGACGAATCCGTGATGCAATCCCCTGGACCTTTTCTGGTGAGACCAGACAAACCACTGCTGCGACGGCGTCCAAAAGTTTATCCATGTCACAAGCCATCGAAGAAAGCCGCATCGACACGTTCGAGGGTCGGCACGAGCAACGACCGATCCAAGTAGCGGTTACCCCGCTCACAGGACGTTTCTGCAACCAAGCTACATGCGTGGCAGGCGGCGGCATGAAGGGAGCGATCTTTCTGCGGGTCGTGCTCGGAACAGAGTGGATCCGAGGAGCAGATCTTCGACCTGTTCAACGCCTGTTCCAGCAAACGCCCGAGATTCTCCGGCTTACCGAGATCGACGAGACCACCCAAAGTCCCGTCAGAATCGGCTGCTGCCGTGTAGATCAGAATTCCAGCTTGGGGACTATCACCCGAGGTATCAGCATAGATGCGCTCACGTATGCTCGCGGCATTGTAGCCACACTCCAGTGCCAGTTCGCGAATCAACACATGAGAGAGCGTGTGGAGCATGGCGTAACGAATGCCAGGATAGCCTTCTTCCGGATCGAGGTGGCGTGAGTTACGCCAACCCCGGTGCCCACCCCGAAGCATCTGATCGACCGTCTTCACTCCAGGCAACGCCTCCCAGGCCGCAAGAGCCTGTTCGTCGAACCGAATGAAGATGCCTTCACCGTGAACCTGATTTGCAGGCACCCAATCAGGCTTACCTCGTGAGAGGCTGGCCATCTGGGGCCGTTCATCCGGGTCACCCGTCTCTTCCGGAGCCTCGACCCGAGTGAAACCCAGCAAAGCGTTCACCTCGCGCAGTCGCTCCAAGAGCAGCACTCGGCTGATGTGCTTCGCAAACGCCGGTGGCGTACCGACTTTCTTGCTCATGAAGTGAGGGTAGTCGGTGGGCGGGTCGGCCTCGGTCAGAACGTCCCACTCGGGCCCCTTGATGTCAGCCTCTCCCACGTCATCCTGTCCACCACCGGTGCGGTGCGCTTCGATGGCCGTCCAGATGGCCGCGGGAGGGTATTTGTCGATTCCAGGCAACGCTCCGGTCTTCTTGAGCGTCCTCACCGTCACCACCACTTCGGCTTCGGACTCCAATTCTTCGAAGAACTCCCAACCATCCTGAACCAACTGGCTGAGAGGGTCCTTCGTCTGGGGAATCGCGAGCGCCGATAGCGTTATCGGGAACCAACTATTCGTAGCACCCAAGAGAACCGCGCGGGCTTCCTCGTCACATTCATCGTCGAAGTGATCCAGGTGTGGGTGGCGACCTCGGCAGGCGGGCAGGTTCTCTTTGCCAGCTTTACCAAAGGCATGGGCCATACTCCGCGATGCACCGCACGCATCGCACTTCACCCACAGGTTTTCCGTCTGCAAGGACGCGCCACTCTCGAAGAAACGCAGCGTCCCCTTGCAGGAGCTGTTGCCCCCATGGACGAAGTAATGCCAAGGGAAGTCGTCGAGATGACCATCACGACAGGCCAAGAGGAAACGCGCGGGTACGGCATCGGCATCCTTCGCAGGCTGATCGCCCTTCGAGCCTCGACATCCCTTGTGAACGAAGCGCGTACGTTCGGGCCTGAATCGGTTCTCCTTGATTTCGAACAGCCCAGTATCGAAGGGAGACAACAAGCCGCACTTCACACAACGCATCCAACGCGGAAACGGCCGCACTGGCACACCTATGTTCGCCTCGGCCGACCAGACGTCGATGAACTCGCTCTTCTGGAACGGCGGCATCCGAAGGTTCTCCACTTGCACTCCCAGCACCTTTCGGACCGCAGCCAGTAATCGAGTCTCCTGAATCGGTTGGCAACGATCCTTTTCCCATCTGTCGACACCCAGCGTCACTACGGACAGGCTCGGTAGATCAATCAGCGCTCCGGGCCCATAGGTCCAGAGTAACTGACTGGGTCTGACTTCTCCGACTGGGGTCTTATCGATTGTCGTCATGATTGATCCTCATCCTTTGGTGCGGGACGAGGCTTCCAGTCGTGATCGTCCGTAATGTGGCCGGTATTCATGATCAAACGCACGCCGGGTTCCACCTCGCGCATCGACATGGGCACCGTCCAGTTGTCCCATGGCTTGATGCCGGGTGCTTCGATCAAATTCTTGGTCATAGCCGCATTCGGCCCGCGTTTTTCATATGCCAACGTTCGACCAGGGACGCTGACCTCCTTGGCCCACTCGTCCGCACGTTCCTTGAGCTCCCGTTCTGCCAGGCTCTTGGTAGTGGGAAGCTCACTGACGTTCCAGGCACGTTTGACGAGCACGTCGATCGCCTCTGTGATCTCTGCCTGATCCGACCTGCCCAGCTTGCCGGCACCCTCGTTGGGACTGAACGTATCGTTCTCCAGGCGCATCAAGCTCAGCAATGAACCAGTCAAGCCGCGATCCATTGCGCATGGCGAGAACGGGGTCACTGATTGTGCCTCGACGTGTTTGTAGAAGGTGGCGTGGTAATGCTCGAACGTCTCGTAGTGCGATAGATCACGTGGCCGAGCCCACGTGAGCACCGTACACACCAGTCCAGGAAACGACCGACCGACGCGGCTCGTCGCCTGGATGTACTCCGCCGTCCCCTTCGGCTGGCCATTGACCGCCATGAGTCCCAAGCGATTGACGTCGACCCCCACCGACAGCATGTTGGTGGCCAGAACCACGTCGATCGCCCGCTCGTCACCCTCCAGCCATTTCGTCACGTATTTGCCGGCAGCCGCGTCGAATTGCACCTTGAACTTGACCTCCAGGTTGTCGAGATATTTCGGGATGTCCTGACTGGAGACCCGGGAGGTCAGCTCTCGAATATTGCTGACACTGCGTTGTGCCAGTGCGGGCCGCTCAACCATGCTCATCTGCACGCGGTAGGAACGCGTCTGTACATCATCCTCTGCGAGACGCTTCATCCCACCCAGCTCACGCAATGAATTGAAGTAGCCGACCATGGTCATATAGGGGTCTGCGGATTCGCCGAAGTGATCGAACAGCGCCTGCGCTGCCGTCAGGAATGCCGTGTAGACACGAATCAACATTGCCGGTCGGGAACTGCCGGGGGAACAAACCCCAAGGTAACGACGGCCTGACTTGTCCTCGATCGACCGTTGCACCGAAAAGTAGTTGTCCTCCACATCCAGGCCGTGTGGTGGAAATACTGAGACCCGGCGCATGAAGACATTGTTGACCTGTTCACGAGCCTTACGCACCGTTGCAGTGGAGGCGACAATCTTCGGCTTGATGAGCTTGCCGTCCAACCTCCAGCCGCACAGTTCATCCACTGCCGTTTCGTATAAGCCGACCATGGTGCCGAGTGGACCACTGATGAGGTGGAACTCGTCCTGGATGATCAGGTCTGGAGGACGAATGGGGCTGATGTTCTTGACCTTCGTGGCCGGGAGTCCTCTACCTGCCTGGTGGTTACCGTTGCAGTCCGCTCCCTGCCAGAGCAGGCCATGCCGCTCGCATTCCAGTCCTGCCCGACCGAATAATGTACGCACCTGACCGCGCCACGCCATCATGGCGAATTTGTCGACGGTGGCGATCATCATGGTCGGTGGGCGGTGATAAATCTCTTCGTCCACCGTCAACACCGGGATACCGGGATGCGGTAGTTTACTCGACCTGCCACGAGAGAATGTGCAACTGCTCTTCTTGTCACCGCAGTAAACCACGGTCCGGCCACGTTCTTTATCGACGACGACATCTTTACCTGGATCTATCGTAGAGCCGCACCAGGGGCAACTAGTGAGCTGAAGAGGCGATGTACGTCCTGCTTTGTTCTTTCCTGAATCGCGCAGAGCTTGAATTGCGTAGTGGCTTTCCTCGGTCGTGCCCGGCGTCACCTTGTTACCCACCCAAAGTCCGATGGTGAAAGGTTCCATTCCGAGGGATTCATCACCTTGCACGAGAGCATCTCGCCGAAGCTTTTCCATTGAGCAGATCAGCGCAGTGGCACGCTGGAACTGCTGCAATGTCAGCAGACGCAGCGTGTAGCGCATTATTACGGCCAGCCCCCGCGAGCCGTCGTATCCGCCGAGTTTGCCTTGCAGCCGGCGGATCGCCATCGTGAACGCTGCCACTCCCAAATAGGCTTCAGTCTTGCCGCCGCCAGTGGGGAACCACAGCAGATCGGCATAGGCTTCCATCGGCTGCACTCGATCCGGATGCGTGGGATCAGCAACCGACGGTATGGACAGCAGAAGGAAGGCCAGCTGGAATGGTCGCCAGCTGCGATTCTTCAATATGTCAAACTGGTCGACAGTCACGTCCCTCCCACGCCGAATCTCGAGCGCGTATTGGCTGCGCACACGCTGAATCGCCATCGCACGGTTAGCAAACCGGAATGCCGCCAGCGCATGTTCGTCACTCTTCAGCGTAACAATGCCCTGTTGCAGACGCGTTTGGATCTCCTGACAGCGATCCATCGCTTGCCGGGCCTGCACGTCATAGCCGGACACGTCGACACCGATCCGTACACGTTGCTCATCGATCCACGCCGCGTAATCTATTGTCAGCAAACTCAATGCATCTACCAGAGCATTCACATCCAGAGTCGCGAGACGCTGCATATCGAGCAGGCCACTGCTCACCAACTCTCGCATCGCTGGTCGGTCGTCGACATCCAGCCCCGGCGTCTCGGTGACCTGCACCTCATACTGGGGCATGACGGTAGTACGGACTTCAGTAGCCAACGTCACGTCTTCCGCCGTTTCGGCATGGACGGCAACCCCATGTCCCACCGCAAACTCGACCCGGTTGCGGTAGATCATCTCCAGTGACTCACGTTCCGGGTCCACACCGTCCGCATCCAGAACGGGTCGGCGACGGAGGATGGCACGCCTGGGGGCTTCCGTTTCTGCACGAACGATCAGTTCCGGCTGGAACACCCAGGCCGTATCGCGGTTGGTTTCGGGTTCCTCCTGCGCATTGACCAGGAACAATGTCACCAAACGATCGCCATTCGCATTCTTCGCGCGAACGGAGCCTTGCACACGCACCTCGGGATAGGCATCGTCCGGCGCCTGATGGGGAATCACGCCCTCATCGAGGGGCAGAACCAGCTTGCCGCCACAAGGTATGCGTTGCCAGACCTTGGCCTTGATCTGTTCCTCGGCGCCGGTCTCCTTGTTCTTGCGGGTACGGTAGATTTCGTGCTCATCACTGCGCTCGTAACGCCCCCAGTGCACCTCGACCTCTATCCGTTCGGCATCACCATCCACGCAGAAGGTCATGCCGAGACTGCTCGGCACCAGAGACTGGTTGCTGGCCGCGTCGATCTCATCGGAGGCATCGGATTCTGGTTCGACGCGTCCAGTCGCCGTCCCGAATTCCGCCCCCGGTTCGTGCTGACCTGGCGCCTTCGGGTCGGTGGGCTCCTCCGCCTCGTCATCCGCCAAGGGTCCGTCGAGCCCTTCGATACCGCCCTGGGCCGCCTCGCGTGGGGCCAGCTTGCCGACCAGATAACGATCGCGCACGCTCATGTCGACGATACGTTCATGAGGACCACCAGCCGGGCCAAGCAGATCATCCGTTACGGCCAGTTGAAGCAGCTCACGAATATAGGTTTGATCCTCTACCGCCGGCACCTCGGCGATCGTCTTCTGCAATGCCTTGGGAAGCGCTTCGACGAAATCGGTCCACTGGACACGACCGACATTTCCCGAAGTCGGCGGTGTGAGTACAGTAATGCCGATCGAGACGGGCTCGATGACCGAGAGCAGCCTGTCGAAATACAGCGTGGTAGTGACGAGATCGGAGCGAATCCGCAGTACGCGCCCGACGCGAGTGATGTCACCAGCGGGACTAAGGACAAGAACCCAATCGTCCTCCTCAATGGCTTGGAAGAGAGCACGTTCACCCATCAAGGCCAAAATGTAAGGCGCAAACCTGCGTTCGGCGCCAACACCGGTATCAACAGCGATCCAAGCGTTGGCGTTTGAATCACTGGCCGCACTGGTGTTCGTATCATTTTTCATCATCAGTCACCATAAAGTTCAGTGTGATCGACACGCTCCTTCTTGCCATAGGTAATTGGCTCTATATCGCGATGTGGCACTACGCGAGCTATGCTATCGGCGTCACTGGTCAACCCAATCGCGACAGTCATTCGGCTACCACTGTCACCGGCTGAGACCGGAACATTTGTACCCAGTGGGTTCAATTCCACGAATCGGAACCGGCTCGACGAACCCAATCGCTGTTTCAGCTCTTGATGTACCATTTCGATGGCACGACGATAAAGATCACAGTTGGCCCCTCCCCCAGTGACAAAAATCGGCAAACCTTCACGCCATGCAGCGCTTCGCGGATCGCCCCTAGAATTGGTGCGGGTTGCATTGATCACTCTGGTGATGCAACTCGAAACCCTACTCAAAAAGTCTGAATCCGCAGCCACGACCTCGTTTTGAGGTATGCCGTTCCGATCCGAGAAACTATCGGTCGGTTCAACTGGTGCAGTATCGTCCCAGGTGGATTCGACCCCAAGTAATGAGTGACGGTTTTGATTCAGGTAATGTGTTCCCAAGGGGAGAACCGCCGAGAAAAAGATCGGTATACGAGGAGTCGTGTCGAGATCGTTGGGTATTACGACATTGAAGGTTGCCACATCGAGCGTTGCTGCTCCGATATCGATCAGGGCATGCAAACCTTCAGATACCTGAGGCGAGCCGAGGTAACCGGCGATCTGCGCCACGAACTCGGGCACGACGCCCGGCTCCGCCTCGAGGCTGGAGTCTGGCAGAACCGTCCTCCACGCAGAAACGATATTCGCCTCTCGGAGATCGTCCTCCGCCGCCAACCGCCAAGCAGTATGAGTGATTCGCTTGAAGAACTGGACGACGTTCGGATCTTCATGCGGCTGAGTGGGGCAACCGATGTTCAATTCCCAACGAAGTGAGCGCGCCACGAGCTTTCGCCCGACATCTGGATGCTGATATAGGAACGCTCTGGCGTAGCGGATGACCAAGGCAAGGTAGGCCAGCGTGGCAACCGGGCATTCATCCGAGCTTGCCATGTCGATGAGCGGGAGCTTGAGGTTTGCGTGTATATCTGATTCAGATGACCGCCGCCAGCAGTAATCTCCTTCCGGCGCGCGAACTACCAAACCGGGCACTACAAATCGTCCCGTCGGTGACTCATCACCGGTAACGGCGCTCCAATCCACGTAAACCAGATCAAAACCCGCACGAATCGCCACTTTCGTGAATGCGGTTCCAAAATCCACACCCACTCTGACAACCATAGGCGCTGCTTTCTCATCGAGATGGTCGGGGTGCTGCAAACCTCTGCCAACATGTATCCATTCCGGCATGTTCAGCGTACCTGCTCCATCGATGCGTGGAGTGAATGCGGATGTCGCTGTCGTACGCGAAGTTTCATACGACTTCCCGTCAGAAGTGCTAGTGACATTCGGCGTGACGGATCGATCTATTGGATTCTGTACACTCGATGCGCCCACAGTGGGGGCGCTGCTCCGGCGTGAAGGTTCAGTGTGTGAACTGGTCGTAGAATCGGAGTGTTTCTTGGGTTCATCATTACTAGTCGATGCCCTGCGATCGTAGGCAAGCCATGATTCAGGCGGTTCGAAATCCACCTTGTCCACATTCTCGTCTCGTTTTTCTTCTTTTGCAGACTTACCCAACACCCGCTTGAGGTCCTTCAATTGATCTTTCCAGCTCTTCACGGCTTTACGCCTCCCGCATCACGTCAACGAGCATCACGCAGACTTCTCGTGTTTCTGCCGTGAAGGACTGCCTCTTCCTGATCAAGGTCGCGCGACGCGTCTCCATTCTCGCCAGGAAATCATCCCGCTTCTTGCGCTCAGCGTTTGCCAGACCCTTGCGCCGTTTGCCATCGGGACTGCCTGCATACAGTGATGCAAAAATGTCATGGTTGGCGATCCGCTTCTCGAAGCCTTCAGATTTCTTCAGGATATGGTCATCCAAGAGCTGTGAGAGAACGTCAGCGCGATCTCGGTTCTCGCGCAATTTCTCGTCCTTGAGTGCGCTATAGCGAGCCCTCAACACCTCCTCGCATCGTTCGGCGGCCGCCACACCCACTTCCGGAACGACATCGACGGTCACCGTCGGCCAGTCGACACCCTTGCCCCTGACAGAGTCGAGTAGGGTTTCCGCCTGGCGATACCCAAGGGGTAGCTCCCGACCGAGCGGAACGGCAGCGGCGAGAAGATGCTCATCGTCCTTGACTCCAGAGAATGTCGCCAGTCGGGTCGCGAGGACGTACTGGCCGCTGGCGATGTCATCGTTGAAGACTCTACAAGCGTAGAGCGGAAAGCGATCCTCCTCGTCTTCAGTTTTTCGAGACAAGAATCGGACGATCGGATGAAAACGATGGACGATCTCCTCTCCAGGTTTCGGTTTCTCCGTGATTCTGTCAGTAAAGCGGCAACGCCTCGTCTGACCAGAGCCCAAGCCAGTTTTGCCGACCAGATTCTCCTTTCGGACGAATTCGTCCATCTCGGCGGCTACGGCGGGACTCAGACTGATGTCGAAGATATCTTCTTCGCCCCGTGCTGCGACGATTCGGCAGCCTGGCGCATTTCTGAGATAACCATCGACATATCGAATCAAGTCGAGCCGGGTGACCGTCTTCCCCTCACCCCGAGCCGCTTCGATCTGTGCCATCAATTGCTGACCATGCGCCACGAGTTGAATCGCTTCCCGCTCCAACTCCTCTTGCTTGCGCTTGGAATTCTCTATCGCGAGCGCCACCTCCTCGATCAGACGCTCCTCTTCTTCGGCCGTCAGATTTCTCGATAACAGCACATCCTCAAGCCTTCTGACTTGGCCGAGGATCTCTTCCGTTTCTCCCAGCGTGCTCTCGAATACCCCTATGCGCTTGGCTAGTCTTGCAAGGATGAGCGCATCTATGGTGTCTTTATGGACGAAATTCCAAACGAGTATGCGTTTGGATCGTTGACCGATGCGGTCGATACGCCCGATTCGTTGTTCGATACGCATAGGGTTCCAGGGCAGGTCGTAATTCACGACGAGTCGACAGAACTGCAAATCCACACCTTCAGCTGTTACATCCGTGCATACCAAGATTCGGCAATTTCGGTCTTTTCGAAAAGCCTCAAGCACGGCATCCTTGTCGAACTCCGTGCCGCCCATCAATAAACCGGCCTCCACATTCTCAGCGGACAGCCTATCGACGACGTAGCGGGCCGTAGGACGGTATGCGGTGAATACGATGCCTTTCGCCTCACGATCCTCGCTCAGAAAGCGCTTCAATGCCTGAGAAAATTCGGCAAACTTCGTATCGTTTCGAGTAAGTTCACCAAGGTCGAAGTTCCGAAGCACTCGATGTGCCAACCATCCCTTGAGGCGAGTCTCCGACTCAAGCAGCCTTTCCTCGTCTTCGTCCGTCTCGTCCATTACCAACGCCATCGCGTCGGAGTCGGGCATGTCTTCACGCCAGGCTCTGAGCAAGGCAACAGGGCTAGATGCGACCATTCGCTGCGGTGTCGATAGCAAGAAACCATGTTCGATACCATTGGCCAGAGCATACTCCCGTGTCCCCTCGGTGATAGCCTGATAGAGTTCCCGTTCCACCGTAGCCATATCGGCCTCGAATACCGTAGCATCCCGTACTACCCGCTCGGCTTGCACCTCACGTTTACGCGTTCGTATGACGATATGTGCGAGCAAATTGAGCCGTTCGAGTTTGGCTGCGATATCGATGCGTTTCTCGTTCGACCATTCATTGACTGTCTCCGCTTCCTCAATCAAGCGATCGACTCGCTCCGAGCGCTCGAACCAACGCGACGACTTTATCTCGCGGATTGCTTCCTGAATTTGACTGGCATCGCTCGCTTGATCGCGTACCGCATCACTTGCAGCGATCACCGGGCGGTTTGCCTGAACGATGTTCCGAAAATCTTCGGGATGCTCGAAATGATCGGGATCAAGCAGCCGCAACACGTTGAATAGATCATCCGATCCAAGATTGATCGGTGTGGCCGACAACATCAGTTGGTGTGTGGTCACATCCCGTAACAGACTCCCAGTTTTCCAGGAGCTGGTCTCTTCGTTACGCATATAGTGTGCCTCGTCGAAAATCACGAGGTCTAGAAGTGGTTCTCTATCGGCATGGCGATACAACAGGTCGGCGAGTCGAGCACGGACTGGCCGACGAGGCGTCTCACTCTCGGTAGGGTCCCACCCCTTCGGAGCGCGAATACCCTGGTAGCTGATGATCCAGGCTCGCTCTCTATGCTCGCTCGAATCCAACTCGTCCAGAAGTGCACTAGCATCGACGATCCGAGCATCGAGACCGAATCGCGAAGAAAGCTCGAGCCGCCATTTCTCACGCAACATCGCTGGACACACCACGAGTAACCGTCGCATATCGTACCGGGCACGAAGTTCAGTCCAGACCAGTCCTGCCTCAATCGTCTTTCCGAGACCTACTTCATCCGCAATCAATAGACCATTGACCGGTGAATCCAGCAGGGTCAGTAGTGGTTTGTACTGGTGTGGATAGAAGTCCGTCTGTGTCAGTCCCATTGCATAGACGACATTCGACAGTCGTCCTGCAAGGTGAACGTGGGTCAATAAGCGCCGCAGATCGTCGACGCGACCGTAGCGCCCTTCCCGTATCAGCTCCAGCGGGTCATCGTCACCCTTATCAGCCTCGACCAGCTCCTCTTCATAATGCCAGTCCAGCCGACCGTTCCAATTCACTCGATACTGTGGTCCGGATGCACGTGCGCGGGTTTGATCGGTGACGGTGCCAATCTTGGCTGGGTCATCAATGTGGCGGACAAGTTGGCCGGGGTTCCAAGTCATATAAACCGTGTTCCTTACGAGTTCCTGATAGAGACAAGCGTGCCCAGGTGCGCCATATTCTGAGTGCGGCTCTTCTTTTTGTAATCCAGTGCATCGCAGACCGCTTCGATCTTCTGGCAAAAGATGTCCGCATTGAGCGGGATCATCCAAAGGTCACCACCGGGATTATCTCGGTTCGTGCTTTGCCATTGAACCTCGTCATTGAGGGGATGCTCCGGTCTAAAGGGGTAGATATTGAATATCTTGTGATCGATCTTTGTGATCCAGGAAGCTCCGACTTCAGTGATGGCGCCCCATGAGACTTTGGTGTTCTCGCTAGTCACGAAGAGCACGAAGATTTTCTGTGTGGAATAACTTTCGACGAAGAACTCTCGGAGGTAGTCGTAGACAGCGCGGCCTTCTGGCACACGGCATACCTCATCATCACAGTTCGTGTACAAGATGTCGTCAGGTGGCACATTGTTGAAAACAAGCATTTGGTAGATGATGTCTGAGAACGACTTGTCCGGGTAAGTCTGGCTGATCAGAATTCTCTTTTTCTGCGAATCGACCAAAGCCTTCAAACCGAGATCGGGGCTGTTATCACTGATGGACCTGGAAATCGCATCCTCCATCGCTTCGCGGGATACATTGACACCCAGCTTAGATAACGCAGTGGCCGCCTCTTCACTGGCTTTTCTGCGAAACGCATCGACAGCCGCTCTAAGCCTCCCTTCATCGTCTCTCTGCGCCTCTTCCTTGCGCTTCTTCTTGTCGGCGTTGACGATATCCGTATAAGTCTCGCGTCGTTTCAGAATATCTGCCAGCAACTCATTCCGAACATACTCCCGTACAGCTTCGTAGCGTGGGTCGTCTGACTTGTAGCCCTGTCGATTACTGAGCGCCATGTCCGGCAGTTCAGTCAGCTCGAACAAATCGACATGCAATTGGCCAACGACATAGACCTCGTTCAGCTTGTTCTGCCCGACGATGGGAAGGATATTGAATTCTCCCATCTTCTCATTGGCAAACAATGAGATGAAATTATCCGGAAAATCTGTCAGCTCCGCTTTTCTCCCTCGTGTAGTTCGGTAAGCCCCTACCCACCCTTGTACCTCCAGTGAATATTCATGTTCCTTCCCATCGTTGGCCTTCATGGTGATGGGCATCGCCTTCGTGGCGCGGGCAATAACCAGATCTTCCCGCCTATCCGGATGACTATCAGGAACGAGGTCACACAAGGGTTTGAAATCATCACCGAGAGTGATGAGTGCGCATAACTCACCCATGATGCTACGGTCGAAATCATCGATAGTGACATGCTCCTTGCCACGAGCGACGTGAATGCGGAAATCTGCATCAACCAGGGGAAATATCTTGAGGAGATTGCGCTTGACGGCATTCAGCGTCTTATGAAGCCGATATTGTGGATGACGCATGATGATGGCTGAGCCATGATCGGTTATCCGCTCGAAAGTGACCTGCTCGTCTGGAATGGCATTCAGGTCATGGCCGTCCTCTGGATGACGTGTCAGCACGAAGCCCGATTTCTCTCCATCGGCGACGGTGAGGACATCCACGTCCTCCGACACTGACAGAGCAGCAAGCTTACCAACTCCTTTACGACCCATTTTCCTGCGACGACCGGACTTCGTTCGCGACTCGGCCTCCGTTGATCGTGAAACGCCTGCTACATTCAGGTATTTCTCTATATCACCTGCCTCGTAGGACATTCCGTGACCATCATCTTCGACACGAATGTCATCCTTGTTGGACATGATGTAGACGTTCTTCGCATCGGCGTCGTACGCGTTGGCAATGAGTTCGGCAAGTACGTAATAGATGTTCGTATACAGGTTCGGCCCGAGCAGTTCCAGTATGCGCGGATCGACGTTCAGTCGATATTTCTTCACTTCTCTCCCCCCTGACGAAAGCGATATCGTGCTCCTCGCCTCTCACCTTGTCGTTCTACATACCCGCTTGATAGAAGATCGTTGATCGCGGAAGTCCACTTCTCATCCGGAATGTCCGCGTCGTTGAGAATTTCCGCCTTAGAGTGCCAGCCGGCGTTAGTCTTCAAGTACTCGACAATGACGTTTGCCGGGCCTGCCTCATACTTGAGGCGCGGTTCGGCAGCCCTGAGGTCGTTGCCCTCATTGGCCGGGCTGGCACCAAAGTCGAGTGAGGGCTGTGATGCGGTTGTGGCAACTGTGCGTTTGCTGCGCGGGGCGCGGGTTGTCGATTTTTTGGTCTTGGCCCCGTGCAAGCTGTGGGCTACTTCTTCCTCGTAACGCTGACGGTTCAGTTCTGCGAATCGATTAAGGACTTCAGCACGCGCTTTGTCTGAGATAGTAAATCGAACGCGATCGTTGTCCGCCAGATTCGGCTGTTCGTGGTAGCCGTGTCCGAGGTCGAGGTCATCCCACCCATAGGCACGCATGACTGCTGCGTCAATCTCGCAGTGCTGTTCGCGCAGACGTTCGATGAGCCGATCAGTATCGCCAGCGTTGTGGAAACGGTTGTAGAGCCTCGTAAGGCCAATCGGATTGGCCAGATCGGTCATCACCTCATGACGCAAGCGCAGGTACTCACGGCCAAGTTGGTCGAAGTGAGCGATGTCGGAACCGCCCAAGAACGGGAAAGTCTCGACCGCGTCCGACGGTGAAAAATTCAGGTCGAGTTTCATCCGAGAGGATTGTTTCCATACCCATGCATCGACCGGAGATGAATTGAAGATTGCCGCATAGGCGTAAGCATCCGCCACGGCGAAGACGACACACTTTTCATGGAAGATGACGTCATTCGGGACTACGGATGGATTGAAATACTTGCCAACGCGACCTGCCACGAGGATGTGTTCGAGTGGTCTGGCTTGCGAATCCCAATCCTCTGGATGCTGATCGAAATGGCGACCGCGACCGATCGCGTGGTAGAGGCCCGGTCGCTTTTCGCCGAATTGCCACCAACGCTCAGGTAGTGGCTTCCGAAGAACGAACTCACCGCGTTCGTTGAGACGCTGGCGTTCCGGCTTTACCCGCTCTTCGATCCGTTGCCACGGCAATTCGTATTCTTGTGCGCGCTCCTCTGGCCAGTCCCAGAAACTGATCACCCAACGAGTAGGTCGCTGCGTCGGAACTGTCTTGAGGTCGTTTCCGTCAAGGTACGGAAAAATAACGTCGGCGTTCTTTAGATCGGCATCCAGCATTTGTTGCGCTTCCTCGGGCGAAAGCACGAAACCCTTCCCGAGCACATAAGAGCCAATGAAGGCAATGTTCTGTGCTGCCTTCAGTTCTTTCGGGCTCCACTCCTCCCGATCTGAAAGGTAGGCTGACACGAATGCGGCTGGGCGCCCGCGCAACGAGCATTCACCTCGCCACCCACCCTTATAAACATGCACACGACTGGTGACAACCGCTGCCTTTCCGGGCCACGGTTCGTTCGGGTAGGCCGCATGGATGATAGCACCTGCGCCGACCATCGCTTCCAGCCCGACCTGCCGTGTGTCGCCTTCTGCGATGGTGTTGACCGCGAGCAGACCAAAGCCGCCGCCTTCACGCAACAGACTCCACGCCCGCAGGAAGAAATAGGCAACCAGATCGGCCGAACCGCGACGCCCCTCGGCAATATGCACAACCAACCAATCGCGGAAGACAGTGCCAGCCACACCGGTGATACGTTGCCCGCCCAGAAAGGGTGGATTGCCGACCATGCCGTCGAAGCCACCACGTTCGTGTTCGAACACCTCCGGAAACTCCAACGGCCAATGGAATGGCCGACGCGCAGGCTTGTCGGCGGATAGATCAGTCGAGAGCGCGTTGGTAGATCTCCGTCGCATCGAGGTGATCGCGTCCCGGTCACCGTCGATTGCCTGTTCGGCTCGGACGGTCAACGATGCCAATGTGCTTTCCAAACCCACTTCGTTGCCGCCCGCTGCGAACACTTCACCAATGAACACATCGGCGATACATTCAGGCACTTCAAGCCTGCGGCGAGCGTCGGCGTCAAGATGCGCCATGGCCTCCACATCGCGGATGTCTCGGATAGGCATTTTGCGCAATCGTTGTCGGAGTTCGATGGCCTCGCGCACGGCATACTCAATATTCTGCCCGAACAAGCGTTGCTGCCCTTTCCCAGTCGGCGTCATCGATAGTTCGGTGAGCTGATCCAAGTGGTGGATGCCGAGCAGGCTGTCACCACAGCGCAGGTTGTGGTCGAGGAAGCCGAACGGACGACCTTTGGCCAGCGTCACCAACCAGATCGATAACTTGGCCAGCTCCACGGCGAGTGGATTCAGGTCCACCCCGTATAGGCAGCGCTCGGCGATCAGGCGGCGGGCGATCACCGTGCGCACATCGGTGTCGCGCGGCAGTGGCTCCTTGTCGTTGGCCGTTTCCAGCACCTCACCATCCACACTCACCGCCTTGCCCGAGGCCTCGGCCTGCGACCAGGCTTCGACGAGGCGTTCAGCGAGCCAGCGGCATGCCTGAACCAGGAAGGCGCCCGAGCCCATGGCCGGGTCACAGATCTTGAGATCGAGCAGTTCGGCAGGTGACTTAAGCACCCACTGCTCACGCAAGGTACCCTCTGCAGGCCCCACGTAGGTGATCGGCGTCAGGGTCTCCGTGACGATGGCCTCCGTGAGCGACTTCGGCGTGTAGTGAGTGCCGGTCTCGCGCCGATCGGAACCGGTCGTGACGATGAAGGCCCCGGCGGGATAGACCAGCGGATAGCCCCATGGATCGGTGCGCACCAGATGAGCATAGAGTCCTATGCGATCACGCAATGCGGTATCCCCATGACAGGCAGCCAACAGACGATCGGCGAGGGCTTCGTCAACGGATTTAGCCAGGTCGTTGCGCACGCGGCTGGCGGAACTGCCGGAACGCTCCCGAAGCAGTTCTTCAAGACGGTCACCACCATCCAGCTTGGCGGACTCCAGCTCGGCCAGGGTGACCCAGGGGGATTTGGCGCTCTTGGTGGCGTCGAGTTCCAACGTGACCTCGGCGGTGCGCTTGACGGTGCGTTCCAGCAGACCCTCATAGACATATCCGATCTGCTCGACGTCTAGCGCACGGTATGACAACGTCCGCCCCTGGAACTGTTGGATGGCCTCGAGCAACAACAACACGGTACGATTGTCGATCGGCAGTGGCCTGGCCGTGTCTGTGCGCCAGTCTGAGTCTTTGGCGCGCCCCTCGAGGAAGGGAAAGCGATCCGGGTCGAAAAGCGAGCCACCCAATGCGGGCAGACGCAGATTCTCGTGTTCGATGCCGCCGAAAACGGCGCGGAAGATGGCCAGCAGGCGCGACCAGGCATCCCAGCGGCGCTCCAGTATCTCCTCGGATTCCTTGCGTAATTGCATGCGCAGGGTCGAGATCGCGTAGTTGGCCTCGTAACGCTCATCACCCAACAGCAGCAAACCCCGTTCCTCGGCGGAGAGCAGAAACACCAGGCGCATCATCACCGTCAGTGCCGCCTCGTAGAGCTCTGACTCCTTCACGTCGCGCAGCAGCTCCCGATCACGGTCCTGATCAGCCTTGTCGAGTGCCTGAATAAGCACTTCGACGGCACGCCGCACCTGCTCACCAAGGGCATCGGTGACTTCGTCCTGATACTTCAGGGATCGGTCGAACAGCGCGGGTAACTGCTCGGACACATCGACGAAGAAGCGGCGAATGCCCAGCAGATGCACGAAGGCCTGCAAGGTGGTGGGTTCCTGCCCCCAGATACGGGCATACCAACTGGCGAATGTGGTGACCGCCCCCACTGGCGCATCCACCAGCATCCAGTGCTCTCCATTGGTCAGCAGCCCGAGACGGCAGCCAGTGGCGCGACACAACTGAACCATACGCTCGGCGGGAGTGACCGCCCATCCGTCAATTTTCTGGGTGGCGTAGAGATCGACACCCTGCTCATAGGTGTGGATGAGCATCAGCGGCTTGTCGGCATGCTGATCGTCGACCACAGCGAGGCCCGGGGACAGTACCACGCCATGTTCGGCCAAGGTGACATTCAGGTTCGCCGCACACCAATCCGTACGCTTCAGGACGTCGCCCTTTCCATCCTCGTCGAGTTCCAGGCCACGCGACAACACCTCGTCGATCCAGGCAGCATGCAGTTCGGGAAATCGCGGGTCCTCCGTCTCCAGTGCCTCACGCCATTCCTCATAGGCCTGCCGCAATCGCTTGCGTTTGAACCCATCAAGCTCTTCCAGGCCCTGCGGGAATGCCTCCTTCAGTACGGGGACGGCGAGGAACGGGCCAGAGATCTCGATGAGGGACAGCCAGTCGTGGTGCATGTCGTGGGCGATTCCTTTCAATGCTCTTCCTCATCCGGATCGGCTATCACCTTTCCCAAATACTCGTGGAATACGGAATTGAGCGCACAAGGAGGTTGCTGGCGCCTCAATACTTTCCATGCTTCTGATTCGGGTATCGCGTTCGATAACCATGATGAAGGAAAGCCAAGTTCAATCAGTGCATCATCCAGCGTTTTCCCTACGTCAACGAAATTTTCTTTTGTGAAATACCATCTCGGATCGACTACAGTGCGAAACTCCAAATAACATTCGTAGATCAATGAAAGGAGCGATATAAAATACGCTCTACAAACTGGCAGGGCATCTGCAAGTGCTGCTCCTTCTTGCCTGCTTGCATCGGGAATCACCAAGACATGAGAGTCACTATTGAAACGTAACTGCCTGGACAGGCTTTCACGCAGGTGGTCCAGCGTGACTTTGTTTAGCGGATTCATTCCCTTATGAACCACATCGTTTCGCACCTCGACGAAATACGATGCCAATGGGTCAGACTTTAGGCTCCTTCGCGCAACCTCGTACCATCCTTCGAACCCGTCCACACCTTTCATAACAGCTTGAAGTGAAAATGTGACACTTCGCGATGCAGACACAAAAGCACTAAAGAAACATGACGCATCGAAACTGAGACACTTAGATTTTTGCAACCTATCAAGGAAATATTCGGTTTCTTGAATTTTGTTTTCGACGAGGCCAAAGGAATCAGACATTACTCATCCCCTCCGGCTTGTTTTCTGGCACCAGAAAGACGACGGCGACCGGGAAGGTGCGATCATCGACCTTGGCATAGCGTGACTTGATGGCCTCGATCTCCTGGATGCGTTCCGACGGAATGCGAGCGAGACGGGCCTCCAGCGCGGCAGTGTCACGCCTGAGCTGGGTACGTTCGTCTTCGGTGAATAGCGACAGCTGTTCAGGTTGCTGATCCTTCTTCAACTCGTTCTGGATCGCCTTTTCGAGTTCGTCGAGCACGGAACCGATGTCGTCGATCTCCCGCTGTTTGCGACTCTGCAGGGTGTTGGCCAGGAATTTGAGTCGATCCTTGGAGCGGGCTTCAGTCGACCGAAGGATGGCGTCACGATGGTGATCGAAGCGGACCCGAAGGGCATCGAACAGCGAATCGTCTGCCGTGATCGGCCGGGCCTCGTCCAGCCACTGCTGGACGCGGGTGACACTCTCCTCACGCCGGAACGACTGATCTCGCAGATAGCCGCCAGCCACGGTCAGCTCCTCGTGCAGGCGATGGTGGTTGCCACCTGTGATCACCAGACGGGAGACGACGACCACTGCTGGCTCGTCGACGAGACCGCTCGGCACCATGCGGACGGTTACGCGATGCAGTTTCTTCACGTCGTCCTGTGCCCAGACTTCGGCGCGCAACAGGCGCAGGCACATCTGCACCAACCGATGATTCAAGTGGACCAGGACGACATCGTCGCGCCCATTCGCGGTGGCGTGGTCGAAGGTGATGGGACGTATCTGCTGGGTATGGGGATGACGCAAGCCTTCGAGGCAACGCGCCCACGAGCCCGACAGTGGCGGCATCCTGAACACACTGCCCGCGGGCATTCCTGCCAGTTGAACGGGTTCCAGTGGGGGCCGACCCGCCAGCGCGAGGCCAGTCTTCACCGCCATGAGGATGTGTTCTGGCGTGAGGTGAAAGTCCTTCTGGGTCGCGAGGAGACGTTCGTGGAGCTTGGCGATACGCTCCTTCAGCTCGCGTTCGGCACGCACGAAGCGCCGGGCCTTGGCGATCCTGGCCTCCGCGAGCCGGGTGTCGAGGTCCTTCAGTGAACCTTCGACGAGACCGGACATCTGCGGCGCGATCACCGGATTGACACTGCCCATGTCGGCACGCATCAACTCCAGCTTTCGCAGCGCACGGAGAATGTCCTCGCCATGGCCTCCGACCGATGCATGTCCTTCGTTACCGCCATCGACGGGGTGCCAGATCAGCACTTCCTCCTCTCGCTGCCCGTGTCGGTCGATACGACCGTTGCGCTGTTCCATCACATTGGGGTTGTAAGGTATCTCCAGATGGATGAGGCAGTTACAGTGGTTCTGCAGGTCGATACCTTCGGAGGCGGCGTCGGTGGCGAGCAGAATGCGGACCGGTGAATCTTCCGGGGATGCCTGGAAGGCGGCCTTGATGGGTTCCCGTTCATCCTGGGTGAGTCCGCCATGGAGGATGCCGAGGCGTTCACCACCGAAGCCGTGACTGGCGAGGATCTCGTGCATCCACTGATGTGTGGTGCGATATTCGGTGAACAGGATCACTCGATGATCGTTCCACTGCCCACCCGTTTTGAGGTTGGCCGAAAGCCAGTCGAGGATGGCTTCTGCTTTGGCATCGGTCTGGTTTTTGGCACGCTGCGCCCATTCACGAAGGCCATCCAGCAACCGCTGCTGTTCGCGCGTCAGTGGCTGTGCCCGGTGCGAGGCCTCCTCGACGGCATCCGATTGCGCGTTCTCCGCCTCCTGGTCGTCGGCATAATCTTCTTCGACCTTCAGGATGGCTTTATGCAGGATACGATCTGCCATGACATCCGGCGCTTTTGGACGTACGCCGTTCGACAGTGAAGCGACGTGCTTCTCCAGCGTGGAAGCGAAAGCGGCCGGTGATGAGAAGAGACGCTTCTTGAGCAGTCGATTGACGAAAGCGGTGCCGAAGGTGTTGCCAGTCTTTTCCGCATCTTTCTCACGACTGGCACAGTAATCGTTCAGCCTTCGGTGGATCTCGCGTTCCTCGTTCGAGTATGCGATCGACAACGCCTGCAGCTTGCGCTGGGCATAGAGCGGCTTGCCATCCGCATCGACGAGATCGCTCTTCAGGCGACGTATCATGACCTGACTCAACTGCTTCTCGTCCGGGAGGATGTTCCTGGCGAAGCGCTGGTCGTCCAATAACTCCAGCAGCGAGGTGAATGACTCTGTGTAACCGTTGTGTGGTGTTGCGGTCAGGAACAGTCGATGCTGGAAGTGTGGGCTGATGGAACGGATGAACCGTGTCCGCTGGCTCTCGAGTGCATAATGTGCGCCCGCGGCGGGAGCGATGTTGTGCGCCTCATCGACGACCAGCAGATCGAACTTGCGCGGATGGCCGGCATGCGGAGGCAGGACATCACGCATGGCTCGCAGCCCCTCGCCACTCTTGACCCAGTCCATCGAAGCGATGAGACGCGGATGGGACGTCCAAGGGTTGGCATGGATGCCTCGCTCACGCCGCAACTGCTTGATATAAGTGGTGTCTACCACGCGAAACTCGAGACCGAACTTCTCCAGCATCTCGACGCGCCACTTCTCCTGCAACGAGGCGGGACAGATGATCAATACGGTGCGCGCACGATGCCGGAGCAGCATCTCCTGGATGACCAGCCCTGCCTCGATGGTCTTACCCAAGCCGACGTCGTCGGCGATGAGAAGGTTGACGCGAGCCATGTCAATGGCTCTTACCAGCGGGTCGAGCTGAAAATCCTCGATACTCACACCGCTACGGAAAGGCGCTTGCAGAAAACCCCTGTCGGCGTTGGTCGCGGCACCCCAGCGAACTGCGTCGAGGAATGCCTCAAGTGTGGCCGAGTCATCCTGCCCGGTGACGGTGGGCAGGCCAGCGCGTTCGATCACCTGCGCACCCGGCTCGATCTCCCAGATGACCTCCAGTCCCTCACCGAGTCCGTCCTCGTCGATCGAACTCATACTGACCAGGTGCTCCTTACCTGAAGACGGCTCGGTGGCTGCCTCGGAGTTGTAATTCGCGGAGACTTCTCTGACACCCATAATGCGCTTTGAAAGGTCCAGAGAAGAAGTCTGAACCTCAGAAACGATCCACTGACGCCGGCGCACCTCCACCAGTTGCCCTGGTTCAGGAGGGGTGCGATAGCACGAATTCTGCTGATCGGGCGATATTCCCATTCAGTACATCGTCTCCCTATTCATGTTTTTTTGAGCCTTTCAGCGAAGCGCGGCGTTCCGATCTAGCCTTGGCAACCGTTTCCGATACGGTGGCAGCAGCCTCTACCGGTGACTCGTGCTCCCAGAATCGCAGCACCGTCCATCCCAAAGCACATAGCCGCTCATTCGTGTCCGCATCCCTCAGGCGATTCGCTTCTATCTTCTGCCGCCAGAACTCAGCATTGCTTTTCGGCCATGTTGCATGCTCAGGGCAACCGTGCCAGAAACATCCATCAACGAAAATTGCGATCCTAAGCCCCGGAAAAGCCACATCCGCTACCCGGCGAGGCTTCTTCAGAACCACATAATCGACCCTGTAGCGAAGGCCGATCCGGTAGAGTTCTCGTCGCAATGCGATTTCAGCATCGGTACCCTTCTGCCTCACCTTCGCCATGCGACGACTGGTCTCGGGAGATGGGGGCCCGACGCGTGCCATCGACTAGCCTTGGTCAGTTCGTCATCGGATACTGACCGATGCAAGATGTTTGCTGATGCTGCGCGCGATGGCGCGACCCAGATCGACGGGAACCGCGTTGCCGATGAGCCGCCCCAGCACCTTGAAACTCACCTCACCGTCCTCAGGCACGAAAGCGTAGTTTCGAGGGAAACTCTGGAGGATCGCAGCCTCCCTCAGGGAGATGGCTCGATGCTGTTCCGGGTGGCCGAAGCGACCATTCCCGAAGCCGTAGCACTGCGTCGTCATCGTGGGGGCCGGCTTGTTCCATTCCATCCGACCGTAGACCCCCGGGTATGTGCGTCCACTCTCTGCACGGTGACAATCGGCGACCAGATGATCCGGCCAATCACGCCACGTACCTCCCGGTTTCGATGCCCTGATCCGCTGGAGATTCTTTTTCGATAGCGTCGATGTGACGTGTAATTTGTCCCTCGGTGCAGACTCACCAGCACGCAGTGGTCGTAAGCGACCGATTGCCTGGCGAACCGTCCGCGGTTTTTCGTGGGTCGGCCCGATCATCTCGATGTCGCCATGCTTGGATGCCAGCAGCACCATGCGCCGCCGCGTCTGGGGGACACCGTAATGGGTACTGTCGACGACATCGAACCAGACCTTGTAGCCGAGTCGTTTCAACGTATCGACGAAGTCATGAAAGACTTCGTGTTTCACGACGGTGGGCACGTTTTCCATCGTGATTACATCTGGCTTTGCGCCTTTTGCGAGACGTGCGAACTCATACAACAGTCCCCACTTGCCATCTTTGCCATCCAACTCATAGCGCTGCGCATAGGTCGAGAAAGGTTGGCATGGAGCGCAGCCCGCTAAAATCGTCAGATCCGCGTCTCCGAAGAGGGCTTTCAACTCTTTGGTGGTGACCTTGCTGATATCCCGTTCGACGAACCGGGCCTGATTATTTGCCTCGTACGGGAATCGGCAGGCAGGGTCCAGATCGATGCCTGCAGCCACCGGGAGCCCCTCCAGAACGAAGCCGTGCGTCAGCCCACCCGCTCCGCAGAACAAATCCACACAAGAAACTTTAGGCATGGTTAATCCTCATCGTTTCGTACGGCCCGATCCGAGCCCGCTCCACCCGCTTTCACCCAACCGTCTACTTCATCTTTTTTGAATTTCCATAGCCGCCCCACACGGTGAGCGGGCATGTCGTGTTTGTCGATCCACCTGTAAACCGTGTCATTGCTGACACCGAGGTACATGCATATATCGCCCACGGACAACCAACGGTCTTCCAGTTCGGTCATTTCTCACGTTCCTCAGGGGCAATCGGACCTCCAACGCCCAATCACTTGCGCGGAAAAATTGTGAGGCGGGCCATCCAGTTACCAGCCAAACACGTTATCGAAATTTATCCTGGCAGAGGCAGATTGTCGACCGTTTTTTACCGCATAGACCCGTATTTTCCCATCTGAAATCGACGTATGCACCGGAAAATTCGGCGGTTCTTGAATCGGGTTATTATGTGTAGTATATAGTACACATGACATTCGGAGAATACATCCGTGAACATCGCGAGACCCTGAAGTCAGAGGATCGGCGATTCTCTGTCCGGCAGGTCGCCCAGCGAATTGGCGTGGAACCCGCCTATCTCAGCAAGATAGAACGCGGGGATGTGGCGCCACCGTCGGAGGCGAAGATCCGGGCATTAGCCGAGGAGCTCGGCGAAGACCCGGATGTGCTGCTGGCAATGGCCGGGAAGGTATCGACGGATTTGCAGGAGATCATTCGCAAGCGGCCGCAACTGTTCGCTGACCTGATCCGCCAGCTCAAATCCGCACCGGATCACGCGCTGTTGCGTATTGCCCGGGATGTCCGTGATGGCGACTGGTAACACCTGAATAATCGACCCAAATAATCGATTGAGGGGAGAAAAGACAATGATCGAACTAATGAACAACCAACTGACCTTCCGGTTTCCGGAGGTCCACAAGAAAGCGGCGTGTAGCATCGACTTCCAGCGCACCCTGCGGATCCCGGATGACAACCGGGAATATCCCCTCCCCCCGGGCCTCGGTCGTTTCCCGGTGGAGCACGTGGATGACTTCGCAGACAAGTTGCCTGATGCCTGGCGGACACATGGTGGCGTCTTCATACCCATGTATCAGTCAGAGGCGCTTTGGATCAATTTCTCCGGCGACTATCCCTGCGCCGTCAAGATCGCCGCCGGCAAGATCAATGCGGTTTCCGGTGAACCCTGGAGCAATGGGCTTTCGGCTGATCCGCAGGACTATGCGGTGATTCCGGAACAGCCCTGGCTGGACGGTTTCAACGTCTCGGAGGATTTCATACGGCAGTTTGTCGCCATGCCGTTGGGTGAAGGCTTCACAGCCGAGGAGCAAATTACCGGTATGGCTGAACATGGCGGACTCCAGATCATTGTCTACCCGATGAAGCATGACGTTTACGTCGAATATTTCGAGCGAACCGTAGAAGCAGACATGGACTACCTCGATATGCCGATGTTCAGTCGCACGGTCTGCGAATCCGCTGCCCCAGATATGGGACTTGCTCCAGGCGGTTTGATGCGGCAGGAGATCTACGAGGACGAGTACGGCGTCGATGCCTGGGATCAGGAAAATGGCTTCCGGTGCTTCATCCACCTGGCCAACAGTGAGCAATATCTGGCAATCACAGGGCACCAGCCACCGCATACGCCGCCGACAGCCAAAGATTACACGAGTGCCGGGCTGCCCTGGTTTGACTACTATAGCGATAGCAAGGCGCTTGCTGGTTCGGACACATTAGGCAAGCTGACCAGTGTCGCTGCCAAGGTGATTGAGAAAGGCAAGGGACGGCTGCCGGACAACGAACCGGTTCACCCAAAAACTGTCAAGATAATCAGCAAAGGTAATGTGGTTCGGGATGGGGAATTCTGAAACGTTGGCACACGGAGTTCACCATGGGAGATGCGATAGATAGAGATTTATTGAGATGGAAGATCAGGGTAAAACTTTTACAGTTTTCATGGCATGCCTTGGAGTCATACTGACTGGCGCGAAGGCAATCGTTCGCGCCACGAGCCTGTTTGTCATGGGCCTCATCGGCCTGCTGGCCGAAGCTGCGACTACATCCGAAGATGACGCGGATTCTGAAGGCGGTGATCTAACCGGGAACTATAATTTCCGCACCCGCAAGTTTGACAATGGCACTGATCCGTACGGATGGTATGAAGACGACTTGTAGATCCGTTATCGCTTCGCCCCTTTAGTAGCAACAGCCTTCCCAATACCTCCGCCCTGCCTCCCGGCATCCTGGGCTGGCCGCGTAAATTCGCCTTGTACCGAATTGATCGAGCGGCCGATATGTAACCCCGTCCATGCCATCATTCCGCTCCAGAGCAACGGCAAACCCAGATAGAGGCTGGTCGTGATCATGTTGAGCAGCATGCGTTTGATGTCATGCTCGCCGGGATTTGCGAACATCTGCAGGAAGACATTCACATCCGGGTACATGGACAGGATGAGGTTCTGATCCACCCACAGTGCCAGGTACCAGAGCACGCTCCAGAACTTGACGGTAAAGATAGCCATGGCGCCGATGACCATCATGGAGATGGAATAACGCGACAGCACCACGATCATGGGCAGTAAGGCATAGATGCCGAGCAGGAGCACGGCCTGCACCATCGGTAGGGCCTGAAGGACTGCGGTCATGGTGACCGAGAACAACGCCGATGCAGCGACCACGCCACCCGATGCCAGGCCACCCTTGGCGACATTTTCTACCGTACTGAGCAACCCGGTACTGCCGGAATTGTGAGCCACGAGGTCGTTGTTCGACCACGATGGCGGTGCATTCGCCAGAACGGTCTTAGCCACGGCATCATTTTGCTGTTCGCTGGCCAGAGCCGGCGCGATGGCAACCACGAGGCCTGAAAAACCGGCCGATGTGGCATCGGCCTCGTTAATCAACTTTTCACGTAGGCCCGCCGAGGCGTCCTCCCACCACTGCTTGCAGTAAGGCCTGCCCCAGCTGGGTGGAGCCGTAGGATCATATTCGGTGTCACGGGCCGCATTGTAGGCCCAGCCGCTGACCTGCGTGGTGGCACGCAGGGTGTCATAGTAGCCCGGCGTATTGCGATAGACTTGCGAACCCATCCAGTCCGGATCGTCGGGTCCATACGTTGTCAGCAGCGCATTCACCGCAGCGGTGGCAGGTCGTTCTGACTGATACATCGACCGGGCCGGAATGTAGCACTGGCTGAAGAAGTCGCTCACTTCCTGGCGGAGGCGCGGATCGGCAATGGTCGCGAGCCGCGCCTGTTGTTCGTAGGTACGCATATCCGCTGCACTTGGAAGTCCTTCGACCACCGCGTGATTGAATCCCGAGGTCATCGAAAGCACCGCATACCACCACACCGGGATGTTCACCGTGGCCGGCGAACCGGTGAAGCCGGTGGAACCGTAGGTACTCTGGGGTGCGGCCACGGTCGCCGTCGGTGGCGTGGGATCGATCAAAGTCGGTGGCGGCGTGTAGTTGAGTGAAGCGGCGTTCAGTGGCGTAAACGCGGCCGGTTGGCCGGATAACACAACCACCAGTAATGCAATGAAGAGCTCCAGTTCCATGCGCCGCAGCGACAATCCGGTGACGGTACCGAACTCACCACCTTGCGCCGGTTCCCGCCAGTTGTCGATCAGGATGCCAAGGAACGGCAGGAACACGATACCGGTGCCGACCAGCACATCCCACAAAATGCCGTAGAAGGTCCAGCCGAACAGTGTCGTAAAGAGTTCGAGATAACTGTCGACGGTCATGCCCCACTCCCCTGCAGCGCAGCCAGTACCTGACCAAGCAGGTTCTGCCCCAACACCAGTTCGATCACGACGAGCCAGGTCACGATACGCCAGCGTACAGCGAGCAAGTTCGTGGCCTGTGTCTCATCCAGACGTCCCCTGCGTTCAAGGGTGTTCACGATCCATGGCCAGCCCATCGCCAACAGGGCAATCAGCGAGATCCTGATGCCCGTCAGGAGCGGCTTCAAGGCATCGATCCGCGTCTGTACTGCAACTACGGAGGTTGTCTGGACTGAATGCCAGAGGATGCCGCCTGCCCCCAGCGCCAGACCGAACGCCAGCAGGGTCAGCAAAAAGAACCAGCGCCGACGCATGACAATTCCGTTACTGGACACGGCCATTGCTCAGCGGACGTGGATCGATGGTCGGTACTTCTGGCGTTTTCAGGGACGACTGCCGACGGGCCGCGGCGCGTTGCAGCAAGGTCGCAATCGTGTCGGAAACCACCTCCTTGCGTACCCGGGTCTCGAACAACAGGTTCTCGATTTCCTTGTCCAGCTCGGCGATAGATTTGTCCGCGTGGTCTCGGGCCACCTCGGTGGCATAAACCTCGGGCACCTGGCGGCCGGAAAGCAGCAAACGACGGGCGTACAGCGCCTTCTCCACTGTGCGGGCCGTGCTGATTTCTGACACCAGCCGGCCCATGATGAGGCTCTGCTCGGAGGCCGGCATCTCCCGAATCGCCTCGATGACCTGCCGTGTAATGGCCACACCCGGGGCAGTAATATTGTCCAGGTTGGCCAGAGTCGGGGGCGTAGCCCCGGAGACCAGGTTCTGGATTTCCGTGGTGACGGTAGTCGCCTCCTGATTGAGCTTTGGCAGGAGTCCGGTGCCGGGAATACTGTCCTTGCGGCAGGTATCACAGGTCGTGACGATGTTTTCGCCGACCACATCGACGACCCAGTTACGCGCCTCGGTTGGTGTAGTCCAGATCTCCGTCAGGCGGGTGGCCGATGCAGGAGGCACCGGACCCGCCGTCGTGATCGGACGATTCATATTGATGTTGTACCCGGCCTTGACGATGTCGCCGGTAAATTCTAGCACCGGCTGGCCGGAGCCCCCGGCCTGCCCACCGATCCAGGGCACGCCGTTGTCCCCGTTTGAGGTCTCGACGGCATCCTTGGCGGTTACTGCATCATTACCGCCTACACCCATCTGGAGCTTCCAGTCATTGCCTTTGGACAGCGTGATGAGATCGGCATAGGGATTCTTTCCCTGGGCGATCTCGGCCTCCATCTGCTCGCAGGACTTGGTCGCCAGTTGCATGGTTTCCTCTGCCTGCAGCAAAGCATTCTGGAACATGTCGTAGAGGCCGGGATTGGCGCGCTGCAGGATCAGCGCGGGGAGTGCGGCAATCGCGGCACTGGCCGCGGCCGTCATTGCGTTCATCATATTGTCGATGCCGGCGCCGATGTCGTTCAGCGTGTTGGTCACCGCGGCCACAGGGTCGAATTTGCCGCAGCTGTAGCCCAGCCCCAATTGCGCCGAGCCGCCCAGGGTAACGGAAACGACAGAAGGGTTGGCAGGCGCTGATACAGGCTCTGCCCCACCGATTTCGTAATACCAGAAGCTGTCTTCCGTCGGCCCCTTGGTGATGGCATGCGCGCTATTCAAACTGAGTAGTCCAATCAGTAGCCAGCTGATCGCGTGTCGATGAGGGAATGGGTGTTTAGCGTACGTTTTCATCAGGGGTAAGCAATCCAGTCAATATCAAACAGAAACCACTGGCCCCGGCGCTCACAGCACTTGTAGGGCCGCCATAGATTCCAGACATAGTCACCCTCGCTATCGACGCGGCCGCCACCCCAACCGGTCAGGCTGGCAAGATCATTGGTGCCAAAGACGTTGCAGCTCGATTCAGATAACGGCAATAACATCTGCCAGGTGCAGGTGCTGCGGTCCTTCTCCATCAACGGGCCCGGTGACCAAACCTTCATGGAACCCGATGAGCCGGTCACGGGCACATAGACATGCGGTTGCCCCGTACGCGTGACGATGTCACCGGCTCGCTGGGCATTGAGAGCAGCGGCCTTGGGTTCTTCGGCCTGTGTCGTCCAGCCGGTACGCGGATAGACACCACCCCAGGTCTGGAGGGGCCAGGTACCCACCTCGCGCAGACCGGGAATCAGGCTAGCGGGATAGAAGATCTCCGGGATCTCTTGCCGCCACGACAGGGCATCGAGGCCGGACTGGAAATAGGGAAAGAAAGAAGTGGTCTCTGACGGACACAACAAACCGGTACCAGCAACGATACCCGTCAGCGAGCTCAGCGGATGGCCAATGGCGTCAGTTTCCCGGTAGACCAGATTCTTGTGGTCACGCTCCGAGGTTCCTTCCGTTCGGTTGCCAGCGCTTTCAATCGGCACCGGCAGCAAGGCACCCAACAGACCCGTGGCCGCCGTCTTTTGCGCCAAACCCAGCGTCGCGCGGATCTCGGTCCACGGATTACCGCCCAGCTCGTTGTAGGTGCTAACCACCAGATCCGGGTTGTAATGCCCCACCTTGATCGAGGTGCGTACGCTGCAACCGGTCCAGGAACAGCGCAACCAAAAACAGGTGCCAATTGGCATCCAGCGCATGCAGGAGAAAGCCGCCGTTGTCGTCTGGGCCACGATCTGTGGTGTGGTCGTTGTACCGGAGAATCCGGTGACCGGCATCCATAACGCAATGACTAGGCAGAACGATAGAAAGCTCTGGCGGATCATCACTGACCTTCCCGCCGCCATGCCCTGTAATGCGCAAGTGCAATCTGCACATCGGTTACGCCGTATACGACTGCCTGGCCATCGAACACAATAGCTGGATAGCGATCCACGCCATACTGCATCGCCTTCGCCAACCCTTTCGCCGCCATATGCATTTTTGTTTTTGACTGATCATCCATGTGCTGGATGCGTTCCAGCGCGATCCGCTTCGACTTCTCAGGATCAGCTGGCATGTCAATAGAGAGGTCTCGTTCAATAGACACGATCCCATCGATTTCGTAAATCTGGATTCTGTCTCCCTGGTGGTCGGAGAAAATTGGAATACCAGAGGTTGTGAATACCTCAACCAGCCGTTGGTCACTGGCCCATACAACGCCATTCACGGTCACCAATATAGTGGCCGAAGCAAGTACCAGTATTCTCAGATGATTTGATGGATGGAGCATGAAAGACGACAACACACAAAATTTAACTGAGTGCCATGCTCACTTTTTCGTGCCCTAAGAGGAATAGAAAACCGTTACGAACATTGTCCTGGTTTTAAGTGTGACTAGAGCGAGGCCAAGGAATAAACGCGTAAGTGCTACAATCGCACTAGCACCCCCCAGTGCAAAGAGACATAGAAAAAAGATAAGAATTTGTTTTAGCGAGAGCGGACGGGATGATTGTTTAGGGCACAAGCGGTATAGCATGTAAGAACTGTACATGAAGCGCTGGGCGCCTCGTCACCGCAACTACGCATTCCGAACAACCATTGCCGGCCAGAAATTCCGGCGATCAGCTAGTTCGTGAAAATCAAAAAGACGAATCTCCAATCGTGGCGAACCTGCTTCGACTGAAACGTCGTCAAACAGCTCCGGCAGATCAAGCATCTTCTGCAACGCCTGGTCTCGTGGCAATTTCATCAGACTGACGAGCGCTCTGCGGTACTTTGCCGCAATCGATGGGAGGTCGCCGTTCATCAAGGATTGCGGGATCGTAATACTAGTTCCGCCAATATCCGATGCCGCATCCGATCTCGGTATACGGTCAAAATAAGTCGGCAAAAATCCATACTGACGCCCCATTCTCAAATCAGACAGGAACCGGTCTTTTGACCGGAAACGATCATTCGGCAGCCAAATGGTCCGATTCCGAATCAGTTCATCAACATCTGTACCAAGCATCAGATCAATGGCTTCCTGCGGCAGGAGTGAAGACGCCAAGGCCGTCACGTGGCCTTCTCCTGGCACATCCGGTTCGTGCTGCACCCAGGTGAAAAGCGGCATCATCTTTGCCGGCCCTGCAAAGTGGATATCAGCGTCCACATCAACGACATCTGCCGAAGCTGGATCTCTCTTCATGACAAGAAATTCAAAATTCGGGGGAAAACACCAGTGGGGTGGCAGAGCGAGAATACCTGGCTCAACCGACACCGTGAAATCCCGCGAGCTGGTCAGCAAGAAATATTCCGCCGTTACGTCAAACATTCCCGCAAAGCGTCGAAAGCGATCGACATCATCCGTGACGACCATTAGCGAAAGATGCGGACCGGAGCGTGTGAGAGATAGAATTTCCGTCTTCCAGGAAAAATACCAAAACAACAAATACCCCAGTGCATCTTGGGGTTGATATACGATTAACTCGCCGAGGTTGGAGAGTAGTTCGTCCAGTGAGAAAGCCGGGGCTTGGGCTATCTGCAGCTCGCCTTCTATTTTGCTCCGATTTCGCGCTATGGCGGATATAAAGTCCTTGTACTGATGCTGTTCACAGAGCAGTTCGGCTTCTTCCAGTAATTTTAATGCTTCGGTGAATTCTCGCTTGTAGCGCAGAGCATTGGCGAGATTGATTCGGGTTCCCGCGGCCAAGTGATGAAAACTGCGCCCTTCGATGATGGAAAGGACTTGACGGTAGGCAGCGACTTCCTTGTCCAACTGACCGTTGGCGCGGTGCATTTCTGCCAGTGAACTGTGATAATTCGCAAGCCCATATGCATCACCGTATTTTTCAAATATTTCACCAGCGCGGTTAAGCCATGTTAATGATTCAGCTTTTCGACCCCGTTCCTGGAGCAGTGAACTTATCCGCCCCATCAACATGCCGCGACGCTTGGGGGACTGGGCTGCCTTCAAAGCTTCACCCAAATGTGTGATGGCTTCGTCAATAAGCCTGTTTCTGTTCTCCGTGTCGTCTTTTGCCGTCATGTTGTACGCTTCGTCCAATAGACAGTCAGCCAAAGACTTGGGAAGGTTTTCACGCAACGCGATATCCTTGGCCTCCTGCAGACGGGCTTGAACCTGCTCGTCGTCTCGTACCCGGGACTCTATTTCGTCAGCGAAACTGCCTATAGCCTGCGACAGCTGACCTGCCAGCTGTGCCTGCTCATCCTCCGACAGTGCCTTAATGTGCTCAGACATTGATTGTGTAAATTTTTGTCGCGCTGAGCTGGCCTTCCATTCCCGAAGCAGCTTGGCGGACTGACACATAAAATGAACCTGATCAGCGACATGACCGGACTCCGCGGCACTCTGGACGGCCATTGCCATGGCTTGCATGGCCTCTGTCCATTGTTGGTGCGTGGCAAACAGTCGCGAAATGTTTTCAGCGGCACGGCCAACCCAAAGCGAGTTATCTGCTTCAAGAAACAGATTGAAGGCCTTGTTGAAGCATTCGAACCCATCCTTCCAGTCGGCGTTGGCGCAATGAATCTCCCCCATGTACAGGAAGCACATTCCGGCATTCAATTTTTCACCGGAGATACGGGTCTGCCGTTCGGCCTTTTCGTAAAGGGATAACGCCTCGTGTAGCGCGCTGTCGTCTCGGCACAAAAGCGCATTATTTATATAGCAAACAGCCCGCATGTGCGCGTGACGTTTTTTATCTTTTTCGTCACCGGAAGTCAGTTCCTGCTGAAGTAAAATCTGCAAGCCCTCACCGAAGCGGTCACCAGCACTTTCACGAAAGCCCAGCTGCCGTTCCAGCAACCCCATGGATACCAACACTCCCGCTTGATCCTCGACCTTGCCGGCTTGTTTGGCTGCCTCATTTGAGGCATCTAGCGCAGCCTTCGCCTCATCTAGGCGACCGGCAAACATCAGCATCTCACCGAGACCGTGCAGCGCATTCTGCTTCAGGTCGTTGTCGCCAGCGGTGATGAGCGCCAGAGCATCGCGAAAGGCTTTCTCGGCTCCGGTAAAATCCTCACGTGCAGCATAAAGCGCATGGCCCAATCTCACCCGCGCCTTCACCCGCGCGGTGGTATTGTCACTGGCATCGGCTGCAGCGATGGCATCTTCCAGTATCGGAATCGCCTCAGAGAATTTGTCGACGTCGGTGAATTCTTTGGCCTCGTCGAGTAGGGCCTGAATTTCAGGCGGAATTGGCTCCGGTTCGGGCGGCGTCGCGGGTTCCTTACCGTCTAACACCAGATCCGTGTCTTCCGGGCTTAGCGCTTTCAGAAGCTCTTCTTCACTCCCGTAGCCGATGTTGTCGACGAGGCGTGCAAAGAGTTGCTCGGTCATCGAGCCACTCTTTTTTGCATTATCGAAGGACCGCTTGTGAATTTTCGTTAATTCGTAGATGTCTAGCCGCGTTCCAGGCTGTTGCCACTTCGATCTACATATATCTCGAAGTCGCATAAACCAGCCATCGGGGAGCCGAATTCTCCGCTGTGGCCGCTTTCCTCCGCCCATCCAGTCACCCCTCCCCTAGTAAGTAGCGTGCGCAAACGTTCCCAAAATTTCCTATAGCGCGACTATCGGTGCACACGCCCGCGTTGCCATGCTTACACCACTGGCAGCAATCCCGCAGCCAGCTTGTCAACCATAGAGGTGAACCACAATGAATGTGACGAAGTTGAGTGTCAAGACGACCGGTGCGATCCCGTTGATGGCGGCATTGCCCTACGGTATTCACGCTGAAACACAGGACCAGTCGGCCATCGTATATGACCCTGGAACGCAACTGACGCATTTCGCAGGTAGAGATTTCTCTACCTGCCGTTACGACGAAAGCGTCGGGGTTTTCAACTCCAAGTCCGATACTAAAAAAGACGACTAATGGAAAATTAATTCCATTTGGCCGAGTGCTTTTTAGCACTCGGCTTTTTTCTAACCATACAAGAAAACAATGAGGGTATTTTAATGATTCTAATTTTAACAAGCAAACAGGACGGACATGTTGAACCTGTTTCCAAACACCTCGATGCAGCAGGGGCACCGTGGGTTCGGATTAACACGGAAGACTTCGCTACCAATGTCCAACTGGATGTATCTCCGGCGAGCGGGAGCGGACAACTCTGGTTGAAGGACAGTCAGAAGACAGTACGTCTGGAGGATGTTACAGCTGTGTGGTACCGGAAGCCAGAGCCGGTTCTCGTTGACCATTTCGATATGGACCACGGTGCACTAGATTACGTCGAAGCAGAATTCACAGAACAGCTTCTCGGTCTCTACGCGTTATTGAACAAGGCCCTTTGGATCAACAATCCCTTCAACACACGTATTGCACATAGAAAGCTGCTTCAGTTAAAAACCGCAGCCGAGATCGGCTTCAATGTACCTGCAACGGTTATAACAAACAGCGCGGAGAGAGCTTTCGAGTTCTCGGCCAAAATCAACGGCGATATTGCCATTAAGTCTCTTGGCGCAATCTCTGTGATGGAGGGTCAGGCAGATGAAGCTGTCCAATACGGCATTTTCACACGCCGGATCACCAATGGCGAATTATCAGAGTTTGCCGACAAGATTCCCAACATGCCTACGTTGTTCCAGCAGTCCATCCCGAAAAATTTTGAGATGCGAATCACCTGTGTTGAAAAACAAGTGTTCGCCTGCAAGATCCAGACCCGTGCCGATGATATCACGAGTGATGACTATCGCTTTGATACGCCGAATCTGCTGCACACTGCTATTGATGTTCCGGAGCTCACCGATAGAATGCATGCTTACATGGAGGCGTTCAATTTGAACTTCGCCTGTTTTGACTTCATTGTTTCCAGGGAAGGTGAGGTGATCTTCCTGGAGTGCAACTGTAACGGACAGTGGTACTGGGTTGAGCAGCGTACTGGGCAGCCGATTAGCAAGGCAATCGCTAACCTGCTAGTCACACCCACACCACTATAAAGTCCCTAGAATTTCCTATCACCGTGACCTTTTGCTTCTATATCCCAAATTGAAATTCGGTACGTTGTTAACGAGATTTGGTAGAAGATAGACAAAAACCGCCCTGCGAAGACAGGCCAAAAGACCCCGGCAATGCCGGGGTTCTTTTACTAATGAAGGCTCGAGGAGATTCCAAATCCCAGCGTTCTCCCCTATATAGTGCCTCTACGTGCCGCGGCTATAGGCAATCCGTTCAGCGATGACATGCACCGCCTCGAGTTCGCTGCAGTTGCGCTCTCGCATAATCGCACCACGTTCGGCCTTTTCGTGTTTCTCGGTCATGGCAAGTGCCAGGGATAGCGGCGGCGGGACATTACGAAATAACGCTTCGATATTGTCTGAAAGCACGACACCCTCGACATACTTGCCCGGCTCTTTGCGAGCCGACAGCAACAGGCTGCGCTGCACGTCAGTCAAATCCTTGAAACGGGCAATTTGTTCAACCTCCTCCTTTGGCATCACCAGGCACAGCCACCACTCCATCATGTTGAGCATCTTGCGACTAGCGTTGGGGAAGTCTTCCAGATTCTGGGTGGCAATCCAGAACCAGGCGCCGAGCTTGCGCCACATCTTGGTGATCTTGACTACATAGCGCGCAAGCAACGGATTGGTGGTAATGATGTGTCCTTCATCGGTGACCACCAGTGTCGGCCTTGCGTCGTGCTGGTGGCGTTCGACCAGGTCGTTGATATGGCTCATCATGGAGATGTAAGCGACGGTGAGCTGATCTTCGTAGCCTTCCCGTGCCAGTATCCCCATCTCCAGAATCGTGATGTCCGCTTCGGGCCAGGGGGTACCCTTCCGGTTAAAAAAGTGTCCGGCTAGACCTGAACAGAACAGCGCCATGCCGTCGCCCATCTCGATGGCCCGGTTGCGCCGGTGGTCTGGCAGACTTTCATCATGACCGATACTCTGGAGTGCATCGACGACATCCTGGGTAAGCACTTGATCGCGACCAGCCTCCTTGACGGTTTTGGCCGCGAGGAAAATCGCATTCCGGATCAACAGGCGGTCTGCCCGCGTCATGCGCGCATCTTCGCGCTCATCACCACCGGTGATCATGATGCGGGCCGCGATCTCCATTTCGCCGAGCACGTCGCGGCCGGTACCCTCCTCATCCATCTCGTCGTCATCTTCCAGCGCGTCTGGATCATCACGCAATGGCTGTTGACGTTCTTTCTGTAGTACCCGCAAGGCATCGGCAAACGGCGGCAGACTGACATCGGTATTCGGGTTCAGGGTAACCTGGTTGACGGCCAGACCATGGGCCTGAAACTGCTGACCCAGCAGCGAGAAGGAACCGCCGGCCTCGATGATGAAAATGCGCGGGCGGTACACGGCCGCCATCTGTTGCAGCAGATAGACCAGCATTGCCGATTTACCCGCGCCGGTGGGACCGAGGATCAGCATGTGCGCGTTCTTCTTTCGGTCGGCCCGATGCAGGGGATCGAACACAAGGGGTTCGGCACCCCGATTAAAGAACACCAGACCCGGGTGGCCGGTACCTTTGGACCGGCCGTTAAGGGGTAGCAGATTCGCCGTATGACTGGAAAACACCAGTCGTGAACGGCGACTGGATTTCTCCAACGCGGCATCGTAGGCCATGGGCAGATTGCGAATATAGCTGTCGAGTGCCAGCAGATCGGCTTCGTGCAGAATCGGTTGCAGCCCGTTGGGCAACAACAACGCGTTCAACTGATTGACATTGGCGCGCAGGGTCTTCATATCGTTCCCGCGTACATAGAATGCAATGCCCAGCGGATAGAGCTTGTTACCGCGCGCCATCTCCCGCTCCACGGCTTCGGCGTCTTCCTTGGTTAGCTCGGCCTCCGCGGAATCACCCACTGCGGCCCGTTTGACCTGGGCGATGTGATTACGCGTGAAGTCCTGAGGCTTGGCCGTCAGGGTCAGCACCATCACGGTGTATTCAGGAAATCGGTCAAACAGTGAAAAGACATGATCACCGGCCTGGCGCTCGGCCGTCATGTGACCCACCTCGGGCGCACGGCGCAGTCCCTGGATGGTCACCAGCGTATGCGGCAGGTCATCGAACCACCAGGTCGCCGAGGCATTGTCCGAGTGAGGCATCGTCAGCGTCAGGCGCTCGGCAAGATCATGCCCGAATGGCAGGTCCTCATCCCCCGGATAGGGGGCGATCTCCAGTAACTTATCGGGATCACCCCCCGTAATCTCAGGCCTTGGGTTGAACCATTTCAGCAACCACTCGTAGAGATCCCGCCCCGTACCGCGGCGTACCCGAATCCCGGCCGAGGCCAGTGAGGCCACCCACTTGGTGGCCACATCGTTCAGGGATTCCTCGATTTCCACGGCGGAAGGTACCCGGCCATTGGGTTTCAAACGACGGTACAACGTGGCACGCACACGCCGGACCTGGCCTCGCCACTGGGTACCAGTCACCGCGGTGTCTTCAAAGAGACCACCCGGACGGGTAATCCGGGCGAGATGCTCTGACAATGTTTGCTGGAAGTGGTGGGTATAGCCTGACTCACGCGCGCCGGGCTGGGCATAGTCCGCGATCTCCTTTTCGAATCCCTGAAGACTCGGATCGTCCTGGACGTACACCTGCAAGATCCACGGGGCGTCGTCTTCTTCAGGAATGGCATCGGTCAGTGCGGTCTGGATCGCATCACGTAGTTGCGTCATGAACGCCGGTGTACGCGCCTCGGTACCGGCTGGGGTCAGTTCGAACAGGGCGCCGACACTGATGCCGTCTTCCAGCAGAAAGGTACGGCTCGCCGGGTTGTATTCCATCCACGGCAGGAAGTCGGTAAACGACGGCGGGCGTTCATACAGCTGCTTGACCTGGTTCGTCGCAACAGGCGAATCCTCATCCTGCTTCTTCTTATATATAGGCAATGAGTCTGACTTCATGAAACTCACCGGCGATCACTCCCTTGACTGCGGACTTCACCGGGTAGCGCGTATTCCACGTGTTCATACATCGGGAAGGCCGTCGTATAGCCGGGCACCGGTGCGCCGGCTTCACCGGTCAGGTGTGGAAAGATGTACATCACCAGCGTCGGGTTGGGCAGGCGCGGAAACAGTACATCGATCTCGTTGAAAGCATCTCGTGTGTAGCCATGCAGTGCCACATCACCCGAGACGATGGACCGGCTGCCCAACTCGCCACGAATGACCTGAGGATTGTCGGCATTCATCTCATGCACGTGGCCCTCATAAATAGCCTTCATCGAAGGGCCATCCTGGGGTAGTACGGTGTCTTTGGTGCTGGCGCAACCGGCCAGCACCAGGCTAATCAAGCCGAGTGCGGCGATAAGGGTCGAGGTCGGTTTCATGGGTCAGTTTCCTGCCAGTGGTATCGAAATCAATAGGGAGTTCCCGGTCAACATGGATGGCAATACGGATGCCGGCCGGGACGAAGACGGCATCAAAGCTCTGGGACTGACGCTCCAGCAGCCATTTCGACACTTCCTCACTGCCACCGGAAATGGTCTTGCCCAACACGAAGCGACCGGTATCGCCGCTGACGCTGCTGGTGACACTGCCCGCATTGCTCACCACCGATGTCGTCTCGGCATTGGCCGCCGCTTCCGCCGCAGCCTGGATGGCCATCACACCGATCCGTTGGCTAAGAAACGCCGGCGCGTTGGTCTTGCGTTCACCAGTGATGCAGGGAATGCCCTGTTCGTCGGAGATCCAGCCCAGTGGCTTCTCCGCACCACCTCCCTGATGGCCTCGGTCATCGCCGGAAATGGTTCGGATGGTGCCATCCTCGAAAACGAAGGTGACCGAATCGAGGCGACCGGTCACACAGGAAAGCGTCCAGTCTCCAACGGCGGTCCCACTCCACACCATGCCTTGAACGCCCGGCACCGTGAGACCATTGGCGGCCAGGTTATCTGCGCCGGTGATGATCTTGAACGGCATCGGATCACGGACCTGTCCTTGCACCGGCACCCGGCCGACCAGGGCCGTCATGGCTGTTGAACCGATCAGGGTGGCGTTACGGGGAACCGTATAAACGGGATGGACGGTGCTGAGTTGCTGAGTCAGTTTCCCAGTCTTTTCAGTCGCCGATGTCAACGTACTTCCGGTCGACTGGCCTACCCTCTGCAGCAGACTGTTTCCACTGGCCTCTAACGCAGCATCGTCGACGACATCCAGCGGTTCGACCCAGATCAGGCTGTCAGAAGTTGCAGCCCCCTCTCCGACGTCATCGAGGCCCAAACCCACCGGGATGTCGCTGCCACTTTGGTTGGGGTAACGCTGGGAAAGAGACTGAGACAGCGCATCCACACGCGCCGTCAGTGAAGAAAGCACACCGGCATCGATCCGGTCGCGTGTATCCCGGTCTTTTTCATGGGAGAGCAACTCACGCTTGACCCGGGTTGTGACGTTCTCCTCGATCTGGTGACGATTAGCCAGCAGTTCACGGTTCTCTTTGCGCAGCTGGTCATTGTCCTTGCGTAAAGCCTGTACTTCCGTGGTCATGGACGCGACATTGGCCGTCAGTGTCTTGATGGTATCGGCAGGACTGTCCGCATCCGGCGCAGGCGCCTGGGGCACACTCTCCAGAACGAGTGCATCTTCAGGTTCCTGCGAACAGGATTTCAGGGTGACGAATACCAGCATCAGTACAACGGCGCCGGCAAGCAGGGGTAAGAGTCGGTTGGAGGTTGCAATCGCCATGGTAAGCCCTAGTACGAAACGCCAAACGGCCGGGCGGAGATCAGATAAACAGCCGTGGTATCCGCTTCATCGCCTTTGGGAAATAGACGGTGGTGCTGAAAGGCTGCCGTCAGCCAGGTGCCCCGAATGTTGCGTGGGTCCAGTGTTAGCGCCTGTTCGGTACGGTTGGTGAGCTTGACCGCTGTGACAAAGAGACCCTTGGCGCGCCATGCCACCAGCGGGACCCCTTCAACGGCACCACCATGGTATAGCTCGACGGGATCGCGGCTGACCGGCACACGAACGATGCCGGGTTGGTCTTTGACCAGGCGAGCCGGGGCATAGAGCTGTTGAGCGGCGAAGCGGGTCAACTGAACAAAATCAGGCCGATCCTGTTCCGGCTCATGTCCGCCCGTCGCCTGTCCTTTCTCACTGCCCTGTTCACCGGTCACATAGATTTGAATCGGATGGCCCGACCCACCGTCTTCAGTGGCTGTGACATCGAACAGATAGAGTCGTCCACTATCGAGTTCACGCACCATGAGCCGGTTGGACCCAAAGGACGTATGCGCCAACAGGTAGACCATCCCGTTGACACTCTGCGTGCGCAGCACACCCTGAACGGAGGCCGGCACACCCACCTTTACTGCGGCGGGAAATTCAATCCGCTGTTCCTGACCAACTGCGAGTTCCAACCGGATCGGTGCTTTCTTCCACTCGATCCGCTCAAGCGTTTCCGTCTCGGCATGCACGAGCGACTGCATCAAAAGCAGCGTCACGCCCAGCCAGGTAGCCATTACGGAATGGTTCGATGGTTTTTTTCGCATGGGTTACTCCTGCTATTGTTCTTGCCCGGCATCTACACCGAGTTCCGATGCTTCCAACCGACGCGGCCCGTCACTCGCAAAGCCGTCCAACGCCAGCCCCCAGGGATTGGCTTCCGGATCGACCGCGAGACTGACCACCCGCATGGGATAGCGAATGGCGGTTTTCTTCACCGTCATGCCTTTCACCGACTCGAACAGATCGAGATCCAGCCAGACCACCCAAACGCCTGGCGCGAGCACATCGACGCGACGTTCCTCGTAACCATGTCCGGCAATCTCATGCACACCACGCACCCGGTAGGCCAGCTCACCCTTACGGCCTTTCTGTTCCAGGTCGGCCATGAGCTCCGTCCGGTATCGCGGCGTCACATACGGAGAGATGCGGAAGATGGCCTTGCCGTAGTCCTTGGCTCCATCATCGGGCCAACGGTTAAGCTGCTGGAAGATGTAAAAGGCAAAGGCATACACATTGGCCGCCGGCACTTCGTCGACCGAGAGCGTCGCCCCGGAGCGCAGATCGGGAGGGACATGCACCGTCAACTGCTTCGGCGCCTGACTCCAGCCGAACCAGAGGGCCAGGATCACGACGAACTGGAGGCCGATCACCACCCATAGTGAGCGCAAGTGCGCGCGAACGTTATCGATCTCGGTGCGGTAACGTCGCATACCGTGTTCTCCCAATATCCCAGGCGCCACTGCGCTGAATGAACGGCGAGCTGCGCAAACCATGGCCCGACAACCAGATGGCAATCTGTTGCTGGTAATAGCCATCTGGTCGGCCACGTTTCAGCCGCTGGAACAACCCCGCCATAACGATGACGGTTCCCACGACACCGACACCGGCCATGCCGAACCCCATGGTGACCGCGCCCAACAAACCCGCCAGGAGGAGGCTAACGGGTAACCAGATGAGCGCGGCCACACCCACGATGATGCCCAGTTCGGACGACGAGCATCCCTTGAAGATCGCCGGCTCCACATTGAGCCGGTCGGCCAGAATGTCGTCTCGATCCGACATCGGTTAGATGACGCCCGCGGCTTCGGTGAGCAGGTAGCTTGCAAAGATCAGTACGATCGCACCGACGATGCCGAGCACGCCCACTTCGGCCCATTCGGCCTTGCCTTGGCGAGCCTCGTTGAACTTGGCGAAGCCGAGATAGGCAATCCACAGGAAGCCCAGCACAGCGATCGCCAGACCCAGGACCAGACCACCATCCTTGATGTAACCCGAAATGAGCCCAATCCAGTCACCGGCTGCGGGCGCGGTACTGGGTGCCACCGGAGTCGGCAACGCCGCCAATACCGACTGGCCTGCCGTAACTGCGAGCAACCCAGCTGCGGTTACCACCTTTTTTACTGCTTTCTTCATCATTACTTTCTCTCCGAGGTAACGGGGTTGCCCCCTGTTAAAAATACGGGGAACTCCCCGAACCCCTGCGACAATGGCCAACGGCCGCTACCGCAGATAAAAACCCAACACCATGAGGACGATGCTTGCGCGCAGTGCCGACCAGACCACATCGAACAAAACGACCTGCCCGTTCTGCCAGGCACGGAAGGTGCCCAGCGAGACCCAAATAACCCAGACGAAGGCAAGCACCAGCACGACCGATGCAATGCCGGTCAGCAGGGTTGCCGGCGTAAAACCGGAACCCGCTTGAAATGCCGTGTTCTGTGCTGCCGTCATGACCTGACATTACCGACGGTAATCACCGCGCAGCGGCGGGAAAGTCCGGGGCTCCGAACGCGGGGCGTCAATATGCTCCTGGATCCCGAGTCGAATTCGGTCAAGATCCTGGCGCAGCCACTCATACTGGAAACGAACACGGGCATCAGGATTGGCCTGAGAAGCCGCTTCTGCAATCAGTGGATCGATGGCCTCGAGTTCGTGGATGATCATGGCCAGCGCAGCCCGTTCGCCGTCTGCGTCAGCAATAGCAAATTGCACCGGCAATACAGCCGCCAGCAGTCCTGTGACAAGCAGTTGGGTAATTCGCATGGATATCCTCCCCGTGTTGCGCATGACGCGCATGGTGGGGGATCGAAGGAGGACTAGCTATGGAAAATCAATTCAGAAATGCGTGGGGTTTCCGTCTGCTCAGATAGAAGGAAGGCAGGGCAAACTCGCACAGGTCAGCTGACAGCCGACAGGAACCCGCTCAGACTAAGTCGGACGTCGCGAAATGGGCACAGGTAAGACAATCACAGCCGACAGCTATGATGCTTTGATAGCCAATTTGTCCGGTTACGGCTGCGGAACTGCATTTGTGAGATCTCTGACTATCCATCCGTCCTCTTCTGCTGCTGTAATCAGAATATCGCTAGCGGCCTCCCGGCGCATCGCGAGAGCGAGAACATGGCGAGGCCGTGTTGCGGCAACGAAGATGTTCGTTGCCGCTGCAAGCTCGACATGATTGGCGGAGAAATCGCGCTCTTCTAGCCCGAAAGCATGTGGAAGGACAGTAGCAAGATCCATAGTCCGATCTGCAAGCGCTCTGCCCCGGTAGACTTCTGTTTCAAGTGCAAGAATGGCATCAACGGTTTTGCCCTTCACAGAGTGTATCGAACCCAGCCTTATGCGAACACCATCGTGCTCGAATATCACGCTCGAACGCTGCCCAATGTCTTGCGCGCCTTCTTCGTCTTCTTCGTTGTAGGGGACAAACTGAAGAAAAGCTGCGCATGCCTCAGTTAGTTCGTTGTCGATTCCGAGGGCCGTCAATAAGTCGGCACTAAATGCGGTCCATTCCTCGCGGCCCCAGGGCGCAGTGCCGCAGATTACTCGGTCTCTGATGAGCCTTTGCACACGCAGGGGCTTTGTCGCTTCTTCTTGACGAAGAATGCTCCAGAGGTATCGCTTTGTGACCGGTCGTCCTTCACTGGTTAGAACGCCTTGGCATCGGAGCAGCCGGACAATGGATGACTTTATGAGATCTGCAATTTCCGCCGGTGGTGAATGCACGTGATGAAGCGCAGAAGCATAGCGCAATCCAACGCATAGTAGATTGGAGCGCATCTGTGTTTGGCTGCCGCCGCCCCGGTAGGTAGGGCAGTAATCTACGAGGGTCTTCGGCCACCCTCCGGTCCTGTCCCGCGTAGGACTATGCCGCGAGGCCACGGCGCGGATGTCCAGGGAGGGCTCAAGGTCGTCGCCCCAATGCCCTCGCACTTCAGTCGCATAGGTTTGCAGTACGTTTCTAATTTCGAAATCGTCGAATAGGATCAGAATACGCCTGCCCGGACGATCAATGCGTGATTCGATTTGTTGCGGAGCGCGTGCCGTCAGGCGGCTGGTAAAATTGGCAATGTCCGGGCCAAAGCGTCGGGTATGGTTGAGGGGAATGACGTCTTCCCCTGCTCGCCAGTAGTCATCCGGTCCTAGTTCTTCATCTTCATACAACGTCTGGTTCTGATCGCCAAGCCTCTGATAAGCGACGCCTTCACCAAAGAGTCTCTCAAGCAGCGCGAGCTGCGCACCATTCGTGTCCTGAGCTTCGTCGAGCAGGACAAGCGGGAAGCGCTTCTGCAATCTTTCAACGATCGTCGGAGATTTTTCAAGCGCCTGCGTTGCAAGCGCGAGCATATCGCCGTAACGGTAGTAGCCATCATTGACGATCTCGGCCTTGAGTTCCTCCAGCGCGATGCCAGTTGCGCTGGTCGGGCCCGGTTGCCTTGAGCGAGGCCGGACCTTGAGTCTGGCGGGAGGAGTATTTACATCGCACTCGAAGTCTTCGGCGAGTTCCAGGCTACTAAGGTATCCCTTAAGCGCATGTTCTTGCCGGTAAGCATATTGTATGAGTGACTGTTTCGTCCTCCACCGCGAGAGAGCGACCGCTGCAAAGACATCGTCATCAATGTGTTGGACGGCCCAGCCGAGGCCACGCAGATATGGTAAGGCTATGAAGCGATCAATGAATGACGTGACAGTTCCAACGAAGTGCGGATATGACAGAAACGCGGAAGCGGAAGGATGGCCGTGTAGCTTCTCCTCAACCTCGTTGCGTGCGGCATTTGTATGAGAGATAACGCATACGCCTTGTGTCCTAGACTGCCATGTTCGGGACAGGAGTGCGAGCTTTGCGACGAGTAACGTGGTCTTCCCGTTACCGGGAGCGGCTTGAACATCGCGGGAATCTGTGGCGGCCAAAAAAGCTTGTTGGTTTGGGCCTGTGAAATCACAGCCGCCGAGCTCCCGGCCAAGCTCATCCAGCAATGCTGGGGTGAGCTCCGGGATATCGATCATTCGCCCGGCTCCGGCACAGCGGGTGCGGAAACCACATCATCTGCGGCGGGTGACTGCTCTGGCTGTATCGTTACGTGATCGATTGCCCCGACGAGATATGCGGGCAGCTTGGCGCGAAACTCGGCGGCGGTATCCGGCAACTCGGCGAGAAGGGCACAAAACTGTTCAGCTGCCTGTGCCTTTGACACCCGTTTCTTGTGAAGTGCCTCGAAGATTCGTACAGCGACTTCGTCTGGCGTTTGTGCTCCCTGCCAGTCTTCCACCTGCTCACGCGCGGTACCCATGATCTGTTCGCGGGTTTGACCTGCCGGTCCCTTCGCGAGCTGCACGGCCTGATGCACGATGACGGCAAGATCCGGCTGGCGCGCCAGATCGTATTCCAGTGTCCACTGCTCGGACGGAAAACTTTGGACACTTCCGCCATCGTGTTTTGCAAGTCCCTGTTCGTATTCCGCCTTTTTTGCATCATCCCACTCTGTCTCGGTTTGTCTATCTCCGACAAGCTCCTTGGCACAGTCGGGCGGAATGTCGCGGTCGGGAATGAGTGCGACGGGTACATCCATCTTTGCATTATCGGCGCGTTGGAAGATCCGGCTGTAGCGGAAGAGCCCCCGATGGCCAACATTGACTATCGACACGCCATTCTTGTCGAAAGAGCGGTCGATCTTTTTGGCAATGGCGGGCAGGAGAATGTTCTCCGCATCACCCTCGACGATCACAAGGCCGCGCGCAAAAAACAGGTTGGCTTTCGTGGCGTCGAGGAACCTGCGCAGGAACTCGTAGTCGTCTTCGTTAAGGTTGGTCTTCCCTTTGGCCAACGGAAAGGCGCGATGGCCAATTATCATGACCATCGCATCGAGATCAGCGCTTGCTGCAAGCTGAGGGCTATGCGTGCTGAGCAGTACTTGGACTTGTTGTCCCGGCTGTCCCTCGGCAGGCGGAGCGGCCCTCTGCTCAAGCACATGCATGAACAGCGACTGGTGCTGCGGGTGAAGATGGGCCTCAGGCTCTTCGATGAGCAGGTAGGGAAGCTGTTGCGGCTGGGATTGAAGCAGTAGCAACTCAGCAGCCATGAAGAGCAGATTGTTATAGCCAAGACCTCTGTTGAGGTGCTCAATATGCCCCGGTGGGGCGTTGAGATAGAGCTCAAGCCGTTCGAGAAGTTGGCCGAACGATCCCTTTACACCGAGGCCGAGCGTTGCGCTCAATGGATCACCGGAGAACGACAAGTCATCGAGATAGTTTGTGTTGACGTCCGTTTGCACCTGCTGAACTGCAGGGTGGTTCTCGATATTTGTGTCGGCACTCGCCATGACATCGGTTAGCGTGTCAGCCTGACCAGGCTCCGCTGGATCAGCCTGCTGTGACATTCCTGGCAATGCGCCAAGAATACGGGACAGGCGTGAGCGCCTTCCGGAACGCAGTTCGCGCTCCGCGTCTCGAAGGGGCCTTAGATATGTTGACCGGATGTATTCACGCAGGTCGCCCTCCAATGTGGGGCCGTCCGCATTCATTCCTGCCCGGTAAAGCGTGATGACGGAATCGCCGCCGCCAGGAGTTTTACGCAAGGTGGCGCGAAGGCAGACGTGCAAACGAAGCACGCCGCCTTCATTGTTGCACCACTCAAGAAAACGCGCCTCTTCGTCAGGTGTCAGGTCATCGAATGTGCAGCGCAATAAGAGCTCTGTGACTCTGATGCCATCGGGATTGACATGAAAGTCGTCGGGTTCGAGGCGAAGATAGTCATCACCGCGCGTCCACAGAACAAAGCGCGGAACATCGATCGCAGCAGTCTTTCCGGAGTCATTCGCGCCGACGAGGATATTCAATCCTCGTCGCAAAGTCAGCGAGAGAGGCGCTTCCGCCCCGAAACAACGAAAACCCGTGGCGTGTATTTCCGAAACATACATAATCCTACGCCCCCCTCGGAGAAAGATTGCTGCCTAGCGCATCACAGCTGATTATCTGGACGGTATAGATATCGTGATACCCGCCCTACTAAGCATGAGTTTACAGCATCCATTCTCGTGCACCTCATGAAGCGTGTTCTAATCGCCGTAGAACAGGCACTATAAATATTATCCCTAACAGACCGATTCGGGTCGCTTATCTTCCTTTGGATTCTTGGACTCGCCTCAGACCACCTAGCAATGCTGAGATCGACCATTTGTGGAAATTCGAATTATACGGCTCCTCGCTTATAGGTTTTCCCTGATAAAAAATCTTTAACCTGGCGTTCGTCCAATGCGCCAACATTTTTTATTATCGTCGGTATTGAAACACCTTCTGCATGTAAACGGCGAATTTCTTTTCTCTGGTCTACTGACAGCCTTTTAGGATTAGCCTCATTAACTTGCTCATAGTGCTTATCGTCTTCCCACCACGTCTTTATGAACGGGTTTGGGATACCCTTCCTCGGATTTTGTCTGACGTACTCAGAAATCGCACGATCCCGCTCTTCGAGTGACATGTGATCTTTATTTGTGGCACCAAGCTTGTGAAGGTACTGAAGCCCCTTGAAACCACCCGGAATCATATTCAGGCCGTACTGATCGGTCGCAATTTTCTCCACATACAATTCCTCCCAATTCATGGCTTCGTCGTAGCTTTGATTGATTTCCCTTAGTGAGGAGGTGTAGAGAACATCATGCCAGCCTGTACTTTCCCGTAAAGCCTGGTAGAACAACCGCCTGTTTCCACGACGTGTTTCCGCCATGTGCTCACCAAGTCGTTCCAACCAATTTCGACTCGTGATACCGACGTAGTAATACGTATCTTCATCAAGCATCTGGCGGGATAGAAAATGATCAATACTCGCTATCCGAGGAACGTTCTTTGAGATCGAATGGATGTAGCATTGATGCTCAGAGTTTGCATCCCCCCATCCCTTCAGTAGGTATTGAAGTGGAACCAATGTCTTCCAAGCCACTCCGCCTTCATACTCGATCACAGTATGTAATTGCGCTGGCCCGGGATAAGGCCTATCCCTTGCCTCTGTCTTAATTTCTTTTTCTGCGACATACAGTCCTTGGGCAATGTCTATTTGGATATTCAATAGTCGCTCGGAGCCACGGCATTTGTTAATTGTGCTTTTGTTGTGTTCGATCAGTCTATCGATCAAACCGCGATACTGTCCTGGACTATCGTTTATCTGGCACAAGCAAATGTCTAGCCGTTGCACCATAGGCAAACCATGGCCCATCGGCAATAATGCATGACAGTTTCTCTTGTCCAGAAATTTTGGCTTCATTTCAATCTTTTGTTGGTGCTCAACTAGTATCAGTTCTAGCGGCTAAAGGACAGCCTCCGGCTCTGAAGCGGCCATTTGACCAATTTAATCAGATTTTACATCTGCGTCTATCCAGTAGGAAATCGACAAGTGCACAACAGCGCTATAATTGCATTGACCTAATTTTCGCGTGTCGAATTAAATTAATAATTGTTTCTCAAACTCCTACAGACTTGGGTGATCTTATAGATATTTCTTAAACGTGCTCGCCGTGACCGCCACCGTCAGCGCGAACAAGGTTGCAAACGGCAAGATGACGAAGGTCGGATGCAGACTGAACGGCAAGGCGAGATAGGTCACCCAGGTCAGGACAACCAAAGGCAGTGCCGCCTTCTTCGCATAGTGATAGACAAAGGAACTCTCTCGACCCCCACCCCATCGGCGCAGATCGCGTTGTACCAATCCATCGACGAGCGCGACCAGGCTAAACAGCAGGAAGATCGGCATCGCCAGAGTCAAAATGGCAAGGCGCACTGAGAACACCTGGGTCACCTGCATCATGGCCAGTACGTACTCTGCCAGGGGTTTATAGACCTTATGCAGCGTCGCCCTGACGCCCTGCTCAACCTTCCGCGGAGGCAGTGACACCCATCGGATGAAATCCACAAATCGCGTCACCTCGAAAAGGTAGTGGTAGGAATTATCGGCGAACCGTTTGGCGAATCGTGCCGGATCGGAGGTCACAACACTGCGACGAAAATCATTGTCGAGATAGCTGATCTCCGTGACCAGCATGGTACGACTGTGATCGACCCCTTCATCCGGCCACCAAAGCACCATGCCTGCCCACTCCACGATGATCGAGAACAATAGCGAAAACAATAACCACAGGATGACCTTCACGACAGCCGATAGGGTCTTCGAAAACAGCCCTTGCTGAACCACACGGCGACGAGGATCTGCTACGGCCTCAGCCATCGGAGGCCTCCGGTTCTACCTCGGGCTCGCTGACGTCCGGCGCGGCTCCCCACCACGGTTCCTGCACGCGGTACCAGTGATCGTTGGTGATGTAGGTGCGCTCCATCTCATTGGTTATCTCAGTGAGCGTCTCAGGCATATCCGAGTCCGTCGCGGGCAACGGCATGCGAATCTTCCATAGCTGGCCACCTTCCAGGAGGGCAAAGGCCTGTCCCTTGGGTAGGGTTATCAACTCGGCCGGCGTCAGCAACGGAACTTCTGAAACACTGATTCGATCCTCGTTGCGGGAGCTGAAATCGATCCCGGAACCCGGCTCCGAGGAATCGTTGACACCGGAAACGCTCATCAGGGTGAACACCTCAACCTTGGGTAGCTGGTCGGTGAGCATCTCGGCCGTAGCCAGCTCTTTCACCCTCAGCATGATCATTGTGTTGAAGTTACCGGCGACCTGCCCTGCTTTTGCACGATTGCCTATGCGCGCTTCGACATCCGACCAGGTCTGCGTATAGGCCGTGACCTGAAAGCCGGCCCCACCGGCCTTGTTCAGTAGGGGAACAAACTCATCACCGATCAGTTCGTTGAACTCATCGGCATGCATGGAGATGGTGGGCGGGGTGTCGATGGATTCTCCGTCCACGCCATGCTTGTAAATGTGTCCGGCGACCGACACCAGATCAGCGAACATGGAATTGCCTACTGCACTGGCCACGGTGGTATCAGTCAGGGCGTCCAGCCCGACATAGACGATCCCCTTGCGTCGGATGACTTCCATCCATTCGAAGATCGGACGCGTATCGTTCTTATCCAGATAATCCGGCGAGATCAGTTCGGCGATATTGCCCGTGGTCAGCTTCTCCATCAGCGGACCGACGGAGCTGACGATCTTGTCGAAGTAGGTCTTGTCGTACTTGAAGGCAGACACCAGCCCATCGAGGACTGGATCGTAGAGATCCTGGGCCTGCAGGTGCCGCATCAACGCAATCGCTTCTTTACTGCGCCCCCTTAGAGCTGCCGGCAGGTTTCGTTCCGAGATCTTGCTCGACAGCTCCTCGACTTGTTCCTTCCAGTCCTCGGCGCCGTGTGACTCCAGATGCGCCTCGGCATACTCCGTGAACAGAGGTTCAATATCGTTGATGTAGCGTCGGACCTGCTGATAGTCCGGACGGCGGTTTAGCGCCACCAGTGCACGGGCAATGATGTTGACGAATCGCCAGGCGAACTCCTTAAAGGCCGCTGAATTGCCTTCACTGGGTAACTGGTTGGCGATGCGGGTAGCAACCTCGGTGATACGCGAGAAGTTCCCGATGGCGTTGTAGCGAGCCGAGACCTGGGGAAATCCCAGATGGAACATATAGAAGTCTTTGGTCCGTCCGGCCCGTTTGGCCTCGGCATACACACGCCGCAACAAACCCGCATCCCCCTTGGGATCGAAGACGATCACCACGTCACCACGGCGGATGTCCTGGGTGATAAGGATCTCGGCCAGCCGGGTCTTACCGACGCGAGTGGTCCCTAACACCAGGGTATGCCCCACCCGCTCGCCGATGTCCATCCACACATCCTGCTCGTCAGGCTCGACAGCGTGTAGGGCCGGTTTGCCACCGACGGCCGGCAACGGCGACAGCGGGCTCCACCAGGCCCGGACCCGAAACAGCAGCGCCAACAAACTCAGAATCGGGACCGATTCCCAGGCGACCTCCTTGCGGCGCGCCCATTGATACAGGCTACCCGGCTGGACGTAACGCTGGACCTCTGGCCGGATGGTATCGCGCAATCGCTGAGTGTGTTTCTGGGTCCAGCGAAAGCCCCGTCCTAAAAAGAGCTTGCGGCGGCTGAGGGGGATCTTGCGGGATCTCACCTTATAGATGGGCAACCGGCGCATGTTGCGCTGGTAGCGCAGTACCCGCCAGGCTTGTCGACCCCGGATCAGGCCGATCAGTCCGAGTACGGCGCCAGCGCCATAGGCAACACCCGGCGGCATCATCAGCGCCCAGGGAGCCAGAATGGCTATCCCTGCCGTCGCAAAGGCCACCAATGTCGACCACAGCTCGACCGGGGGCCGCAGCAGGGCCTCGATGGGGTGCGCGCTCATTGCTCGATGCCGTGCGCCGAGATCAGCACCGGATAATGCGAAACGCTCAGTGCCTTCGCGATGTCGCTGCCCGAGGCTGGCAGGATCGATAGGCCGTCAGCCAATCTGGCAATCGTTCGCAAATCATCCATCGTCTCGGCCTGCACCAGCATCCCGATCGCACCGATCTCCTTGAGCCGATCGCGGTGTTTCTGTAGCCACTGCCGAGAACGGCTGTCAGACCCGATCAGGAAAAATGGCCGCGTGAACGGCCTATCATGTGCACGAGCCTGCACCGGTCCGGATGTCAGGCCGGGTGATTGAATCGGCAACCAGGCTTTGGGGTCAGCGGCGCCGAGCTGGGGGCTTGTTGGAACCTGACTTTGCTGTGGCAAACCATCTTGAGTTTGAAAAACCTCCAGAAAAGGTGCGATGGGTCGTGTATTACCACTGTCATGGATCACGGTCAGATCAGCCTGAGCCATGACGGGTACGAGCAAGCAACTCATGACCAAGACCTTGCGGCAATAATGATTGAATCGACCCATTGATTTATCCTTCCTGTACGATGCGCTGCCAGTGGGAGACAACACGGCGACGGTACCGGTCTGCACGATGGGAATCCTTCGGCGAGTGATAACAGCCAACGCTGCCCCACCAGTCCTGCCGCGTGGCGTAACAATCCTGCAAAATTCCGGCGCCCACGCGCAGGTTGTGATATGGATCGAGTGCCTGCCACGGGGTCCCGAGCCGATCCTGGTGATAACGCCAGTTGACCTGCATCAGGCCGATATCGATGGAGCGCTTCCCCTCCTCCAGATACGCCGTCAATGCCTGCCAGGCCGCTTGCCGGGAATCAAAGAAGTAACCCCGCCCGGCCACGTTCAATGTCCAGGGCCATGGCCGGAGGGTACCGGTCTGTCCCGTCTGCTTACCGCTTTCAGTGAGCGCCACAGCAAACAATACGCTCTGGGGTATTCCATGCTCTGCCGCAATCATGCGATAACCCGTTGGCACGGATTCATTCGCCCTACCCATGGAAGGAAGCGTCAAGACGGCAAATACCATCGGCCAGCCAAAAACTCGCATCAACGCCACCATGGGCTAGAGCTCCGAAACCGGTAGTCTTGAAACATCATCGCCTCGACGGCGCAAAATGGACGGCACTTCACCTTGCCCCTGGGTCAGTTTGTCGAGGGCACCGCCATCATGATTGAGGGTAATCCGCCGGCTGCGTACCCAGTCGGGATCGATCTGGTGATTGGATGCCCACTCCCTGACGGTGCGATCATCTCCCTTGTCCACATGGGTGAGATAGATATCGACACCGTTGACTTCGTCGATCCGCTTTAACAGCTTATTCAGCACCAGATCGCAGGCCGGACAATCCGGGCGAGTAAAGAACAACAGGCGGTCTCCGGACTGAAAGGGATTTTTCACCTCGGTCTTACCCGGCAACCGACTGATGTCGATCAGCGACGTATTTGGATACAGGCGCTTGGTTGCTGCATCGTAGGCGCGCTGGAACGCAAGGATACGGCCGGCGTCTTCATACATGGCGTGTGCCCACACCTCGGCATATCGCTGCCTCTCCGCATCATCACGCGCATGAATACCGAGCACTTCGATGGGCGATATCGTCGCCGGGCTGATGCTCCCGCGAATGCCCTGCATCAACTGTTTGTAACGGCGCCACTCCGTCTCCGACAAACCCCATAGACGGGCATGCGCCAGATCCGTGGCAGACAAGACATTCGTGGCTTTGTGCGAGCTACCCTGCCGGGTATCTTCGATCTGGGCATGTGATAGCTCGGCCGCCATCACGGTAGTCGACGCGATAAGAGCGCCCAGAAAAGCCATGGATTTCCATCGTCTACTCATCGGTGCATTCCCCTTCACACGTGTCGGCCTTTGGTGCTGCCTGGTCGCTCTGGACGATATAGGGCACCGTCAGATCCCGGTACATTCCGGACTTGTCAGACAGACACCCGCGCATCCCCTGTGTAGCGGGAACTGAATCTGCCGTAGTTTGGATACGAGATGCACTATTGCTGGATGGTTCAGCACCATCATTTTTCTCTGCTGTCGCTGATCCCAGCGCAAAACTGCCGAAGAGCAATAACACGGCTAATACGATTTCCATCGGCTCTACCTCTGCAATGAAATGGAATGGTTCTGGCCATGCGGCCCTTTGAATTCGACCCTACCCTTGAGGCGGTCGATGCCAGCCACTGTCCAGCCTGATTGCTGTTCGCCGGACTTCAAAAATGCAACGCGGCCTCCCTGGGAGATGGCCACGTAGGTCATGTCATCCCAAACGTCGATGGCATCGACGTGAAACGGTGGAGTTTTGGCGGGTGAAGGTTTCGGTCTGGCCGCTGGTTTTTGCTGAGCGGCCTTACGCTTCTGAGTCTCCTTGATGAGGGTATTCAGCCGCGCAACGGAGTCGTCAATACGTTGACGAAGAGCATGGTTACTTTCCGTAAGATCGGCAACGGCCACTTTAATCGCGCGAACACCTTCAGCCACAGAAGCCAGGCTTTTCTTCGCATCCGCACTCAGGGCCACTTGCGCTTCGAAACCGCGGTCGATCCGGCCAGACAATGATGTCAGCCTCTGATCGATCTGCTCGACTTTGTCCTCGTCCACGTCTACCTCCAGTTCCGGCGTATTGATCACCTCCCGGGTTGGGGTATTGGAGTCCTGTATCTGGAGTTCATCCAACGGTATTTCTTGCCGCTGGATCTTGGAAAGCGACAGCGCATTGATGACGACGATACCGACCACAACGGCGGTCAGTACGGACTTGAAAGCCAGCCGCCGGGATCTTGGCTGTCCCTCTGCCTTATCCTGCTTACCCTCCTTTTCTGACGGATTGATCTGCTCCGCTTGCTGCTCAGTCGTCATCCTGCGCTACCTCCACATTGGCCATGTACATGGTCTCGTGGGCAGACACCTGCTTCACCGCACACTGCTCGAAGGTGATCAGTCGGTGAACAGGATCCTGGACTAAATGGAAGGCCGGACCCGCGAGTGTCTCCAGCGCCTCGCGCAATGTCATCGGTCCAAGATGGCGATGGACAGCCGGCAGCGGTAAAGCAAATAACGCGAGCGTTTCCGGTGCGGAGGATTCAGTAGCAGCCAGCCGGTAACCACTGCGCTGTAGAAGATATCGCACCGTCTCTCCGATGGTCTGAATCCGATCCGGCAACTGAACGGTAACGGTCGCTTCCAACAGTTCCGACTGCGCCTGGGTCGGGGCCGCGGAATACATCGAATACCGGCCTGTTTGGATATCGCTTGCATGAAGGTTTACGCTGGCGACAGTACACAGACCGGCGATACATATCGCCGTCACTGCACCAGGGTGAGCAGGATTAAAGAGTGATCGTTTCATAATGGATTCAGCCTCAGTGGTTTGATACAACCTGGCCGGCATCATGAAGGTGCGCTCGTGTACTGAAAATGGATAATCCATTCTCACCGGCGCAGTGTTTTAGTGGCTGTATTCACGTCCCGCAATACACAGCCACAATCTGTGGTCTCTCGTGCCCGAGCTCGAGACTGATCGTCAGGCGGGCTTGCTGGTCAATCCGTTTTTGTTCCGGCGTGAGCGTTTTGACTACAGGACCGCCCGCCGCAGGTGAACGCCATCCGGTCAGTTCCTCATAACGGTTCTGGGCATAGGCATGACGAAGACCATGCATCCTGGATAAGCCTGCCCTGGCGGTCTCGGCTTCGTACAATCGCAATTGCTGTCGGTAGTTCTTTGCGCTGGGAATCAGAGAACCTTTACCGGCCAGCTGTCGCGCTCGATCTAGAACAGCACGTTGGGCCTCAGTCCGTATCGGGATGGTTCGCGCCTTGCCGCCCTTGGTCCAGCTCTCCTTGAGGACGATATGGTCGCGGCGATCGGCGTAGTCCGGTATGAACTTGATCGCTTCTTCTCGGCGCAAGCCAAAGGCCTGCTGCAGTTCCAGGCTCATCCGAACTCGGGCATCCCGAATCTTGCCAAGTTCTTCTGTCCCCACACTAAGAGCCTTGGATTCGTTGGTCACAAACTGCCGGTTAGGAACACCATAGTGGTCGTTCGATCGTGCAACGACGTTCTGACGATTGACCTTCTGGGCCCACCAGCGAATGACTGCCAGCCGGTTCTTCATCGCCCCGGCCGACAGCTCTTTTTCTTGCCAGTTTTTGACCAAAGCCTCGATGTGCTTGGGCTTGAGCGACTGTGCGCTCATATGACGGTAACCCAGATCATGGAGCTGGTCGGCGATCTGCGTCAGCAGCCGCTCCCGGTCTCGCTGGGTTGTAAAACTGCCGTCCCGGTTTCGACGGCAAATCTGCTTGAGTTGGTAGTTCAGATCTCTCAAAAGTGTTCTCGCATATCGGTAAGTGTTTCTGACCCAACCGGTGGCCATAGCCATTCGGTCCCGCGTACGCGGTACGGTCATGGGACACTACGCCCATTGCGACCTAAAGCTGCCTGGTCTAGGCAACGCCGGTTCTCCCCGGAGGGAATGGTCTGGCGTGGACCAACGTGCGCCGTCATAGGCGCGATTTAAGTGTGGTTACACATCACCTCCTTTCAGATAGGCGGAACACTTCCGCAGTTAATGAAGAATGAGCATCGACGGCACCACCAGGGGTGGGCGTCTCGGCTCGACGAGTCAGGCTGGTGCCTGCGAGAAAGAACCGATCCCATGGTCGGCTCGGATTGGAGAATGAACCCACGGCTTTCGCCGCAGCGCATCGAAGGGTTCGGGCGCGCTCTGTTGCCACTGTATCCGCAGTAGCCACGGTTAAAATCGATCGAGGGCGGCAGTATCGACCTTCATCACTGGTCCTGCACTGAATAATCCTGCCGAAAACGCGCGCCGTTTCCGGGAATGCCGCCCTCGTCACTACCCCGCTTCGCTTGCCAGTGACGAGGGCGCCTTCGGTTCAGGCACGCCGTGTGCCAGGCATCCGCCTGTCACGCGGCCTGCTATTGATCAGCTGGTGCAATCCTTCGGAGCGTTGCTACCTGCCCACTGGGGCCCACAGGCGCCGCTGAGTGCGGCCCCGCCCTTGGCACGCGAGTTAGAGGCTCGCGTTGCCGTGGCGGGCAAGGCATGTGGACTCAGTGGACAGCTATAAAACGTTGGTACTGGACGTAGTCCGCCAGTAGCTGACTCACTCGTACGTCCGTCGGGCCGGTCTACGTGATGGGATGGAGCTGAGAAAGGAGCCTCGCATAAAGCGGGGCGTTGGTGGGGATGGGGGGGTGACTATTCGGATTCCTGGAATACTTCATCCAGATTGATACCAGCCGGCTCGACAAAATGCTCAATGACAAGCGCAAGCGACTGGCTACCATCCGATTGCGTAATATGACGCAGCTCGTCGGGCTCGTAGCCGTCTGTATCGTAGTCGACGACGGCAACATCCGGTGCTGTATCTGGCTGGTCGGCAATCACTGCCTGCACGATGCCGCCTTCCAGAACGACAACCAGCCTTTCGCAGGCCGGACTGGGGTTGCTTGCATCCGAACTCGACCCGGTTGCCCGAAGCGCGGCCTGATAAGCCTCATCCAGATCACCCCAGTCGATGCTGCCGCCTCGGGCCTCACCACGCCGGTAGGCCTCGACCAGCAACCTCGACGCCAGGCGGGCCGCATCCCTGCGACGAAGCGTTACCACACTTGGGTCCGGTGTTGGCCACTGCTCATCATCGCGCAACGTCTGTTCGACCGTGAACAGCAACGAGCTATCGCCCGTCTCTTCATAGTCATCGAGCAATAGCGGCACCGTTGCGGTGTCCTGCCAGATGTCGCCTTGGTCGAACAGAGTCTCGGCCTTCCTGACCGCTTCGTCCGAATTGTTGGCCTCGATGCCGACCATGACACGGTGCTCATAGGGCAAGGTGTATTGAATAACATATTTCATCATGATCTCCTTCTGATTGGTTACAGGGGGAGACCATCACCCACCGGGGAGATGACCTCCCCGATGGGTATGGCGAAGAACTCAAGTCGTTGACTTGATCGATTGATCGAACAGCATGGGTACTACGCTTCAGTCCTCATGCGGCTGCAGGATAGTGATGACCGGTTCACCGGCATCACCTGGTCCGACAATGAGCTTCAGTGTGACCAGCACCGCTTCGGTCGAGTGACCATCACGGGCTACCCGATAGAGCTGGAACTGCAGCCGGTCACCCGAATCTTTGGCGGTGCGTATGGCGTGGGACGCCATATACAGGACGTCCCAAAGCCTACCCGACTGATCCTGATGCACCTGCTGTTCACTGTCATCCTCGGTCCAGGCCACACAATCGGCCCAGACTGCAGATGTCAGCGCAACAGGCCATTTGAAACCAGCCTCACTGGCCATGGAACCCGCATCGATCAGTACACCGTCATCGATGGCCTGCGCACGGGTATAGGTTGAAATTACTTCACCGAAAAATGCTTCGGCGGACTGTTCATTGGAAATGTTACTCATGGGTATTCTCCTGTGATGGATAGACACCAGGTCACACCTCCTCCCCTGCCGGAGAAGATGATGCTTCCCCGGCAGGGTTTGTAGAAAAGTGTTGGGCTTCAGAGCAGTCCTCGTTCTGCAAAAGAGACGCTTTCGCCAGCCGAGACCACAAAGTGGTCAAGCACCCGCACATCAACCAGTGCAAGTGCATCTTTCAGACGGCGGGTAATCGCCTCATCCGCATGACTGGGCTCAGCAACGCCCGACGGATGATTGTGGAAAAAGACCATAGCGGCGGCATTCACCTCCATGGCCTGCTGCACCACGACCCGCGGATAAACCGAGGCGCCATCGATGGTGCCCTGGAACAGCTCACGCACAGCGATGATCCGGTGACGGTTATCAAGAAACAGACATCCGAAGACTTCATTACGGTAGTCCGCCAGGCGCAGACGCAGGAAATCTCGCGTCTCGTCTGGTTTACTCAATACCCGGCCGGCTCGATGCTTGATGGACAACACCTTCATCGCCAGTGTGATCACTGATTGCTTTTCCACATCGTTCAAGTCTGCTGGTGTCAAACCGGACAAACGGTCTTCTACCAGCGCCTCTTCGGACGCATCCGTTTTCTTCATGACTGATCTCCTCAGGAAAGAGGGAGACCAGTCCCTCGGAGGAATGATCCCCCGATGGGTGGAAAATGGCCGGGTAACATGGTGTTACCCGGCCAAACGTTGAGTTACGCCGCGTCTTCTTGTGCGGTGTAGAACGGTTGTCCGTCGACCTTGGCCCACGCAATGCGCAGTAGCCGTGCCTTCAGGCTGATACCGGGCTCGCCGGCCTTGTCCCCGTTCTTGAAGGTGAAGGACTCGGCAAAGAGATCACTGAGTGTGAAGCCGATCAGTACCTTCAGATTGCCCTCGACGGCCGGCTTGAGCTGACGCACGATTTCCTGCGCCTGCTTGCCGGACACGCGACACTCGAAATGCGTGTACTGGGCGTTGTCGACACTGCCACGAAGGGCAGCGATGGTGATACTCAGGAAGGGCTCTCCTTCCTTGGGTGTCACCTCCCGGACGCGATTGAGATAACCGATGCCGGTGGTGTGAAGATCGAAATACTGCTTGGTTTCGTTGGTTGACATAGCACTTGCTCCTTAGAGGTTAAAAACTCCCGGAACAAGCGCGACCCTGACGGGGATGCTTGCCCGGCAGGGTGAATGAAATGGAATCAGGTTCCACTCCCTTGAGAAAGGACCGACGACAGAAAACTGTCGCTGTGCACCGATTGCACGGCCCGACGGTGCCTCGACTGTCACTGAACCGCAGTGACGACGGATAAAACCAGTAAACCGAATACAATCAGGCCGCATCAGAGGCCTCACAGACATAGCGCAGGTACTTGAGCATGCCGCGTGCATTGGCAAACGCAGGATGTTCAGCAATCGCTTGATGCGGGAACCAGTTGGCGATGTGTTTCGACAGTGCCACGGTCCCACCACCGACGAACAGCACACGATCCAACTCGATACCTAACCCCAGTTGCCGGCGGGTCTCGTCATGAATGCGTTCCACGACCTCGCGCATGGCTGCCTCAACTAACGCGGCAACATCGTGTTCCTTACCTTGAAGACGAACAGTCTTGTGCTCCACCGCCTGGGATACCAGTTGCTCGCTGAGTGACTCCAGATCGAAGCGTTCCTGGATTCCATCGGCCACACTCTGTTTCACGTTCAACATTCCACACTGCAGGGAACCAGAAGAGGCATGTAAGATGCCCTGGTCCTTTACCACGACGTAGTCTGTCGTGCGTCCACCGATGTCGACGATGGCAACCGGAACGGAGACACGATCCGCATCGAGAGTGACACCGTCCTCCAGTTCGACAATCACATAGTCGTACCAGGCGGCCAACGCCTCAGGTATCACCTCATGAAACGCTATGCCTGCTGGCAGCGCACCAGAAAGTGGGTGAACAGCCTGCTTGAGGCTGTCGCGCTTCCTAGCGATGGTTTCCTGCCGATGCTCACCGCTCTTGCGGTAGAAGGAACTGACAGGCAAACCGGACACTGCATGCACACTCTTTCCAGCAAGTCCGGCCTGCTGCAGGGCATGTTGAACAACTGCCCGGTTCAGACCAGACCACGGGTAGCCCTCAAAATGCGTGGGTGCACCGTCCAGGGCACCAACCGAATACACGGTATCCTCTGTCTCGTACTCAGAGATGCGTTGTTCGGCCTCATGGATCCAGGTCACACCGGACTGGCCCACGCTAGCGCGTGAAGGAATCGCGAGTAACCGGCCGTCCGGAAGTGCGATCTTGGTGAATGCATAGCCATCGTCGAGGCCAACCGGGATGGGATTTATTGAGCTTGCGTCAGCCATATATTTTTAATCCTCTGATTCGTTATCGAGTATGTTTGTAGGTTGCCTGCCCTAGCCCATCACCTTGCCCAGCGCCGCGAAGGGTTTAGCACCCTCCGCGACCGATATTGGCTCAGCCTTCGCTACAGCAGGCACTGATTCGGGAAGTCCGGCAGTCCGTCGCGGCGACCGGGGCATCGACTTCGTAAATGCCGTGGTCGAATCGCGTTTCGTATCGTCAGATGTACCGCGTAGTGATTCGATCTCGGATCTAAATCCCTGAACCAGCAACCCACGCAACCATTCCTGCCGGCGGTTAGCCGGCACTTGTCTGTGCCGGTTCAACAGGACGGATTCCAGCGCCACACGGGGATCAAGCTGTATGGTGACTCGGGTTCCTGGCTGTGCTTTTGCCATGACAAGACGGCCCCACTGACTTCAAACAAGCTCAGGATTATGGAGACACGTACCTGGCACACCAGAGGAAACCCGACACATCACGTGTCGTCGTTTTCGTCAGAGGATGGAACTGTGGTCGGTGTGAAGGGTGCGGAATGCAGTCCGAGGTTCCTGGAGAATCCTGATGACAAATGACGTTGAATTGGCGCCATCGGTGCACGACGTTTGCCATTCAATACATCATCGGGAACTGCTCCCATGAACTGGACTGCCTGCGTATTCTTGTCGTTGCCTTTCTGGATATCGGACCGCTCGATGCGCAGAAAGCGATAACCTTGGGGAATCATGAACAGACCACGGACCTTGCGTGCGCCCAACTCAATGACGTGGTCGCGTGATGCGCGGTCCAGTACACCGATGTGGCCGGCGGTTAGCGCGGCACATACCAGGGTATCGTATGTCGATACGAGGCGTGCAGCCTGATAAGCATAGGGATTTGCGAACTGTAGCGGCATTCGGTAGGGTCGCTCAGACTCGGCGACCGCGACCTCAATCGAACCCATCTGAGTCAACCGCCCATCCAGATCCCGCTGGAGACGCTGGAATAACGCCTCCCGTTCCTCAATGGCTTCATGCACCTTGATTAGCCACCAGTCTGCATATGGATCATCATTGCGCGACGCCTGCCAGATCAGTCGCAGCCGCTCAGCGAAGAGGCCCAGACCAATGATCGGCGATTGTCCCTTCGTGCCGTTACGACCACGAATCAGCCGACGCGCCTGGTTCGTCTGCAGCGTTAGCCAGACCTGGCCACGCAGGGGACCCAATTTGTCAGCATCGGTCGGTTTGGGGATCGGGTTTTCCGTGGTCACAGGTTATCGGGTTCCTTGTAGCATGAGTTTGCGCGTATAAACGCATGCACACTCGTTATGAACAAGGAAAAACCCCGTCGACAAATGGGAGGGTTCTGTAATGAGTTGGAATTTCGACAGGTGATTCCAGTGGAATCACTTAAAGGAGACTTTATGTCTCGTTAGGTCCGGATGATGGCCCCTTATTTATTGGCATTCCCAACGCCTTCCGCATTTCATCCATCCGTACTTTTGCCAGCGCCATACGCTTCTGGCGCTGCTCCTCGGTCTCCTTCAGCTCAGTGGCTGTATCTTGGCGTGCTACCTGTTGACGCTGAATCTTCCGCGCGTGCCGGGCATCCCGCACCTTGATGCCGAGATTGGGCACAAACTCGCCGGATTTCATCAGTTCACAGAGACGGAACAGGAAGCTGATTTCGTCATAGACCGGTTTCATGCCCTTTTGCTCGGCCTGGAACCGCCCCTCCAGTTCATCAAGAATCGGCTGGCGATCCGCTGGGGCGAGTTTGAAAAGATAACGGTTTGCGATGTCTCGCTGGTTTTCGCCCAGACGTCGCGGATATATCAGCGGCTCACCATCCTCACCGGCATGCTTAAATTTCGACGTATCCTCACCAGAAGTAGTTGTTGTTTTTTTATTATTACTACTACAACCTGAGTTCGATTTATGTGCATTCGATTTTTGTACTCGGGTACCAACCGAGTTCGAATTTTGGTCATGGTGATCCCGCGCCTGCCTGTTGCCCATAGAATCTTGACGAATCTGCTGGATAGCATCGCGGGTAAACGAGAAGAACCGGCGTAGTTCTTCGTTACCTGTGCTCACCGCTGACTGCAACCGCCGTTCGATTGGATGCTCCAGGGCGCATACGTCACGCCCGCCCCCGACATCCTCATCAATGGACGCCAGCACGCCCTTGGCCACGGTACGCACCCGGGCATGACCATGGCTCACGGCCTTGTTCAGAAAGACCATGTAGTCACCATCCAGGTGAATTACATCGGCCAGTGGCAGGGGCTCATCATGCAGTGCATAGACGTTACCGCGAAACCGTCCGCTGGCTTTACGCATACGTCCACAGAGGGTCAACCAGCGCGAGGCACGCAGGATGGCAATCGCACGGGCTATCGTAGAACGCGATGAAACATTGGCCAGGCGGGAAATGGTCTCATAACTCGGAAAAGCGGCATTAGCCCCCGTCTCCCGAACCGCCAACATGATGACCATCCAAACCAGTTTGTCGACCGGCTCGAGTACCGGATCGCGGATTACCGCAGTGGGAAAAGACTGGTGCCGGTTTCCGAGGAAAAGGACCGTGTCGGCAGCACCGCCATCGCGTGATGCCTCCACACGAGCGATGGTGGCCTTGATCAGTTTATCGAGGGCGAGTGTTTCCGGACGAATGACGCCTGTCTGCTCATCCATCATCACCTACCTGAGCGGCACCATCGTCATTCTGGCCGGTCAGGTTTCCGTACTGGGCCCATCGCTGGGTCAGGTTCCAGATGGCGCGCATCGGCACCCCGGTCTCCCGGTGGAGTTCCAGGTAATCCTTGGGCGCGAGTAATCCAGTTGTCTCCCCATCGACCCGGCTCGACCAGGCCTGCCAGAGTCGGTGGGAACTTTCCTCATCGGCTTCGGGGGGGCGCCCGACCGAAGGACTCACAGACAGAGTACGCCTTAGTCGACCGTAATCACGGGCATTCAATCCGAACAGGATCAACAGCATCTCATGCGGCGCATCAGCTGCGATCAGCGACTGCAGGGTTTCTTCCGATTCCCGCTGCACCCGCAGGTGATCGATCATCGGCCAGTACACCTGCCGGTTCAGGGCGATATCCAGACAGTGGGCACGAAGCGATTCAACACGATATAGGTCCGAGACGTTCATCTCCCGCAGAGCCTCGATCTCACGTGGACCGAATTTCATGTTTTGCAGGGCCACGTGGTCCCCTTCTGCGAGACAGCGAATGGCATACATCAACACGGCGGTGACCAGATCGGATTCCTTCGTGCTTTCCATCGCCTCTACTCCCAGACCGATACACCGGTGTCCGCGGCGATACGGCGGATGCGTCGATAGGTATCCATCAAGGCCAGCAAATCCCGCCAGTCCCGATCATCGAGCGGCCGCCAGAGCCGATAGCCGGTGTGACCCGGATCCAGTGTCCAGATACTGCTGAATAACAGATCGGCGTCTTCGGTCTCGAGTGCACGGCGAAGGATGGACTCGTCAGGCAGCAGCGGCAACATGGCCTCGAGCGGCGCAAAGGTCATCTCCGCACAAGCCGCCAACTGCCACCACAGCATGGTGAGCTGACTCAAACTATCCTCGTCGAGCTGATCCGCCAGGGTTGGATCTGGAACATCGCGTAATACGAATCCCAAGCCTTTGCCGGACACCGCTTCAACGAGGTCCGCCATGCCGTTACGCTGGGCCAGTCGTGTCGCAAGCGTCCAGGCTCGGCCACGCAAAGATTTCAGGTCGTTCGGGTTGGTATCGTTGGAGAGTTTCGGTAGTTCAGTCTCAGGTTCAGAAACCTCTTCGACATCGTCATCCAGAAGACCAGTATCCGGCGCACTATCTGGATTCGACTGATCCGGTAATTCCGCTGGTAATTCATCAGTGGATGCTCGATCCGAACTGGATATAGGAGAATGTCCATCATCCTGATCAACATCATTATCGAACGATTCGTCTGTAGGGAGCTCAGTTTCTGATGATTCCTCATTCGGTTCCACTTCGGCTTCCGGTATCACCAGTTCCCTGCCGGCCATTTCGGCATCGAGCATCACGCGTACGGTATGAATGCTGACATCCAACGCAGCGGCAATTTCCGATTCCAATGCGCTGCGGAGTACATCTGTGTCCCAATCGGGGCTATCGTACCGTTTGCATAGTGTCGTGAAGACCTCTTCGAAATCCTCTGCCGACTCCGAACACCGATCCTGCCAAATCTTGTGAGCGGCACGCTCCAATCTGCGAATGCGTTCGATATGCGGCCTGCCGAGTCCGCTTTCGAGTGCAATGGGGATGACCGGTAATAGACGATGGACTGTGTATACCATCTGGGAAATACGCGCCTGGGTAATGCGGTATCCTGCATGGCGGAGCTCTGTTTCGAGACGCCTTTGAGAGATCACATCGAGACCGAGTTCTTCGGCAAGCAATTTTTGTGCTTCGCAAACAGCGCGCGCCTTATCGATGAAGGTAAGTCCTCCCCGCAGGTCGTTTTCCCGAAGATGCGCCAGCAGGACATCAGATTCACAGCACCAGGCTTTTAGCAGGCAAGGTACTGCGGCAAAACGTTGATCACCGGTCTCGGCGAATAACTCCTTCAGTATGATCAGCCGCGTATTACCACCGGCATGGACGATAAAGTCAGTCGCATCTGGGCGCTGCGTGACCACTAAAGGTTGGTCCAGACCGGTATTGCGAATCGAGTCTCTGATCCGGTCATATTCGGGATTGCGGCCGTGACGCGGGTTGTGCTCGTATGGCTGGATTCGGGAGATATCGATCATCTGTGGCGCCGGGCTGGTGGTTGCTTCTGCCGGTTGTGGGATCGACAAATTCTCAGACGGCGTTGTGGGTTTTCCAGCCATTGGTCATTCCCATCCCTGCAGGCCGACGAATATCTCCGGGTAACGGACCAGGCTTTCCCGCGGCACTGGCTCAAGTCGCCCTCCTGATCGGTCCGCCACCCGCTGGCTGATCTGCTCAATTCGTGTCGCCATCTGCGGGCTCGCGTGCCGGTGCTTACCTGCCAGCTGGTACAGATAGGCTACTGAGTCATTGCAAACGGTGGCCAACTCGGCGCGTTCCCGCTTGGTGGCGTATTTCAAAAATGTCCTTAGCTTCATGATGCCAGACATTAGCACCATGCTTATCTATCAGCAAGCTAACTCGCCAACTTATTGTTTATCTTTATGCTAAATTTCTGCTATATTCCCTGCATGATGCGTATCCCCGAACAAATCCGGTTGAAAAATCTCGAGCTTCTGATAACCGAGGCCGGCTCTGCTGCTAAACTGGCCGAACGCGCCGGCACCAACAGTTCCTATATCAGCCAGGTCCGGCGTCAGATGCGCACAAAGAATGGCACGCCGCGCGGTATCGGTGACGATCTGGCAGAAAAACTGGAACGAGGAATGGAGAAACAGGAGGGGTGGATGGACACACCGCACAGGGATGAATGGGACCAATCGCAAATCGCAGGCACGGAGGCCAATGCGCACCTGGGACCGGATATCCGCAGCCTGTGCCCGGTGATCTCCTGGGTGCAGGCTGGCGAATGGATGGAAATCGCCGAAGGTTACCAACCCCAATACGGTCAGGAGTTGCTACCCTGCCCCGTCAGTTGCAGTAATGATTCTTATGTCCTTCGCGTACGTGGCATCAGCATGGAACCCAAATTTCATGACGGCGACCTGATCTTCGTAGATCCTCATGTCGAGGCGATCCATGGGAAATATGTGGTCGTCATGATTGAAGACACCGCAGAGGCCACCTTCAAACAACTTATCGTCGAGGAAGGCCGTCAGTACCTTAAGGCGCTGAACCCGGAGTGGCCAAACCGGATCATCGAGGTCAACCAGAATGCCCGGATCTGCGGGGTTGTAGTGTTTAAGGGGGAGATGGTTTGAGCGCTAGAATAATAATAGCTTGGTTATCCAACCTAGTGTTCACAAGTTAGAACGCTCGTTTCTGGTCAAATGCAAGAACATAGTTGACCGCAATTACCGACACCTGTGAGAGATTGCCGTTGAAAAGATGTTGCTGCTTTCGGTTTACGTGTCACAGGCAAAGTCCAGTGGCTGTTATTAAACATTTCCCAGGGGTAACTTTGCTTTCAGAGCCGATCCGAACCGCTACGATACCTAGATCGCCCTGTTCGCCATCCTGGCCCGGCGAACCATCCCGCGCGCTCTGACCCGCATTGCCTGACCCACGCCCGCCAGAACCGCAAAAGGTTGAGGCAGACCCGCGGGGGCCTGGTTTGCCGGGCCTCCCTGCTTCACCGCCATTGCCACCTTTACCTTCGAGTCCACCGACAGTTTGAACGCTAATTCTCGCGTCAGGCGTCAGCGAACCTATCTTGATGTTGACCAGCGCCCCGTCACCACCGTGCCCACCTCGACCGCCGTTTCCACCCTGCCCAGCGCGTCCACCGTCACCACCATTGCCAGGACCACTTTTACAGTTGAACAGGCCATCTACGGAATTCCGGCCAGCCGCACCGTGACCACCGTCGCCACCTGCTCCCCCGGAACCACCGTCCCCACCACCTTGCCCCGACACGTCGATTACCAACTCACCCGAAAAGCGCTGGGCTTGAAGCGTGACCGAGCCCGCCTGGAGGCCATCACCACCGGCACCACCTGAACTGCCGGGCAAACCTTGGCCACCACTTTGCCCACTTCTCGACGGCGCGTTGTCTCCGCTACTACCAGGCTCACCACGCGCGCCAGACGCCGCCGTGGATCCTGACGGGAAACCGCGTATTTCTGAACCTTCTTGCGCTACGATCTCTTTAGCCTGAATCACAAGATCCTTGCTGCCAATCAAAATCGTTCCCGCAAGTTCCACACGCGCATCCGGCTGCTTTATCTCGGTTGTCTGGTCGACGTTCGTTTGGCTTAGGACGATAGTTTTTACCGGCGTTGCATCACTGTCTTTATCCGACTCGCATTTCTTGGCAGATTCGGGCAAAAGGTGAATGAAATCAGCTGTAGGAATGATAACCGATCGAAATTCACTACCGTCTAGGGCCCCCTTTAGAAGGCCGACGATCCGTCCAGCCAAATCGTAAACGGGACTACCGCTTTGAGATTTATCTGACGACAAGAACGCGACAATCGTTCCGCGTGGACCAGTCGGATTCTCTACCGTTCCTTGGCCCGAACGGTAGTAATCGTTAGCGGGGAATCCCGACGTGAGCACGATATCCCCAGCACTGAGCTGATCACTCCTAAAGCAACGCGGCGGCGTGAAGGGGACTGCTCCCACCAATTTGATTAGCTGGACGTCTCGATCCGGCAGGCTTATCTTCGTTTCATAAGCAAACTCAGAACCCGTCTTTAGCGATAGACGTGCTCTGAGCTTTGGCGGATTGTCTGCCTTCGCAAGTGGAGCGAGGACGTGGAGAGCAGTGAGTGCTAGACCCTCTTTATTGACAACAATTCCACTCCCCTCCACCTCGATTGGTATACCGTTCTTGTCTGCCCCTGTTCCTTCAATGTAAAGAAGCGACTGCCTTATCCTCTCGTGTGCATTCGAAGCGTTGTTTTCCTCCGAATGCGCAACTTGCTGCAAAGCCAGAAAAACCAGGAAGAAAGAACTAAAACGGCCAACCATAATAGTTACCTTAGAGGCTCACCGGGAGCACAGTACGCGGCATGGAGGCCTTTTTTATCATATTCGGACAGTTTGCCGTCGTTGTTGTATATGGGATTGCAATAATTCATCACGGAATCTTCGTCGTAGGGAGTGAGCAGCGTGTCCCCATCGGTTCCCTGTGGAAGCTCGGTGCACTCGGCGGGGGTATCCCAACGGTTCTGCTCATGCGCAAAACCGAGTGCGTGGCCAAACTCATGCACCGCAATCGATTTGTTACACGACTGCCGTTGAGCTTCGCTTGAAGTGCAGGACGAACTCCATTTTGCGTAAGTAAAATTTAGTACAACTCCATTTTCGACCCCATCCAACAAACGACCAAGTTCCTTGGCATGGGGACCGTCTTCGTCGATCAAGATGCGGATACCAAGATTGTTCGGGACGCACTGCTCCCATCCAGTGAAGCGCAAGCAGGAGTTCTCTTCCCAAGCAGATTTCACGGCATCACGAACAGCGTTACGGTCAGTTTCACTCGCCGCATTCGCATTTTCCCAACATACGGGAATTCCCGTCTGGCGCCACCGCGCACCCCATAGGACGAACGCGCGATCGTCAACACGATCGAACGTCCACCCCCAAAGCCGGCTACCACTCGTCACTTGCGCTTTGTCCTGGGCGTAAGCAATCGAGTTCATAACGGCCGCAGCCGCCAGCAAAACCAGCAATGTCAATCGGTCATGCATATTGGCCTCCTTTTACATTTAGAATTTGCTGCTACAGCTTTCCCACTGGGGTGGTAAAAAAGATCAAAGTTCACAAGCCTCATATTTTCTCAGCGGTTGCGTGAGATCAATTTTCTCCAACTCCTCCTACTTTGTTGTTGCACTCACCTTTGACGGCCTGGGAAGGAGACCCGCTCTGATCAATAATGGTAACCGCCCTTTAGTTACTTGTCTGCTCTATGAGCTCTCTGAGTTCGATCTCAGCCTTCAGCCTGGCGATTCTGGCAAGTATCAGTGATGCTTCTGTGTTTATCACAGCTGCCGCCTGAGTGTTAGTCTCGATCTCCGAATTTTTATCGAGTGCAGACACAGCATCTAAATACGCCTTTTCGGCTTGTGCAAGTTGAGTCTTCAATTGTAGATCGGTGAGAATCTTTGTATATTCGCTTGGGTTAAGCGCTTGCTCTGCGTCCACCAAGGCTTTCTGCGTTTGCAACAATTCGACATGTTCCTTCAACTTCTGTAACTCCGACTTTGGCGTTTCGGCCACTAATTTGGCCTTTCTATAATCAGCAACCTGCTCGGCCACGCTTTCAAAGGAGCCAGCTAGATTTGTGGCAGAAGCCTCCTTCTGAGTAACGCTAACAGTTTTCAGTAGTCCGCGTTCATCGAAAGCGAGCGCCATTTCCCGATTTGAGAAAGCTCCACTCTCAAATGGTATATAAAAGATGTGTCCAAGTTGCAAAACATCACCCACCTTCTCAACGATGACCCCCTGGCCGTCACGCTTACAGTCGCGCTGCTTACAAACAAGAAAGTATCCGCCTGCAGGAATCCGATAACGGATACCTTCAGCCTTGACCAGATCTTGATTATCAGAAAAAGTCTCTCCGTCATATGTGCTGAGGTCGTTGACTCCATAACTGCCGGATTTGTTAATCTTGAAGTAAACATTAAACTGGCCTTTGAAGCTCTCGACGCTATTTTGGTATTCTGCCACCTCGTCCACCATCGCCGTGGAGTCCTCAACCCATTTTGCCAGCTGTGCGTCGGGAATCCCCTGCGCCTCAACACTCTCGATAGTTCTTGAGTCTTCCGGCCAACGGTAGGTTTGTTCGTAGCTGATCAGAGCGTACGAAATAGCCAGACTTTTTTGATCTTTTTCAAGCTCTGATTTCTTCTGTTCACGCTTTCTCAACGCATCCTGTAGCTCCTTTTCCTTTAGGCATTTCAGTTGCCCAGCATTCGCCCCATGTTTGCATTCCACCGTGACGTCTTGCAGCTCCCGGAGGTCCAATTGCAAACCGGTAATCTTCTCTTTCAATCCGTCAATGGCCTTAGTCGATTGTTCGATAAGTGGCTGCAGACGAGCAACGTTTTGTACCGCACGTTCAATTGGCCCCAAACACCTGATTACTGGATTGGCGACTGGAATGGAAGGAACTTCGCCGAGCGCTGGTGCGGCCGGAACTCCCACAGGGAGTGGAGCAATTGAGCTGAGCGCCAGCTTACCGATGCCAGACGCTACCGAAGTGATTACTTCAGCTGTTTGATCATCCGATTGCGCGTTGAAGCCGACCAAGCGACGTCCCTGCTCGAGCGTTACCATCAAATTGCTGACACTCGTTGCACTTGCCAGGCTATCGGTGTCGATGAGATACATATGATCACCATCATCAACAGTCTCGGATTGGACTTCGGCCTTTACGAAAGCGGCGACATCCGGAATGGTGATTTGCTTACCATTCTGCATAACCACTTTTGAACAACTGGCAATGCCACGTGTGACAGTAACCTTGTATCGGGTGTATTGAAGGTTGTAAGGAACACCTCTTCTCACTTGATTGTCGTCATTGGAGATTCTCTTAACTTCCAATGTGTTACTGCAAGCCGAAAACAATAGCCCCACCGCACAAGCTACTATCCATTTAGCGTATTCCATCGTGCGCCTCCCCTTGGTCATCCAGTTATTTTTTTACAGCCTAAGTTAGAAACTGGGAAATTACAATAACATTCAATGCGTTAGAAATAAATTTCTAGGAAAGTAAGAGTACTAGAGGGATTGTCTGATCTCGAACATCCGCTTCGGTCAATTCCCTGAATTTCCACTGAATCCTTGAGACATAACACATCATAAAAATAATAAGCTCAACCAATGACAGGCAAGTATTTACCCGCCTGCTAAACATTTATCCTTTGCTCATTAAATTGGCACCGTGCTAAAGTTTTGGCATGGACAATTTCATTGCCCCAAATAGCACAAGGCTGCCAGTTAATGGGTTGAGCCAATGAGCAACAGAGACCAGACCCTACCGGGTAAGACCCTGGTCACCCTGCTCAAAAAGTCGGGCGGCGCCGGTGGATTTTGTCGCCTAGAACGCCGACGGGCTGATCGCCTTGCACCTGCGCCGCGCCGGCACCGGCCGCGAATCCAGTTTCATCTACCGCCGCACCAAGCGCGGCCTGGCCCTGTCCGTCGCTACTCGAGCTATGGTTGGTCTACCTCGTGCCGCACATGCCTGCCCACTTTTCCGCGTTCTTCTCGCACGACCCGCCGTTAGTATGAACTGCGTATCAAAACACGGTGGAGCATGTGAACTCATGAGGCAACCGACAACCGCACAGCAACCCCCACTTTGGGTATTCATCGCGCATGCCTGAGCCTCACTCAATCCGAATCGAAAGAAAGCCAGCGGTGTTAAATCGAACCGGGATGAGTCACGCGACCCTATATCGTCGAATCAGTGAAGGATTGTTCCCTCCCGGAGTTTCCCTTGGTAATCGTTCTGTCGGATGGCTGGCTCATGAAGTGGACACGATGTTAAATGCATTTGCCTCGGGAAAAACGACAGAGGAACTTCAAGCCGTAGTAAAACTTCTCGTAGAAAAGAGGCGGACTCTGGCCAATTGATTGAGTGACAGTCATTCACGAATAAGCGCGTCCAGATGATCCGCCCATTTCTGTAGCCACTGCCTACACTCCGCCTCGTACCGGTGCAAATCGTAGGTTCCTTCAATCCCCTTACGTGAATGTCCCAATACCGCTTCGGCCACTTCGTTAGTGCATTGCAGGCGTGACAAGCCGGTCCTGACGCTTCTGCGCAGATCATGAGGTGTCCAGGCCGGAAGATTGACCATCTTGTTGCTTACTCTCATCCGCCAGGCCTGTTCGGTTAGCTGCTTTTGCTGGATAGGCAGCCGCGTTTTCTGGGATGGGAACGGGTAGTCTCCAGTGGTCAGGCGAAGTGTTTTCAGGAACTCCACCGCTTGGCTTGGCAATTGCACATAGCGCTCGACCTCCGTCTTGCTCTCCCTTATGTGGAATGTCCGTTTCTTCAAGTCGATGTCCTTCCAGGCCGCGTTGCAGACCTCCCCAGTACGACACCCTGTCCAGAGGGTAAACCGAAGAACATTCTTCTGTGTTGCGGTGTAATCGGAGCCGGGCAACCATTTCAGCAACTTCGCCAACTCGGTATCAGAGAGGACTCTTTTTCCTCGTTGATGGGTAAGTTTCACCTTGGCCTGTCTGAGGCTTGATTTGGCGAGAATTGCCGGATTTGCAAACTCATCTGAAAAATAGCCCAGACCGATCGCGAACTCGTAGGCGGCGGAAAGCTCTCTCAGTACATTTCCTGCTTGAACATTTGCCCCACGTTGAACAATTGCCATGATCATATCCACCACAGCCTTTCGCGTGACAGCATTTGCCGCCATATCCCCCAACTTGGGAATCACATCGCCATAGAGTGTTCTGCGCGTCTCAGACTGACCTTTCGGTTTTCGTGCGCCGGTGATGACCTTTCCGCTTGGAGATTTCCGGTCTTCGATATACAGGGTCAGGTAGAGCTCTACGAGTTTCTCCACAGTGAAGGATTCCTCAACTGTCTCTCGTTGTCCCAGTTCCAATTCCTGGGCTTGCTCCCGTTTCAGCCGTTTCTCCTCTTTGGCCTCGGTTGCCGGACAACGCCCCTGGCGGCGAACTTGTTTAAGTTCCTGGAGCTTCAATCTCGCTTCGGCCAGGGAGGTCTCCGGGAAGTTGCCGATTTTCACCTGAACGAGCTTTGAGGTGATCGGGCTGGTATAGCGATAGAAAAATGTCTTTAATCCGGTAGCCCCGCATTTCACTCGCAAGCCGATGTTTTCCCCCGTGTCGGACTTGATTTTATCTCCCGGCTTCATCGTTTCCACTGTCCTGGAAGACAAGGGTTTGGTATTCTGTACTGTTGCCATTGGCATCCTCTTGAATTGATGTCAGTTTGTCCGACGCAATGGAAAAAAGTGTAACTTTTGGATTTCAATGGAAAGTTACACCAACAAAAGTTACACTTCAAGTTACACTTTTTCCTGAGATTGGATGATATTTCGTGAGACTCGATGAGACCACAAGAGACGACTTAAAAAGGATAAAAGCTTATTAATCAATAAGTAGAGCAGCGCAACGGCATGAGTTCACTAGAAAAAAAAGAACAACATACACCAATGATGCACCAATATCTCAGCATCAAGCGGGAGTACCCCGAAATGCTGCTGTTCTACCGCATGGGTGACTTCTACGAACTGTTTTACGATGATGCCGAGCGCGCCGCCGGATTGCTCGATATCACTCTCACCAAGCGGGGTAAATCGGCGGGCAGGCCCATTCCCATGGCCGGGGTTCCCTATCACGCCGCGGAAAACTATCTGGCCAGGCTGGTGCGTCAGGGAGAGTCCGTCGCTATCTGCGAACAGATCGGTGATCCAGCCCTCAGCAAGGGACCTGTAGAGCGCAAGGTGGTGCGCATCGTCACCCCCGGTACGGTGACCGACGAAGCCCTGCTCGAGGATCGAAGGGATAACCTTCTAGGGGCGGTAGTGGAAACCAGGGGCGTGTTCGGGCTAGCCACCCTCGATCTCTCCAGCGGTCGCTTTGTGCTGCAGCAGCTTGACTCGCTGGAGGCCCTGAGCGGAGAGCTGGAACGGCTGCAACCCGCGGAACTACTGCTGCCCGAGGAGATGCCTGTCCCCCCAGATCCGCAATTCAGATCCGGCATCACCCGCCGCCCCACCTGGCATTTCGACCAGGACACCGCCGAACGGCTACTGACCCGGCAGTTTCAAACACGGGATCTGATCGGCTTTGGCTGCATAGACCTGCCCCTAGCCATCGGCGCCGCAGGTTGCCTGCTGCAATACGTGACCGACACCCAGCGAACCGCCTTACCTCATATTACGGGGTTGACGACGGAGCGCAGCGAAGAGGCGGTAATCATCGATGCTTCCACCCGCCGCAACCTGGAGTTGGACCGGGGAATCAGCGGGCAGGACAGTCATACCCTGATCGGGGTCATGGACCAGACTGTCACGGCCATGGGCAGCCGCATGCTGCGGCGCTGGATCAACCGCCCACTTCGGAATATCAAGGTTATCCGAGAGCGCCACGGAGCGGTCGCCAAGCTATTGGATCTGAAAGCATACCTGGGCCTTAGGGAAGTCTTGCAGGGCATCGGCGACATCGAGCGCGTACTGGCGCGAGTCGCATTGAAGAGCGCCCGCCCCAGGGATCTCGCCACCCTAAGGGACGCCCTCGCCAGAGTGCCCGAACTGAGATCACTAATGATGCCGCTGGATACTCCTCTGCTGGCTGCTCTGACGACTCGCATTGAGACGCATCCGGATACCCTGAACCTGTTGCGGGCGGCTGTCATAGATAACCCGCCCATGCTGATCCGGGATGGCGGCGTCATCGCCCAGGGCTTCGATGCCGAACTCGACGAGCTGCGAAGCCTCTCGCAAAACGCCGATGGATTCCTACTGGAGCTGGAATCGAGGGAACGGGAGCGGACCGGCAACGCCGCGCTCAAGGTAGGCTATAACCGGGTCCACGGTTACTACATAGAGATCGGGCGTGCCCGCTCGGACCAAGTGCCCGAGGATTACGTGCGCCGGCAAACGCTCAAGGGGGCGGAACGGTTCATCACCCCGGAGCTGAAGCAGTTCGAGAATCAGGTTCTCTCCGCCCGGGAGCGTGCCTTGGCGAAGGAGAAAGCACTTTATGACGGACTCCTCGATGAGCTCCACAAAGCACTTCCGGGACTGCAACGCAGTGCCGAGGGGCTGGCCGAAGTGGACGTGATGTGTACTTTTGCGGAACGGGCGGAGCAACTGGATTTGAATACCCCAGAGCTGGATGAACAGCAAGGCATCGAAATCACCGGCGGCCGCCACCTGGTGGTAGAGCAGTATGGCGACAGCCCTTTCGTTGCCAACGACGTGCTGTTCGACAAACAGCGGCGAATCCTGATTGTCACCGGGCCTAACATGGGCGGCAAGTCGACCTACATGCGACAGACGGCCCTAATTGTATTGCTAGCCTGCGTTGGGAGCTTCGTACCCGCCGCCAGCGCCCGCATCGGTCCCGTCGATCGCATCTTCTCACGCATCGGCGCTTCCGACGATCTGGCCGGGGGACGCTCCACTTTTATGGTGGAAATGCAGGAGACGGCCAACATTCTGCACAATGCCACGACCGACAGCCTGGTATTGATGGACGAGATCGGCCGCGGTACCAGCACCTTCGACGGCCTATCACTGGCATGGTCCTGCGCAGTGGAGCTGGCAACCCGAATCCGCGCCTGCACACTGTTTGCAACTCACTACTTCGAACTCACCACTCTCCCCGATGAATACCCCGGTATCGCCAACGTGCACCTGGATGCCATCGAACATGGAGACAGCATCGTTTTTCTGCACGCCGTTCGCGAGGGGCCCGCGAACCAGAGCTACGGGCTCCAAGTGGCCGCATTGGCGGGAGTACCCAAAAAGATCATCGAGCGTGCCCGCAAAAGGCTGGACGAATTGGAAAAGAGTGCGCAACGTCATCGGGAAGGTGACAGCAACCAGCTTCCGCTCTTCGGTGCTTCGGCTGCCCAGGTCGAGGCGCCAGGCCCCGCCAGCACGCCCCTGCAGGAGGCCTTGGAAGCGCTGGACCCGGATGAACTCACACCCAGAGAGGCATTACAGGCCCTCTATCGCCTGAAGGAGCTGGATAACGACTGAATTCCGGCAAAGCATCCTGGGATGGGAGCTCGCAGGAATTCATCGCTAGGGTGTCGACTGGGATGCGTTTTCCAAAACCGCCAGCAGCCTGTCAGCCGGGACGTAGCCGGGGACCATGGTGCCGTTGTCTAACACTATGCTGGGGGTGCCGGTGACGCCCATCTCCGCACCCAGTTCCAGGTCGTGTTTGACAGGGTTGGGGCAGTCTCGCTGCTCGATGGCCTTGCCCTGCTTCGCCAGAGTCATGGCCTCCTGGCGATCGTCGGCGCACCACACGGAAACGGCTTTGGTGTAGGAACCGCTGTTGACACCGGCCCTGGGGAAGAAGAGGTAGCGAATGCGAATGCCCTTTTCCGAATAGCTGGCCATCTCACTGTGGAGTTTGCGGCAGTAGCCGCAGTCAATGTCGGTGAAAACGGTTACCGAATGCTTGGCATCTTTGGGTCCGAAGATCACCATCTGCTCCTCATCCAAGCCCTGCACCACGGCGGCCTTGATGGCACTAATGCGCGGCTCGGTAAGGTTTTTCTGCTGCTCCAGATCGATCAGGTTGCCCTGGATCAGGAACTTTCCATCTCCGGTGACATATACCAGCCGCTGGCCTATCACTACTTCATACAGACCCTCCAGTGGCGATGGGGCTACGCTGTCGACGTCGATATCCGGCAGAATCTCCCCTAGTCGCTGTTTTATTATGCCCTCGCTCTCCGCCTCGTCGGCACTGGCTTGAGAACCTATGCCCAACGCACACAGCAACGCGGCACCAAAGCAGGTAAGTTTTACTCTTGAGTACATAGTCGATCAGTCCCGAAAATTTACGAATTGGAGGGGTAGTCCATAACCACCCCCCTTTAGCATTGAAATGACCCGCTGCAGATCATCCCGTTTTTTACCCGTGACCCTGAGCTTTTCTCCCTGAATTTGAGCCTGGACCTTGAGCTTGGCAGTCTTTATTTCCTTTACCATCCGCTTTGCCAGCAGTGTCTCGATTCCCTGTTTAATGACAACCCGCTGACGCGCCGCATTAAGCGTGGTTTGTGGTTCAGAAATTTCCATACAGGCAACGTCCACCCGCCGTTTGACAAGTTTCTCGCGTAAAATATCCATCATCTGCCCTAATTGGAATTCTTGTTCGGCCCGCAGCGCGATTTCTCCACCGTTATGCTCGAATCCCGCATCCACTCCCTTGAAGTCAAACCGCGTTCCGATCTCGCGATTGGCCTGATCCACCGCATTTCTGACTTCCTGGAGATCGACCTCGGAAACCACATCAAATGAAGGCATGTTACCGTCCCCCCGTTTTTTTGACCGGCTAGGCTACCACAATCACGCCGCCATGGGGCTTCCGGCTGGCCGCTGCCCTCCGGATCGGCTGTCGTAATCTGCCATCACCCCCGGGGATGATGGCGGGCGTGGAGAGCCTTGAGCCGCTCCCGTGCCACGTGCGTATATATCTGGGTGGTGGAGAGATCGCTATGACCCAATAGCATCTGTACCACCCGCAGGTCGGCTCCGTGATCCAGCAGATGGGTGGCAAAGGCGTGGCGTAACGTATGAGGAGAAATCTGCCGTCGGATACCGGCGGCGCGAGCATATTTCTTTATCCGGTACCAAAACGCCTGGCGTGTCATGCCAGCGCCGCGGCGAGTGGGGAAAACAGCAGCGCAGCGCTGTGCTCCTAGCAATGCCTCCCGCCCCTCCCGCAGCAACCGCTGAATCCAATCCAGGGCTTCCTCTCCAAGTGGAACCAAACGCTCCTTTCCCCCCTTGCCCGAAATCCTGACCAGCCCCTGGTTCAAATTGACCTGTTCCAAACGCAAGCCGACAAGCTCGGAAACACGCAGGCCGGTGGCGTACAACACCTCCAACATAACGCGATCCCGCAACCCCTCGGCTTCGTTGGTATCGGGAGCCCCAAGCAAGGCTTCCACCTCTCCTTCGGTGAGGGACCCAGGCAGCGGCCGGCCTAGACGCGGGGCGTCGATACGGGCACTGGGATCCTGCGCCAGCCAGCCTTCGCGGACGCCGTACCCGTAGAACTGACGCAGGCAGGAAAGCAGGCGAGCGGCGGTGCGTGGCTGCACCCCCAGCTTGGATTGATGGGAGAGCAGCGCCAGCAAATCCTCCCGCCGGGCATCTAGCAGTCCATGGCCGTATGTCCGTTTCAGCCAGGCCGCAGTCTTACGCAGGTCCGACTGATAGGCTGCCAGACTGTGGCGGCTCAGCCCCCGCTCCATCCACAGAGCATCTGTAAAACTCTCTATCACGCTGAGTTCGGCGGCATCAACCTCAATGGAGGCCATTTTTCTCCCAGGAATAAACTATGAAAATCGCTTTGCAACGGCTGCGCTTCATGGTACAAGGCCCCAGGTCTGGAGTGTAGTGCCCTGGTAGCCTTAGAAGTCGCGATTCTTTTTCCACAATTGCTGTGGATAACACTGTGGAAAAAACGTACAAACTCCCCGTGAAGTCCCGTGGTAGGTACAATGTAATTAGATTGTATAAAAATTACACGATCTGCAAGAAATCATATAATTCAATAACTTATCATTGCTTTGGTTGCTAAGTTATTGAAGATGAACCTTTCTTGACGCACACTCCCAGGACTCTGTTGGGATATGTGCATATAAACACATAGCTTTTCAATGGTTAACACCTCATGTCCAGTGATAAATTTTGGGTATCCAGGTCCCTGATTTCACTCAATCCACGGCAGTGGGAGGCTCTCTGCGATGGCTGCGGCAAGTGCTGTGTTCATCGCCTGGAAGATGCCGACACCGGCGATGTCCATTTCACCAATGTAGGCTGCCGTTTCCTCGACTCGGACAGCAGCCGCTGTCTGGAATACCAGCGCCGGTTATCGCTGGCGCCCGAGTGTGTCCAAGTCACACCAGCGCTCATCAATGACCACCCCAATTGGCTGCCAGAGAGCTGCGCATACCGTCTGCTAGCGGAAAACAAACCCTTACCCTGGTGGCACCCTCTGGTTTCCGGTTCCCCGGAGACGGTTTTTGAATCAGGCCACTCTGTGCGCGGGCGCATCATTTGTGAACTTGAAATAGAAAATCTGCAGGATCATATCGTGGACTGGATAGGGTGATGACTACCGGGGGCAGCTTACAGACCCTGGTTCAATTTTTGGGGGGTTTATCTCCCGAAATGCGGCTTTTCGACATGGGCCGCCGGATTACCGAGATCTCCAGCGAGGACTTTCTCCTGATAGAAAACGGTGTAACCCCCTACCCCCTGCCGTTACAGCGGCACATTTGGCTGGCGCTCCTCTTCCCCCAAGCTGACAGCCAACGGGAGACCTCGGCGTGGTTCCTGAAACTACCCCTCGACGAGCAGGCCAAGCTCAACCAGTTTGCCCGCGACGATCTCATGCAACGGCTGCTGGAGCGTATGGGAGAGAACGCAGCCTCCAAGATTGTTCCAGACCCGGTAGCAACCGCACTTCAGGACAATCCCTATAGCTTCAAGCCGAGAGATGAATTGCTGGCAGTGTTTCACGCCAAGGTATCGCGTCTGCTTGAAACGCCCGTTTCGAAACACCACGACCATGCTCTGGCCTACTTCAGGGGGGAGTTGGGATGGGATCAGTGGTCCTTCCTCGGCTACCAGGGCATTGCGGATATCGCCGCCAGAATCGACGAAGACGACACTACTGCGTTGTTGAAAGCCGCTATTCCCGAACTCCCGGCGCGTCCCCTCGAAGCCCTCTGCCAATGCCTCGAGCACGCCCGACCATCCGTGGGATTGGCCTCGGCTTTGGCGGCAACGGCGACCGCTCAACTGGAGTCGGGCCAGCCGGAGACTGTTATAATCGCTGCCGCCATCAGGGGGGTGTCCAACTGCCAGTCGGCTGCCGTTAGAGATCGCCTGCTGACGACGGTATTGTCCCACCCTGTATCGAGGAAAGGCGCAATCCTCACAGCCGTCAGCGGTCGCGCCTGGGAGGCGCTGAAAACCCGAGAACTGGCTTCAGCGTTTCTTACCCAGCTTGCGGAAAACAGCGAGGGCCAGTCGCTTTTCAATCAATGCCTCAGCGATCTTTTGTATATACCGGGAATGCGCGAGCCTCTTCTACACGCATTGCGGGCGCCCGAGCGACCGCCGACGCTCTCAGAAGCGGTGGGCAATTTTTTCCAACAAATAAGGGGCTGACGAGGCGTCGCGACGGCGCCCTGTGGAAAAGGCGACCGCTCGAAATCAGAAACAGCGGGCAATGAGCCCCATGGAGGGATCCTCCAGCGGGGAGGGAATCATCACCCGATAGCCTCCCCCGGGCGCTTCGGCCATCGGCTGGCCATCGGTATCGGCCATCTCTTTCAGCTTGAATCGACTGCTGCCCACCGGTGTGAACACCTCCAGTTCATCGCCGACTCGCAGCTTATTCTTTACTTCCAGGGTCACCCAACCGGAGACGGCATCGAAGGCGGAGACCTCCGCCACAAACTGTTGACGTAAGCCACGCGAGGCGCTCTCCCGATAGTTCTGCAGTTTCTCGGTCTCATGGCGTTGGTAAAAACCATCTGTGTAACCACGGTTAGCCAAGCCCTCCAGGGCCTCCATCAACGCTGGTCGAAAGGGTTGGCCGCCCACCGCGTCCTCGATGGCCTGGCGGTATATCTGGGTGGCGCGGGCGGTATAGTAGTGAGACTTGGTGCGCCCTTCAATCTTCAAGCAATCCACGCCTATTTCTATCAGACGCTCTACGTGCTCCACGGCGCGCAGATCCTTCGAGTTCATGATATAGGTACCCATCTCGTCTTCGAACACCGGCATGAACTCTCCCGGTCGCTCCCGCTCCTCCAGAAGATACGACCGGTCCGCGAGCGGGTGGCGGGATTGACCAGACTGGGATAGTTCAACCGTCTGCGCCTCGGTACCATCGGTTCCCACCCTGTAGTCCCAACGGCAAGAGTTGGTACAACTGCCCTGATTGGCATCGCGGTGATTGAAATAGCCGGAAAGCAGGCAGCGTCCCGAGTAGGCAATGCAGAGAGCGCCGTGGACGAATACTTCCAACTCCATATCGGGGCATTGCTGGCGAATCTCCTCCACCTCTTCCAGGGATAGCTCTCTGGAGAGGATAACGCGGGTGAGACCCAGACGCTGCCAGAACTGGACCGCCGCCCCATTGACGGTATTCGCCTGCACCGAAAGGTGTATCGCCAGATCCGGCCAACGCTCGCGTACCAGCATGATAAGTCCCGGATCGGACATGATCAGCGCATCTGGTCCGAGATCGATCACCGGGGACAAGTCTGCCATGAAGGTCTTGAGCTTGGCGCCGTGGGGCATCAGATTACAGGCCAGATAAAACCGCTTGTGCAGGTCATGGGCCTCGGCTATTCCCGTTTCCAGGTTAGCGGCCATAAAGTCATTGTTACGCACTCGCAGACTGTATCTGGGCATGCCCGCGTAGACCGCATCCGCGCCGTAGGCAAAAGCGTAGCGCATGTTTCTCAAGGTTCCCGCTGGGGACAGCAGCTCAGGTTTGTTCATCTCGATCCGGCCGGGGTTGAAGACGTTTGCTATTTTAACCCATGGCAAGGCAACCCATTACACCGGTGTCCTGGGGGAATTCCCGCTACCGCGGTCCGGTTGAGCCCAAAGACCAGGAATGCCAGTATCCGCCCTTATCAGCCCGTACAGTCAAAGAGCCATTGGCTTAAAGAACCCAATAATGCGCAGACAACTCTTTTCGGCAGTTACACCCACTTCGCAGAAGCACGCCGTGATGGCGGCTATGGCCGTAATCGCCTTCACTCTCTCAACACTTACCCTGGCAGCCAACAGTCCCGGGGAAAGTGCCGAGATTGCATGGTTCCAGCTCACCATGGGTCTGCTGGGCGGGCTGGCAATGTTCCTGTTCGGCATGGAGCAGATGTCTGATGGGCTGAAGGCAGCGGCGGGCGAAACCCTCAAGGATATTCTCAACCGCCTAACCAAAAACCGATTCATGGGCGCGCTGACCGGCGCCTTCGTCACTGCGGTGCTCAACTCATCCTCGGTCACCACCGTGCTGGTGGTGGGCTTCATCGCAGCGGGATTCATGAGCCTCGCGCAATCGGTGGGCGTGATCATGGGCGCCAACATCGGCAGCACCTTTACCGCCCAGATAGTTGCATTCAACGTGACCCAGTACGCCCTGGCCATGGTGGCTGTAGGATTTCTGATGTTGTTTACCGCTGGCAGGGAGAAGACACGTCATTACGGATCCATGATCATGGGCCTCGGGCTGGTGTTCTACGGAATGGGGGTCATGGGGGACGCTATGACACCGCTTCGCAGCTATCAACCCTTCCTCGAACTGATGATCCGGATGGAGAACCCCGCGTTGGGCATTCTGGTGGGCGCCATATTCACCGGGCTTGTGCAGTCTTCCGCGGCCACCACTGGTATTGCGATCGTAATGGCCGCCGAGGGTCTGATTTCGCTTCCGGCGGGTATTGCCCTCGCGTTCGGTTCCAATATCGGTACCTGTGTCACCGCAGTACTCGCCTCTCTGGGAAAACCGGTGGAAGCCGTCCGCGCCGCCTTGGTGCATATCCTCTTCAACGTCGCGGGGGTGCTACTGTGGGTGTTTTTCATTCCCCAGCTCGCTGAGCTGGTCACTGCCATCTCCCCCTCATCACCCGAACTTGCCGGTAAGGCTAGAATGGCAGCCGAGGTGCCCAGGCAGATTGCCAACGCGCACACCGTATTCAACTTGGCCAACACCTTGATATTCATCTCCTTCACAAGCTACTTCGCGCGGCTGGTGGAGTGGCTGGTGCCCGACAAGCCGTTGTCTGAGAAAACCATCGTCGAACCACGCTTCCTGGACAGGGAGATAGTCAGGATCCCTGGCATGGCCCTAGAGCAAGCCCGCTTCGAAATCGGCCACATGGGGGAAATAATCGACCAGATGTTCCGCCGGCTGCGAGAGGCCGTGGACGAGGGAGACCGTGATGGCTGTGTCAGTGTGCAAAAAATGGATGACCAGGTAGACATACTCCACGACGCTATCCTCGACTACCTCAGCGAAATCCGCCAAGAACCGTTAACCGACCGACAAAGCGAAGTCTTCCAGTCATTGATGAGCGCCACCATCAATCTGGAAAACCTGGCCGACGTAATCGAGTCGGAGCTGGTGGAGGTTGCCATCGAATTCATCGAACGGGGGGATGAGCCGGACGAAACCACCCTGTTGCTGGTGGAGAGCCTCGCCGACCAGATACAGCAGTCCATCATCGACTGCGTGCGAGCGGTCAGGGAAAGCGACGAGCGGGCTGCGGCGGAAGTCATCTCCCTGAAAACCGGCGTCGGCCATCTGGCGGCGCAATTCCTGGACCACCAGTCGCGACGTATTGGCGCCGACGATCCTCGACGACTGCCCCTGGTGCGCCTGGAACTGGGATTGCTGGAAAAGCTGCGGCGAATCTACACCCTCTCGAAACGGGTGGCCAAGGAGATGGTACCGAGCGAGGTGGCCAATAAGGCCTGATTGCGAACACAGATGCCAGAAGGTCCAGAAATCCGACGCACCGCAGATGCGGTAAGCCATGCGATAGCAGGTCGGGTCACAACACGAGTGTGGTTCGGACAGCCGCAGTTGAAGCATTTCGGGCCCCAGCTTACCGGCAGAAATATCGACTGGGTGCGCCCTCGAGGCAAGGCACTGCTAACCCGCTTCGACAACGGCCTTACCCTCTATACCCACAATCAGCTTTATGGGCGCTGGCACACCATGCCCTCCGGTGACTATCCGGAAAGCCGGCGACAATTGCGGCTGGCCATCGACAATCAAATGTTTAGCGCCCTGCTGTACAGTGCCTCGGACATCGAAGTACTGGACACCTCAGAACTCCAGAGACACCGATATCTGAGCAGGCTGGGGCCGGACGTGCTCGACCCCGAGACTCGGGTATCGGAAATCAACTCACGCCTCCTGAGCGAACGCTTCAACCGTCGCCGTCTGGGTAATTTGCTGACCGACCAGGCTTTTGTCGCAGGCTTGGGCAACTATCTGCGCTGCGAGTTGCTTTTCTCTGTGGGGCTCTCTCCCGCCACACGCCCCAAGGACTGCTCCGGCGCCAGCCTGAGGACGCTGGCCGAGGAGATACTGAGACTGGCCCGGCAATCCTACCAAACCCAAGGGATTACCAACGACCTCAAGCGCGCCAGGCAGCTGCTGGCAGGGGGGGCCAGCTTCGAGGCGTCCAGGTTCCAGGTATTTCGCCGCCAGGGTCTGCCCTGTTACCGTTGCGGCGCCCAGATAGTGAAAGAACCGGGAAGCGGGCAACCCTGCTATCGCTGCCCCCAATGCCAGCGGTGAGAAAATGACTGCGGGATTTGGCAACTTGATGCCACAGCGTGATCGGAGCACAAAGACCGGCGACTGGGTGCCAGGTTATAATATTGCCGCGACCAACTTCGCAGCAGATCATCCTCGCCAAGACAAACCGATGCCCAATAGCGACCGCACCACCAAATTCTCCATCATTAGCTTGCCCACACTTTTTGGAGCCATCGGAAAATTCCAAAATTCAGGCGCTATTCTGGCCAGAGCAGCCACTGCCGTGCTGCTCTGCTCTATTTATGCATCACCGCAGGCGCGAACACTACACAGTTACGCCATAATTCAGGACGACGCCTCGCTCCTGGTAGAGGGGCAGCGAATCCACCTCTATGGCCTCTACCTGCCGCCAACATCGCGATACTGCCGTCGCAATATTCGGCCCGTTCGCTGTGGCAACCGGGCAGTGCTAGCCCTGCAGTTCAAGATCCAGGGGTTCGTGCATTGCTATCCCCAAACCCAAAATGCCGATGGCAGCTTCAATGGCATCTGTTATCAAGGCCGCAGCAGCTTCGATGATGGAGAAGACCTGGGGGGCTATCTCATCGACCAGGGGTGGGCGCTGGCGCTACCCAACGCCCCCTTTGAATACCACGCCCGGGAACGCATTGCCCGCCACCGCGGCGCCGGCGTATGGGGATTTACCGTCGACAGTTTCCGTCGGGACTAAGGTCGATTTAGCGGCAGCACTCAGAGGGTCGACAGGGCCAACTCCATTCTGCCCAGAGCCTCTTCCAACTGCCGCCGCGGACAACCGAAATTGATTCGTACATAGCGGTCGTCCCCGAACTGGGCGCCCCCGGATAGTCCGACACCGTGTTGTTCGAACAAACCAGCTGCGGAGGGTACCTGCAGCCTGCTGACATCGATCCAGCCCAGATAAGTCGCCTCGACATGATTCATGGCGATCCCAGGCATACCCTCCACAGCCGCCTCCAGTAAGTCGCGATTGCCCCGAAGATAGGCAACGAGTTCACGCCGCCAGCCATCACACTGATCATAAACGGTGCGCATCGCGGTAAACGCCAGGGGCGAGCTAATCGAGGATGCATTGCGCAGCTCCTCGACGAAGGCCCGGCGTAATTCCCGGTCGCGAATGATGGCAAAGCTGCAGTTGAGACCCGCCAGGTTGTAGGTCTTGCTGGGAGACATCAGGGTGATGGTTTGCAATCCGTCCGGGGCAAGCATGGCCACCGGGGTATGAGAACACCCCGATTCCAAGACGAGATCGCAGTGAATCTCATCGGAGACCACCACCAGTTTGTGCCGCTCGCAAAGGGCCAGCAGGGGCGACAGATCTTCAGGTCGAAAGGCAGTACCAACAGGGTTGTGAGGGTGGCATAGCTGGATCGAACTGGCCCCCAGGGAGCAGACCCGCTCAGTGGACTCCAAATCATAAGTGTAGCGGCCATCATCCAACAGCAGCGGCACATCCAGTCTTCGCCTTCCCGCCTGTTGCGCCACCTCCAGGAAATGGTGATAAATGGGCGTGTGGCAAATAATGCCGTCGCCGGGGGCGCCCACGGCCCTAGAGGCCGCCAGCAAACCCGGTACCACCCCGGGCAGCCAGACGATGGACTCCGCGGCGACCCGCCACCCGTAGCGTCTCTCCAGCATACTCATTACCGCTTCCTGATCGGCGGCGGTGGCGCGGGTATAACCGAATACACCCTGGTCTATTCGAGCATGGAGCGCCGCGATCAATTGCGGCGGTGCGCGAAAGTCCATATCCGCCACCCACATGGGCAATACCCAAGGATCGGCGTACTTGTCCCACTTCAGTGACCCGGTGTGTCGTCGCTCCACGGGTGTGTCGAAATCGAATGCCATGGTCATCCTTTCGTCTATCGCTCGATAGCGCCACCGGAAAGTTTTTTACGGCGCTTCTATACTTAAGGTAAAAGAGATATTTATCGGCCTTGAGCCCAGGATTAGCGTCATGGCCAATCATTCCGAAAGCCGCATACGGACAGCTACCGCCGAGGGCCGGTCATCACACACTCAACGCTCCCAACAATATACCGGCATTTCTTCGCCCCCTGCTGCGCCCTCCACCGGATTAATTGACACGCTAGCGCCCTCTACTTTCAGCCCCCAAGTGGCAAAAGCCCTGGACCGGATATTCTCTGCCCATATCGGCAACTTTACCAACGGTATCGATCCACGGGTCATTCCCCTGGCGTACCTGGATTGGTGGGTGAAACTAACCTGGTCACCGGGGACCCACTTGCGACTGACTGAGAAGGCGCTACGCAAAACGCTCCGACTGGCGATATACCTGGCGCAAAGCGCCTGGGATCCACAGGCGCCCGCAGCGATCGAGCCCCTGCCCCAGGACCAGCGTTTCCGGGCACCCGGATGGCGGCACTGGCCTTACAATTTTTACAGCCAAACCTTTCTGCTTACACAGCAATGGTGGGCCAATGCAACCAGCGGGGTACCGGCGCTGTCGAAAGGCCACAAAGACATCGTAACCTTCATTACCCGGCAGTTGCTGGATGTCTATTCGCCATCCAATTACCCACTCACCAACCCGGAAGTGCTGGAAGCGACTGTCAGAGAGCGCGGTTTGAACCTATGGCGCGGTTGTTCCAATTTTTACCATGACTGGCTGCGTCTCCAGCACGGGCAGCACAACGACCATACGGGACGGTTCCAGGTGGGTAAAAATATCGCCTCGACCCCAGGGAAGGTCGTCTACCGAAACCATCTCATTGAACTGATTCAGTACGCCCCATCAACCACAACAGTCTACCCAGAACCGCTGCTGATCGTGCCTGCCTGGATCATGAAATACTATATTCATGATCTCTCTCCAGAGAATTCACTCATCCGTTACCATGTAGCCCGAGGCCACACTGTTTTCGTGATTTCCTGGCGTAATCCCACCAGCGAGGACCGTGACCTGGGGATGGAGCAATATCGTCAAAATGGCATCCTCAAGGCACTGGAGATAATCTCCAAGATCAGACCGGGGTCAGGGGTCCATGCCACCGGTTATTGCCTGGGTGGTACCTTGCTTGCCATTACGGCGGCAGCCATGGCCCGAGACGGTGACCAACGCCTGAAGAGTCTCTCGCTGCTCGCTACCCAAACAGACTTCAGCGACGCCGGAGAGTTGATGCTCTTCATCAACGAGGCCCAAGTCAGTTTTCTCGAAAGCATGATGTGGGATCGCGGGGTATTGGATACCGAGCAGATGTCGGGTGTCTTCCAGCTGTTGCGCTCCAACGATCTGATCTGGTCGCGAATGGTGAGGGAATATTTGCTGGGTACGCGCCAGCTGCCCAGCGACTTGATGGCGTGGAACATGGACCCAACCCGAATGCCCTACCGCATGCATTCAGAGTACCTGCGAAGTATCTTCCTCAACAACGACCTCGCTGAAGGGCGCTACCTTGTAGCGGGCAAGCCAGTAGCTATAAGCGATATAAAGGTGCCTTTGTTCGTGGTCGCCACCCGCAAGGATCACATCGCTCCCTGGCGCTCGGTTTACAAGATCAACCTCCTCGCCAACGCGCCTGAGGTGACCTTCGTACTGGCGGAGGGCGGCCACAACACCGGTATTATCAGCGCGCCAGACGAAGCGAGAGGATTTCGTTTGTTGACCAGGCGCAGCGATGAGGGCTATATCGGACCGGAGTCCTGGCTACAAGCAGCCCGCCGAAGCGATGGATCCTGGTGGCATGCCTGGGAGAACTGGCTCAAGAACCACTCCAACAAGCGGGAGGACCCGCCTTCCATGGGACTACCCCCATCGGGTCATGCCACGCTCTGTGATGCACCCGGGAGTTACGTTTTCCAACGCTAGACACCCCGGGCAGCGGAGAGGCGGTGCCCCCGCTGCTGAAGTGAACGGCCAGGCTACTCTTCCCCTGTGGTAACTGAACCGGGTACCGCGTCGTCCAGTGAGTTCAACGCAAGGATCAGTGCGTGCCCATCCTGCGGATCCAAACCGTGGCCGTTCACCACTGTAGTAACCGCCGACCTGCCTCTCAGTGCTGGTACATTATTCATGTCCTGGCTAAAGAGCGGTACCAGCTCATCGCCGATCCCCTGGGGACCTGTGGAGATAATCGAATGATAGCCAATGTCGGGATGTGGCTGGCCGTTGAGCCAGAAAAGCAGGCTGCCGGGGCTCGCCGGTGTGAGATCCAGGAGCGCACCGCGGGAGTTTTTGATTGCCCTGTAGGCCCCGTTGCTGAAAAAGTTCCGCACAATACAGAAGGGCCAGGGGGTATCGGTAGCGTCCAGCGCCTGGATCGCTCGAGTGGTGCCTAAGTGCGGGCTGGCAATGGTAATCAATGCCTTGGCATCCTGCACGCCGCCGCGTGCCAGGACGATTCGCGCCACCACCCCGCCGGCAGAATGGGCCGCTATTATAACGGGCTGTCCCGGATTCATTGCTGATACTTCCTGCAGCATGGCTTGTAAATGATCAGCCTGTATCATCATGGGTGCCAAGGAAGGAAGCTGTACCGAGTAAGCCCGATTACCCTCCGGTTCCACTGCAGGCGTAAGCAAGGCGCCCCCCGGAAGAACCCCGGCACGGTGCCAACCATTGGCCTGCAGCATTCCATTGATGCCACTGGCCTCCCAGGATGCAGCACCTCCGAGGTATCCATGTACCAGCACCAAAACATCCGCTCTCCCTCCTGGGGCGGCGAGAGTCAGGGAAATAAGCATCAACAAGGTATATAGCTTGCTCACCGTTTCACTCCTGGCCCGATCCGGGTCCGGCTTATGTGGAAATACCTATTATTTAGAATACCATAAATTAATATTTTTCTGATATTCAGGGGAGTTTCATTGTGGGATCAGTCTGGTGGACTTTGCCGACACTTCGCACGTCGGCTACACCAGGGCCTAGTGGCAAATACGGAGACAGCGTATCCTGTAGCGTCGTCGATCTATTGAAGCGGGAGCGGATGAGCTCAGCGCCACGCTGAGCCGAAGCCGGGCCCCGCAATTTCATGCTTATGTGTACGCTGGTAATTTTACGACGCTACGATCATCCCTGGCCGTTACTACTAGCCGGCAATCGAGACGAAATGCCAGACCGACCCTGGTCGCCCCCCGGCCGACACTGGGACGACCGGCCCGACGTGGTGGCCGGTCTCGACCAACTGGCAGGCGGCAGTTGGATGGGAATGAATGACTATGGTCTGGTATGCGTAGTCATGAACCGGGTGGGAACCCTGGGTCCCGATCCCCATAAACGCAGTCGCGGCGAATTGGTGCTTGAGGCCCTGGATCACAGCGAAGCCACCGAGGTTGCGACAGCATTTTCATCACTTGCACCCGAGGCCTATCGGCCGTTTAATCTACTGATTGGGGATCCTCGCAGCTGTTTCTGGATTCGCAACAACGGCCAGCGGATCACCGTTTCGCCCATACCTCCAGGCCTGCACATGCTCACGGCCCTGGAACTCAACGACCAGACCGACCCGCGTATTCGCCATTATCTACCACTGTTCCGTTCTGCCCCCACGCCCGACCCAGAAAAGGATGACTGGGCAACTTGGAAGGCACTGCTTTCGAGTGACGACCATCCACCGGACGAGCCCAGATCGGCGGCCATGTGCTTCAACCTGGATACCGGTCTGAGCACCCTCTCCAGCGCTCTTATCGCGCTCCCCCGCCACCCCAGCTCCGAGGACATGCCGATTTGGCTGCACACAACAGGCCAACCCGGGAGGGGGGAATTCACAGCGGTGCATCTCTCTCCGCCGAGTCGCGGGTAATTGGAATTCGATGGCCGCCAAGCGGCACGCTGACATATCATGAGCCGGCTGGCGCCAGATGGGCACCAACAACAACTTCAACAGGTAAACTACGATGTCGGAAAATCAGACCCGGGGATCCTGCCTCTGCGGTAAAGTCGGCTACAAAATTCACGGACCCTACCGCTTTTTTCAATTCTGCCACTGCAGTCGCTGCCGGAAGGCCAGTGGCAGCAGCAATGCCGCCAACCTCCTGATACCAGCAGCCAACTTGACCTGGATCCGCGGTAAGGAGCTGACCAAACGCTACAAGCTCCCCGAGGCCGAACGATTCGCCACGGCATTCTGCACCGAGTGCGGCTCCCGCCTGCCCTGGACAACCGGGGATGGAGAATATGTCATCGTCCCGGCCGGCTCCCTGGACGACGAACCCGAGAGTAAACCAGAGCGTCATATCTTCTGGGGGTCCCGTGCCGCCTGGTGCCTGGCGAAAGGCAGTCTGCCGAAGTTCGATCAAGTGCCTTGAGAGTTAACCAAAAAGGCTTGATTCGACCCTGCCTTTCGCAGCCTGGCCGATTGGCGACTATCCAGCGTTGAGATGAAACCACCAGGGTTCTATCGGAGTTACATCCGCGGTCGAGAGCGGCACATAGTTTTGGTGACCAGCGGCGGCTGCGCGCTACTGATCTGTGTCTATCTGCTGTTGCGACCACCCGGGCCGCCCCACGAACCGGACAACCTGTGCGCCATCTTCGAGGAGCGACACTCCTGGTACCGCGATGCCGTCGCCGCGAAGACACGTTGGGGAACGCCCGTAGCTCTACAAATGGCGATCATTCGACAGGAATCCGGATTCAGAGGGAAAGCCCGACCAGCGCGTCGCACGCTGCTGGGATTCATTCCCTGGAGCCGGCCTTCCACGGCCTATGGCTATGCTCAAGCCATGGAGGGAACCTGGAACTGGTACATTGAGAAAACCGGTAACCGGGGGGCGGATCGGGACGATTTCGATGATGCGACAGATTTTATCGGCTGGTATACCGACATGAGTGAGCGCAGACTGAAGATTCCCAAAACCGACAGCTACCGGCAGTACCTGGCGTACCACGAGGGCCACGGCGGTTTTCAGCGCCGAAGCTACGAGCAGAAGTCATGGTTGTTGGCAGTCGCGCGAACGGTTGCCGAACAATCCCGAACTTACGCCGCTCAACTCGATGGTTGTCGCGCGCACCTGGATACCAAGCGTGTCTGGTGGCCCTTATTCTAGGGCCCACTGGTATAGACTGAAGACCCCGGTGAATCCATTTTGATAACACCATGAAAAAACGTAATTCCAAATGGCGCTGGCGGCTGTTGCTGTTTCCCATTGTCCTGCTACTCGGGATCACCCTTCCGTTTCGCTGGCTACCGCCGCCCACTACGGCCTTCATGCTGCAGGCGCAGACCGGGGGTCTGGGTGACCAACCTCCCTGCGAAAAAGTGTTGCATCGCTGGATAGCTTGGGAGCGTATTGCCCCCAATGCCGCCCTTGCAGTGGTTGCCGCAGAGGATCAGCTGTTTCCTGATCACTGGGGTTTCGATCTGAATGCTATATCTGCAGCACTGGGAGAACGCCGCTCTCAAGGCCGCCAGCGAGGGGCCAGCACTATCTCCCAGCAATTGGTTAAAAATCTCTACCTCTGGCCAGGCTACAGTTGGATTCGAAAAGGTCTGGAAGCCGGTCTTACATTACTGGTAGAAACGTCATGGCCTAAGCGCCGTATACTTGAAGTCTATCTCAACAGCGTTCAGTTCGGCGCTTGCACCTTCGGCATCGAGGCGGCAGCCCAACAATTTTTTTCCAAATCCGCCTCGAATTTGACTGCTCGGGAAGCCGCCTTCCTGGCCTCTGCGCTACCCAACCCTGTTAGCTACAGGGTGGATCGACCAACCCCCTATATGAAGCAGAGGGTAAAATGGATACTGGGACAGATGGAAGCTCTTGGGGGAACAGCCTACCTGAGGGGAATCTAGGAAACTCCCTGCATGCTTGGTAAAACGGTTGTCGTTGCATGTTAAGGTGTCTGTTCGACGCCAATTCCGGTGGGAGCGACGAAATCAGTTCGCCCGACAACTGAAAAGATTCTGCAGGAGGATATGTCAATGGGAAAACGCACCCAGTTCCGCTTTTTAATCCCCATGTTGGTCGCCTTCGCGCTGGTAACAGGGGCAACTCAGCTATTCGCGGATACCCAGGAGTCCACCCTCGCCGCTATTACCCAAAAAGGTGAATTGATTCTTGGCACATCGGCCAACATGGCGCCCATGACCTACACCCGTGAGGATGGAAAAGTCGTTGGCTTCGATATCGATATAGCAAGGCTGATGGCCGACGGCATGGGAGTAAAACTGAATATCAAAACGATGCCCTTTGACCAGTTACTCACCGCGCTCGAAAAAGGCGAGGTGGATGTGGTGGTGTCTAATATCACCATGAACCCCAAGCGTAACCTGAGGGTGGCATTCGTGGGGCCCTATCTGACTTCGGGGAAATGTGTGGTCAGCAAACGGGAAGATCTGGCTGCCACCCAGGAGGGGCGTGACATCAATGTCCCGGAAACCCGATTTGCGGCGCTCAAGGGATCCACCAGCGCGGAATTCGTCGAAGTCCTGTTTCCCAAAGCCTCCCTGACACTGTTCGAGGATCACGATGCCGCAGTCAAGGCTATCCTAGCGGACCAGGTGGGAGGGCTGCTGACTGACTATCCGATCTGCCTCTCGATACTGAAGCGATATCCCGATGCGAATTTCGCTTCCGTCTTCTCACTATTGACCTACGAACCCATCGGTATCGCACTGCCGGGATCGGATCCGTTGTATATCAACTGGACCGACAATTTTCTAAAACGCCTTGATGGCACCGGGCTACTTCGCGAGTTGAGCCTGCGCTGGCTCGGTACCGAGTCCCTGGATGCAACCGAGTAGAAGGGGGCGGAGCGGCAGCTACCGAAGGTCGTCCAGTGCTTTACCCGAAAGCGCTCCTAGAAAAGCGACGATGTCCTCGATCTGCTGCTCCTTCAGACTGACGTCCAGTTGCATTTCGGCCATGCTTTCAACGACTTCGGCAATACGCAGGCCGGAACCGTCATGAAACCAGGGTGAAGTCAGCATCACGTTGCGCAGCGAGGCCACTTTAAAGACCATGCGGTCTTCCTCCAGGCCGGTTACCTCGTAACGACCCTGATCACCGGTATTGGGAAAGGGCTGGTGGATGCCAAGTTTCTCGTATAGCGTCCCGCCCAGTAGTGGCCCATCGTGACATCGCACACAGTTGCTACGGATGAATGTGGATAGACCGCGTTTCTCTTGTGCGTTGAGGGCATCCTCCGCTCCTCTGAGATAGTCATCAAACCGGGATTCGCTTCTGAGCGTGCGCTCAAAGGCTGCTATCGCTTCCCGCAGATTGTTATAGCTCAGGCTGGGATCCGCTTCCGGAAACGCCCGGGCGAAGACCTCGTCGTAATCGTCTATCTTGGCAAGCTTTTCGATCACAGCCGCTTCGCTGGGCATAGCCATCTCCACTGGATTGAGAATCGGCTGACCAGCCTGATCCGCCAGGTCATCTGCCCGGCCATCCCAGAATTGAGCGAATTGCCAACCGGCATTAAGTACTGTGGGTGTGTTGCGGGCTCCAAGCTCTCCTTCTGCACCCGGAGACCGGGGCAGATTGTCCATACCGGCACGCTCCCCATCCAGGGGGTGGCAGCTGGCACAGGACTGCCCGTCATTTATCGAAAGGCGCTTGTCAAAGTAGAGCATTTTCCCCAGGGCCACACGCGCCGGGGTATCTTTCACTGCCCCTGGCATGGATTCAGGCAGGGGGGCGAAGTAACGATTGGCCTTTCTCAGCAACCGTGCATCACTCTCTGCCATGAGTATATCGGGTGCGGTGACTGCACAGAGTACTGACGCCAGCAGCAAGTAGCGAAACATTGATGGCCTCCTTCCTTTCAGGCTCATTATTGCCCTAATACCTGACTATTCTCCAGCCGCGGCAGTGGTGCACATTGATGAATGTCAAAGGGTTCGCCTGCTCGCCTGTTCACTCCGGGACTTCCAGGACAATCATGTTGGATATTTCCACACACCACCTATATGCTGTGGCAGGCATTGAATTGTCGATGTGCAGTCAGGTTCGGAGTCTTTAAGCTGTCTACCCCAACCTGACGTTCTTTCCTGAGAGACCGCGCTGATAATGGAAAAACAATGAGTGGAAAACCAAAGACCCACAACATGGCGGTGTACTGCGATTTCGAGAATGTTGCACTGGGGGTCAGCGATGCCAAGTATGCAGCGTTCGATATCAAGAAAGTGCTCGAGAAACTGTTATTGAAGGGCAACATTGTAGTCAAAAAGGCCTATTGCGATTGGGAGCGCTACAAAAATTTCAAAGCCGCGATGCACGAAGCCGCCTTTGAATTGATTGAGATTCCCCATCTTCGCCAGTCCGGAAAGAATTCCGCCGACATCCGCATGGTAGTGGATGCGCTGGACCTCTGTTATACCAAGTCACATGTGGATACCTTTGTCATTATCAGTGGCGACTCTGATTTCTCCGCACTGGTAAGCAAACTGCGGGAAAACAATAAGCTGGTGATTGGGGTTGGCGTCAAGAACTCAACCTCCGATCTCCTTACCTCCAATTGCGACGAATTCATCTATTACGATGATCTGGTCCGTGGAACGGTAACTCAACGAAAAAAGAAAACGGTCAAGAAAACCGCGAAAAAGAACGCCGAACAACTGGAAGAGGAGAAGAAGCAGACAGCACTGGATTTGGTGCTGGAGACCGTGGAGGACCTCTTCCAGGAGCGAGGCGAGGAGGAGAAGGTCTGGGGCTCGATGGTCAAGCAGGCGCTAAAAAGGCGGAAACCGGGATTCAGCGAAACCTACCACGGTTTTCGCAGTTTCGGTCTGCTGCTGGAGGAGGCTCAGGCACGCAATCTTCTGCAATTGCTACGCGACGAGAAGTCCGGAGGCTACATTATCAAGGGCTTTTCTCACGACCGCTAAAGACGCAATGCCTGTTTCCACTTCAATCGCCCATTGTTAGTGATAGTGGCTGGCTGCTATCTGAGACCGCGCCGATACCCAACATTGGCAAATGCTCAGCTACCAGCCCTGAATGCGCACGGAATTTTAGATGAGCAACACCGACCCTTACGATCAGCTAAGCTACGAAAGCATACCCTTTCAAGACACACACCCCTCACATCTGGCTTGCCTGGGACGGCTCTTCGAGATGCCCACAGCCGAGCCGGATCACTGCCGAGTATTGGAACTCGGCTGCGCGACCGGCGGCAATCTGATACCTATGGCCTGGTACCTGCCCCGGTCCCACTTCCTCGGCGTAGACCTATCCGCCAACCAGATTGCCGAGGGTCAGAGGACGATCGCACAGTTACAGCTTGAGAATGTCGAACTTAGGCAGGGCGACATCCTCGACCTGGGCAGGGAATTGGGCAGCTTCGATTACATCATTGCCCACGGCGTCTACTCCTGGGTTCCGGCCCAGGTCAGGGAGAAGTTGCTGCAACTGGCGCGGCAACTGCTTAACCCTGCTGGGCTGCTGTACCTCAGTTTCAACACCCTTCCCGGTTGGCGTATGCGGGGTATGCTGCGGGATATCCTGGGTTTCGCCTGCAAGGGCATGGAACAGGTAGAAGACAAACTCAATGCGGCCTACAAGGCGCTCGACAGGCTCGATAACGCCCTCACCGAACTTTCGGCTACCAGCGCCCGCTACCTTCGGGAAGAGATAAAGTATCTTCGTGGCGCCCACCCGAGTTACTTGATGTTTGAGTATCTAGCGGAAGAGAACCGTGCTTTTCTATTCAGCGACTTCCGGGAGCACGCTCAACAACAGGGTTTGAGTTATCTCTGCGACACTCAACTCTCTTTTCTGTTTCCTTCGACATTTGGTAAAGCGACCGAAGGTGCGCTCGAGGATATCGGGAACGACATGGAGCTGGAGCAATGGCTGGATTTCGTTTCGGCGAGGAATTTCCGGCGTTGCGTACTCTGCCGGGACGATGCCGCACCGGCGGAGGAACTGTCGCTGGACGCATTTGCAGAATTCGCCTTCGGCTCCGATCTGCAGCCCCCCCCCAAGATCCGTCTGAATGGCCATAAACCGGCGCAATTCAAACAACCTGATGGCAACCCCGTGGAGGTGAAGCATCCGCTCACCAAGGCACTGTTATTGGAAATGAATCGACGCCAGCCGGAGCTACTCCCGCTTCCGACCCTGCTCCCCGGGGCTGAGCAGCAACTCAAGGGGGCGGGTGGAACGGAATACATCCGGGACTACGACATATGCTTGATGGAACTCTTCAACTTATTCGCGCATCGCGCGCTGAGTGCAACGCCCAAAGCTCGCCGCTGTAACCCCCACAACCTTTCCGCTCCCGCCGCCAGCCGTTTAGCCAGAGTCCAGGTAGCCAGCGGATCTACGCATCTTGCCACCCTGAGGCACACCACCCTTGATCTGGACAGTTTCGCCGCCAGGCTAATACATCATCTTGATGGTCGACAGGATTTGAAGCAACTCAGCTCCACACTGCTGGAGGAACTCGAAGGCGGGATACTAACTCCACCCGACGACTTGTCGTTCAAGAACTGGAGTCACGAGAAACTCGTAAACAGGTTTTCCCACAACTGTCGTGAACTGGTCGGCCTGTTCGCTCGCCAGGGTGTGCTGGAGTCACCGGGGGATCATGAATAACGCGCGTCCTTGGAAACGCCTAAGACCCGTTAGCCTGTGATTCTTTGCCACTGTTTTTTTGTGCCTGCCAGTAGCGGGCAAGCTTCTGCTCGGCGTATCTCAGGGTCTCACGCATTCGCGATTTCACCTCCTCGCTCGGATGATTCTCCCACTGTTCAATCAGCTCGCGCCAGAACTCCACCTCTTCACGAAGTTTCAACTCTGTATAGTCCATTTCACGCTCTCTCTGTTCCACATTTCGCAGGCACTAACAGTAGCGAACTTCAAACACCCCTTCTTGGCAGTTAACGCCGTAATAGCGCTATTTGTGGCAGAGACTGATAAGCCGCTGACAGCTCGCCAATTCTTACTATTCACCGCGTAATTCGAGCGACCCGCCGGGTAATGGTATAGAATTTGGATAATCACAATGGCTGCAGGCGAGACCAGAGTACCGATGCAAAAGGCTTCCTTGAGAAAGGGTTTGTTGTTGACTGCCGGCTGGCTATCGGTATTCGCTGGATTGCTCGGCATCTTGCTTCCTGTACTCCCCACCACACCATTTCTGCTGTTAGCCGCCTTCTGCTTCTCCAGAAGCTCCGAACGCCTACACCGCTGGATGATAAACCACCCCTGGTTCGGGCCACCGATTCGCCAATGGCAGGAGAATCATACGATTAGCAGGGGTAACAAACAGCGGGCACTGGCACTCATTCTGATCTCCTTTTCCCTAACGCTGTTTTTCGCCCCGCTGCCGGATCAGGCCAGGCTCCTGCTGGTATTGATGGCGGCTGCGTTAATTTGGATGGTAGCGAGGCTGCCGCAATCACCCACAGAATCTGCCAAAAAGCAAAAGATATCAGCACAAAAGGTCGCCGCCGACTATGAACAGTGAGCATCCGAACATCCTTCCCAAGGTGGGTATAAGCGCCTGCCTGCTCGGTCACGAAGTACGTTATGACGGCGGGCACAAACGAGACCGCTTCCTGACTGAGTTACTGTCGCCACACGTGGAGTTCGTGGCACTATGTCCGGAAACCGGCATTGGACTGGGCACGCCTCGCCCCCCGATCAGGTTGGTAGGAGAACCTGATCGCCCTCTCCTGGTGGGAGTTCAGGATCAGTCACTGGACCTCACGGAAAAAATGGTGGATTACGCCAAGTCCCAGCTCAAAACACTCCCCCCCCTTTGTGGCTATGTGCTGAAAAAGGACTCTCCAAGTTGCGGTATGGAGCGGGTAAAAGTTTATGCCGCCTCGGGGAACGGCGCTGTCCGAAAAGGCAGCGGCATCTTTGCCAGGATTCTGATGGCACACCATCCCCTGCTCCCGGTGGAAGAGGAGGGGCGGCTGAACGATGCGGTGCTGAGAGAGAATTTCGTCAACAGAATTTACGTATACCAGCGTTGGTTGGCGCTGCTGGAATCCGGAGTCACCGCTGCAAACCTAATCGAATTCCATTCCGCCCATAAATACTTGCTAATGGCTCACTCTCAAGCGGCCTACAAACGCATGGGCAGAATGTTGTCGGATTTATCGGGGAGTCGCGCCATCGAGGTACTGGATGAGTATGGCCGAGAATTGATGACGGCACTCAAACGGCGGGCAAACCGGAAGCACCACGTCAACGTGCTGCAGCACATCCTGGGATATCTCAAACAAAAAATCGACGGAACCGACAAGGCGGAGTTGGTGGCTAGTATTGAGTCCTATCGCCGGGGAGAAACGCCGCTGATTGTGCCCATTACGCTATTGCGTCACTATTTCCGAAAATATCCTGACAATTACATGGAAAAGCAGTACTACCTGGCACCCCACCCGGCCCGATTGGGATTGAGAAATGCAATTTGAAATGGCCAGCGTCCTAAAGGCGTACTAAATTACTCAAGGGATAATAGGTAGCTAACGATGAACAACGAAGCCCTTCAAAGTATCGATCACATTGCGATATCGGTTTCCGATATTTCACGGGCAGTCGATTGGTACAGCAGCCGCTTTTCCTGCGCCGTAGAATATCAAGACGAGACCTGGGCATTGCTGAGATTTTCCAATGTCAATCTGGCACTCGTCATTCCCGAGCAACACCCCCCGCATATTGGCATTACCCATCCACAGGCGGAACGTTTTGGCGCCTTAAAGCAACATCGGGATGGAACCCGATCGGTCTATCTCGAGGATAGCGAAGGTAATCATGTAGAGTTGATGTCTGAATAGCATTGTCCAGCGAACACTGGTTTACCGACGAATAGCCAACCTTTACATTTCGCTAGCTGCCACCCGATTGGGACTGGCCTGATGCTTTTAGAGGCGCCTCATAAATCACTGCGCGGCACTCATGGGTGCAGTCTTTTGGGCTTTATGGAACCCGCGACTTAAACCCTCGACTCTTGCTTCCGATAGTGTAAGAGATGAATAGACTGCTTGTACTCATACTCCTGGCCGCTCTGGCCATGCACTGGTTCCCGGAGGGCTCGGTTGAACTGGGCCCCGGTGCCCTGGCCCCAGAACAGCCCTATCAAAGCACGCTAGCCCAGGCTGCTCCGTTGGAGAGATCAGGCTACCGGATTACCCCCATAGCCAACTTCTCATTGACCTCAAAAGTACTTTCAAAGGAGCGCTACTACCTGGGGCGGGAAGCAGATCTCTCACCCATTGATCTAGCACTGGGATGGGGTCCGATGTCGGACGAGCAGGTGCTGGAGCATATCGAAATCAGCCAGTCCGGGCGATGGTATCACTGGCGAGCGGATCAACTGCCCATCCCAAGGCGGGAAATCGAACGGAACAGCGCCAATATGCACATGATCCCCGCCGACGAGAACATTGCAGATGATCTGGACGACGCGCGTGTTGGAGAAGTGTTACAGCTCCAGGGAAAACTGGTACGCGTGGATGCGGACGATGGCTGGAGATGGATAAGCTCCACCTCCAGAGAAGATACCGGAGCCGGGGCCTGTGAAATCTTCTACTTAGAAAAAATAGAGAGGCTCAGATAGCACGCGGCGGAATAGCATTCCTGAATCTCATGGCATTGTGGCCACAATGCATTGAATCTCTCGTTCAAAGTACAGTCAAACAGGTGTAATCTAAGTTGAATCGGCACCGTCTGACCACTAATCATGGAAGTTTTGGATTTACAGGTACGCTTAAAAGTCTTGCAGAAAACGGAATTCGAAGAGATGTCCTCCTTCGGGGCACTCTCCAAAGAATTCGTGAAGAGTCTGCTGACAGCAGGAGAGATATTGAGATTCTCCAAGGAGGAAATGATATTTCCCGCGGGTGATCGGGCGGACTGTTTCTACATCGTATTGCAAGGGAGTGTGGCCCTGTTCGCCTGTAGCTCGGAGGTCAAAAGGCCGATTGCCAAAGTCGATGTCGGACAAAGCTTCGGGTTCGCCTCGATGATTGGGCTTAGGTCGAGGTCCTATGAAGCTCAGTCCGACGGTCAGTGCACCGTGCTGCAGATATCCAGCAGCACCTTCGGCTCTCTCTACGAGGCCAATCCCAAGGAATTCCCCGTATTCTTTATCAATCTATCCCGGGATATGAGTCGCTTTATGGCCCATCTGGCGGAGAAGAGCAGCTAACAACCTCTCCCTGGCGTGGGCCTGGAGCCACCAGGGCGCCTAAAAACAGACTCATCCGCTGGCCTCTTGGAGGCCTAGTCTGACAAGTAGTACTCCACGGTCGAAACGACTCTGACTTTCTTGATATGCGGATTGTTCTTATCGCGTGGCGCAATGCTGAACTGACCTTGACGGGCCCGCTTGATCTTTCCCAGCTTGCTTTGGGAGTCCGCGGCAAATTTCAGTGCCACTTCCCTCGCTTTGCGCGTTGCCTCCTCAATCATCCCCGGCTTGGCGGCATTGAGTCCGGTGAAAATGTACTCCGGTTTCGAATCGAAATTGTTGCCGGTAAACACTATTCCTGTCTTTCCCAACTCCGACAAGCTGCTCATTACCGCTTTCACACGGTCTACAGAGTTCGAATAGACTGTGACCGTCTGCGAAGCAGTGTAGCGGTACTCCGCCCGGCCGGTATTGCCGTACTGCTGCGCCGACTTGTCGACAATAGCGGGGGAAGAGAATGAAATCTCATCTGTCCCCACTCCCCTTTCCTGCAGAAAATCCACAATCCGTGTCGTACTGGCATCGATCTCTCTATATAAGTCCTGCAGATCATTGCCGGCACGAATAAACTGAATCGGCCAGATGACCGTGTCTGCCGGATACTCACGTTCCGAGAGACCTTTCACCGTAACCGTCCGCTCGTACTCCTTGAATGTGATTGCCGCATTTCCGACGATATATCCCAACGCTGCCAAACCGAGAAAAACAAACGCACCCAGAATGAATGAACTTAAGCTATTGCCTTCGCGCATACCGCTCCTCCGAAAAATCTTGGTCAAAGTTGCACAAGAGGGATATATTTTCCAGGGTGGGGATACTACCACAGGCTCAGATACACCACTTTCTACCCACCTTCCTCAGGTTACACACCGCTCAGCAGGGGTGATAACAAAGTAACAGTATCGCGACGGATTGATACTTGAACCACCGGAAATGGAGAAGGTGTGGCGCAGCTACAGAGGTTTTCATATCGAGACCCGGACACCGCACCAAGTATTCGTGCATTTTGTCCAGCTTGTTGCCGAAAACAAGGTGGCGGAGAGGGTGGGATTTGAACCCACGGATCCCATAAGGGATCACTTGATTTCGAGTCAAGCCCGTTCGGCCACTCCGGCACCTCTCCGGGAACCCACATTGGGTAATATGCGGCTGAGTGTAGACAGCCATGTATGCAACCTTACAATAGCGATGATTTTACACAAATTGGCGAGCCGCAACTAATCTCTTTTTTCGTAATTGAACAATGAATTCGCGCCCACTATTGGTCCTTTTTGCTACAGCACTTTTATGCGGCTGCAGTATTCCCGAGCCACTATTGGAACGGGTCAAGTCAGAGGGGAAATTGATAGTCATAACCCGCTACAACCCCACCACCTACTTTATGGATGAATCAGGTGCAGGTGGTCTGGAATACGAACTCGTAACGCGGTTCGCCAAAGTGCTTGGGGTTAGGGCGCAGTTTATCCTCTCCGAGCGGCTGGCAGAGATACTGCCCACTGTTATCCGTGGGGAAGCTCACTTCTCCGCGGCGGGTATGCCTGTGACACCTGACCGAGAACGCCGCGTCAGATTTACGCAAGCTTACCAGACGATCATCCCACAACTCGTATATCGGCTCGGCAGCAATCGTCGCCCTAAGAATATCATCGACACCCTAGAGGGAAGCCTCGAAGTTGTCGCCGGAAGCAGCCATGAAGAATTACTTAAAGAGCTTAAAAAGAGCCATCCCCAACTCACTTGGGAGTCGCAACCGCAGTCGAATTCAGAAGAACTGCTGTCATTGGTTATCGAGCAACTAATCGACTATACCGTTGCAGCCTCCAACGAGGTCATACTAAAACGTCGTTTTCACCCGCAACTACGGGTGGCCTTTGATCTGGGAGAACCCCAGGTATTGGCCTGGGCCTTTCCCCACGCAGAAGACGACAGCCTCTATCAAGCTGCCCAGGTTTTTCTTACCGATTTGAGAAACTCAGGGGAACTGGAACAGATCATAGAGCGTTACTACGGGTATGCGGAGACTCTCGACTTTGTGGATACCCGCACCTTCCGCCGACATATCGTCCAGCGACTTCCCAAATATCAAGCCTGGTTCAAGCAGGCTGAAAAAGAGACTGGTATAGACTGGCGGCTGCTGGCGGCAATCGGATACCAGGAGTCACACTGGAATCCGAAAGCCATATCCCCAACAGGCGTGAGGGGTATCATGATGCTGACCCAAGCGACGGCCAAGCAACTCGGCATAAAGTCCCGCACCGATCCGAAACAGAGTATCTTGGGGGGCGCCCGCTATGTCCGTATCGTGGAAGCCAAACTCCCGGAGCGCATACAGGAGCCGGACCGCATCTGGCTGGCACTTGCAGGTTACAATGTCGGGTTCGGACACTTGGAAGACGCTCGCGTCCTTACCCAGCGCCACGGGGGCGACCCGGACCGTTGGGCGGACGTAAAAAAATATCTCCCCCTGCTCTCCCAGAAAAAGTATTACGCCACGGTAAAACATGGCAAGGCTCGCGGCCAGGAGCCGGTCAACTATATCGACAATATTCGCAGCTATTACGACCTGCTGGTGTGGGAAACGGGAAGGCAAATCTCGGATGGGAAAGGCAGTGAGCCGGTAATCGACACTACACCGGCAGCCCTATAGCTAGCGACACTAGGGTAATCCTTCCCTGTCATCTGTTTGATTGTCGACGCTTTCGGAAAAAGGCTCGCAGCAGTTCGCTGCACTCTGTCTCCAACAAACCCGAACGGACTTCCACCCGATGATTAAATCGATGATCGGACGGCAACAGGTCGAACACGCTTCCCGCAGCACCGCTCCTGGGGTCTGTGGCGCCGAACACCAACATTGAAACCCGGGCGTGCACCAAGGCGCCGGCACACATAGGACAAGGCTCGAGCGTCACGTAGAGGGTGGTGCCTGGTAGACGGTAGTTTTGTTTCCTCGAGGCCGCATCCCGTAATGCCATAATCTCTGCGTGGGCAGTTGGGTCATGTCTGCTAATCGGCCGGTTCCACCCTTCGCCAATAATCTCATCATCCTCTACTAGTAACGCGCCCACCGGCACCTCACCGGAGGCCTCAGCTCGCCCTGCCAGCGCGATGGCGCGCGCCATGTAATCTTCTGCCTTATTGGGGATTGTGGGCATGACTCATTGTACACGCTCTCCTCGTTAACTACTCGAACAAGTCTAGAACCTAACAAACATGTTGCTTTGCGCGATAAGCCGAGCCCGGGATTGCATCAATAATCTACTCTGATCGGTGAGGGATTACGCCATTTTTTAGGTACTCGTCTAATCCATACCGCATATATCGATACCGGAATGTTGGTGGTTATACAAGATTGATATTTTCTGAAATATTTTATTTGAAAGCCCAGTGGTTAGATTCTCTATTTCGTTTACTGCATTCAGAGCAACTTGGTCATCAAATTTCTGCACATACACCGCCGCAATCTTACCCGTGAGGGATAACAATTCGATGCAATAATCCAAATATCTTCCCATCTCAAAGCCGTTCATTTCATGATGTGGCGATGAAATCGTAGTCCTACGTTCGGGCAGAACGCGGTCTGGATCTTTAGTCAATTGCAACATATCAACAATATGGGCAAAAGATCGAAGTTCGTGAATGGCGTTAAGCGCCCTTTTTCTTTTCAATCGGTTTTCTAGCGTAAGTAAAAAGAAGATAGCTATACCAACCAATACCAGATCGTTAACTGTACTCTCAAATAGGTTTACAAAATCGATGAGGTCTAGCCTATGATTCGGAAGGTTGAGACTGACGATTGTAGCAACCAGCGCCAAAACGATCATCAGAATCACTAAAAAGGCAGCTATGCGTATGAATCGGATTGGCCGAGCGATCCACTCTGCCCGTTGATCGGCCTGCAGTGCGATAGTATGGAGATGATTTGATGCATCCGCTAATGTGGCGTTTGGAAATCTCTCACGTATGCGTTTAGTGAGGACATAAACAGTGTCAACAATGCGTTCAATCTCAAGATTTTTATAATCTCCCAATTACTCTCCTTTTGCCGACAACGGGAATTGCGTTAATAGCAATCAGTCCGAATGAAGATATCAAGATAATCTGTAGTTCGACGATAGAGTCTGCAGAAACCAACGCAGGATAGCTTAGTGTTGCGAAACAGTTCCACTGGCTTTTAGCATTTTTGGAAAATCGCTTAAAAACTCCGTTGACGATACAGAGCCAATGCTGATCTCTCTATCGCCCATTGCTAGGTTACAACAAGATAACGTTTCAGCGAATGCTTGGGTTCTGATTTGCCATTGGTTTTGAGGTAGCTCTTGGTTGGCTTCTGAGATTTCTTATCATCTGCAAGTAATACTCGTGTGGCTGTAGAGAATTAACCATTAATAGCGTGTCTTTCACCCTGTTTTAGAATTTTTCATTCCCCGCCTGCCGCCCCAACGGCCTATGTAGCATGGAGGCGTGGGTTCCAACTGCTGGTGATATTCCGGTCGAATAGATAGTTCATACGCCTCGATACATGCCTGCATTGCAGGAATACTCGAACTTTTTTCGAAAATACAAACCAACTCGTCAGTCAGATTGCAGTAATCAATACAATCCTCGTAAGTTAACATTGGGCAGTTTCCTGTCGGTTATAATAGAGATAGTTAGCCTTATTGATTTAGCGATTCCTGCACTCATCCGCAGTAGTTAAAACATCATTTTCGCTACTATTGAATCGTGCTCGATATCGTTTGTGCGCGATTTTCTACATTGAATATTGCTCGCGTATTAATTGATGGTTTCATATTTGTGCATTAACTCACCTCTTTGACACTAAAGGAACTAGTAGTTTAGAACTGCCCGGGCTGATATTTTCTATTTTTTGAAGAATGCCAGACAACCCGTACAAGACGCCTCTATCTTCTGGTTCACGTATCCGCAATGGATGTATTGGGGACACTATTTGCGGCAATAGATTCAAGAAATGAGAGAGGCCCGCTAGAATCATCATGGGGATAAGAGCGGATAATATCGCCTAAAGTGATATTATCCGCCAAAGGCTACTCCGTTGCTTCTTCTATCCCGCCCCAGTCATTTAGAAAAAACAGCTGGCCTCCCTGCACCAATCGTTCGCTGCCACCGATCACGCCGTCAGTCAGGCTGTGAGCCTGAACATTGCCCATCAGCAGCGTTTCACCGTCACTTGTCTCAAACAGTTGCGTGACGTCGATAATGCCCGACGACTCCCAGTTTCCAATATCCTCGGGTTGGGGATCTATCACCCCGACCGGAGCCACGACATTGCGGTCTATCTGAGCGATGCGGGTAACAATTCCGGAAATAGGATCCAGTTTCCAAACGGAGGCTTCTTCACCGCTTGTCACGCCGAATTCTCCGTAAGAACGGTCTTCCTGGATGTAGATGTTGCCGTCACTAGCCCAAGTCAAATTATCCGGGCTTCGTATACCCTCATCCGGATCATCGAATTGACCCCCGGCATCATCGCCATCATATAGTATTTCAACCACGCCAACGGGCCTAAGTTTGCCTTTAGCATTCCATTGCCAAATGACCTCCACCAAGTACGTAGTGCCCCAAGCATCAGAAGGAAACAAACTGCTGCGTCCAGTAGAAGCCATTACCACCTGGCGGGAATCTCCCGGATTGGTGTGGACATCTTCCGGTCGAGAAAATTGAAACGCGCCTTTTACATCGAAAGCCAACTCGTCCTGCTTATCCTGGGTTGCGTATCCTTGTTCGTCCCAGCCGTCTGTGCCCGCCAGTCTGCGTTGGCGAATATTCAGCCTTTTAAAATTTCCGACGACCACATTTCCAGTGCCGTTGAAATCCTCTGGTGATTTAACAAACCTGGGGGCCCATGCATAGAGTCGGCCCTTAGCCAAGCCGTTCCGATCCAAGAAGCTCCCGTCTCCCTTGGCATTTTTCTCCCCAACATAGAGCAGCAACGGAGCACCTCCCCGATCATCCCCGATTATTTTGGCAACATGGTTATCATCCGGTGGCTCAATGGCCGCGACGCTTTCCCAGGCCGCTCGACCCATTTCCGGGATCGCCCACAGATCTCCATTAGCCACATCCAGCGCCCACTCAGATCCGCCGCCAGTCTCTTCGCCAGTAAAGAAAATGGCATCCTGAAAACCGAGTTCACCCGGGCTTACACCATTTGCAGAGCAGAGTCGATTCAATCCTCCCGCGGAGTTTACGTCATCACCTCCCTCAACAAAAAAATCTTCCAACTCATCCACTATATCTCCCTTACGATTGTAAATTGTATTGAAAGCAAGATTAGCGGCCTTTATACCCCGGGTCGATTTATCCAAATCAAAATAGCTTACGCGAGCGCCTTTCAGTTCAGTCCCATTGTCAAGCGCATAGGGTACACCCCTGGACGAGCTCAATTCATGATTTACAAGAATTCGTACGATGTCTGCTTCTTCGGGATTTCCAGTGAGCTCCCCTAGGTTCCACGCATACATGCCATCGAGGATACCTACAGGTAGGTACTTTTGAACATTTTCACCGACAGTAAATATGGCCCTGGAGCCCCATCCTTCAATCGTCTTGGCGGCCATTTGGGATGGATACGGAGTAAACTGATCCGCTGCAGCCATTGTTGATACCGAAATGACAGCGGCAAAGGATGCGGGAAACAAACTTTTGCACTTTCGTGAACTATGTATAGCCATTTTCTATTGTCTCACTCTTAGCAGTAGGTATTTCTTTCATCGGCTCTCCACTAGACAATGTACGCGGCGCAGTACTATGTATGGGGTTGCCTCAGGCGCAGATACTAGAGATGAATCATTACTCCCATTTGAAGAATTGATGGAGGTTTTTTGGAATATTTTTGAAGTATTTGTTTCAGTCTATAGAGTGGAAATTCGCACCCAATACCGTCCGCATTTCGAGATCGCACCAATATGTTATATCGGGAACGAAAGATGAGTAGGGAGAGAAGACGAAGGTCTTACGCTCCGATGACAATTATCCTGCTTTCCAACTACAGGCTATTTAGCAAACGAGATAGCTACCGAAACTAGCGGGCACAACCGAGCCTATAGTTCGAATATCTCCATCGAATAACTTGCTTCCGGTTTTTCACGGGATGGGCCTTGCGTGAGAATTACACGACCTTTCTTTAGTCCCTTATCAGCCAGAAATATGCGTGAAAACGCTTGCCAGTCCTCCGGTTCATGCTCTAGTTTTATCGGATCTACACCGTAGGAGAACTGAAGGGCTTGGCAGGTAGATTCCTCGGTGCTAAATGCTGTCACCCATACCCTAAGGCGGTAGCGTGTAATATTTCTTGCGGTCATTCCGGAGCGAGTAGGTACAATAACTGCGGCGGGTTGTGCATGAGTAACAGTTTGCTTTACGCTGCGAGCAATAAGCTCGGTATTACTACTCTTCGAAAGCTTGTATTCTTTATGAATTCGCCGATTCATGTGCGGTTCTATTTCACTGGCAATCTCAGCAAGCATGCGAACTGATTCTACCGGGAAGCGTCCCATTGCAGACTCGCCCGATAACATTACCGCATCAGTACCATCCAGTATTGCGTTTGCGACATCAGTCGCCTCCGCTCGCGTCGGTCTACGATGCTCCGTCATTGACTCTAACATCTGGGTTGCGTTAATTACCGGCTTCCCTTTTGCGTTTGCCTTTCTTATCAAGGATTTCTGAACAGTGGCAATACGAGCAATCGGTATTTCGACACCTAAATCTCCCCTGGCTACCATCACACCATCGGCAACCTCCAAGATCTTGTCGTATTGACTCAAAGCCTCCATACGTTCAATCTTGGCAACGAGAAAGGGGTGATAGTGAAGTGCGAGTGCGGCCTCGCGAACGGCGACGAGATCTTCCGCTCTGGATACAAATGACTGGCTTACAGCGTCTATACCTTGTTGCGATGAAAATTCCAGAAACTTTTGATCTTCCGGCGTAAAAGCACTAATACCCAGATCTATACCGGGAAGATTCAGGCCTTTTCTAGATCGAAGCTCTCCCCCGGCTCGAACCTCACACCGTACGTCTGCGCCTCGAGTATCCAATACTTTCAGTGAAATCATGCCGTCGTTGAGGAACAGCTTGTCGCCCCTGTTTACGGATTTTGCCAAATCTGGCAGGCTAACCGACACACGCGTTGAACTTCCAATAATTTCTTCGGGTGTCAATGTAATGATATCTCCTATGGCAAGCTCCACGGGCTCCTGTTCTATTTCTCCAATCCGCATTTTTGGTCCAGGTAAGTCTCCAAGGATAGCTAAACGCCGGCCGGTATTCCGGGCACTGTTCCTTAAAATTTCTATCGTTTGGGCATGGCTATTGAAATCACCGTGAGAATAGTTGAGTCGCGCAACATTCATACCTGCGATGAGCATTTTTTCAATTACATTCTTGTTGTTCGAAGATGGTCCGATAGTACACACGATCTTCGTCTTATTTTTATGCATCTATGTTCCTGTTATTACCGGGTTATGAAGAATTTGGAGCCATACCTAACTATCGGCAGGCCCGGAGCGTGCGCCACTTGGAAATAGATAGAGAGAACAGCTGAATACAGAAGATCGCTATCACGCCCATTAACTATTGAATAACGTGAGGACTTTAGAGCCACCGATACAACCGTTTTGGTAGGTTGTTTCCTAGCGAGTTAGTCCACATCAAAACTGATGAGTGAGTTATATTACTGGGCGTTGCCGTGATTGTTGAATCATGAAAATAAAGCCCGCTGATTGCTTCAACAATTGGGCTATAGTGCTCATCGGTAACTGCTGGAATACTCACTGCAGGCTTTGCATGGTTCCAACCCCTCACTAACGAAGTGTATCCGCATATATAGTCGAACGGCACTTCAGTCTCTCGATTAATATGCAAGCTCCTATTAACCTCTTCTATATCAAACGGGCAGCGGCCTTAGGTTCGCTCCATTCAGGCGCGGAAAACAATAATCCATACTGTTTGCAGAGTCATGACAGGATGTACCCAATTTTTCGGATGAGAGTTGCAGCACCCGGCAGTTTAGCTCAGATACCGAAAAGAACGTGATACCATAGTTTCGCTAGAGGCTGATGGAAACGGCCAAAATGGCACCCCCTATCGGTTGTGGAGAACTTTCACTACCCGCACGATCGGTGTTTACTGATTCATAGTTGACTTTTACGCATAGAAACTGGCCACAAGTAATTCCTTGTCATATCCTATAATTCGGTTGAGGTGAGAGACACGAACTCGCCAATGCAACTCAGCAGCTAATAGTGACTCCATTGGACGCGCATTGGTTTGGAGTTTGTGTGCAGCCGGCGGTATATGTCTCCCGGTTTATCGATGCGCGCTTTCTTGTATGCGCTCCAAATAGCCAATTCTGGGAAGTACCCTATACTCATGGCTTATAGACTCCGCCTCAACTGCTATGTAGGAATAGAGTAACGGACATCGCTTTTTTATATTTAGGGATTTGATATGGACGCAAAGGCAATACTTGAACAGTTACTGAACTCGGCGAAAGAGATGTCGCTGGAGGGCAAGAATCTGGCAGAGGAAAAACTAGACATCCCCAAAGCAGGTAGCGAGCGTGATGCAATGCTCTCCGGGATGGGAAAGGGCGCGTTGGCTGCTGGTGCGCTTGCTATCTTGCTGGGAACGGGTACTGGACGCCGTGTAACCGGGACTGCCGTCAAATTTGGCGGCCTTGCTGCACTGGGCACCCTAGCCTACAAGGCCTTCAAGAACTGGCAGGGGGGAGCTACTCCGGATATCAGAGATTTTGGTTCGCCTATCGGCGAACTGGCATCAGATCAAGCGCAGTCACGCAGCGAAGTACTGCTGGAAACCATGATCGCAGCAGCGAAAGCAGACGGCCACATCGATGCCCAAGAGCTAGCCAACATAGAACGCCAGATCGATCAGCTTGGACTTGAAACAGATGAAAATAGATTCTTGCGATCACAGCTAGCCAAACCCATCGATGTGAACTTGCTGGCGGCGAAGGCAGACTCGCGGGAAGCCGCTGCCGAAATGTATCTGGTCTCTCGTCTGATTATCGATTTGGACAATGATATGGAGCGGCGCCACTTGAAAAACTTGGCATCGGCGCTGGGCCTTGCCCCTGAACTGGTCGCCGAACTCGAACGACAAATTGTACAGGCTTAGAATAGAGGTGGCGTTTTAGATTAGGCCGTAGCGTTATCAAGACCAAGCACCGCCATATCAGATAACCGCCCAATGATCCAAGGGCCCGGCGGCCACAGCTTAATGGGCGTTGATCTTTAGGCATCGACCAATACGCTGTTCACCGCTGGCGATAGGGAATCTGGCAATCGCTGATACCCCGTGCCGGTATTGCGTCCTGCTTCTGCAGGAACAGAGCCACGGATTTCACCGATAGTTCGCTATTGCCTGTCGGCCCGAGATAGACATGGTCGAGTGACAGGCGACCGCTGGCAGGGGCCTTTAGGTCAAACGCATAGTAGGGCACCAACATAGAGTTGCCCTCCCGAAAATAGACCGGTTGCTTCGTGCAGTCGGTCATCACCGGCGATACAATCCTCCATTCCTGCTCTTCCTCAAAGGAGGGGTGCTTGAGGATCGCGGCTATGCGCAGTAAGTCCGCCTCAACCTTTTCAAAAACTGAACGCCAGGCAGATTCTGCATCAGCCGGTCCGGCGTCGAGAGCGAGACGCTCGATAACGCTTACTATCTGCTCGATTAGTTTCTGTTGTCGTGCCTCATTGTAAAGGCAACGGCCCACTTCGAACTGCTGGCTCGCGGCACATTCGCGGATGTGTTGCGGATCGAAGCCAAGGCTCACTCCCTTGCCGTGAACACTGTATCCACGCCACTGACTCAACAGGTTACCGTTTGCCCGGAATGATGCGCCGAACAACATCGGCCCGCTGACAATGCGGTGGGACAGCCACTCAAGTAGCTGATTCAGAAGCGACGGGCTATCTGTGCCTGACATGATGCGCCTGGTAATATGATTGCGCAGCAGATCCAGCGTATGACGCAGTTCCGCAGAGTCATTCATGTAGCGTATATCGCTGGCACGCAATTTACCGCTGTTAACAATACCCAGCAAGCCGCCGAGAGACGTGTAGTGATACAGGGTGTCCCGGGGGTGTTCCGCAAACATCCGCGCAGTAATACTCTCGATCATCAGCACTTGGTAACACAGTCTGACTACAGTTCGGTGACAATCTAGCCCTCTCTACTGAAGATGGAATACGGGGCAATTATCATTCTCCACCACCCAACCTTCCAGTACGACCGGCGCGGTCTTCCGCCTGAAATCCACAACCGGCTTCAGATCTCTTGGCGCGTTACATTTAGCCATTCGTTCGACTCTCGCCAATGATCTGGATACAGGCCTGCCCGACTATTAATGAAGCTGTAACAACCGCAGCTTAGTTTTAAATTTCGGTCAATTCAATAGTGAGGAAAACTTCCGATTCTGGAACAAGGAGATCATCATGCGAATGTTCATCGTCCTTTGCAGTCTGTTCTGCGCCGCATACACGATTCCCGTGAATACCAGCGCCGCCCAGGAAATCAAGGTTGTCGGCTCGTCCACAGTCTATCCATTTGCAAAAAGAGTCGCCGAGGAGTTTTCAAAGCGGACGGGCCAACCTGTTCCGTTAGAGGAAAGCACGGGTACGGGAGAAGGTTTTCGGAGATTCTGCGCTGGAGAGGGGGGGACCCACCCCGATATCACCAACGCTTCGCGACGTATCCAGCGGTCGGAGTTGAAATCGTGCGCAGCCAATGGGGTTGGTCAAATTGTAGAGGTCAAAATTGGATACGACGGTATAACCATAGCCAATGCCAAGAATGCGCCATTCTTTAGTCTGAACCACCGGCAGCTATTTCTGGCTCTGGCCGCAACTGTCCCCTACAACGGCAACCTTGTGCCTAACCCATACAAAAAATGGATGGAGATAAGTCTGACGCTCCCAAGTTTTGACATTCTGGTATTCGGCCCGCCTGCTACTTCCGGAACCCGTGACTCGTTCATCCGATTGGTAATGGAAAAGGGTTGTAGCAGCTTCCCGGAGATTCAAGCATTGAGAGAACGCTCGCCAGAGCAATACAGGGAAATATGCGGAACCCTCCGCAGCGACGGCAGATACGTCGACTCCGGCGAAAACGATGACCTGATCGTGGAAAAGCTGGTGGCCAACCCCGCCGCGCTGGGAATATTCGGCTACAGTTTTCTTGATCGCAACCGGGAGCGGATTAAAGGCAGCAGTATCGCCGGTGACAGACCCGATTTTAATAGTATAGCCCGCGGTCGTTACAGTCTGGTACGGCCCCTGTACATCTACGTAAAAAAGGATCGTGTTGTCGACCATCCCGAGCTGCGCGAGTACCTTGAGGAGTTCACCAATGAATGGACCATCGGTCCGGATGGCTACCTCATCGAAGAAGGTTTGATCCCTCTGCCAAAAGAAGAGAGGAAACAAAACTACTACATCGCCAGGGAGCTTAAACCCGTTTCGGTCGATGATTTATAACTCTAGCTATTCCATATTTTTACCAGGCCTGGGCCAACAGCCCTCTGGTAGGCCCGGAGGAGAGCTTATGAATCAAGCGTGAACGCCCTGACCGCAGTCAATTTTGGCGTTTTACCAATTCCACCCGCCGGTTGAGTTTGCGACCGGCCTCCGTATCGTTTGTTCCGATGGGCGCCACCGGACCGGCGCCCAGTGGAGTGAGCCGCGCGCCATCGGCACCGGTGGCCACCAGTGCATCGACCACTGTCTGTGCCCTGCGCAACGACAAATCCTGATTGTAATCCAATGCGCCAACGTCATCGGTGTGACCCACCACATAGAGTTTCATTGCTGGATTTTGCTGTAGCACCTTGGTGATCTCATTAATGGTTGCCACAGATTCTCTTTGCAATGTCGCCTTATCATGTTCAAACTGTATGCCGTACAGCGCCACATGCCCGGCGGCATACATCTCGCTGCGCATCTCGGAGGCATCGATAAATTCCAGCGTCGGCTCGAAATCCTGTACCTCCACCACTTCGACGAGCGCTACTGTCCGACCGCGCAACTCGGTATTGGAATTGTTGTCCGCTACCTCACCTGCAAACACGCCTATGTGGTACTGAGCTTGATCGCTGACCACTTTCGCATAGCGATAAGTGGGATTCGTATGGTTGTGTGCGAAACCAAGCAAATAAAACGGGTGCTTGATTCCGCGGGTGGGAATCATCGTGGCTCGAGTCCAGAATGTAGTGGAAATTATATGACCGGAACAAGACTTCTGTTTGCAGGAAAATATTTCTTCGGTATCCCCAAGTTCAGCTAACGCCACCTCATAATTTTTCTGGATCTTGAGTGGAGAGTCACCGGCCTTGGTGAGGTAAAGGAGCCGCGTGCGCTTGCCTTCCGGGTGTGCAACCCCGATCTTTTCATCCGGACCCATGACCAGAAAACTGCCGGTATCGTATTCACTTTGAGCATAACCCACCAGTTCAGAGCCTGTGACCCTGGGAATGGAAGGGTGGTCGCTGGCGCCAGGCATATCCGCAGCTTGAAGTACAAACACAGGTACAAGCCAAAGCATCAATAATATTGCTGTCTTGAGATTCATATTGCCATCCTTGCTAGGCGCGGAAGCGCCACGAATGTGCACAAGTGTACTCATAACCCTGAGATCGCGCCACGTTGAGGACAATCCTCACATCGGCAATGGGATCGGTTTATTTAGCAACCTAATTATCTACCACCAGCAAGTAAAAGAGCGATATCTCTGATAACCAGTCGCGCTAATGGAACCCTTTGGTAACCTTCACACCGGGTCGCCCGTGCACGGATATCGGGATGGTAGCGGTTTTCAGTGGCTTCAATAGTTGCTCCAACCAAGTAAATAGATTCTGGGATTTAGTTGGTTGCAATATTCTGCTTCCGCGGGAATGATATTCAGTAGAGAATTTCCGATCTGTGGGTTCTTACATTCAACATCCAACAATTATTCCCCAGCCAATCATGTTGTAATAGACGACGACAGACATGCTATCTAAATCCCCACTTTCCATTCTGTTTTTGAGACTGGCAATCCTGCTTTTCTTTCTGCTTGCAATTCCCAGCCAAGCGGATATGTCCCTTGAGATCAGCCATATCATGGCTTTGGAACCCGATATCGATGCGGGGAAAACGCGCTTCGAGAGTTGCAGTCATTGCCATGGAGCGAACGGCTGGGGAGCCTATAGTGGCGCCTACCCCCAAATCGCCGGTCAACACGCGAGTGTCGTAATCAAACAGCTTATCGATATCAGCTCCGGACAACGCGAGAATCCGGATATGCTGGAATTTGCCCGTGGTCTATCCGCTCAGGGGCCACAGGCAATGACCGATGTGGCGGCCTATATCGAATCGCTAAAGATGAACCCTGACCCGGGAGTGGGCGACGTAGATGACGATGAACTCGGGAACGCATCAATAACCTTTCAGCAGTCCTGCAGTACCTGCCACGGCGTTGATGGGGAAGGGAATGCTGAAGAAATCGTTCCCTTATTGCAAGGACAGAATTTCGAGTATTTGCTACGGCAATTGAAAAGGATTCAGGCAGGAACTCGCAAGAATTCCAACCCGGATATGAGAGATCTGATTCGCCAGATGAATGTCGAGGAACTGGAATTGCTGGCGACCTATATTTCCCGTCTTCAGCCACCGCAAAACAAACTTGCACCTTTCGACTGAATCAACCGGAGCGCCTCTCCATGCATTTCAAGTCCCCCTACTCCATCGGCGTCCTGTCAGGACCTAAAGGCAGATGGCCTCATGGCTCGATGAGATCACTTATTAATCCCTGCCGGCCCACCCTGGGGTCATTCAGATCCGTGGGGCAGCGCCAAGGGCGTTTTTCGGCATGGATAATACCGATTGTATTGTTGGCATATTTGGTGCCTCTTGCGGCCCTATCCCAACAGAGTGGGCCAAAAGTGATGGTGGTGCGCGCCGAGCAGCGTCCACTGATCGAAGAGATACGTCTTTCAGGTAGCGTGATTTCGCCCCGTGTCGCCAAGCTTTCGGTGCAAGTGAGTGGTTTGGTCGAAAGCCTCACAACGAGCCTTGGCGATCGCGTCCGAGCGGGTGCTGAGATTCTGCGGCTGGACTCGGAATTGGAAACTCTGGCTCTTGCCGAAGCTAAGTCTTCCACGGAGAAGGTTGTCGTGGAGTTGGCGGATGCCAAGCGGCGCCTGGCCGACTCGAGAAAACTCTCCAAATCCCGTGCAATTTCAGCCGATCAAATTGAATCCTTGTCGTCAGAGGTGCGAGCGGATGAAGCCGAGCTCAGGCGCGTACGCGCACAACAAATGCGCAGGGAGGCGCGATTGCGCCGTCATCAAATTACCGCGCCGTTTGACGGTGTCATCAGCCGCAAATGGACCGAGATCGGTGAGTGGCTCAGTCCTGGCGACCCGGTGGTCGAACTAACCGCCGTGTCCGGATTGCGGATCGATTTCCAGGCACCACAGTCCGTTCGCACTAAACTGGATCAAGAGGCAGAAATTCTCGTCCGCTTGGATGCCCTCCCGGGAAACGTCTATAAAGGGTTTGTAAACTGGGTGATGCCGGTTGCTGACGCACAAACCCGGACATTCCGCCTTCGGGCTACGCTGCAGGACGAGGAAGCTCCGTTGGCTCCGGGTATGTCAGCCAGCGCTGTGCTGCGGCTACACAGCGGGCGGCAGGGTATCACGGTTCCCCGGGATGCACTCATCCGCCATCCCGACGGACGCGTCACGGTATGGGTGACCGAGCACCAAGGCGAGGTGAGCCGTGTATCGGAGCGGCGGGTACAAACCGGCCTCCAATTCGGTGGCATGGTGGCCATCTCAGAGGGCTTGTCGCCCGGCGATTGGATAGTAGTGCGAGGCAATGAAAACCTGCGCGACGGTCAACAGGTCACCACCCAAGAGCACCTGTAAACGAGAGGCGAGCTGAATGTTTCAGGCATTGGTCAGTCGAGGAACTGTGGTTGCCGTGGCCGCGCTCATCCTGATGGTTCTGGGCATAGTCGCTGCACTTAACATCCCGGTACAGATGATACCTGACCTGGAGGTTCGTACTATCTCAGTTCGCACCGGCTGGCCCGGCGCCACACCGCAGGACATTGAAAAGGAGATCCTCATTGAACAGGAAGAGCGTCTGCGCAGCGTGCCCAGCCTGCAGCGGCTTGTCTCCTCAGCCTCTTTCGGGCAGGCCCGGATCGAACTGGAGTTTCCGTTCGGCATCAATCTAAATGACACCCTGATCGAAGTGATGAACGCCTTGAGTCAGGTGCCATCCTATCCCGACAACGTCAACGAACCGCGCATTTTCGCAACCTCTTTCTCGGCCAACTCTTTTATGTATTTTCGCGTCACCCCATTGCCCGGGAATCCGCGAAATCTCGATATGATTCCGATGCAGGACTTTATCGCAGACAATGTGGCAACACGAATGGAGACGGTGCCGGGGATTTCGTCAGTATCCGTGTATGGTGGCGCTGAACGGCAGATTCAGATACTTATTGATCCTGCACGGCTGGCCGAACGCAACCTGACTGTGGCCCAGGTACGCCGTGCCATCCGTGAGCGCAATAGGGACGTCTCCGGCGGTGAGATCGAGGCGGGTAAGCGGCGCTATCTGCTGCGCACCATCGGCCGTTTCCGGGATATCGGCGCACTGCAGCAGTTGATTATTCGTCAGCAGGGTGATGCCCTGGTCCGGCTGGGCGAAATCGCCGATGTGAGACTGGGGCACTTTGAAGTCAACCGCTACTCGTACACGGATGGCAAGCCGGCGATCGGCATGTCGGTTAGGAGGCAGGCTGGATCGAATGTCATCGATATCAAGCGCGCCTTGATGCCGGAAGTCGATGCCATCAATGAGGAGTTGCTGCAGCCTGCCGGTATGCAGATGCAACTGGTAGCTGATGATGTTGGCTATGTCGAAGCCTCGGTCGCCAATGTCTGGACCAATCTGTTAATCGGCGCAGCGTTGGCAAGCGGTGTGATGTTCCTATTCCTTCGCTCCGGGCGCATGACCGCAATCGGTGTCGTCGGAATCCCTATCTGCACGATTGCCGCCTTTCTGGGCCTGACTCTGGCCGGGCGTACCATCAACGTGATCTCCCTGGCGGGTGTTGCCTTCGCCATTGGCATGACTCTGGACAACAGCATCGTCGTGTTGGAGAACATCGAACTGGCATGGCGCAGGGGCCTCGATCGCTGGCGGGCCGCGGTGGAGGGGGTCAGTAAAGTATGGCCGGCGGTGCTGGCCTCCACCCTCACCACGGTACTGGTGTTTGCACCCATCGCCTTCATCGAAGAGGAAGCGGGCCAACTCTACTCCGATGTCGCCATCGCCATCTGCGCCTCCATCACAGCCTCGATGCTGGTCGCTATCGCAGTTGTCCCCTCGGCCGCTCCACACGTGTTCAGGGCGCCCGCCAAAACGGACGCGCTTGCCTTTAGCGGTTGGCAGGGCTTCATCATCAAACGTGTCGATTGGATCCTCGCCGCCCGGTGGCGGCAATGGGGAGTGCTGGCAGTGGTGCTCGGCGGTTGCGGCGCAATCATCGCTTTTCTCACCCCCCCCGCAGAATACCTGCCCGAAGGCGAGGAGCCTAAGCTATTCGCCAGCATGACACCGCCCACCGGATACAATCTGGAGACAATGCAGCGGATCGGTATGGACGTGCAGAAGCACTTTCTGCCGTTTCTGGAGCAGGACCCTGCCCTGTTTGACCTTGGCAAGAGCGATACCCCGGCAATGGCCTATTTCAACATGAGTGTCGAGGCCACGCGGCTGCGCATCATCGCTCAGCCGAAGAACCCCAAACATATCAAGCCGCTGATGCAGGTTATCGACCGCAAGTTCAAAAGCTATGTCGGTATGCGCTCGTTTGTCTCCCGAGGCTCCATCATCACCAGCAACAGCGGAGGATCTAGAAGCATCAATCTGGACATCTCAGGCCCCTCCCAGCAAGCCATCTATGATGTGGCATCCGCGGCGGAAGCCCGGACCCGGGAGGTGTTCGGCAACCCACGCATCCGCTCTACTCCGCGCTCCCTGGCACTATCGCAGCCATTGCTGGAAGTCCGGCCGCGTTGGGAACGGCTGGGCGAAGTGGGTATGAGTAACCCCGACATGGGGTTCACGATTGCCGCCATGACCGATGGCGCATTCGTCGATGAATTTTTTCTCGAGGATGACAAGATCGACATCTATCTGTACGGGAACAAAGGTGTAGGAACGCTGCTGGAGGACCTCGACCAGTTGCCAGTCTATACCCCGGCCGATACGGTGATGCCCCTCTCTTCTTTGGCCGAGATCGTGGAATCGGTTGACACCGGAACTCTACGACGGGTAAACGGTGCGCGCACCGTCACGCTGAGCATTATTCCACCGGATGAAATCGCCTTGGAGACAGGCCTGGAGAGGGTGCGCGGAGATGTGATCGAGCATCTGCGCCTGACCGGCGAACTACCCTCAAACGTGAAGATCCGACTCTCGGGAGCCAGTGACCAGCTGCAGGCAACCCGGGAGTCTCTCAGCACCAACTATATCGTGGCGCTGATATTGATCTATCTTGTTCTCGTGGCGATTCTCTCCCACTGGAAGTATCCACTGTTGATCATGACTACCATTCCCCTGGGCATCGCCTCGGGCATCGTCGGCTTGTGGGCAATGAATCTGCTGGGAGGTTGGTTACCCAGGGTGGGAATGCAAGCCATCAGCCAGCCGTTCGACATGATCACCATGCTGGGATTTCTGATCCTCATGGGCACCGTAGTCAACAATCCCATCCTCATTGTTCACCAGGCCATGTCCAATGTCCGGAAAGGGAAGATGCCGGTGCGTGATGCGGTTCACCAGGCAGTTTCCATCCGCTTGCGGCCAATCGCCATGACCACGCTGACGACCGTTTTCGGATTGGCGCCGCTGGTGCTGCTACCAGGCGAAGGAACGGAACTCTATCGCGGCCTGGGGGTAATTGTCCTGTTTGGCTTGGTAGGCGCCGCGGCCGTGACCCTGACTTTCCTGCCGGCGCTGCTCATGGTCGTTTTCTCTAAACGCGAATAGAGGGGGGTTTCACGAGCAGTCTGTCACTCCCACTCTATTATCAATAAGCCTTTTTTGTCTTTCATATTCAATGAGTTATTTTCCTGCTAAACGGTAATACCATGAAAAATACCATGCTCAAAAAATCCTTCAAAATGCTCAAAAAAATTGCCGATTGAACACTGATACACAGCACCTTAGGCCACCTTCCGGGCTTTGACTTCCAGGTGAATGCCCTCCTGCTCCTGCAGGTATTGGATCACCGCAAACAGGTTGCTCGCCTGGGGATTACCTTTTGGCCCGAACATGCGCATGAGACTCTTGCTCGACTTGTCGAATACCTGGGAGAGCTCCTCGAATCCGATCGTCGCGTTGATATAGTCACGTAGCACTGCCTTGCCGGTATCGACATCACCGGCAAGCAGGCATTCGACCCCTTCTTGTAGCAGGGCCTTGCGAAACGCCGGATCCCTTTGGGCGCGTGCCTGTATGGTGTCCTTAAAATCCTTCGTCAGAGCCATCATGTCACCTCTTGCCGTTTCCGGCGCTTATAGTCGCGCCAATGCCCTTTCGCGGCAGCAATATCTGCATCCTGGCGCTTCTTGGTACCACCCGCGAGCAATATCACCAACCGGTCCCCATCCTTGCCAAAGTAGATCCGATAGCCAGGACCAAAATCGATTCGGTACTCGTAGACGCCGGCGCCCACACCTTTCACATTAGAGAAGTTACCCTGCTCCATCCGATGGACGGCTGTCGTCACCTTGACCGCAGCTGCCACATTCAGACGATCGAACCATTTGGCATAAGGACTTTTTCCCTCAGCATCGAGGTATTCTCTAACCTCTATCATATGACCCATATAGTAGCATATATGTTACCTTTTGCAATGCCCGTACACCAAGATCTCCAACAAGTGGCAACCGGGCTCGGCGTTTGAGCAATCGAGAATGGCATGCTTCGGGTTCTGTGCCATGGAATCCAGCTTCATCACGCCACCTTACCCACGTGAACGTGAAATCTGGGGCAGGCCATGCACCTGGGATACAAATGGGGGTAATCTAAACCTCTTTAGCGTAACCTCCCCAACCGTTAAGACAAAGGCACTACTTTTACCTGGAATGCGCCGGGTTTATATGTATTTCTTGCCAATTGAAGTTGACTGCCTAGATATCCGTGGTCAATGCCTGTTAGCTAATTAATCCCATCAAAAAGCGATAAATCTCGACCATGGCAAACGTGTCCCGCTCGCAATAACGCAATAGCGATTGAGCAATGTTATCTGCCTCTTCAGGCGCTGCATCGAGCATCCGTTTCCAGGATTCCATCGCCGACGCTCCATCCTGAACATCCAGGTCGTTGTAGTTGAGCTGTGGACACACCACCGGCAGTACCTTTTTGATGGATGTGGAACCATCAAATCTGGCGTCGACATAGGCTGTCTTAAACAGATCTTCCAGATCCACCATTCGGTCATTTAGCCCGTTAAGGAAATCCGCCTCATCCGGGAATAGCGCAGCCATTTGCCGATTTTGGGTTTTCTCGAAAGATGCGTGCCAGGAAACCAGGCTACCCTCAGTTCCAATATCTTCCTTCATCCTCTCCAGCAAACGATCTGGCAAACGGGCCTCACGCTCCAGATGTTCCTTGTGCTGAATCGAACCATCGGCACCCAAGATGTGCAGTGAGTACTGCACGGGGAAATGCTTATGTGGACTGGTGCAGTCTATCAGCGGTACAGCGGAAGAAAAGGTTTCGTAGTCGAAAAAGTAGAGCGGAAAACTCAGCTCAGAAAGAAATTGTCTGATAGCTACTTCATTAACTTTCGGCTCACCATCCTGAAAAGACTCAACCACAATACGTTGATTTTCGGACAATGAAAAATCGCCGGGCACATCATCGAGCCCAAGAACATTCATAGAACGAAGGTCGCGGATTTTGTTTGTTCGCAACCTCGGCAGACTATAGATCGACGGCGTCGGAACTTCAGGGTTAAAAATCCCAAATGCATCGCAATGGTTAGCGCGGGTCTTCTCAACACAGGAACACCCGCCCATGCCCTGTTCGCTCACCAGAAACGTCAGGGCAGCATCGATCTCTGCACTCGTTTGGGACTCTACCTCCTCAACCGCTTCAGTAATGTCAGCGAAGACCAGCATCGCGCCGGGATCTATCTCACCATTCCGAACATAGTCACCATTCAAATGAACCAAAAACACACGGTCGATTTGCTGCCCGGCGCGCTCCGCGCAGATTTTCTGGAAACAGGCGTCCTTTACATGGTTATGCTTGGCGTCGGTTTTAACACTGGTCGAAGACTTAATCTCATAAAGCGCGGTCGTCCCATCGCTCATATTTTCCAGCGCGTCTACACGCGCATATAGACCGTCGCCAGTTGTAAATTCTGCCTGAAAATTGACTTTACGATCACCGGCACTCTCAAAGAACTGCTGAACAAATCGCTCGACCTCATAGCCTTCACGCACAAGTTTCTGCATGAAAGTGGAAAATTCACCATGGGGATAATGATCCGGATCTTTCTTCAGAAGCCAGAGGGATTTAGGGCAATTCAGAAACTGAATGAAGTCTGTTTTCGTAATCTGCAAATAACACACCTTAAGCTCTTGTAACCCATCGAAATTGAAACTCGATTAATTCGCAACGTCTATCAAAGTTGCCGTAGAAGAACCACGCGTAAGTGCAACGTAGAGGTCTTTATGACCACCCCAACTTTGCTGCCAATTGGCGGTCCGTAGAATGATAGCGTGGTCAAACTCAAGCCCCTTTACCAGCAATGTACTACCTACACAGCGATACACACTGCTGCGGCTTTGATACTTTCGCTTCCTGATTTCTTCCGCATATAGTGTTTTCAAATCGGTACCGTTGGCAAGGTGCTCCTCGGCAATACATTTAAAGGCACTTACCGATTCTCGGAGTTTGCATGAGGTACCGTCGATGTTCTCTATGTAGTGAAGCAAGCTGTACAGTAATTGCGGTGATACACATCCCGCAACACAGGCTGCGCTCCTCTTCCTAGAGTTGCGACTGAAGCAGACCAATCGCCGCCGCCCTTTGACAGGGATGAACGACCTCCACAGTGGCTGGTTACGCAGGTGGTGGGTATTGCTTTCACTCCTCTAAAAGCAGTACGCCTTACTGCTTGACCAAGAACCGCTCGAAATCTTTCAAGGTCCGCGACTCATTGATCTCATCGTGTGGAATCAGAAGATAGGCCCATGCCTTGCCGCCATTTTTCCTAGCATAGTCTGATGCGTGTTCACACCACTGGGCGGCGGCATCGGACTTTGCCTGTACCTCGTCATCCTTCACATCCGTGCGCGCCTTGGTTTCGACCATATAAATGGCGTCGGCTGATTCCGCGACGAAGTCCGGCACATACTCGGGCTGTTCCGTACCGTGCTTGTAGTAGATCTGGAACTGCCCTTTCACCGGCCGGAACCATTTATCTGCATCTCGCTCCAGAATCAGCGCAAAGCGGCGCTCGCTGTCGGAGTCGAACTTCTGCAGTGGGTAAAGACATTTCTTGAAGCCACCAAACAGCACCTGTTTGATACGCCCCTTGTCATCCAGCGTTTCACGGACGTTTCTTACAGGATGCTTTTCAGAAGCCGTGTAGGTGCAGGGTTTAAGCTGAGTGAACCCACGACTAACCTGCACCTCGTATCCCGATGCCTTCTCCCAGAAGTGCTCCATCATCTGCGCATGGATATTGTCGGCAATCAGACGTCGGTTATGGTCCAGCACCGCTCGAGCCTCATCTTCCGATAAATAACCCAGTAAATGCTGCACCGCCTGACCGGCAAGGTCATACAGCAGGTCGGCCTGGTTGTGGTAGTCGATATCATCGAAGTCGACCAGGGCATAGACGATGTAATCCTCCAGCCGCTTTTCGGTGATGCCGACCTCCGAAGCCAAAGTCTCCTGCTCGTTGGTGCGCAGATTCTGGATAACCAGTTCCCGGTCGGCAGGCTGCAAATTGAGGCCGCTCATATCCAGAGTGAACGGCTCGAAGCCGACAGTGACCTCGCCCGTGGGCACCACGGCAATCCGGGGTATATCGATGGTCTTCTGAACCACCACCTCCGTGGTCCTGGCCACCACATCATCCAGGTCCACCGACTCGGTCTCCAACAGCTCACCCTGAACCGGGGTAAGGCGCTCCTTGACCTGTTCGATAATCGCCTGCCGCACCTCCGGCTTACTCAGCGCGCCACTGCCCGGCACCAAATCGCTCATGGTTTCCAGTTCACGGATCACGTCCATCACCGCGCGCGCGGCTTCCTTCTCCGCGGGCTTGGTGAATACGGGGACAGTCAGCTCTTCTGGCTTGAGTTCATAGTGCTTGCCGCCGGCGCTGGTTACCTCGGGTTCGATCAGGCCCAAGGTCTCTTCGACACTGGAACTGACCGTGACGCTTACCACACCCTCGTCCTTGTCCGGTGCTTCCAGAATCACCTGCTTGAGACGGATTGGTGAGTCCCCCCGGTTAGCCTCGTCGATGATCTCCTGGAATCGGTCATGGGCGACGATGTTGAGCCGATCTACCGCGCTCACCCCGGTACGCTTGCCGTAAGGCAGGCGCAAGCCGCGGCCGATAGACTGCTCGATCAGGGTGCGGGCATTGGCGGCGCGCAGCGGCACGATGGTGTAGAGATTGGTTACGTCCCAACCCTCCTTGAGCATATTGACGTGGATGACGATCTCGGTGGGCTCATGCTCGCTCTCAACCGCCAACAGGCGTTCGACCATCTCGTCCTCTTTCTTGGTCGAGCTGTCCACCTGGATCACTTTGTCACGGTAGCGCCCTTCGAAGAAGGCATCGGACTGGATCAGCGCCAACAACTGGCCGGCATGGGTGGTATCACGGGCGATGATCAGCACGAACGGCTTGACAGTCCCGGCGCCGTTCTGGCGTGCATAGGTCATCAGTTCCACCTTGGTGGCCTCGTGCAGGCGCACGCCGTCTTCCAGCTTGATCTTCTCCAGCTCCTCAGGTGTATGGCGCTTAGCGTCAAAGTCGCGTTGGGTGACGACGGCAGGTTCCTTGACGAAGCCGTCCTCCATGGCGCGGGCCAGCGGATAATCGACCACCACGTTCTTGAAGGGCACTGGCCCACGGTTGCTCTCCACAAAGGGAGTAGCAGTCAGCTCCAGGCCGAATAGCGGCTTGAGTTCGTTAATGGCGCGCACGCCGGCGCTGGCGCGGTAGCGGTGCGACTCATCCATCAGCAACACCAGGTCGGGCAACTCAGCCAGGTAGTTGAAATAGCTGTCGCCCAAATATTCCGAAAGGCGCTTGATACGCGGGCTCTTGCCGCCACGCACCTCGGAGTTGATCTTGGAGATGTTGAAGATGTTGATGGTCACCGGCGACAGCATGCTAAGAGTACCGGCACGCTGCTCGTAGTTATCTCCAGTAATTATCTCCGGCGGATAGGCGGCAAACTCTGCTATACCCTTGAACACATATTTGGGTGTGTTTGGGGTGAAGTCCGCAATCAGCTTTTCATAGATGGTCAGGTTGGGTGCCAGCACAAAGAAGTGCTTGAAACCGTAGGCCAGGTGCAGATAGCTGATAAAGGCGCCCATCAAGCGCGTCTTGCCCACACCGGTGGCCAGGGCATAACAGAGCGATGGGAACTCCCTCTCGAAGTCCTCTAGCATCGGGAACTCGGCCTTGAGGGTATTTAAGATGGCTTCGAGATCGCGCTCATGGGCACGCATGTCGGGGGCAACATCCAGCGCAAGGGCTAGCTTCTCGATCGAATCCGCCTGGGGTGAGCGCAGCGACAACCGCCCTTTGATTGCATTGAGTACGCGGGTATTCATCACTCATCCTCCCCGAACAGCGCCGCTTGACCTGGGGCAGTCTTCTTTTGGTTTTTCTGCTTCGGTTGTGTCGCAGGTTCGGCTTCCGGCTTAGCCATAGGAAGGTTCTGTACGTTTAGGCTGTAGTCATCATGGCCCCATTCACAGCGCGACAGCACCACCTTCGGAATCTTTTTGATAGTGAGGTTCGGCCAGCGTTCGGCAGCCTTGGCGGCACTCACGCCGCGGAAGGCACTGCACAACACCAGCAGGCTGCGGCCCTCGCCGACCTCTTCTGACAAAGCCTGGAACTGATCGGCCGACAGGTTCTGCGTGGTAACATAGATAAAATCAGCCTCGGTGGAGTGCCCCTGCTGCCACCAGACTGTCTCCGACGGCGCATAGGTGAAGCCCTCCAGCTTGCACAACGCCTCTGCCAGCATCGCGGCGTTGTATTCCGGGTTGACCACCCAGTTGCCCCACTTGTCCTTCTCTAGCAGCGAGGGGGCCAGGCGGTAGTAGCGAAAGCCGCCGCCGCCTTTCCAATCAACAGCCTGAGTGATGCCGCCGGAGTCCTCGCCGTCGATGACCTTCAGCATGCGGGGAATGATGTGGGTGTGGCAGTGCTCGCCTAGCTCCACCATGATCCAGCGTCGGCCCATTTTGTGGGCGACGGCGCCGGTGGTGCCGGAGCCGGCGAAGGAGTCTAATACGAGATCTCCAGGCTCAGTGGAAACAGTAAGAGCTCTATGAATTAGGCGTTCCGGTTTCGGAGTGATGAATAGCTCATCCTCGCCTGGCAATATTGCCCTAATCTCATTCTTAGCCTCACCGTTGTGACCCGCCTCAGTATGAAGCCAGAGAGTATTAGGCGTCACACCTTGCCTGACTTCAGTAAGAAAACGTTTTTGCGCAGGAACACCATCACCATCGCTGCCCCACCAAATTCTGTTCTCAGACTCCATTTTGGCAAAGTTGTCTTCAGATATACGCCAATATGTTCCAGTCGGTGGGCCACTAATTACTCGGCCAGACGGTGATGTGACTGCATATCTTCCTAGGCTGTAATAGTTTCTTGCGTGCAGTGGAGTGGCTTTCCATGGCCCTCTCGGGTCATTATCAAGATTTTTATAAGCCTTATTTTGCTTTTCTTCTCTAGGCAAATCATTAAGCTTGAAAGCTTCTTTGTTTCTCGCGTATACAAGAACATGATCGTGCATTGATGAAAAATACTTGGCTGAATTTTTAGTCGTATAGATTTTTTGCCACATTACGGAGGATATAAAGTTGTTGCGCCCCATCACCTCATCACACAATACCTTCAGATAATGCGCCTCGTTGTCGTCAATAGTGATCCACAATGAACCATCCTCCGACAACAGATTGCGGATGATATCCAGCCGGTCACGCATCAACGACAACCAGATGGAATGCTCCACCCCGTCGTCATAGTGGGTAAAGGCGCTGCCGGTGTTATAGGGCGGATCGATGAACACGCACTTCACCTTGCCCACAAACTCCTGCTCCAGCGCCTTCAGCGCCAGCAGGTTGTCACCGAAGATGAGGTGGTTGTCGAAGATGTCGTTGTCCTTCACCCGCTGCTTGGCGTGGTAAGACTTCTCCGGGTCCTCCAGCAGAATCCGCGGCTCCAGCTTTGGGCGTTTGTCTTTGCCTATCCAGGTAAGTTCTAGTTTTTGTTTGGTACGGCTCATCAGTGATATTTTCCAGAACGATTTTCGAATGCAGGCTTGGTGCCTTCCAATATGGTGACGGCGATTCCATTCAACGTTGTATTTTCTATTGCACCAGATTCGTAACTGATCGCAAAATCTGCAGCCCGATCAAATGTTGAGTGGATAATCTGCTCCGCATCACAGACTACAGCCAAGTTTGGATTGTGTGTGACCATAATGATCTGCCTTTGCATCTTGGCTTCTGACAGTACAGGAACAAGCAAACGGAACACTGTCTCGTTGTCCAAGTTCTCTTCTGGTTGGTCCAATATGATGGGCGTTTTCCCCTTGTCTACCAGCAAATAAAAAATCAGTAGTAACGCACCGCGTTGCCCAGGCGAAAGCTGTTCAATTTGGGTATCTTGGAATAGCAGGGAATATCTTGGTTCAAGGAAGCCAAGTCCAAAGATCAGGTCATACACCGACGTTGCCGATTGGCCTTTTTTCAACAGACTGAAGATGCCTACATTTGATCCAGAATCCTTGGCGGCATCAAAAACTTTCTCTTGTAAGGAGGAGATAAAATCCAAAGCACCATCTTTCGTGTTTAGATCGTGGCTATCGAATAGCTTTTTGATCGCTGATAACGCCTCATCTTTTCCGCGAAAGTCACCATGTGTTTGCTTTATCAAGGCGAATAACTGTTCTGCGATTGCTTCCGCGGAGGCCGCCAAAGTTGCTTGAAACTGCAACCGATAGTCCTCGCGTATCAGGCTGTTATTCTGAATCAAGTCTTGCACTGGCTTGAATAGTTCCTCACGCGCTATTCTCTGGGCGCTGAGTGTGTCGAACACTTCACCGGACAAACGTAATCTCTTTTCCTGTAACTTCTTGAGCTGACCTGGCAGCTCCCTGATTTGCGCTATGCGAGTTTCAAGACCCACCTTTGTCTCAGGTTCGGTAGACGCGCCCAATAGTCCATTCAACTTCTTGTTCCATTCTGAGAGCCGTTGCTGATAGCTTTCATACTGTTGCTGTGGCGCATTCAACTTGGCTGCGAATCCCTGCTGCTTTTCGACTTGAGCTGCCAAGTCGCTTGCAAGCGTCTCGGATTCAGTTCGTAATTTATCCTGGTTTTCGGTGATTTCCGCCAACTTTGCATCGAGAACAGTTTCTTTAATTTCAATAGCAGCAAGCTCTTGCCATGACACACCAATCAGCTTAAGGTCTTCGGCAACATTCTGCTGCGCATCTTCAAACGCGCGCTTGAGCAGTCTCAATTGCTCCCGAATGTTCGCGACCGCTTTTTGACGCTTTGCGTTCTCGGTGGTTTCAGTGGCAATTTTTTGAGTTCGCTCGTTAATAAGCCCTATCTGCTTATTCGTTGCAGCTAAGTCATCAGCAGCCTGCTGTTGCTCCGTGCTCAGCGCATCCGCAGGTTGAACGACTTCTTCCGGTTTCAGCTTGTTGTGCTCCTCGATTTCCTTAGTCTTCAGTAACAGCAATTCTTCTAACTTTTTAAGTTCTATTGGCTGAAGCTGTTCCTCGATCCGTACGATTGAAGCATTTGTGGATCGCAGCTCTTTGCGGTACTCACCCAGCCTGTTTCTGAGTGATTGCTCCTGTTGATCGATCAGCTGATCGAAATCGAGAGCACCCAGTCTCACCTCTTCACTCGCATGCGAGAAAATCACCGACCGAAGTTCTTTCTCAAATGCATTCGATTTGCCAGACACATGCTCATTACAAAGCTCTTCGAAGTATCCCTGAGGGATATAGCGAACCAATTCTGCCTTTTCTTCAGAGGGGCGCTCATTAAGCGATCGTGCCTCGGTACTTTCATCTCGCCAAGTAAGTGTTCCAGTAAAGTATCGTGCTGGCTCACCAGCTTTCCCCCAAAACCTCCCTGGCCTGAGAAAACTGAAATGCTCAGACTGCTTGGAGTTACCAAGTGTGGCGATGACATCCGCCAACGCACTCTTTCCACTTCCCTTGTTGCCTATGATGGCGACAAGATCAGGGTTCAGTGGAATATCGCAGCCATCAAGCCATTGCCCCACATCGGCTTTACTTCCCGTTTTGGCTACTTCAACTGACTCAATGTAGTAAGTCTTATTAGATTCAACTTCCTGAAGCTTGGGCGGCTTTTCGCCAATGAAAGATCGTTTTGCAGGCTCAAGAATTACCTGCTTAAGGCCACGGAACGAAGGGTCGGCCTTTATCCAGGTTTTCTTGCCGGATGGAAAATCACCGTAACCGCGCTTGTCGTTATCACCAGGCACACCCACAAAACAGTGTGCATCACTGCCAGAGACCACCAGCCTAGGTATGTTTTTTAGCCCATGCTTAAAATTTTCAATCCAACCTTGATTGTTCTCCGTCATTTCACACAGGAATGCTGATCGAAGCTCAAGGTTTCTCGATTCAAAAATCGGGGACGACTCGAATAGCCCAAGAAAATACGAGTAGTGCTGTTCCCATTTCACTTCATCGAGGCCATCGCTCATGTCATACGGCATAAAGCCAATCGCCATCTCATTAGGAACGCTTGAGATTGCATGCTTATAACTTTCGGTTTTAATTTCCGCCAGCTTGTAGCCTGCTAGCAAAGCATCATCAAAATCCTTATCCACCACATCTTTTTTATGGCCCTTCTTCTTCAACATGTCGGAAGCCGTCGTACGGGCGAGATCGACCAGAGCGTCTTTTGAAATTGCGCGATCTATCCTCTCTATCCTCAGATTCGACAAAAAGTCCTTTAGGTGCTGATCAGCTATTTCATCTGAAAAAATGACATGCGCATTAAGACGTTTATCGGTCGGAGCAGAAAGCCGCAACTCAATACCCGGAAATACCTTTTTAGTAAGTTTCGGCGCATCTTCGTCCGCAAGGCGCTGCTTAAGCGCAAACCAGCCGTCAAAAGTCCAATAATCCATGATGGCAAACACAGAAGGTTTCGCCTGATTCATGGCCTCGATCATGTCATCAACCAATTTCTTGTTCTGATCGGATGACAGATCACCATCAAACTTTTGTCCAGACCAATGGAATGAGGCAGGTGTATGCACATGCAAGTCCCATTGTCTCCAAATCGCCCCCCTGGCAAGTTCCCTCTTGGTCATCACACCAACGCCCATTCGATAACAAATAGTTGTTTTTCTTCAATCTGCTGCGTGAGCTGTTTTTCCAGATTACTGACCAGCATGATGTGCTTGTGATCCAGCATAGGATGTTGTGCCTTACCGATCCAGGCCAGATCCATTTGTTGTCTATTTCTCATAATGCACACTTAGAGCGTGCTGCGTTAGCGCAGCCATCATCAAATTCTTTACCGTTTGCACGTCGGTCTGGTTTTCAAATATTGCACGCGGCTGTTTGTTCCAGGTATTCGCCTTGACCGCGTTCATCAATTCATTGGCTATGGCATCGATAGCCACCGAAAGTCGATTTCTTTCATCCTCGGTCAACGACAAATCAGCACCCCAGCGCAACTGGGTCTTTAACAGCAGAACATGCAGGGTCAACCATTTTCCCTGGCGCAGTATCTCGGCATCGTCTGCAGCTTCTCCTCTTGCTCGGTCAGTGATCGTCTTCTGCACAAGGCGGCTGGTCTGCACCACGCGCCATAGCTCTCTAGCCGTCAAGGCATCTGTGAACAATCGGACATAAGCGTCATCGAGCGGGGAACCTGCCGCAGCCAGTTCAGGCTGTTTGAACAACCGTTTCTGGTCTTTTTTTGCAGCGACGATGTAGGCGGGCCAATGGTTCGCCGTTTCGCAGCAGGCCAGTGCAGGTGCGGCTTCACGCACACTGAATACAGTTTCTGACAATGGGGGATCATCCTCCCCGTGTTTGTAGAGATAGCTAACGCCTGCCATCTCCAACGTCTGCCGCCATTGCTCCTGCCTCTCATCAAGAGCAGCAAAATCCTCCAGATCCACCGCATTTTGCCGGTTACGGTATTGAGTGACACGCGCACCGAAATCGACTGGCGCCTGATCAAGACTTATGAAGGTCGCTAGCACCTCCGCGGGGTGCTGCTCAAAATAGGCAGCCTCTTTTTCCGCGATGGTGCCCACTGTTTGAGCGCCGTTGATGATGGATATACCGCGAACGCGGAATCTCCCATTATCTCTTGTCTGGGTTATAGGCGGCAGTTGCTGAATGCTGGAGCACAGGAACGTCACGCCGTTGTTGAAATAGAAGAAGTGCTCCGCCTCTTCACCAAGCGTATTGAGCATCCCCGCGTTTACGACGGTAGATCCCTTGAATCGGCGGATATTCTTTTCCACGATCCGGTCACCATGTTGCTGCTCCATTTCAGCAAGGCTTTTCGCGGCCATCCTTCCATAGAATCCACGATACGGATTATTCACGTGACCGAAGTCCGCCAGTTCCACTACGGCATCAATTGGCTCGGCAGCTTGCGAGTCGAGCTGAAATCCATGCAAGGTAGATAGCCCGAAGGCATGACAGCGGATGAAACCGGGTTCGGTCGCGTTATAGGCGTGTTCCAGATCGGAAAAGATATTCCTGCGATCTTCCGCTATCGCCCCGCCCGTATGAGCCAGAACCACTTTGACGTTCCGGTGTTCCTCTGCCAAAGCAGCCTCGATCTCCGCCCTTCTTGCATTCAGTGCGTCATTGAAGCGGTCATATTTCCCCGCAAGCAAATCGACAACACCGTCTTTGAACTTCGATACGTCACCCAAGTCTGGCTGGCCAACGCCGCTTGCTATGTATTTGGATTGAACCAGCCATAATGTTCCATCGGCTGCCACAATTATGGAGTCGATGCCGTGGTCAGCACCTCCATCAATACTCGCGGCAACCGCGTCTTCAAGTGTCGAACCGGCCTCCTGTTGTAGTACAAACGCAGCAACTGCCTTCGACAGAAAATTGCCCCTTCTGGCCTCCTCGCTATTGCCAGTGCCCGCGATTAGTTGACCGAAAGTGTTATCTAGCAGACCAATTAATAAACTCAGTTCTAATGGCGGTCCCTGCGGTGGCATCACACCAACTCCCATTCAATAACAAACAGTGGCTTTTCTTCAGCCTTCTGCGTGAGCTGTTGCTCCAGATCACTGATCAGGTCGTTGCGTTTTTCTTCCACCTGATCCTGTCGATCGAAGAGCTCGCGCCTTAGCTTGTTGCGTTTGTGTTCCAGCTCGCGTTGCTGCTTTTGCCAGCTGAGCTTTTCTTCTAGCGTGGGAGCCGTTGCCGCTGTGCGGCGAACCTCCTTGATCTCGCGGTCGATCTCCTTGATCTCCTGTTCCAGGCCGACCTTGAGGTCATCCGCCCAGGCATCGAGCTTTTGCACCTCCTGTTCGAAGTAGCTGAGATTGCGCCGATTGACGCTTTCGGCCAAACGATTTTTACGGTTGGACAGATCGGTATCGAGTAGCGACAACTCAGTGCCTTCGTAGGGTACTGCTGGTTCCTGTACGGGCAGCCGCAGCAGCTTTTGCGGATCATCTTCCAGCAGCGCCTCGCCCGTATGGGTAACCGCAGAGACCACGAGGTGCTGCTCTATCCCACCGAGCGACTCGATGGTCAACAGTTCGGCCTTAAGCAATCCGCTTTTACCTCGCCAGGACTCTAGGGTGCTGAGGCGCCCCCCGGCATAGGCGGCATAGTCGAAGACCAGACGTGCCGGTGGCAGTTGGTGTGACTTGGCCTGCTGCAGCACGTATTCGCCCAGGGGGTGGCCAAGACGATAGAGATGGGCATCGCCGCTGCGGCGTGGCAACTCGTAGCGGCCCAGGGGAACCTTTCCACTCAGGGATGGATTCGGCAGACTTTCAAGGGTGAAGCCATTGTCGCCATCGAATCGGGCATTGCCGTTGAGCTCGGTTCGCGTCAGCACCATGAACAACTGCTCGTAGCGGCTGCGGGTCTCTTCACTGTCGATGCGCAACTTCTCCAGCACCTGGTCATCGAAGTGCTCGAAGAGGATGTCACGGGTTTTGACCATGGCCTCGTTGATCTCGCTGGCCAGGTCCAGTTGCAGTTGCTCGAAGCTTTCCTTGATGGTCTCGGGGTCGCGACAGGACCGGTATATCTCGGCGATGCGACGCTCGAAGTCCACCCCTGAGCCGATGGCCCCCAGCACCTCATCCGAGGCACCAAAAACGCCGTCGAAGAGCTGGAATTTCTGATCGAGCAATTCATAAACACGGCGGTCAGCCTCGTTGCTCAGATCGATAAAGTTGACCACTACCACGTCAAACTTTTGCCCGTAGCGATGGCAACGGCCGATGCGCTGTTCCACCCGCTGAGGATTCCAGGGCAGGTCGTAGTTGATCACCAGGGAACAGAACTGCAGGTTGATACCTTCTGCTCCTGCCTCGGTGGCGATCATTACCCTGCCCTTATCGCGGAAGTGCTCCACCAGCGCAGCGCGGGTATCAGCGGTTTTGGAACCGGTTACCCGATCTGAACCAGCATGCTTTGCCAACCAGTCTTTGTAGATCTGTTGGGCCTCCTTGCTGTTATTGGTGCCGTTGAACAGAACAATGCTATCGCCGTAAGGAGTGTCCTTGAGCAGGGAAAGGAGATAGTCCTGAGTGCGACGGGATTCGGTGAAGATCAACGCCTTTGCCGGGGCGCCCAGTGTTTCCAACTCCGTAAACGCACGATCCAGGGCGGTGAGCAGCGCCTTCCCCTTGGCGTTATCGCGGATCTGCTTCGCCATCGTCTCGTAGCGGCGCAGCTCGGCAATCTCTTTGCGGATGGCTTCCTTATCTTTATCATCGAGGAGCTGATCGGCAAGCTCCGCCTCCCACTCCTCGGCATCTTCATCGAGCACCTCGTAATCCCGATCCAGTGACTCGATCAGGGATTCTGCATAGTCGGCTTGCGCCAGCAATTTCTCCAGTCGCTCGGCCATGGTGCCCAATGCGCCGCCGATGGCGAAGGTGGACGATGCCAGCAACTTCCACAGCACCAGGGATATGAGCTGCCTTTGACTGCTGGGCAGCGCCTTAAGCTCTGGTCGGCGCAGATAGTCCGCCACCAGGGCGCGAAGGTTTTGCTCGTCCTGCGTCGGTGTGAACTGCTCCACCAGGGGAATGCGCTTGGTATAGGCGATAGTGTGAGCCACGTGCCTGCGCAGGGTGCGCTTGCACAGGGGTGCGATGCGGCTGCGCAGCTGCTGGAACACTGAATCGTCGTTCAAGCGGGCAAACTGGCGACGGAAGCTGTCCAGGTCGCCAAACACACGTTCGTCGATGATGCTGACCAGACCGAAGAGCTCAAGCAGCGAGTTTTGTAGTGGTGTCGCCGTAAGCAACACCTTTGAGTGCACGTGAGACAGACCCTCTTTCAGGGCATTAGCGATGACGTTGCTCTTCTTATACACATTCCGCAGCCGGTGAGCCTCGTCATAAACGACTAGATCCCAACGGACCTCGCGCACATCGTCAATTTTTGACTTGGCGAACTGATAGGAGCAGATGACCGGCTGAGGGGTATGGAATGGGTTTCCCTTGCCCTGCTTCTTTAGCTGGTTGTAACTCTTAGCCTCAAGAATGACGGCATCCAGCGCGAATTTATCCAGCAGTTCCTGATGCCACTGCTTGCGCAGGTTTGCGGGTACGACGATGAGAATACGCCGCTTACGCTCGGCCCAGAACTGGGAGAGCACAAGACCGGCTTCGATGGTTTTTCCCAAACCGACTTCGTCCGCCAGTATGACCCCGCGTGACAGTGGATTCTTGCAGGCAAAGAGCGCCGCTTCGACCTGATGCGGGTTGAGATCGACCTGGGCATCAACCAGGGTCGAGCCAAGAGATTCAATCGAGTCGCCAGAAGCCTGCCGGGTGAGTTCCCAGGCGAAGAATTGGCTTTGATAAGCTGTAAGCTCGTCGTTTTTCATTGAATTTGGTGCGAACGCCATATCAGAACTAAACATCCTGCCAAATAACGCTATTCGGCTTTTCCGGTTTTCGAGTCCATTGAATCCGCGACCAAGATTCCATTTCTCCCGCAATAATCCAAAATCATCACCTCTATCATGTTGGCCAGGCTGCGCCGTTCTCGTTCAGCCATGGCGCGCAGCCCTTCCTTGACGTCAGGTTGGATGCGCACGGTCAGGGTTATGGATTTTGTCTCTGCCATCGGTAAACCTCGGGCTTTGGAAATAGCTTTCAAATGTACTGCAAATATACTAATCGGCTTCAACCGTATGAGGAAGTTTTTTTACTGCCTCGCAACTCATATAGATTGCTCATTTTGCAAAACACCTTGGGTTGTTGCCCTGGTATCCGCGGCTTCAGAAAGCTTGCCTCAGAAACAAATGTGTACTATATAGTACACATGACATTTGGAGAATACATCCGTGAACATCGCGAGGCCCTGAAGTCAGAGGATCGGCGGTTTTCCGTCCGGCAGGTCGCTCAGCGAATCGGTGTGGAACCCGCCTACCTCAGCAAGATAGAGCGCGGAGATGTGGCGCCACCGTCGGAGGCGAAAATCCGCGCATTGGCCGAGCAGCTTGGCGAAGACCCGGATGTGCTGCTGGCAATGGCCGGGAAGGTATCGACGGATTTACAGGAGATCATTCGCAAGCGGCCGCAACTGTTCGCTGACCTGATCCGCCAGCTCAAATCCGCACCGGATCACGCCCTGTTGCGTATTGCCCGGGATGTCCGTGATGGCGACTGGTAACACCTGAATAATTGACTGAGGGGAGAAAAGACAATGATCGAACTAATGAACAACCAACTGACCTTCCGGTTTCCGGAGGTCCACAAGAAAGCGGCGTGTAGCATCGACTTCCAACGCACCCTGCGGATCCCGGATGACAACCGGGAATACCCCCTCCCCCCGGGCTTGGGTCGTTTCCCAGTGGAGCACGTGGATGACTTCGCAGACAACTTGCCTGATACCTGGCGGACACATGGTGGCGTCTTCATACCCATGTATCAGTCAGAGGCGCTGTGGATCAATTTCTCTGGCGACTACCCCTGCGCCGTCAAGATTGCCGCCGGCAAGATCAATGCTGTTTCCGGGGAGTCCTGGAGCAATGGGCTTTCGGCCGATCCACAGGACTATGCGGTGATTCCGGAGCAGCCCTGGCTGGACGGTTTCAACGTCTCGGAGGATTTCATACGGCAGTTTGTCGCCATGCCGCTGGGTGAAGGCTTCACAGCCGAGGAGCAGATTACCGGTACGGCTGAACATGGCGGACTCCAGATTATTATCTACCCGATGAAGCATGACGTTTACGTCGAACATTTCGAGCGAACCGTGGAAGCAGACATGGACTACCTCGAGATGCCGATGTTCAGTCGCACGGTCTGCGAATCCGCTGCCCCGGATATGGGACTTGCTCCAGGCGGCTTGATGCGGCAGGAAATCTACGAGGACGAATACGGCATCGATGCCTGGGATCAGGACAATGGTTTCCGGTGCTTCATCCACCTGGCCAACAGTGAGCAATATCTGGCAATCACAGGGCACCAGCCCCGGCATACGCCGCCGACAGCCAAAGATTATACGAGTGCCGGTTTACCCTGGTTTGATTACTATAGCGATAGCAAGGCGCTTGCTGGTTCGGACACATTAGGCAAGCTGACCAGTGTCGCTGCCAAGGTGATTGAGAAAGGCAAGGGACTGCTGCCGGACAACGAACCGGTTCATCCTAAAACTGTCAAGATAATCAGCAAAGGTAATGTGGTTCGGGATGGGGAATTCTGAAACGTTGGCGCACGGAGTTCACCATGGGAGATGCGATAGATAGAGATTTATTGAGATGGAAGATCAGCGCAAAGCTTTTACAGTGTTCATGGCATGCCTTGGAGGCATACTGACTGGCGCGAAGGCAATCGTTCGCGCCACGAGCCTGTTTGTCATGGGCCTCATAGGCCTGCTGGCCGAAGCTGCGATTACATCCGAGGATGACGCGGATTCTGAAGGCGGTGATCTAACAGGAGACTATAATTTCCGCACCCGCAAGTTTGACAATGGCACTGATCCGTACGGATGGTATGAAGACGACTTGTAAATCCGTTATCGCTTCGCCCCTTTAGTAGCAACAGCCTTCCCGATACTCCCGCCCTGCCTCCCGGCATCCTGGGCTGGCCGTGTGAATTCGCCTTGTACCGAATTGATCGAGCGGCCGATATGTAACCCCGTCCATGCCATCATCCCGCTCCAGAGCAAGGGCAATCCCAGGTAGAGGCTGGTCGTGATCATGTTGAGCAGCATGCGTTTGATATCGTGCTCGCCGGGGTTTGCGAACATCTGCAGGAAGACATTCACATCCGGGTACATGGACAGGATTAGGTTCTGGTCCACCCACAACGCCAGGTACCAGAGCACACTCCAGAACTTGACGGTAAAGATAGCCATGGCGCCGATGACCATCATGGAGATGGAATAACGCGACAGCACCACGATCATGGGCAGCAAGGCATAGATGCCGAGCAGGAGCACGGCCTGCACCATCGGAAGGGCCTGAAGGACTGCGGTCATGGTGACCGAGAACAACGCCGATGCAGCCACCACGCCGCCTGATGCCAAGCCACCTTTGGCGACATTCTCTACCGTACTGAGTAACCCGGTACTGCCGGAATTGTGGGCCACAAGGTCGTTGTTCGACCACGAAGGCGGGGAATTCGCCAGAACGGTCTTGGCCACTGCATCATTCTGCTGTTCGCTAGCCAGGGCCGGTGCGATGGCGACCACGAGACCTGAAAAGCCAGCCGATGTGGCATCGGCCTCGTTAATCAACTTTTCACGCAGACCAGCCGAGGCGTCCTCCCACCACTGCTTGCAGTAAGGCCTACCCCAGGTGGGTGGAGCCGTAGGATCATATTCGGTGTCACGGGCAGCATTGTAGGCCCAGCCGCTGACCTGGGTGGTGGCGCGCAGGGTGTCATAGTAGCCCGGCGTATTACGATAGACTTGCGAACCCATCCAGTCCGGATCGTCGGGTCCATACGTTGTCAGCAGCGCATTCACTGCAGCGGTGGCGGGTCGTTCTGACTGGTACATCGACCGGGCCGGAATGTAGCACTGGCTGAAGAAGTCGCTCACTTCCTGGCGGAGGCGCGGATCGGCAATGGTCGCGAGCCGAGCTTGTTGTTCGTAGGTACGCATGTCCGCAGCACTTGGAAGGCCTTCGACCACCGCGTGATTGAATCCCGAGGTCATCGAAAGCACCGCATACCACCACACCGGGATGTTCACCGTGGCCGGCGAACCGGTGAAGCCGGTGGAGCCGTAGGTGCTCTGGGGTGCGGCCACGGTCGCCGTGGGCGGTGTGGGATCGATCAGTGTCGGTGGTGGCGTGTAGTTGAGTGAAGCGGCGTTCAGAGGCGTCAACGCGGCCGGTTGGCCGGATAAAACAACCACCAGTAGTGCGATGAAGAGCTCCAGTTCCATGCGCCGCAGCGACAATCCGGTGACGGTACCGAACTCACCACCCTGCGCCGGTTCCCGCCAGTTGTCGATCAGGATGCCGAGAAACGGCAGGAACACGATACCGGTGCCGACTAGCACATCCCACAAAATGCCATAGAAGGTCCAGCCGAATAGTGTCGTAAATAGTTCGAGATAGCTGTCGACGGTCATGCCCCGCTCCCCTGCAGTGCGGCCAGCACCTGACCGAGCAGGTTCTGCCCCAACACCAGTTCGATCACGACGAGCCAGGTCACGATACGCCAGCGTACAGCGAGCAAATTTCCGGCCCGTGTCTCATCGAAGCGCCCCCAACGTTGAAGGGCGTTCACGATCCATGGCCAGCCCATCGCCAACAGGGCAATCAGCGAGATCCGGATGCCAGTCAGGAGCGGCTTCAAGGCATCGATCCGTGTCTGCACTGTGACTACGGAGGTTGTCTGGACTGAATGCCAGAGGATGCCACCCGCCCCCAGCGCCAAACCGAACGCCAGCAGGGTCAGCAAAAAGAACCAGCGCCGACACATGGCAATTCTGTTATTGGACACGGCCATTGCTCAGCGGACGTGGATCGATGGTCGGTACTTCTGGCGTTTTCAGCGACGACTGCCGACGGGCCGCGGCGCGTTGCAGCAAGGTCGCAATCGTGTCGGAAACCACCTCCTTGCGTACCCGCGTCTCGAACAACAGGTTCTCGATCTCCTTGTCCAGCTCGGCGATAGATTTGTCCGCGTGCTCGCGGGCCACCTCGGTGGCATAGACCTCGGGCACCTGGCGGCCGGAAAGCAGCAAACGGCGGGCGTACAGTGCCTTTTCTACCGTACGGGCCGTGCTGATTTCTGATACCAGCCGGCCCATGATGAGGCTCTGCTCGGAAGCCGGCATCTCCCGAATCGCCTCGATAACCTGGCGGGTAATGGCCACACCCGGGGCAGTAATATTGTCCAGGTTGGCCAGAGTCGGGGGCGTTGCGCCACTGACCAGGTTCTGGATTTCTGTCGTTACAGTAGTGGCCTCCTGATTGAGCTTTGGCAGGAGTCCTGTACCGGGAATACTGTCCTTGCGGCAGGTATCACAGGTCGTGACGATGTTTTCGCCGACCACATCGACGACCCAGTTCCTCGCCTCGGTAGGTGTTGTCCAGATCTCCGTCAGGCGGGTGGCCGATGCAGGAGGCACCGGGCCTGCCGTCGTGATCGGGCGGTTCATATTGATGTTGTACCCGGCCTTGACGATGTCGCCGGTAAATTCCAGCACCGGCTGCCCGGAGCCCCCGGCCTGCCCACCGATCCAGGGCACGCCGTTGTCCCCGTTAGAGGTCTCGACGGCATCCTTGGCGGTTACTGCATCATTTCCGCCTACGCCCATCTGGAGCTTCCAGTCATTGCCTTTGGACAGCGTGATGAGATCGGCATAGGGATTCTTGCCCTGGGCGATCTCGGCCTCCATCTGCTCGCAGGATTTGGTCGCCAGTTGCATGGTTTCTTCTGCCTGCAGCAGTGCGTTCTGGAACATGTCGTAGAGGCCTGGATTGGCGCGCTGCAGGATCAGCGCGGGGAGTGCGGCAATCGCGGCGCTCGCCGCGGCCGTCATTGCGTTCATCATGTTGTCGATGCCGGCACCGATGTCATTCAGCGTATTGGTCACCGCGGCCACGGGGTCGAATTTGCCGCAGCTGTAGCCCAGTCCCAATTGCGCCGAGCCGCCCAGGGTAACGGACACGACAGAAGGGTTGGCCGGCGCTGATACAGGCTCTGCCCCACCGATTTCGTAATACCAGAAGCTGTCTTCCGTCGGCCCCTTGGTAATGGCATGCGCGCTATTCAAACTGAGAAGTCCAATCAGCAGCCAGCTGATCGCGTATCGATGAGGGAATGGGTGTTTAGCGTTCGTTTTCATCAGGGGTAAGCAATCCAGTCAATATCAAACAGAAACCACTGACCCCGGCGCTCACAGCACTTGTAGGGCCGCCATAGATTCCAGACATAGTCACCCTCGCTATCGACGCGGCCGCCACCCCAGCCGGTCAGGCTGGCAAGATCATTGGTGCCGAAAACGTTGCAGCTCGACTCAGATAGCGGCAATAACATCTGCCAGGTGCCGGTGCTGCTATCCTTCTCCATCAACGGACCCGGTGACCAAACCTTCATGGAACCCGATGAGCCGGTCACGGGCACATAGACGTGCGGTTGCCCCGTACGCGTGACGATGTCACCGGCTCGCTGGGCATTGAGAGCAGCGGCCTTGGGTTCTTCAGCCTGTGTCGTCCAGCCGGTTCGCGGATAGACACCGCCCCAGGTCTGGAGGGGCCAGGTACCCAGCTCGCGCAGACCGGGAATCAGGCTGGCAGGATAGAAGATCTCCGGGATCTCTTGCCGCCACGACAGGGCATCGAGGCCGGACTGGAAATAGGGAAAGAAAGAAGTGGTCTCTGACGGGCACAACAAACCGGTACCAGCAACGATACCCGTCAGCGAGCTCAGCGGATGGCCAATGGCGTCAGTTTCCCGGTAGACCAGATTCTTGTGGTCACGCTCCGAGGTTCCTTCCGTTCGGTTGCCAGCGCTGTCAATCGGCACCGGCAACAAGGCGCCCAACAGACCCGTGGCCGCCGTCTTCTGCGCCAAACCGAGAGTCGCGCGGATCTCGGTCCACGGATTCCCGCCCAGCTCGTTGTAGGTACTGACCACCAGGTCCGGGTTGTAATGCCCCACCTTGATCGAGGTGCGTACACTGCAACCGGTCCAGGAACAGCGCAACCAGAAACACATCCCAATCGGCATCCAGCGCATGCAGGAAAATGCCGCCGTTGTCGTCTGGGCCACGATCTCCGGTGTGGTCGTTGTACCGGAGAACCCGGTGACCGGCACCCATAGCGCAATGACAAGGCAGAACGATAGAAAGCTCTGGCGGATCATCGCTTGCCTTCCCGCCGCCATACGCGGTAATGCGCAAGTGCGCTCTGCACATCGGTTACGCCGTATACGACTGCCTGGCCATCGAAGACAATGGCTGGATAGCGATCCACGCCATACTGCGTCGCCTTCGCCAACCCTTTCGCCGCCATTTGCATTTTTGTCTTTGACTGATCATCCATGTGCTGGATGCGTTTGAGCGCGATCCGCTTCGACTTTTCGGGATCCGCTGGCATGTCAATAGAGAGGTCTCGTTCAATAGACACGATCCCATCTATTTCGTAGATGGTGACGTCCAGTCCATGCGAATCGTTACCGATGCCTCTGGCACCGACGAAGGGATACTTGACCGACGTAAACGCCTCGATTACATGAGGCAGGTTCTGTTGATGCTGATCCGCCAACGTGGCTCCTGAATACAGGAGTACGGAAGCAAGACACACCAATAGAATCTGTGGACGGTGTTTTGAGGCTTTCCTAATCATGGTGGTCAACTCTGTGTCGATATGCGTGCTATCGTGACGCGCAAACAGGCGCTTCGATACCGAAAATCGATTCACAAGCGTGCGGGGTTTATTTAAGAGAAATCGTCAGATCGACGACTAACCACGTTTCTTTGCGATGCGTTCAGCGATGACATGCACCGCCTCGAGTTCGCTGCAATTGCGCTCCCGCATAATCGCGCCACGCTCGGCCTTTTCGTGTTTCTCGGTCATGGCAAGCGCCAGGGATAGCGGCGGCGGGACATTACGAAATAGCGCTTCCATATTGTCGGAAAGCACGACACCCTCAACATACTTGCCCGGCTCCTTGCGAGCCGACAGCAACAGACTGCGCTGCACGTCAGTCAAATCCTTGAAGCGGGCGATTTGTTCAACCTCCTCCTTGGGCATCACCAGGCACAGCCACCACTCCATCATGTTGAGCATCTTGCGACTGGCATCCGGGAAGTCTTCCAGATTCTGGGTGGCAATCCAGAACCAGGCGCCGAGCTTGCGCCACATCTTGGTGATCTTGACCACATAACGCGCCAGCAACGGATTAGTGGTAATGATGTGCCCCTCATCGGTCACCACCAGTGTCGGCCTTGCATCGTGCTGGTGGCGCTCTACCAGATCGTTGATATGGCTCATCATGGAGATGTAAGCGACGGTGAGCTGGTCTTCATAGCCTTCCCGGGCCAGTATCCCCATCTCCAGAATCGTGATGTCCGCTTCGGGCCAGGGGGTACCCTTCCGGTTAAAAAAGTGTCCAGCGAGACCTGAACAGAACAGCGCCATGCCGTCACCCATCTCGATAGCCCGATTGCGCCGGTGGTCCGGCAGGCTTTCATCGTGACCGATACTCTGGAGTGCGGCGACGACATCCTGGGTGAGTACCTGATCGCGGCCAGCCTCCTTGACGGTTTTGGCCGCGAGGAAAATCGCATTCCGGATTAACAGTCGGTCAGCACGGGTCATGCGCGCATCCTCGCGTTCATCACCCCCGGTGATCATGATGCGGGCCGCGATCTCCATTTCGCCGAGCACGTCGCGGCCAGTGCCCTCCTCATCCAGCTCATCGTCTTCTTCCAGTGCGTCCGGATCTTCGCGCAAATGCTGCTGACGTTCTTTCTGCAACACACGCAAGGCATCGGAGAACGGCGGCAGACTGACATCAGTATTCGGGTTCAGGGTAACCTGGTTGACGGCCAGACCATGAGCCTGAAACTGCTGACCCAACAGCGAGAAGGAACCGCCTGCCTCGATGATGAAGATGCGCGGTCGGTACATGGCCGTCATTTGTTGCAGCAGATAGACCAGCATTGCCGACTTGCCGGCACCGGTGGGACCGAGGATCAGCATGTGCGCGTTCTTTTTCCGGTCGGCCCGATGCAGGGGATCGAACACAAGGGGTTCGGCGCCCCGGTTGAAGAACACCAGACCCGGGTGGCCGGTACCTTTGGACCGGCCGTTAAGGGGTAGCAGATTCGCCGTATGACTGGAAAACACCAGTCGTGAACGGCGACTGGATTTCTCCAACGCGGCATCGTAGGCCATGGGCAGATTGCGAATATAGCTGTCGAGCGCCAGAAGATCGGCTTCGTGAAGAATCGGCTGCAGCCCGTTGGGCAACAACAACGCGTTCAACTGATTGACATTGGCGCGCAGGGTCTTCATATCGTCACCGCGCACATAGAAAGCAATGCCCAGCGGATAGAGCTTGTTACCGCGTGCCATTTCCCGCTCCACGGCCTCAGCATCTTCCTTGGTGAGCTCGGCCTCCGCGGAATCTCCCACTGCGGCCCGTTTGACCTGGGCGATGTGATTACGCGTGAAGTCCTGAGGCTTGGCCGTCAGGGTCAGCACCATCACGGTGTATTCAGGAAATCGGTCGAACAGCGAGAAGATATGATCGCCGGCCTGACGCTCTGCGGTCATGTGACCGACCTCAGGCGCACGGCGCAGTCCCTGGATGGTCACCAGCGTATGCGGCAGGTCATCGAACCACCAGGTCGCCGAGGCATTGTCCGAGTGAGGCATCGTCAGAGTCAGGCGTTCAGCAAGATCATGCCCGAATGGCAGGTCTTCATCCCCCGGATAGGGGGCAATCTCCAGTAACTTATCGGGATCACCCCCCGTAATCTCAGGCCTTGGGTTGAACCATTTCAGCAACCACTCGTAGAAATCCCGGCCCGTACCGCGGCGTACCCGAATCCCGGCCGAGGCCAGTGAAGCTACCCACTTGGTGGCCACATCATTCAGGGATTCCTCGATTTCCACGGCGGAAGGCACCCGGCCATTGGGTTTCAAACGACGGTACAACGTGGCACGCACACGCCGGACCTGGCCGCGCCATTGGGTACCGGTCACCGCGGTGTCTTCAAAGAGACCACCCGGACGGGTAATCCGGGCGAGATGCTCCGACAATGTTTGCTGGAAGTGGCGGGTATAGGCCGACTCCCGCGCGCTGGGCTGGGCATAGTCCGCGATCTCCTGCTCGAATCCCTGAAGACTCGGATCGTCCTGGACGTACACCTGCAAGATCCACGGGGCATCGTCTTCTTCAGGAATGGCATCGGTCAGTGCGGTCTGGATCGCATCGCGTAGCTGCGTCATGAACGCAGGTGTACGCGCCTCGGTACCGGCCGGGGTCAGTTCGAACAGGGCACCGACACTGATCCCGTCTTCCAGTAGAAAGGTACGGCTCGCCGGGTTGTATTCCATCCACGGCAGGAAGTCGGTAAACGACGGCGGGCGTTCATACAACTGCTTGACCTGGCTTGTGGTGACAGGCAAGTCTTCGGCTTTGGCATCCTGCGTCGCTCTACCTCCTGCATCCCTGCAGTCGTCGCTTTGCCCTTCTCGCTTTGAGGGCGTAGGGACTGACTTCATGAAATTCACCGGCGGATACCACCCTGCTGACTACGGACTTCACCGGGTAGCGCATATTCCACCTGTTCATACATCGGGAACGCCGTTGTATAGCCGGGCACCGGTGCGCCGGCTTCACCGGCCAGGTGAGGAAAGATGTACATCACCAGCGTTGGATTAGGCAGGCGAGAAAACAGCACATCGATCTCGTTGAAAGCATCTCGTGTGTAGCCATGCAGCGCCGCATCACCCGAGACGATGGACCGGCTGCCCAACTCGCCACGAATGACCTGAGGATTGTCGGCATTCATCTCATGCACGTGGCCCTCATAAATAGCCTTCATCGAAGGGCCATCCTGGGGTAGTACGGTGTCTTTGGTGCTGGCGCAACCGGCCAGCACCAGGCTAATCAAGCCGAGTGCGGCGATAAGGGTCGAGGTCGGTTTCATGGGTCAGTTTCCTGCCAGTGGTATCGAAATCAATAGGGAGTTCCCGGTCAACATGGATGGCAATACGGATGCCGGCCGGGACGAAGACGGCATCAAAGCTCTGGGACTGACGCTCCAGCAGCCATTTCGACACTTCCTCACTGCCACCGGAAATGGTCTTGCCCAACACGAAGCGACCGGTATCGCCGCTGACGCTGCTGGTGACACTGCCCGCATTGCTCACCACCGATGTCGTCTCGGCATTGGCCGCCGCTTCCGCCGCAGCCTGGATGGCCATCACACCGATCCGTTGGCTAAGAAACGCCGGCGCGTTGGTCTTGCGTTCACCAGTGATGCAGGGAATGCCCTGTTCGTCGGAGATCCAGCCCAGTGGCTTCTCCGCACCACCTCCCTGATGGCCTCGGTCATCGCCGGAAATGGTTCGGATGGTGCCATCCTCGAAAACGAAGGTGACCGAATCGAGGCGACCGGTCACACAGGAAAGCGTCCAGTCTCCAACGGCGGTCCCACTCCACACCATGCCTTGAACGCCCGGCACCGTGAGACCATTGGCGGCCAGGTTATCTGCGCCGGTGATGATCTTGAACGGCATCGGATCACGGACCTGTCCTTGCACCGGCACCCGGCCGACCAGGGCCGTCATGGCTGTTGAACCGATCAGGGTGGCGTTACGGGGAACCGTATAAACGGGATGGACGGTGCTGAGTTGCTGAGTCAGTTTCCCAGTCTTTTCAGTCGCCGATGTCAACGTACTTCCGGTCGACTGGCCTACCCTCTGCAGCAGACTGTTTCCACTGGCCTCTAACGCAGCATCGTCGACGACATCCAGCGGTTCGACCCAGATCAGGCTGTCAGAAGTTGCAGCCCCCTCTCCGACGTCATCGAGGCCCAAACCCACCGGGATGTCGCTGCCACTTTGGTTGGGGTAACGCTGGGAAAGAGACTGAGACAGCGCATCCACACGCGCCGTCAGTGAAGAAAGCACACCGGCATCGATCCGGTCGCGTGTATCCCGGTCTTTTTCATGGGAGAGCAACTCACGCTTGACCCGGGTTGTGACGTTCTCCTCGATCTGGTGACGATTAGCCAGCAGTTCACGGTTCTCTTTGCGCAGCTGGTCATTGTCCTTGCGTAAAGCCTGTACTTCCGTGGTCATGGACGCGACATTGGCCGTCAGTGTCTTGATGGTATCGGCAGGACTGTCCGCATCCGGCGCAGGCGCCTGGGGCACACTCTCCAGAACGAGTGCATCTTCAGGTTCCTGCGAACAGGATTTCAGGGTGACGAATACCAGCATCAGTACAACGGCGCCGGCAAGCAGGGGTAAGAGTCGGTTGGAGGTTGCAATCGCCATGGTAAGCCCTAGTACGAAACGCCAAACGGCCGGGCGGAGATCAGATAAACAGCCGTGGTATCCGCTTCATCGCCTTTGGGAAATAGACGGTGGTGCTGAAAGGCTGCCGTCAGCCAGGTGCCCCGAATGTTGCGTGGGTCCAGTGTTAGCGCCTGTTCGGTACGGTTGGTGAGCTTGACCGCTGTGACAAAGAGACCCTTGGCGCGCCATGCCACCAGCGGGACCCCTTCAACGGCGCCACCATGGTACAGATCGACGGAATCACGGCTCACCGGCACACGGACAATGCCGGGTTGGTCTTTGACCAGGCGAGCCGGGGCATAGAGCTGTTGAGCGGCGAAGCGGGTCAACTGAACAAAATCAGGCCGATCCTGTTCCGGCTCATGTCCGCCCGTCGCCTGTCCTTTCTCACTGCCCTGTTCACCGGTCACATAGATTTGAATCGGATGGCCCGACCCACCGTCTTCAGTGGCTGTGACATCGAACAGATAGAGTCGTCCACTATCGAGTTCACGCACCATGAGCCGGTTGGACCCAAAGGACGTATGCGCCAACAGGTAGACCATCCCGTTGACACTCTGCGTGCGCAGCACACCCTGAACGGAGGCCGGCACACCCACCTTTACTGCGGCGGGAAATTCAATCCGCTGTTCCTGACCAACTGCGAGTTCCAACCGGATCGGTGCTTTCTTCCACTCGATCCGCTCAAGCGTTTCCGTCTCGGCATGCACGAGCGACTGCATCAAAAGCAGCGTCACGCCCAGCCAGGTAGCCATTACGGAATGGTTCGATGGTTTTTTTCGCATGGGTTACTCCTGCTATTGTTCTTGCCCGGCATCTACACCGAGTTCCGATGCTTCCAACCGACGCGGCCCGTCACTCGCAAAGCCGTCCAACGCCAGCCCCCAGGGATTGGCTTCCGGATCGACCGCGAGACTGACCACCCGCATGGGATAGCGAATGGCGGTTTTCTTCACCGTCATGCCTTTCACCGACTCGAACAGATCGAGATCCAGCCAGACCACCCAAACGCCTGGCGCGAGCACATCGACGCGACGTTCCTCGTAACCATGTCCGGCAATCTCATGCACACCACGCACCCGGTAGGCCAGCTCACCCTTACGGCCTTTCTGTTCCAGGTCGGCCATGAGCTCCGTCCGGTATCGCGGCGTCACATACGGAGAGATGCGGAAGATGGCCTTGCCGTAGTCCTTGGCTCCATCATCGGGCCAACGGTTAAGCTGCTGGAAGATGTAAAAGGCAAAGGCATACACATTGGCCGCCGGCACTTCGTCGACCGAGAGCGTCGCCCCGGAGCGCAGATCGGGAGGGACATGCACCGTCAACTGCTTCGGCGCCTGACTCCAGCCGAACCAGAGGGCCAGGATCACGACGAACTGGAGGCCGATCACCACCCATAGTGAGCGCAAGTGCGCGCGAACGTTATCGATCTCGGTGCGGTAACGTCGCATACCGTGTTCTCCCAATATCCCAGGCGCCACTGCGCTGAATGAACGGCGAGCTGCGCAAACCATGGCCCGACAACCAGATGGCAATCTGTTGCTGGTAATAGCCATCTGGTCGGCCACGTTTCAGCCGCTGGAACAACCCCGCCATAACGATGACTGTTCCCACGACACCGACACCGGCCATGCCGAACCCCATGGTGACCGCGCCCAACAAACCCGCCAGGAGGAGGCTAACGGGTAACCAGATGAGCGCGGCCACACCCACGATGATGCCCAGTTCGGACGACGAGCATCCCTTGAAGATCGCCGGCTCCACATTGAGCCGGTCGGCCAGAATGTCGTCTCGATCCGACATCGGTTAGATAACGCCCGCGGCTTCGGTAAGCAGGTAGCTTGCAAAGATCAGTACGATCGCACCGACGATGCCGAGCACGCCCACTTCGGCCCATTCGGCCTTGCCTTGGCGAGCCTCGTTGAACTTGGCGAAGCCGAGATAGGCAATCCACAGGAAGCCCAGCACAGCGATCGCCAGACCCAGGACCAGACCACCATCCTTGATGTAACCCGAAATGAGCCCAATCCAGTCACCGGCTGCGGGCGCGGTACTGGGTGCCACCGGAGTCGGCAACGCCGCCAATACCGACTGGCCTGCCGTAACTGCGAGCAACCCAGCTGCGGTTACCACCTTTTTTACTGCTTTCTTCATCATTACTTTCTCTCCGAGGTAACGGGGTTGCCCCCTGTTAAAAATACGGGGAACTCCCCGAACCCCTGCGACAATGGCCAACGGCCGCTACCGCAGATAAAAACCCAACACCATGAGCACAATGCTTGCGCGCAGTGCCGACCAGACCACATCGAACAAAACGACCTGCCCGTTCTGCCAGGCACGGAAGGTGCCCAGCGAGACCCAAATAACCCAGACGAAGGCAAGCACCAGCACGACCGATGCAATGCCGGTCAGCAGGGTTGCCGGCGTAAAACCGGAACCTGCTTGAAATGCCGTGTTCTGTGCTGCCGTCATGACCTGACATCACCGACGGTAATCGCCACGCAGGGGCGGGAAAGTCCGGGGCTCCGAACGTGGTGCATCGATGTGCTCCTGGATCCCGAGTCGAATTCGGTCAAGATCCTGGCGCAGCCACTCATACTGGAAACGAACGCGGGCATCCGGATTGGCTTGAGAAGCCGCTTCCGTGATCAGCAGGTCCATGGCCTGAAGTTCGTGGATGACCCGGGCGAGTGCCGCCCGCTCACCGTCTGCATCAGCAATGGCAAACTGAACCGGCAATACAGCCGCCAACAGTCCTGAAACCAGCAGTTTGGTAATTTGCATGGATGTCCTCCCCGTGTTGCGCATGACGCGCATGGTGGGGGATTCGGGGAGGACTAGATATGGAAAATCAATTCAGGAAGATGTGGGGTTTTCTATGCTTCGTCGAGACTTGAGTAACCGTCTGCTTTAATATTCACGGTATATTCGTGGTCATCTAGATGCTTGGGAGAACTCGCCAATGAGTACCATTGGAATTCTTGCCTATGGCTCACTAATCGAAGATCCAGGCAAGGAAATTAAGCCAATAATCCGGGAGCGGAAAGAAGGAATCACAACACCATTTTCCATCGAATTTGCCCGTTCGAGTTCTACCCGCGACGGTGCACCTACCGTTGTTCCTGTCGAAAGTGGCGGGAATCCAGTCAATGCCACGATTCTTGTCCTGGAATCAGGCATTGGTCACGACAAAGCAGAAGATCTATTGTGGCGGCGGGAGACGAGAAAAGAGTGCTCCGACAAGCACTACACGAGACCATCCGTACCAACTCCGAACAAAGTGATCGTGGAACGTCTAGGGGATTTTGCAGAGATTGACATTGTCATCTACACAAAACTTGGCGAAAACATCACAAATCTTTGCGCTGATAAACTCGCTGATCTCGCCATCAATAGCGCAAAGGCACGGGCTGGACGAGATGGGAAAGACGGAATCAGCTACCTTATTTCTGTAAAGAGACAAGGTATATCGACCCCACTTATGCCAGACTATGAAAAGGCAGTGCTTCAAAAAACCGGCGCCTCAACCCTCGAAGACGCATTGTCCTGGTGTCGTAGAAACCCTTACCCATAATTCATCAGACTTCTGTTCAAAGGTACTTCTTAAACGTACTCGCTGTGACTGCCACCGTCAGCGCGAACAAGGTTGCAAACGGCAAGATGATGAAGGTCGGATGCAGACTAAACGGCAAGGCGAGATAGGTCACCCAAGTCAGGACAACCAAAGGTAGTGCCGCCTTCTTCGCATAGTGGTAGACGAAGGAACTCTCTCGACCTCCACCCCATCGACGCAGATCGCGCTGCACCAATCCATCGACAAGCGCGACCAGGCTAAACAGTAAAAATATCGGCATCGCCAGAGTCAAAATGGCAAGGCGCACTGAGAACACCTGGGTCACCTGCATCATGGCCAGTACGTACTCTGCCATGGGTTTATAGACCTTATGCAGCGTCGCCCTCACGCCCTGCTCAACCTTCCGCGGAGGCAGTGACACCCATTGGATGAAATCCACAAACCGCGTCACCTCGAAAAGGTAGTGGTAGGAATTATCGGCGAAACGTTTGGCGAATCGCGCCGGATCGGAGGTCACAACACTGCGACGAAAATCATTGTCGAGATAGCTGATCTCCGTGACCAGCATGGTACGGCTGTGATCGACCCCTTCATCCGGCCACCAAAGCACCATGCCTGCCCACTCCACGATGATAGAGAACAACAGCGAAAACAATAACCACAGGATGACCTTCGCTACAGCCGATAAGGTCTTCGAAAACAGCCCTTGCTGAACCACACGGCGACGAGGATCTACCACAGCCTCAGCCATCGGAGGCCTCCGGTTCTACCTCGGGCTCGCTGACATCCGGCACGGCTCCCCACCACGGTTCCTGCACGCGGTACCAATGATCGTTTGTGATGTAGGTGCGCTCCATCTCATTGGTTATCTCATTGAGCGTTTCAGGCATATCCGAGTCCGTTGCGGGCAACGGCATACGAATCTTCCATAGCTGGCCACCTTCCAGGAGGGCAAAGGCCTGTCCCTTGGGTAGGGTTATCAACTCGGCCGGTGTAAGCAACGGGACTTCTGAAACACTGATTCGATCCTCGTTGCGGGAGCTGAAATCGATCCCGGAGCCCGGCTCTGAGGAATCGTTGACACCGGAAACACTCATCAAGGTGAACACCTCAACCTTGGGTAGCTGGTCGGTGAGCATCTCGGCCGTAGCCAGCTCTTTTACTCGTAGCATGATCATTGTGTTGAAGTTACCTGCGACCTGCCCTGCTTTTGCACGATTGCCGATGCGCGCTTCGACATCCGACCAGGTCTGCGTATAGGCCGTGACCTGAAAGCCGGCCCCACCGGCCTTGTTCAGTAGGGGAACGAACTCGTCACCGATCAGTTCGTTGAACTCATCAGCATGCATGGAGATGGTGGGCGGGGTGTCGATGGATTCTCCGTCCACGCCATGTTTGTATATGTGTCCTGCGACCGACACCAGATCAGCGAACATGGAATTTCCTACCGCACTGGCCACGGTGGTATCAGTCAGGGCGTCCAGCCCGACATAGACGATCCCCTTGCGTCGGATGACTTCCATCCATTCGAAGATCGGACGCGTATCGTTCTTATCCAGATAATCCGGCGAGATCAGTTCGGCGATATTGCCCGTGGTCAGCTTCTCCATCAGCGGGCCGACGGAGCTGACGATCTTGTCGAAGTAGGTCTTGTCGTACTTGAAGGCAGACACCAGCCCATCGAGGACTGGATCGTAGAGGTCCTGGGCCTGCAGATGCCGCATCAGCGCAATCGCTTCTTTACTGCGCCCCCTTAGAGCTGCCGGCAGGTTTCGTTCCGAGATCTTGCTTGACAGTTCCTCAACCTGTTCCTTCCAGTCCTCGGCGCCGTGTGACTCCAGATGCGCCTCGGCATACTCCGTGAACAGAGGTTCAATGTCGTTGATGTAGCGTCGGACCTGCTGATAGTCCGGACGGCGGTTTAGCGCCACCAGTGCACGGGCAATGATGTTGACGAATCGCCAGGCGAACTCCTTAAAGGCCGCTGAATTGCCTTCACTGGGTAACTGGTTGGCGATGCGGGTGGCGACCTCGGTGATACGCGAGAAGTTCCCGATGGCGTTGTAGCGAGCCGAGACCTGGGGAAATCCCAGATGGAACATATAGAAGTCTTTGGTCCGTCCGGCCCGTTTGGCCTCGGCATACACACGCCGCAACAAACCCGCATCCCCCTTGGGATCGAAGACGATCACCACGTCACCACGGCGGATGTCCTGGGTGATGAGGATCTCGGCCAGCCGGGTCTTACCGACGCGAGTGGTCCCTAACACCAGGGTATGCCCCACCCGCTCGCCGATGTCCATCCACACATCCTGCTCGTCAGGCTCGACAGCGTGTAGGGCCGGTTTGCCACCGACGGCCGGCAACGGCGACAGCGGGCTCCACCAGGCCCGGACCCGAAACAGCAGCGCCAACAAACTCAGAATCGGGACCGATTCCCAGGCGACCTCCTTGCGGCGCGCCCATTGATACAGGCTACCCGGCTGGACGTAACGCTGGACCTCTGGCCGGATGGTATCGCGCAATCGCTGAGTGTGTTTCTGGGTCCAGCGAAAGCCCCGTCCTAAAAAGAGCTTGCGGCGGCTGAGGGGGATCTTGCGGGATCTCACCTTATAGATGGGCAACCGGCGCATGTTGCGCTGGTAGCGCAGTACCCGCCAGGCTTGTCGACCCCGGATCAGGCCGATCAGTCCGAGTACGGCGCCAGCGCCATAGGCAACACCCGGCGGCATCATCAGCGCCCAGGGAGCCAGAATGGCTATCCCTGCCGTCGCAAAGGCCACCAATGTCGACCACAGCTCGACCGGGGGCCGCAGCAGGGCCTCGATGGGGTGCGCGCTCATTGCTCGATGCCGTGCGCCGAGATCAGCACCGGATAATGCGAAACGCTCAGTGCCTTCGCGATGTCGCTGCCCGAGGCTGGCAGGATCGATAGGCCGTCAGCCAATCTGGCAATCGTTCGCAAATCATCCATCGTCTCGGCCTGCACCAGCATCCCGATCGCACCGATCTCCTTGAGCCGATCGCGGTGTTTCTGTAGCCACTGCCGAGAACGGCTGTCAGACCCGATCAGGAAAAATGGCCGCGTGAACGGCCTATCATGTGCACGAGCCTGCACCGGTCCGGATGTCAGGCCGGGTGATTGAATCGGCAACCAGGCTTTGGGGTCAGCGGCGCCGAGCTGGGGGCTTGTTGGAACCTGACTTTGCTGTGGCAAACCATCTTGAGTTTGAAAAACCTCCAGAAAAGGTGCGATGGGTCGTGTATTACCACTGTCATGGATCACGGTCAGATCAGCCTGAGCCATGACGGGTACGAGCAAGCAACTCATGACCAAGACCTTGCGGCAATAAAGATTGAATCGCCTCATCGAGTCATCCTTCCTGTACGATGCGCTGCCAGTGGGAGACAACACGGCGACGGTACCGGTCTGCACGATGGGAATCCTTCGGCGAGTGATAACAGCCAACGCTGCCCCACCAGTCCTGCCGCGTGGCGTAACAATCCTGCAAAATCCCGGCGCCCACGCGTATGTTGTGATACGGATCGAGTGCCTGCCACGGTGTCCCGAGCCGATCCTGGTGATAACGCCAGTTGACCTGCATCAGGCCGATATCGATGGAGCGCTTCCCCTCCTCCAGATACGCCGTCAATGCCTGCCAGGCCGCTTGCCGGGAATCAAAGAAGTAACCCCGCCCGGCCACGTTCAATGTCCAGGGCCATGGCCGGAGGGTACCGGTCTGTCCCGTCTGCTTACCGCTTTCAGTGAGCGCCACAGCAAACAATACGCTCTGGGGTATTCCATGCTCTGCCGCAATCATGCGATAACCCGTTGGCACGGATTCATTCGCCCTACCCATGGAAGGAAGCGTCAAGACGGCAAATACCATCGGCCAGCCAAAAACTCGCATCAACGCCACCATGGGCTAGAGCTCCGAAACCGGTAGTCTTGAAACATCATCGCCTCGACGGCGCAAAATGGACGGCACTTCACCTTGCCCCTGGGTCAGTTTGTCGAGGGCACCGCCATCATGATTGAGGGTAATCCGCCGGCTGCGTACCCAGTCGGGATCGATCTGGTGATTGGATGCCCACTCCCTGACGGTGCGATCATCTCCCTTGTCCACATGGGTGAGATAGATATCGACACCGTTGACTTCGTCGATCCGCTTTAACAGCTTATTCAGCACCAGATCGCAGGCCGGACAATCCGGGCGAGTAAAGAACAACAGGCGGTCTCCGGACTGAAAGGGATTTTTCACCTCGGTCTTACCCGGCAACCGACTGATGTCGATCAGCGACGTATTTGGATACAGGCGCTTGGTTGCTGCATCGTAGGCGCGCTGGAACGCAAGGATACGGCCGGCGTCTTCATACATGGCGTGTGCCCACACCTCGGCATATCGCTGCCTCTCCGCATCATCACGCGCATGAATACCGAGCACTTCGATGGGCGATATCGTCGCCGGGCTGATGCTCCCGCGAATGCCCTGCATCAACTGTTTGTAACGGCGCCACTCCGTCTCCGACAAACCCCATAGACGGGCATGCGCCAGATCCGTGGCAGACAAGACATTCGTGGCTTTGTGCGAGCTACCCTGCCGGGTATCTTCGATCTGGGCATGTGATAGCTCGGCCGCCATCACGGTAGTCGACGCGATAAGAGCGCCCAGAAAAGCCATGGATTTCCATCGTCTACTCATCGGTGCATTCCCCTTCACACGTGTCGGCCTTTGGTGCTGCCTGGTCGCTCTGGACGATATAGGGCACCGTCAGATCCCGGTACATTCCGGACTTGTCAGACAGACACCCGCGCATCCCCTGTGTAGCGGGAACTGAATCTGCCGTAGTTTGGATACGAGATGCACTATTGCTGGATGGTTCAGCACCATCATTTTTCTCTGCTGTCGCTGATCCCAGCGCAAAACTGCCGAAGAGCAATAACACGGCTAATACGATTTCCATCGGCTCTACCTCTGCAATGAAATGGAATGGTTCTGGCCATGCGGCCCTTTGAATTCGACCCTACCCTTGAGGCGGTCGATGCCAGCCACTGTCCAGCCTGATTGCTGTTCGCCGGACTTCAAAAATGCAACGCGGCCTCCCTGGGAGATGGCCACGTAGGTCATGTCATCCCAAACGTCGATGGCATCGACGTGAAACGGTGGAGTTTTGGCGGGTGAAGGTTTCGGTCTGGCCGCTGGTTTTTGCTGAGCGGCCTTACGCTTCTGAGTCTCCTTGATGAGGGTATTCAGCCGCGCAACGGAGTCGTCAATACGTTGACGAAGAGCATGGTTACTTTCCGTAAGATCGGCAACGGCCACTTTAATCGCGCGAACACCTTCAGCCACAGAAGCCAGGCTTTTCTTCGCATCCGCACTCAGGGCCACTTGCGCTTCGAAACCGCGGTCGATCCGGCCAGACAATGATGTCAGCCTCTGATCGATCTGCTCGACTTTGTCCTCGTCCACGTCTACCTCCAGTTCCGGCGTATTGATCACCTCCCGGGTTGGGGTATTGGAGTCCTGTATCTGGAGTTCATCCAACGGTATTTCTTGCCGCTGGATCTTGGAAAGCGACAGCGCATTGATGACGACGATACCGACCACAACGGCGGTCAGTACGGACTTGAAAGCCAGCCGCCGGGATCTTGGCTGTCCCTCTGCCTTATCCTGCTTACCCTCCTTTTCTGACGGATTGATCTGCTCCGCTTGCTGCTCAGTCGTCATCCTGCGCTACCTCCACATTGGCCATGTACATGGTCTCGTGGGCAGACACCTGCTTCACCGCACACTGCTCGAAGGTGATCAGTCGGTGAACAGGATCCTGGACTAAATGGAAGGCCGGACCCGCGAGTGTCTCCAGCGCCTCGCGCAATGTCATCGGTCCAAGATGGCGATGGACAGCCGGCAGCGGTAAAGCAAATAACGCGAGCGTTTCCGGTGCGGAGGATTCAGTAGCAGCCAGCCGGTAACCACTGCGCTGTAGAAGATATCGCACCGTCTCTCCGATGGTCTGAATCCGATCCGGCAACTGAACGGTAACGGTCGCTTCCAACAGTTCCGACTGCGCCTGGGTCGGGGCCGCGGAATACATCGAATACCGGCCTGTTTGGATATCGCTTGCATGAAGGTTTACGCTGGCGACAGTACACAGACCGGCGATACATATCGCCGTCACTGCACCAGGGTGAGCAGGATTAAAGAGTGATCGTTTCATAATGGATTCAGCCTCAGTGGTTTGATACAACCTGGCCGGCATCATGAAGGTGCGCTCGTGTACTGAAAATGGATAATCCATTCTCACCGGCGCAGTGTTTTAGTGGCTGTATTCACGTCCCGCAATACACAGCCACAATCTGTGGTCTCTCGTGCCCGAGCTCGAGACTGATCGTCAGGCGGGCTTGCTGGTCAATCCGTTTTTGTTCCGGCGTGAGCGTTTTGACTACAGGACCGCCCGCCGCAGGTGAACGCCATCCGGTCAGTTCCTCATAACGGTTCTGGGCATAGGCATGACGAAGACCATGCATCCTGGATAAGCCTGCCCTGGCGGTCTCGGCTTCGTACAATCGCAATTGCTGTCGGTAGTTCTTTGCGCTGGGAATCAGAGAACCTTTACCGGCCAGCTGTCGCGCTCGATCTAGAACAGCACGTTGGGCCTCAGTCCGTATCGGGATGGTTCGCGCCTTGCCGCCCTTGGTCCAGCTCTCCTTGAGGACGATATGGTCGCGGCGATCGGCGTAGTCCGGTATGAACTTGATCGCTTCTTCTCGGCGCAAGCCAAAGGCCTGCTGCAGTTCCAGGCTCATCCGAACTCGGGCATCCCGAATCTTGCCAAGTTCTTCCGCCCCTACACTACGAGCCTTGGATTCGTTGGTCACAAACTGCCGGTTAGGAACACCATAGTGGTCGTTCGATCGTGCAACGACATTCTGACGATTGACCTTCTGGGCCCACCAGCGAATGACTGCCAGCCGGTTCTTCATTGCCCCGGCCGACAGCTCTTTTTCTTGCCAGTTTTTGACCAAAGCCTCGATGTGCTTGGGCTTGAGCGACTGTGCGCTCATATGACGGTAACCCAGATCATGGAGCTGGTCGGCGATCTGCGTCAGCAGCCGCTCCCGGTCTCGCTGGGTGGTAAAACTGCCGTCCCGGTTTCGACGGCAAATCTGCTTGAGTTGGTAGTTCAGATCTCTCAAAAGTGTTCTCGCATATCGGTAAGTGTTTCTGACCCAACCGGTGGCCATAGCCATTCGGTCCCGCGTACGCGGTACGGTCATGGGACACTACGCCCATTGCGACCTAAAGCTGCCTGGTCTAGGCAACGCCGGTTCTCCCCGGAGGGAATGGTCTGGCGTGGACCAACGTGCGCCGTCATAGGCGCGATTTAAGTGTGGTTACACATCACCTCCTTTCAGATAGGCGGAACACTTCCGCAGTTAATGAAGAATGAGCATCGACGGCACCACCAGGGGTGGGCGTCTCGGCTCGACGAGTCAGGCTGGTGCCTGCGAGAAAGAACCGATCCCATGGTCGGCTCGGATTGGAGAATGAACCCACGGCTTTCGCCGCAGCGCATCGAAGGGTTCGGGCGCGCTCTGTTGCCACTGTATCCGCAGTAGCCACGGTTAAAATCGATCGAGGGCGGCAGTATCGACCTTCATCACTGGTCCTGCACTGAATAATCCTGCCGAAAACGCGCGCCGTTTCCGGGAATGCCGCCCTCGTCACTACCCCGCTTCGCTTGCCAGTGACGAGGGCGCCTTCGGTTCAGGCACGCCGTGTGCCAGGCATCCGCCTGTCACGCGGCCTGCTATTGATCAGCTGGTGCAATCCTTCGGAGCGTTGCTACCTGCCCACTGGGGCCCACAGGCGCCGCTGAGTGCGGCCCCGCCCTTGGCACGCGAGTTAGAGGCTCGCGTTGCCGTGGCGGGCAAGGCATGTGGACTCAGTGGACAGCCATGAACAGGTCTAGCGATATCGTATGTTCGGCTGTATCCGCGTACGAAGCAGCTACTACGAACAGGTACCGGTACTTAAGCGGCAACCATCCTGGTTCCACGTGTTCACGCCAGTTCATGAACAACACCCACCCTCGCGACCTTCCGCACGTGCCTGCTGGATCGGTGGACACGGTACCGTGCCAAAAGAGCAGAAAACGCAACAGTCACCTGGTTTTGGCCGGAGCAGCACCCCACAGCCCTCGCACTCGTAGTAAAACTGACAGAGGTCGACAGGCATGGTCTCGACAACCTGGTGCCCGCACTCGGGACAGGTCAGCTCTGATTCAAGCTCAATGTTATCCATAGGTATCCCCGGCAACGATTTTCCACTAGCATAAAACCTGTAGTTACTACGGGTTCAAGAGGTTCGGCGTGGCGATTTCAGGTAAGCGGAATTATTCGGTGGGCGAGCTGGCCTCGGCCAGCGGATGCAAGGTCGAGACCGTGCGTTACTACGAGAAGATCGGACTGATGCCCGAGCCGCCGCGCACGGAAGGCGGACACCGACTCTACTCCCAGAATCTGCTCAAGCGCCTGACCTTCATCCGGCGCAGTAGGGAACTCGGTTTTCCGATTGAGCAGATACGGGAGCTCTTGCGCTTCGTCGACGAGCCCGGGCATACCTGCAGTGAGGTCAAGGGAATGGCTATGCTGCATACGCGTGCCGTGCAGGAGAAGATCGATGACCTAAAGCGGCTGCAAAAGGCGCTAAATGACATGGCTGCACACTGCAAGGGCAAGGGCTACGCACTGGAAGACTGCGCGATCATTGATGCCCTTTTTGACGAGAGCAAAGAGCGGCAGCGCGGTAGTTGAGGAAGCGCCATAAAAGAGCCCCGCACTAGGCGGGGCGTAGGTAGCATTGACTACTCGGATTCCTGGAATGCTTCATCCAGATTGATACCAGTCGGCTCGACAAAATGCTCAATGACAAGCGCAAGCGACTGGCTACCATCCGATTGCGTAATAGGACGCAGCTCGTCGTGCTCATAGCCGTCTGTGTCGTAATCGACGACAGCGACATCCGGTGCTGCATCAGGCTGATTGGCAATCACTGCCTGCACGATGCCGCCTTCCAGAACGACAACCAGCCTTTCGCAGGCCGGACTGGGGTTGCTTCCATCCGAACTCGACCCGGTTGCCCGAAGCGCGGCTTGATAAGCATCATCCAGATCACCCCAATCGATGCTGCCACCTCGAGCCTCACCACGCCGGTAGGCCTCCACCAGCAACCTCGACGCCAGGAAGGCCGCATCCCTGCGACGAAGCGTTACCACACTCGCGTCCGGTGTTGGCCACGGTTCATCATCGCGCAACGTCTGTTCGACCGTGAACAGCAACGAGCTATCGCCCGTCTCTTCATAGTCATCGAGCAATAACGGCACCGTTGCGGTGTCCTGCCAGATGTCCCCTTGGTCGAACAGAGTCTCGGCCTTCCTGACCGCTTCGTCCGAATTGTCGGCCTCGATTCCGACCATGACTCGGTGCTCATAGGGCAAGGTGTATTGAATAACATATTTCATAATGATCTCCTTCTGATTGGTTACAGGGGGGAGACCATCACCCACCGGGGAGATGACCTCCCCGATGGGTATGGCGAAGAACTCAAGTCGTTGACTTGATCGATTGATTGAGCAGCACGGGTACTACGCTTCAGTCCTCATGCGGCTGCAGGATCGTGATGACCGGTTCACCGGCATCACCTGGCCCGACAATAAGCTTCAGTGTGACCAGCACCGCTTCGGTCGAGTGACCATCACGGGCTACCCGATAGAGCTGGAACTGCAGCCGGTCACCCGAATCTTTGGCGGTGCGTATGGCGTGGGAAGCCATATACAGGACGTCCCACAGCCTCCCCGACTGATCCTGATGCACCTGCTGTTCACTGTCATCCCCGGCCCAGGCCACGCAATCGGCCCAGACTGCAGATGTCAGCGCAACAGGCCATTTGAAACCGGCCTCACTGGCCATGGAACCCGCATCGATCAGCACACCGTCCTCGATGGCCTGCGCACGGGTATAGGTTGAAATAACTTCACCGAAAAACGCTTCGGCAGACTGTTCATTGGAAATGTTACTCATGGGTATTCTCCTGTGATGGATAGACACCAGGTCACACCTCCTCCCCTGCCGGAGAAGATGATGCTTCCCCGGCAGGGTTTGTAGAAAAGTGTTGGACTTCAGAGCAGTCCACGTTCTGCAAAAGAGACGCTTTCGCCAGCCGAGACCACAAAGTGGTCAAGCACCCGCACATCAACCAGTGCAAGTGCGTCTTTCAGACGGCGGGTAATCGCCTCATCCGCATGACTGGGCTCAGCAACGCCCGATGGATGATTGTGGAAAAAGACCATAGCGGCGGCATTAGCCTCCATGGCCTGCTGTACCACGACCCGTGGGTAAACCGAGGCGCCATCGATGGTGCCCTGGAACAGCTCACGCACAGCGATGATCCGGTGACGGTTATCGAGAAACAGGCAACCGAAGACTTCGTTACGGTAGTCTGCCAGGCGCAGACGCAGGAAATCCCGCGTCTCGTCCGGTTTACTCAAAACCCTGCCGGCTCGATGTTTGATGGACAACACCTTCATCGCCAGTGTGATCACTGATTGCTTTTCCACATCGTTCAAGTCTGCTGGTTTCAAACCGGACAAACGGTCTTCTACCAGCGCCTCTACGGACACATCCGTTTTCTTCATGACTGATCTCCTCAGGAAAAAGGGAGACCAGTCCCTCGGAGGAATGATCCCCCGATGGGTGGAAAGTGGCCGGGTAACATGGTGTTACCCGGCCAAACGTTGAGTTACGCCGCGTCTTCTTGTGCGGTGTAGAACGGTTGCCCGTCGACCTTGGCCCACGCAATGCGCAGTAGCCGTGCCTTCAGGCTGATACCGGGCTCGCCGGCCTTGTCCCCGTTCTTGAAGGTGAAGGACTCGGCAAAGAGATCACTGAGTGTGAAGCCGATCAGTACCTTCAGATTGCCCTCGACGGCCGGCTTGAGCTGACGCACGATTTCCTGCGCCTGCTTGCCGGACACGCGACACTCGAAATGCGTGTACTGGGCGTTGTCGACACTGCCACGAAGGGCAGCGATGGTGATACTCAGGAAGGGCTCTCCTTCCTTGGGTGTCACCTCCCGGACGCGATTGAGATAACCGATGCCGGTGGTGTGAAGATCGAAATACTGCTTGGTTTCGTTGGTTGACATAGCACTTGCTCCTTAGAGGTTAAAAACTCCCGGAACAAGCGCGACCCTGACGGGGATGCTTGCCCGGCAGGGTGAATGAAATGGAATCAGGTTCCACTCCCTTGAGAAAGGACCGACGACAGAAAACTGTCGCTGTGCACCGATTGCACGGCCCGACGGTGCCTCGACTGTCACTGAACCGCAGTGACGACGGATAAAACCAGTAAACCGAATACAATCAGGCCGCATCAGAGGCCTCACAGACATAGCGCAGGTACTTGAGCATGCCGCGTGCATTGGCAAACGCAGGATGTTCAGCAATCGCTTGATGCGGGAACCAGTTGGCGATGTGTTTCGACAGTGCCACGGTCCCACCACCGACGAACAGCACACGATCCAACTCGATACCTAACCCCAGTTGCCGGCGGGTCTCGTCATGAATGCGTTCCACGACCTCGCGCATGGCTGCCTCAACTAACGCGGCAACATCGTGTTCCTTACCTTGAAGACGAACAGTCTTGTGCTCCACCGCCTGGGATACCAGTTGCTCGCTGAGTGACTCCAGATCGAAGCGTTCCTGGATTCCATCGGCCACACTCTGTTTCACGTTCAACATTCCACACTGCAGGGAACCAGAAGAGGCATGTAAGATGCCCTGGTCCTTTACCACGACGTAGTCTGTCGTGCGTCCACCGATGTCGACGATGGCAACCGGAACGGAGACACGATCCGCATCGAGAGTGACACCGTCCTCCAGTTCGACAATCACATAGTCGTACCAGGCGGCCAACGCCTCAGGTATCACCTCATGAAACGCTATGCCTGCTGGCAGCGCACCAGAAAGTGGGTGAACAGCCTGCTTGAGGCTGTCGCGCTTCCTAGCGATGGTTTCCTGCCGATGCTCACCGCTCTTGCGGTAGAAGGAACTGACAGGCAAACCGGACACTGCATGCACACTCTTTCCAGCAAGTCCGGCCTGCTGCAGGGCATGTTGAACAACTGCCCGGTTCAGACCAGACCACGGGTAGCCCTCAAAATGCGTGGGTGCACCGTCCAGGGCACCAACCGAATACACGGTATCCTCTGTCTCGTACTCAGAGATGCGTTGTTCGGCCTCATGGATCCAGGTCACACCGGACTGGCCCACGCTAGCGCGTGAAGGAATCGCGAGTAACCGGCCGTCCGGAAGTGCGATCTTGGTGAATGCATAGCCATCGTCGAGGCCAACCGGGATGGGATTTATTGAGCTTGCGTCAGCCATATATTTTTAATCCTCTGATTCGTTATCGAGTATGTTTGTAGGTTGCCTGCCCTAGCCCATCACCTTGCCCAGCGCCGCGAAGGGTTTAGCACCCTCCGCGACCGATATTGGCTCAGCCTTCGCTACAGCAGGCACTGATTCGGGAAGTCCGGCAGTCCGTCGCGGCGACCGGGGCATCGACTTCGTAAATGCCGTGGTCGAATCGCGTTTCGTATCGTCAGATGTACCGCGTAGTGATTCGATCTCGGATCTAAATCCCTGAACCAGCAACCCACGCAACCATTCCTGCCGGCGGTTAGCCGGCACTTGTCTGTGCCGGTTCAACAGGACGGATTCCAGCGCCACACGGGGATCAAGCTGTATGGTGACTCGGGTTCCTGGCTGTGCTTTTGCCATGACAAGACGGCCCCACTGACTTCAAACAAGCTCAGGATTATGGAGACACGTACCTGGCACACCAGAGGAAACCCGACACATCACGTGTCGTCGTTTTCGTCAGAGGATGGAACTGTGGTCGGTGTGAAGGGTGCGGAATGCAGTCCGAGGTTCCTGGAGAATCCTGATGACAAATGACGTTGAATTGGCGCCATCGGTGCACGACGTTTGCCATTCAATACATCATCGGGAACTGCTCCCATGAACTGGACTGCCTGCGTATTCTTGTCGTTGCCTTTCTGGATATCGGACCGCTCGATGCGCAGAAAGCGATAACCTTGGGGAATCATGAACAGACCACGGACCTTGCGTGCGCCCAACTCAATGACGTGGTCGCGTGATGCGCGGTCCAGTACACCGATGTGGCCGGCGGTTAGCGCGGCACATACCAGGGTATCGTATGTCGATACGAGGCGTGCAGCCTGATAAGCATAGGGATTTGCGAACTGTAGCGGCATTCGGTAGGGTCGCTCAGACTCGGCGACCGCGACCTCAATCGAACCCATCTGAGTCAACCGCCCATCCAGATCCCGCTGGAGACGCTGGAATAACGCCTCCCGTTCCTCAATGGCTTCATGCACCTTGATTAGCCACCAGTCTGCATATGGATCATCATTGCGCGACGCCTGCCAGATCAGTCGCAGCCGCTCAGCGAAGAGGCCCAGACCAATGATCGGCGATTGTCCCTTCGTGCCGTTACGACCACGAATCAGCCGACGCGCCTGGTTCGTCTGCAGCGTTAGCCAGACCTGGCCACGCAGGGGACCCAATTTGTCAGCATCGGTCGGTTTGGGGATCGGGTTTTCCGTGGTCACAGGTTATCGGGTTCCTTGTAGCATGAGTTTGCGCGTATAAACGCATGCACACTCGTTATGAACAAGGAAAAACCCCGTCGACAAATGGGAGGGTTCTGTAATGAGTTGGAATTTCGACAGGTGATTCCAGTGGAATCACTTAAAGGAGACTTTATGTCTCGTTAGGTCCGGATGATGGCCCCTTATTTATTGGCATTCCCAACGCCTTCCGCATTTCATCCATCCGTACTTTTGCCAGCGCCATACGCTTCTGGCGCTGCTCCTCGGTCTCCTTCAGCTCAGTGGCTGTATCTTGGCGTGCTACCTGTTGACGCTGAATCTTCCGCGCGTGCCGGGCATCCCGCACCTTGATGCCGAGATTGGGCACAAACTCGCCGGATTTCATCAGTTCACAGAGACGGAACAGGAAGCTGATTTCGTCATAGACCGGTTTCATGCCCTTTTGCTCGGCCTGGAACCGCCCCTCCAGTTCATCAAGAATCGGCTGGCGATCCGCTGGGGCGAGTTTGAAAAGATAACGGTTTGCGATGTCTCGCTGGTTTTCGCCCAGACGTCGCGGATATATCAGCGGCTCACCATCCTCACCGGCATGCTTAAATTTCGACGTATCCTCACCAGAAGTAGTTGTTGTTTTTTTATTATTACTACTACAACCTGAGTTCGATTTATGTGCATTCGATTTTTGTACTCGGGTACCAACCGAGTTCGAATTTTGGTCATGGTGATCCCGCGCCTGCCTGTTGCCCATAGAATCTTGACGAATCTGCTGGATAGCATCGCGGGTAAACGAGAAGAACCGGCGTAGTTCTTCGTTACCTGTGCTCACCGCTGACTGCAACCGCCGTTCGATTGGATGCTCCAGGGCGCATACGTCACGCCCGCCCCCGACATCCTCATCAATGGACGCCAGCACGCCCTTGGCCACGGTACGCACCCGGGCATGACCATGGCTCACGGCCTTGTTCAGAAAGACCATGTAGTCACCATCCAGGTGAATTACATCGGCCAGTGGCAGGGGCTCATCATGCAGTGCATAGACGTTACCGCGAAACCGTCCGCTGGCTTTACGCATACGTCCACAGAGGGTCAACCAGCGCGAGGCACGCAGGATGGCAATCGCACGGGCTATCGTAGAACGCGATGAAACATTGGCCAGGCGGGAAATGGTCTCATAACTCGGAAAAGCGGCATTAGCCCCCGTCTCCCGAACCGCCAACATGATGACCATCCAAACCAGTTTGTCGACCGGCTCGAGTACCGGATCGCGGATTACCGCAGTGGGAAAAGACTGGTGCCGGTTTCCGAGGAAAAGGACCGTGTCGGCAGCACCGCCATCGCGTGATGCCTCCACACGAGCGATGGTGGCCTTGATCAGTTTATCGAGGGCGAGTGTTTCCGGACGAATGACGCCTGTCTGCTCATCCATCATCACCTACCTGAGCGGCACCATCGTCATTCTGGCCGGTCAGGTTTCCGTACTGGGCCCATCGCTGGGTCAGGTTCCAGATGGCGCGCATCGGCACCCCGGTCTCCCGGTGGAGTTCCAGGTAATCCTTGGGCGCGAGTAATCCAGTTGTCTCCCCATCGACCCGGCTCGACCAGGCCTGCCAGAGTCGGTGGGAACTTTCCTCATCGGCTTCGGGGGGGCGCCCGACCGAAGGACTCACAGACAGAGTACGCCTTAGTCGACCGTAATCACGGGCATTCAATCCGAACAGGATCAACAGCATCTCATGCGGCGCATCAGCTGCGATCAGCGACTGCAGGGTTTCTTCCGATTCCCGCTGCACCCGCAGGTGATCGATCATCGGCCAGTACACCTGCCGGTTCAGGGCGATATCCAGACAGTGGGCACGAAGCGATTCAACACGATATAGGTCCGAGACGTTCATCTCCCGCAGAGCCTCGATCTCACGTGGACCGAATTTCATGTTTTGCAGGGCCACGTGGTCCCCTTCTGCGAGACAGCGAATGGCATACATCAACACGGCGGTGACCAGATCGGATTCCTTCGTGCTTTCCATCGCCTCTACTCCCAGACCGATACACCGGTGTCCGCGGCGATACGGCGGATGCGTCGATAGGTATCCATCAAGGCCAGCAAATCCCGCCAGTCCCGATCATCGAGCGGCCGCCAGAGCCGATAGCCGGTGTGACCCGGATCCAGTGTCCAGATACTGCTGAATAACAGATCGGCGTCTTCGGTCTCGAGTGCACGGCGAAGGATGGACTCGTCAGGCAGCAGCGGCAACATGGCCTCGAGCGGCGCAAAGGTCATCTCCGCACAAGCCGCCAACTGCCACCACAGCATGGTGAGCTGACTCAAACTATCCTCGTCGAGCTGATCCGCCAGGGTTGGATCTGGAACATCGCGTAATACGAATCCCAAGCCTTTGCCGGACACCGCTTCAACGAGGTCCGCCATACCGTTACGCTGGGCCAGTCGTGTCGCAAGCGTCCAGGCTCGGCCACGCAAAGATTTCAGGTCGTTCGGGCTGGTATCGTTGGAGAGTTTCGGTAGTTCAGTCTCAGGTTCAGAAACCTCTTCGACATCATCATCCAGAAGACCAGTATCCGGCGCACTATCTGGATTCGACTGATCCGGTAATTCCGCTGGTAATTCATCAGTGGATGCTCGATCCGAACTGGATATAGGAGAATGTCCATCATCCTGATCAACATCATTATCGAACGATTCGTCTGTAGGGAGCTCAGTTTCTGATGATTCCTCATTCGGTTCCACTTCGGCTTCCGGTATCACCAGTTCCCTGCCGGCCATTTCGGCATCGAGCATCACGCGTACGGTATGAATGCTGACATCCAACGCAGCGGCAATTTCCGATTCCAATGCGCTGCGGAGTACATCTGTGTCCCAATCGGGGCTATCGTACCGTTTGCATAGTGTCGTGAAGACCTCTTCGAAATCCTCTGCCGACTCCGAACACCGATCCTGCCAAATCTTGTGAGCGGCACGCTCCAATCTGCGAATGCGTTCGATATGCGGCCTGCCGAGTCCGCTTTCGAGTGCAATGGGGATGACCGGTAATAGACGATGGACTGTGTATACCATCTGGGAAATACGCGCCTGGGTAATGCGGTATCCTGCATGGCGGAGCTCTGTTTCGAGACGCCTTTGAGAGATCACATCGAGACCGAGTTCTTCGGCAAGCAATTTTTGTGCTTCGCAAACAGCGCGCGCCTTATCGATGAAGGTAAGTCCTCCCCGCAGGTCGTTTTCCCGAAGATGCGCTAACAGGACATCCGATTCGCAGCACCAGGCTTTTAGCAGGCAAGGTACTGCGGCAAAACGTTGATCACCGGTCTCGGCGAATAACTCCTTCAGTATGATCAGCCGCGTATTACCACCGGCATGGACGATAAAGTCAGTCGCATCTGGGCGCTGCGTGACCACTAAAGGTTGGTCCAGACCGGTATTGCGAATCGAGTCTCTGATCCGGTCATATTCGGGATTGCGGCCGTGACGCGGGTTGTGCTCGTATGGCTGGATTCGGGAGATATCGATCATCTGTGGCGCCGGGCTGGTGGTTGCTTCTGCCGGTTGTGGGATCGACAAATTCTCAGACGGCGTTGTGGGTTTTCCAGCCATTGGTCATTCCCATCCCTGCAGGCCGACGAATATCTCCGGGTAACGGACCAGGCTTTCCCGCGGCACCGGCTCCAGCCGCCCTCCTGATCGGTCCGCCACCCGCTGGCTGACCTGCTCAATTCGTGTCGCCATCTGCGGGCTCGCATGCCGGTGCTTACCAGCCAGCTGATACAAATAAGCAACTGAATCGTTGCAAACGGTAGCCAGCTCAGCGCGTTCCCGCTTAGTGGCATATTTCAAAAATGTCCTTAGCTTCATGATGCCGGACATTAGCACCATGCATATCTATCAGCAAGCTAACTCCCCAACTAAATGTTTATCTTTATGCTAAATTTCTGCTATATTCCCTGCATGATGCGCATTCCAGAAAAAATTCGGTTGAAGAATCTCGAGCTTCTGATTGCCGAAGCCGGCTCTGCTGCGAAACTGGCCGACCGCGTCGGCACCAACAGTTCCTATATCAGCCAGGTCCGGCGTCAGATGCGCACGAAGAAAGGCACTCCTCGGGGCATCGGCGACGATCTGGCGGAAAAGCTGGAACGAGGGATGGGCAAGCACGAAGGCTGGATGGACGCACCGCACAGGGATGAATGGGATGAATCACACATCGCTGGCACGGAGGTCAATGCGCACCTCGGGCCGGATATCCGCAGCCTGTGCCCGGTGATCTCCTGGGTTCAGGCTGGCGAATGGATGGAAATCGCCGAAGGCTACCAACCGCAATACGGTCAGGAGTTGCTACCCTGCCCCGTCAGTTGCAGCAATGATTCTTATGTCCTGCGCGTACGCGGCGTCAGCATGGAACCCAAGTTCCATGACGGTGACCTGATCTTCGTGGATCCTCATGTCGAAGCGGTCCATGGAAAGTATGTGGTCGTCATGATTGAAGACACCGCAGAGGCCACCTTCAAACAGCTTATTATCGAGGAAGGCCGTCAGTACCTGAAGGCGCTGAATCCGGAATGGCCGAACCGGATCATCGAGGTCAACCAGAATGCCCGGATCTGTGGGGTTGTGGTGTTTAAGGGAGAGATGGTTTGATCCTACCCGTTCACAGATTAGCCACTGAAAGAATCCCCTTAGTGGAATAGCGGATTTCTACAATATATTCTGTGTTTCCGGTGGCAAAGGTGCTTCTTCCTTCAAAGACAGATCGTCGTAATAAAAACGCTTAAAACGACTTATCGCTGCTAACGATATCTGATCTTCACTACGGGTAGCGACTGTTACTTCCATTCCAGCACTACGCAAAACATCAGCAAAGGTATTTATCGCGTTTTCTGCTTTGCTTGAATCTCCGGAAAACCCAGCTGGCAACAAGCCAAGCAAATTCACATTGTAAGATTCATCATCTTTGATTTCCGCATCAGGAATTATTTCAACATATATTCCAACAAGTTGCTCATTGCCTTTTTTTGCTTTGTCTCTCAGTTTTCCTTTGGGATCCGCTGCTCTTATTAGATCATTAAATTTCGTGGGCAGCGCAGGGCGAGAATATCTGGCAGCCAGCCATGCAACATAGCTCTTCAGTTGCCTGTCTTCGAACACCCTGTCCGAATCGGGCTGCAGTCCCACAAGACTTTCCTTATGGAGCGCAACCCTTTCAAATGCCATTAGCTCAAGGTTCTCTTCTGTAAAAACATCCCCATCGCTCGTTCGGCATGTTACGTGCGTGTGAAGAATCCTAGGATTTTTGTTATGGGTTAAATACCCCTTGGGTACATCAATCTTCCTGGCAACTGACAACTCAATATACGGATCTTTGTCAACATTGTTATTTGCTATATCGCATGACTGAGATGCCACCAAGAGCACCAGATCATCCGTAAAGGATATACCGCCTATAATGTCGATTAGCTGTTGAATATCCGAGGTGCTAACAACGGAACCTTGTCTCCAACCGGCTTCTTCTAGTTGACTGCCAATCAAGTCTCTCAGACCTCATTTTAGTTAAGCAAACGGATCTGAAGGTTCGTCTTTTGCTGGAGATAGCATATTCAATCTTGATCCGGCGAAAAGAATACGTTCTTTATCGATTTCGGGCTTGTTTAGGAGATCAAATACGCTTTGGTTTCCAAGCACAGGTTCATGTAGCCGCTCCCGATCAGCAGTAAAACCAGAGCTGATCCATGCTCGTGCGATGACTAATAGATCAAAAATTCTGCTCATTGCGGATTTCCTAGGTTTAGCCTCCCCATTGATCCAGTTATAAAGGGTCTTCCTGCTCTGAACATTACATATCTGCGCCAATTCTTCTTTAGTCAGTCCAAACGCCAGGCAAATTTCATTCACTGAAGTCGCTAATTTATTCTGAGAGGCTGCATGTACTTGAGTATTAGCGCCACTGGGAGTAATGCTAAGCAGACTTGCAACCACACCTCCGGAACCTTGGTATAAAGAGAATGCCTGCTTAATTCCTTCACCTTCCGGAAGCACTAAATGAATGGCTGGAGGATTTATGTAATGATTAAATGCTCCTGAGGCGTAATGTGCATCAGGCGGGAGATCCGTTGCGATCAGGCCCATTTTTCATTCCTCGCATAATCCGTGGTAACTTTCCAAAACGCTTCTCTGGATGTTTCGTGCAAAGCAGCCAACTTTTCTAATACATCGTTTGCCTCAAAGCTAACTGATTCATCCTTCGCCTCCCAGTAGTGGTCAAAATCAAGAATGATCCGTTCGCTAGGCGTAGCGTCTGCCTTGATGGATATTGGCAAACCCTGAACATCAGGAAGACAAGTGAGGTTGTGTTTTCCATACAGGGTTCTTATTGCAAGCCCGCCCATATTTGTATGCAAAAATGTGTCAGTACTATGTTGTCGGGTTACCCCAAGTGATTCTATACAGTTTGGCAATCCAAAGTGCTCATTGACTAACTTGGTAATTTCCTCACCATCATCAACAATTACCAGGTCGCTATATCTAAGCCCAATACGCAAAATCAAGCTAGGCTCAACAATATTCACCAATGTCTCAATTGCTTGTTTGCAGGCGTCGGAAAAACCGGCAAATCTTGGATATTCTGCCGTGATATAGACAAGACGTTCCTGGTTGATGTCAATTGCATTTTTCTTGTCTGCTGAAATGAACGCCCAGCGATCTATGGCTGAGACCGCGATACCCCCTGGCTGTACTTGGACTGTCTGCTCGCTACGTTTGTCTGGTATTGGATACTGTTTTCGCAATGCCTCTTGAATCTTTGGTATGTATTCAGCGATCTGCATTACAGGTGAGAAGCGGAATTCAGCGAGCACGAACTTAAGCGGTTGATTTTCAAGCTTTTTATAGTCGGTCACATCTATATCCCCCTTCAGGTGCTTATTAAGCGCAATTAAAATTATACACTGAATTACACATTTTGCACGATTGAAAGTAAGAGTCCGATACCCAGGCAAGGTTCAATTCACACACCGAAAACCTTGGATTTGAGATTCGTAGCGGTTAGTGAATGGGTTGGTGTATTCAAAACCTGAATCAATACCACTGAACGACCATTTTCAAGCTTATCGCCCACTTAAAACCTATCTCGCAGCATTCAACCCACTTACCCGCCTGCTAAACATTTATCCTTTGCTCATTAAATTGGCACCGTGCTAAAGTTTTGGCATGGACATTATCATCACCCGAAATAGCACGTGGCTGCCAGTTAATGGGTTGAGCCAATGAGCAACGGAGACCAGACCCTACCGGGTAAGACCCTGATCAACCGAAAGACTCTACTGGCGATGATCCCGCTGTCGGATCGCGCCATCTTCAATATGGAGAAGCGCGGTGAATTCCCGCGTCGGATCGCGCTGACCAGCCGTAACGTCGCCTGGGACCTGGCGGAGGTTGAGGAATGGATCGAGTCGAGGAAACAATCTGGGGAGCAGGCTGAACGGCCCGGCATTACTGTCGTTGCTTAGCCGTCCACTCGTCGATCATGTCAGCCCAGTCTTGCAACATCGCCGTACGCTGCTCACGGTACTCGGCCTTGTTATAGATAGCCCTCACTCCCCTCTGCTCATGAGCAAGGCACTTCTCGATCCAATCAGTGTTGTAACCTGCCTCATGCAGTAGCGTACTAGCAGTTCGGCGCAGATCGTGCGGACCAAATTTTCCAAGCTGCTCACCATCTTTCTGCGCAGCCTTATACGTTGACGTTAAAACACGATTCAACGTTGCAGCGCTCATAGGTAAGTCAGAATCATACCGAGACGGAAGCACGTAGTCGGATCCACCAGCAAAGGTTTTCAACGCGATGAAGATGTCGAGCGCCTGACGAGACAGGAACACCAGGTGCGGAGTTCTTCGTTTCATCCGTTCTTTCGGAATCGTCCAAAGCGCCTCGCTGAAATTGATCTCTGACCACGTCGCATTCGACAGTTCAGATTTCCTCACCATGGTCAGTAGCAGCAGCTTGATGGCAGCCCGGTATTGCGGTGATGTTCCTACCCGCTCCATATACCGATACATCAGGCCAATCTCTGCCGGTGTCAGCGCACGGTCGCGCGGCTCGAATCTGGCGATGGTGGTCGGTCGCACCATTTCCGCCGGATTCTCCACGTTCTGCCCGCGCTCGATGGCCCAACGATAGACCTGCAACACCACTTCTCGGGCATGCACCGCCGTTGCTGGCGCTCCCCTTTCGACAATGGCATCGGTCAATGCGCGCAGATCCTCATGCGTGATTTCGGTCAGCTTTTGACTTCCGAAACGCTTTTTCAATTCGCGGGTGTATACCGATTTGCGCATGTCGCGCGTTGACTCAGCCATCTGATAGCCACGCAGCCATTTTTCGGCCCATGCACCGAACGTCGCAGCATTCTTCACACGCTTCTTGTCGCGTGCCTTTTCCCTGGCTGGTGATTTCCCGGCCGCGATCATCTTCTTTGCTTCGCTGAGTCGTTCTCGCGCTTCCGCAAGCGAAACGCCACGAACACCATACCGGCCTATCGTCAGCGTCTCCTGTCGACCGTTAATCGCGTAGTTGTATCTGAAAGAGATACCTCCTGCTGGTGTCACCGCCACATAGAGCCCATCGCGGTCGTTCACTTTGTAGAGTTTGTCCTGCGGTTTCAAATTTCGCAGCTTGGTATCTGTCAGCATCACAAGTCCTCCCCTAGGGGAAAAAATACCATGATCTTTCATGGCGGGTTTTTCTTATGTTTCTCGTTTTATATCAGTGACTTGTCGATTTTTAATACCATGAATGTGCTGAACAACAAGGCATGGTATTTTGTCGAATCCCTGATCCTGAGGGCGACAATACCACGATTTATACCATTGAAAAAGTTTGCTTGGCAGTGCCTGCCAGTGCCAGCAGGTGCCAGACAGAAATGAGAATATACTAGTTAATACAAGTAGTTATGTGTTGTTTGATGCCTGCAGGTGCCTGCCAGTGCCAGACGTGGAATCATTCCCACTCGATGGTAGCCGGTGGTTTGCCCGATATGTCGTAGGCAACCCTGGAGATACCCTTGACCTCGTTGATTATTCGACGCGAGACATGCTCCAAAAATTCAAAGGGGAGATGTGCAAACCTTGCGGTCATGAAGTCCACCGTCTCAACCGCCCGCAGGGAGACGACATATTCGTACTGGCGGGCGTCTCCGACCACACCCACGGAACGTACGGGCAGGAAGACCGCAAAGGCCTGGCTAACGCTGTCGTAGAGATTTTGGCGCCGTAGCTCCTCGATGAAAATATGATCCGCCTGCCGCAGAATATCCGCGTAAACCTTCTTCACTTCACCAAGAATGCGCACGCCCAGGCCCGGCCCGGGAAACGGGTGCCGGTACACCATCTCGTAGGGAAGGCCGAGTTCCACGCCAATCTTGCGCACCTCGTCCTTGAATAACTCCCTAAGGGGCTCCACCAGTTCCAGCTTCATGTAATCCGGTAGCCCGCCAACGTTGTGGTGAGACTTGATCACATGGGCCTTACCCGACTTGGCTCCGGCAGACTCAATTACATCGGGATAGATCGTACCTTGGGCAAGAAAGCCCACTTGGTTGAGTTTGACCGCCTGCTCTTCAAATATGTCGATAAACAGATTACCGATAATCTTGCGCTTCTTCTCCGGATCTTGTTCGCCCTCGAGGGCATCCAGAAACCGCTCTTCGGCATCCACGCGAATCACGCGCACTCCCATGTGCTGGGCAAAAGTCGCCATCACCTGGTCGCCCTCCCCCAGGCGCAGTAGCCCGTTGTCGACGAATACACAGGTGAGTTGATCACCCAACGCACGATGCAGCAGTGCGGCAACGACCGATGAGTCTACACCTCCGGAGAGTCCTAGCAAAACCCGACCATCGCCCACTTGCCGGCGCACCTGAGCAATACTGTCCTCGATTATTTTACCGGCAGTCCAGAGTGCTTCACAGCCGCAAATCCCGAATAGAAAATGGTCGATGATACGCTGCCCCTGGCGGGTGTGCGTCACCTCCGGATGAAACTGAATGCCATAAAATCCGCGCTGCTCGTCGGCCATGCCCGCAAGCGGGGCGTTCTCGGTCTCGGCGATAACCTGAAACCCCGGAGGCAAAGTCTCGACCCGATCCCCATGGCTCATCCAGACATCGAGCATGCCGTAACCTTCGGCAGTGGTGTGGTCCTCAATATCCTTGAGTAACTTGGAATGCCCCCGTGCGCGCACTTGAGCATAACCATACTCGTGAACATCCGACGCAACCACTTCACCGCCAAGCTGGGCTGCCATAGCCTGCATTCCGTAGCAAATACCCAGCACCGGGACGCCGAGTTCAAAAACCCTCTGGGGCACACGTGGCGTATCGTTCGCGGTTACCGTTTCCGGACCACCGGAGAGAATAATGCCCCGGGGCCGGTGGCGTGAGATCACCTCGTCGCAGTTATCATAGGGCCAGATCTCGCAGTAGACACCGGCTTCCCGCACCCGGCGGGCGATCAGTTGAGTGTACTGTGAGCCGAAATCGAGTATCAGGATGCGATGAGCGTGAATATCCGCCTTCATTGGTTGGCCCCCTCAGTCGCGCCTGTAGTTGGGCGCCTCTTTGGTGATGGTTACATCATGCACATGGGATTCTGTGATACCGGCATTGGTGACTCGCACAAACTCCGGCTTGGTTCGCATCTCGCCGATATTGGCGCAGCCGGTATAGCCCATGCTTGAGCGAATACCTCCAATCAACTGATAGACGATATTCAGCATGCTACCCTTGTATGGGACTCGACCCTCAATCCCCTCGGGGACCAGCTTCTCCGCATCTACCGTATCTTCCTGGAAATAGCGGTCGCTGGATCCCTGCTTACCCGACATGGCGCCAAGCGAACCCATGCCCCGATAGGATTTGTAGGAGCGTCCCTGGTAGATCTCGATGTTTCCCGGCGACTCGTCTGTACCCGCGAACAGTCCGCCGATCATTACCGAGTAGGCGCCAGCGGCAATAACCTTGGCAATATCCCCCGAATAACGCAGTCCACCATCGGCGATCAGCGGCACACCGCTGCCCTCGAGTGCCCTGGCGACATCGGACACTGCTGTCACCTGAGGCACCCCCACCCCGGCGACGATACGCGTCGTACAGATCGATCCTGGGCCTATTCCTACTTTCACGGCGTCGGCACCGGCATCCACCAGCGCTCGTGCGGCAGCGGCTGTGGCGATATTTCCGCCAATCACCTGCACCTGGCCGTAGTGGCGCTTCACCCAGGCCACACGCTCCAGCACACCCTGTGAATGGCCGTGTGCAGTATCCACGACGATGACATCCACACCAGCGTTGACCAGGGCCTCTACCCGCTCTTCGGTGCCCTCACCGGTACCCACTGCTGCACCCACCCTCAACCGCTCCTGTTCATCTCGGCAGGCATTCGGATTTTCCTTGGCCTTCTGGATGTCTTTTACAGTAATCAACCCACTCAGCTCAAAAGCGCTATTAACCACAAGCACTTTTTCGATGCGGTGCTTGTGCAGCAGTCCGATCACCTCCTCCCTGCTGGCCCCCTCCTGCACGGTAACCAGCCTCTCCTTGGGGGTCATGATGGAGGATACCGGGTCACTCATACGGGTCTCGAAACGCAGATCCCGGCCGGTAACTATTCCCACCAGCTCTCTGCCGTCCGTTACCGGCACACCCGAGATATCATGTGCCCGCGTTAACTCCATCACCTCGAAAATACTGGTATCGGGTGAGACACAGATGGGATCCCGGATAACTCCGCTCTCATATTTCTTGACACCGAGCACCTGCTGCGCCTGTTGTTGGGGTGTCATGTTCTTATGAATAATCCCGATTCCACCCTCCAGCGCGAGGGCGATGGCGAACCGCGATTCCGTTACCGTATCCATCGCCGCCGAGATCAAGGGAATACTCAGTGTAATGTCTCGGGTGAGGGACGTGGAGAGATCCACGTCTTTGGGCAACACTGCAGAGTGTGCGGGTACCAGCAAAACATCGTCGAATGTGAGGGCTTCCTGGATAAGGCGCATGATCTATTCTCCCCAAAAACTGGTGAGCAGCCGAACCAGCGTGCATGTGCGGCAGCGGGTAAAACGGTTAATTATAAAATTTGCGTCATACAAGGTAAACTCGGCTACCACTTTTTTTCGAGGCAACCGATCTTCATGCCGACACCCCGCATGGTCGCCTAAATGCCGTATCAAACGAAAAGCACCACACCAGCGCGAGATGTTTTCAGCGTTAGCCGATTGAACGCAGAAGCGCGATCGATTCTGGAGGGCAGCTTTCCACTACTGTGGGTAGAAGGCGAAATATCGAATCTGGCCCGGCCAGCTTCAGGCCATATTTATTTCTCCCTCAAGGATAGCCACGCCCAGGTCCGCTGTGCCATGTTCCGCATGAAACGGGTTTTACTCCGTTTTCAGCCGAAAAACGGGTTGCAGGTGCTGATTCGCTGCCGGGTCAGCCTATATGAGGGGCGCGGTGAGTTTCAGCTCCTGGTGGAGCAGATGGAACCATCGGGGGAGGGCGCCCTGCGCCGTGCCTTTGAGGCATTGAAGAACAGGCTCGCTGCAGAAGGGTTATTCGATGCCGGCGACAAGCGACCGATTCCAGCCTACCCTAAAACTATCGGCGTTATAACCTCGGCGCAGGGCGCCGCGCTACATGACGTCATTACCGTCTTGAAGCGCCGTGCTCCCATGGTCAACCTGATCCTCTATCCGGTACCGGTCCAGGGACCTGAGGCACCCCGCGCCATTGAAGAGACGATTCGATTGGCGGACCGCCGTTGCGAATGCGATCTGTTGCTGCTTACGCGGGGCGGAGGCTCTCTTGAAGATCTCATGGCATTCAACGATGAGGGAGTGGCCCGGTCCATACACGAGGCTGGAACGCCTATCATCTCCGCCGTGGGACACGAAATCGATTTCACGATCTCCGACTTCGTCGCCGATCTGCGAGCCGCCACGCCCACCGCAGGGGCTGAGCTGGCGACCCCCGACCAGCAGGAACTCCAAGCCAGAGTGGCAGGGCTTGCAAAACGACTGGAAATCACTAGCAGGAGCTTGGTGGGTCTGCTATCGACCAGACTGAGCGCACTGCTCCAGCGCCTGGATCGAACCCACCCCCGCAGCCGACATTTTCAACGGCAGCAGCGACTCGACGAACTCCAGCTCCGCCTCGAACGTCTTGCGAAATGGCAACAGGAGGGCAGAAAGTCGCGATTACACCATCTACTGGCAAGACTGAGCGGTCGCACACCGCGCCACGAACTGGCAAGTATGCATCGGCGTAGCAAGGTATTGGATGGACGTTTGTCGCGCGCGGCAGCTTTCCAATTAGAGAGACATCAGCGGCGGCTGGCGGCCACGCTTTCGGAATTGAATGCATTGAGTCCGCTAGCAACCCTGGAACGGGGATATTCAATTACCCATCTGCTTCCCGAGCGGCAGGTAGTCAGGAAAGCTGACTCCCTGGTACCGGGGGATAGGGTCGAAACCCGGCTTGCCAGCGGCAAAATCACATGCAAGGTGGAAATCGTGCAATGACACCTCCCCGAGCCCTACACTAACCCGTAATGCTAAATCCCAAATCGGTTTCGACAACGGCGATTATCGCCGCACTAGTGGCGCTGGGCCCGTTGTCTACGGATATGTATCTACCCTCCTTCCCCACCTTGGTGGAGGTTTTCGACACCAGTGTGGGAAAGGTGCAACGGACGCTCAGCATTTTTTTGATTGGTTTTGCACTGGCGCAACTGCTCTACGGCCCATTGTCCGACCGCTTCGGAAGAAAACCGGTACTAATGGGCGGGCTGCTTCTGTTTCTGCTCAGCAGCCTGGGGGTTACCTTTTCTGAATCCATCGAAGAACTCAGCCTAATGCGGCTTTTCCAGGCTATAGGCGGAAGCGCAGGCCCGGTACTGGGACGGGCGATGGTGCGGGATATCCATGGCCCCACTGAGTCCGCCAGGCTACTGTCTTATATCGGTACCGCGATGGCAGTTGCCCCGGCCATAGCTCCGATTTTTGGAGGATATCTCACAGTTTGGCTGGGCTGGGAATCGGTGTTCCTGGTGCTCGCGATATACGCCTTCGTGGGACTTTTGGTTTTGGGCTTCAAAGTGCCGGAAACCGCCCCACCGGGCGGCCTCCACGGACTGCATCCAAGTGCCCTGCTCCGGAGTTACGGTCATCTGATCAGGCACCGGGGCTGGCGTTGGTACACCCTCTGCTGTGCCTTCTCTTTTGCGGGGCTCTTCTCCTTTCTTTCCGGCTCGCCTTTTGTCGTGATCGATTTCTACGGCTATCCCGAGGAGCAATTCGGCCTGTTTTTCGCGCTGGTGGTGCTTGGATATATGACCGGCACGCTAATAGCGGGCCGCTGGGTTCGCCGAACCGGTATCGACAGACTACTGGGATTTGGTGCCATTATTACTGCGGTGGGTGGTCTATCGATGGTGGTGTTGGCCGTTTTCCAAGTACACAGTATTTGGGCGGTTATCATCCCGCAAATGGTGTACATGACCGGAACCGGTATTGTCATGCCCCAGTCAATGGCCGGCGCACTCGCCCCGTTTCCGCAGATTGCCGGGACCTCATCCGCGCTGCTGGGATTCATTCAGATGGGGCTCGCCGCAGCAGTGGGCACTCTGGTGGGGCATTACCATGACGGCACTCCTCTTCCCATGTCCCTGGCCATTGGCGCTGTAGGATTACTGACTTTAATTAGTTTCTTTTTTCTACGGAGCGGATCCACATCACAGAGAGCCTGATCTGTGGGGCAGAACCGGGAAGTCGCAGGATTACAGCTGTCGCGGATCAAAAATCTGAAACTGATGTCCTCCCCTCTTTTTCGCTTTATACATGGCAATGTCGGCACTGCGCATGAGGCCGCCAAATTTGGCGGCATGATCGGGAAACAACGCCACTCCGATACTCGCACCGGGATTTAATGGCTCGCCGCTCAGTTGGGTCTCCCGCCCCAATGCATCCAGTAATGCTTGAGCATATGAGACAACCTCTTCCCGGCTCCAGGCGCCCTCCAGCAATAGGGTGAACTCATCCCCTCCGAATCTCGAGACTGCACTGCATGCCGGATTATCGACCTGATTACAAAAGCTTCGAAGTCGCTCAGCGATAATCTTGAGCAGACGGTCCCCGGTATCATGACCGAACCGGTCATTGACCTGTTTGAAATTGTCCAGATCAATCAGCATCAATGCCAGGGGTCGGCTCCCAGCCAAAGCTTTTTCGATTCGCTCCTGAAACCAACGGCGATTCGGAAGGCTGGTGAGTGAATCGAAATAGGCCAACTGCTCGAGCTGGCTATTGGCATCAAAGAGTCGCTGCACCAGCAACTCATTCTGCAGACGACTCTCTATCGCCCGGCGCAGGCTCCGGTGATAGATAAAAGCGGTGACCCACAACACACAGGCAAAAGCCAGAGTTACCAGGGTGAAGTGGGGAGAGAGCTCGCGAGACATCACCAGAGACCAGAACAGGAGCGCCAGAATAACGGGAACGGTGAAGGTGTAATAAACCGGCAGGTAGATAGAGTTACCAGGCATCGCAGCAACCGGCATACCCATCAGGGTCACCAACAGAAAGATACGCTGGTACTCAGACAGTAGCGGATCGATAAATAAAACCAATGCTCCCCATACCAGTCCCGACCCTAGGGCGCCCACTGTATAAAACCGAGCCCATCGTGCTTGATCACCGACACGCCTGCCCCGGCGCCGCCAAGCGCTCACCAGGAGGAAGCGGCTGGCGGTAACCGCGGAGAAAAACATCGCCCAGAGGTTGAGCGCGAAATCATCCACTGCGCCCCGGATACCGAGATAGATCACCAACGCGACCAGGATTCCCGCAGCTACGGTTTTGGGGCCCTCTTGGTACAACTGACCGATTAGTTGCGCCAACACATCCCCGCCGTCATTGTCTGGGTTCTTTCTGATGGCCGGTGAATCAGCCGACATCGATGCCCCCTCGCGGCTGCCTGTGAACTCATCAAGACAAGCCGGTCCAATTGTCGGGCCAATCAGGCACCTCCGTTGCTGCTGAGACCCTATTTTCTATTCACGAATTTTTTCAGCCGTTGACGTTTCCTTACCTGGCGCTTGGTCAATTTATTCTTCTTCCCGTCGTAGGGATTATGTCCGGATTTAAACTCGAGTCTAATCGGCGTGCCGAAGAGGGAGAGTGCCTCTCGAAATTGTTTGATCAGGTAACGCTTGTAGGTTTGCGGGACAGCGCCGGTCTGGTTTCCGTGGATCACGATCACCGGAGGATTCCTACCACCCTGGTGGGCGTAGCGAAGTTTTATCCGCCGACCGTTTATAGTAGGCGGCTGGTGGGCCTGAACCGCTGCTTCGAGAATGCGAGTCAACTCAGGGGTCGCCAGATTGCGCAGGGCATTGGCCCCTGCGGCATCCAGGAGCTCGTACAGATTTCCCACACCTGACCCGTGTAGTGCGGAGATAAAACGACGGCTGGCGAAATCGAGGAACGGTAGTTTACGCTCCAAATCCGATTTCACCTGCTCCCGCTGATCATGACTCAGACCGTCCCACTTGTTGATCACAACCACCAGCGCCCGCCCGCTTTCCAGTATATGCCCCGCCAAATGCGCATCCTGCTCGCCCACGCCTTGCTGAGCGTCAAGCACCAGCATCACTACATTGGCTGCCTCTATCGCCTTGAGCGTCTTAATGACGCTGAATTTTTCGATTGCTTGCTCAACCCTGGACCGTCTTCTGACACCGGCCGTGTCTATCAACGTGTAACGTTTTTCATTGTGGCCATAAGAGATGAAGATACTGTCTCTCGTGGTACCCGGTTGATCGAAGGCGACCACCCGCTCTTCGCCCAACATACGGTTCACCAGGGTAGATTTACCGACATTGGGACGCCCGACAACCGCAATCTTGAGGCCAGCTGCCAAATCTTCCCCGGGCTCTTTCTGGTCAGGGATATCCAGCTCATCCAGCAAATTGTTTATAAGATTTCTAATTCCCTGGCCATGGGCGGCGGCTATTGGCACCGGATCGCCGAGTCCCAAAACGTGAAACTCTAACCCCGCCAGCCCTGGATCCAGGCTCTCACTCTTGTTAACCACCAAAGTTATGGGTTTTCCGGTGCGGCGCAATTGTGCTGCGATCTGCTGATCTCCCGCCGTGCAGCCACTCTTGGCGTCTAACATTAGCAGCACATGGTCCGCTTCGGCGATGGCAGCCTGGGCCTGTTGCTCCATCAGCAGATCCACCTCCCCGCCCTTGTCGCCCAGTCCACCTGTGTCAACCACGATGTAGGGCTTGGAGCCGAGTTGTCCAACACCGTACTGCCGATCTCTCGTCAGGCCAGGCTGGTCCGCCACCAGGGCATCCCGTGTGCGGGTCAGTCGGTTGAATAGGGTCGATTTGCCTACATTGGGCCGTCCCACCAGTGCGATTACCGGTAGCATCGGGGGCTCCCGGATGACAGGTCAGAAATTCTCCTTGGAATCGGGCGGCAGGGCGGAGTCAAACGTATTCGAGTCCGAGTCGTAGTCTCGAAATAGCGAGGTTCCATATCCGGAAGATTCGGCATTTTCGGCGTCGCTGCCCGCACCTGAATAATCGCTCTCATAGCCGACTCCCTCTGGAGCTTGATAGTCGCCGACAGCGAACACCGCCAGCGCTCCCCCATTTCCGTAGACGTATAACCGGTCATCGTAGACCACAGGTGGAGCAAGGATCGGATCACTTCCAACCCTTACCCTCGACAGCAGCTTACCATTATCCGCAGAAAGCCAGTGTAGATAGCCCTCGAAATCACCCACAACCAGGTAGTCAGCAAGCACCGCGGGAGCGGATAATCCCCTGTTCAAGAACTCCTCATTCTTCCACAAGGCAGCTCCACTACTGGGCTCTACAGACCAAACCTGACCCGAAGCATCGGAGAGATACAGCCCTCTCCAGTCGGCAGCGATGTTGGAATATGCGGATAGCTCCTTGCGCCAGAAAACGGTACCGCTGTCCTCCCCCACCGCGGCCAGTTCCCCTTGATAGGTATTTACGAACACCGCACCTCCAGCTACCAGGGGATCACCATCAATATCGACCATGCGCTCCAGTTCCGAACGGCCTCGGGGAATACTGATAGCGGACTCCCAAAGTACGGCACCACTGGTGATATCGAGCGCTGCCAGCTTGCCCGAGGCGAAACCGACAAACACCCTGTCGCCGCTGATTACTGGGGATGCGCTTCCCTGCAGCGTCAGTACCGGTATTGGCTGTTCATACAGCCACAACAGGCTGCCGTCCTCTTTATCTATTCCAAAGAGTTTACCGTCGATGGTATTGACGACCACAACCCCCAGGGCACTTTTCGGCACTGAAAGAACCTCGCTGCTGACCCTTGCCCGCCAGCGCTCCTCGCCAGTTTCCATGTCAATGGCCACCAATTGCGCATTACGGGTTCCGACAAATACAAGGCCCTCATCTACCCCTGGACCACCGGAGATCTCCAGGTCAGTCTTTATCCGCCAGTTTCTCTTTCCGCTGACGGCATCCAATGACTCGACCAAGCCATCGCTGCTGGCCACGAATAATCTACCCTGATATATCTGCGGCACCAGATTGGCGGACTTGTCTTCCGCGCCACTGCCCACGGTACCCCCCCAAATTCTCTTGATTTGGAGCTGGTTGGTTATCGGTTGTAGCTCTGCTGGCGGATTTGTCGCCTCATCCGGCGCCAGCCAGCCAAAGGGATTCATCGACCCACAACCACCTAGCACTAACGTGAGCAGAAGGAGCGCTGCAATCCTATTCATCTCGCCTCCTGCTAGAGATTGGCAGCCAAGTCATCCAGTTTCATCTGCACCAGCGCGGAATTACCCACCTGATTATCAAGAGCCCTTTCATATGCGGAGCGGGCGGCATCATTATCCCCCCGAGCGATTGCCAGATCACCCTCCAATTCCGCGAATTCACCCTGGAACTCATCATTATCCGCTGCTGCAATCTCTTTGGCCGCGGCATCGAGTTGACCCTCGGAAACCAGGATGCGCACCAGACGCAGCCTGGCTATCTGCTTCAGGGCGCCCTCTTTTGCATTTTCTTTGGCCCAGGTGAGCTGCGCGATTGCCCCATCGGGATCTCCCCGTTCGAGCTGCACTTTAGCCAGACTGAGTGCTGCCAAAACCGAATAAACCGTTCCCGGATAACTCTCGACGATCGCCTTGGCTTGCACGTCGGCGCTATCCAGCGCCCCGGCCTGCAATGACTGGCTCAACTGCTCAAACTGCATCGAGGCGTTGTTGGCCAGGGTCTCCTGGTGTTGGTTCCAGTATCGCCAGCCAAAAACGGCGCCCAGCCCAATGATCACACCGCCAATCACGGACTTGCCGTTCTCTTTCCACCACTTCTTCAGGGCTTCTACCTGTTCTTCTTCTGACAGATTCGGGTTCACAATGTTTTCCTCACTACGCCGCCCAGCGAGGGCGATCTTTTATTCAGGGTGCAGTCCGGATTCACAATCACCGCATCCGGGCAACAACAGCATCTGTGGCGATAGCGGATCTCCATCGATCAAATAGCACCCTTCAAATAATCAACGAGTTGCTCCCGGGGAATCTCTTTCTGGGCACCCGCGACCCTAAGCGCCTTTACCCCCACTGTATTGCGGGCCAGTTCCTCCTCTCCCAGGATCAACGCCACCCGCGCCCCACTGCGATCAGCCTTTTTGAACTGGCTCTTGAAACTACCGCCCCCGCAGTGGCCAAGGATCTTAATCCCCGGCAAATTGTCGCGCAATGCCTCCGCTAACACTGCACCTTCGACTTGAGGGCCATCCCCCATCAATACCATATACAGATCTGGCACACCCAGATCCTGCCACGAATGCTGCTGTTCCAATAACAGAACCAGACGCTCGACGCCCATCGCAAAGCCGATTCCTGGAGTGGGGCGCCCTCCGAGCTGTTCCACCAGCCCATCATAACGCCCGCCTGCGCAAACTGTTCCTTGGGCCCCGAGTCTGTCGGTGATCCATTCGAATACGGTGCGAGAATAGTAGTCCAACCCCCTGACCAGCCTAGGATTGACAGAATAATCTATTCCTAACGCAGAGAGGCCATCGCAAAAGCCTTCGAAATGCTGGCGGGATGCCTCGCCGAGAAAATCCATCAGTATCGGAGCCTTTTCGATCAAGCCGCGCATCTCCGGGTTCTTCGAGTCCAGAATGCGCAGAGGATTGCTCTTCAATCGGCGCCGACTCTCTGCGTCAAGCACTTCCTGGCTGGCACTGAGATACGCCACTAGCGCCGTTCGATACTCTTCCCGCTCTGCGGTTGTGCCGAGGCTGTTTACTTGCAGTTCGAGACCGTCGATTAGCCCAAGTTCCTGCCAGAATCGACGGGTGATGGCTACCACCTCGACATCGATATCTGGGCCTGGCATTCCGAAAGCTTCGGCGCCCATTTGATAAAACTGCCGATAACGCCCCTTCTGCGGGCGTTCGTGACGAAACATCGGCCCCTGGTACCAAATGCGTTGGATCTGATTGTGGAAGAGCCCGTTCTGTATGCCGGCCCTGACACAGCCCGCAGTGCCTTCTGGCCGTAACGTCAGGCTATCTCCATTGCGATCGGGGAAGGTGTACATCTCCTTCTCGACGATATCGGTTACATCCCCAATGGAACGGCGAAACAGTTCGGTTGCTTCGGCTATGGGTGTTCTGAGCTCGCGATATCCATAACGCTGCAGTACATCGACAACGCGACTCTCCAGGTGCCCCCAAAGGCCACTTTGGTCGGGCAAGACGTCGTGCATTCCACGTATTGCCTGGATGTTCTTAGCCATGTGAGGTGTATTCCAAGTCTGTTGTGAGACAAGCCTGCCATCCGTCAAAGATGACCTTGCCTCAAAATTCAGGGGTTGATTTTATCCGGGTCTAGAGTCATGCGGACAACGTTTCCCCGGGTATATGGGGTTATGTCGATTTCCCGACCATCAACAAAGACTCGCACCACCGCTGCTTTTCCCAACACTAGATTAAAGGGAGGAGTACCTTGTAATGGTTGGGTAGTCCCAGCCTTTATTTCGCCCATGATATTGAATCTTCCACTGGCGTCGCTGATTTTGGTCCAAGAGGTCCCGTCGAACCTTACCACCACCCGTTCACTCCCCGAGGCCACAACATCAGATGACTGCTGAGCGATCGGCGCCAAGACCCGTTCTTCAACAGGGGCCGGCAGAGGAGCCGGCTGGGCGTCCGCGGGATCCGCCACCGGAAGAGAAGCTGCGGCGTCGTTCTCCTGGACCGTTCCCGTCACGGCCGGAGCGGGCGCGTCACTGGATGGGATCGCAGAATTCACAGGCTCAGAAGGTATATCTGATTCAACTGCAGCCTGGGGTATAACCAAGGTTGAGGGACCTTCGTCGCTTATTTCGGCGAGCGGAATGGCGTCGGGTGAGAATGCCTCTTCGCCGCTTTCGGCCGCCTGATCCCCAACCACGCCGGCCCCCTCGGACAGCTGCTGCGAAGACTGGCCGGGCCATTGAAGGTAACCGCGCCACCACACCACTACCAAAGCCAACAGACCAATTACCAGCAGCCAGGTAATCAACCGGATTACCACATGACTACTTCCAACTTCGTGGCTGACTTGCGCGATCTTGAGGTCAGGCAGATGCCCGCTTTCGGGTTGCAACCGATGGTAGGCTGTGAGAATGGGCTCCGTAGGAACACCGAGAAAACGCGCGTAGTTTCTCAGATAGCCCTGAACGAATACCGGACCAGGTAGGCGTGAATAGTCATCTGCTTCCAACGCCTCCAATTTCTCCTCGCTGAGATGCAGCAGGGTTGCCACACGAGCAAGATCGAGTTCCTGTGACTCCCGCAATGCCTTGAGTCGTTTCCCCGGTCCCTCGACGGAGGGGGCCTGCTCGTCTGTAGCCGTCGAATTCATTATATTGAACTGTCTCTCGCAAGCCCTGCTTCCGGTGAATCCGGATAGCTGTTATTGAGTTGCATCATGTAATTGGATGCCATATCACGATCGCCGAGTTTCCTGGCTGCCTGGATGCCTACCCAGAGAGATTCCGCAGAATGCCCACTGGCACGGGAGAAGCGAAGCACATAATCGCGAGCGGAGCGGTAGCGGTTTCTGGCCAGCTCCAGTTTCGCCATTTCAATAAGGGCATTGGGAAAACGGGGATTCACCTCCAACGCCTTTCGGAGGTATTTCTCGGACTGAACAAGGTCCCCCTGCTTGCCTATGCAGATTCCGGCATTGGTATACGCAAGTTCAGGTGTTCTGTAGAGCGGATTCGCCAGTGCCGCTTCGAATTCCGATATCGATTCCGGGTACCTGCCCCGGGTGCAGAGAAAGGTCCCGTAGGCGTTGCGAATGTAAGAGTTTTCAGGCTCCAGCTGCAGGGCGCTCCTGTAGTGACGCTCAGCCGCCCTGTCCTCCAGTAGACGATCATAAATCAGCGCGATTATGTTGTGTGCGTCGGCATTTCCCGGCTCTACTCGCAAAGCCTTTTTGGCTTGCTGCAGGGCGACATCCATTTGCCCGGATTGCATATACGCGACAGCGAGCTTGACATAGATCTCGCCGGATTGGCCTGTGGGCTTCGCCTCCTTGGCTTCACCAAGGGCTCCCGTCCCATCGCCCGTATCCTGTCGCACTATCGATTCCTTTGAGCAACCTCCGACAAGCAGCAGGCAGGCCAGCATCAAGGTCAATCTGTTAACTACTTGTGGCCATTTGTTCACAGCATCGCGTTCCTTGATTCAGTATTACTCAAACTCGCAGTTCTTCGGCTTCGATCCTGCACCTTCCCCACCAGCTGGCCGCAAGCTGCATCAATATCGCCACCTCGGGTTTTACGGGTGGTCGCCACTATTCCCGCTTTCTGCAGTCGCTGGCGAAAGCCATCTATTCGCTCAGCCGTCGAACAGTGATAACCGCTGCCCGGAAAGGGGTTGAACGGAATGAGGTTGACCTTGGAGGGCGTCCCCTCCAGCAGCCTGATGAGCTGTTTCGCCTGCTTGTCACTGTCATTGATGCCGTCAAGCATCACATATTCCCAAGTGATCTTGCGGCGCTTGTCTCCCTTTAGATAAGCACGGCAGGCGGGAATGAGCTGCTCGAGGGGATACTTCCTGTTAATCGGCACCAGTTGATCCCGCAAGGCATTCTCCGGCGCATGAAGGGAAACGGCCAAGCTTAGATCGCTCACTTCGCCCAGACGTTTCAAGGCCGGGACTATACCGGAGGTGCTCACGGTCACCCGATACTTCGAGAGCATGTAGGCCAGATCATTCTGCATAATTGCCGTGGCATCTATTACCGCATCGAGGTTGGCCAGCGGTTCCCCCATGCCCATCAGAACCACGTTGGTCACGGATTTACCAAGTTGATGAACAGCTATCCACAACTGAGCCAGGATCTCGCCACTGGAAAGATTACGGTTATAACCCTGCCGCGCGGTAGAACAGAAACTGCAGTTGAGAGCACAGCCCACCTGAGATGATACACAGAGCGTGCCGCGTCCGCTTTCAGGTATGAACACCGTCTCCACCCGGTTACCGCACTCCAGGCCGAGCACCCATTTATGCGTGCCGTCCAGTGAGGGCTGTTCATACTCGATTGCCGGCAGCCTGATCTCTGCAGTTGCCTGGAGTCGCTCCCGCAGTCTCCGCGACAGATCTGTCATATCGCCAAAGTCGGTTACGCCGTGCTTGTGAATCCACTTCAACAGGTTGCGACCGTGAAACGCCTTACCGCCAAGTTCCTGGACCAAGGCTTCCAGCGCCTCCTGGCCCAGGTCCATTAGATTGGTTTTGGCTAATTCAGGTGCAACCATGTCGAAAGCCTCAGCGGGTGCGTTCGCAGACGCCTTCGGGAAAGAAGAAGGCGATTTCCACAGCCGCGGTCTCCGGCGCATCGGATCCGTGAACTGCGTTCTCGTCCACGGTTTGAGCAAAGTCGGCCCGAATGGTCCCAGGGGCAGCTTCCTGAGGATTGGTGGCCCCCATAACCTCTCGGTTCTTGGCGATGGCATTCTCCCCCTCCAACACCTGAACCATTACCGGCCCCGAAGTCATGAAGTCGATCAAATCGCCGTAGAATGGGCGCTCCTTGTGTACTGCATAAAAGTCCCCGGCCTGCTCGCGGGATAGGTGCAGCATTTTCGAGGCGACGATTCGGAGGCCAGCCTCCTCGAAACGGGAGTAAATCTTTCCGATGACATTCTTAGCGACTGCATCAGGTTTAACTATTGAAAAGGTACGTTCGATTGCCATCTAAATCTCCACTAGTGCAAACAACAACGCACCCTGCGCACATGTCAGTACACAGGATGCGAACGATCAACGAAATGGCCGGCGGCTCGGGTCTTGTGGGGGGCGTCCCCCACGGCTTTACCGCAGTACCGGTACAGTACCGCAACACTTTCAAACCTATTAGAGTAAAATCAAAAGGTTATAGGCGCAATACCCCACACTGGAAGCCACACCTTTAGGTGTCTGCGGGCCGAATCCAAAATGACTTACAAAACCGTGGCTTAGTTTACCTTGTGTCTGCTTGCTCAGGCAATATGGCAGACGAACTAGAGCTTTATACCTGGCGCCGCACCTCGACGACATCGGGAAGCTGACTCACCTTGTCGAGGATGCGGCTTAATTGCCGCATATCGGAAATCTCGATGGTGAAACGCATGCTGGCACGATCGGTCTTGCGGTTTGACTGGGTACTGACTCCGGTCACGTCGATGTCCTCGTTGGTGAGTATCGCCGAGACATCACGCAACAGACCCTTGCGGTCAGACGCAACCACGCGGATGTCTACTGGATAGCTGGCCTCAGGAGGCTGTTCCGTCCATCCTACCTCTACGATTCGCTGACGCTCTTGTTCATTCAGATTCTTGATTGTGGCGCAATCGGTACGATGCACAGTCACTCCCCTGCCGCGGGTAATAAAACCGATAATCGTATCTTGCGGTACAGGTTTGCAACAACGCGCCATGTGGGTCATGAGATCGTCAACACCCTCGACGATTACTGCCCCGGTTCCGGTGGGTGGGCTTTTTAGCGTTTTTTTCACCCGCAACGGCTTATCACTATCAGGCTCAAGCTTCGGCGGACTCCCCAACCCCGCAACTTGTATCGGCGAGACCTCGCCCCTGCCGATTGCCGCTAGCAGGTCATCGGGTTTCTGAAAATTAAAGCGCTTGACCGCTTTGGCCATATCCGGCTTGCTCACCCCCAGCCTGCCGATCTCTCTTTCCAGCGCGGCCCGCCCCTGATCCAGGTGCTGTTGGTAATCCTGCTGCTTGAACCATTGACGTATCCGATTGCGGGCTTTGCTGGTCTTGATATAACCGAGATGAGGACTGAGCCAGTCCCTGCTTGGCCCTCCATGCTTTGTGGTGAGGATCTCGACTACCTTTCCACTCTCAAGGGTATGGGTAAGAGTGACCATTCGTCCATCTATCTTGGCCCCGCGACACCGGTGCCCCACGTCGGTATGTATGGCGTATGCGAAATCTACCGGTGTGGCGCCCTGCGCCAGCTCTATCACCCGTCCCTGAGGTGTCAGTGCATAGACGTGCTGGGATTCAAGCTCACTTTTTAAGGTGTCGACAAAATCCTCGGAGACGCTACGGTCATCCTTCAGTTTCAACCAGTTACGCATCCGTACGATGCGCCGCTCGAATTCCGGGTCCTGTTTGCCCGCCTCCTTGTAGCGCCAATGGGCGGCAATTCCCAATTCTGCATGCTCATGCATTTCGTGTGTTCTAATCTGAATTTCCAGCGGGCGATCATCCGGCCCGATGACTGCAGTATGGATTGAACGATAGAGATTGGCCTTAGGTGTGGCGATATAGTCGTCGAATTCACCCGGTATATATCGCCAGATGCCGTGCACTACACCGAGCACCGCGTAACAATCGGCTACATCGTCTACAAGCACCCGTAAAGCCCGAAGATCGAAAATCTGATCGAGGGAGATCGACTTCCTGTCCATCTTCTTCCAGATGCTGTAGATGTGTTTTGGGCGACCGCTTATCTCCGCCCTGATTCCCAGCTTCGAGAACTTATTGCTCAGCTTGTCGATCACCGACTGAATGAACAGCTCCCGCTCACTTCGCCGGGAGCGCAGTTTGCTGGCTATATCCTTATACTGATTAGGATGCAGATAACGTAGGCAGAGATCCTCCAACTCCCACTTTATTTGCCAGATACCCAGCCGATTGGCCAAGGGAGCGTAGATGTCATGAGTATCTCGCGCCACGGCGATCTGCACTTGCGGAGTCTGGTGCTTGAGTGTCCGCATTTTGTGCAGTCTTTCTGCCAGCAATATGAAAACCACCCGCAGATCCTCAGAGATACTGAGCAGCATACGGCGTAGATACTCGGTATGCAGGGTTTCGTCGTCCTGACGCTCACCACCGACTATCCCCGGTAGCGAACCAATGCGAAGCATGTCTTCCATCATGCGCACCACATCGCCGCTGATTAGATCGACGAACTGCTCCTTCGCGATCCCACCCGTGCTCACCAAGGTATGCAAAACAGCGGCAGTCAACGTATCGCCATCCAGACCTAGACCGTGAAGAATTTCAGCCACGGAGATACCCTGCCGCAACGCCGATTTTTCGTCATCTTGTGAGGTTGCACTTTGCAGCGCCAATGCCCGGCTGCACACCTTGCGTAGTACTGCCAGTTTTGGGTCGTCCCTTTCCTCGGTCAGAGTCTCAATCCAAGCCTCGATTTTCTCCTCATCGACAGTATCTTGTGCGGAAAAATGTGAATTAACGCTGACCATAATTTCGGACTTGAGAAAAGCAGGGGTGGGGACTATGACACCAACGAAGCTGATTGCGGTATCTCATGCCGGTATCGCGCAGTTCACTGACTGCCATGGAAAAATTTCTTCGGTATCTTGCTTAACTAATGTCGACAGCATCTCGATATTCAGGGGTCGGACCGAAATCTGGCGCGCATCCTAGCATCTTTGCAGGCGCAACTGAATGCGCAGAATTCCTTTGCTTAAAGGTTGAGCGCTGGATCACGCCAGTTGGTTACAACTCCCGTCGATACAAGCCCGGCAACGCCGGATTATAAGGATGTCACCGGCACTCAGATCAGATGACTAATCAGACCATCAGCCAGCTTGGGTTCGAACCATGTAGATTTTGGCGGCATTACATCTTCAGCATCCGCAACAGCCATCAATGATGACATGCTGGTCGGGTAGATTGAGAAGGCCACTGCCATTTCGCCGCTGTCCACTCGCTGCTCCAGGGCGTGGAGACCGCGAATACCGCCAACGAAATCTATGCGATTGTCGCTGCGCTGATCGCCGATACCAAGGATTGGCTCCAGCAGCTCACGGGTGAGTATGCTGACATCCAATTTGTGGACGGGTTCATCGTCCGCTGGCTGTCGCTCTGACATTATCCGCAGCAAATACCACTGGCCAGACAGATACATACCGAACTCCCCGGATGCCTTGGGGCTGACAGGTTCACTATTGGCACTGACTTCGAACCGTTCCATTAAACTGTCCAGAAATTCATCGACAGCCAAGCCATTGAGGTCGTGAACTACGCGGTTGTAACCAAGTATGCGAACCTCATCGTGAGGAAAGATGACCGACAGGAAATAGTCGTGGGGTTGCTCTCCAATTACAGCCCCCGGATCTTCGCCGTTGCGTTTCGCCGCTACCCTCGATGCGGCGGCGGAGCGATGATGGCCATCGGCCACATAGAGTGAGGCCATATCATTGAAGCGCTCGGAAAGCCAATCGATGACAGAGGTATCCGAAACCAACCATAATTGATGGCGAACACCATCAGCCGCCGTAACGTCAGTCGCTGCCGGCCCCTCACTCATTTCGGCAAATACCCTGCTCAGTTCCGGATCGGCCCGATAAACCAAAAATACTGGACCGGTTTGCGCTCCCAGCGACTCGATTTGCCTCACCCTGTCGTCCTCCTTCAATGGCCGGGTGTATTCATGGCGCCTGATACGGTTGCTGTCATAGTCGGCGACGGATGCCGCAGCCACGATACCGGTCTGGGTATGCTCCCCCACGGTTAATCGATATATATAAAAGCAGGGAGTACTGTCCTGCTCCAGCACCCCCTGATCGCGCATTGCCTTGAGATTGGCGGCGGCCTTTGCGTATACCTCCGGGGCGTAGGGATCCGTACCTTCCGGCAAATCCACTTCGGGCCGGGAAATGTGGAGGAAACTCCACGGCCTGCCGGCGACCATCTCTCTTGCCTCTGCGGCGTTCATCACGTCATAGGGGGGCGCGACAACATCATCAGCACGGCCTTTCGCTGGTCTCAATCCCGGAAAGGGCACTATCAATGGCATACCGAACTCCTTGCGAAACAACCTGGGAACGCTATCCTCAGGCCACGACAGCGGCATTTTTTCAAATCGAAGAGAGCTTGTCCAAATTTGATCGACATCAACCCCGGATCCTTCATTTCTGGTTTACTAGAGCTCATCAATAGCACCCGACCAGGGATCTATACCTGATGGCACGAAATATCCTCACTGTAGGGGCTACAGCCCTAATTCTAGCTTTAAGCAGCCTTGACAGCAGTGCTCAGGAAAACCAGGCTTTTGACCTGGTCTCCATGGGCAATGGCGACACTTACACTGGCAAAATAGTCCTTGAGCGGTTCGATATCGACACCCCCTACGGCAAAATCTCAGTTCCACTCCAACAGGCCCGCGAAGTTCACATAGGGAACGCGCGATCCATAGTAAGCCTGGATACCACTTTCGGCGATAGGTTCAGGGGACTCCTGCGACAATCCGAACTGACCATAGTCCGGGGGCTTGATCCCCCCTTGCCCTTGGCTATTAGAGATATTTCCAGCATTAGGATCGGACCCAAGGCATCACGAACGGGTAAGCTCATCGCCTCCGATACCGTGGAGACGGCCGGTGGGGACCTATTCTCGGCGAGGGTAGCCACCGGGGAGTTGCTAATCAAGACACCCTCGGGGCTCAGTCTGATCAGCCTCGATGACTTACACATCCTCGAGATCGCCCTCTCAGGTGACCGGCTTACGGCTCAGGCCACGCTCAACAGCGGCGTCATACAACAGGGCACCCCGCTTACGGCGACAATTTTAGTCCACAATCGTTACGGCGATAGATTAACCATTCCTATACGGGAACTGAGGAGTATGGGCATCGGTGTCAACTTCAAGGGTGATGAAAGTCCTAGATTCAACTATCGCATGCAAGTACCGCAGGCTGCATTGTTTCAAGATCGCATGCGCGATGGCAGCCTGGGCCCGGAAATGGTCGCGCTCAGGGGCGGTAACTTCACGAGGGGAGATCTTCAGGGAGGTGGGGACAGCGATGAACACCCGCCCCAGGACATCAGGCTCGCCCCCTTTGCGATCGGTGTATATGAGGTTACCTTCGAGGAATATGATCGATTCGCGAAAACTACCAACGATGAGCGCCCCGAGGACGAGGGATGGGGCAGAGAGAGGCGGCCGGTGATCAATGTATCCTGGGACCAAGCAAAAAAATATACGGAATGGTTAACCCGGCAAACTGGAGAAAGCTACCGCCTACCAACCGACGCAGAGTGGGAGTATGCTGCCCGCGCGGGCAGCAAGACCCAGTTTTGGTGGGGGAACCAAACTGATGTCGCCAAGGCTAATTGCGCCGGTTGCGGCAGTCTCTGGGATAGCGAAAAAAGCAGCCCCGTGGGCCGTTTCCCCGCCAACCCCTTCGGCTTGCATGACACCGCCGGAAACGTGTTCGAATGGGTTATTGACTGCTGGAGCAACAGTTTCGCTGAGGCACCTAGGGACGGTGCGCCCTATCTGAGACCAGAATGCGGTGTGAGAGTGATACGCGGCGGAGCCTGGAGCTTCCCCCCCGCGGAATCCCGATCCGCCAATCGCTGGCGAAATTTCCAATCGAGACGCAGCGACGATACCGGATTTCGGGTTGTACGATTATTACCACCCAGGTGAGCGAAAAGGCACCACACCTGGGGCTCTTCTGCTCTAGAGTCTGGGAGAGCCGGACAGGTGATTGAAGCCGCCCTGGGGCCAGAGCTCTTGTTACTACTGTTCTTCACCGGCATGGCAGCTGGTACCCTGGACGCAGTCGCGGGAGGAGGCGGACTCATCACACTTCCCGTACTGCTATCAACAGGTCTCGGTCCGACCGAGGCACTGGCGACCAATAAGCTCCAAGGTAGCTTTGGCACATTTTCTGCCAGCCTCTATTTTCTGCGCCGGGGTGCGGTACAACTGCTGAACATGCCGTTTCTTATTGGTTGCACATTTCTCGGTTCCGTCTCGGGAACACTGCTCGTCCAATACCTGGATCCCGCTTTTCTCGATCGTGCGGTTCCCTTGTTGCTGATCCTGACTGCTGTCTACTTTTGGTTCGGTCCGAGCATCTCCAACCAAGAGCGCCAACAGCAAATGGGCTCTGGCGCATTTGCCCTGTCGATTGGTTTTACCCTAGGTTTCTACGATGGTTTTTTCGGACCTGGTACCGGCACCTTTTTTACCTTGGGCTTCGTCGCCCTGCAAGGATTCAGTATTATCAAGGCAACCGCTCACACCAAGGTTTTGAATTTCACAAGCAATATTGCCTCATTGCTGTTTTTTGCTGCTGGTGGCTATGTTGCCTGGGGCCTGGGCATGACAATGGCAGCTGGGCAGGTAGTGGGCGGACGTATTGGCGCTAGATTGGTCGTAAACAGGGGAACTAGATTGGTGCGACCTCTAATCGTCATAGTGAGCATCGCTATCAGCGTGAAACTGTTATTTTTTTAAGCGCTATCCCGGCGGCACTCTCGGATCTACGGTCTACGATTTTTGCGCTCGGTTGCAGCCTCTTCGCGCGTGTAGAATCTATCGTTGCTGATAAAGCCAGCAATTACCGTATTCCGCACCGAGACTACACACCCCTCCGCATCCCTGGCGGTAATCCACTCTTCGGGTAAACCGTCCAACACGTGTACTGGTGCAGGTCTACCGTCGGCGAACCGGGAGACAACGCTCACCCCTGACTCCATATCCTGGAAAGCAGGAACAAATCCCATTTCCCGATTGTTGGCGCTTACGCCTCCCGTGCCATCGAAGTGCTTGTTCTGGCGATCCAGCAATTGCTCACTGAGTATGCCTTGCACCACAGACTGTTGCCGCCGCCTTTCGAGTCTCTCTGATCGCTCTTCGTCGACTTGGATTTTAACGTGCTGATCCAATCCTGCATTCTCCAAAAAAACTCAATTACTGATAATCACTCAAGCATATACCGTGCCACGATACATAAGGTACGATGCCGCCGAAAGTGATGCTTTTATACCGATTCGCCAACAAAAAGCAGCCATTCGTCGGAGACAAGTCGGATTTTCGACAGATGCTGTCGATCCCCACAGCGTTTTTCGATGTCAACATTTTTTACAACAATGCCCCCATTCCGCATCGCCAGGCACCATTCCGACTCCTCTATTCCGGTCGCCTGGCATCTTACCCCGGGCCAGAACGAACTTTTCAGAATCGAGAAATGACAGCATTGTTTGCGGAGTCATGGCTCGCTGCACCTACCGGCTATTCGTGGGCAATAGTCTTGTCGGTGAACAGGTAGTCTTTCAATTCCTTATCGAAGCTCGGGTCCTGACGCCGAATCCATTCCAACACCATCGCGGCATGCTCCTTCTCTTCATCGCGATTGTGCGCCAATATTGCCCTCAAGGCGGGATCGCTGCAGGCATCCACACGCTGGTTATACCAGTCTACCGCCTCCAACTCCTCCATCAGCGAAACAATCGCCCTGTGCATGTCTCGGGTTTGATCACTGAGTTCTTCAATTGGTTCATGGTATCCTTCGTTCGCCATTGTTGCCCCCTCCTCTCTCGGGTGCCGAATGGTTGGCTCGTAACAATCATGCCTTCGGGAGACTCACCGGAATCCCCGCACCTGATAAGGCAAGCGGGTCGAGTTTCCCACATTTTGGGAACTTAAAGTAGCACTTTAATGAAAGAAAGCCACCGACCGGGCCAGGAGGGTCCAATCAAGGTCGAAAAGTGACTGCTGGAGGGTGTTCAGGCGATAGCAACAGCGAGTTCTGATCCTTCTCCAGCGTGGGAATCTTCTTTAATCGAGGCAATCAATTCCAGCCCCACGCGCTGAAAGGCGGGGATTTTCTCTGGATCCATGTTCCCATAGCGATGATCTTCACTTTTTTCATAGCAGAGTATATTCGCCACCTGCACGATATCGACGTAATCCACCTTGTTGGAAGCAGGTGTCCGATCCAATCGGTCATGGCTGGCGGCCACATCGATCAGAATTTTGTCAAAGTTCCAGTGGGACAACATGAACTTCCCAACGGTCATGTGCAATGCACGTACCAGCTTGTCCAAGCGTCCTTCCGTTTCGAGTATCTCGGGCATATCCTTGGCCTTGATCAGGATCGGAATTACACCTACGTCGTGGATTAGGCCCGCCAGCATGGCTTCTTCCCGGTTGAGATGAGTGAATTGTCCAGCCAAAAGTGCCGATTTTGATGCCACATCGACACTGTGCTGCCAGAGCGCCTCCATACGATCTTGAATAGACTGAACTCCAGTACTGAAGACGTCTCGCATAGCCAAGCTAAGTATGGCGTGTTTAACAGCTTCAATGCCAATCCGGGTTACCGCAGCCCGGACTGAAGTCACGTTCTCAATGCCTCGATAGAGCGGGCTATTCGCGTATCTGACCAAGCGCGCTGCGATCGATGTATCTTTGCTGATGATTCGGGAGACATCCCGCATCGAGCTTCCCGCATCGTTGACGACGATCAATGCTTCCAGGGAAATTGCCGGCAGCGTAGGCAGTTTGATCCGGTTCTTTTCGATATCTCCCTTTAGTTCCAAGGCAAATGCCTTGACATCGAAGCTGTCTTCGGTCTTACCGTCGCTCTGCTGTGTCTTAGGAAATGTTTCTGACGATACCTGCAACTGAGTTCACCGATATTGTATGAATTTAGCCTATCAACACGGAGATACTCCGACCACTCCAGGTGGGCCCCGAAAGGGCAGGTCGTCCGAGCTCATTCCATAAATTGGCTATTTGATCGTAGGAGATGGCGTTTTCCGACAACTGCTTTACGTCCCGTTTGAGTACCGCGATGTATAGCTCCTTGCCAATGGTATCGACCAATTCATGCATGGGGAGGTCGATACCCCGCTCTTGCGAAAGTATATCCTGCACATCTTCCAAACCATTATTCTGGAGCAGTTCCAAACAGGCTTTGCGGAGATCGATTGGCTCCTCTACCGGAGGCTGAACCAACTCCTGCTGTGGAATCTCTACTTGAGCATCCGGTTGGCCAGACGAACCCGCCTCAACCTTTTCGTCCGCCCGTTTTTTGGTTTCCTGCCACATCGAAACCCCGTCCAAGGTGACGGGTGTAGCAAGATCCGGAAAAAGCTGATTTAAACGATCTAGCCTGTCGGCAAAGTCGTTCATCATATGATGCAGCCCTGCCAATTGCTCCATACGGGTGACCCCATGATATTGTGGATACACCCCAATATATCGGCAGTCTACTCACTAACCTTTATACCATTTAGGCAAGCTTCAAGAATCCAAAGCGCTCCGGTACAGCTTAAGGCTAGCGCTAGGCTCGAGCGGCATATTCCCGCAGTCCACCCTGGGCATTGTCTCGCTGCTTGTGAATCTGAATATTGAGCATGCGAATTGTGGCATTGATGGCGGCAAACACCTGATTGGAGTGAACCCCGCGCGTCTTGAAGGTACCGGATCCGTTCTCCCAGGTTACTGTGGCCTCAGTAAGTGCATCGGTCTTGCCACCTTTAGGTATTCTAACTTCGAAATCAACCAGCTTCGGCAGGTGAACGCCGTATCTTTTCAATACCTTGGATATAGCGTTCATGAAGGCATCGAAGCCACCATTCCCGATCCCTGCGGATAGCTCCACCTGTTCACCAATGCGAACCTTGATACTGGTGGTAGACTCCAGATCGAGCCCCGAAGTGATCGAACAGTTGATCACCTCGATATAGTCATAGTCTCTACTTTCAAGTACTTCGGCGATAATAAACGGGAGGTCCTCAAAGGTTATGCTCTTTTTAGAGTCGCCCAATTCGACAACCCGCTTCAGCACTTTGTCCAGGCTGTCGTCAGAGAGTGAGATATCCAGACGTTCGAGGTTCTTCAATAATGAAGCTTTACCACTCATTTTACCCAGAGCATAGCTTCGCTTTCGGGAAAAACGTTCCGGACTCAAAGTAGTCTGGTAAAGTCCACCCTTCTTGTCCCCATCCGCGTGGATACCGCTGGTCTGTGTAAATACATCCGCTCCCACGATTGGCGCGTTTTCCGCCAATCGTTTTCCAGAAAAGTTTTCTACCATCTCACTAAGACTGAGAAGGTGGGATTCGTCTATTGAGAGATCCAGCCCCATGCGGTCTTTCAGATTTACTGCGACTTCCGAGAGAGAGGCGTTTCCGGCACGCTCCCCGAGACAATTGATGGTGCAATGGATAGTGGAGGCCCCTGCACGCACTCCTGCCAATGCATTTGCGGTTCCCAAGCCATAATCGTTATGGGGATGGAAGTCGAAACGCAATTCCGGAAATCGTTCTACCATATCGCTGACGCTGGTGAAGACCTCTTCCGGCGTCATGATGCCCAGCGTATCGGGTAGCATAAAGTGAGCGATTCCAGCATCCCCAAGTCGCCTGAGCAGCTCGTAAACATACTCCGGATCGTCACGATAGCCATTAGACCAGTCCTCCAGATAGAGGTTAACCGCCAGCCCGCACTTTTGGGCATAATTAACTGTCTTCCTGATACCGCCAACATGTTGCGGCAATGTCTTGTTTAATTGGTCACTACAGTGCTTTCTACTTCCCTTGGCTAGTAGATTTATTACCCGCCCACCAGCGTCGGTAATCCAATCCACGCTGCGTTTGAAATCGACAAAACCAAGCACTTCAACACGATCGGCCAGACCCGCTTGGTCGGCCCAACGAATGATATTCGCAACCGCCTCTTTCTCTCCTTCAGACACCCTTGCCGATGCTACTTCTATGCGATCCACGCGCAGCTGCTCCAATAGAGCCTTAGCTATGTTTAGTTTTTCCGCGGGAGAAAACGAAACCCCCTGCGTCTGCTCTCCGTCCCGCAATGTCGTATCTAGTATGCGTACTTGGCGTCTCTGTTTCATAATTCTCCGCGGGCACCGCCCCTATCCTGACCGAGAGGCCAGAGTTCGCTGAATATAGCTTTTGATTTCGCCGGCATCGGCGGCTAACAACTCGCACCTTGCCTCTTTGTCCATAAGGCCCTGAAGCGAAGGTGGGGGTTCCGCCTCTATCCCGATGGCCTCTTGCACCGCTTTGCCGAATTTGGCCGGGTGGGCAGTGGCCAGACAGACTGCACCAGGCACTTCTCTGGCGGCTCGCACTCCGACCGCAGTGTGGGGATCGAGTATATAACCTTGCTCAGCGTAGGTCTCCCTGATCTGAAATAAGGTTTCTTGTTCACTCACTGAGTGCGCATCAAACAGCGATGCAACCTCTGTGCGCTTAGCATCCGGCACTTCCATTCGGCCTTCGCGGCTCATCCGCTCCATCAACTCCTTCACCGCTCCAGCATCTTCGTCCATAAGGTAATACAGGTAGCGCTCAAAATTCGACGATACCTGAATATCCATGGAAGGGCTGATAGTGTGATGAACATTGCGCGCCTCATAGACGCCGCCATTGACGAATCTGCTGAGGATGTCATTACTATTGGTGGCGAGAATCAGACGTTCTACAGGCAGTCCCATCCGGTGAGCGACATACCCCGCGAAAATGTCTCCAAAGTTTCCGGTGGGTACCGAAAAATTAATCTTGCGCGCGATATCCCCTCCGCTGACCCGTCCCCAGGCATAGAAGTAATAGACAACCTGGGCCAGGATGCGCGCCCAATTGATGGAATTCACTGCCCCCAAGGCGTACTCATCCTTGAACTCAAGATCATTGAAGAGCGTTTTTACTATACGTTGACCATCATCGAATGTACCGGTAATGGCGATGTTGTGTACGTTGGAATCGAGCACAGTGGTCATCTGTCGCTCTTGAATGGGAGAGACCCGATTGTGGGGATGCAAAATAAATATATCTATCCTTTTCTGCCCGCGGACACCATAGATGGCTGCGGACCCAGTATCGCCAGAGGTTGCACCCAAAATATTCAGGTGACCACCACCGCGCTCCAACAACAGCTCGAACAGATTGCCGAGGAACTGCAGAGCGACGTCCTTGAAGGCCGCCGTCGGCCCGTGAAACAACTCCAGGATAAACTTATCCCCCAGCGTTACCACGGGCGTTACCTCGTGATGACTAAAACTTCCATAGGATTCGGCGACCAGAATGTTCAGCTCCTCACGGTTAATATCACCCGTCATATAAGGAAGCATTACCTCAACGGCCAACTCGGCAAAAGAGAGTCTCGACCAACGCTCCAGTTCTGCGCCGTCGATCTGGGGAAAGACCTCAGGAAGCAGTAGACCGCCATCGCTGGCCAATCCCATCATCACTGCTTGGGAAAATGTTAGGGGGGAAACACCACCGCGGGTGCTTATGTAACGCATTCGACTGGTCCTCGATTCCAACATCAAACATCGGTGGAGAAAGTGCAAGGCGGATCAAGGCTTGCCCTGCCACGCCGGTGAGAAACCGCGGGATTATAGCAGCCGTCGGCAGCAGAGGAATATCCGCGGGATCCAATAATAATCTCAATATGTATCTGGGCTCGGCTTGAAATCCTGAAGCAAACAGATGCTGCAACCTCTTTATCTTTCGTACCGACTTAAAGAACCAATGGCTGGAGCAAGCGCGCCTTCAACTGTTTACGGTGCTCAAATCCGGAGAGTCTAACATATTGATCAGTTGAGATAATTATTCTCTTTCTTCTCCATATAGCGCGATTGGAGCCGGTTCGTTGCGCGGCTGAATCCGATCAATCTCTGGTATATGATGGAGTTTCTCGAAGCACAGCGGGTCTCTGTGGAGAACACCGCAACAGGAAGCGCTATGATCAATCTACCCACAGACTACGATCGGGAACTGCCGCAAAGGCGATTTGCCGTAGTCTATACCCCCCGTCGTCAGCGCAGTAGGTTTCCGGAAAACTGTGTCCAGCTCAAGGAAACCAGGGAGGATGCTGTTACCGGAGGAGACCCCCAAGGAAATCATTATCCGGCCCTCGTCTATGGCCCCTCGCGCTCCTCGGAGGGTATTCGTCTCTTCTATCTTTTGGAGTGGCTAGGAAAATGAGGGGGAATTCCTGCTGGCTGCTATGCACGGGCATGCTGCTGGTGCTTCAAGTGAGCTGCGCCCCAGTTGCTACCTATCCCCCACCCGAAGTTCCTGATTTCAGCGAGCTTTCCGAATCGCCTTCAAGCGATCAGGTTGATCGCGAATCACTGCAGAATCAACTGGCAATTCGCAACTCCGAGGTAGCACAGCTAAGGCTAAAGCTGCTGGAAAAGCAGGCGGAAGTTAACCAGCTGAGTGCCGCCCACGAGGAGGCAATGCGGGAAATTGTGCGTACCAATGCAAAGCTGCATAGTCGGGATACCCGCGCAGATACCCTCGCCAGAATTGCGGAGGCAAGCCTGGAAATCGAACAAGCGGCGGAGAGAGTAGGCGAAGAACACCACCACAGAATTGAGCTCGCAAAAAATTTGCTTCAATCGAGCAGGTCGCAGTTGGAAAAGGACAATTATAGTGCTGCCTCTTTCCTGGCTGACAAAGCCTCAAGGACAGTCGGAAAGTTACAGGTAGCAGAAAATAGCTACATTGCCGACTCCGATGAAACCCCATTTGCCATGCCTTTGGATATGGAGGCCAGAATACCAAGTAACGTTCGTGTAAAGCCGCAAGCTGGTTCTAAAATTCTCTTCCAGTTGGAGAAAGGGCAGCGCGTGTCTGCCTACGGCTATAGCGGTTCTTGGCTCAGGATCATCAGTCAAGATGAAAGAGAGGGCTGGATCTACTACTACCTACTCGAACTACCCAAAAATTAGTCGAGTCGGAATTTAATTGTCCACCTCCTCCCTGGTGTCCCTCATGAGCGCCAAATGGGAACCCGGCATCACACAATTGCGACCACATGCCTTGGCGCGATACAACTGTCGGTCGGCGGTACGTAGGACTTTTTCAATGCTATCGATATCCTCCCCATCGATTGTTGCTACTCCGATACTGACAGTGATTGGGATCCTCTGACCCTCGAACACCAGCACAGTCGACTCAGTTTCGCTACGAATGCGTTCCGCAGTCATCAACGCCTCCTTGTGTGTCGTCTGCTCGAGTATGATTAGAAACTCCTCCCCACCATAGCGGGCAGCGCTGTCGATACTGCGCAGTAGAGACCGGAATACCCTTCCCACTTGTCTCAATACCTCATCTCCACCCAGATGGCCAAAACGATCGTTGATGTTCTTGAAGTGATCGAGATCCGCCATCAAAACAGAAAAAGTGGGACCATTGCGACGGTGTCTCTGCAACTGCAAATCAAGGATTTTCATGATCTGTTTTCTATTGAGAAGCCCGGTCAGCGAATCTGTAACCGCCATCTTTTCCAGCTGCTGTCTGCTGATTTTCAGCTGCGATACCATGTCGTTGAATACTTCCATGGTGAAGCCAAGCTCATCGCGCTTCGAGGGCCGTAACTGCACGTCCAGATCGCCTCCAGCCACCCGCTTCGAGGCCTGGGTCAGTTGGCCCAGAGGCACGAGAATTCCTTGGGACACCAGAAAGGAAAGCAAACCAAAACCTAAAAGCAGCAGCAGTATAATTACCAACGAAGTATCACGAAGCTGGTTGACCTCGGTGAAAGCGGTGTCATAGGCGGTCTCGATAACCAGCGCCCAGGGTAGTCCATCCACGGGTACCAAGAGACCAACCACCCTGAGTCCTTCTGGGTTTTCATAAATACGCAGCTGCCTTGGTGACGAAAACAAGTCAACGACTCTCGGCTTCACCCTAATGGGGAAGGCGGCTACCCCCTCCTTAACGACGGGCTGAAGCAGCACAGCTCCTTGCTCATCCACCAGGAACAAATCAAGACCATCCATCGGGGGCACCAATTCCAACGCTCCCGCTAGCGCCTGCAGCGGGACTTCCGCGGTCATGAACCCTAGCCGAACGCCCCGATCCGTTTTCACCGGGGTTGCCATCAAGATACGGTCCCCGTCCACAACCGCCAACTCATCCGTCACTGAGTTGACTCCGGAGTGCTCCAACTGTACCGGTAAAGCGTCGGAGGTATCGGAAACTGAACCGCTGTTAGGTGCTTGAGCAACCGTCACTCCGTTCTGATCCCGAACTTGCAATCGCCGATAATCACCGGCCTCGGAACGCAGCAGTTCAAGATAATCGCCAAGTTGGCGCGCGGGAGCATCTGAGTCCGCATTGTTATTGTCGCCGCTATTACTGCCGTTGGTCTGAAGGCGGTGCCGCTCCAGGTTTTCTTTCACCACGGGTGATGCGGCAAACACCGCGATATCTTGCTGCCGCCGTTTCAGAATATCGCCTATGGTCAGTGCGGCATGATTGAGCAGCCGGGACAATTGATGCTCGGTTTTCTCGACCATCAATTGATGGGTTTCAAAATATGACACCCATCCCAATAGCATAGATGGCAACAGCGTTGCGCAAGCGGAGAAGATTAGAATCCTTCTCCGGATACCAAAGCGGCCAACCTTCCTGATCGGGCTCTGCTCCATGGAACCCTCGCTCCTGGTTCGACAAGCGGTAAACTACACGTCATACAAGGCTACAGCAATAAGGTATCGTCGCGACGGAATTCAACCCTTAGGAGATTTACGCCGGTTTGCGACGCGCTTCCCACTCTTACGGACGAATCGGCGCTCAATCGAGCGTTTCCCAGCACCACCCGGCTGCTGACCTCCACGGTTTCCCGGTGGCTGCCAAGCGGGAACCAAATGCCGTTTCCCATTACCGATCAAATCTCTGCGACCCATGTTGCGCAATGCTTCGCGGATCGTTGGCCAGTTTGCCGGGTCGTGCCATCGGAGTAGCGCCTTGTGAAGTCTTCGCTGCCGCATGCCCCGAGGCACCGTCAGCTGCGATGCATCATGGACGATTTTTCGTAGCGGGTTAAAACCACTATGGTACATCGATGTCGCCAGCGCCAGCGGTGTCGGGAGAAATGCCTGTACCTGGTCAGGACGAAAACCATTGCGTTTCAACCAGAGCGCTAGATTGACCATATCCTGATCCCGGGTACCTGGGTGTGCGGCGATAAAATAGGGGATCAAATACTGCTCCTTACCAGCCTCCCTGGAGAATCGCTCGAACAGCTTTTTGAATTCATCATAGACATCGATTCCCGGTTTCATCATCAATTCCAGGGGACCTTGCTCGGAATGTTCCGGAGCAATCTTAAGATATCCCCCCACATGGTGCGTGACCAGTTCCCGAACATAGGCGGGATCCCGAACCGCCAAGTCGTAACGCAGACCAGAGGCGATCAAAACCCGCTTGACCTCTGGCAAAGACCGCGCCTTCCGGTAAAGTTTGCGCAAAGGCCCATGATCTGTGGCCATGTTGACGCAAATACCTGGAAACACACAGGAAAGACGCCTGCAGGCGCGCTCGATCTCCGGGTCTCGGCAGCGCAGTCGGTACATATTCGCGGTGGGACCACCCAGGTCGGAAACCACACCGGTGAAACCCGGAACGCTATCCCGCAGGGTTTCGATCTCCCGGATCACTGAATCCTCGGAGCGACTCTGGATAATTCTCCCTTCGTGCTCGGTGATAGAGCAGAATGTACAACCACCGAAACACCCGCGCATGATGGGAATCGAAAAACGGATCATCTCCCAGGCTGGATTCTTGGCATCGCCATATGCAGGATGTGGCATCCGGGTATAGGGGAATTCGTATAGCTTGTCGAGTTCCCGGGTCGTTAGAGGAACCGGTGGTGGATTGACCCACAGATCCCGCTTTCCGTGCCGTTGCATCAGAGCCCGGGCATTTCCTGGGTTGGTCTCTAAATGAAATATCCTGGAGGCGTGGGCATACAGTATGGCGTCGGTAGCTACCTGATCGTATGAGGGCAGGCGCAGCACGGTTCGCGTTCGATCCAGCCCTCTGGGCCGCTTGTGGGGTAAGATTCTCCGGCACTGCTCCACCTGCCGTGGTTCGCATGGCTCTTGATTGGAATAGGGGTTATCCCGGCGGGCAGCCGGGCCTGGTTGCTCTATTTGGGTGGAATCTATCTCAGTCCAGCCATCGGGAGGACCAGCACGCATGAATGCTGTGCCTCGAATGTTATCAATTTCGGTTATCGATTCTCCCCGGGCCAAGCGATGTGCGAGTTCCACAACCGCCCGCTCTGCGTTCCCGAATACCAACATATCCGCTTTGGAATCTGGTAGCACCGAACGACGGACCTTGTCCGACCAGTAGTCATAGTGGGCGATACGCCTGAGGCTCGCCTCGATACCGCCAATTACAATCGGCACCCCCTTATAGGCTTCTCTGGCACGCTGGGCGTATACGATTACGGCGCGATCCGGTCTGCGGCCGGCCACTCCCCCAGGAGTATAGGCGTCGTTGGAACGCAGCCGCCGATCGGCCGTGTAATGATTCACCATGGAATCCATATTGCCCGCGGTAATACCGAAGTAGAGGTTAGGCGGCCCTAACTCCATAAAGGCATCAACGGAGGTCCAATCGGGTTGTGCGAGAATGCCCACTCTGAAACCCTGGGCCTCCAGCAGCCGGCCTATTAGGGCGGCGCCAAAACTGGGATGATCGACATAGGCGTCACCAGAGACAATGATGACATCACAACTGTCCCACCCCAGAAGATCCATCTCTTCCCGGGACATGGGCAAATATGGGGCAGTGCCAAAACGCTTGGCCCAATGGCGACGATAGGAAAAAAGATCAGGTACGGATTGCATTTACTAAACATCCATCAATTAGTCCAAGTAAAGGTGTCCCGATTGGTCCCTAATTATACCTCGCTGTAATCCCAAAAATTTGCTGGACGAGAGTCGCACATCCTCAAGAGCCCCTGTACCCGTAAGATGCATAGAGTTTCTATTTCCTGTCTCCACTATAATCCGCCTGATACGAGGTGAGTCATGGCAAAACAAAGAAAATATCCAAGTCCTCCGAAAAAGATCTATTTCTTCGGTACCTGCCTGGTTGATGTTTTCTTCCCAGAAGCAGGGATTGCGGGTATGGAACTGATTCAGCGCGCCGGTATTGACGTTATCTACCCCAACAACCAAACCTGCTGCGGGCAACCTGCCTGGAACGCCGGATTTCGTGAACAGGCACGCTCCGTAGCCAGGGCCCAGATCGATTGTTTCAGTGAGGATTACCCGATCGTGGTACCTTCGGGTTCTTGCGCGGGGATGATGCGTTTCCACTACCCGCGGCTTTTTCGCGGGGAGAGTGAAGAAGCGCGTGTCAACTTGCTTAGCAACCGAGTATTCGAATTGACCGAATTCCTGGTTCGTATACTCGATATCAAACTGGAAGATCTGGGTGAGCCCATCAAAGTCGCCCTGCACATCTCCTGCTCCGCACGCCGGGAGATTGGAGCCGCTAGCGAGCATAGAGCACTGCTTCAGCAGCTCAATAACGTCGAGCTGGTAGAGCCCGACCAGGCAGAGGAGTGCTGCGGCTTTGGGGGAACCTTTGCAATTAAACACCCGGAGATATCTGGGGTTTTGGTGGCAGATAAGGCCACTGCCCTACTCAAGAGCGGGGCCAGACGGGTGCTGAGCGGAGATTGTGGTTGCCTACTGAACATAGGGGGACATCTCGCCCACCGGGAGAGCGATGTTCAGCACCAACACATTGCCAGTTTTCTCTGGGAGCGCAGCGGTGAATTCCCGAGACGCTGAATTTCGCAAAGGCATCCAAGAGGCACTGAACGACCGGCAGATCCGGGCTAACTTTCGCGCAACCATGGACGGCCTGATCGACAAGCGGCGCCGCAGTTTCCCAGATCCAGCGGAGCTGGAAAGCCTGCAGCAACAGGCTGCCAGTATTCGCGCCAATGCATTAACCAAGCTACCGCAGTTGCTGGAACAGCTTGAAGAAAATTGCCTGCGTAACAGTGTAATGGTTCACTGGGCCGAAACCGTTGAGGAGGGGAATAACGCGGTGTTGAAAATCCTGCGGAGACATGGTGCCAACTCCCTGATCAAAGGTAAATCCATGGTATCCGAAGAGATGGGATTGAACGCCTTTCTCGAGGCGCGGGGAATAACCTGTCTGGAATCAGATCTTGGTGAGTTCATTGTACAACTGGCGGGGGATGCCCCTTCTCATATTATCGCACCGGCAATTCACAAGAATCGCCGCCAGGTAGCACAGACCTTTCGGGAAAAATTCCCTCATATCCCTTACACCGAGGATATCGATCAGTTGACCCGAAATGCCCGCACCCTGCTTCGGGATAGCTTCTTCAATGCCCCGGCCGGACTCTCAGGCGTCAACTTCGCAGTGGCTGAGACAGGCACCATCTGCCTGGTGGAAAACGAAGGAAACGGGCGCATGTGCACCACGGTCCCGCCCGTACATATCGCCGTCACTGGAATAGAAAAAGTGGTGGAACGGCTTACGGATGTTCCGCCATTACTTGATATTCTGGTGCGTTCAGCGACCGGGCAACCGATCTCAACCTACTTCAACATGATCACTTCACCACGCAGAGATGGTGAGAGGGATGGCCCAGAGGAAGTGCACCTGGTGTTGCTGGACAATGGCCGCTCCCATATCTTTGCCGACCCTGAACTTAGTAAAACGTTACGCTGCATCCGCTGTGGTGCCTGCATGAACCACTGCCCCATTTACACCCGCACCGGTGGTCACCCTTACACAAGCACTATTCCAGGACCCATCGGATCTGTGCTCGAGCCCCAGCTTCACGGCTTGGACAAATTGGGCATATTGCCAACGATGTCGACACTCTGCGGTCGTTGCGGTCCGGTTTGCCCGGTGAAAATTCCTCTGCCTGATCTACTTAACAGACTCCGATTCGAGGGCGTCAATTCTAGACCTGGAGAGGTTATCGGCGCAGGTTCCCGGCGAGTGGCTTTGGAGACGGTTGCCTGGAATCTATGGCGCTTTGCCCACGCCCACCCGAGGATTTACCGCATGCTGTCGGCGCTGACAACTAGGTTGCGATTTCTTCAACCCGGTAAACTGGGCTCCTGGACCAGAATACGCAAAGCCCCTCGGCCGGCTGCCAGATCCTTACACAGCCTCAGCCGGGAAAGAGGATTTAGCGATGAATAGCCCCCGAGAGAAAATACTTTCACGCCTATCAGCGGGTTTGACGCCAGAGAAGTCCGCGCCCCGGCTGCCACCACGAGACATTGATCATTGGCCAATGGAAAGGCGATTGTCCAAGTTTCGAGAACGAATGGAGGCAGTGAGAACCGAAGTATATCTGGAGAATCGAGCCGACTGGACCGGCCGACTGATGAGGATCAGCCGGGACAAAGGTTTGCAAAACCTATTATACGCACCAGCCGGGCCACTCGGCGATGCAATAGAAAAAGCGTGGCAGGGGGGAAAGGGTCTTCCGCCGCTGGTGGAGTTCGACAACGAGATCGCTGAGTGGAAGCATTCCCTCTTCTACGAGGTGGCTGCCTGCGTCACCAGCACCCATGGAGGCATCGCCGAAACCGGCACGCTTGTGCTTTGGCCAGACCGGGAAGAACCACGAAGTTATTCTCTGATTCCGCCAATCCATATCGCGGTGCTGGACAGTGCCGTACTCTACTCCCGGTTCATAGACTTGATGCGGGACCAAGGATGGCAGCGGGGATTGCCCTCCAACGCACTGCTTATATCTGGCCCATCAAAAACGGCAGACATAGAACAAACGCTCTCCTACGGAATCCACGGTCCCACGGAGTTGATTGTAATCGTGCTGACCTAAAGGCGCCCCAATGTCCATTTGGAGTGGGTTGAGCATCCCCGAGTGATTGACATCACCGGACAGTGAATGCTAGATAATCCAAGAAGTGGCAAAGAGTGAAAATAGCGCAAATTCAGTAGCATAAAGAATGGAGGTGAGAAAGTGAAAAAAATTCTGGTCACATACCTGAGTGGTTTAATGGTAATCGGTTGCGGAAGCCTGATGCCTATTGAGGATGCCGATGCGGTGAATTTTGGAAATATCATGAACCCGTCGAGGTGGTTCGGCGGCAATCGTGGATACTATGACGACTATTACTACGATGGTTACGGGCCTGGTTACGGCTACGGTGCTCCCTATGCACCTCCAGGCTACGGCTATGGTGTACCCGGATACGGCTACGGCGCACCATACGGGTATGGCGCACCGACTTATGGGGCTCCCGGCTATGGCGGCTACGCTGCGCCGGCTCAACCCGCTCCGACCTACAGCGCTCCGGCCGCGACAAAGGACGAAGACCCGAGCGAACAGAAAATTAAAGCGCTTGAGGAGCGTATCCGCCAACTTGAAGCCAGCCAGCAACCACCGGCTCCACCTGCCTACAGCGGCTCCTATCCACAGCAAAATCCTCCGCCCCCGGGCAATAATTATCAAACCCCGCAGGGAGACGCCTACCCTCCGGCCAATTCCGGTTTCAGACCCATCCAATAAAATCCGGCATCACCAACAAACCCGCGTAAAACGCGGGTTTTTCATCTCTAGGTGCATCCAAGCTGGATCCTGACTCGTCTACCCCTGGTGCTAAAGAATCAACAGATTCCGCCGATTGGCTTCTCATCCATCAGAGCATAAAAGCAGCGGTAAATTCGAGGATTTTAGATGACCAGTTTCATACAGTCAGTCGATGCAAGAACTCAGCTGGCGGGTACCAACCGCCTGGAAGTATTGCTGTTCAGCTTGGGCACCGACGTTGGTACCGACCGCGATGAGATTTTCGGGATCAACGTTTTCAAAGTCAGGGAAGTGATGCATGCGCCAGAAATCACCCACGCACCAGACATGCCCGAGGCCGTAGAAGGCATGGTCAGCCTTCGGGGCACCATGGTACCGGTGATCAACTTGCAGAAGTTTTGCGGCATCCAATCGGACAGGAAGCCCAATATTCTGATGGTGACCGAGTACAACAAACATGTACAAGGGTTTCTGGTCGATTCGGTGGATATGATCGAGCGCCTCAACTGGGACGAAGTCAAGGCGCCGCCGCAAATGTTGGCGAATCGCATGGGTGGATTAATCACTGCTGTTGCAGAGCTGAACAACGATCGTCTGGTGATGATCATGGATGTTGAGAGAATCCTCGCAGAGGCCGCTGGTTTTTACGACGATGACACCATATTCAACGGCATCGACCAATACCGTGAAAATAGCGTTACGGTGCTCTACGCAGACGATTCGAGCGTAGCTCGCAGTCAGATCCGTAAGACCTTAGAGCATATGGGTTTGAACCATATCAGCACAATCAACGGCCAGGAAGCCTGGCAGACCCTGAATGCTGTGGCAGATAGTTGTCGCTCGAGCGGCGAAAAAATCACCGACAGAATTCAGATGATTCTGACCGATGTCGAAATGCCGGAGATGGACGGTTACGTACTCACTCGAAAAATCAAGGGAGATCCCCGATTCAAAGATATCCCTGTGATCATGCACTCATCATTGACCGCGGATGCCAATCAGGTGTTGGGAAAAGGCGTGGGAGCGGATGCCTACGTGCCGAAGTTTCAACCACGTGAACTTTCTCGAGTGCTTTCAGAACTGCTCGACAAACTGGTGGCTGAGGGCGAGTAGGTACACGCCCGCCAGTAGGATTGGAGTTTAGCTGCTGGGGAACCACTCAATGAGGGACCGAGGCCTTTTCCAGAGTTGGAACCGATCCCCGCCACGGATAACGAACCGCCGGCCATCGCAACTATAGAGCCTGAGTTCGCTTATACCCCCGGTCTTTACCGTTTTCAAGATCAAGGATAGCCAATCTTCAAATAACAACAACGCGTCACGCCACCGGAACGGATCACCCTGCCATACCGGTCGTTGTAGCAGCGTATTGACTATCAAGGTGTCGCCATATAGATCCGAGAATTTGATTTGAGCCGGCGAGCCGCTGATCTCTAGGTTCGACAATACCGACAATCCACGAAGTAGATCACCGCCGCCATACACTCCCTCAAAATGACGGTCCAAAACCGGCGTCGGCAGAAAACCTCCTCCCGAGAGCCAAAGGCCATTGACAGTCATCTTGCCCTGCGCCTCGCGTTCCCGGTTAATATCAGCGTCAAAGAACAGCATTTGCATCTCATTCAATAGTCCGTGCCAAATCAACGCATCCCTACCCCTGGGAAGAAAGAGATCCATATTACGGCCATATACTTCTCCCAATGGGAAAGTCTGTAATTCTGGTGGATCCTGGGGCGAGATGAACCAACAGTGAGGGGCATCTACTTCAATCAACCACCCCAGGTCGCTGAAATGGTGCTGAAACAGCGACCCCAGCGCCTTGAGTTCCTCTCCGGAAACCTCGAAATCCAGCGTATCGAACAGCAGCAACCGGCTCTGATCAGGCCGCAAACAGACGGGTTCGACCTGTAGCCAGTAACGCTGATCGGCCGGAAGGCCCCGACCTAGACGGCGAAGAGCCGCGATGGGCAAGGTTCCGGGGTCGGCGGTAATCCCAAATAGTGGGCAGAGGGTGGATTCCAGGTCAACTCCGGGCGCCGGTTCCAGTCGTGCGCGCGCTAAACATCGCTCCAATAAGGGCACAGACAGGGGAGGGGTTAATTCCTCCGCTCCCTTTACAGGACCCAGTAAACCGGGAACCAAGAGGTCGAGTGTGGCACCAGACCTAGTCATGAGCCGACCTCAACCTGTGAGCGACTTGCACATCAAGGCAACCTGCTTGCCACCGTTTTCGGTTTGTTGCCGCCCCACTTCAATGAATCCCAGCCGCCGGTGGAAATCGATGGAGCCTTGATTGGGGGGCCTCAGGTTCACCTCACAAGTGAGCCGCGGTGCATCCGCACTTGCATCAATCAAATGCTGGTAAAGGCAACGACCAACGGACCTGCGAAAAAACTCGTGGGCAACGACAATACGATCAATGTAAACGAAGCTGGGATAACGCCGGGAAAACCATTGGTAGTTTTCACTGGCATAGCAGACCCCCTCTCGCATTGCCAGCAGAAATCCCGCGATCTCTGAATCAATCCGAGCGATAGAAAAAAAGCATGCCATACTTGCGAGCGCCTGCAACTGCGAGAGGCCGATACTGTTGACGTGAGGCAGCGCGGCCTCATTGAGGGCCAGAACTGTCTGTAAATCCCCCGCTCCCGCCGGCTGAATCGAGAGCGTCATCCGGATAGATGTTCGACCCGAATGCGCATCACCTTACCAGTAACGGAATCCAATTCTTCTATTTTTTCTATGGCTTCGCTCATTATCCCCTCCTGCACTTGATGGGTAAGCAAGATGAGTGGGATTTCTCCGCCCTCTTCCGTCGGCTCTTTCTGCTGAATCGCCTCAATGCTGATACGCGCGGCACCGAGAATACCGGCGATCTGTGCCATCACCCCAGGCTCATCGATCACTCTCAGTCTAAGATAGAACGCTGTCTCAACGGCCTCAATAGGTAAAACAGGTAAGTCACTCAACTCACCGGGCTGGAATGCCAAGTGGGGTACCCGGTTCTCCGGATCTGTGGTCAACGCTCGCACTACATCCACCAGATCGGCGACTACTGCGGAGGCCGTGGGCTCTGAACCGGCACCGGCACCGTAGTAGAGTGTTGGACCTACCGCATCTCCTTTAACTAGCACAGCATTCATCACCCCATTGACATTGGCGATCAATCTGCGCTCCGGAATCATGGTCGGATGAACCCGCAGTTCGACACCCTGGCGAGTCTTGCGGGCGACGCCAAGGTGCTTTATCCGATAGCCCAGCACCTCGGAATACTCAACATCCTGAGGTTCGATACGGGTGATCCCTTCGACGTAGACCTTGTCGAATTGCAGAGGAATGCCAAAAGCTATTGAACCAAGAATGGTCAACTTGTGGGCAGCATCTGTGCCCTCCACATCAAACGTTGGATCGGCTTCTGCATAACCCAGCGCCTGCGCCTCGGCTAGCACCTCCGTAAATGCTCGGCCTTTGTCACGCATTTCACTGAGAATGAAGTTGCCAGTACCGTTGATAATGCCGGCAACCAATTCGATGTGGTTGGCCGCCAAACCCTCGCGCATTGCTTTGATGATAGGGATACCGCCGGCTACTGCAGCCTCGAACGCAACAGTGACCCCCGCTTGTTGAGCCGCGGCAAAGATCTCATTGCCATGCAGGGCAATGAGCGCCTTGTTGGCGGTAACCACATGTTTACCGTTGGCAATCGCCTGAAGAACTAGCGCCTTGGCAGGGTTATATCCGCCAATCAATTCGATGACAATGGAAATCTCTGGATTGTTTACCACTTGGTACGCATCATCAGTGACCACGATCTGGTCGAGCCCATTTATCTGACCCGGATCATACTCACGGGCAGCCGCATGGGTAATCTGTATTCCGCGACCGGCGCGTCGCGCAATCTCCTCGGCATTACGCATCAACACGTTTACCGTACCGCCACCGACTGTGCCCAATCCAAGGATGCCTACTTTTACAGGTTCCAATTCTCTCTTCTCCTAAACCTCTGTTACCCCGTGGCCGCTGACGCACAACTGCAAGCCCCGGCGTCGTGACGCCGTAACAGCCGTACTGTCCGGAGTTTAACTTCCGGATTTTCCATCCCTGCGAATCATGTCGCGTATCCCACGTATCGCCTGCCTGGTCCTGTGCTCATTCTCTATCAGGCCAAAACGCACATGATCGTCACCGTGTTTTCCGAATCCAATACCTGGTGAAACGGCCACCTTCGCGTCCCTGAGCACCTTCTTGGAAAACTCGAGAGAACGCATGTGCTGGTACTGCTCAGGTATCTTCGCCCAGAGAAACATGGTGGCTCTGTTTTTCTCTACTGTCCAACCTGCTGCATTCAAGCCATCACACAATACGTCTCGGCGTCTTTGGTACATTTCCCGGATTTCGGTAACGCACTGCTGCGGACCTTCCAAAGCCGTGATAGCGGCGATTTGAATGGGAGTGAACATGCCATAATCGAGGTACGATTTCATGCGTGCCAAAGCAGCTACCAGCGTCTGGTTTCCAACCATGAAGCCTACCCGCCAGCCAGGCATGTTGTAGCTCTTGGACAACGAGAAGAACTCAACCGCAATATCACGGGCCCCTGGTACTTGCAAAATCGACGGCGCGCTATACCCGTCAAACACGATATCGGCATATGCGAGGTCGTGCAGAACCCAAATATTGTACTCCCTAGCAATGGCCACAACCTTCTCAAAAAACTCCAATTCAACGCATTGAGTGGTGGGATTGCTGGGAAAGTTGAGCACCAGCATCTTTGGCCTTGGCCAGGATTCGATAATCGCTTCTTCCAACTTGGCAAAGAAATCCACATCTGGACCTATGGGCACATGTCGGATATCCGCACCGGCAATTACAAACCCGTAAGGGTGAATGGGGTACGAAGGGTTGGGTACCAAAACTGAGTCACCCGGCTCAACGCAAGCCAACGACAGATGGGCAAGGCCCTCTTTGGACCCAATAGTCACTATGGCTTCGGTTTCGGGATCGAGTTCTACAGCATAACGATCGCGATACCAATTGCATATAGCCCGCCTCAGCCGGGGTATGCCTTTGGACATTGAGTAGCGGTGGGTATCCTTGCGCTGTGAGGCTTCAACCAACTTATCGACGATGTGTTTCGGTGTCGGCTGATCGGGGTTTCCCATGCCGAAATCGATAATATCCTCTCCGCGCGCTCGAGCCGCCGCCTTCAAGTCATTGACAATGTTAAAAACATAGGGTGGTAACCGGCTGATTCTATGAAACTCTTCCATCTCTGGCGTGGACACTTTACGACAACCTCTTGTTACCTGAATTCAGGGCGCGAAAAAAGGGGTCTAAATTAACCGACTGCTGACCAAAATGTCAAAAAAATGAGATGGATAGCAGCGCCCTACCAGTACAGGACCAACCGGGGAAAAACTGGACTCCCAGGATAGGTGATACTTTGCCAGCGAGGATCGCAACTGCTATCTTCGCTGCATGAAATTCTCCTTGGCAGATCCGGCAGACGGATACACCATTCAAGCCTACGATAGCGGCGAAATACTCATTGGGGAGCAGCGATTCACCCGCAGCATCGTGCTGTTGCCAGACCGCATCATCTCAACATGGAAACCGCAAACGCTGGCCCAACTGACTCTGGCGGAATTCAGGACGATCCTGGACACTAATCCGGACTTGGTGCTACTGGGAACGGGCGAAATACAACGCTTCCCGGATATGGAAATATATCAGGCAGCCAGCGAGGTGCAGATGGGCTTGGAAGTCATGACCACAGCGGCGGCTTGTCGCACCTACAACGTAATCGCCTCCGAGGGCAGGAGGGCTGCGGCTGTGTTGCTGCTTGATTCGGCGCCGGACACCGATAGTTGATCAATTCTCGTCGATCACCTTTGCATCGGGATTAGGATATCTTTCTAAAGCGTTCTTCGGCAGCTTATGCTGGGCCGCCTGGTGCAGGGCATCGGACTCCATCAAAATCAGCACCAGCACGGTCACCATGATCGGCAACATTCCTAACCCACCGACCAGGGCATAAACAGCCTCTTTCATCATTCCCAGTTGGGTGTATGCAATCCACCCGAACAGGGAGACCACCGCAAACATCAGCAACATGTAGATGAATACCTTGCTACGTCCAGCGCATATCTGCCAGTGGCACATAACGTACCAACTGTCATGCTGTTTGGATCTTCGAGCCCGCCACAGGCAGTAGAAGAGCGCTAGAAAGGAGGCTACGGGAACCAGAGCCAACGGTTGCCAGTAGGAGCGAGCAAGTCCGAGAGAAGCGATGAACCAGAGAATGTGGTTGCCGATTAAATTGGTTAAAAAGATTTCGTGAGGAATCTTTGCCTTGGCAGACTCCTCCTCGCTTATCTCAAATTTCATGGCGTCTCCGCACAGGATCCGCCTCGATGGACGTGTCAGCCGGGAGGCCTGCTCCCCGATTTATCGGCAACCGCTGGATCGGCATCGGAGTTTGCATGCCTTTTCTTGTTTTCCTGGTTTCTCGCATAGAAGTAGACAATTAGATTTTTCGACCCAAACATCACCGCCAAAAACGCGAGCCCGATTAGGAAACCCAACCAAGGCTTCTCCTGGAGAATTGTGATGAACCAGAGCGTGTTGCCCATCGTACCTGCACTGCCCCCTTCAAGCTACTGTAAAATACGCTAACAATCAGAACCGGAATCAGCCATGATATTTGTCAACCTCTGGAGTCAGAACAAAACTGATGGATAAAAAGTACTTCTTGTTGATATCCGGCGTGACCCTGGTGGCGCTGGTATTGGCCATAATGCTGCCAGGTGGCCGCACGGTTGAGGAAAATCCACGCCTTCCCTGGTTAATTGAGCTGAATGACATGGGATACGTAGAAGTATTCGGTATTACTATTGGTAAGAGCACGCTCGCAGACGCCAGAAAACAGCTTCAGCAACAGGGAAAGGTAAACCTTTTTGTCTCTGCGGACAGTAAGTATGCTGTCGAAGCCTACTTCAAGCGAGTGCACTTAAGTGGACTCAGGGCAGACATGGTGCTCGCGCTCGACCTGGACCAAACTGCTATGGAGCAGATGTACGACCGGGGGCTTCGCATCAGCCAACTCGAGAGCGGCTCCAAAAAGGTAAAACTATCGGAACCGGATATGGCAACCGTTGAGAGAGCCATAGTTGAGCATATCACTTACATTCCGGCCACTGATCTGGACGAAGCGCTTGTCCTCAGTCGTTTCGGAGAACCGGAACGGCGTATAAATGAGCCGTCCCGGATCAGTCACTGGCTCTATCCCAGCAAAGGTCTGGATATCGCCATGAACCCGGAAGGAAAGGAGGTATTTCAGTATTTGCCGCCGGCCAATTTCAACCGGGTGTTGGAGCCCCTACTTGAGCTCTCATCACAAGCCTCGGAATAGCTGCCTTATGACTAGTCCCACTTAATGGGTTTCTGCACATAGCTGGGCTCAGCATCCTCTTCCATCTCTCCCAGGGGACGTATGAAAGTGTATTTCAGGGGGCCCGCCACCCAGGCCTGAGCGTTGTCTTCAGGATTGCCGGCGGGAATAGAAAACGGTAAAGAGACAACCCAGCCGAGCGCGCCCAAAGCCGCATACCCCAAGGTCAGGGGCCGGACAATAAAGGCATCAGCCGCCATCTCTAGTCCCGTAGGTGAGGTATCGTAGTCGTAATTCGAGCCAAAATTTGCCGAGTTGAAACCACCAGCCACACTCCCGGTGCTGACTCCAACAACCAACGCGGCGGTCAATGCGATCTGTTTCATTTTCATCATAATTTATTAACACCACCTACAAATGTGTTTGTAAACAACAGGAAGCATAGCATATTTGTTCCAGTAGAACAGTTGGTTAGCTTCCTATCCCCGCTCGTATCCAAGCCACTCACAGGGCCTTCCCTTTGCTATCAACTCCCAGTACGCTGACGCCAGGGCAGCGCTTGGGAATCACCTGACTCGCGAAACGAAAACTCCTCCTGAATCTCAAGCAGCAGGGATATCTCTTCCCTGAGTTCGGTAGCGGCCATCCGAGCGCCATCTGAAGCCTGTTTTTCCAGGGCAGCCGCGCCCTTATGGATGGCAGCCCGCAATGCGCTACCCACTCTGTTCGCCAGGGTTGGCCGCACGCGACGCTGAACCAGCCAGGGCAGAAGCCAAGATAACCCAATGAGCATGGCGGCATGGATGGCGAAGTCGAGACCCAGGAACTCCCCCTCTCCCTGGGTACCGAGATAGAATCCCTTCACGGCGTGAAAGATCGCCCACCCGGCTGCAGCAGTGGGTAATATCCAAGTCAAGTACCCTGTAATTTTGTATACATGGGTTTTTAGATCGGCATCTGGGTTGCCGAGTGTTTGCGTCAGCGCCTCCTCAGCTAAACCCATGAATTGCCGCTTACCCTCCCTGCGAAATTGGTCAAGCGCCCTGCTGAAAGGCTTTACTGGCAGTCCCTCGGCGACAACGAGATTCTCCAGTTCGTTTGCCAAATCGTCGAGGCGGGTATCCATGCGTTCACCCCAAATCTCACCAACCAAATCGGTAGGGGGGAGGGCTAACATCTTATTCTCAGATGGTTTCGATCGTTGCCAGAAAAAGCCACTCTCATCGGGGATTTCCTGAACCCGCAACATGCCGTTGACGGTCAACTCCTGTTCCAGGGTTTGCAGCCGTTGACTCGACAAGCGATTCCAGGCCGTGATCAATTCTTGTTCAGAATAGGCCCTCATGGAATCCAGCATTTGTTCACTCAGCTGGTAGAGCTCCCGCAGGCGGGTTTCCGTTCCCAGTTCCTGCAGCAGTTCCAAGCCGTACTCTTCAATAGCGTCGTTTATGGTCTGCTCAAGGCGATCGAAGTCATCACCCGACAAGCTATTCTGGTTGGGTCCACAGCTGGTCCGCAGGATTAGCGGATCGGGAAATCCTTCGGAATGGAGACGGGTCCTGAAGTGCTCTATCTGTTCCGGTTTTCCCTGGTCCCAATGATTCACAACAAACATCCAGGCGTGTTTTCCACCCCGCTGCTGCAGGAACCTCCATCCGATGTCGTCTAGGTAGCGGCTCGGGCTAACCACATACACAACCCAATCCACGTAGGGAAGCCAGCGTTTCACCAATTCCCGATGCCGTTCTTCTACGCTATCGAAATCAGGCATGTCCAGCCAAGCGACGAGCTTGCGATTGTCGTCGCTATGATAGGTGACCTGTGTTTCCGACAGAGGTAGCTCGGATGGCAACTCTCCCAGCTGGCATTTTTGGTGCAAGTAAAGGGTCACCTCGGTGGAAGTAGGCCGCTGTAAACCCACCCTAGCGACTTCCATACCTGCCAGCCTGTTGAGCAGGCTGCTCTTTCCAACACCCGTACCACCGAAAAATGCAACGATTAGTGGCCGCCTGCCCCGTTGCGCGAAGAGAGCGGCTGCCTGCTGTTGTTCAATGGCTTCCAGGGCTGCAACGGCATCGGTGTTAATCCACCCCTTCCCGAGCGCCTGATCCACCCATCGCTTGAGCGCTCTATAGGGCGACTGGAAGCCCTCATCCACCGGCTGTCTCCCCTGCACTGCTCTTCAGCCTCGAAAGCGCACTCGCTGCCTTCTCTACTAGTTGCTGGGGAATCTGTAAGCAGAGGCTATTTGGTATCTCCCCCGGGAGTCCTGCTAGTCGCGCCTCTAAAATCTTGCGGAACAGCAGATCTCCCACCAGGGCAAACTGCCGCTCACGGAGTTCCTTCTCGACTTGTTTCATATACTGCCCCACGGCACCCTCCGCAAGCAGTGATGTAATCGACAGCATGGCTGGCGTAAGAATAAGATCGTTGACGCCGATACCGCCAGTCTTTACCGCCAGCACTACTCCCGCTGCATCGGTGGTTACCCGCGCTGCTCGCAAACCGTTCAAAGTCGCGGGATGCTGCTGCAGATGCTCGTACAATCGTCTGCCAGCTGACTCAATATCATGCTCAAATTCCGATTGGTATACAGATATGGCATCGAGCGCCTGCGTACGGATATTCGGCTCCTGCGCCTCGAAAATCTGCAATAACCCCACCCACCAATCAGTGCCCGATGCGCCTTCCGTCGAAGCCAGCTTTTTGTTTGCTTGATAGCGCAGAGATACCAACAGATGCGAGATCGCCTCTTCCAATACCCTGCGTTCCTGTTCGAGAGGATCTTTCGGTCGTCCGCCTTGCCATTTGCGTCCAACAAGATCCTGCAACTTGCGTACTGGCCAGGTCAGCACGGATCTGACCCGGGTGATCGTCGGCGCTATTCCCGGTATCTCCAAGAGATGGAGCAATTGCAAAATCGCCCGTTGCAGCGTGTCGCTGGCATGTGGACTGTCCAGGTAGTCGCGTTCGTAGAGCGCCAATGACTCGTCCACCGCCGAACGCACCATACCGCTCCACTCTTCTGCTGCTGAAAGCTCGAGCTGGACCCCTAATGTCCAGTCAGCCCACTGGCTGGCTAGCAGTTCGTAAAAGTGCTCAGAACGCCTGGGCACTGCAGAGCCCGGAAGCACGCTGAGAATCTTTGACCTTAACATTGCCGCCTCTTCGGCGTCCTCCAGTCGGCCATCTGCGGGCGCGATATAAGGGAGTGCGAAGATACCGGCGCAGGGGATTGCGGCTTCTCGAAGTCGTTTCTGCATATCGGCCACCAGCGTGGCGCGCTCCCCTAGATTGGCCCTATTCATGCAAACGAACAGCGGTATATCCATCCTCGAGACCAACTTGAGCATCTGCCATACGGAGCGGTCCGCGTACTTTTCCCGACAGACGACGAGGACAATGGTATCGGCCAGGGCGCACACCTCGGGAACCGTCTCCCTGTAGGCTCTGGAACTGACCGAATCAAAATCGGGTGTATCCCAAACCACAGCTGCCCGATCTGAGAGCAGGCCACTAGCTGCAATCTGGGACAATGAGAATATACCTGAGTCATCCAGCTGAGCATTGCTGCTCTCGATGCGCCGCCGGTTTGCCAGCATTCTCTCCAGGCACTCTACCCCTTGATCTGCAAGCTCCCTGATGCTGAAGCCCTGCGCATGACGGGTAAATCCCGCCAGTGGGCTCGCCTCCGCAGCCGCAGTATCGAGCATGAGATTGACTACACTGCTCTTGCCGGATTGCGTGGGCCCAATCACTACCACCTGTATGGGTAAGGGGCAATCGCCCAGACGTTGGATTTGGTGGCGCAGCAGCGCGTTGGCATAGTTGAGGGATGAAGGCACACCCTCGGCTGACACCATCTCCTCTTTTTCCAATACCTGTTGACGGCGCTGCAATAGGCTCAGGAAATCGCTAAGATCTTGAAACAGGGTTCGCATCGCCAGAGGATAAACGGATTGCAGCCAATTTGTCACATAGTCCCGGCGCCGGTCGCCGAAGATGGCTTAATTTTCAACGATGCAGTATTGAACGCCACAACATACGGTCCCGGATACCCAGTATCTTCGCGTGGATTGGTGAAAAGCACAGGTCTTCCGGCATGCCCAGGATTCCCTAGGGAAGGGCAGTAACCGACTTAATCCGCTCCCCCGTTCTTCGCTGCCGGGTGCTTTTTGGTGTTGATCTCATTTTTTTCAGCCGGCGTTTCCGGCGCAATATCGTCATCCATGAGAATACGATTCGCCTCCCCCTCGAGATCGTCGAACTGCCCGCTGCGTGCAGCCCAGAAGAATACACCTACAGCGACCAGCCCCAGCAGTATCATTCCCGGGATCAGGCCGTAGATAACATCCATAACGGATTACCTCTTTCGGAAAAGCGTCCGAATACGTGCTGCATTACCTATGACGAGCAATGAACTGATCGGCATTGAAATCGCTGCCACCAGGGGAGTAATCAATGCCATCATTGCCAGTGGAACCATTATAACGTTGTAGCTGATAGAGATGGCTATATTCTGCCTTATGGTCAACAGCGTGCGTCTCGAAAGCGCCGCGGCTAACCTGACCTTGTCGAGTTTACCACTTACTAGCACCAAGTCGGCACTGGCGATAGAGACATCTGTGCCGGAGCCAAGGGCGATACCCACATCCGCCCGCACCAGGGCAGGTGCGTCGTTGACCCCGTCCCCTACCATAGCGACCTTCTTTGACTCGGACTGCAGCTCTGCGATCATCAAATCCTTCTGTTCCGGAAGTACTTCGGCAATCACCTCCATGCCCCCTAACCGGCGTGCTACGGCTTCCGCGGCTGAACGCCGGTCACCACTGAGTAAGCTGACCTTCATTCCCTCTTTACGCAGATCCGCCATCAATTCGACGGCACCCTCACGCAACTGCTCCTGTAGGCCCACGATTGCGGTTTCGACCCCGTCTACGGCGAAGTACATGACACCCATGCCCAGTGCTTCTAGGCGCTGAGTCTCCTCCACGTGAAAGCCGGAGGCGACAACCTGCTGTTCAGCCATCCAGGCAGCTGTACCGGCGGTCAGCCTGCGGCCAGCCAACATGCCGCTGACACCGAAACCAGGCCGGTAGTCAAACGCCTCCACTGCAGACATTTCATTGGTCATGTCCAGGCTTTCTGACAACGCCTGCACCGCGGCCGCAACTGGGTGCTCAGAGTAGCGTTCGAGAGCGACCATATCGCGCAGCGCCCGCCGAATCGCTTCATCCATTTCCGTGTCGCCAGCAGTCCAAAGCGACTCATCGGCTCTAATAGACCCAACGGTCATCGCCCCCTCGGTCAGAGTCCCTGTCTTGTCGAAGACAAAATCTACAATTGAGGAGAGCGTCTCCAGAACCTCGCCATTCTTAACGAGGATTCCGTTCTTGGCCCCTAGCCCTGATGCCACCGCAATGGCCATGGGTGTTGCTAATCCGAAGGCGCAAGGACAGGTAATAATCAATACCGAGGTGGCAGCCATCAATGCTAATTCGAGATCCTCCCCAACCCACCAAAAAAAGGTGATGCTTGCCAGTCCCAAAGTAGCCGCAACGAACCAGGGGACGACACGATCCGCAACACATTGAATCGGTGCTTTGCTCGCCTGGGCTGCTTCCACGAGACGGATGATTCTTCCCAATGCCGTGTCCCTCAGCAGCCCCTGCACCCGTACCCTGAGTACGCCATTGCCGTTGATGGTTCCCGCCGAGACCGTATCGCCCGCCCGCTTTTCAACTCCGCCTGACTCACCGGTGAGCATGGCTTCGTCCACGGAACTTCTACCGCTGATTACAGTGCCATCGACCGGAATTCTTTCTCCCGGCCTGACCAAGACTTGTTCACGCTTCCCTACCGAGCGTATCGGCACCACGCTCTCTTTCTCGTCTCTTACCACCGTGGCTACCCGTGGTTGCAGGTCAAGCAGCCGTTGGGTAGATGCTACAGCCTGCCTTTTGGAGGCGGCTTCCAGATAGCGTCCCACAAGTATTACGAAGAGAAAGTTAACCACCGTATCAAAGTAGACATCACCTGTGCGCGAGCTGGTGATGGTAATAAAGAGAGAGTAGAGATAGGTGACGCTGGCACCAATTGCAATAGGGAGATCCATTCCCAGATAGAGATTGCGTAATCCCTGCCAGGCTCCTTTGAAAAACGGCGCACCGGAATAAATTAGAGTGGGAGTGGCAAGGGCGAAGCCCACCCAGTGGAACAGGGTGCGATACTCTCCCTCATCCGCCCCAGCATAAAGCGCTATGGAGACCCACAACAGATTCATCATGGTGAATCCGGCAAAGGCCATTCGATAGAGGAGACCCCGATTTTCCCGATTGAGCTGCCCTTCGGCGGTATCAGGGTCGTAGGGAACCGCAGCGTAGCCGATATCTGCCAGGCTGCCCAGTATGGTAGAGAGCGATACCTGGCTATTGTTCCATTTAACCAACAAACGTCGTCCGGAGAGATTTACCCGCGCTTCCAGTACTCCCTTGACCCGTCGGAGATGGTTTTCGATTAACCAGACACAGGCGGCACAGTGAATCCCTTCAACCAGGAGATTGATTTCCCGGGACTCTCCCAGTTCGGTAACAAACTCCTCCTGAACCTCATCCAGGTCATACAGGGAGAGTTCCCTAGCCACCTCGGGCGGAGGACCCAGGAGCGTGCCTTCAGGTGTGCGCCGGTAGAAGCCCTCAAGGCCGGCCTGATAAATAGCCTGACATACCGCACGACAGCCAATGCAGCAAAAGCTTCTTGGTTCTCCTGCCAGTACCTCCGTGACCTGTTTGTCGACGGGGGTCTGACCGCAGTGAAAACATCTGGATTCGAGGGCGCCAGCGGTGTCAGCACTCATCTGTAATCTGCTGTCACCTCACTCCAGCGCTGATCCAATGGGGTGCGTTATATTCGTCTTCACCGTTTTTCACACTGACGAGTATGTCCCAGGCACCTTTAATCGGAAAGCTGACTTCGGCCCGGTATTGCCCGGGGCCAATCTCCTGCATGGGGAGGGAAAAATCCTGTTTGGCATCTGATGGCCGATAGGCATACAAGGTTACGCCATCCGGTGTCACCGGTGACCCCTCTTTGTCGGTAACGGAGAATGTCCAAACCGATGGTGAGGCCACGTCGACGAACCTCGGCGCATCTATGGAAAGCTTCCATCCTGGGTCGCGAGCCATCTTCTTGAGACGATTCTGAGCGTAGTCACGCCCGCGCTCGTAGTAGTCTTTATCCACCAGGCCGGGATTGGTTTCGATAGCGAGATAAATCCGAAAACCGCTGACACCAACAAAAATCAGCAACAACGCCAGCCATGCAATTACCCAAGGGCTTTTCCAGGCCGACTGTTTCTCGTTCATGCTGTATCCAAGATTGTTGAAATGGGATCGCCAGACACCCTTGTTAGCGATTGAGACTTGGCGGAGCAACCACGAAACCAGTCCTCGCCACGCCTTCGCAATATCGCCAGCAGAAGTTGCGTACTCTACCCACATTTTCTGATGCGCGGGGGATTACTCGGGACCTATGAACACGCTCTCCCGCTCGCTGGAAAAAGCTTGGTTGTCGCTGTCCAGCACCTCCGCCCTGAAAACGATGGGGGCCGACTCAGCCACGACATTCTCTCTGGGCACGCGCACGAATACCACACGCGGGGTTACCTTACCATGGCGTGCGGTGATGGGTGTATCCATTCCCGCCAGAATCAACCCCTTGGGACCGGTCGCCGATACATCGACCTGCCTGTCCTCAGACAGCTTATTCAAGATCTTCACAGTGTATTTGTTCTGAATGGAGCCGTCACTCTGGATTACGAACATTGGCTGCCGAGAATGGATCACCTTGATCTCGATTGCCTCCATGGATGAGAGGCCATATGCAATACCGGATAGCGCCAGGGTAAGTACCGCACCGTATACCCAGACTCTAGGCCGTTTGAAAAGCGAGCGGCTCTCTTTTCCGTTGAGCACGTCCAGTGACTCGTAACGTATGAGACCCTTGGGTCGGTCCAACTTTTCCATGACTATATCGCAGGCATCGATACAGAGCGCACACATGATGCAGCCCTCTTGCTGCCCGTGGCGTATATCGACACCGGTCGGGCAGACCGCAACACACTGATTGCAGTCCACGCAATCTCCGGTGGTACGCTCGGATTCGGGCTGCCCCTTTCTTACTCGGCCTCTAGGCTCTCCCCGATGGAAATCGTAGGTGGGCACAGAGGTGGTGTTATCTACCATCACCGCCTGGATTCGAGCATAAGGGCATAGCCAGAAGCAGGTTTGTTCCCGAAGAAATCCCGCCAGTCCATAGGTGCCAGCAGTGAATAGAGCCAGAGTTACGACGGTCACCGATCCTAAATTGAAGTGCCAGAGATCACTCCAAAACTGAAACGCGTCGACAAACCAGGTCACAAAACCCACTCCCGTAAGAAAACCTATTAGCAACCACAGAGAATGCTTGACGGTCTTGATGCTGATTTTACGAACGTTGGCGGGCGCCTTTTCGAGTTTCCGCCGCTTGGCCGGCGGCCCTTCCAGCTTCTCCTCAATCCAGGTGAAAACGTCTGTCCAAATGGTTTGAAAACAGAAAAAGCCGCAGTAGACTCTCCCGGCCAGCGCGGTCACCACAGCAAGCAAAATGGCAAAAAATAGTAGCAGCAGGGACAACATCCAAAAATCTTGGGGAAGGATCGTAGAGCCAAAGATATGAAACTGGCGATTGGGTATATCAAAGAGTACTGCCTGGCGATCCCCCCAACGAACGTAGGGACCCAAGAAAAACACCAGCCACACCAAACTGGACAACCACTTCAGCGTACGCCATTTACCCGGCACACGCTTGGCGTGTATGGTCTCTCCTCCGGTATTTACGTGCCAGTAACCAGCCTCCGCATAGAGCTCGTCAACCGCGGCGTCCCGACTGGATTGCTTGTTTTGACTCAAAGAGACATCTCCCGCGTGAATCCGTTTAAGTTAGACAATAGCAACCCCCTTCGTTCCCTATGTCGATGAGGAGTTGGCTAGATGGCATGAACTGTCGGCTGGAAAGTTTACCTTGGTGCTAGGGTAAAACAATGAGAATTATCAATATTCTGGCGCCATAAGGCCACAAATAAAAAGGGGGATTAACTCCCCCTTTCTATTGCACAACAAGCCTAAACGACTTTCCCGGTTACTTCTTGTGCGCCTCTGCATCCCTGTTAATCAGAGTCCTGATCTTATTTATGAGAAACCCAAAAATAACCACACTAATCACTACCGCTAGAATGGAACCCCAAACAACCGGATCGCTCATACCCATTGCTGTCACCTCTTCCTTCTATTACTGGACAGCCCCCTTGGACGCGACTACTGCACCAGGGGGCCGCCCTCGTACTTTGTATTGACTATGGAAACCTAGCGCTACTGGCCACCGCCTAATTTGTGCACATACACCGAAAGCTTCTTAATATCGTCTTTCGAGAGCCGGTCTCCAAATTTCGGCATCACCGCCTCACGACTCTTGGGATCGCTGGCATCGTTCACACCATGATTAATGGTGTATTTGACGCTCTCCAAAAGATCTTGCCCCTCCGCAGGAACGAAACGATAGATACTGTCAGTTAGGTTTGCGGAGCCAAGAACCGCCATGCCTTTTCCATCCATCCCATGGCAAGCGATACACCCTTTCTGCAGGAACAGCGGAGTTGAGGTGGGGTCACCGGCGACTATCGCATTGGCCAGCTCATCAACCTCCTCAGGTTTAAGGATTTTGGCATGGGCATTCATTATGCCCTTACGTCCCAAGGTAATACTTTGTTCTATGTTTTCGATTGTACCGCCATAAAGCCAGTTATCATCGACCAAAATGGGATACCCGGGACCGCCCTGCCCGGCGCCGCCGTGGCAGGCGGCACAGTTGTCTCCAAATAATACCTTGGCCGAAGCCACCGTATAGGCGGACAAACCTTCGTCCTTGAGGATTTCAGCCGCAGACATACCCTTGAGTTTTTGCTCGAATTCGGCACGAACTTCCTCGACTTCAGCCACACCCTCCTGATACTCGTTCATTTGCGTCCAACCCATGACACCTTTGGTAAAACCGGTCAGCGTCGGCCACATGGGGTAGAGAATGCTATAGACGACCACCCATAACATAGATGCCCAAAAGGCGATCATCCACCAACGCGGCGGTGGGTTCGCCAATTCCCGAAGGTTGTCATCCCAGACATGTCCGGTATTGTTTTCACCGGCGAAAGGATTTTGTTCAGCCATTACTATCTCCGCTTTTTTTCATTTCGTCATCGTCCAAAGGGATGTTCTTGTTCGCTTCGAACTTATCCCGGTTCTTTGGACGAAGGACGTAGACATAGAGCCCGACCATGAGGAGGAAGATGACCACTGTGAGGATGGTACCCACCCAGTCAGTCGCGGTCATCGCCGCCCAGTCTGTGTGAAAATAGTCTTTTAGACTACTCACGATAGACCTTTTCCTCGTCCAGCTTAACCATGGTGCCAAGCACTTGGAGGTAAGCGACCATTGCATCCTCCTCTGTCTTGCCCCTGACCTGGCTCGGCGCGTCCGCGATATCGGAATCGCTATATGGGACGCCTATCATCTGCAGGCCAGTCATATTGGCCTGAATCTGAGCACCATCCACCAAGGCGTCCTTCAACCATGGGTAGTTAGGCATAACGGACTCGGGAACAACGGAGCGCGGATCCCGAAGGTGCTTACGATGCCAGTCGTCCGAGTATTTGCCACCCAGACGGGCGATATCGGGACCGGTACGCTTGGAACCCCACTGGAAGGGATGGTCATATATTGACTCTGAAGCCAGAGAGTAGTGGCCATAACGCTCTTTCTCGTCGCGGAAGGGACGAATCATCTGGGAGTGACAGAGATAGCAGCCCTCACGCTGATATACATCCCGGCCCGCAAGCTCCAACGCCGTATACGGACGCATTCCATCGCCGGGCTTGTGATCAGCGAGGACCTGGCCTTCCTGGCGCTGCCAAAGCAGCTCCGGATATTGGTTATGCTCCATGGTATTCTTGAGATAGAACAACGGTACGATCTCAACGATCCCCCCCACTGAAAGAGCAATGGCCAGTGCCACCGTCAAAGCGAAGACATTTCGCTCCATCCAGCTCTGAAATTTGCCGGATTGTGAATTGCTTGACATTTCCATTCCTCCCTTAAGCAGTCGCAGTCGCAGTGCGTGCACGCTCTACACTGCCTTCCGACGAGGCCTTAACCACCGTCATCAAAATATTGATCAGCATGAGCAGAGCACCAGACAGGAATATCAGGCCGCCAATCGCACGCATGGCGTAGTAGGGGTGCATCGCCTCTACCGACTCCGCGAAGGTGTAGGCCAGCGTGCCGTATTCGTCATACGCACGCCACATCAGCCCTTGCATAATGCCGGAAACCCACATCGCCACGATGTAAACCACTGTGCCGATAGTTGCAGTCCAGAAGTGAACGTTGACCAGTTTCTCGGACCAGAGCTGCACATGGAACACTCGCGTCATCATGTGGTATATGGCGCCGATGGCAACCATCGCAACCCAACCCAGAGCCCCAGAATGCACGTGACCAACGGTCCAATCGGTATAGTGGGAAAGTGCATTGACGGTCTTGATGGACATGATCGGGCCTTCAAATGTCGACATGGCGTAGAAGGCCAGAGACATGATCATGAAGCGCAGGACATAATCTGTTCTTAGTTTGTCCCAGGCACCGGAGAGCGTCATCATGCCGTTCACAGCCCCACCCCAGGAGGGAATGATCATCGCCAGCGAGACCGCTGCACCGAGAGAGCCTGTCCAATCAGGAAGCGCGGTATATTGAAGATGATGCGCGCCCAGCCACACATAGCCGAACATCAGTGCCCAAAAATGGATTACGGACAGCCGGTAAGAATAGACCGGACGACCAGCTTGTTTGGGTACGAAGTAGTACATGATCCCCAGAAAACCGGCGGTTAAATAGAAACCCACCGCATTGTGTCCCCACCACCACTGGATCATGGCATCCTGTACGCCGGAGAATATTGAGTAGGACTTGAACATACCGACGGGAATCGCGAGGCTGTTGACCACATGCAGATAGGTGATCATCACCATCATGCCCAGAAAAAACCAATTCGAGACATAGATGTGTGAGGTCTTGCGTATGTGAACCGTCATTATGAAGTTGAACATGTAGGAGAGCCAGACGACCGCAATAGCGATATCAATCGGCCATTCTAGTTCGGCATATTCCTTTGTCTGATTGATTCCCAAGGGCAGAGTGATGACTGCAGAGACAATAATCAGATTCCAGCCGATGAATGTGAACCAGGCCAGTTTATTGCTCCACAGATTAGTGGCGCAGGTTCGCTGCACAGTGTAGAACGCGGTTGCCATCAGGGTACAACCGCCAAACGCGAATATCACTGCGTTGGTATGCAACGGACGAAGGCGCCCGAAGGTAATGTACGGACTATCGAAATTTAAAAACGGCCAAGCCAGTTCAGCCGCGATATACACTCCGACGAGTGCGCCCACGACCAGGTAAACGACTGCCATGACGGTGAACCAGCGTACGACCCCATAGTCGTATTTTTGCTCAGCTGCGGCGTCCATGAGCCCCCCTTGGGAATAAAACAGAAAAACAACAAAAAAATTGTGGATATACCCACCCTATAACCCCCGGGACCGGGTGTTTAAGTGGTTGTTATGACACTTCAAATAGTGACAAATGTCAAGGTTACAGAGGCTGCTCAGACCCGACATCGCAGCAAAAAAACAGATGCAACTCTTTGTATTTAAAAGATTTAAACCAATACTGCAATACACTTGATCTAGATCAAAAAAAACTAATACTCTAATCAACTAAACATAACAAATGGGGGCATCCCCTAATCCACCCTACAGCTCTGCGTATTTTAGCGAATGCTGAGTGCTTTCAGGGCCGCCGGATCTAGAAGTCTCGCCCGGCGGTGTTGCAGTCGTATCAATCGGTGTTGCTGCAATTTGCTGAGAATTCGGCTCACAGTTTCACTGGCCAGCCCGAGATAGCTGGCAATATCCGACCTTGACATGCCGAGATTGAAATCCTGATTAGGTATACCTCGCCGATGCAGCCTCTCAGAAAGATTGAGGAGAAATCCAGCGATGCGCTGCTCCGCAGATTGGTGGACCAGGGAGGAGACCAACTCGTGTCCAAAGGTAACCTCTCTACCCAGTATTTCGATGATCGACTGCTGTATCGCCTGCGGCGAGCGATTGGATTCCGGGAGCCTGTCTATGCGCAGCTCACAAACGCTGCTGTTTTCCAAGGCCCGGGCTGTACAAAGGTAGCGATCTCCGGACATCGCCTCCACCCCAATGAGTTCACCCGGGAGATGAAACCCAACGACTTGGGTCCGGCCATCAGTTCGGGAAACCTGCGACTTGAATGACCCGGACTTCACGGCGTAAATGGAATGAAACACATCCCCTTCCCGGTAAAGCGGCTTACCACGGCCCAAGGGACGCCTGCGCAGAAGTACCCCCTCGGGTACACCGCTCTCCGGTTCTGAATAGTCGAGCACGGCGCAGATAGGATCTAATCCGCAGGCTTGGCAGGCTACTTCGAGGCCCGGCTTTGAACGCTCCCGGACAGCTGGTGCGATGGGTGTCCGCTGGCTACCCATAAATCACGCACGGAAGGTATCGCCGCCCGAGACAGACCGCTTCTGCCAATCCGTCGCACGTCACTTGAAGATCGTCTCCACAGAAAAGCCCTCCTTTTCCAGAATAATACGCAGCCGTTTCAATGCGTCCATCTGAATCTGCCGCACTCGTTCCCGGGTCACACCCAACTCGTTGGCGACCTGCTCCAAAGTTGAGTTCTCATAACCATGCAGTCCAAATCGGCGCTCCACCACTTCACGTTGTTTCTTGTTCAGTTTTTTAAGCCACCCATCCAGGTTGGCGCTCAGGCCATCATTTTGAAGACTGTCAGAGGGATCTTCGGCATGATTGTCCGGTATGGTGTCGAGAAGTGGCTTGTCCGCATCCTTCCCGAAAGGGGTATCTACAGAAGTGATACGCTCATTCAGGCCAAGCATACGCTTGACCTCCGCGATGGGCTTGTCGAGCAATTCGGCTACCTCTTCGGTGGTAGGCTCATGGTCCTGGGACTGGGTCAGGCTACGCGCCGCCCGGAGATAGACGTTTATTTCCTTCACAACATGTATCGGCAGACGAATGGTACGAGTCTGATTCATGATCGCCCGCTCGATTGTCTGACGAATCCACCAAGTGGCATATGTGGAAAAACGAAACCCCCTTTCAGGATCGAACTTCTCTACAGCGCGAATCAATCCAAGGTTGCCCTCTTCTATCAAATCCAGAAGCGCTAGCCCCCGATTCATATAGCGCCTGGCTATTTTGACTACGAGCCTCAAATTGCTCTCAATCATACGCTGCCGGGCTGGCATATCACCCTTTTGGGCAAGCCGTGCGAAATAGACCTCCTCCTCTGCGGTCAACAGCTCCGAACTGCCGATCTCGTTAAGGTATAAGCGGGTGGCGTCCATTTGCAGGTTGGACAGGTCACCGGCTGTTAGATCAATATTCTCATCCTCTTTCTTCTCTTCAGAAGATGACGACAACTCAATATCCTCTGGAACCTGCTCCACCTCTCCGACATCGGATTCCGAGGGGCTACTCGGTTGCGACTTTCTCTCCATACCACATCCTCTTATGGTCTGCGTGGCAACAGCTTGAGTGGGTTGACCGGAGTGCCATTTCGTCTAATTTCAAAATGCAAGAGGGGTCTCCCGCCCCCTTTTTGCCCCATCTCGGCAATCTTCTTGCCTTTACTGACCACTGCCCCCTCCTTGACCAGCAGCTTTCTATTATGGCCATACGCACTCAGATAGTTCTTATTGTGTTTTATGATGATCAACAGACCATATCCTATTAATCCACTCCCTGCATAGACCACTTTGCCACTTTCAGCCGCCAAGACGGGTTGTCCCTTGGTTCCGGCGATCTTGATCCCCTTACGGGTAGGATCACCCGCGGAGTAGCGCTGCTCCAACTCACCCTTGGTCGGCCATTGCCAGCGAAGCCGGCGATTGCTCGTCGTGGGATCCGGAGAAGATGGTTTGGCCGACTTCTGCTGGGTCGCCGTGGCAGGCTGCCGCTTAGTAGAAGACGGTGGTGTTTTTACCGTGGTTTTCTTGGGAACAGAACGTTGCACAGACCGCGCGGAACGCCTAGTAGATGCTGGGCCGGAGAGGCGGATGGTTTGCCCTGGATAGATGGTATAGGGAGGTGCAATCCTATTCCATCGTGCCAGCGTCTTGTAGTCAAACCCGTAGTTCCAAGCGATAGTGAAAAGTGTATCTCCCCGTCGCACTCTATAGTGGCTGGGGCGTTTACCCGTCTTATAGGCTGGCTGTTCTCGAGATACGACTTTTGCCCGTGTAGGTTCGCTACAGCCGCTCAATAGCAAGGTGCCGGCCAACATCGCAATGCTGACAGCGAGAATCACCAATCCACGCTCATGCAGGAAGCCAGCGAATCTCATCTGGTGATGGATCCTTTAGAGCTTGGCCACCAATATGACGACCGCCACAAGCGCTACCATCAGCCAGCCCACTAAATCGATGTACCGCCGAAGTTTCTCTTCCATGCGCTCACCACCCCATGCCATCAAGGAAGCTACTAAAAAAAAGCGTGCCCCACGCCCAAAAAAAGAGGCCAGAATGAAAGGCAGAATTGCCATTGTGATCACCCCGGCGGTCACGGTAAAGACCTTGTATGGAATGGGCGAAAAACCCGCCAGGAAGATAGCCCAGAATCCCCAGTCATCGAACCATGCCTTGGCCTGCAAATACTTTTCATAGTAACCGGCATTGTGCAGCAGAGGCTCGACCATGTCGAAGGCGAACATACCGATTAAGTACCCAAAGACTCCGCCTACGACTGAAGCAACCGTGGTCAGGGCTGCCAAGCGCCAAGCCTTGGAGGGTTTCGCAAGTGCCATTGGTGCGAGCATTACATCAGGTGGGATAGGAAAAAACGAGGATTCGGCAAAACTTAGCCCGGCCAAATAGCGCGGCGCATGACGGTGTCTCGACCACCGCATGACACGATCATAGAGGGATGAAAACAGTGACATCAGAGAACCCCCCCCAATAGCGGGACGAAGATCACCCTCTCCAGTAGTTCTTTCTCGTAACCCGTGCTGGTTCGGGTGACGCGCACCAGCACCTGCTCGCTGCCCGGGCCTATGGGTAGCACCATGCGCCCTCCCTGCTTAAGTTGCTCTACCAGCGTAAGGGGAATACCTTCTGGTGCGGCGGTCACCAAGATACCGTCGAACGGCCCGTACTCGGGCAATCCCAAGCCCCCATCGCAGTGGCGTAAGCGTATATTGCGCAATCCCAGCTCCTGAAAGCGTTTACGGGCCTGTTGCTGCAGCGCGGCGATACGTTCCACACTGTATACTCGTTTCACCATGCGGGCGAGAATGGCTGTTTGATAACCCGACCCAGTACCAACCTCCAGTACCGTGTCCAAAGGCCCCGCCTGCAGCAAAAGCTCGGTCATCCGCGCCACTATGTATGGCTGGGAGATTGTCTGACCATGGCCGATGGGCAACGCCGTATCTTCGTAAGCCCGACTGGCGAGCGCTTCGTCCACGAATATGTGGCGTGGTGTTGCCCGCATTGCGTGAATAACATCCAGATCTTTAACGCCCTTCTCTCGAAGCCGCCTCACCAAGCGTTCCCGGGTGCGCTGCGAGGTCATGCCGATCCCTAGATGGAACGGATTATTGATCATCCAAGTTCACCGAGCCAGGCTCCAAGTTTCTGCATTGTCTCGTGGTGTGTCAGATCCACCTGAAGAGGGGTCACTGAGACAAAGCCTTCGCGCACCGCGTGGAAGTCGGTACCGGGCCCCGCATCCTGTTCCGGCCCTGCGGGCCCAACCCAGTATATGGTCCTGCCTCGGGGGTCCGTCGTTCTCACAACCGGCTCGGCCTTGTGCCGATGCCCAAGCCGGGTCGCTCTGTACCCCCGTAACTCGTCGTATGGGCGGTCTGGTATGTTGACGTTGATAATAGTGTCCTTCGGTAATGGCGATCTGAGAAGATGTCCAATAAGGCTCACTGCCACCCTGGCGCCGGTATCGAAGTGCTGCGGGTTATAGCTGTCCATGGACAAAGCAACCGCGGGCAAGCCCAGAAACCGGCCCTCAGTTGCAGCGGCCACAGTGCCAGAGTAGAGTACGTCATCGCCCATATTGGCCCCGGCATTGATCCCGGCAACAACCATATCCGGCTCAACTTCGAGTAGTCCGGTTATCGCCAGATGCACACAATCCGTTGGTGTCCCATCCACCCTGACGAACCCATTTTCCACTGTTTCCGCCCTTATCGGATATTCCAGCGTCAATGAGTTGCTCGCCCCACTGCGATTTCGTTCCGGCGCCACTACCGAGATATCTGCAACCGAAGCGAGCGCCTCTACCAGCGCCTTCAAGCCCGGAGCCTGATAGCCGTCGTCGTTACTGACCAGGATCTTCATCGAACGAGGCTAGAGCCCCTCATAAAAAAGCTAAACTATACTGGAAATAGTTGCGGGACTCATCCCCATCCCTCAGGTGCAAACTGTTGATACAATACCGATGCAAGCAAGCGAGGTACAAGCGCCATGGGTAACGGTCAACGGGATCAAGACGACAACGAATGGGTCCGGTTTCTGGTGGAGACGGGACATACAACCCGTCTCGAAAACGACAAAGCAGAGCCATTTCGGCAAAGACTCCGCCCCTTTCCCCGGGCTGATGAAGAAGATCCCGGCGATGATGATCTCGACACCCTGGTGGATCTCAATATAGAGACCGCCGACGAGTTGCTGTTCGTGCGACCGGGAGTGCAAAAAAGAGTTTTTCAGGGACTGCGGAGGGGGCAGCTTCCCCCTCAAGAGCTGCTGGACTTGCATGGCATGCGGGTCACCGAGGCGCGGAAAGAGCTGGTGAGATTTCTCGGCTTTGCGCGCCGCCACAGATTACGGGTAGTACAGATCATCCACGGCAAAGGCAGCAGCGCGCAGGGCAGACAACCCATCCTCAAACAGAAAGTAAATCAGTGGCTTCGTCAGCGTAAAGAAGTCTTGGCGTTTTGTTCAGCCCCCCGTTTCGACGGCGGCTTGGGAGCCGCGTATGTGCTGTTGAAAAGAAAGTCAGAGTCCAGGGATTGACGACGATATTGAGACAGCGTGAGAAAACCGCTCTACTCCGGTAAACGATAATCAACCAGTTCTCGCAGCATCGCTGTGAAATAACTCCCTCTTGGCAAAAAACAGTTTATCTCAAGTAAGCCATCGTCGACTGACCAATTGAGTTCACCTACCCTGGAGCGGAGCGAGCGACGCTCTTGCTTCAATCCGGCACGCTGCAAGCCAACCCGGAATCCCTCCCAATCTTTGAGTACCTCTTCTTCCACCCGCTCCGCCTCGCCACAGACCAGTGCTGCGCCCCTACCCCACAGGGGTCCGGAGGGATGTACCTCCATGCTACGAACCCGGCGCGCAATCTCAGCATCAATTGTCGCCGCCTGAAAACTGTTGCGAGTACCATCTAGAATCATGCGATCACCTAAAAGAGGGGAATTCCAATTTCCCATAGCGACACGGTATGCCAACACCCGATTGAAAAGAAAACCGCGAGCAGCCGACAGGTAGATGCCTTTTTTCCGGCGCGGATAATGATTAGATCCCTTCTTGAACATGATGGAGGCACCCTCGAGATTTCCACCGCCGTGCCCAAAGCGTTGCTCCCCGAAATAGTTGGCAATTCCCGCTTTCTCTATGCTCTGTAGTTGCCACTCTAGCCGATCAAGGTCTCCCTCTAGCCCCCGCACCAGAACCCGGAATCTGTTACCTTTGAGTGCGCCACGCCGCAGCTTTCGGCTGTGACGCGAGCTCGCAATGATCCGTAGGTCCGCAGAAGAGAGCGCCTCCCAATCCGGTTCCTTCCGACCTGCGAGGCGAACAGAAAACCACTGTCGGGTTAGAGCGTGGCGGTCTTTCATACCGGCGTAACTGACATCACGTCGCGGTACTGAGGCAAGGCGCGCAATCCTACCAGCTATCCAATCGGTATTGGTGTTGCGCTTCTCTATATGTACCAGGACATGCTCCCCGGTGCCTTCGGCCTCGACCGAAGTTACCTCGTCCACTTGAAAATCATCTGGATGGCTGCGAATAACACCGCTACAGCGGCAGCCGCCGTACACTCTGGGAAGCGCACTTGAAAACGCACTCGAAACTGCCTGAAAGCTCAAGCGAATCTAGCCCTTCAGCAATACGACGGCATAGGCGGCGATACCCTCACCCCGGCCTGCAAACCCCATACCCTCAGTAGTTGTCGCCTTTACGTTGATCCGGTCCGAATCAAGTCCCAGGTCGGCGCCAATGCATGCTTGCATGGCCTCGATATGCGGGGCAAGGCGGGGGGCTTGAGCCACTATGGTGGCATCAAGGCTAGATGGCCTTAGGCCTCTCTCCTTCAGTAAATCGCACACACGCCTCAGCAGCACACGGCTGTCGACACCCCGATAGGCGTCATCGCTGTCGGGAAAGTGCCGCCCGATATCACCCAGTGCAGCGGCACCCAGCAGCGCGTCGCAAATCGCATGGATAAGCACGTCACCGTCCGAGTGGGCCTGCAGCCCCCGATCATGGGGAATATCTACACCCCCGATTACGAGTGGTTTTCCTGGTGTAAAGCGGTGGACATCATAGCCTTGTCCGATGCGCATAATACTCTCTAATTTCAGGTCGATTTTGCTGGCAAATCGGTACCGGGCAAGACCGAGATTTCAACCCTGCTGCCGAGACAGGTAGAAAGCCGCGAGCGTCAAATCATCCGGTTGAGTAATTTTGATATTGTCTGGCTGGCCCTCAACCAGAACCGGAGCATGACCGGCGAACTCCATGGCACTGGATTCGTCTGTCACCAAATTGCCAGACTCTATGGCATTGGCCAGTGCGGTTGAGAGGGTACCGAGTCTGAACATCTGCGGTGTAAAAGCACGCCACAACTGTGCTCTTGGTAAAGTCTCTTTTATTCTCCGCGACATACCCACACGTTTGACCGTATCCTGCAGCGGTATGCCCAATATGCCGCCCACGTCATGTTCACCCAAAGCTCCAATCATTTTTTCGATATCGGATCGGCGCAGACAGGGGCGTACTGCATCGTGCACCAATACCCAATCACTGGCTGCCGCCTCCTTTTTCAGTCGACCCAGGGCATTGAGTACCGAGTAACAGCGTTCGCTGCCGCCGGTGGCTCTCAGGATGCGGGGATCAGAAGCACTGCTGCAACTTGACCACCAACCATCATCGGGCGACAAAGCCACACAGACACCTGAAATGCTAGGGCAGCTGAGCAACTTTTCCAGGGTATGGTCTAAAACCGGTCGGCCCATCAACGGCAAATACTGCTTGGGAATTTCGCTACCCATACGCCGCCCCACGCCCGCTGCCGGGACAACACCCCAAATTTGGGGCCGCTCTATCACTGCGGCAGGTCCTGCTCGGGCTCCACGATTTGGTAGAATACCTCTCCCTTTCCGATCATCCCCAGTTCACTGCGCGCCCGCGCCTCAATGGCATCCAACCCCTGCTTCAGGTCATTCACCTCCGCTTGCAGCGCATCATTTCGCTCCTGCAACCGCTTCAGTGACGCTTCCTGCCGCTCGATTTCCAGCCGCAGGGAATAGAGTTCTGCCATACTCCCCTCGCCGACCCAGAGGCGATATTGCAGAACAACCAGCATCACCAACAGTATGCCGATCACTATCCGCATCTCACCTCACAAAACTCAAAGAGAATGGGATGGCTCAGACTCAGAGAAAGGAGAAGGCGCCCCGGCCCGCGTATACCGCCTGATCACCCAGTTGATCCTCAATTCTCATCAGCTGATTGTACTTGGCGACACGGTCGGAACGACACAGGGACCCGGTTTTAATCTGGCCAGTATTGGCGGCCACTACCAGATCGGAAATAGTGGTGTCCTCACTCTCTCCAGAACGGTGGGAAATAACCGCGGTGTAACCGGCATCGTGTGCCATTTTTATCGCATCCAATGTCTCTGTCAGCGTGCCAATCTGATTAAATTTAATGAGTATTGAATTGGCTATACCCTGCTCTATCCCCTTGGCCAATATCCCGGTATTGGTCACGAACAGATCGTCACCGACCAACTGGATTTTTTTCCCGAGTCTTTCGGTAAGCAGTTTCCACCCCTCCCAATCGCTCTCGTCCATACCATCCTCTATTGTGATGATGGGATATTGGTCTACCAGCTTGGAGAGATAATCTACGAACTCGGCGGCAGAAAATTTTCGGTTTTCCGATTCCAGGTCATAGACGCCATCCTTATAAAATTCGGAGCTCGCAACATCCAGTCCGAGAAAGATATCCTCCCCCGCAGAAAAGCCAGCCTTGTCGATGGCCTGCAAAATCACTTCGACCGCCGCTTCGTTGGATTCAAGATCGGGAGCAAATCCGCCCTCATCGCCAACTGCAGTGTTCAACCCCTTACCCTTTAACACCGATTTGAGAGCGTGAAACACCTCGGCTCCATAGCGCACTGATTCGCGCACCGAACTGGCGCCAACCGGCAGAATCATAAACTCCTGAATGTCCACGCTGTTGTTGGCGTGCGCCCCCCCGTTGATGATGTTCATCATAGGAACAGGCATCCGGTAAGGCCCTTCGGAAAGCGAGCGATACAGCGGCATAGCTTTCTCCTGGGCGGCTGCATGGGCAGCAGCCAGAGACACGGCCAAAATGGCATTGGCACCAAGCTTGCCCTTGTTATCCGTACCGTCCAGCTCGATCATGCGCTTGTCAAGCGCCCCCTGATCTTCGACTTCCATACCGATGACCGCATCGTGCAACTCCCCGGAGATATGGTTCACTGCTTGCAGCACACCCTTACCCAGATACCTTCCTTTGTCTCCATCCCTGAGCTCCAGCGCCTCTCGGGATCCGGTTGAAGCCCCCGAAGGTGCGATAGCTCTACCGACAGCACCAACTGCTGTTACTACATCCGCTTCTACTGTTGGATTGCCTCGGGAATCGAGCACTTCACGACCGCGAATTTCGACGATTTTAGACATTGTCACTCCATTGGGTCAGGTTGAATAATCAGTATAATTCTACAGGATTTCTTCCAGCGGGACGCGTTTGACGGTCTCATCAAGCGCCACCAAAGCCTCCAGTAAGCGTGCCATTCGGTCCAACGGCCAAGAGTTCGGACCGTCGCTCAGTGCCTGCTCGGGTTTTGGATGCGTCTCCATGAATAGCCCGGAGACACCTGCGGCAACGGCTGCGCGCGCCAGAACAGGCACAAATTCCCGCTGCCCGCCGGAGGCATTACCCTCGCCTCCGGGGAGTTGCACCGAATGCGTGGCATCAAAAACCACCGGTGCGCCTGTCTCCCGCAGCACTGCCAGAGATCGCATATCGGATACCAGGTTGTTGTAGCCGAAGGAGACTCCCCGCTCACAAACCATGATCTGCGAGTTGCCGGTAGCGCGGGCTTTTTCCACAACGTGGATCATGTCCCAGGGCGCTAGAAACTGGCCCTTTTTGATATTTAATGGCAGCCCCTGTTTGGCCACGGCACGAATGAAATTGGTCTGACGACATAGAAACGCGGGAGTTTGCAGCACATCCACTACGTCAGCCACTTCTCCAATAGGTGTGTCCTCATGGACGTCCGTCAACAGCGGCACACCCAGTTGCCGCTTCACTTCGCTTAATATTCTTAGCCCCTCATCGAGTCCCGGCCCCCGATAGCTGCCCCCTGAAGAGCGATTCGCCTTGTCGAACGAGGACTTGAATATAAAAGCCATCTTGAGATTCTCGGTGATTTCCCGCAACCGCCCGGCAGTATCGATGACAAGCTGTTCGCTTTCCACCACGCAGGGGCCGGCAATCAGGAAAAGCGGCTGGCCCAACCCAGCCTCGAAACCGCAAAGCCTCATGTCACCTGGGCACCTCGATTCTGCACTCTCTGGTACTCCCGGGCAGCCCGAATGAAGCCGCTGAAAAGGGGGTGGCCATCCCGTGGAGTAGAAGTGAATTCCGGGTGAAACTGGCAGGCCACAAACCAAGGATGTTGCGGAATCTCGATCATCTCAACCAGTTTATCGTCCAGCGAGCGGCCGGCGATCAGGAGCCCGGCATTTTGCAAGGATTCCAGGTACTGGTTATTGAATTCATAACGATGACGATGACGCTCGGTAATTCGATCCACAGCATAAAGTTTTTTGGCCAGACTCCCCTCCGCGAGCTTGCATTCCTGGGCGCCCAGCCGCATGGTCCCACCCAACTCCGATTCCTCGCTTCTGGTCTCCAATTCACCATCGGCGTTAAGCCACTCAGTTATTAGTGCAATAACCGGGTGTGGCGTTTCCCTATTGAACTCGGTACTTTGGGCGCCATTGAGGCCGGCCTTATGCCGGGCATATTCGATGACAGCCACCTGCATTCCCAAACAAATTCCCAAATAGGGTACACCGCTCTCCCGTGCATACCGGACAGTTGCGATTTTGCCCTCAACGCCACGCTCGCCGAAGCCGCCGGGCACCAGGATAGCATCGACCATTTTCAGAACCTCGGTACCCTCCCGCTCCACCTGTTCAGAATCCAGGTACTGTATTTTTACCCGAGTACGGGTTTGGATACCGGCATGAATCAATGCCTCGGAGAGGGACTTATACGCCTCCGTGAGATGCATGTACTTCCCAACCATACCGACAGTCACGACGCCGTCAGTATTCTCCAGTCCGTCGACGACGGCCCGCCACTCTGAGAGGTCTGCAGCCGGGACATTCAAACCAAACTGCTTAACTACGATTTCGTCCAGATTTTGCTCGTGTAACATCAAAGGGATGCGATAGATCGTATCGGCGTCCACTGCTGATATGACTGCCTTTTCGTGGACATTGGTGAACAGGGCAATCTTGCGGCGTTCGTCGTCGGGAAGTGTAGTCTCGGCACGGCACAACAGGACATCCGGCTGAATACCGATGGATCGCAATTCCTTTACCGAGTGTTGGGTCGGCTTGGTCTTGATCTCCTTGGAAACGGCAATGTAGGGCACCAGTGTTAGATGCATAAACAGGGCGTTCTCGCGGCCTAACTCCACGCCCATTTGGCGTATCGCTTCCAGGAAGGGTAACGACTCGATATCACCCACCGTGCCGCCAATTTCGATAAGCGCCACATCAGCAGTGCCGCCGCCAAGGCGGACGCTGTCCTTGATCTCATTGGTTATATGGGGAATCACCTGCACGGTTCCTCCGAGGTAATCCCCCCGACGCTCCTTTCTAATCACGTTTTCGTAAATCTGGCCAGTGGTGAAATTGTTGTTTTTCCCCATGGTAGTGCGCACGAAACGCTCATAGTGCCCCAGATCCAAATCGGTCTCGGCGCCATCCTCGGTCACGAAAACCTCGCCATGCTGAAAAGGGCTCATAGTGCCCGGATCCACATTAATATACGGGTCCAGTTTCACCATTGTGACACGCAAACCTCTGGCTTCGAGCAACGCCGCCAGCGAAGCCGCCGCGATGCCCTTGCCGAGTGAAGAGACAACACCACCGGTAATAAAGACGAATTTGGTCATAGGAGTTGGAGAACTGCAGAGAAATTGGCCCAGAACGGCGCTTGAAGTTAACAGAAAAAGGGGGTGTTCTCAATCGACCGCGAACTTCTGGTCGGCACCCTGCTCGGTGGTCGCAAGAAACCGCTGACCTTGTCGGCTTAGCGACCGATTCCGGACGCCGATGGGACTCGGCAAAGACCCGCCTGTGGAGAGAGGTTGTCCCGCCAAGATCCGGAAATCACTGCTCAAAGACTATAGAAAGGAAAGACCTTCCCTAACAATGTGCCGTCATTTCGAAATCCTGTTGATTTGGATCAAATTTAAACTTGATCCAGATCAACCAAAAAGCCACAATGGGGGAACTTGACGGAATCACCTAAGGGCCATGCGTTGAACGACCGTAAAATCATTTCGTTCGAGAATGTTAAAATTGCTTGTAAGAGTTGCAGTCTAGTCACTCTCTGCCTGCCTATGGGGCTGGATCCAGAGGATGTAGACCGACTCGACAAAATCATAAAACGCAGCCGGCCACTACACAGGGGCGACCATCTTTTTCGCGAGGGTGATAATTTTCAGTGTCTGTACATCGTCAAGACAGGCTCTGTAAAGACCTATGCACCCAGTGAAGACGGTGGCGAGCAAGTCCTGGGTTTTCACCTACCGGGAGAGTTGATCGGCCTGGACGCCATCGAGAATGCCATACATCACTGCTCGGCAAAAGTCCTGGAGACGGCGGCGATCTGTGAGGTTCCGTTCAGCCAGCTGGAAGAGCTCAGTTCAACTATCCCCAGCCTCCAGCACCAGATGTACCGACTGCTGAGCAAAGAGATATCTCAAGACGAGAACATGCTCACGCTCCTGGGCAAAAACAATGCCGAAGAACGCCTGGCCGCGTTTCTCCTCAGTCTATCCGCACGCTTCAAAAGGCGAGGATTTTCGCCTTACGATTTCTACCTGAGCATGTCCAGGCACGAAATTGGCAACTATCTCGGGTTGGCCGTAGAAACCGTGAGCCGGCTGTTTACCAGGTTTCAAGATGAGGGGTTGCTCCAGGTAGAGCGCAAACATATTCTGCTGAAAGACATCAAGGCACTTTCACGAATTACCCAGCGCCAGCAACAAGGAGTACACAAAAGACAGTCCACCTAGTCGGGCTAAAGCACAGGCTTCATCCCTCGATCTTGCCAAGACGCCAGACACAACCGTTGCCTTGAGCGTCGAGACGATTCAAACAGGCCTCATGCAGCCGCAGTTCCTCCTCCGCGGCACGCACTACCGGCAATGGCTGGCGACTAACCGGAACACGTCTGATACCCCCATGGTCAGCTCCACCGCTCTCTCTGCCGTCGCCGTCTAGCATAAACGCGGTTTGCCCACCGGTCATCGCCAGATAAACCTCGGCGAGAATTTCGGCATCCAATAGCGCACCATGCAAGTCGCGGTGACTATTGTCTATGTCGTAGCGCTTGCAGAGCGCATCTAGGCTGTTTCGCTGCCCTGGGTGCAGCTTCTTGGCAAGCGCTAAGGTATCGATAACTCCACAGAGGCTGGTTATCTCGGGTCTGCTTTCATCCAGCAATCTCAGTTCGTGGTTCAAAAAACCGATATCGAAGGCTGCATTATGAATCACCAAGGTAGCACCGCTTAGATACGACATCAGATCACCGACCAGATCCCCGAATCTTGGTTTGTCCGCCAGGAACTCATTACTGATTCCGTGCACCTCAACAGCTCCCTGATCTATTTCTCTGTCCGGCTGGATATACTGATGGAAATTGTTTCCCGTCAATCTCCTGTCGATCATCTCGACCCCGCCTACCTCGATAATCCTGTGGCCCAATGATGGTTCCAGACCGGTAGTTTCAGTATCCAGGACGATCAGCCTATTCTCGGAAACCTTTGCATGCATATTCGCAACCTTGGTGTCATGTAAAATGTACCCTGTTGGGCTTCCATGATACCTTGCAAGCGTAAGTGCTGTCCCGATGCAGCGTGCTCCCAACGGTTTCTTACCCTGCATGCCGGCAGTTACTGGTTTAGCGGCTTTAGCAGCGTATCGAAGTTGACGTTGGACCTAGCCAATTTCTCGATGTTTTGTAGTACTGGGAAAATAGGATGCAACAAGAGGATCCCAGAGAAAAACGCCAGCCGACTCCCCCGGCCGGGCAGCTTGAGGCACCCTTCCGCCAAATGCACCTTGAGATCAAGCATCAACCCTGCGTTCTCTATGTCCTCAAACTCGGGGCGCAGTCAATATCAATCTCCATCAACCCCCAACTGACGGGACTGTTCGGTTATTCGCCAGGGGAATGGCGCTCAAATCCCGGTCTATGGGAGTCGCGAATACATCCCGACGACTTGGAGCGTCTAGCTGATGCCAGAGGGCGTGCACAGCAGGTAGAAGGTTTTTTTCAAGCGGAGTACAGAATGGTTGATCGGGCTGGGGACAGCGTCTGGGTTAGCGACAGGGCCCACTTTCAACCGGGTGAAGCGGATGAGTCAGGCAGGTTTATCGGCTCGATCACAGAGGTAGTTCAAGCGATTGATACTCCCGAGCCACACCTCGACAGAGAGAGTATGTATCAGCTCCTGGTCGACAATACGAGCGAGCTTATCGTCAAGGTAGACAGCGAGGGATATTTTTTATTCGTCAGCCCCAGCTATTGCGATCTGTTCGGAAAATCGGAGGCGGAACTTCTGGGGAAAACGTTTATGCCGATGGTCCACGAAGATGATCGCCAGGCGACGAAACAGGAGATGCAAAAGCTCTACAGCCCGCCTTATACGATTTATGTGGAACAGCGGGCCATGACCAAACGGGGCTGGAGATGGTTGGCATGGTCGGATAGGGCGATTATAGGCCCGGATGGAGATATTGAATCCATAGTCGGTGTAGGCCGTGACATTACCGAACGGAAACGGACCGAGGAGGCAATCCGCTCCAGCGAAGAGCGGTTCAGAGCCGTTGCGACTGCTACCAACGACCTGATATACGAGTGGGACCCAGAAACCGGGAGGGTTAGATGGTGGGGTGATCTCGATGCTGCCCAGGGTTTCTGTTCGGGTGGGTTACCCGCAACCAAAGATGCTTGGTTACAAGCCATTCATCCTAGTGATCGTAAGCGCTTTGAAGAGCGCGTCGCGCGGGTCCTGAATTCGGAAGTTGGGATGGACATACAATACAGGATTAGATCCACCGGGGGAGACTGGCGGGTTTGGAACGACAAAGCCCGGACCCTTTGCCGCCAACGTGAGCACCCCACAATCGTCATCGGGGGTTGCGCCGATATTACTGCGCAGCGCAGAGCGGAGGAGGAACTCCAGCACCTCGCGTTTCACGATGCCCTGACGGGATTGCCGAACCGAATTCTCTTCAAGGAGGAACTTAAACAGGTTTGGGCGCGCTACCTGCGGGACGGAAAACGGTTTGCGCTCCTGTTCCTGGATCTAGATCACTTCAAAGATGTCAACGATAGTCTGGGCCATCCGCTCGGGGACGAACTGCTGCAAAGGGTCGCTAATCGGGTCAAGAAGGAGATACGTGAGAGTGATTTCTTCGCCAGGCTCGGGGGGGATGAATTTGCGCTCATACAGCACGATATTCGCGACAACAGCGAAGCGTCGATATTCGCGGAGAAAACGATTGCCGCCTTCGATAGGGATTTCAAAATTGGGGAAAGCTCGGTGCATACTGCCTGCAGCGTAGGTATCGTTGCGCCCCAGCATAAGAATTTCGATGTCGATGAACTCATGAGCCATGCCGATGTTGCGCTCTACAAAGCCAAGGACTCAGGGCGTGGAACCTACGCATTCTTCGAAGACTCGATGACCCTGCAGCTACAGCATGAGATGGAGCTGCTGCAACGACTTAGGTTGGCCATTGATGCGGATGAGCTGTTCGTACAGTACCAGCCACAACTGGACCTTTACAGCGGAAACCTAGTGGGTTTGGAGGCACTGGTTCGCTGGAATCATCCCCAACGCGGCATACTGGTCCCAGAAGACTTTTTACCTATCGCAGAGAAACGGGGGCTCGCAAAAGATATTTCCACTTGGGTTGTCGATACCGCCTGCCACCAAGCTGCTGATTGGCAGAAACAGGGATTCAGATTCGGCCGCATCGCCATCAACCTCTGCGCCGCCCAGGTCAAAGACGAACAACTCCCAAACGCGCTGCTAGAACACATTCGACGCTCCGGCGCGCTCCCCGAATGGCTCGAGCTCGAATTCACCGAAACCGTTCTGATGGATGCCTCCGATAGGACGCGAGATAACATTCGACGGCTATCGCAATTGGGATTCACTTTCGCGGTCGACGATTTCGGCACCGGCTTCTCGTCACTGCACTATCTGAAGAAGTATCATGCCGACAAAATCAAGATCGATAGATCATTTGTAAAAGATCTTATGGTAGATCCAAGTGATGCCGAGATTATTAAAGCAGCCATTGCCCTCGGGTCGGCTCTCGGCCTGGTAGTTGTAGCGGAGGGAGTTGAGACCTCCGAGCAGGCTGCGTTCCTTAAAAACAGTGGATGCAATCAGGCACAGGGGGCATATTTTGGCAATCCCCAATCTGCCGCCCACATCCTGTCGACATACTCCCGTTAAGCCATCACCAGCGGAGAAATCGCCGCTTGCCTCTCTACAATCTCCTCCTGAGTGAATATCGCCGAGGGGGGACGCAACCTCAGGATTTGCCCGATAGTTCGTCTATACCCTTGTTGGCAAGCTGGTCCGCAAACTCATTTTCGGGATGACCTGAGTGGCCCCGCACCCACTCCCACTCGATGTCTAACCCTTTAGTCAAGTCATCCAATCGCTTCCACAAATCTGCATTCTTTACAGGTTTTTTCTGCGCAGTCCGCCAGCCATTGCGTTTCCACCCATGTATCCACTGAGTAATGCCGTTCTTAACATATTGGGAGTCGGTGGTAACCCGCACTCGGGCCGTACGTTTCAGAGCCTCCAAGGCGCGGATCACCGCAACAAGCTCCATTCGGTTATTGGTTGTATGCGTTTCACCGCCATGCAGCATTTTTTCCCGACCCTGGTATCGAAGGACCGCACCCCACCCTCCGGGTCCGGGGTTCCCTCGGCAAGCACCATCGGTAAAGATCTCTACAATTTCACCCATTACTACTCCTCGCCGACGGCTCTATGGCCCCTCCGGCCAATATTCTCCGCTTAAACTTCCATACAGGTTTTACTGGCGTGATGGTTGAAACCAACTTTACTGCCTTGACCACGTATACCCCCCCCAGTGCAGGCCACCAGCGTTCGCCTGCTGATTCGAGAAACTTCAGCCGTTCCATCAGGCCCCGTTGGCGCAGGGGTGGCCGGAACATCAAGGGAGTTGTCTTCTCAATTTCAAATCCGAGCAGTGATAACCAATCGATCACGCGGTGCTGGGATATGAAACGCCCGCTCCAGGGAGGGCTGGTGCGCCCCATCAGGCGTCGCAATCCCCAGAGGCTCCAAGGATTGAATCCCGTTACCATCAGCCTGCCTCCAGGGATGAGAATTCTATCAACCTCTCTGAGGATTTGATGGGGATCTGGAAGAAAATCCAGGGTATGCACCAGTAAAACGGCATCCACACTATCGCTAGCAATGGGGAGTTGCGCCGGCCGTGCCGTAATCCACCCCGGGGAGGAGGCCCGGGGTAACTCCGGTGTCACCATTACCCGCGATCTCAGATGAGTGTGAGTCGATGAGACGGCAAAGTCCCCAACAGATCCAACCTGCAACAGATAGTAACCAAATATATTGGAGAGAATACCGTCTAGGCAGGACTGCTCCTGCTCGAGTAGCAGGCTACCGGGCAGGCTGTGGAACCACTGGTCAATATCCTGGCTGCGGTTGATCCTCCGCCCTCCATCGGTGAGAAGAGATTGCTCGTCAAACAATGCCGTTCTGCAGTCGCTTCAAGAGCATGTTCAAAACCCGCTACAGCGGCCGATTATACCAATATTATTTTGGGGCAGCCGCCAAACTCAGCAGGGAAAGCGGGGATTATAATCTTGTACCATTTTAAGTTTATACTGTGGCCTGCTCCAGATGCGGTGGATACGAGACTCGAACTAGATGTGCACTAGCAGGCCCCTCACATGCGTACCCCCGATCTTCGCCTTGTTATTGCTGTCCGGGTGCAACCTCACGTTGCCGAAACAATCCGAAACTACGGGCAATTCCAGCGATATATGGGAAGAAGATTCTCCTGGCGTAACTCTGATTTCCGCTGGGGACGACCTTGACAACGGGCCTACAGACGACGTAGACGATGCCCCGGTCGATCTTTGGGACCGAATACGCGGAGGATATCAGCTTTCGCTGCATCAGGAGCGCCCCAGGGTGAAACGTCAACTAGCCTGGCACGCCAACAACCCGGAGCACCTGAGACGGGTCGAGAAACATGCCCGCCCCTACCTCTACCACGTGGTCGAATCTATCCAACGCCGGGGAATGCCAATGGAAATCGCACTGCTTCCGGTGGTCGAAAGCGCCTACAAGCCCTTCGCATACTCTCGGGGGCGGGCCCAGGGAATTTGGCAGTTCATTCCATCCACAGGCAATATGTTCAGTCTCAAGCAGAATTGGTGGTACGACGGGCGACGGGACATATTGGCCTCCACCGAGGCAGCGCTGGATTATCTGGAGATGTTGGCCGAGCAATTTGATGGTGATTGGGAGCTGGCGCTGGCCGCTTACAACGCGGGCGCAAGCAAGGTACGCCGGGCAATAGGAAAAAACCGGCGTCTGGGAAAACCCTTGGACTACTGGTCCCTCGACCTGCCCCGAGAGACCAAGCAATATGTGCCGCGGCTACTTGCGGTAGCCATCATCGTCAACAATCCGACCCAATACGAAGTGGTCCTGCAACCCATAGCCAACCAGCCCTACTTCGCCAGCGTAGAGATAGAGTCACAACTGGATCTGGCGCTTGCGGCGGAGATGGCCGGCATAGAAATAGACCAACTATCTCTTCTGAATCCAGGGTTTAATCGATGGGCTACCGATCCCGAGGGCCCACATCTAATACTGCTACCGACGGCAAGCGTGGAAAGCTTCAACAAGCGATTTGCAGAGTTGGATCCGGAAAAACGAATCAGCTGGTCGCGTTACGTGATTCAGCCGGGCGACACCCTTTCAGGCATCGCGCTGAAGCAAGGCACCACGGTCGCGGTATTGCAACGCTCCAACGGCTTGAGAAACAGCCGCATTAGGAGTGGAAGGGCGCTGCTCATTCCCAAAAGCGTTGGTGGCAAAGGCGAGTTTTCAACTGTTGCGAATACTCCCGGCCCCCGAAGGATGGTGGGCAGGGGTCCCAGGGGCAGCACCAAAATCACCCATACTGTTCAACCTGGAGACTCCCTCTGGGAAATTGCCCGCAGATACAACGTCAATCATAAGGCTTTGGCGCGTTGGAACGGAATTTCCCTCCGAGAAACACTGCGACCAGGCCAGAAATTAGTCGTTTGGACTGCCAGGGCGGCGGTGATTAATGCCGGTCTTAAACGTAACCCATCAACCGACTTCGACCTCAGACCGCAAAGCAGCTAACCGAAGCGGTATCACTCAACCGCACTGGATCGGGATAGGCGGCACGACATTGGTCCATCGCTAGCCTGCAGCGGGGATGAAAGTGACAACCCGTCGGCGGGTTCGCGGGCGAGGGCATATCCCCTTCCAGTCTGATCACCTCCCTCCGATTATGCTGGTCTATTGTCGGCACCGCGGAAAGCAGTGCCTGGGTATAGGGATGCCGGGGTGCCTGGAGCACTTCATCCACCGTTCCCCGCTCGACAATGCGTCCCAGGTACATGACCGCCACCTCATGAGCAAGATAGGAAACCACCGATAAATTGTGAGTGATAAACAGATACGCGAGCGCCCTTTCGTCCTGAAGCGCCTTTAGCAAATTTAGGATTTGCGCCTGTACCGAGACGTCGAGGGCGCTGGTGGGCTCATCGCAAACGATAAAACTGGGATTAACCGCAAGTGCGCGGGCGATGCAGATTCTTTGACGCTGACCACCCGAAAACTCATGAGGGTAACGTGCTAGTGCGTCGTCTGGCAGACCCACCTGACTCAATAGATCCGAAACACGATTCAGAAGCTCCTCGTCACTGTTTCCCGCCACGCCCTGGGCCCGCATACCCTCAGTAATTATATCGCCGATCAGCATCCTCGGATTCATAGAGGCAACGGGATCCTGGAATATAATCTGCATTTCCGATCGCCGTCGGCGGAGGCTGAAATCGGAGAGTTTCGTTAGCTCCTCTTCCCCATAGAGTACTTGTCCCGAAGTGGGACGAAGCAATTGCAGTATCGCCTTGCCCGCTGTCGTCTTACCGCAGCCAGACTCACCCACCAGAGCCAGGGTTCGCCCTTGAGGAATATCCAGATCCAAACCGTCCACCGCCTTGACATGGCCGACGATACGTCGGAAAAGCCCTTGGTGAATGGGAAAATGCACCTTGAGGTCCCGAACCTCCAACAACTTGTTCGCATTCGGGGTTAGCGAATCGACTTGGACAGGGGACGGATTCGGATCGACAGACCTGGGTTGGACCGAGTCGGGTCGCAAGCAGCGTACCCCCGTCCTCACTCCAGTCTGCCGCCAGGGCGGTAACTGCCGAGAGCAGCTTTCGACAACCTGATCGCAGCGCTCTAGAAACCTGCATAGGGTAAACTCCTGGTTCAGTGGAGGCACCGTGCCCTGAATTACGTCCAGATTACTGCCATGTTTTTCGCGACCTGGGAGCGAGTGAAATAACTTCTGACTGTAGGGGTGAAGCGGTTCGGTGAAGAAACGTTGATGGTCCGTGGTCTCTATAATCTGCCCTGCATACATTACCGCAACACGGTCTGCCACTTCGGCAACCACTCCCAGGTCATGGGTAATCAACAGCACCGCCATGCCGGATTGTCGCTGTAGATCCTTTAACAGTCTAAGCACCTGCGCCTGTATCGTCACATCCAGGGCCGTAGTTGGTTCATCTGCGATCAACAACTCCGGACGTCCAGCCAAGGCAATGGCGATCATTACCCGCTGCTTCATACCACCAGAGAGTTGATGCGGATATTCCGAAGCGCGTCGTTGGGGGTCGGGTATACCCACTGCGTGCAAAAGTTCGACTATACGTGCGGAAACATCGGTACAACTCTCAGGGTCGTGAAGCCGGATCGACTCGGCAATCTGGTCGCCTATTGTCAGCACCGCATTCAGCGAAGTCATCGGCTCCTGGAAAATCATACCCACCCGGTCGCCGCGCATTCCGCGCATCTCCCGCTCTTCTAGATCGAGCAGTGATATCCCGGCAAACGAGACATCACCGCCGACGATCCGTCCGGAGGGCGGCAGTAGGCGTAGCATCGATAGCGCAGCCATCGACTTGCCACAGCCCGACTCTCCAAGCAAAGCAAATGTCTCCCCTGGATAAATCTCCAGATCCACCCCATCTACCGCCCGTACCGGATTTTCCTGACTGCCCAGGTAGGTCTGGAGGTTACGGATTTGCAACAAGGGGGATGAATTCACTGTATGGACGCTCCTCAACGACTGTCACGCAAACGTGGATCGAATGCGTCCCTTACCACGTCGGAAAAGAGATTCGCGGCAAGCACGAGAGTAAACATAAAGATCATTGCAGCCATCAGAGACCACCAGACAACCGGTTCCCGGGCCATCTCCAGTCGGGCACTATTAATCATGTTTCCCCAACTATTCATTGTTGGATCGACACCAATATTGACATAGGAGAGCACCGCCTCTGCTAGTACCAGTCCAGAGAAATCAAGCACTACCGCAATCAAGACGATATGCAGTACATTGGGAAGAATATGTCGTACGATAATTTGTAAATGACCGACACCAAAGGCATTGGCGGCCTGAACGTACTCCATCTCTCGCAGCTTCAACGACTCCCCTCTAAGGAGACGACAGAGGCCGGTCCAGCTGGTCACACCCAGAATGATGCAGAGAAAAAGAAGCCGCAAGTCTGCCCGTTCCACCAGGCTGTTGAAGGCCTCTTCGTTGTTACTCATATAAATCTGTAACATTAAAATGGCCGCAGCAATCAGCAACACACCTGGGATGGAATTCAGCGTGGTATAGATGTATTGGATAAGATCATCCACCCAACCGCGGAAATAGCCCGCCATAATACCGAGCAGTATAGCGACGGGCAGCATCACTAAAGTCGTCAGAGTTCCAATCACCAGGCCGGTTCGAATGCTCTTGAGGGCTTGATAAAAAACATCTTCCCCCACCTTGTCCGTACCCAGAAGATGATACTTGGTGGCTAGCTCTCCGCCCCAAAAAATCAGCACGAAAACCAATGTCAGGGTTAGAAATACAACCCGCCAAGGGACTTCCGTCGCGCCGCGTAACATGAGCTTGGCCCGCTCGCCGAACCCACTGCCAGAGCGCGCAGCTGAAAGCATTACGAGAATATTTACCGAGACCAGTGCAACCAGCAGGCCTTTGATCGTTCCGATCAGGCTGAGCTTTATCAGGTCCGCAGTTTTCTCCGTCTCGGGGTTCTCAAGATGCGCACCTCCATAGCGTAGCCTGGGATAGCCTCTAATCGTGGTGCCATCAGCCAGCTCGATATTCTCCTTGGCGTACAAATGAGTCGCGAGGGGTGCTGAATAGGTAGTTTCCTGCCGCGATCGCAGGCCTGGCACCAGGCTGTCGAATAGGCTGATCACCTCGGTCGACATCGTTTGCCCCTCTTCCCCTTCCCTATCGATCAGCGGGTGGAAGTGCACAGAATCTAGCAAACCGACCAGCACATAGAATCCCAACACCACCATCGTACTGACACCAATCCGACTGCGTACAACCCGCCGCCAGGGTCCACTCAGGTGTGCCTTTCCAGCAGCGTAAAATGCGAACATCAGCACCAGCGCCACCAGCAGGAAAATGAGCGCATCGGTCCACAGCAGCACCCACTGGGAAATCATGCGAGTCTCACCCTGGGATCGACCAACGTGTAAGAGATATCGGTCAACAGAAGACCGAGGATGTATAACACAGAGCCGAGAAAAACCATCGCCCGGACGATTGCGAAGTCTTGTCGATTTATGGCGTCGATGGTATAGCTGCCAAGCCCTGGTATACCAAAAAAGGATTCGGTTATAAGGCTCCCCATAAAGAGTAGGGGGAGTACTACCACGACACCTGTAAGAATGGGAATCATGGCGTTCTTGAGAACATGCCGGAACAGCACCACCCGTTCCGATAACCCCTTGGCCCGTGCCGTCCGCACATAGTCTTTGTTGATCTCTTCCAGAAAAAGCGTTCGGTACCAACGGGTCCCCGCACCTATTCCCCCGATTACCCCAATAATGACTGGAAGGACGAGAAATTTGATCGCATTCATGCCGGTGTCATAACCGGAAATGGGTACCAGATGCAGTAATTTACTCACCAGATACTGCCCGCCGATAATATAAAATAGCCCCGATATCGACATCATCACGACACAAAGAACAACGCTCCAGAAGTCGATATAGGTAGCCCTGAAGAAAGCGATGAGCAGCGCAAAGGTAATATTCACCAGCAAGCCCACCAATAGCACCGGTATCGCTATTGCCAAGCTGGGCCACATACGCTGGGAGATGTCGAAGCCTATATCCCGACCACTATCCGAAGAGCCAAACTCAAACTGAAAGAGCTTCAATGATTTTTGAAAAAAAATAGTTTGGCTCAGCTTTTCGAGGCCATTGGCTGAGGCATTGTAGAGCAAAGGTTGATCATAGCCCCTGGCCTGTTTCCAACTCTCCACCGCCTCCGGAGTGACACGTTTCATGCCGAGGTGCATGCGAGCCATATCCTCAGGAGAATTGACCACAAAAAACAACAGGAAGGTCAAAATATTAACGCCGATCAGAATCGGAATGGCGTAGAGGATTCTGCGAATTATATAAGCGCTCATCTCGCGGGGCTCCGTTCGCGTCTGCGATAGAGCGCCACCGCGGGTATCATTGATAGCAGGAGCAATGACCCAAGCAGCAACAATGGCCAAACGATGGGGGGATTCCAACGATCACGCAGCTCAGCACGCAGTTTCGGATCAAGTCGCTTATATTTCAGCGTATTGTTTGCCATTGTGTTGGGTTTGACGTTTGCATACCACTGGTGATAAAGGGAGAAGGACTTGGGAAAGAATCCCCAGGCCCAAGGTGCATCCCTGCGCAAAATTTCCACCATTTTGTCGATAATATCCTGGCGCTCGGGGCTGTTTTCCATGTTCTTCATTTGCTCGAACAACTTGTCATACTCGGGATTGGCATAGTTGGAGGCGTTCTCCCCGCCATGTTCCGTTTTTCCATTCGGGCCATATAGAAGAAATAGAAAATTTTCCGGATCAGGATAGTCCGCATTCCACCCCCACATGAAAATCTGCCCGGTGCCCGTGCGCATTTTCTCCTGAAAGCGATTGTAGTCGCTGGCCCGTATCACCAGTTGTATACCTAGTTTTTCAAATTGTTTACGTATCCAATTAAGCCGAGCTTTGCCATCGGGTCCGGACGAAGTGGTGTCGTAGTAAAGGATAAGTGGCTTCCCCGTTTTCTGATCTCTGCCAGAGGGATAACCGGCTTTTTTCATCAGCTCCCGCGCCACAGAAATATCTTTGCGCCGCGGCTTACCATCTTCGATTTCGTAAACAACCGGATTGATCCCCTCTTTCCCCGAGCGGTTGCCGAAGATCCCCGGCGGTATGGGGCCTTGCGCGGCAACTCCGCGACCGTTGGAAAATATTGAAATATACTCTTCATAGTCCATGGCAATGGAGATCGCCTGCCGCAAATACCTCGCCGAGTCCGAGTCACCACCCAGCGTTGGATTCAACATGTTGAACCCCATGTAGAAAATGGAGGAATCGATTGCAGTCTGCAACTTAATACCTTTCTCTTCCATTGCTTCCGTCAATCCCAGCTCCCCCTGGCTGGAAAATTGAATCGCCTGGTCGAAACTATCCGAAGAGATTCCCGAGGTATCGTAGTAGCCCTGTAAAAACTTGTTCCAATATGGAATGGACTCCTTTTCTAAGTTGTAAGATGCTCTAGTGATCAGGGGTAGGCGCTTTCCAGCATCTTCGAGCAATCCCGCCTCAGCATCTCCAGGCTCACCCTCTTCGGGGTAGGTCTCACCATGGAAATTGGGATTGGCGGCCAACACCATGCGTAGATTGGGATTATTTTCTTCCAGCATGAAAGGACCGCTTCCCAGCGGATACCAATTTAGGCTGATATTTCGCTTTTCCAGTCCCGGCTGTGAGTAGAATGCCTCTGCCTCCCAGGGCATTGGGGAGAAAAAGGGCATGGCCAGCCAATAGACAAACTGCGGGTACTTTCCCTTTAACTTGATCTGCAGGTGATACTTGTCGATGACCTCAACACCCTCGATTCGCAGGGAACGCAAATCTACATCACCCGATTCCGGGGCTACGGATACACCTTTTTTAGCTACAGCTTCTAAACGAGAGCCGAATTCAGAAAATCCCACGATATACTCTCCCATGACCCCGGCAATAGGAGAATGGAGCGAAGGTGATGCCAACCTTTTGATCTGGTACTCGAAGTCCTCCGCGGTCACTTCACGGGTACCGGTTTCCGGAAAATCCGCAAGAACATTTGCAGCTGCAATGGTTTTAGCATCGAGGTTGTGGTAAAGGTAGTTCCCGCTCTCGTCGCGGGCGAGGGCAGGATGTGGCTGGTAACGCATCCCTGGACGAATCTCCAATTCATACACGCTGAAGGCTATCTGATCGTTGGCCGCGTCCGCTGGGAGTTGGCCGCCGCTGGCATCCAAGTACCGGGCAGTGGGCACCTTGGTCGCCGCCAGTGGGACCAACTCATAGGGTCGCGTGAGAAAGTGATACTGGAGCGGCGGCTCATAAATCTGCGCAATGAAGGCATATTCATTGGCGCTATAAGATCGCACAGGATCAAGGTGTTTGGGGCGCTCTCTGAAAGAGCTATAGAGAGTATCCGACTGTGACTCTGAAGCAGGATAGGGATTGTTCCACCCCTCACCGCTGCACCCCGATAGAAAATATGCCAACACCAAGGGAATGAATATCCAAAATCTTTCAACCCTGGCTTTTTCAATAGAACGCATCGGCTTCCCGAATCTCTCCACTCCGGATGGCAATTTAATCATAGAAAGCGTTTTCATTGCTCATTTCTGTTAACTTATGCGTTTTTGACTACCAAGCATCGGATGCTGCGAGACCTGTTTCCGATGCGTCACTCCGACACAGCAGTGAGGATCAGCTATGGGTTTTCTACAGAATAAGCGCATCCTGATAACAGGTGTAGCAAGCAACCGTTCCATCGCCTGGGGAACTGCCTTGGCCATGCATCGGGAAGGGGCGGAGCTTGCCTTCACCTATCAGACCGAAAAGTTAAAACCTAGGGTAGAAAAGCTGGCGGCGGAACTCGAGTCCGAACTCGTATTTCCGCTCGATGTAGCCTCAGACCAACAGATAGACGATATGTTCCTGGCGCTGAAAGCGCATTGGGACGGGCTCGATGGGATCATTCATTCCATTGGATTTGCCCCACGCGATCAACTGGAAGGCTCATATATCGATGCGGTGACCCGTGAGGGCTTTTCAATCGCCCATGATATCAGTTCATACAGCTTCGCAGCACTTGCCAAAGGCGGCCGAGAATTGATGCGCGGACGCAACGGCTGCCTGCTGACGATGTCTTATCTCGGCGCAGTCCGAACCGTTCCCAACTACAATGTAATGGGAGTTGCAAAAGCGAGTTTGGAAGCCAATGTGCGCTACCTGGCGGAGGCACTGGGCCCCGAGGGCACCCGGGTTAATGCTATTTCAGCTGGCCCGCTCAAGACCTTAGCGTCTGCGGGAATTTCGGGGTTCAAGTCGATGCTTGCAGAAGCAGGAAAGCGAAACCCACTCCGTCGCAATGTCACTATACAAGAGGTGGGCAACGCCGCCGCATTTCTCTGTTCAGATCTGGCATCAGGGATTACCGGGGACGTCCTATATGTTGACTCCGGGTACCACATCGTAGGGCTCGCTTAGACGGATCAAGTGTCCTGGATTTCCGACCGGCAACTATTTTGCCGGTCGGAAGGGATTAAGTACCCATGCTGCTGCCACGAAATCTGAAAGCGAGGCTTACCAGCGGACTCGAACGACGCTGAGTCTATTGGTATGTGTCATCCTGGCGGGGAGAAATTGTTATCTTGGCCTGCGACTTTATCCCGTCGACCATATGGCGGAAATAGGAACGAGCCCGAGACTCCTGAAGAAGGCTTTTCAATGCGGTATCGCCTCCTAGCTTGTCGATTTCCGTTAAAGCTCCATCTTCAACACGATCCAAAGCTATTACCACAAAATCCCCGCTGGGAAGCTCAGCCGTTCCAAAGCTAGGCTCTTCATTCTGCGGGTGGGGCAGTTTGAATAGGCTTGTTAGGATTGGCGCGGGTATTTCCTGATTGTCTCGGGTGACCCCCTCGACGCGTTCCAGTTTGAAACCCTCCTCCTGTGCGATGGACTCCAGGCTCTCACCCTCCCTTAATCTGGCAAGTGAGGCATCTCCCTTTTCTCGCGCCCTTGTTGCAGCTCTCTCGGTTTTCAACAGCTCAACAATATCGGGTTTGACCTCATCCAGTGCACGCACAGTCGCCTCTTCGTGCTCGGTAACCCTGACAACAACCATGCGCTCTGGACCGACCTCAATCGCTTCGCTGTTGTTTCCTTCCAGCATCACGTCGGCGCTAAATGCTGCATCTATTACTTTACGTGCAGCGAATACTCCTTCACTCTCTCCAGCGCGAGTCAGCCAATCGCTTGAACTGACCTCCAATCCCAGTGCGTCAGCAGCAGGCTGCAGACTGTTAGGATCGTCATAGGCAAGGTCGTTGAGCCTCTCTGCAAACTCGTAGAACTGTCGCTCTGCCTCTTCTTTAAGGTAGGCTGAACGAACCTCATCTTCGACCTCTTCGTAGGGCTTGCCGCTCTCCGCCCGAATTTCCGCGAGCTTAATGATATGGTAACCGAACTGTGTGCGGACAGGATCGCTGATTTCTCCCGGATTCAGCGAAAATGCAGCCTTCTCAAACACTGGGTCCATCACACCTCTGTCGAAGAAATCGAGATCCCCGCCCTGTTCAGAAGAGCCCGGATCCTCAGAAACCTCCCTCGCTACCAGAGAAAAGTCTTCACCCGCCCTTAACCGATTCAAGGCCTGCTGAGCACGCTCGAGAGCCTTTGATTCCTCTTCCGCCGTTGCACTTTCGTCCACTGAAATCAGGATGTGGCTCGCCCTGCGTTGTTCCGGCACTCGGTAGTCACCCTTTCGTTGCTCGTAGTATCCAAGCAAGGTTTCTTCGTCTGCCTGCAAGGTCTCGCTGATTTTACCGATATCCAATTCAAGGTACTCAAGCTTTACCCGCTCCTCCGCCATGAATCGCTGCTGATTCTCCTCATAGTATGCGCTGACATCCGCGTCGCTAACCGAAATATCATCCAGATAGTTTGACGCTGGCACTACCATATAGCTGAGCCCACGACGCTGCATACGAAGTCTAACTAGATCTCTTAATTCAGCAGCAGTGGAGATTTCAGAACCATTGATGCCTTTAGCGAGTTGTTCGGCGATGAGAGACATTCTGACCTCCGCCTCGAATCCTGCAGCGCTCATACCCTGAGCTCGCAATCCCCGTTCATAGGCATCATTGCTGAATTTACCGCCGATGGAAAAAGCTGGCACGCTTCTGATGAAAGCCCGGACCAAATCATCTCCGGCACCGAGTCCCATATTCGACGCCTGCTGGAGAATCAACTGATTCTCGACCATCGAATCCAGAACTTCTTTCCTCAGGGTAGACTCATCTATCAACTCTGGGCGATAACTCGCTCCAAGCTGTTCCCGCAGCCTCTGTCTATAGAGGCGGTATCGATTTTCGAACTCCCGCTCGGTTATTTCCAGGCCGTTGACCGTAGCGAGAGTCGGCTCACTTCCGCCGCCTAAATAAGAACTGATACCCCACAACGCAAAGGGAATGCTGATGAGAATTACGATGAACCAGGCAACCCACCCTTGTGCGCGTTCTCTGATTTCCTGAAGCATATTCTTTCTCTTACTCTGGCCTCAATAAAAAAACGGGGCATCCAATGATGCCCCGTCTTCTCAATTGTGGCGGAGCGGACGGGGCTCGAACCCGCGACCCCCGGCGTGACAGGCCGGTATTCTAACCATCTGAACTACCGCTCCAAATTTTGGTGGGCGCTGCAGGGCTCGAACCTGCGACCCTCGCCTTGTAAGGGCGATGCTCTCCCAGCTGAGCTAAGCGCCCTAGGGAAGGCGCGCTAGTTTACGGCATCCTTGAGCGCTTTTCCAGCCTTGAACGAAGGATTTTTTGAAGCTTTGATATTGATTGTGGCGCCAGTTTGGGGATTGCGCCCGGTTCTCGCAGCGCGTTCACGAACGGTAAAAGAACCGAACCCGATAATTGAGACCTGGTCGCCTTCTTTCAAGGCGGTAGCGATAGCATCGATCATTCCCTCCAACGCTCTTCCGGCGGCTGCCTTGGAAATGTCCGCACTGTCGGCCATCTTGTCTACCAGTTCGGTTTTATTCATTACACATTCACTCCCCATGAATTCTGTGCTCTGGTGTACCTGCATGCAAAAACGAAATCTACCAGAAGTTTAATTTGTCGGATGAAAAACGGGCTCAATTTATACCAGCGACTCTATAAAAGTGTCAAGGAACAGAGGCGCTGGATAGTCAGTCTACTGCCATGCAGCTTTCATTGCACGCTTATGTCTGCAGAGTAAACCTCTTGCTCAAATCACAGCCATCCCATCAATGCTTGATCAGGCTGCTGCTTTTCTTGGAACGTTTACCTTTGCTCGACACGTCGGTTTTGGTGTCACCTGTATCATCGACATGCCCCTCGGGTGAACGAGTCAACGCTATCTCTAAGACGTCATCTATCCAACGCACTGGCCGGATGTCCAAATTCTGTTTTATCGTCTTGGGGATATCTACTAAATCGCGTTCATTCTCGGCTGGGATAATGACGGTACCGATGCCTCCCCGGTGGGCCGCGAGTAACTTCTCTTTCAAACCGCCGATAGGCAAAACCTCCCCTCGTAGTGTGATTTCGCCGGTCATCGCCACGTCCGCCCGTACCGGTATCTTAGTTAGCGCGGAAACCAAACAGGTACACATTCCTATGCCCGCACTGGGACCGTCTTTCGGCGTAGCCCCTTCCGGCACATGGATGTGTACATCGTACATCTGATAGAAATCCTCAACCAGACCTAGGGATGAAGCGCGACTGCGCACCACTGTCATTGCTGCCTGGATGGATTCTCTCATAACATCTCCAAGCTGCCCGGTATGTGTCAATTTCCCTTTACCTGGAGCCAATGCAGCTTCAATACGCAATAATTCGCCTCCCACTTCGGTCCAGGCCAAACCTGTCACCTGACCGACTTGATCGTGCTCTTCAACTTCGCCATAACGAAAACGCTGAACGCCCAGATATCTGCTAAGGCTGCTGGGAACAATCGTCACCCGCTTGTCCCTTTTCTTCAGGAGAATCTCCTTTACCACCTTCCTGCAGATCTTCGAAATCTCTCGCTCAAGATTTCGCACCCCCGCTTCTCGCGTGTAATAGCGCACGATATCGCGAATAGCGCTCTCCCTGATTAACAACTCCGATGGCTTCAAACCATGGTTGTCCAGTTGTTTCGGCACCAGATAACGCAGGGCGATGTTGATTTTCTCGTCTTCCGTATATCCAGACAGGCGGATCACCTCCATGCGGTCTAAAAGTGCCGGAGGAATATTCATGGTGTTGGCGGTGGCAACAAACATCACCTCTGAAAGATCAAAATCCACTTCCAGGTAGTGATCTACAAAGGTGTGATTCTGTTCAGGATCGAGCACTTCCAGCAAGGCCGAGGCCGGATCACCCCGAAAATCCATCGCCATTTTGTCTATCTCATCCAGCAAAAACAGCGGATTCCTGGTCTCTATCTTAGAAAGATTTTGAATGATCTTTCCCGGTAAGGCGCCGATATATGTCCGCCGGTGCCCTCGAATCTCCGCCTCGTCGCGAACTCCCCCCAAAGCCATCCGTATGAACTTTCTATTCGTAGCATGGGCAATCGACTGCCCAACAGAGGTCTTGCCAACACCTGGTGGCCCCACCAAACACAAGATGGGCCCTTTCAGCTTACGCACCCGCTGCTGGACTGCCAGGTATTCGATAATTCGTTCCTTTACCTTTTCAAGTCCATAGTGATCGGCTTCCAGCACGTCCTCCGCACCCTTCAAGTCGTTGCGTATTTTAGTCCGCTTTTTCCAGGGCACGCTCACCAAGGTATCGATATAATTTCGAACCACAGTTGCCTCGGCAGACATGGGTGACATCAGTTTCAACTTGTTGAGTTCCGCCTGCGCCTTTGACTTTACCTCTTTGGGCATGCCGGCATTCTCGATACGCTTGCCTAAATCTTCGATTTCATTGGGGGCTTCTTCCAGATCGCCCAATTCCTTCTGGATCGCCTTCATCTGCTCATTCAGATAGTATTCGCGCTGATTCTTCTCCATCTGTCGCTTGACACGACCGCGTATGCGCTTTTCGATCTGCAGTGTGTCATTTTCCGATTCCATTAACCCCATTAGGTTTTCTAGACGCTGGGAGATATCGGACATCTCCAAAACATTCTGCTTTTCCTGGAGTTTCAGGGACATATGCGCAGCCATGGTATCCGCCAACCGGCTCGGATCATCAATACTGGAGAGCGAGGTTAGCACCTCCGGCGGCACTTTCTTGTTAAGCTTCACATATTGGTCGAACAGTGCAGTTGCCGATCGCATCAAGACATCGATTTCCCGTTCACCCAGAGAGAGTTCGTCTTGAACCACCATCATCTCGGCCGAGAAAAAATCTACGTTTTCTATGAATTTGACAACCTGCGCCCGCTCTCCGCCCTCGACCAGAACTTTGACGGTACCATCCGGGAGTTTGAGCAGTTGCAGAATATTCGCCAGCGTGCCTACCCCGTACATATCCCGTAGCGAGGGATCATCAGTATCAGCGCTCTTTTGAGCCAGCAACAATATCTGTTTGTTGTCCTGCATGGCGGCATCCAATGCCTTGATCGATTTCTCCCTGCCAACGAAAAGTGGAATGACCATATGAGGGTAAACCACGACGTCCCGCAGTGGTAATACGGGAACTTGATTACTGGGAGACTTTAATTCTGTATCTTTAACTTTCTGACCCATCAAAGGCACTCCGCCTACAGACTGTATGGCCTTATAGCTGGAAGCAAGCGATGCGATTCGTGGCGCAACCCGCTATTTCTTCGGCTTTTCAAGCTTTTTGAAAAAAAAAGGACTCGTTGCAGCTCATCCCACTCAGTGTTCCTGATATAACTAGGATTGGGGTCTACCAACAAATAGTCAATACCCCTGATACCCGTTTTTCGGACTTAGAGAGAAGAAACTACACGTTGAGGGGCAAAAACAGTAGACAGCAGAGCATTTCGATTGTCCGATTGCGGGCCATTCGGGTCCCAGATCAATCCGAAACCGCCAGCTGCTTTTCACCACTCTCGTAGATGACGTAGGGATCGTTTTCACCCAATATCACGGATTCATCAACCACTACCTTGCAAACATCCTCCATGGAGGGAAGGTCATACATGGTGTCCAGTAGAACCTGCTCCATGATGGTTCTGAGACCCCGGGCACCCGTTTTTCGTTCCATTGCTTTACGGGCGATTGCATGAAGCGCGTCGGAGCGAAACTCCAAATCACACTGCTCCATCTCAAATAGTCGGGCGTACTGTTTTACGAGCGCGTTCTTGGGCTCCTGCAGGATCTGCACCAACGCCGCCTCGTCCAACTCTTCCAGCGTCGCTACTACCGGTAACCGCCCAACAAATTCTGGAATCAGCCCGTAGCGAATGAGGTCTTCCGGCTCCACGCCCGGCAGAATCTCACCAAGATTGCGGGTGTCGTCTTTACTGCGCACCTCCGCGGAAAATCCTATTCCGCCTTTCTCTGACCTGTCGCGAATGACCTTTTCCAGGCCGGAGAACGCACCGCCGACGATGAAAAGGATATTCGACGTATCAACTTGAAGAAACTCCTGCTGGGGGTGCTTTCGCCCTCCTTGAGGTGGAACCGAGGCTACCGTGCCTTCGATGAGTTTCAACAGCGCTTGCTGCACACCCTCACCGGATACGTCCCTGGTGATTGACGGGTTGTCAGATTTTCGAGAAATCTTATCGATTTCATCGATATAGACAATACCAGTCTGGGCCTTTTCTACATCATAGTCGCACTTTTGCAGAAGTTTCTGGATGATATTCTCAACGTCTTCGCCAACGTATCCCGCCTCCGTCAGCGTCGTTGCATCAGCAATGGTGAAGGGGACGTTCAGCATTCGAGCCAACGTCTCGGCCAGTAAGGTTTTGCCCGATCCGGTAGGGCCGATCAGCAGGATATTGCTCTTGGATATTTCGATATCATCCTTGCCGCTGGTTGAATCGAGCCGCTTGTAATGGTTGTAAACCGCTACCGACAAGACCTTCTTCGCCCGCGCCTGGCCGATGACATACTGGTTCAGCATGGAGTTGATTTCTTGCGGTTTGGGTAGCTTACTAGAGGCGTCGCCGCTACCCTCCTGCATCTCTTCACGGATGATGTCGTTACACAGCTCGACGCACTCATCGCATATGAAGACGGACGGACCAGCGATCAGTTTCCGGACCTCATGCTGACTTTTTCCACAGAACGAGCAATAGAGCAGTTTCCCGTCATCGCTTCTGGTTTTGTCTTCACTCATATCTTTTTCCTCCCAGAACCGCGACCGCGGCACCCTTTCGCCGCGACCACTCCGCGCTCGTCTAGTTCACATAATATCGGATTGCAAGAGCTTGGCAAGGTTCCGCCCGACCGAACTGTGATTCGCATCTTCCGGTTGGGGAAACTCTGCCAGCGCCCTCACTCGGGATTTGCGGTCTTTTCTCCGGAGCGCTGTTCAATTACCTGGTCGATGAGGCCATATTCAACAGACTCCTCGCCACTCATAAAATTATCCCGTTCGGTATCGCGTGCAATCTGCTTCAAAGGCTTGCCCGTATGATTCGCCATAATCTGATTCAATCTTTCGCGCAACAGGAGGATCTCTTTGGCATGAATCTCGATGTCGGTTGCCTGCCCCTGAAATCCCCCCAGTGGCTGATGAATCATAATTCGGGAGTGCGGTAGACAAAACCGCTTTCCCGAAGTTCCCCCGGCCAGCAACAAAGCACCCATACTGGCGGCCTGCCCGATACACATGGTGCTGACATCGCAACGAACAAACTGCATGGTGTCATAGATAGCTAACCCGGCACTGACTGCCCCACCCGGGGAATTGATATAAAGGTGAATATCCTTATCGGGATTCTCCGATTCGAGGAATAGCAGTTGGGCCACTACCAAGTTGGCCATATGGTCTTCTACCGGACCGATGAGAAAAATTACCCGCTCTTTAAGCAGCCTGGAATAGATATCGTAGGAACGTTCCCCACGCGATGTCTGCTCCACCACGATTGGGATAAGTCCCAAATTGTTTACGTCTAGTCCACCCATGTGCTGTTTATCGGCCATTAGGATCGATTCCTTCAAAAAAATCTACTGCTTCGGGCTACCCTGGTCATCGCTGGGATTCATCAGTTCATCGAATCCTGAGACCCTCTCCTCTACCTGTGCTTGCTGCATCACCCAGTCAACAACCTGATCCTCCAGCACGACATTTTCTATGCCAGCGAGCTGTTCGCGATTTCCGTAGTAATAATTCAGGACCTCCTGGGGGTCTTCGTAGGACTGTGCCAGCTGCTCTACCTTTGCACGTACCCGGTCCTGGTCAACTTCGATTGCATTCTGTTTAATCACTTCACCAATAATCAGCCCGAGTTTAACTCGCCTTTCCGCCTGCTCTTCAAACAGACTCGCCGGCAAATCGACGTCACTCTTACGACCGGTTTGAGTCATATTTTCCTTCGTCTGCTTTAGCAGCGACTCGGCCTCACGCTGTATCAGCGCTTTTGGAACCTCGACCGAATGCGCTTCCAGGAGTGCATCCATCGCCTGCTCTTTAAGGAGATTCTGGATCTTGTCACTAAGTTCACGCTCCATATTGGACCGAATTTCGCGCTGCAGTGCTTCGAGGCCACCCTCTGTAACCCCGAATGCCTTTACGAACTCCTCATCCAATTCAGGTAGAACGGGCTCAGCCACTTTCAGAACCTTCACTTCGAATCTTGCATCCTTGCCGGCCAGTTTTTCAACCTGGTAACTCTCCGGGAATGGAATCTCCAGGGTTCTACTTTCTCCTGCCCTGGCCCCGATGAGCCCATCTTCGAATCCCGGGATCATGGTGGAGGAACCGATAGTCAGTGGAACCCCATCAGCGGATCCGCCATCGAACGCTTCCCCATCGATAAATCCTTTAAAATCAATGGTTAGCTGATCTCCTTCTCGCCCCTCCCGCTCCACTTCGTTCCAGGTTGCGCGCTGCTTCTGAAGTTTGGTCAACATCTCCTGGAGATCTGCGTCAGTCACCTCTACCTGGGGCCGCTTTATTACCTTTTCCGAGAGACTATTCAACGTCACCTCGGGCATTATTTCGAAGATGGCAACATATCCCATACCTTCGCCATCCGGCTTTTCGATCGGCTCTATATTCGGCTCTCCGGCTGGACTCAAGTTCTGATCCGTGAGCGCCTCGAAATAGCTCGATTGCACCAAATCACCGAATACCTCGGCCCGCACCTGCCCGGCATACCGCTTTCGTACGACGGAAAGCGGTACTTTCCCAGGCCTGAAACCATCCAGCCGGACGCTTCGTGCCAGCTCCTTTAAGCGCTTCTCAAGCGCTTCATTCACTTGCTCCGCTGGCAATTCAACCGTCATTCGACGTTCGAGCCCTTCAGTCGATTCAACCGAAACTTGCATTAAAAAACCTCTTTAGCGGCGATTCCCGCCGTCTGTCGCAATGTCGATAATTTTCGTTTCCCGAGTACGCGGGATGAGCTGAATAATTCTCACCCCACCCACAAAACCCATTCTTTCACTAAAACAATAACTGGTGCGAAAGAGGAGACTCGAACTCCTACCCCTTGCGGGACTGGAACCTAAATCCAGCGCGTATACCAATTCCGCCACTTTCGCTTTTTGCACACTACTCACCCAGCGCCCCGGCCAGACGGTCGCACATTATACATTTATGGCTTTAAAACCGATACTTGCCGGGCAATCGCCTGAAGAGCGCTTTTCTCGGCTCCAAGCTAATAGAACCGAAGCAGAACCACCACTTTATCAGCCCTTCTGGTTATCGGGAGGGGAAGTTGGCGGACCGAAACAGCCTAATCAGGTAGTTTTAGGAGAGTTTTACCCCCGCTCGAAATAAATCCATCTTCATGCTGCCTTTCAGTCTATAGATTCTAAAGAGCTAAAACGCTCTCGATCTATATATATACCTGAGAAGCAAGCAATACCCACCATCAATTAGTAGACTTGCCTGCCATTCCTGCAGCAAGATTGGTCTGAAACAGCGCCTTGTGAATGTCTCCCAAGCTCAACATTCCTACCAGCTCCCCCGATTCTGCCACCGGAATGCGCCGAAACTTATTGCGCACCATGGTGCTTGCAGCTTTTAGGATGTGGTCATCCGAAGAAACGGTGACTACGCCACTGGACATCAGATCCTTGACTTTGAGGTTAACCACATCGGTATATTTTCCCATCATGCTGTCGTAGTCTACGATCGCCAACCCATCCACCATCATGTCCTCCAGGGTGGGGAACAGTCGATGTAAAACATCTTTTTCCGCTATGAAGCCTACCAGCTTGTCCTCTTCAACTACAGGCAGGCCGCTGTAACGATAAACACACATCAGGGAAACCACTTCGAGCAGCCCTGTCTCTGGAGTAACGGTCCGTGGAGAGCCCGTCATAATCTGTTTCACCAGCATCACATCATCCTCTTCAGATTAATTGTTCCGTATCCACATGTAGTTGGGGACGGTCGCTTTGCAGGCGCCGATCCGGCTGTATCTGCCCGCCAAAACGCAACAAGGATATACCAATTCCCCACCCAAACGAAAAGATTTCCCAGCTTTAGCGAACAATGGTACTGAATAGTCGCCTCAATACGGCACCAAGCTTCCCAATCGCCGCCGTACTCGTCAGCCTGCGGCATCTCACCACATTACATTCGCCTATGGAATAGCTGACAGGATCTGAATCTACTTGGGATCGGGATCTCGGTCGTTCGACCAAGAAAATTCGGGAAGATCATCGGGTTGCGCTTCAGGCAACCCGATACCTGAGATCAATTGATGTTCGGGTATCAGGTCCCGGCCCATCTCCACAACTTTTGCCCAAATCTCTGGCGCTTTTGCTGACATGTCCGCGTAACACTCTTCCATATACGCAGCGAATCGTTTCTTATCTTTTCGAAATGCATATATCTCCAGTTGCTTGGCTTTCAACACCATACTGTCTGGGTTTTTCTCAATCGCATCTGTAACCAGGCTCTCCGCTTGGCCATATCGCCGATAGGCGAGAAAGATATCGGCCTCGGTCAGAGCTGAAGAGACATCTTCGTCGGAGCTGAGCCGAAAACCTTCATCTGTTTGTGACTCGGAGTCTATGCCTTCCTCCGGTAACGGCATATCATTCACAGCCCTTCGGTTATCTTTTTCTTCTGCCTCCTCAATTTCGATGAATGCACTGAATTCATCAGAACTGTGTACACGCTGCTCCCGCCGACGTCGCAAGATCGTCAGTCCGATAAGCAGGCTGATCAGTAGCAGAGCGGCAACTAGCAGGGCCAGCCAGTAAGTTTTTAGCCAAGCCAAACTGCCGAAGGCGGGGGATTCCGACAGATCAGGGGACTGCGGCGGAACCGGGATCAATTCGCTTTCCACAGCGGGCGGCCTGTCTGTAGCAGCTGAGGACCTCCCAGCTTCGGCCACAGAACTGGCGGAATCCTGCTTGGGAGTTTCAACTGCCACATCCGCTGTCTTTTGTGGCTTGGTGCCGGAGGCTGAATCAGCAACTGTAGATTTTGTCCTAGCCTCCAGTGCCTCTATAAGCTTGTCCCTCTCCTCGATAGATTGGCGCAGGTTTATGATCTTTTCTTCCAAAATAGTCGTCAGCTCTGCCAAATCACGGTTAATGTCTCTTACGCTTGCAAGGTCTCTGCGAGCATCCTCGATATCTTTCCGCAATTGATCGGCACTAGAAGTTTCAGTCGAACCAGGCCCAACCACCTCGGAGGATAAGGCGTCCTCAGGCGCAGAATCCACCACCCGCAGCCTGGGATCGTGAGCACTCTCTGCTTCTCCAGAATTTAATTTGGCTTCTTTTTCAGAGGGCTCCGCTCCAGGATCGTTCAGCTCGTCACTTGAGCTGGCAGGGCTTGTGGCTGTCGTTTCGGCTAGTGAATCCACCTCGTTTTCTATCGGCCTAGGCGGAGTATCCGTACCCTTTTCGGTACTTGCACTTTCGCTTCGGCGTGCTGATTTCCACTCTCTTGTTTGCTCCAGGAAGGCCCGCCGCGCCTGATGAGGAGACATACTACGAATATCAGCCATATCAGGTATATACAGTCTGTAGCCCTGCTTCAGTAGATTGGCATTGCCATGCACAAAGGCATCCGGATTTCGTTTGAGCATAGCCATCATCATTTGCTCAACCGTAACTGAAGTGTCAGGCCGGTGACGCTTTGCAATCACCCAGAGCGTATCACCCGAGTTAACGGACACATACTCCGACCGAAGAGGTGTCTCCGATTTTGCTGCTGCTTTCGCGGACGAGGAATTTGTGCGGGCTACCGGCCTGCGCTTCACCGAAGCCGGCCTGATTTCCGGGGGATCTAGCAGCAATGTATATTCACGTATCAGCTGGTCGTCCCCATGAGTCACCTCAACCAGAAAGTTCAGGAAGGGTTCATTGATAGACTGGCGGCTCGTGACATGCACAAAGACCCCATCGCTGTCGTCCAATCGAGGTTCAAATTCCAGTGATCTGAGGTGCGAAAGCCTTGGTATTTGAGCCTTTTCGAATGCTGCCTCACTCGCTAATTTGACACGCAGAGCATCGATCTCCTCCGGATCAATTGCGACCAGCCGAAATCTTGCGTCGAGTGGCTCGCTCAATGTGGAGTGCAATGTGATGTTACCGAACCCCAGTGCAAGCGCACTCACCGAAATTAGCATCAAGATGGTCAGGCCAATGGCGTGTCTTCTCATTTTTTATTCATCCCAAACCTGGTCTATACATAGGGATAATATCGGAATCCTGTTCATCTCTCTTTATAGGTTCTGCCGTTTTCGCCAATAAATTTTCCCTCGGGCGAGCTTTTCTTGGAAATCCTGACTCCTGTGGAGTCCATTTTTCGGGAAATGAAGGAATCGCCAGCCATAGTCCGCGAAAATTTTAATTTGGACGAAAATCACCTTTTCGAGCAAAATTGGGCAACCTTGAATATACGTGTCTTACGATAAGTGGTGCGTCAGTTGCACTTCAGCAAGCATATCTTGATAGCTGGCGAAGTTTGCATAGACAAACAAAGGCATCAGAATAAGCGCAAGGGGGGGTAGAAAGAGGAGAGCGATAAGGAGCAGAGCACCAACTATTATCGCCCAGACAATCATCAAAGGCAGGTGCCGAAATACCGCGGCCAAGGAGAACACAATTGCGCTTACCAACCCAGCACCACTGCACACCGCATGAGGCACCGAAAATATAGACAAGGCGAAAGTGAGAAGAGAGAGAGGTAAGGCGAGTAACCCTGTGTAGAAGAGAAAACGGACAGTCCGATCTCTCACTTCTGCATCTGATACCAACCCGACAACCGGGTCGAAATCAAACAGCAGGCCGTAAATAATGAGTGCCTGCACTACCCAAATCGAGTAGGCAGCGAAGGTGATCATACCGATTACCCAAACTGGAAAAGGGTTTTCCACTATAGAGGCCAAAATATCCGTGAAGTCAGCTCTTCCATCCTGCTGCATGATCTCAGCCACTCGGTAATACCCAGAGAGCACAAATGGGGTAATCAATAAAAAGCCCGTGGCAAAAATGTAGTAGACCAGTCCGTAGCCACGACTCACTAACCAGAATTGGGTCATCAGACCGGGTACAACAAAGAAAAGTGCGTAGCTTACGCTTAACAATTTGCTCGCTCTAAAGTCGCGCCAGCCCCTAGTCAACCAAACGGATGGCAATGGTCTTTTCAATCCCTCGACAGGCTCAGCTAAACTCATATGTTCCGCCCCCCACCAGAAACGGCTGAACAATCCTAATGATTGCGAAATGGCCCGCCCTTGCCAATACAACCTCTAATTCTGGCAGACACGTCAATAGTGACTGATTATATACAGGATTTTTACCAATACCGGGGCACTACATACCGGTTTGGCCTTTCAGTGTCGATTCGATACAAAGATGACTGGGGGCATTCGGCGAAAACCGGGGCACGTGGCAAATCGACAGGATATACTTAACCACTAATTATCCGAAAGATGTAGCGGTTACCCGATGCCAGCAAAATCAGAATATCTGGGGAAATTTGAACGTATTGCCAGCCAGACCCTCTTCACTCATCTGAACGAGGCACAGCAGATTTTTCTGCGCAGAATCGCCGAGTCATATCAATTTACTCTCCAAGATCTCCGTCAAGTATCAGAGATCGCGCTGGATTTGGAAATGTGGGGAGAGAAAAATTTACGTGACTACTGGCTGCTGCTGTCGGAACACCAGGGTCGAAAAGACAAAAAGCAGCTGATACAGCAACTCAAAGCTCACTGGTTACGCCTGCGAGCCGCACCAAACCACTACGCGCGATTACCGCCACAAGCCACTGAAACTCTGGGGACAAAAGTTAGCACACGCGAGAAAAAGCGTTTGGGATTAGGCCGATGCCCCGTGGCATCTCCCAAGACCCGATGCTGTAACTTGTTGACCCTCGATGTAGTTGATAATTGCGGCTATCACTGCTCTTACTGCAGCATTCAGTCTTTTTTCAGTAACAACGAAGTGTTTTTCGACCCCGGATTTGCAACCAAACTCAACTCGCTGGTGATCGACCCAAACAAGCTCTACCACATTGGTACCGGTCAGTCTTCCGACTCCCTGATGTGGGGAAATAGTCACGGTATCTTGGACGCATTGATTGCGTTTGCGCACCGGCATCCAAATGTAATACTGGAGTTTAAAACCAAGTCTGCAAATGTCTCCCATCTCCTTAGCCAGAAATTGCCCGCGAATCTCATTTGTACCTGGTCTTTGAACCCCCAAAAACTGATCGACAACGAAGAGCGCGCTTCCGCCTCTTTGAATAACCGGTTGAAGGCCGCGCGAAGTATCTCCAGTAGCGGCAATCTGGTGGGGTTTCATCTCCATCCCATTGTTCATTACGAGGGTTGGGAACGGGAATACCGCAGCTTGGTAAAACAGATCCAAAGCATGTTCAACCCTCAACAAGTTGCGATGGTCTCCATGGGGACACTGACATTCATTAAGCCTGTTATTCGCCAGATTCGCAGGAGTAAAATAAGAAGCCAGATACTAAAGCAACCATTAGTGGAAGCTGACGGAAAGCTCTCCTATCCAGATGAATTGAAACTGGAACTCTTTTCTACCGTGTATTCATGCTTTGATAAAGCCTGGAGGCATTCTGTATTCTTCTATCTTTGTATGGAAAATCAGCGTCTTTGGGAACCCGTTCTGGGGCATGGGTATCCCAGCAATGAAGCGTTTGAAGAGGCCATGAAGCAAAGTTATATGAGGAAAATCATGCGACATGTGGAAATACGCCCCGCTGCCATTCAACCTTCATAAAGCCGGAACCGATAGCGATCCCGTATGGTCAGAGTCACGCGACAATCCTGGAGTGGAAACACTACATACCGGTGGGGCATGGAAAGAAAATGAAGATTAACAAATCACTAATCCGAAAGGGGCTTATCTTTTTCTTGCCATTCGTGCTCGCCAGTGCCCACAGCGGGGAAGAGTACGTACCTGTGAAGCTAGCGACAGTGGTGGACTTTAAGGTCGAAAGCGAGCTTGCACGCCAAGCCAAAGCACCCATGCTGGTTTTAATATCTCAAGAGCACTGCGGCTTCTGCGTACAAATCAAGGAACAGATACTCGGGCCGATGATATTGTCAGGTGACTATAAAAAAACACTGCTTATTCGGGAGCTTTTCATAGACTACGGCTCCCGCGTACGGGACTTTAGCGGAGTGGAGATCGACAGTGGGGAGTTCGCCTTGAGATACAAAGCCTATCTTACTCCAACCTTGCTATTTATTGGCCCCGATGGAGAAGAACTGACCGAGCGAATGGTAGGATTTCAAACACCCGAGCTCTACTTCTTTTATGTTGAAAGCGCGGTGGAAAACGCTATTGCTGCACTGCGCAAACAGGGTTGACTGTGCGTTGGATCGCTATTGTATTCTGTTTCTGGGCTTCTTTTGCGGCAGCCCAATCGCCGCCTGAAAAGGTAACATCAGGCGGTTCAGCTTGCATGGTCGCCAAGAAGCTAGGCAACTCCCTCGCAATTGAATGGGCGGTTGGTGAAGCATCGGTAGCGGCCGCCATTGAAAAAGCAACCCGACGACTTAGCTTAGGCGGCTACGAAAATACATTCCCCCAAGCAACGAGCGATATTTCACATGGTTGGTTGGTGGTCATTCAAACCCAATATAAAACCTATACTGGAAGAATTCGTACAAGTTACGGTTGTGGTCTGAGTCCAACATCTGTAGAAGAGGCCACACGGTTGGCAACCGAGGATTTGCGCAGTTATTCCTGGGGCTGGAAAACGCAGTACGGGTTCCAAACTCTCGAGTCGCTAGAGTTCTAAGGGAAGCAACGATGTTCGAGCCACGTTTCGACCTTTTCTTTTCCGGAAGAGTCATGGAAGGCAGCGATCCATCCGAAGTACGGAAAAAGATCGGCAAGCTGTTCTCTGCAAACGAAAAAACGTTGGACAAGCTGTTCTCCGATCAGCCAGTTTGTGTCAAATCGGGAGTGGACCAGGATACCGCTTCACGCTACCGCCTAGCTTTCAGAGAAGCGGGCGCGATACTGGAGATCAAGCAGTCAGTCACCGAAACGGCGCCAGGGTCCGATATGGAGGGGCCTCATCGGGCGACGTATACGCTGCTCCCGGCTAATACCGGTAGCCTCATAGACTGCGCACCGGTGATTAACCCGACGGTCATTGCCGAAAATCCGGCCATTAAACTCTCGCCTCCGGGTACCGACATCGATACATCGGCAGCGGACACTCCTCCCCAGATCGACACCAGCCACCTCTCACTCAACCCACCGAATACGGGAACACTGGAAGATTGTCGGGTGGATACGAAGCCAACTCCCCAACCCGATACCAGCAAACTCAAACTAGAGAATTCAGAGGAACTCCAACGACGGATAGATAAATTGGCCTAAGTTTTGCGTTGCATTCTCGAAAACGCAGTTATTAACGGAATTACGCCAATTTATTGTCACCAACAGGAGTACCCCTTGATAGACACTATCTCCGACCCAAGGTTACACGACCAAAAGTTACCCTCCAGATCCCAGAACAAGGACAAACCGGGGGACCCAACGTCTTCCCCAAACAGCCTGGATCAAAAAGCCCCCTCCACACCGGAGAAAGAGCAGTTGGAATTAAGCGGTACGGGCAGGTTGTTCAGTCAGAATGCTCAAACAGGCAGGGAAGCGGGGCGGGGAATCGAGCTTCCTGAGCAAGCAGCAGAACTTGCTGCTTTGGTCAGCAGGCAAATCGCTCATTCGGGAGCCACGGCATTGTCAGCACAGGCCGGTGGGCCGTTAAAACAGCTTGGGTCGTTGTTATAAAGACCCTTGGTTTGGTTTCCTTGACCTCGAATCCGGGAGGAGATCAGTTGCAGGGGGCAGAATCCCCACGCCCCCGCAAATACTTGTTCGCTGCTACCGACGCCCCAATTCCATGCGTTCAACCGGCGCCAGATTGATGAGGCGCCCATCGGTGGTCTTGAAAGAGCGTTCCCCCACTTCACCTTTATAGGCTTGATAGCTCACTTCTCTGCCAGTGTCCGAGTTGACCACGTACACAGTAACCACCCGCCAACTCTCTTCCCACTGTCGGAAGACGAAATAACCGCTTCCGACCAGCATAATAAACAGCAGCGTATAGGCGGCTAGCTTGGGAATAGAGAGCTGGGAAGTTGAAGGGGGCCGTGCGGAAATCACAGGAACGGCCACCCTTTGCGGCCTCTTACGCATACGTAACACCAGAATAGCGCCTGCGATAACCGTAGCGGTCAAAAGGATCTTCATAAACATGGGCGCTAACCTTACCATGGCACCTTACCCTTGCGAAGTTGAGCACCATCGATTTACTATCAGCTCACATGAATACGTCAGTCATAGTTGTCGCCTTGTTGTGCCTGGTATTGACGGCATGCAGCAGCCCAGAACAACCCACTATTGGGCTCTACCCTGCAATTCAGCGGGGCAATATCGATCAGATTGAACGCCATATATACTGGGGAACTGACATCAACCAGGCCAACATTGGTGGCCGCCGTCCGCTACATGTAGCAGCTGCTCAGGGTGAATTGGTTGTCGTCAAACTGCTACTCAAGCATGGTGCCGAAATCAACGCCCAGGACAGCAACGGGCGCACCCCGATATATACGGCAATAATGGAGGGTAGAACCCAATTAGCAGCACTGCTAATAAAACATGGTGCAGCTTTCGATAGCGATGTCCTGCTTGATCAAGCAGTGGCAAACAACGTGATCGACCGCGACATTGTCCGCTTCCTGGTTGAGTCAGGGGCTAATATCAATCATTTAAATACCAATGGGAGTACGCCTCTCATAGAAGCGATAGGGAGGGACAATCGGGTACTCGTCAAACATCTCATCTCCCAGGGCGCAGATGTGAATATGCCTAACAGTGCAGGTGTATACCCCTTCGACCTGGCTCGAGAGAGAGGCAATAGCGACATAATCGGACTGTTAGACCGCAATGGCGCCCGCTCCGACCCCAGGCGTTGACCACCCTATGTTGATATCCACCGACATATTCTGTTACCTTCCCCGCCGTTGGTAACTTTCCGGGCATCTAGAAGAGAAAATATGGCATCAACAGTTGACGAGCTGACTATCAACTACTCTGAAGACGGAGTAGAAATTGTCAAAGAATTAGATAAAGTGATCCTTTCCAAGGGTGCCTGGTCCACGGTGATGTTTCGATACCAGGAGTGGAATCGTGGTAAATCGGCATACGGCCCCGATAAATTCAGCATTCGTCGTTACCAGAAGCGAAACGGAGAGTATTTCTCAAAATCGAAATTTAACATCTCCAGCCCGGCCCAAGCTCAAGCCATTGTTGAAGCCCTGCAGAAATGGATCAATGAGTAATTCCTGCCAATCATTAGTGCTGTTGTAATTGCTGGCTGCCGAGCCCGATCTTAGAAGGCCAGTCGGCCAGTTCGGAAAGCACTAAACGATCGGATGCGCTCAGGTCGGAAGCGACCACCAGCTGGGCCAATCGACGGCGAAATGTTGCCAGGGTGATACCCCCTCCCTCTTTCGGATTGGTTAACCGCTCCCAACAGAATTCTTTCCATCTAACTTTCTCCGCATTGGAAAGGGTCTCCGGCCAGTTACGGGCACGGTAGCGGAAAAACAACTCTGGCAGTCTTTTGTCATCGAAGTTTGCAGGTAAATCCTTAAGTGCCGAAGGTTGGGTCGTTCGCACTCGCGCGATTCTTTGTCGGTCCACTTCGCTGAAAAAGCCGCCTCCGTATAAATTCTGATCCGGATCGACTGCCGACATCGATTCCATTGGCTGATGTACCGCTTGTATTTTCCCTGGCAGGTCAGATATCGCCCGCAACTTCTCCACCCGCGCTAAACTCAGCTCCACATCGATATCCCAACGAGCTGCTGCCTCATCAGTGAGGGTATTCATGGGTGCCACCACGGGTGCTTTGTTGAGGTGAACTGTCTTCAGCGGGATGCGCTCTATACCCTCTGGCAATCCCTTTGCAGGTGTGAACAGGCGTGTTCTGATTTCATCTATGGTCAGACCGAACAGTGGGTCTGGGTCATAGCGCAAATCGTAGACAATGATCCCATTCTGGTTGATGGGGTGATGCGCAATAGGGACTACCATGGCAATACATCCCAATCGTGCGGGATACATTGAAGAGACATGCAGGAGTGGATTAAATCTGACTGGATCGAGTATTTTCCGAAGATGTCGCTTGTCTCGTATACCCAACAAATACTCGAACAGCCGTGGTTGCCGCTTTTTTACTAATCTTGCCAAATCCAGGGTAGCATAAACGTCGGAGAGCGCGTCATGCGCTCCCTCATGACTAATGGCATTGGCAGAAGTAAGGTGCTCCAGTCGAAACGATACCACCCCATTTTCGTCATGAGGCCACTCAATACCTTCCGGTCTAACAGCATGCGCCAACCGCAACATATCGATAATATCCCAGCGAGAGTTTCCATGCTTCCATTCCCGGGAATAGGGATCAATAAAATTACGATAGAACCCGAAACGGGTAAATTCATCGTCGAAACGGATACTGTTGTAACCTACCCCGCAAGTACCTGGAAGAGACAACTGCTCATGGATACGCCCGAAAAAGCTCGATTCGTTTACTCCATTGGACCACGCCTGTTGTGGAGTAATGCCGGTTACTAAACAGGCCTCAGGTTCAGGTAGCATATCATCTGCGGGACGGCAGAAAATCGTCAGCGGTTTATCGACAACGTTTAAATCACGATCTGTCCTGATACCCGCGAACTGCGCGGCGCGGTCTACGAAGGGGTTGGCACCCCATGTTTCGTAATCATGCCAATAGAACGTAAATGCCATACTACCAGGAAGAGCTACGTTCGACTTCGCTGTTGATAGTCCCTGGTGGACTTAGAGTGCAAACTAAAACACCCCGCCAAGGCGGGGTGTCTCTATTCCACCTGTAGTTATTGATCACAGCTTCTCTTTGATTCTCGCCGCTTTACCGGTACGTCCACGAAGATAGTAGAGTTTGGCGCGACGAACGTCTCCGCTTCGCTTTACCTTGATTCCCGCCACCAATGGGCTGTATGTCTGAAAAACCCGTTCCACACCCTCGCCATGGGAAATCTTACGTACCGTGAACGATGAGTTGATGCCGCGATTTTTCTTTGCGATCACTACCCCCTCGAAAGCCTGTTGACGCACTCGTTCACCCTCTCTCACTCGAACTTGCACGACAAGCGTATCGCCCGGACTAAAATCAGGTACTTCCCGATTCATTTGTTCGGCATCAAGCTCCTGGATAATATCGCTCATGGTCCTATGCTCCTGTATCTCAACCAGCGTCATCGTGCGCCTGGATAAACTCATCTAACAATCTTTTTTCTAATTCGCTCATTTTTCGCCCTTGCAATAGCTCGGGCCTTCGCAGCCATGTCCTACCTAGCGCCTGTCGAAGGCGCCAGTGATATATCTTTTCGTGATCACCGCTCAGTAAAACTGGCGGGACCGATACGCCCCCGTAAGTTTCAGGGCGCGTAAAGTGGGGGCAATCCAGCAGCCCGCGCATAAATGAATCCTGCTGCGCGGATTCCTCATCACCCAACACGCCGGGCAACAATCGAACAACCGCATCTATTACCACCGAGACTGCCAACTCACCGCCACTCAGCACGTAATCTCCGATAGACATTTCATCGTCTATACAGACCCCGAACAACCGTTCATCAATCCCTTCATACCGGCCGGCAACCAGAATCAGGCTTTGGCAGCGAGCCAGTTCTCCGGCGACCTTCTGATTGAACGGTTTTCCCTGGGGGCTCATATAGATTACCCGGGCATCAGGCACCGCTTCCCGGGCAGCACCGATAGCTGCTGCCAAGGGTTCAATCTTCATCACCATCCCCGGCCCACCACCATAGGGCCGATCATCCACTGTGCGGTGTACATCCTGGGTATAGTCGCGAGGATTCCAGGCCACAAGCTGGGCCTGTCCGCGCTCAAATGCGCGCCCTGTCACACCCTTACCTGCCATCCCCTCAATTAATTCAGGAAATAGCGTTACCACATCAAAGCGAATGCTGGCACTCAAAAGTCTGGGTCCCAGTCTACGACAATCAAACCACTTTTCAGGTCGACTTCAAGTACGGCATCTTCTGTAAAAGGGATCAGCCGCTGACGCTCTCCCTGCACGACCAGAACATCATTTGAACCTGTGGCAAACAACTCCACAACTCTACCCAAGGCTATGCCAGTAGTGCCGCGAACCTCCAACCCTTCCAGATCTGCCCAATAGTATTCCCCATCCGCCACGACGGGCAACTCACTACGGTCTATCGCGATTGGCGAACCAACCAATTCCGCTGCTTGGTTTCTGTCTTCTATACCGCCCATCAGGGCGATGATGCCCTTTCCGTGAACACGTCCTTTCGCGAGTTCGAAGGTTCTCCAGCCGTCTGCAAGCCGAAGCTGCCATTTGGAATAGTCAAGGATATTTGTCGTCGGCAAGGTGTCTGACCAAACCTTGACCCAACCTTTAACACCAAACACACCCGTAATGCTGCCGAGTACTACTCTTTGTTCTGCCTCCTTATGCTTCCGGGACCTGGTCATCTTCCAAGATGCATGAAGGTTGTCATCGCGCAGAACGTTACGCGCGAATCACAAGATAAAATTCCAAATAACTAATCTGCGGTTGTTACGACTTCGCCAGCTTCTTCCACCAAGCGTGTAACACGCTCGCTGGGCTGCGCACCGTTGGATATCCAATAATCTATACGCTCTTTGTTAATCCGTAGCCGCTCCTCACCACCAGTAGCACCGGGATTGAAGAACCCAAGACGCTCTAAATAGCGGCCGTCCCGAGCATTTCGATTGTCGGTTGCGACAATATGATAAAAAGGCCGTTTCTTGGCGCCCGTTCTTGAAAGACGTATCGATACCATGTCCTAACCTTGCACTTTAAAATCTATGAGGCACCGCCGTGCCAACCAACCGGCAGGAGGTAAACGGGGCATTTTACGCAAAATATTGAAAAAGGGAAGCGGAAATATACTTTTGGGTGGACTTCAACAGCCACCTCTGGTGACCCGTATAGGAATGTCCTTGCCATACTGGCAAGTACGGGGACGCTCCGGGAACTGCTACAACGGTTGAGCTAGAAAGGAAAACCACCCGGTGGCATGCCACCAGGCCCCATTCGTCCACGCAGTCCACGCATCATCTTGTTCATCCCACCGCCCTTCATCTTTTTCATCATTTTCTGCATTTGCGCAAACTGTTTTAGTAACTTATTGATTTCTTGAACTTTTACACCAGAACCCTGGGCAATACGACGTTTACGGGATCCCTTTATCACTGCCGGGAACCGTCTTTCCTGGGGAGTCATGGAGTTGATGATCGCGATAGCTCGAATTATTTCCTTGTCATTGACTTGATTTTTAACCTGATCTGGAATCTCCCCCATTCCCGGTAACTTCTCGATGAGTGAGTTCATTCCCCCCATCTTTGTCATTTGCTCCATTTGCTCACGGAAGTCCAGCAAGTCGAACCCCTTTCCCTTGTGAACCTTTTTGGCAAATTTCTCCGCCTTTCCATGGTCAACCTTGCGCTGCACCTCTTCAACCAGGCTGAGTACGTCCCCCATTCCCAGGATACGGGAAGCCATTCGCTCCGGATGGAAAGGTTCCAGAGCTTCACTCTTCTCCCCGGTACCGAGGAATTTGATGGGCTTTCCTGTGATTTGACGAATCGATAGAGCAGCGCCGCCTCTGGCATCACCATCGGTCTTAGTCAAAATAACGCCAGTTAACGGCAGGGCCTGATCGAATGCCCTAGCAGTATTCGCAGCGTCCTGCCCGGTCATACTATCCACGACAAATAGAGTTTCAACCGGCTTAAGTTCGCTATGGAGATCCGTAATCTCCACCATCATTTCCTGATCGATATGTAACCGACCCGCGGTATCTACAATGAGAACGTCCAGATGCTGCTTACGCGCCTGGGCTAACGCGGCGCGGGCGATCGCCCCGGGTGATTGCCCTGTTTCGCTCGGGTAAAACACTGCTCCCACTTCGCCAGCCAGTGTTCTCAGCTGTTCAATCGCTGCTGGACGATATATGTCGCAACTGACCAGCATTACCGATTTTTTCTCGGTCTCTTTAAGCCACCTGGAAAGCTTGGCAACACTCGTCGTCTTACCCGAACCCTGCAGACCTGCCATCAAAATCACAGCAGGCGGCTGTGCCGAGAGGTTCAACGACTCATTGGCCTCCCCCATTACCTTTACCAGTTCGTCACTGACAATCTTAATCAGTACCTGTCCTGGCGTGAGGCTCTTCATCACCTCCTCACCAAGCGCCTTGACGCGCACCTGATCAACAAACTGCCGCACCACAGGTAGGGCGACATCCGCCTCGAGTAACGCCATGCGCACCTCGCGCATCGTCTCTCTAATGTTGTCTTCGCTCAGCCTCCCCTGCCCACGCAGTTTATTGAGTGCCCCACCCAGCCGTTCAGTCAGGTTGTCAAACATAAGCAGTCACGTCCTCGAACTTGTAGAGATGTTGCGCAAAATCCGATCCAATTATCACCCGCTCCTCAGAAAAGGCAGGCTACTTTAACGTCATTATATCGGCTGCAGGTATTGGGTGCGAATGCCCCACTCGGGCCACAAGGCTTTAAGCCCACTTTTCAGCACAACCTGAGATATGAGACTATCACCCCCTTATGAGTATTAGCCTCTTCGCAATCCTGGCCGTAGCCTGCTATCTAATAAGTAGCTTCATCCTGGGTATGCGTCTTTTCAGTAAGGGAGATGGCCCTCCCCCTTCTCGTGCAGTGGGTATCGGCTTGGGCTTCGTGGGCTTGCTATTTCACGGGCTCGTTCTTTATGAGCACACACTGAGCAGTAGCGGAATCAGCATTGGATTTTTCGATGCCGGCTCTTTGGTAGCCTGGACTGTACTCTTGCTATTGTTGGTTTCCTCACTCTCCAAGCCCGTAGAAAACCTAGGCATCATCGCTCTTCCCATCGCCGCGATATCTATCCTGTTGAGTCTCAAGTTCCCTGCTCAGCATTTTCTGGCTCCCGATGCGCCCTGGGGACTCAAGATTCATGTGGTTATATCTCTATTGGCCTATAGCCTGCTGGCCCTCGCCAGCGTTCAGGCTATTCTCCTAGCGGTACAAGACCACCACCTTCGTCATCGTCATCCGGGTGGATTTATCCGAGCCCTGCCCCCGCTGCAGACGATGGAAGTGCTGTTGTTCGAGATGATAGGAGTGGGCTTCCTGCTATTGACTCTTGGCTTGGCCACTGGTTTTCTCTTTCTCGAGGACATGTTTGCTCAACGACTGGTGCACAAAACGCTTCTATCTATCGTTGCTTGGATGGTATTTGGCGCACTGCTGTGGGGCCGCATGCGTTTCGGCTGGAGAGGTCAGAAAGCCCTAATTTGGACTCTTTCCGGGTTTGTCGTTTTGATGCTTGCGTATTTTGGAAGCAAGTTTGTCATTGAGCTGCTACTTAATTCGGGGTAAATCATTCCGTTTCCCCCGCACATATGCGCCGGTAAACTAGTAAGCGCTCTCGACACTCTGATACACACCTAACGCCTGACGTCCCTGAGTTATATTGCGCAGTGCTTTGGCCGTTTCCTGTTTCGCAGCAGCCGCCAACGACATGATCCGCGCATCGAGATCGAGGATTTCTCTCATTACACCTCTCGCAGTCTCCAGGCTATTCGCGTCCTCTTGACTCGGTGAATAAGATTTCGCCAAACCGCTGCGTTCGCTCTCCAATACTGCGACCCGCTCCCATGCACCCGCCCGCGCCTGAACATGCATGTCTTGGGTTAACTGCAGTAAGTGAACAAGAAAATCGAGTCCGTTAGCTGTCAACTGCAGACCATTGGGCGACATACCGATAGTTCTCAAATTGCTGCCTGGCGACTTTCAACAGCGAGCTGTTTGGGGATGACATCCCAAGCGGACTTCACCTCTACGAGCAACGCGGTAATCTCATCTAGGATTTGAGGGTCGTTGGTCGCGCCCGCTTGCCCCAATCGTCGAACCATATAGTCATACAAGTCATCCAAATTGGCAGAAATCTCGCCACCCGATTCCTTGTCCAAACTAGCCTGAAGCCCGCTAATAATAGAGATGGCCCAACTGATATGTCGTCCCTTTTCGGCTGAATTGTTATGCAACATAAACCCCTTGGCAGTAGCGATCTTATCCAACGCCCCTTCCATAAGCATCTGGATCAATCGATGCGGCGTAGCATCCTCAACTGCCGAGGAGACACTGACACTCTTGTAGCTGGAGAGCGCATCGCTAATTCTAGACTTTACCATTGAGTTTTCCTCTTGATTCGGCGCTGATTACCGAACACCTAGTTATTGTTTGTGCCGATCATTCTGGACAAGACATCGAGCTGGCGGGTCAGATAATCACTGGTTGTCGACATACTTGCCATTAAGGTATCCAGGCCGCCGAACTGGTCAAGATATCGCTTCTCGATAGCCACCAGCCGTTGCTCCATAGCATCCCGCTGACGCTCAATGACATTGATGCGACTGTTGGCCCCCTTTACCATACTGTCGATAGTCCCCCCAGCTCCCAGCAACCCATCCAGCATGCTATCGATTTTGCTAAGAAATCCACCGTCATTGCTGAAGAAGCCGAGTACAGCCTCCGCATTGTCCTGCATCGAAGAGAGAAACATCTCACTATCGAACTCCAATTTCCCAGAATCAGAATTCGAAGTGACTCCTAATTCGGAAATATAGGCATACTCGACTTCCCCCGGTACCGCGCGATTTAACACGCCCCTGAGCTGTGCCTCGATGCTGCGAACCAGGCTGCCCGCCTGTCCACTTGCTTTCACTTGATTGAGTTGTTCCTTGACCCCACTGTAGGCTTGAACAAATTCATCCATTGCCTTTTTAGCCACGGAAGCATCTTTTTCAATGGAAATATTCGCCTGCCCCGTATCCTGTAGATTTATCGTCAGCCCATTGATCACATCATTGATCTCGTTTCCAGACCTGGTCACGCTAACACCGTCTACATTAAGAGCTGAATCCAGATCATTTTCCGATGCCAACAATTGATCATCGGCATCACGGTTGAGCATTGAGAAACCAAAGTCCGCATCCCCTATTGATCCACCGAATGTCAGTTGCACCCGATTGTCAAATCCCGTCTCCTCTGCGGTCAACACCAACGTTTGATTGCCGTCGTTCCCATTAATCAATCCGGCGACCACGCTTACTTCGTGATCCTCGGTATTGAGTGCTTCCTGTATTTGGGAGAGTGTCATGGCTGTGGAGAGATCAAGGGTGAAACTATTCACCCCTACGGAGATTGTTAGCGAATCCCCAGCAGCACCACCGAAGGTATCAGCAGAAGAGAACTCTACGCTACCCAGCTTGTGGTATTGTGCCACCCGCGTCACGTTAATACTGTAAGTGGAAGAAACTGCGGTAGGATCTGAGGTGACGGTAAAGATATCACTGTCGGAAGAATCGGCTTTGGTTGCCCGAAAAGAATCCGCATCCCTCAGCTTCGCGAGCGCATCCTGCAATTCGTGGAGACTGCCTTTAAGTGCCCCGTAGATCGAAATATCGGACTGCACCCTAGCTTCTTTTTGATCCAACCTTGTCAGAGGTTGTCTCTCAACCGCCATCAACTGAGAAACGATACCGGAGACGTCAAGGCCCGAGCCTAAACCTGGAGATGAAATTGGCATCGATAGTCCTATGCTTCAAATTCGTTTGATCCGGAACTTCCTTGTTCCGGTTCGCACTATGCCTCACCTTGGAAAAGCATCGATGTACTCTCCCCCTTAGGGAATAGTGCATCGTTTACCTCTTGCAGCTTTTTCTGCATTTCCCGTATTTCTTCAGAGGGAATCTCCCGAATGACGTCCTTAGTCTCGGCATCTACCACCTTAACAATCATCTTGCCGTTGTCCTGGTCAACACTAAACTGCAACTGTCGTTGTACCGATTGGGCGAACCCATTAAGATCATCGACCATCTCTTCCAGATGTTTCTGATCCACTGTGGGGGTCTTTTTACTCTCGGTACTTTCGGCCGCAGCCGTTGCCATCGGAGAATTTGCGCTGTTAACGCTATTAGCCCCCTGAACAACCTGCACCTGACTGGTGGTACCCGATTCCCTCTTTGGCTGGGTGGTAACGGCACCCAACATGGTTTGAGAGATTTCGTTCATTATGGTTCTCACCTATCAATTAGGTGGGGAGATCCGGGTTACCCCGGATCACCAACCACTTTACTTACCAGTCTTATTGAAGCAGAGACAGCACACTCTGCGGCAGTGCATTGGCCTGCGAGACCATCGCTGTACCAGCTTGTTGCAGAATCTGAGCCCGCGTCATTGCTGCAGTTTCCGCAGCGAAGTCTGCATCCTGAATACGCGATCTTGCGGCCGAGAGATTCTCTGACGTAACGCTGAGGTTAGAGATCGTTGACTCGAACCGGGTCTGCACCGCGCCCAGCTCGGAACGCATGCTGTTAGCCTGCTGCATGGCAAAGTCGAGTGTCAGCAGAGCATTGTTGGCACTTGATCCTGTCAACACATTGGTGCTGGTCAACGTATTATCAGCCTGACTCGCTCCCAGTGCGGTGCTGCCTGCAACAACAGCAAAGGTTCCAGTGGCGGTGAAGGCGCCATCTGCTACAGCTCCGGCAAGAATGACGCCGGCATGAAAAGTCTCAGCGGCACCACCGAGGTCGGTACCGGTTATGACAATATCAGAGCCATCGGAGTTGGTGAGGGTAATATCCGTACCCGCAGCTGTTGCTGTCACGCCGGTCTGATTGGTCAGAGCATTGATGGCATCTGCGCTTGTCGCAACACTGGCCGCATCCGTTCCATCCAAATCGACCGAAACACTATTAATGGTGATAGTTCCGGTGGTCACAGCCAGAGCACCAGTACTAACACTCGTCGCCTTGAGTGCCTGAACGCCTGTATCAGCGGTCTTCTCATTGACGGCAGCGATATAATCAGACATGGCGCTCGCGGAGCTCAAATCGATCGAATTACCGTTTACTACCAAGTCATCCGCTGCGATCGCTGCGGCAAGATTGGTAGCACTGATCGAGCCACTGGTGGAGAGTCTTGCACCCAACTGCGAGCTGCGTGCATCGACACCATTCACAGAGATGGTCTGATTCTGATTGGCACCCACTTGAAAGGTGAGAGTAGTAGAGCTGCCATCTAAAATATTTTGACCGTTGAATTGAGTGTTGTTGGCAATACGATTGACTTCCGCGATCAGCTGCTGAACTTCGTCATTGAGCGCTTTACGATCAGAAGATGAGTTGGTGTCATTGACAGATTGCACGGCCAACTCACGGATACGCTGCATAGCGTCACCCATTGTGGAGAGCGCACCCTCGCCGGTCTGCGCGAAGGAGATGCCATCATTGGCGTTTCGTATAGCCTGATTCAGGCCGCGGATCTGGGAAGTCATGCGCTCGGAGATCGCCAGGCCGGCGGCATCGTCTTTTGCACTGTTGATGCGCAAACCAGAAGAGAGACGTTCCATGGCAGTGGCCAGAGAACTCTGAGACCTGTTCAGGTTACGCTGTGCGGTCAGGGATGCGATATTGGTGTTGATTACTTGTGCCATTGTCTTGCTCCTTATCCCCGTTGGCTGCCCTCAATGATTTGGCGCTCTACGGGTCAGGTTGATAACTGGCGGATATGCTTGATTGATTTCATGCATTTACCGCCTCCGTCATTTGTAACGGCGGCACGCCAGGATCCTTTAGTAGAACAAGGAAATCCACTCGCAAGAGGAATTAAACGTAACTAATTATTTTGAAATAAGTTTTTTGATAATTTCATTCGCAGGAACGGGCTTCGCGTCTAGATTTCCAGGAGAGCCAGTCCGGAGACTTTAGTCTAGTAATAAACGTAAATCTCTAACGGGAATGAAAGGGTAGGGAATCCCCTTGAATGGGGTTTGTATAACAACCTTAGCCCCCTAACAAGCTTGAGCATCAATTCTACACTGGTGTAAAAAACTGCTGCTGTAATGACATCGGCAATCACGCCAGTGGATATTCTCCTGGTCACAAATAATTGAACAGGGACAGTCCCTTGATTTTAACGAAAGATTGCTGGGCTGCCTGTAGCGCTGTCATTTGTCGCTCAAATCTGGCGATAGCCTCGGCATAGTCCAGGTCCTCCTCCTCAGACTTGTGCCGTTTGAGTGAAAGCTCCAGATCAGCATTTACCTCCTGTTGTGCCTCAATGCTGTTCAACCTGGCGCCAACACTGGTTCTGGCCGTGACCACAGTGTCCAGGGCCAACTGTATATCCCCAATATAGCGATCCAAGGGCTTGTTAGTCTCCAACGCCGTAGCCAAGTTATGGAGTGTTTCGAATATGTTACGCTTACCCTCGACACTCGGGTATGTGCCAGCTGTGAGACCGGTACTATCGCTATTCGCAGCGCCATTCAAGGCGATGTTGATACCCTTACCCGCAGTCTGTGTAAGTACGATATTGTCTGCACTGCCTTGAGTTGCTCTAACACCGGTCTGATCTGCGACTTTATTGATTGCATCCTCGAGTTGGGATGCGCGCTCAGCAGCACTCGCGGCTGCAGGGATCGCGCCGATACTGGCGGGACCATTGCCATTTTCACCATCAATGGTGATATCGCCTGACGCAATCGGCCCGAAAACCGTGGCTGCTGCACCTGTAAATTCGGCAACCGCCCCAGTCGCTACATTCATGAATAGAGTGTAACCGTTGTCTCCATCAGCCACTTGGCGGTCGGGTGATATTTGCAACCGACGCTGGCCTAGATCACCTTGATACTCATAACTCCCATGGGCCGGATTGGTAAACGGCTTGGTCGAGGTTTGATACCCAGCAAAGATATACTCACCGCCACTGTCCCGGGTATTTGCCTGGGAAAGCAGATGATCAAGCATCTGCTTAACTTCGGCAGCGACTGCCTCCGAATCGGAAGCCGACAGCGTGCTGTTGTTGCCCTGCACTGCGAGTTCGGAGGCCCTTTGTAATAGGTTGGCTATACCGACCAAGGCGCCTTCTTCCGCCTCCAGTCGGGATTGGGCACGGCTGGCATTATCCATGAATTGTTGTACGCGCCCCAAGGCTCCATTAAGGCCCAACACCCGAGTTGCACTGGCTGGATCATCGGATGGAGCTAGTACCCGCCTGCCGGTAGAGAGCTGCAATTGAGTTTCGCTGGTCTTTCCCTGCTGGCGTAACATGGCGCTGACGGCTCTCTGGGAGATCATGTAAGTCGATATTCTATTCATCTTCATCTCCTTACTGCGCCAAGCAGCGTGTCGAATAGAGTACTGGCCACACTAATAACCTGGGCGGTCGCCTGATAAGCCTGTTGAAACCGAATCAGATTGGCGGCCTCTTCATCGAGATTGACACCGCTGACTGAAGAGAGAGAAGTTTGGTGGCGCTCCAGTAGTCCGTTAGTCGCCTCTGCGTTGACCTGAGCATGTCGGGCTTTGGATCCCACGTCAGATACCAGCTGTCCATAGACGTCCTGAAAATTGGCCGTTCCAAATGCCGCTCCACCCTTGAGTAGCGTATCCTTAGTCTGCAGTTGGGCCAGGCTCAAGGCATTTCTGTTGTCACCGACACCATTGCCATTGAACTCAATAGCGAAGCTGTCGCCGTCCGCTGGTGTACCGGAAATGCTGAATGTCGGGTTACCTGACCCGGCCAAAGTAAACTGCTTACCGTTAGCGTCGCTAGCAGGATCGTAAGCCAACTGCACGTCGGTCACACCATCATCGTCCATATCTACATCAAAGCGCTTATTGGCGGCATCGAACACCAAACCGATATTGGTTGCGGGATCTATACCCGCGGCATCATCTATACCCGGTTGAGATAACACGGCATCGCCCGTGGTAGGTCCTGGTACGTTTTGGTTTCCACGGGGTATCGATCGCAACGGCCCCGCTGCAGCAAACTGCCTTGGATCACTAATTTGGAGCCGGAATTCCTCTGCTATATTTCGAGTGGGCTGGATCAGAAACTCATCCCCAGAATTAGGAACACCCGCCAGCGTCAGACTAAAACCGTCCCGGACATCTCCGGACACATAGTTCCAGCTTTGACCATCGGACAGTCGGGTCAGCGTATAACCCGCCGCACCGGCTCGGAGCAGATAATCACTGGCGGTAAGATCTCCCGAATCCTCGATAGCGGCATTAGTCACTGATGCACCGCCTCGATTTTGAGTATCCTCCAATACGGTGACCTCGGGAGGATTGAAAATATCCCCGCCGGGAATACCGGCCAGATCGATGCCAAGCCGGTGCTGAGCATTCATTTGCTCGCTGATGCCGGCAGCCACGAGTCCGAGCTGATTCTGGCCCGGATTTAGAATTTGGTCGCGAAACTCGAGTAATCCACCTATCTCGCCACCGCTTAGCTGGCCTGTGATCACCCTGCTACCGTTGGTATCGGTAAAGACGAGATCGAGCTGTCCCGAATCAGCGCTCCCCGGCCGGGTTCCAATGGTAGAGGCATTAGGACCGATAACCAGCGATTGACCCTTGCCAATAAACACATTCCAGGCACCGTCGTCCTGGGGCACTATGGCGATGTCGACACGCTTGGAGAGCTCATTTAGTAGTACTTCACGTTTATCGAGCAGATCATTGGGATCAGCACCACCCGCAGCGCCAATCGATTCGATAATGCTCTGATTGACCCTGCCAATGGACTCTGCGATGTCGTTGATCTCGTCGGTCACCGACCCTAACTCCCGGTTCAGATGTCCTCTCAGATCGGTAAACTGCCGATTGAGATCGTGAAACCTATCGGTTAGGGATTTGGCTTCTGCCAGCAAGACCTGCCGCGAGGGTATTGACGATGGGTCATCCGCCAGCAATTGAACCGCACCGAAAAAACCCTGGATTGCCGGGTCCAGCCCAATGTTGGGATCTGCGAGTACGTTATCGATACGCTCGGCATAACTAGAAAATACTCCTAATTTCGAGGAAACCGATTGAGCAGTACGCACTTGATTGGCGAGATAATTATCGTAGATGCGATCGATACCGACCACCTTTACTCCAGACCCGATCCATCCCGCCCCAGTAAGCTCAGGTGTCTGAGTAGACATTAGGGTACGCTGACGGCTATAGCCCTCGGTATCTGAATTGGCGATGTTGTGACTCGTCGTATTTAGGGCGTTTTGATAAGTGAGCAGCCCTGAGACACCTATGTCGAGTATACCTGCCATTATTTCAATCCTGGATCGCTTTAACTACGTAACTCCCTGATGGACTTGTCTGGCCAAGGCGAACACCAGATCACCTGGTCGTGGATATATCCGCTTCAGAAAGACCGGTCCAAGTCTTATAGCGGCTTCCCTGAACTACCCTTGAGTGTGGTAAGCGCATGCTGCATATCCTTTCCGTTTAATACCGCGTCGATTTTATTCGCATAATCCGGATCGGTTGCATATCCTGCTTTCTGCAATGATGTAAAGTATCTTCTGCTGTTGTAACTGGCGCCAAGTGCTTCGTTGTATCTGGGATTCGACTGCAGAAAATCCACATAGTCATGAAAGCTCTCACGGAAGGAGTCATAAGCTCGAAACGCCGACTGCCTCTTCACCGCAACACCCTGCTCGTACTCCAGGCTTCCGACATTGACCCGAGCACCCCGCCATCCATTGCTCGCCTTGATTCCAAACAAATTGTGACTGGGCGAGCCATCAACCCGGCGGATGATGTGGCGACCCCACCCAGTTTCCAACGCCGCCTGGGCCAGCAATGCCTGGGGTTCCAGTCCAATCATGCTTGCCGCTTCCAAAGCCCAAGGCCATAGCTGTTGGATGAAGTCCTCCTTGTTCCAATCAGCGGGGTCATCGTTGAGTGTATTCGGGGTGTCAACCCCGCTGCCGCTGGTACCTGCAGCAATATCTGGAGCCGCTGCCTTCTTCTGCGAAAGCTGAGCAGGGCCAGAAAACTGAGGCGGCTGCAAACTCACGCGGGAATAGTGAGTTATCTCTTTGGGTATCTCCGTTGCTACAGGTGGACCCCCTCCCAACTGGCGCTCTATGGCGGCAGCTAAACCCATACCGCCGTGCTCCGCCAAGTGTAAGGAGATCTGTTGGTCGAACATCTCCAAATAGAACCGGCTCTGGTCATTGTCCAGGATTCCCTCTCCCAAACTCGCCTGACGCATGGTTTTAAGCATCTGCCCCATCAGTAACGACTCAAACTGCTTCGCCACCTTCGACACGGCTTCCGGGGCACTCGCCTTCGCCTTGGCCTTTAATTCAGCCAGTCCGGAAAAATCGGTATAGACAGGAGTTGTATCCACAGAAAACGCTTAGGGCCTTTATTGGGGCACTAGATTACGATCAGGTCCGCCTGTAGTGCGCCTGCCTGTTTTAAGGCTTCCAGTATGGCTACCAAATCACTAGGTGCCGCACCCACCTGATTGACTGCGCGAACGATCTCGTCTAGCGTCGCTCCAGGATTGAAAAGAAACATCCGGCTGCCGTCTTCACTGATATCGACATCCGACTGCTCCACCACTTCGGTGGTACCCCTTCGGGAAAACGGTCCCGGTTGAGAGACGACAGCGTTTTCGCTAATTGTGACTACCAGATTTCCGTGAGAAACCGCCGCCGGAGACACCTTGACCTGATTGCTGATCACGACGGTGCCGGTGCGGGAATTGACAATAACCCGTGCTGCGGCCACCCCCGGCTTGACCTCCAGATTCTCGATCATGGAGAAATAGCTTACCCGCTGTGAAGGATCCGATGGAGCACTCACCTTTATCGACGATGCATCAATCGCCCGTGCCGCCCCAGCTCCAATCGCCTCATTAATCGACTCGACCATGCGCTTGGCAGTGGTGAAATCACTGGTCTTGAGATTGAGTGTCAGATGATTTCCCTTGTTAAAAAGCGTCTCGATAGTGCGCTCAACGGTGGCACCGTTGGGAATTCTTCCCGCGGTGGGAATATTAACAGTTACACTGGAGCCATCTGCGCCCTCTGCGCTGAGGCCTCCAACCACTAGGTTACCCTGAGCAATAGCGTATACACGGCCGTCAGCGCCTTTCAAAGGTGCCATGAGGAGACTACCGCCACGTAAATTCTTGGCATCGCCAATGGAAGAGACGGTCACATCGATCTTCTGTCCATTTTTTGCGAATGGTGGAAGGTCTGCATGTATACTGACCGCGGCAACATTCTTCGGCTTCAGTCTTATCCCCGGGGGCACAACAATCCCCAGTTGAGTTAGCATGGTTCGCAAGCTCTGCATAGTGTAGGGCGCTGCATTCCGCTTATCCCCACTACCGTCCAAGCCGACAACCAAGCCGTATCCCAGTAGCTGATTGCTGCGCACACCGGCAATACTGGCCAAATCCTTGATACGCTCTGCAGATACCTGGCCAGACACCACCGCCAGTATCATCATCACGATGGGCATACCGAGGAGGCGCCATGTAGGTAAGCGTCGAAACACGAATTTGAGATCAGGTTTGCTGCCAGTCGTTATCATGAATAGCACCATCAAAAGGGAAACAGGGCACTGACGAAAAATCTCGCTAACCAGCCCATGGCATTGGCATCCGCCACGGCGCCATCACCGACATAGACAATGGTGGGATCCGCCAACCGGGTGGAGACTACTGTGTTGTCCGAGTCGATATCGATGGGCCGGACAATTCCCGAAAGCCGGATATACTCATTGCCCTGATTTATACCGATTCGCTTCTCACCTCGTACTACCAGATATCCATTTGCCAATACCTCAGTCACAGTCACGGTGATGTCGCCTTCCAGTAAATTGCTTTGCTGGCTCTTGCCATCGCCGGCGAACTGACTTTCCGACTCCAGTCCAAAAGCAAGAGTATTGTCTTTGTTGCTTGCCAAGGGGATAAATCCCGGCGCATTAAAAAGTGGTGAAGAACCCAGTATGGTCGGATTGCTGATACTCGTGCTGTTGTCCTTGTTGACGTCAGTCTTTGCTTGCTTGTTGGCTTTGGTCTTCTCTACCAACTTGACTGTGAGAATATCCCCCGGTCGCCGCGCGCGCAGATTTTCGAACCAGGAGACCTCGTATCCCGCATGAAAGATGGCCCCATTCTGTTCAGGCAATCTGGCAGGAATCGAGGGGCGCACTGGCGCATAAGCAGGATCCTTTTTGGGTGGCGTATTACACCCGGCCAATAGTAGCGAGCCGAGCAAAATCGCGACCAGAATGGAAAAGCGTCGCCACATGATCTCATATCCTCACTGCTAGAGTTGGTTGGTCACGTAGGCAAGCATCTCATCACTGGTGGCAATAGCCTTGGAGTTCATTTCATAAGCCCGTTGGGTTTCTATCATATTTACCAACTCCTCGACGACATTCACGTTTGAACTTTCCAGAGCCCCCTGTATCAGTGTTCCCACACCGTCCTCACCCGGGGTTGCTGTTGTCGGAGCGCCGCTGGCAAGGGTCTCCCTAAATAGGTTACCCCCCATGGCTTCCAGCCCCATAGGGTTTATGAAATCTGCCAACTCGATATTGCCGATCTGGGTTGGACTGCTGTCTCCAGAGACCAATGCGGAGACGGTTCCATCTGAGCCAATCGTCAGGCTAAGGGTATTCTCGGGAACGGTGATAGAGGGTTCTAACGGATAGCCATTGGCATTGACCAATTGACCGTCGCTATCGAGGCTGAAGGTTCCGTCTCTGGTGTACTGGAGCGAGCCGTCGGGCGTAAGAATCTGAAAAAAACCTCTTCCCTCAATCGCTATATCCAGGTTGTTTCCAGTCTGGTTCAGATTACCCTGGGTGTGCAATTTTTGGGTAGCGACTGGCCGTACGCCCGTGCCCACCACCAACCCGGACGGTAGTTCAGTGGTTTCCGATGTACTGCCCCCTACCTGCCGTACATTCTGGTAGATCAGATCCTCGAAAGAGGCCCGGTCACGCTTGAAACCGGTGGTATTGACGTTGGCCAAGTTATTGGAGATGACCGACATACGTGTTTGTTGGGCATCGAGGCCAGTCTTTGAAATCCATAGGGCCGGATACATAGTCTCTTTCCTGTGTCAAAAAACCGTTATGATTGAACTGTTAGCAAGTTGCCTGCCACTCTTAAATAGCGAGCGTCTAACCCATGCGCATGATGCTTGCCGAAGACTTTTCCATATCGCTGGCAGTTTTCATCATCTTGACCTGCATTTCATATCTGCGGGACAACTCGATCATGTCGACCATGGCGTTGACCACATTGACGTTACTGCCTTCGATGCTGCCGGTAGTGAGATGAACTGCAGCATCTGCTGGGAATGCTTCCCCGTTTTCAGCTCGCACTAATCCATCGTCACCCTTTCGTAGCGCTGAATTGGGAGGACTGACCATCTTGATGCGGTCGATTATCGCCAACTCTTCCGCTTTTTCCCCAAGGGGTAGAATGGAGATCGTGCCATCAGGACCGATGCTCATCTTTTCCGCGGGGGGTATAGCGATCGGACCGTTGTTGCCCATGACCGGCAGACCGTTTCCGGTGGTCAGAAGACCGTTGACATCGAGCTCCAGATCTCCACGCCTAGTGTATGCCTCAGAGCCATCACCTGCCTGTACTGCAAACCAACCCTCGCCATTGATGGCTACATCGAGGTCCCGTCCAGAGTGCACAATATCCCCGCGTCGGAAATCTACCGCCGGCCGCTCACTCATTCCGTAGACGCGGGTTGCGTGGCCATCACCGAACACCGGCATGCTACGGAATTGCTGGAGGTCCGCCAAAAAGCCCGGGGCGTTAGCGTTCGCCAGATTATTGCTGTTGTTCGCCTGGGCCAACATGGTCTCTTTGGCGCCGCTCATAGCGACATAGATCATTCGGTCCACTGCTAACTTCCTCCATAGAGTAAACGCAGATTGCCAATCATCGGCTATCTGATGTTAATGATGGTTTGGGTAATGGTATCGGCGGTGGTGATCACTTGGGCATTGGCCTGAAAATTCCGTTGAGCCGTTATTAGATTTACCAATTGCTCGGCAATGTCTACGTTGGAGTTTTCCAGTGCCCCCGACTGCACCAATCCAAAGCTGGAAGTCCCCGCTTCACCCAACTGAACATCTCCGGAAGTGTAGGTTTCCGCCCAACTGGTATCCCCCAACTGCCGCAAACCCTGAGGGTTGTTGAACTTGGCAAGAGCAACTTTTCCCAATGCGGTGGACTGACCGTTGGTAAAACGTGCGAACACGATACCTGAATTGTCAACGTCGATACCGCTCAGCCTTCCCGCGGAATAGCCATCCTGGGTTAGATTGTTGACGGCGAAATCAGGACTGTTCTGAGTTGTATTTATGTAGTTGAAGTTCAACTGAATCGGATCGGAGCCATTAGAGGCAAAATTCCAAGGTGCGAGGCTGAGTTGGCCTTGGGCATTTACGTCTCCAGCGGTGGTATCCAACTGGCCCGCCGCCGTGAACTGAAGCGAGGAGAAACCGTTGGCCCCTGGACCACGGGCGAGCATACCGTCTATGTAAGTATAGGTCTGCCACTCACCGGGGTTAGCGGTACGCAAATAATACATGGTCCCCCTGTGGGCACCGCCCTGGCTATCGTAAACGGTAGTGGAGGTCGCATGATTGTACATGTCGTCTGTAATATTGCTCTCCAGTGTCGGATCCTGATCCGCGAGATAAGCCGGATCGGCCGGATCGGTAGGACCCGATACCCAAGCAACGAAGGGCACTGCCTCGGCCCCGCCGAGATTAATGGCCATATCTACGTTTCTCGTCGCACTGGGATTTCCGGAGAGTGTGGGTACTACCAGCCCTTCCGTGGTACCGGTATTGAACCGGTTCCCTTGGGCGTCGATGGGGGGAAAGGCCTGCAGGCGCTCGTTGGCATGGTTCACTACATTGCCATCACGATCCACAGTATAGGCGCCGGCACGCGTGTAGCTCACGTTGCCCGCCTGGTCCTTGAGAACATAAAAGCCTTCGCCGTTGATGGCCAGGTCCAGATTGTTCGATGTAAAATCCAGGTTTCCCTGGCTGAACTGTTGAGCGACCCGGGTTACCTTGACACCTCGCCCAGAGGTCGTAGCACTTACATCCTGAATGGAGTTTGCGTATATATCCGCAAACTCCGTACGCGATTGCTTGAAACCATTGGTGCTGGAGTTGGCGATATTGTGTCCAGTTACCTGGAGATCGGTGGATGCGGCATCGAGTCCGCTCAATGCGATATTGAAAGGCATGTCTAAATTCCTCTTGTATAGTTAGCGGATTTCCGCCACGTCTTCGAATGAAATGGACCCCAATCCCTCCAGATTTAGCTGTAATCCCTGCCCACCAGCCCCCAGGCTGACACTGCTCACCTTCGCCTGGGTCAACATATAGGGTGCTACGATTTCTCCATTGGATTCGCCCCGCACATCCAGTCTGTACGCACCTGGCGCTGCGGGCACTCCCTCATCCGTCATACCGTCCCAGTGGAAAATTGCTTCTCCCTTCTGTTTGGTTCCCAGCGGAATCTCACGAACCAGACTTCCTCCGGGTGTGTATACGGATACGGTTAGATCGCTAACCGCTTCAGGCAAACCAATAACACCATCAATCGTTTCTCCCGCTTCCAGATAACCCTGATCTATGGGAGCCAATACCTCACGCCCCACCAGATTGGCCGCCTGTAGCGACTGATCGGACAGCAGGGAACCGGACAAGCCGCTAAACGAAGTGTTGAGCTGCTCAATACCCGATACCGTAGCGAACTGAGATATCTGGGTCGCCATCTCGGTATTCTCCATGGGCTTGAAAGGATCCTGATGTGTCAGTTCGGTAATCATCAAGTTGAGAAAGTCTTCCAGTTGCAACTGACTGCTGGAGGGCTTGGCTTCGGGAGATGCCATACCCAGCGTCTGATAAAGATTGGTGTCGGTTTCAATCATGCTCATACCTTGCCTCCTACTCGCCGAGCCGCAGTGTAGCCGCCATCAACTGCTTGGTTGTATTCACCACTTCAACATTATTTTCATAAGAGCGGGACGCCGAGATCATGTTCGCCATCTCCTCTACCAGGTTGACATTGGGTCGGTAGATGTACCCCTCCTCGTTGGCCATGGCGTGCTCAGGTGCATATTCCACGACGAGGGGAGCTTGGCTCTCTACTACACCTCTCATCTGCACACCGGTGGTCGGATCGTTGGGATCCAATCTATTGAGCATTGCGGCAAATACCGGCTGGCGCGCCCGGTAGGTCTGCTCCACACTGCTACTCACGCTGTCTACATTAGCCATATTGCTTGCCACCAGATTGAGACGCAGCGACTGTGCGCTCATTCCCGATGCCGCGGTATCAAAAATCTTGAACATTGACATGATTACTGCCCCTTTATCGCGGTCATCAGCTTCTTGATGCTACCGCTAAGAAAACGAAGACTAGCCTGGTACTCTAAGGAGTTTGCAGCGAATGCCGTATGTTCCAGTTGGCTGTCCACTGTATTGCCATCGAGGCTAGGTTGGGTGGGAATCCGATAGTACAGCTCTGATGCGGAGACCAAGCCCGAGTCCGGTTGGATATGGCGAGGCCTGGTCACCTGCATTCGATCCTGCCCCAGGGTTTCCCGCTGCAACATCGCTTGAAAATTAAAGTCACGGGCCTTGAACCCTGGAGTGTCCGCATTGGCGATATTCGCCGCTAGCACTTCCGCCCGACGAGTTCTCAGCTTCAAGGCCTGTTCGTGTATTCCGAAGATATTGTCTAGCTTCATCTCACTGCGCTTCTGATGGATTGAGTCCACCTCAAGCAAGCAGTTTACGTGCCAGAATCATATATGACTGATAGTTATATTATTTTCCTAAAGAAAGGAGAGCTTGATCGCCTTAGGTGGCAATCCAATACCGGTGTTACGGCAAGAAGAGGCCGGTCGTAATCAGCTTCCCTTAAGGCGGTAGACGATACCACCGGAATCGTTAATCATCTCAAAGCGATCGCTATGACCGGAGAGGGACTCGCTGGAACCAAGCAACAGATAGCCACCAGGATTTAGAATACGACTCATACGATCTAAAATATCGCGCTTCTGAATATTGGAGAAATAGATGAGTACGTTTCGACAGAATATGACATCAAAGCGGCCCATTAGCTCATATCCCCGGGTCAAGTTGAGGCCTCTGAAACTCACCCGTCTCTTGATTTCCGGCCGCACTTCAAGCGCCTCCCCGACACGCCGGAAATAGCGCTCGCACTGCTCGACCGAAAGTCCTCGAGATGCGGCCACACCAAAATAGGTGCCTCTTCGGGCCTGTTCGAGAATACGATTAGAGATATCAGTTGCGATAATCTCGATCGGCCCACCCGGCCGCCCGGGATTCTTCTCTTCGAAGTCGTGGACAACCATACTGATATTGTAGGGCTCCTGACCGGAGGAGCAGGCAGCTGACCATATTCTGGTCCTTTGTCCGAGCCGATTGGCGCACTCAGGCAGGATACGTTCCTGGAGTAATTTAAAGTGTGGTAAATCACGAAACCAGTAGGTTTCGTTGGTAGTCATCGCATCAATAATGGCGCCTTTGAGGCGCGGATTGCGCCCCGTATGCAACTGATTAAGCAGCTGCCCAAGGTTGGAGATGTCGTAGTGTTGCATCAATCCGCCCAGGCGACTGGACACTAGGTACTCCTTCCCTTCCCCCAGTACTATGCCACAGGCATCCTTAAGAAAATTCTGGAAGGCTTGATAGTCTCCTCCGGAAATGGTTGGCTGTCTGCTCGTATTTTGTTGCATCTATTGATTAGATCCGTAATTTAACCTGTGAGCCCGGTAGCAGCTACCGGGGCGCTAAAAGCTCAATCTTCAAATACCACCTGCAAGCGTTCGCCGGGCCATGCAACACCGACCTCGAAATCAAGCAGCCGCATCCCCAACGACTTTGAGGTGTTGTTGCACTAATTTTGCAAGTTCGTCTGGCTCGAATTTCGCGAGAAATTCATCTGCACCCGCTTTTAATGCAAGGCCAGCATTGTAGCTCCCACTGAGCGAGGTATGTAGTACTAATGAAAGACCGGCCAGATCCGGATCCCTTCTGATCTCCCTGGTCAATGTGTAGCCATCCATCTGTGGCATCTCGACATCGGAGATCACCAGAGAAAGATAGCCATCCTTTAGTTTTCCTTCAGAGGACCATGCCTTCAACTGTTTAAGTGCCTGCTGTCCATTATTGCAGAGTATCGAGGTCAAGCCGAGTTGGTCCAAAACTCGCTTGATCTGTGCGCGGGCAACAGATGAGTCATCGACCACAAGGACTATCTGAGAATTCCCCTCAATTTCATGATCAATTGCCGCAGCGGATACGGCGTCGTTGCTGTCGATAATCTCATTGAGCACCTTCTCTACATCAATCACCTGCACCAACTCACCCTCCACCTGGGTCACAGCAGTCATATAGCAGTTTTCTCCTGTACCTTTCGGTGGTGGCTTTATCTCTTTCCAGGTCAGGTGCTCAATGCGGTCTACTGACTCCACCAGAAAGCCCTGAATCTTACGGTTGTATTCCGTCAGGATCACAAATCGATCTTCGATATTTCCAAGGCTCTCACCGCCGATTGCCTGGGAGAGATCCATGACCGGTATCGTATTTCCCCGCATATTGGCAATGCCTTTAACAACTGGATGGGATCCGGGAATCTGGGTCAGCGGTGGGCAACGAAATACTTCTTGTACCTTGAATACATTGATGCCAAAACGCTGTGAACCGTCTAGACGAAATAGAAGCAATTCAAGCCTGCTCTGACTATCTTCTTCAGATTGTGCTCCCACCCCACTGGGTCTCTCACTCATACACCCGCTCTCAGCCCTGTCAGAGGCCTGCCGACTCGACACCAGCAAGGCCGATTTTAAATATAGTAAAAAGGTATCGGCGCTGGACGTTGCGCCTTTAGGTAAAAAGAACCGGCTTCGGGGTCTTTGAGGAAGCAGGCACGGTGTTTGCATGTGCTCTAACAACTAGCTAGAAATGTGTCAAATTTACGGCAGTGCCGATCACTACAACCGAGAATCGACCATACATGGCTTCCACATCTCTAATACACTTGCTGGCGCTTTGGACACTGGGAACATCAGCAACTCAGGGTATCGAATATCAGTCACACGCAAGTATTCGCCAAGCAGCTAAAACTCATGCAGCTGAAGTTCACAATGACCAGAAGCAAGTCGACCTGCGTGTCTCAAACCTTGACTCTCGGCTGCGGCTTAAACAATGCGATATCCCTATCGAAGCGTTCTCCCCGCCGGGTAAAAATCGAGGCGGCAAATTGAGCGTCGGAGTCCGCTGTCTTGGTAAAAATAAATGGACAATCTATGTGCCGGTCAACGTCGACATCAGGAAAAAAATCCTCGTGGCCAACAGAGAACTCTCTCGTAACACTATCATTTCAGCAGATGACATACGGCTTGAAGAACGCTCTGTGTCCAAACTGCGGCGTGGCTATTTTCAAGATCCGCAAAAAGTTGTAGGAAAAACTCTCAGTCATGATCTAAGAGAGGGGGCAGCTCTAATCCCCCGCCGTCTGCAGAACACTGCGATGGTAAAGAAGGGGAGCATGGTGACTATACTTGCTCGTACCGGACCGATTAGCGTCAGAATGGAGGGTACCGCGCTTGCAAACGGCACCCAAGGTGAGCGAATCAAGGTCAGAAATCGGAGCTCGAGTCGGCTGCTAGAGGCCAGAGTCACCGCTCCGGGAATCGTGGAAGTATCTCTGTAAAATAAAGTTCATAATCGCCAATGCCCATCCATTCCTAGCAATTGCCGGATTTACTTATTAGATATCTCACTACATTCCCAAATCTCAACCTGAGTGCCCAACCGCCGGGGCGAAGATGCGCCGGATCGATGCTAAAGTTTCCATCAGCGCAAACGCTATGGGTAACAGAATCCATAGACAACATAACAACAAAGGTGTGCAATGGGCATCGAAATTAGTGGGTTGCAAGGAAAACCAGTCCAAAATAGCGGTGAAAACCGCCAGATCACGTCGACCAAAGCGGCATCGAATCGTTCATCGGGGCCCACCGCAAAATCGAAAGATGACAGTTTTAGCCTGACCGACTCCGCCACCAAGTTGCAGGCATTGGCAACTCAGGTCGCACAGCTTCCGATGGTTGATATGGAAATCGTGGATGAGACACAAAACGCCATCAACACCGGAAGTTTCGAATTTGAGCCCGTCGATGCAGCAGAAAATCTGCTGACTCAGGAACAGGAACTCGCCTCGCTGGAGAACTAGTGATCGACAAGGGCGTCCCAATGCTGACAGAGTTTTCCCTACTACTATCCGAGGAGATATCCCTCGGATCATCGCTGCTGGATGTTCTGGGGCATGAGCGAGAAGCGCTGACTCATGAGGATCCTACGGAGATAGAGCGGATCGCGGAACAAAAACAGATAATAATGGAAAAACTGAGAGAACAGCTCGTTTTGCGAGACCGCTTTCTTGTTGGTCGGGGCTACTCGACCGGCAAGATAGGCACCGACAAACTACTGAATAATAGCGACCGAAAGAGCGCGAGTGTTGCCAATGAGCAGTGGGAGCAACTTCAACAATTGGCCGAGGAGTTACAGATTAGTAACGACATCAACGGCACCATGGTAACCATGGCTACACGTCAGGTAAGACAGGCTCTTGAGATTCTCACCGGTAGAACAGATCAGCAGCAGACCTATGGCCCCGGTGGCCAACAGGTGATCGGGAATACGGCTCAAGCTCTAGCAAAAGCGTAGTCGATTCAGGTGTTATGCAAGCATGTTCCAGTTACTCCGCAATGCCATCCTCGGGGGTGAACAAAAATCCCCCCCTGTGACCGAGGGCGAACATTTGGTGGTGGACCGCGCCCAAATCGTTCACCTGATGGTGCAGGCATGCAGTAATCACGTACTCTTCAATGTAAAGTTTTCCGGCCTCGAAAGCTCATTCAGTACCGCGTTATTAGGTATCTATGACGAGCATGGCTTCATGGTACTCGACGAGTTGACCCCGGAGGAGGGAAACGGTCTCCTGAAAATCAAACAGCAGGCGGCGGTATCAGGCCGGCTTGCTGGGGTACTGCTCTCATTTACCGCAGAGCTAGCCGAAGCCCGCGAAAAGAACGGTGTCGCTTACTACAAAGTAGCGATACCGAAGACCGTTATCTATCGACAGCAGCGCAGAAGCCCCAGGCTGCCGACCCATGGGAACGGCATCCCTTTTCATGCGCTTCGCGGAAAAGGAAACAGCCAAATTTTGAAAGGATACGTCAGCGATATCTCCCGAAAAGGAGTCGGCGTTATACTGATCGAAGACGAGATTTCCCTACTCCGTGGAGAAATTCTACCAAGCTGCATCATTAGCCTACCAGGCCTAGGGGAGATAACTTTTTCCCTCGAGGTTTCGTTCTCATCAAGGGACCAAAAAGGCCCTATTACCAGGGTTGGCGGGCGTTTCAGAGATATTGACGCCAAATCTTTACAGCGGGTTAGGCGGCAAATAGATAAGATGGAAAAGATTCAGCAGCGAAACTGATTAAACACCCGTTTCATTCTGCTACTTGGTCTTGATACGCAGCACAAGCGAGTCGTTACCCCCGATTGCAACACTATTTTCCAACTCACCAGCCTTCGAGTTTTTTCAGTCGCTCCAAATCTGAGGGGCGGTCAACATCCCAAAGCGTCTCGAGTTCCCGCCACCGCCATTCCAGCGACTCCAGGCGCCGACGGGTAACCTGCAGTACGTCCGCACCACCCCAGCCGATCTCTTGAAACAATCTAGCAGACCAGAGATTCAAACCGAGCAGCACATAACCCCCATCTTCCGCCGGACCCAACACCGCATCGCACCCGGAATCCAACCATTCCAATGCCAGGCGTATGTGTTGCTCAGACAAAACTGGACAGTCTCCCCCAATGAGTATGATCGGACTAGATTGTAGCAGTGTAGACTCGGCTGCGAACCCCATACGATCACCCAAATCTGCTCCCGCCTGGATTTTAAGACTCACTTCATATTGGTTGGAAAAATGTTGAAAGAGCGGGTGCGCCGAATGGGGGGCACACCAACAATCAACAGGTGCCAATCCGGAGTCGGCCACTCTTCTCAATGTGGATTCCAGTAGCCGCTCATAGAGTGTCGCAGCAGCGGAGGCACCCAGCTCTGGTATTAGTCTGGTCTTTACTCTACCTGGAACCGGTGCCTTGGCGAATACAAGGATTCTTGCATGGGGATACAACACTTAGCGAAGAAAACAGACCGGGGACAGGCAGATCAATCGCTTAGCGCACCGACACAACTGCTTCCGTTTCCTGCCGTGCAGCCATAACAGTGGTCCCCGATGCTAATAGCCCTCCCCTCTATATCCGCATTCAATAACTCCGATATGTGCGTGCGATCGCTATTGTCCATTTCCAAGGGCATGTTCAACATTTGGTTGAAATCACAGTCAAATACATACCCTTGCCAATCGACGCTGACAAGGCTTCTGCACATTACCGTCTGGAGATTGTGGGGACGGTAAGAGTCCTTCAACAGCTGCATGTAGGACTCAAACTCGCCCCGGGAGAGTAGCGCGCTGCCGAAGCGGCTGATAGGCATGTTGGTTATAGTGAAGAGATTGTTAAAGCGTATGCCGTGCTCTTCCCAAAGCCGCCGTTTGTAATCGACTTCAAGGGCGTCCTGCGCGGGGGGAAGGTCTGCTCCTTGAGGATTGTATACAAGGCTCAGCGATAGTCCGCTACCTTCTACGCCATAGCCCAAACTGTTGAGCTGTTGCAGTGCGGCAATGCTCGAGTCATAAACCCCCTTGCCGCGCTGTTTATCCACATTTTCTCTGAGATAACACGGTAGCGATGCCACAATCTCTACCCCGTTGTCTGCAAGAAACTCAGCCAGTGTTTCCTGTCCGGGTTCTTGCAGCACGGTCAAATTGCAGCGGTCCATGACCCGCACTCCCAACGCCCGGGATTGTTGCACCAAGTGTCTGAAAAGAGGATTGAGTTCCGGGGCTCCGCCTGTCAAGTCAAGTGTCGACACCTTCCTCAACTTGAGCAGACTCAACACTTGGTCCATGGTCTCTCTATCCATCAACTCGGTACGATTTGGTCCCGCATTCACATGGCAGTGATTGCAGCGCTGATTACAGAGATATCCGAGATTGACTTGCAGCGTCTCCAGCTTTCCCCGTTGTATGGACGGAAAATCCGTGGGCAGCAGTAAATGAGCAGTTTCCAGCATAATGTATATCCGTATTTATTCGGAAGTATAAGACATGTCGACCTTAGTTGGGGTATGGTATTCGCTGTTCATGTTAACGACAAGCTTGCCCGCCATCCAGTCAACAGTGATAGAATAACGCTCCGTTGGGGCCGTAGCTCAGCTGGGAGAGCGCCGCGTTCGCAATGCGGAGGTCGGGAGTTCGACCCTCCTCGGCTCCACCAGTTCGTTCTTAGGCCCTCGTAGCTCAGCTGGATAGAGCGCACCCCTCCTAAGGGTGAAGTCACACGTTCGAATCGTGTCGAGGGCGCCATATTTTCGTGCCTCATCCGGGTTGCGGCATTATATTTAGCCGCGCTGTCTTCCTTAGGACCAGTAAAACGTCTGATTTGTTTCACCAACAACAACCGCGACATAACATGGTTCCATTACTGGAAATCAGACATTTGGTCAAGGAATACCCCGGCCTGACTGCGGTAAACGATATCTCACTGACCATTGAAAAAGGCGTCTGTATCGGTCTGCTTGGACCCAATGGCGCGGGTAAGACCACAACGGTGGAAATGCTGGAGGGAGTGCTGACTCCTACCCGCGGTGAGATCCTGTTCAAGGGTGCCCCCCTAGACCGCCGATTTCAACAATCGTCGGGCATTATGTTCCAGAGCACCGCACTCCAGGAATTCATCAAGGTCATTGAAACGCTGAAACTGTTCCGGCATTTCTACGATCGCACCCGACCTTTGGACGAGCTGATCGAAAGCTGTGCCCTTTCGTCCTTTCTGGAACAAGACGTACAGCAGCTGTCGGGAGGACAACGGCAGCGGGTCCTGTTAGCCATTGCATTGATAAACGATCCCGAGATCTTATTCCTTGACGAACCGACCACCGGCCTGGATCCGCAGGCGAGACGAAATTTCTGGAAGCTTATTGAAAGTGTCAAGGCGGAACAAAAAACCGTTGTGCTTACCACGCACTACATGGACGAGGCGTATCAACTATGTGATCTGGTCGCGATTATGGATCAAGGGCGGATTATCGCCCTGGGCTCTCCAGAGGATTTGCTGAAGGCCCACTTCGACAACGCGGTGATAACCTTGCCGGAAACTCAGATTCCTCGGTCGCTTCAGGCCCAATTCCGGCACCGGATGCACCACCGTAACGGCTTGGTTGAAATTTTCAGCGACGACTTGAACAATAGCATTCGCGTCCTCATTGAGCACCGGGTCTCTCTCGAACATTTACAAGTTCGGTCGCGTACCCTGGAAGATCTATTTCTGGCATTGACGGGCCACGAGTTGCGTACCTGAGATGAACTTGCAGCGATTGTTCGCCATGCTTGTCGCCCGCAACCGCGAGTTTCTTAGAGACCGCATGGCACTCTCGTGGAATATCATCTTGCCTGTCATGATCGTTATGGGATTCGCGTTCGCCTTCAGCGCGGAAGACCCCAACATCTTCAAAGTTGGTGTACTCGGCGAGGACCAGGGCACCGAATCATTCCTCACTACCGCTCACATCCAGTTCATTGGCATGGAAGACCGGCTATCAGCCTTTCGCAAGGTTGAACGCCATCAACTGGATATGCTACTCGACTTGGAGAACACACTCTATTGGGTCAATGAAAATTCGAGCAACGGCTATTTTCTCGAACGGCTGTTGGAAGCCAGCAGCTCGAAGCTGCAAAAACAGTCAGTATCCGGTGATCCCATTCGCTATGTGGATTGGTTGATCCCCGGCGTACTTGGTATGAATGTTATGTTCAGCTCTCTTTTCGGCGTCGGTTTTGTGATTGTGCGTTATCGCAAAAATGGGGTTCTAAAGCGCCTCAAAGCCACGCCTCTCACTCCGTTGGAATTCTTGACTGCGCAGATACTATCCCGATTGTGGTTGATCCTGCTTGTCAGTACGCTGGTCTACAGCGCAACCGACATCTTTATCGGTTTCCGCATGAATGGATCTTACCTCGTTCTCTTGCTGATACTTGCAGCAGGCACTCTCAGTATGATCAGCCTGGGGCTAATCGTAGCTGCCCGGCTCGCCAATGAGGAAGTCGCGAACGGCTTGCTTAATGTGGTGAGTTGGCCAATGATGCTGTTATCGGGAGTGTGGTTTTCGCTGGATGGTTCTCCGGCCATCGTGCAGCATTTAGCTCAGCTTCTGCCGCTGACCCATCTGACTGCCGCAGCCAGGGCTGTAATGATTGATGGTGCGGGTCTGGGGGAAATCGCCTGGCACCTGCTCGTCATGCTGGCCATGACGGTGATTTTCACGATGATCGGAGCTAAAAGCTTTCGTTGGGAGTAGAGCCGGAGCCGGTATTCATCCTATTACCAAGGGGTGACTGCTGTTCTCAATTTCCAGCTCTTACCAGTCCGCCCAGCCCGACATCTTCCAACGCACCCTCCATTAAACGTCGGATCTGAAGCACGTCCTCCATACGCAACGCCGCCTGTAACAATTGCCGGGCCTGCGCACGGCTGAAGCTTCGAATCACCCACTTCACCCGCAGCAGACTCCCAGCGCTCATGCTGAGACTGTCCACTCCCATCCCCAGCAATAACACAGTGGCTGCAGGATGCCCCGCCATCTCGCCGCAAACACTCACGGGACAGCCGAATCTCTTCGCACCTTCAACAATCTGCACCAGGACCTTCAATACCGCCGGATGTAACTCGTCGTACAAATCCGCTACACGGGCGTTGTTTCTATCCACAGCCAGTATATATTGAGTAAGGTCGTTGCTACCCACCGAGATAAAATCTACCCGTCGCGCGAGCGCTTCGATTTGGAAAGCCGCAGCCGGAACCTCGATCATCACCCCAATCCTCGGCATCGCCACCGGGAACCCCTCCTCCTCCACTTCGTCATGAGCACGTTGAATAAGCAACATGAGCTCATCCACCTCACTGACCGAGGTGACCATCGGCAGCATGATCTGCATGTTGTAGAGTCCGACGGCCGCACGCAACATGGCACGAACCTGGGTCAGGAAGATTTCCGGGTGGTCCAGGGAGACCCGGATGCCACGCCAACCCAGAAAGGGGTTCGATTCACTCATGGGGAAATAGGGCAGTGGCTTGTCACCGCCTACATCGAGAGTTCTCAAGGTAACGGTCCGGGGGGAGAAGGCTTCCAACACCAGTCTGTAGTTAACGATTTGCGACGCTTCTCCCGGAAACCTATCGCGCACCATAAACGGCAGCTCAGTTCGATACAGCCCCACACCGTTGGACTCCCCGGTTCCCAGGGTACCGGTATCAGGGACCAATCCGGTATTCAGGTAGAGAGGCACGGAGACGCCATCGGTGGTCTCGGAAGGCTCGCCCTTGAGTTTTTCCAACTCCAGAAAAAGCGCCCGGTCTTCCGCTTCCAAACGCTGATATTCGACCAGAACCGAGGGCGGAGGAGAGACGTAAACTCGACCGTGATAGCCGTCAACGATAACTTCCCGATCTTCCATTCGCGAGACCGGAAGGTCGGCCACTCCCATCACGGCAGGCACGCCCATGGCCCTGGCGAGAATAGCCACATGGGAGGCGCCGGAACCGGTCGCCGAGATAATACCCACCAGGCGTTCGCGAGGGACCTCCATCATCTCGACCGCACCCACATCCTCCCCTACCAGAATGGTCTGTTCGGGGTAGTTGACGGTTCTTGGTGAATCGGACTGTAAATGCATGAGGATACGCCGTCCCAAGTCTCGAATATCGGAGGCGCGTTCGCGTAGATAGACGTCCTCCATCTTGTCGAACACCATTGCGTGCTCTTCAATGGTGTTTCGCAGTGCGGTCTGTACCCACTCCCCCGCATTAATGCGCTCGATGGTCTGATGAACCAGGCTGTCACTACCAAGCATCAGCAACAGAGCATCGAATAAGGCCTGCTCCTCTACTGGCAACTCTTTTCCCACCCTGAGTTTGAGACTTTTCAGGCTCTCCTCCACACTGACGACTGCAGAACGGAACTGAGAGACCTCAGCTTCGGGATCGTCACTGCGTCGATCCGGGATAGCAACCAGATCCGCAGCCCGGTAAGCAACCACCACAGTGCCAATTGCCACGCCCGAAGAACTAGGACGACCACGAAGAAATCTGACCGGGGCGCTTTCTGGCACGTTGAGGCCTGCATTCAGCTCCCCTGTTGCCTGGGCGTGGGTAATCGCGCCCGCCAATTGTGCCGCCAAGGTAAATACAAAGGTGATTTCATTGTCGTCGAACTGTCTGGTCTTGCGCTGCCTCACCACCAATACGCCGAGAACTCTGCGATTCTGGATAATAGGGACGCCCAAAAAGCCGTGGTAGGGCTTTTCACCGGTTTCGGTCACAAAGAGGTATCTGGGGTGGTTGGGTGCGTCATCCACGCTGACAGGTTCAGCGCGTTCACAGACCAATCCTACCAGCCCCCTGTGCAGGGGCAGGCTCACATTGCCTACCGCCTCCTTGCGAAGCCCGTTGCTGGCTGCGAGAACATGGCGGCGCTCGTCGTAGTCTGTCAGGTAAACTGAACACACGTCTGCCTGTACGGCCTGCTTTACTTCGCCGACGATGACCGCCAGGGCTTTGTTTAAGTCTGGGGCGCTGTTGACTGCCTGGATAATCCGGTGAAGCGTTTCAAGCATAACGACTCTCCACCCAGCTTTCGATCATGCCGTTCCCACAAAACCCTGCGCCCGCGCCGCAACGAGTATCGGACCGAACCGCCGCAAGTCGATGGGCCGAGAACCACATCCGTATCCGCGCATCCGTTGAATCAAAATGGAATTGTGTCAACGGCGGTTGTTCCGCAGATAGCGGCGATGGGAGCGCGCTGGCGGCCCTTCTGGAAATAGCAGCGGTGCCAACTCCTCGAGCGCCTTGGAGTATACCCTGCGCTTGAAGTAGATGACTTCTCGCAAAGGCTGCCAGTATTTCACCCAACGCCAGCCATCGAATTCCGGTTTCCGGGAATGGTCCAGGCAGAAATCGGTTTCGCTGCACAACACCTTGAGTAGGAACCAGCGTTGTTTCTGTCCAATACATAGCGGTTTACAATGATGTCGGAGGAAGCGCTTGGGTAGTTGATAGTGCAACCAATCCTCGGTGGCTCCCAGCATCTCTACTTGGTGAGGGGCAAGTCCCACCTCTTCTTCCAACTCCCGATACATCGCCTGCTCTGGTGTCTCGTCATGCCTGATTCCTCCTTGGGGAAACTGCCAGGCGTTTTGCCCAACCCGTCTGCCCCAAAACAACCGACGCCGACTGTCGCACAGGATGATACCGACATTGGGCCTGTAACCTTCAGAATCAATCACAGGGTATCCCGTCATAAGTTTTAATTATCTCGATTGTTCCATACTCACACTAAATGGGGCAACTACGTTGCTGAAATTCAGGCTAAAATAGCCGTCCGCAATTAGAGATTAACCGGAGACTTCGTATGGCATTGGCGATTTTCGATCTTGACAACACTCTACTTGCTGGAGACTCCGATTATCTCTGGGGAGTGTTCCTGTCGGAGACAGGGGCTGTCGACAGGGCCAGCTATGAAAGCGAGAACGAACGCTTCTTTCAACAGTATCAGGCGGGTGAGCTGGATATTTACGAGTTCCTACGTTTTTCCATGAGACCACTGAAAGACAACTCGGTCGAAACCCTGCTCGCTTGGCGAACCCAATTCATTGAGCAAAAAATCCGACCCATTGTCCTCGAGCCCGCCCTGGCATTGGTGGACAAACATCGTCGCGCAGGCGACACATTGATGATCATCACCGCCACAAATGCCTTTGTAACCCAGCCTATCGCCGAACTCCTGGGAATAGAAAACCTCATCGCCACCGATCCGCAGATGAAAGAGGGTCGTTTTACGGGAGAGGTGGAAGGTCTTCCAAGCTTTCGCGAAGGAAAAGTTGAGAGGCTTGAACACTGGTTGAAGGCTCACGCCAAAACACTTGATAAAAGCAGCTTTTACAGCGACTCCCACAATGACCTGCCACTACTGGAGCGGGTTTCGAATCCGGTTGCAGTAGATCCAGACGAGAAACTGCTCGCCTACGCGCATTCACAGAATTGGCCGATCATTAGTCTGGGAGCAAACAGGGGAATCAGCGCCGGTAGCGGCAGCCATTGAGCTATAATTCCCTGCAACAGAGGAGAGTTTTTCTCGACAACGCCGTCATCCACTGCTTTTTGCTGTTCGATGACCGGCGATCGGAGTGTCGCCAATCAATGAAAATCAAACCATTTTTCCCGGTCTTTATAACGTTGGTCGCTGTTGTCATCTACGGATACTACACAGCAGAGAAGCGGCCCGAGAAAGGAATAACCGCAACTCCAAAGCAATACATAGAAATGGTCGAGAAAAACCAGGCGGAAAAATCCCAGCTCCGGGGAGAGGGAACAGCAAACCCGGTACAGAACTGATTCGCTTGTCTAACCTATGCGCTTCAAGAGAGCGTGCGAAAGGCGAGTAACATCTGATTGCGCAAGGCCTTCATCAGATTGAGCTGGTTGCCGCTCAGCACCATTCCCTTGGCATGCTTGTGATCGGCATAAATCAAGCCCACCGGCTTCTGATTCCAGTTGATGGGCAGCAAGATGAAGGAGCCGGCCGACCCGGTTTGGGTATACCACACAGGGAGATCGGACTTAATGTTCTTGGCTTCTGTATCCTCTACGTACAGGTCAACATTGTTTTTCAGCGCTGCATGAAAGACGTCATTGCGGTATTTGGAAGGAAAACGAAATTTGGTCATAAAATCGTTAATGTCCCTACCGAATCCCAATCTGGCCTGATACTGCCCGCGGCGACCATCTTGGAGGCAGAGCACCACATGGCGAAAAGCCATTGCCCGGTAGAGGGTCTCCAGGACAACATTGAACACCTGATTTACGGTTCCGTTGTCCGCCATCAGTATCCTGCTGACTTCCTGCAGACCTTCGGTCATGATCTTTTCGGCATCTGCAGCATCCCCCTGTATTTCCTGCTCAGCGTCCATTTCCAGGTTATGGAAGGAATCCTTTCCCTCATCAACCCCGGCCGGGACCACTGGGGTAACTGGCTGCCCGGAACCGGATACCCCTGATACCCGCTCCCGGGCGCCCTCGCTGGAAAGCGGAGCATGGACTTTGTTATCTATGAAAGCCCCATGCAGCTCGTTGAACTCCTGGCTAGCGTCTCTGACAATTTCGCTGAACTGGTCGGGCTTGAGACCCAATAGCCTGCAATACTTCGCCACCGGCTCCCCGAGGACCGCAACATCTGCCCGCTTACCGCTGATGATTTCAACCGCTGCCTGATTCGCCAAACTCGCCACGAGACGCAGTCTCGCATCCTCCTTCATGGACTCACCGCAGGTTTCGGAATCGTATTGACGCATGCCCAGAGTAATGACGTTCGGGAAATTCCAGTGTTCGGCTACGGCAACGCCTAGGGTTTCATAGGTCATCCCCAACACCTTCTGTTGTGCCATCTCCGGAGTTCGTCCCGGTTCCCTGGTCAAGCGATCTATCTGTCCGCGCTCCGCGGGCAGATAGTAGGTAACTAAAATCCCACCGAGGTTCTGCAGCATCCCGCAGAGAAAACTCCCTTCGGAGTTTTCGGTACCGGAGTTGAGAGCCAACTGCCGAGCCAGTGTCGCGCTGAAAATCGCTGTCGAAATCTGACTCCGGAGCTGAGCGGCCTGACCCTTGTCGTTGAGATGCTCCAAGAAAATCAGTGAAGCGGCCAGGGCCCGAACTGCCTCGATCCCCAGTACCACAATGGCGCGGCTAATGCTTCCGATCTTTCCGGAGAAGCTGCTGTAGTAGGCGGAGTTCACTACCTTCAGAATCTTGTTGGTCAAGGCAAAGTCGCCGATGATGACGCTCGCCAATCCCCGCATGTCCTGCTCTGTGGATTCCGCTAAGCGGTTTAGGGATCTAATCGACTCTGAGAGGGCGGGAAAATCACTTCCCCTGCGCATAGAGTCGAGGAGGTACTCGATAGTACCTTTTTCCGCGCTGTGCTCACGTTTTTCCCGCCCCGCCGCGGCAGTTGCCGGCTGCGCTCTCGTCATCATAGTTTATCTAGCGACCGGTACCGGAAAATCTTTCCCAAACCGGTCGCCAGCTAGGGCCTGTTAACACTAATAAATCTGGCGGTTTGTCGTTCTCAACTATCAGGCGACGGACATCTGCTCCTTTTCTCCCTCTGAGAAGGTCAGGCCGTCGCCAGCCAGATCGACCAAGATGGTGTCACCTGACGAAAACCGCCCACCCAAGATCTCCTGGGCGAGGGGATTCTCCAGCTGATGCTGAATCGCCCGCTTCAACGGTCTGGCACCGTACACCGGATCGAACCCTGCCTCCCCAAGATAGTCCAGGGCAGCCTCGCTGACCTGTAGATCCATCTCCCGATCCAGCAGGCGCCGACGCAGATAGCCGATTTGAATTACAGTGATTGCCCTTATCTGTTCGCGCCCCAGCGGATGGAATACCACAGTATCGTCGACACGATTGATGAACTCCGGACGGAAATGCTGTCCCACAATCTCCATAACCGCTGACTTCATTGCCTCGTACTCGCTTTCGCCCGCCATCTCCTGGATAAGCTGTGAACCCAGGTTGGAGGTCATTACCACTACGGTGTTCCTGAAATCCACGGTGCGACCCTGGCCATCCGTCAGGCGACCATCCTCCAATACCTGCAGCAGAACGTTGAATACATCTTGGTGGGCCTTTTCGACCTCGTCCATCAAGATCACGCTGTAGGGCCGGCGACGAACCAACTCGGTCAGGTAACCCCCTTCCTCATATCCGACATAACCCGGAGGGGCGCCAATCAAGCGGGCGACCGAATGCTTCTCCATGAATTCAGACATATCCACCCGCACCATAGCCTCTTCTGTATCGAACAAAAAGGCAGCCAACGCTTTACACAATTCGGTCTTACCCACCCCCGTGGGTCCCAGGAAAAGAAAGGAACCGTTGGGGCGGTTGGGGTCCGATAAACCGGCCCTAGATCGGCGAATGGCATTGGAGACCGCATTCACCGCCTCATCCTGGCCGATCACCCGCTGACTCAGCGATTGCTCCATCTTCAACAACTTCTCACGCTCCCCCTCCAACATCTTGGACACGGGGATACCTGTCCATTTGGAAACCACCTCTGCGATCTCTTCGTCAGTCACCTTGTTGCGCAGCAGAGTCATCTTTCGGCCCTCGGCCTGGGTCGCAGCCTCTAGCTGTTTTTCTAGCTCGGGTATACGCCCGTACTGAAGCTCCGACATGCGCTGCAGATCGCTGGCACGGCGCGCTGTCTCCATCTCCAACTTAGCCCGTTCCAGTGCCTCCTTGATATGAGCGGCTCCCTGAAGCGCCGCCTTTTCCGACTTCCAGACCTCTTCAAGGTCCGAGAATTCCCGCTCCAACTGCACCACCTGTGCCTCCAGATCCGATAGCCGTTTCTTGGAAGCCTGGTCCTTCTCTTTCTTCAGGGCTTCACGCTCGATTTTGAGCTGAATCAGTCGCCGCTCAAGGCGGTCCATCTCCTCCGGCAGAGAGTCGATTTCCATCCGGATCAAGGAGGCAGACTCATCAATCAGATCGATTGCTTTATCTGGAAGCTGGCGATCGCTGATGTAGCGGTGAGAAAGGGTCGCAGCAGCGACAATGGCGGGATCGGTGATTTCCACGCCGTGGTGCACCTCGTAGCGCTCTTTGAGGCCGCGTAGAATGGCGATAGTGTCTTCCACTGTGGGCTCATCGACCAATACCTTCTGAAAACGCCTCTCCAGGGCCGCGTCCTTTTCTACATATTGGCGGTATTCATCCAGGGTAGTGGCGCCGACGCAATGCAGCTCACCCCTGGCAAGAGCCGGTTTCAGCATGTTTCCTGCATCCATGGAACCTTCGGCCTTGCCGGCGCCGACCATCGTATGGAGTTCGTCGATGAACAGAATGATCTGCCCCTCCTGCTTTGCCAGGTCATTGAGCACTGCCTTGAGACGCTCCTCGAATTCTCCACGAAACTTGGCCCCGGCAATCAAGGCGCCCATATCCAGAGATAGCAGCCGCTTGTTTTTGAGCCCTTCTGGCACCTCGCCGTTAATTATTCGCTGTGCCAGGCCTTCCACAATCGCGGTCTTCCCGACGCCGGGCTCACCAATCAACACCGGGTTGTTCTTGGTCCGCCGTTGCAGCACTTGCACGGTCCTGCGAATCTCATCGTCGCGTCCGATTACCGGATCGAGCTTTCCCTGCTCGGCCCGCTCTGTCAGGTCGATAGTGTACTTTTCCAAAGCCTGGCGTTGCTCCTCTGCATTCGGATCATCCACCGGCTGCCCGCCGCGCAGCGCCTCGATGGACTGCTGTATCGGTCCCTTGGCGGCACCTGCTTTGCGCATCAAATGACCCAGCTCACCACCATCTTCTACCGCAGCCAACACGAACAGCTCACTGGAGATGTACTGATCTTTGCGCTCCTGAGCCAGTTTGTCAGTCCTATTCAGCAGCCGCCCCAGCTCGTTGGAGACGTGCACGTCTCCAGTTCCGCCCTCGACCGTAGGAAGGCGATCCAGGGCCTCCCCCAGGCTGGAGCGGAGTAGATTGACGTTGACATCCGATTGAGAGAGCAGGTGACGGGCCGTGCCCCCCTGCTGATCCAGCAGCGCCAGCATCAGATGCAGCGGTTCAATGAACTGGTGATCCCGCCCAACCGAGAGGCTCTGGGCATCCGCCAGGGCCATCTGAAACTTGCTGGTCAATTTGTCCATTCTCATGGCGATACTCCAAGATATTCACTGTTATGCATGGAATGTTGGGCGAATGCAGGGGATTTTCAAGGGAATTAAGCAAGTGATAGCGGACTGGCCACGACTTCTGCTTTGATAAAAAACGAGACCTATGATGCCTATGGTTCCACCTGCAACACCGGGCTTTGCAGTTAGGGTCCTAGAGCTTTGGGCATGTCAGAACGCGAACCGGGGTAGCGGCGACCAGGCGCTTTTCCATCGAGGATAGTCTGCAGCTCGTCCTGAATTTCTGCGAGCGATTTATGCTGCCCGTGGATAGGAGGAAAGCGGGCAATCCGGGCACGGCTTCGCAGCAGTACCCCCCGTAAGACATGCTTGATGCCCCGCACACCGGTAATACGCTGGGGATATAGCGGTGCGCCCGTCAATTGAGAAAGGCGTGCCGCTCCGGGTTTCAAGCGACGGGGAGGGTCAGAGTCGAGATGTATTTGCCCATGAGGAAAGAGGGCGATTACCTCTCCAGCCCTCAAGGCTCTCAATGCCGCCCGTAACGCGCGCTCCGGTCTAGCCGCACGGTCCACGGGGATACACCCTACGGCCCTGAAAAGCCAGTTGAAGCCAAACCGGTGGTACTGCTCTCTTGCTATCAGGAAACGCAAGGGCCGGCGGGAAGTGGCGATCAGCAATAGCGGGTCTAATCCGGAAACGTGATTACATATGACAATGGCCGAGCCCTGCTTTGGCAGGCGTAATCCGGATACATTCAATCGGTGATAACGATAACAGAAAAGGCGATTGAGCCCGTCGGTCAGGTTCATCCAGTTGCGTCCCCAATCGATTCGATTGGCATTCCTCGCTGCCCTGAGCAATCGCCGCAGCTGCCATAGCAGGAGCAGCAGTAGAGGCATCCAAACTGCAAACTCACTCATCGATCACCCTGAAGAATCAGTGCGGGGAAGAAACGAACCAGGAGAATCACGGCTTTGGCGACTGCTCTTCTATCCAGATCAGGGAGACCATGCGACCGGTCTTGCCGTCGCGGCGATAAGAAAAGAACCGTTGGCTGTCAGTGTAGGTGCAATAGTTTCCCCCACTGATCGCCCCAATGCCCAGTCTCGTCAGTCGATTGCTGGCCAAGCGGTATATATCCGCCAGCCAGTGTCCCTCGCCGTGCGCCTTGAAACAGCTGTTATCTTCTGAGTACGCATCCAAGAACATGTCGCGCACCTCGTCTCCCACCTCAAACACCGAGGGCCCAATTGCCGGGCCCAGCCAAACCATGAGATGAGCAGATTCGTCATCAAAAGCGGCTACCGCAGCCTCGACTACCCCATTTACCAAACCACGCCAACCAGCGTGTGCGACCGCCACCCTGCTGCCATTCTCATTGCATAGCAACAGCGGTAGGCAGTCCGCGGTCAAAACGGCGCAAACCACGCCCGGCTCGGAAGTTGCGGCCGCGTCAGCTTCGACCACTCCCGGCATACCATTCCATTGCGCCACTTCACAGCCATGCACCTGGCACAGCCAGCGAGGTTCCGCGGGCAGCGCGGCACGCTGACGCAGCAGGCGTCGGTTCGCTGCCACGCACTCTGGATCATCGCCCACATGGTCACCCAGATTCAGGCCATCATAGGGGGGGGCGCTTACCCCGCCACGGCGGCAAGTTGTCAACGCCCGAATCCATGGTGGGGCATGCCAGTTGGGAAGAATGAGATCAATCACGTTGGATATCTTCCTGCATGGATTCGAGCAACTCCTGCATGTCCGCGGGTAGCGGGCGTGCCCACTCCATCCACTCACCCGATGCGGGATGCCGAACCCCTAAACGGCCGGCATGAAGCGCCTGACGGCGAAACGTCTGCAGAGACTGCCGCAATTGGGATGAGATTCCGGCTGGCGGCCGGGCTCTGCCGGCGTAGGTTTGATCACCGACCAGGGGATGGCGGAGATGGGCCAGATGCACGCGGATCTGATGCGTGCGTCCGGTCTCAAGATTGACCCGAAGGTAGCTGTGCGCACGAAAACGCGTGATCACCCGGTAGTGAGTAACTGCCGACTTACCAGAGGCAACCACAGCCATTCGGGTGCGATGCAGCGGATGCCGGCCCACGGGCTGATCCACGCTACCCCCGGAAGTCATAACACCCGCAACTAAGGCCCTATACTCGCGCCGCACCCGGCGTTCCTGCAACTGAGTCACCAGCGATTTGTGAGCCGCGGTATTGCGAGCGACAACCAGTAGGCCTGTTGTATCCTTATCCAGTCGATGGACAATGCCGGCGCGGGGCAAGCCAATCAAGGCCGGATCGTGATGCAACAACGCATTTTGCAGCGTTCCATCGGGATTCCCGGCAGCCGGATGCACCACCATACCGGCTGGCTTGTCGACCACCAGCAAAGCATCATCCTCATAGACAATATCTAAGGGAATCTCCTGAGGCAGATCCTCCACCTGGGCGTCCAGGCAGGCCTCGAGAACTATGTATTCGCCTCCGAGCAGTTTTTCACGCGGGCGCCGAACCACCTCACCGTCACGGCTCACCCGCCCTTCTCTAACCCAGCGCTGCAGCCGACTTCTGGAGAATTCCCGGAACAGCAGGGGTAGTGCCTGATCCAGGCGTCTGCCCGCATACTCAGGTGCAACCTCCGCAGTGTATTTCAAGTCGTGATTCATTACGGGTCATAGCAAGCAACTAGTAGCAGTGGCGTATGTTAACGCCGCACCGATTTCGCGTCTGCCCCATTGCCGATATTCGCACTATTTCCGCTATAATCTACGGCGGAACTGTAAATGACCGAGAATACCATGGGATGCATGCGCAAACTGACGATATCAACACTGGCATTCTTGATCGCCGGGTGTTCACTACTCCCCGATAAGATCGACGAAACCGAAGGCTGGAGCGCTCAAAAATTTTATAACGAAGCCTCCGCCTCCATGGCCGATGGCAACTACGGCGATGCCGCCAAATACCTGGAGGGCCTGGAAGCCCGTTATCCCTTCGGCCAGTACGCCATGCAGGCGCAAATGGACGTAGCCTATGCTTACTATAAAGATGGAAAACCCGACGCCGCGATTGCCGCTGCAAACCGCTTTATCAAGCTTCACCCCCGAAATCCCCATGTGGACTATGCCTACTATCTCAAAGGCCTGGTCAACTTCAACCGCAATCTGGGTTTCATTCAGCGCTTTGTCCCCGTCGACACCTCCCAGCGCGATCCTAGGACGACGCTAAATTCATTTAACGATTTTGCCGAACTGGCGCGCCGGTTTCCCGACAGCGAATACTCCGAGGACGCCATCAGCCGGATGATTTACCTGCGAAACAATCTGGCAATGCACGAGTTACATGTAGCCCGCTATTACATGAAGCGTGGTGCCCATTTGGCGGCAGCCAACCGGGCGATAGTTGTTATCGAAAAGTACCAGAGAACCCCAGCGGTCGGCGAAGCACTGGAGATATTATTGAAAGCCTACCACGAACTGGGATTGGAAGGGCTGTCTGACGATGCCATCCGTGTGCTGGCGCTCAACGAAAAGAAGGGCACGCTGGAAATCCCGGAATCGGACCTCGAGGACTCCTACGGCAAAAAGGTTTGGGACTACCTAGAACTCGACGAGAACTGATCTGCTAACCATAGACCCCGTGGTGTATTGCGGTGGATTGCAGCTAAATCGCGGCCTCGTCCTCTTCGCCAGTGCGGATACGCACCACCTTCTCGACACTGCTGACGAAAATTTTACCATCCCCAATCTTCCCTGTGCGCGCCGCATTGGTGATAGTCTCAATACAGTCTTCAAGCTGACTTTCGTTGATCACCACCTCTATTTTCACCTTGGGTAGGAAATCAACCACATACTCTGCGCCACGATAGAGTTCCGTATGTCCTTTCTGGCGCCCGAACCCTTTGACCTCGCTGGCCGTCATGCCGGTAATACCGATGGCCGACAGTGCCTCGCGGACATCGTCCAATTTAAAAGGTTTGATGATGGCGTCCACCTTCTTCATTGATCCTGTCTCCCGGTAAAGTTGAAAATCGCCGGTTAAGGTAACACATGCAGGGTCCGGATGTGACAGTTTTTATACCGCCCAACCCTTGCCATAACCCCCGAGATATAGACCTACACACATCTTGACTCCTGTCCGGGTCGTTGCTGCAGGAATCAGCGGTGGGAAAAACGCTGTCGCCGTCGGAATCCGTTGGTTAATGGAAAGCGTCTATCACGCCCAAAGGCCCTCTGGGTTATCTTTACACCGGGGGGCGCCTGACGGCGCTTGTATTCGTTACGGTCTACCATGCGCACAATCTTTTCCACAACCTGGTGGTCATAGCCCGCCGATACAATCTCCCGCAAACCCTGCTCGCGCTCGATATAACGCAGCAATATCTCGTCAAGTATCGGGTAAGGAGGAAGGCTATCTGAATCCTTTTGATCCGGTGCCAATTCAGCCGAAGGTGGGCGTGTTATCACCCGCTCGGGAATGACCCGCCCCAGTCGGTTGCGGTATCTGGCTAGTCGATATACCAGCTCCTTGGGAACATCCTTTATCGGCGCGAAGCCACCCGCCATGTCACCGTAGAGGGTGGCGTACCCCACTGCCATTTCGCTCTTATTACCTGTTGTCAGCAGTATCTTTCCAGTCTTATTGCTGATAGCCATAAGCAGGATACCCCGACAGCGAGCTTGAATATTTTCTTCCGTAGTATCCACCGGATAACCAGCGAGTGCATCCTTGAGCATACCAAGAAAGGCCTCGAATGCGGGCTCGATGGGTATCGACTGGTGGGCAACCCCCAGTAACTCGGCCTCCTCAAGGGCATCGTCATTACTCATGGAGGCGGTATACCTGGAGGGCATCATGACCACCTCAACCTGGTCCGCTCCCAGAGCATCCACTGCCACCGCCAGGGTGAGGGCGGAATCAATACCGCCGGAAAGCCCCAAAACAGCGCCCTTGAACCCGTTTTTGTTCACATAGTCCCGCACGCCGAGTACCAAAGCCCGATAGACGCCCTCTTCGTCACCGGGTTGATCCGCAATAACCCCGGCGCCCGGCTTGACCTCATCCGCCTCGGTAGTGAACTCGATACAATCCAGTGACTCTTCGAAATAGGCAAGCCGCTGCACTAGCGTTCCATCTTTATCCACAACGAACGATCCACCGTCGAATACCAGTTCGTCCTGCCCCCCGACCAGATTCAGATAGACGATGGCCAGCCCAGTCTCCCTGGCCCTCTTCTGCAGCAGTTCCTCACGCTCCGGCGCCTTTCCCCGATGGTACGGGGAGGCGTTGAGATTCAACAATACTTTTGCGCCCAGCTCTTTCGCACGCGCAGCGGGTTTTTTGTACCAAATGTCTTCGCAAATGGTAATGCCCACAGAGACGCCGCCAATATCCAGCACACAGGGTTTATCACCAGGTTCAAAGTAACGTTTTTCGTCGAACACGCTGTAGTTGGGCAGGAGTGTCTTATGATACTCCGCCCTCAGCTCGCCGTTGCTGAACACCCCTGCGGCGTTGTAAAGCAACCCCTCCCTGCAGCGTGGATAACCCACGACTAGGGTAATTCCTTCTACCGAGCGACGGATCTCCTCCAAGGCCTGCTCAACCCTTTCCAGCAACTCCGCGCGCAGCAACAAATCCTCCGGCGGGTAGCCGGAGAGGGTTAGCTCAGGAAACAGGATTATCTCCGCCTGGAGATTGTCTCGGGCATCCTCAGCCAGCGAGATAACCCGCTCGGTGTTGCCGATAACGTCCCCTACCAAGAGGTTGATCTGTGCCAAGGCGATCTTCAAAGACAAGATTTCTCACTCCCGCTCAGTCTGGTCCAGCTCCCGCCGCCTCAGTGGCGCCTCTAGGAGAGCCTTCAATAAAAAAAACCGCCGCTGGATACCTCCAGCGGCGGTCCGATCATACTACGCTCAGTTCCCGCAGCGGCTAGTTGTGACCAATGCTGCCGGTATCCTGATTAGGCCATCAGTTCCGCCAAGCGGGCGCCCATGTCTGCAGGAGAGCGCACGGTTGCCACGCCCGCCGCCTCCAAAGCCGCAAACTTGCCGTCGGCAGTCCCTTTGCCGCCACTGACGATAGCCCCAGCATGCCCCATCCGCTTGCCGGATGGCGCAGTAACTCCTGCGATATAGGCAACCACCGGCTTGGTGACATGATCCCTGATGTACTCCGCTGCATCCTCTTCCGCAGACCCACCGATTTCCCCCACCATCACTATCCCCTCGGTTGCGGGATCCTGCTGAAACAGCTCCAGGCAATCGATGAAATTCATACCGTGAATAGGATCTCCACCTATGCCGATGCAGGTACTCTGGCCCAAGCCGGCCTGAGTAGTTTGATGCACCGCCTCGTAGGTCAGAGTGCCCGAGCGGGAGACGATCCCGACCTTCCCTGGTTGATGGATCATGCCCGGCATAATGCCGATCTTACACTCTCCGGGGGTAATAATACCGGGACAGTTGGGACCGATAAGGCGGCAATCATATTGACCGAGAGCGGCCTTGACTTTCAGCATATCCAGCACCGGGACACCCTCGGTGATGCAGGCAATCACCTTGATGCCCGCGTCGGCCGCCTCCAGGATTGCATCGGCGGCGAAGGCAGCCGGAACGTATATCATCGACGCGTCGGCACCCGCATCCCTCACCGCATCGTAGACGGTGTTGAAGACCGGAAGGTCGAGGTGTCGCTGACCCCCCTTTCCCGGCGTCACTCCCCCGATTACGTTGGTACCATAGGCGATGGCTTGCTCGGTGTGGAACGTACCCTGTTTCCCAGTGAAACCCTGGACGACTACTCTTGTGTCTTTGTTTACTAGAACACTCACAATTAGTTTCCTGAATTCTTGATCTTTGCCCTGTTGGGCGGGAATGCGGACCCTCCATACAGAAGATCCGCACCTCTACTCGTTCTAACCGGCGTCGGCGACCACCTTTTTGGCGGCTTCCGAAAGATCCGCTGCCGTGGTAATAGCCAGTCCGCTATTCGAAAGCTTTTCCAGTCCCTGGGGCGCGTTGGTACCCTCAAGTCTGACCACCACAGGTACGTCAACACCCACGTCTTGAACAGCCTGGATGATGCCGTCGGCGATGAGATCGCAACGGACGATGCCGCCGAATATATTCACCAGCACGGCCTTGACCTTGTCGTCCGAGAGAATGAGTTTAAACGCCTCTGCCACCCGCTCGGCGGTGGTATTGCCACCTACATCCAGGAAGTTGGCCGGAGTACCGCCATGCAACTGCACCAGGTCCATGGTAGCCATGGCCAGGCCCGCGCCATTCACCATACAGCCGATGTTTCCGTCCAGGGTGATGTAGTTTAGATCGTGTTCAGCGGCAGCCGCCTCTCGGGGATCTTCCTGGGAGACGTCGCGCATCGCGAAGAGTTCCCCCTGGCGGAAGAAGGCGTTGGAATCCAAGTTGATCTTGGCATCCAGCGCTATCAGGTCTCCGGCAGTAGTCACTACCAGCGGGTTGATCTCCACCAGGCTGGCATCACTCTCGACGAACATCTTGTAGAGCTTCTCCATAAATCCCTGGAAGGCACGGATCTGCTTCCCTTCAAGTTCCAGAGCGAAGGCTAGTTTACGGCATTGGTAGCCTTGCAACCCGGCAGCCGGATCGACTTGGACAGTATGAATTTTCTCCGGCGTCTCGGCAGCCACTTCCTCGATATTCATGCCGCCCGCACTGGAGGCCATGAAAAGAACGCGCCGCGATTCCCGATCCACCAGCACACTCAGATAGAGCTCGCGGCCAATATCCGTGGGCTCCTCGATAAGCAGGGTATTTACCGGCAAACCCTGTTCTCCGGTTTGCTTGGTAATTATCTTGCTGCCGAGCAGTCGATTCGCTTCCTCCTCGACTCGGTCCAGGCTGTCCACCAGTACCACACCGCCCGCCTTACCCCGGCCACCGGCATGAACCTGAGCCTTTACCACCCAACGCTCCCCCTGCAGACACTGCGCAGCCTCTCTGGCCGCAGACACCGACGTGGCGGGTTTCCCCTTGGAGACCGGCACACCATATCGTGCGAACAACTGTTTTGATTGGTACTCATGCAGATTCATGATTTCGTTTCGACCCGTCCGCTGAAAAAACTATTATTCTGGTGGAAAAATAATAAATAATCAAAGGGAAGATATACCACGATAAGAATACATTATGGGGATGGTGCTGCGATGGCGACTCAGGGTAAAAATCCTTTTTATAAACTACCGGCCGATAACGAATGAATTAGCAGCTCGCAATCACCCAACCGCTGCGCACCTCCGCTCAGCCGTGTGGACAATATGACAATTTGACGACATCGCCGAATCGAATTATGAGCAGTATTTCAACACTCCAGACCCGCCCCACCTCAGGGCTCGAAGATGATCGCAGTCGATCGTTGGGCTACTTCGCAGTCTACCGATTGATCGTTGCGCTGCTATTGGTATTTCTTTTCTTGGAGCGCGGCGAGGGATCGATTCTGGGGCAGTTGAACCCCGCCCTCTACACTCTGATTTCCATCGGTTATCTGGTCCTGGTTACCATCGGCGGACTACTTTTCTACTGGCGCCCTCATCTCATGGGTACAACACTTCACGCTGCGGGGATGGTCGCAGTGGATATCGCCTGTCTGACCCTGATGGTGCATGCCAGTGGTGGAATTCAGACCGGTATGGGCGCATTGATCGCAATCTCCATCGCCGCCGGCAGCGCGATGGTTAAAGGTCCGACGGCGTTGCTGCTGGCGGCTACCGCGACATTAGTCGTTCTGGGCCAACAGACGTATGCCGCGCTTAGTGCCAGCCCGGCATACTCCGGCTACCACCAGGCCGGTATGCTGGGTGCCTCCTTTTTCGCCATCGCAGCCTTGGCCCTGGTGCTCTCTCATCGCGCCACCCGCAGCGAACTTCTGGTGTCACGGCAGGAACTAGATCTCGCCAATCTAGCCCAGCTCAACGAATACGTCATCCAGCATATGCAGACCGGCATCATCGTGGTGGACAACGACCGGGATATCAGGTTGATGAATGACTCGGCCTGGTCTCTGCTGGGAATGCCCGACGCCCAGCCGGGAATGCCCCTGGCGCGCGCCTGCGAGGCGCTCGACCGGCAGATGCGCCACTGGATCCGAACCCCCGATAAAGAACCTCAAGTCTTCGAGCCGGAAATCGGCGCTAAAGCCATCAAGCCTGGATTCTCCAGGCTCGGCAGCAGCGGGCATTACGGCGCCATCATTTTTCTGGAGGACGAAGCATTGGTCACCCAGCAGGCGCAGCAGATCAAATTGGCTTCCCTGGGGCGTCTGACTGCCAGCATAGCCCACGAGATTCGCAACCCCCTGGGTGCCATCGGCCACGCGGAACAGCTGCTGCAGGAATCCACAGAGCTTCCTGCCGGAGAGCAACGCCTGCTGGAAATAATCGGCACCAATACCAACCGGGTCAACACCATCATTGAAAATGTGCTGCAATTATCACGGCGAAGCAAATCCAAACCACGAGAGTTCCAACTCAAGCGTTGGCTGGAGGGTTTCATGGACGAATACCTGACCACCCACCAGTTACCGGTGGAGTGCATGCACCTGGATATAGCGCCTGAAGAGACATTCGTGTTCGCCGACTCCACCCAGATCCGGCAGATCCTCAACAATTTATGTGACAACTCGCTTCGCCATTTCCACCATGAGCGCGAAGCGCTGCGGATCCGGTTGGAGGGTGGGATCACCCGGGATTCCGGAGGACCGTTTCTCGAAATCGCGGACAACGGACCGGGTATACCCGAACAATCGGTGCGCCAGATCTTCGAACCCTTCTTCACCACCAAAGGCAGCGGCACCGGACTGGGTCTATACATCGCCCGGGAGTTGAGCGAATCTAATAGGGTGAAATTGGAATACCGCCCCCCGGCGGAGGGGGGAAGTTGTTTCCGCCTTAGTTTTCCAGGCCGGCGAACCGCCAGGGCGACGACATGAACAGACAGCTGGCGCTCATCGTCGATGACGAACCGGATATTCTGGAATTGCTTGGCATTACGCTGGCGCGCATGGAGATCGAGACCCGCAAGGCCGTAGACTTGAAAAGCGCGGTGGAACTGCTGGCCTGCGAATCCTTCGACCTCTGTCTCACCGACATGCGCCTGCCGGATGGCAGCGGCATCGAGCTGGTTGAGACCATAAACCGGGAGTATCCCCAGCTGCCGGTCGCAGTCATCACCGCCCACGGCAACATGGAGACAGCCATTCAAGCGCTGAAGGCCGGAGCTTTCGACTTCGCCTCCAAGCCTATCGACCTGCAGATGCTGCGGCAGTTGGTCCGCTCCGCTCTAAAGCTTCGCCAACCCACGGAGACGGCGAATAGCAGCGAAGATCCGGCGGATTTGGATACCCCGATGCTTGGAGGCTCGCCGGCGATGGGCCGCATCCGGGAGATGATCAGAAAACTGGCGCGAAGTCAGGCTCCCGTGTACATAAGCGGCGAGTCGGGAAGCGGCAAGGAGTTGGCGGCCAGGTTGATTCATCAGCAAGGTCCCAGGGCGGAAGCGGAATTCGTTGCCGTTAACTGCGGCGCCGTCCCCCCCGACCTCATGGAGAGCGAGTTTTTCGGCCATCTCAAGGGGAGCTTCACCGGCGCGGTAGCAGACAAGCAGGGGCTTTTTCAGGCTGCCAACGGCGGCACCCTGTTTCTTGACGAGGTGGCGGACCTGCCGTTACCGATGCAAGTCAAGCTGCTGCGTGCCATCCAGGAAAAGCGGGTGCGTCCCATCGGTGCCCAGAGCGAGCAGACGGTGGACGTGCGCATTATCAGCGCCACCCACATGGACCTGGCGGCCCTGGTTGAAGCGGGAGAGTTTCGTCAGGACCTCTTCTATCGCATCAACGTCATCGAGCTATCCATTCCACCGCTGCGAGAGCGGCGGGAAGACATCCCCCCGCTGGTGGATTTGATTTTGAGGAAACTGGCCACCCAGAACGGTATAGAAAAGCCCCGGCTCACCGCTCCCGCTGGGAAACAACTCTTCGCCTACGACTTTCCCGGCAATGTGCGGGAACTGGAAAACATCCTGGAACGGGCGGTTACTCTATGCGAGGGCAATAGCATCGGCGAGGAGGACTTCCTGCTTCCCCAAAAAACGGTAGCGACGAGCGCCCCGGTGCCGGAGCAACAACTGGAGCCCTACCTGGAACAGGTGGAGCGGGATGCCATCACCCAGGCGCTGGAAGCCACCCACTGGAACCGCACCGCGGCGGCGAAGCGACTGGGCATCAGCTTCCGTCAGCTGCGTTACCGTCTCAGTAAACTGGGTATAGACTGAAGCCGGCAGCAACCCCAGGGTGACCATTTTTGTCACCAAGTGACACTGATTTTGCAACCCGTTTCACAAAACAGCTGACCACTGCTTCACGACTTTGGCGACAATAATTTGGCATATTTACAATTAGCCAATATTAGCCGCTGTTTCCGTTAGCTATTCGCTTATTTAGAACTTTCGCCCTCCCAATTTGCGCGGTAAGTTGGCATGGGGATTGCCTTTTAGCTGACGACGCGGAAAAAAGGCCGCTCGATATTTTCTAAAGGAACAGGCCCAGTGGCCGAAGCAGGAATCACAGTCTTTTACACCAGGAGAGTAGCATGAAGAAAGTACAGTCAGGTTTTACCCTTATCGAACTCATGATCGTGGTGGCCATCATCGCCATTCTGGCAGCCATCGCCATCCCCGCTTACAACCAGTATATCCTGCAGGCGAAATTGAACGCCGTGCACGACAATTTCGGCGTGGCCCATCGGTTCGTCAAGAACGAGATTGCCAAGCGCGCCGCCGGCGGTGATGCAACTACAGACGTCCATGTTGCCTTGAACGAAGGCAACAAGCTGACTCCGTTTGAAACGGCAGTTGATACCCCGGCCTTTGTAAACGCCGCCTGCGGCGCTGACAACGAAGGCTCCGTAAGCGTTCAACTTGATGCTGGTGACGGTAATCTTGATACTGCCGCAATCGATTCTGATGTTACGATTCAGCTCTGCGATGATGCGGCCAGCCTACTGTCTGCAGCATTTGATGGCGGTGGACAAGGGATTGTCACCTCGGGCGTAACCGTCATTGTAGAGTAATCGCTTCAACACCCAGGCCCGGTGGATCACCGGGCCTTTTTTTCGCTGCGACAGCACAAATTCTCGCACCAGCCCATGGAATTATTCGCAGGGAATCAGAATAAACACCCCGCCGCAGAACATTCAACCCTGTCTAAGTTGCTGCTGGGCCTTTTGCTGGCCCTGCCATTCGTTATCTTCTTCCCCATCGCCAACAAGATCGAACTGCCCCAGTGGTATACGGCGGGGATAGCAATCACCCTGCTCGTAGTGGTCTGGCTGCTTAGATCCAGGCAACCCATCAAATGGACCCCACTGCATACCTGGGTTGCACTCACCAGCGGTGTTGTTCTGGCGCTGGGCACCTATCACTCGAAGGCCCCTGGGGTTCAGGACGCGATGCTGCAGCAATTAACCCTGGCACTGCTTTTCTTGCTGGGCGCGCAACTGCTCTCAAGCCGAAGCGGCCTGCGCCAGCTCTTGTGGGTAACCGTCACAACCGGATCACTGGTGGCGCTTATAGGTATTATTCAACATTTGTCGAATTCAAATCTCGGCCTGACGGCGGTCAACAACGGCGCATCGGTGTTTATCAACCGAAACTGGGCCGCCGGCTTCATGAATCTGGCCACCCCCGCCGCGCTGGTGCTACTGTTCAGAGCCGAGGGCCACCGAGCGACTTGTTTAGCGGCGCTGGGGTACTTTCTCTGCTTGAGCTACTCCCTGGTCACCCTGTCTCAGGGGCATTGGTTGGCGCTTGCCGCAGCGCTTTGCGTGCTGTTGATCCTGTTTAGATTCAATCCCCAGATTAGGGCCACCTTCGCATCCAGCAGGCGGCGCCTAACGATCGCCACCGTCAGTTCACTGATCTCGCCCCTAATACTAATACTCCCATCGTTGGTTTACGAACCCCTGCCGGGAACGGGAGACCAAAGCACCTACTCAGGAAGCATTAGTGCACGACTGAATTTCTATCGAAACACCCTGGAGATGATCAGCGACTCACCGCTGACAGGAAGTGGACCCGGCACCTTCTATACCAGCTTTCAAAGCTACTACTCGAATCCCGTGAATATCACCACCACGACGGAGATTAAGGGGGTAGCCAATGCCCACAATGACTACCTCGAATACCTGGCGGAACTCGGCATTCCGGCGGGCATTCTAATGATACTGCTGCTAGCTACGATCTGGTATTCCGCATGGAAGATGGCAAACAACCGCAACTCTCCAGACCAGGCGATTATTGGCGCGGCCTTTCTACTGAGCATCACCGCGTTGTACTTCCACGCGCTTGTCGACTTCCCCCTCAGCACACCGACGCCCTCCATCTGGCTCTGGACTTTAGCAGGTGCACTGTCGATAGTCTGGGTGGACCGTGCTCGGAATCAAGCTTCAATCCCCTTCACTAGATCAATGCGCAAACCCGTCGCAATGCTGCTGTTTTTCTATCTTGGTCTGATCTCGTTTAATGGTTATTCCGCACTGAGAGCCCACATTCTCATAAATCAAGCTGCAAAGCTGTCGATGAAAAAGGAGTGCGAAAATGCAGTGGAATTGGCTTTCGATTCAACTGTTCTGAGACCCAAAGATTATTTGATATGGCAGTACCAACTCTTGGTGCATGGTCATTGTAAGAGCGATATGCAGACTCAGTACCGCCAGGCCAGCCTGGTGCTACAGCAGGCACCTTCACACCCCTACGCTTTGTTGGTCAAAGCAAATGCCCTGCTCGAAAGCGGGCAAATCAAGCTCGCACAGGAAGGCTACAAGCAACTAGTGAAACTATTACCTCATCGTGCGTTGGGATACCTGGGGCTTGCCAACACCCTGGTACTAGAGGGGGATACAACCAGTGCCCAAGCGCTGTATCAGAAGTCCAACGATGCAGCATTGCGCATCGGCAGTGGCTGGCAGGCTGGGCCCGCTGGCCAAAACCTTGCCAATCTCACACACAGAGTACTGGCCTGGAGCAACCGCCAGAAAGAGAACAGCCTCCAGCTACAGGACCGCAAGTCGGATTCGGGATTTGAAGCGGACATACATTTGTCAGAATTAGGGGGCCAATGAAGGCTGATCCGTTTCAGTTTACGCTAACGAAGATCCGCAGTTCCACAACAGGTATGGGTTGTACCCAAATACACAGAACCGCTCAACAAATCAGACGATAGGAGTACCGCACGATGAAAGAGAGAGCCACTACATACTGCAAATTGAAAGTTGCCGGCTACACGCTGATCGAGATCATGATCGCGGTCGCCATTCTGGCAATCATCGCCGCGGTCGCAATCCCCACCTACAGAGGGTATATCACCACCTCCAGAGAGGCTTCGGCCCGGGCCAACATAGAGCCTCTGCGACTGGCCCAGGAAGACCATTGGCTGGACAACGGCACCTACGTAGCGGGCACCTGGGATCCTGCAGGCGCCAAGACTTTGGAGAGCGGAGACCTGGCCTGGCGCCCCGACGGCGACGACAACAACTTTGTCTACACAGTCACCATAAGCGGTACCGACGCATTCACCATCAGCGTCACTCACGTGGATGGTGGCAGTGCCGAGGTGTGCAAGCCCCAGGCGGACCCCTGCCCCTGACAAAGCCTGAATTGGCGAAGCCGGCCATGAGACCGGCCCGACCGGAAAAGCGCCAGGGATCGAATCCACAGCAACCCGAGTAAAGGGTCAAGATCCAGCCAAAAAGGGCTTCAGTTCAGATGGGGACCGCCGATAAAGGATGGAAGTTCCTATTCCTGCGCAGCCGGGTTTCCTCTATAGTTGGCGGGATTGTAATTCTGATTGGAACCACTCAGGTGTGGTTGTTGACTTAACGGATGGCTAGCACGAAACCGACATCGATCATTAGCGGCCTCGCCCGCCGCCTGGCCCGCGACGGCCTGCTTGATGAGGCGGGGGCCGAGCAGGCCTATCAGGAGGCGTTGAAAAAACGCACCCCTTTCGTCACCTATCTGGTGGAGAACAAGCTGGTCGGCAGCACCGAAATCGCCCAGGCGGCCTCCCAGGAGTTCGGCGTGCCCCTGTTCGACCTCAGCGTGCTGGACATGGAGATGATTCCCGCCAAGCTGGTGGACGAGAAGCTGATCCGCACCCATCATGCACTGCCCCTCTTCAAGCGCGGTAAACGGCTGTTCCTGGGTGTCTCGGACCCCACCAATCTCCATGGCCTGGACGAGATCAAGTTCCACACCGGCCTCACCACCGAGGCGGTGGTGGTGGAGGAGGAGAAACTCAGCCAGGCCATCGAAATCGCCCTGAACGCGACCGAAACCAGCATGGCGGACTTGCTGGATACCGACCTCGACAACCTGGATGTCACCATCGACGATGGCGAGGACAGCCGCCAGGACGAAGGAGACATGGATATCGACGACGCGCCCGTGGTGCGTTTCGTCAACAAGGTGCTGCTGGACGCCATCAATATCGGCGCCTCCGATGTACACTTCGAGCCCTATGAGAAAAGCTTTCGGGTGCGATTTCGCCAGGACGGCATGCTGACCGAGGTCGCCTCGCCACCAATCAATATTTCCAGCCGCCTGATCGCCCGCATCAAGGTGATGTCGCGGATGAACATAGCAGAGCGCCGTGTGCCCCAGGACGGCCGTATCAAAATGGTGCTCTCCCGCAACCGCTCCATCGATTTTCGCGTCAATACCTGCCCTACCCTCTACGGGGAGAAGGTGGTGCTACGTATTCTCGATCCCACCAGCGCCCAGGTGGGTATTGAGGCACTAGGCTTCGAAGAGGAGCAGCGCGCGGCTTTCATGTCGGCAATCAAGAAGCCCTACGGCATGATCCTGGTAACAGGGCCCACGGGTAGCGGAAAAACCGTATCCCTCTACACCGCGCTGAATCTCCTCAATACCCCCGATGTGAACATCTCCACTGTGGAGGATCCTGTGGAGATCCAGGTCGCGGGAATAAACCAGGTCAACCAAAATACCAAGACGGGGCTCACCTTTGCGGAAGCCCTGCGGGCCTTTCTGCGCCAGGACCCCGATATCATCATGGTGGGGGAGATACGGGATCTGGAAACCGCGGAGATCGGCGTCAAGGCTGCGCAGACCGGCCACTTGGTGCTCTCCACCCTGCATACCAACGACGCGCCCCAGACCCTCACCCGCCTGGCCAATATGGGCATACCGGCGTTCAACATCGCCTCCTCGGTCATGCTGATCATGGCGCAGCGCCTTGCACGGCGCCTCTGCCCCCACTGCAAGACCCCCGACGACCTGCCCAAAGAAACCCTGCTCGCAGAGGGATTCAAAGAGGATGAACTGAAAGACCTCGTCGTTTACAAGGCCGTGGGCTGTGATCGATGCACCCGCGGCTACAAAGGCCGGGTAGGCATTTTCCAGGTGATGCCGGTGTCCGAGGACATGGGGCGCATCATTATGGAAGGTGGAAACTCCCTGCAACTGGCCGACCAAGCTGAAAAAGAGAATGTCTCCAATCTGCGCCAGTCGGGGCTGAAAAAGGTCCGGGCTGGGGTCACCAGCCTGGAGGAAATCAACCGGGTAACCAAGGATTAATCGTATGGCTGCAACCCAACCCAAGGCCCAAAAGGCCGATGTATTCGCCTGGGAGGGCGCTGACCGCAGAGGCAAGCGCATCAAGGGGGAGTCACGGGCCGCCAGTATCACGCTGGTTCGTGCCGACCTGCGGCGCCAGGGCATCAACCCCATCAAGGTAAAAAAGAAATCCGCGCTATTCTCCAAAAAGGGCAAGAGAATCCGCCCAGCGGACATTGCGGTTTTCAGCCGTCAACTAGCGACTATGATGGCATCCGGAGTCCCCCTGGTACAGGCCTTCGATATTGTGGGCCGGGGGCATGACAACCCCAACATGCAGACCATGATTCTCTCCATCAAGGCCGATGTGGAGGGGGGGACCGCCCTGGCGGAGGCGCTTAAGAAGCACCCCCTCTATTTCGATGACCTGTTCTGTAATCTGGTCCACGCCGGGGAGCAGGCGGGCGTGCTCGAAGAGCTGCTGCACAAGATCGCCACCTACAAGGAGAAGACGGAATCCCTCAAGGGCAAAATCAAGAAGGCACTGTTCTACCCCGCCGCTGTCATCATCGTGGCCTTCCTGGTCACCGCCATTATCATGATCTTCGTCATTCCCCAGTTTCAGGCGCTGTTCTCCAGTTTCGGCTCCGACCTGCCTGCCTTCACCAAGGTAGTGGTGGCAATGTCGGAGTGGATGCAGTCCTGGTGGTGGGCACTGGTGATCGGCATCCTGGGAACCGGGTTCGTTTTTATCAATACCTGGAAGCGATCGCGGAAGTTCCGTCACACGGTTGACAAGATCTTGTTGAAGACACCCATTATCGGCGCCATTGTCAACAAGGCGGCCATCGCCCGTTTCGCCCGCACCCTCTCTACCATGTTCGCCGCCGGCGTTCCCCTGGTAGAAGCCCTGGAGTCGGTCTCGGGCGCCACCGGCAACGTGGTCTATGGGGATGCGGTAATGCATATGCGCGAGGATGTGGCCACCGGCCAGTCCCTGCAGCTGGCGATGAAGCAGCGGAATCTTTTCCCCCACATGGTGATCCAGATGGTGGCCATTGGCGAGGAGGCGGGCTCCATCGACTCCATGCTGGCCAAGGTGGCGGACTTCTACGAGGAGGAGGTGGACAATGCGGTGGACGCCCTCAGCAGCCTGTTGGAGCCCTTCATCATGGTAATTTTAGGCACCCTCATCGGCGGCCTGGTGATTGCCATGTATCTGCCTATCTTCCAGCTCGGTTCCGCAATCACGGGCGGATAATAAACGGGGCGAATGCTCTGTGTCGATTTACACTCTCAATACCCTGCTGGTTCTGAATCGGGGGGATCATGTACCTGATTGACTTTCTGCAGGCCAACCCCCCGGTATTCCTGATATTCTGCACCTTGGTCGGCCTCTCCGTCGGCAGCTTCATCAATGTGGTCGCCTTCCGCTTCCCAGTGATGCTGGAGCGTGACTGGAAGCAGCAGTGCCTGGAAATGCTGGATCTCACAGCCGACCAGGAGCCGACAGAGCCCCTCAATCTGGCCAAGCCGGCCTCGCGCTGCCCCAATTGCGGTCATCGGATTCGCGCATCGGAGAATATCCCCGTGCTCAGCTATCTTTTGCTGAAGGGCCGCTGCGCCGCTTGCCGGCAAACCATCTCTCCCCGTTATCCGCTGGTAGAGGCCTTCACCGGCATACTCTCACTCGCCGTCGCCTGGCACTTCGGGGTCAGTTGGGAAACCCTGGCCGCCTTGTGCCTCACTTGGGGCCTGATTGCGCTCAGCCTCATCGATTTCGACCACCAAATCCTGCCCGATGATATGGTCCTGCCATTGATTTGGATTGGCCTGATTCTCAGCCTGTTCGAGCTATTCACCGATAGTCATTCCGCGATTCTCGGCGCCGCCCTTGGGTACCTCTCTCTCTGGAGTGTGTTTCAGCTATTCAAGCTACTCACTGGTAAGGAGGGCATGGGCTACGGCGACTTCAAGCTGTTGGCGGTTTTTGGTGCCTGGTTCGGCTGGCAATCACTGCTGCAGGTCATACTCATTTCATCCCTGGTAGGCGCCTTGGCCGGGGTGGCAATGATCCTCTTTCTCGGCAGAGACAAGAGCATCCCGATCCCTTTCGGCCCCTATCTGGCCTCAGCAGGCTGGATCAGTATGCTTTGGGGTGAAAATATAAATCAGCTCTATCTAACTTGGGCAGGCCTCTAGGATCCCGCGACGCCATGCTCACCATTGGCCTGACCGGTGGTATCGGTAGCGGTAAATCCGCCGTCACGGATATTCTGCAGGGGCTCGGCGTCCCCGTGATCGACGCGGACCGGGTGGCCCGCGAGGTGGTGGCACCTGGCGAGGCGGCGCTGGAAGCTATCAGCAACCATTTCGGCGCCTCGGTACTGAGTGATGACGGCAGCCTCGACCGCCGGGCATTGCGTGCCATCGTCTTTCGGGATCCCGAGGCAAGGCATACCCTGGAAACCATTCTGCATCCCCTAATCAGGCAGCGTATGCGACAGCAGCTTGACCGGCTCTCCGCGCCCTACGCGGTGCTCGCGATTCCCCTGCTGGTTGAAACCGGCCAAACCGATAGCGTCGACCGCGTGCTGGTGGTCGACTGTGAACCCTCTGTACAGATCCAGCGCATCTGTGCCCGTGACAAGATCACAGGAGATCAGGCCCGGGCTATTCTCGAGGCACAAGTCGATCGTGAGACCCGGCTGGCTGTTGCGGATGACATAATCGATAATTCGGGTACTCTGGAGCAGTTGGAACCCCGCGTATTGGCGGTGCACCACAGGTACCTCGATCTCAGCCGTTGAAAACTTGGGATTCTCACCCTGGGTGGAATTTTCAGCTGCCACTGGCGCGGCACTGTTTATCGCGTTTCCAGCGATTCTGACCTGATCGGGTCAACGTGAACCACTGGGCATTACCCCGAGCTGTAATTTGCCTGCGCAGTTGAAGTATTAGAGAATAAACCTCCTTCTACAACCAACCACAGAATTTTTCCGATCGGATTTATATGACCTCCGCAGCGCCGGACAAGATAGTCTACGAGCATCCCCTCAATGAGAAGATGCGAACCTTCCTGCGCCTCGAGCATCTGTTCCTGGAGGTGAGTCACTATCTTCCCCATGCTGACACCTGGAGCAGCAGGGCGGCAGTGGATGCATTGCTCAATATGGTGAGCATATTCGCCCGGGCCGATATCAAGGCCGACCTCATCAAGGAACTCGACCGGCATCGGGAAAAGCTTGCCGGTATTCGACAAACACCGGGAATAGATTCAGAGCGGCTCGATACTATTCTGGAGAACCTGGAAACTGCTACTCGCCGTATTTTTGCGATCAACGGCCAGATCGGCCGCTCGATGCGGGAGAACGAGTTTTTGAAGAGCATTCTTCAACGCAGCAGCATACCCGGCGGGAGCTGTGCGTTTGATCTGCCGTATTACCACTACTGGCTGCAGCAACCCCCGGAATTTCGTCAATCCGAAACCAAAGCCTGGCTCGATACGCTGGAACCCGTACAAGCAGCCATAATGCTGGTTTTGTCATTGATCAGGGGCAGTACCAGCCCTACCGACGAAACGGCCAGCGGCGGCTTCTTTCAACGCAGTATCGACCCCCAGGCGCCGGCACAGCTGGTGCGGGTTGGCGTATCCCGAAAAAATCCTTTATTCGCTGAGATAAGTGGCGGCAAGCATCGTTTTACCATACGTTTCCTGGAGCCCAACGAAGAGGAGCGGCCAATACAAACCAAGCAGGATGTCACCTTCTCCCTTAACACCTGTATTCTTTAGCTGGGTACAAAGTGATGAAAGAGAAAACATTCGAGGCCAGTTGCCCGAACTGTAAGCAGCGCTTCCGCTGGCAGCGCAGCTCGCCCTACCGCCCTTTCTGCAGCGAACGTTGCCGGCTTATCGATCTGGGCGCTTGGCTGGATGGTGAGTACCGTTTGGAGGATGATGCGGAAAATACAGCGCACCGGGAATGGGCGGAAAAATAGCTGTTTGACTAGCGTTCATTCATTCCAAAGACCACGGATGGCGGCGACTCCCTGCCCTCCCATCTCCTGCGACCTTGCCGTATCCCCCAGCGTCATGCCTCCCAGAGCAAAAACAGGAAAGGGCGCCTCTTCCACCAATCGTCTAAATCCTTGCCAGCCCAGTGTCGTCGCGCCCGGATGAGAAGCCGTTGGCAATACGGGCGAGAGTACAGCGAAATCCACGCCAATCTGACGGGCTTTTTCCAGCTCCGCTGCTGAGTGACAAGAGGCCGCCACCCAATAGTCTTCGGAAAGCGGTCGGCTTTGGATCGATCTCAGCTGCCGACTATTGAGATGTATTCCCTGGGCCCCGGTGGAGAGCACAGTGTCCACAGAGGCGTTCAGCAGTAGGCTGGCTTCGTAGCGCTGGCAGCGCTCGACCAGTTGGATCGCCAGCGAACGATACGCCGCTGGCGCCATCTCGGGGGCTCGAAACTGGATCAGTCGAAGCCCCTTGCCCAGCACGGCTTCAGCGCGTTGTAAAAATACAGAAGTATCCGGGGCGCCCTGGTCCGTTATCACGTACGCGGGAGGCAGTCTGAGCGCGGATATGATCGGACGGTCAGCTGCAGGCATAGGGTAGTTGTTCAAATCCAGAGGCGCGCACCAGCTGAGGGGTTGCCCCTCCCTGCCCCTGGGCTGGCCGGTTGAATCGGTCACCCGATAAACGTCGAGTAGGACCTCACGATCCGAATAGCGGTGGATCACTTTGATCAGGGGGCGGTGGGAGATCACCCTAACACCCAGTTCTTCCATGATCTCCCTGTGCAGCGCTTCAGCGGGGGCCTCCCCGGGCTCTAACTTACCCCCTGGAAACTCCCATAGGCCTCCCTGGTGAACCCCCGGTGGCCGACGGCTGATCAATACTCGGCCACCCTTGTCCTCGATGACGGCAACCACAACGTGAACGCGATCAGTCAAGTGCGATATTCTGCATTGATCCGCACATACTCATGGGAGAGATCGCAGGTTAAAATGCGCACCTGGGCATCGCCCCGACCCAACTTTACACCGATACGGAACGATTCCCGGTCCATCACCGTCTGCCCGGCGGCTTCGGTATAGTGAGGGGCGCGCCCTCCACCCTGCACGACACAAACCTCATCGAGCCAAATCTCGACGCCCGTGATATCCAGATCCGCTACATTTGCTCGACCGACAGCCGCCAATATGCGCCCCCAGTTTGGATCCGACGCAAACAATGCTGTCTTCACCAGCGGAGAATGGGCGACGGTATAAGCAACTTCGCGCGCTTCCGCTTCACCCCGGGCACCTTCAACATCGATCTCGACAAGTTTGCTGGCACCCTCCCCATCCCTCACGATTGCGCGCGCCAACTGCAGACAAACCTCCTGCACGCAGCGACTGAGCAGTCGATAGATCTCTGAATGGGGATCGGATACTGCCGGCAAACCAAGGGCGCCCGTTGCAACCAGCACACAGGCGTCATTGGTTGACGTGTCCCCGTCAACGGTAATGGCATTGAACGAAGCCTCCACCGCCTCTCTCAGGCATGCTTGTAACAGTTCCTGATCTACGGCGATATCGGTTGCGACATAGGCCAGCATAGTAGCCATATCGGGGCAGATCATGCCCGATCCCTTGGCCATCCCGGTAACGGTTATCCCTGTGCCTTGATACTCGAACGCTCTACTGGCCAGCTTGGGTACAGTATCGGTTGTCATTATCGCCTTCGATGCAGCCGGCCAGCCGTCAAGACTCAATGATGAGAGCGCTTGAGGAAGAGCATCTCCGAAACGGTCAGTAGGCAATTCCTCACCTATAACTCCAGTGGAAAAAGGAAGTATGCGTTCGTGTGGACAATCCACTATAGCCGCGAGCTGTTTACAAGTCTCTACCGCGTCCCTTACGCCCTGAGCACCTGTTCCGGCATTGGCATTGCCGGAGTTAATCAACAAATAACGCGGGCGAACGGCGGCAAGATGCCTCTGAGCCACTGTAACTGGCGCGGCGCAGAAACGATTCCGGGTGAATACCGCAGCTGTACTGGCGCCCTCGGCAATCTCCATTACCAGTAGGTCATCTCTCTCCGGGTAGCGAATTCCCGCTGCCGCGGTACCTAAACGAATGCCCGGAACCGGCCGAACTAATTCGATTGCGTGATCCTCGCTACTGGAGCTTGCCATGGCACTGCTTATACTTCTTCCCAGAGCCACATGGGCAGGGTTCATTACGTCCGATCTTGCGCTCTGAGCGTACAAATGGCCTTTGAGGCTCGCCCTCCTCCTCGCGACTAGTCCGCTGGGGTGATTCCCCCTCACCAAATCCCTGGAATTCCTCGTGCTGAAATTCGAACGCCTCCTGCGCTACGGGATCGGGCTGCTGGATGGTTTCCGGCACCTGCACTCGGACTTTCGTCAGCACCTGGATCACCTCCCGTTTGATGTTTTCCAACATGGTAGAAAACATCGCAAAGGCCTCACGCTTATACTCCTGTTTGGGATTCTTCTGTGCATATCCGCGCAGGTGTATACCCTGTCGCAGGTAGTCCATCGCCGCCAAATGCTCTTTCCAGTGAGCATCGAGAATTTGCAGCATCACCGCTTTCTCATAAACGCGGAGGTTTTCCTTACCGACCAGCTGCTCCTTGACCTCGTACTCTTCCGCAACCTGATCAAGAATACGCCGGCGTAGAGTCTCTTCATGCAGTTCATCGTCTTCATCCAACCACTGCTGAATCGGGTAATCGAGTTCAAATTCCTCTTTAAGCGCTGCTGTAAGACCCTGCACATCCCACTGCTCTTCTAGACTCTCAGGAGGAATCGAACTGTTGATCAGCTCCTCGAGCACGTCATGGCGCAAAGAGCTTATGGTCTCGGAGATGTCTTCCACATCCATCAGTTCGTTACGCTGCTCATAGACCACTTTGCGCTGGTCGTTGGCCACATCGTCGTATTCGAGCAACTGTTTGCGAATGTCGAAGTTGCGCCCCTCCACCTTCCGCTGGGCGTTGGCTATCGCCTTGGTTACCCAAGGGTGCTCAATTGCCTCACCCTCTTCCATTCCCAGTTTCTGCATGATGGCGGAAACCCGTTCCGATGCAAAAATTCGCATCAGACTGTCTTCCAGTGAGAGATAGAAACGGGTTGACCCCGGGTCCCCCTGGCGCCCTGAGCGGCCGCGCAGCTGGTTGTCAATACGCCGGGATTCGTGACGCTCAGTGCCCACCACATGCAGACCGCCGGCATCCACCACCTGCTTATGCCTGAGCTTCCACTCGCTTCTGATGCTTTCCACTGCTGCCGGATCGGGATTCCTGCCAAGCTCGGATATTTCCATTTCCGGATTCCCACCGAGCACAATGTCAGTGCCGCGGCCGGCCATATTGGTTGCAATGGTTATCGCGCCTGGGCGCCCTGCCTCAGCGATAATCAACGCCTCACGCTGGTGTTGCTTCGCATTGAGTACTTGATGCTTGATCTTCTTGCTCTCGAGCAGCCCCGAAATGAGTTCCGAGGTCTCAATGGACGCGGTGCCCACCAGCACGGGCTGACCGCGATCAACACAATCCTGGATATCCTCGATAATGGCGTTGTACTTTTCTGTGGATGTGAGATAGACCAAGTCCCCTTTATCGTCCCGTATCATCGGGACGTTGGTCGGAATAACCACTACCTCAAGGCCGTAAATCTGTAAAAATTCTGGGGCTTCGGTATCCGCGGTACCGGTCATTCCCGACAGCTTGTCGTAAAGACGGAAGTAATTCTGGAATGTAATCGAGGCAAGCGTCTGATTCTCGTTCTGGATCTTAACGCCCTCTTTCGCTTCTACTGCCTGGTGCAGCCCCTCGGACCAGCGTCGACCCGGCATAGTGCGGCCGGTGAATTCGTCCACAATGACGATTTCTCCGTCTCTGACAATGTAGTCAACATTCTTTTGAAACAACGCATGGGCACGAAGCGCCGCATTAACATGGTGAATCAGGTTGATATTAGCGCTGTCGTACAAGCTTCCCTCGTCATCGAGGAGTCCAAGCTCCACTAACATCCCCTCAACGCGCTGATGCCCTTCTTCGCTGAGAAACACCTGCCTTCCCTTCTCATCGACCGAGTAGTCCCCCGGACCAAAATCAGGCTGGCCATCTTCACCTTCTATCGGATCCTGACGAGTGAGACTGGGGATAATCCTATTGATCTTGGTGTAGAGCTCTGAACTGTCTTCGGCTGGCCCAGAGATAATCAGTGGAGTTCGCGCCTCATCGATCAGAATAGAGTCCACTTCGTCAACGACCGCGAAAAACTTTTCGCGCTGCACCCGTTGATCGGCACTGAACGCCATGTTGTCGCGCAGATAATCAAATCCAAACTCGTTATTCGTTCCATAGGTGATATCGCAATGATAGGCCTCTCTCCTGGAGACCGGTCGTAATTGCGGGTAACCTTCCTCCCCTCCTTCGTGGTCCGGGTCATATTGGAAAGAGGATGAGTCAGGTCCCTTTCCGCCCGATGAATTGATGACACCCACGGACAACCCCAGAAAATGATATATGCGCCCCATCCACGCGGCATCCCTCCTGGCCAGGTAATCGTTTACCGTAACTACATGCACGCCCTTGCCTGGAAGAGCATTTAAATAGACCGGCAGTGTGGCGACCAGGGTCTTACCCTCGCCAGTGCGCATTTCGGCTATCTTACCGTCGTTGAGAACCATGCCGCCGATGAGCTGGACATCAAAATGGCGCATCTCCATGGTGCGACGCCCGGCTTCCCGGACCACGGCAAACGCCTCCGACAAGAGATTATCCAAGCTCTCACCCTGCTCCAAACGTGCCCTGAAGGCGCCGGTTTTCTCCTGGAGTTGCGTGTCGGACAGCGAACGCAGTCCATCCTCCAGCTCATTGATGCCGGAGACAACCTTTGACATGCGTTTAATCAGCCGTTGGTTGCGGCTCCCAAAGATCTTGCTGAAAATCTTGCTGACCATGAAACAGGGAATTCCAATTTAGATTCACAAAAGATAGGAGATGATACCCCAATACCGGCAGCTATATCACCCAACCTCTATAGAGAGTGGGCCAGGTGGCCATCGGAAAGAATGAGCTAGACGCCAGGCGCGGAAGCCCAGGCATTAGATCTAATTCATGTTGAGATATTTCTTAGGATTGATCGTCTTGCCGTTACGGGAGATTTCAAAATGTACATGGGGGCCAGTAGAACGGCCGGTAGATCCCATTTGGCCGATGACCTGGCCCTTGGTCACCAACTCTCCCACCTTCACGAATATCTTGCTGTTGTGTGCGTACTTGGTAACCAAACCGTCAGCGTGGGTGATCTCAACGAGAAATCCATAACCACTCTTTCGCTCCGCCTCGGTAACCACACCCGAAGCCATCGCGAGTATTTCGGAATTCTTCTTACCCGCAATATCCACCCCATGATGAAAATTCTTCTTACCGGTGAAGGGGTCGGTACGATATCCATAGTTGGAAGATATCCACCCTCTACGTACCGGTTTACCCCGAGGCTCCAGTTCGCCAAGGACCCTTTCTCCCAGGATCATTCCCTGCATCAGCGCCAATTTGTGAGCGCGATCGTCCAGACTGCGAGCCAGACGATCAATTTCCTGAGACAACTCATCGAGACCCAGCGTTCTGGCTTCATGATTTTCGATCACCCCGCCCATGGGAGGTACTTCTGAAAAATCAAACTCCTCGAGATTCAGGTTACCGGCCTTCGCCAACTCTCCTCCCAAGGCCTCCAGCCGATAGAGTTCGGATTGAATCGTCCCCAGCCTCAGCGCCAATGCATCGAGATGCTTACCCACCCTCTGCTGAGATGCCCGTTGACTAAGTTGGTGGGCAGCCAACAGGGATTTGTAATCGCCAAGGATTTCCCGATCGGCAATGCTAGCCTCAACGCCCATCCGATAACCGACCCAAACACCCCCCGAAAGCAACAGGACCGCCAGAAACCCAACGGCCGCCAACTTGACTCCAGAGATTGTTCTGCCATCTCTCTGCTGCTGGCGAGAGAAAGTATAATTACTTTTCATCGGAATCTGTTACCAGGTCAGTTAAAATTACGTAACCGGAACGGGTCATACTACTACTGAACGTATAGCGAATCAAAACAGCCATGCCAACAGGCCCCAGCTCACTGCAGCAACTTCTCGAGCGTTCCTCGGGAATCGCTTTCCTCCTGCATCGGTCGAGGGCACAGCGCGAGCTACTTCTTCACATCAAGGAGGCACTTGATCCCGAACTAAAAAAACAGGTGGTAGCTGCGCTGGAAAATGGGACCACATTGATGCTTTTCGTTCGATCACCGGCATGGGCAAGCCGTCTGCGGTTCGCCTCTAGACAACTCAGATCCCGATTAAAGCAAAGCGGTTCCTCATTCACCAAGATCAAGGTGCGGGTACTACCGGAGACACCCGGACAATCGCCGCGCAGAACCCAGTTCCGCTGCCTCAACAGAGACAACGCAGACTTGATAGGGGAGTTGGCGAAGAATATTGAAGATGAGCCGTTACGCCTGGCGCTGCAAAGACTGTCACGCCACGGCCGCCACGGAGGTTAAAGCAAGAGTGTCCGGCTGAATATCCTCAGGAGACTTGCACCGGTTTCATATAGGAAATCGGCACTCTGTCGCCCTCTTCGAAGGTAACCTCCTCCCAAGCCGTACGATCAGCAACCAACGCCTTGAGTAGACGGTTATTCAAAGCATGGCCCGACTTACATCCGCTGAAGGCTCCAATCAGGCTGTGCCCCAGAAGATAAAGATCCCCTATGGCATCCAGAATTTTGTGCTTCACGAACTCATCCTCATAGCGCAATCCATCCTCGTTGAGGATTCGGTAATCGTCTACAACGATGGCATTGTCCATGCTCCCACCCAACGCAAGCTGTCGCTCTCTCAGCATCTCAATGTCGCTTAGAAAACCGAATGTGCGCGCCCTGCTCACCTCTTTCACAAAGGAGGTAGAGGAGAAATCGATAGATGAAAACTGGGTTCGCTCAGTGAATGCCGGATGTTTGAAATCGATGGCAAAAGAGACCTTGAACCCATCAAACGGTTCAAAAGCTGCATTCTTATCCCCCTCCTCAACAGCCACCCGCTTGGTAATACGAATAAAGCGCTTAGGAGCATTCTGCTCTTCCACACCCGCGGATTGGATCAGAAAAACAAAGGGGCCGGCACTGCCATCCATGATAGGTACTTCCGCGGCACTGACGTCCACATAGGCGTTGTCGATTCCCAGCCCGGCGAACGCAGAGAGCAAGTGTTCCACAGTGGAGACGCGGACTTCGCCGCACTCCAAAGTGGTGGACAGGCGAGTATCACCTACATTGTCTGGGCACGCTGGAATCTCAACGGGCTGCTCTAGATCCACCCGCCGAAACACTATGCCGGTATTTACCGCGGCGGGCCGCAGGGTAAGGTATACCTTCTCCCCCGTGTGTAGCCCGACCCCTGTCGCCCGAATCACGTTCTTCAATGTACGTTGACGTATCATATTGGGTTCCATTAATCCTTAGACCGAAATCCCGACGGGTTTTCGCGTCTGGGTTATCTGGCACTCTCCCCCGAGAAAAACACCCTTGCGGGAGAAACGTTTTTCGTTACCATGGGGCCGGTTGATACTGCTTAGCGGCCCGCGCTCCAACTTTTCAGTAAGGGTAATCCCTAATAAATATCAGTTCATAATAGTATTTGCAAGACTATTACAACCAAGTTTCAGTCAGCCTGCCTCCTGAGGAAGGCCGGAATATCTAGATATTCCATCTCTTTCTGTTGTGAAGAATCCACATAGGGCTTTGCAACTTGTCTGTCGTTCTGTCGATCCCGCCGAATAACAGTGGGGCTATCCATTCCACGATAGTCAACCGAGCCACTTTCTACAATATCGGAGTTTACCGCGCGGGCGGGAGGCGCCTCCGGTACGACGGATACCGGACTGCTGTTGCCGTTCCCTAGACCGGTTGCCACCACGGTCACCCTAAGATCGTCGGACATTTCAGGATCGATCACGGTGCCGACCACTACTGTCGCATCATCACAGGCGAACTCCTTGACCGTGCTACCCACCTCATCGAACTCACCAATTGTCAGATCCAGCCCGGCAGTGATATTCACCAAAATACCCCGCGCTCCCGCAAGATTGACATCTTCCAGCAACGGACTGCGGATAGCCTCTTCCGCCGCATCCCGCGCCCTGCTGTCCCCCCGAGCCGAGCCAGAGCCCATCATTGCCAATCCCATCTCGGCCATCACCGTTCGCACATCCGCGAAGTCCACATTGATTAGACCGGGCCGGGTAATCAACTCGGCGATACCTTGAACGGCGCCCAGAAGCACATCGTTTGCCGATTTGAAAGCGCTCAGCAGACTCATATCCTTACCGAGCACAGCCAGCAGCTTCTCGTTGGGAATGGTGATCAAGGAATCTACGTACTGCCCGAGCTGGGCGATGCCCTTGTTCGCAACATCCATTCTTCGGCTGCCTTCAAAGGGGAAAGGCTTGGTCACCACGGCAACGGTCAGTATGCCCAGGTCCTTCGCCACCTCGGCGATGACCGGGGCCGCACCCGTACCCGTACCGCCCCCCATGCCAGCGGTTATGAACACCATGTCGGAACCCTGAAGCGCCTCGTGAATTCGCTCCCTGTCTTCCATTGCCGCTTCCCGGCCCACGTCCGGATTAGCGCCCGCTCCCAGCCCCTTGGTAATGCTGGAACCGAGTTGCAGCACCGTTCTTACCTCGCTGTTCTTGAGTGCCTGGGCGTCGGTATTGGCGCAGATAAATTCCACACCCTCAATGCTGGCACTCAACATGTGGTTGACGGCGTTGCCGCCACCGCCGCCTACACCCACGACCTTGATTACCGCATTCTGACTGTATGCATCCATTAGTTCGAACATTCGCCTCTCTCCTCTAACTTACTGGCCCCTGACTGCCAGAAAGACCAAATCTAAAGAAATTAACCAACCGCCGATTTAGAAATTCCCTTGAAACCAACTTCTCATCCGTTCCCAAATCGCCTTGAATCCCCTTCCTGTGGGCATATCCCTGAGCCTGCTGGCGCGATTCTGGTGACCGAACAGCAGCAAACCGACGCCTGTTGCGTAAATCGGATTGCGTACTACATCCACCAGTCCCGTGACATAGCCCGGTACCCCCAGTCGAACCGGCATATGGAAAATTTCCTCAGCCAGTTCAATCAAACCCTCCATTTTCGAACTGCCGCCTGTTAGCACTACGCCACCGGCGATAAGATCTTCAAAACCACTGCGCCGCAATTCCAGCTGGATCAGTGTCAGCAACTCCTCGTAGCGTGGCTCCACTACCTCTGCTAGCGTCTGCCGCGACAATCGCCGCGCTGGCCGATCGCCTATGCTCGGAACTTCGATGGTCTCGTCGCTCGCGGCGAGCTGTGTCAACGCGCAGGCATACTTAATCTTGATCTCTTCAGCATGCTGAGTAGGTGTACGCATAGCGACGGCGATATCGTTGGTGACCTGATCGCCGGCTATCGGTATCACTGCGGTGTGCCTGATAGATCCTTCGGTAAAGACCGCGATGTCGGTGGTGCCACCCCCAATATCCACCAGACAAACTCCCAACTCTTTTTCGTCGTCGCTGAGAACCGCATAACTCGAACTGAGCTGCTCGAGAATCAGATCATCCACTTCCAGCCCGCAGCGGCGGACGCACTTGACGATGTTCTGAGCTGCGCTTACCGCACCGGTCACCATGTGGACTCGTGCCTCCAGACGCACACCAGACATTCCGACTGGCTCCTTGATACCCTCCTGCTCATCGATGATGAATTCCTGAGGCAAGATGTGGAGTATTTTCTGATCAGCGGGAATCGCCACCGCTCTTGCGGCATCGATCACCCGCTCCACATCGCCATGAGTTACCTCCCGGTCCTTGATGGCTACAATGCCGTGAGAGTTCAAACTGCGAATGTGGCTGCCTGCGATCCCGGCATGCACAGAGTGGATTTGACAGCTGGCCATCAACTCCGCCTCTTCAACCGCGCGCTGGATCGACTGCACAGTCGACTCAATGTTCACCACCACCCCTTTTTTGAGGCCGCGGGAAGGATGAGACCCGATTCCGATAATCTCTATCTCACCACTGGATTTCACCTCACCCACGATTGCCACCACCTTGGAAGTGCCAATGTCCAGGCCTACGATGAGATTTTTTTCCGCCTTCTTGGTCATCTAAGCCCGCCCTCTACCAACTCCAACCACTTGCTCAGCCTCCTCGGATTGCGCTTCGACCACCTCCCAGCGCGCCGCGAAACCATTGGTATACCGCAGATCTACCCCGACCAACCGCCGGTCCGGCACCTCCCTCAGGCGTGGATATATCCGCAGAAACCGATCCAGCTTCCCCTCGATCTGCCCACTGCCCAACTGCAGCTTCAAGCCATCGTCAAATGTCATTCGCCATGCCAGACGCGCATCCATCTGCATCTGTTCCAACTCAAGGCCTACTGCAGCCAATCGCGGATTCAGTCGCAGGTAATGCTCAACCACAATCCGGGAGCTGCCTTCCGGTCCGAACAACAACGGCAAACCCGATGGAATCTCCTCGGATCTCGGTGTAAAAGTACCTCCGCTGCGATTGACCAGCTGCCGCCCGCCCCACCTTGCCAGGGGTTGCTGCTCTTTCACTTCAAGCAGCAAAGTACCCGGCCAAACCCGTCTCACGCTCACCCTTTCCACCCATGGCAACCGCTCAGCGGATACACGCACTCGATCCACATCGACAGTAAAAAAATTGCCATCGATGACCCGTCCCACCGCAGATTCCACCGCCCGCCTGTCGAGGTGACGCAGTGGGCCGTCTATGCGCACCAATTGCAGCGGCATGACAAACGGATCTCGAATTTTCATCGTGCCCCAGATCCCCCCCGCCACCAGCGAAGAAAGCAGCGCCACGCCGAGCAGCCAGCGGCCGCCGATCTGCGGATTCCAAGCCTGCCATGTCGACTTGTTTTTGGTGCGGTGCGGACTGCGAGCTTTCTTCATTCTGTCGCCTCTAGCGTCAGCTCCAGGATGCGCCATACAAGTTGGTCAAAATCCATTCCGGCGGCCCTGGCCGCCATCGGGACCAGGCTGTGGCTGGTCATTCCCGGCGCCGTATTGACCTCCAGCAGGTATGGCTCATCCGCGGCCTCATCGACCATTAGATCCACACGCCCCCAACCCTTGGCTCCAACCGCCTGAAATGCTTCGCATGCAAGCTTTCGAATTTGATGCTCTCGTTCCTCCGTCAAGCCCGCGGGGCAGTGGTAGCGGGTACTGTCGGCACGATACTTGGCATCGTAGTCGTAGAATGCGTGGGGCGTTTCCAACCGAATGGTCGGTAGTGCCTCACCATCGAGCATGGCCACCGTATACTCCGGACCGATAATCCAGCGCTCCGCCATGACTTCGGTATCAAATGCCGCGGCCGCCTCCCATGCAGCTCTTAGTTGCTGCGCATCGTCCACCCTGGCCATGCCGATACTCGAGCCTTCGTGTACCGGCTTTATCATCAATGGAAAACCGATGGCCTCGGCGGCGGCAAGATGCGATGCCTCGCGAATCAGCCGATACTTCGCGGTGGGCAGCCCCAGCCCGTTCCACATCAATTTGCAACGGTACTTGTCCATACCCAACGCCGATGCCGCCACGCCACTGCCGCTGTAGGGGATGCCCAATATTTCCAAAGCGCCCTGAATAACACCGTCTTCCCCTCCACGTCCGTGCAACAGTAGGAAAACACGATCGATGCGTTCATTTGTCAATCGATCGAGTACATCCATTCCCGCGTCAATACCGACAGCGTCCACGCCCTGCCGCAACAGTGCCTCCAGTACTGCGCTACCGCCGTCAAGCGAAACCTCCCGTTCAGCGGACCAGCCACCCATCAGCACAGCAACCTTGCCGAATTCGTCTGCCTTACAACTCATGTCCCGCTTCCTCGACCCCGACGATATGTACCTCGGTTTTAAGGCGAATACCGGATTGCATCTCAACTGTTTCGCGTATTCGGCCGATTAATCGTTCAATATCCTGTGCCGTGGCACTTCCCGTATTGATAATGAAATTGGCGTGCTTTTCCGACACCTGCGCACCGCCCACAACCGATCCCTTCAACCCGGCCGCCTCTATCAACCGGGCAGCGTGATGGCCTTCGGGATTACGAAACACTGAACCGCAACTGGGCAGCCCAATCGGCTGCGTATCCGACCGTTTCTGCAGCAACGCCTTGATTGCCGACTGTCCGGCTTCTACGTCTCCGGGGTCTGTTGACATCCTAGCGCTCAGAAACCACTCTCCCCGGGGGCCCTCCACATGCCGATAACCGATACGAAAATCCCCGGGATCCCGCACTCTGACGCAGCCGCTTCTATCGAGTGTCTCCACTGTCCGGACTTGTTCCCAGGTAACGCCGCCGAAGGCGCCGGCATTCATGGCAAGTGCCCCACCGATGGTACCTGGGATACCTGCGAGAAATTCGGTGCCCACACGTCCCCGCCGTGCGACGAACCTGGAAGCCGCGGCGCAGGAGGCTCCGGTTTCCACTTCCAGCACGCCATCGGCACCCAAATTCATTGCCGTCAGCCGCCCTCTGGTGGCTATCACCGTTCCGGGAAAACCACCGTCACGGACCAAAAGATTACTGCCCAGCCCGAGCCATAGCAGGGGTTCATCTACGGGCAGCTGCTTTAGAAATGCGATCAAATCGCTGCGGTCGGCCGGCTGATAGAAACGGCGGGCAACGCCTCCAACCCGCCAGCTGGTGTGGCGCGACAGGGGCTCGTCGAGCGCGAGGATTCCACTGAGCGCATCCCCGGTCATAGCTTGACCTCAGCACATATCCGATCCGGTATACTGCCAGCAACTGCACCGATATCTCCTGCACCCATCAACAACACGATATCGCGATCTCTCAGCAGCCCCGGAATAACACTGGCCAAATCGTCCACAGGATCCACGAATACCGGCGCAACCTGTCCCCGAGCCCTGATCGCCCGACTAAGGGACCGTCCATCGGCGCCCGCGATAGGCTGCTCTCCGGCGGCATAGACTTCGGTCAGCAATAGCACATCAGCGCGGGACAGCACCTGGACGAAATCCTCGAACTGCTCCTCGGTCCGGGTGTATCTGTGAGGCTGGAAGGCCAATACCAGACGCCTTCCAGGCCAGCCCTCCCTAACCGCATCCAGGGTCGCAGCAAGCTCCCTGGGATGGTGACCGTAGTCGTCCACCAACATCACTCGCTCACCGCCCGGAAGCCTACAATCCCTGGACTGGAAACGTCGCCCGATGCCCTGGAAGCCAGCCAATGCTTTCTGTATATGCGCCACGGAACAACCGAGTTCCAGAGCCACGGTGATTGCTGCCAGGGCATTGAGCACATTGTGGCGACCCGGCAGTTCAAGAGCCACATCGAAAGCGGCCCTGCCGGCGGAGCGCACACTGAAATATGTTCTCTGTCCCTGCTGCCGAATATTCACCGCCCGCATATCCGCGTCGTCAGAGAAACCATAAGTAGTGACACGGCGGGTAACCTCCGGCAATATCTTCCGCACTTCGCGGTCATCGATACAGAGCACCGCCAATCCATAAAATGGCAAATGGTGTAAAAACTCGACAAAAGTCTGCCGCAGTCTGCTGAAATCACCGTCGTAGGTGGTCATATGATCAGCGTCCACATTGGTGACCACCGCCAGCATGGGTTGAAGATAGAGAAACGAGGCATCGCTTTCATCGGCCTCGGCAACCAGATACTCACCATCGCCGAGACGGGCGTTGGTTCCGGCTGAATTCAGGCGCCCGCCAATCACAAATGTGGGATCCAATCCAGACTCAGCCAAGAGGCTAGCCACCAGACTGGTGGTGGTGGTCTTGCCGTGGGTGCCCGCAACGGCGATTCCGTAGTGGAAGCGCATAAGCTCTGCGAGCATCTCGGCCCGGGGAACCACCGGCACACGTTTCGCCCTGGCGGCCACCACTTCGGGGTTTTCATCGCGCACGGCGCTGGAGATAACCACTGCGTCAGCACCCTCGATATTGTCAGCGCTGTGTCCGATGTGTATCAGGGCACCCTGGGCCTGTAAGCGCTCTGTCGCCGAATTGGACTTGAGATCGGAACCGGAAATTCGATACCCAAGATTCAGCATGACCTCTGCGATTCCGTTCATGCCGGATCCGCCGATACCGACGAAGTGCAACTGCCGGATCCTGCCCATAACCTCAGCCGTGCGCCGGCGCTGTCTGTCGTCTGCGTGATTCATGCAAGCAGTTCCTCGCAGACATCGGCAACGTTTTTCGTGGCAAGCGGCAACGCCAGCCGGCGGGCAGATTCAGCCATCATCCGGCATCTTCCCCGATCAGCCAGGAGCGGCTCCAGAAGGGAGGCCAGCCGTTCCGCATTTGCCTCCTGTTGTGGTAATAACAAGGCGGCGCCGCCTTCCGTCAAGTAAAAGGCATTTTTTGTCTGATGATCATCGACAGCGTGGGCATAGGGCACCAGGATGGCGCCGACTCCAGCCGCTGCAAGTTCCGCTACCGTGAGCGCACCAGACCGACAAACCACCAGATCCGCCCAGGCGTAGGCTGCGGCCATATCGGTCATAAACTCTGTTACTTCCGCCTCCACGGCGGCTGTACGATAGGCCTGCTCGGTATCGCGGGCTTTGTCTCTCCCAGCTTGATGACGCACGCTGGGCCTAACACCTGGCTCTAGCGCGGCGAGCGCCTGCGGTAGTGTTTCATTTAATATCTGTGCCCCCTGGGATCCCCCCAGCACCAGCAGCCGGGCTCTGCCAGGGCGATCGTTCATACGTTCAGCAGGCTCAACCAGATTCACGATCTCGTCACGAACTGGATTGCCGGTCAGCTGAGCCTCCGCGGACTTGGAGAAGCTTCCTGGAAACGCTTCCAACACCCGTCGGGCCAGGTGTGCCAGCCACCGGTTGGTCAACCCGGGGACCGCATTCTGCTCATGGATAACCAGGGGTATACCCCGCAGCCACGCCATGATACCGCCAGGTCCCGATGCGAATCCCCCCATACCGATGACCAACCCTGGACGTCTTCTGCTTACCACTCCCCATACTTGGAATAGTGCCAATCCCAGCTGCAGGGGAGCCGTAAGCCAGCGCCGCAAACCGTTGCCTCTCAAGCCGCGCACCGCGATCGTCTCCAGAGGAAAGCCGTGGTTCGGCACCACCGATGTCTCGAATCCGTTGGTGGCCCCTAACCAGAACACATCCATCCCTCTGGTACGCAGCTCATTGGCGACTGCCAGTGCTGGAAACACATGCCCTCCGGTTCCGCCTGCCATGACCATTACGCGCTTGCCCAACGCCTTTCTCCCACAGGTTGAGTCGCCGGGTTTCCGGTTTCCAGATCGATTCGAACCAGCATTCCTATTACGATGCAGGCGACGATAATGCTGTTTCCGCCGTAGCTCATGAAGGGTAAAGTCAGCCCTTTGGTCGGCAACAGTCCTACATTCACTCCGATGTTGACGAAGGATTGGATACCCAGCCAGAGCCCGAGGCCCTGAGCGACAAAGGCAGCAAAACGATTGCCCAGCCTCTCCGCCCGCGCGCCAATGCGAAAAGCTCGGCCGACAATAAGGGCGAACAGCAATATGACTATCAGCGTCCCTGCCAATCCCAGCTCCTCCCCAACAACGGCCATGAGAAAGTCGGTATGCGCTTCAGGGAGATAAAACTGCTTTTGTATTCCCCCCCCAAGACCGACACCGAACCACTCTCCCCTGCCAAAGGCGATGAGCGCCTGTGCCAGCTGGTAGCCGCTGCCCTCAACATCAGCCCAGGGATCGAGAAACGCAGTTACCCGCTGCAGCCGATAGGGGGAGAAGACCACCAAACCGACCATGGCCGAAGCCGCCATAGTGACCAGCACGCCAAACTGCCAGAGCGGCACCCCGCCGAGAAAAAGCATCCCCATCGCGGTAGCCAATAGCACAGCCGTGGTACCGAAGTCGGGCTGCAACATAATCAGGCTGGCCGCCAATAGCAGTAGCACCACAGGCTTGAGAAAACCCCAGATGCTGGTCGCCACCTCTTCTTGCCGTCGCACCAGATAACCGGCGATATAGATCACCAAGAACAACTTCATGAATTCGGAGCTCTGCAGATTAAAAGGGCCGAGGGGTATCCAGCGTACAGCTCCATTGGCCTCGCGACCCACGCCTGGGAGTAATACCAGCAGCAGCAGGATCAAGCCGAAAAGGTACAGGGCTCCCCCGGCTTTGTTCCAGTAACTCACAGGAATCAGAGCAACCACCACGGCACAGACCAAACCCAGGCAGAGGGCGATGAGATGTCGGTTAACGTAATAGAAGGGGGCATCCTCTATCTTGTGCAGCGAAGCAGATGCCACCATCACCAGTCCCAGGCCGAGCAGCGCACAGGCGGCGCATATCAGCCAGTAGTCAAGCTGCGGCATCAGTAGCCTGCTGCCTCCCATGGTGGCCTGGGTGCGGCTGTCGGTGCTCATTGAAAGAACCTCACGAGCATCTTGATAAACACAGCCCCGCGATGTTCATAATTATCGAACATATCGAAACTGGCGCAGGCGGGGGAAAAAAGCACTCGGTCACCCTCCAAGGCCTGTTCCGCGGCGAGAGCGACAGCCTCTTCCATATTGCCGGCCCGAAACACCGGTACCCCGGGCTCCAGCGCCGAGGCGATGAGATCTGCATCGCGCCCAATCAATACCACCGCACGCGCGGTGCGGGATACAACCGGCCCCAAAGGCGAAAAGTCGGCACCCTTACTATCTCCGCCGGCAATCAGTACCGTCCTGGCATCGCTCTCTTGTTCATGAAGCCCTTCAAGGGCTGCCACACAAGCGCCGGGATTCGTTCCCTTGGAGTCGTTGTACCAGCGTACCCCGCGATGTTCGCCGACGAACTGGGTGCGGTGGGGGAGCCCGGGAAAGGTGCGTAATGTCTCCAGCATTAGCTCCTCGGGTAAATCGAGCGCCGTGCCCATTGCCAGTGCTGCCAATGCATTTTGTTGATTATGGCGCCCGGGAATCAGAAGCTCAGACACCGCCAGCAGCGGTCTGCTTCCCTGAGCTATCCAGCACCCGTCGCTGGCCTGTAACAAACCGAAATCACCCTCCCGGGGCGCCTCTAGGGTGTATCCCAGAACGATGTCGGTTTCCGCCACCATGGCCGTAACCCTGGGGTCGTCCCGATTAACGATCTTTATCCCCGCTTGGTGATAGACCTTGGCCTTGGTATCCGCGTACTCCTGGAGGTCTCGGTAACGATCCAGGTGATCCGGAGACACATTGAGAACCGCCGCCACCTGGGGCCGGAGACTATATGTGGTTTCGAGTTGGAAACTCGACAGTTCCAGAACATACAGCTCGGTGTCTTCACTCAATAAATCCAGGGCGGGCATGCCGAGATTGCCCCCTACCCCAACGCGCAGACCCGCTGCCTTGGTCATCTCGCCAACCAGCGTGGTGACTGTACTCTTGCCGTTGGAACCGGTAACGACCGCAACCGGTGCCTTAACCGCTTGGCAAAATAGTTCGATATCACCCAGCACCGGCAGCCCCTGCTTAATCGCCTGCTGGATCAGTTTTTCACTGAGTGGGACGCCCGGTGATACCACCAGCCGTTCCGCCGCCCTGAACACATCCGCATTGAAGCTTCCCAGGAACAGTCCGGCGTCCGGCATCTCCCTGTTCAGCTGTTCAAGTCCAGGGGGATTCTCACGGGTGTCGGTGACTGCCCATGGCACCCCGCGCGACGCCAGATATCGTGCACAGGATAGACCGGTCTTTCCCAGCCCGACGATCAGTGTTTTGCGTCGCCGCTCTTTACCGGAAGGTAACTGCTTCTTGTCAATGTCCCTTGCGCTTTCCATATCAACGAATCTTCAGACTGGCCAGGCCGATAAGTACCAGAATCACGGTTACTATCCAGAACCGCACGATAACCCGGGGCTCCGGCCAACCCTTGAGTTCGAAATGGTGATGCAGGGGCGCCATACGAAAAATCCTTCGGCCGGTTATTTTGAAGGAAAGCACCTGCAACACTACAGAGACTGTCTCCATGACAAACACCCCTCCCATAATCAACAGCACCAATTCCTGGCGCACAATGACTGCAACCACACCCAGGGCCGCGCCCAGGGCCAACGCACCTACATCCCCCATGAAAACCTGCGCAGGATAGGCATTGAACCAGAGGAAGCCCAAACCAGCTCCGGTGATGGCACCGCAAAAGACGGCCACTTCCCCCACACCCGGTAGCTGCGGAATCAATAAATAGGCGGCGATTTGGGCGTGACCCGAGGCGTAGGCAAAGAGAGCCAGGGCCCCTGCCACCAACACCGAAGGCATAATGGCGAGGCCGTCCAAGCCGTCGGTCAAATTGACCGCATTGCTAGAGCCAACAATGACGAAATAGGTCAGTACCACGAACCAGGGGCCCATATCGATCACAATGCTCTTAACGAAGGGAATGATCAGTTGGGTTTCTGCGGGACTTTCGGCGGTAGCGTAAAGAAAAATCGCGGCGCTCAAACCTACAGCAGACTGCCACAGATACTTGTGGCGTGGCGCCAACCCTACTGGGTCGTTGAGGGCCAGTTTCTTGTAGTCGTCGATGAATCCGATTACGCCAAACAACAGGGTCACGACGATAACCACCCAGACATATCGGCTGCCAAGGTCCGACCACAGAAGCGTACTGACTGAAACTGCAACCAGTAGTAGTGCCCCTCCCATTGTCGGCGTCCCAACCTTGGTGAGATGGGACTCCGGACCATCACTTCGCACTGTCTCCCCGATCTGGTGGAAGGTAAGGCGGCGGATCATCAACGGGCCGACGAGAAACGAGATAACCAGCGCCGTCAATACACCGAGAATGGTTCTCAGAGTGAGATACTGGAATACGTTGAATCCGGAATTGAACTGAGACAGGTATTCGACGAGGTAGAGCAGCATGCTAATCCGTCCTCCTGCCGCCCAATGCATCGATGACATATTCCATCGCGGCTGAACGCGACCCTTTTATCAGCACCCGGTCTCCGGCCCGTAAATGGCGTTTGAGATTGACAACCAGCTGCTCCCGGGCGGCATCGCCGAAACCGCCGCCGCCGAATTCAGGCAATACCAATCTCGCGGCCCCGAGAGCGAACACCATCTCTATTCCCGATGCTTTGGCGTAACGCCCAATGTCATGGTAGTAACCGGCACCGCCCTCACCCATCTCCGCTAATTCACCAAGCACCAGAACCCGCCTCCCCGGCGCCGTCGCCAGCACATCGATAGCGGCCATGACTGAGTCAGGGTTGGCGTTATAGCTGTCATCGATCAGTCCGATACCCCCATCGCCTGACAAGGGCTCCAGCCGCCCCCGTACCGGTTTTAATTCGACCAGGCCCTCTTTTATCTCTTCCAAGTCAACACCCGCAGCCAGTGCAGCCGCTATGGCCCCTAGGGCATTCATGCGATTGTGTTCACCCGCCAGGGAAAGCTTTATCTCGGTATTGCCTACCGGGGTCTGCACTAAAAACCGGCTGAGAAACCCGGAGTCACTCCACTCCAGTGCCAATCCTTGCCTGGGACTGCTGACGTCGGCACCGCTCCCGACACCGAAGCTGAGGGTTTTGTGATCGCCAGCCAATGTTTTCCACAGTCCGGCCCAACGGTCGTCCGCGTTGTAGACGAAACACCCCCCGGGGCGCAGCCCGGCGAGGATTTCGCCCTTGGCGCGTGCAACTCCCTCGAGATCACCGAATCCCTCGAGATGAGCTCGGCCGGCATTGTTCAGCAATGCGACATCGGGGCAAGCGATACGACTCAACAAATCAATCTCGCCCGAATGATTAGCCCCCATCTCCACGACACCGAAGTCCTGGTCCTGCAGTTTCAGCAAGGTCAGTGGCAGTCCTATGTCATTGTTAAAGTTTCCCTTGGTCGCCAATACCGTTCCCCGATGCCGGAGAATCGATGCGACCATTTCCTTGACAGTGGTCTTGCCATTGCTGCCAGTAATCGCCACCAGTTTTGCGCCGCTACGCTGGCGCCATAGCGCCGCCAGCTTGCCCAGTGCAATTCGGGTATCGGGAACCAGAAGCGAAGCCACCTCCACCGGCGGTTCACGGCTGACGATGGCACCCGCCACACCGCGGTCCCGGGCCGATTCGAGGTAGTCGTGACCATCGAAATTGGGCCCCTTAAGCGCCACGAACAATTCGCCCCGCGCCAGGGTACGAGTGTCTGTGCTGACCGCGCTAAAACTGGCATCAGCACCAATTTGTCTGGCATCCAAGGGATCTTTGAGCGCTGACAGGCTGAATTGAATCACCGGCCAACCCCCTGCAGAATTTGGGTCACCTGCTCACGGTCGTCGAAAGGCAGCTTTTCATGACCCACCTGTTGGGTGTTTTCATGCCCCTTGCCCGCCACCAGCACCAGATCTCCCGAGGTGGAATTTTCGATTCCGCTGCGTATGGCCTGCGCTCGGTCACGCACCACCTGCGCACGTTCCGGGTGTGACAACCCAGCAATTATGTCGTCGATAATGCGGTCGCCATCTTCAGTCCGTGGGTTGTCATCGGTGACGATGATGCGATCCGCCAGTGATTCGGCTATCGCAGCCATCTCCGGCCGCTTACCGCGATCCCGGTCGCCACCGCAGCCGAACACACAAATCAAGTCGCCCTGTTTATGGGCCTGGAGCGCCCTCAGCACATGGGCCAAAGCATCAGGGGTATGGGCATAGTCCACCACTACCAGCGGCTGATCCCCGCCCCCGAAGCGCTCCATTCGCCCCGGCACGGTCTTCAATTCAGCGAGCCGCTCCAGGGCTGATCTCAGGGGGATATCGAGCAGCAGTAAAACGGAGAGCACGGCGAGCAGGTTGCTGACATTAAATCCTCCGAGTAGAGAGGTGGTTAGTTGGCCCGCCCCCCAACTCGAATCGATATTGAGGATCATCCCCGCATCATCGGAGGCCAGCGTTTTTGCGCACACCCAGTGTCGAAGTCCCTGCAGCACCTCCTGGGGGACATCTTGCCCATAGCCCGTAACCACCAAACCGGAGGGAAGCTCGGCGAGAATATCGCGGCTCAGTGGATCATTTAGATTGAGGACCGCGAATCCCAAGCCTGGCATTTGAAACAATCGTCGCTTGGCCTCCGCGTAAGCCGACATAGTGCCGTGATAATCCAGGTGATCCCGGCTAAGGTTAGTCAATACGGCGAAGTCGAAAGGGATACCCTGCACCCGCCCCTGGTCCAGGGCATGCGACGATACCTCCATGGCCACCGCCACAGCCCCTTTCTGCTTCAGATCCGCGAGGATGGATTGCAGCCGGATTGGATCTGGGGTGGTGTGGGTCGATGTCTCAAGCGCCTGCGGAAAACCGTTACCCAGGGTACCCACCACGCCGCAAGGCGCATCGGCTGACATCGCCTGAGCCAGAAATTGGGTACAGCTGGTCTTGCCATTGGTCCCGGTCACCCCTACCAAAGTGAGTGCCCTCCCGGGGTCCCCGTAGAAACGGCCGGCGATGCGACTGACCTGGGCACCCAACTTCGGTACCAGCAGCAAGTTGCAGTCGTTGTCTTGAGCTAACTGTTGGATTCGCTCCCGAGTCCAATTACCGTCGGGTTCGCAAGCCACCGCTGCCGCCCCTCGTTGCAGCGCCTGATGCAGAAAATCCAACCCATGAGCACAACTACCCGCACAAGCGAGAAACAATCCACCGGGCTGCACTTCCCTGCTGTCCATATGTACTGACGGGACGCTCATCTCCCTGTCCTGTGCCGCCAAATCGGCCAACCCGTCGAACAACACGCCTAGGCAAACAGGCGATCGATTACCGAGCCGGGCCGCCACTACTCTTCGCCTCCGATCGCTGCCAACTGCAACGACGACTGAGGCAGGTTGTCCGGGGTGACATTCATTAGCCGTAAGGCACCGGACATGACGTTTGAGAATACGGGTGCCGCAACCTGACCGCCGTAGTACTGCTTACCACGGGGCTCATCGATCACCACCACCATCACCAAGCGTGGATCGCTGGCCGGCGCTATACCGGCGAAGATGGAGAGATAGCGGTCTTTTGCATAGCCACCGGAGATACTCTTCTTCACTGTACCGGTTTTTCCTGCCACTCGGTATCCGGCAACACCGGCTTTGGGTGCGGTGCCCTCGTTGGAAACAACCGCCTCCATCATCTTCAATACAGCGCGCGCCGTCTGGCTGCTGATAACGCGCTCACCCTGCGGGGGTCGCGTCGTCCTCAGCAGCGATACCGGGCGTTTGACTCCTTCCGCCGCCAGCACTGAGTATGCCTGGGCGAGCTGCAGAGCAGTGACCGACAGACCATATCCGAAAGCCAGGGTCGCATGGTCGATCTCGGCCCAACGTTTATATGGAGTTAATTGTCCACCTGCCTCCCCCGGAAAGGCAATATCTGTTGCCTCCCCAAAACCGAAGCGCTGAAACAGATCCCAGAGCGCCTCCCGCGGCAGGTCCATGGCGATTTTCGTGGCCCCCACATTGCTCGACCGGCGAATGACCGTAGCGACATCGATCACTCCCAGATTGTGGTGGTCTCTGACCCGATTTCTGCCTACGGTCATAAAGCCGGGATTGGTATCGATACGAGAAGCAGGAACATACTTACCGCTCTCCAACCCGGCGGCAATGGTGAAGGGTTTCATAGTAGACCCGGGTTCGAATACATCGGTGATTACCCGATTGCGGAAATACCCCGGCCTACCATCTTTGGCACCGTTGGGATTGTACGAGGGCCGATTGACCATAGCGAGTACCTCCCCACTATGCACATCCAGTATTACCGCTGAGCCTGCCTTGGCCCGATGCCTCTTCACCGCACGTTTCAGCTCACGGTAAGCTAGATATTGCAACCGCCGATCCAGGCTCAGAACCAAATCCCGTCCCTCAACCGGGACCCTAATACTCTCCACATTCTGAACTGGGCGGGCCTGACCATCGCGAATGACCAGTTTCTTACCCGGTGTGCTTTGCAACCATTTTTGATAAGCGAGTTCCATCCCCTCTTGGCCGAAATCGTCCATGTTGGTGAAACCCACTACATGGGAGAACACCTCTCCGCCTGGATAATATCGCCGATACCCCCTATCCACCCCCACACCAGGTATGCCCTGACTCTTAACCACGTGCTTTACCTTGGCAATAACCTGGGGCGTCACCCTGCGTTTCAGATAAACGAAAGAGTGACCGCTACGCCGGGCCAGCAGTTGGCGTAAATCCTCTAATGACATCCCCAGCGCTTTGGCCAGAGGTGCAAGCGTGCGGCTATCCGGCGACAGCACCCGGGGATTAGCCCACACCGAATCCGCCGGAGTACTGATGGCCAGGGGATTACCGTCCCGATCGGTTATCATCCCCCTATGGGCCTGCACCTCGACGTTGCGCAGGTGGCGCCGCTCACCTTCGTCCTGTAAGAAATCCTTCTCGAAAATCTGTTGATCGACTGCACGCCAAACCAACAACAATGCCGAGCAACCGAGTAGCACGACCAGTACCCAGCTACGGGCTCTGTATCGAGGCTTTACCACGGGCATCTCCGCAGCACGCTTGCTGCCCCGCTTGGCGCGCTTCTTGTTTTGCACCGTACTCATGGCCTGACCACCATCACATCGGCTGGAGTCGGTATATGCATCTTTAGTTTGGTTCGCGCCATACGCTCGACGCGGTGGTGAGTGGCCCAGGTGCTTTGCTCGAGCTGCAGCTGTCCCCACTCCACATCCAATTCATCCTGCTTCAATCGCAATACTTCCAACTCAACAAAGTATTTGCGCGAGCCGTACTTGGCGTAGACCACCCCAATGGACGTAACGATCACCGCCGATGAAATGATCAACACAGCCCAGAAGGAGCCCCGAGTCATGCCAGCCTCTCCGCGGCGCGCAGCACAGCGCTGCGAGCCCGGGGATTGCTTGCCACTTCCTCGATCGACGGGCGCTGTGCCCCTCCCAGGCGCCTCAATGTTGGGTTCATCCGATCCTGAGTCACCGGCAGGCCCGGCGGGAAGTCGTCACCCCGGGCTGCGTCTCGCATGAAGCGCTTGACAATGCGATCCTCCAAGGAATGAAAGCTGATAACGACCAGGCGGCCGCCAGGAGCGAGAATCTCTAGCGACTGCTGCAGACCGTCCTGTAAATCCTGCAGCTCTCTATTAATATAAATCCTAATGGCTTGAAAGCTGCGTGTGGCCGGATGCTTGCCGCGCTCCTTCACCGGAACCGCGGTGGCTATAAGTGCCGAGAGTTTACCGGTCGTATCGATCGGCGCTTCGCCACGGCCCTGCACGATTTTAGTCGCGATTCGCTTGGCGAACCGCTCTTCTCCGTAGGTCTTCAGAACCTCCGCGATCTCCTCGGTCTCAGCCGTGGAGATCCAATGCGCTGCGCTTTGCCCCTGACTGTTGTCCATGCGCATATCCAATGGCCCATCATTGAGGAAACTGAAGCCGCGAGCGGCATCGTCCAACTGCGGTGAAGAGACACCGAGATCTAGCAGAACCCCGGCGATACGGCCCACCCAGCCCAGCTCGGCGGCGAATTCCGATATTCTTGAAAAGGAGCCCTGCCGAACCAAAAGACGACTATCGGTGATAGCAATTCCCGAGGCTACAGAGGCGGCCTCGGGGTCCTTGTCGATGGCCAGCAACCGCCCGTTGCCGCCCAATGCATCGAGAATCAGTCTACTGTGGCCGCCACGGCCAAAGGTGCCATCCACATAGTTACCCGCGGACGAAACTGACAGCGCCTGCAGCACCTCTCTTGAAAGCACCGGCTTGTGATCACCGAAACCTTTCATAGTCAGATGGAAAGGTTATCCAGGCCTGACGGAAGCTGTAGCTGCCCAAGGTCGGCATTTTCAAGCCAGGTTTCTCGCTTGGCATTCCAGCGGGTTTCATCCCAGAGCTCGAATCTAGCGCCTTGCCCAATCATGACGACCTGCTTTTGCAGGCCGGCAAACTCCCGTAGCGGCGGTGGGACCACAACCCTGCCCTGGGTATCCATAAAGGCCTCAGTGGCATGCCCGACCATGAGCCGTTGAAGCATCCGCGCGGCCTCATTCAGACTGGGGAGATTCATCAATTGCTGCTCGATATCCTTCCAATCCGGCAGCGGGTAGATCAGCAAACATTTTTCGAGGTCGACCGTTACGATCAACTCAGACTCACAGCACTGCTGCAACTCCTCCCGATAGCGGGTAGGAATAGCGAGACGCCCCTTGGCGTCCAGGTTGAGCCTGTTGATACCACGAAACAAAAGACAGCCCCCTCAAGATCCCCAATTTTCCAATATTTACCACTTTCATCCACCTATCTCCATAATAGGTAGCCCATTCACCACTTGTCAAGAAAATCAGAGAGAAAAATAGGAAAAGTTCCTTTAAAAAGAGCGGGTTACAACAGACTCCAACATGCAGTCGCGAATAGAAAATTCGCTAAATACATGTAACTAAAAAGGGTAGTTAAAGTAAAATCTTTAGTAAAAGGAACGAAAAGCAGTCGAGAATACGACGGCTAAAAGAGGTGGGAGCCGACCTATAAGCCGGGTTCTGTCATGAATGGCCATTCATCTGGAGCCTGCGTCACCGCAGGCTTCTAGCAACCTACCCGGAGACCGCGCGGACCACGCGTCGCGGCGAATCACCGCCTGCCTCCCTATTTGGTCTTGCTCTGGGTGGGGTTTACCCTGCCGCTGCTGTTGCCAGCAACGCGGTGCGCTCTTACCGCACCTTTTCACCCTTACCGGCTGACGCCGGCGGTATATTTTCTGCGGCACTTTCCGTGGACTCGCATCCCCCAGGCGTTACCTGGCACCCTGTCCTGTAGAGCCCGGACTTTCCTCCCCCCTCCATCACATTTGATAGCAGGGTGGCGGCCATTCGGTCGACTCCCGACACTTTTAAAGATTAAGGGCATTGTCGCCGCCAGGCAAGAGCGGAAGACGCATTTAGCTCAGTGCTTGATTTCAAAAACTCCCGCCAGTAGTATTAACGGTTTTCAAAAATTAGCAGTAGCCACAAACTGACCAATTCACAGGGGTAGCCCCCGCGGTTTCAGCAGGGCTGCCTTTTTTGTTTTTCGGAAAAACGTTATGTCGGACACAAAACTCATGGCGACCTACAAACGGTTGCCAGTGGGATTCCAGAGAGGCGAGGGTACCTGGCTATGGGACACCGAAGGGCGGCGATACATGGATGCCCTGTCCGGCATTGCTGTTTGCGGCCTAGGTCACGCCCACCCCGCAGTCAGGGACGCGCTCTGCCGTCAGGCGGACGCACTGCTGCACACATCCAACCTGTACGCCATTCCACTGCAGGAGAAACTGGGCGCAGCACTGGCCCGGATGTCGGCAATGGACAGGGTGTTTTTCGCCAATTCGGGCGCCGAAGCCAATGAAGCGGCAATAAAAATCGCCCGACTCCACGGAAATCGTCGCGGCATCTCCGAGCCAACCATCATCGTCATGGATCAGAGTTTTCATGGTCGAACCCTGGCTACCCTAACCGCTACCGGAAATCGATCTGCGCAAGCGGGATTCGAACCACTGGTCAAGGGTTTCTTGAGAGTTCCGTTCGGCGACATAGCCAGCCTGCACGCGGTTGCTGAAAAAAGCCCGAACGTGGTTGCGGTACTGGTCGAACCGATCCAGGGGGAGGGTGGTATCAACATCCCCCCGGCGGACTATCTCCAGGAATTGCGCAAGCTTTGCGACCGGCAGAGGTGGTTATTGATGTTGGACGAGATACAAACGGGCATGGGGCGTTGCGGACGCATGTTCGCCCACCAGCTCAACAGCATCACCCCCGACGTAATGACTCTCGCCAAGGGACTCGGCAATGGTGTACCCATCGGCGCTTGCCTGGCGCGAGGAGAGGCCGCGGAGACATTCGGCCCGGGAAATCACGGCTCTACATTCGGTGGGAATCCACTGGCCTGCGCAGCGGCATTGGCAGTGCTGGAAACAATCGAAAAAGAGGATCTGGCTACACGGGCAGAAACCCTGGGATCGAGAGTCCTCGCGGGACTGGCCGATGGCCTGTCAGGGGTGGCCGGAGTGGAGGAGCTCCGCGGTCAGGGCCTGATGATCGGAATCGAGTTGGATCGGCCCTGCGCTGAGCTGGTAGGCGAAGCCTTGCAACAGGGGTTGTTGATCAATGTCACGGCCGAGCGGGTGGTAAGGCTGTTACCACCACTGATCATGACGTTGCAAGAGGCCGACCAACTCGTGGAACAACTATGCGGACTGCTCACCGCCTTTCTGGAAGAATCGTAGTCGCAGCCTGAGATTTGCAGCAATGAACAGCAACAAGACACCTAAGCACTTTCTTTCTCTTCTCGACCTGACCCCGACGGAGTTGCGAGCACTGCTAGCCCGAGCCACCGAGCTCAAAGCGATGCACCGGGAAGGCGTCATTCACGAACCCCTGCGAAGCAGAACCTTGGGGATGATATTCGAGAAATCATCCACTCGGACCAGGGTCTCGTTCGAAGCAGGCATGACTCAATTGGGCGGTCATGCCCTGTTTCTTTCCTCGAGAGATACCCAGTTGGGGCGAGGGGAGACCATTCCAGATAGCGCCAGGGTGCTTTCGAGAATGGTGGACTGCATCACCATTAGAACTTTCGAACACGAGAAAATCCTGCACTTCGCTGAACACTCCCGGGTGCCGGTGATCAATGCGCTCACGGACTGGCTCCATCCCTGCCAGCTGTTAGCCGACATGCAAACCTACTTCGAGCATCGTGGGGATATCCAGGGACACCTGGTTACCTGGATCGGTGACGGCAACAACATGTGCCACTCCTATATCAACGCCGCCAAGATTCTCGGATTCCAGCTACACATCTCCTGCCCCAAGGGATATGAACCGGACCCCGCTGTATTGGAATCTGCGGCCCATTGTTGCAGCATCGTCCATGACCCCAGAGAGGCAAGTGTTGGCGCCAATCTGCTGGTTACCGATGTCTGGGCAAGCATGGGTCAAGAACAGGAACAGAAACGCCGGGAGAAGGACTTTGCCGCATACCAAGTCAATGATCAGCTTTTTGAACTGGCCGACAAAGAGGCAGTTTTCATGCATTGCCTGCCCGCCCATCGCGACGAAGAGGTGAGCGCATCGGTGATCGATGGCCCACGGAGCCTGGTTTGGGACGAAGCTGAAAACCGGCTCCACTCACAGAAAGCGCTACTTGAAATGCTGCTCTGCAACTAAGCGGAGCAATACCAGCTGGGCTTCCCGCGAATTCCAAAGCCAATCGATATTGACACCCTTTCCCCTTGCATCTTCTATGGGAAAGTATCAGGATAGGGACAAGAATGCCTAAAAAACAATAACAGCGTCTCTCGAATTCCTGCCGTCAATCGGCAATCTTGCAATGTAGTGATCGAAGTATGAGCCCTGCAGATTTGGAACCACTAAGGGAGCACATCGCCTCCCGCATCATCGGGCAGCAGAAACTCATCGACAGCATGCTCGTATGCCTGCTGAGCAATGGACACCTGTTGTTGGAGGGTATGCCCGGTCTCGCGAAAACCACCGCGGTAAAAGCGCTATCAGAAGCTATCGAGGGGGATTTTCATCGACTCCAGTTCACCCCCGACCTCCTACCCTCGGACTTGATCGGCACCGATATATACCGCCATGAGAAGGGAGAGTTCGAGTTTCGTCCCGGACCACTTTTTCATAATATCCTGCTTGCCGATGAGGTGAACCGTGCCCCAGCGAAGGTACAATCAGCCCTGTTGGAAGCCATGGGTGAAAACCAGATTACGGTGGGACAGCGCACTTACCCGCTTCCGGAACTGTTCATGGTGCTGGCAACCCAGAATCCCATTGAACAGGAAGGTACCTACCACCTCCCAGAAGCGCAGTTGGATCGCTTCCTCATGAAGGTCTGGGTAGACTACCCAGCGAGAGAGGAAGAGCTGTCGATTCTCGCGCTAGACAGCGAGCAGCAAAAAACCAGGCCTGAGCCCCCTCGGCAACCGCTAACCCCAAACGCCCTGTTCGCCATGCGAAGAGACGCGGCCGGTGTTTTCCTTGACGACAAGTTGAGTAGTTATATCGTCGATCTGGTACAGGCAACCCGAAAACCCGGAGCCTATGACGATACCCTGAATCGCTGGTGCCGATTCGGCGCTTCGCCACGCGCTACGATCGCCCTGGCGCGATGCGCCCGCGCCCGCGCCTGGTTGGATGGCGATGAATTTGTTTCACCCGGCCACATAAAGCAGGTTGCACCGGAGATCCTGCGGCATCGAATTCTACTCTCGTTCGAAGCTGAGGCGGAAGGCATCACCAACGACGATTTCGTCAACCGCCTGTTGGACATGGTCGCCATCCCCTGAGCTGGCATGGCGCTTTATCCACGCCTTGACGATCTGCTTGAACTGCGCCACCAGGCGCACACCCTGGGGGCCGCATCCCACCATTTGGTGAACACCAGTTTCAGCGGCCTCTACGCCTCGGTATTTCGAGGCACCGGGCTGGATTTCCAAGAGGTGCGGGAATATCAGGCGGGTGACGATGTTCGCAACATGGATTGGAAGGTAACTGCCCGCACCAACAACCCCCATCTCAAAGTCTTCAGAGAAGAACGAGAGCGCAATGTACTGCTTTGCGTTGATCAGGGGCCGCACATGCGATTCGGTACCCGCCGGACTTTCAAGTCGATTCAGGCGGCGCGGGCGGCGGCATTACTTGGTTGGGCCGCCAATAGTCTGAATGACAGGGTTGGCGGATTGCTGTTCGGCAACAATGAAAACGCCGTTGACTATTTTCGCCCCACCAAAGACAGGCGCGCTTTGTGGCGGCTGCTGAGGGCTCTCTCCCGTCCCGAAGCACCGGATGAACAGAGCGGCGATCCACTCAATGATGCACTGCGTCGAGCTGAACGCGGCTCCGCGACCGGCAGCCTGGTTTTCCTTATCGCCGACTTAAACCGGGATATTCAGAGCCTGGAAGCCACGATGGGCCGTATTTGCCAGCGCCATACCTTGGTATTGATTCCCGTTGACGATCAGGTAGACCGGGATATGCCCAATATGGGAAGAGTGTTGTTTACAGATCCGACAGGGGCTTTGATAGAAATAGATACGGGTGATACCGAGGGCAGAGAGGCCTACCGCCAAGCCTGGAGGCACAGCCGCCGAACACTGACGGGAGTGGCCAACCGGCTGGGGATGCCATTATTGCCGATCGACACGGGTGAGGATGTACACAACGCACTAGCCCGGGGCATGCGCCACTGTAGCCGGACGAGGATGTTGCGCTGATGTATCCGGGACAGCTGATCGATATCAGAGGGCTCGATGCCATTCCCTGGTGGCCCCCGGCGCCGGGGTGGTGGCTGGCCACCCTATTTCTCATCGCCGCGATCATTGGACTGATACTGCTGGGCCGCTATCTCATCCTCTATCCTCCCGGCAGCTGGCGTTGGGAGGCGCGCAGGGCACTGGTGCAGCTGAAACGTCAACAAGGCAAACTCTCCCACAAGGAAGTAGCGGCCCGTCTCTCGGAACTGCTGCGGCGAATTTCGATAGCCCGCCTTGGGCGCCCAGCAGTTGCCGGCCTGACCGGGTCGGAGTGGCTACAATGCCTCGAACGCCTCGACCCCAGGGGATATCCCTGGATCGATCGAGGAAAACCCCTGCTCACCCTCCCCTACGCACCCGAAAACGGTGAGGCGCATCTAAACACTCTCGAAGAACTGATTCAGGCTGCGATGCAGATGGTCCGCTACAGCCATCCTGGACTAAAACTGAAAAAAGGAACCAAGGGTGACGGGGGTGTTTGAGTTTCACTGGCCCTTCATGGCCGTGTTGCTGCCGCTGCCGCTGTTAGTACGTCTGTGGTGGCCCCGTTTCGTTCGCCCCGAAGCATCACTGCCAGTTGAAGGTCGCCGCACCACCTTGATGTACCCCTCAGTAGGTCGATTGCTGAACAATTTCGACAGTCGCCAGCCCCGAACAGCCATTGCCGGAAAACTGCATGCCCTGCTACTTGCGCTATTATGGGCGGCATTGATTGCCGCTGTGATGCGACCACAGCTTTTGGTACCCCACTCCGAAATACGCAGCGAAGGCTACGACCTGATGCTGGCAGTCGACACCTCGCGTTCCATGACGGCCCTGGACTTCACGGTCAATAACCGCCCGGTGAGCCGCATGGCGGTGGTAAAAGGCGTCATGGGCCGATTTGTAGCCAATCGCGCAGGTGACCGGGTTGGGCTGGTGGTTTTCGGCAATCAGGCCTTCGTTCAGTCTCCCCTGACCCTGGATCTTGGCGCGGTGGAGCAGATTCTAGAGACGGTGGAACCCGGCATGGCCGGTAACGCAACGGCCATGGGAGACGCCATCGCTCTCAGCATAAAGAAATTGCGTGAGCGCCCCGAGGGTTCGCGGGTACTGCTCTTAGTCACTGATGGTGAAAACACTGCCGGTCTCATCGCCCCCCTGGATGCGGCTAAACTGGGGGCCAGGGAGCATGTTAGGATCTACGCGATCGGGGTTGGCAGCAATGCCGAAGAAGTGCAGATACAGGGGAGTGACGGCCGCTATCGCATGGAGTCTGATATCGGTCTCGATGAAACCCTGCTGTTACAGATCGCCGAGATGACCGGGGGGGCCTATTTCCGGGCCACCAATACCCGTGCGCTTGAAAATATCTCGCAGCAAATCGATACACTCGAAAAAACAGAGGCGGAAAGCCGTACCGTGCTCATTCCCTATCCTCTCTACCGCTGGCCACTGGGTTTCGCACTGCTTGTCCTGTTGCTGCTCGGGCTATTTCCGGAAGCTCGGATGCGGTTGCCCGCAGGTATGACTAGTGATTGAAGCGGGATTCCACTTCTCCTCCCCCTGGTGGCTGCTGGCGCTGCTGTTGTTGCTGCCCGTAGCCGCCTGGCTGCGGCGCAGCACCGTGCACGGGCAAATAGCCCAGATACGCCTTTACGCCGATCCAGCGCTGTTACCCTATCTCATGGGTAGTCGCGAATTACACCCCGTTGAGCGGTGGCGGCGGTTCCGCCGCTGGGCCTTATTGTGGGTTATTCTGGTGCTGGCGATGGCAGGCCCGCGCTGGGACTTCACCCAGGTACAGTTGTTCACTCCCGGCGCCGACTTGATCATCTTGCTGGATATCTCCCGCTCCATGGAGGTGGCGGACGTCAGGCCTTCCCGTTTAGCCCGGGCCAAGCAGGAGATCGCCGATCTGATCCGGCAGAATCGGGGGGTGAGGATCGGCTTGATCGCCTTCGCCTCATTGGCCCATGTGATCACGCCGATTACCGAAGATGGGCAGGCAATCAGTGATCTGCTGCCCTCCATATCGAGCAACCTCGTGCGCCTACAGGGCAGCCGCCTTGGACAGGCTCTCGAGCGCGCAGAGGTCCTGCTGGCGGGCCAGCCGGCGGAAAGCCGAAAAAGCGTCTTGCTCATCTCCGATGGAGATTTCGTCGATCCCTCGGTGCTACAGCAGGTCGAGGAGATGGCCGCCGGGGGCATAACTCTGCACGTCCTCGGCGTAGGCAGCACTGGAGGTGGACCAGTTCCTGGCACCAGCAGCCGTTTTCTGCTCAATAACCAGCGTCAGATCGTGGAATCCAGACTTGACCAGGCATGGTTACAGCGTCTGGCGGATGCAGGCAATGGAGTCTACCAAACCGCCGACTACCGGGATGGCGACACCGAACTCATCCTTAAACGCGCGATATCCGGCAGCAAGGCCGCTGCAACCAGTGATGACCGGGTGCGAGTCTGGAACGAGCGCTTCTACTGGTTGGTACTGCCAGCCATGGCGCTCATGCTGCCCGGTTTCAGACGCTACCGCAGGCGTGACGAGGCAGAGCAGCGGTGATCAAGTACGGCAAGCGACTGCTGGTGACCCTGCCCCTTTGCCTGATCGGTAGTCTGGAACCCGCCACGGCCGATTGGTTCGAAACCCGGGAACAGAAAGGCGCGCAACTTTTCGAAATGGGTCGCTATGAAGAGGCCGCGGCTGCGTTCGAGGACCCCTACAGGCAGGGCGTCGCCCTTTATCGCTCTGGGAACTATCGTGCCGCGGCGAAGGCCTTTGAGAGCGTCGAGAGAAAAGCCGTGAAACAAGACGCCAATTACAACCTGGGCAATGCCCGTTTCCAACTGCAGGAGTACGAGTCTGCAATCGAAGCCTATGGGGAGGCATTAAAGGCGGATCCTGAGGACGATGCCGCGCTTCACAATCAGGGCTTGGCCAAGGCCATGCTTGCGAAAATCGATCCGCAGAAGCTTGCCCAGCTGGAGCAGCAACAGGAGTCGGAGCAGCAGCAGGAGTCGGAGCAGCAGCAGGAATCGGAGCAGCAGCAGGAGTCGGAGCAGCAGCAGGAATCGGAGCAGCAACAGGAGTCAGAGCAGCAGCAGGAGTCGGAACAGCAGCAGGAGTCGGAACAGCAACAGGACTCGGAGCAGCAGCAGGAATCGGAGCAGCAGCAGTCCGGTGAACAGGAGCAAGATGAGTCGTCTCAGTCAGGCCAGCAGGATTCACAACAACAGTCCGGTGAACAGGAGCAAGACGAGTCGTCTCAGTCAGGCCAGCAGGGTTCACAACAACAGCAGTCCGGTGAACAGGAGCAAGATGAGCCGTCCCAATCAGACCAGCAGGACTCACAACAGCGGCGGTACGGTGAAGGAACGGACGAGGGCAAAGAGGAGAAAGAAGGCGGTAATGCAGAACAACGACTAGAGCATCAACGACAGGAGAAACAGAGGGAAGCCGCTACAGAAGGTTCACAAGACCAAGAAACTGAACTCCAGGAAGTGGGAGACGAAGCTTTCGAAGAGCGGGCGGATTCCAGGGAGGCAGAGCAAGAAGCACCTAGTGAGCAGATCTCGTCAGGCGAGCCCCGTCCGGAGGATGGCAAAGCGGTTCGTAAGGCTGACGACGTAACCGGTGAGCGGCAGGAAGCGGAAGAGCAGACACAGGAATCACCAGAGGAATACGGCCCTGATCCTGACGGACAGGGTGAAGATGCCGCTGAGCTGCGCCCCGAGGAGCTAGACCAGAGAAGCCCCGGAAGCGCCGAGGCGGGCCGGCAGCAGGGAGGTCCGCCCACCCCGGAACAGCTCCTGCAAGCACCGCCTAGCACTGACATCGAAGCAGTGGATCGTTTCGATCAGCAGGGTGAGTTGGCGGATGCCACCGCCGACGGGAAGAGTGACTTGATGGAGATGAACGCCGAGGGAAGTGGAATAGATGCGGCCAGTCTGCTGATGGAGCAATGGCTGCAGCGTATCGAGGGCAATCCCGCAGTGCTCCTTCGCAATCAGTTCATACGGGAGGAACAGCGACAAATGCAGAGCCGGAGCGGCCCGATAGTGGAGCCAAGGCCATGGTAGGATACGAGGTATGAGGAGTCCACTGATACCCCTTTTCCTCTGCGCCGGGATGACAACCGGGGTGCTCTCGGTTGGCCCTATCGGCGAGGCATCAGCTCAACAGCGCTACCCCCAATATCCTGGATACGGATACCCCTACAGCTACCCGGGTCAGCAGCAGCCGAGCTACCCGCCCCCTGGTTACCAGTCTCGCTACCCGCAACAGCCACCACCCGGAAACAGTGAGCAGTCTTCCAGATCGGATGGGAGCTATCCGCGACAACAATACCCCCGCCAGGGTTGGCCGGCGACCTCCTACGGGCAACAACCTCCGGCAGATACCGCAGCGCCGCCGCAGCTAGAAGTCAGCGTTCCCCTCCAAACCCCTTACCAGCACCAGCCAGTGGTGCTGAAGCTGCGGTTAGTCAGTAACGAAAACCTTGAGGGTATCGAGGTGGAAACGCCCGCTACCGGCGCGCTGGTTTTCACCAAGCTGGAGGGACCCGTAACCGGATCAATTCTCGCCGCAGGCAGACAGCAAATCGTAAACGACTTCCACTACGTGGTGACTCCCCTGATGCCAGGCCCCGTCAGCATTCCCCCTTTCCGGGTAAAAGGGAAGCAAGGGGGCAACCGCAAAATCGGTTTTGAATTGGCAACGCCTGCATCCATTCTACTTGATGTGCAGCCCAGTTCAGAGGAGGTAAAGCCCTGGCTTCCTCTCCACGGGCTGGTGCTGCAATCCTATCTTGAGGGCGTTGAAAGACTGGAAGTGGGCCAACCCATCACGCTCATTGTGAATACATCCGCGGTGGGCGCCACAGGCCACCAACTGCCGTCATTCGAATCTTCCCTGAACGACACCGGGTTTCTTGTCTATCGAGAGCGCTCCGAGAACGAAGGACAGATATCCGACGACGGCCGCTATCTCCTGGGGAAGCGAAGTGAAAAATTTACTCTGGTGCCTCAGCACGGGGGCAAACTACAGATCCCTGAATTGCGTATCGACTGGTGGAACGTGGACACCCACAGGGCCGAATCTAGTGTTGTCCCCATTCGTCAAGTGGTGGCCCGCGGCGAACCCGGGGATCAAGATGACCAGATTTCCGACCTCTTTCCCGGAGCATCGTCGATTCTGCTGTGGGTGCCTCTGATTGGTTTATTCTCGGTGACTATCGGCTTCTGGGTGCTCGCCTGGTTGAGAAACAAGCGTTTTATCCGGGTGGTGGAAGAGGAGGCCAGGATTCTAGCGAAATTCGCGCGCAACCGTTTTAACGCTTTTCTGGTCTGGCTGGCTCCCATACGGCGGCTGCAAAAGTTGCGTCAACTGTTCGTGCGTTCCCTGCCACGGAGTTTCCGCCTCTGGTTCTGCGTCCAGGTTGTAGACGGCGAATCGGACCCCGAGGTATGGAGTTACATGCTGAAATTTCTCTCCAACAAACACCTTGGCATACCCCCGCAGCTGCCCATGCAGGAGCTGGGAGATCGCCTAGTGGAAATTCATCATCTCGCCGATGAAGCCCGAATGCGGAGCCTGATGCTGGAGTTGGAGCAAGCGCTGTACGGCCGGGGTTTACTGGATTTCCCCCTGTGGAAAAAGCGCTTTCGCGAGCAGCTGCGACCATCCTGGTTGCGGAAGCGCGCCCGAAGCAAGGTGCCTCCCCCCGAAAGGCTGCCGCGCCTCAACCCTGATATCGGATCCTGAGTCCCTGGACTATTCTCTATATACGGTGCAATTCGATGAAAGACAACCGCTGGAGAAGCCCATGGACATCGATCTTGCTGACGTTACTCTGCATGTAGACCAAACCCTTGACGATGGACAGCTAAAACAACTGGAAGCTGTTTTTCGAAAAAGAGAGGGCATAGTTTCCGTGCACATCAATCCGCACAGGCGGCACCTGGTGCTCTTGGAATACAACCCGAAGAAGGTCCATTCCCGTGACCTGGTGGACATCCTGCGCTACCAGGGCTTGCACGGTGAGCTGATAGGGCTTTGACCTGATGGAGGGAGCGTGGCAAAGTCCGAGACCTGAATTCTACGGCTACAGCTAGGTAATAAAAATGCTTGCATTTCGGGATCTCGAAAATGGAATCACCTGTATCGAAACCCATTTTCACCGCACTGGCCTGGCGAGTTGCTACCTGATTCAAGAGGGTGACGCTGCCGCACTCATAGACACCGGTACCGCCCATACTGCCCCCGACATTCTGGAATTGCTGCAGATACGGGAAATCGATCCCAGGCAGGTCAGCTACGTTATTCCGACCCATGTCCACCTGGATCATGCCGGCGGTGCCGGTCAGCTTATGGCGGCACTTCCAGAGGCCAAGCTGGTGGTACACCCACAAGGCGCACCCCATCTCATCGACCCGGCCAGAATCGCTGCCGGTTCGATAGCCGTCTATGGGGAGGAGAAATTCAGAGAGAATTTCAAAACTCTGTTGCCCGTAGCGACGGAACGGGTCATTGAAGCGGACGACGGTACCCAAATCGATTTGAACGGTCGCCCCTTGATTTGTATTGATACGCCTGGTCATGCGCGGCATCACATCTGCATCTGGGACCAGAAGAGCCGCGGTTTATTCACAGGCGACACCTTTGGTCTGGCATATCCCGAACTGACTACCGACAAGGGCCCCTTCATGGTGCTGCCCTCGACGCCGGTTCAATTCGACCCCCAACGCTGGCACCAGACCCTGGATCAATTGATGGAAATTGACCCTGTTAACCTGTACCTGACGCACTATGGCCCCGTAAACGAACCACGGACTTTGGTCGGTGCGTTGCACCATGCGTTGGATGCATACGTGGAAATCGGATTAAACAACGAACATGAGAAAGACCGACTTGCGGCACTGGAAGGCGCACTCTGGGAATATTACCGTGATCGCCTGCGGAAACACGGCAGCAAACTCACCCAGGAAGAGCAAGACAGAGTGCTGGACATGGACATGAGGCTCTGTGCACAGGGCCTGGACGTCTGGCTACAGCGACTCCGAAAATCGCGCTAGTCCCCGCCGATTAAGGCTTGGAGCCAGTGAGATCCCAGCCGAAGGTGCAGTCCAACTCCGCCAGCACTGCAATCAGACCCGATTCCCCCTCTTCCAGAAGCAATGCCAATGGCGCGCGGCCCAGCCGCCGGTGGGTCTGTCGCAGCCAGCGTTGCCCCATGTACGGATTGGTTGGATAACTGGTGCGTAGTGCGCCGGCTATTCGCAAGACGTAGCCTGCTCTCCTATGTACTTGGGGATCGTCGGGGAAAGGCTCGTGACTGCGATATTTCTGGAATCCGCGGGCACGGACCGCCCCGGGCAGACCTAATACAACCGACATCTCCTCGTGCCCCAATTTCCATGAATCGAGGACACTCATGGTCGCCTTTGTCAGCATCAACTGTGCCTCTGGTGTCATCTCATTCATTTCAAGCTCCGGAGCCCCAGGCTCAATTCCATTCCCAAGCAAATTCGTCGGAATTTTATCACGACCCCCGCTCTCAGTCTCAGCGGGAGTATCCAGGGTTATAGCGCCCGATCAACCAAACAGTCGTGCCCACCAACGTTTTCTGCGCTCGGGTAACACCATCGCAGCCGAGATGTCACAGGGGAGCAGACGACTCAGAATCCATCCGGGAAGCGGGGGACTATCGCTAAATCCGCAACTAACACCCAGGTTGTTAGGGTCGTAAATCTTGATCAACCGGGGGTCGTTCAGTTTATCTGCGTAGACGATTCCGCAATACTCTTCGTCATGTTCCCGCCGCAGCAGTTGATCCAGTTGAGTGATAAAGCGATCCAGTTCGTCGGCACTTGCACTTCGCTCGGGAGCCGCCTCCCCAACCTGGTAAATATACCAGCCATCCATATCCCCGGAACGAAGCCGTTGCCACAAAGTGTCCAGGTGATGCCAACGAAGCGCCGAGGTAAAACTACCGGAAAAAGCGGTCAAAAAGCGTTGCCGCTGTTGTTCGGACGCAGCTGCCACTAGGAACGCTGACGCTCCTTACGCGACATCTCGTCGACCGCCCGTTCACTCTCCAGCCAATCCTGCTGCTCCCATCCCGGTTCGAAACCTCGCTTCTCGGCCTTGAAATAGGCCATTTTCGCAATCATTTCGTAGCGCTCCCTGGGAGTGAACGCAGCAGTCGGCACAGCTTGAGCGCGAGCAACACTCTTTTTTCTACTCCGTGCAGCCTGCTTTTTCGCCACCCGCTTTTTCACGACCTTTTTCGTTGCGGCTTTCTTGCGAGGCGCAGCTTTCTTCTTCGCCGCCTTTTTACCTGCCGGTGCCCTAGGTGTGCGTTTTGCCGTTGTGTCCCTATCGTTTTCCGCCATCGAAGAATCTCCCCGCTCTATGCTTATACTCAACCAACCGGTGTCGACCTCCAGCGGCCAACAACCGGATTAAGGACAAAGTTTAACCGATAGCTTAAGCCATTCATCATTAAAAGAAGTTTACAGCTTATAACAATGGGCTATCGGGTGCTCCTCAATCATGCACGCTACAAAAACGATAGGGACAAAAAGTAATTGGGGTTACAATTATCGATTTGAGAAAACGTTTCCGACATGACCCCAAAAAATGCGCTATACCAGTCCGACCTGCCTCATCTCAAGCTGCGGAATCGCGGTAAGGTCAGAGATATCTACGACGTGGATGATGAGCATATGCTCATCGTTACCAGCGACCGTCTCTCGGCATTCGATGTCGTACTCTCCCAACCCATTCCCTCCAAAGGTGAGGTACTCACCCGGGTAGCCGATTTCTGGTTTCAAAAGACTCGCCAAATCGTGCCCAACCACTTGTCTGACAAACCACTGGACGAGGTGGTACCCGATGCGGCACAAAGAGAGGCTCTGGGCGACCGCGCCATTGTTGTACGCCGACTCAAACCCCTACCGGTGGAAGCCATTGTCAGAGGCTATTTGATCGGTTCCGGATGGAAAGACTACCAACGGAGTGGCGGGGTCTGCGGTATCCCGTTGCCCGCGGGGCTGACGCAGGCAGACAAACTCCCTGAAGCCATATTCACCCCCTCCACCAAAGCAGAGATCGGCGCTCATGACGAGAACATCAGCTTTGAGGAAACCGAGAAACTCTTGGGAAGTCCACTCGCGGAGAAAATACGCGACTTGAGCTTACGGATATATACGGAGTGTGCCGATTTTGCCTTGGAGAAAGGTATTATCATCGCCGATACCAAATTCGAGTTCGGTCAGGATGACGACGGTGAAGTTTACTTGATCGACGAAGTGCTTACCCCCGATTCATCGAGATTCTGGCCCGCTGACCAATACCGGCCGGGTATCAGCCCCCCCAGTTTCGACAAGCAGTTCGTGCGCGACTACCTGGAGACGCTCGACTGGGACAAAACACCTCCCGCTCCGGAATTGCCCGAGGCGATCATTGTACAGACCGCTGAAAAATACGCCGAGGCGGAAACACGCCTTACCGGTGCTGGGTGAAAGAGAGTTCCGGGGCACCCTATGCCGGTCTCAAGCCCGATACCATCCTGGACGCCATGGAGTCGATTGGGTTTATCCCTGACGGTCGGATACTGGCGCTCAACAGTTACGAAAACCGGGTTTACCAGCTCGGTGTGGAAAACCGCCAACCCCTGGTGGCCAAATTTTACCGCCCTGGTCGCTGGAGCAGTGACTGCATTCGGGAGGAACACCAATTTGCTCTCGCGCTGGCGTCAGAGGAGATTCCCGTGGTGGCGCCTTGGGTATCCGCTGAGAGTGAGTCCCTGCATCAGTACCAAGGTTTTCGCTTCAGCCTGTTTCCCCGCCAGGGTGGGCGCTGGCCGGAACTGGAGGATGCAGGCCATTTGGCCTGGGTTGGCCGCTACCTTGGCCGAATACACCGGCTGGGTGCCGCTTCGGACTTTCGACACCGGCCTAGCATCCAGCCCCAGCAGGATGCGACCATCTCCAGCCGCTTCCTGCTGGATAACGAATTCCTTCCCCTGGAACTGGAACAGCGCTATGAGCAACTCAGCCAGACGTTGCAACAGGCGATCGCAGCCTCCTTTGACGATACCGATTTCCGCTGGATAAAGCTGCATGGGGACTGCCACCCGGGAAACTTGCTTTGGACAGATAACGGGCCGCACTTCGTGGATCTCGATGACTGTCGAATGGGGCCGGCAATTCAGGACTTATGGATGCTACTCTCCGGGGACAGCAGTGAGATGTCATGGCAGATGAATAACCTGCTGGAGGGGTACGAGCTGTTTATGGATCTCGACCCTGCCCAGTTGAGACTGGTTGAACCCCTGCGTACGCTGCGGATAATCCGATACGCCGCCTGGTTGGCGGAGCGTTGGCACGACCCCGCCTTCCCCCAGGCCTTCCCCTGGTTTAATTCCCACCAATACTGGCAGCAGCATCTCACCCTGCTCGAACAGCAGCTGAATGAAATGGAGAGAGCCGCCGTCAAAACGGCCTAAAGGAACCCTGGCTTAAGCCAGGGTTCAGGCGTTCAACTTAGCGGTTGTCCCGTGGGATATTGACGAAGGCTGGAGCAGCATCCGCTCCCCGCACAGTGATACGGACTGTATCGTTGAACTGTCCTAGACTGACTACCTTACCCGCGGGGAAGCTCCCCAGAGAGAAATTGTTGGCGATAATTTCAACCTCGCCACCCGCTTGCGGAGTACGATAGTAGACAGAACAGGGGGATCCTGCGCAGGAGCGACCGGCCCCAGGTCCCAGGACCACGGTGAGAAAACCATCATCGGTCGGTGTCTGCCCCTGAACTACTTGGGGTACAGGGGTTGTTGTGGTACACCCGGAGAGCAACGACAGCAGCGACAACAAAGTAGTAAACCGCAAAAAACGTGCACCCATGCCAACCTCCAAGCCAATACAAAATCTCTGTTCGTCGGACATCAATCGGTTGATTAAGTTGCACCGGCAGAGAGCACTGACTCAGCCGCCAGTGCGTTAATCCGCAAACATCGCGACCGCTTCGATCATCTTCCAATGGTAATCCAATCAGTCACATGAAAAAAACAGCAGTTTGTCGGGGCGCGGGTGAAAACAGGCTAGGGTCCGCTATCGTTCAGTCCGACGAAACTACCATTATTGGACTCCGCCAATTTTCGCATCAAAGCCGCAAAACGTACCCCGCTGGTCTGGTTTGGAGAGTATTGCAAGATAACGGGAAAACCCACTGCATGAATGCGAACCCGCGATCTTCCCGAACCCGAGCGTCTATTCAGCCGATTGACGGTGTTCACTACTCGCTCGATGGAGCCTCGGGAAAAATCGTCGCCAAAGATATACAAACTGATTTTTTTGTCAGGCGCATAGAACTGAGTAATGGCGGACTCGATACCCTCCACCGGGCTGGAATTACTGAAAGGTGCCCATTCCGCGAGCCTTTTCAAAATGGCTTGTCGTCTGGCCTTGGTATCGGTGATCCAACGCCCCCGATACTGGGAGAACATATACTCGCCCATGTCGTTCATTACCTGAATTCCCTTGACTCTCGGATAGATATTCAACACCTCTTTCACCTTTCGCCTTACCTGTGTCCAGGCATGCCGCTGCATGGAGCCCGAAGTATCGACAATAAAGATGATGTATTCGCTGTCCACCGGCACTCCTCCCACCACCGCATCTTTAGCCGGCCGGCGGTAGGATTCACCAAGCAGACGCTTCTGTTCCGCCGTCAGACGTTGTACCGCTGATTTCAGCTTGCCCTCAATTGTACGCTGCGCTTTCAAGTCCAGGCTCGCTGCCTCCTGGGCATTCCCAAGTTGCGCAAGCGCTTGCTGCAGCTCTGCCGCACCCTGTTGCGTGGCGCTCAGCCGGCCCAATGCCTCCTGCAACTGTTGCTCGGCCTGCCTGGCCTGTTCCGCCATGGCTTGCCCCTCGGCATCGAGCTGTTCAATGCGTTCCGATATTCCCTTGAAGCTGTTCTCTATCACCAAAGGTTCAGCCACCTTTACGATGACCAGCAGCAAAATGATAGCGCCGAACCCACAAGAGACCACGTCTAGAAAAGAGATGTTGAAGATATCTATAGGACGACGCCTTCGAACCGTCATGGCCAATCCCTCGTGGGCGTCATGAAAGATCCGCGTGTCCGAATTGCTAACTCCCAGAATGCGGCGGCGGCATAGGCATCGCCCTCCATCGGCAACAGGATGGTGTTGACCGGCACACCCTTGGGTAGCGCCTCGACGGCCTTGCCGAACAGCTTAAGCCGCTGGCTTGAAGTGACGGTGGCCCGGGTGGGCTTACTCCTTCCCTGGGTGGGCAGACCATCGGTTATCAAAATGATGTTGTCAGGCCGAGGCTTCATAGCACCCAGGGCTTTGAAGGCGTGATAGAGACTGGTACCTCCCTGCGGGGCAACGCCTTGCAACGAACGAAATACCGCATCCATACGCGCCCCGTCGCTCACCGGCAGCCAGCCGGTCGCTGAGTCAGCCGGTTTGGCCCGGGTGTCGAAGGTATGAACCTGATAACTGCTATTGCCGGGAAGATTGGCAACCAACCACTCCACCGTAGCCAGGGCACGGCGCCATTTTGGGGCCTTGCGCCTGGTTGCCGGGGGCGAGTTCTTCTTGATTACAATGTTGACCAAGGTTTCGTCCAGCATACTGGCGGAGCTGTCCAACAGTATCGATACACGTTTACCCCCAAGTTTAAGTCCGGTGAGGTACTGTCGGTCGCCTTCCCCCAGGAACCGACGCACTCTTCTGCCTTCGCCCCGCGCTGCATCCCTTTTTTCTCTGAGCTTGACGTTCTCCTGCTCCAGCTTACGAAGCTCGGCCTTCAACAATTCCACTCTGGCCATATGAGAACGCGCCTGCCGATCAGTCGAGGATGCTCCCTGCCGACTGCTGCGCAACTTTTCTTCCAACGCCTGTTTTTCCACCTCCGCGGATTCCAGCTCCGGGACTATCTCTCGCATACCCAACCTGGCCGCAGCCAACCTGGCTGCCGCAGCAGCCAGATTCGAGTCCAATGCTGCCGCTTCCGCCTGCAGTTCTCCCGATGCTTCTCGTCTCAGCCTGACCGTGTCTCCATTCAACAGCAATACCAACAGCACAACCGCGCCGAATCCACAGAACATGATGTCGAGGAAAGAGAGGCTGAAGGAAGAAATGGTACGGCGTTTACGTTTCATTAGATCACTGTGTACCTAAATGCACAGGCACTAGTTGAGGCGACGCACGAACCAGCGATCAACATATCTTTCGGTATCCAACACCAGGCGATCCTGCATCAACTGCAGCTGGTGTATGAAAAACATCAATACAATGCTGATCACCAGTGCGATAAAGGTCGAGTTAAAAGCCACTCCGAGAGACTGGGTTACACCGGTGATGTCCCCCTCCACCGCTTGATGGGCCTGCCCCAGGGCATCACCGATCCCACGAACGGTGCCAATGAATCCCACCGAGGGAATCGCCCAGGCGATATAGCGAATAATCGACAATTCGGATTCCAGCCGTTCCGCCTCAGACTCGCAGACATCCCTGGAGGCATTGGATACATCCTGGACGCTATTGGTTGCACCGTAACGCTCTACCGCCGTCAACAATGCCCTGGGTAGGAGGGAATCCGCCACCTTAGCCGGCAGCGCAAGCAGCCGCTGGGTCAGGCCGCGGACATCCTCCTGTCCGATGGGAAGATCGGGCGGCAGTTGCAGCAAGTCGTCATCCAAGAGTCTCTGCTGACGCGAGATCGAGACACCCTTGTAGCCCAGTATCGATAGCGCCCACAGCATAAGTACAAGACAGGCTTCCTGTTCATAATCCCTGAGCACCACGTAGATGGAGCGTCTCTCCACGTAGTCTGTTTCAACTTGCTGGCGGCTCTGCTCGGCCTGCAGATGCAGATCTGCATTTGGCCGAATGATACTGACGTATATCCCGTGCACCAAGATAAATGCGATAAGCAGTGAGAACACCTGAAAAACGAATTCACCGCGTGGGGCCGATGATATTGACATGTTGGCTATTCTCTTAGATGTCGACTGGGAAGGAGACAGCGCTGTCGGCGCTTATCTGCTCTTTGGGTTTGAACGAACGAGTCGATTTCCGGTTCGACTTTTTAACTGGTTCCTGCGCTTTTCCCAAGCTCGGCTCGGGGACTTGAGTTGAATCGGCAGGAGTTAAGCGTCGTTCCTCGGCGTGGATATTCGCAACGACTAGCAGGGCCAACAACAGCAACCAAATTAACTTCATCTCATCACCTCTTGCTATCAACGTCGGCAATCTCAATCGAGATATCGGGCAACCCGAAAGCCCAGATCATTGCGCGGTTTTACACTGTAATCCCGATAGCTGAGCCGCAGTTCGGTCAGGCTTGCGTCCCGCCACCCCGCACCGCGCACCACACGGTGGCGACCAGTTTCCGGGCCCGTAGGATCCCTGGCGACCCCCTTGCCGCGCCCAGGATGGACCGAGTAGTAATCCTGAACCCACTCCGCTACGTTTCCGTCCAAATCATGTAAGCCGAGCTCATTGGCCCGGAAGCTGGCTACTGGCGCAGTGACCGGATATCCATCATTGTAATCTTCCATGAACAGTGACAACTGGCCCGCGGCGCTGCTGTCAGCGTAATTGCCCCAGGGCTCTGGTGGAACGGGGTGGTCCCCCGGCCAAGGGAACTTCTTTGACTGTCCAGGTTGAGGAAAGCGAGCGGCACGCGCCCACTCGGCCTCAGTTGGGAGCCGATACCCGCGATTGACCGGTCGAATCAGCACCATACTCTCTCCCCGCGCCTTATAGGCTTTCGGTAAACCCTCCTTTTCGCTCAACCAATTCAGATAGCGGACCGCATCCTCCCAACTGACATTGACTACCGGCTGCCGATCGCCATTCAATGAAACGCCGCCGCTCTGACCGGAATCATGCCCGGGCCTGAATCTGCGAAACTCACCGTTGGTCACTTCCCGGATACCGAGTAGAAAGGGACGTCTCAACTCTACTTTGTGCAGATTTTCGTTGGCGCGCCTTCCCGCTTCGCGCCGAGAGGCTCCCATGGTAAAAGGCGCGGAAGGCTCGATGCGCACCAACGATGCCCCGGGAGATGGAGCCGAAACCCTGGACCTATTGCCTGCGGCCGAAGCAGGCAATCCGGAGGGAGGATTCGTACCCTTTTTCTTTAACACCACCTCCAATGTATGACTGCCGCCAGCATCAACCTGCATCTCAGTCCGATAACTTGTGTAGCCCCTCTTGCGCACTTCGATAAGATGCCTGCCGGCGTTTAACTCAAGACGATTGATTGCCTTGCCACGTTCCTGCCCATCGACAAGGAGCGTGGCATCACCAGGTTCACCAGTGACGAACAGGACTCCCTTTAGAGGGGAGAATTCCACCACCAACTCCCGCGTCTGGTCAGGCTCCAGGGTGAGGCTAAGCTCACGGGACGCGAAACCCGCCTTGGTTACTTTGATTCGATGGGACTCCCCTGAAGCCAGTGGGATCTCAAGTGGAGCCACCCCCTTATACTTACCGTCGACACTGACTACTCCTCCTGTGGGCGATGTCTTCAAAGTCAGGCGACCATCGGCAGGCGTCAATTCAATACTCGATAGCATCTGCGCCTTCCCTGCCACCACTGAAAGGGGTTGCCGGTGCGACTTGAAGCCAGCCAGTTTTAGTAGCAGCACATGCTCTCCTTCCACCAGTTCCAAGGTTGCAGGCGTTCGCCCTATCGATTCCCCGTTTTCCAGAATTTCGGCGCCTGGCGGCTCGCTGCTTATACTCACCGGTGCCCAGTCAGGCTGTAATTCCAGACTCAACGACTGACGTTCCCCCAGGCCGACCACCTCCAGCACCTGCTCAATCGTGCGGTATCTTTCTGCTTCCACTTTTAAGCTATGGGCACCGGCGGACAATGGCAGGTCGACTATCGGTGTGGTGCCCTGGGGTTTGCCGTCGATAGTCAGGGCAGCACCCGGAGGTCGGGTCTCCAGGCTCAGCAAGCCTGGCAGTTTCTTTAATTGGAGCTTGAGCGCGCTCGCCTTTCCGAAATCCAGGCTGACCGGTATTTGCAATTTCTCGTATCCGGGCTTCTCGACTGTCAGCAGATAATCCCCTGGGAGTGCGAGTATTCGCCCGGGCAATCGGGCTACGGGAAAGGTGCCGGAGAGAGAAAGCGATTCCGCCTCCGGCTCTACCGTGATCAGCAGTGGCGTGGCCAGCAACACAAACATAGCTGCCATCAAGAGCCCTGCGAACAGAGACCCGGTAATCCAACGCACATACTTACTCCGTGGCGCCGCTTCCGGTATCGGCAGGGACCTATCCATCCGTGCGCTAATCGGGGGTGGAACCATATCAGCTGGTGATGCTGTTACTACCGAGTCGGCGCTGCCCAGGTTAACGAGGATCTGATCTCCCTGAACCTGCCACCGAATCAGCCGGTCATCGATCTGTATCTGGTCTCCCGACTTGAGCCAGGCAGATTCACTCAGCCGTTCATGGTTATGCCAGACGACATCCCCCCCGGCTACCGGCTGTATGAAGGGGTGCCCCTGCTCATCTCCTATATGCGCCGCCACTGGCTGTTTCGGCCCCAGCGGTATTTGTGCCCCGGGACCACCGATCGACAGCGGGTAATCGTCGAAAGAAAACGATTTTTCCGAGTCGCCGTCCCTGACAATCGTTACCCGTTTCAAATCGCCTCCTCACAGCGCACGATGATTTCGAGCTGCTGTCCAGGACGCAGAACGAATACCTTCCGTACGTCGCGAAAGCCTTCCCGAGTACCGACCGCCGTGTATGTTCCGGGTGTCAAGCTCACCTCCCTCAGGTTGAAACGTCCCAGACGGCCAACCGGATAGATCATCACCTCTGTAGCACCATCAGAGCGAATGGTTACCGCATAGGGTGTCTCTGCCTCGATGATCAACTGTTTAAGACGTTGGCCTTTGGCGCGTAACCCTGGGCTGGAAACGGCGTACGCCTCAAAGCGCTGCAGCAACTGCTTGGCATTTGCCAGCGGTACAGCCGACTGCAGACGCTGCGGTTGTTGCAAATAGTGATCGGCAGCCTGCTCCATCGCCAGGCGATCGGATGCCCGTTTTCGACCCACACGGGCGATTGTGGAAGAGGGAGCGAGCTCGAGGATCTGGTCGTAGTACCGGACAGCCTCTTCCCAGGCCTCTTGAGCCTCACTCCGGGTAGCACTAGCGGCTAGGTGCTTTAACCGCCGGCTCTTGGAAATTGCAGCCACCTGACGCCGCCCCTCCTTAACAGCAGAGGTCCCGGGTATCAACGTTTCGGCTTCGCTCAGGGCGCCCCCTGCCCGTCGGAGATCTCCACTTTCCAGTGCCCCGAGTGCTCGACTCATGGCAGCGGCGAATGCCGTTTTGCGCTCTTCTTCCAATGAGTTGTCGGGTGCTGGAGCAGTCGCCTGCGCCGCAGAGCTCCCACTGATGGGAGCTGCCCCTCCGGAGTCCGGCGATAGAACTGGCTCACCGTCATGCTGAGCATCATTCGTATCCGAACCGTTGTTCGCTAAGAATTGAGACTGGGGTTCCCGCTCAATCTCAACCCGTTGTGACTCACCAAGAGATTCCGACTGCACAGGCTGAGTCACGGCAGAGCTCGGTGGGTCCAGGGGCGGCCCTGGTACAGCGACCTCAACCGGAGCCGGGGGCGCCGATGGAGGCGCCACCGCAACCTCTGGATCGGTTTCGGCAGGTGGGGATACCAATTTGGGAAGCACCACGACAACAAAAACAACCAACAACAGCAGCAAGAAGACGCCTATAACAACCCAGGGGGGGCCGCGCCTCGGTAGTGCCGCCTGGCCTTGATGGCTACCCGGCGGTGTCAGTCGGGGCGACATCTCCCCCACTCTCCCGCCGCGGAACACTGATGTCCGGCAAAGCATTTTCCGAACGGTGGATCTTGCGGAGAAGCCCTCGCCATTTGCTGTATTGGGCTTCGGCGGAACCGGTTAACCTATGGGTATCTCCATCCACTTCAACCACCATAGGCGAAATCTCCGCATCGAACGAATTTCCCAGCTCCGCCAAACTGTCGATATGAATCTGCTTTTCTTTATCTTTGTCGAATCCGCTCTTGGCAACCATAACCCCACCGATCAACATCAGCTGCCTCAAAGTATCGGTGTTGGCACGGATATCTCTACTACCCGCCATACTAAGCGCCACAGCACTCACAACAGCCCCGATGCCCAACACCTTGCGGGTCATCGCCTCCTGCTCTACCCGACGCAGATTTTCGGCCTCCTCGCTTCGATACCTGCGCCAATCCCCGTAAGGCTCCCAGGCATCGCGGTAGAACCCGTCGTAATAGTCATTCAAAGTGTCGATAAACAGGTAGTCGCGTTCCCGAATCAACGCCACTCGCTGCATCATCGGGTCGTCCCTGGCGGGCAACCTGCGGATACGGTAACGCCCCTCATCCTTCTGCAAATAACCATCGAACGTTAAAGGCGCCATTCCCGCGGCGAAGCGCATATCGGCGATTGTCCTTATCTCCCTCAACTGCGCCTGTGACATATTCTCCTTTAATCTGGCCAGGTCATTGGCTATTGCGTTGTAGAGACCTTGAAAGGCATCTACTTTCCCTTCACTGACGCCCTGGTAACCGCCGCTCCCTACCACTGCGATATACTCTTTTTGCAACCACTTACGCCCGCTGCTGTCTACCGCCTCGATCTCCAGATTAAGTATCTCTCCATCAGAGCGGAGAATCTTTCCCGTTACCAGCAGCTCGCCCCCCTGGATGCCTTGGGGCACCACCCGCACCGCCCCCCAGTATCCGCTCTGCTGCAAGGTCTTCTTCAAATGAACGGGAATAAAACGGGTCTCCGCCTTGCGGATCTCCGGGGTAATACCCAGCGCCAGATCTTTTTCCGTGAGGGCAGGCCCGGATTCAAACAATGCTATCCAGACATCCATCAACCGATCCTCCTGCAGCGAGGAGGGCGGATGCTGCATCGCCACCGGATCGGTGTTGGCAGGCTTTATACCCAGAGTCTGACAACCGCCAATGACCACTGCGGTAAATACCAGCAGCAGAATCAGCGAAAACTTGCGATCCATAATCATCGGTTACCTACCTACTCACGGACGCCTTGTAACGGCGATACTCTTCCCATAATTTCTCTTTGAGTGCAGGATCCTGTTCGCGTTCCGCGGCTTCCCGAAGTTGGCGGGCTACCACGTCGTCTTCACTGCCGGATCGGGCCACATCGGGTTGCCGTTCATTGCGGCCACCCCGCTCAGGCAGATTCTCACTTCCAGAAACTCCGCTGGTACCCAGGCTGCCGGTCCGCGAACCGTTTTCCGGTGCCGGCCCGTCAGCCCCCTGCTGCTCGTACTCCGCATCAGCAGATCCATCACCCTCCTCCCCACCTCCCGGAGCGCCCCCTGAAGATGAGGAAGCCGAGGAGGCTCTCGCCCGCGGTGATCTGCTGCTGATTCGGTCCTGTTCATCCAACAACATCTCATCGAAATCGGACAATCCCTCCGCCAAGGCAAGATCGAGCGCCTCTACATTTTCCGCTGCTGTGCGTTCCGAAGCGATGTCTACCATCGGTGGCAGTGGGGCGGATATCCCGCCGCTACAGGGCAGATCGCCGGTGTCTACCTGTGGGAACTGCCTGACCAAACTCTCGCATTTACTGGCTATTCGAAGTGCCAGGCTGTCCAAATAGCTCTTAAAATCTGAGGCTTGAGACGCTTCTAACCGCTTTTTGAGCATCATGGCATCGTATTCTGATTGCAGACGCGAATGGGCCGCTGCAGTGATTTGGAGATCTTGGAGCAATTCCTGGAGTCGAAACTGACTGGCTGCGGAGATCGCAGACAGGCAATTCAACAGTAACGCCAAGAGAGCGAGATGTCTCAACAGAACGGGCATTGTCCTCTCTCAATAATCTCAGGAAGTTCTATACGACATACTAGCATGGCAATCGAAAGCGACTAAAAAGGGCGCCGAAGCGCCCTCATGCCAACCCCGGATGGGAACCGGTTATCAGCTGACTTGCGGAGCCAACGCCCCCTCCTGGTACAGCATAAACATACTCTCCAGCGGCCTTGCCCTTATTTTAGAGGCGTGACCTGCGCAGCCAAATGCCGCGTAGCGCGCCTTACAGATCTCTTTCATTCCCTTGGTAGACTCTTTGAGGAACTTTCTGGGGTCGAAATTGGAGGGGTTTTCATGTAGATGACGGCGCACCGAGCCGGTTGAAGCCATGCGCAGGTCGGTATCGATATTCACTTTACGCACGCCATGTTTTATTCCCTCTACGATCTCCTCGACCGGCACACCATAAGTCTGCCCCATGTCACCCCCGAAATCGTTGATTATCTTCAGCCAATCCTGGGGCACGGAAGAGGAGCCGTGCATCACCAGATGGGTATTCGGAATACGCGCATGGATCTCCTTTACACGATCGATACGCAGAATGTCGCCCGTGGGTTCCTTGGTGAACTTATAGGCGCCGTGGGAAGTACCGATAGCAATCGCCAAAGCATCGACCTGGGTTTGTTTTACGAAGTCGGCGGCTTCATCAGGGTCGGTCAACAGCTGGTCCATTTCCAGTTTTCCCTCAGCACCGACACCATCCTCCTCACCCGCTTCTCCGGTTTCCAATGATCCGAGACAGCCAAGCTCTCCCTCCACGGAAACACCTCCGGCATGGGCCATATCCACCACTCTTCGAGTAACGGCGACGTTGTACTCGTAGCTGGCGGGTGTCTTAGCATCCTCCAGCAGCGAACCGTCCATCATTACCGAAGAGAAACCGGATTGAATGGAACGCAGACAAACTGCCGGAGAGGATCCATGATCTTGGTGCATAACTACCGGAATGTGGGGATAAGTCTCGATAGCCGCCAAAATTAGATGGCGCAGAAAAGGCTCCCCCGCGTAGGAGCGTGCACCGGCGGAGCCCTGCATGATAACCGGACTGTCAGTCTCCTCAGCCGCCTGCATGATGGCGTGCACCTGCTCCATGTTGTTGACATTGAAGGCTGGCATGCCAAAGTCGTTCTCTGCCGCATAGTCCAGCAGTTGCCGCATAGATATTAAAGACATGAATAGTTTCTCCTAGTTTATTATCACGACCATCGTCGCTCTTCATTTGCAGCCATCCGGGAACGGATACCGGCCGGCGTGCAGAACCAACGGGCGACAGAAAGAGGTATCATTCAGCGCTGCACACCCGCCTCTACGCGCTACTGTAGGCAGCTTTCGCAACAAACGATGAACAGGATCCCTGGAATAGGGCAACAAGCACCGCTACCTATATGGGTCAGAGCGGAGCACGCGCTCCTGCGGAATACTCCCGTCATCGAACGTAACGGGAGCCATTAGCAGTTACATGAAACAGCACCCCGGTACTTCCGACCTGCTCCGGGTAGTCAAATATTTCTCAATCAGTCGCCTGATCTTGCCTCCAGCATTGCAACGGCAGGCAGCTCCTTTCCTTCTAGAAATTCCAGAAAAGCCCCACCGCCAGTGGATATGTAGGAGATCCTGTCACCAATACCGTATTTATCCACAGCCGCCAGTGTGTCTCCCCCGCCGGCTATGGAAAACGCCTTGGATTCGGCTATCGCCAATCCCAGCCGGCGGGTTCCCTCGCCAAACTGATCGAACTCGAAAACTCCTACTGGGCCGTTCCAGACCACTGTACCAGCGGCACTCATCATTTGCGCAAATCGGGTAGCGGTTTCGGGTCCGATGTCGAAGATCATGTCATCGTCGGCGATTTCATCGACACGCTTGACCACCGCTTCAGCGTCCTCTGAGAAGGCCTTTCCGCAGACGACGTCGGTTGGAACCGGTATCTCCCCGCCTTTGTCGCTTGCCGCCTTCATCAATCGTTTTGCTTCATCCACCAGATCCGCCTCGTAGAGCGATTTGCCCACGTTATAACCGGCCGCCGCGATGAAGGTGTTAGCAATACCGCCGCCGGGGATCAGTTGGTCCACGATTTTTGAGAGCGACTCTAGCACTGTCAACTTGGTGGAGACCTTAGAGCCACCGACGATCGCCGCCATCGGCCTGTCAGGATTGTCTAGTGCCTTTCCTAGAGCCTCCAGTTCTCCCGCGAGAAGAGGACCGGCGCAGGCCAGTTTGGCATAGGTACCCGCACCATGAGTAGAAGCCTGAGCACGATGCGCAGTGCCGAATGCATCCATGACATAGATATCACAAAGTGCGGCATAGGCTTTGGCGAGCTCTTCGAGATTTTTCTTCTCACCGACATTGAACCTAACATTCTCCAGCAGCACCACCTGCCCGTTCTCAAGAACTGGTGCGGTATCGAGATAGTCTTTAACCAGCGGTACCGCCTGCCCCAAGGCTTCGCTAAGATAATCTGCCACCGGCTGCATGGAGAACTCATCCGCCGGAGACCCCTCCGTTGGACGCCCCAAGTGTGACATTAGCATCACTTGTGCGCCCGCTTTGATACAGTGCTGGATCGTCGGCATCGAGGCAAGAATGCGTTTGTCCGAGGCTACCTTGCCATCCTTTACAGGCACATTCAGATCCTGACGAATAAGCACCCGCTTACCATTGAGATCGAGATCTGTCATTTTAATTACGGACATCACATGGCTCCCTTGAATCTACTCGCTATAAGTTCTTGAAGGACTAAGTTGCGACTCCTGGTCGCCCTTCGGCGGGGACCGGCGCCTACTCTATATTTACGGCCCATGGCGGCAGCTGCCGCGCAGCCATAGGGCTCTATCTTCAGGTCTACCGTACTGGGTGACGGACGGGCAGACGAAGCACGCATCGCCTGCCCGTTGCCAACGCTGCTTAAGCGCTCATAACCCTTATCATCTCCAGCACTTTGCAAGAGTAGCCCCACTCATTGTCATACCAGGAGATCACTTTGACAAAGGTGCCATCCAGAGCAATGCCAGCTCCTTCGTCGAAGGTAGAGGTACAAGACTCGCCCTTAAAATCGGTGGACACAACTTTCTCGTCGGTGTAGCCGAGCACGCCCTTCATCGGCCCCTCGGAGGCTGCCTTCATGGCATCGCAGATCTCCTGATAGCTGGCCTCGTTTTTCAACTCGACCGTAAGATCCACAACAGACACATCGGATGTGGGTACGCGCACAGACATACCAGTCAAAAGCCCGTTCAATTCAGGGATAACTTTACCCACAGCCTTTGCCGCACCCGTGCTGCTTGGAATCATGTTCTCCAATATTCCGCGACCGCCCCTCCAGTCTTTAAGTGAGGGACCATCCACTGTCTTCTGAGTAGCAGTGGCCGCATGAATCGTGGTCATCAGGCCCCGCTTGATGCCGAATTTGTCGTGCAATACTTTTGCGACCGGCGCCAAACAGTTGGTGGTGCAGGATGCATTGGATATCACGGCCTCACCGGCATACTTGTCGTCGTTGACGCCAAATACGAACATCGGCGTATCGTCCTTACTGGGGGCGCTCTGAATGACCTTCTTCGCCCCTGCGTCCAAGTGCTTCTGACAGGTCTCCTTGGTAAGAAACAGTCCGGTGGACTCCACTACGACATCCGCACCCACTTCGTCCCACTTGAGATTGGCAGGATCACGTTCCGCAGTGAGCCGAATCTTGTTGCCATTGACGATTAGTGTTGTTCCATCGACCGAGATGTCTCCCTTGAAGCGGCCGTGCACGGAGTCGTACTTAAGCATGTAGGCCAGATAATCCGGCTCCAACAAGTCGTTGATGCCGACGATTTCAATATCGGAAAAATCTTGAACCGCGGCGCGAAATACCATACGACCAATGCGACCGAATCCATTAATGCCTACTTTGATAGCCATGTTTATCTCCTAGACTGTTGATTGACTAATCCAACGCGGCAAGCCCCCTGGCCTGCTACGGTGCTGCAATTCTAAAGCACTTCTTCCACCGCCTTAACAACATTTTCAACAGTGATTCCAAAATATTTGAAAACCTCAGGAGCCGGAGCCGATTCCCCAAAGGTATCTATGCCTATCACTTTCCCTGAAAGCCCGACGTATCTTGCCCAGTAGTCGGTTACCCCAGCTTCCACTGCCACTCTCGCTGTTACTGCGGCGGGAAGCACAGCTTCCCGGTAGTCATCATCCTGGGCGTCGAAAGTATCCGTGGAGGGCAGGGAGATCACTCGTACCCTGCGCCCCACCTCCGCCAAGATATTCTGGGCTCCCATCGCCAGCTCCACCTCTGAGCCTGTGGCGATAATCAGGGCCTCGGGCTCGCCTTCACAGTCCGCGAGGATATAACCGCCCCGACTAATATTGGCAATCTGAGTCTGGCTGCGCGTCATTGGTGCCAATCCCTGACGGGAAAGGATGAGACTGGTAGGCCCACCCCTTCGCTCGATCGCAACCTTCCAGGCCACGGCTGTCTCCACCGCATCGCAAGGGCGCCACACCGACATGCGGGGAATCATGCGCAGGGTTGCAGTTTGCTCCACGGGTTGATGAGTAGGCCCATCCTCTCCCAATCCAACCGAGTCATGGGTATATACGTGGATGGGGCTCAACTTCATCAATGCCGCCATACGCAACGCGTTTCTGGCGTATTCCGAGAACATGAGGAAGGTTGCACCGTAGCTCTTGAAGCCGCCGTGCAGCTCTATGCCGTTCATGATGGCCGACATACCGAATTCCCGAACCCCGTAGTGGAGGTAGTTGCCGGCGGCGTTCTCCGCGGTGATCGGTTGCGAACCCGACCAGATAGTCAGGTTAGATCCGGCAAGGTCTGCCGAGCCTCCAATAAACTCTGGCATCATCGGCCCGAAACCGTTCAAGGCATTTTGCGAGGCCTTACGACTTGCCAGTTTTTCCCCTTTCTCGTCGACACTAGCAATGAAGGCATCGGCTCTCTCATTCCAGTCTTGGGGTAATGCTCCAGCCATTCGGCGTTCAAACTCTGCGGCCAATTCCGGGAAGGACTCGGTGTAGGCCTCAAAGCGCTGATTCCAATCAGACTCACTGATCGCACCAATACTGCGCGCATTCCAACCCGCGTAAACCTCTTCGGGCACTTCAAACGGTGCGTGGGGCCAATCGATATTCTCACGAACCTTGGCGATCTCGTCATCGCCTAACGGCGCCCCGTGACACTCCTCTTTGCCCTGCTTGTTGGGTGAGCCCCAGCCGATGACCGTCTGACAGCAGATGAGGGTCGGACGGTCTCCCACCGCTCGCGCCTCATCCAGCGCCGCCTTCACCGCCTCCGCATCATGGCCGTCCACTTTAGATATGACATGCCAGCCGTAAGCGGCAAATCGACTCGGGGTGTCATCGGTAAACCATGATGGCGCACCCTGCTCTCCCCGCACCTCGCCGTCAATGGAAATATTATTGTCATCGTAAACTGCGATCAGCTTGCCCAGCCCGAGAGTCCCCGCCAAAGAGCACGCCTCATGTGAGATACCCTCCATCAGGCAGCCATCCCCGAGAAACACGTAAGTGTAATGATCGACAATATCATGGCCATCACGATTAAACTGGGCAGCCAGAGACTTCTCCGCAATCGCCATACCTACTGCATTGCTTATGCCTTGGCCCAGCGGCCCGGTTGTGGTCTCTACGCCTGGTGCATACCCGTATTCAGGATGACCAGGGGTCTTCGAGTGCAACTGGCGAAACTGTTTCAAGTCATCGATGCTGAGATCATATCCCGTGAGATGAAGCAATGAGTAGATCAGCATGGACCCGTGACCGTTCGAAAGTACGAATCGGTCCCGGTCCGCCCACTTCGGATTCGCCGGATTGTGCTTCATATAGTCATTCCAGAGCACCTCGGCGATATCGGCCATCCCCATAGGCGCGCCCGGATGACCCGATTTGGCTTTTTGTACTGCGTCCATGCTCAGAGCACGAACCGCGTTGGCTAGATTTCTACGTGAAGACATTAATTCACCCTTCTCACGGCTGGTTTAGTCACAGGTAATCCGAATTTTCTATCTCTGGTGAAAAATCCCCAGGACGCCGTATCGCCCATGGTTTCTCCCCTAGCTGTCGGATTTCATGAGGCGGCGGGATACCGTCGGCAGCAGCCCCATGGGGGTGGACTATAACCATTTGGTGATATAAATAATATTAAAAGTTACTGATAGAAATCATAAATGATCGTTTATGGAACGCTTGGTTCGGCGAGCAAACTTTATCTGGTCTAATCGATACTGCTAAGCATCAATTTCCCCTAATCGATGTTCATGTCCATGCTACTTAATGCTAAACCCCCTGATCAAGATAGAGTAATATTATTAACTGATAATTTGGCTGCGAACAACTTAACACCGCTTATTCATCCCCAGGAACGGGCACTGGCTCCGGTGCTACACATTACTGGCGCCACTTGATGGAGCAGCCAATACTTGGAATCTGCTGGGTCGGGCCCTTACCTGTCGCCGCAACCTGCTTCATCGCTTCGAACAGATCACGACGCACGCCCAAAGGCGCAGCCTCCTTACGGCTTGCATCCAACCTTCCCCGATATTGAAGCTTCAATTCCCGGTTGTAGCCGAAAAAATCGGGTGTGCAGACCGCACCATAGGCTCGGGCCACATCCTGGCTCTCATCATATAAATAAGGAAAGGAAAAATTTGATGCCTCGGCAACCAGGCCCATATTCTCGAAGGAGTCCTCCGGATAATCATCCGGGTCATTGGACATAATCGCCACGCTGTTTATACCGAGATCACGAAGCTCTGCGGTATCGCGGACTATTCTATCGCGCACCGCCTTCACATAGGGACAATGATTGCAGATAAACATTACCAGCAAGCCGTTCTCTCCACGACACTGCTCCAGAGTCCAAGTGCGGCCATCAACACCAGGCAACTCGAAATCGATAGCAGCCAGGCCAAAATCACATATAGGGGTTTCAAGTGAGACCATTCTTCAACCAATCCTCCAGGTTCTCGACCCTGTTTTGGGCATCATTCAACTAGATCCATAGTATCTTACTGAATTAACTTCTCCAGGTCTGTGCGCTGGCGCAGGCCAGGGTGAATATAATGGTGGGATTAGTTGACAGAATCATGGCAACTTGATTAATATTTTTTCCGCCAAGTCATTGGCATTGCTAGAATGCGCCGATTTGAGTTCAGATTGCGGGCGCTTTACAAATGCGGCTAAAGCGTTGGATTAGCTGAATCTCCCAAACCCGCCTGAGCTCTTACCAGCGCGGGTTTTTGTTTTTCCGGCTACCGATCAAACCAAATTGAGAGAGCCAATATACTGACATGAGCGATTATTTATTCACCTCCGAATCAGTTTCCGAGGGCCACCCAGACAAGGTCGCCGACCAGATTTCAGATGCTGTTGTTGACGCCCTTATTGCCGACGACCCGAACTCGCGAGTCGCCTGCGAAACCATGGTTAAAACAGGCATGGTAATTCTTGCCGGGGAGATATCCACCAACTCCTGGGTGGACACCGAGGCTCTGGTGCGGGAAGTAGTGGATGATATTGGCTACAACCACTGTGATACGGGTTTCGATGCCGAAACTTGCGCTGTCATCTCCGCAATCGGTAAGCAGTCGACAGATATCGCAATGGGTGTAGATGAAAGCGGAGATCACGAACAGGGAGCGGGCGACCAGGGGCTCATGTTCGGCTATGCTTGCAACGATACTGACGTACTGATGCCAGCCCCAATCACCTATGCCCATCGCTTGGTAAAGCGGCAATCGGAGGTTAGAAAATCGGGTACGCTGACCTGGTTGCGTCCTGATGCCAAGAGTCAGTTAACTTTTCGCTATTCAGACGGCAAGCCCGTCGGCATAGATGCCGTGGTGTTGTCTACCCAGCATAACCCGGATATTTCAACCAAAGCGCTTCATGAAGCAGTGATGGACGAGATTATCAAGCCGGTGCTCCCCGCGGCTTGGCTGGACACATGCCCTCAGGAGAAAATCCACATCAATCCAACCGGTAGATTTGTTATCGGCGGCCCTGTGGGAGACTGCGGTTTGACCGGGCGTAAGATCATCGTCGACACCTACGGCGGCATTGCCCGGCATGGTGGAGGGGCCTTTTCCGGGAAAGACCCCTCGAAGGTCGACCGTTCGGCGGCCTATGCCTGTCGATATGTAGCAAAGAACATTGTCGCAGCCGGTCTTGCTGAACGCTGTGAGATTCAGATTTCCTATGCTATCGGCGTTGCCGAGCCGACCTCGATCAGTGTTGACACCTTTGGTACCGGTAAACTCGAGGATGCCAAACTGGTCTCCTTGATAGTGGAACACTTCGATCTGCGCCCCAAGGGAATAATCAGTATGCTGAACTTGCTGCGACCGATTTATCGTGATACCGCAGCCTACGGGCACTTTGGGCGCAGCGACGTGTCATTTACTTGGGAGCAGACCGATAAGGCGGATCAACTGAGGGAAGCCGCGGGTATCTAAGCCCTTGATAAATCCGAGAACCGGCCGATCTGGTACAAGATAATCGGCTGGTTCGATAAAAAGCCTGATTTTCGGACTGAATATTTGGGTGCCAATGGTTTTCCAACCTGAGGCGCCCGTGATGATCCCCTGAGGAGCGTTGCAACTCTATCGGATTCCACTCCGCCGCAGCATATGTATGCCATCTGCTGCCGCAGGGTGAATCACAGAGCCAGGCTCAGGAGATCGTGTGTAATAACGGCGCTCAGTTTTTTCGGAGACTGAAAAACATGAACGCCAATAGTGACGACTTTAAAGTAGCTGACCTCTCGCTTGCAGACTGGGGCCGGAAAGAGATCGCCATAGCCGAAACCGAGATGCCGGGTCTGATGGCGCTGCGGGAAAAGTACGCCGAGCAACAACCCCTGAAGGGAGCTCGGGTTGCCGGCAGCCTGCATATGACGATTCAGACCGCCGTATTGATCGAGACACTCAAGGCATTAGGTGCGGACGTACGCTGGGCTTCCTGCAACATATTCTCCACTCAGGATCATGCTGCAGCGGCAATTGCCGCCTCTGGAACACCCGTTTACGCATTCAAAGGAGAAAGCCTCACGGAATACTGGGAATTCACCCACAAGATATTTCAATGGGCAGACAGCGGTACGCCCAATATGATTCTCGACGACGGAGGAGACGCCACCCTGTTGGTTCACCTGGGTTCCAAAGCGGAAAGTGATTTATCGCTACTGGACAATCCCACCAGTGAGGAAGAACAGGTGCTCTACGCTGCCATACGTGAACGGCTTCAGAGCCATCCCGACTGGTATTCAAACATCCTGAAAAACATCAAAGGAGTGACGGAAGAGACTACAACGGGCGTTCACCGCCTTTACCAGATGCAGGAAAAGAGCGATCTGCCGTTTCCTGCATTCAACGTCAACGACTCGGTTACCAAATCCAAGTTCGACAACCTTTATGGCTGCAGGGAGTCATTGGTAGACGGCATAAAGCGCGCTACCGATGTCATGATAGCCGGAAAGATCGCCGTGGTCCTGGGGTATGGCGACGTCGGCAAGGGATGCGCGCAATCTTTGAAGGGTCTGGGGGCTACGGTTTGGGTGACGGAGATAGACCCGATATGTGCATTGCAGGCAGCCATGGAGGGTTACAGGATCGTGGAGATGGAAGAGGCCTGCAGCCAGGCCGATATATTCGTTACCGCCACAGGGAACTACCACGTCATCAGCCACGACCATATGGCGAAGATGAAGGACCAGGCAATTGTGTGCAATATAGGGCACTTCGACAACGAGATCGACTGTGCCAGCCTCACTCAATACACCTGGGAAAATATCAAGCCGCAGGTTGACCACGTTATTTTTCCCGATGGCAAACGCATTATCCTGCTGGCGGAGGGGCGACTAGTAAATTTGGGCTGCGCCACCGGCCATCCCAGCTTCGTCATGTCCAACTCCTTCACCAATCAAACCCTTGCGCAGATGGAGCTTTGGCAAAACAGCGATCAATACGAGAAACAAGTTTATACACTGCCGAAAAAGCTCGACGAGGAGGTGGCGAGGTTGCATCTGGGAAAAATAGGCGCAAGGCTGTCGAAACTAAGCCAGCAACAGGCAGACTACATCGGTGTTGCACCGGAAGGACCCTATAAACCAGACCACTACCGGTACTGAGTGGGCAGTCGAAGAGACAGCCTGAAATAGCTGCCGCTCTTACCACCCAAGTCCACTAGAGCGTGGTAAGAGCAGCAGAAGAAAAGTAACTCCACCGGCCCCAGCCGGCAGAGCGTAAGATGAGTTTGCCATGAAATCCCAGCGAAAATACCGTAAGACCTACAGTTTTGAGCTATTTCCCCCCAAGACCCCCGAAGGCCTGGCGAAGATGCAGTCGAGTGTTCAGCAGCTTGCGGCGCTCAACCCCCTCTATTTTTCAGTTACCTACGGTGCTGGAGGCTCAACCCGCGAACGAACATTCGAAGCAGTCGACTGGTTGAGGAGCCAGGGTATTGAAACCACTCCACACCTATCCTGTGTCGGTGCTACCCGAAGTCAGATTCGAGAAATCCTAAGTCACTACATCGCCAAGGATATTAAGCGAATTGTAGCACTGCGGGGAGATATGCCATCGGGAATGGGAGGGCCTGGGGAGTTCCCTCATGCCAGCGATCTTGTGGAATTCATTCGATCGGAAACTGGGAATCATTTCTTCATAGAGGTCGCCGCTTACCCCGAATTTCACCCGCAGTCCGCTGATGCCGCCACTGACCTGCTCAATTTCAAGCGCAAGGTCGATGCAGGAGCGAATGAGGCCATCACTCAGTATTTCTATAATGCAGACGCTTATTTCCACTTTATCGATAGCTGTGAAAAGCTCGGGATTGATATACCCATCGTACCGGGAATAATGCCCATCCATAACTACACGCAGCTGGCACGCTTCTCAGATGCCTGTGGAACCGAGATTCCAAGATGGATTCGACAACGTTTGCGGGGATACCACGACGACCTCCAGGGAATCAGGGAGTTCGGTATCGAAGTAGTGACTGATTTGTGCCGAAGGCTGCTGGAGCAAGGCGCGCCTGGATTTCATTTCTATACGATGAACCAATCCCGTTCCGTATCTACAATTTGGACCAACCTGGGGTTACCCGACAGCAATACTTAGGGCCTGTTAACGCGCCAACAGTCGGTCCAGTTGATTGGCAAAGGCCTGCCGATCGGCTTGGTTGAACGACTGTGGACCGCCAGTATCAACACCGCTACCGCGCAAGGTTTCCATGAAATCCCTCATATTCAAGCGCTGACGTATATTTTCCTCGGTGTAGAGTTCCCCCCGTGGATTGAGTGCCAGGCACCCCTTTGCAATCACCTCAGCCGCCAAAGGAATATCAGCGGTGATCACCAAGTCGCCTGTATTAGCCTGCTGCACGATGTAGTTGTCGGCAACATCGAATCCACCCGCTACCTGAACAGATCGAATTAATGGCGTCCGCGGCACTTGCAGAGCTTGATTAGCGACAAGAACCAGCGGGATCTGGACCCTTTTAGAGACCCTGTAAAGTATTTCCTTGATTGGCTTTGGGCATGCATCCGCATCAACCCAGATATGATTGAAGTTCATCTTGCTCCAGAAGGTAATTCGGTGTTCAGTTAGCAATGAATTTTACTTCTCCCACTGCCCCTGTGCCTAACCCCGGAATGGGTATCGCTTTTCTCCAGCAGCCAAACTCGGCGATTGAAGACTCTGGCCGTACAGCGATTTACTTGACATATCCTGTCATCGAAAGAAACACCATCACGCCAATAGTTGTTGGCTGTAAAGGCGGTAACTGGGATCTAGACAAAATTCTGATGCACCCACAAACCAAAGAGAAGATACTGGGTCAACGTAGTAGCAAAAACGATAACGGATTGATATATATGATTCTGCTATCATTATCGCATGCTTAGCAAATCTGGCTGGCCGGGCTTCCATCTCGAGCAGAGAGTCGTTGATTACAATTTTTTTAACCTCAGCAACCGGGTATCTCACGCTTGCGGGGAGCGCAATTAAAAATACTTGGACCGACTCCCGGCGGCGAATACCGCCAGCGGCCTGGCGATACTAGAGTCTTACAATTTAATGTCACTTGATGATTTTAGCCTTTTAGTTGAGCAGCTCCGCGCCGATCGTGAACAAGGCTACAACTCACTAACGCCTATTCAGTCCAAGGTATACCGGCCCGTCGTTCGCAACAACCGCCTCGGGGAAACAATGTGATTGCCAACATTAGCGTGGAGAACAGGCAGCATCATTGTCAGGACGGCAACCCGGATGCGAGCAATCAGCATCGCAGGCGGGCTATCCCGGGTCGAAAATAGGAAACACTTTCTAGACTTTGCTCCCGACACCAAAATTCGGGAAACCCGGGCGACGGCCAAAAATTTTGGGGTAGTGAACTCTTCTATGTATTCCAAAGTGCTTACTCTTCTGGGGATCATAGCCCTCGTCGGGTTATTGGCCGTAGCGATTCTTTCCTCTACCCGCCCCCTTCCCCGCGCGGCTGCGGTTCACCTAGTTTTTGCAGTCGGGATCACGCCGTTGATCCTGGCCAACATGATCTGGTTTACCCCTGTATTAACCCGCACCAGCGCACCTACAGGTATCATTGTCTCGGCGCCGTTCATCGCACTCACATCCGGCCTGCTGCTGCTATTCAGCTTATTGTTCTCATTCCATCTACACATACTTGCGGCGCTTCTTGAACTAGTGGCCATACTAATTACGATTTGGTGGATGCGGCGAAGGGCGCGACAGACTCTGGGCACACCCCATCCAGGACTGCTCTGGTATACCTTGGCGCTCATCATGTTTTCTGGAGGAGTAGTGGCCATACTGGCCGGTTCGATCTGGCCCGAGTACTGGGGTCAGTTGAGGATGGTTCATTTGCACCTAAATATTCTTGGTTTCATAACCACAACTGCGTTGGGTACACTGCGCGTGCTATTGCCCACCACTGCAGGTTTTCAGGACCCGCGAGCTGGTGCCTGGCTACACCAGAACTGGAGGTGGATTCTCCCGGGTACCCTGCTCATAGCGGCAGGCTCTGCGATAAGCAGCACTCTCTCCTTGATCGGCCTGGCAATGTGGCTTTCGCCCCTCTTTCAACTGCTGCGCTACCCGCTGCTAGTGGAAACACGGAAGATGCTTCTAGTCAACGGCGCAGCCCCGACAATGACAGCCGCGCTGGCTGGTCTTCTGATGGCGTTGCTCAACGGAGGCGCCCACGGTATTGGCTATATCTCCACAGACGCTAGCCTGGAGATTTTCATCATTGCTTTTTTAATACCCTTAGTTATCGGTGCGATGACACATCTGTTGCCAATTTGGGTTCATTCTCGAAATTCGAAGCTGCAGCTGCCTGCGCGGCGGCGACTCGGTTTGTTTGGCGGACCGAGATCTCTGCTGCTTCTCGTAGGAGGTGGCTTGGCGCCGGTGAACATCGACTGGGCCTGGATACTAGCTTTCACGAGCCTCGGCCATTTTTTTCTTATGGTCATCTTGTTCTTGACCGGAAGTCGTGGTCTTCGACAGAATCAAAACTGAAAATCATGCGAGTAGCTAGAGTTCACACCGACCAGCCGTTACGGGTAGGCACGCTTACAAAGCTCGATCCGCAAGCGGCACACCACCTCCGTAAGGTGTTGCGACTTCGCAACGGCGATCAAGCTATTGTGTTCAATGGGGATGGTAGGGACTACTACGGCAAACTCGAGCTAACAGGCAGACACGATGTCTCGATAAGTATTGCAACTTGCTCAGAACTTGAAGCAAGTGTTGCTCTGAGTATTCGCCTCGGCCTCGGCGTTTCCCGGGGTGAACGAATGGACTTTGCCATTCAGAAATCAGTAGAGCTTGGGGTAGATGAAATCATTCCGCTCGATACAGAGCGCTGCTCGATCCCCGCCTCCAGTGATCGTCTGGAGAAACGTCACCGGCATTGGCATCGGATAGTTATTTCGGCCTGCGAGCAGTCGGGGCGAAAGCAGTTGCCGACACTGCGCCAAATCACCCCATTGTGCGAATGGTTGCATGAGCAGAGTTCAATTCCTGGGATTTTACTCACCCCAACCTCGGTCGTCACGCTGGAGCTATTGCCCCATCCGGGAAACATGGTCAATCTCCTGGTAGGCCCAGAGGGTGGCCTCAGCGAAAACGAATGCGCTGAAGCAATAGCCCATGGTTTTCAAGCAATTCGACTTGGGCCGAGGGTGTTACGTACAGAAACTGCGCCGCTAGCTGCTATCGCAGCTGCACAGGTGCTTTGGGGGGATTTTCGTTAACCAGGGGCTGCCACTCCCAAAAAGGCTAATCCAAAATCTCAACCAGAGCCTGCTCCAGAGCATCAAGATTGGGAATCCAGGCCTCCTGATCATTGATCATGAGATGGCGGGACACCATGGGTCGTGGCTCTTCCTGCTCATCAAGTGGAACAATGGATTCCTCCGTCACCCGCACTAACCTGGGGATAGTGCGCAACAGAAAGCCGGTGTAGGGCAACACTGAAGCACTGTTGATAGTATTGCAAAGCGCAATTCTAGCGCGGTGCCCAATCTCTTTTTCCGGCATTCCAAGCAGGCTATCAAATGCTATCAACGGCACCCGATAGTGACGCCAAGACATCACGCCGAGCAACCAGTCAGGGGCGCCTTTAGGCACTTCCTCCGGATCCCCATAGCCAACCACTTCTGACACTGAGATATTCGGAAGCAGCAGCTGCCCCGACTGCAGAGGTAACAACACTCCGCGCACCTCCACCTGCCCAGCACCACTGCTCACGATATCGTCTCCGCCATTACCGAGTAGATGTTGTCAAGAAGATCCGCTTCCTGATATGGCTTACCCAGATAGCGTTTGACACCAAGCTCCATTGCCAGATTACGATGCTTGTCTCCGGTCCGGGAGGTAATCATGATTATGGGAATATCCCTCAGTTCGTCCGTATTTCGCATGTGCCGTGCCAATTCGAAGCCATCCATTCTGGGCATTTCAATGTCGAGTAGCATTATGTCAGGATGAGTCTCTTGCAGCTGGGCCACAGCATCCACACCATCCTTAGCGGCAATGACTTTCATACCATTCCTTTCCAGCACCCGCCCAGTCACCTTCCGCACAGTAATCGAGTCATCTACCACCATCACCGTTCGGCTGGATTCCTGAGCTAGCGTAGCAACAGGTTCCGGATGCGCCGGTGTCGTATGAGCGGCATCTATGCGCACCAGAGCAGTTACATCCAGAATCAATGCCACTCGGCCGTCGCCCAAGATAGTCCCGCCAGAGATCCAGCGAATACTACTAACCTGTGGACCTACGGATTTCACAACAATCTGTCTGTTACCCAGCAGCCCGTCCACCTGAAGAGCTACCCTGTGCTCACCAGCACGAACTAATAGCAGTGGATACCATTTACGCTGTTCTGCAAGATTCAATTCGCTTACATTAAGCATAGATCCCAGATAGAGCACGCGATACTCGTTATCCGCATACTCGAAGAAAGGGCTACGGCCATCATAGAAGTTGACCAATTCGGTCTTGGTTACCCGCACGACACCTTCGATACTGGTGTGGGGAATAGCGTATATCTCCTCACCCAATTCAACTAAAAGCGCGTCGCTTATAGCGAGGGTAAGAGGTAAGCGTATGATGAAGCTGGTACCTTCGCCTGGATTGGAAGCAATATCGAGGGATCCGCCAAGATGCCTCACCTCCTTTATCACCACATCCAGACCCACACCCCGGCCGGATATCTGATTGACTTCACTCTGGGTGCTAAACCCATGCTGAAGTACAAATTGCAGGACATCACTATCGGGCACTTCCGCGTCTGCATCGAGTAACCCAACTTCAATCGCCTGCTGGCGTATCGCATCGACATTCAATCCGGCACCGTCATCGGAAACTGTCAGCAGAATATCGTTACCTTCACGAACCAAATCGAGATACACCCTTCCCGTCTGCTTCTTCCCTACAGTTACACGCTGCTCGGGAGGTTCTATACCGTGAGAAACCGCATTGCGCAGTATATGTTCCAGAGGACCAAGCATCCGATCAAGAATACCCCTGTCCAGCTCGCCGTCAGCTCCCCGCACCAGCAGCTCCGCCTTTTTGTCCAGAGCCCCGGCGGTCTGTCTTACCAGCCGTTGGAGACGCGGTACCAGTTGTGCAAATGGGACCATTCGGGTCCGCAATAGACCGTCCTGCAAATCGGTGGCAACACGAGATTGCTGTAATAACAGTGTCTCCGTCTGCTTGTGCAGATCCTCCAAATATTCGTTGATGTTGGTCAGGTCGTTAACCGTTTCCAACAAACCCCGTGAAAGCTGTTGGATATTGGAAAAACGATCCATTTCCAGCGGATCAAACAACTCTTCCGGCTCCAGTCCTTCACCCCGATCCCGATCATAACGAAACAGTATTTGTGCCTCAGTTTCGATATCCAGACTGCGTAGCTGGGTGCGCAGGCGATCGACTGTCTGCTCCAACTCTGCAAGGTTGAATCCAAGCGTAATGTTCTGCTGCTCAAGCCGTGACCGGTAAATACTCACTTCACCGGCGTTGTTTACCAATTTATCGAGTAGACCAGACTTAACTCGAATTTGCTCGCGCCGCTCGCGTCCGGTCTGGACGGCCGTAACCTGCTTCTTTCTCGAGAAGGTCTCGGCGTCGAATACTTGTCCGTCGCTCGCAGGAATCTCGGTCTTCTTGACCAGAGGTCCGACCGGATCCTGCCGACGCTTCTTCTTTGCTGATTTAGATTTCGGTTTGGCCTTTTCAGGTTCCTTTACCTGTTTAGCATCCCCGGACACGGACTCCAGTCGGGCTATTAAATCGTCAGCGCGACGCACCCTGGGTCCATGACCTATATCGTCGATTTGTTCCGCCAGGCGATCCACAGTCTTCTGAGCGAGATCCAGCACTTCGGCAGTTGCGCTTTCTCCCTTCTGCCCGACTTCTGTGAGCATCGATTCAAACGCATGACTTAGATCGCCGGTGGCCATGATTCCTGACAAGCGCGCTCCACCCTTCAGAGTATGCAAAGTCCGCTGTAGATCGCTTATTGGTGCATCATCATCCGGATTTTCACGCCACTGCTGAAATGAATTTTCCACGGAATCCACCAACTCCCTGGCTTCCTCGAGGAAAATCTCCGTGAGTTCGCCATCTCCCTCAAGGTCATCGAATTCCGTGCCGTCACCCGGCATTCCAGTCTCTGTTATTGCCTTCGCAGCATCATCTTCGACCGAGGTTTCATCCGTAATGGAATCCTCTGCTACCGCTTCCTCTGCTACTGCTTCCTCTGCTACTGCTTCCTCTGCTACTGCTTCCTCTGCTACTGCTTCCTCTGCTACTGCTTCCTCTGCTACTGCTTCCTCTGCTACTGCTTCCTCTACTACTGCTTCTTCTGCCATTGCTTCGACGGCTTCAACATCTGCTGGAATGGCATCTGCAGCCCAATCCGGAGGCGTATCCGGCTTGGGCTGATCGGAATTATTAGTCAACGACACGCGACGATTATCGATCTCGTCGACAAGCCGCTGCCACTCGGGCATAGATGCCTGCTGAGACCTGAGTGATGCCAACACCTCTCCGAAACAACTCAGACAATCGGTTACCAATGCCAGGAATGTCTCATCCGCCGGATGCGATGTTTCTATCAAATCAACAATATATGTCTCAAGGGCAGTGCTAACTTGGGCAATGGGCTCCACACCGGCCATATCCGCACTGCCATGCAGCGTATGCAACGCTCGGGATATCTCCGACCCCTTAAGGTCACAGGAGGTAAGATCGTTACGGCACCCGTCCACAAAGGAGCGCAAATTTTCAATATGAGTACGCGTTTCGGCCTCGAATATGCCCAGAAGATCCGGATCAATAGCGATCTCGGGTTCTGCGGCCGTTGGTGGATTCCAATCTTCGGGCACTGATTCCAGTTCCAGCGCATCAGCATCTGATTCAAGCTCCAGCTGAACTGTCTCGCCAGAGGAAGGCTCGATGGTCTGTTGATCTGGATCTTCTACTGCGATCCCGGGATTCTGTTCCGATTCTGTAGCGGCATTCTGCTGACCGGCCAATGAAAATGCCTGATCGATAACAGGCTGCACATCAACGGATGGCGCAACACCAGATTCCTGAGCATCAATTAGCCCTGGCAACATTGCGACAGCCCGCTGAATCTGATCGAAAATTTCCTGGGAGGCATCGACCGTCTCATCGATAACCCTATTGAGAAGATTCTCGACAGACCAAGACAACTCACCGATAGACATCGCCCCTACCAGCCGGCCGCTTCCTTTCAAAGTGTGAAACGAACGCCTTACCGTAATCAATGCTTCGCGGTCCTCTGAATTGGCGATCCATCTTGGTAAAACGACACCTATAGTTTCCAGTTCGTCTCTTGCCTCCTCTACAAATATCTCCAGTATTTCGGGATCAATTTCTTCCAAAGAGGGCTTGTCTGCGGAATCCAATGATTCTTCGGGTGCGTCTACGGGGGGCTCTTCTTTGGTATGCCCCTCATCAGAAGCAGGCACAGGCTCCAACATAAAGTTTGTGCTACCACCAGCACCAACTAGTTCCAGCGCCGCCTCTGTTTGGGCGATATCGGGAACTGACTCAAGAGACGGTGCTGTCTCAATGACGCCGAGGTTAATCAGTGCGTGCCTGGCAATATCGAGTATTTCACTATGCACACCCCGGCCCTCGGTAACAGCTTCCATGAAATACTCGATAGCGGTAATAGCATCCGCGAAACGATTGAGATCCTCCTGAGCAGGCAGTTCGCCACTCACTAAAAGTTGGTCGCTGATATAACTATTTAATCGCTGGAGCAACTCTGCCGCATCATCAAGCCCCATGATTCTCAGTGCGCCTGCCACCGTGGCGAATCGCGCAGGTACTTGCTCCAGTGGCTCGAGTACTTGAGGATTCTGTATGAAATCTACGATAGCCTCTCGGTTTCTGGCCATCTCTATCTCGGCTTCATGTAACACCGAATCAGTAAGTTTCTCCAGTTCACCGCTGGGTAACGAACTCTCCTCCTTAGCACGATTAAGATCACCGGTGAGCTCCCTGGATGCCGCAAGATTATCCAGTGATGTCTCCACGAACAAAATGTCGCCCGCCATGGACATCAGGGCTTGCTCATCGGGCAACTGACCTTGTTGTTGGAATCCTTCGATTTGATCGGCCTGCCTCTTCAGCTTTTCTCGAAGCGCACCCTGGCCAATCATACCCAGCGTATCGGCAACTTTCGTAAGCGGCACACCAAGCACCACAAGCCGATCAATATTTTTCTCGCCGCTTCGTATATAGAGATCCAGGCCGTCCTTGATTTCCGTCAGATCTGCACCAATGGCACTGCGTAGTGAAATGACCAGCGATTGATCAAACGTCTGCAGCCCAGCTCTTTCCTGGTCAATCTCATCTTGGTCGAAGACTTGCTGGTTCAGGCCAAAGGTCTGCCGCACCTCATTAATCAACCAGTGCTGTGACTTGGTGCTGGCCACATAGTAAAGAAGATTTTTTAGTAGATCATTGGACGGATGCTCAGCAACCTGTTGTTCCCCCAGATCTATCACCCGCTTTATTTCTCTATCTATTTTCCCGAAAAGTTCTTTGTAGGCCACCCCCGGCTTGCTACTTCCCTCCTCCCTAAGTCCTTCTGCCAATGCCCACCCGGATTTAAACAATTGACTTAGCTTTTCGGTACCGGACTGATCCGAAAGCTCGGCCAGTACCTTGCCGATACTCTCCAATCCCCCGGAGACATCGATTTCACGAAACCATTCTAAAAGCCCCCTGTGATACTGCGTACGCAGTTTTCGGGCCAGAGACGAAAGCTCTTGATTAGCCTTACCAGAAATCTCATCCGAGTTAAGCTTGCCCTCGAGACCAGGTGCAAACAGAGCCACCTCTGAAAGTAACGCGGCGTCACGTGTCGCTCTCAATTCATTCAGCATGGGAAGAACAAGAAGCGGAATATCCCGGGCACCGGCCTCAAGCTTTTCCAGATATCCAGGTAGATGTACAAGGCCCAGCATCAGAGTCTCAGCCGCAGCATCCGGTTGCTTAACTTGCCCATCTCTGATTGCCGATGCAACCAGTTCCATCTCCTCCGCCAACATGGCAGCACCGTAGAGTTGGAGCAGTTGCAGGGTTCCCCTTACTTGGTGGAGATTGTCAATACAACTTGCGATGAGATCTGCACTGCCAGTGCCCTCGGCATAATCTTCAAGTGATCGGCTGGCATTAGACAAGAGCGTATCAAGTTCGCTTCTGACCCATTTCAGCTTACTGTGATCGTGAGAATCCGTCATCGGAATTTAAACTCCTCGGTGCAATCGACACACTTCCACATTGGGGCGGCTTACTCCGGTAAACGGAAACCAGCGACAGACTCTTGAAGCTGATCAGCAAGATCCGCCAGGGTTCCAATCGAGGCTGCCGTTTGACTGGTACCGTCAGAAGTCTGAGTTGTAATCTCCCGGATAACACTCATGGTCTGATCGATACGGCTCGCCGAAGCGGATTGTTTCTGTGCCGACTCAGCAACCTGGCTGCTTCGCTCTGAGATATGCTGGGAAACATTTTCAATCTCTTTGAGTGCCTCACCTGCATCCTCGGAGAGCCGAGCGCCAGATACCACTTCGGTGGTCGTGTTCTCCATCGAGCTGACTGCCTCGTTGGTATCGGCTTGGATAGTCTTCACCAAGGCCTCAATCTGCTTGGTCGCATTACTGGAGCGCTCCGCCAACCGCTGTACTTCGTCCGCGACCACAGCGAATCCCCGGCCGGCTTCACCCGCCATCGCCGCCTGCATGGCCGCGTTCAAGGCGAGGATATTGGTTTGGTCAGCGATATCGTCGATGAGCTCGACAATGTCGCCAATTTCCTGGGAACTCTCACCTAGCCGTTTAATTCTCTTCGCAGTTTCTTGGATCTGCTCGCGGATTGTATCCATGCCCTGGATAGTGCGTCTTACCGTATCTGCACCCTTGGCTGCTATTTCCACTGAACGCTGGGAAATTTCTGAAGATTCGGCGGCATCGGAAGACATCTGATCCATTGCGCCCGTCATCTCCTTGATGGAGTAAGTCGCAGATACGAGCTGCTCCGCCTGATGCTCACTCGCCTCTGCCAAATGCATCGCAGTGGCGCGACTCTCCTGAGCTGAGGTGGACACATGAATTGCAGTCTCATTGATCGTGGTAACGAGCGTTCTCAGTGCTTCAATGGCATAGTTTATAGAGTCAGCAATAGCTCCGGTCACATCCTCAGTCACGGTGGCGGTCACGGTAAGATCACCATCCGCCAAATCGCCCATCTCATCGAGCAATCGAAGGATGGCCTGCTGGTTTCTTTCGTTCTGCTTAATGCTCTCGGCCTCCCTGCGCCTTGAACTTTGAACCAGGCTATACATAATGAGCAACAGGCAGAGCGCTCCAAATGCACTGACCGCAGCTAGCAGGCCGGGTCCTGCCTTAATTCCTGCAATACTGAAACGTCCAGGCCCTTTATCGTATGCCGCGATGAGGCCGGTAGCCGCCTTGTCGACTTGGTCCGAGGACTCCGTAATTTGGCTTGCAGCCTCCAAGGCCGGCAGTAATGTGGGCACTGTTTCGATAATGCCCGACGCTTGTTCCTCTATCTTGTGGAATACTTTGTCTATCTCTTCGAGCTTGCTCGACCCGCCCTGCACTTCAATGCGCTCGATTCCAAGTGATTCACTCCCTTTTTTCATGCCCTCGAGCACTCTGCTGAATCTATCGACGTCACGGCTGAAACGATCTATTGCAGCTACCGTAACTTCTCCTCCTTCCAGCACCCTGGTAACATTCTTATCGATGCGCTCAGCCAGCGTTCGCTGCTCAGATGCGACTGCGATCATTTGAGGCCTAGCATTGTTGGAGACTAGGATATCTACCAGCTCCGCAAGAGAATCCTCTAACACCGGAATCGTCTCGGTAATCGTATCGACGTGACTACGAATGGCGACGACTGATTCCTGGCTGGATATGATGTCGTCTGCGTTCTGTCGTAGTACCAGCCACGCACCTTCCATGACGTTCAACTCTTCGTTGACCCCTGGAGGGGAAGGTGGCAACCCTGTTTCCGGCATACCATTCTTCAACTCACTAAAGAGCTTTTGGAATGCTTGGCGAGACTCTTGAAGTTGGGGAAAAACTGACGCGTCGCCGGCAGCCGCGGAAAGAGCACTCTTCGCTATAGCTTGAGATACAACTCTTTGCTCCGCGGACCGGAGTACATATTGCTCCTCATGACTCGACCATGTGGCGATGTGGACAATCAGCACGACCACCGCTATCAACGACAGCAGCAGACCCGCAGATAGCGCCACGACGCCTTTATTTAGGGTGGATTTGCTGCCAGTTCCCTGCGCAGGCTGTCTATTCATTTCGAATCAGCTCCCAGAAGGATTTCACTCTTAGTTGATTTATTCATCGTTTAACACTCAGCAGACTTAACCGCATCAGATAGCGGCAACCTGAAATTCCTGGTTTTCAGATAATGCACTCATATCAAAGACGGGCCAGGTTTCATCGTCATCGCCAAAGGCTTGATTGCAAAATTCCGACAAGCCCTCTGTTAGTTCTGGCACGGGCATCTGCTGGTGTTGTTGAAAATGCCGAATACCTTGCACACCCCCGACCAGTAAGCCCACTCTTACGCCACTGTGATCTATCACTAAGACGCGCGAGCGCTTGGCGATGGAGATAGGCTTACCGCCAAGAAACAGCTGCAAATCAATGATGGGCAACAAATTGCCTCTTATGTTGGCGATCCCCAACATCCAACGCTTGGATCCAGGAATTAGCGTAAGCGAGGAAGGAAGGTTAAGGATTTCCTTCACCTCACTGAGCAGGGTTACCACCGGTATACCTGAAACACTGAATACAATCCCGTCCCAGAGCGAATGCGCCTCCTCCTGCTGCGGGAGACTCTTCCGACTCTGGCCGCTCCGCTGCTCAATATCCTTAAGCAGTTGTATAACTTCCAAAGCAGGGCTCACTTCAGTAATGGGTTCCTGACTAGCCATGCAGCACCACGCCGATTTTTTGCAGCAGTTGTTTTGGGGATACCGGCTTGACCACATAGTCTCTTGCGCCTTGACGCAGCCCCCATGCTCTGTCGGTTTCCTGACTCTTGGTGGATACCATAATGATGGGGATTTCCGCAGTTTCCGGACTACGACTTAGCTCTCGCGTTGCCTGAAACCCATTCAAACCAGGCATGACCACATCCATCAGGATCAAATCCGGAGAAAATGTTGTCGCTGAAGTTACCCCGGCTTCACCATTCTCCGCTGTAATTACCTGATAACCACCCCGTTCAAGAATCCCCTTGAGAATATGCGTCTCTGTAGGCGAATCATCGACGATCAAGATAGTTTTTCCTTGGGCCGATTGATTGCCTTCCACTGCTACCTGGGATTCCGGCTCTCCTTTCTTGAAGAAACGTTTCATTTACTAACCATTCGCTTAGGCTATGAGTGAATGTACCGGTCTGGGCTGACCTGACTAGGCAACCTTCTCCGTGTGTCTTTTTATCGCACCCAATAATTCGTCTTTGGTAAAGGGTTTTGTTAGGTACTGCTCTGATCCGACGATTCTCCCTCGAGCCCGGTCGAACAGGCCATCTTTAGAGGAGAGCATGATCACAGGTGTTTGCTTGAACTGATCGCTATGTTTAATAAGTGCACAGGTCTGATAACCATCAAGCCGCGGCATCATAATATCAACGAAAATAACGTCCGGATGTTTGTCGGCAATCAGCGCCAGGGCCTCGAAACCGTCCGTTGCGGTAATGACATCACAACCCGCTTTTTTTAGCAGTATTTCTGCGGTACGCCTGATGGTTTTACTGTCATCTATCACCATGACCTTAAGGTCAGCCACATCTCTATCGAGATCAATATTCACTCTCTTGTCCTCTATTCAGCTACCTATCCTCTATAGCGCACGCAACATCCCAAGCTGTCCGTTACGCTAGGCTTTTACTGCACGACAATTTACGGTGCTCAAATTGTGGGGCTCCCGAAGCTGTCTGCAACGAAGCGGCAAATAGCTTTGATACCGGGGGTCCTGTTTACAACTAGTCATATGTGATCTAGAAAACCGACCGGGGGCTATGGATTCTCGGCGCCGCCAACGATGGAGTCGACCGTGGACACACTCCCCTACGTCTGTCGCACCCCCGTGGTACTGCTTATCCCAGAACGCACCGAACGGAACGAATCTAGGACGAATTACCCTAGGGTCTGTTTCGACTCTATCCCTCTCCATCTCCAAATGTTCTCCAATACCCCGGCTTATCTGCTAAATCCATTTAATCCGGCCGCAGCGTGCAAGCCGGTTGCCCGAACTTCCTGATACGGATATAAGACGCCCTCCTGGTAGTAACGATCGCAGTGAAATCAAGAAGTTATCAGCAGCATCCAATACTTTAAACTTTAGGTGCTCTGCTGAACTGACAGCAACCCATCTAATCTTAATTGCCCACGAACGCTTGCCCTGTATCACCACCCTATGAGTATCGGCCTACTCCTTTCTTTCTTTACCGGGACCATAACAACTGCACGGATATGCCGCAACCAGGAACCGCATTCCTACTAACCCAGTTCGCACCAGGTCGTTGCGTCCCTAGACTGAACACGCAACTCTGCCGAAAACCTACCGCACTCTGAAAACATTTTTGCTAATTCACAACGCCGACAAAGAACGGCACCTCAGGTATCATTGGGGGATGACAATATCTATCGGTGTCGTGATGGATCCCATTGCATCCATCAACATAAAAAAAGACAGCACTTTCGCCATGCTGCTGGAAGCCCAGGCACGTGGTTGGGCTGTATGGTATATGGAGCAAGGAGACCTATTTCTCGAAGATCGCGGTGTGTCGGCCCGCATGCGAGGCATCAAACTAAACGACAATGCCGATGATTGGCACCGATTTACCGAAGAACGCACCGCCCCTTTGCGGTCACTCGATATTGTACTGATGCGTAAAGATCCCCCCTTCGATATGGAGTACATTTACTCTACGTACCTATTGGAAAAGGCGGAACAACAGGGCGTACTTGTCGTCAACAAACCCTCCAGTCTCCGGGACTGTAATGAAAAGCTGTTTACCAGTTGGTTTCCCCAATGCTGCCCCCCCACCCTGGTCACGCGCAACCGAAGAAGGATAATTGCGTTTATCGAAGAGCACCGTGATGTGATTCTCAAACCGCTTGGTGGGATGGGGGGAAGCTCTGTATTTCGCGTTAAATCGGATGACCCCAATGTCAACGTTATTATCGAAACGCTGACTGAAGAGGAAAACCGCTACACCATGGCCCAGCGTTTTATACCCGAGATCTCCAAGGGAGACAGACGAATACTGATTATTGACGGTGAACCTGTTCCCTTTGTACTCGCACGAATTCCTAAACAGGGGGAAACCAGGGGTAACCTGGCAGTCGGTGGCCGCGGTGTCGGTCTGGAGATATCAGATCGAGAACGATGGATCGCATCGGAGGTTGGGCCTGAGCTGCGCAAACGGGGCATTCTATTTTCCGGTCTTGATGTGATAGGCGACTATTTGACTGAAGTAAACGTCACCAGCCCAACCTGCATTCGTGAGCTGGATGCCCAATTTGGGCTAAATATCAGCGCCGGACTGCTCGATAGCATAGAAGCGAAACTGCCCCATTGAAGAGGGCTCGCCAACACTTTGCGCATGGCAGCAATAGATTGCGAACGCGGACAAATGTTGAACTATGAGCGCGATTAGCCGAATTTCACACTCTGACCGTTTGGGCCTCACTCTGTTTGTTGCGGCGGTGGTCCATGCAATGGTGATTCTTGGCATAGGATTTACCTTCAAAGCGCCCGAAAAACCGGCTACTCAAGAACGCACCCTGGAAATTATGGTAGTCCGCAACGCCAGAAAACCTGAGAAACCGACAGAGGCGGATTTTTTGGCTCAAACTAGCCAACGAGGCGGAGGGGATGATAGCTCAAGAGTCAAACCTACCACACGAATCTCTCCCCCAGCTGCGACCCGCGCCCCAATGGAGTCGCCCCAGCTCAGTCCACCGCCAAGACCTGAGACTCCCCCCAGTGAAAACCACGAGATCCTCTCCCAAAAGCAACCAGCTAAGAGCAAGGTAACATTGTCGACCGAACGCAAACCGACGCCTATTCCTAAACCGAAGGTTACAGCCGCCCAGTTGTTGGATAGTTCCAGCCGTGAGATCAACCGGTTAACCGCGGAATTGGAGCGAAAAAATCGAGCCCGTGCAAAATGGCAAAGGCATAAGAAACTGACTGCCAGCACGCGCGAGTACAAGTACGCCAGCTATCTCGATGCCTGGGTCAGGAAAGTAGAACGCATTGGCAATCTCAACTACCCAGACGAAGCCAAACGACGCAAACTTTACGGGAATTTAATTCTACACGTGGCTGTAAAAGCAGATGGTTCAGTCATGGAGATCAATATCAGAAAATCCTCGGGACACAAGCTTTTAGACGATGCTGCGGTGCGAATCGTGGAACTGGCAGCCCCATTTGCAGAGTTTTCGGCGGACATCAGAAAAGAGACCGACGTCATCGACATCATCCGTACCTGGCAGTTTCGCAACAACAATCAACTATCGTCCAAATAACCTGTTCTCCGGCCACTGCTCTGGATACAATGGTGTCATGGACAGCGGGTCAAACCTCACCAACCATTTCCTCATTGCCATGCCTGGGCTGCAGGACAGTAATTTTTTTCACACCGTTACCTATATATGCGAGCACAACGAAGAGGGCGCTATGGGCATCGTGCTCAATCGACCCACCGATTTGCAGCTCGAAGATATTTTGGAGCAACTCGAAATCAAGCCCCAGGATCCCCAGCAGTGCTCCCAGCCTATCTACCTGGGAGGTCCGGTACAGACTGAGAGAGGATTCGTGTTACATACGCCCGATGAATCCTGGGATTCCACCAGCAATATCACTCAGGAAATATGCATTACCACCTCTATGGACATTCTCCGATCGATTGCGGAAGGCAGTGGCCCCGCTAAAATGTTGATCGCCTTGGGGTATGCAGGCTGGGCTCCGGGTCAATTGGAAGAGGAGCTGGGCGCAAACGCCTGGCTCAACGGTCCCGCGGACTCGCAGATCATCTTTGAGATGCCTTCCGAGGAGCGTTGGACCGCGGCAGCGAAACGTCTGGGCGTCGACCTCAATCTACTGTCCGGTGAACCCGGGCACGCCTGATAGACCGGGCTCTCCTCCCCTCCCCATGGGCACGCTGTTGGGCTTTGACTACGGTACCGCGAAGATCGGAATCGCGGTGGGACAGACGGTGACCGGAACGGCAACTCCTCTGGAGACGCTGAGATACAGAGATCGCAAACCAGATTGGGCGGGCATTCAACGCCTGATCGAGGTCTGGAATCCCGACAAGTTGGTAGTAGGCTTGCCATGCGATCTGGACGGTGGGGCCACAGAGATAACCGAGCAAGCATGCCGCTTTGCACGCCAGTTGGAAGGGCGATTCAGACTGCCCGTACACATGATGGATGAGAGACTCACCTCCATGGAGGCACGCAGCCAATTCGGTCGCCCCCCAAAAAAATTGGAAGAGCTAGACGCGCTCGCCGCCCGACTCATTCTGGAAACCTGGCTAAGTGAACAAATCAAAGAAACCTGAAATCTACCTTACAGCTGAAGCCGTGGGTGATCTGATAGTACAGATCACAGCTAATCTGAAAGCCAAGTTGCAGGTTGCAGGGGTCGAGAATCCCGTGCTGATCGGCATCCATACTGGTGGTGCCTGGCTGGCTGAACGGTTACACCAGGAGCTTCAGCTGGAAGAGCCCCAGGGTACGCTTGACATATCATTCTACCGGGATGATTTTACCCGTATCGGGATGAATCCCAAGGTTAAACCGTCACAAATCCCGCTTTCTATAGACAATCGCCACATCGTTTTGGTTGACGATGTACTGCAGACAGGGCGCACTATTCGCGCCGCCATGAATGAGATCTTCGACTATGGGCGCCCGGCCTCCATTCTGTTGGTTACCCTTGTCGAACGCGGCACCAGAGAAATCCCGATCCAACCCAACGTGGTGGGCATCCGGTCTAACATCGACCGAGATCAAAAAATCACACTGACTGGCCCCAGCCCGTTGGAACTAGTGATTGGTGACTCGAAGGCCTTGGCCCGACAACTCATGCTATGAGCAGATTGGGCATACAACTGGACAACGACGGAAGACTGAAGCATTTTCTTACCATCGACGGTTTGAACAGCGAGATTCTGACAGATATTCTCGACACCGCAGAATCCTTCACGGGGATCTCTGAGCGCACGGTCAAGAAAGTACCGCTGCTCCGCGGCAAAGTAATCTGCAACCTTTTCTTCGAGACCAGTACCAGGACTTGCACCACTTTCGAGCTCGCGGCCAAAAGACTCTCCGCAGATGTATTGAACCTCAATATCGGCACCTCAGCGACCGCCAAGGGTGAAACACTGCTGGACACGCTCCGTAATCTCGAATCGATGCACGTGGATATGCTCGTAGTGCGTCACTCGGAGAGCGGAGCCGCCCACTTCATCGCCCAACATGCCGCACCTCACGTCAGTGTGATCAACGCCGGAGACGGCCATCACGCACACCCTACTCAGGCCATGCTGGATATGTTCACCATCAGGCGTTACAAAAGAGATTTCAGCGGTCTGCGGGTAGCGATTGTCGGCGACATCCTGCATTCCCGGGTGGCCCGATCCCAAATATTGGCGCTAAACACCCTGGGGACATCTGAAGTGCGTATTATCGGCCCACGGACCTTACTGCCCTCAGATGCAAGAACTCTTGGGGTCCACGTTTTCCACAGTATCGATGAAGGCATTCGAGACGTGGATGTGGTCATTGTGTTGAGACTCCAGAGGGAGCGCATGTGTGGCGCGCTGCTGCCAAGCGAGCACGAGTATTTCCAGCTCTTTGGGCTCACCGAGGCAAGACTGAAAAAAGCTAAACATGATGCTATCGTGATGCATCCCGGCCCTATCAACCGGGGTGTCGAAATTGATAGCGCAGTTGCTGACGGACCGCGTTCCGTCATTCTGCAACAAGTCAGCTTCGGCATAGCCATACGCATGGCGGTTATCTCCATGGCCATGGGAAACAGACCTCTGGGGGCTGTTGGTACATGAACAATCCTCAACGTGTTTCCATTGTGAATGGCCGGGTCATCGATCCCGCAAACCGTGTTGATCAGGTACTCGATTTGCATATTGAGGGGAGGCATATCCTCGCCCTGGGTGTACAACCAAGGCACTTCACCCCCGATACAACGATCGAGGCCCGAGATTTGATCGTTTGCCCAGGGCTGGTCGATCTTAGCGCCCGCCTCAGGGAGCCTGGCCATGAGCACAAGGCGACTCTCAGTACAGAAACCAGGGCGGCAGCTTCCGCAGGCATCACGACGCTTTGCTGCCCGCCAGATACCAACCCTGTAATTGATACCCCGGCTATGGTCACCTTGGTCCAAGAACGCGCCCAGCGATTGGCCCATGCCCGAGTGCTGCCTATTGGCGCATTGACCAAGAACCTCGATGGGGAACATTTAAGCGAGATGGCAGCTTTGCAACAGGCAGGTTGCGCGGCCCTGAGCAACGCCGAGCGGCCGCTGGCCAACACTCTTGTGGAGCGAAGGGCGCTGGAGTACGCTGCCACTTTTGGAATTCGGGTAATGCTGCGTTCAGAGGACCAGCATCTCCGCAACAATGGCTGCGCCCATGAGGGCCCGGTCGCCAGCCGTCTTGGTCTGCCCGGCATTCCTGTGGCAGCGGAGACGGTCGCGGTGGCAAGAGACTTGGCACTGGCGGAGCAAACCCTGTGCCCGATTCATTTTCGCGGCCTTTCCAGCGCTCGAGCAGCTCAGAGCGTGGCACTGGCACGGCAACAACGACTACCGGTGACCGCCGACGTCGCCATCCATCAAATGCATCTCACCGAAATGGACGTGGACGGCTTCAACAGTAATTGCCATGTCAATCCGCCGCTGCGCGGCTTCAACGACCGCCAGGCACTTAGAGAGGCCTTAGCGGATGGTATTATCGGTGCGATCTGTTCCGACCACCAACCTCATGATGCAGATGCAAAAGAGGCCCCGTTTCCTTCAACCGCACCGGGAGTATCCGCACTGGAAACCCTGCTACCACTGACCCTGAAACTGGCGAGCGAGGGCGTGTTGGGGCTGTCAGATGCCATCGCCCGGGTGACTTGTGGTCCGGCAGACATTTTGGGCCTCGATCTCGGAAGACTGACGCCCGGCTGCAGCGCGGATATATGTGTTTTCGATCCCGAACGCCATTGGGAACTCAATCGTGAGAGAATGTGGAGCGCAGGTCAAAACACACCCTTTCATGGCTGGGAGTTTACCGGGCGGGTAACCCACACACTGTTCGAAGGAAAAATCGTATACATGGAATCCCGGCAGAATGAAAAATAGACCCCACCGCAATACCATCTTCCCAGAACAGGCACAGGTCATCGCCCACGAAGCGATGGCGGGCGATCAACAAATATTGCGCGTCCATGCGCCCAATTGCGCTAAACATGCGTTACCCGGCAGTTTCGCCCACATTCAGGTAGCCCCCTCCCGGCCTCTGCGAAGACCCATCTCCATAATGCGAACCTCGGCGACCGAAGGTTGGGTGGAGTTCCTGTACAAGATAGTCGGGGAAGGTACGCGCCTGCTATCCCAGGCACGCATGGGAGACACCCTGGACATGCTGGCCCCTATCGGCGTGCCTTTCAGATTTGATAAAGAGAGGTCACGACCATTGTTAATCGGTGGTGGAGTCGGTATGCCTCCGATAATTTTCGCCGCACAAAGACTGTCAAACAACGAAGCGTACCGTCCACTGGCCATTCTTGGATCAGAGGTTCCTTTTCCCTTCCCCGCTCGACCATCCAAGATTCTCCTGCCATCGATGCCCGATGGCGTCATCGCCTGCCTGCCGCTCCTGGATGAATGGGGTATTCCCAGCCGGTTGGCGAGCCTCCAAGGATATCCTGGCTGTCATCAGGGTTATGTCACTGATCTGGCGCGCCATTGGCTACGTTCACTCGATGCTGACACGCTCGCACGAGTAGAGGTGTTCGCCTGCGGTCCTCACCTCATGCTGGAGGCGGTAGCCAAGTTAGCGCAGGAGTTCGATCTACCCTGCCAGGTATCCCTGGAGGAGTTCATGGCTTGTGGAGTGGGGGGATGTGCCGGCTGCGTCGTGCCACTCTATACAGAACAGGGCCGACATATGAGTAGAGTTTGTGTCGATGGTCCTGTATTCAATGCCCGCCATGTGTTCGCGCTAGACCCGCAGCCATAGCCCAGCGAGAAAACGCACAGCTAGAAATCGCCGTCGTCCAACAGAGAGACCGACCCCATTCCGGAGGAAGGGACGCCTTTTTCGCTGCCCCCCAGCTTGATCATCAGGCGCACTTCGTTGGCTGAATCGGCATGTAGAATAGCATCTTCGTAGCTGATTTCACCCTCAAGATAGTGTTGATAGAGGGCCTGATCATAAGTGTTCATTCCCTGCTCGGTTGAGCGTTTCATCAACTCTTTAAGCTTGTGGATCTCGCCCTTGCGGATGAGATCAGCAGCGAGGGGGGTATTGATTAGAATTTCCACCACTGGCCTCCTGCTGCGCCCGTCGATACGCCTGACAAGCTGCTGGGCCACTATTGCCTTGAGATTGAGCGAAAGATCCATAAACAACTGGTCACGCCGGTCTTCAGGAAAGAAATTGATGATGCGATCCAGCGCCTGATTGGCGTTGTTCGCGTGCAATGTTGAGAGACAGAGGTGTCCGGTCTCCGCGAAGGCGATGGCGTGATTCATCGTTTCACGGGACCTAATCTCACCAATCAAGATGACATCGGGTGCCTGGCGCAGGGTGTTCTTAAGAGCGATTTCGTAGGACTCGGTGTCTATACCCACTTCCCTTTGGGTGACGATACAACCTCCATGATTATGGGCGTACTCGATGGGGTCCTCAATGGTGACGATATGCCCACTGCTGTTTTGATTACGACAACCCAGCATAGCCGCCAAAGAAGTCGATTTACCGGTACCGGTGGCACCTACAAAGATGACCAATCCGCGCTGAGTCATGGCCAAGTCTTTGATGATCGGCGGTAAGTTCAATTCATCTATTTCGGGTATACGGCTTTCGATTCTTCTCAGCACCATACCGGGTGCACTACGCTGCACGAAAGCGCTAACTCGAAAACGGCCTATCCCCGAAACGCTGATAGCAAAATTACACTCGTTGGTTTGGGAAAACTCTCCCCGCTGCGCCGGTGTCATGACGCCGGTAACCAGTTCGCTGGCCTGCTCAACGGTGATTTTTTCCGGAGAAACCGCGGCAATGCGCCCATTGATTTTAAGGCTAGGAGGCATTCCTACTGTAATGAACAGGTCCGAAGCCTTTTTCTCCGACATCTGCTGTAACAATGACTCAAATTGCATGACTTTCACCCCTCAGCCTGTAGCAGCCATCATCCATCTAACCAGTGAACAACTCTTTATTGATTGCTTTGGACCGCGCATCGGTTCGGCTGATCAGTCCCCGCTGGGTCAGCTCCTGCAGATGCTGATCCAGGGTTTGCATACCGTGTGCCTGGCCGGTCTGAATCGCGGAATACATCTGCGCTACCTTGTCTTCCCTAATCAGGTTGCGAATCGCCGGCGTACCGACCATGATTTCCCAAGCCGCCGTTCTTCCTCCACCAATCTTCTTCATGAGAGTTTGGGCAATGACCGAGCGTAAAGATTCCGAGAGCATGGAGCGAACCATGCCCTTCTCCCCGGCGGGAAACACATCAATGATACGGTCTATAGTCTTGGCCGCAGAGCTGGTATGCAGAGTCCCAAATACCAGGTGCCCCGTTTCCGCTGCTGTGAGCGCCAGGCGGATTGTCTCCAAGTCGCGCAACTCACCTACCAGGATGATGTCCGGGTCTTCGCGCAGTGCTGATCGCAGCGCTTCCGCAAATCCATGGGTATCCCGATGTACCTCGCGCTGATTGACGAGGCATTTCTTACTGGTGTGCACAAATTCGATGGGGTCCTCGATAGTCAGTATATGCGCGTAATCATTATCATTTTTATAGTCCATCATCGCTGCGAGGGTGGTGGATTTTCCTGAGCCGGTCGGCCCTGTTACCAGCACCAGTCCACGGGGAACATTGACGATATCCTTAAAACTCTCGGGGCAACCGAGGTCCTCCAGATTGAGCACCTTTGAGGGAATGGTTCGAAACACCGCTCCTGCCCCGCGATCCTGATTGAAAGCGTTCACCCTAAAGCGCGCCAGGCCTGGGATCTCGAAAGAAAAATCGGTTTCCAGAAATTCCTCGTAATCCTTACGTTGTTTGTCGTTCATAATGTCATACACCAATCCATGAACGACCTTGTGGTCCAATGCGGGGACGTTGATCCTGCGGATATCCCCATCCACTCGAATCATCGGTGGCAAACCGGCCGAAAGGTGTAAATCCGACGCTTCGTGTTTAACACTGAATGCCAGAAGTTCTGCTATATCCATTCAATCATTCCCCTAAGTCTCAGCAGGCCAACGCCCGGATTGCAGGATACGGGCTCAATTTCGGGCCACCACCTGTGAATAACCTCTCTGATCCATCGTAACGGCTGACCTTTCGTTTTGCTTTAATCATCGGATTATTCGAAACTATCTACCGATACACCTAATAGAATGGCGATCGCCATGAATACCATCAAAGCACGTCTTGATAGAGTACGGCAACAGATAAGCATGGCTGAGCAAGAATACGGGCGTAAACCGGGGGCAGTCACACTATTGGCCGTGAGTAAGACCCGACCTGCCAGTGACATACTGGCTGCGCTTCGCGCCGGACATCACCGATTTGGTGAGAGTTACCCGCAAGAGGCATTGACGAAGATCGAGCAATTGCAAAGCGAGCCCATTGAGTGGCATTTCGTGGGGCGAATACAGAGCAATAAGACTCGCTTGATCGCGGAGAACTTCCAGTGGGTCCACAGTATCGACAAGCCAAAGCAAGCCAGGCGGCTAAACGATCAGCGTCCTGAAGAATTACCCCCATTGAATGTCTGCCTACAAATCAAGGTAGACCCGGAGGAGACCAAGGGTGGGCTTCTACCAGAGGAGGCCGAAGCTTTTCTCCCGCAGTTCGCCAGCCTGCCGCGCTTGCGCCTTCGCGGCCTGATGACCCTCCCGGCTGCAACGGAAGAACTGGCGACTCAGCGTCGTCCCTTCAGGGAATTGAGGCTATTACTGCAACGGTGGAACCGATCCGGACTCAAAATGGATACACTCTCAATCGGCATGTCTGGAGATATGCAAGCAGCCATCGCTGAAGGATCAACCCTGGTCCGGGTCGGCACAGCGATTTTTGGCCCTCGTCCCCCCCTAGGCCGAAACCCAACATAACGTAACCGAAACACAACACAGCTAAGGAATATCGAGCATTGAACGACAAAAATAGAGCGAATCTTCCGGATATGTCCAGGAAAACGATAGCCTTTATCGGCGGAGGCAACATGGCGGCCAGCCTGATTGGCGGATTGGTAGCAGACGGCTATGCGCCGGAGAGGATCTTCACCAGCGATCCAGACAAGGAGAAGCTTTCGGCTCTCTCTGCGCGCTTCGGTGTCCGATCGGCCAGCAGCAATAGTGACGCGGCAGCCAACGCCGACGTAATCGTTCTGGCCGTCAAACCGCAAATCCTGAAACAAGTGGCCAGCGCCCTTGCTAACGAAATTCAACAACGACAGCCACTGGTGATCTCCATCGCGGCAGGAGTAAGAGAAAAGCATCTGCAATCCTGGCTGGGTGGAGATGTGGCGCTGATCAGGTCAATGCCCAATACGCCGGCAATGCTTCAGGCGGGGGCAACGGTTCTACATGCAAGCAGCATGGTCAGCGCTGAGCAAAAAAGCCTGGCCGAATCCATCCTTCGGGCGGTCGGTCTGACCTGCTGGCTAGAGAGCGAGTCCTTGGTCGATGCCGCCACAGCGCTTTCTGGAAGCGGGCCTGCCTACTTTTTTTTGGTAATGGAGGCTATCGAGGCCTCCGGCAAGAATTTGGGTTTAGCTCCCGAAACAGCCAGGTTACTCACTCTGCAAACGGCACTGGGTGCGGCGCGCATGGCCATGGAGAGCAGCGACGGCCCGGCGGTGCTACGCAGCCGTGTCACCTCACCCGGCGGCACCACGGAGCAGGCTATCGGGACACTCGAACAGGGGGGACTTAGAGGCTTGTTCCAGGAAGCCATGGAAAGCGCCAGAAACCGATCTATCGAGCTATCAGAGATTTTGGGAGAAAGCTGATGGGCAACACCTATCTTTCGAATCCCGTAGTTTTTCTGGTGCAGGTCGTATTCGGTGCTTATGTGCTCGTATTGATGTTGCGGTTCCTACTGCAACTCTTCCGCGCCGATTTCTATAATCCCGTCTCCCAATTCGTGGTAAAGGTGACCACTCCGGTGCTACAGCCGTTACGACGCATCATACCCGGTGTCGCGGGATTGGATGTCGCATCCATCTTTGCAATGTGGATACTGAAATCCATCGAACTCTGGTTGACCATTTCCATCAGTGGAATGGGCGGAAATCTGCTGACAGCCGCCGCCTGGGCAATTCCGGAACTGGCAAGCTTGGCAATCAACGTGTTTCTGTTCGCCATCCTTATCCAGGTCATTCTCAGCTGGGTCAATCCCGGAGGATACAACCCGGCTGCAAGCCTAATCGACAGTCTCACAGCTCCCCTGCTGGGACCAGCGCGGCGGTTAATACCGCCGATAAGCGGTTTGGACCTATCGCCGATGGTTGTAATGATCGGCCTGGTGCTGTTGAAGATGCTTCTACTCCCTCCACTGCAGATGTTAACCGGCAGTCCGTTTAGATGATGACGCCTGAGCAATCCTGGTGCCGGTGGGAGAAAGATGACCTGCTGATAAACCTTCGGGTTCAACCCAAAGCAGGGAGGGATACCTTTGTGGAACCCTATGGGAATTTTTACAAAGTTCAAATCAAGGCACCACCCGCCGACGGTAAAGCTAACACCCATCTGCTGAGGTTCCTTGCAAAGACCTTCGGCGTGCGCCAACACGATGTACTTCTGGAGCAGGGCGCAAAGAGCAGGAACAAGCGTATCCGAATCCATTCGCCGAGAAAGTTTCCGATTGTCAACGGTGGAGGACTAGAGTGACCGCCAATCGTAGCCCTTCCAGCTCATCAGGTTTTTGAAATTGACTCAGTCAATCAATCATCAGCTCGACCAACAACTTCTCGCTTTCAACCAGTGGAAGGAGACTCTTGTACAAGCCATGGACGACTATCAAGCATGGCTGTCCAAGCACAAGCTACTCACTGATGAGAAACAGCAGCGGATTCAGGAATGCCGCCAAACTCTGGCAACGGATCGGCTAACGCTCGCTTTCGTTGCTGAGTTTTCTCGGGGTAAAACTGAGCTAATCAACGCTATCTTCTTCTCAGACTACGGCCGACGATTACTACCATCTACTGCCGGGCGCACGACCATGTGCCCAACCGAGCTTTTCTACGATCAAGATGCAGACTCCGCCTATGTGCGCCTCCTCCCCGTCGAGACGCGCAGCAGGAACACCACTCTGGAACAACTGAAGCAAGATCCCCATGCCTGGATGACCTACCCCTTGGATCTTTCTTCCGCTGAGCAGATAGCGACCTGTCTGAGCGAGGTGGTTGAGACCCGCCCAGCAGCATTAAAAGAGGCGATAGACCTGGGTTTGTACGACCCTGATCAAAACCCCCACCAGAAAGACTCTCCCGAAACGGTTGATATCCCCAAGTGGCGGCACGCGCAAATCTCTTTCCCCCACCCGCTGCTCAAACAAGGGCTCTGCATTCTCGACACCCCCGGATTAAACGCCTTGGGAAGTGAGCCGGAACTCACTCTGAGCATGCTTCCCGCGGCGCAGGCGGTTTTGTTTGTTCTGGCAGCCGACACAGGCGTAACCAGAACCGACCTGGAAATGTGGCAAAACCACATCAAGGGATTCGAACGACGCCGAAAACAGGGCCTTATTGTTGTACTGAACAAGGCTGATACACTCTGGGACGAACTGCAGTCACAGACCGCCATCGAAACAGCGATTACAGAACAGTGCAACGAAACCTCGCAGATCCTGGGCATCGACAGCAGACAAATTTTTCCAGTCTCTGCGCAAAAAGGATTGCTCGCAAAGGTAAAAAGCGATTCGGATTTGCTGGAGCGCAGTGCCTTGGGGCGGCTAGAGGCGCACCTGTCCCAAGATATACTCAGTGATCGGCGGGAAATCATCAGGGACACCATCAGCACCGAAATTTCCCAACTACTTGAGAACACCATCGGCATGGTGGGCAGCAAGCAACGAGGTCTCGGTAGGCAACTGACTGATCTCGAAGCTCTGGTCGGTAAAAGTGAGCATGTCATAACGCATATGATCGAGGCTGCGGGTAGTGATCATGGCGCCTATCTCGAGGACCTGCAAACGTTCAAAGAAAATCGTACAGAGCTGCTGCAGCAGGGAGAGCGACTGCTGAAAATTCTTGATCTGGAGCGCATCGACTATCTTATCGATGATACCCGGAAGAGGATGGATAGAAACATGACTACTCTCGGTTTGAGAGGTAACATGCGTCGTCTCTTCGAAGCTTTCCGCACCGACATGCAGAAGCTGGTCAAAGAGAGCGATGAAGTTAGGAAGAAAGCCCGCAGCATCTATCGACTATTCCATACTCTCCATGGGTTCACCGTGACTCAACCGAAAATGTTTTCGGTCATGCGCTACCGCGTTGATCTGGAAACTCTGATGAAAGAGGCAGAGGCTTTTCGTAAAAGCTTACACACAACCATCAGCGGGAAACGATATTTAATCAAACAGTTTTTTGCTGCATTGGTGGTTCGCGCACGAAAAATACTCGTTTCTGCACGCCGTGAGATCGAAAGTTGGTTGAAGATGGTACTTGAGCCGCTGGCCTTTCAAATCCGAGAACGTCGTGACCAGATGGAATCCAAGCTTCAAGATCTACAAAAAATCAGCGAATCGAGAGATACGCTACAGCAGCGTATTTCCGATTTAAAACAACAACAGGCGGCCGTTGGCAGGGAACAGTCTTTGTTGAATGATATATACAGTCGCCTCCACGGATCCGAGGCACATTCTGATACCGCCGAAGCAACCCCGCGCCACCCGCTGCATCACCACCCGGCCGGTGTACAGTAAGCGGCCGGAAATTAACAACAAGGGTACCCTGGCAATTCTCTCATATATGCTGACCTAGGGTCAGAATGCAAATATCGACTACACTGGTATCGTATAGGCAAGCAGTAATTCCGCCGAGCCTGTAGGATTCGTTATCATAGCGGTTGTCCGCTTAATCTTCCTCCAGGAGACGCCCCAATGATGACAAGATCGACTGCGGTAATATGGGCTTGCCTTTCGCTGCTGTTACCTACCTTGGTTACGGCAGAAAACAGCACCCGCGAAGCAGGCTATGCTGTTCACCACAACGCAATTCCCACCTCCCTACTGACACCAGAGATCGCCACCGCCTACGGTATCGTGCGCAGTAAGTACAGGGGGATGCTGAGTGTCAGTGTAATCAAGGAGGCCCCCGACTCCACCGGTTCACCTGTTACCGCCAGGATATATGCCCAATCCAGAAGCCTGAGCGGAAAAGTGCGTAAGATCGGCATGCGGGAAATCCGCGAGGGTGACGCGGTGTACTATATCGGTGAATTTCCGATTGTAGACCGGGAAAAGCTGACATTCACCCTGGAGGTCCTTCCCCAGGGGCGGCAGCAGGAAATCAAGGCTCAACTCAGTCAGGAATTCTATATCGACTGATAGTTCAACGTTTGCTTGCCCAGCCGCTCGTCACGCTGACGAGATGCAGCACAATCACCTACTCACTGCACTTGGCGATCTCTTCGATAGGATATGCGGCTGCGGTGAGCGGCATCAAGACCGCCTCCGAACGCGAATATCGGCTCCCCGTTGGCGGCAACATAGGCTACACATGTACAATCTAAACGCCAGGTTCACCTCGGCTGTGCTCGTAGCACCGGAGGCTTTATCCTTATCGCCTTGATCCTGGGGTCTGCCATAAGCAATTCGACTCTTGCGGGTCCGGATGGGAAATTGATTCGTGAATTATTTTCAAACTATGAGACTTGAAGAAGCAACGAGGTTTATTCATGCTGGTTTCTGGCTACTGATACCCAAGTGAACAAACTGCTCCGCACTCCACCCGATAGCCGGGGAACACAGCACTCAGACCGGACGGTAGTTATGAGAGACAAGACGTCCCCCAGCCCCGAAGAATCAGCGAGATTTCGAGCCCTGGGACTAGCCGTTATTAGGCGAGAAGCCGCGGCAATCGAAGATTTGAGCGCACGGTTGGATGAGGATTTCGCCAGAGCTTGCCATTACCTGTTGCGCTGTGAGGGACGTATTGTGGTCATAGGCATGGGGAAGTCGGGGCACATCTGCGGGAAGATCGCCGCTACGCTAGCCAGCACCGGTAGTCCCGCTTTTTTCGTGCACCCTGGAGAAGCCAGTCACGGCGACCTCGGTATGATTACGAAAAAAGATGTGGTCCTTAGTCTCTCAAACTCAGGGGAGACCGTCGAACTGCTCACCATCATTCCCATCATTAAGCGACTCGGTGTCCCCCTGGTCTCCATGACTGGCAACCCAGACTCGAATCTTGCCCGGGAATCCGATGTACACATCGATGTAAGCGTAGAGCAGGAAGCATGCCCACTAAACCTCGCTCCCACTGCCAGCACCACAGCTAGCCTGGCCATGGGGGACGCTTTGGCCGTCGCTCTGCTGGAGGCCCGGGGTTTTACCGAAGCGGATTTTGCGCGCTCTCATCCCGGGGGAGCCCTCGGGCGCCGGTTGCTGCTTCATATTAACGACATTATGCATACAGGGGACGAGGTACCAGCGGTACCGGTTGATGCCCTGTTAAAAGACGCCTTGGTTGAAATGACCAACAAAGGAATGGGAATGACCGCCATCGTCGGCCCACATCAGCAACTTTTAGGAGTTTACACCGACGGAGACTTGAGGCGCACACTGGATCGAGAGGTAGATATCAGGCACGCGAAAGTTGCCGATCTAATGACCCGGGAGTGTAAAACCGCTTCCCGGAAACTGTTGGCAGTGGAAGCACTGCAGATCATGCAGGAAAACAAGATCAATGCCCTGCTAATCGTTGACAAGGATAACCGCCTAATCGGCGCGCTCAACATGCACGATCTGCTGCGCGCAGGCGTAGTCTAGCGCGGCTTTGTTTGTCACAAGGAGAGTCTGTCGCTGAGGTTAGAATAGAAAAATGTAAACGGTGCTGAAATACGGCTGAGGGATCAACAGATGCAGAAAGTGCGTGAAAAAGCGGCGCAAGTGAAATTGGTGATATTCGACGTAGACGGTGTGCTGACAGACGGCGGACTCTATCTCGGCGACGACGGACTGGAATACAAGACCTTCTATTCCAAGGACGGTCTGGGAATGAAGATGCTCCAGCGCAGCGGAATCGAAATCGGAATTATTACGGCGCGTACATCGAGACTGGTCTCGATACGCATGGAAAGCCTGGGAATCGAACACTTATACCAGGGCAGAGAAGAGAAACTTCCCGCTTTTATAGAACTCAAACAGAAACTGGGACTGGACGCGGCGCAGATAGCCTACGTCGGAGACGATGTGGTTGACATGCCGATTATGCGCCGGGTCGGGCTCTCCATCGCCGTCCAGGATTCCCATCCCGAAGTACTGCGCATCGCAGACTGGCAGACGGCTGCACCGGGGGGCAGAGGAGCAGCCCGAGAGGTCTGTGATCTGCTCATGGAGGCCCAGGGGACACTAGAGAAGGCCTTGGAGCGATATCGTTGATTCTGGACCGCAAAACATTTGTTATCGGTGCTGTCCTATTGGGCTTGGTCGGAGCCAGCAGCTGGGTTGCGCGGAAATCGGAGATCGAACAAAGCAACCAACCCGAGCCTCACACCCCCGACTACTATCTCGAATCTTTTACCGCTACCATGCTCGGCATAGATGGAATCCCGGAGAAACGGCTCATCGCCAAGCGCATGCTCCACTATCCCGACGACGATACCACCGAACTCAACGAACCGAAAATGACCGTGTATGATGGTAATCTTCCGCCCTGGGAATCTCGCTCGGAAAAGGGGTGGGTATCCGGCGACGGTGAAGAGATTCTTCTTCAGGGCCAAGTCTATATTGACAGGGAGGGTTCAGAGGATTCCCATCCCATACACATCATTACTCGGGATCTGAGGATCCACCCCTCGCGGGATTACGCCGAGACTACCGAGGACGCTTTCGTTCAGAGTGGCGGCAGCTGGGTAGAGTCTACAGGTATGCAGGTGTGGTATACCCAGCCCGCGAGAGTAAAACTACTTGCTGAGGTACGTGGCCGTTATGAACCCGAATAATATTTTTCGCTTACCAGTTCAATCTCTATGGCTACTGGCACTGTTGACTCTTCTTCCCACAATCAGCCTGGCCAAGAAATCGGATACTGAACAGCCGATTTTCGTCGAAGCCGATTCCGCCGATATCAACGACCGTACCGGTATAAGTGTCTATAGCGGTGACGTCAGGGTCACTCAGGGCACGATTGAACTGATTGCGGACAAAGTAACCATTATCCAGAAGGACGGCAAAACGAACCAAGTTATCGCCGAGGGGTCTCCGGTTAAGTTTCAGCAAATGACAGATAAAGATCAGCTTATCAAGGCCCGCGCGCGAAAGGCGGACTATTTTCTAGAAAGCGAAATTCTCAATATGACGGGCGACGCTATTCTAATACAGGAAAAAGACACCTTCTCCAGCGATCGTATTACCCTCGACCGCAACAGCGGCCAGGTCAAAGCGGGCTCCAGCGCAAAGGGAAAACAGCGGGTACGGATCTCGATTCAGCCTAAATCAAACACCGCCGCAAAACCATGAGCCAGCTGAGCGCCCGCCATTTGGCGAAGCATTACAGACAACGCGCTGTGGTGGACGATGTGTCCATCGACGTCTCCAGCGGCGAGGTAGTCGGCCTCCTTGGACCCAATGGTGCAGGCAAAACGACCTGCTTCTATATGATCGCCGGTCTGGTCTCTACCGAGAACGGGTCGGTCAGTATTGACGGTCGTGATATTACCGCCTTACCCATGCATTCACGTGCCCGCCTTGGGCTTGGCTATCTCGCACAGGAGCCTTCAGTTTTTCGCAAACTGTCCGTAAAAAACAATATCCTAGCGATACTCGAGACCCGCAAAGAAATGACCAGAGGCCAGCGGGGTGAGGCCTGCGATGAGTTGCTGATGGACTTCGGCCTGAACCATCTGCGGGACAATCTGGCGATGGGCCTTTCAGGTGGCGAGCGTCGCCGTTTAGAGATTGCACGCGCCCTCGCTATGGAACCCAGGTTTATACTGTTGGACGAGCCCTTTGCCGGTATCGATCCCATCTCGGTCAAGGATATTCAGGGCATTATCAGGGAACTCACCGGACGCAATATTGGAGTACTCATCACTGACCACAATGTACGAGAAACACTGGGCATCTGTGAAAAAGCTTATATTCTCCATCAAGGCAAGGTTATTACCGCAGGCGAACCCGAGGGCATTCTCGCAGATGAGCAGGTACGTTCGGTCTATTTGGGAAGCGAATTCAGGCTCTAGCACCCTCTTCTCACCTCATCGGTACCCGCCAGCGTATACCCACTCCGAGAAACACCGCGTGCTGACATGAAATTCCTATATTTTTCAACATTTTACAATCTATCGCATACTGCAGCGCCGACTTACCCGAAGCTGCCTCTCGGTTTCCCTTGATCCAACGCAATCTGAGCGTAGCAATGTTGTTGCATTTCGGTAGGAAATTTCAGCTAAAATGAAGACGTGGCGAGATATACAAATAATGTACCAGATATCACGACCTGACCCTGTATGAAGCAGACAATCCAGCTTCGGCTCGGGCAACAGCTCACGATGACCCCGCAACTGCAGCAGGCTATCCGTCTGCTGCAACTCTCCACCGTGGACCTCAAGCAGGAAATTCAGGATGCACTCGAATCCAATTTGATGTTGGAGACCGAGGAGGAGGGCGCCACCCGGGAGCAGTACCTAAAAGACACTCCCGAGGGCATCAACGGCGCACAAAAAGCGGAAAACGATGCCAATAACGAGTCGGAGATCAAAGCCGATGCGGGCGTCCTGCCGGACGAATTGCCCGTCGACAGCGCCTGGGATGACATCTACGAGAGCACGCTCCCGCCCAACTCGTCCGGGGGAAGCCGCGAAACCGTCGATCAGGACTATCTGATACATCGCCGAACTGCGCGTACTCTTCAGGACTACCTGCTCTGGCAACTCAACCTAACACCTTTTAGCGATACCGATCGGGCGATCGCTGCGGCCCTGGTCGACGCCATCAACGAGGATGGATACCTGGAGATGGATCTGGAAGAAATTCTCACCGGGCTCGACAGCGAAGAAGTCGACATCAGCGAAGTCGAGGCCGTGCTTCACCGTTTACAACAATTCGACCCACCTGGGGTTGGCGCTCGTTCACCCCAAGAATGCCTGCTGATTCAACTCCAACAGCTACCCGCAGAAACCGAATACCGGCAACAGGCTATTTCGCTGATACGCGACCATTTTGAGTTCCTGGCACAGCAGGACCATGGCCAGATCAAACGCCGCCTCAAGATCGAAGACGATGAACTCAAAGCCATAAACGGCCTCATCCGCTCCCTCACCCCACGTCCCGGCACGCTGGTAGCGGATACCGAACCCCAGTACGTTCTTCCAGATGTCTTTGTCTCCAAGCGTAACGGTGTTTGGCACGTTGAACTTAATGCCGAAGCGACACCCAAACTCAGAGTGAATCCTGAGTACGCCAAGCTGATACGACGAGCAGATAACAGTGAGGATAACACTTATCTAAAAAACCACATGCAGGAAGCAAGATGGTTTATGAAGAGCCTTATCAGCCGCAACGAGACCCTTTTAAAGGTGGCGACCAAAATTGTTGAGTTTCAGAGAGGGTTTTTCGAACATGGCGCCGAGGCCATGCGCCCACTGGTGCTACGAGAAATCGCTGAGGAATTGGACATGCATGAATCGACCATCTCGCGGGTGACAACTCAGAAATACATGCACACACCCCGGGGAACTCTGGAATTCAAGTATTTCTTCTCCAGCCATGTTAGTACGGCTGGTGGGGGAGAGTGCTCCGCCACGGCAATCCGTGCCCTAATCAAAAAGCTGGTTGCCGCAGAGAAGCCTAATAAGCCTCTCAGCGACAACAAGATTGCCAGCATACTCGCAGATCAGGGCATCAATGTTGCCAGACGGACGGTAGCAAAGTATCGCGAATCGATGGCTATTCCACCTTCGAATGAGCGAAAACGCCTCGCATAAAGGCCAATACTTCTTCAAGGAGCAGACTATGCAAATAAGCCTTAGCGGTCACCATGTAGATCTCACTGAAGCCCTTCGCAACTATGTGAATACAAAGTTTGAGCGACTAGAGCGTCATTTCGACCATGTGACCAACGTCCGCGTGATTCTTGGCGTGGAAAAACTGCGACAAAAAGCAGAGGCTAACCTACACCTGAATGGTGCCGACATTTTTGCGGAATGTGTGCAGGAGGACATGTACGCGGCAATTGATGGGCTGGTTGATAAACTGGACAGACAGGTTAAGAAATACAAAGAAAAGCATACCAAACACCGTAGTGGCGTATCGGTGAAAAGCATGGAAACCACCGGCGCCTGATACAGACCGACGATAGAAAATTTTAATAGCAATGTTTCCCGACAATTTCCTGACGCTAGAGCAGATAAGATTCCAGTGCGAGGCCGGTAGTAAAAAGCGAGTGCTTGAAGAGATTGGCACTCTGTTGGCAGCGTCCACACCCGGCCTTGAGCCACAAAGAATTTTTGACAAATTATTGGAGCGCGAGCGTCTTGGAAGCACCGGCGTGGGGGAGGGTATCGCCCTCCCCCACGCTCGGATCAAGGGCGTGGAAGAAGCCCGTGGCGCGCTGGTACAGCTCTCCTCAGCAGTGGACTTCGACGCCATCGATAATCAGCCAGTAGACTTGGTATTCGGGCTCATCGTACCTGAGCAAGCCACCGACGGACATCTGAAACTGCTAGCCAAACTCGCCTCGCTATTCAGCAGACCCGAACTCTGCACCCAGCTCAGAAACGCCGACGACGGAAAAACAATGATGCGCATCATCCTGGGCTCAGAGGCCTCTACTTAATAACACGTAACCAACTAAGTTAAAGGCCCAGCCCTGGATTGGGCCCGTATTGCTTGTCTAGAAACAGGCTTTTCACAAATGCGCTCTTGTCGATATCCCGACAACTCAAGGTATACTCCGTCTGTATGCTCTCTCCGGACATCTCGTGTTAGGCAAACCGTACAGGGAAATGAATGAAGCTAATCATTGTCACCGGGCTTTCCGGCTCAGGAAAAAGTATTACCCTGAATACGCTGGAAGATATGGGCTACTACTGCATAGACAGCGTCCCGCTTTTCCTGGTGACCGATTTCATAGAGGCACTGATTGCACGTGGAGATCCGCGTTTCCTGCGGACGGCAATAGGTATAGATGCCCGCAATCATACTGCCGATCGTGAAAAGCTCGATTCCCTGCTGATTCAATTGAAGCAGCAGGGAGCCAACTGTGAAGTTCTTTTTCTTGAGTCCGAGAATGAAACCCTTATCAAACGCTACAGCGAGACTAGGCGCAAACATCCGCTCTCTGACGAACAAAGGCCGCTGGCTGAGGCCATACAACTAGAGAGAAGCATACTGGCTCCATTTCTGGATACTGCCGATCTCAGAGTCGATACCAGTCACACCACCCAACACCAATTGCGCGACCTGGTAAAATCAAGAGTCGGAGCAGCCCACCAAGCGGGCATTTCAATACTCTTTGAATCATTTGGATTCAAACACGGCGTCCCGAGAGATTCCGACTTCGTCTATGATGCCCGCTGCCTCCCAAACCCCTACTGGGAAATCAGTCTGAGGCCCCTCACAGGCAGAGATTCGCAGGTAGCAGCCTATCTCGAACAGCACGAAAACGTATTACGTTTCAAGCGGGATATCATCGATTTCATGGAGCAGTGGATACCCTGTTTCCGCGCAGACGGCCGCAGCTACCTAACCGTGGCGATCGGCTGTACCGGCGGCCAACACCGTTCTGTATACTTGGTCGAGAAGCTTTCCGCTCACTTCCGGAGTGCAGAAGCCACGGTTCTGACTAGGCACCGGGAACTCCCATGATCACTTGTGATATCGAAATCATCAATAAATTGGGGATGCATGCGCGAGCCGCAGCTAAATTCGTCACCACCGCCTCCCAGTACAGCAGCGAAATCCAGCTTTCCCGAGAAGAACAAAGCGTCGACGGCAAAAGTATCATGGGCGTAATGATGTTGGCCGCAAGCCAAGGTACCAAACTCACCATCCGCGTCGACGGCGAAGACGAATCACAAGCGTTGACAGCACTCAAGAACCTTATCGAGGAGCGATTCGGAGAGGACGAGTAAGGTGAAAGCCTGGCAAGAGAAGGAAGGAGTATTGTTTTTTATCTTGCCAAGAGCGAGGATTGTCCTGTAATTTGCCCAGCGGATGGACGCTCTTATTTCTGTTAACGGCCTCTCCCGCCACTTTGGGGATTATTGCGCCGTAAACAACGTTGATTTCCAACTCTATCCCGGTGAAGTGCTCGGCCTCCTCGGGCCCAATGGTGCCGGGAAATCCACCACGCTGCGCATCCTAAGTGGTTGCCTGGCAGCCAGCAGCGGAACCATATCTATCCTAGGTACGGATCTTCGGTCTCAGCCCCTGCTAGCGAAGAGAAGTATTGGTTTTCTCCCGGAGAGCCCACCGCTCTACCCCATGCTGAAGGTGGATGAGTATCTGCAGTTCTGCGCACGCCTGAGGGCAATTCCGACAGCACAACTCTCCAATAAAATCGATCAAGCGAAATCGAGAACCGGCCTCCAAAGCAGTGGTAAACGCCTAATCGCGCACCTCTCCAAGGGATACCAACAACGGGTGGGCATTGCTCAAGCGATCATTCACGAACCGCGAATAGTAATCTTGGATGAACCCACCAGCGGCTTGGATCCTAATCAACTCGTGGAAATTCGCGCCTTGATCGCATCGCTGGGCCAGGATCACGGGGTCATCCTCTCCACCCATATCCTGCCAGAAGTACAAACCCTATGCGGCAGAGTAGTGATTATGCACGAGGGAGTGCTGGTCTACAGTAACAGTTTGAAAAAAGCTAAGGGTGAGGAAGAAAATCAAATCTGGATAGGACTCTCAAAGCCCCCTGCGCAGCATTTATTGGAAACGCTTCCGGGCGTCCGCAAGGTGATAGCGCAAGATGGTAACCGGTTTCGTCTGGCACTTGCGGATAATCATCGTCCTGAATCCCTGGCCGAGCAGGCGGTAGCCAACCACTGGGGTTTGTTCGAGATCTCCCCCGTTAAACAACATCTGGAGCAGATATTTGCCAGATTGACCACCGGGGACTCAGCCACCTGATGCTTGCGATCGCCAGCAAGGAATTGCGCTGCCTACTGCTGTCACCTCTGGCATGGATTCTGCTGGCCGTCATGCAACTGCTATTGGCCTGGATTTTTCTTGTCTACCTGGAGCAGTACATGCAATTGCAGCCGAAGTTGGCTGTACTGGATAACGCACCGGGTGTCACCCAATTGGTAGCAATGCCGCTACTCGATTCCGCAGCTGCCGTTTGCATGCTTCTGGTGCCACTGCTGAGCATGGGGTTATTCAGTAGAGAGTATCAGAGTGGGACGATAACCCTGCTGTTTTCCGCCCCAATCAGCGTTACTCGAATTGTTATCGGGAAGTACATCGCTTTGCTAACCGTTATCACGATAATGTTGTTGTTGATTTCGCTGATGCCTTTCTCTCTGTTGGTGGGAGCAAAATTGGACATAGGTTCGATCGCGGCTGGAGTTTTTGCGCTCGCACTAGCGCTCTGTACATTTTCGGCGGTGGGACTTTATCTCTCCAGTCTGACCAGGCAGCCGGCAGTGGCGGCAATTGGCAGTTACGGGGTACTGCTCCTGTTGTGGCTAATCAATCCGGTCGGTATTGGACCCACAGGCTCATCATTAGAGCTGGTTTCGCTCTCCAGCCATTTTCAGCGCATGCTAACCGGACTGGTAACCAGCGGCGATATTCTCTATTTCCTGTTGCTGACCCTGTTTTGCCTCGTACTAACTATTTATCGGCTCGACGAGATACGCAGCCGGGGCTAGGAAGCATGAGAAGAGAAACCTTAGCCTTCTATCTACTATTGGTGACAGCTACCGGGCTCTTGGGCTGGATCAGCCAGCGCTACCTCTTGGTGTGGGACTGGTCCGATAGTGCCCGCAACACGCTGAGCGAGGCCAGTATTCAACTACTTGACCACCTGCAGGCACCCCTACAGATAACTTCTTTCGCTCCCGAAAATGATCAACTGCGAAGCCAGATTAGGGAGATAGCCGCCCGTTATCAGCGCCACAGGCCCGACATCCGGTTTGAATTCGTCGATCCCGCCCGCCATCCGGCCAGGACACGCGAACTTGGTATAAAAGTGGCCGGAGAGTTGCATCTGCAATATGAGGGCCGCAGCGAAAACTTGCGGCAAATCGATGAGCAAGGTCTAAGCAACGCCATACAGCGCCTAATCAAGCAAGGTGAACGTTGGGTCATCTCCCTGGAGGGCCACGGTGAACGCAGGTTGAACGGAGAGGCCAACCATGACTTGGGGGCTTTCGGCGCCGAACTGGAGCGCAAGGGTTACCGGGTTCAGCCCCTTGACCTGACCACCACCCACGCGGTTCCGGATAATACGGGTGTGCTGGTGATCGCAGGACCGCAATCAAATCTGCTCCCGGGTGAAGTAACTTTGATTTTGGAGTATTTGGAGCGGGGCGGCAATCTGCTGTGGCTGCTCGATCCCGGGCCACTCGATTCCCTTCAACCCGTCGCAGACTGGCTTGGATTGACCCCCCTGCCGGGTACATTGGTAGACGCCAACGCTGCTTCGGTTGGGCTGGACGATCCCGCTATGGCGGTTGTTTCCAGCTACCCTGATCATCCCACTACCCAAAACTTCGAACACCTGACCCTCTACCCCCACGCCATGGCATTTGACCATGAACAACCGAGAGCGAACTGGGAGACAACAGAGCTGTTGCAAACCTTGCCGGGCAGCTGGAACGAAACCGGCCCGATCCGTGGGGAGGTTAGCCGCGATGCCGGCCTTGGCGAGCAAGCCGGGCCGCTCACTATAGGGCTGGCCTATGCCAGGGAACGGCATCAGGGTAAACAGCGCCTGGTGGTAATCGGAGATGGCGACTTTCTCTCGAACGCCTACTTGGGTAACGGCGGTAACTTAGACTTGGGCATCCACTTGATTCGCTGGCTCGTGGGTGATATTGAGCTGATCGATGTCCCCGCCAGAATCGCACCAGACCGATTGCTGGAGCTAAGCCGCTTGAGCGGGATACTAATCGGGATGGGATTTCTCATAATAATCCCGGCACTGTTAGCACTCACGGGCGGCATTATCTGGTGGCGGCGCAGACATTGAGCCGAACCAAGCTGAATTTCGGGTTGTTGGTTCTGGTGGCCTTGCTGGGACTAGTAGTTTGGCTGTCACCTGAAAACGACGTCGAATCGGAACCGCCTCCATCACTTTCACTCCTGACCCCAGAAGACATTCGTATCATCAGTATCAGCAACAACAATGGGCCAAGCTTCACCATGGAGCGCACAATCAATGGCTGGCGCATGACTAGGCCCCATTTGCAACAGGCAAATAGCGAGCGAATCGGGATGTTGTTGGGACTGCTGACCACTCCAGTATATGAGCAATTTGAAGTGGATTCCGAAGAGTTGGCTCAGTTTGGACTGGCACCGCCCAAGGCCCGGCTGAGGTTAAATGAAGTGGAATTCAGTATGGGAGGAGTGCACCCCTATAACCGCAAAAGATACCTGGGTAAAGGCAACACAGTATATCTCACCAACGACATTTTCCTCCATCACCTCCAGGCCCGGGCTGAGGACTTTATCGCCTTGGCGTTACTGACCGGGCAATCTGAAATCACCACAATTGTCACGCCAAACTGGCGCTTGGAACGCACATACCAAAAGACCCAACCTTGGCAATTACAACCGCCAAGGCGGGTCTCCATGGATCGTCTGGTAGCTAAAGTGAGCGATTGGCGCAATGCGCAAGCGGTGCGCGTTTTCAGAAGGGCCGAAAAATCACCGACCGGCGCCCAACCGGTAACTATAGAGACGGTGGATGAGACAATCGAATTTTGGGTCCTGCCGGATTCGGACACTCGCCTGTTGCACAACGGTTCGGGGCTGGTGTACGAAATACCGGCACTTCCCGCTCTTCTGGCACTGCCGAACGGGGATGCACCCTAGGTGCCTGTTAACACTAATTGAAACAGCGTCGTTGCGCCCCAGAAAGGGCCAATCAAGGCGCGAGGAGTGAGGTTTGGTGGTTCCAAATGAATGACGAGCAACGCCGAGTGGCCCTTTTTGGGGCGCAACCCGGAGGGACGGGGCCATTTTTCCCCAGTTCCGCGTTGCACCTCGCTTATGTAGCGCTGCTACACCGCGCTCGGTGCGCCTTGACCTGCGATAAAATGGCCTCCGGCGACACTGTTCCAATTAGTGTTAACAGGCCCTAGTATGCCCGAACTTCCGGAAGTGGAGACTACGCTGAGGGGCATCTCCCCCTATGTGCGAGGGCAGACCATCTCCCGGCTGATCGTGCGTCAACGTCAACTGCGCTGGCCTATAGACAACAATCTCGAGGCCATCGTTGCCGGACAGAGAATCGAAACAATCGATCGCCGCGCAAAGTATCTGCTGCTGGGTTTGAGCAACGGGACAATGCTCATCCATCTCGGTATGTCGGGCAGTCTCAGGGTTCTGGATGAAGGAATACCTCCTGGCACCCACGACCACTTCGACCTGGTTTTTCCCGGTTGTCGTTTACGGTACAGAGATCCGAGGCGCTTTGGAGCTTTGCTCTGGACCGATGCGTCAGCTGCTGAGCATGCGCTAATTCGCAATCTGGGACCCGAACCATTGGATAAGGTTTTCAACGGCGAATACCTCTATCGTCATTCCCGCAACAAAAAACGCTCCGTTAAGTCCTTCATCATGGATAGCCGAGTTGTAGTGGGTATTGGAAATATATATGCAAGCGAGTCTCTCTTCGCCAGTGGAATCCACCCCCGACGCGCCTGCCAACGGATCTCTCAAGCCCGCTACCAACGGCTGGCGGAAGAGATAAAGCGCGTATTGAAGTTGGCAATACAAAAAGGAGGGACTTCACTAAGAGACTTTCGCCGGGAAGACGGCAAGCCGGGTTACTTCTCCCAGCAACTCAGAGTGTATGGGCGATCCGGATGTCCCTGCAATAGATGCGGCGGGGAAATACGTCAGATTAAAATAGGACAGCGGGCCAGCTACTATTGCCCCCGCTGCCAACGGTAATTGGAACGGTGGTTAGCAACCATCAATGCTAGCCCGACCAACAGATTTCAGTTCACACCGCGTCTTTCGATACTGACTCCTGAACGGAGTCTGCGGTTTTCTGATTCGGATTCTCGTGGATGGCACTACTCCGCTTGGAGTATTTCGTACTTGGCCATCAACTGCTCCTCAGTCTCTTCGTGATCCGGATCCTTGGGAATGCAGTCGACTGGACAGACCTCGACGCACTGGGGGGTATCGTAGTGACCGACACACTCCGTACACAGATCAGGGTCAATCTCATAGATCTCATCACCCTGTGTAATGGCCCCGTTGGGGCACTCCGGCTCGCATACATCACAATTGATGCACTCGTCGGTAATAATTAACGCCATCTTCTAACTCCTGATTTAGGGTGGTCAACCCACCCACATACTCACACAATCGGGGGGCTAACTCTTTAGCGCCTCCACTACACAGGGATGCACAAACTCCGAAACATCACCACCCAGCCCCGCTATCTCTCTCACCAGTGTGGAAGAGATGTAGGTGAACTGCTCCGCGGGCGTGAGAAACATGGTTTCCACTTCCGGAGCCAGTCTGCGGTTCATGCCCGCCAGCTGAAACTCGTACTCGAAATCGGAGACCGCGCGCAACCCCCGCAGAATCACATCGGCCTTGCACTCTCTCGCAAAGTCAACCAAAAGGCTGTTGAATTCAACGATCTCCACCCTATCCGAGCCAGCCAGCACCTCTTCTGCCAACTCGACTCGCTTTTCGAGGGTAAACCTAGGAAGCTTGCCCGGGCTGGCTGCAATGGCCACAATAACTTTGTCGAAAATCACCGTGGCACGGGCAATCAGATCCCGGTGGCCGTTGGTTATGGGGTCAAAGGTACCGGGGTAGACGGCGGTCTTCATTGGTCCGATTTGGCTCCAGAAGCGGGATGATATAGCCAGGTCCCGACATGTCAATGATATATATCAGTTGGGCGCGCCAGCGGTGTTGTTTAACACAGCCTCTCCACCCGCTTGCAGCTTGCAGCGACAAAGATAATAGCAGACTTGTCCCGCCTTTTTCTGCTTCAAGACTTCCCAGTCGCTTGGCAGCGGGGGGAGTGATGAACGCCGATCCACCTCCATATAAACTCTCGCGTCCCTGGTTAACCAGTCACCGATATCTAAGCGCCGAAGGCTTTCCGTCAGCAGATTCTCCGAAAACGGAGGGTCCAGGAACACCACATCGAATCTTGGGCCGGGGTGATCCAGCCAATCCAGCGCGTCAGCCTGGTGGACTTCGGCGTTGTTGAGTCCCAGTAGCCCGATGCCGCGTTGAATATGCTCTACCGCCTCCGGTGATCGGTCAATCAACACAACCCGCGCCGCCCCACGCGAGGCTGCCTCCAGACCAAGCGCGCCACTGCCAGCAAACAAGTCTAGGCAAACGGTGCCAGATATCACCGGCTGCAACCAATTAAAAAGCGTTTCCCGTACCCGGTCCGGTGTCGGCCTCAAACCGTCAACCGTCGGAAATTCCAGTCGCCTTCCCCGGTGTGTACCGCCGATAATGCGTACCAGGTTCCCGTCTCTGGCACGGGCGCCTTTAGCCACCTTCCGCCGGCTCATTAGTATCGCCTACCGTGATAACAACGAAGCGGCTCGGGTCGAGCCGACGCTTGAAAGTCTCGTGAATCCGCTCCCGGGTAACTGCCTCGACCTGGGCAACAAAGGTGTCTAGATAGTCAAGAGGCAAGTCGTAAAACCCAATGGTTGCGAGGTACTCTACGATTTTGCCATTGCTGGCGATCCTCAGGGGAAATCCTCCAGTGATATTTTGCTTGGCCGCCAGCAGTTCCGCCTCCGTCGGCCCGGACTCTAGATAACCCTGCACCGTCTGCTGCATCACTTCAACGGCATCCCCCGCCTGGGAATTCTTGGTTTGTGCTCCAACGATAAAGGGCCCAGCAACCCGCATGGGCGAAAAGTAGCTGTAAACGCTGTATGAGAGTCCACGTTTCTCCCTCACCTCCTGGCTTAATTGCGACACCAGGCCGCTCCCCCCAAGGATGTGGTTTCCCACATACAGTGCAAAGTAGTCGGGATCTCCACGCCAAGTGCCCGGCTGGCCCATCAAGATGTGAGTCTGACTCGATGGGAACGGAATTTGAGACACTGATCCGGTCTCCAATTCTTGCACCCTTGGGAGAGTTGGCGCAGGTTTGCCAGGAGGCAGGGCGCCGATCACTCGCTCGGCAACTGACTCCGCCAACCCTCTGTCCAAGGCGCCCACAATGGCAACAATGGCGTTGCGTCCCACATAATAGCGGCGGTGGAAATCAATTAGCCCATCGCGGTTGATCGCCGTCAACGAATCCCGGGTGCCACCGCTGGGGATAGCGTACTGATGGCTGCCGTACAAAGCGCTGTAGAACGCCTTCTTGGCCACAGTACCGGGCTTTTGTTCACCTAACCGCAACGCCGTCTGCATCGCTCTTCTATTGCGCTCGATATCGTCGCTCTCGAAGGTGGGCTTCGCTATTACCTCACCCATTGTATCGATGGCGACATCAAGGGCTTTGGGCTCCGTTAACGTCCGCAGGGTCACCCACGCCATGTCACGGGCGGAACCACTGCCCAGACGGGCGCCGACCGACTCCATCCGCTCGGCGATCTGATCCGCACTCCAGGAGCCAGCACCGTCAACCAGCAAGCCACTGACCATCTGCGCCAGCCCCGGCAAGGCACCGTCGCGAGCGCTTCCACCATCGAAAACTACACGCACATCCACCATCGGCAACTCGGGGGCATGCACGAACAGAACCTGAGCGCCGTTTTTCGTCTGCCACTGCTCTATTTGGGGCGCCCCCCAGGCAACCTGGGATACAACCAACCAGAGCGCCCCAACCAGCAGAGGGTGTCTCCACTTTTTAACGACTACCATAGCGTTCCCCCCCGGGCTTCCGGACCGCCGTTTCGGCATTTAGTGGAATCGGCTCGAGTTCGGCCAGGGTCAGGTTGTCTTTTTGAATATACTTTTGAGCGACCGCGCGGATTTGCTCTGGGGTAACCTGCTTTATCTTATCCACATACTGATCGGCCAAACGCCAATCCAATCCGATGGTTTCCAGCCGGCCGATCTGCATCGCCTGGTAGAAAACCGAGTCTAGCTCGTATACCTTCCCCGCCACCACCTGAGCACGGATACGTTCTAGTTCCGATTCATCGACCAATACACTCTTCAGTGACTCGAGCTCGCCCCGCAGCGCCTGTTCCAGCTCGAGTATATTTCGTCCCGGTGCCGGAGTTCCCTCCACCAGGAGCATGCCGGGCAATCTTGTGAAGGCATCGTACTGTGCGCCTGCGGAAACGGCCACTTCGGAACCTCTAACCAGATTTCGACTGAACCGGGCGCTGTTACCGCCATCCAAGACGGCAGCAAGCATCTCCAGAGCGTAGGGTTCCCACTCCGTTTCCGCGCTGGTAACAACCGGTGTCTTGTAACCAAAAATGAGATAAGGCTCCTTGGCGGGCGCACGGACTTTCAACCGGATTTCACCGCGTTGAGGCGGCTCCTTCAAGGCCTTGAGTTTCGGCACTGTTTCCGGCTGGAGCGGTCCGAAGTGCCGTTTCGCCATCTCTAGTACCGCATCAGGATCGACATCCCCGACGACCACCAGGGTTGCATTATTGGGAGCATACCAGCGGCGATACCAGTCGCGTAGATCATCCACCTCCATATTATTCAGATCGTTCATCCAGCCGATGACCGGGTTGGCGTAGGGCAAGCTGCGGTAGGCAGCAGCGGCAAACTGTTCGTAGGTCAATGAGCTGGGTCTATCCTCGGTACGCAATCTCCGCTCCTCCTTGACCACCTCCAGCTCTTTCAAGAACTCCTCCTCCGGGAGAGTAAGATTACGCATGCGATCGGCTTCCAACTCAAACATCACCTCCAAGCGGTCTGTTGAGAGTGTCTGAAAATAGGCGGTGTAATCTCTTCCAGTGAAGGCATTCTCACTGCCACCGTTTGCGGCGACTATTCGCGAGAACTCCCCGGGGGGATGGGTCTCCGTACCTTTGAACATCATATGCTCTAGTACGTGCGATACCCCGGTGACGCCCGTAGGCTCATAAGAGGCCCCCACCTTGTACCAGACCTGGGAGACGGCTATCGGAGCACGCCGATCCTCCTTGACGATCACCTTCATTCCGTTATCCAGGAGAAACTCGTGGACAAGCGGGGCCGCCAGGAGCGGCGTTGTCAGAAGACAGCAACCTGCGACCAGAATATATTTCAAACTCACCATTCTCTCTCCCTCTCGTCACGACAGGATAGGTCGCGATCGTGCAAAATGTTAGGATCTGTCTTGGCCGGGCTGACACGGGGTTGCAAATTCTTTCAAATCCCGCAATCGAAGTCCAAGTAATTCATCGTTTTTCTACAGACAAGCAGGTGCGCCGCTGGTTCCACGGCGTGCGGGGATCAGCTACAAGAAATGTTTGGGTTTGGTAAAAACAAGCGAGTCTCAGATTCGAGTTCGGGTGCGGAAGAACAAACAGTCACGACAGAGCGGCAGGGAATGATCTCTGGGCTCAGGCGCCGGTTGACCAAGAGCCGGCGCAACTTTTCCGCAGGGCTGGCCAATTTGGTGATGGGGCGAAAGAGCATCGACGAAGAGCTGCTGGAGGAGCTAGAAACGCTACTGTTGGTCGCCGATGTCGGGGTCGATGCCACATCAAGGATTATCGACGAGATAACAACCTTGGTGAAACGGCGGGAGCTGTCCGACCCGGAAGCACTCAAACTGAAATTGAAACAGCAGCTGACCGCCATATTGATGCGCTCCCAACGGCCCGTTCGCCAGGCGGCCGCAGGCAAGCCACAAGTGGTAATGATGGTTGGTATCAATGGAGCCGGAAAGACCACCACCATCGGTAAGCTTGCAAAGCGGCTCACCAACGAGGGGCAGCGGGTCATGCTAGCCGCCGGAGATACCTTCCGTGCGGCCGCCGTAGAGCAGCTGCAAGTCTGGGGCGAGCGCAACGACATACCTGTGATCGCCCAACAATCCGGTGCCGACTCCGCATCGGTGATCTTCGACGCCGTGCAAGCAGCCACGGCGAGGAATGTGGATGTACTTATCGCTGATACCGCGGGGCGTCTGCACACTAAAGGCAACCTGATGGATGAACTGGCCAAAATCACGCGTGTGATAAAAAAGCTGGATCCAGAGGCACCCCACGAGGTTATGCTGGTGATCGACGCCACGACTGGGCAGAATGCACTCAATCAGGTGCGGCAGTTCGATCAATCCGTAGGAGTTACCGGCATCACCATGACCAAACTCGATGGTACCGCCAAGGGGGGTATCCTGTTTGCGATAGGCGAAAATCTCGACATACCAATCCGTTTCATAGGTGTCGGCGAGACCATTGAAGACCTGCGTCCGTTCGATGCCCAGGAATTCGTCGATGCGCTCTTCGAAGAATAAAATAGAGTCTCGATCGCTCATACAACTTCGCACACGACATGATCTCATTTGACGGCGTCAGCAAGCGCTACCCAGGTGGTCACGAGGGAATAAGCGGTGTCGACTTACACATCGAGTCGGGAGAAATGGTCTTCCTAACTGGCCACTCCGGCGCCGGCAAAAGCACAGTGCTCAGGCTTATTGCGCTTCTGGAACGCAGCACCCGGGGCCAGGTTCGAGTGGGCGGAAGAAACCTCAGCCGGCTGCACCGCAGCCAAATCCCCTACCATAGGCGCGGCGTGGGCATGATTTTTCAAGATCACCGATTGCTCCATGACCGCACCATATTCGACAATGTGGCAATGCCGCTGATCGTGGCGGGGCTGGGGCATCAAGAGGTTGGGCGCCGGGTGCGAGCCGCACTCGACAAGGTGGGACTGCTGCAGAGGGAAAGAGACTATCCCGTTACCCTCTCCGGCGGCGAGCAGCAGCGAGTGGGAATCGCCAGGGCGGTTGTCAGCCGTCCTCCCGTGTTACTGGCAGACGAACCTACAGGCAATCTGGACCCACAACTGTCCCGGGAGATCTTCGCACTGTTTGAGCAGTTCAACCAGGTAGGGGTCACACTGCTAATCGCCACCCACGACCTGGACCTGATCTCCAGGATGAACAGGCGCACCATAGAGCTGCAGCAGGGGCGGCTATGCACAGACAGCCATCGTGACCCTTTTTTCGACAATGCGCCTTACTCATAACCACCCGCCAGATGCGATCCAAGGCTAGAAAACGGTCGGCAAGCAGCAATCGGCGCTCCCGTCTGAATGTCGGGACTTGGATTACCCGTCATCTACAGGTCGCCTTGTCCAGCCTCGGTCGTCTGGTACGCTCACCCTTCTCCTCGTTGATGACCGCCGCAGTGATTGGAATATCCCTGGCACTTCCCGGGGGATTGCATTTACTGCTCGACAATATCCAGGCGCTGGGGGGAAGTTGGAACGGTAGCGCCACCATATCCCTCTATCTTCAGCAGCAGGTGTCAGAGACTCAAATCGCGGCACTAACCGAACGCATCGGACAACGGCAGGATATCTCCTCGGTTAGCGTGATCAACCGCGACCAGGCGCTGCAGGAATTTCGACAGCTCAGCGGTTTCTCCGAGGTGCTCGAGACTCTGGATGGCAATCCGCTTCCCGTTGTATTGGTGATCCGGCCCAGCGACGATCCAGGCACGCCGGCCATAGCTCAGGCGCTGGCGGATGATCTCGGTTCTCTGCCCGAGGTCGATTTTGCGCAGTTGGACCTGCAATGGCTGCAGCGGTTTCATGCTATAACGGATATTGCTGTACGGATGGTCTGGGTGCTGGCCGGTCTGCTCAGCCTCGGGGTCCTGCTCATCGTGGTGAACACCATCCGCCTAGAGATTCAGAATAGACAGGCGGAAATAGAAATAACCAAACTTGTAGGCGGCACCGATGCCTTCATCCGCAGACCCTTCGTCTACAGCGGACTTTGGTTCGGTTTGGCTGGTGGCTCCATTGCCTGGCTACTGATTACACTCGCGCTACAACTTTTGGAGGCGCCCGTAGCCAGGCTAACGGGGCTGTACAGCAGCGGCTTCAAGCTTGCAGGAATGAGCGTCGTCAGCTCCCTGGTGCTCTTTGGGACTGGGGCACTACTTGGTGTAGCCGGCTCCTGGATCGCTGTTGGCAGACACCTGCACAGTGGAGAGCCCGATTGAACTTCCATGGGGCCCCTGCCGCTAAAACCTTCCCCGGCACAAATTTCTTTTGAATAAAGGGGAACCAAAAGCTGGATTGGCACTCATAGGAACGGAGTGCTAGATTTTTTGGCACTCTCGATGAACGAGTGCTAAAATGGAATCAGGGTAGATATTTGGAGCGCGCAATATGAGTAGAGAACTTGCAATGCCCGCGGTGTTACCGACCGGAAGTATGGACGCCTACATCAGTGCGGCCTATCAACTGCCGATGCTGAGCGCCGAGGAAGAACACAGGCTCGCGGTGCAGTTACGTGACGACCACGACCTGGAAGCAGCGCGTTCGCTGGTTCTTTCCCACTTGCGCTTCGTCATCAAAATTGCACGGGGTTATTCAGGCTATGGGCTGGCCCTGCCCGATTTGGTTCAGGAAGGCACCGTCGGTCTAATGAAGGCAGTACGCCGCTTCGATCCCGACATGGGTGTGCGCCTGGTCTCTTTCGCAGTTCACTGGATCAAGGCAGAAATTCACGAGTTCGTGCTCCGTAACTGGCGAATCGTAAAAGTGGCTACGACCAAATCTCAACGCAAATTGTTCTTCAACTTGCGTAGTTCAAAGAAGCGTCTTGGTTGGTTCTCCAGGGATGAAGTGGAAGATGTTGCGGCGGAGCTCGGTGTTAAGCCGGAAACGGTTCTGCAGATGGAGGCACGCATGAGCAGCCAGGACCTGGCATTCGACGGCGGCACCAACAACGATGACGACCACCCGGTGACCTCGCCTGCGGGATATATAGCCGACATGCGCATGGAACCCTCCAGTCAACTGGAAACGGTCGATTCCGAATCCTACGAAAAGCAGCGCCTGTATGCAGCGCTCAACGAATTGGACGAGCGCAGCCGCGCCATACTCGAAGCCCGCTGGCTGTCGGAGGACAAAGCGACACTGCATCAGCTGGCAGATCGGTACGGTGTTTCCGCCGAGCGTATTAGACAAATCGAAAAGAGTGCCATGGAAAAACTCAAGGGACGAATCCAGATCTGATTACCCCCCCTTCGGGGGGGCATTTTACCCTCTCCCCTTATCTGCTAGACTTCCACGCCAGACTTTTTCACATCATATAAGAACAAGCGAGTGGGCTGTAGAGAACCCCCAACGGGGTTATCCCAGTGTCCTCTGAAAGTGCGTCCAGGCAGTACCCCGCCTCCCAGGGCCAAATTGCAATGAATCGGGCATGATTTTCCTGCATACCCCTGAATGCTCAGCGAGGCGAGTTGGGTTCCCGATCGGTGCACTATTGGAAAATTCACGTAGCCGAAAGATACAAAGGTGTAATGAACTATCAAAACATCCTCTTCAGCACTGATGGCGGTGTCGCAACCCTAACCCTCAACAGACCAGGCAGCCTCAACAGTTTCACTAGCGAAATGCATGTAGAACTTCGAGATGCCCTAGCGCGGACCGCCAGGGAACACAGCATCCGATGCCTATTGGTGACTGGTGCGGGGCGGGGCTTCTGCGCGGGACAAGATCTGAATGACCGCGCAGTCGCGCCGGGCGAACAGATGCCTGACATCGGAGACTCCCTGGAGAAAAACTACAACCCACTGGTGAACGCCTTGACGACTCTGGAAAAACCGGTGGTTTGTGCGGTCAATGGTGTAGCGGCGGGCGCCGGCTGCAATATCGCCCTCTGTTGCGACATCGTAATCGCTGCTCGCTCGGCGCTTTTTATCCAGGGTTTTTCCAAGATCGGCCTGATACCGGATGCAGGAGGCAGCTGGACCCTTCCCCGGCTCGTGGGGCGGGCCAGGGCGATGGGGCTGGCTATGCTCAGCGACAAAATAACTGCCCAGCAGGCACTTGAGTGGGGTCTGATCTGGGGGGTGTACGACGATGATAATCTGCTCCAAGAGGCTCAGGAGCTAGCCGCCAAACTGGCAATACAGCCGACCCGGGGATTGGGTTTAACTAAGCGTGCGATTAACGCAGCGGGCGGGAATACCCTGCAGCAACAACTTGAATTGGAACAGGAGCTTCAATCTATTGCGGGACGCTCCCGGGACTATCGAGAGGGTGTGACCGCTTTCATCGAGAAACGGACGCCCAGATTCAGTGGAGAGTAGGATGGTAGCATTATCTAAAAGTGATCGGGTGGCTGTCATCGGAGCCGGTATCATGGGAGCCGGTATTGCCCAGGTCGCCTCCGCGGCGGGGCACCCCACAGTGCTCTATGACACCAACCGGACCGCATTGGCCCGAGGAATCCAGAATGTCCGCGAGGGGCTGGAGCGGCAGGTCGCAAAAGGCAGGATGAGCCGGGAGCAGAAAGACCAGCTACTCTCACGCATCCACCCGGCCGAGCAAATCGGCGAGGTAGCCGGCGCCCGCCTGATCGTGGAGGCCATCGTCGAGGATCTTGCCACCAAACAGTCTCTCTTCACCCAGCTTCAGCGATTCTGTCCCCGGGATACCATTCTTGCCAGCAATACTTCTTCACTATCCATTACCGCTATCGGCTCGGCGCTTTCTCGCCCGGAAAACCTTGTGGGAATCCATTTTTTCAATCCTGCACCGGTGATGAAGCTTGTTGAGGTCGTCTCGGGAATAAATACCCATTCCGACCTAGTCGAAACCATCAGCGCCACAATGCTGGCGTGGGGAAAGCAACCGGTCGTTGCACGCTCCACACCCGGATTCATCGTTAATAGAGTAGCCCGTGCTTTCTATGCGGAGGCCCTGCGGATGTTGGAAGAGGGTGTCGCTGACAACAGCACACTAGACGCGGCCCTGCGCGGGGGTGGCTTCCCAATGGGCCCCTTCGAACTCATGGACCTGATAGGCCAGGACGTCAACTATGCCGTCACCACCTCCATCTATGCCGCTTTTTACAACGATCCCCGGTTTATCCCCTCTTTACGGCAAAAGGAGCTGGTTGATGGTGGCCTGCTTGGCCGCAAAAGCGGCCGCGGATTCTATGACTATCGCAGGGGTTCTGAACGACCACCACCGGTTACTGCCTCGCAGTGCGCGACACCAAAAGCGATCACAGTGATTGGCGATCTCGGTGTCGCGGAACCCCTGGTTGCGCTCTGGAGAGCTGCAGGGATCGTGGTGGAACGGAAACCCGGAGCTCAGGGCGTTGTCATCCTGGGAGATACCCGACTGGCCTTGAGCGACGGCCGCAGCGCTACCCGGCGCAGTCGGGATGATGGTGCGGTCGATACTGTGCTGTTCGACTTAGCTCTAAATTACGAGCAGAATCGGCAAATTGCCATGGCCAGGTCGGACAGCTGTTCGTCCCAGGCTTTCGAGAATGCAATCGGCCTTTTTCAAAAGCTCGGTAAAGAGGTGTTGATTGTCAATGACACTCCCGGTCTACCGGTAATCCGCACGCTCAGCATGCTGGTCAATGAGGCGGCAGAAGCGGTGCTACACCAAGTTTGCGACGCGGCAGCTGTGGATACCGCAATGGAAGCCGGCGTCAACTACCCCCTCGGACCACTCGCATGGGCGGACCGCCTGACCCCTGAACGCATACTCCAGGTTTTGGAAAATCTTCAGCAAGCTTATGGCTACGACCGCTACCGCCCATCCCAGCTGCTACGGAGAAAGGTGGAAAACGGAGGGCGCTTCCATTAGCCACGCTAAACAAACTTTTTGCCTCCTCAAGAACCTCTATCGGGAATGATAGTTTCATGACGGCCGCCTATATTTTCGATGCCATCCGAACACCCATCGGCCGGTTTGGCGGGGTGCTATCCAACATTCGGGCGGATGATCTGGGGGCCATCCCGATTCGCGCGCTGATCGATCGCAATCCCCGCGTCGACTGGGAGCGGCTGGATGATGTGATCCTGGGCTGCGCCAATCAGGCCGGAGAAGATAACAGGAACCTGGCAAGAATGTCGGCGCTGCTGGCCGGATTGCCGGTTTCGGTACCCGGAACGACAGTCAATCGACTCTGCGGCTCGGGTATGGACTCCGTCGCCATGGCGGCCCGCGCAATCAAGTCAGGCGAGGCAAACCTGGTGATCGCCGGTGGTGCCGAATCCATGACACGGGCACCGATGGTCATACCCAAAGCGGAGGGCGCCTTCTCCAGAAAGGCTGAAATCTACGATACAACCATCGGCTGGCGGTTCATCAACCCGTTGCTAAAAAGACAGCACGGTGTCGACTCCATGCCCGAAACCGCGGAGAACGTAGCCGAAAAATACCGAATATCGAGGGAAGACCAGGATCGCTTCGCCCTCCGCAGTCAGCAACGCACCGCCCAGGCAGTAGCCAATGGATCGCTGGCCCGAGAAATTACCACGGTAGCCGTTCATGAACGCAGGGGCGAAACCTTCCAAGTTTCCAAAGACGAACACCCCCGCCCGGAAACAACACTGGAACAACTGGCTGGGTTGCGGACACCATTCAGAGAGAACGGTACGGTCACCGCCGGCAACGCCTCCGGTGTCAACGACGGTGCCTGCGCCCTGTTGATCGGCTCCGGGGCTGCGGGCTCGGCTTACGGACTCACTCCCCTTGCACGGGTGATTGCCAGCACCGCCGCCGGAGTTGAACCCCGTTTCATGGGCATAGGCCCGGTACCGGCAACACGCAAACTACTGAATATTTCACAACTGGGTATCGAACAGCTCGATGTCATTGAGTTGAACGAGGCCTTTGCAGCCCAGGCCCTGGCGGTGATTCGCGAACTGGGAATGGAGGATAAAGATCCGCGAATTAACCCAAACGGGGGCGCCATCGCCCTAGGCCACCCCTTGGGTATGAGCGGATCCCGTTTGGTGACCACCGCAGCATATCAACTGCAGCGAAGCGGCGGCCGCTATGCCCTGTGCACCATGTGTGTTGGAGTGGGTCAGGGTACCGCCCTGATAATCGCCAGATGACCTCAGCTGGACTGTTGCCATATTCTGCTGGAGCGGGGTCGGCAACCGCACTAGAATGCCCTCATTATGCCTGAGGATTTTCAACAAGCAGCAGAGATCGCACGCTGGATGTCTGCCCAGGATCGCTTTGCGCGTCACCTGGGGATTGAGTTGAAAGAGGCCACTCCAGGATATTGTCGCGTGGAACTCACCGTCACCGAGGAGATGCTCAATGCAGTTGGGTTGACCCATGGCGGAGTCACCTTCACGCTGGCGGATTTCGCTTTCGCGGTCGCTTCCAATACACACGGCCGAGTGGCTGTGGCATTGACGGCCCAGATCAATTATCCGGGAGCGAGCCGTGCTGGTGATCTATTGGTCGCCGAAGCGACCGAGAGACTGGTTACCGAGCGCACCGGGTATTACAACATTGAGGTCAAAACCTCCGATCAACAATTGGTGGGGATATTCAACGGCACGGTTTTTAGACGCTCAGACAATTTATCGGACTGGATAAATGGGGAGATAACATGATTCTGCACACTGATGTCGAGACCCTTCCGCGAGAAGATCTGCAGGCGCTTCAGCTGAAACGCCTTCAGGCCACGGTGGAGCGCTGCTATCACACCGTCGGCTTCTACCATGACGCCATGGACGACCTCGGTGTAAAACCCCACCACATCAAGCGGCTCTCAGACATCAAACTGCTCCCTTATACCAAGAAAGAGCACCTGCGGGAAAACTACCCCTTTGGCCTTTTTGCAGTGCCCACCGAGCAGGTAGTACGTGTGCACGCCTCTTCCGGCACCACAGGTAAACCTACTGTCGTGGGCTACACCCGCAGGGATATCAAGAACTGGGCAAGGCTGGTTGCCCGCTGCCTTGCCGCCTCGGGCATGTCTCCCGGTGACCGGTTGCATAATGCCTATGGCTACGGCCTGTTCACAGGGGGGCTGGGGTTACACTACGGCGGCGAAGAGTTAGGAGTCATGGTTACACCCATGTCCGGTGGACAGACGCAGAAGCAGATTATGCTGCTTAAGGACTTCGAACCCACCGCCATCAGCTGCACCCCCTCCTATGCCCTCAACCTGGTCGAGGCGGCCGAAGAAATCGGCGTGGACATTAGAAAACTGCCGCTCCAGGTAGGAATTCACGGTGCCGAACCCTGGACCGAAGAGATGCGCTACGAGTTGGAGTCGAGACTGGGGATCGACTGCGTCGATATCTACGGTTTGTCCGAGGTCTTGGGCCCTGGAGTGGGCAATGAGTGCATAGAGGCGAAAAAGGGATTACACATCTGGGAGGACCACTTCCTGGTTGAATGCGTGGATGTCAACACAGGGCAACCGCTACCCTACGGGGAGGAGGGCGAGATCGTCTTTACCTCTCTCACGAAAGAGGCATTCCCTGTGATTCGCTATCGGACCCGCGACATCTCAGTGCTAAACCCGGCACCCTGCAAATGCGGCCGCACCCATGTGCGGATGTCACGCATTACCGGTCGCAGCGATGATATGCTGATTATCAGGGGCGTGAACGTCTTCCCTTCCCAGGTTGAGTCGGTATTGATGCAGACCGAAACCCTCTCCCCCTTCTACCAGATAGAGATTTTCCGCAAGGGCAGCATGGACACCATGGTGGTCAATGTGGAAGCCAGTCCGCCGCTCATGGAACAATCCCAAGAACACCGGGATAAAATTGCCGCAAAAGTAGTGCGTGACATCAAGGATTTTATCGGTGTCAGTTGTCAGGTTGCTATCAAGGGTGTTAACGAGGTGCCCCGCTCCGAAGGCAAGGCGGTGCGGGTTATCGACCACCGTAATAGCTGATTTTCCGGCCGATTTTCTGTAATATTTCGTGGCTGCACCATTATTGGGCAGCCACTTCGCCCAGGCCCTGGGCAGAGTGGTTCTTGTTAGCGACTAACGATTAGGTGGCGATATTGAACGCGGTAAATCCACTGCCGGAATCCAACCGGCGCTTCATGTCCGGAAACGAGGCGGTTGCCAGGGGAGCCTGGAACGCCGGTTGTAAAGTCATCGCCGCTTATCCCGGTACCCCTTCCACCGAGATCCTTGAATACGCCTCCCGCCTCCCGGACATGTATTCCGAGTGGTCTGTGAACGAAAAAGTCTCCCTTGAGGTGGCCATCGGCGCCTCACTGGCCGGAAGCCGGGCGCTATGCGCAATGAAGCATGTAGGACTGAATGTCGCCTCCGACGCTCTAATGACCCAGACCCTGATCGGAGCCATCGGCGGCCTGGTGATCGCCGTCGCCGACGACGTGGGCCTCTCGTCTTCCCAAAATGAACAGGATTCACGATTCTGGGGCCGATTTGCTCATGTCCCCGTGCTCGAGCCGTCCGATGCCCAGGAGGCGTATGATCTCACCCGTTTCGCCTTTCAACTATCGGAACAGTTTTCCACGCCGGTGATCCTGAGGCTGACCACGCGAATCTGCCATGTCAAAGGCGTGGTCACACCGGGGGAGCACCGCCCCCCCGAACTCTCCGGCACTGGCTTTCAGAAAGACCCCAAGCGTTACGTCATGACCCCTGGAAACGCCATCCACCGAATCCCCCTGATGTATGAGCGGGAAGCGGAGATGAAGGCTTATAGCGAGGAGAGTGAGCTCAATTTTGTGCAGGCTGGCAGCGATCCCCGCGTGGGTTTCATCTCCTCCGGCCCGGTATTCATGCATCTGCAGGAGGCCTACCCTCAGTTTTCAGCTCTGAAACTGGGACTGAGCTATCCGGTTCCAGTGGAAATGATCCGCGCTTTTGCCAGCCAGGTGGAGCAGCTAGTCGTTGCCGAGGAGGTGGAACCAATCCTGGAGACAGAGCTCAAGGCCGCTGGCATTGAAGTGCTGGGCAAAGATATCCTGCCACGCATCGGTGAGTTGGCTCCCCAGGTACTGCGGCCTGCCATCAGCCGTCTGCTGGGCGAAGAGGTTGTGGATGAGGCGCCCCCAGTTCCGCCACCAGTGACTAAAAGTGAATCCGATGCCCCGGCGGTGGATCTCAACCCGGGAATAGGTCTGTTTCCCAGGCCACCCACAATGTGTGCAGCCTGCCCGCACCTCGGCATCTACTACTGTTTATCCAAAATCAGAAATACCGCAATCTCCGGCGACATTGGCTGTTATACGCTGGGAGCCGGCCATCCTTGGAATGCGCTGGACACCACCATCTGCATGGGTGCCTCCATGGGCGTTGCACTAGGATTGGACAAAGGCCGAGTCGATGCGGACAAAAACAAAAAGATCATCGCCGTCATCGGTGATTCCACCTTTATGCACATGGGGATGCAAGGGCTGCTGGACATAACTTATAACCGGGGAAATGTAACCATACTGCTCCTCGACAACCGAGCGGTGGGAATGACCGGCGGGCAGGACAATCCGGGAAGCGGCCGCGATATTCACGGAGACGATGCTCCCCGGGTCGATTTTCGCAAATTGTGCGAAGCACTGGGGGTAAAAAAAGAGCGTATACATGAGGTAAATCCATACGAACTCCCCAACCTGTTCAAGGCGCTGCGGGAAGAGGTAAAGGTTGAGGACACTTCTGTCGTGATTACTAACCAGCCTTGTGTGCTGGTGGACTTCTACAAGCTAAAGCCGCCCTTCACCGTGGAGGATGAAAAGTGCACTGGATGCAAAAACTGCCTGGATCTGGGCTGCCCTGCCATCTTCGTCACCCGCCGGGAAACCGTGGTTAAACCCAATGGCAAAGAGAAGGAGCTCGCCTTTGTACGCATCGAGAGCGGTGCCTGTACCGGTTGCGATCTCTGTCCCAAAACCTGCGGCCCGGATGCCATTGTTCCCATTGAGAATTTTGTGCGGCAATAAGTAGCAAACACACCGTGAAGCCCGACGGCACTACCCAGATATAGCGAGTAAAATGTGAGCGACAGCAATATCACCAACATCATGGTGGCCGGTATCGGCGGTCAGGGGGTTATGACCGCAGCGGAGATTCTTTCACAGACCGCCATGACACAAGGTTATGACGTAAAAAAGACAGAAGTGGCGGGTATGGCCCAAAGAGGGGGGGTAGTCACTTCCCATGTTCGCTTTGGTCCGCGCGTACTGTCACCCGCCATCCCGCCGGGGGAAGCCGATATTCTCATCGGCTTCGAGCCCGCCGAGTCCCTGCGCTGGTGCAGGCACCTGCGACCAGAAGGGGTCGCAATGGTCAATACCACCCGCCAGGAACCGCCGGTTGTCAGTATCGGGCTATTCGACTATCCGGAAGATCCCGTCGCCAGCATCCGTGACGCCGGCATCCGATTGCACGCCTTCGACGCAGGCGCAATAACTCGAGAACTAGGCAACAGGCGGCTGGTTAATACCGTCATGCTCGGCGCAATTTCGGACTACCTCCCATTCTCTTCAGACATTCTGAAAGACGCTATCCTTGACCGGTTTCGCCGCCACAAACCAGAGTTGGTGGAGATAAACGAGCGGGCATTTGAAATGGGCCGCGCGGCTCAAGCGACGGCCTAGAGTACCGGACGCAAGCAGTCCCATCATTAGCCATGCCCACCCTTTCGCCCAGTAAAGATAGTCAAGCGGACAGCTGGCACCCCGACTCCTGGAAGCAAAAGACCGCGGGGCAACAGGCCAACTATCCCGATGCCGCGCACCTCAGAAAGGTACTCGCACAACTTTCGACACTGCCACCGCTAGTTACATCTTGGGAGGTAGAGGCGCTCAAAGAGCAGCTTGCGTGCGCGGAGAGAGGTGAAGCCTTCCTGCTTCAGGGTGGGGATTGCGCAGAAAACTTCGATGACTGCTCCTCGCCAATCATCACCAACAAGCTCAAAATCCTATTGCAGATGAGCCTGGTATTGATTCACGGACTAAATCGCAGGGTAATACGGGTTGGCCGCATTGCCGGACAGTACGCCAAACCACGTACAGCCGACAGTGAAACTCTGGACGGGATCACGCTGCCAAGTTACCGAGGAGACCTGATCAACGGCCTCCCATTCAATCCTAAGTCCAGGATTCCGGATCCGGTACGCTTGTTACGCGGGTATGGACGCGCTGCCATGACCCTGAATTTCATCAGAGCGCTTTCCGACTGCGGTTTCGCAGATCTTCATCATCCCGAGAACTGGAATCTGGATTTTGTGCAGCACTCACCGCAGGCCCTGGAGTATCAGCGTGTGGTAGCCGAATTGTCCCAGTCCCTCAGGTTCATGGAAACCTTGATGGGCTCGGGTAATGGAGAATTGAATCGAGTCCAATTCTACACCAGCCATGAGGGTCTGCATCTGCATTATGAGCAGGCCTTGACCCGTCAAGTCCCGAACAAGCCTGGATACTACAACCTCTCCACCCACCTGCCCTGGATAGGGTTTCGCACCGCCGAAATAGAGGGCGCCCACCTGGAATACTACAGCGGCATCCGCAACCCGGTCGGTGTAAAAGTCGGACCGGGTATGTCAGATGACTGGATTCAGGGGTTAGTGGAAAAACTCAATCCCGACCGCGAACCGGGCAAACTACTGCTAATACACCGCTGCGGAGCGCATCAGATCGGCGATACACTCCCCCGCATGATCGATGCCGTGAAGCGAACCGGTAGACGCGTACTTTGGGTATGCGATCCGATGCACGGAAATACCGAAACCAGCCACAGCGGATATAAAACACGGCGATTCGAGAAAATACTCTCCGAGCTGGAGCAAGCCATCGAGATCCATCGCCAACAGGGGACGGTTCTCGGAGGGGTCCATTTCGAACTCACTGGTGACGATGTCACCGAATGCACTGGAGGCGCCCGTGGACTGGACGACCAAGGCCTGGAGCGCGCCTATAAAACTCAGGTGGATCCTCGCCTCAACTATGAGCAAGCGTTGGAAATGGCTATGGCCGTCGTTCGAAAAGCCGCTGAATCCTAGACTCGTCTCCGGCCGCGTCTAGTCTGTCGCCTCATCACTGTTGGTTATGCGCTTGGGCAATACCGATCGCAACTTGTCCGCCATCCCCCGAAGCGCCTCCTCTGTCGTCGGCCAGTCTATGCAGGCATCGGTAACCGAAACGCCATACTTCAGCTGGCGGATGTCATCCGGGATGGTTTGATTACCCTCGTGGATGTTGCTCTCCAGCATGATACCGATGATTGACTTGTTGCCCTCGACCAGCTGACTGGCAACATTATCCGCTACTAAGGTCTGCAACTGAGGCTGTTTATTGGAGTTGCCGTGGGAACAGTCGATCATGATGTTCTCCTGCAGACCGCTATTACGAAGGGTCTCCTCGCACAGTGCAATGTTCACCGAGTCATAGTTCGGTTGACCGTTTCCACCCCGAAGAATCACGTGGCTGCATACGTTGCCCCGGGTCTGGATAACCGTGACCTGACCGTTTTGGTTAATCCCGAGAAAATGGTGGGGATGGGAGACCGACTTAAGCGCATTGATGGCTATACTCAGGCTGCCGTCGGTTCCATTCTTGAATCCCACCGGCATTGAGAGGCCGGAGGCCATTTCCCTGTGCGTTTGGGATTCGGCAGTTCGCGCACCGATCGCAGACCAGGCAAACAGATCCGCAAGATACTGGGGACTAATGGGATCCAACGCCTCAGTCGCAACCGGTAGGCCAAGCTCAGCCAGCCACAACAGCAATTCCCGCGCCTTGTGCAGTCCATCCTCTATATGAAACGAATCATCCATCCGGGGATCATTTATCAGTCCCTTCCAGCCGACGGTGGTGCGGGGCTTCTCGAAGTAGATACGCATCAGGATGTAGAGGGTTTCGCCCAGGTCGTCATGGAGCCGTTTCAAACGCCTCGCATAATCTTTGGCAGCATCGATGTCATGGATCGAGCAAGGGCCGGCGACCACCAGCAAACGATGATCGTGCCGTTTCAGGATATCCCTTATTACCCGCCGGGCACGCCACACTGTCTCCTCTCCTTTACGATGCAGCGGGAGATGGCGCTTCAGGTCTGCCGGAGAGATAAGTACCCTTTCAGAGGCGACGTTTGTGTTGTAGAGAATGTCTTTGCTCATTTCAGCATTTAGCTCTCGAGATCCCTGGGGAAAAGGGGGAAGCATAGGTAATTCGGGGTTCCAATGCCAGTATTCAGGGAAGCGACTCCGGCGGCAATAGGGAAAGATCCAATCTTTCCGCAACTGCCTGCGGAACGGGTGGACTCATCCAGGGCACGACTCCCAGCAGCGGAGCGGGGATCCGCCGTTTCAATGTTTCGATATTATCTTTGGACGCGGCCATTTCGGGATCCGTGCAATTGGCTACCCAGCCGGTCAATCGGCATCCCGATACCCTGATGGCGTTAGCAGTGAGCAGTGCATGATTTATACATCCCAGGCGAATACCCACAACAAGGATGACCGGAAGCCCCAGTTCACGTGCCAAATCATCGACTCCGTACTTGGCGCACAAAGGCACCAACCATCCGCCCACCCCCTCCACCACAACCCAATCCGCCTGTTTCGCCAATTCAGCGTATGCCGCTGCTATTGTTGGTAGTGAGATTGTTCTATCCGCCCGCATCGCTGCCAGATGGGGGGCAATGGCCGGCTCGAAGGCGAATGGATTCACCGCATCGTATTTAATCAGGGATGATCCCTGCTGCTGAATCCGCAACGCATCTTCGTTGCGTAACCCTGACAACGTGAACTCGGCACCCGAAGCAACTGGCTTCATGCCCAACACTCTATAACTGGCAGTTTGCAGGTTTTTCATCAAACCGAGTGTGACCTCAGTCTTTCCACAACCGGTATCGGTACCCGTAATAAAGGCGCCCCGAACTGAACCTTCCCTGCTCATCGTCTGCCAATCTGATCGACGGCCACAGTAAATACCCCGGCCTCTTGAGCATTCCGGCCACCCAGGGGCGCCCAAGCATGCCCGTAGACCACTTCGTAACTGGCGGGCAGGAGCCCCTCCCGTCGAAATCGTTCGTAAGCCGCCTTCATGGCCAAAATTCTCCCCTTACCAGTTAGCCCTTTACTGCGTCCGCTGTTGGCATTGTGTGCGCCCAACAGCTTGAGATCGCGCATCAGACCGCTAACCTCCCCGTATGTCAGCGTGATTCGGTCTACGTCCATTACTGGATCGGAAAACCGCGCTCGTAACAGCGCATCACCTAAATCATGCATGTCCAAAAAGGAGCTGACGTGGGGATACCCGTCCGCTTCCGACCATGCCTGCCGCAACTCGGTCAATGTATCGGGCCCGAAGGTGGAGAACATCAACAGCCCGCCAGGTCGCAGCACCCTGTAGAGTTCACCGAACGTCTGCTCCAGATCGGTGCACCATTGCAAGGCCACATTCGAGTAAATGAGATCGACACTTTGCGTTGCCAGCGGCAACAATTCCTGGTCCGCACAAAGACACTGCGGTCGCCGAAACAGTGGGCCTTTCTTGCGCGCCAGCCGCAACATTGGCATGGCGAAATCCAAGGCCAACACCTTGGCCTTGGGGTATTTGCGTATCAATGCGTCCGTGGCCACGCCGGTGCCTGCCCCCAGATCCAGAACTTGCTTCGGTTGCAATTTCTCCAGATCCAGACGCTCCAGCATTCGCCTGCCGACCTCCCGCTGTAACTCGGCCACCTCATCATAACTATCCGCAGCCCGGGAGAAGGAGCGCCGCACCGCTGTTTTATCCAACCCGTCTATCGTTCCGCCTCCTCAAGAAATTCGTCCAGATATGCCTGGCATTCCGGGAGGTGGGAGAGAAACGGTGCGTGGGCGCTGTAGGGGACGAGAGCAAAGCTGGCGTTGGGCACACCCAACTGCCGAAGATCATCCATGCTCTCCGGTGGTGTCAATGTATCCCTGTCGCCATATAGCCAGAGATTTGGGCAGCGCAGAAGATGAAGCTGGTCACGCAGATCGGTATTCAGCAGCAAGTTCAGGCCATGCTCCAAAGCCTGGTCGTTGGGTGCCGGCCTCAGGTCTAATTCCCGGCGCAGCAACCGCAGGGTTTCCCGCGCCTGCTCATCGCCCTGTACTTGCAGAGAGAGGAAGCGGATAAGGGTCTGCCGATGGTTTTTCTCCAAAGTGGCCGCAAACTGACGCAGTGTCTGCTCCAGCATGGCATGGTCCCAGCCAGGCCCGCGAACAAAACGGGGACTGCTGCTGATCATAACCAGACGCTCAACGCGTTCCGGGTGGCGGATGGCCAGGCGCAGAGCGACCTGCCCCCCAAGGGACCAGCCTACCCATCGCGCATGAGGCGGTGCGGCGTCGAGACAGGCGTCGACCCAATCGTCGAGCCGATACCTCAAGGGATCGTAGCCGCTCTCGCCATGCCCGGGCAGTTCCAGGCAAGTGACCCGATAGCGGGATGTAAGGCCGGGGCGGAGTTCAGACCATACTGCGTTATTCATTCCCCATCCATGCAGCATGACCAGATTCGGCCCGTTACCCCAGACGTCAGCATGCAGTTTCACCCCTCTCCCTCCGTTTTCAAAAGGGATAGTCCGTCGAAAAGACGCTCCAAATGCTGCTCTGTGTGGGCGGCGGAGAGCGTAACCCGTAAGCGTGCACTGCCCTCAGGTACGGTGGGCGCCCTAATGGCGGTAACGAGAATGCCCATCTTTTCCAAAATTTTGCTCCACTTCAGTGCACGCATTGCACTACCGGCTACTATAGGCTGAATGGGGGTGTCCGATTCCAGTAGCGGCAGCCCCAAGGCCTTCACTTCGGAGCGAAAACGTTCAATCAAGGCCAGCAGATGGCTTCGGCGCCAGGACTCCTCGCCCAGCAATTTGAGGCTCCTGCGTGTGGCCTCCGCCACAGCCGGTGGTAGCGCAGTGGTGTAGATATAGCTCCGGGCTCGCTGTATCAGTGTTTCAATCAACTCCTCTGAGCCGGCGACAAAGGCTCCAGAGGTGCCAAGTGCCTTTCCCAGGGTACCCATTAAAACCGGCACCTGCTCCACGCCAAGATCGAAGCGGGACAAGGTGCCGCCGCCGCCCTCCCCCAGTACTCCAAGGCCATGCGCGTCGTCGACCATCAACCAGGCCCCACTCTCCCCGCAGATGGATGAAAGGCGGTCGAGAGGCGCAATATCGCCATCCATACTGAATACCCCGTCCACCGCCACCAGCGCCCTCCCCCCCTGCTGTTCGTTTAGCAAACGCCGAAGACGTTTCAGATCGGCATGGGGAAAGCGTCTGAATCGCGCTTTGGACAACTGCCCGCCATCCACCAGAGATGCATGATTGAGACGGTCTTGGTAAATCACGTCACCGCGGCTCACCAGGGCTGTAATACTACCCAGATTTGCCATATATCCGGTGGAGAACAATAATGCTCTGGGGCGCCCCGTAAAAGCGGCCAGCTCCTCTTCCAGTGCATGATGGGCTGCGCTGTGCCCGTTGACCAGGTGGGCGGCACCGCTCCCGGCACCGAATTTAGTTGCTCCTTTCTGTAACGCCTCAATGACCAAAGGGTGGCCGGCAAACCCCAGATAGTCGTTACTGCAGAAGCTAAGCATGGGGTTGCCGTCAACCACCATTTCAGGTCCCTGGGGACCTGCCACCACCTTACGCGATCGATAGAGATTTTCGCTTCGGCGCTTATCTAGCGCCGGTCGAAGCGCCTGCCCGATATTCACCCGCCGCCCTGCCCAGCTCTTTCAAACCTTGACGGTTGGGGCCGTTTCCGGCTCGTCCTTTCTACAGGGCGCCTTAGCAAGCTGCAGCTCATCGTCGCGCTGAAACCGCAAACCAAGGCGCTCAAAAAGTCTCAAATCGCTGTCGGCATCCGGATTGTCAGTGGTGAGCAGACGCTCCCCGTAGAACATTGAATTAGCACCGGCCATAAAGCAGAGTGCCTGCATTTCATCAGTCATATCTCCACGGCCGGCAGATAGTCTGACGTAGGACGCTGGCATCAATATACGTGCCACAGCGACAGTGCGGATAAATTCGAAGGGATCCAGCTCAGCCGAACCGTACAAAGGAGTGCCCTCCACCTGCACCAGCATATTGATGGGAACCGACTCCGGGTGCCGGGGAAGATTGGCCAGCGACCGCAGCATGGATGCCCGGTCCCGACGCGACTCGCCCATACCCAGAATACCTCCGCTACAGACATGGATTCCCTGCTCGCGGACATAACTCAAGGTCTCGAGCCGGTCCTGGAAAGTGCGGGTGGAGATCACCTCACCGTAGAATTCGGGAGATGTATCAAGATTGTGGTTGTAATAGTCGAGGCCAGCCTCTTTCAAGCGCTGTGCCTGCACATCGGTCAGCATACCCAGGGTCACACAGGTTTCCATACCCAGGTCCCGCACAGCCTGGATCATTTTAATGACCCGGTTCAGATTTTTATCTGTGGGATTACGCCAGGCCGCCCCCATGCAGAACCGGGTCGCGCCTCTCTCCTTGGCAGACTCTGCCGCCGATACAACCTCGTCCAGGGGCAGCAATTTTTCGTTCTGCAAGTCAGTCTGATTTCTAGCGCTCTGAGAACAGTATCCGCAATCTTCGGAACAGGCACCGGTCTTTATGCTGAGAAGCGTGCTGACCTGTACCTCATTGGGATCGAAATAGCCTCGATGAATTGTTTGGGCCCGGTATATCAGGTCATTGAAAGGGGTTTCCAGGAGCGCTTCGATTTCAGACTGACTCCAGTCATTGCGTATTTCCGTTGTATTGGCCATAGGTTAACAGCTTCCTCAAGTAGAATCGCCGGGGCCGAGACTGCACTGATTTCAACGGCCGGGCCTGTAGATCTGGAGTGAGTTGTTGGATAATCGAGGTCGACCATAGTACGGAACGGATTCCTCTTGTCAACCAAAACGGAAACCATATGGTTTACAACTGTATCAATACAATACGATCATATATATTCACAACCACCTGTATCCTCTGCGGAGCCAGGGGTGACGGAAACCTCGATCTCTGTGACCCCTGCCGCAGGTCGCTTCCCAGCAATGTTCACTCTTGTTTTCGTTGCGCACTTCCCTTGCCCAGTGGTTCCTCAGCGAATGTTTGCGGCAAATGCCTAAAAAGCCGACCCCGTTTCCATCGATGCATCGCCCCCCTGGTATACCAACCGCCGGTGGATCATTTAATCAGTGGTTTGAAGTTTCAAAGGCATTTGCCTAATGGTCGGCTGCTGGCGGGGCTGCTGTTGCAGCAGTTGCTCCGTCTCCCTGCCGACTTGCCCGACCTCATCATCCCGGTACCGCTGCACCCGTCGAGACAGCAACAACGCGGTTTCAATCAGGCCCTTGAACTGGCACGACCGATCGGCAGGCGATTAGGCATTCCATTGGACTACCGGACATGTGTCCGACTACGAAATACGGGTCCCCAGACCGGCTTGCAGAAGGTGCACCGGCAGCAAAACCTTCGGGGCGCCTTCGCTCTCGCTCGCCCGCTTGGCATGGTCCGGCATCTGGCGTTGGTAGATGACGTTATCACGACCGGGAGCACGGTCAATGAGCTGGCCAGCTTGCTGTGCCAGGCGGGAGCTGTCCGAGTTCAGGTGTGGGCAGTTGCGCGCACGCTTTGAGGGCAGCGGCCAGTATCCTCAAATCAAAAGACCCTCGACCACAATGATATGGTAGACGACCAGCGCTCCTATTCCCATCGTAACTATACCTACCGACATCTTGAGGCCATTGTGTGCCCATGTGAGCCCCCGTGGAGAGTATCTTATGGGAACGGAAACAACGGCCGCCAGCAACGCCATTCCAAGGGTAGATCCAATGCCAAACAGCAAGATATAGAGAAATCCCTGGGTCGGTGAAGCCACACTCTTCAATGCCAGAATAATCAACGCGGCGGACCCCGCCATACCGTGCACCATGCCTACGAGCAGCGAGCGGAAAGGGAAATCCCGCAGGTGGCGATGGACATGCTTGTCGGCCTCATGAGGCGTACACGGCTTATGGCTATGCCCATGTATATGCCACTGCTCTCCGTGAGCATGCCTGTGAAAATGGTAGCGCTCTCTCAAGACTCGTCTTACTACGTCAATCCCCAGTAGAATGAGCATGGCGCCAACCGCCAACTCGAGCATAAGAGCCATACGCTCAGGTATAGCTTGGTCCAGAAGTATCGCAATTCCGGCGAACAGCGCCAGTGTGAGACTGTGGCCGACGCCCCAGGCAGCCCCCATGCGAGCCGCGCGGCCAAGCGAGTTACTCCGGGTCGCAAGGGAAGCCACCGCCGCCAGATGATCGACTTCCATCGCGTGTTGCATTCCCACTAACAACCCTAATAGTAGTATTGTCGTCATGCCTCCCCCGATCTCAGGTCGCTATCCTGCCAGAACCAAGCCCATGGTGAAATAACACTTCCCCAAGAAAACGGCATACAGGCCAATATATTGCGTTGTGTCAACGCCTTTGTGCCCTGGAGATCCTTATAATAAAACCATGTTGACGTCCATGTCGTCCGAAACAACGCTTGACGTCAACCGATCCCCAGCACCCCAAAAGACAATAGGAGGAGAGGCATGCTTGGTGAAATACATGATATTGTGCATGAGTTCCCTAACTATCAGGATCTAGTCAAGGAGCTTCATGAACAGGATCCGAAATTTGCGCAACTAATGGACGAACACGACCAGCTCGACACTAAAATCAGAGACTTAGAGGGACTTAACCAACCGACTTCCGACGCACGCATGGAAGACCTCAAGAAGCACCGCGCCTTGTTAAAAGACCGGATCTACGACATTTTGCGCCACCACAACAGCTGAGCGATTCCTCTATCTAAGCGCTCCCAGCGGCCGGTGAGAATCTTTTTCGCCGACGATGTATTAACCCTGCATTAAAGGAAACCCATGCAACAACTCAAACTCGGCATCCCCAAGGGTAGCCTGGAGTCAGCGACCACGTCGCTGTTCAAACAGGCGGGGTGGACCATATCCACTAACACCCGCAACTACTTTCCTTCCATTAACGACGCCGATATCAAATGCGCCCTGGTTAGATCCCAAGAAATGGCGCCCTATGTTGCCAATGGCACTCTCGATGTGGGACTGACCGGCCACGACTGGATACTGGAAACCGAAGCGGATGTCGTCGAGATATGCGAACTGGTCTACTCGAAAAGTTCGGACCAGCCGTGCCGTTGGGTACTTGTAGTGCCCAAAGACTCACCGATCCACTCCCCCAAAGACCTAAAGGGCAAGCGCATTGCGACTGAGTTGGTGGGCTTTACCCGACGCTATTTGGAAACAGAGGGAATCGATGCCACAGTGGAATTCTCATGGGGTGCCACCGAAGCCAAAGTGGTAGAGGGCCTGGTTGATGCTGTGGTGGAAATTACTGAAACCGGCAGTACCATTCGGGCACATGGTCTGCGTATAGTCTGCGATCTTCTGCACACGGAAACCCGCCTGATCAGTAATAGGGCAGCCCTGGAAGATCCGTGGAAGCGTCAGAAAATCGAACAGATCTCGACGCTGTTGCAGGCAGCGTTGGCAGCCCGTCAAAAGGTTGCGCTCAAAATGAATGTCGCCGAAGAAAATCTCGACGAGGTGGTGGCAATCCTACCGAGCCTCCACGCACCCACGGTAAACCATCTGTTCGGCGGAGATTGGCTGGCAGTCGAAACCGTGGTGGATGCCAGCGATGTACGTGATCTGATACCGCGACTACGCAGCGCCGGTGCAGAAGGCATCCTGGAATACGAACTGCGTAAAATGGTCTAGCAATAGTGGCGCTAATACCGCCGCTTCGCTAAACGAACAGTACGGCGCAGGCTTCTCTCAGCTACGCCGATGCAGCCAATCCGCTATGTACGGTGGTATGGTTTCTTGTGCTTTACCGCTGACATATATCCCTATATGCCCGCCGGGAAACGAAAGTTCGGTATAGTCTTTCGTTGCCGTTAGCCCCTTCATCGCCCGCGATGCATCCGGCGGTACCAAGTGGTCCTGATCCGCGTAAACATTGAGCAGCGGGCAGGTAATATTTTTCAAGTCTACTGGCCGATCACCGATCTCAACACTACCGTTAATTAGGCCGTTCCTCTGGAAAAAGTCCCCTACAAACTGGCGAAACGCCTCCCCCGCCTGGTCTGGACTGTCGAAAATCCACTTCTCCATGCGTAAAAAATTTTTCAGTTTGTCCTTGTCCTCCAGGATATCCAACATGTTCACGTATTTCTGTCCGGTGAGACTAAAAGGCTTGAGGGAGAGGAAGGTCCAGTTGAGAATCTCGCCGGGGACATTGCCCAGGGTATCCACAAGCAAATCGACATCGATGGTTCTCACCCAGGCGCTGAGGATATTATCGGGCGTCTGGAAGTCTACCGGGGTAACCATTGTGACCAGGTTCTTGACCTTTTCCTGGTGCATAGCGGTATAACAGAGGCTGAAAACACCTCCCTGGCAAATTCCCAGGATGTTGATACTCTCTTGGCCACTGTGTTGCCTGATAACGTCGACACAACGGTCGACATAACCATTGAGATAGTCGTCCAGCGTCAGGCTGCTATCGGCACCATCAGGGTATCCCCAATCTATTAAATAAACATCCTGACCACGCGCTAGTAGACTGCGCACAGTCGATCGATCTTCCTGAATATCTGTCATATAGGGTCTGTTGACCAACGCATAGACGATCAGCAGCGGCACCTCACTCTGCTCGATACCCGGCTGCCCCCGATACCGATAGAGTGTCAGTTTGTCTTCCCTGTAGACCGCTACTTTCGGCGTAACCCCGGTATCGATCTCATCGGCACTAAGCAAATTTCCCAAGCCTTTGCCCAGCTTGCGGCTGTAGTCCGCCATCTCTTCGGCCAATTGCTCGGGTTTTAAATCAAACGGCAACACTTGTACTCCCTGTCATGGTATATCTGGAACCTCGTTCTACCCGTTTCCAAATCAGGCATTGGAAATTTTGTCGGTCATCCGTTATGCCATCATTTTTTGGGTCGCGCTGTCTTCTTACGCACGGCAGTTTTACGCCTGCTCTTTTTAACCGCTGGCGCTATTGGCCGTGCGAGTTCTGCCATCTGCTGCCGGAGCGTTTCGACCTCCGCCTGCAGCTTTCGATTTTCTCGCCTGTTCTCCTGCATTCTCGTCTGCAGCGTTCGCAATTCCCGGCGCGTGGGCATGTGCAAGGCACTAAGCTTCTCATCGATCATCTCGCCTTGCTGATGACGTACGGCGACCAGCGCATTCACTAGTCTGCCGTTTATTTTGGCATACTCTGGGGTCATGACCCGCTCGGTGTACACCTCCTCACAAGTTGCCACCCAGAGATCGTAGAACGATCGGGCCGATTTGATTGACGCGCCTTCGCGGCTACGCGTTTCGATAACCTGCCGCATGCGTTCGACAGAGAGTACGCCCACATTGGCGAAAAAACCGGCGTATTCGGCCTCAACCTGCCGATAGGCCAGGATGCACCTGATCAGTTTTTGATATTGCGCCTGCTCTTCTCGTGTATATCCAAGCCCAGGCACTGAAAACAGGCCCTCTAAATCCGCCTGCCGGCCGTCACCAGGCAATCCTCCCGCCATACCATTGGGGATCAAGGAGAGTGCAGAAACCAAGCGTTGCCAATTACCCAGCGGTGCCTCCCAAAAACCCATTAGACGTTGAGCTGCACCCTTGGCATAGCCCTCCGCTCCCTCGCTACCCGCCTGAGCGGTTGTCAACCCCTCCCGAATACGATCCAGGGCTTGGTGCCAGTCCTCAGAGGATTCCCCCCCCGAAAACATGCCGGCCAGACGGAACAAAGACTTCCCTTGCTCCATCATTTTCTCCATGAATACTCTCGATTCGGGGGGTGCTGCGGGGGAGACTGCCTGCCACCAATGCTCTTGTGCCTTCTCCCATGGATTTTGAGGCAGCTTCCCATTACCAGCCGCATGCTGAGCGATCTCCAACCACTCTTTCCAGTACTGCATCTGGAGTTCCATCCAATCACTGCTCCAGTAGCCTTTTTCACCCATTGAATAGTCTATCCACGAAAGTTTGGGAGTGTTATTACCTAAGCGATGTCTTGTTAGTTTTCAGGAAGTCTGCCAATCACTAAGACAGGAGATCCAGAACTTAGCTGGAGCTTTTCAGCATTCAGTTAGTATGGAGGGGGTTGGAACGCCAAGTAGGTGCCGGAAAACAAGAATAACCACAGCGGCTAACTGCGCCCCGCCCGAGGGGCGGGGCACAGTTATGCAGCAAGTGATCAATACATGTGCTGACCGCCATTGATCGAGATTGTCGATCCGGTCATAAAGCCGTTGTTGTCCGCAATCAAAAAAAGCACCGCGCGGGCAATATCATCCGTATGACCCAAACGACCGACAGGGATACCCTTGATAATTTTCTGTAGTACCTCTTCAGGCACCGCTCTCACCATATCTGTTTCCACATAGCCGGGGGCAACAGAATTTACGGTGATGCCGTAACGCGCACTCTCCAGCGCTAGTGCCTTGGTAAACCCCTTAATGCCCGATTTGGCGGCAGCATAGTTGACTTGACCGTACTGACCCGCCTGGCCGTTCATGGAGCCGATATTGACGATACGACCGAATTTACGCTCGCGCATGCCGTCGATAACGGCCTTGGCGCAGTTGAAGCAAGAACTTAAGTTGGTCTGCAGCACCTGGTTCCAGCGATCGAACGACATTTTATGCATGACACCGTCGCGAGTGATGCCCGCATTGTTAATCAAGACTTCTATAGGACCCACATCGGATTCGATTTTTTTGACGGCTTCCTGAACCGAATCGAAATCGCTCACGTCGAACTTATAGGCAGGTATCCCGGTGCGCTCGGTAAACGCCTTGGCGGCATCATCATTGCCGCCGTAATTGGCAACCACAGTATACCCGGCGTCCTTGAGGCCCACACTAGTGCCTTCGCCGATTCCTCTGGTGCCACCAGTTACTAACGCTACTCTTCCCATCTGTGTCTCCTTAATAATGAATGTAGATGTTGTTTTTATGTGTCCCCTGCATACCCTTGGGCCAGTGTTGCAGAATCAGCGGTCGGGGCAACTCACTCAAACCAGCCGGGTATTCGACATCTTGTACCACAAAGAGATTTCAAATTACCAGTCCTCCCGGTTAAACTGTGCGGATAGATAGTTTTTTGCAATTGCATAGGTACTTGGAGCGATGTCCAGCACCCGAGTGATCAAGAAATACCCCAACCGTCGACTCTATGACACCGATCAGAGCCGTTACATTACCCTCAACGATATCCGCGGGCTGGTTATGCAGGGTGTGGAGTTTCAGGTCGTCGACACAAATAGCGGGGATGACCTGACTCGATCTATTTTGTTGCAGATCATGCTGGAGGAGGAATCCGGCGGCCAACCGCTGTTTACAGCAAAAATGCTGGCGCAGATCATCAGATTCTACGGCGGCACCATGCAGGGCATGTTCGCCAGGTACCTTGAAGAGAGCCTTTCGGTATTCGCTCAACAACAGGGGCAGTACACCAATCCCTTGGGGAGTGAAGCCATGAAACAGATGACCGAGTTGGCACGGCACAATATGAAGATCTGGGCGGAAATGCAACAAAGCATTCTCAGAGCAGCAGGCTTTCGGGGCCCCAGCGATCCCAGCGAGTAAAACAGCCCCTCCCCTAGGCTGAAAAATCTCTACGTCAAGCCAAAACGATGGCCGACCGGGGAAACACCCCGGTTTTTGCCGTTCACACCCTCACGCTGACGACCAATCTTAAAAAAATTTACAGATTTAGTTGACATCGGCGCAATCTATGTCTATGCTGCGCCGCAATAATGCTGCATCGCACAAGAGTATTTAGTGCTACTCAGCGGCATTCTGCGGCTACCTACCGCCCACAAGATCCTCCTCTCTCTTCTTGATAGAGAGTTTTTGCCCGGCTCCCCGCCGGGCTTTTTTTTGAATCCCATAAAATCGCAGTGTTTTTCTTGGTAATTAGCGGTACTAGTATTAAACTCGGCCACTGATACTGATCCATGAAGTTGGCCGTAAGCAAGAAATTCTATGAATCAAAGATCAAAACATAAGGGGAGGGGCCCCATGGACACCCTCCTTCACATACCCTTGGGAGGGAAACGATGACGAAACCGATGCATGAGACACCCATGCTTGACCAGTTGGAGAGTGGTCCCTGGCCGAGTTTTGTGACCGGATTGAAGCGTCTTGCGAAAGACAACGACATGATGGTGGACCTGCTGGGACAGCTGGAGACCTCTTACGAGACCCGTAAGGGCTACTGGAAGGGTGGCACAGTAGGTGTCATTGGTTACGGTGGCGGGATCATTCCCCGGTTTACGGAATTGAAGAAGGATGGCAAGCCGCTGTTTCCGGCGGCGGCGGAGTTTCACACGCTGCGGGTGATGCCGCCCCCGGGTATGCACTACGACACTGGCACGCTCAGGAAGCTGTGTGACATTTGGGAGAAATATGGATCGGGGCTGATCGCATTCCACGGCCAGTCTGGGGACATCATGTTTCAAGGCTGCACCACGGAGAATGTGCAGAAGGCCTTCGATGAAATCAACGAGGCGGGTTTCGACCTGGGCGGAGCGGGCCCGGCGGTGCGCACCGGGATGTCCTGCGTGGGTGCGGCGCGCTGCGAGCAGTCGTGCTTCGATGAGGGGCGCACCATGCGTACGCTGGTGAACAATGCGCTGGATGACATGCACCGGCCGGCGCTGCCCTACAAGTTCAAGTACAAGGTATCGGGTTGCCCGAACGATTGCATGAACTCGGTGCAGCGTGCTGACTTGGCGGTGATCGGCACTTGGCGTGACGACATGAAGGTAAACCAGGAGGAGGTGCAGGCGTTTGTACAGCGCAAGGGCCGCAAGTATGTGATCGATAACGTGATCACCCGCTGCCCGACCCAGGCGTTGTCGCTGAACGACGACGACACGCTGGCGGTGGATAACAGCAACTGCGTGCGCTGCATGCACTGCATCAACGTGATGACCAAGGCATTGTCTCCGGGTGACGACAAGGGCGTGACCATGCTTTGTGGCGGCAAGCGGACCCTGAAGATCGGTGATCTGATGGGGACGGTGATCGTCCCGTTCCACAAGATGGAGAGCGACGAAGATTTCGAGTGGCTGGAGGAGCTGGCGACGGAGATTCTGGACTTTTTCGCCGAGAATGCCCTGGAGCACGAGCGCACCGGAGAGATGATCGAGCGTATCGGCTTGACCAACTTTCTTGAAGGTGTGGGCCTGGAGATCGATCCGCATATGATCAGCCAGCCGCGGATGAATCCTTATGTTCGCACCGACGACTGGGACCAGGAGGCGGCCAAGTGGGCGGAGCGTAAAGCCACAGTCTCCTAACAGTTTTCAACCCCCCTGGACCCCGTAGACCTCGTGGTCGCGGGGTTTTTTTTGGCTGCCTACCGCTGCTTAACTGCGCGATAGATAATCCGCGACCAAACCAATGAAGATTGTCATCCCAAAGATGTTGTTGTTGAGAAAGGCTCGAAAACAGTCGCGGGGCACACTTTCCCGAATGAGATACTGCTGCCAAAGAAACAGCACTCCGCCGGCACAAATACCCAGGTAAAAAACAAAACCCAGGTCCGCCTTCACCCCCACTATGACCAATAGCCCGAGCAGAGTAACCTGAAGCAGCCCAATAACCATCCTGTCGTATTCACCAAAGAGTATGGCCGTCGATTTGACGCCGATCCTGATATCATCGGTCCGATCCACCATGGCGTACTCTGTGTCATAAATCAGAGCCCAAATAACCGCAGCGATGTAGAGCAGCCACCCCACATCCGATACGCTGCCGGTCAATGCAACAAAGGCCATGGGCACCGCCCACCCAAAAGCCATGCCCAGGACGATCTGTGGCAGGTGCGTATAGCGCTTCATGAAGGGGTATATCGCGGCCAGGGTAACAGCTACGAAAGACATTAAAATAGTCTTGATATCAAGAAGTAACACCAAGCCAAACGCCATCAAACTCAATACCACGAACACCCCAACCGCCTCCTGAGGAGTGATCAGACCCAAAGCCAACGGCCGATTGCGGGTACGCGCGACCATGCCATCGATTTCCCGATCCGCATAATCGTTGATCGCGCAGCCGGCAGATCTCATCAAAACGACGCCGAGTATGAATATGAGCACTACGCTCCAACGAGGGGTCCCGGCGCCAGCGATCCACAGCCCCCACATTGCTGGCCAGAGCAGCAGCAGAATGCCGATTGGGCGATTCAACCGGATCAGCAGCACATAGTAGAGCAGGCGCTTTTTCAAAGGCACGGGGTCCCGCTCCATGGGGAATTTGATCTCGGGTTGAATCATCTCTTGCGACCTGGGATATCCGGCAAAAAAATCTCATTGACCAACAGCGGCTTGCCCGATAGAAAGAATAGCGTACGCCGTCCCCAGATCTCATCAGGAACCCCATCCAGGTTGCTGGACGCCGACATGAATAGAGGGTGTCTGGGCAGCAGGCGAGCCACCTCCATAACGCCGCGACGCATCCGTAAATCGGAAAATAGCACTTCACCCAGCGGCCTGTCTCCCAAATGGGCAAGCCGTCGCGCGGGCCCGTTCAAGCTGCTGGCCGGTATCAAAGTTCTGGCAAACACCCAGGGAATCCCCCGGCAGTGCAACTCAACTTCGCGGATCATGGCTATACCGCCGTGTCTAAGCCCGAGCAAACGGGATTCGCTGTAGAGGGGCCGCTTCCAGATCTGGCGTAGTAGAGAGACACGGAAATCCGGTCCGCGGCAGGTACCCCTGATGCGCGCGGTGAGAGAACCACGATCCAACAGCCAGGCCGAGAGACCATCAGGTACCCTAGAGCGGCGCAGCTGTTCGCTGCGGATCCAGTTAGGTTCCAGGCTGGCGTGGACGGACGTCATTCCCGCGGATTACCTCGAATTGAATACAATAGTTGAATGTAAAGACAAGCCTCAGGCATTGATATATCGCTCATTGGCGCCCACCCAGCGTCGTACCAAGGACGCCACATCTTGGGGATGATTGGCCAGCATCGATTCCGCTGCCTGCTGCACCTTGTCGAGCAAGAATTGATGACGCACCAGATCAGCGATTCTGAACTGCATCTCCCCCGTCTGCCGGGTCCCCAGCACCTCACCCGGTCCTCTGATCTCCAAATCCTTCTGGGCGATGAGAAACCCATCGTTGCTCTCTCTGATCACCTCGAGGCGTTGCCTTGCGCTGCCGGAAAGGGGCGGATGATACATCAGCACACAATGACTCTCCACCGCACCGCGCCCAACCCTGCCCCGCAATTGGTGCAATTGAGCAAGACCAAGCCGCTCAGGATTCTCTATCACCATGAGACTGGCATTGGGCACATCCACACCCACCTCGATGACCGTAGTGGCCACCAGCAGGTCTATTTCGCGGGCCACGAATCCCGACATAACGGCATCCTTCTCCGCCGGTCTGAGTTTTCCGTGGACCAATCCGATTCGCAATTCCGGCAGTGAATGCACCAATAGACGACAGGCATCCTCCGCCGCCTGGCATTGCAGTGCTTCAGACTCCTCAATCAGGGTACAGACCCAATACACCTGACGATCCTGACCACAGGCAACTCGCACCCGCTCAATAACCTCTTCTCGCCGGCTGTCCGCCACCACCACCGTCTTGACAGGGGTCCGGCCTGGAGGCAACTCGTCGATCAGAGAAAGATCCAGGTCTGCATAGGCGGTCATGGCGAGAGTACGCGGGATAGGGGTGGCGGTCATGATCAGCTGGTGCGGCACCCCTCCTCTCTCCGCTCCCTTGTCTCGCAGCGCCATACGCTGGTGCACTCCGAAACGATGCTGTTCGTCGATGATCACCAGCCCAAGTGACTTAAACTCGACACCATGCTGAAATAACGCCTGGGTCCCGACAGCCAATCCCACTTCACCCTCGGCCAATGCGGCCAGGGTCGCTGCCTTGGCCTTTCCCTTTTGCCGCCCTGTCAACCACGCCACTTCTATATTCAAAGGTCCCAGCCAACGACAAAAATTTCTGAAATGCTGCTCCGCCAGCAACTCTGTAGGGGCCATCAACGCCACCTGGTGACCGGCCTCCAAAGTCTGCAGCGCCGCGAGTGCGGAGACCACCGTCTTGCCGGAACCAACATCTCCCTGGACCAATCGCATCATGGGCCGCTGTCTCTCCAGGTCTTGGGATATTTCGTCCGCTACACGCTGTTGTGCAAGTGTGAGCTCAAACGGCAACTGTTGTAGAAGCCGCCGTCTTAGTGCCCCGTCAGAAATGAGGGGTGGCGCTGCAATGGACTGCTGTTTCTGGCGCAGTTGCCTCAGGCTGAGCTGATGCGCCAGCAGTTCCTCGAACACAAGACGCTGTTGGACAGGATGGTGCCCGTCCAGCAGCAGTTCCAGAGATGCATCGGCCGGCGGCCGATGAATATAGGAGAGTGCCAGAGCCAAATCGGGTAATTTGAACTTCTGCCGTAGGGGCTGGGGTAGCCGCTCGGGCAGCAATGACGGATTGCTGTTCAACAGCTGCAGGGCTGCGTCTGTAATTCGTCGCCAACTAAGTTGGTGTAGGCCCTCCGTGGTCGGATAAATAGGCGTTAGGGATTCCTCCATCGGTTCGATTCCCTGCGCCTCGATGCGCTGGTACTCCGGGTGAATCATCTCTAACGAAGCAGGGCCGGATCGCGCTTCTCCGAAGCAGCGAAGCCGGCTTCCCACCGCTAGATTGGCCCTCTGTGCGGCAGAGAAATGGAAGAAACGCAGGGTTAATCGACCGTCGCCGTCCGCAACTTCCACCAGCAGGGATCGGCGGCGTCCGAAACGGATCTCGGTTTTCACCACTTCCGCCTCGATAACCGCCTGATCTCCGGCCCTGAGGTTCGACAACGAGACCACTCGGGTGCGGTCCTGATAACGAAACGGTAGGTGAAAGAGTACGTCCTGTACCGTCTCTATTCCGATCCTCGCCAGACGTTCCCCGTTTCTGGCACCGACACCCCGCAATTGGGTAATCGGCGTCACATCCAGACGCTGCCGCTCCTGTGTTAACTTCAAACTCAGTTCCATTCTCTATTGAAAAAGAGCTCAAGCATGCCAGAACACTGGGAGTTGGAGAAGTGGCGGCGGGGTCGATATCCGCCCTTGTACTGTGAGAGGATGGCGACTACATCCAAGATAGGACTTCCGCTCCCTCATGATATTCCAGAGACGTATTGAGTTGCAGACCCGCGGTCGCGGCACCTATGACATCACCCGAGAAGTGGCATCGGTAGTCGAGAAATCTGGCATTGAAACCGGTCTTTGCCACCTCTTCATACACCATACCAGCGCTTCGTTGACACTCTGCGAAAACGCTGACCCGAGCGTGCGCAGTGATCTCGAAGCCTTCATGGCACGTCTGGTACCGGACGGTGATCCCATCTTTCAACACACTATGGAGGGAGCGGACGACATGTCGGCCCACATTCGCTCTATCCTCACCAAGATGGATCTCACGCTGCCGCTCAGTCAAGGCAGATGCGCCCTGGGCACTTGGCAGGGGGTGTACCTCTGGGAACACCGCACCGGTTCACATCGGCGCAAAGTGACGGTCACACTATCGGGCGCTTAGTCCCAGCCAGGCTTATGCCGACCCAAACAGTATTTGGGTCTCCAAACTCAGTGAAATGCGGCTGCTGTTCAATCGGACGGCACTGGTGATAGAGTGTCGATTATTCGGAAAAAGGTCGGAGAAAAAAAATGAACGACCCCCTTCCCGCTCTGCAAGTGGATGGGATGCACAAAAGTTTTGGTGAGCACCAAGTGCTCAAGGGTATCGATCTCACTGCTCAAACCGGGGATGTTATCTCGATTGTCGGCAGCAGCGGCTCCGGTAAAAGCACCTTTCTCCGGTGCATCAACATGCTGGAGACCCCGGATGCGGGAGACGTCTACGTCCACGGTGAGCTGATCAGTATGAAAACCCGGCGCAATGGCCAGCGGGAGGCGGCTAACCACAAGCAGCTCCAGCGGATTCGCTCGAAACTATCCATGGTTTTTCAGAGTTTTAATCTTTGGTCACACAAAACCATCCTGGAAAATATCATAGAGGCTCCGGTACAGGTACTGAAAAAGCCCAAGTCGGAGGCCATCGCCCAGGCTGAACATCTGCTCCACAAAGTGGGTATGCACGAGCGGCGAAATTACTATCCAAACCATATTTCCGGCGGACAACAGCAACGGGCTGCAATAGCCAGGGCATTGGCCATGGATCCAGAGGTGATGCTTTTTGACGAGCCCACTTCTGCCCTCGATCCAGAGCTTGTGGGGGAAGTGCTGCAAGTAATGCGCGATCTAGCAGACGAAGGGCGCACCATGCTCGTGGTCACTCACGAGATGAGCTTCGCCCGCAACGTCTCTTCCCACCTGATGTTTCTTCACGAGGGTAGCGTCGAAGAATTCGGCCCTGCCAAACAAGTCTTCGACAATCCTAGCTCCGAACGTATGCGGCAATTCGTCGGAGCCTGAACCGCTTTGACCAGCGTACCACCAGCCGCTCGGCTCCACTGTTTTGCGCCGCCTCTTGGCGAGGGGTATATTGATCGGGTTAACGCCGTCAATCTCATGTTGGCTATAGCCAAGAATCAATAAACTGAGGAGACCTTACTAATGAAAAGATTGGCACTATGCTTGCTGGCGCTTGCGGTATTCTCCTGCAATGCGCTCGCCGACAAGATTCGTATCGGCACGGAAGGCGCTTATCCTCCTTTTAACATGATCGACAAAGATGGCAAGGTCGCCGGCTTCGACGTCGAGATAGCCCGCGCCTTGTGTGAAAAAATGAAAGCCGAGTGCAGTTTCGTGACCCAGGACTGGGACGGCATCATACCTGGCTTGCTGGCAGGTAAATACGATGCCATCGTCGCATCGATGTCGATAACCGATGAGCGTAAGAAAGCCGTCGATTTTACCGAGCGCTATTACTCCAACAGCTTGGGAATGATCGCTAAAAAGGAATCTGGTATCGATCCATCAAAACTTGGTGGGCTAAGTATCGGTGCCCAGAGAGCAACCATTGCCGCAGACCATGCCGCCAAGATCGAGGGAGCAAGCACAAAGCTGTATGACACCCAGGAAAATGCCTATCTGGATCTCAATTCGGGTCGTATCGATGTACTGGTAACGGACAGGTTACCCGGGTACGACTGGTTATCCTCTGAACAGGGAAAAGGCTTCGAGTTCATTGGTGACAGCATCGATATCGGAGACGAAATCGGCATCGCAGTTCGTAAGGGGGATCCGCTTCGGGAACGCCTCAACAAGGCTATCGGTGAGATCAGAGCCGACGGCACCTACGATAAAATCAATGCCAAGTATTTTCCCTTTTCCATCTATTGATCCCTGTCGATCCCGGAGTCAGCTTCAGAAAACGGCTTCCGGGGTCCTGGCTATCAACCACAGAGTGGTAACTCAGTATGCTGATTAACTGGCGCTGGATTACCTCGATTCTCGATTCGAGTATGTTGAGCCCGGTTCACCAACAAAACTTTCGTCGGAATACCCGTGTTTGACCTTCAGGGGTTTGGGGATCAGTTCGCACTTGGCGCCCTGATGACATTAAAGGTAGCTGCCGGGGGGTTGCTGTTGGGACTGATCCTGGGGCTGGCCGGCGCCACTCTGAAGCTGTCGAAGTCTAGAATTGCCTACGCCATCGGGGCCAGCTACACCACCATCATTCGGGGCCTACCCGAGCTATTGGTAGTACTGATCATCTATTTTGGCAGTGCAGGAATGCTCACCCGGCTCGCTGGATTTTTCGGTCATGACGAATATGTCGAGCTGAGTCCCCTGGCTGCAGGAATCATCGCTCTTGGCATCGCATTCGGAGCTTATGCGACAGAGGTGTTCAGAGGCGCAATCCAGGCAATACCCAAAGGCCAGCTGGAAGCGGCGCGGGCCTGCGGAATGAACGGCACAAAGGTTTTTTTGAGAATCACGCTACCCCAGGCCTGGCGAATCGCGATTCCCGGGCTCGGCAACCTTTTCCAGGTATTGCTAAAGGATACCTCGCTGATATCGGTTGTCGGACTAGAGGAGATCATGCGCAAGAGTCAGATAGCCATTTCCAATACCAAGGAACCGTTTACCTTCTATTTTGTGGCTGCGATGATCTACCTCTCAATTACTATCATTGTCATGTTCATGCAGCATCATGCCGAGCGCTGGGCGGGCCGCGGCATGGGGAGACGCAGTGAATGAACTGGAATTGGCCGGTCATCATAGAGAGTCTGCCCAAGCTATTCGAGGGGGCACTCCTGTCGCTGGAACTGGTTGCCATATCCGTACTGATCGGGGGTATTGCATCCATACCATTGGCGATGATGCGGCTTTCTCAAAACAAGCTTCTGAGCAACCTGGTGCTCTCCTACACTTTTTTCTTTCGCGGCACCCCCCTGTTGGTTCAGCTATTCCTCTTCTACTACGGTCTGGCCCAATTCGATGCGGTGCGGGAAAGTATACTGTGGCCCATTTTAAGAGAAGCGTATTGGTGTGCCCTGATCGTATTCACGTTGAACACCTGCGCATACACCACGGAAATAATGCGAGGCGCCATCCAAGCTGTGCCCCAAGGCGAATTGGAAGCGGCCAGTGCTGTCGGCATGAGCGCTTTTACGCGAGTACGCCGTATTACCCTACCGCTGGCGTATCGCATCGCTCTACCCGCCTACAGCAACGAGATCATCCTGATGCTGAAGGGAAGCGCCCTGGCCAGCACCATCACGCTGCTCGACCTTACCGGAATGGCGCGAACCATTATCGCCCGCACCTACATGCCAGTGGAGATATTCTTTGCCGCAGGTTGCATCTACCTACTTCTGACTTTTCTTTTTGTGCAAACATACCGGCTAGTTGAGCGGCGGATGCTGAGACACTTACAACTGGAAAACCCAACCAGTTAATCCAGTTCCATCACTCCATCCATTTCAACTGCCGCACCTTTTGGTAGACCTGCGACACCGATGGCTGCACGGGCGGGGTAGGGTTTGTCGAAGTACTCCGCCATGACTTGGTTGACCGTTGGAAAATCATCCAGATTGGTCAAGAAAATATTCAGCTTTGCTATGTTGTTCAGCTCCCCACCTGCAGCCTGCGCTACCGCACGAAGGTTGTCGAACACCCTACGAATCTGTGACTCGATATCGCCATCGATCATCTCCATGGTATCTGGAAGCAGTGGAATCTGTCCGGAGAGATATACGGTTGAGCCGCACTTTACTCCCTGGGAATAGGTACCTATAGCCTGAGGGGCCCGATCGGTGTAGATGATTTCTCTTGACATTGATCCTCCCTGGGGGAAATTAATATCTGTGCGTAGCCATTGCGAAAAACTGGCTCAGCCGTTCATACGGCTGATACGAAGTACCGGTGGAAGCGCACGCAAACGCCGCATTATGCGCGCCAGATGTTGTCGATCTTGTACCTTGATGACAAATCGCAGCGCAGAAGTCAGACCATCCATCTCATCCATATTGACGTTCTCGATATTCGAGCTCATCTCCGAAATCGCCGCCGCCACCCTGGCGAGAACACCCCGCTTGTTATCGGTAACCACCTTAACTTCAGTGCTGAACTCCCTTCTCTGCTCATCCTCCCATTCGACATCCAATATTCGATCCGCCTGCTTTCGAAAATCGCCGAGATTGTGGCAAATTTGGCGATGTACCACGATGCCCTTGCCGGGGCTAAAGCTCGCAATCGCATCATCGCCAGGTATAGGTCTGCAGCATTTTGCGAATTTGACCACCATACCTTCGGTGCCAGTAATTATCAGCGGCCGACTCTGCTGATCTCCACCAAGACTACCTTTTGATTTGTTTTTCCTGGTTTTTTTCTTCTTTCTTTTACGCGGGCGTATATCATCGGCTTTCTCGGTGAGCCGCCTGGCCACCAGCATCGGCATCCGATTACCCAGCCCAATATCCATAAACAGTGCGTCGATATCCGGTAGTTTGAAGTCTTTCAGCAAAGTCTGGATGTGGCCCTGGCTTAGCTCATCAATAGAGCCGCCGAGTACCGCCAGTTCCTTCTCCACGAGGCGTCTCCCAAGGGCCACCGCCTCCTGGCGCCGCAAGTTTTTCAGGTAGGCCCGTATATTGACCCTGGCTTTTCCGGTAACGACAAAGTTGAGCCAGGCAGGGTGCGGTGTTGCATTTTTCGAGGTAATAATTTCCACTGTCTGCCCGCTGTAAAGCCTGGTTCGCAGGGGTACCAACCTCCTATCGATGCTCGCGGCAACACAACTATTGCCTACGTCGGTGTGCACCGCATAGGCGAAGTCGACCACCGTGGCGCCCCGGGCCAGAGCCAAAATCTTCCCCCGCGGGGTAAACACATAAACCTGGTCGGGAAACAAGTCGACCTTGACGTGCTCCAGAAATTCCAAAGGTTCGTCGGAGCCCTTCTGCAATTCCAGCAGATGTTTTAACCACTCCGCTGCTCCAGCTTCGGTAGGATTTTCGTTATCCTTCACTGCTTTATAGAGCCAGTGAGCAGCGATACCCGATTCCGAGAGCTGGTGCATCTTAGCGGTTCGTATCTGGATCTCTATCGGGATGCCATGGGGGCCGAACAACACGGTATGTAAAGATTGATAGCCATTTGCCTTGGGAATGGCGATATAGTCCTTGAACCTCCCCGGAACGGGTTTGTAGAGATGGTGGATGATGCCCAACACGCGGTAACAGGTATCCCGGTTGTCGACGATTACCCGGAATGCATAGACATCTGCCACCTCGGAGAAAGAGAGTTTCTTCTCCCGCATCTTTTTGTAGATGCTAAAGCTGTGCTTTTCCCTCCCTTTGACCTGAGCATTGATGCCAGATTCTTCCAGTCTTCGACTAACGGCAACTTCTATATTCCCAACTACCGCCTTGCGGTTTCCCCGCGCCTCTTTTACCGCATTCTTGAGCACCCGGTACCGCATTGGCCAGTAGGCTGCAAACGACAGCTCCTCTAGCTCCATTCGCATGAGATTGATCCCGAGCCGGCTGGCGATGGGCACGTAGATATCCAACGTCTCACGGGCGATGCGGCGGCACTTTGCGGGCGGCATTACGCCCAGTGTCCGCATATTGTGCAGCCGGTCGGCAAGCTTGATCATGATCACCCTGATATCCCGGGTCATCGCCAGCAGCATCTTCCTGAAGCTCGCCGCCTGCGCCTCAGCTCGGGATTGAAAACCAATCTGAGTCAGCTTGCTGACGCCATCGACCATTTCGGCGATCTCGTCGTCGAACGCCTCGGAAATCTGGGCTTTGTCTACGGAGGTGTCTTCAATGACATCATGGAGTAGGGCCGCCATCAGGCACTTGTGGTCCATCTGGATATCGGCGAGTATGCGTGCCACCGCCAGGGGATGGAAGATATAGGGTTCGCCGGATACGCGCTTCTGCCCCTCATGCGCCTCGGCGCTAAAGACATAGGCCCGGTAGACCTCTCTTATTTGTTCGGATGGGAGATAGCTCTCCAGGAAAATACAGAGATCGCTAACTAGAAAACGGGGCTTTCCTGTTTTGACATCCATCTCCGAGACCTCAGCTGATGCCAGGTCTATCTAAAGGTATCCGCAGTTTCCCACCCCTCGCCGGAAACCGATCAGGCTGTATGCGCCTCCCTGGAGAGCGGGAAATATGCCGACGTCCGCCCGGGAACTGTCGCGGGGCTGTTACAGTTCCGGAGGTAGCGGCCGGCCGTCAGCCTCCTCAACCTCGGAAATCGCCTCTTCCATCATCAATTCGACGTCCGGCTCTTTGGGAGGATTGACTGTTTGATCGTCCACCAGACCCTCCGCTATCTCTCGCAAGGCCATCACAGTGGGTTTGTCGTTCTCCCACTTAAGCAGGGGATCCACTCCATTGACCAGTTGGCGTGCGCGCTTGGATGCGAGAAGCACCAGGTCAAATCGGTTATTCACATGATCCAGACAATCTTCTACAGTTACACGGGCCATCAACTATGCTCCGGGCACTCATGGAAATTTATAGCACGGTGCCTGAAAAATTAGAAAAAGCGAATCTTCCGGATTCGAGACCAATCCTTCCGAATCAGTAGGATTGCCAAATATAAACCAATCAGTGCAATGGCGCCAGATGAAGCGCATCTAACCTGATCTAGCTCTGGTCTAGGTTCCAAAGTCCACTTAAGTGCTCAACAGCGCATCTAGTTGCTTCTGCCTATAGGCTTTTTGCACAGCCACTCTAAGTCGCTGACTCGAGATCACTGCCTTCAACTCCCCAAGCGCCACGTCAAATACTTCATTGAAAACTAAGTAATCGTACTCAATATAGTGGGCCATTTCAGACTTGGCTTCAGACATTCTCAGATCGATTACGTCACCACTGTCCTGACCGCGATCCAGCAAACGCTGTTTCAGAATACCGAGTGTAGGTGGCAGAATAAATATGGATATCGCCGTGGGAAACCGCTTCCTTACCTGCTGCGCCCCCTGCCAATCGATCTCGAGCACCACATCGAGTCCACGATTCAACATTTCCTGTACAGATGACTCTGAGGTGCCATAAAAGTTCTCAAATACCCTCGCGTACTCGAGAAACCTCCCCTGCTCCGCCATTTTCTCAAATTGCGCTGTGTCCACGAAATGGTAGTCCACTCCATCTTGCTCACCAGGCCGCTGTTGCCTGGTGGTATGCGAGAGGGAAACCCGGACTCCCTGATCCTCGGCCAACAGTCGCTTGAGCAGACTTGTCTTACCGGCCCCCGACGGCGCCGAGAGAATATATAAGCTACCCTTGATCATGATCTCTCACGTGTTGGAATAGGGTGCCGGCCCAATCCGGGCCGTCCGCAAAAGGCGTATAAAAGTACCTGAAACCGCCTCAATAGGAAACCCCATGTACCACAACGCCTAAGAGAGAATCCCCAGCGACTCCTGCACCCCCATTTGGGCTCTGCTGGAAATCAGGGTCTGCTCAACTGGAATAATCGGTCAAAGCCCGCTCCTGAGCGGTCGATATTGACAGCCTCTCTCGCATACAACATGATCATTTGAGCAACCATCAATTTGCGGTGGTCAAGAATGAAATCTAAAGATACATACAGCACACCCTTCAAGACCAGAATTACCAACATCTGGCTCAAGGAATCCCTGAGTGGCGGAATGGAGTTCCGTGCCAGCAGCAAGATCCTTTTCACTATTCTACCGCTGGTATTGGCCGTGGTCGTCTATAACCTGTTGCTCGTGCTGGAAGGCATGGAAGGGGGCTCCGAGATCATCATCGTGCTGGCTTATGGTGTCGTGGTATTAGTGGCCATGCTGACACTGGTAGTGATAATGATTTCGATTATCGACTACCTGCGTAAGTTTGAGTAGCTGCCCTGGTCCTAATTCCGATCGACCCCAACTGCCCTGGGTACCTTCAATGAAAGTAAACCACCCTTACTTTCGAGGTCCTCCACTACCCGGGCTGCGCTCCGGATCTATTGCCGTTACCGGGCTGTGAATGGCATTGATGAGATAGAGAGGTCGCTGTTTGGTTTCGGCATATGTGCGCCCGAGATACTCACCTATAATACCCAGCGTAATGAGCTGCACACCGCCGAGAAAAAGCACCACAACCATGAGTGACGGATAGCCCGTTACCGGATCACCGTAGAGGATGGTCTTAACAATAATCCAGATACCATAGATAAACGCCAATAGCGCAGTGAGCAATCCCAGATAGGTTGATAGCTTCAAGGGCGCCTCAGTGAATGAGGTAATGCCCTCGATTGCAAAATTCCACAACTCCCAATAGTTCCACTTGCTCTTCCCGGCATAGCGGGGATCTCTCAGGTAAGGAATCGCTTTCTGGGGGAAACCTACCCAAGCGAACAATCCCTTCATAAACCGATTGCGTTCGCGCAACTGGTTCAAGGCGTCGACAGTACGCCGGCTCATAAGCCGGTAATCACCCGTATCCCGCGGAATCGGTATGTGTGCAAGCCGCCCCATCAGCCTGTAAAAACCCTTGGCGGTCACCCTCTTGAGATAAGTTTCACCCTCCCGCTTGGTTCGTTGGGCATAGACGACATCATAGCCCTGCCGCCAGTACTCCACCATCTCGAGAATGAGTTCGGGAGGGTCTTGCAGGTCGGCATCGATCACGACGACGGCATCGCCCCGGGCATAGTCCAACCCGGCGGTCATCGCTACCTCCTTGCCGTAGTTTCTACTGAGATCAATTATCGAAACCCTGGAATCATGCTCCTGCAGTTCGGTTAAGACCGCCAGCGTGCGATCCCTGCTGCCGTCATTGACGAACAGCAGCTCAGTCTCACACGACAACTCGTCAATGACTTTTCCCATTCGTCTATGGAAGGCACTTAGCACTTCCTCTTCGTTGTAAGCAGGTATCACCACCGAGAGCAGCATAATGAACCAATCTCCAGGCACCCCGCGGGGTGGAACTAGTTGGTTGAAGTTTCTTGTTTTTTGCCGCTGAACGTCCACCTTCGATTGGCAGAAAAATTCCACAGCAGCACCAACATTGTCGCCAGTATTTGCGAAAAGAGATAGTGAAATTGCAACAGCTGGGTGCCGAGCGACATCAACAGAGCGTTCAAGAAAATGCCCGCGAGCGCTACTCCCAGAAACTTGGCACCGGCCTCCCAGTGGGGCTCCCGGCTTGCGAAAACAAAGTGGTAGCTAAGCAGATAGTTGACCAGCGCACCGATGGCGAAGCCCGCGCTCGAGGCCAGTACCGGTCCAACTCCCCCAGCCTGTACCAGCGCAATGAGAATAGCATAGTGGGCAACAGTGCCTATGGCCCCCACTCCCGAAAAGCGCAGGAATTGCAGCAACAGGTCTCGCCGCTTCAAATATCTACCCCCTCAGTCGTGTCCGCTATTTTCACCCTCCACGTTCTCGCCATCGAAATAGTGGAGCATCAATTCGGATTGTCAAACACCTGTGTATGGTAACATTGCGGCGCGCCGGAAGACGCCAAAAACTTGGCGAACCGACATCGCAGATGTGCTCGACGTACAGCCGGCTTTTTCAGACACTTAGAAACATTGGTAAAAGATGGACGACACTGTTCGATCTCAGCCTAAACTAATCTTGTTTATCCTCAGCTTCAATTCCACCAGAAGGGGAGCATTTTGGTGTTGGAAAGTGCACAACGACAAGCAGTTGAGCCCAGTTCCCGGTTATCCTCCGAAACCGGATTGAGAAACTGGAATCCAGACCGCGTCTTCTGGATCTTCTGTGCCATTCATCTTGTGATCTGGACCTTAGTTCCAGCTTACTCCCGTCACTCGCTGCCGAAAGACACGATGGAAGCGATCGCTTGGGGACAGCTATGGGAACTCGGATATGACAAACACCCTATACTGGCACCCTGGGTCAGTGCTTTCTTTACTGAACTGTTTGCCACTCCAGGATGGCCCGTCTACCTAGCCGCGCAGCTTTCGGTCTTGCTCTGTTTCTGGGCCATATGGCAACTTGCCCGTGCGATGCTCAAGCCCTGGCAAGCTCTGGTTGCAGTCGTCATCCTAGAGGGTATCAACTACTACAACCTCTCCGCTTACATCTTCAATCCCAATGTACTCATGCTGCCCACCTGGGCCATGCTCACACTAACCGTCTACCGTGCCCTCGAAAAGCCCTCCAACCTGAATTGGGTACACGCGGGACTCTGGGCTGGTCTGGCGTTACTCGCCAAATATCAGAGCATCGTAATCTTTGCTACCTTGATGCTGGCGATCCTGCTCACGTCTAGGGGTAGGCAATGCTTAAAATCCACCGGTTTTTATCTTGGGGTGCTTACTGCACTAATGGTGCTCTCACCCCACTTGTATTGGTTGATCACACACAATTTTGTCACCCTGGGTTATGGCATCAGTGATTTTCCTCTTGCTATCGATGGTACCTACCTTACAGAAAAGTCGGGTTACCAGTTCCTCAACCACTTAAACTTTCTCGGTCAGCAGATCGCTGCCCTGATACCGACACTCCTTCTTTTTCTCTTTTTCCGTCGCGGCAAGTGGCGTATCGACTTGGGTAATTTCGACCACATATTCATTCTTGTGATGACAGTAGGCCCGTTGTTGATTACCCTCCTCATCGCGGTTGTTGCCAACGGTAGTCTGGTGACCCGATGGGGATTCCCTTACTTCTCCACACTGGGTATAGCACTGCTATTGTTCTTTAACGCTGCCGTCGACCGACGGGCGCTGGTACGGTTCGTTACCACTGTTGCAGGTATCAATTTGCTGATTGCAGTCGGGTTTGTGTGGAGCAATCGATTCCAGACCAGCAGCCCCAGCAACAATGAATATCCATTTAGAGAGGTAGCGGAGCACGTTACCAGAACCTGGCATGACCGATTTAATTCGTCTTTGAATTATGTAGCGGGGCACCGCTGGGTTATTAGCGGCATCTCGACTTATTCACAGGACAAACCCATTCCCTATTTCGAACTGGACATGCACCAGAACCCCTGGATAAAAGAGGAGGATATGCGTAAAAAGGGGGCGGCAATCGTATTCAAGTACTACAACCCTGGCGCGGCCGCTCAGCTCGAGTCGCGTTTGCGAAAACGCTATCCTGCTCTAAGTGAGCCGGAGACGCTCGCAATCCCATACTACCGGTTTCCTGAAGCGCCGCCGGCACAGTTCTGGATCGCTTTCCTGGCACCCGAGCAGTAGAACCGGCCTGACAACAAGTCTAGCCGGGCTCGTTACTCTGACAAAGTCGCGCACGAAGAGGAGGGGGACTGCTCTTGCTGGACGACCCATGGGGGTTGGAGTCTACTCTATATTCTGCACCTGCTCCCGCATCTGCTCAATCAACACCTTCATCTCCACACCTGCTCGGGTCGTCTCCACATCGGTCGATTTCGATGTCAACGTATTGGCTTCTCGATTCAACTCCTGCATCAAGAAATCCAACCGCCGCCCCACCGGCCCATTGCGCTCGAGTACCGCCTCCACTTCATCGATGTGAGATCTCAGACGCTCCATCTCCTCGTCGACATCCAGGCGCTGCGCCAAGAGCGCCATCTCCTGCTCAATCCGGCTCTCATCCAACTCTTCAGTCACCTCCGACAATTTGGTCCGCAAGCGCTGGCGAATGGACTCCAATATTCTGGGCATCAATCCCCGAACCCGCTCCACCTCTTCGCGCAACGAAGCGCAGCGGGTGATGATCAATTCCGCGAGACGCTCCCCCTCCCTACAGCGGGTTTCGATCAACGCGTCGATAGCCTGATCCAGGGCTGCGGTGGCCCGCTGCTGCAGCGGTGACATATCCCGCTCCTTCTGCTCTGCCACCCCTGGCCAACGCAATACCTCCATTGCTGTCAGAGAGGTCGAGTCGTGCAGCATCCTCCCAACTTGCGCGACAGCATCGATGACTTGTCGGGCAACTCGCTCATTGACCTTAAATTCCCCAACATCGTTGGAGGCGGGTTTGTACCGGAGAGTGCAGTCCACCTTACCCCGCCCGAGCCTGCTGGTGAGCCGCTCCCTCACCAGAGGTTCGACCGCACGGAGCTCTTCCGGTAAGCGGATCATGGATTCAAGATATCGATGGTTTACCGAGCGAATCTCCCAGATTAATTCCCCTTCAGGGCCCAAATCCTGGATACGCGCAAAGGCCGTCATACTACTAGTCATGCTTATATTTCCCGACGTTGAGGACTCAGCGGGATAGCCGATCCCTGTAGCCTGTATCATAATGCCCGGGACGCTTGCTTGCACCTGGAACAAAATACACTTTCATGACTTCGGCCACTCGAGAATGCCTACCACCCGGTACAGTGATCGACTGCTATTCGATCATCAAGCGAATTGGGAGCGGTGGATTCAGCCTCATCTATCTCGCCGAAGACGAAGATACCCAAGACAAGGTGGTGATCAAGGAGTTTCTGCCCAGAAAGCTGGCAAAACGTAACGGACACCAGGTTGAGGTGGCGGACGATGCAAATCCTGACCAATTCAACAACGGCAGAAGACTCTTCTTTCAGGAGGCTAAGGCATTGGCAACCTTGCGCCATCCCAATATTGTCCATGTGCGTACATTCTTTCTGGCCAACAATACCGCCTATATGGTAATGAACTATGAGCGCGGAAAAAATCTTGGCAGCTACATCAAGCGATACCGGGGGAAGCTGAGTGCCCATCTATTGTTAAAGGTTTTTCCTGCAATTCTGGATGCCCTTCATTTGATCCACTCCCATGGCAAACTGCACCTGGATATCAAGCCGAGCAACATCCACCTGCGCCGCGGGGGTAGTCCATTATTGCTAGATTTCGGTGCGATCCATCATTTTGCCACCAGCCGTAAGCACTTTGGCAGTCAAGTGGTCACCCCGGGTTTCTCGCCCGTCGAACAGTATTACTCGTCGGGATATGTTGGCCCATGGAGCGATATCTACGCCATCGGTGCAACCATGAGAGCCTGTATCGAGGGGCATCCTCCCCCGTCGGCCATAGAGCGGCACGCCAAGGAGCGTATGCGCCCCGCCGCTAAGCGATTCAAACGCAACTATCCGGTGCACCTGCTGGAAGCGATAGACTGGGCGATGGAGGTCGATCCGCTGCTTCGTCCGCAGGATGCGAAGACACTCAGGGGGGCGATCCTGGACCAGGAGGCAAGGCCACCGGCTACCAAGCGAACCAAAAATCGAGGGGGTAAAAAATGAGATCGGTGCCAGCTAGCGATCTGGGACTGGATACTGCCACCTCGACTCTCACCGGCAACAGGGGCATTAATCAAGATCGCTGCCTGGCCATTAACTCCCAAGGTACCGTACTACTGGCATTGGCGGATGGTATGGGCGGTCACCCGATGGGAGAGGTTGCAGCGCAAATACTGGTGGATGTCTGCGAACGCGAGATATACAAGGTCCCCAGACCCGTGCCGAGTCCAGCGGAATTCCTGGCGGGCCTGCTAAGTATCGCTCACAAGGAAATTCAGCAATTTGGCACTGAACAGCGCCCCCCCGCGGAGCCTCGGACCACAGCGGTTATAGCCCTGGTTCAGAGCGGCAGGGTTCATTGGGTCTATATCGGCGACAGCAGGCTCTATCTTTTTCGCCGTGGGGATTTACTCCACCGCACTACCGACCATTCATACGTCGCACGTCTTCTGCAACAAGGGTTGATTTCGGAAAGCCAGGTCGACACCCACCCACAACGGAATTATGTAACCCGCTGCCTTGGCGGCGGCGGCAAACTGCAGAAATACGATCAGGGGCTTCGTGATCTAGAGGTAGACGATATGCTCCTGCTCTGTAGCGACGGTCTCTGGCAAAGCGTGGGAGATGAGGTAATGCGTGAGGTTCTGTTCAATGAACGCGATATGGCGCAAGCCGCTACACTGCTTACCGAGGAAGCGGCAAGAGTCGCCTTTCCCTCCAGCGACAACGTCACGGCCGTGGTGGCGAGGGTTACCCGGGAAAGGAAAGTAGCCCCTGCGGTGAAACCGGATACCAGGGCCGGCAGCGGGCACAACAGCCTGAAATCTGACGATATCAGTGATGCAGTCAAGGCACTGGAGAAGGCGATAGGTGAGCTGGAAGACCCGGATACCGGCAATGGCTGAGAACTGGAGCAGGCACTCTAAGTTACATGTAATCCGGGTTTGAACGGCTGGAAGGTTTCCAGGCTCCAACGAAAGGGTATAATGCGGCCGCGATAAACGCATACTTTTTTGTACAACTACACAAGGATCATCCCCAACATGAGACCCAGTGGCCGCGCCGAAGATCAGTTGCGCTCTATTGAATTTAACCGCGGCTATACCATGCATCCAGAAGGCTCAGTGCTGGTGGTGTGCGGAAACACCCGAGTTATCTGTACTGCCTCTATCGAGGATCGCGTACCTCGTTTTCTCAAGGGTAAGGGACAGGGATGGATCACCGCGGAGTACGGTATGCTGCCCCGCTCTACCGACAGCCGAATGGCACGGGAGGCGGGGCGGGGCAAACAAAGTGGGCGTACCCTGGAAATTCAGCGCCTGATTGGTCGATCGCTGCGCGCCGCAGTCGATTTATCTTCACTCGGGGAACGCACCATAACTCTCGACTGCGATGTCATTCAGGCGGATGGCGGTACTCGCACCGCCTCCATTTCCGGTGCCTACGTTGCCCTCTGCGATGCAGTCAACGGGCTCCTGAAAGCCGAGCTCCTGCCAAACAATCCAATCATCGACCAGCTGGCCTCGGTTTCCGTGGGTATCTTCGCAGGCACTCCGGTGCTTGATCTGGATTATGCGGAAGACTCGCGGGCGGAGACGGATATGAATGTGGTCATGAACAAAGCGGGGGCTTTCGTTGAGATACAGGGTACCGCGGAAGGGCACCCTTTTAACTCCAGCGAATTGCAGTCCATGTTGAGCCTGGCTGAAAAAGGCATTCGGGAAATAATGGAGAAGCAGCGCCGCTCCCTGGAACAATAGCCTACTGCCGGATGGATTTCGGCCAGAAGAACAGCCCTGGATGGAGTGGGAATTTCCCTCAGATTCAGGGCACTACCGTATCGATAGTCACGACGACTGTTTCAGGTTCACCAACTGTAACCGGATAGACCTCTCCTGTCAGATCCCCACTCTTCGCGATGGGATCCCCGGAACGTGACACCCGGGCACCAACTACTACTTGATCGAAACCCGAAATCTTCATTGCCGGCATCATAGCGCTGGAATCGTCTAGTATGAGCTCTACCGGAAGATCACTGGCTCGAAGACGGGCCGCTGCCAGCGGCATCTTGGGTCCCTGCAACGCTCTGGCAAAAACGAAGACCCGCTCCTCGGGCTGAACTCGGTCTAAAAATTCTGAAGACAAAGTCACCCTTACGGAAATCTGCCCGCTCCCGACATCCTGCGTTTGAGCCGGGGCATCGACAGCGGCGGCTTCAGCGGTAGCAGCGGATCTTTTGCCCGCCTGGGTTCGCGCCTGTGACAACAGCGTAGAAACACGCTCCCGGGCATCGGGGTCATCCTGGATCAGCGGCTCCAGCCGTTCCCAATGGGCGATTGCCAGCTCTGCATTTCCTGCCTGCATTTCCGCCATACCCGCCAGCCATAGCGCCGTGGTGTTGTCGGGCTCAAGGCCGACTGCCTTGCGCACTAGCGCCGTCGGAACCCCGCTCAGGTCCCCTTGCTGACTCATGGCCAAGGCATCGGCCCGGGCCAGGAGTATCACCGGTTGATCGCCGATCAACTCCTGTACCCGCTGGTAAGCGCCAGCAGCTTTGGCATACTCCTCCATTGCCATGTAGGTTCTACCCAGCAGGAACCAGCCATCCGGGTCTGCCGGCTGTTCCTCAAGCCGCTTGACCAAGGTTGCCAGCATCTCTTCCACCGAGGGTAGCTGTCCCGGTTCCTCACCCCCGTGGGCCAGCGGCGATTTCGGAGGATCGATGAGTTCCGGTGACCCCAGGTGATTGTAGAGGCCCAGGGTCATTCCCGGGAGCAAGATCACCATGACGGCGACCGAGAGCCAGCCTGAACTTCTCCCACCCTTGCCAGCTGTCCCTTGTGATTCCTCGGATTGCTCTAAATCGATCAGCAGCGACTGCTCCAGTTCGCTTTTGGATTTTTCGTATTGCGCCTCGGAGAGAACGCCCCGATCCCTTTCCTGCCGCAATTCGGCAAGGCGCTCGCGGGCGATTACCACATTCTGTTTGTCGCGATCTATTCCCGCAGTGGATCTTGTGCGCAACAGGGCTGGAGCGAGCATGGCCAGCGCAGCAAGTACCATGGCCGCTGTAACTATCCAAAAAACCGTCATCTGTCGTTGTCTTCCAGCAGGCGTCTAGCGCGTTCGTGGCTATCTTTATCAAGTGGCTCCAACTGCGCTTTAGACCTTCGGCGGATAAATAACAGTAGGATCGACATCGCAATGGCCAAAATCAGGAAAGGCCCGACCCACAGCAGCAATGTCGATGACTGAAAGGGGGGGCGATACAGAACAAAGTCGCCGTAGCGCTCTACCATGTGGGTGATAATCTTTTCGTTGGAATCTCCACGGGCAACCATCTCGTAGGTCACCCGGCGCATGTCCTGCGCCAATTCGGCATTGGAATCGGCTAAATTCTGGTTTTGGCAAACGAGGCAGCGCAGCTCCTCGATGAGTTGCTTGTAACGGGCTTCCTGCCTCGGGTCATCAAAATGGTACACATCCACTCGGCCCCAGGTGAACAATGGCAACAGGATCAACCCAATGAGAAGCAGCACCCTCATCCGCTCTTCTCCAGGGCCTCTATCAGCGGCTTGAATTCATCACGCCACACCTCAGGGGTCATGGCGCCCTTGTGTTTTTTTCGAATTACCCCCTGCTGATCAATTAGAAAGGTTTCCGGCGCCCCGTATACCCCCAGATCCATGATAGCGGTGCTCTCCGGATCTACCCCAACTGCTATGAAGGGATTACCTTTCTGCGCCAAAAACTGTTTAGCCTCCTCAGGGTCATCCCGCCAATCGATACCGACAATCGGAATCTGCTCACGTTTTGCCAGATACATGAGAAAATCATGCTCACGCCAGCATTCAGGACACCAGGTCCCCCAAACATTTATCAGCCATACCTGGCCTCGCATGGCCTTGGACTCCACCCGCTGTTCGGGTTGCATCAGATCCGGTAGGGAGAAATCCGTAACCTGCTTGTCGATGAGCACCGACGGAACATCTCTGGGATTGAGAGTCAATCCCACGCCCAGCAACGCCACTAGCCCTAAAAACAACCCCAATGGGATGAGATACCGCGCCTTCATGCGGTCCCCAGGGCCGCATCATCGGCCGCCATGGCTCGCGCTTTGCACGCCAACTGGAAATAGCGTCGATCGCTGGCAGCGAGAATTCCACCCAGGGCCATGAACAATCCGCCCAGCCATATCCAGCGAACGAAAGGTTTATGATAAATGCGCACGCTCCAGGCCCCTGAATTCCCCAGGGGTTCCCCAAGCGCTACAAACAGGTCTCGTGTAAGTCCCGCGTCTATACCCGCCTCGGTCATTGGCATACCGCTGCGGTAGTTGCGCTTTTCGGGAAACAGACTCGTCACCGGTCGACCATCGCGGCTGATCGCCACCTCACCGCGGGCGGCGGTGTAATTGGGGCCTTCAAATTCACCTACCCCCTCGAATGTAAAATTGTAGCCACCCAGCGTGTAACTCTGCCCAGGCTCCAATCGGAGATCCTTCTCAGTGCTGTATATCGAAGTGAGCGTCACACCAACGATGAAGACCCCCACTCCAAGATGCCCCATGATCATGCCCCACCCGCCCCTAGGGGTTGTGACAAGCGTCTGCCAGAAACTACGACGCCCCCCGAATCTTTCCACCAACCAGAGTGATGTGGTCAACGTGACCCAGGCCGCAAGTGACACACCCAAAACAGCCCCCCAGGTAAATTCGGGCGCCAATAACATGGGCAGCAGGATACCAGCCGCCAAGCTGAGAACAGCCGGCAGCACCAACTTCCTCGTCAGGCGGGCGGGACTATCCTCTTTCCAACGAGTGATAGCACCCACTCCCAGAAAGAGTGCCAGTGGAATCGTCAAGGGGATGAACACGCTGTTGAAATAAGGTGGTCCAACCGATATCTTCCCCATGCCCAGCGCATCGATGAGCAACGGATAGAGGGTGCCCAAGAGTACGCTGGCCGCGGTTACCACCAGGAATACATTGTTTAGCAGCAGTCCCGTCTCCCTGGAGACTAATCCAAACTTTACGCTGCTCTTGATCTGAGAGGCTCGCCAGGAGTAGAGCAGCAGGGAACCGCCGATAACCACGCCTAAAAACATCAGAATGAAGACACCCCGTGCCGGGTCTGTGGCAAAGGCGTGCACAGACGTGAGCACACCCGACCGCACCAGAAAAGTTCCTAGCAGGCTGAGTGAGAATGCGAATATCGCCAGCAACACCGTCCATGCCTTGAATGCACCGCGTTTCTCCGTCACCGCAAGGGAATGCATGAGCGCAGTTCCAATCAACCAAGGCATGAAAGAGGCGTTTTCTACTGGATCCCAAAACCACCACCCCCCCCAACCAAGCTCATAATACGCCCACCAACTGCCCAAGGTGATGCCCAAAGTAAGAAACACCCAGGCGATGCTGGTCCAGGGCCGTGACCATCGGGCCCAGGCGGCATCAAGGCGCCCCCCCAGCATGGCAGCAATAGCAAACGCAAAGGCAACCGAAAAGCCGACGTATCCCATGTAGAGCATCGGCGGATGAATGATTAGCCCCGGATCCTGCAGCAGCGGGTTCAAGTCCCTCCCCTCGGTCGGGGCGTTGAGTAGACGGTCGAACGGGTTTGAGGTCAATAGCATAAATAGCAGAAACCCCACACTGACCATCCCCATCACTCCCACAACCCGGGCCAGCATTACCTCCGGCACACTGCGACTGAAAACGCAAACCGCACCAGTCCACAATGCCAGGATCACCGCCCATAGAAGCAATGACCCCTCATGGGCACCCCAAACCCCCGAAATCAGATACACGGTCGGCAGCTTGGTATTGGAATTACTCGCAACATAGGCAACGGAGAAATCGTTCACCAGAAAAGCGTAGGTAAGGCAGCCGTAGGCAATCAGGATAAAAAGCAAATGTCCCCCTGCCGCAGGCTTCGCCAACGCTACCCAGCGGTAATTCCCCCGATGCGCTCCCACTACGGGGAAAATAGCCTGTACCAGCGCCAGCGTAAGCGCCAATATCAGCGCCACATGACCGATCTCGGGAATCATAGTTTCTGCATTCCTGTAACCCCCTTGTTGTGCGCTTTCTCGAGCGCATCCGCGACTTCGGGTGGCATGTAGTTTTCGTCGTGCTTGGCCAGCACCTCATCCGCTACAAATACACCATTCGCGCCCATTCGGCCCTGGGCGATAACTCCCTGGCCCTCCTGAAACAGGTCTGGAAGAATGCCCGTGTATTCCACATCTACCTTATGGGCGTTGTCTGTCACCACGAAACGCACTGTCAATTCCTCACCGCGTTGCAGGCTGCCGGATTCCACCAGTCCTCCGAGGCGGTAAACATGATCTGCGGGGGCCCTATTCTCCGCCACTTCTGTGGGGGAGAAGAAATAAGACAGATTGCTGTCGAGCGCGTTAAGCACTAGCCAGGTTGCAAGGCCCAGACCTACCATGCCAACCAGCAGAAACCCAAAACGTTTATGTCGAGCTTTCATTTTTGACCTCTTTCCTGATACGCACCAAACGAGACAGCCGCTGCAACATAGCGCGCCGGCGCTGTTTGACCATAACCGGCTCCACCAACATCAACAGAGCAGTGGCGCCGAACGAGCCCCAGACATAGAGGGCGTATCCTCCCATATCGAAAAATTCCGACACGCTCATCCCCGCACTTCCGGTAATTCACTGACCCATGTAGTCTCCCGCTCACGCTCGAGAATGATCGAGCGCACCCGAGCCAAGGCGACCGCTATGGAGTAGGCCCAAAACCCCAGTGTCATGATAAGCATGGTAATCAACATCGTTTCGCCCATGCTAGATCCCTTGGAAAGACTTATCGAAGCCCCTTGATGCAGGGTATTCCACCACTTTACCGAGTAATAGATGATAGGAATGTTCACCACGCCGACGAGTGCCAGAATGGCCCCCGCCCGATCAGCGCGGCGGGGGTCATCTATAGCCCCCTGAAGGGCAATGAAGCCTATATATAAGAACAACAGGATGAGTTCCGAGGTTAGGCGGGCATCCCAAACCCACCAAGTCCCCCACATCGGCTTACCCCAGAAGGCCCCCGTCCAGAGTGCGAGAAACGTGAAAATAGCCCCCGTGGGCGCCAAAGCTTGAGCCATCATGGCCGAAAGCCGGGTATTGAAAACCAATCCCAATCCGGACCACGCCGCCATGACCACATAAATGAACATCGACATCCAGGCTGCGGGGACATGGACAAAGATTATTCGGTAGCCCTCACCCTGCTTGTAGTCCGTGGGTGCCACGAAAAAACTCATGTAAAGCCCGACACCTATCAGGATCAACGCTATTGCGGTGAACCAGGGGACCATCCTCCCGGCCAGGTGATAAAAAGTGGAGGGAGATGAGAATTTGAACCAGTTCAGTAATCGGGAACTCATAACCTGTCGTCACCAGGAGACTGACTTTCCGGCAATATTGACGGCAAAGAGACGCAGGGTACACGGAGAAATTTATTTATCAAGTGCCTGTTCCGCAATGGACCCAATTCGGTGAAACCAGGCTGACCCCGGTGGGTAGCCTGGTGCCGACTTTGATCATATTTTCTATCTTTAGTTCCGGTCGTCATGCAACTGAAAGCCTCGCTGGACGTCGTATACTTCCGTCGCTATTCGGCCGAAACCCTCAACGCGGCGGATGCCGCTACGGGTGCCAGAATAAAGGCTAGTACCAACAACGCCCCCAGCATATACAGATGCCCCTGTTCACCGAGTCCGGATACATTCGCCTCCACGGCCCCCGCTCCAAAGATCAGTATAGGGATGCAGAGGGGCAGAACAAGGAGTGAAACCAGCACGCCCCCGCCCCGCAGCCCTAGGGTCAAAGCCGCACCTATCGCCCCAATCAGGCTTAGGGCGGGGGTTCCCAATAGTAATGAGACCACCAATACCCGCAGCGCCTCACCGGGAAGATCGTATTGCAGTCCCAATAGCGGGGCGATCAAAACCAGTGGCAGGCCAGTTACCAGCCAGTGAGCGACTACTTTCGCCAATACCAAAATAAACAGCGGCTGGGGGGTCAACAGCATCTGCTCCAGGGCCCCGTCTTGATGATCCGCGGCGAACAGCCGCTCCAACGCAAGCATCGAGGCTAGGAGGGCAGCCACCCACACCACACCCGGTGCGATAAGCCGGAGTGTATTCATCTCCGGACCGATGCCGAGGGGAAACAGGCTGACCACGATGACGAAGAAAAAGAGGGTGGAGAAAACATCTGACCGCCGGCGCATCGCCAATACCAAATCGCGCATGACAACGGTACGAAAAGCGTCAAACATCACGCTCTCCCTTCCATCCCAGGCGTAGCTGCTTCACCTCTCCCTGTACCAATGCCACTTCCTGGTGAGTGGTCAGGATGACCATACCACCGGCGGCAACATGATCACGAACCACAGACTGCAGGAAAGCGACTACTGCGGTATCCAGTGCAGTAAAGGGTTCGTCGAGTATCCATAGCGGGGCCCGGGTTAACAGTAGCGTTGCCAGGCTGACTCTGCGCTTCTGTCCCTGTGAAAGCACGCGGCTGGGTAAGTCCTCATGCCCGTTGAGACCGATTTTCTTCAGAGCACCCCAGATATCGTCCGTGCCTACCCGAATCCCCTGCAGCCTGCAAAAAACCCGCAAGTTCTCGATACCGTTCAAATCATCCTTGATACCGTTTTTATGACCCACATACAGTAGCTGGCGCCGAAAATCCTCCCCTAGCCGACTACTCTCGTGACCATTCCACAAAACCTGTCCCGCATCTGCTTTTATCAATCCGCAGATAGTCCGCATGAGGGTCGTTTTTCCGCTGCCGTTGTGGCCGTGGAGGTGCAACAACTCTCCCGACTTGAGGGAAAAACCAAGGTCGGAGATCAGACGCCGGTCACCCCGCACGCAGCTCAAGTTCACTACTTCCAGCATCTGATACCCAATCGACAGAGAAAACCTGCTTATTGTATCAGGCTGGTGAAGCGAATCGAATCCTGAAACCAAGCCCGATTCGTAGGTAATAAGGGGAAATCAATTCGCGCCTCGGATAGAATGAGGCGCTATGACCGCTTCGATAGGATGACCCGCCGGATGACCAGCAGCCACAGGGGGGAGCGAATCGTGCTCGCCAGCAACAACCAGGGTAAGGTACGGGAAATCCAGCAACTGCTAGCCGAACAGGAAATAAGCATCCTTCCGCAATCAGAATTCGAAATCGGTAGCATCGAAGAAACCGGTCTTACGTTTGTGGAAAATGCCATACTAAAAGCCCGCCATGCGTCCCGTTGCAGTGGCTTGCCTGCGATCGCGGATGACTCGGGAATAGAAGTGGATGCTTTGGGTGGCGCGCCGGGCATCTATTCCGCCCGATATGCCGGTCCCCAGTGCGACGACCAAGCCAATAATCTAAAACTTCTGGAAGACCTGAAAGACACCCCCGATGAGGCGCGCACAGCCCGCTTTCAATGCCTCATGGTCTACCTCAGCTCCCCCGAAGACCCGACTCCTGTAATTTGCCAGGGAACCTGGGAGGGCAGAATCCTAAAAGCCCCCCTGGGAGACAACGGCTTCGGATACGATCCGCTCTTCTGGGTTCCCGAGACTGGTGGCAGCTCGGCCCAACTGGACCCGACAACAAAGAATCGACTCAGCCACCGAGGACTGGCGCTGCGGCAGCTCATCGACGCTTTGTCTCGGTGAACCCAAGCTTGAAGCACCAATTGAGCGTTGAACCCAGGAGTCAGTGCAAATAGCCATGAACACCGCGTTAATTCAATAGCCGGGCAGATTCCCCGTAACCACGGCGCCCTTTACCATAAATGTGATCTACACCACAATAAATTTCATTTAACCGTCATCGTTCTGAAATAAACTACTACTAGGTTTAGGGTTAGATAAGTAGCGAAGAAGAGGAGCGCAGGATGGCTATGGAAAAACGTCACCACAGTCGGCTAGCGGTAGACCTAGACACGGAAGTCGTCTATCGACGGCGCAGTTTTCAGGCCCGGATAGAGAATATTTCCCTTGATGGCATGCTACTCGCCACTCAAGTGCTAAGGGCGCCAATTGGCACCCTCATCAAGATCGGGTTGCATATCAATGGCAGGGAGTGGCAGGTTGCGGGACTGGTTGTCCATCAAGTACGCAATCGCATAGGCGTCATGCTGCAGATGCCGCAGCCGGAACTCTACCGGCAGGCCGCTGAGATCCCTCTCGGACTAGAGAGGAGGCCTCCAACTGTCGCCTCCTATCACGGCTAAAAACCACCGGACAGAAGGAGTCTCCTAGCCAGTGGTGCGCCACTTCCTTTAGGCATTCCACACGACTCCTTCACATACCCGCTGCCGGCGATAAGGGCAGGTTTCAAGCAATGTTGAAACTGCATCGAAGGAAGATTGATGCCTGTTGCGTCAGTGTTCGATAGCGGGGTTGCGTAGGCATTACCCCGGCGGAATAGCTGAGGACTTTCTGTTATGGTATTTCCAATACTGCCGACAGGAGGCCCGCAGAAAACCGTATGTCGAAAACCTTCGTTACCGATCCCACGGATGGAACCCGTGTGCCCTTTCTGCGCGGCATTCTCACCCGGTCACTGCACGATTGCGGCATCGACTTCAATGCCGCCTACAAACTGGCTTCGGATATCCGCCAACAACTATCGGAAATTGATGAGATATCCAAGGAGGAACTCAAGCAGAAAACCCTGGAAAGACTTGAGTCGGGAGCCTTTGACGAAAGGTCTATCGACGCCTACAAATCGTCTGGGCAGATCCCCGATCCCATATTGGTCGTGGACCGAGTCGGCCAATCCAACCCATTCTCCCGAGTGGAGCACATTCGCTCCCTGGAATCTTCCGGCATCTCTCCCAAAGATGCACGCAAGGCCAGCAGATACATTTTTAACTATCTGATGGAGCAGGATATTCGACAATTAAGCTCCTCGCGCCTTGGCCATCTTACTTATGTCTGCCTCTACCAGCACTGGGGTCTGGTAGTTGCCCGGCGTTACATGGTGTGGGTTGACTTCACGCACAGCGGGAGACCGCTGATTTTGCTTATCGGTGGTACTACCGGCTGCGGGAAGAGTACCGTAGCCACCGAGGTGGCCCACCATCTGGGGGTTGTTCGGACTCAATCTACTGACATGTTGCGGGAAGTGATGCGGATGATGATTCCGCGGCGCCTGCTTCCGGTGCTCCACACTTCGGCATTCGATGCCTGGACAGCCCTGCCTTCCAAATTCGCCAGATTGGAGTCTGCAGAGGACCAGATAGCTGATGGCTATCGCAGTCAGATGGAGTTGCTATCGGTTCCCTGTGAGGCCGTGATCCAACGGGCACTCAAGGAGAGAGTGCCACTGATCATGGAGGGCATCCACATTCATCCATCGCTGCTGGAGCACATAGACCGCCGGGGGGACGCCGTTATCGTGCCAGTGATGTTGGCGGTGCTAAAACGGGATCTGTTGAAAAAGCGGCTGCTCAGCCGCGGACAAATAGCCCCGAAACGCGAGAGCCAGAAACACCTCTCTCACTTTGATCGCATTTGGGCACTGCAGTCGTTCCTGCTCTCCGAAGCTGATAGGCACGGCATACCTATAATTGCCAACGACGACATGGAGAGGGCGACTTCAATGGTGATGAGAACTGTAGTCGATACCATGGAAGCTCCCTTCTCTTCCACGCCGGGCGAGGTCTTCGGCCATGAAAAATAGACACAAAGGGCTTCTGTTGATTCTCGATGGCCTGGGTGACCGAGGGGTCGCAGCCTTCGACGGCAAGACGCCCCTCGAAGCGGCCAATACACCCAACATGGACGCTCTGATCAAGTCTGGTCAAGGCGCCCTCATCGACCCGCTGTTTCCTGGGGTCCCTGTTGGCACACACACCGGGACCGGGGTGCTGTTCGGCATCCCCCCCCTGGAAATCATCAATTTGACGAGAGGACCGGTAGAAGCGGCGGGCATTGAACTACCGGTGATGTTGGGTGATATTCTTATCCGGTGCAATTTTGCCACCCTCGAGCCTCAGGGCGCAGGATTTCGCATCCTCGACCGCCGCGCCGGCCGGATTGCGCGGGAGACGGAGAAACTCTGTCAAGAGCTGGAAAACGTTGCGCTCGACGGGGATATCCGCGCGACCTTGAGCCCAGCCACCCAACACCGTGCGGTGCTCAGGCTGACGGGAAGCGATCTCTCCGCCGCCATCTCCAATACGGATCCCGGTAGCGGCTTTCTGGATCAGGGTGTATTGAGATCCGTACCCCAGGAACCGGGGGAGGCCGCGGCCAAAACCGCCAATGCCTTGAACCGGTTTACCGAGATCGCCTACGAAGTCCTCAATGATCATCCCGTAAACCAGGGCCGCCGCAGGTCGGGTCTTCCTGTGGCGAATGGCGTTGTCTGCCGCAGTGCCGGAGTCCGCATCCAACCCAACAGTCTGGCGGGACGGCTAGGCTTGCAGTGTAGCCTGATAGCCGGCGACAGTACCGTCATCGGTCTCGGCAGGCTGCTTCACTACAAGATCATCAGCGATCCCAGCTTCACCTCATTGCCAGTTACCAACCTGGAAGGCAAATTCTCCGCTGCACGGCAGGCGCTAAAAGAGAGTGAGCTGGTATTTCTACACATCAAGGGGCCGGATATCTGCGGCCATGACAAAGACCCCACTGCGAAAAAGAAGCTGCTGGAGGCTATCGACAGGGAGCTACCCCCCCTGATCTCCGAGGATATGGTCATTGGCATCACCGGTGATCACTCCACAGACAGCAATAGCGGCAATCACGTGGGCGACCCCGTCCCCGCCTTGCTCCACTCACCCGAAGGCCGGCGAGACGGCTGTGCTTCCTTTGGCGAAGCTGATTGCAGCGGAGGGGGCTTGGGGCGGGTTTCCGCCACGGGATTTCTCTGCGCAATGCTCGACGAGATGGGTTACATGCACAAATTCAAACCCGGTGACGCTCAGTTTTTCACTCTACCGCGATAAAAAAATTGGGCCCGCGCCCCAGTCACCTGCCGGCAGCAAAGTTCACATCAATGAAATCCTCTAAATAGCATAAGTTTTTTGGAAATTAGCGCGTTCTAATGACCAGGATCATGGCGTTATTTCCGTTATGTTACAAAATCGTTAAAGAAGGATGGTTCTGCAGTCCAGTTCATCGATTTCAGTGGTGAGGGAGTGCTTCCTCTCACGGGAATAGGTGGGTCTAAGCGAATCGGATGGCTCCATAAAAAACAAATCAGGCATGTAAGAAGCACCCTTCGGAAAGCCGACGAATACCTGCCGGAATCGGACAGATTCCAGCACCGGTCGGGACAGGTTGTTCCAGTTTAATTTTGACTTACCGTTCCACTATGCGGAGGAAGACATGCGAAAGAAAAACCCCATAGCCGCCCTGATGGGTAGCTCCCCCTTTAAGCCCATGCAGGCACATATGCAGATCGTCAAGGAGTGCGTCGCAGAAGTGCCTGGACTGTTCGATGCCCTTATTAGCGGTAATCAGGATGAACTAACCGCACACAAAGACCGCATCTTCTCCAAGGAGCAGGAGGCAGACGACCTCAAGAATGATCTGCGAGCGCATCTCCCCAAGAGCCTTTTCATGCCTGTGGACCGGCGGGATCTGTTGGAAATTCTGGAGTTGCAAGACACCATTGCTAACACCGCCCAAGATATCGCAGGCCTCACAATGGAACGCGATATGTCGGTTCCGTCGGGGATGGAAGAACCCCTCAGAGAGCTGGTCAAACTCTGTGTCGACACCAACAGCCAAGCTGCCGCCATCATCGGTGAACTGGACGAACTGGTGGAAATGGGTTTCCGCGGTAAAGAGGCTTCCAAGGTGGAAGAGATGGTCACCGAACTCAATCGCATAGAAGATGAGACAGACCGCCTGGGCATCGCCCTAACCCGCAGCCTGTTTGCCCAAGAAGACGACATGAAGCCCGTTTCCGTAATTTTCTGGTATCAAATGATCCAGTGGATCGGGGACTTGGCGGATTTCGCCGAAAAGGTCGGAGACCGTTTCCGTCTATTGCTGGCGCGGTAACCGCTGCGGGCAGCTCATAAACTTCACGATCAAACAGTTGAATGTCTGCCGTCCCTCGCGGACCAGGCTTTGAAAAAATATAGTTATTTTAAGGAATCCACAATGGAAATCATCTCTGAATGGGGAACAGTATTCTTAGTACTGGCCATCATTTTCGGCTTCTATATGACTTGGGGTATTGGCGCCAACGATGTCGCTAATGCCATGGGCACCTCTGTAGGCTCAGGTGCTATAACCGTAAAACAGGCAATCATCATCGCCGCCATCTTCGAATTCGCCGGCGCCTTCATCGCCGGTGGACAGGTCACCAAGACTATCCGTAAGGGCATCATCGATCCAAGCTCGATTACGGGCTCACCGGAACTACTGGTCTATGGCATGCTGGCGGCGCTGCTCGCCGCCGCCATCTGGCTGATGGTTGCATCCACCCGCGGCTGGCCGGTGTCCACCACCCACACTATCGTCGGCGCCATCGTCGGTTTCGCCATGGCAGGCATCGGCTTCGATGCCGTCAACTGGGTCAAGATCGGACAGATTGTCGCCAGCTGGCTGGTCTCTCCGCTGCTTGGAGGCACCATCGCCCTATTGTTAATGCTCAGTGTTCGCAAGTTGATCATCAATGCCGACCGTCCTTTTGAGCAGGCCAAAAAGTGGGGCCCCATGTATGTCTTCTTGGTAGGCTTCATCGTCGCTCTGGTTACACTATTCAAGGGCCTCAAGCATCTCAAGCTGGAACTCACCGGTCTCGAGAGCTTCATCGCCGCGTTAGTCGTCGGCGCAATTGTCGCCTTCATCGGCCGTATGATGATCAACAAGGTTCAGGTCGATGAGTCAGCTGACAGGGACTTCCATTACGCCAGCGTCGAAAAGGCGTTTACCCCACTGATGATCTTTACCGCCTGTGCAATGGCCTTCGCCCACGGCTCCAACGACGTCGCCAACGGTATCGGCCCTTTGGCTGCAGTAGTTTCCATCGTCAATAGCGGTGGTGAAGTCGCGCAGAAAGCTTCCCTGCCCATCTGGATCCTGATTCTCGGCGGCGCCGGTATCGTCATCGGTCTGGCGACCATGGGTTACAAGGTGATGCAGACCATTGGCACCAAGATCACCGAGCTAACACCAACCCGTGGCTACTGCGCCACACTGGCTGCCGCCAGCACCGTTGTATTGGCCTCAAAAACCGGTCTGCCGGTCTCCACAACCCACATCGCTGTAGGCGCGGTCATGGGCGTGGGACTGGCCCGAGGCATAGGCGCGCTGGATCTGCGAGTGCTCGGCAATATCGTGGTCTCCTGGGTTGTAACACTGCCCGCAGGCGGTATCATGGCGGCGATTTTCTTCTTTGTATTCAAAGGTATTTTTGGTTAACCAGGATTTCAACGAAGGTATGAGCCCCCCATTAGGGGGGCTTTTTAGTCTCTAATCAAAAAAAACCGGGGCGATGTCGACTAATAGCAATACTTTTGAGCTGCAGGTCGAACCGATAAGGGATCGACAAAAAATAAAGGGAATCTATTTCCCAAGCGCTCTAAGTTTTCGGCAGCTATTAATCACCGGCCCGCCTGGGGCGGGCAAGTCCACATTACTGAGAAGTCTCGGCGGCTGGGCCGAGGAGGGGTATGTAGACCTCTCCCTTCCCCTTTGGTGGCGCGCCCAGGCGCTCTCCCTCCGCCCCCGCGAGATCCATCTCGGCTTCCCTTGCAAGGGGTACAAGGATGCACTAGCGGTATTCGACGAGGAGTGGACCCGCAGCCTCACTCCCCCGGAAATCGATCTCAAGCGGATCCTGATTCCCCCGGCAAAACGCTTTTTCTTTTCCGTAAACTGGCGGAACAGGTATACTTTTGAGTTCCTGATTCCCCCCGTGGAGGTACTTTACGAGCAGAGGGCAAATCGAGAGCGCCAGGGCACGCATGGTGTAGATCACGGGGTTAATATCGAACAGGTCAAAAACCAGGTGACAATATATCGGATGGCGGCTCAGTATTTATTCCACCAGGGTCTCAACGTTTACCTGCGCGCAGGGACCGATGGGGAATTATTCCGTATCATCGGTCCGGAGCAAAGCTAGATGGCAAAGGCCGACTCAAAGGTAAAGAAGAGCCTAGTCAAGCTATTCAAAAGCACCTTTTCGGATCTTGTGCAGTGCGAAGAGGTAGATATCAAAGAGTCCTACCGCCTGCCCGACAAAAAAGTTAAAGTCCATATCAAGGAGTATCCTTTTCAAATCAACCTGTTTCCCGACGGCAAGTCACTACATCTCTATCCTGAGATCACGTTTACCGATTCCGGAGAGATCAAACCAACCCACCATTTTATTCTTTTCGACCCGGATACTTACTACTCACAAATCAGCGGCTTTTACCGACTCCGAGATGGGGATCGCATTACCCTGGGTGGAGGCGACAAGGAACAGCGAGATTTCCTGAACATTTCCAAGGATACACCGGCGCGTAAACTCAGCATCACCAATGACGAGGGCGGAATCATTTTTAAAAGCCACAGTAATAACCCTCAAAGCTGTGTCGCACCGATCCTTAAAGACAAACGGGTAAACAAAGTCGTTCACTGGCGCAAACGCAAGCTCAAAAAGCTGCGCCAGATATTTGGAGGCCCAATAAAGCCCCTGGAAACCTCTGAAGCCCTGAAGTTAATCAAACGGGTAAACCAAATACTGGAAAATGAGGCATACCGCCCAAAAAACCAGGACTCCATGCCTGGGGGCATCGTCAAATTGCCTGGGGACGCGCCGGTTGTAATTATAGGGGACCTGCACGCTAAGCCGGACAACCTGTTAGTGGCGCTGAGCCAGAACGGCTATTTAGAGGCCCTGGAGGGAAAGCAGGGTTATCTGGTCATCCTCGGAGATGCCGTTCATCCTGAGGGGGATGTGCCACTTGATGAGATGGTCAGCTCAATGCTGATCATGGATCTTATATTCAAACTAAAGGAGGCATTCCCAACCCAAGTTTTTTATCTTCGCGGAAATCACGACAGTTTTTCCGAAGAAATTGCCAAGGGCGGAATTCCCCAGGGGCTGATGTGGGCTAAACAGCTTAACAAGTCACGGGGAAAAGAGTACCGCAAAGAGATGGAGCGCTTCTACGATCTGTTGCCCTATGTCATGCTCTCCAGCAAGGTGATCGCCTGTCACGCGGCACCGCCCCGTACATCTCCATCAATGGAAGACATAATAAACATCAGGAAGAACCCGAACCTAATCCCGCAACTCATTAGCACTCGTATCAAACTGCCGAACCGGCCTTCGGGCTACTCGAAAGGCAACGTAAAAAAATTCAGAAAATGCCTGGGTGTTGCACCTGAAACCCCATTTATCGTTGGTCACACACCCATGTCCAATGAAGACACCATTTGGCAAAACGTAGGGGATATACAACATCACCACATCCTCTACTCCAGCGATTCCCATTGGGTTGGACTCATGGTGCAGATCGGGGATGAAATGTATCCCACTAGATATCCCACAGAATCGTTAATCCCCGTTATCAACTCCCTCTCGGACTGAACCCAAGGTCTATGTGGAACTTGGCTTTTTGGCTGGACAGGTGCCAGCCGATTGGCCGGCCTTGATGGTTAGAATGCCACCAATGTGTGAGGTACAGCCAGCACGGGGTTTATGGGCTCTGGTCGATCCACAGGGGACATCTGCGAACAAAGTGCGCGTAGACGGCTGTAGCTTGGGATGAGCGGGTCAGAGGACGAATTCCTTGAACCACTATGCTCATTATATTGGTTGTGTGGATGGAGGAAGCACGCCCAGTTGAAGTTCACTGCTGTCTGACGCAGTAGGCCCCCAGACTGGGGGCCTACTGCATACAGAGGTAGCGATCTACTTACACTTCTCCTCAAGTTGCTTGCGGCGTTCGATTCCTTTTTTCCGCTGAACCGCGATCACCTTGAGTTCCATCTTCATCTTCTTGCGTTTACCGGGACTGCTCTCTTTGGCGATCTTTTTCTCCAACTTCGCCTCTTTGTCCGCCAGTTTGTTCAACAGTGTGTCTATGCGATCACAGCGGACACTGTCCTTTCGCTCTCCTTCGTCCAAATAGTCTCTCAGGTTGCCAATCAGTTTTTTTAGTCCCATACCCTATACCACCTCAATTAAAAAAGACCTTGTCAATCACAGATAGGAATGCGCCGTTTACTCCCCTCATCGGAGGTGGGCAATATCCCCGAAAGGCGCATACGGCCACGCTTTCCAGAATATAACGGACATTCCACCCTTTAATAAAGCGGGCCGAGATTGGCCCGCCGGCGAATGTCTCAAGCTATCTCAACGGCCATCTCATCCTCGTCCGTTGTGACGACCGTCTTGGCCATTCTTTTGGCGAAATAGTAGATGCGCTTCTGCTTCTCGATGATATCCACTTCGATGGTATATGCCGGAATGCGGTTGGGCTCCTCTGCAACCAACCGCCGGGCCTGATGGGCAGCCGCGGATTCTGCAAGATTAGAGATATCATCTTTCATTTGTATGACCATCTCCGCCACGCCCTCGTTATTCTGGGATACGGCCTGAATAGCACCGGCGACCGCTTTCTTTACCGCTTCGTGGAAATCGCTCAGTACCTTCCGGGTCGGTTCACTAATGGAAAAGCCTGCATTGATCCGGTCCACCCCAAGCACAACTAAGTTGGTCTCTATGGTGTCACCCACATTTTCCAAGTCACTTACCGCCGCCATCAGATCGAGAAATTCCTGCGTCTGTTTTTCGGTTAAGGTGCCTTTACTTATTTTCCCCATATAATCAATAATTTGCGCATAAAGGATGTCCACCTCATCATCCATCTCCTCGATTCGCTTCAATGTCTCCTTGTTACCGCTGAGAATGGCAGGCATGATCCTTTCCAACATTTCCTGGACTACCTCCCCCATGTGAAGTACCTCCAGACGAACACGGTCCAAAGCCAAGGATGGAGTGGAGAGTAGATCTTCCTCCAGGTACTTCGCTGAAACTGCAATGCCCTCCTCTTCCAGTGCGCGATCCGGTATCAGACGCTCGACAAGACGCGCAAATTGGTTCGTAAAGGCTATGAATACCAGAGTATTGGATATATTGAAGATGGTGTGTGCGTTGGCGATTTGGCGGGGTGTCTCTGCCCCCAGCCGCTCGATACCCGCCAACTCCGGATGGGATGGAGAGAGTAGCGTCACCAGCTCTGCGAGTTGAGGTATGAAGAAGAACCAGAGTACCACCCCGGCGACATTGAACAACACATGCACTGCCGCTGCCCGCACCGCCTCTCGGGGCTTACCAATGGAGGCCAGCCCGGCGGTCACGCAGGTACCGATGTTGGCACCGAAGGCGAGGGCGATACCTGCAGGCAGTGTGATAAAGCCCTGGCTCGCCATCACAATAACAATACCAGTGGTTGCAGAAGAGGACTGGACCAACCCCGTAAAAGCAGCTGCCACCAGAATACCTATCAAGGGATTCTCCATCTGAATCATGAGATCCAGGAACGGCTGGTAGCTACGCAGAGGCTTCATGGCATCACTCATCACGCTCATGCCGAAGAACACCAGCCCCAGCCCCATTAACATACCGCCGTAGTGCTTGATTCTCTCGTTCTTGGAAGCGAAGAGCATCGTGAAGCCGACGCCAATCATCAGCAGCGCCGCTTTGGTCACCTTGAAAGCAACAATCTGGGCAGTAATCGTGGTGCCTATATTGGCACCCATTATCACTCCTATAGATTGGGCAAGCGACATCAGACCGGCGGTGATGAAGCCCACCACCAGAACCGTAGTGACCGATGATGACTGAATCACGGCCGTAACGAAGGCTCCCGTGATGGCCCCCATAAAGCGGTTAGTTGTAAGCTTTGCCAGAATAGTTTTCATCCTGTCGCCAGCTACCGCCTTCAGGGCATCAGACATCTGCTCCATACCGAACAGGAACAACGCCAAGCCACCAAACAGCTGCATGCCCATCACGCCCCACGCCATTTCTTTACCGCCATCCGCCGCGAGGGCCGGAATAGCCCAGATTGAACCGATGACGGCAGCGATGGCCAGGAATAAAATTCTTGTTGGTAGATCTGCCTTGGGAAACAGGTTGTTTAGTTGCACGTCTTTCTCCTGTAGTTGGAAGCCTTGTTGTCTATTTAGTTATTCGAATGCCGCCTATCTAGTTCTTTACGATTGTTACGGTTACCGGGCAGTGGCGCACCACTTGCTCTGCCTTAGAGCCCAAGAGCATATGAGCCAACCCCGTCCTACCGTGGCTACCCATCACGACCATTGACACACCTCGTTTTTCCACAATCTCCAAAATACGGGTAACCGGCAACCCCACAACCATCAGTGTTTCAGCTTTGGCCAGCTTCTTGTTGCCGGGATACTTCTTCCTAAGTTTATCCAGAAAATCGTGAAACATCTCCTCAGCCATATCCTCGATTCTGACTAGATTCTTCTTTTTATTCATACTCTTGTAATATCCCGGCATTTCCGCCAAATCGTGAACCACGTGCAGAACCAATAACTTCTGCTTACCACATTCCGCTAACTCACACCCCTTCAGCAACGCCGCTTCAGAGTGCCGGGAGAAGTCAACCGGAACCAGGATCTGGCCTGTCTTGGATTTGTCTGCCATTTTAGAACTCCTGCTCTTATGCAAATAACACGCGATTAAGTACCGCTGGTCTTTGAGGCAGCCGGACATGCCACCACCACAGTATCTGACTGGATAAATCGCACTGCCCGTCTTAACAAATTGCGCTATGCCGGAAAACCTGGAATTTGATCAACCGGCCATTCGATATGTCTTTGGCCCTCTATGTGGGGCCTCACCCCTGACCCCCCGATCAGGAAAGTGGGCTCATTATATATGGCAAATTGATGACACCAACAAAATAAATGTTGATTGGAGTCAAAGCAAGGTAAAAAAGATACTTTCCGCGGCTTGTGTTTTTCCCCACTTGAGGGATGATGACCATTGAAAGCACCTAATACTGTGTGCTTATTAAGGTGGTGGGCCCGGCTACAAGACAGCCTCCGTTGAGCAGTTTTGACCCAACAGGGCCTCATAATTAAGCCAAGGGAGGAATTCCGAGCGATATCGGGCAAAGCAGTTATCACCCGATTCATCGTATGCCGTCAGGATCACCCCAGCCGAATTAAAAGTATTGCAGCTGTCTGATAGTCCGCCGGCCCGCAGCCCTAGCTAGTTGAAAGCTAAGGAGGGGTATTATGCAAACCTTGCAGGTCAATGGGCGGTATGTAGAACTAAATGATAAGGGCTATCTGCTCCATTTCGAAGACTGGAACAAGTCAGTAGCAGAAGCGATGGCGCGAACGGATGAGCTGCCACTAACCCATTGCCATTGGATCGCTATTGAGTTTATGCGGGACTTTTATCGAAAGTATGAAGTTCCGCCTTCAGCCAGGTCTCTAATCAAGGCCGTTGGTGAACAGATCAGCGAGCATGGCTGCAGTAAACGGACAATTGATAAAATTTTTCCCAAGGGCGGCTGCCAACACGCCTGTCGCCTTGCCGGCCTACCGGATGCTTATTGTCACTCCTGTTAGGTTGTGAATCTGTTGAGTTTTTGATGGGCTGCCCTGTAGGTCGGACCAATAAGGGAGGGTTTGAGTGTCCGCAAGAGAGATGATCTACAACATTCCAGAAACACTGAGGCTCGTGGAGTTGAAAGACTGGATCTCCAATAACGGGAATCTCGTGGAAGACCCCCCTGAGGAGATCGAGCGAGTCTATTTCGACACCTTCGATTGGCGACTCTACAACAGTGGAAGTGTGCTGGAAATTTCAACAGATCACCCCGGTTTCCGTCTCACTTGGCGCCGTCTGCTTAGCGGGGAGTTGCTGGCACAGTCGTCGTTGAGAAAAATCCCCCAGCTCGCCAATGATCTGATCGCACCTGGGCTGCGCGAACAACTGAAGGCAGTGCTTGGTGTCAGGGCGCTGATGCCTCAGATAACCGTGAATTCCAGTACGCGCTGTTTGCGCCTGATCGACGGCGACGAGAAAACCACTCTGCGCATCGAGTTGCGTAACGACAAAGTTATTGTTCCAAATAGCACCAAACACTACAAACTCCCCCCGATAGCCTATGTATTCCCCTACCGTGGATACACCGGGGTCTACAACACAGTCGTCAAACGCATATCGGAGCGAGGCAGGCTACGCCAGATCAGGGAAGATCCCATGGTTGCCGCCCTCGAGTTCATGGGTGTATCGCCAGGCTCCTACAGTAATTCGCCGGATTTTCGATTAGACCCCCATAAGAGAGCATACGATGAACTGCGAAAAATCCTGGATAAATATCGCATCATCATGGAGAAGAACGTCGCTGGCGCTTGCGAAGACAGGGACCCGGAGTTTCTCCACGACTTTCTGCACGCTTCAAGACGCACTCAGTGCCTGGTTAAAGACTACACAAGGGTATTTCCAGGCAAGCAAATGGTATTGATTGCCCAGGATTTTGATTGGATAGAGGGTATTACTGAATCGGTCCGCAGCCTGGATATCTATCTCAGCTTGTTCGATGAGTTTGTTACCCGAATAGACGCCGACCACCGCGACGCACTGGAACCGCTCCGCAGCTATCTGGAGACCCAGAAGAGAAAAGAACAGCAAATCATGCGCACGCCGCTGGAGAGCCCGCGTTATAAACGGCTGATGGAGCAGTGGGCCTATTTTCTCAATGAAGATACTCCCCCTTTGAACGAACTCTCCGCTGACGCCCGGGCGCCCATATTAGAGGTCGCTTCAGAGGGAATCTCAAACATTTACCGGGAACTAGTTGCCCGGGGCAGCGAGATCGACAGCGATGATCCGCAGAGCGCAGCCGAGGACCTGCTGGAATTGCAGGTTACCGCCAAGCGCCTCGGTTACGAGATAGAGACGTTCAAGAATCTCTATCCGAAGGAGCAAATTCAAAAGGTCATGGAGGATCTGAAATGCCTACAGGACAATTTGAACAGTTTTCACAATCTGCACCTCCAACATGGTTCGCTGCTGGACTACAGCAAAAAGATGCAGCAGGAACACCGAACCATGCCGGTTTGGCTCGAAGCCATCGAATTGCTGGCGGCCGACCGCGAAAGGGAGGAGCATAAAATGCAGCGTGAGTTCCAGAGCTGTTTCAAAAAACTCTCCAACAAAAAGACCCGAAAACGATTCGGCGCGTTATTCTCAAGCGGAGGCAGGCAGTCCAGCCACTGAAGATGAAAATTCTTGCAACCTATAACCTTAAGGGTGGGGTAGGAAAAACCTCCACCGCAGTCAATCTGGCTTACCTCGCCGCCCGCGAGGGCTACCGAGTTTTACTCTGGGATCTCGATCCCCAGGGCGCCGCCACCTTCTGTTTTAGGGTAAAACCCAAGGTGAAGGGGGGCATTCAAGGTCTGAAAAAACGTCGAAGATCTCTGGACGAGGCGGTAAAGGCAACGGATTTCGAAGGCCTGGACTTGATTCCCGCGGACTTCTCGTTCCGAGATTTCGATCAGGTATTTAGTGATACAAAAAAGCCCACTAAACAGCTATTGAAACTGCTTTTTCCCATATCAAGAGAGTATGACCTACTGTTTATCGATTGCGCACCCAGCATATCCCTAGTCTCGGAGAATATCTTTTACGCTGCGGACGCTCTCTTGATTCCGCTTATTCCGACGACCTTTTCCGTTCGAACCTTTTACCAGATTCTACATTACTTTGAGAAACGGCCATCCAAGCATCTCAAAATGCTCCCGTTCTTCTCTATGTATGACAGTAAAAGACTTCTCCATCGGGAAATCATTGCCTCCCTGCCAAAAGAGTTCAAGGGCGTCCTGAGCACTGCGATCCCATACGCCAAGAATGTGGAACTGATGGGCTTGCGGCGGGCACCGGTAGGAAGCTTCGCCGCCCGCAGCAAGTCTGCCAAGGCTTATGAGCGCCTGTGGACCGAGGTCCAGGATAAGGTGTTACAGGACGCTTAGGGCAGAGTTCCTCTATTCGACTCCAAGGTCGTTGGCGCGCAGGACCCGGCCGGTGCAGTTGCGTTTCGAGGGGCCCCACTTCTGGGAAACGATGCTATTCGCGCCCCAGCTGCTCAACCAGTCGTTTTACCAACGGAACCAGGGCCGTTTGCTTCAGGCTATTCATAGCTTGCCCCGGTGAGATCCATTTTCGACCGCGGTGTCGTTCTTGCCACAACTCCTCGGGAAGTATCTTGGTAACCTCCATGGGAAAGACCACCACTTGACATTCCGCGCCCCATTTCTGGTAGACATAGTTGCCGAGTGGCTCCTTGCCAACCCGACCCTCCACTCCCGCCTCTTCAAGCGCCTCCTGTGCTGCTGAATCCCAGGCTGTGAGGTCGGGTTCCTGGATGCCCTTTGGCACCACCAGATGCTTTTTCTTACGAGAGAACACAACCAGAATCTCCAATTCCCCATTCCGAATCCGGTATGGAATAACCGATGATTGGGTATAGTAGTACGCAGGGCGGTCACGAAGTTCAATGCCGCTGGGCCCAGTGAAGGGAAACTTGTCCGGCAGATCCTCGGGATGGATGATAGATGTCAGGCGAGCACAGTTCCAATCGATAGCGCTCCACTCACAACCGAGGGTAAGTCTGGCCAGGGTTGCGGTTGGCAGCCGTTTGCTGTCCTGCTCCTGAGGGCGACCACTCTCTGCCAAGTAATCCAGGAGCGACTCCAGGCCTGGATTGTGACCGACGATCATTCCTCTGTTAACCGAATCCGGCAACTGACGCAGAACCTCCAGTAATTCACCGAGATCAGCGTCATAGATTCGTCGATCCTGCTCAATCAAATGCAAGCCGGCGTCCATCGCCTTCATCGCATACTCGGCAGTCGCCAGTGCTCGCTGGGCAGGCGAGGTCAACACATGGTCCGGCATCAGATCCTGAGTTCGCAGCCAACTCCCTACGCGCTGAGCATCACGCTTTCCCCTCTCTTTAAGTGGTCGATGAAAATCTTCCGCATCCGAAGGCCAATTGGACTTTCCGTGCCGCAGAATCAAGAGTTCAGGCATCATATACGCTACCTCGGGATCGCTGGGCCTTCGGCCCGCAGCCAAGAATGAGCAGGAGTGGCCATTATGGCACTAATGGATCACGGCGCATGGGTCGCAGACCAACGGATCAGGGGGGCAACTTGCACTCCTGTTTAGCCCATACCCCCCTTACATGAAAACTCTAGACTCAGGAAATTCTAAACAAAAGTGCAACCCGACGGAATCAAAAAGCGGATATTGGAAGCCGTGCCACAACACTTTCTTGGTATCGATAACAACGACGAATCCCTTTCCCGGGCGTATCGAGCTGATCTGATCCAACTTCTGGGTAAGCAGGGCCATCGCTACCAGCCTTCTACTGGGCTAAATTCACGCTCCTCCTCAAGCTCCTGTTCCCGCATCTTCTGGTATTCATTCCTAATCAGTTCAGAGCCGAATTTACGCTCTAACCGGCGTATCAAGAAGTGGCCGGTGGCAACATCTTGAAAATGTTTCATGAAGATTAAATTGAGCCCAGCACCGGTTACAGCACCTGCGATGGGCACCATTTTAACAGCGAGGGAATCAGAGATAAGTACACCGAAGCGAGCGGCAACCGCTCGTGTAAACTCGATAAAGACAGGTATATGAGGTCCAGTGGCGTTGGAGGCATACTGGAGAATATCGCGTTCGAAATGAAACCCCAGGATAGTACGCAGAGCATAATATCCAGTGTCCGCCGATTCATCATCCCTGGTACGGGCACCGAGCGCGAAAACCTGAACACAGGCCATTCGAGAATCAAGATCATTCAAGTCCTCACCCTGCGTCCGGGCGATATTCGCGATAGACCGCAATATTAGTGTCGTAGTGACAGGTAGCTCGGCTAGCAGGGTCAGGGGACCAAAATACCCTCCTGCCGCACCTGTCCCCATGACAAGAAACTTATGCAAACGATTTTGAGGACGGGGGGTACTCCCAAGATTCATGGAAGAGATGGCGATACTCACAGTCCTATAACTATTGGCCTTTAGCGTTTTATTGAAACGCTGCTTCCATCTTTTCGGCAATAGTGAAATTGCCTCTTCGATAGGCTCGGCCAACAGGTTGCTCAGCCTGGCCGCAAATGAAGGGTGCTCAAGATTACGGTATGCCCAGCGCAGTTCGTTCATCTCCCCGGCAGACAGATGTTGTCCTTGACTCATAGCATCTACCCCAATACTGCGCCTCGTAACTAGATTATGACTTTTTTATGTCAAAGAGATGAAACACCCTTCTTGCGATTCTGCCCGCCCGCTCCTTGAATAAGAAAATGATACGCTGAACAAAATGATCGGCTACTCTACAAGTAACTGTGAATTGCGCTGGATCAAAGGCTTGTCTTTAGATTAAAAATAGAGTGCACTTTTCAAACTAAATAGGAAAAACTTGTACTAAACTTTTTATGGTCTATATAAAAAGGGTTCAGTCTAGGCATTCATATTTCATACTTAGGAAGCTTCAATCATGGATCAACATTCAAAAGACGCATTGGGGGTTTGGGCCGCCACTATTTTAGGTGGTGTTGGTGGTTGGTGGGGAACAGCCAGACTGGCTGCGACCTATGGCAATCCAATAGGCACCGGCGCTTTAGTGGCCGGAGCTCTTGCTGGTGCCGCGGCAGGCGCCGTTTTGGGAAAGCTTTTATTGAGTGATCCCAGCGTGCTGCCGGAAATGGAATAAACTCACACACGGCAGGAAAGAGACAAGTCTGTACCCGTTCTCCAGGCACGAATGCACTATTGTTCTTGATTGTTAGACAGGAAACGGGCAGACGTACTACAGATCACCTGCCGACCACTTCGGAATCACTTTAGTATTTAGGGGGAATCAGCATCATGGCGGCAAAAAAGACGAAAGCCGGGAACAAGAAATCTGCGGAGGATGTAGCCAGCTTAAAAGAAACGGTAAAGGGTTTTATCGACGAGGCTGAGAGTACCAGTGCCACCCTGGCCTCAGAAGTGAAAGAGCTTTTCGACGATCTTACCGAGAAGGTTTCCGGAATCGCAACCAGCGCGGCCGAAACGACAGTCTCCATGGCGGAAAAAGTTACTGTCAAAGATCCCGCCGAACTGATTTTGGGTTTACTTGACGACGTCAAGCACGCAAGTGAGGTATCGCTCAAGGCGATAGGCGAGCGATTCGAGGACCTGAGAGATCGCGTGTTGAATTCCGCGGAAGAGCCGACACCAAAGAAAACAACCAAAAAGAAGAGCAGCAAGAAAAAGGTCAGTAAGAAGAAAGCCGCAAAGAAAAAGGTCAGTAAGAAGAAAGCCGCAAAGAAAAAGGTTGCCAAAAAGAGTGTAGCGAAGAAAAAAGTGGCCAAGAAAAAGGTCCCGACCCGGAAAAAGACAACATCGAAAAAGACTGCCGCAAAGAAAACTCCAGCCAGAAAGAAAACATCCAAAAAGCGCACCGTCAAGAAATAGTTGGTGACATCTCACGGCCGCCACCTGATCGACAGCGATCGGGTGGCGGAAATCGGTACCTTGTGACACTGGGAGAAGATAAATCATGCATCCGGCTGCAATAATAATCCCGGCGGCGGTCTTGATTTTCGGTCCAAGGGCTTGGGTCCATTACCTTCTGAAAAAGTTCGATCAACAAGATTTGGATCTCCCGCTCAGTTCGGCCGATTTCGCCAGAAAGATACTTGATCAGCACGGCCTCCATAATGTACGCGTAGAGGCAACCGATATCGGAGATCACTACGATCACATAGCAAAGGCCGTGCGTATCTCTCGCGGCAGATATGGGCGGAAAACCTTAACGGCTATGACCACTACGGCACATGAGGTAGCCCACGCATTGCAGGATGCCAACGACTATGCACCCTTCGTATGGCGTGCCCACCTCGCCAAGATCGCGCAAGTTGCAGGCCAAGTTGGCTCGGTCGTAGTTGTGGCGATACCCTTGTTTTCCTTGTCGACCCATAGGCCGCTGCCCGTACACACTATGGGATCGGCGATCTTTGCAATACTGGGAACCGGAATGATTGCACAACTTTCGGCACTACCATCAGAGTTCGACGCCAGCTTCAACCGGGCACTGCCGATGCTTCGCGCTGGCTATATTGACGAACACCAATCTAAAGACGCGCAGAAGATCTTGTTCGCGTGTTCTCTCACTTATATCGCGGCCTCCATGGTTTCGGCACTCAATTTCTGGCCCTGGTACGCCAGGCGCAGCAACGCACATAGCCAACAATTTTTCTTGGAAGCGAAAACGCCTCGAAGATCGCACGCCGATCGCCGAATCAGCAAAGGCAACGTTATAGTTGGTAATTTCTCCACCATCCCCAAAACAACCAAATACCGCAAACACGAATTGCCCACAGTGGCTCGTGCAATGGTAAAACCCGCAATAAAAGCCTGGCTGCGGCTGCTCTCTTGAAACAACCAATCTGCAATCAACCCCAAGCAGTGTATTAAACTATCCCCGGCAGACAAATAGCCAGCGGATTTCGGCGGAATCTTCTCCTCTGTGGCCAATATATCGCTGCTTGGTGACTATTCCCAACCACTGATCCGGCCTAATCTATGGGCAATCTACTGCGGAGCGGGATTTGTAATAATGTTGAAACACAATTTCCGTTAGGCTCTCGTCCAATAAACCGTAATATTGGCCCCCTCTGCTTCCAAATCCGCAACTGCGCCACTGAAGCGACGCCGTCGATGTTCAGATTGAGGTGAGGTATCACAATTACGGAGCGCACTGGGTGTCAAAGCGATGGGCGTTTCATCGCCGCTGCAGACAAACGGCACCCTTAAATAACTAAATATAGCAACTGCGGAAATCGAGCCCTATGGACAGATACGCGACTGTAGACAACAAGTCATCCAGACTGGTTATTCCGGTACGGGGAAGCACTGGGGGGAGTCGACTCAGGCTTGAGGTGTTCGGCTTGTATCGATCCCCGGATCTAAAGGGAAGACTGGAACATGTTCTGGTGAGATCAAAAGGCATTCATAAAGCAGAAGCCAATATACTCACCGGACGACTACTCGTTATCCGGGACCCTGATGTTCCATTGAGTCAAATTGTAAAACTAATAACAGTTGAAATACGCCGCGTTGCGCAGCCATCACAAGCACTTCCGCGAAAAAGAACTAGACCCCGGGTCGTTAAGTCTGAGATTCGCCGATCCATTAGAAGCATAGGGCCGTTACTAAGCAGCGGGCAGCTAATCACGCCATCGGCATCCACGTTCGGCGCCACCGCTCTGACCACAGCGCCTATCATGGAGAGCAAGCAAGCGCAAGAAAACCGCGCCTGGCATATCATGCCCCCTGATGAGGTATTGAAACACCTCATGGTATCAGTGAAAGATGGCCTCAGCACCGACGAAGTGGGCGTACGTTTGCGCCGATACGGAAAAAACAGTCTCGTCGCAAGTAAAAAGCGTTCGGACTTGGCGATTTTTGTCGACCAATTTCTCAACGCACCAGTGGCCCTGCTTGGCGCCTCCGCTGGTATATCGCTCATGACAGGGGGCCCAGTAGACGCGGCGGTGATTATCGGTGTGGTGCTGATTAACGGCATGATCGGGTTCATTACAGAGCGTCAATCCGAGAAAGCCATTGCCTCGCTGGCCAAAACCGGTGTACGTGATGTGACCGTATTGCGCGACGGTTTTACCAAGACAGTTCTGGTCGAAGACTTGGTACCTGGAGACATTATGATGCTGGTTCCAGGGACCTACATCGCTGCCGACCTGAGGTTGCTGCAGGCGCATCGCCTCTCGGTAGACGAATCCGCCCTTACTGGAGAGAGCCTGCCAATTGCCAAGAATCACAAGTTCACTGGAGCGGAGGAGACTCCTCTGGGTGACCGAGTCAACATGGCCTATATGGGGACCCATGTTACTGGAGGCAGCGGGCAGGGTGTGGTAATTGCGACCGCCGCTGCTTCAGAACTGGGGAAAATCCAGACCATGGTCGGTGAAGCGGAGGCACCGCAGACCCCCATGGAGCGACAGTTGGAAAAACTAGGTACTCAGATGGTCTTTATCAGCGCAGGTGTCTGCGCGGTAGTCAGCGCAATCGGAATCGTGAGGGGTTTTGGCTGGTTGGATATGCTCAAGTCCGGCGTTTCTCTGGCGGTGGCAGCAGTTCCAGAAGGATTGCCGGCAGTAGCTACAACCACCCTCGCAATGGGAATCGGCAATATGCGCCAGCACAATGTCTCGGTGCGACACCTGGATGCAGTGGAGACGCTGGGCTCTGTTCAGGTGTTCTGCATGGACAAAACCGGCACCCTGACAATGAATCGCATGGCTGTCGTCGCCGCTCACTGCGGAGAGCGTAAGCTCAACGTTTCCGATGCAAACTTCACCCTGGAAGACGGCGAAGCTGTGGATCCCATGGCGCAGGAAGAGCTCGTCAAACTCATGCAGGTAGTCTCTCTCTGCAGCGAGGTGGAACTCAGTGGAGAAGCCAATGCCCCCCAGATGGAAGGCTCCCCCACAGAAATGGCTTTGGTTGATATGGCGCTGAAATCGGGTATCGATGTCATGTCGCTGCGGGAAAAGTATCCCACAGTACGTACGCGCTACCGTGCCGAGGGTCGTCCTTATATGAGCAGTCTTCACCCCTATAAGAACGGCAAGCACCTGCTGGCGGTGAAAGGTAGCCCCGACGAAGTACTGGCAATGTGCAAGCACTATATCAAGGACGGTAAGCGCATTCCGCTTACCGACGAGGTGCGGGCCGATATTCTAAGACAAAACAGAAAAATGGCAGGCGGCGCCTTAAGGGTGCTTGGCGCTGCCTATAGGGAACTGGACTCTGCGAGAATGCCGTCCAGGACTTCCCAGCTCACATGGTTGGGCCTGGCGGGCATGGCCGATCCGATGCGCCCTGACATGGACAAACTGATAAAGATGTTCCACAAAGCCGGCATCAAGACAATCATGATTACTGGCGACCAGGCGGCTACAGCTCAAGCGATAGGGGAACAACTCGGCTTGAGCGGCGACAAACCACTTCAGGTGCTCGAATCCACCAAGCTCGACGATATGGACCCGGAATTGCTGGCAGGCCTTGCCAAGAATGTTCAGGTTTTTGCGCGAGTGAGCCCAGCTCATAAATTGAAGATCGTGCGTGCTCTACAAGAGGCTGGCTACGTGGTGGCGATGACCGGCGACGGAATCAACGATGGACCGGCCCTGAAAGCTTCAGATATCGGGGTCGCCATGGGCGAAGGTGGGACCAATGTTGCCAGGGAAGTCTCCGATGTCGTGCTGGAAGACGACAATCTCCATACGATGGCCGCCGCTATTCGACAAGGTCGAACTATCTACGGAAATATCCGCAAGATGATTCACTTTATGGTCTCTACCAACCTGACAGAGATAGAAGTCATGCTGATTGGTATCGCCGCCGGCTGGGGACAGCCGATGAATCCGATGCAATTGCTGTGGATAAATCTGGTCACCGATATCTTTCCTGGTTTGGCGTTATCAATGGAACCATCCGAACCAGGGATCATGTCGAAGAAGCCCAGAGATCCTAATGAAGCGATTATCGCCGGTCACGACTTGAAACGCATGTTCTTCGAATCCGGCACCATCGGGCTCGGTGTGATGGCGGCCTATTATGCAGGCATGCGTCGCTACGGCATAGGCCCAGGGGCAGCAACACTGGCCTTCAATACGCTGACAATAAGTGAACTGGCTCACGCCTACAGCTCCCGCTCCCACTATCGAAACATCATTGGGGGGGTGAAATTGCCCCCCAACAGGGCATTGCTGGGCGCCATTGGTGGAATGGCCGCATTGCAAGCGGTTGTCAGTCTACTACCCGGAGCACGGCGCCTGCTTGGTACCACACCACTGGGAGCAGCAGACTTATTGATTATCGCCGGCGGAGTATTGGGACCACTCATCCTTAATGAAGCGACAAAGCCGGCAGTGCCCAAGGAAATAAAAACAGAAATCAGTAACCGGGTAAGTGGCTCACCGATACCCAACAACACATCTAAACAGGAGCAAGCAGCGTGAAGGGAAACTATATATTCACTTCAGAATCAGTGACCTTAGGCCACCCTGACAAACTTTGTGATCAGGTAAGCGATGCTATCGTGGACAGCTTCCTTCGCGATGACCCCTCCTCGAGCATCGTTGCAGAATGCGCTCTTGCGAGTGGTGTCATGTTTATCTCTGCGCACTACGCCTCTCAGGCAAAAGTAGATATTCAGCGCATCGCCCGAAACACGATTAGGGATGTCGGATATCTGCGCGAAGTATTCAATGCTGATGACTGCACTATCATGACCAGTTTCCAAAACCATACCGCGACCGATTACAGGCCCGTGGACCTGGAGGAGATGGATAACGCGCAAATTGACAGAATTACAGCCCGGCACCCCGCCACACTGTTTGGCTACGCTTGTGATCAAACCAAAGCGCTGATGCCCTTGCCGATTTGGCTAGCCCACCGTGTCGCTGAAAGGCTGGATTCCTCAAAAGTGAGAAAGAAGCTTCCCTACCTGCTTCCAGATGGTAAAGCCCAGGTGGCAATTGAGTATGCAGAGGGTAAACCCAGTAGGATTCACAGTATCTGTTTGGTAACCAGCCAAGCTGACGACTCGAGCATCGATTTAAACCAGCTGCGAGGAGATATGGTCGAGCACATAATCGAACCTGTGCTCAAGAAAGAGGGATTTCCCGCGGACGATAAAACTCAGATATATGTCAACCCCGAGGGACTTCAGGTTGGTGGCGGACCGGCCGTCCATTCGGGGCTAACAGGCAGAAAAACTGGTATCGATACCTACGGCGAATACGCTCGTCACAGCGGCGCAGCACTGAGTGGAAAAGACCCAATGAGAATTGACCGTATCGGCGCCTATGCGGCCAGGTACGCTGCTAAAAACCTGGTTGCCGCGGGACTCGCCAAGGAGTGCGAGGTGCAGTTGAGCTATACCGCGGGAGCGGCTCGGCCAATCAGCCTGCATGTGCGGACATTCGGTACTGGTGAACTCAGTGACGATGAGCTGGCAACACGGCTTGACCGGGCCATTGATTTTCGGCTTGGCAGCATAGTGCGCGAAATGCGGTTGCAACATCTCTCCGCCGGCAGTGCAGGTTTCTACCAAAAGCTTGCAGTCTACGGGCAAATGGGGCGCGTGGACCTCAATGTACCTTGGGAGCAGACGGATAAAGTTGATGATATTTCCTAACGCGTGCTAGGATTTCCGCCCAGCCGGCGGTCCACTACTATCTGGAAATCGGGAACAACTCTGCTACTGTCAAGGCAATGTCAATAATACACATTAGACATCATCATGGCTTGAAACGTGAGGAGACGCGTACTCGCCTGGATCATCTCGCCAGAGAGATCAAGGCACGTTACCAAGTCAACTATGTGTGGCGAGGTAATCGACTGCTTTCCCAACACAAAGGATCTATGGTGTCTGTCCACCTCGGAGAGGGCGTCATTGAGCTCAGCATTAAGCTGGGGCTTATGTTCGCCCCGATGAAGGGTAGGATCGAATCAACCATCCGGCAAAACCTGCATGGAGTAATCAGCGGTCGAAAGGATCTCCTCGCTCATCCAGCACTGAATCGATAGCGACCGCCAGCGAGGCGACCTCCTTCCACAATAATTCTAAAGTAACTTAAATTCCAGGCAGCTGCGTCAACTGGCTTTCTTACGCTGCTCGGCATCAGACACCGGCTGCGGTTTCACCAGTCCTGAGGCATTGGCTCTCTCCTGCCTCAACTCATCTTGCACTTCAGCGACCAAATCGTCCACTGCCTCTCCCAATTCGGCGACCGCCTCCCTCGTTTTCTCGTAGGCTCTTATTCCTGTTTTCAGCGCCCCCCGGGCAACCGGGCGCACCACAGGGGCAACCAAACTCACCGCTATGGGCACCAAAATCGCCACGGTAAGATTTATTGCCATCACCTTGACGCCCTCGCTTTGCAGCAATGAACCAATCTGCTTCATGCCTACCAATCTCCACTTAGCTGATTACACTTTGACTTCAGATCTAATAGGATACGCCATTTCGGGTAGATCTGTGACTTTCCCATGTTTCTACCTGGAAATTCCTCGCCTTAACGCACACTCCGTTACGCTTTCACATTACTGTCACCACTCAGTCATTGGCTTGTAACAACACTAACGTAGTTTTGTCACGTAGAAGTGATGTATTCGTAACTACCCGTGTATAAAAATTGGTGGCCTGAGGAAATACGCTATGGAAATCAAAAGAAAGAGTGATCAGTATACTGAACTGGTTCCCCCTCTCATGTTTACCGTAGGTCTGATTTGTTTGGTTGCGGTGCTCAGCCTGATCCAGTAAAACAACGGATTCGGACATTACCGCGAAGTCCAGGATTTCGCGGTCATCTCATAGGGCATGTTCTTGAGGGACTTCATCAAGCGGGCGCATTTTCCGAAGCAGTTGAACGGTTAAAGTATTTAATCGCAGCTTCTCCCAAAGCTTGACTGGCGGCAACCATGGTAGCGCCACCCGCAACAGCACGAGGTCCTGGCTCTAATGCCATATATTGCGGGATTACAAATGCGCTGCTGGACGCAAATCCGGTGATACCGATCACTGCCAACAACTCCTTTACACGCGCCCGGTCATCAATATCGTAACCATAGGCCAGCGCTATCTGGAGCAGGAGTGTCATGTTGAGAATCACCATGACAGTGGTCCCGCTGGCAATGCCAAGAAATCGAAAAAGCGGGCCCGTTGCGGGCACTGCCAAGGGGCCATGAACTAAAACACTACCTACCAGTGAGAGAGGAATCTGTGCTGCGATGAAACGCCTGGCCAATCTCTCTGGTGAATCGTCAGGATAGCGTGCTCGCATCATTTCCACTTGCCTGCTCAAATCACCTTTACGCAGCCCGAGGAAGTAGTAGAAAAATTTTTCAGTTGCCAGGCTCCATTTGTTAGATAGCTCTGATGCCCCTTTATTCATTTTTTTTCCAGATTCAGTCGTGGGTTTAGTTCAAAAATGAAACAGACGTATAGTCTAGATAGATTACCGGTTTTGGATAAAAGCTTTTTTTACAATTGGGTTACACACAGCTCTTGATTGACACACGCCAATGACCGAAATGTTACGGAGAATATAATCATGATTGTATCCAAAATCCGTTACTTTTTTTTAGCATCGTGAATACGGGGGGCACCGGCTGGTTAAGTCTGCTTTCCATGATTGATCGAGCAAGCTCCATAATAGCCACTTACCAGGCAGCCCAGAGTGCTAATTCAAGCAGTTTAAAATCATCCTGAAGAATACTTACCGGCCAAACGGCCAGAGAAATAGGAGAAACAATGGACGCAAACGTAAAGAATTCACTCATTGTTGCCGGAAGCGCAATCGCTGGAGGCTATGGAGGATCCTGGATTGCACAGAGGGTATGTACAGCAATGGGCTGTTCTCTTGGCCCCTGGGGATCGGCAATTGGTGCCGTTCTAGGTGCAATGGCCACCACTGCTATTGCAAAGAATGTACTGGTGGAAGAGCAGCTTATTCCCGACATGGCCCAGGATGCCATGGATACAGTTGCAAAAGAATTCCAAGAGCCGTGATCTCTAAGCATAGGGCTGTATGAAGCCAGCGCATCCGGGAGGCCAACGCTGGTTTCATTTATTGAAACAGGGGAGACGCGGGGCCTAGCAGCATGTCGTCGGATCTAACGACGTTATTGCTCGGTTTCAATTAGGGTGGCATCGTTTTGAATATCCCACCGACCAGAACAGATGACCATGTAGGACTTCAGAGTTGATGGACGCCACCCTGGGCTGAAGATGCTAATACACTCATCGAAAACGATCTGCCCGCGTACCGGAACCAGAGATTCGCAGGCAAGGGAAAAATATAAAAATGGCCGAAATGACCGATTTCACGTTCTGGATGACAATTATCATCTTTACGGCGACCATTCTAGCCGTTGTCACCAGTATTATTGATAGTTCTGTTGCCGCAGTTCTCGGTGTCCTCGCCATGGTATGGATGGGGACCATGACAGAGGTAGAGGCATTCAACGCTGTAGACTGGAATGTCATGGCGATTCTAGTAAGCATATGGATCATCGCTGGCTATCTTGGAAAAACGGGAATACCGGAGTGGCTTTCAATCAAGGCGCTGGTTATATCAAGGGGGCATGGCGGGTTCCTGGTAATGATTCTCTCGATGCTTGCGGGCATCATCTCACTGGTTGTAGATAACGTCGTTGTAATCTTGATGATGGCTCCCGTGGCGATTCCCATCGTGCGTCATCTCAATCTACCCCTGGCACCCGTCATCCTGATGATCGGCTTCAGCTCCAACTTTATGGGAACCGCTTTATTGCTAGGGGATCTTCCGCCCCAGATGCTGCACAGTGTTTCCGGAATCGAGTTCATGGAATTCATTTGGCAGGATGGCCGGCCATCTTCATTCCCCATTCTCATGGTCACCTTTGTTATCACCCTATTCATAATGTACCTCTTTGGGTTTAGATCATCCGCTACAAACGGCTCGGGAAAAGGAGGGAATATCGAGGCCCCGTTCGAGGCAAAAATACCAGATAAACTTTTCGCCACCATCGTCGTAGTCGGCTTTTTCGCAACCATCACTGCCATGGCCCTACGAGAGTTTCTGGGTTTTCCTCTGGGCTTTATCGCCCTCACCGGAGCGATGCTTCTGATAATGGTAGTGGAAGGCATGGGGCATCGATTAAAAAAGCCTGAATTCGAAGAAATCTTGCAGGAACTAGATTGGCGTGCGGTGTTCTTCTACATCGGACTGTTCGCTCTGGTTGGAGGATTCGAGAAGACCCATCTGCTGCAAGACCTCGCGAACTACCTCGCCCCGCTATTTAAGGAGAATTTGATCGCTGGTGCCTCTCTGTTGTACTGGCTTACTGTACCTATTGTAGGCGTGGTAGAACACGACGCCTACATCCTGACATTTCTCTATATGATTCGGGATCTCGGAGAACAGGGTGTGCACACGTGGCCGCTTTACTGGATGCTGGTCTGGTCGGGAACTCTTGGAAGCAACCTGACTATCGCCGGTGCTCCGGCACTATATGTGGCGTTAAACATCGTGGAACGTGAAGACAAAAGGAAGGTCCCGATAAAGGAATTTCTGAAATGGAGTGTCACATTTACAATAGCCGCCAGCGTGATTTGCTTTGTGTTGGGCATGTTGATTTGGGTAGTCCCCTTTGCAAACTGATGGCCATGTCAAAATGCCAACAAAACACCATAGACGCACTCGACCCACTATGTGCGTTTGGAAAACCCGGATAGGGGAGTAAGCGATGTTTAAGAGAATCTTGGTACCACTTGATGGATCTGACCTGTCGGAAAGGGTGTTGCCACGTGCCCAACAACTTGCAGGATCTTTCGGAGCTGTTTTGGAGCTGGTATACATCGTTCCGAGTCCTATTGATGAAATTCCCGAAGACATCACTTCCCAAGCTATCCAGGACGGAGAGAAATATCTGGCAGATACAACCAGCAATCTGCTCGCGAAGTCGGGGAGTTCGAAAGTTGATCAGCATGTCGAAAGCGGGCATCCCGCATCTTTGATCATCGAACGAGCCGAATCACAATCGGGCACTCTCATTCTGATTTCTTCGCGCGCTTATTCGGGTTTGAAAAAATTACTTCTTGGAAGTGTGGCGGGAAAGGTTCTGCAGGCTGCCAATTGTCCGGTTTTACTGGTACCCGCGGACGCCAAAAATCCCGAAGGAGATCTGGTTGAATTCAAACGAGCCATAGTCCCACTTGACGGCTCCGAGCTTGCAGAGCGCGTTCTTCCCATTGCCGTATCCATGTGCAAGACGCTTGATATGGAATTGATTCTGCTACGCTCTTATGACCCCAGTTTCCCAGGCACTTCGATTAGAATGCACGATGTTTCTCAGATCGTTCATGACGCTGCGGAAAACTACATCAAGGCGAAAGCGGAGCAGCTTCAGCAAGAGGGTCTGTCTCGGGTCTCTTATCAGGTATTGCGCGGTGTTCCTGCAGACCAAATTACAGATTTCGCAGTGGAAACACCCAACAGCTTGACCGCAATGTGCACCCATGGCCATCATGGTATTGGTCGATGGCTACTGGGAAGCGTTACCGAGGCAGTAATACACTGCGCGGAAGAGCCCGTACTGGTAATACGCAGTACAAACGGCTAGACCTGTTGAGTTGAATGCTGCTGATATGAATTGCGCCGAGACTGGCTAACAACCACCATCCACTGTTCCACTAGTGGATAATGCGGATTTCTTGAATTAAGCAACTGTATACCACGCGGGCAGAATAGCATCGCCCGTGGCGGGGGTGCGAGCTCAGACCTTAGGCGCTATGTTCTGTGGCAGCGATTTTATTATCACACCGCTGGCGATCGCGAATGCGCCGGTAACCGCAGCAATTTTCGCAAGTTCTTTGGGAGGTGGAAAACGTAACTTGAAGCCGCCCTCGGCTTTGGCCATCCCCATGTTGTAATGGATCAGACCCTCCGCCATGAATACAGCAAATGTGACACCACTAACGACCCAGCTACCCATGCCACTTCCTCCTTATCCGTTGACTGACAAATCTTTTTGAACATGTAAAATGGTAGCATACTCCGTAACCGGTGGACGGCACTAGTTTGTTGCAAAACGGTTTCAATTGGCGTTAGAGGTTAATTCTCAGGCGATGTCCCAAATACACATCAAGCAAAAACACACACTGCCCATAGGGGAAGCGCGTAAGCGTGTAGAAGCCATTGCCCGCGACCTCCAGCGTGAGTATAAGATCAACTACGCCTGGAAGGGCGAAAGACTGCTTTTCAAACGCCAGGGCGTAACCGGCTACCTCGAACTCGGTGAAGGCTTCATCGAGCTAAAAATTAAACTGGGATTGGCTTTGAGCCCCATGCGAGGCAAGATCGAGAAGACAATCAAGCGGGATATGGCTGCCGAGCTCACTGCTCCTGGCGGAACTCGGATGGCGTGAGGTTAAAGACCACCAAAGGCAATCCTGCACAAAGAGCTGCGCTGATGGGACAGCAACGGCGATGGACCGACGAATTCGTCGTAGGGGGGCGTCAATTGGCAGGCGTCCTAGCCAAATTGGTTTCAGGCGGCAACCTGCGCCGCTTGATCGTGATGAAACCCAGTGGCCGGATTCTGTTTCAAACGACAGTGACGACTGGGCTCACCGTGGCTGGCGTATTCACAGTGTTGGCGCCTACACTAACCGCAATTTGTGCCCTGACCGCCCTAGTTACCAATGTGAGGGTTAAGATTATCTATCATCGTCCTGTACAGGGAAAAGAGCGGCCCCATAGATAGCCCGCTCTGTAACCGCAACAACAAACCGCCCCCTGATCTACCGGCAGCGTTACTCGATCAACTTCAAACCAACCGGTAGTCTTTCTCCAAAGAAGCGTCGGGTTTCCGACTCATCCAGCTGGCTGGTTTTCGCTACCATGTCATGCCAGCGTTCCGGTGAGCGTGCGCGCTTGAGCTTGTCAACTATAGATTGCCGTACGTTCTCGTCCAGGTCCCGCTCCCGGTCGCCTGTCATCCGCGCCATCATTACTGCTGCAAAAGCAGCATTGTGATCCTTTTTCCAGTCGTGCTTCATCAATAGCGGCAACCAGTCCGACAGCTTTTCTCTAGGAATCACTCGGTGAGCGCTACCGTGAAACGGCTCCCGCGCAGCCAATCTGCCAAGTGCCCACCAACTGCTGGGGGTCCCGGCCGATTTCTTTAGCCCCGCCACCAACCAGTCACCGATTGATATTTTGACCTCGATCGGGAGATGCTCCAGGGAAGCCGCCAACCGCAATAGATCATCAAAAGACTTCTCCCTACCCCCTTTTTGTGCTTTCTTCCCTGGCCCGGGATGCGACAAAATCTGCCCCTCAATGCGCCGGAAGATTTGTAATTGTTGTTGGGCGTCGAGTCCGCCGGCAATTCGGCGCCAGAATATCCACCAACTGCTCCAGGCCTGCGGTTCCTTCTGATACTGAAGACCCTGGCCGAAGAGGGGCCAAAGCTGTTGGAGACGCCACTCATCCAGCGGAAAGCCAAAACCGGGTCTTAGCCCCAACCCTGTCAAATTCAACCAAACTCTCTCGTGGTTCGCAGAACGCCGGCGATGCTTCTGAAAACCGATTAGTTGGTCACTGAGTGCCCGGAGTACAGGGCTCTCCCACTCATCCTGTTTACCGAGTATTTTTTCCAGATCCCTGCGCAGCTGTTTCACCGCGTCCGGTTTCACTCCCTTGCTGCGACGCCCAAATACTCTACCTATCATGTCTTTGGCAGCTTCGAACTGTTTGGGCAGTCCCGCGACAGGCAGGATATCCCCCTGCTGGGGCGCGCTAAGATCGGGGCGAATCTGAAACTCCAGACGCCAGCGTCTCCCACCATCATTGACGTCTACGCACTCCAGCTGCAACGTACCCACTTCGCTCAACCTAGCCGCCAATACCACCTCTACTTGCTGCGCATGACTGGTGAGCGCCCCCACCAGCGGTGGCAACGGTGACAGCGATTCATCATCAATCGGTAGTATTTCTCCCAGCGTATGATCACCTCCCGAGCTGGAAGACAGTAGATCGAACTGCACCGGCTGTCCGAGACGGAGAGAGAAGCGATGGGCGTTTAAAAGTACTTCCACCCCCTCCTCAGTCCCCTTGGGTAGCAGACAAATCGCCTGGGAAGTATCTTCACTGGCTTCGATCCGGAGGAAGAAACTGCGGGCAGCGCCACCGCCAATTTTTATCTGCCCGCCGTGACGAGCCATGAGATAAGCTACCGCGCCCCGGGCTACCGCCAGATCTGGAGAGTCGTTTTCTAACTCTGTAACCGATCCGCCCGCCCATTGTCCCAATATCGTCAGCGCCCTCTGCTTGAATGCGGCACTGTGAAATACGCCCCCATTGAATATCACGGCATTGGGCAACGCCGAACCTGAATCGTCACTCAGCCCCAGAGCCTTTCGGCAAACCTCGTTGTGGCGGGTAAGGAAAGCGGCAATGTGCCGGCTGATGGCGGGATCCGCGGCATACGGCAACCCGAATTCCACCATTGCACTGCGGCGGCCTATGGGTAATTCATCAATTCCGCAAATTGGCAAGAACCCGTCGAGCGCCAGTTCACTCACTTCCGCCTGTTGCAGCTCGCAACTTCGCGCCCCTCCTATCAGACGGGCGCCACTCCCCAAAAGCGTAACGCGGGCATTGTCCGGCGGCTCTGCAGCCAGAAGCCGCTCTTTGGCGATCCTGGTCTGCTGTATCAACTGGGAGAGACTGGCAGCACTCAGCTTGGCTTCACCACTTATTCGCCGTTCCGCCAGATGAGCCAAAGCAAGATCGATATTGTCACCGCCCAGCATCAGATGATCGCCTACTCCCACACGCTTCAATTGCAGATCATTGCCGGCAAATCCGACGGTGATCAGGCTCAGGTCGGTGGTGCCCCCGCCCACATCACATACCAGCAGTAGTTCACAATCCTCCAGCAGCCGCGATGCCTGCTTTTCATGACTCGCGTACCAGTCGTAAACTACCGCCTGCGGTTCCTCCAGCAAAAGCACTGACTCTAGGCCCGCCATTGCTGCAGCCTCCACAGTGAGCGCCCTCGCTGCCTCGTCAAACGATGCGGGCACGGTAACCACGACTTCCTGCTTTTCCATTGGATAATGGGGCTCAGCATAGTTCCACGCCTGTCTGACATGCTCAAGATAACTGGCGCTGGCCAATACCGGTGAGACCCGCTCCACCTCAGCAGCTGCAGCCCAGGGGAGTATTGGTTCCCCCCGGTCTACCTGGGGATGTGACAGCCAGCTTTTAGCGCTGGAGACCAATCTTCCTTCAACCTTGGAGCCCAGTGCGCGGGCCCATTCACCAATCACGACTTGACGAATCTCACCCGTCGGGCCAGCGGGTTTCCAGGGCAGGAGTAGATCCCGCTCCGCCAACTCACCCGGCGCGGGATGATAGCGGAACGACGGCAGTAAGGGCTTGGCCGCCACCTCGCCTGGCGCAACCAGTTGTTGAATTTCAAAAAGCTTTGGGCATGCATTTTCGATACCTTTCGAGATATCGGCATAGGCGACCACCGTATGGGTCGTACCCAAATCTATTCCGATGAGAAAGCGGGTACCGGTCATGCCTGACGACCTTTCAATAAAAGAAAGCGTTGGCTATCAGGATGCCGCACGCACATCAAGCTCCACTTGCCAGCGTTCATTGGTTTTGGTGGAGATCGCCTCGAGCCTGAGTATGCCTAGTTCGGTCACCCTGGACGCCAGTACTACAGGAACCACCTCGCCGACCGATCGCCCTTCTGGCGGGAGATCGACCTGTATCTCGGGAAACTCATCCAACTCATCCGGGTCCCAGTAGTCCAACAAGGTCCCTGCTTTGTCATCCCTGCGAGTAGTCGATCCGAAAAAGCGGAATCGGACTGCCTCCCCGACTACCAGTCCGAACTCCTCACTCTCGACGTCGGCCTCGCTGCCCTCCTCCATTCCGAAAGGTGCAACACACAGCGCTTGAAGCGGCGCCTCCATCCCGGGTACAGCAGGCATCGCACTCTCGACGCCCACGTAGTAGCTACTGGCAATACCGCCGCGTATACGAATCCCCTCCCCTTTGCGAACAGCGCCATAATACGCAGCGCCCCTGGCGACAGCGAGGTCCAAGTCCAACCCCTCCAACAGTACTGCTGGCGTACTCGCCTCCTCGCCCAGCCAACTGTTAACCACCTGTAGTAGACGATCTGCTATGGCTGGCGCCTTGAGTACGCCGCCGTTGAACATGATACGTGCGGGTCTTACAAAGCCTTTGCGATTCTCGCTCTGAATAGCCTCCGCAGCTCCTTGCTGACGACTCAGAAAATGGGCCAGATGTCGCGTAATTGCCGCATCCTGGGCATAAGGCAGACCTATTTGCTTCAGTGCCGACCGGGGGTTCTGTCGTGGTTGCGCATCGATGGACACCCCCGGGAAAAAGCCCTCGAGCAATACTTCACGAACTTCTTCGCTCGTCAACTCGGTACGGAGCGTAGCTCCCAGCAGCCGGGAACCGCGGCTGGGCACCGCAATGGGAACCTGCTCAACCTGATCATCCAACAGGAGTAGCTCCTTGGCGTCGCGACATCCGTGCACGATGGCCTGGATCTGCCAGGGCTGGAGTGACCCTCCCTCCTGCTCGAGCTTTGTCTTTATACGGTAGGCCAGCGCCAGATCCATGTTGTCACCGCCCAGCAGGATGTGATCACCCACGGCTACGCGGTTGAGACTCAACTCTCCTTCCGACTCCTCTACTGCGACCAGCGAAAGATCGGTGGTCCCACCCCCGATATCCACAACGAGTATGATATCCCCCACTTCCACCTGCCGCCGCCAGTTGTCGTCGCTGCTGCTTATCCAGTTGTAGACTGCTGCCTGAGGTTCCTCCAACAAGGTTAAATACCTGAATCCGACACTCGCTGCCGCCTCGGCGGTTAGCTCCCTGGCGCCGGGGTCAAAGGACGCGGGCACAGTAATGGTGACATCCTGATCAACCAGCGGCGCCTCTGGAAATTCATGGTCCCAAGCACACCGTAAATGCTCCAGATAGCGAATGGTTGCAGCGACTGGAGAAACCTTATTCACCTCTCCCGGACTGTTGAGAGGCAATAACGGCTGATGACGGTCTATGTCGGCGTTACAGAGCCAGCTCTTGGCACTAGAGACAAGACGAAGGGGACTTTTCGCGCCCAGATCCCTGGCCAAAGTACCGGTAATCTCTCTGGACTCGCTGTCCCAGGGCAGGGCAATATCTCCGGGTGACAGCTCCGATTCATGGGCCTGATAAATAAATGAGGGCAGCTGGGAACGTGCTTCGACACTACCCGGCGCAGTCAATTGGGGTACTTCCAAGATACGGGCAGAGTAGTTATCCGCTGAGACCGAGAGATCCATGTAAGCAAGCACACAGTGGGTGGTCCCCAGATCGATACCAACAGAATAACGGCGTGTTACGGCCTCGGTCATCACAACTCGACCTCTGCAGGAGCGAGAATGCTGGGATCATGTCCTGGCGCCAACTGCGGAAGTTTCACCGCTGTGGCCCTCCACCCACGATGAATCAGTACACCGTTGAAAGGCGGCCGCCCAACCACATTGCCCGTTAGGCGGATCTCGGATGCGTCAAACCCCTCGTTAAGGGTGATTCGGCTGGACTCAGCCTCCTCTCGAACTGGCGACAGACTGAAGTAGTCCGCCAACACCTTTTGCCCTCCTCCGTGGATGACCCGCGCGGCAGCGCCGATATCGGCATCTGAAAAACCCTTCAGGTCTTCCTGTAAAAAGTCGATGAAGCGCCCCTCTTGCTGCAACAGAGCCAATAGCTGGAGGGCGGCCTCTGGAGGCGCTGTCCTCAGCGGCGTAGCAACGGATTCTGAGGCACCCTGGCCTTTTTCGGTGCGCCCCTCAGGCTGCTCTAAAGAGGCTGAGGAATTTCCACCCTTGGAAAACGGTCGGAACAAAAAAAACAGCGCCAACACCAAGAGCAGCAGATGCAGTGCATCGATGGTTGTGGGAAGTGAAGTGGGATCGAATGCCATATTGATCTCTCTGATTGTTCGTTAAACCTATGGGAACTATTTCTTGAGCCAAGTCTATCAGCCGGGCAAAGCGGGCGACAGCAAACCGCGAACTCCAAGGGTGCCCGGAGCCCGTGCGAAACCGACCCGACTCTTCCCCTGATGGCGCATCCATCCCATTATTGCGATAATGGATTTATATCTGGAACAGGAGAACTCAGATGGGATCTATAATGCGTTTGCTGGTGGGCGCCGGTTTGTTCGCACTGGGCTATTACATGGGACGTCAATCCATTCAGCTGGAGTCGATGCAGGATTATACCGATCCCAGAGACACCGATGATGAATTAAATAGCGAATCCCAATCAGACGTTCCCCAAAGAAAATGAAGCACCTTCATGCTTCATTGAAAGGCCCGCAGTAACACTTCGGCAAAGAAAGAAGCGTATACTCAAAAAGGAGCGTGTTGCCGTTCAAGTAACGCTGCCTTTTTACACACAGGATACCAACCATTCGAAGAGTTGAGCCATGGCGAACAAACAAGCGGTAAAATTATTAAAAAACGAAGACGTATCAGGCTTCAACAAATGGGTAAAACAGTGGCGCAAATCGGGCAAGAAGTCGATTGATCTAGACGATAAGGATCTTAGCGGGCTAGATCTCCCAGGCGTAGATCTGGAAAACGCACACCTCAACGGAACCAATTTGCGCGGCACCAACCTCTCTGGGGCCAATCTAGAGCATGCGCGACTGCGGCAGGCGGATTTAAGAAAAACCAATCTTAAGGGCGCCAACCTCACCGACGCCAACCTTACCAAGGCGAAATGCAAGGGCACGAATTTCAAGAAGGCCAAACTGAAGAACGTAAAAGGCCTTTAGTCTTATTCCCTGTGCCCATGTTTCATACGAAGCCGTAGCCTCATCCGATCCGAGGTTGAGGACGAGTACACTCTTTTCCATATCCCTATTGGCCCGACAGCCACTTTAGTGGTGTAATTACGCACCTTAGTTTGTCGTGCCACATCCCCGATAGAAATGGAATCTATTCGCATTTTCCGCGCCGCAAAGTTGCCGGATCCCCTGCGTCTCGGCCGCTTTAGCAAAGTGCCGGAGCTAGGCCCCAGTATGCTTTTCTTCAGTGGTGGGACAGCGCTGAAAGGGATGAGCCGGGTCTTGAAGAACTACACTTTCAATTCCATTCATATGGTGACCCCGTTCGATTCCGGCGGTAGCTCCGCCAAACTGCGAAAGGCCTTTGCCATGCCCGCAATCGGGGACCTCCGCAGCCGGCTGATGACCCTGGCAGATGAAACCATTACCGGGCAGCCCGACGTGTACCGCTTGTTTACCTACCGCTTTCCGGTAGACATCCCCAACTCGACGCTGAAAAAACGGCTTTCGGATATGACGCGAGGAAAGGAATCGATGATTTCCCGAGTGCCAAACCCGATGCGACGCCTCATCCGGACCCAACTTGGTTATTTCCAAGAGTCGATGCCGGACAACTTCAATCTGGGGGGGGCGAGCATCGGCAATCTGATCTTAACCGGGGGTTATCTAAACAACCACAAGCATCTGGATCCAATCATTTTTCTATTTTCGAAATTGGTGGGCGTTCGCGGGATAGTGCGCGCGGTGATAAATGATGACCTGCACCTGGGTGCCGACCTGGTAGACGGCCGCAGGATCTTCGGCCAGCACCTGCTTACAGGCAAGGAATCGCCACCGCTCACCTCGCCAATCCAGCGGCTCTTTCTTTGTGACAGCAGCGGTGCTCTACAAGCATCGTCCATCCCGACATTAAGAAAAAAAAACCGCAAATTGATAGAGCGCGCAGATTTAATCTGTTTCCCTCCGGGAAGTTTCTACTCCAGCCTGATATCCCATTTCCTGCCCAAAGGTGTGGGCACCGCAGTAGCAGCCAACAACAATCCAAAAGTTTACGTACCCAGCCTCGGCAGGGATCCAGAGCAAATCGGAATGAGCCTGGAACACTCTGTCTGTAAGTTACTGGAGCACTTACGGGCCGACGCGGGCGAGGACTGCCCTACAGAACGACTTCTTAATTTTATTGTGATGGATAGCAAAGGCGGCAACTACCTGTCACCTATTTCAGCGGGACGGCTGCAAGACTTAGGTATTCAACTCATTGATACGAAGCTGGCAGATCGTGACGACGCCGACCGCTATGAACCCGAATTACTGGCTACAGCATTGCTCTCACTCTGTTGAGGGAGTGCATTGCGTTAGCTCAATGTCCTACACGATCCCACCAGGGGTGAAACCGAAACATCAGTATGCCTGAAGCAGATTCTAACAGAGAGCGAAGACTACGCCTGTGGATACGCCTCTTCTCCCTAGTGGCATTTATCGCATTGGGCCTCTACCTGGCGCAAATACAGCCTACACTCGAAATTGCTTGGGTAACGGCGGTTCTCTTACTTACGGTCTACCTTTTCGTGTTCGAAATCGTCGCAGTCGATGTGGCAGCGATCTGTATTATGGTGCTGCTCGGACTCAGTTCACTGTTGGCACCGCTGATGGGGCTAAATCAGGGTCTGGTCGATAATGCTCTGCTGTTCGACGGCTTCTCCAGTAATGCGGTTATGTCCATAATTGCAGTTATGGTCATCGGCGCCGGACTCGATAAAACCGGTATCATGGGCGAAGTGGCAGCGCTGATACTAAGAAAAGGGGGCACTACCGAGAGCCGTGTAATCCCCATCATCTCCGGAACCGTCGCTCTGATTTCTTCCTTCATGCAGAATGTAGGGGCTGCAGCCCTGTTTCTGCCGGTGGTCTCCCGCATTTCTTCCCGTGCCAACCTTCCGATGTCGCGCCTGTTAATGCCGATGGGCTACTGCGCCATACTCGGTGGCACCGTTTCAATGGTGGGCTCCTCCCCCCTAATTCTTCTTAACGACCTGATCCGCACTTCCAATACAGCGCTTCCTGCCAATCTGCGCATGCATACCTGGGACCTCTTCTCTGTCACCCCCATAGGTCTGGCTCTGGTGGTGAGTGGTATCGCTTACTTCGTAGTGGCCGGCCGTTGGGTGCTGCCTTCCAAACAGCGCAATGTCAGTGGCAGCGGGGACGCCATGGAGTACTTTCACAAGCTTTACGGACTCAAACCCATCTTTAAGGAGGTCGTAGTCAAAGACGGCAATGAGCTGGTGGGACGCCTCCTCGGGGAGGTGGAAAGTACCTACAGCGTAAGAGCGATTGGGGTAAAACGCCCTGGTCAAGCCAGTTTGGTCGGATCCGGGGCGCTGGCATATGACACCGAGATCGAGGGGGGAATGGTGCTCGGCATTCTCGCCTCGAAAATTCACCTGGAGACCCTGGTCAGTAAGTACAACCTGAAAAAGAGAGAGGAGGTGCGAAGTTTCTCTGAGGTGCTATCGCCAGCGAAAGCGGGCATCGCGGAAATCGTCATACGTCCGGGTTCATTCTTGATCGGCAAGAGCGCGCGGGAGGTCTGGCTGCGGAAACTCTATGGCCTGAATCTGATTGCGTTGCACCGGGATGGGAAGACCCTGCTTAGCGAAGACCATATCCGCACCATGCCTTTTCACGCTGGAGATACATTGGTGGTCCATACCACTTGGGAGAATCTGGCGCGCCTGGAGAACAACCGAAACTTTGTAGTGATAACCACAGAGTATCCGAAAGAGAACCTTAGACCCAAGAAGGTGGGGTGGGCGGCCCTATTCTTCACTATCGCTCTGGCGTTGGTATTGTTTAGCGATATCAAGCTGTCCGTGGCATTGTTGACCGGTGCCATCGGAATGATACTGACAGGCGTATTGAAGATCGACGAGGCCTACCAGGCGGTATCCTGGAAGACGGTATTCCTGCTCGCGAGCCTTATTCCCCTGGGCATGGCGGTCGAACAGTCAGGCACCGCCAAGTGGATCGCCGAACAGACCATCGGCCTGGTTGGCGAAATGCCCATATGGGTTATTCAAACCGCCCTCGCCACTCTCGCCACCTTCTTTACGCTGGTGATGTCCAATGTGGGAGCAACAGTGCTGTTAGTACCCCTGGCGGTCAATCTGGCGGTCGGTGTGGGCGCCGACCCCGCCCTGTTCGCACTGACTGTGGCTATCGCGACTTCGAACTCGTTCCTTATTCCAACCCACCAGGTCAATGCGTTGATTATGGGGCCGGGCAGCTATCGCGTGCCTGATTTTCTGCGGGCCGGCAGCATCATGACACTGCTGTTTCTAGGCGTGATGATTGGTATGATGAATCTTCTTTACTGACCAACAACCGGGTGATCGCGACAGCTCGCGCCCCCAGTTTCCCGGACCACATCAAAGACGATCCAGGCGTACTTTTATGACCGAGCGTGCGTCTGATTCCAACACGGTAATTCTGTATCCGCCCTCATCAATCGATTCGCCATTTTCCGGGATCCTCCGCAACCGACTGATGACCAACCCACCGATGGTGTGTGCTTCCGCTACGGAGAATGTCTCATACAAAAGATCGTTCACTTCGGAAATCGGCATCCGGCCGCTCATAATATGGCTGTTTTCGCTCTCATGCTCGATATAGAGGCGCCGTTTCGGCTGATACTCGTCAAAGTCATAGCCAACATCAATCTCCCCCACCACCTCTTCAAACACATCCTCCATGGTAAGTATGCCCACCGCTGAGCCAAACTCGTCGACAACCACAGCCATATGGTCTTCTCGTGCCTGCAGCTGGGGCAGGGCACGATCGATAGTCTGCTTTGGGGAGAGGTAAAGCGCTGGGGCAACATAATCATCGAGCGCTTGCTGCTCTATATCCGGCGCCATCAGATCCCAGGTACTGAGCGTTAAAACGCCCTTCACGTTGGTAATATTCTTCTCATAAACCGGGAGTCGGTTGTAGCCATACTTTATTACGACGTCAACGGCATCACGCAAATCCCGTTTCACATTGAAACCGATGACATCTGCCAGTGGGATCATCGCTTCTCCCACGGTCGTATCAGCAAAGCGGATAATGCGAGTGATACGCTTTTTGTCAATCTTGGTGCGGGAGGAGGCCGAATCGGAGAAGTCCAACAATACCCTCAACTCCTCCCGGGTGATAAACATATTCTGCGGGAGATTCCCCCCGCCAACGATGCGCGTAACAAACCGCGCGACCCGGCTAAAAATGAAGATCACCGGGTAGAAGAGGTAGGAAAAAAACCGCAGGCCGTAGATCAAATAGCCTACCAGGGTGTCTGCTTTCTGCTGAAAAACACTCTTGGGCACCACCTCTCCCAGGATCAGCAGTATAGGCGTCATTACAATCACAGAGATCAGATCCCCGATGGAACCGAACTGTTCGATAAAAATCAAAGCGCCCAGTGTGGAGACCGAAACCGTTGCCAAGTTGGTCCCCACCAGGGTAGTGCCCAGGATGACATCGGGAGTCTTGAAAAGCTTGAGTACCAGGCCCGCACCGTTATCTCCCTGTTTTGCCCGATGACGCAGCTTTAGTTTGTCTGAATTCACCATGGCGATTTCGGACCCGGAGAAAAAACCCTTCAGCAGGAGAAAGAAGACAATGAGCAGTAATTCGAGTATCCACTCCATCAGCGATCCCCCCCCTCAACCGGGGTCTCCGAATCCTTGGGCGACGGCACCCCGCCTTGATCAGCAGAGACGCTATCCACCCTTCCCTCAGTCTCCAGTATGGTCTTTTCATCCGTCGACTCATGGGGATCGTCGGCGATAATCTTGCGCACTCTGACTTGACTTATGCGCAGTCCCTTTAGAGCCATCGCGGTGAATTCATAGCCCTCGTGGGTTACTTGATCTCTCACCTTGGGTAAACGATCGAAGAGGCGAAAGGCGACGCCACCGATTGTTGTCATGACCGGGTCTTCAATATCGAAATTGGTCAGATTGTAGAAATCCGCCAGCCGCATATCACCGGGCACGGTGTAGCTGTTTTCGTCCTCTTCCTTGTAGTACTCCTGGCCCTCCATGCGCCCTGATATCTCCCCGAAGATAAATTTGAGAACATCCTTCATGGTGACCAACCCCAGAACCTCTCCAAACTCCCCGAGGATTATCGCGACCCGGGTATTGTGGTCCTGAAAGTAATCGAACATTTCGTCTACCTTCTTGGTGGGCGGTACGAAATGAGCGGGCTTCATGATGGCGTCCAGGCTGACCCGGGAGAGGTCCCCTCCCCCCCGAACGAGCTTCAATATGTCCTCGGAATGCAGAAAACCGATCACGTTGTCCCAATGTTCCCGAAACACCGGAATCCTGGGATGACGATATTCACGGAACTTATCGATGAGTTCCGACACCGGCAGCGCGGCATCTAGGAAGTTGATGCGTGGGCTGGCAGTCATGATACGCGAGATGTCGGTCTCGGAGGCCTCTAGAACATTATCAATCAACACCCGCTCGGTGGCGTCGATGATGCCGGTTTCCTCACCCTCCTCCAGTAGGGTCTTGAGCTCATCCGCCTGGAGGATGTTTTCTCGATCGACCTCGTCACCGACCACAAGGGTCGTGATCCGGTCCGCAACCAGCCTTACCGCTTCTCGCAGCGGAGTAATGAATACGATCCAGCGAGGGAGAATCTTTGCCGAGAGGCCGGTTGCAAATTTCACCGGAAAAGTAACGGCGATGGTCTTTGGAGTTACCTCACCGAAAAGCAGCAGCAAGGGCACCATCACCAGGATATTGATCCAGCCGATGTCGCCTTCACCAAACAGCAGCAGCAGAATACCGGTCATATTGACTGCCGAGGCGATATTGACCAGTTCATTACCGCAGAGGATAGAGATGATCAGACGCCGTGGTTCGTCAAGCATCGCGTGGATGCTCTCGGAATGCCTGTTTCGAGATTGCCGGAGTTTCTGCAGGTCGATCCTGCTAAGGGAAAACAGCGCCGTTTCCGACCCGGAGAAGACAGCCGAGGATAGTAGCAGCACTACCTGCAGTACGACCCTAATAGCCAACTCCCAACTTTGAGGATCACCGACCAGATCTGAGGAAAGCGGTATCAAGTCGTTCATCTTTTCATCTTTCCCACAACTAAAGTATCGTCTGTAATACCGCTCGGCGTCATGGCTCGAGTCTTCCCCATGTATAGCCTTCTAATATTACCAGCATTCAGGCTCCGGGGGGGCCCAGCGCGGTAGTGCCAATACTGCCCTCCACCCAATGCCAGCGACATTTAATTCAGCGCAAGCAGTTTGGAAGACAAGTCCAAGAAATCCTCATTATTTCATTTTTATTACAAATCAGGGTAACCGCGGGGCATATCTTAACATCGTTGTCACAGTGTCTAGCTATAGTCGGTGCCTGTCATAAATTTATAACGATCGAGGAGCACCGATGAACAACCCACCACTGCTGAAAACAACTCTCGCCGCAACTGCACTTACCGTATGCCTGGGCGCCCAGGCAGCCGATCGCGTGGTTATCCAGAACAAAGGCTCGGATACCCTGGTCAATGTAGCCCAGGCCTGGGCCGAGGCCTACAGGGAAGTCAATCCCTCCGTCGCGGTCGCTGTCTCCGGCGGCGGTTCGGGTACGGGTATTGCCGCCATGATCAACGGCACCGTGGACATCGCCAATGCCAGTCGCAAGATGAAGGACAAGGAAGTTAAGAAAGCAAAGGAGTCGGGGCAGGACCCGAAAGAACACATTGTCGGCTTTGATGCCCTTGCCGTCTTCATTCATTCCGACAACCCCGCGAATGCGTTTAGTATCGACCAGCTCGCGCAGGTATTCGGGCGAGGTGGCAAGGCCACCAAATGGTCTGACCTCGACCTCAAAGTGCCTGGCTGCGACAGCGACAAAATCGTAGTGGTCAGTCGTCAGAACAATTCCGGAACCTATGCCTACTTCAAGAAAGCCGTGCTAAAAACGGCCGCCAAGAATGGCACCATCGCCAAAGGTTCTTTCCGCCAGGGCACACTCGATATGCACGGCTCCAAAGACGTGGTGGATCTGGTTGAAAAGACCCCATGTGCAATTGGCTACAGTGGGCTGGCCTATGCTACGGACCACTTGAAAATGGCGTGTATCGCCCAGGAGACCGGCGGTGATTGCGTCAATCCCAGTGTAGCAACCGCCAGTGACCGCAGCTATCCCATCGCCCGCCCTCTGTTCATGTATACCAACGGTGAGCCCGAGGGTGAGATCAAGAAGTACATGGATTGGATTATCAGCGACACCGGCCAATGCATTCTCCTCAACAAGGGCTATGCTCCAGCCAAAGAGGTTAGCTGTAAATAAATGACAGCGCGAGTCTCCAGGGCGAGGGTTGACCCGCCCTGGACTCGTAGCTCTCCCCAGAAGTAACGAGCCGGCATACAACGAAACCGGACACCCTTTTCCATCTCGAGAACCGAGGCCGATATGCCCCACTTAGAAAAACGATTAGAACGAGACCTCACAACTATCCGAGAGCGTTTGGCGGAACAAGCAGAACTTGCGCAGGAGGCTATCCAGAATGCCGTGCTGTCCGTGCAAACCGGTAATAAACAGCTGGCCCATGAGACCGTGCTCAAGGATCATCAGATTAACCGCAATATGCGCGCTATCGATCGCCTTTGCCATAGCTTCATCGCCGTGCACCTACCGAGTGCCGGACACCTCCGACTGCTCTCTTCCGCAATCCGCGTAAATATTGAGTTGGAAAGGATTGGCGACTACGCGGTCACAGTAGCAAGAGAAGGCGTGCAAATGTCCAAGACCCCCACTGGGACAATGGCACGCGAGCTGGAACGTTTGGCGGGGGAGACGTTCCTTATGCTCAAACAGGGGATCACGGCCTTCAATACACTCAATGCGGAGATGGCCAAGAGCACCATGGTCATCGCCGGCCAGATCGAGAGTAGCCTGGACGGTGTATACGAGGAGATGATGTCTGCCGATCAACGGGAGGCTGTCAAGGATAGCTTCGCCATGTTCGTGGTCTTCACACAGGTTAAACGCGTGGCGGACCAGGCGAAGAACCTTTGTGAAGAGACGGTTTTCGCAGTCACCGGCGACCAGAAGGCACCCAAAGTCTATCGGATTCTGTTCGTCGACGAAGACAATAGCCTGTTAAGCCAGATGGCCGAAGCGGCAGCTCGTATTAACTTTCCGGAAAGCGGCCGCTACCTCAGTGCCGGTAAAAATCCCGCTGGCGCTTTGGACCCCCGGCTGGTGACATTCCTCGATCAGCGAGGCCAAGAGACATCCCGGATCTCGCCCAGGGGTGTCGATGAGCTGACCCATCAGCAGATCCATGATCAGACCGTTATCGTGGCGCTGCAGGGCAGCGTTGCCGATTACATCTCAGATCTCCCATTCCACACCGCTGCACTCGAGTGGGATATTCCTGAGCCAGCCGAACAGGCAGATAACGGTGCACTTGAGGAGACTTACCGGGAGATTTTGCTCCAAGTTCGCGACCTAATGGAAGCGCTGCGTGGCGAAGGGGCATCTTGACATGTCGAGCGCAAACCAACCAACGACTACTGCAAATTCAGACTTCGACGCGCGTAATACCGACTGGTACATCGACAGAGCGGTTCAATCACTGGTGTTTCTGGGCGGTATTTCGGCGATTCTCTTTATTATTCTGATTTTTGTTTTCGTAACGGTCGAAGGGCTGGGTTTTCTTCTGAAAGATTTCAGCTTCTCCGAGTTTTTTCTATCTCCCTGGTGGGAACCAACAGACGAGGATGAACCCACATTCGGCATTCTGGCCCTGATAGCAGGAACTGCTAGCGTCACTGGCCTCGCCATGGTCGTGGCCATTCCGTTCTCCCTGGGTGCCGCGATTTATATTGGCGAGTTCGCCACCGGCAAAAAAAGAGAATCCCTCAAAGTCCTGGTCGAACTGCTGGCAGCAATACCGTCTGTCGTCTGGGGCTTTATCGGGCTCTCCATCATGAACCCTTTAATCATTGAGCTGTTTGATGTGCCGGTCGGCCTCAACGTGCTAAATGCCGGCGTTATCCTTGGCCTGATGGCTGCACCGATCATGACCTCCATCGCCGAGGACGCCCTCAAGGCTGTCCCTGACAGATACCGTGAAGCGGCCGAAGCTCTGGGCGCCACCCGCTGGCAGGTCATTTTCAAGACGGTTCTACCTGCTGCCAAGAGCGGGCTTCTGGGTGCCGTTCTGCTTGGTGTCGGACGCGGCTTCGGCGAGACCATGGCTGTGTTGATGGCCACTGGTCACGCCATCAACATACCCGGGAGCGTGTTCGACTCGGTGCGTGCACTTACGGCCACAATCGCCGCCGAATTGGGTGAGACAGCAGTGGGCTCTACCCACTACGAAGCGTTGTTCACAATCGGAATATTCCTGTTCCTGATCACCTTCCTCATCAATTTGTCGGCCGACCTTATCGTGCGCGGCATCCGCAAACAATAAGCCCGAATAAAAGCGAGATATTCTGATGGAAATGTTTTCTCAATCTAAGCTAAACAGAAAAAACTACCGCACCGAGGCGCTGTACCGGACGTTGTTCATGATGATGACCGTGCTACTCATCTTGCCAGTGCTGATTATCCTCGCCACCCTGGTTTTCAAGGGCGGAGAGATGATATCTATAGACTTTCTCTTCACTGATCCGACCAACGGTATGACCGAGGGCGGTATCTTTCCAGCGCTCATCGGCACCGTCTGGCTGGTTTCGGTGGCTCTGTTGATATCCGTACCGCTGGGCGTGGCCGCCGCTATTTACCTAAGTGAGTACGCGCCGAACAACTGGTTTACCCGTGCAATCAACCTGGCAATCATCAATCTGGCGGGTGTGCCCTCTATCGTGCACGCCCTGTTCGGGGTAGGTGCCTTCGTCATCTTTTTTGGTTTTGGCACCAGTATCCTATCTGCCAGTCTCACTCTCGCCATCATGACACTACCCCTGATCATCGTGGCTACCCGTGAGTCGCTCCAGGCCGTGCCGGAGGCTTTCCGGGAGGCATGCTGGAACATGGGCGCAACCCGTTGGCAAACCATACGCCGTGTAGTCCTGCCAAACGCGGTCAGCGGTATTCTCACCGGTGTTATTTTGGAGGTATCGAGAACAACAGGTGAGACAGCGCCTATCATGTTCACCGGCGCCGCCTTCTTCCTTCCGTTCCTGCCCCAGGGGGTCTTCGATCAGACCATGGCACTCTCGCTGCACCTGTTTGTGGTTTCGACTCAGGTCCCCCATGTGCCTGAGGGATTACCTTACGGTGTCGCCCTGGTACTGATTGCCCTAGTGCTAATCATGAACAGTATTTCCATCGCTTTCCGCATGTATCTGAGGGGTAAAAAGAAATGGTAACCGAAAATACGGCCTCTCAATCGGTGGCTGAGGAAGCCGCACAGCCCAAGCTCAAAGTCGAGCACCTGCGTATCAAGTACGGCAGCGATGTGGCGCTCAGTGATGTCAATCTCGAGGTATACCCCAACGAGATCTTCGGTATCATCGGACCAGCCAATGCAGGTAAGACATCTTTCCTCAAGGCCCTCAACCGCATGGACACCTTCAATACCAACATGCACGTAGAGGGTAACGTCTATTTCAATGGTCTCGAAACTCGCCATTTGCGCAATCTCTATGCCCTGCGCAGCCGCATCGGCGTGGTTTTTCCGTTACCTGTCGGCCTGCCGCTGACCATTTACGAAAACGTGGCCCTCTCCCCCAGGCTAAGGGGGATCAACTCCAAGTCGGAACTGGATCTAATCGTAGAGCGCTGTCTGATGCGGGCCGCACTTTGGGACGAAGTGAAAGACCGCCTCGATTCCCTTGGCAGCCTGCTTTCCGGTGGTCAGCAGCAGCGGCTTACAATCGCACGCGCACTCTCCCAGGAGCCCGAAATGCTGTTTCTGGACGAGTTTTCCATCGCGGTTGATCCGGTCACCACGATGCGGATCGAAGATGTTCTAAAAGAATTGAAAAACGAAATGACGATTATCCTGGTCACCAACTTGGTTCAGCAGGCAAGCCGCCTCGCTGACCGGACCGCTTTCTTCCTAGGGGGAGAGTGTGTGGAAATCGGTGAAACCGAAGCGCTATTCGGGGGAAATGTGAAAGAGCAGCGCACCCTTGACTATATCGAAGGCCGATTTGGATGACCGCCTGTACTCTCGCCCGTGTTGCATACGCGCACTGCCGCAGTATTACGATTGGCGGCAGCATAGGCGAGCGGCGTGATCAGCGAATCGATATCTAGATTCTCCTGCGTCATTCAGTCGGAGCCCAGGACCACATCAACAGAATAAATAGCGGGAAACCATATGAGTACGGCAACAGCAGAAAACAATGAGACAGGCCACGAACTGGCGATAAACACCCGTAAACTAGATCTCTGGTACGGCACCTTCCAGGCCCTGTTCGAGGTCGACCTGCAAATAAAGAGCGGCATTATCACATCAATGATCGGCCCCTCCGGGTGCGGAAAATCAACCTTTCTCCGCAGCGTAAACCGGATTAACGAACGCCTGGGATATGTGCGGATTGAGGGCAGTATTGAAGTATTCGATAAAAATATTTACGACGAAGATGTTGAACTGGTCCAGCTTCGAAAGCAGGTAGGTATGGTTTTTCAACGTCCCAATCCGCTTCCAGCGAGTATTCGGGACAACATCCTCTACGGCCACCGAATCCACAACAGCGGGCGTCGAACATCCCGCAGCCAGCAGGATGAAATCGTGGAACAGGCATTGAAACAGGTATTGCTTTGGGACAAAGTAAAAGACCATCTAGGAAGACGTGCCACGGAACTCTCCCTGGAAGAACAACAGAAGCTGTGCATCGCCCGCCTGCTCCCTGTGCAGCCGCAAATACTGTTAATGGACGAACCTTGCTCCGCACTGGATCCCAAGGGTACCGAAGCTGTTGAGGAGCTGATTTGGGAACTTGCTGGAAAATACACTATCCTAATCGTCACTCACAACATGGCCCAAGCGCGGCGCGCCAGCCAGGAATGCATATTCATGCTGATGGGCAAGGTGATGGAACACAAGGCGACGGAAGAGCTGTTCGTCACACCGTCAAAGAAAGAGACTTCAGACTATATCGAGGGACGTTACGGATAACGGATAACCGCCAACACTAACCGGGATCCCATCGTTGGAGGATGCATCTAGTCTGTCCGGGCGAGCGCACAACGTGCGCTCTGCTAGTCACAGCCCCTGAATACGGGAAAGCGACAACTGAACGTGCTACCCCGCCCTGGATCACTCTCAATCTCCAGCTTACCGCCGTGACGGATGAGTACATGCTTGACAATCGCTAACCCGAGGCCCGTACCCCCCCCTTGTCGAGAGCGGCCAACATCTACTCGGTAGAAACGCTCTGTCAAGCGGGGTAGATGCTCCGCGGCAATACCGATCCCAGTATCCTGCACAACAAAGCAGGCACCCTCCTCTCCTTTCCTCCAGGTTATTTTGACGCTCCCACCCTTTGGAGTGTATCTGATCGCATTGAAGACGATGTTGGAGAACGCGCTCTCCAACTCGGAGAGGTTTCCGTATAGTTTTATGCGGCTCTCCAAAATGAGCTCAATTTGGTGCTGTCCATTGCTGAGCGTTGCGGCCTCAGCGTACAAGCTCTCCAGCATCAGTGGAACATCAACGACCTCCTGCCCCTGAGATTGCTGATCACTCTCGAGACGCGACAACACCAGTAGGTCTTCGACGATTCTCTGCATTCGACCGGTTTGCTGCCCCATCTGATCAAGAGCCGGACGCCATTTTGCCAGCGCCTCATCCGCAGTCTCGGAAATGGTTTCCAGATAGCCGTGAATTACGGTCAACGGTGTACGCATCTCGTGGGAAACATTGGCCACGAAGTCGCGACGCACAGTCTCGAGCTGCAACATACGGGAGATGTCACGTGCCTGAAAGAGGCGTTTACCCTTGCCATAGGGCACAATGCGAACCTCCAGGCTAATGCTCTCGTTGACAGGTGCGGGCATCTGCAAAGGGCGGCTATAGTCTCCTGCGGAGAGAAACGCGTGAAACACCGGGTCCTTTACGACATCTTGCAGAGAAAGGGCCATGTGGGACTTCCCCTCCAGGCCAAGCATGTCTTTGGCAGCGCTGTTCCACCATTCCATATGACCATTGTCATCGATGACCACCGTTGCATCCGGCAACGCGCTCGTAGATTCTCTGAATCCGGTCAGCATCCTGCCTATCTTCCGCTTGCGCTTACGACCGCGTTCCCGCAGCTGCCGAGCGCTACGCTCGACCTTGTCCCAAATGCCTACAGATGCTGGCGGTGGGTGCTGCTTGGGACTCTCAATCCAACGGCTGAACAGATACAACTGATAGAGATACCAGCTGAGCAATCCGCTGGTGGTGAAAAGGAGAAATAGGGTAGTCTTGCCTACCAAAGCGCCAAACAGGGTCGCCACAGTTAAAATAACAGCAATGGCGCCCAATTCCCGGAGCCAAACCCGTTGCGGCTTTTTTTCAGGCAGTGGCCTGCTCCGAAAAACGGTAACCAGCCCCTCTCACGGTCTGTACCATATTGTCCACGCCATAAGGCTCTAGCGCTTTGCGCAGCCTGCGAATATGCACATCCACGGTACGCTCTTCAATAAAGACATTCGTACCCCAGACGCCATCCAGCAGCCGGGACCGGCTATAAACTTTGTCCCTATGGGTTAAGAAAAAGTGGAGTAGCCTGAACTCAGTGGGGCCCAGATCGACCACCGCATCCTCGATACTTACACGGTAGGTTGTCGGGTCCAGCGTAAGTGGGCCCGCAACGACGACCTCATCGGATACATGGGGAGAAATGCGCCTCAAGATCACTTTGATCCTGGCGACCAGTTCGCGCGGAGAGAATGGCTTGGTTACATAATCCTCCGCCCCGCACTCAAGGCCACGGACTTTGTCGTCCTCTTCCCCCCGTGCGGTGAGCATTATGATGGGGATATCCTGAGTCAGCTTGTCATGTTTGAGTTGGCGTGTCAGTTCAACACCACTGGTGCCGGGTAACATCCAATCCATCAGAATAAGATCAGGGGGAGTCTTTGAGAGGTGCATGCGCGCGCCACCCTCATCCTCCGCCTCAAGTACCTCGAACCCCGTCTGGCGTAAAACAAACGCGGTCATTTCCCTGACTGCGGGCTCATCTTCCACTACCAAAATCTTTGCTGTCATGAGTCCGTTTTTTTCCAATGCCTCAGTGGCCGCTATTACACCCCAGCCATGATGACAATTTGATGACAAAGAACATTACTTCCTGTGTGGTAGTTCAAATACTCACCAGCTGAACAAGACCCATTGAGGCACCGATATGTTGTCCGGACTATCCCGAGTCACATCCATGACGCCGTCACCGTCCAGATCCAATAGGTAGTATGGGGGAGCGTTCCCCGATATCACTTTGACCATGTAAACCTGTCCGTTCACGCTGTACTTTTCCAGTTTTTTGCCATCCTGTTCAACAATAGTGACTTCAGCCTCCGGTACCTTTCCTGTCTGCACCTCCGGGACCAACTGAGGCGGCTCCGGCGAGGGGGGAGTCGCATTCTCCTGGGCTGCGGCTGGGCACAGGCAGAGTGACAAAACCAAGCCCATAAGATCTCTCTTCAAAAATGTTTCCAACTTCGTAAAACCTCCTGGTACCTGGGGGTGCATACAGCAACGCCTCCGTTGCTGAATATTAAAAACCGCATAGATATACACTCTCTCGCAGCTACTGTTCAGCAGGAATACCTAATCTGCCAACGCTTCTATCCAATCTAATCGTTGTAACACCCAAGACTATGTCTCTGGTGTTAAAGATAGCATCCAGAACCAATTTCGACCGGTAGACGCTTAGTCTGAAGCACTATCCGGATCGAAAAAACCCATTCTTCAGCTGCAATTTCGGCCCTGGTTGCGCATAATACCGGAATACTATCAGCCCCTTCCTGCGCACTCCCAAAGACGACCTTACCCCATGCCCGAACTCAATCCCAAACAGCGGGAGGCCGTCGTTTACACCTCAGGTCCTCTGCTAGTGCTCGCGGGAGCCGGATCGGGTAAAACCCGGGTCATCACCAGGAAGATTGTCCACTTAATCAATCAAACCGCGGTTAAACCAACTCAGATTCTGGCAGTCACCTTCACCAATAAGGCCGCCCGGGAGATGAAATCCAGGGTTTCTGATTTACTCCCCCGCACATCCGGCAAGGGACCCAATATATCCACCTTCCACACGCTTGGCCTTAACATACTACGTAGACATATCTCTAAACTGGGCTTCAAGTCCGGATTTAGCCTCTTCGACAATCAGGATAGCCAGAACCTGATCGAGGAGTTGCTGCAGCGTGGACCGGAAACCAACCCTGCCGCCGCAATGCTCTGGAAGATCTCCGGCTGGAAAAACGCCATGGTGACGCCTGAAGCCGCACGAGAGGCAGCCGTTGATGAGCGGGAGAGGCATTGTGCCCGGGTATACCAGGCCTACCAGCAGGCGCTCAAGGCCTACAACGCAGTCGATTTCGACGACCTGATCTCGCTGCCTGTGAGGCTTTTCGAAGATTTTCCGGAAATATTGGATCTTTGGCAGGATAGGGTCCGGCATTTGTTGGTCGACGAATACCAAGATACCAATATCTGCCAGTACCAGCTCATCAAACAGCTTACAGGTGTAAGGCAGGCGCTCACGGTTGTAGGTGATGATGATCAATCCATTTACGCCTGGCGGGGCGCAAGACCGGAAAATCTGGCCCAGCTGCAACAGGATTTTCCGCGCTTGAAGGTGATCAAACTGGAACAGAACTACCGTTCAACAGGCTTTATTCTAAAAGCAGCAAACCACCTGATAGGCAACAATCCTCACCTGTTCGAAAAAAGTCTTTGGAGCGCGCTGGGCCTAGGCGAGCCGATCAAGATCCTGGCGTGCAAGAACGAACAACAGGAGGCAGAGCGAGTCGTATCGGATATCCTGCACCGACGCTTTACCAGAGGTGTGGAAAATCAGGATTTTTGTATTCTCTATCGGGGTAATCACCAGGCCAGGTTATTCGAGACCACACTGCGGCAACAGAACATTCCCTATTTCTTGAGTGGAGGCACAGCTTTTTTCAGTCGCACGGAAATCAAGGACATGATGGCTTATCTGCGACTCATGGCCAATCCCGATGATGACCGGGCCTTCCTGCGCATAGTCAATACGCCCCGTCGTGAGATCGGCCCAGGTACCTTGGAAAAACTGGGTAAGTACGCCAGTGGCAGGGGTATATCCCTACTCTCTGCCTGCAGCGACTTGGGATTGGGTCAGTTTCTGTCTAACTCAAGGGTAGAACGACTGCGGGAGTTCAATGCCTGGATTTCCGCCAGGCAGCAGCGGGCGGCCGCAGGGGATCCGGTGGCCGTTTTCAAGCAAGCCATAACGGAGATGGACTACGAAGGGTGGCTCTACGAGAAACGAACCACCGATACCGCGGCGGAAAGGTGCTGGGACAACGTCAAGGAATTCTTCACCTGGCTGGAACGCCTGGGTCGTGAAAATGGCGAGAATCTCTCCGAACTTGCGAACCGGCTACAACTGCAGGACGTGTTAGACCGTCAGGCAGAAGAGTCGGGCGGTGATCAGGTACAACTGATGACCCTGCACGCCGCCAAGGGATTGGAGTTTCCTCACGTCTACCTTGTGGGCATGGAGGAGGAACTGCTTCCCCACAGAGCGAGTATAGAAGAGGGGCAGATCGAAGAGGAGAGGAGACTCGCATACGTAGGAATCACCCGCGCCCGGCAATCCCTGGTAATAAGCTACTGCCAGCATCGAAAAAGATTTGGTGATCTTGTCGCTTGCGAACCCAGCCGATTTCTGGATGAACTCCCAGAAGAGGGGGTCATACGGCCGGGAAAATCATCAAATCTCTCGTCAACGGAGAAAAAGCAGCGCGGCAATGCCCACCTCGCGAACATGCGATCAATGCTGAACTGAGCCGGCATCGACCTTTTACAGGCGCTTACTCCCAGCCTACAACCTCGTAGCCACGCTCCCGCAGGCAACGTTCGACAAAGCGTTTGAAGGTTGGACTCAACTGAGTCGAATCCAGCCCCCCCTTCACGCCTCCGGCGCTCCCACCGGCCAACGCCCCGGCAAGAGCGCGCTCTCCCGCATCACCCCGTACAAGCCCCCAAGCACCCGCCGATACGCCACCGATTAGGGCACCGGCAGCCGCCTTTTTCCCAACCTCACCATCCTTGTTCTGTGCGACACCCCAATCGTCCGCAAGTGCAAAGCACTCTTGGGTATCTCGCTCCGCCTGGGCTTTGCCCACAGCCTGGGTGTGTGCATTGGGGTAGAAAACCGGGCGTTTAGTGTTACTGGAACAGCCTGCCAGCACGGCCGACAGGCCTAACACAACCGCAACACAAAAGCAGATGCGTTCAGTTTTGGCAGCGTTCATCCAGGTTCGCAGATTACAGTGTTGAGACTGGTTTAAGCTACTGTACTTTGGAAACCATAAATTCCACGGTTGCCTTCAAGTCTTCATCGGAGCAGGCAGCGCAGGTTCCCCTGGGAGGCATAGCGTTCTTGCCATTGATTACGGTGGCCATCAGAGCGTCCATACCCTGAGCGATTCGGGGCTCCCAGGCCGCCTTATCGCCCAACTTGGGTGCGCCCGCGACCCCTGCGGCATGGCAAGCAACACACGACTGATTATAGATAGTCTCTCCGTTGCCGCCGCCGGAGGGAGCCGCTGCTCCAGAGTCCGCAACGGCAGCACCGCTATCGGCAGCGGCTGGTGCAGCCGGGGCCGATCCCGCGATTTCCACCTTACCAATCGGCGCGATGCGCTCCGCAATACCACCCTCATCCATTCCACTGCCCTGGAATCGAGCTGCGGTTAGGAAATAGACGGCCATGACCAGCACAAGAATAAGGCCAAAGCCACCCAAAACTACCCCTAAACTGCTATTTTCGTTGTTACTCACTGATACGGCCCTTCTTTCCGATTGGATATATGGAGTGGTCGAAGACGCCCCGAACCCGGCGTGCCGCCTCCGAATGCGATTTGACGGAAAATTATAATACGTTTGGCCCCAAGTTTGCCACGACGGCGTCCAGCGTTTTCCAAATCAGGCATGGACGTATGCCCAAACTCCCGCTATTCTAGCGTGCTTTCCACCCCCTGCCTTTTTGGCGGCGGGAAATTCTTCAGCAGTAAACGCGCGATTATTGCGCCCGTAGCTCAGCTGGATAGAGCGCAGCCCTCCGGAGGCTGAGGCCAGAGGTTCGAATCCTCTCGGGCGCGCCATTTATACTAATAATAACAATAGGATGGACGCCATCCGCCCAAGCCTGCCTATCGGACGCTGATCCGTTCAACATCCATTCAACATAGTGCCTTAGGGATGTCCTTTCCTTGATGAAAATATAGGTGGCAGCATTTGGTGCTCAATACCTTACTTAATTACACTAATATCCGTCCGCCAATCAGCCGAAAACCCTCCCGTTATTCAGGAACGGGCTCTCAAGGCACCTTATGGATATTTTTGAATTAGTCACCTTCGCGATTGCACTTCTTGGCGCTGTGCTTGGGGTAATCAACACTTGGGTGGGATTATCTAAAGAACGTGTAAAGCTTGTTGTAACCCCAAAGCACGCTATCCCGGTAGGCGGAGCACCTGATCACCTAGAATTCTGCATTGAAGTTGTTAATCTGAGTGCGTTTCCGGTCACTGTATCGGAAATCGGGGTCTTTTATCGGGGGACAGACAGGCGTTCAGTCATTCCTAATCCCGTCACTTCTGATGGCGGACCTTTTCCCAGGCGCTTAGCACCTCGATCAGCAGTGAGCCTTTACTCTGAGCGTCCCCGCTCATCTGTAGGCGGTAAGGAAATGAAATGCGTATTTGTTAAAACAGATTGTGGTGTTGTACGCAAAGGTACCAGTCCGGCCTTTAAGCAAATGGCGAATGAAAGCTAAATCCGCACCATCCTCAAACACGATCTCGCGATTTCGAGCAGGACGGATTAATAGGTGAGCCAGAATTTCGGCTCACCGAATCTGAGAATGCAAATTTGGATTCTCAATAATCAACTTTCCTGGACAGATCCTCCAGCGCTTCGTGGATGATCCGTGTAGCCTCTTTATCGATCACCTATTGTGGTGGAGCCTATAGAGGCCTGTGGCTAGGAAAACACCGCGCCGCATATGACCCGCATGGTTTTGAGGCTCTGACAGTACCTTTTGCTGTTTAACGAATACCCCGGGTGCTCACGCCACGAAAGGCAGTACTTCGACAATGTCTCCATCTCCAGTAGCGGCTTCGTGAGAGGTCGCCAACTGATCCCCAACCACAGTGGTCGATATCTTTCCATCGTCCGCGCCATAGAGCGGCACATTAATAGCGAAAGCACCACCTGCTGTCATTTCATGGGTGCCTGGGTGGTTGCGTAGCTTGATAGCCAGCAATGCCCCCGCATCAACTTCGTCTAGAGTCATTCCGATATGCGACTCTCCGGCATCTGCGTACTCCACCTCCGGCGGAGTAGTGACTGTTCCAAGCTTGAGCTTAACCCGTCGATGGGCTAAAAGTTCCTCGCCTGCTGTATAGGTTCTTGGACTGTTTGCTCTGGCCATGTTTTCTATCCCCTCAATAGATCCCCGGCAATACTCTTCCGGGCCGCGCTGGTTGCAATCAATCGTAAGAGCTCATCGCCTCGAATGAGCTCCAGTTGCCCCATTTGCTCAGTTAGCATAGATTCGTCTACCTCACTGAGGTCATAGAGGGCTCCACGGCAAAGCAGGGGGATTGTTTTCCGTATGATCGATATGTTCTCTTTTTCAGTGTTCATCATTATCACCTGAAGTACATGCCAGATTCTTTTGCTGCTTCCTTTAGCGTTTCCAGCGTGGCTTCCATCTGCTCGATCTCTCTATCAAGCCTCTCCACCTGCTTATTGCGCTCGGAGAACACCGGCCCTTCATCAGGCAAGTCGAGCGCTTTTATCTCCGCCTGAATCACATCCTTTATCTGCTCACCAAACAAGAACACAAGAGCATCTTCAGGCACTTTTTCAGGATAGGGGATACCACGGTGATCGATACAGAACAACTCTGGCTTGACACTATGACTATACGATCCAATCTTGTCAGCTTCCCTCGGCCTTGCTGCAAAACGCTTTAAGTTCACAGCGATTCGTTCCCGGTAATTCATCGAAATCCGATCTACCCAATTGTCCAAGCCAGCTATCAGATCCGACTTGGCGACTGGCAGATTCAGAAGGTCTTCCCTTTCCCGCTTTAATTCTTCCAGCTTAGCTTCAATAATCTTGCGCTGATCGGTTAGTTGGTGAATAGCTTGCTTAATAGGATCAAGACTGAATAAGGCACTTGCCTTTTGCTTAAGTGTTGGCATTAACGGCCTCCAGGTAGCGAGCATGTAGCTCTGGATCGCCATGTATCACGGTTGTCATTGCGTCACCTTTCTTCATCCCTGTAGCAGTAAGTTCAGCGACCGCCGCATCGAATTCAGCTATGGCGTCTGAGTTCTGATTAGATTGTTGATTCATGAGGATACCTCTATTTCTATTTGAACCGGATAACCCGGCAAGGAGTGATTCAAATGTGCCAATGCCGTCCGCCATCCCGGCAGCCACGGCATTGATACCAACAAGCAGCCCACCGCGCCCAAATTTGTTGGTTACCGTTTTAGTATCGACGCCGCGATATGCGGCTACGTTCACGACAAAAACAGCGGCCAGATCATCTACAATCCGCTGTACTTCGGCCCGCCCTGCTTCAGTAGTTGGGTCTGCTTGTTTCAATGGAGACTGGCTGGAGATAATCTTGATTTGACCATCCTTAGAGGGCCGGAAACTAGCCACAACGCCAATAGATCCAAGAATTCCAGTATCTGATGTCACAATGCGATCAGCCGCAGCGCTGATCCAATATGCTGCTGAAGCGGAGGTGCCGCCCACGTAGGCAGTGACAGGCTTGCTTGCGGAACGAACCATCTCGGCAAACTCAGAGATACCTGTCGCCTGTCCCCCGGGGCTGTCGATATTCAGGACAATTGACTTGACGTTGGGATTAGCTACTGCCAAATTAAAATCTTTCGCAAGTAGCTCCAGACTGGTAGCGCCTGAAATCTGAGTAAACATATTTGCATAGCGGAAGATTGGGCCAATTACAGGCACAACCGCAGTGGTCCCGCGCAGTTCAACACTCCGTGAGTTTTCCAACGGCCGACCCAACTTCGCCGCTACAGCTTCGGGGCTCTCGTTCATCCTCTGAGCGATGGCAAGAATCTGCTCCAAGTTTGCCTGAGAAATTGCCCAAGGTTCAGCTAGAACCAAATCCAATGCTCGGTTTTTATTGGTCATAACGCACTTTCAATTTGTGCCCGGTTTTATCCAGACCGGGCGAACTGGCGGTGTCAACTATGACAAGACAGTTGCCGGATACAACCGCCTCACGATTAAGTCTGAGGTAGGGATAGCTCAATCAATAGGGGGTATTCACTGAGTGGTGCAAATCGTGTGGAGTTGGGAAAGTCCAGGAATATCGATGCCGGTCCTGAATGCGTGAAATAGATGGCTGCGCAATTCACTTGAGCCTATTGGCGGTTCCGGCAAATCACTCCACCGGGTCCATATTCGCGTTTCAAAGCGGAGTACTTCTTCAGCAAGGCAAACCGACCGTTGCCAGGGTGAATCAGCCTCCAGCAGCTCCCAAGCTTGTTTAAGATGGTAGTTACGGGTGTGAGCTAGGTAGATCGTGAGCGCTTTTCGCTGGCCGACCTTACCGGTCAGATTCAGACACTCATCGAGCGGGCCTTGTCTGGAGAGATAATCCTCAATGCCCTGGCTAAACCATGCGGCGACTTCAGGAGATACCGCACCATCTCGGGCGGCTTCTTGTAGTTTCAGCAGGTTTTCAATAGGAGTGGACAAGGCTAGGTTCTTTGAACTAATGAGGCTCTACCGCGGGGAATGCGCGTCCGGTCTTTAAGAGTTTTTGGGTTGAAATATTTACGCCCATCTTCCTGCTGGAGTGACCAATGCAAATTCAGTCTTCACTCAATTTCCGCTCAGTTAATGCGTGATACAGGTCTTCCCGCAACCCATCTACCACCCGAAAAACTGGCTCCAGTTGAGTCCCCTTCAACCCAGCATCCCGCTCAAGACGATCCGGCAATGTCTCTAGGCCTGCTGCCACTAACTTGATCATTCGGGAATACTCCCGGTCGAATTCATCAGCAGGGATAAGCTCTCGATCCTGAGTTTGAATCTCCCTGCGCCTCTTCTCTCCGTCATACCAGTCTTTTCGCTCCTTAGGCGGCATTTTGTCTGGGTCTAATATCTCTTCCTCTGAAGATCCATACCGCCATATGGCAATCTCCAAAAGATCCAATATCCACGGCAATCCATGAGCTCCACGCTGAACTACAGGACAACCCCGGCGAATCCATGCGTCTATAGTGGGTAGGGAAACGCCGAAAAACTCAGCGGCCTCGGCCTTATTTGCACTTCTCAACTTGGACAACTTCTTTGCTTCTGAAATCATAAACCGTGCCAACAACAACCTATAGCGACCGAAAAACGTCCGAAAACCGGGCGCGCATTTCCCGCGGTTGAAATTCGAGCGCCGAAGAACCTAGTCACTGCCTCGCCTCCACAATCAATGCCCGGCGACAGTCACACGGCAATTGCTGCCAGTGTCCGCAGATCCACTTGTGGCGTATCAGTACGCGCTGCTTGTCTTTGGTCTTGCCCAGATAGCTGGGCTTAAAGACTGTCCTTCTCTGGTTCATGTTGCTCCCGGTATCTGAAACCGCATCTTCTTACCCGGCTCCCGCCTAACCTGAATGCAACCCTTTCCCTCAAGCTGCTTTACAGCTCTAGAAAAGTTGGGCTGGTTCAGATTGATTCGGTCACGTAATCGTTGCGGCATACTCGACCACTGACCGCGTATAAAGACAGTAATCAGTATTGCCACATAGACCACAACAGCACCACCACTTAGACTCGCCATCTCTTCGAATACAGCAAAGGATGTTTTCGGTAAGTAGAACTCAGAGCCGTTTACCGCTCTTCTCTCCAACAATGCTTTAGTCGTCGGTGTATGAATTAACTTCTCTTCCAATGCTTGTTACCTCTATAGGTGGGTAGGTATAGGACTATTGATATAACTATTAATATAAGGGACCGGGTATATCGAATGTGCATGGGTGGGATGCAGATTTGATATGACTCCCATGCAAATTTGATATGGGTCCTGCACTCTCCTTTTGTTCTAAATCGAGCAGCTTTTTTACAGTCTTCCACATCCTTTCGCCGCGCTTGTCCATGTACCGGTTCGGGTAGCCAATCTGCTTCACGTCTGACCCTACGTCGAAACCGGACAGCACATAGCGGCCTGCCTCCCGCATGATTTCCTGAAGCTGTTTCACGTCTTGTCCTATGGTCTCTGTGGCACTCTCGATCAGAATCGCATCATGGACTGGGGCACAGATTTCCAGCCCCTCTTCATTGGCTATGATCAGTGCCAGGCGCAACATTTCGGCTCCGTTAGCCTGCATGGGGAAATTCTGCAAAGAGCGGGGATTGGCTTCAGTGTCCAGCTGAACCCTCCAACCAAAGACGGTATCCAGGTAACCGTGTAAAACAGCGTGATCTTTCACCGCCTGCGACCACTCCCAGAATGTCCGATAGGTTTGAGCGTGTGCCCGTAGCAATTGCCTGGCACCCAATACCGGCCCACCGATATCATCGGCCAGGGCCTTTTCTCCCTTGCCATAATTGATTCCCAGCACAACCGCCTTGCATTGATTACGGACTTCTCCATGAGTGGCTTTTGTGGCCCCCTGTGGTGCCAGACCAGCTTCAATGGCGAAATTAATATACGGATCGCCAGTGCTGTATCCGGCTTGCATTTTCCGATCCCCGGAGAGTCTGGCAGCAATGGCGATTTCCTGACTCTTGAAATCCACATAGGCAATCGATTTCCCTAGTGGTGGTTTGATCAGTCCTCTGATCCATTTAGAGGGACCAAATACGAATTTAGCCGTGCTGGGCTGATTCCTTCCGGTGATTGATCCGAAGGGGCTTAACAGACAGCGGTTCCGGCCATCCTGGCCCACAGACAACCGGTTCAGCTTTAACTGACCGAGTGCGTAGCGTAATTCATGTAAAGGGGTTAGTGCGGGATAAGCGTCCGCCATGCGCCGAAAGGTATCTGTATCCAGCTTGGGGATGCCGGTCTCCGTCAATGGCCAGGGAATGTTGTTGCGTTGAAGATAGTCAATAAACAGATCCCGCTTGAAGGTGCTGCCCTCATAGACACCATACTGGGGATCGATCTCTGAGATCAGTCGCAGCTTGATTCCTTCCCAGTGTTCCAGCAACCGGTCCAGATAGAGTTTATCCAATGGAATTCCTCGCCATTCCATCGCGGCGACAGCGTCCATGTATCTCCCCCGCAATAGGGCGTGGTCCAGGTTACTAATCGTACCGACCAAGCGCGGTAGCAGGTCCTCCAGGGCGATAACATCCGTGGCGCAGTAGTCGAGTATCCCTTGACGCTCTTCGGGGCTGTAATCGCCGTTTAGCCGGTCCTCCATGACCAGATCCCGCCAGCCTGTCTTCTCTTCATGGGCCATTTTTCGGCAGCTGAAGAATTCCAAAGCAGCCAGTAATCCGCGCTTACCCTTGACGCCGTGAATAGTCCCATTGGTGTGATTGCGGTACTCTGTGAATAGATCGAGTATCCAGTACGGGGATCGCCATCCCAATGCCCGGAAACACGTGAGTTCTGCACTGGCATAGTAGGCAACAAACAGGGCGTCCTTGCCCGTGTTGAAGGGCGGCTGTGGATGCCGGACTAACTCATCCGCCCACATCCGCAATTCCCTTCCTAACCTCAATTCCCTGGCAACCATGCAGCGCACCAATGGCCGTTCACCATCGGGAGCGCGGAACTCGAAATCCACACCCCAGATCTCGACAAATCGCTTCATTTCGCGCCCAGGAGTGCATCGATCAGGGGGTGATCTGGAGAATCAACGATCTTACCTTTGAATCCCCGCTGTACTAATTCTGAAAAACTGTGATCCGGCCATTCTGGATCAGGCAAGTTAGCCGTCGCCTCATAAACCTGATAGGCACCCAGGCTCATATCGGGGGCTATCCTGACCCACTTGGCCATGGCCATTTGTGCCGCTTCCAGGGCGCTGCTATGCCAGGGGTTTTCTCTCCCTTCCTCCTTAGGTAGTTTCAGCGGCCATAGACCTATCGTGTTCTGCCGAGTGATGGTTGTAACTAGACGAACCGGCACAACCAACTCAAACACACCGGGTTCGGACATCATGCCGCCTGTAATGATGTAGGTCTCTCCCGCGTCTTTCAGTTCTACTATTCCAAAGTCTCGGGTGTATTCCGGCTCCGGCCTGACCCGGATAAAGTCGGTCTTGTTCGGTTTTCGTACCGGCACATGGGTTAATACTTTCTGTACGCCGATAGCTGCGCTAAAATCTTGTTTGAGCGTCAAGCTGTCCAGGTCAAAGTCGTCTTGCACGTTCGTCATTACGGTAGTCTCCAAAATCAAAATTCAGTTGTTCCCAGACTTTTACCTTGGCAGGCCGTCACCCAACCGCCTGCCGAGGTTTTCTCGTTCGTCTTTTCTTTACGGTTTTCTTTCTTGGCAGCATGGCTCCCGACTCCTTTCGCACATCCGATTCGCCGTCCGTTCAATAGCGTCCAGTGTGTGGACCAAATCAGCTACCCCGGACAATCCCCAGGCGCATTCGCTAATAAGTCCCGGTGACGGGCCGTCCTCGTTTTCATCGGCAGCGATGGCTATCAGGCAGTTACCAGAACGCAACGTAACGACCATTTGAGTTTTGAAATTCGTTACGGCTTCGGCGATTTCTGATGCTGTCTCCGGGGTGATCTGAAACCGCAGCTTACGCCCACCCACGGGAACTTTTTCACCCCAAAACATTGTATCTAGGTCTGAGGTAGTCATTCCGCCACCCCCTGTTCCCGATCCTGCCGGACCTGTTCGAAGTGGCGACCTATCTGTAAATGAAAATCCCAGGGATCATGCTGCTTGCTGAAGTAATACAACATGTACTCAAGGTGGCTGAAGAAGCCAACCCAATAGCCTTTCGTTTCTGGGTCATCAGTAAAGTCGATATCTGCGACAATGCGGCCTAGCATGTTGCCTCCGACCCAAAAAGGATTCTGAAGCAGATAGCAGGCTAGTTGAGATGCGTACTCGGCACCCTTGTTACAGGCCAGTGCGTAATCGTCAGTGGGCTCGACCTTCCAGTTCCCGCGTGTACTCTTCTTACCGGAGTGGTTGATAAAAGGCAGAGCCTCCCATTCACAGGGCTGTGGGGGATAACTGGGGCGTGTGGTTGTTGTAGTCATTGTTGGGTTCCTTTATGTGGCAGGGGGTAGCGGAGAATCGCTGGTATTCTTCTGCTTCGGATGGTTCTCGACAAAAACATCCAGATCGATCACTTCGTAGTAGCACCGACCATTGATCTTGCGATAGGGAGGGCCATCGCCCGTTGATCTGAGATACCGGAACGTCCCTTCAGGGATTCCGGTGTAAAGCGATGCTCCCTTTGTAGGGAGTTGCTTTGGAGGAATTGCCTGTTTCATGTCTGCTCCCGTTCATTGCGTTTAACAGCGTTGACGGGGACAGACTAGCTAAACCACAGGTGCTTGTTTCAGCGTTTACTGCTTGTTTTATTAAGGGGACAAATGCAGATTGTTCACCGCATAGCGCGTAAGCCGATCTATTCCCTTTCGATCAGGGTTATTTTTAATTGCCTCCTCCAGTAGAAGCGAAAGGCAAACTTCAAAGGCCCCACCTGGAGTTGAAGTTGGAGTCAGATTCAGATACCCCTGAAATACTTTCGCCAACTCAATTGCAAGCCATCTTCTGGCAGATTGCTGCTCGATAGGTTTGTTTGGAAGCTCTGACGCCAACTCATCTGCATCAAGTAACGTAGAGTTCAAATTCGCTAAGTCACGCCTCAGTTGACGTAGAAATTCGTGAGCATCCACTCCACGCTTGGTTAAGGCCTCATCTAGTAAGCCTCCGGTAGCTTCTCGGCTTAGATAAAGATGTTGAGTAAAAATCTGTGACTCATTGTATAGCTGTGCTATTCCATCTCGAATGAGTCTCTTTCCTGGCTCACTCTCTTCCAGATTCTTAAATACCCGGTACTCACCGATCAACCACTCAAATTCCCTGAGAAACCCTTGTGATTTCTTATCTTCAATACCTATCGAATTCAGGATTTGAATTTTTGTTTCTTCTCGAAGCGGAGTTTGTCTAGGAATACCGCCGATGATCCGTTTGAATCTACCCTTCACTATCGCTGCTCCAACGGGGGAAGTAAATCATCCACTCGGCCCCTTTCGTCCAGCAACCTTAGAATAAATCGTGCGTAGTAAGGTACCGGTGATCTTTCACCAAAACCATATATAGTATTGAGGTTGCGGCCAGTTATTGCTGCAAATTCATCACAGGTTAATCCACTACGTTTTAACGCCTGCCTGAACTCTTGTTTATTCATATCCCACCTCTCCACATTTCTAACCCCTTGGTGCTGCCCCTCTCATCCAGCAAACACAGTATCAACTGAATAGAGCGAGGAACCGCCGAGGTAGATCCATATCGGTATATTGTGCCTATTGATATGCCTGTCATGGTCGCAAATTCATTGCATGACAATCCGTTCCTTTTGATAGCTGTCCGGAACTCTTTCTTATCCATTCACACTCTCCTCAATTTCTCCACCGCCGCCAGCCCGTTTTCAGGCGCCAGGTGGCTGTATCTCTCCGTCATCGTAATACTGGAATGCCCCAAGAGCTTTTGAACCTGATAAAGCGAAACTCCCGCCTGTACTAATCTGGAGGCAAAGTGGTGTCGCATATCGTGAGGGGTAAAATTGGAAATATCAGCAAGCCGCATTAGCCGATCCCAACTAGAGCGAAAATCCTTCATCTGCTCACCGTGAGGTCCAGGGAAAACCAGATCGCTCACGGCTTGTTTTCTCCACCGCGTAAGAACGTCCAAGGCTTCGTCGTTTAAAGGGATATACCGTGTTTTCTTGCTCTTGGCGTGCGTGGCGTGGACAGTAAGAGTCCGAGTACGCTTGTTCAGATTCACTCGATCCCACGTAAGAGACAAAAGCTCTGCGCGCCTTAGCCCCGTATTCAGGCCGGTAAGAATAATCGGAGTAAGGTAGTCCCCAAATCCATCTTCGGGGATCTCTGTTAGTAGCACATACTGCCGCTCCTTCCGCCAATTGTTTGCTGATTGCCGCTCATGACGTAACTTGTCGTCTCGTTCGCCCATAGCGGTACGGAGGCGATGCTCCTCCCCCTCAGATAGATAACGCACACGCTTGTGGTCCGGGGGGTTAACCAGCTGCTCATGCTTCCCGGTCTTGGCATTGACCGGCATCGGGTGTGCGTCGATGACCCCAGTGTGTAAGGCGTGGGTAAATAGTCCCCGCAGGGCGTTCCAATCCCTCTGGATAGTCGTTTCGGAGATTCCCGATTTAAGACGTTTGGACCTCCATCGTTTTAGGTCCAGTTCTGAAATTGCCTCTACCCTTTTATCAAGAAGGTCTTTGAATACCCTCCTGATGCGCTCAAGAGTCTCACCGCTGCGCTTCTGGCCTGAGATCGCATCCGCATAAACCTTTTCCAGGTAGTCTCCCAGTCCTGAAACCTTCTCCTTTTTGGCAGTACGATCCTGTTCCCGTTTTATCTCCAAGGGATCTTTGTCCTTGGCAGTCGCCCCCGCGTGGATTTTCGCCTTGTTCTGGGCCTGGGAGACGGAGTAGCGCGCAGCGGGGCCAATAGTGATGGTCCGCTGTCGACCATCGATCCGATAGTAGTAACGCCAGACTTTTTTCCCTGTCGGGAGCACATGGACATAGAGCCCGTCCGTTTTTGCATCCCACACCCGATAGGCCTTCGCCTTAGGCTCAAGTCCTGCGACTATCCGGCCTGTCAGTTCCAGCTTTTCCGTTCTCGCCATTCAACGCCCCGGCACTGTATTGTTGAATGAATCAACTTCTTCTCGGCCCGGAAGAAAATTTCAGGCTTGAAGGAAATATTCAACAAATATTCAACACATTTCCCAACTTTGTCAGTTAGGCCACAACGTTCTAAACGGAAATGCTAAATATTTTTATGTTATTTATCAAGGTCTTTTTACGCTTTGCGCGTTGAGGCGGGATACTATGTGTTGACGCTAAATTGCCCTTCGGAGGCTGAGGTCAGAGGTTCGAATCCTCTCGGGCGCGCCATTTAAATCAATGGGTTACGTGGAATTCCGCGCAACATCAGCCTGAACGCCCACCTCCAGTGCTCTCCTAGTGCCGCTTGTGCCAAATACAGCAGCATTTAAGATGTCTATTTTCTATTCGCAGTATTTGGTGTGGTCTATCGAGCTTTACTCAGCCATCTTTTCCTTTGTAAAAAAGCGCAAATTACTCAATGTCGTCACCAAGATCTGTACCAGTAGCTGCGTGACCTAAGTAAAGCACTCTTCTCTGTAGCGTAAGCGACGGCTGAAGCCACTGCCGAAACCAAATAAGCGAAAGATGCTTACCCTGCCACCCGCTCCTTTTTCATTCGAACGCCGCGAAGAAGGCGTCAAAGGTCTCCGCATCAGGGAGATGAATCCAGCGCTCTATCTGCCGGCCACCTTCGAACCGCATGACCGATACGGCGTCGAATTTCTGCGTGCGGCCGTTGTGCGTAGCGCCGAAACGTTGTACCGCCAGGAGATGGTGGTCCGTTCCGGAGATGAGGCGGTCCTCCAGAATGAAGGTTCCTGCCGTCCGGGTGATAATCTCCTTGAGGTAAGCAAGCAGGGCATCCCTCCCCTGGATTTCCCGGGCCATCCAGGTACTTCCGGGAATGTGCCAGCAGACATCCTCATGTATGGTCTCGGCCAGCGTTTCCAGGTCCTTGCAGCGAAACGCATCTGCAGCACGAAGATAAGTGAGGGCATCCGGATGTTCGTTGTTTGAGGGGCCAAAGATCATGATATTGAAAGCCTCCGTTAGGTGTCTGATCCTACCCAACAAAAGTAGGGGCGCACTTAAGCGCATTGCCCACAGCATTCCACCTCATACGCTTTATCTTTCCCAACCATAGCGGACACACCTGATTTAACGCAGCCTTTCTCTAAAACACTGCCGGCGGTCCATAGACGGCTCCAGAATGCATCCTCCAACTATTGGAGAACTGGTTTGCACTCAGCAGATGGGACGGCCGCCACACAGTTAGGCACATCTGCGGGCGCCCGCTGTGGCGTACTTTCTTGGATACTCAATGTATATGCTTGTGATTATCGCCTCCACCTGAGTAGCCTCGAAGGTCGTCGTACATCACTACCTGATGATGAGACAGAATCTTTTTCATCTCCAAGTGAGCGTGCAGGTGAGCGCCACGAAGCATGGATCTCGTTTCACCAATTTTCAGGAGCATTGCATCGAGTGTTGAAGCCGAAATTTGGCTTGACGAAAAAAGTGCATCTAACTTCCTTTCGTATTCGACAAGTTGCGCTCCCAGACCAATTGCCTTTTCGCGCATGCTTTCAAATACGCGATTGGTTTTTGCTATTTGTTGGCTGGAGAGATTCAGCTGTTGTGCCAAGTCGAGAACATGTCGCGGTCCGGGGTACTGATTGAGCTCGGCAGCCTTCGCGAAACCCATGCCCTCGCCTTGCAACAAACCGCTTATCTCACTAGTGCTCAGGGATTTTATTTCGTTTGATTCCTCTCCAGCATATTGGGATTGAGTTGAGGCGACTATTGAACCAGCTGCGAACAATGTCAAGGCGACAATCGTGAATTTCATATCGGCTCTCCTAAACACTATAGCGAAAGTGTCTACGAAACTGCTTCCAGAAAAGAGTTGTCCTGCGGGATGACTTCCAGTAGCTCTTGTTCATTGTTTCTTCTCCATTTGACCCTGTTTCTTCCAATGATCGAAAGACCTGTCTGTACCCGCATATCCCATTAACCAATCTCAGCCATAGCGGTGAATCTTCAATACATTGTGCAACATCAACCTTTCTGCGTTCTTGATTCTCCTCCGGTAGATCGCCAGTTTGGCTTGCTCAATGACTGAAACACAGCACACTCTAGTTGCCAGGTACATACGGGTCGGGAGTTCCGAGCTTAATCGGAGTTTCATCCGCCAGGCTTTTTAGGTGTTCATTGACGAGTTTGCTAATCGGCGGCATGACCCAAAAGTTCTTTTCACCCCACGCACCTCCCTTTTCGATCAAGTCGTACTCTTCCTTTGGATCTGTCAACAGGTTATAGAGCCTGGGCATTCCGGGCCGCTCAATCTTCGATCGCATCGTCTTCTGAGTCTTGAAGTGCAGCTTCCAGTTTCGCCACTTGTACGCCTGGAGAAGATCACCGTTGTAGACGGGAAATCCCTCACGCGGCGATTGCCTGACCTTGCCTGTGAGGAAGTCGTACTGATCAAGTCCGTCGATGGTTCTGTCGTTTGGAACTTCTGCGCCAGCAATGCGGGCCAGGGTCGGATAGAGGTCGGTTATGTGCATAATCTCGTTATTCACCGCACCAGCATTGATCTTACCGGGCCAGCGGATGAGAAAAGGCGCACGGAGCGATCCTTCCAACGCCGTGAAGTAGGTGCCGCGCCAGGGACCTGCCGTTCCATTATGCGGAAAAATCTCCTCGGGCCCGTTTTCACTCATCCAGATGACAATCGTATTCTCTTTAACCCCAAGATCGTCGATCGCATCCAGCACTTGCCCCGCTCGATGATCCAATTCGGCCAGCACGTCAGCCCATCGGCCGTTCCCTGTCTTTCCCTCGAATTCCGGGTGGGGGATTGCCGGAAGGTGAACCAGTGTAAACGGGACGTAAGCAAAAAATGGTTTCCCGGCGGCGACGCTACGTTTTATGAAGTCAACGGTTCGCTCGGCCAGTTCGGCATCTATTCTACGCCGCGTCTCGCGATCGTAAATCTTGACCTTCTCTGGAACTTGCCCCACTTTACTTTGCATGATGTAGGGCGGCTCCACAGCATCGGGGTCAAACTGAAATCCACCTGGATAGAGTGATTCATCGGTAGTATTGGGAATCCCGTACCACTCGTCAAAACCCTGATCTGTGGGAAAACGCCCCTCTGTATCGCCCAGGTGCCACTTACCATACATGGCGGTAGCATACCCTTGATCAGACAGCAGCTCGGCTATGGTCACTTCCCACTGGGTCAAACCATAGAGCTGCCCCCAGACGACTTTGGTGGTACCAGAGCGAACCGGATGACGGCCTGTCATGAGTGCCGAGCGGCTGGGCGTGCATTGAGTTTCAACGTTGAAGTTGAGCAGTCGCATTCCCTCGCTGGCGAGCTGGTCGAGACGAGGTGTCTCGGCGCCGCGAAGAACTCCCCCGCCGTAAACGCCTATTTCTCCCCAACCGAGATTGTCCATCACCATGACGACGATGTTAGGTTTGTCTTGCTTAGCGAACGCAATCCCGGAGAGACATATAGTGACCACAAGGACCGCAGTGCTTAGTCGGGTGTTTCTATTCACGCTGAACCTCCAGGAGTCGATATTCCACAGCCAGCATTTGGGTTAAGCCGACGCACTAAGGCTTGGCCTGAGAGATTTGTTATGCATACCCTTGTACCTTAACCAAGGGAAACCTACTGCGGACGAATATGCCGTTCCCTCTACCTATTTCATTTCCTTCTGAATCGTAAACTGTAGACTCGGCAACAAACTCTTTTCTATTCCTACTGACGACTTTACCCACAGCTCTCATTTTTCCTACTGAGACAGGACGAGTAATGTATGTAGTAAACGAAGTAGTCAGTACAAAAAATTTCTTCTCTAGTGTACTCGCCGCGAAGAAAGCCGCATCATCTAACATTTTGAAATAGATCGCACCGTGTACCCTACCACCCGAGTGATGATACTTCTCAGATAGCTCAATCTCGATTTCTGCACTGCCCTCCGACAATGTCATCGTTGGTCTATAGGTTTCATTGATTGGCGCAGCAGCGTACATGCTTACCAATGAATCCAGATGTGTTTTATTGTGAACGGCCATTTCTACCTATGCATAACACCAAGCAGCTGGGGACACATAGCTAACTCAAGAATGCATCCGCTAATGATTGGATAAACGGCCAATGTAGCTTCCCGGTACACCTCGAAGTTCTTCCTCGCACATGAAAAGCCTCCCCGGATCAGCTCCCTTTTTTTACCTTACTGCAACAAATCTTGAGAGTGTTATCCGTACACTGTCCGGCGCAGTTGAAGCTTTGTGGTATTTCATCCATTTTCAGCTTATCCCTAAAACAAACATTACGCTTGAGCCAGTTATAATAGCGACTTCGCGACACCTACAGCCGCTCGCACAGGTACTTCACCCCGGGTTGCAGGTTTCTCTGGGTGAATCGACATCGCTCCTCTAGTGAACGACTCTAGTATGCGAAACTTTTCTTTGGGTTAATACATCTGTATCTATTCCGCAGTCTAGTGCAGGCACGCCAACTGCAGAGTAGGTGACAGAGACAGTACAACGAATAGAGATCCCATGATGTGCTCGGTGGGTTACCACCTGCCATTTTTGCAAACTAAATCTGGGAAACCTCTAGTTTCAAACTGTTAACTTTACGGGGAAGCTTACGCCAGCACACAAACTATAACATTAAAATAAGTTACAGCCGCAGATAGTACTGTCCGTATTAGTCCCGTCTTAAACCACTATAATAGGTTGCTCCCGACAACCCCTTTTTCCTATTCGAGTTCTCTCTTTTCGATTTTTGAATTTCTAACTTCATCGATAACACTCTTTCCTGAAATTCTTCCTTTGTTGGATACATTTCTGCAGAGGCAACAAATGCAGCACACCCATGATGCTCCTTCAACAGTGAACCAATTTCAGAAAACTCGGGGACCGTCTTAAATTTCTTTACCATAACAATATCCCCCGTTGGGGATACCACTAGCACAGAATAAGTCGGTTGAAAGCGACGCAATGCCTCTCGTACATCCAAACTGTGTACAGATGAAAACGCCTCGTCTATGTTCATCTCTCACCAATAAAATCAGTTTTCTTTAATAAATCTGGTCGAGACCTAATCATAGACTCTTCAGCTCGAGAATACCCGCCTTCAAATTTCGTGCCGATCTGATTTTGGTTCTTAGGCACCCCCGTGACATCGAACTCTATCCTTTTTGCTTTACGAATGTCCGAGTAGTTACGCTTGAATATGATACTAGCATCTGTACTTTCGACAGTTGATGCTACTCCACGCCCTTCGGAAACACGCCTTGCAACACTTTCTTGTCGGCCAAGTAATAATTTTTCACCCGCTGGTTTTTTGGTGACAATGCCAAATATCTTACCTGCTTTCTGGAATGTCTTAAAAGGATTGAAAGCGCCTTCTAATGTTTCGATTCCCGCACCAACAATATTGGGGGTTCCAGTCGTCACGTAGTTATAGGTAACGTTAAGCAGGAAATCTACAATCAGCTTTGGATGCCGCCCATCCGGATCAACATATCTATACGGATTGTTATTGGCGTAGGCGTAGCGATTGAACAAATGCTCCGGTGATTCCTCAACCCCGTCGACAGGATCGACGCCTGTAAATCGACCGATATCAGGGTCATACCACCGGGCACCGAAATAGGATAGTCCCAGCGCGGCGTTATGAGGTTTACCCGTATACCAAAGATCGTTATCGACCGGGAACTGCCTGACCTGGCTGCCAAATGGGCGGTAGGATTCTCTCCATATGACATTGCCCGCTTGATCGGTGGCGGCTACCGGCGAGCCCAGGGCATCATTGTGAAAGAAGGTGACCTTCTCTGCTGAAAGCGCTGTTGCCGCGATCAACAGCAATGCCCACCCGACGATTGGAGAAACCCACTTATTGTTTATGATTCGATTGTTCATTTTCACATCCCTGTTACGTCAACCGTTGTCGAAATGCTGTCGGATTGACCCAGCGCGTCAGTCGCTGTCACGGTAATGTTGTGCATCCCCGTTTCAGAGAAACTCACCGAGAATCTGCCCGTGGCATTGGTTCCCAATAACCCCTCGATATCCGAATAGATGGCGTAGTTGCGAACACCGCTGGCGGCTATACCACCCGCATAGGATATGGCGGTATCGATCGCATGCTGGGTATCGCGGGGAACAGAGGTCGATGACATGGTCAATCCCGCAAGTTTCATTTCCCCAACACCGACCAGTTGCACTGATGCAGTAGCAGTGTCCCAGAAGGGATCCGTCGTTACTGCATCAACCCGGCAGTATCCCGGAGCGCCCAGCACAACTGAAAGCACATCGTTGTCATAGAGGTTGTATGCGGAGCAAAATCCCGCTGTTTCATAGGCCTCGAAGGGAGCACCTGCCGGATGAGTGACCACAGGCATGTCGATCACCTCTTCTGTCAGCCTCTCACTGAAGGGTGGAGGGCTGGCAATCGAGATGGAAGGTCTCCTCTTCGCATACAGGTTTACGACTTGTGATGCGCTATTCCCACCGATGTCTTCTACCTGCGCTGTGATCATATGGGCGCCTTCGGCCAGGTCGATGGTGACCGAGGGACCGGTTCCCAATAGTCCGGCGGTATCGGAGTACCATTCGATATCCGCTCCAATATCCCCACTCTGCGGATCGATGGCAGCCGCTGTGAGCGTCACTGACTCTCCCGCATAGAATATGGGAGACGAATAGCGGTCCGGAAGGAAAGCAGGGGTCGAGGTATAGCCACAGTTCGGCGAACTATTGAATTCGTTTCTAATGGAATGCGTCAACACCAGCGATTCATAGGCGCAGGTGTCACCCAGACTGAATGGCCGCTTCTGGATGTAATATCGGTAACTTCCGGATGCCGGCGCATCCACCTCGAGCAGTGGGAGTACGGAGGCGGGTGGGTCGGTATCAGCACAATCCATCACCCCGTCATTGTCCTGATCCCCTTCATCGCAGGTATTGATTCTGCTGACTCGCTGAACGCCGCCATAAGCCCCGGGCCAGGCTGAAGAGGCTACACCGCCGGATTGGGTGTTGAACGCAAAGAGATACGGGCTTTCACCATAGCAGCCCAATCTGGGATTCGAACCGCATTGCCACTCCGTGGCCCAGAAATAGAGCGTTCCGTCACTAGTGATGACGGGGGTATGCATGGCCGACCGCGCCTCGTAATATCGTCCCGGCAAGTTGGTCTCACTCCAAATCTGGATCCCATCGATATCGACGGCGTAAACCGCGATAGTGACATGCCCTTCAAGGCTCGGATCCGGTGTTCCGTGGACGAAGTAAGCCGCACCGTCGGCGCCGATCACCGGACGATAAAACCTTCCGCTCAGACCCGCTGGCTGAAAACTCCAAAGCGTATTGCCCGCGCTATCATAGGTCTGAACAATAGGCCCGCTGCCGGAGACATAGAGAATATCCTCCATGCCGATGATGACCGCCTCGGCAATGAAGGGCAGCTCCTGCGACCATAACTCAGCACCGTTAGCATCGATGGCATAGAGTCGGCCGGGACTGGAGATATACTCCTGCGTAACCAGGTCCAGCTGCATGCGCACAGTGGTCACGTAGAGGGAGCCATCGAATCCGATCGCGGGCTGATTGGGAACGCCCTCCAGCGCCAGCTCCCACAACAGGTTGCCTGCCGCATCGTAAGCGATCAGCGCAGGATCATCCGGATCGGTGACGGGAATGAACAGGGTATCGTTTTCACCAACGGATCCAGGTGCGGCAGTCACCGGGGACCAGGTTCCCGCATCCCGCTGCCACAGGATCTCTCCGGTCTCCTTGGAGATGGCCCGCAGGCCGGATTGCCACTCAGGCGAGTGGAGATAGATGTTGTTGACGCCGATCACCCCTGGCACCTGCGTGTCGGCGTCTTCTGGTGCAGCCTCCCAGACAGCGCGCCAGTCCGGACCCACACGCTTCAGGCTACCGCCCCCCATAACATACATCTGGCCGTCGTCGTCGACGGTGAAATGGCCGCCGCCGTGGGGACCCTGACTGAAATATTCAAAACCAGTCTCCAGTAATGGCGTGGGATAAGATTCCCCATAAGCGGTGGGCAGGTACCAGGAGGCGCCGTCGGTCACGAACTGGTTCTGACCGATAATGGTGTCGTACTTCGTCAGCGCGGCCACGGAGCCGACAAAAATACTGCCCCCGTCTACGGGGACGATCGGACCGGCAAGGATATTTCGCAGGCCGAGGGACGGCATATCATTGGCATTGTCCGGGTCGGTCCCGGCTGCGTACTCGCTATAGTTTGAGAAGCCATCGCCATCCAGATCAAGGGTTCGGTCATCAACCAGCGGATCGAGTTGGTTGTCGATTTCATAAGCATCCGGCATAAAGTCGTTGTCGGTATCCGGGTTGTCCGGGCTTGTACCGGCCAGGTACTCCTCCAGATTGGTGAGCGTATCTCCGTCAAGATCAAGCTGGCCATTCTGTACCTGGGGATTGAGACCGTACCGAAGCTCGTAGACATCCGGCATGCCGTCGAAATCGGTATCCACCAGGCCGTCGGTCTGCTGGCAGTCGACGATACCGTCACTATTGGCATCCAGTACGGCATCGCTCTCTCTTTTGGCCACCAGTGTCGTGCCGAGATAAATATAGTTGGTTTCCCGGCATTCGGTTAACAACTCCTCGAACAACAACCGGCCGGTGGTATCGTGCATTGTGAGCTTGCCGCGCTGCTCATCCATATCGATTTCATAAAGACGGTGTCCATTACCGTCGTATCCCATATAGATATCGTCTACTCCATCGGCATCCCAATCCGCTGCCACCAGTTCCGAGGCATGGTTATATCGATAGCCGAGATTGCGATCGCCATAAATCATGTTGCCATAGCCGTCGTAATTGAATCTGGGCGTAGGCGTGGTATAGGGGGAGATATCGATCAGCTGTTGAGTCGTATTGTCGTAGTGGTAGTGATAGGTTTCATCATTGACAATTTTCCGTTTGATATCGCCGGTCGCGGTATAGGTGTATTCACTGCTGCCCCAGACTCCGTTTGCGGTTCTCAACCGGTTCAGAATATCGTAAGAGAGTGACAGGTTGTTGGCGGGCTCATGGGCGTCATTGATCGTCTTTGTATTTCCGGTTCCGTCATAGCCATAACCCAATGAAAGAATCTCCGACTGTATGATCCCCGTTTCGATCCCGCTGACCCGCAAACGATCGTCCTGGGCCCAGGAGGTGGTGACACCGTTGGAGAGTGCTAAAGAGGCTATTTGCCCACTGGCATGGTAGCTGGCGCTATCCACATAGTTGCCCGCCTTGGTCGGGCGGCCGAAGGCATTGGGCAGATAGTCGACGACATGGTCATTGGGGAAAGTGGTCGACGCAAGATTGTCGAGGCTGTCATGTTGATAACCAAGCACCAGTTGGCGATTGGACTCACTGGCCAACACGATTCGCTCTTCTCTCAGGTTGTCGTTGTGGTCGTAGTCGTAGCGCCACTCGGCACTGCGGTTGGAGACGATCGTCCGGTTGCCATTGCCGTCGTAGTGTATGGTGACGTCCTCGGTTCCCGGTGGGTAATCCACATATTTCAAACGATTCAGGCCGTCGTACTGATAGTTCGTGGTTTCCGACGCCCCCACGGTCGATGAGATTCTATTGCCCACTTCATCGCGGCCGAATGTCGTGGTGCCGGTCTCCGGATGAGTAATACCGGTCAAATATTTACGATCATCGTAGTGATAGAGCCGGATGCGGGGGTTTCCCATGGCACCTGGATTCGCTGGCAGAAAATCGCCTTGTCCCACCCATAGGAGCGAGCCGATGGAAGACCGATAGAATTGCGTCACGTTTTCCAGTGTAATTACCGTCGCGACTCCCAGAATATTGTCTGGGCTACCGTATGCGTGATGCAGCAGGAAACGCTCACTGCCGTTTTCATCTACCTCCTTTTTATCCGCATGGAAACCCTCCGCGGTAGCTAGAAAAGTGCCATACTCATAGCGGCGAAAGCTGCCATCGCTGTTTTCCATCCGCACTAAACGCCCCAGGGCATCGTGGGTGTAGTGGCGGCCCAACGCGGAGTTGGGGTTGGACTCAAACTGCTTGCGGCCCAAGGCATCGTACACGGTGGTGGTCAGGATGGACTCGCCAGAGTGGGTATCCTCGCGGACCAGCGCCACGATACGCCCGAAACCATCGTAGGTCTCGGTCTGTTTATAGGCGCCCCGGGAAAGCCTGCGGTTGCGCCTGTACATCGACGCATCCAAACCGTAGCTGATGGTGGCGTCCGCATTGATGGGGTAGTCGATACCAGTTAGCCGATTCAAGCTATCGTAGGCGAAGGATTTCTTGATGCCGCGGCCATTGGTTGTCGATTCGATGGTGCCGGTGGGATTGACTTCCTTGAGATTGACAATCCATTCGTCGGTTTCCACCTCCTGCTCGACCTGTCTCGCTGTACCGCGATAGTAGTCCGAATGCCGCTCTCGAAAATTGCGCGCGTCGGTTTTGGTATCGAGATCGCCCTGCGGCGTATAAGTATAGGAGGTGGTGACACCATAAACCTGCTCGGATTGGAGCAAACCGTTTGCCAGGTAGTTGCGGTAAGTCCACCCCTCACCGAGCACGTGAATATCCTGTTCGAAGCCGATAATCCCCGTTTCCAAGTTGGTGTAGTAGGTGAGCTCGGTTACCTTGTCCGCACAATCTTCTAGACTGCAGGATTCGATTTTGCGACCGGGATTGCCGTAGATATCGTGGTCCTCGTAGGTTGTGGTGGTTAGGTTGCCGTCCCGGTTGTATGCCGTTGAAAGCAGAATCGGCGTGCTGGTGTCGTTGTCAGTACGGCCCCGGCCGTGGGTCCAGTTCTCGTAGGAGATGTAACGCTTGTCCCAGGTGTTGTGTATGCTCTCCAGGAGCGCATTATCCAGGGAATAAGTCTCTTTGCGCATCAGTAGCCCGATAGGCCAGACAATCGCACCGCCCGAGTTCAATCCCTGATGCAGGTACTCCTCCCGACCCGCCGGCGTATTAACAATGGTTTTGTCAAACTCCCCGATCTCCCCGGGAAAGTATTCATAAGACCAAAGTCCGGGGGATATATTCGGACCATTGATCTTCTTTGTTTTGATGACGCTGGTACCGAGGGAGTTGGGCTGTGTCTTGTCAAACTCTATCGCATCGTAGGTGTAAGTCACCTTACCCCCGTAAGGGTAGGTTACTCGCTTGAGCGAATACTGCTCCGGTTGCTCGCGGTCTGTTTCCGCATAGTACCTATACCTCCACAATGAGCCATCGGTATGGCTGACGCGTTTGAGATACCGGTGATTGGGATAGCCTGCCACCGGGCTGTGGTGGTAGGTGACTTTTTGGCCTGTGCCGGAGGCGACATCCGTGATGCTTCTCAGCCGGACATCGGTGAATCCCAAATTCTTGTATCTGTATTTAATTCTGCGGCCATCGCTGGCAGATACTTCGTCGATGAGTGCATCACCCAGATTGTCGATGTAACTAATGTCGATGGCGTTGCCATGCACATCCTCGATTCGGGTGGTATACCAGCTATAGTGGTCTCCCGCAGCGCTCACATTGATGGCGGCCTTGTCCATGTAATAGACCCTGCCATCGGGTCCGAACACACGCATGCCGCTGTCCACGCCCTGGCAACTGGCTTTCCAGTTTGAGCGCGTAATCAACTCATGGGTATCGTCAACGTCGTTGACCACCAGGAGTTCTCTGCGGCCGTCGGGAAACTCGATCGAAGGATTGTCGTTGCTGCTGACACTGTAGATTCCTTGGGAACAGATCCGCTCTCTGTGGGTGGTGGGGACCACGATTCGCCCGAAGTGCATGGTCCACCCGATCCCCAGGGGATTGGTCGGGCCCACGGTTCTTTGACGGCTGGTGTAAACACGGTTGACGACAATATCCATCCCACCGTTTCCGGGTATTTCCATATCCACATAACGATGCTGCAGCGTTCCCGAGAAGGGATCGATGCTCTCATTCAGTGAGTCGCGGGTGTGCTGAAAAGGATTGAGGCCGGGCTCTGCATAGTAGTCTCGAATTTCTTCAGCGATGAGGGGGAATGGCGGCAGCAGAATAAACAGCAGCCACAGCGATAAACTCGCCCTTTGAAAAAAGTCTATTTGCATCCTTGCAACTCCTTTCCATATTGGTACGAACTATTTGAATTTGGCTATGTCCCCCGCGAATTAACTGTGTCTTGACCCATGCCGAGCAAGATGCATAGACATAGAAGGCATTCCGCCGCGGCGAAAAGCTACTGAGGCAAAGTGAGGTGAATAGCGCTGAATTGGCTGTAGCGAAAATAAAGACACATCCTTGTAGTCCTTACGTTGTTACTTTGTAATCAATCCTGAAGCCGGTGTCAATCCGATGGTTCGGTTCCGCGGTCGACACCGGGATCAATTCCGGAGTTCGGGAAGCATGTCTTTTACTCGTGTTTATTCTAATTCTTCTGCAAACTATCAGAGCGCCGGAACAGGCTATCAATGCCCGTTAAAAATCAAAATTAAAAATGGAAGTAATTCACCCAACCGGCTGCGGACAGGATAGTCTGTGTGCAGACTTGCCTATCTACCAATCGAATACCATGGAACCTTACTCATGCTCCACAGGTCGCTAACAAATCAACCAAGAGTAACGATGGCCATGTACACACAGACACCGACTATTCCGCCAGCGAAGGCACTCAAAATCAGCGCCGCCCACCCGAATCTGGCCTCGGTCGATTTTGAGCCGTGACCAAACCCGCCTGCTGCACCTCGCCCAGGAACGAGCGGAACTGCTGTTCGAGCCTGCTGTAACGCCATCTCCGAACGGCGAAGGGCCTCATCTGCCCGTTGCATACAATACTCGAGTTTGAGGTTTATATCGTAGAGACCTGGAGATTGGCGCTCCTCGGTACGGCCCGGGGGAAGCGAGGGAGATTGATGAACCGGATTTTTCTCCTTAGCGAGACTCTCCGCAAGATTCATAAGTCGCACGATCTGATTGCTCTCCGACAGTGAGCGCCCCTCTTTGAAGGCTTCCACCACCCGCGGTATCTGCCCCCGAACAGCTGCAACCAGTTCTACCATCGAGTGGGAGCTGGGCACTACGCCGGAAATAGCCTGGTTCAGCATGTTTTCGACTTTCCAAGCCAGCTCGGACAAATCCAGCACATTGGCCATGCGACCACTCCCCTTCATGGTATGAAAGGCCCGGCGGATTTCGGTAAGCGACTTTTTATCCCCCGGATTAACCATCCAGGTCTTTAAATGTTCATCAATCTGTTCGAGTAATTCCCCCACCTCTTCGAGGTAGATATCGATAATCTCTTCGTCGCTAGTGGGGATATGCCAGTAGTTCTGAGACATCAATGCTGAACTCGGAGTGGAGGGACCTTGTCGCAGCCACAAAAGAACCTGCCCAGTCGAGCAGTGCAATGCATCGGTTCCGTCATCAATGGCAATTGGATAGTCATACTATGCTACTTTTCGCGGCGCTACGGGGCATCATTTGGGTAGCTTTTTCCGCCAATGAGCCCCAGTTTTCCAATCAGTGATGTGAGAGCAATAGTTATCCGTTTATCGTCCTAGGATAAAAATGCTTTAAATAGAGATGGGAGTGCCAGCAAGCACTTCTGGATATCGGCTATGGATTCCGCGATTATTAGGCTGTAACCGTTTGTTTATTACCATACTACCTAGGGATAATTGCGATGAGTGTCGAAAACAGCGCCCTGCAGTTCGCGCAGATTCACATCGATGCCGCCAGAAATTCGACCGACGATTTCAACCCGTTCCACGACCCGTACAAGTGGAATCAGATTCATCACAACCCCTTCAGTGGTCCGATTGCGCTCGGTTTTCAACTAACCATGCTCGCAGATTACAGAATTCAGTACTTGAGAAAGAAAACAGACGAGCTTGCATTGCTGAATAAGCACCACCTGCGCTATGCCAATTACCAGTTCTCTTTTTCAGATACCATACAGCCTGGCGAACGGTTTCAACTGGAAATAAAGCCCACCAGCAACCGCGTAGAGGAGGCGGGTTACATATCCAACCGAGTATTGGTCAGAAAAGACAAGCGACTGGTCATTCTGGGGTTTCAACGAGACTCTAACCTCCCTCTTGTATTACCTCATGCAGATCTGACGGATTTACCTGACTTGTCCGCGCTACCCGACCGTTCGATGATCGCCGGACAACGCTTCTTCCTCAAGCGAAAATTCATGAATAACAGCAATGCGAAGAATTTTTTAGCGGGATCGTTGGCAGATCAACACTTCTATTTCGATGAACTCCAGGACCGTGTTCGCTATCCCGAGATGTTTCCGGCGGCGCTATTGTCGTGCGCACTTTTGGAAAAGGCACACCTGGATCACTACGACTTCTTCAGGCGTCCCATGGTTTACACCCACCACAATATCTCGGTCGACAGGAAACTGATTGCGCAGCTGAAAAGTAACGACAAGCTACATCTTTTAGTAGAGGGGCCGAAACAACTAGTGTCTGAAAAAGGCTTGGGAAAGAGCGATTTACGCCAAGTTGAGTACTGCGGTTTTGGCTTGTTGTCAGAGAACAAAATGCTGTTTCGCGCAAGCCTGAAGATGGCGCTTTTGGAAGATGTGGTCAGAGCTTTGGCCACAAGATCGGCAGAAAAACGGGACCAAGCAAATGGCAGACCAACCGATTGAGGGATGAACCAATGGATAAGCAGTTCGACTACGGGGAGGCATTCTCCCGCAACATCGGCTGGGTCACAGTAAACGAGCAGCAGATTCTCCGCGCCAAGCGAATCGCCATCGCGGGCCTTGGGGGTGTCGGCGGCAGCCATCTCATCACACTGGCCCGCCTGGGAATTGGAAATTTCAACATCTCCGATCTCGATACCTTCGAGCTCGCGAACTTCAATCGCCAGGCTGGCGCCACATCCAGCCATATCGGACGCCCAAAAGTCGATGTATTGAGGGAGATAGCGCTGGACATCAATCCCGAACTCGATATACGCACTTTTCCGGAAGGGATAAATCCAAGCAACCTCGACGATTTTCTGGAGGATGTCGACCTCTATGTCGACGGGCTGGATTTTTTCGCGCTGGAGGCAAGACGGGCGGTCTTTAGTGCCTGTACCCAAAAAGAGATTCCCGCTGTCACCGCCGCACCACTCGGCATCGGTGTAGCGCTACTCAACTTCCTGCCAGGGAAAATGACTTTCGAAGAGTATTTTCGGCTTGAGGGCCACGACTCCAACGAGCAGATGCTGCGTTTTCTCCTAGGGCTTTCGCCTGCCATGCTGCAAATGCCCTATCTGGTAGATGACAGCAGGGTGGACCTGAAAAACAAAAAGGGTCCTTCGACACCTATGGCCTGCGAACTTTGCGCTGGTATGGCCGCTGCACACGCCCTGAAAATACTGTTAAATCGGGGCCGGGTGCCCGCAGCGCCGAGGGGTGTGCACTTCGATGCCTATCGCAACAAGCTGGCGTTTACCTGGAGGCCTGGGGGCAATGACAATCCAATTCAACGTCTGGGACTGCGCATCGCTAGAAGAAGACTATCCACGAAGCAAACCGCTTCAAGCCAAAGCCAGCATGCCGGTAAGGAGAGTCTATCTCCGCTGCAAAGAATTCTCGATTCGTCACGCTGGGCACCCAGCGGGGACAATACGCAGCCTTGGCGCTTTGAAGTAGTGGATGATAACCGCTTTGTGATACACGCCCACGATACCCGGGACTGGTGTGTCTACGATTTGGATGGACGCGCGAGCCAGACAGCCGTCGGAGCGCTGTTGGAGACGATATCTATTGCAGCCTCTGCAGAAAAACGAACTGCACACTTCAACCTGAGAAGCGATTCCCCGGAAACCAAGCCCATCATCGAAGCTACGTTGCGTGAGGCACCCGAGGCCGAGACCAACCCCCTGTACGAGTTTATCAAGGGCCGAGTGACCCAACGCCGGCCATTCACTCCCAAGCGACTGAATTTCCGGCAGAAGCAGCAGTTGGAAGCTGCGGTTTCGAAAGATTTTGAGATTATTTGGATCGAGGGCTGGCCAGCGAAATGGCGAATGGCCAAACTTCTTTTTAAAAACGCCCATATCCGCCTCACCATTCCCGAGGCCTACCGGGTGCACAGCCGGATTATCGAGTGGGACGCCCAGTACAGCGAAGACCGGATTCCCGACCAGGCAGTGGGTCTGGATCCAGTAGCGCTCAAGCTCATGCGATGGGCAATGGAGAGTTGGCAACGGGTTAAGATGTTGAACCGGTATTTTGCCGGAACCTGGATGCCCAGAATCCAACTCGATCTCATTCCGGCACTCTTGTGCGGTGCGCACTTCGTTATCGTTAAAAAGAGACCGCTGGAGAATATATCGGATTATTTCGAGGGTGGTGGCGCTCTACAGCGCCTGTGGCTGACGAGCACCAAGCTCGGCCTGCAGTTTCAACCGGAGATGACTCCCCTCATTTTTTCCCGCTTCATCGCCAACGGTACAAATTTCACGGAAAACGCCATCGCCGTCCGTGGCGCCGAAACACTGAGGACGAAGCTAGATGAGATGATTGGGAAAAACCATATCGGCAACGCGGTCTTCATGGGCCGCATCGGTATTGGCACTGGGCCGAAGTCCCGGTCACTTAGAAGAGCACTCGAGGACTTGTCTACGAGTCGAGAGTGAGTAACACGGATATTCAGCACCACCCCCCTTCAGTTTCTGCAATAGGAAGATCGAATCGTTCGTGCTAGTATTTTTGTTCCTATTACTACTGCGAGATCATGGAAGATGAAAATAATCACCGGAAAAGTCGGAGAATCGCTGCATATCGGGAGCAACACCCAAGTGACCATTCTCGGTGTCGAAGGCAGTTCCGCACGGATGCAAATTGACTGTCATGATAGCAACACCCCAAATCGCGAAGCCCAGGGAGAGGCGCTAACGAGCGAGCAACAAGCCTGGTCCTCCGCACCGATCATCTCGGGGGACTGGCTAGGATCCTAGAATTCTGATCCGAACAGTGGGATAACAGCACCTAGTACTCCGCTGTCTTCGGGGTTATCGCCGGAGACAGTGGGGTCAGTCCTCTGGAGTCAGGGTTTTGATTGAAAGCGCATGCAGTTCATCGCTCTCTATCTGCGCCTTAACGGTGTTCATCACCAGTCTCTGCCGTTGCAACAGAGTCTTGCCAACGAACTCAGCGCTGACTACCACTGCCTCGAAGTGCCGGCCGTCGCCCGTCACCGTAACCGTACAGCCAGGTAAACCGGCTGTGATCAAACGCTCTACTTCCTGGTTTTCCATATGCTGGAACCCCTCCGCTGTCTATCCGCTATTGAACTGTGTGGCGTACACCCGGAATCCGCTCCAAAAACATATCCCTGTCCTGAATCGGCTCAGAGTTCACGGGTGGCGTTAAACTCGACTTCTGGCCATCGCTCCATCGCCAGATCGAGGTTGACTCTGGTCGGCGCCAAGTAGACCAGTTGATCGTCTCCATCCAGAGCTAGGTTGTCGTGGGCTTTTTCGCGAAATTGCTCTAGCATCTTCGCGTCCTCACAACGAACCCAACGGGCAGTGGCGACCGAGATATTCTCCACGATCGCATCCACCTTGTACTCGTTTTTGAGCCGTTCCGCGGCCACATCGAATTGCAGCACACCTACGGCACCTAGTATCAAATCATTGTTCTTGAAAGGACGGAACACCTGAGTTGCACCCTCCTCACAGAGCTGTAGCACCCCTTTCTGTAGCGCCTTTAAACGCAGTGGGTCCTTTAGCACAATCCGCCGGAAGAGCTCGGGAGCAAAATAGGGAATACCCTCGTATTTCAACTCTTCACCCTCCGAAAAAGTATCCCCGATTTGAATTGTCCCGTGATTGTGCAGGCCGATGATATCACCTGGCCAAGCCTCCTCCACGTGACGGCGCTCGTCAGCCTGAAAGGTTATGGCATTGCTCACATGAACACTCTTGCCAATGCGCACATGGCGCATTTTCATGCCTTTCTTGTAGGAGCCGCTGCAGACCCTCAAAAAGGCTATGCGATCCCGATGAGCCGGATCCATATTTGCCTGTATTTTGAAAACAAAGCCGGTAAACCGGTGTTCCTCTGGATCTACCAAGCGTTGCCTTGCCCGTCGCGCCCTGGGATCCGGCGCATAACGTACGAACGCCTTCAGGAGTTCCTCCACGCCGAAATTATTGATAGCCGAGCCGAAGAACACTGGCGTTAGCTCTCCCCGCTGGTAGGCCTCAAGATCAAGAGCATGACAGGCACCGATCACTAGCTCTATCTCTTCCCGCACTTCATCCGCCTGGTCACCTATCAACTCGTCCAAGCGAGGATTATCTAGCCCCTCAACCACCTCGCCCTCCTGGATGCGCCCCTTGTGGGTGGCTGAAAAAATGTGGGTGACTCCCGTCCTTAGGTCATAAACACCCTTGAATCTTTTCCCCATGCCGATAGGCCAGGTCACTGGAGCACAGGCGATATCCAAAACCGATTCGATCTCGTCCAAGACCTCCATGGGGTCACGCCCCTCTCGATCCAGTTTGTTGACGAAGGTCAGGATCGGCGTATCCCGCATCCTGCAGACTTCCATCAGCTTTACCGTTCGCGCCTCCACACCCTTGGCCACATCAATCACCATCAACGCAGAATCGACGGCGGTCAAGGTGCGGTAGGTATCCTCGGAAAAGTCCTCGTGCCCCGGTGTGTCCAACAGGTTCACGATTGCATTGTCATAGGGAAACTGCATAACCGAAGAGGTTACAGAGATACCCCGCTCTTTCTCGATGGACATCCAATCCGAGGTGGCATGCCGAGCGGCTTTGCGTCCTTTGACCGTACCCGCCATCTGGATAGCGCCACCGTAAAGCAATAATTTCTCGGTGAGCGTGGTCTTTCCCGCATCGGGGTGCGAGATAATGGCGAAAGTTCGCCGGCGCTTCAATTGTTCAAGGAGCTCTGACATCAGCCGATCGAAATCGAGGAAAACCCATGATTATACAGCATCCAGGTCCGGCTCTGCGCCACTTTCGATCCAGGCTCCGGTTCAGAGACTCAGAGCCAACAACAAGGCGTCTTCGCGCCCCCCCTGGAGAGGATAATAACCCCGGCGCATTCCAATCTCGTTGAATCCCAACTTCTGATATAGCGTCAAAGCCGTCAGGTTGGAGACCCTCACTTCCAAAAATGCGGTATCGGCACTGTGTTTGCGAGCCAGCGTCAACAAGCGCTGCATGAGGCGAATACCCAGGCCCCGCCCCCGATACTCGGGATGCACACAGACGTTCAGGACGTGGGCCTCCCCAGCAGCAACCGACATGACTGCATAGCCGAGCAGGCGCCCACCAAGCCGGCAGGTCCAACAACAGTAGCCCACTCCGAGACAATCCATGAAGATGCCTTCCGTCCATGGAAAATCGTAGCAGAGCCTCTCCAGTTCCATCACCTCATCGACATCCGATTGCCGCATCGGATAGAGGCAGAACTGGGGATCTTTAATAATCGCGCTCAATGGTTCCCCCATTGCGGTTTGACGGCTCAGGCCACTGCTATACCCTGTCGTCGGGGAGTCGGCTCACGCAGTTCGGATAACTCATCCTTACCTATTCGACAACCATTCCCGTTGTCTTGAGCATTTTCATTACCCGCTGCAAATCCAACCAAGCTTTAGACTTTTGTTCGGGGGACCGTAACAGATAGGCGGGATGATAGGTGACTACCACCGGGATACCCAAGTAGCGGTGATCACGGCCCCGCATGCGGCCAACCGCCTCCTGCGATTTAAGCAAATTCTGCGCCGCCACCCTGCCCGCGGCCAGGATCACCCTGGGTTTGATCAATGCTACCTGACGCTGCAAGTAGGGATCGCATTTCAGTGCCTCTTCAGGCCTGGGATCACGGTTTGCGGGGGGCCTGCACTTGAGGATGTTGGCAATATAGACCTGCTCTCTTTGAAGCCCAGTCGCCCGCAACATGGCATTGAGCAGTTGTCCGGCACGACCCACGAATGGCTCGCCCTGCCGGTCCTCCTCGGCTCCGGGCGCTTCACCGATCACCATGAGGTCTGCATTCTGGTTACCAACACCAAACACGGTCTGCTTTCGGCCAGTGTGTAAACCACAGGCGCTACATTGCGATACCCGCAACGCCAGATCATCCCAATCCAAACCTGAGACATCACTTCCCGGAGAGAGGGTGTCGAGTGCATCCGGAACCATAGACGGCGCCCACTCCTCGGTCATGGGGGGGGCTTCATCGAGCCATGGAGGCATACTCTCAGTCGCAACCGCCTCGGCGTTTGAACTGATGGCGTCTACCCCACTGTTCGAGCCGCCAACACCTTCGCCATCTGTTACCGCATTATTGGCATCCCTGGGAATCCAATCCTCTATCCCCATGGCTTCCAGATATTGTCGCCTTAATCCCTCGTCCATCTGCGAACCGGGAGAATTCAGACGTCACCTTGCTGCGGATGAGAGCGTCGTCGCCCCCGCAGCAACTTGTTGAAGGCATTGACATAGGCCTTTGCTGAAGCAATCACTATATCGGTGTCTGCCCCCTGCCCGTTTACTAAACGACCGTCTTTGCGAACCCGAACGGTTACCTCGCCCTGGGCATCGGTGCCACTGGTAATGGCGTTCACAGAATAAAGCTCGAGTTTAGAGCCTGTTTGCACCAGTGTCTCTATAGCTCTGAAGGTGGCGTCCACCGGACCGCCCCCGCTCGCCTCCCCCGACACCTCTTCGCCATCCACTGCCACTACGACAGTGGCATTCGGTATCTCTCCGGTTTCCGAGCAAACCTTCAAAGATATGAGTTTCAGCCTTTCGTTTTCCGCCGAGAATCCCGCATCACTCACCAGTGCCTGCAGATCGTCATCAAAAATTTCGTGCTTCTTGTCCGCCAACTCCTTGAAACGGCGAAAGGCATCATTCAACTCCTCCTCGCTTTCGAATTCCACACCCAGCCCTTCCAGTCTGGACCTGAAGGCATTGCGCCCCGAATGTTTGCCCAGAACCATCCGGTTTTGGGTCCATCCGACATCCTCCGCACGCATGATCTCATAGGTCTCCCGACTCTTGAGCACCCCATCCTGATGGATGCCGGCTTCATGGGCAAAAGCGTTGGCGCCGACGATCGCCTTATTGGGTTGCACCGGGAACCCGGTGATCCCCGACACCAGCCGAGAGCAGTGAACGATCTGCGTGGTATCGAGACGGGAATCGCAGGCAAAAAGGTCCCGCCGAGTATGAACCGCCATAACCACCTCTTCGAGAGAAGCGTTTCCGGCACGTTCACCAAGCCCGTTGATGGTGCACTCGACCTGTCGAGCACCGTTTCTTACCGCAGCCAGAGAGTTTGCGGAGGCGAGGCCCAGATCGTTGTGACAGTGCACTGAAAACACCGCTTGATCGGCATTTGGAATACGCTCTATCAGTGTGCGAATGGTCTCTCCGAATTGATCGGGCAGATTGTAACCTACGGTGTCCGGCACATTGATAGTGGTGGCACCCGCGGCGATCACCTGTTCAAAGATACGGCATAAAAAATCGATTTCCGAGCGGCCCGCATCCTCCGCCGAAAACTCCACATTGTCGCAGAGATTTCGTGCGCGCTTGACCGACCAGACAGCCTGCTCAATCACCTGATCGGGGTTCATCTGCAGCTTCTGCTGCATATGGATGGGTGAGGTGGCAATAAAGGTATGAATACGTCCGGAATTGGCATCCTTCAACGCCTCCCCTGCCCGGTCGATATCAGCCTCAAGCGCTCGGGCGAGTCCGCATACGGTACTCTCCTTTATTACTTTCGCTACTGCCTGAACGGCTTCAAAATCGCCGGGACTGGCAATAGGAAAACCCGCCTCGATCACATCCACCCTCAGTTTCTCAAGGGCCTTGGCGATGCGTATCTTCTCTTCCCTGGTCATAGAGGCGCCAGGGCTCTGTTCGCCATCCCTCAGGGTCGTGTCGAAGATAATCAGTTTGTCAGCTGGCTCACTCATAAACTATTCACTCTTTTTACCCGTGCACCGGGTCAATGAAAACCTATCATCGTTTTGGCGTCGATGATTCGCTATCAGCTCTTTTTTGCCGATTTGGACTTCTCACTACCCTCCTGAGAAGCTGCAGCGCGACGATTGGCTCTGCGTTGACGCAAGTAAATCAGGGTCAAAACCGGTCCTGAGCAGGCATAAAGCAGAAAACCGAGGAACAAAACGAGGGGGGGCTGTACCAGCAAAACGGCAAATCCGAGGGCAATGATTACGATGGATATGAACGGCACCTTACCCCGCAGATCCACCTCCTTGAAACTGTGGTAGCGCAAATTGCTGACCATCAACAAACCTGTGCCGCCGGTCAGAAGGCTTGCTATAAACGACACATCGTCACCGGATATACCGTAGTCAACACCCACCCAGACACCACCGGCGATCAGGGCTGCCGCTGCCGGGCTAGGGAGTCCCTGGAAATAACGTTTGTCGCTGGTTCCGACTTGTGTATTAAACCTGGCCAGCCGTAAGGCGGCACCGACAGTGTAAACGAAGGCTGCCAGCCAGCCGAGTTTCCCAAGATCATTCAAGGACCAGACGAAAGCGACAAGAGAAGGCGCCAGACCAAAGGCCACCATATCTGAGAGGCTATCGTACTCGGCACCGAAGGGCGTTTGGGTATTGGTCAGCCGCGCCACCCTGCCATCGAGGCCGTCTAAGACCATACCAACAAAAATCGCCAGCGCCGCCTGTTCGAACTTGCCGTTCATCGCCGCCAGCACCGCATAGAAACCACTGAACAGGGCTGCGGTGGTGAACAGGTTCGGCAGCAGATATATACCGCGCTTTCGCTTCACGTGTCGGCCTGGGTTGGGCATAGACTGGCTAATCCTGGATACCGACCGAAAGTATAGATGAAAATGGGACATACCCGCAGGATCGCCGGTAACGGACGACGAGCCTGCAGGAGATTTGACATCTTTAGGATCAGTTCTTGGTCTTGTCGACGATTTTGTTGGCCTTGATCCATGGCATCATATTACGTAGCCGCTCACCCACCTCTTCGATCTGATGTTCCCTGCCGATTCGTCTCTTGGCCTTGAGAGTTGCCTGACCGGCCCGATTCTCGAGAATAAACTCGCGGGCGAATTCACCGCTTTGGATCTCTTTCAAAATACGTCGCATTTCCGCCTTGGTGTCATCGGTTACAACCCTGGGACCGCGGGTCAAATCGCCATATTCTGCAGTATTGGAAATGGAGTAGCGCATATTTGCAATCCCACCTTCGTACATAAGATCGACTATCAGCTTCAACTCGTGCAGGCACTCGAAGTAAGCCATCTCCGGCGCGTAACCGGCCTCTGTCAGGGTCTCGAAACCCGCCTGAACCAATGCCGTGGCACCGCCGCACAACACAGCCTGCTCACCGAAGAGGTCAGTTTCCGTCTCTTCCCGGAAGTTGGTTTCGATTATGCCGGCGCGGCCTCCACCGTTGGCGGAGGCGTAAGATAGAGCGATATCCTTCGCCTGCCCGGATGCGTCCTGGTAGACCGCGATGAGGCTCGGAACGCCTCCACCCTGGGTATAGGTGGAACGAACCAGATGCCCTGGTCCCTTGGGAGCGATCATAATCACATCCAGGTCTTCCCTGGGATCGATCTGCTCGAAGTGAATATTAAACCCATGGGCAAAGGCCAGGGCTGCGCCCTGCTTGATGTTGGGGGCTATTTCCTCCTGATAAAGGCTTGCCTGGTGCTCATCGGGTGCCAGGATCATTATCACATCCGCGGCCGCCACCGCCTCGGAAATCGGCTGCACACGCAACCCGGCGCCCTCGGCTTTGACCGCGGATGCCGAACCCGGGCGCAAACCGACGCAGACCTCGACGCCCGAATCTTTCAGATTGTTTGCGTGGGCATGACCCTGCGAACCATAGCCGATGATGGTTACTTTCTTTCCCTGGATAAGAGACAGGTCTGCGTCTTTGTCGTAGTAAATGTTCATGGCCATGGTTTTAATACCTTCGTTAACTAAGTATAAACACCGGCGATTGCGCCGGTTGTTCCAAGAGTTCGCCCACTGTAGGGGCATATACCCAAAACACGCTTTCAGCCCGAGCGGCCCTTCGAATCTCACGCAACGGAATCAATGGAAACGACGGGACTAACCCCTCGGTTCCGGAGACTGGTGGATACTGTGCCTAGAGATGTAAACCCTTCGCGCCCCGGGCGATGCCGAGAGGGCCCGAACGGACCACTTCAACAACCGTATCTTCATGCACGGCCCGTATAAAGGCGTCGAGTTTACCGCTCTTTCCGGTCAGCTCAATAATGAAGGTGGTATCGGTCACGTCCAGGATCTTGGCGCGGAAAATGTCGACCAACCGTATCACCTCGTCCCGTTGGCTGCGCTCGGCCTTGACCTTGATCATCATCATCTCGCGCTCGATGTAAGAGCCTCCCGACAGATCGAGCAATTTGACAACCTCTATGAGCTTGTTCAATTGCTTGGTTATCTGCTCGATGATCGCCTCGTCTCCACGGGTTACCAAGGTCATCCTCGAGAGCGATGGGTCCTCGGTGGGGGCCACGGTAAGAGACTCGATATTGTAGCCGCGGGCGGAGAACAGCCCGGCAACGCGTGACAGTGCACCGGACTCGTTCTCGATCAGAATCGAAATTACATGTCTCATACCAGTTCACTCTCCGGAGGCAGATACATTTCGTGATGCCCTTTGCCCGCTTCGATCATCGGGTAGACATTCTCTTCCGGATCCACCACCACATCCATGAAAACCAGCCTGTTCTTCAACGAAAAAGCTTCCTCTGTCGCCGCTTCAAGGTCTCCCGGGTTCTCAATTTTCATACCCACATGACCATAACTTTCGGCCAGCTTCACGAAATCCGGCAATGCATCCACATACGAGTGCGAATAACGTCCGTCATAGAAGAACTCCTGCCATTGCCTCACCATACCCATGTAGCCGTTGTTGAGCAGCATAATCTTTAGCGGGAGATCGTACTGGCTGCAGGTCGCCAACTCCTGAATGCACATCTGGATACTGGCCTCCCCGGTAACCACCGCTACTGCAGCTCCAGGGTGTGCCAATTGAATACCCATAGCCGCGGGCAGTCCGAATCCCATGGTGCCCAAGCCACCGGAATTGATCCAACGCCGGGGCTTGTCAAAGCCGTAGAATTGGGCGGCGAACATCTGATGCTGGCCGACGTCAGAGGCAACAAACGCATCCCCTTTCGTCACTCGGTGCAGGGTCTCTATCGCAAACTGCGGTTTGATCTTGTCACTGTTTTGATCGAACTTGAGACATTCCATTCCACGCCATCCGTCGATCTTCCCCCACCACTTGTTCACCGTGTCGGAGACGGGACTCTCACCCTGCTCCGCCAAAACCTTGAGCATGTCGGCGAGGACATTTTTTACCGGCCCGACTATGGGTATATCGACACGAACATTCTTGGAGATCGACGAGGGGTCTATGTCCACATGGATGATGGTGGCGTTGGGACAGAAATCGGCGATCTTGCCTGTTACCCTGTCATCGAAACGAGCACCAATGGCAATCAGCACATCGGTTTCGTGCATCGCCATGTTCGCTTCGTATGTCCCATGCATACCCAGCATGCCGAGAAACTGCTTGTCACTGGCTGGAAAAGCTCCCAGTCCCATCAGCGTGCTGGTAATCGGGTATCCGAGTTTATGAACCAGTTTCACCAACTCTTGGGAGGCGTCGCCCAGCACCACTCCTCCTCCGGTGTAAAACACGGGGCGTTTAGCCGAAAGCATCAACTTAACCGCCTTCTTGATCTGCCCTAGATGCCCCTTGGCCACTGGATTGTAGGAACGCACCCTGGTCTTTTTACTGTGCTGGTAGGGAATCTTGATGTTGGGGTCGGTGATGTCTTTGGGGATATCGATCACCACCGGGCCAGGCCGACCGGAGGTCGCTATATAAAAGGCTTTACGGAATGTCTCACCGATGTCCCTTACGTCTTTGATCAGAAAGTTGTGCTTCACACAGGGGCGGGTGATGCCTACGGTATCTACTTCCTGGAAGGCGTCGCTGCCGATGAAGGGCGACGGCACTTGGCCTGTCAGGACCACCATCGGTATGGAATCCATATATGCCGTCGCTATACCCGTTACCGCGTTGGTGGCGCCTGGACCTGAGGTAACCAGAGCCACCCCCGGCTTGCCAGTCGAGCGCGCATAGCCATCCGCTGCATGGGTTGCCCCTTGCTCGTGACGCACCAGAATATGCTTCAATTCCTTCTGTTTGAATATCGCATCATATATATGGAGTACCGCTCCACCAGGATACCCAAAAACAAACTCTACGCCTTGGTCCTTCAAGCACTGAACGACGATTTCGGCACCACTCAATTCCACACCAACGACCTCCCACTGATTGGCCGCATAACACGGCCCACAGTAAATTATTACCCCTAGGAATACGCACAGGGACCGCCCAAATTACTCACATTGAAACTACAGGTCAAGAGCGAACGAGAAACAACTACCCAGGTAGGCGCTTACGACCGGGAAATGGGCGCAACTCCTCCACAAACGCCACGGAATTAGACCCAGGTGGCTGGGTTGACGCATAATTGGCCGAGATTTCAATTGACAGTCCCAAATATCATGCCAATATCCGTTCGCTCGATTTCCATCTTGATCACTCTTCTTCTCTCCTCGGGCCTTCAGGCGGAAGCTTATAAGTGGGTGGATGAGAATGGCGTAACCGTCTACTCGCAGACCCCGCCGCCTTCGAATGTAGAAACCCAACGCATGAAGCCACCTCCGCAACCCAAAGAAACCGGGGGGCAGGGATCTCGGGAAAACCTGGAACAGCAGTACCAGGCGATGCAGGAGCGGGAAGACGAACGCAAGAAGCAGGCCGAGGAATCAAAGAAAGCAGAGGATTTGCAAGAGCAACGGGACCAAAACTGCCAGGCCGCTCAGCATAACCTAAAAATCCTCGAGGGCCCGCCAAGGAGTCTGGTACAGACCCCAGATGGCGAGTATCACCGAGTTACCCAGGAAGAGCGGGAAAAACAGAAATCAGAGGCGCAAAAAATGGTTGACCAATACTGCGATTGAAAGCCCGGCGCCAGCTACCATGCCTTTACTCAGGATCCAAACCAATATCACCCTGGACCCGGGCGCCTGTGCCACTTTAGAGCAACTGGCATCGAAAACGGTTTCAGATATCCTCGGCAAGTCGGAAAAGTACATCATGATCATCGTAGAAACCGGCGTCTCGATGTTTTTTTCCGGATCCCGCGAGCCGCTAGCCTATCTGGAACTCAAGAGCATCGGCCTGCCCGGGGAGCGAACGCAGGCCCTCTCCAAAGATCTGTGCGAACTGATCCAGAGACAACTCGACATTCCCAGCGACCGTGTCTACATCTCATTTACCGATGTCGCCCGGAACATGTGGGGATGGAACGGCGCCACATTCGAGCGCTAAACAATGCGCCTCGCTACTTTTCGGGATGAGGGTTTTCCAACAGCCTGTTAGAATACCGGGTTTGTTAGATAATCCCTGGATCTGTGATGCGAACCTCTCAGTTTCCCCTGCAAACACTGAAAGAAACACCCGCCGACGCCGAGATCGCCAGTCACCGGCTGATGTTGCGCGCCGGCCTCATACGCAAACTCGCCGCTGGACTTTATACCTGGCTTCCCCTCGGGCTCCGGGTAATGCACAAGGTTGAAAAGATCGTTCGCGAAGAGATGGACCGTGCTGGTGCGCTGGAGGTGTTGATGCCCGCGGTGCAACCGGCTGAACTGTGGCAGGAATCTGGCCGTTGGGAGCAGTATGGACCCGAACTGTTACGCATTAGGGATCGCCATCAACGGGATTTCTGTTTTGGCCCCACACATGAAGAGATCATTACCGAGCTTGCTCGCAATGAGTTGCACAGCTACCGTCAGCTCCCCATAAACTACTATCAGATTCAAACCAAATTCAGAGATGAAATTCGACCGCGCTTCGGGGTAATGAGGTCGAGGGAGTTTCTGATGAAGGACGCCTACTCCTTCCACCTGGATCAAGCATCACTACAGCAAACCTATGACTTGATGCATGATACCTACTCACGGATATTCACCCGTTGCGGACTGGTATTTCGTGCCGTCCAGGCTGACAGCGGGGCCATTGGCGGCAGCGCCTCCCACGAGTTCCACGTCATGGCAGACTCGGGCGAGGATGTTATCGCCTTCTCGGATACGGGAGACTACGCCGCGAATATTGAGAAGGCAGAGGCCATTGCACCCGCCACCGAACGGCCTGCCCCTAAAGAGACGCTGCGGATGGTAGAGACCCCGGAGGCCAAAACCATCCAACAACTGGTGGATCAATTCGATCAGCCGATAGAGAAAACCATCAAAACTCTGGTGGTTGCCGCATCGGAGACGGTTGACTATCCGTTCGTCGCCCTGCTCGTCCGGGGTGATCATGAATTGAATTTGCTGAAGGCAGAGGCCTGCCCCGAAGTGGCATCCCCGGTGCGTTTCGCCAGTGAGCAGGAGATTCGGGACACATTGGGAGTGGGACCCGGCTCTCTGGGACCGCTCGATCTGGCGCTCCCCTGTATCGTCGATCGCAGCGTCGCCGTCATGGCGGACTTTGGCGCTGGAGCCAATATTGACGGACAGCATTATTTCGGCTTGAACTGGGAACGAGACCTCCCTCTACCCCAGGTCGCCGACTTACGTAATGTCGTAGAGGGGGACCCCAGCCCGGACGGCGAAGGCACACTGACGATCGCCCGGGGAATCGAAGTTGGGCATATTTTTCAGTTGGGGACAAAATACAGTAGCGCCATGCAAGCGACCGTCCTGGACGACAACGGCCAGCCCAAGACCATGACCATGGGCTGCTACGGTATCGGGATATCGAGGATTGTAGCTGCGGCCATTGAGCAGAGTCATGACGACAAAGGTATCGTCTGGCCCTCGGACATAGCCCCATTCCAGGTTGCTTTACTGCCCATGAAGATGGAAAAGTCGCACCGGGTAAGAGCGGCAGTGGAAAAGTTATATAAAGAGTTGCTGCATGCCGGGATTGAGGTCTTACTCGACGACAGAGACGTACGGCCAGGTTTCATGTTTGCAGACATGGAACTCATTGGTATTCCCCATCGCGTGGTCGTGGGCGAGCGCAGCCTGGACAAAGGGCAGATTGAATACCGCGGACGTACAGAGTCCGACAACAGCATGATCGAAATCGACAACCTGCTGCCGTTCCTCTCCGATCGACTGAGGCATAGTTAACGAGGGGCTGAACAGGCTTTCGGGACCCCCAGCCCGGCGAATCATGGGGATTAAATAGCAGAGAACCAGATGGCGAAAGAACAGAGTTTCAACAGAGATGAGCTGCTGGAATGCGGCTATGGCCGTATGTTCGGACCCGGGAACGCTCAGCTGCCTGTTCCCAATATGCTGATGATGGATCGTGTCATTCGAATAGCTGATGAAGGCGGCGCTTTTGGCAAGGGTGAAATTCTTGCGGAACTCGACATCCGTCCCGACCTCTGGTTTTTCGACTGCCACTTTCCCGGTGACCCGGTCATGCCAGGCTGTCTAGGATTGGATGCTATGTGGCAGGCCGTGGGTTTTTTCCTGGCGTGGATTGGTAATCCGGGCCACGGTCGGGCGCTCGGGGTAGGGGAGGTCAAGTTCAGCGGTCAGGTGTTACCCACTGCGGACAAGATAACCTATCGCATGGATATGAAGCGGGTTATAAGCCGAAAACTCGTGTTGGGCGTAGCGGACGGCATTGTTGAAGTAAACGGGCGAACCATCTACACCGCCAAGGATCTGCGTGTCGGACTTTTCACCAATACCGAGAATTTCTGAGGCCGCACCCATCCTGCTGGTAACACTGAGTTGACAACGCTGGGAGAGGTGTGGAGAGTAGGAATAAATCTATTGTCCGCCAAGGTTTTGGGGACTAGACAGGCGATGACTCAGCTGAAAATGGTCGGTTTTCACGAAGAATCGTGAATCAGCGCACAAACAGCAACAGGTGTTGTAGAAAAGAATTCGAATCGTCGAGCGGTTAAGTCCATACTTAGAGAGGATGTGACGACAGCAATGCCCGATCAAGAGATGAATCTCGACAGCAGCAGCGCTCCCCTCCCCAAATCCCCTTTTTCCACACCCCTTGGAAACGGCGGGTTGCGTGTACTGCAACTATCGGACTGCCACCTCTATGAACAAACAGGGGGTCGCCTGGCCGGAGTCAATACTCAGGGCACCCTGGAAGACGTTCTATCACTCATTCGCAGCAGTTATCAGAAACTCGATCTAGTTCTCGCCACTGGCGATCTCGTTCATGACGCCAGCCCAGAAGGCTATACCCGCCTCTGTAGACACCTGGCGTCACTGGGTATTCCTGTCTATTGCCTTCCCGGCAATCACGATGTGCCCGAAGTGATGCGTAGCGCCATCGCTCGTGAAAACGGCGGGGGGCGTGTCAGCACACCCACGGTCAAGGAGCATGGAAACTGGGTGCTGATATCGCTGGACTCAACCATCCCCGGAAAGGAGGGAGGTCATCTAGATCAGGAGCAGTTACAAATTCTGGATGACGGCTTGAGCTCGCATCCCGAAATGTATGCATTGATTTGTCTACACCACCACCCCGTTCCCATCCACAGCGCCTGGATGGATGAAATGGGCCTCGACAATCCACAAGATTTTTTCAGTTTGCTGGATAGACATCCCCAGGTCCGTGGCGTGGTATGGGGACACATTCATCAGGCATTCGAGGCGGAGCGCAGTGGCGTCCGCCTACTTGGCTGCCCCTCCACTTGTATTCAGTTCTCTCCCAGACAAGACCGCTTCGGCCTGGATCAGGTTCCCCCTGGATTCCGTTGGCTGGAGTTGCAGGCTGACGGAACCATCCGGACCGGTATTCAAAGATTGAGCCTCATGCCTCAAGAGCTGGATTTGAGCGTCGCTGGATACTAGGCCGGGCTACAGACGCACGGGTATTTCAGCGCCCATCACCATACCGTCCACTGTGTGATTCACGCGTAGCGCCACGATCTCTACACCTGAGCCAACCACGGCCCTGAGCCGTTGACCATAGGTCGGGTCAATGTCATCGGCAGGAGAAAACCAGCGTCCTTCGGGACGGTTGACTGCGAAAACCAGTACTCCTCTCAATCCCTGGCTAACCATTCCCTGCAGCAAATCAAGGTGCTTTGTGGCCCGGGTGCTCACCGCATCCGGGAAACAGAGGCATTGATCCTGCAACAAGGTTACGTTTTTCACTTCGATCAGGGCATCAGGCTGATCACCCTCAGAGAGTTTGAAATCGAGCCGCGAGCGCGGGTGGCCCGGTAGTTTACAGGCAACCTCGCGTTGCAGGCGGTGGTAACCCTGCAGCAGTATCAGCCGCCCCGATGACACCGCTTCGGCAACCACATCATTGGTCCTGGCGGTATTCACACCAACCCATCCTGCACCCATATCGACCCGCTCCAAAGTCCAGGGCAATTTACGCTTGGGGTTGTCGCTGAAACTGATCTCCACCGGCGCACCGGGTGCCCAACAACTCGTCATACGACCGGTGTTGGGGCAATGAGCAGTAACCAGACGACCGTCAGCGAGTTCGATTTCCGCTAGGAATCGCTTATAGCGCCTGATGATCCTGCCTTTGGTCAACGGCGGCAGCTTCATTGGCTCCTAGCATTCAACAATTCAGCCAACGGCTGCGACGGAAACACCAAACATCCCTAGCGTACGGAAAAATTCTGATAAGTCTGCTCTTCCAAATTCTCGTATACGACCCCGCTCACCTTGGCCTGCGGCGGTCCTTTGGTGAGCCAACCCTTGAGTTGAGATACCGCTGCATTTTCACCGCAGGCCACGACCTCCACTCGGCCATCCGGCAGATTGCGCACATACCCCTTTAGACCAAGCGTAGTTGCCTGCTGACGAGTGGATGCACGGAAGAAAACGCCCTGAACTTTCCCTGAAACCAAACACCTGACACATATTCCCATCATCCATGCCCCTCCTCGGGTACAGTAGAAACAATGTTGTCGACGGATACAGAGGGCTCCCTTTTACCCCGGAAAAGCGTGTCCAGCGACACCTTCATATGAGGATCCATTTCTCGCTCCAGCTGAGTTAGAACCCTTCTCAGCGCCTGATCCCCGGGGTCTGCGGAACGCTCAAGCAAATCGGGATCCGGAAGCACATACTGCCGCGATCGATAGAGATCCCGGAGACTGGTGCGGGATAAATCCCGAGCTAAAACCCAACCCCCGGTTTCCACACAGTGCGCCAGGCGGGCCTCGCGCAGTAGTTCCAATGTGAGCTCCAGACGCTCCTCCTCCACAAAACCCAACCGCTCCGCAAGTTCGGTAACCGAACTCGACTCTCCGGACTGCTGCTGTTTCCACAATGCCTGCAGCAGGTGATAGGAGAGTAGAAAATCCCCCCCTTCTCCGGCGACCCCGTAGCGCGCCTCATCGCGAAAAATCCCCAGACAGAAGGCGAACTCTGCGCCTAAAAGTGTCACCACCCATGAGAGATATATCCAGATCAAAAACAGAGGAATCACTGCCATCGCACCGTATATCGCCTGATAGGTTGGGAAGCTCGTTACATAGAGCGCGAATCCGCGCTTCGTTATTTCGAACAACACGGCAGCAAGCACCCCACCAGCGATGCCATGTAGAATCGGCACCCTCCGGTTTGGCACTACCAGGTAAACCAGGCTGAAGGCAGTAACAGTGGCCAACAGCGGCATCGCCGACAACAAACGATGGCGCAATCCAAGACTCTCGGCAGTGTCTGAGAAAATGGGATTGGAAATCAGAATCGAAGTGGCTGCCATGCTCAAGCCTATCAACAGCGGCCCCAAGGTGAGTATTGCCCAATACACCATGAACTTGGAGTGCAGGCTGCGCTTCCTACGCGCTCGCCAGATGTTATTGATTGCCCGCTCGATCGTTACCATCAGCATCAGAGCAACCACGATGAGCACTGCGAAACCGATCCCCGTCAGTTTGGATGCCTTGGCACTGAATTGGGTCAGATATTGTCGTACCACCTCACCAGATGCTGGGACAAAATTCTGGAACACGAAATCTTGAATCTGTTCCACCACCTCCTCAGAGGCGGGAAACACAGAGAAAACAGCAAGTAACACCGTCATCAGCGGGACCAGCGATAGCAACGTGGTGTAGCTTAGAGAGGCAGCAGTGGGAAGCCCCCCATCTTCCACGAATCTTGTCGCCAGCAGTCGCAGGAAACGGACTGGGTTGCGGACGATGAGCGTCAGTATATTCATGTGTTCCCCAACTCTGGCCCGTCCTCTTATTGGAACCCGCTACACCAATAGGCAAAGGGAAAACGCTAGCTTCGCCCGAAACCAATACTATCCGTCCGCACCAGAATACCCGATCGCCGGAAACTGTAAAACTATGACACCAGAGATTGCTGCTGAATGATTCCCGCTTATATACAATAGGAGCCAACATTGGGTAACAGAAGGCTGCGACTGATGACAATAGAGATCTACCATAACCCACGATGCAGTAAATCGAGGCAAACTCTGAAAATGCTGGAGGAGCGTGGCCTGGAGCCGCGAATTACCGAGTATCTCAAGACACCCCCCGATAAAGAGGAGTTGAGTAGAATCCTTGACATGCTCGGACTCGAGCCGAGAGATTTGATGCGTACCAAAGAGGCCGAGTATAAGCAGGCTGGGCTGGGAGATCCGAACTTGAGCCGTGAGCAGCTGATTCAGGCGATGGTAGACCATCCGAAACTGATCGAGCGGCCGATAGTAATACACAACGGTAAGGCGGCGCTGGGACGGCCCCCGGAGAAAGTACTGGATATTCTCTAATGAGTTATATCCTAGTGCTCTACTACAGCCGCCACGGCGCCACCGCAGCCATGGCAAGGCAGGTTGCCCGGGGCGCAGAGGAAATCGACGGCATGGAAGCTCGGTTGCGGTCTGTTCCTGCAGTATCAGCGACCTGCGAATCCATCGAACCGCCAGTACCTGAAGCCGGTGCACCCTACGCAACACTCGAGGACTTGGCGGATTGTGCGGGCCTGGCGTTGGGCAGCCCCACCCGTTTCGGCAACATGTCAGCCGCTATGAAATTTTTCCTGGACGGCACCAGTTCTCTGTGGCTGAGCGGAGAGTTGTCTGGAAAGCCCGCTGGGGTATTCACTTCTACATCAAGTATGCACGGGGGCCAAGAGACCACGCTCACCTCGATGATGCTGCCGCTGCTACATCACGGGATGTTGTTACTTGGCCTTCCTTATAGTGAACCCGATCTGCTGCACACCATGACCGGAGGCACCCCATACGGCCCCAGCCACCTAGCAGGCGTCGACAGCAGGTTACCGCTTACGGACGAGGAAAAACGCCTGTGCCGTGCACTAGGCAGGCGTCTAGCCTCGGTAGCGAGACAATTGCGCTGAGAATCCCTTGATCCCCCAACTCCCCCTTGGCATAGGCCTCCGGGTCGATGCCGATTTCGACAGCTTCTATGCCGGGGCCAACCGCCAGGTCGTCGCCGAGATAATAGCCTGCGTTCGCAATTCCGGCGAAAGATATCTCTATCTTTGGGGGCCCAAGGGAAGCGGAAAGAGTCACCTACTGCAGGCAGGGTGCGCGCTCGCGGCGGATTTGGGGAATACCGTCGCTTACATACCTTTCGAAAACATCTGCCGCTACTCACCCGAAATACTCGAGGGGTTGGAGCGCCAACAGCTAGTATGTTTGGACGACCTGCATGCATTTGCTGGAAAACCGGAATGGGAACGGGCGATGTTCCGGCTGTTCAACCGCATGCACCACGCGGGATCGCGGTTGCTGGTCAGTGCTGAGCCCAACCATCCCAATCTCGGGATCGCACTTCCTGACCTGGTATCGCGACTGGGATCCGGGCTGAACTGCAGACTCAAACCTCTCGATGATGAACACAGGTTGGCCCTGATATTGGATCACGCCCAACGGCGTGGACTCTCTCTATCAGACGAGTGCGCATATTACATACTGCATCGCGCACCTCGCGATACCCGCTCCCTGATCACGCTTATCGGCCAGTTGGATCAGGCCTCCCTGGCGGCACAACGCCGGCTGACAGTACCGTTTATCAAGACGATAGTGGATGCCGGCAGAGAATCCTGAGCAGGAGGCTTCAGCCCTCTCGGTTAGTCAGGTCCGCCGCCCGCCGACTCCAAACCCATACGTAGTTCACGCCACTGGCAATCGTCGTCACCACGACCAACCAAATAAGCGTTTGCAATACCCAATCGGGCAATACGAACAATCCCTGGTCCAGTACCACAGCCAGTACCAACACGATTTGACTGAATGTATTGAATTTGCTGACCATACTGGGATCGGCTTCCAACTCCCGAACCCGAAAGTTATAGACCAGTGCGCCTGTGACTATGACCAAATCCCGCAAGATGACCAGTACCATCAGCAGAGCGGGAATAAGGCCCAGTATCGCCAGAACGATATAACTGGACACAAGTAGTACTTTGTCGGCCAAAGGGTCGAGCAATCCCCCTAACTGGCTCTGCCATCCATAGTGCTTCGCCAGAAACCCGTCCAGGCCATCCGAAATACCGGCAATGGCGAACAGGATCAGTGCCACGCCGAATTGGTTCTCGAGCAGCATCCACACCACCGGCACGGAAAGAAAAATCCGCAGCACGCTGATGATGTTAGGAATATCCTCCCTTCCCATAGCGCCTTCCCTCAGCTACCTCAGGCGAAAATAGAGATCCACCCCAACCGGCACCGCTTCGCCCTCAGCCGTCTGCCCACCCGGCACCGGTTCGATAATGCCACCCACCGCCAATGCTTGTCCCAGTGCCGCTGCACTCCCGCCACCCAGCAAGTCATAAGTTACCCTGTCGGCCTCGAAAGAGACGGTCTCCACCCCATCAATATCCCCCACGCTTTCCAAGTGCCGGGTCACTTCGGCATAGAGGCGCAGGTTGTCGACACCATCGACTTGCAGTCTTATTTTGGAGAGTTGTTCATCAGTGGATACAGGGGCGTACTTGGCTGCCAACATATCCGCCAACCGATTGACACCCTCTGCAACGACGCCCTGTCTGGTATCGGCGCTGCCCTCCCAGGAGTGGACATCACCTTTCTCGTAGAGATTCCAGCGACCGCGCCACCGAGTTGGATCGAGTTCCGACAACCGCAAGGTTGCCACCAAATCGGGATTGTAACGCCGTGAAGCCATGCGGATATTCGATTCGAACTCTCCCCAGAGGTCGGCCACCTGCAACTGTGTTCGATCCTCCAGGTCCATTAACGGAAACACGATCGGCAGCCCCCGTTCAGCGCCTGCGCTCTCAACTTCCGAGCGCGCCACCCGGTCCCGCTCGGGATCGAAGAGCCGCCGCCCCCCCTTGGTCTCTAGCCCAACCCAGATCAGCATCAGGGGTCTATTGCTGCTCCAGAGGGGAATCCGCTTCTCCCGCAACAACCGGTCTATAAGTCCCTTGTCAAAAACCACTTTCAAAAGGCGTTGAGGTGCTTCATCCTGGGCTTCGCTGGGTAGCACCCGGTAGCTGAACTGCTGCACATAGGGAGCGGCATTGTTCAGTGCCTCCTGTAGTGACGAACGTGAGGCGATACCTCGATTGCCTGTCACCTTGACGAGGACCTGCTCCAGCGCATCACGAAAACCGACCTTTCGTTGATCGGTCTCCTCACTGGCTATCGGGACTTCGGCCTGATAGAGATTCAAGGGATTGGCGATAACGGCGCCTGGCAAGAGGAACAACAGGCAGGACAACAGAGTCAACGCTCCGCGCTGGATGTGGTTAGAAAAACGGAGCAAAGGTAGTGGACAGCGCATGTGGTTTTATCGGGCGGGCATCTGCGAATATCGGAGAGAATATCTTAACGCTCCGCAGCACTTTGTGTCTAAGCCCCGGGAGACGTTCGGCGGTCACCCCAGCGATCTCATAATGAGACGGCATCAGCCTGCCCTAATTGTCAGGAATTGCTAACGCGTATTTGTTAATATCGAGGCCGATCGCGATATGCCCAACGCCAACCCTTATCCGCGGTTGGCATGCAGGGCACTGAGAGTGGCAAAGGCCCGGGAGATCTCCATGGTTGCGACGAAAACAGGGCCCAGCATGGCGTATTTGGAGACAACGTGAACAGAGACAAGACCTCCAGTGGCGGATCGCTCAGCTATCGCGACGCAGGTGTGGATATCGATGCCGGTAACAGCCTGGTGGAGCGTATAAAGCCTGTTGTGCAGCAAACCGCCCGTCCGGGTGTGATGACCGGCATCGGCGGCTTCGGGGCGCTTTTCGAGCTACCGGTAGGCCGCTACCAGGAACCGATTCTGGTTTCCGGCACCGATGGCGTGGGCACCAAGTTAAAACTCGCTTTGGAAATGGGCCGGCATGACACCATTGGCATAGACCTGGTTGCCATGTGCGTCAACGATATCGTTGTCACCGGCGCCGAACCCTTGTTTTTCCTGGACTACTACGCTACCGGTAAACTCGACATCGACGTCGCCGCCGAGGTGATCAAGGGCATCGCCCGCGGGTGCGAGATAGCGGGAGCGGCACTGACAGGTGGTGAAACCGCCGAGATGCCCGGTATGTACAGCCAGGGCGATTACGATTTGGCCGGATTTTGCGTGGGCATTGTCGAGAAATCCCGCATCATTCAACCTGGAAACGTACGCCCTGGCGATCGGCTGCTGGGGCTGGCCTCTTCGGGACCGCACTCCAACGGCTATTCCCTGATACGCCGGATCCTCGAACTGTCCGGCGCCGACCTGAAGCAGAAACTCGGCAACAGTACCCTGGGCGAAACCCTGTTGGCTCCCACGCGAATTTACGTCAAATCCCTACTGGCATTGCACGAGAGCACGGATATTCATGGGCTGGCCCATATAACAGGCGGCGGGCTGCTGGAAAATCTTCCCCGTGTACTACCCCGAGACAACAAGGCAGTGATTGATCGGGACAGCTGGCCGCAAGCGGATATTTTCGATTGGCTGCGAACCCAGGGCAATGTCGAGGATTCGGAGATGCTTCGTACCTTCAATTGCGGCATCGGTATGGTCGTCTGTGTAGCGGAAGCGCAAACGACCGACGCCATGGCGCTTTTGAAGGCGCAGGGCGAGCAAGTGTATGAGATTGGCCGTATAGAGGCTCACCGGGGTGAGCCGATAGTTGAACTCATTTGACGCACCAGAAAATGAAGACCAGAAAGCTTCCAGTAGCAGTGCTCATATCAGGAAGCGGGAGTAACCTGCAGGCCATCATCGATGCCGCCGCCAAGGATCTCCCGGTGGACATCAAAGTAGTTATCAGTAACGAGGACTCCGCTTTTGGACTGGAGCGGGCCAGGGCGGCGGGAATAAAAGCCGAAGTATTGAGCCATAGAGCATTTCCCAGCCGAGAGGCCTACGACCAGGCATTGGGCGATCGGCTGGAAACTTATTCGCCACAACTCGTGGTACTTGCCGGATTCATGCGGATTCTGACCGCGCCCTTCATCCAGCGTTTCTCCGGGCGAATGCTCAATATTCACCCGTCGCTGTTGCCGAAGTATAGAGGGCTACACACCCACCAGCGTGTTCTGGATGCCAGCGAGCGGGAACATGGAGCCAGTGTTCACTTTGTCACCGAGGAGTTGGATGGCGGTCCACTGATTCTCCAGGCTCGAGTGGAGGTGAAGGCAGGGGACGACGCCGATACCCTTGGGGCTCGGGTCCTGACCCGGGAACATGTCATCTATCCCCTGGTGATACGCTGGATCGCCGAAGGCAGACTTAAGCTCAAAGGCGATACGGTGTTTATGGACGATAACCCGCTGGATGCTCCCATGGACCTGGACCAGTTCCAAGGATGATGCGAATACGGGAAGCGCCCCGATGGCTGTTGACGGGCCTATTGTTTCTGACCGCGAATACGGCGGTCAGTGAGGAGCTCAACGGTCTCAAGCCCTTCAGTGCCGAATACACTTTAAGTCACGGTTATCTGGAGTTGGCCAGTGTCAAAGTCAGCTTGAAGCTATCCGAGAATGGAGAGTATGTTTATCGCGCTCACACCCTGCCCACAGGGCTAACCGCAGTACTCCACAGGGATGAGATCACGGAGATTAGTCGGGGCCGGATTGTGGGCACGCAAGTTCGTCCCTCGAGCTACCGCTATCTCCACGAAAAACCCTCAAAACCTCGGCAAGTCGAGCTCAAGTTCGACTGGAGCAAAATGCAGGTAACCAACTCCACCCCCGAATCCCGCTGGCAAATGAAACTCAAACCCGGAACCCAGGACAAGTTCAGCCAACAATTGCGGCTCATGATCGCCCTTATCCAGGGCCACAGAAAAATCGAATTTCCGGTAGCGGATGGCGGACTGATGAAGTCCTACCGGTTCCACATCGAGAAGGAGGAGATGCTGGAAACCGCGCTCGGATCGGTGCGCGCCCTCAAGGCCATCAGGAGTAAAAATGCGAGGCCGTCTCAGGCGAGCCTGTGGCTCAGCCCGGACCTCAACTATCTGCCAGTGAGGGTGGAGCGTAAAGAGAAAGACGGCGAATACTCGATGAGACTGACCCACATCCGCTGGGAATGACGACAACTAGCGAGTCCGGCCGCGCCTCGGTCAACTTAGAATTCGGCTCAATACGGTATGGAAAAACCCCCCTGGGGCGATGGTGATCTTGGCGTTGTCTTTGCTGATGTCGGCTAGGTCGTAAGCCGTCACTTCGACTCCCGCCTCACGATACATTTCACGAGACAACTCCAAATCTTCCGCCCACCGGGAAAGGAAATCTTTGCTGGGCGCTATGTGCACAATGCGTCCAATCTCCTCTTGGATTAGTTTAGAGGCGCATCTCGGACAGGGAGGGTGAGTAACGAACACGGTACATCCCCGGAGGTCACGCTTGGCGAAGATCATGGCATTCTCTTCGGCATGAATGGTGAGGTTCAACTTGCATTGACGGTCGACAAGCCGTTCATTGGAATCCTCCACACCAGCGGCAAATCCATTGTAACCCAGCGAAACGATGCGATTACCCTCCGTGATCACCGCCCCAACCTGGGAGGAAGGATCTTTACTCCATCCTGAAATATGAGCCGCCAGCCCTAAAAAACGCGTATCCCATTTAGTACGTGTGGCCATGCCTCAGATTCCTCGTCTGCCTTATATCAATGCCAGTCGTCCTCAATCCCTTTTGACAGTGAAAGCAAGTGCTTTCCTATGCCGATCAGTCCACAGTAAGCAGGGTTCGGAGAGACGGACGTTATTCTAGTCTGCTGCAAAGCACTACCGCCACCCTTGAGTTCGCCCCCGGGGAGTCACCCCGCTTTATGTTTTTTCAATCACGGCCGAGAACAGCACTGATGGTGTTGCATGGGCGCTATGTATAAGCGGAAAAGAATGGAATGGATGTTATCGATAACAGCAGTGTTGCTGACCTATGGCGTTGTCATTTACAACCGCCTGGTTAGTGACAACAACCGCGTATTGCAGGCCTGGAGTGATATCTCCGTACAACTCAAGCGGCGCCATGACCTGATCCCCAAACTAGTCACCGCGGTAAAAGCCTACGCAAACTATGAGAACAGCATCCTGCGGGAGGTCACCCACCAGCGCCGACTTGCCGCAGAGATCCAAGAGCCTGAGCAGACAGCCCTTACCGAGCAACATCTGGAACGCCTTGTTCAACGAATGATGGTTGTAGCCGAGGCCTATCCTCAACTAAAAGCAGATCGTCAGTATCTTGAACTAATGGCCGAGCTCAGCGAAGTGGAGAACCAGATACAATATGCGCGGCGCTTCTACAACGGCGCTGTTCGCAACCTCAATGTGCGCATCGACTCATTTCCGGATGTAACCGTCGCGGGGCTGTTCCGCTTCCGGCGAGCTCAATTCTTCGACGCTAGCCCTATCGGCCAGGATAACGGGGGGGCAGGAATTTGATGAATATACGCCTGGGGATCTTGATTCTCTTGCTGTGGATTCCCTCTCCGCAGCTTCTTGCAACCGAGGAAATACTCGATTTTGACAGCATCGTCACTATTCAGAACGACGGCAGCATGAAGATCGAGGAGAGAATTCGGGTGCGCGCCGAAGGCGAGAAAATCAAGCGTGGTATCTATCGGGATTTCCCAACTAGATATCATGATCGACTGGGTAATCAGGTCAACGTCAGGTTCCGGTTGTTGGAGGTACTCAGGGATGGTGTAAGCGAAGCTCACCACTCCGAAGTGCGGGACAACGGCATCCGGATCTATGCGGGGAAGCAGGATAAAATTCTTGATTCCGGCGTCTACGAGTACACCTTTCAATATCTTATCGATCGCCAACTCGGATACTTCGAACACCACGACGAACTTTACTGGAACGTCACCGGAAACGGCTGGGACTTCCCGATTCAACGGGCCAGCGCCACTATCTACCTGCCCTCCCGAGTGCCTGAAAATGCCATAGGCCTCGAGGGCTATACCGGCCCCCAAGGCGCCAGGAAACAGGACTACGAGGCATGGACAGAGGCTGGTGGCGCGCGATTCCGGACCACCTCGGTCTTGGGCACGAAAGAGGGATTGACCATTGTCGTGACCTGGCCCAAGGGATACGTCGTCGAACCTGGATTGAAGCAGCGAATCGCCTGGATGCTGGCGGACAATCGTCCTCTGTTGATCGCTGGCGGTGGAATCGCCCTGCTGCTGGCTTATTATCTACTCAGCTGGTACCGGGTAGGAAAAGATCCGAGCCCGGGTCTGGTGATCCCCATATACCAACCGCCAGACGGCTATTCCCCCGCCGCCTTACGCTTCATCGACAAGATGGGTTACGACAACAAAGCGTTCACTGCGGCGCTGGTTAACATGGCCGTGAAGGGCTATCTAAAAATCGAGGAAAGCGAAGGCGGCACCTTTACCCTGAGGAAAACAGGCGCCAAGCCAAAGCTGGCCCCTGGAGAGGGCGCCATCGCCAGCGCGTTGTTCGGTTCTGGCAGCCGCAGTATTAGAGTGGAGAAGCGCAACCATCGCCAGATAGGCAAAGCAGTTAAGGCACACAAAAGAGCCCTTCACCGCGACTATGAGAAGAGCTATTTCATCACTAATAGTATCTATATCGTTCCTGGTGCGCTGCTCTCCCTGACAACCATAGCGCTGGCCCTGTCAAACCTGCCGCAAGGCACCCAGGCCGAGGTCACCGGCTTCATGATCCTGTGGCTCTCAATTTGGTCCATTGGCGTATTCGCGCTGGCTACAACGGTAGTACGCGGGTGGCGTAATCTGATACGCACAGGGAGCGGTCTAGCATCCGTCATTGCCACCACCCTCTTCGCCCTGCCGTTTTTCGCCGGAGAGGTATTCGGTATCTTTATCCTCTTCAGCCAGGGTGCTCCGCTACTGGCGGTGCTATTGCTGACATTGGCACTGATAAACTTTTTCTTCTATCAATGGATGAAGACACCGACACTCGAAGGGCGAAAACTACTGGACCAGGCCGCCGGTTTCAATCTCTATCTTTCGGTAGCCGAAAAAGACGAGCTAAACTTCAGGCATCCTCCGGAGAAGACAGCGGAGTTATTCGAGCGCTATCTCCCTTTTGCGATAGCGCTCGGGGTGGAGCAGCGATGGGCTGAACGTTTTTCCAGCATATTGGCCGACTCCAGACTCGCTGAGAGTGGCTACTCACCAGGTTGGTATCAAGGCCGCAGCTGGAACCGAAACAACCTCGGCCATTTTGGAACCGCAATAGGAAGCAGCATGAGTTCAGCTATTGCCTCCTCTTCATCGGCGCCGGGCTCATCATCTGGTTCCGGAGGCGGCGGCTCCTCGGGAGGCGGTGGAGGTGGCGGCGGAGGAGGTGGCTGGTAACCTGGGCATAGCCGCCGCAGGGGTTATACCCACAATCCCGCTCCGACGCCAGAACCGCCGGGCGCGCGCACTATATTCTAGCGAACACAATAGCCCGCTCAGAAGGTATCGGATTTCTCTCTCAAGCAATCGCTTTGCAAGCCCTGAATATGGGCTGACGCAATACGATTGCCGCAGTTTAGGCGTGTTTCCGGGCAGGGCCAGGCATCGCCCCACCCGGTAGTCGTAAAGATCAATTATTCTGAATTACGATATTGGGAAATTTAGCCGCGTAGCTTTTGGCTTGCAGCGCCAACTTTGCCGCCGCTTTACGCGCCACCTCCCGAAAAATCATGGAGATGTCGGAATCAGGGTCGGTGACTACTGTGGGCTTGCCACCGTCGGTCTCTTCCCTGATACGGATATCCAGTGGCAAGGCGCCCAGAAAATCCACGCCATACTGCTGGGCCATGCGAACGCCGCCGCCCTCGCCGAATATATGCTCCTTGTGACCACAGCTGGAGCAGATATGTATGCTCATATTCTCAACAATGCCCAGTACCGGCACTTCAACCTTTTCGAACATCTTGAATCCCTTTCGCGCATCGAGCAGAGCGATATCCTGGGGGGTGGTCACGATCACAGCGCCAGAAACCGGTACTTTTTGGGCCAGTGTGAGTTGGGTATCACCGGTGCCTGGGGGCAGGTCGATGACCAGATAGTCGAGCTCCTCCCAGTTGGTATCGTTCAGCAGCTGCTCCAACGCCTGGGTGACCATCGGGCCGCGCCAGATCATCGGTGTCTCTTCATCCACCAGAAAACCGATCGACATCGCCTGCAATCCATAGCTCTCCATGGGCTCGAGGCTTTTGCCGTCCTTCGACTCGGGCTGGCCGCTGACACCCAGCATCCGGGGCTGTGATGGCCCATAAATATCGGCGTCGAGAAGACCTACCCGGGCACCCTCTTCGCTGAGTGCCAATGCAAGATTTACCGCGGTGGTAGACTTGCCCACGCCGCCTTTGCCTGATGCCACGGCAATGATGTTTTTAACGTTGTCGATGGGTTTCAACGATTTCTGAACCGAATGTGCGACCACCTTCCAATCTATCGCTAGATCTGCGGAAGCGACCCCTTCAAGGGCTTCGATTCGCTTTTCAACCTCTGCGGCAATATCGCTTACGAACCCTTTTGCGGGAAAACCAAGCTGCACCCTGACCTTCACCTCATCCCCTGTTATCCCGATCTCCTTAACGCACTTGGCATCCACCAAGTTCTTTTCCATATGGGGCTCGATATAGCCCCTAATCGCCTCTTCAATCTGCTCTTTGGTTACCTCGGCCATCTCTGTCTCCTGAGTAGGGGCGGCCACGCGGGGCACCCCCAGGTAAAGTTATGGGGGCGGATTCTACACCAAAAGCAGTTTCATTCCCAACTAAAATAGTCGGTTATTCCAGGCGGCGTTAGTGATTTTGCGAATCCACCTCCAAAGCCCCCCGCAAAGGCACGGAGTAGTGAGGATTCAACCCCCAAATGCTGGGGTTGCGCCCTCTATGATGTTAGGATTCTCCCTCTTCAGGCAACTCAACGAACCAACTATCCTGGCCAACGTAAATGAACGAAGCCCCCCGAAGAATTCTGGTTACCAGCGCTCTACCCTATGCCAATGGCCCGATTCACATTGGCCATTTGGTGGAATACATTCAGACCGACATCTGGGTGCGCTTTCAAAAAATGCGGGGCCACCAGTGCATTTACGTCTGCGCGGATGATGCCCATGGCACCCCTATCATGCTGCGTGCCCGCCAGGAGGGCATCGATCCAGAGCAACTCATCGAGCGCATTTCCGAGGAACACAAGGCCGACTTCGCCGCGTTTAGGGTGGGATTTGACAACTACCACTCTACCCATTCGGAGGAGAACCAGTACTGCTCGAATACAATCTATCAACGCAACAAAGCCAAGGGTCACATCTCCAAGCGGACCATCACCCAGGCCTATGATCCGGTGGAGAACATGTTTCTTCCGGACCGCTTTATCAAGGGTGAATGCCCCAAGTGCGGCGCCCAGGATCAGTATGGAGACAACTGTGAGGTGTGCGGGGCCAGTTACTCCCCCAGCGAACTGATCAATCCGGTGTCCGTGGTCTCCGGCGCCACTCCGGAAAACCGGGAGTCTGAGCACTACTTCTTTCGCCTAAACGACTTTGAGCAGATGTTACGAGAATGGACTCGTGGAGGGCATCTCCAGCAGGAGGTGACGAACAAGCTGGATGAGTGGTTCGCATCCGGACTCCAGGAGTGGGACATCTCCCGGGACGCCCCCTATTTCGGCTTTGAGATTCCTGACCACCCGGGCAAATTTTTCTATGTTTGGATGGACGCACCGATCGGCTATATGGCCAGTTTCAAGCACCTCTGCGACCGTACCGATGAGCTTGAATTCGATGATTTTTGGGGACCGGACTCAAGGACCGAGCTCTACCATTTCATCGGCAAAGACATCATCTATTTCCATGCCCTGTTTTGGCCTGCCATGCTTCATGGTGCCAACTTCCGCACTCCCACGGCGATATTCGCCCACGGGTTTCTCACCGTAGACGGGCAAAAAATGTCGAAGTCTCGTGGCACCTTCATCAAAGCCAGCACCTATCTGGACCATCTGAATCCAGAGTATTTACGCTACTATTTTGCGGCCAAGCTGGGCGCCAGTGTTGAAGACATCGATCTCAACCTCGAGGATTTCAGCGCCAGGGTCAATGCTGATCTGGTGGGTAAAGTGGTCAACATTGCCAGCCGATGTGCGGGTTTTATTCACAAGCGTTTCGACGGCATGCTGTCCCGGGAAATCGTGGAACCGGCGTTATTGGAAGCCTTTATTAAAGCTGGAGATACCATTGCCGGCCACTACGAGAGACGCGAATTCAGCCGCGCAGTAAGACAAATAATGGCCCTCGCGGACCGAGCCAATCAGTACATCGACGAGCGGAAGCCCTGGGTCATGGCCAAACAGCCGGGAGAAGAGCAGACACTCCAGGAGGTCTGCTCCCTGGGCTTGAACCTGTTTCGACTGCTGATAGGTTATCTGCGCCCGATTCTACCGGCCACCGCCGAGAAGTCAGAGGCGTTTCTCAATACATCGGCACTGGAGTGGTCCGCTCTAGCCACTCCTCTGGTAGACCACGAAATCAGTAAATTCAAACCGCTCATGACGCGGGTTGAACCCAAGCAGATTGAGACTATGGTCGAGCGCTCCAAAGAGGATTTGGAAACCGTCGATAAATCCCCCGAAAATAGAGGCGCGCTGGACAGCGACCCCATTGCCGAGACGATCGACTTTCCATCCTTCGCCCAGGTCGATTTGAGAATTGCCAGAATCCTGAGCGCCGGTCCCGTCGAAGGCGCCGACAAACTGTTACGGCTGACGCTGGATCTTGGTGGGGAGACACGCAACGTCTTTGCCGGCATCAAAGCGGCGTATGCACCGGAAGCGCTGGAGGGGCGGCTGACGGTAATGGTAGCCAACCTGGCCCCGCGTAAAATGCGGTTTGGCGTTTCCGAGGGCATGGTGCTGGCTGCCGGACCGGGGGGCAAGGAGATATTCCTGCTCAACCCTGACAGCGGCGCCGAGCCTGGTATGCGGGTTAAATAGCCAACGCCCCGGGGTGTACAGTGAGCATCCCCAAAGAATCGGGCCACCGGCCCCCTTGAAGGGGCACTGGCTAGTGGCAACAGCCCCCGCAAAAATTGCGGAATATCATTGCATCAAAGTGGTTTAAAATGGCACAAGCTGGAAACTAGAGCGTCAATCCATAGTCTGTTTATTCCGTGAAAGAATACGCCCTGATCCTGATCAGCACCGTTCTGGTCAACAACTTTGTCCTGGTCAAGTTCCTAGGCCTATGCCCATTCATGGGCGTCTCCCGCAAACTGGAGACAGCGGTCGGTATGGGGCTCGCTACCACGTTCGTTCTGACCCTCTCCTCGATTTGCAGTTACCTGGTCAACGACTACCTGCTGCAGCCATTGGGGCTGGAGTATCTCCGCACCATCGCTTTTATCCTGGTGATTGCCGTGGTGGTCCAGTTCACTGAGATGGTGATGCACAAAACCAGTCCCGTGCTCTATCAGGTGCTGGGCATCTTCCTGCCCTTGATTACGACCAACTGCGCCGTCCTTGGGGTGGCGTTGCTCAACGTCCAGGAGCAGCACAACTTTGTCGAGTCCGCGCTTTACGGTTTCGGCGCTGCCGCAGGCTTTTCCATGGTGCTGGTATTGTTCGCCGCGGTACGCGAAAGGGTGGCGGTATCCGATGTACCCCAACCTTTTCAAGGCAATGCGATCTCGCTGATTACCGCGGGACTGATGTCGATGGCTTTCATGGGCTTTGCCGGCCTGGTTGCCAGCTGACCGCTCATGTTTGTTGCCGTAGTCGCTATCGCCGCTCTCGCTCTCGCCTTTGGGTTGCTGCTCGGCTATTCCGCGATTCGCTTCAGGGTAGAAGGGGACCCCATAGTTGACAACATTGATGCGCTGTTGCCGCAGACCCAGTGCGGCCAATGCGGCTTTCCGGGTTGCCGGCCCTACGCCGAAGCCATAGCCGCGGAAGAGGCGGAGATAAACCTCTGCCCGCCGGGCGGGGAAACCACAATGATCGCCCTCTCCGATCTATTGGGGCGCGATCCAGTACCGCTGGAGGAAGCAGCCGCTGAAGAAAAGCCAAAGGCGCTTGCTGTAATCAGAGAGCAGGAGTGCATTGGCTGTACCCTCTGCATCCAGGCCTGCCCGGTCGACGCCATCCTCGGTGCCGCCAAACAGATGCATACCGTCATTGCTGATCACTGCACGGGATGCGAACTCTGCCTGCCGCCCTGTCCCGTAGAGTGTATCGATATGGTGCCAATCAAGCTGGAAACGGAAAACTGGAAATGGCCGCTTCCTGTCGAGGATCCCACCCCTCTGCTGACAGCGGATCCGCCTGGGGGTTAGCAAGATGTATCACCCCCCCGCAAAACAGGCAGAGAGGCGCCTATACAAATTCCCGGGTGGACTTCACCTTGCCGATAACAAGCACCAGTCCACCGGCTCCCCGATTCGCAGTGCAGCGCTCCCCAAGCGCCTGGTATTACCATTGCAACAGCATATCGGCGCCCCGGCGAAACCGCTGATAGCGCCAGGGGAGCGGGTACTAAAAGGTCAGCAAATAGCGGCCGCCCAGGGCCGTGTCAGCGCTCCGGTTCACGCCCCAACCTCGGGCGTCGTCGTCGAGATTGAAGAGCATCCGGTGCCTCACCCCTCGGGGTTGGCGGCACCCTGCGTAATACTTGAGGCCGATGGCGAGGATCAGTGGCTGGAACTGCCGCCGCCCATTGCGGATCCCACCAGTTGCGACCCCGATTTACTGCTGCAGCGGGTGCGGGAATGCGGCATTGTCGGACTGGGGGGCGCCTCTTTCCCCACCAGTGTCAAACTCGACCCCGGAGAGGAGAAACCCATCCATACACTGGTGATCAACGGCGCCGAATGCGAGCCATTCATTACCTGTGACGATATGCTGATGCGCGAACGGGCAGACCGGGTCATCCATGGTGTCGCCATCCTCAAGCACATGGTCGGTGCCACTGTGTGCCTGATAGGCATTGAGGACAACAAACCGGAGGCTATCGAAGCGATGGCCCGAGAGGTCGCTGCCCAAGGTGTGGAGCATACCTCAGTGGTACCGATTCCCACACTCTACCCCAGTGGCGGCGAAAAACAGCTCATCAGAATACTGACGGGGAAAGATGTCCCCAGCGGTAACATTCCGGCCAGCATCGGACTTGTTTGTCAGAATGTCGCTACCGCTAGCGCCGTGGCCGACGCAGTACTGCACGGTATTCCGCTGATCTCGCGTATCCTCACGATCACGGGCGAGGGCGTGGTGGCACCCTGCAACATGGAGGTACTGCTCGGCACTCCCATGAACGAGCTCATCCGCCAGGCAGGTGGTTACCAAAAGCAGGCCTCACGCCTGATACTGGGGGGGCCGATGATGGGCTTCACCCTGCCCAGCGATGCATTGCCGGTCATCAAATCCAGCAATTGCCTGCTAGCAGCCAGTCTCCGAGAGGCTCCTAACCCAGGCCCTGCCACCGCCTGCATCCGCTGCGGGCTTTGTGCCGAAGTCTGCCCGGTAACGCTGCTACCGCAGCAGATGTACTGGCACACCCGCGCCAGGGACCTGGAGAAAGCCCAGGAATACAACCTGTTCGACTGCATAGAGTGCGGTTGCTGCTCCCATGTTTGCCCATCGCACATCCCACTGGTGCAGTATTTTCGCCATGCAAAGGGCGAAAGCTGGGATCTGGAGCGGGAGAGAAAACAGGCTGAAATGGCTCGTAAACGCCACCAGGAGAGAAGTAAGCGTCTAGCGCGGCTAGAGGCGGAAAAACAAGCCCGACTGAAGAAAAAGAAGGCCGCTCTGGCCAAGAAATCGAAAGCCGGGTCGAACACTGAAAAGGATTCGAAACGGGAGGCGATTCAGGCGGCCATGAAGCGCGCGGCGGAGAAAAAGGCGCAATTGGCCAAGCAGGGCGTCGCCCCAGGGAATACCGAGAACCTTTCGCCCGACCAGCAACAACAGATTGACAAGGCGGACGCGCGCAGAAAGCAGGCGACCGCATCAGCAACCAACGACACCGAAGGGGCCTGAGCGATGCGCTTTCCGACCATCACCTCGCCTCATACCGCTCGCCCCAACAGCGTTACCCGCACCATGTTGTGGGTCATCCTGGCACTAATTCCTGGCACCCTTGCCATGACCTGGTACTTCGGCTGGGGGATCATCATTCACATGGCTCTGGCATCCCTGACCGCAGTGGGCTGCGAGGCGCTGATCCTGAAAATACGCGGTAAGCCGGTACTCTCGGCGGTAGGAGACCTAAGCGCGGTAGTCACCGCGCTGCTCTTTGCCATCGCTGTACCACCGCTGCTGCCCTGGTGGCTAACCGTGCTGGGAGTAGCCTTCGCTATTGTTGTCGTCAAACAGCTCTATGGCGGTATTGGCTACAATCCGTTCAATCCGGCAATGGCTGGATATGTGCTGCTTCTGGTCTCCTATCCGGTGGAGATGACCGAATGGCTGCCCCCGGCGATGCTCAATGAGTACCCGCTGAATCTGCTACAAACCCTGCAAGTCATTTTTACCAGTACGCTACCCCCAGGTTTGGATTGGGATACCATCACCATGGCCACGCCACTGGACCAGATGCGCACCCAGCTGGATCTCAACATCATGATCAGCGAAATCCGCCAGCACCCCCTGTGGGGAGACTTCGGAGGGCTCGGCTGGGAGTGGGTTGGCAACTGGTACCTACTGGGGGGGCTGATACTCCTATACAAGCGAATCATCAGCTGGCATATACCTGTCTCGATGCTGGGCGCACTACTCATCCTGGCCATGCTGTTCCATTTTCTTGACCAGGAAACCTATCCGTTCGGATTATTCCATATCTTCAGCGGAGGCACGCTGTTAGGCGCTTTTTTCATTGCTACCGATCCAGTGACCGCCTGTACCACCAAAAAAGGACAGTTGGTCTTCGGTGCCAGTGTCGGCGCAATCACCTACGTTATACGCACCTGGGGAGGCTACCCGGACGCCGTCGCCTTCGCGGTATTGCTGATGAATATGGCAGCGCCCACTATCGACTACTACACACAGCCGAAGGTATTCGGGCAAAGGGAGGTGGGAAATGACTAAGCACCCGGTAGTTATCGCGGGTCTTATCCTGACTATATTCGCAGTCATTGGTGTCGGCATGGTCGCCTTCGTATACCAGCACACAGAGGACCGCATCGCCGCGAACGAGCGCGAGGCACTGTTGAAATTATTGACGGCGCTGGTGCCCGCTGAGCACATTGATAACGACATCGTCAGCGATGTTGTTGTCGCAGAAGACGCCGGGCGCCTCGGCATGGACCAGGTTGATGTCTACCTGGGTACCAAGAGTGGTGAGCCGGTTGCGGCGGTGTTCGCTTCGGTTGTGCCCGACGGATACAGCGGCCCTATCAAGCTGCTGGTCGCGGTTCGCACGGACGGCAGCCTCGGCGGAGTTCGAGTGGTTTCCCATAAAGAGACACCGGGATTGGGCGACAAGGTGGAAGAACAGAAATCCGACTGGGTGCTCAGCTTCAACGACAAGTCGTTGACCAACCCCACGCTTAGTGGATGGAAAGTCAAGAGGGACGGCGGAGAGTTCGACCAGTTCACCGGTGCCACGGTTACCCCAAGGTCCATCGTCAAGGCGGTCAAGAACACGCTGCTATACTACCGCGACCACGGTAAAAGCCTGTTTCCCGAACCTGAGGTTTGAAAATGAGCGGCTACGGAAAACTGATCAGCTATGGCCTCTGGGGCAATAATCAGGCACTGGTGGCGCTTCTCGGGTTGTGCCCGTTGCTGGCGGTGACCAATACAGCCATCAATGGGTTGGGGCTGGGAATCGCGACCCTCGTGGTGCTAACGCTCTCCAACATCACCGTCTCACTGATCAGAAATTGGGTCCGACCGGAAGTGAGGCTCCCGGTGTTCGTCATTGTTATAGCCTCTTTCGTCACGGCTGTGGAACTGAGCATGAACGCTTGGTTTTACGAACTCTACAAGATCCTGGGAATCTTCATACCGCTCATCGTCACCAACTGCGCCATCATCGGCAGAGCCGAGGCCTTTGCATCCAAGAACTCCCTTGTCAGATCTCTGGTTGACGGGCTGGCTATGGGAATAGGATTCACCCTGGCATTAGTGGTACTGGGTGCCATGCGCGAGCTCATTGGGATGGGCACGCTGTTTTCCCAAGCCGAGTTAATGTTCGGAGAGGCTGCGGCTGGATTGACTTTTAAGCTGGGAGAGGACTTCCCTGGCATGCTGCTGGCCATTCTTCCCCCGGGTGCTTTCATCGGCCTCGGACTACTGATCGCGTTGAAAAATACCATCGACAGTCGGCTCACCCAGGCCCGCAAATCCAGTACGCACCAACCGGCGGCTGCACCCGAGCCGATCTCGAGCTAATGTCTCGAAAGAGGCATTGCCCGACGCCAGACCAATGAACAGCATCAAGCGGCGGCAAATCTATTCTCGGCTGCGGGAAGCGGACCCAAACCCCACCACCGAGTTGGTACACAGTAGTCCCTTCGAGCTGCTGGTGGCGGTCATACTCTCCGCCCAAGCCACTGACCGGGGTGTGAACAAGGCCACCACGGGTCTTTTCGAAGCCGCCAACACACCTCAGGCAATACTGGATATGGGAGAAGAGGGGCTGAAGAAGCACATCCGCACCATTGGGCTTTTCAACAGCAAGGCGGCCAATATCATTAAAACCTGCGAGATTCTGGTAGAGACTCATGGGGGCCAGGTTCCAGCTGACCGTATCGCCCTGGAGGCGCTGCCGGGAGTGGGTCGTAAAACCGCCAATGTCATCCTCAATACCGCGTTTGGGCAGCCGACCATCGCCGTCGATACCCATATCTTCAGGGTCTCTAACCGCACGCGCCTGGCCACGGGAAAAACAGTACTCGAAGTGGAAAAGAAATTGCTGCGCCATACTCCCGCAGAATTTATGCAGAACGCTCATCATTGGCTGATCCTGCATGGGCGCTACACCTGCGTGGCCCGCAAACCCCGCTGTGGCGCGTGTATCATAGAGGATCTCTGCGAGTTTCGGGACAAACGAGTGGCATGACGAGTCCTGCGTCAAGCGCAAGAGAGGAGACAGCTAGTGATGTTTGGAGACAACCGATCGGAACTGCGCCAGATGTTTGGAGAGGCGTGGCGCAAATCAAGAGCGTTTGAGCCAATGACGCCTCTCGAGCAAACCATTGCCGATGTCGTCCAACTCCACCCCGAGTATCATGACTTGCTAGACAATATGGAGGCAGCCCTTGAAAAGGACTTTCTTCCTGATGGCGGTCAAACCAACCCCTTCCTGCATATGGGCATGCACATCAGTCTGCGAGAGCAGTTCTCCAGCAACCACCCGCCGGGTATCAGTCAACGTTACAAACAACTCGTGGCCAAGACTGGCGACCATCACAACGCGGAGCATCTGATGATGGAGTGTCTCGGAGAGGTGCTCTGGAGGGCACAGCGCGAGAGTGGCATGCCGGACGAGAACGCCTACCTCGAGTGCATTCAAGCATTGTGTGAAAACTAGTGCCCGCTCTTACTCGTGGAAATAAGCCTTGGTGCCAGAAAGCACGCCAAACAAGCCATGAAAGGTTAGTATAGGATGCTGCCCCTGTCTTGATTACGGTCACAGCAGGCCATAGCGGCAACCATTTCACTAGTGTTGACAGACCTTAGAAGGACGCTTCCCGTGCCGAGGGATAGTGAAGACCCGCCATTGAAACAGCCTATGTTGATTCCCCAACATCAAGCCAGTTGGCTAAAGTGGCTGTTGGCGCTCGCATCGCTGCTACTCGCAGGCGGTTTGTATGCACCCATGCTGACAGTTTCCCAGCTCCTGGTGCTCAACAACACCTTTTCCATACTCTCCGGAACACTGGAGCTCCTTAATAGTGGTCAGCTGTTGCTGTTTCTGATCATCGGTGTCTTCAGTATCCTGCTGCCCATCATGAAAATTGGGGTGCTATTCCTGCTGCTAAGCGAACCGGGGAATCCAACCGGGAGGACGCACCGGTATCTGCATCTGATGCACGAGTATGGCCGCTGGGCGATGCTCGATGTCCTGGTGGTGGCAGTGTTGGTGGTCAGTGTCAAACTGGGTGCCGTAGCGAGTGTAACCATCCATGCTGGCCTCTATCTGTTTGGCGCTTCGGTGCTGTTGATCATGTTCATCACTTATCAGGTGGTCAAGCTCACCACCGATAGCGGTTGACCGCCAAGGTAGATAGTCGGTATGCTCGCTGCTGGTCCTATTCCATTGAAATATACAAGGATTTCTTGAGCGGCCATCGGGAGAAACCGTTCATCGCCAGAGGCCGTGGGACCTACGGGAGCGCGATATCTGGGCATGGGCTGCGATAAGTGGTACAAATTCCTGACCTTGGGCTCGGGAATCGCCATCGAAAATAAAACCAGGAAGACTTCGCCAGCGGTTGAACCCGGAAGAACCAAAACGCCGCATCATCCATCTCTATCTATTTTTAAGATCGAAGTACAGACGAGGGGTAATATCCGACATGAGCATCAGAAAAACCATTTCGACACTGGCTATCTCTGCAGTCATGGCCCTGGGCAGCAGTCAGCTGCTGGCCGACGATACCATCAAAATCGGCAGTTTCCTTGCAGTCACGGGGGGCGCCTCCTTTTTAGGAGACCCGGAACTAAAGACCCTGGAGATGTATGTCGAGGAGATAAACGCCAAGGGAGGCGTAATCGGCAAGCAGGTTGAACTGATCCATTACGATACGGGTGGCCGTGCCAAGAACGCAGTAAAATTTGCCAAACGCCTCATTCAAAAGGATAAAGTCGACGTGATTGTCGGCGGTTCTACCTCCGGCAGTTCCCTCGCTGTCATGCCGCTGATCGCCCAGAGCGAGATACCCTTTATTTCGCTCGCGGGTTCCGTGAAGATCATCTACCCGGTGCAGAAGTGGACCTTTAAGACACCTCACACCGATGCCATGGCGGCTGCCAAGATCTATGGGGACATGCAGAAGAGAGGTATCTCCAAGATTGCCCTGATCAGTGGCAGCGGCGGTTTCGGCAAATCAGGCCGCACCCAGAGTATCAATCTGGCCAAGCAGTTCGGCATAACCATCGTAGCCGACGAATCCTACGGGGCCAAAGACACCGATATGACCGCCCAACTGACAAAGATAAGGGATACCGATGCCGAGGCAATTTTAAATTTCGGTTTCGGTACCGGCCCCGCTATCGTTACCAAGAACGTGCGTCAACTTGGCATCGACCTCCCCCTCTACCAATCCCACGGCGTGGCCTCGAAAAAGTTCATCGAACTGGCAGGTGACGCTGCAGAGGGAGTCCGACTGCCGGCCGCAGCCCTGCTGGTCGCGGACCAACTACCTGACTCCGACCCGCAAAAAGAGGTGCTGCTGGCATACAAAAACAAGTTCGAGGCTGAACATGGCCCGGTTTCGACCTTTGGTGGCCATGCCTATGACGGACTCTTCATCGCTTTGCAAGCCATCGAGCGAGCCCACTCCACCAATAAGGCCGATGTGCGCGATCAAATCGAGCTTACCGAAGGCTTCGTCGGCACCGGAGGAGTATTCAACATGAGCCCCCAGGATCACCTAGGGCTGGGTATGGACGCCTTTAAAATGTTGGAAATCAAGAACGGCGACTGGACGATCGTCGACTAGACGGGCGTCATACCAACCCCGGGAGCGGTCGACAGCATCCGCCTTTGAATCGACCGCTCCCACCAGGTCAGCCTGAACCCGCAATCGAGATATTCTCGCCAGATCCGCCCCCCTTGGAATGATTGATCAAATCCTGCAATTTCTGCTTACCGGCATCACGGTAGGTGCAACCTATGCCCTCGTTGCACTGGGTTTCGCCATTATCTACAACGCCTCCGACGTGGTGAACTTTGCCCAGGGGGAATTCGTGATGATCGGAGCCATGAGCACCATCGCCCTGTCTGCCGGCGACGGTCTGCCCCTGTTGCCGGCTATCATCATCTCGGTGTTGCTGACCATATGCGTCGGCATGGCATTGCAGCGCTTCGCCATCTCTCCGGCGCGGGGCGCCTCTGTGGTGACAACCATCATCATCACCATAGGCGCCTCGATTTTCCTACGAGGCATCGCACTATTACTCTGGGGCAAGGATATTTTCGGGCTGCCCCACTTCTCCGGAGAAGAGCCGATACACATTGGCGAGGCTACCCTGTTACCGCAGAATCTATGGGTACTGGGAGGCGGTGCCTTGATGGTGATCGGGGTGCACTATTTCTTTAACCATACCATTCAGGGCAAGGCCATACTCGCCTGCTCCTGCAATCGAACAGCCGCCCATTTAGTGGGCATCAACGTCGGCAGGATGATGCTCATCGCCTACGGTCTATCGGCGATGCTGGGCGCCAGTGCCGGCATCCTGGTAGCTCCGATCACTTTTACATCCTACGAAACCGGTGTGATGCTGGGTCTAAAAGGGTTCTCCGCGGCGATACTTGGGGGCATGGGTAATCCCATGGGTGCAGTGGCGGGGGGCTTGCTTTTGGGGCTCATCGAATCCCTGGCGGCAGGTCTCATCTCCTCCGGCTACAAGGACGCGATCGGTTTCGTGATATTGCTGCTGGTGTTGTTCGTACGCCCCAGCGGCCTCTTCGGCAAGGCATCGGCTGACCGAGTATGAGCTATCTCCGCGGCTTTCTTATACTCACCGCCATAGTAGTGGCGCTCCCCATTCTCTATCCCGACAACTACTATGTCACCGTAGTTGCGGTCACTGCTGGGCTCAATGCCATTCTCGCCGTCAGCCTGAACCTGCTTATGGGATATGCCGGTCAGATCTCACTTGGTCACGCAGCCTTTTTCGGTATCGGTGCCTACAGCGCCGCTATTCTCACTACGCGCTCCGATTGGAATCCCTGGCTTGCCATGTTGGCGGGATTGGCTGTTACCAGCGTCGTGGCCTTTCTGGTGGCTCGTCCGATACTGAGACTGAAGGGCCACTACCTGGCGATGGCTACCCTGGGGCTTGGCATCATAGTCAACATCGTCCTGGTTCAGGGCGAACAGCTTACCGGTGGTCCCGATGGACTCGGCGATATACCCACCCTCTCCATCTTTGGATGGGCGGTGGACACTGACCTGCGCTGGTATGTCGTGATCGCAAGCGTCATGCTGCTGGTGGTTCTACTGGCTCTCAACATCATCCACTCCCGCAGCGGCAGGGCCTTGCGGGCGCTCCATGGTTCCGAGGTTGCGGCGGAAATGATGGGTATAAATACGACGCTCACCAAAACCAGCGTGTTTGTTTTAGCGGCCCTGATAGCCTCTCTCGCGGGCAGTCTGTTCAGCTACCAGCAAACCTTTGTCAGCCCCGAATCCTTCAGCTTCTTCTTCTCCATCGAGCTGGTCACGATGGTCGTGCTCGGCGGAATGGCGTCTACCTATGGCGCAGTCCTCGGAGCGGTCATTCTCACCTTTCTCCCCGAACTGCTTGTCGTTTTCGAAGAGTTTGAAGTGATGATATTTGGTGCCATCCTGATGCTGATGATGATCTTTCTACCCCAGGGCCTGTTCGTTGGCATCCAGGGGCAGCTGCGTAAATGGAGGCATCGCCGCCGCCTGTCATCCCTTGCGGCGAAACAGGAGAAAGGCCGTGACACTGCTTGAAGTCGAGGGTTTGAGCAAATCCTTTGGCGGCGTAACCGCCATTGCCGATCTCTATTTCGAGGTACCGGAGCACCAGGTTTATTCGGTAATCGGCCCCAATGGCGCCGGCAAGACCACGCTCTTCAACATGCTCTCGGGGATATATACGCCCGACGAAGGCGGCATTCGTTTTCAAAGCCAAGATATCATCGGCCTGCGACCTCACCGGGTGGCGGGTCTCGGTGTCTCCCGAACCTTCCAGAACCTGCAGATGTTTTTCAACATGAGCGTACTGGACAATGTAAAGGTTGGCTGCCATCTCCGCACCCACAGCCGCATCTGGAGCGCAGCATTTCGTCTGCCCAGCATCTTCCGCGAAGAGCGCCAGGCAGAGCAGTGGGCACTGGAAGCCCTTAGCTTTTGCGATTTGGACGACTTCGTTGGCCAGGATGCAAGTGCGCTCCCCTATGGTGTGCTAAAGCGGCTGGAAATTGCCAGGGCGCTGGCTGCAAAACCACGGTTGCTGCTAATGGATGAACCCGCTGCTGGGCTGAACGACACGGAAACCATTGAGATGCGGCAACTGATCCGGCGTATCTGTGATGCCGGCACTACGGTACTGCTGGTGGAACACAATATGGGGTTGGTCATGGACGTTTCGGACCGCATCCTGGTAATTGACTACGGTAGTCGCCTGGCGGAGGGTACGCCCAAAGAGATCCAGAGTAACCCCAAAGTGATTCAGGCTTATCTGGGCGGGGAGGTGCAGTATGCCATCTGACGCTCTGCTCAGAATCAAGGACCTGACTTCTCACTACGGCCCAATTCAAGCGCTCCATGGAATCTCTCTCGAAGTACGCCCCGGGGAACTGGTCGCCATGGTGGGCGCCAACGGCGCTGGTAAGAGCACCCTGCTTCATACCCTTTCGGGAGTACATCGAGCATCCGCGGGATCCATACATTTCGACGGTGTCGATATCACCCGAATGGCGAGCCACGAGATAGTCCAACGTGGCGTCTGCCATGTGCCTGAAGGACGCCAGGTATTTTCGCCGTTGAGCGTCGAGGACAATTTGAGACTGGGTGGATATCCGCTGCGCAAAGACCAGCAGTGGATTGAGCAGGAGCTGGCCAGGGTGTATGAACTCTTCCCCATATTGATGGAACGTCGAAAACAGACAGCCGGAACACTTTCCGGAGGGCAGCAACAGATGCTGGCAATCGGTAGGGCTTTGCTGGCACGCCCCCGTCTGTTACTGCTGGACGAACCGTCAATGGGACTGGCGCCGTTGTTGGTGGAAGAGATCTTTAGGGTGATCGATGAATTGAATGGGAAGGGTGTGACCATCCTATTGGTGGAGCAGAACGCCAAGGCAGCGTTGGGTATCGCCGACCGCGGCTATGTGCTGGAGACCGGGCGCGTGATTCTAAACTCTGGTGCAGACGCACTACTGGCCGACGAAGCGGTGCAACGCGCCTATCTCGGTCACTGATAACAAACGCAATAATCGAGGTTTGAAAGCGCCATGTATGTTGAACAAATCATGTCCCGCGATTTGGATACGGCAACCGAAGAGATGAAGGTCAGCCACGCGGGCCAGTTGCTTCGAGAGCGAAATCGCCGCTATCTTCCGGTCATCGACAATGAGAGAAAACTGGTTGGACTGTTTGGCTTGAAACATTTGGCTCAGGCAGAGCCTTCAGCCATCACAACCTTGAGTGTCGGCGAAGTCAACTACCTTACCTCCAAGCTGACCGTGGGAAAACTGATGCAGCGAAGCCCAATGACCTGCACTCCCAAGACGTTGGTGGAGATTGCCGGTCAATTGATTAGAGAGCATAAAATAGGCTGCCTACCAGTGATCGATCAAGGGCAGCTTGTAGGCGTGGTCAGCGAGACCGATATACTCGACTTCTTCCTCGATATCAGCGGCAGCAGGCTAACCAATACCACCCGTATTGCCGTCAAGGTTCCCAACAGGGCTGGGGAACTGGCAAAGTTTCTCAATAAAATCAGCGAGGGCGGCGGATATATCGCCACAGTCATCTCACCTACCCAGGAAGAGAGCGATCACACCCGCACTGTGATCGTTCGCTACATGGCGGAAAACCCGGACCGCATAGACGATCACCTCAAGGCTTCGGGGTACGACCTGCTAACCGAAGATTTGCCCTGACCGTGGGCGCTGGCGGACCCTATCAACTGGCTGCCAACAGCGGGCAGCCGTTTCACATTTAGGGCTGCCCCTCGAACCCGGAGTGACGGGGCCAGGCAGATGCATCTATTGTTTCCTGATAGGCGTGCCAGGTGGCGTGACCGATCAACGGAAGGGTCACGGCCAAACCGAGAAATCCAGTTGCAATACCCACTCCCACAGCCGCCACGATGAGCGCTGCCCACACCAGCATGGGCCCCTTATTGCGCAACACGGCATTGAAACTGGTCACCACCGCAGTGACCATATCTGCTTTCCTGTCGATGATCATGGGGAGAGAAAAGGCACTGATACAGAATACGAAGGCGGCGAACAGAGAGCCAACCAGAGTGCCGACCGCAAGAAAAGGGGCCATTTCTGCAAGATCCGGACGTGCCCGCATAGGGAAGAAGACGTGGGTCATGGAGGCCGCCCTCGCCCACACCAAGAAGATCACCATCAACATCACCGCGAAGACCATTTCGTTACCAATGTGACGCCAGCTTTCCCGAAGCGAGTGGCCAAGCGTCGGAACACGCCCCTGCTGCAGTTGAAAGCTGATGTCATAAAAGGCCATCGCTAGTACCGGCCCGACGAAAATAAACCCTGATAGCAATGCCAGTAAAACCACCAGATTGCCAAAAGAAATAGCCAGATAGGCCATCGCATAGCTGCAGACGACGAGGATGGCACCATAGCTAAGACTTTGCATTGGTGCCCGCCGTAGATCCTCCCAGCCCAATCTCAGCCAACGAATGGGTGCTTTGGTATCCAGTTTTCTGCAGGGTGCTGCGAAAGGCAGTCCCCGTTGCTCATTCTCGCCCGATGGCGTGGTTCCTTCACTCATCTTTTATCCTCCCCGGTATCTGGAGAGCCGTCTATCCGCTCTCCAATCCCTGCCGCCTTAATATGTCGTTGTACAATGCGGACGCAGCTAGTGTAGCGTATAAATTCCCTGGGCGGAGTAACAGCCGTCCCCCGACTCTCGGCGGAAGGAAATCAATGGTGCAACAGATCCTGGTCTATGCCGACTCTCTATCTTGGGGAATCATACCCGGGACCCGGAATCGTCTGGCGTTCGCGGACCGCTGGCCGGGTGCGTTGGAACTCGGCCTCAACGCCAATGGACAGCAAGTGCGGGTGATCGAAAACTGCCTCAATGGCCGCAGAACGGCCTGGGAAGACCCTTTCAAACCAGGACGCAATGGGTTAACGGGTATCGGTGAGGTGATTGAAATGCACTCACCACTGGACCTGGTCATACTGATGCTTGGGACCAATGATTTCCAGTCGATGCACCCACACAATGCCTGGCATGCGTCACAAGGAATTCAAGCGCTGGTGACGGCGATAAGGATGGCACCCGTTGAGCCTGGAATGGCCATTCCACCCATATTGATTGTGGCCCCACCGCCGATTTTTCAGCCCCGCGGCCAGATAGCACCTAAATTCTCCGGTGGGGCAGAAAAATGCGTCGGGCTCGCCGAGTCTTATAGCCGTGTTGCTGGGGATCTGAGATGCGATTTTTTCGATGCCGCCGACTCGGTATCTTCCAGTAGCCAGGACGGCGTTCATCTTGATCGGGAAATGCATCATCTCCTGGCGGCAGCCCTGGTGAAAAAAGTGGCACCAATCTTGAACTGAACCGAGGTAAAGTGGCGCGTGTATGCGGTAATTTTCAAAGCGGAGATCGATCACCTGGACGAGGAATATACCAGGACTGCCGGGGTGCTGCGGGAAAAAGCAATGACCGAGTATGGCTGCATGGGTTTCGATTCAGCTACCGAGGATAATACGGAGATCGCCATCTCCTATTGGCCCACTCTAGAGCAGATTGCGGCATGGCGCGATGATCCGGAGCATAGGCTGGCAAAGGCCAAGGGACAAAACAAATGGTATCGGAAGTTTAGTGTGCAGATCGTCGAAACCATTGAAGAATATGGAAACGAACCATGACCGCGAATTTCGTGCTAAGAGAGGCGGAGAAGGCGGATATCCAAGGCGTAAGATCTCTGTTTTTGGAGTATCAGGCATGGCTGGGCGTGGATCTCTGCTTTCAGGGATTCGAGGAAGAGCTGGCGACTCTGCCCGGATTGTATGCGCCTCCGAAGGGTGTGATTTTCGTTGTAGCATCCGCGTCCAGTATCTCTGGCTGTGTCGCGATACGACCTAGAAGCGAGGTCGAGGCGGAACTCAAACGACTGTACCTGCGACCGGAGGCCAGGAATAGGGGCAACGGCAGACGCCTGTTCGAAGCGGCAATGTCCCGCGCCGGCCGCATCGGCTATCGGTCGGTAGTACTGGACACGCTTCCATCCATGTCCGCCGCCAAAGCGCTCTACCTGGGTTACGGATTCAGCCGTATATCGCCTTACTACAACAATCCGGAGCCAGGGGCCGAGTTCTACCGGTATAAGTTTCAGTGAATAGACTGGAGGATGTTATCGGGGCGGCAATTTCCGGAAGCTCGAAACTCCACTATTTCTCATACGGCTCCAATATGTCCACGGTCAGGCTCAGGGCAAGGGTACCTTCCGCAGTCCCACTATTCACCGCCGTATATAAAAACCACCGCTTAGCCTGGCACAAGCAGGGAACCGATGGTTCCGCAAAATGCGACGCTTGCTACAGTCCCGGTGGAGCCCACCAAGTTATCGGCGTGGTGTTCTCAATCAGTTTGGAGGAAAAGCGGGATCTGGACCGGATCGAGGGCCTCGGTGTTGGTTATTCCTGTAACCAGATTCGAATTGAAGCCGCAAACGGAGTGCGCCTTACCGCCTTGACCTATCAGGCGTTGCGCATAGGAAAGTCTCTAAAACCCTATCACTGGTACAAGGAACACGTACTCAGAGGTGCCAGGGAGCACCTATTACCCGACGCCTACATTCGAGCCATCGAATCGGTAGAATCGATAGACGATCCGCAAACGTGGAGACACGCCACGGAGTTGGGTCTATACGCCTGATCGTATCGAGAGGTTGTAGATGAAGATCTTTTTTTCACATGGCAAGGAAAGCGGGCCGAACGGCAGCAAGATACAGCATTTAGCCGCCATCGCGAAGCAGCGGGGGTGTACCACCCTCAGCATCGATTACACCGACACCCAAGACCCTGATCTAAGGGTGCAAAGACTGACGGAAAAACTGGGCGCGGAAAGCGGCCGCTTCCTGTTAGTGGGCTCCAGTATGGGGGGATATGTATCCTTGGTAGCCGCGGAATCCGCGACCCCTCGGGGTATCTTCCTACTGGCGCCAGCGCTCTATATGCCAGGCTATGAGCATCACGCATATCGACCTCCGAACTCGCTCATCGAGATCGTGCACGGTTGGTCCGACTGTGTTATTCCACCAGAAAATTCAATACGATTCGCACAAGAGATTGATTGCACGCTGCACCTGATCAGCGGCGATCATAGGCTCAACAACTCGCTGCCGACGGTGTCGCGAATCTTTGACTCTTTTATTCGTAGACTCTTAAGTAGCTGAATAGTCCGAAATTCGGAAGGAGAAACCCCATATGCCGATCCAGCTCCGTATATACACTATCAACAGAGGCGCTCTCGAACAGTGGACCCGGGAGTGGGAACAGCATATCAAGCCACTACGGTTAAAGCTGGGCTTTCAAATTCCGGCTGCTTGGAAAGTGGAGGCACGTAACCAATTCCTCTGGTTGATGAGTTATGACGGGCCGGAATCCTGGGAGACCCTGGACAAAGCATTTCATGAATCCCCCGAGAGGCGGGGAGTGACCCCGGACCCAGCAAGACACATCGCCCGAATGGAGCATTTCTTTCTCACCCCGGTAAACTGACGAAAAGGAGTGGCGCTGTGCCAGAGATAAGTACCAGAGAAAAAACCCAGAAGGCGGGTTACATCATGGTTGACGCCTTCCACTACCTGGCCCTGTTCGCAATTGGTGCAACAATCGTCTGGTCGGCAGTCTACGAGTACATCCTCATAATGGAGGAGGGCCACGCCAAGCTTAAGGATATTCTGCTCCTTTTCATCTATCTGGAATTGGGCGCCATGGTGGGGATTTACTTCAAAACCCATCGACTGCCCGTTCAGTACTTGGTTTACATTGCCATCACCGCGCTATCCCGGCATCTCGTAATCGATGTTCAACAGGTCTCGGATAACTTCCATCTTTGGTTACTTATCGTGATCTCCGTTGCCATCGTGTTGCTCAGCATGTCGATTCTCATTCTTACATTCACTGCGCGCAAATATGGCAGGCCGGAAGACGATGTTTCCAATCTGCCTGGAGATTCGCCAAGCTCTCACTGAAGTGCCCTACTCCAATACAGCCACTTATCTTGGACTTTCTGCGCCTGACAATGTATCTTGAGGAATGCGAATTAAAATACTTACTCATCCATAAGAAGAACGAAAAAATGCGCCATCAAGTTCGGCAGGCTGGCCATATCATTGCAGAAATTTTCCCGTGACTGTGCAGGCATCCGATGGCCACCGTGAATGCCTTGGCACCACCCGGGATATCTGGAAAACACCCTAAGTTACAAATACCCGCCACACTGGCCGGAACCGGCAGGCGGATCAATCCCCGAACCCACCAACAAACATTGATCGAGCAGCTGTTTTTCAATCCGTCTATAGCTCCACAGATGTCATGTCCCACCCTGAGACCGACATAAATTTTTAGTATTCAGGGGTGTCGTTAGATTGTCGTCTTGGTTTCATCCGCAGAAGAAAAAGGAAAAACTTATGCTAATTAAAAAAGAGTTGAAAAAACTTATATTAGCGGTGGCCACCACCTTTCCGGTTATGGCCAGCGGCATCGGTTTTGAAAACATATTTATCGTTGGGGACAGCCTCTCGGATCAGGGAAATCTGCTGAATGCAACGGAATCCCTGATCAACGATGGCCAAGCAATTCCTGTAGCTGGTTTCGATCCCATAGCAGTGCCTCCCCCGCCTAACTACTGGGAAGGGCGATTCGCCGACGGGGAAGTCTGGCCGGGAATCATGGCTGAATGGCTTGATATCGATACCACCGCAGCATCACTCTGCAGCTACGGCAATGAAGCGCATACGGAAATCAGCTGCAGCGGCGGGACCAACTTTGCCGATGGTGGGTCAAGGGTCGATTACAATCGGATAGAAGTTGACGCCAGCAAACCTTTTCCAGTCAACCTGCTGGGCCATGACGGCACCGCTCACTACCCATCTGACGCCTATCCTTGGAGTCTCAATACTCAGGTTGAGGCCTTCTCTCAATATCTGGGAGCGAAGGGGCCGGATTCGTTGTATGTGGTCTTCACCGGCGCCAATGATCTCTCCGACCTGATCAATATGGTAGCCATCTGTGCCGCTGCTCCAGGGCCGGAAAATCCATTTTGCTCGGGGCGCGGAACGCCCGCAGAGGGGTTCCCGGTGATGATAGGCGGCATCAGCAATGCCATCCAGCGATTCGCGACAGCAGGTGGCCGGGACATTCTGGTGCCGAACATGCCCAATCTCGGTATCATTCCAGCGGTCACAGGAGCCGGCCCCCAAGCCGCTGGTTTGGCGACACAATTGAGCACCCTGTACAACGAGGCCCTGGCAGATATGCTGGCCCAATGGGAGGGCGTGGTGAACATCATCCCCTTCGACACCTACGATCTCATCACAAAGGTGGTTGCGAACCCCCAGGATTTCGGCTTCGACAACGCCACTTCCCCCTGCTATGAGGGCTTCGTTGATCTGTGGCCCGGAGGGATATGCGCTGACCCGGACTCTCACGTTTTCTGGGATATCGAACACCCCACAAGCGCCTTCCATGGATTCCTGGCAGACCGCATGCTATCCGCCATCGTGTTGGACTTCATAGACGACATGCGTAAGCGGGTTGACGCGCTAGCAATCAATGCCTTTATCAAAACCCGTCTTCTGCTCAGGTTAAACCGTGCGACATCCCTGCTGGAAGATGAAGATATGTCCAACGATTATTGGGCCAACTGGCAGCTCATTCGATTTGGCAATATGATCCGCTGGCGCCTGGGCTGGTCGATACCCTATGACGAGGGAGTCTCCTTGATCGACCGGGCTTCTCAAACGAGGCAACTTGTTAGCGCAGGCTACTGAATGACGCCCATATCTATGGGCGCGTACTAAAGAGCCTCGTGGCTGGCTGACCAGAAGCAGCGGTAGCCGGCAGCTATCGCTGTGCATCTAGCCTACCAGCGCAAAAAAAGGGGGTGGCCCGAAAGGCCACCCCAGCACACACTAACAAGAACCAGCCAGAGTCAGACCACGCTACGCAGTGCAAATAACATGGTCATCAAGTCCTTCCTGTACTCCGACTCTCCAACCTTTTTGATTCGGGCAACAAACATCTTGTAGTTGTAGTTACCGCTTATTTGATCGGGAACCCTGCCCTGCAGAAAATTACTCGGCCGATTGTTGATTAGTCGGAAAACCTGGTCAACGGTGACCGCTGAGAGCCTCTAGCGCAAATAAAGAATATTCAGCTTCTGCCGCCTAACTCGCTGAGACTACAATCGTTCGCAATAAGAGAGGCAGCAATTCCACGGATGCAGAAGGTGCCCACAGAAACCACCAGGATCAAACGCCCTTTGCTGTTGCCTGTTGCCGCCTCCTTTCTGGGCCTGATGGTGCTGTTTGTCGGCGCAATCTTCCTCATCGACCGCCAGTACAATGATGAGAAGCTCTCCTCGCTGTTGGATGCAATCGAGTTGACTTTCCTGCGCAAGATGGAGGATCAGGCGGCGCTGCTTTCGGGGCATCTACTGTTCATCAGCAATACCCGCTGTTTTCAGGAGAGCTGGGCACTCAAGGATAAAGCCAAATTAAAGCACTGCAGCGCACGCGCACTCGATAGCTTGCAGGGGTTTCTCCAGATCAAAACCCTGCATATCCTCGACCGCGATCTCAATCCGTTTTTCTCAACAGGTGGCGCCCACAATCAGTCCGACATCAATAGAGAGTACGCCTATGTCCGTGCCGCCACTATTGAAGACACAGCATACGGGGTGGAATTGAAGTCCGATGGTAGCCTGGTGCTCGCCATCGCCCGTCCCTGGTATCGGCAAGAGACGATTTCAGGATTCATCGGCATGGAGATCTCTCTGCGCGATGCACTGAATCATGTATCTATGATTCACGATACTTCGCTGGTGGTCTATACCGACAAGTCGAGGATCGACCGGAGTGCCTGGGACCAGCGCCAGACAGCGGAGGATGGTGCATACCCCTGGGACCAGTTGCCCAATCATCTGGTGGTCTACGGCGACAAGAGCGGGCAACTCAGCTCCCCACCGGTAGGCGAGTATGCTGGGCAAGTGGCCGGCGCCCGCACCATGAAGCGCTTTTCCGCGAATGGGCAGGAATATGCAACAGGTAATTTTCCGCTGCTGGACCAGGGTGGCCGTTTAATCGGGCACGTCGGAATTACACTCGACGTATCGAGACAGGTCCAGGAACGATGGGCACTGATTGAGGCTTTTGTGCTCCTGTTTGTCTGCACTGGCACACTGTTCTTCTTTCTATTCCGCCGCTACCTCGGCAGGATGGAGCGCAGGATCTTCGCCTCTTACCAGTCTCTGGAACAGGAGATCAACGAACGGGAAAAAATGGCGGTATCCCTGCGCAAGCTCTCCAGCGCTGTGGAGCAAAGCGGCAGCGCGGTGATGATTACTGACAAATACGGACATATCGAGTATGTCAATCCCAAGTTCTCGGAAGTTACCGGATACCAACTGGCTGAAATCAAGTCTAAAACGCCGAGTTTTCTCCGTTCGGAAATCACCTCAACGGATACCCACAAGAATCTTTGGTCTACGATCTTGGCGGGGGAGCCTTGGGTCGGCGACCTGCGCAACCGCCGCAAGAACGGCGAGCTCTATTGGAATCACCTCTCCATAGCGCCAATAGTCCAAACCTCCGGTGAGATAACCAATTTTGTCGCCACTAGCGAAGATATCACTCAGATGAAGAACGCCCAGGAGGAGATGGAGCGCCTGGCTTTCTTCGATATCCTAACCAATCTTCCCAACCGCCGACTGTTTCGGGATCGACTCCAGCGCACCTTGAGCGCTCTGCGGCGCTCCGGTGATCATGCAGCATTGATGTTTCTGGATTTGGACCAGTTCAAACGCATCAACGATACCTTTGGCCACGATGCTGGAGATACTCTACTGTGCGAAGTCGCTACCAGATTGAAGGATATTGTCCGCGACAACGACACCATCGCGAGATTGGGCGGCGACGAGTTCACCATTCTCGTCCAGCAGGTTAAAGGGCTGACTGCCGCCCGCAAGGTGGCGCAGAAGATACTTGGCGTGCTGCGCATGCCCTTTGTATTGGCAGGGCGCGAAGTCAATGTCACCACCAGCATTGGTATCACGTTAATCCCGGAGGACGGCAGGGACACTGGCGTGTTGATGAAAAACGCCGATCTCGCCATGTATGAGGCCAAGGAGCGGGGTCGTAACAATTTTCAGTTCTTCACCAAGTCCATGAACGACGAGGTGGCGCGACGGGTATTGCTTGAGCACGAATTGGTAAACGCGTTGCGCGATAATGAACTTGAGCTGGTATACCAACCCCTGATGATCATGGGAAGCGGGCAGATCGACGGTGTCGAGGCATTGCTGAGATGGCGGCACCCCAGCCGCGGACTGCTGGCACCCAACGCCTTCTTGTCGGTGGCTGAGGAGTCGAACATCATCAACCAAATAGGCGAGTGGGTGCTGATGCAAGCCTGTCGGGAGGTCAGTAGTCTAAATCGCGCTCGTGGCACCCAACTCAGTGTAAGCATCAACCTCTCCGCACGCCAGTTCAGCAATCCCCGGTTGGTCGATATTATAAAAACCACGCTTGAGGAGACCCACCTGGAAAGCCGCCTGCTGCATCTGGAGATCACTGAAAGCGTGCTGATGGAAGAACACATCGATCCCATCGATACCATGGTTTTGCTCAAACAGGAGGGCATCTATCTTTCGGTGGACGATTTCGGTACCGGATACTCTTCGCTAAGCTATCTAAAGCGTTTCCCGGTCGACAGATTGAAGGTGGACAGATCCTTCGTTCGGGATATACCCCAGGATGTCAGCGACATGGAGATCACCGCGGCCATCATTGTATTGGCTCACAAACTCAATCTCGAAGTGGTTGCGGAGGGCGTTGAGACCGCTGCCCAATACCACTTCCTCAAGAGGAATCAATGCGATCTGTTACAAGGGTATCTTTTTAGCCGGCCCCTGCCGATGGCCGAGCTGGCAGTGAAACTCAACGAGATCCGGACCAATTTCCCCCGAGAAGAGAGCGTACCGCGTCTGCCAGCACCTGCGGAGGGGTTCGGCACGAATACATAAAGCACATCCAGTCATCAATGACAGTCAGATGAGAGGCCGAAGAGTGAATAACCGCACAGCCGAAAGCTGTACAACCCATCTCGATCAGATAACCAAGGAACGCTGTAACCTCTGAGCAGCCCCGATAATTTTCTCGGGAATACCGGCAGTAGCCGCCCCATTGGGACCAAAGTTGGGAGTAAAGGCCTGCCTGTCTCCGACCACATCATGACTGGCCCTTAGCCAGACACCCGCCTGGCAACATTGTAATCCCACGAGCCCAACAGACTGTCCCATACACCGGCTCCGGCGTATACTAATGCGCTTATCAAAATTTTGGATAGTCATGAATAACAAACATTTTGACAGCATCGTGATCGGCAGCGGACCAGCGGGAGAAGGGGCCGCCATGAAGCTCACGAAATCCGGCCAGCGGGTAGCCATGGTCGAAATGCATGATCAGGTCGGGGGCGGCTGTACCCACTGGGGAACCATCCCCAGCAAGGCGTTGAGACACAGCATCCAGATGTTAGTGGACTACAAGCGCAATCCGCTATTCAGCCATACCATTGAACAAATCAATCTAGACTATCCACAGCTGCTGAAGGCCGCGGAGAGCGTCATTCAGACACAGGTGAGTACGCGCTACCGTTACTACTCGCGCAATAAAGTGGAACTGATCAACGGCCGCGGACGCTTTCTCGACTCCCACACCCTGGAGGTCAGCAGGGGACGTAACGACGCCGATCAGCTGACCGGTGACCATTTTGTTATCGCCACTGGCTCAACACCCTATAGACCGGACGATATCGACTTTTCCCATCCGAGGATTCTGGACAGTGATACCGTGTTGGCACTGGCCCACACCCCGAAATCGCTCACCATCTATGGCGCCGGTGTCATCGGTTGCGAGTACGCCTCGATTTTCTGCAATCTGGATGTCAAAGTTAACTTGGTCAATACCCGGGACAGACTACTCTCCTTTCTTGACGACGAGATCACCGATGCGCTCAGTTACCATCTGCGCCACCAGGGTGTGGTTATCCGCAACAACGAGGATTACCAGAATGTCGAGCCTGTCGATAACGGCGTCATCCTGCACTGCAAGTCGGGTAAGAAATTCAAAACCGATGTAGTGCTATGGGCCAACGGCAGAGCCGGTAACACAGCCGGTATGGGCCTGGAGGAGTGCGGTGTTCTCCTTAATCACCGCGGACAGATCGAGATCAACAAACAATACCAAACCAGCCTGCCTCATATTTATGCCGTGGGAGACGTGGTGGGCGCGCCGGGATTGGCCAGTGCCAGCTACGATCAGGGTCGCTTCGTCGGCGCCCAGATTGCCGACGGTGAAAGCGATTGGAATCTCAACGATGATTTTCCCACCGGCATCTATACCAACCCGGAAATCAGTTCACTTGGCCGCACAGAGCGTGAGCTGACGGCGCAACAGGTTCCCTACGAAGTGGGCCATGCGATGTTCAAGAGCATCTCCAGGGCGCAAATTACCGGCCACACCGTAGGTATGCTGAAAATCCTGTTCCACAGGGATACTCTCGAGATTTTAGGCATTCACTGTTTCGGCGAGACCGCCGCGGAGATCATTCACATCGGTCAAGCCATCATGACCCGCAAAGGCGACTCCAATAACCTGCGCTACTTCGTTGAGACCACTTTCAATTATCCAACCATGGCGGAGGCCTACAGGGTCGCCGCTCTCAACGGTATCAATCGGCTCTTCTGAGCGCCGCCAGACCCCGACCGGTATCGTCGTCAATCACTCCTTGTAGCGATCGTGATTGAAAACAAAATCACCACCGGGTGCGGCGGTGTGACAGGCGATGCATCCAGTCGTCATTCCTTTGGCAATGCGCCCCGCAAGCGGCACCCCTTTTGGATTCTTCAATAGCGAGCCGTCTGGGGCATACTTTACCCAGAACCAGTCCTTGGATTCAGGATCGTAACCGGGCCGTTTGTACATCACTGTCACCGCCTCCAGCCATTTGGCCGGATCATTTGCGACCGCCTGCTTCGATACACCTTCACCGCCATAGTTGCGCTTGATGAGGACAATATTGGCCTTGCCGTCCACGGTGGCCCTAGTATCCAGGGTGTCGAGAATCGCTCCATGGGGGTGAACACCGGTGTAGGGTGTGGACATCACTCCCTCGGCACCCACCAGGCCCTGCCCTATCATTGCAGACCAGAGTTTAGCGGCATATTCCGCATCTTCAGCACCTCCGAACGGCGCAGCCGACAGCCCCGATCCCGAAATCACAAAAACTGCTCCCACAAGGGTCAACAATTTTTTCTTCATCGCTCAACTCCTCGCTGGCTTCGTAGGTTTCATTCATTCGCAACTATAACGACCGGCTGCAGTTTCCGTTTCTTTCCTGTCTGCAGGTAGATACGGGCACTACTGGAACCCAGCATCTCCACGGCAACCGGCTCACCCGCCAACACACCGCTTCCCATGGCTCGCCCATCTTCGGCACTCAGAAAATGGTACTGACGCTCATCTGTTACCAGCAGTAGCCCTGCTCCATTCACTACCAGGGGGAGAGCCGGTGCAGCAGTTGTCGGATATTCCCATAGCAGGTCACCAGTGGCGGCTTTCAGGGCCCGTACGATGCCCCCCATGGACCAGCTGTACAGCCTCCCTCCGCCAACCGTGGGAGAGCGGCTGGGTGTAGGGAACCTGGCACGCCACAGCTCGCTGCCGTCCGCTCCCCGCAAACGTTGGATCGCTCCGGAAAAAGTGGTTACCACGACATCACCGCGACCGACGCTAACCGGCCGGTAGACCAATTCCTGGGCTAGCTGTTTTGCCCACTGCTGCCGACCGGAGTCGATGTCGATCGCCGTCAAGCGCCCTGCTTGGCCACCTGTTATCAAGAGACCACCGGCAACGGCCGGGGGATAGACCCATCCCCCGGCGCTGTTGACCCGCCACAGGGGCTCCCCCTGTGGTAAAGAGAATGCCCGGAGCGCACCTGAGTGGGTAGCAACCAACACCCGCCCCTCAGCGACGACCGGCGCAAAACCAGGGCTCCCCAAGGGCTGTCGCCATAGCAGCTCGCCGCTGCACGCATCTATCGCTAATAGATCGGCATTGCCAGTTACCAGCATCACCTTTCCCGCCACCGCAGGACCCCGCAACCTAATGCCGCCGAGCACTTTCCAGCGGCGTTCCGATGTGCGGCTGTCCAGGCTTTCCAATCCTTCGCTAGTAGCTACAACGGGCTGTCCGCAGGCAATGGACTCTCCGGCGGTCGTCAGACAGGACCAGGAGGTCAACAGAAAGACGCCCAACAAGTATCCGCAGCGTTTCATCCGAGGTCGACCTCGCGCTCAAGCCTGCAATACATATAGAGATCGCCCGGGCCGGACTGATGTTTCACCGAAGCTCGTAATAGCGGTCATGTTTCCGGTAAATTTGGCACCCCCTAGGGGGGATTCCAAAAAAGGGGCGCAAGGTATCTAGGGCTGGCGGAATTCACTCGGTTTTCTTATAGTCGTTGTGACCAGCAAATGCCCGGATAGCCCCAGATGAAGACCAAGCTACGAATCATCTCAGCCCTACTGTTGTTGCTCTATGTTGCCCAGGGGTGGTCCCAAGGGTGGACCGGTAGTCTGGAGAGCGGCGGCGTAGTCAAGATGGACCCTACAACCAACAGGGCCACGGTCTATTCCGATAGCGGTGCCACACAACTTTGGGATGGCACTCATCGAATGCAGGACGGCTCTGTCGTCATCGTACGAGACGGCATAGTTACCAGCGGGCCGAACGTCCAGTCCCAGACTCCCGGCACGCCACCCCGAGCGGAGCCCGGCATGACCCTGGCGAGTTCAGCATGTGTTGAACTGGTTATCAAAGTCTGCGGATTCAACGGCGAGTGCCGCAACGCTGAACCCTGTTCGCCGGCGCGCCAGCTAATGCAGCTGGAGAAAGATGAATCCTGGCAAACACGCAGTCAGGGACCCAACAAGACATCTGCTCAATGCCGACAGGCGCTGGACAGCTCCGATTACTTCGCCCGCTGCGATATCAAAAAGCCGTCGACCAGTCCAAGCGCCTGCGAAAGCCTGGTAAACCAAGTCTGCGGAAATAAGAATCAATGCGCCGACAGCGAGGCCTGCGCCGCCGCCACCCAGTTACTGTCGATGGAGACCCAGGAGCGCTTGATCAGCCGCAGGCCGGAGCGCCCTACCTACACCTCCAATAAGTGCCGGAAGTTAGATCAGGGTTCTGGTTTTTTTACCCGTTGTGAGGCACTCCAGATTCAGGATCCCGCTGCAGACGATGGCAATGATAGCGAAACACCCCAATAAGGAATGCCACCCGCTGCGCTTCGGATTTCAACCCCATCTCGTCGGTTATCGGAAGGCCCGGCCAAGCCGATAAGCAGGCTTCGGCGAATACGCCTTTACCAGAAGTGATCCCGCCGTCGATGCCGACCACCGGCACTTCCCGCGGGCCGCAGCTGGGTGAACACGCCTTGAGGATGACGCCGTCTACCCGACCAAAGCCCTTGAGTAGCTTTTCACTTGCGGCCTGCAGCCGGAGGGTGATGTCTTGTTCGGGATCGGTCAACCAGAGAGCCTGCGGGTGTTCCCTAGTGCCGCTCAATCGTATTCGGGCCCGGGGGACACCAAGACCGGCTTCCAGTTCGGGACATAAGGCAAGAAACTCACAGTGGCTGGACAACACGTCTGCTACCCAGGGCATCCGGTTGTCCCCGCCGTCGTAACGAACCGCTTCACCCAATAAGCACTGGCTCACGCCTATGACAGGTTTGATGAGCGGCGTGCGGTCGACGTTTTCCTGATCGCAGCCCATGCCACAATGCTAGCTTATTTCCACTCCGAAATTAAGCTTTATATTCTTGTATCAGTTGCTACGGCGGGACTGGACGGGGCAGCAGGCCGGCCCTGGGCCCCAGTGCGGCGGCCAACTGCTCGCTTCAAGCCATGGACTTCCTCTTGGCCGCTACCCGTAGCCGCAGCGCGTTCAGGCGAATGAATCCAGTGGCATCCGTCTGGTCATAAGCCCCGGCATCATCCTCGAAGGTGGCGATGGATTCGTCGAACAAGCTGTCGGAAGCCGATTTGCGGCCCACTACGGCGACGCCACCCTTGTAAAGTTTCAGCCGGACCTCTCCGTTGACTACGAGCTGGGTCTGATCGATAGCCGCCTGCAGCATCTGACGCTCCGGGCTCCACCAATAGCCGTTGTAAATCAAGGCTGCATACCGAGGCATCATCTCATCCTTCAAGTGAGCCGATTCCCGATCCAACGTGAGTGATTCCATAGCGCGGTGAGCCTTGAGCATTATGGTACCCCCGGGAGTTTCATAGCAGCCCCGCGATTTCATACCGACATAACGATTCTCTACGATGTCGTCCCGGCCGATGCCGTTCTCGCCACCGATGCGGTTGAGTGTTTCCAACACGGTTGCCGGACTCATGGCTTGGCCATCGATGGCAACGATATCGCCGTTGCGATAACTGAGCTCCAGGTAAGTGGGCAGGTCGGGTGCATCCTCGGGTGCTAGGGTCCAGCGCCACATCTCTTTCGCCGGTTCGGTCCAAGGATCCTCCAGGTCATAACCCTCATAAGAGATATGCAGCAGGTTTGCGTCCATCGAATAGGGGGATTTGCCACCTTCGCGCTTCTGCTCCACCGGGATTCCGTGGCGCTCGGCGTAGGCCATCAGCTTTTCCCTGGACAGCAAATCCCATTCACGCCAGGGGGCGATGATCTTCACATCGGGCATCAATGCGTAGGCGCCCAATTCGAATCGCACCTGGTCGTTTCCCTTACCCGTGGCGCCATGAGAAATCGCATCTGCCCCAGTCTCCCGGGCAATCTCAACCATGCGTTTAGCGATCAACGGCCGGGCAATGGAGGTCCCCAACAGATACTCGCCCTCATAGATGGCGTTGGCGCGGAACATTGGAAACACGAAATCCCTGACAAACTCCTCGCGCAGGTCCTCGATGTAGATCTCTTTGACCCCAGCCGCAGTGGCTTTGGCTCGTGCCGGCTCGACCTCGCCATCCTGACCAAGATCAGCGGTAAAGGTGACTATTTCACACTGATACTGATCTTCCAGCCACTTCAGGATAATCGAGGTATCCAGCCCGCCGGAATAGGCAAGCACCACTTTCTTGACGTTCGACACTGACATGAAGAGCACTCCGGGTAGACAACCACCACGCAGACCCTGGTGGTCGTATTGACGCAAAGCTGGAGAATATATCAAAGGAAGAGTTTGGCCGACAGCTTTGAAATCCGCCAACTGCAGCGCCGCCGCCCGTGGATTGCGTTACAGGGCGGACGACGACCCGAAAACCGGTGTCAAAATTCGTCCGTCCGCCTTTTCTGCCGCCACCAGGCATCGACAATCAAATTCACATCAACCGTCTTCGGCCCCTCCTTCCACTGCTTATAGAAATCCACATCACTGCTGTTGGGAGTGGGACTCGGCGGATCGAACATGAACCGTGTAGGAATCGGCAAGGCCTCACCCATGGCCATTGCCTCTCCCCGGCCCAGGGCGGAGAGTGCATTGATAAGGCCCGATTCGGCATCGGGTACCAAGCCGCAGATATAGTCCTGGTCATCTGGGTTGGTAACCCTCATGCAGATAAAATTACCGCACTGCGCCAGTACCGTCTCCGAGAGCTCATGAGGTCGTTGACTGACTACCGCCAGCCCCACACCGTACTTACGGCCCTCTTTCGCGATCCGCTCCATGGAGCGCCGGGTGCCCTCGTATTGAGTACCATGTGCGCGGGGAATATAAGCATGGGCCTCTTCGCACATCAACAGGATCGGGAACTCCCGCGATCTGGGATTCCAATAGTTGAACTCGAACGCAAGGCGCCCGATCTGAGCAGAGACAGTGGGTCGGACATCGAATGGTACGGAGCTGAAGTCGATAACTGTGATCTGACGCTGGGGCGCTTTCAAACCGACAAAATCCTGCAACAGATCGGCCAGTGTTGCCGACGACTTGCGCCGTTTGGGCTTGAACAGAAAATCGTACCTGACATCGTTGAAGCGAGCCTGCATCTTGATGAGGAACTCATCGAACTGACCGTACAAAGCGCCCTTCACCTTGCCGAAATCGGTGACTTGCTCGTTGGCCCGCTTGAACTGTTGGTATAGTGCTCCCAGGGAGAAATAGACGGGAGAATCTATAGAGATCTCGACCCCATGCAAATCCTCGTTGGATTTTCTTCGCAAGGCCAATAGTACCTCTCTCAGAAACGCCATCTGAATCGGGGCTTTTTCGTCTGAACGATCCACCAACAAATCCACCAGTTCCGCGTAAGTCAGCAACCAGTAGGGTATTTCCAATTCCCGGGCATCCACGTAGCGGTATATATCTTCGCTGAATGCCGCCGCCCTGTTTCCCTGGGAATCGCGCCAGGCGTACTCTCCATGCATGTCCAGAAGTATGATATGAGCATTGGGCATGGTTTCCACGGCGCGCTGCAGGATACTGGCAACCCCCCAAGACTTGCCGGCTCCCGACTGGCCGAGGATGGCCAAGTGCCTTGCGAACAACGTCGAGGGATCGAGAAACACTTCGATATCGGGTATTGCAGGCAGGCTTCCGAGAGAAAAATCTTTTCCCTGGTATTTTCTGAACAGCGACGCCAGTTCCTGTTTACGCACCATCTGTACTTCAGCACCGGGGGTGGGGTAGTGGATTACGCCCCGGTAAAACTCACCCTGACGATTCAGTTCTCCCAAGGGCATCAACTCAATAAACCCCGTCCGCAATGGGGGGCGAGATGTGGAGCGGTCCTGAGATTGGGGAGCGGGAAACGATTCCAGCTTGGAGCCCAGTACTGTTGCAATCACCCTGGTGTTACCCTGGCGCACGACGACATGGGTACCCACTTGCCCTATGGCCACTGACTGGCCTTCGAACTCAACTATGGGGAAGTTGCCGCCACCGACAGAGAGGGCCGCGGTCATTCGGTTTTCACCGACCTCTACTATTCGTCCCAATAGGAGCGATTCTGCAGTATTCATTTCACTTCTCCCCTACCAAACTGCAACCGAGATGCGCGGCTTCCTGCATAGTGCCCCCGGTTCGAATACCCACTGAGTTATTGCACTTCCTTTTTCTTTCATGACTGGACTTTCGACCGGACGCGACATCAACGACATGCCTTCGTCCACAGCCACTATCACTCTATCGGCGAAGACTCGAGGAACTGATCCAGGAAACTATTCAACGCCGAAAGAAATGCCTCCGGTTTTTCAGCGTAAAGCCAATGCCCCGCACCGGGTATGCTGCGCAACCTCGCCAGGGGGAAACGCTGTTGAATTACACGCTGGTACACCGGTCGCACGTAGTCCGAGGCTCCCCCGTACAAAAAGAGCGTAGGCCCAGGATACTGGGCGGAAGCATCTGGCAGGGGGAATCCCGTGATCGAAGATATGTCTGTGATCAGCAGATCGAGATTGATCCGCCAGTACCAACCACCTTCGTTTTTGGCAAGATTCTGCAAAAGGTATTGCCGCAACGCCCGATCTGAAAGAGACTCTGCCAGCGTCGCTTCGGCATGGGCTCGATCCCTCAGGCGGCCCAGCTCAACGGACTTGAGCGCCCGGAAGATGTCATCGAATTCATGGAGATAAGTGACCGGGGCAATGTCTACAACAACCACTCCCTCTACTAGGGCAGGCGCCCGGAACGCCAGCCACATTGCCGTCTTCCCGCCCATGCTGTGGCCTACAAGTAATGTCGAAGCCAACCCCCGCTCTTCGATGAGCTGTTGAACATCATTGGCCAGGGAGGGATAGTCCATGGGCTCTGCATGCGGGGAGCGCCCATGATTGCGTAGATCGGGCACTAACAAATGGAATCGCCGCTCCAGAGAGCGCGCCACAGTTTGCCAATTGGATGCGGAACCGAACAATCCGTGGAGCAGAATCAGCGTTGGTTGCTGCTCGCGGTAGACTCCGAATTCACGATAGTGGAGTTGCATGAGGGGTTCCTGCGATATCCCCGCGGATGGCTTCTGCTACCGCAAGCACCGACCGTCGCTACTTGCGCTTTTTTGGTGGTATCAGGTCGGTGATGGTTCCTTCCGCCATTTCCGCCGCCATGCAGATGGTCTCGTTTAAGGTCGGGTGTGGATGGATAGTCAGACCGATGTCCTCGGCGTCTGCCCCCATTTCCAACGCCAGTACCGTTTCTCCAATAAGCTCTCCGGCATTGACGCCAACAATTCCGGCCCCCAGAATACGCTTGGTTTCAGGGTCGAACAGCAGTTTGGTCATGCCTTCGTCCCGGCCGATACCCAGGGCCCGGCCGGATGCCGCCCAGGGAAACGCACCCTTCTCATACGCCACACCCTGCGCCTTGGCCTCTGTTTCGGTGAGCCCCATCCAAGCGACTTCAGGATCGGTGTAGGCCACCGACGGAATCGTCAATGGGTCGAACAACGAGGGTTGCCCGGCAATCACCTCAGCCGCAACCTTGCCCTCATGAGTAGCTTTATGGGCTAGCATCGGATTTCCCACCACGTCTCCGATGGCATAGATATTGGGTACATTGGTCCGCATGTGCTGATCCACCGGAATAAAGCCACGCTCATCTACCTGGACACCCGCTTTCTCTGCCCCAATCAGTTTTCCGTTAGGAGCCCGCCCCACAGCAATTAGCACTTTGTCATAAAGCTGCGGCTTCTCCGGTGCCTGCTTGCCCTCGAACATCACTTTGAGTCCGCTCTTCTGAGCCTTGATCTCCGTGACCTTGGTCTCCAGCATGATCCGCGATACCTGCTTGTCGAGCCGCTTTCTCAGGGGCCGCACCAAGTCTGGGTCGCAACCCGGAATAAGGTTGGGCATCAGTTCCACCACATCGACCTCGCTGCCGAGGGTGCTGTATACGGTACACATCTCCAACCCGATGATGCCGCCTCCCACCACCAACATTTTTTTGGGAATATCTTCCAACTGCAGCGCGCCGGTGGAGTTGATCAACCGGGGATCCTCGTTAGGGAACCCAGGAATTTCCACCGGCCTTGAACCGCAGGCGATAATGGCATTGTCGAAATTCACGTTGACCTTGCTGTTGTCGCTCTCGACGACCAACCGATTGGGAGTTTCGAACTCGGCCCAGCCATGGACAATCGTCACCCCCCGTTGCTTGGCCATTCCCGCCAAGCCCTGTGTGAGCTTACCGACAACTTTGTCTTTGCCGGCGCGCATGCGATCCAAATCTATCTTCGGTTTACCAAATTCTATGCCCAAGTGCGCCATCTCGGCGGCTTCGTTGATCACCTCTGCTGCATGCAGCAGGGCTTTGGAAGGGATGCAACCCACGTTCAGGCAGACTCCACCAAGAGCGGGGTAGCGCTCGATAAGTACGGTTTTTTTCCCCAGATCCGCTGCGCGAAATGCTGCTGTATAGCCTCCTGGGCCTGCACCCAGCACCACGACCTCGGCATGAATGTCTGTACTTTCGAGATTGCTCATACTCAACCCTTATTTAGATTTTGTGTGTTGACAGCGTCCTGGAGGACTCATAACGAAGGGCCAAAGCTTATCCTATACGTTAATAGATTTAAATTATTTCCGCCTCTGCCGGTAACGCAGGTACAGCCATCTCGGCCCTCGATTAGGTCATCCCCGGGAATAACTCAGCAACCAGTGAACCACTACAACAAAAGCCTACGAATATCCGTCAAGGTTTCGGACAGGACACGAGTAAACCGTGCCGCTTGTGCGCCGTCGATCACCCGGTGATCGTAAGAGAGCGATAGCGGCAACATCAGACGGGGTAAAAACTCGTTACCATTCCAAATCGGCTTGGTCTCTGATCTCGAGACGCCGAGTATCGCCACTTCCGGCGCATTGACTATGGGCGTAAAGGCGGTACCACCAATACCGCCCAGGCTCGATATGGAGAAACACCCGCCCTGCATATCACCTGGGAGCAGCTTTCCGGCTCTGGCCTTGGCGCTAAGATCCATCAATTCGGCAGCCAGTTCCAAGATGCCCTTTTTGTCTACATCTCTGACCACAGGTACCACCAGACCGTTTGGGGTATCCACGGCCACCCCGATATGAAAATATTTTTTGAGTATGAGACTGCTCTGGTCAGGACTCAAGGAACTGTTGAAATCAGGCAACTCTCGTAGTACCCCCACGCACGCCTTCATCAGAAAAGGCAGGAAGGTGAGTTTGATGTCTCTGGCCGCTGCTGCCGATTTCTGCTCCTTTCGGAACGCCTCGAGAGAGGTTATGTCCGCCTCTTCGAACTGAGTTACGTGTGGCACGTTCAACCAGCTGGCGGAAAGATGAGTGCCGCTGAGCTTGCGAATACGGCTCAGGGGCCGCTCCTCCACCTCCCCGAAGCGGGAGAAGTCTATGCTGGGCACCGCCGGTAGCTGCAGGGGGCCGGTAGCAGCGCCCGGGCCACCATCCCTGAGCGCTTGTTTCACAAACCCCTGAACGTCATCCTTGGTAATTCTTTGCTTGGGGCCGCTACCAGTCACCTGAGCCAGAGGCACGCCCAACTCCCGGGCGAACCGGCGTACCGCCGGACTGGCATGGGGTTTTCTCCCGGAAGTGTCGGTTGGCCGCGTCAATACCGGTGGGCGACGGGACTCTTTTTCCCCTGCTCGCCGCGTACCATCAGCGGGGTTGGGGGCCGGCGCCTGGACCGACTCAGCCTCCTCGGCGGAAACCTCGGGAGGCTGGGGCACGCTCTCTGCGACCTGGGGCGATACCGTCGAGCTGGCACCATCCACCATCATGGTCATCAGCAGAGTTCCTTCACTCACACGATCACCCACTGTGATCGCAATATCTCCCACCGCTCCAGCGTAGGGCGAAGGTATCTCCATCGAGGCCTTATCACTCTCAAGGGTCACCAGGGAGGCATCCACCTCCACCTGGTCTCCCGATGCCACCAATACCTCAATCACCTCCACGCCTTCGAAATCACCTATATCCGGGACCAATACCTCCTTGGTCACGACTGCAGACTGTGCCTCGCTGGCAGCCTCTGCGCCATCCGTAGACCCATCCTCGGGTGCGGGTGGCGGTGCGGTCTCCGACTGCGGCGGGTCAGCGCTATCCGTTTCCGCCTGTCCGTCGACGGTCAATGTCAACAACAGACTCCCTTCGCTCACCTTATCGCCCACCTTGACCAAGATCTCCTTGACCTCTCCGCCGAAGGGGGAGGGGATCTCCATGGAGGCCTTGTCACTTTCCAGAGTGACCAGTGAGGTTTCCTCCTCAATCCGGTCCCCCGGAGCGACCAGTACCTCGATCACTTCCACACCATCGAAGTCACCGATATCCGGCACCAATACACGCTTCTCAGTAGCCACGCTCTATCCTCCGAGTCAGACCTTGGTCGGGATCGGTTTTTCCGGATCAATCCGGTACTTCTTGATCGCCTCACTCATCTGTGATGCCTCCAGTGTCCCCTCCCCAACCAGGGTGGACAGCGCAGCCAACACAATGTAATACCTGTTCACCTCGAAAAACTTGCGTAATTGAGCACGGGTATCGCTTCGGCCATAGCCATCGGTACCAAGCACCTTGTACCGTCTGGGAATGAAGCTGCGGAGTTGATTGGCGTAAGCCCTTACATAATCCGTCGCAGCGATCACGGGGCCGGGGAATTTCTCCAGGGACTGCTGGACATAACTGACCCGAGCCGTCTCTTGGGGATGCAGCATATTCCAACGCTCAACCTCCTGCCCCTCACGGGCAAGTTCGTTGAAACTGGTCACACTCCAAACATCTGCGGAGACCCCGAAATCCTTATCGAGCAGCTCAGCGGCAGCGATCACTTCCCGCAGAATGGTACCGCTGCCAAGTAACTGCACCCGCTTTTTCTTACGCCCACCCCGCTGGAACAGGTAAATACCCTTGAGGATGCCCTCCTGCGCCCCCTCGGGTAATTTTGGCTGGGGATAGTTCTCGTTCATCACCGTGATGTAGTAGAAAACATTTTCCTGCTCCTGAAACATGCGCCGCATGCCATCCTGAACGATGACTGCAAGTTCGTAGGCAAACGCAGGATCGTATGAGATGCAATTGGGGATGGTTCCCGCCTGAAGGTGGCTGTGGCCATCCTGATGCTGTAACCCTTCTCCAGCCAGAGTGGTGCGCCCGGCGGTACCGCCGAGTAGAAAGCCTCGCGCCTGCATGTCGCCCGCGGCCCAAGCCAGGTCGCCGATTCTTTGGAAACCGAACATGGAGTAATAGATGTAAAACGGGATCATGCTGATCCCATGATTGCTGTAGGAGGTCGCCGCAGCGATCCAGGAAGACATAGCGCCCGCTTCGTTGATCCCTTCCTGGAGGATCTGACCTTGCTTGTCTTCTCGATAGTACATTACCTGGTCTGCGTCCACCGGTTGGTACAACTGCCCGACCGAAGAGTAAATACCAAGTTGCCGGAACATGCCTTCCATGCCGAATGTACGCGCCTCGTCGGGCACGATGGGAACCACGTATTTACCGATATTCTTGTCCCGAACCAATGTTGTGAGCAGCCTCACGAATGCCATGGTGGTGGACATCTCTTTTTCGCCACTGCCTTCGAGCAACGCCTTCAGGCTTTCCAGTGGCGGCACCTCGAGTCGAGGAGCGTCGGTATGGCGACGCGGCAGAGAGCCACCCAACCGGTCCCTGCACTCCTTGAGGTAGGCCATCTCGGGGCTGTCCGCCGCCGGCTTGAAAAAAGGCGTTTCATTTATTCGTTCGTCTGCTATCGGAATATTAAAACGATCGCGGAAAGCGCGCAGGGCCACCTCCCCCATCTTCTTCTGCGAGTGGGTAATATTCTGCCCCTCTCCCGCGGCTCCCATGCCATAACCCTTAACCGTCTTGGCCAAGATGACCGTGGGCTGGCCACGGTGTTCCATGGCAGCCGCATAGGCAGCATAGACTTTGTGGGGATCATGGCCGCCACGGTTAAGACGCCAGATGTCTTCATCGGTCATGGTGGCGACCATGTCGGCCAGTTCCGGGTACTTTCCGAAGAAGTGCTCCCGGGTATAGGCGCCGCCCTTGGCCTTGTAAGCTTGATAATCGCCGTCGACGCACTCTTCCATCCGTTTCAGTAGCAGGCCTTTGTTATCCCGGGCCAGCAGCGGATCCCAGTAGCCCCCCCAGATCACCTTGATGACGTTCCAGCCGGCACCGCGGAAATCGCCCTCCAACTCCTGGATAATCTTGCCGTTGCCACGGACCGGTCCATCAAGGCGCTGCAAGTTGCAGTTGACCACGAATACCAAATTGTCCAAACGTTCCCTTCCGGCCAAGGAGATGGAACCCAGGGATTCGGGCTCATCCATCTCGCCATCACCCATAAAAGCCCAAACCTTACGATCGCCGGTCTTGACGATTCCGCGGTCGTCCAGATACCGCATGAACCTCGCTTGATAGATCGCCATTAGCGGTCCCAGCCCCATTGAGACTGTAGGGAACTGCCAAAAACCGGGCATCAGCCAGGGATGGGGATAGGAGGAAAGTCCACTGGCATCCACCTCCTGACGAAAATTGTAGAGCTGATCCTCGCTGATCCTCCCCTCCAGATAAGCCCGGGCATAGATGCCGGGAGCAGAATGACCCTGGAAGAACACCAAATCCGCATCCTGGGCAGGACTCCTGGCCCTAAAGAAGTGGTTGAGGCCGATATCAAAGAGTGTGGCCGCCGAAGCGAAACTGGAGATATGCCCACCCAATTCAGCCGAAAAACGGTTGGCCTGAACAACCATGGCCATGGCATTCCAGCGAATAAACGACCGGATTCGCCGCTCCATTGAACGGTCACCCGGGAATCTTTTCTGCCGAGTAACCGGTATGGTGTTCACGTAGGCGGTGGTGGCACGATACGGCAGGTGAGTTCCGGAACGTCTGGCTTTGTCTATCAGGCGTTCGAGGAGAAAGTGGGCGCGATCGGGCCCCTCATTCTCCAGAACCGACTCCAACGCATCCAGCCACTCCTGTGTCTCTTGGGGATCGATATCAGGCTTCATCTCTGTCAGCTCTCTCCGGGGAAACGACCAATTTGGCGAACCACAGTCAGAATTTAGAACCCGCACTCTAGATGGGGTTTACTATTGCTAATTCTAATTCTTTATATTGCGAATATTAATATACAGCCTTTGAATCCTTCAAACTACAAGAACGACTCAATTGTAGACAATCCTGCAGGGAAATGGCCGCAGCTGCCCATTCGCGCCCATGGGTTAAAAAACAATCTGCAGAATCGGGGGCAAGGCTAAGGCATTTTGGGGCGGGCGGATTGGGCGAGAAGCTGGCCGGTCGCGCAAGCAAACGATTCCGGATTATGTCACTCTGGGGGCTGGGGAATATCGCTGTCTTCGTATAGCGGGGGATCCAAGTCGAATTCAAATTCCTCGTCGACGGGTTCCGGCGGTGGATTTCCATCGTATACATCGTAACGTCGCTGCTGAAGGTACGCATCGCGAATAAACTGATAGGGATCGAGGGCCGCCTGCTCGATCAGTCTTGTGGCACCCAGAAGATCTGCCCGGCGGTCGACAAACCAGATCGAGAGCAACGCGAATCTGAGCCCATTGGAAGTATCGACATAGCGAATGGGATCCGCCAACCAGTCAAAGATCAGGCCCACCGAATCGCGACCGGAACTCGGGCCGAGAAACGGCAGCACCAGATAGGGCCCGGGCTCAGCTCCCCAAACTCCGAACGTCTGCCCAAAGTCTTCGTTATAGCGGGGAAAATTGAGGTTGCTGGCCACGTCTATAAAACCCAGCAGCCCCAGTGTGGAGTTGACCACTACCCTGCCAACATCGCTGCCAGCGCGCTGCAGCTTGAATTGAAGCGCGTTGTTAATCGCAGACCCAATGTCGCTGAGGTTGGCGTAGAAATTAGTTATGCCTTGATCTACCGGTTCTGGAGTAATCGCCTTGTATCCTTTGGCGATTGGTATGAAAAGCCCACGATCCAGACTGTCGTTAAATGCAAACATCGATCGATTGAAATTTTCCCAAGGGTCTCTTGGATCAACATACTCACTCTGCGTGGCACAACCAGAAAGGAGCCAGACAACGGCAGCTGTGGTGGCTGCCCTCATCCATTTCTTGTATGCGGGTCGGATTTTATTATTACCCATAAGTAACGGCCTGATTCCAGCGGCGATGAACTCCATCTCTTTATCGGCACGAATCGCCGAATCTAACACACCGAGGTAGATTCCTCACCCTCTGCGAAGAAAAACCGTGCGCTCAATACACGCGCTCCACTCTAAACCCCGTTTTTCTCAGTTCCTGGAGCACCCCCTCTACACCTGGAAGGTGGAGTGCTCCGATTGCGGTGAATACTCCGCCATTGGCGAGAATGGTTTCCAGGCGTTTGCCCATACGCCTGTTACGCGCATAAATCAGCGCCTCCTCGAAGCGCTCTATCTGCGCTAAATCCGTCTGTTCGTACCCCTCCCTACTCAAGGTTACCAGGGCTCCCAGGTCCCGAGCGAGATAAGCCCGCTTCAACCTCTCGTAGGCCATCGGCAGCTCCCCACGACTGCTTAGCGCATCTTTGAGTAACGCTGTCTGGTCTTCGAGGGAGAGCCCGGAGAGTCCCTTTAGCTGCTCTTCGGCCGTCTCCAGAGTCTTGATACTCTTGCCAGCACGCAATGCGTTCTCATGGAGCATCAAGTCAAGGAACTGACCAGTTCCGGGAGGTGGCGTCGATAACAATACTGCCAAAGCCCAGAGTTGGTAAAACGGCAGCACAGATTCCGGGATACCCATTTCCTGGGCCGCCTCCACGCATAATTGATACGCTTCCGTGCCAAGCACCCCCTGTAGATCGTTCTCGCGGTCCGATATCATCAATGCCATCGCGGCCATGAGATTGAGCGGATCCATGCTGGTTTCCAGCACCAGCGTGTGGCTTGCAGCCAATGCCGCCTCGACCTCTACCGGCAGCTTTAAAATTTCCGGATCATCGGAGTGCATAGTGCCAAACAGAAAACTAGGAGGCTCTATCCCCCGCTGCACTTGAAACAACACACCCTTGGAGAAGGGTATTTCCGCTGAGACCGGTAGTGCCTGACACAAAATAAGCAGTAAGAATAACAGCCGCCTCTCCTGTGAAATACGCGGGAGTAATTGAAGCTGTAGTTTATTTCGCCGCAAATATTCGAGTAAGCTGTAGGCGCCTATACTCCCACTCCCGCACATGGAACCGCTCCCGGAAAAAAGCATGACGCAATCAGCCATCCCCAAAGATACCCCACGGACCATAGCACAGAGATTCAGGGGATTTCTGCCAATAGTGGTCGACGTGGAGACCGCTGGCTTCGACGCTTCGAAAGACGCACTGCTGGAAATTGCAGTGGTTATTCTGGGAATGGACAATGCTGGGATGTTGCAGTCGACGGAATCTTACTGCTGCCACGTGGAACCTTTCCCAGGAGCCAACCTGGATCCCAAGGCCCTGGAATTCAACGGAATTGACCCTCACCACCCTTTCAGAATGGCGAAGCCTGAGAAGGAGGCGTTGCAGCATATTACCAAACCCATAAGGCGCGCCTTGAAGGAAAGCGGCTGCACGCGCGCGATTCTGGTAGGCCACAATGCCTTTTTTGATCTCGGTTTCATCAACGCCGCAGTGCGCAGAACCGGATTCAAGCGAAATCCCTTCCATCCGTTCTGTACCTTTGACACAGTCTCGCTGGCGGGATTGTGCTATGGCCAGACTGTTCTCGCCCGCTCGGTCGCGGCCGCCGGAATCGCATGGGACAGCGGCGAGGCGCACTCGGCAATCTACGACGCGCGTAAAACCGCCGAGTTGTTTTGCGCCATCACAAACCGGTGGCAGCGACTGGATGACATCAGGCCGTGGGAAAAGTAGGAGCCCACAGCCGGGTCCATCAACTTTCCTGCTCTTCCACCGGCCAACCCTTGGCGGCTTCGGCGGCCATTTTTTGCAGCTCACCGCTCTGGTGCATCTCCAAAGTGATGTCGCAACCTCCTACCAGTTCCCCATTAATGTATAACTGAGGAAAAGTTGGCCAGTCAGCGTAGCGCGGTAAATTCTCAAAGATCTCGGGATCGGCCAGCACATTGACATAGGCGAATTTTTCTCCGCAATCCTGGAGCGCGGCCGCGGCTCTGGAAGAAAACCCGCACTGGGGGAACTGGGGAGTTCCTTTCATGTAAAGCACGATGGGGTTGGTTTCCACCTGCTCCCTGATTCGATCCAATACGTCCATTAAAACACCTCGCTGAGAATAAGTTCTGGGATAGAAAAATGGGGACGAAGTACAGAGACTTCAAGTAGTGCAGAGTCTACCTAGCGGACGCCCACGAATAAACCTAAAAGATCCCGGGTCAAAAAGGTCTGCTCACACCAATAACAGAAGTGGCCAATCCCAGAATCAGGTTGATCCCGATGATGCGGCGGATCCGCGCCATCTGCACCCCCGCGGCCGGTATATCGGCGTTATCGAGGGCTCGCCCCATCCGCTGGTAAGGCAGAAAATAGATAAACAGAAAAAGCCCCACCATCAACAGGCCCACGCCCTGCATCAGGTGGACGTACAATGCGGCTTGGCCGTTCCAGAGCCCGATGAAAATCCAGTAACCGCTGGCCAGGATGCTAACGATAGCGATCCAGACCCAGCGAAAGAAGCGATCCAGAACAGCCTTTAATAACGTTAGTCTTAGTGCAGGCTCCAGGCATTCAGCGGCCGCAGGCCTCAATGCCATGTGAGCAAAAAACATACCCCCAACCCAGACCAGGGTACCGAGTAGATGCAGTGTCAGGGCAATTGAGTAACTCATAACGCCAAATCCACATTGCGCTGCAGCCAGAACTCTAGCAATGCCAGGTGCCAAAGTTTGCTGCCCCGTAGCCTAGTGTGGTGCATCTCCGGTACCGACAGCAGCATTTCCACATACGCGGGGGCAAACACCTCTCTCTCGCGGCAGGCTTGGGAACGCAGCACGTCTTGCATGAATTCGAGGAATGCACCACGAACATACTTCAGGGCTGGCATTGGAAAGTAGCCTTTGGGTCGATCTATTACCGTATCCGGCAGCAACCCCCTGGCCATGGCTTTTAGGGGAAACTTTCCCCCCTCCCGCAATTTCAGCTCTGGTGGGCAGCGGGCAGCCAATTCCACCAGCTTGTGGTCTAAAAATGGTACCCGTGCCTCCAGTCCCCAGGCCATGGTCATATTGTCCACACGCTTTACCGGGTCATCGACAATCAATGTGGAGACATCCATGTGCAGCACCTGGTCCATAAAACTGTCAGCCTCCGCATCGGCCAACAGCGTTGTCACCATGGAAGTAGTATGGTCCTGCCCCCGGTAGGCCGGGGTTACTGTATGAAGGAACTCTTCGTGGTCCCGATCGAAATAGTGCTTGGCAAAACGTTCTACAGGCGTGCCAGTAGTCTCTCCCTGCATCAGGGGATACCAGAAATAGCCCCCAAAGACTTCGTCCGCCCCCTGCCCCGACTGCACCACTTTGATCTCCTTCGACACCTGCTCGCCAAGCAGATAAAAGGCGACGGCATCCTGGCCGAACATCGGCTCTGCCATAACATCGACCGCCTCGGGAAGGCGTTTCAATACCTCGTCATTGGGTATCAGAAATTTTTTATGGCGGGTGGCATAACGCTCAGCCACCGCATCCGAATACTCAAACTCGCTGCCCCGCTCCTGGGGATGATCCTCGAAGCCCACGGAGAAAGTTCGTAATTCGGACACCCCAGACTCTGCCAGCAAGGCCACTAGAAGGCTGGAATCCAGTCCACCCGAAAGCAGCACCCCAACTGGAACGTCGGCGATCTCATTGCGTGTCTTTACCGCCTCACGCAGGCAGGCGTGAGTCTCTTCCAACCAGGCATCGTCGCTGCGGTCGTGGTCTGGGCGAGTGGCGGAAAACTGCCAGTAACGGTGTTCCGAGCGCTTCCCCTTGCAGTCAATGGAAAGAGTGTGGCTAGGGGCAAGTTTTCGGACGCCCATAAGAATGGTTGCGGGCGCGGGAATCACCCCGTGGAGGGTGAATTGATGGTGCAGGCCCACGGGGTCAATACGGGTATCCACTCCGCCTGCCGCCAGCAGTGCCTGGGTATTGGAGGCAAACCTGAACCGGGAGCGGTCCAATGTGTAGTAAAGTGGTTTTATACCCAGCCTATCCCTGGCCAGAAAAAGCTTTTCTTGGCGTTGGTCCCAGAGGGCGAACGCAAACATCCCGTGTAACCGCTCAACACAACGCTCACCCCAGGCATGCCAAGCCTTCAGTATCACCTCCGTGTCGCCGCTGGAGAAGAAATGGTAACCCCGCTCGATCAACTCGGCACGAAGTTCTGGGTAGTTGTAAATGGTCCCGTTGAACACCAGGGTGAGCCCCAGTTCCTGATCGACCATCGGCTGGCTGGCATGCTCCGACAGGTCGATAATCGCGAGGCGCCGATGGCCAAATCCCAACGGCCCATCGCTGTAGCTTCCCCCATGATCTGGACCTCGGCGTTCCAACCGAGCGGTCATTCGCTGAATTGCGCTCATGTCCGCAGCCCTGCCATCAAGACGCAACTCACCGCATATACCGCACATGCACACTGACTCCGGGCGCTGAAACATTCCAGGGTGCTCTGATTCAGGATTGCTTCCCAATCAGAGCAACGCTCTTCCAATGGGGCAGAATTATGCCACAGTGCTGCAATGGCATGTTGTGTAGAAATTTAGAATCGCAAAAGTTTGCTGACGGTGGGGCTGTTTCTAACGCCAAGTCTGCTGTGTATGCTGGGTGCCGCTGTTATGCCACCCCGTCAATGAACTACAATCGGTTGCAAACATCACGATACGACAACCAGAGCAAAACCATCAAGGAGCGGCGCCATGAAACAAAGCAGAACAATCATCGGAGTTATCCTGGTCAGTCTCAGTTGCCTCGCAACCGCATCGGACTTGGTCAGGAAACAGAGTCAAGGCAGCGTGCAGGAGACTATGGATAAACTAGAGGCGATCGTGAGCGGTAAGGGACTTACCATTTTTAACCGCATCGACCACAAGGCGAATGCCACAGCCGCCGGAATGGAGATGCCTGCTGCGCAGGTACTGATTTTCGGAAATCCCAAGATGGGCACAGCCATCATGAAACAGGACATATCCGCGGGATTGGACTTACCATTACGGGTCTTGGTTTATGAGGATGGAGAGGGAAAAACCTGGGTAAGTTATCACAACCCGGCAGCTCTGAAGGACGTCTATGGACTAGAGGGCAATGCAGCGGTTGACAAGGCAACTGGTGCTATTAACAAGCTTACCGACGGCGCACTCAAGTAGCCATTTAAACCCCTGCGAATCAGTCGACTCGGTTGCATTCATCCAGCGCTCGAATTAGAATGCCGGGATATATTACCAAGTGAATTAGTAGGTTTTTACAGCCGACTACACCTGATTCGATAAAACTGAAGGAGAGACACCAGCAATGGCACACGAGCTTCCCCCCTTGCCTTACGAAAAAACCGCCCTGGAACCCACGATATCAAAAGAGACTCTTGAGTTTCATCACGACAAACACCATCAGACCTACGTAACCAACCTCAATAATCTGATAACAGGCACCGAATTCGAGTCGGCCTCTCTGGAAGAGATCGTGAGGAAATCCAGCGGCGGTATCTTCAACAATGCCGCCCAGGTGTGGAATCACACTTTTTACTGGAACTGTCTAAGTCCCAACGGCGGTGGCGAACCCTCAGGAGCGCTGGCGGAGGCAATCAATGCCGCATTCGGCTCTTTTGAGGAGTTTAAACAGAAATTTTCTACCTCTGCAGCCACCAACTTCGGATCCGGTTGGACCTGGTTGGTTAAGAATGGTGATGGTAGCGTAGGGCTCGTCAACACCTCCAACGCGGGCAATCCGATGACCGACGGCCAAACGCCACTGCTCACCATCGACGTCTGGGAGCACGCCTACTATATCGACTACCGCAACGCCAGGCCAAAATACCTGGAGGCCATTTGGCAAATTATTAATTGGGATTTCGTCTCCGCTAATTTCTCTGCCTGAGTTTTATGCGGGAGTTAGAACTTTGTTGACCGGGCTATCCGGCGATACCGCCGGGTAGCCTTACCTCTGCCGCAGATTCCCCTTCACTCCGTCCGTTCTCCAAACCTGTGGTTGTCTCAAGCCGACAAGCGGTTCGTTTGTTGAGGAGCCTGACATCGCTGTGGCATGTTAGCAGGGAACTAAATCTGGCATTCCGGAAACCAAATGCAGTAGGTAACTGGAGGTGGGAGAAATTTCTAGTCACAATTCTGATACTGGCCCGTTCGCTATTTTCACTCTGCTTAGCGTCATGGTTGCGGTTTCCTCCGGCTGTGGGCAAGAGGGTGCAAAACCACCGCTGACCACAGACAGTGCATATGCTTCTGGTGAAAAGGTCAGCTCCGACAGGTGGTACCGGCATGACCAGGTCATCCGGGGAGAGCCGCTGTTCCAGACCCACTGTGCAGTCTGTCACCGGGAAGATGCGTCTGGAACACCAAACTGGCGGCAAGCCGATGCAGCCGGTAATTTCCCACCCCCACCCTTGAACGGGACGGCCCATACCTGGCATCACCCACTAGAAGTACTGCGCCGGACCGTTCGAATCGGAGGTATTCCGCTGGGAGGCAGTATGCCTGCCTTCGAAAGCCAACTGAACGCAGAACAGATCGACGATATACTGGCCTGGGTGCAGTCACATTGGAGTGATCGGATTTATGCGTTATGGCGTGATCGGGACAATCAAGCCAATCGGCAACTCCAACCAATGCCCCGCAATTAGCTGACCAATACATAACCAGGGAGGCCGCCAATATAGCATCTGCTTATCTCAAACCCAAACGGACTGACGGCAGAATGAGCCGATGGGGAATCGCAGCTGGGGTCACATCGGTGGTAGCGATGGTGCTGCTATTCGTTCAATCTCTGGTGCAAGCGGCAGATGTGGTTGTCTACCGAAGCCCGTCTTGTGGTTGCTGTGCCAAGTGGGTGCAACACTTGCAACAGAGTGGCCTCGATGTCGAGGCTGGGGGATACCTGGTCGAAGGCCATGCCCCAGGTGATCTTATCCATCGTCAGGTGAGAGAAAGCCCGTCGGAAAAGGCATTGCAGTTCCAGTTCTGCCCATGGGATCTCCCGGCATGGAAGGGCCACGTAAAGACGACTACACAGTGGTTATTTTTCGCGAAGATGGCAGCACTGAGGTCTATGACCGGAGGTAACTCAGCCCTCGCCAGCGAGCAGGACTCCAATCCCCTCTAAAAGAGCGAGACGAAGAACCTTCCGATGAGTATCCCCGCCATGGCCCACAGAATTCCCCTCAGTATCCAGCGGTAGCGTTGTTCAGAAATGCGACGATTCAACCAGCGCCCGGCCAGCAACCCACTAAGCGCTGCGGGAACCAACCAGATGGCGGAGTACAAGAGCCCGCCAAGGCTGACTTGAGGCGTACTGATGAACACGATTGTCTGAGTCACTTTTCCTGCGAGAAAATTTACATTGAAAAGATGAATCATGGATTGAATAGCCAGCTTCATCTCCAGTGTGAAGATAATCAATATGGGCACCATCACGTTTACTGTCCCAGCCATGATTCCAGCGGTCAAACCAAAGCATGCGTAAGCCAGGCGCGGATGACGCCCTATCCAACCGAAATCAAGCATCTGTAGCCGTGCTTGATTGAGGTAGAGGAGAATCGCCGCGGCAAGCAGCAGCAGAAAAGGACGCGGATCCAATACCAATAGCAGCAGCGTTCCGAGCAGTGTCCCTGTGAGTACGTAGGGAAGCAAAGGCCAATATCTAAGTACCACTTCGCGGGCACCACTGCCTTGGAACAGCAGGCTGATATTGACCGCCATCGTCGGCAGCAGTGTCAACAAAACCGCAGTTCGCACATCGGTATAGAGGGCAATTAACGGCGTCGCTACCATTGGAAATCCAAGCCCAAAGGTGCCATGTACCATACCGGCAAGCAGTATCACCGGAAAAGTTAACCAAAGCAGTGATTCGTCAGGAGTCCCCACCCGTACCCTCCAAACTGGTCGTGTGATCGGATTTTGGGCGGCAACACAACTTAACGCAGAGATCCTCCGCAGTTGTAAATTCAAGCTTGGGTAACGAGGAATCTCTGCTGCGCCCCACAGATCGCCGATTCTACCGATGGTCTACCAAGTTTGCAGACAAAAAAACCCGTGGATCACTCCACGGGTTTCTCTGGACGGCTTACCGAGAGGGTCAGGTCTCAGGGACCGGGCGCGGTGCCTCTGTCGGTGGGCGCAGATTGGCGTGCTGGCTCTCCGCTCGCTTGCGCTGAGCCTCAACTCGCTCCATCATCTCCGCGTGGCGCTGCTCCATCTGCCGGCGCATCTCTTGCTGCCGACCGTCATCGAATCTGACTCCGGGAGCGCGAGACCTCATGGCTTCCCTGCGGGCCTCCATCTGCTTGTACAACTCTTCCCGACGGGGGTCCATGCGCAGACCTGCACTTGTTGGGCGCATAGATTCCAATTGTGCCCTACGGGCCTCCATTTGCTTGATCACCTCTTCAGGGCTGGCAGAAAAATCGGTGAATCCCGGATCGAACGAGCCTGGAAACGCTCTCTGCTCGGCGGCAAAGGGCGCAGGCAGCTGGGCCTGCTGAGAGGCGAACTGTTCTGCATACTTGCGCTGCGCCTCCATTGCTTGTTGGAATGCTTCGGCCTGTTGCTCCGCAAACTCCTTTTGTTGTGCCTCGAACGCCTTCCTCTGCTCTTCGATGACTTGCTTTTGTTCTTCGCTCAAAGCGACTGGGGCCACCGGATGAGGGTAGCCGTAGTAGGGATAGCCGTAATGGTCATACCCATATCCGTACCCCCGGCCATAACCGCGGCCGTTACCCCTGGCGCTCATGCTAAAACTGAATCCGCCGTCGGCGTATCCATCTCCAAAGCCATTACCATAGCCACGATCGTCCCAGGGACCACCCCACCAGGCACCGGCTGTCATGGAAATAGTTGTGAGTGCTGCTACAGCAAACACCTTGGAAACTTTTTTCATCTTTCTGACCTCATGTTCATGCAGCGGACCCTAAAAAGGCTCCGCTGTCTTGTCCTACCGGCACATCCTGTGCGCGCTTCCACTCCCTGGAATCGGTGGAATCAGTAACTGATAGCTGATTATTTAGCAGGCGCCGCAGGTGCTTGCGGAGCCGCCGGAGGAGCACCGTAAGGAGCTCCGTAGGGCGCGCCATAAGGGACACCGTAAGGAGCGCCATAAGGAGCACCGTATGGTGCGCCATAGGGGGCACCATAGCCATAAGGGGCTCCGTAACCATAGCCGCCGTAGTAAGGATTGCCATAACCGTATCCACGGCCATAACCGTTACCCCTGCCATATCCACTTCCGGAGGCGCGGCTGCTCATGTTGAAGTCCATGTCGCCGAACATATCACCTATGCCGTCGCCCCATCCGTCACCATACCCACGGTTGCCGCCCCAGGGGCCGCCCCACCATGCAGATGCGGTAGCAGAAGCACCAATCAACGCAGCAATCGCGGTAGCTTTCACAATATTTCTCATCGTTTTTCTCCAGATTATATTTATCTTGACCAATTGGTGGTCAGCGTAGAAAGCCGGATACGACTCTGCCTTCCTGGAAAAGCATAATATTAGCATTTTCTTAAATTATCTAATTAATTGTTATTATAGATATATAGAATTTTTCTAATACTGAGGGGCTCAGACCCGGTGACCTCAGAATACATCCAGCAGCTTGCCTATGGACATGGGCCGTGCGAGTAGATAGCCCTGAGCCATAGAACACCCCTCTCTCTCGAGAAACGCCAATTGCCACTCGGTTTCAACACCCTCGGCGATGGTCTCGATGTTCAACTCTTTGGCCATCACTATAATCGCCGTAGTGAGCGCCCTGTCTGCCTGGTCGACCTCCAGGTCGTTGATAAAGCTACGATCTATCTTGATGGTACTGACCGGCATTTGCTTTAAGTACCCAAGGGAGGAAAAACCGGTACCAAAATCATCGATCGCGAGACGAATTCCCGCATCGCTCAACCCCTGGAACTGTTCAGCCCCATCGGCGAGAACGCTCTCGGTTACCTCGAGTTCCAGCAATTCCGGTGGAAAATCCTGCTCCTTCAACAGCGCCGTCAGCCAGTCGAGAAATCCTTGTTGCCTTAGTTGAAAGGTCGAAGTGTTGACGGCTACCCTTAATTGGCTGCCTCTGCGCCCATTAAGTTTCTTGACATCCCTGATAGCCGCGCTCAGCGCGTACTCACCCACTTGAATTATCAGCCCGGTCTCCTCCGCCACCGGAATGAACTCACTGGGTAATACAGATCCCAGCTCAGCGCTGCGCCATCGCAGCATCGCTTCCAGACCTACCCATTCCCTGGTGGCCGCCGCCACTTGTGGTTGATAGACGAGCTCCAGCTCATCCCTCTCCATAGCCAGCCTCAGCTCCCGGTCTATTCGACTCCGCCGGAACGCCTGCTCATTCAAATCTCGCTGGTAGAAGAAATAGCCATTTCGCCCTTCGTTCTTGGCCTTGTAGAGGGCTGCATCAGCGTTTTGCAGTAACGTGTCGGGATCATCGCCGTCATTGGGACTGACCGAAATGCCTATGCTCGCGGTGCCATGGACCTCGAAGTCGTGCATCTGAAAGGGCTTGGAAAAACTGCGTAACACGCGCAGCGCCAGTATCTCTGCCTCCTCCCGCCCCCTCAAATCGGGAAGCACCACCAAAAACTCGTCGCCACCCAGTCGGCCTACAGTATCGCCTTCTCTCAGAGTCTCCGTTATTCGGCTCGTCGCCGCCAGCAGCAGTGCGTCGCCGGTACTGTGACCATAATTGTCGTTGACACGCTTGAACCGGTCCAGATCGATATAGAACACCGCGACACGCCTCCCGGTGCGGTGCGCGCGCGCCAAGTCCACGCCCAATCTATCGAGCACGAGCAGCCGATTGGGAAGCCGTGTGAGGGCATCGTGATGCGCTTGGTACAACAGTTGTTCATCATAACGCCTTTGATTTTCCTGGGCGCTGTAAAAAAGTACCAGTATCGCCAGTATCGCAACACTGAACAGTATTCCCGGAATGATCATCTGGTCCAGGTAGAGATCGATCAGATGAGAGCGCGGATAGGAGACGAAGGTCCTCATACTCCCGTCCAGCAACTGACTGGAGACAGCTACCGAATCCGGAAAGAATGGGTCTGCGGAGAGGGGCGCATGCTGCACCAAGAACCATGGATCCGGCACGGGTTCGTCGAACACCGCCTCTCGATTGGAAATATCGGTCGGCAACCTGAGCTGCGTAAACCCATCGGACCGCAATAGGGTAATTCGCATCCCCTCGGGAAGTTCCAGGGCGTTCCAGATGGCATCTTCGGCATCGATATCCAACCCGGCCGTCATCACGAGCCTGATAAAACCCAACTCGTTCTGCACCGCGATGCGAATCGGGATTAACCACTTCTCGACCAGTGTAAAGTAGTAGGTGCGGCCAATAACCAGTTTACTGGTATCGAAAACCTGGAGAAAAGTCGCCGTGGATTCAGAACGAAGCAGGAGATTGGGCAGAGGTCTACCCGGCTCGATGCCTGACACCAGCAGTAGTTGTCCGTTGGGTTCCGCGAGACCGAAACCGGCCATGGCCGGATTGACCTTCATGAGATCATCGATAAGCCCCCTGCCCCGCTCCGGGAAATTTCCGGCATCGATATCCAGCAGTCTCTGGCCGAGAATCATCAGTACGGTCTCGTGATGGCGGAAAACAGACTCGATGGACTGGCTAAAAAGGCCGTCCACGTGGCTCAACTCGGCCTCAACCTGCCGCTTTACCCCGTTCCAAGTAGTAATGAAGTAGGAAAAGACACTAACCAGCAGGATTAGCGCCGCAGCCGTATAAAACCACCGTATCTGCCGGCTCTTACTGACCGGCAGACTTTCACGATGCATCTTAGCGTTCAACTTCGGACAGCCACCTCTTGACCTGCGTCCCTGAAGAAAAAACCGGATTGAGATCGGGTACTCCCAAGGTTATGGCGACCACCGTCCCCTTATTCTGTAGGGGACAGGGCATTTCCGATAAACCCTGCACCTTGATTCCAGTAACTCCAGACCCCACCTCTGACTCAACCAAATGAAATCCATTACGGAGATTGAGAAATGAATATTGTAGTGAGCGATCCCTGGCGAGTATGCGAGTCCTGGCGCAACCAGCTCAACTTTCCTCGGCGTGCAGCAATGACCAAAACCGAGCAAGGTTCCGAGTGGCAGCCTGCCGTAGACATCGTTGAGGATTCTAACCGTTATGTACTGTACTTGGATATACCCGGAGTAAGCGCAAAAGAGATCGAGGTATCTATTGATAAGGGAATATTGACCGTCACGGGTGAGCGCTCGTCGACGGATACCGATGAAAAACAACAGCGGAGACGACTGGAACGTCCACGAGGCTCGTTCTGCCGGCGCTTCAGCCTACCCGATGACATCGATGCCGATGGCGTTACCGCGAGGGGCAAGGATGGGGTGCTCGAGGTTGTGATACCGCGCATGGAATCTGCCCTGCCGCGGCGGATATCGGTAACTCACTAGGCGTCCGTAGAACAGTTGCCGAATGGCAGTTTGATACCGTTAGGGATCAGAACTCAAGAGCGTCTCGTAGACAACGCCAGTTGGTAAAGGCGGTTCTTTTTTTCCCCCGTGATGCGGGCCGCGATTCGAGCAGCCTGCTTCAGAGGCAATTCAGCGCACAGGATATCCATCACCCTCCTGGTTTCCTCAGAAACATCTGAGGAAACCAGCTTAACCCCCTCTACCAGCAATACGAACTCTCCCTTCTGCTGATCCGGGTCTTTGATCAAACGATCGAGGAGTTTGCCGAGGGGCTCGCTGACAATAGCCTCATGAATCTTGGTAATCTCTCTGGCCAAGGCCGCCTGGCGGTCGCCCCCCAGTACCTCCACCAGGTCCCGTACCATATAGACAACGCGATGACTCGATTCGTAGAATACCATCGTTGCCCGAGTAGCACGCAACTCCTTCAGTTGAGTTAACCTCGCCCCGGCGGTGCGCGCCAGGAATCCCACAAACAGAAATCGGTCGGTTGCCAGGCCCGAGACAGAGAGAGCAGCAACCAAGGCGCAGGCCCCGGGAACCGGAGAAACACGAACTCTTCGTCGATGACACTCTCGGACCAAGGGAAATCCGGGATCGCTAATCAACGGGGTCCCGGCATCAGAAACCAGGGCCAACGACAACCCTGACAATAGCCTTTCCACCAGGCCGTCCGACTGTTGGCGCTCATTATGCTGGTGCAGTGCGACCATTTTAGTGGAAACGCCTAGATGACCAAGTAGCACCCGGGTGTGGCGGGTATCCTCCGCTGCAATCAGGTCGACGGCTCGCAGTACTTCTGCAGCTCTACCGGAGATATCTTCAAGATTCCCAATTGGTGTGGCGACGACATAGAGCACGCCGCTGCCCTCTGCGAATTGGTCTGCATCTATCACTTTTGGCATTGTGTTAACAGGCCCTAACCCGGTGGCTGCCCCTTAGGGTAGAATGGTGGCGCCAATGCGGTGTCATCGCAAGGCAGAGGGGCAGGTTTGTCTTTTTCAGTTAGCGGTGAGATAACGCGCTTACCTAAACGCAGCGGCGGGCATCGGCAGGGATGATTAGCGGAAAATACCTGAATGGCGCCGCTCAACCGATACTACACGAATACACTATGCAATCGAATAAATGGCTCAGCCTCCTTAGCGCTCTAGTGCTGCTCTTCATGGCCGGCTGCGTTCCCTCTCCTGAAATCAGAGGGATCACCACTACCAGCGATCCTCTCGTTGAACAGGCTGAGGCCTTGGCGGCGGCAGGTGACTACGTCGCAGCCGCTGAGTTGTTCGAGCAATCGGCAAGTTCAAAGGAGAGCCCAGAAAAGGAGCGCCTGTTGCTGCGTGCCGCGGAGACCCGCTTTCTGGCGGCAGATCCGGATGGCGCCACCAGAATCCTCGCACTGATAGACGTGAGCAACCAACCACAACTCGATTTTCAGAAGCGGCTATTGGTCGCGGAAATGGCGATCTCGAGAAACAGACCCGAGGAAGCGCTTGAGCTGCTAGCGACCCCACCGGGCGAAGGAATAGATGCGGATTTACAGCGCCGCTATCTGAGCGACCGGGCAGAAGCCTTCCGCTTATCGGGAAACCTTCTTGAGAGCGGGCACGAACTCGCACTGCTGGATCAGTTGCTCGTTGATCATTCAATGAAACTGGACAACCAATTGCTGATTCTACAAACCTACGCCGGCATGACCGATGAAGCGCTGATGCTGTTGCAGCCGATTCCTCCGGGGGATCAGGGCGGTTGGATGGAGCTAACTCGCATTGTAAAGGCGCATGCCAATGATGAAGCACAGATCAACGAGCTGTTCGCTGCCTGGCGAACTCAATTCCCGTCTCACCCCGCGATGCCGGAATTGCTCGACGGCTACTTCAGAAAACTCAAGGGGCAGTACCGGCGCGCCGACCAACTCGCGGTGCTACTCCCCCAATCAGGTCCTTACGCTCGGGTGGCCAGCTCCTTGAAAGACGGCCTGTTGACCGCCTACTACCAGGATAATCCGGAGCAGCGCCCCCAGTTATTGTTCTACGATACCAGTAATCCCGAGGATCTCTGGCCTGTTTACCAACAGGCTGTAGCGGCCGGGGCAGAGATGATTATCGGCCCGCTCGATAAGCAGAACGTTGCTCAATTGGCTAGGTCCGGTACCCTGGAAGTGCCGGTACTGGCACTGAACCAGGTCCCGCCGGAAGGTATTCTTCCAGCTGACCTCTACCAGTTTTCACTTTCACCCGAGGACGAGGCGCGTCAAGTAGCTGATCGCGCCTGGACTGATGGCCACACCAACGCCGTGGCGCTGGTTCCCGACAACAGCTGGGGGACCCGTGTACTGGACGCCTTCCGGCAGCGCTGGGAGCAGCTGGGGGGGACTCTCGCGGAATATCAACGTTACAATGTCGAAGAGCACGATTTCGCTAAACCGATAAAAACGCTACTGAATCTGGACCAGAGCGAAAATCGCCGGAGCCAGCTCGAAAGGCTTTTTGGGCAACGGCTGGAATTCGAGCCGCAAAGGCGCCAGGATGCCAGTTTCGTTTTTCTTGCAGCCAAGTCTCAATTGGCACGACAAATCCGCCCCCAGCTACAGTATCACCATGCGGCGGATCTGCCGGTTTACACCACCTCTCATGTCTATACAGGTATCGAATCCCCAGATGCCGACCAGGACCTTGAGGGCATCAAGTTTCCCATCGTTCCGTGGATCGCGATAAACAGTGAGGATGACCCGCTGTCGCTAGGGGCATTACTAGCAGTGTTTCCAGATGCAGATCCCCGACACTACCCCATTTACGCCATGGGCATCGACAGCTATCTACTACTGCCGCACCTGGCGCGCTTGCAAAACAGCCCACGCGAAGTACTGGAAGGTAAAACCGGAAATCTGTATATGGATCCACTGCGGCAGGTGCATCGGCAAATGGTCTGGGCGGAGATGCTGGATGGAGTGCCTAAAGTCATAGGTTTCACCCCTATTCTCGAAACGGGTTACAGTGCCTTCCCGGAGACCCCGGTCAACCAACCGGAGGCTCTCCCGGACTTGCCACCCGCTGATCCGGTTCCTGGAGATGAGAGCAAGGCGAATCAGATAGAGGGATGAATGCCTCTAGCAGTAGAGGTGGAGAAATCGAGGAACGTGCCAGGCAGTTCCTGCTGGGTAAGGGGATGCGGACGCTTGAACAGAATTTCCGCAGCCGCAGAGGCGAGATCGACCTGATCATGCTAGACGGAGAAAGCCTGGTTTTCGTAGAAGTAAGGTACAGACGCAACAATCTATTCGGCAGCGCGGCGGAATCCGTAACCCGCCGCAAACAATCTAAGATTATACTTGCCGCACGTCAGTATCTACGGTCTCGAAGAGAGTGGGCGAACCATCCATGCCGCTTCGATGTCATGGCCATCGATGGCTGTGGAGAAGGGCGAATTGATTGGATAAAGGACGCCTTTCAACCTTCCTGACAAAGTGTTTTTCTTGCACACGGGACTAAGCACCAGATGAGCCTGAGCGAAAACGTCAAAGCGATTTTTAATGCCAGCATGGAAGTAAAAATGGCATCCATGCCCGTGGTCGCCGAGTCGGTCGCAAACGCCTCCCATGCCATCATAGAGAGTCTGTTGGGCGGGGGTAAGGTGCTCACCTGCGGCAATGGTGGATCAGCCGCGGATGCCCAGCACTTCTCTTCAGAGATGCTGAATCGATTCGAACGGGAAAGGCCGGGATTGCCGGCGATCTCCCTCACAACCGACACCTCCACGCTGACTTCCATTGCCAACGACTACGACTTCGAGGAGGTCTTCTCGAAACAGATACGGGCGTTGGGAAACAGCGGCGATATCCTGGTAGCCATCAGTACCAGCGGCGAGTCCGAGAATATCAACGAAGCCATTCTCGCCGCTCAGGAGAGGGAGATGCGTGTGATCGCACTCAGCGGACGGGAGGGTGGCAGACTGGCCTCTTTGCTCACCTCACGGGATATAGAGATACGGGTTCCTTCGGACTCGACGGCCCGCATTCAAGAGGTGCATATCCTCATCATCCACTGCTTGTGCGAACTGATCGACGGGCAACTGCTTGGCAACTAGTATATTTTAAACGGAGAGTGACCGATGAACAGATACCTAATCCTGCTGCTGCTTAGCAGCATTCTGGCTGCGAGCTTGCTACAGGGGTGCGGCGCGGTCGTAGTGGGCGGAGTTGCCGCTGGCGCTTCGGTCATTCACGATCGTCGCTCGGCGGGGACTATTCTCGATGACAAGAATATCCAATTCAAAATCATCTCCAAGGTTAATGAAGATCAAGAGCTTCTAAGCAATAGTCGGCTCGCGGCAACCAGCTACAATTATGTGGTGCTACTCACCGGGCAGGCTAAAACCGCCGCGTTACGCGATCAATTCGTTAATATCGCGCGCAATACACCCTTGGTAAAGCGGGTGGTCGACGAAGTGGAAGTCGGTACACCCACCTCCATGGCAGAAGAGACCAAGGACAGCTATATCACTTCGAAAGTAAAGATAGACCTGTTGAATATGGACATACCCAGCTTTGATCCCAGCAGGGTCAAGGTGATTACCGAGAGAAACGTGGTCTACCTCATGGGATTGGTCACCCAGGAGGAGGCGACCGCTGTGGTGGAGAAAGTCCGGTATATCGATGGCGTGAAGAAAGTGGTAAAGGTCTTTGAGTACATCTGACCAAGCATCGGCGCCACTTTCGCACTCCCTGCTGACTGCGATTGGCGACTTAGCGACGGAGGGCGCACTGCTGCTGACAGACCCGGGAGACTGCTGGCCCTACGGCTACGACAATAGCCGAAGGCACGCATTGCCGCAGGCGGTATTCCTTGCCACCAGTCATGATCAGGTAATGTCGCTGGTCGCGCTCTGCAATCAGGAGCGCATCCCCCTTATTCCTAGGGGTGCGGGCACCGGCACCACCGGCGCAACCGTGCCTGATCACGGGGGCATAGTGCTTTCCCTGGAACGTATGAACGCCATACTTGGTATTGAGCCGGAGAATCGTACAGCCCGGGTTCAACCCGGCGTCACCAATGAAGCGCTGCAGGCAGCACTGGCCGAGTACGGCTTCTTCTGGCCACCGGATCCCACCAGTGCCGCTGTCTGCACTATCGGCGGCAATCTAGCTTACAATTCCGCTGGCCCCCGGGCGATAAAATATGGCACCCCCAGGGAAAATACCCTGGGGCTCCGGGCGATTACCGGAGACGGCCGTGAGATCAGGACCGGCGTAATCACCAGCAAGGGCGTGGTGGGGTATGACCTCACGCGACTACTGATCGGATCCGAGGGTACGCTAGCGATTATCACCGAGGCGATGCTCAAACTCACCCCCCTACCCGAGGCTAAAAAAACCATCCGGGCAAGCTTTCGAGACGTACACGCGGCCGCACAGGCGGTCTCCTCAATCATGGCCCAGCCGGTAGTACCATGCGCCCTGGAATTCATGGACGGGGCCGCTATCGGCATGGTCCGTTCCTACTCGGACTTGGAGCTCGACGAGGAAGTGGGCGCCCTGTTGATGATCGAGGTCGATGGTCCGCTGCACGGCCTGGAAGAGGCAGTTACAGCGGTTAGCGATGCGGCCCGCGTACCTGGCTGTATCGAAATACATACCGCCGCCTCCAAAGCGGAAGTGGACAAGCTGTGGCGCACCCGCAAAGCGCTCTCTCCGGCCCTGCGCAACGTGGCGCCAAAAAAAATAAACGAGGATGTTGTTGTACCTGTCTCCCGCATCCCCGAATTCATCGATAGACTCGACCAGCTGTCCGCCGAAAAACGCATCCCCATCGTTAACTTCGGACATGCCGGAAACGGTAATATCCACGTCAACCTGCTAACCGACCCAGACGATTCCGAACAGACGCAGCGGGCGATGGCATGTCTGGACGCGATGTTCGATCTGGTGCTGGAACTGGGTGGCACGCTCTCCGGGGAACATGGTGTGGGCCTTGAGAAGAGAGACTATATTAACCGGGAGATCGAGCCGGTGACACTGGAGCTGATGCGCCGGATCAAAGCCCAATTCGACCCGGCAGGCATACTCAATCCAGGCAAGGCCCTTCCGCAGGCACCAGCCCGATAGCGCGATCATCTAGTCTGAATACGCGACACCCACTCCACTGCCGTGGATTTGGATAAATCCAGCACTAGATCGGGAAATAGCCCGGCGATCAAAACCAGAAATGCCAGAATGCATGTCAGAAACAACTCCCTCGGCAGGAGGTCGACGGCGTCGCTCACCACTTCGCTGCGAATGGGGCCAAGAAAGGCCCGTCTGTAAATCGAGAGAAAATAACCGGCACCGAGAACCATAGCGAACAGGGCCGCCAGGGCCGCTCCGGTGTGACTGGCTATGGTGCTGACGATGATCAGGAACTCGCCAGGAAACCCCGAGGTCCCGGGAACCGCGATCGAAGCCAATCCGAACAGCAGGAAGAAGCCGGCCAATAACGGCATGCGCTTGGCCACTCCCCCCAGATGCAGGAGGTCGGTGGAGCCCGTACGATGATGTAGAAAGCCTGTCAGCAGAAACACGCCCCCCGCGGCAACGGTGAAGTTGAGGAGCAGAAACAGAGCGCCCTGCACACCCTGATGAGAGAATGAAGCAATGCCCAGCAGAACCAGACCCACGTGGCTGATGCTGGAAAAAGCCAACATGGGCCGGAGATTAGTTTGATTAATGGCCAACACCCCACCATAGAGTACGCCGGCCACCCCAAGCCCCGCCAGCAGCCAGTGAAAGTCGCGAGCGGCTTCCGGCGCCAAAGGCACAACAAAACGCAACACTCCATAGGCACCCAGCTTAAGCCCTGTTAACAGGGAGACGATAGCGATGGGTCCCTCCTGCGCAGTAACCGGCAACCAGGTATGAAACGGGAACACCGGGATCTTTATCGCAAATCCCGCCAGCAGCAGGAAGAACACCAGCGTCTGTGTATCCCCGGGTATCGAGGTCTCAAGGAACGCCAAGTAACTAAAGCTCAGGCCCTCGGGAATCCGGCCGGCGGCGAGAATCTCGGCATGGTTGAACGCCAGCACCAATATGCCGAATAGCAGCGGTACCCCACCTGCCAGCATAAAGAGGGTGTATTTTACTGCCGCGTAGCGGCGATTGGGGCCTGTTCCCCAGAGGCTGATCAGGAAGTAGAGCGGCACCAGGGTCAATTCCCAGAAGAGGAAGAACAGGAGCGTGTCCAGTGCGCAGAAGATGCCCAGAGTGACCGTCTCGAACAACAACAACAGACTGAAGTAAAGCCTCGGCATATTACGAACACGGGTCCAGGAGGCTACTACGACGCCGAGGAAGAGCAACAGGGTCAGGGGCAGAAAAAGCACCGAGATGCCGTCGACACCTACCAAATAGCCCATATTCAGGGTCGGTATCCACGGCAGGCTCTCGACACTCTGAAATCCGCTTCGGGATGCATCGAAGGAAATCAGAATGGCAAGCGCGGGCAGCAGTGCCGCCAGTGTTGTTCCCAGAGCGATGCCACGGGCCATCCGCGGCTTGGGAAAGAACCAGACAACAACGGCACCAAGCAACGGAATCAGCAGCATGGTGCTGATCAGGGGGAAACTGGAATAGGCTACCGACATACCAATCACCCCATTCCGATAAACAGTGTGCTGAGCAGGCGCGCCGGCTGAGCGATCAATTCCAGCCAGGGTTCCGAATAGAAACCCGCACCCAAGAGCACCAGAATGATCATGATGGCCACCAAGCGCTCTAGTGGTGAGGCGCGTTCGATTTCCGGGGCCACGTCACCCGTCTTGATTGCCGAGGAGAGAAAAGCGCGCTGAAACGCGAGCAGTAAAAACCCCGCAGCGATTACGTTTCCCAGCGCGGCGGCGATGGTGACCAGGGCGCCGAAACGGTGCATGGAATCCTCCAACACCAAATGGACCGCATCGAATCCCGGGGTTCCCGGCATCCCAATGATGGATAACCCCGCCACCAGAAAGGCGATGCCCAGCAGTGGCAAGAAATCGAACAAACCGCCCAGCCTCGACAGCAGTACACTGTGAGTCCTCCGATAGATCATGCCGATGATGAATACCAGACCGGTAATCGCCAGCCCGAAATTAACCGACAGCATCATGCTGCCCTCGAACGCGATACTGCCGAGGCTGAACAAGCCTATCACCAGAATACTGGTATGACTGACGACCGCAAACGCCAGCAAACGCCGCAGGTTGACTTGTAGTAGCGCCATCAAGGCCGCATAGAAAATTCCAGCCACAGCGAAGGCCATTATAAATTGATGCCACTGCATCACCGTCTCAGGGAGCAGTGGAAAGACGAAGCGCAGCAGCCCGTAGATTCCCGTCTTGAGCCCCAGCAGAAAAACTGGAGCCACAGCGATACTACCGTGCTCGGCGACGGTAGGAAGCCAGCCGTGTAGAGGAAAGAGCGGCGTGCGTATCGCCAACCCGTAGAACAGTAGAAAAAAGACCACCGAACGCATTTCCGGTAGCACCGGTACACGCAGCAGATCGTTGAGATCAAAGCTCCAGGCTCCGCCAGTACCGTCGGCATGATTCCACCCTAGCATCAACGCACCCGCCAACAGCAGCGATACCCCCACTCCCATGAACTGGAGGAAACGGATCAAGGCCATATCCTTTCCCGGAGAGCTGGACCAGCGCCACATTAGATAACCGACCGGAAGAAGCTGAAATGCCGACAGCAACACAAACCAGAGCAGATCCACCGTCACTAACAAGCTCATCGACATGGACTCGACCAGAAATATGATAGCCAGCAGGCGGGAAAAACGGTGCAGTCGGCGTGCCTGGACGTAAATCACCACCATCAGTGTCAACAGTGCGTTCAACAATACGAACAACACGGTTAAACCATCCGCCGCCGCGTGATAGACCAGTGCGCCCGCCAGCGGGGCATACTCGGCAAACTGCATTGCTGAACTGGTCGCGTCATAGCCTCTGTACAGATCGACGGCCAACAGTAGTTCCAGCGCAGCCACCACCAAACCCAAGAAAAAGCGATACCGTCCCTCACCAATCAGCAATAAAAAAACCGCGGCCAGTAATGGCAACAATTGCAGCAACGCAAGGGTTGGATAGCCGCTCTGTACAGACCAGGGGATGAGAGTGATGGTCATATGATCACCACGAATGTGGCCATGATCATCAGGAGTAAATATCGAGGTTGCCCGAGCAGATGTTCGATATTCCTCAGATAAACACCAAGCACGTCCAATGCGCGCTTCAAGCCTTCGCCGCCTCCTTGCAGAACCAGGCGTTCCTCAAACCAGTGGAACAGTGTGGCCAGCCACTCCATTGTCCGGCCCGCCATACCGCGTGCCTGACCCACCTCGGAGCTTGATTTCCGACGACCCCGTTTTCGCTCTTCCCACTTGGCCAGGGAGTTGAGCGTTTCCGAATGACCGGGCAATCCGACGATGCGGTTAATGACTCGCTGATCGAAGTCCTGCACGTCCTGAGCCAATGACCGGGTTGGCCGCAGCAACAACCAGTCAGCGACGGGATCCAGCCAGAACCTCTGTATGGCAGCGGTATATAGAGCCGGCCGCTTTCGCAGCCAGGCGGGCGCCTGCCTCACTGGACGCTTTAGCAGCTGCAGCATGGATGGCGCGTGAAGAAACTGATAACTGCGCCAAAAGGCGTTGGCCGCCAAATGCCAGCTGGCCAGTTCGAACCACCCCAGTCCGCACTCGAGAAACATCAATCCTACCTGCGCCGTGGTGGAGAACATCAATGCACTCTTGACATCGGTTTGTACAAGTCCTCCCAGCCAGCCATAAAGTGCGGTTAACAACCCCACCAACCCCATCAGCACCAGTAGCACCGGCGCCTGAACAAACAGTGCCTCCAGCCTGATCACCAGGTAAACGCCGGCATGCACCATGACGGCGCCGTAGAAGAGCGCACTCGAAGGGGTGGGGCCTTCCAATGCGCGGCTTATCCAGGGTGAAAAGGGGACCTGAGCAGACTTAGCCATGGCGGCAATCAGGAAGCCCAACCCCATGAGCCCGGCGGTCAAGGTCTCCAGGGAACCGCTGCTCTCGATCAGATGGGGCCATTCCACGCTGTCCAACCAGTAGAACGACAGTGAGATTGCCAGTAGAAAACCGGCATCGCCGACACGATTGGATACGAAGGCCCGGGTTGCATTTGAAACCGCCGTCTCCCTCCAATAGCTATAGCCGATCAACAGATAGGAGCTCAACCCCACCAGCTCCCAACCCACGAAAGTCATAACCCCATTGCCAGCCATCACCAACAACAGCATGGCGCCCTGAAACAGGCTCATGAGCATGAAGAAACGCCGAAAGCCACTTTCCCGGTGCATATAGTCGACGGAAAAACGCAGGGCCATAAGAGAGATCACCGCAACCAGAGTACTCATGGAGAGACCCAGGGGATCCAGCATCAGGCTGAAGTCGACACTGAGATCACCGCTACCCAGCCATTGCCCATAGACCCGGTGCCCAGGAGCACCCGAAACCAGGGCAATTCCGTCGAGCACCAATAACATCAGCAGCGACAACAGCGAGCTCCCGAGCGCCAGCCCCGCGACCACGCGCTCCCCCCCGTCACCCCGCTGCCGGTCGAGCACTATCGTAGCGGCTATCCAGACGGCGCAGAGCAGGGGCAGCAGGGGTACCAGCCAGGCGAAATCAACCATTGTCGCGCTCCCTCCCGAGGGATACTCGGCAAGGCGCAACCGGTCCCGTCTGCCCCCGGTAACAAGACTCAGAACACTCCTTGGTCGTTGTGGCATTTGCCGACGCCCGCCAGCGCACGAAACCCTCGCCGGGTTCGAAAAGAGCGATCTCACCACTACCGGGATCCATCACCGAGATCAGTATCCATCCCCCCCCGATCAGCTCCTGTAGCGGCTCATGGCGCCCATAGATCTTCGCCACTAAAGAGAGCGGCGCCTCGATAACGACCTGCAACCGCATCGCTTCGTGTATTTCGATCATCTGTCTGGGAAGACCGGTACGAAGATCCGATGAGGCGCCCTCCATCACGCCGAACATCCCGGTCAAGTTGTGCGTCACCTTGGAGCCGCAGCCATAACGTTCGTTGTCCACGGTTGAAAAGTAGTACTCGAGGCTGATACCCGCACCCACCGGGGCATTCGCAAGCAGCAGGCGTTCCAGCGCCGAACCATCCTCATCGGTGGTGTGGTCGTAGGAGATCAAAAACACGCGACGATCGAGAAACAACCCCCGGGTGCTGCAGCGGCGACCGATGAAAGCAGCGGCATTGGTCGCATGCCCCAGCTCAGGGCGCCCCTGACTGAAATCCAGAGCCCGCCCCCTTACATGGGCCAACGCCTGCTCTGGAGTGAGGGGTGAGGGCGCAGAAGCCAGGCGCCGGCAACGCTCATGGGCATGGCGCTGGCTGGCAATATCCATTGCGCTGCGCAATCGCTCCAGGTCACCGCGCCAGGCGCTTGGAAGGTCTTCCAGATCATACCACTCCACCGCTTCGTTACAGGTGTTACGCTCGGCTCCCAAAAAGCGGGTCTGTTCTGGAATCTCTATTCGGCGTTCGCTGGCCAAACGCCGCCTGATCTCCGGTCGGTTGGCAATCGCGGCCAGGATCCTTGCGTTGGGACCGCTGTGGCGTCCGCTGCAGGCTCCACAATCATATGCTGCCAGATGAGGATTGTTATGGCTGGACGAACCATGGGCCATGATGACCACCAACCTCGAAAAGCCCTTGATCAAACCAATATTTCTGAGCAGCGTCTCCAGCCGGTCCAACTGCTCATCGTCCGTGAACCCCAGCCGCGGCTTCGCAGGGGTGGGCGCCTCCCCCCTGTCCACTGCAGTGACCTGCACCTCCGTGGAGACATCGACATCGAGGCGACTGCGCAGTTTGTCCAACAACTCACCGAACTCCAAGTGCGCGAAAAGCTTCCCCAGAGAAACCAACAACGCGGCGGGCGCCGAGGCACCAATCAGCAATGCCGAGACGAGCAGATTGCGCCTGGATTCCTGGTAAAGCAGGTCCTCGAGCCTGAAAAGGCGCCGCTCTCTTTTATGCCGTTTAGCAGCGCGCTCCTCAAATCCACTCCTTGGCGTTTCCCGGATCTCGTGCGCCGGATCGATGACCACCGGCGCAAGCCCCACAGCCTCCCTGCCCAGCGCCCGCCATATGTTGGGCACGTTGAAATGTGCTGCGGCGCCGAAGGTCTCCACCCGCTCGTCCACCTCTTCCAAGTGACGGCGTATCCCCTCCTCCCTGTCATCCATGCAGAACACCACCTGAGCAGCAGGATTTTCAACTCGATCCGGCACCCGGCCAAGATTTGCCACTAATGCGCTGAGCAGCGAATCACGGTAGTTGATTTCATAGGACTGCAGCCAGAGGTGGCCGCGTTTACCGGGAGTTAGCCTATCCAGGCAGTCGAGCATATGTTCCAACGGCTGGCGACCGAGGGCACGGACGTCCGACCCGCATAGTCCGAGATGCTGGGCGAGACGAAACAGTCGCCAGGCACTGCGATAAACACTATGTCCCAAAGTACGGTCAGCGGAAGGACTCTGTCGCCAAGTGCTCATCATATGCGCCAGATGCCACCAGGACTCCTCCCCCGCTCCCCCCCGTGCACTGTGCTCGGTCAGGCGCTGTGCAAGACTGGCAAGATACTCGGGCAGCCGGCCGCTGTAGAGCGCGTGGCGCACCAGGAACTCTGCAGTATGATGACGAAAGTGCCAACGAATCAGGTCGAGGCTGGCCTCGATTTGCCAGAACTCGTTGCAGAGCCGCTGGGCGAACAGATGTTCCAGAACCATCCGCACGGCCAGGTAGTCGACCATCTCCACGCGTTTGGGCGTCACACCCTGATATCCGGGATGGAGGTGACGCCAGAGAAACATCCCCGACCAACCGGGTAGCTCCAATGCCAGGCACTTTAAATATCCGGCCCATTTATGCTGCCGCAGCCCCAGACGCCGCAGTTCGGTAACGATGGTCTCCATCGGGTCCTCGGGCAAAGACTCGAAGTGGGTATACCAGTCCGGAATTTCTTCCAGTATCCAATTCAGATCTTGAGCCGCGCTGCGGCGCCAGGCGGCATAGAACCCCTGATCCCGGGAGTCGCTATGCCAAGCGGCCAAGCCCTGATCCAGATATCCAGCGACTTGGCGCAGCAGGGTTGGTCGTAATTCGTAGAGAACGTCGTGCCCAGTGATGGCCCGCAGCAACCCTTCCAGGGTTAGATCGACACCCACCCTCTCCAGCAGCTGCACCAGCAAATGCCCAGACTCCTTGCGAATCAAGCGCTCCATTAACGGCTGGGCACCGCCCTCTTCCCCCCCTTCCGACAGCTCGAGGAGCATCTGCTCGGCATGTTCCGGTGATAAATCCACTAAATCCTCGGGATGCAGCAGATAATGCGTGAGCCCCAACTCATCTACACAAGCTGCCCAGAGATCCGCAACTGCCGAGGCTTCGTCAGTAAAACCGGCGGCCCCAGCAGCGGATAACAGGCGCTTACGCACCGGCTCCGGGACGTCCGATTGCAGACGGTGACGCGCTTCTTGCTCCTCAAGTTGCCAGTTGAGCTGGGATGACGTCAGCGACTTGATTGGCCAACTCATTGCTGCCAGATACACGTCGCGGCGCACCAAAACGTTGCCGTCATCGCCTCCAATAAGGCTCGCTGCATCCAGCTCGGGGTCGCGGTCTATTACCTGCAGCAGGTCCTCTGGTGAGATTCGCCCGCGCTTGAGGCAGTCGCGATACTGATCCTCCTCTAGATATCCGCGCGCTCCCGTCAATCTCGATGATTCCGCAAGCGCTTCACAAAAAGGGAGGTGCTGCATGCCATGCAGCGTGTTGTGGTGCACGAAATCACGGATTGGCGCCTGTGCCGGAAGTATATGCTCCAATGCGCTAATGGCATCGTGCAGCTGCTCCCGAATATCCCTGGCACTCTGCTTAGTCGCCATGCATTATGACCCGAATAGCCGGCTGAATTGAGAAACCGATGCCGACATCAATCTGAGAGCGGGTGCAGGGTAGAGTCCCAGTAAGATGATGCCGAAGCTGAGCACGCTCGCCGCCAAAAACTCCGCGCCCTGGAGATCGGGAATGCTCCGCATTCGTGGCCGCACCGGGCCAGTGAACATTCGGCCCACGGTGCGAATGGCATAAGCGGCACTGATCATCATCCCCAATCCCAAGAGTACAACCAACCAGCCCCAGCGCTGAAAGCCGCCGATGATGGAGTGCAACTCAGCAATGAAACCCACCGTCCCGGGTAGCCCCACGGCGGCGACAAAAACCAAGGTGGTGAAGAAGGCAAATCTTGGGGTAATCCTGACCAGGGAGCTGTAGTCGTCGATATTCCGTGTTTGCGTACGTTCGTAAAGCAGACCGATCAGTAAAAACAGCGCTCCGGCCACCAGGCCGTGCGCCACCATCTGCATCACCGCACCGGTCAGGCCCGCGGTATTGAGGGTGGAGATACCCAGCAGCACCACTCCCATGTGACTAACGGACGAGTAGGCTATCATCGACTTGAGATCCCGCTGGCGCCAAGCCAGCAGCCCGCCATACAGCAGACTAATGAACGCCAGGGCCACCAACCAACCCTGAAGCATTGCGACCCCATCAGGCAGCACACCGGTCACCCGGATCAGGCCGTAAGAACCCATCTTCAGCAATATGCCCGAGAGCAGGATGCTCACAGGACTTGGAGCCTCTACATGGGCCAGCGGCAGCCAACCGTGTATCGGAAAGATCGGCATTTTAACGCCGAACCCCAACAAAAACCCGAGAAAGATCAGTAGTTGGGTGTGCTCCGGTAACATCCTGCCGCCGGCCTCAATGTCACTCATCGAGAAGGAGTGTCCTGGCACAGTGTCGAACAACACCAGCATACTGATGAGAATAAAAACCGAGCCGCCCATGGTGTAGAGAAAAAAGTTAAGGGCAGCACCGTGTCGGTTACTTCCGCCCCAGCGATCGATGAGAAAGAAGAGGGGGATGAGCGTCAGTTCCCAGAAAAGGTAGAACAGAGCCCAATCCTGGGCCATGAATACCCCCAGCATTGCTGCTTCCAGGAGTAGCATCAGCAGGTAGTAGCCCTTGACTGGAGCACGTATCTTTGCGGAGGCCAAAACCGCGACAACAGAGAGTAGTGTCGCAAGCAGAATCATAGGCAGGGAAAAACCATCCAGCCCCAAGGCGAAAGAGGTACCCATGCGCGGGTTCCAGCGGTGAATTTCGCCGTACTGTAGCTCTGCGGTGCTAGCGTCGAAGCCTGCAACCAGCCCCCAGCCCAATGCCATTGTAAGCACAGTCGCACCCAGTGCCAGGGCACGAATCGCGCGCCCTGATCCAGATGGCAGCACGGCAATAAGTGCGGCACCAAACAGCGGCACCAACAGGATGAAGCTGAGAATTCCCATGGGATGGCGTGGCCACCGAATACAAGAATAGTAAGATCTACTAAAATACCACTTCTCTCAGGGTTTGACGAAAGTCGCGGTGCAAAAGAATTGATTTAGATCTTTGTTTTAGCCATATTGGCCCTCCAACGACAATAAAAACGGGATTACAATAGTGCTTTTGTCTGGGTTCGTTACACTAGTGGCTGACGATCGCAACCCAGCGGCACACCAATGACGATCCCGACAACCCACTTGGCTTCTGAACGGATAATAAATGTGAACAAATCACTCAATCTCTTGTTAACGGTGTTAGTGTCGGTTTTGCTCCCCAGCGTTGCGCTGGCGTCTTCCGGGGATGGAGAGCGGCTGGATTTAACCGCTCACTGGGTCGGTTTCACCGCGCTGGCTATTTTCGTTGTCGCCTACGGTTTGGTGATGGCTGAAGAGTTTACCCATCTGCGCAAATCCAAACCGGTAATTTTCGCCGCAGGACTGATCTGGGCACTCGTGGCCTGGGTTTATCATACCCACCCGGAATTGCCCGCAGGCATAGCAGAGGCAGCGGTACGCCACAATCTGCTTGAGTACGCTGAACTCATGCTCTTCCTGTTGGTGGCGATGACCTATATCAACGCCATGGACGAGCGGAATGTGTTTGAGGCGCTGCGTTCCTGGCTGGTGCGCAAGGGTTTTGGGTTCCGCAAGCTTTTCTGGATCACCGGAGTGCTTGCTTTCTTCATCTCACCGGTGGCGGATAATCTGACCACCGCGCTACTGATGTGTGCCGTTGTGATGGCCGTTGGGGGATCCAACACCAAATTTATCCTACTGGCATGTATCAACATTGTAGTGGCTGCCAACGCAGGGGGTGCATTCAGCCCCTTTGGCGATATCACCACCCTCATGGTCTGGCAAAAATCCATCGTCACCGAATTGGGTCCGGTAGACTTCTGGTCCTTTTTCAATCTCTTTTTTCCTTCACTCGTCAACTGGTTGGTGCCTGCGGCCATCATGGTGTATGCAGTTCCCAATGAGCAACCTGAGGGAGGAGGTGAGTATGTAGAGATGAAGCGCGGCGCCAAGCGGATCATGGTGCTGTTCCTCTGCACCATCGCCACCGCGGTTAGCTTCCATAACTTCCTGCACATGCCACCCGTGATCGGCATGCTGACAGGCCTGTCCTACCTGCAGTTTTTCGGTTTTTATCTAAAAAAGACCTATCGCAAAGATCACACCCAAACCAACCTAGACAACGAAACCGAACTCGAGCATCAAGGCCAAATGGGGGATGTTGTGGCTTTCGATGTGTTCCGTAAGGTAGCCCGTGCCGAATGGGATACGCTGTTATTTTTCTACGGAGTCGTGCTTTGTGTTGGTGGACTCGGCTTTATCGGCTATCTCGCTATGGCGTCACAGGTCATGTATGTGGACTGGGGACCAACCTACGCCAACGTTGCCGTGGGAGTGCTCTCCGCCATCGTAGACAACATCCCCGTCATGTTCGCGGTACTTACCATGCAGCCGGACATGTCCATGGGACAGTGGCTGTTGGTAACACTCACTGCCGGTGTAGGGGGATCTTTACTCTCAATTGGATCCGCCGCCGGTGTGGCCTTGATGGGGCAGGCGAGAGGCAAGTACACCTTTTTCGGTCATTTGAAGTGGGCACCGGTCATTGGCCTGGGCTATGCCGCAAGCATTCTCGCCCACCTCTGGATAAATGCCAGCCTCTTCTGAATTGACCTAGCCAAAACGTCGACCCCTGAGATTCGTTTCAGGGGCCGGCGCCCCCCCTCAACACTGGTAGTTTCCATAGAATTCTCTTGCCCGGCCATCGAAAGCCTTAGCAGCAGCACTCTGGATATTCCGTGTTATAGTCCCCTAAAATTAGCGCAGAACCAACTAAAATTTCGACATATATTATTGATTATAATAGATATTTGTCCGTATCTGGAGGATACCCCTGGAGGGGTTCTGATAAGCGAATTAGGGAGAACAGTATGTCAAAACAGCACCCAATCATCGCAGTGACCGGCTCATCCGGCGCCGGCACAACCACCGTCAAACGGGCTTTCGAACACATCTTCTATCGTGATGGATTCAAACCCGCAGTGGTTGAGGGAGACAGTTTCCACTGTTTCGACAGGTCGGCCATGCGTGAAAAAATTGCCGAAGGACTCAGCCATTTTGGTCCCGAAGCGAACTGCTTTGACAAACTCGTCGACCTGTTTCGTACCTACGGCGAATCTGGTACCGGAAAAAAACGATACTATCTCCACAATCAGGAAGAGGCGGACAGTCACAATAGTCGCCTCAAAACGCAAAAAAGTCCGGGAGAGTTTACCCCCTGGGAGGAGATCGAAGGAGGGACCGATCTGCTATTCTACGAAGGCCTGCACGGCCTGGTGGTCACCGAGAAAGAGAACGTCGCTCAGTATGTAGACTTAGGCGTCGGTGTGGTGCCGATTGTCAACTTGGAGTGGATACAGAAGATCTTTCGCGACAACGCCGAACGTGGATATAGCCAAGAGGCCATTGTGGACACCATCCTGCGGCGCATGCCCGATTACATCAACCACATCACGCCTCAGTTCTCCCGAACCGACATCAATTTCCAACGGGTGCCCACGGTAGACACCTCCAACCCCTTCATTGCCCGCGATATTCCGATTCCGGACGAAAGTTACGTGGTCATTCGGTTCCGCGATCCGAAGGCCTTGAACACTAATTTCCCCTATCTATTATCCATGCTGAACGGCTCTTTCATGTCCCGCCGCAACACCTTGGTCGTTCCGGGCGGCAAAATGGGCTTCGCCATGGAGATCATCCTGCAGCCCATTATCGAGCGCATGATGTCGTACCGTAGCTGATCTGAGCGGAAAGGATACCCCCGGCCTGTAGATAACGGAGAGCTGCCGCGAGGCGGCATCTGTTTCCCACAGGCTAGGGCACCAGCGGGAATACTTTGCCGTTAATCGTCAGCAGCCCGCTTGAAAGGGCTGCAACGGTGGCTATCTCTCCGTTGCCGTGCACAACGAATTGTTGCCTGACCAGGCTGGTGAACAGGGACTGTGCCTCAATCTTGGCCTGGTTTTGAATTTGTTCCTCGTTCTGGCCATCATCCAGTTGCTCGCCTAGCGCCAAGCGCTCGCGCTTCAATTGGCTAAGGATCCAACCTTCGAGTAGACGTTCGAAGACTGCCTCCGGCATCTTGATCGAGAGACTTCCCGACAGCTTTTCGAGCGCCTGTGCTCCGGAAGTAACCTGATCCCAGGTCATTCCCTCACTCGCGAGCGAAAAGCGACCGTCCACCACCCCATCGGGCGTGGACAGCCGTAAAGGATCTATGGTGACTTTGGGATCAGTTTCCAGCAGCGCCGGAGCGACGCTCATCAAGGCACTCATGGTGGCCATGCGCCGCTGTAATTCGGCCATCGGCTGGCGCTGTACATGGCTAATTGATTCTTGAAGACGCAACAACCCCTCGGCCGAGAGTTGGTCCAAGGTGAGCCTAATTCGACCCGGCCCGAAAACTTGGTCACCTGTGGTCAGCCCAGATAGAGAGTAGTCGGCCACCGCCGCTACCCGTTCGTTTCGCTCCGAACTCTCCACCTTTAACCCGAAACCCTCTATTCGCAGGGTGTCGTCAGCCATTCCATCGGAAAACGATATCTCCCTCAAAGTGAGCGTACCTTCCCCCAGTGTCAGTCCCGACTGACTCTCCCAGGAACGGGAGTCGATCCCCAAGCCCGAAAAGCCGACTGCCACCCCCTCACTGCTGATAAAGCGCACCTCGGGAATCATCAAATCCCAGTTGACACGCTCCTCATTGGGGTCGAAAAGGATCTCACCATCTAGGCCGCCAAAGGAGGCTCTATCGCCGCTGTTACCAACAGCGCTGGTCTCAGGAGGCCAAGAAAGTTCCGTCTTTCCCTTTCCATCGAGTGCTACGAAAGTATGCAATTTCCCGCTGTAAGACTCAGGCAAGGCGCCTCCCGGGAGCGGGTGAACCTGACTATTGATAGCCGCCAGGCCGAGCCCGTCAGCTGTCATTGGCCCGTGGGCAATATCGCTTTTCAACAAGAATCCAAAACGCGGGGTCTGGGATTGCCTCTCCCCCGTCCCGGCAGAATTGGACATCTGCAAGCGGGTCTCCGCCTCCGCGCCCAGCCAACCTCGCTGATATTGATGATCCAGCACCTTGAAGCCGTTGTTTTCGATGCGCGCCACAAACTCCTGGTAGTGAGTTTCAGTCTCGATTCCCACAATAATCGGAGCAGCGGCCAATATCGCCCCCAGGATTAAAATCACAACCAGGAGTTTTTTCATAGAGGTCAATCCGTTATTGATACTTCAGGGACGGCGGGCAGAGTCCGGGTCAACACACCCTTACGGCCTCGCCACGGCTTCGCGCCGCAGTGACGGATCTAAGAATGGAAGGCACATCCAGGCCGGCCTCTGCCAGTTGCTGGTCGCTGGTCGCATGCTCGATGAATCGGTCAGGCAAACCCAGATTGAGTACCGGCACTTTTTGCGGCAATCGGGCGAGGTACTCGTTAATGGCAGAACCGGCGCCTCCTTGCAGAACATTTTCCTCAAGTGTGACCAGAAGGTCATGACGCTGCGCCAGCCGCTGAACCATAGCTTCGTCCAATGGCTTGATAAAACGCATGTTCGCCACTGTTGCATCCAGCCTCTCCGCAGCCTCCATGGCCCGACCATGCATACTGCCGAACGCCAGGAAGGCAACACTCTGTCCCTCTCGGGTAACCACACCCTTACCGATGGGGAGAGCTTCAAGAGTCGCTTGGACTTCCACCCCCGGCCCGCTTCCCCTCGGATAACGGACCAGAGCCGGCCCCTCGAATTCATAGGCCGTTTGCAGCATGCGACGACACTCGTTCTCATCCGCCGGCGCCATCACCACCATATTGGGTATCGCACGGGTATAGCTCAGATCGAAGCTACCGCAGTGAGTTGCGCCATCCGCCCCTACCTGGCCCGCCCGGTCTACGGCAAATGTCACATCCAGATTCTGCAGCGCCACATCGTGGATCAGCTGGTCGTATGCACGCTGCAGGAAACTCGAATAGATCGCCACCACGGGTTTCCCGCCCTCGCAAGCAATGCCCGCCGCAAATGTGACCGCATGCTGCTCGGCGATACCCACGTCGAAATAGCGACTAGGATAAATTTTGGAGAAACGCACCAAACCCGAGCCCTCGCACATCGCCGGGGTAATGGCAATCAGCCTATCATCGGCTTTCGCTGCGTCGCACAGCCAGTCCCCAAATACTTTGGTATAGCTAACCGATGCAGTTTTACCATCGGACTTACCCGTCGTCGGATTAAAGGGCGTGACCCCATGGTAGAAGCATGGATCCACCTCGGCCGGCCGGTATCCTTTACCTTTCTTGGTAACGACATGCAACAATCGAGGCCCGGGCATCGCCTTCATATTGTCCAAGGTCGAGACCAGTGTCTCCATATCGTGTCCGTCAACCGGGCCTATATAATTGAATCCCAACTCTTCGAACAGCGTTCCCGGCATGACCATGCCCTTCACATGCTCTTCCCACCGGCCCACTAATTCGCTCAGATTCGGCAACTGGCTCAGGGCGCTCTTCCCACCCTCTCTGACCGTCGTATAGAGTTTTCCGGAGAGCACTCTGGCAAGATGATTCCTGAAGGCGCCTACCGGCGCGGAAATCGACATATCGTTGTCGTTAAGGATCACCAACAGGTCGAGATCCAGCGCGCCGGCATGATTCAGGGCCTCGAAAGCCATACCCGCACCCATGGCCGCATCACCAATCACGGCGATAACGTGTCTATCCTCACCACGTTGCTTTGCCACCGCTGCCATACCCAATGCGGCGCCGATCGAGGTGCTGGAATGGCCTGTTCCAAAGGTATCGTATTCGCTCTCCTCCCGGCGGGGAAAACCCGAAATACCATTCTGTTGCCTAAGGGAGGACATCCTCTTGCGGCGCCCGGTAAGAATTTTGTGGGGATAGGCCTGATGGCCCACGTCCCACACTAATCGGTCATGGGGCGTATCGAATACATGGTGCATTGCTACCGTCAACTCTACGACGCCCAGACCAGCCGCCAGATGTCCACCGGTTTCAGAGACCGAGTCGATCAGGAAGCGACGCACCTCATCCGCCAGTCTGGAGAGCTCGTAGACCGACAATGGCTTCAAGTCCAGCGGGATATCTATTGAAGAAAGGAGCGGATAGCGCGACTGCTCCTTCGACTCGGCGTCGCCCATGTGTGATGCCATGTTTACTCTCTGCAGATTTTGATCACCCGCTTTGAAGCGGGCCTTTTTACGACTTCCATCTAGACTCAGATATTGCCTTTCTCGCGGACACCCTTTACAACGCCCAATTAAAGCCAGTGGCTTGGTAAGCCCAGCGCTGCACCCCCAAACAGGGCTAAATCGCGCATTGTAGCTCATCCTCTCCGATCGAAGTGGGATTTTCATCCACCCAAGTGATGAGGAAATCATCCCCGACGGAGAACTCGATGGCTGAATCAGCCTGGCGTGCAGCGCCCCAACAGAATACCTGATAACGGCGAAAAGCTGCGATCCAATCCGCATCCTGGGTTGCATCACCGAATCATGGCATTGTCACGGCTAGTGTAAGAGATTGATTTATTGGTTACAAATACCCTAGGGCCTGTTAACACTAATTGAAACAGCGTCGTTGCTGCCCCAGAAAGGGCCAATCAAGGCGCGAGGAGTGAGGTTTGGTGGTTCCAAATGAATGACGAGCAACGCCGAGTGGCCCTTTTTGGGGCGCAACCCGGAGGGACGGGGCCATTTTTCCCCAGTTCGGCGTTGCACCTCGCTTATGTAGCGGTGCTACACCGCGCTCGGTGCGCCTTGACCTGCGATAAAATGGCCTCCGGCGACACTGTTCCAATTAGTGTTAACAGGCCCTAACCCAAAGTATAAATACCAAATCGCCACTCTGCATCGGTATCCAGGAAGCCTTTATCCATGAACAAGAGAGATGAGCAGTTCGCCAGTGACAACTATTCCGGTATTTGCTCCCAGGCATGGCAAGCCATGGGCTTCGCCAATAAGGGTCATGCCCCGGCCTATGGGGACGATGCCTGGACTTCCCAGGCCGCCGATAAGCTGAGGGCGCTCTTCGATTGTGACTGTGAAGTGTTTTTCGTTTTCAACGGCACGGCGGGCAATAGCCTGGCGCTGGCATCTTTGTGCCAGTCCTATCACGGCATAGTCTGCCACCACAAAGCCCATATCGAGACCGACGAATGCGGGGCCCCGGAATTTTTTTCCAACGGTGCAAAGTTGCTTACCGCAGAAGGTGAAAGCGGGAAGCTATCACCGGAATCGATATCCGCCATCGTCAACAAACGCTCTGACCTGCATTACCCGAAACCCAAGGTCATATCACTGACCCAGGCCACCGAGTTAGGCACCCTCTACACACCCCGAGAGCTGCAGCAAATAGGCCAGACCGCCCGGGAACTGGGCATGCGCATTCACATGGATGGCGCCCGATTTGCCAACGCCGTGGCTGCCTTAGGGTGCGCCCCCCGGGAAATCACTGTCGAGTGCGGCGTCGATGTGCTCTGTTTCGGCGGCACCAAGAACGGCATGGCCGTCGGCGACGCTGTCGTCTTCTTCAACAAAAAGCTCGCTGAAGACTTTGAATGGCGCTGCAAACAGGCAGGGCAACTGGCCTCCAAAATGCGATTTATCTCCGCCCCCTGGACCGCTATGCTTGAGGATGACAGCTGGCTCCGAAACGCACGTCATGCAAACCGCTGCGCCGAACGGTTGGCAGAAGGCTTGGGGCGAATCCCCGGGGTCGAACTCATGTTTCCCCAGCAAATCAACTCGCTGTTCGTCTCCATGCCTGAGGAGGCGCTCTCCTATCTCAGGGAGCGCGGATGGTGTTTCTACACCTTTATAGGCGTGGGGGGAGCGCGTTTCATGTGCAGCTGGGACACCAGTGATGAAGCTTTAGCGGCGTTGATAGAAGACGCCACCGCCGCTATGGCGCACTGCGCCGGATAGCTGACCTCCGCAACGAGTACAAAGACTACTCTTTTATCCAGCAGAGGATACGATTATTGGACGGCATTTCGAAATCGTCATGCAACGCCATTCCGGCGGTGGCCGCCAACACCTGCAGCTCTTCGAAATGACGTATACCGCTATACGGATCCTGCGCTTTCAACCAGCCGTCAAAGCGCGCATTGCTATCGCTAGTATATCGGCCGCCATAGTTAAAGGGCCCGTAGAGCGCGAAGAGACCACCCGGGGGCAGCAACTCTCCCACGCCGGCGAACAGTGCCTCGACTTCAGGCCAGTGCATAATATGCGCGGTGTTGGCTGAAAAAACGCCGTCCACCGAAATCGCGGGCCAGGGACTCGACGCCACATCGAGTACCAGGGGCAGTCGCGTATTGGCTAGGCCGGCTTCGTCCAGCCACAACTTGATGCCCGGGTGGTTCGCCAACCGGTCGCTTGTATGCCACACCAGATAGGGTAGCTTGGCAGCGAAATAGACGGCATGTTGTCCGGTGCCGCTACCTATCTCCAGGATATCCCGACATCCCGAGAATAGTGGTGCAATGACCCTGAGAATAGGGTCTCGATTCTGGTCGCAGGATTCCGCGTAGGGCTTCATGCAGGCGCATCCCGACGATAGGGGGATGAAGCTTGGAGCTGGGCGATATAGTCTTCTACTGCCTGCCGCTCTTGGCGCACAAAAGCCTCGATCGGGCGGCGAAAGCGACTGTCGCTGATCCAGTGACTGGAGCGAGTAAGAGTGGGCAGGAAACCCCTGGCCATCTTATGCTCCCCCTGAGCGCCCGGTTCGAAATGGCTGAGTCCCAGGTCGATGCAATACTCAATCCCCTGGTAATAGCAGGCCTCGAAGTGCAGTGCATCCAATGTCCGTGAGCAGCCCCAGTGGCGTCCATACAGTGTCGTATTGCTGCGGTACATCAGAGCGCCGGCAATGCACTCTCCATCCAGATCTGCCAGCACCAGCAGTACCTGGTCGGGAAGGCGCTCCGCTACTTCTTTAAAAAATCCGTAGTTAAAGGTGGCAACCCCCCATTTACGGTCGAAGGTCTGGGTATAGAACCGGGTGAAGTCGCTCCAATCTTGCTGGCTTGCTTGATGGCCATCTAGACGCCGCAGTACTACCCCCGAATCTCGGACTCTACGGCGTTCCTGGCGGATGTTTTTCCGCTTTCGAGCATTGAGTCGCTGCAGGAATTCCGCAAAATCTCGGTAGTCCCGATTGTGCCAGTGGAATTGGCAATCGAAACGGCTAAGCAGCGAGGAACTCATCACCCGGTACTCTTCGGCAAGTGGGAACAGACAATGAAATCCACTGCAGTCCAACTCCTGTGTCAGTCGCAATGCAGCACGCAGCAGCAGGGGGCGCACCTCATCGCTTTTCTCACCGCTGCACAACATCCGCTGCCCAGTGGCCGGTGTGTACGGAACGGCTGAGACCAACTTGGGATAATAACCCAATCCGGAGCGAGCATAGGCATCTGCCCAGGCATTGTCGAATACAAACTCGCCGTAGGAGTTATACTTTTCGTAAAGGGGCATCGCTCCCAGCAGACCTTCATCACCGTAAATGCCGATATGCCGCGGCAACCAGCCAAAAGTCTCCCCAACGCAATCATGACGTTCCATTGCATGAAGAAATTCGTGACGCAGAAAGGGGTTGTTATCCACAACCAGCCGGTTCCACTCTGCCGCTGGGATTTCCTCTATAGTGCTATGAATTTTGATCTCCAAGCTCGCCTCTTCAGCGACAGCAACAAGCAAGCCCGTTATATGGGCTCACTGGGCCAGTCGGCCTCATCCTCTTGAATCACTTCGCTCTCCTCTTTGCCTAGGGCAATCCAGGTCTGGGCAGCAGGACTATTGTACAAATTCTCTAGGTAGGCAGCGGCAACCGGACCTACCGCGATTTCATAGCTGACCAAGCGCATAACCACAGGCGCGTACATACAGTCGGCGATGCTGAATTCTCCGAACAGCCAAGGTCCACCCGCCCCAAAACGCTCGCGGCAGTAAGACCAGACCGAAACCACCCGCTCTATATCCCGGAGCGCCTCGGCACTGGGTTGAAAGCCGGAGAAGCGGCGACGGCAGTTCATCGGCAGTTCCCCACGCAATGCCGTAAAACTGCTGTGCATTTCGGCACACACCGAACGAGCCTGGGCGCGCGCGGTTCTGTCTTTAGGCAAGCCGCCCTTGTCTGGAAAGTTCTCCACTAGAAACTCCAAAATAGCAAGCGAGTCCCATATTTCCAGGTCGTCCGCAAAAAGGATCGGCACCTTTCCATCCGAGAAATAGGGTTCTAATTCCCGGTCCATGGTTTCCGTGAAGAGTGAAATCCTGCGGGTAACAAAGGGTATCCCCTGATGTTGCAAGTAGAACCAAGGGCGCAGGGACCATGATGAATAATTATAGTTTCCGATGATCAGTGTCAGTTGGGACATGCCGCAGCGCTCCAAGTTAGAGTATCGACTATTCAGCCTACCGCAATCGATGGTGTTGACTCTATAATCCCTGCCACTCGAACCCTAATGTCCAAACGGCCAAAGCCATGCGTTTCAATACCGATGACCTGCGTATCCAGGAGATCAGTGAACTCATCTCTCCCCACGAACTGGCTGTCGATCTGCCAATAACCGATCAGGTCTCCGAGACGGTGTATCATGCCCGGCAGGCTATACATCGAATCATCCATGGGGAAGACGACCGACTAATCGTCGTCGCAGGACCTTGTTCGGTTCACGATCCCAGCGCAGCTCGGGAATACGCAGAGCGGCTTAACCAGGCCCGGTTGATGCTGCAGCAAGACCTGATGATCGTGATGCGCGTGTACTTCGAAAAACCCCGCACCACTGTGGGCTGGAAGGGACTCATTAACGACCCCGACCTGGACGGGACATTCCATATCAACAACGGCCTGCATCTGGCTCGCCGATTGCTGTTGGATGTTAACACTCTGGGGCTACCGGCGGGCACTGAGTTCCTGGACCTGATTAGCCCGCAATATGTTGCCGACCTAATCAGCTGGGGCGCAATAGGAGCTCGCACAACAGAAAGCCAGGGACATCGAGAACTAGCCTCCGGACTATCCTGCCCTGTGGGCTTTAAAAACGGCACCAATGGTACCGTGAAAATCGCTCTGGACGCGATTCGCTCGGCCTCCCAGCCGCATCACTTTCTCTCGGTTACCAAGGAGGGCGCCTCGGCAATCTTCGGTACCAACGGTAATGAGGACTGCCATTTGATTCTTCGCGGAGGAAGCCGCCCCAATTATGATACCGAGAGCATAAACATATCATCCGAAGAGATGACCGCCGCAGGATTCAAGCCTCAGATGATGATCGACTTCAGCCATGCGAATTCCCGAAAACGCCCAGACAAGCAACTCGATGTAGGGCGCGATGTGGCGGGACAAATTGCCAGGGGGGACAGACGCATCATTGGGACTATGATCGAGAGTTTCTTGGTAGCCGGCCGCCAGGACTGGCGCGCAGACGAAGATCTGATATACGGCCAGAGTATCACTGATGCCTGTATAAGCTGGGAGCAGACCGAACCACTGCTTCAGGAGTTGGCCGCTGCGGTTAGAGCCAGGCGCTCCCGATAGCCCCCCGCTTTTTGTCTACACCTGCAAGCGAAATAGGGGCGCCCCGAGCATCAAGACCATTTATCACTCATCGAAACCGGCGGCACGATACCAGCGTTTCGCCTCTTCTATGTCTTTTTCCACCCCCTGTCCCTGTTCGTACATCATTGCCAGTGTGGTCTGGGAACCAGCCAATCCCTGATCCGCCGCCCGCTTGAACCATTCCACTGCCTTGGCGCCGCTTTGCTGTACACACTCTCCCTCCAGGTACATAAAGCCGATACCGTGCTGAGCGAGCGCAAGGCCTGATTCGGCGGCAGCCTTCATGTACTTGTAGGCCAGTAGCTCATTTACTGTCATGCCAAGACCGTTCTGGGCCATGATCGCCATTCGATACTGGGCCTCTGGATTCCCCTCTTCGGCCAATGGCGAGAGTGCCTGAGCGGCTGTGGCGAAATGCTTGCCTTCGAAGGCGGCTATACCGCTGCTGAGCTCCATATCCAACTGGTCGCCATCTTTCATCTAGTCCTCCATTGCGCTATCAGCATACTAATCGGTTCACCTGCTATTTTGTCATAGTTTGGCGTGGTGACGGCGTTCTCTCAACTCAAACTGCTACTCACTTTGCCGCTAAAAGATTGGTGCCGTGGAGAATATAGGCCATATTAGAGGTGGTAAATATATACTTGTCAGCTGCTTAAACAATATCTAAGCTTCCTTCTTGAACATTATGAATATTGGAGCTATTTCCTTGCTTAGGTCAATCATCCCATCGTTCATCGCGGGCCTAATCCTGTCATTGGCACCGTTTCCCGGCAGTGTAGCCGCCACTTCTGCTTCTGAACTTGAACGACAGCGTTCCGAGTTCTTGGCGGCAGAAAAGGCATTCGCCGCGAGAAACCAGCGGGAGTACCGAAGATTGAAACAGGGGCTTAAATCCTATCCGCTGTACCCTTATCTAGAGTACCAGGAACTCAGAAGTCAGATTGGTAGTGTGAGCGCCGGCGATATTGCGCAGTTTCTTCGAGATTACGCGGATACCCCGTTGGCCCGTAGCCTGCGAATCCGCTGGTTGAATGAATTAGGTAAACGAAAAGCGTGGAGGAGCTATCTGGCTTTTTATCAACCAGACAAGAGCATTACGAGAACCTGCCTGTATCTCAGTGCACTGATTGAGACTGGTAAATCGGAAACCGCAATGGAGGAAGTCAAACCGATCTGGCTCAGCGGCAGCTCCCGGCCGAAGGAGTGCGACCCGGTGTTCGAAGCCTGGATAGACAGGGGCCATCTTTCCTCAGAATTGGTGTGGCAGCGAATTGAGTTGACGATGCAAAAGAGGAATACGAAGCTTGCCACCTATCTGGGCCGTTTTCTGCCGGCTGATGAAAAACCTTGGCTGGATTTGTGGATACAGGTGAACAGGTCCCCCGGGATGATTCTCGATAAGAAACGCTTCTCCTCAGCAAGCCCGGTACGCGAAAGAATTCTGCTGTTCGGACTGAAACGCCTGGCAAGAGAGCGCCCCTATAAGGCGTCCGCAGCTTGGGAGGTAATGGCACCGCACTATCCGTTCAGCAACGCAGAACGGTATCAGGCCAACCGCGCTTTGGCACTTGCCATGGCACGCCACGATGTTCCCGATTTATTGGCAAGACTGGATGAATTCTCCCCGGACGCCGACGACGAGTACCTGCTCGAACGGCGGATCCGCGAAGCCCTCAGCCTGCAGGACTGGCGGCGGGTATCCAAGTGGATAGCGCTGTTGCCACCCGAACTTTCCAGCCGAGAAAACTGGACTTATTGGCGGGCGCGGGCACTGGAGAAGACGGGGCAGGTAGCCGCTGCCCTGCCGATTTACGAAGCGTTGGCGAAAGAACGCAGTTATCATGGGTTTCTTGCCGCGGATATACTCGGCCGGCCTTACAAATTACTCCACCAACCGCTTTCGATACCCGAGGATATGGTGTTGGAACTGGCCTCCCGGCAGGGGTTCCAGCGGGCACGGGAACTACTCATCCTCGGACGCCTCATTAAAGCCCGTCGAGAATGGCGTAACGCCACAGAGAGGCTCTCTGTCCCCCATCTAAAGGCCGCCGCAAAGCTGGCCCAGGAGTGGGGTTGGCACTCACAGGCCATATTCACACTGGCGAAAACAAACTACTGGGATGACTTGGAACTCCGCTTTCCCCTGGAACATCAACGACAGATCGAGAATGCTGCAAACCGCCAGCAACTTGACAAATCGTGGATCCTTGCCGTAATCCGTCAGGAAAGCGCTTTCTCTACCGATGCTGTTTCCCGCGCAGGCGCGCGCGGCCTAATGCAGCTGATGCCGGCGACCGCAAAACAGACCGCGAAACAGATGAAACGCAAGCCGCCTTCGCGGAACGAGTTACTGACACCTGACACCAATATCGATCTCGGCACTGCTTACTTGCGAATGGTATACGACAAGTTTTTCGACAACAGGGTCCTGGCGATATCGGCCTACAATGCCGGTCCCCATCGGGTTGATCGCTGGCTTCCTGAAAATAAGCCATTGGAAGCCGATATTTGGGTTGAGATAATTCCTTTCAAGGAAACTCGGCGCTACACTCAGCGGGTGCTCGCCTACTCCGTCATCTACGACCGCAGACTGGGTAATGAGGTTGTTAGGCTAAGCAGCCTCATGCCAAGCGTTTTACCCCGTAAATCCCTGATCGCGAGCAGGTAGCACTGGCAGGGCTAATGCAGATAGCGTTTCTCTGCAGAGCCGTCTCGTGTGGATTCTGGGGCGCCCTCCGGCGCAGACGACCCCAGCTGCAGCTGTCTTTGCGCTTGCTCTATGAGTTCCGCTTTGGTGACGACCTGATAGAATCGACGCCCAAATTGCTGACCTTCACCGGGCTTTCCGCCTTCCCAAACCCGGATAGCCGCCTCACGGATGACGATCACATGGGATTTCCCTTGGGCATCGGAGAACCTGCCAACGTAGAATCGGGATCCGCTGGTATTAAAATTCTCATCCAGAATCAGCGCCTGCAAGGCAGTCTCAGACTGCAATTTGGTAAATGCAAGTGTATCCAATTCGATCCCGTTGACATTGTACCTGATCGCCACCTCTCGGCTTGATTGCGAAGGATAATCTGATTTACCGGACATCACGACTTCGACCCCATCCCCAAGGTTTCGCCCAAAATCACTTTTGCGTAGCCCTGCGTTGCAGGACGAAAGTTGATCGGCTCGGTTGATGGCAGGAGAGATCATGATCTCCCTGAGTTCGTCGTATAGAAACGTGGGCGCCTCTGCAACGTAAGCGATACCCAACCCTAATTCCAATGCTGGAAGGCCGTTTTGGCGGCTGCTGACGTTTTGCGCCTCAACCACTTGAAGAATCTTTCTGGCGAGACCACAGGCCAGTGAGACACACCCCCCGGGGTTTGTGGCGTTGTCGTACTCAAACACGCTGAGGATGACCGCATCCCCCTCAACGAATGTTTTCTTAGCCCCATATTCCCTAAGCAGACTATTAATTGGCTCAAAGAAATTCAAACTGAAATGAGACGCTGGATTTAGCTGTCTCTTGAGCAATTCACGGATTATGGATGTCGATCCCCTTACATCAGCTTTGAGTACCGCATGCCCCACGATGCATAACCGCTCAGGAGACTCCTCAACCTCGTCTACATACCCGTTCAGAGTGCCGTTGCCCCTGGAGAGCTCCAAATCGGAGGGACGTGTCAATATGCGAATGCCGCTCATGGTCCGATGCGCGTAGTATGCTAGCTTTAGATCGCGTCGAAATAGTGTGAAATCAATAATAAATTTGTGCAGCTGGGCTCGCCTCTGGGCGGCCGGCATACGCTTAAGCTTGGACGCACCCTGATCCAGAATACTCAAACTGCGCTCCAGATTGGTTTGCGCACCCACTGCACGTAACCTGAGTAGAATTGCTCTACGGCTCAATTGGCCGGAAAGGTATTGGGCAATCAAACGAACCGGGAGGGCGCCTGCCAACTGCTTATGGTGTTCGGGGGCGGCGTAGGCTGCCAGAATTCTCGACTCCAACCCCAGCCTGCGCATACTTTTAACTAGGTTTCTGAGTGTGCGGCCGTGAAACTCTACCCATCTGTCATGATTCCAGGGAGATTTTTCCTGCCCCCCCTTTTTACGTCGATCGCTGGCAGAATAAATAAACCGATGCATGTTATCCGGGCAGTCCAGCCAGGATTGTGAGCCACGCTCATATTCTGCTTCTTGCAGGCTGAACGCCAACAGACCTTTCACTTCGTAGAAACCGGGCAATACCTCAGGATCGGCTTGTTTCTTGTGCACCTCGGCGGCGCCTTCGGCTGCCTTGGCCGCGGTATGCTCAGCAGCTTCTACAGGCCAGGTATCAGCAGGCAGATAGTCTCCAAATTCAGCAGTGACCAGCCTGTTGATCTGGTCGAACACCCTGGAGTCATCGGTAGCGGTAAGAACGATTGGATAGTCATTCATAAGTTGCTCATCTGCCCAAAGCGACGGTAACATCAATATTGGATTCGTCAGCACCTCTCTCGGTATCGGCCAAGCGCACTGCAACAAGGTTTCGCGTTGTTTGCTAAGCCGGGTCTCTTCGATTTTCAGCAGCTCCTTCACCAGCCGGCGAACGATCCTGAACCGTAACGACCGCTCTTCCTTGGAGAGCACGACCAGCCGCTCATGGATCTCTACCGCTCGGCCACTGGATTGCCGCTTGCTACTCTCCCGGGAAGTCTGCATCTGCCCTCGCAGCCGTTCGATTTCCTGAACCACAACCTGGAAGAAATACTTGATAACACCGAGTTGCAGTAGCGGGACCGTGCCAAGGTTGGAAAGCTCCCGAGCCCGGTCGAGAGCTACTTTCATCATTTTGGCGTAATCCTCGCGAATCACCTCCATATCGCCCTCGATATGGGCAGATGGGATGCCGCGCCAGCGCTGCTCTGCTACGAACTGGGAAAGCTGTTGGCGAACCAGCAGGTGAGAATGCTCCATGAATCTTGAGCTTAAGGCGACATCAACATGCTTGTTGTCAATGCCTTTGGATAACCGTTCGATTTGAAATCCCGGAGCCTCTGGAACCGTCAACGGACCCAGAAATTCGCTGAGTTCAGGCTGCCATAGAAATCGCTTGGTCAGCTTATCGAACATGACCGACAAGACTCAACAGCTCGCCCGCTGACTTGCGGCTAGTTAGAGGATGTAGCGGCTGCCCTATGTTTGTTGCCTCCAGGTCACGAATGTAACCGACTTTGCTTCACCGAAGCAGTGCACTGACAACACGGTCTTCGAGCTCTATACGGTTAGCGAGTTCCCCCCCTAGAACCGAGAGATCCTCATCCAGTTTGTCGAGGGGGAGATCCTGCTTGCTGGCATCGTATTTGTCGTTGAAGGCAACCGCCAATTCAGCTACTTCTGCTATTTTTGGATACACCTCTTCTGCAATCTTCAGCACCGCGGATCGACGCTCCTCTCCCTGGCTGATACGGCTATAGACCTCGAAATGACCGAAGGCGATATAGTCCATGAGAATTTGACAGAAACTGCGCAACTGTTCCTTGCTGGGTCTGTCCGGCGTATAAGGCTCAAGCCCCGCTAACTGGCAATAAAGCACCCACATCTCCTGCCGTTCCGCCATCCATTTGTCCACCATCTCCCGGGTTCGCACACGTCGTTCCGAGCCTGTCCCTTTTTGCATTGCCATGGACCTGAATCCTGCACTGTTGTTTGGTTTATTAGTTGGACCGGATTCTAACACAATTGAAACCACGCATTGAGGGCTGCTATAAGACCCCCAGCTCTTGAATCCTTCGAATCATGAACCCAAACTATCAGCAACGGGTTTATACTGGCGGGTTTAAATGTTATTTGATAAGCGCCACTGTGTACTGATTTTTCTTGTTGTTTCAACAGCGGTTGCCGGCGACAACCGCTATCGCCCGATGGCGGAGTCCATGCTCGACATGATGGACGCATTCTCCTCGGCGTTGCAGAAACGGCGGGGCGGGGAAAGCTATTCATCTTCCGATATGGGTCCCACCTGGATACCGGCGCCCTATCAGTGGGGCAACCCATCAACCTCGGTTCCTGGCCACCAGCCTTGGGGATTGTATCCCAACCCGCCGGCATCCCAAGGCTGGTGGCAACTGCAACCACCCGCCAGTGCCCCGAATAGATTCGGGGCGCCCAGTGCGTGGTGGCCCGGGATAGGAGCATCAGCGGTGCCCCACGGCTTATCCCAGCTCGAAGGTGACTGGCAAGGAAGGACAGGTGAAATACTATCGATTAAAAAAGGGCACTTTCGGATCTATCGCAATCCGTCGCAAATGCGCCAGGGACGAATAAGGCTCCTGAGCCGTCACAAGATGCTGCTGCATTCGAGCGCCAACTCGAGCATAGAATACGAATACGCGCTGAACAACGACAGGCTGGTACTACGTGACCCAGGTAAGAATCTGTTATTGTTTCGCCGGAAAGGCAGTTGGTAACGCATTGAGAGGTCCATGGGGTTGAGGATTCCGCAGTTGCCAGGTAAAACGCATTCTAGTTCGCTGCAAGCCAACCTTCAGACTAAGAGGCATTGTGCATGAAAATCAAAAGTGTATGCATTTTCGGGGGTACCGGTTTTGTAGGGCTGCACCTCGCCAACCGCTTGACCTCGATGGGGATTCGCTGCCGTATTCTCTCACGCCACCCACAGCGTCACCGGAATCTGCACCTTAACAGCCTTATCGAACTAATGGGCTGGGACTCCTTGGGCGAGGAAACGCTCGAATCATACATCGAAGGTTGCGACGCTGTTATCAATCTGGTGGGCATATTGAACGAGACCGGTGGCAGAGGCGGGTTCCAGCAGGTGCACGTAGGCTTGAGCGAACGTATCGTCAAGGCTTGTGGAGGCCTGGGAATCAAACGCCTCCTCCACATGAGCGCACTGAACGCCAACGAATCCGAGGGGCCTTCAATCTATCTGAAAACCAAAGGCGAAGCGGAGAACATGGTACATACCCTGGGCCTACCTCAACTCAAAGTGACCAGTTTTCAACCTTCCGTTATTTTTGGTCCAGGAGACAGCTTTTTTAACAGATTCGCGGATCTGCTTAAGTCGATTCCAGGACCATTCCCCCTCGCCTGCCCCAAAGCACGGTTCGCCCCGGTTTATGTCGGAGACGTGGCCGAGGCCTTTGCAAAAACCCTGGAAAACGAGAAGAGTTGGGGACGGCGCTATCAACTGTGCGGCCCCGAAGTATTCACCCTGCAGGATCTTGTAGCCTACACGGCTGAGCAGCTTGGACTCGAGAAACGAATCCTGGGGTTGAATGAGAGCAGCTCTCGACTGCAGGCCAAAGTAATGGAATGGGTGCCAGGCAAACCCTTCAGCTACGATAATTTTCAATCGCTGCAGGTAGATAGCGTATGCTCGGAAAATGGCCTGGAGGCACTTGGTATCGAAGCTTCCAGCATAGATTCCGTGGTTCCCTATTATCTATCTGGAAAGTCAGAACGGCAGCGTTATCTGGCGCTCCGCAAACAGATCTGATGCTTTCGCTGTACAAACCCCGAGTCTCACTGGAAACCCGGACCGCTTGTTTTAGTCAGGCTGAGCCCCCGCCCGGTACTAAGCGGGCCCCATACGCCTTAGGACGTTATGGGGCGCCCTCCAAGCACGCATCGATCGGGGGCGGCAGCTCCGGCATCGGGAGCTTGGCCTGCGCAGCACCGCGTGCCAATTGCTCTAATCGCAACCGCCGAGCCTCGGGGGCCACTTTTCCAAGCGCTTCAGCCGCTGCATGGAAGGCGATTATGTCGCCGCCGACTTGGCGATAGAGGCTAGAGAATGCGGGCGACCAAGCTTCGTAAGTGGCCACGGATGCGAATCTGGCGTTGTTGAGCGGCGTTGCGAACCAGAGATCGAAGTTCGCGTCATTGTTCCAGCTCTCCTTCAGTATCCTGTAACCAATCTCCAATCTGGAAAAGAGTGCCTGCTTACACCAATGCTTCCGGGGACGGGGTAGATTGCTGCGATAGGCCTCAGACAGGCGTTCCCGGGTCTCCATGAGTAAGCCGACGAATTGCTGTCTATGGTTTTTTACGTTCCGCCAAGAAACCACGTCTGTCGCGTTATCGGTGGCCGCCAGCCAAGCGCCAGTCCCTATCTGTTGGACTTGGTTCGCATAGGCTTCATTGAAGGCGCTGTCCCCGGGGATATAGAGCTGTTGATGCGCCAACTCGTGAAACATCAAGCCCGCGATTTGCCATTCCGGCCAGTCAAACACCGTCGACGGTAGGGGGTCATTGAACCAGCCCAGAGTAGAGTAGGCCGGCACCGGTTCCACTGCCACATCGAAGCCCTGCGACTCGAGCTGATACTTCTCAGCGAGGGCTGCATCATAGTCATAATAACCACGGTAGGTCGCGCATCCGACAACCGGATAACACCATTCCAGGGCTTCGATCGACAACGCCTCTGTCGCCACCAGACTCCAGATAACCGCATCTCCCTCCACCGGAGCATAGCTCCGATAGCTGCCGTTGTCGGGCAACCCCAGAACTGTCGACCCGAACTCTCTGGCCTCCTGAACCCGCAAAAGCTTTTTCCTTAGTGCCTCGGGCTGGTCTTGGTCTCGAATCAGTGTTTCTAGGGGCTGGCGCCGGGACATCAACGTGAGATGACCCTCTATCGCCTGAGTGTAATAGGCTATCGAGGTGCAGCCTGTGGTCAACATCAGCACTGTCAGCAACAACAACCAAACAGACCAGGCACATGGGGCGACTTGCTTCTGAGTGAAAACAGACAGCTGAAAATCCGCGCCACCCCTCGACCCGCTGTTTTTTAGAAAAGCGAGCCGGTTTCGGTGGGCGCCCCACTCCGGTCTACAGCCGGCCACGCAAGTCCTGCAGGGAAAATGCCATGGGCTGCTGCCCCAGTCCCCTGGAAAGGCCCAGAGCCTTGAAGCGCTCCCCCATCTCGGACGGCAGAGTCAACCGCTTTACCCCCTGCATTAACTGGACATGAGATCGTACATCGCTGGGATCGGACTCAGCCATTAGACGCTCTAATCCACACCCGAGGAGAAAGAAGGTCTGGGTGTTGTAACCGCAGACATCCAACCCCACAAGCTGAGCGGCAGTAGCCAAAGCAGTGAAATCCACATGTGCGGTTATATCCTGCAATCCAGGGTAGAGCAGTGGATCCTCATGGGCGCGGTGGCGGTAATGGCACATCATTGTGCCCCTGTCTCTCTGGTGGTGGTAATACTCACTGCGGCCGTATCCGTAGTCGATCAGTAGCAAAAGCCCCTTATCGAGGCAATCCGACAGCGTGGTGAGCCATGAGGCGCCCCTTAGATTAAGCTCAGACTCATAATCATCCAGCCTGCCGCACAGAGACCCCAGAAGGTCTCCGACCGCGGCATGCAGCCGAGCCGAAGGACTCCCCCAGTTCAGAGCAAGTGGTGTGGCCTTGTTTCTGACCACGAATTGCTCGAGGATACTCCCGCCATCAAGGCGAAACCGCTGTACCGGCATAGCGTCAATTACTTCGTTGGCGATTACCACTCCGGAGAACCCGGGCGGCGGAAGCCCCTCTATCCATTTCACTCTGGAAACCAGTTCAGGTATCGACTGCGATAGCAGCGAGCGTTGGCGTTCCCGCAGGTCAGGGCTTACTTCGAGTATAAAGTAGCGATCCGGCAGCCGTTCCCTGGATGCCAACTCTGTTAACAAATCCACCGCCAAACGACCGGAGCCTGCGCCCACTTCTAGAATGGCACCACCCTGCAATTCGTCGAGAACTTGCTCGCATTGTCGCGCCACACAGCGTCCGAAAAGCGGTGATATCTCGGGTGCGGTGATGAAATCTCCCGCTTCCCCAAACTTGCGAGCTCCTGCTGCATAGTAGCCCAGGCCAGGTGCGTACAGGGCAAGATCCATATAGCGATCGAAGGGAATTCGTCCGCCTGATTGCTCGATTTCCGCTACTATCAAGTCAACTAATCGACGGCTATGCTGGAGCGCTGCCTGCGGAGGAGTGGGAAGCCTGGACAGTTCCGAAGCATTTGATGAGATGGGTGATCTGGCAGGCACGGATATCATATCCAATCTGTTTTGGTTAAAGTCATTCTAACCGAATCAGTGTATATCGGAGGCATACCTTGGCAGACCCCTCATCCCTAGCTGGTAAAGTGGCATTGATTACCGGCGGCGCCCAACGCATCGGCGCCGAGACAACCCGAACGCTGCACCGCGCCGGTATGGATGTCCTAGTGCACTACCGCAAATCCGCGTCGGAAGCACAGAGGCTGGTCGATCAACTCAATGCCGAGCGGCAATCGTCGGCCAGTGCCCTAGCCTGCGATCTGTTGTCATCCAGGGAAATAGAACGCCTGGTAGGACACGTCAGGGAGAAGACACGGCGACTCGATTTACTGGTGAACAACGCCTCCAGTTTCTACCCGACTCCCTTGAGCGAAGCAACCGAGAATCAGTGGAATGATCTACTCGGCAGCAACCTCAAGGGTCCATTCTTCCTGTCACAAGGGTTGATCCCGCTACTGCGGAAAACCAACGGCTCCATCGTTAATTTGGTGGACATTCACGCCGACCGCCCACGCCAGGACTACGCGGTTTACTCCATAGCCAAGGCTGGAAACGCGATGATGGTAAAAGCGCTGGCCCGGGAACTCGGACCGGACATCAGGGTAAATGGCGTGGCACCGGGAGCCATTCTCTGGCCCGAGGAGGAAATCAGCGCCGCAGCCCAGGAAACCATCATCTCCCGAACCCCGCTCAAAAGGTCTGGTACTCCGGAGGATATTGCCCGCACAGTGCTGTTTCTCGCCAGGGATGCGGGCTATATTACGGGGCAGATCATCTCCGTTGACGGCGGTCGCAGTGTCCAGCAATAGCAAGCTCATTCATCAATTTAGGCACCCTCTCCTATGGATTCCCAGCGGCGCAGGGTGGGTTGAGTATCGACCGGAAATTCCTCCCACAACTCGCTATAACGCTTTCCCGTCAGCGGATGTTGCTCTTCTCCGGCCACATGAGACAGAGGTAACAGCACGAATGCATAGCGGGTGATATCTGCTCGCGGGATTTCCACCCGGCCATCACGTGTGATTACCTGATTACCATAGGTGAGCAGGTCGATATCCAGAGTCCGCGCTGAAAATCTGGCGCCATCCCTTGATCGGCCCGCTTGATCTTCGATGCTCCGAAGCGACTTCAGCAGCAGTTCGGGGGGTAGGCCGGTTTCCACTCCAACAACCATATTGAGAAAGGGCGCCCCTTCGAACCCTACCGCCTCCGACTCATAAACAGGGGATAGGACAAGATCACCGAAAATTCGCCCAAGCGCCTTGATCGCGGCACTGAGATGGCGCTCTCTATCGATATTACTCCCCAAGCTAAGCCAGGACCTGACCCTCATGGTTCCCCACGTTCAATTATGACTCCCACATCCCTGGCACTGCTGACGGCACCCACCTTGTTGAGGACTAGCCGAACCCAGCGTACACCAAACTCCTCTCGCACGATTGCGGCACAGCGTTCGGCCAGAGTCTCCACAAGCTGGAATTCGCTCGCTTCAACGAAGGCAATCAAGCGCTTTGCCACCGCCTTGTAGTCCAGGGCATGCTCAATATCCTCGCTGGACGCCGCACGCCTGACATCGGTACTCATCTCCAGATCAATGATGACCGGCTGTCTGATTTCCCGCTCCCAGTCATAAATGCCAATAACCGTCTCGATCTTCAGACCGCGTATAAAAACAATATCCATACGGACCCTCAACTCCCCCACTCAACAACAGGTAGATTCATGGTAATGCACTCCCGGACAATTGCACAATCATACCCTTTCGGCAGTTGAAGCCACTGGCAAGAGCATCTGCCAGCGCTTTGGCGGATGTGGTTGGCCGGGCAATCATCGCGGTGGAGAAATACGTACTAGAGCGGAGTTCCGCTAGGAGTTTGTTTAGGGTGCACCAAGTGTCGCCGACGTCTGAGCGCAGCAGGTCATGCCAGCAGCAGGGGTCGGTGGTAACATATCCGCGATTGCCGACGCAGCCTCGACCGCTGAATCCCAAGCGGAAAATATCCCAAGCGCATGTGAAAACTTACTGACATCTCTTCCCACATTATGATCGACTACCTCTATATCCCCGCCGCCTACCTACTCGGCTCTATATCCAGCGCCATCATCGTTTGTCGACTTATGGGGCTTGCGGATCCACGCACAGAGGGCTCCAACAATCCGGGCGCCACCAATGTCTTGCGTATCGGGGGCAAGAAAGCCGCTGCGCTGACTCTTCTGGGAGATATGCTGAAAGGTCTAGTTCCGGTTTTGGCGGCTAATCTGGCAGGCGTGGCACTACCCATTTTGGCAGCGACTTCGATAGCTGCCTTTCTTGGTCATCTCTACCCACTGTTTTTCGGCTTTAAGGGGGGCAAGGGTGTGGCAACCGCTCTCGGCGTTCAGTTTGGCCTGAGCTGGGCAATAGGGGGCAGCGTCGCGGCGGTTTGGCTGTTTATCGCCAAAATTCTCAATGTCTCCTCACTGGCCGCCTTGGTATCCATGGCTCTGGCTCCCCTTTTCGTCTGGCTGTTCTGGCGAGAGCCCGCCCTGATTGGGATGCAGGTAGTAATGACGGTGATGCTTTTTTGGCGTCATCGCAGCAATATTCGCAACCTGATCTCCGGAGAGGAGGGAAAAATATCCAAACAGCAGGGTCCGGATTCTGACTAGCGATCTCGGCTATTCTGTCGAGTCATAAGGGCCTGCAGTCGCCGCTCCGGCTAGGAAAGGAATTTACCGGTTCATGTGCCAAGTCTGCGAGCCGGGATAGGGCAACAGGAAAGAAAGCCGGTCTCTCGCACAGGTAATACGATCCGGGGTCGGGACGCCAGAGTTGTATCGCTAACAAGATTAGAGAAAAACGGCGTTGTTTAGTACGCCTTTACGACGGCGGCTGGCGCGCCCCATGCAACACGATGTTGTTGTCGGCACAAAAAAATCAGGCTGGACCTAAGAGAAAAACTATGGGTTGTCAGCCCTCCGCAGAATTGGCTAATTCGGCTTCCATGGCTTCGATAGACTCAGCCATGCCTACCAGTCGCCTGGCGCTCTCCACGTGCAGATTTTCGATGAGCATTCCATCGACCACGGCGACGCCCTCGCCCTTCGATTCCGCTTCGTAATGAGCCTTTATTATCTTTCTGGACCATTCGACGTCCCTTTGCGAAGGCGTGAAAATACGATTGGTGGTCACCACGGTCTTCGGATGAATGAGGGTTTTTCCATCAAAGCCCAACTCCTTGCCTTGTTCGCAGGCATACTCAAACCCGACCTCGTCGTTGAGATCCAGAAATACACCGTCAAGTATTGAGATCTTGGCCGCTCGGGCGGCCAACAGACAGTGCCCGAGAGAGGTGATCATGGGTAAGCGTTCCCGAGTGTGAGCGCAGTCGAGATCCTTCGCCAAGTCGGATGTACCCATCACCAGGCACTCCATTCGTTCGGAGGCCTCGGCTATCATCTGAGCCGCAAGAATACTGCGCGGCGTCTCCATCATGGCCCAGATTGCCATCGAATCGGGGGCGCCATTGGCCAACATGATATTTTCCAGTTGACGAATGGCATCGGCGCTCTCGACTTTGGGTAACAGGATTGCGTGAGCACCACTGGTCGCAGCGGCTGCCACATCCTCATACCCCCAGGGTGTAGCCAACCCGTTCACCCGGATAATAAGCTCTCGCAGGCCGTATCCACCTGCCTTGACCGCGTCACATACATTGGCCCGTGCTTTCTCCTTGGCATCTGGTGCCACCGCATCTTCCAAGTCGAGAATCAATGCATCGGCCGGAAGTGTCCTACCTTTTTCCAACGCCCGAGTATTCGAACCGGGCATGTAGAGCACGCTCCTGCGAGGCCTTGCAATGGTTGACATTATTCGAGCTCTCCCACAATGAAAAAAACACTTTTATAAAGAACCAAGTGTAAGAAATTAGGCCCCTCATGTCTAATTCGCATCCACCGTTCTCGGGTCCTATCAAGTTGGGCGATGAAACCCGTTTGTAACAATCTTACGCCAACGCAATGCCGCTGAATTTCCCCGCCCGGTGCCTGCTCTTCGCGGCACTACCGCCAAGGAGATGAGCCCGCCATCGGCTAAGACAGCGACAAAATCTCGTTCACCATCGACGGCAGTTATCCATGCGCAGCGAATCGTGAGCGTTGCCCTAGGAGAACTGGAACCCCTTTCAGTTGCGCATAATGGCGCCTTCCCAGAATGACCAACAATTGAGAGACTGGCGATCGCTACAGGCCATAGGCCGCAGCCCGATCGGGATCCTTGGAGGCGACTAACTTGGCCAGTTTTACAATGACACTGGCTTGCTTCCAGGTCGCGTCATCCTGCATCTTCCCGTCAATCAATACTGCCCCGGATCCGTCCGGCATGGCCTCGAGAATTCGCTTGGCGAACAGCACCTCCTTGACCTCGGGACTGAATACATTTTTCGCAATTTCAATCTGCTTGGGGTGCAGAGTCCAAGTACCAACACAACCTTGCAGGAAAGCGTTGCGAAACTGCGCCTCGCAGGCATCGCTGTCGTCGAAATCACCGAAGGGGCCGTAGAAAGCCTTGAGATTGTTGGCCATGCAGGCATCAACCATTCGGGCCACAGTGTAGTGCCAAAGATCCTGCTGAAAAAACGACCGCTTGTTGTCGTCCGCCCGCGGATCCTCCAGCACACCATAGAAGGGGTGGCCACCACCCACACGGGTAGTCTTCATTCCGCGAGAAGCAGCCAGGTCCGCCGGTCCCAGACTCATGCCATGCATGCGCGGGCTGGCCTGGGCGATTTCATTTACATTCTTCACTCCCTGGGCGGTCTCCAGAATAGCGTGGACTAGAATAGGCTTTTTAACCTTGAATTTGGCCTCCAACTGCGCCAGCAGCTGATCTACGTAGTGAATGTCCCAGGGACCTTCTACTTTTGGAATCATGAGTACATCCAACTTGTCACCCACCGCCTCGACGATCTGGCAAATATCATCAAGTCCCCAGGGACTATTCAGCGCGTTAACGCGTGTCCACAAACCGGTGCCCTCAAAATCAACCTCTTTTGCCACACTAATGAAACCCGCCCTCGCAGCCTCTTTGGCCTCTATCGGAATAGCGTCCTCCAAATTACCGAGAAGCACATCCACCTGCTTGATCATCGCCGGGACCTTGGCGCACATTTTTTCTATATGTGGCGGAAAGAAATGGATGGTACGCTCCAGGGCGACGGGTAGTTCGCGCCAAGGAGTGGGTGCGCCGATTGCAAGCGGTTTATAAAAGTCTGCTGGTATTTTCATAACCTATCTCCACAAATGTTATTGAGTAATCGAACTGATCTTCACGACAGCCTAGCCCACCGTTGATTGGCGATTTGTCGGGCGAATAGCTGCAATAAGCGTCGCTTCTCCACCCGCGCGGAAAGCACCGGCGCCGTTTTTTACTTTCGCATTGCCTCCGGAAAAGCGCCGGCATAATTGATTTCCGCAGCGGATTGCCTGGGGCATTCGTTGAGCATTTTCACCTTTTTTAAACACTAACCGCCCAATGATACGGTCACCGGCGATATCGAAGATGTGATCAGCCTATCCTACAACACCACGGCTTGGCCGATCAGCTTTTCCCACCTCACGACTTCTCGCCGTAGAAGAGGGATATGACTGGAGGCAGGCGTTGGGCCATTTCCGCCTCTCCGATTTATCGCGGCTTTAGTGTCCATTGACTTCGATTCGCCCTCGATCGATGCTGGCAATGGTTCGGTCAATGGGGCCATCTGCTTACTAAAACCTTCGTTTTGTGCACAGGCGGAACCTGCTGTTGACTAGTGCTACCGACCTGTCATTCTATGGCAATCGATCTCCGCCCATAGATACCGGGTGGTTTTTTAACTTCCAGCAGACGCGAATAAATGCCTCCAACCCTACCATGAGCCGCGATCCTACAGAGAGGCAATGGGTCTGGAATCTTCCCGAACATTTTAATATAGGGTCGGCTTGCAGCGACCGCCATCTAAAATCCCCAATCGCAGACCAGACTGCGATGATCGTTGAAGACGACCGCCTGGGCACCGCCGACCTGACCTTCCATGGGCTAGCCAGGCAAAGTGGACAGTTCGCCCAGGCGTTGAGGATGTTGGGTGTCGAACCCGGGGAGCGGGTGCTGGTGCGCCTGCCCAATTCGCTAGAGTATCCGGTGGCTTTTCTAGGGACCATGAAGCGAGGAGCCATCGCGGTTCCCAGTTCCACCTTACTGGTCGCCGAAGAGGTCCGCTTCCTGGTGGAGGATTCGGCTGCAGTAGCCATGGTGATCCACAAGAGTATGTGGCCAGATTTGTCCCGGGAATTAGTGGGTATCGATAGCCTGCGCCACGTGATTCTCTCTGGAGAAGGCGGAGTTCCAGAAAACACGGAGGGGTTCGAGTGCCATGACTTGGGATCAGTTCTCTCTCGGACAGAGAATTGGCAGCAGGTTCATCCCACGCGGGCTGATGATCCAGCCTATCTGGTCTATACCTCCGGTACCACGGGTCGTCCCAAGGGGGTGTTGCACGCCCACCGCGCCCTCATCGGGCGAACGCCGGCAAGCCGCTATTGGTTTGACTTCCAACCGGGTGATCGCATTCTCCATTCCGGAAAACTCAACTGGACATACGCCCTGGGTACCGGCCTGATGGACCCTCTGTATGAGGGGAAAACCGTGGTGGTCCACGAAGGCGACAACGACGCCGCAACCTGGCCGCATTTGATTGCCAAACACCGCTGCACCATCTTCATCGGCGTACCAGCTATATTTCGTCAAATACTGCAAAAAACAGACTATTCCCAAGAGGATGTGCCCTCGCTGCGCCACTGCATGAGTGCGGGGGAACATCTCTCGGATGACGTGCTGCGGTCCTGGAAGGAGCGATTTGGTCGAGACATCTACCAAGCGCTGGGTATGTCGGAGTGCTCATACTACATCTCCCAGGATAAACACTTGCCGATTCAACCCGGCTCGTCGGGACTAGCACAACCCGGCCACGACATCCAGATCATGGATTCCAATCTACAACCGGTTGCGGATGACCAGGAGGGGATGATCTGCATTCCCGGCGACGACCCGGGACTATTCCTGGGGTATTGGCGGCGAGACGCTGAGACCCATGACACAATGCGGGAGGGGTGGTTCTTGACTGGCGACTACGCCCGCCGCGACCGCAATGGTTATATCTGGTTTATGGGAAGGCGAGACGACATAATTAATAGTTTTGGCTATCGGATCTCACCCCATGAAATCGAGCGGGTAATGAAGGCGCACCCCGGCGTGTTAGACTGCGTTGCCCTGGGATATGAGATAGCTAGTGGAAAAACGCTGGTCACGCTATGCGCGGTGCTACGGCCCCGGGCAAAAGTCACTGCGGAAGATCTTTTGACTTATGGCAAACAGCATTTAGCAGCCTATAAACGGCCAAGACTCATTTACCTGGCACATGAGTTCCCCCGCACCAAAAACGGCAAAGTCATGCGGAGAATCATTAAACAAGAGGTCGAGCGAAACAGCGCATTGCTGAGACCTGAACTCGATAGGCAAACCTAACAGTATGCAGGAGTATGAATATGAAAAAGACCTATCCCGGTAATTTTTTCGAGGACTTCTCTCTCGGCCAGACATTGATCCACGGCACTCCCCGCACGGTAACCGAAGGCGACAGTTCACTCTATGTCGCGCTCACCGGCAGCCGATACCCTGTGCACTGTTCGCGCCCGTTGGCCCAGGAATTGGGTATGAAAAAGGAGACTGTGGATGATCTGCTCGCCTTCCATATCGGATTCGGCAAGACGGTAGCGGACATCTCCTTCAATGCCGTAGCCAACCTGGGATACGCCGACATGAGGTTTCTGCGGCCCGTTTACCACGGCGACACGCTGCGTTCGGAGAGCAAGGTAATCGGATTAAAGGAGAATTCTAGCGGCAAAAACGGAAACGTTTTTGTGCGCTCCACAACCTATAACCAGAAGGATGAAGAGGTTCTCACCTGGGCCCGGTGGGTCATGGTGAACAAGAAGGACCCTGGGTCGCCAGCACCCGAACCGAGTGTTCCACAGCTTCCTGAGCGAGTCGATGTGGCAAACCTGCCGATTCCGGGGGGATTGGATGGCCGTAACTATGACACCAAGATTACCGGCTCCTCCCATCTCTGGGACGACTATTTGGCCGGTGAACGCATCGACCACATCAACGGCATGACCATTGACGATAGCGACCATACATTGGCGACCAAGCTCTACCAAAACAACGCCAGGGTACATTTCGAAGCCCACATGATGCAGAGCTCCAGGTTCGGCAAACGGTTGATGTATGGCGGGCATGTTATTTCGATTTGTCGTGCGCTCTCATACAACGGCCTTGCCAACGCCTTCGCCATAGCCGCCATCAACGGGGGCGCCCACTGCAACCCGACGTTCGCCGGGGACACCATATACGCATACAGTGAAATCCTCGAGCGTATTGAGCTCCCTGGCAGAACCGATCTCGGGGCGTTGAGAGTTCGGACACTGGGGGTGAAGAATCTGGAGAGCGAGAAGCTGCAGGACGCAAAAATAGAGATAGACGGTAGGCGACGCTATCACGAAAACGTCATTCTTGACCTAGACTACACGGTGTTAATCCCCAGACGCGGAAACTGATCCCGGATCTGGGCGTCGGCAGCCTGTCGGCTCCCGGATGCCGCCCAATGACCAAAAGCATAGGGGCGCCCACCGCTCCACCCGGAATTTCAGCTGGCGAGTTTGTGCCCCGACTCCAGGTTGTCCGCAATGAGGTCAAACTCCAGATAAACCTCGGATGGGGTATCACTAGGTCTGCGAACGAACCCCCGCCGTTCGAAAACCCCGAGCATCGACTTATTCTGGGCACGCACGTAGGCGTTCATGCTCCGCAGCCCTCGTACCTTGGCGATATCGATCATCTGGTTCAGCAACGCCGTGGCCATACCCTTACCCTGGTGTATCTCCCGCACCACGAAAGCGGCCTCTGCGGAGTGCTGCGACTCGATGAGATAGTAGCGTCCCACAGCCTCGATCTCCTCTTTGTGTCCCTTGCGCTGAACAATGCAAAACGCCAAGTCCCTGGTCTGATCCACCGCCACCAAGGCTGAAGCTTTCTCCCGTGACATCTGCTTGGGGTGGTGGCTGTAGCGCATCAGCAGAGTCTCTTTGTTGTGGGAGTAAAAAAACTCCTGAAGCAGTCTCTCGTCCGCGGGGCGTAAAGGTCTCAGATAGTAGTCATCATCACCAAACTTCATCTTCCTGACCTCGACCTTGCCCATTTCCCGGACTGGCGTCGGCTTCTGTTTTTGATAACTGGGTACCCAATAGTGCTTGCGCACTTCCTCGAGCAGCCGCTCCCTAAAGTCCGGGTGCGCAACCTGAATCAATTCCAGCGCTCGCTCGCGGATGCTCTTGCCTCGTAATGTGGCAATACCATACTCCGTGACTACATAGTGCACATCTCCACGAGAGGTCACTACCCCGCTACCCTCGGTGATACAGGGCACAATGCGGGACACGCTACCGTTTCTCGCCGTCGAGGGCAGGGTAATTATCGGCTTACCCCCTTTGCTCATCGCCGCACCGCGGATGAAATCCACCTGGCCACCAATGCCGCTGTAAAAGCGGTAACCGACCGAATCCGCAACCACCTGACCGGTCAAATCGACTTCGATTGCACCGTTGATGGAGACCATATTGTCGTTTCGTGCAATGTTCACCGGTGCGTTGACATGCTCAGAGGGGAAAAACTCAATATGCGGGTTTCTGTTTACAAAGTCATATAGCCGCTGGGTTCCCATACAGAACGAGGTGATCACCTTGCCTTTGTGAAATGTCTTCTTACGATTGTTGACGACACCGCTGGTCATCAAGTCGACGATACCGTCGCTCAGCATCTCGCTGTGAACGCCCAGATCCTGATGGTTTCCGAGATAACGCAGCACCGCATCGGGGATTTTACCTATGCCCAGGTGCAGCGTACTGCCATCCTCCACCAGCATGGAAACATATTGTGCTATTCGCTCGGTTACTGTGTCCATCTTCACCGATTGCAGCTGGTACAGAGGTTCATCATGCTCCATCCAGGCATCGATATCATTCATATGGATGAAACTGTGTCCACAAGTCGAGGGCATGCTGGGATTTATCTGGGCCACTACCTTCCTGGCGGATCGCCAGGCTGCGGAAACCACGTCCACTGAGATTCCGAGAGAGCAAAATCCATACTTGTCCGGGGGACTCACCATGATTAGTGCTGCATCCAACGACAATACCTGGTCTTGGAACAAACCAGGTATCTCGGAAATAAAGCAGGGTGTGTAGTCGGCGTAACCAGCAGCAATCGCCTGACGAATGGCTGGACCAATGAATAGAGCATTGATTTTAAAAAGATTATTGTACTCCGGCTTGGACCACTCATTGTCTCCCATGGTGAGCACATGGACGATTTCGATGTCATGCAAATCATGGGCGTTGTTGATCAAGTCCGAAATCAAGGCGTTGGGGACGGCGGCATTTGAGCCGACAAAGATGCGATTACCGGATTTGAGCAAGCCGCTCCAGTCGATGGGTTTAACGTTTGGCATTTTACTTCACGAACTACTTCGGGACGGTCCTATGTTGCAGTGCAGTATATCACCTTTAACGACACCGCTGCCTAAAAGTGAAGTACTCGTAACCGACTGGTTGTCACGGTACGACTGATGTGCAGCTGCTAGCGAATGACCGCGTCGGCTTCGGTCACGATTTCCGGCAAAGAGTCCAGTGGCCAGCGGGCTCTGGCACCGAACTTCAGTACATCCGCCTGACCGGCGCGTAGCCGGTGCCAACCAGCATACGCAATCATTGCACCGTTGTCGGTACAAAACTCAGGCGGGGGATAAAATGCTTGGGCGCCCTCCTTTCTCATCACCTTGTGGATACGCTCCCGCAGACGGCGATTGGCACTGACGCCACCCGCTAGCACCAGGCGCTTAATACCGGTTTCCCGCACCGCCCTGCGGCACTTGATCAACAGGGTATCTACCACCGCATCCTCGAAAGCCCGTGCCACATCCGCCTTCAGACGGGGCTCATCTTCTGGATCGCTCAGAGCACCCATCTCCCTCCGCAAGGTATTGATGGCATGGGTTTTCAGGCCGCTGAAACTAAACTCCAAACCGGGTCTGTCAGTCATCGGACGCGGGAAGGTAAATCGGCCTGGGCGCCCACCAGATGCCAATTTGGATAGCTCCGGGCCACCGGGATAGGGAAGACCCAGCAATTTGGCGGTCTTGTCGAAGGCTTCCCCGGCAGCGTCGTCAAGCGACTCGCCAAGCAGACGATAGTGCCCAACGGCCTTGACCTCCACTAGCTGCGTGTGGCCTCCAGAGACAAGAAGCGCCACGAAAGGAAAATCCAACTCTCCCGCATCCATCAGTGGCGCGAGCAAATGACCCTCCATGTGGTGGACACCGATACCGGGGACCCCCCATGCCCAAGCAAGGCTTCTTCCGATGGCGCTTCCGACCAGCAGCGCACCAACCAGCCCAGGACCGCAGGTATAAGCGATCCCGTCGATAGCATCACCGCTCAATCCCGCCTGCCGCAAAACACCTCTAATCAGAGGCAGTGTCTTGCGCACGTGATCCCGTGAGGCCAGCTCCGGCACCACGCCACCGAATTCAGCGTGGGTGTCGAGTTGGCTGTGCACCATATGAGCCAATAATCTCCTCTCGCTGCAGTAAATCGCTACTCCGGTCTCGTCACAGGATGTCTCGATGCCCAATACCTTCATTTAAACTACTCTCCACTTACTTCAAAAAGGTTTTTGCAAACCGCTAGAACTGTCGGTAGAATTCCGGCTCTTACGCTTTTTGAATGTATCAAATTTCTGGATTGCTGAGGTTGCCAATGCCCAACGTACGTGTCAAAGACAACGAGCCCTTCGAAATTGCTCTGCGTCGCTTCAAACGCTCTTGTGAAAAAGCCGGTATCCTGGCGGAAGTGCGCCGTCGTGAATTCTACGAGAAACCAACAGCTGAGCGTAAGCGAAAAGCGGCAGCGGCAGTGAAAAGACACCTGAAGAAGGTCTCTCGCGAAGGACGGCGCTGGGAACGTCAGTATTAGAGGCACGCCCCGCGGGTCCACCACTGATACAGAGTAACTCATGTTAAAACAACGCGTTCAAGACGATATGAAGGCAGCACTCAAGTCCGGTGAAAAACGCCGCTTGGGCACGATACGCCTGTTATTGGCCGCGATAAAACAGCGTGAAGTGGACGAGCGAGTGGAACTCGACGATACCCAGGTCCTCGCGGTAATCGACAAAATGGTAAAGCAGCGCCGGGACTCGCTGGCACAGTATCAGAAAGCAGGCAGGGAAGACCTCGCCGAACAGGAGGCTTTCGAGATCGACCAACTCAAGGACTATCTCCCACGGGCCCTTACAGAGGATGAGGTGAATGCGCTGATCGATGCCGCCATCTCGGACACCGGTGCTGAGACCATCAAGGATATGGGAAAGGTCATGGGGTACGTCAAACCCAAGGCACAGGGGCGCGCCGATATCGGCGCTATCAGTGCCTTGGTGAGATCCAAGCTTAGCAACTGAATGGTGTCCACTCGGGGAACGGTGGTGCCCCAGCCCCTGAACAGCCAGCCCGAACCTCCGTGGAATCAGATATCGCCTCGCTGGGCCGCCAGCAGCGTACTTAAGCGCACTGAACATTAGGTGCCATGGCCGGAAAAATCCCACCCCAGTTTATCGACCAACTGCTTAACCGAATCGATATCGTCGATCTGATCAATGGGCGCCTACCGCTAAAGAAGGGGGGGCGTGATTACCAAGCCTGCTGTCCCTTTCATGATGAAAAGACACCCTCCTTCACCGTAAGCCGTAGCAAGCAGTTTTACCACTGTTTCGGGTGCGGCGCCCACGGTACAGCCATCGGTTTCTTGATGGAATACGAAAATATCGGATTCCTGGAGGCCGTAGAAGAGCTTGCGAAAAGTGTCAATCTGGATGTACCAAGAACAGCCACCGAACGCCAAGGCCCAGACTTACGCCCCCTCTACGAATGCCTGGCCCAGGCTGCAAAATACTATCAGGCACAATTACGCAGCCACCCGGAAGCGGCACGAGCCGTAGTGTATCTTAAGAATCGCGGAGTTAGCGGTCGGATTGCGGCGGAGTTTGGTATCGGCTATGCGCCGCCCGGATTCAACAACCTGGTGGCATCGCTATCCCCGGCCGCCGATGCCGGTGACCGGCTTTTAAAGGCGGGCATGACCGCACAGTCTGAAGAGGGCCGGCGGTACGACAGGTTTCGCGATCGAATTATGTTCCCCATTCGCAACCATCGTGGGCTGATTATCGGATTTGGCGGCCGCTTGCTGGGAGAGGGAAACGCCAAATACCTCAACTCTCCGGAAACACCGCTGTTCCAAAAGGGGCGGGAACTTTATGGACTCCACGAAGCACGCAAGGCCAACCGGCGGCTGGAGCGTTTGTTGGTCGTAGAGGGCTACATGGACGTTATAGCACTCGCACAAAGCGGCATCCGCTATGCAGTGGCGACCTTGGGCACCGCCACCACTGAAGCCCATCTCGAACGACTGTTTCGAACAGTGTCAGAAGTGATTTTCTGCTTCGACGGCGACAGAGCGGGTCGGGAGGCGGGGTGGAAGGCCCTCGAGACCAGTCTGCCGTCAATGCGGGATGGACGGGAAATCCGGTTTCTATTCCTGCCCGAGGGGGAAGACCCCGACAGTTATGTGCGCAAGCATGGGGCCGAAAAATTTCAGGCACTGGTCGCAGGGGCAACTCCACTATCCGAGTACTTTTTTGACCGTCTGACAGGTGAAGTTGACATGTCCTCTCTTGGCGGGCGGGCGCAACTTGCCGAACGGGCGAAACCGATGCTGAAACGCCTTCCCCGAGGCGTCTTCAGCCGCATGATGTATCAGCTTCTGAGCAAAAAAATCGGGATAGAAATCGAGTCATCGCCCAGTCGGCAGTTTGGCGGCAAAAGCAAAAAACCTTCCCGGCCATCTCTCGATACCATACCGCCGGTTAGGCGGGCCATCGCCCTGCTGGTCTCCAATCCAGCCCTTGCTCAACGGGAAAATCTACCCAAGGGGTGGGAAAAACTTCCAAAGCCGGGTATTCCGCTGTTGCGAGAACTCCTTGAATTACTGCGCACCCAGCCTAACATTACCAGTGCCGGACTGTTGGAACGCTGGCGCGACAGGGAAGAGGGTCGGCACCTAGGCAAACTCAACGCGATGATGCTCCCCCTCCCGGATGAGGATCAGGCGACCGAATTCAACGATACCCTCTCCCTGCTATCCGCTCAGGCATTGAAGTCAGAGTGGCAAGAGCTAGTGGATAAGGCTGAACGCTCTGGTTTGAATGAGTCTGAAAAACAACGCCTTGGCGAACTGACCAGGCTAAAGGCGAAACGGGACAACGACGGAACTAGTATGGATCAAAGTTGACTAACCATGCTATCATGGCGCGTTCCAGTTTAAAAACGTCATCTTCTAATATACGGGCGGGAAATGGATCAGCAACAGCAGCAGTCCCAACTCAAGCAACTCATCGCCAAAGGCAAGGAACAGGGGTTTCTTACCTATTCCGAGGTGAACGATCACCTGCCCGACGGAATTGTGGAGCCTGAGCAAATAGAAGACATCATCCGGATGATCAACGATATGGGCATCCAGGTGTGCGAGACCGCGCCGGATACCGATGATCAGGCGATAACCGACAATGCCGTCACCACTGACGAAGATGTCGCGGAAGCGGCCGCAGCCGCGCTGGCCAGTGTCGATAGTGAGTTCGGTCGCACTACCGATCCAGTGCGCATGTACATGCGGGAAATGGGCACAGTTGAATTGCTCACCCGGGAAGGTGAACTTAAGATCGCCAAGCGCATCGAGGAGGGGCAGAACCAGGTTTTGGCCGCACTCGCGACCTATCCGGACACCGTCGCCATGGTGTTGGGGCTCTTCGATAGAGTAGAAGCCGAGGACATCCGTTTAACCGATGTCATCAACGGCTTTGTTTGCCATACGGAAGATGATGAAATACCAAAACCTGCGGCAACACGGCCTATCGCCACTGACAAAGCCGATGGGGCAACGGACGAAGATACCGATGAGGTAGTCGACACCGGCCCTGATCCTCAGGAAGCCGCAGAAAAGGTGGCACTGCTTCGTAAGCACCACAAGACACTGCTGCGCAATCTAGGCAAGTACGGCAGAGACCACAATTCGACCAACAAGACAATCGACAAACTGGCGATGGTCTTTCTCGAATTCAAATATCTCCCCTCAGTCTTTCAGGCGATGGTCGAAAACCTACGCAAGGTAATCACCTTCATCCGCAATCAGGAACGCGGCATCATGGAACTCTGTGTTTCCAACGGCAGCATGCCGCGAAAAGAGTTCATCACCACCTTTCCCGACAACGAAACGAATCTGGACTGGCTGGACCAGCAGATCGCTAATGGCAAAGGTGATCACGAGATGCTTCTGGAAGTACGCAGCGAAGTAATCAGGGCCCAGAAAAAGCTGTTTCAGTTAGAGCAGTTGAGTCAGCTGAGCATTAGCGAAATCAAGGAAATCAATCGCCGAATGTCTATCGGCGAGGCCAAAGCCCGCCGGGCCAAAAAGGAGATGGTGGAGGCAAACCTGCGTCTGGTGATCTCCATCGCCAAGAAATACACCAACCGCGGTCTGCAGTTTTTGGACCTGATACAAGAAGGCAACATCGGGCTGATGAAAGCGGTCGACAAGTTCGAATACCGGCGCGGCTATAAATTCTCGACCTACGCCACTTGGTGGATACGCCAGGCAATTACCCGGTCCATCGCCGACCAGGCACGGACCATCCGTATACCGGTACACATGATCGAGACTATCAACAAGCTGAACCGCATATCTCGGCAAATGCTTCAGGAGATGGGACGCGAGGCAACACCTGAGGAGCTCTCAGAGCGCATGGAAATGCCTGAAGACAAGGTCCGCAAAGTGCTAAAGATCGCCAAAGAACCAATCTCGATGGAGACACCTATCGGGGACGACGAAGATTCTCACCTAGGTGATTTCATTGAGGACGCCGGCGTGGTCTCCCCTGTTGAATCCGCCACTGTAGAAGGACTTCGCGAGGCGACCCAGAACATGTTGGGAGGGCTCACCTCCCGAGAAGCAAAAGTTTTACGTATGCGATTCGGAATCGACATGAACACCGACCACACTCTGGAAGAAGTGGGGAAACAGTTCGATGTCACCCGCGAACGTATTCGGCAGATTGAGGCCAAAGCCTTGAGAAAACTGCGCCACCCTTCCCGTTCGGAGCGGCTACGCAGCTTCCTGGATAACGAGTAGAGCAGAACGCCCCACTATGGGCGCATGTTTTGATACAATGCGTCACTTTCGGGCCCATAGCTCAGTTGGTTAGAGCAGGGGACTCATAATCCCTTGGTCGTAGGTTCGAGTCCTACTGGGCCCACCAATTAAATCAAAAGCTTACGTCGATTTCTCGCGTAGGTCTTTTTGCATTTCTGGGGCGTGGTAACGCAGTGGTAACTAACGACCCTCTTCCCATTGTTATTCGGCTCAAAAAGACACTACCTAATAAGTTATTGACTTTAAGGGCTAGATACTTCATATAGTGTGCGGTTAACTAATGGTTAGTGAGCACTTACGCGCTGATTTTTGGGGCATATTTTGAAGGAACTAATCCAACCAGACGGGCTCGTATATGCGATAGACGCAAAACCACCACCAGATTTGGGTCTAAACGAGGATTGTTGCTCTCTAGGCATGATGCCTCAGCAGCTACAGCGCCGAGCAGGGAGGGGGTTATCCACCCTCATGGCCCAGTTTTTTGAAGTAGTTGACAACGGTCTTATAAATGCTCAGTACATTTATAAAGGTCTGGAAAGACCGATGTACTGCGGAGAAGACCGAAATGCTGACGGCTCAAAGTACGCGTACACCTGGAAATCTACTTTTGATGCCTATTGGCATGGGAGTCGCGCTGAAGGTTTGGGCGGTCCACGGCGATGCGCTGCACCAAGCGGAAGAGTCTTTGTCGTAATAGTTTCGCCAAATGATATGAAATACGGTTTTCCTGAAATCACAGGATGGATAGAAAATTGGAGCTGGATTCTTGAGTCACAGGAGCACCCTGGAGCCCCGATAGATTGTGACGATAGATATACACACGTGCTGTGGAGAAAAAGAGAAGGGGAAGACAATGAGTGCTGAAAGTCCATTGAGCAATTTCTTAAGAGACTATCCGTTGGCTGAATTCCAACCAGTTGCATATTATGACAAGCACATGGATTGCATTCGAGTAATTGTGCGTGACTGCAGCGTTACTGAGCATCGAATCAATGACATGTTTACTGTCATGGAAGATAACAGCCCGCAACGAGGGCAGCATAGATATATGGGGTTCGCTATTAAAGGCATTCGCCATCTTTTTGACCAGTTGGGTCTAGAGTTAGGCGGCGTACACAGAGTAGCAGATATATTGCAGGCTATGGTTAGGAAAGACAAAAATTTTGCTCATGCCATTATCACTGATGTGATACTAGATGCGACGGAAAATGACCTTGAAGTGGACTTTGCCGAAGCCGCTTAATAGAAGTATTCGTAGTCACTAACAGGGCCTCTTAATAGAGGCCCTCTCTTTTTCTGAACAACAATTCCGTTAACTCGACACTTTAATACGTACATGGCCTGCCATACCCAGCAGGAGATAGCAGAGGCGGTTGGGTTATCGGTTGAACCCGTCAACAGGCAAATCGCAGATTCCCATATTTTCCGCGATTTCGAGCAGGACGGATTAATAGGTGAGCCAGAATTTCGGCTCACCAAATCTGAGAATGCAAATTTGGATTCTCAATAATCAACTTTCCTGGACAGATCCTCCAGCGCCTCGTGGATGATCCGTGTGGCCTCTTTGTCGATCATCGGCGATTCCGAATTGGTGCAGGTGCTTGTCGGTCTCGACGGTTAAGAAAATCCCCGGAACCTGCCATTGACAAAAATTGCCCCCATTCACTTAAATACTATAGTCACAGTGGGGTGAAGGCTTTTCTTTAGTCTGCCCCACTAGAACAGCAATTTAAGTCGCCTAATTAAACTACGGAAAACCATTTTTTGCATCTTCGATCATTGTAGGGATAACTAAGGAGTCAGTATGCGCACACTTACGAAAAAATATCTTGGTGGCTATGAAGTTGATGATAAGCGCTATAAGGTCGATATTGATGTACTTGAAAAGTACCAGTCATTTACAACGGAAGTTCTTCGATTATCACTTTTGGGTATTGCTGGCTACGGTTTTCTGATCACCAACATCGCATTGAAGATGGTTAAAGACGGCGATTACGAACTTCTAGACAAACTTGTTGCGTCGCCATCAATGCTCGCATTCGGCGCAATCGCACTTGGCATTTCGGCAGGTACTGCTCTTGGCCACAGGTACTTTTCTACGGACTGTCTAACGCATTTTGTTCGCCGTATTCGATTAGATAACTCACTCACGAAAAACGCGGAGCAGCTAGGCCGAGAAGAAGTGGAAGAAATCATACAACAAGAAGAAGATAGTCTCGAAAAAGATTTGTCGATCTGCAAATGGCTATTAATTGTCACTGCCGTGTCGTTGGGTCTTGGTGTTATAAGCGTTGCGCTAGCATTTGCAACAGCCCTTTTTTAATCTGTGGATCCTACAGGCCCTGCCACCAAGAAGCCGGGACTCTGCTGAAGGAGATGGAGAAGGGAGTACGCCTCAATGGGAAAAACGAATCAGGAGAATATCGGCGGCCATCTGATAGTACCGCGTCAACCCTCTCAGACATCGGTATCAGCAACAATCCTGCCAGGGTGGACTTAGCGCAGACTTGTGCCACTTTCCATTTTGGCTGAAACTCAGTTCTTTTTAACCTATCCAAGTAGCGAAACTACTACTCTAAAAAAAGAAAGGGTTTGGCCATGATATCGGTCGTTCACGCCGTCAAGCGCGTAGCAACTGCCACACGTATACTGTTTTCTACATTGGTTGTGAGCACCGTATTTGCGCTTCCACCTGACCATGTACGTGCGGAAAATGTAGGAATTCAGCTTTCAGTCGATGTCCAGTCGATGAATCCGCTATCTGGCGATGAGGAATCTATCCAGGCTGGCCTGGAGCTCTATATTCGGTGGTGCGTCCAATGCCATGGCCAAAAAGCGGATGGGGTCTCGCGATTCGGCAACTTCGCAGCAGCGGACCTGACCAAGTACAGGCGTGGATATCCCGAATTTATTGTCATCGTTTCCATCGGTCGACCAAAGAAACAGATGCCGCCATGGAAGGGCGTATTGAACGACATCGAGATCTCACAGATCGGCGCCTACCTCGAGACGCTCGCAGACGAAGGGGCAAATTGGGGAATGGGAGAATAAGGTTCAAATTGCAGAAATTACCGGAAATGACCAAATTGTCGATTCTGGTATTTTCCGTGATTTCGAGCAGGACGGATTAATAGGTGAGCCAGAATTTCGGCTCACCAAATCTGAGAATGCAAATTTGGATTCTCAAATCAAGTTGCCAGCTAGTGAATACGGAAAGCGTTTGCCGCCAGTAGTAGATAGACCAACCAAATGCCCAGCGATGGTATCAAGAGAAAGCCGCCCAATATCTTTCTCCACAAATCGCTATGAAAAGTTACCCAGGCGCTGATCGTAATAAGTACTATGGGAACCAAATATCCAATAGCATGGAACCAGAAGTCTCTCCAATAGTAACCATAAGAGATTGTCAGATAGCCATATAACCAAGAAATAGCTGAAATTGTGGCTGCTATCACTAATGTCGTTAGGACGGCTTTCGGCATCTGGATATTGTGGCTAAAGCCCGTCACCAGTTCAATAATCAACTTTCCTGGACAGATCGTCCAGCGCTTCGTGGATAATCTGTTAGCCGTGATAAAAGCTTTGCAGGCTCCGAAGATTCGGAAGCACCCGCTGTCCAAGCTGTCAATCTTACGGCCTGCGTTGCGGAAAAGTCGGGTGGTGATGGTACAGGCTCCAGCAGGACAGGGATCAATACTCCCCGCTCCTTGCCAATACTGGCTTCACAATGCACCCATTCTGATTCAACAGACGATCTAGACCAGGCTACTACGACACAGCGAGCCTTCTCCACTTCTGCCTGAATCTCAGCAGACCACTCCTGTCCAGCTTTGAGTTCGCGGTCCTACCATACAGACCACCCTTGGGCCTCAAAGAGTTCTACGAGTACTGGAATTTTGCGCCCAACCCCAGACGCATAGCTAACGAAAAAACCTGCCATCGAAGGGATCCTGGGACGGCTGATTGGTCGCCTTGGTAGAGTATAGCCTCTATGAGCTAGATTCACGGGTGGTAATCCCAGTTCTTCTAATGATATAAATAAATTTCAAAATAAAAACGGCTTGTCATAAAAGCTATTTGGGGAGGGGACATGAGCAACGGAAATGAATACTCACCCAAACTGACAGACTATGAGTCAGAACTGATCGGGCAACTTAGAAATGAAGCAGCGGAAGTGAAAGACTGCTTTACAAAGTTTTCATTTCAAGCGATATCACTTTCTTCTATCGGGCTTGCACTTTTAATTCGCTACCAACCTGCTGAACCGCTGCTAGGACTTTCCAGCCTTTTCGTCATCTTTATTGCTTTGTCGGTAGCGCGTATTGGGACCCACAAGTATGGTACTGCAAATCGCCACTATGGATACGAGTTACATTTATACCGGGTCTGCAGATTAAAATTCTCTGAAGAACATGGGTGGAAATCATCGTATAGAAACTTGGGTTGGGAGGAAGCTTTGAGAGCTTGGCGAATTGTTCAAGCCACAGTCTTTCAACATCTATATACTCATGCAGCCGGTGAACCTAACAAGTTGAAAGAATTTGCAAAAGAGATCGAGCACCCCTGGTTCGATGTATCAATGCTTATGCATTCTAAAGTGGCATACTACGCAGGCAGCTACCTTAAAACCGTATTCTCAATGTTTTACATAATCATCGGTTGCGGATTGATCTCACTTCTTGCAATGGTGGTTCAATTCTTTATCGTGTACGGCACCTGGGCCGGAATATCTGGCTCCTTCTTATTTATTCTCATCGTTTTTGAAACCAGTAAACAGGGGCGTGTACTTAGTGCTCGCCGAAAACTTCTGGAGAGTGGGATCTTATCCATTCATTCATGTGCAATCATGTGGCAACTTGTCGCACTTGCGCACTACCGTGCTCTAGAGAGTCTACCTGGTTATTATGACGGCAAGGTTGACAAATTTAGAGGGTATACTCATCAGCTTTCGCTTCAAACACTATCACTTATTGATTACATTCAACCAAAAAGCGATATACAAGATTGGATCGATGGGAACTTCACAAAGAGAAACACCTAACCACCACAGTCCTCGGGTAAGCCCTCGGCACTGCGTAGGACCACTTAGCAGTCCTCACAGCTTGTCGGTGGCACCGTTTCTTTTCTGATTTGTTCATGGTGGCGCGATCTAGATTAGGCTGCATCCTTTTGGCTGTGTATTGGTTGAATGTACTCCCTATCAAATTTGTCGGCTGACTTTTCGAATTCATCATCTGATGGCTCTAGCCGCGAAAAAACTTGGGACAGAAATAGGCCCTAGTCATATACCCTGACAGTGTAACTCCAGGCCGCGAGGGCATCTCTGATCAACGATTTCAATTTCCGGTCATTGCTGTACTCTTCGAGAATCTGGAGCGCCACCGAATCGCAGTAGTCGTTTAGCGCTATTTTAAGATCACGATCCATTGCTAAAACCGGGGTGACCTCGCGACTCCTGCGGTAGGTAGCTTGCAGCATCTCCTCCATGCCTTTGATCTCTTCCTGGATTGACTTAACCGCATTCCTTGCTTTTATCACCTCCTGCTCCTCTGCATCACCCACTGCATAGGAATCCAGCATTTCGTACTTGGTGGCCTCGGCGGCTTCTAGCGCTTTGCGTAGCTGGGGCAGCTTCTCGGTTTCAATCTCTTCAATTCTTTCTCTGAGAGCAGTGTTGCGTGAAGAGATTTCTTGATTAGAAAAATAGACTTTTTGGTACTTTCGCCGTGCTTGCTCAACATTGTTTTCCATCGTTTCACTCCCGGTTGCTATAGAGGTCATCCTAGGCAATATCGACTGACCCCGCAGTAGCAAGTGGTCAGCGAATCAGATCGAATAGTTTTCGTTGAGTACGGATCATCTCTGCACCGGATATAAAGGCCTGGTAAAGCGCGTGATCGATGGGAGATAGTTGGGTTTTACCCGAGACCTTATCCCTGGGCCAAACCAGCGATTCGAATCTACGTATGGAGAACTCCAGCAATCCCGCCAACTTCCAAGCAGTATGCTGTTGTTCTGGATCGAGTAGTCTTGCAGCCTGAATCAATGCCCGATTACGCTCAATCTTTGCCCTGGCACCAGCAAGTGCCAATGCTCGATCCAACGGCTCTCCATTCTCTTTCCAGCGCTGCAAACCATCCTCCAGCCACTGGGAGACCTCGGGCACATCCCGGGCCAGCTCGCGCAGTTGTTGGAGATGTTGGGCGCTCATTCGTTACACTAGCTTCAGTCTTTTTCCGCCTGTACTTTCGCTATCGCTTTTCGCATAAGCTGTTTGTGATGCTCGATTGTGCTCTCCATTAGATAGTATTCGATCTTTCTCCCACGCTCCGCCGATTGTTGCAGCCCCTCACATACCTTTCGCCCTGCTTCTTCTACTTCATCAGCTGCTTTTCTTGATGCGCGGTGAAGTTCAGAGAAAAAGTTTCGGTGGGCAATCTTTGGGTGGGCGTTTTTGACCAATTCGTAGTTGGTCTTCGCTTCTTCAAGAATGCTTTGTGTTGCTTCCTTGGCAGTTTGAAGCAACTTCAATTGAAGCGCTTTTTTGTGGTCCTGATACTGATCCCTGGTCATATAAAGAAAGTTTATGCTCTTACAGTGGAGTTCCGCCTTATCCGCGTCTGTCTTAACTTTCAAGTATTCAACTTTCTCTAAATCGGCAGGATCTCTATCCATCTCCGCTTCCAACTCAACCAGAGACTTTATAAAAGACAGGTAAAGAGTGTCTTCGGGGAGCAGTTCAGCAGATGATTTTGAATCGTTCATTAGAGCAACCAATCCTTTGAGCCGAACCCACTATTTGCAGGATTGCGCGGCTTGGGTTTGACTGGTTTAGCGACTACCGGCGTTTTTGACTCTCTCAAGGTATGAACTTGTAGCATATGCGCAGCTGCGCTATTCAACGCCTCACAATCGAGGTAGTGGTTGTCACGTCTGATCTTTATCCAGGACACATGGCCGGAGGCTTTCACCAATCGCTGTTCCGCTACCACCTGCTGACAGTAATCATCGTCGGCATTTTGTGGAATATGCCAGCCACCAGACTCACCTTCTGGCCAGTCAATGCGAGAGTAGACCCAGGACTTGAAATAGTCCGAATCCAAATGCCACAGCTGCAACCCATGCCTGATGATCTGCCCCCTGACAGAAACATCGATCCTACTGGCTTTAAGTGGCCTGTCCTGCCGATCATGCCCTTTGGTCGGAAATACAAGGCCGCGAAAGCGTCGGCAAAACAAATAGATCTGATTGTCCGATCCCCTTGTGCGGCCCGGTTTGAACCCGGAATCAATCAGCATCCGTTTTATCTTTAGGCCTTGGAAATCGCGCTGAGCGATCTTCGCTAGTTCTTGCCAAACTGGATCATGCTCTGTCTCTCCCCACAACTCCCCGTGACGAAGCAGCCAGGATTCAGAATTGTAACCCCAACCCCTGATGGCATAGATTAACCGGTCTTTCTGTACATCCACGCCGCAGGTAATGACCTGCACACCTTCCGGTAGTGAATCAAACTCATAGGGTTGGCGCAGATCGGCCACTCGGCTCCAGTCCGGCGCATCGCCCGACATTTTGTACAGCTCTCCGAAACCGGTGTTGACTACAGCCTGTACCCTTCCCGGAATACCTGACTGTACCGCCGCGATAAAAGCCTTTGCCCGTTGGCCAAACGACCGCCATGGGGAACAGAGACCCGATATCCAGAAGCTGGCGGTATCGCTCTCATCCACCGATCCGAATACTTCGCCATCTGGTGTTACCGACTGCCCCGGTCCAACGAAAACACCTCTTTCATTCATCGCCGACTTGCATTCATCGCCGATCAGTGAACCGCACTCAGGACAGGCCAGTTTGGCCTCTTTCAGCGCTCTCTGTGGTGTACACTTCTCCGGCCATTTCAACAGCTCGAATCTCGGAACGAAGTATTCCCCACAATCCGGGCAGGGCCACGCCCACTCCTGGCGGGTGCCTTCTTCATACAAATCCCATATAGGCGATGCCCCCTCAGTTGTCGGCGTGGAAACTATGATTACTTTCCCATCCGGATAAGTTGAGGTCCGAGCTTCAGCGAGCTCCACCGGGTCACCCTCCCCCTCTACGTCATTCTCCATGCGGTCACGCTCATCCACCAACACAAGCCCAGCCGGGTGGCTGGCTAGTTCCGTGGCTGACCCCGCCCAACCGAATCCAATCCGCACACCCGCGATCCACTTTTCAGTGATCTTGTTCTGCTTGCCTTTTGCGAGTTTGTCCCATAGCGAAGGGACAGAGAGGAACATTTTCTTTACCCGGTCACTGGATATCGACTCCACATTCTTTTGAGTGGGACCGATATAAAGAATCGGGCAGGGATCGTCATCGAGCCGCCAACCGACCACATTGAGTAAGCCTTCTGTCTTACCCATCTGAGAGCCGCAAGCAACTACGATGCGTTGATATTTCGGATTGGCGCAAGCGCGTTGCACCGGGACCATGTAGGGGTTCTGGCACTGCGCCACGGACCGGGTTCCGCGCTACCTGCTGGAAGCACACGGCACTGGTCCGCCCACTGGTCCGCACTTCGCAGCGGCGGCGGGCTGAGAATCCCCGCCCCGTCTTCAACGGCTAGCGTAATCTTTGAGTTTATCCGCTGCTGCACTGCGAATCCTCCGAGTCTCTTCGAATAATCGATTGCGTATTACTGCCGGATCGCCAACCCCAGCCAGCTCCCCCGCCACACGCCCGGCCAGACCATCCAGTTGTGTCGCGACAATGGTCATGGCCTCCATGAATGTCTGACGGACCTGAGAGAATGAGACCAGTTCTTTCTTCTTCTCTTCCGTCTCCAGCTCAACCTTCTTCCGCTGCGCGATAATCAGCAGCGTTTTCTCCGTTGCCATATCTCCGGCATTCTGGCCATCCGCCTGGTATTGCCCCCAGGTCTGAATACATTGAGCAAGGTCATATCGCGCTTTTTTCACGGGTTTGAAAACACCTGCTTTAACCAGCCGATAGAACTGCCGCTCAGACAGCCCTACAAGCTCCCTCACGGTCTTTTGGGGGACGCAGGCAGTATCTTCAATATTCATCTATTAACCTTCCTGTCGTAACTCTGTGGCGCCACAAACTCTTGAAGACCGGGCCGCATAGACCCCCGAGGTAAGACCCCCCAGGAGAACCTTTCAATGCTCTATCTCCTCTTCGTCTGGCGATAGCACGATCAGGCTAGTAATCATCTGCTCCAGTAGAGTCAGCTGTCCCAGCAAATAGATTGCTCGGTTCTCATCTACCTGACCGACAAAGAGCATGTCTGGCCCATCTCTACCGACATACACAGCACCCAGGGCGTCAATCTCTCCGGCCTCTGCCTTGTCCAGTAGCTCTCGTAGAAACTCTTCGGGTTTGACTGGTTCAATCATTTCGCTGTCCTCAATGCATACTTCAAAGCCTTGTTGAATTCCCGTTCGAAGTTGTTCTTGAATACCCGTTCGGCTGTTCCATAGAAATCGAACTCGGGTTGATAGCTGGGCTTTGGTACGAACAACAGAACCGGTTTCACCTGCCTTCCCTTGCGTCCGTATCGTTGCCAAATCCCTGTGAATCCTCTGATGGTTGCGATGAAGTATTTGCCGCCACGGGTGGTCGCACCTTCGACAATCTTCCGAATCATTGCCCTGCCAACATTACCGTACTGATTGAGCCTTACGCCTGGACCCGGTACCGCGTACATATTCGAGGGAAGCAAACCTTTAGCACGAAGCGCCTGCTCGAATCCCTTACTCAGCCGGGCCTGCTTTTTAACATGGTGGGCGATGTACTGAGCCGTGATCGGTTTGATTGAAACACTGGCTTCTAGCTTCTTTGGTGTCGCCTTGGTGAATTTCACCGACCGCTGCGTGAAAGGCGTGGGATTCTCAAAAGTGTCGCGAATTTCCTTCTCGATCTCTTTTTTGGCTTCATTTCCAAGCCGGGTCAGCGTCAGCGCACCAGCGAACCGCATTTGTTTTGCATCCTTCTCTATTGCCTTAATCGCTTCCCTTGTGCCTTTTTCGATTATGTCAAACATGACTTCACTCCTCTGGTTTGATCACAAACAATGGCTGGCCCTGCTCAACCTTCATCCCATTTTCTGCTTGTATCTCTTGAATAATCCCTGTCTGGTTGGACTCAATTTGGTTCGTGATGCCGTCAGCACTGATAATGCACAATGGGTCTCCTTCGGATACACGCTGACCAACGTGTACAAACCATTCTGCCTTTGAGCTGGGAGACCTATAGAACACGCCATCCAATGGTGCAGAGATTACATTCACGCCGGGTGGGATATTTGAAGAGCGGACAATCCGGACCAATTGCTTGCCGTCTCGAATTTCTAGTTCTGTGAAGCTGCTATCTTCTGCAACCTTAATCAACTTACATAGATCATTTGTTTTCATGTGATTACCACCTTTTTGGTAGAGCTCGAATTCCGCAATATCTCCAAACACTCATCAACAGACACGCAGTGCTGCACAAGCAATGCTTCGGCGAGTGACTCGACAGCAGGCCACAGCCCGGTCAGAATCGCCTTGGAAAGTTGCTGGCAATAGTACACAGGCTGAGGGTGGCCAAACCCCCAGGCTAGTGCTTTGTTCAAATTGGTATAATCATGACTGCCTGGAAACACCGGCCCACTGACGGTTAAATCATGGTGCAATAGCTCCGCCTGCAGTCCTGCCGCATACCACGCTCCTAATTCCAGAGCCACTTTTTGTTTTAGCGCGAGTGGAATCTCCGAATCATCTAGGCCTGAAGAACCATTTTTGAGAGTCACTCGGCCTCGGAGTACCTCTTTCTCGTTAGTGGGAATCTCCAACTCAGCTTTATCTATGGGCAGGCAGAAAAACAGCCCCACAATAGCGTGCCCGGCCTCGTGAAAAGCGAGTGTCTCCACATCTGGTGGTCGCCGGGGTATGGAAGAGATTGGAAATACTCGGGTTAACCAACTCTTTGGAGGGAACTCTATTGTCGGACTATTCATGCCTCTTCCACCATCTGCCTTGCAATCTGCCTGACTCCTGGTCGCATCAGTGCTGCCTTAGTGCAAGCCACCTTTAGGACATCCCGCGCTACCTCTTCTGTTATGAGAGGTTCGTAATCAGGGTGGATGTAGTGCTTGACGATGTAGGGGATATCGAGACCTTGCTTGCGCAGGTGGTCTTTGTCACAGACCAGTAGGCAGGCGACGTCTTCGTCGCTCAGTTCGTTCAGCTTATCGCTCAAAAGCACTTGCGCTTGTAGTTCCCAATCAGCAACGATGCTTTTCGTTGGGTGGTCGATTACGTTATTCATTGTCTGCTCTCCACAGTCACAGCAGGATTACAATCGCAAGGCATGTGCCGCCAGTGATCGCAATCGTCGGCATGTGCAATGGTGACGACTTGCACCTCACCCGGATTAGGTGGGCAAGTTCCGATCAATTTGCCCAGGTAACTCGGGCGCCGTTTTCGTGATTTATAGGGTCTACTTTTCCTGCTCATTTCGTGACTTCTCCTGACAGACAAACAACGAATTTCCATCTCCACAGGTGTTACAACCGGTGGGTTGTGACACCCAGGGGGGTGGGGGGTATTCTTTGTGCAAACCAACAAACCGTAAAAAGTGTAATAACTGTGCAAACCCAGTATCCATAAGGACTCCCAGCCATCGACGCCCCAATTTTGTGGATATTTTGGGGTTGGGTTTGTCGGTTTGTACGGTTTGACGCCCCCCCCCCGGTTATTACGGTTTGTCACCCTCTTGACGCCTTCCTGTACGCCTCAGTTTCAGCCCCGATCAGGCTATAAACCTTCGCATTATTGACATCCCGTTTGACCTCCCAAACGATCCCCGTGAGCCGATTCAGGGCAGCGCGTAATCCCCGTGTGGAAACTTCTCCGGCCAGCGGATCTTTCGATTTCTCCTTCGCCTTCAGGATCTCCGTTTGATTCTTTGGACCATCAGCCAGCAGCCCCTTCACAAACAGAAGCTCAGATTCGTACTGATCTTGAATCTCACGCTCAGTCTTTTCTCTGGATGCCCGGCTGGCCTGCGAGTCATCGAGGCGAGTTATGCTGTCGATGATGTCCCGGTAGTGCATTCCCTGCCTTTTCTCATACTGATATGAAACCTTGGGGATGATGTCCCCTCGGTCTTTCTCCCGGCGAAACAGTACAGTCTGGACTTCATCGCTCTTCTCCGACATGCGGTACATGGAATAGGCGCAGTCGATATCGTTCATGGTGTCGCCGGTGCCCTCATAGACCAGGTTGCCGTCAGCGTCCGGATGCTTATTGGCATGTCCGGCAATAATCACCGTAGCGCCTTTCGTAACGAGGCCCCGCAACGTCTCATACAGCGCGGCTTGAGCCCGCTTATCCATCATGTCAGTGAATTTTTTCAGGGTGTCCATAATGACGACTTTCCCATTGACCCCATCTGACTGTGCGAGAGCGACCAGGAGATTGAGAACATCCTGGGGAGACACCCCCGCCTCCTGCGGGCTGATCATTTGGAAGCCATTCTCTTGGGCTATCTTCGCTTTGGTGTAGAGGCCCTTATAGTTGTCATCGGCGTTGATATAGAAGACGTCCTCACCTTTTACCCGCTCGTCACGGATAGCCTCGATAATGAAATAGAGGAATAGCAGGGTCTTTCCCGTATTCGGCCAGGCGTAGAACAGCGTCATAAGGCCCGCCAGTGCCATCTCGCGGAATATGTAGTAATCGTTTTTAAGGTTGGTTTCCATTTCATCAAGCCGGTTGGTTGCGGATAAGCTTTTTAGTTGATCCAAGACTTCGCCAACAGGTTTCGCCAGTTCCTGAACGAATGTCGGTATGCTCTGGAACAAGGCAGCTGTTTCGGCTGTGACTTCAGCTCTCGCCTTGGGGATCTGGTTGCCGATCCACTTCATGGCCCGCTGGATATCTCCCCTGCTTTGCTCAAGTGGCTTTTCCGAGATCGCGTTTACCGGATCCGTCATGACTGCGTAGATTATTGGATCGTCAAGACGCGCCTTTATCAGGTCTTTTAAAGCCCCGTAGATTGCTTCTGAGCGGCTCGGGTACTTACCCTCGGCATTGCCTTCACGGATAAGCTTTATCGTCCAGGAAGACAGCCCTAACGTCTCCAGCGCTACAGACACACCGACTTGTGGAGTCACAGCATTGAGGCCCACAGGTGCCGCTGTTGGGGTATTCCCAATCAACTCTCGCCATACCCTGAGCAGCCCATCCGGCAATACTGGTAGGTTCCGGTAGTCGCCGATCCACACATACGGCTTGCCGGTATCGGGATGGATGGAGGGTGGCAGCACATCCTGAACAGTCAGTCCGTCAGCAGTCGCACAACGGAAATCGATCATGTCTTCTGTTGGATCGGATGGGCTTTTTACTTTCCTTTCTGGAAGTGGGCCAACCCCCACCGGCAACCGGTAGAGTAACTTCGCCCGGTCATCCCTGCCGCTGGATACCTGAACACTCTGGTCATCCATGAGCAAAGCCTCCAGATTAATACCTCTCTCCGCCAGCCATTGCTCCGCTGCCTGGTATTGATCGATATCGATTGCGCAGGTTCCGCTATAGGCATGCGCTAAGCCGATATTTCCACCGTTTAACTGGCGCGCTTGCTCCACAGTCGCTATACAGAGTGGCCGGGTATTCCACCCCTCAATCGTGGGTCCCTTCCTCCCAGAGGGGATCGGCACCAGCACGAAGCCGGATTGGATGTATTCGACTGCGGGGGAGCTCATAGCCTGCTTACGAGCTCCCAGACGCTATCGCTTAACTTGCTCATTGGCCTAATCCCTCGATCACTTCGGATAGCGTATCCCGCTCGGCCCGTTCGATCCGGTGGGTGTTCTCCAGAATCTCTTTGTCGATATGCTGGATGATGCATTCCCGAACCATCTTCCGAAGCGTATCCGGGTGAATGGCATCGACCTCTACGGATTCGCCTTTGAAGTTCTTGGCCCGAGTGTCTGTTTTCTTGGTTGGGCGAGTTTGTAGGTCTAGGTCAACAATTTGATCCGGTAAGACCGCCACACGCTTGAAGTAGATCTCGTCACTGATATCAAACATCAGTGCCCGAGCAGCTGCTTCCGCCCCCCTCTTCAGCGCATCGTTGAAATATGCTTTATCTGCGAGCTCCCTAAGCTCGCTGTTCACATGCCGGGGGATATCCACCCCGCTGGGATCGTGATCCCCGAAGTAATAGAGGTAGGTCGGCTTATCGGTGGCTGCGATGGTCTGGGCCGCTTGAGCCAGGTAGGAATAGGAGGGATAGCCTCGCGTCACCATCAAGGGGACATCCCATTCACTGGTCACGTCATAGAGCACCCCCGACAAGGCATCCTTCTCCAGCCAGATTTCCACATAAGCATCCTGGTCCCGCCACAATGCCCGGCGATAGAGTTCCTGTGATTCCTCCAGCATCGTCTTTAGATCGTTGTGGGTATTGGGCTTACGCATCCAGCGGGTGTTGTCCGCGATCCAATGCCAGGGGAGCTCATCGTTTCTGCGCATTTGTGTGAGCAACCGAACGATGGTCCCCTTGTACTCCTGTTCAGACTTAGCGATCAGCCCCAGCGATACAGCTTGATAGAAGATCTGGCGAACGGTCATCGGCTTCATCTCTTTAACGATGTGGTAGAGATGAGCCTTGAGGTATTCGATCTCTGCTTTTGTGCGTCTATGCGTTCTCACCACAGATGCTCCGCTTAACTTCATTCAACGAGTTATTGTGTACTACTCGATCCGCCGCCCGTTCGATAGCGTCCAGTGTGTGGACCAAATCAGCTACCCCGGACAATCCCCAGGCGCATTCACTGATGAGCGCCGGGGATGGGCTATCCTCGTTTTCATCGGCAGCGATGGCTACCAGGCAGTTAACGGAGCGCAGCGTAACGACCATTTGAGATTTGAAGTTCGCTACGGCTTCGGCGATTTCTGATGCAGTTTCCGGGGTGATCTGAAACCGCAGCCTGCGCCCACTCACGGGAACTTTTTCACCCCAAAACATTGTGTCCAAGTCTGAGGTAGTCATTCCGCCACCCCTTGCTCTCGATCTTGCCGGACCTGTTCGAAGTGGCGACCTATCTGTAAATGAAAATCCCAGGGATCATGCTGCTTGCTGAAGTAATACAACATGTACTCAAGGCGGCTGAAGAAGCCAACCCAATAGCCTTTCGTTTCTGAGTCATCAGTAAAGTCGATATCTGCGACAATGCGGCCTAGCATGTTGCCTCCGACCCAAAAAGGATTCTGAAGCAGATAGCAGGCTAGTTGAGCTGCGTACTCCGCCCCCTTATCACAGGCCAGGGCATAATCATCGGTGGGCTCGACTTTCCAGTTCCCGCGTGTGATTTTCTTGCCGGAATGATTGATAAAAGGCAGGGCCTCCCATTCGCAGGGCTGGGGTGGATAACTGGGCCGTGTGGTTGTTGTAGTCATTGGTTGGTCTCCCTATGCCTGAAGCGTGTTTTCTCGCAGGTGTGCATCCTGATAAGCAATCAGTTCTTTGATGCGATAGCGAACACACTTAGGGGATATGCGAACGAAAACAGGGCCAGTACCACGCTGGCGCATTTGTTCAAGTTTGCGGGGAGTGACGCCTAGGAAATCGGCGGCTTCATTTGTATTAATCTGTTTGTACAGATCGATTGCAGCGTTTTGGGCTGGCATGTTGCTCTCCTATACCGTGACATGATTGGTTTGTGTTCGGTATGGGAGAGGTTAATAGCTGAAGAGGAAATTCGCTTTAGCGCATTTCCGACTATTTTTTTTGTTTCAGTATTTGATTAATCCGTCGTTGAGATAGAGAATACTTGTTAGCTAGTATTCCGGAAATGTCTCGCGGCTCCTTTCCTCTTTTTAGCATTGATTCGCGGTCATCGAGTATTCTCCGATTTCGGTTTTGGGTTTCCTCCTTTTTCATCTTGGCAGTACTTTTGCCACCCTTTTTATTACCCTTTCTTAACTTCTCTGACTGTTTCTCGATAGGTTCAAAAAGCAGTTCGTATATAAGCTGAATATGGTAAGCAAACTCAAAAATGTTCTCAGTAGTTTGGGTGATTTCAAAAGCTTTCCGGGCATGGGCCTTCAGAGTTCTCCCCGCAAAGACCTCAAATGGCTCTTTCCCATCACTCGAGGGTGGATAGCTGTCTTCTATTAGTTGATCGGCAAAGACCTCTATCTGCTGCAAAAAGTTGACAATATTCCCAATGTCTTTTGGTCGGTTTTCTAGCCATTTTCTACGTTTATACTCGAATCCCTTTGATCGCATAATTCGAATGGGGATTGACAATGAGTAAACCAGACCACCACCGTCACTAGACAATCGGTTACCGTATTCTTGAAGGGATTCGTCGGGCCTTAATCTCCTATCATCTTCGCCCATCATCCTTCCTCCACTAACTTCGCAACCGCCGCCGCTTTGTGCTCGGGCGCTAGGTGGGCATATCTCAGGGTTAACTTAAAATCAGAATGCCCGAGTAGCTCCCGGACGGTATTCAGATCCACATTGGCCATAACCAACTTGCTGGCGAAGTGGTGGCGCATATCGTGCCAGCGAAAGTTCTGTATCCCAGCATCCGCTAGAAGCCCCTCCCAGGCTTTCTTTACGTTGTCGAAGGGCTTTCCATCCTTGCCGGGAAATACGAGTCCAGTGCGGCTCTCGGTGTGTCTCTGCCACTCTTCTAGAGCGAAGAGAGCATGCCTATTAAGAGGTATGTGGCGCGTCTTTCCTGACTTGGCACTATGGCCGTGGATGACCAGGGATTCGTTGTCGAAATCGATATCTTCCCAGCGCAGATTGAATACTTCGCCCCGGCGCATTCCAGTACTGAGGGAGAGCAGCACCATTGGAGAGAGGTGGTCTGCGAAGTTACCCTCGATCTCCGGCATGAGTTCCCTGCTGCGATCCTTGCGCCACTGGTTTCCGGATTTCCGGCCATCTTTGATTCGTTGATCCCGGCAAGCCAGGGCCTCGCGTAGGTTGCAGTCTTCCTCCACCGTCAGATACCGGACCACACCCCCGGTATCCTCTTTGGATAGCTTGAGCTTGCGTAGGGGGTGGTGTTCGATGACATCCCACTCCACGGCACGGGAGAGCACGCTTTTTAAAGCGGCAATAAGTCTATTGACGGTTCCAGGTTTGCGACCAGCCTTGAATCGCTCCTTCCGCCACTTCTCGATAATCCAGGGGGTGATTTCGTCGAGGGGTTTATCCAAGTGTTCGGCGAAAGCCGATCTCAACCGTGCAACCATATTCGCACCAGTCTTCCGATTCTCCACCGCCCAGGGTTCGAACTTATGTTCCAGGAACCCCCCAAGTGTGGAATATTTACTCCGCTCGGCTTGCCGCTTGCCTTCCTCTTTTTCGGCTGCTGGATCTCCGCCCAGTTTGATCTCGGCCATTTTCTTTTCGGCGATGTCTCGTGCCGCTTCGGGGGTAATTTCCCCGAATACGCCAATCTTGAAGGTGATCTGCCGATGCTGGGCGTTGCGATAGAGAAGGTAGAAGGTCTTTGCACCCTTGGGTGTAACCCTCACTCGGAAGGCTGGGAATTCTTCGTCAGCCGCATAATAACTGGAGCGCCTGGGCTCCAATTTTTTGATATTGGTACGATTAAGCCGAATACGCATGCTTGACCTTGCGATTGAAAGTCCCTTGGTCCCCGAGGGCGTTTCGTGGTAACACAGTGGTAACTAGGTATTAGCATACTACGTTCGGGACAGACGCGCCAATATTCGGTATTAATATTTAATAACAATAGGTTATGATATTTTTCTTTTTGCACTTCAGTAGCTTAAAGCCGCCAAAAAAGCCTCTCATAATCCCTTGGTCGTAGGTTCGAGTCCTACTGGGCCCACCAATTTAATCAGGGTGTTTACCGATCACAAAGGCTTACGGCGAATTATCCGGCGTAGGCCTTGACGACGAAGTATCGTTTCTTCGCGGGCCTTGAAAGCGGACGTACAAGTAGCTACCTATTATCGCCTCGCATCGGCGGCCCCAGAAAGCGCATAGCGCTTGGAGCGGCCCGTCTGCATACTCTTGTTAAGAGTAAACAATCGGAACGTAGATATCGACCTCGGGATTCTCTTTGTCATCGAATCTCTCGTCGTATACCTCGAAATCAGCCGAGTTCGCTCGCTGATATTCTGAACTCGGCAACCACTTTTGGTAAATATATTTGGTAACCTCCTGGATTGAGTCGGGCATATTACCCCTCGCGGTGAATACGGCATATTTAGCAGCGGGAATAGTTCTACTTACCATATCGTCCAGTGCATTCTCGGTATTGGTCACCTCCGATCCGATAATGTACGAGAAACTGCCATCTGATTTAAAGTCCATGCAAATACCCAGTAAGGTCTCGGCGGATTTCCTGTCCGGAATCTTAACAATTTGCCCTTTTTCTATGACCTTTTCCCAAAACTGAGGAATCTCAAGAAAGTTCGTTCCATCTCGGCTCGTAGTCCTCAACTCGATTCCTATTATCGAAAATGAATCCCTTGATACGATTACTGGCTCCATAGTCGTTTCCTGTAAAGGTCCAGGTTCAGCGGCGACAAAAGTGGTTCGCTTGGTTAGGCCAGATCCGCTGCTCTAGATATCCGAGCTCTACCAAGTCCATACAAAACCGCGCAAGCTGAACCGAAGAGCCACAAAGCGGGAGGCAAAGGGACGGCCGTTAAAACACGAAAACCATCCAGATTGCCACGAACGGGGATTTCGAGTGAGTCAATAACGAGGGAATTTGTGCCGATTGTAAAGATGATGTCATCCTCGGCACTACCCAGTCCACGAGCATTTGGATTGGCACCAGTGGGATAGGATCCAATGAGCATTTCAAGTCCAAAGTATGTATCTGATGTGCCAGATACTTCTGGATTAAGATCTGCGTTCAAGTTGTCCGTAGTAGTGATCACACCAAGGATTGGGCCATCAAATGTCACCGTGCCTGTTCCAATAAAACCTGTTGGCGATGCAGGATCGTATTGAATGTAATGACTGTTCACCAAAGTTCCTGCCTCAATGCTCCCAAAATCCAATGGCTGCGATTCCACGAAGGGAATATTCTGGCGTTCGTTAAAAACGAAAATTTCGTTATCTGACTCGGGTGGATACGGAGTGTTTTCGAAAACGACCGTCCCTGTAACGTTTACTACTGCTGCGTGTGCAGTCCCGATTCCGATACTTAAAAAACAAACTATAAGTACGGTCAATGAAATCTGTGGATTCATAACAAGGTGTTTCATAATTTTTCCCCAATAAATTCGACTTTTTATCATAAAGTGTTTCTTTTGTATCATGGCCAAGTGCGTTTATAAACGGGACGCGGTTTCTCGCGCGAAGGTTTTTGTACTTGTTGTGCTTTTCAGTTGTAGATTTGTTCAAAGCCTTTCTCACTGAATCCGTTCATACGTTTTTTGCCAACCAGTATTACTGGCACACCACGTGCTCCAAGTTCTTTGTATTTCTCCTGAGCTTCTTTGTTCTTTTCAACATCATACTCTGTATATGAGATGCCTTTTCTGGCGAAGTATTTCTTTGCTTTTTTGCAGTAAGCACACCACTCAGTGGAATACATTACTACCTGCTTCCCGGTATCAAACAACGACCTTCCATAGCTGACACTTTCATACGTGTTTATTCGTAATTTTACTTCTTCTGTTTCTAAGTCCGAGGGTCTTTTATCTGAGAAAAATACTTTGCCGTTTGAGTCTTTCCATTTATATATTTCTGCCGCCCCTACAGTCTGGATGCACAGTAAAATTACCGCGATAACAGATAGTCTTGTCATGTCATTTTATGCATAACGCCTCGCATCAGCGGCGCGGCTTTGCTGCGTTCGGCTGCCTGCGCTTGCTAGGCGCATTGTTTAATACGCAGAAGAGTTAGATATTTGTGGGAATTGATAATTGGAAACTCACTCGACTACTTCTATTCCAGCTTCCACGGATACGTACATAAGCACATCTTCTTCTGCCACCACGTCATGCTCCTCTCCTTCTTCGGTGTAGAGATAGTCTCCCTCAACAAATATTTCATTGCCTATCTTGACAACACCACTTAGCACCAGTGTTTCTTCCGGGCTTTTATGAAGGTGTTGTGGGAAGCGAGTGCCTTTTGTCATTCGAATTAACGCGGCTCCACCTTGGACTTCATTAATGCGCAATCCACAAAATTCTGTACCTTCCATAATTTCGTTCCAATTTCGATCGTCTTTTTTACAAATAAGCATTTAAACTCCTATGTAGTCCGATAATTTCTTATCAAGCGCCTAACGAGACTTTCGGAAATCCCGTTTTCGAGAAACGGATTTCCCACCTGGTAATTTTCAATTACGCCCATTTATTGTTTCTTGTCATTTAATCTAAAGTTTCTACATAAAGCGAAAAATACGCCTCTGTTCGGATCATAGGCGGGGCGTCCACCGTCGTCATTGCGGTAGTGTTGCTCGAAGGCGGAGAGTTCCAGTTCATTGTCGATAAGATAAGAGAGCGAATACTCAAAACTGCCGGGGAGAATCTGCTGTTCGTAGGACACCGGAATCATTTTCATCTGATCGTAGTTGTAGTCCTTGTACCGGGCCATCCTTTCTTCTCCCTATCAGCTCTTTCTTTCATCCAATTTTATCGAATTAAGGGGTTTTCCGACAGGCTCAACGTCAATATGCAGGGTGTACGCAGCGAAGCTGCGTGCGTCCCAATGAGCGTAGCGAATGTCTGGCATGGCTTGTTATAAATGTTATTCTGCCTGATACCGTTAGTTTCTAAAATTCACGGTTGATCGCCAGATCACCGTTCACATAAACGGAACAATTATGAGCTGTGTAAGTCAAAGTGGTTTTCTTACTTGATAGATCAAGCTTACACGATGCCTTCAGTCTATCTCCGTTGTATTCTGCATCTTTACTTAGAGTTTTCAAGGTGTTACCCATGTTGAAAACGAATCGAAATTTCTCAGCTCCATTGATTCGTATGAATACAGTATCTTCTAAAGACGTAGCATCGGCTTGCATTTCTATAGACATTGTATTTTTCGAATTGCTAGCGTTAACGGGCACTGTGTCTTTTACAATCTTTGTTGCTGTACAACCGGCGAGTGCATTCGCTATGAACACTGCTGCTATCGATAGTGTTTTTGTTTTCTTCATCTTTCTTCAGCTCCTTGTTGAAAATAATCGGCCAATTGTCCCTATTCTCGATAAATATGAGGCCACCAATATTTATAACGCCTTGGGCTGGGGCGCTTGTAATCACGCCCGACCGAAGTGATAATGAAAGGAGTGCGCGGGGCAAGTGTCCGTAGCCCCAACTGGTTAGGCGACCAATCGCGTGGCCGCACGCTACTTGAGTGCGGGCTAAATATCTTATTCTAAACCCTCCAGAAAGCGTCCCAGAACATTATTGAACTCATCGGGGTTATCCATGTTTGCATTGTGCGCTGCTTTTGAAATAACTCGAAGTGGCCTGCCTTCATTTTCAGCCCATTCCTGGGAATATGATTCAACTTTTCCTGTTGTATCATTTTCCCCATAGGTGACAAGTATTGGGATCAGCAGAGGGCCATACTCACCGTAACCTTTTACGCCCTGATACACCGCTTTCATAATCATTACGATCTCATCTTTTGAATACGTTTTCAGCGTCTTCAGCGCATAGTTTTTTGCAGCTGCAGTAACCGCCACATTCTCACTGATTGTTTTGATCAGGCTGCTATAGGGATAAAGCCTTAGTAAAGGCGGTGCGATCGACAGCATCCAGTAATCAAGGGTCGAATAATAGGATGCCTGCAATGGACTGGAGCCGACGGCAGTAAGACTTGAAACGCGCTCAGGAAAGTTGCGAGCAGCGATTTGGCTAATGTAGCAACCCATTGACTGGCCAACCAGATGGGCGCTTTGTACATGCTCCGTATCAAGGATGCGAACTAACTCACTTGCCGCGTTTTCCAGGCTACAGTCCGAAGATGGGCGGGATTGTCCATGCCCAGGAGAATCCCAAACGACCACTTTGTACTGGCTGGAAAAATATTCTACCTGCCGTTCGAACAGCCCATGATCCATCGTGGCACCATGGCTAAAAAAAATGCACGACGTAGCCTGACCCTCGGTCCAGTAATGCACATCGCCATTATCGCTTCGGATAGATTTGTGATTCATTGGCGCTTTGCGTTTCGAGTCGCCTAACGAGCCTGTAGAAAATCCTGTTTTCGAGAAACGGATTTTCCACCTGGTAGTTTTCGATTACACCCATTCATTGTTTCTTGTCATTTAATCTAATGTTTCTACGTCAGACCGTGCTCCTGTCCCTGGCCGAAGGCTTGCGCATGCACGACCACCTGGTGCTTATCATCTACCGCTGCTACTCCCGTGTATCCCTGAATCACGCCATGGGCGGTTTTCATCTTGGCGCTGTCGTTGTCGGTAATGTTGCTCTTAACATTGCGCCCACTGACGCCTTTGCGCTCCTCTTCGCTGTCGAGAAACCGTTTGACCTTGCGCGAGGCGGCACGTAGTTTCCTGATCTGCTGCTGTTCACGGGCATGAATGTCAGGCTGTTGCTCAGCAAGATCCTGGTCCTTGTGTTTTTGCAACATGCGCCGAACGGCCCGGTCTATCTTCTGGCGCTTCTTCTTTAGCTCGGCGTGGGTGCCGCCCCACTCCTTTGACGCATTGGAGGGCAGCTTGCATCCGTCGATGGCAAACATCTCCTTGCCGATTAGCCCCAACTGATCACACATCAGCACAATCTGACTGAAAAGGTCTGCTATCGCCTCGGGTGAACGGGAGATGAAATCGGCAATGGTGCTGTGATCGGGCCTCAAGTCCGCCGACAGCGCCATGAATACGATGTTTTCCCGGCACAGCTGCTCTATCCTGCGGCTGCTGGTGATCCCTTTCGAATAAGCCAGAATGATAATCTTCAGCAGTAGCCTCGGATCATAGGCGGGGCGTCCACCGTCGTCATTGCGGTAGTGTTGCTCGAAGACGGAGAGTTCCAGTTCATTGTCGATAAGATAAGAAAGCGAATACTCAAAACTGCCGGGGAGCATTTGCTGTTGGTAGGACACCGGGATCATCTTCATCTGATCGTAGTTGTAGTCCTTGTACCGGGCCATTCTTTCTTCTCCCTACCAGCTTTTTCTTTCATCCAATTTTATCGAATTAAAGGGTTTTCCGACAGGCTCAACGCTGCACTCAACCGCCGCTTTTAGCGGTCGGTTGGAGTGCCTTGTTATGTTTCCTATGCGCTGCTACTATGTGTATATTATCTACATTATTACACACGACATACCTCATGAGAACAAATATCGTAATTGACGATGATTTAATGTCCGCGGCATTAAAAGCTAGCGGTGCCGAAACCAAGAGAGAAGCAGTTGAACTTGGACTTAGATTGTTAGTGCGACAAAATGAACAACAAGCAATTCGAAAACTACGGGGCAAGCTACGCTGGGAAGGCGATTTAAATGAGATGAGAGGCGGTAAGTGATAATTGTTGATACCAGCGTTTGGATTGACTACTTCAATGGCATTAAAAACAACAATACAGATTCTCTGGATTCCGCCCTCGTTGATGGCACAGTAGCCATAGGCGACATGATTTTTCTTGAAATCCTTCAGGGCTTTAGGCATGACAAGGATTATAAAATGGCGAAGAAAACACTCTCCACCCTGGATCTGTTTGAGATGTTTGGCTCATCAATGGTGTCAAAATGCGCCGACAACTATCGAGCACTGAGAAAGAAAGGTATAACCATCAGAAAAACAACAGATGTCATCATTGCTACATTCTGCATAGATAATTCCATACCTTTGTTATATTCAGATAAAGACTTCGATCCATTTGTGAAGCACTTAAAATTGATATCTGTACATTCTGAAACATAACGCCTCACATCAGCGGCGCAGCTTTGCTGCGAAGCAGCGCTTAAAGCTGTCCAGCCCGAAGGGCGATCGTTGACAAACTTGTTATGTGTTTGCACTACGAGCCCCTACTATTGCAAACCAAAATAGTGCAACGCCTGCCAAAACAATACCCATTGCAGTGTGCTCTGGTTCGATGCTGTGGACGTAAATTAGTGGTGCACAGAAGTAGACCCCGAAAATTGGGCAGCGCGATAAGTGCTTCCTTGTGTCAAGCTGCCAACCTGGCAGCCGATTCATAGTACACCGTGTCCGGCGTACGCCGGTCAAGCGATTGATGTCGCCTTTCCGTGTTGTAGAACGCGAAGTATCTGCCCAATGATGCCCGTGCAGCGGTGATACTGTCGTAGGCTTTCAAATAGACCTCTTCGTACTTCACGGTCCGCCACAGGCGCTCGACGAAGACGTTGTCGATCCATCGGCCCTTGCCGTCCATACTGATGCGGATGCCATGCTGTTTGAGAACACCGGTAAAGTCCTCGCTGGTGAATTGGCTGCCTTGGTCGGTATTGAAGATCTCCGGGACGCCATGAGTTTCGAGCGCTTCCTCCAGTGCTGCGACGCAAAAGCTGGTATCCAACGTGTTGGATACGCGCCATGGCAGCACCTTGCGTGAGTACCAGTCCATGATCGCGACCAGGTACACAAAACCTCGTGCCATCGGCACATACGTCACATCGGTGGCCCAGACCTGATTCGGGCGATCAATCACGAGATCCCGCAGCAGATACGGATAAACCTTGTGCGCCTGGTTCGCGAGGCTCAGGTTGCGCTTCGGATACTGCACCGTCAGGTCCATAGTGCGCATCAGGCGTTGGATCTTCTTGCGGTTCACCCGATGTCCCCGATCCTCCAACCAGTCGCGAATGCGTCGACTGCCATAGAACGGATGCTTCAGGTGACAACGGTCGATTAGCGCCATCAGAGCAAGCTCTTCGTCGGAGACCGGCCTGGGTATGTGATAGAACGTCGAGCGCGGTAGATCCAGTAACGCACATTGTCGCGTCACCGGTAACGGATCCTTCCGATCTACCATTTCTTTCCTCTGGGCCCGTGAATCCGTTCGAGCCCGCGTTCTAAGACATAATGGCCTTGCAGGTTACGACAAATCCAGAACATTAGGAGGCCATCATGGAGAAGACTAGATTCTATATTGGGCTTGATGTTCATAAAGACTCGATCGCCATCGCCTACACGCAAGCGGCTGCCAGAACAGAAGAGCCGCGATTTCTGGGGACAACAGGCTACAGTGTCATATCTCTGACCAAAGCGCTGAAAAAGCTCGGCAAACCATCGGAGCTCAACCTTTGTTACGAAGCAGGTCCCTGTGGATACGGCCTTGTGCGAGCGCTGCGCCAGCGGGGTTATACTTGTGACGTGATCGCCTCCTCTCGTGTCGCCAGGCACCCGGCCGATCGAGTCAAAACCGATCGGCGTGACGCCTTGCTCCTGGCACGCCTACATCGTGCCGGGGAGCTGACAGCAATCCAAATTCCTGATCCCGAAGATGAGGCGATCCGGGATTTGGTGCGTACACGCAGCGATATGGTAGGTGAGCAATGTCGGGCACGACAGCGGCTACGATCATTCCTGCTTCGCCAGGGACATTCCTATTCCGCGCGGCGCTGGGGCCCAACTCACGAACTATTTTTGTCGAAGATTCAATTTCACGACCCGTCCAATCATATCGTTTTTACCGAATATCGCCTGGCCGTCCGGTTCGCTACCGAACGGGTAGCCCGTTTGGAAGAAGCGTTACGCCAACAGACATCCGACTGGCGCTGGCTGCCTGTCATCAAGGCACTGATGACCTTGCGGGGCATCAGTTTTCTTGCTGCGCTGACATTAGTGGCAGAACTCGGTGATCTACGCCGTTTCTCCCATCCTCGTGAACTGATGGGCTACCTCGGCCTGGTTCCCTCAGAGTATTCCAGTGGTAAGAGCCAGCACCGAGGTGGATTAACCAAAACTGGTAATACGCATGCGCGACGCATCCTTGTCGAGGCCGCCTGGAACTATCGTTTTCCTGCACGAATCGGCGAATCAATCCAGCCAAGACTTGAGGGGCAACCCCAATCCATTATCGATCTCGCCTGGAAGGCACAGCTGCGGCTCTGTCGCCGGTTTCGGCGACTACGGGCCAGAGGGCTTCACCAGAACAAAGTCTGTGCAGCAATCGCCAGAGAACTTTCCGGATTCATCTGGGACATCGCTAGGCAAGTGAAACCAGTTTAGCGCGCCAGTCAGGTCTCCCATCGGACTATTTCGGTGGTTCAGCCACGGGCGCGATGAGGGGAATCCTCGAGATTTTTTTGTGCGCAGCATCTGTTGCTGATCTCCGATCTAAGAGCGAGGCAGCCCCGCGACGGAAGTATGAAATGCGGTAACCAATCCGCGGATATGAGCTTGATCCATCGTCGACACAAGGCCCGTGCGCTGCGCCACCGAAATAGTTCGGTCAGAATCTACATTGATCACCACCGGTGAGGTGTACTTACGTCCTGTTTGCAGAAAAAGGCCATATGAAAAATCCCGCTCCATCGTCAATTGACCAATCTTGGCATGCAGCTCTTTAACCTTGTGCTCGTTCTCTTCGGCCTGCTTCTCCGAACGTCCGAACACTTGGTCGGCATTACCCACTAATTGGCGTTTCCACTCGGTGATCTGATTGGCATGCACATCAAACTTCTTGACCAGCTCCGCCATCGTCAGGTCACCTTGGATCGCCGCCAACGCGACCTTGGCCTTGAATTCGGGCGAATGATTTCGTCTTTTCCGTCTCATTGCTTCTCTCCAGATTATATCGCTTATCTTGAAGGAAGCACTTATCTTCGTCCAATGACTGTCCAATCAGGTGGGTCCAGCTCTCTCAGCTAGTGCTTCCCCACAATGACAGCACCGTTAACACTTTTGTAACTGCCGGCACGTTGAATTCTCGTATTGGTAACTACCTTTCTATTACCAAGAACACCTCTATTCGGCTCCTCGAAAATGATTGCTATTAACACCAAACCTGCGTGCACCGACACCGGAATGTTTTTTGGCCATATAACGCCAAGGTAAGCGGCGATCAGCATGGAGCGCCTGCTTGGGAAAAAATGGCGAAGCCATACCCGAGCAGGCGCGGAGTGCTGAACGTCCGAGTGAGCCGAAGGCGAACGGCTTGACCGCCTTGTTATGCGCTTTCGACATCGCTGGCCCCAAGTGAAAGAAGCTTCGCGATTGCGAGGCACGTAAACAGAGCAGCGAGAGCGCCCACCAACAAAGGATTGATGATGTGCTCGGCAATAGCGAAGCAATTAGCTCGAAAATACGCTGCTTCCTCTCCTGTGCCAATTAGCGCTGCACCGCCAACCATAATTACCAAGATAACGGCAATTAAGCCAAAAGCCGCAAGAGGCTTTCTATGACCGGCAATTATTGTGATTGCGGCCATGAATATGAAACCTCGCAAAAACTCCGGCCAAGAGCTACAACCCGCCACAAGAGTGAAAAAGCCCGATTCCACGCAGCCATCGAATGGAGCTCCATACAAGGGAACCAAGCCGAAAAAGGCGAGGCTTACAACTATTGCTGCAATGTCTCTACTTAAACGCATAACGCGGGCTTAACCGTGTGCCGCAGTTTTTGCGGCGTCCGTGTTAAAGCCCTGGTTATGTTTTTCTATATAATTTGATACACTAGTGTCCGGAAAATTAATCGAATAGATTCAGTTGGTTATTTGATTCGTGGTTTTTCATGTTCTGTTCACATCCGGTAAGCAACTGATTCATAGGAGTTGTTTCGAAAACAGTCAGGCTCAAAATCTGTAGAACTGAATAGAGGCTGGCTTTGATATTGAGTCGCTTTTTGATGATAGCGACGAGTACATATACGGATACGGCGATCCAGACCTGGGTCTTGACGGCGTTTTCCGAGGTACCGAAAAACGATTTGATGCGTAGGTGCTGTTTTATCCATTTGAAAAACAGTTCCACCTGCCAGCGGTACCGATAGAGTTCTGTGATTGTCAATGCCGGCAGGCTGAAGTTGTTGGTCAGGAAGACAAACTGCTTTTCGGTTTGGGCATCGTAATACTTGATCCGGCGAAGTTTGTCGGGATAGTGCTGAGCGGTATAGAAACCGGTGAGCACTACTGTCTGGTCGCAACGTAGGCCGGAAGTCTTGTCTACTACGTGCGAATAGATTCGGCGGCACTGAAGATTGGACTTTGCGCGAATGACGAAGAAGGCGGAGTCTTGCTCCAAATGATACAGCCGTTCGAAGTCTAGATAGCCTCGGTCCATGACATAGAATGCACCAGGCTCTGGCAAAAGCAGGTCGAGTACGTTGACGTCGTGGAGCTTGCCATCGGAGATATGGATAAACGATGGGATATTGCCACGCAGGTCGAGCAGTGTATGCAGTTTGATTGCTGCTTTGGTCTGCCGGAAATGTGCCCATGGAAAAACAGAGAGGCAGAGATTGATTGTAGTGGCGTCGAGCGCGTAGATCGTGTTGTCGAGTTCGAGCCCAAGGTTTTCGTCTGTGTAAAGTCGCCGAGCTGTTTGAATCAGTGACTGAGCGAAATCGGCATAGATGCGCCAATCGCGTTTTTCGTTGGCGTCGGCCAGAGTGCTGCGGGACACTTTGGAGCGAATGCCCATATGGTAGAGCTTGTTGCTCTGGGCTTTTAGGCAGGCTTCGATATCGCGTAGGCTGTCTCGATAGGTAAGCTGTGCAAATGCCATGCAACGATACTGGTCCTGGCAACTGAATCTTTTTACGTGTCGGTTGCCGTCGTAGCGTTGAATGCAACGTCGGAAGGTATGCATAGGCAGATGATCCATCGCCTGCGCAAAAACAAGTTTGCCTGTGTACATCGACTGATCGCTCCAACCCGGGATATCGGGCTAAAGCCTGACTCAGGGCTGGGAACCGGTTCAAGTCGGTGACAGGTAAAAAAGGCATATTATCGTTTTACTGACAGTGAGTTATGGATAAGTGAGTCTGGTTTTTCCGGACACTAGTGAATTTGATACCAAACTCAAAGCATGGGTCACTGTTGACTTTGAATATAGCCCTCTTGAGAATAATCTAATTCTTTGATTGTTTTTAATGTAAATCATATGTGTATAAGACATATGGAACTTCTCTACTTTTAGAATGTTCTTGTAGTCAATACTCATCGGGCGCCATATTGACCTAATTACCATCCTATCTTCGTAAAAGTCGTATTTCTCACAATAGATGAAATAATGCGCAGCGCCGAATAAAAACCAAACCACTAATAAAGCATAACTCGAACCCTTATTTATTGTGCACCAATACAAAACCGCTAGCGACACCACGATAGCTATCAAATGGCGCATTGGAGTCGGATAAACAGAAACAGCTTTTGGTTGTGTCTTCATCTCACATTTAATTCGGACGCCTGGTCAGAAACATAACGCTTTGGGTAAGGGGCGGATGGCGAAGCCAGACGTCCCGCGCAGGGCCGAAGGCCCGGAGCGAACTTGACCCACTGGTTAGATGGCCGGTGTTTAGTAGACCACGATGGGTCAATACCGCAATCATGAGGCAACTCTTTGTTCATTCTTTTGCACTTCTTTGAATGAGCGCCAGAGATACTACCTTCTGGCGCAGATTTTCTTTACCTTAACTCAGCTAGTGCTTCCCCACAATGACAGCACCGTAAACACTTTTGTAACTGCCGGCACGTTGAATTTTCTTATTGGCAACTACCTTTCTATTACCAAGAACACCTCTATTCGGCTTCTCGAAAATTATTGCAATTAACACCAAACCTGCGTGCACCTAAACAGGAATGCTTTTTGGCCATATAACGCTAAAGTTTTGGGGCCGAGGCAAAGCCGAGGTCCCAGCCCCGAAGGGGCGACAAGAACGACTTGTTATACCTTGCCGTGTTGTAGTTTAGGCTTGAGGTACTGTTCGACATTTTGCACAGCACTTGCAAACTCCTTCTTGTATTCATCTCCTTCTTCGCTGAGATCATCGTACATAATGTCTCGGCGCTTCGAATCTATATTTCCAATAGCCTCTTTTGTGGCTTCATCTTCATCCGGATTGATTTGCTGCAAATAGTGCCGGATGGCCACGAGCAGTTCGTGCTCAAGATCGAAGATGGCCTTGAAGCGATCTTTCAGCTCCGTGCCCCAAATTGCTTCGGCTTCCAGGAGGTCCGCGTATAAAGCGGATCGTTCAGTTTGGGCTTTATCCCAACGAGCGATGTAAGCCTTTTCACTTCCGTAGAAGCGGATTTGCTCAGAGCTCATTTTCTTCGCCTCTTCTTCAGGAGGTGAAGGCATTTCATTAGCCCACATCATCGGGTGACGAACACCATTAATTGCATCCCGATACTTGAACAGACTTACCAATATTCTTCGAGACAATTCATATTCTGATTTGCCTTTCAATTGGCGCTGCCAAGTACCAAGACCTTTAACAGCGACTACTGCTCCAATAAGAGCGGCACCGGTTACCACGAGGTCTTTGATGGCTGTAATTAGTTCCATACACATCAGTGCTCGGTAGTGTAAAGAATCTTTCGCTTTTTTTGGCGGTGGCTCCGGTCATTCGTCATGCTACCGAGTAATCTTTGTCTTTATCCATCTCTTCGAGCAGCCTCATGTTCATATACTTACGGGTGCCCCACGTGGTAGCGGAAACATACCTTAGTCGAGCGGCTACAAGCATCAATGCGGAATGACCATCTGGAAAAGCACCAACGACTTTCGTCCGTCGCCTGGCTTCCTTGAGTAGTCGCTCCATCGGATTGTTTGTTTTCAATTTGAGCCAGTGCTGTGGCGGATAAGCAAAAAATGTCAGCGTCTCATCGATCGCACTTTCCACTAGCTCAGCGGCCGCTCTCAATTTCATCGTCTTCAAGTTCGCCACAACATCAGCTGCTTTCGATTGGGCAGCTGCTCGATTCTCCTGTGCATGAATCGCCTTGAGCATGGCAGCCACCTCACGCACTCTAGTGCTAGGCACATGGGAAAACACATTACGATAGAAATGAACCGCGCATCTCTGCCAGTCTGCTTCCGGAAACACCTCTGCAAGCGATTCCTTCAGACCCAGGCAGGCATCGGAAATGACTAATCTGACGCCCTTTAGACCACGATCCTTCAGGTATTTGAGGAATCCCATCCAGCCTGACTTATCCTCCTTATGGCCCTCTGCAACTCCCAGAATACGCCGGTATCCACTCTGGTCAACGCCGATCGCAGCCAAGATTGAGACGTTTTTCACCTCGCCGCCCCAGCTGCGTTTTAGTACGATACCGTCCAAATAGACGTAGGCACAGGCGCCTTCAATTTTTTGGGTACGCCACCGTTCAATGTGTTTGTAGACTTTTTGGTTCAGCTTGGAAACGGTACCTGAAGAAACCCGTGTTCCCCAAAGTGCCTCAGTGACGTCCTCTACTCGACGGACGGAAACTCCCGCCAGATACATCTGAACAATCGCTTCCTCGATCGAAATATCTCTGCGCCGATAGCGTTCGATGATCGCTGTCTCAAAAGTCTGTTTGCGCAGCTTTGGCATTTTGATCTCAACTTCACCGGCCTTCGTGTGAAGTGTGCGCTTATAGCTACCGGCACGGGTATCTATCCGGTCTGGCGAACGTTCGTAGCGCTGGGCGTTGCACATCTCGTCTGCTTCTGCATCCAACAAGGCATTCAGCGTTTCTTCAACTGTACCTCTGACCATTTCATCCAGGTGGCCCCGGATCTCTCCTTCATCGATGCGGATAACCTTGCTCAGTGGTTTCGTGGTATCTTTTTTCATGGTGGTCCTTTTTGGTCTGTACTGTTCTTTGGCGATTACAGTTTATACAGACCGGGGGCCACCTCCTCAAAAATGTGCGAAAGAAATATTACGTTATCCAGTGCTCGGTTCTCTATTGGGTATAACGTCAGTAATAAGGGGCCTCCGCGAAGCCGAGGTCCCAGCAGCCCCGAGATAACGTAAATTTTTACGTGCACACTTTTTGAAGGGGGTGGCCCCGGTTTGTTAAAACAGTAATTGCCAAACCACTGTACAAACCAAAGAGGACCACCATGGCTAAAGATACCACGAACGGGCTTAGCAAGGTTATCAGGATTGACGAGGGTGAGATACGCGGACATTTGGAAGAGATGGTCAGAGGTACCGTCGAGGAAACCCTGAACGCCATGCTAGATGCTGAAGCAGACGAGATGTGCAATGCTCAGCGCTATGAGCACTCGCCAGATCGAATAGATACCCGAGCTGGCCACTACAAACGGAAATTTCACACAAAGGCTGGTGAGGTCGAACTGAAAATGCCCAGATTACGCCAGCAGACGTTCGAGACGGCTATCATCGAGCGCTATCGACGCCGAGATATCTCCATCGAGGAAGCCATCGTTCAGATGTACCTGGCCGGGGTTTCTGTGCGTCGCGTGGAGGATATCACAGAGGCTTTGTGGGGTACTCGGGTATCCTCGGGCACGGTTTCCAAGCTTAATCAGAAGGTCTATAAACACATCGAGCGCTGGCGCAAACAGCAAATTGAAGGCAAATATGCTTATGTATTCCTGGACGGCATTGTGCTCAAACGCAGCTGGGGTGGAGAGGTCAAAAATGTTTCCGTCCTGGCAGCAATTGGAGTCGACCAGGACGGTTTCCGCCGTATTTTGGGCGTTCAGGAAGGCCACAAGGAGGATAAATCCGGCTGGTTGGGGTTTCTTAAGCACCTGAAGGATCGCGGCTTGCAGGGCGTCAGGCTAATTATTTCAGATGCCTGCCTCGGACTTGTGGAATCAGCTTCAGAAGTGTTTCCGGAGGCTGACTGGCAGAGATGCGCTGTTCATTTCTACAGAAACGTGTTCTCTCATGTGCCTAAAAACAAAGTACGTGAAGTCGCTGCCATGCTAAAGGCTATTCACGCTCAGGAGAGCCGTGAGGCGGCAGAGGAGAAGGCAACAGGGGTAGTCGACAAACTCAAGGAAATGAAGCTGAGGACTGCGGCAGAACTTGTGGAGCACAACATTCATGAGACATTCAGTTTCTACTCCTATCCCTCCCAGCATTGGCTCAAGATCAAAACCAATAATCCAATGGAGCGGTTGCTGAAAGAGGCCAGGCGTCGAACTAAAGTGATTGGCGCGTTCCCCGACGGCCATTCGGCATTAATGTTGGTCGCCGCTCGGCTTCGACATGTCTCAGCGACAAACTGGGGCACAAGGAAATACATGGACATGAAACTACTTGAAGAGATGGACAAAGAGGCAATCTATTCTATTGCCTGACCAATTCCCGGGACCGCTCCGATAAAAAATGTGCACAAGAAAATTGACAGCACCAGCCCCGAAGGGGATGCGCCTTGATTTTCTTGTTAGGCCTATTCACCTAAAGCCGTTTATCCCACATGCTTTTCTTTACACTGGCTAGCGATATTTCAGCAATTGGAAGACCGGAGTATTCTTCACCATATCGAAGGTAATAGGCATTTCCTGCTTCAAGCTCCATGCCTAGAGATACGGAAACGGGTTCAGGGATTCCCATTGTGTATCCCTGCGCTTTGAATATGTGATGCCCAGGGGGCAAATAATAGAAGCACCATTGGGAAGGCTTCCTAAATACTTCCCATCCATTGTGATTCGATTATCGACAGCTATTCCTAAGGGTATTGACCGTTTGATTCTATAGATATGCACTTTTGCAGAGTTATCTGCAGTAAGCGCGGAGGAAGGTATGTACGGAACTGTCTGATTGCAGCCGACCAGCATCAGCACAGCCAGAAAACCAATAATCTTGAAAATGTTCACAAAATCTCCATTTTCTTAGGCCTAACGCATACATAACTGGCGCGACGTAAGGAGCGTCCAACGACCGAAGGGAGTGAAGTTGATGTTCTGGTTAGAAGCAATTTGTTTATTCATTGCAATTATCTTGATATTGAAGGCAATTCAACACTAATTTTGTTTCATCAAACTGGTTTTCACTACCTGAAAATACAACAATTAAGTATTCATTAGTGTCAACGAGAGATTCCTCAAAATCACGTTCCTCACGTTCAAGCCAACTTATAATTCTTTCTCTGTGTGGTTTTGTTTTCGCGAGTTCAGCTGCACCTCGATAAATTTCCTCGGCTGAAAAGTTTGCCCTTCTGGCCTTAACAGAAAATCTCTCTGGATAACATATTTTGCCACCTTTTTTATTAAATTTAATTCCTTGTTTATCGAGTTGCTCTTCCCATGCCATGCCAAATAATTCTGAATGTGGTTCTTGGCATATCTGATGGTCACCGAGCCAATCGCACCCACCTAACAGAATTACAATTAATATTGCTAAAACTTCCTTCATGTGTGCTTCTAACACCTGCCGTAACCGGCGCTGAGCTGAAAAGCGAAGCGTCCGAGTGAGCGAATGCGAACGATGTTCACGGCCTTGTTATGCCTTCTTCGGCACGCTTTCGACCAGTAAAATCGAAGATAACGGGTACATTTTGACGGCTTGATTAACAAGAAACGCGCAATGTTCGGACGAGCATGTAATGGCAAAACCACTGAATTGCTCCCCGCTTGAAAGATGCACACTAACCTCGCCCTCCTTGGATTCGTTAAAGCGAGCATGTTGATCAGCGGCTATAGTGTCGCCCATTCTTCCCGCCTGGGCCAGCATTGCCATAAGAACCAGGAACGACACCAGCGCCCAATAAGCGAATGCGGCAATCAAAGCTGCCCATTGGACGTAGTTAGGCAACTCGCCACTTTCCGTTTTCTTGGCCCTCTCTCCAAAGCGCTTTTGATACCACGACTTCTCCCTCAAGACTTTGGCTAGCCACGCAAAAGAGGTCATGGCCGCAAACAGTGCGACCGACACTCCGAGAAGCGGCCCAAGCGTTTTCGCGCCGAGGTAGCTCGACGCCAAAAAGCCATGGAACAATGTGCGCTCGAAGCTAAGCGAAAAGAGGCTTTCTTCGAGCCCCCAATGCCTCAAGTAACCTTGATGGAACGTAAGGCCATAGACGTAGAGCGACGCAGTAGCAAAAGCAAGTATCAACGACAAATTCTTGATTTCGCGATTGATCATCGGAGTTCCTTTTTCAGGCATAACGCTCAATTCACCGGCGCGCTTTTCAGCGTCCGGTGGAATTGCTTGTTAGCCATCGAGGCCCTTCCCCGCCAAGTAACCGCCGAATGCTTGAGAGAACGTGCTAGCCAACCCCCCGATTACTGTATCTGCTGCATAATTCGTGGTTACAATTGCTCCACCGCCAATTACCTTAACGGAACGCCACAAAGGGCTTTTTCCCCCAGTATGACCTTCCATGCCGCTTTCACAGACTGAGTATCGAAGCTCTTTGATGCGCTCCCTAAGTAACTCTAGAGAGATATCAATGTTTCGATCCATCGATTCACGCATGGCTTCGACATCTCTGAAAAAGTAAGCCGCCATTTTTTCGTCCATACCTGCAGCAATCATCAGCGCGTGATCTGGCTTAACAAACTCTTCAAGCAAATCTTTGAATTCGTAAAAATGATTGTCAACAGCCCCATGCATACCACTTGCGATTTTCTTCAATGCATCTTCATCATCTACAAGTTACGACAAAGTTTTGCAGGCCGCAGAAAGATAGATACTTACGCTTTTTGGTTCATATCGATAGTCGTCTCCTTCGAGATATCGTAGGGCGCCCTTCAATGCATTTGTTCCATGGACTAGATAGTTATCCTTCTTTCTCTTTTTCCATATCCTGATTCTTCTCATGGCTAACGTTGCCTTCAGCGGAGCAGGCGCGTTAGCGACTGCGTCCGATGGAAGGCCTGGTTATGCCAGCGATAGCACCAAACGTAAACGCCACTGATGCACCTAGCACAGCCCCTATAGACGAAATGAATACTATCTCCTTCATATCTAACCCGCCAAAACCAGAAACACTCCAAAAAAACATCACAAGCACTAACGCCCCTAGTACGCCACCTGAGACAGTTAAATTGGTTCTTGAGAGAACACCTCTCTTATCTAAATACTGATATACCGGGATACCTATTATTAATGTAGCAATGTAACTCACAGGAATACCGAAAAACATAATGAACATGAATGCGCCAAGTAAACTACTCTTGTTGTCAGGTGACATATTCATCAAGGCAGCGGCTCCAATATAATAGATTACCAGCGCAACTATTGGTGATATGAGACATGCTTTACCTATACTCGCGATCTTCATATTTTCAGGCATAACGCCCAGCATATGGGGCGGGCCGCCGCGCAGCGGTGGCACGTCCCAGTGAGCCGTAGGCGAACGACATGATGCGCTTGTTAGCGCGCATACGCTCGGAGCCTCTGTTCGTGAAGGTTTGCCGTAGCTGTCACTGACCGCCCTATTGGAGCCACCCATGATCGCCCTAATGGAGCCACTTTTTCATGCGGTTTTACGCCTCCGAACGGGGTAGATTAAAGCGCTGTTTTGGTCGATTTTTCAACCGCTGTTTTTGCGCGCTTGGGACCGGGTCGTGGTGCGCGATAACTTTTTCCATCCAGCACCAGCTGATAAGCCCCGTGGCGTATCCGGTCGAGTGTCGAGGCGCCGAGTAGTTTGTTCGGGAAGGCCTCGCCCCATTCGCCGAAATCTAAGTTGCTGGTGATGATTGTGGCCGCCCGCTCGTAACGCTCGCCAATCAGGTCATGGAAGTCTTCGTCCTGCCCCGGTTTGAGGGGTTTGAGTCCAAAGTCATCGATGATTAACAGTGGGACGCGGGTCAGCGTCTGCAGCTTGCGTTCGATATTGCCGGTTGCCCGTGCGGCGTTGATTTGCGACAGCAGATTCGACTGCGTGGTGAACATCACATCGACGCCCGCTCGTACGGCGCAGTGACCAATGGCCTGTGCAAGGTGGCTCTTGCCGGTACCGCAGGGGCCGGCAATCAACACGGCCACTTTTTCATCGACAAAGCCACAGCGGGCCAACTCGTTGATCAGTTCTTGGTTCAGGCCCGGGTTGAAGTTGAAGTCAAAGCCCTCGAGCGTCTTGTCACCCCGAAAGCCGGAGCGACGTAATCGCAGGTCATACTTTTTTCGATCACGCCGTGCGGCTTCGTCCTGGATCATCAGGGCCAGGAACTCCGGGTACGTCAGCTTGTTTTCAATGGCTTCACGGTTGCGGGTCTCCAAGCTTTCCAGCAGACCGGACAGACGCAGCTGTTTCAGAATAGGCGTGAGTTCTGGTAGGGGTGTCATCGTAGTCATATTGAATGTCCTTTGGTTGAGTGGTTGACCTTGTCGGTCAGTGGATTGTCGTTGCCGCACGGCCATGGACAGCAACGGGTCGAGGGAACGCACGGCCGTTAGTGTGGGTCGAACAGGTCTTTGGTGTTGCGGCCGAACTTGGCGCCGCCGGTGTAGGCATCGGACAGGGAATCGAACGCTTGCTCGGTATCGACGATTTGATCCAGCGCGTTTTCCAAAATGATGCGCACACTTCGGTACTGCACGTTGTCGAAGTACAGCGCGCGCTGACAGGCGGCATCGGTGCGCGCCGGTCCGTAGCGTTTGATCAGATTAATCACACCCTGTGCGGCCCGGAGCTTATCGAGCACGCGGTGCTCAAACAGTCGCTCAACCAAACGAAGGCAGTGAGGACCGGCCGCCGCGGCCTGCTTTAGACACCACTGAGGCGTGCGCATCTTGTAGGCCACTGCATCCGGTGGCAGGTGATCGTCGATCGTGTGACGGTAACCCGGCCCACGTCCGCGTGGATGCACAGCCTTTAGCTCATGGGCTTGATAGATCCGCACGGTGGTCTCGCTCAGGCGGATATCCAGTATTTGACCCACCAGTCGCCAGGGTGCCGAGTAGCGGCACTTCTCGACCTGTACGTGGCAATCGGGATGCAGTTTCCCGGTTGTCCATCGCGCACATTCCGGCGCGGGTGAAGGCAGTGGCTTGAGGAACTCCCGCTCGGTGTCGGCGAACCGGGTGAGCGGCGCGGTGCGGGTGGTGCCGTGTACGCGATTGCCCGCTTGCCCCATCACCCACTGCATCAGCTGCGCATTGGCGTCGACCAGGTCACGGAACTCGCGCAGCGGCATGAAATTGTTTTTGGCGTATTTGACGCCCGATTCAACGCGTCCCTTTTTCTTCGGATCGGCGACCGGGCACGGGGCGATCAGAAAGCCGTAGCCTTCTGCGTAATCAGCGTAGCTGCGTTGTACTTGGGGATCGTAGTAGCACGCCTTGGTGATGGCGCACTTGGGGTTGTCGATCAGAATCCGCGCTGGTACGCCGGAGAAATGCTCGAAGGCGCGCCGGTGACAGCCTAGCCAGGTCTCGACCGATTGATCCGGTACCAGCTCGGCGTACTGATGCCGACTCCAGGCCAGTGTCATGATGAAGAACCAGGTCTTGAACTGCTCACCGGTATGCACGTCGGTGATCTTGGGTCCTTGACCAAAATCCACTTGTGCCGCTTCGCCGGGTGCAAACTCGAGCACCGTGGTTACCCGCGGGGTCGTCTCTGCCAGGCCCTGCAAAAAACGACGCACCGACGAATAGCTGCCGGTGAAGCCGTGACGACGCTGCAGTGCACTGTGGATGGTGGTGCCCTGCACACCGTCTTCGTACCATGAGGTAATCTGATCGCGGTGCGGCTCCAGGCTGGAGCTCTGGCGGGCACGCTGCTTTTTAGGTGCATCAAATACGCTCGCCAGCGTCTCATCGGGTGGCAGCGCCTGATCGGTGTCTAACCAGCCGCGCGCTTCGGCTTCACCTCTGACGGTCGCGGCAACGCGCCGGCCCATCAGTCCCGATTTGGCGATCTGTCGGTCAGAATCCCCCAGGCGCATGCGCACCAGGGCTTGTCGATAGTGATACATCTCGAACCTCCGTTTGGCCATTCCGTTTCTTCTCCGCACACAAAAGTGCGGTCACGATACGGGAGGCGATTAGGTCAGTTCGAAGGGAAAAACCGGTGCCGGGTGGCTCCATTAGGCCGATCCTGAGGTGGCTCCATTAGGCCGATCCCAGGGTGGCTCCAATAAACCGATCCCAGGGTGGCTCCAATAAACCGATCCCGGAATGGCTCCATTGAGGTGATCATTGACAGCCGTAGCCGTATGTTGCACGATCATTTCGAGTAACGGGAAAGGATTGTTGCCACTACGACTACAAGTGGCGCGAGCAACTATTGCCCCATTAGAGGCCTGGAACTGCCAGCCTCGCTCCTCGCCTGAGTACTGTTCGGGAAGAGCCGCCTTCAACAAGGCTAGCAGCCCATTTAGTTCGCTTACGCAAGACTGGCGATCCGACAAGGCTTTGCGACCAGCAACACCTGAAATTGTGTTTTCGGGAACGAGCAAGAACAACTGAAGATCGAGAAAGTACTGCTTGAGCTTCGAGTTCTGCACAGGCACCCGCTCCATACCCAGCGGCGCACCTTTTGCGACGGAGGTGATCGATGATTCTGAGCCCGGCAAGTACCCCAATAGCTTCTCGATTGGTTCCTCGGCATGAAGTGGCGCCGAGCAAAGAAGCAGGAATATCGCAGCTGTGTTTAGTCTGTTCATTTTTAGCGCTAACGCCCACATAAAAGGCCGGAGCGCGTCAGCGCGGAGGTCCAGCCCGAAGGGCGGTTTTTGATGTGTTGGTTATGTAACATATTCAATTGCCATAGCTATTACTATGGCGAAAACCATTAACCCTGGAATAAGCAGTAGCCACAAATTGTAGCGACGAGAATAGTATGTAGTTTTGTCTTCGTTGAAATACTTGCTCAGATCAGTATCTGAGTACATTTCAGACAGCGTTTTGACTGTTGCTAAGATAACGTAATATTTCTTTCGCACATTTTTGAGGAGGTGGCCCCCGGTCTGTATAAACTGTAATCGCCAAAGAACAGTACAGACCAAAAAGGACCACCATGAAAAAAGATACCACGAAACCACTGAGCAAGGTTATCCGCATCGATGAAGGAGAGATCCGGGGCCACCTGGATGAAATGGTCAGAGGTACAGTTGAAGAAACGCTGAATGCCTTGTTGGATGCAGAAGCAGACGAGATGTGCAACGCCCAGCGCTACGAACGTTCGCCAGACCGGATAGATACCCGTGCCGGTAGCTATAAGCGCACACTTCACACGAAGGCCGGTGAAGTTGAGATCAAAATGCCAAAGCTGCGCAAACAGACTTTTGAGACAGCGATCATCGAACGCTATCGGCGCAGAGATATTTCGATCGAGGAAGCGATTGTTCAGATGTATCTGGCGGGAGTTTCCGTCCGTCGAGTAGAGGACGTCACTGAGGCACTTTGGGGAACACGGGTTTCTTCAGGTACCGTTTCCAAGCTGAACCAAAAAGTCTACAAACACATTGAACGGTGGCGTACCCAAAAAATTGAAGGCGCCTGTGCCTACGTCTATTTGGACGGTATCGTACTAAAACGCAGCTGGGGCGGCGAGGTGAAAAACGTCTCAATCTTGGCTGCGATCGGCGTTGACCAGAGTGGATACCGGCGTATTCTGGGAGTTGCAGAGGGCCATAAGGAGGATAAGTCAGGCTGGATGGGATTCCTCAAATACCTGAAGGATCGTGGTCTAAAGGGCGTCAGATTAGTCATTTCCGATGCCTGCCTGGGTCTGAAGGAATCGCTTGCAGAGGTGTTTCCGGAAGCAGACTGGCAGAGATGCGCGGTTCATTTCTATCGTAATGTGTTTTCCCATGTGCCTAGCACTAGAGTGCGTGAGGTGGCTGCCATGCTCAAGGCGATTCATGCACAGGAGAATCGAGCAGCTGCCCAATCGAAAGCAGCTGATGTTGTGGCGAACTTGAAGACGATGAAATTGAGAGCGGCCGCTGAGCTAGTGGAAAGTGCGATCGATGAGACGCTGACATTTTTTGCTTATCCGCCACAGCACTGGCTCAAATTGAAAACAAACAATCCGATGGAGCGACTACTCAAGGAAGCCAGGCGACGGACGAAAGTCGTTGGTGCTTTTCCAGATGGTCATTCCGCATTGATGCTTGTAGCCGCTCGACTAAGGTATGTTTCCGCTACCACGTGGGGCACCCGTAAGTATATGAACATGAGGCTGCTCGAAGAGATGGATAAAGACAAAGATTACTCGGTAGCATGACGAATGACCGGAGCCACCGCCAAAAAAAGCGAAAGATTCTTTACACTACCGTTGCTAATACCTCTTTCTTGCTATTGCTTAAAGAAATATAAAGCAAGCCATTGAGTATTAGTAAACAAGCGATAGATATCATTGCTGCGCTGGATTTTTCTGGCAGTAGGGCTAGCAACAATACGAACGCCGAAAAGTTGACAAGATAGGCCACACCTAACAGAACACGGTCCGTGTTAAAAATGTGCCGTAACGAAGACCACAAATTTTCGTGTAAACCCTCTAATAGCTCCTTAGACAAACCCAAATCTCCTTGTTACATAACGTTCTACATATGGGGCACGTAGCGAAGCAGAGTGTCCCAGTGAGCAACTGCGAACGACATGATGTGCTTGTTAGGAAACACTACATGCACTCTAACATTTGAACTTGCTCGTCTTCCGAGACTGAACGTGCTGACAAAACACTGCCATTCATCAGTACAACAATGCTCTCGATAGTGCCTGCTTCGCCATTAGATGGCATTAGCGTTACTATGAATCTACCAAGCGTTTTACTTTTTTCTGCATGCATAAATGAGGCTTCGTTAAAGTTAATATCGAGCACGCGATTAACACCCGGCTTATTTATACTAGCCCATTTTAACGCTATGTCTTTGGCGTCCTTTTCACTTAGCACCCTTTCGTTTTCCGCAATAGATAACAGTTTGCTTTTGTACTCATCTATTACATAACTATTGTGTTTATCACCCCCCATTAGGATTACCAGTTTGTCGCATTCAGCTATAGTTGCCACTTGAGTAGCACATAGCAAAAAGAACACGATCAGCCTGATTAATGGCATTTTTATTTCCTAACGCCTTGCTAATGGGCCGGAGCACGTAGTGCGAAGGTCCAGCCCCGAAGGGGCGATCATTGAGCAATTTGTTATGCATTTATTCAATGAAAGCTCCCATACTAAGGCGCTCCTCAGTAACAAAACCTATGGTTTTATAGAAAGCGGCTACTTCAGTGTTTGTTGAGCGTATTTGTAGATTAACCTTAATACAACCTAGCTCTTTTAATGATTGTATTGCATATTTTACAAGTGCTTCGCCGGTTCCATTCCTACAATGCTCCTTTAAGACGGCAACTGCATACAACCACCCACGATGACCGTCATAACCCGCCATACATGCACCAACGAGATTGCCGTCATGCTGTGCTACGAAAATAAGATCGTCTACAGCAAGCTTTGCCTTGATGACAGCAGATGGTTCATTGTGCGGAGGGTCATCAGCGAAAACTGTATTCCATAGGCCAATCAAAGCTCCTCTATCAGATTCGTGGTATTTCCGTATATTCATAACTTCCTCAAGGTGCATAACGCCCATGCTCAGTGAGCTAAAACGCGGAGCGGTGTTTGCGCAAAAATGGCGAAGCCATGCGCAAAAAGCCGCGCAGTGTTTGGGGTCCGCTGGAGCTGATTGTTAGATGCATATTGCCTCTTTTTTCCTTAGAAGGATAAGCAGGTGAGTTGCGGTGATGGCTGGCAGAGCGAGACCCAATAAGAGATACGCATTTAGGAACATGGTGTGGTAACCCACATATGCAGTAGTGACGTAGCCAACAGCCACCATGCTCAGGACTACATTTCGACGGGGTTTGCTCGAACCAGCTTGCTTCAGAACTTCCTCACCTAATAGGAACAAACCAATGAGGCCAATAGTTCCTCCTGGAACGCCAAAGAAGACTACCTGGGTAAGTTGATCTTCAAAAATCCCTACATCACCGCGAATAATTCCGGCCAGTGGCACGAACCCAAGTGCCAGCACGATAGCGCTTGGTAGTGTGGACAAGAAAATTTGGTACGGAATCAAGGACTTCATCCTTTTGCATCTAACGCTTTGGGTAAGGGGCCGCAGCGAAGCAGAGGTCCCAGCGACCGCAGGGAGCGAACTTGTCCCACTGGTTAGATGGCCGATGTTTAGTAGACCACGATGGGTCAATACCGCAATGATGAGACAACCCTTTTTTCATTCTTTTGCACTTCTTTTGAATGAGCGCCAGAGATACTACCTTCGGCGCAGATTTTCTTTACCTTAACTCAGCTAGTGCTTCCCCACAATGACAGCACCGATAACACTATTGCAGCTGCCGGCACGTTGAATTCTTGTATTGGCAACTACCTTTCTACTACCAAGAACATCTCTATTCGGCTCCTCGAAAATGATTGCTATTAACACCAAACCTGCGTGCACCTACACCAGAATGCTTTTTGGCCATATAACGGTAGCGGTAACAGGCGCCGAGCAACGCGAGGCGTCCTTGTGAGCGCAAGCGAACGATGTTGACCGCTTGGTTATGCGTGATAGTAATGGCGCGATTGTTCATTAAGTCACTTGTGGTCAAGCAGTAAGCGGTTTTCTCTATCGGTGTAACCCCTGCGTAGTTTAGAAGCTGTAACTATAGAGCACGAAACCTCACAGCCGCCGTCATCCGAAAACAAGTGGTGGTGCTCTAGGGTCTCTGGATCTTCGAGAAGTTCGGTCAGCTGGGCCACCAACTCGCGGGACTCGCGTTCGGTCAAGTAGAGTTGCGCTTGTGTTACGGCTGCGTCTGATTCAACGTCTAAAAGTCGCATGAGCACTTCCTATAATTCCCGCATAACGCTATGCTAACCGGCGCGGAGCAGCAGCGCTGCGGAGCGTCCGAGTGAGCGGTAGCGAACGGTGTTGAGCATTTTGTTAAGCCAGATTTTTTCCAAGAAGTTTATCAATTTCTTCCCAATCTAGTACTTTACGCAGCATGGGCCAATTCTGTCGTAGTCTGTAATATGTGGCCACGTCCCGAAAAAATAGTCCGGCGATAGCTCCGTAAAAAATATAGGAGGCAGTTGTGACTCCAAGTGTTAGGTCTGTGCTTATCAGGAAAGCAATGTATAGGGCAGCAAATATATAGCATTTCCAGCAGCGTAATACCCATCCAAAGAATGTGAGATCTTGATCCCTGTGATCCGAGTAATATTGCAAAGTTTTAAGTTGAAATTTCCTTAACTTCATTAAATTGCTCATTTCCCTTTGAGAGGCTTAACGCCCTTGTTCAGCGGGCCCGAACGTAGCGAGGCGTTTGCGCAACAATGCCGAAGGCATGCGCAATAAGCCGCGCGGAGTTTGGGGTCCGCTGGAACTATTTGTTATGTTTTTCAGTGCAAGTGAGATCACCAGCAATCCATCTCTTAATATCTGCACTGTTGCTCAATGCGCAGCCTTCACAATCCAACTCTCGCGTTTCAATAGAGGACCCATCCTGTTCTTGAGACACTATAGCCAGAAAGAAAGGCTCCAAACGACCAAGGTCAGGGGCAACTCTCCGTGCGGAAACAACCTGACCCCTAATATCATTCAAATTTAGTTCAACTACTACACCATCGTTGAACCAGCCCCACTCCTTTGTCCAGCACTGCCGCCCCATCTTGTAGATTAGAGTCGTGACATCTTCGGGCTTCATGTTTGTTGGCACATTGCCCGTTGGTTTTACTACTGCAGGAGAGCACCCAAGAAACCAAATAACCGAAACCGCGATCAATGTTGCCTTTTTCACAGAAGACTCGAATACAGCTACCACTACAAAGCTCCTAGATTACTGCAAGTCAAATCACCAGCCACCCAACGCTTCAGGTCTTCTTCCAGCGGCACATCACAGCCCGCCAAGCACTTGCTTTTTTTGGAAGATACAACTGTTTTTCCATTCCTTTCGACTATATCTACCGTGAAAAACGGCGCAGGAGGACGATTTTGGGAGTTGTACCTGAAATTGACCGTTATCTGAGAATGCGTTGGCGATAGTTTTGTGCCATTAACTTGCCTTCCGACAAGGACGGCTCCATCTGTTGAGTACCAACATTGCTCAGCTAGTTTAAACAGCCTCTTCGCTACAACTTCCGATTGCGCATCCTCTATGATGTCGAGGCTTGTTGGACGTGGTTGTGGCATCGCGCAAGCCCCCAACACCACCGAAGACATAAACAGAGCGCCTATCCTTTTCATAAATGCTCCTAGCTCAATTCTTTTTTAAACATAACGCCAGTAATAAGGGGCCTCGGCGAAGCCGAGGTCCCAGCAGCCCCGAAGGGGATGCGCCTTGATTTTCTTGTTAGGCCTATTCACCTAAAGCCGTTTATCCCACATGCTTTTCTTTACACTGGCTAGCGATATTTCAGCAATTGGAAGACCGGAGTAGTCTTCACCATATCGAAGGTAATAGGCATTTCCTGCTTCAAGCTCCATGCCTAGGGATACGGAAACGGGTTCAGGGATTCCCATTGTGTATCCCTGCGCTTTGAATATGTGATGCCCAGGGGGCACGCGAGTAATAATAGAAGCACCATTGGGAAGGCTTCCTAAATACTTCCCATCCATTGTGATTCGATTATCGACAGCTATTCCTAAGGGTATTGACCGTTTGATTCTATAGATATGCACTTTTGCAGAGTTATCTGCAGTAAGCGCGGAGGAAGGTATGTACGGAACTGTCTGATTGCAGCCGACCAGCATCAGCACAGCCAGAAAACCAATAATCTTGAAAATGTTCACGAAATCTCCTTTTTCTTAGGCCTAACGGTTAAGTTCAGCGGACGGCGCAGCAGTTTGCGCTGATCCGCTGGAATGATTTGTTATACCTGTTCTAAAACACAGTCAACTTCCGTTTCTACCAACCAGGCTGGATCAATAAAGCGACTCACTTCAACAAAAGTGCATGCCGGCTTGATTTTGGAGAATAGCTCACCATGAGCCCTTGCAGCTTCTTCCCAACTAGAAATATCTGTGAGCATTATACGAGTCCTGACGATATCGGATACATTACCGCCAGCCTCCTCAATCGCGCGGAGAGATAACTCCAAGCAATACTTCGTTTGACCATAAACATCTCCGGGACATGCAGTTTCTCCATCTTTTATTGGAGCTGTACCAGAGACAGCGATTAAATTCCCGACTCTGCATGCACGTGAAAAACCGATTGGTTCTTCTAAATGGGAACCTGAGCTAACCAGTTTTCTCATTCACTTCCTCTGAAGGTATAACGATTTGGGTAAGGGGCGGATGGCGAAGCCGACGTCCCGCGCAGGCCCGAAGGGCCGGAGTGAACTTGACCTACTTGTATGTTTCATTTATCCCCAATAAGCGATTAGTGTGGGCCCATAACCTGCAGCAACAGGTTATCGATGCAGTAGCCCGATTGAGCGTCGGCTCCAGCATGGCTGAGACCGTTAACAAGCGTGTGGCACTGCATTGATTCACTTTCTATCTCGAACAGTCGAATGGGCCCACGAGCCCGAATTTAGCAAGGGTGAGGTCTTTGAACAATGCCTAAGAGTAAAGAGAAATCCGTGAACGTCGGCATCGATGTCGGTAAAACTCAGTTGGATGTGGTCATCCATGAGCGGAAACTCCATTTCAATTCCCCTAATGATGCAGCCGGTGTCAGATACATTATCGGTCGTCTGAGCCGCTATACAGTCGAGCGAGTCGTCGTAGAGGCCACCGGGCGCAGAGAGTACGCTTTTGTGCTGGCTGCTGCTGAAAAAGGATTGCCGGTTATCATCAGCCAACCTATTAAGGTCCGGCGCTATGCAGGAGCTGCTGGAATATTGGCCAAGACGGATAAGATCGATGCTCGGGTGCTGGCCGAATATGCTGCCGTGATGCACCCGGAGATTCGACCTATTGCACTCGGAAATATCCGTAAGATCAAAGATATGACCGCTCGTCGACGCCAGCTCATCGAGATGAGCACTATGGAGAAAAACCGTCTCGACGTTATGCCCCGATTCCTGGCCGCCGACATCCGTCGTCATATTCGCCACATCCAGTCCCAAATCGACAAGCTCGACCGGCAAATCGCCGTGCTGGTGGAGCAAATCGATGAATGGCGAGTAAAACGCGATATCCTTCTCTCCGTACCTGGTATCGGTACCCAGGTCGTCAATACTCTGCTGGCCGATCTGCCAGAACTCGGCATGCTTACCAACAAACAGATCGCCGCCTTGGTCGGTGTCGCTCCCTTCAATCGCGACAGTGGTGCTTTCAGAGGAAAGCGTAGGATACGGGGTGGAAGAGCCTCTGTAAGGACCGTGTTGTTTATGGCTATGTTGACTTCCATTCAACATAATATTCTCATTCGTAATACCTACCAGCGACTAATTGCCAACGGTAAACACAAAAAGGTCGCGCTCACTGCTTGTATGCGAAAAATGATTACCATCCTTAATTCCATGCTACGCGATAACACCATGTGGAATGAAAAACATGCTTAGCAGGTTGACAAGACATCACAGTCGCTTGTTAGGTGTGTTTTCACCTGAACATTCCATCGCAAACTCGGCAATTCCAATCGCCTCCGTATGCTCCCGGGACGTGTTGCAAGCGAATTTCCTTACTTGTGGCATCGTAGCAAGTGGGGCAGAAAGGCCCCTCTTGTTCCCCGTTTTCGTTTTCTCTGAAGTATTTCCCTTCTACGTACTTGAGCTCATTTTTGGCATTGAGCAATCTTTGTAGTTCGGAAATCTTTTCAGCGTTTTCTGCTGCTTCAATTTTCGCATCCGCAAGGGCACTAATTAGCTCTGCCATTTGAAGCTTAATATGAGCATCATCGATTGCATCAGTTGCAACCTTCAGTGCCTTTGCCACATCCCAAGCTGCTTTAAGCCCTGTTACGTATTCTGCAACCATTTCGATTGTTCTTTTTTACACCTAACGCTGCCATAACCGGCCGGAAAACCGCGATGCGGTTTGGAGGTCCAGCCCACGGAGTGGGCGTTGGTTAATGGCCTTGTTATATTTCATTTAAACGACCTACGCTCACGCTTCTGCCTTTGATACAAACCAGATACTATGAATGAAATGGCAAGACCAGCGATCATACCGATGCCCTTAGCAGGTGCTCCCATCAACGATTGACCGGAGGATGTGGCAAATAGGGAAAATACCACCATAGATGCAAATATGATTAGGCCTGACACTATCAGCGCTTGCCAAGGTACAAGAGTAAGTTTTGATGCCTGGCGGTCGATGAGCAGTAAGCGATAGCCAGAAAATACCAACACGACACCAAAACCCAGCAGGAGTGAAAAGAAGATGGCTAGGTTTTCTACTCCCACTCTTTGAGCCGTGAGCACTTCTTCTACAATTTGATATCCAATAACACCACCCAACAATGAGAGCACTATACCTAGCAGTAGGACTACTGCTCCGATAATTCTCCACAGTGGTCGAGGTAATGAATCAGGATTCATTTTGAAATATAACGCTTTGGGTAAGGGGCGGATGGCGAAGCCAGACGTCCCGCGCAGGGCCGAAGGCCCGGAGCGAACTTGACCCACTGGTTAGATGGCCGGTGTTTAGTAGACCACGATGGGTCAATACCACAATGATGAGATAACCCTTTGTTCATTCTTTTGCACTTCTTTAAATGAGCACCAGAGATACTACCTTCGACGCAGATTTTATTTACCTTAACTCAGCTAGTGCTTCCCCACAATGACAGCACCGGTAACACTTCTGTAACTGCCGGCACGTTGAATTCTCGTATTGGCAACTACCTTTCTATTACCAAGAACACCACTATTCGGCTCTTGGAAAATAATTGCTATTAACACCAAACCTGCGTGCACCTATACAGGAATGCTTTTTGGCCATATAACGTTGTGGTAACGGGCAGCTGGAGCGCAGCGTAGGCTGTCCCAGCGAACGATAGTGAGCGTTGTTTACCACCTTGTTATGCGCCTCGCTCGCTTAGCAAGTGTGCACCTGGATAGAACGACAAATAATCATTGCTATCCACCAGTTGTGATACCGCCTTCTTTACTTGTGGCGACATAGATTTCAAGGTCTCTTGAACGAGCGAAACTCTATGCTCTATTTCGTGGCCTAGTAAGGCTTCAGCCCATTCAGAAGCTTCAGATACTAACCTTGGCATTTCTTCCAATACGGCCCTAACAATTATCCTTTCGTCTCCTGTAGCTAAAACGCTTTCTACACGCTCCTGTGTTCCGTAATCAAGTTTGGCCGAATAGGTTTTCAGGAGTATTTTGGCTGTATTCAGATCAACCTTATCAGCCGCTTGATCTACCAAAGAGAGAAATTCATTTTCTTCATCTTCGGTTTCTCTCTTAGATGCAGCTAGCAGCCTATTTTCCCAATCCTTATCCATTTCTCTTTACGCATAACGGTTGAGACCAGCGGCGGCGAAGCCGTCCGACTGAGGCGATTTGTTAGCGCGCTTACCCACTCAGCGCACTCTCTCAAAGCGGATATTATCCTGAGCACTAATCGCCATAGGAACAACCATAAAAACCATACCAGCAGCTGTTCCGGTTGACCGATACTTACCATGCCCCTCTTCATCAAGGCCTAGTGTAATATTTTCATAGTACAGCCCAAGCATTGGCTCTCCAGACTTCAATCCTGCCACACCTCCCTCTCTGTTTATGGTTATCCGACCATTGTCGATAATGAAATCCTTTCCAGCTTCAAAAACACCGTTTCTTTCTATAACTCCTTTTTGAAGCGCTTTAACTTCTACTTTTCTATCATCTAGTTTTCTAATTTTAATAGTATCAATATCCTCATGCTTTAGGCTTTTATCGGCAGGCCAGATAATTTTCGACAAATAGATGATTGGTCCGCTTTTCCCACTATCTCCCTTATTACGGTATGCACCTTGTAGATCTTCTACACTCCTTATGTGCCCAAATTCTTCAGCATTATTGGGACCACTAGAAGCGCAGGCGGTTAATACATATACAAATAAAATTACGATTACATTTTTCATGTCCATGTGAGCGCTAACGCTTTGGGTAAGGGGCGGATGGCGAAGCCAGACGTCCCGCGCAGGGCCGAAGGCCCGGAGCGAACTTGACCCACTGGTTAGATGGCCGGTGTTTAGGGCCTGTTAACACTAATTTTGATAAAATCATCGGATGAAAATCACATCCGAAGAATTCAAACTCATCAAAGAATTGCTGCCAAAACAAAGGGGTAATGTCACCGTATCGAACCTGCACGTGCTTAACGCAGTTTTGTATGTAGCGGAACAAGGCTGCAAATGGCGGGCGTTACCGAAGAAATTCGGCAACTGGCACACGATTTATACGCGAATGAACCGATGGGCCAAGCAAGGTGTTTTGGATGATGTCTTCTCGGAGCTGCAAGCCAACGACATCATCAACATTCAGGTTGAGCATGTTTCAGTAGACAGCACCGCCGTGAAAGTGCATCCAGACGGTACGGGCGCGTTAAAAAAAACGGCCCGCAAGCGATCGGTAAATCGCGAGCCGGATGGACAACTAAGATTCATATGGTAGCGGCGAATGAAAGGACCGCGGTTACGTTCTCGCTGTCGCCCGGTCAGGCGGGCGATGCGCCGGAAGGCAGAAAACTATTGAAATCCCTTGAGAATCAAGGTTGGGAAGGAACTCACGTGATCATGGACCGAGCCTACGAAGGCGACGAGACACTACAGTTGGTGCTGGACCTGGAAATGATTCCGGTAGTGCCTCCCAAGAGCAACCGTCTGACAAAATGGGACTATGACAAAGCGTTGTACAAAAAGCGCAATGAGGTCGAACGCCTCTTTCGACGGCTAAAAGGTTTTCGCCGAATCTTTTCCCGTTTCGATAAGTTGGATGTTGTCTTCTTGTTCTTTATTAACTTCGCGTTGATTACCGATACGCTGATTAGTGTTAACAGGCCCTAGTAGACCACGATGGGTCAATACCGCAATCATGAGGCAACTCTTTGTTCATTCTTTTGCACTTCTTTGAATGAGCGCCAGAGATACTACCTTCTGGCGCAGATTTTCTTTACCTTAACTCAGCTAGTGCTTCCCCACAATGACAGCACCGTAAACACTTTTGTAACTGCCGGCACGTTGAATTTTCTTATTGGCAACTACCTTTCTATTACCAAGAACACCTCTATTCGGCTTCTCGAAAATTATTGCAATTAACACCAAACCTGCGTGCACCTAAACAGGAATGCTTTTTGGCCATATAACGACTTAAATAACCGGCGCGCATTTGCGCGTCCGGCGCCGAAGGCGCGAAGTTGATTTATTTGTTAGCTTAATCATCTAGATTTTTGTTAAAAATTGTGCGGCCAATTAGTAAAGCCCCCATCATTTGAAGTGACAACAATAGAGCAGTCACCATTGAGAGGAGAATGGAAAATATCCAATTTAATTCCTGTCCAATTCTAAAATTTGCCAACGCAATGACAAACGCGAGAATTGAAGTATATCCAAATGAGTAAGCATAAAGCCGGTAAACACCCTTTCCATCACTCGCAAATACCAAAGGGCCATACTTCTTTCTATATTTGCTTCCCAAATATACTGCTCCACCCATCCAAGTAAGGGCTATTAAGTAGATCCCTCCTTCAATTTGATTCATAGAAAATGATGCAGCTATGACGACGATTGAGAAAAGTATTACCGGAATACTGCATTTTAGACCATCTATAATCATTTCCTAAAGCTAACGCTTACCATCAGCGGCGCGCGCCTTTGGCGTGTCCGTTGGATGGTCTTGTTAGGGCTTTTACATCCCCGACGTTGTTAAGTTCAGATGTGTCTTCAATAAGAGGGGTATAAACATTATTCCCATTTTCGTACGAATACTTGCCCGCTATACATACCAACCATCCATCAAGAGACTCGTTTTCCTCTACAGGTATGCCTATTTTATTATCTACCCACAAACCTTTTAGATTAAGACTCGCTTCTTTTCCGTTCTTACCAACAAAATCATGGTGGATTTTAAACATAATACCATCTTTGCTTTTTGCTACTTCTCCCGTTAGTGACCAAGGGCCGCCAATGATCATATGATCTCCGGGATTTATCTGAACCCTTGTATCTTCTTCGCTAGAAATATCAATTTTCTCTACGGACTCTACATCATTAGGGCCGCCTTTAGTTCCAAAACCGAGAAAGAAAAGTGGCCTAACAGCATAACTTTGAATAATGGCAAATGTATCTTTTACTATTCCATAACATTCTTGAGAGGTTTTTTTCCCAGTGTGATCAATGCCGCTCCATAATGTTGCAACCCCTGGTATTGAATATATCTTTGCCCTTCCTTTTTTAGTTTCAAATGACATAAGTGATTCTCTACCAGAAACATAGTATTCGAATGTAGATCCCTTTCCATTCTTTGAATCTGAAAAGGTGACTTCGAACTTAGAGAAGCCTGACCACATCGATGAATAGGTACAGCTATCAAGTGTAGAACAGTCATCCGCCCATACATATGTTGGAATTAGCAGATAGATTAAAAATAGCCTCTTCTTCATCTTTGTAGCCCTAACGCTTTGGGTAAGGGGCGGATGGCGAAGCCAGACGTCCCGCGCAGGGCCGAAGGCCCGGAGCGAACTTGACCCGCTTGTTAGCCTTCATCATCCCACGTCTGTGTCGCCAAGTAGCGGTCATACTCTGGCAAAACAGATGATACTGCACCCCTGCCCTCAAACGTTAGATAAATTACCGAATGCGAAGAGGCGAGCAAATACTGAATGAAGTGCTTTTTTGCACCAAATAGGCTCGACTCCTCCGATGCCATCGAGTAGCCTGCCTTTCCCGCATGAACCGGAAACTTCGATAGTTCTCGCACAACCTGCTGCCCATCCTTCGTACCCGAATATTCTAAACGTTCAAGCATACCGAGTACGTTATCTTCTGCAGATGTAACGGTTGCATCCGGCTTCAACCGCAGAATGGTGACGAGGAGTTTTTCCCCATTAGGACCATAACCCTCAATCGGCATTTTGGACCCATCAAACTGCCACGATCCCGGCAGCTCAATGTGCAGCGGCGACAAGTAGAGTACGCCGATGCCCTGACCAAATACAGTGACACAAGTGGCGAATGAAAAGATTGTTATGAAGAGCTTTTTCGTTATCATTCTTTTGTAGGCTAACGCTTTGGGTAAGGGGCGGATGGCGAAGCCAGACGTCCCGCGCAGGGCCGAAGGCCCGGAGCGAACTTGACCCACTGGTTAGATGGCCGGTGTTTAGTAGACCACGATGGGTCAATACCGCAATGATGAGACAACCCTGTTTTCATTCTTTTGCACTTCTTTGAATGAGCGCCAGAGATACTATCTTCGACGCAGTTTTTCTTTACCTTAACTCAGCTAGTGCTTCCCCACAATAACAGCACCGTCAACACTTTTGTAACTGCCGGCACGTTGAATTCTCGTATTGGCAACTATCTTTCTATTACCAAGAACACCACTATTCGGTTCTCGGAAAATGATTGCTATTAACACCAAACCTGTGAGCACCTACACCGGAATGCTTTTTGGCCATATAACGCTTTGGGTAAGGGGCCGCAGCGAAGCGGAGGTCCCAGCGACCGCAGGGAGCGAACTTGACCCACTGGTTAAATGGCCGATGTTTGGTAGACCACGACGGGTCAATACCGCAATGATGAGACAACCCATTTTTCATTCTTTTGCACTTCTTTTAATGAGCGCCAGAGATACTACCTTCGACGCAGATTTTCTTTACCTTAACTCAGCTAGTGCTTCCCCACAATAACAGCACCGTCAACACTTTTGTAACTGCCGGCACGTTGAATTCTCGTATTGGCAACTACCTTTCTATTACCAAGAACACCACTATTCGGCTCTTGGAAAATGATTGCTATTAACACCAAACCTGCGTGCACCTACACAGGAATGCTTTTTGGCCATTTAACGTTCAAGTTAAGGGGCACGTAGCGTAGCTGCGGGTCCCAGCGAGCAACGCGAGCGATTTGAACTGCTTGTATGTTTCATTTATCCCCAATAAGCGATTAGTGTGGGCCCATAACCTGCAGCAACAGGTTATCGATGCAGTAGCCCGATTGAGCGTCGGCTCCAGCATGGCTGAGACCGTTAACAAGCGTGTGGCACTGCATTGATTCACTTTCTATCTCGAACAGTCGAATGGGCCCACGAGCCCGAATTTAGCAAGGGTGAGGTCTTTGAACAATGCCTAAGAGTAAAGAGAAATCCGTGAACGTCGGCATCGATGTCGGTAAAACTCAGTTGGATGTGGTCATCCATGAGCGGAAACTCCATTTCAATTCCCCTAATGATGCAGCCGGTGTCAGATACATTATCGGTCGTCTGAGCCGCTATACAGTCGAGCGAGTCGTCGTAGAGGCCACCGGGCGCAGAGAGTACGCTTTTGTGCTGGCTGCTGCTGAAAAAGGATTGCCGGTTATCATCAGCCAACCTATTAAGGTCCGGCGCTATGCAGGAGCTGCTGGAATATTGGCCAAGACGGATAAGATCGATGCTCGGGTGCTGGCCGAATATGCTGCCGTGATGCACCCGGAGATTCGACCTATTGCACTCGGAAATATCCGTAAGATCAAAGATATGACCGCTCGTCGACGCCAGCTCATCGAGATGAGCACTATGGAGAAAAACCGTCTCGACGTTATGCCCCGATTCCTGGCCGCCGACATCCGTCGTCATATTCGCCACATCCAGTCCCAAATCGACAAGCTCGACCGGCAAATCGCCGTGCTGGTGGAGCAAATCGATGAATGGCGAGTAAAACGCGATATCCTTCTCTCCGTACCTGGTATCGGTACCCAGGTCGTCAATACTCTGCTGGCCGATCTGCCAGAACTCGGCATGCTTACCAACAAACAGATCGCCGCCTTGGTCGGTGTCGCTCCCTTCAATCGCGACAGTGGTGCTTTCAGAGGAAAGCGTAGGATACGGGGTGGAAGAGCCTCTGTAAGGACCGTGTTGTTTATGGCTATGTTGACTTCCATTCAACATAATATTCTCATTCGTAATACCTACCAGCGACTAATTGCCAACGGTAAACACAAAAAGGTCGCGCTCACTGCTTGTATGCGAAAAATGATTACCATCCTTAATTCCATGCTACGCGATAACACCATGTGGAATGAAAAACATGCTTAGCAGGTTGACAAGACATCACAGTCGCTTGTTAGAGGGCTAGCCATAGACTTAAGTAAATATCCTCTTTACATCTTTTCTTTTCAGATATGCGGCTATCCACAATGATATAAGCAGTGACGGAAGAAATATTACTACTTCAACCAAGGCATACTTTGATTGAAACATTTGAACCAGCCCCCTTACAACAACTAGGCCAGACAGAAATAATGCTACGTAGTTAATAACAACAACTACCTGATATGCTCTTTTGTTTAATCCATACAGCCTAGCAGCAACAATTAACTGAGCCACTCCAACACCGACAAAAAACCACCATGGTTGACCACTGCCAGAAATACCTAAAAATAAGTTAAGTATTGCACCAGCCACAAACATCCATGAAATGGCAATTACTCCTTTTGGTGTTTCTCCGTCCATATTCCCCTCTAACGCCTCGCATCAGCGGCTTGCAAGGCGCGTAGCGTTTTGCAAGTCCGTCTGCATGCACTTGTTAGGCTGGCATGGAATAACTTTCATGGTTCGAATTCTACGGTTATATTCGAAAGTTCACCGCCTTTAATTTCTGAGCGCCATGTTTGTCCCGGATAAATCGACTGTGCCGTTGTGATTGTTCCGGTTGTTACGATCTCTCCCGCTTTTATGGGGGCCTGATTTGACTGTTTTCCCAGCACCGATACTAGATGAACTATTGCGGCCAACGGATTGCCAAGAACGTTAGATCCCGTCCCTTTTTCTACAAAATTGTCATCGCAAGTCAGTTCTACCGACAATGACGCGAGAGTATCAACTGGGCCACTTCCAAGTTTGTGCAAAGACTTGGGTGGACCGATCAAAAGAGTTCCATGCAATGCCCAGTCGGCAACAGTATCCGGTGCCTGGAAGCGCCAGCCTGGAAAATGCGATTGAACAATCTCAAAACCATGTGCCACCCAATCAATTGCTTTGATCACATCAGTAAGCTCAACAGGCCCGGAAAGGCCCGAACAGAAACGAAAAACAATTTCTGGTTCGATTTTTGGTTCAGTAAATCTTCCAATCGAACATTTCGCCCGCGAGCCTTGTAAGTGAACTACGGTAGTATCATAAACGTATGCCCAAATCGGTTCGCATACTCCATATTTTGACCACATATCAGAATTAGTGAATCCGATCTTTCTGCCCACAGGAGTTGCCCCCTCGGCAATCCTTTCGTGATGTATTAGGGCACCAACTTCATAAGCACAAGAGAGATCAAAGCCTTGATAACGCTTGGTGAAAGGTTCGATCTGTCGAACAGAGTCTTGAGCCGCTTTCATTTCCTTTGCTAGTACATCAAGATCGAGTGTCGTCGACATGCAGTGTTTTCCGGTCAGCCTAACGCTTTGGGTAAGGGGCCGCAGCGAAGCGGAGGTCCCAGCGACCGCAGGGAGCGAACTTGACCCACTGGTTAGATGGCCGGTGTTTAGTAGACCACGATGGGTCAATACCGCAATGATGAGACAACCCTTTGTTCATTCTTTTGCACTTCTTTGAATGAGCGCCAGAGATACTACCTTCGGCGCAGATTTTCTTTACCTTAATTCAGCTAGTGCTTCCCCACAATAACAGCACCGGTAACACTACTGTAACTGCCGGCACGTTGAGTTTTCGTATTGGCAACTACCTTTCTATTACCAAGAACACCTCTATTCGGCTTCTCGAAAATGATCACTATTAACACCAAACCTGCGTGCACCTACACAGGAATGCTTTTTGGCCATTTAACGCCTGGCCTCACCGGATCGCGGAGCGGAGCGTAGCGATTCTGTGTGCAGGCCATTGTTATGCGTTTTTATTGAATTTAAAACCAATTATTCGGCCCCACTGCCCAATTGAGTTAACACAGGATAGATATTCAGTTTTGTCTGATTCACTACCGAGAATACACCTTGTTTTGTTATGACTTGTTGTAAATGTCGCATCGGAAAAGTACTGCGTCAGAGCCTCCCACCTAAAACTATTAACCCCAATTTCAGGGAACCCAAGTATTCTTTCAAATAGCGAGTGTTCATTTACTTCAGGAAGTTCTGTTTCAATTGACATCCAATCTATGTCAGCACATATAAAGTGCCAACCACTATTTAAGGAGATTTGTGTTTTTTGTGCTCCTAGCACAAGAGCTCCTTCAACGACGTAGGAACAAATTGACTCTACGTTGATACCACGACTGCCAAAATACATTTCAGGACGCTTCTTTATAGCTTCTTTGGCCTTGACAAATTTTATGTCTTTTTCTGTGTACATGGCCCTGATTTTACGCATAACGCCGCCATAAAGGGCCGACTGGAGCGCAGCGTAAGGAGGTCCAGCGGAACGAAGTGAAGCGTTTTTTGATGGCTTTGTTAAGCACTGAAATACTCCGGAGCATGTTCTTTGAGTGTTAATAATACTTCGTGAGCGATTTGGCGCATACAAGCCAATTCTGGCCTTCCGGATAATGCTTGCTCAATATTGCCATCGGAGAATATCCAGCCTAAAGAGTTATTTCTAGATAAATCCATATAAGCTTTCTCTAAATCAGGATCAACGTGCGCACCACCATCAGTATTTGCAACATTTTCTACTAACTCTCTCCGGGAGAAGAATCTACCTTTATCATCTTTTAATACGGGATCGTTCCACCATTCTGCAAATGGTTTTTTTTGGGGTGCTATTGGTAGCTCTCCCATTTGAACAGTTGCCAGATACTTGCCACCATCAGCGGTTGAGACCTGTAGCCCAACCAAGTTGCACTCAGTTAATAAGTTATTTGGGTTTAAAGGGCCAGCAGAATCAAAGAACCTTTTGTTTCTCAATCCTAATTGTTCTAGCAATGATCTAGATTGTCTCCAATGGTGTAAGAGAACTCTCAAGCTCAAAGAAATGTGTTTTCCTATGGAGTCTAGCCCCTTGTCATAACTATCACAGGCATGTTGGAGCAACACTATTTGCTCTTTTTAATTCGCGTTTTAAGTCTTCTTTTGATCGCAGCACTCTTTTTTTTCGTGGCATAACTGTCCTAGTGCTTAACGCCAGGCGCAGCGGCATTTTTGGAGCGGCGAAGCCGCGGAAAAAATGTCCGACTGCCGCCACTTGTTATGACTGGCGATGGTACTCACCAATAACCTCGATTTTACCCACAATATTGGTGTTTAATTCTTCAAGTTCTTCGGCCGGTACCCACCACTCTGTATGATGTGCAGCGCCGACTTGCTGTATTTCATAATTTGACATGAATTCCTTCTTAACGGCAAAGCGAGTAACGAAACCGATGCCACTGTCTTTGATATTCCATTGGGTAGTGATTTCTTTCGCGTATTCTTCATTCGTCACTGGGTAGAATATTGGTTGCTCAGGAAGGCGTGGTGGCCATTTGCGGTAGTCGGACCCTTTTAGTAACTCCAATTCTTCCGGGCCAATGGGCCGGTACATTGTTACGGTTTCTTCCTTCATCGTTTAAGAGTCATAACGCCCAGTTAAGCGGCGCCCAGTGCGTAGCGCCGTTTGCGAAACAATGCCGAAGGCATTCGCAAAAAGGCGCGGAGTGCTGGGCGTCCGAGCGAGCATAGCGAGCGGCTTGAACGACTTGTATGTTTCATTTATCCCCAATAAGCGATTAGTGTGGGCCCATAACCTGCAGCAACAGGTTATCGATGCAGTAGCCCGATTGAGCGTCGGCTCCAGCATGGCTGAGACCGTTAACAAGCGTGTGGCACTGCATTGATTCACTTTCTATCTCGAACAGTCGAATGGGCCCACGAGCCCGAATTTAGCAAGGGTGAGGTCTTTGAACAATGCCTAAGAGTAAAGAGAAATCCGTGAACGTCGGCATCGATGTCGGTAAAACTCAGTTGGATGTGGTCATCCATGAGCGGAAACTCCATTTCAATTCCCCTAATGATGCAGCCGGTGTCAGATACATTATCGGTCGTCTGAGCCGCTATACAGTCGAGCGAGTCGTCGTAGAGGCCACCGGGCGCAGAGAGTACGCTTTTGTGCTGGCTGCTGCTGAAAAAGGATTGCCGGTTATCATCAGCCAACCTATTAAGGTCCGGCGCTATGCAGGAGCTGCTGGAATATTGGCCAAGACGGATAAGATCGATGCTCGGGTGCTGGCCGAATATGCTGCCGTGATGCACCCGGAGATTCGACCTATTGCACTCGGAAATACCCGTAAGATCAAAGATATGACCGCTCGTCGACGCCAGCTCATCGAGATGAGCACTATGGAGAAAAACCGTCTCGACGTTATGCCCCGATTCCTGGCCGCCGACATCCGTCGTCATATTCGCCACATCCAGTCCCAAATCGACAAGCTCGACCGGCAAATCGCCGTGCTGGTGGAGCAAATCGATGAATGGCGAGTAAAACGCGATATCCTTCTCTCCGTACCTGGTATCGGTACCCAGGTCGTCAATACTCTGCTGGCCGATCTGCCAGAACTCGGCATGCTTACCAACAAACAGATCGCCGCCTTGGTCGGTGTCGCTCCCTTCAATCGCGACAGTGGTGCTTTCAGAGGAAAGCGTAGGATACGGGGTGGAAGAGCCTCTGTAAGGACCGTGTTGTTTATGGCTATGTTGACTTCCATTCAACATAATATTCTCATTCGTAATACCTACCAGCGACTAATTGCCAACGGTAAACACAAAAAGGTCGCGCTCACTGCTTGTATGCGAAAAATGATTACCATCCTTAATTCCATGCTACGCGATAACACCATGTGGAATGAAAAACATGCTTAGCAGGTTGACAAGACATCACAGTCGCTTGTTAGGTGATCAATTTGCATACGAGCGCCACCTCTTTTGATGGAGGCCCCTTCATTCTGTACGGATGCACGATTGCGGCCCGCTGAATTTTCTCCGGGTAAGGGTCGTTCGTATAGCGAATAGTTGCCACACTTGCCGATTTTTTTGAACAACCCACCACCCATTCTTGAATTTCGCCAACAAATAGCTCTTGCCGAAAGTACTTGGCCGGTTCTGGTTTTTGATAGACGAAGTATATCCATACGACCGGCTCGCCATTTAAAGCTGGATCAGGATCTTTTTCATAGAAGACACGCGCATTTCGATCCGCAAAGGATATTGGTTTCCATTGTGGATACCACTCTTCGGCACAAACTCCCATGCTGATTGCCAACGCCAGGACAACGAAAAAGACGCGGATCATATTCACCTAACGCTTGCATTACCGGCCGAAGAAGTGCGCAGCACTTTTGAGGTCCAGCGCACATAGTGCGCGATGGTATATGCGCTTGTTATGCATTTTTACTCCATAAATGGTTTGAGTAAAAAGCATACCTGTACATTGGATACACGATTATTCCTACAACAACAAACCCAAGCAGTGAGAATAGTAGCTGTATAACAGATTGGTTGTTTAAATAGACCATTACTGCTAAATATGCTCCTAAGATTATTGGCGGAAGATTAGCTATAAAAATAGTTATTGCTATACCTTTACTTCCAACAGCCACCTGATACGCGTACCCATATATTGGAATTAATGATAAACCACTGATAATTAGCCAGACCGCATCACTAACCCCCAGGCTTTTTTCAAACGGCATCCCGATAATTTCAAATACGAAAAATACTAGAAGTATTACAAATAGTCTTTTCCACCACTTTTTTGTTTCTTGTTTATGCATAACGCCCATCATATGGGGCGGGCCGCCGCGCAGCGGTGGCACGTCCCAGCCACCCGAAGGGTGGCGACATGATGTACTTGTTAGGTGTGCTCACTCTGCCAGAATCTCCATTGGAGCTTTAACAGACAACGTTTCGTTATTGACCCTATCTGTAACTGTTACCTGAACCGTTAGGCTAGTAGGCTCACCAGAAGCAAACAGATCAATCATGGTTTCCGATAGCGCAAGAACCCCTGGCGGAGGAGGTGGATGACCTTGGCATACTGGCATCTCCGGGCCACTTGCTAGTACCTGACTTCCTTCGAGCACCTGGGTTTGCAACTGAATATCACACTCCCCATTGCTATCTGCGCCACCACCCCAATACAAAAGTGCACCCGCAAATTCGGTGTTTACTCGCGTTTTATTGAACACCGTTAATTTCGGTGTTTGTGGTTTCGACCACATTTTTACAAACGCATCTGCATCAGGAACCAGAAACAAGCGCACACCAAAGTTCTGAGTGTCAGCAGCAAAGGGGGGATTACCAGCAGTAGCCCATGTGCAAATTGCGAACAACCATATTGCTATCGCGAATTTCATTGTTGAAGCATGCTTCATTCTTTTACACCTAACGCCAAAATAAGCGGCAGACCACGCAGTGGGCTGTCGCGCTTGATTGCCTTGTTAACACTATTCAACCTCCGGGCTAACACCGGCCCACAATTCTAGTAGTTCCGCCTGATCAGCCAAGCTTATACCTTGCTCGAACAGCGAAACTATTACTTCTGGATCAATTGCATTTCCACGGCCAGTAAAAGCTATATTGTGTCTCCAACCACCCTTCGACCGCTGACAAGTTCTATAGTAGAGGAAACCATCGGACCATAACGACAACCGAAGCTGATAGCTAGGACTAGCCCAATATTCGCAATCAATGTTTAAGCGCTCAAGCCCGTCATCTAGCTCTTTAGAAAATTCAAAAGAACGTACAGCATATTTTATGGCTTTACTGCGTCCTCTGAATGCAGAGGCTGCTGCAGTTAGAAAGTCAGCCTCAAAGATCGGGGGCTCATTCATGCTTGTAGTGTTAACGCTTTGGGTAAGGGGCCGCAGCGAAGCGGAGGTCCCAGCGACCGCAGGGAGCGAACTTGACCCACTGGTTAGATGGCCGGTGTTTAGTAGACCACGATGGGTCAATACCACAATGATGAGACAACCCTTTTTTCATTATTTTGCACTTCTTCGAATGAGCGCCAGAGATACTACCTTCGACGCAGATTTTTTTTACCTTAACTCAGCTAGTGCTTCCCCACAATCACAGCACCGTTATCACTTTTGTAACTGCCGGTACGTTGAATTCTCGTATTGGCAGCTACCTTTCTACTACTAAGAACACCACTATTCGGCTCTTGGAAAATGATTGCTATTAGGGCCTGTTAACACTAATCAGCGTATCGGTAATCAACGCGAAGTTAATAAAGAACAAGAAGACAACATCCAACTTATCGAAACGGGAAAAGATTCGGCGAAAACCTTTTAGCCGTCGAAAGAGGCGTTCGACCTCATTGCGCTTTTTGTACAACGCTTTGTCATAGTCCCATTTTGTCAGACGGTTGCTCTTGGGAGGCACTACCGGAATCATTTCCAGGTCCAGCACCAACTGTAGTGTCTCGTCGCCTTCGTAGGCTCGGTCCATGATCACGTGAGTTCCTTCCCAACCTTGATTCTCAAGGGATTTCAATAGTTTTCTGCCTTCCGGCGCATCGCCCGCCTGACCGGGCGACAGCGAGAACGTAACCGCGGTCCTTTCATTCGCCGCTACCATATGAATCTTAGTTGTCCATCCGGCTCGCGATTTACCGATCGCTTGCGGGCCGTTTTTTTTAACGCGCCCGTACCGTCTGGATGCACTTTCACGGCGGTGCTGTCTACTGAAACATGCTCAACCTGAATGTTGATGATGTCGTTGGCTTGCAGCTCCGAGAAGACATCATCCAAAACACCTTGCTTGGCCCATCGGTTCATTCGCGTATAAATCGTGTGCCAGTTGCCGAATTTCTTCGGTAACGCCCGCCATTTGCAGCCTTGTTCCGCTACATACAAAACTGCGTTAAGCACGTGCAGGTTCGATACGGTGACATTACCCCTTTGTTTTGGCAGCAATTCTTTGATGAGTTTGAATTCTTCGGATGTGATTTTCATCCGATGATTTTATCAAAATTAGTGTTAACAGGCCCTAACACCAAACCTGCGTGCACCTACACAGGAATGCTTTTTGGCCATATAACGCCCAGCATATGGGGCGGGCCGCCGCGCAGCGGTGGCACGTCCCAGTGAGCCGCAGGCGAACGACATGATGCGCTTGTTAGGGCTTTTTCTAGGCATTGATTGTGTACCAAATGCTTGCCGTTAACCCGGTAAAGAAAAAAGCCAAAGCGAGCCAATAAGCTTGTTTCAATGCCACAGGTTTATGCTTGAAAGTAGTGTGCCTTAACTTGAAGTGCGCGAGCAGCCCTAGTGATATGCCGAACCATAAGCAACTAATAAGATATGAATAGGTACCATGATAGTGAACCAGTCCGCTGCGCCCTGGAAACACTGCTGTTTCATTTATCAGTAGCATCACAGTCCAAATCGCCAACCCTGCTGGAATGGCAATTCCGAAGATGATGGATTCAATTTTCCGGTAACGAGTGACCAATTCCTTGGTGCCTTCTGTTCGCCCTAACGCTCATGCTCAGCGGCCGCGAACGCGGAGCGGCGTTTGCGCAATAATGCCGAAGGCATGCCCAAAACGCCGCGCAGTGTTTGGGTCCGCTGGAGCTATTTGTTAGCGCCGTTTGCATACCTAAAAACGAACATAGAATGAATGGCTGGTATAACCAGTGGTAAACCCATAAGGAATGCCGGTAGCCTTTCTACCGCACCGGATCCCAAACGGAATTCAACACCCGATGTATTCAACGTTGCTATTACACCCAAGCAAACACCAAAACCAACAAGCACAAGCCCCCACCAATAATTTGATATTCGTAAATAGTGATGCAATCTTTTTATTGCAGCCCCTGTAACATACCAAACCGCGACTGTAGATACTGCGGAAACTAATGAGATACTTCCTATAAAAATATTTTCGAAAGTTGGGTGCTCCAGAATGCCACTCATAGCAAAGCCTAAACCTAATACCAAATAGAATGAGATGGGTGTAAGTATCACCACCATTTCGAGTATTAATATACATTGATTAAGCAGCTTCATATTTTTTCGCGCTAACGTTCTACATATGGGGCACGTAGCGAAGCAGAGTGTCCCAGTGAGCAACTGCGAACGACATGATGTGCTTGTTAGGAAACACTACATGCACTCTAACATTTGAACTTGCTCGTCTTCCGAGACTGAACGTGCTGACAAAACACTGCCATTCATCAGTACAACAATGCTCTCGATAGTGCCTGCTTCGCCATTAGATGGCATTAGCGTTACTATGAATCTACCAAGCGTTTTACTTTTTTCTGCATGCATAAATGAGGCTTCGTTAAAGTTAATATCGAGCACGCGATTAACACCCGGCTTATTTATACTAGCCCATTTTAACGCTATGTCTTTGGCGTCCTTTTCACTTAGCACCCTTTCGTTTTCCGCAATAGATAACAGTTTGCTTTTGTACTCATCTATTACATAACTATTGTGTTTATCACCCCCCATTAGGATTACCAGTTTGTCGCATTCAGCTATAGTTGCCACTTGAGTAGCACATAGCAAAAAGAACACGATCAGCCTGATTAATGGCATTTTTATTTCCTAACACTTTGGGTAAGGGGCCGCAGCGAAGCGGAGGTCCCAGCGACCGCAGGGAGCGAACTTGACCCACTGGTTAGATGGCCGGTGTTTAGTAGACCACGATGGGTCAATACCGCAATGATGAGACAACCCTTTGTTCATTCTTTTGCACTTCTTTGAATGAGCGCCAGAGATACTACCTTCGACGCAGTTTTTCTTTACCTTAACTCAGCTAGTGCTTCCCCACAATGACAGCACCGTCAACACTTTTGTAACTGCCGGCACGTTGAATTTTCGTATTGGCAACTACCTTTCTATTACCAAGAACACCACTATTCGGCTCTTGGAAAATGATTGCTATTAACACCAAACCTGCGTGCACCGACACAGGAATGCTTTTTGGCCATATAACGCACAATTCACCGGCGCGCTTTTCAGCGTCCGGTGGAATTGCTTGTTATGCAAGTTTCGACGCAGGCGTTCTATGTACGTATAGCCTCCCCGTATAAACCCAGACCCTAATAATAAAGGTAATGCACCCATAAAAAGGAAGAGAGATGGCGGAAGTGGAACCACGGTACCTTCGACTTTCATTGCAAAAGTTCTTATTCCTAGTTGATTCCATTCTGTGTCATTGTATTGATATCTGAGACTAGGAGTAACAATACCACCAGAGCCAAAAACCTCTCCTCCTTGGTATGCATATAAATCTTCAAATGACCCAGTACTCAATACTATCCAGTAAGTTGTGTTTTCACTTACAGTTATCTGATCTTCTGGCACCGTAACATAATCGTTTAAAGCACCTACAGATAACTCTCCAAAAGAGCCTAATAGTGTTCCAGGCTCATTAAATACCCCGTTATTTATTGAAGAGTAAATATCAACCGGCACCGAAGCCTCCATAGGCGCCACATAATTACCGCCTCTTAAGCGCATAGTGATCCTATCTAAACCTACCGGTTGGTTACCGGTTGTGAATCCAAGAGCTAACTTTCCACCACTGATAACGTAAATTTTTACGTGCACATTTTTTGAAGGGGGTGGCCCCGGTTTGTTAAAACAGTAATTGCCAAACCACTGTACAAACCAAAGAGGACCACCATGGCTAAAGATACCACGAACGGGCTTAGCAAGGTTATCAGGATTGACGAGGGTGAGATACGCGGACATTTGGAAGAGATGGTCAGAGGTACCGTCGAGGAAACCCTGAACGCCATGCTAGATGCTGAAGCAGACGAGATGTGCAATGCTCAGCGCTATGAGCACTCGCCAGATCGAATAGATACCCGAGCTGGCCACTACAAACGGAAATTTCACACAAAGGCTGGTGAGGTCGAACTGAAAATGCCCAGATTACGCCAGCAGACGTTCGAGACGGCTATCATCGAGCGCTATCGACGCCGAGATATCTCCATCGAGGAAGCCATCGTTCAGATGTACCTGGCCGGGGTTTCTGTGCGTCGCGTGGAGGATATCACAGAGGCTTTGTGGGGTACTCGGGTATCCTCGGGCACGGTTTCCAAGCTTAATCAGAAGGTCTATAAACACATCGAGCGCTGGCGCAAACAGCAAATTGAAGGCAAATATGCTTATGTATTCCTGGACGGCATTGTGCTCAAACGCAGCTGGGGTGGAGAGGTCAAAAATGTTTCCGTCCTGGCAGCAATTGGAGTCGACCAGGACGGTTTCCGCCGTATTTTGGGCGTTCAGGAAGGCCACAAGGAGGATAAATCCGGCTGGTTGGGGTTTCTTAAGCACCTGAAGGATCGCGGCTTGCAGGGCGTCAGGCTAATTATTTCAGATGCCTGCCTCGGACTTGTGGAATCAGCTTCAGAAGTGTTTCCGGAGGCTGACTGGCAGAGATGCGCTGTTCATTTCTACAGAAACGTGTTCTCTCATGTGCCTAAAAACAAAGTACGTGAAGTCGCTGCCATGCTAAAGGCTATTCACGCTCAGGAGAGCCGTGAGGCGGCAGAGGAGAAGGCAACAGGGGTAGTCGACAAACTCAAGGAAATGAAGCTGAGGACTGCGGCAGAACTTGTGGAGCACAACATTCATGAGACATTCAGTTTCTACTCCTATCCCTCCCAGCATTGGCTCAAGATCAAAACCAATAATCCAATGGAGCGGTTGCTGAAAGAGGCCAGGCGTCGAACTAAAGTGATTGGCGCGTTCCCCGACGGCCATTCGGCATTAATGTTGGTCGCCGCTCGGCTTCGACATGTCTCAGCGACAAACTGGGGCACAAGGAAATACATGGACATGAAACTACTTGAAGAGATGGACAAAGAGGCAATCTATTCTATTGCCTGACCAATTCCCGGGACCGCTCCGATAAAAAATGTGCACAAGAAAATTGACAGCACCCCACCACTTGTTGCTAATGTATAATTGTCCTGAGTAATTGAGTCATTGAAAAGATTACTAACGACCGTAGCTGCAGTTGAAAGAGTCGAAAATCCTAGTAAAAGTATAAATAGAAAATATTTTTTCATTTTTATGCCTGCATCACTAGTGTCCGGAAAATTAATCGAATAGATTCAGTTGGTTATTTGATTCGTGGTTTTTCATGTTCTGTTCACATCCGGTAAGCAACTGATTCATAGGAGTTGTTTCGAAAACAGTCAGGCTCAAAATCTGTAGAACTGAATAGAGGCTGGCTTTGATATTGAGTCGCTTTTTGATGATAGCGACGAGTACATATACGGATACGGCGATCCAGACCTGGGTCTTGACGGCGTTTTCCGAGGTACCGAAAAACGATTTGATGCGTAGGTGCTGTTTTATCCATTTGAAAAACAGTTCCACCTGCCAGCGGTACCGATAGAGTTCTGTGATTGTCAATGCCGGCAGGCTGAAGTTGTTGGTCAGGAAGACAAACTGCTTTTCGGTTTGGGCATCGTAATACTTGATCCGGCGAAGTTTGTCGGGATAGTGCTGAGCGGTATAGAAACCGGTGAGCACTACTGTCTGGTCGCAACGTAGGCCGGAAGTCTTGTCTACTACGTGCGAATAGATTCGGCGGCACTGAAGATTGGACTTTGCGCGAATGACGAAGAAGGCGGAGTCTTGCTCCAAATGATACAGCCGTTCGAAGTCTAGATAGCCTCGGTCCATGACATAGAATGCACCAGGCTCTGGCAAAAGCAGGTCGAGTACGTTGACGTCGTGGAGCTTGCCATCGGAGATATGGATAAACGATGGGATATTGCCACGCAGGTCGAGCAGTGTATGCAGTTTGATTGCTGCTTTGGTCTGCCGGAAATGTGCCCATGGAAAAACAGAGAGGCAGAGATTGATTGTAGTGGCGTCGAGCGCGTAGATCGTGTTGTCGAGTTCGAGCCCAAGGTTTTCGTCTGTGTAAAGTCGCCGAGCTGTTTGAATCAGTGACTGAGCGAAATCGGCATAGATGCGCCAATCGCGTTTTTCGTTGGCGTCGGCCAGAGTGCTGCGGGACACTTTGGAGCGAATGCCCATATGGTAGAGCTTGTTGCTCTGGGCTTTTAGGCAGGCTTCGATATCGCGTAGGCTGTCTCGATAGGTAAGCTGTGCAAATGCCATGCAACGATACTGGTCCTGGCAACTGAATCTTTTTACGTGTCGGTTGCCGTCGTAGCGTTGAATGCAACGTCGGAAGGTATGCATAGGCAGATGATCCATCGCCTGCGCAAAAACAAGTTTGCCTGTGTACATCGACTGATCGCTCCAACCCGGGATATCGGGCTAAAGCCTGACTCAGGGCTGGGAACCGGTTCAAGTCGGTGACAGGTAAAAAAGGCATATTATCGTTTTACTGACAGTGAGTTATGGATAAGTGAGTCTGGTTTTTCCGGACACTAGTGTGCCTGCATATTGAAATACATCAGTTGTTTGTAATACACAATTCGGAGATATTTATTGCATAACGCCAAGCATAAGGGGCGGCTCGCCGCGCAGCGGTGAGGCGTCGCAGTGAGCCGTAGGCGAACGACTTGATGCTATTGTTATGCATTTGCCCTATTTAATCTGATAGACCACAGACTTTGATACTGGCTCCTGATTAAGACCTGCTGTAAGCAACGGGAAAAGATCCGGTCGGGGCAGTGCGTACCAAACATCGTCCTTACGTGCGACGAACGTTCTGTTCATTTCTTTGGAGCCGTCATGATTCTGCACAACAACATCGACGTAGCCGATTTCCTCTAGATTCATCGCAGCGTAAGCGTAACTATTTGGGCCATTTTTTGATAACGGGCTCATGGCGAAAACAATGCCAACTATTTTTGGCCCTATTCTTTCTTTTGCGGGGAGTGTTGCCTGCCAATCCATTTGTTGAGATACATCTTCGATAAATTGCTCATATTCGGGCTTCTTCAGCTTTAATACTACTTTTTTCCAGAGCCCACTATCGGCATTTATGAATGCAGTGGCCATATCACACGCGACCCCTTCGGGACTGGTGCTACCCGTTGGTAGGTTCGATGCAAAGGCATTAACAAATAAGGCTAAAGACAAGATTAACGTGACGGCCTTGTTCATGATCAAATCCTATTCTTTGCATAACGCTAAGCTCACCGGCACCCAATAACGAAGCGGATTTTTGTGCGAAGATGGAGCGAAGCGACCGCACAAAAAGCCACGCAGTTTTGGGTGTCCGTGTGGAGCGTTTTGTTATGTGCGCATTTGTTAACGCAAGACCACGATTTTTTGAAACAATGCTGCATTTCACGAATTGTTCTCTGCTAGAAATTTTTCATCGTTCATTAACCACGGATCCAAAGACCTATCCACACAAGCGCGGTACCAAAAGTCATCCAAAGAGCCGGGCCCAAGTCTGTTTGTCGTGTTGCCGGCACAATTTTGTAAAACCGTACATCGGACGAACCGCTCAAAAGCTGCTTTACATAAATCCAGAGATCAACCGGTAAATAATTACTCAATGGCGTTAATAGTAAGATACCAACTAGGCTGCAAATTGCACCTATAGCCAGAAGAAAACTACTCACGATTCAAAGCACATAACGCCCACATAAAGGGCCGGAGCGCGTCAGCGCGGAGGTCCAGCCCGAAGGGCGGTTTTTGATGTGTTGGTTATGTAACATATTCAATTGCCATAGCTATTACTATGGCGAAAACCATTAACCCTGGAATAAGCAGTAGCCACAAATTGTAGCGACGAGAATAGTATGTAGTTTTGTCTTCGTTGAAATACTTGCTCAGATCAGTATCTGAGTACATTTCAGACAGCGTTTTGACTGTTGCTAATACCTCTTTCTTGCTATTGCTTAAAGAAATATAAAGCAAGCCATTGAGTATTAGTAAACAAGCGATAGATATCATTGCTGCGCTGGATTTTTCTGGCAGTAGGGCTAGCAACAATACGAACGCCGAAAAGTTGACAAGATAGGCCACACCTAACAGAACACGGTCCGTGTTAAAAATGTGCCGTAACGAAGACCACAAATTTTCGTGTAAACCCTCTAATAGCTCCTTAGACAAACCCAAATCTCCTTGTTACATAACGCCCATGGTAACGGGCGTTTAACATGGAGCGACTGCTCGCGCAATAATGCCGAAGGCATGCGCGAGCTGACGCGGAGAGTTGAACGTCCCAGTGAGCCAAAGGCGAACGAGTTGACCTAATTGTTAGGCGATGCGCTGTGGTTGAGCTATTCACTGCCTTTCAACGCCTCTCCAAAAAAAGGGTGAGGATCATTAACTCCTTTCCCTTCTGCGAAAGCAAAGGCATCAGCAATATCTGTTTGATGAAAGCCCAGTTCCCTAAGTGCACCATCGATATCCATTCGCGGCGAAGGCTCGACTGTTTGCCAAACCACTGAGCCAGACGAATGGACTCGTGCAGTAAAAAGTTCACCGGTTTTCCTAATTTCGATTCCCTTCATTTTCTACGCCCCTGCCACTTGATGAGTATGGCACCGTAAATACCACCAGCAATAGAAAGCAGAACCAGCATTTTTAGGGCTTGGTAATTGCCAACCCACCAAGACCGGAAGTTTGTTAGTGGATTTTGTTCATATTCCGGTAATGCGGCCAAGTAATCTGCTGAATGTTCGAAAGACTCAGCAAATGCCTTGGGATCTGGGTGAGTAGACAGAAGCAACTGACCTATTAACATCAGCGAGATGTATGTTCCCGATGCCCAGAGGGTAATAGAAGCTGCATTCATCTTTATACGCCTAACGCTTTGGGTAAGGGGCCGTAGCGAAGCGGAGGTCCCAGCGACCGTAGGGAGCGAACTTGACCCACTGGTTAGATGGCCGGTGTTTAGTAGACCACGACGGGTCAATACCGCAATGATGAGACAACTCTTTGTTCATTCTTTTGCACTTCTTTAAATGAGCGCCAGAGATACTACCTTCGACGCAGATTTTCTTTACCTTAACTCAGCTAGTGCTTCCCAACAATGACAGCACCGTCAACACTTTTGTAACTGCCGGCACGTTAAATTCTCGTATTGGCAACTACCTTTCTATTACCAAGAACACCTCTATTCGGCTCCTCGAAAATGATTGCCATTAACACCAAACCTGCGTGCACCGACACCGGAATGCTTTTTGGCCATATAACGCCCAGCATATGGGGCGGGCCGCCGCGTAGCGTTGGCACGTCCCAGCTGCCCGAAGGGCAGCGACATGATGCACTTGTTAGGGGCTGCTCGCATTTGCCAACAACCACTGTGCGATTAGTAACACTCCAAGGCCTGTTCCCGGAGCCCCGAGAACCAGCGGCCAGCGATAATTCCAGAACAAACCTTTTGGCTGATTCTCCTGGAACAAATACCCGACCGAGCCAGCAGTAAATAGCACCATTGAGCTCATGCAGATTACTGCCAGGATGCCAAATGACGACACCATAAATGCAAAAGATGCTGCATTTTTTCCATGCTCGGGACTTACCTCACTGAAGATACCGATTATTGATGCAATTCCAATTGCAAGCACTGCAACAGAGGCAAGAATGAGCAATTGGTAAACACGAGACATCCTGTTTCTTTTTTCCCCTAACGCTTTGGGTAAGGGGCCGCAGCGAAGCGGAGGTCCCAGCGACCGCAGGGAGCGAACTTGACCCACTGGTTAGGCAATTGCTTCTGGAGGACCTGCATAACCACCGGATGGATTTCCTTCTCTGATTTCATCAAGTACATGCTGTATAACCCATTCCAATTCATCTTGATTACACCAGTAATCACTGATTACTCCGTGCTTGGTGTATGACGACCGGTTGAAGCCTTCTTCGATGTCGTTATACCAAATGACCGTATTTCCGAAAATTGCTACAACCCAGAAGCCTCCACCTTCGTTGCCCCAGGGCTCCTGAGCCCATTTTTGAGGATCAAGTTTGATTACTTCCCACAGCTTTCGCTGAGGTAGTGACATCCTTGCCCAAGATCTGTTCAGTTGATCCCAAAGCTCTTCTTCTGGCATGGGTTTCCATTTCATTTGTATGCCTAACGCCTAAATAAGGGGCGCTGGAGCGGCAGCAACAGCGTCCCAGCGAACGATAGTGAGTGGCTTGATTTTCTTGTTATGCGATACCTTCACCCTTGGGTCTCCCTCGGCACTTCGTTTAGCCAACTAGATAAGCGAGCCAATGCTTCTTCTTCACATGGCAAAAATTCATCTTCGTCAGCAAACTGTGCAACTGTAAGTTGATATTCAATTTCTTCTATTTCTTTAATTAGCCTGTAGGGCATCATTTCAAGGGCACTTCCATTTTCTTCGACTGAGGAAATTAGTGCTTTTCTATCAATATCGCCATTTTCATACTTAGCAAGCGCTTCCTCGATTCGATTAATTAGCGTGTTGTTCGACATTTCTTTTTACGCATAACGCCAAGGTAAGCGGCGCTCAGCTCGGAGCGACTGATCGCGCAACAATGCCGAAGGCATGCGCGAGCAGCCGCGGAGTGCTGAGCGTCCGAATGAGGAGCAACGCGACGAGTGGCTTGACCGCCTTGTTAGGTGTTGTTCAGCAAGCATTGTGAACCACATACATGACTGCCGGCATTAGCATGACCAAGGTAAGCGCACCCGAACTCATGGACCAAACGTAATCGTTCCTGAAGTGCTTGAACAGACCACCATTGGAAAAGAACAGCAGAAGAAAGACCGCAATAACGAGTAGGGCAAAGATCACCAATGAAGTTTTTTCGCCGATTGCCTCGATGCTTTTTGACAAGAAGCATGAAAGTGCAACGAATACGCCAAGTATTGCTGCATCTTGAAAGGCGACTTTCCCTGCTACCTTCACGATGTTCATTCTTCCTATTCTTACACCTAACGCTCACATAACTGGCCGGAAAAGTGCGAAGCACTTTGGAGGTCCAGCGCACGGAGTGCGCGATGGTTGATGTGCTTGTTATGTGAATGCATTCGTGTCAAACACCAATTTTATTTTACATATTTTTCCATCTGCAACCTCGAATGTTTGCGCCATACGCGTTTCTACTCCGGGTTTGGAAAACAAATATATAAGACATACAGAGTTTTCATTTTGGTAGAATTCTTCCAAATCGTATTGCACATCTATCGGTGGATTTTCTCGTAGGCTATCTAGATATTCTTTAGATGTGCAGTAGCTATAAAATGGGCCGTCAAAAACTAAGTCATCTGCTAAAAGAGATTCCATTGTTTCAAGAGGTTTCTTACCAAAAAAAGAGTCCATGTATTTTTTGGCTAGATCCATTGGCTTAGGCATCGCTTTTATTCACATAACACTGAGTAGACGGCACAATGGTTGATCGCTGAAGACAACTTTGTCGTATATCCCGCAGAGGCCGACCGCCATTACACGATTTCCGCTGCGGCGACTGTGCCTTCTTCTTATGCGAAATCAATTCCTTTGCATCCATAACGCAGAGTCCCATTGTAAATACGCGTCAAATGTAGGGAATATAACAGATCAATCTGTCGCATATCACCCCGAGCGCCCATTTCACAGATTCATCGAGCACTCAAAAGTCGCCGAGCAACCGCCCACCGATCTTCCAGTCCTATGAGTTTAAACTCTTTATAAAGATTGAATATTTTGTAACCTATGTGTCAGGAAGCGGTTCATAGCTACGAGCAAGTCAGACGCTTCAACTACATCCAAGATCTGACTTTAGATTTGGCAACTCTAATCTTCTCATGCCGTGGCTACCCACCTCGAAAGCTGCCCAGATTTTCCGTGTAGGACGGGTATGCTGATCTAAGTGGAAATCGATCAGTAGTGCGCGTAGATGGAGTAACAGCAACCTTTCGCCGAAATCCGATTTGTCAGCTTTTTTTACACTTTGACCCGGAAGCGAGCCGACAAGACGCTGGCGGCAGCGGCTGAAAAAGTTTCTCATCTTTCAATTTCAGTAGCTTAGGCTTTACCCATCAGACCAATGGCCTAATAATTGCTTTTAATTCCTAGACTTCTAGATCCTGAGCTTGTTAGACACACTCTCTTGAGTTTCAGTCTTAATCAACAGGCGCTCCACTAATCGAGAAGTCTTCTAATTTTACGGAACCTGGTATAAGGAGATGCCAACATGAAAAAAGAAGTATTAAGATTATCATCTAGTGTAGTTTTGCTGCTTTCAGGGGGCATCGCAACGGCTGCTGATTTCGATTTTGTGGCTGCCGCGGCAGGAAATGAGGGCGGCGCTTCTGTGCTCAATTTCGTATCGTCCTCCGATGCAACTCTAACGTTGGAAGCAACGGGACAATTTGGCGGCGGTGACGTCTTCGCCTATCTGGACGACCTTAGCGGCGGCAACCCCGGGGGGCTCGGTGTTTGCCAGAACCTCATCGGCGGGGGCAATAACGATTGTGCGCCCTCTTCCGACGATAATGTTACCAGTGGAGAAACGCTAACTCTGGAGTTCAATTTCGAGGTCGATCTCAGTGATATCGTCTTCAGAGACGGGGGACACAATCAGAATTTCGCCGATGATGCCGTTTTTGACCTGGCTGTTACTGATATATTTAACAGCACAACCGTATTTAGCAACGAGCAGCTCGTTCCCCTTTTCCTCAGCGGGAGCAGCTTAAAGGGGTACAAATTTTCATTTATCAATACAAACAATTCAGATACCGATCCGTATGTGTTCTATATTGCGGAGTTGAACGCGGTGAGTACTGGAAAAACCGTAATTCCGGTTCCCGCTGCTGTCTGGCTTTTTGGCTCAGCTCTCGTCGGGCTGATTGGAGTGGCCAGAACAAAAAGAGCAGTCTAAGCTACTTTTGACAAAGAGCAATAGCGGCTCCCCAGGGAGCCGTTTTTTTTAGTCGGATTAATGAGGGCCTGCAGTGAAGCCATATTTGACAGATTACTGCTGCCGGGTAAACAGGCTGGTGCGCCCTGGGAAAAATACGGCCGAGCTAACTGCGTAAACCGTACTAACTGTCTACTTCAGGAAATCATACTATGTACAACAACCGGTTCCGATTGAACATTACCGTTGCTCTAGCGGCGTCTCTCTTTATTGGAGCGGCACAGGCCAAATCTTTCAAGGTGAAGGATGTAGTCCGTACTGACTACGACGGCATCACCAATGACCTCCTGACCGGGGGACTGGGAAAAACTGGGTTGCAAATGGCTGAACCCGCCGTCGATCTGTCTACCAGAGAGGGGAGACGCATTCTGGCGATTCATTACAACTACAACTCACTCGTCGATTCAACAGAAGATGGAGGATATGGTCGATTCTATGGCCCCAACGTAACCGCCGACGGAACAGTCACCTCGGATGAGGGATTGATAGCCGGATCGGAGTTTATAGTTCTCAACAAGCACGGCATCACAATGATGGTGCAGATCCCCAATACCTTTGACGCCAATGACGCCTGTATTGTCACCGCTCCATCTTCCGGATCACGGGGAATCTACGGAGCTATTGGGACTGCCGGAGAATGGGGTCTGAAAAAGGGATGCGCTGTTGCCTACACCGACAAAGGCACTGGCATGGGGATACACGACCTGGAAACAGACACTGTGCATCTGGTGGATGGCGCCCGCGTCCCTTCCAATTTGGCAGGAAAAAACGCACATTTCCGCGCTCTGAAAGGAAACAGGCTGGCAGATTTCGCTAACGCGTTTCCCAATCGCTTGGCCTACAAGCATGCGCACTCCAAAAATAACTCGGAGGCTAACTGGGGCCGTGACGTCAACCACTCAATCAAGTTCGCCTTTTGGGCGATAGAGAATCTAACCGGCCACAAAATGAGCAGAAAAACTACCCTGGTAATAGGCTCGTCTGTTTCCAACGGCGGAGCGGCCTCGATTCTGGCTGCGGAACAAGGAAACCTGATCGACGGAGTTGTCGTAGGCGAACCAAATGTCAATCCCAAGATGGGCAACTTCGGCATCAAGGTGGGATCGGCTCCAGTCAGCTACGGTCACTCCAAGTCATTAATGGACTACACCTCCTTCCGAGTTTTGTACCAACCCTGCGCATCGAAAGCTGTTGCCAACTTGGCCGCCCCGCTCAATTTCACTGCACTGGCGCTTGCCGACCAAAGATGCGCCTCGTTGGCGGACAAAGGCCTGTTAAGTTCGACAACCATCGAGGAACAGCGAGAGGAAGCCCAGGCGATAATCAATGATTACGGCTTTATGGTGGAGTCGAATCATGTATTACCCTCTCACGAATGGCTTAAAGTTGATGATGCCATTGTTGTTACCTATGGCAATCAGTACGGTAAATTTGGGGTGGAGGATAACCTTTGCGATTTTTCGTTTGCTTCGACGGATGCAACAACCGGTAATGTCGTTCCGGCAGTAAACTTGGTCAGCTCATTCAGCAAGAGTAACGGTATTCCACCCACCAGTGGTGTCAATTTAGTTGTTAACGGCGAGGCGGGCACGGGAAAACATATCAATTTCGCCACCTCTTCGTCGGGGTTTCAGGATATGGGCCTCGACCAACTGCTCTGCATCCGCTCGTTGGTACTTGGCCGTGACGCGGTCACTGGCGCACGACTTAGTAAAGAAATGCGCAAAAGCGCCAAGGCGATTAGGAAAGGAGTGAGGAAAATCCGTGCAACCGGTCGTATCGACACACCGTTAATCTACGTCTCTGGCCGCGCGGACGGAATTATCCCCTTGAACTTCGCCTCACGCCCCTACTTTGGATTAGCATCTCAACACAACGCCCAAGTCTCGTATATTGAAGTAACCAATGCTCATCACCTGGATGCCTTCAACAAGTTCCCTGGGTTCAACTCAGCATATGTACCTTTGCACCACTATTTCGTTCAATCGATGGACATGATGTACGATCATTTGAAAAACGGTGCAGCCCTCCCTCCAAGCCAAGTCGTACGTGCCATACCAAGAGGAGTGGACGGTTCCGGAGGGGTACCACCGCTTCAGCTTGAAAACCTACCGGAAATCTCTTTCGACCCCATCGGTAACGAGATCAAGTTCGAGGACAATACTGTCATCATCCCCGAGTGAAGCGGAACTCGCCTGTAGGACTTCAGAGTGAGGCCTACAGGCAGAACCCTCCGGGTCTCATCTCTTCACCAAGCCTAGGTTCCAGCTGTACATGGGCGAACGTCAGGCGACTAGTTTCCGAACATTCCAGTCGGTGCGCTAGCCATGGACAGCATCATCACATTCGAAGCATATCCGTTGTCCGACATCGGCGATAGTTACCTAAAGTTTCTGATGGCCCACACGAAATAATACACAGGGCATCGAGTGCGGACAGGTCTCAATCGATACGTTTGTTTTTGGTCTTCGACAGTAACGCTTCCTCAATGATCATACTTCTCTCTACGCAAAAGTTGGATAAACATCACCGCACAGGGATTTATTTTGAATATGCTGGTTCAACTGCTGCTTAAGTTGACTTCAGCGATCAACCAAAATCGATAGTAGTAAAAACACCGAAAATCTCGTCATTGATTCATTGAATATTTGTACTCGATAACTAGCAATCCACAACCCGATATCAAAAAACGGGCACATTGAACAGGAAAGTTCATGAAACACGCGGCAAATTCTATACAAATCATACTCAACGCCATTGGTCTAAAAAAATTCCGGAATCAATTAGTCATACTGAATGCAGTACTATTCCTCGCTGGTGCTGTAGCCATTGGCTTTATCTATTCAAGTATTCAGAGTGATATCTCTGGCACCAATATTGCCGAGCGACAAGGTATGCTGATCCAGCGTGCCGCCAAAGAGGTATTGATGGTAGCCCAAGGTATGGAACAGAGGTCTGCCGTAAACAAAACGGTTTCACTGTACGAAAGTTCGCACCAAGCACTCCTGTCCGCTGAACTTGCTGATGGCATCGCAATGACAGCAGTGGCAGATAGCCGAGACCAAATGAATAAGGTTTTCCAACTCTGGAACTCCTATAAAGAAAATCTCTACGGCTATATGGATAACCCGAATAAGGAATTTCTTGCCGGGATTAGAGACACCGCGCCGCTCATGCTTAAAGAGATGAGCCCAGTCGTTGACATGCTGGAGGCAGCAATGGCCGAAAAGCGTGCCGGTCACGCGTGGAATACGATAGCTATGATTCTCTCTGTTTTGGTTATCTCCTCGATACTCTATTTCTATGTCAAGGAACGACTGGTGACACCGATCCAGATCCTGAGGGAAAAGTTCAACGAAGTGGCCGATGGAAACATGGCACAGCGTCTCCGGGTCAGTGAGGACGATGATGAGTTGGCACGCACCTACCAAGCCTACAATGCAATGCTGGACAGTTTTTCCGAAATGGTGAATACGATCGTTCGGAGCGTCGTCCAAGTGGGAACCGAGAGCGCACGTTTGGGGTCCTCTGCCCAGGTCAGTGCCAGCGGCATGAAGAGACAACACATAGAAATCGAGCAGATATCTACTGCCATGACGGAAATGTCCGCCACAGTGCAAGAGGTTTCACGCAATATTACGAGTGCAGCCGATCAAGCGCTACATGCTGATCGGGAAGCTGATAGCGGAAAGAGTCTGATGGAACAGACGGCTCGATCGATTGTTGAACTCAATGACCAAGTGGAGTCGGTAGGCGGTGTTATCAATGAACTTAACAACGACAGTCAAGAGATCGGTAAGGTACTGGACGTTATCAACGCCATTGCGGAGCAGACGAACCTGTTGGCTCTGAACGCCGCCATAGAGGCAGCTCGTGCCGGAGAGCAGGGGCGAGGATTCGCTGTGGTTGCAGATGAGGTGCGGGCGCTTGCCGGCCGTACTGGAGAATCTACTCAAGAGATACGCGCAATGATAGAACGGCTTCAGAGGCAGGCCCAAGAAGCGGTAAAAGCGATTGCGATCGGCCGTGAACAAGCCCACGTCGGAGTAAATCAGGTTGAGGAGACCGGCTCTACTTTGAACCGTATTGCCGAATCTGTGGCAACAATCAGTGAAGTCAATACACAAATAGCCACTGCGGCTGAAGAGCAAAGTCAAGTCGCTGAGGAAATCAACCAAAACATTGTTCGAATCACCGATGTATCGGAGCGGACATATAGAGTATCCGAAGAAAATCTGGTTGCTGCCGGTAAAATCGCAGAAAGTGTTGAGGCACTGCGAAAGGTCTCCACCAATTTCCAATCGAACGACAATGATCTGGATCTAGAGCTGGCCAAAGCGGCTCATCTTGCGTGGCGTGGCAGAATACGTTCTTTCCTGGACGGAGAAGGTGGCCTGACACGAGAGGAGGCCGTTTCACACCGCCATTGCGTACTGGGCAAATGGTACTATGGAGAGGGACTGGAGAAGTTTGATCAGCTTCCCGAGATGCGCGCAATTGAGCAACCTCACGAGGAACTGCATGAGTTGATCAAGCGTATCATTGATCTAAAAGAGGGGGGCAAAGTTGACGAGGCAGAATCTACGTTCGAGAAGATAGGTCCACTTTCCGAGAAAATCGTCTCCCTGATCGACCAAGTCGAGCACAAGATTCAACAGATCTAGAACTTGGGAAAAACGAATAGCGCCTGCTTTGGTCTGACTGCCTATAATTACGCCATCGCAGAGAAAAACATCTCTATAATCACAGCCCGGCAGACATGCTCTATCGGGCATTGTTTTTCTATAGAGGCCATTCACAATGTTACTGGGTTAGAGTCGACCCGAATCCGTGATACTCATCGTTCCTATACGGAATTGTTGTCAGTGAGAACACCAACAGCTGCAAACCATTCTCCAACACACTCAATATGCAGGAAAGCTCCTGTCTCGTATATTCTCACCGGAAAGACCGCTAGCTAGAAAGGGAATGTTATGCACCATGCCTAACATTCCTTATTGCTAATCGCTCTTCCGCTACCTTTACCAAAAAGCCAAGATCAGAACTCCGTCTTTCGCGCATCATTCCCTATTCGCGCACTCTACAGTCTACCTGCAAATCAAGGTCGGTTTATCAACGCACTATCACTTTGATAGCCTATCGACGTTATCTCGCAAGAAAACCAAACTCCAGTACGATAGCGCCCGACAATTGAATGCTGGCACCTAGCTCACCCTGTCACCCTGGCCGCTTACATAAAACTGGACAGACGCACAACTTGCTGACAAATAGCGATTTATCACGCATCTGTTGATTTATTCCCTAATAATCTACGGATCTTTCGGGGTGTGAAGGTTTCTCGGGCTGCGTCTACTGGCGTAGCTATGGGTAAGTGGGTGATCTCACCTACGCTGTATCGTATGGAAAATAGATGGAGCCCAGGCGAAGTTGCACCAGTGCCATAGGCCGTTTTGATATCGCGAACCAATATTTCCCTGTCATTGCGGCTGTTGCGCTTCAGGTTGTAATACAAATTGATCAGAGAGTACCGGCCCCTCCATGGCCGGTTCGCACTATCACTGAATCTTGAATTCGCCAATCAACTCTTTCAGCTCGGTCGCCATGCTCGCCAATTCATAACCCGACTGAGATGTCTGCTTCGCACCTGTCGCGTTTTGCGCTGCCATATCATTGATCCGAACAATATTCTGATTCATCTCATCCACCACTGCAGTTTGCTCTTCAGCGGCCGTTGCAATCTGACTACTCATTTGATCAATTTCAGATACAGAAGCCGAAATCGTCGTTAACGACGTGCCTGCCAGAGATGCTTGGTCTACGACGGTTTTCGCCTGCTCACGGTTTCTATTCATTGCCTCTACGGCATTTCTAGATCCCGACTGCAGACGTTCAATAATCTGGTTGATCTCGGCGGTGGAATCCTGGGTGCGCCCCGCCAGGGTTCTTACTTCGTCCGCAACAACGGCAAAACCCCGGCCCTGCTCCCCTGCCCGTGCCGCTTCTATAGCGGCATTTAGCGCCAACAGATTCGTCTGCTCGGCGATTCCTTTGATAACATCCAGCACGGTACTGATATTGCCGCTATTTTGCTCAAGATCGGCAACCACCTCTGCTGTTTTCTCGATCTGCCCTGCCAGTTGCCCAACTCCTTCTACAGCCTCCTTTACGACCCTACTACCCCTGTCTGTCTCTTCGTTAGCGCTTTGTGCAGCATTCGCCGTGTTATTGATGTTAACTGCAACGTCCTGGGCGGTAGCGGACATCTCGTTCATCGCAGTGGCTATCTGTTCGGTCTCCTGCTGCTGAAGCTCGATATTTTCACTGGTTTGGGTCGTAATCACAGATACCTCTTCTGCCGCAGATGAAAGCTTGTCAGTAGTACTATTGATTTTCGCGATCATCTTCAGGAGTCGGTTTCTCATTGCTTGCAGAGGCTGCTGCAGTTCGTCTTGGTGATCATCTGTGGCTTGAGTAAGGTCGCCAGACGCGATAATTTGAAGCTCGCGGGCGGTGTCGGACAATCGTTTCTCAATATTTCGGGAGACAGCCCAACTGACAAATCCACCGACTACAAGTGCCACGAGCGCGATACCTAGTAACAACTTTATTGCCGTTTGCTCATGCTCTGTGGCACGCTTCGCAGCTTCTTCGGTAAAACTCTCTATTTCTGCCAGGAGAGATTCAAGTCTATGAGTCAGTTTCGCCTCTTCTTTCTCGATGTTTTCAGCCAGGATTCCAGCTTGATGCTCCTCCCCCTCAGCGAGTAAAGCAAAGATCTCATGAGAGTGCTGCTCATAGTTTTTATGCTCTTTTTCTATACTTTTCAGCACTTCTCCCACATGCAAAAACTCCTTTCTCGCATCATCAGTAACCGCATTCGCCATCGCCTCGCTTGACCGGTTTTGAGCCATATGACTCTCTTCTTCGATCTTCTTGCTGAGTTCATCGAAAATTTTTACCTCGCTTTCGAAACGCTCAGCCGCATTATTCTCCCGCTGCAGTAGAAGACCATATCGCATAGCCCGCTCCAAATGCGTACTCTGCTCCAATTGATGCTCAGTAATTGCTGTTAGCGCCCTTGTTAGCGGAATATCCTCTTGAGCTATTGCTTTCAGCTCTAGGCCGATCTGTTGCATTGCGACTATCGCGGACAGAGAGCTGGCTAGCATCAGAGTTAGTATAACTATGAAGCTACTGACAATTTTTGCTTTGATAGAGAGTCTGTTAACTATTGTTTTCATCACTGATGTCATCGAAAGTCGTCTTGTGTAAGGAATTGAGATCGAACATAAAAGGACTCGCCAGTTCGGCAATTGCGATGTTGGCGCGTCCCCGCCGACCTACTTTGAAAAAGAGTCAACGGACTGTGCCGATACATTGACTGGGTTCTCCGTAACCAACCAGGTTGCGTTTTTACTGCATCGTATAAAGCGAAAATCCAAACGAAGAGAGCTACTCGAACTGGGGTAACAAGACTTGCTGATGTTGAGTTTGCTATCGGAAATCGGAGCTTTGTTAGTACTTTCTTCTATCGCTGTTAAACAAGACATGGTTACCGGCCAGTTTCTTTTGCGTATAAGACTGGTATAGCAACCACATTTCCAATGTGTGAAGAACCATCTATTTTTCTGTGATTCAGAAATCGCTGAACTGATATCCGTTGGGGGCGTCGATGTTGATAGCATCCAATCGCTCTCGGCTTGCCTATTCGTTAAATGGTCCATTAATTCTCCACTAAGGAAAAATAACATCTAATCAACGCGCATGATTGAGTGTTCTACTGAACTAGGGGAAATTACTAAAACGGATGCAGCTTAACCCAATTCAGTAACTTCTAGCGGACTTAGAATTGATTGTGCACTCCAGCGACAAGGCTTGAAAATTAGCAACTTTGCTAGTTAGGATCGTTATCTAGTTCCACTCTTTGCACGTTTTCCGTTGCATGCGTATCGGCTTTTTTTACAAGGACTTTACAAGAACCTCATTAAGCAACTAGTAAATCCCTGAACCATCCTTCACAGAATCTAGCCACTTTATTTGTCTAGGAGCACCGGTATATTTTGCTACTGGCATAAAGCTCTTGAACCTGCATGTGAGCCCGAACCACGCCCTCACGCTAATACTTCAGCTTGCACGACGCCACCGTTTTCGTGTCAGCTTTATTTACAAAAAAGATTATAATTCACTTATATGGCATGGCAAATCATTGAATAATATAGTGAATATTAGTTGGCATAATTTCTGCTTCTATCTCGCTATCGGGCGGCGCCACAGCGTTCGCTTGTAAAACTTATCGGAGCCGTGTTGTCAGGAGAATCAGAAGTAATGAATAAGAAAATTAGATTTATTGGCGGAATAGCCGCTTTGTCGTTTGTTGGGTTGTTTGCTACCCTGGGCACCGCCAGTGCCGCTACTTACGAGATTTACGATGTACATATCAGTCCGAATCGACTCTCCGGTGCACCGGCGGCTGGTGGTGGACTTTTTCAAGGGGAGATCCTAGGCAATACCAACGGTACCAATTACAATTTTGTAGGCACTTCGGACGCCGATTTTCTCGCATGGTGTATTCAACCGACTGAATATTTGGGCGACGGAAAGGATACCTGGGCGTTGACGGATATGACGGATTCTCCAATCACCGCGCCGGGAAGTACCATGCCGCTTAACAATACACTGGCAATGCAATATCTGTTCAGCAAGCTCAATCCCAACTTCGATAGTGTAAATGATGCGGCCAGCAGCCTGTCCGCCGCAGATCAGCACAGCGCGTTTCAGTTGGCAGTGTGGGAGATTTCTTATGAGCGCGGGTCAACCGGTTTCGACCTGACATCCGGCGATTTCACTAAGGGCGCAGCAAGTAACGCACTGGTCCAGCAGGCCAACGAATGGCTCTCGCTGCTAGGCAGCGATGCCAGCTGGTCTGTAGAGGATAGCAATCTGTTCACACTGGTCAACGATACGCGTCAGGACTACATCGTTAAGTTCGAGCCAGATGGTGGCCCTTCTCCTGTACCGCTCCCGGCAGCGGGCTGGCTTTTTGGGTCCGCCCTCTTTGGTTCTATGATGTTTAGCCGCCGCCGACGCAAAGAAGAGCCTAACGGCTGAGGGGTTAAACATATAACTGAGTTATCTGGGGGCTTTGGCCCCCTTTTTGTTGTCTTCTAGACCTGATGAAGACTCAGTGCAAAGGCTTCGCGCCGAGTAATCCTACCGGTTATAGGCCACCTTGAAATGATATAGCCAGGCAACACGCCCTGCATGTGGTTACTCATGAATACCAATGCCGTTAGGCTGATTGACAACAAGGAACCCCGCAAGCCTACATGCCTGTCTATTGACCCAAACTATTAGATAACCCCCGAAGCGCCGCGGGAAAGAAAAGTATTCCTGTTCTCCCAGGAAAGGAGCTCAAATAGCCGATTCTTATTCTTGCGAAATTTCTTCTGATTACTTACGTGTTAACCCCCTGGAATTTCCAAGGCACTCACCTGAAATCAAAAAGCAAATACACAATCTATGCTAATCGTGCGGTGATCCAGATTCCCCGCTAGTTCCTGGAGAGAAAGTGCTAAAGAAATTACCTTCATGCCGCCAATTTAATAGCGGTAGTAGTTAGATTCCGTCGAACTATACTGAAAACGGGGTTATACGAATGAGTTTCCTTCAGACACTGACAATTTCACAGCGAGTATGGATACTCATTTCTCTCTCAATACTAGGGATTGGCGCGATTATCGCTATAGATCTGTTGGACTACAGATCAATGATGATGCACGAAAAGAAAGTTCAAATACAGAAGCTGGTCGATACCGCCCATAGCGTATTGAAGCGCCATCATGGGCTTTCTGACAGTGGCGTGGTTGACGAAAAAGCGGCGAAAGAGAACGCCTTGGCGGAAATAAAGGCGCTTCGATACGATGGAGAAAATTATTTCTGGGTCAACGACTCGACTGCACGCATGGTCATGCACCCAATAAAGCCAAAACTCGATGGAAAAGATCTTTCCGGCTTCGAGGACCCTGCGGGCACCAAACTTTTCAGCGCATTCGTAAAAGTCGTTGGAAAAAGTGGAGAGGGGTTCGTTCCTTACCTCTGGCCAAAACCCGGGAGTGAAAATCCGGTTGAAAAGATCTCATTCGTAAAAGGCTTTCAACCATGGAGCTGGATAGTAGGAACAGGTGTATATGTTGACGATGTAGACGCTGCATTTTGGGCTAAGGCGCTAGAAAAGGGATCTATTGCTACGGTATGCCTGATAGCCCTCCTGCTACTCTCGTTTCTAATAGCCAAGAGCATCACTATCCCGCTCAAGAGAACGCGTTTGGCCCTGCATGATATTTCCGAAGGTGAGGGAGACCTGACCCAAAGACTCGAAGTAAACGGCAATAACGAGGTTGCAAAACTAGCGCGCGATTTCAATATTTTCGTCGAAAAGATCCAACAGACGATGAATGAGGTAGATGGATCCTCGACAATGCTTGCAAGTGCCTCGGATGACCTTTCCACTACGATTGTTCGTACCAACGAAGGTCTAGCACGGCAGCGAAATGAGACAGAACAGGTAGCAACCGCTGTCACAGAGATGGCCGCGACTGTCAATGAGATCGCCAAGAATGCCGAATCCGCCGCCGCCTCGGCAATGGAAGCAGACGAGCAAACAACAAAAGGCAGGAAGGTAGTGGATACAGCTACCCAATCAATTAGTAAGCTTGCCGCCGAAGTCGAACATACTGCCGAAGTAATTCTCAGACTGGAAAAAGAGGGAGACGCTATCGGTTCCGTGCTCGATGTAATTCGAGGCATCGCGGAACAAACCAATCTTCTGGCTCTCAATGCCGCGATTGAAGCAGCAAGAGCAAGCGAGCAGGGGCGTGGCTTTGCGGTTGTTGCCGATGAGGTAAGAACATTGGCCAGCCGAACCCAGGAGTCCACTCATGAAATCCAGGAGATGATAGAACGCTTACAGGCGGGTACATCAGAAGCGGTCGAGGCGATGAAGAATGGCAAGGAGATTAGTCAATCAACCGTCGAAAAGGCTGCAAGCGCCACCTCAGCTTTGAAGAATATTGCCTCCTCTGTTGCCAGCATTTCTGATATGAATACTCAAATTGCAAGCGCCTCAGAAGAGCAGTCAGTGGTTGCGCAAGAAATTGACCGAAGCATCGTGCAGATTTCAGATCTATTGGGCCAGGTATCAAAAGAATCGGATCAAGTATCTACTTCCAGCCAGGAGCTCGCGCGTTTGGGAAAAAGCATGCGGGCGATGATCCAGCATTTTAAGCTTGCCTAACTGTTACGGTGCCAATCTACAGAGCGGAGATATTTGGAATGGTTAATGGCCAGTAAGTCAATCGGGGCTATTGGCCAACCGCATGCCCACAGAGGGCAACAGGACAAGTGTCAGTAGAAGGTAGCACGCGGCTTAGTGACGTCTGATATCAACACTGGTACGTTCTGCGCTTCTAAAAGCGCGTTACGAATTTAAATAATATTGATCTATGGCTCAGCCGCCGGCTCCCATGGAACCGCCCAATCCGTAACACCAGCAGCGGTGTGTTCCGCATGGTACTGGGCTGTATTCCGAAGATACTCGAAATATCAATTGTCTTGGAAAGCGGTTATTGACGAGACGAGACGAGGCATGTCACTATCTTGCATGCTATCAAAGCAGTGGTCCCTGATGTTGCTTGTGATAGTTTGCAGGGTTCTGCCTTCGCAGTAGTAAATGCCTTATCTGATAATGCTCACTCCCGGGTACCCCATGATCAATCCAAATCTCACCACCCTGGTTGGATGCGATTGGCTTGCCGTTCTTGTACAGAATACGATGGCCAGGCTGCGCGTTGATGCGTTTACCAGGTGTGATGATACCGGTCAGATTCAGCGGGTCGGCGCTACTGATTGTTATCAGCTTCCCGGCGTCTCTTGTTTTACGTATCTTTCGCATCTGAGCAACCGCTTCTGGCAGTGCAAAGTGCTCGCCTGCGAACCCCTGCACGAATCGGCCGCCTCTAATCTCTCCCCGCGCCTCTAATCTGCGGAAAACGTACAGCAGATCCCGCCACGGCGGCAATCCGTTTTCCCTTTCGAGCAGTTTTCTGAACACAACGCTGTATCGGGTCAGCAGGGTTCGGGCAATATGTTCTACCCTGCGTTGTTTGTCCTCGTGTTGTATCGGCGGCCGTATCAACGACCAGCGACCACCCGCCGCCAATGGGGCCTGAATCCCCGAGCGCCGCCGACTGCGATTTCGGATCTTTTGCGGCGAGATCATTGCTCGTAGCCCCTGGAATTGGTCAGAATTGACCAGCCCCCAGGCGACCAGTTCGCCCAGCACGCTCTCCAGTTGAGTTTTCAACAAGCCGGTTTGCTGCTGAAGATCATCGAAAAAACTTGCGCCCCACTGTTCCAACACCTTCAGCACTTTGAGGGCGGCGGAGCTTATTCCCTCAGGAGCAGCCGTATCGGCCCGACACCAGGCTGAGAGGTGAGGCCTGAAGATGAATGACAGGGGAGTCGATTTGACTGCAGGGTTTTTGCGTTTTTTTTCTCTGCCTTGGGGTGGATGCAGGCGCAGCCAGGTCAGCTTTCCCGAACTACACAATTCGTCCAGCTCGGTCGAATAGTAGGGTTGCAATCGGGCAGGCAGAATATCCTCCTCCCAGCTGCCGGCAGGTAGGCTGAGCCCTTCGAGCTGCAGCATGACTCGCTCCAGCGCAGCGACACCCTCGGCCGGCTCGTCCAATCCCTGCCAGCAAAAAAGGAATCGCATGAAATCCGCCGGGCTCAATGGCTCGATCTCACTACGCAGTTGTCTTAGCGTATAGCGATGAATCCCCGCCAGCAGCCCGCACTCGCACCATTCGATACTGGATTGACCTAAATCGAAATGGCCTTGTATGACAAAGCCTTCCTGTTCCAGCATATTCAGCGCCCCTTGCACCTCGGTTGCAGACAGACCAATCGGCTTGCCAAGCTGCTCCACCGTTACGGGCCCCAGGCATTCGAGTCTGCTGCGAATTATTTCTGTTACGGCCATATCAAACGAACTCGCTTCGTCAGCCGCTACTGGAGCTATTCGTGGTGTCGCTTTATGGTTGGGGCAAATGACTTGCATCGCCTGCAAGCGTTCCGCAGCTACCCACAATATCTCATCGTTGAGCGACAACCGGGTTGCACGCTGCTGTCGCTGCAAGTCTGTCAGGAATTCGCTCCAGAGCTGGAGATCAGTTGCCGCGATTTCAGTTTCTGCAATAAATCCCGCGATCATCATTGCATCGTGCAGTTCGTCTGGGTTGTTTGGCTGCGGCCAGGCTTGCTGCTTGACTCGCCGAATCGCTTCTGGATTCAACCGCCCCATATCGGCCGCAGAACGAGGATCCATGGATCGCCGCTGCTGAACTGCCAGTGCACGGCGCTCTTCCGCTGGCGTGTCATCGAGGAAGGCATAAGGTCTCGCATTCAAAATCTCATGAGCCATAGGTGAGGGTGTCGGCAAATCTTTCGCAATCACATTTGTACGTTGTGCCTCTATGTCGCCCAACACCTGTTTCAAACCATCTATATCCATCAGTTCATGCAGGCAATCCCACACCACCTGCTTCACCAACGGATGATCTGGTACTTCGCGCTCCCCCTGGATGTTCTCAAAACATGCAAGCTGGTCCGGGAACACCAAAGCTATTAGGTCTTCGGCATCGTTGCGCTGGAAGGGTGCAGGCACTTTTTTACCACCACGCATTCGCGGGACCGCCAATGAGATATTGGTCACCCATCGCCAGCGGGTCGGAAACATGGGTGCGTCGAGAAGCGCCTGGATCAATACATGCTCGACAGACTCTGAATTGAGATACCCTGCCGGCTCCCGCAGTGGAAAACTGTGGGTGGGTCCAAGAGAGAGAATCAGATTGTCTTCGTTAGCCGCGGCTTGCAGTTCAAAATTGAAACGGCGGCAAAAACGCTTGCGAAGGGCCAGGCCCCAAGCTTTATTAACGCGGGAGCCGAGAGGAGCATGAACAACGAAGTGCATATCTCCGGTTTCATCGAAAAACCGCTCAAACACGATGTTCTTCCGGCTGGGTATCAGGCCGAACACGGCTTTTGTTGCCGCCAGGTATTCCACCAGCTGTGAAGATGCTACCGAATCAAGCTGCAGATTCTGCTCCAGGTGCTCAAGTGCCGCCTGTCTCCCGTCATCCAGTAGCCCATCGATGGTTTCTCGTAGCCGGGTAACCGCGTGAGACAGTTCATCAGTGCGTCCCGGTGCCTCGCCGAACCAGAATGGTATCGTCGGTGGTTGGCCGCGTGCATCTTCCACAAATACCCTACCCTGTTCGATTTTGAGCATACGGTAAGAAAAATTACCGAGCTGAAAAATATCCCCAGGCATACTCTCGAATGCGAAATCCTCGTTCAGACTGCCAACGACCAGACCTTCAGGCTGCAGTACTACGGTATAATCAAACTGATCCGGTATCGCACCTCCATTGGTGATCGCCGTGAGACGAGCGTTGCGGCGCGGACGCAATATTCCATTGACGCTATCACGGTGCAGGTAGGCACCGCGTCTTCCGCGCCTGGTGTGGAAGCCCTCCGCGAGCATCTTGACTACTTTGACGAACACCTCCTCTTCCAGGTTGTTGTACGGGCGGGCACATCTGAAGGCACGATACAGCGCCCTTTCGTTCCATTCGCAACCCGATACTTCGGCGATGATCTGCTGCGCCAGCACATCAAGGGGATGCTCGGGTGGCAGAATACGATCTAGTTCGTCTCTGCGAATCGCATCGAGCATGGCCGCGGATTCGACAAGATCATCTCTGCTAAGCGGAAACAATCTCGCTTTGGGGGTACCGGTCATGTGATGACCGGAGCGGCCGGCCCGTTGCAGGAAAGTAGCTATGCTCCGCGGCGACCCCATCTGACAAACAAGATCGATGTCACCGATATCGATACCGAGTTCGAGCGAGGCAGTCGCTACCAAAGCCCGTAACGATCCTGATTTGAGGCGCTGCTCTGCATCCAGCCTATGTTCTTTGGCCAAACTGCCATGGTGAGAAGTCACCGCATCCTCGCCCAGCCTGTTCGCCAGCGCCGCCGACGCACGCTCGGCAAGCCGACGGGTATTGACGAAAATAAGCGTGGTGCGGTGCTGCTCAACCAGATGCTGTAGGCGCAGATAAATCTCCTCCCAGGCCTCGTTCGCCATCACCGCTTCGAGGGGCGAGCCCGTCATTTCGATCGCGAGATCACGCCGACGCACGTGCCCGGTATCCACTATGGTGCAGGTCCGCTGTGTGAGCTCATCATGCTGACCTGTTAAATATAGTGCCATCTCCTCGATCGGTTTCTGCGTCGCCGAAATACCAATGCGGGTTGGCGGTTTGTCACACAACTGCTCAAGCCGCTCCAGGCTGAGCATCAGATGGGCGCCGCGTTTGTTACCAGCTAGAGCATGAATTTCATCGACAATGACATTGCGCACAGTCTTTAATAGCGCGCGGCCCGAATCCGAAGTCAATAGGATATAGAGCGATTCCGGGGTAGTTACCAGGATATGCGGTGGCATGCGCTTCATCATCGCGCGTTCCGATGGAGTGGTATCTCCGGTGCGAACCATTGCGCGAATCGGCACGTCCTGGAAGCCGTTTTCCAATAGCGCGTCCCTGATGCCATTCAGAGGTACTTCAAGATTTTTATGAATATCGTTTGACAGGGCTTTCAGCGGTGAGACATAAAGTACATAGGTCTCGTCTGCCAAGGGGGAGTTCAGCCCTTCATGCACCAGCTGATCTATCGCGGCAAGGAACGCGGCGAGTGTCTTGCCGGACCCGGTCGGTGCCGATATTAATGTATTCTGCCCAGCCTGGATCGCTGGCCAGGCTTGCTTCTGGACAGGAGACGGGGCGCTGAAACAGCGGCCAAACCATGTCGTGACTGACGGATGAAATTTGAAAGATGGCATAAATCCATCATACCTCTATTTCCTGAACTTGGTCAGGTGCCTATACTCTTGCCAGCGCTATCTTGAAGGATCTGACTGCGAGCAGCCCACGCCGCTGCGATGCAATTCGGTTAGATTTAATAGACAGCCACAAGCGCCGAAGTCTCCGATATAACATCAAAGCTGATTATTCTGGCGTTTGTTATAGCCGTCCCACTCCTCTATCTAGCCACTCTAGACGGCAATTACGCTGTCAGGCTTTCGCTGGAAATCGGCGCTGAGTTTTATCGTTAATGCCAGCACATAGCCTGTCTAGAATATGCCTTTTGCTGAAATCTTATTCGCCCTGTTTGATAAAGAAGAACTGCGGCGTATTAACGCGGGTATGCTTGATAATGCGATCGCCACGAAATTACTTGATTGTGACAGCTGTACCGCTAACACTAACCATCAGCATGCCCCCCTCGGAGCCAATGGTTTCGTAATCAATATCTATTCCTATTATGCCATTGGCGCCCATGTCCTCTGCCTGCTGACTCATCTCTTCGAAAGCGATAGTTCGCGCTTTATGTAATTCTTGTTCATAGGCGGTCGACCTACCGCCAACAATGTCCCTAAACTTTGCAAAAATATCTTTAAATATATTGGCTCCAAGAATCGCCTCTCCTGTTACTACGCCATGGTACTTTGCAATCTCTTTGCCCTGGATATCAGGGGTAGTTGATTGAATCATCGTTTGCTCCTTTCAATTACAATTCCAACCTGAGGGCAGTAAAAGAGTCGTTCGCATATTTTTCCTGGCCCAGCAAGGCTGTACCGCTCTCTATCGTGTGTCCGCTAATGAAGAAATTCTTACCCAATCCTTTACGACTCCTTCCAAACCGGAATAGACATTTATGTTACCGATACGTTCAGTAACTTACTCAAGCACCTCCAGCGCCTTGAGGCGCATCAAGGATGGGTTGCCATCCATCACCTCAGCGGTATTGTGTAGTGACCTGGTCGCGGCAGTCTCTTCCCGCCATCCTCATCTTGAGATCTATCGATCACCAACATGACCTCAATCCTATCCCTTTACACATACCACCTGACGTAAGGTATGAATCACCTCGACCAGATCTTTCTGAGCTTCCATCACTTTATCAATGGGCTTGTAAGCTGCAGGAGTTTCATCGATTACGCCAGCATCCTTTCGGCACTCAACACCCGCTGTAGCGGCCAGGTGCTGGTCCAAACTAACCACTTTCTTGGCTTGGGTACGGGACATTACCCGCCCCGCCCCATGACTGCAGCTATGAAAACTCTCGTCATTGCCAAGACCGCGCACGATAAAGGAGCGCGCGCCCATGCTGCCCGGGATGATACCCAATTCACCCTTGCGGGCACGTACAGCACCTTTGCGTGTTATCAGTACACTTTTACCGTAATGCCGTTCACGTGAGACGTAGTTATGGTGGCAGTTTACCGCCTCTACATGGGTTTCAAACCCGATCGAAATCTCACTATCGACCGCCGCGATGACGCGATTCATCATCACCTCCCTATTGGTACGGGCATACTCCTGCGCCCACTCCACTGCATCTATATACTGCGCAAAGTGATTGCTGCCCTCGGGCAGATAAGCGAGATCCTTATCTGGCAAACTAATCATCCAGCGCTCCATATCTTTCTTTGCAACCTCAATAAAGTGCGTACCAATCCGATTGCCAACTCCGCGCGAGCCGCTGTGCAGCATGAACCAAACGTCATCGCTTTCATCCAGACATACCTCGATAAAGTGGTTGCCCGTACCCAAGGTTCCCAGATGACACGCATTGTTGGTATTCTTCAGCAACTTGTGCTGCTCACACAGGCGCTCAAATCCGGGTTGCAACGCCGACCAGGCTGAAGCCACATCTTCAGGCAGATCCCCCCAAGCGCCCTTGTCCCGCCTCGGTAGACGGCGACTGCGTGAAACAGACCGACCGTGGGGTACCGCCGCCTCGATCGCAGTACGGATAGCGAGCAAATTGTCCGGCAACTGACCCGCCTTCAGAGAGGTCTTAACCGCCATCATTCCGCACCCGATATCCACACCCACGGCTGCGGGTATCACAGCTCCAACGGTGGGAACAACGCTGCCAATGGTCGCCCCCTTGCCGAGATGCACATCGGGCATCACAGAGACCCACTTATGAATGAAGGGCAAGCTGGCGATGTTCCTGAGCTGTTGCCGCGCTTGATCTTCGAAGGCGACACCCTTGGTCCAAGACTTAATTGGAGCACCGTCGTGGTCATTCATCACCTCATAAGATATCTCGCTCATTTTTGTGCCACCCCTTTCTGCCTTAGCTAAACTCTGTTGCCACCAGCCATTGCAGCCGCCGTGCCAATTTTTCTCCGAATACCATAGAACTCTGTATCTTTTCAAAGATCCATGGGATTCCGGGGACGTATACGGAAGTCTGCACGACTATAGCCGCAGGTACAGCTTCGACCGTGAACATGAAGAGTACCTGGTCCACATCACCACCGGTACGCATATAGCGCAAATCTGCCTGTTTCTGCTAACTGAGGCACTCTATCTTCCCGGCCAATTAGTACGGACCTCACCACCTAATCGCAATCGTAAGGAAATTGGCAACTACCAGACAACCGATCTGGATCTATCGAAGTATGATCAGATCGCTTCGCGCTTCTCGCGCGCGCACATCGTAAGGTACCTTATATTTAAAAAGGGGCTATCGAAACTAAGAATGCAGAGTTCAATCGCGTCATCGCCGAGCTGAAAAAATCTCCATCAACTCGAATGATCCGATTCTACTTACCGGCCCAACCGGAGCGGGTAAGTCACAACTAACAATAAAGAATATATCAGCTAAAACACGCGCGTGGGCAGGTCGTTGGCCGACTGGTAGAAATTACCTGCGCTACCTTACTGGGCGACAACGCCTTGTCGGCGCTCCTCGACCACATCAAGGAGCCCTTACCGGCGCGGCCACAAAACGAGCCGGCCTGCTACTCGAAGTATAGGATGGTATTCTGTTTCTCGATGAAATCGGTGGACTTGGTCTTGACGAGCAGGCAATGCTGCTACGCGCTATCGAAGACAAGAATTTTATACCCTTCGGCTCGGGTACCCCGCGTAGGCTTGAACCGGGACGAATCGCAACTCTCGGACACTACCCGTTTTCAGGAAGAAAATCTTAAAATATCCGCGATGACTGATCTGTTGCAACTCACTTAAACATGGGCACGTAAAGTTATTGACACCAGCAGGCTCCACATGATAAACCAAAAACCATAAGGGTTTTTACTACATTAAAGCCCAACCCACGGGAAACCTAAAGCTTAAGGTGCCAGCGTCTCTGGAAACCTCGGTTTCCTAACACTCTCGTCGAAGCGGTTGAATCAATTGCCAGCTGTCTGGCGCAGTCTCGCAGTCTCGCAGTCTCGCAGTCTCGCAGTCTCGCAGTCTCGCAGTCTCGCAGTCTCGCAGTCTCGCAGTCTCGCAGTCTCCAAAGTTTAAAACGCCGAAGTTTGATAACAAACATACAAGGCTTTGCAACCACGATTGTTATAAAAAAATAGTATGCAAATATCGAAAGCGTGGAAGTTTATGGAGAAACAGAATATGGCCACAATGCAGTCATGGAACAAGACATGCGCCTACACAATCCGTATTTGTCAGCGCTTTGAATGCATCCTTGCGGTTGCAAAGAGCTCGTGTCTTCTATTTCCGCTAACAAGCCGTAACGTCTCTTTGACTTCCCGCAGCCGGCTGTTACACGCATCTTGGAAAAGAATAACTCTATCAATCATTTTGCCTGGGCCATGCTTAGCATACTGCAACAAACGCTCTCCCCTCGCATTGGCATGAGCACAAAAACGCATTACACCAACAGCACGAGTAGATTTTACAGCGACATAACCGCAGCGACGGAAGACAGTACGAGTTATAGTTTTTTGCACCGTATCCGCGCCCATAAATATAGCAGCTTCAATTCATATATTGATAACCGGAGGATGAGTGATGGCGGATTATGAATTTGATTTCACAGAGCTAGAGAAACGCCTAGGGATATCCCGGAGAACATTTCTTAAGTTCTGCACCGGCATCGCCGCATCACTGGGTCTATCGACCCGCTCTGCAGTAACCATGGCACAAGCGGTTGCCGATCCGAAAAGTAGGCCTCCTGTTATATGGCTGCACGGGCAGGAATGCACCGGGCCAACAGAGGCGCTGCTACGCTCGGAACAGCCAAGCTTGGAACACCTCATCTTGGACCTTATTTCTCTCGACTACCATCAAACGCTGGACGCCGGTGCCGGGCATCAGGTTGAAGATATCAAGCGCCAGGTAATGGCTGACAATCAAGGAAAATACCTGCTCGTCATAGAAGGTGCCATCCCTCTTGCCGACAACGGAATCTATTGTAAGATCGGCGGCGAAACCATGGTGGATATCACTCACGAGGCCGCTCAACACGCGGCTGCGATTGTTGCCTACGGTTCCTGTGCCAGCTGGGGTGGTGTGCAGTCAGCCTCACCTAATCCAACCGGGGCCGTGGGGGCACCACAGTTCCTCAAAGACAAGACCGTGGTCACCATTCCCGGCTGCCCGCCCAATCCCGCAAACTTTATTGGGACGGTACTCTTTTTTGTGACTTATGGAAAATTACCTCCTATCGACGACCAGGGGCGTCCCAAATGGGCCTACGGCCGACTGATCCACGAGAACTGCTACCGTCGCCCCCATTTTGATGCGGGACGGTTTGCCGAAGAGTTCGGTGACGAGGGACACCGCAAGGGCTGGTGTCTTTACAAACTCGGCTGCAAGGGGCCGGAAACCTACAACAATTGCCCCAGTCTCGAGTACAACAATATCGGAGGCGGAGTCTGGCCGATTGGCGTTGGCCACCCATGTTTCGGCTGCTCCGAACACGGTACCGGCTTCAACAAACCACTTTTCACATTGGCCGATGTAAAGACACACACGCCACCCAATACCTTCCCTGTAATTGATAGCCGAGAAGAAACCAGCAATGCCAGTGTTGCCACCGCTGCAATCATCGGCGGCGCGGTGGGCGCTGCCGTTGGAGCGTCCGCTATGACAGCAAAAAAACTCAACACTCAGGATGGCGATCAAGAATAAAGGAGGGGGATATGAAGCGCAGAGACTTTATTAAAGCCTCCATCGGCGGGGCCGCAGTCGTGCTGTCGGGCGGTAACGCGAATGCGCGACCCAATCTGGAGCCCGCGCCAGAAGCAGTGGGAATGCTGTACGACTCAACTCTGTGTGTTGGGTGTAAGGCCTGTGTGGCTAAGTGCAAAGCAGTAAACCAAATGCCCCCCACGTTGCGGGGTGACAATGCGGAATACGACTCCGCTATGGATCTCTCGCCGCAGACACTCAATGTCATCAAGGTTTACCAGGAGGGGAACGCGGAAGTCAAAGACAGGGAGACCAATGGCTTCGCCTTCGAAAAGCGGAGCTGCATGCATTGTGTCGACCCCGGCTGTGTCTCGGCTTGCCCGGTCACGGCGTTATTCCGCCACCCCCTTACCGGTATAGTGAGCTATGACGTAGATGCCTGTATTGGTTGCCGTACCTGCATGACTGGCTGCCCCTACAACGTGCCCCAATTCGACTACGACAACCCCTTTGGGCAGATTCACAAGTGCCAGATGTGCAACCAGGCCGGGGTGGAGCGCATCGACAAGGGCATGATTACGGGATGCGCGGAAGCCTGCCCCACAGGAGCCACCCTTTATGGGTCCCGGGAGGCTCTGCTGGAAGAGGCTAGACGCCGCATGACCCTGAAACCGGGGACAATCTACAACTACCCGCGAGGCGATGTCCGCGATCCGATCAGCAGCCACGAAAAGGCGGTGCCTTCGTATCTGCAGCATATCTGGGGTGAAAAAGAGGCCGGCGGCACTAATGTGTTGCACATATCCTCGATTCCCTTCGACAAATTGGGCATGCCTCCGCTACAGGATCGTTCCTACGCATCCATCTCGGAAACGGTGCAGCACACGCTTTACAGCTATCTTGCCCTGCCTGCGCTCGCACTGGGTGGGTTGACCTATGTAATCAAGAAGAATACCGATGATGGTGAGGAAGACGAGAAATGAGCAGCTTTCAGCCACTACAAAGGCGGGTAGTTACTTTCCCTTTTATCGTTCTCGGTATTTTCGGTCTGATCGGACTCTACTTTCTGGCGCAGCGCTTTATCTACGGCATCGGATCGGTGACCAATCTCAACGGCGGCTATCCCTGGGGGGTCTGGGTTGTCTATGACATCGTGGTAGGAACGGCACTGGCCTGCGGCGGCTACGCCCTCGCGATCACCATATATGTATTCAACAAAGGCAAGTACCACCCTCTGATTCGTGCGGCCCTGTTGGCCAGTCTGCTGGGTTATGCCATGGGCGGGGTGGGCGCCTTTATCGACATGGGCCGTTGGTGGCAATTCTATAATGTCCTGCTGCCTTGGCAGATGAACTTCAACGCCGCCATGCTGGAAGTCGCACTCTGCGTAATGGCCTATATCACGGTGCTGTTCATTGAATTTTCACCTGTCGTCCTAGAGAAATTCGGCGCCAAGGATCTCAACAAGAAGCTGGAAAAGATACTGTTTATCATTCTCGCCGTTGGCATACTGCTTCCCACAATGCACCAGTCATCACTGGGATCCATGCTGATAGTTATGGGTTACAAGGTGCACCCACTGTGGCAGTCATTGCATCTGCAGCCACTGTTGGCGCTACTCACCGCCTTGACCATGGGATTCTCCATCGTGGTATTTGAGTCCTCTCTCTCCGCGGTAGGTTTCAGACGTAAACCGGAAACACCGCTGCTAGTCGGTCTGGGAAAGGCTATTGTCGGCCTGATCGCAGTGTACCTGGTGATACGCTTCGGCGAATTGCTGTTCCGAGGCAAGCTAGGTCTGATATTCGCGGGCGACTTACCCAGTTTGATGTTCATCATAGAGACAGCGTTGTTTGTCTTTCCACTAGCGGTACTTCTCTCACCCAAAGGCAGGACAAATGCCAGAACCCTTCTTTATGCAGCCGTCTCCATGTTGTTTGCCGGCTCCCTTTACCGGTTCAACGCATTTCTCATCATGTACAACCCCGGTAATGGCTACAGCTACTTCCCTTCGGTACCGGAGCTGATGGTAACCCTGGGTATAGTGGCCGTGGAGATCATGATTTTTCTGTACGTTATCAAACGCTTTCCGGTACTGCATCACGAAGAGCACGCATGAACAAGAATCGATTTGAGGAGAATTCTTTGTGACTACACGAATAACTGTTGACCCGATTACCAGAATCGAGGGGCATCTTCGTATCGATGTTGAGGTAGAAGATGGCAAGGTGAGTAAAGCGTGGTCGTCGGGGCAGATGTGGCGTGGCATTGAAAAAATTCTGATCGGCCGCGATCCTCGCGAGGCCTGGACTTATACACAACGTTTCTGCGGCGTCTGTACCACGGTGCACGCTATCACATCCGTTCGGGCCGTAGAGAACGCGCTCGGACTGGAGGTACCGGTGAACGCGCAGCTGATCCGGAACATTATCCAGTGTGCTCACGCGATCCAGGATCATATCGTCCACTTCTATCATTTGTCGGCAGTCGACTGGGTGGATGTGGTATCCGCGTTGGACGCCGATCCTGTGGCCACCGCCAAGCTGGCTGAATCTCTTTCGGACTGGCCGCTGAACGGGCCGCACGAGATGAAAGCGGTTCAGGAACGGCTAAAGACCTTCGTCGGCAGCGGCCAGATAGGGCCCTTCGCCAGCGGGTATTGGGGGCACCCCGCGATGAAGTTACCACCAGAGGTGAATCTGCTCGCGGTGGCTCACTATTTACAGGCGCTGGATATCCAGAACCATGCCAACAAAGTGGTTGCGATCCTGGGCGGAAAAACACCCCATATCCAAAACGTGGCAGTAGGTGGGGTAAGTAATTCCATTGGGCATGAGGCGCCGTCGGTGCTGAATATCGAGCGCCTGATGCTGCTCAAAACTTTCATCGATAAACTGGAACCCTTTGTTAAATCAACCTATCTGACCGATGTCCCGGCAGTAGGTGCCTTTTATCTCGACTGGGCCGCAGTTGGCGGTGGTGTGAATCACTACCTTACAGTGCCTGACTGCCCCCAGGACAGCAAAGGTACAGTTCTCGATTTGCCCGGAGGCTATATACAAAATTCCGATCTGGCATCCATGAAACCCATCAAAACTTTCGACGATCCCTACTTCCGCGACGGCGTGGCGGAGAGTTCCAAGCACTCCTGGTATCGTGGCGAGGATGCGCTGCACCCCTGGGACGGTGAGACCGAACCGCAGTACACCGATTTCCAGGATGAGGGCCAATACTCCTGGGTCAAGGCACCAACCTTCGACGGCAAACGCGCCGAGGTGGGGCCTCTCGCAGACGTGCTCGTCGGCGTCGCCAGCGGTCACCAAGGCTATATCAAGTATCTGGACCAGGCGATGGGAACCCTGAAAGCGGTTTCACAGAACCCGGATATACCGTTGTCGGCTGTACACTCCACCATCGGACGCCATGCCGCGCGAGCGGTGCGATGTGCCGTAATGATGGACACACTCAAAGATCAATGGCAAAGACTAGTGGATAATATCGGTACCGGTGACTTGGATACCTTTAATGCCCCGGTGTTCCCCAAGGGGGAGATCAAGGGCGTTGGATTCCATGCGGCACCACGAGGCACGCTCTCTCATTGGGTGGTCATCGAGGATGCGAAAATCAAGAATTACCAGGCCGTCGTGCCCAGCACCTGGAACGCCGGACCACGGGATAGCAACGACGAAATAGGGCCGTATGAGTCCTCTCTTTTGGACAATCCGGTTGCCGATCCCGAAAAACCGTTGGAGGTTCTACGCACGGTACACTCTTTCGACCCATGTATCGCATGCGCTATCCATATGCTGGATACGGAGCAGAGAGAAATTGTTCAAGTCAAGGCTCTGTAATGACCGCCAAGTCAATGGAGCAAACGCCATTCGCCCGAACGATACGGGCTGCGGTTCGCAATTTTTTTCAATTCCGAGCTAACTCAGATACAGGCGGTCGACAGTGAAACGAACTCTGATCATTGGTATGGGCAATGTATTGATGCAGGACGAAGGTATAGGTGTTAGAGCGGTCGAGGAGCTGGAGTGCCGTTATATCATTCCGCGAAGCGTAACCGTGATCGACGGAGGCACAACAGGCATGGAGCTATTTGAGCCCATTCGCAACTGCGATCAGTTATTGGTGGCAGATGCGGTTAACACTGGGCAGCCTTATGGCTCTCTGGTGCGAATCGCCAATGAAGACATACCCGCATTTTTTCAAACCAAACTCTCCAACCACCAGCTGGGCCTATCCGATTTGCTGGCCTTACTGACCCTAAAGGGTGAAGTCCCAGACCATGTGGCCATCATCGGCATGGAACCTCACTCGCTCGAGAACAAATTGGGTCTCACCCCCGAGGCCGAAGCCGGATTGAGCAATATGATAAAAATGTTGGTTAAAGAGCTTGCTGATCTGGGCATCCAAATACAAGAGCGCGCAGAAACCAGAGTCGGTCATTGGCGCAAAGAGGCCGAGTTGGAGGCTGCTTCACTATGTGTATAGGTACGCCTGTTCAAATCATCGAATCCCATGGATTGATGGCGCGTTGCAAAGGTAGGAACGGCGAGGAGCAATCCAACATGATGCTGATTGGCGAACAGCCTGTGGGAACTTGGGTGGTCAATTTCCTGGGATCAGCGCGTGAAGTAATTTCGGCTGAAGAAGCGATGGCTATCAACAAGGCGCTCGATGGCTTGACCGCGATAATGGGGGGCGAAGCCGATATTGATTTTGACACATATTTTCCCGATCGCCGGTCGCCGATACAAGGATCCCGATGAATAACAATAGTCCCCTTAAGGTAGCGGAAGTACTGGAACAAACGTTCGATGAGATCCTGAGCGAGCGAATGTCGGGAATCCCGCTTCTCAACACTAACCTGAGAGTCCAGGCAATCGGCTTTCAAGAGCACCAAGACAGAATTATCGGAGTAATAATTACACCTTGGTTGATGAATTTTGTAATGCTACCGGGGGATGAGGATAATTGGGATGGATTGGAAATAGGAAAAAAGCAACGCCATAGGTTTCCATCCGGTACATACAAATTCATGGTTAATGAAATTGCCGGTATCGGTATCTGTCAGACCTACTCCCTCTATTCACCAATGAGTGAGTTTATCAATCAAGCTCATGCGGAGGCCGCCGCCCGCGACTTCCTTATTTCCGTAATGATAGAAAAGGAGCCCGGCGAGGATGAGCTGGTAGATGAAGAACTGCTTGGTCGTATCTTGCGTGGTGAGACTGTTACCGGCGACGGCTTGGAGAAGCCTGGCGTTGCCACCGCAAATGATCTTACCGCGTCGAAAAAATCCAAGCCCGCTGATCAAGAATCCAGTGAACTAAACCTCTCCCGCAGGGACCTGTTGACAGGAAGGCTTTCCACCAATACGGAGTAACCCCAAACCTCCTCCAAACACCGCCAATAACCGGTCGTTACTCTCTCGACTTGGCGCTATGCGTCAGGCGCTATACGGTGATTCGGATAAGACTATACGTTTTAAAGCCGCACAGCTTTTAGCCGACGACGGCAGCCCGGCGGCTCTTAAGTGCAGACTCTCTCTGCCGATACGACTGCTGATAAGTTGCTTCTGGAGTTATGGCATGGGCGTCGATGAATCATTGTATATAGAACACATCGCGGAACTGGGAGAAACCGAAGATGTAACCGTATCCGATGATATTCATGCGGAAAACGGCATGAAGCTACTGGCGAAAGGAACCAAAATAAACCGTAGCGTCCTCAACCGGTTACTTAAGCATAAACTGGTCAAACCAATCGATCACACAACAATGATCAGTGATGCGGTTAACAAAGAGACTCTCATAACCGCTGCCGGCGATTTAATGGAAAACGACACGGAAATGGCCAGGGTACTACGCCGGATGCGGGATAGGTATTTTCCTCAGCGGGTATTTAACAGGGTGTGGTTGGTACCTGCTATCTGCAATAAGCTCACCGTTGCACATCGCCTATACGAGCCTCTATTCCTAGACGGCCTGCGTGTTGCACTAGCAGCCAGCATAGTAGGTGAGCAGCTGGGTTGTAGCGAAGCGGAGTTGGAAATACTAGCAACCGCGGGTCTAGTGCACGACATCGGTTCGCTGCATATAGAGGCTGTCCAGCTACACCCAAGCGAGAAGCTACGCTCGGAACACTGGCGTCAAATTTACACTCACCCACACATTGGTCATCTGATTCTCAATGAATTCAGAGAGTATACACCTCATGTCAGCCGGGCTGTTCTAGAGCATCATGAGCGCATGGATGGGAGCGGCTACCCATATGGTCTCAAAGGCCCTCGAATCAGCTCTGCAGGGCGTATATTATCATTCATTGACTTCGCAGTAGGCCTGTCGCAGAAGATGGGGCTGCGTCATATGTTCACGATTGTCAAAGTATATCCATCGGCATTCGATCGGGAGGTAGCCCGGGTATTGGCTAAAATCGTTCAGGATTTCGATGAAGTCCTGCTACCATCTGTGCCGAGCATAAAAATCAGTGTTCTTCGCAACCTGATGACCACCGTGTCCGAAACCTTGGCTACCACACCTCTGGAAGTATCTTCACCTCAACATTCGCCACGATCGATAAAGATGATGGAGCTGCTAAAACAAACACTTCAAACACTTGTTCTCATGATGCACAGGATAGGTATTGATCTTGGGAATGTCGACTCCTGCATCGATAGGTTGGAAGGAGAACCGGCACTCCAAGCGGAGTTGGAGATCTTACTTCGTGAAATTCACTTTCGGTTGAGTGGCTTGATATTCGAATTACACAGACACAAGAATGCAGATGAGAGCATGCTGAAAGGCCTGGACGGGGTTCAGTCCTGGATAGAGAAGACAGAGGCCACGTTAAATCAAATGGGGGAACTGTTCCAACACCCCTCTGAAGGTAACGAGGCTGCCTGACAGCTGCCCTTGTAGGCTTCATGAATAGCCCGTTTTTTATAACGTCAAATTCAACTCGCTACCGCTGAATACCTCTGGCTTTTTTCGAGTGAAATCGATACCGTTTACTTACCAGACACCAAAGCTCACGTTCCGGTAATCAGACAACGCCCGGCTGCTAACAAATAGCGACAAAGAGCAAATAACCGGTCAAGGCCGCATGTAGAACTAAAAACAAAGCGTACGTCCCTATCTCCCCAAAAACCTTTCCAACGCAGAAGTTTATCCCAACCTCCGAATTAGCGGCTCCTCGACCTTCCGGTAAACTCCGGATCCAAACAATCGATTTGGAAAGAATTCGACCACAACTATACACTGTTCTTTATTCAACCGATGAATACTCTACGTCCCGATTGCCGGACTTTAAAACATACCAAACCCAGAAAACAATACTGGTAGTCGCAGACGAAAACCTTAAATTTGCATAGGAATGTCAATCCAATGTTGCAACCCGCCCCCGCTAATCCGCTGCGCACCGAACAAGCAGAGTGCAATTTCAATCCGTACCAACCAAGTCATTGGTGACACCCGAAGCCAATTAAGGAAGTTGAGCATTAGGATTTACTTTACCTAGCTTCGCCTGCAATATTGGGGTCCCAATTCCAGGCAGGCGGATAGTCGAGGAGTTTGAGTGCCCACATCTCTGTTGAATATTGACCCCGAGTCGGTCGGGCTTGGTTCATCTCCCTCGGACCGGCACGATGCGGGACGGGCGCAACGCGAAACCGTTCCTCTGGAGGCTCATATCGAGGCCGCCAGCTCGACCAACCGCGCCGACCCGTTGGTAATCCTGGCAGACCAGGACAAAAGCAGACTCGCTGAACTCATTCCGCTGCGCTACGGCCGCATGAGCCGAACCCCATTCACTTTTCTGCGTGGTGCCGCTGCGGTCATGGCCAGCGATCTCGCCGCCTGCCCCCGAACAAACCTTCGAGTCGAACTCTGCGGTGATGCCCACCTGGGCAACTTTAGATGGTACTTCGCACCCAGCCGTGACCTGGTCTTCGATCTCAATGATTTTGACGAGACATTGCCCGGTCCCTTCGAGTGGGACGTCAAGCGACTCGCAGCCTCCGTCACAGTATCCGCCCGTGCAAACGGCTTCTCCACCAAAAAGGCCCGCTCAGCTACACGATCCGCGATGACCAACTACCGCGAGTACATCACCAAAGCCTCAGAGCTTAGCCCGCTTGACTTGCACTATCACCGCTTCGAATCGGAGACGGTGCTGAAGCGTATAGAGAAGCACGGTAAGAAGCACCGAAAATGGAAACAAGAAGTACTTGAAAAAGCTACCAGAAAAAACAGCCTGCGTGCCTTCAAAAAGTTGACTGACGTGGTGAATGGCCGGCGTGTGATCGTTCCCGATCCACCCTTGATCGTACGCTTAAGCGAGGACGTTGCTGAAGCCGAATCGAACGCCATAGGTGAATTTCTGAGTCGCTACCGCGAAAGCCTCCCGCTGGAGCGGCGAATCCTGCTCGATAGATTCTCACTGGTAGATATTGCCAATAAAGTAGTTGGCGTTGGAAGCGTAGGCACCCGATGTCTGATCGTTCTGCTCGAGGCCGGTGACGGTACACCTCTTTTCCTGCAGTTCAAGCAGGCAAGCTCTTCGGTTCTTGAGCCCTATCTGGGCGACACGGCTTTTGAGGAGGCTGGACAAAGGGTCGTCGAAGGTCAACGCTTAATCCAGGCGACGAGCGATATACTCCTCGGCTGGGCACGATGGCAGGATAGCAATGGGCGAGCAATCGACTTCTACTTCCGTCAGCTTTGGGATGGCAAGGGAAAGATTAATATCGAAGAACTCGGACCAAAACGTCTAGCAGCCTATGCGGGACTCTGCGGTCAGACTCTTGCTTTCGCCCATGCGCGTTCAGGGGACGCTATGATGATCCGCGGATACATCGGTGAGGACAGGGCTTTCGATGACATCATGGTTGAATACGCCGATCGCTACGCAAATATCACCGAACGAGACCATGCACAGCTCTGCGAGGCTATTGACGATGGGGCTATCACAGCTATATGCGACATTTAAACCACTGCACGCCGGGCGAAACTTCCCCCTCGGATCGACGCCAGGCATTAATGATTCTTATCGGCAATTAGCTGAGATTATCGATCCGGCTTCCAACAAGATACCGAATGACGATATCCCACTTTGACTCTTTTCCTAAAACCCATATTTGGTCGCGAGCTATTCACTCAGAACAAAAGAGAGGCTAGTATCGTTACATAGGTATTGTCAATTTGCCGCAGAATTGACCCAGTGAGAATAGTATTAAGCAAGGGCCGATTATTGACAGCCGTTCTGAGAACGGGTCCTGCAAGGTCTAAACCAATCTGTCGAACGTGGTTGTCTGAACTAATTGAGCAGCGGTTTTGGTGTTGACGTAAATGGTTAAGGACTACCACTCAAGGTACGAAAAGCTCCAGGCATATATTGAATTGATGAAGGCCAAAGCGGCCGAGGGGCATCTGTCTGTCCCAAGGCAAATGCTGGAGATGATTGTTTTGTGGCTGTTTCGCGGCCTCGGTCCGGGATACTACTTGTTTGGAAGGTTTTGGCGCAGGGAAATTCCGTTTAGGGAAAAGCTTCGGCATTTGGGAGTGCGCGCCTACCGGCGTGAAGTAAACAAAATAAACCCCGCCGCCTACCAGAAGCTAACCCAGCATAAGGTGGCGGAAAAGGCGCTACTCTCTCTCTTCGCAATACCTACTCCGAAGTTTATGGGTTTTCTTCACGCCACTCGCGGCTACAGCCTGGATGGTGGAGTGCTATCTAATGGTAGTGACCTCGACAGATTGCTAGTGTCTGAAAGACCAAGTCGCATATGCATCAAATTTGTGGAAGGTTGGGGCGGAGCAGGATTCCGGGCCCTGGAGGTATCTTATACCACCGGTCAACCTGAGCTCCTTTGTCTCGCGGATGGAAGATCCTGGACGAGCAAAGAGTTTGCATCCGATGTACTTGAACTAGCATCCAACAATGAAGGCTATATTATCGAGGAGTATCTTGAGCAGCACCATTGGTACTCAAAGATAAATCCCAGCAGTGTCAATACCGTTCGGATATATGCACGATTGGAATCGGGGAGTGACGCGAATATCCTCGGCGGCTATCTCCGAGCGGGTAGAAAGGGTGCTATAGCCGACAATGCAACACTCGGTGGTGTTTTCTTTCTTATCAATGTTGACCAAGGGGTTCTACGCCGGGGTAGATACAACTGTATAGGCACCGAAGAATTCTCCGCTCATCCAGATACCGGGATGATTTTGGAAGGCTGTAAATTGCCTTGCTGGAATGAAATTCTTGCGCTTGTTCCAAAGGTACTCAATGTTTTTCCCTACACCAACTTCGCGGGACTCGATATCGCAGTCTCTCCTGCAGGTCCTGTACTTATCGAGATGAACTCCGAGCCTGATCGCACAGCCGCGTGCGATATCGATCTGCCGACTTTGGATATGCTTAGACGCTACTAGTCCAGGAGAGATGGAGAGGGAAGAACATGGAATCGATCCAGTATGCACCAACCCCAATCATTGCGATTGGGAAATTTCGGGCCAATTCTGAGTGGTCTTTTCGAGGAGTGAGCGCGAGACTTCCTGTAATGGTCTCACCAATGATGCGGGAACGTTGTGTGGCACTAGGAATTTCGACATGGAGTTCTTATAAGCAACAGCTTCAAGTAACTCTCCGCAAGCTTGCTCCAGCTTGCTTCGTCGTGGCTCTTCAGTAAAATCCATATCAGGGGACTTTTGCAGGCAGTAGTATAGTGCCAGCTGACATTCCTCTTTGGTTCCCACACACTCCCAAGGCTTAATAGAGGCTGTCGCCAGCTCTATCATATAGCGCCTTATGGTGGGAATATCGAATAGCTGCCTCCCGAAAATCCGGACAAGCTCCTGCCGAGTTAAGAACGGATATAGCGCCATATAGATAAAGGCACACTTGTGGCAATTATTGCACCATTTGTCCGTGCCCATTGCCACATTACAACTAAAAAATACATCGAAATACTGGGGATAATGACTTAGCATCTCCGCCAATCTGAGATCGCTAAATGGGCGGGCGATGCTAAACATTTTCGCTTTTTCTAGTACAGATTTTTCTACAAAAGTATTGAAGAAATCTTCGAAAGCAAAAGACTTTGCGTATTGATGATTTACCGGGATCCCCTTGAATACTAAGTTGGGTTCCTCAGAGGAATGCTCCGAACCGGTAACGATGTACCTAAATCGTTTCAAGTAACCGATAATCAAACTAGCTGCCGCGATAGTATACATATAGGGTTGTACTCCCCATGGGTAGGCGGCATCTTTGGTTACCAATTTACTCATGGAAAACCGAAAAGAGTATTGTTCCAATACGCCAGAGCGTTCGATGACGCGACGGCGCGTTGCGTTGGGAAATGCACTCACCCAAGCATAAGGCATTTCTACCCCCCTCAGCAGCTCGGCAGAAACACAGGAGTCTTTTCCTCCACCATTCAGCATTAGCGCGTTTTCTTCTAAATCGGTAACGGGTACCGGTGTGAGAGGTATTGTTCCGGTGGATCTCACTTTTACCCGCCTGCTGGGATCCAGGCCAAGTAGAAAACGAAACTCTGCAAGCATTCCCAGTAGTTGTGCTTCCTGCAATTCAATATCTTGCTGATCCAGTTTGGCACACTCGCAACAGACAACGGCGAAGTCTCCCAAAAGAAAATGGGCAGCGGCAAATGACAAGCCAAGATTTACGAATAGGGGATGATGATCTTTGCGGTTCAATATCCCGAGAGTCTCCACGGGTAGATCAAAGCTGACAACACTCTCATATCGGACTCCACTGACACGGTAGAAAAATACAATATCCGGAAATCTCAGTTCATAGTTTTCAAATACGAGTTCTCTGTTTCGTGGTAGGGGATCCTTAAAAAGATTTCGAATTTTCTTCAAAGGACGCTTCAAGGCTGATACTCGAGTGCTGTTCATTGACATAATTGGCCCGCGAAGCTGTATAGGTTATTACCCGGGTGTATCACTCTGAAAACAAAAAATGGTGCATTGGTAGAGAGAAAGAACCTTGTTCATTGCCTTCTGCCGATAGCAAGTGGAGTGCTGAAAGTATCCCTGGATAACTCGATACTCCGGCAAAAATTGTAAACAGAGGAAAGGATGTGGAACAAGTATTTACGCATCAGGTAGTAGAAGAGTAGTCTGCGTCCGCAATTTCGCCCAACTTGGCGATTGCGACAGGCAATTGAACCTAAATCGGAGTGCTTTATCCCCCGGCTTCATCATATACTAACGGCTTAAGTTCTCGTGTGGGTAATACCCATAATAGATGTTCACAGTTACGCAGCCAGCGTTCTAGATGCAATATGGACAGAATCGTCATATTCACCAACAGTACCGACTGGGGTGAGCATATACTCGTACACAGTACCCTGAAAGCACTCGGCTCCAGAAATGATATGCGTCTCGTGGGAATATGCCTCCCAAGGGGTGCCAATTATCGTCGGATAGCTTATAAATATTGGTTAGATAAAATTACTCGCCTGGTTAAGAGAGTAGTTTCCCCCAGCGCCAAAACCAAACCTGAAGTACCCCGACCGATTAATTTTGAGCTCGTGGCGAAACAACAAAATATCAAGATTCTCATTCCTCCCAAAGAAAATATAAACGATCCGAGCTTTATCGAACAACTCGACAAGGAACTACAGCCAACCATCGTGTTGTCGTTTTTTTGCCTGCAGAAATTTGGAGCAAATCTACTGTCCATATTCGACTATGCTGTCAATTACCACAATGCTTTACTTCCCAGTTACAAGGGACTCAAGGCCACTGCGTGGTCTGTGTATCATGGAGAGCCAGAGACTGGTTATACTTTCCATAAAATGGATGAACAGCTTGATGAAGGGAATATACTTCTTCAGGAAGCCATTCCCGTTGGAGAAAATGACAATACGGCCGACCTGGATCTGCAAAAAGTAAATCGAGCCGCTGATAAGTTGCCCACACTGCTTCAGTTAGCAAGAGATCGTTCTAAAGGCTGGGCTCAGAGAGGTGAGGGAAATTACTTTTCCCGTAAGGCCTATCGGGAGATTGTAAGAATATCAGACCCCGACTCGATTTCCCGTGATGAACTATTTCGCCGTTTAAGAGCCTTTTTGTGCTTGGAAATATACATTGGTGGACATTGGCACAGTGTGACCAGAGTCAAAAGCCTGGCGAGCAATGACGGGTTCCGGGGTGCGTATTGCTTTCGCACCTCCGATGGGTTTGTACTGAAGGCAACACATTTTGATTTTCTACCTCACTCCCTATACCGAATGAGAAAAGTCGTTCGACGGATTTTTTAGAACGCCAGCTAGCTCAAGGTTCATGCTGTTTTTTGAACCAGGTACAGGATACAAAACGATTGTTCACCACAGATTACAGAAATCCCTACTCTGGAAATACCAGGTCTCTGGATTAGAGAGAGACTTTTCCGGAGATGCCAATTAGGAGGTCAGGAACGTGAGGAGACTCATTTTTGACGATGAACACAACGTGTTTCGCAGCTCAATCCGCAAGTTCATCGAGCGGGAGATAAAGCCAAATCACGATCGCTGGGTTGCAGAGGGGGTAGTGCCCAGAGCACTCTGGCAAAAGGCCGGCGCCTGTGGCTACTTGTGCTTCTCCGCGCCAGAGGAGTTCGGGGGAGGAGGAACAGACGATTTCCGCTACCCAACGATCTTAGCTGAGGAACTCGCTCGGCTTAACTGCTCTGGGCCCGGATTCGGAGTTCATAGCAGTATTGTCGCACCCTATATTTTGAAATACGGAAATGAAGATCAGAAAAGACGTTGGGTACCGGCCATGGCTTCCGGCGAAAAAATCCTCGCTGTCGCCATGACCGAGCCTTCCGCCGGTAGCGACCTTGCTGCGATTCAAACTACCGCGGTTGATAAGGGAAACCACTTTATTTTAGATGGTCAGAAGACGTTCGTTACCAATGGCATTAATGCTGACTTGATTCTGGTTGCTTGCAAAACCGAACCGGAGAGAAAGCAATGGGGCGTATCACTACTCCTTGCAGAGAGGGGAATGGATGGTTTTACCCGTAGCAAACCCCTCTCGAAAATCGGCTGGCGCGCACAAGATACCGCAGAGCTTTTCTTTGACAATGTTCGCATACCCAAGGAAAACCTCATTGGAAAACAGGGCCAAGGCTTCTTCCTAATGTCGAAAGAGCTTGAGCAAGAACGGCTTCTTATCGCCGTCAGTGCCATGAGCGCTTCCCGTGCTGCGCTGGACTGGACTATAGCTTATTGCAAAGAGCGGGAAGCTTTCGGTCAGCCTATTGGGAAGTTTCAAAATACACGCTTTCGGTTGGCGGAGATGGAGTCTGAGTTAACTATCGGGCAAGTCTTCATAGATCGCTGCATCATGGAGAGAAATGCTGAAACCCTCACTGCAGCCGAGACGGCGATAGCCAAGTGGTGGGCAACCGAACTACAGCAGCGCGTCATAAACCAGTGCCTGCAACTGCATGGAGGATATGGGTATATGACTGAGTCTGCGATCGCGCAAGCCTGGATGGATATGCGCTGGACACCTATCGGCGGCGGAACAAACGAACTGATGAAAGAAGTAATCGGAAAGAATATGGGTTTCTAAAAGGGGAGGGGGAGGTCGCTTGGTTTTTGCTCCTCGGTTGCTTTTGTTGCTCCATCAGAGGGTGGCAACAGTCGGTCATTTTGGACACATGAATTCATGCACCCCCGATGACTATGAAATTCGAGTAGCTTGAAATGCCAGATAATGCCATTAGCGGCAACTTCGGTATTTGAATACCAATCGCGATTCCCTATTTCATTAGTCCTATTTTTGTCAGTGACTTGCGCAAGGGCCAACAGATTACAAGCCGCATAGTCATTCGGCTGGCCACTAAATACCGGGTATGGGTAAGCAAATTTGAGATCAGCACCGGAATGCAATGGCATTCGGAGCTTGCCAGTATCGACCAAGAGGATGCGCGTCTCGGTAAACCCACAACTGTCAGTGCCCAAAAACGGAATGCGGTTGTTAGACAATTGGACAAAATGACGGAATTTAGAAAGACCAGGATGGACGAGGCCATGCGTTTCCATAACGACATACTGCGCCAAATCGAGAGGTTATCAAAGAATTTCAAATAGTTGGCTCTCGGGACCTCCAGACCCAGCATTCTCTCTCCGTACAGTACGGCTTCAATTTATTCCTCACACCAGCGCCGATAAATCATTGTCCTTCACAGCTTTCATCTATCGAGACACCGTTCTAACGCATCCAGCACCGTAGACCACCTGTGCCCGTTGAAGAGGACCAGATAGTCTTCGACCAACCCACTCCAACCCATACTTAAGAGATTGTTAATTATAATAATTTGGACACCGCGCAGGGTGTCCGGCAATTACTTTCCAAAAATGTGATTCTTGCACGTCAAAAACAACCCAATCCAGCCGCTCCCCTTAGTAACATAAGCCGTACGCTCCTGGTTTTCGCAACTTTAGGTGCCCGCTATGAACGAGAATACGACTCGGTTTTTGCAGCAAGTAATCTTGGCACTATGCGTAATCATTTTTGTACTGTTGTCCGCACACCGCGCATACCTGGGGATAACCGAGTTGGAGGGCCCACTCGGCAATCAGATTGCGGGCCTACTGTACCTGGGCTTCGCCTATGCACTGCTGGAACAGTACCGATGGGCACTGTGGCTGTTAAGGGCGGTCTGCATTATCTCGGTTTTTCTGCTGCCCCTGGGCCTGATTGGTTTGATCTTCGCGGGCGAATATCTGAATGTAGGCGCGAACTTCCCTGCTATGCACAAGATACTCATAGTGATCATCCCCCTCGAGGCTTTCGCTCTCTGCGGGGCATTGCTTATCAACCCCAAGACGATGTCTCACGGCCAGGTTTCCATTGATACATGATCAGTTGACACATGGAGTAATGCAGTGAGCGTCAATCGCTACTGCTCCCTGCAGAGCGCAGTTTTTCCAGGACCAACAACCTACCTTCCTATGAGTTCCGAAGCCGGGAAAAACCATGGCCTTTGAGAACTTAACGCGTCAGTCTATCCGATGAATCCGATCGAATCCCCGGCAAAGTCGAGACCTTGCCGGGGGTATACAGCCTTTGATTCTGAGCCTTGCCTGAAGTGTCAGAAAGACAAAGTTGAGGCACCCTCGGCAACCACGCCCAGCATCCTCAACTTTCTCGGCCGCCCCGATGAGGCTATTGAATACGCCCGCTACGCGGTCCGCCTGACACCGGTTTACCCAGCCGCGTTTCACGCTGGGAGAATTCGCTCTGACGCAACCCTACCGCGACCCGCGAAATCTCGAGCGGTTGATTAATCGCCCGCGCCAGGCTGGCCTGCCCTCCCGAATACGCCGCGCCGGGCTAGTTGCACGGTTCAGACGTTGTTCCTTATCTCATCCGCAATGGAGGTATCGATATTCCTCACCAGAAAAGGGATATCCTGAACTACACTACTGGGTAATCACCGATAAAACGTACACCACTTGGGTAGTGAGAACCGTCCCTGGGTCGGTTAACTTGCCGAAAACATCGTGGCTACCAAGAACAGTTGCCGAGAGTTCTCTATCCCAAATTTCGACAATAGCAATGAATTCAGAATACTCGCGATAGTCAGGCAAAGAGATTGGTAACGTCGGCACACTGGTTAGTAGTTCTTAAGGCTTAGAGGGATATCTTGTCCCGTCGGGAAGCTCGCGATGAGTTTGGCGTGCTAGTTGGCTACTCCAGCCGTCGCGAAAAACGGCACTTGGGTCAGCGGTTATCTTACGGAGGCCGGGATGATCAGCCAAAAATCCAATATTCGCTGCGGTTTGCTCGTCGAGAATCCCAACATGCAGTGGATTCAAGATTGGATCAGACTGGTTAAGGTCGCCAACATCTGTGAGCTACAACTGCTACAGATCACTGGACAGCAGGATATAAACGCCACTTCAAAATTCCCGGATGCGATATTTCTCTGCGTCACATACAACACAATGCCCTGGGCGCAGGCACGTCTGGATCAGCTGAGAGGTCTTCACACCCCGATTATCGCGATCACCGAAGGGCTGCGGCTAGATGTGGTACAGCGGCTTCTACAATCCGGTGTAGACGATTTCCTGACGGTGCATTGTGATCTGCAAGAGCTGCAGCTGCGCCTGCAACGTCTGTGCGAAGGTTGGAAAATCCAGGCCGATGCAGAGGATGAAGCTACCGGCAGAGATTTGCATCCTGCGTTGAGTCGAATCATCGGCTCGAGCGATGATTTCCGGAAACAACTTGAACGCTTGCCTATTATTGCGGAATCCGGCGTCGATGTATTGATCCTGGGTGAGACCGGTACCGGCAAAGAGCTCTTCGCACAGGCGACTCACTATCTCAGCCGGCGCTCGAAGAACCCCTGGGTTGCGTTAAATTGTGGCGGATTGCCCCCGGACCTGGTCGAATCGGAACTGTTCGGACACGTGAGAGGTGCCTACACCAGTGCCGATCGCAACTATCCTGGACTGGCTGCCAGCGCCGAAGGTGGCACCTTATTCCTTGATGAGATTTCAAGCCTGCCACTCGCAGCGCAATCCGCGCTGCTGCGATTCCTGCAGGAGAAGGAATACCGGGCTGTCGGCAGCGCCAGTGTGACGAAATCAGATGTGCGGATCATCGCCGCGAGTAATAGTGACCTCAACGTAATGGTGGATCGGGGACAATTCCGCAAAGATCTATATTACCGTTTAAACGTGTTGACGATAATGCTGCCGCCATTGCGCGAACGTCTCGACGACCTGCTACCGCTCACAGAGCACTTCGTCAAACACTATGCGCGGGAATTCCGGCGGCCGGTAACCAAGCTCTCCACATCAGCGGTCGAAGGGATCGTACGCTACAACTGGCCGGGAAACGTACGTGAGCTCGAACACTGCATCAAACGTGCGGTACTGCTTTGCCGCTACGGAAGGATCGAGTCGGAAGATCTAGAACTGCCCACTGAGCATATGCTGGCGCGTGAATTCGAGCCGTTCAAAAAAGCTAAGTCGCGTGCCGTGGAACGCTTCGAACGCCTGTATATCGAACGAATGCTGCTGCTCAATGGGGGCAACATCTCGCGCGCCGCAGCCGCCGCATCGAAGAACCGTCGCGCTTTCTGGGAAGTCATGCGTAAACATCATATTGATGCAAACCGATTTCGCAGAGGTGCTAGCGAAGTGTGAACTCAGAATAGCTTCTGCCCGTACCACCAGTGAAAACCGAGGCCCAAGAAAACCTGACGGCGATCTCCTGCCCGGGTAAAGTTAAAGTAGTAGTGCAGTCCACTGAGTTCCGACTCTTTGAAGTCGTAGCTCAAACCGCCGCTGACCTGAGGTCTGACTTCCCCTGCCGAACAGCCACTCGCAGCTTCCAACCGCAGAACCTGATGATCTCGATCGTGTCTAGGGCACGGAATCGTTGAGGTACAAAGAGGGAACAACCCCGGGATCGAAAAAGTTCGGGTGATTCCGATCAGTGTATCTCGAGAGATCGAGAGGCATCCGAAAGGGTTCTCCATCAGGAAGGATGACGCCCTCCATGCGCTCAGCGGATGGCAGCCTTGAGCCATCCAGGCGCGCGCCCTGCAGGTTGGCACCCTGTAGGTCGGTGGTTGTAAGATCAACGCCCCTGAAATCAGTTCCAACGAGGTTCGCGTCCGCGAGTGTGACGTCCCGCAGGTCGGCGTGACGGAAGTCGACACCTTGTAGTTCGCGGGTGGGAAGATTGTGCAGGTCCAGCCTGGCCACGTCCTCCGGCGTGAGGTGAACGGGATGCGATAGGTCCGAGGCCAGCCCCGTACCACGGGCTGGGCCGGTGGTCGCACCGTACCCTAGATGCTCGGCCAATGCTCCGAAGCCTCTCTCAACATCCAGTTCGACGCCGGCCACTGCGATATTTTGCCCTCCCCGTGTGATCCTTGGAGAGGTCCGGATTTCGCCCTGGGGAACCGAGATGCTCGCCTCGAACATGGGCCTGATCTCCCGTGGGGGACCGGCTCCCACTGGCGTCTCTAAAGCCTCTACACGATAAGTGATTCGCCGAAGCATCGGGCGGCCATCCTCCGCTGCTTGAGTAACCACGTCCAGCGTGACCCGGTACTTTACTCCAGCGGGGCGCGTGGCATGAAGAAAACGAATGAGCTGCTCCACCCCCTGATTCTGGAATATCTGGTTGACGACCTGCGGTCCGTGGGCGATGCCGAGCGTCAATTCGATCCCGAATCCCGCCCCTGATGCGTGAAGCCGCTCGGAGAGCATGGCCACCATACGTTCCATGGTCCGAACCTGTTGCGGATCGGGAATGATGCCGGCGGCACGTTGGCGTGCGATCTCGGCTCGAACTTCTCCAACCGTATCCAAAATATTCTCGAAACCTTGCCGCTGGACGGGTGCGCCCACGATGACCGTCGCCTGCGCTCCCGAGGGGGTCTGACTGCCGGAAACAAGCTCTCCGGGCTCTCCGGCGGCCCGCGGGCCCGCCCTGCGCCCGGCTGACGGGCGGTAGCCGCGGAGCTGGGCCTCCATCATGCTCATCTCCTCCCAGTTTTTCATGTTCGTCCAATAGAAGCTCCCCTCCTGGTGAAAGACTCGGTTGGCGGACCTGGTGCTGACCCGGACCCGGGTCTCGAGCATGTTGGCGTAGATCCTCAGGTCCTCGGTGCGGGAAAGCACTTGCACCATTCGCCCCAGCCACTCCGCCTCGAAGTCCTCGGACGAGACGGTCCTCAGCAGGATCTCCATGAAATCATCGGACATTCCCGCAGGAAGATCGTCTCTTGCTAGGAGGCGGTTAAGGTCTGCGGCATCACCAAGGGCACTCCTTATGGGCCGGGTTCGGGCGGCCTTCAGATCGTTCATTAGCTCCCGGGCACGTCTTCTGAGGGCTTCGTCTGCGGGACCACGCGCCAGGGCGCGCTCGACATCGTCCAACCGGTTCAGCAACCCGGGATTCTCAGAGAGCTCCTTCTGATAGAACGAGCGGACGATAGTGCACTGATCGCTGCACCGGATCAGCAGCCCGCCGGGCGACACGTTAAGGTGGTGGTGCTCTTCGATTATCACTCTCAGCGGCCGCGACTGTTCTACCGCCTCTGTGGTGCCGCTGCGAACCGCGTCTTCTACTTCGTCCAGTTGCTGGCGAAATCGGACAGCCCCTTCGCCTCCCCCCTGACGTATCTCCTCGATTCTCCGCCCTAGCACCCTGACCAGACTATCCAGCTGATCATCGGCGACCTCGCCCCTTCCCAGGCGCCGAATTACCCGCCCGACATCGTCCACTGTTCGAGTCGGGTGGGCGGCCATTGCCCCCCGGATGGTCGCAGCAGCCCCATCGAACACCCGCAGTGCGGGGCCGATCTCAAGGATTACCCCGGCGATGTCCAACGCCACCCAGAAGAGGGAGGGATCAGATCCCGAGATGGCCCGGGCCCGATCGAAGGCGGTGCCGGCCGCCGCCGCCTCCAACTGATAGCGGGAGATACTCCGGGCGGCAATGGCAGTGTTGGCAACAACGCTGCCAGTGGCACCGACAACCGCGGCGGTCGCGAGCAAGCTGCTCCCCCCGGTTGGAATGGCGGCGAGAAGTCCCAGCCCGAGGGCGATGGCTCCCAGAACCGTATCTACGAACGATTCGTCCGCTTCGGCCTCATCGACCCGGGCTCGAACCGCCAATTCCTCGAAGGAGCCTTGGCTCCACCCTCTGGCCGCCATGGTCATATTGACAACCCGGGGTAGCTTCCAGATGGTCTCGGATTCATTGTTGATCCGCCGGCGGGTTGTAGCGATATCTGCGAGATGCTTGCGGACCCTGCTGCCGAGCAGCTTCGCCGCGGCGTCGGGATCCCGGGCGCTCTGGGCGATGGTTCTAAGAGCGGCTCGATTGTCCTGGTCCGGGCGTTCGGCGAAGGCAGCGAGAATAGGGAAGCGAACCTCATGTTGTTGACGGAGAATCTCGTACTGCCGCTCCTTGTCCCTGATTTCCCCGCGAAGCGGCGCCAATCCCATCTCCCACTCATAGGATTGCAACCGGTCCGAGCCAGGCGTGGGAAGCCCCATCGACTGCCGATTTCGCACGTTCTCCATGCGCCGGAGTTCAGTCTTGAGCTCGACGAGTTTCTCTCGTAGCGGAAGCAGTTGCGCTGCTGCTGCGGCTAAGCCGGCAAGTTCCGGAGTTTCCCCGACATGGTACCTGGTCTGCGATAAGTAGGTTGCCGTGCCACCATAGTTGCTGACGTGAGTGTGGCTCACGGTCCACGAGATCCCGTAGCGAACCAACTCCCGCCGGACCTCATCTTCACTGATCTGCAGCACCCCCAAGACGCGAACCACGGCCTCCCTTTCAAAATCTTCCAGATCTTGCTCGAGGCTCGGTATTCCAAGTTCCGTGATCTCCATCCCCCGGTCGTAGCTTTTCCGGAACAGCTGCATGTGGTCAGCTTCCATAACGACCTCACCCAACTCTGTGCCGAAGCTCCCCCAGAGACGCTCAAGGGCGCGTTCGTCAGTGGGTCCGACCCACCAGTTCGACAGAATCGCACGGACAGTAGAGATCCGCTCACTTCGGCTCCAGGTGGAAATGTCCCCGAGTAAAACCCGTTCGGTGGGGGTCAGGGGACGATTTTCTCCGAGGATCTGACGCCGCAGGACCTGCTCTCCCGGAGATGCCCTCTGTTGCAGCACGTGCGTCAGCTCGTGAGCAATGAGATGCCGACCTGCCGGAGCGTGCGGCCGATATTCCCCGGATCCGAAAACGATATCGCGGCCAACGGTATACGCCCGGGCAGCGATGGCCCGTGCACTATGGGCGGCCCGATTGTCGGTATGCACGCGAACGTCGGTAAAATCCTGGCCCAGGCGTGTTCCGAAAAAAGAGCTTGTGGCAGTGGATAGAGGCTCACCGGAGCCTTGTTCGGCAGTTGCGACGGCAGAACGCAGATCGCGTTCCGCCTTGGCACCACTGGCTGGTTTGGCGGAACGCTGAATGGAGTCCTCTTCCGTACCAGAGGAACATGCTGAACATTTCAGCTGAGTGGATGATTTCCCAATCACCGCGTCGGCCATGCGGTTTGCTTCACGCTCTTCCGGATCATCCGGCCGACTGACCGAGAGTTTCGCGCGGATTCCAAGTGCCCGCATCAATTGCTGGTTGCCGGCCATCGTAAGTGTCGGCTCGGGTACCTTCGATTTGGAGCGCACCGAGAATGAATCTGTCGCGTTGACTTTGCGGGCCGAGTCGCGGCCCGGGGTTGCTGCTTTTCGCGCAGAATTTATACCCGACATAAGCGCTTCCGAACCAGGCTAGAATTACTGTGTGGAAAAATATCAGGCGACATTCGAGGCCCCATCGGGTTGCGTCAACAACGGGTAAAACTCTCTGAATTCAGCCTCACTGGGAACCCTGCCACGCTTTGCGTATTCCTGAGCCACCGCGCGCAACAGTTGCCTCATGTCTATAACGGTTCCACCGGCAGCGGCGGTGAAAGCGGCCTCCAGTACTATGTTGCGTATGGAGCCACCGGTGAGTTCGAATTGTCGCGACAGAAATTCAAAGTCCACGTCCTCGTCTACCGGGGCGCTTGGGGGAAACATACCGCGCCAGAGTCGTTCGCGGTTGGCGATATCGGGCACGGGGAATTCTATGAAAAACTGCATGCGGCGCGAGAAAGATTCATCGATGTTTTTTCTCAGGTTGGTGGCGAGTATCACAACTCCGTCATGATCCTCCATTTTCTGCAACAGATAGGCGGTCTCCAAGTTGGCATAGCGGTCATGCGCGTCTTTTACTTCGGAGCGTTTGCCGAACAACGCGTCTGCTTCATCAATGAAAAGTATGGCGTTGGCGCGAAGGGCCGCGTTAAAGGCACGATCCAGGTTTTTCTCGGTCTCGCCTATATATTTGGACACCACCGCGGCGATTTCGATGCGGTGTAGATCGAACCCCAGGCGTTGCGCAATCAGAGAGGCGGCCATCGTCTTGCCGGTACCCGAGGCACCTGCGAACAGCGCCTTCACACCCCGGGCGCCGTTCATGCGGCGGTTAAACCCCCACTGATCGAGCACTTGGTGGCGGTGTACAACCGTGTCGAGAAGATCCTGCAAGCGGCTCTTGGACAAGGACGGTAGCACCAGGTCTTGCCAATCGAGGGTTGTGGTGACGCGCCTGATCCCGGCACGCTGGTCCTGCCCGGAAACGGCGCGTGCCGCAGCAAACAGATCGGCATCCCCTAATGTGCCGCCATTCAGGCGAGCTCTGTCGTGCGCCAAGTGTGCGGCGCGGACGATTCGATCTGCGCCCAGCGCGAAGCGGTCTGCGACCGCTTCAATGGCAAGCCCGGCGGTATCGCAGTCCAGTGTGTCTTCCCACATCTTCGCACGTGTCCTAACGTCGAGTTCCGGCAGCTCTATCTCAATGCTGCGGAATCGCTCGGCTACGATTCCCGAAGCGGCGCTGTTTTTCGCCCCAGCAAGTACCAGATGATGACCGCTTGTGCAAAGCTCCCGAAGAGCGGAAGAGGCCAGTGCGGACAGCACTCCCTGTGGTGTTTGCAGGCTTTCCATCGGCGTCAGGACGATGCCGAGATCGAGCACCCGGCTCATCAATAGTGTTGCACGCGCAAGCTTGACTGGAGCCGGAGCTGCCGCCAGTTCATCGAGGTCCAAGATTATGCAGTCACGATCACACTTCTCGAACAGGTTGACGCCCGCACCGACCGCCTCGGAAGCAGAAGACGCCAGTAGCACTAACAGTGGAACGTCCTGACCGGCGGTCAAGCTTTCGGATACAGCAGAAAGCATAAGATCGGCGACACTTGCCGGGGCGTATTGCCAGCTCCCGGCCGACTTTGGCGCGCGGCAAATTCCATTCAGGCGCTGGTCCTCGTAACCGAAACCCAGCAGCCAATCGATCAGCGGCTGCGCCACCCGCAGCCCCCGCTGGGCGCGCGGCGTTTCCGATGTGGAGGGGGTGAACTCCAGCGCGTCAAGCGACGCCAGCGTATGCGACGGCGACATGAGACGACGCAGTGACAGCCGTTCATCGGGGGTGTCGGCAAACAACCGCGCGGCGAGTTCCAGCGACGGCAGTTTGCGCGTTACATCGTTATTCAAGTAGGCGTAAAGTGTTTCGTATTTGGCATCGAGTTCGGGTGCAAGGGCGAGCAACAACAGGTCTCGCTCGGAGCGCGAGAGATCGAGCCGACGGGCAAACTGCACCCAAGGGCAGGAGGCCGGCGAGCGCATATCACGAACCGCCATTTCACCAAGCAAGAGACCCGCCCTTGCTGTGAGCGTGCGAGCATCGTCGGTCGGTACCTTGCCGCGGGCGGCAGTCTGCAACAATCCGTCAACGTGCTGATCGCTAATGTATAGCCCACGGAACTCGTCCAGCGACAACTGGTAGCGTGCGCGCAGCCTTAGGATTTCCCGATGCAGCAACAAATCCAGCCGGACAAGCTCCTCGGACAATACGTCTAGTGCAAGTGTCACGGGAAAATCTCCCCGTCGAGAATCAATTTTCTACGATCCGGAAACTCAGCCGACATGCGCCGGATGCCGGCGATACTCAGTAACACATCGAGTGGCGGCCGCCCAAGCGCCACGCGCACAACGTGCTGCTCGATGATTACCGACGCCGGCATGTTGAGACATTGTTTGCGCAGATAATCGTGGCTTGAGCCAGCGCAGCCGGGTATCGCCGCGGCGAACTGTTTTAGCAATTCGGTTACCGATGCGGCCACGACCTCTTCCCAGCTAGCATGCGCGTCAGCGAATTCGGAGGTGACATCTCCCCGTCCAGGGCATATCGCCGTAAGCAGCGACAAGCACAGCTGTCGGTGCTCGCGACACAGCATGTCGATAGCTCGTTCAGAGTGAACACCGAACGCTCGCCGTATGACGTCATCGGACCGGATGCGGTTTGCCCGTTCCGGATCGAGCGCTTTGGCAACCACCATCAATGCGAGAGTCGGACACAACTGCATAGCGAGTTCGCTGCCGTTGTCATGGGTCTGCAATGCATTCCACCACCGATCCCACCATTGCAGCCGCAGCAAACGTACCAGCAGTAACAGCGCGCCGCCGTTAACGGAAAAGCCCGGTAGGTTGGCAGGTTCCTCTACTTGCTCATCGCATTGCGCTTTACATGATAGTTCGCCAAGCCGTTCGACGAGCACCGCGCAGTCACCAACCGAAAATACCAGTGCCGCGTTTTCGCCCTCGCCGATTTCGTCCAGGCAGTATGACACCAGGTCGGTCGCCGACCCTGGCTGGGACATGATCCTTCGCAGTCGACCTGCCCGTCCGGCGGCTATCAATTTATCGATTATTAACAACTTACCGAAATCGCCCGGGGCAATCCGCGTCGCCGCGTATCGCTCGAGCGATATCCACCTTGCCAACCGCTGAGATGCCCGTTCCGATATTGCGAATCCCGCCTGCTCCGCGAAGCGGCACAACAACCCGCAGTCGGTACCAGGCAGCCCGCGACGCCGCTCGATAACATGCTCGAGAACTCGGTCTGCATCCGCACTAGTCAGGTTGAGATAAACACGGCGGGCGGTGTACTCGGTCAGCCGTTTTAATGCCGATATGCCCGCCTCACCCTCGTTAATGACGACAGTACGCAACGCCGCGGACAGTGGTAAAGGTTTGAGGCCATCGAACTCTGTGAACCACCAGCGGGAACAACTGCCGCCATCCAGCAGCGCGGCAATGAATGCAGCGACATACTCACCGCGGTCTGCGAAGCGCACATCGCCAGCCGACTCGATCTTCCGCTGGAGACCAACTAGCAATGCCTCGCCGAACGCCCGACCGACAAGGTCATCGCTCCAGTGCCCACCCACCTGACACTCGACTTCAAGGCGGTCGATAAACAGGAAACTATCATCGCTTAACACATCGCGAAAACGGAATGCTGAAAGTACCCCCGGCAGCCGATCGTCGATCACGCCACGAATACGGTGGGTTAGCAATTGCGCGCGCTCTGGTGATGCAGCCGCTTTGACCTCCACGGATACGCGCTGAATCTCTTGGACATCAGTGGTCACTTTTTATTTTTCCGCGACCCGCTTTTCAGCGCATCGAGCTGCTTGTGCAAAGCGTCCACTTCGTTTTTGAGCTCTTTGACCGCTTCAATCAGCAGTGGAATAAAGCTGGTGTAGGTAATACCACATCGGCCGCTGTCGCGGGTGACAGCCTGCGGGACGACGGTTTCGACCTCCTGCGCAATCAGGCCCAGCTGGCCCGCCGGCTCATTCGATCCTGCCCGCCCTACCCAGTCATAAGTTACACCGCGCAGTTGGCGCAGCGTACCGACGGCATCGTCGATTGCTCTAACATTGGTCTTGGCTTGCTCGTCGGAAATCTCCGTAACGCCGCGACAAAATACGGTCAGCCAAGCGTTTGCATCTTGGAAGTTCAAACCAGTGGACAACTTGCGCATATCCGCGAAGTTCACACCCGCATTGCGCGCTCCAACAACAATCGCGTCGTTACGCTCCGCGCCCAGTACCGCCTGCTCATCGCCTTGACCGTCCACGCGCAAGAAATCTGCCGCTACGTGCAGCTTTTCCTGTGGCGCAGTGGTACCGATACCAACGTACCCGTCCTCTGTCCTAGGATTCATGATGATGTGCCGGTCGGGGGCGGCTCCTACACGCGTACTTCGCAGGTACAAGTTGGAAGTTTCCGTTTGTAGATCGATATGACTACCGTCGGTTCGCAAGTCTACGCGCCGGGTACCATCGGAACTTTGTAAGCGAATGCGCCGGCCATTCACCTGCAGTTTTTGCAGAGGTGCACTGGTCCCGATACCGACATTGCCATTAAATGGATGGGGATTTATAAACACGTTGTTCGCACCACCAGGGCCGGTGGAGTGGAGATAGAGATTGTGAGTTTCCGATTGCACATCCACCGAGCTGCCATCGGTACGCAGATCGAGGCGTTTGCCATCTTTCTCCAGACGTAAGCGGTCACCCTCAACATGCAGTTTTTGCTGCGGCGTGCCGGTGCCTATGCCGACATTGCCTTCGCCCGCCCCGGAATTGATCAGCACCTGATTGTTCAGCGCCGCGCCAAAGCTGCGGATTTGCAGTTTGCTGGTTGACGACTCGAGGCTCACATCGGGACCATCGGTGCGTAAATCGATTCGTTTAACCGGTGCGGTGGTGCTGTTCTGAAGCCGTATCGCGGTGCCAACGACATTTAGCCGGGTCTCCGGGTGTTGACGGCCGATACCAACGTTTCCGTCGCTTACGACGACAAAATTGGGCAAGGTATCGACGGTTGTCACACCTGCCCGTCGCGGACCGACTATGAACCGATTGTCGGTCTGGTCGTCGGCGCCGATCACCGCCCTCAATTCTCTATTGCCGAGGGCACCGCTGACTGGATCGTCGCCGGCGCGATCGATGAATAGTTCGGTTCCCTGATTAACGCCGTCCGCGTCCAGCAATTGCAGCTCGCCTGCACAGAGTTTGGCGTCACCCGCCACGCGGAGATGCCCGTCAACCCACACCAGGTCTTGCAGCAACGTGTTGGTGTCGGCGCCACTTGCGATGAGGTTGCCAAAGCGATGATTGGTGAACGGGTCCTCGCCACGTCGATGTAACACGATCGCCCGATCCGCGGCCTCGATGTACTCGGCTACTACACCCACATAACGCCGGAATGAGCGTGTCAGATCCGCCGCTTTGTCCGCCGGTACCAAATCGAGTATGGCGAAATAGCCAACGTCGTTCTGCCGCGATACCCAGCGCACGAAGCCGACTGGTATCAGCCAGCTGGGTGGCGATCTCTCAAACGGAAGCGTCTGGTGTGGCACGGAAGTGTCATGCAGGCGCATGGCATTGGGATCAAAAGCGCGCAGCGCATCTTCCGCCGGTACAGTGTTGGTGCCAATCTCGAGATCTGCACGTTGCAAAGACTGGGCACCAACGACGAATCGAAAAGTCTCACCGACACGGCTTCGCTGGTCGTCGGTAATACAGGCTTCGAAACCGGGTGACGGGTTACGGCTGGCAAACTCATCGTAAGCAAGCCATACGGGTACCAACCGACCCTTAAGCGCAGCGGGATTATCTAACACCGGATTGAATGTGATCGCGTTGAACAGGGATTCAGAGAGCCGGGTCGGCCGCTTAACAACGATGGTTCGGCCAAAACCGTCCCACGCGAAACCAGGTTGCAACACTACCTCCACCCGTTGTGGCGCCCCCGGTGAACTCAACTCGGTGAGAGATAGGCCGAGTGAGATGCCCCATGTGTGACCGGCCAGCGAGTGGCGTGCTTCGGCGACGCGCCGCGACTCGACGATCGATTTTAGGTCGTCGGCCGATAGGTACTGGCCCTCAAAGAAAATCGGTCGCTGGTCCTGCATGGCCATGATGTCCTCTCTAGCGGTTCGGATCCACACTCTTACGCAGTTGTTCAAACTCGGCGCGTAAGTTTTCTATCCTCCTGCCTAGCTCAGCACTCGTCACTTCCTCACCGACCAGAGGCGCGAATGCCGAACCATCGGTTAGGCGGCTGGCGAGCACGCTCCATGGTGAATGGGCGCCGGCATCCGCATGTCCGCTGCGGGACTTGTCGAATTCGCCGAGCAGGTGCTCGAGCAAATTGTCCGCTTCGAGCCCCGCGTTGAGCGGATCCAGTCGCGAAGAACCTGCCGTCGAGATCGCCGCCATGCGCGATACCGCCGGCTGGTTTGCGGCGGACGCTGTGCTGAGCCCGGAAAAGGCCGCACCAAACATTACCATCAGCATCTGATAGGTGCCGCGGTCCCGATCGTCACTGCAGCAGAGCCCGCTGATCCACTGCCTCAGCCGATGCCAGGGTAGCCAGGACAGCCAATAGGTAAGCGACGGCCAGCTAATCAGAATCTTACGCTCTTGCCAGTTGCAAATATCAACAATACGACAGCGCTCACCCCCGATAGTGACCACTGCTAGCGGCACGCAGTTTTGCGCCGGCTGCGGTGGACAGCCAGGAAGCAATGCCGAACAAAAACATTCGGAAACAACGTTGAGCCAGGTGTTGTCGAGCTGTCGCACGCGATCGCTTAGTTCGGTAGCACTGAATCTCGATGGATTGGCCGAAATCGTTCGCGCCCAGCTGAGCGCACCGTCGTAGGCGTTGTCGACCGCAGGTACGAAGCCGCATCGATGTATGGAAAAATCCGCGGCAAACGCTTTCAGCGCACTCGCATAGTCGGTATAGGTACCGATGGAGACAGCGGAGTCCAGTTTACGGCCCTCACGAATTTCGGCTCTTAACTCCATTGCCCGTGTCACGCAACAAAGCACCCGCTCCATAAGCGGGCCGAACCGGGAACGATTCGCGTACATCCAACTCCAGAGCAGGTTGCCGCTGATTCCCGTGGTTGGATAATTGGACTGCGGTTTGGGGCGGCGCAAAGGTTCCGTGGCCGGATAGGCAATGAATCGATAGCCTTCGCAAATCTGCGTGGGTTCACACTCCGGTTTATAGGTTCCACCGGGGCGAGTCGTGGTATTCATCGTGTTACCCGGGTCACCGCAGCTGCAGCCGCCACCTTTACCGCAATGGCACGGCGACGAATTGCCACCGCAACTTGGGCAACCCGATCCGCCGCAACCGCAGCGATTACCGCATACGCTATCCGCCAGCCCGAGGCGCGCGGTCACACCCTGTTTCGGCTGCTCGTCATAACAGATCGCGAGCACCCAGCGCTTGGCTTTACCGCTGCAATCCTTCGGCGGTTGGCTGAATGGGTCCTCGCATTGCGGTTCCCCGGACGGCGCGCATCGGTTGATCAGTTCGCAAACATCGACAGCCTGATCACTGTAGACGATGATGTCGTCGCCGCATGGAGAAAGCGCATAGCCTGTACGAACGATGACGCCTTCGCTGCATGGATCGCAGACAACCTCCATCCCACAGGCAACCCCCCAACCATGTAAATAGCGATTGTGCAGCTTGTTCTTTTCAACGACGTAATTCTCCAGCCGGTTTAGATCGTTATCAGTCAGCAGTTGCCCAGGGAAAAACCGAGGCCTGCACAAGCATTGCAACCCACCGCAGGCGGGACAAACCGGTGTGCAGTCGTCTTCGCAGGGGTCGGGACGCTGTCGCGGTGCAGGTTTCGCCCGCTGCCACGGATTGTTGGTCTCCAGCCTGCGGTAAGCGTCATATGTGGTGCGGTAAGGCATGTCCTTCTCCACTCAGTCTTGTGTCTGATTCGCCTTCGATCACGAGCTGCATCGGCGTCCCGGCACTAAAAAATGATCAGATTGTTCTTTAGCTTTTTGAACATGGCATCCGACAAGTCAAGTCGCGTACGGAAATCCTTGAGACCGGCAAACGGTTGTTGTTCACGCTCCTCAACGATCTTGCGGGCGAGTGCCGCCGAAACATTCGGAACAGCAGCCATTGCCTCAGCGCTGGCATACGCCACAACCACGGGTCTGGCATTAGGCGCGAGCCCAGTTGGCATAAACGGGAAACTGGCGCTCAGGCCGTCTGCGCCCGGCATATAGGTGTCCTTGTTCGGATCGAACAACAGGGACAGCCAACTTTCGAAGGTACCACCTTGCGTGAGATTTCCAGACGGGTTGTTACCGCCTTGAATCGGTCCGGCGCGATTGACGTTCAACCCAACCCGTCCGCCGATATTGTCCGCGTCGAGTACACCTTCCTCCTTGAAGTGACCGGGATTTGCACCGGCAAAAACGAACTGACCTTTTAGATACACTTCGAGCGTCGGCCAGTCGGTTGGATGGTCGTTGCCTATCAGGCGCCCGAAGAACGCGTAGATCAGCATCATCAGCGCCAACGGATCGCTGAAGGAGTTGGCGTGCGGCATAAACGTCGCCGCAAACGCTGCGGCTTCGTTGGTATTCGGCGTGGGTAGCGGGCCGAGAGTGGTAATGATGTCTCCATAGTAACGGTGATTGAGAAGATTGTAGAGCCCGGTGAAACGTGCATTACCCGCCCCGCCGTAGTACCCGGGACTGTTGAGGCCGAGACAGAAAGTCTGACGATCGATGCCAAACATCTCCTTATTGAAATAGATCGTAAAGGGTGGGACTTCCACGCCGTTCTTCACGCGATCGCGAACTTTATCCGGTGAGCGGCTATTCAGATGCAGGGAGAAAAAATCCCGCAGATCCAACGCCCCGCCGTGTGTCCAGGCGATGTCGATTATCTTGGGCAGATTCGCATTTAGCCCCAACCCGTCTTTTCCATTCTGACCCGGCAAACCGTTGGTGCCGTTCTGGCCCGGTGTGCCAGGCGCGCCGGCCGGTCCAGGGACACCGCCTTTGAGCTGTAAACATTCCAACCAGGCCTGCAAAGTGAGAGTACTGGCGAGCATGCGCCGACCGCGACGATTGCTGATGCGCGCGATCCCAACGGCAAGATCGTCGGCTCTAGCCGGCATGTCGAGCATTTGCATGCTTGGACGGTAATTCGACAATGTTGCCAACACCACGCATTCCGGCGGATCACAGCTCGGACAGCCTTCAAGTTGTTTCCACAAATGATCGGAACAGTCACCCGCCGCCAACGCCGACAGATCGAGTAACCCCGCCTGTCCGAACTCATAGAGCAGCACTACATGACGCGGCCCTGCGCCCACGGCTCTCGGGTTGCTCACGAATGCGGGAGCACCGGCCACGAGTGCCGCCACCGATATCGATTGCAGGAACGCGTGCCCTGCCTCCTGTTGGTAGACAGTGAGCCAGGGATCCGCAGCTGTTCCGGTCGCCGCCAGGAAACCCGGCGCGTGCGCCAGCTCGACGGTTGCGGTGAGCGTATTGGTCGAGCGGTTAAGTAAATACACCCGCCTTTCCACTGCGCTTGCCACTGCCAGCATCGCCTCGCCGCCCAATGTTAAAGTCGCCAAGGCGCTGGGCCGAGCTGAAGCCGGCAGACCCGCTGGTGACTGCGGATTGCCGGAAGCAGCATCTATACCGCGGACGCTCGGGCCGTTATCAATGGCATAAACGACGCTGCCGTCCTCTGTCGCGGTCAGCTGCGCGGCCGCCCCCGGGAAACTGAGTGGCGCGCCGTCATCGCTATCCTTGATGCCGTGGAGAGCGTCAGCAGGCCAGCGGAAGACGGTACCCGCCGTTCGATCGAGCACCAACAGGGCTCCACCGGCAGCCGCTGTTGTTGCCATGTCGAGGGTGCTGGCAGCTGAAGTCCCCGGTAACACCCGTACTCCACCTGGGGCAACAGTATTTACTTCATCGCCGCTGGCCGCATCATAGACGTGCACTTCGGTTTCCACCCCGGCCACAGGATTAGTGACCACAAAAAAATGTGCGCCTGTTGTGGCCATAGCCAATGCACGCGCCTCGGCCGGCAAGGCAACGGTTACCAGACTGCGATGATCAGGATCCAAAAGATACACCGAGCTTGGCGCCTGCGGATCAACAATAGCAACCTTGCCCGCGGCGCTGGCACTCATCATCCCGGTGACACCGTGAAGATCGGTGGCCACAATCGCACCAACGGCTCTCCCACTACCGAGCTCCGGGCTCAATGGCGGGTCCAAGCGCACCTCGAATTCGAATGATTCAAGGATTCTGTTGGGCGCGCACTGGGTATCGTCGCAGCCACACTCATCGTAGAGAACGGGCACGTCTTCAGTGGGGCAATCCTTAAAACAGACTGCGATCTCCAGCGTATGCAGGAACTCGTCGGCCGCAGCCTGCAGCACTCCCGGATGCCCGCCGATATCGACATACTCCTGCTGGGTAACAAGAATCTCCCTGCCGCAACAGTCGAGGGCGGATCCCGGGTCGACAACCAGGTAACGGTTCCGGCAATCCACCGAAGGATGCTGGCTGACCTTGAGTCCGCAGACCACGCCCCAACCGTGCAGACGCAGATTGTGGTGGCGCATTTTTTCTGCGTGGTAGAGTGACTCGGTTGTGAACTCCCCGACCCCCATCATCTTTCCTGTAAAGAAATGGTTGCGAACGAACGCGTCCAGTTCGCACTGTGGACAGTCCGGGCTATCAATATGGTAGTGCCGTTCACTCATGGCGAGTCCTCCCGGAGAAATCGTTCAGTTGTTGTTTCAATGCGCTGCCCATTGGATTTCCTTTAAGCCAGTCTCGTAGTCGTGCCAACGCGTGCATCGCCCACGCCAAGCGCCGGTGGGACCGATCGTGAACCGCTAAGCACGGAGCCCTGTCGAAGTACCGCTTCATCAAGCCGCACACCACAGGGTGTACGCGCGATAACGCTGTCGAGGCCGATCATCGCCTGCAACCCGACACGGAAGCGCGGCTCCACATAGCGGACGTCCACCTGGGTATGTGCGGGAGCTTCCCGCACGAGTAATTGCTCGAGTGCTGTGCGTTCCAACGGCGTATCTCCGACACGCGCCGGCACGAACACACTGAACCGGTGGGCGGTAACATGAAACGGATCACGCAGCGGATCGGGAACACCGTCAAGGCGCGTTACGTCAACCTGAGCATTGCCGCTTGGCGTGTTATCCTCACCCGATAACTCTGACCGATTCACTATGCGTTTTCCCCACAGCACCGAGTCGGAACCAAGCCGCCCTTTACCGGCGTGCAGCCAGCGCCGCAACTTGAAATGCTCCAGTATCAGTGGCGGAGGCGTCGTACCCACACAGGGTGGGCATGGCGCGCAATTCCGAGACCCCTGTGCACAACTCTGCCGCGACCGGTCACTAAGACAAGCTTCACCGTAGGCACGATCAAAACCAAGCAGTAACAGCAGTTGGCGCCACAGACCCTCGCGGGTACCGCGCAGGCAGTACAACCTGGCGACACTCTTCAGATACCAGCGACGACGAGGTTCCGGCCAGTGACGTGCGAAGGTAATTCCAATCCAGCCTGCGAGCCAAGAGAGAAAGTCGACCTGTCCCGGTGCTGCTGTCGCTGGGCTGGATACGGGATCGAACCACATCGCCTGGCGATCGATTCGATCCTCGATAGATCGCAATGTCGCGTCAAAAATGGCGGTAAATCGATCCGTGAAGTCGGCACCGGTGGGATCGATACCAAACACCGCCGGTAGGTAGCGTCGCAAACTGATTCGCGGGAACTCGATCAATGCGGCACTGACGCTTGGCGTCGTCATGCCGTTGCCTCGCAGTGATAGCGACACCCATAAATAGCGCCCGGGTGGGCTTTTTATCAGACAGTCCCAAGTTCTGAATGCCGGTACCCGACGCTCTGGTGGCGCCATCTCAAGGGCGGTGGGATGTTCGCGCCATTGACCGGCAGGAAGGGTTTCGACTTCCGCGGCGCTCAGCTTGATTTGTGCGGTCGTGGTACGCACTTCAATGCTGCAGCCGTCCGGTAAATCTCCACGCAGTTCGATACGATGCCATTGGCAGCCGTCAATGCCTGAATCAAGCGCATCGCTAAGGTAGCTGCCGAAGCGCTCGTAGTGCTCCCCAGGCTGCCGCGCCTCCCGGTCGATATGGCGTCCGTTCCCGTCGAACTCGTGTATTTCACCGTTGCACAGAAGCTGCAGGTGGCCACGACTGTCTACCGGAAGCGGTGGCGGCGGAAACGAATTAAACGCCATAGCACCAGGATGCCTGAGCGGCTCGATCACCGTTCCCATAACACGCCCAACGCGCGCACCGCGGGCGGTAAAATTCATCGCCGGCGTCGCAACATGACCCGCCGCCGGTGTCAGCCGAAAACGTAGATAACGACCGACTAGGCCCGCGGTTGGCAATGGCTCGAGCAACTGCTGCATATTGCCGGCTGGAAGCCAGCGGCGCCAGCCAGGATTGGCGGAATCGTTCAATGCAGCGGCTGTCCAAGTATCGTCGCCGGCATTGATGCTGATCGCAAAATCCGAGCCGGGGGGAATTGCCGCGAGTTCAAGGGTATGCCAATCGAAGCCCGGGTATCCAGCATCAAACTGCATGCTCACCGGATTCGCGGCCACCATCACCTGCTGGATGAATTGGGTTTCGATTACCGCATACACACGCTCGTCGCAATCCACCAATAAGTGCACCACACCAGGGCCGGCGTCGACTTTGCCGAGCCAGCGGCCGTCCGCGCGGAAGCGGTCGATTCGGCCATTCAATGGATCAGCAACCAGCAGACGACCGGCGCCGTCAACAGCAAGACCGGTAGGATGCCAGGGCCCTGGCAGACCGGCAGCCGGAGGTTTGAGCACCGCGCGCGGGACCAGTCCATCCAGAGCGTAACGCAACACACGGGCATGGCCGCGGTCCGCTATGTACAGGCTGCCGCGACAAACCGCCAGCGCCTGTGGATCCTTTAACAGATCGAGTGGTGCGTGGACCGACCCCACCAGACCGGTTCGGCCCAGACAATCGTTGGTAACTGCTACCGACATGCCGGTGACGCAGCTGAGGCGCACGAATGTGCAGGTACATGGATCGAACCGCAGCAGTTCTCCAGTGGCTTGACGCAGCAACAACACCTCTCCTGCTGAAGTCACCACTACATTGGGGGGTAAACTAAGACCACCAAAGGTGCCATTCGCCTCCGTGAGCAGCCGCGCCGAGTAGGGCGAAGGCGCCAGACGAAGCGCTGCCGTGACCGGATCTATCCCGACTCGGTCAGCTGAAAGAATCCGCCAGCCGGTCGCCGGCTCAGCACCAATTTGCCCGCTCAGCAACAGTGAGAAAGGATCGTGCGGTGGTGCTGGGTGCTGGAGCGGGGCTAGTGCGAGGGGCATCAGATGAACTCCTCGTACTGTCGCGGCGTGAACACTTCGATGTGATGTTCAGTGGAATACGCTAGTGCGTGTCGCGCACCTCCTGCACCAGAGCTGATCGCCACATCGCGACATTCCGGCTGTGCTTCGCCCTCGATGAACAGGATCAGCCGAGGTACGCTATCGACACCTTCGACGTTGAAGAGTCGCTGGACCAGTTTCGAATAGCGCAATGTTCCGCCAAACGGAAATCCGCTGCCGTCGTCGCCGCCGTGAAGTGGGTGTAAATATTCTCGAATCGAATCTTCGGCACCAAGTTTGACTTTTCCCGGATCAGCCTGATCCGTGACCACGACCTCGGCATGAACCTCAACCTCGACGTAGTGCGGGGCTACCACGAAAAGCTCAGTCGTCAGCAAACGCCGCATGTCCAGGTAAGCACACACTGTCTGCAACAGGCCAGTAGTGGGCAGCGGCTTAGGATCGGGAGCGTCCGGCACGATGATCACTGTGATAGCACCCGGCACATCGACACCGGGGAAACGGGGATGGGTGAGCGGCAGTGCCTTGGCACGCTTGACGTCGCCCGCCTGTTTCGCGAGCAACTCGAAGTCGTCAACGCTAACGGCACGGTCGCGCGCTCTGAGCGCCTGCCGTGCGCGGATTTTGGCGTCCTCCAAGCGTTCCTCGTCGCGCCCCCCGCTGGTTGCGAATAGGTTGCTAATCTTGCCGGTATCAACGCCCTCCACCGGCGTGAGTAGCGTGTCTATACTTCCGGCACCGAGATTTCCCTCTGCACCGCCACCAAATCGATAACTCACCACAACGACGTTGGTATCCGGGTTGTCCGCGTTGGCAACCGGCACCTGCCCGTGCTCCCCGTCTCCCGCACGTAACTCGCCACTGGTCCAGTTAACCGCAAGCTGCTTGTTCGTCGGTCCGGCGCCGAACAGGTCTTCGAGTACCTCCCAGGTTGGGTCTTCCTCCGGCGTACCCTCGTCGATCTGCACTTCAAGACTACCCGGAATGACCGGTGTGTTTTCAATTTGAAATACCTGATTGCGCAGGCCGCTGGTGCCACCGAGAATCTCACCCTGCACGGTTTGTGCCTGCAGCGCCGGCACAGTATTGGTGCGCACAGCCAGGAGCCGCGGCGGGCGATCATACTGCGCACGGGACAGGCGCCCACGCAGCCAGAACAATGCTTCGCGAGGCTGCTGGCTTACGGGATCGACACCGTCATAACTGCCGAGGTAGCCACGCTTCAGACCAAGGGATTCGGCAATGCGCAGCTCTATGTGGCCACTGCGTGTAAACGCCAGCGTTTCGTCGTTGAGCGCATCAACAGGCTGCCAGTGGGTGCCATTCCAGCCTTCCCAGCTGAGTCTCGCCGAGGTAAAGCTTGGGGTCTTCGGCACACATGTCTGGACCGCTTCCTGAGCGGATGCTTCGGCCGCCCAGAACGTAAGATCCAAACTGAGAGGTGGGAACTGGTCGCGGTTCGGAAATGCAGCCGGCAGCGTAAAACCGAGTACCAGGGCCGCATCTTTGCGCGGCGACTCGCCAAAAGGATGAAATCCGTTGAACGTCGCCGGCTCGCTATTTTCCGCACTGACGTCACGATACTCCGCGGCATCATAAACCTGTACTGCCTGCAACTGGCAGGCGACCACTGCCAGCTGGCGCTCCGTCTCGAATATCACCGGCGGCCCGTTGTCGGATGGTGCGCTCACCTGAGTCCGCGGAGGCAGCCAGACCATTGGCTGGAGCCAGGTATCCTGCAACGCGAAACTAACGTCCGCTGTCGCCGATTGCGCCGGCCGCAACTCGATGCCAATCAATTCAAGGAATTTGATGTAGTTGGCTTCGGGCACCCGGCCCATACGGTATAAGAGCATTTCCGAAAGCCAGGCGAATGTCTGGGCGAGGATCATCCCCGGATCGCTGTCGTTCAGATCATTCCACTGCGGCTTCCACTCGGGTGTATAGCGTGCAATACGGGTACGCAACTCCGCCACAATGTCATCGTAGTTCCGATCATCAATGATTGGGACTTGCAGCGGCACGATCAGCTACCCTCTCGGATGTAGAAGGGATAAACCAGGCTGCCGATCGCATTGGTCACGCGTATTCGGTAGTTGATGCGTATCAGCAGCAGATTGGGTGCGTCGAGCGTATTCTCGGCGTGTATATCGAGCACGTCGATGCGCGGTTCGAAGCGGATCAGGGCCTGGCGGGTGTGATGCACGATCAGTGCGATGCTTTGCGAGTCGTTAGGCTGGAAGAGGCTGGAGTTTATCTCACAACCGAATTCGGGAAGCATCGGTCGCTCTCCGGGCGTTGTTGATAAAATCAGCACCACTGACTCTTCGATGCGTTGCTCGTAACGCGCCTGGGCAATGCGGCCATTGGCCGTTACCTGCAACGGAAAGCGCCAGCCGATTCCCAGAAATTCGCGATTGTTGGTCTGCTCGCTCATAGTGCTCACAATATTTTTTTGGGTCCACCGGCCAGCGGCTGATAACGAATCCGCTGCGCCTCCAGAGTGCTGCCAAGAACGATGTTTCGACCGCTGGCCGGATCGAGACGAATGTCGCCGTTGTTCTCGAGAACAATAGACGCGAGCTTGGCACCGCTCGCGGTAAAGTTGGCGATTTCAATTTCCTGGCCGGAGTCCGAGCGGATTTCTAGATATCCTGCCGTCCTAAGACTGGCGTTTTTTAGAAGCAACCTGACCCGGCGACAATCACGGTTGCTGCCGGTATCGAGATCGACCGAAAATCGCTGTTTATCTGTTGCGCTCGTGAACAACAAGCTGGCGGAGGCATCACTGAGTCCGTAGTGATCGACCGATTGCCGACGCGCCTGAGCAAATGCTCTTAGACGGTATGCAGGCCCACCGTTGCCTGCTTTATCAAAACGCGGTGCGCCCACATGGTCTGACTGGCCCGCGGCAACGAGCACTCCCTGCCAGGGTTCCGGTTCAGCCGATTTGTAAATCAGCGGCAGCGGCGTCAGTGCACTAAGGTCGCGCATACTTACTGGCACTGGCACCCAACGCTGCTCGTCTTCGTTCCAGATTTCTTCGGCGCCAGCGGAGACTCGATAAACGAAAGCGCCGACCTTTCGCGCCTCCTCCTGTGTCAGGGCGCTACCGTCGGTATACTGAATCGTCGACACTTTTAAGTTTACGGGCTTCTCCAACTCAGCTCCGCTGCCGGGTGGATCGAAAGTAAATTGCGGTACCGACACATTCAACATGGCGCTAATAGCCTCACAAAAGATTGCCCAAACCCGGCGAATACGTTGAACTCACAACAGCATTGGTCACGACCGCCGATGACTGCACGACGCCAGAAAATGTTGCCACGCCGGAGGTAACGTTGAGCGCTCCGGTCGTAATATTGGTTGCCGACGCGGTTAGGTTTACCGGTCCCGCTGCGGATATATTGGCACCACCCGCCACGTTAATGTTTGCTGCTGCGCCCGTGACTGAAATAGGACCGGCCGTCGATAGCGCGACGCCTCCCGCATCGACGGTGAGTGTGTTACCGGCACCCACGGAAATAGCCAGCGACGGCAGCGGCGTGGCGTTCATGACCATGGTCACGCCCACCCCCGGCCCTGCCTGCAGTGCTACACTCGTGGCCGCCGGGTTGTCGTCCATCAAGATGCGATTGGATCCAGACCGGATCTCGACCTTACCCGGGGCGCTATCATCAAGCAGCATTTCGCGGCCATTATTGCTCTTGATTGAAATTTGCGGATTGGCGGCGTTGTCTTCCAGTGTCAGCGTGTGGCCGCCTGCGGACTTCAAGATCACCCGAGTGTCGTTATCCCCGTCCTCGAAGCGCAACTGGTGCCCGCCGGGTGTGACAATGACACGGTTGTGCGGCTCGGATTCGGGAGATGTCTGCTCACCATTCCACAAAAAGCCAACTGCGTATGGATGTTCGAATTCTCCATCGGCGAAACAGACCAGCACCTCATCACCAGGTTCCGGCATGAACAGCGCACCGCGCCCCTGGCCGGACATGGGTGAGGCTACATAGACCCATGGCGACTCTAAATTATCCTCGATGCTGGAGTACTCGACACGGATGCGCCCCTGTTGCGCATCACACTCCCTCACGAATGCCGTCACCACTCCGGAACGTTGAGTCATGGCGTTAATCCCTCTTCCCGCTGGGCTGTGAATCGGGTGATATAGCCACTGTTGTTTATGGTGTGGGTGGTCTTGGTGACGAAATACTTGCCGGAAAACCGTGCTCCGAGTCCGACGATACGCACCCGCTGGCCAGCGCGGAGGTTCGGCAGTCCGACCGTCGTTCCGGTGGCCTGGACCAGCTGTTTTACCCTTTCTGTAAGCAAAGCCAATGCCCGTCGTTCGGCCTGCTCCGGTGTGAATTGCGGCTCCCTCACCTTCACTTCTTCGCGGGGTTGGCAACCCGGAACGTCGAGCAAATGCAACAGATCCCGGTTGACGTTGAGGTCGGGATGATCGAGCGTGACTTTTTTGCGAATAGAGCGGTTGGCCTGCCGATTCCAGCTGCGCACCTCGACGGATTTAACCTGGTTTGCCGTCGTCAGCTTTGGTGTGAATTCAATTAGCGAGATGCCCCACTTCAACTCGTAGGTGACATCCGGTATTCCCGGCCGGCGTGCCTCCGAAGGACCGAAGTAGAGAAACTCCTCAGAGTCTCCGCCGCGTCCAGACTGCTCCCTGTCAACATAGACGACGTAGCCGATTCTTCTGGCCTGGAGCAGCAGGAAATCGATATCGTACTGGTTGTCCTGCACGATGTAATCCAACCTCGGTTCACGTCGCCGTGCCGCGCGGTCGATGCGGACCGGCAGTGGAAAACGTTTGCGACCGTCGCGATTGTTTCTGCGCCCGATATCCGCCGCCACATCGCTGATACGTTTGTTGTGCCAGTTGTCCCTATACTGTTTGGTCCGTAGTTTGAATAGCACGTTGAGCGCCCGCACGGTCAGAGTCGGGGCGCCGCTGCTCGGAAACGACGGCTCGATACTCGTGGTGGACCCTTTAATCATCGGAGTGAGGTCGGCGCCGTAGCCGAGCTTGAGCTCGAATTCCCGAGCGCAGGGCTCAAAAATCTGCTGCCGTTGGCGCTGCCGTCTTCGCGCACTGGCCAGAGCCGGAACTTCAGCGCCCGCATATTTGAACGTGCGGGCTTCGGCGTCCCAGTTATTCACGGTAATATCAAAGCTGTCAATCTCGGTCGTTGAATCGTTGTAGGTAACCTGCACGACGTCCCGTATCACTCGCAGCTCGGGAGCCTCACCCCCCACACTGATTTCAAATCTCGGCACGTAAAAATCACCAAGTGCTACTGCGGCTTCGGGAACGGTTAGCTGTTTCATCATCGGGGCTTCATCGCTTTCACAGTGGCGGTACGTTCAGGAACAGGCCGGCCGATAGTCGGCGCGGATCATCGATATCATTTTCAGAGGCGATAGCGCGCCAGTCATGAGGTGTTTCGTAGTAACGGTTGGAAACAGTGGCCAGCGTCTCGGCTCCCTGCAGCACGTGGACGTGCGTGCGATCCGGGGAACTGAGATTGAGTTCGTCAAGTTGATTCTGCAGAGTCTTGTACTCCCGCAAGCTCACGGTGAGCGTAGCGCGCAGCGGTACTCCTTCCGGTGAGAACAGTGTGAATTTCTGGCGCACGCTTTCAAGCACGCACTTAAAACCGCCACGCCGCTGATTGCCTAGAGAGGCGGTCGTGGTGTCGCTTGCTGAACCGCTATCGCTGCCCGACGCCGCAAGTGCCGGTGCCGCAGCAGCTGCTTGACCGTCCGTTGCCGCGCCTCCGACGTCGCGAGTCGCGGCGGCCGCGCTGCTGCCTGCCGAACCGCCTAAGGAAGCGCCTGCCATCTGATCGCTCCAAATGAACTCCAGTATGGGTGGCGCATGACGCGTAGGCTCGATCTTGATTAACTGATAGATTCTGTCAGTCTCGGACGTGACACTGGTGGCTCCGGCACCCATGCCTAGTTCCGTGGTATCAAAGAACAATTCGAGTGTCAGCTTTTCAGCCTGACCACGCACAAACTGTTGTAGCGGAGAGTCCAGACCGGGTATCTGGATCTCAGCAAACTGCGCCTGCTTGTCGAATGTGTATTCAGTCGGGTTGTATTGAACCCTGATCTCTTCGGCCGGCTGCTGGTGCCAGAGTACCCTGACGATGGCTTTTCTCGGTTGTGTCATGGAAGACTCCCATCGCTATCTCCGCGCTGGCCGCAGCCATCACGGCAACTGCCGATTTGCACGTCGCGGCGCCGACTGGCCGTGTCACGCTGCTCACAGCGGAGCGCCAGCATCACAGCGGCAACGATGCGTTCCATTACATCCTCGCTAAGCAAGGAATCCTCATCCACAACCCGCATGGAGGCCACTACTTCCCGTATTCGTACCTGTGTCATAGGCTTTCCTTCAATATCGAAATCGTCTACACCAGGTTCGTCAATGCGCCCGGAACGCTGCCGCCGGCAGCTGCGATGCTTCCCGAGCCGCCACCCGATGCGGCGGCGGCGATTCCACTGCCGGCACCGACGAAAGGCACCTGGTAGATCCCCTCATGGATTATCTCGATCGCTTCGATGGCGACGCTGTTCTGTGTCGCATTCAACTGAGGTCCGGTGTACTTGGTTGGTAGGCCTCGCCGGAAAAACCAGATGTTATTGGGGACGCGCAAGTCATTTAGGAGCACAATCAGCCCGTCCCGCCGCTTGCCTTCTCCAGTCGCGAATCCGTAACTCCAGTCCCAAAGCGCACTACCCGCACCAATGCCTTTCTTGAGCGTTATCGCACTCCACTCGACGCGATTCGGGAAATGCAGCGTAGAAGAATTATTACCCCCTTCTTTGTAGTCCTCCGACGTCATGGTCATTTCGATACCGCTACATTCCGAAAAACCTCCGACCGCGACGTCGAGCACCGCAGACAAGGCTGCCGAGCCGATTGTTGCCATCACGCTGCTGGTATCCAGCAGACTGACGACAAAGTTGTGGTTTAGTACCGGATCAGCGCGCAACAGTGTGTTCGATAGCATTGCCATATGGTTTCCCCCTCAAACCGCAACCACTGTCGGTTCGCCGGTTGTCATCGCGAAGCCGTTTGCGTCACGGCCGATTCGCAGCACAATGAATTCGAAAGGAACGGAGGGCGCGATACCGATGTCTATAATCAGCCTGCCCTGGTCGCGGATGAAGGGCGGGTTGTTGGACTCATCACAACGCACGTAAAACGCTTCCGTTTCATTGGCACCAACCAACGCCCCGCGCCTCCATAGTTCGCGAATAAACGATCCAATAACCAGTGCCAGTTTCGCCCGCGTATGCCAATTGTTCGGTTCAAATACCGCCCACTGGATAGACAGATCAATGGCTTTCTCAATCATAAATAACAGCCGCCTGACATTGACAAACCGCCAGTCCGTATCAGACGACATGGTGCGTGCGCCGAGCACGCGAATACCTCTGCCTGCCCGTGCCCGCAGAACGTTGATGCCGAGTGAATTCAACCGGCCATGGCGGGATTCATCAAAATCAAGGGTGGTGTCCTGCACCCAGTTCAAAGCAACATTCGCCGGCGCAATGTGTACACCTAGACGTTGATCGATAGCGGCGCACTGGCCCGCCACATGCCCACTCGGCGGTATTGCACGAACCACCGAACCCCGACCCCGCAAAGGGTCCACAACCTCGAGCCAGGGTGCGTAGAGTGCTGCAAATGCAGACTCGAAACGATTTCGCCACGCTCGCAGTTCGCTTTCCGCGAAAGTCAGCTCAGTACAGGCATCAAAAGGGGCATCAAGCAGCGCGAATCGGTCGCGAAGCCGCTCAGCCTGTGCAACCATGGCCGCCTGAACCGTATAGATCTGTTGCAGAGTAAAGCGTGGCGGCGTCTCGCCCACGGCACGCGCGGTTGGCGTGGGCGGCAACACGGGTGTGGGTAGACAGGGGTCGGGTTTACACACTTCGGGTAGCCGCTGGACGTGGGGCGCGCGAGGTTGAATGTGAATGTCAGGTACGGCGAGCAAGCCCACTTCGTCGATCGGTTCGAGCGCAGCAATACCGCGTCGAAATGCACTAATCGTTTCGCTAGAAGATCCCGGCGCAACGCTTTCACCAAGAAAATCGCTGATGCTGAGCGCATCGAGCCCATCACCTCCGCCATCGAGTTGTCGCCGCACTCCCAGCGGCTCCCCGGCAGCAGTGCGTAAAGGCCGCAACATTGACTGTTGGGCCAAATTGCGCAATTCGTGAACAACAATCGCCGGCGGCGGTCGAACCGAGCGATTGCGTGCAACGCGGAAATAGTCCAGTGCAAGATCGGACTCGCTTACACGCTCTTGTGAGTGATCTGTGAACCGCTCACTCCGCCACGGCTGCTTGAGCAACGTCGGCGCATAACGGGGATGCTCGGCGACTAGAGAGAGGTCCCCATGCACGGCAAGCAGCCGACCAGCCTCGAATACCTCGATAGTGTAGGCAAGTGATTCCACGCGAATGACTGCCGACACCCCGATCTGGCTGAGTGGCTCAGTGAGCATCAGCGTGCCGTTAACGGCGTCGACCGACGCGACCCTGGCGTGCTCGACGACGCCGGCGATGCACTCGATATGGGCTGCCCGTTCGAAATCTGCGATGCGTTCCGTGTGCAATAGGCGCTGATCTACGTCGTCAATCCGGGCCCGAACCTGCGCGCGGCGTACCTCGGTGACTCGAATCGACAGGTCGTTGCCCCATACGCCTGGGCTGGAAGCAGCGATGCGCCAAGCCGGTCCAGCGGAATCACTCAGGGTCAACGAAGCACTGGCGTTAGCCGGTGACGCCACCCGCACCACCCACATGCGGCGGCCGCCGTTTTCGAAGAACGCCCGCGCACTGTAAGCAAGGTACGTGCTATCAATCGGAGCGCCAAACCAAGCTTCGAACTGGCGTACGGAATCCACCGGCACGGCAATGCCCACCGGACCCCTTTGAGTGATGCCGGCGAAGCCGGCGATGTCAGTACGCAAAGCTGCGATACCGCCGACCGATGCGTCGGCGACTTCGCGGTAGATTCCCGGCGTCTCATAATTCTTCATAAGCGTTAGGCCTCGAGCGTCAGGCCTTCGTGCACGAGTTCCACAGACTCCATCGCAACGTCATTCGATGTCGCGTTCAGCGTCGGCCCCTCGATTTTGTTGATCCACGCATTTTCGGCGTTCCAACGCAATACGGCCTCGCGCCGCTCGTTTAGCAACACGATCGTTACACTGCGGCGGTCGGCAAGCCCGTTCAGCACATTCATGTACCACTGCCACAGGGAACGGTCTTGGGAATATCCGCGCTTGAGCGTGATGTTGGTGTACTTGCGAAGCCCCATTAACTTTCTAACGCTCGGTTGCAAATCAGAGCCCTCACGGTAATCCGTACTATCACCTTCCGCGGTCAAGCCGCCTGCCTCGCTGAAAGCCCCGGTAGGAATGTTGTCGATCTCAAGTACAAAGTTGTACGCGCGGTATGGATCGTTGCGGTCATCTGTTGCCATGGAAATTTCTCCTTAGTCGTCCGCGTGTGCTGTCCACAAGCCAATGCGGACAATGACAAATTCAGCAGGTTTCACAGGCGCTACACCGACCTGACAAATGAGCCGCCCTTGATCTATATCCGTCTGCGTCATGGTTGTCCGGTCGCACTTGACAAAAAAAGCTTCCTCAGGTTGCGTACCCTCCAAAGCGCCGTTGCGCCATGCCAGGGTCAGAAAGTTGCTGATGGATCGACGCACACGCGCCCATAGCGGCTCTGAGTTAGGCTCGAATACGACCCACTGCAATCCGCGGTCAATGGAGGCCTCGATAAAAATGAGCAGGCGTCTCACGTTTACATACTTCCAGTCGGAATCGCTGGTAATGCAGCGCCCACCAAAAACCCGAATGCCGCGGTTGTTGGTGCGAAAGTCTCGAATGACATTGATGTTCACCGGGTAGGGATTGAGGATGTCATGCTGCTCCTTGTTCAGCAGGCGTTGCAGCCCGATGACACCGCGCACCACTTCGTTTGCGGGTGCTTTGTGTACGCCACGTTCGATATCCGTGCGCGCGAAAATTCCGAGCATATGTCCGGAAGGTGGAATCGGATAGTCGGGCGGCGTCGCGGGGCTGACCGGATAGGGATCCGGAATGAGTACCCAGGGGTGATAGAGCGCTGCGTATTTGGTGTCGAACTGCTGGCGCTGCGCCTGAATCGCCGGAATCGAGTCTGTGGGTGGCGGCTGTCCGTCCAACACCACGAATCGATAACGCATCAATTCGCAGTGATTGATCAGCGCAGTCTGCATGATCGGACTGGTGCGTCCGGGCGCGGCAACGATGCTGATTTCCTCGACGTTGCGCAGTGTCTCCAGCCCGGTGCGCAAATCCGGATCCACGTTATCGCTACCAACATAGGTCAGATCGTTGATTGGAAATCCGTTTACACCATTGGCAAGTGGTAGCAGCACCAACCTTCGGCGGCCACCCGGTGTAGGCGCATAGGTCGCGACCGGGCCCGTGCGCAGACCGGTTCCGGGCGCCAGGTCGCGCACCCTGATGTAGTTGGACTCTCCACGCGAACGGCGGTCCGCCTGCCGCAGCGGCTGGCCGATATCATCGTGTGTGGTTGTATTGACAGCCATATTCCAAGTTGAGCCAATAACCTGTTCGAAGTAGCGGGAGTGGCGAGGATCCAGTGACAGGCCAGCAAACACCTCCCGATCGATGGCCAGATTGTTGCGCGCGGGGTTCGCCGGGTCCGGCTGCCGCAATAGTTCGACCACCAGGCGGTACTCCCGAGTAGTGACCGCATCGCCGGAACCAACGATCCCCGGTAACGGAGTTGCAGGCTCAAGCACGATCAGGAAATCGTCCTGCGGATCGATGGATTGCACTTTCACCGCTGTCGTGGTGTTAGTCGAATCGGTGATAAGCAATTCAGTACCGGTTTCCACTCCTGCCGCCGAATCGAGCCGCAGTCGGTCTCCCGGCAGCACCGATCGCACATGGGTGGAAAGCAACGGCATATCCTGTGTTTCCATTCCGACCCGGAGCCGATTGCCCCAGGAACCGGCATCCAGTGCGCGAACCGTAATTATTGGACTCCGCCGAGCCACTGCGGACCCCAAGGCGTGTGGATGAGTGAGTGGATTGGTCAGGGCAAAAGTCTGAGGAGCGACCGCAACTGGCGCACCCAGTACTCGATGAAAGTATGGTCCACCTGCTGCTGTAGTCACCCTGACGAGGTCGCCGGCAGCATATCCGGCACGGCTAATAAGCAATGTGTTATCCGCTACGGAGGCCGCGAGAACCAGCACGGTCTGACGATCCGCTGCAGTGACAGCAGCGCGCGGGACTACGACACCCGCCGCTTGCGGATGGCGGACACGCAAGGGAGCGCGTAGAACCACGTTACCCGCATTTGGCGGTGGCAGTACGGCCGGTAGTGCTGCAATTTCCACTACCTCCAAATCAACGCCAAGACCAACTTCGAGCAGCTCCCCCACGGCCATACCGGTACGATCGGAAACAGAAATTACCAAGGCTCCGACATCGGCGTCGGCAGTGAGCCCCACCGCACCACTGGCAGCGCCAGGCGTAACCCGCTCAATCAGCGACCCGGCGGGGTAATCAGCGTAAGCCAGTTGGTTTAGTGTGACTTCAGTCAAGGCGCCGATACGACGGAACTCGACCCTCGCAGAATTCCCATGATCGAATCGGATCGCATCACCTGCAGTTGTCAAGCCGGCGTTTGCGGCCACGGGCACGACCACGGTTCCCGGCGTAGCGGTGACACCGGCGGGAATCTGTGTAGTGGGAGCGGGAGGCGTAAGGACAACTGACTGACGCCTGACGTTCGCCGCGAGGGGATGCGATAGCATCAGTGGAGCACGCAAGTCCAGACGATTTACAACCGGCGGTCCTGCCGCCACGACCAATTCCGCCGCGTCCCCATTGCCGACACTAAATACGTCGCCGGTAGCTATGGGCGGGTTGAGCAACGCCAGTGTTGGCAGGTCCAACATTATTGTCGTAGCCCCGGATAGCGCTGCCTGCGCCAACTGTGTCTGGTGATCCGCGACCGGAACATCACCGGTGATGGTCGCATGGTCGACACTGTCCGTGGGGCCATGATCGAACGACAACGGTAGCCGCAAAGTGACTGTCTGCGCAGCTGCAGCGGCGACCGCTATTTGCATAAACTCGGCATTAACGCCGTCGCCGATCTGCACGGTATCGTTTACGACCAATCCCGGGTCAGAGACAAGTGTTATTGTGTTGCTGGCCGGTGCCGCCGCAAGTAGCAAGCGGGAAGCGAGCGGCATCGCGACGTCGGGCGCCACCAGACTTCGATGGGAGGCCAGTGCCAACTGGATATCGAGCACGCGAGTCACATACAACCGCTTGCCGCCATTGGAGAAAAAACCTTCCACGGCATGCGGCAGGAATCGATGTTGGCCGTAGAGCACTGCATTCAGTGTCTGGCCGAAAATCCGTTGGAACTCACCGTAGCTCGTAACCAGCGTGGGTACATTGACTGGACCACGTTCGGTAACGCCGACGACGCCAGCCGTGCTAGTTGAAACACCTTCAATAGGTTTACTACCGGTGTCGACTTCTTCGAGGTAAACCGCGGGAGCTAGGTATTCAGGCATCACTTTCTCCTTTAGCCGAACACGATGGTCAGTGTATTTACGCCGCCATAGTCGAGCGCAAAATCGATCTGTTGAGTTGGGTGCAATGGGTGAGCTGCAGCCACGCGCAGTTGCGCGACGCGCGCAATCGGTGGCCACTCGAACCTACCGTCCACGCTCAACGCCACCTGATGTGAATAGAGAATGGCGTCCGGGGTAAACGGCAGCTGTTGAGCCCGGTAGTAGGCCGCCCGCGGAGTACCACGTTCCACGGCCAGTACGGTGTTGGTGGCCAAAGCTGTGATACCCGCCGAGAACAGCACCGCGTCGCCCGGCAGTGATTCGCGATCGATGTTTCCGGCAGCGGCCGGCGCGACTACTGCGATGCTCTCGACAGGAGCGCCCAGCCGATGCAGATAGGCGACTGACGCCGTCAGGCGAACGCGCACCGGCTGGTTGGGATCGATCGCCGGCACAAAACCCTCAGTGACGACGATATCGGCCTCTGCAGTCAGCGAATCACCGATACGCAGCAGGTCTCCGCCAGTGGGATTCAACGCGCCGTTAGGAGCGATAACAATCTCTCTCGCACCGGGTGCTACTGCTTCACGCACCTCGCTAATTGGCGCAACCGGCATGAGTGTGCAGGTCTCGATTTGCGAGCCCAACGGGTGAGCGAATCGCAGGCCAGGCTCCACGAAACAGACGTCCGGCGCCAGCGGTGCCTGGTTCATCGTCGCAGGGTAAGTGCGCCACAGGCCGCGGATGCCAATCTCCGCCCCCACGGCGGGGATGAGTTGAGCAGGCGGGCCTACGCGTCTAAGTGCGCGACCTTGGAGTCGCACCACATCGCTGCGATGCATTGGTTGATTCGGCAACACCAATGGCACGCCTGCGGCGCGAGCGCCTACCGGGCGCATCCCACTGAGTGGGTCATTCAGCTGCACCACTGAAGGCAATGGCGGAGGAGGCAACGCCACTGTAGTAAAGTCTTCCGCTGCAGATGGCAGTGCTCGCTCCAGCATCACCCCGCGGCCTGGGCGAAACTGGGTCGCGGGAACACTATCCATGGGCACCACCGACAGGGCCGATGTACCGCTGGCTGCGGCGACCGTCAGCGAGCGCCGCGCTGCATCAATGGCGGGTGTCAAACTGCGAGGCAGGAATCCGGGCGCCTCGATATCAGCACGCAGAGCGCCAGGTGTAGTAAGAGCGGAAGCGAGATCGCGGGGACGCGCGACCAGACCACAGATTCCACCTTTGGCGACTCGCGTTGTCGCTTGCTCAAGATTGGTAGAAATCTGTACCGGTGTGCGCGGTTCCTGCAGGGTGAGCTCGTCGATCACTCGGGTGCGAACCACCGCCCAAGGCGTAATGTCCGCAGCAAGGGGATCGTCGTCCGCCACAGCGTATTCCAGACTGCCGTCGGTGATCAATCGGTGTGTCATCACCCACCACCTCGAGCGACGATAAGTCCATGCTCGGGACGGACGGACTCGACCACAGGTTCCCGCAACGGTACAACGCTAGCCTCAATGCGTGCGAGGGATACTTCGTATGACACTGACAGTTGATATGACCCGCCAAGTGCTTCCCACACACGGGTGATCTCGTCTAAGCCCAGTGCCTCCAAATGCACATGAAGCTCGGTATCAGTACCGATGAGCTCACCTCGGAGCATCGCCCCTGAGATCGTTGGTCGACCGTGAAAAAACTGTAGCACGCGACCGAGAATTCTCTGTTCGGCATCTGGCCTATTCTGGGCAAGGGGGGTCACAAGATAATGCAATTTGAGCGGTAGTGGCGGCGGCTCGATTTCCACCTCACCTGTTGGCATTGGCCGCACCTGTGGCGGGTCGTTCAGACGGCTCTCATCCCGAACCACTTGGTAGAGCCAAACTGACAGGCCCTCGTGGCCGGCAGACAGCATTTCTTGCGGTGTTGCCAGGGATACTGTCGTCGCGCCGGTAAAGAAACCCGCCAGCCCCGCCGGACCCACGTCGGATTGCAGAAACTCCAGGAGAAGCTGCTGCAGTGTCGCACTTGTAGCCGCAAGACTTTGGTACATTTCAGCCAGTTGTTGCAATGGCGATGGTGAATAGGTTGTTTTTCTGCATCTCGGGTTAAGGACCTCCCTGACTTGTGTGTTCTGTAAGCTTCGCAGCGATGAGGACGATGTCTTCGTCTGTCGCATCGGCGTGTCTTCGATAAAGCACGACACGAGCTCCTGTTTGCACTATCTCCACGGCTTGTTGCTCAATGAGCCAAGCTAACGTGGACTCAATCTCTCCTATCGAGGCGATACGGCGGTCAGGCAACCACCAGCGTTGTATGCCTTCGGCCGAGTCACAAGCCATGGGGTATGACTTCCAGTAGTTCAGCAAGAACCTCGTCAGTGACTGTTCCATGGTCGTCGGAGCCATACTCGAATTCAGCCCTTATCTCTTCCTCAACATGCAACGCAAATGACGTGCCAAGGATCACACGCCGTCGGGAACTGAGTTTTTAGGGCTTTGAGCTATTGCAATAATCTCGAAAGAGGACGGATTCGTCCTAGCACAGAAGTCACTGGCGGACTTGAAAGTGGTTAACCAGCGTAGCGGCATCATGGACACGATTGTCCATGGTAACGTACCTGTTTGTCCCAGCAGCGAGCGCCTAGATTCGGCTAACATAAGTCGGCTTCGAAAGTCGCATCTCAACGGGGAATAACAGTCTGACGTTGCTGAAACACTGTCAGGAGCATCGCCTAAAACGGTTCTGCATATGGATACTTTGGTGTTCCACCATAAGACGATATGGTGACCGTAATACTCGGCCTGGTACCTCTTGTATGGGGTGAATTATCGGTCGCTGGAAATGAACCATTTGCAGAACCCCACAATCCACTCTGGACTAGATTGGCTTATGGTGTCCTGGTCCATCGAACCTATTCTATTGAGGTCGGAGGGATGTCGGCCAAAGAATACCGGCGCTGAATTGGTGGGCGCGAATAGCAGCATGGGGTTTCATAGCTTATCGGGGGCAGGCCTGACCTACCCGGATTGGTCATGCTCAACCGGCCAGGATGCGGTAATTTTGGTTCCGGCTCCCTTTTCACTATCGATCCTAAAAATCCCTCCGGAGAGTTCTATTCGCTCCCTCATACCGCTGAGCCCCATTCCTCTCAGCGAGTCGTCTACAGAAAGCACCTCCTCCATGGAAAAGCCAACGCCATTGTCCCGCAAAGTCAACTCCACAGCATTATTTTGTTTGTTCAAAGTTACATGAACTTGATCGGCTTTGCTGTGCCGGGCGACATTGTTAAGCCCTTCCTGTACAACTCTATAGATAACGATTTTCAGGTTATCTGATATATCGTCCTCCGCTATATCGATTTCCCTGTGAATATGAACATCTGGGTAGCTGCTATTGAAATCGCGCCATAGCCAAGTAAGCGTTGCTGCGAGACCAAGATCATCCAAGATGGATGGTCTCAATCTCATATACATATTGCGCACTTCTTCGATGGTTTCTTGAATAACCGGTACAAGTAAATTCGCCAACTCAGTAGTCTTTTTACTGCTGCCCTCATACTCGTTAAGGGCATGCTCCACCTTCCATTTCATTGCTGACAATGTCTGGCTGACATTATCGTGAAGATCCAGCGCAACTCTTCGTCTCTCCTTTTCCTGTGCAGTTAGCAATTGTGATGCAAGCAGCTTGAGTTCCTTTTCGGATTCACGTAATGCCAGCTCGTATTCCAGCCGCTCTACCATCGTACTCTTCAGCTTCTCATTGGCCTCAGACAATTCCCGGGTCCGTGCCTGTACGCGATTTTCGAGATCGTTGTATGCGGCGGCTAGAGATGCTCTTGCCTGTTCAGCTTCCCTTATGCTTTTCGATGTCAATCTGGCGGGCACGATGAGTGCGACCACGACGAAAAAGAGCGAAACGATTACATACTCTACACGCTCATAGAGGGGCTCTGGATGGTAAAACTCGTAGACATGCGGAACCACCAGATCTTCCAGATAAAATTCCCAGAAAATGGAAAGCAATACCACACCAATGAGGACCAGTACTAACTGGTAATAGAAACTTCTAAGCGGGTTTTTCACTATGATATCTACACTGTAGAGTTAATAGTTATGGTGCATACGCACGCTTCTGATTCGCTTCCCTGGCGATCTTCTGGGCTTGGCGTTGTGCATGACAGCCCACTATTTTTATTCCCATCAGAGCATTAGCAGTTTGCGGAAACGGCACCAGCAAAAACAACTTTACATTAAAAACCGTTTCCGTGTCTTATGCCTGTAATCTACCGCAGAACAACCAATTAAAACAGCAACAACGATGGGCGGTAGATACATTGGCTGTTCGGGCGCTCTTACGTTGCAATCCGCCCAAATACTACAATTGTTCCTAGCGCCCATTCCCCTGGTTTTGTGGGTGTCGCTTGTGGGCCCCTCAGCCGCCGATTTACTCATTTTAACAGCGGACCGGTTTAATGGGAGAGGATCCACCGGCCCTGTTCGGCGGAATATTTGATGTTTTCCTGAACAGGACCATCCCGCAATTGATCTGGACAAATCGCTGCAACCTGCCAACATCTACATTCAAGAATGAGTCAAACAAGGGCTTGTTAGAATAACCGGTAGGGTGCAGGCTGGGGATCTGAGTATCGCTGTGCTTATTTAGTGCTAAATCAGCGCCAGGCACTAAATCGGCTATTCCATATCTTATAGTTGAATATGGTGGCGAGGGACAGAATCGAACTGCCGACACGGGGATTTTCAGAGCCAGTAAAATCAATAACTTACTGATTATTCTAACTTAGGTGGTGTTCGGTACAATTAGTGTAGATATTGTTGATTCAACAGGTTAGTTGAGATTCGCGCAGGGAATGAAAACTGGGCGGTGCACCGAGAGTGTACCGAAGATACGCTTCCTGAATTACTAGAAAAATTTGATATGCTAGGGGACACTATTCCGGCAGAGCGCGATTGCCAGAATATGCATACAGGGTTGGGCGATCGGTATCCCTATCTTTCGGTAGCCAGGATTTGGCCCGAGGCATTAAATAGCATTGGTAATTTAACACCGGCAATACTCTGATTTTTATTGTTCTCAACATCCGGCAACAATGCTGGAGATACCCATATACGGTGCAATTCCAATGTGTTAACAATACGCACAATACGTACGCTTTCTGGTGTAATGCGGTTACAGGTCTTGAGTGCTACCGCGATGGCTTCTTTATCAGAATTCATGATAAGTGGGAGTTTGGCGGGCTCCAGGATAGTTGCGGTGATCGCGTTGGTGTAAATCGCACCAAGATCGATTTTCTCCACAAATCTGCGCGTGGTGATATCAGCCAGCCCAATACCAACGCCATTGCCATGGGACTCGGGTGTTACATCGAGGACCACGATCTTCTGGACCGCCGGGGCGTTGCCAAAACCAGGCAACCGCGACCCTGGACGGCCGGTCACATTCGGATCCATCCCCTCGCCGCTAATATTCTTTCCGATTTCGTCGATGATCAGAACGTCGATCTGAGGGAACAACAGACGTCCGATGGAAGCTTTGGCAACTTCGAGCAATTCCTTTTCTCGAGAGAGAATACGGTCCGGCAGAATAACTTCCAGTCGCATCAGGTCGTCGAATGCATTCTCGAGAATCGCCAGTCCGAACAGGATCGGCAGCCGATCGAGCAACACCTTGGCGGCGCGCGGCAGCAGCTCGTGAAAGCGATCGAAACCGTGGCGATGCAGGGTCACCGCACCCTTGTGCTTGGCAAGGCCTATACAGAGCATTTTGACCAGACCGCTCTCGTAGTTTGCCTTGAAATCGGCATGCGGTTTGATCTTGTTAGCGATGATGATCCCGTCGGCTTCGGATGCGATCCGGTCGATATAGAGTGGCGTACCATCTTCAAGCCGGCTAATTTCAACCACCTCCATCGATGAGCGAATGGCCGCACCGGTACTCTCCTCGGTAATACCGTAACCCGCCAATATCTTGATCTGGCCTTCGGCCGTTGCCCCGCCATGGCTGCCCATCGAGGGCACGATAAACGGTTCACCGCCACGCCCCTTCAATTCACTGACCAACGACCGGACAATCTCTACGATCCCTTCAATACCGCGGCTACCGACGGTAATCGCGATAGATTTACCAGAGATGGCGCTTGTCGGAACTTTCTTCAGCTCCTCAGTAATAGTGGCCGCGATGTCTTCGACTCGCTCCCGGCCAAAATGCTGATCAACGGGGACCAGTGGCGGAAACGGGTAAACCGCCCCACCTTCGATGTTTACTGTAAACGGATCAAGGTGCATTAATATCCACTCGTTTTCCAAAAAAGGTCTGGGATAATCCTGTGGTGAATCACCGAATATCCTGGTCGTATCCCGGATTTAGACCAGGAGTCGCCGCTTACTTTTACTATCAGGTTGGAAGCAACTCATCAATCAATCGTAAATGAGTCCGGGCAACCACAAGGTGATAGCAGGCACGAAGGTCAGGAGTAACAATACCGCCACCAGAACCAGCAGAAAAGGTGCCGTAGCTTTCATGCACTGCTCAAAAGGTGTATCTGACACCCGTGATAACACGTAGATCACCATCCCTACCGGCGGTGTCAGCAGACCCAGCATCAGGTTGAGAATCATGATGACACCAAAATGCGTGGGTTCAATACCAACCGCTGTTACTATCGGCAGCAGAATCGGCACAAGTATGGTAATACTGGCGATGGTCTCCATGAACAGACCTACAGCGAGAATGATTACCGTCACCAAAAGCAGTACCAGATATTTATTTGACGTCAGAGTACTGATCGACATTGCTAAATCATCCGCCACCCGGTAACTGGTTAGTATCCAGGCAAATATCGAGGCTGCCGCGACAATGAACAGCACCACCGCGGTCGTTTCGACCGTTTCATAGGTAACCGCCAGAAACTTCTTCCAATTCAGACTGCGGTAAAAAAGACCTAGAATAATCGCGTAGGCCACCGCGGCTATCGCGGCTTCGGTTGGCGTAAATACCCCGGTTACGATGCCACCGACAATGATTACCGGCGTCATCAAAGACAGTGCAGCCCGGTTGAAGGAATGCCCGAGACGGCTCACGGAAAAAGCCGCGTCGCGCGGATAACCACGTTTCTTTGCATACCATGAAACCATCATCATCAGGGCCACTGCCATAACCAGTCCTGGAATGAGACCCGCGGCAAACAACTTTCCGACCGAGGTGGAAGCCATAACGCCGAAAACAACCATGGGCAGAGATGGCGGGATAATGGGACCAATGGTGGACGATGCAGCAGTAATACCTACTGCGAAATCCTTATCGTAGCCCGCATCTTTCATCGCCTTGATTTCAACCGTGCCCAGTCCCCCGGCATCGGCGACCGCAGCGCCAGACATCCCAGCGAATACCACACTGGCCCAGATGTTAACATGACCCAATCCACCGGCCAGCCACCCTACCAGGGCCTTAGCAAACTCAAAGATACGATCGGTAATTCCCAGGGCATTCATCAGAGATCCGGCCATGATGAAAAAGGGAATCGCGATCAGTGGAAAACTGTCCACACCGTTGATCATTCGGTGCAGTAATACGACTTCCGGCAAACGCCCTTCCAACAGAATAAACACCAGGCAGGAGGCTGCTAGAGAAATTGCTACGGGGACGCCGGCGATCAGCATCAGAAAAAGCAGGCTGATCAACATTGCAATATTCCATCCTAGAAAACCGAATGAAATCACTGCGGCAGCCAGTAGCAGGATTACTGTTCTAATAATTACTGACGACAGTGGCTGAGCCTTCATTTATCCTTCCTCCATTCCATCTTCGCTTGCAGAAAATCAAGCCAGAAATGCTTTAAGACGTATCCAAGCATGAAAATAAAACCACCAGAAACGAGGTAGTAAATGATCTTCTTTGGCAGGTCGATGGATACCATGCGCGCTCCGGTTCGACTGGAGAGCTCGAAACACAGCCAGGCAGAAATTCCCAAGAACACGATAACCACCAGGTCGTTAATCAGGGCTATAGCTTGAGATACTGCTGTTGAAAGATACTTGGTCAGAAACTCGATTTTGATGTGCGCCTTTCGCCTGAAAGCTGAAGCACTTCCGGTGAATACGGTCGCTATCAGAAGATAACGCGAAATTTCTTCTGTCCATGCAATTGAGTCATTAAAGAAATATCTACTGACAAACTGAATAAGGACAATTGATGCAAGACACCAGAAAAAGATAATGGCCACCCAGTCAATAATTGACAGACCATTGGATTCGGGTGAAGTGACTGAATCGCTCATACTTGTTCTCCTTTTTCTGCCGGTCTTGCAGTGAACTGTCCCGACACTAGACTTAGCCGTGCAAGCGTTTTACTTGATTGCCTGCACCCCGTCGTAGGTCTCTTTTGACCATTTGACATCCGGGCCGAGGTGAGCCTTGACAGTGGCGTTCCTAAATAGAGAACGGTCAACTTTCAATACCGTAGTGGTTGGATCAGCATCCAACTCCTCACCCAGCGTACTTTCATCATCGAGAACATCCTTGGTCACACCTTCAGCAGCTTCCTGGAATACCTCTTTGAAAATTTTCTGATCAGTTTCCGACAAACGACCCCAGGCTATGCCACTCATGGTGGTGTAGATACTGTCCATCATGTGGCCGGTCAGGTTGATGTGGGTTTGCACCTCGTAGAATTTCTTGGACTTGATTACTGCCAGCGGATTTTCCTGGGCATCGACAACACCCTGCTGCAATGCCAGATAAGTTTCAGCAAAAGCAATTGGCGTGGAGTTGGCGCCGACCGTATCCGGGAACATTTTGTACAGAGGCGCGTTCGGAACACGAATCTTCAAGCCTTCCATGGCTTCAGGACTGGTGATTGGCTTGTTGGAAGTAACATGACGGAAACCGTAAAACGGATTGGCCAGGATGACGTTTCCAGTCGCGTTGTAAAAACCATCTGCTAGCTTGTTGAAGACGTCGCTTTTACCAAACTTCTTCCAATGATCTATATCGCGAAACATGTAAGGAGCAGCGGCAATACCGATTGGTGGATAAGAGTTCGCCGCGAATGCAACCGATGGATAGGTGAAATCCACAGTGCCCAGACTCAAACCTTCATCAAGATCGGCCTGCTTGCCCAGCGAGGAAGATGGAAAAACTTCGATTTTATAGCGCCCATCGGTTCTCTTGCCTACTTCATCACCAGCCCAAACCGCCCACTTGTGCAACGGATGACTGGTTTCGGATACGTGCCCGAATTTTAGGACTTCTGTAGCGCTCGCGATGCCGGTCATAGCCGTCATTAGGATTGTTGCGGCTGAAATATTAACCAGGTTTTTCTTTTGCATAACTCCTCCGGATTGATTGTTTTAAATGGATCGAACCAGCAGAGATCTATTATCTAATATATCAGATATCTTTAACATGTCAACTCACTATTGATTATCTGAAATCCACCGACCCCAATTTTTTAAAATAAAGAAACCTCTACCCATTGAGATACTGCGACTAAGATTAATTGATGGGATTTAAGTATCTAAGATATTTGATAAAAGATAGCGCCTTATTCCAGATTACAGTATATTGGTCGGAAAACATTGTTTTTGAATTTCCGCTTTCTTTTAAGGAATGCTCGTGAGCAAACAGAAAATCAAACCTATAGAACGACCCAAATCACTTTGTGATATTGCTGTTGAAAATATCCGCAACGCGATCATTCAGGGGACCTATGAACTGGGCGAACCGCTGTCCGAAGCGATGCTGGTGAAATCGCTTGGTATCAGTAAAACACCTATCCGCGAAGCCTTGTCTATTCTGAAACTGGAAGGCCTTATCTCCGTGGTACCGCAGAAAGGGACCTTTGTGTTTACCCTGAGTGCCAGTGAAGTCGCGCAACTCGGTCATTATCGATACGCGCTGGAATCGACGGCAATGAAAATGGCAATGCAGCAGGACCCGGATAAGTTCGTGTCCAACCTACTCAAATTGTGCGCCCGAATGGATTTGGCCCACGAGCAGGGAGAATTACGCGAATATCTGGAACTGGATGCACGGTATCACTGGGTGATATTCGATCTTTGTGGCAACAGTTACCTGCAGGATGGTTACCGCTTCGTAGATGGCAAGATCGCGGCCCTGCGTACCCATCTTTCCCATCATCCAACCCATACCGAGAAGTCGTTTCACGAGCATCTGCAGATGGCAAATCTCTTAAAAATGGGGAAGGTTGATGAGGCCAAATCTGCACTATATCGACACGTCACCCGAGGTGAGCGTAGCTACGCCGACACTGTTAAAGACATTGCCAAGGCGGACCGGAATTCCAGTTTAAAATCCAAACGGAAACGAGGCTAATCCGGTGCACCTACACCTTGAACCCACGGGAGGGATTTCAGGCAATATGTTCATCGGCGCGATCCTGGACTGCTGGCCGGAACTGGTCCGCGATATGCCGATCATTTTTTCCCAGATGGGGCTAGGTGATAACGTGACCGCTTCCAACACTCCGCATCGCGATCATACGTTGAGTGGTTCACGCTTCACAGTGAAGCTCAATCAGGCCGCACTTCATCACACAAATCACCAGGGCAACAGTCATCATCACACCTCTTTTCGAGACATCCACAAAATGCTGGGGCTATCCGGGTTGCCGTCGGGCGTAACCACCCGCGCAATCGATATATTCGCCAGACTTGCGAACGCCGAAGGCCGGGCACATGGCTGCCCACCCGACGATGTCACATTCCACGAAGTCGGCGCATGGGATTCAATTGCCGACATCACATTCGCAGCCTATCTGATCGAAACACTTGCAGCTGACAGCTGGTCAGTATCCGCGATACCGCTAGGTTCCGGCCAGGTGAACAGCCAGCATGGCAGCCTGCCCGTGCCTGCCCCGGCAACACATTTTCTGCTTGAAGGCTTTGCGGTATTCGACGATGGCTTGATTGGCGAGCGCGTAACCCCAACGGGTGCAGCTATTCTCAATCATCTTGCCCCCTGTTTTGGTGGTCCTTCGCGCTCGGCAAGACTGATTCGATCCGGAATCGGTTTCGGCACACGGGAATTCAAAGGGTTATCCAACATTCTGCGCATCACTGAATTCGAGCCGTTGAGCCGCGAAGCTGGCGCGGAAGAGTTAACGGTGATCGCCTTCGAAGTGGACGATCAAACGCCCGAGGACCTCGCTGTCGGACTCGAGAATCTGCGTCACGAAAACACTGTCATCGATGTGACCCAGAGCATGGTCATCGGCAAAAAAGGTAGACAGGCGATACAAGTGCGGGTTCTCTGTCCGCCTGAACATGAAGGGGAGGTGATGGATCACTGTTTCAGAGAGACAACCACCCTCGGCATCAGGTACCACCGGGTACATCGACGGGTCCTGTCACGATCGGAAGCCTGCCACGATGGCATTCGGGTTAAAACTGCAAAGCGGCCGGGTGCGCTGACTGCAAAGTCCGATATTGATGATGTGGCGGACCGTTTCACTACGCACGCGGCTCGGGTTTCGGCCCGTGCTCAGGCTGAAACCGCCGTCATTGATGCAAAAGAAAAGGGCATCTCCCTTGATCAGGCATAACCTGATCGAAACCCTGTCGCAGATCGGTCCGGCCGCAATTGCGGTCAGCGGCGGTGTCGACAGCATGACGCTCGCTTGTGTTGCGGCGCGCTTGGCAAAGGGCTACGAAATATTTCATGCCATTTCACCCGCTGTCTCAGCGCAGGCAACGCAGCGGGTGCGCCGATATGCTGAAAGTGAAGGCTGGAAACTGCACCTTATCGATGCAGGTGAGTTCAATGACCCCCGCTATCGTGAGAATCCCTTGAATCGGTGCTATTTCTGTAAGACGAACCTCTATGCCGGGATCTCAGGCAGTACCTCGTTGCCAATTCTCTCCGGCACCAATCTCGATGATCTTGACGACTTCCGCCCTGGCCTGAACGCAGCCCGTGAATTCGACGTTCACCATCCCTTTGTTGAGGCTGGAATAGAAAAAGTGGATGTTCGCCGTATCGCACGGGAGCTTGATCTTACCGATCTGTCGGAACTGCCGGCTGCACCTTGTCTCTCCAGTCGAGTGGAGACCGGAATTCGGATTGAGGCAGCGGATCTGACCATGATCGACCGGGTGGAGAATTTTCTCTCCGGGCGTCTGGGGGCAGTCGCTTTACGTTGCCGCATACGTAAAAGCGGACTCTGCATCGAAATCGATAGCACAGTTCTCACGTCAATCTCAAAATCGGAAATAGACGGTATGGTCAGCAATATTCAGAAAACAATCCTACCGCCTGGGTGCGTGGTAAACGTCGCACCCTACGTGAGGGGAAGCGCTTTTATCGGAGCCAAAAACAGTGTCTGAACTTGAGGCTATCGTACTTGATGATTACCGCGACGACAGACTTGGTTTCGATGAGGCGATACTCTGCGCCCAGAAAACGCCTGAACAAATCGCACATATCGTCGAATTGAGCCAGGCTGCCGAACGTCGCAGGCTATTTACAAGACTTGATAGTGAAAAGTTCATGGCCCTCCCAGCTATAATCCAGGAGGTATTGCACTACGAAGCCGGTTCATCCACGGCCATTCTCGGGAAAGTTCTCCGTCCTGCCGGTCCAGTCAGAACGGCAATCGTTGCTGCCGGATCTTCAGATGAGCCAGTCGTAGCGGAAGCGCAGGCGACGCTACATTATTACGGTGAGCCCAGCCTGCTTGCGACTGACGTCGGTGTCGCTGGCATCTGGCGTCTTATGGAAAGAATCGAAGACCTCAAACCCATGCCGGTCGTTATCGCAGTGGCCGGCATGGATGCGGCGCTGCCGACGGTGCTCGCAGGGTTAATTCCAGCCAGTATCATCGGAGTGCCGACGTCAACCGGCTATGGCATAGCACGCGAGGGCGAAACGGCTTTGTCTGCCATGCTCACCAGCTGTGCGCCCGGCCTGACAGTGGTAAACATCGATAATGGTTATGGGGCTGCCTGCGCCGCCCTGCGGGTTCTGAATGCCGCCACCAAAGCTCACAGCCTTAGACCCTGAAACGAAACTTTAGACTCCGAACAATATCTCTGCGCTTCGCACAAAGGCTCCGGCCTTCCGAGAAGTGTCTTCCGGCGAATCCCCGGGACGAAAAAGCGCAGAACCGAGACCAAATCCATTGGCACCGGCAGCAACGTAAGTTTCCATCGACTCGGGATCGATCCCTCCGACCGGCAACAGACGTGCACTCGAAGGCAGAACCGCACGCATCGCCTTGATGCCTGCAGGCAAAACCATCTCGGCAGGGAAAATTTTGAGCGCATGCGCACCTGCCTGAAGTGCGGCAAATCCCTCTGTTGGCGTCGCGATCCCAGGCGCCCAGGTGGCCCCGCACGCAATCGCCGCCTCCCCCACTGACTTGTCGAAGTTCGGTGCAACAATCAATCTACCTTTGGCATCGAGCGTTCGTTCCACGTCATCCTGCTTAAGCACAGTTCCCGCGCCAATCATAGCGACATCGCCAAATGCCTCCGCCGCAAGCTGGATGCTGGTAAACGGGTCCGGCGAATTAAGGGGGATCTCAATCAGTCGAAAACCTGCGTTAACAAGACTTTCTACGGTTGCCAATACTTCATGTGGTTGAATTCCACGCAGTATTGCAATCAGTGGCAGTTGACGGAAGCCCTTCTCGAAATTGATCATTCAATCAGCCCTCTCTGACGGGCAATTTCAAAATGCCCACGCGCAACCATGCCCTGTGGGGCCACATTAGCGCTTACCCCCATCAGCTCAAGCGCACGGCAATAGCGGTTGGCAAGATCTCCCCGCCCGATTACCGTGACGTCAGGCAGCTCTTCCCAAGAATTGAGTACACCGGAGATTTCCTCGGCAATCAGTAAGACCGAGAGATAGTCAGCAACTTCTTCTGCATCCATTTGGTTAAACAGCGGAAAGGTCCGCACAGAGAATAAAAGATGGAGAATTGAGGCGGCGTGATCCGTACGCCATAAAATTCCTCTCTCGAACGCCGCACCACGCTTGCCGTTGCCAGACATGAGCTTGCCGAGAATCGAGTGCTGCTTTAGCAGTGCAAACATCTCACCGGTCATAAAGGTCTGGAAATCGATGATGCGACCGCCTTCAACCCGAACCCATTTGCTATGTGTTCCGGGTAGGAGAAACAGACCGCCGCTACCATGATGACAGATCTGCCCGATCAATTCGGTCTCCTCTCCACGTATCACGTCCGGGGCTATCCCAGCGCCGAAGAGCGCAAGTCCGGTGATAAAGTGAAGCTTGCGCCCACGACTCGTTGTAAATACCGCCAGTGCTAAAGCGATTGACGAGACCTCCGCGGGAACCTGAACATAGTCGACCTCCAACCAGCCGTTTTTGCTTGTTATCATTCCCGAGAGCAGGATCGGCAGCGCTGAGTAATCCCCCAACCACTCCGCCAGGAGACGCTCAAATACCGCTTCGAACTCCCCCCCCTGGACACTCAGGATCCCCTCAGCGGTACTGATTGAGTCGATCACCTCGCCATCCCGATCAATGAGGTATGCGCGAAACGAACTGGTCCCCCAGTCAACGCCAATGAGAACAGGCTGGGGTGACATGACTCAGATCCGACCGAACTCGGCCAAAAGATCCTCGATCGTCTTGCCCTGCTGCACCCATTTGCGGGTCTCCTCTTCGCGTTCAGCCTGTTCGACTGCGGCCTTGAGCATTTCCTCCGCCTTGCCCAGCGGAATGACGGTTACACCCATCAGATCGGCGACGATAAAATCGCCTGGATTGACGACAACGCCACCACACTGGATTGGTACATTAATCGACAACTCCTCCTTGCGGTCGGAGAACATTGTGTGCGTACCGCGTGGCGTGATTGCGCGCGTCCAGATCGGCCAACCGATATCTTCCAGTTCGTCGTTGTCGCGACCAGCTCCATCGACGATCATGGCGCGGATACCCCGGTTCTTCGCCAGACCACCCATCAAGCCGCCGCACACGGAGGTATTTTTATCGCCGCCCGCATCGACGACGATCACGTCACCCGGCTGCCCCATTTCGAGCGCCTTGAGCGGATCGACCAAGTCGCCCTTGGAGAGCTGCACGGTCAGCGCCTGACCTGTCACCTTGGCGCGGAAGGGCGGCTTTATGCCACTGTCCATGACGCCAGTGCGATACTGGACATCGGCGAACACGGCCGACGCCGAGTAACATTTGATTACATCATCGAACTGCTCAAGCAGATCGGGGCGGCGTTCGAAATCGTTGTACTCTTGAAGCATGGAATTCTCCGAAAAGATTGGAAGTTAAACCCGCAAGGCGAGCGATTCAGCGTTGACCGGGTAGTTCGGTTTTTCGCCGGTGAGAACGCGAGCGACTTCAGAAGCAGCAGTCTCACGTGCCGCCATGATGGACTCTTCTGAGTAGTAGGCGGCATGCGGCGTGACGATGACATTGGGCAGGGTGAAGATCGGATTATCGTCTGGTGACCATTGGGCCCGTTTGGCCGGCTCCTCTTCCGGGTCGTCAAGACCGGCACCGGCTATCCAACCTTCGCTCAGCGCTTTATAGAGCGCTTTGTTATCGATTGTCGGCCCACGGCCGGTATTGATGACGAGTGTGGAACGTTGCATACGGCGAAACTCGTTTTCAGACAGAAAATGACGTGTTTCCGGTCCCATGGGTACCTGCATCATAATCACATTCGCCGACTCGATAAGTTCGTCCTTTTCTACCTGGCGCGCGCCATGCGCTTCCGCCACACCAGCGGCAAGATAAGGGTCATACACAATCAGATCGAGCCCGAAAACCTTCGCCCGGGCGCCGATCGCCTGACCGATATTGCCAAACGAGACAATTCCCATGGTCTGGCCGCGAAGCCGGTAGATAGGCTGACCCGACTGCCAACGCCATATTCCTTTATGCACTGCATGGTTAAATTCGAGTATTTTTCGCGCAAGTGTAAGCCAAAGGGTTATCGCATGGTCTGCCACTTCCTCAGTGCAGTAATCGCGGACATTGGTGACAAGAATGCCACTGCGCGTGGCAGCTTCAACGTCTACGATATCGACACCGATACCGTAGCGTGCGATTACCTGACATTTTTCCATACGGGAAATGGTCTCAGCACCGACACGCGCGTACTGGTTCATCATGGCGGCGCAATCTTTTGCCGCCTCGAACAGATCTCCCTCGGACTTGGCCTGAAGCGCTACAACCTCGGCTCCCGCCTTCTCCAGAATTCTGGTTTCAATATCCACATCACCGTAATCAAAATCTGTAATGACGACTTTCGGTCTATTACTCATCAGCATGCACCCCCCGTTAGAACTTATTTGTTCAGTTGGCTAGGTATCATATATACCAGATCTAGTATCTTGTAAAGCAAAATTCGACTCGCAATGTCCTGTGACTGGAGAATTATTATTTTTCAGTTGAATACAGGCGCTTGATAACTTGTTCTATATAAGATGGATTCTGTGCTCCGGAGCCACTTCGCCATAGTAGAAATTGATAGCGTTTCCAAGATGTTCCCGACAATGCTTTGGATCGCTGATTTAGATGATCAATTCAGGTGACTGTCGAAATCGATTCCAGACAGTCAGGAGCGGGCTTTTGAGATGATTTTGGTCCGGCATCTGTGCTAGGGTTTAAACAGATTTAATCCGTGGTCGCTGCGGTATATCAGCGACACCTTGCACACCTCCGGCCCGACCCAGGTGTGCACAGCCTTTAGGCTGCGGGCCTTCTTTCCAATCAAGCCTGACGACTTCGTTCTAAGGTACCTTCCAAAAACGATTGCCGGATCGGCATATCAGTATGTGCAGTGCGCAAGCGTCTGTGTGGTGGGAAGCCAACACAGACAGCAATCCAATGGACTTGGATTGTGTAGCGAGCGGACTGTTCACCCTGGTTGATCTGATTCAAACCCACGCCCGTCTCTGTCGGAGGCGTTTTACGACTACACAGAGACGGGCGCCATCCGGATGGCGCAATGCCAGCTATACCAAAGGCTTTGCGGGAATATCTCTCCCATGCAAAAGCCAATAAAACCCACCCATGCGGCGACTGACCAGCGGAGCGGTCAGTGCAGCCAGCACCCATCCCGCGGTCTGCGCAATGCAGATCGTACAGGGGTGCCAGGTATCGGTGGGATCCATGCCCTGCTGTCTGGTAAGACAGCCGCGCGGCCAAGCGTAAGCGGCCACAAAGCGCGACCGGCGCTCTATCCGGTTTAACACTTAGCAAGATGAGGGATGCGCTATGGGCAAGGTCGGAGGAGAAAGAAACTTCGGCTATGGAAAGAAGATGGACTGGGCCGGCAAGAATGCCCTGGCCGATCGTTATGGTGAAGGACACTATGCCACCCGCGCGGCACATGTCGAGCGATGGAGACAGTTCGTCTCCTACGCAAAGGCCGAGGGCGTAAAGGATGCCCGGGCGGTTACCCAAGCGCTGATGAAAGACTATGGTACGTTCCTCGCTCGGCAGGTGGCACTTGGAACTATGGCAGTCACCTATGCCCAGAACCTGCTGTCCAGTGTCAATGTGATTCTGGAAACCATGCGAGGTGATCGGCGACTTCGGGTATCACCCGCCACCCTGGTTGGAGAACGACGCCATATTCGTGATGTTACTCCAGCGGGAATCGACAGAGCGCGGATCAACGCTGTGGTTGAAGTACTGCGACAACAGGATCAGGCACGAGTCGCCTCAGTGGTGGCGCTGGCCCGGGATCTGGGCTTGCGATTTCGGGAGGCCGTTCTTTTGGATACACAGGAGGCACTGGCCCAGGCCAGAGAGTCAGGCCGAGTTAATATCACGGCAGGCACCAAGGGGGGGCGCGGAAGAGAGGTTGATCGCTGGGTGCCAGTCTCAGAATCGGAATTACAAACACTGAAACGGGCTGCGATCCTGCAGGAGAGACATGGAAATCTGATCCCGCCAAATATGAACTACCGGCAATGGCGTGATCGTGCGTATGCAGCCTGGAGACCTGTCGCCAGGAAATACGGTCTGTCAGGCTTTCATGATCTGCGGGCCGCCTATGCCTGCGAACGTTATGCACAACTGACAGGGTGCGCGGCACCCGTAATTACGGGCTGTCGTCAGGCCAGTAGGAACGCCGACCAATCTGCACGCCAGGTTCTCTCCCAAGAACTCGGACATAGTCGCATCGACGTAGTCTCTTCCTATTTAGGCAAGTAAGTGTTTATGTAAAGCTGCGATACAAACTGCACCATAATCAGATTGTTGTGGATCAAATACTTCACATAATATTCTGTGCCCGGCTGGTGGTCCGCGGTTTGGTTTGTTCATTTCGGTGTCCTCTATAGACGCTGCAACCACTCCAGTAGTGTTTTGTTTTCCTTCCATGAAGGAATGTCGGGGACAGGCGTTGGACTAATTTTCTCGATCGCAGCGCGCTTCATCTCAAGGTTTGCTCTGGCATACAGCTCCGTTGTCTTAATATCCGCATGGCCCAAGAAGTCACGAACAATATCTAACGAGACACCGCACTCGACCAGGTGCATAGCCTTGGTATGCCGCAACGTATGCGGAGTGACTTTCTGTTTGAAGGCCGGGAGACTCTCTTGCGCTTTCTTCACATACTTTTGCAGAATGTAATTAACGCCCGCACGGGTCAACGGATTTCCCTGCCTGTTGCTGAACAGTGGGAGGTCGTACTGCTGAGGCAATGCCAAGCCGTTTTCATCAATATACTGCCGCAATAAGCAGACGGTATTCTCCATTAACGGCACCACTCGTACTTTACGCCCTTTACCCAGGATTCTGACCTGGGCTGGGGTTTCCAGTCGTATGTCTCCTGCCGTCAGATTAATGATTTCCTGAACACGCGCGCCGGTATCATAAAGAAGGCTGAGGAGTACGGCGTCTCGTCGTCCATTATCTCGCTTGGTATCTGGCTGTTTCAGTAGCGCGGCAAGATAATCTTTAGACAAGTAGCCCACTTCTTTGCGGACATAACGACGCAGCCGAATGCCAAGTATACGTTGGCATTGCAGTAACCACTCAGGATCCTCGACTTGTACGTAACGGAAGAACGCATGCACTACCGCCAACCGCTGATTGATCGTACGAGTTGAGCAATGGCGTTCATTTTTTAGATAGTCCAGAAAGTCGCCAATTAACTTCGCATCAATGTGTTGAAGTTCCAAGCGTTCAATAACGTGCCCTTTCTCATCTCGACAAAATCGTAGCAGTAAGACGAACACATCGCGGTAAGCCTTAATCGTATTCGGGCTTAGATCTCGCTGTCCGCTGAGATAGTGACTCAGAAAGCGGCTAACATGTACAGAGAGTATTGTAGGCTTCATAGTTACCTCCCTTTCGGAATCACGCCGCCACACTGGTGGCTAATTCGTGCTGTTATATGGGGGAATAACTCTGCGGTTAGATGAAGGTACTTCTGAGTGCCTGTAAAATCCTTGTGTCCCAGATAGGCCACCAGAAACGGTAATTTTGCATTCAGGTCAGCGCCATCCTCATACCACTGCAGCAATCGATGGACGGCAAAGGTGTGGCGCAGATCATGAACCCTGGGGCCTTTACCTCGACCGCGGTGAGGAATGTCGCACTGATACAAGGCTTTCCGGTATATTGTGTAGATTCCCGAGCTATGCCAGCTGGAATCGCTTGCTGAAGGGAAGAAGTAGGACTCGGCGGTTCGCTTGGGCAAGGTTAGCTTGTCCAGTGCTTCAGCATAGCGCCGTAGACGTTGGACCATCTCTGTAGCAGGTGGCACGAGACGGTCTTTACCGAACTTGCCTTGCTTTACGGTAATGACACCTTGTTGAAGGTCGACGTCACGGACCTTTAGGGCCAGCACCTCTCCTAGCCGGAAACCACAGCCGTAGAGCAATCGGAAGATCTCTGGCAGGACCAGATGGCGATGCGGTGTTTTCCGGCTGCGGGGCAGGCCATCAATAGCCTGAATCAACTTCTTTACCTCTTCACGCGTCAGTATCCTTGGCGAGAATGCGAAGGATCGACGGGGTCCGATACCCTTGGGCGGAATGTAGGCAGCATGGCCCAGGCGCGCCATCAGCCGACCCAGTTGCCGTACAAGAATGATTCTGCGCTGAACCGTGGACGGGCGCTCGTGGGGTTTCAGTGATAGCCACTGGTCGACTAATGACTTCGGTAGCGCATCTGACGTTACATTCGTACCGCACAAGAAGCAGTCAAGATCCTTGAGAACGTCAGCCGGGGTCTCGTATTTGTAGCCATTGGCACGTTTCTCACGAACAAGGCGCTCCATAAACGGGGCTAATGGGCTTTCATATTTGATGTGCTTATACCTGTTCGACATTTTCCACCTCCGGGATCCGCAATGCGACCTCACGTAGTGACTCGACACTGGCCTTTGCATAGATCATGGTGGAATTCATCGACGCGTGTCCCAGAATGTCAGCGATGAGTGAGAACGGAACATTATCCTCAAGCAGTTCCGTCGCCAGGGTGTGTCGCAGAGAATGGAATCCATTTTTCTGTGGACTTCTAAAACGGATGCCTGCAAGGTCGCGCCAATGACTGATGATGGTATATAGCTTATTGGTATCGGCAAATGGTTTGATGGGTGGTTGGAGCTTCAGGAAAACCTCGCGGTAGTGCGTAGCCGGCCGTACATGTTTCAAGTAATCAATCAGTGCGCTACCCACTTCATCAGTCAATGGCAGTTGCAGGGGCATTCCTGATTTGGATTGATTGATGGTGATCGTCTCAGCGGCCCAATCGATTTGATCGAGCGTCAGTTTTCTAATATCAGTTGTACGTAGACCAAGTCGAGCTGCCAAGAGTAAGAGGGCATAATCGCGCTTGCCCCTTGGTGAACGTCGATCAACTTTCTCAAGTAGCTGTGCGAGCAATTCTTTATCCCAAACTGACGGAATCGACGCATGCTCAGGGAAGTACACGCCGGGCAGACAATCACTGAGATCGCGCGATAACTTGCCCATGTAAAATAGAAACTGAAGATAGATGCGCGTGATTGACACTCTTGAGGCCACGGTTTTGCGCCGATAGTGGGATAAGGAATAGACAAAGTCAGAGAGATCCTCCGGACTTATTTGGCTAAAGCGTGTAACATTTCGTTTAGAAAGAAAATCGAGAAACGCGCCAACTTCCCGCATGTATTGCACTATGGTGATAGGTCTGAGATAGCATTCCTCCTCACAGTGCGTTTTGAAATCTTGCAGGCTTTTTTGCATGGCGGCAGGCGCATTGAGTCTTTTAACATACTGCTTGTCTCGTTCGAAATAACCGTCTCGGGCGTAACGCCACAATAACGTGAGCGCAAACTCTGCATGCAGTTTCCAGCCTTTATTCACCTCAACTGGTAATTGCGGGTCAATCTCGTGATGTGCCAGAAAGTCGATTATCAAGTGTTTTTGAAGTTTTCCTTTGTGGTTACGTTGTTGGGCGTAAACGAGAAATTTCCGCCAGACAGTTTGATAGCGACGTATTGAACGCGGGTTGTATTGGAGAACCTGAAGTTGGCTCAGCGCGCCATAGACCAGCTTATCCAGTGAGAGTTTTCTTGCTTTCGATGTGTTGGGGTTCATACATAATCCTCCGTTGTTGATTACAGGCCAAATGGCCATTTCTCAAATTAACGGAAATATTATGTAAAGTGGTTTGTAGGTAACTGACTGATACTCTGGGACTATGCTCGCCAACTTCGCATAATCGCGAACTATCCTAAATGGGCGTTATGTAAAGCTTTCCATAAAGTCTACGTCGGCAGCCCCCGCTGATGTCTCGTCCCGCCAATCACCAGGCCGCGGTGAGTTCAGCCCATGCACTGCTGGTGCGTCGCTTACCCGGTTCACGCCGGGGCTCGGTTCGTGCCCATCTCCAACGCGCCGAGCGTATCGCCGATACGGTTTGGCGGCGCTGGCAGGTCGGCCCCCACCAATGGCAGGTCAAGCACTTGCGCTGGTATCTGATAACACAAGCCGGTGGATTCACACCTGGCACGCGTTACCGGTATTGGCTGACCGTCCGTGCTCTGGTGTATGCGCTGGGTAAGGACGAATACTGGCTAACTCAGCTGCAGGGCCCCTGGATCCGACCCAGTGGACAGACCGGGCCATTGAAGCACGGTCGGCCCGCAAAAATGCCTTACCGATAGCCGCGCCAAACGGGTGTTTACAGTGTCAACACTTTTGCCGCAGCTAGCCGTACTAAATTTCGAATATGGTAAACATTGTTCGGCCGAAGATCCCGCTTGCTAGAAATATCCTACGAATGACAGGTCGACAGGCTATTGCACACATCCTATAGGCTCGCTCGCTGGTTCCAGTGGAACCAGCACTTTTTCCCCGGACACACGGCCGACATGCGACACACCAGCGCGTTGTCGTAACAGAGAATCAATCAGCAACCGGTCGATCTTCATTCTGCTAGTGTAATTCCACTGGAATCAGGTGCCGAATATCGAACTGGGGTGCTAAATAGCTGAGGAGTCATCATCTCTGGGTATAAAGAATGTGTAGTACGCGCCCGGCCTACGTTCCATTCTCCTGTTCCCGTATCTGTACCACCCCATCGGCATAGAATAATCTGAATTCACCAGACTCTACTCGACTGACCAAGGTGTGCAGATATCCCAGTGGTGAACTCTTGATTCGATCATCCGCCATGATGCCTGCCCACTCATCGATGACAAGCTGTGCTGTTGATGGCTCTAGTCTGCTGACCTTGTCTATAGCCGACCCGATAAGCTCTTTCGGTATCCAGTCCGCGAATTCGATTTTCATTTCACTACAACGACCATCCCCTTTGGTGGTAGTTGGTATTAGGTATCTATCGGTCTTAGGTAATGCTTCCGGCTTTACCGGATCCGGATGTGGTGTGGTCGGAATTTCCTGGACCAGGTAGGTGCCGCCACGGATGCGACCCTGCGCATCGCGGGCTCTCTGGAAGCGCACATATCCGGTGTCACGCAGTTCGCGGAGTAATTTGTAGATACCGTCTCGCTGCAGATCACCGCGCTTACGAAGATCATTGATCAGCACCCGCCAGTCATCAGGCCTGGACAACAGGTAGGCCAGAAGCCCCCTGGCTGCCCAGGAAAGTCGGGTATCTTCCACGGCCTGTTGATCGAGGATCACGAACCGGTTTCTCCGTGGTGCACGGATGATGGTCTGGCTCATTGTGGTTGTGTCCCGATAATGATCCGGGCTACTTCGTTGGCCGGGTAGTAGACACGGCGACCGATCTTGCGCCCACACCGTTTGAGTGATCGGGTTTGATGGTCACATGGGTAGCTGAGGCTGTAGCGCAGCCCGCCGGTGGTGCGGCCAAGCAGTTCGGCCAATTGGGTCTGCGAAAGCAGCAGGCCGAAGCGTTCGGTAATCTGCTCTTCCAGCACAACAATACTGGGCCGTATATTGTCTTGCATAATCCGTGATCTCCTTGTTCATCATTCGGAGACACGAGATTGCCCAAGATAGGCTGGGCCGACTATGGAAAATCAATTCAAGCGGTGTCGTGGTTTTCTACGGAAATCGACATCGAGGCGCGCTCGCTCTATTTGCGAAATATTTGATCCAAACGTTCGACCAAATCCTCGGCGCGCAGGTGGGTATAGCGCTTAAGCATCTGCATGGACTTGTGGCCGGAGATAGCGGCAACTTCTTGGTCACCGAGGCCACCTTCAACCAGGCGGGAGACCGCCTCATGGCGCAGGTCATGGAAACGCAATCCTTGGATATCGGCTTCCTTCAAAGTGCGATGCCAGGCTGGGCGAAATTCATAGGGCCGACGTATGCCATCGCGACCGGGCTCGCCCCAAAAGATGAGATCGGTATCTAAGGGACGTATTGGATTGTTCAGCGCGATACGAATTACATCGGTCGCATCACGCGTGAGGGGTACAGTTCGTTCAGATCCGTTCTTGGTCTCGCTAAGATACACAGAACGTTTCTGCAGGTTCACCTGCCCACGGGTCAGTGTCTTAATCTCGCCAGCACGCATGCCTGTGTAAAGTGCGATCCGCACAATCCATCCCAACATGGGGTTTGAGTGCTTATCACAGGCCTTGAGTAGCAACCGTTCCTCATCTTTTTTCAAGCGACGGTCACGCCCTTTCACAGGTTTCGGCTTGCGGATGTTGGCAACCGGATTGTAGAACAGGCCGATCCGCCATTCCTTGATGGCAATAGTAAACAGGTGCGACAAAAGGGAAAGTTCCAGTCGTACGGTACTCGGTGACTTGCCGGCATCCAGCCGTTCGTCACGGTACTTGGCAACCAAGTCCGGGGTGATAGCGGCCAGACTGTAGGCGCCCAAGCTGGCCTTCAGCGCCTTGGCCTTGTGCTGCTCTGCGCTGTGAGTGCTGGGCTTTTTAGTAGAGGATACCTCGCGAAGATAGCGGTCCAGTCCATGCTTCAGGAGAATGCGATCAGATCCGGCGCGCTCAATAAAAACACCGCGCACCATTTCATCTTCCATGCGGCGAGCCCAGTCCTGGGCATCCCGTTTGGTACGGAATGTCTTGATGCTGGTTGGCCAGCCACGCTTACGAATGACGGCCTTCCAGGTCGCCGAGGGAGTCTTGCTGATGGTCGCCACGAAGGTCTCCAGAACGCGAGTGTTCCGAATTTGTACCGCATGACACAGGGATTGTAAACGGGATGAATATAACTTGTTGATTATTATGGTGGCCAGGGACAGAATCGAACTGCCGACACGGGGATTTTCAGTCCCCTGCTCTACCGACTGAGCTACCTGGCCGCAGAAGAGACCGGTATTAAACCGGCCGCAGCCATTTTAGTCAAGCGCATTCGCCCCTGTCAGGAGCGGGGATTGTAGGGTTCGGGAACCTCAGCACCGCCGCCAAAGAAAAACGCCTCCATCTGCTCCTCGAGGTATTTCCTGGCCTTGGGATCGATGGGGCTGAGACGATATTCGTTGATCAGCATTGTCTGATGCTGCAGCCACATCTGCCAAGCCTCTTTAGACACATTGTCGAAGATTCGCTTACCCAGCTCCCCCGGATAGGTCGGCTTCGCCAAACCCTCGGCTTCTCTGTTAAGTTTCACGCAGTTTACGGTCCGGCTCACAGCCCCTCCTCTTTATCCATACCAAGCTCGCTAATCAGCCGTAGCACAGGCGCGGCGATTCCACGGTTGTCCGGTTTGCTGGTGTTATACCAGACTCGGTGATCGCCATCCATTACCACGGTTTCCTGATGGACTGGCTGCAGCTCCCAAGGGTGAATATCCAGATGAAAATGGGTAAATGTGTGACGGCGTATCTCCCAGCTGCCAACCACCCGGCACACCAAAGCGTAGTTATCCATACACCACTCTTTCGGGTCCCTATCGAGGGGGCACTCAGGGAGGCTCCACAGCCCACCCCAAATACCCGTGGGGGGCCGCCGCTCGAGCAACACACCGCCGCTTCCGCGGATCAGCAGCATGCGGGTCTGCCGTACCGGAAGCTTCTTTTTTGCCCTCGGCGTCGGATAGGCCGTTGGACAGCCCTCTGCCAACCCCTTACAAAAATCCGCCACCGGGCACTGCCGACAATCCGGACGGCTACGGCTGCAGAGTGCAGCGCCCAGATCCATCATTCCCTGGTTATATGGACCAACACGCTCGGCCGGTGTCAGGTTCTCTGCGATCTGCCACAACTGCCTCTGGATTTTTGCCAGTCCCGGCCAACCAGAAATACCGAAACAACGGGTGAGAACACGTCGTACATTACCATCTAGAATGGCATGTCGCTGACCTAAGGAAAGCGACAGAACAGCACCTGCCGTGGATCGCCCCACACCTGGCAGGGCCATGACCTCCTCCAAATCGGTAGGAAACACACCCTGGTGCAACCGGCAGATTTCCACCGCTGCCCGGTGTATATTTCTGGCGCGGGCATAGTAGCCCAACCCTGACCAAAGATGGAGTATCTCGTCCAGCTCAGCAGCCGCAAGCGCCTCAATCGTGGGAAACCGGTGGATGAATCGCTCGAAATAGGGAATGACGGTGGCAACCTGGGTTTGCTGCAGCATGACTTCCGATACCCAGACACGATAAGGGGTCGCATCTCTCTGCCACGGCAGATCCTTACGGCCCTCACGATCGTACCAGGCGAGAATGCGTTCCGAAAAACCGGGGTGGGAGGGTATCATAGGCATCAGCGTGCCAGCCTGCGGATCAACGTTTCCGCGAGAACAGATGACGGCTTGGTTTGTCTTCCCGCTTCAGAGGGCATGATGTGAATGGTAAATTCCCGATTGTGCCATAGTTAGTATCCACAGATACCGGAATCATCAACATTGATGAAGCTATTTGGAAAAACAATCCTTGCGCTACTCGCTGTGCTGGCAGCACCCTGCCTGGGTCGGGAGTTCCCCCTGCCCCTTCCCGGCAACGATGCGGTTGGCGAGGTTTCTGGTATCACCAGCCGTTATGAAGACACGCTCTCGGATATCGCCAGGCGTCATGGGCTGGGGTATTTGGAACTGAGCGAGGCCAATCCCGGGGTGGATCCCTGGATTCCGGGTGAGGGCCTGGAGATTGTGCTCCCCACCCACTTTCTACTCCCCCCGGGCCCCAGGGAGGGAATCGTGATCAATCTTGCCGAGCTGCGGCTCTACTATTTCCCAAAAGGTAAAGGGCGGGTGATTACCTACCCTCTCGGTATTGGTCGCGAGGGCTGGTCCACACCGACCGGGCTGGCACGAGTCACTGGCAAGCGGCCCAATCCCAGTTGGACTCCCCCGGAATCGATTCGTCGCGAACATGCTGAGCAGGGCGACATCCTGCCGGCTGTGGTGCCGCCCGGACCGGATAACCCACTGGGTGCTTTCGCCATTTACCTATCGATGCCTGGTTACCTGATTCACGGCACCAACAAACCCTTCGGCGTGGGTATGCGGGTCAGCCACGGTTGTATCAGGCTCTATCCCGAGGATATATCCCGTCTCTTTCCCCGAGTCGCCACGGGAACGCCGGTGCGCATCGTCAATGAACCCTACAAACTGGGTTGGATAGACGGCCGCCTCTACATCGAGGCCCATAAGCCCTTGAGCGAAGAGCGCCCTGAAGAGGGAATCAACTTGGAAAAACTACGCGCCGCAATCGAGGCGCTACCAGACGCGAATCGCGTGAACATAGACCAGGATGCCATCATGGAGGCGGTATTGACCCATAACGGCTACCCCGTGCCAATCAGCGATAACAGACGATAACCCTGAGCAGCCGACACCCCAGATCGGGGAAAATTCTATGGCTCAAACGACCGCCCGGCATCAGGCTACTTGGACATCGCCTTCTGCATAATGCGGTTGCAACGCTCGGAGCAGTCATCGGCGGAATCCTGCGCCACATTAGCCGCATCCATGGCAGCAGTGGCCTTTCGATCTGCCTCCTCGGCAGCAGCCAATGCAGCATCGGCCTGCTCCTGCGCCCTCACAATATCGGCCTGCATCTGTTTGATTTCATCGGTTGTGGCACAACCACCCAGCAGCAGTGCGCAGGTGAAAGCAGCCGCTGAAACTAAACCGGTGCGCTTTTTCATGTGTGTATCTCTCCCATTTCGTAAACGGTGGTCAATTAAATAACCCTTTCAATTTGTTCTGCAGATCCGGTGGCAGATTCTTCTCGATTTTCTCCTTGAGCTCCGGAGAGAGATTCTCGTCCAGCTGCTCCTGGACCTTCTCCTTGACCCGCGCTTTCTGGGTCTCCACCAGCACGGTCTCCCAATCGACTTTATAGGCGGGCGCGGCCAGGGGACCAGTTAAATAGATAGGAATCTTCACACCTTCCAACTCTTCCAGGCCCTCGCCGCCCTGCCCTTTGTCGCTGCGAACGACAACGGTTTGAACCGTATAATCGAGGACCTCTGCAACCAGGTTGACCTTACCCTTGCCGGTGACCCGTAGAAACGGCGATTTGGCCAGGAGGTCACTGTTGTTCAGCATCCCGTTTGCGATCACACCGCTGCCGCTGATTTCAGAGAAATCCGTCTGCAAGGGAGCGCTATCTGGGGGCAGCGGCTTCCCGCTAAATCTGGCCTTTGTCTCGCGCAAGGTACGGGCAATATTGACACCTTTGAGGGCGCCCTCCTCGAATCTAAATTTCATATTGCCCGCCAGTGCCCGCTTGATACTGTCGATACTGTTGCCGCTGGTCTTCAGCTTGGCGCTGAAGCGCCCCTGCCCGGTAAGCCGATCCTCACCGGACAAGTCCGCCAATAGCGGGCCGACACGAATGCCACTGGCAGCCCCCTCCAACTGAGTGACGGGGGATTCGCCGCGGACATCGAGATTGAGGGCGCCCTCATATCCCCCCTGATAAAACTTTTTTACCTGCTGATCCGAGCTGATCTGACCGTTGGCTGCCTTAACCCTGATCTCAACATCCTCAGCAAGCAGCTTATTGACGACCATCCGGCCGACGGCAATCACGCCGTCCAAATTCAACTGGCGCAGCGTCTCGATTGGGTAGAGTGGTTGTTCCGCTGCCGTCTTGTCTGTGGCTGTCGGAGCAGGTGCGCTCCCCCCACTAGATGCTGCCGTGCTCTGCCCTTCCTGAGCCTTGGGGAGATAGCGGTCGACATTGATGTCATCGACCTTCAGGTTGAATTTAATCCCCTCGCTCCCAGCGCTGACATCACCATTGATTTGGGTATCGTCGAGGCGGATAGCAAGACCATCGAGCTTGGTGCCGCCGTTCTCCGCCGCCAGCATGGTTTTCAGGCTGAATTTGCTTAAAGCCTTTGGATCCGCCATTTCCGGCAACTCGAAGCCATGTTTGGATAGCCAGCTGCCGAGGTCGAATTCAGCAACCTCAAGATTGCCATTGAAAGCCGCATTCTGAGTTAACTGACTACCCCTTACATCACAGGCGACAGTCAGCGTATCAGCGGTCAGTTTAAGGCCGGAAATCTCCAGTAACGAGCCATCCAGCGCGGCCCGAATCCCGGCGTTAAGATCCGCTTTGATTAGCCCTTTGGGTAACGCCTCGCCCTCGGCCTTGAGCGCCAGCTCCAGACCCTCGACAGCAACGACTCCCGCCGCTTCATCCAATGCTACGACACCTGACATATCCAAGTCGGAGCGGAGCGCCGGATCGCGGCTTTCCAACGCCATGGCCAGCTCAAGCTTCACCGGCTCCCCGGAGATCAGGGCTCCGGTCTTCAAATTAATGGGGTCGATGGAGAAGTGCTGCCCCGACTGGCGGTCGTCCCAGATGACCCGGGCATTGGTGACCTCGACTCCGTCAATTGAAAATCCTTCTGGACGATAACCACCGCTTTGGGGGGATTGGGCCGATCCGGATGGCGCCTGCGCCTTCGATCCTTGACCCAGGTCGTCCCAATTGTTGCCCCCCTCTTTGGTTCGAATAAGATTCAGCCGGAACTCGTCCAGGCTGACTTTGTCCACCTCCAGCTGCTTCTGCAACAAGGGCATCAACTTGACACGAACCGAGGCTTGTTCAACCGAAGCGAACACCCGCTCATCAAATCCCTCGGGGTTGTCGAGTACCATGGTACCCAGCTCCAGACCCAGCCATGGAAACACCGATAGACCGATATCGCCGTCCAAGGTCAAATTACGGCCGGTCTCCTTTTTCACTGCGGCAACAATCTCCTCCTTGTAATCGTTTGGATCCACTACCTGGGGCAGGATCACCACCGCCGCGACGATCAACACGAAGACCGCTGCGATAACCCAACCAAGGATCTTCAACATCTTGCCCATTCGCTACTCCGCTGTTGCTTGTCCTGTAGATTCAAGGATGGCCCAAGCGGGGGAGATTTTCCATAGGCGAGGTATTGGGATTACGCAAATTCCTGCGACACTTCACTGTTTCGGTCTAGCGCAATTCCAGCAGATGTGGAACTCTCCCTCATTGCGTTCATCGCAACCGATGCAGATCCAGGGTGGGTTTCTGTCCTCAGAGTTTAAGAAGTGTTGGATGAGCTGCAGGCCCCTGGTGTAGTCGTCGTCCTCCACTACCCAGAGGACCGGGAATATCATCGGGGGCAGTTCCCCCGCCGCTCCCGTGAGATACTCTCCCTGCACCAGGGTCTTGATGTGATAGGAGGCGAGATAATCCTTGAGTAATTGCGCTTCGACCCGATCTGCGGCCTGATACAACACTTTCATAAAAGGTTCTTGGGCGGTCGCACCCGGGGAGGGGACTAACCCCCGCTCAGGAGCCGCGCCAGGTCCGCCAGTTCGTCCCTCGAATCCTCAAGCATCTTGATACTCTGGCCGGGCGTCAACTCCCCAAACGGCAGTTTGTGAAAAGCTGGTACCTCTTCGAAGGCCGGACATTCGGCAAATTCCGGCGTCCCTATCATCGAGTGTAAGCGTGCAATCAAGACAATATCGCTGAGATCCGCAGTCGCCGCCGGATCCCGCAGCCAATCCTTGCGTGTTCGGACCACTTCGATAAGTTCTTCGTCAAACCCCCAATTCTTCAGAATCAGGACACCCACGAGGGGCGACAGCTGGTCCAACCCCTGTGTCCGCTTCACCGGATCATTGAAAATCTCCGGTCTTTCGGATAGCCGCAGCAGAATGGGCGGTAAGGCTATATCCTGAAGCAGTCCAGCCAACATCGCCTTGCTGGCGTCGAATCCGGAAAATCGCTCGGCAAGAAAATAGCTAATAACAGACACCTTGGTCGCCTGCCGGTATCCGTTGACCAGCAATTTTTTCAGTGCCGGGTTGGAGGTTTCAAAACTCGAGCGAATCGAAAAAGTGGTTGCGAGCCGGGAAGTCGCTTCCAGCCCAATTCGTCGCAGCGCGCTCTCGAGATCTTTGGGCGGTACCCTGGACATGTAGCGCACACTATTGGCGATGCGCAGGATAAAAGCAGAGAGTCCCGGATCGGTCTGGAGCAGTTTCGCCGCCGAGGTAATATCACAGCTCGGATCGCTGAGCGTGGCCCGCAGTCGAATCGTAATTTCCGGGAGCGAGGGAAAGAGCGATTGATTCGACGCGAGACTCGCGAATATTTCCGAGTATATTCCTGCTGTACCCATAACCGTCCCCTTATCAACCCAGTAACCCTTCCTCCTTGGTCAGCACACTCCTTAGTTTCCCAATACTAAGACAGCGGCATTAACAACGGCAACTGAAGTAAGCTTAGGCAGACAGGTCTCGTTTAGATAGTTGATACACGGCATTTGCGGTGAAAAATTCACGTACCCGGGGAATACGCGTCAGGACCGAACTAATTCCGCGCACCAGATGAGGCCCTTGAAAGCTGCTGAGCGTTTTCTGCTCGATATCGAACCCCAGCTTGTCGCACAAGGCTTCGAATCGCCACATGGTGAGTTTGTTTAGAAAGCCCTCCTTATCCGCTTCCCCCGACTCGAGAGCGTCGCGGAACCGGTTGATCCGGTTGCCTTGTTTATCGATATCCCACCATGGTGGGTTGAACTCGGGAAGCTCCACCAAACGCGCGCACACCTCCGTTCGCTGACGATTGTTAAGAAACACATGAACCCAGGGAATGGGTATATACGACTGACCGTGATGCCCATATGGGTGAAACCAGGGTTGCCAGTGAATAAGTACCCTGCCTCCCGGACGAAGTACCCGATGCCATTCACCCATAATGGCTTCGTATTCCATAATATGTTCCATCACATCGAAACAGGCTATAACATCCACCGCGGCATCACTCAAATCCACTTGATAAGTATTCGATGCCTGGATAAAGGAGACGGGTTCTCCTTGTTTACGTTGGGTAGCGATTTCGATATCTCTCTTATTGAGATCGATTCCAACAGCGGAGCTTGCGCCCAACTCGATCATTAAAAAAGAGAGATCCCCCCCTCCACAACCAAAATCCAGCACATCCTTGCCCCTTACGATATCGGGCTCAAAAAAGCGCAAGAATTCATCTCTGAGGACCTTCTGGCGCCAATTGCGATAACTCTCGGTTGATGATCTTAATTGAGACTCGGAACTGGGTGCGGCGGACTGAGTGGATCCCCATCGCCTAGAGATTTGAAACGCAAGTTCTTTCAGCATTTGTTATCTCCGCTTTTGCATCTAGCGGTTTAAAGTACGCTCATCCCTGCGTTCATAATCTAACATACAAGAACAGCGGCTAGCTAACCTGGAGTGAGAAACAGGCTGAATTTGTGTAAACACAGTGCTTCTCAATCTTGCCTGGGAGAAAGGGTTTCGGCGCAATCACATTTTTCAACAACAGTAAGCCTACACACATCAGTTACAACAAAATCTCGCCAAGCCAAAGCTACAGTGCGCACACCATGCTGATCAACAACAGTTGGGCAATGAAGGCATCTGCTAAAGTCAATGAACCAGTCGTTTTATTAGTTATAGCTATATAGATAAAACCTATCTGGATCAACTCCAGGCACGCCTTATTGGCCGGAGACATTGATCCAGTGTTCAGGACTACTCGCTGGCAATCATCCACAGGACTTAAACAATCACTATTGCGCTACATAATCACAGGGGGACTGGCTGTTTGGGACTTACTACCCAATTGTTAAAACATCCTGGTAACGCATTTGGGTAATTAGTTAACAGACGGCTTGGAGATCACCGCCGGTATAGGAGAGAAATTGGAGCGGGTGAAGGGAATCGAACCCTCGTTATTAGCTTGGTAAGCTGAGGCCCTACCATTAGAAGACACCCGCAAGTTACTCGGATTATGGGGCTTCTACAGACTGACGGTGTGACGAGTCACGGTCGGGTGGTAGAGGAATGGTGTCACTAACCTTTGCTCCGCTTCAGGCTAAAAGAGCTTTGGGACTACTAAACCAGTTCGTCTCTTCCACCCGGCAAATTCCGGGTACCTCGACATCGACTTGTCCTTCTTCAGCATATTCCGGAAGAAAAACGTCCACCAATAGGCCAATGCAATGAACGGAACCCAATGTTGAGCGAGGATGGCGAACCCGAGGTAAATCAACATTTCGCCAAAATAGTTCGGGTTGCGTGTCCTGCTGAAGAGCCCGTCCGTAATCAGACCCTTGCGGATGGCGAGGACGGCATGTTTATGAGCATCACTGACGTAGTGATAGAAGACACCTAGTGTAGTTACAAAGATCGCCAAAGCGATGAGCCAGTTTGGTGCAGTAAGCTGATTTGCGATGATGATGTAGGGTGCAATCCAGTAGGCACCCAACGCACAAAATACAAAGATGAAGCCGGCCAACGGGTGAATTGACTCCTCGAAACGTCGATCCCTGAACGTGTATTCCTTGATCATCCAAAGGAGGCAATATGTGCCATGCAGGGAAAGATATACCCAGGCCAAAATGCCCCAGAAATCGAAGTAGGCCATCATGGCCATAACAGCGAATGGCGTCAGAATCTTGTGAGCATTGATAAAATGCCGGACTTGAGTTCGGTGCCTACTCTGATCAGTGGTGCCAGACGCATTCATTCGATCACTTTACACTATGCAGAGAACAGGTGCGCCCTTGGATATTGTTACCACCCGGCGCCTCGAACACGAAGGAGGAACAGGCAATGGCTACCCCGGTGATAACCAGTGAGGCCAGAAAAATAAAAAGTCTCGCCGCAGAATTCTTCATAATTCTGACGCTTCTTCTCGTAGCAATGCCAATATTTCTAGACAGTCGTGCGACAAATACGATACTGATTGGTTCCCCCAAATTAGCACTTCCGGGTAACTGAGGGAGCGGAATACGGAGTGTTACGGTGTAGGAGTTTGGAGCGGGTGAAGGGAATCGAACCCTCGTTATTAGCTTGGGAAGCTAAAGTTCTACCATTGAACTACACCCGCACTGAGGCTGTGTTCGGGGCATCAGCCCGGTGATTCTACCGCTACCCTCTGCAGGAGTCATTCCCTTTTTAGGAATTCCGGTGTGGCGAAGTTCGGCGCTCTAGAGGAGAGTCAACCGCAGCGGAGCAATCTCCTTATATAAAATAACTAGAGGCCGTTTGGGAGAGAATGTGATAATCCGGCTTCCGGGCGGGTACCAAAAATGATTGGTCAAATAGAGATAGAGTTGAGTGTGGGTTTTGATAAAGTCCCGGAATCTCGCGGCGCCCTCCAATTCCACGTTGGAGAACTGGTATCGTATTTTACCGATGCGGACCTCTCTTTCGCTGAGGGTAATGAGCGGGTGCTCCTCCTGGCGCCCCAGCAGTGCTCTGTATAGCTGCTTCTTCAAGTCATGAGTAACAATGAAGCCGGCTTGGTCGCCACCGAAAACCCAGTTGATGCTCTCATCATCGGAAAAGGTGGGATTGTGGTTTCCGAAGGCCAGGCACCAGCCGCGATAATAGGCTGAGTATCTTCTGATTGTGCGTTCTATTGCCAATATTTGATGCTCCCAATCCCAATTTGACCGGTAGCCGAGAAAACCGTCGCTCAGTGACGAGCACCTGCGGCGGGCCCTGTTTCATACAGTGCCTCCACCAGCGCGGCATGCTTTTCCAAAACTTTGGCACGCTTTATTTTTAAAGTGGGGGTTAGCAGCCCACTGTCAATGGTCCAGGGCTCCAAGAGCAGGCCCACTCTACGGATCTTGGCATACCCGGGGAACGACTGTAACGCGTCCCGGATGCGGCGCAACACTGCTGCGATGACTCTACTGTTTCCGAGGCTGGAAGGGTCTGTAGGGTCCAGCCCATACTCCCGAGCTAGCGCAGGCCAGAACTCCCCATCCAGTACCACCAATGCAGCGAGGAAGGGTTGCCCCTCCCCGAGCACCATGACGTTCTCAATCAAGGGGTCCAGGGCTATTGCCAACTCCATATCCGACGGGGGCACCTTCTCACCATTGGAGAGCACGATGATGTCCTTGATGCGGCCGGTGATATAAATATGGTTGTTCTCGATTCGAGCCTGGTCTCCCGTGTGGAGCCAGCCTTCTGAGTCGATCACCGATCGGGTTGCGTTGTGATTGTTCCAGTATCCCAACATAACTCCCGGACCCTTCACCAGCAGCTCATCATCATCTCCGATTCTCACCTTCACCTGGCGCAATGGAATACCCACGCTTTCTGGGACATTCTCCTCAAAAGAGTTGACGCTCACGACCGGACTGGTTTCGGTCAATCCGTATCCCTGCAATATCGGGATCCCGAGCCCGATAAACACCCTGGCGATGTCGGGAGAGAGGGCCGCGCCACCGCTGACCGCGGCCCGAAGGCGCCCTCCCAGGCGCTCGCTGACCTTGGATGCTACCAGTCGATCAAGCAATGGCCAAAACAGAAACCACGGCCTCCAGGCTGCTCTTCCCTGCTGATACTGGAATCGCTGCCAGCCCAATCCGACTGCTATTTCGAACATCCATCTTGCGAATCTGGGCTTTCCCTCCATCTGGTTCTTCAGCCGCCCATAAACTCGCTCGAATATCCTCGGCACTGCGATAATCACCGTGGGTTTGACAACTTGCAGATCCTGAGCCAACTGCCCAACAGAACGGGAATAAGCAACCGTGGAGCCGGTCATGACCGGCAGATAGTACCCCGCGGTTCGTTCTAGTGTGTGGGAAAGCGGTAGAAACGAGAGGAAGATATCCTGCTCGTAGCAATCGATCAGGCCTACCGCACCGTGAGCCACCGAAAGCATATTGGAGTGGCTCAGCATCACGCCCTTGGGACGACCGGTGGTGCCGGATGTGTAAATGATGGAAGCTAGGGCGTGGGGACTATCCCCGCGCTGCACCAGCTCTGATCCGCTTTCCGGAAGCCAACCCGCCACCTGCTGCACACGGTCATCCGCCGATGCCAGCTTGTCCCCGTCGCTACCGGGGTCCAACACCAGTACCCGCTGGAGGCATTCATTAGCGCTCGCCAGCGGTGCCAACCGCTTCCAGCGACCGGGATCCTGAACCAGCAACAACCTCACACCTGCGTCCCGGAGGATGTAATCGACGTTTTCCGGGCGGTCATCCGTATACAGTGGCACCACTACTAGGCCGAGCCCCATCGCCGCCTGATCGAACATGACCCACTCTGGAGAATTGCGCAGTAAAATAGCTACCCGATCACCTGGATTGAGAGACTCCTGAGCGAGCCCACGCTGCCATCGCCCAGCCTGCTCCGCCATCTCTTCCCAAGTGTGTGTAACCCAGGATTTGGCCTGCCGATCAAAGCTTTGGTAGGCCACCCGCGGTCCTGAACGCTTTACCCGCTGAGCGAACAAACGATCCAGAGTGCCCACAGAATCCGGTGAAATGAGGTCCTCACTCCACTGCATTAAACCTATCTCCCACTGCCGTTCCTGCACCGAAACACCAGTTTAGTGTAGAATCACACCCGAATGAATTCTGGATAACCCTTCCGCCACTCAGTTCTTTGACCACGCAGCTTTCCGATCCCATGATGACCTCACCGCCCAAGTCACTGCGCGCAGGAGACAGACTGTGAGCGAACGGCCCCAAGGCAAGGTCTCCAGACCCTGGCAGACCAGCGGTAACCGACTAGTCCGCAGCTTTGTGCTCAGGGAGGGACGACTGACCCGCGGTCAGCAACGCGCTTTCGAAAAACTGTGGCCGAAGTTCGGCATTCCCTTTCGAGGTGCACCCCTGGATCTACCATGGCACTTCGGCAATAGCAATCCACTCTATCTGGAAATCGGATTCGGAGATGGGGATTCGCTGGTACAAATGGCTGCAGCGAACCCGAATATCAACTATCTAGGCATCGAAGTACACAGACCCGGTATCGGACACCTGCTACTGGAAACCGAAAAACTCGGACTTTCCAACTTGCGGGTAATGCACCATGATGCGGTGGAAGTCCTGAACCGCTGCCTCCCCGAAGCCTCCCTAGCGGGCGTATTACTGCTCTTTCCCGATCCCTGGCACAAGCGGCGGCATCACAAGAGGCGAATCCTGCAACCCCAATTGGTGGATCAGTTGGCTCGGGTGATTCAACCGCGGGGCATTTTTCACGCAGCCACCGATTGGCAGCACTATGCGCAGCAGATGATGGCGGTGTTGTCGGAGGCGACCGAATTCGAGAACTTGGCCGGGGCCGGAAATTACTCTCCCCGCCCAGACAGCAGACCGCTGACCAAATTCGAGCTGAGGGGACAGCGGCTCGGACATGGGGTCTGGGACCTGCGGTTCCGGCGCTGTTGAGGTCCGTCGCGTGCACCACCTGACGCTGGAAGGCTTCTCGAGCCGCGGCCTGGCCCCATTCGACCTCACCCTTTCCAGGGGTGAGTGCCTTACTATCGCAGGCCCTTCAGGATGCGGTAAATCCCTACTTCTGCGCGCCATTGCCGACCTGGACCCACATCAGGGAGAGTGTGTTCTGGAAGGTATCCGTCGATCCCAAACCCCACCGCCGGCCTGGAGAAGCCGGGTTGGACTGCTGCCCGCGGAAAGCCACTGGTGGACAGATCGGGTGGGCGATCATTTTTCCGAGACTGAGCCGGGGATACTGCAAACACTGGGTTTTGACCGGGACTGCCTGGACTGGAGCGTCGCCCGGCTATCCAGCGGGGAGCGGCAGCGCCTTTCTCTGGCACGCCTGCTCAACGGTCGCCCTCAAGTCTTACTTCTAGACGAACCCACGGCTAACCTGGACGTAACCAACACCGAACGGGTGGAGCAGCTAATCACCGCCTTCCTGAACGATCACGAAGCATCGGCAATCTGGGTAAGCCACGATCCTGCGCAACGCCAGCGGGTAGGTGACCGCGGCCTCGTATTCGAAGGCGATGCATTAGGGGAGGAATCTTGGAACTGATTAGCCTCTCACCCTGGGATCTTTCTATCGCGGCACTTCTGGTGCTCGGTCTCGCAGGCCTTTCATGGCGTCTCCGGCTAGGGGTGGAGGGGCGGTTGCTGATCTCGGCTAGCCGCACAATATTGCAACTTGCACTCCTGGGTTTGGTGCTTGAAACTCTCTTTTCGCAAAAGAATCCCTGGTTGATCGGTGCCCTCGCGCTATTCATGCTGGGAGTCGCCGGTTATGAGGTTATGGCACGCCAGGAGAGACGCTTCAGGGGGCCTTGGGGCGTGGGCATCGGCACCATTTCGATGTTTGTATCGTCTTTCAGTATCACCCTCCTGGCACTGCACCTGGTGATCCAGGTGGATCCTTGGTACACCCCCCAGTACCTTATCCCACTACTGGGAATGCTCCTCGGCAACACCATGTCCGGCATGGCGATAGCCCTGGATAATCTGACTCAGAACGCCTGGCGTCAGCGGGGGGTAATCGAAGCCCGGTTAATTCTTGGGCAAGATTGGGATACCGCGATTGCCGACCTGCGAAGGACCGCACTGCGCTCCGGGCTCATCCCCATCATCAATGCCATGGCCACAGCCGGCGTGGTTAGCCTACCGGGTATGATGACCGGCCAGATACTGGGAGGCAGTCCGCCCCTGGAGGCGGCGAAATATCAGATCATGATCCTACTTCTCGTGGCGGTGGGTACCGGGCTAGGTGCCATGGTGGCGATTTGGATCGGTTCTCACCGCCTGTTCGACGAACGACAGCGACTACGGCTCGACCGACTCCGGTAACTTGGTAACGAAGGATTGAGCGGTTCCCTGGAACAACTCTCGATTCGACCCGGAAAAGGTATGGAATCCGGTTTCAGCGTTGCGACTGCTGCCCCATCCGGATCAGCTTGAGCACCAGCACCACCCAGGGAGCGCCATGGAGTATCAGGTCGAATATGTCCATCGGCGCGGTAAGCGTCCCGCCTGCCAACATCTTCAACTTTTCCCACAGGTGGGGTTCCGGCGAAAATGGGGCGAGCCCTAGCAACAGACTCGCCAACACCAGGACACTCAACGGTAACTCATCCAACCAACGCACTAATTCGATCCTCCAAAGTGACACTCGGGACAAAGATCAAGGTAGATCTCCACGTCCTCGTCTGCAAAGCAGCAGGCCACAATGAGATCGAATCCCTCGGCCTCCCGCATAGACGCCAGAGCTATTTCTGCTGCCGGGCGTTTCGGGTACCCATAGACGCCGGTGCTGATTCCGGGGAAGGCAATACTCTTGGCGCCATGCTCTGTTGCCAGCGCGAAAGCACTTAAATAGCAGGAACGCAGGAGTTGTGGTTCGCCATCGCCACCACCTCCCCAAATAGGGCCGACGGTGTGTACCACCCAGTTCGCGGCTAAATCAAAAGCCGGCGTGATACGCGCCTCGCCTGTCGGGCAACCACCCAGCGTTTTGCATGATTCCAGTAACTTGGGCCCCGCGGCGCGATGGATGGCGCCGTCCACTCCGCCTCCGCCCAACAGCGTGGAATTAGCGGCATTGACAATTACATCTACCTCCAAGCGTGTTATGTCCTGTTGTACGATGCTGATCATTGTCATAAATCTGGCTCGACTAGTGTTAACAATACCCCGCAACCGAAAACCTGTGTTGCATTGTTGATCGCGCCCAGGCGCCGAAGCGGTCGTAGCCATGCAGCTCACCTCGACTCCGCCGATGGATTCGCGATCTACACATCTTATATAAGCCCGTATCAGGCTGCGAGCCCCTATTTAGTCACCGTCACTCGCCAAATTTGGTTAGGATACCCTCATGCAAACCTTAACCGGCATACTATTTCTTGGACTCGTTGTATGGTTCTGGCTGGATAGTGCCAGGGCGCGGGAAATCGCCACTGCCGTCTGCGAGGAAACCTGCCGAGTGCGGGGCCTGCAATTTCTTGACCAAACCGTCTCGCTATTCAGGCTTGGGCTATCCTGGACAAACCGGGGATTGCGACTGCGGCGGGTATTTCGCTTCGATTTCAGCGAAGAGGGTGTCGGCAGACACAGCGGACACTTGACGCTGGTGGGTATAGATCTCGAGGAGTTCAGCCTGGGACTACCCGGCAACGGCGAGAATGATAAGCCCGGACCCGGCAATCGAAACCTGATACAGTGAGAATTGGTACCCAGCGACCCAGTGTGTCTGCTATTTAACTACCTTGAGTGATGGCCTTACCCTTGATGATGAGGGATCCGAACCATTATCGGGAGAATCACCATTGTCGCCCCCACCCTCCTCATCAGGAAACAACATACCCCGGCCGTCCTCCTTCGCGTATATACCCAATACCGCGACTGGTGGAACCATCACATCCATAGATCTGCCGGAAAACCTAGCATTGAAACTGATTAATTTATTTCCCAGCTCCAAACCTTTCACAGCCGACGGCGATATGTTGAGCACTATACGCCCCTCCTTGACGAATTCTTGAGGAACCGTAACAAAGTCCTGTTCAGTGTCCACCAAGAGATGAGGGGTCAAATCATTGTCAACCAGCCACTCATAGAGAGCGCGTATCAAATAGGGTCGATTCGAACTGATGGGCATATTGGTCTGGAGCGGGTGACTATTCCCGCATCTCTCTCTCGAATTCGGACAAGCTGTCCACGAAAGACTGCCGCGCAAACAGTCGCTTGGCGTAGTCAAGTACCGGTTTTGCCTGAGGCGGCAGCTCTACGCCAAGGTAAGGCAGGCGCCACAACATCGGCCCAATGGAGCAGTCCACCAGCGTGAACTCATTGCTCATGAAAAACGGTTTGGAGGCAAAAACCGGAGCGGTGACCGTAAGACTTTCACGGAGTTCTTTGCGCGCCTTGGTTGCCTGCTTTCCCTTTGCCAAAATCACGTCCATAAGACGGTACCAGTCACGGTCCACCCGGTGCATGAACAAGCGCGAACTCGCCTTGGAGACTGGATCCACGGGCAGCAACGGGGGATGTGGAAACCGCTCGTCCAGATACTCCATAATAATGCGTGACTCGAATAGAACCAGGTCCCTGTCCACCAAAGTGGGCAGCGTGCCATAAGGATTGAGATCCATGATATCGTCGGAGATGTCAACGGGGTCCACATCCACGATCTCAACTGTAATGTTCTTCTCTGCCAGTACCAAACGCACACGATGACTGTAGGGACTCTTGATGTCCGAATACATGGTCATCACAGATCTCTTATTTGCAACAACCGCCATACCAACCACTCCAGAAAAGCAGAATAAATAAAAAGGGGTGCACAGTATAACCTAAACTGTGCACCCCCAGCTCATCGAGAACGAAAATCAATCAGTGGACGTCTTTCCAGTATTCCTTTTTCAACAGGTATGCCAATACGAAGAAGACACCTATGAACAGCAGCACCCACTTACCCATGGCTCTGCGCTCCATCTGAATCGGCTCCCCTATGTAACTGAGAAACGCGGTCAGATCACGCATCGCGATGTCGAACTCATGAGGGCTGAGGGAACCAGGCTCGACCAGCTCGAAGCGCTCAAAGGCCTTTTTACCATCGTGTTCCGAAAACACCGCGCGTTGCAGCCCCTGAAGCTCCCACATCACATGTGGCATCCCGACATCGGGGAACACCAAGTTGTTGACTCCGAAGGGCCGGGCTTCATCTACATAGAAACTGCGGAGATAAGTGTAGAGCCAGTCAACCCCTCGGGCGCGGGCAATCACACTCAAATCTGGCGGTGCGGTACCAAACCAGACTGCTCCATCCTCGGGACTCATGGCGATGTTCATCGTGTCACCGATTTTGTCGGTAGTGAACATCAAGTTTTCCTTGACCTGCTCTTCGGTCATACCCAGGTCCTTGGCCATGCGATTGTAGCGCTGGTACTTTGCAGAATGGCAGCTGAGGCAGTAGTTGACGAACAACTTGGCGCCGTTTTGCAATGAGGCCTTGTCGCTCAGGTCGATATCCGCATCGTCCAGATGCGCCCCTCCACCCGCAGCAAATCCAAGTAGAGGTGCTGCGGCCAGCAGAAATGCAGTGATCAGCTTTTTCATTTGGTCACCCTCTCCGGAACCGGCTTCGTCTTGTCCATCTTGCTGTAGATCGGCATCAGCAGAAAGAACGCAAAATAATAAATGGTGCCGATTTGAGCCATTAACTTGTAGAGTTCCGTAGTGGGCTGAGTTCCGAGAAAACCCAAAACGATAAAATCAATCACGAACAGGGTCAGCAGTACCTTGTACAGCATGCCTTTGTAGCGAATTGACTTGACCGGACTGCGATCCAGCCAGGGGAGGAAAAACATCACCAGAATGGACGCAAACATGGCGACCACGCCGGGAAAAGCAGATCCGGCTATCGACGGCACCGCCCGCAAAATGGCATAGAAGGGTGTGAAATACCACACCGGGGCAATATGTTCCGGAGTCTTTAGCGGATTCGCCGGTTCGAAGTTGGGGTGTTCGATAAAATATCCACCCATCTCCGGTGCGTAGAACACCACCAGTGCGAACAGGAATAAAAAGCCAGCAACACCTGCGATATCCTTCACTGAATAGTACGGGTGGAAGGGGATTCCGTCGGCCGGCGCGGTATCGCTCCAGCGATTACCCTTGGGTCCCTTCTTTATTTCTATGCCGTCGGGGTTGTTAGAGCCAACCTTGTGAAGCGCCACGATATGAATGAAAACTATCGCCGCCAGTAGGAAAGGCAACAGAAAATGAAGCGCGAAGAAACGGTTGAGGGTGGCATCGGAGATCACATAGTCACCCCTGATCCACACGCCCAATTCCTCACCAACGACCGGTACTGCAGAGAATAGGTTGACGATAACCTGTGCACCCCAGTACGACATCTGCCCCCAAGGCAGGAGATATCCCATGAAGGCAGTGGCCATCATGACGAGGTAGATGATTACCCCAATGATCCAGAGAAGCTCTCTGGGTTTGCGGTAAGAGCCGTAGATCAAGCCGCGAAACATGTGCAGATAAATCACGACAAAAAACGCGGAGGCGCCGGTGGAGTGCATATAGCGAATCAGCCAACCCCATTCCACGTCCCGCATTATGTACTCAACCGATCCGAATGCCAGGTCAGCATCAGGCTTGTAACTCATGGCCAACCACACACCGGTCAGGATCTGGAGGACCAGTACCAGCATGGCGAGAGAGCCCATGAAATACCAGAAATTGAAGTTTTTCGGTGCATAGTATTGCGCCAGGTGCTCGTTCCACACCTTGGTCAGCGGATAGCGCTCGTCAATCCAATCGACCATGCTCTTCATCATGCTCATCAGGCGGCCTCCCCATCAACGCCGATAAGAAGCCGGCTGTCAGATAAATACTTGTGCGGTGGAATCACCATGTTGGAGGGGGCTGGTACACCGGCATAAACCCGCGCCGCCAAATCAAAGCGCGAGCCATGGCAGGGGCAAAAGAAACCACCTATCCAGTCGCTGCCCAAATCGGCGGGCGCCACATCTGGACGATAAGTGGGAGAACATCCAAGGTGGGTACAGATTCCGATGGCGATGAGATATTCAGGCTTGATCGAGCGGTGAGGATTCCTGCAATAGTCGGGCTGCTGGGGCAGATCCGAATTCGGGTCCGCCAAGATTCCGTCGAGAGAGGGGAGCGCATTCAGACTTTCTTCGGTACGACGCACGATCCAAACGGGCTTGCCACGCCACTTCACGCGCATCAGCTGCCCAGGCTCGAGTTTGCTGATATCAGCCTCAACCGGAGCTCCGGCGGCCTTTGCCTTCTCACTCGGTGCCCAAGCCGCTAAAAATGGGTAGACCACAAAACCTGTACCCACCGCGCCAACAACACTGGTTGCGGCAGTCAACAACCGCCGTTTCTTCAAATCCACGCCATCTGCGCTCATTCTAAACCACCCCCGGCTGGACGGATCTGCCTCCCAGGCCAGCGTAAACATGCCGACATCAGGAAAACAGAATATGCTGAATTTACCCCAAATAGACGGGGCATTTTCCAACATGAACAGTCATAGGTCAAGGCGCACTTGTGTGGGGTTTATACCGGGTTGGGTATATCGATATAACAGTGCTGGATCCCGAAACGCTCGGCCACAAGCTGACCAAGCGCCTGGACACCGTAGCGCTCTGTTGCATGATGCCCTGCTGCGTAGTAGTGGATCCCCAACTCCCTGGACAGATGCACTGTCTGTTCGGAAATCTCACCTGAAACGAAAGCATCCAAGCCTAGGGCTGCAGCTTGCTCTATATAGCTCTGTGCAGCCCCGCTGCACCAGCCGATGCGCTCGATTGTCTCTACTCCCGCTGGGACATGCAGCGGTTCCCGAGAGAGGCTTTCGGCAATCCGCGCAGTTAGCTGGGACGGCGAGATCGGCTCGGCGAATACACCTTGCCAGAGCAGGCCATCACCTTCTGCTACCGGATTCGCATCCGAGACCTGAAGACGTTCGGCCAATTGACGATTGTTACCTACCTCTGCATGAGCGTCGAGGGGGAGGTGGTAAACCAACAAACTCATGCCGTTTCGAATGAGTGAGCGTACCCTCGCCCCTTTCAGTCCGGTTAGTGGCGATGGCTCTCCTTTCCAGAAGTACCCATGGTGTACAAGTAGCAAATCCGCATCCCATTTTGCCGCAGCATCAATAAGCGCCTGGCTGGCAGTGACACCGCTGGCCATTCGCCTGACTTCCGTAACCCCCGCATCCACCTGCAGGCCGTTGGGGCAATAGTCGGAGAACCTCGCAGGCTCCAACATATCGTGGCAAAAAGCCACTAGCTCGAATAGACTGGCCATCCCGGATCTCCCCAAAGGTTGTATCCCCGAACTGTAAACTAGGTTTTATCTTTGGTCACCTCTGCCTTATACGATGACTCAAAATCTTCGCAACCTAACTAAGCTGTTGCTTGCATCTGTTGCTGCAGGCCTTTTAGCAGCGCTGATCGCCGTATACCTGTTTGGTGAACGGGACAATCGTCAGGGGCGCTCTTCATTGCAGGAAATTACCGCGCCCCCACATCTGACCGGCCCGGTATCCTACGCCGCCGCGGTTCAAGCGGCTGCACCATCGGTAGTCAACATTTACACGACAACCAATCGAGTATCACGAAATAGTTCCTTATTCGAAGACCCCGTATTTCGAAGATTTTTCGGCGATCGCTTCGCATCGCCCCCGGCGCGGGAGCCGGCCACGAATCTGGGCTCAGGTGTAATTATCGACAAGCGAGGTTTTATTCTGACCAATAACCATGTCGTCAAGGGAGCGGACGAGATTCGCGTAGTGCTGGCGGACGGGACGACACTGGCCGCCGAAATCGCCGGGACAGACCCCGATACGGATTTGGCGGTGATACGGACCAATCGCGACTCACTTCCGGCAATCACTGTGGGTAGCTCGACTCATCTTCAGGTTGGTGATGTCGTGCTCGCTATCGGTAACCCCTTCGGGGTGGGTCAAACCGTCACCATGGGTATTGTCAGCGCCACCGGCAGAGACCAGCTGGGGATTAATACTTTCGAGAATTTTATTCAGACAGATGCCGCAATCAATCCGGGTAACTCGGGCGGTGCATTGATCAATGCCCTTGGAGAGTTAGTAGGCGTCAACACAGCGATATTCTCAAAAACGGGCGGATCAGACGGTATCGGGTTTGCCATCCCCATCGCACTCGCCAAGGGCGTAATGGATCAAATCCTGCGAAGAGGGCGTGTAATCCGGGGTTGGCTGGGTATAGCCGGCAGGGATATCAGCCCCGAAATGGCAGCCAACCGGGGAGTCAGCGAGATAAGCGGTGTGCTTGTCTCTGCAGTACTGGAAGATGGGCCTGCCGATACCGCTGGAATAGAACCGGGAGATATCATAACCCACATCGATAATAGAATCCCAGAGAACTCCCAGGAGATACTTTCGATTATCTCGGCACTGGAACCGGGTAGCGAGATAGTAGTGAAGGGGTGGCGGGACGACCAGCCGTTCAAACTGACTGCTGTCATCAGCGAGCGGCCTAATATGAGTGAGCGGGAATAGTTACCCCGCCATATCTATTTCCCGCTCCTGATCCAAAGCCAGCTGCTCCAGGGGCGAGGGTATCGCCACTCCATACCCCTGAGCGAAATCGACACCAATCTCCTGCAGCCGCGAGATAATGCTGTCATTTTCGACGAACTCGGCGATTGTCTGCTTTCCCATGACATGCCCAATATCATTAATGGAACGCACCATAGCAAAGTCAATTTCGTCATCAACAATATCTCTTACGAAAGCACCGTCGATCTTCAAAAAGTCGACCGGAAGATTTTTTAAATAGGCAAACGAGGACATACCGCTGCCAAAGTCGTCCAGTGCGAATCGGCAACCGTACTTTCTGAGCTTTTCTATGAAATGGGTAGCCTTGGAGAGATTGGAAACAGCTGCGGTTTCGGTAATCTCGAAACAGATGCGCTCTGCAGGTAGGGCGTAGCGGCGCAATTCCTCAAGTAAAAACGACAAAAAGGCAGAATCTGTCACCGAGTGCCCTGATAGATTGATGCTACACATCGCCAACTGCTGGAGATGAAGTGGATGGTTGGCCAGGAACGAGAAAGTTGATCGTACTACCCAGCGATCGATGGTCGGCATGAGACTATAACGCTCGGCGGCGGACAGGAACGTCACCGGGGGCACGAACTCCCCGTTCTCATCCCTCATCCTTAACAAAACTTCATAGTGCAGCGCCTGTTTTTCAGGGTCATCCGATAGCGATTTCAATTGTTGACTATAAAGGTAGAAGCGGCCATTTTCGAATGCATCGTGGATCTTACTGACCCAACGCATCTCTCCCTGGCGCCGGGCCAGATCTACGTCATCGTGGCGAAACAGGTGTATCCGGTTGCGCCCCTGCTCCTTGGCCACATGGCATGCTGTATCCGCGGCGCTCAAGACATCGCTGATCGACTGACTGTTGGGAAACACCGGAACTATCCCAATACTGGCCGTGATGGCGAAATTCTTTCCCTCCCATTGATACCGAAAACGTCTAATCGCCTCCAACAGCTCCGTACTGAATTCATGCGCCTGTTCCAGGCTACACTGCGCTAGTACGATGCCGAATTCGTTACCACCCAGGCGGGCCAGCGAATCCCCCGCTCTGGTCTTTGAGTAAAGGAGCCCACCGATCTGGATGAGCAGCCTGTCGCCGGCATCATGGCCACCAGTATCATTGATTACCTTGAATTGATCGAGATCGATGACAATCAACGCAAAGGTGTCGTCATCGAATTTGTGCTCCCGTAGTAACAATGCCAGGCGGCGTTCGAACTCACTGCGGTTCAAGAGTCCAGTTAGTTGGTCATGGGTGGATTTGAAGGTGATTTGCTCTTCGAGCTGACGCGCCTGGGTCATGTCGCGGATATAAGCTGTAAAGAAGGGTTGCCTTTCGTGCTCGACCCGGGTAACGGTCAACTCTACCGGAAACTCGCGCCCGTCAGCATGCAGGGCCATGGTCTGTATCCTGGTGTTGAGCATTCGCGTTTCGCGCGTGGCAATGTGATTTCTAATACCTTTCTTATGAAGCTCGCGCAAGGATGGTGGCACCAACACTTCCGCAAGATCCCGCCCGATCACCTCATGGCGCTGATACCCGAAGGTTCTCTCTGCCGCCGGATTGAACTCTGCGATGCGACCCAAATTGTCCATAATGACAATGCTGTCGAGTGCAGCCTCCATGATGGATGCCTTGCGCGCTTCAGTCCTTGCCAAACGCTGTAGTGCCCGCTCCCGCTTACTCTGATTGACGGCGAGTCGGTAGAAGGTAGTACCCATGAGCAGCAGGCCGATCAGCCATAAGGAAATCAGTGAGAGACTGCTTGCCTGTAGGCGCTGGCGCTCCTGAAGCAGCAAATTGCCCATAGGCACAGTGACCCCGATCCCACCGGATATAAATCCAACGCGATATCCCTGCTGCGCATGACAGGCAAGACACCTCTCTGTGGTTTCCAACGGACGCATCAACCGCAATGAGGGCTCTTCTTCCATCTTGGTGAATGCCAGCACTTCCGTCTCGCCCTCCTGGAAAGACAGGAGCGCTGCGCGCTCCCACTCATCAGGCGCGTTCTCTTCCCGAATGGGCTGCAGGCTGACTATGCGCCCGGCCACTCCGTAAAGTAATTCATACTCCCGGTTCAACTGGCGAATCATGCGGGCGGGATTGATCATGGTTAGCTGACGCCCGCTGGGGGTTGTCAAATCGCGTTCTTCAATATGAGAGAGATTAGGGTCGGGTAGGAGCTTTTCGGTTACAGGCACGTAGATGTGTTGGTGGTCGGTTGCCCACAACCGGAATGCGAGGTCTTTGTTGAAATGAGCACGTGCCTGACTAAGTGCGATCTCTCTGGTGGCGAGCTGTCCGCGTTGAAAGTCCCAGTAGAGAACGATCCCTATGATCAGAGTCCAGGCTGCCAGGAAAAACCACCCAAATCTTTTCATGTCCGCCAAGAATACTGTTCTGCCGCCGTCCAAGATTTCTTCCCGCTCGCGTGCGAATAGAGTTGGTATCGACGCAAGCCCCAGAAACTAAAGGGGTTAGTAGCCATACACCCCCGAATTCCGGTTTTCGAAACACCCTTCAGGACAAGGTGAAACTTTTTTAACACTGCGTTCACCGTATGTATCTCTGCCCCCCTTTTGGCCGGCAGATACTGTTACTTCCTAAGGTAAGCGAAAAACGATTTCAAATCAAACTCTTAAGCGCTCGAAGAAAGGCATTGTTCTCTTCTGGCGTACCGACAGTGACACGCAAACAATCCCTGAGGCTGTCATGACTCCCGTGGAGAATTTTTACCAGTACGCCGGCGTCCCGCAAGCCTGCGAAAAGGGGCTGAGCTTCCCCTGGTGAAACTCTTAGAAGAATGAAATTTGCTTCGCTCGGAAAGGGCAATACTCCCGGCAAACTTTGCAACTCAGTAAAAAGCCGGTCTCGCTCCCGTCGAATGGCTCTGGTTTGGCGATCAAAGACCGCCTGGTGACTTAGCGCAAACTCCGCGCTTATTTGGGTCAGAACATTGATGTTGTATGGCAGTCGTGTTTTTTCGATCTGTGCGAGCCATGCGTCGGGACCCGCCAACAATCCCAGCCTCAGCCCCGCGAGCCCCATCTTGGAGACTGTTCTCATCACCAAAAGGTTATCGTAGTTCCCAAGCAATGGGAGAAAGCTGACGTCGGTAAATGGGGCATAGGCTTCGTCGATCACTACGATCCCGGGAGCGCTTTCGACAACCCGCCTCAGGTCCTCTTCTGCAAACAGATTTCCGGTGGGATTGTTCGGATAAGCTAAAAAAACCACCGCCGGCCGGTAGTGCTCGATGGCTTCCAGCAACGCTTCGATTTCAAGCGAGAAATCTTGCTTCTTCAGCGGTACTCCCACGTACTCCAGATCCAGAAACGTGGCGATCATACGGTACATGACGAAGCTGGGCTCGACGGAGAGAATGCAGCGTCCCTTTTCACCGACCGTCATGGCGATCATCTGTATCAGCTCATCGGATCCGTTGCCGAGAACCAAACCCGCGCCCTCCGGAACCGCCATGGTACGCCGCAGTGCTGTTTTTACACGAGGTGCCTGGGGATGCGGATAACGATTGACGTCGGTACTGACCAGCAACTCCAGCCATTCGCGCCGTAGCTTTTCTGGCCAAGTATAGGGATTTTCCATGGCATCCAGTTTGACCAGACCAGCTGCTTCCGGCACGTGGTAAGCGGACAGCGATTGAATATCGGGACGCACCCACTGCTGCACTAAGGCATCGATACGACTATTGCTCACGGCTACACCACCCACTGAAAATTGGCGCTTGAGAGGAGATCACTTTGCGAACCGATATTCTGCCGAACGTGCGTGAGCAGTAAGACCTTCCCCCCTCGCCAACACCGACGCAGTCCTGCCGAGTGTTCCGGAACCAGCCTGAGAGGCCATGATCAAACTGCTTCGCTTCTGGAAATCATAGACACCGAGGGGCGAGGAAAAACGCGCCGTGCGCGACGTGGGAAGTACGTGGTTGGGTCCCGCGCAATAATCCCCCAAGGGCTCAGAAGTATAGGGCCCCATAAAGATGGCACCTGCATGAGTGATCTTCGGCAGCAATACCTCAGGATCGGCCACCGAAAGCTCGAGGTGCTCGGGCGCCACATAGTTGGCGACCTGGCACGCCTCCTCCAAGTCGTTGCATTTGATGAGCGCCCCCCGGGAAGCAAGGGCGGAGGCAATAATGGATCGGCGCTCCATCTCAGGCAGCAGACGATCGATACTGCGCTTCACTTGCTCCATAAATTCTGCGTCTGGACAGAGCAGAATTGACTGCGCGTCCTCATCATGCTCGGCCTGGGAAAACAGATCCATAGCCACCCAATCCGGATCGGTATTCCCATCGCAGATCACCAGTATCTCCGATGGGCCGGCAACCATGTCGATACCGACCTGCCCGAAAACCGCCCGCTTGGCGGTGGCCACATAAATGTTTCCCGGACCGACGATCTTGTCTACCGGGGGAACCGTCTCTGTGCCATAAGCCAGGGCCGCTATCGCCTGCGCCCCGCCCACTGCGTAGACGCAGTCCACACCGCCCACCCTGGCTGCCGCCAGCACCAGGTCATTGAGCGCACCGGCAGGGGTAGGGACCACCATAATCAACTCGGGCACCCCGGCCACCTTCGCCGGAACAGCATTCATCAAGACAGAGGAGGGATAAGCCGCCTTTCCACCCGGCACATAAAGCCCGACCCGGTCGAGGGGCCGCACCTGCTGCCCCAGCAGGGTTCCATCCGCTTCGGTGTAAGACCAGGGCGGTATCTTTTGATGCTCGGCGTAGTCGCGAATACGTGTGGCTGCAGTTTCCAGTGCCTCTCTCTGCGCCGCTGAAATAGACTCCAGGGCCTGATCCAGGCGCGCCAGCGGTATCCGCAAGTCGATCGCGGTATCCGGGCTCCAGCCGTCGAACTTCGCCGTCAACTCCATCAAGGCGGCATCCCCCCGCCCCCGGATGTCGGCGATGATTCCGTTTACGGTCTCATTGACGTCGCCATCGGATACCGTATCCCAAGCCAACATCCTGTTGAGCTGGTGTTCAAAGTCCGCATCTTCTGTGCTCAGCTGTCTGATCTCGGCCATACCTGTGGTCCTTAGAAATTTTATCTACTAATACCGTTGTTAGCGGGTCAATCCCATCTACTGTGGGAACAAAGCTCTGCAGACCACAGCGGTAAGCGCTGCTAAATCGAATCCGCCGGATCAGCCACAGCTTCTCGCAGTGTGTCGAGCAGCTCCACTACGGTAGCGTTTTTCATTTTCCAGGAGGCCTTGTTGATCACCAGTCGGGAACTGATATCCTGGATGTGCTCCAGGGGTACCAGCCCGTTCGCCTTCAGTGTATTGCCACTTTCGACCAGGTCTACGATCAGATCGGAAAGGCCCACCAGCGGGGCCAACTCCATGGAGCCGTAAAGCTTGATGATTTCCACCTGCTGACCCTTGGCGGCAAAATGGTTACGCGCGGCCTGGACATACTTGGTGGCGATACGCAGCCGGTTGCCCGACATCTTGGCACCCACTGCCCCCGCAACCATCAACCGGCAGCGGGCGATGCCCAGATCGAGGGGTTCGTACAAACCTTCACCGCCGTGCTCGATCAAGACATCCTTTCCGGCCACTCCCATATCCGCCGCTCCCCACTGCACATAAGTCGGCACGTCAGTAGCGCGGATAATCAGTAGATTCACCGCCGCATGGTTAGTCCGCAGGATCAGTCTACGGCTGTTGTCGGGGTCATCCACAGGTTCGATTCCTGCGTGCGCCAACAGCGGCAGGGTCTGTTTGAATATGCGGCCCTTGGAGAGGGCAATCGTTATCGGCGTATCGAATTTCACGGACGAATTGATTCCTTCAACTCGGCACTCGGCGAATCTGCGCGCCCAGCCCGGATAGTTTTTCCTCGATGTTCTCGTATCCCCTGTCGATGTGGTAGATACGATCCACCACCGTCTCTCCGTTAGCCACCAACCCCGCCAATACCAGGCTGGCCGAGGCCCGCAAATCGGTGGCCATCACCGGGGCACCATTGAGGCGCTGAACTCCCTCACAGATCGCGGTATTACCTTCCAGCCTGATCCTGGCACCCATACGTTGCATCTCCTGGACGTGCATGAACCGGTTTTCGAAAACGGTCTCAGTGATGGTTCCCACCCCTTCGGCCACCGCATTCAAGGCGGTAAACTGTGCTTGCATGTCGGTAGGAAAAGCAGGATGGGGAGCGGTATGGACATCCACTGCCCGAGGTCTCTTTCCCTCCATATCCAGTGCGATCCAATCGTCTCCCGTCTCTATCTTGGCACCACTGTCCCCCAGCTTCTGAAGCACTGAATCCAGGAGATCGGGCTGAGTATCCCGCACCCGGATACTCCCCCCTGTCATCGCCGCAGCCACCAGATAGGTACCGGTTTCGATTCGATCCGGCAACACCCGATAGTGGCCGCCGGAGAGGCGATCCACACCCTCTACAGTGATAGTGTCCGTACCCGCGCCGGTGATTCGCGCACCCATGACATTCAGGCAATTTGCCAGATCGACGACCTCGGGCTCCCGGGCGGCGTTCTCTATCACGCTCACTCCATCTGCCAGGGCAGCGGCCATCATCAGATTTTCGGTGCCGGTAACGGTAACAATATCCATCACCAATCGGGCGCCCCGCAGTCGACTGGCGCTAGCCCTGATGTACCCCCCCTCGACATCGACATCGGCGCCCATGGCGCGAAGCCCCTGGATATGCTGGTTGACCGGCCGCGAACCGATGGCACAACCACCGGGCAACGAGACATCGGCCCTGCCGAATCGTGCCAGCAGCGGCCCCAAAACCAATATCGAGGCGCGCATGGTCCTGACCAACTCGTAGGGAGCGCTGAAATCCGTGATCGTGCTGGAGTCCACCTCGATATGCATTTTCTCATCCACCGTCAGGTGAACACCCATGCGTCCCAGTAACTCCATGGTGGTAGTAATGTCATGCAGATGGGGAACATTGCCGATGGTCATCGGCCCTTCCGCCAACAGGGTGGCTGCCAGAATCGGTAACGCCGCGTTTTTCGCTCCCGCGACCCGCACCTCTCCGGCTACGGGAATACCCCCGCGTATTATCAGTTTATCCATTTAGATCATCATTTTGCGGGGCCGGAGGCGCACGCCAGGAAGCCAACAAGATAAACTGTCAATACTAACTAAAAACGCGGAAAAACGGAAAACAATCGACGCAATTTTAGGTTGGCAACGGCCAGCTACCGCGGAGAGTTTCGAGCAGCTGACGGCTAACATCGGCAGTGACGGTATTGGGCTGCGAGAGTTCTGGCGGGCCCGGCCAGCCGCTGTCGTTAAAAACGGCACCTGCGAACTCTTTGGTGGCCTGATAGCGCGGGATCACATGGAAATGCACGTCTGGATCGACCATCATAAGCATCAGATAATTAATCTTGTCATAATCGAAGGTCGCGCTCAGTACCTGCTCGATATCTGCAATCGCAAACTGCATTTCCGCAAAGGCATCTCTATCCAACATCGAAAAGCGCGTAGCCTGCTGTTTGCTGACCAAAACCAGAGACCCCAAGGTAACCTGGGCGGGGCGTAACAGCACTGCCCAGTGGCGATAGTCCCGAACAATTGTCTCGGGTGCCCCAAACTTCTTCATGGTTGCATTCATGTCGCCCCTCCTTTATTTCTGTCTGCAATTGGAACAGGCAAACCACGGAGACGTCAATCTCGCGGGCTCGAGTTTTCACCCGGCGTGTATGCTCATTGTGGCGTGTTTTTGTATCATCATTTCCTTAGGGCCTGTTAACACTGATTGGAACAGTGTTAACAGGCCCTAGGTAAGGCGCATCGCAACAGCAACTCGCGGCGGTAGACAGGAAAACGGGATCCCCATGACCTTCTCGGTAACAGGAAAACAAGATTCAACCGCCGCGCTAGAGGCTCTACCGGTTTCAACCCGGGCTGATCTAAAACGATTTATCCGTGTGCCATGGACCCTGTATGCAGACGACCCTTACTGGATCCCCCCTCTGCTCGCCGAGCGTATGCTGCATTTATCGCCGAAGAATCCCTATTTCCAGCATGCCAGTTGGCAGGCATGGATAGCCTATAGGGGTGGCAGGGCGGTTGGGCGTATAAGTGCACAGGTGGACAGGTTGCGTCTAGATACTTTTGCTGATGCAACGGGGTCCTTCGGCCTCATCGAGGCCGAGAATGACCCAGGAATCTTCGAACTTCTTCTTGGCACTGCAGGAGATTGGCTGGCGAGCCAGGGAATCAAACGAATGCAGGGCCCCTTCAATCTATCGATCAATCAGGAGTGCGGATTGCTGGTGGAGGGCTTCGACAGTCCTCCATTCGTAATGATGGGCCATGCTAAACCTTGGTATGCCACCAATCTCGAGATGCTGGGCTTCGTCAAGGCTCAGGATCTGCTTGCCTATAGGGTGGACAAGCACTTCACTGTCTCCCCTGCAATGAAAAAGCTGACTGGGAAAAACACGGCCCAAATACACACCCGCCCTCTTAGACGCGAGCATTTGAAAAGTGAGCTGGATACACTCAGGGATTTGTTCAATGACGCCTGGTCGCAAAACTGGGGGTTCGTCCCGTTTACCGAAGCGGAATTCGACGACCTGGGACAAACTCTCGTGTACCTGGTGGATAGAGAGTACATTCAGATTGCAGAAATGGACGGGCAAGCCGCCGCCATGGTCGTTGCGCTCCCCAATTTGAACGAGGCTGCCCGGGACCTGAATGGCAGACTACTGCCCCTGGGCTGGCTGAAACTTATCTGGCGAATAAAGAGACATCGACTCAAAACAGCGCGGGTTACACTCATGGGAATTCGCAAACAATACCAAAACAGCCCCAAAGGCGCGGCCCTCGCCTACGCAGTCATCGATGCCGCACAGAGAGCGTTGATCCGCAATGGGGTCGAGGAGGTGGAAATGTCGTGGATTCTCGAGAACAACCGCAGTATGCGTCACATACTGCATGCCCTTGGAAGCGACGCCTACAAACGCTACAGAATTTATCAGAAAGAACTGGACTGATGCCCTTGAGCAGCGATACTGCGGGACTATTCAACTCGGTGATTATGGCGGCAGATAGAAATCCCGACGACCCCGTAGCCGTGGCTGCCGGCGTGCGCGCCAAGGCGCTGACACCGATAGCCGGTCAGGCCATGGTGTTAAGGGTTCTGGTTGCACTAGAGGGTGCCGGAGAAGTCGACCGCAGATTGCTTTGCGGCCCACCTGCCGAAATCATCGCTGAACACCCGGAACTGCGCGACAGCCTCGCCCGGGGTGATTTTGAATGGCTCGAAAACCGGGATAGCCCAAGCCTTAGTGCCGGTGCCGCGTTGCATCAGCTGCCAAAGCAACGGCCGGTATTGCTTACCACAGCCGATCATGCGTTGCTAAGCAGTGATATCGTTGACTATTTCTGCCGTCAAGCCCGCAGCACAGACTGCGATCTGCTTGTAGCGCTAGCGCCATACAGCTCGATTGCGGCCACCTACCCCAGGGTTCGCAGAACCGTTCTGAAATTCAGAGATACGCCCTGCTGCAGTTGCAACCTCTTCGCATTCATGACTCCCGACTCCCGGCGGGTAACCGATTTCTGGAGGAATATCGAGCATCAGCGGAAGAGACCCTGGCGGGTTATGGGCGTGCTGGGCATATGGCCGGTTCTGAAATATCTACTCGGCCGGCTCACGATAGACGACGCCATGACACGCGCCTCGAACATCCTCGGTATTCGCGTGGGTGCAATTATGATGCCGTTCGCCGAAGCGGCAATAGATGTGGACAAGGCAGAAGATTTGGAGTTTGTGAAGAATATGCTGGGAAAAAGACAGGCCTCAGACGATCATGCCGTCTGAGGCCTGGGTGAACGCCCGCACTTAGTGACGGTTTACAGCGCCAATCGATGCTTATCTTTCCTTGCCAACCAGCCCGCCACCATTTTCAAAGCTCTGTCGAGATCAACAGGATAATCGAGTTCACCCCACTCCGATCCCGCTATCGACTGACTCCATACATCGCCCTCACTGGCCAGCTCGTCGATCACTGACAAGTACCACTGTTTAAGGGCAACCGGCTGGCGCATTATCCGCTCAACCGCCATCGTAAACCGCTTCGCCCCCGGTCCGCGAAAAAGCAGCATGCCGATAGACTCGCCATCCACTGCCTCGACCGCCATATCCTTACCGATTCCGACCAGCCGGTCTCCATCCAGGCTGACCTTCATATCGTCGGAATCGTAGCGCGACTTCACATCCCTGGCCAGGGTGATTGGCCGATGGGGCGCATTCAACAACCGTGTCAGCACCTGGGGCTCAAACAGCGTATCTCCGTTGACAAGCACGAAGTCCCCAACCATCTGTTCCCGCGCCATCCACACGGTAGCAAGATTGTCCGCCACGTCGAAGAAGGGATTGTAAAGGGTCTTTACCCTGCCTCCGGGATAAGTAGCGGCCAATCGCTCGGTAACGGCATCCGCTCCATAGCCCACGACCACGGTAATATCTTCGATGCCGTTCTCGGCCAGATGGTCGATTTGCCACTCCAGGACCGATTTCCCATGAATATCCAGGAGACACTTAGGGGTGTTGGCCGTCATTGGCAATAACCTGCGGCCGTGGCCGGCACTAAGAATGATCGCCTTCATATAATTCTTTGTCCCATTGGTCATATATTCACTTCACCCCTGAGGAGCCCGCCTCAGCACCAGCCGCAAGTGTGCACCAGCGAGACGCCCGAGGCTTGTCCAAATGCGCCAAGCACCAATCCCGCAGCCCCGACAATGGCCGAAACAGGCCCTAGTAGTAAGCCGAGCAAAATAACCTTATGATTCTACAGCAACAAAAGCCAAATACAACAAATCCTTTGTAGTAAACTTGGCGGGCTCGGTTCGTTGCTTTTGTCCGGGTGAAAACAACAATAGCCGCTATCAGCAAAAAGAAGACCAGGCCTCACACTTGTGATAATCAACCGCTATTTGCTCCGTGAAACAGCACTACCGCTGGCGATAGTCACGCTGGTCCTGGTGATAATCTTCATGAGCTATAATGCCGGCCGCCTGACCACCGACGCTGCCGCAGGGCTACTGCCGGCCTCAACCGTCACCTACCTGACGCTGCTCAAGTCCCTCATCGCGATCGAGGTTTTACTCCCAATCGCACTCTATCTCTCGGTGGTGATGGGTATTGGCCGGCTCAACAGCGACCTGGAGATTATCGCCCTGCACGCCTCGGGTATCAGCGAAATGAAGGTTGTGCGTATTGTCCTGCGACTATCCCTTATCGTGGCGTTGATCGTCGCCGGCCTGTCGCTGGCGATCCGGCCATGGGCTTACCACCAAAGTTACCTACTCAAGGCGGAGGCGGAGGCGGAGTTCAACCTGGACAAGCTGGAGCCGGGACAATTCTACGCGGCGGAGGAATCCGGTACAGTCATCTATGTGGAGCAGATCAATCGCGAGGAGAACAGACTCGAGGACGTACATTTCTTTCAGGTGGACGAGGATCAGGTCCTGGTGGTTCAAGCCAAACAAGCCTGGCAGCCCGTGATCGACCCCTACGCTCCCCCGGTGCTACGTTTCAGCTATGGCTCCAGCTACCGGATCGATCTGGCCGGAACCCTGGATCTGAATCTGTTCTTCAAAGACTTTTCCGTATTCTTGCGTGCCAACCACGAAAAACTCCTTGGCCACAAAAGCAAAGCCACAAAGACGCTGGAGCTTTTCGGTTCCGATAAGCCGAAAGACCTGGCAGAACTGCAATGGCGGCTGATCACCCCCATTACCACCCTGTTACTGGGCATACTGGCAGTCCCCCTGAGCCGGGCTGCACCCCGCACCGGTCGCTATGCGAAAGCAGTGGTCGCTGCGATTGTGTACGCCGTTTTTTACAACCTCAGCGTTGTCGCCAAGAACTGGGTTGAACAGGGTCTGGTTGGGCCGATTCCCGGACTCTGGTGGCCCAATGCGATATTGGCGATTCTGGTTGTTGTGTTGCTGCTCAACCCGAGGCTGGGATCGGGCATGAAATGACGCTGCTGGATCGTTATATCGGCTGGGCATTGATCCGCGCCTTTTTTCTTGTCGCGCTGATATTGCTGTCGCTATTCCTGCTGCTCGACCTGGTGCAGCAGCTCGAGGATGTCGGCAGTGGCAACTACGGCTTGGCTGACGCCCTGTTGTTCGAACTACTCATGGTGCCGGGCTACCTGGTAGACCTGATGCCGTTCACGGCACTGCTCGGCACCAGCATTGCCCTAGGTGCCCTAGCCCACGGTGGCGAACTCACGGCGATGCGCGCCTCGGGCTTCTCGACCTTCCGCATCGGACTGGCTGCGCTGAAAACGGGCTTCCTGGTGATGTTGGCGGTGGCCCTCACCATGGAGCTGATCACTCCCGGACTGCAACAATACGCTGTAAAGCGTCAGTCAGAGGCGATATCCGGGGCCGAGCTGCTGGTACAAACTCACGGCTTCTGGATAAAACAAAACAACCGTTTTATCAATGTTCGCGATATCTACGACGGGCACATACCGGCCAATGTCCATATCTTCGAATTCGACCAGAATACAAGACGGCTAACGCTGTTTCTCCACGCCGACCACGCCGATACCAGCAAAAGTAATCAGTGGATCTTTCAGGACCTGATCCTGAAAAAATTCAGCCCAGACTCCGTAGTCACCAGGAGGGAGGCGCAACTCGCCTGGCAACCCTACCTCACCAAGAGGCAGCTCCAGGTGCTCGAGTTGCCCATCGACAGCCTGTCACCCCTGGATTTGTATCAGTACCTGAGATACCTGCAGGCAAGCGGACAGGGAACGGAACGCTTCGAGTTGGTCTACTGGCAAAAGGTAAGCCACCCGCTGGCGATCGGCGCCATGATTGTGCTTGCCTTCCCCTTCGTTTTCGGTTCCCTGCGTTCCGCCAGCGCAGGGAAGCGTATCGTATTGTCTACTATTGCGGGAATTACCTTCGAGCTGGCCAGACAACTACTGGCCAATCTCGGATTGATGCTTGACCTCAGCCCCATCATCACCACCCTGGGACCGATCACCATTGCCCTCATGCTCTCGCTGCTGTTGCTTCGACGGGTCCGGTGATAGCCCTCCCGCAGCAACAAATTCGCCCGCTTCGGGGTCGTAATTGCGCATACTGATTTCGAGAGCCCAGCGATCGACGCCCCGGCGCACGCTGTAGAGATTATAGCCAGCACCGCGCCCTGGTTTGAGGCCCATGGCAGATCCGGAGGGAACGCCAATCACGGGGGTCGCTCCGCCCTGCGGAAGATTCAACCAGCCGATGGCACGGCGGTGAGTATGACCGTGGAGAACAAGATCCACGCTTCGGGACTTCAGAATCTCTCTCAAGCCCGAGCTATCCAGGAGACGCTTGCGCCAACCCGATGTCTCTTGCAGAGGCGGGTGGTGGATGAGTAACACCCGGAAAAGGCCGCTGCTTTGCAAATGGGTGAGCAGCCCATCCAAGGCTCTCAACTGAGAACCGCCAAGTCGTCCGGTGGCCATGAATGGGGGTGATGGGCTGGCCGTTGTAACACCAATGAACGCGACCGCTCCGCGTATCCTCAGACTGGGAAAAACCTGCTCGCGATTAGCCAATTGGGGATCGTCCGAACACATGTAGGGAAGCCATCCGGCAAGGGTCTCCGCCCAACGAGTGCGGATATACGCCTCGTGATTTCCTGGTATTACAGACACCCGGGACGGTGGACCGAGCCGGGATAACCAGTCCGCGGCCTCCCCGAATTCCTCGGGCAGACCCAAGTGGGTGAGATCCCCGGTGATCACGATATGGCGCGGTCCGATACGGTGCAGATCCGTCATCAATGCATCGAGCACTTCCTTACGGTGTTCGTGCCGGCGATGAGATCGCCAGGAGAGATACCCCATGAATCGTTTATTGAACAGTGCCGTTGCCCGAACATTCGACAAATCGGAGAGATGAAGATCGGAAATATGGGCAAAAAAGTAGGGTTCCTGCTGCTCTACCGGGCGTGAATCCTTGCTGTGTAAATTGGCGACGCCGCGGTCATCGTTCTTTGCGGAACACATCCGACTATTATAACCTAAGCCACCGATTATCCGAGGACAAAACCTGATATAACCAGTTACAAGAGGCGTTGGGGGTACTGAAGATCCTATTGGGATCCTCGTCAGCAGGCCGCGGATTCGGGTGCCCCGAATAAAAATATCACCTTATCACCAGCTCAGATGACTTGTTATATCCATATTTTTGACGAACCCGAAATAACCCTCTGGGGATTATCCAACAGTCAGCGAATAGAGCGGGAGCTGGCGCGCGACCCCTCTACCAGGCAAGCTAAGTTGATCTTTGTCACCTGCTTGGAGGACGTGCCGCCAGACAACGACATCACTCTTTTGAGGGGGGACCACCTCTACGATGTCCGGGTGTTGGTCAACTTGATTCAATCAAGAGACAGCCTGCTGACGGTAGAGAAAGACGGCAGCAGAACGCCCGTGGCGGCCAAGATTCACATGGCATCGGCCCCCGCCGTCATCGCTCACATCCGCGACCCTGGAAACGCTTTACCCCCGGGTATTGAAACCACCACCCCCGCGCAGCTGGTACCCCCATCTCAGATCCGCTTGAAGAAGGCCCATACTCCCTTCGTGCTGCCAATATCCCCAGCCCGGATTGAGGAATTGGAGACGAAACTATTCAAAACCGCCTATAAAGGGGTTACCGACCTGGTGACGAAATGGGTATGGCCGATACCCGCGCAGTTCATTACCCGTGTATGCACGCGTTTCGGGCTGACGCCAAACCAGGTAACCGCAACGAGCTGGGTTTTGGCGATCGTTGCGGGCCTGCTTTTCTACAACGGCGCCTTCGCCAGCGGTTTGCTGGTTGGCTGGATCATGACTTTTCTCGACACTGTTGACGGCAAACTGGCAAGAGTTACCGTGACATCGAGCCCGATGGGAAACTACTTCGACCACGTGCTGGATCTGCTGCACCCCCCCTTCTGGTACCTCGCCTGGGGATTGGGTCTCGCCTCCCTCGACACCGCACTGCTGCCCGCCGACCTGACACCGATAATGTGGCTGATATTTACGGGGTATATCCTGGGCCGCGTGGTCGAGGGGATCTTCAGCCAATGGATAGGTAAATTCGGCATCTACAGCTGGCGACCGATCGACTCATTCAATCGGCTGATAACCGCACGACGAAACCCCTGCCTGATCATCCTTACCGTCGGTTTGGTCTTTAGCCGCCCCGACCTGGCCCTGGAAGCGGTCGCAGTCTGGACAGTGGTTTCTACACTATTCCTGCTTTTCCGCTTGGGGATGGCGGTATTCACCAGATTTACCAGCGGACCCATGCGCTCCTGGCTCACCGAGATCGACCCAGCGGGTACAGATCGCTCCCTTGCCAGCCGTTGGTTCTCGCAATAACCCCGCTGCCGAATGATAGAGCGAGAGGCACGACGACTGCTGGACGAGCGTGGCGAACCCATCAGAATGGGAGTGCTGAGCAACCCCGGCAGCGGTCGCAACAAGGGCGGGATGGCACCCATCCGGGCGCTGCTTTCGACATATCCGGGAGTGCTCCACAGAGAGGCGCGAACCCCGGATGAGGTGCGGAAGGTAATGCAGGAATTTTCCGCCGCAGCGGTGGAGTTGGTGGCGCTCAACAGTGGTGACGGCACTGTGCAGGCAACACTTTCCACACTGCTGAGAGATAAACCGTTCCAGCAAGTACCCCTGCTGGCATTGCTGCGTGGTGGAAGCACCAACGTGAATATCGGAGATGTGGGTATTCGCGGCAACCAAAAATCCGGCTTGGGCCGCCTGCTAGATTGGGTCGACGGCCGCCAAGCTTCCGTCAATCTGATTCAGCGGCCAGTGCTGCAGGTCACCGCTCATCCTCAGGCTACCCCTCTCTTTGGCATGTTGTTTGGAGCCGGCCTGATTACCAAGGGCATCGAATACTATCACGCAAATGTCCACAACAAGGGAGTCTACGATGGTTTGGCCACCGGCATTACCACACTGCGTATGCTGTTGGCTACGGCCCGGGGCGATCCAAAATACTCCACTCCCCTCTTCGCCAACCTGGACTTCGATACCGAGGCTACCTCTGAGTCACAGGCCACAGAAGAGTATCTACTGGTGCTGGTCAGCGCTTTGCAGCGGCTGTTTCTGGGGATGCACCCTTTCTGGGGGGATGGCCCTGGTGCGCTCCATTTCACCAGCGTCCGCAGCCGCCCATCCCATCTATTGCGCGCACTGCCCTCTCTAGTGCGCGGGCGGCCCAATCAGCTGGGCACGGAGCAAAACGGCTACCAGAGCCGACGATTCGACACTCTTCGAATATCTATGGAGGGGCAGTTTACCCTCGATGGCGAACTCTATACCGCAGCTCCGGAGATTGGCCCAATATCAGTCAGTCAGGCCGGGCCGGTAACCTTCGTCCGCGTATAGCGATCTCTGAATCTTATACCTATGACAGCTGCGACACCCCTGGTTGAATATCTGGCCGAACAGCTACCGGTGGCGGCCGGCCCGGAACTTAAAGCCCTGCGTGACCGGCTGCTCGCAGACCATGGGCCGGCGGTCGGTGCCATGCTGTTCTACGGATCCTGCCTGCGAAGCGGCGACGCCATGGACGGCCTGGTGGACCTCTACCTGGTGGTCGACTCCTACCGCCCCGTCTACCCAAAGATATTGCCCGCGCTGTTCAATTGGTTACTGCCTCCCAACGTTTACTACCTAGAGGTACCGGTAGAAGGGGGAAGAGTTCGCTGCAAGTATGCCGTCGTTTCCATTAGAGACCTTGAGCGCGGGACCTCGCCCAAGTGGTTTCACTCCTATCTCTGGGGGCGCTTCAGCCAACCCTGCGGCCTGCTCTACAGCCGCGACTCGGAGTATGTCGAGCGGGTACAAGCCGCGCTGGCTCAGGCGACCCTCACATTTCTCGACCGGGTATTGCCCTCCCTGCCAGATCAACTCACCACAGCCGATATCTGGCAACAGGGTTTAGCGCTCAGCTATCGGGCGGAATTGAGGACGGAAAAGCCGGAACGCGCCCTCCACCTGTTCCAGTCGTGGCAACAACAGTATGAATCTATCACCCCACTGGCCATGGCCCAGATACGCCACCCGGTGGAGATAAATAGGGCCCGAGATCAGACAAGCTATCGGCTCACCATCTCGGAGCGCACCCGGAGAATGAACCGGCTGGGGTGGGCGATCCGCAGGGTTGAGGGCAAGCTTCTGTCGGTGCTGCGGTTAGTGAAGTCGGTATTCACTTTTCAGGGGGGCATAGACTACATTGCCTGGAAGCTGGAACGGCACACCGGCGCCGCCATAGAGATTACGCCCAAGATGCGGCGTCACCCGCTGCTGTATAGTTGGGGGCTGGTGTGGCGACTCTATCGGCGCGACCTATTTCGCTAACCGGGAAGATCATCCCCGAAGGGGCAACCGGGCCGAGCACCTCCATACAGGCGATCGAGCCACGGTTGCGATTGGTACCACAGAACCCACCTCCGCAGATCCGCGTCGGAGCACTTTAGGTACTCCCCTATCCCTTCGCGGAAGCTACCAGCGGGGGTGCCTGGCAATCCCCCAAGACCGGTTCCAGAATGTGCTTCGCCTCCATGTAGTTCTGCCTGGCCTTGGAGCGTGAGAGCTTACCGGATGAGGTGCGCGGCAGCGTATGCAGTGGGGCCAACTCTATGTGGCAGTCCACCCCCACCTCGCGGTGGATCAAGCCCTGCAATCGCTTCACCAGCTCCTGGCGCTTCTCTCCATCCTTCTCCCGGCACTGAACCACCATCACCGCCACATCGCAACCATCCCTTCCCGGCACCGCGAACGACAGCGCATCTCCAGGCCTAACCTCCGCCTGACACTCCGCCAACTGCTCCAGGTCCTGGGGCCATATATTGCGCCCATTGATGATGATCAGATCCTTGCTCCGGCCCGTAATCACCAAACCCTCGGCTGTGCGGTAACCTATGTCTCCCGTGTTCAGCCAACCCGCCGGCGACAGCGTCTCTAACGTAATCTCCGGCTCGCCAAAGTAACCCGACATCACGCTCGGCCCGCGAACATGGATCACACCTATGTGACGCTCCGGCACCACCGCTCCCGTACCATCCCGAATCTCAACCTCAAAATCCGACAGCGGCAATCCGCAGTTCACAAACTCGCTCAGCCGCGATCCCCCCGTCTCATCCAGCGGCTGCGCATAATCATGATGCGCCAGATAATCTCCATCTATCCGGTCTATCGACAGCGATTCCGACAGCGGCGCAAAACTCACCGCCAAAGAACACTCCGCCATCCCGTAACACGCCAAAAACGATCGCGATGCAAATCCGCTCGGCGACAGCGTCTCCGAAAACTCCTCCAGCACACGCGGCCGGATCGTCTCCGCTCCCACTCCCGCCACTCGCCAGGCACTCAGATCAAACTGCTCCGCCTCGCCTTCTCGAAGACGGCGATTGCAAAGCTCGTACCCAAACGGCGGACTGAAAGAGATCGTACCCCGGTTCTGCGACATCAGCTTCAACCACTGCCGCGGACGCATCGCAAACTCACGCGTACCCAGATAATCCACCGTCAGCTGCGACGCCAAAGGCGCCAACACCAATCCCACCAGTCCCATGTCGTGATAAAACGGCAGCCAGGATACGCAGCGGTCCGTCCGCCGCACCGACAAACCCTCCGTGATGATCCCCGACAGGTTGCTCATCACCGCTTCCTGGGTAATCATCACTCCACGCGGAAAACGCGTACTACCCGACGTGTACTGCAGGTAGGCCAGTTCGCCAGGCCCCAGCGGCTGCAACTCAACCTCCTGCTCTTCCAGGCTGTCGTAACCCGCCGGTGTACCCCAGTAGCTCAAATCCAAGCCCGATACCGACTCCTCAAGCAGCTTCGCATAACCTTCCGGCGCCATCGCCAGCGAGGCGCCGCAGCTCTGCAGCATCGCCCGTATCTGCTCCACATAAACTCGGTGACTGCCCAGATTCAAAGGAATCGGCAGCGGCACCGGCACCAGTCCCGCGTATTGGCAAGCAAAGAAAAAACGCATGAAGTCCGGGTGCGTCTCCGCCACTATCGCCAGACGACCGCCGCGCTCCACTCCAAGACCTCGCAGCCGGCGCGCCAGACGCACGGCTTCTCTCCTCAGCTCTCGGTAGCTCACCACCGCATAAAGCCCACCGCGGCCCGTGTAGAAATTACTCCCCGTACAGCCCAGCGCCGCATAATCCAGCGCCGACGCAAGATTACTGAAATCCGCTGCCCTCAACGGCTGGTCGTTTCCAGTCGGCGTCGCCTCGAGATTGAGCAACCTAGTTTTCATTTGGACCATACCTCCCTTCGACAAAAAGCCTGCGGTCAACGCCAATCCCGGTACAGGCTAATCCTGCCCGTTTGTTGAGCCGAATGAGATATGAACACAGGAGAAGAATCGCCGTATTATCCCAATCTGCCAATTTGTTGTCGTCATATGACACTCAAGCGGTGGTGATAGCGGTGGATGCGGGGTAAGTGTATTCTGTCGGTGACCGGCAAATCGGGGCAGTCTGCAATGCGCTGTAAATATCTTTTCCATGTATCCATCCTCTCCATTCTGGCTGGTACCCTATCCCAGGCATCACCGCCGGCAACGGACCCGTTGCTTCCCGACTGGCAGGAAGTCGTACTCCAGCATAAAGGTCTGCTTGGGTCGGCCACCACACGCATCGGCCTCAAATCGTTCGATGGCGATTTGCCCCCTCCGTTGCCCGGCCATTCCCCGGAGGGCGGAACGGCTGACCGCGACAAATTGATTCAACTGGAGGTGCACAGCGCCATCGATCCGGTGGCCGGATCCCATCTGGAGATGACGAGCAGCCTCTGGTTCGCACCCGGGGAGCGGCTTCCTGTTCGCCTGCTTAGAAGCAGTCGGGGAAAGGATGCCTACGACAAATACTACCGGTTCGATCCCCAAGGGGTTCTCAGAGTCCGGATCAAACCTTCGGAAGACGCTGAGGAGCGGCAGGCGGACGGCGGCGGCCGCAGCGAGGATTCCTTCTACCCTTTTCCTCAGTGGGCAACTGGCTGCAGCAGAATTTTCGAATCCTCTCAGATCATCTACCATTTGATCAGCGCTGTGCGTAACGACCTGCCATTGCCTGACGAACTCTGTGTGTTCGATAGGAAAAAGGTCTACCGGTTGCTAGTGGAGAATCACGGCACCGAGCAGGTTGGGATACCCCAAAAGACAGACCGAGACAGCGCTGGAAAACACTCCACCTCCTCTGTCGATACCCTGCATCTGTCACTCTATAGCCGGGCCGAAAAAAGCGGGGCAAAGGGTGGAAAGCCGTTTACCCTGCTCGGGATAAAGGAAAAACTACACCTCTGGCTCTCGCTCACAAGGGGCATACCAATGAGGGTTGAGGGTCGCCTGAAGGGTAGTGCCACAACCAGGCTCGAGCTGATCGACATAATCGAATAGCTATCATCCCTGGGTCTCGACGCGATAGATGTGCCTTGAAGTCTGGCGCAGGCGAACCCTGTCGAAGCGCCCCGTAAGCTCACCCAACCGGTCGATACGCTCCTGCAGTGCTTCCGCCGTAACCAGCGGAAAACGGTGATCGTGATAACTGATGTGATTGCGATGTCCGGGCCGTCGCATGTTGATGTGCTTGACCAGGGTGCGTAATCCATTGTGCAGCCGCCCGGAAAGGTAGTCGGTTGGTGGGGCGGCCGGCGGCTGCTCATCAAGATATCCTGCATTAACCAACACATCAGCCATGCGATCCGCGGAGAATGGGCCCGTCAGCGCTGCGATGTTGTGATCCAGGAGTGCCTGCTGCTGCGCGCTTGGTTGCGCGCTCAGTCTCCCCTTGAGAATATCTCTCAGCGCCTCCACTACCTCCCCGGTCTGCTCCACATGATACCCGAACCTCTGCGGCAGCGGATCTTCAAGCCCGGGTTGAGACAACGGTCGAAAATTGACGGCGGGCAGATCCATAACTGCGGCTTCGATTAGGGTAGTGCAGCCATTGGCCACCAGCGCTCGTGCGGCCAGCAGCCATGGCACCACACTGCCCTCGTTGACTACATGGAGATTGGGTCTTCCCGACTGTAAAGCCCGCCAGGGCTCATGACTCTCCGATGGATGCGGACGTAGCACAATGTTGTGCTCGGGCAGGGCCTCACAGATCTTTGGGATCAGCTCTCGAAAACGCTCGAACAGCTCGACCTTGAGGCGGCCACGGCCGACGTCGAAGGGATTTTCGGCATCGGGCCCACGCCCCTCCACCGCCGCCTTCATCTCCCCAAGGTGAGAGAAAAAATGGTTGATTTGTCCAAAGTTGGTATTGATCAGGATGAAATCACCGAAGCGCTCCTGTAGTTGCCTGGCATCGCGACGATAGTACTCGCGCAGTTCCGGTCGCATCAGGTCGACCCTGGGATTCCCCGTGATATGTAGTGGTGCACCACTGTAGGCGGGGTAGCCCCGCAGTACTGCGGCATTGTCCTCTCCCCAGGCCAGAAGATGGGAAACTGCACCGACCGCTTCGGGGGATAGCCGCCGGCGATAGTACTCATTGCCGGCGAAACGCACCAGACCCTCCTCATCCCAGGCAACGATCTGGTGTCCGAGCTGGCGCAGGATGCCAAACATGCGATTGCTCAAGCGGCGCATGCTCTTCGCAAGATAGACGCCGCGCTGGATAGAGCCAACCTGGTAGTGCAGAAAAGCCCTGGAACCGAGAATTACCGGAAAACCGCGTTCCGCTGCGACACCAGCGAGCCACAACTTGGCATCAAGCTCCCGGACCTGATTCTCGACGGGCAGCATCAGGGTTGAAGCGGTCATCGCTCACCCCGTGAGCGCTGCAGCAGGAACTCCGCCCAGTCGAGATCCAGGGGTTCGTCGATGTTGACCACCGGCCGCTCCACGACAACCGCAATCGTATCGGCCTGAATGATGCTCCCCTGCTCCAAAAGTCCGTGACGGGTAACCGCATAGGCCAATCCATTGCGGTGGTAGTACTCTGAAATCATCTGCCTGGCTGTGTATTTGAGGCCCTCCTCCAAGTACGGCATGAGCTGCCCCTCGGTGTTAATACAGAGGGTGCGCTCGGGTGTGAAATGGGCAGGAGTCGGGCTGACCGTAACCGCGGAGCTGGCATTGCTGGAGACAAGTCTATCCAGAGTGCGGTAAACATCGTCCGCGGTGCGCAGCGGACTGGTCGGTTCCAGCAATACTGATAATTCATAGCGGTCGCCGGAGCAACGCTCGCTGGCCGACCAGGCATGTTGCCACATGTCCACCGCTGTAGAGCGGTCACCGGCCAGTGCCGGTGGGCGCATGAAAGGCACTTGCAAACCGTGCCGCCGCGCCTCTTCAGCCATCTCTTCATCGTCTGTGGAGAGTACCGCGAAATCCAAGCAGTCGAGCTCCGCCACCACGGACGCGACTCGGGCGATCAATGAAGCCCCCTCGAGACGTACGAGATTCTTTCGCGGAATGCCCTTACTACCGCCTCTGGCGGGAACTACCGCCAATATCTTCTTCCCATCCAGGCTCATCTATTCACACTTGTCCTATTCAATCAAAAAACGCCAAGCAATAACCGCGATCTCAAGCGGAAATACGGTAGATATGATCTTTCAAAGGCACCACCTTCAATGGATTGGGATCACCTAACAGTTCCTGAAATCTGGCCACCCGTTCGAGCATCTCAGCATGATTAAGACCGGGATATCGATGTCTTTGAAATTCAGGTCGATATTTGGAGTCGGGGAAATTTCCCTTAAACTTCTTGATCAGGCGCCTTTTTGTGGCTTGTTGCCAACCCAGCAACCGCCCCACCCGGGAAGGTGCCGGCTGGGTCTCCGAATCCTCTAGAATTTTGGCAAGGGTATCGACAATGCGCTGACTGGCTAGCGGCCCGGTCCAGGACGAAAGAAAAGGCGCCAGCAGCTGTTCACGCTGATCACCCTCTGCGGCCCCCAGACTGCCTTGTAAAATCTTTTGCACCAATCCCTCCGCCTCCTCGACACTGAAGCACTCATGGCTCAGCCGATTGGGCAGGGCGAAAACGTGATTATCGAAATAGGGGTCTACCACCGGTCGATAAGAGATTGCCGGCACACCGAGGAGATAGGCTTCCACGCCAGTTGTACATCCGTTATGAATCAAACCCTTGCTGGCCATGAGCCAGGGAATGACATTGCCATTGTTCAACACCTTTACCCTCGGCAAGCGGCTGGCGAGTTCGTGGTAAACGTCGGGGCGCTCCACTGGATGTGGCCGGATGACGATATTTATCCCAGGAAAGGCGCGTTCCAGCACGGGAATAAGCACCTGAAATTCTCTAAACAGCGCCTGTTTGTGGGCCTGTAGACCCAACGCATATTCCCGGCGCATCCCCACGGCCCCGCGTCCGTATACCTGATCACCGCCTTCGCTTCTCTGATTAACGAACAGATTCTGACTGTCGTTGAAGGCGTTCACCATGCCAAAATTGGTGTTGATCAACAGAAAGTCTCCATGCTCCTTGGACAACTGTTGGGCCTCGTCCCGATAATAATTTCTCAGCTCTGGGCGCAACATATCCCCTCGCGGATTTCCGGTAACATGTATCGGGGTATCGGTGTACGAAGGATAACTCCGCCAGAGCGCGGCATTCTCCTCGCCCCAGGCAAACAGGTGAGAAACCAGCGGCAATGCCTCAGCGGAAAGCCGACGGGTAAAATAGGTGTCTGCGGGTGGATGAACCAGCGCCTCCTCATCCCAAGCCGCGATGGTATGACCCAGAAGATTCATGATGCGGAACATCTTCACGCTTCGTGCCGTCATGCTCTTCGACAAGTAAATACCGCGCGGAAAAGAAGCGATGTGAAAATCGATCTCAAGGCGCGAGCCAATCACGCACTCGAAGCCACGTCGGGCTGCAATGCAAGCCAATAGAATTTTTGGCTCCAGTTCCCGCACCTGGTTTTCGACGGGAATGATCAGTGTGTCCCTTTTTTTGCTCATTAAGGTGGTGCCCTTGTATTACCCGGAGACAGCAGCAGACCTTTTGAAGTCGACGGATGCGAAAGTCATTTTATCACGACGCCAAAGCCGGAATGCTGCGACGACCGAGAGTATATGGACCCCAAGGCACTCAAATTTGTCCAACCTGGCCAATCGCTTGTCTGTTCGCGCCTTTCGTACTGAAACAGCCTGGCGACGTGTTCAACCCGTATTCCCCAGGGTGTACACTGCCAGCGTTTCTTAATACCGCTCCTTGAGGACCAACAGCTGCTCGATGCCTACCGAGGCTTGACGGCATAGGAATAAACTCAGGCGAGCTCAATCGAGGGAATCGTATGACAACAAAGGTAGTGTACACCGGCCCGGAACAGGGTATCGGTTGGATTGAAGGGACGCTGGGCGATGACTTCACTCTGATTCATGTGGAGGCCGAAGCAGATGCCGTAGCCCATGGTCTGACTCAGGCGGACGTATTTCTCGACGCCTCGATGAAAGTTCCACTCAGCGGCTCCATGATAGCGGCAGCAGAATCTTTGCAACTTGTTATCACCGCCACCACAGGCGCTGACCACATCGATTCCGATGCACTGGAAGCGCGAAACATCCCCTTGAAAACGTTGCGGGGACAGCGCGAGTTTCTGCGCAATATCACACCCGCGGCAGAATTGACCTGGTTGCTGCTGATGGCCTGCGCCAGACAACTGCGCAGTGCGGTTAGGCACGTTGAACAAGGCGGGTGGGACAGACAACAGTTTCCCGGCATGATGCTCCACGGCCGTACCCTCGGCACCGTCGGTTGCGGCCGCATCGGCACCTGGGTTTCGCGCTATGCCAACGCGTTCGGTATGGAGGTGATAGGTTATGATCCGCTGCTCGATCGCTTTCCCGATACCATCCGGCCATGCACACTGGACGAGTTATTCACACGCTCAGACTTTGTCACCCTGACGTTGAACTATAGTGATGACACTCGGGGGATAATAACGAGCCGAGAGCTGGGCCAAATGAAGGAGGGGGCGGTGCTGGTCAACACTTCCCGCGGCGCCATCGTCCGTGAACAGGACCTGCTCGATGGCCTGAAAGCCGGAAAGCCCGCCTGCCTGGGTACGGATGTGCTGGAAGGAGAGCCAGATATAGAGAAAAGCCTTATCTGGCAATATGGGCGTAATAACGACAACGTAGTGATAACTCCTCATATCGGCGGCTTCAGCCCCGACGCACTGGAGCGGGTGCTGCGCTTTACCGCCAACCGCATTCGATCCTATTTCCAATTAAGTTGAGCCATTTTCGATGTTGCAAAAGTTCGCAAAAGAGTTTGTTGCCGAAGGGGGACGTCAAGCATTCGGTATCACCGGGAGCGGTCCCAGTTTGAGCCTTATAGATCAGCTGGAGAAATCCGGGGTCGAATTCATCACGACAGGGCATGAAAGCACCGCCGCTTTGATGGCGGGTGCAGCGGCGCGCCTGGGGGGAAACCCAGCGCTCGCCATTACCATAAAAGGCCCGGGATTCATGAACATGCTGCCCGGTTTGCTGTGTAATGCCTATGAGGGCTTTCCATCGCTTTCGGTTTCTGAGTCCTATCCCCAGGGAACGCCTGGTAGCCGCTGCCACAAGTGGCTGGACCATGGCCGTGCGGGGGGGGAGTTTCTCAAACAGCACCTCCACTACCAAGCCGATCGGGTTTCGCTCAAGGATTGCTGGAATACCGCTCGTAAAGAGTTTCCCGGCCCGGTGCACCTAGACCTGGGCAGCGGAGAGCGGCTCGTGGAAGAACTTGCACAGGAATTCGAGACTACCGGGATTTCACCGTTGCAGCAGCGAATCGCCGCCAGCCGACGACCACTGCTGATTGTGGGTTCCTTGGGACTCCGCCGGTCGTGGCGGGCGGCGCTACAGCGGCTCAGGATACCGCTGTTCACCTCAGCGGCGGGGAAGGGTTTGATCGACGAAAACACACCCTTTGCCGCCGGAGTCTATACGGGCGCGGGCAAAGCCGACACCCCTGAGAAACGGTTATTACCGGATGCGGATCTGCTGATAACCCTGGGTTTGCGGAGCGGTGAGATACTGAACCCGGCCTTCGATCCTGAATGCACGCTGCACCTGGATACGATTGCCCCCCGTGCCGGCTCGCTATATCCGCCGAGCCCATTGGCAGGTAAAACCGAGACCCTGAGTGACAATCAAATCGCCGAGGTCATCGGGTTGCTCGCGGACAAGCAGTGGGGTGAGGAGCGCATCCAGGCCAGTCGCCAGCGGCTCGTGGAAATCGCCGCAGCGTACGGCTGGAGCCCAGTAGCCGCCATGGGCCAAGTACAGGCCATGGTGCCCGAAGCAATCCACGTGCTGGATACCGGCAACTTCACCGTCATCGGCGAGCACTTTATTCGCGCCCGGTCCCCCAGTGGTCTGATCGGCACCCCTAACGGGCGCTACATGGGTGCAGCGCTGGGATACGCGCTTGGCGCCTGCGTGGCGCTACCTGAATCCCCAGTGGTACTGTGGATCGGCGACGGCGGGATTCGATCCTTGATCGGTGAACTGGCGCTGGCTGCGGAACAGCGTTTGAAACTACTGGTACTGGTGATGAAAGATGGAAGTTTCGGCAGTATCCGAGGCAGCGCCCTCAATAGTGGGCTGACACAGCGGCCGGTAACACTGTCGCAACGCTCAATGAGCACCATCGCCGATGCACTGGGACTGAGTAGCGGCGTTATCGAAAATGGTGCGCAGCTCGAGGCTGCTGTTAAGGAGTGGCGCGAGAATCCTCAACCGTCGCTCTATGAGTGTAAGCTCGACCCCACTCCCTACATTGAACTGACCGCGAAATTAAGATGAACGACAATAGACAATTGCTGATCGTCGGGGCCGGCTCTGCGGGTCAGCGCCACGGACGCAACCTAAGAGAGCTCGGCTGCACCACCAGCTATTTCGATCCACGGGCAGATCGGGTTGAAGAAGCGGCTGCATCATATCCTGACGCGGGGCGGTTTACCGACTTCGATAAAGCCATTTCCGACCGCGGGTGGGACGGCATCGTGATCGCCTCCCCTCCCAATTTCCATGTGCAGCAAATTCTGGACATCGTCGAAGCACGGGATTGCCCGATACTCTGTGAAAAGCCGCTGAGCATCGACTCCTCCACCGCTTCCGAGCTCGCTGGCCACAGCGAGCGGATTCTGCTTGGTTATACCTACCGCTGGTGGCAACCGCTGGCGGTCTACCGCGAACGGCTGCAACAGGGCACTATTGGTGCCATTCGTAATATGCGCTTCGTGATGAGCGCCCACCTTGCGGACTGGCACCCCTGGGAACCCTACCAGGAGTTCTTTATGGCTCAAAAAAGGCTTGGCGGTGGCGCATTGCTGGACGAAAGCCACTTCATCGATTTGATGCTGTGGTTTCTGGGCTGGCCTGAAACCGTCTATGCGGCGGTGGATAAAATCTCAGACCTGGAGATCGACAGCGACGACAACGTGGACATATTGGTCGGCTATGCCTCAGGGGAACGTGTCAACCTGCACCTAGATCTGATCGGGCGCCCCCACGAACGCAGCATCAGCGCGGTGGGTGAGGGTGGAACCCTCATATACAGCTATGAGGACAACGCCATCCAGTTTGGCGCCACCGGGGAGAAGCGGTGGGAAACCCAGATATTCGAGGGTGAGCGCAACGATATGTTCGTGGGGGTGGCCGGGGATTTTCTGCAACTGATTGACGGGAATCTCGGCGCCAAGCGCTGTACCATCGAGGACGGCATCAATGCGCTCAGGGTCGTCGACGCCTGCCGCCGGAGTTCCGCAGAAGGCCGCCGCATCATGTTGGAAACGGATTAGTCGGCAGCCGCTCATGGGTTTCAAGGTGTATTTCGGCGGCCCAGACCAACCGCCCATGCGCCTCCGCGATATACTTGCAGAGCATATCGCGGCGGTGCCTGCGGGCGGTGAGATAGACTGGACCACCTACTACTTTCGCGACCGCAGGCTGGCGGCAGCGCTGCTCGCTGCCCACCGCCGCGGCGTGGCGGTGCGGATCACTCTGGATGCGCTACCCAGAACCCCACACGCCAACGACCAGGTGCTGGCGATGTTGGCCACCGAATCGGGTCTGGGCGGTAACCTGCGTAAAGTCAGCCACCCATTGTTTCCCGGAGTGGGCTGGAAACCCCACTTACACGAGAAAGTCTACTATTTCTCGCACCCCAAACCCTGCGCCCTGGTAGGCTCATTCAACCCTTCGGGCGACCACCCCGAGACGCGCCCGGAAGTAATCGAGGAGATACTGGATCAGGACCGTGGGCACAATTTCCTGGTGGTCATCGACGATCCGGCACTGGTACGGGGGCTGGTTGAACACGGACGCCACATCCACACCCGTAGTCACAATCCGCTGGAGCGATTCTCGAGGTCCCTGAATCGGCCGCTGAAGGCCCATGAAACGGAGATACATTTCTGGCCCCGAATCGCCGGAAATCCCATTTCCCGGCTACTTCGCCGTTTTAGCGGCGGCGCTCGCGTGCGAATTGCCGCATCCCATATCAAGGGGCCGGGCAGTGCCAGAGACTTTACCGCCCTGGCCCGCAGAGGAGCAGAGGTTGAAATACTGGCGGAAAGCACCCATCGACGTATCCCGCCGAGAATCGAGTCGCTGCTCACCGGAGCCGGCATCCGTCTGTTCAGATTTCGGCATCCCGAGGGGCTGCCCATGCACAATAAATTCATCGTCATCGCCTCGGGAGATCAGCGATGGACGGTATTCGGCAGTTGTAACTGGACCTCGCGCTCCCGCTGGCTCAATCACGAGGTCGGTGTCATCTCCAAGGATACGGGGCTGTTTGCAGCATTCAACCAGCGTTGGGAAACCATCTACCGGCAGGCCTCGGAAGGCTCAACATCCGCTCCGCCTGTTTCCACTCCTATTACCCAGAGCAGAAACTCATGACAGAAACCTGGCTGCGAAACCCCCGACCTGGGGCACCCTGCACCATCATCGCCGAAGTAGGACAGGCCCACGAAGGCAGTCTCGGCATGGCGCACGCTTACATAGACGCCGCTGCCGAAGCGGGTGCCGATGCGATCAAGTTTCAGACCCACATCGCCGATGCCGAAAGCACCCTCGCCGAGCCCTGGAGAAAGCGCTTCAGTCTCCAGGACGAAACACGGCTCGACTACTGGCGTCGAATGGAGTTCACGCCCAGCCAGTGGGCTGGCCTAAAGACCCACAGCAGCGAGCGGGGTCTGCTTTTTCTCAGCTCGCCTTTTTCCATGCAGGCCCTGGAGATGCTGCAACAAATCGGCGTTGCGGGCTGGAAAATACCCTCAGGTGAAATCAACAACCCCGAGCTGCTCAAGGCGATGGCCGAAAGCGGTCTACCGGTCATGATATCCACCGGAATGAGCCCTTGGGAGGAGATCGACAAGGCGGTCGAATGGGTGGGGAACAGCGAGGTCCCATTGGCGGTTATGCAGTGCACCTCGATGTATCCATGCCCGCCCGAGCAGGTGGGACTGAATGTCATCCATGAGCTTAGGGCGCGATACAGTTGCGCGGTCGGGCTCTCCGACCACTCGGCCGCCATCTATGCTGGACTGGCTGCGGCAACTCTGGGTATCGAGGTACTGGAAGTCCACTTCACTCCGAGCAGGGAGTTGTTCGGCCCGGATATTCCCGCGTCGGTCACCACCTCGGAGTTGAAGCAACTGGTAACGGGGGTAAGGGCCATCGAAACCATGCGTGCCAACCCGGTGGACAAGTCGAATCCCACTGACGCGGTCAAGCCACTGCGCGGGATTTTCATGAAGAGCGTGGTGGCGTGCGCGGATATACCGGCAGGCACTCTGCTGACCGCCGAGCATCTCACTACCAAGAAACCGGGTAATGGCATCCCCGCAGAAAAGTTGGAAACCCTGATTGGCAGGCGCACCCTGGGTGATATCGCCAAGGATAGCCTGCTCTCCCTAAACGATCTTGAGAAGGTTTGATATGAGCATTCGCAAAGTCTGTGTGGTCATCACCGCCCGCCCCAGCTATTCCCGGGTTCGTTCGGTGCTTAGCGCTATCAAGGCCCACCCGCAGCTGGAGCTGCAACTGGTAGTGGCCGCATCGGCGTTGCTCGAACGCTACGGGAATGCTCACCTGGTGATGGAGAAAGAGGGATTCCAGATTGATCGGCGCATATATATGATCGTCGAGGGGGAGACACTTGTCACCTCGGCCAAATCAACGGGCCTCGGCCTGGCTGAGATCGCCACTACCCTGGACGACCTCAAACCGGACATGGTAATCACCATCGCCGATCGCTTTGAAACCATCGCAACTGCCATAGCGGCAACTTATCTGAATATCCCCCTGGTTCATCTCCAGGGCGGTGAAATTACCGGCTCCATTGACGAGAAGGTGCGCCACGCCATAACCAAGCTGGCGGATATCCACCTAGTCGCCAGCGAGAAAGCTGGCAACCGGGTGGTTCGTATGGGGGAGCGCGAAGAGAAAGTGTTTGTTACCGGCTGCCCCTCAATCGATGTGGCTGCCAATGCAATTGCCCACGACAACATCAATCTGGATACCATCTTCGATCGGTTCGGCGGTGTAGGTGAGCGACTCGACCTCAGCGACGGCTATATTGTAGTGATGCAGCATCCGGTGACCACAGAGCACCACCAGGCGCGTCAACATGTCGAGGAGACACTCCATGCGGTGGCGGACTCGGGTCTGTCGACCCTCTGGTTCTGGCCCAATGTGGATGCCGGTTCCGACGGCACCTCGAAAGGCATCCGCGCCTTCCGGGAAGCCCACAACCTGCCCCATATTCATTTTTTCAAGAACTTGCCCCCGGAGGACTTTCTACAGTTGCTTCACCACAGCCGCTGCATCGTAGGGAACTCCAGTGTCGCTATTCGGGAATGCGCCTTTCTGGGGGTCCCGGCGGTCAACATCGGTACCCGCCAGAGCGGCCGCGACCGCGGAAGAAACGTAATCGACGTGGACTATGATCGCACCCGAATACAGCAGGCTATTGCCACCCAGTTAAACGCCCCCAGACCAGAATCGGACCCGCTCTACGGCGATGGCAACGCCGGAACCCGTATTGCCGAAGTGCTCTCACGGGCGGATCTGGGAATAGAAAAGCAGCTAACTTACTGAGCAAACAGGCTAGAGCGCACCTTTCGCCCTAGTCGCCTGGCCGTTTTCCAAACGGTAAGCGATATCGGCGGCCTCGAACAGCGCGGGTTGGTGGGATATTGCGAGAATAGTGCGCTCTCCCCTCAGTCCGCGAAGGGTATCGCAGATGGCCGCTTCGCTGTGGGGATCGAGTGCGGTTGTCGCTTCGTCGAGGATCAACAACATTGGCCTGTGAGCGAGTGCCCGGGCGATCATGATACGTTGCCTCTGCCCCCCAGACAGCTTGCCCCCCCGCTCCCCCACCACATGCTGGATTCCCGCCTCAAGCCCGGCCACGAAATCCCAGGCACCCGCCTCCCGCAATGCGCGTTCCGCGTCGGCCTCATTCAGACTCTGATCACCGAGGGTCACGTTGTTATAAATGGTGTCGTGCAGCAGTACGGTCTCCTGGGGCACATAACCTATCGAGCGCCGCCAGGCCCGCAAGTCGAGGTCGGAAAGTGGAATGTCATCCACCAATACCTGTCCAGATTGAGGCCGCAACAACCCAATCACCATATCCAGGATAGTGGTCTTGCCAGAGCCGGACTGACCGACAATTGCCGTGAATGCACCGGCGGGCATGTGTAAGCACAGACCATCCAAAATTTGTCTCTCGCCATAGCTGAAGCCGAGATCCTGCAACCGGATACCCTCATTGAGGGTAGGAGCCAGACTTCCGGTTATCGCCTCTTTCGCCGCCTCAGCGTCCCGTATGGTGGTTTGTATAGACCAGTATGCGGACTCGCTTACCGCCATTTTCTGGTAACTCTTCTGAACCTGCCCGCTCTTCTTTAGGGTACGGGCCAGGAGATAACCGAGCACCATTACCGTTGTGATGGGGAGTTCCCAAATGACCAGAGTGATATAAATGCCTATTACCAGCACCAAGGCGAACAGTACCTCCTGCCCTGCGGAAAGCACCTCGGCACTGACCACCTCCCTGCGCAGCGCACGATTGATATTCTTGGTCTCGGAGACCAGTACGTTGTCGACCAACCCCTCACGTCCCATGGATTTGAGCGGCTTAACCGACATCAGGGTATCAGTTAGACGGCCAATCATAGACTTGGTGAACTTTGTCTGCTTGTTCCCTGCCTTCCGCGCCATCTTGATCAGGCGGTTCATGGAGAGATAGATAAGCAATCCCATAGCAAAGGAGAAAAGCGCAGCCTGCCACATCACCAGGGTGGCAATGATGACGTAAACCGCAGCCTGAATGGCTTGGGATAACATGGTCGCACCATGCAGATAGGCATTGGCTGCACGTACGGCCTCGATCGACATGGAGTTGGTCAACTGGCCGATCGGCTGATGGAGATAGTATTCCCAGCGGGAAGCCAGCATCGAACGCAACATGGAGAGCCGAAGGTCGGTGGCCACATGGGCGACGATATACCCCACCCGCTTCTTGGCCAGCAACACCAGCCCCCCCTTGGCGATGGCCCCGACTACGATAATGACCAGCAGTAGTTCCACGCTGGGACTCACGCCCAGATAGGCAAGACCATCAATCAGTGTTTGCCCCAGACCCTCCTCCTGCTCCCGCGCCTCCCGTTCGATACCTGCTCCGGTGTTATCCAATACCCGGTTCAACAAGGGCAGCAGGGCAGTCAGGCTAATGCCCTCCACTACGCCAGCAATCAACAGTGCCCCCAGCATAATGGCGCTCTGAACGGGATAGGCTCTGGCAAATGTGCTCAGTAGATTCATCGGGTGGGATATACCCTTGCCACCGGTAACGGTCGCTAATCTAATTCTCAGCCCTGGCGGGCTGAAGCAGTACCCGTGCGCTCTCCTATGGAGGCGAAGGCCTTGAGAATGGTATCGATCTGCTCAGGCTTATGAGCTGCACTCAGACTGCAGCGGAGAAGACAACCGCCGTCAGGCGTGGCCGGCGGTAAAATCAGGTTGACGTAAACGCCCTGGGCGAGCAGCTTGCTCCAGTACCGGGGCGCCTCCTCGATTGCGGCCTCCAGGCGCACCGCTATAACCGGGCTGATTTCCGGCCCCAGCTGAAATCCCCGCTGTGAGAGTCCCTGATAGAGGCGGCGTGCGTTTTCCCACAGGCGCTGACGCAACTCGCCCCCCGCTTGCAGGCGCGAGAGGGCGACCCTAGTGGAGGCGATTAGCGATGGTGAAGAGGATGCAGTAAAAATATAAGGGCGCATGGCGTAGCGCACAGACTCCAGCTGCGGCCATCGGCTCACACAAAAACCTCCGATAGAGCCCAGACTCTTGCTGAACGTGCCGGTAATGAAATCCACTTGATCTAGCAGCCCGAGCTCTTCAGCCAAGCCCCTTCCCGTCGCCCCCAGTACACCCAACGAATGCGCCTCGTCCACCAACAAGGAAGCGCCGTATTTTTGCTTCACAGAGACAATTTCCGCCAGCGGCGACTTGTCTCCCAGCATGCTGTAAATCCCTTCCACAACCACCAGGGTTCGCTTGGCCCGCTCTCCGAGCCGACGCAGCCGCTTTTCCAGGTCCGCAGGATCATTGTGGCGAAACCGCATCACCTGGGCAGCTCCGAGCCGGGTGCCGTCATAGATACTGGCATGGCAGTCCGCGTCGAGCATTATCACGTCATCCTGCCCGACCAATGTAGAGAGAATGCCCAGGTTGGCGATATACCCGGTGGAAAAAACAATCGCGGCAGGGCAACCATAAAATTGGCCGAGCTCCTGCTCCAGGGACAAGTGGGCGCTATAGCTGCCGTTCGCCATACGGGAGCCCGTAGTACCGGTACCCTGCTCTCGGACCGCCCTGCAGGCCGCCTCCACGCAATCTGGGTCGAAGGTAAGGCCCAGATAGTTGTTGGTACCCGCCATTATCACTCGCCCGCCCCCGACGATTGCCTCAGTGGCGGAGACAACCCGCTCGACAACCACGTGGAAAGGGTCCGCGCCACTTCCCTCGATTACGGCATTGCGCTGTTTTTCTAGGGGCAGGAATTTTGTCAGCAGTTCCGACATAGCGATCAAACCTCGTTCAGCAACCGTTGAAGCTGTTTAGCCAAATCCCCAATGGTGCGTACATCCGCCAAGACGTTCAGCGGTACGGATACATCGAACTCATCCTCGATCTGCATGACCAGATCCATCACCTTCATTGAATCCAGCCCCAGTTCATCGATCAGATCAGTCTGCGCGTTAAACTCTACCTGGGACTTGGTGAAGGGGCCTATCAACTCATAGAGTCTGCTCAGGGTTTCTGGTTGGTCCGCCATGTAACGTCTATCTCCGTTGCTGCAGATTTGCGTGGAAAGAGTAACCTAGACTGAGGTTTGGGTCGAACCCTGGGCGGGCCATCCCATGGTGAGCCGTAATCCCTTCTCCAGAGAAACGCGGGGCTGCCAATCGATGGCCGCCTGTAGCGCATCGTTATTACCGACCCAATCAAGGTGACGAAGTTCACGAACTTTCCCGGGAGTCAGCATGGGCGCATAACCAAACATTCGTGCGCTTCGAAGATTGACCCCCGCCAACCAGTTTAGTATTGGCGTCCCCACGGGTACACGGATGATGCGTCTGCCAAGGAGGTCGGATACCCGCGATACGATTTCATCCCAACTATATCCCCCTGTTTTTCCGTCGCATATCTCATAGATCCCGCCCTTGCCCGCGCCGGAATCCAACCAGCTAATCACCGCCGCAGCGAGATCTCCAACATACAACAGCGACAGCCTTGATCCGGGACTTCCCAGAATGGGGGCTAAGCCTCTGCCCATCCACCTGAACAGGGGCAGCATCTCCCGATCTCCAGGGCCATACACAGCCGGGGGACGCAATATCACCCAATCGAATGCATCTGCATATCCTGCGAGAACCTGCTCACCCCGCCATTTGCTTGCTGCATAGAGGGATATTTCGGGTTCCCTGGCAGCCAGGGAAGATATCGAAAGCAGGCGGGGCCTGTTAGCCTGTACCATGACCGTCTCAGCCAGCCGCCGAAGACCCTCTACATTAGTACGGTCGAAATCTTCCGCGCAAGCTCCCCTGACCACGCCGGCAGAATGTACTACTGAATCAACCCCCGTCAACAGCAGGGAAAGGGCCGCTGGATCCTCCAACGCGCCAGTGATGACCTTGCAATTGGAAAACGAGGAGCACGTCCTGAAGCCGGGCCGTACCAACACCCGCACATCCTTGCCCGCGGTCAATAACCGCTGCACCAAGGTGTGTCCTATAAACCCTGTGGCACCGGTTACCGCGATGGATTGAGGCATACGCCGGGGAGATGCGAAGTCAGCTGACTTTCGACTTGAGAGTGTTTACCGCTCCGCCGGTATCCTGTAAACGATATGTTTGAATGTAGTTCTGCCTGGCCTTGGAGCGTGAGAGCTTACCGGATGAGGTGCGCGGCAGCGTATGCAGTGGGGCCAACTCTATGTGGCAGTCCACCCCCACCTCGCGGTGGATCAAGCCCTGCAATCGCTTCACCAGCTCCTGGCGCTTCTCTCCATCCTTCTCCCGGCACTGAACCACCATCACCGCCACATCGCAACCATCCCTTCCCGGCACCGCGAACGACAGCGCATCTCCAGGCCTAACCTCCGCCTGACACTCCGCCAACTGCTCCAGGTCCTGGGGCCATATATTGCGCCCATTGATGATGATCAGATCCTTGCTCCGGCCCGTAATCACCAAACCCTCGGCTGTGCGGTAACCTATGTCTCCCGTGTTCAGCCAACCCGCCGGCGACAGCGTCTCTAACGTAATCTCCGGCTCGCCAAAGTAACCCGACATCACGCTCGGTCCACGAACATGGATCACACCTATGTGACGCTCCGGCACCACCGCTCCCGTACCATCCCGAATCTCAACCTCAAAATCCGACAGCGGCAATCCGCAGTTCACAAACTCGCTCAGCCGCGATCCCCCCGTCTCATCCAGCGGCTGCGCATAATCATGATGCGCCAGATAATCTCCATCTATCCGGTCTATCGACAGCGATTCCGACAGCGGCGCAAAACTCACCGCCAAAGAACACTCCGCCATCCCGTAACACGCCAAAAACGATCGCGATGCAAATCCGCTCGGTGACAGCGTCTCCGAAAACTCCTCCAGCACACGTGGCCGAATCGTCTCCGCTCCCACTCCCGCCACTCGCCAGGCACTCAGATCAAACTGCTCCGCCTCGCCTTCACGAAGACGGCGATTGCAAAGCTCGTACCCAAACGGCGGACTGAAAGAGATCGTACCCCGGTTCTGCGACATCAGCTTCAACCACTGCCGCGGACGCATCGCAAACTCACGCGTACCCAGATAATCCACCGTCAGCTGCGACGCCAAAGGCGCCAACACCAATCCCACCAGTCCCATGTCGTGATAAAACGGCAGCCAGGATACGCAGCGGTCCGTCCGCCGCACCGACAAACCCTCCGTGATGATCCCCGACAGGTTGCTCATCACCGCTTCCTGGGTAATCATCACTCCACGCGGAAAACGCGTACTACCCGACGTGTACTGCAGGTAGGCCAGTTCGCCAGGCCCCAGCGGCTGCAACTCAACCTCCTGCTCTTCCAGGCTGTCGTAACCCGCCGGTGTACCCCAGTAGCTCAAATCCAAGCCCGATACCGACTCCTCAAGCAGCTTCGCATAACCCTCCGGCGCCATCGCCAGCGACGCGCCGCAGCTCTGCAACATCGCACGTATCTGCTCCACGTAAACTCGGTGACTGCCCAGATTCAAAGGAATCGGCAGCGGCACCGGCACCAGTCCCGCGTATTGGCAAGCAAAGAAAAAACGCATGAAGTCCGGGTGCGTCTCCGCCACTATCGCCAGACGACCGCCGCGCTCCACTCCAAGACCTCGCAGCCGGCGCGCCAGACGCACGGCCTCTCTCCTCAGCTCTCGGTAGCTCACCACCGCATAAAGCCCACCGCGGCCCGTGTAGAAATTACTCCCCGTACAGCCCAGCGCCGCATAATCCAGCGCCGACGCAAGATTACTGAAATCCGCTGCCCTCAACGGCTGGTCGTTTCCAGTCGGCGTCGCTATAAGGCCCAAGAGTCTTCTCCCCAAAATAGCATTGTGTTCGTAGCCCAACACATAGTGATTACCATCCGATTCGGACATCCCGACTACCGTCGACTGGGCGGCACTAGCAACCCGGATACCGAAACAAACAGAGCTCTAGCGTTTCTCAATCATAACGCCGGATGGTGTAAACCCGACAAAAACACCCTGTTGGCAGTTTGCAGGTACAAATTCCTCCGTATTTTCCAAGAAATGACCAGAAACCGCAAGTCAATATCGGTGCAACTCCCTGTAAAAAGTTAAAAAACCACTCGCCAAAAAGAGAGCTCGTGAGCCCGGCCTAAATGCCCGAATTTCTCGCGATGGTATAGCGATGGCATCGATGAAGTGTTTAGAGGGCTGCTAGTTAGAGGACAACAGTAGTTGGTCCACATTACTGAGCTTTGCAATCCGTTCCAGACTGCTCGGCAGGTTGACGAATTGCGGTCGCAGATCCCGTTGCATCCCGATTTCCAGCCATTCGAGTAATAAGGCCAGACCCGCACTATTACAGCGCTCTGCACCCGAGAGATCGAACACTGGCTGGGGAGCAGAGGCAATATACCGCTCCCCCTCCCGCAGTAGTTTACCGACTGTGGAAAACAGCAGATCCCCTGATACCAGAAAACGATCCGAGGAGGTTCCGGCGAGGTCAGTATTGGGCATGCTATCTGTTCCTTTGATTCAATTTCTGCATATTCTCGATCAGGCCATCCATCTTGAAGCGCTTGATCTGATTTGCGTAACTGTTGCGGTATTGGGAAACGAGACTGATATTGTCGATGGCCACATCGTAAACCAGCCACTGTCGGTTTCTGTTTAAGTAAAGACTGTAGTCAATCGGTATGGGGGGCGCCCCGCCAGGCTGCACTCTAGTATTCACTTTTACCCGCCTGTCACCGTCCGTCATGCGCATCGGTAAATAAACGATCTCCTCTCCCGAGTAGTTCAGAAGCGCAGTTGCGTAGGTGCGCACAAGCAACTCCCTGAACTCTTTGGTGAATGCTCGCTGTTGCGATTCGCTGGCCCGGGGCCAGTACCGTCCCAACACCAGGCGCGACATGTATACAAAATCGAATCTGGGCAAAACATATTCGTTGACCAGCTCATAAACTTTTCCTGGCGATTGCTGCAGTTCCGCCTGCTGATCCTCTAATTTGCTCAGTACCTGATCTGCGGTCGATTTGACAACCTGTAACGGCTCCTCCGGAGCGGCATGCGCCAGCCCTATCGAAAGCGCAAGAACAAGCAGGGTGATCAAGCCCCTAATCACCTGACGCACCCTCTTCTGCCTTTGAGAATAAAAACTGACCGATGATCTCCTCCAATACCAGAGCAGATTGCGTCAGGGTGATTTTGTCTCCTTGCTTAAGAAACTCCGGACTGCCACCAGCGTCCAGGCCAACATATTGCTCTCCCAGCAGACCCGCAGTGAAAATTTTGGCGAAGGTGTCATCCGGTATAGCACCCTCGAAATCGGAATCGATTTTTAAAGTGACAACCGCCTCGTAGGTTTCAATGTCAAATACGATGTCGCTCACCCTGCCGACCCTCACTCCCGCCATCGTTACGGGGGAGCGCTCCTTCAGGCTGCCAATGTTGTCGAAGCGGGCCTCGATTTCAAATCCATCGCCGGCCCCGGAGCCGCTCAGGTTGCTGACTTGCATCGCAAGAAAAAATAGCGCAACAACACCGGCTGCCATAAAGGCACCGACCATCAATTCAATTGACTTGCTGTGATTCATCCTTTCAATCTCCGAACATCAATGCAGTCAAAATAAAATCGAGCCCCAGCACCGCAAGGGACGAATGCACCACTGTGCGGGTGGTCGCTCTACTCACGCCCTCTGGGTTGGTGTCCGTATCATAGCCCTGGAAAAGCGCAATCCAGGTGCAGACAAACCCGAAAACCAGGCTCTTGACAACCCCATTCATCACATCGCCATAGAGATCTAACTTGGACTGCATTTGCGACCAGAATGCTCCATCGTCAACACCAAGCAAACCCACTCCCACGAAATATCCACCGAGAACACCCAGGGCGCTGAACATTGCAGCCAGGAGCGGCATGGAGATAATCCCGGCGGCAAATCTTGGTACCAGGATCCGCTTTATCGGGTCTACCGCCATCATCTCCAGCCCCGAAAGCTGCTCTGTGGTCTTCATCAGCCCGATCTCGGCAGTGAGCGCTGAACCCGCTCTGCCCGCAAATAGCAGTGCCGCCACTACCGGCCCCAACTCCCTGACCAAGGAGGCTGCCACCATCACCCCAAGCGTCTGTTCAGCGCCGAACTGGGAGAGTATGTAGTAGCCCTGAAGCCCCAAAACCATTCCCACAAATGTGCCGGAAACGGCCACAATGAGCGCCGACAATACACCAACCGAATATAATTGCACCACCAGCAACCGGGGACGGCGAATCAGCTCTGAGAGGCCTCCAAGGATCGAAAACAGCAGCAGGTGAGCGCGCCCCAGTTGTCCCAGCGCATCAATTCCGGAACCACCAAGCTTAGCCAGCTGATCGAGAAATAGATTCCCTAACCGTTTGATTTCGGCGGCCCAGTTCACCACATCGCGCCACCTGAGAAGGATCCAAGGGAACTCATTTGGCGGATTCCAGCAAGTCTGCCTTCAGCGGCGGTGCATCGTGGTGGAAAGGTACCGGACCATCAGCGATGCCCTGCATAAACTGATGTGTCCACTCATTGCGGGATTGCATTATCTCCTCAGGGACCCCGCGTTCCACAACCCGGCCGTTGGAAATCACGTAGATAAGATCGGCGATGCTTGCGGTCTCCTCCACGTCATGGGAGACGATGACACTGGTCAGGCCGCTGGCATCGTTGAGAGAGCGTATCAGCTGCACTAACACTCCCATTGTGATGGGGTCCTGGCCGGTAAAGGGTTCGTCATACATGATCATCATCGGATCAAGTGCTATCGCACGAGCCAGGGCCACCCGCCGGGCCATTCCACCTGAAAGCTTGCTAGGATTCAAATCCCTCGCCCCCCTCAGCCCGACGGCCTCCAGTTTGAGCAACACCAGTTTGCGGATCATTGATTCAGGCAGATCCGTGTGTTCGCGCAACGGGTAGGCCACATTGTCGTATACCGAGATATCCGTCAGTAACGCTCCGCTTTGGAACAGCATGCCCATCTTGATCCGCAGCCGGTAGAGTTCATCTCGCCTCAATCGATGAATGTCTTTTCCATTGACATGGATACTGCCCTCAGCCGGGCGCAGCTGCCCCCCAATGAGTTTCAACAGTGTCGTCTTACCGGTGCCACTGGGCCCCATGATCGCGGTAACACTCCCTTTGGGAATATCGAGATCGACCCCTTTGAATATGACTTTGTTCTCGTGGGAGAACTTCAAGCCCCTGATACTGATAAGATTTGATTCTGCACTCATGAAGGCGCGGCGATCCAGCCAATGTATTGAGGCGAATAAAGGGCGTAATTCTCGCCCCTGGCGGTTGATAGCGTCAAGTAGAGCCCTGTACCTGGATCAAAGCCCCGAAACCTCAGCATAGACACGCCATGCGTCTTTAGAGAACGCCGATCGACTGACCATCGCTCAAAGCATGGTTCAGATTGCTTGCCATAGGGTATACACGCCGAAGAGGATTACCAAAACACCCGCTAGCCTGCGAACGCTTGTTGCACGAGAAAGATGGGCCGCAGCACCGGCGAGGGCGCCCATACCTAAAAGAGTGGGCAGGGTACCGACCCCAAAGGCAAGCATGAGTGCCGCCCCCTCCAATACTCCGCCAGAGGAAACTGCCATCACCAGCATGCTGTAAACCATGCCGCAGGGTAGCCAGCCCCATAAAACCCCAACAATAGCGGCGTGGTGCAGCGATCGCACCGGTAACAATCGGCGGCCCAAGGGCTCAATACGGGTCCACAATCCCGCCCCCATCCGTTCGATCACCCCCAGACCCCGCCACCAATCTGCGAGATAGAGGCCAAGCAGCACCATGAAACAGCCGGCCAGGGCCATCAGCAGACGCTGCGCATAGTAGACCGGCATCAGCTGGGCGAGCAGCATACCCACTCCGCCCATAATTCCTCCAGCGAGTGCATAGCTTGATATGCGGCCGGCATTATATGCAAGCTGATAGGATATCGCCCGATTTACGGTACTTCTTCCTTCATTGGAGAGACTGAATGTAAGCGCACTGACAATACCGCCACACATGCCGACACAGTGCACACCGCCCAATAGACCCACGAGTAAAGCGGTCAGATACCCCGATTCATTCAACTCTGCCTCCCCCGCCTAACCATGCCTTTGCCCAACGTGTGTGATTGATGCTGGCCAGTGTTTCATTAAATAGACCACCAGAATAACTGCCGGGATTCCGCTGGCAGCGGCATATGTGAAGAAAGTAGCATAGCCGTATCCATCGACGACGACCCCGGAAAAACCGCCCAGCAACTTGGCGGGAAGCGTCATCAGTGAGCTGAATAGAGCATACTGGGTGGCCGTGTAAGCCGTGTTGGTCAAGCTCGATAAATACGCAATAAAGACGGATGTGGCGATGCCACCACTAAGATTGTCGGCACTGACTACAATCGCCAATAACGAGATATCTGGTGTCGTTAGTGCCAGATACGCGAATAGCAGATTAGTGGATGCCACCATCACCGCACCGAGCAACAGCGGCCCCATGATGCCGTAACGAACTACCAGCACACCGCCAAGGGCGGCTCCAGCAATGGTCATGAAAAAACCAAATATCTTGGTGACGTCGGCAATCTGCGTTTTACTAAAGCCGAGATCCAGATAGAACGGGTTGGCCATTACACCCATGGTGATATCGCTCATCTTGTAGAGGCCAATCAACAACAGGATGGTCAATGCGAAACGCCCGTTTCGGGAGAAGAAATCAACAAATGGGTTGATGACAGCATCGGAAAACCAGGCAGCCAGGCGAACGATGGGTCGGTCCGATTCGCCGGGAATACCCAGCTGTTCCTCGACCTTCCGCTCCAGTACAGGATCCTCTTTCGAGGCGTTCAATTGGGGCTCTCTTATGGTCAGAGTGGCAACCATTCCTATTGCCATCAATCCCGACATCACAAAGTAGGCGAAGGACCAAGTAGTGTATGCCGCGATATAAAACGCCCCGGCACCGGCGACCAACAGCGCCAATCGATATCCAAACACGTATGTGGCGGCCATGGCACCCTGAATTTCTCCGGAGACTGCCTCGATACGGTAGGCATCAATGGTTATATCCTGTGTGGCTGAAGAGAAGGCTACCAACAACGCAAACACCGCAATTCCGGTAGTCTGCGAAACAGGATCGGTCACGGCCATACCAGCGAGGCCCATAGCAATACCGATTTGCGCGAGCAGCATCCAACTCCGGCGCCTTCCCAGACGTCGGCCCAAAAAAGGTAATCGCAGGCGGTCAATAACCGGAGCCCAGAATACTTTGATTGAGTAGGTTACACCCACCCAACTGAAGTACCCTATCAGGGTGCGCGAAATACCTTCATCTCTGAGCCAAGCGGACAGAGTGGAAAAAACCAACAGAAAGGGAAGTCCTGCCGAAAATCCGAGAAATATCATTCCCAGGACCCGGGGGTTTAGATATACCGCTAAAGATTCCCGCCAACTTTTTTTGCCCTGATTAATGGTCATTCCCCGCACCGCGCTCAAGTTCGCGATTATAACCTCTACTGCCTGCGCCCGCTCCGCGTTGTCAGCGCCTGTCAATATCGCAATTTATCTGGGACCTGGAGAACAGGTTCGCGAACCAGACCACGAATGGCACCAATACATCTTGCATACCCCTGCCGGGCCACGGAGAATGCACCTGTTCGATCCGGAGCCCAAAATGCGTGATTATCAATACCAGTTTCTTGAGTTTGCCCTGAGTGCGGGCGTATTGAAGTTTGGTGAGTTCACCCTGAAATCGGGACGCGTGAGTCCCTATTTTTTCAACGCGGGGTTGTTTAACAGCGGTGCCAGCTTGGCGAGGCTGGGTGATTTCTACGCGCAAGCCATTGTCGATGCCGATATCGAGTTTGACCTGCTGTTTGGACCTGCATACAAGGGCATTCCGCTGGCTGCGATCACCGCAGCGGCATTGTTTAGACAACACGGTATCGATGTCCCCTATGCATTCAATAGAAAAGAGGTGAAAAACCATGGCGAGGGTGGGTCGATCGTTGGACACGCCCTGATGGGAAAAGTGATGATCATCGATGATGTTATCACTGCGGGTACCGCGATTCGTGAATCCATGGAAATCATAGACAAGGCTCAAGCGACTCCGGCGGGTGTAGTTATTGCGTTGGACCGGCAGGAACGAGGAAAAGAAAAACGCTCAGCAATTCAAGAAGTTGAGCAAGATTTCGGCATGCCTGTCGCCGCCATTGTAAAGCTGGAGCATATCGTCGAGTATCTAAAGGAGAGGCCAAACGCAGAGATTGCGCTGGAAAAAATTGAGGCCTACAGGGAATCCTATGGCGCTGACCGATCCCCATCCGCCTAAACTATTCGCCTGGAGTTACGATAGTATTCTCACCAAGACCAGCACCATCGAAATCAGCGAATGTCATCGGAAATCTACAAACTAAGTGTCAGGATCCTGCTAGTCGGGCTTCTGATGAGCAATACCAGCGCATGGGCCAAGACCTATCGGTGGGTAGACGAAGATGGCGTGGTTCACTATTCAGACCGGGTTCCAGCCCAACACAAAGACCATGCGAGAAGCGTTCTCGATCAAAGGGGGCTGGAGACAAATCGAACCGAGGCCGCAAAGACCCCTGAGGAGATTGCCCGGGAAGAGGAATTAAAACGACTCAAAGCTCACGAGCAGCGGCTGATCGAAGCCCAACAGGAAAAAGATCGTGTTCTGCTGCGTACTTTCCGCTACGAGGACGACATAATCCTGACCCGGGACGGCAAGCTGGCATCTGTTGACGCTTCCATTCAGATTATACGAGGCAATATCCGCCGCCTTAAGCAAAATCTTGAGATTATGCAGAAGAACGCGGCAAACCGGGAGCGGCAAGGCCAGCGGGTATCTAAGAACTACTTGAAAAAGATAGAGCGCACGCGAAACCAGTTAAAAGACAACTATGCCTCCATCATCCACAAGGAGCAGGCGAAGGAAGTTATTCGTGATAAGCACAATGCTGATTTAAAGCGCTTCCGGGAGTTGAAAAACCTTAATCCGGAGATCGAAGATCCTCAAGAGCAAAACCGGCGCCCCACGCTTCTGGAGACCGTAGTCACCTGCAGCAGTAAACCGCAGTGCGACCAATTGTGGCAGACTGCAGAGGCCTATGTAAGGGAGCATGCCACCACGCGGATGCAACTGCTCGCTGAAAGCATCATCATGACCGCTGCCCCACTCCAGGACGAAGATATCAGCATCACAGTCTCCAGGATCGAGGAGAAGGATGTGGCCGACACCAGGCTGTTCATGGATCTGCAGTGTAAAGAGTCTCCCAGGGGGAAGGATTTCTGTAAAACAGCTCAAGTGGATGAAATTCGCCGTGGGTTCCGTGTTCGACTAAGCGCCAATGATGCCAGTCAACCGCTTAGTCCGGAAACAACGCAGGTTCTATCAGGCGCCACTGCCCCTCCCACTGCTCAAGGGGAGAAGCCCTAAATCGTGTTCTCAAGTATTGGTGCATTCGACCTTCGATCAGTGAGACCATAAGGCTTGCCCCCAGTTCTATCTCCTGCGCCTGTCGCTGCTTCTGTTCGCGCAACCTGGACTCTCGTAAAATCTGTTTGAATTGCGTCTCCAAGCGAGCAAAAAACTGCTCCACCCGAGTGTGCAATCGTGTCCGCTCTCCAACCAGGGCATCACCCAGGAGCACTCTTGTTATACCCGGATTGCGGTCGGCGAATGCCAACAGTAGATAGATTATCTGGGCGCAACGCACCCGAGTTGACTTCTCATCCTCAAGTATCTTGTTTATACGTGCAAACACGCTCTCTTCGGCAAATTCGATCAAGCCCTCGAACATCTTTGCCTTGCTTGCGAAGTGTCTATACAACGCCGCCTCGGACACTCCTGTCGCCCGAGCCAAAGCAGCAGTAGTTATTCTGCCCCCGGGGGATTTTTCCAATTCGCTGGCCAACGCTTCGAGGATGATCTGCCTTCGAGGAATTTTCCTGTTCATATCGAACGCATCAACGTCTATGAATGAGCGTGCCCACACCCTCATCCGTAAACAATTCGAGAAGTACCGCGTGCTCGACCCTGCCATCGATAATATGGGATGTTCTGACCCCTCCCTTCACCGCATCCAGGGCACTCTTAATCTTGGGCAGCATACCGCCATGAATAGTCCCGTCTGCTATCAGCTCATCCACGCGCTCAGCGTTCATACCCGTCAGCAGTTCACCCCCTTTGTCCATAAGCCCTTGAGTATTGGTAAGCAGAATTAGCTTCTCGGCCTGCAAAACCTCCGCCATCTTTCCAGCCACCAAATCCGCATTAATATTATATGAGATGCCATCCCGGCCCACACCGATCGGTGCTATTACCGGGATAAAATTGCCGCTGACCAGCATATCCACCACCGATGCATCGATGCTCTCCACCTCACCGACATGCCCCACATCAATAATTTCAGAAGACTCCAAACTAGGGTCTGAACGTCTTACGACCAAGCGGTTCGCACGGATTAGGTCACCGTCTTTACCGGTTAACCCGACCGCTGAACCACCATGGCGATTGATCAAATTGACTATTTCCTTGTTCACCAGACCACCAAGCACCATTTCCACGACATCCATGGTCTCTCTGTCTGTTACCCTCATACCCTGGACAAACTCGCTTTCCTTTCCGAGCCGGCCTAACAAGCTACCGATTTGGGGTCCCCCGCCATGGACAACGACGGGATTGATTCCCACCAGCTTCATCAATACAACATCGCGAGCAAAGCCCCGCTTTAAAGACTCCTCTGTCATGGCATTGCCGCCATACTTGATGACAACAGTCCTTCCTCGCAGCCTCTGGATATACGGGAGTGCTTCGGTAAGTACATGCGCCACATTACGTGCGGCTTCGGGTGTGAGACTCATGTCGTGCCTTTCATCTGAGGGCAAGAAAAAGAGGAGTGCTAATCCTTAACGGCATCGGCTAGGTGTTCCCAATGAGTTAAAAGGGCAATTCAAGTGTTGGATCTATGGAGGCGAATTGGGCCTTGACTATGCCCTGTATCCGGGCGAGTGCGTTTTCGTCATCTGCCTCGAACCGGAACATCAGATTTGGCCCGGTATTCGACGCTCTGATAAGCCCCCAGCCATCCTGAAACTCTGCCCGAATGCCGTCTATCGCAACCAGCTTGGCGCCAGGAAACTCACCCTTTTCGGTCAGTGCATCAATCAACTCGAAATTCCGCCCCTCCTGGGTTCGCATATGGAGTGCCGGGGTGACATGGCTTTCCGGCAATTGAGAGAATACCTCCGCAGTGCTCAAACCTTCCCCGGTAAGCACCTCCAGCAACCTCGCGCAAGAATACAATCCATCATCGAAACCGTACCAACGTTCCTTGAAATAGATGTGACCAGTGAGTTCACCCGCCAAGACCGCACCGGTTTCGTTCATTTTCTCTTTTACGAGGGAATGGCCAGATTTCCACATAATGGGACGACCGCCGTACATCAATATCTCGCTGGCGAGATGGCGGCTCGACTTCACATCATAAATGACATCCGCCCCCGGCTGACGCAATAGGACATCCCTTGCCAACAACATTAACAGGCGGTCAGGCCATATGATTTTTCCTTCGCAATCCACTACACCCAAACGATCCCCATCTCCATCAAACGCCACCCCCAAATCGGCGCCCTCTTCTCTCACCTTGGCAATCAGTGCCTCCATGTTGCGTGGATCACCGGGATCCGGGTGATGATTGGGAAAGGTGCCATCCACTTCGCAATAAAGATCGATTACCTCGCAACCCAATACACGGAACAGCGCCGGAGCCACGACTGAGGCCACGCCATTGCCGCAGTCCACAACAAGCTTGACAGGGGCGAGCAATTGCACGTCTTCACTGATGCGCCCGATATAGTCTGGAATCAGGTCCTGATCTCTGCGACTTCCTTTACCGCTACTCAGATCTCCCTCCACAATTCGCCTGTGTAAGTCCTGAATACGCGATTCCGCAAGCGTCTCTCCGGCAACAACGATCTTAAATCCATTGTATTCGGGCGGATTGTGGCTCCCAGTCACCATTACACCCGAGCTGCTGCCCAGAAAGTGTGTGGCAAAATAGAGCACCGGCGTCGGCACCATGCCCAGATCCACAACATCCTGCCCGCTTTCAATCAAACCCCGGCCAAGTGCATCGCTCAACGCCTGACTGGAATCTCTTCCATCTCGCGCTATGATGACGGTCTGCTCTCCCCGCGCATGGGCCTCACTGCCTACCGCGCGACCGATAAAGTAGACTGCATCTGCAGTCAGCGTTTCGCCTACAACGCCGCGGATATCGTAGGCTCTGAAGATCGATGGAGAAATCTCCGCTACTGCCTCGCCGTCAGCCGGCACCTCTGCCTTTGCGGTCTCCTCAATCGCGGGTGACCTGGGAGTACGAGCTTCAGCGGCGGACCGGCCGGAATCAGCAACTCGCTGGCGCTGTCCGGAATCCCCCTTAACCGAGCTCTTTTTCATACCCCGGCCGGCATTCGCCATGAGATTCATTACTTGTTGGAATTCTCCGATAGATGCCCTCGGTGCCGACGTCTGCCCCTTTCCCTGGACCAGTCGCTGTGCAAGCGCTTCTATCAAACGCCGATCCCGCTCAAGTTTCTTTTTAAATATGTGAGATAGAAAAATCACCGCCATCGCGCTTAACAGAAGCACTAACGCGAGTACCCCCCAAATATCCCAATACGCCGCCAGGCCACTCTCTTCGGTCTCGCCCCAATAGCTAAGCCGCCAAAGCGTTCCCTTTACAGGTACTTCGCCATCATGGATCGAGATTGAGGCCACCCCTCCGGTGGATGTCAAAACCACGGCATCGTTATCCAGCACCTGCTGCAATTCGATACGTCCGGTGAGCTTGCCCAGCGAGGCGAATTCATCATCCAACAGGCTCATGGGCAACAGTAACTGAGCAACTCCGGCAAGATCACCGGTTCGATAATCAACTATCGGAGCCGCAAGGGCGATATGCGGATGTTCTCGGCCAAATTGGTGCACCTCGGCCACCGAAGGCTTTTTGCTGCGTTCAACGCTGCGCAACATCTCCAATGTTGCGTAACTCACCGGCGGAGTGGAGTCGGGCTGTAACTCATCCCACTCCATGGGTACTATCCGTACCTTTTGCGCCTTTGGCAGTAACCGAGCCAACTGTTTTTCATATTTCTGCAATGTCGGCCACGACTCTTTTTTCACGGCACCGGCCAGCTGCGGATGACTGCTCAGGTAGCGCCCCAGCGTCTGAGAATAGAACGATATGCCCGATGAAAACCGGTTGGCCAATCCCTCCGAAATCAATCGCGCCCGGACTATCGCCCCCTCGCGGTCCTCGCGCTGCTCCAGATATAGCAGTGTTGCGCCTGCAATGCACAACACCAGGGTTATTGAAAGGAGAATTTTGAGGGCGAGCTGGTTCACCGCACTACTGTAAACAGCCTTCCCTTTGCCGCCTTGCTCAACCACCATAAAGCCGAACTCCCCACCACAGCATTTTGCTAAGAAGATGCATTCTGACCCAAGGCTCCCCGGCCTCAGTGCCTACCGGAATGGCCGAATCCACCAGCCCCCCGGAGACTCGCCTCGAACTCCGAAACCACGTTGAACCGTGCCTTGACTACCGGCACCAGCACCAGCTGCGCTATACGATCGCCCACTTCGATGAGAAAAGAGTCCGCACCCCGATTCCAACAGGAGACGAATAGCTGCCCCTGATAGTCGGAATCTATCAGGCCCACCAAATTTCCCAATACGATACCGTGCTTATGCCCGAGACCGGAGCGGGGCAGGATCACTGCCGCTAGTTCGGTATCTTCTATATATATAGCGATCCCTGTTGGAATAAGGTGAGTTTCCCCAGGCCTTACCTCCAACGGTGTATTCAGCATGGCGCGTAGATCTACACCGGCCGCTCCTTCAGTTGCATAGTCTGGCAACGGAAAGTCATCCCCGATGCGGGGATCGAGAATCTTCAACTGGATTGCTTTTTCCATACCTCTCCATAATCAGCTTTACCAGCTCACGTGCCAAATGCCCCTTGTCTGACATGGGAAGTTCGATTTTTCCCCCTCCCCAGAGCACCGTCAACGCATTCTGGTCACGCTCGAAACCCCCTTCGCTCGCAGCCACCAAATTGGCCGCGATCATATCGACCCCCTTGATCCTGCGCTTCTGCTCAGCATACTCGGCTACCCGCTGTGTCTCAGCAGCAAAACCCACGGTGAAGGGTGGTGCCGCTAGCGCCGCCACCGCTGCTAGTATATCCGGGTTGCGAACCAATTCGATTGTTCGCTCCTGTTCCAATTTCTTTATCTTCTGCTCAGCGACAGACGCCGGGCGATAATCAGCAACGGCTGCACATCCGACAAAGATATCGCTTCCCGCCACCGCCTCCATCACCGCTGCCTCCATCTGCAGAGCTGTCTCCACGTCGTGACGCGCGACCCCCTGTGGTGTTTGCAGTGCTACCGGACCGGTGACCAGAGTGACCGCGGCACCTCGCTCCGCAAAAGCGTCGGCCAGGGCGAACCCCATCTTGCCGGAGCTGCGATTACTCAAATAACGCACCGGATCTATGGCTTCCCTTGTCGGTCCCGCAGTCAACAAGACATTGATGCCTCTTAAGTCGTCTTGCCCCAAGGCGCTGGCGATGAACCTATACAGCTCCTCAGGTTCTAGGAGCCTGCCAGGCCCTGATTCTCCGCAAGCTTGTTCCCCTTCAGCGGGTCCCCAGACAACCACGCCCCGCTGCGAGAGCCGCAGTAAGTTTTCCTTTGTGGCGGCATTCCGCCACATGCCCTGATTCATCGCGGGCGCTACCGCAATCTGTACCTCTGACGCCAGACAGAGGGTGGATAGGAGATCATCAGCCCTTCCTACAGCCATCTTCGCTAAAAAATCAGCGGTTGCTGGGGCAATTAGAATCAAGTCAGCCCAGCGAGCGAGTTCAATATGTCCCATTGCGGCCTCATGGGCAGGATCAAAAAGAGGCTGCCGCACGGGCCGTCCGGAGAGTGCTTGCAAGGTCATGGGCGCAATGAACTCGGCCGCAGCGCTCGTCATCACGATCTGAACCTGTGCACCTGATTTCACCAACAGCCTGGTCAGCTCCGCTGCCTTGTATGCGGCAATGCCACCAGTGATGCCTAGTAGTATCTTTTTGTCTCTCACACCCGCCGATCGTCGCTCGCTTAAGAACCAGTGCTGAAGAGTAACGCAATGCGGCAGGTGCGGAAAGAGATTCTCCTCTTGCAACATGCCGCCTCGTAGACCAATCTGTACTGGTTCAGGGTATTGATAGGGAGATCGATATGGCAATACACCAATGGCCGGCAGCGGAACGACCCAGGGAAAAATTGTTGGCTCAGGGTGCGGAGTCACTAAGCGACGCGGAACTGCTTGCCATATTCCTGCGCACTGGCACCAAAGGGAAAAACGCCGTGATACTTGCCCGGGAACTGCTTGAGCGCTACGGCGGCCTTGGGGAACTGCTAACCGCCAACCAGGCTGCGTTCTGCGCCATACCGGGCTTGGGCACTGCCAAGTATGTTCAGCTTCGTGCGGTACTTGAAATGACTCGGAGGCACTTACGAAGCGCACTCGATCGCTCCAATACCCTCACCAGCCCACAATTGACCAAAGACTATCTTCAAGCCAGGCTTGTCGACTATCCCTACGAGGTCTTTGCCTGCCTGTTTTTGGACAATCGCCATCGGGTAATCGATTATGAAGAGCTATTCAGAGGTACTATCGATGGAACCAGCGTACACCCCCGAGAAGTAGTTCGACAGGCTATCATTCATAATGCGGCAGCTGTCATATTAGCCCACAACCACCCCTCAGGAGTGGCGGATCCCAGTAAAGCGGACATACACATCACTCATCGTCTTACCAAAGCGCTGGAACTAATAGACGTCCGCGTGCTCGACCATGTCGTAATAGGCGCGGGTATTACTACATCCCTAGCGGAACGGGGCTTGCTCTGAGGCTCTACCTCAAAACGCCAAGCCCCGTGGAAAGATCGCCCACCCCTCGCTAGCTGATGCCTTCTGCCGAAACAGAATTATTTGAAATCGCCGGCGCTTTTTGCTATAACTCCGCCTCTTTCGTGGCTCCCCGTGGAGGCACAACGGTTTCACAGGCCCTCCCCGAGGGGCAGGCCTCTCTTAAGGTTTTCTGAGGATTGGACGATGTCTAAGGTATGTCAGGTCACCGGTAAACGGCCGGTGACAGGGAATAACGTTTCCCATGCGCACAATAAAACCAAGCGCCGCTTCCTGCCGAACCTGCACTATCATAGATTCTGGGTGGAGAGCGAAAAACGTTGGGTTCGCTTAAGGGTATCGACCAGTGGCATGCGTATCATCGACAAGCGGGGTATTGATGCGGTCGTTGCCGACCTGCGTGCCCGGGGCGAAAAAATCTAAGTTTTAAGGAGTAGACCATGAGAGACAAGATAAGACTGGTGTCCAGTGCCGGTACCGGTCACTTCTACACAACCACGAAAAATAAGCGGAATATGCCAGGGAAGATGGAAATCAAGAAATTCGACCCGAAAATTCGCAAGTATGTCATGTACAAAGAGGCAAAGATCAAATAGCCGTCTGATTTAGACCGGCAACAGCAATCAACCCGCATTTCGATGCGGGTTTTTTATTGGCTTCTTCATCAAGATTCCCCACCCAAAGCCGATCCATCTCTTTATGTAAAAAGGAGTCATTGTCGGGTGCAGACCATATTCGTTGGCAGGCAAGGTATCTACGACCGTAATCTGCGTCTCTACGCCTATGAACTGCTCTACCGGGATAACCTAGAAAACCGGGCCGTGCTGAACAATGGAGACCAAGCCTCCTCACGAGTGATCCTAAATGCGTTTTTAGAATTCGGTCTGGAGCGGATCGCCAGCGACCGAAGGGTTTTTCTCAATCTGACACGCAACCTGCTGGTGGAGCAACAACCGATACCGTTCGAGAAAGAGCGGGTAGTGTTGGAAATTCTGGAAGATGTGGAAATCGATGAACAGCTCATCGAAAGCGTCGCGAGTCTTGCCAAAAAAGGCTACACCTTTGCGCTCGATGATTTTGCCTTTGAGCCCAGATGGAAGCCGCTACTACCCTTCGTCAAAATAATCAAGATTGATGTGCCGGCGCTGGAGTGGAACGGCTTGGCCGCGCGCGTCCGAAAACTCAAGGACTTTAATCTACTGTTGCTAGCGGAAAAGGTGGAGACTCGCGACGAGTACAAACAACTCAGGGATCTCCATTTTGACCTTTTTCAGGGTTATTTCTTCTCCCGTCCACAAATCATCAGCGGCAACAGGCTCAGCGGAAATCAGCTCGTTATTCTGAGATTGCTGGCCAGTCTAAACGACCCCTCTGTGACTCCCGAGCAGCTGGAAACCTTGATTGGCCAAGATCCGAGCCTGGTTTTCAAGATACTTCGTTTCCTCAACTCGGCGGCAGTTGCGCTCCCACGCAAGGTGGAATCGATAAAGCAGGCGATAATCTACATAGGCACCAGGCGTTTGCAGGCGTGGGCCAGCCTGATCGTATTATCGCGCATCGAAGACAAACCAGAGGAGTTGTTTACAATCGCACTAGTGCGTGCACACATGTGCGCATCACTCATGACCCAGATAGATACCGAATGGGTCGAGCAGGCCTTCACCACAGGATTGTTATCGATTCTCGACAGCCTCATGGATCGCCCGCTAGCAGAGATCATCCCCCAGGTACCGCTCTCAGATTCCATCAAGGCAGCATTACTTGACAGAACCGGGGTGCTAGGCGAGACGCTGACCTGCTCGCTTGCGTTTGAAAACTGCGACTGGGACAACACACGCTGTCAGAACATTCCCCAAGATATGCTGCAGGAGATCTACAATAACAGTTCCGACCTGGCTTTTCGGGAGCGACGGGAACTGCTTAGGGCCTGTTAACACTAATTGAAACAGCATCGTTGCTGCCCCAGAAAGGGCAAATCAAGGCGCAAGGAGCGAGGTTTGGTGGTTCCAAATGAATGAAGAGCAACGCCGAGTGGCCCTTTTTGGAGCAGCAACCCAGAGGGACGGGGCCATTTTTCCACAGTTCCGCGTTGCACCTCGCTTATGTAGCGGTGCTACACCGCGCTCGGTGCGCCTTGACCTGCGATAAAATGGCCTCCGGCGACACTGTTCCAATTAGTGTTAACAGGCCCTAGCTAATATCGCCAGTAGCGCGCCGGTACTTGGTCTTGAAGCACTTCGGACAAGGCGGTATATAGCCTGCCTTGTGAAAACTGAGGATCTTTCCACAATCGGTGCAAACCAGTGTTCCCGGCCCGGTTATCTCCCCGGTACTGTAGAAAGCAGCATCACGGGCCTGCTCTGCAAGCCCCTCCAATTCCAACTTGGTCTTGTCGGCAACACTGGCAAAAAGTTCCAGCAGACGTTGCTCTATGAGTTCAATGTCGAAACGCCACCAAGTTCGAAATTCAGTACCTGTCTCGGAGAGATAGCGTGCTGCATCCTTCATATCGCGCTCTAAGTATTCGGAGAGCCGCTCCGCTTCCTCTCGAGTGAGTTCGTTCAACTCTACCGCCTTCTCCCTGGCGTGATCCAACGCCTTTCCGAGAGTAGGCAATGTGTTCTTCTCCGCCTTGTCGAGCATCTGATTGACGCGTTCCAACATCTTTTCATAGGCATCCACCATCCGCTCGATTGGATCCCTGCTGTCTTTCGCAACCATACCTCACTCCTCTCAACGCGGCCGACCGTCCCGTAGGAAAACAAAGTAAGCCGCTCGCCCAATTGAACCGATTAACGGCAAGCAAATATCTTGATGCCCTTTCCAGCTGATTCGGAAGGCGAAATTTCCGTCTCCCCTTTAGTTTGCACCAAAGGGGAGAGAACACAAGCTGGTATCGGTCCCTAGACCGCGGAGCGACTTTGTGTAATACCGCGGCTGCGGTATCCTTAGCGCCTTACATAAGTCCACCACCCCCCCAACTTCAAGGCGAACATGCAAGAGCTTTACAACGAGGCTGAGATTGAGGCTAAAGCGCAGTCCTACTGGCTGGAACACAACTCCTTCAAGGCAACCGAAAATCCCAACAGGGAGAAATACTACTGCCTTTCGATGTTCCCCTATCCCAGCGGCAAGCTGCACATGGGGCACGTGCGCAACTACACCATCGGTGACGCTATCTCCAGGTATCAGCGCATGCTCGGGCGTAATGTGCTCCAACCCATGGGTTGGGATGCCTTCGGTCTTCCCGCCGAGGGAGCCGCAATCAAGAACAACATGCCGCCAGCCGCCTGGACTTATTCAAACATTGAATACATGCGCAACCAGCTGAACAAGCTGGGATTCGGCTATGACTGGGGAAGAGAGCTTGCCACCTGCAAACCGAATTACTATCGCTGGGAGCAGTGGCTGTTCACCGAGTTGTTCAAGAAGGGATTGGTCTACCGGAAAAATTCCGTGGTGAACTGGGACCCGGTGGACCAGACCGTTCTAGCAAACGAACAGGTAATTGACGGTCGCGGCTGGCGCTCGGGCGCGCTCGTGGAGCGTCGGGAAATACCTCAGTGGTTTGTGAGAATTACCGCCTACGCGGAGGAGCTACTCCGGGAGCTCGATCAAATGGATGCCTGGCCTGAGCAGGTGCGTACCATGCAACGCAACTGGATTGGGCGCTCGGAAGGCGTAGAGATGGAGTTCGGCATTTCAGGATCTGATGACAAGCTCACTATCTATACAACCCGGCCCGACACTCTGATGGGCGTCACCTATATGGCGGTTGCTGCGGAGCATCCGTTGGCTCTGGCCCAGGCGCGGACGGATAGCGCTCTCGGTGCCTTTATAGATGAGTGCCGTAAAGGGGGAACTTCCGAGGCTGATATCGAAACCATGGAAAAACGGGGAACTCGGCTCGATGTGGAGGCGGTTCACCCTATCAGTGGCGACTCCATACCGGTTTTCGCCGCCAACTTTGTACTCATGGGATACGGTACAGGTGCAGTGATGGCAGTACCAGGACACGATCAGCGCGACTGGGAGTTCGCCCATCGGTATGGCGTGCCCATACGCCAAGTTATTGCCCCCGGAGACGGTTCCAGTTGCAATATGGATACTGGCGCCTATACGGACAAGGGAATATTGATTAATTCGGGCCCCTTTGACGGCCTCACCTCCGAACAGGCTTTCGAGGCCATCGCCGAGCACCTGCAGGCCAACGGTCGCGGAGGAAAGAAGGTCAATTTTCGTCTCCGCGACTGGGGTGTATCACGTCAGCGATATTGGGGCGCCCCCATCCCCATGATTCACTGTGGCCGTTGCGGTGTGGTACCAGTACCCGCGGACCAACTGCCGGTTGTGTTGCCCGAAGACATCGAATTCGATGCCAGTGGCGGCTCACCGATCAAAAAAATGCCTGATTGGTACCGAACCACCTGCCCTAAGTGCGGGGGGGACGCTGAACGCGACACCGATACCTTCGACACATTCATGGAGTCTTCCTGGTACTACGCGCGCTACTGCTGTCCCGATGCCGACGACTCCATGCTGGACGAACGGGCAGATTACTGGCTCCCAGTGGACCACTATATCGGAGGTATTGAGCACGCCATCTTGCATCTGCTTTACGCCCGTTTCTACCACAAACTGATGCGGGATGCCGGACTGCTGAAATCCGACGAACCCTTCACCCGGCTGCTGACCCAGGGCATGGTAGTGGCGGAAACCTATTTCCGGTGTGGAGACGACGGCAGTACCACCTGGTTCAATCCGGCGGAGGTGATCACCGAACACGACGACCGCGGCCTGGTCACCAACGCTCTCCTCGAAAGCGACGGTCTGCCAGTTGAAGTCGGCGCTATCGAAAAGATGTCGAAGTCGAAGAACAATGGTGTAGATCCACAATCCATGGTGGATCGTTTCGGGGCCGATACGGTACGCCTGTACACCATGTTCACCTCCCCACCGGACCAGTCGTTGGAGTGGAACGACGAAGGTGTGGAGGGAGCACATCGATTTATTCGCCGTGTCTGGAATCTGGCGTGGAACAGACGCCGGGAAATTGCCCTTGATCTCGACACCGCCCCCGCTTTCGACGAGCGTCAGAAAGCAGCCCGGAGGGAAATGCACGGAGATCTCAAACAAGCCTGTTTCGACTACCAGAGACAGCAATTTAATACGGTGGTCTCAGCCTGCATGAAGATCACCAACACTCTCTACAAACTCGGCAGCGACAATGCCGATCAGGTGCTGTTACGCGAGGGATTCCGTATGCTGCTGCAGTTGTTGGCACCAATAGCACCTCATGTCACCCATGTGCTCTGGAAAGAACTGAACTACGGAGAAGACATTCTCCACAGTACCTGGCCTCAAGCCGACGAATCCGCCCTGGTGCAGGAAAGCATCCAGTACGTTGTTCAAGTCAACGGCAAGGTACGTGCGAAAATCCAGGTAGCCGCCGGTGCTGATCGGCCGGCAATAGAAGAAACAGCTCTTGGGGACGCCAATGTACAACGCTTTATGGGAGAAGGAGAGGTGCGCAAAATCATCGTTGTTCCCGGAAAGCTGGTAAACGTCGTCGTGAAATAAGTCCCCAGAAAACCAGGGAGCACCGACCATGACTAACTCCAAGCGACTTACAGGAATACTGCTCATCGCGGTAGCGTTGATAATTCAGGGCTGCGGCTTCCACCTGCGCGGCACACAGTCGACCACAGCCACACTACCGCAATCCATCAGTCCTCTCCATGTCGCGGGCCTGGAGCAAGGCAATTACCTCAAGGGCCAACTGGAGAATCGCCTCATAGACTCCAATATTCAAATCCTGGCTGACTCTGCGGATGCGGCATCGACTCTGCGCATCGGCAGCCTGAAGAGTGACCGCCGGGTATTAGCGGTCGACAGTCGCGGTAAAATCCTCGAGTACCTACTGACTGAGAGCCTGCGCTTCGACCTGGTGGATGCCCAGGGAGTAGAGCTTGTCCCAGCGCAGACCGTCAACATGACGCAAGCTTATATCAATCCCGAGGATCAGGTGTTGGGCGCCCTGCAGGAGGAACGCAGCTTGCGGGAGGACATGTGGCGCAGGATGGTAGACCAGATTCTACGCCGAATGGCTGCACAATTGCGCTGATAGTGGAATCCCATCCGACACGACAAAAAATCCTGGCGATTTTATCGCAATGAGACTCGGATTCGACCAACTCTCGGGACACCTCTCCCGCGGCCTTAAGCCGATCTATGTCATTTGCGGAGACGAGCCACTGCAGATGGGGGAGGCAACGGATCAGATCCGTCGCCAGGCGCGGCAAGATGGATTCTTGGCGAGAGAAGTCCTGGAAGTGGACCAACACTTTGACTGGGAACGACTCAGGGAATCAGCCAACAGCCTCTCTCTTTTTTCCGAGCAGCGCGTCATCGACCTGCGCATCCCCTCTGGGAAGCCTGGGAGCGCAGGAGGAAAAGCGCTCACGGAATATGCTGAACGACCCGCGGAGGATACGCTGCTGCTGGTCACACTACCGAAACTCGAGCGTGGGCAGATAAATAGTCGTTGGCTTAGATCACTGGATAGCGTCGGGGCCTTTGTTCAAATCTGGCCGATTAATCCTCAGCATCTGCCCAACTGGGTCAAACGGCGGATGGAGTGCGCGGGACTGTCTCCGGAACCCGGAGTGGTTGCCATGCTGGTGGAGCGAATCGAGGGCAATCTGCTGGCAGCCCGCCAGGAAATCGAAAAGATGCTGCTATTGTTTGGCCCGGGAAAAATCACCCAGGAGCAGCTATCCAACTCAGTCGCAGACAGCGCTCGGTTCGACGTTTTCGCGCTGGTCGACAGCGCTCTGGAAGGGCGTGCGGCGCGCTGTTTACGTATTCTCAACGGAGTCCGCGCCGAAGGTACGCCCGCTCCGGTGGTGCTCTGGGCACTGGCTCGAGAACTGAGGCTGCTGGCCGGCTTGGCAGGCGAGCTGACCCGCGACCGACCCGCCTCCCATGTGGTGGCTGCCAGCCGGGTGGTCTGGGACAAACGCAAGCCTCTGGTGACCAAGGGCCTGCAACGACTGGACGCTGGGGAATGGCGCCGGCTTTTGAGGCGCTGTCCCGGGATAGACCGCGCCATCAAGGGGCAGAGCAGGGCCGACCCCTGGCTGCTCATCGAAGCGCTGGTGTTGAATATGGCGGGTGTGAACTCACAGCCCTAGTCGAATATAATCACTTCTGGTTTTGGATGTTATCGAGGGGCAAATTTGAGAGTGCCTCAGCACAGCCTGGTCGCATCCGCAACAATACTCAGTCCGAACTCGATTGGAGAAACCATGCCCGACAGCACTATGGACGTCGCCAAGTACATGAGCACGGTAGGCCGCCAGGCCCGCGCGGCTTCCAGACTGCTGGCGGCCGCGAACAGTCATACCAAGAACAGAGCACTCGAAGCCATCGCCGATGACATTGGGAAAAATCGCGATGCCCTGGTTGCCGCCAATTTGCGGGATATGGAGGCGGGCGCCGCCAAAGGATTGGACAGCGCCCTGTTGGATCGTCTGGAGTTAACCGACAGCCGCATCGATTCATTGATAGCCGGGCTCCATGAAATCGTCGCGCTTCCCGACCCAATCGGGGAAATCTTCAATATGAAATATCGCCCCAGCGGCATACAAGTGGGCCAGATGCGCGTTCCCCTAGGTGTTGTGGGCATTATTTACGAGTCTCGCCCCAATGTAACCGGCGATGCCGCCGCTCTGTGCCTGAAATCGGGCAACGCCACCTTGTTGCGTGGTGGGTCGGAGGCTTTTCACTCCAACCAAGCGATAGCCGAAAGTATCCACAAGGGCCTGGAAATCGCCGGGCTCCCGGTCGACGCGGTACAGGTGATTGCCACCCGTGATCGGGCTGCGGTGGGCAGTATGATTGCCATGCCGGAATATGTTGATGTCATTATCCCCCGTGGCGGCAAGGGGCTTATCGAGCGCATATCCAACGAGGCCCGCGTGCCGGTAATCAAACACCTGGATGGCATCTGCCACGTCTATGTCGATGATCTGGCCGACGAGGAGAAGGCTTTCCAGATAAGTCTCAATGCGAAAACACAGCGTTACGGGACCTGCAATACCATGGAGACTCTACTGGTACATTCAGGTATCGCCTCCACGCTATTGCCACGTCTCGCCGCCACCTATTCACAGCTGGGCGTCGAACTGCGCGGCTGTGACCGCACCCTGGAATTGGTTCCCGAGAGCCAACCGGCCACCGAAGCCGACTGGAATACCGAATACCTGGGGCCAATCCTCTCCGTCAAGGTCGTAGAGGATATGGACGCCGCTATCGTTCATATTAATCGGCATGGTTCCCAACATACCGACAGCATAGTCACCGAGAACTATACCCGTGCGCGGCGCTTTCTTGCCGAGGTGGATTCCAGCTCGGTGATGGTCAACGCCTCAACCCGCTTCGCTGATGGTTTCGAATATGGGCTGGGGGCGGAAATAGGCATTTCTACGGACAAATTCCACGCCAGAGGGCCGGTCGGGCTCGAAGGCTTAACCTCGGTCAAGTTTATTGTTCTCGGGGATGGTCATGTTCGCGGTTAGGCACGGATGATCGGTATTCTCGGCGGTACATTCGACCCGATTCACTATGGTCATTTACGTACCGCCTTGGATGTTCAGCAGGTCCTCGACCTGGATGAGATCAGGCTTGTTCCGCTAAGAGACCCACCCCACAGGAAGGCGCCCCTCACCACCCCGCAACAGCGTCTGGGAATGATTCATTCTGCGGTACGCGGCATCTCTCAATTTCGAGTCGATGAGAGAGAGCTCCGTCGGTGCGGTAAATCTTATACATTGGACACCCTCCGCTCATTGCGTCGAGAACTCAGGGGGCAAGTGCTCTGCCTGCTGCTGGGTGAAGACGCGTTTCAAGACTTTCCCAACTGGCATTGTCCGGAGGGAATACTCGAGCGAGCCCATCTGGTAGTCATGACGCGCCCGGGTGCAACTCCCCCCGGGCACTATCCGGATAGGATAGTGCAGAAACCTGAACGATTATTTGAGAGATCAGCCGGTCTAATTCTGACCCAAGCAGTGACCTCTCTCGGCATCTCAGCCACGGCCATACGGCGAATGATACAAAGGGGTGTCAGCCCCCGGTTCCTGCTGCCCGACCCGGTGCTCGACTACATCGAAGCCCACGGCCTCTACCGCCCGGACCCCACCTTGCAGCAACGGCGAGAGCAATGACGCAGGAGCTCAGTGCTGGGGCTGTTGAGGCTTTTCGGCTAGAATTCAACATGGGTCAGCAAAACAGGAAACGGCATGCAGGTTGAAGCACTTCGCGATCTAGTGGTAAGCATTCTCGAAGACATGAAGGCAAACGACATCAAGCAACTCGATGTAAGAGGCAAAACAAGCATCACCGACATTATGTTAGTCGCCAGCGGCACCTCTGCCCGTCATGTCAAATCCATTGCCGAAACCGTTGCCTTCCAGTCCAAGGAGGCTGGAGAAGCCCCCATCGGGGTGGAGGGGCTTAACGAGGGTGAGTGGGCACTAATCGACCTCAATGGCGTAGTAGTCCACGTAATGCTGCCTCAGGTCAGGGATTTCTACCAACTCGAGCGTCTCTGGGAGATGGATGTTCCGGTTGTAGACACCGCCTCCGGCCCCCCCTGAGGCGGTGGATCGTTTCGATCGCATATTTGCTCTTCACCAGCTGTTTATCAACAGCCATCAGCCAGTTTCCAGGCAAAAGATCGAGCAGGTGCTGGAGTGTTCGCGGGCAACCGCGAAACGCATCATCGAGAATATGCGCGATTACCTCAACGCACCCATCGAGTACAACCGCTCACGCAATGGCTATTACTACGACAGCAACAGCCAATACGGCAAGATGTATGAGCTGCCTGGTGTCTGGTTCAATGCCTCCGAATTGCTCGCACTGCTGAGCGTTCAGCAGCTGCTCTCCGATGTACAGCCAGGGCTTCTGGAGCGCCAGCTGGCGCCCCTTAAAGACCGCATTGATCAACTGTTGAGCGCCCAACACACCGGCGGCGAGGAAATAAGTCAGCGCATCCGAATCCTGCGCGCAGCCGCACGCCCTTCAGGCGCTTTCTTCCAGACCGTGGCCAGTGCTTTGTCACAGCGCCGAAGGCTGCAGATCGAGTATTTCAAGCGCAATGATGCCCAAACCAGTGAACGACATATCTCCCCTCAACGCATGGTTCACTACCGAGACAATTGGTACTTGGACGCCTGGTGCCACTTGAGAAACGGACTGCGCACCTTTGCTCTCGACGCCATAAGATCTGCCATCATTACTGAAAAGAAGGCGACTGATATCCCCGGCGAGCAGCTCGATAAATACTTCTACAGTGCTTACGGCATCTTTTCCGGCAGTGCCGACAAGCTCGCTGTACTGCGTTTCCTTCCTCAGCGAGCTCGGTGGGTAGCCCAAGAACAGTGGCACCCCAAACAGCAAAGCTGTTGGCTGGAAGATGGCCGATACGAGTTGCGGCTACCTTACTACCAACCCCATGAGCTGATCATGGACATCCTCAAGTATGGCCCTGATGTGGAAGTGGCGGGGCCTGAATCTCTAAGAGCTGCGGTAAGGCGCCGCCTGGAGGAGGCGACCGCAGTGTACCAGTACGATGGATACCCCATTGCGGATACAAATCCCAAAGACGAATAGTGGCTCCATGGATATCCACCTCATTTCTGTTGGCAATCGCATGCCGCCCTGGGTCGATGAAGGCTTTCGTGAATACGCCAAGCGTCTTAATGCTGAATACCGGTTGGTACTCACCGAAATCCCTCCGGGCAAAAGGGGCAAAAATGTAGACATTGCAAAGACCCTGAAAAAGGAGGGTACCCGAATGTTGAGTGCAATCCCCAAAGGCAGCAGGGTAATAGCCTTGGATATTCAGGGACGGCGCTTTACTACGGAAGCGCTCTCCAGCCACCTTGGCAGACTACTGGGTGAGGGGCGGCATCTCGCATTGCTGGTGGGCGGTCCCGAAGGATTGGCACAGGATTGCCGGGCCCGTGCCGATGAGCAGTGGTCGCTATCACCGCTGACTCTCCCCCACCCCCTGGTAAGGATCGTCATTGCTGAACAACTCTACCGCGCCTGGAGCATCCTGAGAAACCACCCTTATCATCGATAGTCGACCAGCCGCAGCGCAACTTTTCTGGTAATTGGTAGCTGCGGGTGCTATCGGAACTCTTGCGGATCGAACCAAAGGTTAAAGATAATCTTCACTGTCTTTCAGCCGGACACTGTTGTAAGTTGGCGGGTAGCGAGACTGGCAGACTTATCCTAGCGAAGGGTAGCCACATTAGTATCAATCACATCCCGATTGGGCGCGATGAGGGCGGAGGGCGTGAACACTCCCCTATCCACATCTCAAGCTGCTCTCTGACCGCGGCAACAAGGTCGGGGCCAACTGCCCAGATCCAAAGCACCGGCATGCCATGGGCTACAGACAACGCATCCGGTGAGCGACGGGAAGCAAAAGCACGGAACGACTGAGGCGCCCTTCTGGCTGAGGTGCGAAGAACCAGGAGCGAAATAGCAGGGCTGTGAGATGAGTGAAGAAATTCTGGTCAATGTAACCCCGCCCGAGACTCGAGTAGCCGTTATCGAAAATGGTACTGCTCAGGAGATTATCGTCGAGCGCGTTGAACGCCTGGGACTGGCGGGAAATATTTATAAAGGGCGTATTTGCCGGGTATTACCGGGAATGCAGGCTGCGTTCGTCGAAATCGGGCTTGCCAGAGCTGCTTTTCTCCATGCCTCGGATATCGCTTACAGTAATCGAGAAGGCGATGACTCCACCGACAACATCACCGACCTCGTCCGAGAAGGCGGTGAGATCGTGGTGCAAGTAGTCAAGGAGCCTTTGGGTAGCAAGGGAGCGCGCTTAACCACGAATCTCTCCATCCCCTCGCGCTACCTGGTGTTCATGCCCTCACTCGCCAATACCGGCGTGTCCCAGAAAATCGAAGACCAGGAAGAGCGGACCCGGTTGCGTGGGGTTGTTGACGGCTACATGCTGTCAGCCGACGTTGTCGGCGGCTTCATCGTCAGAACCGCCGCCGAGGGGGTGAGTGAGGAGACCCTAAGAGGGGATATGCAATTCTTGCTCCGACTCTGGAAGTCAATTCAGGACCGTCGCCAAGGTGCCCCGCCCGGGACGCTGCTACATGAGGATCTGCCATTGTATCTGCGCGCCTTGCGGGACTTAGTAAATCCGGAGGTGGAACGGGTGCGCATCGATTCCAGAGAAAACTGGCTGAAGGCGCGAGAATTCGCGGACAAACTGATTCCCGACCTGGGAATCGAGATCGAATATTATCCAGGATCCAGGCCCATCTTCGACCTGTATGGGGTTGAGGATGAAATCCAGAAGGCGTTGCAAAGGAAGGTCGATCTCAAGTCGGGGGGGCATCTCATTCTCGACCAGACCGAGGCCATGACTACAATTGATGTCAACACCGGAGCTTTCGTTGGCCACCGCAATCTCGAAGAGACCATCTTCAAGACAAACATGGAGGCGGCACAGGCCATTTGCCGACAGCTCCGCCTGCGCAACCTCGGTGGCATCATCATTATCGACTTTATCGACATGGTCCACGACGAACACAAACGCCAGGTGATGCGTGCCTTGGAAAAGTGCCTTGCCAAGGATCATGCCCGAACCCAGATTACCGAGGTCTCATCCTTGGGACTGGTGGAGATGACCCGCAAACGAACCAGAGAGTCCCTCGAGCACGTTCTGTGCGAGCCCTGCCCCTGCTGCAGTGGTAGGGGATCTCTCAAAACCGCAGAGACCACCTGCTACGAGATTTTCAGGGAAATATTGAGAGAAGCACGCCAATTCGATGTCGAGTCGCTACTGGTGCTTGCCTCCCAGGAAGTCATCGACAGGCTGCTTGACGAGGAATCTACTTATCTCGCGGAACTGGAGTCTTTCATAGGTAAACAGATCAGGCTGCAGGTAGAAATGCTCTACACCCAGGAACACTATGACATAGTCCTGATCTAATTCACCTTAGATGATACATATTGCTAAATCCCTCGCGATCAAGCTCTGGCTGATTTTTATTCCCTCCATTGCCATTATGGCGCTGTCTCTGGTGGTCTTCAGCCAGTGGCTTCCCAATCTCTCCCAATATCGTGCATCTGTCGAGAACTGGGTTTCCAAAACCATCAATAGGCCGGTGAGATTAGAACAACTATCTGCTAGATGGCAGGGAATCGGACCGGAGTTAGTACTCACAAACTTAGAGGTGCTGCCAGCCTCAAAAGCTACTGAACAGGGACTCAAACTATCGGAAGTACGCATCAATTTGGCTCTCATAGAGAGCATTCTGGCGTTGGAAATCCGGCCGCGTCGAATCACCCTCTCAGACGTGCGCCTGCCCCTTAGACTGGAAGCGGATACCTCGCTGAGTATTGCCGGACTCGAACGCCTGGAGCCGTCCAACAAGCAAGGCGGATTGATGGGTATTCCCTACCAGATCACCATCGAAGAGAGTGAAATTATCTGGGAGAACCGACTAACCGGTATAGGACCTTTGCGTTACACGGGCGTCAACGCGATGCTGGTCAACGCCAGCGAACGCCACCAATTCAATGCGACTATCCCACTCCCCGGCGATACCGCCAAAAATGTGGAACTGAAGGTCGATCTTACCGGCGATGCGAGTTTACCTGGAGGTTGGATCGCCGACCTGTATTTGAAGGGTGAGCAACTGCCACTGGTTGAGCTGTTGCGACCTCACGAGTTTGTGGGGCTTTCCGCCAAAGCGGGATACATCGACCTGGAGGCTTGGGCTCGCTGGGATGGCGAGCACTTTACGAGGGTTAGCGGCCAGCTGGATGGAAGAGATCTAAAGCTGGAAAACATCCCGTCGACAGATGCGCCAGCCCCTCCCGGAGCGCTGAAATTGGAAAGGTTGTCGGGAGATTTTCAGTGGCGGAGTCAAATAGAAGGCTGGCACCTTGATGTTGCCAGAATTGAATTTGAGCGAGGTGGCAGGAGTTGGCCGGAATCCCAGATTTCCGTGCAGGCGCAACATGACGAACACCAACATTGGCAGCTCATGGCCGGGGCTGAATTCGCAAGAGTAGAGGACGTTGCGGCTATCTTCGGCGTTCTTCCGCTATCGATACCCAAACTTCATGAGAATTCAAGAGCCATCGACCCCCAAAGCGATCTCCATGATTTGAAGATTCGCTACCAACAGGGGGAACAGTCAGATCTCTGGTCCGTCCGAGGAAGGTTCGACTCGCTGGCTACCCGGCCTTGGAAACACGCCCCTGGTGTATTGGATCTGGATGGGCAATTCTGGATCAATCAGGAAAAGGGCGCACTGTTGTTGGACAGCCGCGGGACAGAGCTCGAATTTCCCAAGTTGTTTCGCAATCCGCTCAAACTAAAACAGCTGAGAGGCGCGCTCACCTGGGCCAGAGAGGATGACGGAAGCTGGCGGCTGGATACGCGCCAGATGATCGCCGTTACCCGGGATATAAAAACCCAAACCCGATTCAGCATTGATATTCCCGCAGACTCCGGACAGTCACTCTACATGGATCTGCAGACCGATTTTCGCGATGGGTTGGCCATAAACGCTCACCACTACTACCCCGTCGGTATCATGCCTCCCGCCGTGGTGCAGTGGCTGGACCGGAGTATCGTCGAGGGCGACTTAGTCTACGGCAGCGCGCTGGTAAGGGGCCCGCTCAGTGATTTCCCGTTTCATCGCACCCGCAATGGTCGCTTCGAAGTTTTTTTTCGCGGTCAAGGCATGACAATAGACTATTGGCCTGGATGGCCGCGCCTGACCGAGATTGCCGCGAACGTGCGCTTCCTCAACAACAGCTTCGATGCTTGGATAGAGGATGGGCGAATCTTGGATAGTCGCCTCGCAGGTGCTCACGGAAGCATCGAAAACCTTTCGGGCTCTTCCCCTTTCACCCTTAATGGCAGCGTCTCAGGCCCTATGCAGGATACCTTGAGAATTCTGAGAGAGTCTCCCCTAGCTGCTGATTACGCAGCCTTCACCGAGGGACTACGAGGAGACGGGGAGGTAATTACTGAGATCGATATGCGCATTCCCATCGATCCCAGCGAAGAGTTCAGTCTGAACGGCAGTATGGAGTTCGGCGGTTCAATACTACATCTGGAGGAGTGGCACCTGCCGCTTACGGGAATCCAGGGCCGGCTGGGTTTTACCCACGAGCGTATAGATGCGCGGGGTATCAGAGCATATGCCCTGGGCAGTGACATTGTCATCCATGCCACTACCCTCGATACCACCACCCGTATCGAAGCCCAAGGTGATATCACCAGTCAGATGCTGATCAAAAGACTACCGCAGCTGGAACTGTTGCCCTTCTCGGGCAACAGCAATTGGGTACTCCAGCTCGACCTGCCGCACCACAAAGACGACACCAACCACGCTAGCCTGAAGGCGTCCTCGAATCTGCTCGGTACCAGCATCGAGCTACCGGCTCCCTTCGGTAAGGCGCAAAGTCAGACAAGCGAACTGCGACTCACCACGCGTCTCGGAGTTCAAACGCCCCAGCCGGTGCGAATCGCATACGACGATCTACTGGAGGTGCTCTACCTGACTGCTGATGAGCAGTTGGTTAAAGCAGGGGTTCAACTCGGCGGCGACCCGGCGATCCTGCCTGAAACGCCGGGCATTGAAATCTACGGCCGGCTGGACTCGTTAGATCTTGTGGCTTGGGCCAGTGCTATCGGAGGGCGCCTCGATAACGGTACCGATAGTGAGTTGGTGCTACGCAGGATTGACCTTGAGATCGATCGTGTAGCGCTAGGAGAACTGGCTTTGGAGACCGTGGACGCCGACTTCCATCTTGATCGGGAGCGTTGGAGCGGCAGCCTATCCAGCCGGCGCCTGGAAGGCGAGATAGAGATCCCCGTATCCCCCTCTAAAAGCCCGATACGGGCCCGTTTACAGCGATTGGAATTCACTTTTGATCCCGAACAGTTATCGAACGCCAACACCGGTTCAGAAGAGCGAGCCCAAGCTGCTGTGATCGAGCCGGTCAGTCTCCCCGCGCTCGATATCGAAGTAGAGAAGGTCAAGATCAATGAGCACGACTTCGGCTCCATGCAGATGGTCACCCGCCACACCAGCAATGGTCTGGAAATGGCAACGTTTTCTCTCGATTCCGATTTAGCCCAAATCTCGGCAACGGGTAGTTGGACGGGCTTGCCATCGGAATCCAGGCAAATGACGGATTTTGAACTCTCCCTGAATACTGTGTCGGCCGGGGATTTACTGGAAAAACTGGGGTTCTCCCGGAACATAGATGGAGCTCGAGCGAAGATCACTGCGCACACCAACTGGCCGGACGCTCCCCACAGGTACCGTACCGAAACCGTCAAGGGAGAAATTGGCCTGCTGCTGGAGAGTGGGCGATTCATCGAAGTCAATCCCGGCGTGGGCCGGATCTTTGGACTGCTCAATATTACTGCGGTACAGCGGCGCCTCAGGCTCGACTTCTCGGATCTGACCCAGAAGGGGCTCGCTTTCGACCAAATCGACGGTGACTTCGTCCTCGTCGATGGTGACGCCTATACCAGTAATCTAAGCATCAGGGGACCGGCCGCCCAAATTGATATCCTGGGGCGCACAGGCCTGGTGAGCGAAGATTTCGATCAGCAGGTCACGGTGACACCCCGGGTATCCGGAGCACTACCTGTAGCCGGTTTTCTCGCAGGTGGACCCATTGGCGGCGCCGCCATGCTGGTGGCCCAGGGTCTGTTGGGAGATGAGTTCGATAAAGCTTCTCGACGCACTTACGAAGTTCGAGGTCCCTGGGACGACCCCGTTTTCACCCCTTATGGCACCACACTCGATGCGGCATCTGCAGTACCCGTAACCACGCCCGTTACCGAGACTACTCCTCCGCCAGACGAGCAATCAGAGAGTGCCGAGGCAACCGCAGTGGAGATTGCCACACCTAAGGAACCCGAGAAGCAACAAGAGGCGCCCCCAAAAACCGAGTCAAAGGGGTTATTAAATCGGCTGAAGAAAACACTGAAGCCGCGAGAGCCCACCTTTGAAGAGCCGCAGAAAGGGGTGATGGGCATCGATTGAGCAACCACTGCCTGACTACCGATCACCGCGTCGATACCCCAATTGCCACGGTTACCCACCTTCTGTGTTAGTCTTTTTAGCAATCCCGACCACCCCAGCAACATTGAATCAGCGCTAAGGCGTTTATACCCAATGATCATGATGCACAAGAGCGTCGCCGCAATACAGATGGCCAGTGGCCCCAACGTCAGCGCCAACCTGCTGAAAGCCGAGGAACTGGTAACTGCCGCAGTGGAGGCGGGAGCGGGATTGGTGGTATTACCGGAAAACTTCGCGTTCATGGGTAAGAAAGAGCGAGATGTCTGCGCACTGGCGGAATGCGAGGGAGATGGCCCACTGCAGACCTTTCTCAGCCAACTGGCCCGACGCCTGGAAATTTGGCTTGTGGGCGGAACCATCCCTGTTGAGGCCGATGACGCAACCAGGGTGCGTTCAGTCTGCATGGTCATCGATGATAACGGCCAGCAAGTAGCGCGTTATGACAAGATGCATCTGTTCGATGTTCATTTGGTTGATGCGGGAGAACGTTACATAGAGTCTGAAAGCATCGAGCCGGGAGAGAAGACCGTGGTTGTCGACTCCCCTTTTGGAAAACTGGGTATTGCCGTCTGTTACGACCTTAGGTTTCCGGAGCTGTTTCGCGCACTCTTGGACCAGGGAATGGAGGTCATCTGCATTCCAGCGGCTTTTACGGCTGTCACCGGTGTTGCCCACTGGGAAATACTGTTGCGAGCCCGCGCCATCGAAAATCTTTGCTATGTGGTCGCTGCAGCTCAGGGAGGCTTCCACATCAGTGGCCGGGAGACACACGGCCACAGCATGATCGTTGACCCATGGGGTAACATACTGGACCAGATACCCCGTAACACAGGCTCGGTCATAAGCAAGCTGGATCTCGATTATCTGACCAGCACCCGGCGCAGCTTTCCAACCATACAACACCGAAGAATAAAGTGCGCCCAATAGCCCGCCGGTAGATTCGCTACAGGGCAACAACCCGGATTTAAGAGGGTTGAATCCCAGGATCCCGTCCCCATAATCGAGCAGACAGACGACATACCCCTAGGACATCCCCACGCCTGCATATGACCACTACCACAGATATCGCCTGCGCCACGCTATTGAGCCCGGCAAACCTCCAGGAAAGCGACCTCAACAGGGTCATGGACCAACTCCTTTCTGCCAATATCGATACCGCGGATCTCTATTTCCAAACCAGTCGCCTGGAATCCTGGGTACTGGAGGATGGGATAATAAGGGAGGGCTCGTACAACATAGAGCAGGGCGTTGGAGTTAGAGCCATCAGTGGTGAAAAGACGGGGTTTGCCTACAGCGACGATATAGAACTGCCGCGATTGCTGGAGGCTGGGCGTACGGCCAGGGCGATCGCTAGCGGTGCGGGCAGTGGGCAGATCAAGATATCCGGCAGCAGTGCCCCCAGGGCCTATTACGACTCCCTGAATCCACTTGAATCGTTAACAGAGATTGAGAAAATCGCACTCCTGCGCTCCATAGACAGCGAGGTCAGGTCCCTTGATACGCGGGTAAAACAGGTCATTGCAAGCCTGGTTGCGGCCCACGACACGGTGCTGGTGGTCAATAGCGACGGCAGTCTCCGGGGCGATATCAGGCCGCTGATCCGCTGCAATGTGCATGTCATCGTGGAGCACGAGGGTAAGCGCGAGCAGGGCTCTAGCGGTGGTGGTGCCCGGGAGGGACTGCAGTTTTTTCTGGATCAGGAGCGCGCCCTTGGGTATGCGAGGGAGGCGACCCGCCAGGCGTTGATAAATCTAGAGGCCCAGGATGCGCCCGCAGGCACAATGCCAGTAGTCCTCGGGCCTGGTTGGCCAGGGGTGTTGCTCCACGAGGCGGTAGGCCATGGGCTGGAGGGCGACTTCAACCGCAAGGGAACCTCCGCCTTCTCCGGTAGGGTAGGGGAACGTGTCGCCGCCGAGGGTTGCACGGTCGTCGATGATGGCACCCTCGTCGGCCGAAGGGGCTCGCTCACCATGGACGATGAGGGAACCCCGGGGCAGCACACGGTGCTGATTGAGAATGGAATACTCAAAGGTTATCTGCAGGATCGCCTCAATGCCCGGCTGATGGGGACAGTTTCAACCGGCAACGGCCGGCGCGAGTCCTATGCCCACCTTCCCATGCCGCGAATGACCAACACCTATATGCTGCCGGGAGAACGGGAGCCGGAGGAGATCATCGCCTCTGTCGAGCGGGGACTCTATGCGGTCAATTTTGGTGGGGGGCAGGTAGACATCACTTCCGGTAAGTTCGTTTTCTCGGCAAGCGAGGCCTACCTCATAGAGGACGGCAAGATCAGGCACCCGGTGAAGGGCGCCACGCTGATCGGCAACGGCCCGGATGTGCTGACTCGGGTAAGCATGGTGGGTAATGACTTGCAGTTAGATGCCGGTGTCGGAACCTGCGGAAAAGAGGGCCAGAGCGTGCCGGTAGGTGTAGGTCAACCGACACTAAAAATTGACGAATTGACCGTAGGCGGGACCAACTGCTGAGCACTATGATGGATGAGATAACGACACAGCAGGCTCGCCTGCAACAGATAGTGGATGATCTGCTGGTAGAGGCCCGCAAGCAGGGGGCCAGTGCGGCAGAGGCAGGGGCGAGCAGCGACGCCGGTCTGTCGGTAACCGCCCGCCTCGGCGAAGTCGAGACCATTGAGCACACCCGCGACCAGGGCATCGGGGTCACGGTCTACATGGGGCAACGCAAGGGAACGGCAAGTACATCGGATTTCAAACCCGAGGCCCTTCGCGATACCGTGCGTGCGGCCTGCAATATCGCCAAGTACACGACTGAAGATCCCTATGCTGGCCTGGCCGACCCCGAGCTTATGGCTAAAACCCTACCCGATCTGGATATAGATCACCCCTGGGACATTCAAATTGAAGACGCTATATCCCAGTGCGTAACCTGCGAGTCAGCGGCGCGGGAGTTGGACTCCCGAATCACCAATTCCGAGGGCGCCAGCCTGAATACCCAGCGGGGACTGCAAGTTTATGGTAACAGCCACGGATTTATCGGCGGCTACTCGAGCAGCCACCACAGCCTGAGCTGCGCCGTGGTTGGTCAGCAGGGTGACAGTATGCAGCGCGACTATTGGTACACCTCTGCACGCTCGCCAGAGGAGCTTGAGTCCCCTGACACCGTTGGCCGCAAAGCGGGTGAGCGTGCTTTGGCCAGGTTGGGCGCGAAAAAGATCGGCACCCGGGAAGCGCCCATTATATTCCAGGCGGATATGGCGGTAAGCCTGATGCGCAGCCTCGTCGGCGCAGTCAGCGGGGCGGCTCTCTACCGGCGATCCTCCTTCTTATTAGACCATCTCGAGCAGCGCATTTTTCCCGATTTTGTTCGTATACAAGAGGACCCACTACTTATCCGGGGCCTGGCAAGCGCCCCTTTCGACAGCGAGGGCGTGGCTACTTACCCCAAAGATCTGGTGACAGATGGGGTACTGCGCAGCTACCTGCTCGGCAGTTATTCAGCGCGTAAACTGGGGATGCAAACCACGGCCAATGCTGGCGGGGTACGCAATTTGTCCATTGTGCCGGGCCCGCGGGATCTAAAGAGCCTGATCAACGAGATGGACACCGGATTGCTGGTAACGGAGATGATGGGAAGCGGCACCAATATGGTTACCGGCGACTACTCGCGAGGCGCCGCTGGTTTCTGGGTGGAGCAGGGAGAGATACAGTATCCGGTGGAGGAGATCACCATTGCCGGCAATTTAAAACAGATGTTCTCCAGTCTGGTATCGGTAGCCAAAGATGAGGAGCGGCGCGGCAGCATACGCACGGGGTCCTGGCTAGTCGGGCCCATGACAATAGCAGGTAACTAGCATCCCGATCGCACAGGCTGCCGGGTATTCTCCCGCCCCTCGTTTGACTCAGATCAAAACGCCTCAATCCGTAAAAGCCACTTTGGTGCTAAGGTAGAAATCGGTGGCTTCGAGCGCTGGGCAAACTTGGGCCTGAGTAGCCAAACACAAGTAGCACCCGGGAGGGCGATATGTCGGCAGAGAAACAATTCAGCATCGAGCTGGAGCAGTTGGAAGGGTATGAGTTCAACGTCAAGTTCGACCTGGATACAATAGACGATCTGTTGGTGGACGAGCCCCCACCCGTGGGCAGGGGCGAGGGGCCCAATCCCTCACGCATGCTGGCGGTTGCCGCCGCCAACTGCCTCAGTGCGAGCCTGCTTTTTTGTGTAACCAAGAATGCACCGCCCAAGGGCAGCCTGAGCACCAGGGCGACTTGCACTTTGATCCGCAATCCGCAAGGGCGCCTTCGGGTCGGAGAAATCCAGGTTCAGCTGAAAGTAAATGGCGAATTGGAATCGGCTGCCAGAATGAAGCGCTGCCTGGCCCTGTTCGAGGATTTCTGCGTCGTGACCGCCAGCCTGAGAGAGGGGTTTCCCATCGGAGTCGAGGTAGTGGATACTCAAGGCCAGAGGCTCTACGTGAATTCGGAGGCCTGAGCAACGCGCCGGATTTCGGCGCAATACCTTGCAAAATACCCTGGCCGTCTTCGCCTGCTCTCAATCTGCCGAAACGGATAGCTAACCATGGCCCCAAAAAACAAACTACAACAGGTCCGGAATATCGGCATCGCCGCCCATATTGACGCCGGCAAAACCACCTTGACCGAGCGCATACTCTATTACACCGGCGCGCTCTACAAATTGGGAGAAGTCCATGATGGCGCCGCTCACATGGACTATATGGAGGAAGAGCAGAGTCACGGCATCACCATTACCTCAGCGGTCACCAAGGCTTTCTGGAACGACCACCTGATTCAGATTGTGGACACCCCGGGGCATGTGGACTTCACCATCGAGGTGGAGCGCAGCATGCGCGTACTCGATGGCTGTATCCTGGTGTTGGACGGTGTCCGCGGGGTCGAACCGCAAACTGAAACAGTGTGGCGCCAGCGGTCACGTTTTGCACTGCCTTGTCTCTTTTTCGTTAACAAAATGGATCGTCCGGGCGCCGATTTCTCCAAGGCCCTGGAGAGCATAGGTAAACGCCTAGGCGGGAATCCGGTAGCTGTTACTATCCCCATTCCGGAGCAAAACGCCGTCCTTCACCTCATCAACAGGACGCTGATCCGGTTCCAGGGCGAGCATGGAGATCAAGTGGTGGAGGAAGCTTGCGAACCCGCCTTGTGGTCCCAGTACTCAGAGCAGCGCGAAGCGCTGCTGCTGGGCATTGCCGAGACAGACGAGCAGCTGGCTGATCGGGTACTGGCGGGCGAGCAGCCCGACTCTGACACCCTCTGGGCCGGATTGCGCAAAGCCACGCTGAAAGGCGACCTTCACCCCTGCTTTGGGGGCTCCGCGCTACACAATCTAGGAGTTCAACCGCTGATAGACGGCGCTATTAAACTGCTACCGAGCCCATTGGACCGGCCACCGGCAGAAGCCTACCTGGTGGACGGCGGCCGCCAGCAGGTGGAGATGACGGATCAGGGCCCTTTCGCTGCCTTGGCGTTCAAAGTGCAAATGTGGGAAGGGCGGCGTCACGTTTTTGCGCGTCTGTACCGAGGCACCTTGAAACCGGGGGACAGGGTGAGCTTCCAACAGCCTGACGGACAGACGAAGCTTGAAAACGTGGCCCGGGTTTTTGACGTGGATGCGGCCAAGAAGAGCCGCCTGAGCCAAGCCCATGCCGGAGAGATAGTTCTCCTTGCGGGACTACGTCACGCCTCGACGGGGGATACGCTCTGCGACCCGGAACATCCGTTGCTGCTGGAACGCATTGAGACTCGTGAACCGGTACTGAGCCTGGCGATCGAGCCCTCCTCCTCGGACCAGGAGGAGAAGTTTCTGGAGGTAATGGAAAAACTCCAGGAGGAGGACCCCACCCTAAAATTTTCCGAGGACCCCGATACCGGACAGCGGTTGCTCAGCGGTATGGGTGAGCTACACCTGCAAATCGTAATAGAACGCCTGCAGCGGGAATTTCACCTGCAGGTAAAATCCGGTAAGCCCGCAGTGGCGTTGCGGGAAACTGTCTCTCGCAAAGGCGAAAGCGACCTGCTTTTTCAGCCCCCTCTGGAAGCGGGCTCCAAAGGAGAGGAAATCAGCATTAGAGTGCTGGCAAGTGTAATCCCCGGCGCCCGGGGTAGCGGTATTAACAGCAGCAGCAACCCTCGGTTGCTTCCGGAAGGCACTCACTTTGGCCCAACACAAATGCAGGCACTGGAAAGAGGTACCCGATTCGCACTTGGAGGGGGGCCGATCGAAGGGGCGCCCTTGGAAGATATTGAGGTCAGGATTGTCGAGGTCGAGCTCCTCGGCACCTCGCATCCCCCAGTGGAGATACTGGAAGCGGCCGCTTCGCGTGCGGTGGGGCGGGCGCTGGCCGATGCCGGACCGATATTGCTGCAACCGATCATGGCGGCTGAGATCGTGGTGCCTGAGCAAAATCTGGGCGCAGTCCTGGGTGACCTCCAGGCCAGGCAGGCCACCATCCACGAAACCCGACGAGACATAGACAGCGCCACCATTGCCTGCGATGTCCCGCTGGCGCAACTATTGGGCTACACCACTACTCTGCGCAGCATGACCCAGGGCCGAGGACAGTTCAGCACACTCTTCAATCGCTTCGACAGCGCCTAATCCGCATCGGGTGGAGCGTGCTATCCTTCGCCCCGAAACCGAATATCCAGATCCATAGGACAAGATAATGATCAGCCGACTCGCGACCTATATTTTACTCATGATGTTGTGCCTACCGGCACTAGCCACATCCCCGCTCACCTATGATCGGATCAATCTTTCCGTGAGTAGCGGCGACCAGGTAGAGAACGATACGCTGGTTGCGGTTCTCTTTGTCCAGAAGGAGGGCAACGACCCCGGCCAACTCTCCTCCCAGGTCAATCTGGCCGTCTCCAAAGGAATTAAACTGGCCAAAAAGCATGAGCGCATCAAGGCTGAGACCAACGAATACCGAACCAGCCCCCTTTATAACAAGCAGAATATTAGCGGTTGGCGGGTACGGCAATCCATTCGCCTGGAGAGTCAGGATGCCGCACTGCTCAGCCAGCTCATCGGAGAATTGCAAGGGTGGATGGCGGTTGCCAGCATCTCATACAGCATCTCTCCGGAGAGACGCCAGAAAGCGGAGCAGCGACTCATAGTGGAGGCGGTTGCTGCGTTCCGGTCCAGGGCCGCCATGTTAACCAAAGAACTGGGGCGCCGCGAGTATCGCCTGGTGGAGATGAATGTCAACACCTCAGGTGTGGTCCCACCTCCCTACCGCGCCAGGGGGGTTGCCATGGCGATGCAAGCGGAAGCCGCACCGCCCCCCACCCTGGAACCGGGAACCCAACGAGTCGAGGTGGCGATTAGCGCCACCATAGAGCTGAAACCCTGAAAACGCCGTGAACAAGTATTCAACCCCGTTGCGTCCCCCAGAGCAACACTGAAACTGCCGGTAAACCGGATGTCGACGACAGGCCTTGCACTGCGTGCATCACTGCCTGTGATGTTTGGCTATGTCCCTCTGGGCATGGCTTTCGGTATCCTGTTCCAGGATCTGGGGTACAGCTGGTATCAGGCCACGCTCATGGGGCTGTTTGTCTATGCGGGCGCCGCTCAGTTTATGGCGGTGGGTCTGCTTGCGGCCAAAGCGGGACTGCTGGAAATCGCGGTATCCACATTTGCTCTTAATTCCCGTCACATCTTTTTCGGCCTATCCATGCTCGACCGCTATAACTGTGGGGGACTCAAGCGCCTCTATTTGATCTTCGGCCTCACCGATGAGACCTACTCGCTGGCCACCAGCACGTCGACTCCCGATTCTGCCGCACCTTGTGACTATTATCTGGCAGTCACTGCGCTAAACCAAAGCTATTGGGTGTTCGGGTGCACCCTGGGCGCCCTCATCGGCAGCAGTATCGAATTCGACAGTAGTGGAATGGATTTCGCCCTCACAGCACTGTTTCTGGTGCTGCTGGTCGAACAGTGGAAAAGTGTGCACCGGCCGTTTCCGTTTCTGGCTGCAGCTGCCTGCGGCCTGGCTGCCCTGGTGTTGTTTGAGAAGCAAATGCTGCTGGTGGCGATAAGCCTCTCAGTAATTCTGCTTATGCTCCAATATCGATTTAGCAAGGCGCCCTTGTGACCGAATTCTGGGAGTTGCTGTTGGTAATTCTGGTAATGACCCTGGCCACCTTTCTTACCAGGGCAACACCCTTTCTGTTGTTGCATCAGCAGGCCGATCACCCGCTGCTGAGATTTCTTAGCCGCTACACTCCCCCCGCCATCATGACGTTGCTGGTTCTCTACAGTTTCAGCGGTGTGGAGTTCACCGCGGCACCTTTCGGTTGGCCGGAGATCGCGGCCTCCATCATTACCCTGGGCGCCCATATCTTGTGGCGCCAGCCGTTACTGAGTATTTTCGCGGGTACCGCCGCTTATATGTACACGGTGCAACAGCTAGTCTAGCCTCTGGCCTCCGATTGCGGATCCATCGGGCCCGGGTCGCTAATCCACCGAACCGGGATCAACGACAACTCCATCGTCGGCCACCATCTCCTGCATCAAAGCGATAAAGCGCTGCTCATAACGTCTCAGGAACTTGTCCCGGTTGTAGGCAATCCGCGTAGCTTCCCAGGGAAACAGCCGGCTAAGATCGCGGATACCTAGATCAATATCACTACCTTTTAAATACGCCATGCTGGCGATAATCCCGACGCCAAAGCCCTCGCGCACATAGGCCTTGATTACATCCGTATCTGCAGCACTCAGTACGATATTCGGCTTGAGTCCGAGGCGGGCAAAGCTATTTCTGAAGCGGCTGGCGCCGGTAAACCCGAACACGTAGGTAACCAATGGATACTGGCAGAGAGTATCCAGAGCCAGGGGCCGCAAAGAGAGCAGCGGGTGTCCCAACGGTGCCACCAGGCTACGATTCCAGCGATAGCAATGGAGTGCTTCCAGCTGGGGGTGATCGCCAATAGCCTCGGTGCAGATCGACAAGTCCACCCTGCCACTGGCCGCAAGTTCCCCCAACTGATCCGGAGTTCCCTGATTGATCTGCAAGTTGACCTGTGGATAGATCTTGCGGAAAACCCGTATCACCCCTGGAAGCACGTACCTGGCTTGTGTGTGGGTGGTACCGATGCGCAAGACACCCCGATTATCGTCCACGTGGTCTCTACCGATCGCGGTGATGTTTTCCATGTCCTTGAGGATGCGCTCTGCATAGTGCAACACCTGCTCCCCGGCCTCAGTCAATCCCAGTATGCGCTTACCCTGTCGTTGAAACACGTCGGTACCTAGCTCTTGCTCAAGACGCGAGAGTTGCTGGGAAACTGCGGATTGCACCAAATGCATCCGTTCAGCGGCACGGGTCACGTTGAACCCTGAGTCCACCATTTGCGCCAACGAACGTATTTGTCTCAATTGCATATCACTTAATTAGATAATTAATCACAATTAATCATTTTACAAGATACTAAATGAATTCCAAGATGTTCCTCAAGCGCAACCCCATTCAGGAACGGCACATGCACGCAACGCTGGAGAAGCAGCACTCGGAATTAGAGCGAGGCCCATTGAGCGATACCCAGATGGCCAAACTCTCTGAGGCGATTCAAGACCTGACCCCAGACCAGCTCTATTGGTGCAGCGGTTATCTCGCGGGCATTGTGAATCCACGCCGCGGCGAAGCGGAGCAACCGCATCAGGCAGCCGTCACCCTGCTCTACGCCTCGCATACGGGCAATGGGAAAGGAATCGCCGAACGGCTCGCCACTGCCTTCAGTGAACAGGGAGTTAAGTATCAATTGCTGCCGGTGGCGGAATACCGGCCCCGGGACCTGGGTAAGGCGCAGACCTTGATACTTGTGGTTAGCACCCACGGCGAGGGCGAACCACCGGAGTCTGCGGCCGAGCTCTACCGTTATCTCCACAGTAAGCGCGCTCCACGACTGGATTCTCTTAGCTACGCCGTGTTCGGCCTTGGAGACTCCAGTTACGAGCACTTCTGCAAGGCCGCCAGGGATTTCGATGAACGTCTCCTGGAATTGGGGGCCAAGCGTTTGATGGGGCGTGTGGAAGCGGATGTGGATTTTCACCAGAGCGGCGAACGTTGGGTTGGAGAAATACAGCGGAAGATCGGAGCGCAACGCCCGCTAGCCAGGCTCATTCCCATGGCGGGGACCCAAAAGTCGCAAGCCAGCCGCGATAGACCCCAAGCCGCACGCCTCTTGGAGAGGCGCCCATTAACCACATCCGACGCGCTCTCCGAGGTTCACCATCTGGTGCTGGAAGGGGACCATGGGGTCTTGAGCCATCAACCGGGTGACTCACTGGGTGTCTGGTTTTCCAACGATCCCCGCCTGGTCGAGCAAATTCTATCCGCTACACGAATCAATGATACCCACCCAGTCACCCTGGGAGAGAAAGAGCTGAGTATCGGGGAGGCGCTAGTCTCGGAACTTGAGTTGACCCAATTGCACCCAAGTGCGGTAAAGAAGTGGGCGCAGCTAGAGGGCAGTAAGAGCCTTGGAACCTTGATCGAGAACAGAGCCTCCCTACGTGATTACTGCAGTCGCCGCCAGGTGATCGACCTGCTGCTTGAATATCCAGCCGAAATTGATGCCCAGACACTGGCCCAGGTGTTGCTGCCACTGCAACCCAGATTCTATTCCATCGCCTCAAGTCCGTTAGCCTATGACGACGAGATCCATTTAACAGTCTCGGTCGTGAGCTACAGGGCACAGGGTAAACCCAGAATCGGCGGGGCATCAGGTTTTCTAGGACGGCGATTGGAAGAGGATGAGTCGCTTCGGGTTTTTGTGGCGGAAAACAGCGCGTTCAGACTACCGGAGTCTTCCGATACCGCCACCATCATGATCGCTGCTGGGACAGGGGTTGCCCCCTACCGTGCCTTTTTGCAGCATCGCTCCGCCCGGGCAGACAGCGGAAGCAACTGGCTTTTCTCCGGCAATCGCCATTTCCACAGGGACTTTCTATACCAGCGGGAATGGCTGGCGCTCAGGGAGCAGCGAGTGCTCCACAGCGTGTCACCCGCCTTCTCCCGCGATTCAACCAACCGTGGATATGTCCAGGATCGACTGCTGGAGTCTAGCTGCCGGGTTTATGACTGGCTAGAAGAGGGCGCACACATGTATATCTGCGGCGGCGCTGCCATGGCAAGCGGAGTGGAGGCCGCCCTCCACAAAGTCATAACTTCCGTGGGTGGCAAGCGTCCGGAACAGGCAGCTGAATACATCCAAAAATTGCGTCTTGAGGGGCGCCTTCAGCGGGACATTTATTGATGGATATCAAGATTAACGAAGTAGAGCTCATCAAGACCGAAAGCAACTGGCTGCGCGGAACCCTGCAGGAGAGCTTGGCGGACGAAGCCACGGGTGGACTTCGTGAAGCGGATACACAGATTAGTAAGTTTCACGGCTTTTATCAGCAGGACGATAGGGACCAGCGCCAGCAACGAGCCGACCGATACCTGGAGCCCCTCTACAGCTTCATGCTCCGGGCCAGGCTGCCGGGGGGAGTGTGCACACCCGAACAGTGGCTGGTCATCGATTCCGTGGCGCGGGAGCTAGGCAATGGCAGCATTCGTCTCACCAGTCGTCAGACCTTTCAATACCACGGTATTCTCAAAGGGAATCTAAAACCTCTGATCAAAAGGATCAACCAGGCCCTTATCGATTCCATTGGCGGCTGTGGGGATGTCAACCGAAATGTCATGTGCAACCCAAACCCTGTCGAGTCAGCACTGCACCCTGAGGTGTACAGCTGGGCAAGGCGTATCAGCGAGTCGCTGCTGCCCCGGACCCGGGCGTACCATGAGATATGGCTGGACGGAGAGAGAGTGGAGGGAGATGAGATCGAACCGCTCTACGGCGCCAGCTATCTACCCAGAAAATTCAAGACCGCGGTAGCCATTCCCCCTCACAACGATGTGGATGTATACACCAACGACTTGGGATTTGTGGCCATCATCGAGGGCGGCAAACTTCATGGATTCAACGTACTCGCCGGAGGGGGAATGGGGACCACCCACGGCGATAAAAGCACATTTCCACGGCTCGCCGACGAGCTGGGATTCATCGCTCCAGAGCAGGTGATCTCGGTTGCCAAAGGCGTTGTCGCGGTGCAGCGTGATTTTGGAAATCGTGTCAGCCGTCGCCATGCCAGACTCAAATACACTATCGAATCCCTGGGCCTGGAACGCTTTAGGCAAGAGGTCGAATGCGTTAGCGGGGTGAAATTTGAACAGTCGAGACAGGCTCGATTCAGCAGCCAGGGGGATCGTTTCGGCTGGGTTGAGGGTTACGAAGGTCGCTGGCACCTCACACTGCATCTGGAAAATGGCCGGATATCCGATCGGCCCAATGAGGCGCTGATGACGGGTTTGCGCAGTATTGCTAAGTTGCACCGGGGCGACTTTCGAATTACCCCGAATCAGAATCTGATAATCGCAGGTGTGGAGCGCGACAAAAAAGACCGCATCGATAGTCTTGCGCGCCAACACGGTCTGCTCGCTGCATCCCCATCTCCGCTACGTCTGAACAGTCTCGCCTGCGTGGCTCTGCCAACCTGCCCCCAGGCAATGGCCGAAGCGGAGCGCTATTTGCCGACTCTTATGGAAAAGATGGAGACCCTCGCCACACGCCATGGGTTGCAACAGCTGGATCTGGTGACGCGCATGACAGGCTGCCCCAACGGCTGCGCACGACCCTTCGTGGCCGAGGTGGGATTGGTGGGTAAAGGACCGGGTCGCTACAACCTGATGCTGGGGGGCGACGGCAGGGGGCAACGCATCAACCGCCTCTACCGGGAAAACCTTGATGAGGTGGCTATTCTCAAGGAGCTGGGCCAGCTGTTCGCTCGATTTTCCAAAGAGCGTAATGGAGATGAACGCTTTGGTGATTTCACCATTCGAAAGGGATTGGTACCTGAGGTAACCAATCCGGCGGAGAACTTTCATGATTGATCGACAGCTTATCCAACCACTGCTGGAGGGCGACCCCGCTGCCCTGGATAGAGTAAACCAAGCGCTGGAAAAAATGACTGCCCAGCAACGCATCTTCTGGGGGCAGGAATACCTGCCCGGCAGGCAGGTCATGAGTTCCAGTTTCGGTGTTCAGGGCGCCCTCATGCTGCACTTGATGACCCAGACGTCGCCCAACATAGCGGTAGTCCTGGTGGACACCGGATACCTCTTTCCCGAGACTTACAGTTTTATTGATCAACTCAGCTCCCGTCTCTCCCTCAACCTGCGGATCTATCGTCCGGAACTTACCCCGGCCTGGCAGGAGGCCCGCCACGGGAAACTTTGGGAGCAGGGGCTCGGCGGTATTCGCCACTATAATCAGATTAACAAGGTAGAACCGATGCAGCGTGCCCTGGCGGAGATGGAGGTCGGGACCTGGTTCGCCGGGTTACGGCGCCAGCAATCGGACAGCCGCTCTGCCCTGCCCGTGTTGCGTGTCCAAGACGGCCGCTTCAAGATGCACCCCGTTATCGACTGGGATAACCGGCAGGTACACCAATACCTTCAACAACACAATCTACCTTACCATCCGCTGTGGGAGCAGGGCTACGTCTCCATAGGTGACGTGCACACCAGTCGTCCGCTCAGCCCTGGGATGAGCGAGCAGGAGACACGGTTTTTTGGCCTCAAGCGGGAATGCGGCCTGCATGATTGAGAATTAGAACGGGATAAACCTTCGCGCGCCCCCTTGGCTAAGCCTTTCCAAAGGCTTAGGCTAGGGCCTGTTAAACCCTTGGGTAGATCGGCGAGTGGAAGGTCAGTGGATGAAGTCAGGTAGATCCCAGCCGTCGCAATCAGATCGCGGCTGGATGTTAGTCGCAATCGCCTCTTTCCTGTACTGCCCAGTCTACCAGGCCCATGCGGACAGCGAACCGCAGCCCGGGAAGCACCCTCCCGCATTGCAGCCACAACCGCCATTAAGCCGCCCACTGCCAGCGCCACGCAATCGCTCCCAAGTTGAATGGACCTATCATCGGAGCGCCGACGGCTCAGTTCCCCATAACGCCGAGCAGCTGCTGTTATGGCTGATGAACCGTGCCCGCAGCAATCCCACGGCGGAGGGTCAGTGGTTGGCCTCCTCCACCCACCCCGATGTCGCGGGAGGAAGGGACTATTTCCAGGTCGACACAGCACAGCTGCGAGCGGATTTCGAAGCATTTCCCGCCAGCCCACCTGCTGCCTTCGATGTGCGCCTGCATTCAGCCTCCGCCGCGCATTCCTTGGCCCTCATATCTCGGGACTCGCAAGACCACGACGGTCAGATAAATTTGGTTCAGAATTCAGGCTTCAATTGTAATGGAGGGCGGTTCAGTGTGTTCTCCTATACTCGAACCCCACTCCACGCCCACGCTGCGCTGAACATAGATTGGGGTGGGACAGTCGCCGCCGGCGGGGTTCAGAGCCCCCCCGGGCACCGATACGCGATAATGAACGAATTCGGTGTATCACTCTCCAACGTGGGCCTGGCACTGGTCCCCGAAAACAATCCGGGCACTCAAGTCGGTCCTCTGGTGTTTAGCGGCGCCTATTGCCACGGAGGCACGCCGGATCACAACCGCTTTCTGGTAGGAACGGTCTGGCAGGACAATGATGATGATGGTGAATACGATCAGGGAGAAGGCGTTGGCGGTGTCCGGGTCACACCCAATGTCGGCGGATTTTACGCAGTCACCGGCAGCGCGGGAGGTTACGCCATCCCAGCCACGGTAGCCGGTAATGTCGCTGTCACCTTTAGCGGAGGGGGTCTACGCAAAGCAAGTCTGGTCCGCGTCACGAATGTGGACACGGAAAGTGTGCTGCTGAACCTGAGCTTTTCCGGGCGAGACATAGACGGCGATGGAATTGCTGACGCCATAGACAACTGCCCAGAGGTATCCAACAGCAGTCAGCAGGATGCTGATAACAACGGCGAAGGGGATGCCTGTGATGCCCCCCGGGGCCCAGTGAATATGGTGCCCATCATTGAATTGCTGCTGGGAGACGGCTGAACACCGATTACCCTAATCCAGTGGATTGGCTCTGCTACCCCACTAACGGCGCACTTATTCGCCCGCCGGGCAGGCGATACCCGTCCCCCCAAGTCCGCAGTAGCCCCCAGGATTCTTGGCCAAGTACTGTTGATGATACTCCTCGGCATAATAAAACTCTGGTGCCTCGAGAATTTCCGTGGTGATTTCCCCCCGCCCGGCGGTCGTGAGGGCATCCTGATACTCTCTCATGGATTCCTGGGCCAGTTGTTGTTGCTGTTCATCAAACACATAGATGCCTGAGCGATACTGGGTACCCGTATCATTACCCTGACGCATACCTTGGGTCGGGTCATGAGCCTCCCAGAATATCTTGAGCAAGGCACCGTAACCGATCTCCGCCGGATCAAAAACCACGAGCACCACTTCATTGTGACCGGTCATCCCGGTGCATACCTCTTCATATGTCGGATTTGGCGTGTAACCCGCCGCGTATCCCACCGCGGTGGTGAAAACCCCGGGAGCCTCCCAGAAGCAGCGCTCTGCGCCCCAAAAACATCCGAGGCCGAACAAGGCCCTCTGAAAGCCTGGAGGGAACGGCGCTTTCAACGGATTACCGTTGACGAAATGCCTTCCGGTTATCGCCATCTCCGTGTCCCGCCCCGGCAGCGCCTCTTCCGGCGCTGGCATAGTTGCTGTTTTCCTGGATAACCACATCAGCCCTGACCTGGATAATCAATGAACGGTCTTGATTGTCACTCAGATAGTGCCAGGCATCCAGCCAGAAAAATCAAGGGTATTTGGGGTTTGCCGTCCAAGCGGGATATAGTCGCATCGTTACCCCGTTAATAGATCGGCAGGATGCCGACAAGGACCGCCAGAGATGAACATGTCGCCGATGATACATTCCAAGATCGCCGCACCGGTGCTGGCTGCGTTGATACTGCTGTGCGGCTGCACGGGGATGACCCCGCGAACGGAACAGCCCCGGGTCAATCTGGTAGCCCTCGAAGTGATAGACGTGCAGTTCTTCGAGCAACGCTATGGGGTAACACTACGTATTCAGAATCCCGACCGAGCCGATCTCCAGGTTGAGGGTATCTCCTTCGAGTTGGAGATAAATGATCGGGAATTCGCCTATGGTGTCAGCAAACAGGATGTCAGGGTACCGGGATTCAGTGAGGCCCTGCTCGATGTTGAGGTGGTCAGCACGCTCTTCAATGTCGTCGATCAACTGCGTGATCTGGAGAAACGCCAGGGGCAAACCCTGAGCTACCGTATTCACGGTAAAATCGCACTGGGTGGCAGCCTCCTCAGCATACCCTTCGAAAAGAAGGGTGTACTGGGGGAACCTTCCACCGCTCCAGCCACTACCGGAAGCAACCGCCAACAGGAGGTCGACCCTTCCCGTTGAAGCTCCGCTGTGCGGCGGCGCGCGACCAGATCAGCCTAGGGTCGGACCGAGCACAAAAGCCTGGACCTGGTAGCCGTGTTCATCGAGGGCATCTTCAATATCCTCCCATTGATAATCCGGATTGTGTTCCTCGACCTCGGAAATAACACCCGTAACATGACGAAAGGCTTCCTGGGCCTCCACATCATCGGGAATGCAGACGATACGAATATCGGCAGCCTCCGTTGCCGGCAGCACCATGATTTTTGGACCCATACCCCCCCCTCGGTTCAAGCCTGCTCGCGCTTTTGACTTGATCAGTTTAAGGTAATTGGCCTCACCTTGCCTATGACGCGGCGCAACCCTCGAATCTACCGCGGTTAAAGGGAGAGTCTCACTTGTCCTGGGAGCCGGAAATGACTATGCTCGCGGCTGCCCGTGGCTAACCGAGAGAGAATCCATGTCCATTTCCGAGAAACGCGTCTACTTCATCTTCCCCGGCCAGGGCTCCCAGTATCCAGGCATCGGCAGCGACCTATTTGAGGAATTCGCCTCCGTACGACAACTATACCAGCAGGCCAGTGACGTACTTGGCTACGATATGGCGAAACTGTCGTTCGAGGACCCGGACAACCAGATCAACCTGACCCGCTTTACCCAGCCGGTGCTTGTAACCCACCACATCGCCTGCCTGACCGTCTATCGTGAATTGGCTGAACAGGCGTTTCAGCCCGTAGCCGCGGGCGGCCACAGTCTGGGAGAGTACAGCGCCTTGGTAGTGGCTGGCTCCCTCAGTTTCGAAGACGCGCTGCGCTTGGTCTCCCGTCGGGGGGAACTCATGGGAACCCACGGCGAGGGAGAAATGGCCGCCCTAACCCTCAATCTCGAGGCCGCCCGCCCATTCTCGGACAAGCATTTTTGCGGCATCGCCGGATTGAATCTACCGGAACAGACCGTGGTCGGAGGAGCAAAGGCGGATCTCGATGCCCTAGAAGCGAATCTGGCTGAAGTGCATCCCAAGAAACGGGCCATTCGATTGAAGACGGAGGGCGCCTTCCACACCTACTACATGGTGACAGCCGCGCGCCACTTTAGAGCAGCACTTGATGAAGTTGAAATCTCCCCCCCCTCCGTGGACGTGCTCTCCAACTATACGGGTGGGCTTCACGAAAAAGACCCGGAGACTATCAAATCGCGCCTGTTTTTCCAGCTGTTTCACCCAGTCAACTGGGTCGGCTGCATGCAAACCGCCCTGGACCAGGGTGCCGAGTTATTCCTGGAGTTCGGAGGAGGAATAGGTCGTGGAGAAAGCCCCGCAGAGAAGCATCCCAACCTGGAGGGGATAATAAAAAAGTTCATCCGGAGAGTAAAGCCGCGCCCGGTGTACATCCCCGCAATCAACTCACAAAGCATCAAGAACGCCGCCAACCCTGAATAAGTGAAGGGGGTCAGTTCATGGCCCTTTCCGCCAGTTGCATGATGCGGGGCAAATTGTAGAGCAGCAGGCCGATCACGCCGATGATAGCGGCAAGGCTTATGCCTGCAACCAAGTTGACCATTAAGTTACCCCTGTTGCGGCTGCGGTTCAGCGCCGCTGCTACATCAGTCATATTCAAGAGACCAATGAAGCGGTCACCTCGGTAGACCACCAGTCGGCGACAACGATTCTGCTCCATACGGGTGATGGCGTCGTGGCAGGCGCTGTCGCTGGAAATGGATATGAGTTTTCGGGTACAGACTTCCCCCAATGTGACTTCGTTGGCCGCCCTGCCTACTCCCACCACGCGGGTAATCAGATCCCTCTCGGTGAACAAACCGACCACCTCCTCGCTGTCGGTTATCACCAGCGAGCCGATGTTGCGCTCCGCCATCAGGGCGACACCCTGCTGCACCGTCAGCGACTGGTCCATGCAGTCAACCGCTTCGATCACCAGGTGCGCTATGTTGCAATTCACTACCCCCACAGCTTGCTCCTCAGGTCCGGTATGTCAATCGCCGTCTCGACCGCCGGAGTGCTGGGCCGCATAGTCGCCGCAAAATCTCACCGCCCGTCCCCGTGACGTTTCAATGGCCGCTTCCAGAGTGATCGATGCGCGGTCGCCCCGCTTGAGCCTGGAAAGAAACTGAGGAAAGCTGCCGTCTTCGGGCATACCACTTTTAACCCGTAACTCCCCTTTGACCGGCAGATAGTAGTCGATTGACGCATGGCCCAAAACGGTGTGCGCGTTGACTGCCTGCTCTTCAAAACTCAGGTGCAATAACCCCCAGCAAGCCACAGCACAGAGGCTGAAGAGGCTGCCGCCGAATGCTGTACCGTGAATGTTGACGTTGGAGGCAAAGTCCGCTTGAACCCATAGTTCGCCGTCTTGATAACGATCAAGGCTGACCCCCATATGCCGGGTCAGGGGCACCTCAAGATGCAGACGACGCTCCAGGAGTAGAAGCGCATCGCGCTTCACCCCCGGCCCCTCGGGACGGGTAACTGGCGATAAACCTCGGGCACCTGTTCAGGGGCATCGTAGTTCACACCGAGATCGCGCAGCACGCCATCGCGGATACTGTATATCCAGCCGTGCACCGAAAGCGGCTGCCCCCGCTGCCAGGCATCCTGGACAACGGTCGTGTGGCACACATTGGCCACCTGCTGCACTACGTTGAGCTCACAGAGCATATCAACCCGCTCTTCGTCGTCGATACAATTGTCAAACGCCGTGGTGTGGTAATGGTAAATATCCTTGATGTGGCGTAGCCAGTTGTCGATTAATCCCAGCGGTTTGTTTTGCAGAGCCGCCGCTACGCCGCCGCAGCCATAGTGGCCGCAGACGACGATGAATTTGACCTGCAGCACATCCACCGCAAACTGCAGCACCGACAGACAGTTGAGGTCTGTATGAATAACCAAATTAGCTACATTGCGGTGGACGAATATCTCCCCGGGCAACATGCCAACAATGGTGTTCGCAGGTACCCGGCTGTCAGAGCATCCGATCCATAAATAATCCGGCGTTTGCTGCTCTGAGAGGGTTTTAAAGAAATCCGGGTTTTCAGTCTTTACCCGCTGTGCCCATGCCAGGTTTTTTTCCAGCAAGGTTCTGTGTTCAGCCATGGTATTTTTACCTCTCCAAACGCCTGCAACGCTTTGTTACAACTGCAGGGTGGACCAACTGCTTCGGATCGCTTACCTCGGTTCAGGCCTGCTCGAGCTCTACCAGCGTGCCGCAGAAGTCCTTGGGGTGAAGAAAAAGCACAGGCTTGTTGTGTGCCCCGATTTTTATCTTACCCAGTGCCCTGGCACCCTGCTCTTCCATCTGACGTGCGGCAACTTCGATGTCTTCAACCTCATAACAGACGTGGTGGACTCCCCCACTGGGGTTGTTATCCAGAAATTTTGCAATTGGCGAACCCTCGCCCAGCGGGTGGAGCAATTCGATCTTGGTATTAGGCAGTTCCACGAAAACCGTGGTCACTCCATGGTCGGGGACATCCATGGGAGCAGAAACTTTGGCTCCGAGTGTGTCCCGATAAACAGCCGTTCCCGCTTCCAGATCCGGAACAACTATGGCAACGTGATTCAGTTTTCCAATCATTGCTGATAACTCCCTTGGCCAGTTGGTTAATCCGCATTAACGCGGAAAACAAGCACGAGTAATCCGGCTAGCGGTCACTCGATTGAAGAAACAGGGAAAGCAACTCGGCTGCCGCCACTGTCGGCGGTTGACGACCGGAGATAACCGCCTGCTCGGTGATTTTCAATTCCTGCCTGATGGTATCATTTCGGCTAAAGGAATTAAGCAGGCCCTCGCTGATCTCACTCCACATCCAACTCCTCGCCTGGGAGGCTCTGCGCCGAGTGTATTCATCGCTGCTGGTAATTAGGTCGCGGTAAGTCTCTACCTTTTCCCACGCCTCGCTTATACCCAGATTGGAGAGCGCGGAACAGGTCATCACCGGAACCCGCCAACCGGAAGTACGGGGATGAATGAGTGTCAGTGCCGCCCTGTAGTCGGCGGCGGAATGGCGGGCCGCCGTTTGCAAATCGCCATCCGCCTTGTTGACCAGAATCATGTCCGCCAACTCCATGATGCCGCGCTTGATGCCCTGCAGGTCGTCTCCACCTCCGGGCAGCAGCAACAGTAGAAACAGATCTGTCATATCGGCAACGGCGGTCTCCGACTGCCCCACTCCCACGGTTTCTACAAATATCACGTTGAAACCACCCGCCTCGCACAGCAGCATGGTCTCACGGGTGCGGCGGGCGACACCGCCCAGCGTCCGCCCCGCGGGAGAGGGTCGTATGAAGGCCTCCCGACGTCGGGCAAGGGTCTCCATCCGGGTCTTGTCCCCCATAATCGAACCGCCGCTCAACGAGGAGGAGGGGTCCACTGCGAGCACCGCCAGCCCGTTCCCCTGATCCAACACATGGTTTCCCAGGGATTCTATAAAGGTCGACTTCCCGACACCGGGGACCCCGGATATGCCAATCCGGATAGAACGGCCGGCATGAGGGCTCAACTGCTTGAGCAGTTCGGTGGCTTCCTGCCTGTGGTCCACCCTGGTGGATTCCACCAAGGTGATGCCCCGCGATAGCGCCCTCCTATTTCCCGCGAGGATCTGTTCGGCAAGCAGTTTGGAGTCCAAGACCTGGGTCACTCAAACTCTATAATGACCTGATCCACCGTAAGGCTGGCCCCGACCTTGGTGGGTATGTGATGGACTACGGCGTCCTGTTCTGCCTTGAGTACGTTCTCCATCTTCATCGCCTCGATGACCGCCAGCTCTTCTCCTGCCTTTACCTCCTGCCCTTCCTCAACCGAGAGCTTGACCAGTAGACCCGGCATGGGTGACAACAGAAACTTGGAGAGGTCAGGCGCCACTTTTTCCGGCATCTTGGCGTGAAGTTCGGCGGCACGTGGCGTCATCACCACCGCATTGATCTCGGTGCCATGATGATACAACTGATACCAGATCCCAATACGCTCGACCTGGTAGCAGGCATACTCGCCATTGATAGTGCCTTTGAATAAAGGTCGCCCCATTCCCCAATCGGTAACTACTTTGTATTCGCTGTTTTCATAGTAGACCCGGTAACCGTTTTCGGTGGGGAACACATCCACATGATGCGGTTCGCCGCCTTCCAGCACCACCACCCAGGCCTCGCTGTGCTTACGCTCATACCCCGGCATTTGGCCGCTCAACTTGGAGGCGCGGTCCGTGTAGTCGCGATGCACACAGGCGGTTACCACGATCGACTTGGCCGGATCCTCCTCGGGAACATCCGTAGCATCGAAACCGTTGGGGTACTCTTCAGCGATGAAATTGGTGCTGAGCCTGCCCGCTTTGAATCTCGGGTGGACCATCAACGCGTTGAGAAAACTGATATTATGCTGCACTCCTCGGATATAGTACTCGTCGAGTGCCTGCTGCATTAGCTCTATCGCTTCGTCTCGGGTTTGGCCGTAGGTGATCAATTTGGCGATCATCGGATCGTAGAACATCGATACCTCACCACCTTCGTAGACACCGGTATCGACACGAACATTTTCTCCATCCGGCGGCCTGTAGTTCACAAGACGGCCGATGGAGGGCAAGAAGTTCCGGAAAGGATCCTCAGCGTAGACGCGAGACTCTATCGCCCAGCCGGTTAGCGTCACATCCTCTTGCTTGAGAGGAAGCACCTCTCCGTTGGCGACACGTATCATCAGCTCCACAAGATCCTGACCGGTAACCAGCTCGGTGACAGGGTGCTCCACCTGCAGGCGGGTGTTCATCTCCAGAAAATAAAAATTGCGGTTGGCATCGACGATAAACTCCACCGTGCCCGCACTGCGGTACTGCACCGCTCTGGAGAGTGCCACAGCCTGCTCGCCCATTGCCTTGCGGGTAGCCTCGTCGAGGAAGGGGGAAGGAGCCTCCTCGATCACCTTTTGGTGGCGGCGCTGAATGGAGCACTCTCGTTCGCCAAGGTAGATCACGTTACCGTGGGTATCCGCCATCACCTGGATTTCGATATGCCGAGGCTCTTCGATAAATTTTTCGATGAAAACCCTATCATCGCCAAAACTGGAGCGTGCCTCATTGGTGGCCCGCTCGAATCCGTCCCGGCACTCCTCGGGAGAGTGGGCTACGCGCATTCCCTTTCCGCCACCACCGGCGGATGCCTTGAGCATGACGGGATAACCAATACCGTCGGCGATTTCCACCGCATGATCCGCATCCCGGACCACATCGGTATAGCCCGGGATTACGTTTACCCCCGCCTCTTCGGCCAACCGTTTGGAGGTGATCTTGTCACCCATGCTGTTGATGGCGAAAGTGGCGGGACCGATGAAAGCAATGCCCTCCTTTTCCAGCGCTTCACAGAAAGCCGAGTTCTCGGAGAGGAAACCGTATCCGGGGTGTACCGCATCCGCTCCGGTATCCTTGCAGGCCTGGATAATGCGCTCCATCACCAAGTAGCTCTCGGCCGACGGCGAAGCACCGATGTGGACCCCTTCATCCGCCATCTGTGCATGCAGTGCATCTTTGTCTGCATCCGAGTAGACGGCCACTGTCTTGATGCCCATTGTGCGGGCGGTTTTCATGACCCTGCAGGCGATTTCGCCGCGGTTTGCTATCAATATTTTTTTAAACATCACTCACCTGGATAAGCTGGCCGCGGATACCCGCGGTTGACCGGTACGCGGTATTCCGCGCTGGAGATTCACAGTGGAATATTGCCGTGTTTACGCCACGGATTTTCCAGTTGCTTGTCGCTCAACATCGCCAAGGAGCGGCAGATTCTCTTACGGGTACTATGGGGCAATATCACATCGTCCACGAACCCTCTGGAACCCGCGACGAAGGGGTTGGCGAACCGCTCCTTGTACTCCTGGGTGCGTAGGTCGATCTGCTCCTGATCCTTCATATCCTGCCTGAAAATTATTTCAACTGCCCCCTTGGGGCCCATGACAGCGATCTCCGCAGAGGGCCACGCCAGATTCACATCACCGCGCAGGTGCTTGGAGGACATCACATCGTAAGCACCACCATATGCCTTGCGGGTAATCACTGTGATTTTTGGGATCGTGGCCTCGGCGTAGGCATACAGAAGCTTGGCACCGTGTTTGATAATTCCCCCGTATTCCTGGCTGGTGCCAGGCAGAAATCCTGGTACGTCCACAAAGGTAACAACGGGGATATTGAAGGCGTCGCAGAATCGCACGAAGCGCGCCGCCTTCTTGGACGAGTCGATATCCAGACAACCGGCGAGGACCATGGGCTGATTGGCCACAAACCCAACTGTAGAGCCCTGCATTCGCCCAAATCCGATGATAATGTTGGCGGCGTAGTCTTTCTGCAGCTCGAAGAAGTTGCGATCGTCAACCACCTTGACGATCAACTCCTTCATATCATACGGTTTGTTCGGATCGTCCGGAATCAGCGTGTCCAGAGAGTTAATCGGCCGCTCTGCGGGGTCCTCTGTAGGCCAGGTCGGAGGTTTCTCGCGATTGTTTGACGGCAGGAAGTTGACGAATCGACGCAGCATGAAAAGCGCTTCCACGTCGTTATCAAAAGCCAGATCAGCGACACCCGATTTGTGGGTATGAGTCTTGGCGCCCCCAAGCTCTTCCGCGCTGACCTCCTCGTGGGTCACGGTTTTCACCACCTCAGGACCGGTTACGAACATGTAGGAGGTGTCTTTAACCATGAAGATAAAATCAGTCATTGAGGGAGAGTAGACCGCACCTCCGGCACAGGGCCCCATTATCATAGAAATCTGCGGCACCACCCCTGACGCCATAACATTGCGCTGAAACACATCGGCATACCCTGCCAATGAGTCAACTCCCTCCTGAATACGCGCTCCTCCCGAGTCGTTTAGACCAATCACCGGGACGCCAACTTTCATGGCGTGGTCCATGATCTTGCATATCTTGGCCGCGTGTGCCTTGGAAAGTGAGCCCCCAAAAACCGTGAAATCCTGGCTGAAGACAAACATCAAGCGGCCACCTACAGTGCCGTACCCCGTCACTACACCATCGCCCGGGACTTTATTCTTACCCATCCCGAATTCGTTGCAATCATGCTCGACGAACATATCCCACTCTTCAAACGTACCAGGGTCGAGGAAGAGTTCGATGCGTTCCCTGGCCGATAGCTTCCCGTTGGCGTGCTGCCTGTCAATTCGTTTCTGGCCACCGCCCAGCCTCGCGGCGGCCCTTTTTTCGTCGAGTCGTTTGATAATTTCGTGCATCGATATCTCCTGGACCCAGCCCTGGAGGGCCCGCTCATCAGCCTGGCCATTCCCGGACAAGATCAAAAACAAAAACTGTTGTGACGCGAAAAGATCGCGACGGGCCCACGGCAGCGGTCTTGCTCTGACAACACCACAGAGAGGAACGCGAATCATGACGAGCGGCACGGCCGATCGGAGGCCAGACACCTGGCCAGCCATTGGTCACCCGACAATCGCTCAAGCACCATCCCCGACGGCAGAAACCCCAAAATCTCCGCCGCTTTTCAGCGCCTGTTAGTTTACTGCACTACAGCATAAGTTTCACAGCACTGAAGCGGTTAATGCTGCACTGAATCAACTGCAGCGGACGATCACGGCCTGAACCCCAGAAAATCAACCCGCAAAAACCATCACGGCATCAGCCCTGCTGTCTGATCAACGACATCATCTCCGCCGCTGCAACCGGAATATTGGTCCCCGGCCCGTAGATAGCGGCTACCCCAGCCTGACGCAGATCGTCATAATCCTGGGGAGGGATAACGCCCCCGCAAATCACTAGAATATCCTTGGCTCCCTCCGTTTCCAGTGCCTTGATCAACTGTGGGACCAAAGTCTTGTGTCCTGCGGCCTGGGAGGATACACCAACCACGTGAACATCATTTTCAGCTGCCTGCCGAGCGGCCTCCTCGGGCGTCTGGAACAACGGGCCGATATCCACGTCAAAACCCAAATCGGCGAAAGCAGTAGCAATGACCTTGGCACCGCGGTCATGCCCGTCCTGCCCCATCTTGACCACCAGCATTCGAGGCCGGCGGCCCTGTTCGCCCGCGAAGGACTCCACATCCCCGCGAATCTGCTCAAAACCCTCATCTCCTTCATATGCGGATCCGTATACCCCAGAGATAGAGCGCGTAACGGCACGATGCCGGCTGTAAACTTTTTCCAAGGCGTCGGAGATCTCCCCCACCGTGGCGCGCAACCGCGCAGCATCCACCGCCAGTGCCAGAAGATTGCCGCTCCCACTTTCAGCAGCTGCGGTCAGCGCCTCCAGTGCCGTTTGGCAAGCGGCATCGTCCCGATCTGACCGCACCCGCTGCAAGCGGGCGACCTGGGACTCTCTCACCGCACTGTTATCGATATTCAATACATCGATCTCGGGCTCTTCTGAAAGCTGGTACTTGTTGACACCCACAATGACTTCATCGCCCCTGTCAATGCGAGCCTGCCGTAACGCGGCCGCCTCTTCGATGCGGAGCTTGGGCATACCGGAAATCACCGCCTTGGTCATTCCACCCAGCTCTTCAACCTCCTCGATCAGGCTGCGCGCCTCCTTGACCAGCTCGTTTGTCAGGCTCTCAACATAGTAAGAGCCGGCGAGAGGATCCACCACCTTGGTGATGCCCGACTCCTCCTGGATCACCAACTGAGTGTTGCGGGCAATACGGGCGGAACGGTCGGTCGGTAGTGCCAGCGCTTCGTCGAAGGCGTTAGTATGAAGAGATTGGGTTCCTCCCAGTACCGCCGCCATCGCCTCTATGGTGGTGCGTATGACATTGTTGTAGGGGTCTCTAGCTGTCAAACTCACTCCGGAAGTCTGGCAGTGGGTGCGTAACATTTTTGAGCGTGGATCCTGGGGTTGAAAATGCTCATCCATCAGTTCTGCCCATAACAACCGTGCCGCCCTAAGCTTCGCCGCCTCCATAAAAAAATTCATGCCGATAGCAAAGAAAAATGAGAGGCGTGGCGCGAACTTGTCCACCTCCAGCCCCTTACCGAGCGCGGCGCGCACATACTCCAGTCCGTCCGCGATAGTAAACGCTAACTCCTGAACGCAAGTAGCCC
>CBDCXO010000001.1:0-187389 GCA_965223815.1 Sedimenticolaceae bacterium
ATTGCCACTTTTGACAGTAGTGGTGCACTATTGAGTTTCGAAGCTGAGGAAGATGGCGACCTCACAACGCCATATCACGGATCTGGCGAGCATGTGGCACGCAATGACTATCAGCTTATCGATAACATTCGCATTCCACTGGCTTTCGAAATCTCCCGTATGGCTGATGGCAAGAAGTACCCTTTTTGGAAAGGGCGTATTACTCACATTGCATTTGACAGTAATACCTTGGTCGAAATTGGTGATCTATGATGATAGAGGTATTAGCCTTAGCCGAGATATTGTCAACTTATAAGTCGCTGACCAGCATGATCCGAAGGTGCTCGCTGGATTCCTTGTTTCAGGCACACGTCACCTGACGCCAGAAAACTCCACTACTCAGGCCCTAATATCTGTCCAACCCCTTGGGTCCAGCTCTAATTTCATACCTCCTGTTCCATCATTAATTCTCTAATCTGATCCTCGGCTTTCGCCCCTTCTGGCTGCCTCACAACCTTATGAATACTGTAGAAACCCTTTAGTACCTTCCCATCTTCAGTTGCAATAGAACATGCTTTGTGAGCGATCAATGCATCAACAAAATCCGATAATTTACCGCGCACTGACTTAGAATCTTAGTAGTCCATCAGCGCCGACCAGACCACTTGGGAGTTTTCAAACCGGAACGCCCCATCACCGACCAGGCCAGGCACCGCCTCACAGATTGCTCCTTTATCGAGCAGGTAGTGTTTGCCAGTAAGCGTCCACTCAGTTTGAGCTAACACTACTGTTGACAACGTGCTAACCCCACCCACAGTGCAAACAGCCTCAGAGCACGCGGAGAGGGCAGGGGAAAAGGTTCGCTCAACCTCAGAGCTATGATAAATACGAACGGTGCTTCGCATCAAAGCCTGTAGCATTGACATCCATGGCTACGCCACCAACTGAAAACGCTTCGCGTTTACTTTTTTCTTGGTTTCTTACTCAGTTATTCAATATGCTGGTGCCAATAGGTGCAACCTCTTCCAAAGAAAGATGGAAAAAGTGACCACTACCGGTATAAAACTCGAAGATGAGATCAGGGAACGCCTGAAACTTCTGGGCAAACGCTTGGAACGCTCACCACACTGGCTCATCAAAAAAGCCATTATTGAATTTCTCGAACGCGAAGAAGACCGGGATAAGCGCAACCGCGAAGCGGATAAAGCTTGGGATGAATATCTGCAAACCGACCAATATGTCAGTCACGACGCCATGGAAGAGTGACTTGAGACATGGGGCACAGATCGAGAAGGCCCATGTCCGGAACCCAACAACTAAGTCTTGTTTGGTCACCGGCCGCGCCGTCTCGATCTTACACGCCTTCGTGAATTTATCGAGCCACACAAATCCAAGGCGGCGCAGCGGGCCGCTGCAACGACCCGCAAGGCCGCTACGCTGATCTTAATTAATCCTGCTATTGGCAGCCGGGTAGAGGGCCGCGAAGACCGCGAATTGTCGGCTCCATTTGGGTGGCGAGGCTATATTTTACGCTACCGCGTTGCCGGTCAGGTCATCGTCATATTGCGGGTTTGGCATGGTCGAGAGGACAGGGAAGGGCAGGGGGTATGAGATTATGGGTCAGAATTCAGGACGGAGGGGTTTGAAGCGGAAGGTTAGGCCGCTACCCATACCACCGACAGCTTTTAAACCACCCTAAACCCATGAATGGACACAACAACTGGATTTGTAGCTAGCCCCACGAAACACCACGAATCGGAAAAATATACAGTTTGGGCCAAAAACTCCTAAGTACGTACAGCTTTAAGCTTCGCGATGCCGATTGCGAAGGCCCCGTGCGCTGCGGGCAGCGTGGCACCATCCGAGGATTGCCAGGGTGGGGCCCGCGTTTTGGAATACATCTAGTCGAATCGATCGCTTTGAAGCACGTTCCCAATACCGTAAATGCACTACCAATGTCGGCTATGTCTGCATTCGACAGAATTCGCTGCCCAGGTGATGACGAATAGGATAAATTATTAGCGTTAAGGAAACGTTATACGGTCTGCCAGTTACGGGCGGTGGTTAGGTTTGGCGAGAGTGTACCCTTGGTTTCTAGTAATTTTTCGTAGTCAATAAAACCCATCTGTGATCCTCTTATTCTACCTAAGAGATTCCAGGTCACAATCGACTCACTAAGTACTCCAACTACTTGACCCGAGCGATCCATAACAGGTGCTCCGCTGCTTTCCGCGAATGGAGACACCGCTTCCTGGTTATATATTCGGCGCCGAGATCGGAATGAAGTCAGTCACGGCTAAGCGCCTAACAACAGGTCCCATGGAAATACTCATGTGCGTCGTGACTCCGGGTGATGGAAATCTGTACTCTGTGGTTACGGGATTCATAATCACAACGTCGTCGCCGGGTCGTATGCTTCCGCCAGTTAGAAAGCGCGCAAAAGCACGATTTTTCAGGGAAGTTTGAAGTACTGCTAGGTCTCGGGTTTATCATTCGCAATCAACTTTGTGGAGCCATCATTCTCGACTCGCACAGTACTGCACTCTTCCACTACATGACCGGTAGTCAGCACGTCGCCTCTTGCGTTGATGAGTATTCCAGTGCCTGTGGTGTGACTTAGCTCGCTATCCATTTCGAAACCAAAGTACGATTGCAATGGCTCCTTGGAAATCGCATGCGTTTGCACTCCGATCATCGGCAGCGTAACCAGAACAGATCGAAGAAACGTTGAGCGAGGATTTATAATGCACTTCCGGTTGTTTAACAACAAGAAGATTGCGGCATAGATTGACTCGGTTGATCAGTATCATCTCTACCTTAATCACTCCGCCGAACGCTGGTAGACGGAAATTGGATTCTGGTTAATCCAGTGCGAACATCGTCCTCTCATGCGTGATCTGCTGCACGAAATCGACAGTATCCCCATTCCAATGATAGCGAAAGTGATTAGCTTGTTTTGGAGGAGAGACGACATCGGGATAGAATGCTGCGATGCATTCGCCTCCTTGATGTCGTTGGCTGGGGTAGACGATGCCGTCGGCCCCTCCCTGGCGGGCCTCGCGCGCAAAAGCTTGAGCTCCCGGATAGGTATCGAGGTTTGGTCCCAGTATACTGGTGTGCGCGGAACCCCTCAGATCAACGAGGTCTGCATCGACAGATCCAATCAGGTGCCTGACCTGTGAAATCCAGCCTGGTGCAGTATGCGTTTGAGCATAGAACCGAGCCATGTGGAACGTATGCTCACGCAACGCGGTTTCGAGGGCATTTCCAGCGTAGTACACACCGTAACTACCGTCACTAAAACGCGTGGGGCGATCTGGAGAAATATGCGTGAAGGCAGCCATCACCCATGACACTCCATCTCCCGATATGCGTCGATTCACCGGGACGAGGGAGAGGTCGCCGACCTGCTCGTAGATCCTCGGATTCGTTCGGGACTGTGCCAAAGCAAGGGCTTCCCAATCTTGAGGATCGGCGATGTCATCAAAAAGATCAATCGGCGGAAAGTGAGACATCAGCAGACGATGGGTGTTGGGCCAGGTGACCCGTGACTTTAGTGGTGGCATATCACCAGCCGCCACGTACGGAATCGAGGTAACGGCGCACACGAACAATATCCTCCATACCGCCAGCCCTCAAAACCTCTACTGCGGAAAAACCCCCGAAGACGTCATTCTTACTCGACATCCAGCGATAACCAGTCGCTGGATCCGTAAAGACGATGCGGAGTGCTTTGTGTATGCCCAGTATATTGGACATGCGGTCGGCAAGGTCTCTGTTGACGCGACCGTACTCCCCCTCCTTCCAGCGCCGAAACGTCTTTACCGATATGCCACCGAGAATTGTAGCGGCGTCAACATCAGACACGCCCCATCGTGAAAAGATACGGATGATTGCTCGCTGCATGGCGTGCAGCTCTTCCTCACCATAGGTCTTTCCATAGGGTGCGACCGATTCAACTTCGCCGATTCTAATAACATTGAGCATAAAATTCTCCCATTTGTCTTTTTATAGCAATTAAAGAGACAATTGTCCACTTTCAATAAGCCTATCTCCCTAAGAAGCAGACGATGCTTTAGTCAGAAATACCCAGCAAGAGCTATGGACTTCATGGAAAACTTGCTCAGAGCAACCAGCGCTCACGCGGCGGCATCCGTAGTTTGGTGCTGAGTGATGAAATCAGCGGCTTTGCTAGCCAATGAGGCGGCGCGGAAGATAGCTCTGCTGTCTTCTCTAAGTACCGTTAACCAGCTTGCTAGATATCCCACATGATCTTCGCGGGGTGTCGCGCTGATACCCAGGTCAGCACAAAGGTATGCAGCACCCAATTCGGCCACGAGTTCTTCCACCGGATAACTGAGTTCGCTGCGACTACATCGGCTTAGCGCACCTGTCCAGTGGGTCATCTCATGGAGCAGCACAGCGTAATAACTCTCGGTATCGGGGAAACGCGCGATATCCGGCATCTGGATTGAATCCAGTTGCGGCGTGTAGTAGGCCGCCTCACCGCCATGTGCGATATTTGCGCCGGTTGCCTGAACGAGTTGTTCGACCGCATCAATCGGCGCCACCGTCGACTCAGGCATTGGCGGGGGTTCATAGCCTTCAACCTGATCTGCATTGAACACCGATGAGGATCTGGCGAACAAGAAGCGCTCCATATTGCCATCCTGGTCTTTGCGTTCAACGGGCTTGTAGAAAACGATATGAGAAGATTCCTCACTACGCTTGACCCGGGCGCCGATATTTTGCCATTGCCGATAAGTGCCCCAGGTTCCACTTGAGAAACCGCCGCGCATCGACCGCGCCCAGAGTGCAAGGATATTGATCCCATTATATTGTTTACCTGTGGCAATGTTGGTGGGCCGGGTGATAGAGCCGTCGCTGTACCAGGGGCAACCGGCGATGCCCTGGCCGTTCTCAAGCATTGCGATAATCTGATTGGTGATCTCTAGGTGGATATCACGGTGGGGTTGTTTAGCTGACATTTTTTGCGTCTCCTTTTGGTGGAGCGGCTTGCACTGCCGCCTGAGTTCGCATCCGTGGAGACGAAGCGGAAATGCGAGGAAGTCAATAGGGTAGGTGCGGCCCACAGCGCAGCGAGGACTCGGCCCTGTTGACTTCCTTGCGAGCGGAGCCAGGATTGCGAATTACGAAGGCAAGGAGCCAGACGCGGCGGAAGGAGATTGGCAATTTAGCGCCAACAGCCCGACCCGCGCAGAGGGGCATGCCCAAAGTATCTCATGAGAACATTTGAACGGCGAGGGGGGAGGGGAGCTACATTCTCAGTTTCGCCCGACGGAACTCCCACAGCAGCGCAGTTGCGGACGGAAAAAAAACACCCCGGATACATAGTCCGCCAGAACATCGAAAGCCGCCCTGTCGGGCGGCTCGCGTTGAAGGGTGGTTACTTCTCTTTATCGGCCTCGAAGAGGACCAGCTCTCCGGATACGCCGATGCCGTCTCTTAGGCTGATGCTGACGACCTGACCCTTTGCCGTATTGTTTTTAATCTAGGCGCTCCCAACGAAAGTGTATTTCGTGACTTCGTCGCCCTCTTTTTCGTAGGTGTAAGGTACGTATGCATTGTGAGTCGGTTTCATTGTCGATCTCCTGTTGAGTGTGTTTGCGACTTCTTTTCGGCCGGAGGAAAAGCAAGCAGTCAAGGCGAACGTGGAATACCGGAGGCTCGTCGAGGATATGCCGCGAAAGCGCCTTTACTGCGCAGCGCTGCGGCCATCGTTAGTCGCAATAAAACACACCTCGGGAGATTGCCCGCCAACTCCCACTAAGGACGAGGCTACGCCAACGAACAAAGGACGCTGAACATATTAAACGTGTGGCACAATGGTGATTATCAAAATGGCAAAGGAAAGGAAGTCATGCTGATACTCACAAGAAGGCCGGGAGAGAAAATCCGAATCGGTGACGATATAGAGATAACCATCTCTAAAGTTGACGGACGGCAAGTCAGAGTCGGCATCGAGGCACCACGGAAAGTTTTCGTCCACCGCGAAGAGATCTATCGACAAGTCGCAGCTGCCGCCTCACAGGAAGTACGCCGCAAAGCCGCAACCTAGGTTTTCCACAAGGGTCCACAACCACCGCCCACGGCGGTCCTTCTCTTTGCCTACGCTGGCTTCATAGGGCCAGCTCCGGCAGTCGATGGCAAGGGCTGTGGGCTTCGTGGAAAACCACCTCGGCCTGACAACCGGGTCGCTCGATAGGATCCAAAGACCTCATCGCCAGACACATGTCTTTGAGAATCCTCATTCCTCTCTAGTGAATTTCTGATTAACCTACAATTACCCTCGGTTGACGGCCAGTGAGATTTCCGACAGTATAATCCGCGATAAAAAAGTGGAATTATAGCCGCTCAGTAAGTGGACCAAGACAGCGGGGATGTCTCAGTCCTGTAGTCTCTCTAGAGCTTTGGTAGGGACAAGCCTTTTGGAACGCCCTACATTGACTTTTGCTGTATTTCTCCTTTGTTGATCTTTTCGCCGGTCGGTAGCTGCCCACCCGAAGATCAAAGAGAGAGTACTCATTGCCAAGGTCGTGTAGGTGTTGGCGATAAGGATATCTGGAGCGTTATGCGTCTCCCAATTGGAATGGCATTGCTTACAAGGAGAGTGCGGTACAGCATATTCGTTGTGCTTTGTGGACCCTGTGCCTGTCTCTCGGCAGACAAATCCCAGAATTCACCTCAGACCCCTCCCCAATTCGGTAGCACTGCCACAGCAGCTGTTGGCACATCTCCATCCGCACTTATTTGTCCTGATCCTGCTGAAGAAACCGCGCTTGAGACGGACGTTTCGGCTGTGCGCTCCGCCTATTGGGACCTTCCGCTCGGTGAGCGTCCGGCATCGTGTATCGTTCAGCTGCAAACCATGGTGGGTGCGCTGCGAAACAACACGGTGGAAGTCATTGATGTGCGTTCGGCTGAGGCCTTCCGGCGGGTGCATATCCAAGGATCGATCAACCTGCCCGAGTATGCGATTCGCACCAAGCATTATCTAAAAAAAGCGAAATTGTTGTTGGTCAACGACGGCTACGCCTACGACAGCCTGATCCAGACCTGTCAGCGGCTAAAAAGCCAGGGCTATAAAAACGTATCCGTACTGGCCGGTGGAATCAAGGCCTGGATCGCGAGGGAGAACGCGATTGCCATCGATCCTAGATACCACCTCCAAGAGAGTGTCATTTCCCCCCACCAACTGATGGCCGCCCGGGCTGAAACCGCTTGGCTGTTCATGACAGACATTGAGGATATTCCTTCGGTGCACGCAGTGCTGAAAAGCGATCATGTATTCCCGCTGGATACATCCGCTGACGTACTGAATGCAGCAATAGAGGACCTTCAAGGCAAGGGCCGGGCAGGATTGCCGGTGAATATCGGGATCGTCACCGCCGAAGGCCGGCAGACCGTTACCGACTGGTCAGAGCATTATTACTCGAATGGCGGTTCGGCATTTTTTCTTCGGGGTGGACTGAAAGATTACAACCGGTATGTGGCAAATCTTCGCTTGCAGATTGCTAAACGTGCCCAAGGTCCGGTTCGCCACACGGGATGTCGCAGCTGATGAAGCCGCACATCCGATGGGCTACGGTGTTGGTGGTGGTAGGTGCCGCCGTCAGTGCTTATTGGTTATCGCAGCGCCAACCGGAAACACCGGCGGGCGTGGTTGCCACCTATCCCCTGGAGCGCAATATCAGATACAGTTTTCGGCTACGAAATACCTCTGGAAAATTCATCGAACAGGCAAACTTCTGGACCTATGCCCCCGTCCAACAGACACCCACTCAAAAAACCTACGATATTCGCTCGTCAGGCGACTACACCCTTGAGCCTGACGGGCTGGGCAATCAACGGTTGCGATTTTCGCTTGATAACCTGCCTCCTTATGCGACCCGCACGATCACCGTCGATGTCCGGCTCAGATTGTCTGAATCGCCCAACAAGCTCCCCCTCGACGATAGCGCTCGGTTTCTCAACAGCGAACGTTATGTAGAAGTCGAGGCAGAGAAAATCCGCGAATTGGCGCGGCAGTTACGGGGCGAGAGCCCGGACCAGACGGTGGCTGCCAGTTACCGATGGATCACGAAGAATATAGATGACGCAGGGTATATGCGGAATGACCGGGGCGCGATCTATGCCGTCAATACCGGTCAAGGGGACTGCACAGAGTATATGTATCTGTTGATGGCACTCAACAGAAGCAACGGCATTCCGACCCAGGGGATCTCAGGTTTTGTGGTTCGGGAGGACGCCGTACTCAGGGCCCATGACTATCACAACTGGACCAGGGTGTTGATAGACGGGATATGGCAACTGGTGGATCCCCACAAAGCGGTTTTCATGGACAACCAGGCGGACTATATCGCCATGCGCATACTCGGTGAAACGGATTCGGGGATATCGGAAAACGCACAGACGCTGTTTGGGCATGACCCAGGCCTGGATGTGGTGATGATCCAGTGATCACTGGGCGATTCGGTCCGGGACAAAAATAGGGGGTTCGAGATGAAGACCCGAGCCCAGCAAAACACGCTGTAACCATACGAGGCCACACATCCTAAACGCCTTCGTGAGTTGTGGCCAATAAGTACGTATCGATAAGGGGAAGCTGCATTGAAAAACGATAACAACAGGACGTATGACATTGCCCGGTTGTGTGGGATTCTGTTTTTCATCGGGGTGTACTTGGTGAGTCCTGCAGCACCAGCGGCCGAGCCGGTGTGCGCCCAGGTCAAGATCGAGATATCCCAAGAGTTGACGCTGGAACGCCAGGCTTTCGATGCCGTGATGCGCATCAACAACGGCCTAGACAATCTGTCGATCGACAATGTCGATGTTACGGTCAGTTTTCAGGACGAGGAGGGTAACAGTGTACTGGCCACTTCCGATCCCAATGCGACCGGGGCTAAATTTTATATCCGTGTCGATACCATGGATAACATCCTCGATGTCAGCGGTAACGGAACGGTTGCGCCAAAAACCACCGCCGAGATCCACTGGCTCATCATTCCCTCACCGGGCGCGGCCGAGGATGCGCCCAACGGCAAGCTCTATTTCGTCGGCGCCAATCTAAGCTACACCCTGGGCGGCGAGCCCGAGAGTGTCGAAGTAACGCCGGACTTCATTACCGTCAAGCCCTTGCCCCAGCTGACGCTGGACTATTTTCTCACCCGCGAGGTGCGGGGGGACGACCCGCTGACCGCCGAGATCGAGCCGATCGAACCCTATACCCTGGGGGTGCGCATCAAGAACAACGGCATCGCCGCCGCACAGCAGGTCAAGATCGATTCCGCGCAACCCCAAATCGTCGAAAATGAGCAAGGCTTGTTGATCGGATTCGAGATCATCGGCAGTACGATCGACGGCCAACCCAGCGAGCCCGTTCTGTTAGTGGATTTCGGACGGATCGAGGGCGCCAGCTCGAGGGTAGGGCGCTGGCAGATGACCAGCACCCTTGCTGGCGAATTCGTCGATTTTACCGCCACCTTCTCCCATGCGGACGAACTGGGTGGCGCGGTCACCTCGCTACTGGAAGCGACCAATAGCCATTTTCTGGTAAAGGATGTTCGCGTCGACCTCCCGGGCAGGGATGGCATTGCGGACTTCCTGGCGCAGGACGACGATACCCTGCGTGTCTACGAATCCCATGGCATCGATACAGAGGTTGGCGACTACTCGGCCCAAGCCACCCTGTCATTGATCGGCCAAAACGGCACCCAGCGGGATCACGGTCTGGCACTCCCGACCTCGGCGGGTTTCAGCTATGTCAAGATCGCCGATCCCTACGCCGGGGCCAAGGTCATCACCTCGGTCGTGCGTTCGGACAACAAGCCCCTGCCGGCGGAAAACTACTGGATCTCCCGCACCCGAAACAAGACCACCAATCCCTATAGCTGGGATTATTTTGTCAACCTGTTCGATACCGACAGCAGCGGTAGCTATCTCTTGAGGTTCGACGACGCCGTATTAGGCCCGCTGCCACCGGTCTTTCAGTTTATACCGGACCGCTCCACCTACGAGGGCATGCAGGTCGGCTTTCAGGTCGAGGCCTCCGATCCCAATGGTGATGAAATTGTGCTCACTGCCAGCCCGCTGCCGTCCGGTGCCGACTTTGTCGACAATGGGGACGGCAGCGCATTGTTCAACTGGAACCCGGCCGTGGGACAAGCGGGTAGTTATACCATCAACTTCGTCGCCGACGACGGACAGCTCACAACCACCCAACCCGCCACCATTACCGTCAATCCGGCCGGGGATACCGATGGGGACGGCATGGCCGATGCCTGGGAACTCGAGCATTTTGGCAACCTCGATCGTGACGGCAGTGGCGACTTCGACGGTGACGGGATATCCGATCTGGAGGAGTACGAGAACAACACCGATCCCGCATCCGGACCCCAGTCCCCCCTGATCTTGGATCCGCTGCATGATGCAGAGGTGGACACTCAAACGCCCTCCCTGGTGGTGCAAAATGCGCCCCATGCACCGGACCAGACCCTGACTTACAGCTACCAGGTCTTTGCCGACCCGGAGATGACCCAGTTGGTTGCCGGTGTCGATGGTGTAGTCGAAGGGCCTGCATCCACCGCTTGGACGGTGCCAGTCGATCTGGCCGACGACCAACGCCACTACTGGCGAGTCAGGACCTATGATGGTCACCTATACAGCCTCTGGTCCAGTGCCGCCTTCTTCGTCAATACCGCCAACGATGCGCCGGATCCCTTTAGCATCAGCAGTCCTGCGCTCGGTGCCGAAGTAAGTACTCTCCATCCGCTGTTGGAAGTCACCAATGCTATTGATATCGATGGCGATGCGGTGGACTACGACTTCACCGTCTACAGCGACGCCACCCTGACCACGGAGGTGGTCTCCATCCAGGGTATAGCCGCGGGCGCCAACGGCAGTACCGGCTGGCTGGTGGACACGGCGCTGACCGAAAACAGCAGCTATTACTGGCAGGCCAAGGCAGTGGACGAGCACGGAGCGGAGACCCTGGGGCCCGTGGGCGACTTCTTCGTCAATACCGGAAACGATGCGCCAGGATTGCCGGCCGTCGATACACCGGCTGTCGGCAGTTATGTGGATAGCGACAGTGTCGATCTGCGGGTCGTCAATGCCATCGATCCCGATGGCGATCCACTGAGTTATCTCTTCGAACTGGATCATGTAGCCACCTTCGACAGCATCGACTTGCTGGCCTCCCCAGCGATCGCCGAGACCGCCGATACCACCGCCTGGGGCGTGATCGGTCTCCTCGAGGACCAGCACTACTACTGGCGCGTCAAGGCCTTCGACGGCATCGCCGAGAGTGATTGGGTACTGGGTGATTTTGTCGTCAACGCCCTCAACGAGGCACCGTCGATACCGACCATTCGCAATCCCGGTAGTGGCGCCTGGGTGGCCACCTTGCTGCCCACGCTGGAGGTCAACGCGGCCAGTGACCCAGATGGCGATGCGGTCAGCTATCGGTTTGAGCTCTATGCCGACGCGGGGCTGACCCAACTGGTCTCCGATCAACTCACCCCCGATCCCCAATGGTCACTGCAGAGTGCGCTGGTCAACAACCATTGGTATAGCTGGCGGGTGCGGGCGGAAGACCCATTCGATGCATTCAGCGATTGGTCGCCTCTGAGTCAGTTCTTCACCGACGACAATGGAGTCGACGACACGCCGGCATTGAGTTTTATCGAGCCCGCCGCACCCATCGAGGTCACCGACGGCATCCTGGATATCCGCTGGGATGACCATGACCCGGACAGCAGTGCCACCATCGCCCTCTACTACGAACCCAGCGACGGCAGCACCGGAAGCACCTTGATCATCGAGGGGCTGGCCGAGGACAGCGATGAGGCCGGGGACATGTACTCCTGGGTCGTGACCCAGGTTCCGCCGGGCGCCTATCGACTCTATGCGGTGATCGACGACGGCAACAGTGCCGCCACGGTCTACCTCGACCATGAGATCACCATCCAGGCGACCGAGATCACCCTGGACAACGATCACCAGGATACTGAGATCATCGGCGACTGGATCGCCTCCACCGCGGTATCCGGCTTTCTCGGTGGCGACTACCGCTATCACGGTGCCAACGGACCCTCGCCAGATGCCCTTATCGTGGATAACGGGGAAGCGGGATACACCACCCTGGGCGCTTGGACCGACTCTACGCTGGTCCCCGGTTATTTCGGTGACGGCTACCAGTACCATACGCCGAACGGCGATCCCGTGGGCGGCATCATTCTCGACGATCAGGATCCCGTTTTTACCACCACCGGGACCTGGGGCCAGTCCACCCAGGTCAGCGGCTATGAGGGCGATGGCTACCATTATCACGGGGCCAATGGCATACCCCCTTCGGGTATAGTCATGGACAACGAAGATCCGGCCGTGCAGTTGGTAGGCAACTGGCCTTTGTCGACCTCCAAGAGCGGCTACTACGCCGCCAACTACCAGTACCACGGCACCGGCAGCGGCGCCAACACCTTCACCTGGCCGGTTACCATCGATCAAAGCGGACGCTACCATATCTATGCCCGCTGGACCGCACACGCCAACCGCGCCAGCAATGCCCCCTTCACCATCACCCACGACGGCGGTTCCACCTTGGTGCGAGTGGATCAACGCAACCACAACGGCGAGTGGGTGTTGCTGGGCAGCTTCGACTATACCCAGGGCTATCAATACGACATCACCCTCAGCGATGATGTCGACGGTTATGTGATTGCCGACGCGATCAAGGCGGTGCCGGAAAATGCCGCGCCCAATACCGCGACTTGGATGTTTACCGCAACCCAGAGTGGTCAACATGAGGTCTATGCTCATTGGACAGCTAATGCACAGCGGGCAACAAATGTTAGCTATTACGTGACCGATGACACCGGTACGGCAGCCCAAGCCGTTAATCAACAACAGAATGGGGGAGAGTGGAATCTGCTGGGCAGCTACGCCTTTACCCAAGGACAGAGTTACCCCATCTCCCTCACCGATCAGGCGGACGGCGGCTATGTCATTGCCGACGCCGTCAAGGTGGTGCCGGAGGACGCCCCCGCCAATACCGCAATCTGGCACTTCGATATCCCCGAGAGCGGAGAATACCGGGTCTATGGCCGCTGGAGCGCCCATGCCAACCGGGCGACCAATGCGGGATACCTGGTCGAGCACTCAGCGGGTAGCACCCTGGTGCTGGCTGACCAACAGCAGAATGGCGGCCAGTGGAACCTGCTGGGCACCTTCGATTTCGATCAGGGCACGGGCTACGACATCCGCCTTACCGACCAGGCGGATGGCCATGTCATCGCCGATGCCATCATGCTCTCACCGGTCGAGGGCCAACCCAACCGGTTCGTCTGGCATCTGCAGATCCCAGCCAGTGGTGAATACGCCGTCTATGCTCGCTGGACGGCGCACCCCAACCGGGCCAGTGACGCCACCTACACCATCGCCCACGACGGGGGCGATTCACCGGTGACGGTGGATCAGCGCCACGACGGCGCCCAATGGAACCTGCTGGGCAATTACCACTTCACCCAGGGGGGGATCCACTTCATTAGCGTTACCGATGAAGCGGACGGTTACGTTATCGCCGACGGCATCCTGCTGGTGCCGGTCAACCCGTGAACGGGCTTGCAAAATGCCGAATGGCGCACGCCCTCAGCCGGCAGTGTTCTCTTAACGGAATATAAAACCAACAAGGTCTTGATACCGATGTCCCGATCACGCACCCAAACCATCGCCACCTCTGTCCACATTGCACTGCTTTCCGCCACGCTGATTACCAGCCCAGTCTTGGCCGATGACCCGGTCAATCTGCTGCAAAACGGCGGCTTCGAGTCGGGGTTGCTCGATTGGCAGACCGACCAGGCGGTGACCCGGGCGGCCGATCCCGATCCCCACGGCGGCAGCGCCTATCTCTACGGCGGCTATGACGTGGAGACCAGCTACACCTCCCAGACCGTCGATCTGATCGCTGCGGGCTACAGCCCGCTGGAGCTGGATCAGGGGGGGTACACCGTCCGCTACGGTGGATGGCAGGCAACGGGCGCCGCCGAGCAACAGGATACGGGTTTGGTATCACTGCAGTTCTTGGATGGGAGTCAGGGCCTTATCGCCACCGATGACCTGGGCTCTTTTTTCTCATACGGCCCATGGGAAGAGAGGCAAGGCGTACTATTGGTACCGGCGGGCACGCGCTATATCACCTACGGCTTTCAGGCTTTGCGTATCGAGGAACGCGGTGGCGAACTACCGCCACCCCCAAACTCAGATAACAACGGCAGCCTGGACGACGCCTTTCTCTACCTCGATCCCGTGGTACCTCCTTATATTGTTGGTATCGAGACCTCGATCCAGTTTTCCGGGATCAAGCAGTATGTCATCGACGTCACCTTCTCCGAGGCGATCGATCCCGCCACATTCACCCTGGACGATGTCCTGCTCGACGGGCCGTCAGGCCCGGTCGCCCCGGTCTCGCTCAGCCATCTGGCGGGAGAGACCTACCGTATCGTCGCGGCCACCACCATCGAGGCGGGTAGTTACGACCTGGAGATCGGCCCGGATATCGCTTCTTCCCTGACGGGTAGCATTCTCGATCAGGATGGCGACGGCACCCCCGGCGAGTTGGAAGACAGCTATAGCACCCAGATCGACTCCGGACCCTGGAACACCCTCACCCTTACCGCGGACACCACCCTTGCAGAAGGCAGCGCCCTCTATGACGATGTCAACCTGATCGTAGATGGGGCCACGATAACCATCGATGGGTCGCACAGCTTCGACTCCCTGACGCTGATCAACGGCGCGATGGCGACCCATACGGTGGGATTGGCGGCGGGCTCGCAGATCACGGCGTCCCAGGTGACGGTGGATGGGACCTCCAAGATCGACGTCTCGTATCGAGGTGACACCAGTAGTCTTCGCTACAGTGGGGCGAGTCACGGGGGCCTGGGGGGAGAGTATCCCGGCTATCCGGTCAGCCCGGTCTACGGCGACCCCTTGGCGCCGGTGGCCCTGGGTGCGGGGACAGATAACCGTTGGGGCGGTGGTGCGCTCAAGCTGGACGTCGATCAGCTGCAGCTGGACGGCATCATCGCGGCGGACGGTCATAACAGTGGCAACTACTATGTAGGCGGCGCCAGCGGGGGCTCCCTCTGGCTGGACCTGGGGGTGTTGACGGGATCGGGGAGTATCCGCGCCAACGGTGGGAGTAGCACCCAGGGATCTAACGGTGTGGGTGGTGGCGGTGGCCGCATCGCCATCTACTACACGGATGCCAGCGGGTTCGATCTCACCACCCAGGTGCAGAACCTGGGCGGACTGGGAAGCAACAGCTCGCGACCCGATGGCGGCGCGGGCACCCTCTATCTCGAAGACAAGGTCAGTGGCAACCGCAGCCTGCAGGTAGACAACGGCGACCGCGCCAATAGTCCGGCGAAGACGGAGTTGGCCGATCTCAGTGTCGACCTGCTGCAGCTGAACAACGCCCACATGGTGTTGACCGGCAATGGCGTCATCGACCGGGTGGAGGGAGTTCAGGGGACGTTAGAGGTGACGGGGAGCCTGGATGCGACGGTCACCGAGGTGGTGCTGAGCGGTGATTTGTTGTTGATCACCCCCAGCGTCACCACCGGTACCTCGGGGAGCGTCTACGACGGGCTGGATCTGGTCGTCGACGGAGCCCGGGCCGAGTTCAACGGGATACACAGCTTCGACTCCCTGACGCTGATCAACGGCGCGATGGCGACCCATACGGTGGGATTGGCGGCGGGCTCGCAGATCACGGCGTCCCAGGTGACGGTGGATGGGACCTCCAAGATCGACGTCTCGTATCGAGGTGACACCAGTAGTCTTCGCTACAGTGGGGCGAGTCACGGGGGCCTGGGGGGAGAGTATCCCGGCTATCCGGTCAGCCCGGTCTACGGCGACCCCTTGGCGCCGGTGGCCCTGGGTGCGGGGACAGATAACCGTTGGGGCGGTGGTGCGCTCAAGCTGGACGTCGATCAGCTGCAGCTGGACGGCATCATCGCGGCGGACGGTCATAACAGTGGCAACTACTATGTAGGTGGCGCCAGCGGGGGCTCCCTCTGGCTGGACCTGGGGGTGTTGACGGGATCGGGGAGTATCCGCGCCAACGGTGGGAGTAGCACCCAGGGATCTAACGGTGTGGGTGGTGGCGGTGGCCGCATCGCTATCTACTACACGGATGCCGGCGGGTTCGATCTCACCACCCAGGTGCAGAACCTGGGCGGACTGGGAAGCAACAGCTCGCGACCCGATGGCGGCGCGGGCACCCTCTATCTCGAAGACAAGGTCAGTGGCAACCGCAGCCTGCGGGTGGACAACGGCGACCGCGCCAATAGTCCGGCGAAGACAGAGCTGGCCGATCTCAGTGTCGATCTACTGCAGCTGAACAACGCCCACATGGTGTTGACCGGCAATGGCGTCATCGACCGGGTGGAGGGGGTTCAGGGGACCCTGGCGGTGACGGGGAGCCTGGCGGCGACGGTCACCGAGGTGGTGTTGAGCGGCGATTTGCTGTTGATCACCCCCAGCGTCACCACCGGCACCTCGGGGAGCGTCTACGACGGGCTGGATCTGGTCGTCGACGGAGCCCGGGCCGAGTTCAACGGGATACACAGCTTCGACTCCCTGACGCTGATCAACGGCGCGATGGCGACCCATACGGTGGGATTGGCGGCGGGCTCGCAGATCACGGCGTCCCAGGTGACGGTGGATGGGACCTCCAAGATCGACGTCTCGTATCGAGGTGACACCAGTAGTCTTCGCTACAGTGGGGCGAGTCACGGGGGCCTGGGGGGAGAGTATCCCGGCTATCCGGTCAGCCCGGTCTACGGCGACCCCTTGGCGCCGGTGGCCCTGGGTGCGGGGACAGATAACCGTTGGGGCGGTGGTGCGCTCAAGCTGGACGTCGATCAGCTGCAGCTGGGCGGCATCATCGCGGCGGACGGTCATAACAGTGGCAACTACTATGTAGGCGGCGCCAGCGGGGGCTCCCTCTGGCTGGACCTGGGGGTGTTGACGGGATCGGGGAGTATCCGCGCCAACGGTGGGAGTAGCACCCAGGGATCTAACGGTGTGGGTGGTGGCGGTGGCCGCATCGCTATCTACTACACGGATGCCAGTGGGTTCGATCTCACCACCCAGGTGCAGAACCTGGGCGGACTGGGAAGCGGCAGCTCCAGGCCCGATGGCCAACCCGGCAGTATCCACCTCGAGGACAAGCAGGGCCCGGTCAAGGTCCTCTCCAGCAGCCCCGAGGGGGTGCATCCCGATCCCATCGCGGGGATCGCCCTGCGCTTCAACCTGGCCGTTAATCCGGCCAGCTTCACCCTGGCCGATGTGCTGATCAACGGCCCCTCGGGTGCGATCACGCCCAGCGGGATCACCCAGGCGGGCGCCATCGACTTCACCATCGACTTCAATCCACCGCTGGATGAGGAGGGAGAGTACACCCTGGCGGTGGGCCCGGGGCTGAGCACCCTCACCGGCAACGGCATGGATCAGGACGGAGACGGCACTATCAATGAAGCAGGCGAGGATGTCTACCACGCCAGCATCACCCTCGACCGCAGCGGACCGCCGAAGCCGGTAATCGACACCTATCTGCCGCTGCCGGCGGTCAACCCGGTCACGGTCGCTGGGGTGCTCATCTCCGGCAGCCGCAGCGAACCCAGCAGCATCTGGTTCGGCGAGACCCAGGCCGTCCCCCTGGACGAAGGCGATTGGAGCCATCTGCTCAGCCTGCCCCAGGGCATATCCGAACACAGCATCGTCGCCAAAGATGCGGCGGGCAACCCCTCCGAGGCCCTGGTGATCCAGTTCGACGTGGACAGCATCGCCCCGGCAGTGACCCAGATAGACCCGGCCGACGGCAGCTATCTCAACAGTGTGCCCGCCGGGCTCAGTCTCACCTTCGTGGAGACCGGCTCCGGGGTGGATATCGAGAACTCCACCCTCTATCTGAGCCGGGGAGGCAATCCCCTCGAGGGCAGCTGGAACATCCAGGGATCCGAGCTGATCTTTACCCCCAGCGTGGTCTTTACCGAGGGGATCTATCAGCTCGGCGGGCGGGTACTCGACCAGGGCGGTCTGGACTCCGGGGATATCGCCGCCATCTTCGTGATCGACCAGACCCCGCCCGCGCCTCCGGCGGTGGACGCGCTACCGGCGACGACCACCATCAATCAGCAGCTGGTCTCCGGCGACAAAGAGGCCCAGAGCGCCATCTGGTTCGACGGCCAGCAGGTCGTGGACCACAGCGTCGGCAGCCGCTGGAGTCATACCGTCTCCCTGGTGGAAGGGGAGAACGCCCTGGCCTTCAGCGCCCGCGACCGGGCGGGTAACGAGAGCCTGCCTACCAACGTCGGTATCGTCTTCGACAACTCGGCACCGGGCGCGGTCACGCCGGTGGCCAGCAACAACGGCAACGGGACCCACATCACCCTGGATTGGCAGGACTACGACGAAGTCGCCAACGGCAACGATATCGATAGTTACCACATCTACAGCAGCACCGCCGATTTCAGCGACACCGGAGCGGCGGCCTTGGTGGCCACAGTGAGTGGCGGACAGAAGCAGCTGGAGATCGGTGAGCTGAACCGTTCGACCACCTACTACCTGGCGGTGGTCGCCGAGGACACCATGGGCAATGCCATCACCGCAGTCACCCCGGTTGTCATCACCACCCAGGACCAGCAGGCACCGGCCGAGGTCAGTGCCGTCCAGGTCACCTCCCAGGCCGATCGCTTGTCAATCGCTTGGACCGCCCCGGCGGATAGCGATCTCGCCGGCTTCCGCCTCTACTTCGACAACGATAGCGGTACCGATCTGACGGCGGCCACCCTGACCCATGAGGTCACAGGACTGGCGGCGGCCAGTGGCTATCCGATCCGCATCGCCACCCGTGACAACGACAGCAACGAGAGCCCGGGCGTCGACTTGACCGGCGTCACCCTGCTCCCCAACCCCGGCGGTCTGGCCGCCGAGGCCCTGGACAGCCAGGTCGCCCTGAGCTGGAATGGCGCGGCCCCGGCCGAGTATGTCAAGCAATATGCCATCTATGTCCAGGAGAGTGCCTTCAACAGCATCTCCGCCATCGAACCCCGATTGATGGTGGACTACAGCGTTACCCAAGCCCAGGTAGCGGGTTTGAGTAACGGGGTGACCTACCACTTCGCGGTTACCACCATCAATCTCTCCGGCGGCCAGACGGCGGCGGTGACCAGTGTCTCCGCCACACCGGCCCCCGATTCCGCCGGTCCCCAGATCGGCACGGTCACCTTCGACGGAACAGCGTTGGCGAATGGGGCGACCGTCACCCGCAGCGGCGTGCTGGCGGTTACCGCCAGCGATCCCTCCGGGGTCGGGCGCGTCGAGTTCCGGCTCGGTGGCGAGACCTTCGCCAGCGACATCGACCCGGGGGATGGATACAGCGCCCATTGGGATCTCTATGACATCGGCGATGGGGCCCACACCCTGACCATCGCCGCCTACGATACCCTGGAGAACGAGGCCACCCTGGACCTGGCGCTCACCGTGGACCTGGAGGCGCCCGCCGCCCCCGCCATCACGGCACCAGCGGATGGCGAGCGCACCAACCAACCGCAGATTCAGGTGACAGGCACGGCCGAGCCCAATAGCGATGTACTGCTCTATCTCGGTGCCGTTCAGGTGGCCGGTCCCCTGAGCGTGAATGGGGCGGGGACATTCGATGCCCAGGTCACCCTCGGCGAAGGCGACAACGTCATCAGCGCCACCGCCGGTAACCGGGGCGGGGAGAGCCCCCACAGCAGTGCCGTCACAGTCACCCTGGACAGCAGCGTACCCAACGCGCCGGACGGCCTCGCCGCCGACGCCAGGAGCAACGGACAGATCCTGCTCAGCTGGAACCTGAGCAGCGACCCCCGGGTGGTGAGCTACGACCTCTATCGCTCGACCCAGCCCTTCGATGCCCTGGGCCAAGCGGTCCAGGCCAACAACCACCCCATCGTCGAGGGCCGCTATACCGACCTGCCGAGCGCCGATGGCAACTATATCTATCGGCTGGTGGCGCGCAACGAATTGGGCACGCCCAGCGCGCTCTCGGTCCCTGTGGAGGCGGTCTCCGACAGTCAACTGCCCCGGGCCCTGGCGATCGATTACACCCCAACTGGTGCTTTCGATCCGGATAGCGGCCGCATGGCGACGGGCGCGGTCTCCCTCACCCTGGAGGTCGACGAGCCGCTGCTGACCACGCCATTCCTCAGCATCGCCCCGGCGGGCGGTGTGCCGATGTCGGTGCAGCTCCAAGCCGTCGACGAGACCCACTATCAGGGCAGCTTCGACATCACCGAGACCACCCCCTCGGGCACCGCCTACGCGATCTTCTCCGCCCGCGATCTGGTGGGCAACCGGGGAGACGAGATCCTCGAAGGGGCCACCCTCGAGATCGACACCGACGGTCCGGAGGCAATCCGTCTGACCCTCGCCCCGGCCTCGCCGATATCCACCGATCAGGCCAACCCCACCCAGGTCGCCGTCGAGATCGAACTCGACCAGGCGGTCAAGGCGGGGACATCGCCCATGCTCTCCTACCTGCTCTCCGGGGCCGGCCGCCAGTCGACAGCCATCGACGGGCTGGTGCCCCTCAGCGATACCGTCTGGCGGGGTAGCCTGGTGCTGCCCGCGGATGCCGGGTTGGCCAGTGCCGAGAACCTTCAGTTCACGCTCCAGGCCCTGGACGACCTGGATAATCCGGGCACCCGAATCCGCGTCGACAACCTATTCCAGGTCTACCAGGGCGATCTACCGCCCCTGGCCATTCCCAATAACCTCAGCGCCCAGGCCAGTCCGGGAGGTGAGGTGGCCCTGACCTGGGATGGGGTCCCTGATGCCGCCGAGTACCAGCTCTACCGGCAGGCGCCGGGAGAGCCCACGCTCACCGCCCTGCAGCGGGTGAGCGCTAGCGGGTACCAGGACGCCACCCCCGAGGACGGCGACTACCTCTACAGCGTCGCCAGCGTTCGCCAGGCCAACGGAGACGAGGCCCTCAGCGGCCAGAGTCCGGCGGTGGGCGTCACCGCCGATGCCAGTGAACCCGGTCCCCCCCAGGGACTGACACTGGAGTTGATGGGGGCTGGAATCAAGGCCCTCTGGCAACCCCCCGTGGGGCTCGCCGAGAGCGTCAGTTACCGCCTCTACCGCGACAGCGGCACCACCCTCGACGATGTCGATGGTCTGACCCCGGTCCAGGCGGACATTGTCGCCGATGCCCAGGGACAGCTCGGCTTTATCGATCTCCATCCGGACCAGGACGAGGCGGTCTACGCGGTCACCGCGGTGGATGCGGCGGGCAACGAATCGCTACCCTCGGCGGCGGTCTATCTCAACATCGACCTGCTGCCGGTCTCCGATCTGGTGGTGCGGCAGGTGGACTTCAGCCGGCCGGATATCCAGTGGAGTCACAGCGGCGGCAATATCGCCGGCTACAACCTCTATGTGGACGGCAGCAGCGAACCGCTGAACATGGGTCTGATCCTCGGTAATGAATATAGCGATATCAGCTATACCGAGGGTAGCCGCCGATACCGCGTGGCCGCCGAGGACACCGCCGGGGCCACCAGTATCGAACGCAGTGTCACCCTGCCGCAGGTCGAGGCCAGCCTCACCGAGGAGAGCAGCCTGCGCCGGGGCATCATGAACCGCTTGAGCTACCGGGTAGTGAACACGGGTGCGGAGGCGCTTAACGGCATCCAGTTGAAGATCTCGCTAGAGGGGCAGGATTATCTGAGCGAACCCTTTGGCCTGGCGTCTCAAGCGGAGCATACGGCCTCCGTGATCGTCGGTGGGCGGCAGGATCTACCGGACCTGGTCAATCTGGCGCGGACGATCCAGGTGACCGCCGACACCGGCGAGCGGGCCGAACGCATACGCAATCAGGCGTTCAGCGTCGGCGACGACACCCTGCTGTTGCGGGTAGAGAGCCAGGAGCTGGTCCGGGGGACCCAGGGGAGCGCCCGTTTCCTGCTGGAGAACAGCAGTGACGTGGAAACCGAGATCCTGCTCTCGCAGGCGGGCAACCAGGCCTCCGATGAGATACGCCTGCTGCTCCAGGACCCGGACGGCAATGTGCTGGCGGTGAGTCCCGTGCAACAATCCGTCGGCGACGGGGTGGTCACCCTGACCGACGGTCGCGCCGTGGCCCGTATCGCACCGGGGGCGGTCTTCACCTCGGACTGGAGCGAGATCGATATCCCCGCCGGCGCCCCCGACCAGGTCGAGGTGGTCCTGGAGATCGACCGCTTCCGCTACCATCTGGGGCAAAGCGACGCGGTGGACATCGCCGGTATGCGCAGCGGTGTCGCCGCCTCCCTGGCGGACACCGAGTACACGGCCACGGTCGACGACATCTCTCCGGCCAGCTCCTTCGGCGACCAGCCGGTGGTGATCAGCGGCCGGGCGGTTGATCGCAGTAGCGGTGAGCCCAGCCCCGGGATGCCGATCAAAGTGATCGTCGCGGTCAACGGCTACGAGCGGGTTGCGGAGGCCTATGCCGACGCCCAGGGCGAGTACGCCTTCACCTATACCCCCCTCCCGGGCGAATCGGGGGTCTATACCGTCTCCGCCATCCATCCGGACCTGTTGGCGCGGCCGGGTCAGGGGCAGTTCACCATCCAGCGGATTGTCGTTGCCCCGACCATCCTGGATTACCGATTGCCACGGAACTACCAGCAGACCCTGAGCGTTATCAGGGCCACCGCGGGCGCGGGGACCAGCGCCACCAATCTGCACCTGATCTATGAAAGTGCGGACCAGTCCGGCGGCGTCCTGCCTCAGGGCATCGATGTCACCCTGGGGGATCCGGTGGACTTGACCCCCGGTGCCTCGGCGGTGCTGCCCGTGACTATCAGCAGCGACAATACCGCCAATGCCCAGGAGAGCCTGGTATTGCGGATCGCCAGCGACGAGAATCCCGACCTGGGAACCGTCACCCTCAATCTGCAGCTGGCGGAGGCGCTGCCGGCACTTGGCTTCTCGCCCAATTTTGTCGAGACCGGCGTCGCCCACGATGACACCGTCACCGAAACGGTCACCTTCACCAACGTGGGGCTGGCCGACCTGACGGACATGCAGTTGAGCATCACCGAAACCGACGGCAGTCCGGCACCGGCCTGGGTGCGGCTGCTCTCAACCGCGGACCAGGGCGATCTGGCGGTGGGCGAGAAGCGGGAGATCCGCCTCGCGGCCACGCCCTCCGCCACCGTAGCCGAGGGGGTCTATTCCCTGCGGCTGCTGGTGGAGAGCGGTAATATGGGGACCACCCATGTCAACCTCTACGTGGCGGTGACCCAGTCTGGTGTCGGTAGCATCTTGTTCAAGGCCAGCGATATCTACACCGCCACCTTGGACCAGGAGGGGCAGCCGATTCCCGGCCTGGCCAATACCCGGATTCGGGTGCAGAACGAAGTGGTGATCAACATCGAGGAAACCCTGATCACCGATCAACACGGGGAGGCTTTGTTCTCCGACCTGGCGGCGGGGAACTACCGTTTCCGGGCCAGCGCCAGCAACCATCAGGATCTGAGCGGGCGTTTTACCGTCAAGCCGGGGGTCACCGGAACCCAGGAGATCTTTCTCGACTACAACCTGGTGAGCGTGGAGTGGTCGGTGACCGAGATCACCATCGAGGACAAATACGAGATCACCCTGCAGGCGATCTTCGAGACCGACGTCCCGGCGGCGGTGGTGGTGATTGAGCCAGCCAGCGTCACCCTGCCGGAGATGGCGCCGGGGGATCTCTTCTACGGCGAGTTGCGCATCACCAACCATGGATTGGTGCGGGCGGACGACCTGGTCTTTACCCTGCCGGGGAGCGACGCCTATTTCCGTTACGAGTTTCCCCAGGCCTTCCCGGAAAGCCTGGAGGCCAAGGAGAGTCGGCTGATTCCCTACCGGATCACTGCCCTGGCGCCCTTGGATCCCGACGGCAGCGGTTCCGGCGGCGGTTGCCGGATCTACCAGAAGGAACTCAAGGGTAACTACGGCTACATCTGCGCCAATGGTACCACCACCCAAGGCACCTGCGGCACCCGCTATGTCACCCAGGTGGAGGGCAGCTGCGGCACCAGCGGTAGCGGCGGCGGTGGCGGCGACTCTCCGGTCCACTGGTACGGCGACAGCGGCGGCAGTGGCGGCAGCGTCAGCGGCGGCAACGACTACAGCCCGATAAAGAGTGCCAAGTGTATACCGACACCGGCCTGCCCGACCTGCCAGTGTAACGAGAACCCCGATGGGCAGGGCCCCGGCCATGACTGATATGCATTCCTCTTTCATTCCCAGGGAGAGCGGGCGCTCCGGTGCAATCGGGGGTGCGTTACTCGCCCTCTTCGATTGCACGGGCAGGGCCCATCCATCCACGACAACCCATCACACCCTTCGGTTAAAGATCATGAAGTCACCGTTAAATGTCATTTTGCTCTCGCTGCTGCTGTTGCTGAGTTTGCCCCTGCAGGCGGACGTGCGCCTGCCCCACGGCGAGTACTTCCTCAACGTCGACGACCTGAGCGTGAAGGTGCTGGGCGGGACGGTCACGGCGGGACGCACATGGTACCAGGGGGCGTGGAGCTTCAACCGCGCCTGGGCGCCGCTGAAACTAGAGCAGGACGCCCAAAGCGGCCAGGTCAAGGCGATCGAACGCAACGGCGACCGCTACCAACCCCTCAACCCCGGCGACAGCCACTTCCGCTTCGGTCGCCGCTATCTGATCGAACGCACCGCCAACGGCTTTCAGTGGCGCGACCGCCGGGGCAACTGGATCGACTACGACGCCAACGGCCGCATCCTCGCCTATGGCGACCGCAACGCCATCCAGGTCGGCATTCAGTTCGATGGTGAAGGACGCCGCAGCACTGTGCATGACCATCTGGGCAACCTGGTGCTCAGCTACGAATACGATGCCGGGGGGCAGCTGCGGTTCGTCCGCGATAAAGACGGCACCGCCGTGGAATACCGCTACACCGACGGCCAGCTGACCGAGGTGATCGACGTTCTTGGCAACAGCTGGACCTATACCTACACCGATGGCCGCATGACCGCCCGCGCCGATGCCGAGGGCCGCGCCAGCACCATCAACTACAGCACCACCGGCCGCCTGCTCAGTGAGCTGGATGCCGAGGGCATCGGCACCCGCTACGACTACGACTACGATAAGACCAAGAAACGCTACTACATCCGCCAGACCGATCCCGATAACCGGATCACCGAGCGCTGGTACGATCGCGAGGGGCAGCTGATCCGCACCGCGGTGAATCACGTCGATACCGATGTGATGCTGGAGGACAGCCAGCTGCACACACGAACCAGCACCGACCGCCGGGGCCTCAAAACAGTGCGCCATTACGACCTGTTCGACAACCTCAAACAGGTCACCTACCCGGATGGTAGCCAGGTCAGCTACCAATATGATCTCGCCACTTCCCAGATCACCGAAAAGATAGACGAACTGGGCCGCATCACCCGCTACCAATACGACGACCGGGGCAATCTGGAGAAAATGACCGAAGCCGTCGGCACTCCCCAACAGCGTATCACCGAATACCGCTACGACGACCGCGGTCAACGCATCGAAAGCAAACGCTTGGGGGATGCCGATAGCGCCACCGCCATCACCGGCTACGGCTACGATGACTGGGGCAATATGGTCACCATGACCGATCCGGAGGCTAAGGTCACCACCTATACCTACGACACCCGAGGCAATCTGCTCACCCGGACCGATCCCAACAACCACAGCCGCCACAACAGCTACGACCTGGCGGGCCGCCAGCTCAGCAGCGCCGACGGCCTGAACCACACCACCACCATCGGTTACGACAAGGTGGGCAATCCTGTCTCGGTCACCGATCCCAACACCCACACCACCGAGTACGGCTATGATATCCGCAACCTGCGCACCCGGATCACCGACCCCCTGGATCAGGTGACCCGCATGGAATACCAGTTCAGCGGCAGCCTGAAGCTGGTGAACGCCCCCCTGGGCAACGCCAAGAACCTGGGGGTGGACGCCGCCTTCAGCTACAGTCCGGGCGGGCGGCTCAAGGCCAGCATCGACCCCCTGGGCAACCGTCAGGCCCTGGACTACGACCCGGAAGGCCGGTTGATCCAACAGACCGATGCCGCCGGCAACACCACCGCCATGGGCTATGGCGACAGCGACCAGACGGGTGGGGGAGAGCAGGGCAATACCCGGTATCCGGGGCTGCTCAACCGCATCCAGTATCCCAGCTTCCTGCAGACCTACGACTACGACCAGCGCAACCGCAGGACCCGCACCATCAACCACCTGGACAATCACCGGGAGATCAGCCGCACCGAGTACGACGCGGCGGGCAACCAGACCCGGACCATCGACGCCGAGGGGCGCATCACCCAATACCGTTACGACGCCCTTGACCGGTTGGTCGAGATCATCGACCCGAAGGGCCAGAGCACCCTGTTCCGGTACGACAACCGCGACAACCTGATCGCGGTCACCGACCCCAACGGCCACACCACCGGGTACGGCTACAACAAGCGGGACCAGAAGATCAGTGAGACCCGCCCCGGCGGCCAACTCATCACCTACGTCTACGACGATGCCGGTAACCTGATCCGCACCACCGACCCCGACGGCCGGATCACCGAGAACGACTACGACGCCGCCGACCGGCTGATCGAGCAGCGCCACTTCCAGCCGGGAGAAGCCCTGCCCGAGCGCACCCTCACCTACAGCTACGACGATGCTGGCAACCTCACCGGCTATGACGACGGCAGCCTCAGCGCCAGCTACCAGTACGACGCCAACAACCGCAAGATCCAGGAGACCACCCACTACGGCCCCTTCAGCCTGACCCACCACTACAGCTACGACGCGGCGGGCAACAAGCAGAGCTACACCGGCCCGGACGCCGCCCTGGTCGAATACTTCTGGGAGAGCAACCGCCTGCAGCGCATCGCCATCCCGGGGCTGGGCAGCCTCAACTACGCCGAGTACCAATGGAACCGGCCCAGCCGACTCAGCTACCACGGCGGCGGCAGCCGGGAGATCGACTATGACCCCCTGATGCGCCCCACCCGCATCCTCGCCAAGGACCCGGGGGGCAACCCGCTGCTGGATTACCAGTACAGCTACGACAAGAGCGGCAACATCACCCAACGTAGCACCCAACATAAGACTGTCGCCTATCAATACGACGAACTGCAGCGCCTCATCGAGGCGTCCAGCCCCCAAGAGACCGAGGGCTGGGACTACGACCCCAACGGCAACCGCACCCATGATAATCTGACACCGGGGGCTTGGAGCTACGATATTAACGACCGGCTGCAGGCCAGTCCCGGCAAGAGTTACCAGTACGACCAGGCGGGCAACCCGACCGAGATCGACGACAACGGCACCATTACCAGCCAGATCTACAACGCCGAGGGTCGACTTGCCCGGGTGGAGACCGCCGCCGGCGCGCTGATTGCCGAATACGCCTACGATCCCATGGGGAGGCGGATCAAGAAGACCACCCCCACGGAGACAAGATACTTCCACTACAGCGACGAGGGGCTGGCGGGAGAGTACACGGACACCGGCCTACCGATCCAGCAGTACGGCTATGAGCCGGACTCAACCTGGACCACCGATCCGCTCTACACCCAGACCGCCCAGGGCTACGCCTTCTACCAGAACGATCACTTGGGGACGCCGCAGCAGCTGGTAAAGAGCAACGGCGCCAAGGTGTGGGAGGGGGAGTACAAGGCGTTTGGCAAAGCGCAAGAACTCGTCAATACTTGGAACAACCCGCTGCGGTTCCCGGGGCAGTACTTTGACTTAGAGACAGAGCTGCATTACAACTACTTCAGAGATTACGATCCCGCCTCAGGTCGATACATACAGTCCGATCCCATTGGGTTACAGGGTGGGACTAATACTTACGTCTATGTTGCTGGCAATCCATTGAGATGGATAGATCTATACGGCTTATGTAAGAAGAAGTGTGGGCTCGAAATTGCCCCACGCTATGACATACAAGGTTCAGCTCCCGGTGGTACAACATTTAGCTGGTACGCGAAATTCATGGATGACAATAACCATGACCCGAAATGTTGCGAAGTACGACAGCAGATTTCTTGGGACTTTGTATGGCGTACTCGACCTCATCCCGGATTTCAACGACCAGAAAACAAACCGAATACTTGGTATGAGGATCGAGATCGATTCGATAAAAGATATGGTAGAAGAACAGGGGACTACTCTGACTTAAAAGAAGGTTTTGACTGGTATGGGGTAAATGACTATAGCGGTCGTGACACACCATCCGATTATACGCCTGGTGATGTGCTGAGTTATCGCTTGATTGCCGTTGATGTCTGTAATGGCGACAAGACGATCTTTACAAGTGAAAAAATAGACATAGTGTTTTGACAATATGATTAAAATACTTTCATTGCTGGTACTTATGTTGAGCTTTTTCTTTTCTCCTGCAAGTGCAATTGATAATCCAGTTAAAAATATTGAACTCAGAATTGAAAAAATTTTGGAATCAGGAAGTGTTTTAGTAACGATCAACAATACCTCGAAACTTCCAATTAGGATGTGGATGGATTCAAATAGCTGGGGTGCCGCACGATGGCGTGTCTTGGTTGTTAGGAATGCGCGGCTTGAAACTTTTTTTCAATACCCTGAGCAGGGATTTACCAGAAATATACCGACGTTCATCGAGATTGCAGGGGAAGGACAGATAAATAAAACACTTGACCTTAATGCTGGGGAGTGGTGCTGGCTAGATCAGTGTTCATTTTTTGGCGAGAAAGGAATTGGGGGGGAAATGATTAAATTCAATCCTAAAGACAGCATAATTGTTGTCTACGATGTACCGCGCACAGCTGAAGCTGCCAGTATGGGCGTGTGGTTTGGCGTTGCTGCTACGATGTATCAACCAATGAAAGAAAAAGATGAAATGAAGGCAGACTCGAATTAAATGACCCCAGTTTAGTTATTGAGAAAAGGGGCCGCATCTATTTTTCACCTACGCAGATCCCAGCAGAGGCGTAGCCACGGGGGCCATTTACACATAACGTGGATTATCCGAAGTGGCTGGATTGATGCGTGCAGCGGTCAGCCATTTGGGGGTTACCGGACGGATAATCCCACCCCATGTTATGTTACACACCCCGGAAAAATGCAGTCCTCACCGAGTTAACCGAAAAAGTGCGTATAGGGCAAAAAACGGGATCTGACGGGTGCATCTGGAAAAACGGATTGCTAAGCTGCTGAGTGCGTAGGGGAAAGCCGAAAGTTAGCCTGAGATCGTCGTAGAGCCGATTTGTTTACAACTACTTCAGAGATTACGATCCCGCCTCAGGTCGATACATACAGTCCGATCCCATTGGGTTGATAGCAGGGTTAAATATATATCGCTATGCATACAATAATCCACTGACTTGGATCGATGTTCTCGGGCTAGATGAAACCCGGTGGAATAATACTCATGGAGGAAGGAGTTGGACTAATGGTCCTACCAATGGAAATTGGGGTGGAGGCTGTTGGAGTGGTGGACAGTACTCATGTGGTAGTGCAGGAATGGGGAATAGGTTGCCAACTGATAGTGCGGATGAATGTTACCGTGATCACGATATATGTTACGGCACTTGTGCAAACATAACATGTGCTACCAAGAGGAAAAATTGTGGGATATTGTGTGATCGCGAGTTAGTGAGATGCCTTTGGAAGTTAAGCGAAGACCCAAGAGCATGGCCACACCCACCGCGGTTCGGAACGGAGCATGATTCCCGCAGATATCGAGGATGGGCGATAAGTTATTTTAGCCGGTCTTTTCTCAGCGGGCCGACACCTTAAAAGTAGATTGCTTACTGCAATGGCTGAGTTGTAATTGTGAAAAATAGTTTTATTCCAAAATTGATAATGTGGCCACTGATGTTGGGTGGTTTGGTAACTAATCTAGTGCTGCTACAAGAGGTTATAGTACCTCCGGACGCTACTGGTGTTGGCTCTGCACAGCAAGGGTTTGGTCTATTTCATGTTGTGGCGATTGTTGGGTTGCCTATATTTTTTGTTTCGGTAATAGTCATTGGTGCCATATTCCTGATGACCAATAATACGAAGACATTATCTTCAATTATAAAATTTGGCTATGGGCTTGGCGGTCTCGCAATATTTAACTGTATTGCATCATTGGTCATATGTATGCTGGCCTTCTAGGAGAAAAGGGGCCACATCTATTTTCCGCAAACACCTATCCAGTAGAAGCGTAGCCGGGGCCATTTACACATAACGTGGATTATCCGAAGTGGCTGGATTGATGCGTGCATCGGTCAGCCATTTGGGGGTCACCGGACGGATAATCCCCCACGTTATGTTACTTGGCCCGTTGAAGGCTCGGTTGGAGAGAGTGTACATCGAGATAGCTCGCGTAGGGCGCAATAGCGAAGCATATTGCGCCGAATTAACCAAATACCAGGTTTTGCTTTTTGCATGTCACCTGATTGCCGCTTAACAAAGCTTCGCTAACTGCTGCTCGATATCCTGCAGGCCGTTCTGATAGATCGACGGAAACCGGTCGATGGTCATCACCAACTCTTTAACCGCTGGTTCAATCCAGCTGATGGCCTCCAAGATCTGTTCATGCTGCTGCGGCAGATCCTGCCAATACCAGGATAACGTAATATTTCTTTCGCACATTTTTGAGGAGGTGGCCCCCGGTCTGTATAAACTGTAATCGCCAAAGAACAGTACAGACCAAAAAGGACCACCATGAAAAAAGATACCACGAAACCACTGAGCAAGGTTATCCGCATCGATGAAGGAGAGATCCGGGGCCACCTGGATGAAATGGTCAGAGGTACAGTTGAAGAAACGCTGAATGCCTTGTTGGATGCAGAAGCAGACGAGATGTGCAACGCCCAGCGCTACGAACGTTCGCCAGACCGGATAGATACCCGTGCCGGTAGCTATAAGCGCACACTTCACACGAAGGCCGGTGAAGTTGAGATCAAAATGCCAAAGCTGCGCAAACAGACTTTTGAGACAGCGATCATCGAACGCTATCGGCGCAGAGATATTTCGATCGAGGAAGCGATTGTTCAGATGTATCTGGCGGGAGTTTCCGTCCGTCGAGTAGAGGACGTCACTGAGGCACTTTGGGGAACACGGGTTTCTTCAGGTACCGTTTCCAAGCTGAACCAAAAAGTCTACAAACACATTGAACGGTGGCGTACCCAAAAAATTGAAGGCGCCTGTGCCTACGTCTATTTGGACGGTATCGTACTAAAACGCAGCTGGGGCGGCGAGGTGAAAAACGTCTCAATCTTGGCTGCGATCGGCGTTGACCAGAGTGGATACCGGCGTATTCTGGGAGTTGCAGAGGGCCATAAGGAGGATAAGTCAGGCTGGATGGGATTCCTCAAATACCTGAAGGATCGTGGTCTAAAGGGCGTCAGATTAGTCATTTCCGATGCCTGCCTGGGTCTGAAGGAATCGCTTGCAGAGGTGTTTCCGGAAGCAGACTGGCAGAGATGCGCGGTTCATTTCTATCGTAATGTGTTTTCCCATGTGCCTAGCACTAGAGTGCGTGAGGTGGCTGCCATGCTCAAGGCGATTCATGCACAGGAGAATCGAGCAGCTGCCCAATCGAAAGCAGCTGATGTTGTGGCGAACTTGAAGACGATGAAATTGAGAGCGGCCGCTGAGCTAGTGGAAAGTGCGATCGATGAGACGCTGACATTTTTTGCTTATCCGCCACAGCACTGGCTCAAATTGAAAACAAACAATCCGATGGAGCGACTACTCAAGGAAGCCAGGCGACGGACGAAAGTCGTTGGTGCTTTTCCAGATGGTCATTCCGCATTGATGCTTGTAGCCGCTCGACTAAGGTATGTTTCCGCTACCACGTGGGGCACCCGTAAGTATATGAACATGAGGCTGCTCGAAGAGATGGATAAAGACAAAGATTACTCGGTAGCATGACGAATGACCGGAGCCACCGCCAAAAAAAGCGAAAGATTCTTTACACTACCAATACCAGATCGGCTCATGATGAAAGATGCGGTTACGCAGTCGCCGGATTTTATTGAACCGCCGGGATAGCTCCCGCCGGGTACGGATCTTCTTCGGCATGTATGGGAAGGCTGCCTTGATCAGCTGGTGCCAAAGCACCTGCTCATAGCGTTTGTCCATCAGGCTGGTCCAGAACCCGAAGTTCAGTTCGGCAATGATCCGTCCTGGATCCAGCGCTTTATGCTGCCGGGTCAATATCTCTTTGGCCTTATCCAGTGCGCCAACATCTTTGGGATGAATGATATGATGGTTGTTATACCAGTCATCCCGTCCAAAATGGCGGCAGCTGGCGCTGTGAATGCTGTTGCGCAAGGCAACTTCGAGGATCTGCAGGACTGGATACAGGCTCTCGCTCAAGGCCATGTTCCAGGCGTAGTGGCTGAACAGGTTGCGGTTACCGTCTTTTGCCAGCCGTTGCCGGTAGGCGGCAAGCCGTTCCGTTGAGAGTGCCCGTATGAGTTTGGCGGCGAAATCCGCTTGCATTTATCGCTGTCCGATCCTATTGTATAGATACAGCCCCCGGATAATTCCTCTCCTGGTTTTCGGATCAGTGATGAAACCGGGGTTTTTTATTGCCTACCGTTTATTTCCTTTAACCGCTTAGCCCGCATAGGCCGAGAAAGCGTTAGCGTATCTCGACATTCGTATGAGATGCGGGGCTTGATTGCTTTTCTACATTATCCCACCTTGTTCGCCACCAACTGATTAGCGGTGTGTTTTAGGATCATGCCGTCAATCAGCGATTGAATGGTGCGTTGATCTTCTTCGGACATCTGTGCTACGGCCTCAAACTTTAGTTGTAGGCTGTTGGGTAAATCGCGTTCTCCCTCTTCAAAAATCAGCCAATCCGTCGTGACATGGAAAGCCGTAGCGATCTTTTTAAGTATCTCAATGGATGGCTGCGCCTGTCCGGCCTCATAGCGCTTCACCTGGGTGATGTGCATACCCACCTTATCGGCTATCTCTTGCTGGGTCAGCTTGTACTCTTTACGAAGCTGAGTAAATCGTTTGGGGAAACTCATCGCGATAAACACCAGTAACTGTTTATTTATGATTATCTCCTGTGGTTCTGAAGAGGGTTGACAAAAGTATCTGAATAGAGCCTATAATAATATCCATAGAGATCCTTGACAAGGTTCTAAGTAGATCGCTTTGGAGAAATCACCGATGGCTCGCATCCCACAGGAACAGATCGACCGCCTAAAACAGAAAATCTCCCTCCAACGCCTAGCCGAAGGGGTGGGGATCACCTTGAAGCGCCACGGCGCAGACCTGATCGGGCTGTGTCCCTTCCACGACGACAAGGAACCCTCACTGGTGATCAGCCCGAAGAACAACCTCTGGCACTGCCTCGGTGCCTGCCAGGCCGGTGGCTCGGTGATCGATTGGGTGATGAAGAGTGAGGGGGTGAGCTTCCGCCATGCGGTGGAACTGTTACAAGCCGACTACCAGCCTTTAGCTGCCGATCCCGTGAAACGCTCCACGGTGCAGAAGCTGCCGACGACACTGGAGAAGAGCGCCGAGGACGCCAAGCTACTGCGCCAGGTGATCGACTACTACCACGAGACCCTGAAACAGTCTCCAGATGCGCTGGCCTATCTGGAGAAACGAGGGCTTGCCGATAGTGAAGCCATTGACCGCTTCAAGCTGGGCTTTGCCAATCGGACCTTAGGTTACCGGCTGCCGGCGAAGAACCGCAAGGAGGGGGCTGCAATCCGGGGCCAGTTGCAGCGACTTGGCTTGTATCGTTCATCCGGCCATGAACACTTCACCGGCTCCCTGGTGATCCCGGTAATCGACGAGACCGGCCAGGTGCTGGAAGCGTATGGCCGCAAGATCAACGACAACCTGAGAAAGGGAACGCCGCTGCACCTCTACCTGCCGGGGCCGCATCAAGGCATCTGGAATGCAGAAGCCTTGCAGGCCTCCAAAGAAATCATCCTCGCTGAATCCTTGATCGATGCGCTGACCTTCTGGTGTGCAGGCTTCCGCAATGTCACGGCCAGCTACGGCATCGAGGGCTTTACTGCCGACCACCTGGCCGACCTCAAGGAACACGGCACCGAACGGGTGCTGATTGCCTACGACCGAGACGCGGCGGGAGAAAAGGCCGCTTCCGCTTTAGCCGCCAAACTAATCGCCGAAGGCATCGACGCCTACCGCATCCAGTTCCCCAAGGGGATGGATGCCAACGAATACGCGCTGCAAGTGAAACCGGCCAGCAAGAGCCTAGGCATGGTAATCCGTAGCGCTGTCTGGTTGGGGAAAGGCAAGGCCAAGCCTGTGACCACCGAAGCGATGAGCCATGAAGCCATGTCCACGCCGACCGCTGAACCTGAATTCTCACCGGTCTTTGATACGGCACCGGAACCCACCCCTCCTTTAGCCGCTAAAGAAGAAACCACCAAGTCCTTGCCCGCCGCCGTGGTGCCGCCATCCCCAGCACCAACGGTGGTTGCCGACGTGAAAGACAACGAGATCATCATCGCCCTGGGCGACCGGCGTTACCGCATCCGAGGTCTGGAAAAGAACCTGGCCTACGATATCATGAAGGTGAACCTGCTGGTCTCGCGTCCAGCCTTCGATGGCGCCGGGGAGTCCATCCACGTCGATACCTTCGACCTGTATCAGCAACGCCCGCGCGGTGCCTTCATTAAACAGGCCGCCGTCGAGTTAAGCGTGAAAGAAAACGTGGTAAAAGCCGACCTCGGCAAGCTGCTGTTGAAATGTGAGGCGCTGCAAGCGGCCCACATTGAGGCGGCACAGGCCCCGAAAGAGAGCACCGTCACCCTGGGCGACGAGGAAACCAAGGCCGCCCTTGAGCTGTTGAAAGCCCCCGATCTGCTGGCGCGTATCCAGAATGACTTCACCCGCTGCGGCGTGATCGGTGAAGACGTGAACAAGTTGGTCGGTTACCTGGCGGTGGTCTCGCGCAAGCTGGACAGCCCGCTGGCCATCACCATCCAGAGCACCAGCGCCGCCGGAAAATCCTCTCTAATGGATGCCGTGCTCGCCTTCATGCCCGATGAAGACCGCATCAAATACAGCGCCATGACCGGCCAGAGCCTGTTCTACATGGGCGAGACTGATCTACAACACAAGGTCTTGGCCATCGTCGAAGAAGAAGGGGCGTCCAATGCCGCCTATGCCCTCAAGCTGCTGCAATCCGAAGGCGAACTGACCATCGCCAGCACCGGCAAGGACCCCATCACCGGCGAACTCAAGACCCAGGACTACCAGGTCAAAGGCCCGGTGATGATCATGCTGACCACCACGGCCATCGACATCGATGAAGAACTGTTAAACCGCTGCATCGTGCTCAGTATCGATGAAGGCCGGGAGCAGACCCAGGCGATCCACGCCATACAGCGCAACAAGCGTACCCTGGCGGGACTGATGGCCAAGGCGGATCGGGAATCCATCCTGACCCTGCACCAGAACGCGCAACGGCTGTTGCAGCCGTTGGCGGTGATGAATCCATACGCCAAATACCTGACCTTCGTCGATGACCGTACCCGCACCCGGCGCGATCATGAAAAGTACCTGACCCTGATCGACACCCTGGCGCTGCTGCACCAGCATCAACGGCCCATCAAAACCATCGACCATAACGGTCAGGCGATCCGCTATGTGGAAGTGACGTTGGAGGACATCGAGACCGCCAACCGGCTGGCCCATGAAGCGCTGGGCCGCACCTTGGACGAGCTGCCGCCGCAGACCCGCAAGCTGCTGGCGCATATCCGCGAGATGGTTACCCAGCAGTGCCAGACGCAGGCAATGGTGCAGAAAGATCACCGCTTTAGCCGCCGGGACATCCGCGCCCATACCGGCTGGAGTGACGGTCAGTTGAAAATCCACTGTCGCCGCCTGACCGAGCTGGAATACCTGCTGGTGCATCGAGGCGGGCGCGGCCAGTGTATCGAATACGAGCTGTTGTATGACGGCCAGAACGACGAACGGCCGCACCTGATGGGTCTGATCGATGTGGAGACATTACGAGCCGTTCCTTCGCATCCCTGGGACCACGGCACTAGTGCATCCTGCACGTCGTACGACGTGGAAAAGGCAGGGGTAAAACCGCAAAAGACAGCCCCAAGTCAGGGCCAAGATAGGCCCAAGTCAGGCCCAAGTCAGGGTGGCAAAAATGGCCGCAAACCCAGTAACTACAAGGCTTCCGGCGATCTGGATGGAGAAGAGGCTGAAAAAGCACTGATCCTGCCCAAACGCGGGAACGGATCGTATCCTAGTCATGGCCCGGCCATGTCAGCGAAGACCGCCGACTGATGGCCCGCAAGCGACGCCAGGCGGCAACGCCCAAGCCTGACCTGCGCCCCATCGACCACGCCGTACAGGGAAGTACCAGTGTCGCGGGAGGACGGGAGTCCGGAGCGGCCAACGGCATGACGCCGTATCTAAACCGCTTCCTGGAGTGGTCCGCCGCCGTGGGCTTGAGTCCGAGAACCGTGGACATCCGCCAGCGCATGTTGAAGCGCTTTATCCACTGGTGCGACGAACGCGGACTCGATAGACCCCAGGACATTACCCGCCCGATCCTGGAGCGCTACCGCCGCTATCTCTTCCACTACCGCAAGAGCAACGGTGAGCCGATCAGCTTCGCCACCCAGCAACAACGCCTGGTGCCGATCAAAACCTTCTTCAAATGGCTGACCAAAGAGAACTACATCCTCTACAACCCGGCCAGTGAGATGGAGTTGCCCCGTGTTCATCGGCGCTTGCCGAAATACCTCCTGACCCATGAAGAGGTGGAGCGGATCGTCAACCAGACGATGTTGCACGGTGACCTTGGAGTAAGAGACCGGGCCATCATCGAGACCTTGTACAGCACCGGTATCCGGCGCATGGAACTGGTCAGCCTGAAACTCTACGACGTGGACACGCGAAACGGCACGCTGATGGTGCGAGAGGGCAAGGGCAAGAAGGACCGTATGGTGCCGCTGGGACAACGCGCCTGCACCTGGATCGGCAAATACACCGACGAGGTGCGCCCCGGCCTGGTGATCGAACCGGACGACGGCACCCTGTTCCTGCACGAATACGGCGAAGCCTTCCACAAGAACCGGCTCAGTGATCTGGTGAAGAAGTACATCGAGCAGGCGGGGATCGGCAAACCCGGCGCCTGCCACATCTTCCGCCACACCATGGCGACCCTGATGCTGGACAACGGCGCGGACATTAGACACATCCAGGCGATGCTGGGGCACAGCCAGTTATCGACGACCGAGATCTACACGCAGGTGTCGATCAAGAAACTGAAAGAGATCCACGCAATAACGCATCCAGCGGACAGACAAAAGCCCTCGGACACGACGGAGTAGACGAACAGCGCGAAGGCTAGCGGATCGGTGGAAAGAAGTCTTCCTGTGCATGCGGGCGATGCTGAGGGTCTGCATGTCCAAAAAAAGCTTCCGCGTCCTGCTCACGCCCTCACCTACATCCTTGTAGGCGAGCCTTTCTGGGCTGTAACCAGCCAGAGGAGAAAACACCATGGGCAAGCAGATCACCCTCCACCTGCCAGGCGAGTTCATCGAAGTCTGTGAAGAGGACGGCGTGGAACCGGAAACGGTATTACGCGGCTTCATCGCCGACCTGGCCGAGATCATGAACTGGGCCAGAGATCCCAGGGAAGACGGCTACTCAAGCAACGGCAGCGATGAGCGAATGATGGCTCGTCAATACTACGAGCGGGTCGGCTACCCGTACTGGAAACAGTACAAATAACCCACCAGGGCCGGGGATGCCGCCCCGGCTCAACCCTCACCACAGACTATCCCTTTAGCCGCTAAAAAAGACTTCCTCAGTGTGCTGATTTACAATCGAGTGCATGTCAACCGCGCTCAAGCTCTATCAGGAAGATGAAAAGCTAAGCCGAAAACCGCCTCTAGGCGAAAAAATGGCTAAGCCCAGGCTCGTCTGGGAAAATCCCAACTTAAGCCACGGAACGCACAAGGAAAAACCGAAAGTTAAGCCGGAATCGTCGTATGGCCGAGTTCTTTACAACTACTTCAGAGATTACGATCCCGCCTCAGGTCGATACATACAGTCCGATCCCATTGGGTTACAGGGTGGGACTAATACTTACGTCTATGTTGCTGGCAATCCATTGAGATGGATAGATCTATACGGCTTATGTAAGAAGAAGTGTGGGCTCGAAATTGCCCCACGCTATGACATACAAGGTTCAGCTCCCGGTGGTACAACATTTAGCTGGTACGCGAAATTCATGGATGACAATAACCATGACCCGAAATGTTGCGAAGTACGACAGCAGATTTCTTGGGACTTTGTATGGCGTACTCGACCTCATCCCGGATTTCAACGACCAGAAAACAAACCGAATACTTGGTATGAGGATCGAGATCGATTCGATAAAAGATATGGTAGAAGAACAGGGGACTACTCTGACTTAAAAGAAGGTTTTGACTGGTATGGGGTAAATGACTATAGCGGTCGTGACACACCATCCGATTATACGCCTGGTGATGTGCTGAGTTATCGCTTGATTGCCGTTGATGTCTGTAATGGCGACAAGACGATCTTTACAAGTGAAAAAATAGACATAGTGTTTTGACAATATGATTAAAATACTTTCATTGCTGGTACTTATGTTGAGCTTTTTCTTTTCTCCTGCAAGTGCAATTGATAATCCAGTTAAAAATATTGAACTCAGAATTGAAAAAATTTTGGAATCAGGAAGTGTTTTAGTAACGATCAACAATACCTCGAAACTTCCAATTAGGATGTGGATGGATTCAAATAGCTGGGGTGCCGCACGATGGCGTGTCTTGGTTGTTAGGAATGCGCGGCTTGAAACTTTTTTTCAATACCCTGAGCAGGGATTTACCAGAAATATACCGACGTTCATCGAGATTGCAGGGGAAGGACAGATAAATAAAACACTTGACCTTAATGCTGGGGAGTGGTGCTGGCTAGATCAGTGTTCATTTTTTGGCGAGAAAGGAATTGGGGGGGAAATGATTAAATTCAATCCTAAAGACAGCATAATTGTTGTCTACGATGTACCGCGCACAGCTGAAGCTGCCAGTATGGGCGTGTGGTTTGGCGTTGCTGCTACGATGTATCAACCAATGAAAGAAAAAGATGAAATGAAGGCAGACTCGAATTAAATGACCCCAGTTTAGTTATTGAGAAAAGGGGCCGCATCTATTTTTCACCTACGCAGATCCCAGCAGAGGCGTAGCCACGGGGGCCATTTACACATAACGTGGATTATCCGAAGTGGCTGGATTGATGCGTGCAGCGGTCAGCCATTTGGGGGTTACCGGACGGATAATCCCACCCCATGTTATGTTACACACCCCGGAAAAATGCAGTCCTCACCGAGTTAACCGAAAAAGTGCGTATAGGGCAAAAAACGGGATCTGACGGGTGCATCTGGAAAAACGGATTGCTAAGCTGCTGAGTGCGTAGGGGAAAGCCGAAAGTTAGCCTGAGATCGTCGTAGAGCCGATTTGTTTACAACTACTTCAGAGATTACGATCCCGCCTCAGGTCGATACATACAGTCCGATCCCATTGGGTTGATAGCAGGGTTAAATATATATCGCTATGCATACAATAATCCACTGACTTGGATCGATGTTCTCGGGCTAGATGAAACCCGGTGGAATAATACTCATGGAGGAAGGAGTTGGACTAATGGTCCTACCAATGGAAATTGGGGTGGAGGCTGTTGGAGTGGTGGACAGTACTCATGTGGTAGTGCAGGAATGGGGAATAGGTTGCCAACTGATAGTGCGGATGAATGTTACCGTGATCACGATATATGTTACGGCACTTGTGCAAACATAACATGTGCTACCAAGAGGAAAAATTGTGGGATATTGTGTGATCGCGAGTTAGTGAGATGCCTTTGGAAGTTAAGCGGGAGCATGATTCCCGCAGATATCGAGGATGGGCGATAAGTTATTTTAGCCGGTCTTTTCTCAGCGGGCCGACACCTTAAAAGTAGATTGCTTACTGCAATGGCTGAGTTGTAATTGTGAAAAATAGTTTTATTCCAAAATTGATAATGTGGCCACTGATGTTGGGTGGTTTGGTAACTAATCTAGTGCTGCTACAAGAGGTTATAGTACCTCCGGACGCTACTGGTGTTGGCTCTGCACAGCAAGGGTTTGGTCTATTTCATGTTGTGGCGATTGTTGGGTTGCCTATATTTTTTGTTTCGGTAATAGTCATTGGTGCCATATTCCTGATGACCAATAATACGAAGACATTATCTTCAATTATAAAATTTGGCTATGGGCTTGGCGGTCTCGCAATATTTAACTGTATTGCATCATTGGTCATATGTATGCTGGCCTTCTAGGAGAAAAGGGGCCACATCTATTTTCCGCAAACACCTATCCAGTAGAAGCGTAGCCGGGGCCATTTACACATAACGTGGATTATCCGAAGTGGCTGGATTGATGCGTGCATCGGTCAGCCATTTGGGGGTCACCGGACGGATAATCCCCCACGTTATGTTACTTGGCCCGTTGAAGGCTCGGTTGGAGAGAGTGTACATCGAGATAGCTCGCGTAGGGCGCAATAGCGAAGCATATTGCGCCGAATTAACCAAATACCAGGTTTTGCTTTTTGCATGTCACCTGATTGCCGCTTAACAAAGCTTCGCTAACTGCTGCTCGATATCCTGCAGGCCGTTCTGATAGATCGACGGAAACCGGTCGATGGTCATCACCAACTCTTTAACCGCTGGTTCAATCCAGCTGATGGCCTCCAAGATCTGTTCATGCTGCTGCGGCAGATCCTGCCAATACCAGATCGGCTCATGATGAAAGATGCGGTTACGCAGTCGCCGGATTTTATTGAACCGCCGGGATAGCTCCCGCCGGGTACGGATCTTCTTCGGCATGTATGGGAAGGCTGCCTTGATCAGCTGGTGCCAAAGCACCTGCTCATAGCGTTTGTCCATCAGGCTGGTCCAGAACCCGAAGTTCAGTTCGGCAATGATCCGTCCTGGATCCAGCGCTTTATGCTGCCGGGTCAATATCTCTTTGGCCTTATCCAGTGCGCCAACATCTTTGGGATGAATGATATGATGGTTGTTATACCAGTCATCCCGTCCAAAATGGCGGCAGCTGGCGCTGTGAATGCTGTTGCGCAAGGCAACTTCGAGGATCTGCAGGACTGGATACAGGCTCTCGCTCAAGGCCATGTTCCAGGCGTAGTGGCTGAACAGGTTGCGGTTACCGTCTTTTGCCAGCCGTTGCCGGTAGGCGGCAAGCCGTTCCGTTGAGAGTGCCCGTATGAGTTTGGCGGCGAAATCCGCTTGCATTTATCGCTGTCCGATCCTATTGTATAGATACAGCCCCCGGATAATTCCTCTCCTGGTTTTCGGATCAGTGATGAAACCGGGGTTTTTTATTGCCTACCGTTTATTTCCTTTAACCGCTTAGCCCGCATAGGCCGAGAAAGCGTTAGCGTATCTCGACATTCGTATGAGATGCGGGGCTTGATTGCTTTTCTACATTATCCCACCTTGTTCGCCACCAACTGATTAGCGGTGTGTTTTAGGATCATGCCGTCAATCAGCGATTGAATGGTGCGTTGATCTTCTTCGGACATCTGTGCTACGGCCTCAAACTTTAGTTGTAGGCTGTTGGGTAAATCGCGTTCTCCCTCTTCAAAAATCAGCCAATCCGTCGTGACATGGAAAGCCGTAGCGATCTTTTTAAGTATCTCAATGGATGGCTGCGCCTGTCCGGCCTCATAGCGCTTCACCTGGGTGATGTGCATACCCACCTTATCGGCTATCTCTTGCTGGGTCAGCTTGTACTCTTTACGAAGCTGAGTAAATCGTTTGGGGAAACTCATCGCGATAAACACCAGTAACTGTTTATTTATGATTATCTCCTGTGGTTCTGAAGAGGGTTGACAAAAGTATCTGAATAGAGCCTATAATAATATCCATAGAGATCCTTGACAAGGTTCTAAGTAGATCGCTTTGGAGAAATCACCGATGGCTCGCATCCCACAGGAACAGATCGACCGCCTAAAACAGAAAATCTCCCTCCAACGCCTAGCCGAAGGGGTGGGGATCACCTTGAAGCGCCACGGCGCAGACCTGATCGGGCTGTGTCCCTTCCACGACGACAAGGAACCCTCACTGGTGATCAGCCCGAAGAACAACCTCTGGCACTGCCTCGGTGCCTGCCAGGCCGGTGGCTCGGTGATCGATTGGGTGATGAAGAGTGAGGGGGTGAGCTTCCGCCATGCGGTGGAACTGTTACAAGCCGACTACCAGCCTTTAGCTGCCGATCCCGTGAAACGCTCCACGGTGCAGAAGCTGCCGACGACACTGGAGAAGAGCGCCGAGGACGCCAAGCTACTGCGCCAGGTGATCGACTACTACCACGAGACCCTGAAACAGTCTCCAGATGCGCTGGCCTATCTGGAGAAACGAGGGCTTGCCGATAGTGAAGCCATTGACCGCTTCAAGCTGGGCTTTGCCAATCGGACCTTAGGTTACCGGCTGCCGGCGAAGAACCGCAAGGAGGGGGCTGCAATCCGGGGCCAGTTGCAGCGACTTGGCTTGTATCGTTCATCCGGCCATGAACACTTCACCGGCTCCCTGGTGATCCCGGTAATCGACGAGACCGGCCAGGTGCTGGAAGCGTATGGCCGCAAGATCAACGACAACCTGAGAAAGGGAACGCCGCTGCACCTCTACCTGCCGGGGCCGCATCAAGGCATCTGGAATGCAGAAGCCTTGCAGGCCTCCAAAGAAATCATCCTCGCTGAATCCTTGATCGATGCGCTGACCTTCTGGTGTGCAGGCTTCCGCAATGTCACGGCCAGCTACGGCATCGAGGGCTTTACTGCCGACCACCTGGCCGACCTCAAGGAACACGGCACCGAACGGGTGCTGATTGCCTACGACCGAGACGCGGCGGGAGAAAAGGCCGCTTCCGCTTTAGCCGCCAAACTAATCGCCGAAGGCATCGACGCCTACCGCATCCAGTTCCCCAAGGGGATGGATGCCAACGAATACGCGCTGCAAGTGAAACCGGCCAGCAAGAGCCTAGGCATGGTAATCCGTAGCGCTGTCTGGTTGGGGAAAGGCAAGGCCAAGCCTGTGACCACCGAAGCGATGAGCCATGAAGCCATGTCCACGCCGACCGCTGAACCTGAATTCTCACCGGTCTTTGATACGGCACCGGAACCCACCCCTCCTTTAGCCGCTAAAGAAGAAACCACCAAGTCCTTGCCCGCCGCCGTGGTGCCGCCATCCCCAGCACCAACGGTGGTTGCCGACGTGAAAGACAACGAGATCATCATCGCCCTGGGCGACCGGCGTTACCGCATCCGAGGTCTGGAAAAGAACCTGGCCTACGATATCATGAAGGTGAACCTGCTGGTCTCGCGTCCAGCCTTCGATGGCGCCGGGGAGTCCATCCACGTCGATACCTTCGACCTGTATCAGCAACGCCCGCGCGGTGCCTTCATTAAACAGGCCGCCGTCGAGTTAAGCGTGAAAGAAAACGTGGTAAAAGCCGACCTCGGCAAGCTGCTGTTGAAATGTGAGGCGCTGCAAGCGGCCCACATTGAGGCGGCACAGGCCCCGAAAGAGAGCACCGTCACCCTGGGCGACGAGGAAACCAAGGCCGCCCTTGAGCTGTTGAAAGCCCCCGATCTGCTGGCGCGTATCCAGAATGACTTCACCCGCTGCGGCGTGATCGGTGAAGACGTGAACAAGTTGGTCGGTTACCTGGCGGTGGTCTCGCGCAAGCTGGACAGCCCGCTGGCCATCACCATCCAGAGCACCAGCGCCGCCGGAAAATCCTCTCTAATGGATGCCGTGCTCGCCTTCATGCCCGATGAAGACCGCATCAAATACAGCGCCATGACCGGCCAGAGCCTGTTCTACATGGGCGAGACTGATCTACAACACAAGGTCTTGGCCATCGTCGAAGAAGAAGGGGCGTCCAATGCCGCCTATGCCCTCAAGCTGCTGCAATCCGAAGGCGAACTGACCATCGCCAGCACCGGCAAGGACCCCATCACCGGCGAACTCAAGACCCAGGACTACCAGGTCAAAGGCCCGGTGATGATCATGCTGACCACCACGGCCATCGACATCGATGAAGAACTGTTAAACCGCTGCATCGTGCTCAGTATCGATGAAGGCCGGGAGCAGACCCAGGCGATCCACGCCATACAGCGCAACAAGCGTACCCTGGCGGGACTGATGGCCAAGGCGGATCGGGAATCCATCCTGACCCTGCACCAGAACGCGCAACGGCTGTTGCAGCCGTTGGCGGTGATGAATCCATACGCCAAATACCTGACCTTCGTCGATGACCGTACCCGCACCCGGCGCGATCATGAAAAGTACCTGACCCTGATCGACACCCTGGCGCTGCTGCACCAGCATCAACGGCCCATCAAAACCATCGACCATAACGGTCAGGCGATCCGCTATGTGGAAGTGACGTTGGAGGACATCGAGACCGCCAACCGGCTGGCCCATGAAGCGCTGGGCCGCACCTTGGACGAGCTGCCGCCGCAGACCCGCAAGCTGCTGGCGCATATCCGCGAGATGGTTACCCAGCAGTGCCAGACGCAGGCAATGGTGCAGAAAGATCACCGCTTTAGCCGCCGGGACATCCGCGCCCATACCGGCTGGAGTGACGGTCAGTTGAAAATCCACTGTCGCCGCCTGACCGAGCTGGAATACCTGCTGGTGCATCGAGGCGGGCGCGGCCAGTGTATCGAATACGAGCTGTTGTATGACGGCCAGAACGACGAACGGCCGCACCTGATGGGTCTGATCGATGTGGAGACATTACGAGCCGTTCCTTCGCATCCCTGGGACCACGGCACTAGTGCATCCTGCACGTCGTACGACGTGGAAAAGGCAGGGGTAAAACCGCAAAAGACAGCCCCAAGTCAGGGCCAAGATAGGCCCAAGTCAGGCCCAAGTCAGGGTGGCAAAAATGGCCGCAAACCCAGTAACTACAAGGCTTCCGGCGATCTGGATGGAGAAGAGGCTGAAAAAGCACTGATCCTGCCCAAACGCGGGAACGGATCGTATCCTAGTCATGGCCCGGCCATGTCAGCGAAGACCGCCGACTGATGGCCCGCAAGCGACGCCAGGCGGCAACGCCCAAGCCTGACCTGCGCCCCATCGACCACGCCGTACAGGGAAGTACCAGTGTCGCGGGAGGACGGGAGTCCGGAGCGGCCAACGGCATGACGCCGTATCTAAACCGCTTCCTGGAGTGGTCCGCCGCCGTGGGCTTGAGTCCGAGAACCGTGGACATCCGCCAGCGCATGTTGAAGCGCTTTATCCACTGGTGCGACGAACGCGGACTCGATAGACCCCAGGACATTACCCGCCCGATCCTGGAGCGCTACCGCCGCTATCTCTTCCACTACCGCAAGAGCAACGGTGAGCCGATCAGCTTCGCCACCCAGCAACAACGCCTGGTGCCGATCAAAACCTTCTTCAAATGGCTGACCAAAGAGAACTACATCCTCTACAACCCGGCCAGTGAGATGGAGTTGCCCCGTGTTCATCGGCGCTTGCCGAAATACCTCCTGACCCATGAAGAGGTGGAGCGGATCGTCAACCAGACGATGTTGCACGGTGACCTTGGAGTAAGAGACCGGGCCATCATCGAGACCTTGTACAGCACCGGTATCCGGCGCATGGAACTGGTCAGCCTGAAACTCTACGACGTGGACACGCGAAACGGCACGCTGATGGTGCGAGAGGGCAAGGGCAAGAAGGACCGTATGGTGCCGCTGGGACAACGCGCCTGCACCTGGATCGGCAAATACACCGACGAGGTGCGCCCCGGCCTGGTGATCGAACCGGACGACGGCACCCTGTTCCTGCACGAATACGGCGAAGCCTTCCACAAGAACCGGCTCAGTGATCTGGTGAAGAAGTACATCGAGCAGGCGGGGATCGGCAAACCCGGCGCCTGCCACATCTTCCGCCACACCATGGCGACCCTGATGCTGGACAACGGCGCGGACATTAGACACATCCAGGCGATGCTGGGGCACAGCCAGTTATCGACGACCGAGATCTACACGCAGGTGTCGATCAAGAAACTGAAAGAGATCCACGCAATAACGCATCCAGCGGACAGACAAAAGCCCTCGGACACGACGGAGTAGACGAACAGCGCGAAGGCTAGCGGATCGGTGGAAAGAAGTCTTCCTGTGCATGCGGGCGATGCTGAGGGTCTGCATGTCCAAAAAAAGCTTCCGCGTCCTGCTCACGCCCTCACCTACATCCTTGTAGGCGAGCCTTTCTGGGCTGTAACCAGCCAGAGGAGAAAACACCATGGGCAAGCAGATCACCCTCCACCTGCCAGGCGAGTTCATCGAAGTCTGTGAAGAGGACGGCGTGGAACCGGAAACGGTATTACGCGGCTTCATCGCCGACCTGGCCGAGATCATGAACTGGGCCAGAGATCCCAGGGAAGACGGCTACTCAAGCAACGGCAGCGATGAGCGAATGATGGCTCGTCAATACTACGAGCGGGTCGGCTACCCGTACTGGAAACAGTACAAATAACCCACCAGGGCCGGGGATGCCGCCCCGGCTCAACCCTCACCACAGACTATCCCTTTAGCCGCTAAAAAAGACTTCCTCAGTGTGCTGATTTACAATCGAGTGCATGTCAACCGCGCTCAAGCTCTATCAGGAAGATGAAAAGCTAAGCCGAAAACCGCCTCTAGGCGAAAAAATGGCTAAGCCCAGGCTCGTCTGGGAAAATCCCAACTTAAGCCACGGAACGCACAAGGAAAAACCGAAAGTTAAGCCGGAATCGTCGTATGGCCGAGTTCTTTACAACTACTTCAGAGATTACGATCCCACTACGGGGAGGTATACGCAGGAAGACCCGATAGGGTTGGGTGGGGGGCTGAATACCTACAGGTATGGTTTTTCTAACCCATTGAGATATACCGACCCATTAGGTCTTGAAACCACGGTAGTGTGCAGGCCTATTAAGGTCCGTGGTGTTTCAGGTACTGGACTGGTCCATTGTGCGGTTTTTGTTTGGCATTGGGAGGTGGATGGGTGTGGGAACAAGATAAAAGTAATTGACGGTCAGTATAGTGTGGCTGGCACTCAAACCCCACAAACTGGTAGACCACATGAGACGACATATCGTGATGATAGGGATGCATTCAATAACCCAGGCGGTATCAATGATCACTACCCTATACCACCCCCGCTTGGGATGAATCAGCAAGATTTTGATAATGCCGTGATGCAAGCTGGCACAAACTATAATTCCGGCGAACCTTATAGACCATTTCTTGGCCCGAATTCTAATACAGCAGCAGATAATATTGTTGAGCAGGCTGGGGGCACGATGCCAGATATATTGGGAGCAATCCAGCAAAACTATGGCGAACCAATTGATACCAATATTGCACCATGAGCGCTTGGATGTATCAGGTTTCGAGAGATAGATATAAATGGTATGCAATATTGGCAATCTTGGTTGGGATATCATCACCCATTGGCTGCAGTAGAACTATAACAACTGGAGGTTTTGAAACTCTCGAGATTGGGATGACTAAAGAACAAGTGGCTGCAAAGCTAGTCAAGCAAGGTGTGTATGGTGTTGTTCCATATCTCAATCAAAATATTGTAGTACTCGGAGTTAGTGATATTGAGGATCTTTACGACAAGAAGAGTGTTCCTGGAATATGCGTTAATGATAATTCTGGATTTAGTATTCAGATAGGTTTCGATTTAGTTGATAGGGCAGGCGCCAAATATATTTCGATTCCCGCAAGAGAATTCACAGAAGAAATCGTTAGTTTAAGCACAAGGCAGGATGTTCTGTTGTTTATCGGTAGGCTGATGGCGCATAACTCTAATCTTGTTGCTGCAAACTGCATTTTAGATGAAAAAGAGATATTACTGACAGGCAGTGATTCGGTTATTGAGGGTTTAAATAGGTATGATAGTTGGTTTTATTCTATACCATCTTCATACTCAAATGCTGTCCTTAGATTTTCTAGTGGTGTATTGGTTAAAATTGAGTATAGGTGGCGACCATTTGAAGTCCCCTAAAAAAGAAAAGGGGCCGCATCTATTTTCCGCAATCGTCCTTTTCAGAGTAGAGGTAGCCGCCGGGGCCATTTACACATAACGTGGATTATCCGAAGTGGCTGGATTGATGCGTGCAGCGGTCAGCCATTTGGGGTTACCGGACGGATAATCCTTCTATGTTATGTTACAAATTCCCGAAAATTGTAGTCTCCACCTAAGTTAACCGAGAAAGTGCATATAGGGTAAAAAACGGGATCTGAGGGGTGCATCTGGAAAAACGGATTGCTAAGCGGCTGAGTGCATAGGGGAAAGTCGGAAGTTAGCTGGAGACCGTCGTAGAGCCGATTAGTTTACAACTACTTCAGAGATTACGATCCCGCCACAGGACGATATATACAGAGTGATCCCATTGGGTTGGAGGGGGGAGTGAATGTTTATGCTTATGCAGCGAGTAATCCGATACGTAATACCGATCTCTTCGGTTTATTTTGTGGAGGGATGTGTGATGATCTAAACAACAATGGTATTCCGGATGATTCTCCTGCGGAAAACACTCAACTTCCCGATGGATCAAGTTGCAACATAACAGGTACTTGTAGAACACTGGAAGAGATGGCTTCAGAAAGTCAGGATTGTTTAAGTTGTAATGTTGTATGTATTGCGGAAGTTGTGGGCATTAGCGTCGTTCAAGATCAGGCTGTAACCAGATTTCTTAAACAGCTAGCTAAAGCCACAGCAAAAGAAGCTATAAAAAATGCAATTCCTGGCTATACCATAGCTTCAACAATCAACACAGTGTGGGGCATAGTCAATTGTACAGTTGAGTGTAGTAAGTAGGCTAAAGTCCATGGTATTCATATATCTAGCTAGTGCAGTGATAATTGCCACCTTCTATTTCTTATTGACTGGAAAAAGTCGCATTGTTAATAGGGTATTAATCTATTTAGGACTCGGTCTCTTTTTTATAGGTTGGGCATCATTTCTTGGGTTTGGAGAAGGTGAAGTAGATGAACTCTTATTGATTAGGGAGTTTTCTTTCTCTACTCGGTTGGTGTTTATTTCTTATGTATGCCTGATGGTGGGACTGATACTTTCAATTGCTAACTATTTTAAGGATTGAAGCAAGGCGGCCTGGTGATCGAGCCGGACGAGGGCACGCTGTTTTTGCACGAGACCGGCGAACCGTTGCGAAAAAACCGCCTCACCGACCTGGTCAAGAAACACATCGCTGCCGCCGGTATCGCCAAGCCCGGCGCCTGCCATCTGTTCCGCCACTCCAAGGCCACCTTGATGCTGGACAACGGCGCGGATATTAGACACATCCAGGCGATCCTTGGCCACAGCCAGTTATCGACCACCGAGGTCTATACCCAGGTATCGATCCGCAAACTCAAAGCGGTGCATACGCTGACCCACCCGGCGGACAGAGCCGGAGAACGGCGGGAGCAAGACGAGGAGGGGTTGTTTACCGCTCTGGCCGCAGAGGGAGAGGAGTAAAACATCATCTCCCTCTCCCTTTAGCCACCCCAGAAAAGACGGCTACTCCAGTAACGGTAGCGATGAACGATAGCAATGGACGGAAGAGCCGGGACGATTGTTCCGGCCGGTAGTGTAAAGAATCTTTCGCTTTTTTTGGCGGTGGCTCCGGTCATTCGTCATGCTACCGAGTAATCTTTGTCTTTATCCATCTCTTCGAGCAGCCTCATGTTCATATACTTACGGGTGCCCCACGTGGTAGCGGAAACATACCTTAGTCGAGCGGCTACAAGCATCAATGCGGAATGACCATCTGGAAAAGCACCAACGACTTTCGTCCGTCGCCTGGCTTCCTTGAGTAGTCGCTCCATCGGATTGTTTGTTTTCAATTTGAGCCAGTGCTGTGGCGGATAAGCAAAAAATGTCAGCGTCTCATCGATCGCACTTTCCACTAGCTCAGCGGCCGCTCTCAATTTCATCGTCTTCAAGTTCGCCACAACATCAGCTGCTTTCGATTGGGCAGCTGCTCGATTCTCCTGTGCATGAATCGCCTTGAGCATGGCAGCCACCTCACGCACTCTAGTGCTAGGCACATGGGAAAACACATTACGATAGAAATGAACCGCGCATCTCTGCCAGTCTGCTTCCGGAAACACCTCTGCAAGCGATTCCTTCAGACCCAGGCAGGCATCGGAAATGACTAATCTGACGCCCTTTAGACCACGATCCTTCAGGTATTTGAGGAATCCCATCCAGCCTGACTTATCCTCCTTATGGCCCTCTGCAACTCCCAGAATACGCCGGTATCCACTCTGGTCAACGCCGATCGCAGCCAAGATTGAGACGTTTTTCACCTCGCCGCCCCAGCTGCGTTTTAGTACGATACCGTCCAAATAGACGTAGGCACAGGCGCCTTCAATTTTTTGGGTACGCCACCGTTCAATGTGTTTGTAGACTTTTTGGTTCAGCTTGGAAACGGTACCTGAAGAAACCCGTGTTCCCCAAAGTGCCTCAGTGACGTCCTCTACTCGACGGACGGAAACTCCCGCCAGATACATCTGAACAATCGCTTCCTCGATCGAAATATCTCTGCGCCGATAGCGTTCGATGATCGCTGTCTCAAAAGTCTGTTTGCGCAGCTTTGGCATTTTGATCTCAACTTCACCGGCCTTCGTGTGAAGTGTGCGCTTATAGCTACCGGCACGGGTATCTATCCGGTCTGGCGAACGTTCGTAGCGCTGGGCGTTGCACATCTCGTCTGCTTCTGCATCCAACAAGGCATTCAGCGTTTCTTCAACTGTACCTCTGACCATTTCATCCAGGTGGCCCCGGATCTCTCCTTCATCGATGCGGATAACCTTGCTCAGTGGTTTCGTGGTATCTTTTTTCATGGTGGTCCTTTTTGGTCTGTACTGTTCTTTGGCGATTACAGTTTATACAGACCGGGGGCCACCTCCTCAAAAATGTGCGAAAGAAATATTACGCTATCGAGATCGCAACAGCACCTTTGAGCCGAAACTGGTTAAGAAGGGCGAGAAGCAACTCCACGGTTTTGATGATCGTATCATCTCTTTGTACGCCCGAGGCATGACCACCAGGGACATTCAAGCCCATTTCGAAGATGCCTATGGTGTGGAGGTTTCTGCTCCCTTCATCTCTCAGATCACGAATGCCGTCATGGAGGAAGTCACAGCTTGGCAGAACCGCCCGCTCGATAGTCTTTATCCGGTGATCTACCTTGATGCCCTGGTGGTTCGTAGCCGGGCTTCAGGTGCTGTACAGAATAATTCGGTATACCTGGCCTTGGGTATCAACATGAATGGCGAGAAGGAGCTGTTAGGGTTGTGGATGGCACAAACCGAAGGTTCCAAGTTCTGGTTGTCAGTGATGACGGAGCTGAAGAACCGTGGCCTCCAGGATATGTTCATTGCCTGCGTCGATGGCCTGAAAGGCTTTCCTGAAGCAATAGAGGCTATCTATCCACAAACCCAGGTTCAGCTCTGTATCGTGCATCAAGTGAGCCACTCCCCACGTTTCGTCAGTTGGAAGCAGCGCCAAGCGGTGGCGGCTGACCTGCGGCGAATATACGCAGCGGCCACGCTCGCTGAAGCTGAGCAGGCCCTTGATGCTTTTGCTGAGAAATGGGATGACCAGCATCCGACAATAAGCCAATCCTGGCGAAACAACTGGGAGCGCCTGAGCGTATTCTTCGATTACCCGCCTCAGATTAGAAAGGTGATCTACACGACGAATGCGATCGAGTCACTAAATGCGTCTTTGCGTAAAGTAACAAAAACGCGCCGATCATTTCCAACCGACGAATCCGTTATGAAAATTCTGTACCTGGCGTTGCACCAGATATCGAGAAAATGGACGATACCGATCCGGGATTGGAAACAGGCGATGAGTCAGTTTATGATTTTGTTCGGCGATCGAGTACCAAATTGATGCCCGCGCCATTTACACAGAGAAGTTTATAGTCTCGCTGTTGAAAAACTGCCCATTTTTTCCCTCTTATCCAACTTCCTAGTGCGCGTAATTCAGTCGACTCGGTAGCAATGGTTTTCCCTATATCAAGATCACCCTGCGATTTCCCCTTGTCCCTTTACATGGCCGTCATGGCCAAAGTCGAATCAGCTCCGCAAGCGTGTGCATCTTCCAACCGTGCATGCTAGTGGCCGGTGTGCCATAAATCTTGTCATTGTACATTTCGAGTATTGCAGCATGGATTTCGCCACTTGTATCGTATGGAGCAAGGCGCAGCCATCCCCATTTGGACAGTGCTTCCGCCTCATTAGAGTCAATACCACCGCCATCTATATGTGTATTAAATTTGGGTGCTAACTCCGCTGGATATACTTGTTCACCAAGCTCGCCATTCCATATTTTGTCCTTGAAGCTGTCGACGAGTTGTCCAATACTGGCACTAGAGAGCGTGATAAAACCGGCTTCATGAGCGTCAAGAATGGCTGCAACTTCTAGGTTTGCATGGCTTGTGTCTTCTACATAGTTGTGCACTATCCAGTCCGTGGGAAGATAGTTTTCCCAATAGTTCCACTTGACGTATGAACCACTACCATAGACCGACCACTTGGAGACGAAGGCATTCGTGAGATATTGCGCTCGCTGTTTATATCCAAGACCCGGGCCGCTGCTACTGCCAAGCAATTTTGAGAGGGAAGCGTAGGCTCTTCCCATAATCATGAATTGATTAATCGGTACCGTATTACCCGGGCCGGTATTGCCTTGAGTGGTTGGAAATTTGAACACCATTTTATTTAAACCGGCGCTCGCTTGATACGAATTCCACTTATAGTCAAGGTTGTAGCGGACTAGCCATTCGCAATAGTCGGCGGTGTCGTAATAGTCGGGTAGGCCTTCCGAATATACCAACTCAGCGAATCTTGCCAGTGGTGCCGAAATCATCCCATCATGCACGATACTTTCGTCATACATGCGCACACTAACATCGTCAAAAAAGACTGTTCCACTTGGTTTCCAGCTATTTTCATATAAACGCAGATTGACTAAATTCCCAGCTCCAGTAGGGGCCGTGAAATTAAATCCATAGTCGTCATCGTAGGTAGAACTTTGGAAGGTTGTTAGTTCCAATATTTGACCTGCGGTGTAATCGTAAATCTCAGCCCGTCCTACGGCGTCACCAGTTGTTTTGGTCCAAAAATCGACTCTGTACTCGCGACCTGGTTCATATTTCTGGTTTACACCGTGACCGATATTGAGCTCTAAATTTTTCTCTAGAATCACCCACCCATTCACGCCTGAAATTGTGAGTGCCATGCTGTAGTCGCCTTTAAATGCATGAGTAGGGCTGTAGTATCTGCGCGCATACCCAGGCGTGTACCACCGAGACCAACCTTTGGGGAGGGTTGAATCATTAGGATCGCCTTCCTCAACACCTTCAATTGCCAAGTACGCACCCGGAGTCTCCCCAGAAGCGACTTCCCGAACGATATTAGGAGTATGTTGGGAGCTCCACCACCCGAGATAACCATCACCCATGTTGTCGGCGACAGTAGTTTTCATGTTGTCTATATGATTTTCGAACCAGTCGAGATACTTAGTGTCGGATGTCGCTTCATACATGCTCAAGTAGGCTTGAAGAAGATTTGATTGCCCCCACGCAAGTGTGTGACTGTCATCATTGAGAGACCATCCATTGCCGCTGTTAATCCCAGCGTGGAAAGAATCAAATTGTGCAATCCAGTCCGCGCGTGAATTTGCCGAGCAAACACCAGAAATGAGAGCGAGTACCAACGCTGTAAATAGCAATACGTGGCTTGTTCTCGACTTATTGCAACCAAGCTGTATCAAACTTATCTGATTACGAATCCAGCTGATATTAGTATGGGTACCAGCAGTATCAGTTCTACGAGTGTATGAGGGTATTGATTGAGGTTTTGTCATCTTTTAATCCTTTATGCGGTCGGCTAGGGTACCTCTTTGGCGCTGTGGATCTTTCTGAGGGCGGCTTTTTTGGGTTATACGCGTCGATAAAAAGCGAACCGAACAGATGTTTGGAAGTGCTTGGAGTAGGTGATTCGGGGTATAGGAATGGCGGAGAGAAAAGGAGAAAAATGTTTCGGTGGTGCCCACTCTTTATTCCCTTAAACTCATTTGGCTGTAGCTGAAAACTTTCAATATCCATTTAAGATATGGTTATTAAGAGATGCTATTCTCAATCCGCCCAAAGCAGATTGACGCAGATCAGGATTACGCTTAGCTCTTCCACAGAAAATCTATTGCTTTGTGATTAACGGAGTTTATGAGGAGATGAGCCGCGCCAGATCTTGAGGGCCGGCCGAATAGGGTGTGCTGCGCTTAGTACCTACAGAGCGCCACTTATGCTAACTAATCCTGCGTATATTTATAGTGCCAATATAGTGCCAATGTCACGAGTGTATATGATAGAGACACGAGCGCAGTTGATATCGACCTTGGCCTAGGGGTTTGGGCTCATGGGGAGAAGCCGCCTAGCACTACTCAGGGTTTTCTGATGGATGTATCCGGCTGGCGCAGCGCCTTTATCGTTCCCGGCGCGGTTTCAATTGATTGCGGGCGGCATTCTCTATCTGCTTTTCCTTAATGTGAATCATGCGAAAACTGGGACCGCTATGTATCGCACGATCAGAGAGGGACAAGCGGCCACATTTTCGCGGCCTGTGCTGGTTCCTACACTCAGCATCATCTTGCTTACGTCCATAATCGGCGACTTGGTATTCCAGCGCACGACCTTCGGCCTACCCAAGGTATTCGACGAACGGCTGAGCGACATGGTGGGAAGCACCACGTCGGTCGGAGCTTGTGCCTTTGTCGCATTTACCATAGCCTCGTTTGCCCAGTTGGTCGTACGCCATCTGTTGGACAAGCATTCCGTACGCACTGTGTTTGCAATTGTTGCGCTACTTCAGGCTGTGCACTTCTTCACAATGACGCAGCTTGACGGTATGTCTTAGTTGCTAGTGGCAATTACATTCATACTTGTCATAACCGGACAGATACCCATCAACGACGTCCTGATATGGCGAATCACACACAGTAGTTAGAGAAGCCGCGTCTATTCGCTTCGCTCCGTCGTATCGTTTTCCGTACTGGCGTCGATGTTGCCATTGGTCGCTTGGATACATGGCGTATGGGAATTCAGATTATTGCTTGATATGCTTTCGCTCTCTGCAACTGTAGTTTTCTTGGCCGTGCTGTTCTTGCATGCAGCGAAAAGTTCGTGCCGGCTACCATCGGTAGTGTAGAAACCAAGGATAGGCCCCTATCGAAACGTCCGCTCCCGGATGACAAGCAAACCTATACGATTGAATTCTAGAATTGATGGCTTATGGGCGAAGACACCCATCGTATTACGCGCTGCAGATGTCAGCCGGTAATAAGTGAATAGTTTGTCAGTGAGAATTAATAGGTGATTCAAATCAATAAACATAAAAAATTCTTAGAGTAATTCTTTCTCACCCTTTATCTCCAAAAAAACTGTATTGACATCCAACGTTAAATAACGTAAAAAAATTATGGTATTTAGACAGCGGGAGTTAATTGGAGCCGTTTACTTGATTCAAGAAGCCAACAGGCAGCGAAATGGAACTTATACACCGCAATATATATCCTCACGTCTCTAGTAATAAACCCAACAGTTCAACCAGCAACCGCCTACTTACTCTTCTCTTCAATTACCGAAGCCTTAAGTTTCCGACCTGTGGCCACTAGCCCTAGAGCGTGTTGTTCATCCGCACTTACTCTGATGTGCCTTGGCCCCCTGTGAGTGCCAAGGCATCCCCCCTATTGGATTTGCCTATAACAAGGGACAGCTCACCATGAGGCTTTTCAAGAAAACTGCCTTGATCAATACCTTGATCATCAACCAAGGTGACCATGGATACCGGTTGCGATGGTTGATTCATTGTTTGCTCTTGGGTCTTTTGTGGATAACAAGCAGTGTTCAAGCAGAGACTGTTGCGGGCTTTATTCCTGGAGAGTTTTCTGTAAATCAGAGTGGGGCTGCCAACTACGCGATTCCCCTGGGTGTGCCCAAAGGCCCAGGGAATATGCAGCCGGAACTATCGATCAACTACAGCAGCAATGCAGGGACCGGCCCCTTGGGTGTTGGCTTTTCCATGGGGGGTATGTCCGCTATCCATCGCTGCGGCAAGACGATTATTCAGGATGAAAAGAAGTGGGGGATAAACCTTGATCAAAAGGACCGCTACTGCCTGGACGGTCAACGCTTGATCGCCATATCCGGTAATCCGGGGAGTGGTGGAACCGAGTACCGCACCGAGCTGGAGAGCTTCAGCAAGATCGTATCTTACGGTGGCGGGGGGAGTGACCCCAGTTATTGGAGAGTCTGGACCAAGTCCGGACAAACGATGGAGTTTGGCAATACCGCGAGTTCGAGGCTGGAGTTGATCAACGACACCAGGGCGATTGCTTGGGCCGTCAATTCGATTGTGGACGCGGCAGGTAACGAGGTTGCATTCAGCTATTCCGAGAACACGACCAATGGCGAGCATCTTCTGGCCACCATCAGCTACGGCCTTAACCAAATCGACTTTTTATACGAAGCCCGACCGGAAGCGAGCAGTCGCTTTTTCCACGGTGAGGAACTGCATAGTACCCAGCGCTTGCGGGCAATCGCCTCCTACTACGACGGGAATCTTATAAACAAATACATTCTCAGCTATTTACCGGAGACCAGCGGTAAGCGCTTTTTTCTTGAATCGATAACCCAATGCGATAGCGGCGGTAATTGCCTTCCCGGCATCACCTTTCAATGGACTATCAATTCAGACAGTTGGATCACGACTGACTCGATGATCACTCAAGCGCCGAAGTTATCCGCCAATTTCGGTGGTGTCGTCAGGTCGCTTCTGGCTGACGTCAACGGCGATGGCATCACCGATGTGGTCTGGGCGCAGCACGGATCGTTCGGCCTGAGAACCTACGCCTCCCTGGGCGATGGAACCGGCACCTACGATTCCTATCTCTGGAGTGACCCGATGACATCGGGTTCGTTCAACGATACCACGGAAGTGGCGGCGGCCGATGCCGATGGGGATGGCAAGATCGATTTGATCTGGACGCAACATGGGTCTTTCGGGCTGCGGGCCTATACCGCCCTGGGTGACGGGACGGGCAAGTTTGGCGATTATATGCAAAGTGAGCCAATGATCTCGACTTCGGCTTCATTCGCAGGAGTGGTGACGGCTATCGTAACCGACAGCAATGGCGATGGCATATCTGATATCGTTTGGACTCAACATGGCTCTTTCGGACTGCGAGCCTATACCGCCCTGGGTGACGGGACGGGCAGGTTTGGCGATTCTATTCCAAACGCACCACTGGCCTCCGGATCTTTCAACAATACGATGGCGGCCGCGGCCGCTGATGCCAACGGAGACGGGATCTCTGACCTGATCTGGACGCAACATGGGTCTTTCGGACTGCGGGCCTATACCGCTCTGGGTGACGGGGAGGGGAGGTTTGGCGATTCTATTCCAAGCGCACCAATGATCTCGACTTCGGCTTCATTCGGGGGCGTGGTGGTAGCTATCGTGACCGACAGCAATGGCGATGGCATATCCGACGTCGTTTGGGCGCAACATGGCTCTTTCGGCTTGCGGGCCTATACCGCCCTGGGTGACGGGACGGGCAGGCTTGGCAGTTATATTCCAAGCGCACCAAAGGGCGTCTCGAATTTTGGCGGTATCATGCAAGCTCTCCTGGCGGATGCCAATGGCGATGGGGTAGTCGACATCGTTTGGGCACAACATGCCCTCGATGGCCAATCTGGTTCGTTCGGCCTGAGGACCTATACCGCGTTCGGCGACGGGTTCGGCTATTTCGAAACTGCTACCCAGGGTGTGCCAACTACCTCCGGTTCGCATTCCAGCACAATGGGTCCCTCAGTGGGAGACGCTAACGGCGATGGCATACCCGATATCCTCTGGACTCAGCACGGCCCCTTCGGTCTACGGGTCTATCCGGCGATGTTCGTTCCCGATCAACCGCTGGCGGGTCATGTGGTCAAGATCAGGGACAGCCTGGGCCATATCTCCACCATCGACTACTGGCCCATCACCGATCCCACGATCTACGAGAAGGGTACCGGCGCCGTCTATCCCATCAACGACTTGCAGTTTGCTACTTATGTGGTTGGGCTGGTCACTACCCAGGACGGCCTGGGGGGTATAAACAGCACCAGCTATGAATACGGCGGTCTGCGTGCCCATTTAACGGGCCGGGGGATGCTCGGCTTCGCCTGGATGCGCGCCACCGACGACGATACCGGCATCTACACCACCACCGATTACCGGCAGGACTTTCCCTTCATCGGCCAGGTCGCCTACACCGAACAGCAAAAGTCGGATGGTACGCTCTTGGGGAAGACCACCATGGAGTATCCCCCACTGGCGGATACGAAGCGGCATGGCGGCAAGGTCTATTTCCCCCATGTGGAAAAAAGTGTCAATGAGAAAAACGATCTGAACGGCGCCTGGATGGTCACCACCACCACCGAGAACCAGGACTACGACGATTTCGGAAACCCTACGTTGATGACCGTGACCACGGAGGAAGAGGATAGCGAAGATACGGTCATCCAGCAGACTGTCTCTACCTATGACAATCACACAACCGACTCCAGTGGCACCATCGTCCTCTGGCACTTGGGGCGCCTCACCAGCGCCACGGTGACCCACACCAATGCCCTGGGTTCGACCACCCGGCATTCGACCTTTGACTACAATGACGACGGCCTCTTGAAGAAAGAGATCATCGAGCCCGGTTCCCCCAATTTCAAACTGCAGAAAGATTATCTCTATGACGCCTATGGCAATATAAACAAGGTGACTGTCAGTGGGGCGGGCATCCTAGCAGACCGCGTCAGCGAAACGACCTATGGTCCCGAAGGCCGTTTTGCGGAAACCCTGATCAATGCGAAAGAGCACAAGGAAACCCGCACCTACGACCGGCGGCTGGGGGTGATGACCGGTCTCACCGGGCCCAATCAATTGCAAACCAGCTGGCTGTACGACGGCTTCGGCCGCAAGATTCGCGAAGACCGCGCCGACGGCACCTGGACCACCATCAGCCGCGGCATGTGCGGTGTAACCGGATGCCCGGAAGACGCTCCGCTGGGCACCGTGCTCTACACCACCACCGAGAGCGCCGGCGGCACCCCGGTCACCGAATACTCCGACCTGCTGGGCCGGGTCACCCGCAAGGTGACCACCGGCTTCGACGGTACGCTGGTCTACCAGGATACCCAATACAACCACCTGGGCCAGGTGGCCCGTACCTCCCAGCCCTACTTCAAGGGCGAAACGACCCATTGGGTCAGCAGCGAATACGACCTGCTCGGGCGGGTCAAGAAAATGAGCCAGGAGGGGCCGACCGGCGCGCTGATCCATACAAATTTCAGCTACAACGGTTTAACCACCACCGTCACCGATGCCAAGGAGCATGAAAAGACTACCCGCAAGAACGCCCAGGGCAAGGTGGTCCGGGTGGACGAAGAGGAGGGCGCCTGGGTCACCTACAAATACGATGCTCTGGGCAACCTGAAAGAAACCAACGCCAACGGCCTGATCACCAGCATCGACTACGATCTGCGGGGCCGCAAAATGTCCATGGACGATCCGGACATGGGCGAGTGGTTTTACGAATACGACGCGGTGGGCAATCTTGTCTGGCAGAAGGATGCCAACGATGTTCCAGTTACCATGGTGTACGACGAGCTCGACCGGATGACCAAACGGATCGAGCCGGAAGGGACCACCGATTGGGAATACGACACCGCGATAAATGGGGTAGGCAAGCTGGCATGGGTCTCCATGGAGTTACCCGACGAAACCCCGGTCTACTTCAAGGAGCTGACCTACGACAACCTCGGCCGACCCTTCAAGACCCGCATCACCGCCGAGGACGAGACTCTCAGCACCACCACCGAGTATGACGGCTTCAGCCGCGTCGACCGGGTGATTCGTCCCGAAGGTTTCGAGCTGGAGAACGTCTACAATGCCCAGGGCTATCTGGAGGCGATCCGCACGCCGGAAACAGAGATCGGCGACTACGATGCTGTCCATCTCAGTGATACCTGGGACGAGATCCAACAATCGGACCCCAACGACAATCAACTCATCGATGAACTGCAAGCGGCCCAGGCCCAGGCCGATCAGCTCTATGCCCAGGCCGCCGTTTACCGGGGGCGCGCCCGCTTCTACTGGGAGAGCGCGGAGCTTCTGCGGGAGCAGGCCCTCAACAAGACCTACCTGGAAGAGGACCGGATTGCCGCCATCGAGCAGGCGCAGCAGAATGCTACCGATCTGGATGAGCTTGCGGACGCGCTGGAGGCGAAGGCGGCGGAATACCAGCGCATCGCCGATGCCATCCTGAGCCTGCTGCCCGAGGATTGGCAAGCGGCTTGGTTCCTCGATGCCAAGGCGCGCTACGACCAGTTTGCCCGGGATACCCTGGACAAGGTGGAGGCCGCCTATCAGGCCCACCCGGCCACGGCCGCCAAGGTCTGGGTACCCATCGGCGTGGGTGCCAACACCGTCTTCATCAAGGCGACCCCGGGATTCCACGGTGAGGAGGTGCTCACCACAGAGGAAAACCGGCACCTGGAGACCATCGGCTACTGGGAGGCGGGGACCGCCGAGCTGCTGCGCAATCTGGCCGCGGAAATTCGTGACCGCAGGGCCGTTTGGGTGCCCATTGGTATCGGCGGGCGGACGACCTTCGTCAAGCTCATCCCGGGATCTTCTGCGCCGGGTGTGCCGGTTCCGGACTTTTTGCAAGTGGATCACGAAACGCTGACCCACTTCTTTGCCGCCCAGGTGGCCGATCAACAAGCGAGACAGGCCAGTTGGGAGCGGGCCAGGAACGATTCGGCCCGGCTCGCCAGCCGCTTGGAGCGTACCCAAACCACCTACACCGAAATGAACACACTGTTGGACGGTGACGGTCAGATCACCTTCTGGCAGGCCACCGGTCGCGACGCAGCCGGCAGGCTGACCTCCAGCATCGTCGGCAACGGCCTGGAGACCCAGCACACCTACAACCAGGCCACAGGCCAGCTCACCGGCATCGTCACGGGGTTTCCCTACGCGGATCCCATCCGCAACATCATCTATGAGTACGATGCCCTCAATAACGTGAAGAAGCGTATCGACTCTATCCAGAATTTTACGGAAACCTTCCAATACGACGAACTGGACCGGCTGAAACAGAGTAAGCTCGAAAGCGATAATCAAGCCATTGAGACCATCGACTACACGTACGATGTCTATGGAAATATTAAGTCGAAATCCGATGTGGGCGTTAATAACCACCTCTACACTTACGGCGATGCCAGCCGGTCCCAGCACAATGCCGGCCCCCACGCCCTATTGAGCGCCGGCGATGCCTACAATGGCTACAAGTACGACGACAACGGCAACACCACGGAAGGCGGCGGCCGCCAATATGAATGGAGCAGCTACAACAAGCCGCTCAGGCTCAAGAAGAACAATCAGGTATTGGCCTCATTCAAATACGGTCCGGACCGTGCCCGCTACCTGAAGACCGGCCAGGGGGGAATCACCACCCGTTACCACGGCAAGGAATACGAGCGCATCGAAGACGGTAACAAGGTGGAGCACAAGCACTTCGTCTACGCCGACGGCCAACTGGTGGCGATCCACATCAAGACCAGCAACAATGGCGTCGCCCAGGATGATGAGACACGCTACCTCCACCGGGACTCCCTGGGCTCCATCGATGCCATTTCCGATGGTGCTGAAACTGATTTACTAGAAAATTGGGTGAAGTACCTCAGTTATAAGCCTTTCGGTGCTCGCCGGAGCATTGATCTCAATCAGGCTCCCTACATTCCCTCACTCATCAACCGAGGTTTTACCGGCCACGAGCACGTCGACGAGATGGACCTGATCCACATGAACGGCCGGGTCTATGATCCGGTGGTGGGAAGGTTCCTGAGCGCCGACCCCACCATGCAGTTCCCCCATGCCAGCCAGGGCTACAACCGCTACTCCTATGTGTTGAACAACCCGTTGAAGTACACGGATCCGAGTGGGTATGGGATATTCAGCAAGATTGGGAAGTTTTTTAAGAAGTTATGGAAGAATCCGATTGTCAGGACAGTGGTTGCAATAGCGGCGGCCGTTGTGGTTGGCCCATGGGTTGCGGGTACTCTTCTTGGCCTTCCCAGTGCATCGCTGGGTTTCGCCATCGCTGCAGGTGCATCTGGTGGATTCGTTGGAGGTTTTATTGCAAGTGGGGGTGACCTAAGAGCTGGGTTAATAGGAGGTCTGACAGGCGCTGCCTTTGGTTTTGTGGGGCATGGATTGGGATTGCCGACTAACCCCAAGCTTTTTAGTCCAGGACACATTAAAAAAATATTTGCTCACGGTATTGTCGGTGGTACGAGTTCAAAGCTAAGTGGTGGCAAGTTCATGCACGGGTTTCTGTCCGCAGGCGTCACACAAGCGGCGGCGCCTCAACTCAGCCTCATTCCCAAGGGGCCAGGTCGTGTCATTGCTGCTTCCATTGTAGGCGGAACCGCTTCTAAGCTGGGTGGAGGGAAGTTTGCAAATGGGGCAATTACTGGAGCGTTTTCGAGGATGTTTAATGATGAAGTACTCGGTCGTAAGTGGCAGGTAGACGAGCGCGGAAACGAATACTACCGTAAGTCAATGGTGGTACATGGTGTATCCTATCAAGCCAAATTTTTCCGGTGTGAAGGCGGTGGCTGTATTGGCCACAACCTTGACCGAAGTGATCCTGCAACTGCCGCGTATCTTGAGGCTGTAAATATGGAGGGTGCACGAGCAGCAGGCTACCTAACAGCAGCGATAGTTTTTAAGACACCTTTGTCGGGAACGGGCATCGCCGCATCAGTTGCTAATTATGGGCTCGCCACAACGCGGGCTTTGTTTGGTGATCTAAGTGGAGTTATTGGCACAGCATACGGTAGAGCGTCTGTTTTTGCCCTTGGTGGGGAAACAGCAACAACAGCAAGGATTGGCGTGGTTAGTTCAACAGTTTTCGAAAATTTGGTGGATAATGAACTCAATGGTCCATAGAAGGAGAATTGTACTATCCACATTGGTCTTACTGATTGATTTACTTGCATCCATTTTTTACATCACGAGTAGCAACGATACTAATTTCCAGATAGCTATGCTGCTTTTTTGTTTGGGGATTATCACATTGGACATTCTACGTGGCATTTTTGAGAAGAAAATTATTCTCGGCTATGTGCTTATCGATAGAGAAAAAGATCTGAAAAAGTGGAGATTTGCAAGGTTATTTAACAGCGCCATATGGTTAGCGATTATTTGGTTAATCATTGCAAGAAGCTAAGGGAAGACTAAAGGGGACGCATTTATTTAATTGAGCAAGAAACAACTAAAGGGGACGTATTTATTTAATCAAGCAAGGAAACAGATAGGCTGAATTCATCTTGAAGGCAAAAGGAGATTGCCATGCCAAGGAAGGCAAGGGTATTAATGCCTCGTTGTCCGCATCATATCGTACAGCGGGGGCATAACCGGAACGCGGTATTTCTGGCTGATCAGGACTATCGGTTTTATCTGGAAAACCTGCGGGAGTGGAAAACGGAACTCGGCATTAAGTTGTACGCCTGGTGTTTGATGACCAATCATATTCATATTGTTGCCGAGCCGGGAGCTGATGCGGCGGTGCTTTCGCAATTGATGAAGCGGATCAACGGCAGGCAAGCCGCTTATGTCAATAAGTTGGAGGGGAGAAGCGGTGCACTATGGGAAGGGCGTTATAAAGCGAGCCCGATACAACGGGACGAGTACTTGTTGCGTTGCTGCCGGTACGTGGAGCTGAATCCCGTCAGGGCAGGGATGGTATCGAGTCCGGCGGCGTATCCCTGGTCCAGTTACCGGGAGCGGATATTCGGTCAAGGCGGATCAATGTTGGACGAAGACACCTGCTATATCGGCTTAGGGAAGACCGATGAGCAGCGTAAACGCTGCTACCGGGCGTTTGTCGAAAATGGGGTTCCGGAATCGGAGAAACGGTTTTTCGGGGAGTCGGTCAGCAGAAATCAACTGACGGGCAACCGGCGCTTTATCGATGAGGTGGAGCGGAGATTGGGGTTGAGGGTGGAAAGGAGGGGGCGGGGTAGACCTGCAAACGAGGGAATATAGATACGTCCCCTTTTATTTTTAAAACGGAAGAGGTTGAATGATGAAAAAACTATTGATGGCTGCGTTGCTCGTTATTGCTTTCCCTGGTCAAGCCGCTGTGATGAGTGCAATTGGTGTAATTAACAAGATGGTTGCCTATGATTCTTTTGGTCAGGGTGATGTAGTGATTACCTTCCCGACAGCCGTGACCAACTGCGAAAATGGTGTCTATATCTCACCGGCTTCGCCTGGCGCAGGGAATATGCTCAATATGGCCCTGGCTGCCTATATGGCCCAAGTAAATGTGAGTTTTCAAGTCGAGGACACACAACCCTGGCCGGGAGGCGCGACTAATTACTGCAAGGCTAGAACGGTCGAACTTCAGTAGAACACTACCGTTCTTTCGAAAGGTGTGCAGGGTCCGGTTACGCTATGCTCCGGTACCCTGCTATGCGCTTGGATAAAAATCGATTTGATACGAAGGTAACCTATAAGATGAGATGGACCCTCCCTCATTGGAAACCCGCTTCGAAAGCGCCAGCATGAAGGTGAACGCTTTTTATCGCCAACCTGCCTGGTCGGCATGGAGGTCTGCGCTGCTTCCAACTAGTGGGCGCGACGACTTCAGGCCATGGGGCACGAGGTCAAAACCCCGAAGCTCATGTGTAAACTGCGTGTAATGTATTTTATGTTAAATAAGATAATAAGGCTTCTATTTAGGAAATTACTGAATCTCCCGATAACACTCCCTCAAACAAAAAACTATAGGGAAATACCATGTATATAAAATTGGGAGATCACTTCGAAATATGGGAAGGCTGGACCATCGACAAGTATCAGCTCACATCCCCCGAGGGAGAAATGTTCGACCCCAAGCGGTTGCACTACTTTCACTGGTTAGAACAAATTCACCAGTGCCTAAGTTGGCGAATTAATCACCTCGAGCAGTACACACTTTTCGATTAGCTTGACACACCAAGGGCTAAATCGTTTTCCTAACGATTTTCCCTTGGGCCCACAATTTGTCAAACATCGTTTTTGAGCGCATCTTGTGATTGATGCAATCAACCATATGTTTGTCAGATTTCCATGAATTACAGCCTACGGGTTGCCGATCTTGATACCATTTTCCCCATGCAAAATCTTTTTTACGCTTCTCCCTTTCCAGACGTTGCTGTTGAAGCTCTTTTTGTTTTTTTAAGTTTTCTTGATTTCTTATCTTTTTGATTTGGTGCTGATATGTTGATTCTAGTTCATTATGTATAGCTGTATCTGCCACTCCCAGTATCTGTCCTAAAGCGAAAACCGTGAAGAACATCCACCCCAAATAGGTCAAAGAGAAGCCTAAGAAAACACCCAGCGCGATTTTTAGAACAGATTTCATTACCAAAGTCCATTAGGTAAGTAATCGATATTACCTATGCGTCCAGATGGGTAATTTCTTAAAGTTTTCTGCTATTTGCGCACATAGTAATCTGATTGCTACACACTCCATGAAACTTTGTTGTTAACCTGCTAATTATCAGTACAATAATTCGACGATACGAACATTTAGTCATTCGTCCTATTTCTCCTACATTTTGAGTCTACGTCGGGCAGATCAATGAATATATATAACAAGGATACTTAGTTATGGTAAATGAGCCTCTGGTCGCAACTACTGATTCTTGGGTTATTTGGTACTACATTGCTACCTATGTTATTGCCATTGTTGCCTTGATTAGTCTCTATTTATCGATTCGATCATCAAAAAAGGTTAATGAAGCATTACTCGATATTCAGAATGGCTTGCTTTCACTTACCGATCCGCTTGTAAAAATCGCTGGTTTTTCGTGGATCAAAGAAGAAGGTGAATTATCTTGTGAGAACCCTCCTAAAGGGGTAATGGTTGCGTATCAAAATATGTCTAACGTCCCAGTGCTTATCGAAAAAAGTGAAACAGAAGTATTTTTTGGTGAAAAGTTATTAGATGATATTGTACTTACAAAAACACATAAAGAAGATGGCTTTTCACTATTGGCACCAGGAGAAGTATCGCAAATGGGAACTTTACAAAATCAAATGAAGAAATATCTGGCCACTCCCAAAGACCCGTTAGCTCCCCCGAATATCATCTTTTATTTGTTATTAGAATATCGGTCAGTAACAACCAACAAACGCTTCCGATACAGATCGAAAAAGGAAATATTATTTAGTTGTGATCAGCCTAAATTGATGGGTAATAGCAATATATTTGAGGAACACGAAGAGATTTTTTAGAGGTGCTGTCAATTTTCTTGTGCACATTTTTTATCGGAGCGGTCCCGGGAATTGGTCAGGCAATAGAATAGATTGCCTCTTTGTCCATCTCTTCAAGTAGTTTCATGTCCATGTATTTCCTTGTGCCCCAGTTTGTCGCTGAGACATGTCGAAGCCGAGCGGCGACCAACATTAATGCCGAATGGCCGTCGGGGAACGCGCCAATCACTTTAGTTCGACGCCTGGCCTCTTTCAGCAACCGCTCCATTGGATTATTGGTTTTGATCTTGAGCCAATGCTGGGAGGGATAGGAGTAGAAACTGAATGTCTCATGAATGTTGTGCTCCACAAGTTCTGCCGCAGTCCTCAGCTTCATTTCCTTGAGTTTGTCGACTACCCCTGTTGCCTTCTCCTCTGCCGCCTCACGGCTCTCCTGAGCGTGAATAGCCTTTAGCATGGCAGCGACTTCACGTACTTTGTTTTTAGGCACATGAGAGAACACGTTTCTGTAGAAATGAACAGCGCATCTCTGCCAGTCAGCCTCCGGAAACACTTCTGAAGCTGATTCCACAAGTCCGAGGCAGGCATCTGAAATAATTAGCCTGACGCCCTGCAAGCCGCGATCCTTCAGGTGCTTAAGAAACCCCAACCAGCCGGATTTATCCTCCTTGTGGCCTTCCTGAACGCCCAAAATACGGCGGAAACCGTCCTGGTCGACTCCAATTGCTGCCAGGACGGAAACATTTTTGACCTCTCCACCCCAGCTGCGTTTGAGCACAATGCCGTCCAGGAATACATAAGCATATTTGCCTTCAATTTGCTGTTTGCGCCAGCGCTCGATGTGTTTATAGACCTTCTGATTAAGCTTGGAAACCGTGCCCGAGGATACCCGAGTACCCCACAAAGCCTCTGTGATATCCTCCACGCGACGCACAGAAACCCCGGCCAGGTACATCTGAACGATGGCTTCCTCGATGGAGATATCTCGGCGTCGATAGCGCTCGATGATAGCCGTCTCGAACGTCTGCTGGCGTAATCTGGGCATTTTCAGTTCGACCTCACCAGCCTTTGTGTGAAATTTCCGTTTGTAGTGGCCAGCTCGGGTATCTATTCGATCTGGCGAGTGCTCATAGCGCTGAGCATTGCACATCTCGTCTGCTTCAGCATCTAGCATGGCGTTCAGGGTTTCCTCGACGGTACCTCTGACCATCTCTTCCAAATGTCCGCGTATCTCACCCTCGTCAATCCTGATAACCTTGCTAAGCCCGTTCGTGGTATCTTTAGCCATGGTGGTCCTCTTTGGTTTGTACAGTGGTTTGGCAATTACTGTTTTAACAAACCGGGGCCACCCCCTTCAAAAAATGTGCACGTAAAAATTTACGTTATCTTTTTAGATGTAGAGTTGTTATAACTATTTTATATTCCTGCCGTTACTAAACCCATTTGCCAGGCGCGAAGGACTGCCGCTGACGACTTCTATTGATGTGATCGCGTGATACTTCTTCGGGGTTTCGCTTTATGGTGAGCTGGGGGTAGTGTAAAGAATCTTTCGCTTTTTTGGCGGTGGCTCCGGTCATTCGTCATGCTACCGAGTAATCTTTGTCTCTATCCATCTCTTCGAGCAGCCTCATGTTCCGGTAGTGTAAAGAATCTTTCGCTTTTTTTGGCGGTGGCTCCGGTCATTCCGTAAGCTTCCCCGAATGAGCGACAGGCGGTCGGTAGGTAGTGTAAAGAATCTTTCGCTTTTTTTGGCGGTGGCTCCGGTCATTCGTCATGCTACCGAGTAATCTTTGTCTTTATCCATCTCTTCGAGCAGCCTCATGTTCATATACTTACGGGTGCCCCACGTGGTAGCGGAAACATACCTTAGTCGAGCGGCTACAAGCATCAATGCGGAATGACCATCTGGAAAAGCACCAACGACTTTCGTCCGTCGCCTGGCTTCCTTGAGTAGTCGCTCCATCGGATTGTTTGTTTTCAATTTGAGCCAGTGCTGTGGCGGATAAGCAAAAAATGTCAGCGTCTCATCGATCGCACTTTCCACTAGCTCAGCGGCCGCTCTCAATTTCATCGTCTTCAAGTTCGCCACAACATCAGCTGCTTTCGATTGGGCAGCTGCTCGATTCTCCTGTGCATGAATCGCCTTGAGCATGGCAGCCACCTCACGCACTCTAGTGCTAGGCACATGGGAAAACACATTACGATAGAAATGAACCGCGCATCTCTGCCAGTCTGCTTCCGGAAACACCTCTGCAAGCGATTCCTTCAGACCCAGGCAGGCATCGGAAATGACTAATCTGACGCCCTTTAGACCACGATCCTTCAGGTATTTGAGGAATCCCATCCAGCCTGACTTATCCTCCTTATGGCCCTCTGCAACTCCCAGAATACGCCGGTATCCACTCTGGTCAACGCCGATCGCAGCCAAGATTGAGACGTTTTTCACCTCGCCGCCCCAGCTGCGTTTTAGTACGATACCGTCCAAATAGACGTAGGCACAGGCGCCTTCAATTTTTTGGGTACGCCACCGTTCAATGTGTTTGTAGACTTTTTGGTTCAGCTTGGAAACGGTACCTGAAGAAACCCGTGTTCCCCAAAGTGCCTCAGTGACGTCCTCTACTCGACGGACGGAAACTCCCGCCAGATACATCTGAACAATCGCTTCCTCGATCGAAATATCTCTGCGCCGATAGCGTTCGATGATCGCTGTCTCAAAAGTCTGTTTGCGCAGCTTTGGCATTTTGATCTCAACTTCACCGGCCTTCGTGTGAAGTGTGCGCTTATAGCTACCGGCACGGGTATCTATCCGGTCTGGCGAACGTTCGTAGCGCTGGGCGTTGCACATCTCGTCTGCTTCTGCATCCAACAAGGCATTCAGCGTTTCTTCAACTGTACCTCTGACCATTTCATCCAGGTGGCCCCGGATCTCTCCTTCATCGATGCGGATAACCTTGCTCAGTGGTTTCGTGGTATCTTTTTTCATGGTGGTCCTTTTTGGTCTGTACTGTTCTTTGGCGATTACAGTTTATACAGACCGGGGGCCACCTCCTCAAAAATGTGCGAAAGAAATATTACGTTATCGGTCGGTAGAGCTTTCTGGCACATTATGCCCAGGAGGCTCAGATGAGAAAGTGGTGCTGTCAATTTTCTTGTGCACATTTTTTATCGGAGCGGTCCCGGGAATTGGTCAGGCAATAGAATAGATTGCCTCTTTGTCCATCTCTTCAAGTAGTTTCATGTCCATGTATTTCCTTGTGCCCCAGTTTGTCGCTGAGACATGTCGAAGCCGAGCGGCGACCAACATTAATGCCGAATGGCCGTCGGGGAACGCGCCAATCACTTTAGTTCGACGCCTGGCCTCTTTCAGCAACCGCTCCATTGGATTATTGGTTTTGATCTTGAGCCAATGCTGGGAGGGATAGGAGTAGAAACTGAATGTCTCATGAATGTTGTGCTCCACAAGTTCTGCCGCAGTCCTCAGCTTCATTTCCTTGAGTTTGTCGACTACCCCTGTTGCCTTCTCCTCTGCCGCCTCACGGCTCTCCTGAGCGTGAATAGCCTTTAGCATGGCAGCGACTTCACGTACTTTGTTTTTAGGCACATGAGAGAACACGTTTCTGTAGAAATGAACAGCGCATCTCTGCCAGTCAGCCTCCGGAAACACTTCTGAAGCTGATTCCACAAGTCCGAGGCAGGCATCTGAAATAATTAGCCTGACGCCCTGCAAGCCGCGATCCTTCAGGTGCTTAAGAAACCCCAACCAGCCGGATTTATCCTCCTTGTGGCCTTCCTGAACGCCCAAAATACGGCGGAAACCGTCCTGGTCGACTCCAATTGCTGCCAGGACGGAAACATTTTTGACCTCTCCACCCCAGCTGCGTTTGAGCACAATGCCGTCCAGGAATACATAAGCATATTTGCCTTCAATTTGCTGTTTGCGCCAGCGCTCGATGTGTTTATAGACCTTCTGATTAAGCTTGGAAACCGTGCCCGAGGATACCCGAGTACCCCACAAAGCCTCTGTGATATCCTCCACGCGACGCACAGAAACCCCGGCCAGGTACATCTGAACGATGGCTTCCTCGATGGAGATATCTCGGCGTCGATAGCGCTCGATGATAGCCGTCTCGAACGTCTGCTGGCGTAATCTGGGCATTTTCAGTTCGACCTCACCAGCCTTTGTGTGAAATTTCCGTTTGTAGTGGCCAGCTCGGGTATCTATTCGATCTGGCGAGTGCTCATAGCGCTGAGCATTGCACATCTCGTCTGCTTCAGCATCTAGCATGGCGTTCAGGGTTTCCTCGACGGTACCTCTGACCATCTCTTCCAAATGTCCGCGTATCTCACCCTCGTCAATCCTGATAACCTTGCTAAGCCCGTTCGTGGTATCTTTAGCCATGGTGGTCCTCTTTGGTTTGTACAGTGGTTTGGCAATTACTGTTTTAACAAACCGGGGCCACCCCCTTCAAAAAATGTGCACGTAAAAATTTACGTTATCGAGAAAGTCACGATTTACCGAGGCGCAGATTATCTCGATCCTGAAAGAGGCTGACGCCGGGATGAAGGTTGGGGAGCTGTGTCGCAAGCATGGCATCTCTGATGCGACTTACTACAAATGGAAATCCAAGTACGGCGGCATGGAGGCTTCGGATTTGAAGAGGAACCGAGAGCTAGAGGCCGAGAACGCCAAGCTCAAGCGGATGTACGCTGAGCTCGCGTTGGAAAACGCGGCGATGAAGGATCTGATCGAAAAAAAGCTCTAGCGCCGGCCGATAAGCGTGCAGCAGCAGGATACCTGGTCGAGCAACACCAGCTGTCAATCTCCCGCTCATGCCGTTGTGTCGGACTGCATCGGTCGGCGTACTACCGAGCCCCACTGCACTGGACGGTGCGGGATGCGGAGATCATCGGGGCACTCGCCGCCTTGGTCGAAGGTCGTCCGAGCCGAGGATTCTGGAAATGCCGCAAGCTGCTGAAGCGCCAGGGGCATCCATGGAACCACAAACGGATTTACCGGGTTTACAAGCGGATGAAGTTGCACTTACGCCGCCCGGCCAAAAAGCGGCTACCCAAGCGGCTGCGTGTGCCATTGTATGTGCCCCGGTTGCCTGACACGGTGTGGTCAGCAGATTTCATGAGCGACACGCTGGCATGTGGGCGCCGGTTTCGCACCTTCAACGTCGTCGATGACTTCAATCGCGAGGCGCTGCATATCGAGATCGACACCTCGATCACGTCAGCGCGCCTGATCCGGGTTTTCGAGCGGCTGGAGGACCAGCATGGTCTGCCGCAGGTGCTGCGTACCGACAATGGTCCAGAGTTTCTTGGTGAGGCCTTCACCAGCTGGGCCAAGGCGGCGGGTATGGCGATCCAGTACATCCAACCCGGGAAGCCGAACCAGAACGCTTATGTGGAGCGGTTTAACCGAACCTATCGTGACGAACTGCTGGATCAGTACCTGTTTGCAAGACTGGATGACGTCCGCGAGGCCACATACTGGTGGATGATCGAATACAACGAGGAGCGACCTCACGATTCACTGGGCGACTGCACACCCGCAGAAGCCCGACAACAGGCCAGAAACTCTACTATTCAACTGTCGCCTTGACAGGGAAGCTTACGATTCGTCATGCTACCGAGTAATCTTTGTCTCTATCCATCTCTTCGAGCAGCCTCATGTTCATATACTTACGGGTGCCCCATGTGGTAGCGGAAACATGCCTTAGTCGAGCGGCTACTAGCATCAATGCGGAATGACCATCTGGAAAAGCACCAACGACTTTCGTCCGTCGCCTGGCTTCCTTGAGTAGTCGCTCCATCGGATTGTTTGTTTTCAATTTGAGCCAGTGCTGTGGCGGATAAGCAAAAAATGTCAGCGTCTCATCGATCGCACTTTCCACTAGCTCAGCGGCCGCTCTCAATTTCATCGTCTTCAAGTTCGCCACAACATCAGCTGCTTTCGATTGGGCAGCTGCTCGATTCTCCTGTGCATGAATCGCCTTGAGCATGGCAGCCACCTCACGCACTCTAGTGCTAGGCACATGGGAAAACACATTACGATAGAAATGAACCGCGCATCTCTGCCAGTCTGCTTCCGGAAACACCTCTGCAAGCGATTCCTTCAGACCCAGGCAGGCATCGGAAATGACTAATCTGACGCCCTTTAGACCACGATCCTTCAGGTATTTGAGGAATCCCATCCAGCCTGACTTATCCTCCTTATGGCCCTCTGCAACTCCCAGAATACGCCGGTATCCACTCTGGTCAACGCCGATCGCAGCCAAGATTGAGACGTTTTTCACCTCGCCGCCCCAGCTGCGTTTTAGTACGATACCGTCCAAATAGACGTAGGCACAGGCGCCTTCAATTTTTTGGGTACGCCACCGTTCAATGTGTTTGTAGACTTTTTGGTTCAGCTTGGAAACGGTACCTGAAGAAACCCGTGTTCCCCAAAGTGCCTCAGTGACGTCCTCTACTCGACGGACGGAAACTCCCGCCAGATACATCTGAACAATCGCTTCCTCGATCGAAATATCTCTGCGCCGATAGCGTTCGATGATCGCTGTCTCAAAAGTCTGTTTGCGCAGCTTTGGCATTTTGATCTCAACTTCACCGGCCTTCGTGTGAAGTGTGCGCTTATAGCTACCGGCACGGGTATCTATCCGGTCTGGCGAACGTTCGTAGCGCTGGGCGTTGCACATCTCGTCTGCTTCTGCATCCAACAAGGCATTCAGCGTTTCTTCAACTGTACCTCTGACCATTTCATCCAGGTGGCCCCGGATCTCTCCTTCATCGATGCGGATAACCTTGCTCAGTGGTTTCGTGGTATCTTTTTTCATGGTGGTCCTTTTTGGTCTGTACTGTTCTTTGGCGATTACAGTTTATACAGACCGGGGGCCACCTCCTCAAAAATGTGCGAAAGAAATATTACGCTATCCATGTTCCCCGAGCCTGATACTAACTGGATGGCATAGACCAAACCAACGTGCTTTTGAATAGGCCGGCATGAGGTTAACTGAAAGTGTTTCTAGTAGCCGTGTTGCCTGTAGTAAAGGCAACCAGACTCTCGATATGTGTTTGGGCAAAATCCCACATAAAATCCAAAGCAGCAGCCCTTGGACACAGTATTCGTTATCTTGCTTTTAAAGTGCAGGCTGTTTATTGCCTATTGACAGGGCGGAGGCTCATATGTGTTAGAGCTTAAAACCATCTTAGGTTGGCCAAGATCTCTTTTTGATAAAGGTCGGCCACCTCTTCAAATCTTTCGTATTGGCCTCCGAACATCCCTGCTTTTATAGGCCCCCAACTGTTTTTATACTGAGCGGGATAACGTAAATTTTTACGTGCACATTTTTTGAAGGGGGTGGCCCCGGTTTGTTAAAACAGTAATTGCCAAACCACTGTACAAACCAAAGAGGACCACCATGGCTAAAGATACCACGAACGGGCTTAGCAAGGTTATCAGGATTGACGAGGGTGAGATACGCGGACATTTGGAAGAGATGGTCAGAGGTACCGTCGAGGAAACCCTGAACGCCATGCTAGATGCTGAAGCAGACGAGATGTGCAATGCTCAGCGCTATGAGCACTCGCCAGATCGAATAGATACCCGAGCTGGCCACTACAAACGGAAATTTCACACAAAGGCTGGTGAGGTCGAACTGAAAATGCCCAGATTACGCCAGCAGACGTTCGAGACGGCTATCATCGAGCGCTATCGACGCCGAGATATCTCCATCGAGGAAGCCATCGTTCAGATGTACCTGGCCGGGGTTTCTGTGCGTCGCGTGGAGGATATCACAGAGGCTTTGTGGGGTACTCGGGTATCCTCGGGCACGGTTTCCAAGCTTAATCAGAAGGTCTATAAACACATCGAGCGCTGGCGCAAACAGCAAATTGAAGGCAAATATGCTTATGTATTCCTGGACGGCATTGTGCTCGGTGCTGTCAATTTTCTTGTGCACATTTTTTATCGGAGCGGTCCCGGGAATTGGTCAGGCAATAGAATAGATTGCCTCTTTGTCCATCTCTTCAAGTAGTTTCATGTCCATGTATTTCCTTGTGCCCCAGTTTGTCGCTGAGACATGTCGAAGCCGAGCGGCGACCAACATTAATGCCGAATGGCCGTCGGGGAACGCGCCAATCACTTTAGTTCGACGCCTGGCCTCTTTCAGCAACCGCTCCATTGGATTATTGGTTTTGATCTTGAGCCAATGCTGGGAGGGATAGGAGTAGAAACTGAATGTCTCATGAATGTTGTGCTCCACAAGTTCTGCCGCAGTCCTCAGCTTCATTTCCTTGAGTTTGTCGACTACCCCTGTTGCCTTCTCCTCTGCCGCCTCACGGCTCTCCTGAGCGTGAATAGCCTTTAGCATGGCAGCGACTTCACGTACTTTGTTTTTAGGCACATGAGAGAACACGTTTCTGTAGAAATGAACAGCGCATCTCTGCCAGTCAGCCTCCGGAAACACTTCTGAAGCTGATTCCACAAGTCCGAGGCAGGCATCTGAAATAATTAGCCTGACGCCCTGCAAGCCGCGATCCTTCAGGTGCTTAAGAAACCCCAACCAGCCGGATTTATCCTCCTTGTGGCCTTCCTGAACGCCCAAAATACGGCGGAAACCGTCCTGGTCGACTCCAATTGCTGCCAGGACGGAAACATTTTTGACCTCTCCACCCCAGCTGCGTTTGAGCACAATGCCGTCCAGGAATACATAAGCATATTTGCCTTCAATTTGCTGTTTGCGCCAGCGCTCGATGTGTTTATAGACCTTCTGATTAAGCTTGGAAACCGTGCCCGAGGATACCCGAGTACCCCACAAAGCCTCTGTGATATCCTCCACGCGACGCACAGAAACCCCGGCCAGGTACATCTGAACGATGGCTTCCTCGATGGAGATATCTCGGCGTCGATAGCGCTCGATGATAGCCGTCTCGAACGTCTGCTGGCGTAATCTGGGCATTTTCAGTTCGACCTCACCAGCCTTTGTGTGAAATTTCCGTTTGTAGTGGCCAGCTCGGGTATCTATTCGATCTGGCGAGTGCTCATAGCGCTGAGCATTGCACATCTCGTCTGCTTCAGCATCTAGCATGGCGTTCAGGGTTTCCTCGACGGTACCTCTGACCATCTCTTCCAAATGTCCGCGTATCTCACCCTCGTCAATCCTGATAACCTTGCTAAGCCCGTTCGTGGTATCTTTAGCCATGGTGGTCCTCTTTGGTTTGTACAGTGGTTTGGCAATTACTGTTTTAACAAACCGGGGCCACCCCCTTCAAAAAATGTGCACGTAAAAATTTACGTTATCTTGTGCTCAAACGCAGCTGGGGTGGAGAGGTCAAAAATGTTTCCGTCCTGGCAGCAATTGGAGTCGACCAGGACGGTTTCCGCCGTATTTTGGGCGTTCAGGAAGGCCACAAGGAGGATAAATCCGGCTGGTTGGGGTTTCTTAAGCACCTGAAGGATCGCGGCTTGCAGGGCGTCAGGCTAATTATTTCAGATGCCTGCCTCGGACTTGTGGAATCAGCTTCAGAAGTGTTTCCGGAGGCTGACTGGCAGAGATGCGCTGTTCATTTCTACAGAAACGTGTTCTCTCATGTGCCTAAAAACAAAGTACGTGAAGTCGCTGCCATGCTAAAGGCTATTCACGCTCAGGAGAGCCGTGAGGCGGCAGAGGAGAAGGCAACAGGGGTAGTCGACAAACTCAAGGAAATGAAGCTGAGGACTGCGGCAGAACTTGTGGAGCACAACATTCATGAGACATTCAGTTTCTACTCCTATCCCTCCCAGCATTGGCTCAAGATCAAAACCAATAATCCAATGGAGCGGTTGCTGAAAGAGGCCAGGCGTCGAACTAAAGTGATTGGCGCGTTCCCCGACGGCCATTCGGCATTAATGTTGGTCGCCGCTCGGCTTCGACATGTCTCAGCGACAAACTGGGGCACAAGGAAATACATGGACATGAAACTACTTGAAGAGATGGACAAAGAGGCAATCTATTCTATTGCCTGACCAATTCCCGGGACCGCTCCGATAAAAAATGTGCACAAGAAAATTGACAGCACCCTGAGCGGCTTCATTTCTCAATTTTTGAAATGGAGATGTTCCGTACCTGCGATTTTTCCAGCCGAATCTACCTATTGGCCCCCAAACATAGCTATCTTCCTGTTTCTTGAGGTCAGCTACAACTAACGCGAAAAGAATTTCGAACTCATCAAAGATATCTTCATACCCCTTACCGAGGAAAAGCATGTCATCCAGTTCAGGTTGCACTAACTTATAAAGATATTCACTTAAGGGCGTGTAATGCCTTTCGTGATCAGGAACTCTTTTAAAAACATCCACTAGATCGCCCGCTGCACTAGCAACCTTTAGAGCAAAAAACGAACCTCCATCATCATATTCAGATGAGCCCAGCTTTGTATAAAAAATTGAAGCTAAGCTTTTGTAATTTTTCCCCTCTAAAGCGGCAATTCCGGCATGGTACATAACTAATAGAAGCGGGTACCATCTTAGGTTTACCCATACCACCAACCCTCCACGGCTCTCTAATAAGCGATCGCAAGATCTTGAAATAATCTTCATTAGGGAAGTAAATTGATTCTCGTTAGCCCAATGCGACAAGCAAGCCACTATCATGGAGAGGTCTTTCGAATGAAGCTCATAGGATGATATGCGCTCTAGAAGCTCCTCATCAGAGAATTGACCGCTAGTCGCAAAGCTATCTTCACTGGTGGCAGATAAAAATCGGCGTACCTCTTCAATCGAAAAGTCATGAAGTTTAATTTGTGAATTATTTGAAGAGATCAGTTCTTTAATGTATTCCACTTTCTCTTCAGTAGTTTCTGAAGACCTAACTTCATCTACATACGGAATTGTAATTAGCTCATCGGTATCTTTCGTTTCATCATCTTCAGCAGTTTTATTAACTGGCACTGAAATTATGAAATCTCCGTCACCGTCAAACTGACCGTAATGTGGTGTTTGTTCTGAGTTTATGTCATTCGCAACTTTTGAATAAACGTAGGCCATTAAACCACTGGCCGTGATAACCCCGTATTCGTTTGCTGCTTTACCCTTAATTCCCTCAATGAAATGTCCTGTAAACACCGAATGGTTAGGTAATGGCCCACCCGCATCGGCAACAACCTCATTAGCCTTTCCTGCGGTAATTACCTGCCTCGAAAATCTTTGATACATATCTCTTAGAAATCTGCTACTTCCTGGCCTTAGATCCCTATAAACGGCGAGACCACCATAGCAAGCATCCATAACAAATAAGATATGCTTTGCCCGAACTAATTCTGCGTTTCTAGTTAATTCATCCCAACGAATGAATGTAGAATAGTCATCCATATCAGCGTCATACGGCATTAGATACCCGACTTCGCCTTTTACTCCGGTTCTCGTGTGGCCGTGGCCAGCAAAGAAGACAAATAATCGATCATCAACTTTAACATCATCATTTGAAAACCGTAGAAATGATTTGAGTACGTTTGACTTTGTTGCATCTTGGTCTGTAAGGTATATGACGTTATTCTTCTCGAAGCCAAGCTCCTCTACGAGAATTTCACTTATTTCATGAGCATCATTTACTGCATAACCTAAAGGCGAAGCGTTCTTATACTGGTTTATACCAATGACTAACGCTCTACTTGTCTCATACTTTTGTTGAAGTATAAATTTTAAATCACGCACTGAATTTAATCCTTGAGTGCTCTAAGGAGCCTGCGGAGAGTTCCAGTTCATTGTCGATAAGATAAGAGAGCGAATATTCAAAACTGCCGGGGAGAATCTGCTGTTGGTAGGACACCGGGATCATCTTCATCTGATCGTAGTTGTAGTCCTTATACCGGGCCATCCTTCCTTCTCCCTATCAGCTCTTTCTTTCATCCAATTTTATCGAATTATAGGGTTTTCCGACAGGCTCAACGCCGAGGCTCACTGGAGAGCGAGCGAATCCAGTGCAGCCAATTGTTAAATTCTATTGATTGCACTCAATTTTACATTCTTTACCACAACCGATTTTGGCGCCTTTATCCCATTTAAAACCGAGTAAAGACTCTTCCATAAAACTCTTAACTTTACCTTTACCACATTGCTCAAGTGCGTCTTTCGCACAGTCTTCCCGAAATGTGTCAATTAAATAAGACGAACCGCAAACCAGACCTATACCGACAGCAATTACTCCAACGACTGCTGGAATTGGGTCATCAGTTACGGTGAAAAGAAGTCTGCCGTTTTCAGACCTACCTGTTATTCGTCGAACACTTTTTGTGTTTGGCACGCTACGTGGTAATAGCTCTACTTTTAAACCTTCCCCTTCTTCGACGGAAATTGGCATTCCGTCCAAGTATACTTGGTATGTGTTTTCGTCCATCTGAATTCGTTTTAACGAGAGTTTTGTTGCTACTGAGTTGGCGATTTTTATAGTTATTTTACTTGGATTATTTTCGGATGATTGAACTACTCCTGTGTATACTAAATCAGATTTCATATCTCGAAACACTTCAGGAATTTCGGTGTTTACATCAAGACTTAAATGTGAATCAGTCTTGCTATCAAAACTATCTACAACCAAGTATTTATCTTTTGCGATTGCTTGTTGCGCGCTAAAGATCAAGTAAATGAAAAACGCTTGTATCCAATATTTTTTCATATCGTTTATTCTCCTCAATTTGTTTTTAATTAAACACGCTGTTCAGCGGTACCGAACGCGGAGCAGAATGCTGCGATAAAATGCCGAAGGCATTCGCAGCAGGCCGCGGAGTGTTCGGGGTCTGCTGAATGCGCTTGTTGAACGAAGCCGCTCTGCGGCAAAAAAACATAATTTGAAAGTTCCTCGATAATCCCCCATGGGGCAGCGCCCATCCCGGGCGCCCTTTTCCATGAGGATTCATCCGTGAACCCCTATCAGCAACATCTTACCGCCTTGCGACGCCAAGGCAAATCCGACTCCACTATCGATGTCTATGCCCGCGCCGTGCGCAGGATCACTGAGTATTTCGACCGCTCGCCACATGCGCTCTCCTTCGACGAACTCAGTCACTACTTCGACTGGCTCATCGGGCAGCGCTCATGGTCCACCGTCAAGGTCGACCGCAAAGGTCTACAGTTCTTCTACCACCATGTCCTCGGCAAAGACTGGCAGTGGCTCGATTTGGTAAAGCCTCCCCAAAAGCACGTGATGCCAACGTTGCTCTCCCGCGCCGAGGTTCTGCGACTCATCAACGCCACCCGCGAGATCCGCTACCAGGTCTTTATCCTCGCCGCCTTTTCCATGGGGCTGAGTATCGGCGAAGCCTTGAACCTCAGGGTCCACGATATCGATACCGAGCACCAGCAGGTGCATATCCGACAGGCCAAGGGCAACAAGGACCGCCTCGTTCCCATGCCTCCCTTCACACTCGCCGCCCTGCGCTGCCTCTGGGCCTCGCATCGCAACTCAGTCTGGTTGTTTCCTTCCGGACAATCAGTGTCCGAACGCTCCATCTCCGATATACCCATGCATCGCGGCAGCCTGCGAAAGGCTTTCAAATCCATCGCCCAGGATGCCGGAATAATGAAACGTATCTCCCCACACAGCCTGCGCCATGCCTACGGCGCCTGCCTGGTTGAAGCCGGACTGAACCTGCGCGCCATCTAGGAGGCCATGGGCCATGCCTCGCCCGTTACCACCGCGCCAATCTCTTATGGGCGCAACGACAGTGCCAGAAATTGTTGCTGTTGCCGTACTTCATGGTGACCTTTACCCTGCCAAGGGAACTGCATCCGTTGGCCAGGGCGAGTGCCCGGCGCGTCTATGCCTTGCTGTTCGAGGCCGCCATCGATACCCTGCGGACTTTCGGTTCCAATGATCCGCATTTGCAGGCCGATCCTGCCGCTACAGCAGTGTTGCACACCCATACCCGGCGCCTGGACTATCATCCGCATGTGCATCTGGTCGCGCCCGGCGGCGTGCTCCATCCGCAAAAAGGCCAATGGCGCAAGGTAAAGGGTAATTACCTGTTCAATCACTTTAACCTCGCCCGGGTCTTCCGGGCGGTGTTCCTGAAAAAACTCCACCATGTCGGGCTCGCTACCCCCGAAAACCCTCAAAAGTGGGTGGCTCGCTGCAAGCCGGCAGGGCAAGGCGAAAAGGCTCTCCAGTACCTCTCCCGCTATCTCTACCGGGGGGCATTAACGGACTCACAACTCGTCAGTGACGACGGTACAAAAGTCACGTTCCGTTACAAGGATGGCCGCTCCAAAAAAGTGAAAACTCGCACCTTGAACGGCGCAAAACTCATCCGGCTGCTGTTGCTGCACGCGCTCCCCAAGGGCTTTCGCAGGGCGCGCGATTATGGCTTTCTGCATGGCAATGCCAGGCGCCGATTGAACATCCTGCAATACCTGCTGAATATCGTCATCGCACCGGCCAAGTCGCGTGAGAAAGCTCGAATGATCTGCCCAGCCTGCAATGCCGTGGTACGGATCACCGGCGTTATCACGCCCTATGAGCGAGTGCGCCTTCAGCCGCGATAGCTGTATAAATCCACTTCAACCCATGGCACACCCACAAGGAGAACACGGCACGCTATGACAACTTCGACTGCTTAAAGAGCGCCTGCCGGGCGAGGCTACTGATCGCCCGCAATACCTCAACGGCACATAAACCTGCCGCGGTAGCCTTCACGTTTCGACGACTTATTTCCTTATATCGTAAACCCACCACGGACTCGTTCGACAACAGGATAGGTCGCGACTGCGCGCGACATATCCTTATTTATTAGGAGTGATTTGCTCAAGGCGCTCAGCCAACCAAACTTTAATTACCGATTGCCGCGTAACGCCCAAACGCCCTGCCTCCCGATCCAGGGATTCGACCATCCAAGCCGGAAAATCGACATTTACCCTGCGCTGTTCTTGAAGGGGCCTCCGCGCTTTGGACAGATCTAAAGATTCGGTGACATCTTCACCTTTCTCGAATTTCTCATCGAAGCTCTTTGCCTTCATAAATTGCTACCTCTTCAACCCGTGAGCGGCGCACCGAGATTATTCGGATGTTGCCATCTCGGGGCGTAATCACCGCCGACCAATGCTTTCCTTCGATTGTACCGATTACCAAGAAACGCTCTTCATCGGACGTTAATGCTGGAATTTCAATGAGATAGGGATCGCCCCAAAGCGCTTGGGCTTCGACGAAATCGATGCCGTGTTTGCGCCGATTGCTTTTGCTCTTTCGCTCATCAAATTCGAAGGTGCACATTAGTATATTAATTATACCTTTTCAGCGCAAAGAGCAAGGCCTATTCTGCTTCTAACGGTAGCGGTAACAGGCGCCGAGCAGCGCGAGGTGGCACGCAACTTCTTTATTTGCTCCTGTTCACGGGCATGAATGTCAGACTGTTGCTCAGCAAGATCCTGGTCCTTGTGTCTTTGCAACATGCGCCGAACGGCCCGGTCTATCTTCTGGCGCTTCTTCTTTAGCTCGGCGTGGGTGCCACTCCACCGACAGCGCCATGAATACAATGTTTTCTCGGCACAGCTGCTCTATCCTGCGGCTGCTGGTGATCCCTTTCGAATAAGCCAGAATGATAATCTTCAGCAGTAGCCTCGGATCATAGGCGGGGCGTCCACCGTCGTCATTGCGGTAGTGTTGCTCGAAGGCGGAGAGTTCCAGTTCATTGTCGATAAGATAAGAAAGCGAATACTCAAAACTGCCGGGGAGAATCTGCTGTTGGTAGGACACCGGGATCATCTTCATCTGATCGTAGTTGTAGTCCTTGTACCGGGCCATTCTTTCTTCTCCCTACCAGCTCTTTCTTTCATCCAATTTTATCGATAACGTAAATTTTTACGTGCACATTTTTTGAAGGGGGTGGCCCCGGTTTGTTAAAACAGTAATTGCCAAACCACTGTACAAACCAAAGAGGACCACCATGGCTAAAGATACCACGAACGGGCTTAGCAAGGTTATCAGGATTGACGAGGGTGAGATACGCGGACATTTGGAAGAGATGGTCAGAGGTACCGTCGAGGAAACCCTGAACGCCATGCTAGATGCTGAAGCAGACGAGATGTGCAATGCTCAGCGCTATGAGCACTCGCCAGATCGAATAGATACCCGAGCTGGCCACTACAAACGGAAATTTCACACAAAGGCTGGTGAGGTCGAACTGAAAATGCCCAGATTACGCCAGCAGACGTTCGAGACGGCTATCATCGAGCGCTATCGACGCCGAGATATCTCCATCGAGGAAGCCATCGTTCAGATGTACCTGGCCGGGGTTTCTGTGCGTCGCGTGGAGGATATCACAGAGGCTTTGTGGGGTACTCGGGTATCCTCGGGCACGGTTTCCAAGCTTAATCAGAAGGTCTATAAACACATCGAGCGCTGGCGCAAACAGCAAATTGAAGGCAAATATGCTTATGTATTCCTGGACGGCATTGTGCTCAAACGCAGCTGGGGTGGAGAGGTCAAAAATGTTTCCGTCCTGGCAGCAATTGGAGTCGACCAGGACGGTTTCCGCCGTATTTTGGGCGTTCAGGAAGGCCACAAGGAGGATAAATCCGGCTGGTTGGGGTTTCTTAAGCACCTGAAGGATCGCGGCTTGCAGGGCGTCAGGCTAATTATTTCAGATGCCTGCCTCGGACTTGTGGAATCAGCTTCAGAAGTGTTTCCGGAGGCTGACTGGCAGAGATGCGCTGTTCATTTCTACAGAAACGTGTTCTCTCATGTGCCTAAAAACAAAGTACGTGAAGTCGCTGCCATGCTAAAGGCTATTCACGCTCAGGAGAGCCGTGAGGCGGCAGAGGAGAAGGCAACAGGGGTAGTCGACAAACTCAAGGAAATGAAGCTGAGGACTGCGGCAGAACTTGTGGAGCACAACATTCATGAGACATTCAGTTTCTACTCCTATCCCTCCCAGCATTGGCTCAAGATCAAAACCAATAATCCAATGGAGCGGTTGCTGAAAGAGGCCAGGCGTCGAACTAAAGTGATTGGCGCGTTCCCCGACGGCCATTCGGCATTAATGTTGGTCGCCGCTCGGCTTCGACATGTCTCAGCGACAAACTGGGGCACAAGGAAATACATGGACATGAAACTACTTGAAGAGATGGACAAAGAGGCAATCTATTCTATTGCCTGACCAATTCCCGGGACCGCTCCGATAAAAAATGTGCACAAGAAAATTGACAGCACCATTTTATCGAATTAAGGGGTTTTCCGACAGGCTCAACGTTGCAATAAGTGGCGCGAAGCAGCAGCGCTGCGAAGCGTCCAAGTGAGCAACGCGAGCGACTTGATTGCCTGGTTAGGTTGCTTTGTTGAACACAAAATGGTGGTTTTCAAAAAACCGAAACTCTTCATTTTTAACATCTGAAAGATTGACCTGCATTTCAGAACCCGTTACTGGACACATATTTTGATGTTCCCATGCATCAATGCAATCAACAGACTCTCCTGCCTCAACAAGTTCTCTGATTATCACAATTAACTGATTTGTGGCTTCAATATCCTCTGGTTCCTCGGGATACCAATCTACCGGCTCCCCAAAGCCGAGTTCAATGCTGTACAAGTGCCGAAAAGTACAGCTACAACCCGATTGTGACCCGATATACCATTTATGATTATTCTTTAGTGATGCCACATCAGCGATCTTTGGCAACTCTCGCGTAAATCGCACGAGTTCGTTGTTGAACAAAGCCAGGTCCTTATCTGACGAAGTACTTAACAGCAACACGTAGCACATGCATGCAACCTAACGACCAGCTTTGGGGCGCCGAGCGATAGCGAGTGCGTCCCAGCAAACGTTAGTGAGCGACAACAGCGCCTTGTTATGAGTTTTCATTGCACAAATAACTAATCTTCCACTCACCGACAATTATCTCTTAGATTGGCTGGTACAGTAGCTCAACAATATTTCTTAACAAATCCTTCGATTTGCTCATCTGTTGCTTTCCAGTTTTGCCCCCTTAGCTCAATCATTTTGATTAAACCTAATAATTCCAAGGGGCCTGAACCAATAAGAGTTTCTTTATTTTTAGTTGCCGTCCATGTATGTTCTTTATTCTCTCCTTCAACAACATCTACTTTGTAACCCAACTCTATTAGAGCGAGATATGAAGGAACTTCCACATTTCCTGCGCCGGCAACCTTCATCTATTTCTGCCATTTGAACTCATAACGTTGCAATAAGCGGCGCGGAGCAGCAACGCTGCGGAGCGTCCGAGTGAGCAATGCGAACGACTTGATTGCCTTGTATGTTTCATTTATCCCCAATAAGCGATTAGTGTGGGCCCATAACCTGCAGCAACAGGTTATCGATGCAGTAGCCCGATTGAGCGTCGGCTCCAGCATGGCTGAGACCGTTAACAAGCGTGTGGCACTGCATTGATTCACTTTCTATCTCGAACAGTCGAATGGGCCCACGAGCCCGAATTTAGCAAGGGTGAGGTCTTTGAACAATGCCTAAGAGTAAAGAGAAATCCGTGAACGTCGGCATCGATGTCGGTAAAACTCAGTTGGATGTGGTCATCCATGAGCGGAAACTCCATTTCAATTCCCCTAATGATGCAGCCGGTGTCAGATACATTATCGGTCGTCTGAGCCGCTATACAGTCGAGCGAGTCGTCGTAGAGGCCACCGGGCGCAGAGAGTACGCTTTTGTGCTGGCTGCTGCTGAAAAAGGATTGCCGGTTATCATCAGCCAACCTATTAAGGTCCGGCGCTATGCAGGAGCTGCTGGAATATTGGCCAAGACGGATAAGATCGATGCTCGGGTGCTGGCCGAATATGCTGCCGTGATGCACCCGGAGATTCGACCTATTGCACTCGGAAATATCCGTAAGATCAAAGATATGACCGCTCGTCGACGCCAGCTCATCGAGATGAGCACTATGGAGAAAAACCGTCTCGACGTTATGCCCCGATTCCTGGCCGCCGACATCCGTCGTCATATTCGCCACATCCAGTCCCAAATCGACAAGCTCGACCGGCAAATCGCCGTGCTGGTGGAGCAAATCGATGAATGGCGAGTAAAACGCGATATCCTTCTCTCCGTACCTGGTATCGGTACCCAGGTCGTCAATACTCTGCTGGCCGATCTGCCAGAACTCGGCATGCTTACCAACAAACAGATCGCCGCCTTGGTCGGTGTCGCTCCCTTCAATCGCGACAGTGGTGCTTTCAGAGGAAAGCGTAGGATACGGGGTGGAAGAGCCTCTGTAAGGACCGTGTTGTTTATGGCTATGTTGACTTCCATTCAACATAATATTCTCATTCGTAATACCTACCAGCGACTAATTGCCAACGGTAAACACAAAAAGGTCGCGCTCACTGCTTGTATGCGAAAAATGATTACCATCCTTAATTCCATGCTACGCGATAACACCATGTGGAATGAAAAACATGCTTAGCAGGTTGACAAGACATCACAGTCGCTTGTTAGCCTTCATCATCCCACGTCTGTGTCGCCAAGTAGCGGTCATACTCTGGCAAAACAGATGATACTGCACCCCTGCCCTCAAACGTTAGATAAATTACCGAATGCGAAGAGGCGAGCAAATACTGAATAAAGTGCTTTTTTGCACCAAATAGGCTCGACTCCTCCGATGCCATCGAGTAGCCCGCCTTTCCCGCATGAACCGGAAACTTCGATAGTTCTCGCACAACCTGCTGCCCATCCTTCGTACCCGAATATTCTAAACGTTCAAGCATACCGAGTACGTTATCTTCTGCAGATGTAACGGTTGCATCCGGCTTCAACCGCAGAATGGTGACGAGGAGTTTTTCTCCATTAGGACCATAACCCTCAATCGGCATTTTGGACCCATCAAACTGCCACGATCCCGGCAGCTCAATGTGCAGCGGCGACAAGTAGAGTACGCCGATGCCCTGACCAAATACAGTGACACAAGTGGCGAATGAAAAGATTGCTATGAAGAGCTTTTTCGTTATCATTCTTTTGTAGGCTAACGCTTTGGGTAAGGGGCCGCAGCGAAGCGGAGGTCCAGCCCACGAAGTGGGCGATGGTTGATGTGCTTGTTATGCACTTTACCAATTTCTCTTTTTTGGATCTGTTTGTTCACGGAATTCTTTTGAGAGTTTTGATACGAGTTCCTCATTAGCTAATCCCTCTCCTCGGATTGCTAGCAATTGCAATGGCGCCCTTGACCTACTGTGGCCATCGAAAAGCAAAGCCATTTGCTTATTCCTATTTCCAACGAGTTTATAGTTCAGAAGATATCTTTCATGGACATGTTTGTCTTTATCGTCAATCACTACTCTAAATTCTGCCAATGCTTTAGAACAAAACTTTTCGATAGCCTGTTCTTTAATTTCTTTAAATACCTTCCAATCAGTTTCTTTCATGTGAATTTTTCATAGTGCATAACACTTTGGGTAAGGGGCCGCAGCGAAGCGGAGGTCCCAGCGACCGCAGGGAGCGAACTTGACCCACTGGTTAGATGGCCGGTGTTTAGTAGACCACGATGGGTCAATACCGCAATGATGAGACAACCCTTTGTTCATTCTTTTGCACTTATTTAAATGAGCGCCAGAGATACTACCTTCTGGTGCAGATTTTCTTTACCTTAACTCAGCTAGTGCTTCCCCAGAATGACAGCACCGTTAACACTTTTATAACTGCCGGCACGTTGAATTTTCGTATTGGCAACTACCTTTCTATTACCAAGAACACCTCTATTCGGCTTCTCGAAAATGATTGCAATTAACACCAAACCTGCGTGCACCTACACAGGAATGCTTTTTGGCCATTTAACGCCCATGGTAAGGGGCGCTGAACAGCATTGCTGCGAAGCGTCCCAGCGAGTGTAACGAGCGACTTGACCAACTTGTATGTTTCATTTATCCCCAATAAGCGATTAGTGTGGGCCCATAACCTGCAGCAACAGGTTATCGATGCAGTAGCCCGATTGAGCATCGGCTCCAGCATGGCTGAGACCGTTAACAGGCGTGTGGCACTGCATTGATTCACTTTCTATCTCGAACAGTCGAATGGGCCCACGAGCCCGAATTTAGCAAGGGTGAGGTCTTTGAACAATGCCTAAGAGTAAAGAGAAATCCGTGAACGTCGGCATCGATGTCGGTAAAACTCAGTTGGATGTGGTCATCCATGAGCGGAAACTCCATTTCAATTCCCCTAATGATGCAGCCGGTGTCAGATACATTATCGGTCGTCTGAGCCGCTATACAGTCGAGCGAGTCGTCGTAGAGGCCACCGGGCGCAGAGAGTACGCTTTTGTGCTGGCTGCTGCTGAAAAAGGATTGCCGGTTATCATCAGCCAACCTATTAAGGTAAGGCCACAACGATCAGACCGGCTGCCAGATAGTGCATGTGAAACCCAAACAAATACTCGCTCAGGTGAGAGAAAAACTCAGGATCTTCTCCCTGAACGAGAATGAAGAATAGCGAACCACCTAGGGTTGCAGATGCAATAGCGATTATGATGTGGGCTTTTACCCAAATATTAGCCAGAAACACACCAAGAAAACCGACGAGGCCTAAATACAACTCGTGGTTTCTAGCTAAGGCCAAGTAACTATCATTTATAGCCATAATACCAGGTGGGTTGCCAAGCGGGCCGAATGGTGCAGCAGCGATCAGTGCCGTGAATGACGCGACTATCAAAATGGCGAACTTTGAGAAAGTGTTGCTCATTCCTTTATTACACCTAACGGCTGAGCTAACCGGCCGGAGCCGCACAGCGGCGGAGGTCCGGCGCAGCGCATGGAATGCGCGGAGCGTAGTTGAGCGATTTGTATGTTTCATTTATCCCCAATAAGCGATTAGTGTGGGCCCATAACCTGCAGCAACAGGTTATCGATGCAGTAGCCCGATTGAGCGTCGGCTCCAGCATGGCTGAGACCGTTAACAAGCGTGTGGCACTGCATTGATTCACTTTCTATCTCGAACAGTCGAATGGGCCCACGAGCCCGAATTTAGCAAGGGTGAGGTCTTTGAACAATGCCTAAGAGTAAAGAGAAATCCGTGAACGTCGGCATCGATGTCGGTAAAACTCAGTTGGATGTGGTCATCCATGAGCGGAAACTCCATTTCAATTCCCCTAATGATGCAGCCGGTGTCAGATACATTATCGGTCGTCTGAGCCGCTATACAGTCGAGCGAGTCGTCGTAGAGGCCACCGGGCGCAGAGAGTACGCTTTTGTGCTGGCTGCTGCTGAAAAAGGATTGCCGGTTATCATCAGCCAACCTATTAAGGTCCGGCGCTATGCAGGAGCTGCTGGAATATTGGCCAAGACGGATAAGATCGATGCTCGGGTGCTGGCCGAATATGCTGCCGTGATGCACCCGGAGATTCGACCTATTGCACTCGGAAATATCCGTAAGATCAAAGATATGACCGCTCGTCGACGCCAGCTCATCGAGATGAGCACTATGGAGAAAAACCGTCTCGACGTTATGCCCCGATTCCTGGCCGCCGACATCCGTCGTCATATTCGCCACATCCAGTCCCAAATCGACAAGCTCGACCGGCAAATCGCCGTGCTGGTGGAGCAAATCGATGAATGGCGAGTAAAACGCGATATCCTTCTCTCCGTACCTGGTATCGGTACCCAGGTCGTCAATACTCTGCTGGCCGATCTGCCAGAACTCGGCATGCTTACCAACAAACAGATCGCCGCCTTGGTCGGTGTCGCTCCCTTCAATCGCGACAGTGGTGCTTTCAGAGGAAAGCGTAGGATACGGGGTGGAAGAGCCTCTGTAAGGACCGTGTTGTTTATGGCTATGTTGACTTCCATTCAACATAATATTCTCATTCGTAATACCTACCAGCGACTAATTGCCAACGGTAAACACAAAAAGGTCGCGCTCACTGCTTGTATGCGAAAAATGATTACCATCCTTAATTCCATGCTACGCGATAACACCATGTGGAATGAAAAACATGCTTAGCAGGTTGACAAGACATCACAGTCGCTTGTTAGCTTTTACTCCCATGACTCAGCCGCTGACTGCACCCGGAACCACACCTCTTCAGACATAGCGTTTTGCCATACGCCACCCAACAGATACTTGAACCTCGGATCATTTGCGGCCAACAATTCGACTCGGGCAATGTATTCTTCACCTTTTTTGGCCAGAACATCTTCGAGTGCACCGGCGGATAAGATACTAATCACCTCTTGCGAGAGATTTTTCTTGTACGCCCGAAGCACAAACTGCCAAAGCTCTTCAATTTGGTCGTTCAACAGTAAATTAAGTAGGTGATCATCGGTCCAATGCAAATCGGCATCTTCATCATCATAGGTTTCTTCCTGATACTTGATCCATTCTTGAATGAAGTGCTCGTCGATCATTTTCGAAAGCTAACGCTCGCATTACCGGCCGAAGAAGTGCGCAGCACTTTTGAGGTCCAGCGCACATAGTGCGCGATGGTATATGCGCTTGTTATGCATTTTCACTCCATAAATGGTTTGAGTAAAAAGCATACCTGTACATTGGATACACGATTATTCCCACAACAACAAACCCAAGCAGTGAGAATAATAGCTGTACAACAGATTGGTTATTTAAATAAACCAATACTGCTAAATATGTTCCTAAGATTATTGGCGGAAGATTAGCTATAAAAATAGTTATTGCTATACCTTTACTTCCAACAGCCACCTGATACGCGTACCCATATATTGGAATTAATGATAAACCACTGATAATTAGCCAGACCGCATCACTAACCCCCAGGCTTTTTTCAAACGGCATCCCGATAATTTCAAATACGAAAAATACTAGAAGTATTACAAATAGTCTTTTCCACCACTTTTTTGTTTCTTGTTTATGCATAACACTGAGTAGACGGCACAATGGTTGATCGCTGAAGACAACTTTGTCGTATATCCCGCAGAGGCCGACCGCCATTACACGATTTCCGCTGCGGTGACCGGGCCTTCTTCTTGTGCGAAATCAATTCCTTTGCATCCATAACGCAGAGTCCCATTGTAAATACGCGTCAAATGTAGGGAATATAACAGATCAATCTGTCGCATATCACCCCGACCGAGGTTCTCCTTGCGTTCTCTCTTGGGTATTGCTATGTTGCTAAGAGACAGGAGTCACCAGTAACCATCTCAGGGAAGCGAATGAAAAATACCAGATCCCTTTTTCTCAACCAGGTCCGAGAGGCTATTCGCGTGCGCCATTACATCATTCGGGCCGAGCATGCGTACATCGACTGGGTTAAGCAGCATATTATATCGGCATGCCCCCAAAGATGTGTATCAACAAGCGGCCTTGGCGTGCAGATTCCGCTGGTTCAGCGCTGATCATTCTATTACTAATCATGAGATTACAAGCCGATGTCATTGCCTTCTGGTAAGACTTCCAAGCCGACTTGTAGACTGCGCGTAATCCCCCCACGATACGTTACTTGGCCCTCGATCCTGACCATCTCTCTGAACCGTTCGAAATTCTTGTGTTGTGCGAAAATACCCTTATTCGCGGTGCGTTATATCCCGTAAGGAGGCTAATGCGGATGTTTCATATGGCAGCAGCGAAACTCATAACACGAGCGTTGCTCGGCTTAGTGACTTTTACAGTGGCCAGGGAAAAGGTTGTGCGATCATAGCAACCGGTGGGTATAGTGGGTATCCACGTCGTTTCAGCGGCTGGTTAAAAGAACGAAAAACTGATGACCTCCGGTACAACTTCATTTCTGCCAAATTTTTGCAGTATAAGAATGGTGTTCGGAATAGTAATCAGTGCCGAATTATTGGCGATTGTGTTGACACTGGGGTCAGTCGATTCGCTCACGGATTTCTATACAGAATTAAGCATGCGTTCACTGTTTATTCAATGGATTGGATTGTCCGGATCGGCATTACTTTGTCTGACAGGCCCATGGGTAAGACGCTTGGATCACATGCTGGCAGGTATCTGTGCCTGGGTGATCATGTTGGCAATTACACTCGCTACCGCAGTTTTTGCTTCAGCTCTGGTAGGCAGGCCCGTCGGGTCAGCGGAGAGCTTTGCATTTATCGTCGAAAGCCTCGGTATCAGCGCTATCGTTTCGGCCCTTTCATTGCGGTATCTCTATCTGCAATGGCTTTGGAGAAAGCAGATCGAAGCTGAGTCGGAGGCCAGGTTTCAGGCTCTCCAATCCCGCATTCGTCCCCATTTCCTTTTCAACAGCATGAACACCATTGCCCATCTTACACGGACCGACCCGCCGCTTGCTGAAGAGGTTGTAGAGGATTTATCGGATCTTTTCAGGGCGAGTTTGGCCAGCAGCGGCCGGCAATCTACCTTGGGGGATGAAATCGAGCTGGGTAGAGGGTATCTGCGGATTGAGCAGCAACGGTTGGGCGATCGCCTTGAGGTCGAGTGGGATATGGAACAACTTCCTGAGCAGGCCCCACTGCCATCCCTGGTGCTGCAGCCATTATTGGAGAATGCTGTTTACCACGGTGTGGAGCCCGCACTGGTACCGGGGAAAATCCACATCAGCGGACGTTATCGCCGCCAACGCGTGAATATAAGCATTCGCAACACTCTACCGCCGGTGGAGGGGGGATACCACCGGGAGGGAAATTCGATGGCGATAGAAAATATCCGCCAAAGGTTACAGGGTTTTTTTAATGGCGACGCCGGTTTGAGCATCGGCGAAGTGGATGGCAGCTACCAGGTCAGATTGACCTTTCCTTATCCCAGGATAGACGAATGAACGTATTGATTGTAGATGATGAGGCTCCCGCGAGACAGCGCCTGCGAATGCTGCTGTCCGAGATAGGGGAGCCCTATAGAGTTGTCGCCGAGGCCAACAGCGGCCAGGAGGCACTTGCGAATTGTGAAAAGCTGGATATTCATCTGGTATTGATGGATGTTCGCATGCCCGGAATGGATGGTATAGAGGCGGCGACAAGGCTGGCAAATGCGCCTGTTCCTCCGGCAGTGATATTTGTAACCGCATACGAAGAACATGCCCTTGAAGCTTTTAAGGGCAATGCCGTGGATTACCTGTTGAAGCCTATTCGGTGCCAAAGACTGGAGCGAGCCCTAGTGCGGGCGGCCGTTCCCAGCAAAGCTCAGCTTACCGCCATACGCAATCAACCCGCTTCGCCCACCTACATCTGCACCAACTATCGGGGTGGGGTCAAGCGCATTGCGGTGGATGATGTGATATACCTACGTGCGGATCAGAAATACGTAGTAGCGATGTGCAACGACGGAGAGGCGCTGCTGGAAGAGTCCCTGAAATCTCTGGAGCAGCGCTTCGGGGAGAGATTTTTTCGTATTCACCGCAACGCGCTGGTCTCCAGGTCCCGGCTCGTGGGCTTGGAGAAAAGAGCGGATGGGCGTTGTATGGCACGAATGGAAGACACGGATGAACAGCTGGAAATCAGTCGTCGTCATCTCCCGAAGATACGTCGCTGGATGAAGAGCGGCAACGCTTCAATCACCAATCGGCGCCAGTAAATCATCAGTGTTGTTACGCACGTTCCCTAAGCGTTTACTGACCTTCCGAATAATTAAGTCATCGCCTGGATAGGGTATTAATGCGTCAGTGACGCGTTGCAGCTCGGTGTCTGGATCCAGCCACATCCCCTGTTGTTTTGGTGAGAGGACGACGGGCATTCTGTGATGATAAGATTCTGCCGCAGCGTTCGCATGGGTGGTAATGATGGAGAAGGAGCGTAGCTCGAATTCCTTATGCCAGGTGCAAATACCGGCCAATGACATGATATTCCCCGACTCGAATACATAGGGCTGTTTTCTGGCACCCTCTTTGCGCCATTCATACCACCCCGTGGCGGGCACAATGCACCTGCTTTTGGCTATCGGCGTTTTATACAGGCGTTTCTCTGTGATTGTTTCTGCACGCGCATTGATCATCTTGAACGATGACTTTTTATCCTTTGCCAAGAAGGGAACAAAACCCCAGTGAGCAGCTTCCAGGTTACCATTGTAGATTATCGGTAAGTATTGAGACGGAGCTGCGTTGTAATTCGGTAGCGTGAATTCTCCAATGATCTCGCCGCTAATCCGATAGGCGTCCATCAGTGCTTGAGCGTCAGTAGTGATGTTGTACCGTCCGCACATAAAACCCCTGGCATTCTTCAATTAGATCCTGGGGCTTTTGCCCCTTCTAGCTGCTCCACAGCCTTATCACAACTTGCGCTGATCGGCGTAGCGTAGCTCAAGCGCTAGCTTACCGCCAGTGCCTAGACTGAGTGAGCCTGGAACCTGTAACCCGCGACGCTTTTCAATTGTGTTGAGGTAGACCCAACATTCGTAACACCGGCCGCCTTCTCGCTTATGTAACTAAGAAAGGCCTGGAACCGCCGGTTGAGGTGCTATGGGCTATTTCCGAATTCTTACTTGCTCGGAAGTCGTGGATTACCGCCTTGAGACTTCGCAATTTCAATGATTGTTTCTAAACGAACCACTCTCTTATCAACATCAGTCATGACAGCTTCTACGCGCTCTATGCCCTTATTCATCCGCTTTACTTCGTCGGTCAGTTTTAAAACATCCAACAGCATGTTTTTAAATCCTGACATTACTTAGTTCCTTTCAATTCCAGTGCTTTGAGCGCCTTATTGAGCCGCCTTCGGGTTTTTGCTGTATCCCTAATAGCCTCTTGAAGTTTCTCAGCGACTAATTCCATCAATTCAGTTTCTTTAAAATCATTCGAGTCTGGATCATAGGAATCAATTGACTGCCGCACGATCTCCGCAGCAGAAGTACCGCGAACCTTCGATAATTGATCCAGCTTTTTAATATTTTCCGTCGAAAGCATGACCTGCTTACGTATCAATTTATCCGCTGTTGTCGACATAAATAAACACTCAGATCGTTAGATAGCCATAGCATACACATGGTTATACACAACTCTACTTGTCGAAGAGAGGCTACACAATTGAGGCCCCGCAGCTGGACAAATGCAAGCCTAGTGATACGCCCTCCAGATCGATACCCCTCTTCCTTTAAAAATCGTTTGCGGATGCAAACCAGACCCACTGATAAATCGGCGGTTTGGATAAAAAACCCTACTTGGGTTGTCACAAAACAGCATGCCTTGGGAGCTTATATTTCAAAGCCCCGCATTGCGCGGGGCATCGAATCGGGCGGGATTATCGTGTGCCCTTTCGGATGGGGACGACGATGAGTTTGCCGTTGATCGGAGAGCCGATAAGATCGATCTCGATCTCGCCATTGCTGTGTTCGACGCCGGCGCCGAGTCTGATTCTGGACAGGCCGGTCCGGGCTTTGATCGGGGTGAAAACCTCGTGGGTCTTTTCGGGAGATTTGTTAGCCATCGTTTGAGTCCTGGTGAGTGAATCGCGGGACTCGTACAGCGGCGTGGAAAACGGGCCTGTCAATGCGCTTGGGCGGGCCGGAGCGAGAACGCTTGCGGCCGAGTGACAACACGAGCGTTGACAGGGACGTGGGCGGCGCTATCGTGCCCCGCATTAGGATTCGCTTACCGGGACGGATGGCCAACCGGAATCCAGACGCTATCACATCATGGGCAGCGACGAGACAGCAGCGCAGGCTCTCTTCACAGAATAATCGAGACATCGGTCTTTATTCCCTTCGGCCGATCGGACGTGTTGTTCCTTTCTAATTTAGGCTACCCGATATAGAAACTCATGTTTGTGAGATATTCACATTAAGGGGTTTTTGGCCCAAACCGCCGAAAATATGCACTAGCGATCAGCCGGCAGCATAGAGCCTGGACACTTCCTCGGTCGAGAGCTGCTGGCGAAGCCGTTCCAGGTTAATCGGGGTGAAGTCGTCATCAAACTGGTAACGGCCGTAGAAGAGGTGCTGCGGTGTACCTTTGCGCAGCTTCTTGCCCAGCAGCTTCCTGCCGTACACCTCGGTGATGACGCCTTGCGTGTTAATTACCGGGATCACGAGTTAACCGCTGAGCCAAGGTGCGCACTTCATCGGCAACCACCGCAAACCCGCGACCCTGGTCACCGGCATGGGCGGCTAAAGGGGAAGGATGCTTGGCGGTGGTGTTGCGCTTCACCGGCGCGAAGGGAACCGACAGCGCCGCATCCCCTTCTCGAAGCAGTTCCACTGCATGGCGGAAGCTCACTCCCTGGCGCTTCATCACCCACTGGATCACGTCACCGCCTTCACTACAGGCACCCAGGCAGTGCCACAGGTTCTTGTCCGGGCTGATGACCAAGGACGGTTCCTTGTCGTCGTGGAACGGACACAGGCCCAGATAGTCCTTGCCGTGCTTCTTCAACTCAATGACGGAGGATTCCACCAGGCGCACCAGCGAGACTTCGCGCTTGAGGCGGTCGAGTTCTGATTCGGGGATGCGGGCCATTGCTGTTTTCCTCTAAAACCTCGTCAAGGTCATTGTTGACCTGATATATTACAGCTATTATTATCCTGTTCAAGTCAGATCAAAAATAGAGGATTTAAGATGCTCAGCAAGTATCACGTCATAGAGAAACTGGTGCATGGCTGACTTTGGTAAAAACCTCGCTGAACTGCGCAAAGCGCGTCAACTAACACAGATGGAGCTGGCTGAACTGCTGGAAGTGCAGCCCCGGTTGCTTGGTCGTTGGGAACAGGGCAAAGGCAAGCCGCAATTTGACTACATCATCAAATTGGCCGATGTGTTAGAAGTCAGTCTTGACCGGTTGCTGCTGGGAACGGAAAAACAGTCGTCAACGCAGTTCGATATTCGGAACCGGAAGCTCAAAGAGTTGTGTCGGCAAGTCGATCAGCTCAAGCCGGAAGACCAAGAGGTCATTTGCCATTTTCTGGATATGGCTGTTCGCCAGGATCGGCTCCGGCATATCGTCGCCGATCCCATCCATGCCGTCAGATAGGAGATTTATCCATGCAATCCGCCAAGCAAGCCGCTAAAGCGATTATCGACCACTTGCCCGAACAAGCCTCCTGGGATGACATCATGTACGAGCTGTATGTGAAGCAGAAGATCGAGGAAGGATTGGCCGATATCGAGGCAGGCCGCACTATCCCCCACGAACAGGTCAAGGCCGAGTTGCTGGGCGATGGTGATTAAATGGTCGAGACGGGCCAGGGCCGATATCCGGGATCTGAAGGCTTACATCGCCAAGGACTCACCGTACTACGCCCGGCGCTTCACTGAACGGATCATCGCCTCGGTCGAGAACCTGGAGACGTTTCCGAAAATGGGCAGACCGGCTCCAGAAGCCGAAGGCCGGGAGGATGTCCGGGAACTGATCTATCAGGGCTACCGAATCATCTACCTGACTCAGCCCAAGCAGGTTTTTATCGTCACCATCATCCACGGCAGCCGGAACCTGGAAGGGCAGGAAAACAACCCTTGGGATAAGGGATAAACGACAAAGCCCCGCATCGCGGGGCTTTGTTTCATTCGACCTTTTCCCATTCTGACGGTTTCACATCAAACTCCCATTCGGCTTGTTCCATTGCTCCACGAACATCATCATGGAAAGTATCTGTGATCTCTTCTCCATTCTCATCTAAGTAAAACAAATAATATCCGTCGTCTCCAGGATATTGGGCTATTTGCAGTCCAGAAGGAGAAGGTAAAATATTCCCACCAGAATAATGTACCGTTTTACCCGTAGGCCTATGCGAACCGGCAACCTGAACTTTCCAGAAGACTAAATATTCCGAACCTGTCATATTTTCGCTCATGGAACAATTTCGACTGACGTGTTTTCAATAACTCTCCCGCCAGGCTTGCCGCAACCCATCCTTTGATACATATCGACCGCCAGAAAGTGACTTATACCCAGAACCAAGCCATGTCTCAGCCGAATCTAAAAAGCCTGTTTCAGATACTTTACCGCCATCAAACTCCGGTGCTCTTCGCGTACCAACGGCTCCCCGTTGGCCCTTAGCTATCGAAAGTTCACCAAGTTTTTGACCTCCCCTCTTTGTGACAAGAAAACCATCAACAAAAGCTAGAGTAAGGCCATTCCATGAATACTTCGATAAGGGTCTTGACGGTTGCTGCTTACTGCTAGCTATTAAATTGGAATCAGTATCATAGATGTAATTTTGCGTATTTGCAGTAATGCTAACGTGATCATACCGATCATTATCACTATCCAATAGAGAGACTAATCCCCAGGCCTGAATACTGAAAAAAGTCAGAATAGATAGCAACAGTAAGTGATACATGGACTTCATGTTGGATCTATCCCTTCCATGGAAGTAAATCCGTATCTGAGAAAAGTGCTTGATATATACATACGTTCTCAGGCTCAGTATTAGACAATGTAATAGAAACTGGTTGCTCCAGCTGTTGTTGTTCTAAGACAACAAACTGATTTTCCAATAACAGCGACAATATCCTTTGTTCTTGTTGAGTAGAATGACTCAGAGTTACTAGCCCATGTTGCCCAAGAATTACTGCATATCGACCCAGCATTGAAAGCTCTACGACCCACTGCTCGCTCGACTTAGATAACAAATAGCGAAAACTAACATCATCATTCGTGTCAGTTATTTCCTCTACATCAAATAGCTCGCGCAAATTTTTGATCAATGCATCGTAAGGCTTTGAAGATATAGCGCTACTGACAAATGAAAAATCAGGTTGCTCCAACGATTTGTAATTACGTTCCAACACATCAAGAAATTCATTTAGATTTTGAGTAGCCATAATCAGAACCTTTCCGGTCCGGAAGGATGACCATGAATACGACCTTTGGAATCCTGATGAACACGAACCCGTGCTTGCATACCACCACTTGGCCCAGTTCCAGTAGATACGCCAAAATCATGCTCCCTGACATTCGGACGACCGGGAACTGGCTTTCCTTTTTCGAAGGCTTGTTGAGTTAAGTGATTTCCGCTTTTTTCTCCGAAGAATGATGATGTTGGCTTGCCTTGTTTAAGTCTATTAGCATTTTGAGGCGTGCCAGGAATATGACCAGCCTGCTTCTGAGGCGAAATCGCAGGTTTTACACTCTTTGTGACGGATTTCAAGGCCCGCGCCGTAGTTGCCACTTTCTTGAACGGATTGGCAACCCCGGCTAATGTCGCCAATGACGCCTCCGCAATATTACCAGTATCTTGGTAGTTCTGGTAAAAATCTACTGCCACGAAGATAAGAGCGATGACGGGGAGTTCCCCATCCGGATCAACATATCTATACGGATTGTTATTGGCGTAGGCGTAGCGATTGAACAAATGCTCCGGTGATTCCTCAACCCCGTCGACAGGATCGACGCCTGTAAATCGACCGATATCAGGGTCATACCACCGGGCACCGAAATAGGATAGTCCCAGCGCGGCGTTATGAGGTTTACCCGTATACCAAAGATCGTTATCGACCGGGAACTGCCTGACCTGGCTGCCAAATGGGCGGTAGGTCTCTCTCCATATGACATTGCCCGCTTGATCGGTGGCGGCTACCGGCGATCCCAGGGCGTCGTTGTGGTAGAAGGTGACCTTCTCTGCTGAAAGCGCTGTTGCCGCGATCAACAGCAATGCCCACCCGACGATTGAAGAAATCCACTTACTGTTTGCGATTTGATGTTTCATTTTTAGTTCTCTGTCACGTCAACCGTTGTCGAAATGCTGTCGGATTGACCCAGCGCGTCAGTCGCTGTCACGGTAATGTTGTGCATCCCCGTTTCAGAGAAACTCACCGAGAATCTGCCCGTGGCATTGGTTCCCAATAACCCCTCGATATCCGAATAGATGGCGTAGTTGCGAACACCGCTGGCGGCTATACCACCCGCATAGGATATGGCGGTATCGATCGCATGCTGGGTATCGCGGGGAACAGAGGTCGATGACATGGTCAATCCCGCAAGTTTCATTTCCCCAACACCGACCAGTTGCACTGATGCAGTAGCAGTGTCCCAGAAGGGATCCGTCGTTACTGCATCAACCCGGCAGTATCCCGGAGCGCCCAGCACAACTGAAAGCACATCGTTGTCATAGAGGTTGTATGCGGAGCAAAATCCCGCTGTTTCATAGGCCTCGAAGGGAGCACCTGCCGGATGAGTGACCACAGGCATGTCGATCACCTCTTCTGTCAGCCTCTCACTGAAGGGTGGAGGGCTGGCAATCGAGATGGAAGGTCTCCTCTTCGCATACAGGTTTACGACTTGTGATGCGCTATTCCCACCGATGTCTTCTACCTGCGCTGTGATCATATGGGCGCCTTCGGCCAGGTCGATGGTGACCGAGGGACCGGTTCCCAATGGTCCGGCGGTATCGGAGTACCATTCGATATCCGCCCCAATATCCCCACTCTGCGGATCGATGGCAGCCGCTGTGAGCGTCACTGACTCTCCCGCATAGAATATGGGAGACGAATAGCGGTCCGGGAGGAAAGCAGGGGTCGAAGTGTAGCCACAGTTCGGCGAACTATTGAATTCGTTTCTAATGGAATGCGTCAACACCAGCGATTCATAGGCGCAGGTGTCACCCAGACTGAATGGCCGCTTCTGGATGTGATATCGGTAACTTCCGGATGCCGGCGCATCCACCTCGAGCAGTGGGAGCACGGAGGAGGGAGGGTCGGTCTCGGCACAATCCATCACCCCGTCATTGTCCTGATCCCCTTCATCGCAGGTATTGATTCTGCTGACTCGCTGAACGCCGCCATAAGCCCCGGGCCAGGCTGAAGAGGCTACACCGCCGGATTGGGTGTTGAACGCAAAGAGATACGGGCTTTCACCATAGCAGCCCAATCTGGAATTCGAATCGCATTGCCACTCCGTGGCCCAGAAATAGAGCGTTCCGTCACCGGAGATGACGGGGGTATGCATGGCCGACCGCGCCTCGTAATATCGTCCCGGCAAGTTGGTCTCACTCCAAATCTGGACCCCATTGATATCGACGGCGTAAACCGCGATAGTGACATGTCCTTCAAGGCCCGGATCCGGTGTTCCGTGGACGAAATAGGCCGCACCGTCGGCGCCGATCACCGGACGATAAAACCTTCCGCTCAGACCCGCTGGCTGAAAACTCCAAAGCGTATTGCCCGCGCTATCATAGGTCTGAACAATAGGCCCGCTGCCGGAGACATAGAGGATATCCTCCATGCCGATGATGACCGCCTCGGCAATGAAGGGTAGCTCCTGCGACCATAACTCGACACCGTCTGCATCGATAGCATAGAGTCTGCCGGGACTGGCGATATACTCCTGTGTGACCAGATCCAGCTGCATACGCACAGTGGTCACGTAGAGGGTGCCATCGAATCCGATCGCGGGCTGATTGGGAACGCCCTCCAGCGCCAGCTCCCACAACAGGTTGCCTGCCGCATCGTAAGCGATCAGCGCAGGATCATCCGGATCGGTGACGGGAATGAACAGGGTATCGTTTTCACCAACGGATCCAGGTGCGGCAGTCACCGGGGACCAGGTTCCCGCATCCCGCTGCCACAGGATCTCTCCGGTCTCCTTGGAGATGGCCCGCAGGCCGGATTGCCACTCAGGCGAGTGGAGATAGATGTTGTTGACGCCGATCACCCCTGGCACCTGCGTGTCGGCGTCTTCTGGTGCAGCCTCCCAGACAGCGCGCCAGTCCGGACCCACACGCTTCAGGCTACCGCCCCCCATAACATACATCTGGCCGTCGTCGTCGACGGTGAAATGGCCGCCGCCGTGGGGACCCTGACTGAAATATTCAAAACCAGTCTCCAGTAATGGCGTGGGATAAGATTCCCCATAAGCGGTGGGCAGGTACCAGGAGGCGCCGTCGGTCACGAACTGGTTCTGACCGATAATGGTGTCGTACTTCGTCAGCGCGGCCACGGAGCCGACAAAAATACTGCCCCCGTCTACGGGGACGATCGGACCGGCAAGGATATTTCGCAGGCCGAGGGACGGCATATCATTGGCATTGTCCGGGTCGGTCCCGGCTGCGTACTCGCTATAGTTTGAGAAGCCATCGCCATCCAGATCAAGGGTTCGGTCATCAACCAGCGGATCGAGTTGGTTGTCGATTTCATAAGCATCCGGCATAAAGTCGTTGTCGGTATCCGGGTTGTCCGGGCTTGTACCGGCCAGGTACTCCTCCAGATTGGTGAGCGTATCTCCGTCAAGATCAAGCTGGCCATTCTGTACCTGGGGATTGAGACCGTACCGAAGCTCGTAGACATCCGGCATGCCGTCGAAATCGGTATCCACCAGGCCGTCGGTCTGCTGGCAGTCGACGATACCGTCACTATTGGCATCCAGTACGGCATCGCTCTCTCTTTTGGCCACCAGTGTCGTGCCGAGATAAATATAGTTGGTTTCCCGGCATTCGGTTAACAACTCCTCGAACAACAACCGGCCGGTGGTATCGTGCATTGTGAGCTTGCCGCGCTGCTCATCCATATCGATTTCATAAAGACGGTGTCCATTACCGTCGTATCCCATATAGATATCGTCTACTCCATCGGCATCCCAATCCGCTGCCACCAGTTCCGAGGCATGGTTATATCGATAGCCGAGATTGCGATCGCCATAAATCATGTTGCCATAGCCGTCGTAATTGAATCTGGGCGTAGGCGTGGTATAGGGGGAGATATCGATCAGCTGTTGAGTCGTATTGTCGTAGTGGTAGTGATAGGTTTCATCATTGACAATTTTCCGTTTGATATCGCCGGTCGCGGTATAGGTGTATTCACTGCTGCCCCAGACTCCGTTTGCGGTTCTCAACCGGTTCAGAATATCGTAAGAGAGTGACAGGTTGTTGGCGGGCTCATGGGCGTCATTGATCGTCTTTGTATTTCCGGTTCCGTCATAGCCATAACCCAATGAAAGAATCTCCGACTGTATGATCCCCGTTTCGATCCCGCTGACCCGCAAACGATCGTCCTGGGCCCAGGAGGTGGTGACACCGTTGGAGAGTGCTAAAGAGGCTATTTGCCCACTGGCATGGTAGCTGGCGCTATCCACATAGTTGCCCGCCTTGGTCGGGCGGCCGAAGGCATTGGGCAGATAGTCGACGACATGGTCATTGGGGAAAGTGGTCGACGCAAGATTGTCGAGGCTGTCATGTTGATAACCAAGCACCAGTTGGCGATTGGACTCACTGGCCAACACGATTCGCTCTTCTCTCAGGTTGTCGTTGTGGTCGTAGTCGTAGCGCCACTCGGCACTGCGGTTGGAGACGATCGTCCGGTTGCCATTGCCGTCGTAGTGTATGGTGACGTCCTCGGTTCCCGGTGGGTAATCCACATATTTCAAACGATTCAGGCCGTCGTACTGATAGTTCGTGGTTTCCGACGCCCCCACGGTCGATGAGATTCTATTGCCCACTTCATCGCGGCCGAATGTCGTGGTGCCGGTCTCCGGATGAGTAATACCGGTCAAATATTTACGATCATCGTAGTGATAGAGCCGGATGCGGGGGTTTCCCATGGCACCTGGATTCGCTGGCAGAAAATCGCCTTGTCCCACCCATAGGAGCGAGCCGATGGAAGACCGATAGAATTGCGTCACGTTTTCCAGTGTAATTACCGTCGCGACTCCCAGAATATTGTCTGGGCTACCGTATGCGTGATGCAGCAGGAAACGCTCACTGCCGTTTTCATCTACCTCCTTTTTATCCGCATGGAAACCCTCCGCGGTAGCTAGAAAAGTGCCATACTCATAGCGGCGAAAGCTGCCATCGCTGTTTTCCATCCGCACTAAACGCCCCAGGGCATCGTGGGTGTAGTGGCGGCCCAACGCGGAGTTGGGGTTGGACTCAAACTGCTTGCGGCCCAAGGCATCGTACACGGTGGTGGTCAGGATGGACTCGCCAGAGTGGGTATCCTCGCGGACCAGCGCCACGATACGCCCGAAACCATCGTAGGTCTCGGTCTGTTTATAGGCGCCCCGGGAAAGCCTGCGGTTGCGCCTGTACATCGACGCATCCAAACCGTAGCTGATGGTGGCGTCCGCATTGATGGGGTAGTCGATACCAGTTAGCCGATTCAAGCTATCGTAGGCGAAGGATTTCTTGATGCCGCGGCCATTGGTTGTCGATTCGATGGTGCCGGTGGGATTGACTTCCTTGAGATTGACAATCCATTCGTCGGTTTCCACCTCCTGCTCGACCTGTCTCGCTGTACCGCGATAGTAGTCCGAATGCCGCTCTCGAAAATTGCGCGCGTCGGTTTTGGTATCGAGATCGCCCTGCGGCGTATAAGTATAGGAGGTGGTGACACCATAAACCTGCTCGGATTGGAGCAAACCGTTTGCCAGGTAGTTGCGGTAAGTCCACCCCTCACCGAGCACGTGAATATCCTGTTCGAAGCCGATAATCCCCGTTTCCAAGTTGGTGTAGTAGGTGAGCTCGGTTACCTTGTCCGCACAATCTTCTAGACTGCAGGATTCGATTTTGCGACCGGGATTGCCGTAGATATCGTGGTCCTCGTAGGTTGTGGTGGTTAGGTTGCCGTCCCGGTTGTATGCCGTTGAAAGCAGAATCGGCGTGCTGGTGTCGTTGTCAGTACGGCCCCGGCCGTGGGTCCAGTTCTCGTAGGAGATGTAACGCTTGTCCCAGGTGTTGTGTATGCTCTCCAGGAGCGCATTATCCAGGGAATAAGTCTCTTTGCGCATCAGTAGCCCGATAGGCCAGACAATCGCACCGCCCGAGTTCAATCCCTGATGCAGGTACTCCTCCCGACCCGCCGGCGTATTAACAATGGTTTTGTCAAACTCCCCGATCTCCCCGGGAAAGTATTCATAAGACCAAAGTCCGGGGGATATATTCGGACCATTGATCTTCTTTGTTTTGATGACGCTGGTACCGAGGGAGTTGGGCTGTGTCTTGTCAAACTCTATCGCATCGTAGGTGTAAGTCACCTTACCCCCGTAAGGGTAGGTTACTCGCTTGAGCGAATACTGCTCCGGTTGCTCGCGGTCTGTTTCCGCATAGTACCTATACCTCCACAATGAGCCATCGGTATGGCTGACGCGTTTGAGATACCGGTGATTGGGATAGCCTGCCACCGGGCTGTGGTGGTAGGTGACTTTTTGGCCTGTGCCGGAGGCGACATCCGTGATGCTTCTCAGCCGGACATCGGTCAATCCCAAATTCTTGTATCTGTATTTGATTCTGCGGCCATCGCTGGCGGATACTTCGTCGATGAGTGCATCACCCAGATTGTCGATGTAACTAATGTCGATGGCGTTGCCATTCACATCCTCGATTCGGGTGGTATACCAGCTATAGTGGTCTCCCGCGGCGCTCACATTGATGGCGGCCTTGTCCATGTAATAGACCCTGCCATCGGGTCCGAACACACGCATGCCGCTGTCCACGCCCTGGCAACTGGCTTTCCAGTTTGAGCGCGTAATCAACTCATGGGTATCGTCAACGTCGTTGACCACCAGGAGTTCTCTGCGGCCGTCGGGAAACTCGATCGAAGGATTGTCGTTAGTGCTGACACTGTAGATTCCTTGGGAACAGATCCGCTCTCTGTGGGTGGTGGGGACCACGATTCGCCCGAAGTGCATGGTCCACCCGATCCCCAAGGGATTGGTCGGGCCCACGGTTCTTTGACGGCTGGTGTAAACACGGTTGACGACAATATCCATCCCACCGTTTCCGGGTATTTCCATATCCACATAACGATGCTGCAGCGTTCCCGAGAAGGGATCGATGCTCTCATTCAGTGAGTCCCGGGTGTGCTGAAAAGGATTGAGGCCGGGCTCTGCGTAGTAGTCTCGAATTTCTTCAGCGTGAGCGCCGAAGGGCAATAGGGCTAGTACGAAGAAGGTCAGTGATCCTGTCAAGCATTGGAGTAAGTCCTTGTTCATCCTTGTGACTCCAGTGATTAGCCATGGGAGAGATAATAATTGTGTCGATGGTTTTTCCGTAAGAATTTTTAATGTAGCTGGTTCGCCTATCTTCCCCTTATGAAAGACGCCCTAATTACCGACTTACGGGCAGTAATTGATCTTGGGATGCCGGCTGCTTTCACAGTGTTAATGGCTAGTCCTAAATTGCTCTTAGGGCCTGTTAACACTAATCAGCGTATCGGTAATCAACGCGAAGTTAATAAAGAACAAGAAGACAACATCCAACTTATCGAAACGGGAAAAGATTCGGCGAAAACCTTTTAGCCGTCGAAAGAGGCGTTCGACCTCATTGCGCTTTTTGTACAACGCTTTGTCATAGTCCCATTTTGTCAGACGGTTGCTCTTGGGAGGCACTACCGGAATCATTTCCAGGTCCAGCACCAACTGTAGTGTCTCGTCGCCTTCGTAGGCTCGGTCCATGATCACGTGAGTTCCTTCCCAACCTTGATTCTCAAGGGATTTCAATAGTTTTCTGCCTTCCGGCGCATCGCCCGCCTGACCGGGCGACAGCGAGAACGTAACCGCGGTCCTTTCATTCGCCGCTACCATATGAATCTTAGTTGTCCATCCGGCTCGCGATTTACCGATCGCTTGCGGGCCGTTTTTTTTAACGCGCCCGTACCGTCTGGATGCACTTTCACGGCGGTGCTGTCTACTGAAACATGCTCAACCTGAATGTTGATGATGTCGTTGGCTTGCAGCTCCGAGAAGACATCATCCAAAACACCTTGCTTGGCCCATCGGTTCATTCGCGTATAAATCGTGTGCCAGTTGCCGAATTTCTTCGGTAACGCCCGCCATTTGCAGCCTTGTTCCGCTACATACAAAACTGCGTTAAGCACGTGCAGGTTCGATACGGTGACATTACCCCTTTGTTTTGGCAGCAATTCTTTGATGAGTTTGAATTCTTCGGATGTGATTTTCATCCGATGATTTTATCAAAATTAGTGTTAACAGGCCCTAGCGACAACATCCCCAACTGCGCCCGCCAACAAAAATGTCACGCGCTAAATCCGGACTGCGGCCAGTTTTCCCAAACCAATGAGCCGGGTTGAGTCAACATACATCAGACTCGTGTGTTCATTTAAAAAAAGGTTTAGCGAACCAGTGCATCCTTTCTAGGTATTGTTTGGATATGAAAAACCGCCTGACATTGACCTTCAGTGATCTTTCCCTACAAAGGCGCAGAAAATATTTAGCGGTACATTTTGTGTGGTTATACTAGTGCTAAAGCTGAGAGGAGAATAATGACTAGGATCAAGAAATCAGTAAGAACCATCTGACGGACTGAAATCAACACAAGAGCCTCTATCCCTGAACCCCGGGAGTGCGTTTGAATCCTTTCTAACATACTCAACCCAGAAAAAACCCGGAAGCGGCGGCACAGGCTCCCTTCACAGACACAGAATAATCGAGACATCGGTCTTTATTCCCTTCGGCCGATCGGACGAGTAGTTCCTTTGTGATTTACGCTACCCGATATAGAAACTCATGTTTGTGAGATATTCACATTAACGACGCCAGTAATAAGTCTCCCCGATCAAATCGCCGTCGATAAACACATCTACGTAGTAGTAAGTACCGATACAGTGAGGCGGTTCATTGGCACCCTCCGGACCTATCAGACATCGGGTTTTCTTAACGAATTTGCGCGGAACCCACTCCCACTTAGCGCAATCAGTGAAATCCCGGTCCCAAGGCTGATAACGGCTGCATTCGGGATGTTCTTCTATGAGCGCCGCCGTGCTGAAATCAATAGAGGTATTGACATTGCTCCCGTCGTCGACGGCGCAGGAGGCAAAGGGCGGCAGCGGCGGTTTGAAATCTTTGATGCGGTCAATCATGGCCGCATGGGCAGCGGCACAACCGGCGGGGAATCCACCGGGAAGACAGAGCCAGATGGCGCATTCGGCTTGTGAAGCAGCAAATGATGCAGAGGGAGAGAAGGCGCCGTAAAACAGGATAGATATCAGGGTAGCGGTGCTCAAGTTACGATTTTTCATGCAGAGTAACTCCCTTGCCGGCAATTACCGCAGTGGACGACTATGCTCGCGCCTCAGATAGTCCCGCTTCAGAATCCGCAACAACCCCCTTTTCGTCCCGCTGGCGCTCCGAGAGCCATTTACGAAATTTTCTATCTCTTTTTAGCTGCCGCTCGATTAGTGCGCGCATTACCAAGTGCTCGTTGACACCCACGGTATCTTCCTGTGCGGCCTCAACGTATTGTTCGAATGCTTCCGCGATTGAAACCGGCAGCTCAAACGTCTTTTTAACGAGCTTATCGGGGGTCTGAATGTTAAGGTCAATAGCCATTGATTTATCTCTTATCAATATGATTTTCGACAAAATGAACTAGCGCGGTGTAATAAAGCCTGCGGGCGCTGGAATAGTCTGTCTGGGCAACAAGGTTGACTTCGTCCACGACCTCCCTGGACAGCTTAGTGCTCCAGATAATGGCATGCGAAGGCGTTGCCAAATAGGAAACACGCACTCCCTGTTTGAGCAGGCCCGCCCGTGCCTGCAAAAACTCAATAACAGCATCCGTCCAAAGGTCCTGATAAGACATTCCGTTTTCGCCCGCATATGCTTGTAACGCTTCCTTATGATTCCGCTCCAATCTAGTTTGCTGTACCACTAATGGCAAAATAATTCCCCCCGTTCTCGGCATAGGGTGCAAGCACAAGATCCTTCTTCACAAAAATGTTAACGGCATACCCAGGACGTACAACGATAGTCGGTTGGATATTGAGATTTTTGCTAACGATTTGATCGCCCGCGCGCTGCACATTGCTACCAATATTACGTGCTATCTCTTCCTCAACAGTTCGATTCAAACTGCCGACGCCTCGATCAACAACCGCAGTGGGAGCTGCCGCGAACAAACTGGACAGGACAACCGCCCCAACGAGACGCCGCCAGTGATTATCTACCCTATCGGTATAGCCTGTATACCCGGAGAGATCGACACCATCCATGCCTTCCAGGCTAATTGATTGCCCGTTGGGGAGAATAAGCCGATGCCAGACCACCAGGACACGTTGTTGGCCGAAGACAACAGCGGAATCATACTCGCCCACAGCCCGGGTACCCTGGGGCAACAGCAGGTGATTGCCCGTCACCGTATCGTATACACTCTGCCGGACCTGGCAGGTGATGCCTCCGGGCAGATCGGAGTTGATACCATACACCAGGGCGCAGGGGATGACGGAACCGGCCTTCAATTCGTAGGGAGAAACCGGCGGGCTCAATCGGTCCTTGATATAGAAATCACCGGATTGCTGCTGCGCAGCATCGAGAAACCGCCGCTTTTCGCCCTGGTGCCCGCCGACCTCCTGGCTAACGCCTCCGGCCATCATCATTCGCGGCCTACCGCTGGCCTGACTCAAGCGCGAGAGCGCGCTCAAATGATCGGCTTGCTGAGTAGATTGAGCGGGAGCGACATTCGACCCCCCAGCATTTTGGCGGCGGATAGTGGAGAGGGACAGATTGAGTGTAACCGGACTGGCAAGGGCATCACGGTATTCGTCGCGCTCGCGTTGCTGCTCTGGGGTAAGCTGCTCCTGTACGGGTTGCATCGGCTGCGGCGGCACGAACGCCGGCGGGTCGGCGGCGGTCAATCCAGCATCGCCCAAATCACCTTCTAGCGGAGGTCCGAGCACCGGGAAGTCACGAGGCACAGGAATCTCTCCATAATTTTTGGGGGCATTGCGCACAAATCCAGGGAGGGTGGATTCATCGGCGGGCACAATATTGTCTTCGGCGGAGGAGATCTTCGCGGGCTCTCTAACCAAGGCTATGGAAAAAGCGAGCAGGGCCACACCCGCCAACAAAACAATAACGCCCCAGACCACATTCTTGCGCAGGCGTCTTGGTTGTGGCCTATCGGACCTAACCGTCGCCAGCTCCGGGGGTTCTTTTTCAACTTCGGTGTTTTCTGGTCGGCCGTTTTGATATGTGTCGTTCGTCATCATGACTCCCGTCAGCTACGATCCGTGTTAACAATCTCAACGATGTCGAAATTATCCTTAATGCCGACCCGCAGCTCGTAGCGGGGGAACACCCCATCGACAATGAAATAGCGACCCACGGGACGATAGTTGACGATCTGCTGGCGCCCATATTTCTTGACATAGAGTACTGGGGCATCGGTAACCCCAACGATATTGGGAAACTCGATATAGGTCTTCAAGCCGTTGTCGAACACTCGAACCGGCGTCCATTCGGGAGACCCCTCCTTGACTTTGACTTCGTATGAGAAGCTGGCCTTGGAGAGATCGATCCGTCCATCATCCGCCAATCGGTTTTCTTTTTTGGTTTCCGAAAGCCGCTTGTTATAAGCGTTCCAGGAGTCGTTGGGATAGTTCCAGTTCACAGCTGCCATATAGGTCTCTTTAAAGGACTCCAGCTCGATGTGATAAGTCCGCCGGTCCGTGAAAATCGTCAGGTTGGTATAGATGCCAGGCCGGGTCGCCTTCACGAGTAAGTGCTGTTGTTCCTCGCCATTGTTCATGGAAATGGCGGAACCGATTTTCCACCGCGTGGTATCGCCACCGCCGGGTTGGCTGATCATGCGTTCGCCAGGCTGCAGCATGATATCGGTTTGCCGCAGTGGTGCGGTGTAGATGCGATAGAGCGCCCCTTCATCGTAATCGAAGGTCATCACCGCATTGTAGTAACCATCGCGGTTGGGCAGTTGCCGCGCCTGCTTGTTGGCGGCCTCGATCACCAGATGCGCGGGCTTGTTGTCTTTTTGACCACGCACGCCGCGCGGCATCGGCCGCAACTGCCCTGGAGATGGCACGGTGACGGTCTCTTTGACGACTATCGGCTCAGGCTTTTTGGCCTCGGCTCTTATTGCCTTGGTATAGGCCAGTTTGTCGTCGGCGGAGAGATTGCGGGTGTTTTGAGTCGCGCACCCGCCCAGCGTAAAGAGCACCAAGGTAGTATAAGCGAGGCTGGTGTTTCTCATTGCAGTATCCTCGGAATGTCTATGTTGCCAGATTCAGTCGTACACCCACTCAGAACCGAGACCATGAAAAAGCCACGATGTATACACCGAGCGGGTTCCGTACCAGTTCTTCCTCAGAGGTGGGGATAATGCGGGTCACCGTGAAAGAGCCGCGCCACTTCTGCGTCTCCTTGAGTGCGCCCTGTTTCGACCAGATCTCCTCGGCCCAGTCGACCTGGTAGGTCTCCGGCGCGATAGGAAGTACCGTCTCGATGGTCACCACAACGCGTTCATCTGCCGCCCGCTCAAATGGATCGTTGGCCTGGGCATAGGCAGTCAACTTCTGAGTTGCCTCCCCTGCCACAAACCGGTAGGCATCGAACCAGTTCTTGCGCACCACCAGCGGATCGGAAGAGAGGGAGCGGGTATCGTCGACAAACTCGCGCAGATGAAACTCCACCTGTTGGTGGGTGAGTTGATAGTCGCTGCCGGTGCGTCCCGCACGACCCACATAGGTGGTATGGCCCAGCGTATCGACCTCGACATACTCCACCACTGTTTTGGGCAGCGTGCCCAAATAGATCATTCCAATGATGGCCAACCCGACCAGTCCCAACGAAAAAAAGGTCGCCAAACGCCAATTGTGTGCCTGCTTGCGCGCCGCACCATCCCGGTCATCCCACGCCTGGCGAGCCCGACGGTACGGTGTATCCAGCGGTTCAGCGGGGTCCCACTTTTTTGAAGCGACTTTTTGATTCACGAAAATCACCAGTTGCATCGTCAACCCGGCAAGGAATGGTTTCCTATGCCATGGTGCAAAGTATTCAATCTTATATACTTTTTATAAACACCTTCCCTAAATTGCGTATCCGTCATCTCAGTCAGGTACTACAGAGAAACCGAAGGACCGCCACCGCTGGGCCGCGCTTCGCTGGCGAGACGGGCCACGGTGGACGCCCGCTTGAGAAGGGCTGCCCGCTTGACGGGATCAGTCGCCCACTCAGGTGCGGCCTTCGGGCCGCCGGAAGCACGTTTCGGCAACCCCACCCCGGCACGGCCGCCGTTGATATAACTTTCAGACAGCCCGTCAAGCGTGTCGGAGAAACTGCCGCGAGAACTTTGCGTCAGAAAAGAAGCGCCCCCCTTGATACCACCGGCGACACCGCCGGCGATGCGCGCAGCGCGACCGCCGGTCTGTACGGCGCTACCCAAGGCACTCCCGGAGATAACCGAACCGCCGAGACGCGCGGCCCCATGTCCCGCACTGCTGCCCAGGGCCGCCGCAGCACGGGTCGCGGCTAGGCTGCCGGCAACCGCCGCCGACCCGGCCAGGGCACCCACCGCCGTGCCCTGTACCGCGGTACCGGCAGTCAAGGAGGGAGAACCGGACAGCATACCGGCAGCGATGCCGGGGGCGTTCCATACCAGGACGGCAATGGCACCCACTGTGAGAATCAACGCCATGATATCGTTGTACGTGGGATCGGGCGGCAACACCGCCAATGCCAGGATCGGCTGGGCGACGGTCATCAAAAACGAGAGCACCATGAGCTTGATGCCGAACGAGATGACCCCGCCGAGGGCCTTTTCCGCCAGGAACTTGGTCTTGTTCAACAGCCCGAAGGGCAGCAACACGCTGCTCAAGGCCACCATCAGATAGAACTCCAGCATGGTGATGAAGATCTGGATGGCGATGATGAAAAAGACTAGTACCACGATCAACCATAGAAGTGACAGTATCAATTTCTTGCCAATATCAAAGTTACCAAGGCTGTCCATCAAATCAAAAATAGGTACCGCAGCCACAGCACCGAGCGAGGCGATGGCGGAGGGGTCGAGGATGTTGGCTGCCCCCCCGCCCCCGGCGGTATTGCCCCAGGCGACGAAGCTATCCATGACCATGGTGGACAAGGCCGGGAAGGCGTTGACGATCCACCACCAGAAGCCGATGAAGATCACCCGCCAGAAGGCATCCACATAGTTCTTGGCGCCAAAGGCGAAGTAGAGGCCGAACAGGCAGATCTCGATGGCGAGCAGGGTCACGAAAAGCCAGAGGGTCGAGGCCCAGAGATTGCCGTAACCCAGCGAGAAGACCGCCAGGAAGTTGTTCAGGGTATTGGTGAGTGTGTTGAATTCCATGCTAAGTAATGAACTATTTATGCGGCGCTATGGGTGGGAGCACCAGATTCTTTTCCGGTGGCTCAACGCGTTCGGCTACTTTGGTAGGCCCACCCGTTAGGTGAACATGCATAACAGTGCTGCATTCTTTGCTTTGGGGTTCCGTGCGCACCGAATCCACGTACTCTTTGCACCATGCCCACATCGCCGTAAAGGCGTCCGCATTCCCCCGGTAAAAGCTCGCTTTTTCCCCCATATATGGCGGTTCCGGGATACTGGAAGTCTGCACCTCGATCTCGATTTTTTGGGGCTTTTCATCCGCGCAGCCGGACAGCAGTGTGCAGAGTGCGGCGATTAGCAAAACACAAAAGTTTCTCATGGGAACATTTCCTTAGGTATTAGGGATGGGGCGCGATGGGCGGTAGCCGGTTGAGCACCGCCACCGGCGCCCCGCGGTCCGTGAAGCCTACCATCATTCGTCTATGTCGCTCGCGAGCCAATTCACGGGCGGCCACTTCCCGCTGCAGGGCCAACATCTGCGACCGCGCGGCGGTCGCCGAAACCGCCAGGGTGTCATTCAATGCCTGGGCGATCTGGCCATTGAGCTGGGCATTGATTTGCAGCTGCCTGACCTGCCCTTCAGCGCCCCGGGATTCCACCATAAGACGCTGGAGCTGGTCATTACGGCCGCTCACCCGGCCCAACGAGGTTTGCGCTCGCATGGCGAGACTGTTGGCCTCGCTGACCACGTTGTCCCACTGCTGCAACCGTTGTGTCAGAGTCGCCATGTCAAAGGCGTCCCAGTCCGCCCCCTGGGGAAAGGTCGCGTCGATCTCTGCCTGCACCTGCGCCAGCGAGTATTTGATCCCCGAGGCGGTTGCCAGGATGCCGTTTATCTCGACGCTTTGGTTATTGAGCGCGTTGGTCAAGGGCATATACTGGGAAGCACCGATATTTTGCAGCATCTGACTCTGCTTTTTCATCTGCTCTACTTGATTGGCGATCTGTGACGCCTGGTTGGCCAACATCCTGACGTCATTCATCACCTGGATGACCGTCTGCGCCAGGTTGGCACCGTCGATGACGGGAATACCCCCGGCACGGACAGGCCCCACGGCGGGTAAAGCGATCAGCAGGCCGAACAAGGCAGCAACAAAAGTCGAGACGTTATCTTTTCTCATGGCGATGCGTGCTCCTTGTTCGTCGATTGGTTACAAAACTTTTTATGCGAACATCCGCGCTGGGGATCTAATCCCGCTTCGGCGTCCACCGGATGCATGTCGGAATTCAAGCCCTGCTCCTGAGTAGATTCACGGCCCAATTTAGGCCGCGCTGTTTCAGCATCTGCTCTGGCCATGCTGCCGCAGGATACTTGGCCTCGATCTCATCGAGGATGCGCATCTCGTCATCGCCGCTGCGCGCCGCGAAACAGAGACTGATGTCTTGTAGGCTCATCTCGTACAAACGCCGACCCTTGGGTGACTTGTAGAAGTACTGCCGTTTCGGCGTGGCCGCGCTGAGCATCTGCACCTCCGCCTCGGTAACACCCACCTTCTGGTAGGCGGCCTTGATCATCGGCGTGGATGCTTCTTCGTTGGGCAGGAAAATCTTTGTTTGACACGCCGACATAATCACCGAGCAAATTTCGGAATTCACCGCATCCTCGAGCTCCTGGGTGGCGAAAACCACATAGACATTCATTTTCCGCAAGGTCTTGAGCCACTCACGGATGCGCGCCATGAAGTACGGATGACTCATGAATATCCACGCTTCGTCGAGCACCAGCAGCGTCGGACCTTGGCGGGCGAACATCCCCTTTTCCAGGGTACGGAACAGATAGGACAAAGCGGGCAGCACGGCGGCATCGCCCTTATCCATCAACGCCCCCATTTCGATCATGATCCAATCTTCACTACGGATCTCTTCACTCTGTCCGTTGAATATCTGCCCTAGGGCCTGTTAACACTAATCAGCGTATCGGTAATCAACGCGAAGTTAATAAAGAACAAGAAGACAACATCCAACTTATCGAAACGGGAAAAGATTCGGCGAAAACCTTTTAGCCGTCGAAAGAGGCGTTCGACCTCATTGCGCTTTTTGTACAACGCTTTGTCATAGTCCCATTTTGTCAGACGGTTGCTCTTGGGAGGCACTACCGGAATCATTTCCAGGTCCAGCACCAACTGTAGTGTCTCGTCGCCTTCGTAGGCTCGGTCCATGATCACGTGAGTTCCTTCCCAACCTTGATTCTCAAGGGATTTCAATAGTTTTCTGCCTTCCGGCGCATCGCCCGCCTGACCGGGCGACAGCGAGAACGTAACCGCGGTCCTTTCATTCGCCGCTACCATATGAATCTTAGTTGTCCATCCGGCTCGCGATTTACCGATCGCTTGCGGGCCGTTTTTTTTAACGCGCCCGTACCGTCTGGATGCACTTTCACGGCGGTGCTGTCTACTGAAACATGCTCAACCTGAATGTTGATGATGTCGTTGGCTTGCAGCTCCGAGAAGACATCATCCAAAACACCTTGCTTGGCCCATCGGTTCATTCGCGTATAAATCGTGTGCCAGTTGCCGAATTTCTTCGGTAACGCCCGCCATTTGCAGCCTTGTTCCGCTACATACAAAACTGCGTTAAGCACGTGCAGGTTCGATACGGTGACATTACCCCTTTGTTTTGGCAGCAATTCTTTGATGAGTTTGAATTCTTCGGATGTGATTTTCATCCGATGATTTTATCAAAATTAGTGTTAACAGGCCCTAGGGGGCCGTCCGCATAAGGCTCTAGCCCTTGGCGCAAGGTCTCATCTTGCACCAGATTGCGAAGACCGGATAGGGTTCTCTCCCGCGGCGGGGAACCGGCAAGCGACCGCAGGCTGTCGCTGATTTCCAAGCGCTGCGGCGGCATGATGACGAGACCCTGCAACTCCAGGCACAGGGCAACCCATTCCGTGGCCCACTGAAACCCCCCAGTGGTATCGATATCCGCCAGGGGCTGAAAGGCCAGGGGACGCTCCGGGTTGGCCGGTTCATAGATCCCGCCGCCTATACCCATTGTCGCGCCCCGCGCACTGCGGTCTTTATCGAAGATACAAACCTTTGCCTGGGGATAGCGAAGCCACTGCAATTCGAGCATACAGAGCTTAGTGGACTTACCGGAACCGGTGGGGCCAAAGAGCACCGTGTGTCCCACATCGCCGATGTTGAGGTTGAGACGAAACGGTGTGGTGCCAGTGGCGTCGGTGATCATCAGCGGTGCCTTTACGCCGAACTTCTCCGCCAGATTATCGTCATACGGATCCCCCGCCCAGATCGCGCTGAGAGGAAACAGGTGCGCCAAGTTCAGGGTGTTGATCAGTGGCCGCCGTACATTGGCCCACACATGACCCGGCAACGAAGAGAGCCAGGACTGAAAAGAATTCGAGGTCTCTATCCGGGTGGCAAACCCCCGATTATTGATGACGGTACATACCCGGTTTATTTTCTCACGGCACCTTTCCACATCCGCTGCCCAGACTGTGATCGTGGAGGTGTAATAACCATAAGACACCGTATCGGTCGCCAACTCCATCAGCGCGGCTTCCGCATCCGTCGCATTCATGTCGGCGTCAGTATCGATGAGCCGCGATTCATGACCACTAAGGCTTTCCTTGATCAGGGAAACCAATCCCTTGCGCTTCGAGTACCACTTACGCCGGTACTTCTTGATCTCCGCCTCTGCATCTTGCTTGCCCATGCAGATAAAGCGCGAGGTCCAGCGGTATTCGACCTCCAGGTGGTTGAGCGCATCCAGCACCCCCGCCATCCCCTCGGTGGGAAATCCATTGATGCTAGCAGTCATGATGTACTGCTCACCGATGACGGGCAGCTCCCCACCCAGGTAGGTTTGATCAGGCAACAACGCGTCAAGATACATGGGTACCGGTGGCGCTTTGATCGAATGACGGCGCGTGGAAATGGTCGAGTGGAGATAGGTCAGGGTCTCATCGTCATCCAACTCATGCACCGCCGGGAAGCTTTCCTTCATGATATCGATAATGACACCGACATCCTGGATAAAGCGCTGCAGATCCCGTTCCGCATCGTATAGATCGGTCGTTGCGTTGCGGTTTGGATCTTCGATAAATACCGCCTCAAACTGCTTTGAGGTATCCGAGGGTGCCTCCCAGCAAAAGGTGATGTAATACGAGGAGTCGAAATGCGCACCCTCCTTTTCGTACTGCCCGCGCCGTTCCTCATCGATCAACCAACCCACAGAGTGCGACCAGGAGGGACTGACATAGTCCCTCGTGGGATAGCGCTGTTCCTCGGCGAAAAAGGCCCAGCCACTGCCCATGCGCTTCAACACGTTGTTGAGGCGCGCACAGGCCACGCGCATTTGCTCAGGCGATGAGCTGGCGAGGTCCGGTCCCCGGAACGCAATGGTTTTCTGAAAGATTTTCTCTTTCTGCAAAACCACTCCCGGGGCGACAAGGGCCGCCCAGGGTAACCAGTCTGCAAGACGCTTCTGGCTCGGTTCGTACTCTTTCAGATTGAACATGTCCGTACTTTTAAGGATCGAGCCGCTGCGGCGTTTTCAATGCATGGCGGAAAACCGTGAAAAAAAACGGATCTTGCTTGGTCAAGACCGCCATACCGATATGGACGGCGATCACAAACGGCAATACCCAAATCTCATGCATGCCAAAGGCGAACGCCGCCCCCAGGGTCCACAACACCAGACAGACGTCCCGGGGAATCCCCATCAGAAGGATAGGATTGACGAGCGATTTGTGAATCGGCGAGCCATACCCGCCTTGCCAATCATGGTTCATACCAGCAATCCACCCGCGAAACCGAAGAAGTTCAGTCCCCAGGCAACGGCATTGAAGGCGATGGTCAACCCAAAGACAATGCCGATAGCTTTGCGCATCATGCCACCGCCCTCGGTGAACGCCAATCCCAGTCCGAATACCACGATAGCGATCGCACCTGCCACCCGGGCAACAGGACCGGTGATACTGTTGAGGATGGTTTGCAGTGGTCCCTCATAGGGCATACCCGCGCCGGCGGCGATTACAAGTTCAGGTAATAGTGCGGTAACGAGTAGTGCTGCGAGTACAACTATCGTTTTTTGCTCCATGACGGTTTCTCCCTGTTCCTGGTGTGGCCAATAACTCGGTCTGAATTGGATAGTTCGCGCTGACTTAGAACCGGCGTGCAAGTATACAATCACATATACTTTCTGTTATCAATGCATTCAATCACAAGTCACATAACTGTCATGTTGTGACTTGCGGTATTGGCCTGCTAAGAACCGGGCAGATCGGCCAAGTCCCACTGGCCGTTGGCTGTCAGCCCGTTGACTTCTGCAATACCGGAAACCCGCCGTCCCCCAGCGTGTTTTGGGTCCTTGGTTAGATGCACGATGAGGTCGATAGCTTCGGCAACAAAATCGCGGGGATCGATCATGTTGTTTTCCTCGATGAGCTGGCATAGACGGTTGAGCGTCATCCGAGGATTGTTGGCATGAACCGTGGCGATGCCGCCCGGATGGCCGGTGTTCCACGCCTTTAACATATCGAGCGCCGCACCATCGCGTACCTCTCCGATGATGATGCGATCGGGCGCCATCCGTAGTGCATCGAAAATCGCGCTGCGCATCGAATAGGTAGAGCTAGTGAACACATCCACTTTATTCTTCGCATCGCATTGCAATTCGCGATTGTCCTCGACGATATACACCCTATCGCCTGTTTCCGCGACGATATGCAATAGCGCATTGGCAAAGGTTGTCTTCCCTGAACCGGTACCACCGCTAACGACAATGTTTTTACGCGCCAAAACCGCCTGGCTAATGAAATCTGCCTGTACTTCGGTGAGAATCTTTGAATCGACGTATTCGTTCAGGGTAAAAACCCGAGTGGCGGGATTGCGCATTGAAAACGCAGGTCCGGCGACGATGGGGGGTAGCATCGCCTGCACGCGGCAACGCCATCTTGGCAAGGTGGCCGCCAGCGAAGGCTGATCATTGTTAATCACCATGCCCATGGCCGATGCGATCAGCCTAATCGCCCGCTCAGCATCCGCACCACCGAGTACCGGCTCTACTTCGCCTTTGGGCTCCCCTGCCCGCTCTATCCATAAACGGCCATCTGGGTTTAGCATGATTTCGACAATGCGCTTATCGTTGAGATAACCAATGATCGGCCGAAGCGCGGTCTCCAGCATTTCTAGACGCCGTCTATCTGATACCCTGGGGATGGGGGTGACTATCGATTCGCGATGCTCCATGCCCTAAAGATCTCCCTTCGCGGCCACTATGCCGAGTACACTATTTGCTGTATCGGTTACCAAATTGTGATACTTCGTGAGCGTATCTCGCGGAGATTCGTCCAGAGCAGCACTAAAGTATACAATCACATAAACTTTAAGGGATCAACATGTTTGGGTGCTTTTTCGAGTTGCGCTATCGTGCCCCGCCCTCAAAGACTGAAAGAACGACGGACGTAGGTCAAGATATCCTGGACCTGGATATCAATATGAGCCAGAAGATCGCAATGCTCCCTAATTCATTGATACAATGAATATTATTTCCCACTACGTCTGGTGAGGAGATTATCGATATACGGGCTGGCTCGGTCCGTTAAATACCTGTTAGGCGCCGAATAGTCATCTACTGTTAGCACATGGCATCAAATAAGAACCAACATTTCGTGCCACGCTGCCACTTACGCCAATTCACAATCGATTCGGCTAATAAAGCCATTAATCTCTACAACATTGACCACGATAGATTTATCGAGGGTGCTTCTGTAAAACACCAATGCTCAGGGAACTACTTCTATGGAGAAGATGGCCAACTAGAGAAAGCCTTTCAAACTCTTGAAATTGAATACTCAAATATATTACGGGCAATTCGAGAGCCTAATTACAGGCTAACCGACAAGCACCGTAGAGGATTGAAACTATTTTGGTTTTGCCAGCATTTGAGAACCGAAGCGGCCTCGCGCCGGGCAGTAGAAATGACTAGTGCTATGGCAGATATTGTTGATCCCAGCGCATCGGAATTCCGCCTAAGTATTCGCGAGGCCGTCATTATGGCAATGAGAGTATTCGCCGACGAAATGGATGCTATCAATGATATGAAAGTGTGTCTGATTAAAAATCGATCCGAGATACCTTTCGTGACATCAGACAATCCCGCGATATTGACTAACCGATGGAGCCTGCAGAACAAGACAGTGAGAGGCTTATCTTTGGGACTCAAGACTTCCGGAAACCTATTTATTCTGCCACTAAGTCCGCAACTATTGTGCTTAGCATACGACGGAGATGTATATAGCATCCCCCATAAACATGGCTGGGTTGATTCGAAAGCGAACGATGATGCAGATGCCTTTAACCAGCATCAATACCTCAATTGCCACGCAAACGTGTATATACGGGATAGTTCAACGTTTCACTTAATTCGCGAGGCATATTTGAGTGTTTCAGCGAATCGACCAGCTTGTCGCCATAGACTGAACTATGCAATTAAGGACACTAATGATGGTGTATATACGCGATATAAAGTTGTTGATCCGGAAGAAGCTGGATTACATGATGAAGCAATTATTCATACACAAAACATCTATCCAATACCAAAGGCCTGGCCACGTATTATCCGATGGAGACGAAATGCTTGTGTATATACGAACGGCACAGGTGTTGGATATGTTCGCAAAGCGTTTACACATGATCCGAAGACACGACCATTCAGAAAGGAAAAGGCTTTCAAACAAAGCGCCTAACAAGCGCATGCAGACGGACCTGGCCACTCGCTACGCTCGCGTCCAGGCCGCTGATGCGAGGCGTTAAGCGTTCGCAACGGATGAATCGCTTATCCAGTTTGCAAGTTCAAGTTCCGTGATATTTCCAGCGGCCAGTTGCTGGTACATCAAAACGGTTTCAGGCTCCGGTGCATCAAGTGAGAAGCCATTCAATTCGAGGAATACCGCGGCAACGGTGAGAGCGATTCGCTTGTTGCCATCTGCGAAAGGGTGGTTTTGAGCCAAGCTGAAACTGTATGAAGCAGCTAAATCGAAAATGGAAGTTCCGTCGTCGTAAGCGGCCCTTTGCCGAGGGCGTGCCAAGGCTGAGTCAAGAAGCGCGTGGTCACGTACGCCTGGTAAGCCGCCGTGCTCCGCGAGTAGCGTCTGATGAATCGCGAGCACAAGCTCTGGAAGCACCCATATCGGCTCCTTCATTTCGCAAGTTTGTGGAGGGCGTTACGGTACTTTTTCATCACCTTTTCGGCGGCATCCATCTGGGCCTCGAAATCCTGTTGGTATGGGGTGAGCGTCAAGCCTTCGGGGCCATCCACCAAATAGAGTACGTCGCCTTTTTCTGCCCGGAGTTTCGTAAGCGCCTCTTTTGGCAGCACAATTCCCATAGAATTTCCGATAGTGGTCACTTTCACTTTGAGCACGGCAGTAGCCTCAGGTGGTTATAACGAAAGTAATAACAAGTGTAGTCACGCTTAACCAGTGGGTCAAGTTCGCTCCGGGCCTTCGGCCCTGCGCGGGACGTCTGGCTTCGCCATCCGCCCCTTACCCAAAGCGTTAGAAGCAATAAAACGGTCGAACATGGAAGAAGAAATACATCATGTCGAATGTTCCAAACACGGGAAGCAGCAAGCAACATATGTTTGTCGGCACTTAGTGCAAAGCCTACGCACTGGGAAACGAGTCGGATTTTGGTGTGCTGAAGATAATGGTAATCCTCGCCCAGATGCGTGGTGCGACGAGTGCGAAAGAATGGTTCAAAGCACCGGAGGCGAGTGGAATGATGAATCAGAGGCTTTCGCAAAGGTCAAAATGCTCTGTGGTGCTTGCTACGATCAAGCAAAGGTCAAAAACCTTCCAGGCTAATTCAGGGCAGCGCAATGGCTTCTAACAAGTACATCATGTCGCCCTTCGGGCTGGGACGCCCAGCTTCGCTGGCCGCCCCATATATTTGGCGTTGATATGGTTCTTTCTGTCAAGCAGCACAAAAGAGTCCTGCGTTTCAATTAAGACGAGAATAGCATTTATAGGACAATGCATCGGAGGAGACACAGCCAGTAATCGCGACGGTTGATCCTGCTGATATCCGCGGATTGATTACCGCATTACTTGTATACGTCGTGGAGCTGCCTCAGTCTAGGTGCGAGCGTTTGTTTCATTCTCGTAACGCCGTCGAGGATTCTCCTGGAACGTGGCAATGCCTCCGCCAATGAATTGTCCGGTTGTAAGGTTTGAGCAATAGGCTTTACCTCGCTCTTTGACAATCTGGATGTTTATTAACGAACACCTTTTAGGTGAACGTGATGGGCGATATCCCACATGAAGGGCACCAGCTCGCGTGCGATGGCAACGACGACAATGTTTTTGTTCTTGCCGCGCGCGGTCAATTTTCGGTATCGTGCACAAAGTCTGGTTTGCGCTTTCCATGCAATCTCACGGATCCTGATCGGCAGGTTTTCCTGCCGGAGTTGGATTTCACGACTGACCTTGGCCCGGTATCGATAGGCCCAGGCAGCCTCGATCAAATTGCGCCGGGCATGGCGATTGCCGCTTTTGGTAATTGGTCCCAGCTTGGTACGTTCACCGGATGAGTATTGCGACGGCACCAGGCCGAGGAAGCACATCAGCTGTCGCGGATTATCGAAACGGGTCAGATCACCGAGTTCGGCGATGACGGTGACGGCGTTGATAAAGCACATTCCGCGCATGGCTTGAAGGGCGTTGACGACTGGCGAATAGTACCAGTCCTTAACCTGCTCTTTGAGCATGCACTCGAGGTGTTTGATCCGGTCGCCTGGCTTTTTGGGAATCAATGAGGGCGCGACTACAGCACACGGGTGTTTCTTGCGAGTGAGGTGTCGATAGAGACCGAAGCCGCAGGGGCCGGCTTCATAGACAAATTTCAGTGCCCCGACCTGAAGCTTGAGTTTAGCTATGAGTTTGTCGATGGCTTCGATACGGTTGCGTATTTGCCCATAGTGGCGGACCTTGCCGTTGAGACGGTTGGTTGCGATCGCTACATCGATGGTTTCTTTATGAACATCCATTCCGACGAAGAGTGTGCTAGATTTTGACATGTCGACCTCCGATCTCAGTTGTGATGTCTTGTACTCACAAGTATGGCTCTGGCTTCGGCTAATCCACGTAAATTGAGACGGAGGTCGGCGCTCAATACACAAGAACCGTTATGTCTAGGCATAAGAAATGTCGTTTCTGATCCGAGAGAAAACTGCACTATCTGGCACTGCATACGTTGAATTACAGCCTGGGCCGTACGAAAGCCAGTTTTGGGGAGAGAAATCAATCTACTTCGAAGAGCATCATTGGAACTTGCTCGAAAGAATGGTTCAGAGGCATTTCCCAGATTACGATCATTACGGCTTTCAAACGATTGGCAAGGCTTCTTGGCTCCCTATTCTTAGTGATTTCGAGCGCCTAGCCGAAAAGATTGAGTCTGGTGTTACGGTAGCAGGTATCCGTAGCGAAATCTTGTTTGCGTCTGAGTATGCTGAGCAAGAATTCCTAAGCGAAGAAACCACGAATTTGCGGGAGCTTATGCTTACCCTCAAGGAAACATCACATTGGATCACGAGTGTACTTAGTTCTGGAGAACCGGTTTCGGTTCTGGGGCTGTGAATGCCTAACCAAGCGGTCAACATCGTTCGCTTGCGCTCACTAGGACACCTCGCGCTGCTCGGCGCCTGTTGCCGCAACCGTTATGTGCAGAACATAATATGAGTCCTACCGTATTTAGAGAGAATGGATACAGGTTTTTCTTCTTTACAAGGGAGGAAGAACGAATGCATGTTCATGTCATATCCGGCGACGGTGAGGCAAAGTTTTGGTTAGAGCCAGAAATCGAATTGGCGAAAAATTACCATTCATTTTAGAAAGCAACTGAAACAAATCGAGTCACTAATTGAGGATCATTATAATGAGCTCATTCGCGCATGGCGCCAACACTTCGACGGTTGAAGTAACAAATATTTCCGCCCACGGTATATGGCTACTTACTCACAACAAAGAGATATTTATGTCATATGAAGATTTTCCAAGGTTCAAGGATCAGACCGTGAAATCAATCGTAAACGTCGAAGTGCTATCTCCAGGGCATTTCTACTGGCCCGATCTTGACGTTGATTTAACGGAGCAAATCATTGAGCATCCAGAGCGCTTTCCACTCAAGGCGAAAAGCACATAACCACATATGAGCCTCCGCCCTGTCAATAGGCAATAAACAGCCTGCTCTTTAAAAGCAAGAGAACGAATACTGTGTCTAAGGGCTGCTGCTCTCGATACGTGTAAAAGATGGCTCTAAGCGAATTCGAAACGAAAAAGATCGAGAAGGAGGTCAGCGCGTTCGTGGAAAAACGGCGTCCTCCGCCCTACATCCGTCCAGAGCTTGATCTTGGATTTCGGGTTAGAAACCAAAGCGTGGAGATATTCGAGATTCGCCCGCTTTGGAACAATCTCGAGGAGAGAATTGAAGAGCCAGTGGCAAAAGCTACTTACGTGAAAACGCAACAGGTCTGGAAGGTGTATTGGCAACGAGCTGATCTCAAATGGCATCGGTACGATCCAGATCCGGAAGTCGATACGCTGTCTGAGTTTCTTGTTTTGGTTGATCGCGATGAATATGCGTGCTTTTTCGGCTGAGATCGTGGATGCACATACAAGGCGTTCAAGCCGGGCGCCGCTTAACTTGGTGTTAAATACGAGAAAGAGAAATGGATCAGGCCAGGATCAAAGGCGATAAAGAACAGTCGGCGTCTATTTTGGTGCCGCCTACCAGTCCCCAACTGCTCACAATACCTGCTTACTTCCTTTGCTGCAGACCTCTGGGTTCGACCGCACTATCCTTCCCCGCCGCTCCAACGGCGGTCTTGTCGCACATCGGGTCAGCAGCTGTCATGCCCGGCAAATCCTCGGCCAGGTCATCCACAAATTTATGACCTTGAGCGAGCTGATCGCCCACGAACTCGCAGAACTGCTCGTAGCGCATCGAAGCGTAATGCTGCGCTGCTTCTCGCTCACCCTCCCCGACCCGTGGCGTATGCGCAAACCAGAGGCGCACAAATACCGCAAAAGCCTCCTGCAACACCTCAAGATCACGGGTGACCTTCCCGATAGATCGCTGCTGTCGGTCGAGCCGCCGGTACAGCACATCGGTATCGGTGGTGTTGGAAAAATAGTCGCCCAAGGCGGCATCGATCACACTGCTTTTCGTTTTCTTGGGATAGGCAGCAAGATATTTCTTCAGCGCCACGTCGTTCTCTTTCGAGATATATCCCTGTACTTTGAGTTTATTCATGCACCCACACCCTATAGTGGTAGTTGCCCGCCTCCGGGTCCCCGCTCCAACTCCACAGAGCGGCTACGCTGCTGACGCAGCCGCTGCAGCCGTTCGCGTTCCCGGCGCATGGCCTGTTCCTGATCCTGGTCGTGCTCGTCACCCATCCGCCAAAGATCATTAGCGTTGGCGGGTTCATCATGGGATATCTCCAAGACCGATTCCAATTCGGCGGCCTGCTCACGCACTTCATCACGCCCCAGCTCAGTGCCAGTATGCGAAGCATCCTCTGAAATGTTCTCTTGAGAAATTTTCGACGAAAGCGTCTCCCAGGGCGTTGGCACATAGGGCGGATACTCCGCCTTTCGCTCTGCCTCCGTCGCCGGCGGCGGGGCCTGGTTTTCACGATGGTGGGCACGCCCCATAAACCGCTTGTCACTGAAGAAAAACACCCGTTTGCCATAATACGGCGGCACATCCCCCAGGATCAGTACGCTGCGATCCAGCGGAACATTCATCACCTCCCCGGCGGTCAACAACGCCCGCGGACTCTCCTGCTCAGAGTACATGACATGCATGAGAAACGGTGCCAAGCGTGAGCCCGCATAGTTCGCCATGCGCCGCTTCTGGGTGCTCTCGCCCAGCATTTTGGAAATGCGCTCGGCCGTGCGCTCGTCGCTGGCACCGTAGGTCACACGAACCTTGCATAGATCCAGGATCGGATTGTTCTGGCCGTATATCTTCTCTAGCTGATTCAGGCTCTGAGTAACAATAAACGCCCGGATGCCATACCCAGGCAGATAGGCCAGTTCGGTCTCGAAGAAATCCATCCGTCCCAGTACGTGGAATTCATCCAGCATCAACAACAGCCGGTGCTTGTAGTCAGGCTTGTCATGATGCTCGCTCATCGATTCGGTAAGCACCCGGCCCACCTGGTTCATGAGAATCCGCATCAACGGCCGCAGCCGGTCCACTTCGGCCCCCGGCATCGTCAGATAGAGACTGAGCGGGGACTCGGCGTGCATCAAGTCGCGGATGCGAAAATCCGAATCGGCGATATTCCGGGCGATGACCGGATCACGGTACAGCGTGAAAAACCCTCTCGCCGTACTCAATACCCCCGATAGCTCGTTCTCGGCCTTGGCGATGACTTCTTGGGTCATGCTGGCGACAATAGGATGCGGGCGGTCACCCAGGTGCTTGTAGGTCAACATGTAGTGAAGGGTCTCTTCGTCCGAGCGGCCCGGCGTCGACAGAAAATTGATGACCCCGGTCAGGCTCTTATCCTTCTCTGCATAGAGTACGTGCAGGATCAAAGCGACGCACAGTGCCTTGCCGGTGCGCTGCCAGTGATCGTTCTTCTGATGCTCCTCCCCGGTGTCCATGATCACATCGGCGATGGCCTGGGTATCGCGAAATTCGTAATCCCCCATCCGGATTTCAAGCAGCGGATTGAAATGCACAGAATCCGGATGGCTCGGATTGTAGTTGAGGCAGTGGGAGAATTTAGCCCGGAAGCCAGCCGTCCTGACCCAGTTCTCACCCTTGATGTCGATGGTGATCACCGAATGATCGCAGGCCAGTAACGTCGGAATCACCCAACCGATCCCCTTTCCGCTGCGCGGCGGCGCAACCCCGATTACATGTTCAGGCCCATCATGTTGAATGAGCTTGCCGGATTCCGCCTGCCCCAGCACTACCCCATGGCCACCTAGATACCCCGCCTTCGCCAGCTCCTTTTCTTCGGCCCAGCGCGCACTGCCGTAGGCATCCCCGGCCTGTTGCCCCCGCGCACGCCAGATCGCCAACGCCACCATCAATAATACCTCGGTGCAGAACGCACCGAAGATCCACAGATACGACCTGAAGAAGACACCCTTCGCATAAGCGCCGTAATAGTAATCCCACTGGAATACCCGCCAGGGCACATAGATGCGGTAGCCCAGCACCTCGAACAGCGGCGCTCCCAGGTTAGGTTGGTGCCCCAACGACACGGCCGCGTATTGGGTGGCGGCCCAAACACCACCGACCATCAACAAGATCCCGCCGACGATGTTCATGTACAAAATGGCCCGTTGATCCTCCTGGATCAACGGCTGCTTCCCTCCATATTTCGGCTGACTCATCGCTGTAATCCCCGACCAAGCACGCGGCCGAACGGCACCCCGTCAGTATCCATTCCAATCAACATCCGCCGCCCGATGTTTTGCTGCCACCGATCCCGCCAGGGCACCAGAGAGAATTCGCGTTCCGACTCGAACACGCCATAGACCTTACCGCTGGGTGCCACCAGCTTCCGCTTGAGCACGCCCTCCCCCTCTGTATTCGCCGCGAGGGGCTGCAGCTTCTTCCCACTTTGCGCCGCGTAAGCATCTCCCAGCGCGATCCGCTCCAGCCGCTGCAATTTCTGCACTTTCTTTGGATCACTCTCTTCGATATCGAGGGTCTTCAAGAACTCGGCCCGGCGTGCCAGGGCGGCGGACACTTCCTCGCCAAAACCGTTGCGCGCAGTCTCTTCTCCCGCCCCTTGGGTATCCAGCCACGACGGTCCCACCGCAGTCACTTGCTGGCCTAGGGTGCGTTCATCGATGACCTCCACACGGACAATGCGTGGGTTGGGATTGTTACGTTCGAGGATGGATTGAGTTTCCCTGAGATCTTCAGGTATGACGAATGCGCCGCTCCCGTTCGCATTCACCAACCCAAATCGGGCCAGGCGAGCGGCCCGCCGACCATGTGCCAAAGCATAGTCTTGGGGGTCGATGCCCCGCGCCATGAACGCCCTGTCCGCAGCCAATGATCGCGCGTGCGCTGCCTGGTCATAGATGCCACCATGACGCCGGGCATACTGCGCGATGATCTCATCCGCCGGCTTGCGCCACGGATCAACAATCGAGCGCACCCGCACGATACCACCGGTGGGCAGCTTATCCACGTCAACGGATTGCGGCAGGCGAACATAGCGGGCCGCTCCTGCACTCTCTTCCACCACCGCATAGTAGCGGTCATAGAGTTCGTCGTGAGACCCCTTGCCACTAAGCCGCCCCACCACATCGCCAGGCTCCGCCACCGGATCGAAGATACGCCGTTCCCGTGCATCGCGGCTGATGCGCGACAGGCGCTTGTAGATATCCCCCCGCTCGCCGAGTGCATGCAGTTGCGCCTTCCAGTCGCCGTTGAGCTCGTAACTGCGCCCATGACTGCCCTGCCGCGCCAGTCCCATCTTCTTCAATGCATTGAGCCGCCCCACCACGAACCTGTCCCGGTTTAGCGGCACCACATCCCCTGGATCGCCCAGCGCCACAGTGTAGGATCTCCCCCCTTCGCTGGGTAAAAGGTTCTCATGAGAACATCGCTCGATATGCCAATCGATGGATGTGTAGCGCTCCTGGTGAATCTCCCTAGCCAACCCCTGTACGATTTCATGCTCTAAGCGCACACCCAGTTCGCGGGTCGCTAACTCCCGCGCGCGGTCGCGAATCCCGTTGGAGATGTATTCGCGATCCATGCGCAGCTCCTTCCCCCGCTTATCCCGGCCACGGATTACGATATGGGTATGGGGATTTTCGGTGTTGTAGTGATTGACCGCCGCCCAATCCAATTCACGCCCAAGGTCTTTTTCGATCTGACTCATCAGGTCGCGGGTATAGGCGGTTAGATCGAGATCCGCCCCCTCCTCCGGAGAGACAATGAAGCGAAACTGATGTGGGTCTTCCTTGGCGCGCTGAAGGAAATCGTCCGACGATAATTCGCGCTTGTCTTCGTTGTACAAAACCCCCCGGCCGCCATCCTCACTGACCCCGTCCCGCTCGATATACTTGACGTGTAGTCGGACCTTTTTTGCACCTGTCGCGCTCGTCTGTTTGACATATCGGCCCTTGACCGTTACCCGGCGGCTGTTGGCGAGGCTCGGCCGCACCGCCGCCGCCTGACTACCTCGATTGGGATGCCCTCCCCTCGGCCCTCCTCGTTTTCTACCTACGGCTTTACGCCGCAGCCGCATGACCTGGGTGATGGCTTGATTGAATGTGCGCACCGGCGGCGCCGGTTCTGCTCTTCGCTGTTTGGGCCTGGGATCAAGGATGGGGAGTTCGTCTAGCTGATCGTCCGTTTTAGGCATATAATACCCGTATATCTACATTATTTCTCTAGTTAACAATGACTTAAAAAGTCATTGTCCAATTTGATAAAATCTAATAGTCACGCTACTTTCAATAGGTACAATTGCTTACAGCAACTTGTATCTATTGTTTTACCTTGTCCTACCAAAATCGGTGTTTTTTGCCACCCCCGGGGAAATTCACTTTTCCGGTTTCGTTGGACATCCCCTAAATTAGGCCTACCATTGCTTCTCTATTTGACCACCTCGGGCACTTCCTTTTCGTCCAAATCCTTTGCGGTTCTAACGCCGGTTTCTGTCCCGGACTGTCCTACATCGACGTTAAAGAAAAGGCTGTTGTTCTCTTCTTTTGTGCTGTTCGTTTCCCAAAAAACACGCCCGCTAACCGCTTCGTTATGGTTGGGAAACTTGCCGTTTTCATCCGGTGTGGAGATGGCACCAAAGAGTGCCGCCTCGATGAATAATTCCGGATCCTGTTGGGTCATCATTGCGTAACGATTCAACGTGCAGATGACCGGTTCACCATCTCCTTCTGCCATACACTCCTCCTCGAATCCGCTCAGAATGGCACTTGCCGTGCTGATGTTGGTACAAGCATCGAGAAGATCGGTGGGCATTACTTCATATTGCTTTGCGACGCTCGTAGGCACGCCCATTAAGCCGACATAGGCATCTTTTCGGCTTCGACCAATACGTTCTATGGCGCGCTGTGCCTGCGCTTTGGTGCGAAATGCAACACCATCAAACTCGCCATATAGACGCACATAATTTTCATTTCCACCGCTTTCAACCAGCGCGATACTTTCAATAAGATCATCATTAAGGGTGTGGAATGAGCAAGACAAAATCAGTGTTATGAGGTCCATAAGGGGGTAGCCCTCCCAATGATATCAGCGCGCTTTATCGGTCCGTAGTGCCGCGAATCAAAGCTGCGCTCGTCATTGATAAAGGTAAAAATTACGTCGTCTTCTACCGTTCCGCAAAACCGAAACCAGGGCAAGGGGCGCCCAAAACTGTCAGCCTCTCGAATGCGGCCATAGGACGAACTGTTGACGACAACCGCCCTGCCCTCTGTGCAAACATAATCACCCCGTTCGCCAACAACAGGCTTTATCAATGCGTTTTTCGGGTGGATATAACGCCGCGCTTCGACCAGGCCAATGACGGATTCTGGAATGGGGTATACCGCAATATCTTCCACGCTTATCGGCCTGGTATCAGCATCTCTATGTAGTCGATAGATACCAACCGGAATGCTCGGTGTGGTGTTATAAATTAAAAAATGCAGCTTGCCATTATGGATGTTTGGAACGATCGCCAAGAGCATAAGCCCACCACCGAACAGCACGGGCAAGTAGAACTTAAGCTTGGGCTTCCAATAAACGGCAAAGCTGTTTGACACCATATTTCTCCTGGTTTAGAAGCCCAGAGATGCGTAACCAAACTGCATCTTTCACATGCTGTGGATCGTAGCCGTGCTCGGTCAACCACAATACGGACCGCACTAACTTTCTACTTTGAACACTGTTTGCCCCATGCGAGATCAAATTCACACCCGGCCAAACACCCGGAACGGAAACCGTCCCTGCCCCGCGAAATAGAAAGGTCTGACAGCGGCGCGTGACGAGCTGGTAAAGCACCAATTTATCATCGCAAAAAAGCGCCAGATTTTCTAGTTCGCCTCGAATAACGTCCATCGGCTGGCCGTAAAGCACCGAGGAACGAAGACGCGCACTACTACTAAACAGTGAAACCAGAATGGTCATCCTCTATAGCAATACTTCGGCTAGAGCGAAGAGAATGAAAGCTATGGTGAACCAACCCAAAGTGTTAAATCCAAGCTGGAACATGATTATCTCCTTAGTCATCAATCACAAAAAAGACGAAAAATATTAGTGACTAATAAGGCGAAACCCACCCCCGAAATATCACCACCCACCAAGAGCTATCTTCGCCTTTCTTCGGGGTCGGGAGCTGTTTCGTCCTGCCTTCCCCTAGCGGTCAAAGAACACCAGTTACTCTCTTTCTAACTCCTGAATAAACAAAAATTTGGTGTATCTTGATCACGAATTGGTACGTCGATTCATCATGGACGGCGCCCGCTATCCCTACCTCCAACCCATAAGTCGCCCCTTTCTAACTGACACCCCCGACGGAATATGTGGTGCTGGTCAAGCACCAACAGTACTATAGGTATTCATTATTGTATACTCTCTAGGATATCTTATCTGTAAAAATGGTTGCCAGAGATATGGAGGATCGTAATTCACCCACAGCGCCGATAGCCCGTTTTCAAACTGGTCTTAAGCTGTTAAGAGAATCGCGCTAACATGACCTAGGGGAAAGCCCATCACCGATGACTTCTGGGTTAACAATTGCCTTAGCCTTTCCTGCTAGATATTATCGTCGCATTGATATCGAGGCGTAACTCGTCAATCCTGTGGCCGCAACGCAAGTAACGCTTACTAGAAGGAAAAATAGCAGCACCTTCTCCTGGCAAATCCAGGCGGTGCTTTATGAATCAGCCCAGAAATACTTCTCAAGAAATTTCCGATGTTCGCTTGTATACACTACCTGCAGCTTCAGACCAGGTATCAGTAACATAGAAAGTATGTATAACTGTATACTATATCGCCTATAATAAAAGCCAAGCCACTGCCGAAGAAAGAACCACTGATCTTCTGGGCAGCAGCAGAAGCCCATATTGCTATTCAGTTTCGGGAACAATTCAGACTGGAAAAAAGATTATGTGAAGCGGCTCGCATAGAAAAACACCAACACCACCCACCGCAATAGTTCGTCTTTGTTATTTAACGCCCGGCTGAATGGCGTGAGCGTAGTGAGTGTTTGGCGAAGCGCAGTATAATTGAGTCGCTGGCTAGGGAGTTGACCGTGGAGCAGAAACATTCAGCATCTCTTGCCAAAGATTTAGTACCCGAGCCGATGAATAGCGCATGGTTGACTGTTAACCCGGACACAACTGTGCAGTTCATGTACAACAGAACTACATCCGCCATTTTGTAGACTAAGGTACTGGCAACTAGTATTAAGAATACGGTAAAAACTATGTTGATATCGAACGACTGCGAAATACGCTGGACTTCCAGATTCTAGTAGAAAGTACTAATACATGTGTTGCGTCAATCAGTTGAAATCGCAGCCTAATGCCGACATTCATCGCCCTAGCTCCCGCTAGCTAGCCTGAATGCGGGCTCCGCCGAGCCAATTCTCAATCGCCAGCACTAAACTATGAACTTGGATGCGGTCACCTGTAGTTCGGATGCCACCCGTGCCTGTTGGGTATTCGCTTCCGCTATCTGCGAAGCGCCATCAGACGTCGCCGCACCCAGGTCACGAATCGCCGTGAGATTGCGATTGACATCCTCAGCAACTGCCCCCTGCTCTTCGACGGCCGTGGCGATCTGCGTGTTCATGTCGCGGATATGCGCAGCGGCTTGGGTAATATCCTCAAGCGCTTTTCCTGCAAGCAATACCTGCTCCAGAGTCTTCTCTGCCTCGACGTGCCCAGCCTTCATCGTCGTCGTCGACAGCCGCGCACTCATTTGTAATTCTTCGATCATCTCCTGAATTTCTTTCGTTGAATCCTGAGTGCGTCCGGCCAATGTCCTTACCTCGTCGGCGACCACTGCAAATCCACGCCCCTGCTCACCTGCTCGTGCAGCTTCGATTGCTGCATTCAATGCAAGTAGGTTGGTCTGTTCTGCGATTCCGCGTATAACATCCAGCACTGATCCAATATTGTCACTTGCCTCGTCCAAGCGGAGGATGGCACTTGAAGACTCCTGGATCTTTGTAACGAGTTGTTCCGTCGACGCAACTGCTTGTGTCGCTGTTTTATTGCCTATCTTTGCATTCTTATCTGTTTGCACTGCGGCTTCGTCCGCGACGGTCGCCGTCCGTGCAATTTCCTGTATCGTCGATGCCATTTCGGTCATTGCAGTCGCAACCTGTTCGGTCTCGGCGAATTGGTGATTGATCCTGTCGCCGTTCTCTTTCGTGATCACCGAAGTCTCCTCGGCAGCGGAGGCTAGCTGTGTGATCGCGTCATTAATCTGACAAATCATTGCCGCGAAGCTTTCACCAATGGCGTTCAGCGAACCACAGACTCGACCCAACTCATCTTTGTTGAGATAATCGCAGCGCGCCGTCAAATCACCCTTTTGCAGTCGAGTAGAGATGTCCTCGATGGTACCGATGGCATCGGCCAGGCTTTTGCGCACCGCAAATATTACCCCCCCAATCAGTACCACACCGAAAAGGATAACTACGAGCTTTTCCAATTCGGTTGCCTGATCGAGTTCTAGTTGCTCGTGGTATTCTGCTTCGGCTTTGGCGCTAAGGTCGGTCATGACAGCTTCGCCAGTCTCGACCAATGCTTTAATTTCTGGCACCGCTTTGCTAACAACAGCATGCGAGGCCTTGTCGAATTCGCTATTTTCGATATCCTTGATGATGGGGCCCAGCACACTTGAAGTAATCAATCCCAATCGCGCAACGAATTGTTCCACCAGTTGTTCTTCCGGCGTGCCTTTGACATGTTTTAAAGCGTCATCTGCCGCCGCAGCGGCTTTTTGCAGATGCTGTTTTGCTGATTCGAGGTGTTTGGATTCAGCATGATCATGCAGAGCCAGGGTCGGAGAATTTGGTGCATGTTGCAGCGACAATAGAATTTCAGTTAGGGCCTCCAATACATGCTCATCTGCGGAGGCGAAATCGTGGGTCACGATCAACCGCTGGTCATACAGGTGATGCAGACTTGCTTCGGCATGGTGCGAAGCGCGATAGCCCAGAGCGGCGACCACCAGGACTACAACTAAAGACACGACACCTATGAGTAAAACGCGGGCGTTGATCGTCAAATTATTTAGTAGATGCATTGACCTTACTTCTGGATAAAACCATGACGTACCTGTTTGTCGGCATTATTACTGTTTCTTTTAGCAAAAAGATGAAGTGATCTAGCTATTTATAACCGAATCGAGGCATTGTGGAGCGCCAACTGGGATCCGTTAAAAAGGAGAATACAACCTCGACTGTTACCCCCTCGCTCTAATCAGAGCACCAATTACCGCGGTAGCGGTTTAGTCCGTCGGCCACAAGCGGACACTTGGCTAGATCTGCTTACTCTTTTTTCTTTGATAGGCAGATCGGTTCTTACGGATTTCGCCATGGTTTGCCTCCGCCCACTCCACAAGAGCGGTGATGGGAATAAGCACGGAGTAGCCCATTTCGGTTAGCTCGTAGACGACCTTCGGCGGGCTTTGGTCAAAAGCAGTTCGCGTGAGATACCCATCTGCTTCTAGCTGCTGAAGAGTTTTGGTCAGGACCTTCTGAGAAATATCGCCGATTGTCCGCTTGATTTCGCTGAAACGAGCCGATCCATCTTCGAGCACGACGAGTACCAAGAGAGTCCACTTGTCACCTATGCGATCGATGACATCCCTGAACGGGCAGTTAGCGGCGTCTTTTTTATCGAGGACAGTTACCTTGAGCATACTAGGTTTCCAATTTGTGCCTTATTGACACTTAGTATACAAAAGATACCATATTGCTACATTCACCTGGAGGTAACAACATGAAAAACCCACTTCTGAAAATATTGGCAGCAACACTGCTGACGACTACGGCAATGAGCGCCTTGACGGCCGAGTCGCCGAAGGAAATCGCCGTTGCAGAGATGGCGTCGCTATTTGAGGATTTTGATCAGGATGCGGCGCGCGAACTGATTGCGCCGGATCTCATTCAGCACAACCTGTCGATTCCGACCGGTGGGGAGGTGCTGATAGGTTTTATTCCAGATCTAAAGAAAAGTGGTATCACGGCGACCACACACCGTCTGATCGCCGAAGGCGACATGGTCGTCGCGCACAATACCTACAACAATGCGCAGCTTTTTGGCGGCGAGAATCTGGTGTCGTTCGACATTTTCCGCGTCAAAGACGGCAAGGTTGTAGAGCACTGGGACAATCTCACACCCGTTACGCCGTACAACCCGTCAGGTCGTAGCCAAACCGATGGAACCGCCGTGGTTACGGATCTGGATAAGACAAAGGAGAACAAGGCACTGGTGCTGAACTTCGTTGAGACGATCCTAAAGGGCGGTAAAATGGAGCGAATTACGGACTTCGTTTCGACGGAGACCTACTTCCAGCATAATTCTGGCGTCGCAGATGGCATCGATGGACTGAATGCTGCGCTCGCAGCCATGGCAGAAGCCGGATCCGCGATGGTCTACGACAAGATGCATTTCTCTGTTGCCGAAGGCAACTTCGTCTTCACCTTCTCCGAAGGCTCATTTGCCGGCAAGCACGTGGCGTTTGCTGATCTGTTCCGGGTCAAAGACGGACAAATCGTCGAGCACTGGGATGTCATTCAAGAAATCCCGGCCAATCCAGCCAACAACGAAGGCAAGTTCTGAGTGAGCTGTGCTTGGGCCGTGTCACGCGGCCCAAGTTCCATTGCCCACCTACCGATAGGACCGTCGTGAGCAACGCAATTCCCTTTTCTGACTACCGCAAGTCCATTCAAATTGACCAATCAATCACTCTTGGAGCAACCGACGAATGGCGCGCTCTGGTGATTCCAGTGCTGCAACAACTGGGTGTTGAAGTCTCGGATAATTGCGCAGTCGATGAAGGCCTCGAGATCCTGCGCGGAGTGCTTGCGCCGATCGACCCTGGGACCTTGGCTGACGAGCTGATCGAACGGGTGGAGCAAATCGCGACCGGTGTCAATCACTCCCGAGACACAGTCGAACCGCTTGGACTAAGCTCGATCGCTGAGAATCTCAAGACCACTTATCCAGCAGCGGATCAGACGAGTATCTGGGTTGGGGATATTACGACGATTGCAACCGACGCGATAGTCAACGCGGCCAACGCCGCAATGCTCGGTTGTCGCATACCCAATCACCCGTGTATCGATAACGCCATCCACTCCGCTGCGGGTCCGCGCCTGCGTGAGGACTGTGCGGTCATCATGGATAGGCAGCAGTCGCTAGAGCCCGTAGGGATGGCAAAGCTCACGAGAGGCTACGCTTTACCCTCTCGGTTCGTGCTTCATACCGTTGGACCACAGCTGCGTGCTGGATCTTTGCCAACCGAGACCGATCGATCATCGTTGGTCAGCTCTTATCAATCGTGCCTCAATATCGCAGCAGAGGTTGAGTCGATTCGGACCGTCGCGTTTTGCGCGATATCGACCGGTCTGTTTGCCTACCCAATACGCGACGCAGCTCACGTCGCGCTTTCGACAGTTGCCGGTTGGCTCCAAGAGCATCCAGATCGTTTCGATCGGGTCGTATTCAATTTGTTTACGCCGGCCGACGCCGCTGTCTATGAGGCCATTGTCCGTGACTGGGAATAGGTCGAAAGCGGCTAACCTCGCCCTGGCGAAAGGTTGGATCGAAGATGCAGAGTACGTGCTGTTCACCGCCGGTGCGGGCCTCACAGCGGCTGCTGGCATCAACTACTCGGATACCGAACTGTTCGCTCGCGAGTTCCCGGCGATGTTGCAGTACGGTTTTAGGGCGCAGTATGAGTTCATCGGGTTTAGCGACTGGACGCCGGATCTGCAGTGGGGTTATTGGGCCGCGCACGTTGACTTCGTTCGGTTTCGATCGTCTCAGGCTCCCGTCTACGAGTTGCTGAAATCAAAAGCCAACCACCTGCCCGCCGAGAATACGTTCGTTATGACGTCAAATGTTGATGCGATGTTTGAGCGAAACGGCTTCGATAGCGAGAGGATCTTCACACCACAGGGTGACTATGCGCTATTGCAGTGCACGACGCCCTGCACGCGCGAGGTCTGGCCCTGGAAAGACCAAGTCGATTTGATTAAAGCAGCTACCGACCCAAAAACTCAGCGATTGACGGACTTGTCGCTTGTTCCCAGCTGCCCGAACTGTGGCGGGACCGTCTTCCCCAATGTTAGGGCCGATCACTCGTTCATCTTTGACCACTACAGGGATGCCGGCGAACGGCTCGAACAATGGTTCGATAGAGCGCGTGATGGGCGGGGTGTCGTGATCGAGGTGGGCGCCGGCTTCAACACACCTTCGGTCATTCGTTGGCCAGGTGAGCAGGCGGCACAGTTCAACCCGGAATGGCACCTGGTCCGCATTAACGACTCGCATCCGGAGGTCCCAGAGGAGCTTGAAAGATGGGCGCTGGGCTTTGAGGGCGACGCCATGGATATCTTATCCGAGCTTTAGGTAGGCGCTTTTCAAAACGACTCCGCACCTCTTCGGGACCGACATTCTGGCGCTGGCGCCACAATAACTTGTGGGACTCAATTCGCACAAAACCCCAAGGGATTCACGCCAGAATTAGCAATGCGTCGATAACCGTCTGCTCCGGGTCTTTAGAGACTGTTGCGCTGCAGCATGGGTAGGTCTGTTGTGCGTTTTTATTAGACAGCAGCCGCTGGAGGCGGACAACTTCGGCAGCGAGTCATCGTCGCTGCTGTCCAACAAACCTAACCCCAATGTTGCATGAGCCGGACAGCTGACGCTGGATTGTGTGAATGCAGGCGCATTTCCGAGTTCGCTCCGTTGCTGGGAACGCTTTTTGCGGTGATTAAGTCTTGTTGAAGTTAATTGAAAGGCAAAATGGATTGATTAAGTGAGGTTTCGGTATCCGGCGGGCAAGTGCCTCCCTGCGCATTTCCTGGCACATCTCGTCGTAACCGAGTGCATTGAAAGTTATGTAGGACGCAGAACAGCGGCGACGTGGGTAAACAATGCCTGGTAGGGATAGCTGCTCGATAACAGGAAACGTATACGACGGGTGTTGCGTACGATCACCGCACCGATCTTCAACAGCTTCAGACGGATTGTGCCCACATAGGCATGGGCTAGCTCAGTCCCTTCAAGTGCCAGCCGGCGGATCGCCTCGAGCAGCGTATAAGCGAGCCCAGAGAGCAGCAGTCGAAACTGATTGGGCCACCAGGCATGACAGCTGGTACGTCCTGCAAACAGGTCCAGCTGTTGCTCCTTGATGCGGTTCTCCATGTCACCACGGGCACAGTAGAGACGATCATAAAGATACTGCGGCTTCGCTTTGAGGTTAGTCACCAGATAGCGGGGATTACTGCCTTGGGTGGTGTGTTCGGCCTTGACGATGATGCGCCGTCTTGAGTCCCAGCTGCGGGCCGCGTAATACATCACATAGAAATGCCGCTGCTTGCGACCGGTAACCTCAAAGGCCTGTCCGGCAGCGTCGATGAAGGGTTTCGCCTTTGCAGTAAGGCGCTCGTTGCATGCAATGCCAACCAGATAATCGACGTCATAGCGTTCACACCAGCGCAGCATCCGCCAGCGACAGAAGCCTGAATCGGCCCGCAACAGGATGCGTACCTTCGGCCACTGTCGGCGCAACCGTTTGACCAGCAACGCCAGGATCGCCCAGGCGTGCTGGGCTGGGTCAATCTTGCTCGGACGCAGATAGCTGGCCAACAGCTGATCGCCACAGAAGACATACAGCGGTAAGAAACAGTAGTGGTCATAGTAGCCGTGGAAGAACCGCCCCTCCTGCTTGCCGTGTACCGCGTCATCAGTAGCATCGAAGTCCAGGATCAGGCGCTTCGGAGCACGACGATATGAGGCAATGAACTGCTCAACCAGGACCTCATGCAGATTCCAGGCTGTCGAACGATCGGCACGGTTCTCCCATCGACACAGGGTCGAGGCACTGGCCAAAGGCGTGTCGCGTTCGACTGCCGTCTGAATCGCCAGATCCTCCCGCAGGTGGTTGTGGTCGTTGAGGTCTTTGTAACCCAGTGCCAGGGCATACAGTCGCTGACGTACCAGGCTTTGCAGGGAATGGTTACAGCTGGCACGGCGGCGCGAATCATCCAATGCATTGGTAATCGCTGCACTCAGGCCAAGATAACGATCGGCCTGACGCAGCAGTAACACACCGCCGTCACTGGTAATATCACCACCGTTAAAACCGGCTTCAATCTGACGGCGTTTACAGACTGGAAAGACGTCAGATTCTTGGGTACATTTCGTCATGGGCAAAGCCTTGTTCGATGCCAGTGTAAGCAACTGAATTCTATCGAACTACATAGGCTTTGCCCTCTCTATTCGTGCATCTTGCGGGCTAAACCGAGGTCGACATGGGTGGTTACGACCCATTGCTGTTGGTGGCAGCCTACCTGCCCAACGACTGCTCCTTGAGCCAATTCCGACAGATTTCCATTCGATCCGTGGGTATTAGGATGTCCCAAAGTCGCGTTCCCCGTGCTTGCTTTTCGGTGTATGATCTGGCGCTTCGAAATCCAATCCGCCCGTACTAGAGGACAAATCGATGATCAGATCACTCGCAGCCACACTTGGCGCTGCTGCCTTGGCGCTCACTGGAGTGGAGGTCCATGCGGCGGAGGACTTTGACCCGAAGACCGAAAAGCCGGTGATGGATCTGTTTCGCGCCAACCCGGACTCCATCCCCCTCGAGCCTCGGGACCCGAGCCGCAACCTGACGGAGCTTTACCGGGACTGCTCCAAGGTGGAAGGCCGCGAGCCGGGGCCGATCGACATACAGCGCACCATTGGTGGAACAAACAAGATGGGCATACCCACCTTTTTCCGTGCTCCGGTTGCACTCTGCCCTCAGGACCTCGAGGCCGGTGAGGTCGACATTGCAATTCTCGGTGCTCCAGTGGATACCTCGACTGGCATGCGCGGGACCGGGTACGGACCCATGGCTGTGCGGACAGGAGAGACCGTTCTGCCCTGGGGCGAGATCCTTCATCTCGCGCATCCGACGGTTGGGGACATCGACTTCACGCAGGAGCTCAAGATCGTCGACTACGGCGACGCGGTAGTGGACAACTGGTCGGTGGAGCGGACCGCCGTGGCCGTCCATCACCTGGTCAAGGAGGTCGCAGAGACGGGGACGATTCCGGTGGTGGTCGGCGGTGACCACTCATTGATGTATGCAGACCTTGTGGCAGTCACCGACGTGCACGGCAAGGGCAAGGTTGCCGTTGTCCACTGGGACGCACACTTCGACGGCATTCCGCTGCTGTTCGGCCACTACCTGACCCATGGCGCCATGGTTCGCCGCTTGATCGACGAGGGGCACGTCAAAGGTGAGCACTTTATCCAGATCGGACTGAACTCGGCGAAGCCCGGCGCCGATGATATGGCGTGGATGCGCAAGAATGGGGTGAAGTTCCGCTTCATGCACGAGGTGGACCAGAAGGGCTGGCGCAAGGTGACCGAGGAGGTGCTTGCCGAGCTCAAGGACATGGGAATCACCAAGGTGTTCCTGTCTCTCGATACCGATGTGCTCGATCCCGCTTACGCGCCGGGCATGGGCACACCGGAACCCGGTGGCATGACGATCCGCGAGCTGTTCCCGATGCTTCGCGCAATGGGCGTCGCTCATGATGTCGTAGGCATGGAGATGGTCGAGGTCAATCCACTGACCGACAACACCTATCGCAGTAAATTGGTGGCAGTGCGTGCCCTGCGGGAAATGCTGACAGGGGTCGCCATGCGCAAGAAGGGTATCACCGACCCCTTCTATGTTGATCCGGAGTGGAAAGAGCACAGCGGCAAGTAATCCGGAAAACCGCAGCGCGAAGGCCTGCTCTCGACGACGCGGCGGACGGGAGTTCGCCGCGTTTTTTTGTTTCTGTTCCAGAGTTTGTAGTCGAGCGTCAGCACTATGCCACGCGAGTCGAGCATCACGAACCAGCTGCTGCACGAGCCCCTGGTCCATTTTCTGGTCCTGGCGGCTCTGCTTTTCCTGCTCGAAGCGGTTTTCTCCGGGGTGCGGAAGGAAACCATCGTTGTCGACCAACAAACCATCGATTACCTGATTCAACAGCGTGAGGAACTCCAGCTGCGAGAAGTCGATCCCGACGAGCGCCGCGAAACCATAGCGACCTTCGTCGAAGAAGAGATCCTCTACCGAGAGGCCTACCGGCGCGGCCTCGACAAGGGCGATTCGCGCATGCGGCGCAACCTGATCCTCAAGATGCGTGGACTGTTGGTTGGCGATGTCGCGGCTCCAACTGAGGAGGAACTGCGAACGTTCTTCGAGGAAAACCGTGAGCGGTTCGCAAGCCCTGCCACCTGGTCCCTGGAACAAGTGTATTTAAGCGACCCCAGGCAGGTGCCACCCGGATTGCGCGAAGCGTTACGTGCCGGTTTGGACCCGAAGTCAGTTGGAGAAAGCCTGCTCTCCGTGGGAAATAAACTACCGCGACGCTCACAGAGAGAGATTGCGGGCACCTTCGGCGCGGAGGTTGCGCGCGCCATACTCGCGCTCGAGGATGACCAGTGGCAAGGACCTTTCGAGTCTCCCCGTGGCGTGCATTTCATAAGGGTCGTCGGCCGGGAACCGGTCCGGGAAGCCAGCTTTGAGAGCGTCATGTCGTATGTCGAAGGAGAGTGGGTGCTGGCGCAGTCGCGCAAGGCGATTGTGCAGGAGATCGACCGACTTCGAAACGACTATGATTTCATCATCGACGATGCGGCGGAACGGACGCGGTGAGAAACCTTCGCCTGATCGCTTTGGTGCTGTCCCTTGGTGGCATGAATCCTGTTGGGGCTCACGATATCGGCGTCTCACAAGCGGATCTCGTAGAAACCGACAGAAACCGTTTCACGCTCAGCGTGAAAGCGGGCCCGGCGATTGCGCACCTTTTCGCGCCTCCGGCGTTGCCCGGGCAATGCCGTTTCGCCGGGCCCCCTCAAGGGGCTCAAGGTGCAAGTGGGAGGACGTTCGAGTTTGTCTGTAGCGACGGGCTGACTGCTGGCAACACCATCGTTCTTCCCTGGCTCCGCGACGGGATCATGCTGAACGTGAAATGGCGCGACGGCTCGCAGGCGAAACGACTCTTCCGCAACGAGGCCGGGCAGATACGAGTCCAGCTTGCCGAAGTTCAGGCCGGCTCCGGGTCCTGGTTCCGTGCAGCAGGGCGCTATACCGGGCTTGGCATCGAGCACATCCTGAAAGGGATTGACCACCTGCTGTTCGTGCTGTGCCTGCTGCTCATCGTAAAGGGTCCCTGGATTCTTGTTAAGACGATTACGGCGTTCACAGTTGCCCACAGTATTACGCTGGGTTTGGCAACCCTGGGACTCGTCCATATCCCACCGCGCCCGGTAGAGGCAGCAATTGCGCTGTCCATCGTATTTCTAGCCGCAGAGATCCTGCATGCTCGGCAGGGGAGGTTCGGACTCGCACATCAGTATCCGTGGATGGTCGCCTTTGGCTTCGGCCTGCTCCACGGCCTGGGTTTCGCCGGTGCGCTAAGCGAGATCGGCTTGCCGCAAAGCGAGATTCCCGTGGCGCTGCTCTTCTTTAATGTGGGAGTGGAAATCGGCCAACTGTTTTTTGTGCTGGCCTTCGTGCTGCTGCGCTGGATCTTGGTTCGGCTCGAATTCCGCTGGCCGCATGCTATTTCGTTGATGCCGGTCTATCTAGTAGGCGCCGTGGCCACATACTGGCTGTTGCAACGCATCGGTTTCATCCTGTCGCCGATCTAAGGCTGAATCTAATGTCTGGATTCAGGAGTGAACCCGTCATTGTCCGGCGCTGAGCTTAGGGCCGCAATTGGCCGAAGCCAACTGCCGACTTATGTAGGATTGAGCGGCCGCTGATGGGACAATCCGGTCGGTCAAAGCGCCAGGCGCAGGATCGGCAGAGGATCGAAAGTGCCGGATTCAATACAACGATCCATAGCGTCGGTTGTGGCAAAAACAAAACATTCTTCGCAGAAGGCCAGATAGTCCGCAATGGTTTAGGTTTGTTGGACAGCAGCGACGATGACTCGCTGCCGAAGTTGTCCGCCTCCAGCGGCTGCTGTCTAATAAAGCGCCAAGAACGAAACCGTGATGATTACCACAAGGGTAGCGTTGATCCGCCGGGCTATGGGGATTTGATTAACGCTGGGATGTGGCGACGGGCGAGAAACTGGGATATGGAGGGACGGTCTTACGTGCTCATCGCAAATGAGGCAAGATCGACCGTGCCGCTGTTGCGGGTTATGGGCATAAAACGGCATTGTTTGCGGCATCAGCATGAGCGAAGCCGTTGCGGCTGCCAAGCTACAATGCAAGGGATGGCGTGACACGTTGTGGTCACCGGTTCTATTCATGCAAAACGCTCCCTTCCAGGTGGTGCACGGGACCATGGGATCCCGGCAAAGACATCCACAACAACCATGGGAGCACCGCAGTCCGGGCAGAGGTAGGCGTCTTGCGGGACAGCCATCGCAAGGGTGCGGTCATACGCTGTGCCAGCTACATCGTCGGCTTCAGGCGATGGCACCGCATCGAGCAAGGTGCGGGCCTTGCTGAGATTTGCCTGCCGGCAGATGTTGGCGAACAGTCCATAGTGGCGGATACGGTGAAAACCGGTCGGTAACACATGCAACAGGAATCGTCGAATGAACTCGTCCGCGGCCAGGGTCATCGTCTTATACCGGGCATTGCTCTTCGCGCGGTAGTCCTTCCACTTGAAGGTCACACCCTGGTCGTCGAATCGTAGGAGGCGGCTGTTGCTGATCGCCACCCGATGAGTATAACGGGACAGGTACGACAGCACGGCTTCGGGACCGGCGAACGGCCGCTTGCTGTAGACGACCCACTCGATCTGGCGCAGAGGCTTGAGCCAGTCGCCGAAGACGGTGGCATCAGTCAGCGGATCAAGGTCGCCGTGACACTGCAACTCACCTTGGTCATAGGCCAACCGGAGTTGTTCCAGGAACAGGCGCCTGAATAGGCGTGACAACACCCTGACCGGCAGAAAGAACCCTTTGCGGCAGGCGACCCAGCGTTCGCCGTCCAGAGAGATACCACCACCGGGGACAATGCCGTGTACATGGGGATGATGAGACAGGTTCGACCCCCAGGTGTGCAACACGAGCGTCACACCCAGCCGGCAGCCCAGACGCTTTGGGTCGGCGCTGATGGTCAGTAGCGTCTGGGCGGCGGCGCGGAACAGGATCGCATAGATAACGGCCTTATTCTGGTACGCCAGTGCGGCAATCGGTGCAGGCAAGGTGAAGACCACATGATAATAGTCGACCGGCAATAGCTCGGCCTGGCGGGCCGCCATCCAGCGCCTGGCTGCGCTGCCCTGACACTTGGGGCAGTGACGGTTGCGACAAGAGTTGTAGGCGACCTGGTCATGACCACAGGCGCGACAATGCAGCACGTGTCCGCCGAGTGATGCGCTACGGCAGCGTTCGATAGCCGACATGACCTTGTATTGGCCGACGCTGATGTGCCCGTGATGTTGTTCGCGCCAGACCGCTCCCCGGGCGCGGAGAATATCCGCGACCTCAAGGCGGGCCATGCTGCGCCTACTGCGTGGTCGGATTCAGTGTATCCAGCGGACTGGTCACTTCCTGCAGGACGCTGTTGGCCACTTGCGTGTAGCGTGTCGTCGTCTCGATCTTGCGGTGTCCGAGCAGCGTCTGGATGATGCGGATATCCACCTTGTCTTCCAGCAGGTGCGTGGCATAGGAGTGCCGCAACGCGTGCATACTGTACTTCGGATCCAGTTCCGCCTGCGTGGGCACGGTCTTGAAGGTCCGGCTCAGTTGGCGGGCACTCAATGGGTTCACCGGGTTCTGTCCGGGAAACAGCCAGCCGTTATCCAGTACCTTGTGCTGCCGTTTGCCCTCGCGCCACCAGTTCCGCAGTGTCTCCAACAGCACCGGTGAGAGTTGCGCATAGCGATCCTTCTTGCCTTTGCCCTGTTCAACCCGCAGGACCATACGCTGACTGTTGATGTCGCTGACCTTGAGGTTGACTACTTCGCTGATTCGGAGACCCGCGCTGTAGGCGATCGAGAAGGCAGCCTTGTACTTGAGACTGGTTGTTGCCTCCAGCAGGCGACGAATCTCGTCCCGGCTGAGCACCTTGGGCAATCGCGTGGGTATCGGCTGGGTACGCAGCTTCCTGACCACCTCGGGCTGATCGAGTGTCGTCTCGAAGAAGAACTTCAATGCCGGCAGGCAAGCATTGTAGGAGGTGGGCGAGATCCCGTTGTCGGTCAGGTGCAGTAGGTACTGGCGCAGTTCCTCCACCGTGGCCTGGTCCGGCGAACGCTTCAGATAGGCCGCAAAGTCTCGGACGGATCGAATGTAGTTACGTTGTGTCGAGGGTGAAAAGTTGCGCATCCGCATATCGTCGATCATGCGCTGGCGGAGAGGACTGATCTTGCCGGTGGCTTGCGTCATGGTTCTGCTCCCGTGTCGGATCGAGGCGGACTGCCTCATCTCCTAACGTAGGAAGCAGGGGTGGCTGGGTCAGCCATCGGTGGTCGGATACCCACCCTCTACCGCGCGAGCGTGTATGGACTCCTCCTCAGTTGCAAGCACTCCGTTCTTTGGCGGATAGGTTCGACTGCTCACGTGTATTCGGCCTTTAACTGTGGATCGGATTTCCGATACCGGGCCATGATGGGCTATTCGCGCGCCAGCTCCCAATCGGTTTATCGTGCTTCTCGCACTTACTCGCGCACGGGTTCTGCCGGCGCCGGTTCGACCTGTTCGCCATCGTTCGGCTTGCTTGGCAATCGTGTGTGATGGGTTCCTCCGAAAAACTTGGTTAATCAGCTGAAGTTGGGGTCGACACCTCAGCAGGTCACGTGATTTGGTTGGTAATCGGTATCGTATCGCAACATGGCCCAGGCAATGCGTGCGGTCTTGTTCGCCAGGGCTGCAGCGGCCACATTAGGGTGGCTACGTTGCACCAAAGCGGTTACCCACTGGCTTAATCGATCCTCTTTATGCTGAGCGGTGCGGATCACTGCTCTTGCGCCGTGAATCAGTAAAGTGCGCAAATAGCTGTCACCCCGCTTGCTGATGCCTAAGAGTCGATCTTTGCCCCCGGAGCTATGTTGCCTGGGTGTCAGCCCCAACGCAGCTGACATCTGGCGACCATTGGCAAACTGAGACCCGTCGCCTATGGATGCAATCAGGGCAGTCGCCGTGATTGGCCCGATACCACGAAGCTGTTGAAGACGTTGCGCAGCGGGCTGCTCCCGCGCGATTAGCGCAGTCTCTCGACCAAGCTCGGCCACTCGTCTATCGAGCCTTTTCAGATCCTCCCAAAGTCCGCTCAGAAGCCGTCGAAAGCGCTCGCTAAGGCCGTTCATCGCGTCTTCGAGCCAGTCTGGAATGGCCCGGCACAACTGGCGAAGTTCCCGAGGTGCAACCAGACCATACTCGCTGACCAGGCCGCGAATCTGATTCGCCTTGGCGGTACGCTGGCTAACCAACTCCGAGCGAATGCGATGAACCGCCTGAATATCTTGTTGCTCGACGCTTTTGACGGCCACAAAGTGCATGCTCGGTCGGCTCATCGCCTCGCACACGGCCTCGGCGTCGTTGGCATCGTTCTTGTTGTTCTTGACATAGGGTTTGACGAACTGCGGGGCAACCAGCTTGACCTCAAAGCCCTGTGCCTGCAGCTGACGGGCCCAGTGGTGTGCGCCGCTTGACGCCTCCATCCCAATCTCGCAGCCCGGATCAACAGTTTCGAGTAACACCTTCAGCCACTTCTTCCGTGAGAGCCGTCGACGCCAAATAGACTTCTCATTGCAGTCTACGCCGTGAACCTGGATCACGTTCTTTGCTAAATCAACACCAACGCGTATAAGTTTCATTGTGGACTCCTTCTTTCCAGTGACTGGTGGTAAACACACCCAGTCTGGCACCTTGATGCCGTTTAGGGGAGGAGGAGTCCATCCCATTGGTTTCGTTCTTGGCCGAGGTGCGGAAACCGACTATCCGGCAGGTTTCAGAGAGCAGCTGCCGTTCCAATGAACGCTGCACCGAAGCGATGCTCGATCGTATCTTGCACCACGCGCACGTCATTCAGATTAGAGGAGATAGCTATCGGCTAAAAGATAAGCGTAAGGCGGGCATCGTACAGCCAGCTACAACAAGTAAGGACTAACCGGGTGGGTCAGTTTTCGATTGCAGATAATCGTAAATGGGTCAGTTTTCAGGTGCCGTTGACACGCCCTCCACTAAGCAGCTTTCGAGTACCCTACTCGGCCGGCGAACCAACTGAACTAGGGAATACTGACATTTACTATGGGAATCACTTTGCCCCGCCATATATCCCTTATATCTGATATTAATCCAACAACATGCCTGTATTTAGTATGCAGCAGAATTGTCAGGTCCATACTTCACAGGACGCCTCACTGTAGATTTTTCTATGACCTCAAGATCTCCAATATTCTGCCGTCAACCTGTGCACAGAGCGGCGGTTTTAACCTTCACATAGCTAGGGACAGCAACTTTGACTCTGTGTGCCGCCGCTCTGAACCACTTTGTACGTAGCTCGTCTTCGGTCAAGCTTCCTTTTTGTAAGCGCTTCACCAACCCCACCTATCGATACATGAACTCCCGAGTAAGTCGCGTCCCACCCAGATTCCGGGGTAGTAATGATTGGAATTGAGCTGCGATGTCGATAAACAATCAATTTCGGCGCAATACTGTGCCTCGTCAAATAAAACTGGACTAATAGACATCTGAATTATAGAGATACTTCAGTTCATTAGGGTTGGTGTATTGCTTGTCTACCGTAGTGTAGTCTCCGGCCCTAGTCTAGGATTGCCTCACCGCTTCTGCAGATATCAGACTGTTTAATGACTCATGACAGCATTCATTGTTGTAGTAATCCACGAACACCCAAAGCCGAGGTTTCAACTCACCAGGCAATTAGTACTTGGCCAGCAGGATACAGTTTGTCACGAGCACGCTTCATCCCGCCAACTTCCCCAATTTGACTAATGAGCTTTCTGAGCTTTAGCGAGATCCGAGGTCGACCTGGCTTAGCCTGTGGGTCCTGGGAACAGGAGACTAGTGATTCCATGGCATATTTCTGTGGGGTGGTTGAGCCTTGGATTCATGGTACGACTAATTCAACTTCCATTGACTTTAGTAACGACATCATTTTGTTCGCGGCTTTTGATACAGGCAGAAAATGTGGTACTAAAAGATCTGTTGTTTCCGTATAAGAAATCTGGGTAAAGACCGAGATTTAAACCGGTGGTGCTGATGCTTTATCGCAAATTCTCGAGCGGGGGCTGACGTGCTTCTCCATAAATTCGTCCGTATATACCCCTAACACTTGGCAGGAAAAGTGATTTCGCGACCTCTGGTGCGCGCTCAGTCAGTCGACTAACCCTGGCTAAGGTTTAAAATGAAACACCCCGTTGAAGCGGGGCATTTCTTCAAGAACCAAGCAAGTTTTGCAAATTGTTCGGGAAGCAGTAAGCGATGTTAGCCTATCGTAATCCGTGCTAAATTTTCTCTCTTAGCGACTTCAACGCAGTCAATCGAATGGCCTTGCGCGCGGGCTTTGCTGCGATCTTGATGGTCTCTCCCGTTGCAGGATTTCTACCCATACGTGCTTTGGTGCGGGGCTTCGTGATTCGTGCCACCTTGATGCCGGTCTCTGGTATCGTGAACTCTCCAGATCCCCGTGGCTTTAAATGAGCTTCCAACTGGCGTACGAGCGCCGTAAAGAGTGATTTAACCTGCCTTTTCTCAAGTCCCGTCTCCTCTGCAAGAGACACTATGATCTGTGACTTTGTTTGTCTCTTCGTGACCGCTTTTACAGCAGGTGGGGTGGTCTTGACCGGCGCCTTCCGAACAGTCTTTTTCCTGGCAACGACCTTCTTTTTGGGCGCGATCTTTTTCTTTACAGCGACCTTCTTTTTCGCAACGGCTTTTTTCTTGAGAGTGACCTTCTTTTTTGTCGATACAGTTTTCCGGGCGTTCATATATATCCTTTTATCAAAGTGGCATGCGTTACAGTGCGCCATCTAGTATCGGCACTATCCCACCAGAATTTAGCGACTATTTTCAACCTCCACACCCTAACCGCCTTCAGCTGGGCCAACCCCAAGGTGAATCGGATCTCTCGTCAAGGATTATCGCCCAGTGAGTTATTGATACTAGCCACCAGTTCCGAGTTGTAATAACCCAGCATAATTGATGCCCTCATCTTGCAACCGACCCAGGAGCGGTGGAGCCAGAAGCATAGTCAGATGGACATTCACCGCAGACAAGAAGGTGCGGCTGCTGTCATTCGGGCCACGATAGCCAGCGTGGTGAGTGAGCCGGCAGGCAGTGGCAGGAACAACAAGGGCGCGGCAGTAACAGTCGATTGCTTGATAGCGGATAGCACGAATCCGGGTTCGCCCCGCCGCCAGATCCGGAATTGCGAATGGGCTACACTCAGATCGCTCAGGCGATACATCACCGCTTTGCTCTCGAACACCATGGTGGGGGTACGATCGACGCAATATCGCATTGCCTTACGCCCTTCTCATCCCAGGATATCAATCGCTCAAGAACATGCTGCTCTGCCTTTGCTGGATCTCCTGGTAGATCTCTGGAGAGCTGAGATGTGGAGTATTGGATTTGATCCAGCTGGTTAATCGCTAATTGGGTATCCCTGGGGATACTAGTTGGAATACGCGTGTGTGGTTTTTATGAAAACCCGAAATCTCGATCAGGCGGTTCTGAGGTACCTGGATAGGTGGTATGAGACAAGCCTTTGATCCTCTGGCTCCAGCTGAGCTTGGCTGTTGGCAATAAATGCGGGGAGTGCCTTGGGATTCAGTACCCATACGTCACTACTTTTCGCTTCAGCTGTGGATTGAACATACCACCCGGGAAATACCACCACTGGCCTGACAGGTACCCTTCTACCCGTCGATTCCTTGATGATTTCAGAAAGCCATCCCGCCGCTGCCTTGGACTGAACAATAGGGCCCTCCTCTGGGATTCTGCCATGGGAAGTGATCGATTTCCCATTGTATACAACGATAGCCTTACCCCTGTCCGGTTTTGAATATGTCTTTGTCTCGATTGCGTACACACCGCTGGAATGAACAATAATATGATCGAGATTGAATTTCTCGCCGGGGAAGTCATGGAAGATTTTTGCCCCATCCTCTCTTAGCCTCTCCAAAAACTGCCCTACAGCCCTCTCTCCATCTCGACCCAGCTTTAGTGATTTCACCTTCTTCCTAGCTCGCAATACTCGAAACCCTGAGTAAATGAGGAAACCGAAGGCGCAGAGCGCAAACCCACCGGGACTGGGAGGAGCACCTGAGTACCACTTCCACCACTCCATGATGGCCAAAAGCACAACGACAAGGGCCAACACATAGTAGGTGACTACCTCATCGTAAATGACATCGTCAATCTGACGATCCAGTGACTCTCCTGGATTGGGTAGCGGCTTGTCTTTTAGCGGGGATTTCATCCTTTATGCACGACCAGATACACCCATTGGCCAAACTCATGTTCTATCGTCCAAAAACTAAAAAGCATAACCGCCACCTTCCTTGGTAACCACAGCGGTTTTTGCCCGAGCCGGGCCAAATTGATATTGCGCGTTGGAAATGACCCGACTATCCCCAGAATCGACCTTGTATTCAGATCCTTTAATACCCCTACCCTTCTCCCCCGCGTTCTGATCTGCACAATCGGTCTTCTATAAACCCTGGAAGGCATAGCTGTGAGGAGTATCTGGCGGGGCATGCTGACGCTCTTGGACAAGCGCCATACCCAGCACAGAATTCGATTCGCTGGTATCAACACACCAGTGAGGGACCCGTGGGCGGTCAATCAGCCAGGCTGGAGCGGCCTAAGAGGGAGCGATCGCACCCTATGACGGGTACCCTCTGGATTCATACCAGCGCTAATGGCCAGTACCTACCCCATAGCGCGCCTGCAAACACACCAAGGGCCGTCGTGGAGTGGATCTATACTCTACGCAGCCCACAAGAGTCAGCTTAGCCAAAACGCCATTTCCGACAGGGTGCCCCCATCCTGCTGCCTAATGGAGACTATTGATCATTCAATTGCGCTGACCCTACCTTGCCACCAATGGCGTCACTCCCCGACTGCGACCAACTTAGCGATCACAGGTAAATGACCCCTGCAGTGCCATTCAAAAACAGCCATCATCCATGATTGTTGTCACATGACAACAATCATGGGATAGTCTGCCAATGGAAATCGGTACCGAGCAGATCATCCCCTCCAGATTCCGGATTAGCCATAAGATCCTCCCCTACTACAAGCCCTCCCCGTCCCAATGCTCTCATGCCCAGGAATGGGGTATCCTCGATGCGGTCTTGGTAAATCCGCTAAATCAAGCAGGCCAATATGAACTGGTAATGGGGGAAGCCGCCTGGCGTACGGCCATTGCCACAGGCATCATGGAACTCCCCGCGAGAATTCATGATGTATCTCGCACCGATCTCTCAGAAAACCAGCTATTTGATGAAGACTTTTACGCCACCCACCCTAACCCCATCTCCCGAGCGAAATGCTATTCCTGGCGTATTCTGGCAGGGAAGTCACAAACTGAAATAGCCCGCGACGAGCATACGCACCGTGCCACCATCAATCACCACCTCAATCTGCTTCAGCTTCCCGATTCAATCCAGTTGGATTTATTGGCAGGAAGACGAAAAGAGGGACATGCGCGCCACCTGCACGGCTTGTCACGACATATACAACTTCAGCTCTGGGACATCATCTGTCAGGAAAAACTATTGGTCACCGAGGCTTGGCGACTCTGCCGAGAGGCCAAGCAGAATCATCCCAAACCCCCAAGCCCCCCCCTACCCTACCGGCACCAAGTGCCAACAAAGATCCCAATATCCTGCGGCTCGAGGGGCAACTGACCGACCACTTCGGACATCGGGTTCAGATAGAGCCACACGATGGGGATATAGTGGGACGCCTGGTGTTCGAATACTATGATCTGGAGGGACTCGACCACATTTTAAGCCGAACCGATTTTGAATACGATTAGGTTAAATATTGCTGTCCAACAGGCTATCGCGAGTACGCTGCTCACCAACACTAAATACGGGCATCAATAAATCTTCTTTATTATTATAATATACAGAGACTTAGGTGAATTATTCGCACCTGCGAATTTTACCCAGTATAATGCTGTTGGGATCCTTAGATATGCGCCTTTACCGCATCGCCCAACATCTCAACCAAGGCATCCACATTACCCTCAAATTTGGGATCAATCTTGATGTGCAGACCACCCTTACCTGATTTGGAAACAGAGAAGGCTTTCTGGTGCCCCAGATGAAAGTCCTTGTTGAAGTTAACCCCCCCTCCCCTTTTAGGCCGCGCAGCCGTCACCAATATCTTCAGCACCGCGGCCCCTTCTAATCCCAACCCTTTTGACGCTCGCGCCTTCTCGATAATCCGTTTTTTGGTTTTGGCGTCTTTCAGCAACGGCGTCAGTTTGCGGGAGTGCGTTACCTTGATATCCCGAATACTCTTGTAGCAATCCACCACATCCTGAGGAAAAGCGGCCAACGAGAGATACTCGCTGAGCCAGGCTGTCGATGTCTGCATCGCCTCTGCCATTTCCCTCTGTGTCTTGTAGAAACGCTTAAGCGCATTGGCATAGAAGACTGCACGCTCATAGTCTGAGATATCCTGACGCTGTCTGTTCTCCGCATCGACCAGCACAAAGGCCTGTCGGTCGCTGAGGGTTTGAACCTCAACCATGTACGGCATACCCAGATAAGATGCTGTCCAGTGCCGACGGGTTCCAACAATGATCTCATAGTCGTGGTCTGGGTCATCTTTAATCTCACGTACGATACCGGGGATCTGCTGCCCCTGGGCCTGAAAACCTTCTATGAGGTCTGTGCAGGCCTCCTCATTCAATAGATCGTAGCGGCGATCGTGATCAGCCCAGACTCGACATCTGCCAGGATCGACTTTTAGCTGGACCTTGAGCTCGTTCTTACGCGGAGTCGTATGGGTTGGAAGTGTCTCTAACCGATGTCGAAAGGCACCCACTTTCTCAACGGAATCCTTGTCGGCAGCTGCCTCGGGTCGTTCATGCACCTTATCCCGCAAGGAATCTATGAGCCCCTCCATCTTCGATTTCGAGCCAGCCATTTCAGTCTCCTTATTCAGCCAAAACAGGCGATCAATAATATCGCTATATTTACTTTAATATCAATCAGTTATAGAATTAATTCGCACCTGCGAATTCGCCCCGGTTTTTACTACAGAATCCCCTCTTCCCTAAGCGCCTCCGCATGCGAGGGCCAAGACTGCCGAATCAGCAGCAAAAGCTCTTCATTCGCCTTGTTGAAATGGTTCACTGCCCGCTTCAAAGTCTTGCGTGGCACATTGTCAGGCAGCACTTCATAGAGGCTGTGTCCGAACATACCGGCCCGGTCCAGCGCTGCAGTCTTTGTGACTGGATGGCGCATCAAGGTATTACCCAATACTTCAGGTAACAGATCCACCAGCTGTTGCTGGGTCTCCGAGTTGGTGTCCAGGCGGGTGACCAACAGGCGTACAAACTTGTAATCGATCTCGCCAAGATGCCGCTGCAGCGTCTCAACGACCTCCACCAGCATCGAGAAAAAGGAGCGGGTGGAGAAGATATCGTAGAGGGCAGGCGGGGCAGGCACCAGAAGGGCATTGGCACCCTGTACAACGCTCAGTGAAATCATGCCCAGCGCGGGTGGAGGATCCAGTACAATCACATCGTACTGTTTTTCAATCTCCTGTAGACCCATCATCAAGCGGAGGAGGGCGGTGGGATTCTTACTGGCCTCTATTGCTAGGCCGTATTCAGCGTTATAGAGCAGTAAATTGGAGGGTATCAGGTCTAGTGAATCCCAATAGGTCGTCCGGATTGCGTAATCAAGAGAGGATTGCGCCCCTTCCAGGAGGGGTAGGAGGGTGTTGTTGACATCAATATCATCGTCGGGCACATAACCAAATGCGGCGGTTGAGCTGGCTTGCGGGTCACAATCCACAAGCAATACTCTTAAACCTTGCTCTGCCAAATATTGTGCCGCGTGGATGGCCGTGGTGGTCTTTGCGGACCCACCCTTGAAATTGGAGACGGCTACACGGACGGGTTCATCACCCTCGCCACGGCGCAATCTTGTACCAAAATGCTCTCTGGCGCGATTAATATCTGCTAGCGTATAGCCGGCTCGACGTCCATCCGCTAAGGTTTCCCGCGGGGCAAGTCGGCCCTCTTTCTCGGCTGCCCGGATAGTGTGGTATTTACGGCCAATCAGAGGTTCGACTTCCTTCATGGTATAGATTTTGGGAGTCATCTTGCCCGGTTTGGTATTAATATTACGGTCATTTATAGCCCTAATCAGCCGATGCATTCGTTCACTGATGTCTGAAAGCGCCGATAATGAAGTCATAAACTACTCCGGTTGTCGTCTGCCGCATAAATACGTAAATATAAATTATGCTTTGATATTCACATAGTATTTCACTGTAAACAATAAAATACGTGAATTATCTAATATAGACCCAATTAAAGTGAGAAAGGAACCGAGTTTAGAAAGCTATTGGAGGGCCATGAAAACACGTAGAAGTGAAGCAGGGGAGGGGAGGCCAAAAACTCTCGAAAGACTTCTAGATCAATGCACAGAACCTCTGGTAGGGCGTTTAGACTAGTTCAGGACCTCGATTTTTGAATCTTTTTTGTAGACTGTAGGATGAGCTTTATGCGAATCCTTTTTAATGGTTCTGGGAGCCAACGGCGAGCACACATTAATTAGAGGTTGAATGTTGGCAATGAGTTTAATCGGTGCTCTGAAGCACACCAGGGATGGTGTGCAAAGGCCTTTAGGGGCGAAGCCATGGATGGCGAAGGGTAGGTGGTTTTGGGTTTTGATTTGGTTTGACAATTAAGAAACGAATATAGGTTATTCACAGCAGGGTTCTTTTAAACTTGTTTTTACTTGTTTTTTACTTGTTTTTAGAGACTCTATTTTGCAAATAAAAACAATAAGATAGGTAATGAGTATGCTACAGATTTACGGCTATATGTCTACATATTTGCGGTGAAATGCTACTGAAATCCGGTGAGTTGCTACATATTTACGGCGTTATTCACAGGTCCTAAATAGCAAATATACCCGAACACTTCTCCCCGCATAGAGATAAAAATAGGGTTGTGATTACCTCAAATTGTTGGAAAAAATACCTATCGCCCTAGCTGCTACGAATTTACGGTGTGGCTAGCTGCGAAACATCTACAAATTTACGGTCTGCCGGGAAAATGAAATGCTACATATTTCCGGTATTGACTCAACTGCCCTTGGGAAGAGGGTAGAGCTTAGATTAAATGCTACAGATCTCCGGCTAATGCTACATCAATTTACATATGTAGCATCGTACAATAAACTGTCGGCTACCTCGTAAGTACCAGGGATAGACAATGTCCAAAAACAAGCCTTCCAGGGAGATGATGCACAAAGTGGCATCCGGTCGGCTTGTGACCAAGGCCAATGCCCTCATTGAGGCATCCTACAGCCTGTCCCTGAACGAACAGCGTATTATCCTGGCTTGCGCCGCACAACTCGATGGCCGCAAACCCCTGCCAAAGCAAAATCTCTTTACCCTGACCGTTGACGAATTCAGGGATCTATTTAAGACCGATTTCAAGAGTGCCTACCGAGAGATGGAGGACGCCGTCAACAGGCTTTACGAGCGTGACATTCGTCGCATCGAAGGAGAAGTAAAAAGTCGCATGCGTTGGGTTTATTTGGCGGAGTACCGGAAAGGTGAGGGCAAGGTGAAACTTGGGTTTTCTCCCGAAATTGCCCCCTACATCGCCATGCTGCACAGACGCTTTACCAGCTACCGCCTCACCGAAGTGGCAGAACTCGCCTCTACCTACTCTATTAGACTCTACGAAATGCTCGTCCAATTTCAGGAGACGGGCCTCTTTATCATCTCGGTAGATAATTTGAGAAACCGGCTTCAGCTACAAACCAAATATTCTCGCTTCTCCAATCTCAAGGCCCGGGTCATCCAACCGGCAGTGAGTGAACTCAATCAAAAGACCTCTTTGCAGATTGATTGGACACCTATAAAGAAGGGGAGGGTGGTTGAGCGCCTGGAGTTTCGGTTTGAGGAAAAGTCGCAGATGCCGTTGCTGTAAATAGTGAGTACTTACTCACGCTGGATTACCTACAAATTATCTATTACAAGCTGTTTTCTGGCAGTTTCCGTGGCACCGAATTTTCTCCCTCAACAAGGGATTTGAAATACCTACAAGGTACGCGGACCAGACAGCAATTGAACTGGAATCAGGACCAGAAAGCAGAGGCTCATCTATTGAGTCTCTGCTAATGGATACTAGCAATAGTGACTTCGCCGATGCTATGGAGGAGGGAACATGCGGTATTGGATCAAACCCAGCAACCACCGCTACTACCTGGCAGAATTGGTGCAAGATTTGTTCAACGACTGGACCCTGATCTGTGCCTGGGGAGGATATGGCACGCTACGCGGGCATCACAGTATCACCGGCGTTGCATCTTACGCTGATGTCACTGACCGCCCTATTGGAGCCACCCATGATCGCCCTAATGGAGCCACTTTTTCATGCGGTTTTACGCCTCCGAACGGGGTAGATTAAAGCGCTGTTTTGGTCGATTTTTCAACCGCTGTTTTTGCGCGCTTGGGACCGGGTCGTGGTGCGCGATAACTTTTTCCATCCAGCACCAGCTGATAAGCCCCGTGGCGTATCCGGTCGAGTGTCGAGGCGCCGAGTAGTTTGTTCGGGAAGGCCTCGCCCCATTCGCCGAAATCTAAGTTGCTGGTGATGATTGTGGCCGCCCGCTCGTAACGCTCGCCAATCAGGTCATGGAAGTCTTCGTCCTGCCCCGGTTTGAGGGGTTTGAGTCCAAAGTCATCGATGATTAACAGTGGGACGCGGGTCAGCGTCTGCAGCTTGCGTTCGATATTGCCGGTTGCCCGTGCGGCGTTGATTTGCGACAGCAGATTCGACTGCGTGGTGAACATCACATCGACGCCCGCTCGTACGGCGCAGTGACCAATGGCCTGTGCAAGGTGGCTCTTGCCGGTACCGCAGGGGCCGGCAATCAACACGGCCACTTTTTCATCGACAAAGCCACAGCGGGCCAACTCGTTGATCAGTTCTTGGTTCAGGCCCGGGTTGAAGTTGAAGTCAAAGCCCTCGAGCGTCTTGTCACCCCGAAAGCCGGAGCGACGTAATCGCAGGTCATACTTTTTTCGATCACGCCGTGCGGCTTCGTCCTGGATCATCAGGGCCAGGAACTCCGGGTACGTCAGCTTGTTTTCAATGGCTTCACGGTTGCGGGTCTCCAAGCTTTCCAGCAGACCGGACAGACGCAGCTGTTTCAGAATAGGCGTGAGTTCTGGTAGGGGTGTCATCGTAGTCATATTGAATGTCCTTTGGTTGAGTGGTTGACCTTGTCGGTCAGTGGATTGTCGTTGCCGCACGGCCATGGACAGCAACGGGTCGAGGGAACGCACGGCCGTTAGTGTGGGTCGAACAGGTCTTTGGTGTTGCGGCCGAACTTGGCGCCGCCGGTGTAGGCATCGGACAGGGAATCGAACGCTTGCTCGGTATCGACGATTTGATCCAGCGCGTTTTCCAAAATGATGCGCACACTTCGGTACTGCACGTTGTCGAAGTACAGCGCGCGCTGACAGGCGGCATCGGTGCGCGCCGGTCCGTAGCGTTTGATCAGATTAATCACACCCTGTGCGGCCCGGAGCTTATCGAGCACGCGGTGCTCAAACAGTCGCTCAACCAAACGAAGGCAGTGAGGACCGGCCGCCGCGGCCTGCTTTAGACACCACTGAGGCGTGCGCATCTTGTAGGCCACTGCATCCGGTGGCAGGTGATCGTCGATCGTGTGACGGTAACCCGGCCCACGTCCGCGTGGATGCACAGCCTTTAGCTCATGGGCTTGATAGATCCGCACGGTGGTCTCGCTCAGGCGGATATCCAGTATTTGACCCACCAGTCGCCAGGGTGCCGAGTAGCGGCACTTCTCGACCTGTACGTGGCAATCGGGATGCAGTTTCCCGGTTGTCCATCGCGCACATTCCGGCGCGGGTGAAGGCAGTGGCTTGAGGAACTCCCGCTCGGTGTCGGCGAACCGGGTGAGCGGCGCGGTGCGGGTGGTGCCGTGTACGCGATTGCCCGCTTGCCCCATCACCCACTGCATCAGCTGCGCATTGGCGTCGACCAGGTCACGGAACTCGCGCAGCGGCATGAAATTGTTTTTGGCGTATTTGACGCCCGATTCAACGCGTCCCTTTTTCTTCGGATCGGCGACCGGGCACGGGGCGATCAGAAAGCCGTAGCCTTCTGCGTAATCAGCGTAGCTGCGTTGTACTTGGGGATCGTAGTAGCACGCCTTGGTGATGGCGCACTTGGGGTTGTCGATCAGAATCCGCGCTGGTACGCCGGAGAAATGCTCGAAGGCGCGCCGGTGACAGCCTAGCCAGGTCTCGACCGATTGATCCGGTACCAGCTCGGCGTACTGATGCCGACTCCAGGCCAGTGTCATGATGAAGAACCAGGTCTTGAACTGCTCACCGGTATGCACGTCGGTGATCTTGGGTCCTTGACCAAAATCCACTTGTGCCGCTTCGCCGGGTGCAAACTCGAGCACCGTGGTTACCCGCGGGGTCGTCTCTGCCAGGCCCTGCAAAAAACGACGCACCGACGAATAGCTGCCGGTGAAGCCGTGACGACGCTGCAGTGCACTGTGGATGGTGGTGCCCTGCACACCGTCTTCGTACCATGAGGTAATCTGATCGCGGTGCGGCTCCAGGCTGGAGCTCTGGCGGGCACGCTGCTTTTTAGGTGCATCAAATACGCTCGCCAGCGTCTCATCGGGTGGCAGCGCCTGATCGGTGTCTAACCAGCCGCGCGCTTCGGCTTCACCTCTGACGGTCGCGGCAACGCGCCGGCCCATCAGTCCCGATTTGGCGATCTGTCGGTCAGAATCCCCCAGGCGCATGCGCACCAGGGCTTGTCGATAGTGATACATCTCGAACCTCCGTTTGGCCATTCCGTTTCTTCTCCGCACACAAAAGTGCGGTCACGATACGGGAGGCGATTAGGTCAGTTCGAAGGGAAAAACCGGTGCCGGGTGGCTCCATTAGGCCGATCCTGAGGTGGCTCCATTAGGCCGATCCCAGGGTGGCTCCAATAAACCGATCCCAGGGTGGCTCCAATAAACCGATCCCGGAATGGCTCCATTGAGGTGATCATTGACACGCTGACGGCCTGCGCAAGATCGAAAAACTGGGATGCCGCCGTGAGAAGCGAGGATATATCAGAGTTTCTCCCTGTACAGGCCCGCCGCAGCTATTATCCAATCAGGAGGGGAGGGCGCAACCCAGCCGCCTTCAACACTCTCAGCCGGTATCAACAGCCCAATTCGTGCTGGAATGATGCGGTGATTTTATCGATCCCCCGATAGATTTCGCAGAATCCATTAGCGAAATCTATTTTCCCGCTAAAACTATCGATGAGCCGATCGTCTTGCTTCTCTATGTGTATGAGCCGAAAAGGTGATTGCTGGGACAACGCTGTCGTAGAGAGCTTCTTCAGCAGTCTGAAACAGGAGCGGATGCAGTGGCGGAACTACCAGTCACGCCACGAGGCCCAACAGGGCATTTTAGAATACATTTCCATGTTTTATAACAGTCGCCGTCTGCATTCATACCTTGGCCACATTAGTCCCACGAATATGAGCGGCAATTGAGGGAGCAGAAGAAATCGGCTTAACTGGAGTGTAACAAAGCCCTTGACCACTTCAAGGTGATTTAAGGGTGTGAAAACTTGGATTGGGGGATTATGCAGGGGGTTCTACATACAATATGCACCAAAGGCTGGCATCTCTCTTAAGAGTTCTGTAACCATACCGATAAATGCCTGAAGAGTGTGGAAGGCGAAGATCAAAAAACCAACAGGGAGTAATTCGATGACTAAAACTAGTGTTCTCATGAAGCTTGTTTTGTTATCTGTAATGACGATCGATCAAAGTGCACTGGCGCAGACCATACCGATCTATACTTTGGAGCAAGCCCCAATTTTAGACGGAGATCCCAAAGATTGGAGTACCCTGCCAGGTACTACTGTACCGCTTCACAAAGCTAAATCTGGTAGTTTAGTGAAAGTGGAAAGCATTACAGTAAAAGGCGGAACTCACGAAGATCGAGTCTATCTTTTCCTTGAGTGGGAAGATCAAACAGAGGACAAAACGCACAAACCCTGGGTGTGGAACGAGGAGTCAAAGAAATACCATCTTGGGCCCCAAAGGGAAGATCGTCTAGCAGTTCAATTTGCCATGGAAGGTGACTATTCAACCATGTGGGATTCAGGTAGAGAATTCAAGGCGGATACTTGGCACTGGAAGGCTTCGAGATCGAACCCCTTAGGTATTGCTCATGATAAGAGCTTCGCTGTCAGCCGCTCTAAGCTATTGAAGTCCTATAAACTTAGTCTCTCAGACGGCGGTCATGTCTATTTTGTACGCCCGAGTGATAGCGGAGACAAGTTATATAGGACCAAACGATATAGACGCTTTGATCAGCGAACAATGCCGAAATATGTTTTATCTAAATCCCCTAAGGGCTCGGTGGCCGATGTAAGCGCTCGAGGTGTTTGGTCAGATGGTAGATGGCAGTTGGAATTGAGTAGAAAGTTAAACACAAACAACAGGGACGACGTGGTATTTCCACTGAAATCAGGAAAGATTAAAGGTGGTATCGCGGTTTTCGATCGTTCAGAAAACGATGATCATGCGATTTCTGAGACTCTAACATTTGAGTTTAAGCACCAGCCCAGGCATCAAAATAAACAGATAGCCCAGTAGCCAGTGAGAAGTCAAAAAAAGAAAGCTGATTGTGTCCCTGCCGCTAAGAGATTGCCCGGCATACATTGGCTGATGGTAATGGGTATTGTGTTGATTTCGCTGAGCAGTTCGTGTGCTATTCAACTCATTTCACATGAAATTGGTGAGAATATCGCGCAAAATGTACGCATTCTAGAGCAATCTGAACATACTGAAACCCTTGCGGAGACAATATCAGACAATCTGATACCCGCTTTTGTTTTTTTGCATTCATTAGATGTCGAAGTCACCAGGCATGTCTATGAGTTCGAACTATACATCCTAGATTTCGATCGGAGTGCAAGCTTTCTTGTGATCAGTCTTGATGCACTCCAAAGCAATTTCACTAACCTCCCAGAAGTCTCAAAATATTTTTCGACCAGCGACCGCAATGAGCTCAAAGAGATTGTGGATGTATTTATCGATATCACGAACGAGGCTCTAGAGAACCGAAGTCCCAATAAACTACTTCAATTGCTGGAGGATTCTGAGGACATTCTTTCTGAGTTCCGAGAACAATTGGATAAAAGACGAAGCAAATTGAACATTGCTGTTCAGGGTCTGGGTGGAAGCATCAAACAGGATCTCTATGATGCCCGGCAGAACCTCTCATTACAAAAGAATATGCTGCAAGAACTTAATCGCTTAATTGTTTATGGATTGATATTACTCGTCGCTTTTATAATACTTACAACCACTGTGCTATTTCGTAGCTTACATCGTCGTCTCAACGCAGTCGCTAAATATGCCCATTCGATTTCTAATGGAAAGTACCTATCTACCATAGACTTTGTCTCTTCAGATAAGCTTGGCGAGATGGCAACGTCAGTAAGCCAGATGGGAAATAGCATGGCCGCAATGATTGGTGAGTTAGAGGATAAGGCTAACAAGGCAAAGCGGGCAGCGCGAACAGCTAAACGTTTAGCGTACTACGATACACTCACGGGGCTACCCAATCGGTACAATTTTCTCGAAGCATCAGAATCCGCGATCGTCGAAGCCATTCGTCTAGAAGAGAATGTTGCGTTCGCTTATATGGATCTAGACGGTTTTAAGAAGGTAAACGATTCATTTGGGCACGATATTGGCGATAAGTTACTTTGCAGTGTTGCTGATCGCCTCACACATTGTCTACGCGAAGATGATGCTATAGCTAGAAGTGTTAGCGATACACCTGTGGTCGTGCCTTCGCGACTAGGAGGAGATGAATTTACTTTTTTAATCAAGCGACTTCACGATCAACGTGAAGCAAAAAAGATAGCGTGGCGCATTCACGATGCACTAATCAAGCCTTTTCTAGTTGGTGATCAAAAACTCTTCATCACGCCTAGTATAGGCGTTGCCGTTTTTCCTAGAGACGGAGTCACAGTGAATGAGTTGCTAAAGAATGCTGATATTGCTATGTATCAAGCAAAAGAAAAAGGACGAAATACCGTCAAGTTATTCACTTCGGAAATCGGTAAGTCGCAAGAAGAAAGAATCACCATGGAACGTGATTTAGCTCACGCACTAGAGCGTGAGGAAATGGGAATTCACTATCAGGCTAAAGTGGATTTGAACTCTGGCCGGATAGTAGGGGCAGAAGCTCTACTTCGTTGGGATCGTCCCCAGTACGGCATGGTTTCCCCCTTGGATTTTATTCCATTGGCAGAAGAGACGGGAGTAATAATTCAGATAGGTAATTGGGTACTACGAGAGGTCTGCGGCCAAATTATTAGTTGGAAATCCCAGGATATTGATCCTGTACCTATCGCTGTCAATGTATCTGCAAAACAGTTTACTGATGCTAACCTGACTTCGATGGTGAGAGATTGTATTGGGATGTCGGACATCTGCGTGGGAAATATCGAGATTGAATTAACTGAGAGCATCTTAATGGCCGATACCGACCTGGCTGTGAACACATTGACTGAACTAAAGAAAATGGATGTCAGGACAAGTATGGATGATTTTGGCACTGGTTACTCTTCACTTAGCTATCTGAAACGGTTCCCCTTGGGTGCGTTGAAAATTGATCGTTCTTTTGTGCGGGACATCAAGACCGATGTCGAAGATGCGGCGATTGTCAAAGCGATACTGGCAATGTCCCAGTCTTTGGGGTTAAAGGTGATTGCAGAAGGGGTAGAGAACGAATACCAGGTTAAATATCTGAGGAAACATGGTTGCCAGGAAGCGCAAGGCTACTTTTTTAGTAAACCGATACCATCACAAGAGTTCACAAACCTGTTGAGGCGAGGTAATATCACCATCGCATCAGTAGCCTAATAGAATTTCGAAACACGCCGCCTACTAATTGAGTTACTACAACTAATAGACCAGACATTATGTGTGGATTGACCTGACCTTGAGCACGTGGATTACGTTTCAGGGTTAGATACGTTGGAGCACAAAGCCACATCCAGGTCAGGTCTATCCTTAAAGTCTAAGAATCGATGTCAGGCTGCATTCATCTTAAGTGAAGGAAATATTAGACGCATAACCGCTGCAACTTGGGTTTTAGCTCTGTTGCTTACACCGGCACACTGTTCAGGACTGAGACCAGTGACCTGCCACGCGTACTCGGCTACCTTAGCTCGTGCCACTTCTGCGTCCTCTTGGCCATCGGTCTCCTCTGTCATTTGGGCAGCGATGTGGATCAAGCTGGTGAACATCTCATATCTCTGTGATTTAATAGGGTCTACCTGGCATTCAGTCGGCTCCCACAGACTCTGTGGTAGTTGCCACTGGCGCATTAGATCTGCACCTACTCTGGCATAGTCCACACCCAACAAGGAGCGTTCTACTAAATAGAGCGGGATACCTTGAGTTCGTGCCAACTCGGCTGATGTCTGTGCTTTTTGGGGCGCTACTTGATAAATGAATAGATGCCCTATATCTCTCAGGAGACCAGCAACGAACAAGCGCTCACTATTAGTAATATTACAAAGAGAGGCTAGCTCGCGACCGCTAATGGCACAGAATATGCTGCGACGCCAGAATCTCTGCATGTCCATGACCTCATTGGACATGTTCTCGCAGCTGTGGGCAACCGAAGCGGCCAGCACGAGATCATGCACTTCCGTTGTACCCAATAGACTCACTGCACGGGTTATGGTATCGATCTCAGTACCCAGGCCGAAATACGCACTATTTACGATTTGCAGTAATCTGATGGTCATTGCAGGATCGTTCCCCACCGCCTCAGCAACATCAGACAGATTCGAATCCGGATCGTCTAAAACAGATTTAAGACGCAGATAGATATCCGGTAGCGTTACCAATTTTGCTCTTTGTGAAATGGATTCCAATGTGGTCGACATACGTTTTCTCAATTTTGTCGAGCTGATCTTGCGTATATTTTATCGACTGCATGAGACGAAACCTAAGGTATTGATGATTGGCACAATACTATGCGGAACTAGCTTCAAGAAGGTGTCGTGAGTCTTTGTCTGCGTAAATGAGCTGCTTGTTGATATAGCATGGCTCTATCCAGCAGTGACCCATAATCCTGCTGAAGTTGAAAGCGTAGAAAGTAAGAATGTTAAACGGTTGAAAAAAAGCCTGCCTCGCTCAGATTCCCTACATTTTTAACGGGCGGTTTCCTTAAATAAATTCTGGAATCTGCCGAAACATGAAATTAACTCACCGATATTATCTCAATAATAAGGACTAAGATAATGCAGTTAATCGGAAAAATCTCCGTTAAAGGGAAGATATTACTTCTGATATTGTTGGCGGTTTTCGGCTCGATAATTATGGCCAGCCTCGCTTTATCCACCCTGAAGGCCAATTTGCTAGAAGACCGGCAACTCAAGACGCGTCATGTTGTAGAGATCGCATATCACGTTCTCGCACACTTCGAGAAGCAAGCCCAAATGGGGACGATGACTGAGCCGGCAGCCCAGCAGGCTGCTATCGAAATGATCAAGGTACTGCGTTACGAGGAAAAGGACTATTTCTGGATTAATGACATGCATCCAAGGATGGTGATGCACCCGTTTAAACCCAAGTTGGATGGAAAAGACCTGTCAGGGCTCAAGGACCCGAATGGTAAGCCTCTTTTTGTCAAGATGGTTGAGGAGGTCGAGAGAAACGGGGCCGGTTTCGTGCACTATGACTGGCCTAAGCCGGGTTTGGACAAACCTATTCCCAAGCTCTCATACGTAAAGGGATTCGCCCCATGGGGCTGGATTGTCGGTTCGGGTATCTATATTGACGACATCAATACCATCTTTTGGGCTGATGTAATAAAGCTGGCGGGATTTGCCGTGCTGGTTTTTGTCGTACTGGTTTTTTTCACTACCGTCATGGCACGCAGCATCACCGTGCCAATAGCGAAAATAAAGAGAGTAATGGAGGCTGTCGAAATAAAAGGCGATCTCACTTCGCGTGCACAGGTCCGCCAATCGGACGAGCTAGGACAAATGGCGGCTGCCTTCGACCGGATGCTAGACAAACTGCAAAATTTCATAGCAGGCGTCAATGAGGCAGCGGACGGTCTTACCGCCTCTACCCACCGGGTATCTGCGGTAACGGAACAAACCAATCAAGGGGTCTTGAGGCAACGTTCAGAGACCGAACAGGTGGCAACGGCAATGAATGAAATGTCGGCGACGGTTCAGGAGACTGCTACTAACGCAGCTGCAGCAGCTGAAGCCGCCGCAAGTGCGGACCGTGAAGCCAACGCAGGTAAGGTGGTAGTTGAGGCAACAATTCAAGTCATAAACTCACTCGCTGGTGACGTTGAGCATGCAGCTGATGTCATTCGCCAATTGGAAACGGATGCGCTTAGCGTCAGCCGGGTATTAGACGTTATAAGTGGAGTTGCGGAACAGACCAATCTTCTTGCTCTGAATGCGGCTATAGAGGCCGCCCGTGCCGGTGACCAGGGTCGCGGGTTTGCGGTGGTTGCCGATGAAGTGCGCACCTTGGCTCAGCGGACGCAGACATCTACTGAAGAGATCCAGGCGATAATCGAGTCGCTTCAAGCTTCGAGCCGGGAGGCTGTGCAAGCGATGGAGAACGGGACTAAACAAACTACCAGTAGTGTCGAACAGGCAGCCCGGGCCGGGGAAGCCCTATCTTCTATTACTGCCGCAGTGGGACACATCAGTGAAATGAACACTCAGATCGCTACAGCTGCAGAGGAGCAAACTGCTGTGGTCGGGGAAATAGATCGTAATATTGTGAGTATTAGTGAAGTAGCTAGTCTAACCGCGACGGGTACCAAGGAGATTACTGCGGTCAGCGAGGAGACCATACGATTAGCACAAAATCTGCAGTCGCTAGCCGACAGTTTAAGCGGGACAGGTCGTTAGACGAGCTTTTGAGTGCGATCCAATAAAGCTTTCAGCAGATCCTGCGTCTGCTGCAACTGAATCTGTTTGATCGTCGAGATCTTCGAGGTCTGCTTATTGGTAATCCATCGGAACCTTCGGTTCCACAACTTCAAACCGGGCTGCTGTTCTCATGAAAGTTTATGGGACAGCGTGCTATTGCATATCTCTTGATGATCTAACCTTGTATTCATGGTAGGTCTGATCCAGTTTCTGCTGGTGTTTTTCACTAGAAACTATCTCATACATGGTCGCCCCTGTTTGCCAAGTCCCCAGTTGGTGATAGCGAGAGGGTAAAGATTGCAACCATACATCCGGACTTCATATGAGATAGGTACCTCGGTCCCCGATGGAATCCGCTGACCGGCGCCTCGATCAAAATTGCGTGTTGAAGACACGTTGAGATAGTCGGGCTAGGCCGATCACGGCTGTCTACGTGGGCAACGAAAGCGGCGCTGCGGTATCATTTGTTTCCTGTTTCTGTATCGGAAATCGAGACCTACTGCTGTAGTTGCCTTTACAGAGGTTCTCAGAGCGTCAGAGGTCGGGATCAGCATGGACTGGAAAGGGCGTTGGGTAGACAATGTGTTTGTCGAGCGATTGTGGCGGAGCCTCAAGTATTGAGAGGATTATCTACGCACCTACGATTCAGCAGGAGAAGCACCAACCAGGCTGGATGAATATTTTGGATTCTACAATTCAGAACGGAAGCATCAGAACTTGAGTAGTACACCTGATCAGGCGTGTTTTAGTGCAGCCGTGCTGCCGGAAGCAGCATAATCATAAATGCAGATTACACTTAAACGGCTATCCGATAATCGGGGTCCAATTCTGGTATCCGGACGCTTTCTTCCTGTTTGTTTTATCACCCATCTGTGATCCTCCGTTATATTCACAATAGCGGTGAACTTATTCAATGTGGGGATTGAGATTTTCACTGACAGGCTGTCAGCCTTTGCACCCCTACAAACCTGGGAAAAACAATTCCATAGCCCGGCCTACCTCTGCCTCAGCTACCGACTTTACCGACAAGCATTTTTGCACCGACAATCCAGTAAAGTCCCGCCACTGAGCTTGTGGTTTTAAAACCCCATCCCCAAACTCCAAACCGGTTTCTTCAGCGTTCACAAGCAGCGCAGCAATATGTACCAGATAAGTCTCCATCGGAAAGGTTAAGGCGCGGCGTGGCTCCGTGTGAAATTCTGTAGTCTCGCGTAAGCTGCCAGGAAGCTGCCATTGCCGCATGAGCAAACCGCCCACACGGGAATAATCCATCCCAATGAGCTCCCGCTCAGTTAAATATAGTGGCTGCCCGCGTTGCTCCGCCGCCAGCGAAGCTTGTAAACATCTTTCTGGAATTGTTTGGTACATCACAAGATGACCGATGTCACGAAGCAGACCGGCGACAAATAGACGCTCGCAATCTTGTAGATTAATAGCCTCGGCCAACCCCCGTGATACAAGCCCACAGAATACGCTCCTTTTCCAAAACTTAGGCATATCCATCACTTCACTCGGCATACCTGCAAACGAATGGGTAATTGATGTGGCCAACGCGAGGTCGCGAACCTGCTTGGTGCCGAGAACATTGACAGCGCGAAACACTGTTTCAATCTCTGCGGCCAACCCGAAATAGGGGCTATTGACCAGCCGCAGCAAACGCGTGGTAAGTGCCGGGTCCCGGCCGATAATCAGCGCCACGTCCGCCATCGAGTGGTCAGGCTGTGCAAGCAGATCCTGGAGGCTTAGGTAGGCCTCCGGCAATGAAATCAGTTTGGCGTTAGCGGTGATCTGTTCCCAGATCGTCATCATGATGCGCCTTCGATTATTCGATGCCCTGGCACTGCCTCGAAGACACCGATATCAACGATCGTTTGCACTCATGGACTCCGAGTGACGCTTCGGAAGCGGTGCAATTATGCCCTTCGCAAGCTCGGCGCGAAGCAACTGTTCCATCTGATCCGCCGGTACCGGACGATTGATTAAGTAACCTTGCGCTTGATCGCAGCCGTGCTGACGAAGAAAACTCAGCTGCTGTTCGGTTTCAACCCCTTCGGCAATCGAGGTGAGATTGAGTCCGTGCGCCAGTGCAATAATCGCCGTAACGATAGTTGCATCGTTGACGTCAGTGGCAATGTCGTTGACAAAACTTTGGTCAATTTTGACCACATCGAGTGGAAAACGCTTGAGGTAGGCCATGGAGGAATAGCCCGTGCCAAAATCATCGACAGATAGGGTGATGCCCATTTTTTTAAGTTGATTTAAAACACGGATGGTTTCCTCCGCGTTTTCCATAATAGCGCTCTCGGTCAGTTCGAGTTCCAGCCATCGTGGATCTAACCCCGTCGACGCCAGCACGTGCGTCACTTTCTCGATCAAACTACCCCGACGGAATTGATGACTAGAGAGATTGATCGCGATATTCCCCGGAGACAGGCCTGCCTGGCGCCAGGTCATTGCCTGCCGACAGGCAGTACTAAGTACCCACTCACCAATCGGGACGATCAATCCAGTTTCCTCAGCTATCGGGATGAATCGTGCGGGTGATACCTGCCCCATCTCCGGATTGTGCCAACGTAGCAGGGCTTCCACGCCTATGATTTGGCCACTGCATATTTCCACCTTGGCTTGATAGTGCAGGTCGAGCTCATCCTTTTCCAGCGCCCGTTTAAGCTTACTCTCCATGCTAAGCCGCAACTGCACCCGCTCGTCCATGTGCTTAGTATAGAAGCGATAGTTATTTCTCCCATTTTGTTTGGCATGATACATGGCAATATCAGCGTTTTTCAGCAATACATCCACACTGATGCCGTCATCAGGAAACAATGCAATACCCATACTGCCGGTGATAAAAAATTCCTGGCCCTGGAGCTTTATCGGCTTCCGCAGCTGCCTCAAAATCCGTTCGGAAACCTTTGCAGCTACCTCGATCTCCTTCAAATCTGGGAGTAGGATCGTGAACTCATCACCACCCAGCCTGGATAGTGAGGCTTGGCGGGCATCTTCCGGCTCCAATTTTGTCACCACATCCGAGGTACGAATGCTGTGCTGAAGATAGTCGGCGATAGTGCATAGCAGTTCATCGCCGGCATCATGGCCGAGCGTATCATTGACATCTTTGAAAGCATCAAGATCCAGGAAAATCAGCGCCAACTTGTGGCCATTACGCTTCGCGCTTCGTAAGGCCCGTTCGGCTTGTTTTCGAAAATGCCCCCGGTTTGGCAGGCCGGTCAAGGTGTCATAGTAGGCCAGTTGGTGTATCTGTTTTTCCGTTCGCTTGCGATCCGATATGTCCTGAATCGTACCGATCATTCTTAACGGCGTCTCATTCTCGCCGAACACCACCTCCGCCTGCTGTTCCACTGAAATCTCGCTGCCATCATCATTGATGATGCGGTGCTCGACCAGATAGGGAGCCTTGTTGGCCAGCGCATCATCGACCGCCGTGTTGACTCGTTGACGGTCGTCGGGATGGATGAAACTCAAAAAGGACTGAAAAGAGGCATCCAAAGCCTCTCGTTGGATAGGAAACAGGCGGAAAATCTCATTGGACCACTGAACCTGATCGCGTACGATATCCCAGTCCCAACTTCCCATTTTGGCCACTTGCTGCGCCTGCATCAAGCGAGTTTCACTACGCCGCAGAGAGCGTATCGCGTTTCCGGCCCGTAGTAGATAGCGCACCCGGTGACTAAGGGTTTCCCACACAACAGGCTTAGTTATAAAGTCGGTAGCGCCAGACTGATATGAGCGTTCAAGCGATTCGATATCATCCAAGCCGGTTACCATGATGATGGGTACTTCCGTTCCATCTACCATTTTGCGTATACGCGCACAAACGGTGAAACCATCTATCTTGGGCATTTTGACATCAAGCAGTATGAGATCCGGTCTCTGCTGCTCGTATACATCAAGAGCCACTTCCCCATTATGCGCTTCGACAACGTCGAATCCGGCTGCTATCAGGGCCTGCTTTGTCAGCAGACGCTGTGTAGCCTCATCATCAGCGACGAGAATCAGTCCCAAGTTCTTTATATTCTGCTCAACCAATATTTTGATGCTCCAGTTCCCTCTGCAGCCCAAAATGTGCACTCTCGAATTCGGTATCGATTCGCCTCACTAGCTCTGCCAGATCTTCAGCTGCACTTTTCTCTCCCTGGTGCTCCAGTTCCTTGCATAGAGAAGACAGCCTGCTGGCGCCGAGATTCGCACTGCTCGACTTCAGACTGTGAGCAGTTTCTGTTAGGCCTGCAATATCACCTTGCTCAAGCGCATGCTTGAGCTTCTTGATCATCTCTGGAGAATCCTCCAGATAAATACCTATCACCTGGGCCAAAACACTCGGCGTGTTAGGCTGCTGCAAGGCGCGAATTCGGTCCAATACACTTTGGTCGAGGACCGGATCCCCGCTATCCACCACAATGGCATCCAAGATAGCATCGGTACGAGAGGAGGCCTCTTCATCCTGCGGCAACCACTGGGTCAGTAGTTGTGCTAACTGCGATTGCCTGAATGGTTTACTCAAGAAAGCATTCATCCCGTGATCCAGACACTTTTCCGGAACCCCTTTTTGCACATCTGCTGTCAGTGCAATAATCGGCACACCCCGATACGTGTCATTTACAGCGCGCTCCATCCTGCGGATCTCTGTTGATGCTTCCCATCCATCCATCTCCGGCATGTGGTAATCCATTAGTACCAGGTCATAGATACCGCTAGAGACAGCCTCAACTGCTTCACGCCCATTCGATACGATCTCGACCTCGCATCCCAAAAGCTCCAACATGCTGCGTGTTACTTCCTGATTGACCCGATTATCCTCGGCAACCAGAATTCGACCCCGTAGCACTTTTGCTTCGTGTTCCTTTTTCAAAGCAGGTGTTATTGATCCTGTCGGCGCCGCCATGACCCCCTTCAAGCAATCGTAGAGTACTGACTGCTTCACAGGTTTATTGAGGTAACGCTCAATACCCTGTGCCATAGCCTTGGCCGCCTCCTCGTCGAATGCTGCAGAACTGAGCATGACCTGATGAACTGCAGGGATGGCTGGGTCGGCCTGGATCAGCCCGGCCAACTCTATACCGTCCATTTCAGGCATATGCCAATCCAGAATCACAATGTCATAGGGCTCGCCTGTAGCAGCGGCCATACGCAGTTTTTCCAGTGCCTCACCACCGCCCTCCACTGTATCGTGAGGCATGTTCCAGGCTATCGCCTGATTGTGTAGGATTTCACGGTTGGTTGCGTTGTCGTCAACGATCAACAGACGAACGCCATGCAGGTCTTTACGCTTGAGTTCTCGCTCGACAGCAATCACAGAACGAGCCAGGGGCACACTGAACCAGAAGGTGGCTCCCTTACCCAAGTCGCTCTCCACGCCGATTTCCCCCCCCATCAATGACACCAGTTGAGAGGAAATAGCCAGCCCTAAGCCCGTTCCACCATAGCGCCGTGTCGTTGTACTGTCGCCCTGAGAGAACGACTCGAAGATTTCTTGTTGTTTTGAAGAGGAAATACCAATACCGGTGTCGATGACCTCAAACCGCATCTGCATATCCTGCTCGGACAACTCGAGCAGTTGTAACTGTATGATCACTTCTCCCTGCTCGGTAAACTTGATCGCGTTGCCGATCAGATTCACCAGCACCTGTCGCAAACGCGTAGCGTCGCCTCTAACAGCCAACGGAAGATCCAGAGGTATCACGGGATTTAGTTCCAAGCCTTTGCTGTGCGCCCGTTCTGCCATCAACTCTGCGGTGTCGTCCACCAGATCCCGCAGATTGAAGTCCTCATCCACCAACTCCAGGCGGCCCGCTTCAATCTTTGAAAAATCCAGTATGTCGTTAATAATCATTAGCAGCGCGTCGCCCGAGCGTTGTATAGTTTCCGCAAAGCGGCGCTGACGCTGGCCCAATTCGGTGCTCAGCAACAGCTCGGTCATACCCAGCACACCATTCATAGGCGTACGAATTTCATGGCTCATGGTGGCAAGGAATTCACTCTTTGCCCGGCTTGCCATCTCCGCTGCATCTTTGCTCGCCAAGGCCTCGTCCCTGGCAATGCGTAAATCGTGTGTGCGTTCTTCGATAGTACGTTCAAGGTCATCCCGATGTTGTAACAGACGCTGGTCGCGCTCTTGTATTTGTTCCAACATATTGTTTAATCCCGCGGTGAGCCTAGCTACCTCTTGGTCGCCCTCCGGTTTCAGCCGCAGGCTATAGTCCTGGTGTTCGGATACTCGGCGCATACCCTCGGCCAAGCGCTCCACCGGCGCGGCGATACGCTGGCGCAAACGCCGGGAGGCCAGCACGACCAAGGCAATGAGCACAACGAGGACCCCGGCCATGTTCTGGAGGTAGCTTGCTAACTTGGTGTACATTGGTGATATTTCTGCTGTAAGACGAAGCTGACCCAACACCTCGCCGTCCAATTGAATAGGAAACAGAATATCAAGTAGATCACCGTGAAAGTGATGTTGCATGCCTAAGTTATTAGTGTGTAGTGTTACATTAAATTCATCCAGGTGTTTGATCGATGCGCTCGTTGAGCCATAGGCTGTAAAACGCTCTCCATTCGCAAGGTAGATCCCTGCGGCAAGCATACCGGGCTCGGCTTCCAATGACCTTAACACCAGTTCTGCAGTCTTGGGGTCGTTGAAATCAATAGCTGCGGTTGAATTAGTCGCTACAATCTGCGAAACGACTGCGAGGTGCTCCACCAAGTTTCGTTTATAGGACTGGATCTCGATGGTCACAAAAGTGACAGTTGCCAATAGTAGCGCCGCGGTACTGGTCAATAGAATCGCCAGACCGATGCGCCCAGCAAGAGAGCTCGTTTTTTTTGGGAGGTGCATTGCTAACAGATCCTCCAATTGCGTCGATCCATATCCATTCATAACAACTTCCAGGAAAACCCATACTGAGCCGTGACGCTGGAAGTGCCTCCAGAGGGGGTCTCATCTACAGGCTATCGGCCAGTATCAGCGGAAGTTCAGTGCTTCGCTCCCGTAGGTAAACGCTTCTAAATACTACTGTTTTCCAACTACTATTTGGCGATCCTAGCCAAGCGCAATAGCCTGGAACTAATGGTCAAATTCGCTCGTTCAGCGGCAGCAAGACTGACCTCGAACCGAATCTTGTTGTCTGATCGATAGAGATTGATAATGCCGCCGTAGTCGGCAAAGTCGGGGATTTCTCCGATGGTCAGTATCGGTAAATCCCGTATATCGGAAAACAGGTGCGCGATGACACTTCGATCACGACTGTTGATGAAAATCAAATCACACTTGCTAGGTCTATCCCTGCCGCGTAGGGCAGTTACTTGAATGCTTCGTTCCCCGATACGCCGTCCGCTTATTCCCTGGAACGAACGCACCAGGGTATCATCGCCCACTACACATACTCGTAACGAGTCAGGTGAGGCGGCTATAGCCGATTTGGGCCAATCCGTATAGCGGGCGAAATTGAAAGCCAGCACCGCTTTGGCGGCATACTCATCCACTGAGTCCGGTTGAGCAGCCAGTGGGTTCAGTATTGTGACAAGTACTATAATTATCCTAGGTAGTATTCCTAGTGCTTTTTTAAGGAAATGGCCATCCATGCTGTATTCCACACCCGACACAGTTAATCAGAACTTCCATTCCAACTGGCCGTAGACACCGCGTTGAACTTCGGTGGGTAGGGTGAACAACTCCTGAATGTATTCCAAGTGTCTATTGTCTAATAGATTCTGTCCCACTAGTGACAGCTCTAGGCTTTTTGCGGGTCGCCAGGCGAGGCGAATATCCAAGTTAGGATAAGCGTCTATGCTGATAGCTTCGCTGGATATAGTGTGATTGTAGACTTCAGTCTTGCCCACATAGCGAAACCAGATATCCAGATCAATATTGGGCCTGACATCAAAACTTGAGCGCAGAGATAATTTGTGCCGCGGAGCAGCTGTGTTTTGAGAAATGTCGAGACTCCTGATCCAGTCAATATTCGATTCTGTATAGCTGTAAGCCAGATCAAATCGCATCCCTTTCGTTGCCATCCAGGCTGTAGCCAATTCGGCTCCGTAGGTCTTTCCCTGCGCGCCATTGGTAAAAAGGGCGGGCAGCACGAGGTGTGTTGGTGGATTGGCCAACAATGGCGTTTTCGAATCGAATATACGCAAATCGTCGTAATCGTTGTAGAAGAGCGCGACGTCCACAGTTAAGTTGTTCAATGGGGCGGTGCGGTAACCCAGCTCGTAAGCGATTAGCGTCTCGCTATCCATTTCCGCGTTACCCACAGCAACGGCTTCCAGCGGTAATGGGGATGGATTTTCCCCACTAAACGGCGGAGCTACCAGTGAACTGATACGAAAATCGTGCTCGACGCGAGATGGTGTACGCACCGACCGGGATACAGATCCCCAGATTCTATTTTTCGAATTGACAACCCACGCCAAACGAGCGCTGGGTTGCACTTCGAAGCCGGTGTAGTCGTTGTACTCGAATTTGGAACCCAATGTCAGCCTCAGCTTTTCCGGAACCAGAGTAATTTCGTCTTGGAGAAAGGCACTGAATAGCTGATCTCCTCTACTGTCGGGGTCCACATATATTGTGGAAGAATTCTCAAACTCATCCCGAGTATAGCGATACCCCAGTCCCCAGACGACGTCATGCCCACTCTCAAAAGTTCTGTGGTGAGTCAGGTCGAGATCGAAGGTATCTCGCTGCTCGCGCATAGTCTCTTCGTCCCGATCGAATCGATCGTAGTATGCCTGCAAGCTCCATTTGGAAACCGCGGATGGAGTATGCTCCCAGCGAAGGATCAGATGACCCGCAGATACCTTGACATCATCATCTATCAGGGTAGTGTACGGGGGTTGGATAGTGGCCAGTTGTATAGTCTGATGAATGTCTTCACGATGAATATCACCTTGTATGGAAAGATTGTCCCTTTTCGTAATTTGAGAGTCTAGACGAAACCCAGCCCGCAGCGCCTTCCAATCATCACCTGCATTATCACCATTGGGATTGCTGAACTCATCGCGTTTTAAGCCTTTGGCGTAGACCCTTCCATATGTCCCCTCTCCTAGACGAGCGCCATAGCGGGCGGTGGCGAACCCCCGCTCCTCTGTGCCTGCCCCCAGCACTCCCAGCCCTCCTTGGGTGTCTGCTGCATGTCGGGTAATAATGTTTACCACCCCATTCACTGCATTGGCTCCCCACAGGGTCGCACCTGGGCCGCGGATTACCTCAATGCGCTCAACATCCTCCAAAATTACATCCTGTGACTCCCAATACACACCTGAAAATGTAGGAGAGTAGATGGTACGTCCATCCATTAGCACCAGAAGTTTATTGGCAAACCGACCGTTAAACCCCCGCGAGGTTACCGCCCACTTGTTGGCATCGATGCGCGCCACGTCGATTCCGGGTACCATGCGCAGCGCTTCGGGAATACTGGTCACTCCGGACCGCCGCAGGTCCTCATTGGAGATTACAAAAACCGCAGCCGCAGCATCAGAGAGAGACTGGGGGCGTTTGGATACCGAAGTCACCTGTACATCCAGCAGATCTTCCAGGCTCATATTCAACATTTCGGAATCGATCTCTGCTGCCCCATCGTTGTGTGGCCCCGCTGCCAAGATAGGTTGTGCCGCCAGAGCCAATACAAGTATTATTATTGACTGAATAATTCGCCTGGTTTTCCCAGTATTAACTAGCTTCCGGTGACATCCTTGACGGATTGTTGGCCCTGCCTTTACGGATTCTCTGAGATTTCCCATGGTATTGTTCCATAGACCCTTTTCTATCGTTTGTTGCATTCTCTCTTTTGCATTTTTGGGCAAACATCGTAACGATGCATTTGCAAGCCCGGAAATGCCGGTAGATCTCTATATAGTGGGGAGGTACAAATTTTAGGGTCTTGCGTTTTCCCTAAACCCTTGCCATGCGCTATGGGTTGCCCGGGGAACCAACCGGCGGTCCGCTAGATCACTGACAATCGATCTTCTTCACTCCCTGTCAGTCGAATACTATCGACTATCTTTTAAGAATATTTAGCGCTTCCTTGAACTGCTTTCAGCGTTCGCCGCCTGAAAAATCAACAGCGCAATGCAGACAAGCTGCCAAGCGGGTTTTTCACCAGGATTCACAACCTCCGTCATGGAGGTCCCTACCTTTGCCTGCGCTGGCTTTCAATGGCCAGCTCTAGCAGTCTAGGGCAAGGGCTGTAGATTTTGTGGAAAACAACCTCGGTCCGAAGACTGGGGCGCTCGATCGCCCCGGCAATCAAACCGAGTTCGAAACGCCGTCAGGTAACCAGGTGTTTCCTATTCTCCTCGGTCCGTCTGTCATATCCTTCGGATCCGGCCTACCGCAGTACCGGTAAAGGGAGTGGGCGAGCTGGGAGCAGTGCAGGGGCATCAAATGCGAGGGGAGGGGATTACCCGGCCTGCTTAAGCACAGCGGAACCCGAAGCGGCGAAGACATTAGGGGCTGCGGAGGAAGGGCGCGGCCACAGGAAATGAAAACCTGCCATGGGTGATTCGGCCTCGATTAGAATGCCCGATTCGTGTTGTAGCAATCGAGTTGGCAGCTGCTCCCAGACGTGTTTCGTTTACTCCGTCTTGGTACGTACTGGGTGCAATCACCGATCAAGGATTACCTTGGTTGAATTTGGGTCAAAGAACAATGCTTGCCCAAGCTCGTATTGGTATTTGATCGCACATTTTTTACGGAATAAGTCACTTGAATAGCAAGCCCAGTGATTTTAAATAGTGCAGGTAGACACATTGCATTTCATCGAGCCTATTCAGTTTGTAGTTACTCGTATGGAGAGAATACAAACATCCGTTGAAGGCGTAATTCAGTAATGGCAACCCATGGTGACTGAGTTCAGATACTTGGCGGCACCTATTTCCGGCTCTGTAAGCAGAATACATAGTCATTTAGAGACGGAATAATTTTGAGGATTTTTCGCATGCTACTTATGCCATATCCCCTCAGCGCAGCGCAGTTTCGAGTGGCGAAACGTCGTCTAAATGCTGAGATCGAAGCCGAAGAGACGATGGAGGCTGTCGCCGCACGACGTCTTGAAGCGCTGGTTGAAGCAGCTAGCAGCGAGGAGGATGCTTATATGCGCCGTACCGCACGCCAGGCACTCGCAATCTTCACCGAAGAGGAGCTTCTGAAGATGTTCCGCTGGCAGCTCGCACAGCTCCTCGGCAGTGGAATAAAGGAGGGAAACTGATGCCAATCCCCGAGCCATGTCACCCATACGACCCGCTGGACGATCCCAACGACCCACATCCGTGGGCGCCCATTCCTCCGCCGGACGACTATCGAAACGATCCAAACACACCCGAATATGTCGACGATTTTTGGGACGCGGTGGAGGAGTTTTTCGAGGATCTCTGGGAAGACATTAAGGAATTGGTGAATGATCTTCTCGATAAGGACGGGCGCAGCGGATGACAAGTGTGAGAAGAGACTGTGGGATACCGCCGCGACAGCGCTCGAAAACGATGCGATTGCGGACTGGACCTCAGCAATGCTCCGCGACATGAAGCAGAAAGTAGCCAAAGCGAAAACACCTGGTGAAGTTCAGGCACTCCACGTCATTACCCGCTTCCAAGGAGAGTCTATCGGCACCAATGCCCGTAAAGCTGCCCGGTCCAAGGAGACTGGCGAGGATAGTTAATAAATGGGAAAGCACCAACATTCGGTCTTTTCTGCTGGGGGAGAGTAGGGGGCTCCTCCCTGCAATACGGGGCAAGTTTCTTTTTTTACAATCATTAGGATTTCGCCAGGTGCAGGCTAGCTGAACACGCCTAGCTGGAGAGCCAGTGAGAGCCTCTTATAGAGCGACAAATTCACTTTTAGAGAGTTGTCGAAAATATAGTAGTGCTTCAGCTAGGGCCAATTCCTCACGACTGTATATTTCATCCCAGATAGTCGCGATATTTGTCTCATCAACGATTTTCAGTGTCCAACCACTTTCAGCTCTAAAGATGTTTACTTGGTATCGTTGATCATTGACGAACAGTGATCGACTCAGAGGTGACATAGTGATTTTAGGATTATCCATATCCATAAGCTATCTCCAGTTGATGTTCTGAATATCTGTCGTTCAGCCCGAATAAAACTTAAGTTGGCTGAGGGAATAACTCAGGGGAGTCTAACCCCAAGCTGCCGCATTCCCTCCATAGCCTTCGGTATCTCAACGGTACCGAGATCAAGCGTATTCGCTAACGATCATTCCGGGGCCTGTGCCGTTTAAACTGATTTAAACGGTGCGTTATGTTGCCGCGAACATGTGATCGACGACACCATGTTGGGTTGTCGGTTTACACATCTTTTAGAAATAGAATATTCATTTCAGCCCCGCTCATCTACACAAACAGAGATGTACCAATCGGAGGCAGGATTGATGTGCGGATTCTACAAAAGCGTTTAGGTGTTGTTTTGCACTTAAATCTAGTGGGTCGATTTTTTAGTGCAAACCAACAGCTCTTGTGCTCTTCCTGTTTTCGGTCTGGACAAGGGAGAGGGCCAGCAGCTTTCGCCACTGACCCTCCCAACAGCTTTACAGCGTTTTATGAGATCTTATCGATCACGTCGTCGTTATTATCACGGTCACCGCTAACACGCTCATAGGGGCTAACCCGACCATTGGTCTGTACCTCGTTCAAGTTAGACAGAACGTCAGTCTCAGTTCCGTTTGGACCGGCCTCAGGCATGACATAGGGTGCACCCGGGGTAGCTACAACCGTGGCACCACCAGTCAGGACGTCACTGTCGTTATCAAAGCCAGCAAAACTAGCGCTGGAAAACAAAGCTACAGAAAGGATGGCTGCGGTGTAAGTGGTCTTTTTCATGATGTATCTCCTGTTAAGTGAATTTCTGTTGTACTTGGCAGGAGATGTTGCAGGGGGCGTGCCAACTTATCGATAATTTGTTTTAATCACTATTATTCAATAAGTTAAGCTATTTTCTATTTTTCTTCTTTGGATTATGTAAACGTATAAAATTAACGATATGTTAAAGAATCGATGATCGTAAGCGCTCCACGAACCGCACCTATGGATGCATCAGATCCTGAGTAAGCGGAGCCTCATCGAAGTTCCATGGCAAAATTGCTTCGAGTTGCGCTGCACTTTGAGCGGCAGGCAGTGCCTTGAAAAGGTAGCGTAGGTATGTGTAAGGCTCGATACCGTTGGCCTTTGCGGTTTCGATTAGGCTGTAGAGATTAGCGGATGCAGCCGCACCCTTTTGGGTATCGGCAAACAACCAATTGCGGCGACCAATCACAAAAGGACGTATGGCTCGTTCGGTGGCATTATTGTCAATGGAGAGACTTCCGTTCTCGACATACCGGATCAACTTCGGCCACTGTTCCAACAAGTAGTTGATTGCTTTCCCGGTCAGTGAGGTGGGTGGTACCTGCTCAACCGATTTCACTGCCCAGCGATGCAGTTGTTCCAATACCGGCATGGCCCGTTCTTCGCGAACCCGCTTTCTCTCTCTCGGCGGCTTGCCTTTGATTGATTGCTCGATGCCATAGAGCTTCTGGATCAGCGATAATCCGTTCCGCGCTTTGCCGGTCGCCCCTTTCTTGCCCTGGGCCTTGTCCGCCTCAAAAAACTTGCGACGGGCATGGGCCATACAGCCAACAAGCCGGATCTCAGGGTGGGCCCGAGCCAGGGCATCGTAGGTAACATTGCCATCCACCTGCAGAAAACCGGCATAGTCTTCCAGCAGCGTCTCTGCCACCTTGGTCGATTTGGATCGGTCATAATGAAATAACACCACCGGCTGTTTGGGCGGACCGCCTCGCTGCACCCAGATACAGGATTGAGATGTCGCAACTCTGTCTGGCTCCTTGAGCACCTGAATCCGGGTCTCGTCCATCCCGATATAGTCATACTTCAGCAGATGATCCCGTAACAAATGGATCAACGGCTGCACCAGACTGCCCAGCTGAATCATCCAGCGTGCCAGCGTGGCGCGAGGAATCTCAGCGCCAATACGGGCAAACAGCTTCTCCTGGCGGGCCAGTGGCAGGGCATCCTGATATTTGGCTACCGCAATATGGGCCAGCAACCCGGGAGAAGCATTGCTCTTGGGGATGGGCTGTGGCGGCAGAGCTGCGGTACGCACCGTCTCCTCGCATCCCTTACAGGCATACCTGAGCCGAATGTTGCGGATCACCTGAATCCTGGCAGGAATGATGTCGAGTTGCTCGCTGATCTCTTCGCCGACCCGGGTCAGATGGCAACCGCAATAACAGACCTTCTCCCCATCAAGGAGGTCGTGCTCCACCTCAATTCGGGGCAGGTGATCCGGTAACGGCTTACGATGGGAACGGCGACGTTTGTGCTCGGGGACCGTCACGCTTTCTTCAGCCGCTACCCCCTGCTCAGCGATTTCCTCCGGTTCGTTGAACAGGCGGATCTGTGGGGACGGGTCCTGCTCACTGGAGGGACCATATTGGCGACTGAGCAGTCGACGCTTCTCTTCCTCCAACTGGTCGATGCGGGTCTGAAGATGGCGGTTCTGAGACTCGAGTGCCTTGATTTGTTGTAACAGGCGGGCGTGTTCGGTGGACGCTGTAGACATCTACAAAGCCTACCGAAAACTACCTATGAGGTACAGAATAACCTATTGATAATACTATAATAATGTCTTGTACTTCAGATCCCTGTGTGGGCGCAGTCGGCAAATGTCATAACGCCGAGTAGGCCGGTGGAACTGCCCCACCGGCCCCTCACAGAACGGCACGTGAGCCTCTCGACTCATACCGCTCATGCTAGACAAACACACCCGTCATGCCGCAACGCCAATGCGCGAATAGCTCAGGACGATTGGCTGCAATCCGTTCCAGATATCGACCTGCCTGCGTTTTCCGACGATGAAATCGTCGGTATTTACGCATAACCCATGATACAAGCGCCCGATTGAACGACCGAAAGAAGGGGTATAACGCTGACGGGCAGAAGTGCCCGTAATAGCTGATCCAACCACGCAAGGTCGGGTTGAACGTCTTTGCGAGATCCTCGATCGACCGGTCAGCCCTGTGCCGCATTCGTGACCGACGGATTCTGCGCACCATGGCCTTGCGTGCCTCCGTACTGATAGCCGGGCTGAAGCTAACAAACAATCGCCCCGCTCTGTTCTTGGAGGAACGGCCACAGAACGTGTAGCCCAGGAAATCGAATGACTTGACAGGGTAAGTCCCTCGACGATTGCTATCCTTGCAATAGACAATCTTCGTCTTCGTCGGATGCAGCTCTAGGCCACAATCCAGAAAACGGGCGGTCAGAGATTCCAGCAACAACTGCGCCTCCGAAAGTGAGGAACAGTGCGCAAGACCATCGTCCGCATATCGGCACCATGGAATCTGCGAATGATGCTTTCGCATCCATACGTCAAACACGTAATGCAGAAACAGATTGCTTAACAATGGGCTGACGACACCGCCTTGGGGAACACCTTTATCGCGCGCAGCCTGATTGCCATCAGGAAAGCGCATGGGTGCTCGAAGCCATCGTTCCACGTAAAGCAACGCCCAGCTACACGTGACATGTTTTCGCACGGCCTTGAGCAACAGATCATGCGGAATATTGTCAAATAGACCTTTGATGTCAAACTCCAGGACCCAGTCATACGACCAGCAACGCGCTCGCGTTACACCCACCGCATCCAGCGCCGACTTATTCGGCCTGTAGCCATAGGAGTCATCGAGAAAGTGCGGCTCGATGTCGGGCTCGATCTGGAGCTTGACGACCATCTGAGCTATCCGATCTGTCACACTAGGAATCCCAAGCATTCGCATTCCGCCGGACTTCTTGGGTATCGGAACACCCTTGACTGCCGGTGGAAAGTACGTACCAGAGGATAGTCTGTTCCATAGCCGATACAGATTGTTCTTGAGATCACTCTCAAATTCATCGAGCGACTGTCCATCGGCGCCAGCCGAGCCGGCATTGGCTTTCACCAGCCGGTAGGCCTGCATCACTTGTCGCTTTGGTATTTCGAATGGTTTTGTTTTCATTGCTACCTCCTCCTGAAATACTCAGTTGAGTAACGCCGAAAACGGTCTAACGCAGCCCCTTCGCTCCACCATCATTACAATGGCTTCCTCACTACTACGAGCTACTCCGCCCCAGTGCCTTGCATCGGTACTCAGGTTCTCGTGGGTTGTCCACTTGAACGGCTCCCTTAACATCAAGACTACTGGTTCCCGCAGTTCCACAGAAAAGCCTGAAACAGGATCACGCCACCTGCACGCCGGACACCGCTCAGGCAGCCTTCAGGGCAACTCCTGAACTCATCCCAAAGTCTAGACGGGCCCTTGGTTTTGATGTCAGGTAATTGGTTCACGACGCCTCATCGGTGATTTACTCTCGTTCGTCTTCCCGTTTCCTACCTGCCGAGTTAAGCTCGACGTTTCCTCAGCGCTCATGACCACCGCTCTTAACGGCAGCCACCTGAGGGGGTTTGAAGCCTGCCCCTGACGACCGACTTCGGCGGACCTACCGCCATCTTCTCCGCAGCTTTACGATCGAACACCGTGCCTCGTGCATCGGCATCTTTCGTCTACGGCACAACGTCCAGCAGCCAGTTCAGCTGCTGCCCGGTCAGTGTGACCACCGGGCCTTCCAGATCTGTCGGCCACTTGAAGCATTCCTGCTCCAGGCGCTTGTGCCACAGGCAGAAGCCATTGCGATCCCAGTAGAGTATCTTCACCGCGTTCTTACGCCGATTGCAGAACACGAACAGTTGGGAAGAGAAAGGATTGTGCCTCAGTTCGCCTTCGACCAACACAGACAGGCCCTGTATACCTTTGCGAAAATCCACCGCTGCCTTGCATAGAAACACCGCTGGCAGTTCGTTGTCAGGGCGCATCATCCCAGCTGTTTCACCAGGCAGGATAAATAGCCGGTATCGGCCTCCCCATTCCACTCCAGCACCAGACCGCTGGGAAAATGCAGGCGATACTCCACCGGTTTCTCCGCTCTTACAGCTACCCGACTGAAGGGCGAAGATGTCTTTGCCTCACGTTTAAAGCGTTTACTCCAGCCATAGAATACGGCCAGGGTCAGATCTTCCTGTTCTGCGTATTTCTTCAGGCTCATACCCTGTCGCTGGCAACGCTGCCAGTGGGTATACCAGAACTCCCGTTGGTCTCGTTGAGTCCCCATGAGCCCTCCGCCTGCTCTCGCACTCGCGGATGCAGTCTGAAGAAAAGTCGATGTCTATACTAGATGGGGTTTGTGGAGCGCTTACCGATGATCGAATCGTTGAAGCTCGAACGCAGCGTTACAGTTCCGTTATTTACGTCTTTCGCTCAACAGATACAAAACGGCAAAACCAACGATACGCAAGATTCAGATGAACTTCCCTACAAAGTAGGTGATCTCCCTTCATTCCATAAAGGTAACTGATTAGCTGCATTCGCAAGAATAGTACCGAATCGATCGGGTTACGCCGTCGATGTTGCAGTAAAGATCCCTGGTTATGTCGTAGATGAAATCAAAATCGATGGTCTTATCGGTACGGCGAACTAGATGATCTGCTGCAATATCTTTCTCCCTTGGGTTGGGAGCACATCAACCTAACCGGTGACTACCTCTGGCAGCAGAATCGAAAAATTAAACCAGGCCAGTTTCGCAATCTAAGGCCGATGGCGAGGTTTAGCGTACGATAATTTCCAAATCATCTATTCACCCCTTCTTGACATTGCCAATCATCGTATTGACCCAGGTGAAATCATTCAGCGTCACGCTGGTAGGACCACCGCCTGTCACCACCGAACAATGCGTACAGCCAGACTCGATAACAGTGAAACAGACCAATCCATCCGAGACGACAATAGCACTGCTATTCACATGCCGGCATACCCGTTTTTTAATTCTGTTTGTGTAAAGCCATTCACTTTTCTCATGGGTATGGCAATGGGATGGCCCTCTTCGTTGGTTTCCATAGCCGCCATGAACAGGACTTTATTATCCGATCCGCGGCCCAGTTTGCCGCCATGCTTTTCACCTCCCCAGTAGAATCATCGATGTTGAATGGTCCCACCAAGGCGGCGTTGATCATCGCATTCTTTCCTGACCGGCATCAATTTGTGCTTGAGACTCCAGGTGGTCGGGTAAGAAACGCCCAAATGGCGCTTCAAGGCCAACTCAGAGTTCCCATTTTTCTGCGGCGTCAGGAAATACATGGCGAGAAACCAGATCGTCAACGGCTGTTTGATCCAGATGGGGTTGATGGAGAACAGCTCCCCGATACCGGTGATCGTGGACACCGTTAGAAAATCGTGATCAGTCAGTGACTTCTATGGGACCTCTTCATGGTGGTATGGATACGGCCACTATCCAACTATGAGATGAAGGAGAAGATCATGAGACGTGTATTGATTACAGCACTGGTTTCACTCGGCCTACTGGCTTCGGCACCAGCCTTTGCGAGACAGGTTACGGTGGAGATCACCAATTTGACCAATGCCCTCTATTTCACACCCTTGCTGTTGGCTTTTCACAAGCCCGACACCCACCTGTTCCGACTAGGTGAAACCGCCAGTCCCGCCCTGCAGGCAATGGCCGAAGGAGGAAATATCGATGGCCTGGCCGTTCAGGTTATCGATGCCGGCGGCGAGACCGTTGAAAATCCGGCGGGGGGGTTGCTGGGACCGGGTGAGAGCACAACTACCAGCGTGGATGTGAAGCGGCTTTACCGGACCCGTCTGTCATTGACGGCGATGTTACTACCCACTAACGATGGATTCGTGGGTGAGGATTCAATGCGGATTCCATGGAAACCCGGCGTCTATACCTATTATCTCCAGGGGTATGATGCGGGGACCGAGGCCAATGACGAAGTAGTCAACGGCGGTGGTACGCCCGGAGTGTTAGGTATACCCGCAGATCCGGGTGGGAACGCAGGAACCGGTGGCACGGGTATTGCCGGACCCGACCACAATGACAGTGTGCATATCCACCGGGGTATTCTGGGAGACTATGACCCCAACGGTGGTGCCAGTGACCTGGCGGCGTCCATTCACCGCTTTCAAAACCCGGTCGCTCGAGTGGTGATCACCGTGGGTGGGAGATACTAATTCTTGCCATGCTGGATCTTTGAGTGGGCCTCGGCCGAAGTGAGCGATCCGGGGCCTCTTTAGTATGCCCGAGTCGTCATTGATCGCCAAATCGGAGTATGAACGCCGGGCTGCAAACTGTGGGACCCAAAAATAGGGGTATGTTGATTCTATTTTCGGGTCCCACAGGTGCACGCACGCATCCTGATACTGACCGAGCCAAACTCAATTTCCCAGACATGCAACCCAATCTGCCCTATGTGGATGCTGATAGTGGTCGTTTAATTGACAGCTTTACACTTCCTTCGAAACGTTATCAATTGAGTACCAGGCACATCGGCATAAGTCCAGACAATAGGGTCTGTATTGCGATGCAGTACCAAGACGCTGTCAATCAGTATCAGCCACTGATTGCAACGCACCAGGGAGTAGAGTAGACGCAGTTTTTCAAGGGACCTGTATCGACAATCAAGGCCTCGCGTAGTTACTGCGGCAGTGTCGCAATTGACACAAGTGGTCGGATATGTGCCTTATCATCACCTTGAGGCGGACTGGCTTCGATCTGGTCCATAGACGATTGGCGGCTTGATACGACTCTTGAAATCAATGGCCGAAAAGTTCGGCCCAATCACATTCGAATCGTCTTTACCGATATGCCACCGAGAATTGTAGCGGCGTCAACATCAGACACGCCCCATCGTGAAAAGATACGGATGATTGCTCGCTGCATGGCGTGCAGCTCTTCCTCACCATAGGTCTTTCCATAGGGCGCGATCGATTCAACTTCGCCAACTTTTATAACGTTGAGCATAAATCGTTTCCTTTTGTCTTTTTATTGCTTATATAGACAGTTGCTCACTCTCGATAATAGTATCTTCCTTAAGAGGCAAACAGTGCATTTGATCCGCATACTTTTACGTAGATAGCAAGATACACAGTCTGTCGATTGCCAGCCCCGAACGCTGTTTGATCCAGCGAGGTGATGGTTCAGGTACTCCTCTGATGACTCGACGAATCTGTATGTCACCAACCAGCAGGCCAAGATACAACTCGATCGTATCGTCTAGATCTTCAAAGAAAAGCTCATTGTTTTCGCGAGCAACCTCAAATACCTGTGATAGCAACGGTACAACTGTATCTCGCCCTGCCTCGGACAAGGCTTTTCCCAGTTCGCCAGATGGATCGGTGGCGGCCGCGCGATTTAGTACTATGGCCCTTTCACTGGTTAGTAGCTTCAGCAACACAGGTCCCACCTTCCGAAGTGTACCGATTCCCGGATCACCCTGGCTAATTTGAGATTCCAATAAACCAGTTACTTCGGCAGCGTTTCGCTTGACCATCGAGCGGATCAAGCCGACCTTGTCGCCATACCACTTGTACAGGGTCTCATTAGACGCCCTAGCTCTCTTAGCAATACTCAGCATTGAGCATGCGTGGAATCCGCTCTCTGCCAAGAGCTCGTAGGTTGCCTCTTCAATCCGGCATTGTCGAGCTGATCGACGCTCTTCACGGGTAGATGATTTCTTAGTCATTGACTTAAGCGTATATTCGTGTACACTTAATATCAACCGTACACTTTTGTACGGATAGTATGGGTATTCAGAGAGAAGATGGTGAAACACAGAATGCAGGCAATTGCTACTGGCAACCTTGAAGGAGCCGATTGCCAGATCGAGTGCGAGAATCTATTGACCACTCTCAAAGACGTTGCGAGTGTTTGAGAGCTACCTGACGATTGCCATCTTGACGCAACCCAACAGGCCGTAAACCGCCAGAACAGCTGCTGCGTCTGCCTAGATTACCAATCTCGACACACCAGCTCAGAAGGTAGGATTAGACATGTCACCAGCAAAGAAATTGATACTGATTCTCATCTCTGCTATTTCAATCGCAGTGGCCTATATGGTTTATGCTGTACACAACACTCGTCAAACTATCAACGAGCTCGAAGTCGCTGTCATTACATCAGCATTGTCGAAAAACCTGAGTCCTCCACAACAACAAGCGTTTAGGAACATTCCTGTCCCCGTTCAATCCTACTTCCGCTTCACGTTTCCCAATGGCATAGAGACCGTGCCACGTTGGGTTCAGTTTGAACAATCAGGCAGCTTTCGCCGACCGCTAACAGAAACCTTTGCATCGACCACTGCACGGCAAGTGATTGCAACAGCAAAGCCGGGTCTTGTTTTCTCGGCAGTGACACCAATTTTTGGCCCATTGTGGGCAGTTGCCTACGACAGCTACATCGATGGTGTTATGGAAATGGAGGCGCGCCTGATATCGGCCGTATCGGTAATGCACGAGCAAGGAACACCGGCGCTCAATCAGATATCGTTGCGGCGGTGGTTGCTCGAGTCACCAACCAATCCGTATACGCTGCTCCCTGGAGGTATCGTCCAGTGGGAAGCCATCGATGACAGGCGAGCCCGCGCGATTGCACGCGCACACGGTTATGAAGCA